>NZ_LT629777.1:0-4800000 GCF_900105475.1 Pseudomonas asplenii | reverse complement strand
TAAGTAATGGGTAATGGCTATAAGCATCGGTGATCAGATGGTGCAACATTTTTCCAAGACCTGCCCGATTATTCAGGTGAAGGTCGGACGGCATGGCAACATCCCCTGTCAGGCCACTACACAATAACATCAGATATTCACAGCCATTGGGACTGGTCACCTCAAACGGCTTGCCGCTGTCAATCAGCATGAGTTCATCGGCAGACACGCTATGGCTGCGAGTTCCCTGGCTGAAATGGCTGATGCCGCGCATTTGAAGAATCAATAGCCACGGTGCTTCACTCGGTGTGACTGGCGCGTTGAGGCGGCGGGAAAATCGATGAGGTGTACTCACCATTCGACAGAAGTGCAAATCGCCCAGATCGCCATACTCCAAGCGTCCGGCAAAGGGCGCACCCTCCAATGGCTGAAAGCTGGTCAACTCAAGGCGTCGTACGGACTCGGGCGTTCGTCCGACATGAATGCTCATGAATTCCTGCCACTTCGTCAGTCTATCTGATCGTCCAAACTGATCAGTACTTACACAGGACAATGCGCTCATAAGACGACCTTCTCTTATTGTAGGGAGGCCAAAGGCCTCCTACTCCGAGTCTACCACCGTCACAACGGGTGTAGTGGCCATTGATTGTTAGCCAACCGCTGAATGGATCGCAGTTGTCCAGTCTGTGACTGGACAACCCCGCCGGCCACTTGCATGGGGATCGAAGGAATCTGCGTACCTGTCCGCTCTACTGTGTCGCGGCCCAGGAGCCATGCAAGGACATGCGCATGCGCAGCGGGAGTTTGATCCGAGCGATGGGCCCCGCGGCCATGTTCAAGCTGTCGAGTACCACCAGTTCCGTGGAGTGCACCGCGATGTGGTTTAACAACGCCATGACGTAGCCATCGCCTTCAGGCGCATCGGCAGAACGTGGCACGAAGATAGGCTCCTGGAAGCACTCGCTGTCTCCCGCAAACCAGCTCTCGCTCTCCCCGGTACGGACGTTCATGTGAGTCAGCAGATTGAAAAACTGAAAGGGCATCGGACCGTTGGCGGCGTTGTAAGGCTTTTCGGGATCGAAGGCGATTACAAAACCATGTTCATAGGGGCGGCCGACAAATCGGTCATCGCAACGAGGAAATTCGCAGCGAAACTCACTTAACGCAAAGGGTTCTACCTCGTCAGAGTCCGCGCTCAAGTCGAAGCTCCACCGCATCATCTGCGAGTTCAGCGTTTCCGGTGAGGGAACGAACCCGTCTGCCTGAGGGAAGAAATAGAAGATATTGCCGCTGGTAACCGGCATATCGACATGGATCAGTCCGTTCTCTTCAAAGGCATTGAGGGTATGCCCCTGGAAACCGTTGGCCGGCCCCTTGAACCAGTGTACGTCGCTGCTGCTCCCCCGGCGCGGGACGATCGCGAAAAGCTGAGGAAGATCGGGCTGCCATTCAAAGTGCTGTCCACCGCGCTGCATCCGCTCAACATCGACAGTCAGCGGGATAAGGGGAAACACCACATGGTGCTCGGTCACGGCAAAGTCATGAACCATGGCTGCGTAAGGTGCCTGAAACCATATTTCGTGTTGCAACGTGCCGTCTGGGGCGAGTTCAAAGTAAGCCAGATCGGGTGAGCCGTCGCCTTTGGCTTCATAGCTGAATGCCAACAGATTACCCGTCACCGGATCTACTTTAGGGTGTGCGGTGAATGTCTGCGCTTTGATTTGTGCATCGAAGTCATGAACACCGAGCGTCTCCAGGGTTATCGGGTCCATGGCGTAGGGAAGCGCATCCTCCTTCATGGCCAATAACACGCCGTTGTACATGAGCACCGTGGTATTGGCTGTAGTGTTGTTCTTCGCCGCTTTAGAGTCATTGGTATGCACGTTGCGGTAGATACCGTTGAGCGAACGCCCTTCACGTCGCTGCGCCATCAAACGGTCGGTTTTTACATAGCGGCGACGCAGAGAAACTCTACCGTTTTCAAAGAAGAACGCACTGACCAGGCCATCGCCATTGAAAAAAATATCCTCACCCAGCATTGGCGGATATTGCGGATCCGGGGAAACTTGATAAAACGCCCCTTTGATGTCCGCAGGCAAACTGCCCTCGATTTCCAGATCGAAAACATCGACTTCGGCGCGGCTCGGGTAATAAAGCGCACCAGAGAATTCAGGAATTTTGGGAAATTGAGCGGTCATCATATACCTCTAATGATGCATTTCGCGGTCCAGACAAAGCGTGCAGACTGAACCAGACATAAATTAATGTTTTTGATTCGGTTTTCCGTAAGGCATGCACGTGTAAATGCTCAAGTGCAGCCACACGGGTGACAACTATGCGCAGTCGACTTCCAGCACTCTCGCTGGCAGGTACCGTTGTCCTCGATTGAAGGACGCCACCATCGTGACCGCTGTGATCAGCGCAACCACATACGCTCCTGCCGCCAGCCACCCCACGGCACGAAAGTCCCCGGTTCCCACCACCAGAGCTGCAGCGAAAGGTCCCAATCCCTGTCCTACGAAAATTGCAGCATTGCCTAGCCCGGCCAGTCGGCCACTGGGGTCCAGTTCTGCGGCCATCGACAACAGATAGGGCAGGCAAAAGAACCAGACAAGATGGATCAGCCCTGCCGTCAAGGCGAAAGACAAGGCGCTCGTACCGTAGACCATCATCAGTGTCGCGATCAGTGCAGTCCCAAACCCGAAAAGTTGAGGAAACAACAGCCCTAGCCGCCGCTTGATCAGGCCCGCCAAACCAGCGCCCACGGCACCTGCCAGCACGCTGGCGCCCAAAATTGCGCCAATTTGCTCCGGTGCCAACCCGATACTTTTTCCAATGCGCTCCTGATACACCCACAGCGCGGAGTGACCAAAAAATAGCAAAGCGAACAGACTGATAAGCAGTATGGAAGTCAAGCCTATGCGGGCTACCTGCTGCTGGTTACCTGCCACTGCCCCGGCAAACCGCGCAGGAATTCGACGAATGCCAAAAGCAGCAATGACACTAGCGACACCCAACAGCAGAAAGCATGAAGCAACCCCGCCGTGCCCCAGGACCAGCGGCATGCTGGAGACCAGCAACACGCCCCAGATCAGGTTACCGATATTGATGACCGCGAATGTTGCATCCTTGGATGACCTGAGTGCGGCACTGGCATATACCACGGCCATTGCCGCCCCTCCGCCGAGGCCCGCACAAAGGCGCAGCACTACCAGTTCAACAAAGCGGTTGGCATAGCAACTTGCAATATTACTGATGATCATAAGCACAATGGCCATGAGGGCGTAACACTGTCGATTAATGCGTGGCATCAGCATAGCGCTGGCGCCACAGGCAAATGCCATCGCAATTAACTCGGAGGCAAAGACAGGCCCGATTTCATTCAAAGAGAGGCCGAGTTGATCAACAAAGGCCCCTCCAAGCATCGGTTGAATCTGCAACGTGCCCAGTGAAACCACCATAATCAGGCAGAGCGAGAGTAATGTACCCTTGCTGTCCACTTTTTGGATTGCTTGCATTATCGCGATACCTCAGACACTTCAAAGGGCGTGAGCAAAACGTACTTGTACGGAGAAATCATTCTTGGCTCGGTTTTCAACAGCGGATTCGTGATAAACGTTGAACCAGAGACCTTGCTCTTCGCTGATTTTCCAGAATACGCCCGGACCTAGACCGAGGACACGTTCACGCGAGTCCTCCAGGCGATGACCATTCACACGGTCATCAGAGATTTGTTTGAAGTAAAAGCCATTAAGTCCCACAGAAACCTTGGGAAATATTTCATAGGAAGCGGCGAAGTTCGCCCAGGCTGCTTGCCCCGCCTGAGTATCATCGACTGACTGCCCTCGGTAATCGAGAGGCCCACTGCTGGCGGGCTTATCATTTCGGAAGTTATAGAGATAGTGCAGGCGCCAGCTCACCTCCCAACGGGGTGCAGGCATTACCGTCGCAGCCCAGTAGGGATTGATAGAGTAAAAATTGGAACCCTGGTTGAAATCCTTATGTTCGTCGTATTTTCCGGTAGGCAAGATCATGTCTACGGCAAATCTTTGTGAATACACCGGACGGCCGTGCTGATCGACTATCGGGTCAAATTGAATCTGGGGCCCGGTGGTCATATCGCCCATCCCGGCACCATTGTCCTTGAGTTGCGCACCGGCCGGTCCCATGTCGGCATCAAGTGAAACCATGGGGACAAGCAGACTCCAGCCCAGATGAGCGCCCATGCCGATAGTGTTTGGTGAGTAGTAGCTGAACTGGTTTATCAGCGTGGTGACTGTCAGTTTCGGGTCGTCAAGCGCAGGGTTCTGTTTGCCCTTGGCACCCAGGAATGACTGGGCAGAGTCATACTTCAGATAGACCAGATGGCTTAACCCAGGTTGACCGGCAAAGCCGTCGTAAAAGCTGGTTCCGCCAAGGTTGAGACCTGAGGGTTCGTTGACCGACGGCGTAACAGCGAAAGCCGGCGAGGTTGAAGCGGCGAATATCGTTAGCGCAAGACTGGTGGTTGCGAATGGCTTTTTCATGATGAGCTCTATTGTTTGAATTATGAGCGATGGAGCGTGCAGCTCCGATGCCATTCAACTGTATGCACTTGATGGGTACGGAATCTTTCCCCAGAGAGACAGCCTTGCCTGAAAGCGACAACGCTGCACAACGATCACGCTGCCCCCTCCCTTTCCCCCTGAAAGTCGCATTCAGTTGCTCACGCCTTGGTAGGAGGCAGGCCTGATATCTCACCTGGAGCACCCACGCGGGGATGAGTGCAATGAGCCAAAAACACATATTTCCTGCATTTTGGGATTTTGGTGTATTTTCTCTTTACAGGATTTTTTCCTCGTAATAGATTGATCTCAGTCAACGGCACCTTCCTGCGCCAGACAATAAAAACAATAAGAGGTACGTGTGGGTGATGGGCATTTTGGTGCAAGGCGCACAGGCAGGTCTTAACGCGTTGGCCGTCGAGTTGTATCCGCAGGAAATACGCTCCACAGGCATCGGTTGGACACTGGGTATCGGGCGAGTGGGTTCCATTGCAGGGCCCGTTTGCGGAGGCATGATGCTGGCAGCCGGCTGGGTTTTGACCGAGATCCTCAGCGCTGCGTTGATCCCAGGGCTCATCGCGCTGAGCGCAATTACCCTGTTCCGACTTGCCCCCCTAAATCAGCAACAGCACGCAACGCCACAGTCTGTTCCTCATCCATGATGCAACCCAAGGCATACTCATGAAAATCGCAAGCTTCGTTTACCAAGACCGTTCCAGTTATGGCGTTGTTGAAGGTGAGCACGTCATTGACCTGGAGTCACTCAAGCTTCACTTGGGCGCAGACCTGAAAGAAGCCATCGCCCGCAATCAACTCAGCGAACTGGGTGCTGATGCGCTGAAGGACCTACCCCGCCTGGCATTGAGTGAAATCACCTTTCTGCCGGTTATTGCCAACCCCGGGAAAGTGCTCTGCATCGGGATCAACTACGCCACCCACATGCGCGAGACTGGCCGGGACACGCCGATCTACCCGATGATTTTCACCCGCTTTGCCGACAGCCAGACCGCACATCTGCAGCCCATCGTTCGCCCAATCGTTTCTCACAAGCTTGACTTCGAAGGTGAGCTGGCCGTCGTGATTGGCAAGACGGCTCGCCACGTCAAGGCGCAGAACGCTCTGGACTATGTCGCCGGCTATGCCTGCTACAACGACGGCAGCGTACGAGATTGGCAGAAGCACACCATCCAGTTCGTTCCAGGTAAAAACTTCCCGTCCACCGGCGGCTTTGGACCGTGGATGGTCACCAGTGATGAAATCGTCGATCCGCAGGATCTGGAACTGACAACTCGCCTGAACGGCGAAGCGATGCAACACACGCGCACCAGCGACATGATTTTCGACGTACGCAGGTTGATCGAGTATTGCACCGCGTTCACTGAACTGGCGCCTGGAGACGTCATTGTCAGCGGCACCACAGGTGGCGTTGGCGCATTCCGTGAGCCACCGGTCTGGATGAAGCCGGGAGATATCGTCGAAATCGAAATCGAGCGCATTGGTATCCTGCGCAACAGTATTGTAGACGAGCGTTAACATGCAAAGACCGTTTGATTCCGAAGACACCCCTGAGAACCTGATCGATAGCAAAGGCTCCAGTCTGGAGCGGATGCTGCGAATCCTCGATCTGTTCACCGAGCACCATCCCATCTGGACGGTCGATGGGATGGCTAATGCGCTAGCGTTCACACGCTCCACTGCCTACCGTTATGTCCGCGAACTGGCCGATGCCAACTTGCTGTTTCAGGTAGAGGCCGGACGCTACGCGCTCGGCGCCAGAATCATCACCTGGGATCGCCAGCTGCGCGTCAGTGATCCGCTGGTTCGTGCCGCACACTCACTGGAGTCGACCTTCCCGCAATGGGGGGACGAGCAAGCGTGGTTGGTTTGTCGGCTGTTCAAGGATCAAGTGGTCTGCGTCCATCAAAGCGGCAATCTGTCCAGCCAGGTGAGCTATTCACGAGGCTCCCCAAGACCGTTATTCATGGGGGCCACCTCAAAAGCGATCCTCGCCAATATGGGGTCGCGACACCAGAGCCAGCTGTTTCTGGAAAATCCGGATGACGTTGCCTCCAGCAACCTTGGCAAGACGTGGGAGCAGTTCAGACGCTCGCTCCAACGCTTACGCCGCCAGGGGTATGTGTTGAGTTCCAGCGAAGTGGATGCCGGCGTCTTCGGCCTGGCGGCGCCCATATTCGATGGAGACGGCAAAGTAGTCGGAAGCATCAGCTGCGTGCGCCCCAGCTCGCAACGCGAAAGCGAACAGGATGAAGCGCAGGGCCAGCAGATTCTTACCCTTGCCGATAACCTTTCACAACTCATGACCGCGCTCGCGCATAGACCAGAACTTCTGGACTGATCCCCGCGCGGTCAACGAGGGAACAAAAATGACAACCCTTACACCCGTGAATACTGACGTACTGATTATCGGTGCCGGCCCGACAGGACTCACGCTGGCCAACCTCCTCGGGCAGGCTGGCGTGCGCACCACCATCATTGATCGCAAAACCAGCACTGTGACTGAACCTCGCGCCGTCTCGATCGACGATGAGTCGCTACGAACCATGCAGGCAGCGGGACTGGATAAAGCCGTGTTGGCTGATGTTGTCCAAGGCTACGGCGTCCATTACTTCGACAAACCCGGTGGCCGCTGCTTTGGCAAGGTCGAGCCCGTCGGCAAGCAGTACGGCTATCCCAAACGCAACGCGTTCCGCCAGCCGCTGTTTGAACGTACGCTTATGCATGGGATGGAGCGTTTCCCGAGCCTGACTCAGCTTTTCTGCCATGAACTGATCGACTTTACCCAAGACGACTCAGGCGTTCTCGCTCGGATACAGAACAAGGCCGGTGAAACGGTTGAAGTGCACGCCCAGTACATGGTTGCCAGTGATGGCGGCAGAAGCCCGGTTCGCAAACAACTGGGTGTCGACATGGTGGGTTCCAGCTTCAAGTCTCGCTGGCTGGTCGTGGATCTGGATCAGGATGATGATCCGTTCTGGCAGACCCGTGTGTATTGCGATGCCGAGCGACCTGTCGTCGAAGTGCCCGGCCCCCATCAGACGCGCCGCTTTGAGTTCATGCTCAAGGATGACGAGACGGATGAGCAGATGCTCAGCGACGCCAGCCTCAGCTCTTTACTGCGACCGTTCCGGGGTGAAAAAGCTTATTCGCTGGTACGTAAAGTGGTTTACACCTTTCACGCCAGGGTTGCCTCACGTTGGCAAGCAGGTCGCGTATTTCTCGCAGGTGACGCTGCACACCTGACCCCACCCTATGCGGGCCAAGGTATGAACAGCGGCGTGCGCGATGCCCATAACATCGCATGGAAGCTGGTGGCAGTGCTGCGTGGACACATGGCCCCCAGTGCTCTGGAGAGCTATGAAAGTGAACGCCGCGATCATGCGTGGGCACTGATCAGGCTGGCATTGAATCTGGGTGTCGTCATGGCGCCTGCTTCAGCCTTGCGCGCCAAACTCATCAGCAGCACGTTCCGCTTGATCGGCCTGATTCCACCTCTGCGCGATTACTTCTTGCAGATGAAATTCAAACCCAAGCCTCGTTTTACCCAGGGCCTGGTCTTATCCCAAGGCAAGGCCGGCAACCTGCGCGCCGGCACAATGTTGCCGCAGCCGACCCTCTTCGACTCGCAAGGCAACGGCCTGCTGCTGGATGAATACATCGGGCCGGGATTTGCCTTGATTCAATTTGGCGAGTTTCCCAGTCAACGCGTGGATCACCTGCAGCACCCGCTTTGGGATCATCTGGATGCCAAGCGCATGGTGATCATTCCAAAGCATTCTGTGCCGCCGCCGCCCGTTCCGGGGTTAACGATCGTGCACGATTGCAACGGCGAGTTAAGTGAACTGTTTGCAGAGACCAGCAGCTTTGTGCTGCTCCGTCCTGACCGATACGTTGCCGCCCTGTTCAACTTGGCTCAGGAATCAGAAACAGCCCAGGCCCTCCAGTGCGTTTTGGGCATTGCAGAGATTGCAACGGTCGCCGTGGCTGCACCCCAAACCGCTCATGTCCCCGTTACTCTTTGACCACGGAGTTCTCCAGGATGACTCTTCAAACTTCGACCCCTGCTCAACTGTGCTATCTGCATCTGGCAAGCAAAGAACCTCAACGTCAGGTCGATTTCTATACGCGAATGATGGACATGAGGGCCTCACCGGAGGCAGACGGCAGCCAGGTGATGCGGGGCCCCAAACGCGCGGTAATCATTTCGCCGGCCGATCACAGCGGCCTCCTGGCCGCGGCCTACAACCTTCACTCCCACGCCAAACTGGACACGCTGCGCCAGACCCTCGTCGAACGTGGTTGCGAACTCGAACCGGTGACCTCCCCCTTGCTTGAATCGGGCGCATTTGCCATTCGGGATCCACAGGGTCGCCAGACAATATTCGGTGTAGCGCTTCCCGATCAACGTGATGAACCACAGGGCATGCCGTCGAGGCTGCAGCACGTTGTATTCCAGACAACCGAGCTTGAAGCAATCGTCGACTTTTACGTCAACACCATTGGTTTCACCATTTCCGATAACGTCGTCGACCAAGAGACCGCCCAGGTCATGGTGTGTTTCTTGCGCTCCGACGATGAACATCACTCCCTCGCCTTTTTCCGTGGCTCGAAGAATGAATGGGACCATCATTGCTACGAAACCAATGAGTGGAATGACATTCGTGATTGGGGCGACCGGTTTGCCAAGGAGCGCATCAGCATTTTCTTCGGACCCGGCCGCCATGGCCCGGGTAACAACCTGTTTTTCATGGTGGTCGATGCCGATCGAAACCGCCTTGAATTCTCCGCAGAACTTGAGTTGACGCCGGCAGACCGTGAAACCGGCGTATGGCCGCAATGTGAACACACACTGAACTCTTGGGGCCGCGCCTGGATGCGCACCTGATATTGCAAGGCATTCAACCCATTCAATTTATCGAGTTGCCTAAATGAATAACCAGACCGCACCTGCCCCATTTGCCATTCAAGGCCACCAATACATTAACGGCCACTGGAAACCAGGGCGCTCCAGCAAACGCCTGGATAATCGCAATCCCTTTAACGGCGAATTGCTGTTGGACATGCCACTCGCCTCAGTGGGCGATCTGGATGAAGCCTACCTGGCGGCCGAAAAGGCGCAGTTGGAGTGGAGTTCTCTACATGCCAGCCAAAGGGTTCTGTTGCTTGAAAAGCTTGCAATTGTCGTTTCCCAGCGCAGTGAAGAAATCATCGACTGGCTGATCAAGGAATCAGGCAGCACGCGAATCAAGGCGGGTATCGAGTGGCAAAGCACGCTGAACCTGGTCCGGGAATGCGCGAGCATGCCAATGCAAGTAGAAGGTCGGATCCTGACCAGCTACAAGCCGGGCGAACAAAGCTTTGTGTTCCGTGATCCGCTTGGCGTGGTGGGGGTGATCAGCCCTTGGAATTTTCCGCTGTACCTGAGCATGCGCTCCGTTATTCCGGCCTTGGCATTAGGCAACACCGTAGTGCTGAAACCTGCGAGTGATACCGCTGTCAGCGGTGGTTTATTGATTGCCTACCTACTCGAGGCAGCCGGCTTCCCCGCAGGTACCATCAATGTTGTGGTGGGCGCCGGATCAGAGATTGGTGACGCCTTCGTGGAGCATCGAGTCCCCAGGTTGATCTCGTTCACCGGATCTACGGATGTGGGTCGTAACGTAGGCCGCATCGCCACGGGCGGCAAGTACATCAAACGTGTTGCCCTTGAACTCGGTGGCAACGCCCCACTGGTGGTGTTAAATGATGCCGACGTTGAAGTGGCGGCCCACGCAGCCGTAGTCGGCCGGTTCCTGCACCAGGGCCAGATATGCATGAGCGTCAACCGAGTGATCGTTGATCGATCCCTCTACCCAGCCTTCGCAGAAAGGGTGGTGGACAGGGTCAGCAAGCTGAAAGTGGGTAATCCTGACGACACGGATACCGTCATTGGGCCTGTAGTCAATCAATCGCAGTTGAATGGCCTGTTACGCAAGATTGAGCAGGCACATGGCTCGGGCCTGACCCAACTGTTCGGCGCTTCAGCCCAGGGTCTATTGCTGCCCCCGCATGTTTTCGGCAACGTAAAAGCCGATGACGCTCTGGCAGCAGATGAAACCTTTGGCCCGCTGTTGCCCCTGTTGATAGCCGACGATGAAGCGCACGCCCTGCAACTTGCCAATGCCAGTGAGTATGGCTTGTCCAGTGCGGTATTCACGAAGGATATGGCGCGTGGGCTGCAATTCGCTCGTGGCATCGTCGCCGGCATGACGCACATCAACGACATCACGGTCGATGACCAGCCCAACGCCCCCTTCGGAGGAGAGAAAAACTCCGGGCTCGGGCGTTTCAACGGTCACTATGCCGTGGATGAATTTACCCGTGCGCATTGGGTCACCTGGCAGCCTGGTGGTCACCACTATCCATTTTAATGCACGACACAATCAGCCCCGGTAGGGGCTGATTGTCAGGTGTTCAGTCCCTGAACGTAGTTAGGGTTCTGTGACTAAGACAGATGATGAGACGTTTTTACCGCCGAGTGCCTTGATCAGAGACCATGATAGGGCGCCTTGCTCATCTCGATAAATATCACTGTGTGCACCTCCCCCTGTGTAAAACGCGTTGTAGGTAATCAAGGCATCCGAATTAATGTAGGTCACCTTTCTGCTAGAAGTTGGCGCTGGAGTAGTTGATCCTTTGGCATTTGCTTTTACACAGTTTATGAGATCTGAACGCTTGGAGCAGTATTCTAGGAAGCTATTTTCGCTGCCAGCATAAGTACCCCAAAGAGCTCTTTTGACGGCAGTATCGTTATTGGAAGAGGTCAAGGCTATATTCCTTGCACGGGGACATTTGTCGAGCAGGGTCCCGTCTTGGCTTTTACCCAGCAATCGGTCTGTCAAGAAGGCTCCTTGATAGTTGATAAGCAAATCCACCGTTTGCTTCGAGGATCGAGAGCCCGATCCGTCGGCTATCACTGGTCCGTCGCAAGCAGCCATGGTCGCTGCTCGCGCCCCAAAGCTATGCCCTATCGCTATGACCGGTAAGTTTACTTTAGCCAGTGTGTTGGCCTGAGGTATTGTATTTCCTAGCAGGACGCCTAACCAGGTCAAGCCGACTTCATCGGCGTCTTTTGCCTTTGTCCCGAAGCTTGTCAATTTATAAATAGGATCAAGCCATGGGCTGTTCCACTGGCTTGGCCAGGTCACGCCAATGACGAGTGGTTTAAAGAGCATTTGCTCTTCTTCACTGGCATGCTTTATCCCTCTAATTATGGAGTTTATGTTTCTGACTGCCTCCTCTTGCACAGTGTTCCAACCCATGACAACGACAACGATATGGGTATAAGCACGAGACTTGATATCGATAGTTAAATCATTTTGTAGCTTTTCCATTCCCTGCCAACCTGAGTGATACGCATCGTTAGATAGAACCTCGGGAGGGCTCTCAGAGTTGCTGTCGCAGCCACGAACAGGAGGAACCATGACATTTTTACGATAATAGGCATCGAACAAACTACAGTTCCTTTTATCACTCCCAGGAAGCTGATCACGAATAATGTGCGATACGAACATGATTTTTCCGTCATGTACTGCGGCCTGCTGGTCTCTGACCGTTTTATCTGTACTGTTCGGCTGCTCGAACGTCAGACTTTCTCCTGGCTTAAGAATCTTATCGGGATCACCTTTCTCAATCCCGACTATGTAACCACCACCGTGAAGTGCAATTTCATCAGGATAATAAACCGCCGAATGATAGTGCATGGTGATTGGGCCATCAGTCCCTAACTCCTTTTCCGCTGGTTCTAGGAGTCGGGGCGATTCGCCGCCGAAGCACCCACACAGTAAGATGGCATTAGCTGTCAGTAAATTCTTGATTACTCTACTTGTGATCATCGCCATGGGGTTCATCATCCAGTCAGATTGGATTCGACAAGAGCTGTTCGCCGCATTACTGATAGTTCCCTTGCCGCCCGATGTGCGGTAGCGGGAGCGCAGTGGCGTGCTCCGCAAAAGCAGTACGGCTGAAAGTGCCACTACTTTGCCATGGGTATAGATGACTCTTCGCACTCTGTCGACATGGCATAGCTCCAACATCTCAAATCTTTTCCCTACCCTGCGCGCCCTTGCCCCAAAGTCCTCTATCAAACTCGTGCCTCCTAGCCTGGAACCACTCGCTTCGCCGTGCGAGGGCTTCGCAAGGCTCGTAGAATCTGCTCGCTGGAACGTAAAATGGTACCTACTCGAAGATGGCGAAAAAATCCTTGCTTCGGGCTTTCTGGTGGCAACCTCGGGCACCAGGCTGGCCATCTATGAAAATGGCCGCCCCAAGATCATTCCACTGAAGGACTACAGCGTCGAAATTCTGGTTAAAAAAGAAGACGACAAGCCTGCTGCGCCGCAAGAGCACTGAGGCAACGCTGGACGTGATACAAAAACAAAGACCGTGATCAAAAGACTTATAAGGAAATATGAAAGCACTATTCATCCCGTTGCTAGGGATCTTGTCGTTCACTCAAGCAACGCTGTCCTTGGCGGACAATGACAATGGGAAAAACCTCTACCTGCAGCGGTGCGCCATGTGCCACGGAGCCGATATCAAGGCTACTGGGCCACTGGCAAAAAAGAGCATCCCCCCTACCCCGGACCTTACAACGCCTGCCTTTAAAAAGCGGCTGAATGATTATCCAGGCGTCATCGTGTCTTCGATCATACTTCGCCCCAATGGAGATTTGATTCCGAAAACCTTGAAAGAAAATGGTGTAAAGGTACCGGCGCACGCATGGACCGTTAAGGATTTTCGGGATTTGAATGAATACATGACCGCGGTGATTGCAAAAACTCGCTGATCAGGCTCTTCGGACAAAGCGGACCCGCGCCCGTTGCGGACGCAAAGAGAACCAGCCCCGTGGCGCCAGTTCGCCGTCGTGTACGATGTCCCAATGTTCCACCCAGTAGGCCAGTGCCGCAGCCAGATCGATCATCGCCATCGCGGTCCCCGGGCAGGAACGGTCGCCCAGGCCGAACGGGAAATAGGCGCCACGTGGCCATGTTGCCGAGTCCAGGAAGCGTTCCGGGCGGAACTCCAGGGGCGCCTCGAACCAGCGCGGGTCCCGATGGGTGATCCAACTGGAAACCATCACCACGTCCCCACGCTTGAGCGAATGGCCGGACACGTCGATGTCTGCCGTCACCTGTCGTGGCGCCAGGCCGTAGGCCGGAGGGTAAAGACGCAGGCATTCCTGTAGCACCGCCCTCAGCAAGGGACAGTTGCGCAGGTCACTGACCGAACGGATGGACGGCCAGTCGATGGGCGCCAGTTCGGCCCGCAGTCGCTGGCAGAGTTCCGGACGCTGCGCCAACAGCAGCAGACACCAGGTCAAAGTGACGCCAGTGGACTGGTGCGACGCCATCAGCAGGGTGCAAAGTTCATCACGCAACTCGACCAGGGGCCGAGGCGACTGCTCCGCCACCTCGTCGATCACGGCTCGCAACTGCCCCAGCGCCCAGCGTTTGCGCGGGCAGAGCTTGCTCGGGAACCAGTGCCCCAGCGGCAGACCGGTGGACATTTCCAGCAACGCCACCCGCGACAGCAGGCGAACCGCCTTGGCGATCCGGTAGGCCGCCGGCTCCAGGTCTACATCGAACAGCGCGTGACCACTGAGGGTGGCGCTGAACGCTGCCATCTCCAGGTCGAGATCATACTCGCGCCCCTCCACTATCCGCTCTGCCCACTGCGCGGCCAGTTGGCGCACATCATTGGCCGCCGGAGGAGCAATGTGTGGGCGCACCGCCTTGCGCTGTGCCTGGGCCGGCTCGCCTTCACGCATCATGAAGCTGCGCCCATTCCATTGCTTGAGCATGCACAGTGCCGGCGCCCAGCGGCGCAGGTCGTCGCGATGCTCGACCATCAGCTCGTGCACGGCTTGCGGATGGAACAGGCACCAGACACGCTGCGGGCCCATGCGCATGACGGCGACGTCCGGCTGCATCGCGTGCATTTTCTGCAGCCAGGCCAATGGGTCGCGCTGGATCTCCAGCCAATGCCGCAAGCCCGCACGGTTATCACCAACCCAGGGCAGATGGGCCAGCCGACGACGGATAGGGCAATTGGGATTGGCTTCGAGCATGCATTTTCACTCTTCAAAAGGCAGCGGCGAGCCGGACTCACGTCGGACTTCGAAAACGTTGAGCGTCATCGCCACCAGAGAGTAGTACCCATACACGCCGATCAGGTCAACCATCGCCGCTTCTCCAAACAAGGCGACGCCTTGCTCGTAGAGCGTTGCCGGCACTCGTCGAGTTTCATAGAGTGATTTCCCGATGTCGTAAACGCACTGCTCGTCTGCGCAACTGAAGACGGGGGGCTGCTGCTGTTTCAATGCCTCGATTATCGTCTCTGAAAGCCCTGCCCCTCTGGCAATCGGCTCGTGGATCTGCCATTCGGCCTGGGAGCGCCACCAGGCTGCCGTGGTCAGAATGGCGAGTTCGGTCAGACGCAATTCCAGCGCGGTGCCGTATCGGCAGAAAGCCCCCAGGCGCTGGGCATGATCCGCCAACGCAGGGCTGTGAATCCATGCCAGGAACGGACCGTCGAGGTTGCCGCGAGGCCCCTTGAGGATGTCAGCCAGCACACGTTGCTGGTCTTCGCTCATCTCGTCAGGCTGCAGGGTGGTCAGGCGCGATCGAATCTCCATCGATATCTCCGTCAAAGCCCGTTGATCGCGCTGGCTATTGCCTTCGCCAGCTTCTGTGAAATTTCGTCGACGTGGTCGGCATCGATGATGAACGGCGGTGCGAGCAGGATGTGATCGCCGAGTTTTCCGTCCACCGTACCGCCCATGGGGTAGCACATGAGGCCCTCGTTCATCGCCGCTTTCTTGATCCGCGCATGCAGTTTGAAAGCAGGATCGAAAGGCGTCTTGCTCTGCCGGTCAGTCACCAACTCGATGCCACGGAACAGGCCGCGTCCACGAATATCGCCGACATGGGGGTGATTGCCCAGGGTTTCCACCAGTCGCGATTGCAGGGCATCGCCGAGCGTTTGCACCTGGGACAACAACCCGCGCGCCTCGATGGTTTTCTGCACCGCCAAGGCCGCCGCGCACGCCGTGGCATGACCAATGTAGGTATGGCCATGCTGAAAGTACCCTGATCCATTGGCAATCGCATCGCGAATTTTTCCACTGACCATGGTCGCGCCAATCGGCTGATAGCCCGCCCCCAGGCCTTTGGCGATGGTAATCAGGTCGGCAGTGATGCCTTCCTGCTCAGCGGCAAACAACGTACCAGTACGTCCCATGCCACACATGACCTCATCGAGAATCAGTAACACGCCGTGGCGGTCACACACTTCCCGTACTTTCTTGAAATAACCCGGTACCGCCGTGACTGCGCCGAGTGTGGCACCGACCACAGGCTCAGCAATAAAGGCCATGACGTTGTCGGCACCCAGGCGCAGAATTTCAGCTTCCAGCTCTTGCGCCAATCGGGTCGCGAATTGTTCGTCGGACTCACCTTCCCGTTGCTCGCGATATGCATAGCACGGGCTGACATGGCTGACATCGATCAACAGTGGCTCGAACTGACGGCGGCGCCATTCGTTGCCACCTGCTGCCAGAGCCCCCAGGGTATTGCCGTGGTAGCTCTGGCGCCGGGCAATCACATGCTTGCGTGCGGGTTGCCCTATTTCCACGAAGTACTGTCGCGCCAACTTCAGCGCGGTCTCGACGGCCTCGGAACCTCCCGACACGAAATACACCGACTCCAACCCGGCAGGCGCACGGGCGACTAGAAAGTCAGCGAGCTCTTCCATCACGTCAGTCGTGAAGAACGAAGTGTGAGCGTAAGCCAGCTTTCCGACCTGCTGCTGGATGGCCTCTATCACCTGCGGGTCGCTGTGGCCGAGGCACGACACGGCGGCGCCGCCACTGGCATCCAGGTAACGTCGACCTGTGCTATCGATTAGATAGGGCCCTTCTCCTGAAACGGCAGTGGGATAGGTGTGATTGAAGCTGCGATGCAGAACATGACTCATGGTACCCTCCTGATGTCATGCAAATATTACTTGCATTGAAATTCTAAGCAATGGATATTTGCACGAAGTCAGTGAGAGACGTGTCGTTCGCTTCATCGGTGCCCTGCTCACTCTTCGGCATGGAGAGGCCGTCCATAAAAACCAGGGCCTAGCCCATTCATTGCTACTGCCGCTTTCCCTCGGCCCGTCAACGGCGAACCGAGCCACCCTTACTGAGGAAAGACGATGAAAAAAATTCTCAAGGCATCCCTTGCCGCCGCAGCGCTGGCCATTTGCGCTAACTCCATGGCTGCCGGCAAGGAACTGTTGATCGCTACGGATACGGCATTCGTGCCATTTGAGTTCAAACAGGGCAGTGAGTACGTGGGTTTCGATATCGATCTCTGGGCGGCGATCGCTAAAGAGATGGGCGTGACCTATCAGCTCAAGCCGATGGACTTCAACGGCATTATTCCTGCTCTGCAGACCCATAACGTGGACGCGGCGCTGGCAGGCATTACCATCAAGGAAGAGCGCAAGCAGGCCATCGACTTCTCTGACGGCTACTACGACAGCGGCTTCTTGCTGATGGTCAAGGCCGACAACGACACCATCAAAAGCGAGGCTGACATTGCTGGCAAGAGCCTGGCAGTGAAGAGCGGCACCTCAGCGGCTGACTATGCGAAAGCCAACCTCAAGGCCAAGGATCTGCGCCAGTTCCCAAACATCGATAACGCCTACCTTGAGCTACGTACCGGCCGGGTCGACGCCGCCATGCACGACACACCGAACGTCCTTTACTACATCAAGACCGCAGGTGAAGGCCAAGTCAAAACGGTAGGCACCCAGATGATGGCCCAGCAATATGGCATTGGCTTCCCTAAAGGCAGCGAACTGCGTGAACCGGTCAACGCCGCACTGAAGAAGCTTCGAGAAGATGGCACCTACGCCAAAATCTACGAAAAGTGGTTTGGCACCCAGCCTCAGTAAATCTTCCCAGCTACTTTGAGAGTTGACCGTTATGCAATTTCAATGGAGCGCCATTTGGGATGCGCTCCCCGTTCTGCTGGATGGCGCCAAACTCACACTCTGGATATCGATCCTGGGTCTGATCGGTGGCGCATTCATCGGCGTGATCGCGGGCTTTGCCCGCGCTTACGGCGGTTTCCTGAGCAGTCGGGTAGCCCTGGTATTCATCGAGCTGATCCGTGGCACGCCAATCATGGTGCAGGTGATGTTCATCTACTTCGCCTTGCCGCTGATGGTTCCCGTACGCGTTGATCCATTCAGCGCCGCCGTGTTCACCATCATGATTAACTCCGGTGCTTACATCGGCGAAATCACCAGAGGTGCGGTGCTATCGATCAACAAAGGCTTTCGCGAAGCCGGTCTGGCACTCGGCCTGTCCAGGCGCGATACGCTTCGTTACGTGATTGCGCCCCTGGCATTTCGCCGAATGATCCCCGCACTGGGTAACCAATGGATCGTCAGCATCAAGGACACCTCTCTGTTCATCGTGATCGGGGTCGCTGAGCTGACCCGTCAGGGCCAAGAGGTGATCGCCGGCAATTTCCGGGCGATGGAAGTCTGGTCTGCGGTCGCCGTGATTTATTTGATCATCACGCTGGTACTCAGTTATGTCCTGCGCCGGATGGAAGCAAGGTTGAAAATCCTATGATCAAATTCAAGAACGTTTCCAAGCATTTTGGCACTACACAGGTGCTGCACAACATCGATCTGAGCATTGCGAGCGGCGAAGTCGTGGTGATCATCGGGCCATCGGGATCGGGTAAATCGACCCTGCTGCGCTGCATCAACAAGCTGGAAGAGATCACAGAGGGAGAACTTGTCGTCGATGGCCTGAAGGTCAACGACCCCAAGGTGGACGAGCGGCTTATCCGTCAGGAAGCGGGAATGGTCTTTCAGCAATTCCACCTGTTCCCGCAGATGACTGCGTTGGAAAACGTAGCGTTCGGACCTATCCGTGTCCGTGGTGCGAGCAAAGCCGAAGCTCATGCACTAGGTCGTGAACTGTTGGCGAAGGTGGGGTTGGCCGAGCGTGCCGACCACTACCCTTCTCAACTCTCGGGCGGCCAGCAGCAACGCGTTGCAATTGCTCGCGCGCTCGCTGTCAAACCCAAAATGATGCTGTTTGACGAGCCGACCTCTGCGCTTGACCCAGAGCTGCGCCATGAAGTGCTGACCGTGATGAAGGCGCTGGCGGAAGAAGGCATGACCATGGTGATTGTGACGCACGAAGTCGATTTCGCGCGCAAAGTCGCCAGCCGTCTGATCTTCATCGACAAGGGGCGCATTGCTGAGGACGGGAAACCGCAAGAGCTGATCGCCAACCCACCCAGCCCGCGCTTGCGGGAATTTCTCCAGCACGTTTCGTAAGGGGCATAGCGATGCTCGCTCAACTTCATATTGCCGGCAGCGCATTCGACCTAGGGGTGCGCCTGGGTCAATTTGGCCGCCAGGCCGTGCACGCAAAATTGCGGCCGCTGCCTCTGTGGCAACGCCTCGCAGCGCTGGCCAACACGCCCAAGGCGCAGGAAATGCAGACGCTGGTACGCCAGATGTTCCCGCGCTACTGGCAGGAAATCGAAGGCCTGGCGGCCGGGCTTGAACTGCCTGTCGACGAAGTCTTCATGTGGAACTGCCGTGGAGACTTCGCCGGGCTTCCCAGTGTCGATGGTTGCACCACCGTGTATGGCCAGACTCTACTGGGCACTTTGATCGCCCACAACGAAGACGGCCTGCCACAGCTGCGCGGCGACTGCGCCATCGTGCATGTCACGCCCGATGACGGCGCGGCGTTCGTCAGCTTCATTTATCCGGGGTCGATTCCTGGGCACACGTTCGCGGTCAACGAATTCGGCATCGTTGCGACGGTCAACAACCTGCGGCCCAAGGATATTCCGGCAGGCCTGCCAAGGATGGTTTTGGGTCGTGCTTCACTAGAGGCCAGATCCGTCGACGAAGCCATTGCCGCCGTGTCGGTGACGCCCCGCGCGGGCGCATTCCACCATGCGTTCGCCCAAGCAGGCTCAACGCAGGTGGTGAGCGTGGAAGCTTCATCTGCCATGACCTGCGCCTTGGAAGTCAGGGGAGTCCAAGGCCACGCCAATCACATGGTCCAGGATGCACTGGGCCAGGTAGAGCAGACCGTTACGGGTAGCTCCGGATCGCGTCAACAGCGACTGGACGCACTGCTGGCCGGTACGCGTGACTTGCTGGATGAAACCAAGGCCCTTGACGTTCTGCGTGATGAGCATGATGTAACCTTGCCTATCTACCGGTGCGCGCCTGATGATCCAGATGATGAGAACACCCTGGCAACCGCAGTCTTCTCACTGACGGCCACGACTGTAGAATGGCGCGTTTACACCTGCCGTGACATTGATCGTCCCGATGTCAAAGGTGTGGTTTCCGTTTATAGGTAGTGGATATCCAAATGACTCAATCAATCGAGCAGTTGCCCGATACCGTGACCGGCCTCAAGCAGTTGCTGGCCGCCATCGAGCGGCAAGAAGTCGACATTGTGCTGGGTAGCAGTTCAACACGCGTGCTGACTTCGCTGATTGAGTCCCCACAACGCGCAGCCGTTTCATCCATCACCGAGTTGTCCGAGCAACTGGGGGTCAACGCCTCCACATTGTCGCGGTTGGCCAGGCGACTGGGCTACTCGGGCTTTAGCAAGCTGCAGGATGTCTTTCGCCGTGAGCTGACGGAGGGCCGGAGTTTTTATAGCGATCAGGCTTCCCAACTGGTGGTGGGCACTACCGATAACGGCCCTCTCAGTCAGCTGGCCCGTCTGGGACGGCAAGAAAGCGCAAACATCGCCAGCCTGATCGAGCAGATCGATGCCTCGACGTTCGATCAGGTGGTCGGTCGACTATGCAAAGCCAAGCGCGTTCGCATTCATGGGATGCGCCAGTTCAACTCCTTGGCTTTGTTCATGGCATACGGCCTGGGCATGCTGCGCCCAGACGTCAGCACCCTGGATTCCAACCGGCAAGGCGTCGCCGATGCGTTGGCTCAGCTGGACGCGGGTGATGTGCTGGTTGTGGCTAGCTGTTTCCCCTATACGCCGAGTGTTCTAGCCACCGCCGATGTGGCTGCACACCACGGTATCGAGGTCATCGCCTTGACGGACTCCGCCAGCTCACCACTGGCCAAAATAGCCAATCACAGTTTCTACGTGCCCAATCACAGCCTGTTCTTCAGCAATAGCATGTGCGGATTCATGCTTTTGTCCCAAGGCCTGCTAAGCGCTGTAGCAAGCTCATTGGGTGAATCCGCCGTAGAGGCGCTCAAGCATCGTGAGACGCTCATCTCTGAACTGGGCTCATCGTTGTAATGGCTGCCGGTAAAGTCACGCAGAGTTCGGTTTTTCCATCACATACTCAACAGCTCGGTCACCGGCAATCGATGGGTGGTCTTCAGCTCACGCAGGGAAAGGTTCGAACGAATACTTGAAACGCCTGGCAGCTTTCGCAGCACTTTTTCGACAAAGCGGCTGTAGCTATTCAAGTCCCGTGCAACCACCTCAAGTAGAAAGTCCGCCTCGCCCGTTGTGTTGTGGCAACTCAGTACCTGGGGGGCCGACTGGATAATCTTCTCAAACAGTGCCGTGGCTTCTTCACTGTGATCCGTACAAGAGATCTGAACAAAGGCCATGACGCCTAGCCCGAGTTTCTTTCGATTGAGAATGGCCTGGTAGCCCTCGATAACGCCGCATTCCTCTAAGCGTCTCTGCTTGCGCCAACAGGACGCCTCGCTGAGGGACAGTTGCTCGGCCAGCTTGACGTTCGACAGTTTGCCATCTCGCTGCAGACGATCTGATATTGCAATATCCATCTTATCAAGCTGATCAATCATGAAAGAGCCCATCAGAAATAGTCGATTTCATGGAAACTAATTTCATTTCATAAATCAAGTCAAGTGCAACTTGAAAGGTAATTTCAAGGCGTTCATTCATAATAAAAATACAGGAAATACCTCGCATCGCTCATCCCTATCCAGGTGATTTGAATGAAAGCAGTCGTCTACGAAGCCTTTTCCAAACCGCCGCGTCTGATGACCGTGGCGGATCCGACCCCGGCACGTCATGGGGTGGTTATCCAGGTGCTTGGCACCGGGGTGTGCCGCAGTGACTGGCACGGTTGGAAAGGTCATGACCCGGACATTGAGCTGCCGCATGTGCCGGGTCATGAGCTAGCGGGCATCGTGGCCGAGGTGGGCAAGGACGTCACGCGGTGGAAAGTCGGCGACCGCGTGACCGTGCCGTTCGTGGGGGGCTGTGGTGCTTGTGCGGAGTGCAACAGCGGCAACCAGCAGGTCTGCCACACGCAGTTCCAGCCGGGCTTCACCCATTGGGGATCTTTTGCCGAATACGTCGGCATCCACCAGGCCGACCTGAACCTGGTCGCACTGCCTGAAAGCATGGACTTCGCTACCGCCGCAAGCCTGGGTTGTCGCTTCGCGACCTCGTTCCGGGCCGTCGTTGACCAGGGCAAAGTCAGTGCCGGGCAGTGGGTAGCGGTTCACGGTTGCGGAGGCGTAGGCCTGTCGGCGGTGATGATTGCCCACGCCATCGGCGCGAACGTCATCGCCATCGATATTTCCCAGGAAAAACTCGAACTGGCCCGTTCGCTCGGAGCGGTTGCCACCGTGAATGCCCACGACGTCGCGAACGTCACCGAAGCCGTGCAGACAATCACTCGCGGCGGCGCCCATGTATCGCTGGATGCATTGGGGCATCCCACCACGTGCTTCAACTCCATCAACAACCTGCGCCGTCGTGGCAAACACATCCAGGTCGGACTGATGCTCGCCGATCACGCCACGCCAGCAATCCCCATGAGCAAAGTCATCGCGCACGAACTGGAGATCTACGGCAGCCACGGCATGCAAGCGCATCGTTATGACGCCATGATCGCGATGATCACCTCCGGCAAGCTGGCGCCCGAAAAACTCGTGGGGAAAACCATCAGCCTGGAGCAATCCATCGATGCGTTGATGAACATGGATCGGTTCGAAACGGCTGGGGTTACCGTTATAACGGAGTTTTAATCCCTATGATCGGCGTTTTTCAAGGTAGTTGTCGCGTCACCGTCTAACTATGCTGCTCTTTTCTCGACTGGCTGCTCCCGATCAGGGTTCAACAGCACCGTACCCATCGGCTCCCAGTTTCGCGTCTGTCCAGACCAGCGTTCTGGGCTTCTCTCCCGGGCTTGCTCGTACAGCTCATGACGCCGAGCCAGGATCTGATGATCCTGACCACGGTGCCGTTCGGCCGGGGTCACAAAGCGGATTCGGCTGTGCCGGTGCTCGTGGTTATACCAACGCATAAAGTCCCTGACCCAGGCGCGTGCGGCGTCCAGGCTGGCAAAGCCATCTGCCGGCCATTGCGGGTAGTATTTCAACGTCCGAAACAGTGATTCCGAGTACGGGTTGTCATTGCTCACTCGCGGTCGGCCACGTGACGGCGTGATGCCCAGCTCATGCATTTTGCTCAACAGCGTCAGCGATTTCATCGGTGCTCCATTGTCCGAGTGCAGCACCAGTGGCTCGTGCAAACACTGCTCGCCGATCACGCTACGTTGCAGTAGCGCAGCCGCCTTCTCACCGCTTTCTTCTTCGTAAACCTCCCAGCCCACGGCCTTGCGGCTGTAAATATCCTCGATCAGGTACAGGTAGTAATACTTTCCGCGCACCGGAGACGGCAGGTAGGTGATGTCCCACGACCACACCTGGTTCGGCCCTTTGGCGGCATACGTCGTCGGTGCCACGTGCCGCCTGGGGCGCTGGCTACGACCACGATGCTGCTGTTGGCCTGCCGCACGCAGCACCCGGTAAAACGTCGACTCCGACGCCAGATAGAGCTGCTGATCAGCCAACCTCGGTACGATCTGGCTCGGCGGCAAATGGCCGTAGCCCGGGCTGTTACACACGTTTAGGATCGCTTGTCGTTCGACCTCGCTCAGCGCATTGCGCGGCCTGGATCGTACCGTGGTCGTTCGGGCGTCTGCCTGAACCGCATCAGTTTCAGTCCAGCGCTGCACGGTTCTGAGCGAGAGACCGACTTCCTGGCAGGCCTTGATTTTCCGGGCGCCGGCCATCCGGGCTTCACTCAACCAGGTCACCAGTAATTGCCGTTCCGGCAAGGCGGTCAGTTGTCCTCGTTGTCGATCCCCCAGTAGTCGTTGAGCTTTTTTCGCAGCACCAGCAACGCGGCGGTTTCAGCCAGCGCCTTGTCTTTGCGGCGCAGCTCGCGCTCCAGTTCCTGGATGCGTTTCTTGTCCTTGCGGGCTTGCTCGCGATCGTCTTTTTGCTGGGCTTTGTCTGCCTTCTGGCCGTTGATGCAGGCTTGCCGCCAAGCCTTGATTTGCTCGGGGTACAGGCCTTTGCGACGGCAGTATTCAGCCAGTTCAATTTCGGACAAGCCGGCGGTTTCAAGGACGACGGCAAACTGGGCTTCGGCTGTCCAGTTCTGGGCCGATGGGATGTTCTCGGACACTGCGTTTCCTTCAGAGCGGGCCTTTCTGCGCCAGTTGGCCAATGACATGTCGCTGACCCCTTCGCGCCGAGCAACCTCGGCCATCGACAGGCTCAGTGGGGGAAGCAGCATTTTGAGCAATGCGGCTTTGCGTTCCGGTGAATAGTACGGCACGAACAGTCTCTTTCCGCCCCCGATCTGCGTTTTCAGGAAAATTCGGAGAGGCGACAACTATCCTGACACCGGGGGTGATCGACGACACAATAACGCCTGGATATGTTCATTGAGGCGTTTTTGAAGGCGGCTGTTGTAAACGTTGGCAGAGCCTGCGCAGACGGCCGTCACACAGGGCCCGCAAGGTTCTGCCGGCACTTCTCGCCGCGCCTCCCTACAAAAGGCGCCCTTTCTAGAACCAGCATATGGCGATGTAGTATCATCTGCACTCGGGCGTCACTCACTCCATCAAGGGATTGTCAAAATGATCTGGGTCATTCTAATTGCCGTTGTCATCATTGTGGTTTGGTGGGCGAATGCTCAGGAAAAGGCTAAAAAGAAAGCACGTGAAGCCTATCAAAGTTCGCTGGCAAGCCTCAAAGCTGACCCGCGCAATGCTGATTTGCGTCAGCAGACTTTGGCCTTGGGGCGAATCTATTCGAATCTGATGCGCGATAAAAAAGGTCAAACCGTGTTTGATGAAATCGCGCTGATGAACGACATCAACGCGGCGTGTGCCGGTGCTAGTGAACGCACGCTGGATGCTCACGTTATCCTCCCTCCAGTGAATGATATCGAAGCACGCCTGCAAAAGCTGTTGTCTCTCAAAGAGCGCAATCTTATTGATGAGGACGAATACAGCAGCCGCCGTAGAGAGATTCTTGAGTCAATCTGATCGGCTTTTGCTGTAAAACTCGCTAGTACGCATCTCGATGCAGCAAGCACAGGAGGAACATCTCCTGTGCTTTGGCTGACACTTGGCTAGCACGGCTACTCACACCAACAATTCAATTACGCTTTTGCCCCGGATTTGGTGTCTACTCTAGCCTGCCAACCTACCGCCTCCAGGGCCTCTATCAGACGCTTGCCCTGCAACGCCGGCACCTCTCGCCCATCCCCTGCCAGCATCGGCCGACCGGCCAGTAGCGCATTGATAATCGCCTCCTCCACCGCCTCGGCCGCCGCCGCGAACAGCGGCGAGATGTAATCGTTATTGACCATGTCCACCTGGGCCGTCCTGGGCAGATCGCGGCGGTTGTAATCGGCCGGCGCCAGCCCCGTATTACCCGTCGAGAACGCCAGGAAAATATCGCCACTGGAATCATCGGTGCCACCGCCCGTACGGGCGATGCCCAATGAAGCCCGCTGCGCCAGACGCTGACATTGGTGTGGCAGCAACGGCGCATCGGTGGCCAACACCACCACGATCGAGCCCATGCCCGGCGTATCCTGCTCCCCGAAAGGCGACGGCAGATCCTGTAGCCGCCGGCCGACGGGATAGCCGTCCACCCTCAGGTCGCGGCGCTGGCCATGGTTGGCCTGGACAAAGGCCCCCACGGTCCAGCCACCCTGCTCCGCCGACAATGCCCGTGACGCAGTACCGATTCCGCCCTTGAACTCATGGCAGATCATGCCGGTACCGCCACCCACGGCTCCTTCCGCCACAGGCCCGGCGCTGGCCGCCGCGAGCGCCTGGTGAACCAGCTCGGCATTCACATGCTGGCCCCAGATGTCGTTCAACACACCATCGTAGGTCTCCATCACCACCGGCATGCACCAGTAGGTCGACGTGTCCGCCAGGGTCGCATGCTCATGGGCGATCAGCGCGTCACGTACCACGCCGACACTGTGGGTGTTGGTGGTCGCAATCGGCGTCGTCAGCAAACCCGCTTCTCTAATCCATTCAAGGCCAGTGGCATCACCATTGCCGTTCAGCACATGGCAGCCGGCGAAGCATGGCTGATAACGCGCCGCTGCGACGCGTGGCTCGATGACGCTGACACCCGTGCGTACAGGTTTGCCGTCATGGACCTTGTCCAGCGTCGCGTGGCCGACCCGCACACCCGGTACGTCGGTGATTGCGTTGTGGGGCCCCGGCTTCCCCAGGCCCAGGGTGATACCAAAGTCGCGTGCTCGCATCCTGCCTCTCGCTTAAAGTTTCTGGAAAGCTGGGCTCAGCTTGCCGTAGGTGCCATAGAGCACTACAGAAGTGAACAGAATTCCCAGAATAATGAAAATATCCCGGGCAGACGCGCTACCCAGCAAGGTGATCAGCAGATACCCCGCGCCCATCACGGCGGCCAATGCCGGCAGCGGCCACAGCGGCATCCGGTACGGGTGCTCACGGTCACGGCGCCGCACGCGACTGAACAACGCGCACAGACCCACGACCAGATAGACGCACAGAATCAGCAACACGGTGAACGACGTGAGCTCCGACAGATTGGAACTGAAGGTCAAGGCAGCCGAAGGCACAGCCAGGAACAGCGTAGCCAACCACGGCGAATCCCACTTGGGATGGATACGGGTGAAGGCGCGGTTCAGGGTGGGCATCCACAGCTCATCACGGCCACTGCTGTAGATCACTCGGCCGATCTGGATCACCAGGGCGATGATGGCGTTGAACACCGACAGGAAAATCCCCGCACTGACCAGCCGCGACAGCGTTTCGTTACCGTGGGCCGTCAGCAGGTAGCCAATCGGATCCGGGCTCGCCAACATGGCTTCAAGCGACGGCGCCCCGACCAGCAGCGCCACCAGTGGAATCAACTCGATGGCCACCACCAGCACCAGTGACCACAGCACCGCCTTGGGAATGCCCCGCCCGGCGCACTTCATGTCCTCGGCCAGCAACACTGCGCCGCCATAGCCGTTGAAGGAAAACAGCGCAGTGCCCACGGCGCCAATGACCAATGCCCAGGGCGCCGCATGCAGTACCCCGTTATCGAGCGCAACCGGGCTGAGCAGGCTGGCAATCGGTTGCTGGGCATGACCGAAGCCCAACACCACGATAACCATCAACGCCGCCACCTCCAGAAGCAGACAACTGCCGGTCACCCAGGCGTTGAGCTTGATATTGAGGATGCCGAGCAGATAACTCAGGGTCACGATGACCAGCGCGACGGTCTGCCCATCGAACTGCGTGCCCAGTGCCGCGTTGAGATAGGTCGCAGCGCCGGTTGCCAGCACCGGCGGAATGAACAGCAGCATGGCCAGCACGGTGAGAAACGTGGCGTAACCGGCCATGCCACCAAAGACCCGCTTGGCGAACACGTATTCGCCGCCAGCGGCACTGTGTGCCCGGCCCAGCTCCGCGTAGCAAAGGGCAAACATCAGCGCCAGTACGCCGCCCAGAATGAACGCCCAGATCACCCCGGTACCGGCCTGGGCGATGGCAAAGGGCGCAATGACAAATACGGAACTGGCGGCGTCACCGAGGAGACGGTGATAGCGACGACATCAGGGATGCTCAGCGTGGGCTTGAGCTCAGGGGATAGCTTAGGGGGTGGCGCAGACGTCATGGTGTTCATCCTCACGTTGTTTTAGGTGTTGGAGGCAGAACCAGAAATCGATCGGTTGCGAGCTCGACGGCTCGCTTCATGGGTCTGAATCTAGGCAGATACACCCGGCTGGGCAATTCCCTCTATGGGGTACCCCGGTTGACAGCTTCGGCAAATCGGGCGCCAATGCCCTACCCGTTTCCAGGAAGCCATCGTGGACATACTTTTCAACGAAGTCGCCAGCCATACCGCATTGGCACGCACGATCGAGCAAATCGGCAGCCCGCGCTTCTGGCGACAGTTGATCCTGGTTCTGCGCCATTGGGTACCGTTCGACAATGCGCTGGCGATTCACTTCCCCTCCCAGGGCGCGCCCCACGTGCTGGAGGAATATGACGCGGCGCCGGCACCTGCGGCGGGAGAGCTGTACCTCGATGGATTGTACCTGCTGGACCCGTTCTACCAGGCCGCTCGCGAAGGCCTGGCCAGTGGTTTCTACCATCTGGAGGAAGTCGCGCCGGACCATTTCTGGCAAGCGGACTATTACCTGAACTACTTCCAGGACCATGTACTGGAGGATGAGGTGCAGTTTTTGCTGCAGCTACCGGATGGGGGGCTGTCGCTGTCGCTTGGGATGCGCCGGACGTTTGATTCGGCGGAGCTGGGAAAACTGAGCCTGATCAGCAGCTGGGTACTGGCCCTGCTCGACCAGAACTGGACCCGCATGGGCATTTCCGTACCGGTGCAGCCGCCGGCGGGTGATGCGCTGGCGAAGTTTGGTCAGGGGGTGCTGTCGGAGCGAGAGCTGGAAATCGCCCGGCTGATTCTGCGCGGGTATTCGTCGAAGGCCATGGCGCAGCGGCTGGGGATCTCGCCGGAGACCATCAAGGCGCACCGGCGGCATTTGTACGCAAAGCTGGATATTTCTTCGCAGCCGGAGCTGTTTTCGTTGTTTATTCGGGAGTTGGGGTTTGTGGAGTTGGAGGGTTCTTGAGATCGTCGCGGCCAATGTGCAGAAGTACAGGTGGCAGGAAGTGCCGTTGGAATTCGCGCCTAAACGGTATTGGCGTCGCCGACTACCAGGTCAGAATCCTGATCATCAGGTTTGGTTTTAAAAGGACTTCGAGGTGAATTTTTTCATCCAAAACCACTCTCCCGAAACATCTAGTAAATGCACGAAACGGCCTTCCGAAAACCCCTCTGTTTCCTACGCAATTCCGGCATGGGACAATATTGAGTGCGCCTTCCTCTCAGGTCTACAGTCCCAACGTCGCTGCATATTCAGCGATACGGGGTTTGCAGCCCGGGTTTGAAGAAGGCGCACATCGTCGCTAATGCGGCTTTTCTATGCTCGCGTTATGACGAGCTGTGCGCAGGAGGCTTCGGCCTGCCGGAACCTTCTTCCCGGTCTGCAAACCTGCGTTCAGCTCGTCACCTTTGCGTTTTGCAGCGTGAGATGACGGGTTCCACTCATAGAAGAAGGAGCGTCATGATGATCAAGAAAATCACCCCTGATCCACCGCCCAGCCGTGTATCCAGTCCCCAAGAAAAAGCCGACTATCGGAGAAAGGTCATGCATGACTCTCTGGCTCAGATCGGATCTCACCCCCCTCCCCAACCGTCGCCAACACCGCTCGATACTCTCTCCCACACAGCGTTCCGCACTGTCGGCGCCGACCAACCTTCAGTTGACTCGCTGTTCGCCGTTCAAGCCGGCGTCACCGCCCAAGTCGCCCTTAACCAAGTATCGCAGTTGCTCAAATCGGCCGAACTGAACGCCGATGAACTCTGCCCGCGCCTGGATGGCTTCGAACGGGATCTGCTGTTGGGGCTGATTCACTCCATCACCTTGTCCCGAACGGTCGTGGACGCCTTGCTCGACGGGTCCACAGCTACCGCGGGCAGTTGAGTAAGACAATCGGTGGCCGTGGTCTTTTGCGGCTACCGATTAGTGCCGAAGAAAGCGCCAATGATCATCGCAACCGCTTCCGCCGGAGACACCATGGCGGTGTCGACGCTGAACGGCGCGTCCTCCCACGCTTCATATTCATGCTCAAGCACCGATTGCCAGGTGGGTGGCGTCAGCCCCAGGATATCAACCTCCCTTGTTTCCACTCGGCGCTGATGTTCGTGTTTGTCGGTACAAATCACCTGGATATTGACCAACCGAACTCCGGAACGAGCGGCGATATCACTCCACGCCTTGCGGCTTTCACTGACCGGGTTCACACAGTCGACGATAACCAGGCGGCCCAGGCGCAGGTTACTCAGCGCAAGCTCATTGGCGACCCGATAACCACTGCACCCCACATCCTCTGCCAGAACGCCCGAGTTGCGAATCGCTTGCTCGATCGTGTCGATCCGCAGATAGACGGCGCCTGTTCTTTCCGCCAGCTCCTTGGCAATAGTCGTTTTGCCGGTGCCTGGGAGGCCGCTGAAGACGATGAGCATTCCCTATCCTTCGGTTGTTGGTTTGAGCTGAGACAGTTTGAATGGCATGAAACAGGTAAGCCATGGGGCGGCTTACCGTGATACCTCAGCTGAAACTCCTATGGGATTGGCATGCAAAACTCTTCTCGATGAAATCGAGGGTGTGCCAAGTAGTGATTTCGCCATGATTGGTCTTCAGTTCAAAAGCATGCGTGAGACGATTGATCCTGCCCGCAAACCTCACGAGGATTACGCGGCTCTCCTTCACCAGCAACTGCTGATAACGGTCCGAGAATAAACGAGGTGTCTTCTCGTTTTCATCACACGTTGGCCACCATTTGACGGATTCGATTCGCTTGCGTCGTAGCCAATCAAAACGACGTGGCAGCCACCATATCGCTCGGGGAATTTCATAGACAGCCAAGCTTTGTATCACTGCGGCGACCGCGCCTGGATTAAAGAAAACCAGCTTTACCAGCACTGAGTCGTCCAATTGCTCAGCGCTAATGACGTGGAAATCATTGGTGTTGCTCCGGTGGGTGGAGCGGGTCAGACGATAACTGTCCAGTTGAGTCCTTCGATTACTGATACTCAGGCCCAGCGCGGCCAAGGCAATCGCTGCGTTCAGATAGGTGATGAATACCGAGGTTTCTGAAATCTGCAGATCCATTGCGTCAAATGCTCCATTAATGCGGCGGAAAACGTATTTGGGGATGGATTATTCAATCAAGGCGTCCAGGGCCGTAGACGAGATAGATTATTGACATTAGAGGCGATCAGTCTAAGTTAACCCCATGCCCCTCTCAAACCCCACCACCCGCCGAGATCGGCCCCCAAAAATCGCCCGCGAGCACAGCGATACGCTGGAACTCTTGCTGCGCTGCGGCATGGAAAGCCTCACCGAGCAGGGGTTCGCCACCATCGGCATCGACACAGTGCTGAAACGGGTCCAGGTGCCCAAGGGCTCTTTCTACCACTACTTCGACAGCAGGGCTTTCTTGCAGGCATCACCCGATGATTCTCCTTGGATCATTTAAATACGATCGGGCTAAAAGAGGTTAGGTTATGTTCAAAGCCATTGTGGTCGACAAGCAGGATGACAATTACACCGCGCGACTCACCGACCTGGAGGAAAGCCAGCTCCCCGCCGGCAACGTCACGGTGAAAGTGGCGTACAGCACGCTGAACTACAAGGATGGCCTCGCCATCACCGGCAAGAGCCCTGTAGTGCGAAGCTTTCCCATGGTGCCGGGCATCGACCTGGCCGGCACTGTGGAGACCAGCACCGACCCGCGCTACCAGCCTGGCGACCGGGTGTTGCTCAACGGCTGGGGCGTGGGCGAAGGCCACTGGGGCGGCCTGGCACAGAAGGCCTGTCTGAATGGCGACTGGCTTATCCCCCACCCCAAGCAACTGACCGAACGCCAATCGATGGCGATCGGCACGGCTGGCTACACCGCCATGCTTTGCCTTATGGCGCTGGAACGCAGTGGATTGACGCCGGCCCATGGACCCGTGCTGGTGACAGGCGCCACGGGTGGCGTGGGGAGTTTTGCCGTGAGCCTGCTCGCGCGCCGTGGATACACGGTCATTGCCGCTACGGGCAAGGCCAGTGAGGAGGCTTACCTGAGAAGCCTGGGGGCCACGACGATCATTGATCGGGGCGAGTTGTCTGCCCCAGGTCGGCCGTTGGGCAAGGAAAAATGGGCGGCGGTCATTGATTCGGTGGGCAGCCATACGCTGGTCAATGCCTGCGCCAGCACGATGTCCGAAGGCTGGGTGGCGGCCTGCGGGCTCGCACAAGGTATGGATTTTCCGGCCACGGTCGCGCCGTTCATTCTGCGTGGCATCAGCCTGCTGGGTATCAACAGTGTGACGCAGCCCTATGCGCGCCGAGTCGAGGCGTGGGAGCGCCTGGGCAATGAACTGGACCTGGAAGCGCTGTCGATGATGACCCAGGAGGTCAGCCTGGAGGATGCGCTGCCCGCTGCCGCTGATTTGATCGCAGGGAGAATTCGCGGGCGCTTGATTGTCGATGTGAACCGCTAGATAGCGCGGGAGACGGCAGGTGCGGAACTCCAGGGGCGCAGAGGCGTGCCTGCAGCAACCATCCGCACTTGCCCTCAAGGCTGAACGGCGGCAGTGGCCTGTCTTTCCGCTTCCAGTGCGCGTGTTTCGATCACCTTCCAGATGTCGTAAGCATCGCGCAACAACAGCGCGGCACCCTGGATGAAGTGAGCCAGGTCCTCGTCATCGATCTTGCTCAGGTTCAAGCAGGTCAAGCTACCGATCATGTCCCTGCCCGCGCGCAACCGTTCATTGGCGTAGGCATACAGGTCAGGCGATGGCGCAAGGGAATCGATAAACAGGATATGCCGGTCAGTCACTGTGGGGCTGAGGGATTGATAGGCCATGGGAGACTCCGTGGGTGGCGACAGACACAACGCTGCCCGTTCATTCGCGCTCTGCCTTGTTCCTCTGTGGCACGACTTCATCGCTCCAGGGTTCGCCATCCAATGGCGCCGAACGCGCCAGCTCGGCCTCGTCAAGGCCAATACCACCGGCGATTTCATCGGCACCCACCTGACGCAGGGTGCTGTCGGCCGGTCCTTCGCCGCTACCGGGTTCGTCCGGGTCGCGGGCGCCGGTCTCGTCAAAAAGGGTGTCGGGGCTCAGGTCGTCAAGGGTGACGTTGTCTTCATGCCGGCTGTCACTCAGCGCCTCGCCACCGCTCATGCCGCTCTCGGCAACGCGGCGAGCTGGGTAGTCTGCTTCCAGTTCCCGGGCCGGGCGCTCATCGCCTGCACGCCCCTGGCGTTCATCGCGGCGTTCACTGAAATCCAGTTCATGGACGCTGCCCATGCGGTCTTCGGTATCGTCGATTTCGCTCTGGTTTTTGCGGTTCTCTGAGGTAGGCATGAGCGTTCTCCGTTTTGGATGGTGGACCATGGCGGATAGCCAGTAAGCTGGGTCCTATAACCCAGCGAACCGACTCCCACGCTATGGGCTTCATTCGGTGGACTGCCCTGCTGCGCAGATAATTCAGAGTTTTTGTCGATGCTGCCACCGAGCGGATATTTCAGAGCAGGCCAAGGCTCTCAAGGCCGCCCATGACAAGTAACGGTCACCCGTTGTCAGTGAACTGAATCCCGGAATCGCCCTTCGGCCCCGGGATTGAGTCCTGTTTACTTCTTCTCATCGTCCCTGGGGGCCTTCGCCGGGCCCTGGGGATCGACTTGCGGGTCTTCGAGATCCGGTGAGTCGGGATCAAACCCCAGATCGTGCTGGGCATTGGCCTGTTCGGATGAATGCGGGCCTTGGTTCCGTGCCGTTTTCTGTGCAGTCGAATCATGCGAGGTGCCGGTCGAGCCATCCGGCCGCTGGGCATCGTTGTCGCGCTCTTCTTCACCCTGGGTTTTTGATGGTGCCTGAGTCTCTTTTTTCATTTTCCATGCCTACCTTTGCCGTGTGATGCCGGGTAGACCGTTGCCCCTGCCGGAGTGTTCAGAATCATTTCTGCCGTAGCTCAGCCGTTGGACACACAAGCGCCGCCTAAAGCTCTGCGAGAAACGGCCGTTACCCTGAGTTCAACTCTCACTCACGGAAGCAGTGACATGGAAATAAGCAATCGCCCTCTCCCAACATTGACCCCCGGCACCCCCACTTCGCCGATTACCCTCCCGTCGTCCAGCACACCGCCGCCGCCCCTGACTGAAGCGCAGAAAGAAGCCGCGAAAAAACTCAGGGATCTCGTCAACCCGCCGGTGACGCCTCCCGTCACGGCCACGCCGGAAAAGACTTCGCTGATCGACGAAGTCGTTTAAGCCCTCGCGCGGATCCGGCTGCATCGCGGCCGGTCCATTGGCAGGCATTGCCAGGGTCCTGGTTGAGGGCCATGCGCCGCCGCGCTGCACAATATCCCGCCTCACTTCTCCTCGGGAAATACCGGCTCTCCCAGATTCAGCATCAGCCGGTTGGCCCAGGCAAAGATCGCAATCGCATGGATCAGGTCCAGCACCTGGCCATCGTCCAGCCCATGCTCACGCAATGCCTGGATATGACGGGCGTTCAGACTCGCCGGATCCAGCGTCAGATCGATGGAAAAGCGCACGATGGCCCGCTCGCGGGGCGTGGTCCCAGCAGTGGCCGGGTCGGCGAAGATCTCGCTGATTACGTCGTTGCGCTTGGCCAGTTGTTCAAAGCGTTGTGCATGGACCGAGGCGCAATACACGCAGCGATTGAGCCGCGACACCACGGTGCTCGCCAGCTCGCGCTCGGCGCGGGACAGGCCGCCGGGGGCGTACATGATCGCGTTGAACGCCTGGGAACGCTGACGCAGGATGTCCGGGTGATGCCCCAGGGTCAGGTAGTAGTCCGAGGTCTTGGCCTGCGGGTGGCTCTCTTCGAGTACCGCGATCTGCGCAGGCGTGGCGCTTTGCAGGTCGAGGGTCGGCAGCCAGGCTTTCCAGCCCAGCACTTCGTTGGTGAATCCGTTGCTGCGGATCGGTTCGCTCATCAGACGGCTCCAGCGGACGACAAGGCCGCAAGGCCAGCGGCCAGGCGGACTTGGTAGGACAGAAAGGCGATCAACTGCGCCAGTACGACAATGGCTTGCGTGCTCAAGCCCTGCTCTTGCAACACCTGCAAGGCGGCCTGGTCGCCATGTACTGGTGCTTCGATCAGCGTGCGGGTGAACCCCAGGATCGCCGCCAGGCGGCGATCGCTCAATGCGTCGAGATTGCCCGCCTCGATGCTGCCGAGGGTCGTCCTGTCGATGCCCAGCTCGTGCAGTTGGGCCAGGTAGTGCGCCGCGAGAGTCGCCTGGGGTGTCAGGCGCGCCGCGTAATACGCAACCCACAGGCGTTCGACCCGCGACAGGTCGACACCCAGGTCGTCGGCAAAGAACAGCGCCTGGCTGCCCTGGGTCGCCGCAGCGACTTTCTCCCGGGCGTGACGCACGTCATGCAAGGCGGTACCGGGCTGGATGTTCAGCAGACTGTCGAGCAGATCCGGCGCGACAGTGTTGGCAGTGATGGCAGTGATGGAGGACATGAAGGCTCCTGCAGATCGAAGACGGTCTTCGCGCAACGGCTCGCCACCGTGCGCGAAGGCTTTGGGTTCAAGGTTGCTCGGTGACCATCAGCGCGGCCGTGCGGTCGCTGACCAGCGGTTCGACCTTCAGGCCTTTGCGCGCGGCCCAGATGTTCTGGTAGTGGAACAGAGGGATGATGCCGACGTCGTCGCTGACCAGCTTCACCGAATCCTCGAGGATCTTGCGCCGCTTGGCCTCATCGAACTCGGCGGTGGAATCGAGCAGAGCCTTGTCCACCAGCGGGTTGCTGTAGCGACCCCAGTTGGAGGCGCCCTGCCCCTTGCTGCTGTCGACGGTGGTCAGGATGTTGGTCAACGCGTAGGCCGCTTCGCCAGTGCCGTTGCCCCAGGCAATCACGCTGACCGCCAGTTCGTTCTTGTTCGCCTTGCCGGCATACACCGCCCACGGCAACACTTCTAGCTGCACCTTGAGGCCGATCCGGGTCCAGAATTGCGCCACCGCCTGCATGGCTTCCGGCGCCTGCGGATAGCGGTCGCCCGGCACATGCACGGTCAGTTGGAAACCATCCGGGAAGCCGGCCTGGGCCAACAGTTCCTTGGCCTGTTTCGGGTCGTAGGGAATGTTCTTCACCTGCGGGTTGTAGCCAAAGGTATTGGCCGGCATCCACTGGTTGGCCTCGGTCACGGTGCCCTGCATGATGCGCTGGTCGATGGCCTGGCGATTGATCGCCAGCGACAGCGCCTGGCGCACCCGTACGTCGCGCAGCGGGTTCTGCGCCAAGGGTTTGCCGCTGTTGTCACGAATGAACTCGTTCGGCCCTTCGCGAAAGCTCGGCTGGATGATCAGCGCACGCAGGCCCTGGTAGGCGAAGACGTTGACGCTCGGGGTCTTGCGCAGGCGTTCGACGTCGGTCGGCGAGACCTTGTCGATCACATCGACGTCGCCGGCCAGCAGCGCTGCAGTGCGGTTGGCGGCGTTGGCGATGAAACGGAAGTCGACCTTGTCCCAGGTCGGCTTGGCGCCCCAGTAGCTGTCGTTGCGCTGGAAGATCGTGCGGTCGCCCGGCACGTAGGAGACGAAGCGATACGGCCCGGTGCCGATCAGTGCCTTGCCCGAGTTGTAGTCGGCGCTGCTGGCCGTGGCGCCGGCGTGGCGGCTGACGATGTAGATCGAGTCGACATCCGGCAGCAGGTTGGCGTTCGGCGTGCGGGTCTTGATCAGCAGGGTATGGGCATCCTTGGCCTGCACCGACTCCACGGTACGCGTGGCCCCGGCGTACGAGGCGACGCTGCCGGGCACGTTGCGCGCACGTTCGAAGGAGAAGACGAAGTCGTCGGCGGTCAGCGGCGTGCCATCCTGCCATTTGACGTCGTCGCGCAGGTCGAACTGCCAGGTGGTCGGGTCGAGCACTTTCCAGCTCTTGGCCAGGCCCGGCAGGGTCTTGTCATCGTGGCGGTTGACCAGCGATTCAAAGGCGTGCAGCGCCACCGAACGGTCGCCGGCATAGTTGTTCAGTTGCGGGTCGAGGGACGATACCGGGTCGGCGTAACCGATACGCAGGTCCTGCGCCGATACGCCGCCTGCGGCCAATAGCAGCGCCGAAGCGATCAGTGAACGAACACGTGGTTGCATGGGGAATTCCTTGTACGCAATGGCGATAAGCGCCGCGGGTGTCGATGCACCCTTTCATGGCTGCTCGTTGAGGTGACACGCACTCAGGTGGTTCGGCGAAACCTCCCTCAGCGCTGGAGCTTCCTCGCGGCAACGCGCCGTGGCGTACGGGCAGCGAGGATGGAAATGACACCCGCTGGGCGGGTTCAGCGGGCTGGGGATTTCCCCTTCGATCGCGTCATAACGGGTACTGCGGACATCGAAACGCGGAATCTGCGCCAGCAGCGCCTGGGTGTACGGGTGGTTGGCGCGGGCGAACAGCTCATCCACCGACGCACTCTCCACCACCCGGCCGAGGTACATCACAACGACGCGGTCGCACAGGTGCTCGACCACGCCCAGGTCATGGCTGATGAACAGGTAGGTCAGGCCCAGTTCGTCACGCAGGTCCATGAACAGGTTGAGGATCTGCGCCTGAATCGACACATCCAGGGCCGCCACCGACTCGTCGCACACCAGCAGTTGCGGCTGCACCGCCAGGGCCCGGGCGATCCCGATGCGCTGGCGCTGGCCGCCACTGAACTGGTGCGGATAACGCTGGCGCAACTGCGCGCTCAACCCGGCGCGTTCCAACTGGGCGCTGACGTAAGCGTCGAAGCCGCGCCTGTCGGTAAGGCCATGCAACAGCGCGCCCTCACCGACGATGCGGTCGACCCGCAGACGTGGGTTGAGGCTGGCCGACGGGTCCTGGAAGATCATCTGCACCTTCAGCCGCACCGCCTGGCGCTGCTCGGCCGTGAGGCTGTCGAGGTCCAGCCCATCGACCCGTGCACTGCCCGAGGACACCGGCAACAGCCCGGCGACCATCCGCCCGAGGGTCGACTTGCCGCAGCCGGACTCGCCGACCAGGCCGACCACTTCGCCGCGCTCGATCCGCAGGTCGACCCGGTCGACCGCGTGGGTCAGCGGCTGCGCGCGGGTCAGGCGCAGGCGTTGCAGCAGGCGCTGGATGGAATGCTCGCCGGGCGCCTGGCCAAAGGTCTTGCTGACCTGCTGCAGCTCGATGAGGGGTGTCTGATCACTGCGCATCGGCGGCTCCCGGGTGAAAACAACGGACCATTCGCCCACGGGGCATCTGCATGGCCTGCGGTTGCGTGGCACACAGCGCCGAAGCCCTGGCGCAACGGGCCGCGAAGGCGCAGCCGGCCGGCATCGACAACAGGTCCGGCGCCATCCCGGGAATCTGCTGCAGGCGCTGGCCGCGCTGGTTGCGACTCGGCAGGCTGTCGATCAGGCCTCGGGTGTAGGGATGCTGCGGCTGGTCGAGAACATCGTCGACCGTGCCCTGCTCGACGATCTGCCCGGCATACATCACCGCCACATCATCGGCCAGGCCGGCCACCACCGACAGGTCATGGGTGATCCAGATCAGCGAGGTGCCCTGCTCGCGCACCAGTTGCTGCACCTGGCTGAGAATCTGTGCCTGGATCGTCACGTCCAGGGCGGTGGTCGGCTCGTCGGCGATGATCAGGTCTGGCGAATGCAATAAGGCGATGGCAATCGCCACGCGCTGACGCATGCCGCCGGAGAGCTGGTGTGGATAGGCGCGCAAGCGTTCCTCGGGACTGGCGATGCCCATCCGCGCCAGGGTGCGGGCGGCGTGGTCGCGGGCTTCGCGCTTGCTCACCGACTGATGGGCGCGCACCGCCTCGATCATCTGCGTGTCGATGCGCAGCACCGGATTGAGGGTCATCATCGGATCCTGGAAGATCATCGCGATGCGGTTGCCCTGCAATTCACGCAGTTGCGCTGCCGAGAGCCGGGTCAGGTCACGGCCCTGGAACAGCACCTGGCCGCCGCTGATCCGCCCGGGCGCATCGACCAGGCCGAGAATGGAGAAGCCGGTGACCGACTTGCCCGAGCCCGACTCGCCCACCAGCCCGAGAATGCGCCCCGGCTGAACCCGCAGTGACACGTCTCGCACCGCCGGCAAGACACCGGCACGGGTATGGAACGAGGTGCACAGGTTGCGCAGTTCGAGCGTCGGCACGCGGGTGTTGTTCGTGGCAGCGACGAATGATGATTCAGGCAGGTTCATCGCTGCTGCCTCGGGTTCAGGACATCACGCAGGCGATCGCCTACCAGGTTGATCGCGACGATGGTGATCAGCAGCGCCAGCCCCGGAAACAGGCTGATCCAGTATTCGTTGCTGAGCATGTACTGGAAACCGTTGGCGATCAGCAGGCCCAGCGAGGGTTCGGTCACCGGCACACCGAGGCCGAGAAACGACAGGGTCGCCTCCAGGGTGATCGCCCGGGCGATCTGCAGCGCGCCGATGACGATCAGCGGCGGCAGGCAGTTGGGCAGGATGTGGCCGATGACGATCCGCCAGGCCCCAATCCCCTGCCCCCGCGCCGCATCGACATACTCCCGACGGCTTTCGGTCAGCGCCTGGCCGCGGGCGGTGCGGGCGTAGTACGCCCACTCCAGCAGCACCAGGGTCAGCATCACGTTGCCAACGCCCTTGCCCAGCCAGGCGAGGATCATCAACGCCATGAGAATCACCGGGAACGACAGCAGCAGGTCGACCAGGCGCATCAGCAAGGCATCGACCCAACCGCCGACGTAGGCCGACAGCAGGCCGAGCAAGGTGCCGATCAGCGCGGCGATCAGGGCTGAACCGATGCCGACCCACAGGCTGATACGCAGGCCGTAGATGATCGCCGAGACCAGGTCGCGGCCCTGTCCGTCGGTGCCCAGCCAGTAGGTGTAGCCGCTGTCCAGGTTGGCGCTGCCCGGTGGCAGGCGTGCGTCGAGCACGTTGAGTTGCATCAGGTCGTAGGGGTTCTGCACCACGATCCATGGCGCCAGCAACGCCACCAGGATCACCGCGAGCAACACCAGCAGGCCGGTCACGGCCGACGGCGAGGCGAGGAATTCGACCAGCACCCGGCGCCACGGCGACTCTACGGAGATGCGCTTGGTCAGGACGGCGCTCATCGGCCAGCCTCGATACGTACACGCGGATCGAGCAGGTAATACAAGCCGTCGACCACCAGGTTGAGCACCACGAAAATCACCACGACCACCATCAGATAAGCCACCACCACCGGGCGATCCAGGGTATTGATGCTGTCCAGAATCAGCTTGCCGGCGCCTGGCCAGGAGAAAATGCTTTCAGTTACCACCGCGTAGGCGATGGTCGAACCCAGTTCCATCGCCAGCACCGTCACCACCGGGATCATGGTGTTGCGCAGCACGTGCATCGTCATCACCCGCAGCGGCGACAGGCCCTTGGCCCGGGCGAACTTGACGAACTCCTGGGGCAGCACCTCGCGCACGCCGGCACGGGTCAGGCGCAGAACCAGGGAAATCTTGAACAGCGCCAGGTTCAGCGCCGGTAGCAGCAGATGCTGCAAGCCATCGAGGGTCAGCCACGACCACTGCACGCCGAACAGTTCACGGGTAGCGCCCCGTCCGCTGGCGGGCAGCCAGCCCAGGGTGATCGAGAACAGCAGGATCATCATCAGCGCGACCCAGAACGCCGGGAGCGAGAAACCGACGATGCTGCCGGCCATCATCAGTCGCGACAGCGGATGCTCCGGATACATTCCGGCGAACAACCCCAGCGGTACACCGATCAGCACCGCCAGGCACAACGCACTGAACGCCAGCTCGAACGTGGCCGGCAGGCGTTGCAGGATCAGGCGCATGGCGTCTTCGTGGTAGACGAAACTCTGCCCAAGGTTGCCGTGCACGGCGCCCTTGAGGAAGATCACGTACTGCTCCCACAGCGGTTTGTCCAGGCCCAGATGAGCAATCGCCTGCAGCCGTTCGGCCTGGTTGAGGTCTTCACCGACCAGGATGTCCATCGGGTTGCCGATGGCATTCAGGCCGACGAACACCACCAGGGTCATCAGCCAGACGACCAGCAGTGATTGGCTCAGCCGGCGCAGGGCCCCACCGATCATTGCCGCAACTCGTGGGCATCCGGCTGGCTGGGCACCCATTCATCACCCAGCAGTTCCGGCTCGGCGTAATCGCGCATGGACGCGTAGTGCAGCTCGATATCGGCATTGAACAACTCGCCCACCAGAGCCTGGGCCAGGCGCTTGGCGCCTTCGCTGATGGCCGGGATGTCACCGGAGACCGCGCCGAAGCTGAGGGCTGCGGGATAGCTGAAACAGTGGATATGGTTCAGGCCGGGACAGGCTCCGGGAGTCTTTTCCTGGAATTCGAAGCTTTTGCCCAGGTCCGGCAGTTCTGCCAGTTCCGCATCCTTCTCGTCGGCCGGAGCCTCGAACCGATCACGCCAGGTGCGGATCTGCGAGGAAAACGGCGAGAACTCCGGCCGCAGGCGGAAATCGGTACGAAAACCGGTGGCGAACACCACGAAATCGGCCTCGAACCGCGCGGTCGGCGTCTCCAGCCAGACCCCACCGGCCGGGTTTTCCTCCACGGCCACCAGCGGGCTGTCGAGCAGAAAGCGCGCCCGGCCCGATTGCGAGACCCGCAGGGTACTGCCCCGTGGCGGCGGCACCTGCTGGGTGTTGAGGTAGTTGCGCAGGCGCCATTTCCACGCCGCTGGCAGTCGCCAGTAACCGTGGGTCATGCCCGGGTTGCCTGCGCCCTTGCCCTTGTTGATGCGCGGCAGCTCGGCACGCCGGATCAGCAGATCGACCTTGGTCGCGCCGGCCTCCAACGCGGTCGCCGCACTGTCCATGGCCGACGCGCCGCCACCGATAATCGCGACCCGCTTGCCTTCGAACCATTCATTCTGCAAGCCGTCGGCCGAATGCGCCCACAGGTCATAGGGCAGCGTGCGCGCCAGGTCCGGCACCCACGGCCCGCCCAGGCCATCGCGGCCGGTGGCGAGCACCACATGCCGGGCATACAGGGACTGCGTCTGCGCGCCAGCCTGCACGGTCAGTTCCACCAGACCATCGGCACGCGGAGTCACCCGACTCACCCGGTGCTCGTTACGCACCTCCAGCGCCAGCGCCTTGCGATACCAGCGCAGGTAGTCGGCCCACTGCAGGCGCGGGATCTTGTCCAGTTGTTCCCAGGCTGGCAGGCCGAATTGCGCCTCGAACCAGGCGCGAAACGTCAGCGCCGGCAAGCCCAGGGCCGGGCCGGTCAGTTGTTTCGGCGAACGCAGGGTTTCCATGCGCGCGGTCGTCGCCCAGGGCCCTTCGAACCCGGCGGGCGCCTGATCGAAGATCACGGCCGTCACGCCCAGGTGACGCAGCTCGGCGGCCAACGCCAGGCCGGCCATGCCGCCGCCGATGATCGCCACGTCCAGCACGGCTTCGCCGGCATGCAGGCGTGGCTTGACCCAGGGTTTGGCAGGCAGATCGAGCCAGTCGAGATCCTGGCGCAGACGCGCTTCCAGGGTCGCAAGACCATTGGCGGGGGTGGTATCGGGCATGTATTCGGTACTCGGCATGGAGGTCGGGAGCACGATCCGACCTTGAATCGCATTCCTTGAAAGACCACCGCTGAATATTCAAATATGAATTCATGGCGGCCTTTAATTCGTAAACCGAATACTAAAAGGCGATTTTTATTCTCGCAAAGTACAAAAAAGCATATTTATATAACTTAAATTTCAAGCCAGGCGTAAAAGCCGGCCCCGGCATCAGCCGAGACTCGCGGCTTACTCGGCATAAATGCTCTGTAGCAGCGCGTCATGGGCCGCCGCTTCGTGCATCAGCATCTGCGGCAGAAGCCGTTGTGCCGAACGGGCGATTTCATCGATCAGCGCCCGGGCGACGTCCGACAGCGGGCTGGCGAAGGCCGAGATCAGGCCGAAGAAGAACGGGATATGGCAACCGATCGGGCGCACGACCACGCCCTCCACCGGAACGCCCCTGGCCGTGAACGGATCGACCAGGGCAATCCCCAGGCCGGCCCGGGCCATCTGCATGGCAATCAGCGAGGTATTGGTATCGAGCATGCGCGGCGTGCCACAGCCCGCGTCGAGAAACGCCTTGTCGATACGCCGCCGGAAACGGTAGGGATTGGCCATGGTGACCAATGTCTGTCGGGCCAGCAGTTCCATGGGCAACACCTCATGGGCCGCCAGCGGCGACTGCGCCGGCAGCACCGCGACGCAGGCGGCTTCGCCGATCCAGTGGATATCCAGCCCGCGGTGTTCGAGCGGCAGACTGACCGCACCGAGGTCCATGGTCTTGGACAGCACCGCCTGGACCACGTTTTCCGGCGACATGCTCTGCAACTGGATCTGCTGCGGCCGCAAGGTCTCGGGCAGGCATGACAGCGCCGCCGGCAAGAGCCCAGCCGCAAGGGCGGAAATCGCCACCAGCTTGATCTGATGGTTCTCCTCCTGAGCGATATGCTGCGCGCGCTGACGGATATTGCGAATGCCCAGCAAGGCACTCTCGACCTCGCCGTACATCATGAACGCCTTGTGCGTCGGCGTGACCTTCGGTCCGCTGCGCTCGAACAGGGCGAACCCCAGTTCCTGCTCCAGTTCCTGGATCACCCGGGTGACCGAAGGCTGCGAACGGCCGAGCATCTTCCCGGCCGCCGTGACACTGCCTGCCGACATCACCGCCGCAAACGCTTCCAACTGACGCAGATCCATACCCAGGCCTAACCCGTTACCGATATCAAGGCGGGGAAGTCTACACGCAAAAGCCAAACACGATGCCGCCAGCTCTTTGGCAAAAGAACCATCAGGCCAGAATGACGTTCGAGGCCAAATTGTACAAAGCCACACTGGCAAACAGACCGATCACCAATGAAACGAACTTATTGACCCTGTTACCCGAGAGGATGGTTGAGAAATTGCGCCCACAAAAAGCCCCCAGCCCCACCCAGACCAGCCCCACGGGAAGAATGACCAGAGAGAAAACGGCCATGAACTCAAGGTAACTTTCCACCTGCACAAAGGTCCCGACAGGGGCCACGAACGAAGCGAAGAACAGCCCTTTCGGGTTGGTCAGTGTCGCCATGAACATCGCCGAAACCGAGATGACAGAGGGTTCTCCAGACGCTTCGAGCTGTACCGAAAACCATAATTTCAGGGAGATGTAGAAGAGGAAAAGTACCGCCGCAATCTTGGTCAGCACCACGACCCATGCGTAGTCTTGCGCCAAACCATCGATGAACAGCCCCCAGGAGGTAATCTGCAGCAGATAGGCGATCCATTCGGCGAAAATCAACTTCAACGAATAGTTTCCCAGGCCCCGACTGACACCCGACTGCAACAGTAACGAGTTGGTTGGCCCCGGTATCAGCAATATGGTCAGTATTGCAATTGCAACGTAGTACATGACGCACCCCTTGAATATTCCAGAGTAGATTTATTGTCCGAGCGATTTGTTTTCAGAATCGCGATAGATGGAAAAGCCGCTTGATCGCTGCCAAGGCGTCGTCGACATAGGTAAAAATCACCGGCACCACCAGCAGGCTCAGCAGCGTCGAAGCGAGCAGGCCGCCAATCACCACCACGGCCATCGGCTGGCGAAAACTCGACTCCCCTCCCCAGCCCAATGCCGTCGGCAACATGCCCGCGCCCATGGCGATGGTGGTCATCAGAATCGGCTGGGCACGCTTGTGGCAGGCATCGATCAAGGCGTCGTAACGGCTCATGCCCTGGTCTCGGCGCGCCATGACCGCGTACTCCACCAACAGGATCGAGTTCTTGGTGACGATCCCCATCAACATCAACAAGCCGATGACTGACGCCATGGAAAAGCTCATGCCGCCGATCAGCAGTGCCAACAGGGCGCCGCCCAACGACAAGGGCAAGGCCGAGAGAATGGTGATGGGCTGCATGAAGTCGTGGAACAGCAGCACCAGCACGGAATAGATACAGAACACCCCGACCGCCATGGCCAGGCTGAAGTTGCCGAACAGTTCGGTCATCAATTGCAGCTCGCCCTGCTCCACCTGCTTCACTTGCGCGGGCAAATGTTGCATGGCCGGTAACTGCCGGGCTTCGTCCATCACCTCGCCGACATTGCGACCATTGAGTTCGATGGACAGGGTGATATTGCGCAGGCGATCGAGCCGATCGATCTGCGCCGGCCCGCTGCCCATGCTGATCTCGCCCAGTGACGCCAGCGCGATCTGCCCGTCACGGCCCTTGATCCGCAACTGGGCGATACGCTCCAGATCGGTACGTACCTGCGGCTGCATGCGTACCCGCACATCGACCTGCCGCTGGGACAGATTGACCTTGCCCAGGGACGATGAATATTCGCCATAGGTGGCCATGCGCAAGGTGTCGGCAATGTCCTGGCTGCTGATCCCTTGCTCGGCTGCCCGGACGAAATCCGGGCGCATCTGGATCTCCGGCCGTTGCACCGCCGTACTTGAAGTCACGTTGCCGATGCCCTTGAGCTGGCGTAGCTGCGGTTCGAGGGCCGCGGCGGTCCGTTCGAGCAACTGCCCATCGTCACTGGCCAGCACGATGTCCAGACGCTCGCCACTGCGGTCGCCGCCGACATTGACCCGTACCCCGGGCAAGCTGCGCAGCACTTCGCGCATCTTCGCCTCGACCTCGGATTGCTTGAGCGCGCGGTCGTGCCGAGGCAGCAGGTCGACGGTCAGGACGGCCTTGCGCTGGTCGTCGCTGGAGACCTCACCGCTGCCCACCGAGGCGAACACATGGGCCACCTCGGGGAGCGTGCGCAGGCGTGCATCGGCCTGCAAGGCCATCGCGGCGGTTTGCGCCAGGCTGCTGCCGGGCGCCAGCTCCAGGCTGAGGGTCGTGCGCGCATCATCCTGGGCGGGCAGAAAACTGGTGGGCAACAGCGGAATCAGCGCCAGCGAACCGAGCAGCAGCACACCGACCAGGGCGATGGTGGTCCCCCGTCGGCTCAGGCTGGTGTGGATCCAGCCCAGGTAACGGGTCATCAAGCGACTGTCATGCGCCGCATGCGTCTGGGCCCTGAGCAGGTAGGCCGCCATCATTGGCGTCAGCATGCGCGCCACCAGCAGGGAAAACAGCAGGGCCGCACAGGCGGTCACGCCGAACTGCCGGAACAGCTTGCCGGAAATACCGCCCATGAATGCCGTGGGCAAGAACACTGCCACCAGGGTCACGGTGGTCGCCAGCACCGCCAGGCCGATTTCGCCGGACGCCTCGATCGCCGCCTGGCGCGGACTTTTGCCCATGCGCAGGTGCCGGGCGATGTTCTCCACTTCGACGATGGCATCGTCCACCAGAATGCCGATTACCAGGGCCAGGGCCAGCAGGGAGATGCTGTTGAGGGTGAACCCGGCAAAATACATCACGCCGAAGGTGGGGATGATCGATAACGGCAGCGCCGTCGCGACCACCACAGTGGCCCGCCAGTCCCGCAGGAACCACCAGACCACCAACACCGCCAGCAACATGCCCTCGTAGAGTAGCGCCATGGAACCGCGATAGTTTTCCAGTACCGGCGCGACGCTGTTGCTTGCCTCGTCGATTCGGATATCGGCGTGCTGCCGGGCGAATTCGCGCATCGCCTGGCGCACATCCGCCGTCACTCCGACATCCGAAAAGCCCAGGGAGCGCATCACCTGGAAACCGATGACCGGTTTTCCATCACGATAGGCCCGGGTACTGCGCTCGGCATGGGTGTCGCGTACCGAGGCCAACTGCCGCAAGGCCAGCATGCGGCCGTCGCCGACGGGGATATGAATGCCACCGAGCGCCGCCGGATCGTCGAGCGCCGCCAGGATACGCAAGGCTTGCTGGCCGCTGCCCAGGTCGCCCTGGCCACCGGAGTTGTCTTTCTGCATCGCCCGCAGGCTGGCGGCCACGTCGCTCACGCTCAAGCCCAATCCCGCCATCATGGCCGGGTCGAGGTCGACCTGGACTTCCCGACTGACCCCGCCCACCCGCACGACCTTGGCCACGCCGCGAACCGCCAGGAGTTGTTTGCTCAATTCATTGTCGATGAACCACGACAAGGCCTCTTCGTTCATGCGCGGGGCCTCGACGACATAGGTCAGCAAGGCCGAGGTACTGGTGGTCAGACGCGACACCGACGGCGTATCGAGGCTGGCCGGCAACTCGGCCTTGGCGCTGTCCACCGCATTGCGCACTTCGTTGAGGGCTTCGTTGCCGTCCTTGTCGATGGCAAAGGCCACACTGAGGGTGACGCTGCCTTCGGTAATCAATGTCGTGACGTGTTGCAACAGGCGCAGCGAGGTCAGTTTGTCTTCGAGCTTGCGCGCCACCTCGGTTTCCAGTTGCTCAGGTGCCGCGCCTTCGAGTGATGCGCTGATGATCACCGTGGGCAGGTCGGTATCGGGGAAGTCCTGGATGCCAAGCCGATCCAGGCCAAACATTCCGAGCAGGGTCAGCAGCACGAACAAGAGGACTGCCGGGACCGGGTAACGAATCGACCAGGCGGAGATGTTCATCGGGCATAGGCCTGTGCTGAGACCAGAGTCACGCTGGCGCCGTCGCTGAGAAAGGCGCCACCACTGCGCACGATCCGCGCCTGCTCCGGCAGACCGGCGACGATTTCCACCATCTGCCCACGTCGGCGACCGACTTCCACTCCCTGTTGCCGGACGTGCATGTCCTCGCCCAGCACGAACACGTAGGAGCGACCGTCGCGCAACACCACGGCGGTATCCGGCACGGTCAGCGCCGTGCTGTCGGCCAGCGCGATGTAGCCGCTGGCGTACATGCCCGCCCGCGCCGAGGTGCCTGCGGGCAAGGACACATAGACCAGCGCCCGGCTGGTCTTGCTGTCCAGCACCGGCGAAACCAGCCGCACTCGTCCCTCAACCGGCACCCCGCCCGGCAGTTCCAGGTGAGCCGACTGCCCTACCCTCACCCCTTGCAGTTGCCGCGCGTCGAGTTCCGCCTGCCATTCGAGGCGACCTTCGCGGATCATCCGGAACAATTCGCTACCGGCGGCGACCACGTCCCCGAGCAATGCCTTGCGCCCGGAGATGACACCCTCGTCAACCGCCACGATGCGGGTCTGCGCGAGTCTGATCCGGGTGCTGCGCAGGTCGGCGTTCGCCGAGGCCAGATTGGCCTCGGCGGTCTGTACCTTGACCCGATACTCCTCCAATTGCTGCTCCGACAAGGCCCCACTCTGCCCGACCACCGCCGCCCGCCGCGCATTGGAACGGGCCTCTTGCAGTTGCGCAGCCGCTTGGGCCACCGAGGCCTGCTGTTTGTTTTCATCGGCCTGCACGCTGGCATCGGCCAAGGTGGCCAGCACCTGGCCCTTTTTCACCCGATCACCGATATCGGCGTTCAGGCTGGCAATACGCAAACTACCGGTCTCGGCGCTGACCAACGCTTCCTGCCAGGGAGCCAGCGCACCGCTGGCCTGCAGCACTTGCGGCCAATCTTCACGGCGCGGTTGAACTGCCTCGACACTCAGGCTGGTCGCCGTCACGGGCTCGGCCGCCGGTGCCGGCGCGGTGCGACCCAGGATCAGCCAGCCGCAAAGGGCCAACACGGCAACCGCCAGCAGGCCATGACCCATCGTCGGTCTCATGCCCCACCTCGCTTCGGTACTTCGTTCGCCAGTTCGTCACTGCCCTGCCAGCCCCCTCCGAGGGCCTTGTACAAAGCGATCCAGTAGCGCACCTGGTTCTGTTGCAGGGTGATCAGTTCGATCTGCGCCGACAACGCCGAGCGTCGGGCCAACTCACGATCCAGCAGGCTGGCATTGCCGGCCTGCCAATTGCGGTCGACGGCTTGAAAATAGCTCTGGTAACCCTCTGTGGCACGTTGCGCATCGGCCTCCGAGCGCCGTGCTGCATCCAGCCGTACCAGCGACTGCTCGACCTCCAGCACCGCCGTACGCAGGGTTTGCCGATAGGTTGCCAGGGCCGAGTCATAGTCGGCCCTGGCCGAGTCCACCGCCGCGCGGCGCTTGCCGCCATCGAACAGCGGAACATCGAGCTGTGGCCCCAGGCTCCAGGTCCGGCTGTATTGGCCGCTGGTGGTGCCGACGGCAAAGGAACCGACCAGTCCGAGGCTAGGCAGCCGATTGGCCTGGGCGGCGCCGATCCGCGCATTCGCGGCGGCCAGCTCACGTTCGCTGGAGGCCAGGTCAGGACGCTGGCGCAACAGGTTGGCGGGCACTTCGCGCACCTCCAGCAAAGCCGGTTCCGGCAGGCGGGCCGGCTGGCTGCCCAACACTGCGCGCACCTGCTCCTCATCGCTACCGGCCAGGGCCACCAGGCTCTTGAGCAGCACATCACAGGCGCTTTGCTGATTGGTCTGGGTCGCGACACTGGCGGCGGCACTGGCATCGGCCAGCGCGGCATCGGCGGCCGAAGTAAAGCCGGCCTGGTGGGACAAGCGGGTCAGGCGCGCGGTCTGCTCCTGGGATTGTGCCTGGTCGCGGTATGCATTCACCAACATCTGGCAGCCACGGTACTGGACGAAATCATCACCGACCTCGGCGGCCAGGGACACTCGGGCGTCATGCCAGTCATCGACCCGCGCCTGCAGTTCGTGACGAGAAGCCTCGTCGGTGCGGCGCAGCTTGCCGAACAGGTCCAGTTCCCAGGTGGAATCGAGGCTCGCCCCGGAAATGCCCCCGACCTTGTGCAACCCCGTCTGGCTGACACCCGCCCGCGCCTTGCTCAACCCGCCGTTGAGTTGCGGCCGGCCATCGGCCAGGCTGCCGTCCAGGGTCGCCCGGGCCTGGGCGATACGCGCCAGCGCCTGGTCCAGGGTGGGACTGTCGGCCTCGGCCAGGCGCAGCAGGGTTGCCAGTGCCGGGTCGTTGAACTGCTGCCACCAATCGTTCAACGTCACCAATGAAGCACCATGGGGCAGCGGTGCATACCAGCGACTCGCCACCTTCACCTGTGGTGGCTGGTAATCCGGGCCCAATGTACAACCACCCAGCAGCGTCGCGCAGAGCATCGACAGCAGAAAACAGGCAGTAGAGTTGGCGATCGGCATAACGCTCTCGCAGACACCTGAACACAGGTGCCAAGGGAAATGGGAAGTCAGCTCAAGACAAGGATGAGGACCGGAACCGGTGCTCGTTCACCGTGCCACAAGGTCCTTTCGTGGCCTGGATTTAACCCCAGCGACGTTGGCCTGTCTGGCGTGGGAAACGGGGACAGCCGTGACGTGCCGAAGGTGTTCGAACGCCACCTCGGCCCGCGCCTGCAGGAGCCGCTCTGGGCTCCTGCAGGGCGCGCTCGATCAATCGCGCGCCAATGCCTCGATCGGATCGAGCCGGGCGGCATTACGTGCCGGAACGAAGCCGAAAACGATACCGATCAGCGTCGAACAGATGAAGGCGGTGACAATCGAGTTCACCGAAAACACCATCTTCCACTCCTTCACCAGCAGCGAAAACACATAGCCGATCCCGAACGACAGGGTGATGCCTATGATCCCGCCGATGAGGCAGACCATCACCGCTTCCACCAGAAACTGCTGGCGGATATCCGACTGGCGCGCACCGACCGCCATGCGAATGCCGATTTCCCGGGTCCGTTCGGTCACCGACACCAGCATGATGTTCATCACCCCGATGCCCCCCACCGCCAGCGAAATCAAGGCGATCAACGACAACAGCAACGCCAGCGACTGGCTGGTCTTCTGCACCGTCTGCATCACGCTGTCGAGGTTGTAGGTGAAGAAGTCCTTGGTGCCGTGACGCTTTTCCATCAGTTTGGTGATGTTGTCCTCGACCACCTTGCTCGGCTGCCCGTCCTTGGCCCGCACGGTGATGCTGTCCAGGAAACGCTGACCCAGGACACGACCCGAGGCGGTTTCGAAGGGCATCCAGATGTTCAGGCTCTTGCTGGTGTTGAAAATGCTCTTCTTGTCCTCGGTCACGCCGATCACCGTACACGGCAGGTTATCCACCAGGATCACCTGGCCCAGCGGGTCCACCGATGGGCCGAACAGGCGATTGCGGGTGTTATGGTCGATCACCACCACCTGGGCCTGGCGTCGCGAGTCGTCATTGTTGAACGGTACCCCCGAGCCCATCTTGATGCCGCGCACCTGGAAGTAACTCGGGCTGACCCCGTTGACGCTCGCGGTCACATCGATATTGCGGTAACGCACCAGCAGGCTGCGCCCGATGTTCGGCGAGGCGCTGTCGATGTAGTACTGCGTGCCCAAGGCCGCCACATCGGACAGGGACAGGGTCTCGATGGACCCCGCCTTGTTATCGCCAAAGTCGGTACCCGGGAAAATCTCGATGGTATTGCTGCCAATCGCCTGGATGTCCTTGAGCACGTACTCCTTGGCCCCCTCGCCGATGGCGACGATGGAGACCACCGAGGTGATGCCGATGATGATCCCGAGCATGGTCAGCAAGGTGCGCATGCGGTGCGAAATCAGCGCGATCCAGGCCATGACGAAAGCCTCCTGGAACAGTGCGAAACCGGCCATCAGCCGGTTGCCCTGCTTGGGCTTGGCCGGCAGGCGCTGCGCGGCTTTTTCGCTGATCACCGGGCGATTCGGGTTGGGCCGATCACTGAGGATCTCACCGTCACGCATCTCGATGATGCGCTCGGCATGGGCTGCCACCTTGTCATCGTGGGTGACCAGGATCACCGTATGCCCGGCGGCGTTGAGTTCCAGCAGGATCTTCATCACCTCCTTGCCACTGACGCTGTCCAATGCCCCGGTGGGTTCGTCGGCGAGGATGATTTCACCGCCGTTCATCAAGGCCCGGGCGATACTGACCCGCTGCTGCTGTCCCCCTGACAACTGGCTGGGTCGATGCCCCAGATGCCCCGACAGCCCGAGGCGCTCGAGCAGTTCAAGGGCCCGGCTGGAGCGTTTGTTTTCGCCGGTGCCGGCGTAGATCGCCGGCATTTCCACGTTCTGGCTGGCCGCCAGGTGCGGCAACAGGTGATAACGCTGAAAAATGAACCCGAAGTGATCGCGGCGCAATTCCGCCAGTTCATCGTCGGTCAGGCTGCTGGTTTCACGCCCATCGACCTTGTAGCTGCCAGCGTTGGCATGATCCAGGCAACCCAGTACGTTCATCAGGGTCGACTTGCCGGAGCCCGAGGCGCCGGTTATCGCCACCAGTTCACCGGCATTGATCGTCAGGTTGATGTCATTGAGCGCGATGAAATCCTTCTCGCCGGCGACGAAACGACGGGTAATACCCTTGAGTTCCAACAGAGCTCGGCTCATGGTCAGGCTCCCGCTACCGCGGGCGTTTCGGACGGTTCACCAATGACGACCTTGTCACCTTCGGCCAGGCCCGTCTTGATCTCTACCCGCACGTTGTTGTTGATGCCGGCCTGCACGTTGCGCACCTGGGGTTGACCCTGTTCGTCGAGCACCCGCACCGGGAACGTACCATCCTTGTTCTTCTCGCCCAGGGCCGCAACCGGCACCGTCAGCACTTCCTTGGCCCGCTCACGAACGATATGCACCTGGGCGGTCATGGAAATGCGCAGGCGATGGTCCGGGTTCGGTACATCGAACAAGGCGTTGTAGAACACCGCCGTGTTCTGCTTGTTGGTACCGCTGGCCTGGGTATCCAGGAAGTTCTGCGGCGCCGGCTCGGTGCCACGCAGTTTGGCGTAATAGCGTTTGTCGGCATCACCCAGAATGGTGAAATACACCTCCTGCCCCGGACTGATATGAATCACGTCGGCTTCGGAGACCTGGGCCTTGATGGTCATGGTGTCCAGGTCGGCGAGCTTGAGGATCACCGGAGCCAGTTGCTGGGCGATCACGGTCTGGCCTTCCTGGGTCACAATGCCCACCACATCACCACTGATCGGCGCGACGATGCGGGTATAGCCCAGGTTGATCTTCGCCGTGTCGGTCTGGATGCGCGCGTTGCGCAACTGAGCATCGAGCGACAGCAGGTTGGCGTTCTGCACCTGGTAGTTGGACTCGGCAGTCTCGAAATCCTGCTTGGAGATCGCCGCATCGCTCTGCAGCCCCAGGTAGCGTTCATACACCGCCTTGGTCTGCTTGAGCTGCGCGATAGTCGCCTGACGCTGGGCCTGCAGGTTCTGTTCGTTGACCTCGGCCTGACGCAGGGCGTTCTGCAACACCACCGGATCGATTTCCGCCAGCCACTGGCCCTGCTTGACCTTGTCGCCCAGCTTCACCTTCAGCGACTTGAGCTGACCGGAAACCTGTGCGCCGACATCAACCTGCTTGATGCCTTCCAACGCACCGCTGGCCAGAACGGAGTTCTCGATGTCCGTGCGCTCGACAGTGGCGGTCAGGTATTCCGGCGGTTTGGCCGGGGCCTGGATGCTATAGAAGATGAATGCCGAAAGAACCAGCAACACCACGACTATTAACACTTTGCGAAACTTCAACTTTTTCATAAAAAGCCACAAATGAGTTGGGGGTTGACCCGGCGGCCCCGCCGCCGGGCTTGAAGAGGTTGAGTTATTGAAAGGTTCGCCACCAGCTCGCCAGATGCTGCACATGTGGCGCCTTGAGGATGGTGAAATGATTACCGGGACCACGCCAGACGGTGAGGTCCGGTGCACAACGCCGCCAGCCGCTGACCATCGCCTGCTGCTCGCGCTGGTTACCCGCGGCATCCAGCACCGGGTCATCGGCCAGCACCAGACGCACCGGACCGGTATAGATCGCCGACGGTTCGTAACGGGTGCGCAAGGCGGTACCGAAAGCCCGTACCAGCCCCCGCATCGAGTCGGGCGCCGAGCGTTGCGGCAGCAACCCGGCCCGCACCATGCCGGCATGCAGCAAGTGCATCTGGCCTGTTTCGTCCTGTGCCTCGAAGGCGGCCCGATCGATGCCCATCGACTTGCCCGCGGCCAGTTGCATGGTCTCGATCAGACGATCCAGGACGCCCATGGCCGTGTAGGGTTTGCCCACCACGCCGTTGCCACCTGGCGACTCGCTGTCGATCAGGGTCAGTGAAGCCACCTCACGACCCTGGGCGGTCAGGCGCAAGGCCATCTCGAACGCCACCCAGCCACCGAAGGAGTGACCGAGCAGGTGCACCGGTCCTTCCGGCTGCACGTTGTCGAGTGCTTGCAGATAGGCCTTGGCAGCGACTTCCACCGAGCTGTACGGCACCGTGCGGCCATCCAGCCCGCGCGGTTGCAGGCCATGGATCGGCCAATGCGGACCGAAGGCATCGGTCATGCCGATAAAGCCCGTCACGCTGTCGCCGGCTCCTGGTACACAGAACACCGGCGTGTGATCGCCGCGTCCACCCTGGATAGTCAGCAACGGCTGGTGGGCCGCGCATACCACCGGAACACGCCGGTCCAGACCCGCCAACACCGTGTTGATCGCCTGACCCAGGCCCTCGATATGCGGTGCCTGCATCAGACTCTGGTGATTGCCCGCAACCTTGACGCACTGCAACTGGCTCAGCGGCAACACGGTGTCCCAGCCCAGGTAGCCGTTGTGCGGCAGGGCGTCATGGGCCAGCTCGGTGGCGATGAACAGATGCACCGGCACGCTGATGGGGAACACGGTGTAATGGGCCTGGGCATGACCATGGGCAACCTCGCGGTCCAGGTACTGCCACAGGTCGGCGACCGCGTAGGCATCCAGTTCCGGCGCCAGCACACCCAGCTCGCGCAGGTGTTGCAGGAACCCTTCGAAATCCAGGGACGGCAGCGTTTCACGCAGTCCTTGCAGGGTCGCCAGCACCTCGGCGCACTCGCCTCGGGCGCTCCAGAACCGCTCACAGTGCTCCAGCAGATGCTGCCGGTGGGCGCTGTCCGGACTCCAGCGAGCCCTGCCCTGATCCACCAGGCGCGGCATGTAGGTGTCGATCAGACCGACGAACTCCACCTCTTCATCCAGGCCGACCAACTGAATGGCGATCTCGTAGGCCAACAGCCCACCGAACGACCAGCCGGCCAGGCGGTAAGGCCCCTGCGGCTGCACGCTGCGCATCAACTGCAACAGGCGGGTCGCCAAGCATTCCATGGTCTGCAATTGTGGCTCGCCGAGGGTGATGCCTGGCAGGCCGTAGACCGGAATGTCGCTATCGATATGCCGGCCCAATGTCGGGAAGTACAACTCCAGGCCTGTGAACTCGTGGACCAGGAACAGCGGACGTTGGCTACCGCTGGTACGCACCGGCACCAGTTGCCCCACCGAGTCGGCCTCGACCTCGCCGGTGCGGCTGTCGAGCAACGAGGCCAATGCCGCGACACTGGCGTGCTGGAACACTTGCGCCAGCGACACCGACACCCCGCTCTCGCCCAGTCGACTGACCAGGCGCACCGCCAGCAGGGAGTGGCCACCGAGGCTGAAGAAACTCTCATGCCGTCCGACCTGCTCCAGCTCCAGCACCTCGGCCCAGACTTGCGCCAGGCGAATCTCCAGGTCTCCCACAGGTGCCTCGTAGACCCGGCTCGCAAACTGGTCTGCGGTCGGTGCCGGCAAGGCCTTGACGTCCACCTTGCCGTTAAGCGTCAACGGCAAGGCCTCCAGGTGCATGAACACGCTTGGCACCATGTATTCCGGCAAATCGGCACCCAGTTGTGCCCGCAGCGTTTCGGCGTCCGGTACTTCGGCGTCGGCGTGCACGGTGTAGTAGGCCACCAGGTAGCTGTCGCCCGGGTTGTCCTCGCGTGCCACCACCACGGAGTTGCGGATGCCCTCGCACAGATGCAGGCGGCTTTCGATTTCCCCCAGTTCCACGCGGAAACCACGGACCTTCACCTGTCCATCGTTACGTGCCAGGTATTCGAGGTTGCCGTCCGGCAGCCAGCGCGCCAGGTCACCGCTGCGATAGAGTCGCGCACCGGCCTGCTCGCTGAACGGATCGTCGCTGAAGCGCTCAGCGGTCAGGTCCGGCCGGTTCAGGTAACCGAGCGCAACCCCGGTACCGCCGATGTAGATCTCACCGACCACGCCCACCGGTACCGGCTCGCGACGGGCGTCGAGCACATAGATACGCACGTTGGCGTTGGGCTTGCCGATCGGCAGGCTGAGCGTGCCAGGCAATACGTCGAAGACCTCGTAGGCAGTGGCGCAGGTTGTCGCCTCGGTCGGGCCATAGCCGTTGTACAGGCGAATACGGCTCGAATGTTCACGCACCCGGCGGAACGACGCCGGGTCGGCCCGCTCACCACCGCACATGACCATGCGCAGGCCCGCCACGGCCTCGGGGATCAACCCGGCATACAGGTTGAACAAGGCGGTGGAGCAGATCATCGCGGTCACTTCGTTGCGTTTGAGCAAGTCGGCGAAGGCCAGCGGCTCAAGCAGGACCGACGGTTCGACAATCACCGACTGCCCGCCGTTGAGCAAGGCGCCCCAGATTTCCGGACTGCTGGCATCGAATGCCGGGTTGGAGGAGAACGCCACGCGATCTTCGGCAGAGAAGTCGTAGTAGCCGTTATCCTGGACCAGCCGGACAATGCCGTTGTGCGTGACGATCACGCCTTTGGGCTGTCCGGTCGAACCGGAGGTGTAGATGATGCAGGCCGCCGTTTCTTGTGGCGTGCGCTCATCGAGTGCCGCCGGTGCTGCGTTCACCGCCAGCGTCAGCGGTTCCAGGGTATCGAGGTCAAGACGTGGCGTGCACTCGGGGGCCACCAGGTCGCTGTGGGTCAGCAACACGACGGCCTCGCTGTCCTCGAGCATGAAGCGCAGACGCTCCTGCGGGGCCAGACGGTCCAGAGCCAGATAAGCGGCCCCGCACTTGAGAGTGGCCAGCAGGCTCGTCAGCAGTTCCACCGAGCGATCCAGCAGGATCGCCACCCGGGTCCCCGACACCACACCGCGCTCGCGCAAGCGCTGGGCCAAGGCATTGGCCTGGCTGTCGAGTTCAGCGTAAGTCACCGTCCGTTCACCTTGGCGTACCGCAATCGCCAACGGCCGTGCAGCCGCATGCCCCTCGAACAACCGATGCATCAATTGACCGCGTGGGTATTCACGCGCGGTGGCGTTGAGTTCCGTCAACAGGTACTGACGCTCGACGGTATCGAGCAACGACACCTGCTCCAGCGCTTGCCGGTCATCGGCGACCATGGCTTCCAGCAGGCGCCGGAAGTAGCCCAGGTAACGGCTCATGGTGCTTTCGTCGAACAGCGCCGTGGCGTATTCCAGGGCACCGAACAGGCAGTCGCCTACTTCGGCCATGTCCAGCACCAGGTCGAACTTGGCCGTGTGGCTGGTGGCTTGCAGTCCTTGCAGGTTCATGTCGCCGAGTGCCAGATCGGCGCTCTCGTTGTTCTGCCAGGACAACATCGCCTGGAAGATCGGGCTGTGGGACAGGCTGCGTTGCGGACGGACCACCTCGACGACCTGCTCGAACGGCAGATCCTGGTTCGCTTGTGCGGCCAGGGTCTGCTGCTTGACCTGTTGCAACAGGGCTTCGACGCTCGGCGCCGCCGACAGGTCGACACGGATCGCCAGGGTATTGACGAAGAACCCGATCAGGTCTTCCACCTCGGCCCGCAGGCGGTTGGCCACCGGCGTGCCGATCACCACATCGTCCTGTCCGGCCAGGCGGCCGAGCAACGCCGCCCAGGCGGCCATCACCGTCATGAACAGGGTGCTGCCATGCCGCTGGCTCAAGGCCTTGAGGCCACGGGTCAGGTCGGCGTCGAGCACCAGGGTCAGCATGCGACCGCTGTAGTCCTGTTGCAGCGGACGTGGCCGATCGGTCGGCAAGGTCAACAAGGACGGCGCGCCAGCCAGGGTCTGCTGCCAATATTGGCGTTGTTGCTGCAGGACCTCCCCGCTCAGCCAGTTACGCTGCCACAGCGCGTAGTCGGCGTACTGCACCGGCAAGGCCGGCAGCGGATCCTTCGCGCCATGGCGGAAGGCCTCGTAGAGCAGTCCCAGCTCGCGGGTCAGCACCTCGGCGGACCAGCCATCAGAAACGATGTGGTGCATGGTCAGCAACAGCACATGGTCTTCCTCGGCCATGCAGACCAAACGTCCGCGCACCAGTGGCCCGTTGACCAGGTCGAACAGTTCTTCAGCCTCTTCGGCGGCGATGGCCAGGAGTGCCTCCTCCGCATCGGCCTGCCCGACCAGGATCTGTACTTGCAACTTGAAGCCGATATCGGCCGGGGCGATACGCTGTTCTGGGTCCTGCCCTTGCACCTGCACGAAGGTCGTGCGCAGTGCTTCGTGACGAGCGACGATGCGATCCAGTGCCCGCTTGAGGGCAGAGGCATCCAGACTACCGCGCAAGCGCAGGCCCGCCGGGATGTGATAGGCCGCGCTGCCACCCTCCAGTTGCGCGAGGAACCACAAACGCTGCTGGGCAAAGGACAATGGCAAGAACTGGTCGCGAGATACTGGCACGATCGACGGTTGCTGGCTGCCGGTCGCTTCGGCGAGTATCCGCGCCAACGCCGCCAGTTCCGGCTGGGCGAAGATGTCCGCCAGGTTCAACTCGACGCCGAGGCGTTGCCGTACCTGAGAAATCAGACGCATCGCCAGCAGCGAGTGGCCGCCCAGTTCGAAGAAGTGGTCGTGGCGCCCCACTTGCTCCAGATTGAGCAGCTCTTGCCAGATCTGCGCCAGGGCCGTTTCGGTTGCACCTTGCGGGGCGACATGCTCACGGCTGACAAACGCATCGTCCGCCGGGGCCGGCAGGGCCTTGCGGTCGAGCTTGCGGTTGGGCGTCAACGGCATGGCGTCGAGCAGCACAAAGGCGCTCGGCAGCATGTATTCGGCCAGTTGCGGCGCCAGTTCGGCACGCAAGCCGGCTGCATCCAGTCGGGACTCGGGCTGTGCGACCACATAAGCCACCAGGCGTTTTTCGCCCGGGTTGTCTTCCCGTGCGATCACCACCGCTTCCTTCACGCCGGCGCAGTTGCCCAGGCGCGATTCGATTTCGCCCAGCTCGATCCGGAAGCCCCGGACCTTGACCTGGAAGTCGTTACGGCCCAGGTACTCGATGCGACCATCGGCCATATAACGCGCCAGGTCGCCGGTCTTGTACATCCGGGCATCAGGGCTGGTGCTGAACGGATCGACCAGAAACCGCTCGGCGTTGACCTCGTCGAGGTTCAGATAACCCCGAGCCACGCCGTCGCCACCGATAAAGATTTCCCCGGTGACGCCATACGGTACCGGCTGTTGATGGGCATCGAGCAGGTAAATCCGGGTGTTGGCCATCGGTTTGCCGATGGTCGCGTTACCGCTGCCTTCACTACCAGCAACCGCATCGTGGGACACATAGGCTGCGGTGCAGGATACCGTCGCTTCTGTCGGGCCGTAGGTGTTGATCAACCGGGTATGCGCCGGGCGCACCTCATCCCAGAGCTTGAGCTTCTGTGCCGACAGCGCATCGCCAGTAACGTTGATCAGGCGCACATCGGCCAGGCGCCGGGCAGCCACCTCAGGCTGGCTGTGCCATTCGGCGGCCAGGGTGTGCCAGTGGGCTGCGGTCATGTGCAGGAAGGTCGGACGAATCCCGTAATCCTGCGTGCCTTCGCTGCCGAAGATTTCCCTACTTGGCGCCAGGGTCGCCCCGGCCATCAGGGCCGGGAAGATCTCTTCTACCGACAGGTCGAAGTTCAGGGTGTTCTGCTGCAGCACGGTGTCTGCTGGCGTCAGGCCGAACAGGCGCGCAGCGTCGACGCTGTAGTTGACCAGACCACGGTGTTCGATCATCACCCCCTTCGGATTGCCAGTGGAGCCGGAGGTGTAGATCACGTAAGCCAGGTTGCGCACGCCCAAGCCCGAAACTACGGGGTTATCGTCACGCTCGCTGAAGCCCTCGCGCTGATCGTCGTCGAGCAGCAACAACGGCAGTTCCAGTGCTGGCAGGCGATCCTGCAAGGCACGCTGGGTCAGCAGGGCCGACGGCGCACTGTCCTGGATCATGTAGGCCAGGCGTTCGGCCGGATAAGCAGGATCCAGCGGCACATAGGCCGCACCGGCCTTGAGCACACCGAGCAGGCCAACCATCATTTCCACGCCACGTTCGACGCAGATCGCCACCCGATCATCGGGGCCGATGCCCAGTTCGATCAGTTGATGGGCCAAACGGTTGGCCTCACGGTTCAGCTCGGTATAGCTCAGACGCCGGTCCTGGAAGGCCACCGCGATGGCCTCGGGTTGTACCTGGACCTTTTCCTCGAACAGGTGGTGAATCGTCTGATCCTGTGGATACGGCACGTCGGTGGCATTGAGGCCCACCAGCAAATGCTCGCGCTCCACGGCATCGAGCAATGGCACCTGCTCCAGCACTTGCCGATCATCGGCAACCATGGCTTCCAGCAGACGCTGGAAGTAGCCCAGGTAACGGCTCATGGTGCTCTCGTCGAACAGCGCCGTGGCGTACTCCAGGGCACCGAACAGGCGATCACCCACTTCGACGATGTCCAGCGTCAGGTCGAACTTGGCGGTGTCCCCGCCGATTTCGACACTTTGCAAGGCCATGTCACCGAGTGCCAGACCGACGTCCTCGTTGTTCTGCCACGACAACATCGCCTGGAAGATCGGGCTGTGGGACAGGCTGCGCTGCGGACGGACCACCTCGACCACCTGTTCGAACGGCAGATCCTGGTTCGCCTGTGCGGCCAGGGTCTGCTGCTTGACCTGTTGCAACAGGGCTTCGACGCTCGGCGCCGCCGACAGATCGACACGGATCGCCAGGGTATTGACGAAGAATCCGATCAGATCCTCCACCTCGGTACGCAGGCGGTTGGCCACCGGCGTACCGATCACCACGTCGTCCTGCCCGGCCAGGCGGCCGAGCAACGCCGCCCAGGCGGCCATCACTGTCATGAACAGGGTGCAACCATGCCGCTGGCTCAGGACCTTGAGGCCACGGGTCAGGTCGGCGTCGAGCACCAGGGTCAGCATGCGGCCGCTGTAGTCCTGTTGCAGCGGACGTGGCCGATCGGTCGGCAAGGTCAGCAAGGACGGCGCGCCGGCCAGGGTCTGCTGCCAATGCTGGCGTTGTTGCTGCAGGACATCCCCGCTCAGCCAACTGCGCTGCCACAGCGCATAGTCGGCGTATTGCACCGGCAAGGCCGGCAACGGATCCTCGGCACCCTCGCGGAAGGCCTCGTAAAGCAGACCCAACTCACGGGTCAGCACACCGGCGGACCAGCCGTCGGAGATGATGTGGTGCATGGTCACCAGCAACACATGGTCATCCTCGGCCATGCGAACCAAGCGTCCGCGCACCAACGGTCCACGTGCCAGGTCGAAACTCTCGTTGGCCTCTTCGGTGGCAATCGCCAGCAGTTGAGCTTCCGCGTCGGCCTGCCCGTCCAGCACCTGCGATTGCAGGCTGAAACCGATATCGGCCGGGGCAATGCATTGTTCAACGTCCTCGCCCTGCTGTTGGACAAAGGTGGTACGCAGCACCTCGTGGCGGGCGACGATACGATCCAGCGCCTGCTTGAGGGCCGAGTGATCCAGGCTGCCACGCAAACGCAGGCCGGCCGGGATGTGATACGCCGCGCTACCGCCGTCCAGCTGTGCGAGGAACCACAAACGCTGCTGTGCAAAGGACAATGGCAACGCCTGGTCGCGGGACACCGGCACGATCGGCGGCTGGCTGCTGCCGGCAGCCTGCGCCAATACCTGGGCCAGTGCCGCCAGCTCCGGCTGGGCAAAGAGGTCGGCCAGGTTCAACTCGACGCCGAGGCGCTGCCGCACCTGGGAAATCAGACGCATCGCCAGCAGCGAGTGACCGCCCAAATCGAAGAAGTGGTCGTGACGCCCCACTTGCTCGAGGTTGAGCAGGTTCTGCCAGATCTGCGCCAGGGCTGTTTCGAGGGTGCCTTGCGGGGCAACATGCTCACGGCTGACAAACGCATCGTCCGCCGGAGCCGGCAGGGCCTTGCGGTCGAGCTTGCGGTTGGGCGTCAGCGGCATGGCGTCAAGCAGCACGAAGGCGCTCGGCAGCATGTATTCGGCCAGTTGCGGCGCCAGTTCGGCACGCAGGCCGGCTGCATCCAGTCGGGCCTCGGGCTGTGCGACCACATAAGCCACCAGGCGTTTTTCGCCCGGGTTGTCTTCCCGTGCGATCACCACCGCTTCCTTGACCCCAGCGCAGTTGCCCAGACGCGATTCGATTTCCCCCAGTTCGATCCGGAAGCCCCGGACCTTGACCTGGAAGTCGTTACGACCCAGGTACTCGATGCGACCGTCGGCCATGTAGCGCGCCAGGTCGCCGGTCTTGTACATCCGGGCGTCAGGGTGGGTGCTGAACGGATCGACCAGGAACCGCTCGGCGTTGACTTCTTCGAGGTTCAGATAACCCCGCGCCACGCCGTCGCCACCGATAAAGATTTCCCCCGTCACGCCATACGGCACCGGTTGTTGATGGGCATCGAGCAGGTAAATCCGGGTGTTGGCCATCGGTTTGCCGATGGTCGCGTTACCGCTGCCTTCACTACCGGCAACCGCATCGTGGCTCACATAGGCTGCGGTGCAGGACACTGTGGCTTCAGTCGGACCGTAGGTGTTGATCAATCGGGTATGCGCCGGGCGCACCTCATCCCAGAGCTTGAGTTTCTGTGCCGACAGTGCATCGCCGGTAACGTTGATCAGGCGTACATCGGCCAGACGCCGTGCGGCTACTTCTGGCTGGCTGTGCCATTCGGCGGCCAGGGTGTGCCAGTGGGCTGCGGTCATGTGCAGGAAGGTCGGACGAATCCCGTAATCCTGCGTGCCTTCGCTGCCGAAGATTTCCCGGCTTGGTGCCAGGGTCGCCCCGGCCACCAGGGCTGGGAAGATTTCTTCCACCGACAGGTCGAAGTTCAGGGTGTTCTGCTGCAGCACGGTGTCTGCTGGCGTCAGACCGAACAGGCGCGCAGCGTCGACGCTGTAGTTGACCAGGCCACGGTGTTCGATCATCACCCCCTTCGGGTTGCCGGTGGAGCCGGAGGTGTAGATCACATAGGCCAGGTTGCGTACGCCCAGGTTTTCCACCACCGGGTTGTCGTCGCGTTCGCTGAAGCCCTCGCTCTGATCGTCGTCCAGCAACAACAACGGCAGTTCCAGTGCCGGCAGGCGATCCTGCAAGGCACTCTGGGTCAGCAGGGCCGACGGCGTACTGTCCTGGATCATGTAGGCCAGGCGTTCGGCCGGATAAGCAGGATCCAGTGGCACATAGGCTGCACCGGCCTTGAGCACACCGAGCAGGCCAACCATCATTTCCACGCCACGTTCGACGCAGATCGCTACCCGATCGTCAGGGCCGATGCCCAGTTCGATCAGTTGATGGGCCAGGCGGTTGGCCTCACGGTTCAGTTCGGCATAGCTCAGGCGCCGGTCCTGGAAGGCCACGGCGATGGCCTCGGGTTGTGCCTGGACCTTTTCCTCGAACAGCTGGTGAATCGTCTGATCCTGTGGGTACGGCACGTCGGTGGCATTGAGGCCCACCAGCAACTGCTCGCGCTCCACGGCATCGAGCAATGGCACCTGCTCCAGCACTTGCTGATCGTCGGCGACCATGGCCTCCAGCAGGCGCTGCAGGTAACCCAGGTAACGGCCCATGGTGCTCGCGTCAAACAGCGCGGTGGCGTATTCCAACGCGCCGAGCAGACGGCCCTGGACTTCGCCCAGGTCCAGCGAGAGGTCGAACTTGGCCAGGGTATGCCCGGCGCCGAGGCTTTCGAGGTGCAGATCGCCCAGGCTGAAATCGCCGCCGCCCATGTCCTGCCAGGTCAGCATGGCCTGGAAGATCGGGCTGTGGGACAGGCTGCGCACCGGTTTGACCACTTCCACCACCTGCTCGAACGGCAGGTCCTGATGCGCCTGGGCGCCCAGGGTGGTGGTCTTGACCTGGGCCAGCAGGTTTTTGGCTGTCGGCTGTGCGCCAAGGTCCACGCGGATCGCCAGGGTGTTGACGAACAGGCCGATCAAGTCTTCGACCTCACTGCGGGTCCGGTTGGCCACCGGCGTGCCGATCACCACTTCCTCCTGCCCGGCCAGGCGGCCGAGCAGTGCGCCCCAGGCGGCCATGACGGTCATGTACAAGGTGGTGCCGTGCCGCTGGCTGAGGGCCTTGAGGCCACGGGTCAGGTCTTCGTCGAACACCACCGGCAGCGCGGCGCCGGCATAGTCCTGCTGCGCCGGGCGCACCCGGTCGGTGGGCAGCATCAACAAAGCCGGGGCTTCGGCCAGGGCCTGTTGCCAGTAGGTGCTTTGCTGTTGCAGGCGCTCGCCGCTGAGCCAGCGTCGTTGCCACACGGCGTAGTCCAGGTAGTGCAGCGCCAGCGGGGCCAACGGATCGTCCTGACCCTGGCTGAACGCGGCATAGAGCGCGGCCAGTTCCTTGGTCAGCACGCTGATCGACCAGCCGTCGGAGACGATATGGTGCATGGTCACCAGCAGGACATGATGGTCTTCGGCCAGACGGATCAGGCGGCCGCGAATCAACGGCCCCTGTTCCAGGTCGAAGGCCAGCAGGGCTTCCTCGCTGGCCAGTGCCTGGAGCCGCGACTCGGCGTCGGCCAGCCCCTGCAGGTCGTGCAGTTGCAGGTTGAAGCCGGCGTCGGCCGAGGCAATGCGTTGCAACGGCTGTTCGTCGTCGCCCTGGATGAAGGTGGTACGCAGGCCTTCGTGACGCGCCACGATGCGCGCCAGTGCCCGTTGCAGGGCGCTGCGATCGAGCACGCCGCGCAGGCTCAGGCCGCCGGGCATGTGGTACGCGGCGCTGGCGCCTTCCATCTGGGCGAGGAACCACAGGCGCTGCTGGGCGAAGGACAACGGCCAGGCCTGGTCACGGGCCACCGGAATGATTTCCGGCAAAGTGCTGCGTCCGGCCTGGGCGATGACCCGGGCCAGGTCGGCCAGTTCGGGTTGGGCGAACAGCTCGGCCAGGCCCAGTTCGACCCCCAGTTGTTGACGGATCTGCGAGATCAGGCGCATCGCCAACAAGGAATGGCCGCCCAGTTCGAAGAACTGGTCATGCCGGCCAACCTGAGGCAAACCGAGCAGATCTTGCCAGATATGTGCCAGGGCAACTTCGAGCTCGCCCTCGGGCGCCACATAACCACGGCTGATTACCGCGTCGAGGTCCGGTGCAGGCAGGGCCTTGCGGTCCAGCTTGCCGTTCGGGGTCAACGGCAGTTTTTCCAATGCGACGTAGATGGCCGGGACCATGTACTCCGGCAGCTTTTCCTGCAGATGATGGCGCAGGCTGTCGATTTCTACCGAGGTGTGTCCCTCGGCGAGGGTGTAGTAAGCCACCAGGCGTTTATCACCCGGTACGTCTTCGCGAGCGGTGACCACCGTTTCGTGGATTGCCGGATGCTTGGCCAGACGTGCATCGATTTCGCCCAGTTCGATACGGAAACCGCGGATCTTCACCTGGTCGTCATTACGGCCCAGATATTCGATATTGCCGTCGGCCAGGTAGCGACCCAGGTCGCCGGTGCGGTACATGCACGCTGTTTTGTCCTGGCTGAACGGATCCTGCAGGAAGCGTTCGGCAGTCAGGTCGTCACGATTCAGGTAACCACGGGCTACGCCGGCACCGCCGATATAGATTTCACCCGGCACGCCCAGCGGGACGGGCTGTTGTTGCTCGTCCAGCAGGTAGAACTGGGTGTTACCGACGGGTTTGCCGATGTGCGGAGCGAAGCCGTCTTCGCGGTCCATCGCCACCCAACTGGAGTAGGTGGTGGTTTCCGAAGGGCCGTAAAGGTTGCACAGACGTTGAACACCGGTTTTCTCGAATAGAGATTCCACCAGGCTGCGCTTGAGAGCTTCGCCGGCCACGTTGACCGTGTGGACCGAACCCGGCAGGCCATCGACTTCCAACAGCGCCTTGAGTGCCGAAGGAACGGTGTTGATCAGGCCGATATCGTGCTCACCGTGTTGCAACTCCAGAACGTTTTTCACCACCTCGATGCTGCCGCCGCAAGTCAGCGGTGCAAAACACTCATAAACTGCCAAGTCGAAGTTCAGCGAGGTCGAGAACAGGGTCTTGTCCAGTGCCGCGTTATCAAACGCCGTGTGCGCCCAGGTGAGGAAGTTCACGGTGTTGCGGTGCTCGATCATCACGCCCTTGGGCAAACCGGTCGAACCCGACGTGTAGATCAGGTACGCCAGGTGAGCCGAAGTCAGATCCGGCACCTGTGGATTCTGGACGGATTCGTCCTGCCAGGTGCCCTGGTCGAGATTGATCACAGGCACCGACACGCCGGCCAGCAAGTCACGGGTAGCGTCCTGGGCCAAGACTACGGCCGGAGCACTGTCCTGCAACATGTAGGTGATTCGTTCGGCCGGATACGCCGGATCCAGCGGCAAATAAGCGCCACCCGCCTTGAGAATCGCCAGCAGCCCCACGACCATCTCGGCGCCGCGCTCGACGCAGATCCCAACTCGCGAATCCGGCTGAACACCTTGCTTGCGCAAGGCATGGGCCAAACGGTTGGCCTGCTCGTTAAGCTCGCGATAGCTGAGTTTCCTGCCCTCATGGATCACGGCCAATGCATCAGGCGTTCTCACCACCTGCGCTTCGAACAACCCATGAATGGTCTGAGCCTGCGGGTACTCCAGCGCAGTGTCGTTGAAGCCCACGAGCAATTGCTCACGCTCATCGGTCGGCACGATCGACAGACTGTTCAAGGCTGCCTGCGGCCTGTGTTCCAAGACTTCCACCAGGCTGCCCAGCGCTGCCTGCATATATTTGCCAACCCGCTGGGCGCTGATCTGTGCCACGGCCTGGATGGTGAGCATGAACGCTTCGCCCAGATCGTCGACGTTCAGGCACAACGGATAGTTGGTCCGCTCTTCCATGCTCAGGGTCTGAATACCCTGCCAGGCCGCCACGGCCTCGGACGAGGCAGCACCGCCGCCACTGTGGCGATAGTTGAACAGGGTGCTGAACAGCGGCAGCGAACTCGGCACTCCGCTGCAACGCTGAGCCAGGGACAACGAGGCATGCTCATGACCGAGCAGCTTCGAAAGCCGCAAGTGAGTGGCCTTGACCCCGGCCAGTGCGCCCTGGCTACCCACGCTGAGGCGCAGCGGCAAGGTGTTGATAAACATGCCCAGGGCCCGGTCGGTGCCCTCGCCTCCTTGCATCCGGCCCATCAGTACGGTACCGAAGACCACTTCCTCGCGGCCCGATACCCGGCCCACCACCTGAGCCCAGGCCAGGTGCGCCAGGCTCGCGGCACTCACGCCCAGTTGCCGTGCGATGACGCGCAGACGTCGGCTCAGGTCGCTGTCCAGTACCTGATGGACTTCCTCGACACCACTGCCGTCACCCTGCACATCCTGTATGCCATAAGGCAGCGTCGGCTCTTCGATATCACCGAGCATGTCGTGGAAGAACGCCTCATGCTCCTCTTCACTGACCCCCAGGCGTGCCTGGGCCACATGGTTGCGATAAGGCACCGGGACCGGCAATTGCTCGCCCTGGCCTTGCAGGCTCGCCTGCATTTCCTCCACCACCACTTCCAGCGCGGTATGGTCCAGCACCATGTGATGGAACAGCAGCATGCCCACCAGGCGCTGGTTGGCGTTGTCCTGGGCATAGGCAATACGCATCAGCGGCGCCTGGCCAACGTCCAGGCGGTAGTGACGAGGATCGAAACGCTCGTGCAACAGGGCCAGTACCTCACCGGCGCCCGGATCGACCGCCACCTCTTCCACGCTCAGTTGCGCACTGCGCCAGACCACCTGCACCGGCTGGTCGAGCCCCTCCCACGCCACGCTGGTGCGCAGAATGTCATGACGATCGACCACGTTCTGCAAGGCCTGGACGAAGCCGGCCAGACGCTCGCGGTCGTCGAACGCGAACAGCACCTGCAAGACATAGGGGTCGCCCTCATGGGCGGCCAGGTGGTGGTAGAGAATCCCTTCCTGCAACGGCGCCAGGGCGTAGATATCCTGCACATTGGCCACGCCACCCGGTACGCCGGCCACGATGCGATCGATGGCCGCCTGATCCAGATCGGCCAAGGGCAGCATGTCCGGGGTGATGCGCGTGCAGTCTGGAGTGATCAGGTTGTCCGGGATCTGGATCGCCTGCTGCCCGCCCACGGCTGCGGCCAAGGCCGCCAGCGTCGGTTGGCTGAACAGCACCCGCACATCGGCCGCCAGGCCAACCTGACGCATGCGCTCGATCAGCTTTACGGCCAGCAGCGAGTGACCGCCCAATTCGAAGAAGTGGTCATGGCGTCCCACCTGCGGCAGTTGCAGCAGCGACTGCCAGATCTCGGCAATGGCGGTTTCCACGGCACCTTCGGGCGCCGCGTAATCACGCCGTACCAATGCTTGCGCATCCGGCGCCGGCAGCGCCTTGCGGTTCAGCTTGCCATTGGTGGTCAGCGGGAAGCTGTCCAGGGCCACAAAGGCGCTTGGCACCATGTATTCAGCCAGCGACAACAACAACTGTGCACGCAGTTCGGCGGCCACCACCTCATGGCCGGCGGCGGCGATCACATAGGCCACCAGACGCTTGTCCCCCGGTTCGTCTTCGCGGGCCAGCACCACCGCCTCACGCACGCCCTCGCAGGCGGCCAACACGGCTTCAATCTCGCCCAGCTCGATGCGGAAACCGCGAATCTTCACCTGGTCATCGTTGCGGCCCAGATAATCGAGGCTGCCATCGGCCATCCAGCGGCCCAGGTCACCGGTCTTGTACAACCGCGCCAGGGGCTCCTTGCTGAACGGGTTCGGCAGGAAACGCTCGGCCGTCAGTTCGTCACGGTTCAGATAACCTCGCGCTAGGCCGGCACCGCCGACATACAACTCACCGACGACTCCCACCGGCACCGGCTCGCGCCGGCTATTGAGTACGTACAACTGCAGATCGGGGATACGCACACCGATGGGGCTGACGCCCGTCCGCTGTGCATCCGCCGCCACCAGCGGGCAGTAAGTCACGTGCACGGTGGTTTCGGTGATGCCGTACATGTTCACCAACTGGGTGCCGGCGTTGGCCACCCGGGCGTACCACGGCTTGAGCATGCCGGTTTCCAGGGCTTCGCCACCGAAAATCACCTGGCGCAGGGAGTGCCGCAAATCGCTCTCGCCCTGGGCGTTGAGCAACTGGCGGAACGCGCTCGGGGTCTGGTTGAGTACCGTCACGCCGGCATTGCACAGCAGTGCGTAGCAGTCCTCGGGCGAGCGGCTGACCAGTTGCGGCACCACCAGCAGACGCCCGCCGTGCAGCAGCGCACCCCAGATTTCCCAGACCGAGAAGTCGAAGGCGAACGAGTGGAACAACGCCCAGACATCCTGCTCGTTGAATTCGAACCAGGCCTTGGTGGCCGAGAACAGCCGCGCGACGTTGCGGTGTTCGACCATCACGCCCTTGGGCAGGCCGGTGGAACCGGAGGTGTAGATCACATAGGCCAGGTGGTTCGGGCTGATCCCGCTGACCCGTGGATTGGTACTCGGTTGGGCCTGCAACACCGGGCTGCGCAGATCCAGCCGCGGGCCGTCGAAGCTGCCAGACAGCGCCAGGCCGGCGGCATCGGCCAACACCGCCACCGGAGCACTGTCCTGCAGTTGGAAGGCAATACGCTCGGCCGGATAGGCCGGATCGATCGGCACGTAGCCGGCACCCGACTTGAGGATGCCGAGCAGGCCGACAATCATCTCCAGACTGCGCTCGACACAGATCGCCACCCGGTCATCCGGACGCACGCCCAGGGCCAGCAACTGATGGGCGACCTGGTTGGCGCGGGCATTCAGCTCGCCATAGGTCAGCGTGCGGTCTTCGTATTGCAGCGCCACGGCCTCCGGCTGCGCCACCGCCCAGGCTTCGAACGTGCGATGGATCAAGGTGTCGGCGACATACGAGGCATGCGGGGTGTTCCAGTTTTCCAGCAACTGCTGGCGCTCGCCCGCGGGCAGGATATTCACGCTGCCCAATGGCGCTTGCGGGGTGTGCTCCAGCGCCTGCACCAGGTTTTCCAGGGCGCAGTGCATATAGCCACAGATCCGCTCGGCGCCGATTTGCGCTTCGGTCATGACCGTCAGATTGAAACCCTCACCCAGGTCATTCACCGACAGGGTCAGCGGGTAGTTGGTCCGTTCTTCGCCATCCAGCGCCTGAATGCCGTCCCAGGCCGCCAGTGCCTGATCGGTGACGCTGATATCGATCTGCCGGTAATTGAGCAGCGAACTGAACAGCGGCGTCGACGCGGCCACACCGCTGCAACGCTGCGCCAGTACCAGCGAGGCATGCTCATGGGCGAGCAACCCGCTGAGTCGGGTGTGGGTGGTCTTCAGACCACTGCGCACCCCCTGCTCACCCAGTGTGACCCGCAGCGGCAAGGTGTTGATGAACATGCCCAAGGCCCGGTCGGCGCCCTCGCCGCCTTGCAGGCGACCCAGCAACACGGTGCCAAACACCACGTCATCCTTGCCTGACACGGCACCCAATACGCTGGCCCAGGCCAGGTGATACAGGCTGGCGGCGCTCACCCCGAGCTGCCGCGCCTGCAAGCGCAGGCGTCGGCTCAGATCGGCATCGACGTCCCGGCGGACTTCCTCGATGCCACGGCCGTCGCCCTGCACATCCTGCAGGCCGAATGGCAGGGTCGGCTCGTCGATATCGCCGAGCATGTCGCGGAAGAACGCTTCGTGTTCCTCGCGGCTGACTCCCAGCCAGGCCTGAGCCACATAGTTGCGATAAGGCACGGACGTCGGCAGTTGCGCCTGTCGACCGAGCATATGCGCTTCGATTTCGCCGCTGAGAATGCGCAGCGAAGTCGCATCGTCCACCAGGTGATGGAACAGCAACATGCCAACCCAGCGGTTGTTCTGCGGATCTTGCGCATAACCGATGCGCATCATCGGCGCCTGGCGGATATCCAGGCGGGTATGGCGTGGGTCCAGGCGTTCGCGCAGTTGTTCGACGATGTCGCCCTCCGCCGGGTCCAGCGCCAACTGTTCAAGGCCCAGGGTCGCTTCGCGCCAGACCACCTGCACCGGCGCATCCAGGCTTTCCCAGAGCACGGCGGTACGCAGAATATCGTGGCGTGCCACCACGCCTTGCAGAGCCTGGGCGAAACTGTGCAGGCGCTCGAGACTGTCGAAGCCGAACAGCGCGTATTGCAGGTACGGGTCACCCTCGCTCGCAGCCAGGTGGTGATACAGAATCCCTTCCTGCAACGGTGCCAGGGCGTAGATATCCTGCACATTGGCCACCCCGCCAGGCACGGCGGCCACCACGCGGTCGATATCGTCCTGGCTCAGGGACACCAGCGGCAGCATGTCCGGGGTGATGCGTTGGCAACCCTCGGGAATGCGGTTGGCCGGCACCTCGATTTTAGCCTTGCCGCCGACTGCGGCCGCGAGAGCAGCCAGGGTCGGTTGGCCGAACAGCACGCGCACATCGGCACTGAGGTCGATCTGGCGCATACGTTCGATCAGTTTTACTGCCAGCAGCGAGTGGCCGCCCAATTCGAAGAAGTGGTCATGGCGACCGACCTGCTCCAATTGCAACAGCTCCTGCCAGATCAGTGCGATGGCGACTTCGGTGTCACCCACTGGCGCTTCATAACCACGGTTGACCATCGCCGAGCGATCGGGAGCCGGCAGGGCCTTGCGATCGAGCTTGCCGTTGGCGGTCAGCGGCAAGGCTTGCAGGCTGACGAAGGCGCTTGGCAGCATGTATTCGGCCAGCGTCAGGCGCAGCTGGTTACGCAGTTGTGCAGCGTCCAGCTCGATGCCGGCGGCAGCGATGACGTAGGCCACCAGACGCTTGTCGCCCGGCTCGTCCTCGCGCACCAGCACCACGGCGTCACGCACGCCCTCGCAGGCGGCCAGTTGCGCCTCGATTTCGCCCAACTCGATCCGGAAACCGCGAATCTTCACCTGTTCGTCGTTACGGCCCAGGTACTCCAGGCTGCCATCGGCCAGCCAGCGACCGAGGTCGCCGGTGCGGTACATCCGCGCATTCGGCTCGCGACTGAACGGATTGTCGAGGAAACGCTCGGCACTGAGTTCGGCACGGTTCAGGTAGCCGCGGGCCACCCCGGCACCGCCAACATAGAGTTCGCCGACCACACCCACCGGTACCGGTTCGCGACGGGCATCGAGGACATAGAGCTGCAGGTCGGGAATCCGTTTGCCAATCGGGCTGGCGCCTACGCGCTGGGCATCTTCGGCCTGTAGCGGGTAATAGGTCACATGCACCGTGGTCTCGGTGATGCCGTACATATTCACCAGTTGCGTACTGGCGTTCACTTCTCGGGCATACCAGGGCTTGAGCATCGCCGTGTCCAGCGCTTCACCGCCAAAAATCACCTGGCGCAGCGCATGGGCCTGACCCTTCTCGCCCTGGGCGGCAATCAACTGGCGGAACGCGCTAGGCGTCTGGTTGAGCACCGTCACACCGGCGCTGCACAACAGGGCGTAGCAATCCTGCGGCGAACGACTGACCAGTTGCGGCACGATCAGCAAGCGGCCGCCATGCAGCAGCGCCCCCCAGATTTCCCAGACCGAGAAGTCGAAGGCGAACGAGTGGAACAGCGCCCAGGTGTCCTGCGCATTGAAACCGAACCAGTGGTCAGTGGCCGAAAACAGCCGCGCAACGTTCCGGTGCTCGACCATCACCCCTTTCGGCAGGCCGGTGGAGCCGGAGGTGTAGATCACATAGGCCAGGCTCGCTGGCGTCAGCCCCGGCACCTGCGGATTCTGCACGGATTCGTCCTGCAGATCGCTATCGTCGAGATTGATCAGCGGCAGATCCACCGACGGCAACGCCTCGCGCACCGCGTGTTGGCTCAGCAAGGCCACCGGGGCGCTGTCGTCCAGGGTGTAGGCCAGGCGCTCACGGGGATAGGCCGGATCCAGCGGCACGTAACCGGCGCCGGACTTGAGGATACCGAGCAGGCCGACGATCATCGCCAGACCGCGCTCGACGCAGATCGCCACCCGGTCGTCCGGGCGCACGCCCAGGGCCAGCAGGCGATGGGCAACCTGGTTGGCGCGGGCGTTGAGTTCGCCGTAGGTCAGGCTTTCATCCTGGTACACCAATGCCACGGCCTCTGGCCATTCGGCGGCGCGGGCTTCGAACTGCTGATGGATCAACGTATCGGCGGCATAAACCCCGCCCGCCTGGTTCCAGTGCTCGAGCAACTGCGCGCGCTCGCTGGCCGGCAAGATCGAAATCGTCTGTACGGCGGTCTGTGGTGCCTGTTCCAGGGCCTGGACCAAAGCCTCCAACGCGCTCTGCAGGTAGCCGCAAAGGCGTTGCGCACCAATGACCTGCGCTACCAATGCAGTGAAGTGAAAACCTTCTCCCAGGTCGTCGACGTTGAGGGTCAACGGGTAGTTGGTCCGTTCCTCGGCCCCACCCAGCACCTGCATGCCCTGCCAGGCGGTTTGCGCCTGCTCGGTCACCGTCAGGCTGCTGTGGCGATAGTTGAGCAAGGCACTGAACAACGGCAGTGGCGCGCTCACGCCGCTGCAACGCTGGGCCAATGCCAGGGAGGCGTGTTCGTGGCCGAGCAATGCGGTCAGTTCGGCGTGGGTGGTCTTGACCCCCTCGCGCACGCTTTGACCGTCCAGGGTCACTCGCAGCGGCAGGGTATTGATGAACATCCCCAAAGCCCGGTCGGCGCCATCGCCGGCCTGCATCCGGCCCAGCAGTACCGTACCGAACACCACTTGGTCACGCCCGCTGACCTGCCCCAGTACCTGGGCAAAGGCCAGGTGCACCAGGCTCGCCGCGCTCACCCCGAGCTGACGGGCCTGGGCTCGCAAACGCAAACTCAGGCCGACATCCAGCGCCAGGTGGCTCTGTTCGATTTCGCTACCGTCGCCCTGCACATCCTGCAGGCCGAACGGCAAGGTCGGTTCGTCGATATCACCGAGGCGCTCGCGGAAGAAGCGCTCATGCTCGTCCTGGCTCACACCCAGACGGGCCTGGGCCACGTAGTTGCGATAAGGCACCGCAGCGCCCAGTTGCGCCTGCTGCCCGAGCAGAGAGGCCTGCATCTCGTGCTGTACCACCTCCATCGCGGTGTGGTCCATGACCAGGTGATGGAACAGCAGCAGCGCCAGCCAGCGCTGGTTCGGCTCGTCCCAGGCCTGGACCAGGTGCAGCATCGGCGCCTGGCGGATATCCAGGCGTACCTGGCGAGGATCGAAACTGGCCTGCAACTGCTGGCCGATATCACCCCCGCGAGGATCCAGCGAACGTTCCTCGATGCTCAGCTCGGCATGCCGCCAGACCACTTGCAACGGCTCGTCGAAGCCTTCCCAGTGCATGGAGGTGCGCAGGATGTCATGCCGGTCGATGACCGATTGCAGCGCCTGAGCGAAATCATCCAGACGGGCACGGCTGTCAAACGCGTACTGCGCTTGCAGCACATAGGGGTCGCCCTCTTCGGCGCTGATATGGTGATAGAGAATCCCTTCCTGCAACGGCGCCAGCGGGTAGATATCCTGGATGTTTGCCGCACCGCCCGGCACCATGGCCACGACGCGATCGATAGCGCTCTGCTCCAACTGGATCAGCGGCAGCAGGTCCGGAGTGATGCGCTGGCAGTCCGGGGCAATCCGGTTGGCCGGAACCGCGAACTCACGGCTGGTGCCCACCGCCGCCGCCAGGGCAGCCAGGGTCGGCTGACTGAACAGCACACGTACATCGGCGCTCAAGCCGGCCTGGCGCATGCGTTCGATCAGGCTGACCGCCAGCAACGAGTGTCCACCCAGTTCGAAGAAGTGGTCGTGGCGACCGACCTGCTCGACCTTGAGCACCTCGGCCCAGATCGAGGCCAGCAGACTTTCCACTTCGCCTTGCGGGGCTTCGTAACCGCGGCTGATCAGTGCTTGTGCGTCCGGCACCGGCAGGGCCTTGCGGTCCAGTTTGCCATTGGCCGTCAACGGCAAGGCATCGAGTTGCACATAGGCCGCCGGCACCATGTACTCCGGCAGCGCGCCTTGCAGATGGTCGCGCAGGCTTTCGATGTCCAGAACGGTTGCGGAGTCTCGCGCCGTGACATAAGCCACCAGGCGCTTATTGCCCGGTTCATCTTCGCGACACAGCACCACTGCGTCCTGAACCTCGGCATGCTCGGCCAGACGCGCCTCGATTTCGCCCAGCTCGACACGGAACCCACGAATCTTCACCTGGGCGTCATTGCGTCCCAGGTAATCCAGGTTGCCATCGGCACGCCAGCGAACCAGGTCGCCAGTGCGGTACAACCGTGCATTCGGCTCTTGGCTGAACGGATCGGCGACGAATTTTTCTTCGGTCAGGTCATCCCGGTTCAGGTAACCCAGGGCCACGCCCTGCCCGCCAATGTACAGCTCGCCTTCCACCCCTTGTGGCACAAGCTGACCCTGGGCATCGAGCACATACAGACGGGTATTGCCCACTGGCCGGCCAATCGGAATTGCACCGTTGCCGACCGCAGTGATTTCGTAGGTTGCGGAGAAGGTCGTGGCTTCAGTCGGGCCGTAGCCGTTGAGCAGATGTTCGGGAGCACTGTGTGCCAGCACCCGCGCAATCACCGCCGGGTCCAGCACATCACCGCCGACGATCAGGTAGCGCAGGCGCGAGAACGCCTCGCCCAGGCCCGAAGCGTACTGATGGAACAGCCCGGCGGTCATCCACAGCACCGTCACCGAGTGTTCCAGCAACAGGCGCTGGAAGTTCACCGGCGTGAGCAGGTCATCCTGTCCGATCACCACCACGCAGCCGCCATTGAGCAGCGGCGCCCAGACATCCAGGGTACTGGCGTCGAAAGCCGGGTTGGAGGCAAATGCCACTCGGTCCTGGGCGTTGAAATCGGCATAGCCGTTGTTCAGCACCAGTCGGCTGATGGCTCGGTGTGGTACCAGCACGCCTTTTGGCGTACCGGTGGAGCCAGAGGTGTACATGATGTACGCCACGCTTTCGCTGGACTGGACAAGTCCCAGATCAGCCTGGTCGAGGTGAGACAGGTCCAGACGGTCCAGTTCTACCCGCTGCGCTGAAGTAGCCAGTGCAACCTGACTGTGGGTCAGCAGAGTTTTCGCCTGGCTGTCCTCGATCATGAATGCCTGGCGCTCGATCGGCGCATTGATATCCAGCGGTACGTAGACCGCCGCGCACTTGAGTGCCGCCAACTGGCTGACCAGCAGGTCGTGGGAGCGCTCCAGCAGAATCGCCACGCTGTCACCCGGTTGTACGCCGAGGTCGCGCAGATGGCGGGCCAGGCGGTTGGCGCGGGCGTTGAGGTCGGCGTAGCTGAGCGATACGCCGTCGTGGATGGCCGCGCATGCCTCGGGTTGCTGACGGACCAGGGCTTCGAACAGGCCATGGACGGTTTGCGTGCGTGGATAGTCGCGCTGGCTGGCATTGAAGCCCACCAGCAATTGCTCGCGTTCGGCGGCCGGCAGGATCGAAAGCTCGGACAGCGGCGTCTGGGGCGCCTGCTCCAGAGCCTCGGCCAGATTCACCAGAGCCGTGAACATGTAATCGCAGACGCGTTGTGCACCAATGCCCTGCAGTGCCAGGACACTCAGGGAGAAATCCTCGCCCAGGTCGTCCACCGACAACGTCAGCGGGTAGTTGGTGCGCTCTTCACTGCTGAGAATCTCGATGCCTTGCCAGGCCTGCAACGCCTGCTCGGAAACGCTGCCCACGGCGCTGTGCCGGTAGTTGAGCAAGGCACTGAACAGTGGCGTTGGCGCGGCCACGCCACTGCAACGTTGAGCCAGGGCCAGGGACGCATGCTCGTAGCCAAGCAACGCGGTGAGCCGCCCGTGAACCGCCTTGACCCCGACCTCTACCCCCTGCCCGCCCACGGCGACCCGCAGCGGCAAGGTATTGATAAACATGCCCAATGCCCGGTCGGCCCCCTCGCCGCCCTGCATCCGGCCCATCAACACGGTGCCGAATACCACGTCCTGTTTACCCGAGACCTGGCCCAACACCTGAGCCCAGGCCAGGTGATGCAGGCTCGCGGCGCTGACCCCCAACCGCCGGGCCAGAGCCCGCAGCCGCTGGCTCAGGGCCGATGGCAGAACAGAACTGACTTCGTCGATCAGATGACCGTCGACCTGAACATCGCGCAGGCCGAATGGCAGGGTCGGCTCATCGATATCGCCGAGCATGCCGCAAAAGAACTGCTCGTGTTCGGCCTGGCTGTTCCCCAGGCGCGCCTGGGCCACATAGTTGCGGTACGGCACCGGACTGCCCAGCTGTTCGGCCTGCCCCAGCAGATTCGCCTGGATTTCATGACGGACCACCTCCAGAGCGGTATGGTCCAGGGCCATGTGATGGAAGCGCAACATCGCCACCCAACGCTGTTGGCCCTTATCCTCGGCAAACACCAGTTGCATCAGTGGGGCCTGGGTCACGTCCAACTGCGAGTGACGGGTATCGAAGCGCTCCTTGAGCTGGCTCAGTGCCTCACCGGCATGCGGGTCCAACTCCAGGGCCTCACAGTGCAGCCGCGCCTGGCGCCAGACGACCTGGACCGGTTCGTCGAGGTCTTGCCAGAGCACGGCGGTGCGCAGGATGTCATGACGGTCGATGACCTGTTGCAGTGCCTGGGCAAAGGCGTCCAAACGCTCGCGGTTCGCCACGCTGAACAACGCGTGAAGGACGTAGGGATCGCCCTGTTCGGCGGCCAGGTGGTGATAGAGAATCCCCTCCTGCAACGGCGCCAGCGGGTAGATGTCCTGCACGTTTGCCGCACCGCCCGGCACGCTGGCGACAATCCGGTCGATCGCGGCCTGGTCGAGGCTGATCAGCGGCAGCAGGTCCGGAGTGATGTGCTCGCAGCCGGCTGGGATAGCGTTGGCCGGGACCACGATTTCACGTCCGCTACCGACGGCGCCGGCCAGGGCCGCCAGGGTCGGTTGGCTGAACAATACCCGGATGTCGGCGCTCAGGCCGGCCTGGCGCATACGCTCGATCAGGCTGACGGCCAGCAGTGAGTGGCCGCCCAGTTCGAAGAAATGGTCATGGCGACCGACCTGCGCAACACCCAGCAGTTTTTGCCAGATCTCGGCGAGGGCGATTTCGGTTTCACCTTGTGGCGCTTCGTAGCCACGGCGGTTCAATGCGTCGAGGTCCGGCGCTGGCAAGGCCTTGCGGTCCAGCTTGCCGTTCGGCGTCAGCGGCAGTTTTTCCAGTGCGACGTAGATGGCCGGGACCATGTACTCCGGCAGTTTTTCCTGCAGATGACGGCGCAGGCTGTCGATGTCCACCGAAGTATGCCCTTCGGCCAGGGTGTAGTAAGCCACCAGGCGTTTGTCGCCTGGTACATCCTCGCGAGCGGTGACCACCGTTTCGTGGATTGCTGGGTGTTTCGCCAGGCGGGCATCGATCTCGCCCAGTTCGATACGGAAACCACGGATTTTCACCTGGTCGTCGTTACGGCCCAGGTATTCGATATTGCCGTCGGCCAGGTAACGGCCCAGGTCGCCAGTACGGTACATGCGCGCCGTTTGATCCTGTCTGAACGGATCCTGGAGGAAACGCTCGGCGGTCAGGTCGTCACGGTTCAAGTAGCCACGGGCCACACCGGCACCGCCGATGTAGATCTCACCCGGCACGCCCAGTGGAACAGGCTGTTGTTGCTCGTCCAGCAGGTAGAACTGAGTGTTGCCCACCGGTTTGCCGATGTGCGGGGCGAAGCCGTCTTTGCGATCCATCGCCACCCAACTGGAGTAGGTGGTGGTTTCCGAAGGGCCGTAGAGGTTGCACAGACGTTGAACACCGGTTTTCTCGAATAGAGATTCCACCAGGCTGCGCTTGAGGGCTTCGCCGGCCACGTTGACGGTGTGGACCGAACCCGGCAGGCCATCTACCTCCAACAGCGCCTTGAGCGCTGAAGGAACCGTGTTGATCAAGCCGATATCGTGCTCGCCGTGTTGCAGTTCCAGAACGTTTTTCACCACCTCGATGCTGCCCCCAGACGTCAGCGGGGCAAAACACTCATACACCGCCAGGTCGAAGTTCAACGAGGTAGAAAACAGGGTCTTGGCCAGCGCGGCGTTATCAAACGCTGTATGTGCCCAGGTCAGGAAGTTCACGGTGTTGCGGTGTTCGATCATCACGCCCTTGGGCAACCCGGTCGAGCCCGAGGTGTAGATCAGGTAGGCCAAGTGCGCCGAAGTCAGCCCCGGTACCTCGGGATTCTGGACGGATTCGTCCTGCCAGGTGCCCTGGTCGAGATTGATCACAGGCACCGACACGCCAGCCAGCAACTCCTGAGTGGCTGTCTGCGCCAAGACGACCGCCGGGGCACTGTCCTGCAGCATGTAGGCAATCCGTTCCGCCGGGTAAGCCGGATCCAGCGGCACATAAGCACCGCCCGCCTTGAGAATCGCCAGCAGCCCCACAACCATCTCGGCGCCACGCTCGACGCAGATCCCCACCCGTGAATCCGGCTGCACACCTTGCTTGCGCAGGGCATGGGCCAGGCGGTTGGACTGTTCGTTAAGCTCGCGGTAGCTGAGTTTCTGATCGTTATGCACTACAGCCAAAGCATCCGGGGTGTTCAGCACCTGCGCCTCGAACAACCCATGAATCGTCTGCGCCTGCGGATACTCCAGCGCAGTGTCGTTGAAACCCACCAGCAACTGCTCACGCTCGTGTGCCGAGAGAATCGACAAACTTTGCAGCGACGCTTGCGGCGTATGTTCCAGCGCCTCCAGCAACTGCTCCAACGCCGTGTGCATATAGCCACACACCCGCTGCGCGCCAATGGCCGAAGCCACCAACGCGGTCAATTTGAAGCCTTCGCCCAGGTCATCGACGTTCAAGGTCAGCGGGTAGTTGGTGCGTTCTTCACCACTGAGGGCATGAATACCGCTCCAGGCCTGCAGGGCCTGTTCGGTCACAGTACCCACGGCACTGTGGCGGTAGTTGAGCAAGGCACTGAACAGCGGCGCCGGCGCAGCCACACCACTGCAGCGTTGAGCCAGAGCCAGTGACGCATGCTCATGTCCCAGCAACGCGGTGAGGCGCGCATGGGTCGCCTTGACCCCGGCGCGCGCACCCTGCCCGCCCACGGCGACCCGCAGCGGCAGAGTATTGATAAACATGCCCAAGGCCCGGTCGGCACCCTCACCGCCCTGCATCCGGCCCATCAATACCGTGCCGAACACCACGTCCTGCCGGCCCGAGACCTTGCCCAGCACCTGGGCCCAGGCCAGGTGCATCAGGCTCGCGGCGCTGACCCCCAACTGCCGGGCCTGGGCACGCAGGCCCAAATCCAGGCGGCGGTCCAACGCCAGGCTGACTTCCTCGATATCACGACCATCGCCCTGCACATCCTGCAGGCCGAACGGCAGCGTCGGTTCGTCCACCTCGCCGAGCATATCGCGGAAAAATACTTCGTGATCGGCCTGGCTGACGCCCAGGCGCGCCTGGGCCACATAGTTGCGATACGGCACCGGCACCGACAAGGTCTCGGCCTCGCCCAGCAACCAGGCCTGCATTTCATGCTGCACCACCTCCATCGCCATATGGTCCAGGGCCATGTGATGGAACAACAGCATCGCGACGATCCGCTGGTTGAGCGGGTCTTCGGCATAGGCCACCCGCATCAGCGGTGCCTGAGTCACATCCAGGCGATAATGCCGCGGGTCGAAACGACTGTGCAGTTGCGCGCCGATATCGCCGGCTGCCGGGTCGAGTTCGAGTGCATCGAGGTGCAGCCGTGCCTGGCGCCAGACCACTTGTACTGGCGAGTCCAGGCCTTGCCAGACCACGCCGGTACGCAGGATGTCATGGCGATCGATCACCATTTGCAGGGCCTGGACAAACGCCGCCAGTCGTTCGTGATTGTCAAAGGCGAACTGCGTCTGCAAGACGTAGGGGTCACCCTGCTCCGCCGCCAGGTGGTGATAGAGAATCCCCTCCTGCAACGGTGCCAGCGGGTAGATATCCTGTACGTTGGCCATGCCGCCCGGCACGCTCGCCACCACCCGGTCGATCTGCGCCTGGGTCAGGCTGACCAGCGGCAACAGCTCCGGGGTGATTCGCTCGCAGTCGGGCGCGATCAGGTTGGCCGGTACGCAAATCTCACGCCCGCCACCCACGGCGGCAGCCAGCGCGGCCAGGGTCGGCTGGCTGAACAGTACACGCACATCGGCGCTCAGGCCCAACTGACGCATGCGTTCGATCAGGCTGACGGCCAGTAGCGAATGCCCACCCAGTTCGAAGAAATGGTCATGCCGGCCCACCCGCTCGACTTTGAGCAACTCGCTCCACAATTGCGCCAGGGTGGTTTCCACTTCGCCCTCGGGGGCATGGAACTCACGGCTGGCATAGGCGTCGGCATCCGGCACCGGCAAGGCCCGGCGATCCAGCTTGCCGTTGGCGGTCAGCGGGAAGGACGGCAGAATCATGAAGGCGCTCGGCACCATGTATTCGGCCAGGGACGCTGCCAGCTCGCTGCGCAACTGCGCCGCCGACAAGGCGCTACCGTCTTCGCCGACCAGGTAGGCCACCAGGCGCTTGTGCCCCGGTTCGTCCTGGCGAGCCAGAACCACCGCCTCCTTGACGCCGTCGCACGCCGCCAGGCGGGCTTCGATTTCACCCAGCTCGATACGGAAACCGCGGATCTTCACCTGATCGTCGTTACGCCCCAGGTACTCGACAACACCGTCCGCGTTCCAGCGCGCGAGGTCGCCAGTGCGATACATCAGTGCCCCTGGCTGGTCGCTGAACGGGTCGGCGATAAATTGGGTGGCGTTCAGTTCCGGCCGGTTCAGATACCCCTTGGCCACCCCCTGCCCACCGATGTACAGCTCACCGGCCACGCCCACCGCCACGGGTTGGCGCAACGCATCGAGCACATACACCTGACTGTTGCCGATCGGCCGGCCGATGGGAATACCGCCGTGACCGACCGCAGTGATTTCATGGGTCGTGGAGAAGGTGGTGGCTTCGGTCGGACCGTAGCCGTTGAGCAGGTGCTCAGGGGCACCTTCGGCCAGTACCCGGGCGATCACCGCCGGGTCCAGCACATCACCACCGACGATCAGGTAGCGCAACCGTGCGAATGCTTCCATCAGACCGCCAGCGTACTGATGGAACAGCCCGGCAGTCATCCACAACACGCTGACCGATTGTGCCAACAGCAGTGCGCGGAAATCCTCCAGGGACAGCAACACCGACTGCTCCACCACTACCACGCAACCGCCATTGAGCAGCGGCGCCCAGACATCCAGGGTACTGGCGTCGAAGGCCGGGTTGGAGGCAAACGCCACGCGGTCCCGGGCGTTGAAATCGGCGTAACCGTTGTTGATCACCAGGCGGCTGACAGCCCGATGCGGCACCAGTACCCCTTTGGGCGTGCCGGTGGAGCCGGAGGTGTACATGACGTATGCCACCGACTCGGCGGACGAGAGCGGCGCCGGATTGGGCACCTCTGCATCCAGCTCCAACCCGTCCAGATCCACCCGCTCGATACCTTCAGGCACTGCGCTGGTAAGGCGGGTCAATACCTGCCGTGCCGCGCTGTCGTGCAACATGAACGCCTGGCGCTCGGCGGGAGCATTGATATCCAGCGGCACATAGGCCGCGCCACACTTGAGAATCGCCAACTGACCCGCCAGCAGGTCGAAGGAACGCTCCAGCAACAGCCCCACGCGATCACCCGGCTGTACGCCGAGATCGCTCAGATGCTTAGCCAGGGCATTGGCCCGGTTGTTGAGCTGCCGATAGGTCAGCTGCTGTTCATCCAGGACCACGGCAAGCGCATCGGGCCGCGCCGCTACCTGCTCCTCGAACAGTTCCACCAGGCTGCTGCCACGTGGATAGTCACGCGCCGTGGAATTGAAGCCGTACACCACTTGCTGGCGCTCGGCCGGTGGAAGGATTGCCAGATCCTGCAACGGTGTCTGTGGCGCTTGCTCCAAGGCTTCGACCAGCGCAGCCAGGGCCGCTACCATATAGTCGCCGACGCGCTGCGCACCGATCTCCACCAGGGTCTGGACGGCCAGGCTGAACGCCTCGCCAAAGTCATCCACCGACAGCGTAATCGGATAGGTGCTTTGTTCGCCGCCGCCCAGGCTCTGCAAGCCGGCCCAGGCCTGCAGCGCCTCTGCCGAAGCCTGTGCCCCGGCGGCACTGTGGCGATAGTTGAGCAGCGAGCTGAACAACGGCGCCGGCGCGGCCACGCCGCTGCAACGTTGGGCCAGGGCCAGGGAAGCATGCTCATGTCCCAGCAAGGCGGTCAGCCGCGCGTGGGTGCTCTTGACCCCTTCACGGACCGCGTGACCTTCGAGTTTCACTCGCAACGGCAAGGTATTGATGAACATCCCCAGCGCCCGGTCGGCACCCTCGCCTCCTTGCATCCGGCCCATCAGCACGGTACCGAACACCACATCGGACTTGCCCGACACCGCGCCCACCACCCGTGCCCAGGCCAGGTGATGCAGGCTCGCGGCGCTGACGCCCAACTGTCGGGCCTGGGCGCGCAGACGCTGGCTCAGATCGGCCGCGACGGGAATATGGACTTCTTCGATCTGCGGACTGCCATCCGGGATCTCGACCACACCAAACGGCAGCGTCGGTTCATCGACGTCCGCCAGCATGTCGCGGAAAAAGCCTTCATGGGCATCGGCCCCGGCCCCGAGCCGGACCTGCGCCACATAGTTGCGATAAGGTACCGCCTCGGGCAAGGCGTGGCCTTGGCCCAGCAGGTAGGCCTGCATTTCGTGCTGCACCAGTTCCAGCGCGGCATGGTCGATGGCAATGTGATGGAACAACAGGATCGCCACCCAACGCCCATTGGCCCGGTCTTCGGCGCACGCCAGTCGCATCAGCGGGGCCTGGCGCAGATCCAGGCGGTAATGCCGGGGGTCGAAACGCTCACACAACCGGGCTTCGATATCACCGTCGGCAGAGGCCAGATCGACTTCCTCCACCGCCAGCGTCGCCTGACGCAATACCACCTGCACCGGTTCGTCGAGCCCCTCCCAGACCATCGCCGTGCGCAAGATATCGTGCCGTTCGATCACCGCTTGCAGGGCCTGGGCGAAATCATCGAGACGTTCACGGCTATCCGCGCCGAACAGCGCCCGCAACACATAGGGGTCGCCCTGGCCGGCGGCCAGGTGATGATAGAGAATGCCTTCCTGCAGGGGCGCCAGCGGGTAGATGTCCTGGACGTTGCCCGCACCACCGGGCACCGCCTCGACAATCCGATCGATCGTGGCCTGATCGAGGTTGGCCAGCGGCAACATCTGCGGGGTAATACGCAAGGCCGGGCTCAGCCACTCTCCACCGTTTCGAGCCACCAGCTTGAGCAGTTCCGCCTTGTGCACGACAAGGCTATCGAATACAGCACTGTCAAGGCTGTCATCGTCACCGAGAATCACTAGATCGTCTTCTTCCAGTTGAAGACCGATCGCGTGCATGGAAAGAACTGCCATCAATTCGCTGAAGTGCATCGAATAACCTGCTGTTTATCATTTCGGAGAGGGTTGAAGACCCAAATGCTCGGTGTCGGAGACAGCGTTGACGCGATAAAAATAGAAGTGGCTTCGAGGTTCGAAGACGGCACGGGAACTCGGGTGCAGGCCTGACCGGACTCGTGGCGGCAAAGGCTCACGATCCACTGATACAGGCCAAATATCCCCATTCGCCATGCTCCCCACAGGCCTCGAAAATTAGAGCATCCACCGGGGACTGTCTGTCATGGGAAGCAGGGACAAGCCCTGCTCCCGAGAGGAGCCGAGCCATTCGGAATGTCGCGAAGGGGAACAGGAGGGAAAGACCACGGCCCGACCGATTGCCGATCGGTCGGGCCGTGGTCGATGCTTCAGAAACGGCGTTTGCGGTTAAGCGTCGGCACCTTCGCCTGCGGTACCTCCACCCGTTGTGTCGTCCCCACCGACGCGGCCACCTGGGCCAGCGTCGGCTGACCGAACAGCACCCGCACATCGGCGTCCAGGTTTGCCTGACGCATGCGCTCGATCAGGCTGACCGCCAACAGCGAGTGCCCGCCCAACTCGAAGAAGTGGTCATGACGCCCCACTCGCTCGACCTGGAGCAGATCGGCCCAGAGTGCCGCCAGCCTGATCTCGGTTTCGCCCACCGGAGCCTCGTAGGCACGCGAGGCGTAGGCATTGCTATCCGGAGCCGGCAAGGCCTTGCGGTCCAGCTTGCCGTTGGGCGTCAGTGGCAACGCGTCAAGCGGCACATAGGCAGCCGGCAGCATGTAGTCCGGCAACAGTCCTTGCAGATAAGCCCGCAGACTGCCGCTATCCGGCACAACACGGGTGTTGACCGGCGTGAAGTACGCCACCAGACGGGTTTCTCCCGGCACGTCCTCGCGAGCCATCACGACCGCTTCCCGCACCTCGGGGTGCTTGGCCAGGCGCGCATCGATTTCGCCCAGTTCGATGCGGAAACCACGGATCTTCACCTGGTCGTCGTTACGGCCCAGGTATTCGATATTGCCGTCGGCCAGATAGCGACCCAGGTCGCCAGTGCGGTACATGCGAGCCGTTGTGTCCTGGCTGAATGGATCCTGGAGGAAACGTTCGGCAGTCAGGTCATCACGGTTCAGGTAACCACGGGCTACGCCGGCACCGCCGATATAGATTTCACCCGGTACGCCTAGTGGAACGGGCTGTTGTTGCTCGTCCAGCAGGTAGAATTGGGTGTTGCCCACCGGTTTGCCGATATGTGGAGCGAAGCCTTCTTCGCGATCCATCGCCACCCAACTGGAGTAGGTGGTGGTTTCCGAAGGGCCGTAGAGGTTGCACAGGCGTTGGACGCCGGTTTTCTCGAACAGCGATTCCACCAGGCTGCGTTTCAGCGCTTCGCCGGCCACGTTGACCGTGTGCACTGTTTTTGGCAGACCATCGACCTCCAACAACGCCTTGAGCGCAGAAGGAACCGTGTTGATCAAGCCGATATCGTGCTCACCGTGTTGCAGTTCCAGAACGTTTTTCACCACCTCGATGCTGCCGCCGCAAGTCAGCGGTGCAAAACACTCATAAACCGCCAGGTCGAAGTTCAGCGAGGTCGAGAACAGGGTCTTGTCCAGCGCGGCGTTATCGAACGCCGTATGTGCCCAAGTCAGGAAGTTCACGGTGTTGCGGTGTTCGATCATCACGCCCTTGGGCAAACCGGTCGAACCCGACGTGTAGATCAGGTATGCCAGGTGCGCCGAAGTCAGACCCGGTACCTGTGGATTCTGGACGGATTCGTCCTGCCAAGTGCCCTGATCGAGATTGATCACAGGCACCGATACGCCGGCCAGCAGCTCACGGGTAGCGTTCTGAGCCAAGACCACGGCCGGGGCACTGTCCTGCAGCATGTAGGCAATGCGTTCCGCCGGGTAAGCCGGATCCAGCGGCACATAAGCGCCACCTGCCTTGAGAATCGCCAGCAATCCCACAACCATCTCGCTGCCACGCTCGACACAGATACCCACTCGCGAATCCGGCTGCACACCTTGCTTGCGCAGGGCATGGGCCAAACGGTTGGCCTGTTCGTTAAGCTCGCGGTAGCTGAGCTTCCTGCCCTCATGGATCACCGCCAGCGCATCCGGGGTGTTCCCCACCTGCGCTTCGAACAACCCATGAATGGTCTGTGCCTGCGGGTACTCCAGCGCGGTGTCGTTGAGCCCGAACAACAACTGCTCAAGCTCCGTCACCGGCAGCACCGACAGCCGTGCCAACGGAATGTCTGCACGCTGTTCCAGGGCACCGGCCAGACTTTCCAGCGCCGCCTGCATATAGCCGCAGACACGCCGTGCATCGATACCGGCAACCGCCTGAGCGGTCAGGCTGAAGCCCACGCCGTCATCGTCCACCGACAGGGTCAGCGGATAGTTGGTACGCTCGGCCCCGCCCTGGCTTTCGATACCCTGCCAGGTATCGAGGACCTGCTGGCTGACTTCACCGCCACCATGGCGATAGTTGAGCAAGGTGCTGAACAGTGGCGTCGGGGCCGGTACCCCGCTGCAACGCTGAGCCAACGCCAGGGAGGCATGCTCATGGCCAAGCAGCGCGGTCAAGCGGCCATGGGCGGCCTTGAGCGCGGCCCGGGTGTCCAGTTCGCCCAGGTCCAGACGGAGTGGCAAGGTGTTGATGAACATCCCCAGTGCCCGCTCGGCACCCTCGCCGCCTTGCATCCGGCCCAGCAACACGGTGCCGAACACCACTTTTTCGCGCTGACACAACCGTCCCAGTACCAGCCCCCAAGCCAGGTGCGCCAGGCTCGCCGGGCTGACACCGGCCTGCCGGGCTCGAAGACGCAGGCGTCGGGACAGATCTGCGGTCAGGCCCAGATGAGCCTCGGTGATCGCCTGCTCCGTGCCACGAATCTCCTGCTGTTCGAACGGCAGGGTCGGCTCATCGACATCGCCGAGCATCGTGCGGAAGAACGCTTCATGCTCCTGCTGGCTGATACCCAGGCGCGCCTGGGCCACATAGTTGCGATACGGTACGGCCGGTGCCAGCGACTCCGCCTGGCCACGCAGGAACGCCTGCATTTCCTGTTGCACCACCGCGAGGGTGGTGTGGTCGATAGCGATATGATGGAACAGCAAGATCCCCACCCAACGCCCGCCAGACGCCTCTTCACTGACGGCCAGGTGCAGCAACGGTGCCTGTTGCAAATCGAGGCGGTAGTGCGTCGGCGCGAAGCGTTGCAGCAGTTGCGCCGACAGCGCTCCGTCGCGCGGGTCGAGCCCGAGTGTCTCGACCTCCAGCCGCGCATGACGCCAGACCACTTGCAACGGTGCCTCAAGCCCTTCCCAGGCGATCGATGTACGCAGCACATCGTGGCGCTCTATCACACGTTGCAGTGCCTGGATGAAGTCGTCCAAACGGCTGTGGCTGTCGAAGCTGAACTGCGATTGCAGTACATAGGGGTCACCTTCACCGGCGGACAGGTGATGGAACAGGATGCCCTCCTGCAACGGCGACAACGGATAGATATCCTGCACGTTCGCTGCACCGCCCGGCACGTTCGCCACCACCCGGTCGATCTGCGCCTGGGTCAGGCTGACCAGCGGCAACAGCTCTGGGGTGATGTACTCACAATCCTCGGGAATCAGATTGGCCGGTACCTCGACTTCGCTACTGCCACCGACTGCCGCTGCCAGCGCCGCCAAGGTCGGCTGGCCGAGCAGCACACGGACATCGGCGCCCAGACCGGCTTGACGCATCCGCTCGATCAGCGTGACCGCCAACAGTGAATGCCCTCCCAGCTCGAAGAAATGATCGTTGCGCCCCACCCGCTCGACCTTGAGCAAGTCGGCCCAGATGGCGGCCAGGCGCTCTTCGGTCAGGCCTTGCGGCGCCTCGTATTCGCGGCTGAATGCCGAGCCGTCCGGTGCCGGCAGTGCCTTGCGGTCGACTTTGCAGTTGGGCGTCAACGGCAACGCTTCGAGTTGCAGGTAAGCCGTCGGGATCATGTACTCCGGCAGCGCGCCTTGCAGATGCTCGCGCAGGTCCTGAATCTCCAGCACATTTTGCGGCTGGCGTGGCGTGAAATAGGCCGCCAGGCGTTTCTCACCCGGGTTGTCTTCGCGCGCCACCACCACACAATCCTTGATCCCGGGATACGTGGCGAGACGGGCCTCGATTTCGCCCAGTTCGATGCGGAAACCGCGAATCTTCACCTGGTCGTCGTTACGCCCCAGGTATTCGACCGTGCCATCCGCCAGGTAGCGCGCCAGGTCGCCGGTACGGTACATGCGCCCGTCATTGAACGGGTCGTCGAGGAAACGTTCGGCGGTCAGGTCGTCGCGGTTCAGGTAGCCGCGGGCCACTTGCACTCCTCCGATGTACAGCTCGCCCGCGACGCCCAGCGGCACCGGCTGCCGGTTGTCGTCCAGCAGGTAGAGCCGCGTGTTGTCCATCGGTTTGCCGATCGGCACCATGGCCGAATCGCCGTGTTCATCGACGCGCGCGACACAGGCCCAGATCGTCGCCTCCGTCGGACCGTAGAGGTTCCACAACTCACGGCTGCGCGCCAGCAGCTCGCGGGCCAGGTTGCGCGGCAGGGCTTCGCCACCGCAGAAGATCCGCAGGTCCTGCTTGCCGGTCCAGCCACTGTTGACCAGCATTTGCCAGGTGGCCGGAGTCGCCTGCATCGCGGTGATCCGCTGCTCATCGAGCAGGCGCTGCAAGTGCAGGGCATCCACGGTCGCCTCGCGGGAAGCCAGGACCACGCAGGCGCCGTTGACCAGGGTCAGGTACAGCTCGAGCGCGGCGATGTCGAAGGAGATCGTGGTGACCGCCAGCAAGCGATCCTGCGGCGCAAGACCGAGTTCGCGGCCCATGGCGTGGAGGAAGTTGCTCAAGGCCCGATGGCTGATCTGCACGCCCTTCGGCAACCCGGTGGAACCGGAGGTGTAGATGACATAGGCCAGGTGTTCCGGGTGCAGTGCATTGCGCAGGTCGGCTGGCGCCGGGTTCTGCTCGGACTGCGCGTGGAAGCCTTCGCGTGCGGCCAGTTCGGGGTCGAGCAACAGTACCGGCACGCTGCCGGTTGGCAGGAACGACTGCAAGGCTTGCTGGGTGAGAATCGCCGCTGGGGCGCTGCTCTCCAGCATGTAGGTCAGGCGATCGCGCGGGAAGTACGGATCCAGCGGCACATAGGCAGCACCGGCCTTGAGGATGCCCAGCAGCCCGGCGAGCATTTGCACACTGCGGTCGACACAGATCGCCACCCGGTCATCCGGGCCTACGCCCAGCTCGATCAGGCGATGGGCGATGCGGTTGGCCTGGCGGTTAAGCGCCTCATAACTCAGGCTGCCCTGCTCGTCGACGACGGCAACCGAATCGCCACACTTCGCGACGCGGGCTTCGAAGAGTGCGTGCAGGGGCAGGTCCAGCGGGTAGTCGACCGTGGTGGCATTGAAGCCCTCCAGCAACAGCTGGCGCTCCTCGTCCGGCAACACCGGCAGTGTCTGCAACGGCGTGGCGCTGCCTTGTTCCAGTGCTTCGACCAGGCTGAGCAAGGCCTGCTGCATATAGACACAGATTCGCTTGGCCGCGATCACGGGAGCGGTCTGGGCGGTCAACAGGAGATCTTCACCCAGGTCGTCGACGTTGAGGGTCAACGGATAGTTGGTCCGTTCCTCGCCACTCAGCGACTGCATACCCTGCCAGGCGCTCTGGGCCTGCTCGGTCACGGTCAGGCTGCTGTGGCGATAGTTGAGCAAGGCGCTGAACAGCGGCGTCGGCGCGGCCACGCCACTGCAACGCTGGGCCAGTGCCAGGGAGGCATGTTCGTGGCCAAGCAATGCAGTCAATTCGGCGTGAGTGGTCCTGACCCCTTCGCGAGCGCTTCGACCGCCGAGGGCCACGCGCAACGGCAAGGTGTTGATAAACATGCCCAAGGCCCGGTCGGCGCCCTCACCGCCCTCCATCCGGCCCATCAATACGGTACCGAAGACCACATCGTCGCGAGCCGAAACCCGGCCCAGCACAGTGGCCCAAGCCAGGTGCACCAGGCTCGCCACACTCACCCCCGCCTGCCGGGCCTGAACCCGCAAGCGTTGGCCCAGGGCCACACCCACGGCCAGGTGGGCCTCCTCGATGCCCTGTCCATCGCCCTGGACCTGCTGCAAGCCGAACGGCAGGGTCGGCTCGTCGATATCACCCAGGCGTTCACGGAAGAAGCGTTCGTGCTCTTCCTGGCTCACGCCCAGGCGCGCCTGGGCCACATAGTTGCGATAGGGGATCGGCGTTCCCAGTTGCGCCTGCTGCCCCAGCAGGTAGGCCTGCATCTCATGTTGCAGCACCTCCATCGCGGTGTGGTCCATTGCCAGATGGTGGAACAGCAGCATCGCCAGCCAGCGCTGGTTCGGCTCATCCCAGGCCTGAATCAGATGCAGCATCGGCGCCTGGCGAATATCCAGGCGATTATGCCGGGCGTCGAAGCGCTGATGCAGTTGGGCCGCCACATCACCGTTCTGCGGGTCCACCTCAAGGCTTTCACGCACCAGCGCGGCCTGGCGCCAGACCACCTGCACCGGTTCGTCCAAGCCTTCCCAGACCAGCGCGGTGCGCAGGATGTCATGGCGCTGGATCACAAACTGCAAGGCCGTGACGAAATCGTCCAGACGCGCCAGGTTATCGAAGGCAAACTGCGCTTGCAGCAAATAGGGATCGCCACGTTCAGCGCTGATATGGTGATAGAGGATACCCGCCTGCAACGGCGCCAGGGCGTAGATATCCTGGACGTTGGCAACACCACCCGGCACCGTGGCCACGATCCGCTCGATGGCGGCCTGGTCGAGGCTGATCAGCGGCAGCATGGCCGGAGTAATCTGCTCGCAGTCTGCCGGAATGATATTGGCCGGCACCCGGATTTCGCGACCGCTACCCACCGCCGCCGCCAGGGCGGCCAGGGTCGGCTGGCTGAACAGCACGCGTACATCGGCGCTCAAACCGGCCTGGCGCATGCGTTCGATCAGGCTGACCGCCAGCAACGAGTGTCCACCCAGTTCGAAGAAGTGGTCGTGGCGACCGACCTGCTCGACCTTGAGCACCTCGGCCCAGATCGAGGCCAGCAGACTTTCCACTTCGCCTTGTGGGGCTTCGTAACCGCGGCTGATCAGCGCTTGTGCGTCCGGCACCGGCAGGGCCTTGCGATCCAGCTTGCCGTTGGCCGTCAACGGCAAGGCATCGAGCTGCACATAGGCCGCCGGCACCATGTATTCCGGCAGCGCGCCTTGCAGATGGTCGCGCAGGCTTTCGATTTCCAGAACGGTTTCGGACTCGCGCGCCGTGAAATAAGCCACCAGGCGCTTATTGCCCGGCTCATCTTCGCGACACAGCACCACTGCGTCCTGAACCTCGGCATGCTCGGCCAGACGCGCCTCGATTTCGCCCAGTTCGACACGGAACCCACGAATCTTCACCTGGGCGTCATTGCGTCCCAGGTAATCGAGGTTGCCGTCGGCACGCCAGCGAACCAGGTCGCCAGTGCGGTACAACCGTGCATTCGGCTCTTGGCTGAACGGATCGGCGACGAATTTTTCTTCGGTCAGGTCATCCCGGTTCAGGTAACCCAGGGCCACGCCCTGCCCGCCAATGTACAGCTCGCCTTCCACCCCTTGTGGCACAAGCTGACCCTGGGCATCGAGCACATACAGACGGGTATTGCCCACTGGCCGGCCAATCGGAATTGCACCGTTGCCGACCGCAGTGATTTCGTAGGTTGCGGAGAAGGTCGTGGCTTCAGTCGGGCCGTAGCCGTTGAGCAGATGTTCGGGAGCACTGTGTGCCAGCACCCGCGCAATCACCGCCGGGTCCAGCACATCACCGCCGACGATCAGGTAGCGCAGGCGCGAGAACGCCTCGCCCAGGCCCGAAGCGTACTGATGGAACAGCCCGGCGGTCATCCACAGCACCGTCACCGAGTGTTCCAGCAACAGGCGCTGGAAGTTCACCGGCGTGAGCAGGTCATCCTGTCCGATCACCACCACGCAGCCGCCATTGAGCAGCGGCGCCCAGACATCCAGGGTACTGGCGTCGAAAGCCGGGTTGGAGGCAAATGCCACTCGGTCCTGGGCGTTGAAATCGGCATAGCCGTTGTTCAGCACCAGTCGGCTGATGGCTCGGTGTGGTACCAGCACGCCTTTTGGCGTACCGGTGGAGCCAGAGGTGTACATGATGTACGCCACGCTTTCGCTGGACTGGACAAGTCCCAGATCAGCCTGGTCGAGGTGAGACAGGTCCAGACGGTCCAGTTCTACCCGCTGCGCTGAAGTAGCCAGTGCAACCTGACTGTGGGTCAGCAGAGTTTTCGCCTGGCTGTCCTCGATCATGAATGCCTGGCGCTCGATCGGCGCGTTGATGTCCAACGGTACGTAGACCGCCGCGCACTTGAGTGCCGCCAACTGGCTGACCAGCAGGTCGTGGGAGCGCTCCAGCAGAATCGCCACGCTGTCACCCGGTTGTACGCCGAGGTCGCGCAGATGGCGGGCCAGGCGGTTGGCCCGGGTGTTGAGGTCGGCGTAGCTGAGCGATACGCCGTCGTGGATGGCCGCGCATGCCTCGGGGTGCTGACGGACCAGGGCTTCGAACAGGCCATGAACGGTTTGCGTGCGTGGGTAGTCGCGCTGGCTGGCATTGAAGCCCACCAGCAATTGCTCGCGTTCGGCGGCCGGCAGGATCGAAAGCTCGGACAGCGGCGTCTGGGGCGCCTGCTCCAGGGCTTCGACCAGATGGATCAACACCGTTTGCATATAGCCGCAGACCCGCTGCGCACCGATACCCGCGACAGCCTGCACACTCAGGCTGAAGTCTTCGCCCAGGTCATCGACGTTCAAGATCAACGGGTAGTTGGTCCGCTCTTCGCCGCCAAGGGTCTGGATACCCTGCCAGGCCTGCACGGCCTGCTCGGAAACACTGCCCACGGCGCTGTGCCGGTAGTTGAGCAAGGCGCTGAACAAGGGTGTCGGTGCGGCCACGCCACTGCAACGCTGGGCCAGGGCCAGGGAGGCATGTTCGTGACCGAGCAGCGCGGTGAGCCGCGCGTGGGTCGCCTTGACCCCGGCGCTTACACCTTGTTCGCCCACGGCGACCCGCAGCGGCAAGGTATTGATAAACATCCCCAGCGCCCGTTCGGCGCCCTCACCGCCCTGCATCCGCCCCATCAGCACGGTGCCGAACACCACATCCTGCCTGCCCGAGACCTGCCCCAGTAGCTGAGCCCAGGCCAGGTGATGCAGGCTCGCAGCACTGACGCCCAGGCGCCGGGCCTGGGTCCGCAGGCGCAGGGCCAGTGGACGGTCCAGCGCCAGGCTGCTTTCTTCGATATCGCGACCATCGCCCTGCACATCCTGCAAGCCGAACGGCAGAGTCGGCTCTTCCACTTCGCCCAGCATCTCGCGGAAAAAGGCTTCGTGCTCGGCCTGGCTCACGCCCAGTCGGGCCTGGGCCACGTAGTTGCGGTAGGACACCGGCACCGCCAGGGTTTCTGTCTCGCCGAGCAGCCAGGCCTGCATTTCATCGCGCACCACCTCAAGGGCGGTATGGTCCAGGGCCATATGATGGAACAGCAATATCGCGATGATCCGGCTATTGAGCGGATCTTCTGCATAGGCCACCCGCATCAACGGCGCCTGACCGATCTCCAGGCGATAGTGACGCGGGTCGAAACGGCTGTGCAGTTGTGCGCCGATATCACCAGCCGACGGGTCGAGTTCGAGCGCTTCAAGATGCAACCGCGCCTGACGCCAAACCACCTGCACGGGCGATTCCAAGGCCTCCCAGACCACCCCGGTGCGCAGAATGTCATGGCGATCGATCACACTTTGCAAGGCCTGGACGAAGGCATCCAGGCGCTCGCGATCAGCAAAGGCGAACTGTGTCTGGAGGACGTAAGGGTCCCCCTGCTCAGCCGCCAGATGGTGATAGAGAATGCCTTCCTGCAGTGGCGCCAGCGGGTAGATGTCCTGCACGTTTGCCGCACCGCCCGGCACGCTGGCGACAATCCGGTCGATGGCGGCCTGATCGAGGCTGATCAACGGCAGCAGGTCCGGAGTGATGTGCTCGCAGCCGGCTGGGATAGCGTTGGCCGGGACCACGATTTCACGTCCGCCCCCCACCGCAGCGGTCAGCGCTGCGAGGGTTGGCTGACTGAACAGCACGCGCACATCGGCACTCAGACCGACCTGGCGCATGCGTCCGATCAGGCTGACCGCCAGCAGCGAGTGACCGCCCAGCTCGAAGAAGTGATCGTGACGACCCACCTGAGGGACACCCAGCAACTCCTGCCAGAGAGTGGCGATCAGCGTTTCGGTTTCACCTTGCGGCGCTTCGTAGCCCAGGCTGACCAGCGCGCTGCCTTGTGGTGCTGGCAGGGCTTTGCGGTCGAGCTTGCCGTTCGGCGTCAGTGGCAGTTTTTCCAGTGCGACGTAAATGGCCGGGACCATGTACTCCGGCAGCTTTTCCTGCAGATGACGGCGCAGGCTGTCGATTTCTACCGAGGTGTGTCCCTCGGCCAGGGTGTAGTAAGCCACCAGGCGCTTGTCGCCCGGCACGTCTTCGCGAGCGGTGACCACGGCTTCGTGGATTGCTGGGTGTTTCGCCAGGCGCGCATCGATTTCGCCCAGTTCGATGCGGAAACCACGGATCTTCACCTGGTCGTCGTTACGGCCCAGGTATTCGATATTGCCGTCGGCCAGGTAACGGCCCAGGTCGCCAGTGCGGTACATACGTGCCGTTGTGTTCTGGCTGAATGGATCCGGGAGGAAACGTTCGGCGGTCAGGTCATCACGGTTCAGATAACCTCGGGCTACACCGGCACCGCCGATGTAGATTTCACCCGGCACGCCCAGCGGGACGGGCTGTTGGTGTTCGTCGAGCAGGTAGAACTGGGTGTTGCCGACGGGTTTACCGATATGCGGCGCGAAGCCGTCTTCGCGGTCCATCGCTACCCAACTGGAGTAGGTGGTGGTTTCCGAAGGGCCATAGAGGTTGCACAGGCGCTGGACACCGGTTTTCTCGAACAGCGATTCCACTAGGCTGCGTTTCAGCGCTTCGCCAGCCACGTTGACCGTGTGCACTGTTTTTGGCAGACCATCGACTTCCAAAAGCGCCTTGAGCGCCGAAGGAACCGTGTTGATCAAGCCGATATCGTGTTCGCCGTGTTGCAGTTCCAGAACGTTCTTCACCACCTCGATGCTGCCGCCGGACGTCAGCGGTGCAAAACACTCATAAACTGCCAAGTCGAAGTTCAGCGAGGTCGAGAACAGGGTCTTGTCCAGCGCGGCGTTATCAAACGCCGTGTGCGCCCAGGTCAGGAAGTTCACGGTATTACGGTGCTCGATCATCACGCCCTTGGGCAAACCGGTCGAACCCGAGGTATAGATCAGGTACGCCAGGTGAGCCGAAGTCAGACCCGGTACCTGTGGATTCTGGACAGATTCGTCCTGCCAGGTGCCTTGGTCGAGATTGATCACTGGCACCGACACGCCGGCCAGCAACTCTTGAGTCGCGGTCTGCGCCAAGACGACCGCCGGGGCGCTGTCTTGCAGCATGTAGGCAATGCGTTCCGCCGGGTAAGCAGGATCCAGCGGCACATAAGCACCACCTGCCTTGAGAATCGCCAGCAAGCCCACAACCATCTCGCTGCCGCGCTCGACACAGATCCCCACTCGCGAATCCGGCTGCACGCCTTGCTTGCGCAGGGCATGGGCCAGGCGGTTGGACTGTTCGTTAAGCTCGCGATAGCTGAGTTTCCTGCCCTCATGGATCACGGCCAATGCATCAGGCGTTCTCACCACCTGCGCTTCGAACAAGCCATGAATGGTCTGCGTCTGCGGATACTCCAGCGCAGTGTCGTTGAAGCCCACCAACAACTGCTCGCGCTCGGCGGCCGGCAAAATCGACAGGCCACTCAGTGGCGCCTCGGAATCCTGCTCCAGAGCATCCAGCAGTTGCTCCAGCGCCGCCTCCATATAGGCGCAAACCCGCATGGCGCCAACCTCGGCACTGACTTGCGCATTCAGGCTGAAGCCGTCGCCCAGGTCATCGATGTTCAAGGTCAACGGGTAGTTGGTGCGTTCTTCGCTACCGAGGCTATCGATGCCTTGCCACGCGTGCAGGGCCTGCTCGGAAACACTGCCCACGGCACTGTGCCGGTAGTTGAGCAACGCGCTGAACAGCGGCGCCGGTGCGGCCACGCCACTGCAGCGTTGAGCCAGGGCCAGGGACGCATGCTCATGCCCCAGCAACGCGGTCAGCCACGCATGGGTCGCCTTGACCCCGGCACGCACACCCTGCCCACCCAGGGATACCCGCAACGGCAAGGTATTGATAAACATCCCCAGCGCCCGGTCGGCACCCTCGCCGCCCTGCATCCGGCCCATCAGTACGGTACCGAAGACCACATCCTGCTTGCCCGAGACCTGGCCCACCACCTGCGCCCAGGCCAGGTGATGCAGGCTCGCGGCGCTGACGCCCAACTGCCGGGCACGAGCTCGCAGCCGCAAGCTCAACGATGGCGAGAGAGCCCGGCTGGCCTCCTCGACCGCGTGACCGTTGCCCTGCACATCCTGCAAGTCGAACGGCAGCGTTGGCTCATCGATATCGCCGAGCATCTCGCGGAAGAAGCTTTCATGTTCCTGCTGACTGACACCCAGGCGCGCCTGGGCCACATAGTTGCGGTACGGCACCGGACTGCCCAGTTGCGCGGCCTGCCCCAGCAGATGCGCCTGGATTTCATCGCGCACCACTTCAAGGGCGGTATGGTCCAGGGCCATGTGATGGAAGCGCAACATCGCCACCCAACGCCGTTGGCCCTCATCTTCGGCAAACACCAGTTGCATCAGCGGGGCCTGGGTCACGTCCAGCTGCGAGTGGCGGGTATCGAAGCGTTCCTTGAGCTGGCTCGCCACGTCACCGAGACGCGGATCCAGTTCCAGGACCTCGCGGTGCAGCCGGGCCTGACGCAAGACCACCTGGACCGGCTCCGCCAGGCCTTGCCAGAGCACGGCGGTGCGCAGAATGTCATGACGATCGATGACCTGTTGCAGTGCCTGGGCAAAAGCGTCCAAGCGCTCGCGGTCCGTCACGGTGAACAGCGCGTGAAGAACGTAGGGATCACCCTGCTCGGCGGTCAGGTGATGGTAGAGAATACCCTCCTGCAACGGTGCCAACGGGTAGATGTCCTGTATGTTTGCCACACCGCCCGGCACGCTGGCGACAATATGGTCGATCGTCGCCTGGTCAAGGCTGATCAGCGGCAGCAGGTCCGGGGTGATGCGCTGGCAGTCTGCCGAAATGGCATTGGCCGGGACCACGATTTCACGTCCACCGCCCACCGCGTTGGCCAGGGCCGCCAGGGTCGGCTGGCTGAAGAGCACCTGGACATCGACGCTGAGGCCGGCCTGGCGCATATGGCCAATCAGGCTGACGGCCAACAGCGAATGCCCGCCCAGTTCGAAGAAGTGATCATGGCGCCCCACCCGTTCGATCTTGAGCAAGTCGGCCCAGATCCGCGCCAGGATGATTTCGGTTTCGCTCTGGGGAGCCTCGTAGCCACGGCTGACTACCGCGTCGAGGTCTGGTGCCGGCAAGGCCTTGCGGTCCAGCTTGCCATTCGGCGTCAGCGGCAGTTTTTCCAGTGCGACATAGATGGCCGGGACCATGTACTCCGGCAGCTTTTCCTGCAGATGACGGCGCAGGCTGTCGATGTCCACCGAGGTGTGTCCCTCGGCCAGGGTGTAGTAAGCCACCAGACGCTTGTCGCCCGGTACGTCCTCGCGAGCGGTGACCACGGCTTCGTGGATCGCCGGATGTTTCGCCAGGCGCGCATCGATTTCGCCCAGTTCGATACGGAAGCCACGGATCTTCACCTGGTCGTCGTTACGACCCAGGTATTCGATATTGCCGTCGGCCAGGTAACGTCCCAGGTCGCCAGTGCGGTACATCCGCGCCGTTTTGTCCTGGCTGAACGGATCCTGGAGGAAACGTTCGGCGGTCAGGTCGTCACGGTTCAGGTAGCCACGGGCTACGCCGGCACCGCCGATGTAGATTTCACCCGGCACACCCATTGGGACGGGCTGTTGTTGCTCGTCCAGCAGGTAGAACTGGGTGTTGCCGACGGGTTTGCCGATATGTGGAGCGAAACCTTCCTCGCGATCCATCGCTACCCAACTGGAGTAGGTGGTGGTTTCCGAAGGACCGTAGAGGTTGCACAGGCGTTGAACGTCGGTTTTCTCGAACAGCGATTCCACCAGGCTGCGTTTCAGCGCTTCGCCGGCCACGTTGACCGTGTGCACTGTTTTTGGCAGACCATCGACCTCCAACAACGCCTTGAGCGCAGAAGGAACCGTGTTGATCAAGCCGATATCGTGCTCACCGTGTTGCAGTTCCAGAACGTTTTTCACCACCTCGATGCTGCCGCCGCAAGTCAGCGGTGCAAAACACTCATAAACCGCCAGGTCGAAGTTCAGCGAGGTCGAGAACAGGGTCTTGTCCAGCGCGGCGTTATCGAACGCCGTATGTGCCCAAGTCAGGAAGTTCACGGTGTTGCGGTGTTCGATCATCACGCCCTTGGGCAAACCGGTCGAACCCGACGTGTAGATCAGGTATGCCAGGTGCGCCGAAGTCAGACCCGGTACCTGTGGATTCTGGACGGATTCGTCCTGCCAAGTGCCCTGATCGAGATTGATCACAGGCACCGATACGCCGGCCAGCAGCTCACGGGTAGCGTTCTGAGCCAAGACCACGGCCGGGGCACTGTCCTGCAGCATGTAGGCAATGCGTTCCGCCGGGTAAGCCGGATCCAGCGGCACATAAGCGCCACCTGCCTTGAGAATCGCCAGCAAGCCCACAACCATCTCGCTGCCACGCTCGACACAGATCCCCACCCGTGAATCCGGCTGCACACCTTGCTTGCGCAGGGCATGGGCCAAACGGTTGGCCTGTTCGTTAAGCTCGCGATAGCTGAGTTTCCTGTCCTCATGGACCACCGCCAATGCATCCGGCGCACTCGCCACCTGCGCTTCGAACAAGCCATGAATGGTCTGTGCCTGCGGGTACTCCAGCGCGGTGTCATTGAGCCCGAACAACAACTGCTCACGCTCATTGGCTGGCAGAATCGACAGGCTATCAAGCCTGGCATCCGGCGCCTGCTCCAGGGCTTGAGCCAACTGTTCCAGAGCCATCTGCATATAGCCGCAGACCCGCTGTGCACCGATACCGGCCACGGCTTGCACATTCAGGCTGAAACCTTCACCCAGGTCATCCAGGGACAGGATCAACGGGTAGTTGGTGCGCTCTTCACCGCCCAATACCTCAATCCCTTCCCACAACTGGACCGCCTCGCCGCTCACCGCCTCGGCCGAACTGTGCCGGTAGTTGAGCAAGGCGCTGAACAGCGGCGTCGGCGCGGCCACGCCGCTGCAACGCTGGGCCAGGGCCAAGGGCGCATGTTCATGCCCCAGCAACGCGGTGAGTCGTGCATGGGTCGCCTTGACCCCGGCACGCACACCCTGCTCGCCCACGGCCACCCGCAGCGGCAAGGTGTTGATAAACATCCCCAGCGCGCGATGGCCACCGCCTTCGCTGCGCATCCGCCCCAGCAATACGGTACCGAAGACCACGTCGTCACGCCCGCACAGACGCCCGAGTACAGTGGCCCAGGCCAAGTGGTGCAAGCTGGCCACGCTGACGCCCTGCTGCCGAGCCTGTGCACGCAGGCGCCGGCTCAGTTCGGCAGGCAGTGGGTGGGTGGCCTCATCGATGCCGTGCCCGTCACCGCGGACATCCTGCAGGCCAAACGGCAGGCTCGGCTCGTCGACATCGCCAAGCATCTCGCGAAAGAACGTTTCATGTTCCTGTTGGCTGACGCCCAGGCGTGCCTGGGCCACGTAGTTGCGATAGGGGATCGGCGCCTCCAGCGCCTGGGCCTGACCGTGAAGGTGTGCATGGATCTCATGCTGTACCCCCTCCAGCGCCGCGTGGTCGATCGCGATGTGGTGAAACAGCAGCATCGCGCTGATCCGCCGAGTGAGCGGATCTTCGGCATAAGCCAGACGCAGCAAGGGTGCCTGGCTGATATCGAGGCGGTAATGACGCGGGTCGAAACGTTGCCGTAGTTGCTCGGTGGCCGAGCCGACAACGGGGTCGATGTCGATTTCCGCAAGGGCCAGTCGGGCCTGACGCCAGACCACCTGGACCGGTTCGTCCAAGCCTTCCCAGATCACACTGGTGCGCAGGATATCGTGGCGGTCGACCACCTTTTGCAAGGCGCTGGTGAATTCGTCGAAACGGGCCCGGCTGGCAAACGCGAACTGCGTCTGCAAGACATAGGGATCGCCCTGCTGCGCGGCAATGTGGTGATAGAGAATGCCTTCCTGCAACGGTGCCAGCGGGTAGATATCCTGGACGTTGCCGACACCGCCAGGAACCGTGGCAACGATATGCTCGATGGCTGCCTGGTCGAGTTTGACCAGCGGCAGCATGTCGGCGCTGATGCGCTCGCAACCGAGCGGGATCGCCGGCTCGGGAATCTCGACCTGGCCGGCCTTGGCGCTGGAGTATCCACCGGCATTGATCAGCTCGATCAACGCCGCCTTGTTCTCGCGCAACATCGCCAGTACGGCGGGTTCTGTGAGGGACTGTCGCTTGCCGCTGACGACCAGTTGATCGCCCTTGACGGAAAGTTGAACATCCTTTTCTTTCAGTATTGATAACAGTTCAATCACGCTCACAGAACAATCTCCATTCTTTCCGTCGTTGCCGCGTATTCCGAGAGGGTGGGGTGTTCGAACAGGGTCTTGACGTCGGCCTCCAGACCTTCCTGGCGCATGCGTTCCATCAGGCTCACGGCGAGCAGCGAGTGGCCACCCAGTTCGAAGAAGTGATCGTGGCGACCGACCTGTGCGACACCCAGCAGTTGTTGCCAGATCTCGGCGAGGGCGATTTCGGTTTCACCTTGCGGCGCTTCGTAGCCACGGTTGATCAGTGCGTTGCCGTCCGGCGCTGGCAGGGCCTTGCGGTCCAGCTTGCCGTTGGGCGTCAGGGGTAATGCGTCAAGCGGCACGTAGGCCACCGGCACCATATAGGCCGGCAGTTGTCCCATCAGCCAGCCGCGCAGGCTGTCGATCTCCAGCGAGGCCTGTCCCTCGGCCAGGGTGTAGTAAGCCACCAGACGCTTGTCGCCCGGTACGTCCTCGCGAGCGGTGACCACGGCTTCGTGGATCGCCGGATGTTTCGCCAGGCGGGCATCGATTTCGCCCAGTTCGATACGGAAGCCACGGATCTTCACCTGGTCGTCGTTACGCCCCAGGTATTCGATATTGCCGTCGGCCAGGTAGCGACCCAGGTCGCCAGTGCGGTACATGCGCGCTGTTTTGTCCTGGCTGAATGGATCCGGGAGGAAACGCTCGGCAGTCAGGTCGTCACGGTTCAGGTAGCCACGGGCTACACCGGCACCGCCGATGTAGATCTCACCCGGTACACCCAACGGAACCGGCTGCTGTTGCTCGTCCAGCAGGTAGAACTGGGTGTTGCCGACGGGTTTGCCGATATGTGGAGCGAAACCTTCCTCGCGATCCATCGCCACCCAACTGGAGTAGGTGGTGGTTTCCGAAGGACCATAGAGGTTGCACAGGCGTTGGACGCCAGTCTTCTCGAACAGCGATTCCACCAGGCTGCGCTTGAGGGCTTCGCCGGCGACGTTGACGGTGTGGACCGAACCCGGCAGGCCATCGACTTCCAACAGCGCCTTGAGTGCGGAAGGCACGGTGTTGATCAGGCCGATATCGTGTTCGCCGTGTTGCAGTTCCAGAACATTTTTCACCACCTCGATGCTGCCGCCAGACGTCAGCGGTGCAAAGCACTCATAAACCGCCAGGTCGAAGTTCAACGAGGTCGAGAAGAGAGTCTTGGCCAGCGCGGCGTTATCAAACGCCTTGTGCGCCCAGCTCAGGAAGTTCACCGTATTGCGGTGTTCGATCATCACGCCCTTGGGCAAACCGGTCGAACCCGAGGTGTAGATCAGGTAGGCCAAGTGCGCCGAAGTCAGGTCCGGCACCTCGGGATTCTGGACGGATTCGTCCTGCCAGGTGCCCTGGTCAAGATTGATCACAGGCACCGACACGCCGGCCAGCAACTCACGGGTAGCGTCCTGAGCCAAGACCACGGCCGGGGCGCTGTCCTGCAGCATGTAGGCAATCCGTTCCGCCGGGTAAGCCGGATCCAGCGGCACATAAGCGCCACCTGCCTTGAGAATCGCCAGCAGCCCCACGACCATCTCGGCGCCGCGCTCGACACAGATCCCAACTCGCGAATCCGGCTGAACACCTTGCTTGCGCAAGGCATGGGCCAAACGGTTGGCCTGCTCGTTAAGCTCGCGATAGCTGAGTTTCCTGTCCTCATGGACCACCGCCAACGCATCCGGCGTACTCGCCACCTGCGCCTCGAACAAGCCATGAATGGTCTGCGCCTGCGGATACTCCAGCGCGGTGTCGTTGAAGCCCACCAGCAACCGCTCGCGTTCGGCGGCGGGCAAAATCGACAGGCCACTCAGTGGCGCCTCGGGATCCTGCTCCAGAGCGTCCAGCAGTTGCTCCAGCGCCGTCGCCATATAGGTACAGACCTGCATCGCCCCGACCTCGGCGCTGACCTGCACATTCAGCTTGAAGCCTTCACCCAGGTCATCGACGTTCAAGGTCAACGGGTAGTTGGTGCGTTCTTCACCCCCCAGAATCCTGATGCCTTGCCAGGCCTCTACGGTCTGCTCGGAAACGCTGCCCACGGCACTGTGGCGATAGTTGAGCAAGGCACTGAACAGCGGCGCCGGCGCAGCCACACCACTGCAGCGTTGAGCCAGGGCCAGTGACGCATGCTCATGCCCCAGCAACGCGGTCAGCCGCGCATGGGTCGCCTTGACCCCGGCGCGCGCGCCCTGCCCACCCAGGGATACCCGCAGCGGCAAGGTATTGATAAACATCCCCAGCGCCCGGTCGGCACCCTCGCCGGCCTGTAGTCGGCCCATCAGTACGGTACCGAACACCACATCCTGCTTGCCCGAGACCTGGCCCACCACCTGCGCCCAGGCCAGGTGCACCAGGCTGGCGGCACTGACGCCCAGTTGCCGGGCCTGAGCCCGCAGACGCAGGTCCAGTCGACTCTCCAGCGCCAGGCTGCGTTCCTCGATATCGCGGGCGGCCTCCTGGACGTGAAGCAAGCCAAACGGCAAGGTCGGTTCATCGACATCACCAAGCATTTCCCGGAAGAACGCTTCATGAGCCTCGCGGCTCACACCCAGGCGCGCCTGGGCCACATAGTTGCGATACGGTACCGGGCTGCCCAACTGGTCGGCCAGGCCCAGCAAGTGCGCCTGCATATCGTGGTGCACCACTTCCATCGCGGTGTGATCCATCGCCATGTGGTGGAACAGCAACATCGCCACCCAGCGCTGGTTTGCCGAGTCTTCGGCGAAGACCAGGCGCATCAGCGGGGCCTGAGTCAAATCCAGTCGCAAGTGCTGGCTGTCGAAACGCTGATGCAGTTGCTCGACGATATCGCCATCGGCCGGGTCCAGTTCGACCTGTTCCAGATACAGCCGCGCCTGACGCCAGACCACCTGCATCGGTGCCTCAAGGCCTTGCCAGAGCACTGCGGTACGCAGGATGTCATGCCGGTCGACCACACTTTGCAAGGCGTCGATAAAGGCGTTCAAACGCTCCCGACCAGCCATCTCGAACAGGCTCTGCAGGACGTAGGGGTCGCCCTGCTCGGCCGTGAGGTGGTGATAGAGAATGCCTTCCTGCAACGGTGCCAGCGGGTAGATATCCTGCACGTTTGCCACGCCGCCCGGCACGCTGGCGACAATGCGATCGATCGCCGCCTGGTCGAGATCGGCCAGGGGTAGCAGTTGCGGAGTGATTCGGCGGCAGTCGGGCGCGATGACATTGGCCGGGACCTGGACCTCATTGCCTTCACCTACCGCGGCAGCCAAAGCGGCCAGGGTCGGCTGGCCGAACAGGACACGGACGTCGGCACTCAGGCCGGCCTGGCGCATGCGCTCCATCAGGCTGACCGCCAGCAACGAGTGGCCGCCCAATTCGAAGAAGTGATCGTGACGCCCTACCCGCTCGACCTTGAGCACGTCAGCCCAGATCCGCGCCAGGATACTTTCGGTCTCGCCCTGAGGGGCCTCGTAGCCACGGCTGATTACCGCGTCGAGGTCCGGCGCCGGCAAGGCCTTGCGGTCCAGTTTGCCGTTCGGGGTCAGCGGCAGTTTTTCCAATGCGACGTAGATGGCGGGGACCATGTACTCCGGCAGTTTTTCCTGCAGATGGCGACGCAGGCTGTCGATGTCCACCGAGGTGAATCCCTCGGCCAGGGTGTAGTAAGCCACCAGTCGTTTGTCGCCCGGCACATCTTCGCGAGCGGTGACCACCGCTTCGTGGATTGCCGGGTGTTTCGCCAGGCGTGCATCGATCTCGCCCAGTTCGATACGGAAGCCACGGATCTTCACCTGGTCGTCGTTACGGCCCAGGTATTCGATATTGCCATCGGCCAGGTAACGGCCCAGGTCGCCAGTGCGGTACATGCGCGCCGTTGTGTCCTGGCTGAATGGATCCGGGAGGAAGCGTTCGGCAGTCAGGTCGTCACGGTTCAGGTAACCACGGGCTACGCCGGCACCGCCGATGTAGATTTCACCCGGCACGCCCAGCGGAACGGGCTGTTGGTGCTCGTCCAGCAGGTAGAACTGGGTATTGCCGACGGGTTTACCAATATGCGGGGCAAAGCCGTCTTCGCGATCCATCGCTACCCAGCTGGAGTAGGTGGTGGTTTCCGAAGGGCCGTAGAGGTTGCACAGACGTTGAACATCGGTTTTCTCAAATAGAGATTCCACCAGGCTGCGCTTGAGGGCTTCGCCGGCAACGTTGACGGTGTGGACCGAGCCCGGCAAACCATCGACTTCCAACAGCGCCTTGAGCGCCGAAGGAACGGTGTTGATCAAGCCGATATCGTGCTCGCCGTGTTGCAACTCCAGAACGTTTTTCACCACCTTGATGCTGCCGCCGGACGTCAGCGGTGCAAAGCACTCATAAACCGCCAGGTCGAAGTTCAGCGAGGTCGAGAAGAGAGTCTTGGCCAGCGCGGCGTTATCGAACGCCGTGTGCGCCCAGGTCAGGAAGTTCACGGTATTGCGGTGTTCGATCATTACGCCCTTGGGCAAACCAGTCGAACCCGAGGTGTAGATCAGGTACGCCAGGTGGGCCGAAGTAAGGCCCGGCACCTCGGGATTCTGGACGGATTCGTCCTGCCAGGTGCTCTGGTCGAGATTGATCACAGGCACCGACACGCCGGCCAGCAAGTCACGGGTAGCGTCCTGGGCCAATACCACGGCCGGGGCGCTGTCCTGCAGCATGTAGGCAATGCGTTCGGCCGGGTAAGCCGGATCCAGCGGCACATAAGCACCGCCCGCCTTGAGAATCGCCAGTAGTCCAACGACCATCTCAGCGCCACGTTCGACGCAGATCCCCACCCGTGAATCCGGCTGCACACCTTGCTTGCGCAGGGCATGGGCCAAACGGTTGGCCTGCTCGTTAAGCTCGCGATAGCTGAGTTTCCTGTCCTCATGGACCACCGCCAACGCATCCGGCGTACTCGCCACCTGCGCTTCGAACAAGCCATGAATGGTCTGTGCCTGCGGATACTCCAGCGCGGTGTCGTTGAAGCCCACCAGCAACCGCTCGCGTTCGGCGGCGGGCATAATCGACAACCGCGCCAGCGGCAAGTCCGGTTTATCTTCCAGAGCCTCGACCAAACTGTCCAGGGCGCTGAGCATATAACCACAGACCCGTTCGGCACCGATTTCGGCCAGGGTACTGACACACAGGGCGAAGTCTTCGCCCAGGTCATCCACCGACAAGGTCAACGGATAGTTGGTGCGTTCCTCGCCGGCAAAGGTCTCGATGCCACTCCAGGCCGGCTGCTCAGTGCTGCCGCTCGCCAGGTGGCGGTAGTTGAGCAAGGCGCTGAACAACGGGGTCGGCGCGACCACGCCGCTGCAGCGCTGGGCCAGGGTCAGCGGCGCATGCTCATGCCCCAGCAGCGCGGTGAGTCGCGCATGGGTCGCCTTGACCCCGGCCCGCACGCCCTGCTCGCCCACGGCTACCCGTAGTGGCAAGGTATTGATAAACATGCCCAGCGCCCGATCGGCACCCTCGCCGCCTTTCAAACGACCGAGCAACACGGTGCCGAAGACCACGTCGTCCCTGCCCGCGACCCTGCCCAGCACACAGGCCCAGGCCAGGTGACAAAGGCTGGCGGCACTGACGCCCAACTGCCGGGCCTGCGCCCGGATACGACGGCTGAGGCTGGCATCCAGGCCACGATGGACCTCCTCGATCCCCTGCCCGTCGCCTTGCACATCCTGCAAGCCGAACGGCAAGGTGGGTTCATCGAGATCACCCAGCATTTCCTGGAAAAACTGCTCGTGCTCGGCCTGACTCACCCCCAGGTGAGCCTGGGCCACATAGTTGCGATAAGGCACAGAGGCGGCCAGTTGCCCATGCTGCCCCTGCATATGGGCTTCGATTTCGGCCACCAGGACGCCCAGCGAGGTTGCGTCGTTGATCAGATGGTGGAACTGCAGCAGGCCGGTCCAACGCCCGTTGGGCAGATCCTGCGCATAGTCAAGGTGCAGCATCGGCGCCTGGCGGATATCCAGACGGGTTTGCGGGGAATCGAGACGTGCGCGTAACTGCTCGGCGATATCGCCGGCCAGCGGATCCGCCGAGACCTCGTGCACAGTCAGCGGCGCCTGGCGCCAGACCACTTGCACGGGCGCATCGAGCCCCTCCCAGAGCACGGCGCTACGAAGGATATCGTGACGCGCAATCACGCCTTGCAGGGCCAGGACAAAAGCCTCGACCCGCTCGCGGCTGTCGAAGGCGAACAGCGCGTGTTGCAGGTAAGGGTCGGCGTGGTCCACGGCCAGGTGATGGTGATACAGGATACCTTCCTGCAACGGTGCCAGCGGGTAGATGTCCTGCACGTTCGTAGCACCGCCCCGCACGCTCGCCACCACCCGGTCGATCTGCGCCTGGGTCAGGCTGACCAGCGACAACAGGTCCGGGGTGATCCGCTGGCAATCCGCAGGAATCAGGTTGGCCGGTACCACGATTTCCGTGCCGCTGCCCACCGCCGCCGCCAACGCCGCGAGGGTCGGCTGACGGAACAGCACCCGCACATCGGCGCTCAGATCGGCCTGGCGCATGCGTTCGATCAGGCTGACCGCCAACAGTGAGTGTCCACCCAGCTCGAAGAAATGATCATGGCGACCGACCTGTTCGACACCCAGCAGTTCTTGCCAGATCGCGGCGAGGAGGATTTCGACGTCGCCTTGCGGCGCTTCGTAGCCGCGACTGACCATTGCCGCCAGATCGGGCACCGGCAGCGCCCGGCGGTCGATCTTGCCGTTGGCGGTCAGCGGGAATACCTCCAACCTCACATAGGCCGAAGGCACCATGTAGTCCGGCAGTTGCTCCAGCAGGTAGGCCCGCAACGCCTCGATCTCCAGCGTGGCATCGGCCGAACTGTAGTAGGCCACCAGGCGTTTCTCGCCGGGATGATCCTCACGGGCCAGGACCACTGCCTCCTGCAGCGCCGGATGCCCGGCCAGGCGGGTTTCGATTTCGCCCAATTCGATGCGCAGCCCACGGATCTTCACCTGGTCGTCGTTGCGCCCCAGGTACTCAAGGTTGCCGTCGGCCAGCCAGCGCGCCAGGTCGCCGGTCTTGTACATCCGCGCCTCGGGTTCGCCGCTGAACGGATCCTTGAGGAAACGCTCGGCGGTCAGCTCCGCTCGTCCCAGGTAACCACGGGCCACGCCCGCGCCACCGACATACAGCTCACCGGCCACGCCCAACGGCACCGGGCGCAAGTGCTCGTCGAGCAGGTAGACCCGGGTGTTGTCCACCGGTTTGCCGATGTGCAGCGCCGCCGTGTCCGCGTCGATCAGCCCGGAGGTGGCTACCACGGTGGTTTCCGTCGGGCCATAGTTGTTGACGAGGGCGAAACGCTGCCCCTCGGGGAACTGCCGCAGGCGGTCGCCACCGATCAGCAGGGTGCGCAGCGTCGGGTGTTGCAACGACTGGCTGAAAGCGTATTCGGCAATCGGCGTCGGCAGGAAGCTGACATCCAGTGGCTGCGCCAGCCACCAGGCCAGCAGACCCTTGATGTCCTCGCTGCCGACCTTGGCCGGCGGCAGGTGCAGGGTCGCGCCGACACACAGCGCCGGCCAGACTTCCCAGGCCATCGCATCAAAACCGAAACCGGCGACGCTGGAGGTCTGGCTGGCGCTTTCCAGGCCGAACGCCCGGCAGTGCCAGCTCACCAGGTTGGACAATTGCCGGTGTTCAACCATCACGCCCTTGGGCTCGCCGGTGGAGCCCGAGGTGTAGATCACATAGGCGAGGTTGGCGGCGCTCAGTGTGGCGACAGTCGGATTGCTCTGTGGTTGTGCGTCGACAGCCGCCTCACGACGGGCTTGGGCGTCGAGCAACAGCACCGGTACTTCGACCGCTGGCAGGCGGTCGCGCAGCTCGGCCTGGGTCAACAGTACCCGTGGGTCGCTGTCACGCAGCAAATAGGCCAGGCGCTCCGCCGGGTGGGACGGATCGATCGGTACATAGCAGGCGCCGGACTTGAGGATGGCCACCAGGCCAACCAGCGTGTCGAGATCGCGCCGGGCACAGATGGCGACGCGGTCATCGGGTCGTACCCCGAGCCCGAGCAGATGATGGGCCAGTTGGTTGGCCTGGCGATTGAGTTCGGCATAGGTCAGGCTTTGCTCGCCATGGACCACCGCCAACGCATCGGCATTGGCCAGGACCTGGGCCTCGAACCGACTGGCAATGGTCTGGTCGGCGGGATAAGCCGTGACGCCGGGGTTGAACGTCTCCAGCAGTTGCTGAAGCTCGGTCTGCGGCAGCAGCGCCAGATCACGCACCGCCACATCCGCCGAGGACTCCAGAGCCTCGACCAGTTGGATCAGGGCCGTCTGCATGTAACCACAGACCCGCTCACCGTCGACGCCGGCCGCAACCTGGACGCTGAGCAGGAAACCTTCGCCCTGGTCGTCTACCGACAAGGTACAAGGGTAATTGGTCCGCTCAAGCACATCGAGTACCTGGGTCCCGGCCCAATGATCGCCACCGCTGGCCTCACGTGCCGGACTGTGCCGGTAGTTCAGCAACGCGCTGAACAGCGGCGACGAAGCCGCCACCGAACTGCAACGTTGAGCCAGGACCAACGGCGCATGCTCATGTCCGAGCAACGCGGTCAGACGCTGGTGGGTCTGGCGCACCGCATCGCGTACCGTGCAGGCCCCCACGTCGACGCGCAACGGCAAGGTATTGATGAACATCCCCAACGCGCGGTCGGCGCCCGAACCGCTTTGCATCCGCCCCAGCAGCACGGTGCCGAACACCACATCGTCACGCCCACTGACGCCACCCAGAACCCTGGCCCAAGCCAGGTGGTGCAGGCTCGCCGCCGTCACCCCCAGTTGTCGGGCCTGGGTACGCAGACGTTGACACAGATCTACCGGCAGATCGTGACGAACTTCCCGGACACCCCTCCCGTCGCCCTGCACGTGTAGCAGACCGAACGGCAGGGTCGGCTCATCGACATCACCGAGCATCTCGCGGAAGAACGCTTCGTGCTGTTCGCGGCTCACGCCCAGGCGCGCCTGGCCCACATAGTTGCGGTACGGCATGGCCGCCGGCAGTTGGCCGGCCGCGCCCTGCATATGGGCGAGCATTTCTTCGCTCATCACATCCAGCGCGGTGTGATCAAGGGCGATATGGTGGAACAGCAGAATCGCCACCCAGCGCTGGTTGGCCGCATCCTGGGCAAACGCCAGACGCATCAGCGGAGCCTGGGTCAGGTCCAGGCGACATTCACGAGGGTCGAAACGACGTTGTAACTGGCCGAGGATATCGCCTTCGGCCGCGTCCAGCGGGATCTGCTCCAGCGGCAGTTCGACCTGGCGCAGAACCACTTGCTGCGGTTGTTCCAGACCTTGCCAGAGCAACGCCGTGCGCAGGATGTCATGGCGGTCGATCACCGCTTGCAGGGCCTCGGCAAAACTGCGCAGGTGAGCCAGGTCCTGCAGGGCAAAGGTCGCTTGCAGGAGATAGGGATCGCCCTGTTCTGCACTGATATGGTGATAGAGAATGCCTTCCTGCAAAGGCGCCAACGGATAGATATCCTGCACGTTGCCGGCACCGCCGGGGACGGCGGCGACAATACGATCGATGCTGTCCTGGTCCAGATCGGTCAAGGTCAGCATGTGCGGGGTGATACGCTCGCAGCCGGCGGGAATGCCATTGGCCGGCACCACGATTTCGATCCCCGCGCCCACGGCTGCCGCCAACGCCGCCAGGGTCGGCTGGCCGAACAGCACCCGCACGTCGGCGCTCAAGCCGATCTGGCGCATACGCTCGATCAGCTTCACCGCCAGCAGCGAGTGGCCGCCCAGTTCGAAGAAATGATCCTGGCGCCCGACCCTTTCGACACCCAGCACTTCACACCACAGCTCGGCCAGGCTGGTTTCGGTGGCACCGAGCGGGGCCTGGTAATCACGGCTGACGAAGGCATCGGCCGACGGTTGCGGCAGCGCTCGGCGATCCAGCTTGCCGTTGGGCGAAACCGGGAGTTTTTCCAGGTGCACATACGCGGCTGGAATCATGTAGTCGGGCAGCAGCGCCTGCAAATGCACGCGCAGGTCATCGGCCTCGGGAAGCGCCTGGCCATCCTGCAGGCTGAAGTACGCCACCAGGCGTTTTTCCCCGGGACGGTCTTCACGGGCCAGCACTGCGGTGTCGCGCAGGCCGGGATACTGGCCCAGGCGGGCCTCGATCTCACCGAGTTCGATACGGAAACCGCGAATCTTGATCTGGTCGTCGTTGCGGCCCAGATAGTCGATATGACCGTCGGCTTGCCAGCAACCCAGGTCACCGGTCTTGTACAGCCGCGCGCCCTGGGCAGTGGCGAACGGATCGGCGATGAAGCGTTCGGCGGTCAGTTCATCACGGTTCAGATAACCCCGGGCAACACAGGCCCCGCCAATGTAGATCTCCCCGGCCACGCCCACCGGCACCGGCCGGCGTTGTTCATCGAGCAGATAGATACGCGTGTTGGCCACCGGCTGGCCGATGCTCGGCAAGGTCGGCCAGGCCTGTGGCGCGCCACTGAGGGTCAGCGCCGTGGTGACGTGGGATTCGGTCGGGCCATAGTGGTTGTGCAACCGCGCCTCATGCAGACGTTCGAAGAAACGCCGCATCGGCTCGGTGATGCGCAACTGTTCACCGGCGGTGATCACATCCTGCAACGCACAGGCCGGTTGTTCGGTTTCAGCCACCATGGCCTCGGCCAGGGCTTGCAAGGCGATACACGGCATGTACAGCCGTTCGATGCGCTGCTGGCAGATATGCTGGAACAAACGACGGAAATCCAGACGGATGTCGGCATGGATCAACGACAGCTCGCCGCCAGCACAGAGGGTACTGAAGACCTCCTGGAAGGCCACGTCGAAACCCAGGGCGGCAAACTGCAAGGTGCGCTGCACGGGCCGCCCCTGCTCGGCGGCCTGGGCGATCTGCCATTGCATCAGGTTGACCAGCGGTGCATGGGGCATGGCCACGCCCTTGGGCTGGCCGGTGGAACCCGAGGTGTAGATCAGGTAGGCCAGGTGTTGTGCGGTCAGCCCCGCCACCTGCGGATCACTCTGGGGGGCTGCGCCAATGCCGCTCTCCTCAAGGGCCTCGGTTTCAAGCAGCAACACAGGCATGGCCGCCTGCGGGAAACGCTCGCGCAGGCCACGTTGGGTCAGCAGCACCTTGGGCGCGCTGTCTTCCAGCATATAGGCCAGGCGCTCGGCCGGATACGAGGGGTCCAGTGGCACGTAACCGGCGCCGGCCTTGAGAATGCCCACCAGGCCGGCGACCATTTCCAGGCTGCGCTCGACACAGATCGCCACCCGGTCGTCGGCACCAATGCCCTCGGCGATCAACCGATGGGCAATCTGGTTGGCCCACTGGTTCAGTTGCGCGTAGCTCAGGCGCTGGCCTTCGTAGGTGACGGCCACGGCATCGGGTTGAGCGGCCGCCTGGGCCTCGAACAGTTGATGGACCAGCAGGCCCGGCGGGTAGGCACAATCGAAGGCGTTGAAGCCTTCCAGCAACTGTCGACGCTCGCTCGGCGGCAACCAGTCCAGGCTGTGCAAGGGCGCATCGGGGTGGCGGTCCAGCGCGTCGGAGAGTTGCTCCAGCACGGTATGCATGTAGCCGCAGATCCGCTGCGCACCGATCCCGGCCACAGCCTGAACGGTCAGGCCGAAAGAGTTGCCCAGATCGTCCACCGACAACGTCAACGGATAGTTGGTACGTTCCTCGCCACCCAACACTTCGACCCCACCCCAGATCCTGGTCTGACCGGCATCCTCGGGGGCCTGAGCCCCTACGGCGGCATGCCGGTAGTTCATCAGGGCACTGAACAGCGGGGTCGGCGCCGCGACGCCGCTGCACGCCTGGGCAAGCGACAACGGCGCATGTTCATGACCGAGCAATGCCGCCAGTCGCGCATGGGTCGTGCGCACGGCGGCCTGGATACCCTGCTCACCCGCAGCAATGCGCAATGGCAGAGTGTTGATGAACATGCCCAGTGCACGTTCGGCCCCTTCGCCACCGTGCAGGCGGCCCATCAGCACGGTACCGAAGACCACGTCCTGGCGAGCGGACAAACGCCCGACCACCTGAGCCCAGGCCAGGTGATGCAGGCTGGCGTTGCTCACACCCAGACGCCTGGCCTGCTCGCGCAGCCGTTGGCCCAGGGCCGGAGCCACCGGCAAACGGGCCTCCTCGACGCCGCTGCCGTCGCCCTGCAAGTCCTGCAGGCCGAACGGCAAGGTCGGCTCGTCGACATCGCCGAGCATCTCCTGGAAGAACGCTTCATGCTGCTCGCGGCTAACCCCCAGACGAGCCTGGGCCACATGGTTGCGATACGGTACCGAAGGCGCCAGTCTGGCGCCCAGTCCCCGGGTGAATGCCTCGATTTCCTGGCCCAGCAGGGCCAGGGAGGTGGCATCGTCGATCAGGTGATGAAACAGCAGAACCGCGACCCAACCGTTGTGGGTGAGATCTTCGGCGTAGTGCAGCCGCATCATCGGTGCCTGATGCAGATCAAGACGCATCCGCCTCGGATCGAAGTGCTGTTGCAACTGGGTCGCCACGTCACCGTGATCCGGATGCGGCAAGTAGGCCTCGACCCGCAGCCGAGCCTGGCGCCAGACCACCTGGACCGGCTCGTCCAGCTCCTCCCAGACCACGCCAGTGCGCAGAATATCGTGGCGGTCGATCACCGCCTGCAGGGCCTCGCTGAAGTCCAGCAACTGTTCGAAGCTGTCAACCCGCAGCAACGCCTGCAACAGGTAGGGGTCACCCTCCTCGCTGGTCAGGTGGTGATAGAGAATACCTTCCTGCAATGGCACCAGGGCATAGATGTCCTGGACATTGCCCGCGCCGCCCGGGACACCGGCGACCACACGGTCGATCTGGGCCTGGCTCAAGCGGGCCAGGGGCAACATGTCCGGGGTAATGTGCTGGCAACCGGCGGGAATGCCATTGGCCGGAACCCGCACTTCGCCGCCCTTGCCGCTGGCGGCCGCCAGAGCGGCCAGGGTCGGTTGGCCGAACAGCACACGCACATCGGCCTTCAGGCCGACCTCGTGCATGCGCTCGATCAGTTTCACCGCCAGCAACGAGTGGCCGCCCAGCTCAAAGAACTGATCGTGGCGACCGACCTTATCCACGCCCAGCAACTCGGCCCACAATCCGGCCAGAGTCACTTCCACCGTGCCCTCGGGGGCCACGTACTCACGCCGTGCATAGGCCTGGGCCGCTGGCGCGGGAAGTGCCTTGCGATCGAGCTTGCCGTTGGCGGTCAGCGGCAAGGCTTGCAGGCTGACGAAGGCACTCGGCAGCATGTATTCGGCCAGTGTCAGGCGCAGTTGGTCACGCAGTTGTGCCGCGTCCAGCTCGATGCCGGCGGCAGCAATGACGTAGGCCACCAGACGCTTGTCGCCCGGCTCGTCCTCGCGCACCAGCACCACGGCATCGCGCACGCCCTCGCAGGCGGCAAGTTGCGCCTCGATTTCGCCCAGCTCGATCCGGAAACCGCGAATCTTCACCTGTTCGTCGTTACGGCCCAGGTATTCCAGGCTGCCATCAGCCAGCCAGCGACCAAGGTCGCCGGTGCGGTACATCCGCGCATTCGGCTCGCGACTGAACGGATCGTCGAGGAAACGCTCGGCGTTCAACACCTCACGATTGAGATATCCCCGGGCCACGCCCGCACCACCGACATACAACTCTCCCACCATGCCAGGCGGTACCGGATGTCCATAACCATCGAGCAGGTACAGCCGCAGGTCGGGAATCCGCTTGCCAATCGGGCTGGCGCCCACACGCTGGGCATCTTCGGCCTGTATCGGGTAATAGGTCACATGTACCGTGGTTTCGGTGATGCCGTACATGTTCACCAGCTGCGTACTGGCGTTCACTTCTCGGGCATACCAGGGCTTGAGCATCGCCGTGTCCAGCGCCTCACCGCCAAAAATCACCTGGCGCAGCGCATGAGCCTGGCCCTTCTCGCCCTGGGCCGCAATCAACTGGCGGAACGCGCTAGGCGTCTGGTTGAGCACCGTCACACCGGCGCTGCACAACAGGGCGTAGCAATCCTGCGGCGAGCGGCTGACCAGTTGCGGCACGATCAGCAAGCGACCACCATGCAGCAGCGCACCCCAGATTTCCCAGACCGAGAAGTCGAAGGCGAACGAGTGGAACAGCGCCCAGGTGTCCTGCGCATTGAAGCCGAACCAGTGGTCGGTTGCCGAAAACAGCCGCGCGACATTCCGGTGCTCGACCATCACCCCTTTCGGCAGTCCGGTGGAGCCGGAGGTGTAGATCACATAGGCCAGGTTCGCTGGCGTCAGCCCCGGCACCTGCGGATTCTGCACGGATTCGTCCTGCAGATCGCTATCGTCGAGATTGATCAGCGGCAGATCCACCGACGGCAACGCCTCGCGCACCGCGTGTTGGCTCAGCAAGGCCACCGGGGCGCTGTCGTCCAGGGTGTAGGCCAGGCGCTCACGGGGATAGGCCGGATCCAGCGGCACGTAACCGGCGCCGGACTTGAGGATACCGAGCAGGCCGACGATCATCGCCAGACCGCGCTCGACGCAGATCGCCACCCGGTCGTCCGGGCGCACGCCCAGGGCCAGCAGGCGATGGGCAACCTGGTTGGCGCGGGCGTTGAGTTCACCGTAGGTCAGGCTTTCATCCTGGTACACCAGCGCCACGGCCTCTGGCCGTTCGGCGGCGCGGGCTTCGAACTGCTGATGGATCGTCTGGGCCTGGGCGAACTGCTGTTGGCCGGCATTCCACGTCTGCAATTGCGAGGCATCGCGGGCGTTGAGCACCGAGAATGCACGCACGGGCAATTGTTGATTCGCCAGGCCCTGGTCCAGCACATGCTGCAGACGCTCGGCCATCGGCTCGATCTCGTCGGCCTGGAAATACGCCTCGTTGTAGATGTAGTGCAGCCGCGACTCATTGTCGTAGAGGTTGGTGCGCAGGTGGATCGCCAGCGGCGTCTGTTCATGGTCATTCGAAGACTTGAACACTCGGGCGTTCGACTGACCGAACTGGATCAGATAATTGTGCGGCTCGTAGGAAAATGTCAGGTCGAACAACTGCAGACGGTTGGTACGACGCAGTTCGAGCAAGCGGTTGAGATCGCTGAGCGGGAAACGCTGGTTGCGGTAATCCTGCTTGACCGCCCGACAGATGCCCTGCACCAATTCGGCGAACGTCAGGTCAGCATCAAATCGCAGGCGCACCGCACTGAGTTGGGTAAACAAACCCAGGGTCTTCTTGAACTTGGCATTGGAACGGTTGAGGATCGGTACGCCGACCACCAGCTCATCACGCGAATGAATCCGGGTGAAATAGACATACAGCACCGCCAGCAGGACGTGGAAGCGCGAGGCTTGCAGGCTCTGGGCCAGCTCGTCGATGCTGACATCAAAGTGCCGGGCAAAACCGCAGGTGAAATGACCACTGCGGATCGAGGCCTCGCCATGGGCCTGGAGATCGCGGGGAGCCAGCAAGGGCTCGGGAAGATCGCTGTACTTTTCCAGCCAGTAGGCCTGGTCGTGGGCAAAACGCGGCGACTGGCGGTAAGCGTGGTCGTCCTCGATGAAGTCGACATAGGATGGCGACTCCAGGTCGGGCGTGCGCTCCTCGAGCAGTGCGTTGTAAATCTGACTGACGGACGAGAAGAGCCCGTCGATCGCCCAGCCGTCGAGCACGATATGGTGAGCGTGTATGACAAAGTAGAAGCGCCGCTCTTCAAGCTTGAGCAAATGGAGGCGGAACAACGGACCGCCGCGCATTTCGAAGACCGTCTCGATCTGGCGCTGCATCCAGTCCTGGGCGGCCTGCCGAGGATCCGACTCACCCTGCATGTCGATCGGTGCCACGCACATCGGCAGGGTTTCGACGAAGGACTGCAGCGGCGCGCCCTCCTCGTCACGCTGATCGAGCAAGACCATGCGCAGGGCATCGTGCTTTTGCATCAGCAGGTCCACCGACCGCTGGAACATGTCAGGGTCGAGGGGCCCGTCGATATCCAGATAGCCACCGATGTTGTACAGCGGTGAGTCGCCTCGGGTCATCTGGTCCAGCCAGATATTGCGTTGGGCAGCGGTCAGGGCAAACGCCATACATTTCTTCTCGCAAAGGGTCAGCCTCACCACGCTCAAAAGGCGGCGACAGCTGGGAGTTGGATCTGATCCAGGGGGCCGGCGACCTCGCTCAAACCGGCGAGGGGCTGCCCCTGGAAACCTCAGGAAACGCTGGAATTCAGGCGCGCTTGCCCTGTACCGAACAATTCACGTCGGAGACGATGTGCCCGTCGACCAACTTGATGATGCGATCGGCCAGTTGGAAGTACTGGTCATCGTGAGTGATGATCAGCACCGTCTTGCCACGGCGCTTGAGGTCCGGCAGCAGCTCTTCGTAGAAGAACCGCTTGAACGGCGGATCCTGATCCGCAGCCCATTCGTCCAGCAGGTAGATCGGACGGTCTTCCATGTAGGCGCAGACCAGAGCCAGGCGTTTCTGCTGGCCGTAAGACAGGGCTGTGGTGGTCGAATAACCCAGCCCCTCGATCTTGATCTTGTCTGCCAGGCCCAGGGTCGCCAGATACTTCTGCGCGAGGTCGGTGCTGGCGTCTTCCTGCTCGTCCGGGCCAATCAGCCGGTTGAACAGATGGAAGTCGGAGAACACCGCGGAGAACAGATCGCGGTAGTGGTTGCGCGACCCTTCGGTGATCACTTTGCCGTCGAGCAGCACCTGCCCTTCCTGCGGGATATAGAGACCGCTGAGGACCTTGGCCAGGGTGCTCTTGCCACAGCCGTTGCCACCGACGATATAGATCAACTCACCGGCATGTATCGTCAGGTCGATGGGCCCAAGGGCAAAACCGGACTCGGTGATCGGGTCCAGGTAATTCATCCGTACGCTCTGCAACTGGATGGTTTCCCAGGACTTCTTGTGATCCAGGAACAGGACATTGGCACTTTCACTGGCGAGAGCTTCCGGCTCGGGATGCGGATCGCTGATGGAGAAACCGAACTCCGCCAGTCGGGCACTGGCGATACGTCCCTGGGCCAGCATCGGCATGGCGCTGACCAGCAGGGCCAGCGGTCCCATGATGTACAACACGGCCAGCACGCTGGCGCTCATGGTCTTGGCATCGATCGCCCCCAGCTGGGGAGCAACGAACAGCAGGCAACCGATCATCAACGACAAGGTCAATTGACCGACGTTGTCGGCGGCGGTGTACCAGAGCCGCTCGAGATAGTTGTAGCGCGCGACCTTGGTCGAGGACTCCTCGATCGCCGATCGACTGAACCAGCGGCGACGAATACCGTTGAGCTTGAGTTCCTTGAGACCGAATACCAGAGCGTGGGTGTATTCGTTGAAGGCGGTGAATTCGTCACGCACCTTGTTCGTGACGCTCATGCCCCCCAGGAAAAAACCCACGTACAACAGGACGCCCAGCACGATCAGCCCCATGGTCAGCGCAAACGCCACCCAGGACAGGTACGCAAGATAGGCGATACCGAACAGGAACACCGCCGATTCCACCAGCACCGACGGCATGATGACCAGGGTACTGTTCAATTGCGGGATATCGCTGGTGAGCAGGGTCAGGACATTCGGGGCGCCCCGGCGATCGACCTCTTCCAGGGGCGTCACCAGAATCTTGCGACACAGGGCAATACGCAGGCGGGTCATGATGCGCATGCTGACGTAGGCCGGAAACAGCGCGGAGCCGTTACGAAACAGCAACGCCACGGCGCTAAGACCGACGAACCAGTAAACCGACTGCCATTGGAAGGTCTCCTCATGAATCGCCTGGTTGATCACATTGATCACCGCGATAGAGGCCACGCCACTGACGACCCCGGTCACCAGGGTGAATAGCGTCAACCAGGGATGATTACGCCACATCAGCCCCATGACCGAGCCAGGTTTGGTCTTCTTCTCTTGCTCGTTTTTCATTGCTGACTGTCCTTGAATGCATTCGCCCGCTCGCTGGCCGGCCATTGAAAGTGCCGGGTTACCCGGTTCGAGATCGCTCACGCCGGTTTCCATACGTCGTCCCGAACAGTCATTTCGCCCATGGCGACAACGATCAGCCGTGGTTCTTCGTAGGGATCCCGGGCATGGGCGGCGAGCATGTTGTCGAGCATCACCACATCCCCCTTGCGCCAGTCGAAGCGCACCGCGCAGTCCTCGTAGGCCTCGCCGATCAGGGCCATGACCGAGTCTTCGATCGGTGAGCCGTCGCCATAGCTGACCAGCCGTGGCAGGCGGTCGGCACCGAACATATCGAGCAGGTCCTCGCGCATTTCCTCGCCCAGACAGAACGGGTGATGCAGTTGCACCTGATTGAAGAAGCAACGTTCGCCTGTGAACGGATGGATGATCACCGCCGGACACTGGGTGCGGATCTGCAAGGTGTCGGCATCGAGCCATTCGAAATCGGTGCCCTGCTCGCGGCAGCGCTGTTCGACCACCGCACGCTCGGTGGTACCAAAGAACGATTCCCAGCTCGGTTCGACGCCTGCGGTAAAGGTGCGGCTGTACATCAGGCCCTTGCTTTCGAAGCGCTCGACCACCTCGGCCGGCAGACGCTCGAGCACTTGCCTGATATCCGCCAGCGGCGTCGCCCCACCGACCCGCGAAGGTTGCTCGCAAAAGAACCATTGCTTGCGCGGCCAGCTTTCCAGGTGCGAGCTTTCGTTGTGGTAAAGGATCATCTCGCGCTCGGGATAAGGCGTGGAGCGATAGACATTGCGCCCCCCTTCCTTCTTTGGCAGGTCGCCATAACTGCCATGCAGGCCAGGCGAGAGTGCCTCGGCAAAGGTTTCGAAGGCCTCGACCGAACGCAGGTCGAACCCACGGAACAGCACCGCACCGTAGCGGCGCAGCAACGACTCGATCGCCTCGCGTTGCGCGGATGCCCACAGGGCCGGATCCAGGCCGGTCGCGACGGGTTCAATCACCACCGGCAGGCTCATGCCGGCGGCCAGAAAGGACAGACGCACCGAGGGGTCGCCCACCCCGTCAGGCCAGGCCGGCGAACCCGGCATTTCGTCAGCGGTGATAACCGACGCAGCGTTAGCTTGAAGACTCATGAAAAACTCCTGGACCACGGCCCCTCACATCCACGTTGTACGGCGCGAGCCCCCATCGGACCCTCCGCCGCGCAAGGATAAAAACACCGATGGCAGGGAGCTGTCTGTCACCGCAAACAGGGACAGAGATCACGTATTGCGCCAGTGACGCTTTTGTCCCTATTTCCCGCGACAGACGTCGGCAACCGGTCGATGCTGAAATGCGGCCACTGCGGATCGTGCCGGCTCTTTCTTGAATGGATCCTCCAGGCCGCAGGTCTGCCTCAAGTGCAGCGCAATTCGTCAAGGCGCCAATGCGCTGCACCTGGTTACTACACAGGAGCGTTAGTCATGCCGATCAAGAACACTGGCGAATCGGTTAACACCGCGTCAGCCCCTCTCACGCCCGGTGCTTTCCTGCATGAGATATTCAGTGCCCGGGCCCGTGAGTTTCCCGAGCGCACGGCAGTGTCCGATGCCACTCGGACATTGAGCTATGCCCAACTCGACGCGCTTTCGTCGAAACTGGCAGCGCGCCTGCGCCATGAAGGCGTGAAGGATGGCTTGCGTGTCGGCATGTACCTGCCACGCAGCGCCGATCTGGTCATCACTCTGCTGGGCATCCTCAAGGCCGGCGGCGCCTATGTCCCCGTCGATCCGCAATATCCAGGCAAGCGTGTCGAGCACATCGTGCGCGACAGCGGCCTGAGCCTGGTGATTGGCGACGCCGCGAGCCTGCCGCAGAGCCCTTCCCTGCGCGTGCTGTCCCTTGATCAGTTGCTGTCGGCACCGGCTCTGGAATTGAGCGCTGATACCGAGCGCCGGGACCCGGAGCAGTCCACCGCCTACATCATCTATACCTCTGGCTCCACTGGTGAACCCAAAGGGGTCCAGGTTGCCCACGGCAACGTCAGCCGTCTGCTGGAAAGCACGCAACGCGCCTATGGTTTCAACGCCCAGGACGTCTGGTCGATGTTCCACTCCATCGGTTTCGACTTCTCGGTCTGGGAAATCTGGGGGGCTCTGGCCCACGGTGGCCAGGTCAGCGTGGTTCCGTATGACATCTCCCGCTCCCCCGCCGCCCTGCGCCAGTGGCTGTCCGATCAGCGCGTGACCGTGCTCAGCCAGACCCCCTCGGCCTTCCGCGGCCTCGAGGAAGCCGATCGCGGCAGCAAGGCCCCGCTGGCCCTGCGTTATGTGGTCTTCGGTGGCGAAGCATTGCCGGCAACCGTACTGCGCCCCTGGGTCGCACGGCATGGCGACCAGAAGCCAGCACTGATCAACATGTACGGCATCACCGAAGCGACCGTTCACAGCACCTTCAAACGCGTGCTGGGCCAGGACCTGGAAAGCAACGCGATCGTCTCCGTCGGCAAGCCGCTGGACGGCTGGAGCCTGCGCCTGCTCGACGAGCACCAGGTACCCGTGGCCCGTGGTACGGCCGGTGAGCTGTATATCGAAGGCGCTGGCGTGGCCCAAGGCTACCTGAACCGCAGCGCCCTCAACGCCGAACGTTTCATCCAGCTGCCCGGTAGCTCGACGCGCGCCTACCGCACCGGCGATCTGCTGATTCTGGGCGACGACGGCGAGTACCGTTACGCCGGCCGTTGCGACGAACAACTGAAGATCAGCGGCTTCCGCATCGAGCCGGGCGAGATCGAAGCCTGCCTGCAAAGCAGCCCGAGCGTGGCCACCGCCCATGTCGGCGCGCACGACTACGGCGATGGCGACCTGCGCCTGATCGCCTATGTAGTCCCCAGCCAAGGCCTCGGCGCCTGGACCGAACAGACGCGTGGCGAAGTCGCCGCCCTGGTCGCGGCCAGCCTGCCGGACTACATGCGCCCCTCAGCCTACCTGGCACTGGCGCAACTGCCAGTGACCGCCCATGGCAAGATCGACAAGCAACAACTGCCCTCGCACACCGCCGGCAACACCCCATCCCAGCCGGATGTCACCCAGGGGCTCAGCGCCATCGAGCAGTTCGTACTCAAAGTCTGGAACGAAGACCTGGGCCTGAAGCACATCGGTCTGAACGACGATTTCTTCGATTTTGGCGGCACCTCCCTGGCTCTGATCCGCTCGCTGAACAAGCTCAAGAGCCACTTCCAGATCAACCTCGATCCCGGTGTGCTGGCGAACGGCGCGACCGCCAAGGTTCTGGCCGACTATATCTCCAACACGCTGCTGAGCCCCGAGCAGGTGGTGCTCAAGGTGTGGAACGAGGACCTGGGCCTGAAGCACATCGGTCTGAACGACGACTTCTTCGATTTCGGCGGCACGTCCCTCGCCCTGATCCGCTCCCTGAACAAACTCAAGAGCCACTTCCAGATCAGCCTCGACCCCGGTGTCCTGGCGAACGGTGCGACCGCCAAGGTCTTGGCCGATTACATCTCCCGCAACCTTGCTCAAGCCCACTGACCGAGAGGAAAAACCCGTGAGTAAACGATTCGCCTTGACCCCGGAAGAACGCGCCTCGTTCGAAAAGAACGGTTTTATCGGCCCATTCGATGCCTATTCGCCGGAAGAAATGAAAGAAGCCTGGAAACGCACCCGCCTGCGCATGCTCGACCGTAGCGCGGCGGCCTACCAGGACCTGGACGCCATTTCCGCTGGCACCAACATCGCCAACTACGACCGTCACCTGGATGATGATTTCCTCGCCGAGCACATCTGCCGTGCACAGATCTGCGACCGCGTCGAAAGCATCCTCGGCCCGGACGTGCTGTGCTGGCGTACCGAGTTCTTCCCCAAATACCCAGGCGATGAAGGTACCGACTGGCACCAGGCCGACACCTTCGCCAACGCCTCCGGCAAGCCACAGATTCTCTGGCCGGAACACGAGGATTTCGGCGGCACCATCACGGTCTGGACCGCGTTCACCGACGCCACCATCGCCAACGGTTGCCTGCAGTTCATCCCCGGCACCCAGAACAGCATGAACTATGACGAAACCAAGCGCATGAGCTACGACCCCGAGGCCAACAACAGCTCGGTGGTCAAGGACGGTGTACGCCGCGGCTTCTTCGGCTACGACTATCGCCAGTTGCAGATCGACGAAAACTTCAAGCCCGACGAATCCGCCGCCGTGCCGATGGTCATGAAGGCCGGCCAGTTCATCATTTTCTGGTCGACCCTGATGCACGCCTCCTACCCGCACAGCGGCGAATCCCAGGAAATGCGCATGGGCTTCGCGTCGCGTTATGTCCCTTCGTTCGTGAAAATCTACCCGGGCTCCGACCACATCGAGGAGTACGGTGGCCGTATCAGCCTGGAGAAGTACGGTGCGGTGCAGGTGGTCGGTGACCAGACACCGGATTACAACCGCCTCGTGACCCACACCACTCGCGGCAAAAAATTCGAACTGAGCTGATCCCGACGAGCCTGACGACAGTTGGGCCGGGCAATGTGCCTACAGGAGTTCAATCCATGACTATTTCCACCGACGCAGCGCTGCGCCTGTGTGAGACCGTGAGGATGCTTAGGCACCTTGCCATCCACCTGCCCGATCCCGTCTGCCTGAGTTTTCTCGCCCAAGGCAATGACCCGCTCCCCGAGCAGGCCTCCGCCGATGTGAGAGCCACGGAACGGGCGGTCAACGCCGCCTTTGCGCGGATCGGCGTGCATGCCCTGCAATACCTGCACGGTGGCGCGGCTCAACTGTCGTCCTTCGAATATTTTATCAGTCGCAAAATCTGCGAGGCGCTTGACTACCGCTATGATCACTTCGTCAATGAGCAAGAGACGACGGCGTTCAGGCGACTGCTCAAGCATTTCGATTTCAGCGGTGCAGTGCCCGAGATTGAAACACTGCACCTGACGACCCGCGATAACGTTTCCCTGTCGGTGCATGCCAGCACCGACAGGGAGCGTACGGCGATCGTCCTTGCTCTGCCCTGCGGCATGCCCTTCGACCTCTGCCGCGACTGGTTCAACGCCCTGAGCGAACGTTTCTTCGTGGTCACCTGGGAGACCCGTGGGCTGTTCGGTCCCTGCTCAACCTTCGACCAGATAGCCGTGGACACCGAGGCCCAGGTCGCCGACCTGATCAGCGTGATGAATCACTTCGAACTATCCAGGGCGCACCTGATGGGCATCTGCGGCGGCGCGGTGATTGCCCTCAGCGCTGCCGCCGCCCACGGCAACCGGGTCAACTCCCTGAGCCTGTGGCATGGCGACTACAACCTGGGCGACAACGACCTGCGCACCCCTCATCAGCAGAACTTCGAATGGCTGATGGAAACCGCGGCCAATGACCGTCAGGAGGCCAGCGACCTGCAGACGATGTTCCTCGATCAGGCCACGCTGGCCACCACGCCGGAACCGATTGCCCATGTCGCGCTCTACCCTTACGTCAACCCGGAACTGTTCTATCGTTATGCGCGACTGAACGATGCCTTGAACAAGACCGAGCTGGTATCACGCCTGGCAAAAATCACCGTGCCGACCCTGGTGGTGGCCGGCGATGCCGATGCCACCACGCATATCGGCGGCTCGCGCCATATCGCTGCGGCGATCGAGGATGCCATCCTGCATGTGGAAGAGAACGGCAGCCACCTGGCGTTCTTCGAATCCACCCACGCCTCCAAACAGACCGCCTTCGACTTCCTTGAGGAAGTCCTCCAGCCGGATTTCGCCTGACAACTCCCGCCCAACAAAAAGGGGGCTTATGCCCCCTGCCGAAAAAACCCATTGAGCTACAGCCGCAGCAAGGCGTACAAGCTGCCCCCGTGAAGCTTCTCAGCCGCGCGATGGCTTCGGCGTGCCATCGCGCTCACACGGCCTCGACCTGGGGCGTATCGACCGCACGCGACGACTCCGGCTCGGCCGATGCGCCTTCCAGACGACGCATTGGCCCATACAGCAACACCGCCAAGGATTGCACCACCAAAAGCCCTCCGGCCAGCAGGAACAACATCCCCACACCTCGTCCCGGCCCGCTGCCCAACCAGAAACCGAACGACTCGGCAAACTGCCCTCCCGGCATCAATCCAGGCTGGAACCAGCTATCGACCCCCCAGCCACCGAAAAAGGTCACGAGACTGGTGCAGGCGATGGTCAACATGCTGATCAGGGCAAAAACACTGGCACGATTGTCGGCGGGTATCCGGTTCATCCACAGTGCATTGACCGCCGCATCGGCGATACTCGCCACCAGGATCGCGCAGAAGGCCACCGCGCAGTAGGCAAACGCTTGCGAAACCAGCCCCAGGGCGATGATGCAGACCGACAGCAACAGATCGGCCACCGCCGCTATCGCCATCAACCGTCGCAGGTTGCCCATGACCACCAGCAAACCGGCGGCGCACAGCCCACCGAGGCCCGCCCAGGTATAGGCCATGCCAAGGCTGTCACTGCCCAGCGTGGACAACAGCAACGGCGTGATCATCACGATCGCCAGGGACAGTATGGCGCTGCGCACCACGCTGTAGATCAGCAGAGCGGTCATCAGGTGACTGGCGACGAAAAACTTCAGCCCCGCGCGAATGTTGTCCAGCGCACCGCGAAACACTGAACCGCTGTTGAGATCGTCGTGCTGTCCCGGTACACCCCGCGCATGGGCAAAAGCCTTGATCACCAGCAAGGTGCCCAGACAGAAGGTGGTCAGGTCCAGCGCCAGAATAGGCACCAGCCCGGCCTTGGCCATGATCACCCCCGCCAGCAGCGGCGCGATCAGCGCCGAAGCATTCTTGCTCAGGCCCATCAGGCCCGAGGCCTGGGTGAATTTCTGCGGAGCGACGATCGAGTTGACCGCCGCCAGGTACGCCGGGCTGCGAAAAGCCGTGACGATCGAGGCCAGGCAGTTGAAGACATACAGGTGCAACGGTTCCAGACGATCGAACCAGAGCAAGGTAATGACCCCGAAGAGCAGTATCGCCAGAAGTATGTCGCAACAGACGATGATCAACCGATGACTGACCCGATCCGCGAGCCCGCCCGCCAGGGGCAGGAACACGATCGCCGGCAGGGTGGCGGCCAACACTACGTTGGCGAAGGCCATCGCCGAGCCGGTATGGGAATAGACCCAGACGCCGAGGGCGAATTCGGTCAGCGCTGTTCCGATGACTGCCAGGGACTCACCACACCAGAGGAAGTAGAAACTTCGCCCCAGGTCGCCCACCTTCAATGAACGCCAACGCTCAATCAGGCTCATAGCGGCAGATCCCCTGCCGCGAGGATGGCGAGCAACCCCACCCCTAGCTGATAAGCCATGGAGTAAAGCACGGCGGCCAGCACCATCGGTGCCAGGGGAGAAAACAAATGGCGACGCAGTATCCGCCGGGCAATCGGTGAACGGATATTGCCAATCACGTGCAGAGGGGTTGCGAACGTTGCCGCGACGGTCACGCCGAACGACTCATCCAGCGATTGCACCGCATGCCACCAGTAGACCGGTATGTACAACGCATCGCCCGGTTCCACCACCGTACGCAGAGCCTGAAGATTCCGGGTGTCGGGGAACCGTTGGGTGTCGATGTCGTACAGATAGCCCGCCTCTTCGACCACTGGCCGCAGCGCTCGCCAACTGGCCTCGTCCGGTGGCAGCAACAGCACCTCCTTGGCACCGACCACTTGGGTCATGAAGGTCTCGTCGGCCGCATGAAAGTGCCAGTCGGTGTAGGAGTTGCGGTATAGAAAAGTACGATAGGCCGGATAATGCCGGGGTTTGCTCAAGTGCGGCATGAATGGCAAACCGGCAACGTCGTTCTTCATCGGTTCGATGGCCGCACCTTCCTCGAAACCGCAACTGTCAGCCACCAGGTGGTCACTGCCCTCGCGCAGCCGCTCAAGAAATTCATGCAGCGGTATATCCTTGTGGATCCTCTCCGAGTCCTTGCTCAAGGCGGCCTTGACCTCGGGTTTCGACCAACCGATGACCTCGGAAATGATCTCCGAACGTACCACCACTGTGCTGTTGCGCGAGTTGGCCTTGAAGTAGTCCAGGTGCTTCCACTTGTGGAACGCTGGCCAGTGATGGACAGCATTCTTGATCAGGCAGGGCCGGTTTCGATTGACGTAACGCCGGACGAAATCCTCGCTGGAAATCGTCAGGGCATCGATCACTTCCACAGGCTTGGCCTGGGAGTAATTGGGAAAGCGGGTCAGGCTCCAGAACTTCGCATCCGAGCGATCCACTTCGGCGATCAACGACATTTTACGACCCTCACACAATGCACTCACGGGCCGTTGATATAACAGACTCACCTCGCCCCGCCCAAGCGCGACACTGCCCTGCGCCCGGGATTGTCCCGGCTTCCCATGACAGACATGACCCGGTGGATACTCTAATTTTTCCAGCAATTGCGTCGTCCCGCCGACTGGCAGTTGCCCAGCCCCTGTGTGCCGCTGTTCATCGATCGGAGACAACCCCCATTGATTCTGCAAACAGGTGCTCCAAATGGATTCGTCGACCGACAAGCTGTCCGCGCAAGCCTGCGCGTCCCACGAACTGGCTTCGGTCCAGCAAGGCATCTGGCTCGATCAGATCGCACATCCGGATCTGCCGTACTACAACATCGGCATGTCGCTGGAGATCAGGGGTGAGATCAATATCCCGCTGTTCGAGAAAGCCATTCAAATTGTCGTCGACAACCATGACGCCCTGCGCCTGAGCTTCAGCCATGAGGGCGGGATCGGCCGTCAACAGGTGCTGCCCGAGGCCAGGTTCAAGCTTGAGGTGGTGGAGTTTTCCGAAGCGGACGACGATGCCGGGCTGGCCGTCGCGCACCTGTACAAGGCCTTCGGCAAGCCCTTCACGTCATTGACCGGGCAACTCTGGGAAATGCACATGGTGCGTTGCGGACCGAACCGCCATTACTGGTTCAACCGCTACCACCACCTGGTCACCGACGGCATCGGCGCGACACTGATCGGTCATGCCGTGGAAGACGCCTACAACGCCTTGCTGGCCGGTAACGAGGACTTCGTCGAGGGTCCCTCCTATGTTTCGTTCCTCGAAGAGGACCGGGCTTACCTGCAGTCCAGCCGCTACGAGCGCGACCGCCTGTTCTGGCAGGAGACCTACGCACAGCTGCCGCCGCCACTGCTGCAACGCCGGGCCGATTTCAAGGCCGGCCAGGCCAACGTCCTGGCTCCCAGTGCCCAGGTTCAGGCCATGCTGCCCCGGGCGCTCTACAATGCCCTGAGCCAGTTCGCCAGCGAACGGGGCCTGTCGGTCGCCCATGTGCTGGTCAGCGTGATCGGCACCTACTTCAGCCGGACCGTGGGGGTCGATGAAGTTGTCGTCGGCATGCCCGTACACAACCGTTCCACCGCACGACAGAAAGCCACCATCGGCATGTTTTCCTCGGTCAGCCCGATTCGTCTGCCGGTCGATCCTCAGGGGTCGCTGCTGGACCTGATGAATACCGTCGCCACCCAACTGCGCCGCAGCTATCGCCACCAGCGCTTCCCCATCGCCGAACTCAACCGCAGCCTGCGCCTGACGCAAAACGGCCGGCGCCAACTGTTCGACATCGCGCTGTCGTTCGAAAGCTTCGACGGTGACGTCTACTACGATGGCACCCTGGCGCGGGTGCTCATGATTGACAACGGTTACGAGCAGACGCCCATGGCGATCTTCGTGCGTGATTACCACCCGAACGAAGACGTGCACCTGGACTTCAACTTCAACACCGCCTATTTCAGCCTCGAAGAAGCTCAACAACTTCAACAGCGCATGTTCGCGATGCTCGAAGCGGTGCTGGAGCAGCATGACACGCCTGTGGCGCACTTCCCGCTGATGGCCGAGGGCGAACGTCGCCACTTGCAAGTCGACTTCAACGCCACCGCCCGTGACTATCCGCGTGACGTGCTGATCCACCAGTTGATCGAGCAACAGGTCGCCCAGCGTCCAGACGCCTGTGCCGTGCGCGGCGACGCCGGGCCGTTGCTCAGCTACGCGCAACTCAACCGCCGGGCCAACCAGTTGGCCCATCGCCTGATCGCCTTGGGTGTGAAACCCGATAGCCGAGTCGCCGTCAGCCTGCGTCGCGGTGCGGAAATGGTCGTTGCCCTGCTGGGGGTTCTCAAGGCCGGCGGTGCCTATGTGCCGATAGATCCGGACCTGCCGGCCGCGCGCCAGGCCTTCATGCTCAACGACAGTGCTCCACGTGCGCTGCTCACCAGTCACACCTTGCTCGACAGCCTGCCACCCTCGGACGTGCCGCTACTGCTCCTCGACGCTAGCGACGACAGCGCGCAATTGGCCATGCAGGCCACCGACACCCCGGACGCCCGGGTGCTGGGTCTGTTGCCAACCCACCTGGCCTACGTGCTCTACACCTCCGGTTCCACCGGCACGCCGAAAGGCGTGATGAACGAACACCTGGGCGTGGTCAACCGCCTGCTCTGGGCACGTGACGAATATGCCGTCGAGGCCGGCGATCGGGTGCTGCAAAAGACCCCGTTCGGTTTCGACGTATCGGTCTGGGAGTTCTTCCTGCCGCTGCTGGCCGGCGCCGAACTGGTCATGGCCCGTCCGGGAGGTCACCAGGAACCGGATTACCTGGCCCAGGTGATGCGCGATGCACGCATCACCCTGCTGCACTTCGTACCCTCGATGCTTGATGTGTTTCTGGAGCATCGCAGCGCCCGTGACTTCCCCGATCTGCGTCGTGTGTTGTGCAGCGGCGAAGCCCTGCCCCGCAGCCTGCAACGGCGCTTCGAAGAGCAACTGGCGGGTATCGAGCTGCATAACCTCTATGGCCCAACCGAAGCGGCCATCGATGTCACCGCCTGGCAGTGCCATCCCGGCGATCCGGCTGAAAGCGTGCCGATCGGCCGCCCCATCGCCAACATTCAGATGTATGTACTCGATGCTTTGGGCCAGGTGCAACCGCTGGGCGTTGCCGGTGAGCTGCATATCGGCGGTATCGGCGTAGCCCGGGGTTACCTGAACCTGCCGGAACTGAGTGCCGAACGGTTTATCGTCGACCCCTTTTCCAACGATCCGCAGGCGCGCTTGTACAAGACCGGTGACCTCGGCCGCTGGCTGGCCAATGGCGCCCTGGAATACCTGGGCCGCAATGACTTCCAGGTAAAGATTCGTGGCTTGCGGATCGAGATCGGCGAAGTCGAGGCCGCCCTGGCCTTGTGCCCAGGCGTTCGCGAAGTGGTGGTGATCGCCCGTGAGGACGAAGGCCAACCGGACAGCAAGCGCCTGGTGGCCTACCTCTGTGGGGAACCGGCACCGGCCGAACAACTGCGCAAGGCACTGCTCAAGCACCTGCCCGAATACATGATCCCCAGCGCCTTCGTGCACCTGGAGAGTCTGCCGCTGTCCTCCAACGGCAAGCTGGACCGCAAGGCCCTGCCAGCACCGGATCTGGATGCGGTAATCAGCCGTAGCTACGTGGCTCCCGAAGGGGAAATCGAAATCGCCCTGGCCAACCTCTGGCAGGACCTGTTGCAACTTGAGCAAGTCGGTCGCCATGACCACTTCTTCGAGTTGGGTGGCCATTCCTTGCTGGCCGTGCGCCTGATCTCGCAGATCCGCCAGCAACTGGGGGTCGAACTGAGCCTGGCCGAGCTGTTCGCCCAACCCGAACTGGCCGACCTGGCCCGGGTCATCGCCCAGGCCGGACGCAGCACCTTGCCGGAAATCATTCCGGTGGCCCGTGACCAGGCCTGGCCGTTGTCCTTCGCCCAGCAGCGCCTGTGGTTCCTCGCCCAGATGGAAGGCGCCAGCGCCGCGTACCACATGCCCGGCGGCCTGAGCCTGCGCGGCGTGCTCGATCGCAGCGCCCTGCAACGGGCACTGGCGCGCATCGTGGCGCGTCACGAAGGCCTGCGTACCACCTTCATCCAGGGCGACGACGAACAGCCGTTGCAACGCATTGCCTCGGCCGACGCCGGCTTCAACCTGCAACTGCACGACCTGCAGGGGCTGGCCGACGCCGAGTCGCGGCTCCAGGCACTGGCCAGCGAGGAAGCCCTGCTGGCCTTCGACCTGGAACAGGGGCCGTTGATTCGCGGCCGCCTGATCCGTCTGGCCGAAGACCATCATGTCCTGCTGGTGACCATGCACCATATCGTCTCCGACGGCTGGTCGATCAGCGTGCTGACCAAGGAACTGGCCGCGCTCTATGCCGCGTTCAGCCAGGGTCAGGACGATCCGTTGGCCCCGCTGGCGCTGCACTACCTGGACTACGCCGTGTGGCAACGACGCTGGCTCAGCGGCGAGCGCCTGCAACAGCAAAGCACCTACTGGCAACAGGCCCTGGCCGAAGCCCCGGCTTTGTTGATGCTGCCCACCGACCGGGTGCGCCCGGCGCAGCAGGACTATGCCGGCGCCGCGCTGCCGGTGGTGTTCGACGAAGACCTGACCCGTGGCCTCAAGGCCCTCAGCCAGCGGCACGGCACCACCTTGTACATGACCGTCATGGCCGCCTGGGCCGCGCTGCTCGGTCGCCTGGCCGGGCAGGAGGAAGTGGTGATCGGCACGCCGGTGGCCAACCGGACCCGCAGTGAAGTCGAAGGCTTGATCGGCCTGTTCGTCAACACCCTGGCGATCCGCGTGGACCTCGGCGCACAGCCGACAGCCAAAAACCTGCTGGCCCAGGTCAAGACCACCACCCTGGGCGCCCAGGCGCATCAGGACCTGCCGTTCGAGCAGGTGGTGGAAGTGGTCAAACCCGTGCGCAGCCTGTCCCACAGCCCGATCTTCCAGGCCATGCTGACCTGGCAGGACATGGGCGGCGGCGATTTCAGCCTGGGCGATCTGCACCTCGAAAGCCTCGGCGCCGGGCATACCCTGGCCAAGTTCGACCTCTCGCTGGACCTGGGCGAAGTCCAGGGCCGTCTGCTCGGCTCTTTGGAATACGCCACCGCGCTGTTTGACGCGAGCACCATGGGCCGTTACCTGGGTTACCTGCAGCGCCTGCTGGAGGCCATGGTCGCCGACGACCAGCAAGTGCTGGAGCAGGTGCCATTGCTCGATGCCGTGGAGCGCGAGCAGTTGCTGGTGGGCCTCAATGCCACCGACGTGCCGTATCCACAGGACCAGACGATTCACCAGCTGTTCGAGGAAAAGGTCCAGGCACAACCCGAGGTCATCGCGGTGGCCTTCCAGGAACGGCGCCTGAGCTATGCCGAACTGAACCGCGAGGCCAACCGTTTGGCCCATCAACTGATCGAGCTGGGCATCGGCCCGGACGATCGGGTGGCGATCTGCGTCGAACGTGGCGTGGAAATGATGGTTGGTCTGCTCGGTGTGCTCAAGGCCGGTGCAGCCTATGTGCCGCTGGATCCTGCTTATCCGGCCGAACGCCTGGCCTACATGATCCAGGACAGTACGCCATCAGCCCTGCTGACCCAGCGAGCCTTGCAGGATCGCCTGCCAGCACTGGAACTGCCGTTGTTGCTGCTGGACGATGATCAGCGCGAGGGCTTCAGCGAGCGTGACGACAACCCTGTGGTGGAAAACCTGGGCGTACGCAACCTGGCCTACGTGATCTACACCTCCGGTTCCACTGGCAATCCGAAAGGGGTGATGATCGAACACCGTGGTCTGGTCAACTACAGCGTCGACGCTGCGCGCCTGTTTGGCCTGACGCCTGCAGACACCGTGCTGCAGCAGAACACCCTGAACTTCGACCTGTCGGTAGAAGAGATCTTCCCGGCCCTGATGGCCGGGGCGACCCTGGCGCCAAGTAGGGAAATCTTCGGCAGCGAAGGCACGCAGGATTACGGGATTCGTCCGACCTTCCTGCACATGACCGCAGCCCACTGGCACACCCTGGCCGCCGAATGGCACAGCCAGCCTGAGGTGGCAGTCCGGCGCCTGGCCGATGTGCGCCTGATCAACGTTACTGGCGATGCGCTGTCGGCACAGAAGCTCAAGCTCTGGGATGAAGTGCGACCTGCGCACACCCGCCTGATCAACACCTACGGTCCGACTGAAGCCACGGTGTCCTGCACCGCAGCCTATGTCAGCCACGATGCGGTTGCTGGTAGTGAAGGCAGCGGTAACGCGACCATCGGCAAGCCGATGGCCAACACTCGCATTTACCTGCTCGATGCCCATCAACAGCCGGTGCCGTATGGCGTCACCGGGGAAATCTTTATCGGCGGTGATGGCGTGGCACGGGGTTACCTGAACCTCGAAGAGGTCAACGCTGAGCGTTTCCTGGTCGATCCGTTCAGCACCAGCCCTGACGCCCGGATGTACAAGACCGGCGACCTGGCGCGCTACATGGCCGACGGTCGCATCGAGTACCTGGGTCGTAACGACTTCCAGGTCAAGGTCCGGGGCTTCCGGATCGAACTGGGGGAAATCGAATCGCGTCTAGGCAACTGCGCTGGGGTCAAGGAAGCGGTGGTGATCGCACGGGAAGACAACCCCGGCGAAAAACGCCTGGTGGCCTATGTGGTCGCGCAGCCTGAAGTCAGCCTGGATGCAGCCGGCCTGCGCGCGGAGTTGGCGCCGCAACTGGCCGAATACATGCTGCCGAGCGCTTTCGTGATCATTGATGCAATGCCGTTGACAGCGAACCGCAAGCTCGACCGCAAGGCCCTGCCGGTCCCGGCGGACGATGCTTTTGCCAGCCGCACCTACGAGGCGCCGCAGGGCCGGATCGAGCAGATTGTCGCGACGATCTGGCAAGGCCTGCTGGGCATCGAGCAGGTCAGCCGTCACGACCGTTTCTTCGAACTCGGCGGCCACTCGCTGCTGGCCGTCAGCCTGATCGATCGCCTGCGCAAGCATGGCCTGAATGCCAGCGTCCACACCGTATTCACCGCGCCCAGCGTGCGGGAAATGGCCCTGGCCATCAGCCAGGATTCACACACCCTGTTCCAGGCACCCGCCAACCGTATCCCGACCGACTGCACGCAACTGACGCCGGACATGTTGCCTCTGGTAGAACTGAATGCCGCGCAGATCGAGCTGATCGCCGCTGCCGTTCCCGGCGGTGCCGCCAATATCCAGGACATCTATCCCCTGGCCCCACTGCAACAGGGCATCCTGTTCCACTACCTGCTGGATAACGAGACCGACGCCTACCTGGTGCGCTCGATGATCGAGTTTGATGGTCGCCAGCGCCTCGACGCCTTTCTCAAGGCTCTGCAAACAGTGGTCGACCGTCATGATGTCCTGCGCACTTCGGTGCACTGGATCGGCCAACCGCAGGCGGTACAGGTGGTTCATCGCCAGGCGCAATTGCCGGTGCAAACCCTGACGCTGGTACCGGATGAAAATGCGCGTGCCCAGCTCGATCGTCTGAGCGATCCACGCCACCTGCGCCTGGACCTGCAACAGGCACCACTGATGCGCGCCTATATCGCCCGCGATCCCCAATCCGAACGTTGGCTGCTGGCCCTGATCGATCATCACATGATCAGTGATCACGTGACCCAGGAAATCATCCTCGAAGAGATTCGCCTGCTGATGCAGGACCCGGCTGCCGACCTGCCAGCCGCGCAGCCTTATCGGGAATTTGTCGCGCATATCCTCGCCACGCCCGTCGAAATTCACGAAGAGTACTTCAGCCGCCGCCTGGTCGATGTCGAGTCGCCCACCGCGCCGTTCGATCTGCTGGAAGTCCAGGGTGACGGCAATCATATCGACGAGGCCGAGGTGCAACTGAGCAACGAGCTCAGCCGACGTCTGCGGACTCTGGCCCGGGAGCGCGAAATGGCCCCGGCGGTCCTGTTCCATGTGGCCTGGGCTCAGGTACTGGCCCGTTGCACCGGGCGCGATGACGTGGTGTTCGGCACCGTGGTTACTGGCCGCCTGCAAGGTTCGGCCGGTGCCGAACGGGCCCTCGGGGTGTTTATCAACACCCTGCCAGTGCGGGTCCGACTGGCCGCGCAAGGTGCACGGGAACTGGTGTTGGCAACTCACCGCGATCTCAGTGAACTGTTAGCCCACGAACAGGCCCCCCTGGCCTTGGCCCAGCGTTGCAGCGGCGTGGCCACGGGAGTGCCGTTGTTCACCAGCCTGCTCAACTACCGCCATCAGGGCGTTGACAGCCGATTGCAATGGCCGGGCCTGCACTTGCTCGAAAGCGCCGAGCGGACCAACTACCCGCTGTCCCTGTCGGTCAACGATTATGGCGATGACTTCAGCCTGGTGATGCACAGCGTGCAGCCGGTGAATCCGCAGCGCCTGTGCGCCATGATGCAATGCGCCCTGGAGCAATTGACCCAGGCGCTGATGTACACGCCGAGCATCGCGCTGACGCAACTGGATGTGCTGCCCGCCTCGGAGCGCACCCTGCTGCTCGATACCCTCAACCACACTCGGCAGGACTACCCGACGGACCTGTGCATCCAGCATGTGTTCGAAGAACAGGTCCAGGCACAACCACAAGCTATCGCCGTGGCCTTCCAGGACCGGCGCCTGAGCTATGCCGAACTGAACCGCGAGGCCAACCGTTTGGCCCATCAACTGATCGAACTGGGCATCGGCCCGGACGATCGGGTGGCGATCTGCGTCGAACGTGGCGTTGAAATGATGGTTGGCCTGCTCGGTGTGCTCAAGGCCGGTGCGGCCTATGTGCCGCTGGATCCGGCTTATCCGGCCGAACGCCTGGCCTACATGATCCAGGACAGTACGCCGTCGGCCCTGCTGACCCAGCGTGCCTTGCAGGATCGCCTGCCAGCACTGGAACTGCCGTTGTTGCTGCTCGACGACGATCAGCGCCAGAACTTCAGCGAACGTGACGACAACCCGGTGGTGGAAAATCTGGGCGTACGCAACCTGGCCTATGTGATCTACACCTCAGGCTCCACTGGCAATCCGAAGGGGGTGATGATCGAACACCGTGGCCTGGTCAACTACAGCGTCGACGCCGCGCGCTTGTTTGGCCTGACCCCGGCAGACACCGTGCTGCAGCAGAACACCCTGAACTTCGACCTGTCGGTAGAAGAAATCTTCCCGGCCCTGGTGGCCGGGGCGACCCTGGCGCCAAGCCGCGAGATATTCGGCAGCGAGGGCTCGCAGGATTACGGTATTCGTCCGACCTTCCTGCACATGACCGCAGCCCACTGGCATACCCTGGCGGCCGAGTGGCACAGCCAGCCCGAAGTGGCCGCACGGCGCCTGGCCGATGTACGCCTGATCAACGTTACCGGCGATGCGCTGTCGGTACAGAAACTCAAGCTCTGGGATGAGGTGCGCCCTGCGCATACCCGGTTGATCAACACCTACGGTCCGACCGAAGCCACGGTGTCCTGCACCGCAGCCTATGTGTCCCACGATGCGGTTGCCGGTAGTGAAGGCAGCGGCAACGCCACCATCGGCAAGCCGATGGCCAACACCCGGATTTACCTGCTCGATGCCCATCAACAACCGGTGCCGTATGGCGTGACAGGGGAAATCTTTATCGGCGGTGATGGCGTGGCACGGGGTTACCTGAACCTCGAAGAGGTCAACGCCGAGCGGTTCCTGGTCGATCCGTTCAGCGATGCTCCTGATGCACGTATGTATAAAACCGGCGACCTGGCGCGCTACATGGCCGACGGTCGCATCGAGTACCTGGGCCGTAACGACTTCCAGGTCAAGGTCCGGGGCTTCCGGATCGAGCTGGGCGAAATCGAGTCGCGTCTGGGCAACTGCGCTGGCGTGAAGGAAGCGGTGGTGATCGCACGGGAAGACAACCCGGGCGAAAAACGCCTGGTCGCCTATGTAGTCGCACAGCCCGAGGTCAGCCTGGATGCAGCCGGCTTGCGTGCCGAACTGGCGCCGCAACTGGCCGAATACATGCTGCCGAGCGCCTTTGTGCTGCTCGATGCCATGCCGCTGACGCCCAACCGCAAGCTCGACCGCAAGGCCCTGCCGGCGCCAAGCGCCGATGACGCTGCCCATCGCGAGTACGAGGCGCCCAATGGCGACACCGAAGAGCGCCTGGCCGCCATCTGGGCCGACCTGCTGCGCCTGGATCGAATCGGTCGCCACGACAACTTCTTCGAACTCGGTGGTCACTCGCTGCTTACCGTGCAACTGCAGGCCCGCTTGCACCAGGACCTTGGCGTCGAAATCAATCTGCGCACCCTGTTCGACCTTGGCACCCTGCCCGCCCAGGCCGAATGCGTGGACCGGGCGACCCGCTCGCAGGTCCAGGCAATCGAAGTGGCGTCACGCACCCAGGACTTGCCGCTGTCCCTGGCCCAGCAACGGCTGTGGTTCCTCGACCAACTGGACCATGCCGCCAGCATCGCCTACCACATGCCGGCCGCCCTGCATCTGCGTGGCCGGCTTGACCGCAAGGCGTTGCAACAGACCCTGGACCGCATCGTCGCCCGTCACGAAAGCCTGCGTACCACCTTCGAACACCAGGGCGATAACGTCTACCAGCGCTTTGCACCTGAAACCATCGGCTTTGCCTTGGCCGAGCACGATCTGCGCACCCTGGGCGATGAGGCCCGGCAAGCGCAGGTCGAGCAACTGGGCCAGGCCGAGTTCCAGGCGCCTTTCGATCTGAGCCAGGGTCCGCTGATTCGCGGGCGCCTGCTGCAATTGGCCGAGGATGAACACATTCTGCTGGTCACCCAGCACCATATCGTCTCCGACGGCTGGTCCGTGGCCGTGCTGATCGACGAGTTCAACCGCCTCTATAGCGCATTCAGCCAGGGGCTCGACGATCCGTTACCGGCGCTGGCCCTGCAATATGCCGACTATGCGAGCTGGCAGCGCCAGCACATGCAGGGCGAACGCCTGCACACCCAGACCCGTTTCTGGACCAAACACCTCGCTGGCGCACCGGGCCTGCTCGAGTTGCCTGGCGATCGACCACGACCCCAGGTGCAAAGCTACCGTGGTGCCACCCTGGCGCTGGAGCTCCCTGCACCACTCAGTAGCCGGTTGCGGCAGTTCAGCCAGCAACAGGGCCTGACACCGTTCATGACCCTGCTGGCGGCCTGGTCGATCCTGCTCTCGCGCCTGAGTAACCAGGCCGAGGTCGTGGTCGGAACGCCGGTGGCCAACCGTCAACGCCAGGAAACCGAGGCGCTGATCGGCTTCTTCGTCAATACCCTGGCGCTGCGCGTCGATGTCCAGGCGCACAGTCGCGTGGACCAGTTGCTGTCGCGGATCAAGGCCATCACCCTCGATGCCTACCACCATCAGGACCTGCCCTTCGAACAGGTGGTCGAAGCCTTGCAACCAGAGCGCAGCCTTGGTCACAGCCCACTGTTCCAGGCCATGCTGGTGCTGGGCAATACCCCGCGTGACCAGGCCCTGACCCTGCCCGGCCTGGAATTGAGCGTACTGCCCGAGGTTACCGGCACCACCCAGTTCGACCTGAGCCTTTCGCTCAACGACGACGGCGAACGCATTCACGGCCAGTTCGAATACGCCACCGACCTGTTCGACGAAAGCACCATCACGCGCTGGAGCCGCCAACTGTTGCACCTGCTCGACGCCATGCTGGACGACGTGGCGCAACCGTTGGCGAGCCTGCCCTGGCTCGATACGCAACAACGCCAGCAACTGCTGGAAACCTTCAACCCGCCCCAGGCAACGCTGGATGAACATCCACAGCGCCTGCCACACCGGGTCTTCGAAGCACAGGCCGCACTCACTCCGGATGCCCCGGCGCTGGTCTGCGCCGGGCAAACCCTGAACTATGCCGAACTCAATGCCCGGGCCAACCGCATCGCCCATCGTCTGATTGCCCTGGGGGTAGGCCCCGACGACACCGTCGGTCTATGTGCCCTGCGCAGCCCGGAAATGGTGATCGGCCTGCTGGGCATCCTGAAGTCTGGTGCCGCCTACGTGCCACTGGACCCGCAATACCCGACGCAACGCCTGGCCCACATGCTGGCCGACAGCGCGCCACAGGCTCTGGTCATTCAGCAGGGGTTGCAGTTGCCGGCGCCCAAGGGCCTGGCAACACTGGAACTGAATGACCCCCTGCTGCTGCAAGCTGCGGATCACAACCCCGAGGTGCCAGCACTGGGCTTCAACCATCTGGCCTACGTGATCTACACCTCCGGCTCCACCGGGCTGCCCAAGGGCGTGATGGTGGAACATCGTGGCCTGCGCAACCTGCTGGACTGGTACCTCGATGACCTGGCGTTCCATGCCGGGGACGCGGTGTTGCTGGCCTCGTCCTACAATTTCGACCTGACCCAGAAGAACATCCTCGCGCCACTGATGATCGGCGCCGCGCTGCACCTGGCCGAAGAACCGTTCAACCCCGATGCCATCGTCGCGCAAATCGCCGAAGCCGGCCTGACTCACCTGAACATGTCGCCCAGCGCTTTCCATGCACTGGTAGAGGCCGATAACCATCAAGCCCTGAAGTGCCTGAAACGGGTGGTGCTGGGCGGCGAGCCGATTCAGATCGCCATGCTCGAAAAGCTTGGGCAACCGCGCCCGATGGTGATCAACAGCTACGGCCCGACCGAATGCAGCGACGTGGTGGCCTGGCACCAGGCCGACGCGGATCTGGCGACCTATCGGGACCACTCGATGCCGATCGGCAAACCGATCCGCAATATGCAACTGCATGTGCTGGACGAACACGGTCAACTGTTGCCGGTGGGCGTGCGTGGCGAAATTCATATCGGTGGCGTCGGCGTCGCCCGTGGCTACCTGAACCTGCCGGAACTGAGTGCCGAGCGCTTTATCGCCGACCCGTTCTCTGAACGCAGCGATGCTCGCCTGTACAAGACCGGCGACATCGGTCGCTGGCTGCCCGATGGCACACTGGAATACCTGGGCCGCAACGACGATCAGGTGAAAATCCGTGGCCTGCGCGTCGAGCTGGGAGAGATCGAAGCCGCCCTCGCCGCCCTTCCCGGTGTCCGCGAAGCAGCCGTCATCGCCCGCGAGCACCAGAACGACAAGCGCCTGGTGGCCTATCTGTGCGGTGAGCCGGCAGCGGCCGAGCAACTGCGTGCCGAGCTGCTGACGCGCCTGCCCGGCCATATGGTGCCGAGCGCCTTCGTGGTGCTGGAGGCCTTGCCGCTGACGCCCAACGGCAAGCTCGACCGCCGTGCCTTGCCCGAGCCAGGTCAGGAAGCCTACGCGAGCCGGGACTACGAAGAGCCTCAAGGTCCCGTGGAACGGATCGTTGCCGATATCTGGCAGCAACTGCTGGGTCTTGAACGTGTTGGTCGTCATGATCGGTTCTTCGAACTCGGCGGCCACTCGCTGCTGGCCGTGGGGCTGATCGACCGCCTGCGCAAGCAGGGTCTGAATGCCAGTGTCCAAACCGTGTTCACCGCGCCCAGCGTGCGGGAGATGGCCCTGGCCATCAGCCAGGCCCCACAAACCCTGTTCCATGCACCGGCCAACCGTATCCCGGCTGGCTGTACCCACCTGACACCCGACATGTTGCCACTGGTGGAACTGAGCGAAGCCCAGCTTGAACGGATCGTGGCCGCCGTTCCCGGCGGGGCCGCCAATATCCAGGACATCTACCCCCTGGCGCCGCTGCAGGAAGGCATCCTGTTCCATCACCTGCTCGGTCAGGAGGGTGACGCCTACCTGGTCCTCTCGATGATCGAGTTCGATGACCGCCAGCACCTCGACGCCTTCATCGACGCCCTGCAGGTGGTGATCAAGCGCCACGATATCCAGCGTACCGCCGTGCACTGGGATGGCCTGCCCCAAGCGGTGCAGGTGGTGCAACGCCATGCCCACCTGCCGGTACACAGTGTCACCCTCGACAGCGACAAGGACCCGTTGGAGCAGTTGCGCGCACTCAACGATCCACGGCAACTGCGCCTGGACCTGCACCAGGCGCCCCTGATGCGCGTCTGCATCGCCCGCGATCCGCACTCCGAACGTTGGCTGCTGGCCCTGCTCAACCACCATATGACCAGCGACCATGTGACCCTGGAAATCGTCTTGGAAGAAATCCACGCGATCCTCCATGGCCAGGGCGACAGCCTGCCGACACCACAGCCCTATCGCGACTTTATCGCCCAGACCCAGGCCACTCCGGCCGAAGTCCATGAAGCCTACTTCCAGCGTCGCCTCGCGGACATCGATACCCCGACCGCGCCTTTCGATCTGATGGAAGTCCAGGGCGACGGCAATCATATCGAAGAGGCCGAGGTGCGATTGAGCAGCGAACTCAACCACCGTATCCGGACCCTGGCCCGCGAGCGCGGGATGACCCCGGCCGTGCTGTTCCATGTGGCCTGGGCGCAGGTGCTGGCCCGTTGCACCGGACGCGATGACGTGGTGTTCGGCACCGTAGTCGCCGGCCGCTTGCAAGGCTCGGCGGGAGCCGAACGGGCGCTCGGGGTGTTTATCAACACCCTGCCGGTACGGGTCCAACTGGCCGCGCATGGAGCCCATGAACTGGTACTGGCCACCCATCGCGATCTCACCGAACTGCTCAATCACGAGCAGGCCTCCCTGGCCCTGGCCCAGCGTTGCAGCAGCGTGGCCACGGCCTTGCCGTTGTTCACCAGCCTGCTCAACTACCGACACCAGGCCGATGACAGCCAACTGCACTTCCCGGGCATGCACATGCTCGACAGCGAAGAACGGACCAACTACCCGCTGGCCCTGTCGGTCAACGACTACGGCGATGCGCTCGGTCTGTTGATGCAAAGCGTGCAGCCGGTGGACCCGCAACGCCTGTGCAACATGATGCAGCTGGCACTCGAACAATTGACCCAGGCACTGATGCACACGCCGAACATTGCGCTCACACAACTGGATGTACTGCCATCCACCGAGCGCACCCTGTTGCTGGATACCTTCAACCAGAACCGCAAGCACTACCCGGCAGAGCTTTGCATCCAGCACGTGTTCGAAGAGCAGGTGCGCCAGGCGCCTGGAGCCATTGCCCTGGTCGATGCCCAGAGCAGCCTCGACTACGCCGAACTCAACGCACGGGCCAACCGCCTCGCCCATCGCCTGATCGCGGCGGGCCTGCGTCCGGACGAACGCGTGGCGCTGCTGGTGGAGCGCAGCCCGGAAATGATCGTTGGCATCCTCGCCATTCTCAAGGCCGGGGGCGCCTATGTACCGCTCGATCCGAACTACCCGCAGGATCGCCTGCAACACATGCTCGAGGACAGCTCGCCACGGGTGCTGTTGAGCCAGGGCAACCTGGCCGAGCAACTGCCAGCGCTGTCGATCCCTCACCTGCAACTGGAGGATGCACCGGGCAACGACAGCAATCCGCATGTCGCCGGCCTGACGTCACGGCACTTGTGCTACGTGATGTACACCTCCGGCTCCACCGGCAAACCGAAAGGGGTGATGCTTGAGCACCGTTCCGTCTGCAACCAGATCGGTGCCCTGCAGGAACGTTATGGTCTGAACCCGCAGGACCGCGTTTTGCAATTTGCCACCATGACCTTCGACATGTCGGTTGAAGAGATTTTCGGCGCCCTGCTGTCCGGTGCCACCCTGGTGCTGCGTAGCGATGCCTGGATCGCCGGTACCGCAGCCTTTGCCGCCCTGTGTGAGCAGTACGCGATCACCGTCGCCAACCTGCCGACGGTGTTCTGGCAACAGATCAGCCGCGATGCCCATGTGCCGCTGCCGACCTCTCTGCGCCAGTTCATGATCGGTGGCGAAGCCGTGGGCAAGCAGGCTGTCGCCCAGTGGTTCGAACGCGAGGGTCATCGCCCGGCGCTGTTCAATGCCTACGGCCCGACCGAAGCCACGGTCAACGCCTCGATTCGCCTCATGGAGCGCGACAACGAGGATTTCCGTTCCATCGGCAAGCCGGTGCGCAACACCCCGCTGTATGTGCTGGATGCCGCCGGCAACCTGGCGCCGCTGGGCGTGGCCGGTGAACTGCATATCGGCGGGGTGGGCGTTGCCCGGGGTTATCTGAACCGCGCCGAACTCAGTGCCGAGCGCTTTATCGCCAACCCGTTCAGCAGCGATTCGGATGCCCGTCTGTACAAGACCGGCGACCTGGCCCGCTGGCGCGCGGACGGCACCCTCGAATACCTGGGCCGCAATGACGACCAGGTGAAAATCCGTGGCTTCCGTGTCGAACTGGGGGAAATCGAGGCGGTGCTCGCCACCTGTGCCGGTATCCGCGAAGCCGTGGTGGTCGCCCGCGAAAGCAAGCCCGGCCAGTCCGACAGCAAGCGCCTGATTGCCTACCTCTGCGGTGAATCGGTGCCCCTGGAGCAACTGCGTGCCACGCTGCTGGCGGCGCTGCCCGATTACATGGTGCCCAGCGCCTATGTGTATCTGGAATCCATGCCACTGACCCCCAACGGCAAGCTGGACCGCCTCTCCCTGCCCGCTCCGGGCCAGGAGGCCTTTGCCAGCCGCGCCTACGAGGCGCCGAACGGCGAGATCGAAGAGATGCTCGCGCAGGTCTGGCAAGACCTGCTGGGTATCGAGCAGGTGGGCCGTCACGACAACTTCTTCGAACTCGGTGGTCATTCACTGCTGGCGGTGCAGGTCATCCTGCGGGCACGCGAAACCTTCGGTGTCGAAGTCCCTCTGAGGGGCCTGTTCGAGCATCCGTCGCTGCTAGCCCTGGCCGACCTGATCACCACCTTGCAACTGGCTCAGTACGAGTCGGACGAATTGCTGGACCTGCAACACCAAATGGCTTCGCTGTCTGAAAGCGAACTGCTCGCTATCGTCTCCAAGGATGCTTGATAAATTGAACACACATAACGATAGTCTCGACCAGTTGAAACGTGCCGCCCTGCTGCGTCTGCTCAAACAGCGCGGGGCCACGCGGGTCGTCGATACCACCCCGGACGCCATGCTGGCCGTGGACCGCGAAGGTCCCCTGGCGTTGTCGTTCGCCCAGCAACGCCTGTGGTTCCTCGATCAGTTGGACCCGACGGCCAGCGCCGCCTACCATATTCCGGCCGCCTTGGTGCTACGCGGGACCCTCGACCACAACGCGCTCAAGGCCACCCTGGATCGCCTGGTGGCACGTCATGAAAGCCTGCGTACCACCTTCCGCCGTGACGGCGAGCAGCCGGTGCAGGTCATCGCACCGGCCGACTGCGGTTTCAGCCTGGTGGAGCACGACCTGCGCCATCTGCCCCGCGACCAGGCCGAACAGCAGGCCGCCCGACTGAGCGAACAGGAAGCGGCTGCGCCCTTCGATTTGCAGCACGGCCCACTGATCCGTGGCAGCTTGCTGCGCCTGGCCGACGATGAGCATCGCTTGCTGATCACCCAGCACCACATCATCTCCGACGGCTGGTCTATTGGCGTGCTGGTCAAGGAGTTTGCCGCGCTCTATGAAGCGTTCAGCAACGGCCAGCCCGACCCACTGCCCGTCCTGCCCCTGCAATACGCCGACTACGCGGCCTGGCAACGCCGTCATCTGGAGGGCGAGCGCCTGAGCCAGCACGTGGAGTTCTGGCGCGGCCACCTGGCCGGCGCCCCGGCTCTGCTCTCGCTGCCCACCGACCGCCCCCGCCCGGCCGTGCAAAGTTACCAGGGCGAGACCTTCGACTTCGACCTGCCCGTCGCCCTGTCCGAGGCCCTCGTCCGCTTCGCCCAGTCCCGTGCCGCGACGCCCTTCATGACCCTGATGGCCGCGTGGGCGGTGCTGCTGGGCCGAATCAGCGGCCAGCAGGATGTGGTGATCGGCACCGTCACCGCCAACCGCGACCGCCAGGACGTGCAAGGCTTGATCGGCTTCTTCGTCAACACCCTGGCCCTGCGCGTGCGCCTGGAGGCCAACCCGACCCTGGACCAGGTGCTGCAACAGGTCAAGGAACTGATCCTGGAGTCCGCCAGCCGCCAGGACACGCCTTTCGAACAGGTCGTCGAAGCCCTCAAGCCACCGCGCAACGCCAGCTACAGCCCGCTGTTCCAGACCATGCTCTACACCGATACCGACACTGCCGGCGGGCAGTTGCAATTACCGGGGCTGAGCCTGGAGTTCCTGCCTTCTCGCAAAGACAACACCCAGCACGACCTGTCGTTGCATATCGACGAAAGCGGCCCGAGCCTGTCCGGCAGCCTGTCGTATTCCACCGCGCTGTTCGACGCCAGCACCATCGAACGCCTGGCGGCACGCTTCGAGCGTCTGTTGCGTTGTTTCACCGAGGCCCCGCAAACCCGTATCGGCGCGCTGGAACTCGATCCGGCGCTGGCCCTGCCCGAGGTCAGCCCACTGACACCGGTCCCCGCGCGCCTGCCGCTGTCCTACCACCAGGAACGGGTCTGGTTCGTCGATACCTTCGAGACCGGTTACCTGTACGAAGCCAACCCGATCTACCACAACGTCGCGCTGTTGCTGGAGCTGTCTGGCGAGTTGAATATCGCGGCCCTGCAAAGCGCCCTCGATGGGCTGCTGGCCCGCCATGCCATTCTGCGCTGCCGGGTGCACTCCGACGGCGCCAGCGCCTGGCAGAGCTTCGACGGCCCGGCCAGCCTGATGCTGGAACAACTCCTGGGCAGCCAGGGCGACATCAGTACCCTGGCCCTGGCGCAGACACGCCGCCCACTGGAGATGAACGGCGGCAGCCTGGTGCGTGCCAGCCTGGTGCGTACCGACGAGAAAAACGCCGTGCTGGCCCTGGCCGTACACCATTTGCTGGCCGACCGTACCTCCATGCAGTTGCTCAAGCGCGACCTGCTGGCGCTGTATGAAGCCGCCTGCGCCGAGCGTGAAGCCGCCCTGCCGCCACTGGCCCTCAACTACGGCGACTTCGCCGCCTGGCAACGCCAGTTGCCTGCCGCCGTGCTGGAAAACCTGCGGGCCTACTGGTCCTACCAACTGCGCGGCAAGCTGCAGGCTTTGGAGCTGCCACTCAACCGTCCACGGGCGGCGGTGCATGTATTCAGCGAAGCCAGCCATGAGTTCGTCATCGAGGCAGCGCTGGTCAAGCGTCTCGATGACCTGGCCCGCCAGGTCGGTGTCGGCGCCGACAGCTTGGCGCTGAGTGCCTTCACCGCGTTGTTGCGGCGTTATGCCGGGCACGACGAGTTGGTCATCGGCACCAGCGCGGCCTGCCGCGAACCTGTTCTGCAAAACGTGGTGGGGCCGCTGGATAACCTCGTGGTGATCCGCAGTGCCTGCGACAGCGACACCACCCTGCAAGCCCTGCTGGAACAAACGGCCGGCACCCTGGCCGACGCCCACCGACATCGACACATGCAGTTCGACCAACTGGTGTTGGCGCTCAATCCGGCCAAGGACATGAGCCGCACCGCCCTGTTCGACGTGCTGTTCAACTTCCAGGAAAGCCGTGACCAGCGCAGCGTGGTGGCCGGGCTCGAGGTCAACACCCTGGAAACCAACCTGGGCTATGGCAAGAACGACCTGCACCTGCTGATCGCTGCCGGCGAGCCGCAATGGCGCGGGCACCTGGCCTACAATGCCGACTTCTTCGACCCTGAGTTCATCCGCCAGCTGATGCGTCATTACGTGCGCCTCTTGCAGGCCTTCGTCGATACCCCGCAACAGCGGGTCGACGATGTGGTCCTGCTGGATACGGTCGAGCGTCAGCGGCAGATCCTCGATTTCAATGACACTGAAGCCGCCTGGCCCGATAACCTGACCCTGCACCAGATCTTCGAGGAGCAAGCTCGCCAGACCCCGGACCATATCGCCGTGAACCTGGGCGAGGAACGCCTGAGCTATCGCCAGCTCAACGAACAGGCCAACCAACTGGCGCATAGCCTGCGCGATGCTGGCGTACAACCACAGGAGTTGGTGGCGATTGTCCTGGAGCGCTCGCTGGCCATGATCGTCGCTACCCTGGCGGTGCTCAAGGCCGGTGCCGCCTACGTGCCGATCGACCCGGCTTCGCCGGCTGAGCGTATCGCCTACGTGCTGCGCGACAGCGGCGCGCACAAGGCCATCGCCGGCCAGGAGACAAGCCCGGCTCTGCTGGCGCTTGGGGTCGAAGTCTTCTCCAGCGCCCCTCACGCAGCCGCTCCAGGCAAGACTCGGGCTATCACCAATCTGCCCAACCTCAATGCCCCGGACCATCTCTGCTATGTGATCTATACCTCGGGCTCCACAGGCGAACCCAAGGGGGCGTTGCTCGAGCACCGCAACGTGGTGCGCCTGCTGCATAACAATCGCTCGCCATTTGCCTTCAACGCCGAGGATGTCTGGTCGCTATTTCACTCCAATGCCTTCGACTTCTCGGTCTGGGAAATGTACGGAGCCCTGCTCTTCGGTGGCCGCCTGAGCCTGGTCCCCGAAGCCCTGCGCCGCGATCCGGGGGAACTGCTGGACTTCCTCGAACGCGAGCAGGTGAGCGTACTCAACCAGACGCCATCAGCGTTCCTGCAACTCAGCAGCGCCGCACTGGCCCGCCACGACGTGCGCCTGGAACACCTGCGTTATGTCATCTTCGGCGGTGAAAGCCTGGAGTTGGGCAAGCTTGACGGCTTCCACCGCGCCTTCCCCCATGTGGCGCTGGTGAATATGTACGGAATCACCGAAACCTGCGTGCACGTGACCTACAAGGCCATCGATGCGGCGGATATCGCCGCCGGCATTTCCAATGTCGGCCGGCCGATCCCGACCACCGTGGCCTACATCCTCGACGCCCAGCAACGGCTGCTGCCGATCGGCGTGGCGGGGGAAATCTGCGTCGGCGGATTGGGTGTCGGTCGCGGCTATCTGAATCGCGAGGCCCTGACCGCCGAACGCTTTATCGCCGACCCGTTGCGCCCCGGCGAGCGCCTGTACCGCTCCGGCGACCTCGGCAAGCTGTTGGACAACGGCGAAATCATTCACCTGGGGCGGATGGACGCCCAGGTGAAGATTCGCGGCTTCCGTATCGAGCTGGGAGAAATCGAAGCCAAGCTGCTGGCCTGCGAAGGCGTGCGCGAAGCACGGGTGCTGGCCCGTGACGACGCGGCCCAGGGCAAGCGCCTGATCGCCTACCTGATCCCGCAGTCAGCGACCCGCCTGGATGTGGCGGCCTTGCGCAAGCAACTGGGTGCCACCCTGCCCGACTACATGATTCCCAGCGCCTTTGTCAGCGTGGCCGCCTACCCGCTCACCGGTAACGGCAAGCTGGATCAGGACGCACTGCCGGCGCCGGATCTGGACGCCATGTCCGAGCGCGGCTACACCGCTCCCGAAGGCGCCACCGAACAGGCCCTGGCGCAGATCTTCCAGGAACTGCTGGGCCTTGAGCGCGTGGGGCGTCACGACGGCTTCTTTGAACTGGGCGGCCACTCCCTGCTGGCCGCGCAACTGGTTTCCCGCGTGCGCCAACAACTGGGTGGCGAGATGATGCTGCGCCAGCTGTTCAGCCATCCGACCGTGGCGGAACTGGCCCGCGTGGTCAGCGGACTGCAAACGACCGCCAGCGACAGCATCGAAATTGTCGACCGCAGCGCACCGCTGGCTCTGTCGTTCTCCCAGCAACGCCTGTGGTTCCTCGACCAGCTCGATCCCGGCGCCAGCAGTGCCTACCATATGCCGATGTCGCTGCTGTTGCGTGGCGACCTCGACCGGAACGCGCTGAAGGCGGCACTCGACCGCCTGGTCGCGCGTCACGAAGGCCTGCGTACGACCTTCGAACGCCAAGACGGGCAGCCGGTACAGATTATTGCCCCGCCCGATTGTGGATTCAGTCTGGCCGAGCAGGACCTGCGCGCGCTGCCCTATGAGCAGGCCAGCCTGAGTGCCTCGCGCATCGGCAACAGCGAGGCCACGGCACCCTTCGATCTGCAACGCGGCCCGCTGATTCGCGGGCGTCTGCTGCGCCTGGCCGATGACGAGCACATCCTGCTCATCACCCAGCACCACATCATCTCCGATGGCTGGTCGGTGAACGTGCTGGTCAACGAGTTCGCCAGTCTCTACCAGGCCTTCAGCCAAGACCTGCCCGACACGCTGCCGGACCTGTCGATCCAGTATGCCGATTATGCCGCCTGGCAGCGTCGTACCTTTACCGGCGAGTACCTGGCCGAGCAGGCCGAGTTCTGGCGCGGCCACCTGGGCGGAGCACCGGCGTTGCTGTCGCTGCCCACCGACCGGCCACGTCCGCCGGTACAGAGCTACCGTGGCGGGGCTGTACCGCTGCTGATCGCACCGGCGCTGTACCAGAGCCTGGAGCGCTTCTGCCAGGAAAACAACGTCACCCTGTTCATGGCGCTGCTCAGTGCCTGGTCGGTCCTGATGGCTCGCCTGGGTAACGAACGCGACGTGGTGATCGGCGTACCCACCGCCAACCGTGGCCGCACCGAAACGGAAAACCTGATCGGTTTCTTCGTCAACACCCTGGCCCTGCGTGTGGACCTGGGGCAGAACCCGAGCGTCGGGCAACTGCTGGAACAGGTCCGCCAGACGCTCCTGGCGGCCCACGAACACCAGGACATTCCGTTCGAGCAGGTGATCGAGGCCCTGCAACCTCCGCGTTCGCTGAGCCATAACCCGCTGTGCCAGGTCGCCCTGTCGCTGGACAACACGCCGATCGGCGCTGAACAAAGCCTGCCAGGCCTGAGCCTGCTGCCTGTGGCCCAGACCCATGACACCGCGCAGTTCGACCTGATGCTGACACTGGGCAGCGCAGACGGTGGCCTGAGCGGAGTGATCGAATATGCCAGCGATCTGTTCGACCGCGCCACCGTCGAGCGCTTCGCCCAGCACTTCCAGATCCTGCTCGAAGCGCTGCTGGCGGATCTCGAGCAACCGGTACTCGCCCTGCCGTTGCTGACCCCGGCACAGCGTCAGGCCTCGCCGGCCCTGCTGCCGCCCAAGGCGCTGTTCGCCGTCGAACAACTGATTCACCAGCGTTTCGAAGCCCAGGCCCAGGCGCACCCGCAACGTACCGCCCTGGTCTTCGGCGAGCAGACGCTGAGTTACCAGGCACTCAACCGTCGCGCCAACGGTATTGCCCACGCCTTGCTCGGCCAAGGCGTACGCCCCAATGATCGTGTGGCGATCCTGTCACTGCGCGGTGTCGACATGCTCTGCGCGCTGCTCGGGGTGCTCAAGGCCGGCGCGGCCTATGTCCCACTGGACCCGGCCTACCCGACCGAACGCCTCGGTTATCTGCTGGACGACAGCGCGCCGGTGGCGCTGCTGGCGCAGTCGGACTGCCTGGATGCCTTGCCGGCGCATACGGTGCCGGTCTTGCGACTCGATGAACTGAACCGCGCCGAGGCCGCCACCGACAGCCGCCTGGATCGCAACCCACAGGTCGCCGAACTGGGCCTGACGCCACAGCATCTGGCTTACGTGATCTACACCTCCGGTTCCACCGGTCTGCCCAAAGGCGTGCTGGTGGAACACGGCAACGTCGCGCGCCTGTTCGACGCCACCGCCGAGCTGTTCAACTTCGCCGGCGACGACACCTGGACGCTGTTCCACTCCTTCGCCTTCGACTTCTCGGTCTGGGAGATATGGGGCGCCCTGAGTTACGGCGGCAAGCTGGTCATCGTCCCGAGCCACATCGCCCGCTCACCGGATGATTTCTACGCGTTGGTCTGCCAGCAGCAGGTTACGGTGCTGAACCAGACCCCGAGCGCCTTCCGCCAGTTCATCGAGGCCCGCGCCCGCAGCGAGCAGGAACATACGCTGCGGGAAGTGATCTTCGGTGGCGAGGCCCTGGACTTCCGCAGCCTGCGGCCCTGGACGGCGACCACGCCGCTGGCGCGCACCCGCCTGGTGAACATGTACGGCATCACCGAGATCACCGTGCACGCCACCTACTACGCGGTCAGCCAGGCCGAGATCGACGTCGCTGCGCCCAGTCTGATCGGCCCGGCCTTGCCGGACCTGTGTCTGCGCATCCTCGACGACTATCAGCAACCGGTCCCTGTGGGCGTCAATGGCGAAATCTACATCGGTGGCGCCGGGGTCGCCCGGCACTACCTCAACCGTGACGCGCTGAACGCCGAACGCTTCATCGCCGACCCTTACGCCAACGTACCCGGCGCGCGCCTCTATCGCACCGGTGACGTTGCCCGCTACCGTGCCGATGGCGGCGTGGTCTACGTCGGCCGCAACGACTCGCAGATCAAGATCCGCGGCTTCCGTATCGAACTGGGGGAAATCGAGGCGCAACTGCAGGCCTGCACCGATGTGCGCGAAGCCCTGGTGATCGTGCGCGAGGACCAGCCGGGCGACAAGCGCCTGGTAGCCTACCTGATCGCCGAGGATGGCAGCAGCCTCGACGTCTCGGCCCTGCGCAGCCAACTGGCCAACGTCCTGGCCGAACACATGCTACCGAGCGCCTTCGTCACCCTGGCGGCCTGGCCGCTGACCACCAACGGCAAACTGGACCGCGCGGTGCTGCCGGCGCCGGACCGCTCTGCCGCAGTCAGCCGTGACTACGAAGCGCCACTGGGCGAGATCGAACTCACCCTGGCCAATGCCTGGCAGGAATTGCTCGGTATCGAGCGCGTGGGTCGCCAGGATCACTTCTTTGAGCTCGGCGGTCACTCCTTCCTGGTCATCAGCCTGATCGAGCGTCTGCGCCAGGCCGGCCTGCTACTGGATGTGCGCACGGTGTTCTCGGCACCGACCCTGCAAGCCATGGCCACTGTCCTGGCTGGCGGCAGCAATACCGAACGGGTGGTGCCAGCCAACCTGATCCCGGCCGATTGCACGGCCCTGACCCCGGACATGCTGCCGCTGGTGAAACTGAGCCAGCAGGAAATCGAACAGATCGTCGCCGATGTGCCCGGTGGCGTGGCCAATGTGCAGGATATCTACCCGTTGTCGTCCTTGCAGGAAGGTATCCTGTTCCACCACCTGTTGCAGTCCGAAGGCGACGCCTACCTGATGCGCACCGTGGCGACCTTCAGCACGCGTGCCCTGCTCGACAACTTCCTCGACGCGGTACAGGTGGTGATCGACCGCCATGACATTCTGCGTACTGCCTTGCGCTGGCAAGGTCTGCCGCAACCGGTACAAGTGGTCCATCGTCACGCCCGACTGCCGGTGGTCAACCTCGACTACGCGCCCGGGGTGGACGCATTGCAGAGGCTGCGTGAGCAGACCGATACTCATCATCTGCGCCTGGATCTGCAACAGGCACCGCTGATCGCCGCGTACATCACCTACGATAGCCAGCGCGAACAGTGGTTGCTGGCGTTGCTCGACCATCACCTGATCAGCGACAACGTCACCCTGCGTCTGATCATGCAAGAGATCCAGGCGGTGCTGGCCGGACAGGCCGCTGAACTGCCGCCGTCCCAGCCGTACCGCAACTTCATCGCCCAGGCCGTCAGCGTCTCGCAGGCCGAGCACGAGGCCTACTTCCGGCGCCTGTTGGCGGATGTCGACGCGACCACCGCGCCCTACGGCGTACTGGATGTGCATGGCAACGGCGCCGGGATCCAGCGTTCGGAGCAGTACCTGAGTGAAGAGCTCAGCCAGCGCGTGCACCGCACCGCACGGGCACAGGGCGTACCGACTTCGGTGCTGTTCCATGCGGCCTGGGGTCTGGTGGTTGCGGCCACCAGCGGACGCGACGACGGTATTTTCGGTACCGTGCTGTCAGGCCGTTCCCAGGGCACCACAGGCGCCGACCGGGCGTTGGGGATGTTCATCAACACCCTGCCGATGCGTATTCGCCTGCAACAAACCAGCGTGCGCGATATCGTCCAGGACGCCTACCAGCAGCTCAGCGATCTGCTGACCCACGAGCAGGCGCCCCTGGCCCTGGCCCAGCGTTGCAGTGCGGTGGATGCCGCGCTGCCGCTGTTCACGGTGATCCTCAACTGCCGTCACGGTGACCTGGTGAACGCCTCCGGGGAAGGCGTCGAGGACATGGACGAGCAGGAAGGCATCCAGTTCCTCGCCTCGGAAACCCGCACCAACTATCCGATCGAAATTGCCGTGGCGAACGCTGGCAGCGGATTCTCCCTGACCGCGCAGTCGATCAGCGGCATCGACCCGCACCGCATCGCCACCTACCTGGGCCAAGCCGTTGCCGAACTGGTCGATGCCCTTGAGCAGGACCCCACACGCCTGGCCGCCGACCTGAAAGTGCTGCCCGAGGCCGAACGGCAACTGCTGCTCAACGGTTTCAACGACACCGCGACCGACTTCGGACCGGCCCAGCCGATCCATACCCTGTTCGAGGCCCAGGTCCGCGCCAGACCCGAGGCCGTGGCCCTGGTCTGCGAAGACCGGCAACTGAGCTATCGCCAGCTCAACCGCCGCGCCAACCACCTGGCCCGGCAACTGCTGGAACTGGGGGTACAGCCGGACGAGCGCGTGGCCATCTGCGCCGAACGCAGCCTGGACATGATCGTCGGCCTGCTCGGCGTGCTCAAGGCCGGTGCCGCCTACGTGCCGATCGATCCGGCCCACCCGGCCGATCGCATGGCATTCATGCTCCAGGACAGCCAGCCGCGCGCGCTGCTGACACAGACCGAGCTCACCCTGCCGGCCGGCGACCTGCCGGTGTTGCTGCTCGACACCACCGAGTCGTTGCGTGCCGCGGATGAGGCGGCTTTCGACGCCAACCCGGTCGTTGCAGGCCTGACCCCTGAACACCTGGCGTATGTCATCTACACCTCCGGCTCCACCGGCCAGTCCAAGGGTGTGATGGTCGAGCACCGTTCGGTGTTCAACTTCTGGCAAGTGTTGACCCGCACCACCCACAAGCACTGTCCGACACCGGCCACCGTGGCCCTCAACGCCGGTTTCTTCTTCGACATGTCGATCAAGGGCATCTCGCAGTTGTTCTCCGGGCACAAGCTGGTGATCATCCCGCAGTTGATCCGTGCCAGTGGCAGCGAGTTGCTGGACTTCCTCGAACAGCATCAGGTACACGCCTTCGACTCGACCCCGTCGCAGCTCGACACCCTGCTCACCGCCGGCCTGCTGGAGCGTCGCAGCTACCAGCCAGTCAGCGTGCTGCTCGGCGGTGAAGCGATCAACGCCAGTACCTGGGAGAAGCTGCGCAACTGCCAGACCATCCGTTTCTACAATATGTATGGCCCAACCGAGTGCACGGTGGACGCCACCATCGACCTGATCCGCGACCTCGGCGAAAAACCGAGTATCGGCCGGCCATTCGCCAACGTTCAGGTGCACGTCCTCGATGCCCGAGGCGAGCCCGTGCCCCGGGGTGTGGCTGGGGAAATTCATATCGGCGGTGCCGGTGTTGCCCGTGGTTACCTCAACCGCGACGAACTGAGTGCCGAGCGCTTTATCGCCGACCGGTTCTCCAGCGCGACGAACGCCCGACTGTACAAGACCGGTGACCTGGGTCGCTGGTTGGCCGATGGCACCCTGGAATACCTGGGCCGCAACGACTTCCAGGTGAAGATCCGCGGTTTCCGTATCGAACTGGGGGAAATCGAGAACGCTCTCCTGGCCGTTGCGGGTATTCGCGAAGCGGTGGTCATCGCCCGCGACGACAGCCAGGGCGATGCGGATAACCAACGCCTGGTGGCCTATGTCTGCGGTGAATCGGTACCGGCCGAGCAACTGCGCAGCGCGCTGCTCAGCGCACTGCCCGAGTACATGGTGCCGAGCGCCTTCGTCCACCTGGAGGCGCTGCCACTGACTGCCAACGGCAAGCTCGACCGCCGTGCCCTGCCCGCCCCAGGCCAGGACGCCTTGGCCAGCAAGGCCTACGAGGCGCCACAAGGCGAGACCGAAGAGGCCATCGCCGAGATCTGGAAAGGCTTGCTGCACCTGGACCAGGTCGGTCGCCATGACGGCTTCCTGGAACTGGGCGGTCACTCGCTGCTGGCCGTGCAGTTGCTTTCACGGCTACGGCGCAAGCTCGGGGCGCGGATCAGCCTGCGCGAACTGTTCGACGCACCGACCGTGCGTGGCCTGGCCACGCTGGTCAACGCCAGTGCACCGAGCGAAGCCCAGTCGATTCCGCTGGCCAACCGCTCGGGCCGGCTGCCGCTGTCGTTCGCCCAGCAGCGCCTGTGGTTCCTCGATCACCTCGATCACGCCGCCGGTGCCGCCTACCATTTGCCGATGGCCTTGCGCCTGACCGGCAGCCTGGACAAGGCGGCGTTGCAGGCCACCCTGGATCGTCTGGTGGCGCGTCACGAAACCCTGCGCACCCGTTTTGAACTGGTGGACGGCGAACCGTTGCAGAAGATCGCCCCGGCCGATACCCGCTTCCCGCTGACGCAACAGGACCTGCGCGCACTGTCGAACGAAGCCATTGAGGCAACGCTGGAGCGCCTCGGCCACGACAATGCGACCCAACTGTTTGACCTGAGCCAAGGCCCGCTGGTGCGCGGCCAACTGCTGCAAGTGGCGGACGCCGAGCATGTGCTGCTGATCACCCTGCACCACATCGTGTCCGACGGCTGGTCCAACAGTGTCCTGGCCCATGAAGTGAGCGTGCTGTACAACGCCTTCAGTCAGGGGCAGAAGGATCCGTTGCCGGCACTGGCGCTGCAATACGTGGATTACGCCGCCTGGCAGCGTCAATCCCTGGACGGTCCGGCGTTGCAAACCCAGGTCGACTTCTGGCGCAAACACCTCGAGGGTGCGCCCAGCCTGCTGAGGCTACCGCTGGATCGGCCACGCCCGGCGATCCAGAGCTATGCCGGCGGCATCGTCGATTGCGCCTTCTCGCCGAAGTTGAGTGCCGACCTGCGAGCGTTCAGCCAGGCCCAGGGCAGCACGCTGTTCATGGTGCTGCTGGCGGGCTGGTCGGTGATGATGAGCCACCTCAGCGGCCAAACCGACGTGGTGGTCGGCACCCCTGTCGCCAACCGCCAGCGGCCGGAACTGGAGTCGTTGATCGGTTTCTTCGCCAACACCCTCGCGCTGCGGGTCGGTACCGACCACGACCTGCGGGTAAACGACATGCTCGGGAAGATCAAGGACCTGACGCTGGCGGCCTACAGCCATCAGGACCTGCCGTTCGAGCAGGTGGTCAGCGCCTTGCAGCCGACCCGCAGCATGAGCCACAGTCCGTTGTTCCAGGTGATGCTGAGCCTGGACAACACCCCACCGGCACCGCTGCAACTGCCCGGACTGCAGGTGGCGTCCCTGGACAGCGCCCACCGCACCACGCAGTTCGACCTGTCGTTGTCGCTGGTGGACGCCGGCGAACACATCGGTGGCAGCCTGCAATACGCCAGCGACCTGTTCGATACCAGCACCGTGCAGGCCATCGCCGAGCTGTTTGCCAAGCTCCTGGAAAACCTGGTGAGCGACGCGCAGCAGTCGATCGGCCAATTGCTGGAAAACACCCCGGCGCTGCCACGTTCGGCCCATGCCATGGCGCTCGCCGAGCCGACCGGGGAGGAACGGCCCGAGGCACGGCCTTACGAAGCGCCACAAGGCGAGACCGAAATCGCCATCGCCCAACTCTGGAAAGAGCTGTTCAAGCTGGAGCAAGTCAGCCGGCATGACGACTTCTTCAGCCTGGGCGGCATTTCGCTGATGGCCGTGCAGATGGCCTCGCGCTTGCGCAAGGTCCTCGGCAAGCCGATCGCGGTGCGCGATCTGTTCGTCGAACCGACCATCGCCGGTTTCGCCCAGACGCTGGACGGTCAGGCTCGCCCGGGTCAGCACAGCAACCTGGTGGCGATCCGCCGTACGGGCTCGCAGCGGCCGTTGTTCCTGGTTCACCCCCTCGGCGGTGAAGTGCAATACGCCCGGGACCTGGCTGCGGTAGTGGATCCACAGGTACCCGTCTACGGCCTCGCCGCCAGTGGCCTGGTTGCCGGCGAAACACCGCTGTCGGAGCTGCCAGCCATGGCCGCGCGTTACCTGACAGCCATTCGCCAGGTTCAGCCACAGGGACCTTACCGGATCGCCGGCTGGTCGGCCGGTGGGCTGATCGCCTATGAAATGGCCCGTCAGTTGCAGGCTGGCGGTGAACAGTTGGAGTTCGTCGGCATCATCGACACGTCAACGCGTCCTGAACCGGCGTCGGCGCAGTTCGTGAGCGAGGCACACTTCCTGATGGACTGGCTGCCTCGGCAGATCGATCCCCAGGTACAACGGCAACTGGCTGGGCTGGCGCAGGAGAATGCCATCGAGGCGATGCTGGCGCTGTGCGTGGCCCAACAGCTGCTCCCGCTGGAACTGCCCCAGGACATCGATGCCGACTTGCTGCGTGGCCATCTCGCGGTGGCCTATGCGACACACTTGGCGATCGGCGCCTATGTCAGCCCAGCCAGCTCACTCAAGGTATCGCTGTTCACCGCCAACGGTGAGGAACGCAACGATCCGTTGTTGGGCTGGGGAATGCTGCTTGAAACGCCACCCAGCGTCACGGCACTTGCCGGGACCCATGAAACGCTGGTCAAACCACCCCTTGTCAGCGCACTGGGCCAGGCGATCTCTCGGGCCTTGAAGGAGAGTGCCGCTCAATGACCCTTGAAGACAAAACCTTTCACTCTCAAAAAAACGGCGCCGGTTGAGTGGCGCCAGCCCAGTGAGCCAGTGGCCGGTACCCATCAAGCGTACAGGCCGCTGGCGCACTCATGGAATGGGCGAACCTTCCTTGATCATTCGTCGTCCCTGCTTATACTGCCCGACTTGCTGAACAGCCAGCGGGGCCGATTGACCGGCCCCGCTGACAATCGTCCGGGCAGGCCCCTGCGCACGCCCGTGCCGCAGCAGCTGAGAACATGAGCACCTTCGAATATAAGCACCTTTGAACAAGAGCCTCCCATGACCGATCACGACCTGAGCTTCCTGCCCGACCCCGACGCCGACTCCATTTCTTCCGATGTCGCCGGTTTCGGCGGCCTGCTGGTGTCCACCCAGATCCCGACCCGCGCCGACGGCAGCCTGGAGCTGGGCGATATCACCCTGCAGAGCGAATGCACGCTACAGGCGCTGAAGGTGGCGCTGGAAAAAGCCGGCAGCTCACTGGACCGGGTACTGCACCTGACCATCTACCTGACCGACATGGCTGATCGCGCGGCCTTCAACGAGGTCTACAAACGCTTCTTCGCCAAGCCCTGGCCGGTTCGGGCAGCGGTGGGCGTAGCAGCACTGGCGACCGAGGGCATGCGCGTGGAAGTCACCGCAATGGCGGCCAAGGCCTGATTTCAGGGACTGGCACAACTCCCTGGGTTATGAGCTTTGCGCAAGCGCATTCCAGGCCACCCGGCGGCAACGGATGCCGGCCGGGCGTTTCACCGGTACAATGGCCGTCTTGACCGTGCAGCCTGACTAGAAAAACATGTCCCTACCCAAGCATCACCTCGAATTGCTCAGCCCCGCCCGTGACGTGGCCATCGCCCGCGAAGCCATCCTGCATGGCGCCGATGCCGTGTATATCGGCGGCCCAAGCTTCGGTGCCCGCCACAATGCCTGCAACGAGGTGAGCGATATCGCCCAGTTGGTGGAATTCGCCCGGCGCTATCACGCGCGGGTCTTCACGACCCTCAACACCATCCTGCACGACAACGAGCTGGAGCCGGCGCGCAAGCTGATCCATCAACTCTACGATGCCGGGGTCGACGCCCTGATCGTCCAGGACCTGGGCGTGATGGAACTGGATATCCCGCCGATCGAGCTGCACGCCAGTACCCAGACCGACATCCGTACCCTGGAACGGGCCAGATTCCTCGACCAGGCCGGCTTCTCCCAACTGGTGCTGGCCCGCGAGCTGAACCTGCAGGAAATTCGCGCGATCGCCGACGAAACCGACGCGGCCATCGAGTTTTTCATCCATGGTGCCTTGTGCGTGGCCTTCTCCGGCCAGTGCAACATCTCCCATGCGCAGAACGGTCGTAGCGCCAACCGGGGCGACTGCTCCCAGGCCTGTCGCCTGCCCTACACCCTCAAGGACGACCAGGGGCGCGTGGTCGCCTTCGAAAAACACCTGCTGTCGATGAAGGACAACAACCAGAGCGCCAACCTGCGTGCCCTGGTCGAAGCCGGCGTCCGCTCGTTCAAGATCGAGGGTCGCTACAAGGACATGGGCTATGTGAAGAACATCACCGCCTACTACCGTCAGCGCCTGGACGACATCCTCGAAGGCCGCCCGGACCTGGCCCGTGCTTCCAGCGGCCGGACCGCGCACTTCTTCCTGCCGGACCCGGAAAAGACCTTCCACCGTGGCAGCACCGATTATTTCGTCAGCGATCGCAAGATCGACATCGGCGCCTTCGACACGCCAACCTTCACCGGCCTGCCGGTGGGTGTGGTGGAAAAAGCCGGTAAACGCGACCTGCAGGTGGTGACCTTCGAACCGCTGTCCAATGGCGATGGCCTCAACGTGCTGATCAAGCGCGAGGTGGTCGGCTTTCGCGCGAACATCGCCGAACCCCGTGGCGAATTCGAGGAAGACGGTGAGAAACGCTACCGCTACCGCGTCGAGCCCAACGAAATGCCGGAAGGTATGCACCGCCTGCGCCCCAACCATCCGTTGAACCGCAACCTGGACCACAACTGGCAACAGGCGCTGCTCAAGACCTCCGCCGAGCGCCGTATCGGAGTCAGCTGGAGCGCCCGCCTGCGCGAGGAGCGCCTGGAGCTGAGCGTCACCAGCGAGGAAGGCGTCACGGCCAGCGTCGCCCTGGACGGGCCATTCGGCCTGGCCAACAAACCGGAGCAGGCCCTGGAGCAACTGCGCGACCTGCTCGGTCAACTGGGCACCACCCAGTACCACGCCACCGCCATCGACCTCGATGCGCCGCAGGCCTACTTCATCCCCAATTCGCAGCTCAAGAGCCTGCGCCGCGAAGTGATCGAAGCCCTGACCGAAGCGCGCATCGCCGCCCATCCACGGGGTGGACGCAAGGCCGAAACCAGCCCGCCGCCGGTCTACCCCGAGTCGCACCTGTCGTTCCTGGCCAACGTCTACAACCAGAAAGCCCGTGACTTCTATCACCGCCACGGGGTCAAGCTGATCGACGCGGCGTACGAAGCTCACGAGGAAACCGGTGAAGTGCCGGTGATGATCACCAAGCACTGCCTGCGGTTCTCCTTCAACCTGTGCCCCAAACAGGCCAAGGGCGTGACCGGCGTACGCACCAAGGTCGCGCCGATGCAACTGATTCAGGGCGACGAAGTGCTGACCCTCAAGTTCGACTGCAAGCCTTGTGAAATGCACGTGATCGGCAAGATCAAGGGCCACATCCTCGACCTGCCGCAACCGGGCAGCGCCGTGGTCGGCCATATCAGCCCCGCCGATCTGCTCAAGACCATCCCGCGCGCACCGCATTGAGTTGAGCGGCCTTGACGGCCGTTCCCGTCACACGGGCAAATAAAGTCGCCGAGCCGCGCCGCAGGGCTTGCATATCGGCGCATTGCCCTCTTCAATGAGCAGGCCCAGCCTCCAGGCGGGCCCCTGTTTCCTTGTCGAGACGAGCCAGATGGATCTGCGCCAGAAACCCGCCCTGTGGAAGACCTTGTGGGCCTTGCCTGCGGCCACCCGCTGGCTGCTGTTCGGCATCGGCCTCTCGCGCATCGCCTCGTTCATGGTCTGGCCGTTTATCGTGGTAGCGATGAACCGGCGCTTCGGCACACCGATCACCGATATCGGCGCACAACTGGCTCTGGGCGCGCTGATCAGTATTGTCCTCTCGCCGCTCAGCGGTTTTCTCGGTGACACCTTCAATGCCCGTAACCTGATGGGCTTCGGTTGCCTGCTGGGGGCCGGCTGTTTCCTGCTGATGGGGCTGGCGCCCGGGCAGACCAGCTACTTCATCGCGATCATCGGCATGGCGGTCGCCCACAGTATTCTCGAACCGCTGTTGCGGGTGCTGCTGAGCGATACCGTCGCCACCGACAGCGAGCGCACCCTGCTCTTCCATATCCGCTACTACGTGGTCAATTGCGCGGCCGCCAGCGGGCCGCTGATCGGCATGTGGTTCGCCAACCGCGAGAGCGACGCAGTGTTTCCCCTCGCCGCGTGCACCTACGCAGTGCTGGCGCTGACCATTGTCGCGGCCGCGCGCTATCGGCTGCAGGCAGCGCATCTGGCCGCCCCCGAAGCGGCCTCGCCGCCCTTGCGCCAGGTGTTGCGGGCGATTCTCGGCAGTCGCCTGTTCCTGACCATCATCGTCGCCAACTTTTTCCTGGTGCTGGTCTACGCCCAGGTCGACGAATCGCTGACCTTCTACCTGTTGGCGCTCAAGGTCGAGGATATCAATAACGTGATCGCCACGCTGAACGTCACCAACGCTTCGGTGGTGCTGGTGTTCCACCTGTTCCTGATGGGCTGGCTGATGACCCTGGCCGACAAACGCGCCTATGTCCTGGCTCTCGGCTGCCTGATGATCGGCCACGCGATCATCGCCCTCAACACCGGCGCCCTGTGGTACGGCTGGATACTGGCGATCGGTTTCGCGACCCTGGCCGAGATTATCGTCATGCCGCTGTTCGCGACCATGATCGATCGTCTCGCACCACCCGGCATGCGCGGCAGCTTCATCGGCATTTCCATGCTGGCCGGCCTCGGCTCGGCACTGGCCCCCTTGCTCGGCGCACTGGTGATCAGCCACTTCGGCGGGGTTGTGCTGTTTTCGGCGCTGGCCCTGGCCTGCCTGCCCATCGGTCTGCTCGGCTACCGCGCACTGGATGCCGGTCAACCGGCCAGCGCGCTGGAACCGACGACATGAACGCCGCGACCCGGCCCTACTCGGAGTGATCCTGGGATGAATCCTTACCAACTGCTGGCCCCGCGTTCATTCTGGCGCAGTGCCGTGGCGCAACAGACGGTCGCGGGCATGAGCGAGTTGTGGTTGCCGCAATTCGACATCGAACGCGACGATGCCATCGTCACCGCGGGCTCCTGCTTTGCCCAACATATCGGCCGGGCCCTGGTCGAGCGCGGGATGAACTGGGTCGACAGCGAGCCGGCGCCGGCCGGACTGTCGGAGGCCGAGCGCAAGGCGCGGCACTATGGTGTATTTTCCTTTCGTACCGGCAATCTCTACACCCCGGCGATGCTGCGCCAGTGGCTGGAATGGTGCCTGGGCATCGAGGAGATGCCCGAAGAGATCTGGAGTCGTGATGGGCGGTTCTTCGACCCGATGCGTCCGGTCGTCGAACCCGAAGGCTACGCCAGCCGGGAGGCACTGCTGGAGGCCCGCCAGGTCACCTTGGCGGCGATGAAAACCGCACTGGAACGGGCCAAGGTGTTCATCTTCACCCTGGGGCTGACCGAAGCCTGGGTCGACCGGCGCAGCGAGCGGGTCTACCCGGTGTGTCCTGGCACCTTGCACGGGACGTTCGATCCAGCCCTGCATGCCTTGCGCAACTTCGGTTTTGTCGACAGCTACCGGGACATGCACCGGGCGCTCGAATTGCTGTACTCACTGACCCCGCGAATCCGTGTGCTGCTGACCGTCTCGCCCGTGCCGCTGACTGCCACTGCTACCGGCCAGCACGTCTTGACCGCCACCACCTACTCCAAATCGGTGTTGCGCGCAGTGGCCGGCCAGCTTTGCGAGGAACAACCGCACGTCGACTACTTCCCCTCCTACGAAATCATCACCGGCACGCCGTTCAAGGCCGCCTTCTACCAGGACAACCAGCGTGAGGTGACGGCCGAGGGTGTGGCGTTCGTCATGCGCCAGTTTTTCAGCGCCCTGGACGGTAAACCGGCGGCTGCCCAAGCGCCTGTCAATCCGGCTATCCATCTGCCCAGCGAGGACCTTGTTTGTGAAGACGCCGTACTCGACTACTACGCCAAACCCTAGTTTCCTGTTGTTGGGCGACTCCAATGCCGGGCCGATCGGCAAGGCCGCGCAGGCCCGCGGGCTGTCGGCCTGCGGCGGCCCCTTGGGCGCCGGGCGCGATTTCAACGTCGACTTCCTGGTGGCGAGGCCGGGCGACGTGGGGTTTCGTGATCCAGAAATGGATCAGCGTTATCGCCAGGCGCTTGCACTGGCCGGGGTTGCTCGGCTGGGGGAGCTGTCGATTCCGCTGGTCAGTACACTGGGAATGAGCGTGCACTTTCTCGCCAGTCGGCCAAACTGGCATTGCTATCAGGACGACAACGGCGAGTTCGATGCGGGGTTTCTGCAGGGGGCCTTGTTCGAGTCGATCATCGAAGAGATGAGCCGACATGCCCTGGCGTTCCATGAACGGGTGCTGGCAATGGGCATCAGGGTGCTGATGGTTCTGCCGCCGCAGCGTGTGCCGGAGTTTTCCAATGCCGAGGTTTTCATGGCGGCGCAGGAAGTGCTGATTCGACGGTTTCGCGAATTGGGGGTTGAGCTGGTCGATGTAAGGGAAGCCGCCAACGGTGAAGATGGCTGGCAGGACCCGCGTTTCTGCGAAATCGATGACCCCCTGCATGGCAACCTGGCCTTTGGGGAACTGATCGTCGATGCACTGCTTGACCAGCTCCCACAACGCCATTACGCCTGATATACCGCACCCGGTCTCCCACAGGATCCTGCGGGCGCTGACAGAGGTGTCAGGTTTCGCTCCAGGGTTGCGGCTGCTCACCGAGGATGGTCACCCGTTCGCCATACCGCGAATGCGGGAAGTAGTCCCACACGGCGTGGTGCTGGGTGCAGCGGTTGTCCCAGAACACCAGGGTATTGGGTTCCCAGCGTACCCGGCAGGTCAGGATCGGCTCGCGGGCCACCACGTCGAACAACAGGCCCAGCAGCGCCTGGCTTTCACCATCGGACAACTGGACGATATGCGAGGTGAAACCGGAATTGACGAACAGTGTCTTGCGCCCGGTCTCCGGGTGGCGCACCACCACCGGGTGTTCGTTTTTCGGCAAGCCTTCGGGCGCCTGGTAACCCTTCCACGGAATCGAACCGTCGTGGACCGCCGTCAACCCCTGCAGGAAGCCCTGCATCGTCGGTGAGAGCATGTCCAGCGCCAGGTGCATATTGGCGAACAGGGTATCGCCGCCGGTGCCGATGGCCGGGATTTCCTTGATGTACAGCATCGAGCCCATCGACGGTGCGAGATCGGCGGTGCCGTCGGTGTGCCAGGCTTCCCCGGCGACGAAACGCGACTGCGCGGTGGCCCGGATGACTACCAGTTCGGCATCGTCGCCGTCGATGTCCTCCACCGGCAGCGCCCGCAGCTCACCGAACAGGCGGCCGAAAGCCTTGTGCTGTTCGACACTCAGATGCTGGTCGCGAAACACCAGCACATGGTTCTCCAGAAAGGCCCGGCGAATCTCTGCCAGTTGCTCGGGTGCCAACGCCTGGGACAGATCCACCCCGCCAACCTGCGCGCCAATGATCGGCGTCAGACGGTCGAGCGTGATGTGCTGATAAGGCGCGCGTCGCTCGCCGGCGATCCTCTCGACTGCTTTCAATGCCCACTGATCCATGTTCCCTCACCTTTCTTGAGTTATTCCTGCAATCTGCCTGGCCTGACTGCCGGGCTGAGCGGACTTGCCCGCGCTCGGCTGCACAGCAGCCGCCAAGCAGTCGACTCGGCCCCGACAGTGGCTCAGTTTCCAGCCTTGCGCAGCGAGCGCGGACGCATATCGGTCCAGTGCTTGGCGATATAGTCCAGGCAGGCCTGGCGTTCGCCCCTGGCACCCGTGGCGGTCCAGCCGATGGCCATGTCCTTGCCCTGCGGCCAGATGGAGTACTGGCCCTGGTCATTGATCACCACTTCGAACATTTCTGCTTCATTGTTCATGCTGTTCTCCAGAGAAATAACGACGAACGGCCGGAGCCGCCTCGATCAGGCAGCGACTCAGACCCTCTGCCAGCGCCCTCAATACCTGCCGTCGGGCATCAGCCTGCTGCTCGCCACTGCCGGCACGGACCAGCGCGCAGATCCGCGTTGCCCCGGCGCAGATGCTGGCGTAGGCCTGGACATCGTTGTCGGCATAGACGGCGGCCACGATTTTCGCGTAAGCCCGGCTGTTGGAATCGGCGAACGCGGCTGCGTTGGCATCGGTACTGAGCTGGGCGTAGTAGTCGGCATAGCCCAGGGCATCACCGAAGTGCTCGGCGATCATGGCCGTATTGGCCGCCGCGGTGGCATAGACCATGGCGATCTCATGGGCCCGGGCATAACCGCTGGCATAGGGAAAGGCCCGCCGGTACAAGGCGGGCAATATCGGCTTGAACGCCGCCAGCCACTCGCCGCGCCGGCCGTTGAGTCCCAGCGCGGCACGCCGATGCAACTGCTGCAAGGTGAGCATATCCGTGGTTTCGACCCCTTCGATTGCAGCTTCGAGCAATACCGGCAACACCGTCTCGGCCTGCCAGACGTGCATCAGGCGAAACGGTGGTGGTTCGCCAAACCCCGCCAGCGCCGCCTGCAAGTCGTTGCTCCAGCGCAGAGCCCAGTCCTCGGGTTGTCCGGCCAGCAGCACCGGAATCAGCTCCTGCAGCCAGTGCGCGTTCTGTTCAGGTTGCATGCTCGCCTCCCTGACCGATCGTTTCACCAATCAGCCGTGCCCAGTGACCGGCGACGATGCCGTAGTGGTCGGTATCCAGCGTTTGCCATTCGAGCAATTGCGGCAACAGTGTCTGCCAGGCCGCCTTGAGTTGATCCATCTGCCAGTTGCGACCGACGCCATACGGGTTGGCCTGGCGGGCAACGAACAATCGTGTGCAGGTGCTCGGCAGAACCGCTGGTGTGAAAGTCCCCATGCTCGCCATATTGTGCTGACAACAGGTAGTCAGTCGTTGCAGGTAGCCCTGCATCTCCCCGGACAGGCCCTGCTCGGCGGCCTGTGGCCAGCGCTGGGAAAATTCGCGCTGGAACACCTGCTCGATATCCCGCGCGTCCATGCGGGCCAGCTCGGCTCCGGCGTCCGGCGCCGGTGGATCGATCAGGTACAGCAGTGGCTGGGGCAGACCCGCCTGGTACGCCTGCGCGCACATCGCCTGGGCCACCCAGGCGCCGAACGACCAGCCGGCCAGCCGCCACTGGCAGGACTGATACGGCAACCGGGTCTGCAACGCCTGCAGGTAATGGGCCGCCCGTTGCTCGATCGTCACCGTCGGCAACTGCGGATGCTGCAGCAGCGGATCGGCGATCACGCACACGCCCAAGGTCTCGGGCAACGCCGCCGCCAGTTCGCGATAGGCCTGCACATCGCCGCCTACCGGATGCACCAGGCACAACCAGTCACGGCCGGCTCCCGGACTCCAGACGTCGAGCTGCACTGCCTGTGCCCAATCGGTGACCGGCGCCTGGGTCCGACTGCCGCCGAGCAGCGCAAGAATCTCCCGTAGGCTGACCCTGGGGCTGAACTGCGACAGTTGCAGGCCCACCCCCAACCGTGATTGCACCTCGTCGATCAGGTCGAGCAGGGTCAGCGAGTCCGCACCCAGTTCGTACAACGAATCCCCATCCTCCAGCGCATCGACGCCGAGCCATTGGCACAGGCACTCGCGCAGGTGTACTGCGGGATCCGGATCATCGTCGGCTGCTGGCACTGCCTCGGAAACCAGCGCCTTGTGCCGCTGCGGATAAAACTGTCGCGACGCTTCGATCGACGTGGTCGAAACCAGACACTGCGGCCATTGCAGCGCCAGGGCCAGGTCAAACACCTGCGCCCCCTCTTCGACCGACAAACCGACCGCCAGGTGACGCTGATGAGCCTCGTCAGCGCCGCTCACGGCGGTGGCCATGCCCCGCTCGCGCCAGATATCCCAGTTGAGCCCCATCCGCACGCAGGTGCTCGCGGTATCCGGTTGATACTGGGCGAAGCCGTCCAGTACCGCGTTGGCAGCCGCATAATCGAGGTGGCCCGCACCGCCGAGCAACGCCGACATCGATGAGCAGTACAGGACAAAACCCGGCGACAGCCGTGCGATCAGTGCCTCGACGGCCAGCATGCCGAGGGTTTTGGCCGCCATCGCGCTGTCCATCTGTCGTGCGTCGCGGTTGCGGATCAGGCTGCCGGCGCCGATGCCCGCTGCGTGAATGACCCCCGCCAGCTCGCCGTAGCGCTGCGCCAATTGCTCGACGATGGCTGGCCAGCGCACCAGATCGGTGATATCGGCCAGCACGTTATCGACCCGCTCACGATAGGCGAGCAGGTTCGGTGGCAGTTCCCCGCGCCGCGAAAGCACCACCACCCGCCGCCCTGGAGCCTGCAGCAGGTGCTCGCACAGGCTGCTGCCGATGCCGCCATTACCGCCCAGCACCAGGAAGGTACCGGTTGGCGGCAACAATGCCGAAGCCGGCAGTGGCGTCGTCGGCGGACTGGCAATCAGCCGTGGTTGCCACAGGTAACCATCGCGAACTGCCAGGCGCCGGGGCAAACCCGTCGGGTTGCCGAGCAGTGTCGCCAGCGGCACGGCCTGGCTCGCCCATTGCGCCGATTGCAGATCCAGCCAGTGAACCCGCAGCGGATACTCCTGCGGCGCCACTTCACAGACTCCGGCCAGGGCCCCCAGCTCGGGCCGGCGCACCGCACCATCGACCGCGCAGGCCTGCGCAGACAGCAGCCACAAGCGTAACCGCGTCTCCCCCGCCATCGCTCCCCAGGCCTGCAACAAGGCGCTCGGCGTATCGAGGCAGGCCCATTGGGCGCCAGCCAGACTCTGTTCGTTCACCTTGCCGCTGACCGACAGCGGCAAGGCATGCAGCCAATCCAACTCGGCCGTGCGCGGCTCAAGCAACTCGGCCAGCAAAGTCGACAACGCCTGGGCGTCAGCCGGGTCCAGTTCGAAGCGATCCGCACTCAGGCGGCGCAAGCCATTGCCGGCGCGCACTTCGACAACACGTTCATAGACGCTGCCCAAGGCCTCCAGTAACCCTCCCGCCAGCGCTTCGGCTGTGCAGACCACCAGGGTGCCGCGCTGCCCGTTGACCGGCCCGGCCTCCAGACGGCGGACCCGCACCCATTGACGCTGGTAGAACCAGTCCGGCAAGGCCTTGCGGGCAGACGCCGGCGCAGCCTCGACCGATATGGGCGACGGCACTGTGGTCGGCTGGAAGCGACAGGTTTCCAGGTCGAACGCCGACGGCGGCAGGTTCCATGGCGGCGCGGCCGAGCGCTTCGGCCAAACGATCCGGGCGCCCTCATACCAGGCCCGGAGGATGTCCTCCGGTGTCGCGTCCTGGGCCGGCCAAGCCTCGCTCGACAGCGGCACTTCGCGAATCAGGGCCTCCTCCACCAGCCATTGGCCACCGGCCTCCAGGCGCACGCCATAACGCCAGCGCTGCTGACGGCGGCCCGATTGCAGGAAGCGCAACAGCGCTTCGTGCTGGCCCGGAAACTCGTCCCGGTACGCCTTGATCGCCGCGATGTTGCGCAACAGCGCGCTGCGACTATGGGCGCTGATCAGCAGACAGGCCGGGCCGGGTGCCGTAGCGGGCTCGATCGCAGGAGCGGCCGCGACGATCACATGGGCATTGGTGCCGCCGATGCCGAAGCTGCTCACTCCGGCCACACGCCGACGGCCCTCGGGCCAGGCATGCGGCCGGGTCGGAATGTAGAACGGCGTGTGCTGCAGATCGATCTGCGGATTGATCCGGTTGAAGCCCAGGTTCGCCGGCAGTACGCCGTGATACACCGCCAGGGTGGCGCGGATCAGTCCGACCACGCCGGCCGCCGCGCCCAGGTGGCCGATCTGGCTCTTGACCGAAGCCAGTGCACAGTTGTTCGCTGGCGCCGCGCCGAAGGCCTTGCTCAAGGCCGCGACTTCGATCGGATCGCCCAGCAGCGTGCCGGTGCCATGGGCCTCGACATAGCCGATATCGACGCCGCGCAGGCCGGCCTTGTCCAGCGCCTCAGCGATCACCGCGCTCTGCCCGGCCACCGACGGTGCGGTGTAGCTCATCTTGTCTCGACCGTCGTTGTTCAGCGCCGAGGCCTCGATGACCCCGTAGATCCGGTCACCGTCGCGTTGCGCCCGAGCCAGCGGCTTGAGTACCACCACCCCGTAACCGCTGGCACCGAGCGTGCCACTGGCATCGTCGCTGAACGGCCGGCATTGGCCGTCGCGGGAAAAGATGTGCTGCGGCCGGTAGCGGTAGCCGTCGGTCAGGGTCGGGTCCACCAATACCCCGGCGGCCAACATCACCTCGGCATCGCCCTGGCGCAGCAGCGCCGCCGCCAGGTGCACGCCGATCAGCGAGCTGCCGCAAGCGGCCTGCACGCTCATCGCCGGCCCGTTGAGGTTCAGGTGATAGGCCGCCTTGGTCGCGAGGAAATCCTTGTCGTGATGCAAGGCCATCTGGAAGCCGTCCGGCAACTCGGTTTCATCGGCCTGACGCAGCAGTTGCTGGAAATAGGTGGTTTCGCCGCAACTGGCGATCAGGCCGATCCGTGGTCCCTGCGCCGAGGGCACCAGGGCCGCATGCTCCAGCGCCTGTACGCAAGCCATCAGCAGATGACGCTGCTGCGGGTCCATCAGCCGGGCCTCCTGGCGACTGATGCCGAAATACTCGGGGTCGAAATCGAGCATTGCGGCCAGTTGGCTGCGGGCGCCGACCAGTCCCTCCCCGGCGTCGAACAGCTCGACGCCCGACTCGCCCGCCTGGACCATCGCCCAGAACGCGCGCAAGTCCGGCGCGCCGGCGACGTTCACGGCCATGCCAATCACCGCCATCGGTGACTGGACAAGCTCGCCAGCGCGCGCTTGCCGCCCGGTCTCGGCCGGCGTGCTCGCCAGGTGGGCTGCCAGGCGGCGGATGCTGACCTGCTCGAACAGGTCGGCCATGCTCATCTGCAGATCGGCCTCCTGATTGTAACGGGCGTGCAGGCGCATCAGGCCGAGGCTGGTGGCGCCGGCCTCGAAGAAGCTCTGGTCGAGCCCGATCGGCCGGCCGATCACGGCTTCGAACAGCTCGCCCAGGCGCCGTTCCAGCGGGTTGGTCGCGAGCGTAGACGTGTGTGTGGCCTTGCGTTCCAGACGTTCGCCCAGCCCGGGCAACGCCTTGCGGTCGACCTTGCCGCTGGGCGTGCGTGGCCATTGTTCGATCCGCCAATAGGCGTCAATCCGCACTTGTGCCGGCAACTGCAGGGCGACCCGACGATCGAGTGCCTCGGCGGTCACTGAAGTACCGTCGAGTTGCAGGTAGGCGTTCAGTTTCGCCGACTCGGCTTCAAGGGTGACCACCGCGCCGCTCACCTCGGGCTCCTGCATCAGGGCCGCTTCGATCTGACCGAGTTCCAGGCGGTGACCGCTCAACTTGATCTGCTGGTCGTCACGCCCCAGGTAGTGCAGGCAGCCCTCGGCGTCGACCCGGGCCAGATCGCCCGTGCGATAGAACAGCCGCACGCCCCCACTGCCGTCGGGCAACTCGACGAACCGGCGGCTATTCAACGTCGGATCGCCCAGGTAGCAGCGCGCGACCATCGGCCCGGCCACCAGCAGGTAGCCCGTAATACCCGACGGTAGTGGCCGGTCATGTTCGTCCACCAGGAGCAGGCTGGCATTGCTCACCGCCCGGCCGATCGATGCACGCAGCGGCCAGTCGCGTGCCCCGCCCTCCAGGCGCAAACCGCAGACCACGTGGGTTTCGGTCGGCCCATAGTGATTGAACAGGCTCGCCTGGGGCATGCCGGCAAACCAGTTGCGCAAGGTGTCGGTACACAACAGTTGCTCGCCTGCGGTGATCACCTCGCGCAGACGCGTCGGGTAGATGCCCCGGTTCACCGCGGTTTCGGCCAGGTGCTGCAAGGCCACACAGGGCATGAACAACCGCTCGATGTCCGCCGCCAGCAGGTACTCCAGCAGCGCCGGGGCATCCTGGCGCCAGGCCGGCACGATCAGGTGGTAGCAACCGCCGCCACACAGGGTGCTGAAGATTTCCTGGAACGACACGTCGAACGACAGCATGGAGAACTGCAGGGTCTGCGCCCGCGCCGCCAGACCGCCGGCACCGCGCTGCCAGTGCAGCAGGTTGCACAGCGTTCGGTCCGAGACCTGGACCCCCTTGGGCGTGCCGGTCGAGCCGGAGGTGAACAGCATGTACAACGGCCGCTCACCCTGGTGCGGCGTACGCGTGAACACTCGTGCCGGCGCATCGAGGTCCACTCGATGGCTGGCAATGCCGTGTTCACCCAGCTGTTCAAGGGCCGCCCGGGTACTCTCGCTGAACAACAGGCGATCGGCCCCAGACTGAATCAGCACCTGGCGCAATACCGCCTGCGGATAAGCCGGATCGAGCGGCACCGCCGTCAGGTTGAGCTTGGCCAGGGCCAGCAAGGCGACGATATGTTCAACCGAGGTATCGAGGAACAGCAGCACCGGTCCCGGTGTTTCCCCCAGCGGCGGCAGGTGCGCGGCATCGCTCAGGGTCGCCGCCAGGGTATCGGCCAGTTCGTTCAGGTGGCGGTAGTTCAGCCGCTGTTGGCCGCCGACCAGCGCCGTGGCCTGCGGTGTGCAACGCACCTGATGTTCGAACCAGTCGGCCAGCGTGGCGAATGCCGGCTGTGCGGACTCGCCCCGGCTGGCTGCCGGCAAGCGCTGGCGGTACGGCAACAGCCACCGGTCCAGCGGCTGGGCCGAGGCCGTCAGGAGCCGGTCCAGACTGTCACGAAACCCATCGGCCGCCGTCTGCACCTGCGCCTGGTCGAAGTAGTCGCACTGGTATTCCCACCAGCCTGTCAGCCCCTGCGCGCTGTCCACCAGCGACAAGGTCAACGGACACTTGGCCTGCACCGGCCCCCTGAACTCCAGGCGTGCCTGGAGCCTGTCCAGCTTGGCGAAGTCGGTGTTTTCCAGCACAAACATGAAATCGAACAACGTCTGCTTGCCCGACAGGCGCAGATCTTCGACCACATCCGCCAGGGCCACGTCCTGCAAGGCCAGAACCTGACGGAGCAGATCGGTCTGTTCGCGCAGCAGTTCGTCCAGTGAATGCTGGCCCTCGACTGCCGTCGGTATCAGCACGGTATTGGCAAACATGCCCACCACATCCTCGAACTCCGCCAGGGGCCGGTTGGACACCGGGCTGCCGATGCGTGGGCGCGACAGTCCGGTCAGCGCATACAGGCTCCAGGCAAACACGCTGAACAGCACCTCGAAACGGGTCAGGCGCCGCTGTACGCAGAACCGTTCGAGCGCCGCACAGAGTGCCGGCTCCAGGTGCTGCCGGTATTGCCGGGCCTGGGCACCGCCGACACGGCGTGGCGCGACCAGGGCCGGCGAGGCTGGCGGCTGCTCACGATGGAACTGCGCCAGGGCGCGACGCTGTTGGCGATAGTACGGATCGACACTCCATTGCCGCTGCCACTGGCCGAATTCCAGCGGGGTCAGACGCACCGATGACACCGGGAGGTCGTCGCCCTGCCGGTTGGCCCCATACAGGGCGAGCAGATCGTCGAACAGCAGGTTCAGCGACCAACCGTCAACCACCGTGTGGTGCAGATGCAGCAGCAGCCGGGCACTGCCGTCGGCGAACGGTAGCAGCCAGGACTGGAACAGCGTCGCCGTGCCCAGGTCGAACGGCGTGGCGAACACCAACTCGGCGAAAGCCTGCCAGTTGTCCTCGGTGAATTGCCCGCGGGGCAGACGTCGACAGGTCGTGCCCTGTTCATCGATCAGTTGGTCGAGCCCCTCCGGCCCGGCGACGAAACGCGTGCGCAACGCGCCATGGCGCTCGACCAGTTGCCCCACCGCCGTGCCCAACGCATCCAGATCGACCGAGGCCGGCAGGTGCAAGATCATCGGCACGTTGTACGCCGTCGAATCCGGCTCACGCTGCTGCAACAACCACAATCGGCGTTGCTCGGCAGTAGCGGGCAGGCGCCGGGCGCTACTCGGCGCCGGTGCCGGCGGGTACGCAGCACTGGAGCCCTGCGGCTCACTCAGCTTGGCAGCCAACCCGGCGAAGGGTTCGCCGAGCAACTGCTGCATACTCAGCTCCACCTGCCATTGCTGGCGGATCGCCGAACGCAGCCGCAGGGCCTTGAGCGAGTCGCCACCGCTGCCCAACCAGTCATCCCCGGCACCGAGCTGTGGCTGGCCGAGCAGGGTTCGTACCTGCGCCAGCAGCCAGGACAGTTCCGCGCCCTCCTCGTTACCCGCCGCCAGATCGTCCGGCCGCGGGGCACGCCATGGCTGGCGGGCCTCCTCCAGCAAGCGCTCACGGTCAACCTTGCCATTGGCGGTCAAGGGCAGGCGCTCAAGCAGAAACAGGTGGTGTGGGCGCATGTAGCCCGGCAGCTGCGCCTGCAGATAAGCGTCGAAATCGGCATGCTCCAACGGCCCCCGCGGCACGATAAAAGCCAGCAACTGATGGTCCTCGGCGGCCTGGCGGCGTGTGCAGACATAGGCCTGGGCGACACCCGGATGTTCGATGATGCGCTGTTCGACCTCCCCCGGTTCGATACGAAAGCCACGGACTTTGACCTGGCGATCGGCGCGGCCGACATATTCGATCAGACCGGACTCGTTCTCCCGCACCCGATCGCCGGTGCGATAATGCCGCTGCAACTGGCCGGCGGCGTCCGGCAAGACGAGGAAACAGCGTGCAGTCTCCTCGGGGCGCTGGCGGTAGCCCTGGGCGACCCCGCTGCCGCTCAGATACAGCTCGCCGACGGTTCCCGGGGTAACCGGTCGCTGCTGCTCATCGAGAATGCGCACCCCGGTATCGGGCAAGGGGCGGCCGATGGGCACCGAGGCCCCGCTGAAATGGCGGGCAATCGGCTGGCACAGGGCGAACGTGGTGCATTCGGTCGGCCCGTAGACATTGAAGATCTGGCAAGCACTGTCCGGGTTGGCCCGGTACCAGTCGCGCACCGCCACCGCGCTGATCTGCTCGCCGCCGATCAGCACCTGACGCAGGCTGGCAAAGCAGCGCGGGTATTGCCGGGCCAGGGTATTGAACAGCGACACGGTCATGAACAGGCTGTCGACCCGCTGCGCCTCCAGCACATGGGCCAGTTGCCGGGCGTCGAGCAGGTCGTCGTCAGCAACGATCACGCAGGTACCGCCGTTTAGCAGCGGCGCCCAGAGTTCGAAACTGATGGCATCGAAGGCCGGGTTGGCCAGGCAGGCGATTCGATCGCCGGGACGGATATCGATGTAGCCCCCCGACTGTACCAGCCGCAACAGGCCACGCTCGCCGACTTCCACCGCTTTCGGCGTGCCGGTCGAACCCGAGGTGTAGAACAGGAAACTCACCGCTGCCGGCTCATCGGGCAGGGCCAGCGGGGTCTCTGCCACGTGCTCCAGCAGCGTCGAGACATCGGCCTGCCACAAACGGTTCGACAGTTGCGCGAGTGCTTCGTCCACCAGCAGGCCGACGCAACCGCTGTCTTCCAACATCTGCGTCTGGCGCCCGCTTGGGCTGGCACGGTCCAGCGGCACCACCACGGCGCCGACCTTGAGTGCGCCGATGATTGCCGCAAGCCAGCGCCAGGAACGCGGCATGCACAGCGCCAACGACTGGCCGGGAGCCACGCCGCGCGCGAGCAGCGCCTGAGCGATACGCTCACTGGCGGCGGCCAGTTCAGCATAGCTCAGGGTAGAGCTGAAGGGTGCCTGCCGGTCGATCACCGCCAGGGCCAGAGGCCTTGTCCTCACCTGTTCGGCAAAACGTCCGAGCAGGGTTGCAATGGCTTGCTGAGCGTTATCCATTACGCCTCCTGCGGCAGAGAATCGGCTGGCGAGGTCACAACGATGTCGAACCGCCGCAACTCCTGTTCCAACGTCCTGGCGACGCGCTGCAGCTCCACCGTCTCGAGCATGTCCCAGTGACCGCCATTGACCAGCCTGGCCAGATAGCCCTCCCCCGCCCGGCGCCGCCAGAAGCTGCGCAGGCCATGGAGCTGGGCACGATTGAAGCCTTCACGGGCCTGGATCAGCACCACCCGCCCGGCCTTGGGCGCACAAACGTAGTCCGCCACGGCCATGCGGTTGTGGTTGTAGATCTGGAAATAGCGCTCGACCTGGGCATCGTCGATGCCGGGGTACATGCCGTTGAAGCGCACCAGCTTGTCGCGGAACTCGGCCATGTCCACCGGGGCCATCTGCTGGCGATAGGCGCTGTTGTCAGAGCCCTGGGTATCGAGCAGCACCACGGTGACCTGGCGATAGCCCGCTGCGGTCAGGCGCCGGGCCATTTCATAGGCCACCAGCCCACCGAACGACAGCCCGGTGAGAATCAACGGTTGTGCCAGCAGCGGCTCGATGAGCCGCATGTAGGCAACGGCCATCGCCTCGACCGTGGGTTCGGTGGTCTCGCCAGGATTGAGCCCTGGCGACTGCACACCGTAGACCCCCACCGATTCGTCGAGGACCTTGGCCAGCGACAGATAGCAGAAAGCCGTACCACCGGCCGGGTGGATGCACACCACATTGCGCTGACCGGCGCCACGTCGGAACTCGATCAGGCTGCCTTGCGCCGTGGTCGGCCCGGCGCCCGAGCGAATCCAGCCGCCCAGGGCCTCGATGGTCGGATGGCCGATCACCACGCGGATCGGCAGCTCGATGCCAAATACCTCGCGGACCTGATGCGCCATCTTGATCGCGGCGATGGAGGTGCCTCCGACATTGAAGAAGTTGTCGCGGATACCGATCTGCGAAGCCAGCAGCAGGCCCTTCCAGATCTGATAGAGCGCCAGTTCGATATGGTCGCGCGGGCTCGACAGATTGACCTGACGGTTCGCCAGATCGTGGTCGGCCATGGCCCGCAGGGCATCACGGTCGATTTTGCCATTGGCGGTCAGCGGCAGCGCCTCCAGCCACAGGTAGGCACTGGGCAGGACCTGCGCCGGCAGGGTCAGCGCCAGGTGTTCATGGGCCGCCGCTTCCTCGGGACGCGTGGCCGCAAAGCTGCAACAGGCCACCAGACGCTGGTGCTGCGCGCTGTCGCCAACCATCAGCACCACCGCGCGGCGCACACTGGGGAACGCTTCGAGCCGGGCCTCGATTTCTCCCAGTTCGACCCGCACGCCACGCAGCTTGACCTGAAAATCGTTGCGGCCCAGGAATTCCAGTTCGCCGTCGGCGCGATAACGCGCCAGGTCGCCGCTGCGGTACAGGCGCTCGCCGGGCACGAACGGACTGTCAATGAAGCGTTCAGCCGTCAATGCCGGCAGCCCCAGGTAACCACGGGCCACACCGACACCGCCGATATGCAGGTGACCACTGACGCCAACCGGCACCGGTGCATCGTGCTCGTCGAGGACATACAGGTGGCTGCCGGCAATGGGCCGACCGATGGGCAGTTGCCGGGCCGGCACCTCGGCGCCGGGTTGCAGGGTCCAGACACTGTTGATCACCGTGGTTTCGGTGGGGCCGTAGACGTTGTGCAGGCGCGCTTCGGGCAATACTTCCTGGAAGCGCCGGGCAATCGCCGGGGTCAGTTCGCCACCGCCGCAGAAGACATTTCGCAGATCCTGGCACTGACTGACCTCATCGACCTCCAGAAACAGCTGCAGCATCGCCGGCACGAACACCAGCGCCGAAACCCGCTGCTCGCGCACCGTCCGTACCAGATAGTCTGGCTCGAGATGGCCGCCAGGGCGGGCCAGCACCAGGCGCCCGCCCATGGCCAGCGGCCAGAGCAGTTCCCAGGCCGAAGCATCGAAGCCGAACGGAATCTTTTGCAGCATGCTCGCCTGCTGACCGTCAGCACAGATCTGCTGACACCACAACAACAGGTTGCTCAGGCCACGATGGGCAACCATCGCGCCCTTGGGCAGCCCGGTGGTACCGGAGGTGTAGATCACGTAGGCCAGGTGCTCGGGTGTCAGGCCGATGTTCTGCGGGTCGGGGTTGGCCACGGAGCGTTCAGCCCACTGGGCCGCGTCACTGTCGAAATCCAGCACCGGCACTGCGCATTGCGCCACGCCGAGTGTATCGCGCAGCAACTGTCGCGTGGCGCCCTGCCCCAGGACCACCCGTGGCTCGCTGTCGCTCAGCATGTGGCCCAGGCGCCCGACCGGATAGGTCGGATCCAGCGGCACGTAGGCACCCCCGGCCTTGAGCACCGCAAGGATCGCCACCGGCAGCGCCAGCGAGCGCTCCAGACACAACGCCACACGCACATCGGGGCCGACGCCGAGGCTGCGCAGATGGTGGGCCAGGCGGTTGGCACGCTGGTTCAACTCGGCGTAGCTGAGCGATTCGCCCTCGCACAGCACCGCACAGTCTTGCGGCGCAGCCGCCGCCCGGGCTTCGATCAATCGATGCACACAACCGGGTTCCCGGGCCAGCGGCGCACTGCGGTTCCAGTCGAAGACCATCTGCTCGCGCTCGGCCTCGGTCAGCAGTTGCAACCGGCCAATCGGCTGTTTGGCGTCAGCCGCGATCTGTTCGAGCAACTGCCGGTAATGGCCGCTCAGGCGCGCCACGGTACTCGCCTCGAACAGGTCGGTGTTGTATTCGATCACCAGTTGCAGGCCCTGAGCCTGTTCCACCAGTTCAAAGGCGAGGTCGAACTTGGCGGTGGCGCTGCTGGTGCCGTAGGACGCCAGGCTCAACCCCGGCATTTCGACCGCCTCCCCAGGAGTGTTCTGCAACACCAGCATCACCTGGAACAGCGGCGAATAGGCCGTGTCGCGCTCGGGGTTGACCGCTTCGACCACCCGTTCGAACGGCACATCCTGATGGGCATGGACCTCCAGCATGCGCGTGCGCACGTCACGCAGCAGCTCGGCGAAGGTCCACTGCGGCTGCAACGGGTTGCGGATCACCAGGGTGTTGACGAAGTGGCCGATCAGCGGTTCGATCTCGGCCTGTCCACGGTTGGCGAACGGCGTGCCGATGCACACTTCCTGCTGACCGCTGTGACGCCACAGCAGCACCGCCAGTGCCGCCATCAACACATTGAACAGCGAGCCCTGGGTCTGCCGCGCCAGGTCCTGCAGTTCGCGCAGGGTACCGCCGTCGATGCGACTGACCAGGGTCGCCCCGGCATAACGCTGCACCCGGGGCCTTGGGCGGTCGGTGGGCAGCGTCAGCAACGGCGGCGCATCGGCCAGGGTCCGCCGCCAGTAGTCGAGCTGCGCCTGCAAGGCTTCCCCGCTCAGGCGGCGCTGTTGCCAGCAGGCATAGTCGGCATATTGCACCGCCAGTGCCGGCAGACTCGACGGCCGGCCTTCGAGGTAGTCGCCGTAGAGGGTCACCACTTCGCGCAGGATGATACCCATGGACCAGCCATCGGCGATGATATGGTGCAGGTTGTACAGCCACAGGTGTTCCTCGTCCGCCAAACGCAACAACGCGGTGCGCAACAGCGGCCCCTGTGACAGGTCGAACGGCGCTCGCGCGTCCTCGGCCACCCGTGCCCGTACAACCGACTCGCGCTCGGCGGCTGGCAACGAGCGCAGGTCGGTGACCGGCAACGACAACGGACGATACTCATGAACCCGCTGACACGGCTCGCCATCGTGGTCGCCGAAGGTGGTACGCAGCACTTCGTGGCGGCGAACCAGTTCGTTCAGGGCCCGCTCCAGCACGGCGACATCCAGCCGCCCCTTGAGCAGCAGCGCATTGGGGATGTTGTAGAACGGATTGCCCGGCTCCAACTGGTCGAGAAACCACAACTGTCGCTGGGAAAACGACAGCGGCAAGGGTGCCGTGCCAGCTGCGCGTGGGACGATGCCCTCATTGGCGCTCAACCGCTCGATCAAGACCGGCTTGTGCTGCTTGAGCGCCTGCAGCAGCTCTTCGTTGAGAAAGCCCTTGGGCGCCTTGCAGCGCAATTTGTCGCCATCGACTTCCAGCACCACGCCATGACGGTCGAAAAAGGCCAGCAACTGATCGGCATTCATATCTCAATCTCCTCCATGTCGCTGTCGTCATCCGTGTGCGTGTGACTGAACGCCTCGACCTGGGCGCTGCGCTGTTCGCCTTCGGCGCGCAGGCCACCGACCATCGAATAGATCAGTTGATGGCTCGACCCCAGGTCGAACAAGGCCGGCAACGTCTGTTCGTCGATCGAGCCCATGCCGCACACCCCCAGGCCATGGGTGGCCGCGGTCATGATCAATAGCTGGGTCATGGCCCCGGCCTCGATATGGCAGAAATCGCGGCTGCGCTCGCCATAAAGCGGCTGGATCGCGGCCATGTCGGCGATGAGGAACAGCGAGAACGCGGCGTTTTCGTAGACCGGGCGATTGACGAAGTAATCGTAGGTATCGGGATCGAGTCGCGATTGTTCGCCGATTGCCAGCAATTGGTGCTGCACCGGGTCGTAGTAGTAGGCCCCACCGGACACCCCGGCGACCCGTTGCGGCTTGATGTACAGGTAGGCCTGCAGCGGATAAAGGCCACCCGCCGAAGGGAACTGGTACTTCACCTCACCGTCCAGTTGCCCGCGTGACAGTCCGGCCAGCCAGTGGGCGAAGGCCTCGGTGGCAATCGCCTGCAACTCGTAGCGGCGCACCGAACGGCAGTCACGCAAGCGCTGGGCGAAGCCGGCCTGCGTCGGCAAGGCCAGCGCCACTGCCGGCAACGCCTGGGCGAAACGTCGGCGCCCGCGCTCGTCAGCCTTGAACTGCTGGCGTACTTGCGGATCCTCGATCACCGCCTCGCTCACCGCCGCCGACGGCTGCACGCGACCGGTCGGTGGTTGGCTGGCCAGGTTGCGGCGGTACAGTTCCAGCAGGTTGGCCAGGGTCGGCTGGGCCAGCAGTTGCGCCAGGTGCGGCCGGAACTGCAGCTCGGCGGCCAGCGCGTTGCTGATTCGCACGATATCGATGGAAGTGGCGCCCAGGCTCAGGAGGTTGGCGTTACCGGCAATCGTCTCGCGCTTGAGCAACTGCTGGACGATCGCCACCAGCCGTTGCTCGCGGGGCCCCTCAGGTACCAGTGACGGCCCCGATTGCTGGTCCTCCAGTGGTTGTGGCAGGCGGCTTTTGTCGACCTTGCCATTGGCCGAGAGCGGCCAGGCCTCCAGGAAGGTGAAAGAGCTCGGCACCATGTAGGCAGGCAGCTTGTCCGCCAGGTAGAGCGCAAAATCGCCGGCCTGCAACTGCTCGTCGCTCTTGATGAGATAGGCCGCCAGGCGTTTTTCGCCGAGCTGTTCGCCGAGAATCCGCACCACCGCGCTCTGCACGCCGGGATGACGGTTGAGTATGGCTTCGATCTCGCCCAATTCGATGCGATAGCCCTGAACCTTGACCTGGTTGTCCTCACGCCCGAGGAATTCGATATTGCCGTCGGGCAGCAGGCGGCCGAGATCGCCGGTGCGATACAGCCGCTCGCCGGTCGCCGGGTGCGCGAAGAAGCTCGTAGCGCTCTGTTTCTCGTCGCGCCAGTAGCCCTTCGCCAGGCCGATACCGCCGATATACAACTGCCCGGGCACCCAGGTCGGACGCGGTTGCAGCGCCTCGTCGAGGACATGAAAGCGCTGCTGGTCCAGCGCCTTGCCATAGGGAATGCTGCGCCAGACGGGGTCGACCTGGCCGATCGGGTAACAGATCGACCAGATCGAGGCTTCGGTCGCGCCACCGAGGCTGATCAGCTCGATGGCTGGCTGCAAGGCCCGTGCACGTCCCGGCAGGTTCAGCGCAATCCAGTCGCCGGACAACATCGCCAGGCGCAGGCAGGCAGGCAACACACCGCCCTCTTGCTCGACGGACTCCAGCAACAGCCCGAGCAGTGCCGGCACCGAGTTCCAGAGGCTGACCCGATGGCGCTCGATCAGCTCGCGCCAATGCAGCGGGTCGAGTGCCAGGCGCGGGTCGAGCAGCACCACTGCCGCGCCGACGGCCAGGCTGCCGAAGAAGTCATAGACCGACAAGTCGAAGCTCAGCGACGAGATCGCCAGGACCCGGTCCTGTGGGCCGACGGCAAAGCGCCGATTGATGTCCAGCAGGGTGTTGACCGCCCCCCGGTGATCGATCACCACGCCTTTGGGCACGCCGGTCGAGCCGGAGGTGTAGATGACGTAGGCCAGGTGCTCGGGGCTCAGCTCGACCGCGTGCAACGAGACCTCGCGGCTGTCGGTGACCTCGCTGACGCTGATGACCTCGACCAGCGTCGACCAGTCGCTGTCTGCTTTCAGACCGGGCTGGCCGAGCAGCAGACGGGTTTCGGCGCGTTCCAGGATATGCCGCACCCGCTGCGCCGGCAGTGCCGGATCGATCGGCAGGTAGGCGCCCCCGGCATACAGAATCGCCAGAGTGGCCACCAGTTGTTCCCAGCCACGCTCCATCATCACCGCGACCAGTTGGTTGGGCTGTACGCCCCGGGTCTGCAAGTGTGCTGCGAGCTGACGGGCCTCGCGACGCAGCTGCTGGTAGCTCATCTGCCGCATCGGCGCAATCAGTGCGACAGCCTCGGGGGTCGCCAGGGCCTGGCGCTCGAACAGCTCGTGCATCAACAGCGATGTGGTCGGATAAGCCGGGGCTGGCGGCAGGCACGCCTGCGGCAACAGCCCGGGCGTGTTCGCGGCCCAGGCTGCGGGTTCGAGCAGACGGTCGAGCAGGCTGTTGTAGGCGGCGAACATCTGCTCGACCAGACCTGCGGGGAACAACTCGTCGATGCTGTCCCAGTTGAACAGCAGCCGTCCTTCCAGTTCCAGCAGGGTATGGTCGATCCACACCTGCGGGGTCTGGGTGATGCTGTGCACGTTCTGCGCCTGCAGGGCGTCGGCCAGGTTGTACTCGGCCTGTTGCGTGGCAGCCTCGGACAAGGTGCTGTTGAACACGATCGGAATCGCTGTCTGCTGCGCCCCGCGGGCCTGGGACAGTTCGCGCAGCACACGCACGCCGCTGACCACCGCATGGTCGATGTCCTGCCACAACTGCTGCTGGATCGCCCGAGCCTTGTCGGTAAAACCGACGCGGCCGTCGATCCGCACCTCCAGCAGCACCAGCGAGGTGAAGTCGCCGATGATCGAGTCGACATCCGGGTGCAGCGGCAATCGATTGAACAGCGGCAGGCTGAGGGTGAAACGTGGCTGGCGGCTCCACAGCGCCAATACCTCGCTGAAGGCCGTCAGCAACACCACCGACGGGGTCACGCCAAACTGCTTGGCCAGAGCCTTGATCCGGCTCCAGTGCTCAACCGACAGTTGCCGGTCGCGCCGGGTGAAATGCGGCGTGGCGATGCTCTGCGGCTGGCACACCAACGGCAGGTCGGGGGCCGGCGCCAGGCTGGTGACCCGCTCGCGCCAATAGGCCAGGGCCCGCTCGTAGCGTACGCCACTGCGCAACTGGTGTTCGGCCAGTACGTAATCGCGGAAGTTCAGCCCCGGTGCGGGTAGCATCCGTTGCGGTTCCAGGTAGAACCCCATCAGTTCGCGCGCGAGGATCTGGCTGCTGGCGGCATCGACGATCAGCGCATCGAGGCTGATGTGCAGGTGGCTGATGTCGTCGTCGAGCAGGGTCAGGCTGAACTCGAACAACGGCCAGCGGCTGGCGTCCAGCACCTGGTGGGACAGGCGTTGGCGATTGCCCTCCAGCGCCTGTTGCGCAGCTTGTTTGTCCATGCCGCGCAGGTCGACGCAGGGCATGCAATACGTCGGTACCTGTTCCAGGACCTGCTGGGTGCCATCGCTGAGGAACACCGCCCGCAGCATGTCGTGGCGCTCGATCATGCGGTTCAGCGCGTGCTCGAAGCGCGGCACATCGAAGTCGCGAATGCGCAGCTCCTCGTAGCCGTGGGCGCTGACGCCGCCGAGGCTGACCGTAGACTCGCGGCCGAACCAGTAGGCCTGCTGGATATCGGTCAGGGGGAACGGCTGGTAACGGTTGAGCGGATCCGGCGCAATCACGCTGAAGGCCGGTTCACTCTGGATCTGCTCGTCGCGGCTGGCACGGATCGCATCGATCAGTTCACCCGGCGTCGGCGTTTTGAACAGGCTGCTCAAGGACAATTGCGCAGCCATCCGCTGATTGATCGCATACACCAGCCGCGTAGCCAGCAGTGAATGGCCGCCCAGTTCGAAGAAGTTGTCCTGCAGACCGACCCGCTCGCACCTGAGCACTTGCGCCCAGATATCGGTCAATTGCACCTCGTCGGCTTCCCGGGGTGCCACGTAGGTGCTGCTGGATACTTGCTCCGGTGCCGGCAATGCGCGGCGGTCGAGCTTGCCGTTGCGGGTCAGCGGCAGGTTCGCCAGGGACACCCAGGCACTGGGGATCATATGCTCGGGCAACTGTCGGCGCAGTGCCTCGCGCAGCACCTCGACCGGGGCCGGGCCAACGATATAGGCCACCAGTCGTGGGTCGCCCGGGGCATCTTCGCGCAGCAGCACGGCGGCTTCCAGTACACCCGGCTGTTGCTGCAGCAGGCTGTCGATTTCACCCAGCTCGACGCGGAAACCGCGCAGCTTGATCTGCTGGTCGATACGCCCCAGGTACTGCAGGTTACCGTCGGGCAACCAGCGCACCTGGTCGCCGCTGCGGTACATGCGCGCGCCCGGCTCGCTGCCGAATGGATCGGGCAGGAAGCGCTGGGCGGTCAGTTCCGGCTGGTTCAGATAGCCACGCGCGAGGCAGGCGCCGGCAATGTACAACTCACCGGGCACGCCCGGCGGCACCAGGTTCAGTGCCTCGTCCAGCACATACAGCCGGGCCTGGTTGATCGGCCGACCGATCGGTGGTGCCTCGGGCCAGTCGGCGGCAGCGGCGCAAGCCAGGCTGAACTGACTGACCACATGGGTTTCGGTCGGGCCATACTGGTTGTACAGGTGCGAGCCCCCCAGCCCCTGGACGAACGCGCGCAGTTCGTCATTGACCCGTAGCGCCTCTCCGGCGGTGACGATATCGCAACCGCCGAGTGGCGCGGACGCGTCGGTGCTGCCCAGGCCAGTCACCTGTTGCAGCACCGCGAACGGCAGGAAGGCCCGCTGCACACCATCGGCCACCAGGGTCGGGCGCAAGGTGGCGAGATCCTTGCGTGCCTCCTCGTCCATCAGCACCAGGCAGCCCCCCTGACACAGGGTGCTGAAGATTTCCTGGAACGACACGTCGAAGTTCAACGAGGCGAATTGCAGCACCCGCTGCGCAACCGGGGCCTGTGCGGCGGCGTCGAGCAGTTGCCAGTCGATCAGGTTGTCCAGCGCCCGATGGGTGTGCACCACGCCCTTGGGCCGGCCGCTGGAGCCGGAGGTGTAGAGCACGTAGGCGAGGTTGTCCGGCTCGATCGCCACCTCGGGACGGGTGTCCGGCTGCTCGGCCCAACGCAGCGCGTCGGTGTCCAGGCAGTAGAGTGGCAATGGGTTGGGGCCGACCGGCAGCTTCTCGCGCAGGCTGGAATGGGTCAGCAGCAGGCTCGGCGCGGCATCGCTGAACATGTAGGCCAGGCGTTCGGCCGGATAGGCCGGATCGAACGGCACATAGCCGGCGCCGGCCTTGAGGATCGCCAGCAGGCCGATGACCATATGCGGCGAGCGCTCCAGGCTCAGGCCGACCCGGTCCTCGGGACCGATGCCCTGCCCGCGCAGAAAATGCGCCAGACGGTTGGCCGCCCTATTCAGCTCAGCGTAGTCATATCGTTGTTCGCCCTGCTGCAGTGCGCCGGCTTGTGGCGTGCGCTGTACCTGGGCCTCGAAGCGCGCCAGGAAGCCGACTTGCGGAGCACGATCAGCGCGGTGGCGACTCCAGTCGTGGAGCAGTTGCCGCTGTTGCTCGGGAGACAGCAGGTCGAGGCTGGCGACCGTTTGCTCGCTGTCGGCAACCATCTGCGTGAGCACCCGGCGCAGGTATTCGCCGAAACCTTCGACCGTCGCGGCGCAGAACAGCCCCGAGGCGTACTCCAGGCCACCGACGATCTGCCCGTCGCACTCGCTGAGGGCCAGTTGCAGATCGAACTTGGCGACCTGCTGGTGGCTTTGCAACGTCTGCACCTGCAGGCCCGGCAGCGCCAGTTGCCCGGACTGCCCCTGTTCCCAGGCGAACAGCACCTGGAACAGCGGGCTGTGGGCCAGGCTACGTGGCGGGTTGAGCAGTTCGACCACCTGTTCGAATGGCAGATCCTGGTGCTCCTGGGCCTGCAGCGCCACCTGACGGGTGTATTGCAACCACTGGCTGACACTGGGGTTGCCCGTCACCTGCAGGCGCAAGGCCAGGGTATTGACGAAGAAACCGATCAACGCTTCCAGTTCGCTGCTCGGGCGGTTGGCCGAAGGTACGCCGATCACCACATCGGACTGCGCCGAAAGCCGTGCCAGCACCAGCGCCCAGCCGGCAAGCAGGGTCATGAACAGCGTCGTGCCCTGGCGCCGACTCAGCTCCTTGAGGCTGCGGGTCAAGGTCTCGTCGAACAGCAACGGCACGACAGCGCCGCGATAATCCTGTACCGCCGGCCGCTTGTGGTCGGCCGGCAGTTCCAGCAATACCGGCGCCTCGGCCAGGGCTTCGCGCCAATAGCGGCTCTGGCGCTCCAGCACTTCACCGGTCAGCCATTGGCGTTGCCAGGCCGAGTAGTCGACATATTGCAGCGCCAGTTCCGGCAAGGGGTCGGCGCGATCCTCCAGCGCAGCGGCGTACAACTGGCCCAGCTCACGGGTCAGGATGCCCATCGACCAGCCATCCGAGACGATATGGTGCAGGGTCAACAGCAGCAGATGATCGTCATCCGCCAGGTGGACCAGCACGGCTCGGATCAGCGGGCCGTGTTCCAGATCGAAGGTCCGGGCGCCCTCCTCGCTGACCAGGCGTTCGACGTCGGTGCCGGCAACGGCGCTCAGCCGTTCGAGCTTCAGGCCTTGCCCGGGTTCGGCGATCACTTGTCGTGGCTCACCTTCGACACTGATGAAGCGGGTCCGCAAGGCTTCGTGACGCTCCACCAGTTGCAGGAGGCTGCGCTCCAGCGCCGGCACCTGAAGCGGACCGCGCAATTGCAGGTTCAGCGGCATGTGGTAAGCCGCGCTAGCGCCCTCCATCTGTGCCAGGAACCACAGGCGTTGCTGGGCAAACGACAACGTTTGCGCGCGACCCCGCGCGACACGCACGATGGCTGCCCGACGGCTCTCCCGCGCGCCTTCCAGGCTGCGGGCGAAGAGTTTCAGTTGCGGGGTGGCGAACAGTGCCGAGGCCGCGACTTCGCGATCAAGCTGACGACGAATCCGCGCGATCACTTGCATCACCAACAGGGAATGCCCACCCAGGGCGAAGAAACTGTCGTCGCGTCCGACCCGCTCGACACCCAGCACTTCGCTCCAGATCCGCGCCAGAGCGTTTTCCAGTTCGCCTTGCGGGGCCACGTAGTGGCGTTGGTCGAAGGCGGCGGCGTCCGGCGCCGGCAAGGCCGTGCGGTCGAGCTTGCCGTTGGCGGTCAGCGGCAAGGCATCGAGGCGCACGAAGGCCGTCGGGAGCATGTAGTCAGGCAGGTTCAGCGCCAACTGTTCGCGCAAGATGCCAGGGCTGGTGACTCCGGCCTCGGTTTCAACGTAGTAGGCAACCAGCCTGGGCGGTGCGTCTGCATCGCTGCGCAACAGCACCACCGCGTCACGAACCCCGGCGACGTCGACCAGGCGTGCTTCGATTTCGCCCAGTTCCAGCCGCAGCCCCCGCAGTTTGGCCTGGGAGTCGTTACGGCCGAGGAACTCCAGGTTGCCGTCGGCTCGGCAGCGCGCCAGGTCGCCGGTACGGTACAGGCGATCCCCGGCCACGAACGGGTTGTCGATAAAGCGCTCGGCATTCAGTTGTGGCTGGTTCAGGTAGCCGCGGGCGACACCACCGCCGCCGATATGCAATTCGCCAGCAACGCCGGGCGGTACCGGCGCGCCGAGGGCGTCCAGCAAATAGACGCGGGTATTGGCCAGTGGCCGGCCGATGGGCAAACTGGCGTCGGGCGCTGGTTGGGCCGGAAATTCGAAGCAGGTGCTGTCGATACTGGCCTCGGTCACCCCATAGGCGTGCACGATGCGCACCGCCTCGCCACACAGCGCGCGCAACTGGCGGGCGCCATGGGCACTCCAGGTATCCGAGCCACAGACCACGGTATAGAGGAACGACAGCCCATGGCCGGTTTCCTCGGCCCAGGCCAGCAGCGGGTTGAGGACCGCAGGTACAAAGTCGGCGAAATCGATCTGCGCCTCGTGCAGCAGCCGGTACAGCGCCGGCGGATCCATCAGCACCTGGCGTGGGCACAGCACCAGTTCGCCGCCGAAACACAGGGCGCGGATCAGGTCGGCGCTGAACACGTCAAAGGAAAACCCGGCCATCTGCAGGTGGCGCAGGCCCGGGCGCAGGGCGTAGAGATTTTCCCAGGCGGCGCTCACCGCCAGCAAGCCACGATGCTCGACCATCACGCCCTTGGGCTGACCGGTCGAACCCGAGGTATAGATGACATAGGCCAGGTGACGCGAGGTCAGGCCAAGCGTGTGCGGCGCCAGGTCCTGTTCCGACTGGTCGGCCCAGCGCGGGGCATCCTCGTGCAGATCGAGCAGCACCGGTTGTTCTGCCACGCCGTCGAGAGCCGCGCGCAGTGCCTGGCGGGCCGGACCGTGGCTCAACAGCACCGCCGGCGCGCTGTCGATCAGCATGTGGCGCAACCGCGCCTGCGGGTAGCCAGGGTCCAGCGGCACATAGGCACCGCCAGCCTTGAGCACCGCCAGCACCGCCAGCGGCATCTCCAGGCTACGCTCCAGGCACAGGCCCACGCGTACGTCCGGGCCGACGCCCAGGGCCCGCAGTTCATGAGCCAGGCGATTGGCCCGGGCATTGAGTTCACCATAAGTGAAGCTGTCGTTGCCACAGCGCACGGCAATGGCCTGGGGATCACGGCGCACCTGCGCTTCGAAGCGCTCGTGCAGACAACACTGGGCGTCGAAAGCCTGTTCGCTGCCGCTCCAGTCCCGCAACTGGCTATCGCGCTGATCGGTACTGAGCAGCGGCAATGCCGCGACCGACTGCTGTGGCTGCGTCACCATACCTTCGAGAACCTGGCGCAGGTAGCCGGCAAAACGTGTCACCGTTGCTACGTCGAACAACGCGCTGGCGTACTCCAGGCCACCGCTGATGCGACCGTCCTGCTCGGCCAGCACCAGCGTCAGGTCAAACTTGGCCGCCTGATGACGGCTGCGCAGTGGCTGGCTGTCCAGGCCGGCCAATTGCAACGCACCGGGCTCGGTGTTTTCCCAGGCGAACATCACTTGGAACAGCGGGCTGTAGGCCTGACTGCGCTGCGGATTGAGGAGTTCCACCACCTGCTCGAACGGCAGTTCCTGGTGTTCCTGGGCACCCAGTGCCACCGCACGGGCCTGTTCGAGCAGTTGCACGCAGGTCGGCGCTGCGGCCAACGACAGCCGCAGCACCAGGGTGTTGACGAAAAAGCCGATCAGCCCCTCGGTTTCCCGGCGAGTGCGGTTCGCCACCGGAGTGCCGATCAGAATGTCGTCCTGACCCGACAGCCGTGCCAGGACCACCGCCCAGGCGGCCAGCAAGGTCATGAACAGCGTGGTGCCATGACGCAGGCTCAGGGCCTTGAGTTGCTGGGTCAGGGTTTCATCAAGCAGCAACGGCTCGAAACCACCCTGGTACTGCTGCAACGCCGGGCGTGGACGGTCGCCGGGCAACTCCAGCAAGGCCGGTGCCCCGGCCAGGGTGTCACGCCAGTAGTCGCCGTGACCGGCCTGACTCTGCTCGGCAAGCCAGTCGTGCTGCCATCGGGCGTAGTCGGCGTATTGCAACGACGGTGCTGGCAACGGGTCGTCCAGCCCTTGGCGAAAGGCCTCGTAGAGTTCGCCCAGTTCGCGGGTCAGTACCGCCATCGACCAGCCGTCGCAGATAATGTGGTGCAGGGTCAGCAGCAGGACATGCGCCTGTTCACCGAGGATCAGCAGACGCCCGCGAAACAGCGGGCCGTTATGCAGATCGAACGAAGCCCCGGCCTCCTCGTCCGCCAGGCTTGCCACCTGCGCCTCGGGGTCCGTATGCGTGGCGAGATCGTGGATCTGCCAGGAAAAGCCGCAATCGGCCGCCGCGATCAGTTGGAGCACCTCGTCGTTATCGGCGACGAAGGTCGTGCGCAAGGATTCGTGACGGGCAACCAGGCAATCCAGCGCCCGTTTCAGCGCCGGCCGGTCGAGGGCGCCGTGCAGGCGCAACCCGAACGGCACATGGTAGGCGTCGCCACCTCCGGCCAGTTGGGCGAGAAACCACAGCCGCTGCTGCGCGAAGGAAGCCCGTGGCGGCGTGCTGCCCCGCGGTGCCGGAATGATCTTCGACCGTTTGTGCAAAGCGGCGAACTGTGCCGGCGTCATTTCACGCAACGAGGTTTTGTCGAACATGAGAGGCTTCCGTCGATGACTGCATTATTTTTCTTGGTTTCCTGGGGCGTGATTCGCCCCGCACGCCGCGACCCGGCCTTGTGGGCCGGGTCGCTCCCAGGGTCTCAGGGGGAAGCGCGGGTGTCCTGCGCCTGGGTAAAGAGGTAATCGAGCAGCGCTTCGATGGTCGGATGATCGAACATCACCCGCATCGGCAATTCGATGCCCAGCAGATCGTCGATACGGGCGACAATCCGGGTAGCCAGCAATGAATGACCGCCCAGTTGGAAGAAATTGTCGGTCAGGCCGACCCGCTCGCAACGCAGCACCTCGCACCAGATTTCGGCCAGGGCGAGCTCGATGGGCGTGCTCGGCGCGACATGACCGAGCCCCCCATGGGAGCTTTCGTCAGGACGCGGCAATGCCTGGCGGTCAAGCTTGCCGTGGGTGGTCAGCGGCAGGCTTTGCAGCCGGACATAAGCCGTCGGCACCATGTGTTCGGGCAAGGTCGCGGCAAGCTGTGCACGCAGGTCGCCGACATCCGCTGCCACGTCGCCGGTGGTGTAGTAGGCCACCAGGCGAAGGTCGCCCGGCTGGTCCTCGCGGGCGAGCACCACCGCCTCACGTACGCCCGGGCAACGGCCCAGGCAGGCTTCGATTTCCGCCAGTTCGATACGAAAGCCGCGAATCTTCACCTGGAAGTCGTTGCGCCCGAGGTATTCCAGGCTGCCATCGGCGCGATAGCGCGCCAGGTCGCCTGTGCGGTACAGCCGATCGCCTGCCACGAACGGGCTGTCAATGAAGCGCTCGGCAGTCAATTGCGCACGGTTGAGGTAGCCACGGGCAACACCGGCGCCACCGATATGGATCTCGCCTTCGACACCGATCGGCACCAGTTGCCCTGCCGCATCGAGCAGGTAGCAGCGCAGATCGGCCAGAGGCCGGCCAATGGCACTGGCACCGCTGCGTTCGGCATCTTCGGCGCGCAACGCCAGGTAGGTTGCGTGCACGGTGATCTCGGTGATGCCGTACATATTGACCAGTTGCGTGTCGCTGTTGCGCGGGTCGGCGAACCACGGCTTGAGCGTGGTCATTTCCAGCGCTTCGCCGCCAAACACCACGCAGCGCAGGCTGTGGGTCGACTCACTGCGGCTCTGGGCCTCAAGCAGCCCACGGAACGCACTGGGTGTCTGGTTGAGCACGGTCACCCGCTGTTCGCAGAGCAACCGGTAGAAATCTGCCGGAGCACGGCTCGTCAGCGCCGACACGATCACCAGACGCCCGCCATGCCACAGCGCACCCCAGATTTCCCAGACCGAGAAGTCGAAGGCAAAGGAATGGAACAACGTCCAGACATCATCGCGGTTGAACGAGAACAACGCGGCAGTGCCAGCGAACAGCCGAGTGATCTGGCGGTGCTCGACCATCACGCCCTTGGGCTGGCCGGTCGAACCCGAGGTATAGATGACATAGGCCAGGTTGGCCGGTGTCAGGCCCAAGTGCGCCGGGTCGAGGTTGTCCGCCGGGCAGTCGGCCCAGCTTTCGTTGTCGAGGTCGAGGCATTCGGGCGGATTCGCCAGCCCTTGCCGGGTCTCGGCCAGCAACGCGCGGGTCGCGCCGTGGGTGAGTACCAGTGCCACGCCGCTGTCCTGCAACAGATAGGCCAGGCGCTCGCCGGGATACGCCGGGTCCAGCGGCACATAGGCGCCGCCGGCCTTGAGAATCGCCAGCAGGCCCACCAGCATTTCCACCGAACGTTCGACACACAAACCCACCCGGACTTCCGGGCCGACACCGCGCTGGCGCAGGTGATGCGCCAGGCGATTGGCCCGGGCATTCAGTTCGCCATAAGCGACGCTGATGCCATCGCAGATGAGTGCCACGGCCGCAGGCTGCCGGGCAGCCTGGCGTTCGAATGCCTGGTGCAGGCAATCACTGCCGCCCGCGTCCGGCGCCGGCAGATTCCAGCTGTGCAACAACTGCCGGCGTTCGCTGGCGGGCAGAATATCCAAGCGGTCGGCACGGCTTTGGGGGGCCTCCTCAAGTGCCTGGACCAGGCTTTCCAAGGCCCGCTGCATCATTGCGCAGGTGCGTGTCGCATCGAGTGCGGCGCAAACCTGGGCACCGATGCGGAACCCTGCGCCGCTGTCGTCGACGGCCAGCACCAGCGGATAGTTGGTGCGCTCTTCGCCGCCCAGTACCTCGATGCCTTTCCAGGCCCCGGAGGTCGAGTCACCGCCTTCGGTCGCCCGCTCGCTATGTCGGTAGTTGAGCAGACTGGTGAACAACGGCGTTGGCGAGGCGATGGCGCTGCAACGCTGAGCCAGGGCCAGCGAGGCATGTTCGTGCTCGAACAGTCGGGTCAGCAAGCCATGGGTGCGGCGGACACAGGCCGCCACGCCTTCGGCGGCCAGGTCGATACGGATCGGCAAGGTATTGATGAAAGGCCCGAGGATGCGCTCGGCCCCCTCCCCGCCGTACAGGCGCCCGAACAGTACGGTGCCGAACATCACGTCGTGGCGACCGCTGGTGCGCGCCACCACCTGCCCCCAGGCGACGTGGAACAGGCTGGCCGGACTCACGCCCAACGCCTGGGCCGACTGGCGCAGACGCTGGCCGAGGCCGGCGTCGAGCATCAGCCGGGCCTCGCCGACACCGCTGCCATCGCCCTGGATGTCGAGCAGGCCGAACGGTGCGGACGGTTCGCTCATCCCCGCCAGCATGTCGCGGAAGAACTGTTCCTGGGCCGGCAGGTCGCCGCCCTTGACCCGTTGCGCGATGAAATTGCGGTAAGGCAAGGCCGGCAACAGGCTGGCCGCGTTGCCGTCGAGCAACGCCTCGACCTCGGCATTCAACTGCTTAAGCGAGGTGTTATCGTCGATGATGTGATGGAACAGGCGCAGGCCGAGCCAGCGCCCACTGGCCTCGTCCCGGGCGATCACCAGGCGCATCAGCGGTGCCCGGTCCAATGGCAGCCGGTAGTGTCGTGGGTCGAAGCGCTGGCGCAGTTGCGTGGAGATATCGCCTTCGGCCGGGTCCAGGTGCAACTCTTCGACCAGGCCGTCAACCTGCCGCCAGACCACTTGCACCGGCTCATCGAGGTCGTCCCAGAACACTGAGGTGCGCAGGATGTCGTGACGAGCGACGACGGTTTCCAGCGCGCCCACATAACGCTCCAGGGTCGCTCGGTCGCTGAAGCTCATCAGGCACCAGAGCAGATACGGATCGCCCTTGCGCGCCATCAGATGGTGGAACAGCATGCCTTCCTGCAGCGGCGACAACGGATAAATGTCCTGGACGTTGTCCGCGCCCCCCTCGACCGTGGCGACGATGGCGTCGATCTGCCGTTGCTCCAGGTCGACCAGCGGCAGGCAGGCGGGGCTGATCGGCTGGCCACGAACAATGCCATTGGGCGGAATCGGGGCCGCGAGCTGCGCCACGTCGACACCAGCGGCCAGCTCACGCAATACCGGGACGCTGAACATCAACCGGGCATCCAGCTCGATACCCTGCCGACGCAGGCGTTCGAGTACTCGCAGGGCCGACAGCGAATGCCCGCCCAAGGCAAAGAAATTGTCATCGCGACCGATCCGCTCACGGCCGAGCACATGGGCCCAGGCCTCGGCCAGGGCGGTTTCCACCGGCCCTTGCGGAGCACTGAACGGTCGGGTGCCAAAGGCACTGTCATCGGGGGCCGGCAAGGCCTTGCGGTCGAGTTTGCCGTTGGCGGTCAGCGGCAGCACCTCCAGGCTGACATAGGCGGCCGGAACCATGTGCTCCGGCAAGGCCGCCGCCAGTTGTGCTCGCAGTGCCTCGACGTTCGGTGCAGTGCCCTCGGCGAGCGTGTAGTACGCCACCAGACGCAGCTCGCCGGGCGTGTCCTCACGGGCAATGACCAGCGCATCGCGGACCCCGGCACAACGGGTCAGGCAGGCTTCGATTTCACCCAGCTCGATACGGAAACCACGGATCTTCACCTGGAAATCGTTGCGGCCAAGGAACTCCAGGCTGCCATCGGCCCGGTAGCGCGCCAGGTCGCCCGTGCGGTACAGGCGCTCACCGGGGACGAAGGGGTTGTCGATAAAGCGTTCGGCGGTCAGTTGCGCGCGATTCAGATAGCCGCGGGCAACCCCGGCGCCGCCAATATGGATTTCGCCTTCGGCACCGATCGGCAGCAACTGCCCGGCGGCATCGAGCAGGTAGCAGCGCAGATCCGCGAGTTTGCGGCCGATCGGGCTGCCAGGCTGTTCGGCATCTTCGGCACGCAGCGCCAGATAGGTTGCATGCACGGTGATTTCGGTGATGCCGTACATGTTGACCAGTTGCGTGTCACTGTTGCGCGGATCGGTGAACCACGGTTTGAGCGCGGTCATTTCCAAGGCTTCGCCACCGAACACCACTTGGCGCAGACTGTGGGCGGCCGTGCTGCGCGCCTGGGCAGCGAGCAGGCTGCGGAATGCGCTCGGGGTCTGGTTGAGCACCGTCACGCCCTGCTCGCAGATTAACTGGTAGAAGTCCGCCGGGGTCCGACTGGTCAGGCTCGGCACGATCACCAGACGCCCGCCATGGAGCAGCGCGCCCCAGATTTCCCAGACCGAAAAGTCGAAGGCGAAAGAATGGAACAGGGTCCAGACATCGTCGGCATTGAAGTCGAACTGCGCGGCAGTGCTGCTGAACAAACGGGCCACCTGGGCGTGCTCGATCATCACGCCCTTGGGCGTGCCGGTGGAGCCGGAGGTGTAGATCACGTAGGCCAGGTGATGCGGGGTCAGGCCCTGCTCCTGCGGGTCGAGATTGTCGGCGGGCCGTTCGGCCCAGCGCGTGGCGTCCGTTTCCAGGTCCAGCAGGCGTGGCTTGCTGGCCAAGCCCTTGCAGGCGGCCGTCAGGCTGGGCCTGGCGGCGGCGTGGGTCAGCACCACCGCCGGGGCACTGTCGGCGAGTAACAGGTGCAGACGCTCACTCGGATAGACCGGATCGAGCGGCACATAGGCGCCACCGGCCTTGAGAATGGCCAGCAGGCCCACCAGCATGTCCAGCGAGCGCTCGACACACAGGCCCACCAGCACATCGGGGCCAACGCCGAGAGTACGCAGGTAGCGCGCCAGACGGTTGGCACGGACGTTCAGTTCGCCGTAGCCCAGGGTCTGTCCGTCGAGGCTGACCGCCGGTGCCCAGGGATCGAGTGCCACCCGTTCTTCGAACAGGTGGTGCAGGCAGCGTGGCGGCTGGGCGGCATGGCTCACCTCGTTCCATTCGCTCAACAGCCGGTCGCGTTCTTCAGTGCCAATCACCGACTCACTGTCAAGGCGGCGCTCTGGCGCCTCCAGGCATTGCCCCAGCAACTGCAGATAATTGTCGCGCAAGCGGGTCATGGTTTCTTCCTTGAACAGGTCAGCCGAGTAGTTCCAGAGCAGCGACAGCGTGTCGGGATTATCGGCGCGGGTGCCCCGGGGAATCACCACCACCTCGATGTCGAATTTCGCCGTCTGGTTGCTGTAGGCCTCGAACAGCGAGAGATCGAACCCTGGTCCCTGCAGTCGTGGGATCTGCGAGTTGTGGAAGCTGAAGGCCACCTGGAACAGCGGATTGCGTGACAGCGAACGGCTGGGCTGAAACTCGCGCACCAGCCGCTCGAAAGGCACGCTTTCATGGTCGTAGACATCGAGCATCCGCTCGGCCGTGCGGCCCAGTAGCTGGCGCAAGGTCGGTGCACCACTGAGATCGGCGCGGATCACCACACTGTTGACGAACATCCCCAGGCAGCGCTCGTAGGCCACCGACTTGCGGTTGGCCACGGCCGAACCGACCAAGAAATCCTCGATGCCGCAACGTCGGCCCAGCCACAACTGGAAGACTGTAAACAACGTGGTGAAGACCGTGACCCCTTCGGCTTCGCTGAAGCGGCGCAGCCGGGTGGTCAGTTCGGCAGGCAATTCCAGGCGCAGTTGCCGGCCACGTCCGCTGCGCTGGGCCGGCCGAGGGAGGTCAGTGGGCAACGGCAGGGTGAAGGGCGCGTCCTGCAACTGCTGCCTCCAGAACTGCATCTGCCGCTCGTACTCGATCTCGGCCGCTGCGCTCTGCTGCCAGCGGGCGTAGTCAGCGTATTGCGCGCCCGGTGCCGGTAGCGGATCGCTGCGTTCGCCGTGGTGAAACTGATAGAGATGCAGCAGTTCCTGGAGAAACAGGTTAGCGCTCCAGCCGTCGTGCACGAAGTGGTGTTCGATATGCACCAGCGCGTAGGCCTCGACACCCCGCCGCACCAACAGCCAACGCACCAGCGGCAGGCGCGCGACGTCGATGGCGCGGTGCACTTCCTGCTCGACCCTTGCGATGAAGCCCTGCTCATCATCCGCCGGGATATCAATGCAGCTCAGGGCAGCACGGGCCTGTTCGTGCACACGCTGGTAAGGCACTCCTTCGCCGTCGTCATGGAAGGTGGTGCGGAAGATCTCATGACGCTCGACGATCTCGTCGAGACAGCGTTGCAGCAACGACTCATCGATCCGGCCATGGATGCTGATCACACTCTGGGCGTGATAGGCACGGGCGTCAGACACCCTGTTCAACCACCAGACGCCACTTTGCTGGTAGGACAGCGGCGCGATCGAGGAAGCTGCGGCAACCAGCGGTTCGGTGGCAGGTCCGGCGGCCAGCGGCTCGCTCAGCCGCAGGGCCACCTGATGCAATGTGCCATCGAGAAACAGGCTCTTGAGCGGCAGGTGCCGACCGCCCTGTTCGCGCACCCGCACGCTGATCTGCAAGGCACTCAGGGAGTCGCCGCCCAGGGCAAGAAAGTTGTCCTCGCGCCCGACTCGCGCGACGTTCAGCACCTCGGCCCAGATACCCGCCAGCCACTGTTCCAGTCCGTCCTGTGGCGCCACATACTCGCGGCTGATCAGCGCGCCGGCATCCGGCACCGGCAACGCCTGACGATCAAGCTTGCCGTTGGCGTTCAGTGGCCATTGCGCCAGGCGCATGCAGGCCGCCGGCAGCATGTGGTCGGGCAACGTCTGTCGGGCGTGTTCACGCAACTGTGCCGGCGTGATCTCACTGTCCGCCAGGTAATAGGCCACCAGTCGCCGCTCTCCTGGTGTGTCTTCGCGGGCGATCACCAGGGAATTCTCGACACCCGGCAAGGCGTTCAGACAGGCCTCGATCTCGCCAGGCTCGACCCGGAAACCCCGGACCTTGACCTGGAAATCGCTACGGCCGAGAAACAGCAATTGGCCATTGGGATCGAAGCGCGCCAGGTCGCCCGTGCGGTACAGGCGCTCGCCCGGTACGAAGGGGCTGTCGATAAAACGTTCGGCGGTCAGTTGCGGGCGATGGAGATAGCCACGGGCCACACCGCTGCCGCCGATGAACAGTTCGCCGACCTCCCCCAGGCGCACCGCAGCACCGGTCTCGTCCAGCAGGACCGCGCTGGCCTGGTCGATCGGCTCGCCGATCGGCACGGGCGAGTGCGGGTCATGGTATTCGTCACAGCGGTAGACTGTCGCCCAGATGGTGGTTTCGGTCGGACCGTAGGCATTGAACAGTCGCCGCCCCTTCGCCCAGGCAGCCACCAGCGCCGGGTTTGGCGCCTCGCCAGCAAGCACCAAGGTGCCCAGTTCGGGTAATGCGGCCGGCTCGCCAAGCCCGGCGAGCACCAGCGGTGGCAGGGTTGCATGGCTGATGCGCCGTTCGTGCAACACCTGCATCAGGTTGTCGCCCAGCAGCAACGTACCGGGCTCGACGATCTCCAGGCAAGCGCCATGGGTCAGGGCCATGACCCATTCGAAGACCGATGCATCGAAACTGAAGGACGCGAATTGCAGCACCCGATCCCCGGGGCCGACGGCGAACAGCGGGCCCTGCACCCGGGCCAGGTTGACCAGCCCGCGATGTTCGACCATCACGCCCTTGGGCATGCCGGTAGAACCGGAGGTGTAGATCACATACGCCAGGTGATGGTCGTTCAGGCCAAGGGACGGTGCTGGAAGATTGTGTTCGGGGCAATCGGCCCAGGCGGCTTCGTCCGTCAGGTCGAGTACCTCGGGCGGTTCGGCCAGACCCGCCAGCGCCGGGCTCAGACCGTCGAGCGCGCAGGCATGGGTCAATACCAGCCGTGGCGTGCAGTCGGCAAGCATGTGCGCGAGGCGTTGTGCGGGGTATGCGGGGTCCAGCGGGACGTACGCACCGCCGGCCTTGAGCACGGCCAGTACGGCCACCAGCATCTGCGGCGAACGCTGCAGGCACAGGGCAACGAGAGTATCGGGACCGACGCCCGCTGAGCGCAGGTGGTGGGCCAGCCGATTGGCCCGGGTGTCGAGTTGCTGGTAACTCAGGACCTGCCCCATGAAACTCAGCGCCGGGGCCGAGGGGGCACGCAATACCTGGGACTCGAACAATTGCTGGATAAGCATGGCGTTCGGTTCTCTGACCAATTCAAGCCTCTCATTCCCTTGGAGGATTCACGATCAGTGACAAAGCCTGCGCAGGGATGACAGCGCTAGGGTTGACCCGATCGGCTGCGATTGCTTGAACTGTGCCGTCCATAGCAATCTTCTTACACTGGAGGGGATTCTGTCCCACAGCGCGGGAGGATAATAACCACGAATTTTGTCGGCTGGGAATATAAAGTTACGTTTTCCCTATAGCGATTTCGCGCTTATGGCGGTAAACGCGCCGGTCCTGTTTCGAGCGCACGCCGTGACGGGCCATCCATGGCCCAACACGGCTAACCCGGCCTCCCAGGCGGGCGAATCGCGCAACAGAACGTCCACCGAGCCCGCTGGACGGGGCGTTTTTCGCAACCGAAGACGGCTCTGGCGGCCTGTACGGTCAGTGCGTCATCTTGCCGTGATCGTGCATCGGCATTTCGGTCAGAGCACGGGCCGTGGCCTTGACCTCGATCGACTCCTTAACGCCCTGGGCGTTCTCGACCACCAGGGTCAGTGGCACGCTATCGCCCTCCTTCACCTGGCCGACCAGGTTCATCAGCATGATGTGATAACCCTCGGGATCGATGTCGACGGCCTGGCCAGCGGGCAGTTCGACCGAGGCGACAGGCTGCATGCTCATGATGTCGTTCTGCATCTTCGACTCATGGATCTGTACGAGCTTCGCCACGGGCGAACTGGCCTCCAGCAACTTGCCACCCTCGCTGGAGGTAATACGCATGAAGGCCCCCGTGGACGGTTGTCCCGGAACAGTGGCACGAACCCAGGCATCTTCCACCAGAGTGTGCGCCGAGGCGTGCAGGCTGAGCATTCCAAGAATTGAAAAAGCGATGTACTTCAATGGTTTCATTTAAATATCTCGAATAATTCCAGCTGACGTCTGTCAGCAGACCGACATGACGGTAAGCAGGTCTTCGGCGCACTGTTGCGCCGTCAGCGACGGCGACAGGCCCAGGCGCAGACGTCCGCGGCTGTCGTAGACAAAGCTGGTGGCGGTGTGGGACAGCGTGTAAGTGGAGCCGGCCGGGATCTTTTCGTAGAACACCTTGAACTCCTTGGCCGTTTGCGCGGTTTCTTCCAGGGTGCCGTAGAGGGCGACGAAGCTCGGATCGAAGGCCTTGACGTAGGCGTCAAGCACCTCGGGCGTGTCGCGCTCCGGATCGAGGGTGATGAATACCACCTGCAGCTTGTCGCCATCGGGGCCCATCAGCTTCTTGGCCCGGGCTGCCCGGGCCAGCGCCGTCGGGCAGACCGCCGGGCACTGGGTGAAGCCGAAGAAGATCATCGGCATCAGGCCACTGAAGCTGCCGAGCAGCGTGACGTTGCCCTGGGTGTCCTTGAGCTTGAACTTGCGCCCGAGGATCTCGTCGCTCAGGTCCTTGCCGTACTTGTAGGACAGTTTGCCGGAGCTGTCGCAGCCGGCCAGCAAACCCAGACCCAGGACGCCGAGGCCGGCAACGACCTGGCGGCGAGTCAGTAACTCATTCATGTAAACGGCCCTCTCGGTAGCCTTTGTGCAACGCAAGGGGTGGCGACGCTCGTGCCCTGGCGCCATTGCGCGAGCGTGAGCTGCCGACCACGATTGGCAGGGTGGGTCAGGCGCGGGCCCCAGGCGGTGCGCGCGAGCGGGCACCGGGAAAGACCGGGGCCACGGCCTGCTGCGCACTGAACGTCGCGCTCGGGTAGCCGAGCGGTCGGACGCCAGCGAAGAACAGCGTGGTATGGGAGTCGGCCAGTGCCGGATGCTGGAACAGCAACGAGCAATAGCCGCATTTTTCCCACAATGCGAGATGATGGGACGATGGTTGCGGGCTGCGCTGCGCCACCAGGCCGATACCCGCCGGCGGGCCACCGCAGATATCGTCCAGCGCGGCCTGCGGGGCGCGGGCCTGGCTCATCCCCTGCCCAATCAGCGGACCGGCGAACACCAGCAGCATGGCGAGCAGGCTCAGCCAGGCTCCGGCACGGTGCCTGAGAGTTGCGCAGGGGATAAAGGAGGTCATGGGCCGGCAATTTACCACTGTCGCCCGCTTGACGTTGGCCGGTGCGACAAAATGGCACACGACCAGGTCCTGGCTGATTCACGGTGTCAGCGACGTCGCTACGGCAGGGGCAGACTGCACGCAAGTTCGATGCAGTTCACCGACGAGGCGCTGCTACTTGCTCGCCACCTTGGCGCCCAGCGATTGGCCCAGACGGATTTCATGCTGGATTTCCAGCACCCTTTCCAGGGCGCTGCTGGCCTGGGGATCCTGCATCGGTGCGTGAATCGCCGCAGACACCAGGCTGATCAACTTGGCCATGACTTCGGCATCGGTCGCCGGCCGTCCCAGGCTCATGGCCTGCATGAGAAAGCGCAACTCGGTACCGGCGATTACCCCGGAGATGGCCTTGAGGGCGAACTGCAGGCGCACGCCCACCTCGTTGCGTGGCATATCCGGCAAGGCCAGGGCAAAGGCATTGAAGAACCGCTCGAACACCGGCTGATAGTGTTCCTTCAGGTAGGCCTGGATGAAGGGTGACGTATCGCTGTAGACCCGCCCGAGAAAACGCACGAAAGAGCGCCCTTCCTCACCGGAACCGCTGCGTTCCAGACCCATGGCCGGAGCGAACAGCACGCCGAGCAGGGTGTCGCAGTCCAGCGGGCCATCAGCCTGCTCCTCGCAACGGGCGAGCAGTTCCAGACGTTGTTCGTTGAGGGGGCCGAGACGCTGTTCGAGCAGCGCGGTCATCAGGGAATCCTTGTCCCCGAAGTGGTAGTTCACTGCGGCCAGATTGACCTGGGCCCGTTCGGTGATCTGGCGCAGCAGTACGGCGTCATAGCCATACTTGGTAAACAGTGCCTCTGTGGCATCCAGCAAGCGAGTCTTGGTGACATTGGGAGCACTGAGTTTCTTTGCGACCATGGGGAGAGCCTTTACAAGGAGAGAGCTGATCGAACAAACTGTGTTTTAAAAATAAATTTGATTTTTATAACCCTGAAAGCCTTGAAACGCAAGCGCCTCGCTGGCTCCACCCTCGCGCAAGGCCCTAAACGACTCACGAAAAATGCGATGAAACGTCGATCAAAAGTGTTTCTTTTTGTCACAAAAGAGCAGCAAAAAACATCCGGTTTCCTCGCCCCGGACGGCTAGCATCGAATCGGGATCACGGCTACTATTCAAACAAAATTTTAAAATAGGAAAACAAAATCTGTGCCTGATCCTGCCTCGCAACGCACCTGGACACTTGCAGCACGCTCAGGTTCTGGCTGGATCGTGAACGGACCTGCCGGCGCGCTCAGCGATGACTGAAACGACAGCTCACCCAGGTCTCATTTCCTTGCAAGGCATCGATAAGACCTATCGCCTTGCCGAGCAACCCCTGACCATCCTCAAGGATGTCTCGTTGTCCATCGAAGCCGGTGAAAGCTGCGCCATCCTGGGTGCATCGGGTTCCGGCAAAAGTACCCTGCTCAATATTCTCGGCCTGCTCGACCTGCCCAACAGCGGCCGCTACCACTTCGCCGGACACGATATCTTCAGTGCCAGCCCCGACCAGTTGGCGGCCATTCGCAATCAGCAGATCGGTTTCGTGTTCCAGAGCTTCAACCTGCTGCCACGCCTGGACGCCCTCGACAACGTCGCCCTGCCCCTGAGCTATCGTGGCGTGCCGCGCGGCGAGTCGCTGGCCCGGGCCAGGGTGGTGCTCGAACAGGTCGGTCTGGGCGAACGCGCCCACCATCGCCCCGCCGATCTCTCCGGCGGCCAGCGCCAGCGCGTGGCGATTGCCCGGGCGCTGGTCGGCGAGCCCTCGGTGATCCTCGCCGACGAGCCGACCGGCAACCTCGATAGCAGCACGGCCCAGGAAATCATGGACCTGTTGCTGGAACTCAACCGGGAGCGTCAGGTAACGCTGATCATCGTCACCCACGATCCGCACATCGCCAAACGCCTGCATCGGCAGATCCGCGTGCACAACGGCGTGGTGCACGAGACGTGTCCGGCATGAGCCTGCAGGTCGAGCAGAGCGCCAGCCAGTTGCTGCACGAGGCGTTCGTCAGCCTGCGCACGCTGGGCAAACGTTCGGTACTGGCGCTGCTCGGGATCATCATCGGCAGTTCGTCAGTGGTGGCGTTGATCAATATCGGCCACAACGCGGCGCAGGAGGCGGCGGCGATCTTCAAGGACATGGGCACCGATACCCTGGTCGCCCAGTTTCCCGGCAATGCCGACCTGCGCGAGCCGATGCCCGCCAGCCTCGATACCGCGCGCCTGCAGGCGCTGGTTCCGGCCGTGCTGTACCTGGCGCCACTCGTACTCTCCAGCGGCTCGGTGGTATTCCAGGGGCACGCCACCAATGCCAACTGGGTCGGCAGTACCACACAATTGGCCGGGGCCATGCGCCTGAAAGTCCGCGAGGGACGTTTCCTGTCCGACTTCGACCAGGGCGAAACCTATGTCGTGGTCGGTGATCGCATTGCCCGTACCCTGGGCAGCGCCGGCCTGCCATTGCGCATCGGCGACCGGATCCGCCTCAACGACTACCTGTTCCAGGTCATCGGAATCCTGCACAGTCAGCCCGCGGCCGTGCTGATCCCGGTACAAACCGACGACTCGCTGTTCCTGCCGCTGGCCGGGATGAGGCGCATCGTCGATGGTCCCCAGATCAGCAGCGTGATTGCCCGGGCCGCGGCCGAGCAGAACATGGAAACCGTTGCCAGCGATCTGACCGGGGCGCTGAAAAGCACCCTGCGCGGGCGCGAGGTGGAAGTGCAGATACCCCAGCAGATGATCGACGGCATGACCCGCCAGAGCCGGACCTTCGGTTACCTGCTGATGGCCCTGGGGGGGATTTCATTGGTGGGCGGTGGCGTGGGGGTCATGAATGTGATGCTGATGAATGTATCCGAACGCCGACGGGAGATCGGTATTCGCATGGCGCTGGGGGCAAGACGGCGGGACATTCGCAACCTCTTCCTGCTCGAAGCCGTGACACTGACGGCGGTGGGCGCGCTGTCCGGGGCGATCCTGGGGGTCACTGCGGCGTATCTGTATGCCCGGTTGTCCGGCTGGCAGTTCTCCCTGGCCGCTGCCTCCTTGCCGCTGGGGGTCGGCAGCACGTTGCTGGTGGGGCTGTTCTTCGGGCTCTATCCGGCCATTTCCGCCTCACATCTGCAACCGGTGGAGGCACTGCGCGATGAATAGGTGCAGGCCATGGACGGCCACCCTGCTCTGCCTGCTCTGCGGCCCGGTCTTTGCCGCCAGTTCCCTGGTCGGCCAGCCATCGGCACCGTCCCTGCGCAACAGCCCGACGCGCAGCGTGCTGCTCAGCGAACAGAAGACCGACCTGACCCTGGGCGATGCGGTCTACCTGGGGCTGCGCAACAACCGGGGCATTCGCAGCGCCTATCTGCAGCGCATCGCCCAGAAGTTCGACCTGCGGGTTTCCGAGGATACCTTCAACCCCAAGCTGCTGCTCTCCGGCCAATACCGCACGACCAAGGGTTCCCAAGACAACGTTCGCAACACCACATTGTCGCCGACCGCCAGCCTGCTCGGCGAATACGGCACCCGGCTGAGCATGGCCTGGACCCAGCAGTTGAACAATGCCGATGTCGCCGGTCGCTATCGCAGCGATGGTCTCGACCTGGCAATCGTCCAGCCGCTGCTGCGCGGTGCCGGCTGGGACGTGACCACCGCGCCGCTGCGCCTGTCGCGCATCTCCGAGCAGATCAACCGGCTCAACCTCAAGGCCAGTGTGTCCCAGACCATCAGCGATATCATCAGCGCCTACCGGGAAATGCTCCGCTCCCAGGAGCAACTGATCATCGCCCAGGACGCGCTCAAGCGTGCCAAGGCGCTGCTGGAGGTGAACAAGGCGCTGATCGCTTCCGGACGCATGGCCGAGTTCGAGATCGTCCAGACCGAAGCCGACATCGCCACCCAGGAGCTGGGAGTCGAGGAAGCCCGCAACCAGGTGGATATCAATCGCCTGGCGCTGCTGCGCCTGCTGGCCCTGGACCTGTCGACGCCCATCCATGCCAGCGAGGCGCTGGAAGCGGCGCCGGTCAGTATCGACAAGCAGGACGCCCTGCGCCTGGCCAGGGTCCAGCAACCGCTGTACCTGGCCACCCTGCTGGGCAGCCAACAGGCCGACCTCAATCTGGTGATCGCCAAGGATCAGAGCCGCTGGGATGTGTCGCTGGTGGCCGGCGCCAACCAGATCCGTGACCGTCTCGACAGTGATGCCGGCAACAGCGGTTCACGGCGCTGGGACAGTTACGCCGGGGTCCAGGTGCAGATTCCGATTGGCGACCTGAGCACGCGCCAGGCCGAGGTGCATGCGCGGGTCGACGTGGAGAACCAGGAACTGATCCAGGCCGACGCCCGCCAGGCCCTGGAACGCAGCGTCAACGACGTGGTGCGCGATCTCGGTACCCGCTGGCGGCAGTATGAGATCGCCCGGCGCGCGGAGGATCTGTCGCGACGCAAACTGAATATCGAACGGGAAAAACTCAGCGCCGGCCGCTCGAGCAACTTCCAGGTGCTGAGCTACGAGGGCGATCTGCGCAGCGCCGAGAACGCCCGCCTCAATGCGCTGATCGCCTACCTGAACGCCCAGACGCAACTGGATCTGACCCTGGGCATGACTCTGGAGAGCTGGGACATTGCACTCAATGACTACTGACAAGCAGGCCCGGCGCAAACGCTGGATACAGGCCGGTGGGCTACTGCTGGCGGTGGCGCTGGCCGCTGTCGTCTTCACCAGCCTGCGCGCACCCGCCGCCGCCGAGCCCAGTACCGGGCGCTGGATAGCGGTGCAACCGGCACCGCTGGTGCACCAGATCGGCCTGGTGGGCAAGATCGAACCGCAGAAGACCATCATCCTGACCGCCCCGTTCGAAGGCAATGTACAGGCCATTCTGGTGGAACAGGGGCAGCGGGTCGAAGCCGGACAGACGTTGTTGCAGATGGACCCGGGCCTGCTGGAGATCCAGTTGCGCGATGCGCTGTCGGCCCAGCTCAAGGCCCGTCGCGCGGTGCAGGAACTGCAGGACTGGAACAACAGCCAGCAGGTGGCACGAGCCCGGCGTACCCTGCGCAGTGCACAGATGACGGCCAGCAACACCGAGCGCAAACTGGGCGAAAGCCAGAACCTGTTCGAGCGCGGCATCATCCCCCGCAATGAACTGCAGGATCTGCAACAGCAGTTGCAAAGCCAGCGTATGGACCTGAGCGCCGCCGAAGGCGACCTGCAACAGGCGCTGGATCAGGGCAAGGGCGAATACCGGCAGATCGCCGATATGGAACTGACCAATGCCACGGTCAAGTACGAGACACTCAAGGCGCTGCTGGACGGCAAGAACGTGGTCGCGCCGTTTGCCGGTATCGTCGTCCCCGCCCCCGGCGCCAACGGCTCGCAGAACTCCGCCAACAACAACTCGGCGCCGGTACAGACCGGCAGCCGGGTCAGCCAGGGCCAACTGTTGTTCGGTCTGGCAAACATCGAACAGTTGAAGATCGTCAGCAAGGTTTCCGAGCTGGACATCAACCAGTTGCACCAGGGCCAGAGCGTCGAGATCCTCGGTGACGGCTTCGATGGCGAACGGCTCAGTGGCTCGGTCGATATCGTCAGCAGCCTGGCCCTGCCCAACGAGACCCCGGGAGGCAGTGCCCAGTTTCCGGTGACGCTGTCGATTCCCAAACTGAACCGCGAGCAGTTGCAGCGGGTACGCCTGGGCATGAGCGCCCGCCTGACCATCGTCACCTACCGCAACGACCAGGCGTTCGTCCTGCCGACGGCAGCGATCCTGCGCGATGCCAAGGGCACGGCGGTGGATTATCGCGAGGCGCTGGACCAACCGATCAAACGCCTGCCGATTACCACCGGGCAGGCGACGCCGGATGGGGTCGAAGTGTTCGGCCTGCAGCCGGGATTCGTGCGGGTCGTCGAGTGAGTCCGGGCAGTTCGCCAGTAGTAGTGAGCCTGCGCTAGTTAGCCAGCATTGGTTAGAAAACTCCTACGCATAAAGCGGTAAATATGACGGTTACTACAATCCCTGCCCAGCCGGCCCGGGTCGGCTCCTGACTTACAATGAGTCCGCCGATCGACTGAACTCGAAACCCGGCTTTTCCTACTTTGGTACGGGATACTTTCCGATTTCGTCGCGACACACCTGATGCCTCCCGAGCGAATGCCGCAGCCATTGGCAAGGAACTCCCATGTGCGACCCAAACGAGAAAAGCGCCGGCCCGCCCCTGTTCCACCCCGCTCAACCACAAGCGTCACCGGCCACGCTCGCAGCGGCTGACGTGGCGGCGTCGGCCTTGCTCGGGCTGATGGGATTACGCGACGCGCTGGTGGCGTTCAAGGGACCACTGGCCGACGACCCGGAATTTCGCCGAGTCATCGAGCACTTGCTGTTCGGCCATGAGACGCGCGAACGCATGCTCGGTCAACCGGCTCACCGGCCAGCTCAGGAACGCCCGGTGGACTGGCTGATCGGTCAACCACCCGGGTTTTAAATTCAAAAATAATGCACTTGAAGCGCATTATTATGAATTGGCCAGCGATACGCGGAGGCGGCACACTGGGCTCGTTCCTTCCCCCAAATGTCGGAACCTTGAAAGGGCTTGGCGCCAGTCGCCCAAGCCCTTTTTTTCCCATGCCTTTCGAAGTGGATCGTCCTCGACATGCTTGCCCGCTGGTCTCGCCGCCTGTTGCCCCCCTCGCTCAATACTCGCCCAACAGAATGGAGCCGCGCCGCCATCGGCGTTGCCCTGGGTACTTTGATCAGCGTCTGGACCTGCGCCCAGTTGTTCGGGCTGTCGGTGGCGCTGCACCTGATAGGGCCGCTGGGGGCCTCGGCCGTGTTGCTGTTCACCGTCTCTTCGGGCGCCCTCGCCCAGCCCTGGTCACTGATCGGCAGTTATTTCTGCTCCACCCTGGTATCGATGCTGGTGGTGCACTTCCTTGATCGCAGCCTGGGCAGTGCCGGCCTGGCGGTGGGGCTGGCGCTGCTGACCATGTGCCTGTTGCGCTGTCTGCATCCGCCGGCCGGCGCCCTGGCGCTGCTGATGGTGATCGCCGACCCGGAGACCATCGCACTGGGCTGGCGGGTACTGGAGCCGGTGATGCTCGCGGCGGCTTGCCTGCTCTTGGTCGCCATCGGCTACAACAACCTGACCCGGGTCCGTTACCCCAAGGTGCATGTCGAGCCACCCAGTACCTTCATCAGCCCCCATCAGCCCGGTGAACCGCCCGGTATTACCCGTGATGACCTTGAGCAGGCCCTGGCGCAGATGGAGGAATTCATCGATGTGACGCCCGAGGACCTGGAGCAACTGATCAACGCCTGCGAGGCCCAGGCCAGGCGCCGCAGCATCGGCGAGGTGTTTGCCTCCCGTCGCTGATTTTTGCCCCATGCTGGAGCAGGCGGCCCGGCAGACAGCCGTTGACGGTGCAAGCCGGCCATTCACGGGCAGCTCCGCGCCCATAGAGTGACACCGGGCGAGCCCCATGTGGAAACCGCCAGCCGGCGCGCGGTGGCTGGCGATAGCGCCCGCTCAGGCGCCAGGCAATCGCACCCTCACCCCACGCTTCGTCCAGATTGGCGCAAAGCTTGCTAGAACCGGAATAACAGCCGTCAACGCAGACGGTTGATTTCACGACAAAGGCGTTGTGTTGCCCCGTTTCGACGGAGTGCGACACAGCGCCTTTGTCTTTTCTGCAAGTTTTGTTTCCCGGGCAGGAGCAACGGACCATGACCCAGACCAGCGTGCGCAGCGTGTGCCCCTACTGCGGTGTCGGCTGCGGCATCGTCATGCAAGTGCGTGATAATCAGGTGATCAAGGTCAGCGGTGACAAGCAGCACCCGACCAACTTCGGGCGCCTCTGCACCAAGGGCAGCACCTGTGCCCAGCCACTAACCCACCCCGGGCGAATGGCCCAGGCCTTCCTGCGCCACGAACGCAAGCGTGACCCCGGCCAGGTCGGCATGGACCAGGCCATCAGCGAAACGGCACGCCGGCTCAAGGCGATCCTGCTCGAACACGGGCCCGATGCCTTGTCGTTCTATGTGTCGGGACAGATGTCGCTGGAGGCCCAGTACCTGATCAACAAACTGGCCAAGGGCTTTATCCGCACCCACCTGATCGAGTCCAACTCCCGCCTGTGCATGGCCAGTGCCGGTGCCGGCTACAAGCTGTCGCTGGGAGCCGACGGGCCACCGGGCTCCTATCAGGACTTCGACAAGGCCGAGCTGTTCTTCGTGATCGGTGCCAACATGGCCGACTGTCACCCGATCCTGTTCCTGCGCCTGATGGACCGACTCAAGGCCGGCGCCCGGCTGATCGTGGTCGATCCACGGCGCAATGCCACCGCCGACAAGGCCGACCTGTTCCTGCAGATCAAGCCGGGCAGCGACCTGGCCCTGCTCAACGGCCTGCTGCACCTGCTGGTGAAAAACGGCCACACCGATCCCGAATTCATCGCCCGCTTCACCGAGGGTTGGGAGGCGCTGCCGGACTTCCTTGAAGACTATCATCCGGCCCGGGTCGCCAGCCTCACCGGCCTGCCCGAAGCGCAGATCCGCCAGGCCGCGCAGTGGATCGGCGAGGCGGCCGAGTGGATGAGCTGCTGGACCATGGGTCTGAACCAGAGCACCCACGGCACCTGGCACACCAACGCGCTGTGCAACCTGCACCTGGCCACCGGGGCGATCTGCCGCCCCGGCAGTGGGCCGTTTTCCCTCACCGGCCAACCCAACGCCATGGGTGGCCGGGAAATGGGCTACATGGGCCCGGGGTTGCCCGGCCAACGCTCGGCCCTGGTCCCCGCCGACCGCGAATTCATCGAAGACCTCTGGCAGATTCCCCGCGACAGCCTGAGCCAACGGGTCAGCGGCGGCAGCGTCGCGCTGTTCGAAGACATGCAGGCGGGCAAGATCAAGGCCTGCTGGATCATCTGCACCAACCCGGTGGCGTCCGTACCCAATCGGCAGACAGTGATTGCCGGGCTGCAAGCGGCCGAGCTGGTGATCGCCCAGGACGCCTTTCTCGACACCGAGACCAATGGTTACGCCGATATCCTCCTGCCGGCCGCGCTATGGGCCGAAGCCCAGGGCGTGATGATCAATTCCGAGCGCAACCTGACGCTGATGCGCAAGGCCGTCGATGCACCGGGCCAAGCCCTGCCGGACTGGCAGATCATCGCCCGGGTGGCCTGCGAAATGGGCTATGCCGAGGCGTTCAGCTACGCCAGTGCCGCTGAGGTGTTCGACGAGATCAAGCGCGCCTGGAACCCGAAAACCGGTTACGACCTGCGCGGCGCCAGCTACGAACGCCTGGAACAGACGCCCTTGCAGTGGCCCTGCGGCCCCGGTCAGCAGGCCGACCGTAATCCGATCCGCTACCTCAACGACGGCCTGGGAAAACCCGCGCAAGCGGCCGCCGACGGCAGCAAGCCACATTTGCTGTTCCCCACCGCCAGCGGCAAGGCGATGTTTTTCGCCCGGCCCTGGCAGCCGGCGGCCGAGCAACCTGACGCTGACTTCCCGCTGGTGCTCAACACCGGCCGTCTGCAACACCAGTGGCACACCCTGACCAAGACCGGCAAGGTCACGACGCTGAACAAGCTCAACCCTGGCCCCTTCATCGAAATCAACCCGCTCGATGCCGCGCGCCTGGGCATTGCCGAAAAGGATGGCGTCGAGATCCGTTCGGTCCGTGGCCGAGCGGTGCTGCCGGCGCAGATCAGCGACCGGGTGGCAGCGGGCAACTGCTTCGCGCCCTTTCACTGGAACGATGTCTATGGCGAAGACCTGGCGATCAATGCCGTCACCCACGACGCCGTGGACCCGATCTCGCTGCAACCGGAATTCAAGTTCAGTGCCGTGGCGCTGAGCCGGGTCGACGTCCCCCAGCCTGATCCACTGCCCTTGCCCACGCGCACGGAGGCTCCGCATACCATGCAGACTCAAGCCCTGGCCCGGATCCTCGGGTTCGACACCGCACCCAGCATTCAACTGGCGCCCAATGAAAACCTCTACCTGCAAGGTTTCCTGCTGGGACTGGGCAGCAGCCAGGCCAACGCCGGGCTGCCGACGCTACCGGCCAGCGCCCCGTTGCAACCCGCCAACCGACTGATCATCGAGGGGATTCTGGCCGGTCTGTTCTCCCGCCAGGAGTCGGCACAACCGAACCCCAGCGGTTCGGAACAGCCCCCGCTGTTGCTGCTCTGGTCATCGCAAACCGGGACGGTGGAAGCGTTTGCCAAATCGGCCGCCGAGCGTTTGCAGGAGAAAGGCCATCGGGTGCGCCTGGCATCGATGGACAGCATCCAGGCCAAGGAGCTGAGCCAGGCCGGCCGTGCCCTGCTGCTGACCAGTACCTTCGGTGATGGTGAGCCACCGGACAACGCCCATGGTTTATGGCAGGCGCTGGCGGCGGACAACGCGCCGAGCCTTGAGAACCTGCGCTTCGCCGTGTTGGCCTTCGGCGACTCCAGCTACGAGCAGTTCTGCGGTTTCGGCCGCAAGCTCGACGAACGCCTGCACAGTCTCGGCGGCCAACGTCTGGCGGCGCGGGTCGACTGCGAACCGGACTATCAGGAACCGGCCAGCGCCTGGCTGGACAAACTCGATTCGGCCCTGGCCGCCAAGCCCGTATCGGTCGCCAGCGCGCCGCGCTACAGCCGCCAGCAACCGCTACCGGCGCGGTTGAAACACAACCGCCTGCTCAGCGGCCCTGACGCGACCAAGGAAACCCGGCAATTCGTCTTCGACCTGGCGGACAGCGGACTCGACTATCAGGCCGGCGATGCCCTCGGGGTCTGGCCCAGCCATTGCCCCGAAGCAGTCGAGCGACTGCGCAGTTGCCTGAGCACCGCCGATGCCGAGACGGTGGTGACCGTCAAGGACAAGACACCGATGCCGCTGATCGAGGCGCTGAGCCGTCACCTGGAGATCGGCCGCATCAGTCCCGCCCTGTTGCAACTGGTGTTCCAGCGCTCGGGCAGCCACCAGCTCAAGCGTCTGCTGGCCGACGAGCACAAGACCGAACTCAAGGATTGGCTCTGGGGCCGGCAACCGGCGGACCTGCTGCGTGAACTGCAGGTCGATCTCGGCGCCCAGGAACTGGTGGATTGCCTGAAACCGCTGCAACCGCGGCTGTATTCGATTGCCTCAAGCCCCAAGGTGCACCCGCGCGAGGTTCATCTGACGGTCTCGACCGTTCGTTACGAGCGTGGCGGCCACCCGCGTTCCGGCTGCTGCTCGGGCTTTCTCGCTGATCGTACCGAGGGCCTGGAGGTGCCGATCTTCGTGCAGAAATCGGCCAATTTCCGGCCGCCCGCCGATCCCCAGGCGCCGATGATCATGGTCGGCCCTGGTACCGGGATCGCGCCCTTCCGGGCCTTTCTCCAGGAGCGTCAGGCGATTGGGGCGAGCGGAAAGAACTGGTTGTTCTTCGGCGAACAGCATGCCGCCAGCGATTTCTATTACCGCGAGGAACTGCAGGCCTGGTCTGATCAGGGCCACCTGCAGCGGCTCGATACGGCGTTTTCCCGCGATCAGGCACAGAAGATCTACGTGCAGCAGCGGATGATCGAGCAAGGAGCACAGTTGTGGGCCTGGCTGGAGGAAGGTGCCGGGTTCTACGTGTGCGGCGATGCCAGCCACATGGCGCGGGATGTCGATGCCGCGCTCAAGCAGGTGATACGCACCCACGGAGGGCTGGATGCGGATGAGGCACAGGCATATGTCGCCGCGTTGGCGGCAGACAAGCGTTATGTGCGAGATGTGTACTGATCGACGAAGGGTCCGCAAGAACGCCCCCATAGCTGGCGAACTCCGCCCAACATGCACCAACACAGGTCGCTTTCACGCTGAAAACGCCGCAATAAACCGGAGAAACCGGGCAGACCAGTACTTGGCACGCTCCCTGCTTTTACCTCAATACCCTCTGCCATGAATGACCTGGCAGACCGTTCCGGTGGTCAACGGCGATCACCTGCAGAACAGGAATAAAAAACACCAGGCAAAGGCGCCTGGAGCTTCGGCTCCAGGCGTTTTTTTTTGCATTTTTTCTGGCTGGGCCAGCCCGTGATTGGCCGTGATCCGAGGAAACACCATGAACGCTATCGTGAATATCGAACATCGCAAGAAACTGGTGATCGTGGGTAATGGCATGGTCGGCCATCACTGCGTCGAACAGTTGATCGAGCGCGGCGCCCTGCGTCACTTCGAACTGCATGTCTATGGCGAGGAATGGCAACCGGCCTACGACCGCGTGCACCTGTCCGAATACTTCGCCGGCAAGGACGCCCATGCCCTGGCCCTTGGCGAGCCCGGGCTGTACGAGCGGCATGGCGTCAAGCTGCACCTGGGCGTCGAAGTGCTGGAGATCGACCGCGAGCAACGGGAGATCGTCACCCGTTCCGGGCGTCAGCCCTACGACCAGTTGATCCTGGCCACCGGTTCCTATCCGTTCGTGCCGCCGATTCCCGGTTCCGAAGGTTCGGCACGGCTGGTCTACCGCACCCTCGACGATCTCGATGCGATCCGCGACGCGGCTGTCCAGGCACGACGCGGCGTAGTGGTCGGTGGCGGCCTGCTTGGCCTCGAGGCAGCCAATGCGCTCAAGTCACTCGGCCTGGAAGCCCATGTGGTCGAGTTTGCCCCGCGCCTGATGCCGGTACAACTGGATAGTGACGGCGGTGCCGCACTCAAGGCGCAGATCGAGGCGCTGGGCGTCGGCGTGCATTTGTCACGGGCGACCCAGGAGATCGTCGCCGGCGAACAGTACCGCTACCGGATGAATTTCGACGGCGGCGAGTTTCTCGAAACCGACCTGATCGTCTTCTCCGCTGGCATTCGCCCGCAAGACCTGCTGGGACGCAACAGCGGCCTGGAGATCGCCCCGCGCGGCGGCATCGTCATCGACAGTCACTGCCAGACCAGCGACCCGGCCATCTCGGCCATCGGCGAATGTGCCTCCTGGAACGGCAGCGTGTTCGGCCTGGTCGCGCCGGGCTACAGCATGGCGCGCAACGTCGCCACGCGCCTGGCCGGTGACACCGCCGAGACCTTCAACGGTGCCGACATGTCGACCAAGCTCAAGCTGCTCGGGGTCGATGTCGGCTCCATCGGCGACGCCCACGGCGCCACCCCGGGAGCGCGCAGCTACCGTTTCATCGATGAGGCCAACTCGGCCTACCGGCGCCTGGTGGTCGATGCCGAAGGCAAGAAAGTCATCGGTGCGGTGCTGGTCGGCGACAACAGTTACTACGACACTCTACTGCAATACGTGCAGAACGCCATTGCCCTGCCCCAGGACCCGGCGGGCCTGATCCTGCCGCTGAGCGACGGTGCACCGGCTCTTGGCGCCGATGCGTTGCCCGAGACGGCGACCATCTGCTCCTGTCACAACGTCACCAAAGGCGCGATCTGCTGCGCGGTCGACGCCGGCTGCAGCGACCTGTCCGAACTCAAGGCACAGACCAGGGCCGCCACCGGCTGTGGGGGCTGTAGCGCGCTGCTCAAGCAGGTTTTCGAACACGAACTGGTCGCCCGTGGCGTAGCCGTCGACAAGAGCCTGTGCGAACACTTCGCCTATACCCGCCAGGAGCTGTACGCGATGGTGCGGGTGGGCGGCATCGAGACCTTCGAGGAACTGCTCGCCCGTCACGGCAAGGGCCACACCGGCTGTGATATCTGCAAACCGGCGGTGGGGTCGATTCTCGCCTCGTGCTGGAACCGGCCGATCACCGACAAGGCGCTGGTGCCGCTGCAGGACACCAACGACACCTTCATGGCCAACATGCAGAAGAACGGCACCTACTCGATCATCCCACGGATCGCCGCCGGCGAAATCACCCCGGACAAACTGATCGCCCTCGGCGCGGTGGCGAAGAAATACGACCTCTACACCAAAATCACCGGTGGCCAGCGTATCGACCTGTTCGGCGCACAATTGCACGAACTGCCGCAGATCTGGGGCGAACTGATCGAAGCCGGTTTCGAGACCGGCCACGGCTACGGCAAGTCCCTGCGCACGGTGAAATCCTGTGTCGGCAGCACCTGGTGCCGTTACGGCGTACAGGACAGCGTGGCCATGGCCCTGCTGCTGGAGAATCGCTACAAGGGCCTGCGCGCGCCGCACAAGTTCAAGCTGGCGGTATCCGGCTGCACCCGTGAGTGCGCCGAGGCGCAAAGCAAGGACATCGGTGTAATCGCCACCGAGAAAGGCTGGAACCTGTATGTCTGTGGCAACGGCGGCATGCGCCCACGGCATGCCGAACTGTTCGCCACCGACCTCGACGATGCGACGCTGATCCGTTATGTCGACCGTTTCCTGATGTTCTACATCCGCACCGCCGATCGCCTGCAACGCACCTCCGTGTGGCGCGAAAACCTCGAAGGCGGCCTCGACTACCTCAAGGCGGTGATCATCGACGACAGTCTGGGCCTGGCCGCCGAGCTGGAAGACCAGTTGCAACTGGTGGTCGATCGCTACGAATGCGAATGGGCCAATGCCATCAGCGACCCGGAAAAACTCAAGCGCTTCCGGACCTTCGTCAACGACCAGCGCAGCGACCCGGACATCCATTTCGTCAAGGAGCGTGCGCAGCGCCGGCCGGTGCGCGCCGATGAACTCAACCTGATTCCCGTCCACGAGGAGGTGCTCTGATGGCCCAGCCAACCGCACAACACCGTATTGCCGATGACGTTCAATGGCAGGCGGTCTGCCGCCGCGAAGACCTGGTGGAAAACTCCGGCGTGGTGGTCTGGTTCCACTGCGCCCAGGTCGCGCTGTTCTACCTGCCCGATGGCGCCCAGGGGCGCACCCTGTATGCGATCGACAACCATGACCCGCTGTCCGGCGCCAATGTGATCGGCCGCGGTATCGTCGGCCATATCAAGGGTCAGCCGGTTATCGCCTCACCGCTGTACAAGCAGCATTTCAGCCTCGAGGACGGCAGTTGCCTGGAATACCCGGAGCAGCAGTTGCGGGTCTGGCCGGTGCGCTGGACGGGCGACGCGGTGGAAATCGCGGTGATCTGACGTCTGTCGGGAAACCTGGCGAACTGTCAGAACTGACAGTAGCCAAAGTTGCCACAGCGACCTCTAATGGACGCTTGGCAGCTGTATCCATCCGGATTGCCAGTGAGACAGGTGTTGCCCAGGCAATACCTGCCACTTACCCGTCACGATGGAGATCACGACGATGGATCACGCCACACTCCCCGCCCCCCACATTCCAGCAGCGCTGGAGAACTTTCACTACCCGCAACACAACCTTCTGCCCATCGATGCCCTCACGTCCGGCCTCGCCCTGGACATCGAGACCGCCTGGCCCGATGCGGCACAAGGCGGCCAGGTCGATCACCTGACCCTGCTCCATACCTCGCCGGCCGGCAGACTCCACGAACTGCCCCTGCCAATGCCCGGACCAATCCACTTCCCGCTCAGGATATGGTTGCCCTATCAGTATCTGCATGAGGAAGGGATCGCCAAGGTCGCCTTCAAGGTACGCAACCATGCCGGCGCCCTCTTCGAATCGGAAACGGCGAGCTTCACCCTCGACGGGCGTGTACCCAATAACGGCCTGGCCGGCAGCAAGCCTGTGGTGGATGACGAGGTCAGCTCAGGGCCAGGTGTGACCCAGGAATACCTGCGCAAGCATTGCAATTGCGTGAAGTTTCGCATCGATCGTTATCCCGGGCAGACCATCGGCGACCGGATCGGCCTCAGGCTCGGCGGCGCCAATGAGCCGATCCAGAGCTATGCACTGGTGACCCGGGTCGATCACGACACCGTCATTCTGCTCGATGCAGAGTACTTTCTGGATAAGCCCGACGGCGTACACCTGGCTTACTACAAGCTGTTCAGCCGGGCCGGCAAGGCGGGAGACAATTCGAAGGGAACGTTTATCCGCATCGACCTCGGCCCGCGTAGCTGAAAGACGATCCAGGTGCCACCCGGTCCCAGTAGGGACGGAGGATGGCTCTTACTGAGCCGCCACCGGCCCGGTGGCACCGTCCCAGCCGCCACCGAGGGCAGCGATAAGCTGCACGCTGGCGAGCAGGCGGCTCTGCAGCAGGCTCAGCACGCTACGTTCGTTGCTCAGCGCGGTGGTCTGTACACTGACCACATCCAGATAGGCGATCAACCCGGCCTTGTACTGGTTTTCGGTCAGGCGCAACGATTCCCGTGCCGCCTCCAGCGCCTGTTGGCGTACCACCGCCTCGTTCTCCATGACCTTGAGCTGCACCATGTAGTTTTCCACCTCGCGGAAACCATCGAGCACGGTCTGCCGATACTTGGCAACGGTCTGGTCATACAGCGCCTCGCTCTGCTGCACTTGCGCCGAACGCTGACCACCGTCGAACAGGGTCATCGCCAGTTTCGGCCCCACCGACCAGAAACGGTTCGGCAGGCTGATCCAGTCAGCGTAGGTACTGCTGCTGTAGCCGCCGGACAGGCTCAGGGTCAGGTCCGGGTAGTAGGCGGCCTTCGCCACACCGATCTTGGCGTTGGCGGAGATCACCGAGCGCTCCGCCGAAGCCACATCCGGGCGCCGTTCGAGCAGTTGCGACGGCAGCCCAACCGGAATCTGCGGCAACGCCGGGACATCGCGGGTGGCCGCCAGCTTGAAGTCGGCCGGCGCCTGGCCGGTCAACACGGCAATGGCGTTCTCAAACTGGGCACGCTGCCAGATCAGGTCGATCAGATCGCCCTGGGCACTTTTCAGTTGGGTCTGCGCCTGGGCGATCGCCGCCTTGCCCGAAACACCGAAACGGTACTGGTTCTCGGTGGATTTCAGCGAACGCTCATAAGCTTGCACCGTGGCTTCGAGCAAGCGTTTCTGCTCATCGATCACCCGCAGTTGCAGGTAGTTCTGCACCAGCTCCGACTGCTGGCTCAGACGCATCGCAGCCAGGTCGGCGAAGCTCGCCTGGGCGCTGGCCTGGTCAGCTTCCAGGCCACGGCGCAGCTTGCCCCAGACATCGGCCTCCCAGCTCACACCCAATTGCGTGTTGTAGGTGTCACGAATCCCGCTCGAGGCACTGCTGAGGCTCGAGTTGCTGCTGCCGGTACCCTGGCTGGAACGGGTCTTGCCCGCGCTCAGGTCGACGCTGGGAAAGAACGCGCCACGGGAGCTGCGGACCAACGCCTGAGCCTGGCGGAATTGCGCCTCGGACTGCGCCACGGTCTGGTTGCCGCTGTTGAGCTTGGTCACCAGGTCGTTGAGCACCGGGTCACCATACAGCTCCCACCAGGCGCCACGGGCCAGCGAGTCGCTGGGCTGGGCCTGGCGCCAGCCGCTGGCTTCCTTGTACTGCGCGGGTGTGGTGGCTTGCGGGCGTTTGTAGTCCGGGCCGATCGCGCAGGCGCTGAGCAGCCCGCACAGGGCCAGGCTCAGCAGGCGCGAGCCACGCGCCAGTTCCAGGCGTTGCGCCGCCCGTGCGGTCGCATTGCAACGTGAATGGTCAGTCATAGCGGAGTTTCCAGAGCACCATCGGTACGTACGCCGCGCCAGGCATTGAAACGATGGCGCAGGCGGTCGAGATAAAGGTAAACCACCGGGGTGGTGTAAAGCGTCAGGACCTGGCTGAAGATCAGCCCGCCAATGATGGTCAGGCCCAGCGGCTGGCGCATTTCCGCACCTTCGGCAGTGCTGAGCAGCAGTGGCAAGGCACCGAGGATCGCCGCCAGGGTGGTCATCAGGATCGGCCGCAGGCGCAGCAGGCAGGCCTCACGGATCGATGCCAGCGGTTCGAGCCCCGAATGCCGCTCCAGTTGCAGAGCCAGGTCGATCATCAGGATCGCGTTCTTTTTCACCACACCGATCAGCAGGAACAGCCCGAGCAGCGAAATCAGGCTGAACTCGCCGCCCAGCAGGTAAATGCTGAGCAAGGCGCCGACCCCGGCCGAAGGCAGGGTGGAGAGAATGGTCAGCGGATGAATATAGCTTTCATAGAGAATCCCCAGCACCAGGTAAACCGCCACCAGTGCGCCAAGAATCATGAATGGCTGGCTTTTCTGGGTGGCGGCAAAGGCATCGCTGGTGCCGGCCATCTTGGCGATCACGCTTTCCGGCAAGCCAACCTTGGCCACCGCGCGTTCGATGGCGGCCGTGCCCTGCTCCACCGTCACCCCCGGGGCCATGTCGAACGACAGGCTTTGCGAGGCGAACTGCCCTTCATGGTTGACCTGGTCGTCCTGCAGGCTGTTCTCGTAGTGGGCGATGGCCGACAACGGAATGCGCTGGCCATTGCTGCCGATCACATTGACCTGGTTGAGGGTTTCCGGACTCTGGGCGTACTTGGGATTGACCTCCATCACCACCTCGTACTGGTTCAGGCTGTCGTAGATGGTGGAAATCTGCCGCTGGCTATAGGCGTTGTTCAGCACGGCAGTGACCATGCTCATGTCGACGCCGAGGCGCTTGGCAGTGTCGCGGTCGACCACCAGGGTGGTCTGCTGGGCGCCCCGGCCTTCACGGGCGTCGATGGCGGTCAACTCGGGCAACGCCTTGAACGCCGCGACTATCTTGGGGTACCACTCGCGCAGGGCCGCCAGGTCATCGCTCTGCAGGATGTAGGAGTACTGCGAGGTGGTCTGCTCGCGACCGCCGCCGAACTGCAGGTCCTGGTCGGCCATCAGCATCAGCCGCGCACCGGGGACCTTGGGCATCTCGTCACGCATGCGTTCGATGACTTTCTGCGCCGAGATATTGCGTTCCTTGATCGGCTTGAGGCGCACCAGCATGACGGCGTTGTTGGTGCCGTTGTTGCCACCGATGAAGCCAGCCACGCTCTGCACCGCCGGGTCGGCCAGGACCGCCTTGCGGAAGATATCCATCTTCGGTTGCATCACCCCGAACGACAGCCCGTCATCGCCGCGCACAAAACCGATCAGTTGCCCGGTGTCCTGCTGAGGCATGAATGTCTTGGGCACCACCACGTACAGGGCGATATTGACGCCGATGGTGATCAGCAGGCTGAGCAGGGTCAGCCGTCGATGCCGCAACACCCAGTCCAGGCTGTCGGCATAGACGCTGACCATCCGCTCGTTGACCCGTTCGCTCCAACGCTGCAGGCGCGTCTGCACGCCCTTGGCATGGGGCTTGAGCCAACGTGCGCAGAGCATCGGCGTGAGGGTCAGCGACACCACCAGCGAGACGATGATCGACGCCGCCAGGGTGATGGAGAACTCGCGGAACAGGCTTTCGATGATGCCGCCCATGAACAGGATCGAGAGAAACACCGCCACCAGCGAGACGTTCATCGACAACAGGGTGAAACCGACTTCCTTCGCCCCGAGATAAGCCGCCTTCATCGGCGCGATGCCCTCGTCGATGTGCCGGGAGATGTTCTCCAGCACCACGATCGCGTCGTCCACCACCAGGCCGGTGGCGAGGATCAGCGCCATCAGCGACAGGTTGTTCAGGGAAAAACCGTAGAGGTACATGATGGAGAAGGTGCCGATCAGCGACACCGGCACCGCCAGGGTCGGGATCAGCGAGGCGCGGAAGTTGCCGAGGAACAGGTAGACCACCAGCACCACCAGGGCCACGGCGATCAACAGGGTCATCTCGGCTTCATGGAGAGTCGCCTTGATCACCGGCGAGCGATCCATGGCCAGGTTGAGCTTGACGCTGGACGGCAACACCGCCTGCAACGCCGGCAACTGGGCCTTGATTTCGTTGACCGTCTCGATGATGTTGGCCCCGGCCTGGCGGTTGATCACCAGCAGCACTGCCGAATCATTGTTGAAAAAACCACTGTTGTAGCGGTCCTCGACGCCGTCGCTGATCTTCGCCACATCGCCCAGGCGCAAGGCCGCGCCGTTCTGATAATGGATGATCAGCGGCTCATAATCCTTGGCCTTCTCCAACTGGTCATTGGCCTGTATCTGCCAGTTGCGCTGGTCGTCTTCCAGCGAGCCCTTGGGCCGGCGCACGTTGGCGTTGGCGATGGTGGTCCGGACATCGTCCAGGGCCACGCCGTACTGGTTCAGTGCCTGCGGTTCGAGTTCGATCCGCACCGCCGGCAACGAACTGCCGCCGATCTGCACCTCGCCCACGCCCGGCACTTGGGACAGGCTCTGGGACAGAATGGTCGAGGCCAGGTCGTACAACTGGCCTTTCTGCAACACGTCGGAGGTCAGCGACAGCACCATGACCGGCGCCTGGGACGGGTTGACCTTCTTGTAGGTCGGCATGCTGCGCATACCACTGGGCAGCAGGTTGCGCGAGGCGTTGATGGCCGCCTGCACTTCCCGCGCCGCGCCGTTGATATCGCGGTCCAGGTCGAACTGCAGGATCACCCGGGTCGAGCCCTGGCTGGAACGGCTGCTCATGGTGTTGACGCCAGGGATCACCCCGAACGAGCGCTCCAGCGGCGTGGCCACGGTCGAGGCCATGACTTCCGGGCTGGCGCCCGGCAGGCTGGCCTGGACCACGATCACGGGGAAGTCCATCTGTGGCAGCGGCGACACCGGCAACAGGCCGAAGCTGACGCCGCCGAGCAGGACAATCGCCAGGCTCAGCAGCATGGTCGCTACCGGCCGACGGATAAAGGGTCCGGAAAGGTTCATGTGTCCGCCTGCTCCAGACGGCTCGGATGCCGACCCCAGCTCCGTCCCAGACGGTCAAAGAACAGATAGATCACTGGCGTGGTGAACAGCGTCAGCACCTGGCTGACCAGCAACCCGCCAACCATCACCAGGCCCAGGGGCTGACGCAGCTCGGCACCGGAGCCGGTCGCCAGCATCAGCGGCACGGCACCGAACAGCGCTGCCAGCGTCGTCATCAGGATCGGCCGGAACCGCAACAGCGCCGCCTGGTAGATCGCCTGCTCGGGCGCAACGCCCTGATTGCGTTCGGCGTCGAGAGCGAAGTCGATCATCATGATCGCGTTCTTCTTGACGATACCGATCAGCAGGATGATGCCGATGATGGCGATCATGCCCAGGTCATTACCGCTGAGGATCAACGCCAGCAAGGCGCCGACCGCGGCCGATGGCAGGGTCGAGAGGATCGTCACCGGATGAATGTAGCTCTCGTAGAGTACGCCAAGCACGATGTACATGGTCACCACCGCCGCCAGGATCAGCAGCAGCGTGCTCGACAACGAGGCCTGGAAGGCTTCGGCAGCCCCCTGGAACTGGGTCTGCACGCCGATCGGCATGCCGATGTCATGCTTCACCTGGTCGATGATCTCGACGCCCTGCCCCAGCGCGATGCCTGGTGCCAGGTTGAACGACATCGTCACCGCCGGGAACTGGCCGATGTGGGAGATCGCCAGTTGCGCCTGGCGCTCCTCGATCCGCGCCAGGCTCGACAAGCGAACCTGACTGCCGCTGGTGGTCTTGACGTGGATCTGGTCGAGCGCCGCCGGGCCGATCCTTTCCCCGGCCTGGGCCTGGAGCACCACGCGGTACTGGCTGGCCTGGGTGTAGATGGTGGAAATCTGCCGCTGGCCAAAACCGTCATACAACGCATCGGTAATGTCAGAGACCGCCACACCGAGCCGCGACGCGGCATCCCGGTCGATCACCAGGTACACCTGCAGGCCCTTGTCCTGCAGGTCGCTGGCGACATCGGTCAGTTCCGGCCGCTGGGCCAGGGCGTCGAGCAGCTTGCCGCTCCACTCGGCGAGCAGGTCGGCGTCTGGCGAGGACATGCTGAACTGGTACTGCGTGCGGCTGACGCGGTCTTCGATGGTCAGGTCCTGCACCGGCTGCAGGTACAGGCGGATGCCCACCAGTTTGTCCAAGTTCGGTTGCAGGCGCGCGATCACCTGGGTCGCGCTGAGATCACGCTCGCGATGGGGTTTGAGGTTGATCAGCAGGCGCCCGCTGTTGAGCGTGGTGTTGTCGCCATCGACACCGATATAGGACGACAGGCTCTGTACCGCCGGATCAGCCAGAATCACCTTGGCCAGTTCCTGCTGGCGCTGGCTCATGGCCGCGAACGACACCGACTGCGGCGCTTCGGAAATGCCCTGGATCACCCCGGTGTCCTGCACCGGGAAGAAGCCCTTGGGCACGATCAGGTAGAGGAACACGGTCAGCGCCAGGGTACCGACGGCGACCAACAGGGTCAGCGACTGATGCTTGAGCACCCATTGCAACTTGCGGCCGTAGGACTCGATCAGCCAATCGAGCCAGGCGCCGCTGGCGCGGTAGAAACGGCCCTGCTCTTCTTCCCTGGGTTCACGCTTGAGCAGGCGCGCGCACATCATCGGCGTCAGCGTCAGTGATACCACCAGGGAAATCAGGATCGCCACCGCCAGGGTGATGGCGAACTCACGGAACAGCCGCCCGACCACATCGGCCATGAACAGCAGCGGAATCAGCACCGCGATCAGCGACAGCGTCAGCGACACCAGGGTGAAGCCGATCTGCTTGGCCCCCTTGAGCGCAGCCTGCATGGGGCTGTCGCCTTCCTCGATGAAGCGCGAGATGTTTTCCAGCATGACGATGGCGTCGTCGACCACAAAACCGGTGGCGATGGTCAGGGCCATCAGCGTCAGGTTGTTGACCGAGAAGCCTGCCAGGTACATCACGCCGAAGGTACCAATCAGCGACAGCGGCACCGCCACCGAGGGGATGATGGTGGCGCTGGCTCGGCGCAGGAACAGGAACGTCACCATCACCACCAGGGCGATGGCGATCAGCAGTTCATGCTGCACGTCGGTGACCGACGCGCGGATGGTCTGGGTACGGTCGGTCAGCACACTGACATTGATGCCTGCCGGCAGGTTGTCGGTGATGCTCGGCAGCAGCGCCTTGATCCGGTCCACCACTTCGATCACGTTGGCCCCTGGCTGGCGCTGGATGTTGAGCAGCACCGCCTGGTTTTCATTGGCCCAGGCCGCCAGGCGTTCGTTCTCCGCGCCATCGACGATCTGTGCCACGTCCTTGAGACGCAACGGCGCGCCGTTCTTGTAGGCGAGGATCAGGTCGGCGTATTCCTTCGGCGAGCGCAACTGGTCGTTGGCATCGAGCATCGACACCCGGGTCGGACCGTCGAAGTTACCCTTGGGCTGGTTGACGTTGGAGGCGCCGACCAGCGTACGGACGTCGGACAGGTTCAGGCTGTTGGCTGCCAGGGCTTCGGGGTTGACCTTGATCCGTACCGCCTGGCGCTGGCCACCGGCGATGCTGACCATGCCGACGCCGCTGATCTGGGCGATCTTCTGCGCCATGCGCGTATCGACCAGGTCGTTGAGCTTGGGCAACAGCATGGTTTTCGAGGTAATCGCCAGGGTCAGCACCGGGGTATCGGCCGGGTTGACCTTGTTGTACACCGGCGGTGCCGGCAGATCCTTGGGCAACAGGTTGGTCGCGGCATTGATCGCAGCCTGGACCTGCTGTTCGGCGACATCCATGTTGATGTCGAGGTTGAAACGCAAGGTCAGCACCGAGGCGCCGCCGGAGCTGGTGGAGGCCATCTGGGTCAGCCCGGGCATCTGTCCGAACTGGCGCTCCAGCGGTGCGGTGACCGCACTGGTCATCACGTCCGGACTGGCGCCCGGGTACAGGGTCATCACCCGGATCGTCGGGTAATCGACCTGTGGCAGCGCCGACACTGGCAGCAAACGGTAGGCGATCATCCCGGCCAGGACGATCGCCAGCATGCTCAGGGTGGTCGCTACCGGGCGGAGAATGAACAGCCGCGAGAGATTCATGCGCCGACCTTTTTCGCCTTGGCCTCAGCCGGTGCATCCTTGGCGCCGTGCAGGTGCTCGGCCGGCGAGGTCGGGACCTGCTGGCTGTCATTCACCACTTCCACGTCACTGCCATCCTTGAGACGGTCGGTCCCTTCGAGCACCATCCGGTCGCCAGCGGCCAGGCCCTCGGTGACCACGGTGACGTTGCCGTCGCTGGAGCCGACCTTGATCGGACGGATCTTGACCTTCTTGTCGCCGTCCAGCGTATAGACGAAGGGACCATCGGTACCGAACTGGATCGCCGCGCTCGGCGCCAGCACCACGTTCTTCAGGGTATCGGCGAGCAGGTGCACGTTGACGAACTGGTTGGGGAACAGGGTCTGTTCCTTGTTTTCGTAGAGCGCCTTGAATTTCAGGGTGCCGGTGGTGATATCAATCTGGTTGTCCAGGCTTTGCAGTACGCCGGTGGCCTGCTGCTTCACGTCACCGCGATCCCAGGCTTCGGCTGGCAGATGCGCGCCGCTGCGGAAACGGGGCAGTACCACGTCGAGGTTGTTCTCCGGCAAGGTGAATACCACGCTGATCGGCTGGGTCTGGGTGATCACCGCCACGGCCTGGGTGTCGTTGGCCGCCAACAGGTTGCCGACGTCCAGTTGGCGCAGGCCCAGGCGTCCGGAAATCGGTGCACGGACCTTGGTGAACTCCAGGTTCAGTTTTGCCGCATCGACTGCGCCCTGGTTGTTCTTCACCGTGCCCTGGTATTGCAGCACCGTCGCCTCGGCGGTATCGAGGGTCTGCTTGGCGATACTGTCTTCGGCATACAGCCCGCGATAGCGCTGCAGGTCGACCTGGGCATTCTTCAACTGGGCCTGGCTCTGCAGCAAGGTACCCTGGGCCTGCAGCAGGGCGCTCTGGTAGCTGCGCGGGTCAATCTCGGCCAGCACATCGCCGGCCTTGACCATCTGCCCTTCCTGGAAGTTGATCTTGACCAGTTGCCCGGCCACCTGCGTGCGCACATTGACGGTATTGAGCGCAGTCACGGTGCCCAGCGCCTGGTAATAGAGCGGGAAGTCGCCAATGGTAGCCGGTGCCACACGCACCGGCACCGGGCCGGTGGCGGCGCCGAAGCCTGGGCGCATCATGCCTGTCTTGCCGGTATGCCCGGCCGGTTTGTGTTGGGCCTTGTTCGCACCCGCCGGCCAGAAATGCCAGCACAGCGCCGCGATGATCAACAAGGTGAGCAGGCCAAACAGCCAACGACGGGATTTGCGGGGAGCAGAGGATTGCATGGAGTGATCAACCATTGTGGGCGAGTGCTTCTTCCTTAGGAGCCTGAAAGATAAGCACTCAGAGGTTTCATGCAAAGGGCCTTTACCGGCAATTTACCTTTGCATGACGTTCTTCGACCAAGACACTGAAATGCAAATGAAAACGGCCTGGACAGGGACAGGCCGTCAAGCATTGCCAGGTCGCTTACTGCAAGACAGCGAGGGCGGCGGCGTAGTCGGGTTCCTGGCCCATATCGGCAACCAATTCGCTGTGCAGCACCTGGTCCTGTTCGTCGAGTACCAGTACGGCCCTGGCGGTGAGACCCGCGGTTGGGCCGTCGGCGATGGCTACACCGTAGTCTTGCATGAATCGGGCGCCGCGCAAGGTCGACAGGTTCTGGACATTTTCCAGGCCTTCGGCACCGCAGAAACGAGCCTGGGCGAACGGCAGGTCGGCGGAAATGCACAGCACCACGGTATTGCTCAGTTCATTGGCGTGGGCGTTGAAGGCGCGGACCGACTTGGCGCAGGTCGGCGTGTCGATGCTCGGGAAAATGTTCAATATCTTGCGCTGGCCGGCGAAGTCAGCCAGAGAGACGTCAGCCAGGTCCTTGTTCACCAGGGAAAACCCGGGCGCCCGGGTTCCGGGACGCGGCAGCTCACCGTTGACCTGCACCACTACGCCTCTGCGCGTCACTTGAGCCATGAAGTCTATCCTTTTGAACAGTTGCAGAAGAAAGGTTGAAGTTAACCACGATATGCCGCCGACACCTACGTCCGAACACAAATTGTCACAGCCACGCAAGGATCCCGAAGGCCCAGGCCAGAGCGGCCCATGACCAGGCACCGCAGTGTGACAGTTGAAACGGGGTCAAGGTTTCAGGCCCGCTTCGCGCGCCCGCGCGGGCAAGCCTGCTCGCCACAGGGTTCGAGTCCGGCACAAACAAAAACGGCCTGGACAATGCCAGGCCGTGGGTGACTTGCGTCGCCGCTTACTTCAATACAGCCAGGGCTGCGTCGTAGTTCGGCTCGTCAGCGATTTCACCGACCAGTTCGCTGTGCAGGACATTGTTGTTTTCGTCCAGCACCACCACCGCACGGGCGGTCAGGCCTGTCAACGGGCCGTCAGCGATGGCCACACCGTAGTTTTCGATGAACTCGCGACCACGCAGGGTCGACAGGTTCTGGACGTTTTCCAGGCCTTCGGCGCCGCAGAAGCGTGCCTGGGCAAACGGCAGGTCAGCCGAGATGCACAGCACCACGGTGTTGGCGACATCGTTGGCCTGGGCGTTGAACTTACGCACCGAGGTGGCACAGGTCGGGGTGTCGACGCTTGGGAAAATGTTCAGCACCTTGCGCTTGCCGGCAAAGCTTTCCAGGCTGACGTCGGCCAGGCCGGCGTTGACCAGGGAAAAGGCCGGAGCCTGGGTGCCGACCTGAGGCAGTTGGCCGTTGACCTTGACCGGGTTGCCTTTGAGGGTGACTTGAGCCATGAGCGAAATCCTTCCAGAAAATATTTGAAGAGGCCGAAGTTAAGCACGAAAGCGTCAGTCGACCTATGGGGGACCCACAAATTCGCACACCTTCGAGGGTGCGGCAAATCTGAAATACAACTTTTACTTGTAGGAGCTTGCGCGCAAAGCTGCCACCTATGTCCCGGGTACGCCCTAACGGGCGTCCTGTACCGGATAACGCTACAAACAGCCTATCCATGCTTCACAAAAACCCATATCAGTGCACCTCAGAGCGTGACAATACAGGATAAAAGCCTGATCCGTATGAATGAGACATTTCTGAGTCTGTTTTGTTTCTGCAGCAATTCCTACAGTCCTCCCCTGCCAGGCCAGGGTGGCCGGGCACGATCTGGCAACCGTGGAAGACTTGACCATGAGTACAGCAGCAAACGCAGAAGCCTATAACTACAAGGTGGTCCGACAATTCGTCATCGCCACCGTGTTCTGGGGCGTGATCGGCATGGCGATGGGGGTGCTGATCGCCTCGCAACTGGTCTGGCCCGAGATGAATCTGGACCTGCCCTGGACCAGCTTCGGTCGCCTGCGGCCGCTGCACACCAGCCTGGTAATCTTCGGCTTCGCCGGCAGCGCACAGTTCGCTGCCAGCTACTATGCGGTCCAGCGTACCTGCCAGGTGCGGCTGTACAGCGACACCCTGGCCGCGTTCACCTTCTGGGGCTGGCAGGCGGTGATCGTGATCATGTTCATCAGCCTGCCGCTGGGCTATACCACCACCAAGGAATACGCCGAGATCGAGTTCAGCGGCGCGGTGTGGATGGCGCTGGTCTGGGTCGTCTATGCCATCGTGTTCTTCACCACCGTGGTACGCCGCAAGACCCGGCACATCTATGTCGGCAACTGGTTCTTCGGCGCCTTCATCCTGGTGATCGCCATGCTGCACGTGGTCAATCACCTGTCGATCCCGGTGGACTGGTTCAAGTCCTACCCGGTCTACTCCGGTGCAACCGATGCCATGGTGCAGTGGTGGTATGGACACAACGCCGTGGGCTTTTTCCTCACCACCGGCTTCCTCGGGATGATGTATTACTTCGTGCCCAAGCAGGTCGGCCGGCCGGTGTATTCCTACCGCCTGTCCATCGTGCATTTCTGGGCGCTGATCACCCTGTATATCTGGGCCGGCCCGCATCACCTGCACTACACCGCCCTGCCGGACTGGGCACAGTCGCTGGGCATGGCCATGTCACTGATCCTGCTGGCTCCGAGCTGGGGCGGCATGATCAACGGCATGATGACCCTCTCCGGCGCCTGGCATAAGCTGCGCACCGACCCGATCCTGCGTTTTCTGGTGCTGTCTCTGGCGTTCTACGGCATGTCGACCTTCGAAGGTCCGATGATGGCGATCAAGACCGTCAATGCCCTGTCCCACTACACCGACTGGACCATCGGCCATGTGCATGCCGGGGCGCTGGGCTGGGTGGCGATGATCACCTTCGGTTCGCTGTACCACATGATTCCCAAAATCTTCGGTCGCGAACAGATGCACAGCGTCGGCCTGATCAACCTGCATTTCTGGCTGGCGACCATCGGCACGGTGCTGTACATCGCCTCGATGTGGGTCAACGGCATCACCCAGGGCCTGATGTGGCGGGCGGTAAACGAGGACGGCACCCTCACCTATTCATTCGTCGAGGCATTGGTGGCCAGCCATCCCGGGTTTGTCGTGCGGTTTGCCGGTGGTCTGTTCTTTCTCGGCGGCATGTTGTTGATGGCCTACAACACCTGGCGCACGGTGCGGGTCGCCGACCACACGGTAGCCCGGCAAGCGGCACAAATTGTCTGAATGCCCAGAGCGAGGAGGATCGTACGATGCTGGAAATCGGTTTGAATCTGATGGCGGTGGTTTCGCTGTATCTGGGCATCAGCTACTGCCTGCGGGACCAATCGGAAAAGAGCCTGGACGAGGCCAGCCTGATGCTGTTCTCCGACGATCCGGAGGTGGCGCAGCGGGTTGAGCAGGCGACGGGCAAGGTGGTGCCGGCGATGGTGGTTGAGGAAAGGCCGCCTGAGAGTTGGGCACACATGGATATGTAGATTCAAGGCTGTGGTGCCTGGGCGGGCCTGTTCGCGGGCAAGCCCTGCGCCTACACGGAGCCTGCCAGACGCCTGCGGTACTGCCCGGGCGTCACCCCCAGCACTTTGCGAAAGGCGCTGCCCAGGTGCGACTGCTGGGCAAAGCCACAATCGAGGGCGATCTGCGCCAGCGACCGCTCGCCACCCTCGATCATCCGCCGTGCCGCCTGCACCCGCACCTCCAGCAGATAGGCATGGGGCGTCATGCCAATGGCCCGGGTGAAGTCGCGCAGGAAACGTAGCTCCGACTGCCCCTGCCCCGACGCCAGTTGGGCCAGGCTCAAGGGCTGGGCGAAATCCTCGGCAAAACGACGCAGCACTGCCGTGAAGTTCGGCGGTGCTGGACTACCGAGCGGAACCAACTCGCCCAACCGGACAAACTCCAGCGCAACCGCTTCGAGCATCAGCGGATCGCAACCCGGCTCCAGCAACAGCCGGCGCAGCTGTCGCCCCAAGGCAAAACCCCGCGTGTGTCCGGGACTCTCCAGCCGCTGCTGGAGCGCCGGGCGATCATCTTCGAGCTGCCAGCGCACCAACAGGTACTCGCCCCCTTCAGCGGACTCGGAAAACACCTCGATACCCGGCGGCGTCAGTGCCAGGGTGCCGGGACGGGTGTCGAAATCCACGCGCCGGTCGGAGCCGATGGCATGGACACCGCGCTGAGACTCCAGGGCGATGCCCAAGGTCTGCCATTGCACTGGATCGCGCCCGCTATAGGCTGAGCGCGGCAAGAGTTGCAGGCACAGGCGCCCGTCCAGCAGGCGCCGGGCAGGCATCGCAAGCTCACCGACCGGTTGTTCGCGCATCTGAAATTTCCTGATAGATCACCATTGCCGCCAAGCCGCAGACTGCCTGCACACCCGTGATCGAAAGGAACACCACATGCGCACCATCGGCCTTATCGGCGGCATGAGCTGGGAGTCCAGCGCCGAGTATTACCGGATCATCAACCAGCAGGTCCGCTCCCGACTCGGCCCGCTGCGTTCGGCGGCATTGTTAATGTACAGCGTCGACTTCGGCCCTGTCGAACAGGCCCAGCACGCCGGGCGCTGGGACGATGCAGGGCTGATCCTGCAGGACGCCGCGCGACGCCTGCAAGCCGGTGGCGCCGAATGCGTGGTGCTGTGTACCAACACCATGCATCGGCTGGCGCAGCAGATCGAGGGCGCCGTGAGCATCCCCTTCCTGCATATCGCCACACCGACCGGCCAGGCCGCCCTCGCCCGCGGCGCAACGCGGGTCGGCCTGCTCGGCACGGCGTTCACCATGGAACAGGACTTCCTCAAGCAGCGACTGGTGGCCCAGGGACTGGAGGTACTGATTCCCGAAACGGAGCAACGCCAGGCCGTCCATCGAATCATCTATGACGAGCTGTGCGTGGGCGTGATCAACGAGCAATCGCGGCAGCTGTACCAACAAGTGATCGAGGGGCTGGCGGCGCGAGGCGCCGAGGCGATCATTCTCGGCTGCACTGAAATCGGCTTGCTGATCAAACCCGAGCACAGCCCGCTGCCCTTGCTCGACACCACCGAGCTGCACGCGCTGGCGGCGGTCGATTTCGCCCTGGGCAACTGAACCCCACAAATCTGTAGAACACCTTGCAGGAGCCGGCGTGCTGGCGATAGCGCCATACCAGCAGACAAAAACGTTGACTGACCGGTCGCTATCGCCAGCACTCAGGCTTCCACCAGAGGCCTGTGAAGTCAGTCCCGACCCCAACCGTTCAGCCCCGGTTCAGCTATAACCGGCAAAATCTGTTTAGTAATGAGTATCATTATGTTACAAATTACCATCCACTTTTACTAACGGGCGCGATTTCCGAATGCTGGTTCCCTTTCTGATCATGCTGCGCGAAGGTATTGAAGCCGCGCTCATCGTTGGCATCATTGCCAGTTACCTCAAGCAGACTGGCCGTGGCCAATGGATGCCTGCGGTGTGGATCGGGGTCTTTCTCGCCGCCGCGCTCGCGCTGCTGGTCGGTGGCGGCCTGGAGCTGGTCAGCGCCGAATTCCCACAGAAGCAGCAGGAACTTTTCGAAGGCATCGTCGGCCTGGTCGCCGTCGGCATCCTCAGTTCGATGGTGTTCTGGATGCGCAAGGTCGCGCGCTCCATCAAGCATTCCCTGCACGTGTCCCTCGACCATGCCCTCGCGGCCTCCAAACATCAGGTCTGGGCCCTGATCGCCATGGTGTTCTTCGCCGTCGCCCGCGAAGGCCTGGAAACGGTGTTCTTCCTGTTGGCGGTGTTCCAGCAGAGCGAAGGCCCGGGCGCACCGATCGGCGCCCTGCTCGGCCTGATCCTGGCGATCCTGGTCGGTTTCGCCATCTATACCGGCAGCATGCGCCTGAATCTGGCGCTGTTCTTCCGCTGGACCGGGTTGTTCATTCTGGTGGTTGCCGCCGGCATCCTGGCCAATTCGGTACAGGCCCTGCACGAGGCCGGCCTGTGGAATCACCTGCAGGATGTGGTCTTCGACATCAGCGCGACGTTGCCGATGGATGGCCCCGCCGGTTCGATCCTGGCCGGCATGTTCGGCTATCAGGATGCACCGACCGTCAGCGTACTGAGCGCCTACCTGCTGTACCTGGTGATCGCCCTGGTGATGTTCTTCATCCCGGCCGCCCCCCTGGCCCCCAAGCACACTTCTTCCGTTCCCAACCAGTAAGGTTAACCATGTCCAACCCTGCAACTGGCAAACCGCCCCAAGCCTTGCGCTGGGCGGTAGCCGGCTCGGTGATCGTGATGATCGCGGCCGGTGGACTGTTCTACTACGCCTCGCAACTGGCGGCGAGCAAGCGTCAGAGCCATCACAACGAAATCACCGTCAACATCCTAGCCCACAGTTGCGACCCGAACGCATTGACCGTGCCGGCCGGACTGAACAGCTTCCGCATCGTCAACCAGTCCGACCGCGCGGTGGAATGGGAAATTCTCGATGGCGTGCTGGTGCTCGAAGAGCGTGAAAACATCGCGCCGGGCCTGAGCCAGGTGATCAATGCCAACCTTGCCCCCGGCGATTACGCGATTACCTGCGGCCTGTTGAGCAACCCGCGCGGCACCCTGCATGTGACCCCCACCGCCGCGTCGGAAGCCGCTGCCAAGGCCCGGCCGTCGATGACCGCCTTCATTGGTCCGCTGTCGGAGTTCCGCGTCTATCTGAGCACCCAGGGCAGCGCGCTGATCAAGGCGGTCGACGCCCTTCAGCTGGCGATTGCCGCCGGCGATCTGGCCCAGGCCCAGGCGCTCTATGCCCCGGCCCGCGCCGCCTATCAGGGCCTGGCTCCGGCCGCCCAGCGCTTCTCCGAACTGGACAATGCCATCAACGCCCGCGCCGATTACTACGAAAAACGTGAGCAGGACCCAGGCTTCGGAGGTTTCCATCGCATCGAATACGGCCTGTTCCAGCAGCGCAGCGTCGACGGTCTGAAACCGGTGGTCGAACGCCTGCAAGCCGATGTGACCACCCTCAAGCAGCAATTGCTGGCCCAGTCGCTGCCACCGGAGCAACTGGTCAGCATCGTCGCCCGCAGCATGCGCAGTCTCGCCGACACCCGCGCCAGCAGCGGCGAAGAGGAACGCTACAGCCATGTCGACCTGAACGGTTTTGCCGGCAACCTGCAGGCCACGCGCAAGGTCATCGACCTGCTGCGGCCCCTGCTGGTGAAGTCGGCCGCCGACCTGCTGCCCCAGCTCGACAGCGCAGCGGTAGCCCTCGATGCGCAATTCAACAGCCTGCGCAGCGGCGACGGCTACGTCACCTATGACACCGTCAGCGCCGAAAAACGCAAGCAGATCAGCGACAAGGCCAAGGCTCTGGCCGATGCACTCGATGGAATCGATCCCGCCCTTGGCCTTTCCGGCCTTTAACCAGCAGACGAACCAAACATGAGCGATTCATCACAGCGCAACAACGAATTTTCCGCTGACCGCCGCCGCGTTCTGCTGGGCATGGGCGTGGCCGGTGCAGCCATCGCCGGCAGCGCCCTGAGCTGCCCGGCCATGGCTGCTGCGCAGGCACAGGTCACCCAGGCTCCGAGCAGCGACAAGACCCAGGACCACCACGATTTCCACGGCAAGCACCAGACCGGCATCGTCACCCCTCGCCCGGCCGCCGGCATGCTCGTCGCATTCGACGTCCTGGCCAGCGACCGCAAGGAGCTCGAGCGCCTGTTCCGCACCCTCAACGAGCGCATCGCCTTTCTGATGAGCGGTGGCGCGGTGAAACAGGTCGACCCGAAACTGCCACCGCTGGACTCCGGCATCCTCGGCCCGGTCGTGACCCCGGACAACCTGACCATCACCGTGTCGGTGGGCAATTCACTGTTCGATGAGCGTTTTGGCCTGGAATCGGTCAAGCCCAAGCGGCTGATTCAGATGGTCGGTTTTCCCAACGATGCACTGCAACCGGATCTGTGCCATGGCGACCTGAGCATCCAGTTCTGCGCCAACACCCCGGACACCAACATCCACGCCCTGCGCGATATCGTCAAGAACACCCCGGACCTGCTGCTGGTGCGCTGGAAGCAGGAAGGCAGCGTACCGCCGCAGGCACCGACCAAGCCGGGTGAACCGGCCCAGAGTGCACGCAACTTCCTCGGTTTCCGTGATGGCTCGGCCAACCCGGACTCCAACGACAGCAGCGCCATGGACCGCATCGTCTGGGTTCAAGCCGGTAGCGACGAGCCGGCCTGGGCCGCCAATGGCAGTTACCAGGCCGTGCGGATCATCCGCAACCTGGTCGAACGCTGGGACCGTACCCCGCTGCAGGAGCAGGAAAGCATCTTCGGCCGGGAGAAAACCACCGGAGCCCCTATCGGCGGCAAGACCGAAGCCGAAGTGCCGGACTACAGCAAGGACCCGGAAGGCAAACGGATCAGACTCGACTCCCACATCCGCCTGGCCAACCCACGTACCGCCGAAACCCAGCGCAACCTGATCCTGCGCCGGCCGTTCAACTACTCCAACGGGGTCAGCAAGAACGGTCAGCTGGAAATGGGCCTGCTGTTCATCTGCTACCAGTCAAACCTGGAGCAGGGTTTCATCACGGTCCAGACCCGGCTCAACGGCGAGCCACTGGAGGAATACCTCAAGCCGATCGGCGGCGGTTATTTCTTCACCTTGCCAGGAGTAACCGGCGATCAGGACTTCATCGGTCGTTCGCTGCTTTCTGCAACACAACAAAAAACCAAGGCTTAACCCTTAACTCACCTGGGAAATGCTCATGAAGAAGTCGCCTCTTGCTTTGTTGCTGGCCGTCGGCCTGCTCCACACCCCGCTTTCGGCTCTCGCGGCCACAGCCCCCCTGGACCTCGTCGGGCCGGTTTCGGATTACAAGATCTACGTCACCGAGCAGCTCGATCAACTGGCCAGCCAAACCCAGCAGTTCACCGACGCGGTGAAGAAAGGCGACCTGGCCACCGCCAAGAAGCTCTACGCACCGACTCGCGTCCACTACGAGTCGATCGAGCCGATCGCCGAGCTGTTCAGTGACCTTGATGCGGCCATCGACTCGCGCGTCGACGACCACGAAAAAGGCGTCAAGGCCGAGGACTTCACCGGTTTCCACCGCCTGGAGTACAGCCTGTTCTCCGAGAACACCACCCAGGGCCTGGGCGACCTCGCCGATGGCCTGGACAAGAACGTGAAAGACCTGCAGGCCCGCGTGGCCGGTCTGACCTTCCCACCAGAGAAAGTCGTCGGTGGCGCTGCCGCCCTGCTCGAAGAAGTGGCCGCGACCAAGATCTCCGGCGAGGAAGACCGCTACAGCCACACCGACCTGTATGACTTCCAGGGCAACATCGACGGCGCGAAGAAGATCGTCGACCTGTTCCGTCCGCAGATCGAGAAGCAGGACAAGGCGTTTGCGGCCAAGGTCGACAAGAACTTCGCCACCGTGGACAAGATTCTCGCCAAGTACAAGACCAAGGACGGTGGTTTCGAGACCTACGACAAGGTCAAGGACGCTGACCGCAAGGCCCTGGTTGGCCCGGTCACCACACTGGCTGAAGACCTGTCGACCCTGCGCGGCAAGCTGGGCCTGAACTGAGGTTCTGCTCCAGGCAGTACACTGCTGCCTGGAGCTGCACGTTCGTTCCATGGGCACTGCCCATGTGGGAGCCGGCTTGCTGGCGATCCGCCGAAGGCGGCCAGTCAGGAAGACTAGGGTGCCAGACGCCTAGCTATCGCCAGCAAACCGCCTACCCCACTGGATCAGAGCATCCGATAGAGCAACCGCTCGATCTTCACCCTGCTCACCCGCCGCAGGAACTTGCCCACCGCCTCAGGGTAGTCGAGCAGCGTCTCCAGATCACGGAAACTGCCGATCCGCCGGGTATTTTCCATGATCAACTCCAGCTCCCGGGCCCGTACATCCAGCAGTTCGCTGCGCGGATCATCGATCAGCAAGGCGTTTTCCAGATCCAGCCGGAACGCCCGCGGATTGAGGTTGTTGCCGGTCAGCAAGGTGTAGCGCTGGTCAACCCACATGCCCTTGAGGTGATAGGTGTTGTCACCGTCACGCCACAGATGCAGGTTGAGCAACCCCTTGTCGATCGCCGCCTGATGCCGCTTGGCGAAACGCCGCAGGCTGATTTCATACAGGTACGGCAGCGCCGCGATCACCTTGAACGGCTCGCTTGGCGGAATGTAGAAGTCGTTGGCGGTCTTGTCGCCGACGATGATGTCGATCTTCACACCACGCTCCAGCGCCCGGTTGATCTCCCGGGTCACCGCCAGCGGCAGGTTGAAGTACGGCGTGCAGAGGGTCAGTTGCAGTTGGCTGGCGCCGATCAGTTCGCAGATCACCCGACTCAACGGGTTGTTCTTGCCCAGGCCGAGCAACGGGCTGACCGACAGATTGAAGCTCGGCTCGCCGCCGGCACGGGTATCGTACTGGGCGCTTTTCAGCCGGCTGCGCAGGTCGCCGATACCGCCACGCAGGCTGCGGGTGGTCGGCAGGCTCGGCAGATCCAGGCGGCAGACCGCATGGGAAGCCAGCAACTCCTTTTGCACCAGCCCTTGCATCGAATCGGCCAGGGCCTGGTTGTGCAACAGGTGGTAACGGTCGAAACGGTACTTGTCGAACTTGTGCAGATAAACGTTATTCAGGCTCGCGCCGCTGTAAATCACGCAGTCATCAATGATGAAGCCCTTGAGGTGCAGCACGCCGAACAACTCGCGGGTCTGCACCGGTACACCGTAGATCGGTACCTCGGTGTCATGAGCGCGGGTCTGCGCCTGGTACCAGGCGCTGTTGCCCGGTTGCTTGGCCGCACCGATCAACCCGCGCTGGGCACGCAGCCAGTCGACCACCACCACGATCTCCAACTCTGGTCGGGCCGCCTTGGCCGCATGCAGGGCATCGAGGATTTCCTGCCCGGCCTCGTCTTCCTGCAGATACAGCGCCACCAGGGTGATGCGCTGCCGCGCCGCAGCAATCCGCTCCAGCAGACAACGCCGGAACTCGGCGGCCGAAGGCAGGATGGTCAAGGCATCGGCAGTCATTGGGAAGCTGCGCAGTTTGGGCAACAGGGAGCGTTTGAAGAGCAACGGCATAGGGCTCGCTAAGGGTCGAATGCGGAAGGCCCATGAGCTTACACCATGCCTTGCCTGTGACGCTCGTCTTCGAACAGGACATTACCGCCAACAGCGAGATATTCATCCCATTGCGGCGATAAATAAAACAAATGAGCTCTACCCCTTGTAACACGCTACAACTTCACCAAAATAATGGCCCTCTGATATCAATCCTGCGTTTACGCTAAGGAAACCTGAAATGCCCCGCTCTCTGACAATCGCCAAACGCCTTGGACTGGGCTTTGGGCTGGTGCTTTCGCTATTGACCCTGGTGACCCTGATCGGGGTCAATCGGGTCGGCCTGATCGACTCGACGTTGACCGATGTCAGTGACGACAGCGCGGTCAAACAACGTTATGCAATCAACTTTCGCGGCAGCGTGCATGACCGTGCCATCGCCATCCGCGATGCAGTGCTGGTGCGTGACAATGCCGGCCTGCAGAACCACCTCGGCAATATCGAGAAGTTGAACGCCGACTATCAGGCTTCGGCACAACCGATGGACGCGATTTTCGCCAAAATGGGGGCTTCGGACGCCGAACGTCGTCTGCTGGACGACATCAAGAGCACCGAGCGCACCACCCTGGCCCTCACCGCCCGCTTGATCGAGCTGCGCCGACAGGGCGACATGGACAAGGCCCAGGCCTTCCTGCTGTCCGATATTTCCCCGGCCTACAAGGAATGGCTCAAACGCATCAATGCCCTGATCGACTGGGAGGAAGCCTCGATCGGCAAGCAACTGACCGAAGTACGCACCACCGCCAGCCACTTCGCCACGCTGATGCTGCTGGTCACCACCATCGCCGTATTGCTCAGCGTGCTGGTCTCGGTGCTGATCATCCGCAACCTCAAGTCGACACTTGGCGCCGAGCCGGAAGTCGTCGCCGACGCGATCCGTCAGTTGGCCAACGGCCAACTCGACGGTGTGATCGAAACACGTCACCCCAACAGCGTCATGGGCGCACTGAAGACCAGCAACCGTCACCTGGCCGAAACCATCACCGAGGTTCGTGCCGTGGCCCATGATCTGATCGGCTCGTCCTCGCAACTGCAGGCCAGCTCCGACAGCAACAGCGAACAGATGCGCCTGCAAACCGGGGAAACCCAACGCATGGCCACGGCGGTCAACCAGATGGCGGCCACGGTGCATGAAATCGCCGCCTATGCGCAAAATGCCGCACAGGCCAGCAACGCCGCCGACCACGCGGTAGAAAGCGGCAAGCAGGTGGTGCAAACCACCGCCAGCGATATGCAGCGCCTGGCCGAAGTGCTCGATGAGGCCGCCGAATCCGTCGGGCGTGTGTCCCATGACAGCCAGGCCATCGAAAACGTGGTCGCAGTGATCAACTCGATTGCCGAGCGCACCAACCTGCTGGCGCTGAACGCTGCTATCGAAGCCGCCCGCGCCGGTGAGGCGGGACGAGGTTTTGCCGTGGTGGCCGACGAGGTCCGCTCGCTGGCGACCCGCACCCAGGACTCGACCCGGGAAATCCGCGAGATGGTCGGGCAGTTGCAGTCCGGCGCTGGCAAGACCGCCGAGATCATGCGCAACAGCCGCGAGATGGCCCAACACACCGTCGAGCAGACACGTATTGCGGAAAATGCGCTGATCCGCATTCGGCAGGAAGTCGGTGCGATCAACGACATGAACGCGCAGATCGCCAGCGCCTCCACCCAGCAAGGGGTTGCGGCCCAGGAAGTGAACCAGAACATCACCCGCATCCACGATGCGGCCATGGAAAGCTCGGTGGGCTCCAATCAGGTCGCCCTGTCCAGCCGGGAACTGTCGGCGCTGGCCGATAACCTGACGCGCAAGGTGAGTTTCTTCAAGGTCTGAACCCCGCCCTTTCGGTTGCCAGGGACGGCAACCCACCTGCCAAGGGTTTATTTCGACACAGGGATTGACCAGAGAGAACGATCGTTCTACTCTCTCTCCCATGAACGAAAATACGCCGAACCCGACCCGTGACACCCTTCTGGATACTGCCGAGCAGTTGATCTACCAAAGTGGCATCCACGCCACCGGAATCGATCTGCTGGTAAAGACTTCCGGTGTTGCGCGCAAAAGTATCTACAAGCACTTCGGTACCAAGGACGGCCTGACGGTCGAAGCCTTGCGCCGGCGTGACGTGCGCTGGATGCAGTGGTACCGCGACGAGGTCGACAAGGCCGCCACCAGCGGCGAACGCCTGCTCAACCTGTTCAGCGTGCTGACAGGCTGGTTCACGTCCGAGGGTTTTCGCGGCTGCGCCTTCATCAATACGGCTGGCGAAACCGGCGACCCGCAGGATCCGATCCGCCTGCTGGCCAAGGAACACAAACAGAAACTGCTCGACTACCTCGTCGAGCTCTGTGAAGCACATGGCATCGACGATCCGTTGGTGGTTGCCCGGCAACTACTTATCCTGATCGACGGCGCCATTACCGTGGCACTGGTCATGGGTGACCACGGTGCAGCCGATAATGCGCAATGCATGGCGCGGAAGTTATTGGCGCTGTAACAGCGACCTGCCGATCAAGGCCGAGGAACGCAAGTTCCACTGGCCGCTGGGGCGTCGTCCCGATGATCATCCAAGCCTGTCGGACCTCGGCCTGTAAGGCCGCAACGACTATCAGCGGTCGTTCGCATGCTCCGGCGTGTGAACGACCTGAAAATATTTCTACCGGCCCATGAATAAATCCGCAACCTGGCGTGTTCAATCAACAACCAGCGAGGCATGTTGTCCAGCGCTCGCCTGGAATCATTGACTGACATCCCGAATAAAAATCGACGCCCAGGCGTTCTCCTTGCTGCTGACATCGGAGCCTTACACCATGAGCCATCGCAAAAACATTTTCAGCGTTCCTTTCCTGATTGCCAGCTGCCTGGCGGCTTCGTTGTCGAGCACCCTGGCATTGGCTGCCGGCGATACTCCGCAGCCACCCAAGCCCAAGTGCACCAGCCAGCAGGTGTGGAACCCGAAAACCAACAAGTGCGAACCCCTGGTGAGCAGTCGCGCCAGTGATGACGACCGCGCCGACTATGCCTACAGCCTGGCCAAGAACCAGCAGTACCAGGAAGCGCTGAACGTACTCGACACACTGAACAACCCCAACACCGCCAAGGCGCTGAACTATCGCGGCTACGCGACCCGCAAGCTGGGGCGTACCGACGAAGGTATCGACTATTACCTGAGGGCGGTAAAGCTCGATCCAAACTACGCTCAGGTACGCGAATACCTGGGTGAGGCCTATGTGATCAAGGGCCGTCTGGATCTCGCCCAGGAACAATTGCAGACCATCAGGTCGCTCTGCGGCACCCAGTGCGAAGCCTATGAAGACCTGGCCGATGCTATCGCCCATCCGATCCAGGGCTGATCAGCGATAGACGCGGAGGCTGCCATCGCCAGCGACAAGGAAATCCGAGCCGAACTGGGCCAGCACCTGACACGCCTGTGGCGTTACGCCCTGCTGTTGTCCCGGCAACGACATCTCGCCGAAGACCTGGTACAGGCCACCTGCGTACGGGCGCTGGAGCGTGCTGAACAGTTCGTGGCCGGCACTCGCCTGGATCGCTGGCTGTTCAGCATCCTGCATTCGATCTGGCTCAACGAGATCCGCTCCCAGCGCGTACGCCGGGGTCAGGGCCAGGTCGATGCCGACGAAGTGCTGGCCTTCGACGGCGAGCAGGTGGTGCAAACCCATGTGCTCGCTGCACAGGTAATCCGGCGCGTCGATGCACTGCCCGAAGCCCAACGCGAAACCGTGTTCCTGGCCTATGTTGAAGGCCTGTCGTACAAGGAAGTGGCTCACATTCTAGAGGTGCCGATCGGCACGGTCATGAGCCGACTCGCCGCCGCACGCGCGAAACTGGCGGAGAACCCGCCGCTGCGTGCCGTGCCCACCTCAACCAGCGGAGAACGGCAATGACAGACCAGTTTTCTCACCACATGCCATCCGATGAGTTGCTGGTGGCGTTTATCGACGACCAGCTGGATGCCGAGGAACGGGCCAGGGTGGCCGTCGCCATTGCCGAGAACCCCGCGGTCGCCGCGCGTATCGACTGGCTGGGCCGCAGCAGCATGCCCTTCCAGCAAGCCTACGATGAGTTGCTGGAGCAAGCGCCGCACAGCCGCCTCGCCGACATGCTTGAAACGCTGGGCGCGCAGCCGGCAAGACCGTCGATGAGTCGCCGCAGGTTCCTCGCGGTCGCAGCCGGGTTCATGGTCGCGGGCGTTGCCGCCGACCGGTTGTTCCAGGTCTGGCAGGCACCGAAGGAACAGAGCGAGGCCACTTGGCGCAGTGTGGTCGCCGACTACATGACGCTTTATACCAAGCAGACCCTGGATAACCTGCCGAACGATGAAACCGCGCAGCGGGCGCAGTTACGCACCCTCGACAAGGACCTCGGACTGACGCTGGAACCCGATCAGGTGCTGCTGCCGGGGGCTCAACTCAAGCGTGCACAGATGCTGGAATACGACAGCGAGCCGATAGCCCAGTTGGCCTATATGGACACGCAATACGGGCCGCTGGCGTTGTGTATCACCCGGGCGCAGAAAGGTACGCGACCGCCGACCGAGGAAGTCCGCCGAGGCATGAACGTGGTGTTCTGGGTCGGCCAGACTCATGCCTATATGCTGATCGGACGCAACCCGGCAGCCGAACTGCATGTCATGGCCGATCTTCTTCGCCAGCGCTTCGCGACCTAGTGGCTTGTGCAGCCAACTCGCACACTCCACCATGCCCTGGGGCTTTTGCTCATGGCTGCGCAGCCAACAGCCTACCCCTGATGCCATGGAGCGCTTACGACATCCTGCAGTAGCTGCAGACACCCGTAGCTGCGCCATGCTTGTATGCTCGGTAGCCAATCGAATTCGACAGACGAGGACATGCCCATGCCCCATCCCGCCAGCCTGCCCCTGAACGACCCACGCTGCGCCCTGATCGTGATTGATGTGCAGAATGACTTCATCCCCGGCGGCCGCCTGGCCGTCACCGGTGGCGATGAGATCGTGCCGCTGATCAACCAGTTGGCCAGCCGTTTTCGCAATGTGATCATTGCGCAGGACTGGCACCCGGCCGGGCACGCCTCGTTCGCCAGCAGCCATCCGGGGCGCCAACCTTTCGAGATCGTGCAACTGGCCTATGGCACCCAGGTGCTGTGGCCCGACCATTGCCTGCAGGGCAGCCACGGCGCCGAACTGCATGCCGACCTGCAACTGCCCCATGCCCGGCTGGTGATCCGCAAGGGCTGCAATGCGCAGATCGACAGCTATTCGGCATTCGTCGAGGCCGACCGCCGCACGCCGACCGGGCTGGCAGGCTACCTGCGTGAATGCGGAATCGACACCGTGTATCTGGTCGGCCTGGCCCTGGACTATTGCGTCGCCTGGTCGGCGCTGGATGCACGGGCGGCGGGATTCACGACCACCCTGATCCCCGATGCCTGTCGTGCCATTGACCTGGATGGATCGCTGAAGCGGGCCATGGAGGAGATGGAGGCTGCCGGCGTGCAATTCATGAACGCCAAGGCGCTCATGTCCCTGTAAGGATGCTCAGGCCATGACGGCCTATTCACCACCGGGTATGCGTCGTGCACCTACTTCCCGTACGACACCTTTTCTGTAGGAGCGTGGCTTGCCCGCGGACAGGCCCGCAAGCCCAGCCCATCCGCCACAAGGGCTTACGGCGTGCCAGGCAGTGCCCTAGCCTTTTGCCGCATGGGCCTGCTGCACCGCCGCATGCACACTCAGCTCACTGAGGGTGACCGCAGACAAGACCTCCTCAGGCAACCCCAGCAGCGCCTGATGCGCCCCGTGCTTGAGCCGCGCCAACAGCAACTGCTTACCCTCGCCCTTGAAGCGCACGATAAAATCCTGCAAGGCCTCGATACTGGTCCCATCCAGATCCGGCGACTCCTCCAGACTCAGAATCACCGCGCGGACCTGCGATCCCTGCTGACGCGCCAGGCGCTGCACACTGCGCAGGATCCGTTCGGCATTGGCGAAAAACAGCGCCTCGCCCGGGCGCAGGATCAACACACCTGGCACCTGCCGCGCCTGCGGATGCAGTTGGCAGTCGACAAAATCGTGCCCGTCGGCCAGATGCCCGAGTACCTGCACCACCGCCGAGGACATCTGCCGCAGCATCAGCATCAGACTGATTGCCACCGCCGCCAGCAGACCATCCAGCACACCGAGCAACAACACCGCACCTACCGCACAGATCGCCAGGAAACGATCGCGCCGCCAGACGAAATAACGCTGCAGCGGTTCCAGGCTGACCGCCCGGGCCAGCGCATGGATGACGATCGCCGCCAGCACCGGCTCCGGTGTCAGCGCGATCAGTGGCAGCAGGGTCGCAACGATCACCAGTACCACCAGCGCGGCTACTACGCCGGCGCAACGTGAAGTCGCCCCAGCGGCTTCGTTGGCCGACGTCGCCGAATACCCGGCACCGGCCGGCATGCCGTGGAACAGTCCGGACAACAGGTTGGCGCCGCCAAGGACCAGCAGGTCGCGGTTGGAACTGACCCGATCACCATGCTTGAGGGCAAAGGCGCTGATGGAACCATAGGACTCGGCATACAGGATCATTACCAGGGCAAAGCCCAGCTCCACCAGCTTCAACCAATCGGAGAAACCCAGGCGCGGCAGCGACGGTACCGCCAGTTGCAGGTCGATGACGCCAATCAGGTTGATGCCATGGCTCGGCAGGTCCAGCCATTTGCCCGCCGCAACGCCCAGCATGACCACCAGCAGACCACCCGGCACACGCCGAAACCGTCCGAGCAGCGTCAGCAAGACCAGCGCCACGATCGCGACCGCCGCCCCTGCCCAGTTCCAATCGGGCAGTTGCCCGAGCAGCTCCGGAACGAAACGGATCAGGTCGCTGTGTTGCGGGTGCACATCGACAATGCTCGCCAACTGCTTGAGGATGATGGTCACCGCCAGACCGAAGGCAAAACCCCGCAGCACCGGTTTGGCGATGAACGAGGTCATGCTGCCCAGCTTGAACAGGCCGGCGAGCAGGAACATCAGGCCGGTGATCAGCACCAGGCCGATGGCCATGGTCAGGCGCAAGGCCATGTCGGGACCCGCCACTGACAGCGTCGCCGCCGCCAACACGGCAGCCGACGACGAAGTGGCCGAGACGATTGCAAAACGACTGGTGCCAAACAGGCCGTAGCAGAGCAGCCCGGCAAACAGGGCGATCACCCCGGCCTGGGGCGGCAGGTTGGCGATACTCGAATAGGCGACCGCCTCCGGCAACAGCAAGCCGGCAATCGACAGGCCGGCGACCAGATCGGGGCCCAGACGACGCGGTTGGACGGGTGCAGCAGCGATATTTTGCAGGGAGGGTTCACGCATCGATGGGCCCAGTCCATCCAGGCAGGCAGCGGGCATTTAGCTTGCGGGCGACCTCTTGCAGGCCGACGGTGACTGGGGTGAGGTGCAGTTTTTCCAGCTTGGCACTGATCAATTGCGGTCGTGCACGAACCATCGAGCGTCTCCTGACAAACGAACTGTCTGCAAGCTTAACGCCGATTCGTTTGAAGGACACCATCCTCCTGTGGCGAGCAGGCAAACCCGCTCGCCACCACTCAGCGCGCCGCCGCCAGTCTCCAGACGCGGGCGATATCTCGCGCCCGAGCCGACAGCAGCACCGCCGCATCGGCACAAGCCTGCTCCAGGCTCATCGGCCCGGAAGCCAGGGCGAAGGCCGCATCGACTCCGTGCTGATACATCTGCTCGTAACCTTCACCCAGGGTGCCCGCCAGTACGATCACCGGCACGCCATGTCGCTGGGCGATCCGGGCCACACCGAAAGGCGTCTTGCCACGCAAGGTCTGCGCATCAAAACGGCCTTCGCCGGTGATCACCAGATCGGCGCCCTGCACCGCCTGGTCCAGGCCGACCAGCTCGGCGACCACCTCCACTCCCGGCCGGAACTGCGCGCCGAAAAAAGCCTTGGCGGCAAACCCCAACCCGCCGGCCGCGCCACTGCCCGGTTCGTCACGGACATCTCTGGGCAACTGTTGGGCGCACAGATCGGCAAAGTGGCCGAGCGCGGCGTCCAACGCTTGCACCTGGGTGGGTGAAGCACCCTTTTGGGGACCGAAGATCGCCGACGCGCCGTGCTCGCCACACAAGGGATTGTTCACGTCAGCGGCGATATCGAAGCGCACTTCGGCCAGGCGTGGGTCGAGCCCCGCGGTCTCGATGCGCCCCAGCCCGGCCAGGGCCAGGCCGCCACGGGCCAGCGTGCGGCCCTGAGCGTCGAACAACCCCAGGCCGAGGGCCTGCAAGGCACCGGCGCCGGCATCGTTGGTGGCACTGCCGCCAATGGCCAGAATGATCCGCAGTGCCCCGGCATCGAGCGCCGCACCGATCAACTGGCCAGTGCCATACGTGCTGGTGATGCAGGCATCCCGCTGGCCTGGCGGCACCAACTGCAAACCGCTGGCTTCGGCCATCTCGATGATCGCCGTGCGGGTTTGCGGCAACCAGCCCCAGTGGGCCTGCACCCAGGCCCCCAACGGTCCCTGGACGCTCTCGGTGCGCAGTTCGCCCTGACAGGCGGCGAGTACCGACTCCACCGTGCCCTCGCCCCCATCGGCCATGGGATACTGCAGCAGTTGCGCCTGCGGCAGTACCTCGGCCAGCCCCTGGGCAATGGCCTTGGCGACACCGTCGGCACTCAGACTGTCCTTGAAGGAATCAGGGGCGATGATGATTTTCATGGGGGCTTCTCCGGTTCTTGTAGCGTCCATGCTGCCAGCAGCAACCGCGAATGACGCCTGTCCGCTGCACAAGCATTGGGCGGCTTTATTGGGCATTCACACAAACCCCAGGGCTCACGCCTGCGGCAGCAGTTGTACCCCCAGGTACAACGCCAACATGCCATCGAGCCGCATCGGATCGACGCCGCTGAGTTCGGCGATCCGTTCCATTCGGTAGCGCAGGCTGTTGCGATGGATGCCCAGGGCCTCGGCACAGGCCTGGCTCTGGCCGTCATGTTCGCACCAACTGCGCAGGGTCGAGAGCAACTGGCCGTTGCTGTCCTTGGCCAGCACCTTGTGCAACGGCTTGAGCAGTTCCTCCAGGGCATCGTCCGTGCGATAGCGCCAGAGCATCACCGGCAGTCGATAACGGTTGAGCGGCAACACGCGGCTGCTCGGCAGCACCTCACGGCCATAACCGAGCAGGTCGCTGACCCGCCGATAGCAGCGACGCAACCCTGCCAGACCATCGGCCTGTCCTCCCACCGCCACCCGCAAGACCTGCCAACCGAGGCCGTCGAGCTTTTCCAGCAGCCGCTGTTCATCCAGCACAACCGTCGCCGGGCGACACCAGAGTAGCGATACCGGCGAAGCACTGAAGCACCAACTGTCAGGGTAACGCGACTGCAGCCAGGCGATCAGCGCGTCAGTCGCCTGCCCCGGCTCCAGCTCGAACAGACAGGGAATGCGTGACAGTTGCGGCTTGAGCCCCAACTGCCGGGCCTCGTCGACCAGCCGGGGGGAGTCGCCACCGTCGCCGAGCAGCAACGCCAGCAGATCGTCGCAACGTTGACGCCGCCACTGCTGCTCGGCTTGCTGATGGCGTTGCCCCACCAGCATCTCGGCCGTCATGCGCACCAGTTCGGCATAGGTGCGTAACTGATCCGGATCGCCAGTGATGCCCAGCACACCGATCAAGCGCTGGTCATGCAGCAATGGCAGGTTGATCCCGGGCTGCACGCCCTTGAGGCATTTGGCCGTCTGTACGTCGATCTCGACGACCCGCCCATTGGCCAGGACCAACTGCGCACCCTCATGGCGGGTGTTGATCCGTTCCTGTTCGCCGCTGCCGAGAATCAGCCCCTGGCTGTCCATGACGTTCACGTTGTAGGGCAGGATCGCCATGGTACGGTCGACGATATCCTGCGCGAGGTCATGGTCCAGTTCGAACATGGAGGATGGATCCTTGGTCTGGATTGTTCAGTGGCACAGGGTACACCGACAAACCCTGTGCGTTGGCACAAAGACAGCGGCGCCGGGGTGGCCGAGACTCACAGGGCGAGCCACGTTACCCTTGCCTCGCGAAAAATCATAATAAAGAGAGACCGCCATGTCACAGAGCGCCGCGTTGCCCCAGGCCACCGCTGACTTGAAAAATGCCGTATACAAGCGCATCACCCTGCGCCTGATCCCCTTCATCTTCATCTGCTACCTGTTCAACTACCTCGACCGGGTCAACGTTGGATTCGCCAAGCTGCAGATGCTCGACGCCCTCAAATTCAGCGAGACGGTCTACGGCCTTGGCGCCGGGATCTTCTTCATCGGCTACGTCCTGTGCGGGGTGCCGAGCAACCTGGCGCTGAGCCGGTTCGGTCCACGCCGCTGGATCGCACTGATGATGATCACCTGGGGGGCGCTGTCGACCTGCCTGCTGTTCATCACCACCCCGACCGGGTTCTACACCCTGCGCCTGTTGACTGGCGCGGCAGAAGCCGGCTTCTTCCCAGGCGTCGTGCTATATCTCTCGCAGTGGTTCCCGAGCTTTCGCCGGGGCCGCATCATGGCCCTGTTCATGTCGGCGATTCCGGTTTCGGGCCTGCTCGGCAGCCCCTTCTCCGGCTGGATTCTCAATCACTTCGCCGCAGGCCAAGGCGGCCTTGCCGGCTGGCAATGGATGTTCCTGCTGCAAGGCATCCCCACCGTACTGCTGGGCGCGGCGGCGTTCTTCCTGCTCGCCGACACGTTCGCCCATGCCAAATGGCTGACCGCCGAGGAGCGCGCAGTACTGGAGGCCGACCAGGCCGAAGACGCGGCGAACAAACCCAGGACCGTCAGCGACTCGCTCGGCGAAGTGTTCAAGAACCCGGCGATCTGGGCGTTCGGCCTGATCTACTTCTGCATCCAGAGCGGCGTCTACGCGATCAATTTCTGGCTGCCATCGATCATCAAGAACCTCGGCTTCAGCGATAACCTGGTGATCGGCTGGCTCAGCGCGATTCCCTACTTGCTGGCAGCGGTGTTCATGTTGTTCGTTGGCCGCTCCGCCGACCTGCGCCAGGAGCGCCGCTGGCATCTTGTCGTACCGATGCTGATGGGCGCGGTTGGCCTGTTGATCGCGGTGAACTTCGCCAGTTCGCCGGCCATTGCCATTGTCGGCCTGAGTATCGCGACCATGGGCGCCCTCACCGGTCTGCCGATGTTCTGGCCGGTGCCGACCGCGCTGCTCAGTGCTGGCGCTGCGGCGGGTGGCCTGGCGCTGATCAACTCGATGGGCCAGATGGCCGGTTTCCTCAGCCCCTATCTGGTGGGTTGGATCAAGGACAGCACCGGCTCCACCAACGCCGCGCTCTACGTGCTGGCCGCCGTGATCGTCGGCGGCAGCCTGCTGGCCCTGCGCGTGACGCGCGGCCTGCGGGCGCAGTAACGCGCGAGATCGGCAGGAAAGGACTGGCAGGAAAATTGAGGGATTGCTCAACGGCGGGCTTCTGGTATCTGATTGACGACTTTCCCTCAGCGTAAAAGGACGTCAATCATGAGCTATCGCCTCCTCGGCCAGTCCGGGCTCAAGGTTTCCACCCTGACCCTGGGCAGCATGATGTTCGGCACGCAGACCGATACCGAGACCTCGTTGCGCATCATCGACAAGGCCTGGGACCAGGGTGTCAACTTCATCGATACGGCGGACGTCTACAATGCCGGGCGCTCGGAGGAAATCGTTGGCGAGGGCGTCGCCCGCCATCGCCACGACTGGATCATCGCCTCCAAGGTCGGTTTCGGGCCGGCGGACGGTACGCCGAACCGCAGCGGCCTGAGCCGCAAGCACATCTTCAATGCCATCGAGGCCAGCCTCACCCGGCTCGGCACCGATTACCTGGATATCTACTACCTGCACCGCGAGGATCACGACACGCCGCTGGAAGTCACGGTATCGGCCATGGGCGACCTGCTGCGCCAGGGCAAGATCCGCTACTGGGGCTTGTCGAACTACCGTGGCTGGCGAATCGCCGAGGTGATTCGCCTGGCCGAACGGCTCGGGGTCGACCGGCCGGTGATCAGCCAGCCGCTGTACAACATCGTCAACCGTCAGGCCGAAATCGAGCAGATCACCGCCGCCGCGGCCTACGGGCTGGGCGTGGTGCCCTACAGCCCATTGGCCCGTGGCGTGCTCAGCGGCAAGTACGCAGCGGATGTGACGCCGGATGCCAGCAGCCGTGCCGGTCGCCAGGACAAACGTATCCTCGAAACCGAATGGCGTCTGGAATCCCTGCAGATCGCCCGGCAGATCCAGCAATACACCCAGGCTCGCGGCGTGGGCATCGTCGAATTCGCCATTGCCTGGGTACTCAACAACGCAGCGGTCAGCTCGGCGATCGTCGGCCCGCGCACCGAGGAGCAGTGGGACGGCTACACCAAGGCACTGAGCGTGCAGATCAGTGCCGAGGATGAGGCATTCATCGACTCGCTGGTCACCCCGGGCCATGCCTCGACGCCTGGGTTCAACGATATCGGGCACTTCGTTTCCGGGCGACGACCGCTTGGGCGTTGAGTCCCTGTCGGGGCGAGAGACACACGCGTGCTCGCCCCTTGTACCCAAACGCTGGATAAATAGTGCCGAACGCGCCATCCTGCGCGCCTTTTTCAACGCGGTGAGCCGTTGCCGCGCCTGACACAGCAAGGACCCTCCCATGCAAGACCAGCCACTGAACGACGCCGACTTCGAATTCATCGAGGACATGCTGCTCAAATACGGCGACGACCACTCCGTCCTCAACCCTTCCGAACTGGACGGCTACCTGAGCGCCCTGGTGTCCGGCCCATTGCCGATCGATATCTCGGTCTGGTTCCCGGCCATCTGGGGCGATCAGAATCCGAACTGGGAAACCCCACAGGAGTGCAAGCGCTTCATCGACCTGAGCGTGCGTCACATGAACGCGCGGGCGACCCAACTGGCCACCGACGTCCAGGCGTTCAAGGCGCGCTTCGAGGAAACCGAGCACCAGGGCCAGCCACTGGTCCTGGCCGAAGAATGGTGCTTCGGCTACCTGCGCGGCATCGGTGTCAGCCAGTGGCCGGAACTGCCAGTGGCCCAGGCCCGATGGCTGGACGCGATCACCCTGTGCGCCGAACAGGACAACTTCGAACTGCCGGCCGACTTCGACGTGGTTCTGCATCGCCAGCGCGTGGCCGCCATCGAACCCGCTGTGCGTGGTTTGCATGATTATTGGCAGGCGCAGCGGTAACTCGCCAGCGCCGGATCAAGGCCTTGCCTCAGTCGTCGCAATTATCAGTTGATAGCTAAAAGCCACCAATTGATAATCCTGCCCCCACTCGACTCACGCAAGGAAATGCCGTGAAAAAAGCGCTACTGATGCTCCCCCTGCTGGCATTGCTGCTGCAGGGGTGTGGCATGACCATCACCCGTTACGACCCCAACTTCGATAACGTGCAGACGCTCAAGCAACACCTGCCTCTGCAATCGATCAGCGAAGCGAAGGTCACTGCCGCACCGGGCCAGGGGTCATTGACCGTTCGGACCAACCCTATTCGTTCACCCAGTGGCAGCATCAGCCAGCATGTTCAGGACGCAATCACCCAGGAACTGCGCCTGGCTGGCCTGATCGACCCGCAGGCGCAACGCCAGTTGAATGTACTGCTGGTCAAAAACGACCTGACGGCTGGCGCGGTCACCGGCACGGGTGTACTCGCGGCGCGCTTTACCCTGCTCAAGGTAGGTCAAGTGACCTACGATGCGACCCAGGAAGTCCACAGCGAATGGAGCAGCAACCCGATAGGCGCGGTTGCCATTCCAAATGCGGCGAACTCCTACAACCCGTTGGTACGTGACCTGCTCAAGGCACTGTATAGCGACCCGCTGTTTATCCAGGCCTTGAAATAAGAGGATCAGGCCCGAGGCGTGAAGCCCAGGGCCGAGTATTTGAGGTTGTTGCTCTCGACCAACTGCTTGAGCAACGCATTGACCTGGCGGCTGAAGGTGTCGTCCACCGCAGCCTTCGGCGTCTTGCCCGCCAGCGGAATGAACCAGATGCCGATCCAGGTGTTGATCGCATCATGGTTGCTGCTGTTGCTCAGGGCCTGCCCTTGTGGGTCAAGCACTTCGAGGCTCATGGTGTACTGGTCGGTCGCCAGCGCAGGGATGATGGTGAACGTGAACCCGCTGATGAATGCCATCGCCAACTGGCCACCGCCGGGTGGATGGTTGTAGACCTTCAGGCGCAGGTTGTAATCGCCAGGCTGCTTCTGGAACTCGTCCAGGGTCACCCGCCCGAACAGGCCGGAATCGGTCAATGCCTTCTGCAACTGCGGCTTCAGCGCGTCACGCGCTTGTGGAATTTCGATCGCCGACGCGTTCTTCGGCTCGCCCTGGTAGAAATCGAATTTGACGAACACATTCGGCTTGTTCGCATAGGCTGCCATGGACGGCATCTTGACCGGAGCCACTTCATCCTTCGTGAAACTGGCGCAACCACTCAACGTAAGCGCCAGGGCCAACCCCAGCATTTTCCCGATTTTCATTCCCGCGTCCTTAGTCAACTCTCAGAAACGGCTCCATCATCGGAGTCGCTGCGGCGGGATTCTAGAGAGTCAGAGGCAATATCAGAAGGCCATACGCGAGAAAATGTCGGAATGTTTCGTGGAGAAGCCAGACAGCGTACGCAGGCCAAACCCAAGCAAACGCTGTTCCACAACACCCGCGCGCTTGAATATTCATTGATGACATTATTTCTAAATATTTCTTCACTTAGCGATTCTGTCATCAGACAGAAATATTCCCGGCATTAAATCGCTGGCTATCTGACATGTGGAGTCTTCCACTCAACCCAGTGCCTCGAGGTATTGCCGTGATTGTGCTGAGCAAAAAACGTTTGTCGGTCCTGTTGGCCTCTCTCTGCCTGAGCGGCATCGCCCATGCCACTGACGTAACCGGTGCCGGCTCCAGCTTTGTCTATCCGGTGCTGGCCAAGTGGTCCCAGGACTACAGCAAGGTATCGAGCAATCGCATCAACTACCAATCCATCGGTTCGGGCGGCGGTATCGCTCAGATCAAGGCCGCAACTGTCGACTTCGGCGCCTCCGACGCCCCGCTGTCGGCTGACGAACTCAAGGCCGCCGGCCTCGGCCAGTTCCCCAGCGTGATCGGCGGTATCGTGCCGGTGATGAACATCGAAGGCATCGCGGCCGGCCAACTCAAGCTCGACGGCGAAAGCCTGGCGAAGATTTTCCTCGGGGAAATTACCACCTGGAACGATCCGGCCATCGCCGCCCTCAACCCGGGCCTGAAACTGCCCAGCGGCAAGATCACCGTGGTGCACCGTTCCGACGGTTCGGGTACCTCGTACAACTTCACCAACTACCTGACCAAGGCCAGCGACGCCTGGAAGTCCAAAATTGGTTTCGGCACCACCGTGCCTTGGCCGGTGGGTGTTGGCGGCAAGGGCAACGAAGGGGTTTCGGCCTACGTGAAGCAGATCAAGAACTCGATCGGCTATGTCGAGTACGCCTACGCCCTGCAGAACAAGATGACCCACGCCCAGTTGAAAAACGCCTCCGGCAAGTTCGTCCAGCCTGATGCCAAGGCGTTCCAGGCCGCTGCCGATACCGCCGACTGGGCCAACGCCCAGGATTTCAACCTGATCATGACCAACGCACCGGGTGACGCCGCCTGGCCGATCACCGCCACCACCTGGATCATCATGTACAAGCAGCCGAAGAACGCCGAGCAAAGCCAGGCCGCCTTCAATTTCTTCAAGTGGTCGCTGGAAAACGGCCAGCAGCAAGCCGCCTCGCTGGACTACGTGGCCTTGCCCGACTCGCTGGTCAAGCGCATCGAAGGCTACTGGACGTCTGACTTCGCCCACTGATCCGCCCGCCTGAAACCGCCCGTCATCCGCGCCTGCGGGTGACGGGACTTGAGCAGAGTACTAATGAACGACTCCGTGCAGCCTCTGGCCCTGGCCAGCTACAGCAGCGACGCGACCACTGAACAGCGGGCCGCCCGCGACCAGCGGCACGACCTGTGGTTCAAGCGAACCCTGTTCGGCGCCGCCATGCTGGTGCTGATCCTGCTGGCCAGCATCGCGGCCTCCACCCTGTGGGGTGGCAGCCTCGCCTTCAAGACCTTCGGTCTCGACTTCCTGACCAGCACCGAATGGGATGCGGTCAACAATCACTTTGGCGCGCTGGTACCGATCTACGGCACCCTCGTGACCTCGTTCCTGGCCTCGCTGATCGCGGTCCCCGTGAGTTTCGGCATCGCCATCTTCCTCACCGAAGTCGCGCCACCTTGGCTACGCATGCCGGTGGCCTCGGCGATCGAGTTGCTGGCCGGGATCCCTTCGATCATCTATGGCATGTGGGGCCTGTTCGTGTTTGGCCCGTTCATGGCCGAACACCTGGCCCCGTGGATCAACGACTACCTCGGTGCGCTCCCGGGGGTGGGCCCGCTGTTCCAGGGCCCGCCGCTGGGCATTGGCATGCTCACCGCCGGTATCGTCCTGGCGATCATGATCACGCCTTTTATCACCTCGGTGATGCATGAGGTGTTTCGCAGCGTGCCCACCACCCTCAAGGAGTCGGCCTACGCCCTGGGCAGTACCACCTGGGAAGTGGTCTGGGACATCGTCCTGCCGTACACCCGCTCGGCGGTGGTCGGCGGCGTGTTCCTCGGCCTCGGTCGGGCCCTGGGCGAGACCATGGCGGTGACCTTCGTGCTGGGCAACGCCCAACAGTTCTCTGCGTCGTTGCTGATGCCGAGCAGCTCCATTGCCTCGATCATCGCCAACGAATTCAGCGAAGCCTACACCGACCTGCACCGCTCGGCGCTGATCGGCCTGGGGTTCCTGCTGTTCATCGTCACCTTTTTCGTCCTGGCATTGGCGCGACTGATGCTCATGCGACTCTCACGCAAGGAAGGTCTATGACGGGCAACGAACGGCTGTACCAAACCCGCGCCCTCAAGAATCGCTTGGCGCTGATCCTGAGCTGCGGCGCCACGCTGTTCGGTCTGAGCTGGCTGGTGTGGATTCTGCTGACCACTGTCATCAACGGCTTCGCGGCGCTCAACCTGCGGTTGTTCAGCCAGATGACGCCGCCACCGGGCACTGAAGGCGGCCTGGCGAACGCGTTCTACGGCAGTGCGCTGATGTCGCTGATCGCCCTGCTGATCGGCACGCCGATCGGCCTGATGGCGGGTGTCTGGCTGGCCGAGTTCGCCCGGCATTCGCGCCTGGGCAGCGTGGTACGGTTCATCAATGACATCCTGCTGTCGGCACCCTCGATCGTGCTCGGCCTGTTCATCTACACCGGGGTGATTCTGCCGATGAACATCCTCAGCAACCACCAGGTCGGCTTCTCTGCCCTGGCCGGCGCGCTGACCCTGGCACTGCTGGTGATTCCGGTGGTGGTGCGCACCACCGACGAAATGCTCCAGTTGCAACCCTCGACCTTGCGCGAGGCCGCCCTGGCCCTGGGCGTGCCGCAGTGGAAGCTGACCGTGCAGATCGTTCTGCGCGCGGCCAAGGCCGGCGTGATCACCGGGGTGCTACTGGCCCTGGCGCGCATCACCGGCGAAACCGCCCCGCTGCTGTTCACCGCCTTCGGCAACCAGTTCTGGAGCAGTTCGTTGCTCAAGCCGATCGCCAGCGTGCCGGTGGTGATCTTCCAGTACGCCATGAGCCCGTTCGACGATTGGCACTCGCTGGCCTGGGCCGGCGCGCTGGTGCTGACCCTGTTCGTGCTGCTGCTCAGTTTGCTGTCCCGATTGATCCTTTTGCGTAATAGGCTGACCTGATGAAGATCCGTGACCTTGCCAGCGAGAACACCAAGATCCGTGTTCGTGGCCTGGAGTTTTTCTACAACAACCAGCGGTCGCTGAAGTCCATCGACCTGGATATCCCGGAGAAGCGCATCACCGCCATCATCGGCCCCTCGGGCTGCGGCAAGTCGACCTTGCTGCGGGTCTTCAACCGTATCTACTCGATGTACCCGAAACAGGAAGCCCGTGGCGAGGTGTTGCTCAATGGCGAGAACATCCTCGCCCCCGGCTACTCGATGAACCGCCTGCGCAGCCATGTCGGCATGGTGTTCCAGAAGCCGGTACCGTTCCCGATGTCGATCTACGAGAACATCGCCTACGCCGTGCGCCACCATGAGAAATTGTCGCGCCACGAGATGGACGAGCGGGTCGAGCAGGCCCTGCACGGCGCAGCACTGTGGAACGAGGTCAAGGACAAGCTCAAGCAGAGCGCGCAGGGTCTCTCCGGCGGTCAACAGCAACGCCTGTGCATCGCCCGCACCATTGCCCTGCGTCCGCAGGTGCTGCTGCTGGACGAACCCACTTCGGCCCTCGACCCGATTTCCACCGGCCGTATCGAACAGCTGATCACCGAGTTGAAGGAGCAGTACACGGTGATCATCGTCACCCACAACATGCAGCAGGCTGCGCGGGTGTCGGACTATACGGCGTTCATGTTCATGGGCGAACTGATCGAGCATGACATCACCGACTCGATTTTCATGCACCCGAAAATGAAGCAGACCGAAGACTACATTACCGGTCGTTTCGGCTGATCGAGCCCTCTCGTCGTCGACCCGGCGAGGGTTCCATGCCACGGCCAAAGGCTGCTTTAATGAGTCGATTGCGTTGATCCGGATCGCGAACACCACGGGTCAGCGCCTGAAACCACTCGAAAGGTAGCCCACGATGGAACGTCTCACCGCGAAAGACTTTGCCCCCGAACTGCTGGAGCTCTACGATTTTTACGTCCACGGCAAGATCAACCGCCGAGAGTTTATCGATCGTGCAGCCAGGTTCACCCTCGGGGCAATGGCCGCGACCAGCGTGCTGGCGGCGCTGAGCCCGAACTATGCGCTGGCCGAGCAGGTGTCGTTCACCGACCCGGATATCGTCGCCGACTACATCACCTACCCCTCGCCCAAGGGCCATGGGCAAGTCCGTGGTTATCTGGTGCGTCCGGCCAAGGTCACGGGCAAGGTGCCAGCGGTGGTGGTGGTACACGAAAACCGTGGCCTGAACCCCTATATCGAGGACGTTGCCCGGCGCGTGGCCAAAGCCGGTTTCATCGCCCTGGCACCGGATGGCCTGTCATCGGTCGGCGGCTACCCCGGCAACGATGAAAAAGGCGTGGCGCTGCAGAAGAGCGTCAACCCCGAAAAGTTGATGAACGATTTCTTCGCCGCCATCGAGTGGTTGAGCAAACATGACGCCACCACCGGCAAGGTCGGCATCACCGGTTTCTGCTACGGCGGTGGCGTCGCCAATGCGGCGGCCGTGGCCTACCCCGAACTCGGCGCGGCGGTACCCTTCTATGGCCGCCAGCCCAAGGCCGAGGATGTGGCGCGGATCAAGGCGCCGCTGCTGTTGCACTACGCCGAGCTGGACAAGCCCATCACCGATGGCTGGCCGGCCTACGAGCAAGCCCTCAAGAGCGCCGGCAAGACCTATGAGGTGCACATCTACCAGGGCGTCAACCATGGTTTCCACAATGACTCGACGCCCCGCTACGATGAAGCGGCCGCCCAACTGGCCTGGGACCGCACGATAGCCTGGTTCCGCCGCTACCTCGCCTGACCGCCCGGCTTCATCACAGTCGAAAGCGATCCACCGATTGCGACAGTTGCCCAGCCAGGCTGGACAACTGATCGGTGCTGGTCGCCGTCTCGCCAATGACCCGGTTGTTGCCGGCGGACATGGTGGCGATCATTTCCACCTGATGGGCGATTTCGTTGCTGGCCAGGCTCTGCTCGCCAATGGTCCGCGAAATGTCATTGACCAGTTGCCGGGTGCTGAGCGTCGCCTCGAGAATCTCGCTGATGGCGCGTTCGACCTCGGCGGTCACCGCCATGCCCTTGTCGACCTGGGCCACCCCGGCCTCCATGCTGTTGACCGCCTCACGCGTACTGCTCTGAATGCGCAGGACCATATCGGCGATTTCCTGGGTCGAGGCGCTGGTGCGCCCGGCCAGCCCGCGTACCTCGTCGGCCACCACGGCGAAGCCGCGCCCCTGTTCACCGGCGCGGGCGGCCTCGATGGCGGCGTTGAGCGCGAGCAGGTTGGTCTGGTCGGCAATGCCCTTGATCACCTGGATGATACTGAAGATCGCCTCGGACTCCTTGTCCAGCGTGCGAATGACCTGCGCCGAATGTTGCGCCGAGCGGGCGATATCGTCCATGTCGCGGACCACCTGGTGAATCACCCGCCCCCCATTCTTGGCCAGCGCCTCGGCCTGGTTGGCCATGTTCAGTGCGTGTTCGGCGTGGCGGGTGATTTCCTCGATGCTCGCGGTCATTTCGCTGGCCGCCGCGGCCATGGTACCCGCCGCCTCGCTCTGTTGCTGGCTGCTGCCGGCGACCTGGTGGCAACCGCCGCTCAATTGCTCGCTCATGTCATTGACGCCATGGGCATTGCTGCGCACCACCTCGATCATGCTGCGCAAATCGCGCTGCATGGTCGCCAGGTTGCTGATCAGCCGGCTGGCCTCGTCCTGTTGCCGGGGCTCGTCGATCCGGGTGCTCAGATTGCCATGGGCGATGTCGGCAGCGATGCGACTGGCCACCTGCAACGGGCCCATGATGCTGCTGATCACCCAGCGGCCCTGGAGCAGCAGCAACAGCAGGCCGGCGACCAGGACGCAGAGCAGGATCAGGTTGGCGTGGCTGATGGTCTGCCGGGTGCCATCTCCACTCGTTTTTGCGTTGGACTCGATCAGCTCGCTGAGGCTGGCCATCTCCTCCTCCAACTGGCTGAACGCACTGTTGAACGAGCCCAACTGCTGCTGGGCCCCGTCCGGGTTGGAAAGGGCCACGTCGACGATATGCTCGGCCGCGCCGACGTAGGTTTCCAGGCTCGGCTTGATCTTGCCCAGCGCCGCCTTGAGGGTGTCGTTGACCGGCAGTTTGAGGTTTTCGTCGAGCATCTCGCGAAAGTGCTTGGCGTGCTCGGCCAGCGCATCACGCACCTCGGCGCTGCTGCTGGCGCTCTTGCCCAGGCCCACCAGCATTGCCGACAACACATCGGCACGCAGGGCATCGTGCATCATGTCGGCTTCCAGATGATTGCGCAGCAAGGTCATGCTCACTTCGCTCTCATTCGTCGCCGACGCCATCCGCATGTTTCCCACATAACCCACCAGGCCCATGAGCAGGACGGTGAGCAAACCACTGCCGATCAGCAGGTACAGACGCAATCTAATGGACACGATACGGACCTCCGCCAGCACTCGAATACCGATCGGCGCACGAAAACAGAGGCGTGCCGACACTCTTTGAGGTATTTAAGCCTATTTTCGCGGTTTGGCCGACCCTCTCCTGCCATGAATCGTTCAACACCGAGTTATTTCGCTTTATCGTCACGGGGCTTATAGAAGAGGAATTTGCCGGTTTCGGCGGTGCAGATGTACTGCTTGGCCCAGTCCGGGCTGACACTACGATCATGGAAATACATGGCGCCGTGGGTGCGGTCCTTGAGTTGCTGGTTGAGCGCCTTGCGGGCAATTTCCTTGGCGAGCGCATAACGGTCTTCTTCCTGGACATCGTCCGAGCGGCCGTCGCACCACCAGGAAAACTGGCAGGCTTTCTTCTCCGAACCCTGCTTGACCACCTCGCAGATGGTCCCGGGAAAACCATCGTGGCCGAGACGGTTGAGCACGACACTGGCAACCGCCTCCATATCAGCGGGCTGGCCGCCCTTGGCTTCCCAGTAGATCGTTCGCGACAGGCAGGTGATGGTATCGGCCACCGCCGCATCACCGGCCGGATCGACCACCTGCGTCTCGACCTTGGTCAAGGTCGGCGCCTTGGGCTCCGCTGCCGGGCTCTCTTTCTCGGCGGCCTTGTGTTCCAGCGCCTCGGCCTTGTCGATGACGACCGCTGGCTGTGGATCGGAGGAAGCAGCGGCGGCCAGTGCTGCTTCGCAGGTAAAGGCAACAACGAGACACGCGGCTATCCAGTCGAGGCGCATGATCGAATCCTGTTGAATACACCCTGCCCGCAATGATTACCCTGCCACGGCCGGGCAGTCGATCCGGGGTGGGCTGGCAGGTTCGACAGCGCGCCAGGTCAATCATTCCACAACCGGTTTCACACAAAAGGCCTTGCCTGTACCGGGGGGCTATCGCGCATCATGTGCGCAGTTCGTTCGAGGAAGATGTCCATGCGCGCCCTGTTTTCCACTTTGCGTCTTACCCTTCTCGCACTGGGGCTGGCAGCCAGTGCCAATGCCCTGGCCGGCGATGAAACGCAATTGCTGCAATCGATCAACAGTTACCGTGGCCAGATACAGCGCTGTGGCGGCCAGGCCTCGCTGGAGCTGCCACCGTTGGCGGCCGACCCGCGCCTGATCCTGCCGCCCGACAGCCCGGGCGACCTGCAACAGGCGCTCACGCGCGCGGCCTATCCGATGGTCAATGTGCAGGCGATCAGCCTGTCCGGCCCACGGGATGCCGAGGCGGCGATGAAGGCGGTTCGGGAGAGTTTCTGCCGGGTGGTGCTGGATCCGCAGTTCGTCGACATCGGCGTCAGCCGCCAGGGCAACGACTGGCGGATCGTCCTGGCACGGCCGCTGCTGACCGCAAAACTGGCAGACTCCCAGGCCGAGGGCCAGAAGCTGCTGGAGATGATCAACAGCGCCCGCAGCCAACCGCACCAATGTGGCAGCCAGTCGTTTGCCGCCAGCGCACCACTGACCTGGAATGCCCTGCTGGCGAGCGCCGCCGAGGGGCATAGCCGCAACATGGCCAACAACAACTTCTTCGACCATCAGGATCGCGAAGGCCATACCCCAGGCGACCGGGCCGAACTGGCAGGTTATATCGCCCAGCAGATCGGCGAGAACATTGCCGCCGGCCAGGACAGCGGGCGCAAGGTGGTCGACGGTTGGCTGGCCAGCCCCGGCCATTGCGCCAACCTGATGAACCCGCAGTTCCACGAACTGGGCGCCGCCTATGCGATCGACCCGAAGAGCGATTCGGGCATCTACTGGACTGCGCTGTTCGGCACCCAGCAATAACGCCCCTTAACCGAGACGCGCCAGGACCAGTGCGCTGGCCTGGCGCGTCATCTGGTCGAGGTGACGGTCGCGCTTCTTCTCGGCCTCGGCCATCGCCTTGCGACCGTGCTGCTGCAGCAGATACGCATGGATCTGCCGGACCTCCTTCGAGGCGTAGATCGGCGCTACGTCGATAACCGCGATGAGCCCATCGGTGCCATGGTCACGGGTGTTCATCAGCACCTGTGGGCCACGGGCAGCCAGTACCTGGAAACCCATTGCTTCGAAATACGGCACCTTGCCTGCGGCGCAGGCCAGTTCGGCGTGAGAATAGTGCTCCAGCATCCGCCCCAGCATTGCCCGGGCGATACCCTTTCGACGGCGGTCGGCCTGCACGGCCATATAGGCCACGGCGCAGGCGTCGGGATCGTCCTTGGCCGGCAGGTACAACAGGAAACCGAGTACTCGCGAAGGGTCCTCGTCATCCAGCGCGACGATCAGTTCCGTCGGAATACCCGTGCTGCCGCCCATGGCCTCCAGATAGAGATGCACCTCGTAGCCGACCCCGTATTGATAGAGGTTGTACAACGGATTGCTCGGCGGCAGCGCGACCATGCTGATATCGGTGAAATAGTCGACCACCATTTGCAGGATCTGGCTCTTGATCGACTCTGGGGGCGGGGTTTGCAGGCGGGTAAGCGTGAACATCGACAATCGGGCTCCAGGCATAAGCGTGTCCGGGCTTGGCCCGGACCGCACAGTGTACCCCCTTTGTGGCGAGCGGGCTTGCTCGCGCCGGGTTGCGCAGCAGCCCCAAGCCCGGCGATTCATTCTGTCAGGCACAACGCGCTAAAGGATCCGGGCTGCTCTGCAGCCCAGCGCGGGCAAGCCCACTCGCCACATGAACCGGGTAGCGGCATCTAAGAACGAAAAGTAATTAATTCATAAATAATCAGTATTTATCGTTATTAAGGCAACCACGTACTCTCCGCTCATACCGACACTGGAGAGTCCCCATGCAGCCGACCAATACCGTCATTGACCTTGCCCGCTACCGCAAGCGCAAACAGGCGCAACAACTGGGCCGGGCGCTGTGGGAGCTGTATGCACGCAGCGCCGGCCAACAGGCCTTTCAATGGGCCCAGGGCGTTCGCGCCAGCGAGACCCGTCACGCGTGAGTGCCCAGGATCCTTCGCGGTTCCTGGCCAGCGTCGATGAACCGACCCTGGACCTGAACAGCCTGCCAACCCTCGACGAAGACCCGATCTGTGAACGGGTCGCCGAGAACCTGCAACGCCTGCGTGGCAAGCACCTCCTCTCCCTCGACGCCCTCGCCCGCCAATGCGGGGTCAGCCGGGCCATGCTCGCGCAGATCGAATCAGGGCGCAGCGTGCCGTCGATCAAGGTGCTGGCCAAGATCGCCAGGGGCCTGAAGGTCTCGGTAGCGGCCTTTCTCGAACACCGCGCCTTCGAGGGCGTTGCCGTCCTCCCGGCGAGCCGGAGCAAGCGCCTGGTCAGCGCCAATGGCACGTTTGTCAGCCGGGCGCTGTTTCCATTCGACGTGGCCCGCCAGTCGGAATTCTACGAACTGCGCCTGAGCCCACTGGGCGAGGAGGAATCCGCAGGCCATGGCGCCGGCGTCCAGGAAAACCTGGTGGTGTCCCAGGGGGTACTGGAAATCAGCGTCAACAAGGAGCGCTACCTGCTCTCCCCTGGCGACTCGATCCTGTTCTACGCCGACCAGCCGCACCGCTACCGCAACCCGGCCGACAGTGAGGCGGTGGCCTACCTGGTGGTGACCCACCCGGAACGCCTGGATTGAACGAACAGGCATGAAAAAGCCCGGCATGGATCGCTCCAGCCGGGCTTTTCTACGATCGTGCAGTCGATCAGCAGGTGCAGCACATCAACGGCATGCCGTTGCAGCTCATCATCATCGGCATGCCGCAATCGTTCATCAGCTTCATCATCAGGTTGCAGCAGCTTTTCATCATGTCCATGTTCATGCCGGCCATCGGCATGAGCTTGCAGATCATGTGGTCGCCTTGCATGGAGCATTCCATCACGCACTTCATCGATGGCATCGGCATCCCCATCATGGGCATACCCATCATCGGCATCGACATCATGCCGTTCATCATCGGCATCGCCATGGCGGCCTGGGACATGCACATCATGCTCATGTTGGCGCAATGCATCATCATCGGCATGCCGCAGTCCATCATCATCTGCATCATTTCAGCGTTGTTCCTGAACATCGCCATGTCCATGCCCGCCGCCGGCATCATCTTGCACAGCATGCCGTCATCCATCATTTCGCAGGTCATGGTCGCCATCATCATCGGCATCCCCATGGCCGGCATCATCGGCATGGCATTCATCGGCATTTGCATCTGCATGGCGTTCATCATGGTGAAACTCCCTGATCTTCGATAGTTGGATGAAGCTGATGGAGGCGGATTCTAGGGATTGCCGAACGCACGACAAGCCGTTGACCGAACAGCAGAACCGGCTGCCAGAACGGCTTTTGCGCTGTGCCTTGCAGGCAGACAACCGCTCTGGCAACAGTTCAATCACTCCAGCAGACGATCAGGAGAGTCCAGCAGCGCTTTATCAGCAATGGATATGCCTTCAGGCGCTATACAAATAACCGAAAGAAATAATCAGTCTAAGCAGTGGGAAAAATCTCAGCGTCGATGGGCCATCGAGCGCACCAGACGATCCCCCAGGCTCTGCACGCCCTGCACCAGAATAACCAGGATGACCACCGTGACGATCATCACCTCGTTATTGAAGCGCTGGTAACCGTAGCGGATCGCCAGGTCGCCCAGGCCGCCACCACCAATCACCCCGGCCATGGAGGAAAAGCCGATCAGCATCACCAGGGTCAGGGTGACGCCAGCGAGCAACGTCGGTAGCGCCTCGGGCAGCAACACCTTGAAGATCACATGACGGATATCACCCCCCATGGACAGGATCGCTTCGATCCGGCCCTTTTCGACCTCATCCAGTGCGCTCTCGACGAGGCGGGCAAAGAACGGAAAGGCGCCGATGGTGATGGGCACCACCGCGGCGGTACTGCCCAGGGTAGTGCCGACGATCAGCCGGGTCAGCGGGATCAGCGCAATCAGCATCACCACGAAGGGCAGTGACCGCCCCAGGTTGACCAGCGCCGCCAGGCCGCTGTTCAGGCGCGGCAGCGGATACAGGCCGTTGCGGCGGGTGATGAACAGCAACACCCCCAGTGGCAGACCGATCAGCAGGGTGAACACCCCGGCCAGCAGCACCATGTAGATCGTTTCGCCGGTGGCGCTGAGCACCAGTTGGAAAATCTCGTTCCAGTCGATCGTGCGGTTCATAGCATTGCCAGCCTCAGGCGCGGCGTGCGCACTTCTTCGTCGAAATGCGGTTGTACCGCCGGGCGCAACGAACGCCCCAATACCGACTCAGGGTCGGCCAGCAAGCGCGATAAAGGGCCGGCTTCAAGCAGCCGGCCGTGGGCCAGGGATGCGGCGTGATCGCAGATCGACCGAACCACATCCAGTTCATGGGTGATCAGCACGATGGTCAGGCCCAGGCGGCGGTTGATATCGCGCAGCAGTTGCAGGATCGACTCGGTGGTTTCCGGGTCCAGCGCGCTGGTGGCCTCGTCCGACAGCAGATACGCCGGGCGCGCCGCCAGCGCGCGGGCAATGCCCACCCGCTGTTTCTGCCCGCCGGACAATTGTGAAGGAAACGCCTCGGCCTTGTCCGTCAGCCCCACCAGTTCCAGCAGTTCGCTGACACGAGCCTCGCGCTCCGCCTTGAGGGTGCCGGCGATCTCCAGCGGCACTGCGACATTGTCGAAGACATTGCGCGAGTGCAGCAGGTTGAAGCCCTGGAAGATCATGCCGATGCGCCGGCGTTGTTGGCGTAGCTCACGCTCGGACAACGCGGTCAGGTCCTGGCCGTCGACCACCACGCGCCCGGCTGTTGGCCGTTCGAGCAGATTGAGACAGCGCAGCAAGGTCGACTTGCCGGCGCCGCTACGACCGAGGATGCCGTAGATCGACCCATCCGGAATACTCAGGGACACCTGGTCGAGCACCGACGGGTCATCGCCATAACGCTTGCTCAGTTGCTCGACGCTGATCATTGAGCGATGCCCACCACCTTCACCGGGATCACCGACCCCGAATAAGTATCGTTGATGAACTTCGCCACCTGCGGCGAAGCCAGGTCCTTGGCCAGTTGCCTGATGCGCGGGTCATCCTGTAACGCCGGCGTGGTCACCACGATGTTGGCGTATGGGTTGTTGCTGGCCTTCTCCAGCCCCAGGGCATCCTTGGCCGGCGACAACCCAGCCTCCAGCGCGTAATTGCCGTTGATCACCGCCAGGTCGACATCATCCAGGGCGCGAGGTATCTGTGGCGATTCGATTTCGAGGATCTTCAGCTGTTTCGGATTATCGGCGATGTCCTTGGGCGTGGCCTGGTCGGTGGCCGGGTCGTTGAAGCCGGGCTTGAGCCTGATCAGGCCATGGTCCTGTAGCAAGTACAGCGCACGGCTGAGATTGGTGACGTTGTTCGGTACGGCCACAGTCCCTTTTTGTGGTACCTGGTCGAAGCTCGTGTGCCGGTGTGAATAGATGCCCAGTGGCTCGATATGCACGGTCGCCGCCACGGCAAACTTCTGACCCAGGGCCTGCTCCTGGGAGTGCAGGTACGGCAGGTGCTGGAAGTAGTTGGCATCGACATCGCCGTGGGCCAGCAACTCGTTGGAGTTCACACCGTTGGGGATCTCGATGACCTTGAGATTCAGTTGCGGGTCGATTTTCTGCACATAGGCGAGGATCTGCGCGTGGGGCACCGGATCGGCTGCGACGCGTAACGGTTCGGCCGCCTGTATGGAGAAAGACGAAGATAGCCCGGCCCAGACCGCCAGGGTCAATGCGGTTTTTTTCAACATGCTGAGTGTCCTTGATCGAGTGACGGGTCAGGCACTGACGGCCTGGTTTGCCAGTGCATCGGCGTAGAAACGCTGGGCAACATCGGGGTGCGAGCGCAGGCGGCCCTTGAGGTAATTCCAGCCAACGTCGCGAAACAACGGGTTATCCGGGTCGCTGGCCGGACCGCGGGCCTCGCGCAACAAGGCGGTCGGCAGTGGATAGAGCGGCACCACCGCATCCAGTTGCGCACCGAGGAAGAAAGCGATCGACAGCCGCTCGCTGCCGGCCGGCGGTGACTGCACGCGATGTACCGTGGCACGAAGATAGCCGTTGGTGGCCAGTTCCAGCAGTTCGCCGATGTTCACCACCAGTGTGTTGTCCCGCGGCAGCGCATCGATCCAGCGGCCTTCTTCGACTTCCACCTGCAAGCCGGCCTGCCGGTCCTGCAGCAGGAAGCTCAGGAAACCGGAATCCTTGTGGGCACCGACCCCCTGCCTGCTCTCGTTCGCGGCGCGACCGGGGTAGCGGATCAGCTTGATGTGCTCGTTGGGTTTGTCGCCATACAGCGAATCGAAGGCGCCTTGTGGTAGCGAAAGTGCCTCGGCGAAGGCGCGTAGCAGGCGCAGCGACATCCGGGTCATCGCCTGCTGCCACTCCAGCAGCAGTGGCTTGAGCTGCGGCAAGGCCTGCGGCCACAGGTTCGGCCCTTGCAGACGCGCCCAGGTCGGTGTGTGTTCGTCCACTGCAAGGGCCTGGCGCTCGGCACCGACATCGAATTGCTCGCGAAAATCCGGCTGGCCCCGGGTGATCTCCGAGGCGGCGCGGTTGTAGCCTCGAAAATGTGGCGAATGGATCATGCCGACGGCGGCCTTGTCCTCCAGGGGCAAGGCGAAGAACTGCCGGGCATGCTCCTGGACCTGCCGCAGCAGGTCGCTGTCGACGCCATGGCCGGTCAGATAGAAAAAGCCGACATCCCGTGCGGCATGACGCAGTGCGTCGAGAAATGCCTGGCGCCGTTCGGCGTTGCCATCGAGCGCCGAGAGGTCCAGCAGCGGTAATGCAGTGATATCCAGCGGCTGCGGCATGTTTCACTCCCTGTGATCGGAACGGATTCATCGTTCAAATAAAACTATCTGATCTTAAAAAACCTCAATAAATACCTTTTTAGAATTAGCTTAGTTTCACTACAACCTGGCTGGTCGTAGCTCAGGTGAGTGCGTCTGTTTTGCTTCAGGTTCCCTCGGACGGCTCTGGCACGCGCGTTACAGAGATCCCCTGAAAAATCGACTTATTCCTAAAAGACCTTAATACATTCTTTTATATTCTTTTGTTGCCAAGCTGTTGGGCTGCAAGACTCAGCGCCGAATCATCCATCAAGTGTTGAGACCCTATGAAAAAACTGACTGCCCTCACTGCCCTCACCCTCGCGGTCCTTTCAGGCCTGGCCCACGCCGACCGCCTGGAAGACATCAAGAAATCCGGCGTATTGCGCGTCGCCGCGTTCGACAGCAACCCACCGTTCGGCTTCATCGACGCCAAGACCAAACAGATCGAAGGTCTGGACGTGGACTACGCCAAGGCCATTGCCGACAAGCTCGGCGTGAAGCTGCAACTGCAGCCGACCAACCCGGCCAACCGCGTGCCACTGCTGGTGGCGAACAAGGTCGACCTGGTCCTGGCCAACTTCACCATCACCCCGGAGCGTGCCGAACAGGTCAACTTCAGCACGCCCTACTTCAGTTCCGGCCAGCAGTTCCTGGTCAAGAAAGGCACCCTCAAGTCCCAGGACGAGCTGAACAAATGGCGTGTCGGCGTCGACAAGGGCACCGTCAACGAAGGCGTACTGCGCGAGAAATTCCCCGGGGCCAAGGTCGTCGCCTATGACGACACGCCGTTCGCCTTCACCGCTCTGCGCAACGGCAACGTGCAGGCCATCACCCAGGACGGTCCGAAACTGATCGGCCTGCTGGCCAACGTGCCGGACAAGGACAAGTACGAAGTGCCGCCCTTCACCATCTCCAACGACCTGATCGGCGTCGGCATTCCCAAGGGCGAAACCGCACTGACCAACGTGGTCAACCAGACCCTGCTGGAGCTGGAAGCCAAGGGCCAGGCGCAGAAGATCTACGACACCTGGTTCGGCCCCGACACCAAGACGCCGCTGGCCCGCCTGTACAAGATCGGCGACAAGAGCTGATCGTCCGCTGCGCGCACCCACAGCCTGCCCGGTTTACCGTGCAGGCTCTTTGTTTTCTGGATGGACACCCTGATCGATGTTTGGTGAATTGCTTGGCCCGCAGTACCTGAAATGGCTGTTCGATGGGTTTGTCCTGACCGTGGCGCTGTCCGTGGTGGTCTGCCTGGTGGCGACCGCCCTGGGCTTTCTGGTGTGCCTGGCGCGGCTGTCCGGCTCGCGCTGGCTGGCCTGGCCGGCACGCAGTTACCTGGCGCTGCTGCGTAACACCCCGCTGCTGGTGCAACTGTTCTTCTGGTACTTCGGTGTCACCGCAATGCTGCCCGAAGACCTGGTGAGCTGGCTCAACCTGCCCCATGACGTCAGCATCGCCGGTGTGACCCTCACATGGCCGTCCTTCGAGTTCATCGCCGGTTTCTGGGGGCTGACGCTCTATACCTCGGCCTTCATTGCCGAAGAATTCCGTGCCGGCGTCGCCTCGGTGCGTGCGCAACAACGCGAAGCCGGCCTCGCCATGGGCCTGCGCCCGGCGCAGGTGTGGCGTTACGTGGTGCTGCCGCAAGCCCTGCGTACCGCGCTCGGCCCCCTGCTGGGACAATACATGAACGCCCTGAAGAACTCTTCGCTGACCATGGCGATCGGCCTCGCCGAACTCTCCTACGCCTCGCGCCAGGTCGAAACCGAGACCTTCAAGACTTTCCAGGCGTTCGGCTTCGCCACCCTGCTCTACATCTTCAGCATTGCGCTGATCGAAGCGGCGGGTCAGTGGATCCGCCAGACCCGGCGTTATCGCCAGGGAGCGGCCTGAGCCATGGACTTTTCCGTCATCACCGACAATCTCGACTACTTTCTGCTCGGCGCCTACCCCGACGGCCCCTTGGGCGGCGCAGCACTGACCCTGGTGCTGAGCGTTCTGTCAGGCGTCAGTGCGGCCCTTCTCGGCCTGGTACTGGGCATTGCCCTGAGCACGCTCAAGGGCTGGCCCAAGGGTATCTTGATTGCGGTACTGGGTTTCCTGCGGGCCATCCCGGTCCTGATGCTGATCTTCTGGAGTTACTTCCTGCTGCCGATCCTCTTCCACTTCGATATTCCGGCGCTGTTCACCGTGGTCTGCGCCCTGTCGCTGATCGGCGGCGCCTACCTGGCGTACTCGGTCCACGCCGGCATCCAGAGCCTGCCGGCCGGCCAGTGGGCGGCGGCGCGAGCCCTGGGCATGCGCCCGGTGCAGGTCATGCGGCTGATCATCCTGCCCCAGGCCTTGCCGATCATGTTGCCGTCGTTTCTCAACCAGTGGATCTCACTGATCAAGGACACCTCGCTGGCGTATGTGATCGGTGTGGGCGAACTGTCGTTCGTGGCGACGCAGGTGAGCAACCGGGTGATGATTCATCCGACGGAGATTTTTCTGTTCGTGGCGTTGGTGTATTTCGTGTTTTGTACCGGGCTGGATCTGCTGGCGGGGGTGCTGACCAGGAATAGCTCAGAGGTAGGCCACCGCTAAGTGAGCACCTGCTGCGCGATGGCGTGATCTGCTTGGATGCAGCATGACGAAAACGACGTGCAGACGGCGAAATATTGCCTATCGTAAAAAAGTCTCCACTGGACGAAGAGAGCCTTACCATGGACATCGATACGCTGTTTTCGCAGTTGCACAGTCTTCCCAGCATTCCCCAGGTTGCCCTGGAATTGGTCCAGCAATTCGACAACCGTAACGAAAGCCTCGAAAACGTGGCGCGCAACATCGAGCGCGACCCGGTGATTGCCGCCAAGGTGCTGCGCCTGGCGAACTCGGCGCGCTTCAAGGGCGCACGCGAGTCGGCCAGCATCGAGGACGCCGCCATGCGCCTGGGCTTCAACGTGCTGCGCACACTGGTACTGGCTTCGGCCGTGACCGGGGCGTTCAAGTCGGCGCCGGGCTTCGACCTCAAGGTATTCTGGGGGCGCAGCTTTCAGGTCGCCAGCATCAGCCGGTTGCTGGCACGCCAGGCCGGACTCGACGCTGAAGTGGCGTTCACCTGCGGGGTGATGCACGACATCGGCGAGCTATTGATCCAGACCGGCGCACCGGACTACGCCGCACGTATCCGGGGCGCCAGCGGTACCACCAGCCGTGCGGCCAGCGAAAACCAGCAACTGGGCTTCGGCTACCCGGAAGTCGGCGCAGAACTGGGTAAGCGCTGGAACCTGCCGCTGACCATCCAGTCGGCCATCCGCCACCAGGCGCAGCCGCACCTGGCTCCAGAAGGCCAGCCCTATGCGCGGATCATGGCCCAGGCCATGGAAATCTGTGATGCGCTGGAACAGCACGGCGGTCCGAGTGCCGAGGCACGCAATACCCTGGGGGGCCCGCTGTTCGACGGCGTCGACCTCGACGCGCTATTCGACAAGCTGCCCCAGGTGCTGGAGCAGGACAAGGCCTTCGCCGACTTCCTCGCCTGACCGTCAGGCCAGGGCGGCTGGGCGGAAGCTCAATGCCCGCAACGAAAAAGGTGCCAGGCAGGGCTGGCACCTGCGCAAGGCCCGACGGCCAGGCTTTGTATCAACGTGCCACCCGCTCCGTCCTGGTAAACCGCCAGAACAGCCAGCGCCCGACACTCACCACCCAGACCAATGCGGCCACCAGCCCCACTCCCAGCAACATCCCCGCTACACCGGTATGGCTGATCAGTTTGCCGGCGATAAAGGGGAACCCGAACACCCCCATGAAATAGGACAGGCTGAACAGCAACAAGGCCTGGGCGGTCAGCCCCGGGGGCGCCTCGTTGGCCGCCAGGCCATTGATCACCGAGTAGTTCAGGCCATAACCGACGCCCAGCAGCGCAGCCGTCAGCAGGTAGCCAAGACTATCGTGCACCCACTCACCGAAGCCGATCACCGCGATCAGCATCAAGCTGGTCAACACACAGGAGGCCAAGAATGGGTTGCGCTGGACCACCCACTTGGCAATCAGCAATCGACAGACAATCGCGGCGCCCATGAAGCCGATGAAAAACAATGAGTAGTCCAGCCCGAGACTCGTCGCGTAACTGGTCTGGAAGCTACCCATCACGCCGAAGACCGCGCCACCCAGACCAACCATGAGAATCGACAGGCCAGAGGGCGAGCGCATCACCTGTGCCGTCGCTTTCAGGCTGATCTGTACCCGCTCGTTTGAGCGCATCCGCGTCTCTTCCCGGGCCCCAAGCCGCCAGAAGTACCACCCGCCCAGCACGGCGGCAACCGCAGCGAAGGCAAAGGCCGTCTGCACCGGCAGACCAGCGAATCCCGCCAGCTTGCCCAGCAAAGGCCCGCTGCCGATGCCGCTCAGCATGCTACCCGACAGCAGCGCAAAACAATGAGTACGACGCGACGGCTCGACCATCGCCGCCACCATGATCGGCCCTACCGTGTAGAACAGCCCCCAACCGACACCCAGGATGAAACCGCACGCCGACAAGCCAATACCGAGCCCCGGCACGACGGCAAATCCCGCTGAGGCGATGACCAGGCAGACCGCGCCAAGGGCAATGCAACGAGGAGCGCCCAAGCGCTGCAGCACATGTCCGGAGCCGAGCACGGCAATCAAGGTGCTGACCATGGCCACGGCAAACACCTGGCCCGCCTCCCGTTCGCTCGCACCGAAGGACCTGACCAATAGCGACAACAGGAACGTCGCCCCATAGGCAATGGACAGGAGAAAGCAGGCCACGCAAAACAGGCCGAAGCGGTGAGCCGACGTGCCGGTCGAGGGAGCAGTCATTGGCGTTTTCCAGACGTGAGGAGAACGTCTTTCTAGCACGGCAAGATTCAGGGATGGTTATGGGATTGCTGGAGTTGACTAAGACAATCCTGCATCTGAGCAGGAGGCGGCAGAGGCCACTCACTCAAACGTCAGCACGTCACAGCCCTTGGCCTCGAGCATCTCGGCAAACGTCGGCAGCCGGGCCACGAAATCCCGTTCGAAGGCCAGATAATGATCCTGAGCCGGCAGATAGCGTATGGTCGGTTCGACCCGCGGGATATCTCTGGACGACAGCTTGAGCACCTGGTTGCTGCTCTGGTTCCAGAACCAGGCGCGGGTCCGCGTGCCGAAGGTGTTGGATTGATAATTGAGCACCCACCAATCACCGTGCCCACGACAAGCCTGGACCTTGCCGTGGAACGTGCGCAACGTGATCGTGCGCTTGGGCTGCGTGACGAAATACTGCGTCTGCTGACGCACCTCACTGCCAAACCCGTCCAGTACCGCCTTCGCCGTGCGGCCGGTCACGAAATTGAAGCGCCACGCCTCCAGAACCCATTCCGCCCACCCCGAATCCTCGAGGTTCTGGCGCTGGCCCTGGTCGAACAACAGCACTTCATCATTCCCCAGATACAAGCAGGACGCCCAGTCTTGAGCACCTTTTGCCGGCATAGGCCGGGCAGGCATGGCCTGGCCCGGTCGATCCTCATCCCAGATCCAGCACGACGGCCCGTTGTATTGCATGAACAACAAACGGCGGGGGCCGATTTGCAGGATTGCCACATCATTCGGGTGTTCGAAAATGACTTCGCTGGACTCCTCGGTGATTCGCCAGATACGCGTCACAGACTCCGGCTCGTAAAGGCGTTGACGTTCGAATATCCGCCAGTCCATTACCAGGGTGGCCCCCTCGAATTGCGGCCAATCCCTCCCGGGAATGCCGAAAGGCTGGATCACATGCCCCCGGCAGGTTTCATAGCGGAACAGGTCTTCGCCGCTGCGATCACCGATCTTGACCCGCCGCTTCCATAGGCTGCATTCAGAGCTCGCATGGATGAGTTGCAGGTCCGCCCCGTCCGCACCATCGGTTCGATGCTCGAGCATGTCCTGCTCGGTCGGCGGCCACGGGTTGTAGTCAATCAGCAAGCACAATCCGCTTTCTTCGTCCTGCTCGGTGATCGAGGCCCAGCCGTTACGGTAGTGGTTCTCGTCAACATAGGTGGACCCGGGGTAGTTGTGCACCTGCGCCAGCCAATTCAGCTTGCGGCGTTTGGCTGGGGTCTTTTTAACCTCGGGTACGGTTGATTGTTGCGGCTCGATTAATGCCGCAGTGAGCCTGGGTTCACTGCGAGCCTTCTGCCAATACCGGGCGAAAGCCTTGCGCTGGTCGATGGGAATAATGACCGGCCGATAGTCATCGGCTTCGGCATCCAGGTTCCACAAGTCGTACCCCTGCTGCGCGAGGAGCGGTGCCAGAGCCTCCAGGCAGACCTCGACCATTTCGTTGGACAACTCGTCCAGCAGCGTCTCGAACTGTGCGCCTGCAAATACGCTGATCTCGGGATAGTAATGCTGGAACAGCGCGAGCAACTCGCCACCTGGTATTTTCCAATCGACATGAAGCCGCGGATCGAAGTCGAGTTGCATCTGCGGCCTTCCATTGCGATTGGGTAGTTGCGCATCTTAGCCAGACGCCCGCAGGCTCGCCTACCGGGTGAAGGCGACACCGTTCACAAATACCCGATGACACCCACCAGACCCGGGTTCACGGTGCGCCCCTTCCTCGCTCCGTGGCCGGCAACTCCCGGCTCGGCTCCTTGGGGCCGATAAAACACCAGAGCACCAGGCCCGCCAACGGCACCCAGATGAGCACGACGATCCAGAGCCCCTTGGTCCCGGCGCTACGTCCGCTCTTGAGCACACTTCTGATCGCCCACAGTTCGACCAGCAACAACAGCACCGCCAGAGCGATCCAGACATATTCGATTTGCATGGTTTTCCTCCCGTTTGTCTTGCGTTGGGTCGCAGCCATTGGCGAGGGTTCATTCGGATTTCGTGAGCGATTCAAACGTCTGTGCCACTTCAGTGCGAAAAACAACCTGCAGCAGCGGAATTTACAGCGCACCCGCAGAGAGATATCCTTCTGCCATCTATGAGAATCAGACTCATTTCTTTTAAGGCATTTCCTTGACTCGTCATCCCCACTCCCCCGCGCCTCTCTACAAGGACAGCGAAGCAGGTGCTTACTCCAAACCCCGCATTTTTCTGCACTGGCTATCGGCTGTGGTGATTCTGTGGGCAACCTTCAGTGGTTTTGGCGTGACATTCATGGATCGACAGGCCCCGTTAAGGCAATGGGTCGAGTCGCTCAACCCCCAGCTCACCAGCCTCTTCATTCCGTTTTTCGCCTGGCGTCTGTGGCTGGCGATAAAAGCTCCCGCGCGCCCTGCAAATGCTGGCCTGCAGGCACGCCTGGCGCGGCTCGCGCATGTGACGATCTATGCCACGGTGACGGCCGTGTTGGTCACGGGGGTGCTGATGATGAATCACCCGGTGGAAATGCTCGATCTGTTCGAGCTGCCGCAGTTGGTCCACTCCAGATCCGCGCTGGCGCAGTTGCACCAGGAACACCATGTGATGTGCGCGCTGCTCGGCGCCTTGGTTGCACTGCATCTGCTGGCGGTGGTGCAGCATCAGGTGATGGGACGGTCGGTATTGGGCAGGATGCTCAATCGCCAGGTTAGCGATCCGCAGGTGCGCTCGTAAGGTTTCGACACACCCCTTGCAGGTCGACAGGTATTCTCAGCCGTCTCTCATTCCAAACGCACTGGCCAACCCCTTGCTTCCCTTGGGCGTCAGGCTCAAGGCGCGGGAATCGAGATGGCGATTGACCCAGCCGCGCTTGAGCAGCAGTTCCAACAATGCAGCCCCCAGCGCACCGCCGATATGCGGAGAGCGCTCGCTCCAGTCCAGGCACGGATAGGCCAGGCGCCGACGCTGACGAGACACCGCCTCAACGTCGATCCCCAATCGGACAAAGGCACTGGCGCCCTGCTCCGTCAGGCAATAATCCTTGCCTGCGGCCTCGATCCAGTTTTCCCGCAATAGAGCGTCGTGCAGCCTGACGGCCACTTCTCCGGCAATATGGTCGTAGCACGTCCTGGCCTGTCGCAGGGCTGACGGGGTTGCCGGTTGAAACGGCGCCACATCACGGGCGCTGATCGCCAGCAGCGCCTCCAGGGCCCGGGCCACCTGAGGGTTGGCCAGGCGATAGTAGCGATGCCTGCCCTGGACCAGCATTTCGACCAGGCCCTGCTCGCGCAGACGCAGGAAATGCCCGCTGGCCGAGGAGGCGCCGATATCAGCCACTGCCGCCAGCTCCGTCGCCGTGCGCGCATGTCCATCGAGCAGGCTGCAGAGCATCCGCGCGCGGGCCGGGTCGGCAATTGCGCCAGCCACCGCCGCCAGCGATAGATCGGTCGCCTCTACATCCATAGTTCACTGCTCCACGAAGTATCCCTGTCAGTACTCATCATACTCGGCGCAAATCAATTGAAGGGATACATTCATGCAACCCGCGAATTTCTTTGGCCGAAAGGTCGTGGCGGCAACGTTCCTGATGGCGGTGTTCGGCTGGGGTATCGGCTTTTATGGTCCACCGATTTTCCTCCACGCGGTGATCCAACGCACCGGCTGGCCACTGCCGCTGTGTTCGGCGGCGGTCACGCTGCATTTCCTCGCGGGGATCCTGGTGGTAGTGAACCTGCCCAAGCTTTACAGGCGTCTGGGGCTGCCCGTCACCACCGTATCGGGTTCGGTGTTGCTGGGCGTCGGCATCTATGGCTGGTCCATCGCCGCACAGCCTTACCAGCTGTTTATCGCCGCCACCTTGAGCGGCCTGGGTTGGGTGACACTGGGCGCCGCGGCCGTGAACGCCATCATTTCCCCCTGGTTCGTGCTCAAGCGCCCAGCCGCCCTGGCGATGGCCTATAACGGTGCAAGTATCGGTGGCGTGGTGTTTTCGTCGGCCTGGGTGTACCTGATCGAGCGGATCGGCTTCAGTCACGCAGCGCTCGCGATCGCCATACTCTCGATCACGACCCTTGCAGTCCTGGCACTCACGGTATTCAGGTTCCGTCCGGAAATGCTTGGGCAGTATGCCGATGGTGCCGCACAACCGCCCGTGCAACCCACTGTTGCCCCGTTGGCCATCGATACCCCGCTGTGGCGCGATCGCCGCTTCGTCACCCTGGCTGCGGCCATGTCGCTGGGACTGTTCGCCCAGATCGGGCTGATCACTCATCTGTTCCTCATACTGGTCGAGCATGTCAGCGAAACCCGTGCCGGGCTGGCGATGGGCCTGGCGACGGCAAGCGCGATCGTTGGTCGGTCACTGGTGGGTGGGTTGATGCCAGCGGGAGCAAACCGCCGTAACGTCGCTTGCCTGAGCTACGGCTGCCAATTGCTCGGCTGCCTGTTGATGAGCGGATTGGGCGCCTTCCCCGAGTTGCTGTGGGCCGGTGTCATCCTGTTTGGCGCGGGCATAGGTAATGCCACCTCCTTGCCGCCGCTGATAGCACAGGTGGAGTTTCCAGGCCAACAGACCCAACGGGTGGTCACGCTGATTGTCGCCACGGCACAAGGCTGCTATGCCTTTGCTCCGGCATTGTTCGGTGCATTGAAAAGTCAGGTCGGTACGCAACAGGGTGAACTTGTCCTGCTGGGCAGCGCAGCGGCAATTCAGGGATTGGCGATACTGGCGCTGGTGTGGGGCAAGGCCAAGTCTGCGGCGTTATCCAGATGAATATCAGCGTTTTCTTAAAGAAAGAACGAGTGTCCTTTAGGCGATATCCACGGACTTATTGGCGTTAGTCGGCAAGCAGCATAACGGTTAAAGTGCCATGACTGTTTCTGCTTCCGGATAACGCCCGATGACCCGTCCTCGTTTCCTCCCCGACAACTTCACCCTGACCCTGATCGGCGTGGTGACCCTTGCCAGCCTCCTGCCCGCCAGTGGTCAGGTGGCGGTTGGCTTCGGTTGGCTGACCAACATCGCCATCGCCCTGCTGTTCTTCCTCCACGGTGCCAAGCTCTCCCGTGAGTCGATCATCGCCGGGGCCGGCCACTGGCGCCTGCACCTGCTGGTCTTCGGACTGACCTTCGTGCTGTTTCCACTGCTGGGCCTGGCGCTCAAGCCGCTGCTCTCGCCGCTGATTGGCGATCAGTTGTACATGGGCATGCTCTACCTCTGCGCCCTGCCCGCCACGGTGCAATCGGCGATCGCCTTCACCTCCCTGGCCCGGGGTAACGTCCCGGCGGCCATTTGCAGCGCCGCCGCGTCCAGCCTGTTCGGCATCTTCCTCACGCCGCTGCTGGTGACCCTGCTGCTGAACGTGCATGGCGACGGTGGCTCAACCATCGACGCCATCGTGAAGATCAGCATACAACTGCTGCTGCCGTTCATTGCCGGGCAGATCGCCCGACGCTGGATCGGTGCCTGGGTCGGCCGCAACAAGAGCTGGCTGAAGTTCGTCGACCAGGGTTCGATCCTGCTGGTGGTCTACAGCGCCTTCAGTGAGGCGGTAAATGAAGGCATCTGGCACCAGATCCCGCTCAAGGACCTGGCCGGACTGGTGGTGGTCTGCAGCGTGGTACTGGCCCTGGTCCTGCTGGCGTCGACCCTGCTGGGCAAGGCGTTTGGTTTCGACCAGGAAGACCGCATCACCATCCTGTTCTGCGGCTCGAAGAAGAGCCTCGCCACTGGCGTACCGATGGCCCAGGTGCTGTTCGCCGGCAGTACCATCGGCGTGCTGATTCTGCCGCTGATGCTGTTCCATCAGATTCAGCTGATGGTCTGCGCGGTGCTGGCCCAGCGGTACGCCAAGCGTCCGGAGTCGGTCGCGCAACTGATGGGCCAGGTCGATCCCTGAGTGCGGCCCCAGGTCGCCTGACTCACGACTCGAGTCAGGCAGGCCCTTGCCGAGTCGGCGACAGCAGCGCAGCATGTGCCGCATAAAACCCGCTGCCATGAGGAAATTCCATGCTCCTGCACCTGTCGACCTGGGCCGAGATCGGCCAGTTTCTCGAACGCAGCCGTACTATCGTCGTGCCCATCGGCTCCAACGAGCAGCACGGTCCCACCGGCCTCTTGGGAACCGACTGGATGTGTCCGCAAATCATTGCCTACGAGGCCGAGAAAAACGCCGATATCCTGATCGCGCCGACCTTCAACATCGGCATGGCCCAACACCACCTGGCGTTTCCCGGCACCATCTCGCTGCGACCGTCGACCTTCATCGCCGCCATTGGCGACTGGGTCCGCTCACTGGCCGGCCATGGCTTCGAGAAAATCCTCTTTCTCAACGGCCACGGCGGCAATATCGCTTCGATCGAAGCAGCCTTTTCCGAGTTGTATGCCGAAGCGAGCTTCGCCAAGCGCCACGCCGGCTACGCCCTGAAGCTGTGCAACTGGTGGGATCTGGAAGGTGTCGGTGAACTGGCCCGCGAGCAGTTCCCGACCGGGCACGGCAGCCATGCCACGCCGTCTGAGATCGCGGTGACGCAATGGGCTTATCCGGAATCGATCAAGTCAGCCGATTACTCGCCGCAGATCGGCAACACCGGTCCGATCCGCGAAGCGCTCGACTTTCGGGCACGCTTCCCGGATGGCCGCATGGGCTCCGATCCGGCCCTGGCCAGTGTGGAAAAAGGCGGCGAGCTGGTGCGCCTGGCCGCGCGAGGCCTGGTACGGGAAGTGGAAGCGTTCAGCCGCGAAGCACTTCCCAAATAGTATTCAGCTCGCTGGTTCCCCTCTCGCGCGGAGGTTAGTCAGCCGTCTCACCATAGCGGTCAAGCCTGCGAATCGACCACACAGGCCACTAAATAACGAAACGGGCGACCAGTGCGCTGAGGTCCACCGCCAGGCGCGACAATTCGTGGCTCGCGACGCTGGTCTGGTTCGCCCCGTCGGCCGACTGCGAGGCCAGGTCGCGGATGTTCACCAGGTTACGGTCGACCTCACGGGACACCTGCGCCTGCTCTTCCGAGGCACTGGCGATCACCAGGTTGCGCTCGTTGATCAGGTTGATCGATTGGGTGATCTGCTCCAGCGCCACACCCGCCGCGCGGGCGCGCTCCAGGGTGTCCTGGGTGCGCTGGTTGCTCTGCTGCATCGACTGCACGGCTTCGCCGGTGCCATTCTGGATACCCGCCACCATTTTTTCGATTTCGCGGGTCGACTGCTGGGTCCGGTGGGCCAGGGCCCGTACTTCATCGGCCACCACCGCGAAACCACGCCCGGCTTCGCCAGCCCGGGCCGCTTCAATGGCGGCATTGAGCGCGAGCAGGTTGGTCTGCTCGGCAATCGCCCGGATCACATCCAGCACCTGACCGATATCCCGTCCCTGAGTCGCCAGGCCTTCCATCAACGCCGACGTGCCCTGCACATCGTGGGTCATGGCCTGGATCGCCTCGACGGTTTCCACCACCCGGTCACGTCCCGCGCGAGCGGCCTGATTGGATTGCTCGGACGCCTCGGAAGTCGAAACCGCGTTGCGCGCGACCTCTTCCACGGCGCTGGTCATTTCGTTGACGGCAGTGGCGGCCTGCTCGATCTCGTTGTTCTGCTGCTGCAGGCCCCGCGAGGCTTCTTCGGTCACGGCGCTGAGTTCCTCCGCCGCCGAGGCCAACTGCGTGGCCGAACCGGAAATCTGCTCGATGGTCTTGCGCAGGTTGCCTTGCATGGTGGCCAAAGCCGTGAGCAAGCGCGCCGGCTCATCCGTGCCCTCGACCAGAATCGGCTTGGTCAGGTTACCGCTGGCAATGATTTCGGCGGTTTCGATGGCAGTCCTCAACGGCGTGACGATGCTACGGGTCAGCAACCAGGCCAACAACACGGTCAACAGCCCAGCAATGATCGCCACACTGATAATGCCAGTACTGGCTATATCATATTGCCTGCCAGCCTCGTCTGAGGCGGCCTTGGCAGCCGCCTTGTTGAAGTCCACCAATTGATTGAGCTGCAAGCCCATCTGATCGGTACCGGCCTTGATCTGGGTGTTGATCAGGTTGCGTAACTCATCGAGCTTGTTCTGCCGGGACAACTCCAGCATGCGGTTCTGGTCATTGAGGTAGGCCTCGAGCGTGGCGCTAAACTCCTTGTACTTGGCCAACTCCTCTCCCGCCGACGGCAGGTCGGCGTAGTTCTTCTGATCCTTGCGCAGCTTGTCCACCAGGAACGTAATGCGCGTTTCGGCTTCCTGCAAGGCCGCCGGCTCGCGATTGGCCAGGACACGAAAGGACAGGATACGCATACGCAGCACCCCCTCAGTCAGATTGCCGAGGTAGCCCACGCTGGGTAGCTGGTTGGTCTGCATATCGATCGATGCCTGACGGATCACGGTCATGCGGGTGTGCGCAAACACGCCCAGCACAATTACCAGCAAGGCGATAAAGGCAAAACCGAGAAAGGCCCGAGGGGCGATATTCATAGTGCGTAGCGACATGGGAAGCTCTCTTTCAGCAATGAAGCGATCCGCATCCATGCCATCTCTCTGCCGGGGGCTATCACCCGACAGTTTCAACGCCATCCGCTAGAACGCCATGGACTCTGATTAGCGATATCGGCAGGGCTCTAAGATTTATATAGGACAAAAATCAAAAATAGCCAAGTAATTACAACTAGCTGAGAACCGTTATCTATGACGTTGGAAATATGGCTACTTGAGGATAAAGAATCGATTCAGCCACTGTAACTAAATAACAAAACAAAGATGATTGGGATCCCACAAACGCGCTGCACCCTAGCCTCTCAAGCGAATAACCCAGACTCGGCAAGTCATGTATCTGCGCTTGCCATGTCTCCTTGAAAACCGCTCTTCGCTCGAAAACATTTCTGATAGACCCTAGCGTCCCTTCAGCGCTGCGGCCACCAGCGACAATGCCTATCTCGCCATTGGCCGATGAGTGGTGTATCTGAATGAAAGGAATCAGGCAACGAAAACGCGTCAATTTATCCTTGGCCCCTCGGCTGGCTTAGAGCGCGCCGGGGTTTTACCGTGATGGGTCATACTCAAGTAGTGAAGCGTTACCCACAACAACTCGGACGCGGTGCAAAGAGCGAAAGCCCTCATTAATCATTGTTTCTAAATTTTTTTATATTTAGAATTTAAAACCCTGCATCGAAAACCCACAGCCTCTCCTGCTGCAGAACGTTGTCGTCGAACAAGGAGTGTTCGCCTGAGCAAGAGTTACGACATCAGTCAAGCTACAGAAAAAACAATCGTCGACCGGGCTGAAAAAACGCTTCTGGCGGTGACAGGCGAATGCTATTTTTAGCACTCGGCCTTCAGCACAAGGCCAGGTTGGACCATGAGGTCCTTCCGTTCCTACCCGCGAGCAAAAGGAAGCGCTCAATGACACAGGTGGGCACCATGAGCACATTTTTCAGCAAGGTCACGTTTCCCAATGCCTGCCAATTGATGCGCTGGCATTTCCATCCGTTGGGTTTCGAAGCCAGCATGGATGCTCCGCGCAGCATGATTGCCCGGTTATTCGACCGAGCCAGCGGCGAGACGTTGATCGCCATTGCCGGCATCCCCTGTGCGACGGTGATGAATGCGGCCGATGTGGAGCGCATCATCGAAGCGATCGAAGCCGAACTGGAGTCCTTCGTGCCACCCCAGAACCTGCAGATACTGGCCTGAACCGACGCTGCGCAAGCCGGCGGGCTGGCGCCGTCGTTCACTTCGTCCGTAAATCAGCAAAAAATGCCTTGCCCGTGGCAATTCGGTCAGATGCCTTGGGCGCATTGGCTGCCTGGGCATCCACCCCCTCCAGGTACCAGTAGCAGTGCTTCACCGCCCGGGTGATCCCGACATAGGCCAGGCGCAGAATCTCGTCCTTCTGCGCGCTGTCGTAAGGCTCGGCATCACCATCCTTGCCCAGCCCGGCCATCCGGTAGACCTGGTTCTTGTAGGGAGAGCGCGTCAGGTGCAGACAGTCACCCAACAGGAACACCGCATCGGCCTGCAAGCCCTTGGCGCTGTGATACGTCAGTAGCTTGAGCCGCCGCTGTTCGAACGGCAAGCTAGAATCAACATTAATTACAGGCTGAATATATTTTTCAATCAATAACTTATCGATACTTTTTCGAAAAAGCATTAACACGCTATCGCCCTGTCGATAGTGCTCCGCCAGGCGCTTGCCCAACGCCTCGTCATCCCGATCCAGAATGTTCACCGGCAGCAGCTCCTTCGGTTCACCGGCAGCCTTGGCTTTCTTCCCGGCGATGGCTGGTGCGGCGCGCACAATGTGCTCGGCGGCATCGATGATGTGCTGGTGGCTGCGGAAATTTTCACTGAGCATCACCCGGGTGGTCGATGGCGACGCAAACTCCTTGCCGAACTCCATGAAGTACTGGGGCGAACTGCCGCGCCAGCCGTAGATCGACTGCCAGTCATCACCCACGCACAGCAGCGAAGAATGCTGGGCACCACGACCGACATGCAGGGCCGGGCCACGACGCCGGATCTCGCGCAGGCTGGCGCGCAACCAGGAGACAATCTGCGGTGAAACATCCTGGAATTCGTCGATCATCAGATGCGAGAGCGGCCGCAGCAACTCGTCGCTGAGCAGCGCCTGGTTTTCCGGGTTGTTTTCGCCGAACAGCGAGAACATCCGGTTGTAGCTCATGATCGGCGGTGACTGCGCCAACAGGTGCGCTTCCAGCGCCTTCCAGAACAGGCTCAGGGCCTCAAAGAAGAACCGGTCCGGATCGTCCTTGGCGAAACTCATCTGGCCAACGGCCACACTGACATCGAGACCAAGGTTCTCGATGAACCCGGCCGCCATGACAAAACAGTCGAGCAATGGCGCCGAGGCGAGTTCACCCTTGACCCGATAATCAAACCCCGGACCCGCCGTGGCGTCACCTCCAAGGGAAGATAAAACCCGCTTCGCCGACTCATAACTATCAAGCCATATCAATGGTTTACGACAGAAAGCTTGAAACAGTGTGCGCTTTACCGCCCACTCCGCCCGCACCGAAAGACGTGAGCCCGGTCGGCTGATCTGCGGATTCTCACGCGGATCGAAGCCCAGGACCACCCAGGCGTCCAGCTCGGGGATGTAACCATGGCAATGAAATGGCGAGCCGTTGATCTCCAGCGCCTCGCGGTTCGGCTCGATACCCTGGATCGGCCAGGCGCCGGCGCGAAACCACAGGTCTTCAATGGTGTCGCACAGCTCCTCGTCACGCCGCGAGGCCAGCTCGGTCACAGCCATGCGCTTCTGCACATCCGGGTGATCCTGCTCCAGCTCCTTGAGTTGCAGGGCATGCTTGTACAGCGGCGTGAGGAGCTCGCGAAAACGCGGATTGTCGCGGTGCAGACGGTGGTAGCAGGCGTTGAGCTGCTGACGCTGGGCATCGTTGATCCGCAGATCGAAGGGGTTGCTGTCACCTCCGTCATCGTCACCCACGCTCCGGGCGCCAAGGTTCTCGAACGCCTGCAACTGGGCAAAACCCGGCAGTCCCCGAACCATCGGCAGAATGCGCGAGTGGAAGGTCCGGACCACCTCCCTGGCTTCGCGCAGGCCGAGCGGACGCCCCCACAAGGCAAAAATCTCGATCAGCTTGGCGATGAAGTCCTTGCACGACTCACGGGTAAAGGTCACGACGGTCAGCGAGTCGAGTTCAAAACCCAGGTAATGGGTCAGCAACAGGATGCGCAGCACCAGCGAAGTGGACTTGCCTGCACCGGCCCCGGCGATCACCGACGTTGAAGGGGTATCACTGAAGATCATTTTCCACTGCGCCGCGCTCGGCTGCGCATGGGCGGGCAACAATCGGGCGACGTCGGCCTTGATGCGCTTCTTGAGGTCAGCGCCCAACGGCAGACGCCAGTCATCGAACAGGTTGTCATCGACCCCGGGAGCCCGGTGCTCCACCGGGCGGGTATCGCGGATCAGCAGGACCTGGCGACCTTCCTCCAGGCCTTCGGCGTGCCCTTCACGGTAGCCGTACTCCACGCCGGCACTGTGACCGCTGCGAAAACCATCCGCCTGGCCTTGCAGCCAGGAGGCCACATGCTGCGCGCGCAAACGACTCAGGCCACCGCCCAGCAGGCGGGCCATCAGCCGCTTGAACAGTGGCAACTGTGCCAGGGAGGAAAGTTCGGCAGGCGGTTCGGGGTCGTATTGCGACACGCTGGCTCCAAGTCTGGGACGGTCCGGGTGAAAGGCTTATGGTCGCCTGATTAGCCACACAGTTCTAGTCAATTGCTTTTCAATCAGCCATTTAGATGACGAACTGAAAGTGCGGACATCACTCTGCCATCGCCCATACATCTACTAATTAGATGATAACGAGGAATAATTTACGCTTTTTATCGATATTGATCTGACAGATCATGACCCCATCAACCCACGATCAACGTCCTGCCCTGGCCCGGCGCCAGCCCATGACGAACCTGAACAGGAGAAGAATCATGCTGCAACTTCGACCCTTCAACAGCCTGGGCGGCGCTCATCATGGCTGGCTGGACGCTCACCACCACTTTTCGTTCGCCGAGTACTACGATCCGCAACGCATGCACTGGGGCAACCTGCGAGTCTGGAACGATGACGTGATCGCCCCTGGCACCGGTTTCCCGAAACACCCGCATCGGGACATGGAGATCATCACCTATGTGCGCGAAGGGGCGATCAGCCATGAGGACAATCTGGGCAATAAAGGTCGTACCGAGGCCGGCGATGTGCAGGTGATGAGCGCAGGCACCGGGATCGCCCACAGCGAGTACAACCTGGAAGCGACGCCGACCAGGATCTTTCAGATCTGGATCATTCCGGAACAGGCCGGTGCCGCGCCTTCCTGGGGTACCCGACCGTTTCCCAAAGGGGAACGTGGCGAAGGCTTCGTGACCCTGGCCAGCGGCAAGGCTGGCGATGAACACAGCCTGCAGATTCGCGCCAATGCCCGATTGGTGGCGGCCAACCTGAAGGCTGGCGAAAGTGCCGAATATCACCTGGGCAGCGACCGCCGGGCTTATCTGGTGCCAGCCAGCGGAGTGATCGAGGTCAACGGCCTGCGGGCCGAGGCACGCGATGGTGTGGCCGTTGAGAAAGAAGAGGTGTTGCGGGTCACTGCCGTACAGGACAGCGAGATCATTCTGGTGGATGTGGCTTGAGGTAGGCGAGAGGTGGATTGGGGCTAGAACACCGGAATCAGGATTAGAGCCGGGATTGTGGCGAACGGGCTTGCCCGCTCACCACAACAGCCCGCACCAGGCACCTCAGCACCAGCACCAGCACCAGCACCAGCACCAGCCATCATCAAGCCGGGGAAATCGCTCCGTCCACCAGTACCTGGGCTTCTTCCACCAGGCGCTGGAGGTGATCGGCGCCGATGAAGCTCTCGGCGTAGATCTTGTAGATGTCCTCGGTGCCCGATGGGCGCGCAGCGAACCAGCCATTTGCGGTCATGACCTTCAAGCCGCCGATCGCCTGTTCGTTGCCCGGCGCGTGGCTGAGGACCTGCTGGATCGCCTCTCCCGCCAGTTGCGTCGAACTCACCTGCTGGGGCGACAGCTTGCCCAGCAGCGCTTTCTGCGCCGGCGTGGCAGCGGCATCGACCCGCACGGAGAACGGCTCGCCCAACTCGTCGGTCAGACCACGGAAGATCTGGCTCGGATCACGACCGGTACGCGAAGTCATCTCCGCCGCCAGCAGCCCCGGAATCAGGCCGTCCTTGTCGGTGGACCAGACGCTGCCGTCCTTGCGCAGGAACGACGCACCGGCACTCTCCTCCCCCCCAAAACCCAGGGAGCCATCGAACAGGCCATCGGCGAACCACTTGAAGCCCACCGGCACTTCGTACAACCGGCGACCCAGGCGTGCCGCCACACGATCGATCAGGCCGCTGCTGACCACGGTCTTGCCGACAGCCGCATCGGCGCGCCATTGCGGACGGTTCTGGAACAGGTAGTCGATGGACACCGCCAGATAGTTGTTCGGCGCCAGCAGACCACCGGACGGGGTAACGATGCCATGGCGGTCATGGTCGGGGTCGCAGGCGAAGGCCACGTCGAAGCGTTCCTTCAAGCCGATCAGGCCCTGCATGGCATGGCTGGAAGATGGATCCATGCGGATCTTGCCGTCCCAGTCGACGCTCATGAAACGGAATGTCGGATCGACCTGGGTGTTCACCACTTCCAGGTTCAGCTTGTAGTGATCGGCGATCGCCGACCAGTAGCGCACACCGGCACCGCCCAGTGGATCGACGCCCAGGCGCAGGTTGGCGCTGCGGATGGCCTCCATGTCGATGACGCTAGCCAGGTCGGCGACATAGCGGTTGAGGTAGTCATGCCGGTGGGTAGTTGCAGCCTTGAGTGCACGCTCGTAGCTGATGCGTTTCACCCCGGCCAACTGGTTGCCCAGCAGTTCGTTGGCCTTGGCCTCGATCCACTTGGTGATATGGGTATCGGCCGGACCGCCATTGGGCGGGTTGTATTTGAAACCGCCACTTTCCGGCGGGTTGTGCGACGGGGTGATCACCACGCCGTCCGCCAGGCCGCTGGTACGACCCCGGTTGTAGCAGATGATGGCATGGGATATCGCCGGCGTTGGCGTGTACTCGTCACCCTCGGCGATCATGGTTTCCACGCCGTTGGCGGCGAATACTTCCAGGGCACTGGCACCGGCCGGAGTGGACAACGCATGGGTATCGATGCCGACGAACAACGGGCCGTCGATGCCCTGGGCCTGGCGGTACAGGCAGATGGCCTGGCTGATGGCCAGAACATGCCACTCGTTGAAACTCAGTTCGAAGGAACTACCCCGATGTCCCGACGTACCGAAGGCGACACGCTGGGTGGAGATCGTCGCATCGGGTTGGCCGGTGTAATAGGCCGATACCAGTCGCGGGATATCTACCAGCAACTGTGCCGGTGCCGGTTTGCCCGCAAAAGGACTGAGTGTCATGCAAAACCTCTGGAAATGAAGGGTACGGGGAAAAGCGCGCAGTTTACTGGCAGTTCGACACCGCCGGTAAGCTATCTATCCCATGGCGGGAAAGATTTTTATGCCGGACGCCCCCTCCGGGAAAGGGAGCGCGAGAGGGAGAGTCGGGCGGCAAAGCGCTGGCGTCAAAACGCCCGCGCCCGCACCTGGTCATGGCTGGCGCCTTGCCCCTGTACCAGGTCATGACGAAGCTTGGCGATCAGTTCGGAAATGGCCCGGCTACTGTCGAGCTTCGAAGCTCGGATGCCGGTGACCAGCAGGTCCACCCGCTCGGACTTCCTGTCGAACACCCTGACGGTGAGGGACTCATCCGCCCCGACGCTGCACTGGCAGCGCGTGGGCAGAAAACTGCTTTCGATGATATTGCGTAATTCCAGCGACGATAGCGATAGCATGGCGACTCTCTCCGTTATATGAGACTGCCAGTTTCTTGACCGGGACGGTCATCGACCGCCTGCGGGTTCCTCAATACAGCACAAGCCCTGCACGGGCCATCGCCTTGTCCTATCCTGAAAGGCGAAGACCTCATCACAGACTAAGCCGTTTACCCGGGCACGTAAGCACTGTTCGTCCGACAGGCACACCGCTGGTCGAATTAATAGCGAAATGCCGCTATCCAGCTGACAAGAAAAACCCTTTGCCGAGACGCCATTTGCCCTTATCTTCGCCAGTTGTTTGCGGATCCGCCGTGAGCACATCACGGACCACCCCAGTTGTACCATTCCACCGAGGGAGCGATCCCTCCTGACCAGGGCACAGAAAGCTCATGAATTCGACGACTCTCGCCGCCACACTCCTGCTGGCCATGACCACTGCCGCCGGTGCGGTCGCCGCCGACAAATCGGACCTGGCGCCCTTCCCCAAGGCGCAGGACGGCTTCACCCGCACGGTGATCCGCGTACCGAAGATGACCAAGGACTCCGATCACCGGGTCGAAATCATCGCTGGCAAGGTCATGCCCGTTGATTGCAACCAGAAACGTCTGAGCGGCAACCTCGACGAGAAAAACCTGGAAGGCTGGAGCTATTCCTACTATCGCCTGGAAAGCGTCAGCGGCCCGGTTTCCACTCTGATGGCCTGCCCACCCGGCACCAAGCCGAAGAAGGACTTCGTCCCGGTCGTCGGCACCGGCTACATGCTGCGCTACAACAGCAAACTGCCGCTGGTGATCTACGCTCCGGACGACGTGCAGATCCGTTATCGGATCTGGACCCCATCCAAGCTGATCAAGAAAGCCGTCAGCGAGTAATCCAGGCACTGTCATGCGGGAACCGCCTGCGGCCTGACCAGGGCCGCACGTTCGACGACGTGACGCAGGCTGTCGAAGTTGATGTTGGCACCGGAGTTGATCGCCACCAGTGTCTGCCCCTTGACCGCACCCAGCGCCACGTACTTCTTGATCCCCGCCACTGCCAATGCACCCGACGGTTCGGTGATCGAGCGGGTGTCGTCGTAGATATCGCGAATGGCCGCGCACAGTTCGTCGTTGCTGACGGTGATCACCTCATCGACATGCCGCCGACAGATCTCGAAGCCATAGGCGCCGATCTGCGCCACCGCGACCCCGTCGGCGAAGGTTCCAACCTGGGGCAGCACCACCCGCTCGCCGGCCAGCAAGGCCATCTGCAAGCAGTTGGAATGTTCCGACTCGACGCCGATGATCCGCACCTGCGGCCGCAGGTATTTGACGTAGGCGGCGATTCCGGCGATCAGCCCGCCGCCACCGACCGGCACGAAGATCGCATCCAAGGGCCCTGGATGCTGGTTGAGCAGCTCCATCGCCACCGTACCCTGGCCGGCGATCACGTCAGGATCATCGAAGGGCGAGACGAAGGTAGCGCCCTGCTCCTGCGCCAGAGCCAGGGCATGCGCCAGAGCGAAAGGGAAACTCTCGCCATGCAGTACGGCGGTGGCGGCGCGACTGCGTACGCCCTGCACCTTCAGTTCCGGCGTGCTGGTGGGCATGACGATTGTCGCCTTGATCCCCAGGGTGCGCGCCGCCAGGGCCACGCCCTGGGCATGATTGCCCGCCGAAGCGGTGATCACGCCGCAGTTGCGCTGGGCTTCGCTCAGTTGCACCAGCTTGTTGTAGGCGCCACGGATCTTGAAGGAAAACGTCGGCTGCAGGTCTTCACGCTTGAGCAGCACCTGATTACCCAATACTTCGGACAAGGCCGGAGCTTGCTGTAATGGCGTACAAATCGCCTGATGGTAGACCGGGGCCGAAAGGATCTTGCGCACATAGCGGCCCAACAGTTCGGTATCGGGGTCACAGGCTTGGCGGGCGGTATCGGTATTCATCAGGCTCTCCGGGTTGGGCAGTGAACCTCGGAGACAGAAACAACAAACCCGCCTCGGAGGCGGGTTTGGGTAAAGAGATGCAGCTCAGCCCGCCGGATAAGGAATGGCGATAATAATGATGCTTGGCTGAGGCAGAACGTGGGCGTAGGTCATTGTTCGAAATTATCCGGGCGTGACGGACAAGTCAATGCCGAACATTCACTGCGGCTTGTCTGACATATACGAAACATATACGCTTCGTATATCAATTTTCCGTGAGAAGCCCATGGGTATCGTCAAGATCTCCGATCAACTGCATGAGCAGATCCGCATGGCCAGCGCCGCCATGGACCGCTCGATCAACGCCCAGGCCGAGTTCTGGATCAAGCTCGGCCTGCTGGCCGAACTGAACCCGCAACTGGGCTACAACGACCTGGTCAATCGCCTGCTGCTGAACAAGGATGATCTGATCCGGGGGCGCAGCTGATGTCCGTCGGCCTGATCAAGAGCGAAGCCGAACTGGCACTGATGCGCGAATCCGGGCGCCTGCTGGCGCAGGTCTTCAGCCTGCTCGATGGCCTGGTGCTCACCGGGATGTCGACCCTGGAACTGGATCGACGGGTCGAGGCCTTTATCCGCCAGGAGTTGCTCGCCCGTCCGGCCAGCAAGGGCCAGTACGACTACCCCTACTCCATCAATACCTCGATCAACGAGGTGGTCTGCCACGGCATGCCCGATGCCCGGGCGATCCTGTGTGACGGCGATATCGTCAATATCGATATCACCCTGGAAAAGAACGGTTTCATCGCCGACTCCAGCAAGATGTATCTGGTCGGCGCCGTCAGCCCCAAGGCCCGGCGCCTGGTGGACAAGACACTCGAAGCGCTCTGGGAAGGTATCCGCGTGGTCAAGCCCGGTGCGCGCCTGGGCGATATCGGCCACGCGATCCAGAAACACGCCGAAGCCAATGGCTACAGCGTGGTCCGCGAATACTGCGGCCACGGCATCGGCCGGCAGATGCACGAAGAACCGCAGGTGCTGCACTTCGGCCGGCCGGGTACCGGCATGATTTTGCGCGAAGGCATGGTCTTCACCATCGAGCCTATGCTCAACCAGGGCAGCGCCCGCACCCGCGGTCTGAAGGACGGCTGGACCGTGGTGACCCGAGACGGCAGCCTGTCGGCGCAATGGGAACACACCGTGGCCGTCACCCGCGATGGCTTCGAAGTGCTGACCTTGCAACCCCCTGATACCTGATGCTTGATGCCTGGCACGATCCCTGTAGGAGCCGGCCAGGCACGGGGCCCAGGTGCCCTACTATGCCCAGACCACCGAGTTCACCTGCGGTCCGGCCTGCCTGTTGATGGCGATGGCCGCCTTGCAACCTGAGCGCAAGGCCACACGGCGCGAGGAGGTACAGATCTGGCGCGAGGCGACCACCATCTTCATGACGTCCGGGCATGGCGGCTGCCGCCTCACCCATTCCAAGGCCCCGCACTGGGTGATCGTCACCGACTGCGACGAGGAGTTCGTCTACCTCCATGACCCGGATGTCGACCATAGCCAGCACCGCTAGCCGCTGGACTGTCAGCACCTGCCGGTGAGCCGCAGGGAGTTCGACAAGATGAGCGCCTTCGGCCACCGCAAGCTGCGGGCCGCAGTGATCCTCTACTCCAGACCCACCTTGTAGAGAGCGCCGTCCTCGGCGTCGGTCAACACATACAGATAACCATCCGGCCCCTGGCGGACGTCGCGCACCCGCGACTTAAGGCCACCGAGCAGGCGCTCTTCATGGATGACCTGGTCGCCATCGAACTGCAGGCGGATCAGTTCCTCGGCGGCCAGGGCGCCGACGAACAGGTTGTGCTGCCATTTCGGGAAGCGGTCGCTGTCATAAAAAGCCATGCCGCTCAATCCAGGCGACTTTTCCCAGACATGATGCGGCGCCACCGTGCCCTTGACCGTCTTGCCCTGGGCTTCGGGGATGGGCAGCAACGAGTAGTTGATACCGTGGGTCGCCAGCGGCCAGCCGTAATTCTTGCCACGCTCGATGATATTGATTTCGTCGCCGCCACGGGGCCCGTGCTCGTGGGTCCACAGGGTGCCGGTCCAGGGATTGAGGGCGGCGCCCTGCTGGTTGCGGTGCCCGAAAGACCAGATTTCGGGACGCACGCCGGGCTGGCCGACAAAGGGGTTGTCGTCGGGAACCCGACCATCGGGGAAGATCCGCACCACCTTGCCTTGCAGCTTGTCCAGGTCCTGCGCGGTCGGCCGCTCATTGTTTTCGCCCAGGGCGATGAACAGGTAGCCATCGCGGTCGAACACCAGTCGCGAGCCGAAATGGTTGCCGGTCGACAGTTTGGGCTCCTGCCGGAAGATCACCTTGAAATCGACCAACCGCGTCCGATCTTCCGACAGCCGCCCGCGCCCGACCACGGTACCGGCCTTGTCACCCTCGCCACCGCCCTCGGCATAGGACAGGTAGACCAGACGATCCTCCTTGAACGACGGCGACAGCACCACGTCCAGCAATCCCCCCTGGCCCTTGGCCCAAACCTTCGGAACACCACCCAGTGGTGCCGAGAGCTTCCCATCGGCACCCACCACCCGCAGATTCCCCGGTCGCTCGGTCACCAGCATGCCCTGTCTGTCCGGCAGAAATGCCAGCGCCCAGGGGTGCTTGAGGCCGCCGACGACCTCGGTCGCGGTGACCGGCCCCAGCTCCGAGCTGAACGTCTGCGGCGCAGCGAACGCCGCCTGTAACGGCAGGCTCAACAAGGCGCTGGCACAGAGGGTCGCTATCAGATTTTTTCGCAACATGGACAATTCCTTATGGACATAAAGCGGGCCACGGCAACGATCATCGCTGCGGGTTCGGAGTACGGGTACCTGGCTGGATCGGCACCGCCATCGGCGCCTGCTGTTGACGCGGGTAACCGTTGCCGATCGCCCCGTTCTCCAGGGTCGAGGGGCGTGGCGTCGGCACGGTATTGGGCCCGCGAACCGGCGGGGTAGCAGGTTCCGAACCCTGCCGGCTGTTCGGGTTGGCACGGCGGATCGGGCTGTTGTAAGGGTTGTCGGTGTTGGGCAGGTTCTGCGCCAACAGCAACGCGGCAGAGCCGGGCGCGTCGCCGGCAACGTCCAGCGGCGCGGCGCCGACGGGAATGGCGACGGCCAGAAGGCCGGCGGCCAGCAAAGGGGTCAGACCCGGTATTGGGCTGTTCATGAGGCCTCTCCTGCAAATCGGATTCATCCGCGACGGGCGGACATCTCACTCCTTTTCTTGGATAACACCCTAGTGCCCGGGTTCGAATCTGAGGAAAATTTCATATGACAGAATGCTTCAGCACTGCCCCCGGCTCGCTGTCATCGAAAAGCCTCGCTGAAAAGCCTCGCTCAAACCCTCCAGCCTACGCGCCTTTTACCCAGCGCATAACCTGTCATTGTTGACAGTTATCCCGGCAATTTTTTTCCGTTATAACGCCAATGACAACACCCATTCCGAGCGCATGGGGCCCTCGGAATGCGTCGTGGTGACTTTGCCCTGTCCTTTTTTAAAGGATGAACGCAATGACCCGACGTCAACTCGTCCACCACTGCGCCCTGCCCCTGCTGATGCTGGTACTGCAGGACTCCCGAGCCGCCTGCGACCTGACTCCGACCGCCGGCGACGACCATTTCGTCTGCGACAGCGGCACCGCACCCGGCGTCGTCGACACCCAGGGCAACAACAGCCTGGGCATGCCTTATCCGGGCACTGGGACCATCACCGGCAACGTGGTGTTCGGCAACGGCAACGACAGTGCAACGATCGCCAGTGGCACCCTCGAAGGCAACCTCGACCTGGGCAGTGGCAACAACCGCTTCAACATGAGTGGCGGGATCATTCGTGGCACCCTGACCGGCAGCGCCCAGGCGACCATGAGCGGCGGCTCGATCGGCCAGGTCGACCTGATCAATGACAATAACCGCTTCCAACTGCAAGGTGGCGCCATCCTCGGCAACCTGGTCAGCGCCGGGGCCAATGACGTGGTCATGGTCACCGGCGGCACCATCGGTAGCGTGACCCAGTCCGCCGACATCATCACCTCGGGCGGCAACAACCAGGTATTGATGAGCGATGGCACGGTCTATGGCGAAATCCATACCAGCAGTGGCGATGACTTTTTCAACTGGCGCGACGCCGGCATCATCCATGGCGCCATCCTCATGGGCTCCGGCAACGACCGCGCACTGATCCAGAACCTCCCCGAGGCCGCGCTCTCCAGCACGCCCTCGCTCGACGGCGGGCTGGGCAACGACAGCCTGGTGTTCGAGAACAGTAATCCGGGAACCGGAGGGCGCTACGTGCACTGGGAGTCCGTGGCGCTGACCGATCACTCGGCCATGATCCTCAACGACAGCCTGGTGCTGGGCGACAGCGGCACGGGCAGCGGCCACCTGGACATTGACGCCAGCAGTAGCCTGAGCAGCAGCACCGGCCTGATCAGAGCTTTCGACAGCAACCAGAACGCCACCCTGAACAACAGCGGTACGATCTACCTGACCGCTGGCGGCGCCCAGGCCTCCGACCGGCTGACGGTCATCGGCAACTATGTCGGTAACGGCGGCAGCCTGAAGCTGCACAGCGTCCTCGCTGGCGACGACTCGCCCTCGGACCGGTTGGTGGTGTCGCGGGGCAGCCTCTCGGGGAGTACCGAGATCAATGTCGCCAATCTCGGCGGCAACGGTGCCGAAACCCTGCAAAACGGGATACAGGTGGTGGAGGCCAACCAGGGCGCGACCAGCAGCGACGGTGCGTTTCATCTCGGCGGCACGGTCTCGGCCGGCGCCTTCGACTATTTCCTCTACAAGGGCGGCGTCACCCCAGGCACCCAGAACAACTGGTATTTGCGCTCCAGCGTGACCGGACCGGTGGTGCCGTTGCCCGAGCCGGAAGGCCCGGTGACCCCGCTGCCCGGACCGGAAGGCCCTCTGCTGCCGGACCCGGAACCAGGCGAAACCATTCCCTTCTATCGACCCGAGGTCGCCGTCGATGCGTTGGCCGGCCCTGCCGCCGCCCTGCTGGACCAGGCGGTCCTGGGCAACTTTCACCAGCGTCAGGGCGACCAGGCGCTGCTCAGGAACAACGATCAGAGCAACGCCGGCTGGCTGCGCACATTCGCCAGCGACGTGCGCCAAGGCTGGTCGGGCGACGTCGCGCCAGGCCTGGAGGGCCACGTCTGGGGACTCCAGGCCGGGCACGACCTGTACGCCACCAGCGATGATCGCGGCAACCGCTACACAACCGGGCTGTTTGTCAGCCATGCACGGCTCCAGGGCAGCGCGCGCGGCTTCGTCGATGGTTTCCAGAACACCCGGGCCGGTACTCTGCGGCTCAACAGCGACAGCCTGGGGGTCTACTGGTACCTGATCGCCCCCAACGACGCCTACCTCGACGCCGTGGCCATGGGCAGCCGCTACCACGGCAGCGCGCGCTCGGACCGCCAGTTGAAATTCGATATCGCCGGCCATGGCCTGACCTTCTCGCTCGAAGGCGGTTATCCCTATCCCTTGACGACCGGCTGGGTGCTCGAACCCCAGGCGCAGTTCATCGTCCAGAAGGTTTTCCTGGACAACGACAACGATGGCATCTCACAGATCAGGCCGGACTCCCGGGACTACTTCAAGGGCCGCCTCGGCGTACGCGCCAAGGGCGCGATACAAACGGGCGGCGTACCTCTGGAACCCTATGTGCGCGCCAACTTGTGGCACACCTTCGGCGGCAGCGACACGCTGAGCTTCGATGGCTACCCGATCAGGACCGAGCACGGCGCGAGCAACCTGGAGCTGGGCGGCGGCATTCTGGCCCGACTGAGCCGGGACCTGAGCGTGTATGGCGGTGTCGACTACACCAGCCATATCGACAGCCACCAGCAGGAAAGCCTTTCGGCCAACCTGGGTGTCAGGCTGGACTGGTAGTGCACACCCTGGCAAGACCGATGGGCCTTCCGTACGTCGCAATTACAGGGCCTGCAACGCAAGAATGCCGATATCGGTTGTGTTGGCTTCCTGAGTCCATCAGGATAATGGTGTTACGACATTTATCGCCGCAAGCCTGCTGGAACCACCGAGAGACGCCTGAGCGGCGCCATCGGCGGGCACCGCCACCTTTCCGGATGATGAGCACATCAGACCCAAATGTGGAGACTGCCCCATGTATGACCGCTCGATGGAAGCGCATGAATTCCTATCGCCCGAAGAACGCTCGGCCATTGCGGAGATCGAGGCGAGCACCAGCGTGCTGCGCCTGGTCACCCGAATGACCCAGATGAGATTCGCCGCCATCGCGAAATTCACCGACACCGAATGGGTCACCTCTCCGTCTACGACCCGGAACACCTGGGAATCGAGCCCGGCGAGTGTGCCCTGGTCGAAACCACCATCTGCAACGAGTTCAAATTGAACCCGCAAGCACTGCTGATCCCCGAAATCAGCAAACATGAGCGTTTTGCCGTCAAGCCGATAGTGAAACGCTTCGAGCTGGAAAGCTACGCCGGCGTGCCGATCTTTCTGCCAGACGGCAGGATGTACGGCGCCCTGTGTGCCCTCGACTCCCGCTCGGTACCCCTTGAAGACCCTGATATCGGGGAAACGCTCGGGCTGTTCGCGCGCCTGATCGGTTGCATCTTTTTCGCCAACCTGACGGGACATGGGCCCGTGCAGAGCCGCTGAGTGGCACTGCCGTGAACCGGGGTGGCGCTGGAGTTTCTGCCGATCAATAGGTTTACGGCAATGAACTGCCGTCCTACTTATGCGACAATAGGCTCAATGTCCGGCTTCAATCCCGCATTTATCGCCCAACCGCTGGGTCACAGCATGCAGATGCTGCTGTCGACCTGTGCGCGTTGGCTCAACTCGGGCTCCGACTGGCAGGCGCCTGAGACGCTGAAGATTGATCCGAAATGGATCCGCATCTGCGAAGACGAAACGCAAGTTATTGATAGGTAAAGTAATTGATCTCCACAGCTAACATCACCATGCAGTTCGGCGCCAAGCCGCTCTTCGAGAACGTTTCGGTCAAATTCGGCGGCGGCAACCGCTACGGCCTGATCGGCGCCAACGGTTGCGGCAAGTCGACGTTCATGAAAATCCTCGGTGGCGAACTCGAGCCGTCCGGCGGCCAGGTCATGCTCGAGCCGAACGTGCGCCTGGGTAAACTGCGCCAGGATCAGTTCGCCTACGAAGAATTCAGCGTGATCGACACCGTGATCATGGGTCACGAGGAACTGTGGAAGGTCAAGGCCGAGCGTGATCGCATCTACTCGCTGCCGGAAATGACCGAAGACGACGGCATGGCCGTCGCCGAGCTGGAAACCGAGTTCGCCGAGATGGACGGCTACACCGCCGAATCCCGCGCCGGCGAGCTGCTGATGGGCCTGGGCATTCCGCTGGAACAGCACTTCGGCCCGATGAGCGAAGTTGCACCCGGCTGGAAACTGCGGGTATTGCTGGCCCAGGCACTGTTCTCCGATCCGGAAGTGCTGTTGCTCGACGAACCGACCAACCACCTGGACATCAACACCATTCGCTGGCTGGAAAACATCCTGACCCAGCGTAACAGCCTGATGATCATCATTTCCCACGACCGGCACTTCCTCAACAGCGTCTGCACGCACATGGCCGACCTGGACTACGGCGAGCTGCGCCTGTTCCCGGGCAACTACGACGAGTACATGACCGCGGCCACCCAGTCGCGCGAGCAACTGCTGTCGGACAACGCCAAGAAAAAAGCCCAGATCGCCGAGCTGCAGACCTTCGTCAGCCGCTTCTCGGCCAACGCCTCGAAAGCCAAGCAGGCCACCTCCCGCGCCAAGCAGATCGACAAGATCCAGCTGGCCGAAGTCAAGCCATCGAGCCGCGTCAGCCCGTTCATCCGCTTCGAACAGACCAAGAAGCTGCACCGCCAGGCCGTGACCCTGGAGAACATGTCCAAGGGTTTCGACGGCAAGACCCTGTTCAAGAACTTCAGCTTCACCATCGAAGCCGGCGAGCGCGTGGCGATCATCGGTCCCAACGGTATCGGCAAGACCACCCTGCTGCGTACCCTGGTGGGTGAACTGGCACCGGATGCCGGCAGCGTGAAGTGGACCGAAAGCGCGGAACTGGGTTACTACGCCCAGGATCACGCCCACGACTTCGAGGACGATGTCAGCCTGTTCGACTGGATGGGCCAGTGGACCCAAGGCGAGCAAGTCATTCGCGGCACCCTGGGCCGCATGCTGTTCTCCAACGACGAGATTCTCAAGTCGGTCAAGGTGATTTCCGGTGGTGAACAGGGCCGCATGCTGTTCGGCAAGCTGATCCTGCAAAAGCCCAACGTACTGGTGATGGACGAACCGACCAACCACCTGGACATGGAATCCATCGAAGCCCTCAACCTGGCCCTGGAAAACTACCCGGGCACGCTGATCTTCGTCAGCCACGACCGCGAGTTCGTTTCGTCCCTGGCCACCCGCATCATCGAACTGAGCCCGAACGGCGTGGTCGACTTCAGCGGCACCTATGACGACTACCTGCGCAGCCAAGGCGTGGTGTTCTAAAAACGGGCTCCAGTCGCAAGCAGTCTTGTGGCAGGCCCGCCCGCCACAAACTGCCTATATCCATCAGGCCCAGCTCTCACCCACCAGGCCCTCTTCTCCCCATATGGCAGGAGAAAATTAGTTAGCCTGCTTTCCTTTATCCTGCCATCCCGCCATGATGAAGCTCTCCAACCGCCTGCCCGCGAACGAGCCTTCATGCCTGCCCAGCCACCACCCCGCCAGCCCGGCAATGTGACCGTTACCCTGCAAATCATCTCCATCGTCTTCTATACCTTCATTGCCTTCCTCTGCATCGGCCTGCCGATCGCGGTGCTGCCCGGTTATGTGCATGAACAGTTGGGCTTCAGCGCCGTGATCGCCGGCTTGACCATCGCTTCGCAATACCTCGCCACCCTGCTCAGCCGGCCCATGGCCGGGCGCATCGCCGACAGCATCGGCACCAAGCGCGCGATCATCTATGGCCTGACGGGGATTTTCCTCAGTGGCGGGTTGACCCTGCTGTCGACGCTGGTCGAGCAACTGCCCCTGACGAGCCTGATCATCCTGATCGTCGCGCGCCTGCTGCTGGGCATCGCCCAGGGCCTGATCGGCGTCGGCACCATCAGTTGGGGGATCGGCCAGGTCGGTGCCGAGCAGACCGCGCGGGTGATTTCCTGGAACGGCATCGCGTCCTACGGCGCCATCGCCATCGGGGCACCACTGGGGGTGCTGATGGTGAGCGAATATGGTTACGCCAGCCTCGGCATCGCCCTGTCGCTGCTGTCTGCAGGCGCCCTGCTGCTGATCCGCAACAAGCCTTCGGTGCCGGTGATCCGGGGTGAGCGCCTGCCGTTCTGGGCGGTGTTCGGCCGCATTGCGCCCTACGGCGCCAGCCTGACCCTGGCCTCTATCGGCTATGGCACGCTCACCACCTTCATCACCCTGTTCTATCTCAGCCGTGGCTGGACTGGCGCCGCCTACTGCCTGACGGTATTCGGCAGTTGCTTCATTCTCGCGCGGTTGCTGTTCATCGGCAGCATCAACCGTTTCGGCGGTTTCAAGGCCGCCATTGTCTGCATGAGCATCGAAACCCTGGGGCTGATCCTGCTCTGGTTGTCGCCGTCCACCGGCGTCGCCCTGGCCGGTGCCGGCCTGGCGGGATTCGGCCTGTCGCTGGTATATCCGGCCATCGGCGTGGAGGCCATCCGGCAAGTGCCGACCAGCAGCCGTGGTGCGGGGTTGAGTGCCTACGCGGTATTTTTCGACCTGGCACTGGCCATCGCCGGCCCATTGATGGGGGCGGTCGCCTTGAACCTGGGGTATTCGTGGATTTTCTGTTGCGCCGCGCTGTTGTCGATCATTGGCCTGTCGGTCACCGTGCTGCTGGCACGGCGCCCGACAGGCCAATGACTCACTGATCGGCGGTCTGCATGCCGCCGCGGTTCGGCACGCTGAGGGTCTTGCTGAAGAAGCGCCCGGCCTCGGAGATCAGGTCGCGATGGATATCCGCGCGATTGACGCCCTCGGGGTCGGTACACAAGCCCGGCGTGGCGTGCAATTGCTCCTCACTGCACGGCGCCATGAACACGAAGTGTCCAGCACCGGCGATCAGCTTGAACTGCGGTGCCACCGGCAGCTTGCGCGCCAACGCTGCAGCGTTCTTCTCGGGGAACACCAACTTGTCGCCATCACCGCTGTACATCAGCACCGGCACATGCACGTCCGCCAGCGTATGCCGCCCGAACATCAGGCCCAGCGGCGCCATCAGCATCAGCGCATGCACGCGGTGGTCGGCGACCGGCTGCAGGTCATCACGGTCGACGATCAACTCGCCCTTGGTCGTGCAGGCGTCCTTGTCGTCGGGAAACTCCTGGCAGTAACGCCGCAGGCGATCGAGGTTCGGCTGGGCTCCGGAAAGGATCAGGGCGGTCTCGCCACCGGCCGAATAACCAATCACTCCAACCTCATCGGCTTCCACGAACGGCGACAGCATCGGGTCGCCCAGGGTCGCGGTGATGGCCTCGGAGATCTGCATCGGCCGACCGTAGAGATTGCTCAGAGTGCCCAGACGGCTATGGTCCTTGTAGTTGTCGCCAGGATGCAGCACCGCGACCACAACGAACCCCTTGCGCGCCAGCGACGTGGCCAGGTCGTGCAGGGCCAGCGGCGTGCCCGTGTTGCCGTGGGACAGCATCAGCAGCGGATAGCGACCGATGGCGACCCGCGAATCTTCACTGGCCTGGACGGTATAACCACCGATCCGGCTCCACTGCTCACGCGCAGTGGAGGGATAAAAGGCAATCGCCTTCATCGGCTGTTGATCCAGCGGGTCGAGAAACGTCAGGCGATGAAACCCGACGCTCCAGTGCGCTGCAGGGGCCGCCTGCACCGTCATGAGGCTGCTGCCCAGACAAATAAGTAGTACTGCACAAAGACGCATCATGAGGATGCCCACCTTTGCTGCGTGATTAACACACCAATTCTCTGCAATTCCTTGAGACTGAGGCCTGTACACCTGACCCCGACCAATTCTTCAGTGTTTTCCAGAGCGCCCTTGCCGATAGCATCTGCACAAGCCGAGCCAAAACACGACCCGCCAACGCAAAAAAGCAAAAAACTCCGTACTCCGATCACTGCTTAATGATCAGAGTACAGAGTTTAGTGTTTGTTACCGGAAGTTTCTTGCCCGTTTACGAAAGCTTTACGCAGCAGCGAACAACGTGCCACTGATCAGCGCCTGCGCGTCGCTCATGGCCTTGGTACGCACTTCTTCACCATAACCCAGACCGTGAGCACGGACGAACTCGATGTCGGTGATACCGAGGAAACCGAACAGTACCTTCAGGTAGTCTTCATGACCCACGCCGGTTGGCAGGCCGACATGCAGACCACCCGCAGTGGAGACGATCACGACTTTCTTGCCAGCGGCCAGGCCTTCAGGGCCATTTTCGGTGTAGCGGAAGGTCTTGCCGGCGACCACGATACGGTCGATCCAGGCCTTGAGCTGGGTCGGCACACTGAAGTTGTACATGGGCGCGGCGATAACGATGGCATCGGCGGCCAGGAACTCTTCCAGGGTCGAAGCGCTCAGTTCGGCTTCGTGGCGCTGGGCTGCATCGTGCAGCTCAGCGGCGGTGCCGCCGGCGGCCAGGGTCAGGCTGGAAAAGTGGCTGATGGCATCGGCTGCCAGGTCACGGTAGGTCACCACGTTCGAAGGCTCGGCGGCCTGCCAGGCCTTGACCACGCTTTGGCTCAGTTGGCGCGAAGCCGAGTTGTCGCCCAGGATGCTCGAATCGATATGCAAGAGTTTCATGTGGGATCTCCAGGTGAGGATCGCCACCCGGCGATCGAATTGGGATAATCCTACGTGCATAACGAATAAATGATTAGCTGCTCTAAATGCGATAGATTGTCCTATAAATAGAACGACTGGATTTTCACACGATGCAAGACCTCAACGATCTCTACTACTTCGCCAAGGTCGTGGAAGCCGGTGGTTTCGCCGCCGCCGGGCGGCTGCTGGGGATTCCCAAGTCGCGGCTGTCGCGACGCATCGCCGAACTGGAGGAACGCCTCGGCGCCCGCCTGCTGCAACGCACCACCCGACAGTTGAAGCTGACAGCGGTGGGCGAACGTTATCTGCGCCATTGCCAGGCCATGCTGCTGGAGGCGGAAATGGCCGACGAGGCCGTCGCCAGCATGTCCAGCGAGCCCCGAGGGCGGCTACGGGTCTCCAGTCCGATCGGACTGGCGCAGGAACTAATGCCCTGGGCCATCTCCAGCTTCCTCGCGGCGCACCCACTGGTGCAACTGGAGATGGTCATGGTCAACCGCCGAGTCGACCTGATCACCGAGGGTATCGATGTGGCCCTGCGGGTTCGCGAACACGGTGATGAAGACCCCCTGCTGGTCACGCGCCGACTGCGCCAGGCACAGACGTTCATGATCGCCACGCCGGATTTTCTCCGCGAACACCCGATCAACAGCCTTGAAGACCTCAAGGGGGCGCCCGTCCTCGGCGCCCTGGAGGCGGATCGGCTGGTACACCTGAGTCTGCTGGATGAACGCGGGCAAAAACGCGAACTGGCCCTCGAAGCGCGGCTGGGCGTCGACGATTTTGTCGTACGCAAGGCCTGTGCCCTCGCCGGACTGGGCTTCACCGTACTGCCCATGCTGTACTGCGAGGAAGAACTGGCCAATGGCACCTTCATCCGTATCCTGCCGCAGTGGTCGTTGCCGGGAGGCTGGTTGCAGGCGGTCTATCCCCATCGACGCGGGGTGTTGCCGGCCCTGCGGGCCTGGCTCGATCATCTGGCCGAAGCATTCAACGGTTGTGGAGACAGGGCGCTATGAAGGCATCAACGATGGACGCGGAGGCAGTGGCACGCTTGTGCCTCGAACTCCCCGGTGCCAGGGAAGACTACAAATGGGGCGGTGTACGGGTATTCTCGGTCGCCGGGACCAAGATGTTCGCGCTGCTCAACCTGAGCGGCGACACCTTGTCGTTCAAGGTCGACAAGGAACTGTTCCTCGGCCATGTCGACCGACCTGGAATCCGCCCTGCGCCCTACCTGGCGCGGGCGTTCTGGATCACCATGACGGCGCCCTACCCGCTGGGCGCCGAGGAACTGCGTGAGTTGTTGCGTCGCTCACATCAACTGGTGGTCGCCAAGCTGCCCAAGCGCAGCCAGGTGGGCCTGCTGCTATAGCACTGTCAAAAAAAGGACAGGTGAGCCCCGAGAAACAGCCAATCGATCCAGAACACCTGGTGCAGCAGGACAATCAGCCAGAACACCAGTTGGAACGACAGCTTGCGGGTCTTATGGCGGAATATCTGCTGGGCGAGCAACGCACCTGGCCAACCGCCCAACAGTTCGGCGCCGTGCAGGATTTTCTCGGGTATGCGCCAGGCGTCGTTGCGAGCCTTGCGCTTGTCGTTCCAGTAGAGAACGAACGCCAGCAGGCTGGCGCCGCCGTAGCCCCATAACGGCCAGCTCGTCCCGCTAGCCAGCCACAGGCGCACCATGCCGAAACCAGGCAAGACGCACAACAACAGCCCGGCCGCGATCTTGAGCCTGAGGTAACGTACCCGCCCGGCAGGAACCGGTCGAGCGTTATCGCGATTGCCCGGCTTGCTCATCCCTTGGTCGACCAATCGACCCAGCCGAACTGCCAGGTCGCCAGGATCACCAGGCCGAAGACGATACGGTACCAGGCAAACGCCGCGTAGCTGTGACTGGCAATGAACTTCAGCAGGCCCCGTACCGCGATCATCGCGAACACGAAAGACGTCACGAAGCCCAGCGCAAACACCGGCAGATCGGTCATCTGAAACTGATGGCGGAAACCGTAGCCGGAATAGACTGCGGCAGCGACCATGGTCGGCATGGCCAGGAAGAACGAGAACTCGGTGGCGGTCTTGCGCGACAGGCCGAACAGCAGGCCGCCGATGATCGTCGCGCCCGAACGGGAAGTCCCCGGAATCATTGCCAGACACTGGGCAAAACCGACTTTCAAGGCGTCCTGCCAGCGAATCTCATCGACCGTTTCAGCATGCACCGTATGCTCGCGACGCTCGGCCCAGAGAATGATCACCCCGCCCACCACCAGCGCCGAAGCGACAGTGATCGGGTTGAACAGGTAGGTGGCGATCACCTCCTTGAACAACACCCCGAGGACCACCGCCGGCATGAACGCCACCAACAGGTTGACGGTAAAACGCTGGGCACTGCGCTGCTTGGGCAAGTCCCGGACCACGCTGAAGATCTTCTGGCGAAACTCCCAGACCACCGCGAGGATCGCGGCCAGTTGGATGATGATGTTGAAGGCGATTGCCCGCTCACCACCAAAACCGAGCAGATCCGCGACAATGATCTGGTGGCCGGTACTGGAAATCGGCAGGAACTCCGTCAAACCCTCGACAATACCCAGTATCAACGCCTGGGCGGCGGTCCAAAGATCCATCACTCCCCCTCAAGGCCCGCTTCTGCGGGGCCCTACAAAAATCGAAAACCGCGAATCGCTGCTCTGGCGATACGCTTGCAAGTCTGTCCTGCAACCGTCGGTAAAACCTGAAAATGCCTGAAAAATCAAACATCAACTCAGGTTTTCCGAGATTGGGCCGAAATCCTATCAGACATGTCTGTTTATCGCTGCCTCGATAGTAGCCATCAGGAGGCTGGGCAGCGACGGCAAAACCTGTTGGTATGGGCTTGCGGCAGTACGACAACAAAAAAAGGGAATGGTGGTTTATGAAAAGCTTGCGCAGCGTGTCAATCAGCCGGCGTTTGTGGCTCATCCTGGTTCTGGCGGTGGCGCTTCTGCTGACCCTGGGCCTGTTGATGCTCAAGCAGATCCACGACGACCTCTATCAGGCCAAGGCGCAGAAGACCCAGCACGTGGTCCAGACCGCCAGCGGTATCCTCGATTACTACCATGGCCTGGAAACCGCCGGCACCCTCGGTCGCGAGGCCGCGCAGAAGCAGGCACTGAGCGCGATACGCGGCCTGCGCTACGACAAGAACGATTATTTCTGGATCAATGACCTTCGGCCCGTGATGGTCATGCATCCGGCCAATCCCAAGCTCGAAGGCCAGGACCTGTCCGGGGTCAAGGACCCGGACGGTTACGCACTGTTCAACGAAATGGTGACCCTCGCCAAGGCCAAGGGCGGCGGCATGATCAACTATCGCTGGCCGAAACCCGGGGCCAGCGCTCCGGTACAGAAGACCTCCTATGTGCAACTGTTCGAACCATGGGGCTGGATCATCGGTTCCGGCGTCTATATCGATGACCTGCAGGCCGAGTTCTACGACCAGGTTCGCGACGCCTCGCTGATCGGCACGGCCATCGCCCTGCTGCTGGCCGTGCTGGTGTGGCTGATCGGTCGCAGTATCGTCAGCCCGTTGCAGGAAGCGGTACAGGCCATGGCCAACATCGCCAGCGGCGAAAGCGACCTGACCCGCACCCTCGACACCCACGGCCAGGACGAAGTGACGCAACTGGCCCGCCACTTCAACGCGTTCACCAACAAGCTGCGCGGCGTGGTCAGCCAGTTGCAGGCCTCGGCCAGCGAACTCGGCCAATCCTCCGGCGACCTGGGCAGCAACGCCCTGCAGGCCCAGGCACGCAGCCAGCAGCAGTCACAGCAGATGGAAATGGTCGCGACGGCCATCAACCAGGTCACCTATGGCGTGCAGGATGTCGCCAAGAACGCCGAGCAGGCCGCCAGCGAGGTACGCGATGCCGAAAACCAGGCCCGCCAAGGCCAGTTGAACATCGACAACAGCCTGCAGCAGATCGACCAATTGTCCGCCACCATCGCCCAGGCGGTCGAAGTGATGCGCACCCTGTCCGCCGAAAGCACGCAGATCGGCGGCGTGCTCGAAGTGATCCGCTCGATTGCCGAACAGACCAACCTGCTAGCCCTGAACGCCGCCATCGAGGCTGCACGGGCCGGGGAACAGGGGCGCGGTTTCGCGGTGGTGGCCGATGAGGTGCGTCTGCTGGCCCAGCGGACACAGAAGTCCACGGCGGAGATCCAAGCGATGATCGAACGCCTGCAAAACCACTCCGAGGCGGCGGTGAAAGTCATCGGCGAGAGCAGCCGCGCCTCGCAGCAGACCATCGAGCAGGCCGGGCTGGCCGGTGAAAGCCTGACAGCCATCGGCCAGGCACTGCGCAACCTCAATGGCCTGAACGCGTCTATCGCCAGCGCCACCCTGCAACAGTCCCACGTGGCCGAAGAGATCAACCAGAACGTCACCGAGGCAGCGAACCTGTCCCACAGCAACGCCGTCGCGGCCGAAAAGTCGAGCGCCGACAGCGACCGGCTCAGGGGGCTGAGCGAACAACTCAACGAGCTGCTGCGCCAGTTCCGGATCTGATCAGGTCATGGGCGGAGCCTGTTCGCGGATGAATCCGCGAACAGCGCCCTGAAACCCAGTGCACCGCCCAAGGCATCCCTCCAGGAATCCTCCCTTCCCTTGCCTACTCTGGGTACAATCCGCCCCTTTCCTGTCGATCCAGAGGTATCCCCATGTCCGGGCTTGAACTGTTTGCCGCCGCCCTCGGCGTGATCGCCGTCTGGTTGACGGTCAAACAGAATCCCTGGTGCTGGCCCATCGGCCTGGTCATGGTGCTGCTGTACACCTGGATCTTCTTCGATGTGAAACTCTACTCGGACATGCTGCTGCAGGTGATCTACGCCGTGCTGCAACTCTATGGCTGGTGGCAATGGACCCGCGGCGGCAACGTACGCAACGGGCTTGAGGTGTCCAGCCTCGGCCCGCAAGCGTTGTTGACCGGGCTCGCAATGGGCGTACTGGGCAGCCTGTTGCTCGGCGCGGCCATGGCCACCTGGACCGATGCCGCGCAACCCTGGCTCGATGCCGCGCTGACGGCCTTCAGCCTGGTCGCGCAGTGGTGGATGGCACAGAAACGTATCCAGTGCTGGCCCTTGTGGATCGCAGTCGATGTGATCTTCGTCGGCCTGTTCATCTACAAGGACCTCTACCTGACCGCCGCCCTCTACGGCCTGTTCACCCTACTGGCCGTGCAGGGCTGGCGCGAATGGCGTACCCATCCGGTGCCGCAGGCATGAAGGTCGTGGTACTGGCGGGGCCCGAGTCCAGCGGCAAGAGCTGGTTGTCCGAGGCCCTGCAGGCACAGTTTGGCGGTCTGCTGGTGGGGGAATACGTGCGCCACTTCATCGACCACCAGCAGCGTGACACCTGCCTGGCCGACATTCCCGCGATCGCACGTGGGCAGTTGGCCTGGGAAGACGAAGCCCGCGCGCAACAACCGTCATTGCTGATTCTCGATACCCACCTGCTGAGCAATATCCTCTGGAGCCAGACCCTGTTCGGCGACTGCCCGACCTGGCTGGAACCCGCCCTGCTCGCCCGGCATTACGACCTGCACCTGCTGCTCGACCCCGAGGGCATCGACTGGACCGATGATGGTCAACGCTGCCAACCTGGCCTTGAGGAACGTCGCGCCTTCTTCGAAGCCAGCCGGCAATGGCTGACACGCCACCAGCAGGTGGTCAAGGTCATCGGCGGCGACTGGCAGCAACGACACCAGCAGGCCATGCAGGCGGTAGAGCAACTGTTGGCGCAGTGACCACAGGCGTCCCGCCCCACGCCGCAAACGTGGTGGTTTGCCCCGCACAGTGTCCTTCATGCCCCCCAGCACCGCTGTAGGCAAGCAATCTCAGTGGCTGTGAACCATTCCCCGGGCCGCGCTGGCACGTCATGCCAAAGGCGCGACCCAATGTCACCTGTACGTGAGAAACGTCAAAGGGCAAAGTCAGCCAATCATCGTCGTGCGCCGAAGCCTGGTTGAAGTCGATGAAAAAAAGTTGAAAAAAAATTTATTTCCTGTGTGACCTGATACCCCTCAGCGGGCATCAGTACAAGTAACCAGCCGCGACGGTGCGCCCAGCCGACGGTTGACCACATTGTTTGGGCATACTTGAGAGAAGACCCCCATGAACGCCCCGCTCCGTTTCAACGAAGCACTCCTGATGGCCGGCAACGCTTTCAAACCTTTCCAGTGCGTAGCCTGGACGGCACAAGACAAAGGCGACCTGAGCCTGACCGTCATCGATCGCACCAACAACAGCATCGACCGCCGGCAGATCTCCTGCAGCGACTACTCGAACCTGACGCAGTTGAAATCCCTGCTGGAACAGGCACGTGCCGAGCTGAGCAAGAAAGGCTACGACTTGCAGCCCTGGACGTTCTCGGCCTGAGATCGTTAAAAGCTTCGCGGACAAACCCTGCGCCTACAATGACCAAGTCAGACGTACATCTTCATGTACGCCGCCATCTCTGTAGGAGCAGGGCTTGCCCGCGAAGACGAACGAACAGGCACCACAGTCGTCACTGCAGTCAAAGCCTCTCGATATGCCGATAATCGGCCCCCAGTTCATGGGCCAGTTGTTGCGCCCGCCCCAGCCGAATAGGCCCCTTTTCCAAATCGACCAATAGCACCGGACAATTGAAAGGCGCCAATCCGGTCCAGGCTTTCAAACGCCCATCGGTCAACACCAGTACTCGCTGCTGCTCCTGGGCAAAACGTTTCTGCCGTACCGCCAGCCAACGACCGGCCTCCTGCAAGGCCGCGAGCAATGGCGTTCCTCCGCCCGCCCCCAGGCCGTCCAACCACTCCGCCATGGCGCTGGAGGCCTTCAGCCCCTGCACCTGCCACTGCGGCCGACTGCCACTGGCTGTCAATAACGCCAGTCGCGCACGCTGGCGATAGGCGTCATCGAACAACTGCGCCAAAAGTCCCTTGGCATCGCTCAAGGCCCGATGCCGACGAGTAGAAGCCGAAGCATCGACGATCACCAGCCACAACTCATGGGGCGAACTGCTGCGCAGATGAAAACGCAGGTCGCGGCGGGTCTGGGGGCGCCCCCCGAGCAAGGTCTCAACCCAATTGATTGCCCCGCTCATCGCCGCCCGGGCCGCGCCCTGGCGCCCTCTGGGAACCTCACCTGCAGCGTTTCTGGCATTCGCCCCCGGCTTTAATCGAGGGCGAATGCCTAGGGCTTTTTTGGCCAGTTCGGAATGTCCCGCCGAGCACCTACCACCATGGCCTTGGCTGGCAACTCACCCCATTGCCCTTGAGGCTGCTCCGTACCCTGGGCCGGATCGGGCTGAGTTTCAGGCGTGCTGGCAGGACTGCTCGCCGAGGTCGCTGGCGAAGGCTCACGACGCCGGTGACGCAAGGCAAACTCGGCAACCGCCTCGATGTCCTCATCGGCGATCTGCCGCGCGCCACGCCAGGCGGCATGGGCCCGCGCCGCGCGCAGCCAGACCAGGTCAGCCCGCAGGCCATCGACCCCGGCGGCAAAACAGCGTTCACTGATCGCCGTCATCGCCCGCTCATCCAGGTCAATGACCGGCAACAGCGCCCGCGCCCGCTCGCAACGCTCGCGCAACGCCTGTTGTTGCGTCTCCCACTGGACACAGAAAGCTTGCGGGTCGCTGTCGAAATCCAGCCGACGACGAATGATCTGCCTGCGCTCGACCGGTTCGGGCTGGCCACTCAAGGCGACATTCAGGCCGAAACGGTCGAGCAATTGCGGCCGCAACTCGCCTTCCTCGGGGTTCATCGTGCCAATCAGCACGAAGCGCGCCGGATGGCGATGGGAAATGCCGTCGCGCTCCACCAGGTTGGTGCCACTGGCCGCCACATCGAGCAGCAGGTCCACCAGGTGATCGGCCAGCAGGTTCACTTCATCGACGTACAACACACCGCCGTCGGCCTTGGCCAGCACGCCGGGAGAAAACTGAGCCCGCCCCTCGCCCAGCGCGGCATCCAGATCCAGGGTGCCTACCAGGCGTTCCTCGGTGGCGCCCAGCGGCAAGGTGACGAACTGTCCGCTGGCCAACAGGTCGGCCAGGCCACGGGCCAGGGTCGACTTGGCCATGCCGCGCGGACCTTCGATCAGCACGCCGCCGATCTTCGGGTCGATGGCGGTCAGGCACAGCGCCAGTTTCAGCGCATCGGCAGCGACCACTGCCGACAGCGGGAAATGCGGGGTGTCACTCATGGTGCATGTACCTCAGGAATCTTCTTCAATATCCAGCAGCAGGTTTTCCAGCGCCTCGCGGTACTTCCCCGGCTCGCTCCACAGCCCACGCTGCTGGGCTTCCAGCAGACGCTCGGTCATGTCACGCAGCGCATGGGGATTGTGCTCTCGGACGAATTCGCGGGTCTGGGCATCCAGCAGATAGGCATCGGCCAGCAACGCGTACTGGTGATCGTCGATCAGGTGGCTGGTGGCATCGAACGCGAACAGGTTGTCGACCGTCGCCGCCAGCTCGAAGGCGCCCTTGTAGCCATGGCGCTTGACCCCGTCGATCCACTTCGGGTTGGCTGCCCGGGAGCGGATCACCCGGTTCAACTCTTCCTTGAGCGTACGGATCTTCGGCAGGTCGGGCTGGCTATGGTCGCCATGATAACTGGCGGCGGTTTCGCCACTGAGGCTTTCCACGGCGGCCAGCATGCCGCCCTGGAACTGGTAGTAATCGTTGGAATCGAGCAGATCGTGCTCGCGGTTGTCCTGGTTCTGCAACACAGCCTGAACCTGGCTCAGACGCCGGGCGAACAACTCCCGGGCCGCCGTGCCCTCGTCGGAGCCGCCGTAGGCATAGCCGCCCCAGTTCAGGTAGACCTCGGCCAGATCCTCACGGCTCTGCCACAGACGCCCGTCGATGGCGTTCTGTACGCCAGCGCCATAGGCGCCCGGCTTGGCCCCGAAGATCCGCCAGCCGGCCTGGCGCGCGGCCTGCTCGGCATCCAGCCCGTCGTTCTGCAATTGCTCACGTTCCTGACGCACGCGGGCGGCCAAGGGGTTCATGTCCTCGGGCTCGTCCAGCGCCGCCACCGCCTGCACCGCCGCGTCGAACAGCCGAATCAGGTTGGCGAAAGCATCACGGAAGAAGCCGGATACCCGCAAAGTCACATCCACCCGAGGGCGATCCAGCAGGCTCAGTGGCAGAATCTCGAAGTCATCGACCCGTTGGCTGCCGGTGGCCCAGACCGGGCGCACGCCCATCAAGGCCATGGCCTGGGCAATGTCATCGCCGCCGGTGCGCATGGTCGCCGTGCCCCAGACCGACAGGCCGAGCTGGCGCAAATGATCGCCGTGATCCTGCAAGTGCCGCTCGAGAATCAGGCTGGCCGACTGGAAGCCGATGCGCCAGGCCGTGGTGGTCGGCAGGTTGCGCACGTCCACGGAAAAGAAGTTGCGCCCGGTGGGCAATACGTCCAGCCGCCCACGGCTCGGCGCGCCGCTCGGGCCGGCCGGGACGAAGCGCCCGTCCAGAGCCGCGAGCAGACCGTGCATTTCCGCCGGGCCACAGGCATCGAGCCGTGGCGCCACCTGTTCGAGCAGACCCGCGATAATGCTGCGCACCTCGGCCCACGCCTCGTTCTGCGGCAACTCGGCAAGCCCGGCCAGGGCCTGTTCGATCAGCGTCGCAGCATACAGTTCCAGGCGCTCGCGACTATCGCCAGCGGTGCGCCAACTGGCCTCGCTGATGGAGACCAAGGCCTCAGGACGGGGTCCAGCCCAAGGCTCGGCCAGGGCACAATCGAGCGGGTCGAAGCCCAGTTCGAAAGCCTTGGCCAGCGCCCGCAACAGGCTCGATTGGGCGCCGCGTCCATCACCACGGGGAATGCGCAGCAGGGCCAGCAAGGTATCAATGCGCAAACGGCCCTGCGGCGACTCGCCAAACACGTGCAGACCGTCACGGATCTGCGACTCCTTGAGGTCGCAGAGATAGGTGTCCAGGCGCGGTAGCCAGATGGCTGCGTCGGCGTCGCTGTCGAGCCCCACATCCAGTTGCAGCTCACGGTCGATCTGCGTGTCGCGCACCAGTTTGAGAATGTCTCTCTGCAATTCGCGGGCGCGGCGCGGGTCGAGCAGTTGCGCCTCGTAGTATTCGTCGGCCAGCAGTTCCAGGTCGCGCAGCGGACCGTAGGTTTCGGCGCGGGTCAGCGGCGGCATCAGGTGGTCGATGATCACCGCCTGGGTCCGACGTTTGGCCTGGGCACCCTCGCCCGGGTCGTTGACGATGAACGGATAGATATTCGGCAGCGGCCCCAGCAGTGCATCCGGCCAGCAGTTTTCCGAAAGACCGACGCCCTTGCCCGGCAACCATTCGAGGTTGCCATGCTTGCCGACGTGGATCACGCCATGGGCGCCATACTGCTGGCGCAGCCAGAAATAGAACGCCAGGTAGCCATGGGGTGGTACCAGGTCCGGGTCGTGGTAGACCGCACTCGGGTCGACCTGATAACCCCGGGCCGGCTGGATGCCGACGAACGTCAGGCCCAGACGCAACCCGGCGACCATCATCCGCCCGTCGCGAAACATCGGATCGTTTTCTACAGCGCCCCAACGGGCCAGGACCGCCTGGCGATTGGCCTCGGGCAGTCGTTCGAACTCTGCCTGGTATTCCGCCAATGCCAGGCTTTGTTTGCAGGGGCGCAGGTCAAGGCTGTCGAGATCGTTGCTGACCCCGCCGAGCAGTTCCTGGATCAGAGCGGTGCCGCTCGCCGGCAGCTCGGTCCCCACCGGATAGCCCTGTTTCTGCAGTGCCCGCAGGATGTTCAGCGCCGCCGCCGGGGTGTCCAGGCCGACACCGTTACCGATGCGCCCATCACGGGTCGGGTAGTTGGCCAGGACCAGGGCAATACGTTTGTCGCCATTGTCCAACCGGGCCAGATCGACCCAGCGCCGGGCCAGGGCGGCGACGAAGTCCATGCGCTCGGGCTGGGCACGGTAGCAGACCACGTCACTCTGGCTGCGCTCGCTGCGCCAGGCCAGGTCCTTGAAGCTGATCGGTCGGCTGATGATCCGCCCGTCCAGTTCCGGCAAGGCGATGTGCATCGCCAGGTCCCGCGGCCCCAGGCCCTGCTCGCTGGCTTGCCAGCCGGGCTCGTTGTCCTGGGCACAGATCGCCTGGATTACCGGGATGTCGCGCCGGAACGGTCGCAGGTGCGGCGCCTCGGGAGTCGACTGGGCAAAACCGGTGGTATTGAGGATCACCGCTGCCGAAACCTCGTCCAGCCAGTCCTCGACCACCGCCAGACAGCCGGGCTCCTTGAGACTGGCCACGGCGATTGGCAACGGATTCAGGCCGGCCGCCTGGAGCCGCTGGCAGAACACATCGACAAAGGCGGTATTGGCCGCCTGCAGGTGCGAACGATAGAACAGCAGCGCCGCCACCGGCTGCCCGGTTTGCCACTCGGCGCGCCAGTCAGCCAGTTGCGCATCGACCCGCTGCGGGTAATAGATCGCCGTACGAGGCAACGCCCGGGGCTCCTGCCAGGGGTAATCGCGCCCCAGCCAGCCGCTGGCCAGGCAGCGAAACAACTGCAGCGCGTTGCCCAGGCCGCCCTGACGCAGGAAGTGCCAGAGCCGCTCGGCCTCGGCTGCCGCCACATTGCCCAGGGCGCTCAGTTCCGGGTCGGGCCGATCATCGCCCGGGACCAGGATCAGCGTCACGCCACGCTCGGCCAGTTGCACCAGGCGTTCGATACCGTAGCGCCAATAGCCGATACCGCCATGCAATGACAGCAGGATCACCTTGGCGTGTTGCAGCACCTGGTCGACATAGAGGTCGACCGAGGCATGATTCTGGACCTGCATCGGGTTTGCCAGACGCAAGCTGGGATAATCGGCCGGCAGTTGTTGCGCGGCTTCGGCGAGCAAGGCCAGGCTGGAATCGCCGCTGCACAGGATCACCAGCTCGGCAGGGGTTTGGCCAAGGTCGGCAATGTTGTCGTCCGACACGAAACCGCCGGGCTGGGTCCTGAGCAGGTGCATGGGGTCAAGCCGTCAGCGCGGCGCGCAGGGTCGATTCGAGCAGCGTGGCGTCGAGTTCCTGGCCGATCAGCACCAGGCGGGTGACGCGCGGCTCGTCAGCGCCCCAGGCGCGGTCGAAGTGCTTGTCGAAACGGCTGCCTACGCCCTGGATCAGCAGGCGCATCGGCTTGTTCGGAATCGCCGCGAAACCCTTGATCCGCAGAATGCCATGCTTGATCACCAGTTGCGTCAGGGCATCGAGCAGCAGACTTTCGTCAGCTTGTGGCAGGTCGATGGAGATCGAGTCGAAGGCATCGTGATCGTGGTCGTCATGATCGTCGCCGTCGTGGTGATGATCATGGTGACTGTGGCGACCGTCGATGTGCTCTTCGGAGCCGGCTCCCAGACCGAGCAGCACGTCCAGCGGCAGGCGACCGCTGCTGGCCTCGACGATTTTCACTGCTGGCGGCAGTTCCTCGGCGACTTCCAGGCGCACCCTGGCCAGGTCTTCGGCGGCGATCAGGTCAGCCTTGTTGAGGATCACCAGGTCGGCGCTCGACAACTGGTCGGCGAACAGTTCGTGCAGCGGCGACTCGTGATCCAGGTTCGGATCGAGTTTGCGCTGGGCGTCCACCTGGTCGGGGAACGCGGCGAAGGTGCCGGCGGCCACGGCCGGACTGTCGACCACGGTAATCACCGCATCGACCGTGCAGGCGCTGCGGATTTCCGGCCACTGGAAAGCCTGGACCAGCGGCTTGGGCAGCGCCAGGCCGGAGGTTTCGATGAGGATATGGTCAAGATCGCCACGCCGAGCCACCAACTCGCGCATCACCGGGAAGAACTCTTCCTGCACGGTGCAGCACAGGCAACCGTTGGCCAGCTCGAACACACGGCCAACCGCCTCTTCTTCGGTACAACCGATGGAGCATTGCTTGAGGATTTCGCCGTCGATGCCGAGTTCGCCGAACTCGTTGACGATCACGGCGATGCGACGGCCCTGGGCATTGTCCAGCATATGGCGCAGCAAGGTGGTCTTGCCCGAACCGAGGAAGCCGGTGACGATGGTGACGGGAAGCTTGGCCAGTGTTTTCATCGGGATGCCCCTTGGCAAAATAGCGGGCATACGGGACGAGAACCGCCGCCCGGAACAGGCGCGGATAGGTTCGCCACCGGATCACCCCGCCCGGTTTAAGTGAAATTCTGTGACGAGGCAGGTCTCCTGGCTCGCGGTTGGGTGTCGGCAGTCGCTCGATCACCGGGTCTTGCGCCTTCCCACCCCGAGGGGCAGTGGCCAGGCAAGACACTCGTACCGCTTACAGTTGCGGGGGCAGCCGCGGCTTGCCGCGTTCCCATCTTAGCTTCGGCCGGACGCCGAAGAACCTCGAAGCTGCAAGGCTACGCAGTGCGCGGGAACAGGTCAATCTCGACGGCCGCTGTGGTTTAATTGCGCCCCTTTCTCCCGCCCTGCCCGTTTCAAGGAATCGCTGCCCATGAGTGCCACCGACACCACCACCGTCCTGGTCATCGGTTATGTCTGGCCCGAGCCCCGTTCCTCGGCTGCGGGTGGGCACATGATGCAGATTCTCGAGAGTTTCCTCGCGGCGGGCTGGCACATCACCTTCGCCAGCCCGGCCAGTGTCGGCGAACACAAGGCCGACCTGCGCAGCCTGGGCATCGACGAACAGGCCATCGAACTCAACAACAGCAGTTTCGACACGTTCATCAGCGCCCTGCGCCCGGACGTGGTGCTGTTCGACCGGTTCATGATGGAGGAGCAGTTCGGCTGGCGGGTCGAAAAGCACTGCCCCGACGCCCTGCGCGTGCTGGAAACCGCAGACCTGCAAAGCCTGCGCGATGCCCGCCAGCAGCAGCTCAAGGAACGCCTGAAGGCCGATCAGGACCCGAATGACTTCAGCGCGCTGTTCGCCCCGGACCTGCCGGAAGTCTTCGAGTTGATGAGCTATACCGACCAGGCCCAACGGGAAATCGCGGCGATCTACCGTTCGGACCTGAGCCTGATGATTTCCGATGTCGAGATCCGCTTGCTGACCGAGCAGTTCCGACTACCGCCAGCGCTGCTGCACTGGTGCCCGCTGATGCTCGAGCCACCTGCTGCGTTCCGCCCCTTCGAGGAGCGCGCGCACTTCCTGAGCATCGGCAATTTCCGTCACGCGCCGAACTGGGATGCGGTGCTCTGGATGAAAACCACCCTCTGGCCGTTGATCCGCCAGCAGCTGCCAAGCGCACAATTGCATGTCTATGGCGCCTATACACCGCCCAAGGCCACCGCACTGCATAACCCGGCCCAGGGTTTTCACGTGCTGAACTGGGCCGAAGACGCCCTGGAGGTGATGAGCGCGGCACGCATCTGTCTGGCACCGCTACGCTTTGGTGCGGGGATCAAGGGCAAGCTCGCCGATGCGATGCTCTGCGGAACGCCAAGTATCACCACGCCGATCGGCGCCGAAGCCATGCACGGTGATCTCCCCTGGCCCGGTGCTATCGAAACCACTGCCCAGGACCTGGCCCGCGCCGCTGTCCGGTTGTACCAGGACCCACAGGCCTGGCAACAGGCCCAGGCCGACGGCCAGACGCTGCTGGCCGATCGCTACGAGCGACGCCAGCACGGCCCGGCGCTGATCGAGCGCATCCAGCAATGCCAGCAGCAGTTGGCCCGGCATCGGCGCGACAATTTCACCGGGGCGATGCTGCGTCACCATCACCACAAGAGCACCCAGTACATGGCCCAGTGGATCGAGGCGAAGAACCGCAACGCCTGAGACTCAGCTCGGCGGCGCAAAAAGCCTGGCGACCTCGATCAGTTGCAGGACCTGGCCCGGCGCCAGGACCAGAGCCGATCGCGGCGGCAATAACCGGCCTTCCGGCGAGCGCGCGGTTTTCCGGGAGAAGTTCACGGTGATCAACGTGCCGTCGCTGAACGCGGTGCGCTGCACCTGACGATCGTCCGAGAGCACCTGGAAATCACTCAGGCGTTCGGTGAACAACCGCTCGTGCAACGGCCGGAACACCTTGTCATAGGCACGGATGAACGGCAGGTCGCGCGCCAGCACCTGCGCATTGAGGTGATACAACGGCGGCACCATGTACAGCAACTGCAACAGGGCGGTGGTTTCCTTCTCGCTGGAGAACTTCAGCGAGCCATATTCCCAATGGTGCGTGCTGACCAGGCTGTCGTGGAACACCAGTTGATACAGCGGCAGGCGAAACTGCGCCGAGGTGACGATGCGGGCCAGCGACGGTTTGAGTGGCACCGGCTTGAAGTACAGATCCGGGGTTTCCGGCGGCCAGTAACCGCCCCGGTAAAAAGGCGATTGCTTGTTCTTGCCGACATCCGGGTCCATCCAGGCAAAAGGCTGGGTGGCGATACCATGGCTGTAGGCGATGCCAGGCACATAGAAGGCTATCCCGCCCTCGCTGCCCGTCACCAGGTCCAGTTCATCGCTGGGGAAGCGCAACCGGCGCCAACGCGCCTCGGCATCCTCGCGCTCGCTGGTCTCCTGCCCTGGCGTGTAGTCCTTGAGTTCGGGGCCGGCGGCATCGACATCGAGGAAATAACTGTTCAAGCGTGCCGCGCGCGCAACCGCACTGATGCGTTTTTGTGCATAAGGTTCGACGGCGCGGGAATTGACATAGACGCCTCGGCCATTGAAACCGCGAATCTTTTCACCCCGACTGTCGCGATACCCCGCCGCCGCCAGCTCGTCGCCCATCTGCGCCGTGGCCCAGGTCGCCCGCAGGTTGGAGGGGTGCGCGCTGCCATAGCTGTCATACACCGCCACCAGATAACCCGAGGCCTTGGCCGCCGCCACTGCCTCCGGGTGCCAGAGCGCATCGCGCCAATCGTCCGCACCCAGCCAGGCTTTGCTCAGGCCGGCCTTGCGCAACGCCTCCACGGTATCGAGCGACAGACCGCCACCCCAACGACGCGGTTCGGCCAGCCAGGGGCCGAACGCCTCGACCAGGCGTACGCGGATCATCTGCCCCCAGGCCACATTGGCCGCCGGATCATGGTTGCCGGGCAACGGCTCGACCGGTTTCAGCGGTAGCACCGCCTGCAGCGCGGCGTTGAGGGCGCGGGTCAATTCGAGCCGGCGGAAGGCCGAGACACCAGCCTGCCAGTTCGCGACCTCCTGCAACGCCGATTCGAAGCTCTCCCGTGCCGACGGATCGAATCCGGCCCACAGCTTCGACGCCAGATGCCGTTCGTCCTGTCGGCGCGCGGCGAAAAACCTCAGGAACGCCGGCCAGTCGGTGATATCCGCGGCCTTCAGCGGCCCGGCATCCCACAGGTAGATATGCGGCGCACCGCCAAGCCTCGCGATCTGCGGCTGGCGGGTGATCTTCTGCTTCAGCGAGAGTAATCGGTCATGGGTTTGCAGCCACTGGCGATAGAACCGCGCCCCGTACAACGGGTCTGCGGGTCCGACCTTGATGGTGACCGTGAACGGCGCGCCCTTGGCCAGCCGATTGAACTCATGGCTGATCCGCGGCAAGGGGCGCGAATCCTGCTCGAACAGGCCGAAACGGGTATCGAAGGGGGTCTCGATCAACCAGGTAATCGAATGATCAGCCCGCAGTTCGCTCCAGAAGGGCATCGACAGCAATGCGTTCAAGGCATCGGGTTCATAACGCCGCACCAGCCAGTCCAGCCACTGGCTGTCGTCAGTGGGCACATAGGCGCCCTCGCCGAACGGCAACGCATAGGCCTCGATAGCCTTGGCCTCAACCGGCCGTGGCCACTCCAGCAGGCCCGGCTGGTCGGCGCGGATGGATAGGCGCAGGGCATCCTGCTCGATGCCGGCCTCGACCTGGAATCGATCGTCGCCGTTGCTGATGTGCCAACGCAGCCCCCTGCGCGCGCTGGCCCGTGCGGTATCGGGAAAGGCCGCGGCACTCAGCAACGAGACTTGCCCATCGGCACGACGCAAGGTCACTGCCAGGGTTGCCGGATCGACGCTGAACACCCCGCCACTGTAGGGCAGTTCGACCAGCGACTGCGCGAAAGCCCAGGGACTGGTCAGGCACAAGACCAGGGTCAGGCACAGACAGCGAAATCGATCAATTTCCAGTAAAGGGCGCATGGCATTCCACGGAGGACTCTCAAAAGTGTTCAGAGCCTGCGGACACTAAACGACAACGCCCTCCTTCTCCGTAAGAACGTTCTCTTAGACGCACCGGAAATATCGCCAAATCACTGCCACCGCGCTCTATCCTACGAATTCAGCGGACGGCGCAGCAGGTAAGTGTCCATGATCCAGCCCTTGCGTTGCCGGGCCGCCTCACGCAACTCACGGATCTGTCCCTGCACCTCCTGCAGCTTGCCGCTGACCAGCAACTCGTCCTCGGTGCCGAGATAGGCGCCCCAGTAGATATTCAGAGTCTGATCGGCGAACTGACCGAACGCGCAATGGGCATCAAGCATCACCACCACGTTGTCCAGATCTTCTGCCTGCAGGCGCCGGCCCGTGGTGATACGAATCGGCTCGCCGATCCGATTCAGCGGGACCCGGTGGCGGGCCGCCAGCGCCTGTACGCTGCTGATGCCGGGAATGACCTCGACTTCGAACGCCGGGCCGCCCAGCGCCATGACCCGTTCCAGGACCCGCAGGGTGCTGTCGTACAGGGCAGGGTCGCCCCAGACCAGAAAGGCGCCGCACTCATCCTCGGCCAACTCCTCATCGATCAGCCGGGCGAACAGAGCGGCACGCTGCACATGCCAACGTTCGACACCCGCCTCGTAGGCGTCATCCTGACCTTCGCGCAGCGGATCACTGACCTGCACCAGGCGATAACCCGGCTGTTCGATATAGCGTTCGCAGATATCCTTGCGCAGCCGCACCAGTTCCTCCTTGGCCCGCCCCTTGTTCAGCAGGAAAAAGACCGAGGCGCGGTTCAAGGCCTTGATGGCCTGTATCGTGATCTGCTCCGGGTGGCCGGAACCGATGCCAATCAATAGAACGCTCTTCACCGTTTCGCTCCTGGAATAGGGCTCAAAGACGCAGGCCAGAGTGCCTCAGCTTATCCGAAGCCTGGCGCAAGGCTGGTAGCCAGCCGACGAAGGAGGCATTATCGGCTCGCGATAATAATAAAAGCGCTTGCCATGACTCGAACAGCCCGCATCACCGATCCCTCCTATGAGTTGATGGACGACCACAACGGTCTTTCCATCATCTACCGTCAGCATGGTTTTCCCTGCCCGCTGGTGCGTTGGCATTTCCACAAGGAATACGAACTGCATCTGATCGTCGCCAGCTCCGGCAAGGTCTTCATCGGCGATTACATCGGCAACTTCTACCCGCAGTCGCTGTTTCTCACCGGTCCCAACCTGCCCCACAACTGGATCAGCCAGGTGGCCGAGGACGAGGTGGTGCCCAAGCGCGACATGCTGGTCAACTTCACCGATGAGCTGTTCGAGGAGGGTCATCAGATCTTCGCTGAACTCAAAACCCTGGCGCCGCTGCTGGAGCGCGCCCAGTACGGCATCGAGTTCCGCTGCAAGGACACCATCGGCCAGGCCGCGCAACTGATGCATCGCATCGCCGACTCTCAGGGCGTGACGCGCCTGGGACACTTCCTGATCCTGCTGGAACTGCTCAGCAGTTGCGACGATTACCAGTTGCTCTCCGGTGTCACCACCCCGCAACTGGCCGACGAACACAATATCGACCGCACCAACCGCGCCGTGGACTACATCTTTGCCCATTACGCCCGGGAGCTGCCACTGGAAGAAGTCGCCGACTACCTGGGCATGAAACCCACCTACTTTTCCCGGGTGTTCAAGCAGGCCACGGGGCGCTGCTTCGTCGAGTTCGTCAATCGCCTGCGTATCAGCAAGTCCTGCGAACTGCTCGCCGATGGCGACAAGCCCGTGACCGATGTGTGCTTCGAATCCGGGTTCAACAACATTTCCAACTTCAATCGGCGCTTCCAGCAACTCAAGGGCATGACACCGTCGCATTATCGCCGCCTGGCGGTGCAACGTCTGACCGAACAGAACCTCGGCTGAACCCTCCGGGCGTCCCACCGGGGGCGCTCACAACAGATTTTTCCGGAAAATCTGTACTGATTTACCCCCACCACCTCTCCCACGCTTGCGCCCACACGCGGCGCTACCGCTGTTTTGCGCGCTATCACGAACCCCATCGAGTGCAAAAAAGTATCGATTGCAGTGTCATCAAGGATTTGTCTGCGCGGCGATTGAGGGCTGTAATCAGCCACAGATTCTTCCTCGACACCGGAAGAGACAAAAACAATAAACCGACCTTCGATCGCCACCGCGCGCAAGAAGAGGAGTGTTCGATGAAAGCCATTGCAAAAGCTCTGCTCGTCTCCACCTGCCTGACCATCAGCGGCGTCAGCCTGGGTGCCCAGACCCTGACCATCGCCACCGTCAACAACAGCGACATGATCCGCATGCAGAAGCTGTCGAAGACCTTCGAGGCCGAACACCCGGACATCAAGCTGAACTGGGTGGTACTGGAAGAAAACGTCCTGCGCCAGCGCCTGACCACCGACATCGCCACCCAGGGCGGCCAGTTCGATGTGCTCACCATCGGCATGTACGAAGCGGCACTGTGGGGCGCCAAGGGTTGGCTGGAACCGATGAACAACCTGCCCGCCGCCTACGACATCGACGATGTGTTTCCCTCGGTACGCGACGGTCTTTCAGTCAAGGGCACCCTATTCGCCCTGCCGTTCTATGCCGAAAGCTCCATGACCTACTACCGCACCGACCTGTTCAAGGACGCTGGCATCAGCATGCCCGAGCGGCCGACCTGGGAGCAGATCGGCGAATTCGCCGCCAAGCTCAATCATCCGGACAAGGAACAATACGGCATCTGCCTACGTGGCAAGGCCGGCTGGGGCGAGAACATGGCGCTGATCACCACCGTTGCCAACGCCTATGGCGCGCGCTGGTTCGACGAGAAATGGCAGCCGGAATTCACCGGCCCGGAGTGGAAGAATGCCCTGAACTTCTACGTCACCACCATGAAGAAATCCGGACCTCCCGGCGCGTCTAGCAACGGTTTCAACGAGAACCTGGCGCTGTTCAACAGCGGCAAGTGCGCGATCTGGGTCGATGCCAGCGTCGCCGGCTCATTTGTCACCGACAAGACCCAGAGCAAGGTCGCCGACCATGTCGGCTTCACCTACGCGCCGCACCAGGTCACCGAGAAAGGCTCGGCCTGGCTCTACTCCTGGGCGCTGGCGATTCCCACCAGTTCCAAGGCCAAGGACGCAGCGAAAACCTTCAGCAGTTGGGCCACGTCCAAGGAGTACGCTGCGCTGGTGGCCAAGGCAGACGGGATCGCCAACGTGCCACCGGGCACCCGAGCCTCGACCTATAGCGAAGCGTACATGCAGGCCGCACCGTTCGCGAAAATCACTCTGGAATCGCTCAAGGCCGCCAACCCGAAAGACCCGAGCGTCAAGCCGGTGCCCTACGTCGGGATTCAACTGGTGACCATTCCCGAGTTCCAGGCCATTGGCACCCAGGTCGGCAAGCTGTTCTCCGCCGCGCTGATCGGCCAGACCACGGTCGACCAGGCCCTGGCAGCAGCCCAGCAGAGCACTGAGCGCGAGATGAAGCGCGCGGGCTATCCCAAGTAGACGCTGACCTGCAGTAGCAGGACTTACCCGCGAAGACCTCGGCCCAGGCAACACGCTATGCCGGGAACACCGAGTCGCCCCCTTCGCGGGCAAGCCCTGCTCCTGCGGCAAGACCTGCTCCCTGCCTCCAAGCGGTTTTGAACACCATGAATAGCACCTCTGCAAAAGCCCATATGGACATTCCCCAGCCGCTGCGCAAAAGCCGTCTGCGCAACCCCGGCTGGTTTCTGGTCAGCCCCTCGGTCGCCCTGTTGCTGCTCTGGATGATCGTACCGCTGGGCATGACCCTGTACTTCTCGCTGATCCGCTACAACCTGCTCTATCCCGGCGAAAACCAGTACGTCGGCCTGGAGAACTTCAGTTACTTCCTGACGGACTCGGGCTTCCTGCCCGGCGCCGCCAATACCCTGTTGCTGGTGGGCAGTGTGCTGCTGATCAGCGTGGTATTCGGCGTACTGATCTCGGCCCTGCTGGAAGCCAGCGAGTTCCTTGGCCGGGGTATCGTCCGGGTGCTGCTGATCTCGCCGTTCTTCATCATGCCCACCGTCGGTGCGCTGATCTGGAAAAACCTGCTGTTCCATCCGGTCTCAGGCGTGCTTGCTGCGCTCTGGCGGCTGTTCGGCGCCGAGCCGGTGGACTGGCTGGCGCACTACCCGTTGCTATCGATCATCATCATCGTCTCCTGGCAGTGGCTGCCCTTCGCCATCCTGATCCTGATGACCGCCATGCAATCGCTCGATCAGGAACAGAAGGAAGCCGCACGCCTGGACGGTGCCGGCGCCGTCGCGATCTTCTGGCACCTGACCCTGCCGCACCTGGCCCGGCCCATCGCCGTGGTGGTGATGATCGAAACCATCTTTCTGCTGTCGGTGTTCGCCGAGATCTTTACCACCACCAACGGCGGCCCCGGCTATGCCTCGACCAACCTCGCCTACCTGATCTACAACCAGGCGCTGGTGCAGTTCGATGTCGGCATGGCCTCCGCCGGCGGGCTGATCGCCGTGGTCATTGCCAATATCGCCGCGATCATCCTGGTGCGGATGCTCGGCAAAAACCTGACAGACAAGCCTTGAGGCCCGCGCCATGACTCTGACCCTCAAACAATCGCGCCGCCTGCAGAGCGTGCTGCTCGGCATCCTGGCCTGGGCCCTTGCCCTGCTGATCTTCTTCCCGATCTTCTGGATGGTGCTGACCAGTTTCAAGAGCGAAATCGACGCCTTTGCGACGCCGCCGCAGTTCATCTTCAGCCCGACCCTGGAGAACTACCTGCATATCCAGGAGCGCAGCGACTACCTGCGTTTCGCCTGGAACTCGGTGGTGATTTCCTTCAGCGCCACCGCCCTGTGCCTGCTGATCGCGGTGCCGGCGGCCTACTCCATGGCGTTCTACGAAACCCAGCGGACCAAGCGCACCCTGTTGTGGATGCTCTCGACCAAGATGCTGCCGCCGGTGGGCGTGCTGATGCCGATCTACCTGCTGGCCAAGTCCTTCAACCTGCTCGATACACGCCTCGTGCTGATCGTGATCTACACCCTGATCAACCTGCCGATCGTGGTCTGGATGGTGTACACCTACTTCAAGGACATTCCCCGGGACATCCTAGAAGCCGCCCGCCTCGACGGCGCCACGCTGTTGCAGGAAATGCTGCGGGTGCTGCTGCCGATCAGCAAGGGCGGCCTCGCCTCGACCCTGCTGCTGTCGCTGATCCTGTGCTGGAACGAGGCGTTCTGGTCACTGAACCTGACCTCCTCCAACGCCGCGCCACTGACCGCACTGATCGCCTCCTACTCCAGTCCCGAGGGGCTGTTCTGGGCCAAGTTGTCCGCCGTATCGACCCTGGCCTGCGCGCCGATCCTGATCTTTGGCTGGATCAGCCAGAAACAGCTGGTACGCGGCTTGTCCTTCGGCGCCGTGAAATGAACAGCACCCCTTGCGGGCGCCGGCTTGCTGGCCACCTGTCACCGCCAGGCTCGCTGGATGGCCGCCTTCGGCAGCCCCCCGGCTCCTACAGGGCCAAGAACATCCGGGAACACGCGGCAAACATCTATTCAAGAGGAGCCACAGCATGGCCAATCTGAAAATCAAGCATCTGCAAAAGGGCTTCGAAGGTTTCTCCATCATCAAGGGGATCGACCTGGAAGTACGCGACCGCGAGTTCGTGGTCTTCGTCGGCCCGTCCGGTTGTGGCAAGTCGACCCTGCTGCGGCTGATCGCCGGCCTGGAGGAAGTCACCTCCGGAACCATCGAACTCGATGGCCGCGACATCACCGAAGTCAGCCCGGCCAAGCGCGACCTGGCAATGGTATTCCAGACCTACGCCCTGTACCCGCACATGAGCGTGCGCAAGAACATGTCCTTCGCCCTGGACCTGGCCGGGGTGGCCAAGGCCGAGGTCGAGCGCAAGGTCAACGAGGCCGCGCGCATCCTTGAACTCGGCCCCTTGCTGGAACGCAAGCCCAAGCAGCTCTCCGGCGGCCAGCGCCAACGGGTCGCCATCGGCCGGGCGATCGTGCGCAACCCGAAGATCTTCCTGTTCGACGAACCGCTGTCCAACCTCGACGCCGCCCTGCGGGTGCAGATGCGCCTGGAACTGGCACGCCTGCACAAGGAATTGCAGGCGACCATGATCTACGTGACTCACGACCAGGTCGAAGCCATGACCCTGGCCGATAAGGTGGTGGTGCTCAACGGCGGGCGCGTCGAGCAGGTCGGTGCGCCGCTGGAGCTGTACCACTCGCCGGCCAACCTGTTCGTCGCCGGCTTTCTCGGTACCCCGAAGATGGGCTTTCTCAAGGGCAAAGTCAGCCGTGTCGACGGCCAGGGCTGCGAGGTAGAACTGGACGCCGGTACGCGCATCAGCCTGGCACAGAGTGGCGCCAGCCTCAGTGTCGGTAGCCCGGTGACCCTGGGCATTCGCCCGGAACACTTGGAGATCGCCAAGCCCGGTGACTGCGTGCTGCGGGTCACCGCCGATGTCGGCGAACGCCTGGGTAGCGATACCTACTGCCACGTCCGCACCCATTCCGCAGAAGCGCTGACCATGCGCATCCGTGGCGACCTGGCCAGCCAGTACGGCGAAACACTCGAGCTGCACCTGGACAGCCGCCATTGCCACCTCTTCGATGCCGACGGCATTGCAGTGCCCCGCGCACTGCAGGCCGCAGCCTGATTGCCGAGACCCCGACACCATGAACCTGAACAAACAGAACCTGCACAACCTGTCCGCAGACATCGCCCTGCCCCAGTACGCAGCGGCCAATACCCGGCAAGGCATCGCCCACATCGGCGTCGGTGGTTTCCATCGCGCCCACCAGGCCTACTACACCGATGCCCTGATGAACCTCGGCGAAGGCCATGACTGGAGCATCTGCGGCGTCGGTCTGCGCCCTGAGGACCAGGCGGTGCGTGACGCCCTGGCGGCCCAGGACTACCTCTACACCCTCTACGAGTTGGGTGACGGCGATGACACCGAGACCCGCGTCATCGCCGCCATCAGCGGCATGCTGCTGGCCCAGGACGATGCCCAGGCGCTGATCGACAAGCTGGCCTCGGCCGAGATCCGTATCGTTTCGCTGACCATCACCGAGGGCGGCTACTGCATCGACGACAGCAACGGCGAGTTCATGGCCCACCTGCCACAGATCCAGCACGACCTGAACCATTCCGACGCCCCGCAGACGGTCTTCGGCTTTCTCTGCGCGGCCCTCGCCAAGCGCCGGGCCAACGGCATCCCGGCCTTCACCCTGATGTCCTGCGATAACCTGCCGCACAACGGCGCCGTGACCCGCAAGGCCCTGCTGGCCTTCGCCGCGCTACGCGACGCCGAGCTGCATGACTGGATCGCCGCCCACGTCAGCTTCCCCAACGCCATGGTCGATCGCATCACGCCCATGACCAGTTCCGCCCACCGCCTGCAACTGCACGATGAACACGCTATCGACGATGCCTGGCCGGTGGTCTGCGAGCCTTTTGTGCAGTGGGTGCTGGAAGACAAGTTCGTCAATGGCCGACCGGCCTGGGAAAAGGTCGGTGTCCAGTTCACCGACGACGTCACGCCCTACGAGGAAATGAAGATCAAGCTGCTCAACGGCAGCCACCTGGCCCTCACCTACCTGGGTTTCCTCAAGGGCTATCGCTTCGTCCACGAGACCATGAACGACCCGCTGTTCGTCGCCTACATGCGTGCCTACATGGACCTGGACGTGACCCCGCAACTGGCGCCGGTGCCGGGCATCGACCTGACCGTGTACAAGAACACCCTGGTCGAGCGCTTCTCCAACCAGGCGATTGCCGACCAGTTGGAGCGGGTCTGTTCCGACGGCTCGTCGAAATTCCCCAAGTTCACCGTGCCCACCGTCAACCGGCTGATCGCCGATGGCCGCGAGACCGAGCGCGCAGCGCTGGTGGTGGCGGCCTGGGCGCTGTACCTCAAGGGCGTCGACGAGAACGGCGTACGCTACCGTATTCCCGACCCGCGGGCCGAGTTCTGCCAGGCGCTGGTCAGCGATGACAGCCTGATCGTGCAACGCCTGCTCGGCGTGGAAGAAATCTTCGGCACGGCGATTCCCAAATCCGCAGCCTTTATCAGCGCCTTCGAGAACGCCTACAACAGCCTGCGGGACGTCGGTGTGAGCAAAACCCTGGAGCGCCTGCTGGCGCGGATCTGAGCCATGCGATACGACTTGCTTGTGTTTGCTCAATGCTTCCAGGCGGACCTTTTGTAGGAGCAGGGCTTGCCCGCGAAGCTTCAGCGATCTCACGGGCGCATTCGCGGGCGAGCCCTGCTCCTACAGGATTGTGTTGAAACGATAACCGTACGATCCAGCCCCAACCGCCAGGCACTACCATGAACCAGAAACTCTACCTCGGCATCGACTGCGGCACCCAAGGTACCAAGGCGCTTGTCCTCGACAGCGTCAGCGGCCAGGTGCTGGGTCAGGGCTCCGCTCCCCATGAGCTGATCAGCGGCGCCAACGGCCGCCGCGAGCAGGACACCGGGCAATGGCTGGAGGCTTTCATCCAGGCCACCCGCCAGGCCTTGCACGCTGCGCAAGTCGACGGCCAGGCCATCCTCGGCCTCGGTGTTTCCGGCCAGCAGCACGGGCTGGTGCTGCTCGACGCACAGGGCCAGGTTCTGCGCCCGGCCAAACTCTGGTGCGACACCGAAAGCACCGCCCAGAACCAGCGATTGCTGGACCACCTGGGCGGCGAACAGGGCTCGCTCGAACGCCTCGGCCTGGTGATTGCCCCCGGCTACACCGTGTCCAAGCTGCTCTGGACCCGAGAAAACCACCCGGATCTGTTCGCCCGCATCGCCCATGTCCTGTTGCCCCACGACTACCTCAACCACTGGCTGACCGGTCGCGCCTGTGCGGAGTACGGCGATGCCTCGGGCAGCGGTTACTTCGATGTGCGCCAGCGCACCTGGGACCTGCCGCTGCTGCACCACATCGACCCCAGCGGCCGTCTCCAGGCCGCCCTACCGGAACTGCTAGAGGCCCACCAGCCGGTCGGCCGGATACGACCCGAGATCGCCCGGCAGTTGGGTATCAATGTCCAAGCGGTAGTGGCCAGCGGCGGCGGCGACAACATGATGGGCGCCATCGGCACCGGCAATATCCAGCCGGGCGTGATTACCATGAGCCTCGGTTCTTCAGGCACCGTCTATGCCTATGCCGAGCAGCCACTGATCAGCCCGGATGCCTCGGTCGCGGCGTTCTGCTCTTCCAGCGGTGGCTGGCTGCCACTGATCTGCACCATGAACCTGACCAATGCCACTGGCGCCGTGCGCGAACTGTTCAAGCTCGGACTCGACGAGTTCAATGCGGCGGTGGCGCAAGCGCCGATCGGCGCCGACGGCGTCAGCATGCTACCCTTTCTCAACGGCGAACGGGTTCCACCCCTGCCCCAGGCCAGTGGCAGCCTGCTGGGACTGACCCTGAACAACCTGAACCCGGCCAACCTGTGTCGTGCCGTGGTCGAGGGCACCACCTTCGGCCTGCGCTATGGACTCGACCTGCTACGGGGCAACGGCCTGCACAGCCAGAGCATCCGCCTGATCGGCGGCGGCGCGAAGAGCCCGGTATGGCGGCAGATGGTCGCCGATATCATGGATACTTCGGTGATCTGCACCGAACAGAGCGAGGCCGCCGCCCTCGGCGCGGCGATCCAGGCGGCCTGGTGCGAGTCCGGCGGGCTTCACGACCTGGCCGAACTGTGCGAGCGTTGCGTCAGCCTCGATACGGGCAGCGAAACCCGGCCGATCCCGGCCAATGTCAGCGCCTATCAACCGATTTATCACCGCTACCGCCAACAGGTCGCGGCCCTTCAAGAGTGAGCATCCATGTATCTGGTCTGTGGTGAAGCACTGTTCGATTTCTTCAGCGAGCCTGACGCGAGCGGGCAAGCATCGAAGGTGAACTTCAAGGCGATTGCCGGCGGCTCGCCGTTCAATGTCGCGGTGGGCCTGCGCCGCCTGGGAATCGACTCGGCGTTGCTGGCCGGGCTGTCCAACGACTATCTGGGCCGGCGTCTGCGCCAGGTTCTGGGCGAGGAAGGCGTGCGCGCCGATTACCTGCTGGACTTCGACGCCCCCACCACCCTGGCGATGGTCGCCGTGGGTGCCGACGGCTCGCCCCATTACAGCTTCCGGGGTGAAGGCTGCGCCGACCGCCAGTTGCAGCCCGAACACCTGCCCACGCTGGGCGACGAAGTCCGTGGCCTGCATGTCGGCTCCTACTCGCTGGTGGTGCAACCGATCGCCGATACCCTGCTGGCTCTGGTCCGCCGGGAAAGTGGCCGCAGACTGATCACCCTCGACCCCAACGTGCGGCTCAACCCGCAACCGGATATCGGCTTGTGGCGCCAGCGCATCGCGGAACTGGCCGCACACGCCGACATGATCAAGGTCAGCGACGAGGACCTGGGGTTGCTCTACCCTGATCGCGAGCCACAGGACATCGCCCGGCAATGGCTGGAGCAGCGCTGCCAACTGGTGTTCCTGACCCGTGGCAGCCAGGGCGCCAGCGTCTACAGCCGACATCATGGACATTGGTCGGTACCGGCCCGCGAAGTGCGTACCGCCGATACCGTCGGCGCCGGCGACACCTTCCAGGCCGCACTGATCGCCTGGCTGACCGAGCAGCAACTGGACTCGGTAGACTGCCTGGAACGTCTGGAGAAAGTGCAGATCGAGGCCATGCTGAACTTCGCCGTCAGCGCCGCCGCCATCACCTGCGGTCGCGTCGGGCCGGACCTGCCTTACCGTCACCAGGTGGTTTGAAGACCCAAAGACGACAAACAGCGCCTTGAACGGTCATTGCCGACAGCAGACCGGCCCGGCCGTGGTGCAAGGCGCCTGAACAGTCAGCCGGTCACTGAGCCGGTGTATCGATGTCGTCGACCAGGCCCCAATCCTTGGTATCCAGCTCCTGTGCCGCCACGGGAGGGGCCGGTGGGGTTTTCTGCTGGATCGCCGCGCCGTCCTGGTGCAATTTCAGCCGCAGACGCAGGTTGTTCACCGAGTCGGCATTCTTCAGTGCCTCGTCCTCGTCGATCGCGCCCTCCACCACCAGGTTGAACAGCGCCGTATCGAACGTCAGCATGCCGCTGACTTCGGACTTCTCCATGATGCCCTTGAGTTCAGAGAACTCGTTGCGCTTGATGAAGTCGCGAACGGTCGGCGTCCCCAGCATCACCTCGACCGCCGCCCGGCGCTTGCCATCGGTGGTACGGACCAGCCGTTGGGAGACGAAGGCCTGCAGGTTGTTGCCCAGGTCGTTGAGCAACTGCGGACGGCGGTCTTCCGGGAAAAAGTTGATGATCCGGTCCAGCGCCTGGTTGGCGTTGTTGGCGTGCAGGGTCGAAATCGCCAGGTGGCCAGTGTCGGCGAAGGCCAGGGCGTGCTCCATGGTTTCGCGGTCGCGGATCTCGCCGATCAGGATCACGTCCGGGGCCTGGCGCAGGGTATTTTTCAGCGCCGCATGGAAACTGCGGGTGTCGACCCCCACTTCACGCTGGTTGATGATCGACTTCTTGTGCCGATGGATATACTCCACCGGGTCCTCGATGGTGATGATATGGCCACTGCTGTGCCGGTTGCGGTAGTCGATCAGCGCCGCCAGGGAGGTCGACTTGCCCGAGCCGGTAGCACCGACGAAGAGCACCAGGCCGCGCTTTTCCATGATGGTGTCGAGCAGGATCGGCGGCAGCTTGAGGTCTTCGAAACGAGGGATCTCCAGCTTGATATTGCGGGCGACGATGGAGACTTCGTTGCGTTGCTTGAAAATATTCACCCGGAAGCGCCCGACGCCCGGCAATGACAACGCCAGGTTCATTTCCAGCTCGCGTTCGAACTGCTGGCGCTGTTCGGCGTCCATGATACCGTCGGCAATCAGCGCCACCTCGCCGGCCTTGAGTGCGTCGGTGCCCAGCGGCTTGAGCACGCCATTGAACTTGGCACAGGGCGGTGCGCCGGTCGACAGGTAAAGATCCGAGCCGTCCTGGGCGGCAAGGAGTTTCAATAAGGCGTGGATTTCCATGGCAACGATGTCCGCAATACAGTCGAGTGAGGTTGAAATGCTCAGCCAGGCGTCATTTCAGATTGGCAACGTTCTACAGCTTGGCGGGATAATAGTCCGCCACGCAACCCAAAGCTTCACCTTCAAGGCAGGTTTATGAACGGATTGCTCCACGACAACGATGTCGCCAGCCTGCTCGCTCGCCTGGACTGGTCGCAGACCCGGCTGGGCCCACGGCAGGACTGGCCGCAGAGCCTGCGTACGGCCGTCGATATCGTCGTCCACTCACCCATGCCGATGCTGCTGATGTGGGGACCTGCGCGAGTACAGATCTACAACGATAGTTTCTCCCGGCTATCGGGCAACAAACATCCCCAGGCCTTCGGCCAACCGTTCGAGCAGGTCTGGCCGGAATACCTCGCGTTCAGTGCACCGCTGCTGCACGCCGTGGCACAGGGCCGTAGCGTTGAGCTGGCGGAGCAGCAGTTCGTCCTGCAACGCCCCGAGGGCGCTGTCGATTTGTGGCTGGACCTGACCTACAGCCCGGTACGCGATGAGTCCGGGGCGGTGACCGGGGTCCTCGTCACCGCCATCGAGGTCAACGAGCGACGGCTGCGCGCCCAGGAATTACAGCAACGCTCCGAAGCCAGCATCCAGGCCCAGCAGGACAGTGAGGAGCGCCTGCAACTGGCGATGGCCGCCACCGGCACCCTCGGCACCTGGGATTGGGATATCGACCAGGACCGCTTCGTCACCGATGCGCGGTTTGCCCGGCTGCATGGCGTCGATCCGGCACTGGCGGCGCAGACACCTTTGAGCGTGTACATGGAAAGCGTGCACCCGGAAGACCGTGGGCTGGTGGCACGCGGGATCAAGCATTGCCTGGAAAACAACACCGAGCACGCCGAGGAATACCGGGTCCAGACCGACAGCCAGATCCGCTGGGTCTTCGCCCGGGGTCGCTGCTACCAGGGCTCCCATGGCCGGGCCCAGCGTTTTGTCGGGGCCGCCCTGGACATTACCGAACGCAAGCAGAACGAACAGGCCCTGCGCCAGAGCCAGACCGAGCTGCAACTGGTGATCAATGCCGTGCCGGCGCTGATCAGCTATGTCGATCGCGAGGAACGCTTTCGCTTGAACAACAGCGCCTACCTCGACTGGTTGGGCAAGACCCCGCAGGAACTCTACGGCAAGACCCTGCGCGAAGTGCTGGGCGAACCGGCCTATGCCCTGCGCGCCGAACACGTCGCCGGAGCTCTGGCAGGCAAGGCCTGCAGTTTCAGCATCGACATGCCGCATCGTGACGGAAGCATACGACACGCCACCATGCGCTATCTGCCCCGCTACGGCCAGGATGGCGCGGTGAACGGTTTCTACATCTTCGTCAACGATGAGACCGAGCGCAAACAGACCGAGGAAGCCCTGCGCCACCTCAATGAAACCCTGGAGGAGCGGGTTGCCCAGCGCACCCAGGCGCTGGCCGAGTCCAACCAGCGCCTGCAGAACGAAATGTTCGAGCGCGAACGGGCCGAGGACGCCTTGCGCCATGCGCAGAAGATGGAAGCCGTGGGCCAGCTCACCGGCGGCATTGCCCATGACTTCAACAACATGCTGACTGGCATCATTGGCAGCCTGGACCTGATGCAGCGCTACATCGCCGCCGGACGCAGCAGCGAAATCGGCCGGTTCGCCGATGCCGCCGTCAACTCGGCCCAACGCGCGGCCGCCCTGACCCACCGCCTGCTGGCGTTCTCCCGGCGGCAGTCGCTGGACCGCAAGCGCATCGAGCCGAACCAGTTGGTGCTATCGCTGGAAGAACTGTTCAGCCGCACCAAAGGCGCACATATCCAGTTGCAGATGCGTCTGGGCCAGGATATCTGGGCAGTCAACACCGACACCGGACAACTGGAAAGCGCGCTGCTCAACCTGGTGATCAACGCCCGCGACGCCATGCCCCATGGCGGCACTCTGCTGATCGAGACCGCCAACAGCTACCTCGACGGCAGTGATATCCGCACCGTGGAACCGGTCAAGGCCGGGGACTACGTGATGATCGGCGTCAGCGACACCGGCACCGGCATGAGCCCATCGGTCATGGCCAAGGCGTTCGACCCGTTCTTCACCACCAAGCCCATCGGCCAGGGCACCGGCCTGGGTCTGTCGATGATCTATGGCTTCGCCCAGCAATCGGGCGGCCACGTCACGCTGCACAGCCGGCCGGGCGAAGGAACCTGCGTGCGCCTGTATCTGCCGCGCTTCCATGCCGAAGCGATTGAGCAAACCCCGCCCGTGCAAAGCCCGCAATCGCCGACCGCTTCAGCAGATGAGTCGGTGATGGTGGTCGAAGACGATCCGGCGGTGCGCATGCTGGTACTCAGCCTGCTGGACGAGTTGGGCTACACCGTCCACCCGGCCGCCGACGCACGCACCGCACTGCCGCTGCTGGAGTCGTCACTGCGTATCGACCTGCTGGTGACCGATGTCGGCCTGCCGGGCATGAATGGTCGGCAACTGGCCGAAATTGCCCGTCAGCACCGCCCCGGGCTCAAGGTGTTGTTCATGACCGGTTATGCGGAAAAGGCCGCCGAACGCCAGGGTTTCCTCGAAGAAGGCATGGACCTGATCGCCAAGCCCTTTACCCTCGATCTGCTGGCCAACCGGGTGCGCGACATGATCGGCCATTCATCGTGATCTTCAGGCATAATCGCGCGCCCCGGCAGCAGCCCCACCGTTTCAAGGTACTCCGTCCATGAAAGCCCAAGCCCGTCACATCCTGGTCAAGACCGCCGAGGAAGCCGAACAGCTCAAGCAGCGCATCGCCAAGGGCGAGGCCTTCGACGTGCTGGCCAAGAAGTACTCCACCTGTCCTTCAGGCAAGCGCGGCGGCGACCTGGGAGAGGTTCGTCCGGGGCAGATGGTGGGTGCCATCGACCAGGTGATCTTCAAGAAACCGTTGCGCACGGTACACGGGCCGATCAAGAGCAAGTTCGGTTATCACCTGGTGCAGGTGTTTTACCGCGACTGACGCGCAATCAGTGCCCCTCGCACCTGGATCACCCGGCTCGCCAGCCGATGCCCGGCCCGTGCCGCGGTCTGCGGGTCACCGCCAGTCAGCCGGCTGGCCAGATAGGCGGCACTGAACGAGTCCCCTGCCGCCGTGGTATCCACCACCTTCTCGACCTTCTGCGCCGGCACCTCGAATGCCTCGCCCTCGCACGAGAGCATACAGCTCTCGGCACCCCGCTTGAGCACCACTTCCGGGATGTCGATCTGCGCGTAGGCCGTGAATACCGCCTCACTGTCGGCATAACCGAACAGCGCCTGCTCATCGTCCAGGGTCAACAGGGCCATGTCGACATAGGGCAGCACTGAACGATAAGCCGCCCGCGCCTGCTCGACACCCGTCCATAGCCGGGGCCGGTAGTTGTTGTCGAAGACCACCCGGGTATCACCTTCACGAGCCTGGCGCAGCACCGCAATCAGTTTCTCCCGGCCGCGTTCACCGAGCACCGCCAGGGTGATGCCGCTGAAATACAGCACGTCGTAGTCCGGGAGCGCCGCCAGAACCGGCGCGGCGCTCGGAGCGGTGAAACAGTCGCGCACCGCCGCCTCGTTGCGCCAGTAGAGAAAACGCCGCTCCCCGTGCTCATCGGTCTGGATGCAATACAGGCCGGGCAAACGACCGGGCAGGCGCTGGACCTGGTCCAGGCCGATGCCCTCCTCGGCCCAGACCCGGCACATGGCATCGCTGAAACTGTCGTCGCCGAGGGCGGTGACGTAGTCCACCGAGCCGCGCCCGGCCAACTCGCGGCAGAGGTACACGGCGGTGTTCAGGGTGTCACCGCCGAAGCTTTGCTGCAGGCTGCCATCGGCGTGTTGTTGCAGTTCGATCATGCATTCGCCGATCAGGGCGATGCGCGGTGCAGGCAAGGTCAGGGTGGTCATGCTGGAAGTCTCTTGTTGTCAGGCCGGGCCTATTCGCGGCGGTCCGGCGCGAAAGTCTCAAGTCAGAAACAGGTCTCGAAGGTTTCAACCACCCGCAACTGCTCATCGACAATGCACCCCACCCGCCACTTGTCGAAGGTCAGACAGGGATGGGAGGTCCCAAAGGAAATGATGTCCCCTATCCGCAGCTGACACCCCGGCGCCACGCTCATGAAGGCATGCTGGTCCATCACCGCCGTGACCTTGCAGGCACTGATATCCTCGCCCACCGCCGGCACCACACCGGCCTTGTAGCGCAACAACGGCACCGGCAATCCGGCATCGAACGCCACGTCACGCTTGCCCAGGGCGATCACCGCAAACCCCGGCTCCGGCATCGACTGCACATGGGCCCAGACCTCCATGGCCGGTCGCAGCCCTTCATCCAGATCGGCCCGGCGGTGCAACACACAGCATTGCGCCTCCTTGTAGATCCCGTGGTCATGGGCCACATAGCTGCCCGGACGCAACACACTGAGAAAACGCCCGTCGGCATTTTGCGCCTTGAACGCCTCGGCGATCAGGTCGTACCAGGCCGAGCCCGAGGCGGTGATGATCGGTTTGTCGATGGCGAAGGCGCCGTTGTCCTGCAATTGCACGGCCAGGCGCACCAACGAACCGGCGAAAGCCCGAATCCCGCTGACCGCCTGGTCGCCGTGGATCACCCCTTCGTAACCCTCGATACCGGTCAACGCCAGCGCCGGCTGCGCCTGGACCGCCTGGGCCAGATCGAGCACTTCCTGCTCGCTGCGACAGCCACAGCGGCCACCGACCACGCCGTACTCGATCATCACGTTGAGCTTCAGGCCACGGCCAGCGAAGAACTCGCCCAGGGCAGCGACATTGTCCGGATGATCGACCATGCAGTGGAACTCGAACTGCGGGTCTGCCAGCAGTTCGGCGATCAGCGCCATGTTGGCCGAGCCGACCAACTGGTTCGCCATCAGCACACGCCGGACGCCAGCAGCGTAGGCCGCGCGGGTTTGCACGGCGGTGGCCAGGGTCAGGCCCCAGGCACCCTGGGCCAATTGGCGTTGGAACAGCACCGGGACCATGCTGGTCTTGCCATGGGGCGCCAGCTCGGCACCGCTGCGTTTGACGAAATCCTGCATCCAGCGGATGTTGTGCTCCAGCGCCTCACGGTGCAGGACCAGGGCCGGCAGACTGACGTCACTGACCAGTTGGGCGCCGATGGCGGCCGCGCCCTTTTCCACAGAGGGAATGTTCACAGGCATTTTCCAGACTCCTCATGACGCGGCCGCAAGCAGCCGCTGCTATTCGTTGATCCGACGCGCCAGGTTGTTCGCGCTGTCGATCAGCACCCGGCGATAGTCGTGGTAGTTGTTCTTTGCATCCGCCCTGGGTGCGACGATGCACAGGGTAGCGATGCAGATGCCGCGTTCGTCCTTGACCGGCGCGGCGAAGCAATGGGTAAAGGTGTCAGCGACGCTGTCGAAGGAAAAGAACCCGTCGGTTCCGGCCTGGCGGATTTCCTTGAGGAACACCTCCAGCGGCAGGCGCTGACCATCCGGCAGGATGAAGTCGTCGGGATCGATCAGGTCGACGATCTGCTGGTCGCTCAGGTGCGCCAGCAGCAGGCGGCCGGAGGCGGTCCAGGGAATCGGCGCGTTCTCGCCGATATCCGAGGAGATACGGAAATGCCGCTCGCCCTCCTTCATCAGCGCCACGGTGTACTTGCGCCCGTTGAGCAGGCACATCTGCGCGGTTTCGCGGGTCTGGCTGACGATTTCCTGCAAGGCGTGGTCGGCCTCGCGGCTCAGGTCGAAGTGACGCAGGTGAGCCTGGCCAAGAAAATACAGTTGGCGACCGAGGTAGACATGCCCGTCCTTGCCGACCGGCTCCAGAATCCGCCGCTCCAGCAGCGATGCCACCAACTCGTAGACGGTGGACTTGGGGCTGCCGATGCCACCGGCAATATCGTTGGGCCGCAACGGCTGACCGACCTCCTTGAGGTAGTCGAGGATATCGAACGCCCGGTCCAAACCCTTGGCACGGCGCTTGATGGTGTCTTCGGTCATGATCGGTGCAATCCCATTGAAAAATTGCCGGGAAGTTTACCCAGACTGTTGCGGTGATCGTTAGGGCCTCTTCGCGGCGGTTCGGCGCGAAGAGGCACCCCACGGCTCACTTCTTCTTGTAGGCGACGCAGTCGATCTCAACCTTGCAGTCAACCATCATGCTCGCCTGCACACAGGCCCGCGCCGGGGCGTGTTCGGGCTTGAAGTACTCGGAAAACACCTTGTTGAAACTCCAGAAGTCGCGCGGGTCCTCCAGCCAGACCCCAGTGCGCACCACATCCTCCAGACCATAACCGGCCTCTTCGAGAATCGCGATCAGGTTCTTCATGGTCTGGTGGGTCTGTTCGACGATACCGCCGTTGATGATCTCACCGTCCACCGCCGGCACCTGGCCGGACACGTGCAGCCAGCCATCGGCTTCGACGGCCCGGGCGAAAGGACGCGGCTGCCCGCCACCCGCGGTGCTGCCAGTGCCGTAACGAGTAATGCTCATGCTGTTCTCCTTGAATGAAGGTTAAAAACGGGTATTCCTGAGAAATTCCGCCAGGCGCGGCGACTGCGGGCGCTCGAACAGATCCTTGGGCGGCCCCTGTTCCTCGATGCGCCCCTGGTTCATGAAGACGATCTTGTCCGACACCTCGAAGGCGAAACGCATTTCGTGGGTGACCAGCAACATGGTCATGCCCTCCTCGGCCAGCCCCTTGATCACCGCCAGCACTTCGCCGACCAGCTCCGGGTCCAGTGCCGAGGTCACTTCGTCGAACAACATCAGGCTCGGGTTCATCGCAATGGCTCGGGCAATCGCCACCCGCTGCTGCTGACCACCGGACAACTGCCCCGGAAAATGATCGCGGCGCTGCAGCAGGCCGACCCGCTCCAGCCATTTTTCCGCCAGGGCGACCGCCTGATCCTTGGGCAGCTTCTTGACCTTGAGCAGGCCGAGGGTGACGTTCTGCAAGGCGGTCAGGTGCGGGAACAGGTTGAACTGCTGGAACGCCATCCCGGTCATGGCCCGGTGCTGGGCGATGACTTTCTCTGGATGGCGCACGCGTCGGCCGTCGACTTCGCTATAGCCGATGGACTCGCCATCGAGGGTGATCTGCCCGCCCTGGAACTCTTCCAGCAGGTTCACGCAGCGCAAGAGCGTGGTCTTGCCCGAGCCGCTAGAGCCGATCAGCGTGACCACGTTGCCGCGCTGCATATCGAGGTCGACGCCCTTGAGTACTTCGAGCTGGCCGTATTGCTTGTGCAGCCCGCGAATGCTGAGCAGTGCTTGCTTGTCGTTTGTCGCAATCATGGCAACGCCACCCGCTTTTCAATATGCCGACCGAGCAGTTCGATGGCGTAGTTGATGATGAAGAACAAGAACCCGGCGAACAGGTAGAACTCCAGGGTCATGAAGGTCCGGGCGATCACCTGCTGGGTGCTGAGCAGCAGTTCGGCGACGCCGATCACTGACAACAGGGTCGAGGCCTTGACGATTTCGGTGGACGAGTTGACCCAGGTCGGCAGGATCTGCCGCAGGGCCTGGGGCAACAGCACGTAGCCCAGGGCCTGGAAGAAGGTCAGGCCGATGGCCTGGCTCGCTTCCATCTGTCCACGGGGAATGGCCTGCAGCGAGCCGCGAACGATCTCCGCGACGTGGGAACCGCAGAACAGCGTCAGGCCCAGGGCCCCGGCCTGAAACGCGCTGATCTGCCAGCCCAGCGCCGGCGCCATGTAGAAGCACGCCAGCACCAGGACAAATACCGGGGTGCCACGGATCAGGTCGACATAGAGCCGGAACGGCACACGCATCCAGACATTGCCGTAGGTCAGCACCAGCCCGGCGACGATACCGATCAGAGTGCCGCAGACAATCGCCAGTGCCGAGCATTGCACGCTGGTCAGGAAGCCCTGCCACAGCGGCTCGCGGGCCACCCACAACTCATGCAGCCAGCTTGGGGATTCGTACATGGCGGGCTCCTAGCGGCGAATCGCCAGACGCTGTTCGAGCTGACGCAGCATCATGGCAATGAGGTAACAGGCAACCACGTAGAGCGCGGTGGCGACCAGCCAGGTTTCGATGACCCGGTAGCTCTCCACGTTGATCTTGCGGGCGTAATAGGTCAGCTCCGGCACGGCGATCGCCGCCGCGAGGGAAGTGTCCTTGAACAGCGAGATGAAATTGTTGGACAGTGCCGGCAAGACGTTGCGCAGCATCACCGGCACGGTGATATAGGCGCGTACCTGCCACTCGCCCAGGCCGATCGCCAACCCGGCCTCGCGCTGGCCCTTGGGAATGCTCAACAGGCCGGCGCGGAACACTTCGGTCAGGTAGGCCCCGGCATACAGCGACAGGGTGATGATGAACGAGGGGATCTTGTCCAGGCGGATGCCCAGGCTCGGCATGGCGAAATAGATCAACAGGATCAGCACCAGGATCGGCGTATTGCGGATCACCGTGACATACACCGAGGCCAGCGTGCGCAAGGCGCGATGTTGGCTGAGCAAGGCAAACGCCATCATCAGGCCGATTACGCAGCCGATGGCAATCGATACCAGCGCCAGTTCCAGACCCAGCCCGAGCCCCGCCAGCAAGCTGGGAAAGTCGCGCCAGACGGCAGCAAAGTTCAACTGATAGTTCATGGTTCACAGTACCTTCGACAGGGCGCCAGCCGCGGCGCCCGGCCCTGGAGGGATCACTTGAATTCGACGGGGAAACCGATTTGCGGGGTCGGCAGGTCGACACCGAACCACTTCTTGAAGGAAGCCGCGTAGGTCGGGAACTCGACGCCGGTCATCGACTCATGCAGGACGGTGTTGACGAAGTTCAGCCAGTCCTGGTCGCCACGCTTGACCGCACAGGCATAGGTTTGCGGGCTCCACGCATAGGCCGGGCTGCGATAGCGACCGGGGTTCTGCACCATCAGGTACTTGACCGAGGACTGATCGGTGGCGGCGGCATCGGCGCGCCCCGAGTTCACCGCCTGGTACATCAGGTCGACGCTGTCGTACTGGTCGACCTTGGCCTGGGGCAGCGCCTGGTGCACCAGTTCCTCGGCGTAGACGTTCTGCAGAACGGCCACGGTGACCTTGTCACCGGCAGCCTTGAGGTCGTCGATTTCCTTGTACTTGCTGTTGTTCGGCAACAGCAGGCCGACGCCTTCGCGGTAGTACGGCAGGGTGAAGGCCACCTGCTGGGCGCGGCTGGCGGTCACGGTGATGAATTGGCAACTGATGTCGACCTTGTCGGTCAGCAGGTTGGGAATCCGTGCGTCGGAGGACTGCACGACGTATTCGACCTTGCTCGGATCGTTGAACAGGCCCTTGGCAATCATGCCGCCGATGTCGATATCGAAACCCTGCAACTTGCCGTCCGCGCCCTGGAAGTGCCAAGGCGCATTGGTGCTGCCGGTGCCGACGATCAGGTGACCGCGTTTGAGCACGCTGTCGAGCTTGCCGTCAGCGGCCTGGGCGGTCGCGGCCAGCATTGTGGTGGTAGCCAGGATGAAGGCGCAGGCTTTGAACAAGGAAGGTACGCGTTGCATGACGTTGTACTCCGATGATGTGTATTCCGCTATAGCGGAAGATGGTATGTAACAACGGAATAAATAGCAGAAAGTGTGCCACAGGAAAGCGCGGGTGCGAATCAGCTCGGTAAAAATCCGAGAAATCAGATAGATAGGTTTTTCGAGGGGAACCTGTTACGAGCCGTGGCTAGAAAAGAGTGCTACAGAAGGCAACGCGGGGTGGGTGCTGGGGACCCAATGCGGTGCACGCGAACTCGTGGGCGACATCACCTTGCAGGAGCAGGGCTTGCCAGCGAAGGGGCCAGCAGATCCAATGTAAAACCGGGTGCAGCCCACCGGCTTTTGCTTTGCCCCATCAAGGCAAACAGCTAGCATACCGCCCTCTTTCCACCGCCCCTCGGCCTACATGGATGTCACCATGCGTTCTGTGCTTTTGCTCTGTCTCGTTTCCCTGATCACCGGCTGCAGTATCAAGCAGCAGGTCACCCCGGTCGATTTCGCCGCCAACCCCGCCGCCCTGATCTGTGTGATTCCGGCTGATGGCGTGCGTGAGTCATTTACCGAAGCCTATGGCAATGCGCTGAAAGGCAAGGGTTTTACCGTGCAAGTATTGCCCAGTGTGAGCAACCCACAGAACTGCCCGCTGAGCAGCACCCTCTTGGGGCGCTGGAGCTGGGACATGGCGATGTATTTGTCAGAGGTGGAGATCAAGGTCTACCAGAATGGCCGGGAAGTCGGCTCGGCAACCTATAACTCCAGGCGCGGTTCGTTCCGCATGGACAAGTTCATCAGTGCCGAGAACAAGCTCAAGGAGCTGACGGACCAGTTGTTCCCGGTCGGCGTACGCCCGCTGAGTGCCCAGCGCTGAGGCGGCGATGAAGTTGAATGAACCTGCTTCGGACTACCGAAGCAGCGTCGCCAGCACCAAGGCGAACACCAGCAGAACCACAGCCATGCCCGCCAAGTACAGTGCAAATCCTTTAGCCATGCTGATTCTCCCCAGTTAAAAGTGGCAACCGCTGTCGTTTTTTTGACCCTCTCGACAGTCGGCGGAGAATTCTAGCAGCGAGCGATGTGTTTTTGACACTACCTTTCGAATGAATGCTTCAGTGCACGATCAGATCGCGACATGAATATTTTGTTAGCTGCCTAATAAAAAGCTTTGCACTTAATTCAATGTTAATCGCCCCCATGGAAAATGCAGCCAACCGCGCCCGCACAGACTCTTTCTGCCGCCCTGCGCGGCAGACTCAACGCCTTGATCGTTGAGCGAAACCCCAGTCTGATTCGGAGAAATATCATGAAACTGTGCCCCTTGCTGATCACCGCCGCCCTGGCCCTGAGTGCTGTTGCCGGAGTGGCTCAGGCCAGCACACCTGCCACGACCCAGGCCGTGCCATATCATTACGGCATGCCACTGAATATCGACAAACTCATCTCGATGACCGAGCAGCCCACCGACCAGTGCAAGGTGATCAACGCCGACATGAAGTTCGTCGACACGGCCGGGAAGATCGAGGATGTCAGTTATCGCAAGTTGTCAGATGCCTGCAACTTCAATAACTGATGCACAGCGCCCTGATTGACATCGCACCCGGACTGCCCCTAAAAGTTGGGCAGTTTCAGCTGAGTGTCCAACTTCTCGGGGGCAGTCCAGCTTAGTGTCCAACTTCTGGGGGGCACTCCATACCTGTGGGAGCCGGCTTGCTGGCGATTGCGATCGATCAGTCGACCTCTTCGCCCATTGATACGCCGCGATTGCCAGCAAGCCAGCTCCTGTAGTCGAAAAAGCCAACGCCTAGCGAAGCCGCGCCATGTTCAGCGTATCGGTCAGCACCCCATCGCGAATCGCATACTTGCGCATCACGCCCTCCTCCTCGAAACCGAACTTGCGGTACAAGGCCTGGGCCGCCTGGTTGTCGACGTAGACACTCAACTCGACCCGTTGCAGGTTCATCCAGTTATCCGCCACTTCCAGCACCGCTGCCAGCAGTTGCGAACCGATGCCCTTGCCCTGCCAGGCCGTCGCCACGCCCATGCCGATACTCCCGGCATGGCTGCGGCGCACCCGCGCATACTGCTCCAGCGAGCAACTGCCGATCACCATGCCCTGGTGCAGCGCCACCAGCGACAGTTGCCGCTCATTGCCCTGGTTCTGCTGCAACCGCTGGCGCCACACCTCGGCAGACTGAAACGGCATCTGCAGGACCTGGCGACAGACCGCGGGCTCGTTGTACAGCGCGGTGATACCGTCGATGTGCGCTTCGCGAAAACGTTCGATAACAATGGCGGGGGTATCGGCGGGCATCGTCTTTTTAATCCATGAAAAATGACCAGGTCGCCCAGTCTATAACGATTCAAACCATTCCCGCCGCTCCCGGAAGGTGTGCAGAATCAGCTCGACGATCACCTGCACCTCTTCCCTGCCCTCTGCCCCCCGTTGAGTCGCCAGCCAGGCACGTCGCTGCATCGGGTCGTCGAACAAACCGGGTAACGCCGCCAGGCCACGATCGAAACGGGTGATGTAGCGCGGCAGCAGGCCGATGCAGGCACCGCAACGGATCATCTCCAGCATCAGCTCGTAGGAATGCACCTGCACCACCCCGGCCAGCCGCTGATCCACCACGTTGTTCCACGGTTGAAAACCCTCGATCCGGCGATCCTGCTGCCACTGCACCAGCATGTAGTCCTCCAGGTCCTCCCGTGAATCCGGGCGCACCGCCACCCGTGAGTAACGCTTGGCGATGTGCGGCAGGTAATCCAACCGCGCCAGGGCCTGCGGCGTGGTGATGTCAAAGCCTGGTCCCGGCAGCGGTGAATCGCCGTCCGACAGCCAGACCACCACTTCGGCACTCAAGGCCTGCAACGACAGGGTGCTGTCCACCGGGATGATTTCCAGGCGTACGCTGGCATTCCGACGCAGCAAGGCGATCAGGTCACGGCCGAGGATGTCGTGCAGGATCGACTCGGCAATTGCCAGGCGAACCCGCGGCTGCTCGATGACCGGCAGACGCCGCTCATGGACCAGGGCGATCAGTTGTGCCTGCAACTGCTGACCCTCGCGGCTGAGGGTCAAGGCACTGCCCTGGTAGATGAACAAGAGACAATTGAGCTGGTCTTCGAGCAACGCCAGTTGCTTGCGTAATTGGGTCGATTTGATATTCAGGCTGCGAGCGGCCTGCATGAAACAGCCGCAGCGGGCGCTGGCGAGAAAGAACTGCGCCGTTTCCGGCTCGATCCGTTCGGCCAGTGCCAGCCACGCCCCCGGCGTCTCGCCCGGCCCCTGGTACTCCCTGTCGCCCGAACGCTGGGCGGATTCATTCAACGACATCATTCAGACTCCCTGTCGGCGCCTTACGGCGCCCAACCATCCAATGGCAAGTGTTCCGTCAGCGTTTTTCTTCCAGCACCTGGTTGAGAACTGCACCATCGATGCTCAAGGTTGCAGTATTGAACATGCCCTCCAGATAGGCCTTGGCGATCTGCTCCTGGCGCTGGGCCCGTAGCGCGTCACGCAGGCGGTCGCGCAACTCGTCGAGGGTGGCGGTACGCGACGGCTGCAGCTCGGTGAGCTTGACGATATGGAAGCCCGCCGCGCTCTGCACCGGATCCGCCACCGCGCCGACCTTCAGCCGCGACAGCGCCCCACGGACTTCCGGTAGCCATTGCTGCAGCGGTTGCAGCCCGGTATCACCGCCGCGCTTGGCAGTGTCGCGGTCCTGGGAGTACTGGGTCGCCAATGCGGCGAACTCGCCGGGTGTGGCCTGGGCCTTGCGGCTCAGTTCCACGGCCTGCTTACGCACGCTTTCCAGCGATTGCGGGTCGGGCACCGCGAGGAAGATTTGACTGACCCGATACAATGGCGGTGTTTGCCACGCCGACTTGCCGTTGTCGTAGGCCTGCTGCAACTCCTCGGCACTCGGATACTCCGCTGGCACCTGGCTGACCGATGCCAGGTAGTTGCGAAAGATGATCTGTTCGGTTGCCGCGCGAGTCTGCTGCTCGATTTCCGGACGCTGGCGCCAGCCTTGGGCCTCGGCCTGTTCGAGCACGGCTTTCTCCGCCAGGCGGGTGCGAATCCAGCTCTCCAGGGCGCTGCGGTTGGCGCGCAATTGCTCACGTGACTCCGCTGGCAAGGCCGCGAACAGCGCCTTCAACTCCTGCGGCGCGACCTGCTGGTTACCCAACCGGGCGAGCGCCGGCTCGCTCGTCGCAGAGACCACAGCCGGTGCCGGCTGCACCGCCGCCACCGGATCATTGCCCGGACGCATGGCCAGCGCAACAGCCCCGACCAGCACGGCCAGCGCACCCGCACCGGCCAGCAGATTGCCTTTCTTCACGGGTTCGTCTCCTCCTCGTGGGCCACCGGCTCGGCCGCAGCCGCAGCCTGAGCCTGAGCCTGAGCATTCGCCTGCAACTGAGCGGCCTGCTGGCTGTATTCGCGCAAGTAGACGATGAACTCCTGCAGCAACCGATCCCACAGTTCCAGGTTCGCACGCAGGTAGTTGACGCTGACACCCGCGGCGACCACCACATCCATTTCCATCACCAGAAACTCGCCCTGCACCGACAACCGGGCAAAGCGTCGCGAAACATTCCACAACTCGGCCAACCCAGCCGGCAGTTCGCCCTGCACACGCAAGGCACAGCTGTAGGTGAAATCGACATAACCGCCCTCTTGCACCGCCGGGTTGCCGAAACGCACGGCGTAACCGATGCCCTGGCTGGCGCTGAGCAGTTGCACGATACCGTTCTGGTCGGTGTGGTTGACCCGGTAGCCGGCTCCTTGCAGCAGTTCGGTCAGGCTATCGGGGGTGACGTGTTCGATCAGTTGCTCGCTCATGAAAGCTCTTCCTTGTCTTAGGGATTCAGGGATGCGTGGGTGGCATCGAACTGGTTCTTGTACAGGTCGTCGCCGAAGGCCTGGGCCATTTCCTCGAACTTGACCCGGGCACTGCCGGCAAAGGGCTGGCGAATCTTCATCACCTCGGCCACGTCGATTTTTTCGTAGGCGGCGAGAATCTCCTTGGCGACCCCGTACATCTGTCGATTCCTGGCTGAACATTGCTGCACTTGTGTGTCACGTTCGGCCAGTTGCCCTTGCAATCTGGCGCGCTCGGCCTCCTTGCCCTTGGCCATCACCAGCAGGTCGTCATAGGCTTTCTTGTACTTGCCCAACTGCTCGTTGGCGGCCACCGAGAAGGCCTGGGCCTGGCTTTGCAATGCCTCTTGCTGGCCGGCCAACTGCTCGCTCAGGCCCTTGGCCTTGGCCAGTTCGGCCGTCAACTGCCTGATCTGCGCCTGGGCCGCCTTGGCCTGGTTCTCGGCGGCGATCCGTGCCGCGCTGGCCTGGGCCTGTTCGCTCTGCAACGCCTGCAATTGCTGGGTGGTGCTGCGCAACTGAGTCCGCAGGCGCTCTTCCATGCCTTCGGCGTTGGCGCCCTGGGCACTGAAGAGAGCAACGGTCAGCAGCCACAACGCTGCCGGGATTCGCCGGTTCATGGGAGTTCTCCTTAGTGCTTAGAAGCGCGTGTTCAGCTCAAGTTGGAAGACATCGACCTGGAACGGGTCGCCATAGACTTCCTCGGCACTCAGCCAGCGGGCGGAAGCGACGACGTTCTTGTCCAGGCTGTAGTTGCCGCCGATGAAGTAACCCTTGGCGTTGGTGCCACCCAGGTGATACGAGGCGTCGTTGAAGCCGTCAGGCAAGGCATCCGGCTGGATGTACTTGTAGCCGGCATAGAGATTCCAATCGCCTTTCTTTTTCATTTCCAGGGCGTTGCCGAGGGTGAACTGCATCATCAGCGCACTGCCGCCGCTTTCGAACTCGCCGTTGCTGTTGATGTTGTTGACAATCTGGCCTTCGGAACGCTTGAGCATCTCGCCCTTGTCGTAGGCCAGGTTATGGATGAAGTTGGCCTGGCTGCGCAGCTTGAAGTTTTCCGGCAGTTGCGTGTCCCAGGCCAGGTTCAGGTCAAGCACGTTGAACTTCGAGGCCAGCCCGACATATTGCGGCTGTGGCGTCTTGGCCGGGTCGGTCGGATTCGGCGTGATATTGCGCAAGAGGAACACGCTGTTGCCGTGTTGCATGAAAGCCAGGCGGGTACCGTCGGTGTCGCAGCCCGGTTGACCATCCCACGGTTTGCAGGGACTGGAGCGTTTGCCCTCGATATCGTTGAAGCTGTAATAGGCTGCCGAACCCTTGAGGCTGTTGTCGGTATTGATCTGCCAGTTGGCGCCGATCTGCCCGCCGATCAGCCATTTGTTCTGGCTGTCGGCCTTGTCGACACCGTTGCTGGTTTCCGAATCCGAGGTGTATTCGACCGGGAATGCCCCGAGGGTACCGAACAGGCCCCATTCACTGTTGAGTTTGTGGTTGAACACCGCCGCCACGCCGTCGAAGTTCAGATCGGGGGAGTACATCATGTCGGTGGAATAGAACGGGTTGGCGAAACGCCCACCGGTCACCGTCAGGCGCTCGGAAGGTTTCCAACTGACATAACCCTGGTCGAGCCAGATATCTTTCTTGGCAAAGCCGCCGCCCAGGGTCTGGGTGGTCGAAACCGGATTGTTATCGGAGCCGGTACCGATGCGTACACCGGCCGTCCATTCGGGGGTCAGTACCGCCTTCATGCCCAGGCGGGCGCGCAGGCGAAACAGGTTTTCGCGATCCTCACGGCTGTTGAGCAGCGGCGGGAACTGGGTGTTGGTGTCCCGGTTCACATCATAGGGCGAACCGCTGTTGATCTTGGCGTAGTCGATCAGGGTGTTGCCGTTACCCCCTGAGAAATAGCGCGATTCATCCCGCACGCGCAGGTCGCCGTCGAAGCTGATGCGCGAGACCCAATCCGGAAAGGTGTTGGGTTGTGCCCAGTTTTCCTGCTTGGCGGTCGCCATGACTTCAGCCTTGACCTGGTCACGAATCTGATCGCGGACAATCGCCGGAACATACTGTACCCGCACCTCTCCCGGCGTGGCCGAAGGTGCGGCGGCCGCCACGGCATTGGCCTGGCGTGCCTGCACGGCTTCCTTCTCGGCCTGCGCAATCAGGCCGTCGGCCTGTTCCTGCTTGAGCACGCCCTGCTGCACCAGCAGGCGGATCAGATTGATTGTGGCGTTCTCCGAAGGCGCTGCGGGCTGCGCCGCAGCCGCCTGGCCGACCAGGGTCGCGATGACCATGCCGACCGCCAGAGTCAATCGATTCACGTTGGAAATCATTTGCACACAACTCCTGTTGAAAAGCGTGAAAGTGTTCGATCAGTCCGGGCGCCGGCCCTTGAGCGATACGCGAATAGGCAGAGTCAATGAAGCCGGTGTGCGCTCCTTGAAGCGCGGGGCGTTCTGCAGGGTGGCGATGATGCGCTCGTCGGTCTTCGCCTCGCCGGTGCCCTTGACCAGGGCCACCTTGAGTACATCGCCGTCCGCCGACAGCCAGAAATCGACCTGGACCGAGAACGCCAGCCGGCGCAGATCCGGGTCGTCGCGCAGCAGCCGTTGCAGGGTCGCGGCCAGGTATTGCTTGTAGGTCCCCGTCCCCAGCCCGCCCCCGCCGGAACCGGCCATGCCACCGCCCTTGCCCGCGCCGATGTTGAACGCGTCGCCACCCGCCTGGGCGTCGCCGTCGATCTGCATCGGATTGGCCAGGTCGTCCGCCGGCGATGGTGGCGCTTCCTCCTGAGGCTTGACCTCCTCGGGCTCGGGCGTCGGCTCGGGTACCTTCTCCTCCACCGGGGTTTCCGGCTCCTTGGGCTTTTCCGGTTCCGGTGGCGGCGGTGGTGGCGGAGGCAACGGGATAATCATCGGTACCTTCGGCGCTTCCCGCCGAACCCCGCTCATGTCGTGGGCCCACTGCCACAGGAACCAGCCGGCAGCCGCTCCCAGCAGCAGCCCGGCGCCCCACTTCAGCAGGCGCAACGGCGACTTCTTCAGAGGTTCGGGGCTGATCGGTAATTTGGCGGTCATGGTCAGCCCTGGTTCGGTTTGCCGGTGACCAGCCCGACCTGGGACAGCTCCAGGCGCCGCAGCAGGTCGAGCACTTCGATCACTTTCTGGTACTGCACCGTGGCATCGCCGCGCACGATGATCGGAAAGTCCGGGCTCTGCGCCTTCTCGATGCGCAAGCGTTCCTCCAGCTCCGGCAAGGTCACCGGATAGGCATCGAGGAACACCTGGCCACCGTCGTTGACCGAGATGGCCTTGGTCTTGGCCTCGGACAGCGACACCGAGGCACTGGCCTTGGGCAGATGGATCTGAATACCCGAGACCTGGGCCGTGGCGGTGAGGATGAACATCACCAGCACCACCATCAGCACGTCCACCAGGGGCGTGATGTTGATACTGTCGACAGCGGCGTCGTCATCGTCATCGTGGGAAGCGTTTACGGAAGCCATGGCAGTTCCCCCTCAGACCGGCAGCAGGTCGACGGCATGCTGTTGGGAGTGGCCAGCGCGGCCACGAGCGGAATCGTGGGCCTGGCCCTCACCGTGCATTTCCGCCAGGCGGGTGATGAACTCGTCGACGAATACCCGCATGTCGGCACTGACTTCCTTGTTGCGGGTAATCAGCCGGTTGTAGCCAAACAGCGCCGGAATCGCGACGAACAGGCCCATGGCGGTGGCCAGCAAGGCTGCGGCCATACCCGGGGCGATGGCGTTGATGTTCACGTCGCCGGCCATGGCCGTACCGAGGAACACCACCATGATCCCCAGTACCGTGCCGAGCAGGCCGATGTATGGGCCGCCGGCGATGGCGTTGGACAGCGTCGAGAGCTTCGAGCCCAGTTGCTGATTTTCGCGGGTGCGCACACCGTCCATGGAACAGCGGATGGCTTCGATGGTGGCCGCGGATACCGACGAGGTGTCGGCGCCCTGGGCACGACGGGTACGGATTTCCTTGACCGCAACCAGGTACAGGCGCCACAGCGAGGAATGTTCTAGACGGCGGGCCAGATCCTGGTCGTCGGCAAACATTTCCAGGCGCGTGCCAATCTGGGCGAACTGCTCGCGGAACGCCTCGTTGGCACGGCTGACGCGGCCCAGGGCGCGGTTCTTGCGGATCATGATGACCCATGACTGCAGCATCATCAGCACCAGGACCGCGATGATCACCCAGGCGTCCACCGGCACCGCTTTGAGCAGGAAGCCCAGGCTACCGAAACCGAAACCGGACTGTTCCTCATCGCTGCCATAGACGACCAGCTTCGACTCGGCGCCCTGGGCCGTGGCATCGGCCAACAGCACGGCGGCCGGTCGCACGACCTTGGACAGACGCAGTTCATCGATGGCACCGTTGAAGGCCTGGAAGGCGCTCGACGCTGGCGCCGCCGGATCGGCAGCGGCTACCGGCGGCACATCCCCACCGATCGCGATCAGCGCGTTGAACGCCGGGACTTCCTGGGCCAGGCTTGCGGTTTCACGGCCGTTGACGAACAGCGAGACCTTGCTGCCCTGGGCGGTCAATGCCAGGTGCTGCCACTGTCCGGGGTTCAGCGCCTGTGTCGAGGCGACACGCTGGCCATTGACTTCGACAAAGGGGGTGCCCTGGCTGACGCCCAGCAGGAAGGCATGGCCGCCGTCGCGACGGGCCATCAGCAGTTGCTCGCCCGAAGCCTGATCGAGGCGAACCCAGGCACTCAGGGTGAAGGCGCCGCCGGCGGTGTACTGCAATGACGGACTGGCCGGCAGCAGCAGCGGCTGGCCACTGAACTGCAGGGCACCGCCGATCACGCCATCGATACGGCTGCCGGTGGCGTTCTGCGCATGGTTGGAGAAGGCTGTGGCGTCCCTGGGCGGCGTCGCTGCGGCACCGTCGAAGTGGTAGACCGCAGTGTAGTTCGGCTCGAAGGCCAATTGGCCGTTGCTGGTGGCCGGGGCCTTCTGGTTGCCGTAGTACATCCAGATATCCTGGCGCTGGCCGCCCTCGACCTTGGGCACATCGACCCAGATCAGCGCCATGCCCATCAGCGGGTCGAAGCTTTCGATCTGGTAGTTGAGCACGGTCTTGTCGTCGGCCGCGATGAAGCGCAGGTCCGAACCGTCTTCCTTGACCCCATCGAAGGTGAAGTTGCCGGTGTGCAGACGTACCAGCAGGCTGGTACGGCCCAGAGCCTCGCTGATCGCCGCGCCCTGGGGCGTGGTGTCGACGGTGATCTGCTTGCGGTAGTGCCAATCGTCCTGCCACCAGGCCTGGGCGGTGGCCGGGAGCACGAAGCCCAGGCAGATCAACAGGGACACGATTAAGCGTGACATGCGGTGGTTCTCCGTCAGTAAAGGGTCAGAAAGTCGCCTGCACACTGAAGTGCAGACGTGAGTCGTATTTCTGGGTGTTCGGGCCGTCGAGCAGCGGATAGCCCCAATCCAGGCTGCCGGATAACCATTTGCTCAGGCTGGCGCGGGTGCCCAGGCCGACGCTGGCCAGGCTGTATTCGTCTTCCTGCTCGGGCAGGGCTTTTTCCAGGCTCAGCCGGGCACCTTCGGCAAAGGCATAGAAGCGCCACTCCTTGACATAGCTGCCGAGGAACCTGGCCATGGAGGGCGTGCGCAGTTCCTGGGAAAACAGCATCCCGCTGTCACCCGAGCGCTCGGCCGCCAGATAGCCGCGTACCGAGGTGGCACCACCGGCAGAGAATTGTTCGTTGGAAACCAGCGGGCCGGAGGCCAGCTGGAAGGCCGCCTTGGACGCCGACTGCCAGTCGCTGGTGAAGGTGTAGGTGTAATTCAGATCGCCCTTGAGCACGGCGAAACTGGGGCTGGCGCGATAACGCTTGTAGTCGAACTCGTCGGAATCGCTGCCGTAGCCGAAGAAGCTGCGGGTCGCCAGCACCAGGTTCAGGCCCAGGCCGAGCTGGGAGCTTTCGGTGTAGCGATAGCCGTTGTAGCCAAAGGTCAGCGGTGCGTACTTGAGCGGAACCTGGTCGCTGCTGCTGCCAAATTTCAGCTCTTCCTCGAAGTCCTTGAAGTCCACGCCGATGGAGAACGAGTTGGCCCAGGCCCCCTTGGAAGGCAAGGTGTAGATGCCCGAGACCCCATAGGAATGGCCCTTGCCAAGCATGTTGCTGCCGCCGATGGTGGCGACGTTGCTGTCGGACTGGTAACCGGAGAACTGCAGGGTCCAGCGCTCGCTCAGCGGTGCGCTATAGGAGCCGGACCAGACCTTGGCATTGCTCTGATCCTCGGGCGCGGTGAAATAGGTCAGCGAGATGCTGTGCCCCAGTTGCCAGAGGTTGTCGTAGCCCAGCGAAGCGACCGCGCGCAACTCCCTGGTGTCGGCGCTGTAGTCATTGTTCAGGCCTAGGCTGGCGTGCCAGGGGTTCTGGTCCTCGACCTGCAGGTCGACGTCCATGGTGCCGGGCCGCTGGCCTTCGCGTACCAGTGGCATGACCTGGCGACCGGCGCCCTTGTTCAGCGCCGCCAGTTCGGTCTGCACCTGGGCAAAATCCGGCACCTCGCCCTCTTTCAACGCCGGCACATCCTCACGGATCTCCACCGGCGAATAGTGCTTTGCACCGACCACACGAACCCGACCCACCCTGGTTTCGCTGATCTGCAGGAATACCACGCCGTCTTCGACCTTCTGCTCCGGCAGTTCGACGAACACCGACTGATAACCCTTGGCCTGGTAAACCTTCTGCAGAGCGTCGCGAGCACCTTCGATATCGGTCAGGGCCTTCTGCGGCCCGAGGAACGGGTAGACCGCCTCTTCGATATCCCGGGCCTGCAGCACGGTGTTGCCACGCACCACATACTCATTGACGTCCACCCGACGGGCCACCGGCGCCTCCTCGGCCGCCAGTGGCCCGGCCAGCAGGGCCAGGACCAGGCCCGCACCCACCGGCCAGGCATCTCTTGCCCCTGTCGGTCGCGCCGTCTCTTTGAAGAACAGATGCTCCACACCGCCCCCTTGATTCAATCAATAGCCTCGCGTGCTGTCGAGGCTGCATGGCCGGGGCTGTCGCCCCTGGCGCTTATTCAGTTGTTGGTGATCGCTACCGACGAATGCCGTGCCAGCCAGGTGTGCAGCAGGGCGAAGTTCAGTGAGAACTCCGGCATCTGCAGCAAGGCGCCGCAGAACAGTTCGCCGACGATCTTCTGGATCAGCAGGACGGCCTGCGGGTTATCCAGCAGCGTGGCGATGTCCTTGCTCAGGACGTTGAAGTTCCAGACCTTCTGATTCAGGTCCAGGCCGACGAACCAGCGGAACAGCAGGTTGTAGTTGAGCTGTTCGTACAGTTGCTGTTCGCCGGGCACCGAATACAGCAGTTGCAAGAGGAGAATGTGCATGACCGTCTGCGGGGCGATCAGCATCTTGGCGTCGGCCGCAACTGCCAGCAGAACGTCGCGATGCTCGTCGAGCAGATCGTCGATCTGCGGCCGCAACAGCACCAGCGAATGACCGGGCGGAATGTAGCTGGAGACCTCCTTCAAGGCGCCCTGCCAGTCGTCCTGGGACACGATCCAGACCCACGGCGCACCGTAGCGATAGACCGACACCGGCTTCTTGCGCGCCGCTTCGACGATCTTCGACAGACGCTGGTCCAGCTCCTGCATCCCCACTTTCGAGTAGCGTTCCATAGTGCCCATGTCCTCCCCTCCAGCATTCCCTGCAACCGTTGGAAAACGGGGTTTCACCCCCCCTCGCCCGTTCTACATATCCAAGACAGGGCTGGCCTTGTGCTACCGAACTTTTGTCACAAAAGCTTCACTCCCGGCGGCCTCGAAAAGCGCAAGGCCGCTATGAATCAGCGCCTCGCTCCCCTCTGTAGGAGTCGGGCAGTGGCTGGATAAAACGCCGGGCAAAAAAAGGCGGCCATCAAGGCCGCCCGAGAGGAGGAACTTCAGGTGATCACAAGGTCAGGTTGCCCCGCTCCTCGTCGGTCAGGCGCAACTTGGCCTGCTCGCTCAAGGGGCCGGCGCCCAGGACCTGGACCGGACTGTCAGGGTTGTAGGCTGGCGTGTGGCTGGCACTGTCGCGACTCGGTGCCACCGGCTCACTGCCGAAGCCAAGCACCTCGACGGTGAAGATCGACGGCCGATCCTGTTTCGAGGCCTGTTGCTGCTGGCGCGCCGCATCTTCGGCCGCCTGGGAGGCGGCTGCACCGGCGGAGCTGGCGGAGGTCATGGCACCGGTGTTGATCGAGGCGGTCATCGGCACACCCGAGGATTTGCCCTGGGTCTGGATGTTCGCCGCGTTGACCACCTGCAGGGCCGCGATGTTGACGTTGCCCGACACACGGATCCCCGCCTCGCCGGCATCGATGGTGCCCAGCGGCGCGATGAGGTCGATGTCGCCCGGCGCGATCTCCGGAATCGGGTTCAGCGTCGCGATCCCCGCACCGGTGCTCGGCACCGAGGGCGACAGAGTGACATTGCCCCAGTTGTCGTAGACCCGCTTGGGTGGCGTATAGACCACGGTGGTCTTCGAACCGCGCCCGGCGTTGATGTCGCCAGCCGCCGACCAGGCCATGATCGAGCCGCCGAAGGTGGTCATGATCCGGCTCTGGCCCAGCAGAATGCTGTCCAGGGAATAGAGCTGGATATCGCCCGCCCCCTGGGTGATGACCCCGGCCGTGGACGGTGGCGCCACCCCCTCGATCCCGAACACCTGGCCACCGCCCGGCGTGAGCATCTGGATATTGCCGCCGAAATCGGTGTGCACACCCGCGCCACCGAAGAGGGTGATATCGCCCTGGTAGGTGATCGGGTTGCCCGCCACGTCGGTCTGTGGAAACAGCAAGGCAATGGCCTCGCGACCGCGGATGTAGCTGCCCTGGCGTGGACCGCCAGCCTGGTTGTACTCGCGCCCCGCCGCCTTCAGTTCGGCGAAGTAGACATCGCGGGCGAATATCCGCTGTTGCTCGGGCGACAGGGCCGCATAGTAGGCGCGCGCCTGTTGCGCAGTACCGCTGAAGCCATAACGCTCGGCCAGCCAGGCAACCAGTTCGGCCTCGTAGGTCTTGGCCACCTTGCCGCCACTCAGCGACTGGCCGGCCTGCGCCAGGTTGTCCGGGTTCAGGTAGGTCTGGATAAAGCGTAGGTAGTCCGCGCCATTCGCGCCGAAGCCGGCCTGCATCACGATACTGGCGCCCGGACGGCTGTCGCCAGGGACCACCGCACCGATGCTGGTGATGCTGGCCTTGTCTTCCATCAGGATATTGCGCCCGGCCGTCAACTCCAGGGTACCGGGACCCGCCACCGTGAAGTTGCTGTAGAGGATGTCGCGGCCGGCGGAAACGATGGAGACATCATTCGGGTTGTTGTGCACGAACAGGTTGCCGGTGCTGGTGTATTTATTGATATCGGTAGCACCTGACTCACTGCTGCCCAACGCGGTACCACTGCTGACGATATCGCGGCCGGCCATCATCCACACCGGGCCGGCGCCTTCGTACCAGGTCTGGCCAAAACGTGGAGTGCCCGTTCCCTGGAAGCTGATGATTCGGCCGCTGGTGACGCCCAGCAGGTCGCCGTTGAGCGCGTAGAATCGCGAAGGGAGACTGTTTGCAGCCATGGTGTCAGAGGCGGTTTCGGCGCCAAAGGTGAACAGGGGCAATACAGCCGGAGCCTGAGCCGTGTTGCCATCCGTCGACAGGTTGTTGCCGTTGGTGACCATGCTGCCGTTGATCAGGCCCGCGAATGCCGGGCGCCAAGGCGTAGCCATGGTTTCAGCGGCGGCGCCGGAACGGCTGACACTGAATCCACTGGCATAGATGGAATCACCGGCCAGGAACTGCAGTTCACCGGTCGCCGAGGGTGCCAACAGCAGAGGTGCCTTGTACTCGGGGTCCCTCAATTGACTCGTCGCAGCCTTGCCATAGTAGAGACTGCCGCTGGCAGCGACCGCCCGCAGGATGGAGGGGTAGACCACCGCGGCATCGGTTGCGGTGCCAAGGGTATAGGGTGTGAGGTCGCCACCCGCCGAGAACAGATCAATCGCCGTATGCCCGGTCCACAGGGTGAACCAGCTCTGGCCCGCACCATTGACGCCGCCACTGACAAAAGGCGTGGCATTCATCAGGGAGACCCTGCCCGGATCCAGCACGTTCTGTACCACCAGATCGCCCAGGGTGGACAGATTGAACGTGGCATCCCCAGGAACCAGGGTCATGCCGCCAGCCGAGAGGGCGCGAGTAGCGACCGTCGGATCATAAGCCCTGACCTCACCCGGTGCCTGGTCTGTTGCCTGGTTGCCGTAGTGCAACGCCACACTGCCCATCGACGCGCCATTGAGTTGGACATGCCCCCGCAGGTCGACCAGCAAACCGTTCTGCTGCCCCTGGGTGATAGTGCTGGCAGGGTTCAACGCGCCACCCACCCGCAGGTTCAGATCGCCGCCACCAGTCATCTGCACGCTACCATCGCCTGCGACCCGCCCAGTGCTGCCAACAGCGAGAACCAGGCCCTGGCTGCGCGGATTGATCGACGTGGCAAACGCCGCCCCGGACATTGAAGCCAATAGGCCCGCATCGCCCGCTACCTGGACATCGACGTCCCCGCCGCCCAGGGTGCCGAACCCGGTGAAACCCACCATCTGGTCGGCGCCGCTGCCGCCCAATGCGGCAGTGTTGGTGTAGGTCCCGAAGTTGATCCACCAGGCGGTTGGCTGTGCCTGCCCCCCCGTATTGACGCTGCCACTGCCCTGACGCCAGAGCCAGTTACCAATATTCGCGGTGTCATAGCCCAGATCAGCCGAGTTGGGCCGTCCCAGCCCAGTCAAGACACGATCCATGATATTGCCGGTGAGATCCCCTCCCACCTTGAGCGTCAGGTTACCGCCAGAGTCCGGATACCAGGCACGGTAAACGCTAGTGGCACTGCTATTGACCAGGTCCTCGTAGCCGCCAAATGCATCGCCCAGGACTGTTCCGCCGGTACCTCGCGCCCTGGCCTGGTTGTAAGGGTCACTGGCGGAGGTGGCTGTCGATGAGTTGCCAGCGGTATAAACGCCGTAAAGCGAGTCCATTTTCAGACTGCCGCCTGCCAGCAACTCAAGATCTGCCGTGCCAGTACGTATCACGCTGAAGCGCTGGCTACCGGCAACCAACTCGGACTGGCCGATTGACTTGCAGAATGTCGGATTGTCTGTACACAGTTCAGGATAACCAAGGGCATCGAAATCGATGGGCTGTCCGACCAGGCTGGTATCACCCGCCCAGTTCAACGAGCCCTCCTCGGTCCAGACATAGCTGGTGGCGGCCTTGCAGAACGTCGGATTGTCGGTACATAGCCCAGGGTAACCGATGGCATCAAAATCGATAGGTTGCCCGACCAGGCTGGTATCGCCAGCCCAGTTCAGCGAGCCCTCCTCGGTCCAGATATAACCGCCCGCCTTGGCCTTGCCGAACATCCCGTAATGCGTATCGGCCAGGTGCAGGTCCCCGTTGACAGGGTGCGGCTGGACGATACGGCTGTCGGCCGCTTCGGTATCGGCGCCCGCCACCAGGCGCAGTGACCAGGACTGCGAACCTTCGGCCAGCATCGGCGCAACGGCCCAGATCTGACCCTGGCGACCGGAGACCTCGGGACGCAACTGTATCGACTCCACACCCGCCAGCAGTTTTACCTCAGTACCCGAAGGAATCAGGGCGCCACGAGACAGAACCTGGTCCCCATTCAGGACAACGGTCTGCGTCGTACCGGCAACGCCTGGCAAAGGCACGCCCTTGGGCCAGGTCAGAGCCTTGAAGTTGGCCGCCATCGGCAGAATGCTGCCGGCATCCAGTTGCGTGCCCGCCACCAGGGTCTGGGACTGACTCAACAACGTACCGGCGGCAAACAGGAGATTGCCCGAGGCATCGCGCACCGCTGCCGCCAACACGGTTCCCGCCGGCAGCGACAGCGCCTGGTCGAGTGTCGCCGAGACGGGCAGACGGGTTCCAGGCGCCAGTTGTAAACCCTTTATCGGCAGGTCGTAATTGAGAGTGACGCCACCTGGGAAGGTCGTGCCATCGGCCAACGTCACCCCGGCTCCCGGTACGATGGTATCGCCGCCATTGATGTCGATGCCCGGTAGCAAGGTCCAGCCCTTGTCGTCCTGGGTCGCCGGCGGGGGCGCAAACCCATCGTTGATGCTGCCGTAGATGTTCAGGTCGCCACCGGCCCGGAAAGTCAGGCTACCGACTTCGCCAGAACCGTAGACCCCGGTCTTCCGGGTGTTCGGATTCACACTGGCATAGCGATAACCCGACAGATCGATATCGCCCTGCACCACCAGGTCGCCGTCCGGCGTCGCGCTGACGATCTCCACGCCTGGGCGCAGATGGAAGGCATCGGCGTAGGTGGTGTTGTTCAAGCCCGCCAGTTTGCCCTGCATCAGGCTGGTATTGGCCAGGGCCGCATTGATGAACGCGGTGCTCTGCAGGTGCTTGGCGTCCAGGTAGGCCTGGTCGATGATCTGGTAGGGACGGCCGCTGGCCGCCGGATCAGTACCATAGGCCGCATCGTCATAGCGCCAGGTACCGTTGACGGCGATCGAACGTGCGCCCTGGATGGTCAGCGGACCGCTGGCATCAATGGCAATATCGCCGCCAGTGACGCCGCCCAGGCGCGGAGCATTCAACTCCAGGGTGCCACGGGCGCGGCCATCGTTCTGGCCCGGCAGATTGCCCAGGGCCACCTCGGTACCATGGCGCAAATCGATACGTGCACCGCTGCCCAGAGTCAGCTGACCACTGCCCGAGTTGAGTTCGACGATCGCACGGTTCGGCGAGTCGATGATCTTGCCGTAGCTGTCGACCCGCAAGCGCGTGCCGTGTGCGTCCAATACGGCAGTGCCATCGAGAGTCAGGCCGTTTTTCGCCGACAGGCGAATGCTGCCAACCCGCTCGCCACTCGCATCGACGGTGCCACTCACCCGCAGGCTGCCGTTGTCGATGGAAACGGTCACGTCCCCCGCCTTGAGCCCGTCGCCAATGGTCAGGTCGCCCTGCTTGAGCTGGAAGCTGCGCGAACCGCTGACCTGTCCATCATTCAGCCGCTGGTTGAGCACAGCGAACTGCTCATCGAGCGTTCCTGTCGTGCCCAACCGCTGGGCCTGGATCTCGACGCCGCCTGCTGTGTAAGGCATCAGGGTGCCGCCCGCATCGTAATAACCACTGCTGGCGCCGAGAATACGCCCTTGCAGGTCAACGAGACCGGCCGACGCATCCAGTGCCACCGCACTCAAGGTCCCCGCCTGGTTGTACTTGGCCGACAGGTCGAGGCGTGAACCCGCTGCCAGGTGAATATTGCCGTTGCGGCTTTCCAGCTTGACGCTGCCGCCAGGGCCGTATTTGGTTACATCGTTGAAGGCAATGGCCCGTCCGGCCACATCGATCAGGGCATCATCGGTCAACACCACATCCCCGGTCGCGCCCAGGCTGACCTTGCCGCTGGGCAACACCACGGCGCTGGCCAGTCGAATGCTGCTGCCCTGCAGGGCCAGTTCGGCGCCCTGCCCGCTCACATCCCCCACCGCGGCACCCGACGACGAAACGTCAATCGCGCCGCCAGCGGTAATGCGGTTCACCGAGCCGGCCTCTCCAGTCATCAGCGGCGTCAGGATGTTCAGGTTGCCACCGCTGTACTGGAAGCCCTTGCCAGCCTCGTAGGCACCCTGGCTCTGATAGACCGAGAGGCTGCCCTTGTGGTTGGCGGTGATGCGTTCGCTGGCACTGAGATTGACGTCGGCAAAACCGAGCACCAGGCGGTCGAAGCTCTTCACCGTATTGGGCTGGGCAAAGGCGCCGTAACCGAACTCGATGCGTTCGGCATTGATATCCAGGCGTCCGCTGCCGGTTCCCGCGCCACCGGCGATCACCGAGCCGGCCGGTTTGTCCGAACCCAGCCAGATCAGGTTGGCGGTATGGATGCTAGCAACGTCGCCAGCGACCCCGGCACCATAGATCGCCGGAGTGGACAGCATCAGATTGCTCAGGCGCGACTTGCCGGTCTGTGCATCGTAGGTATCGAGCGTCGTGGTGCCATAGAAGTTGAACGCATCACGCGCCGACAGTTGCAAGGTCTCCAGGGCGGGCGCACCAGACTGGGTATCGCCCTGCAGCAGGCGATCGATCAGCTGTTGGTTGAGCGTCAAGCCGGCAGGCAGCCGATTGCCGGCCACGGCATCGGCCAGCGCCTCAGGCGTGCCGACGTTGATAGTGTTCAGGGCCAGGGTCAGGTGGCGGGTGCCGTAGCGGACCTTGTCGTCGAGCTGGAAGGCCGTCGGCGTCACCGCGGCGATGCTGCCGTTGGAATACAGCGAAGTCTGGCCAGTGCACGAGACAAGGACACAGGTACCGACCTGGATCCCGCCCGTCACCGCCGTCTGCCCCTCAGGCAGGTTGACGACATTGAGCAGACCGTTGGAGACGGCAAGCATGTTGCCCACCTGATAGATGAAGCCGTTGCGGGCATCGTAGGCGGCGTTACCATAACCCAGCGTGTTGATCGAGGCCCCCTGCTCCAGCAGGATGTCGCCGGAACCGCTGACCAGGAACACTTCCGGCGCTCCCAGGCTGGCGCCGTCGCGCATGGCGATGCTGCTCGACAGTTTCGACAGGGTGATGTAGTTGCCGCCCTGCCCATAGGTCACCGTCGGCAACCCGCCAATGACCATGCGCCCCGCTCCCAGGGCATTCAGGCTCTGTGCATCCAGGGTCACACCGTCAAACTGCGCCGTGGCCTGGCGACCGGCGCCAACGATTTCCAGCGCGGAGCCGTTGCGGCCCAACACCGCCACCGTACCGGCATAACCGCCCTCGGCTGCGTCGAACTTGCCGATCCCTTCAAAGGTAAAGGCTTTCTCCCCTGCTCCTTTTTCCAACTCCAGCTTGAGCGTGCGGGCATCCATCGGCAGCAGGGCACGCGGCACCCCAAGGCGGGCCGCGTCCGCAATAGCGAACTGCGCATAGCTGGTTTCGTTGTACTGCGAATAGCGTCGCAGAACGTCACCGGAAGTCAGGATGATCTGGCTGGCGACACTGTTACGGATACCGGTGTTGGCAATCGACAGTTGGCCCGAAGTCGCCCAGGAACCGTTGCGCAGCAGCTGCGTACCGCCCGACGTGCCGCCGCTTGCCAGGCCGTTCAGCTCGACCCGGAAAGCCCCAGGCAGCAGCGCATAGGTGGAAGGCATCAGGGTGTAGGTGCCCGCAGGCAGACCAGACACACCCGCTCCTATAGTAATCTGCTGACCCATCATCGGATCGACCGCACCACCCTCCGGTGATACCGGCGCATAGCCCGACTGAGCGCCGGGCACGATGGCATAGATCGGGTTGGTCGCCAGCCCCGGCAACAGGAAGCTGCCGTCGGCACCGAACTGCACCAACGGGTTGAAACGCGCATCAGTGGAACCGCCACGTCCGGAAATGAACCCCGCACCGAGCAGGTCGCCACCGCCGGACAGATCCAGGGTGGCGTCGGGCAGCACCGACACCGACTGGCCACCCAACGCGACACCCACCTGCAATCCACGGTTGGCGGTGGGCACACCACCCTGCCCGAGGAACTCCACGGCCTTGCCATTGTAGTAATAGGTCTGACCATCGAAGGTACCGCCATACGGCAGCACCAGGCCCTTGCCACTGACGGAGGTGATACTGCCAGGCAGGAGTTCGACGCTGTTCACCCCTCCCTGGGTCGAGTCGCCCATGGTGCCGATCTCGATCAACCCCAGTGGGGCACGTACGACCCCACCCTGCTTGATGACGGCTGCGCCCAACTGCAGCCGGCCAAACGCGGAATAAGGTATCGATGCTTCGGCATCGCCGACTCTGGCGATGGTCAAGGTCCGCGACGGATCAAAAATCATTCCGCTGGTCCCCGTGCCCTTGACCCCAGCCATGATGCTGGCGCTGACCTGCGTGGCGGGATACAGCTGGGCAGCTCGCAACGTCATGTCGCCTGCCGTGGACAGGCCGGTGTTGGAGCCCGAGGCCAGATCGGTCCCGCTGGCGCCTGCCAGGAATCGCAAGTCGCCGGCGCTGGTCAGTTCCACCCGATCGAAACCGCGACGCTCAAGGGCCACTGACGGTAGTCCAGGATACGAGACTGCACTCTTGAGACCGAAGATGACGTTGCCTCGTACATCGATCAGGTTCGCGTCTGCGGAAAAGACGCCATGCCCCAACGGAGCCACCGACGTTCCGACCAGACTGGGAACGACGTAACTCTCTTTCCCCAACGAACCGAGCATCCCCCCCAGCAGCAGATAGGCGCTGGAGAGGCGCACCCTTGCCTGATCTGCAGCATTGCTCGTCAGCCCAAGGTAGCTGGAATAGAGCTGCAGGCTTTGCCGCGCGGACAGCGTCACATCGCCATCAACACTCAACACACCATTGCTGAACAACGTCAGGTTATCAAAGCCTCCTGCCTCGAACTGGTCCACGCCGAAACGACCCTGACCATAGGTCAACATACCCGCGGCATCCTCGGCCGAAGCCGGCAACACATTGGCCTGATGGTTCTGGCTGAGTACCAGTTCCCGGTAGTTCAGCACCTTGTTCGTGGCAAATGCCTTCAGGTATTCCTGGCTCTGCAGGACCACCGACAGCGTACCGCCCGCCGCCCCCTCCCCACCGGATCGAGCATTGAAGCTGCCATCCAGGTACAGGCCGTTGTTCGAGGCCAGGGTGATACTGCCGCCATTGCTGGCAACCCGCGTACGGCCCTGGCCTGATACATCCAGCATCGCCTGGGTGCCGGAGGCTTCCAGCCGCGCACCTTCACGAACCACCAGAAACAGATCGGCAGCCTGGGCCTTGCCGGTCGAGGGGTCGAACGTACCGCCGAGGCTGATACTGCCGCCATCGCGGACTTGTCCGTAGACGCGGCCACGGGCATCGGTCGCCGTCACTGCCCTGGCCGCCACATCGATCAGGGCGTGCTCACCGACCCAGATGGAGCGACCATGGCCGATGGCATTGACCTGATCCGAATTCCCTGTGGTGATCGCCCCCAGGCTGACTTTGCCGCCCCAGGCGTTCAACGTGCCATCCAGCGTCAGTTGGCCGATGCTATTCAGGACGATAGCCTGGCCAGGATCGACATTGATGACCGCACCACGGCCGACACTCAATACGGTACTGGCCATGTCGGCAGCACTGGATGTATTCGTACCCGCATTAAGGCTCAGACTGGCACCACTGCGCTGTGTCAGCACACCCTTGGCGGCGTCGTTCTGGTAAAGATCAGGCGTCCAGCGTTCCAGAAGCGTCGAGGGCGATACCCCCGATGGTGTGCCGCCTGCCTGCCCATCGACCCGATAGACCGGCAGGGTGACGTCGACCTGAGTACCCTCGGTGACCATCAGCCCCTGATTTGCGGTGATATCGTAGGCCGAGAAACCCTTGTTGAAGAAGTCGCCGGCCAGTTGCAGGGTACCCGCTGCTGCCGGCGTCGAGCTGTCGCCGATCTGCACCTTGCCGGCCTGCAGCTTCAGGGTGCCACCCCCGTTGACGCCGTAGCCGCGCAGTTCACCGTCAAGCGTCAGCTCGCCCACAGCCGTGGAGTTACCGAGATTTGCAGAGAGCGTGACGTCGCCTCCCTTGCCGCCGCTGAGCTTGCGATTATTGAGAATGGCGGCCCCGGAAGACACATCGACCAGAGCTCCCGCCCGAAGATTCACATCGCCGGAGCTGAGCACCGAAACTGAGCCGCCACTGATATAAGGCAGCCGACTGTTGTCGCCATCCAGCGCCAAATTGCTCCAGAGTCCGCTGGTATCAAGTTTCACACCGCTGCTGATATCGACAACGGCCTTCTGGCCGGAAGGGGGCTGAGTGATTTGACCGATGACACCCTGGGTCGGGTTTGAAGAGTCCACCTGATTGAGCACGTTGCCCAGATGCAGACTACCGGAGTGAGCGCTCAGGTTGGCATTGACCCGAACCTGCGGTCCATACAGGGTGATATCACCGCCATTACCCACGCTCAGGTCGCCATTGACCTGGATCTGCTGCTTGGCCGCCACCTTGATGGCGCCGAGCTGAAAGCCATTGAGTTGATCGCTATCCAGGTACATCGTGCCCTGGCGATTGGCTGGCAACGCGGTGCCCAGGTCAAGCCCGGCCGCAATCTGCTCGACGTCCTCGCCGATCTGCACCTGGTCCGCGACCGCATCCAGGCTGTAGCGCAGGGTGCCGGTCTTCTTGTCATAGATCGGTGTGTACTTGCCGAAAATCAGTTGCGCCCGCTGGGCAACGGCGTTGCGTGACTGCTGGTAACCATCGAGGTTGAGGTTCGGCGCCTGGTTCTGACGGTCGCCCTTGAATACCTCGTTGACGATCTGACCTTCCAGCACCGCATTGGTGGTACCGATCACCAGCTTGCCGGCATCACGGCCCACGGTGTAGCCCGACTCGTAGCGCTGCTGCTGGGCAATCATCGGGTTGTAGAAGTACTCGGTCTGGCCCCAGCGGGCGCTGCTGGACTCGAAGCCCTTGTAGATCCCGGAATAGAGAATGTCCCCAGGCGCACGGGAGAGTTCGTACAGCCGACCATCGGGCCCCGTGAGCCAGGTCTGCTGGATATAACCGGACTGCACGTCGACGGTGCCTCCAGACAAGTTGAACTGCGCGCCCTGCTGGGTCACCACATCCTTGCCGGTGAAAGTCAGCGTCCCGCCCTGGGCCATCCACTCACCGACAGTGTGGCCCTGGGTACCCAGATACCCGCCCACCTCCAACAAGCCACCGGCCGTGTACCAGCGGTCGGTGGCATAGCCGTTGGTGCCCGCCGGGACGAACACCAGCTCACGCAGGTCGACCCAGACATCATTGTTGATCAGCTTGCCACCGTCACGATTGACCGGTGCGTCACGTTGTTCGTTGCCCTGTACGTTGATCTTGATGTTGTTGGATTCCATCGAGACCTTCACGCCGACCGCGCCGGAGACGTCGATCACCGCACCGTCACGCACCAGGCTGCGCTGGGCGGCGCTGACTGCCACCTGGCCGCCGGTGGCGAGGGTGATGGAGCCGTTCTGGAAATCGACGTTGCCGCCACTGACGATCTCGATCCGCGACTGATCGGTGCGATCACTGACCGTGCTCAGATTATTGAAGAACCCGCTGATCATCGTGTTCGGCAAACCGTCGAGACCGCTCAGGCCATTGTTGCGCTGGCTGTCGAGGGCGGTGGCATCGGTATTTTCCAGCAGGATCGCGGTGCTGCTGCCCTGCCCCAGGGTCACGCTGCCGGAGGTGTCGGTGGCGGCGTTGAGCAGGTGGAGGGTGCCGCGGGTATCGACCGAGGTGCTCGCCAGTGCCACGCCGTTCTGCTGCACCTGATGCCCGGTCAGGGTGATGTCGCCGGTGGAGGCCATGATCAGGCCACTGTTGCTCACCTTGCCGGCGGTGCTGCCGGTTTTCAGCGAAGTCGCCACTTCGTTGCCACGGGTGGTCGAACGTGGGTTGCCACTGGTACCGACGCCGCGGCGAATGTAGAAGCTGTCGCCCGCAGCCAGGGTCGTCTGGCCCTTGGCGGTAACGATGGTCCCGGCGTTTTCCACTTCGGCGCCGAGCAATAGCGCATAACCGCCGGACTCTGTCGAAGACGTGGGCGCCAGGGTCTGGATGATCGCCCCGCGCTGGACCTCGACCTTGCCTGCGGCATCGGTGAAGGTCGGCTGGGTGCCATTGGTGTCGACGTAGATACCACGCTGGGTGAACTGGTCATCGGTGATGGTGGCGGCAGCGGCCACCAGGTTACGCACGTTGACTTGGCTGGAACCGCTGAAGACCACACCGTTGCGGTTCATGATCATCACGGTGCCATTGCCCTTGACCTGGCCCTGGATTTCGCTGGGGCGCGCCAGCGGGTCGTTGACGCGGTTGAGCACCGCCCAGTTCGACTGCTGCTGGAAATCCACCGTGGTGTTGCGCCCGACGTTGAAGGTCTCCCAGTTGAGAATCGCCTTGTCGGCGGTCTGTTCGATGCTCACCGTGGTCTTGCCAGCGGTCTGGGTCTGGGTCGGCGCCTTGGCGTTGAGCCAACCCTGAGTCAGGCTGTTGTCGACCTGCAGGCCGCCCTTGCCCAGGCCATCGGGAATATTGCTCAACTGACCGAGCGCCGCCTGGCGACCGGCAGCCTGGGCCGCCTGCTGTGCAGCGATGGCGGCCACGGTGTTGTTGAGATTGCTCAGCGAGCGCTGCAATTGCTGGTTGGCACGGCTCTGCTCCGACAGGGTCGGGATACCCGGAATCTGCCCGCTGTTGTTGCGCGCTGCGGTGGCCGAGAGGTTGGCCCCCTTGTTGGTGAACCAGGCCGAACTGAACGCCGTTTCCGCCTGGGCGCTGCCCGTCACCATCAACAGGGCGATGGCATGGGCCAGAGGCTTGAGCCGCAGGATCGAAGAGGCATCGTCGTGACGCCGGGCATTGAGTCTTGCCGAGGGTTTGCAGCGCAGCATCACTCCATCCTTTTCAAGTCGTGCAAAGGGCTGCAACGCATGACCCGATCGGTGGCGGGGCGTTGCTCATTACCGGATAGGCGGTTACAGAAGGTCGCGACCGAACTTCTGTCATGGAAAATTCATCTGCCGGGAGTCCTGCTCCCACATGCAAAAAATCAGCAACGGCAGGGCCGTTGCTGATCGGGTATTGCCAGTCTTTGAAGCGAGGGTTACAGCGGACGACCGATGGTGTTGCAGACGCTGGTGTTGCCGATGTACTGGGCGCTGGTCGCGGTCAGGAAGCTGCTGCGAACAGCCACTTTCCAGGCAGCTGGCAGCGGCACGAAGCGGTTGGCGGTGATGGCGGCGTCGTTGTTGCTGGCAGCGTTGGCACCGTAGTGGCGGGTGAAGAAGTCACGTACCTGGCTGGTCTGGGTAGCGTCTGCATAGCACTGGCTGAAGACCAGGTTGGTGAAGCCCAGGATCGGGTAACCCGAGGATGGATAGGCTACGACGCTTGGGTCAGTCGAGCTGGCAGCAGCAGCGAAGACAGGCACCCACGCGTTAGGGTTGGAACGGTTGGCGGCAGCTGGAACCGGTACGGCGGCGATAGCGGACGACACGTTCGCAGGTGCTGGCGACAGGCCGTTGATCTTGGCCACTTTGGTCGCATCATCCAGACCGGCCAGGGTGGTAGCGGCGAAGTCAGGGCTCATGTAGGTCACACGGCCTTCAACGGCGTTGACCGAAGCCATGACGCCGGCGCTGGTGTCAGCCTGAGCTGGCACGTCCTGGTCGGCGCTGATAGCACCGGATGGCAGGCCACCCGAGAAGCTGGTGCCGAAGGTGGTGGTGATCGCGAAGGTACCGCCTTCCGTTGCAGCCGAGCACTTGGCGTTCAGGAAGCGGGTGAACAGCTCGGTGGTACCGCTGCTGGCTTTGCGGTAAACGATCTGGATGTTCTTGTTGACGCCTGGAACGATGGTGCTCCAGTTGGCGATACGACCGGAGAACACGCCGCACAGTTGGTCGACGGTCAGGTTGACGCTATTGCCGCCAGCCAGGTTGAAAGGAATGGCAACCGAAGTGGCAACCGATGGAACCTGGATCAGCGGACCCCAGGCAGCGCCGTGGGCGGTAACATAACCATCCAGCTCAGCCTGGGTCAGTTTCGAGTCGCTACCTGCCCAATGCACGTTCTTGTTGGTCGTACCGGCCACGAACTTGGTGTAGTCGTTGTTCAGGAAGGCTGCCTTGCCTGCGCCGCTGCCCACGCCGATGTAAGGAGCAAAACCGGCAGTCAGTACGCCGGAAGTCTGGTACAGCGGTTGTGGGAGAGTGGCGCCGCCACCGTTGAGGTCAGCCATTGCAGCTTGTGCGGTGCACAGGGCGGCGAGGGTCAGGGAAACTGCCAGAGCGTTGCGCTTAAACATGAAGAATCTCCTTTCGTCGTGTTCGTACGTTGAGTGTTTGCTCGTTCGTGACGCCATGGCGCTCGATGCGTCGCCTTAGTTCCAGACGACTTGTGGGCTGAGGCCATGGAGCAGAAGTTCTCAACTTCCGGTGACAGATAAAGGAAAAAACCTCGGGTGAACGCGATGGATTTTCAAATTATTTATCGGGTGTTTTCGCTGTTTTTTACCGCAAGTTCGCGGTATTTTCGGGAGTGGCAAAGAGCCCTGCGCTACAGGCGACAGGAAACGGGAAGCCACTTTGCGGATATGACAGAACAGGGAACCCGAGTTCTATCGTAGTTGCACCTGCCAGGGTGCAGGAAATCCAAAAACTTTCAGGCCCTCATTCATGCCTCATCTTGCGCGAACCCATCCACGCCTGACCATCGCCACCCTCCTCGGCCTGACCGCCGGGGTACTGGTGCCGATCAGCCCATTACTGACCAAAGTGCTCATCGGCTGGAACACCGCCGTTTGGGCCTACCTGGCCATGATGCTCTGGCTGACCGTGCGCTCCAGACCCGAAGACGTGCAGCGGTTCGTCGAACGCGAGGACGAGAATGCCGGAACAGTGCTGCTGATCGTATCGATCGCGGCCATTGCCAGCCTGGCGGCGATCACGGTCGAGCTGGCGGGCGGCAAGGCACTGGAGCCGCAGGCCAGGGCCTGGCACTACGCCTTTACCGGTTTGACGGTGCTCGGCTCATGGTTGCTGATCGGAGTGATTTTCAGCGTGCACTATGCGCGGCAGTTCTATCTGGCAGACGCAGACGAGCCGCCGTTGCGTTTTGCCGATGGAGAGAAACATCCGGACTACTGGGACTTCCTGTACTTCTCTTTCACCATTGGCGTGGCGGTGCAGACGTCGGATGTCGGGGTAGCGACCCGGTCGATGCGCAAGGTGGTGCTGGCGCAGTCGCTGATCGGGTTTGTGTTCAATACGGCGATATTGGGGTTTTCGATCAATATTGCGGCGGGGTTGTTTGGCTGAGTGGCTGGCCAGCACTGCAGGAGGCCGGCTTGCCAGCGAAGGCGGCCTCAAGGGCGCTAAAAGCTTCGCGGGCAAGTCGGATCGCCGCACCACCTGCTCCTGCAGGATCAGGGGTGTGCAAGACACCTGTTTTCGGCGCGGTCCCTGTGGGAACCCGGGATTATTCGGTGGTCAGCACACCACGACGAATCTGGTCACGTTCGATGGACTCGAACAGCGCCTTGAAGTTGCCCTCACCGAAACCATCGTCACCCTTGCGCTGGATGAACTCGAAGAACACCGGCCCCATGAGCGTTTCCGAGAAGATCTGCAGCAGCAGGCGCTTGTCGCCCTCTTGCGAAGCACCGTCAAGCAGGATGCCGCGCGATTGCAGTTCCTCGACCGGTTCGCCATGGTTCGGCAAACGGCCTTCGAGCATCTCGTAGTAGGTGTCCGGCGGCGCGGTCATGAAGCGCATGCCGATCTTCTTCAGATGGTCCCAGGTCTTGACCAGGTCGTCGGTAAGGAAGGCCACGTGCTGAATGCCTTCGCCATTGAACTGCATCAGAAACTCTTCGATCTGCCCGGCGCCCTTGGAGGACTCTTCGTTGAGCGGGATGCGGATCATGCCATCCGGTGCGGTCATCGCCTTGGACGTCAGGCCGGTGTACTCGCCCTTGATGTCGAAGTAGCGGATCTCGCGGAAGTTGAACAGCTTCTCGTAGAAGTTCGCCCAGTAGGCCATGCGCCCGCGATAGACGTTGTGGGTCAGGTGGTCGATGATCTTCAGGCCCGCGCCTGGCGGATTACGGTCGACACCTTCGAGGTAGACGAAGTCGATGTCATAGATCGAGCTGCCCTCGCCGAAACGGTCGATCAGGTACAGCGGCGCACCACCGATGCCCTTGATCGCCGGCAGGTTCAACTCCATCGGACCGGTAGCGATATGGATCGGCTGGGCACCCAGTTCCAGAGCACGTGTATAGGCTTTCTGGGCGTTTTTCACGCGAAAGGCCATGCCGCAGACGGACGGACCATGTTCGGCGGCGAAGTACGAAGCGACGCTGTGGGGCTCGTTGTTGAGGATCAGATTGATCGCGCCCTGGCGATACAGGTGCACGTTCTTGGAACGGTGGGTCGCGACCTTGGTGAAGCCCATGATCTCGAAGATCGGCTCCAGGGTGTTCGGGGTCGGGGATGCAAATTCGATGAACTCAAAGCCCATCAGGCCCATCGGGTTTTCAAAGATATCTGTCATGGTGGCGCCTCATCCTATCAATCAGTAACGGTCGGTTGATTGCTGTCGATACGGACGCTGGAAGGTGGCGCACAGGAAACCCCTCGCACGCTGCGGGCAAGGAAATCACCATAGATCAGTTTGAACCCGAGTCTTTTCATTGAACCCAGTCTCTCAGGGCGAAGCTTCTGTCGCCAGAAGACATTATTCTTATATGCGTAAGCAGATTCTACATGGCGTAACCCGTTTTGTCCGTATCACTTTTCACATCCAGCCGGCAAAGGCGCTACCGGCCGGTTGCACAGGCAAATACCCGCCAGATTGGCCTCGCCGTACTTGATCGTCGCTCGGTTTCCCCCGCGACCCGAGCGTTCATCGACCTGGCAACCTGCGGCAATGACCGCTGAGTGTGCGAATGCCTCAGCCCTGACTATCCTGCCTGGATTTGCCGAGGGCGAGTTGATCGGCCCAGCGACATGCCCCAGCGACTGTTCGAACAATTGCACGATCTGGGCGTGATGATCGCCATCGACGATTTCGGCACCGGCCACTCCAGTCTCAGTTACTTGCGCAAGTTCAACCTCGACTACCTGAAGATCGACCAGAGTTTCGTCGCCATGATCGGTGCCGATGTCCTCTCGCGACCTATCCTCGACAGCATTATCGAACTGAGCGTCAAGCTGGAACTGGCCATCGTCGCCGAAGGTGTGAAAACAACCGAGCAACGCGATTACCTGGCTGCACGCGGCGTAGGTTTCCTGCAAGGTTATCTGTTTGACAAGCCCTTGTCGGCAGTAGATTTCCTCAATAGCCAGAGACGGCAGACCGGCGATTAACACCTGCCGCGAAGATAACTGTTCAATTCGGGCGACAGCTGTCGACTTATTTCCATGATTTACTCTTTGGCAAATAACTACTACACTTTTCCTGCCTGCAGTACATCGACGGGAAAGCTTCTGGCTTATCAATAATGATCCCCAGCATTCCAGGCGTTCCCGACAACGTCTGATCGGATCGGCTGCAAGCGCCGGCTTGTCTCTTTGTTACAGGTTGCCCACAACCAAATAGACTATTGGAGTAAGAATCTTGTCCAAACTCGCTGAGTTCCGTGCTGCAGAAAAAGCCCTTCAAGAACAACTCGCCCAGCTGGAAGCATTGAAGAACGATGCCGGGCTCAAGAAGGAAATCGAGTTCGAGAAGAAGCTTCATGACCTGATGGCGCACTACGGCAAAAGCCTGCGGGACATCATCGCCATCCTCGATCCGCATGCGGGCACCGGCCGCTCTGCCCAGGCACCCAAACAGCGCCGTGCCCGCGTGGTCAAGGTCTACCAGAACCCGCACACTGGCGAACTGATCGAAACCAAAGGCGGTAATCACCGTGGCCTCAAGGCCTGGAAAGAACAATACGGTGCCGCCACTGTCGAGTCCTGGGTACGCGGTTAACTTCCCAACCGATGAAATAAAACCCTGCTTATGCAGGGTTTTTTCATGGATATAACAGCGCCCCATAAACGGCTCACCCCCTACGACAGCACAACTCTTGCCCAACAGTGCCTGCCGGAGCGAAAAGGCTCACCGTGACAGATAACGTTCAAAACAGTTCAACCCCTGCGAAAGTTTCATCTTTCAACCAACTAATGACAGTTCGCCAGTAAGTAAAAACAAGCAGATGGACATATCGAACAGCGCCCTCGGCGCAACCTGCTTGTAAAAAATTCCCTACACACCTAAACGAACAGCCTCACCTCTATTACGTCGGTCGGACAAAAAACAGCGCTTCACATTTTTTTCACATCGATTCTTACAGGATGAAGGCTGCTAAAGGATTAGCGCCCCAATGCCCGCTTCGGCGGGCTTCTTTATGCCTGCGATATTTATCCGGCCCTTCATATAGCCCTCCCCCCGCACCTGAAGTAGCCCGCTATTACCTTTGGTTTTCAGCCGCCCCGTAAAATCCGAACCGTACGGATTTGGAGCTTGAGTCCGGTTTCCGTATCATCCCTTTCACAGGTCCGACGCCGACCAGCCCAGGCTGGTACCTTGGAGAGCGACCACCATTCCATCACCTTCGCGGAGGGCTTATGAGCCTGCACGACCTGAACACCTTCCCTGGCGTTACCGCCCAACCCGATGCCGCCACCCAGGGTTTCGTGTTCAACCACACCATGCTGCGTGTCAAGGATGCGACCAAGTCCCTGGATTTCTACACTCGAGTGCTGGGTTTCTCCCTGGTAGAGAAGCGCGACTTCCCCGAAGCCGAATTCAGCCTGTACTTCCTGGCACTGGTCGACAAGGCACAGATCCCTGCCGACGCAGCCGAACGCACGCAATGGATGAAGTCGATTCCCGGCATCCTGGAACTGACCCACAACCACGGCACCGAAAACGATCCGGACTTTGCCTACCACAACGGTAATACCGACCCGCGTGGCTTCGGCCACATCTGCATCTCGGTACCGGACATCCGCGCCGCCTGCGAGCGCTTCGAGAGCCTGGGCGTCGAATTCCAGAAACGCCTGAGCGACGGCCGCATGAAGCACCTGGCGTTCGTGAAGGACCCGGATGCCTACTGGGTTGAAATCATCCAGCCGACGCCGCTGACAGACGCCGAATAAGGCGCTGTAACGCAAAAGCCCCATGGACCAGTGATCCATGGGGCTTTTTTACACCGCCGCCCTGTAGGAGCTGGCGGTGCGAGCATTTACCCTCAGGCCGGCGCCGAGGTGCGGATCAGGTGATCAAAGGCACTCAGCGAAGCCTTGGCCCCCTCACCCACCGCGATGATGATCTGCTTGTACGGGACGGTGGTCACGTCACCGGCTGCGAAGATCCCCGGTAGCGAAGTCTCACCCCGCGCATCGACAATGATCTCACCCCGTGGCGACAGCTCGACGCTACCCTTGAGCCAGTCGGTGTTGGGCAACAGACCGATCTGCACGAAGATCCCTTCCAGGTCGACCGTGTGGAACTCACCCGAATCGCGATCCTTGTAGACCAGACCGGTGACCTTCTGGCCATCACCCTTGACTTCACTGGTCAGTGCACTGGTGATGACATTGACGTTCGGCAGGCTGTACAGCTTGCGTTGCAGCACGGCATCGGCGCGCAGCTTGCTGTCGAATTCCAGCAGGGTCACGTGGCTGACGATACCGGCCAGGTCGATAGCCGCCTCGACACCGGAGTTGCCACCGCCGATCACCGCGACACGCTTGCCCTTGAACAGCGGACCGTCGCAATGCGGGCAGAAGCACACACCCTTGGCCTTGTATTCCTGCTCTCCCGGCACCCCCATTTCGCGCCAGCGGGCACCCGTGGCGAGGATCACGGTCTTGGCCTTGAGGCTCGCACCGCTTTCGAAGCGCACTTCGTGCAGGCCACCGGCGGTCTTGGCCGGCACCAGCGCACTGGCGCGCTGCAGGTTCATAATGTCGACCTCGTATTGGCGAACGTGCTCCTCCAGGGCGCGGGCGAGTTTCGGCCCTTCGGTTTCCTGGACCGAGATAAAGTTCTCGATCGCCATGGTATCCAGCACCTGGCCACCAAAACGCTCGGCCGCGACACCGGTACGGATACCCTTACGGGCTGCGTAGATCGCCGCCGAAGCACCGGCAGGGCCACCACCGACCACCAGAACGTCAAAAGCGTCCTTGGCGTTGAGTTTTTCCGCCTGCTTTTCGCTAGCCCCGGTATCGAGCTTGGCGAGAATCTCTTCCAGCCCCATGCGCCCCTGGCCGAAGTTTTCGCCGTTGAGGTAGAGGCTCGGCACGGCCATGATCTTGCGCTCGGTGACTTCATCCTGGAACAGCGCACCGTCAATGGCGACGTGGCGGATATTCGGGTTCAACACGGCCATCAGGTTCAGCGCCTGGACCACGTCCGGGCAGTTCTGACAGGACAGCGAGAAGTAAGTCTCGAAGTTGAACTCACCCTTGAGCGAGCGGATCTGTTCGATCACTTCGACACTGGCCTTCGATGGGTGGCCGCCAACCTGCAGCAGGGCCAGCACCAGCGAAGTGAATTCGTGGCCCATGGGGATACCGGCGAAACGCAAGCTGATATCGGCTCCCGGGCGATTCAACGAGAACGATGGCTTGCGCACATCGGTACCGTCGTCCTGCAAGGTAATGTGACTGGAAAGGCTGGCGACTTCCTGGAGCAGCTCGAGCATTTCCCGAGATTTCGCGCCGTCATCGAGGGAGGCGACGATCTCGATCGGTTGCGTAACCCGTTCCAGGTACGACTTCAACTGGGCTTTAAGATTGGCGTCCAACATGCGGGCGATTTCCCTTTTTCAATACGCTAGAAATAACAACGCCCAGGTGGATACCACCCGGGCGTTATTGGGCGGTGCGGCTGACTTATGAAGCGCGGACGACCGCCCTTGACTGACTCATGGTCTTGAGTTCCTTGCGAGCACTTGCCGAGCGGCGATCAGGTCAGGCAAAACAGGCGGGGAATCGGAATGCAGGAGCCTGCATGAGCATTCCGAAACCTGTTTTCAACGCAGCCTGATTGTCGCGCAGGTCGTTCTCGTAAAAACCTAGATCTTGCCGACCAGGTCCAGGGACGGAGCCAGAGTGGCCTCGCCTTCTTTCCACTTGGCTGGGCAGACTTCCCCTGGGTGAGCGGCAACGTACTGAGCAGCCTTGATCTTGCGCAGCAGCTCGGAAGCGTCACGACCTACGCCGCCATCGTTGAGTTCAACGATTTTGATCTGGCCTTCAGGGTTGATCACGAAAGTACCGCGGTCGGCCAGGCCAGCTTCTTCGATCAGCACGTCGAAGTTACGCGAGATGGTCAGGGTCGGGTCGCCGATCATGGTGTACTTGATCTTGCCGATGGCTGGCGAAGTGTTGTGCCAGGCAGCGTGGGCGAAGTGGGTGTCGGTCGACACGCTGTAGATTTCGACGCCCAGTTTCTGGAACTCGGCGTAGTTGTCAGCCAGGTCTTCCAGTTCGGTCGGGCAGACGAAGGTGAAGTCGGCTGGGTAGAAGAACACGACAGACCACTTGCCTTTCAGGTCAGCGTCCGAAACCTGGACGAAATCGCCATTCTTGTAAGCGGTGGCTTTGAACGGTTTAACTTGGCTGTTGATGATAGGCATCGTTGACTCTCCGTCAGGGGTTGAGAAGTTGATGGGAGAATCCTAGCCATTCTTTTGCGATCTGGCTCATTGGCAAAGCTGATGTACACGATTGGTTTTCGCTATAAGCCCACGATATTAATAGAAGAAATCTCATGACTCCTGCGCAACCGGCTTCTCGACGGCCAGGCTCATGCCCTCGAATGGGCTGGCTTCGACATAGCGCATGGCGGATTTCAGGTCCTTCCAGCCGACATAGCTCATCAGCGACTTCAGATCCCAACCACTGCGATGGGCCCAGGTGGCAAAACCCCGGCGCAGCGAGTGGCTGGTGTAGTGCTCGGCGGCAATACTGGCGCGCCCCAGGGCCTGGCGCAACAGTGGAATGATGCTGTTGGCGTGCAGCCCCTCCTCTCCCAGGTTGCCCCAGCGGTCGATGCCACGAAACACCGGCCCATGCACCAGCGCCGCGCAGTTGATCCACTCTATATAGGCCTGGACCGGGCAAAGCCGTTGCAGCGCCGGCGTCTGATAGCGGCGCCCGAGGTTGTCACGGTCGCTTTTGCTGCGCGGCAGATAAAGAGTGATGCCGGCTCCCGCCTGGGCCATCACGTTGCCCACCTCCAGCCGGCACAACTCGTCGCTGCGAAAACCGCGCCAGAAGCCCAACAGGATCAATGCCGTATCGCGTCGCGCACGCAGCAGTCGCGGCCGATCCTGCAGCGCCAGCGCCGCCTGCACCTCGCCGTCCAATGAGGCGATCACCTGCTCCAGATGCTGCAACTGCAGCGGCTGGGCCTGCTTCTCCTGCACCGGATGCAGCGCGCGAATGCCCTTGAACACCTGGCGCACCACCGGCGACTTGGTCGGGTCGGCAAAACCCTGACTGTTGTGCCACTGAGCCAGGGCCGACAGGCGCAGCTTGAGGGTGTTGATCGACAGCACGCCGGCATGGGCCGCCAGATAACGCGCCACGCTGTCGCTGGTGGCCGGCAGAAAGCCTCCCCAACCGACTTCGAAATGCTCGATGGCAGCCTGATAGCTGCGACGGGTGTTGTCCCGCGTCGCGGCGTGCAGATAACGATCCAGCTCGCTCATGGACAAACATCCCGGCAGGTGTACGGAAGAAACCGTGAAAAAAGCGAAAAGCCTCTCTCACACGGGGTAATACCACTATATCCCATGTGAAAAAATCAGAAAATTGCTTTGTATTTTTTATATTTATGCTATGTAATTACATGATACGTAACACAGTACGAAATCGTAGGAGAGAAGATGGCTCGCGGCGGCGTGAACAAGGCGGTGGTGCAAACGGCACGGTTGGCGATCCTCGCCCGCGGTGAATACCCCAGCATCGATGCGGTACGCATCGAAATGGGCAATACCGGCTCGAAAACCACCATCCATCGTTATCTGAAGGAACTGGACGAAAGCGACCAGCGCCAGGCGGCGGCCGGGGAAAACCTGGATGACGAACTGACCGACCTGATCACCCGCCTCGCCCGCCGCCTGCAGGAGCAGGCCCGCGAGCCGTTGGAACTGGAACAGGCACGGCATCGCCAGCAGGAAAGCGAGTGGAAGGAACAGTTGGGCACCCTCTCCCGCCAGTTGCAGAAACTGCAGCACGACTTCGAGGTGCAGGGCACGGCCCTGGCCCAGGAAACCGAACAGTTGCACACCACCCGCTCGATGCTGCAGACCGAGCAGACCCGCAACGCCGGCCTGACCCAGGCCTGCAGCGACCACGAGGTGCGCCTGGCGGACAAAGAGGCGCAAGTACGCTCCCTGGAAGACAAGCACCAGCACGCCCGCGACGCCCTGGAGCACTTCCGCAACGCCGCCCGCGAACAACGCGAGCAGGAGCAACGGCGTCACGAAGGGCAATTGCAGCAGGTACAGATGGAGTTGCGTCAGGCCCAGCAGAGCGCGCTGGTACGCCAGGATGAAATCACCCAGTTGCATCGGGATAACGAACGCCTGCTGGCGGAAAGCCGGGGCCTGGCCAAAGAAGCCAGGCAGCTTGAGGAGCAACTGCACAAGAGCAGCAAGCGCGAGGAGCAGTTGCAAGACCGCGCCTCGGCCCAGGAAAGCGAACGCACCCTCCTCCAGGAACGCCTGCGAGTGGCACTGCAGGAAAATCAAGAGCTCAGCCAGAGCGCAGAGCAGCAACAGGCCGCGAACAAGACGCTGGAACTCAAGGTGCTGGAGATCGAAGCCATGTTGGTCAAGGCTGCTGAAAAACAGGCCGAAACACCTGCTGCCCAGTCAGCGGATAAAGCCTGATTAAGGGCTGTTCCTATGGAGGGACCGGATACGCCCTACAAGCTGCTGATTTCTGACGCCGGCACGAGCCCATCGCATCAGGATAAGTCGCCTTTTCCCATGCAAGGCCTGGCAATCGCCGACTAGCCTGGCTAGCCGCGCCAGATCAATCATCTGCTCTGGTTCGCTGTCGTCGACAGCACCTGCCCACGTGGTCGCGATCTTTGAGGCCACGGTGTGCGCATGCACATTGATCGCCTGAAGTTCGCTCAGTATTCGGAAGCGCGAACAGTCGACGATGCCCTCGCCGACCGAATACACCACGCCCCCATGACGGAGACTCAGCCGTCAGGTGGTGTCTCCGTCGTTCTCGAATGAAAAAGGAGGCACCATGGATGTAACAGCATCGCTGCATGAATTACTGGCGGCGTTCACATCGGACCTGAAAGGCACTGAAAAACACCTGAAGCAGTCGATTGCGGATGTAGGGAGCGAGTTTCGTGGCTCCCATCAACGCCTGCGGGCTGCACTCGATGAAAAGAACAACGGCTTGCATACCCTGCTTGAACGACAAGGCAAACAGATCGAGATCTTGAGCCTCTCCATCAACGAGCTGCTCAACGAACGTCAGTTGCCGAAGGAGCAAACGCTCGAGACGGCTTGCGCTGCTGTCGAAAGCAACCCCCTTGACACTCCCGAGGTTGAGCCAATCGATCAACCAGAAGACGTCATCGACGCAAGAGGTGCTCACCTGGAGGCCGCCATCAAGGGCCTCAACTCGAAAAACCGACTCATCCAATGGTACTTGGGGATGATTACCGTCAGCGTTGCCTTTCCGTACTTTCGGGGCACTATCGAGCAGATCATTGCTCTGTGCCAGTTCTAAACCACCACCATGCCTTGGCTTGATCGAGGCTGCCTGAACCTTTGCTCGCCCCCTGCGGGTGAGCAAAGGTTTCTCCCTGAACGCAAGTTATGCCGTTATGCCCGAGTGGCGGCCAGCTTGTCTTCGGTGCGAGTGGCGAAGTCCGAAGCGTCATGCCGTTCACGCAACTGGCTGGAAAGCTCGCCGGACACGCGATTGACCATACGCCCCCGCTGCACCGCCGGACGCGCGTCGATGGCATCGGCCCAACGCTGGACGTTCGGATAATCCTGTACCGATAGAAACTCTGCCGCATCGTAGAGCCGGCCCTTCACCAGGCCGCCGTACCAGGGCCAGATGGCCATGTCGGCGATGGTGTACTCGTTGCCTGCGATGTATTCGGTCACGGCCAGCTGCCGCTCCAGCACATCGAGCTGACGCTTGGTTTCCATGGCGAAACGGTTGATCGCGTACTCGATCTTCGTGGGAGCATAGGCATAGAAATGCCCGAAACCGCCACCCAGATACGGCGCACTGCCCATCTGCCAGAACAGCCAGGACAGGCACTCGGCACGGGCCGCCGGCTCGGTGGGCAGGAAGGCAGCGAACTTCTCCGCCAGGTACTGCAGAATCGCCCCCGACTCGAACACCCGGATTGGCTTGGAGCCGCTGCGGTCGAGCAGTGCCGGAATCTTCGAGTTCGGGTTGACCCCGACGAAACCGCTACCGAACTGCTCACCTTCGCCGATGCGGATCAGCCAGGCATCGTACTCGGCCCCCTGGTGTCCGAGCGCCAGCAGCTCTTCCAGAAGGATGGTGACCTTCTGCCCGTTGGGCGTCGCCAGGGAGTACAACTGCAGCGGATGTTGGCCGACCGGCAGTTCCTTGTCATGGGTCGCCCCGGCGATCGGCCGGTTGATGTTGGCGAACTTGCCACCATTCTCGGTATCCCAGGTCCAGACCTTGGGTGGCTGGTAATCCGATGAGTTACTCATGCTCGGTACTCCTTGGTTTCAATGAATAAAGCGATGGGTGCCAGGGCATGGAGCCCTAACGCGCCGATGAGTTGTCATTGCTGCGCGAGTATCGGCAGTCCTGCGCCAGGGTCGCCCGCATCAGCGTGGCTTCCTGCTCCAGCCGCTCGCACATGAAGTCGACGAATACGCGGATCTTGCGCGACAGTTGCCGACTCGACGGCCAGACGATGTTCAATGTGTCCGGCGCAATCAAGTAGCTATGCAGCAGGCAATACAGCGAGCCGTTGGCCAGGGCCTCACGGGCCAGGAAGTCGGGAATGGTACCCAGGCCAAAGCCCTTGATCAGCGCTGCCCGCACCATCTCCATATTGTTGCTGACCATCACCGTGCGGGTCCGCGGCTCCCGCGCGCCCTCCTCGCGCAGCAACGGGAAGTCGAGCAATTTGCCGTTCTTGAAGTAGCGAAACCGCACCACCAGATGATCGTCCAGCTCGGCCGGAGTCATCGGCACGCCATGGCGCTCCAGATAGGATGGTGCTGCGCACAACACCGGCTGCACGCCAGGCAGCGGTCGGTGCATCAACCGCGAATCCGGCAATTCGCCCGTGCGAATCACCACATCCACACCTTCCTCGATCACGTCCACCAGCTTGTCACTGAAGTCCAGATCCAACTCGATATCGGGATACGCCTCCATGAATGCGATCAGCACCGACTGGAACAGGTGGTAACTGGCCGCCGGCATGCTCACGCGCAAGCGCCCACGCGGGATTTCGGTGGACTGCGACAGCGTCGACTGGGCGTCGTCCAGATCGTCAAGGATGCGCCGGCAGCGCTCCTGGAACACCCGTCCTTCGTCAGTCAGGCTGAGACTGCGGGTCGAGCGTTGAAACAGCCGGACACCCAGCCTCTGCTCGAGTCGGGTCACACCCTTGCCCACAGCGGACGCCGACAACCCCAACGCCCGACCCGCAGCCACGAAACTGCCCAACTCCGCCGTGCGGATGAAGGACATCAAGCCACTGAGTCGGTCCACCTGCGCCTCCTATTCGATCGTTTTATTCCGTTATTGGCGGAATTCTTACCGTTTTTAACTCGATTACCTGCTCCTTATCATCCTTGCACGTTCTGTCGGCCTCGGTAAACCACCGAAGAGTCGACGCAGTTACCTTTAACTCCGGGCGCCTTACCGGGCCCGACACAAGGACTCCAGTTCATGTCCACCTTACTGCTACGGCAACGCCTGATCCTGCTGGCGGTATGTATCACCGCCATCACCATGCCCTTCAACTTCACGGCTCCGGCCGTGGCCTTGCCCGCCATCGGCCAATCCTTCGGCGGCTCGCCCATGGAACTGAGCTGGGTCACCAATGCCTTCATGCTGACTTTCGGCAGTTTCCTGATGCTGGCTGGTACATTGGCTGACAGCTACGGCCGCAAGAAGATCTTTATCGGTGGCGTCAGTGCTTTCGCCATCCTCGCCGCGATCCTGCCCTTCGCCCCCAACCTGATGCTGTTCGACGTACTGCGTGGCGCCCAGGGCGTGGCGGCTGCACTGGCCTTTTCCGGCGGCATGTCGGCCCTTGCCCAAGTGTTCGACGGCGCAGGCCGCATCCGCGCCTTCAGCTTCGTCGGTACCAGCTTCGGCATCGGTCTGGCCATCGGCCCCGTGGTAGCCGGTGCCATCATCGAAACGTTCAACTGGCAACTGATGTTCCTGCTGATCACCGTACTGGCCGTGATTTCCCTGGCACTGGCCGGCCGCTACATGCCGGAATCACGCAACCCCGAGGCCGCCGGTATCGACTGGCCCGGCGCACTCACCTTCACCTGGGCACTGGGGATCTTCACCTTCGCCATCCTCGAGGTGCCGGAGAGCAGTTGGACCCATCCGCTGGTGCTCGGGCTGTTCGGCGTGGCGCTGCTGTCCTTCGTCGCCTTCGTGGTGATCGAAAAACGCGTTGCACAACCCATGCTCGACCTGAGTCTGTTCCGCTTTCCACGGTTTGTCGGCGTGCAATTGCTGGCGGCTGCACCGGCCTATTCCTTCGTGGTGCTGCTGATCCTGCTACCGATCCGTTTCGTCGGCATCGAAGGCATGAGCGCCATATCCGCTGGCTGGCTGCTGATCGCCCTGTCAGCCCCACTGCTGGTATTGCCGATCGTCGCCGGTTACCTGACCCGCTGGCTGTCACCTTCCACCTTGTCCGGCAGCGGCCTGCTGGTGTGTGCGGCAGGGCTGTACTGGCTCAGTCTTGTGCCGGTGGGCAGCAGTGCCGCCGAGCTGGCCTGGCCCATGCTGGTGATCGGTGCAGGCATCAGCCTGCCCTGGGGGCTGATGGATGGCATGGCGGTGAGTGTGGTACCCAAGGAGCGCGCCGGCATGGCCACTGGCATATTCAGTACCACCCGAGTGGCCGGCGAAGGCGTGGCGATTGCCGTGGTCACCGCATTGCTGTCGGCGTATACCGCCACCAATCTGGCTGCACTGGCAGATGGCAACCTGACCCAGGTGGTCGGTGCCGCCCAACACCTGTCCACCGGCAACCTGATGGGTGCCGAGCAACTGCTGCCGGCTGTCGGGCGTGCGACATTGGCCGAGGGCTACAGCGCGGCGTTCAGTCGCCTGTTGTGGGTGCTGACCGTGATCACGGTACTGACGGCCGCAGTGGTGTTCCTGTTCCTCGACCGTGGCCCGATCGAAGCCGACAACACCCGCGAAACAGCTCCGGACCCGGCGGCCTGAGCGAGCAGGCTCACGGGGCTGAGCAGCGCCAAACAGCAGGCCCGCTAGCAAGCGGGCCCTGTTGCTAGCGTGGAGTCAACTCCAGCACTCGATTGCGCCCACCTTCCGCCAGCAGATAGCTGCCCTTCTGCGTTCGAATGATCGACTGCGGCGCCTTCAGGAAAGACAGAATGGTTTGCTGCTTGCCTTGCCGATCCACCAGCAGCAACCGCGCACGGTGCGTCGAGTCCTCGCTGATCCACAAGCCACGCTCGTCACACATCAGGAACGTAGGCTGGTTCAGCTTGGCAACCACCACCGGGTCACTGCGGTCCTCGCTCAGTTGGCGCACCACGCCCTCTTTTTTCAGGGTGTAGAGCAGGCGCCCATCGGTACAACGGGTGATCGATTCCGCCTCGTTGAGATGATCGCGCACGACGCTCAAGGTCCCGTCGCTCCAGCGATAGCGCATTAACCGCCCCTCACCCTTCACATCCTCAATGGCATAGAGATATTCGCCATCATTCCACAGCCCCTGCACGTTATTGCCGGAGAACAGGTGGGTGACCACGCCATCCTTGAGCAGGCTGACCGGAGCACCGCCCACCTCCTGGCTGAAAGCCCATCCGCCAAACGCGGGGACGATGCCATCAGGCTTGGACAGGTTGGAAACGATGGCTTCGCGCTTTCCATCCGAATGAATACGCACAATGCTGCCTTTCCCACCGTTCAGTTCCTGGCTGACCATCAGCGAACCATCCGGCATAAACGCCAGCGAGGCGGCCTTGGCCACCTCACGATGAACAACCCGATAGTCCCAGCCCTCAGCTGACTGCACCGGATAGAAGCTCTGCCAGGCAAAAAAGCCCAGTGCGGCGACACACAGCGCACCGCCCCCGTACAACGCCACCCGGAATTTGCGAAATGGTGAAACCGTGCCCTTCACCCTATTGAGCGTTATTGCCATTGATCGCCCTGTCCATAAATATTCGAAACCGTCCTAGACAGACCACAAGGGTTGTCTGAAGTTGTCAGGCGCAGTCTCAGGCAACACCTGCGTGACAGCCCACGATACACGCACGATGCAGCATGCCCCAGAACATAGACGCGAAAAATTCCCCAGGCGCGCAAACGCCATGAGCGAAAGCCCCCTCCAAAAGCCCTTTTTCGCCAAAACCCTCTTGGTTTCAACTTCCCGAACATGGCCAAACCCCAACTAGAGCTTACCCAGCCACGTAACAAGATCGTTCATCAAGTCAGCAATATAATCAGGACCATTAAAATTAATTCGCAAGCATCTGATAGGAGACATTTATTCCAATAGCCCATAAAGCTCATGCAAAAAAATGTAAATTTATCGACAACCCAAATCCCTCAATGCCACATTGACCCGCACGCAAAGAACCCAGAACAGCCAAAATTCGCTGGCCTGCGGCCACCAACCGGAGCAACAGATTACCCAAGGAAGCCGACAAGCTGGACGACCAGGCTGATCAGTAAGTATCAAAGCAATAGCAGATGACCACTCGTCGTACTTTGATAAGTATTTTTTCAACTTTTCAACTCTTTGCCGGTTCCCAACTATTGCTGACTGAGACAGCAAGCAAGACTCAACTGACCAAGAGGAATCGCACCATGCCTGATACCGGAGAATCAATTCCCGAAAACTTCGCAAACGATCGACAGAAAGCCTCTGAAGCGGGCAAAGATGAAAACGCCCCCATGAAAGCCTATCCTCGTCCCCCCTTCCCGTCTCAACCACAATCCACTCCAGGCTCGCAGACGGCCATGGATCCCTATCCCGACTGCGGAGAACAAAGCTACCGGGGCTCCGGCCGCCTACAAGGCAAGACTGCCCTGATCACCGGTGCTGACAGCGGTATCGGACGCGCCGTGGCGATTGCCTTTGCACGCGAAGGCGCCGATGTGGCCGTAGCCTATCTGCAGGAAGAGGAAGATGCCCGGGAAACTGCCCGCTGGGTCGAGCTGGCCGGCCGCCAGTGCCTGTTGTTGCCCGGTGATATTGCCCAGAAACAGCAATGTCACGACATCGTTGCCAAGACCGTCGAGAAATTCGGGCGCATCGACGTGCTCGTCAACAATGCGGCTTATCAGATGAGCCACGAGAGCCTGGATGATATTTCCGATGACGAGTGGGTCCGAACTTTCGACGTCAACATCACGGCGATATTTCGTATCTGCAAGGCAGCACTGCCGCACATGGCCCGTGGCAGTTCCATCATCAATACCAGCTCGATCAACTCCGACGCCCCCAAGCCGACCTTGCTGCCCTATGCAACGACCAAGGGAGCGATCGCCAATTTCACCGCCGGATTGGCGCAGTTGCTCGGCCCCCAGGGCATCCGTGTCAACAGCGTGGCACCAGGCCCGATATGGACGCCACTGATCGTCTCGACCATGCCACCGGAAGAGGTCAGGAACTTTGGTCAGCAGACCCCCTTGGGGCGCCCCGGTCAACCCGTGGAAGTGGCGCCACTCTACGTGCTGCTGGCCTCTGACGAATCAAGCTATGTCTCAGGGTCACGCTACGGCGTCACCGGCGGCAAACCCATCTTATAGCCGCGAAATACTCAAACGCTCACCCACCACCATTTCGGTGATCCAGTCGATCAGAATAGAGGTATAGGCGCCTTGCGCCACCTCGGAACTCAAGCTGTGGTCCGCGTCATCAATGATTCGGTGGGTGAGCGAATGAGTCTGTTGAAACGCCGCCCGGTAACTCATGATCGTTGCGTGGGGAACATGTTCATCGTGCTCTGACTCGACAATCAGGACATCCCCCCGAAACGCAGCACACGCCCGCAGGGCGCGGTTTTCGTTGGCGTCGATGTGGCTGGCGCGGTACTGCATCAAATCATTGCGATCAAGTTGGCGCTTAGCCATCTGCCAGTTTTCATCACGATAAATGGCCGGTACCCGCAAGGCCAGCCAGCGCACTTTTCGCAATTGGCTGAGAAGGGTTGCCAGGTAGCCGCCGTAGCTGGTGCCCACCACAGCGATGGATGCAGTATCCAAGGCTGGATGGGAAAGCAGACGGTCATAAGCGGCCAGCAAGTCGCGCAGATTGTCTTCGCGAGTGACCAGTGCTTGCCGGCTATCCTCAGCACCGTGCCCACGCAAATCGAATGTCAGACAGATACAGCCAAGACCGGCAATACCCCGGGCGCGCTTGAGATCACGCTCCTGACTCCCTCCCCAGCCGTGCACGAACAACACACCGGGAACCTTGGACTTTGGACTCAGAAAATTGCCGGCAATGGAGTCTTGTTCAACCTTGATCCACACCGGTTCGCTGTTAGCCATCATCGTCATCGACCTGTGCATACTTGAGAAGGAAATCGCCGGCGCCATCGGTGCCGCGATAAAGCAATTGCGCCCGCTCAGGCAGCGGGCACTCGGCATGAACCTCATGGGTAGAAGCGCGAACCGCCTTTATTGCCGAGTCCCCTCGAAGCACCTGCAATGCCGCCAGTTCAGCCCCTGTCGCACCGCCCACACGCCAGGACTGTTCCAGCACACCACATTTCGATTTACCGTCCCCATCGATTCCCTGCAACACATCGTAATTGCGGCGCGAGGCAAAAAAGCCAGGAAAACTCAACGCGGCGGCGGTGTCATACACCCGGGCATACTCAATCGCCTGGCGTACTGACGGCTCCAGATCACGGGCCAGCAAATCGAGGTAATCGCCCCGCACCAGCAACAGCTCAGAGCCGGTGTACACCCACTCGCCCCGACGGTTCTGTGCCTGATGCTGCCGTCCGTGATAGGTCATCAACAAACCATCAACCAGTGTCTGTCCCACGCTGTGGGTGATCGCCTGTTCAAGGTTTTCTTCCAATACGATGCCCTGGGCACAAATCGGCTCATCCAGGTTGCTCAGCCACTGCGCAAGATCCTTCATGTCGTGCAATACCGCCTGACCGGCCCCTCCACACGCCTGTACCTGCTTGACCCGCAAGGGCCCCGCACGCAATCCCTCAATAGCCGCATGTCGGACGTCTGCCAGATCGAAGACGGTCATGCCCGCCAACACCACTTCACGTACCCGCTCGGCAAATTGAGGGTTCCAGCCCTTCGGCTGCGCATGGTTCCGGGAAAGCAGAGGATGGGAGATCGCCTTGGTGGCAATGAAAGCGTGTTGCACGTAGCCTCCCAGCAGGTCCTCCACACCGCCAACGCCTAAATCAACCCGTTCCTCGCCCACCAAGGTTTGGGCGGGTACAAAAAAATAGGGAGCATCTGTCGACGCCCCCTCCTGCGACCAGTCATCGGCGAATGACCAGCCGAGAATCTGTGCCAGCCACTGCGCCAGCGACCGGTTGGTTTGTTGTTCATGGTGCGCAGCGTCGGCTTTGCCGTAGGCCACTACACACCGGTGCTTGACTGGAACGCTCATGGGGCTGACTCCCTTTTTTCATCCTGTAAGGAAGCCGACTGGCACTGCGAATCAATAGTTCGACCCAATCGATCAACGGCCGTCGAGGCAATGACAACCTTGCCGTTGTCTTTGCGACAGCGTGACGGTTGCGCCTATCACGACGCTTACGGCAACGGAGAAACCCTCACCCGCACCTCAAGACCGCTACGCCCCCATATCGCGCCACCCGTGGCCCGCAGCACCGCTTCGCCATCGAGCAAATCGCCAACCGGCGCATCATCATCGATCTTCAGCGTCACACTGCGCGAGGTGCCCCAAGCACCCGGAGCATAAGTCGTGCAGCTCGCGTGCTTGGCATCGGGCTCGATCTGTTTCAGATTCTGCGAGCCACACTGCAGATCGATAATGCGCGTATGCGCGGGCGCCACGTAAGCCATGCTTTCACCGGCAGCCGCCGGAACGGCCGCGCCCTCAAGACGCATGACAGTCACCACCGTTACCGTGGCCCCGGCGACGCCCGAAGGGACCGTGGGCTGCGTCAGCGTGGCGGATCGACCGTTGAGTTCCAGCCCCAGATCGGTGTGCGCCCATGGCGTCCCTGCAGCGGAGTAGAACACGACGGAACCATCGGAAACTTTCCCGCTGGGCGCCAGGCTCGCCACCTGGAGCATCACCGGCCGGGAAGTGCCCCACGATCCGTCCGCATGGGTCGTGCAGGAGGCAGATTTGCCGTAGGGATCGATACGCTTGGTGTTGTGCGAACCGCACGGGATGTCGATGATCCGGGCATAGGACGGTGCGATGTACTCCACCCGCTGCTCGGCCAGAGCGGGAAGCGCGGCGCCATGCTCGGCAAATGCAACCGGGACTTCAAGCCGCTCGTTTTCCCGGGCGCGAGGCAGAAACGGCTGCGTCACCGTCACCCGCCCGACCAGCTTCACCCCCAGATCCGTCCGCCCCCAGATTTCGCCACTGGCCATGTACAGGGCCGCACGGCCATCAGCGACGAGTGTTGTCGGAACCCGGGGATCGGTCCGCAGGATCACCGGGCGCGAGATCGACCAGTTTCCCGGCGCATGGATCGTACAGGAAGCAAAGGAGCCCTGCGGATCGATCCATTTGGTATTGCTCGATCCACAGGCAATGTCGACGATCCGCGTGTGCGAAGGTGCGTTGTAGGTCATGCTCTCTCCGGCGGAAGCCGGCACCGCCTGCCCGTCCGCACGGACCTCGACAGGAATCTGTATCAGCCCATCTTCGCCGGCAACGGGAACCGCGGTTTGGGAGACGTCCACCTGGGCCCGACACGCCGGGAGTGGCTGTCCGGCCAGAGCGATTGCCAGTTGAGCCCCCGTGGGACCCACCCAGCAGACCTTCACGGCCAATCCTTGCTGCCTGTCCACCAGCACCCGGCCCACTTGAAGCGTGGGATCAGCGGTGGTGGCGGTCTCCGGCGTCGCATCGATCTGCACCTGGGATATAGTGTTCGTCGCCTCATCGAACAGCCGTGCCCAAACCCCGGTCAGGCGGTTGTCACCCGCCGGCCAGATGTCAAACGGCGGGCTGGAACTACGCAGTTCCAACGCCAGCCTGTTCGGGGCGACACCCCGGGGAATCAGGATCAACTGCCGCCCCACACTGCCCAGCCGTCCCAGGAAATACAGGCGTGTGGCCCGCACCAACAGCGTCTGCGCGCCTTCGGTTTCCAGCCATCCCGCATGCCGACGTAACGACGCCGAAAACAGACGCGACCCGCCGCCGCTCACCGAGTCTCCCGTATCGGCGTAGGCAATGCGCGTGCAATCCTCGGGAAACAGCACCTGACTGCCGTCCACCGGGCAATGGGTGAGCGAGGCACCATGCGCGGCGCCCAGGTTATGCGCAAACTCGTGGGCCCACATGTCCAGGCTCATCGTCTGACCGATGATCCAGTTACCCGGCACGACCGCCAGTCCGCCCCAGCCACAACCGACGGAAAGCGCGACAAAGATAAAGTCATAGGCGCCAGGATCGAAACCCTGCTGCTGCGCCCCGCGTCGGGCCGCGCTCAATATCTCATTGGCATTGCAGGTACGCTCGCCGAAGTCGACGTCCTTGATCATGACACCCGAGAGATTCAGCTTGTCCTGCGAGGCTCGCCGGACAAACGTGCGCAAGGAGCGGCCATCGCCCAGGGTCATCGCATAGATACTGTCGGCATCGAGGCGTGACGTCGAGTCCGCCCAATGCCCGACCACCAGCAACACCTTGCGGTTACCCAGCACCGGCCGAATGCGCGGGTCAGGAGCCGAGATGAAATCGTTATCGGCGGGAGCGAACTCCGGCTCAGAGGGAAGATCCGGTAAAACCACCGCATCATCGGGGCCTGAAGCTATGGAAATGCCCGGCACGAACAGCGTGAATAACAAAGTGCCGATGGCAAGCCATGAGCTCACCCGTTCAAGTTTCCGAGCTATCCCAGCGCTGATCACAGTGCTCTCCCGCCGTCGCGTTAGCGAACGGAGTCCAGGACAGCCCGATCAAACGATACAGATGCCCTTGTGCCGATACGCTCTTCATGATCGCGCTGGTTTGCAACAGCGTACGGCGGAACTGAAACGAAGAGATGCCTGTGGGAATCATAACGGTGTGCGAGAAGGTGTCTACTGTCAGAAATGACAGTAGACACCTTCTCGCGTGATGACCGGCAACCGCCACCGACCCTCAATCAGGCCTGGGCAGCCGGGTTCAAGCTGGCATTGTCGATAACGTCACCCTTGAGCCTGCACTCGCGGGTGTCATTGATCCTATCGGTGCGGATCCCGCAGGAACATGTCAGGCGATCACCCCTGCTGCTTCTCCAGAGCCAGCGCCCGGGTCCAGCTGGGCAACGCCGTCAGGCCGCGCAGATACGCAACCAGATGGGGATAGTGTTCCCCCAGCGCCAAGCGCTCGATCACGGTGATCGCGACGAACGCCAGCATGAAGTCCGCACCGGACAGTGTGTTGCCCACTACGAAAGACTTGCCGGCCAGGAACCCGTCCAGGTACCCGAGAACCTTGTCGAACTCGGTCCGGGTGTAGCCATCCAGGAACGTCAGTTGAGTGCCGTTATCGCTCTCGAAGCGGGTGAAAATCTTCAGCAGCACCGGCACCATCGCCGAGCTTTCCGAAAAGTGCAGCCACTGCAGGTACTGCAGATAGTCCGGCGAATGGAAATCGGGCTCCAGCCGGGGGGCGAATCGACGAACGAGATACTCGACAATGGCGCCGGACTCGCAGAGCACCTGCCCATCGATTTCGATCACCGGTGACTTGCCGAGCGGGTGAATGCGCTTCAGCGAGTCAGGAGCGAGATGGGTGACGGGGTTTCGTTGGTAACGAACCAGGGTGTATGGCTCGCCGATCTCCTCCAGCAACCAGAGGATACGCAGCGAGCGCGAGGCGTTGAGGTGATGAAGTGTGATCATCAAAGGTCCTTGTCAGTGCTGGATGAGGGGAGACCGAATCTCCCAGGACGGGTGTGGCCGGCCCGGGCGACTCGGTTTTGATCGCGACTTAGCGAAGCTGTCCAAGCAGAGCCTTGGCCACGCCTTCGGAACTGGCCGGGTTCTGGCCGGTGACCAGTTTGCCGTCCTCGATCACGAACGGCCCCCAGTCCGGACCTTTTTCATACAGGCCGCCGAGCTTCTGGAATTCGTCCTCGATGAGGAACGGCACCACATCGGTCAACTCCACCGCAGCCTCTTCGCTGTTGGTGAAACCGGTCACCCGCCGGCCCTTGATCAGTGGCGAGCCGTCAGCGGCCTTGACGTGACGCAGCACACCCGGCGCATGACAGACGAAGCCGATCGGCTTGCCGGCGCGTTCGAAGGCTTCGATCAGGCTGATCGAATGGCTCGACTCGGCCAGGTCCCACAGCGGACCGTGGCCACCGGGGTAGAACACGCTGTCGAAGTCCTGCGCGCGGACCGTATCCAGTTTCACGGTGTTCGCCAGGGCCTGCTGGGCAGCCGGATCGGCCTTGAAGCGATGGGTCTGTTCGGTCTGGAAGTCGGGCAGATCGCTCTTGGGGTCCAGAGGCGGTTGCCCACCAGCCGGCGAGACCAGCACCACCTCGACACCGGCATCCTTGAACACGTAGTAAGGCGCGGCGAACTCTTCGAGCCAGAAACCGGTTTTGGCGCCGGTATTGCCCAGTTGATCGTGGGAGGTCAGAACCATCAGTACTTTCATTCTTGAATTCCTTCTTGTCGCCTTGCAGCGCTGGGATCAGTGGTTGAAAAAAGCTTCGAGTGCAGCGGCCTTGTCTGCGTAGGGGGCGCGCAACCGCAGGTTGGAGGCGCCATCCTCACTTTGTATGACAACAGGTTTTGCGTGAGTGAACCGGCGGAAACCATGAATACCGTGATAAGCGCCCATGCCGGAGGCCCCGACCCCGCCAAACGGCAGGCTGTCGATCGACGCATGGGGCATGACGTCGTTGATCACCAGGGCGCCCGAGGTGGTCCGGTCCTTGAAATGCTGCTGTTGTGCCGGGTCATCTCCGAAGTAGTAGACCGCAAGCGGTCGCGAATGTGCGTTGATATAGGCCATGGGCTCATCGGTATGCGTGTAGGTCCTGACCGGCAGCAACGGGCCGAAAATCTCTTCCTGCATGATATCCATGTCTTCGCTGACATAGAGCACCAGGTGCGGCACGATCTTGCGCGCCCGCGCGTCGAAAGCCGGCTCACTCCCGGCGCCAGGCATATCTGCCCGGCGTTGGACAGCTTGATGGTCAGTGTCCGCTCGATCGCTGTGCGAATGTCGAAATCCTCGGCGATCACGACGGGCGATTTGCCGCCCAACGCCAGGGTCACCGGCACCAGGTTTTGTGCCGCAGCCCGCATCACGTGCTTGCCTACGCGGGTGCTGCCGGTAAAGACCAGGTGATCGAACGGCAACGCACTGAACGCCTGGCCGACCTGGGCATCTCCGAGCACCACGCTCAACTCGTTCGGGTCGAAGTAGCGGGCCACCAACTCGCCGAGCAGCTCGGACGTCCGCGGGGTCAGTTCGGACGGTTTGAGCATGGCGGTATGCCGGCCGGGTGTATCCGCGAACAGGTGCAACACGGGCAATGGTCTTCCTTGGTGCGCACACGCTCCGAAATAAGGCATATGGCACATATCCGATGGATTTATCCAGAAAATAATAGGCAACCTGCACATAAAAGAATGTCACGCATGCCCGGTTTTTCTGCTTTTCTCAAACCACCGAAAGTGGGCCTGGTTATTGCTCCTGCCCCGGCACTGCAAGCAAGCCAACCTGTCATTGCCGCGTTTTCGGTTCGGAGAAAAACACATGAGTTCCACTGGCGAATTCCCCCTGAGTGAAGCCCCTGCCCATGTACGCAAGGGGGTGCTGTCGATTTCCATGGTGTTGTTCAGTTTCACGTTCTTCACCGGCACCATGTTCGCCGGCGGCAAACTGGGCATGGCCTTCCATTTCATCGACATGCTGTGGATCGCGGCGATTGGCAACAGCCTGCTGGCCCTGTATGCCGCCGTGCTGGCCTTCATCGCTTCGCGCAGCGGTCTCAATACCGTGCTGATGGGCCGCTTCTGCTTCGGCGAAGCCGGCAGCCGTCTGTCGGACTTCATCCTCGGTTTTGCCGAACTGGGCTGGTACGCCTGGGGCACCGCGACCGTGGCGATCATCCTGGTGAAAATGCTCGGACTGTCGAACGACCTGAGCATTGTGTTGATGGTCCTGTTCGGCCTGGGTTTCAGCCTGACCGCAATCATCGGCTACAAGGGCCTGGACGTGCTGTCGCGGATTTCGGTACCGCTGATGTTCGTGCTGCTGGTGATCTCGATGGTCATCGCCACTCGCAAGATCGGTGGGCTGCAGGAACTGGCTGCGGTGATTCCCCATGAGGCCATGAGTTTCTCTGCGGCGGTGACCATGGTCTTCGGTACCTTCGCCAGCGGCGCCACCCAGGCCACCAACTGGACACGGCTGGCGCGCAGCGGACGGATCGCGGTCATCGCCAGCGTGATCAGTTTCCTGCTCGGCAATGGCCTGATGATCGTCGCCGGCGCCTGGTGCGCGATCGTCTACCAGCAGGCCGACATCGTCGAAGTGATGATGCTGCAAGGGCTGTCCTTCGCCGCCGTGGTGATGCTCTGCCTGAACCTGTGGACCATCCAGGGCCCGACCATCTATAACGTCTCGGCGGCCGCCTGCCACCTGCTGCGCAGCGAGCGTCGCCGCAGCATGACCCTGGCGGCGGCCGGCGTCGGCATCCTGCTGGCCATCGGCGGCATGTACGAAATGCTCATACCGTTCCTGGTGCTGCTCGGTTCGATCATCCCGCCGATCGGCGGCGTGATCATGGCCGACTTCTGGTACCGCCATCGCGGCAAGTATCCGCAGCTGGCCAGCGTCCAGTTACCACGCTACAACCTCAATGGGCTGGTGGCCTATGCCGTCGGCGCCCTGCTGGCGTACAGCTCGCCGTGGATCGCGCCGCTGGTGGGCATAGTCGCCTCCGCGTTCTGCTATATCGGCCTGAGCGAACTGCGCGGCCGAGGTCGCGCCCTTCATCCCATGCAAGGTGACCAATGAGCCTGACGGTCGAGGAAATCCTCAAGCTGCCCGGGCTTGAAGAATTGCGCGTGCGGGCCGGCTCCACCCACCTGCAACGCAGCGTGCGCTGGCCCTACGTGGCCGAAAACGAAGGGATCGCCGAGTGGGTGATGGGTGGCGAACTGGTGTTCGTCACCGGCATCAATCACCGTCGTGGCGAGGACAACCTCTTGAGCCTGGTCGAGGACGGTGTTGCCGTCGGCATTGCCGGGCTGGTGATTCTCACGGGAGAGGCATTTATCCAGTGCATTCCCCAGACCGTCATCGAGCGCGCCGAACAGCTCGGCCTGCCACTGATCGAGCAACCCTACCTGCTGAAGATGGTCGTGGTCACCCACGCCATCGGCACGGCGCTGGCGCACATGGCCCAGACCCGACGCTCGCGGCAGGATATCCTCGGCCAACTGCTGACCGGCGACTACCCGAGCCTGGCCATTGCCCGCCAGCGGGCAATTCATGCGCAATTGCCGGTCGAGGGACCACGGCGCCTATTGGCAATGCGGCTATCGGCCGTCCATCTGTTGTTCGAGCGTTACCCGCCCGACCGGGCTGAACAATTGCTGCAAAACACCCGAAAGGCGCTGCTGGACCACCTGCAAGCCTGGAGCCGTCAACAGCCCGAACCGCTGCCAGTGAGCCAGCAGGGCGACCTCTTCGTACTCCTGCTAGCCGACCACGACAGCCTGCCCCAGACACTTGCCCACCTGTATCGCAGCGCCAGCGAACGGCTCGGTGAACTGAGCCTGTTCATGGGCCTGGCCAGCCGCGTCGAGGACTGCGGACAATACCGCCAAGCCTTGGGCGAAGCCCGCCAGGCGCTGGATGTCGCCGAAAGCCTGCGTCCGGCTACCGGTTTGTGCGACTTCAGCGAACTGGGCGTGCTGCGCCTGTTGCAGGGCATCGGCGAGCGCACGCTGATCGACGACTTCGTCAAGCGGACCCTCGGCCCGCTGATCGCGACAGGACGCAAGCAACCGCTGATCCTGCTCAAGACCCTCGACGCCCTGCTGCAGGAAAACGCCAACACCTTCAAGGCGGCCCACCGCCTGCAGATCCATCGCAACACCCTGGCACAACGCATCCAGCGTATCGAACAACAAAGCGGGCAATCACTGGACGACCCGCTGTTTCGCATGAATGCCGCCGTCGCCCTACTGGCCTGGCGCATGACTCAAACCTGTAAGGAGCCTGCATGAACATCATCAATGCCCGCCTGCGCGGCAAGACCGGCCTGTATCGCATCGAACTGGACGGCGAGCGCATCGGCGCCATCGTTGCCCAACCTGGCCTCGCCCAAGTTGCGGCCACGGACCTGGACGCCGCGCAGAATCTGGTCACCGCGCCCTTCGTCGAGCCGCACATCCACCTCGACGCCACGCTGACCGCCGGCGAACCGAGCTGGAACATGAGCGGCACGCTGTTCGAAGGCATCGAATGCTGGGCCGAGCGCAAGGCCCTGGTCACCCATGAAGACACCAAGACCCGCGCGCGCAAGACCATCGACATGCTGGTCGACCACGGCATCCAGCACGTGCGCACCCACGTCGATGTCACCGACCCGACCCTGGCCGCCCTCAAGGCGCTGGTCGAGGTCCGTGAGGAAACCCGTCATCTGATCGACCTGCAGATCGTGGCCTTTCCCCAGGAAGGCATCGAGTCGTTCAAGAACGGTCGTGAACTGATGACCGAGGCCGTGGCCCTGGGCGCCGATGTGGTAGGCGGCATTCCGCATTTCGAGAACACCCGCGACCAGGGCGTGTCTTCGGTGAAGTTCCTCATGGACCTGGCAGAACGCACCGGCTGCCTGGTGGACGTGCACTGCGACGAGACCGATGACCCGCACTCGCGCTTTCTCGAAGTGCTGGCCGAAGAAGCGCGGGTGCGCGGGATGGGCGCCCGGGTCACCGCCAGCCATACCGTGGCGATGGGCTCCTACGACAACGCCTACTGCTCCAAGCTGTTTCGCCTGCTCAAACTCTCCGGGATCAACTTCGTCTCCTGCCCGACCGAGAGCATCCACCTGCAAGGGCGGTTCGACAGCTTTCCCAAGCGCCGTGGCGTCACGCGGGTGGCCGAACTCGACCAGGCCGGCCTGAACGTCTGCTTCGGCCAGGACTCCATCGTCGATCCCTGGTATCCGCTGGGCAACGGCAACATCCTGCGCGTGCTCGAAGCCGGCCTGCATATCTGCCACATGCTCGGCTACCAGGACCTCACCCGTGCCCTGGACCTGATCACCGACAACAGCGCCCGCACCCTGAACCTCGGCGAGCGCTACGGCATCGAGAGCGGGCGCCCGGCCAACCTGCTGATCCTGTCGGCACCGGACGACTACGAGATGGTTCGCCGCCAGGGCCAGGTACTGGTATCGGTACGGGCGGGCAAGGTGCTGCTCAAGCGTACGCCGGCGACCGTGGAACGGTTCTTGTCATAGCTTGGGCAAGAGGCTGATCCGCCCCGGTCGCCAGGTCAAAGATCAAGGGGTCGCCAAGGCGACCTGCTGATCCCGAATGCCCGAGGCCGTACTCGACACGGTTCCTCCCTTGTATCAGGAGGAACTGCCCAACGCCTTCAACAGCACCGGATCGCGCCCATAGATATCCGGCGCGTAGAGCAAGGCACCGTCACTGTCGACCTGCACCGTCCAGTACCCCAGCAGGATCGGCACCGGTGCCGTCAGCCGGTACTCATGGGTAGTGCCACTGGCCAGCAACTCATCGGTGTGCGCCCGCTCGGCCGGGGTCAGCAGCAAGTCACGCAGGTGCAACGGCTGCTCGACCCGGACACAACCCGAACTGAAAGCCCGTGGGCCCTTGGCGAACAGCGGCTGACTCGGCGTGTCATGCAGGTACACCGAGAACGGGTTGGGAAAGCGCAGGACGATCTTGCCCAGCGGGTTTCGCGGACCGGCGCCCTGGCGCAGAAGGATGTTGCCGGGGCGCTCCCAGTCGACCTCGTTCGCCGCCAGCGGGCGCCCTTCGCTGTCGAGCACCTGCAGGTTCTGCTGGGCGAGGTAGGCTGCCGGATCCGGGCGGATGGCCGGCAGCTTGTCCTCGCGCAGGATGGTCGGCGGGATGGTCCAGGTCGGGTTCAGGGTCAGGCGAGTAATACGCGACTTGAGCAACGGCGTCTGCCGGTCGGCTCGCCCGACCTGCAGGCGTGTCTGCCACTGCGGCGCACCGTCGTGGTAGAAGCTCAACTGCGCTGCCGCGACGTTCACCAGTACGCCCTCGGGCTCAAGATCCGGCGCCAGCCAGCGGAAGCGCTCGAGGTTGAGGCGCAACTGTTCGCGGCGCAGCGCCGGGCTGATGTTCAATTCCACCAGCGTACCGGGCCCGATCACTCCGTCGCTCTGCAACGAATGCCGGTACTGGAAATGCTTGACCGCCTCGGCCAGGTCATCGCCATAGAGGTTTTCGGGACCGCTGGGCAAGCTCTGCAGATAACCTTCGGCAAGCAGCCGGTGAGCCAGCTCCGGTACTCGCGCGTCCTCCATGCCGGGGCGCAGTAGCGGGCCGGTAGCCAGTGGCGACCAGTGCGGCAGCGGTTGCTGACGTTGCGCGGCATAGGCTTGCCGCAGGTTGCGATACAACTGAGCACTCGGCCGGGCCTGATCGAAGGCCTGGGCGATGTTCTGCAAGCCGGTGGCGGCCAGCGTCAGCAACTCGGCATCCGATTCGCCGGTCGGCGGCTGGGCATGCCACAGCGGTTCGAAACGCGCCTGCAACAGACGCCCGTGGCGCAGGTCATGCAAGGCCTGCAGATACTGCCGGCTAACCTGGATATCGGTGCACAATGGATCACCCGCACTGCTGTCCTGCGCCAGCGGATAACGCGCCGGATCCAGCCCATCGTCGGCCAATAGCGGCAATTGCGCCTGTAAAGCCGCCAATCGGCCATCGACGGACCAGAGCGCAACATTGCCCTGCTGCTGATAGAACGCCTGCAGCCGCAGTTGGGTCGGCGCATCCATTTGTGCGGCCAGGCCCGGGCAACTCGTCGATAAATGGGCGAGTGCCGACTGCAACGGCGTAGGTGGATCGCCGAGCAGGTCGTCGGCCGTCGCGACCAGTGGTGCAACGAGCAGGCAAAGGCTCAAGTAACATGCGTGTTTTTTGAACAAGGGCTAGGCTCCCATCCACGGTTATCGCGCGGGCGGTCTACGGTTATGGCAGAGGCAATAAACCCTCAAGACAGCCGCGATCGCGCACCCCATGGATGCATGACCTGCATTGAAGGCGGAGACGTTCTCTACATGCTGACATCTTGCTATCGACTCTGCCTGATCATTCTGACCCTGGCCACGTCCGGTGGTTCGGCCCTGGCCGCCAGCGCCGCGAAGCCGACGCTGTATGGCAGACTCGCCCACGCCGCGCCGGAACTCAACCCCCTGGTGCTGAAAAACGCGCTGAATGCCATGCAATGCGCCGTCCGCCAGGGTCATGAACAATCCGAACGCCTGGCCGTGATCGACTATTCACTCCCCTCCACGGCCCGGCGCCTGTGGATCTTCGACCTGCGCAAGAAGACCCTGGTACTACGCGACCTGGTCGCCCACGGGCAGAAGTCCGGGGAAAACTTCGCCACCCGCTTTTCCAACCGAGAGGGCAGCTACCAATCGAGCATCGGCCTGTTTCGCACCCAGGAAAGCTACGAAGGCAGCCATGGCTACTCGTTGCGCATGGATGGACTGGAGCCGGGCTTCAATGATCGCGCCCGCGATCGCGACATCGTGATCCACGCTGCGGACTACGTCAGCCCGCTATGGAGCAAGCGCGAAGGACGCATCGGCCGCAGTCAGGGCTGCCCGGCCGTACGCCCACAGGTGGCGAAACAGGTGGTCGACAAACTCAAGGATGGCCAGTTCATGTTCTCCTGGTACCCGGACCGCCACTGGCTGAAATCCTCGGCCTACCTCAACTGCAAACCGCAGCAGATAGCCAGTGCCAAGACCACGGGCAGCAGTACGGCGAAGAAGCGCTGAAGCTGGTTTGCTGGCAATTATTGCAAGCCGGCAACTGGCATCTTTGCTGCTGACACACCGCTATCGCCAGCAAGCCGGCTCCCACCAGGGCAAACCCGCAGAGCACCGGCCCCAAAGCGCTCAACAGCCCACCGATCGTGAAGCAGACCAAGCGCTTGTCCTGAAGCAGAATCCGCCCCACGCCGATAAAGGACACCGGTGCACGGGTACGATCGACCGGCGCCAGATCCCGGTCGCCGAACGGGTAATACGCCAGGAAAGCCAGGGCGCCCAGCAGCGCGGAAACGATGAACGGCAACCGGCCATCCAGATGGGCCAGCCCAGCGCCCACGAACGGCCCCACGGCATAGCCCGAACCGATCCCGGCAGGGCGCACTGGCGTCTTCTGACTAAAGATCAGCAGTATCACAGAACTCGTATGCCCCGTCATGCCCCCCTCTTGCGCTACCGCACAAGGCATTTGCGCCAAAAATACCTGCGGTTTTACCCACCTAGAAACATAAAGTTTCAAATTTACTGACCGATACCCCGGCTGTGTCCTGCTTGACTCAGAGCAGCCCTTCCCTATCAGCGGTTTGTCCCGGCGGAGATTGTCCGAATGCTTGCCCCACTTAACAGGATGCTGGAGAACATCAGTGTCAGAGCCAAGCTCACTCTGGGCTTTGGTATCGTCATGCTGCTGACCCTGCTGATTGCGACCACCGGCTGGCTCGGCATCCAGGCCCTCGGCGAACGCAGCGACCGGATCCTCGATATCGCCAAGCTCAACGACTTGACCCGGGACGTGCGCAACGGACGGCTGCTCTACAGTGCCAACCCCGACGCCGAGCGCGCCGCGGCGGTGGTCAAGCTGCTCGATGACATCGACAGCCAGCTGGCCCACGACCGTTTGGTGTTCCATTCGCAGGCAAGCCTGCCGCTGCTCGAAACCGCGAACATGGTCGCCAAGAGCTATCGCGCACATTTCAATGATTTCAGCCAGGCCGTCCAGGCCCGCGATGCAACCCGTGCGGTATTTGGTGGCCACGCCGATGCCGCCGTCGCGCAACTGAAAAAACTCATGGAGATGGCCACCTCGCCAAGCGGCGACCAGGCCCAGATCGACAGCCTGGTGAAAGCACAGACCCTGGTCCAGCAGGCGCGCTTCCAGTTGCGTGGCTACAGCTACAGCCTCAAGCCCGAGTTGCAGAAGCCGGCCCGGGACGCGATCGAGGAAGCCATCGCCTACAGCCAGGCACTCGCTACCCGGCTCCCAGCCGCCATGACCGCCGACGTGCAGGGTCTGCAGCAGGCCATGAGCCGTTACCGCGACACCGTCGCCCTGTTCGCCGAAGCCCAGGCCAAGGCCGATAGCGCTCAAGTGCAGATCGATGGCGACATCAAGAACCTGCTCGCCACCACCCAGCAATTGGCGCAAGACCAGATCGACCAGCGTCAAGACGATGTCCTGGACGCGCGCAACTTGCTCGCAGGAGCCCTGCTCGCCGCAATGCTGCTCGGCATCTTCGCCGCCTGGACCATCACTCGGCTGATCGTCGGCCCGCTGATGGAAACCCTGCGCCGAGCCGAACAGGTGGCCAACGGCAACCTCAGCGATAACGCCGTGGTTTCGCGCCGCGACGAGTTGGGCCAGCTGCAACTGAGCATGCAGCGCATGACCCTCAATCTGCGCGAACTGATAGGTGGTCTGCGCGACGGCGTGGTGCGTATCTCGGGAGCTGCCGAGCAACTCTCGGCGATCACCGAACAGACCCGCAACGGGGTCAACAACCAGCGACAGGAAACCGATCAGGTCGCCACCGCCATGAACGAAATGGCGGCCACCGTGCAGGAGGTCGCACGCAACGCCGAGCAGGCCTCCAGCGCGGCAGTCAGTGCCAGCCAAGAGGCCCGCGCGGGTGACGAGGTACTGGCCCAGGCGATGGCGCAGATCGAACGGCTGGCTGGCGAAGTGGGCAACTCCACCGTGGCAATGAACGATCTCAAGCAGGAAAGCGACAAGATCGGCAGTGTGCTCGACGTCATCAAGTCGGTGGCACAACAGACCAACCTGCTGGCGCTCAACGCCGCCATTGAAGCGGCCCGGGCTGGTGAGGCCGGTCGTGGTTTCGCCGTGGTGGCCGATGAAGTGCGCAGCCTGGCACAACGCACCCAGAGCTCCACCGAAGAAATCGAGCAACTGATCAGCGGCCTGCAAGGCGGCACCGACAAGGTCGCCATCAGCCTGGAAAGTAGCCGCGCCCTCACCCACAGCAGCGTCGAACTGACCCGCCAGGCCGGCGCATCGTTGCATGGCATCAGCGAGTCGGTGCAGGCCATCGAATCGATGAACCACCAGATCGCCACGGCGGCCGAAGAGCAAAGTGCGGTGGCCGAAGAGATCAATCGCAGTGTGATCAATGTACGCGACATCTCCGAACAGACCTCGACGGCCAGCGAGGAAACCGCCTCATCGAGCGTCGAGCTGACCCGTCTGGGCAATCACCTGCAGATGCTGGTGGGCAAGTTCACCTTGTGACGATACGGGACACACTAGCCACACACGTGCATTCAGTTCCACACTGCCAGGGTCACCCTTCCTCGCAAGGCAGCTGAAATGCACGACGATCCCTCGAAAGCCCTGATCGACAGTTGGTCCGGCAACGCCCAGGCCTGGGCCACGGCCATTCGCGAGGGACAGATACGCAGCCGCCGAGAGATCACCGACGCGGCGATCATCGCCGCCGTTCGGCCGTACCTGCCGGGTCGGGTGCTGGACGTGGGCTGTGGTGAAGGCTGGTTGTGTCGAGCCCTGGCCGAGCACGGCGGCCAGCTCACCGGCATCGATGTTTCAGCACCACTCGTGAAGCTTGCCGGACAGGCCGGCGTGGGCGACTTTCGTTGCATGTCCTACGCACAGGTGATCGCCGAACCGCAACGAATCGGCGCGGATTTCAAGGTGATCGTCTGCAACTTCTCTCTGCTCGACGAACAGACCGCAGAACTGCTGGCCGCCCTCGCCCACACCGCCCGTCCCGATGCCCGCCTGATCATCCAGACGCTGCACCCATTGTGCGTAGAGCCGCCTTACACGGATGGCTGGCGAGTGGAACATTTCGACGCCATGGGCGTCGGTGACTGGCAACCCATGCCCTGGTTCTACCGCACCCTCAGCAGTTGGCTCACCACCCTCGTGCCCGCCTGGCAGTTGGAGTCGATTGAGGAGCCAAACCTACCTGGAGCGCCGTTGCCGGCGTCGCTGATACTCAAGGCCAAGATCGATGAGAAGGAACTGGAGCGCGTGAGGCGATTGTCTGGCGCCCACAGCTAATGCTCATGCAGCCCCCCATACAAACGCCCAGACCCGTTCGGGGGTTATGCCGCTTAAAGAAAGAAGGCGTTTCTCAGCCCTCCGGCGGTGACCTCGACGGGAAACTTGCCGCAGAAACCGCCCAACCTGTAACAAGATTTTACAAGCACATCACCACTGGCTATGATCGGCCTTCCGGAGATGGCATTCCTCCGTACCCAACCGCTGTGCTACTGCAGCTGATGATGCCTACAGACACCTGATCGCACAGGACTGTAGGCGCATGCATGCAGAACTCCTGTGGGTCAGACTCCTTCTGATTCATGTGACTGACCCTATGTCCAGACTTTCACGCCCTGAACAACTCGATCTTCTGCTCTATCTCGGCAAATGGCTGCTATTGGCCAGTGCCGTGGCCCTGCTGGCCGGTAGCGCGTCGGCGTTTTTCCTGTTCTCGCTGGATCAGGCCACCCAATGGCGCGAAAGCCATCCCTGGGTGATCTGGCTGCTGCCGCTGGCCGGCCTCGCCGTTGGGCTGATCTATCACGGGTTAGGCAAATCGGTCGATGCGGGCAATAACCTGCTGATCGATGAAATCCACGACCCGAAAAAAACCGTGCCGCTGCGCATGGTGCCCCTGGTGCTCGGCGGCACGCTGGTGTCGCACCTGTTCGGCGCCTCGGTGGGCCGTGAGGGCACTGCCGTGCAGATGGGCGGCGCGCTGGCCGACCAACTGAGCCACTGGCTGCGCCTGCGCCAGGAAGACCGGCGGATCATCCTCATGGTCGGTATCAGCGCCGGCTTCGCGTCAGTGTTCGGCACGCCGCTGGCCGGAGCGTTGTTCGGGCTGGAAGTGCTGACCATCGGCCGGATGCGTTATGACGCGCTCTTCCCCTGCATGGTCGCAGCTATCGTCGCCGACCAGGTTACCCAGGCCTGGGGCATAGCACACAGCCATTACCCGATTGGCGAAGTGGTGTCGGTGCAGTTCTGGAGCATTGCGGCAACGGTGCTGGCCGGTATCGTCTTCGGCCTCGCGGGCCTGCTGTTCGCCACTGCCACTCATCGGCTGGGCGCCTGGATGAAACGGCTGATCGGCTATCCACCGCTACGTCCATTGCTCGGGGGCATGGTGATCGCCGTGGCCGTCTGGGCGCTGGATGCCCATCAGTACATCGGCCTGGGCATTCCAGGCATCAACCAGTCGTTCCAGGCACCGGTCGCACCGTGGGACTGGTTCGGCAAGCTGGCGTTCACCGTGGCCTCGCTGGGTTCCGGGTTCAAGGGCGGTGAGGTCACGCCACTCTTCTACATCGGCGCAACCCTGGGCAACGCCCTGGCACCGTTGCTGCACCTGCCCTTCGCCATGCTCGCCGGGCTCGGTTTCGTCGCCGTGTTTGCCGGGGCGGCCAATACCCCGCTGGCAACCATCGTCATGGCCATGGAGCTGTTCGGTCCCGAGATCGCGCCGTTCGCCGCCATCGCCTGCATTGCCAGCTACCTGGTGTCCGGCCATACCGGCATCTACAACGCCCAGCGTGTGGGACAAGGCAAGCATCGCGGCGAGTTACCCGAAAGCGTACGCCTGGGCGAAGTGAAGCAGTACCGGGCGCAAGCCAGGTCCACTGAGAAAGACAAGGAATAAGCCGCACGACTCGAGCTTGAAATGAACCACCGGGATTGGCGCCAGCGTGGCGCCAATCCGCTGCGGTGATTACGGCTTGCCGGCGACCAGGGCCGGTGTGCGCGGCGGGATCAGGCGCTTGCTGCCGGTCGACTCGAAAGCCGCCGCCAGACTCAACAGCGTCGAATCGTCGTAGGCACGACCGGCGAAAGTCAGCCCCACCGGCATGCCGATATCGGCCATCACTCCCATCGGTACGGTGACTGTCGGCACGCCCAGGTGACGGATCGCCAGGTTGCCATTGGCCACCCAGACTCCATTACTCCAGGCAATGTCCGCCGACGCCGGGTCGACATCGGCATTGGCAGGGCCGACGTCGGCCACGGTCGGGAACAGCACCGCATCCAGCCGCCGATCCTGCATCCAGTCTTCGAGGTCGATGCGCCGGGTCTGTTCCAGCCCACGCAACCCGTTAGGCAACGTACTGATCTCGTTCCACGGGGTGATGCCGCGCTCGGCCATGCGCACGTACTCATCCATACCCGCCGCCAGGTCGCCCTCGCGGTTTGGCAGCGTGCCCGGGTCGTGGGGGAAAATCAGCGGACCGTCGACATCCACCAGGCGGTTCAGGTGAGGATCGCCGTTGGCCCGCAGGAAATCGTCGAAGGCCCAGGCGCTCAGGTCCCACAACTCATGGTGCAGGAACTCCTTGGACACCAGCCCACGGTTGAACACCGTCGGCGCGCCGGGGCGGTCGCCCTCGCAGTTGGACACCAGCGGGAAATCCACCTCGATCACTTCGGCACCGGCGGCTTCCAGGGCCTGGCGGGCCTGTTGCCACAGTTCGATCACCGAAGCACGGGTGTTGATGCGCTGCCCGGTCGGGCCGCCAATACCCGGCGCTTCGCTGGTACCGGCCTCGGGGTCGGCATTGATGAACATGCGCGGCACCCCCAGGCGCTTGCCAGCCAGCGCCTCGGCGCCGACCGCCAGGGCCGCATAGGATTCGGGCCGCACCGACATCACGCTCGGAATCGGCACCCAGGGCTGCAGACGCCACAGGTCGCCGCGCGTGTCGGGGTCTTCGGCGACCACCACATCGAGCACTTCCAGCAGGTCGGCCATGGTCCGGGCGTAAGGCACCACCACGTCCATGGTCGGCGTCAACGGCCAGTTACCGCGTACCGAAATCACCCCGCGCGATGGGGTGTAGGCGCACAGGCCGTTGTTCGACGCCGGGCCACGACCGCTCGACCAGGTTTCTTCGGCCAGGCCGAAGGCGCAAAAGCTCGCGGCTGTCGCCGTACCCGCACCGTTCGAAGAGCCCGAGGCAAAGGGTGCGGTCAGGTAGTCGGCGTTGTACGGGCTTTCGGCCCGACCGTAGACGCCACGCTGCATACCACCGTTCGCCATCGGCGGCATGTTGGTCTTGCCCAGGCAGATCGCCCCGGCGGCACGCAGGCGCTCGATGGTGAAGGCGTCGCGATAGGCAACCAGCTTGGCAAACGCCGGGCTGCCGGAAGCGGCGGTCAGGCCCTTGACCAGGTAGCTGTCCTTGGCCGTATAAGGAATGCCATCCAGCGGGCCCAGCGTTTCGCCTCGGGCTCGGCGGGCATCGGAGGCCCGCGCTTCGTTGAGTGCTTCGGGGTTACGCACCACCACGGCGTTGAGGGCGGTGGGTGTGTTGGCGCCATCGTAGGCATCAATCCGCGCGAGATAGGCCTGGACCAGCTCTACCGCCGTGGTCTGGCCGGATTCGAGCGCGGCGCGCAATTGCGCGATGGAAACCTCGGTTACTTCGATCATGCTGTTACCGTGGGCTGCTGATAGGGGGAGGCAGTGATTGCAAACGCCTCATCTTACCCCAGCCACCGACGCGGCTCACGTGCTCGACCGCGATGCTGGCGTATCTGATGACGGAACTGCGCGAGTGGATGTGCGTGGATCTGTCGAACGCACCGACAGAAAATGACTATCGGTCGCATGCCCACCCCTGCTTTGCCGCCCACGCTCCGAAAATGATGCCAAAATGACATCGGCTCATCATAAACGTTCAGATATTGTACAAAAATATATATTTGTACAATTTTCTATAAAGTTATTACTTTAGCTCCCGATACGCTCAGGGAAGAAATTCCTTACATCCAAGCGTGTTATTCGCCGAAACGGCCAATAACAATCCGAGAAACGGACTGTTCTCACACACACTCATCAAGTACCCCTAGCGGGCTGTGAGAACGATATGAATATTCTGACCCCTGCCATTAACCTGGCCAATCGCTTGCGCTTCCGCACCAAGTTCGGACTGCTGGCGATCATCATCCTGATCCCGCTGACCCTGCTGGGCACACGCGTTATCAATCAGATCAACGACAGCCTCGACGTCATCCGCTCGGAACAGATCGGCCAACGCTACCTGATAGAAGTCACGCCGGTGCTGCGCTTATCCATGTTGCAACGCGCGCTCACCCACCGATTGCTCAGCGGTGATCAAACGGCCGTAGCCGAGGTACAGGCAAACCAGATAAAACTGGAAGACGCCTTTGCAAAACTCGAAACCACCGACCGGCAATTCAACAGCCTGCTGGAAACCGGCGACCGTGTACAACGCCTGCATAGCAGCGCCCAGCGCTTGATCGAACGAGCGAAATCCGCAGCCAACCAAGGCACGATGTTCGATGACTGGAACGACCAGCTCACCGAAACCTTGAACTTCATCTACTTCGTGTCCGCCACCTCGGGGATGGTGCTGGACGAGGACTACGCCTCGCTGTTCATGATCGACCAGAGCACCTTGCGACTGCCCCGCCAGATCAACATCGTCGGCCAGTTGCGGGGCATGGCCGGCGGTCTGCGTGACGGGCAAACGTTAAGCGCGGGCACACGTGGTGCGATCAAGGCCACGCTCAAAAATGAAATGCTGACCCGCAACGAGCTGCTGCAAAGCCTCGCGCTGCTGCGCCGCAAAGAGCCGGCCCTGACCGACCAGATTCAAACGCCGATTACCAGCGCCTTGGCGGGCCTGGACAGTTTCCGCAATGGACTTGAGGGCCTGCTCGCCTCAACCAGCGAAACCATCGGCGGGGTGCAGAATCTGCCTGCCCAAGGCAACGCCGTGGTCGCCGACTTGTACAAGGCACAAGACGCCCTGCAGCAAGCGCTGCAAACCACGCTGGAACAGCGGGTGCAGGACAAAGTCTCGGAACGCACGGTTATTCTTAGCACATCCATGCTGCTGGGATTGCTGCTGGTGTACGCGTTCAGCGGTATCTACAGCGCCATGCGCAAAGCCATTCACGAAGTACTGGCCGTCACACAGCGTATTGCCCAGGGCGACCTGACCGCCCGGGTACAGGTGCAAGGCAAGGATGAAATGGCCGACGTCAGCAACGGTCTCAACCACATGGTGCAGGCCTTCAGCGCATCGCTTGCGCAGGTTGAGCGCAGCTCGCAGTCCGTGTCCGAAGCGGCCACCCGTATGAGCCTGTCCATCGAACGCGCCAAACACGCAATGAATGCCCAACAAGGCGAAACCGAACAGGTTGCCACCGCCATCAACGAAATGACCACCAGCGTCGCCGATGTGGCGCAGAACACCGAGGGTGCAGCGCATGCGGCCGAACACGCCAGCCGGGCGTCCAACCTAGGCCTGGCGAAGATGCAGGAAACCCGCGAGACCATCGAAGCCTTGGCCGGTGAAGTGGAACTCAGTGCGCAGAGGGTTTCGGCACTGGCCCTGCACAGTGAACAGATTGGCGGCGTCATCGCGGTGATCGGCAATATCGCCGGTCAAACCAACCTGCTGGCCTTGAACGCCGCCATCGAAGCCGCCCGTGCCGGCGAACAGGGCCGTGGCTTTGCCGTGGTAGCGGACGAGGTGCGGAGCCTGGCTTCGCGCACGCAGACATCCACGGAAGAAATCCGCACCATCATCCAGGAGTTGCAACAAGCCACATCGGTGGCCGTCGAGCAGATGACCGCCGGCCAACTGCGCGCCCAGGCCTGTATCGAGTCGGCCGATCAGGCTTCGAGCAGCCTGGATACGATCAATGCCGGGGTGGAACAGATCGTTGGCATGAACACCCAGATCGCCAGTGCGGCGGTTCAACAACACGCCGTGTCGGAAGACATCAATCGCAACGTGACCGAGATTCGCAACGGCAGTGTGCAACTGATGCAGGGCATCGACGACAACGCGATGACGGCCAAGGAACTGTCACTGCTGGCAGGCGATCTGCGCACGATGGTTTCGCGGTTCAGGTTGTAGTTGCGGGATGTTACGTAGGTAGGCGTCGAAGCCGGTGATGGTCGAACGCCACTCCAGCCTCGTTGTGATCAAGATAATCCAGAACAATCTCAGCCCCATTCCTCAAACCCGCCTGAGCCAGCGGATGATCGCCCAATACTGGATCGAATTGCTCGTAGGCGTTTGACATCAGTCCTGAAATTTCTTCAAGCGCTTCGATGAACTCGTCTCTCAATTTGTTGCCCTGACAATAAATAGAAGGCATGTAGCTGTACTTGTGGACAGCTCGCATAAGTGCCTTCATTAATGCGAAAATGATAGCATTTAGACACCACCCATCCGCAGAGCGGCCGCTTCCAACGCGCCATCCTGTGGGTTTAGTTCAACAAGGAAGAACTGTGCGATCGTTACGCCCTCTGTCATATCTCAAGCTATCGACGGCCCTGCTGGCCGCCGCCCTCACCACCGCCTGCTCCAACAACTACCACTACAAGGATTACCAAGGCGAGTGGGCGCCGGAGTTGATGAAACCCTATGACCTGTCCGATAACACCATCGATGCGCCGGTTGTGTATTTCGCGACCATCAAGTACCGCGCACTTGGCGTACCCTTCCACCGGCTGCTACTGGCAACGGCAGTGGATGACCAACCGCTGCCAGGTGCCGGACGTCGCTCGATTCTCGATGTTTCCGGCATGCAGGCGCTCAAGTTGACACCTGGCAAACACTCACTGACTTGGTGCTGGGTCTCGATGAATGCACTGGGTACCGGCGGTGCCAAGTGCGGCTTCGGCGCGCGCGATGTCGAATTCCGCACGGGCCAGCGTTATGTCGTGGACTTTTCGACTCGCGAAGATGTCAACGGGCCTCCGGGACGTCAGGAGTCGGTCATTACCATCAAATCCGAGATTCGGAATCTGGACACGAAAGAAGTGGTTTATCCGGTTGCAGGTGCGGCGCAGTAATCCCCCATCAATGACCTCGCGAACGTGCTGTATGACGTAATCAATGCCGGTCTGTATCTATCGACAGGAGTACCCCGTCGATACGATCCAGACTCCATCGATTGAATGAGGCGGCCCTGGAGCTGACAGCTATCCCTTTTGCCATCCGCCAAGCACTTTTACGTGTGCCGGGACAAGACGGCCCGCTCAGCCTTGCACATCGATTGTGAGCACTCTGCTTTTTTCTGTGCTCCGCAACCAACGGTTAACCGTCCCGGTTGATTCGTGGCCTAATACCGCCGCTCGCAATCTCCAGGTAATGCGCTTATGGCCCACCCTCTCGTCGCCCTGCTCCTAGCCGTCACCAGTTGCGCTGCCTATGCGGAAGAACAGGTACCGCTCTACCGGGAGATCAAGGACTGGGTGATCGCGTGCGATAACATTCGCTCGTGCACCGCCATCGGCGCAGTCCCCATGCGCGACGATAATGGCGGCCGGCTCACCTTCAGCCTGCGTATCATCCGCGAAGCGGGACCGGCAGGCGCGTTGCGGGTCGGGGTCTTCAGCTATAACCCCATTACGGGCAAGCCACTGCTCGACGGCAAGCCGCTGCGAACTTCCCTGGCAGCTGGCGAGCTGAAAGACGGGGATGTACCCGAGGTCCTGAGTGCGGCAGGCGATCAGGCCAAAGCGCTGATCGCAGAGTTGCGTAATGGTCACGAACTGACCCTTCCCACCCGGAATGGCCAGTCGTTCGCATCCCTGGCCGGCATGAGCGGGGCGCTGCTGCTGATGGACTTGGTACAGGGCCGGGTCGGCACCGTCACAGCGCTGGTACGCCAGGGGGCGGCCAGCGCTGTAATGCCCGCCCCACACCGCCCAACCCTGCCCCCGTGGTACCCTCCAGTGGCGCTGGACCCGGCTCAGGCCCGACACATACGGGATGTGGTCATGGCGGCCACACACACTTCATGGCAGCAGAATAAACTCGACGACACCCCCGCCGAAGGCGAAGCCTTTGCCTTGAGTGATCGCCAAGCGCTGGTGGTTATCAAGACCGATTGCGCCGCATACAACTGTTCATACCACCTGTACGAAACACCCATCGCCCATCCCGAACAAGCCCGCCCTGCCAGGATCGACGCAGTGCCCCGGATGCCGGACATGCTGCCCAACGGCAGCATCCAGTTCGATCCGGCCAACGGGGAACTCAGCAGTCATGAACTGGCAATGAGCATGGGAGGATGCGGTACGTCCCTGCACTGGCAATATGACGGCAGCGCTTTCAGGCTGACCCGAGCCGCGCAAATGACCCTTTGCGTAGGGCTGAACGAGGCCTACTGGCCCGTGCTGTGGCGGAGCCCGGCACTTCCCGCCGCCGTTGGGCCTGCGCGCGTTGAATGAGTCAGGCTTTCTCGAAGAGAGGCTGCCTGGAGTGAAACCACTGGCCCAGGGTGCGTCGAGCCTGTGTTCGAGTATCAGATAACGTGCCCCGGTTGCAACGGCCGAGGTAGCTCACCCTCTTTCGTGAGCAATTCCCCACAGTGCTGCGCCCAATGCCATGGCCCGGGCATTCACCAAGCTGGTGCCAAACATTCACTGGAACGGCGCCTTGGGCCGGGTCATTCACGTTCGAGCCGGCCCCCACCTACAAATGGGTTTGTGACAAAATCCCGAGACATCGCAAAACCTGGATGAATACCTAAGGAAGACAAGTGTCGGAACACACATTTGAAAGACTGCTGGAAACGGCCATGGCGGCGTTGATGAGCAAGCAGGAGGAACTCCAGCGGCTCTACACACTGGGTGACATGGAACGTTGGTGGCTCGACCAGGAAAGCGCCACCCTGAAGTTCTTCGATGCGCACGACAGGTTGGCCGTCGAGGCGCAGATACTCAACATTGGATCTTTCTCACCCAAACACTCAAGTTGGAAGTGGGCCTGGAGCAATCCCACGGTGCCACAAGCACTTCGCGAACAAGCCCTCCCCTTGAAGGAACTGCAGGCGATTACGGGCTACGAGCTATTTGGCAATGACGAGGCAGTGGCCCTCGAAGATGAGTCCATGGCCTGGGAACTGACGGCTATCGCCGTTCAGCATCTGGGTGCGCTGGGCTGCTACCGAGCACCGTCACCACCCGACGGGCCGACAGTCTTTCTGGCCATCACCAGCCTGAGGCATGCCAGTCACTGACGTTTTTGCCCGAAGCCATCACCTTTTGAAAAGAGTCGGTAAGACGTCTGTTTTTCGCGCAGCTATTCGAAGGGACTCACAAAGGAAGTGGTTTATCCGGTTGCAGGTGCGGCGCAGTAATCCCCCATCCATGACCTCGCGAACGTGCTGTATGACGCAATCAATGCCGGTCTGTATCTATCGACAGGAGTACCCCGTCGATACGATCCGGATTCCATCGATTGAATGAGGCGGACATGGAGCTGACAGCTATCCCTTTTGGAACGACCGACTGGTCGAAGATCGAAGCGACCGTGCACCCGGGAGAAACCGGTACGGCCTACTGGCGCACCTGCCAGTTCGGGACGATACGGGTGCGACAGGTCGAATACAGTCCGGGCTACCTTGCCGATCATTGGTGTCGCAAGGGACACATTTTGCTCTGCCTGGAAGGCCAACTGGAGACCGAGTTGGAAGATGGCCGTGAATTCACCCTGACAGCGGGCATGAGCTACCAGGTAGCTGACAACGCAGAAGCGCACCGATCATCAACCAGCACCGGCGCCACACTCTTTATTGTGGATTGAACGAGGCTGTCACACGTGCCTGGCCAGGTGGACATGGCCCTGCTCCGTGCCGCCTATGCTCTGGAGACCAAGTTTGAACCGCACAAGGATGTGCTGTTCATCGACAACTCGGTGTCGCCATACGCCAAGCACTTTTACGTGTGCCGGGACAAGGCTGCCCGCTCAGCCTTGCACATCGATTGTGAGCACTCTGCTTTTTTCTGTGCCCCGCAGCCAACCATTAACCCTCGCGTTTGATTCGTGGCCTAATACCGCCGCCCACAATCTCCAGGTAATACGCTTATGGCCCGCCCTCTCGTCGCCCTGCTCATCGCCGTTACCAGTTGCACTGCCTACGCAGAAGAACAGGTACCGCTTTACCGGGAGATCAAGGATTGGGTGATCGCCTGCGATAACACGCGTTCGTGCACAGCCATCGGTGCAGTCCCCATGCGAGACGATACTGGCGCCAGGCTCACTTTCAGCCTGCGGATCACCCGCGAAGCAGGGCCTGAAGGCGCATTGCGGGTCGGGGCGTTCAGCTATAACGCCGTTGCTGGCAAGCCCCTGCTCGACGGCAAGGCGCTGCGCACGTCCATGGCCGCCAGCGCGCGGAAAGACGGTGATGTCCCCGAGGTCCTGAATGCGACAGGCGATCAGGCCAAAGCGCTGATCGCAGAGTTGCGTAATGGCAACGAGTTGATCCTTCTCACCAAGGATGGCCAGTCCTTCGCATCCCTGGCCGGCATGAGCGGGGCACTGTTGCTGATGGACTCGGTGCAGGGCCGTGTGGGCACCGTCACGGCCCTGGTGCGCCAGGGGTCGGCCAGCGCCAGCGATGTGCCACCCGCCCCGGCAGCCCCGACCCTGCCCGAGTGGCGCGCCCCGGTGGCGCTGGACAAGGCTCAGGCCCAGCACATACGGGACGCAGCCATGGCGGCCACGCGCGCGTCATGGCAACAGGACCAGCTCGACGACACACCGGCCGAAGGCGAAGCCTTTGCCTTGAATGATCGCCAAGCACTTGTGATCATCAAGACCGATTGCGGGGCGTACAACTGTTCATACCGCCTGTATGAAACGCCCATCGCCCATCCCGAACAAGCCCACCCGGTCAGGATCGACGCAGTGCCGCAGATGCCGGACATGTTGCCCAACGGCAGCATCCAGTTCGATCCGGTCAGCGGGGAGCTCAGCAGTCATGAACTGGCAATGAGCATGGGAGGATGCGGTACGTCCCTGCACTGGCGCTACGACGGCAGCGCTTTCAGGCTGACCCATGCCGCGCAAATGACCGTCTGCATGGGGCTGAGCGAAGCCGACTGGCCCGTGCTGTGGCGAAGCCAAGCGAGCCCTTCCATCCGTTGAGTCAGGCAGTCTTTTCGCCGAGATGCTCAACACCGGGAAACAACTGGCCCAGGGTACGTCGAGCCTGGGCCGCGTCCAGGTACGCATACAGCAGTTCAGTCAACTGATGCAGGTCCATAGGTCTACCCGCCACGATCGGTGTGCACATCCACAGCTTGATCCGCAGCCCGCCTGCCACTGGCCAGGCATCCGGCGCAACCAGTGACTTGAAACAGCCAGGCCTGAGAACAGGCGCACGGCTGAACGCGGCGACGGAAAAAATCAGCGTCGTGGCAAACCAGATGCCGAGGCAGACCGAGAGCAATCCCGGTAGCGCACATACCAGCGCCTTGCCAAGTGCTCATGAATATCCAAGGCAGCCCTGGGGCCGTCGGCCCGAGCCTGGAGGCCATCCAGATGAGCCTCGCGCCCAAGGTTATCCATGGGCCTGCAACATCTCCAGTCGTCGTTGCGCGTAAGCCGCATCACGGTAAGCGACCAGCAGCGCCAGCACTTCGTCGTTGTCCAGTTTGCGTCCCCCCGTGGCCAAGCCGGCAGACATGACCCGGATCTGCAACCGGGGACGTTTCAGCGACAGGGCCTGGTTGCCAAAGAACTGCAGTTTCACCACACGGTGTTTCGGCAACACCGCGTCACTGCTCATGTCCAGCGTCTGCATCATGACCAATCCCTCGTCCTTGACCGAGATGTCTTCCACCTGGGCCAGGTCGACCGGTCCCTCCAGCGTATCGACAAATAGTTGACGACGGGTCAGGCGCATGAAGACCTGGGTACCGGAATTACGGTGCTGCCAGGTCACGGCTGCCGCTATCAGGGTCATGAACCCCGTACAGATGAATGGAGCGAGGCGATCCATGCGCAAGGCTATGACCATGAGCACCAGCGAGCCGATCAGCAACACTGGCCCCCACACCCGATAACGGCGGGAATTGGTGAATTCGGTCTGCTCGGGCACTCGCTCGATCACCTGTTTGAGTTCGGCGATCACTCGGTCGCGCTGGGCCGCATGGGACTGATCGTATTCGGCACCGAGCGGGCCGGACAGCGGGTCGAATGGTTCAGGAATGGTCATGGGTAGAGTCCTTCGTTGCCAACGGTACGGGCCGGCATCGTTATTTCTGTGCGTTGAGGTAATCCGTGAGGAAGGCTTGGGCATTGCCCTGGTTGGACAGTCCTTCGGAATAACCGACAGTCATTTCCTGCGCTTCGCCGGGCAGGTACAGTTCACCGCCCCAGGTACCCGGGACGATCAGTACCACGAACTTCTGCCCATCGACCGTGGTGGAATAACGCGTGTCCTTGCTGGTCTTCTCGACCTTCATCTTCTGAATACGCATGTTCCAGTCGTGGTCGACCCCTTCGATCTGCACCAGCGCTTCGTTGGCGCTGCGATCACCGATGCGCAAGGTCCAGACCTTGACCCCTTGCGTACCCTGGTAGGCGACCACATTGTCGGCCACGGCCGGGCGCTCTTCAGCATGAGCCAGGCCCATCCAGAGGGTCAGCGACGCGACCAACAGGGCCATCCATTTGCGATAAACAAGCATCGTTTTCGATCTCGAATTGTCAGAGGACAGGTATTGAAGTAGGCCCAGGCCGCGCTGCCAACCCGGTAGGTCGGTTCGCACAACAAACAGGCCGTCAATCACAACGACTGACGCTCAAGGTGTGTTCGCGTTAACATGTTTGCGACAGGCCGCCATCCTCCATGGACGTGTTTACCGATGCCCCCTCAAACCCCCTATCTGGACACCGACTTCTACTTCGACCGTCCCGCCTCGCTGGCGCAAGCAGGCGTATTCGATACCCGCAGGACACCCGTAGTGATGGGCAGCGCCATCGGCCACTATCGCGCGCATACCGTGCGCGAAAGCCTGCAATATTTCGATTGCGACCTGCAGTTTCCCGAGCCCCTGAGCATCCACAAGGTGCTGCCCGACAGCCTGTGCATCGTGCATGTGCTCGACGGCGAGTGGCAGCACAGCATCGACGGTACGCTCAACCGCTACACCACCGGCAAGTTGCACGCGCTGGGCCTGAGCGAAAGCATGGAGGCGCAGGACCAGTTACCCCCCGACAGCCACGCACGCATGGCCGGGCTGCGCATTGCCGGTGGCTACCTGCGCGAGTTGGCAGAGGAGGACGAGAGCCTGAAATCCCTTCTGGGTCTACTGGAGGACGGTGTGTGCTTTACCCGGCTGTCGCACTGCCCGACGCTGAGCCGCCTGCTCGAACAACTCTATTACTCGCCCTACCAGGGTGCACTGAAACGCTTGCACTACGAGAGCCTGAGCCTGGCGCTGCTGGTCGAGCTGGGCGCTCACCTCAATGACCATCCTGCGACCGTCAGCACACACGTACGCGGGCAACGCGACCTGGCTCATGAAGCACGACGCCAGCTCGACGCCGACCTGATCGATCCGCCCACCACGTTGGCCCTGGCCCAGCGCCTGGGCGTGGGCGAGACCACCTTGCGGCGGGCCTTTAGCCAGGTGTTCGGTCGCTCAATACTGGAATACGTACGCCAGCAGCGCATGGAGTTGGCGCGCACCCTGCTCAGGCAGCGCAAGTGGCAGGTCTCGCAGATCGCCTACCGCCTGGGCTACGCCAATCCCGCCAACTTCTGCCATGCCTACAAAGCCTTCTATGGGCACCCGCCCGGTACCGAGTAGGCCCGGGAAGATGCACGCCGAGAGTATGACCGCCTGTCGCTACTGTTATTTCTGACAGTAGCGGGCGTGCCTCGGACACAGGAAAATCCTGCCTATCTGAAAAGGTATTCGGGTGGTCTTTCAGGTCATCACTCAATGATCAGGAGTCATCCATGACCAACCATGTCATCGATTCACAAACCATCACCGCCGAGCCGGATGACACCCTCGAAATCACTCGATGGCCTGGCTCGCAGTTGGCCGGCGACAAGGCACTTTTCGTAGGCAATATTCCAGGACAAGTGGGGCAGAATATCCCCTGCTATACAGCGGAAGTGGTGCGCACCACTGTAGGGAGCGTCCACGTGGTCAAGGTCACGGTTCCAGACATTCCCCGAGTGTTTTACAGCCTTTACCTGAACACGGGTGGCGCCTTCGTTCGGGTAATCGGCGTTCAACTCAGGTAACCCGCGGATCGGCTAGCCACGACGCTTTTACTGGAAACCTGGAGGGAGTGCCTCACCTGGGCACTCCTCTTCCTGGGTTGGTCGGTCATGGACGACGTGCACGGTGCTTCAGGCTCATGGCCTGCCAGAGACGCGCGCCCTCACCGCCGCCAATCCCATCGGCTTGGCAAAGTAATAGCCCTGCGCCTGCCCCGCCCCCATCTCACGCAACAGCTCCAACGTCTCCTGATCCTCGACCCCTTCCGCCACCACACTCAGATCCAGCGACTGCGCCATTCGCACAATGGCCCGCACAATCGCCCGGCTTCGCGCACTGCTGGTCAGTTCGAGAATGAACGACTTATCGATCTTCAGCCCACTGAAACGGTACTGATGCACATAGCTCAACGAGGAAAAGCCGGTCCCGAAGTCATCGAGTACCACCGACATGCCGTTATCGGCCAACTGCTGCATGGTCTGCCGGGCAATCGCCGGCTCGGCCACCAAGGCGCCTTCGGTCAACTCCAGGCAGATCCGTGACGGCGCCACGCCGTACTGCGCCAACAGTGCCAGCACATCACCGGCAAACTCCGGGCGCGTCATGCTGTAGCTGGAGCAGTTGATGTGCACCGAAGGCCAATGGGCATGCTCGGGGTGGGCGAGAATTGCAGCGACACTGCCGAGCATGTACAGGTCCAGTCGGCCGATCAGGCGCAGGCCCTCGAAGTCCGGCAGGAATTCGCCCGGTACGATCACCCGACCACCCGGCTGATGCCAGCGGACCAACGCTTCCAGAGCCAGCAGCTCACCGGTTTCGAGACTGACGATCGGCTGGAAATACGGTAGCAGTTCGTCAGTGCGCTTGAGCGCATTGCGCAAGGCTCCTTCGCGCTCGACCTGGTCCGAGACCTCGCGGCGCAGTTCCTGATTGAACACCGCGTAGCTGTCGCGCCCGCCGCTCTTGACCCGATACATCGCCGTATCGGCATCGCGCAGCAGGTCGGCGGGCTCGTGGTGGAACTGGCTGTCGGCACTGACAATGCCGATGCTGCAGGACGAGAAGACTTCATGGCCATTGATGAAAAACGGCCGGTCGAACGCCACCAGGATCTGTTCGGCGATCTCGACCACCGCCTCCAGCGGCGCCTCGGGGACGAGCACCGCGAACTCATCACCGCCCAGGCGCGCGAGCAGGTCACTGTCGCGCAGGCAGCCGCGCAGACGCTGGGCGGCCTGCATCAACAGCAGGTCACCAAAGTGGTGGCCGAGGCTGTCGTTGACCATCTTGAAACGGTCGAGATCGATAAACATCACCGCCAGGTGCCCGCCTTCGCGGCCAAACCACGCCCAGGCCAGCTTGAGGCGCTGTTGCAGGTAAGTACGGTTCGGCAGCCCGGTCAGTGCATCGTGGGAGTTTTCGTGCTGCAGCTTGGCGTTGGCGTGGTCGAGTTCGCGAGTACGGTTCTGTACCCGGGCCTCGAGCATGAGGTTGGCGGCATGGATCGCTTCGGCCGCAGAACGCCGCGACAGGGCGGTGTCGATGTGTCGCGAGACGAAGGTCAGCAGTTCCTGGTCGCGCTGGGTGTAGCTCACCTGCGCGGTATAGCTTTGTACTGCCAGCACCCCGCGCACCACGTCGCCATCGAACAGCGGGATACCCAGCCAGGAGTGGGAGCGGACGGCTGCATTGGGCGGATCGATCTCACCGCAGGCCGTCAAGCGGTCCACCTCGGCGAAGTCGACCCGGCATGGACGGCGCTGACGGATCACGTACTCGGTCAGGCCGCGACACCCACGGCGTGCCGGCGGACAGCGGGTCTCGCGCTCGTCGGCATAATAGGGAAAGGTCACTTCCCGGGTGGCATCGTCGAACAACGCGATGTAGAAGTTCTGCGCGAACAACAGTTCGCCGACGATACCGTGCAGGCTCTGAAACAACTCAGCCATGTCGCCGGGCCGGCTCGACAGTTCGGCGATCTGGAACAGCGCGCTCTGCAGATGTTCGGCCCGTTCGCGGTCCAGTACCTCCTGGCGCAAGGCATCGTTGAGCGCGGAAAGCTCCAGGGTGCGGCGCATCACCGTCTCTTCCAGGTCCGCCCGGTGCAGCATCCGATCCAGCGCCATGGCCACGTGACGAGCCACCACCAGGAACAGCGCACGGTCCTCGGCACTGTAGAGACGGGACACATCGTAGACCTGCATCGCCAGCATGCCGAACACTTCGTCCGAAGCGTTTTTCAGCGGCGCGCCCATCCAGAACTCGGGTAGATCGCCCACGCAATGGAAGCGCCCTGTGGCCTGGGCCGCGAGAATACCGGCGGAGTCGATCAGCAACGGCTGGCCGCTGGTCAGCACCTGACTGGTCAGAGAAAGGCGTTCGGGGTCGAGGTATTCGTGGTTCTCTGATTGCAGGGCCTGGGTATCGATGATATCGACGTAGTAGGGATAGTCGATCCTTCCGGTGTGCGGGTCGTACAGCGCCAGGTAGAAATTCTCGGCGTCGATCAGGATGGCCAGCAGCCGGTGAATGCCCACCAGAAACACCGAGCGATCGCGGGTCGAGCTGGCCAGGTAGATGATTTCATACAGCACGCGCTGGGTGATCTGCGCCCGTGCCAGAGTATCGGCCTGAACCCGTACGCCCAGGCGCCGGGCAAACTCGGCGAGCGCCGGTTGTGTGGCCTGCTCAAGCGGCGCGAGCAGCCAGCCGAGCACGCCCTCGCCCTGGCCGGTGGGCCAGCGGCACAGGCGTCGGGCCTGGCAAAAGGCATCGAGTTCATCATTCGCCACAATGGACGGCCACTGCACGCTCGGGTCACCCTGCCCGACCCGATGCAGTTGCTCCCCGGCACGGTAAACCGCCCAGGCGCGGGTGTGCGTCCAGTGGCGTGCCGAGTCCAGCAGTTGTTCGATGGTCTCCTCGTCGCCGACACAGGCCGTGACGAGGCTTTGCAAGTGACCTTCCTGTTGACTGGCGACCGTGTCGCCATCACTCGATTGCCGGGGGGAGTTGGTCAATGGACGAAAACTCATCAGCGCTCCCAACGCCAAAACTGGCGGTGCTCAATTACCGATTGCTAGCAAGGTGTTCCCCAGGAAAGCTTATAACGCTTTTCAAGGGTTGTTGGGTGCCAGCTACAGCAGAAAGCTCCGCGCCTTAATGCCATATTGACAGCATCCAGTCGCAATGAGAATGGGCTCCCGCAGTATGAGTTGTTTAGGGGAGTCTGAACCCTTATCCGTGAACTCGTTCGTAGTTCAGCTCGCGCCTACTGGCGAATCACTGCGCTGGAGCGGTTTCAGACCGATGAAACCGACCAGCATCGCCAACAGCAACAGCAGCACACAAACGCCCAGCGTGAAGCCCATGGCAGACGGCGCGTTTGCCACGGCGCCAAGTAACGCAACGCCCATCACGCCCCCCATCTGGCGTGCCGCATTGAGGGTTCCGGAAGCGGTTCCGGCATGGGTTGCCGGTACCGCTTCGAGCATCGCATGGGTGATCGTCGGTATCGCCAGCGCTATTCCCCCGCCGGCCAGCAGCATCGGCAGGATCAACAGCCGGTAGGATTGCTCGGCCAGCCCCGCCAGCATCAGCCCGTACCCGCAGGCGGAAATACCCAGCCCCATGACGACCAGGGTGCGACCAGGCCAGCGCGTGGCCAGGCGAGCGGCCAGCAGGTTCATCACCATCAGCACGGCCATCATCGGCAGGAAGGCGAAGCCCGTGCGCTCCGGCGTCCAGTGCCATTGCGCCTGAAAGTACAGGCTGAAGGTGAAGACCATGCCGTAAAACACCAGATTGGCGATCAATCCAATAGCCATCGTGCACCTGACCACTCGGTTGCGCAGCAAAGCCGGCGGCAGCATGGCGTCAGGATTACCGGCCTCCAGATGGAAAAACAGCCCACCGGCCAACAGGCAAACCGCGAAAGCCGCCAGGGTCAGCGGGCTGCCCCACCCTTCATGACCGGCCTCCGTCAGGGCCAGCGTAAGCATGACCAGCGCCAGGGCCCCAGTCAGTTGTCCGGGCAGGTCCAGCTTGCGCCCAGGCTGCCCCGCTTCGTCCGGGACACTACCGACCGTCAGCCATACACTCAACAGGCCAACCGGCAGGTTGATCAAAAACACGCTGCGCCAGCCTCCATAAGCCATCAACACCCCACCCAGCACGGGTCCGGCAGCCAGCGCGATACCACCGCCAGCGGACCACCAGCCCACCGCCCGGCTGCGCAGGGTCGGATCGGTATAGAGCTGACGCAGCAAGGCGAGCGAGGTCGGCACCAACAGCGCCGCGCCAAACCCTTGAATGACTCGCCAACCGATCAGCGCCCAGAGTGTCGAGGCCACTGCGCAGCCCAGTGAGGCGGCGGTAAATAGCATCAGGCCAATCAGGTACAGGCGCTTGGCGCCCAGACGGTCGCTCAGCGTGCCAGCCAACAGCAGCGACGCGGCAAACACCAGAGTGTAGGCATTGACGACCCACTGCAGGCCGCGCACGTCCGTGTGGAATGCACTGCGCAAGGCATCGAGGGCCACATTGACCACACTGACATCGATCAGAACGATGGCGAATCCGCTACAGGCGGCCAGCAGCGCTCGGGTGGAAGGGGGTTGCGGATGCTCAATCATGTCCGTCTCCTCAAGGAAAGAAACGACGATACAAGCAGAACCATCCGTGCGAATATTCCGAGAATTCGCACGGTATATAGGGAAAAACGCACAGATGCTGGACTGGGAAAATCTGCGTTACTTCGTCGCGGTCGTCGATGCGGGCAGCCTGTCTGCCGCAGCACGACGCATGAAAGTCGACCATGCGACGGTCAGCCGGCGTCTGTCGGCGCTCGAAGCCGAACTGGGCGTGAGGCTGCTCGAGCGGCTACCGCGCCGCTGCAACCTGACCCCAATGGGCGCGCAGATCCACCGACTCGCCCAGGACATGGAACGGGCAGCGTTCGGCATCGAACGGGTGGCCAGCGCCGAACAGGCGAGCATGTCGGGCAAGGTGACCTTGAGTGTGCCGCCGGTACTGGGGACGAACTTTTTTGCCGATCGTCTCGCGGCCTTGAGGACACGTCATCCGGGCATTCAACTGTCGATGGTCAACCAGGCACAGAGTGTGTCCCTGGAGCGCCGCGAGGCCGACATCGCGGTCCGGCTGTTTCGGCCAAGCGAACCGGCCAACGTCACCCGTCGCATCGGACGCATGCCGTTCGGGCTGTATTGCGCCCACGACTATGCCAACGCGGCACGACCGGCAGACTGGGGATTTATCGCCTATGACGCGCAGTATGCCGACATGCCACACCAGCAATGGATGCTGGCTGTGGCAGCGGGTCGTCCGGTGGTCTGCGAGGTCAGCGACATCAGCACCCAGCAACGGGTTGCGCGTTCGGGTCTTGGCGTCGCGGGCCTGCCGCTGTTCATCGGCGAGCACGACCCGGCGCTCAAGCCCCTGCCCTTCGACGGCGAAACCTTCTACTGCGATATCTGGCTGGTGGTGCATGGGGATCTGAGCAAGTCACCGTTGATCCGGGCTGTGCTCGAGTATGTTTCGCAAACGGTGGAGCAGGTGTTTGCGGGTTGATCCTTGTGCGCGCACCCTTGTTTACACAGGAATCCCCGCTACCTCTTCAAGTATCTCGTTTAGCCGCGATACATTCGATTTCCACCCGTGCGTTGGCGACCAGGCCCGCTACCGCCACCGTGCTGCGCGCCGGGTAGGGTTTCGAGAAGAAATTTCGATAAACCTCGTTGAACGATGAAAACTCAGAAATATCGGCGAGGAATACCGTGCACTTCACGACGTCCTTGAGGCTGAAGCCGTTGCCTTCGATAACCGCCTTGATATTGCTCAAGGCTTGCCGGGTTTCCGGCACGATACCGCCTGGGACCAGTCGATCATTACCATCGCTGCCGATCTGCCCGGCGCCGTAAAGCGTATTGCCCACGCGAACCGCACCGGAAAACGGTAATTCCTCGGCAACGGCCGGTGCCGGCACGTTGGCATTTGCCTGGTTCAGAAGTGCGATGAACACACTCATGATCGCCACACCGGAAAGACTCTTTTTCGACGGTTTCATTCACTGCTCCTCCATAACCCACACGGCGGAATCGAATTGATCCGCTCTGGTCGCACACGCTGGCGCAGCGGACCAAACCGATAATTGATCCAAACTCATGGGGCAAGATAGCCAGTGGTTTCCCACGAAGATGTAGGGAATGGCTCGACGTTAAAGCACCTTCGTCGATGAAGCCGTTCGGACAATCAACGACATAAAGCACCCAGTCTCGTCCGGTGTCGCTTCCTTCCCGGCAAAAAGACCGGATAATGGCGGCCATTCGTATTCTCGCTCTTCTGGTAATCCCGCATGGAAATCAAGGTCAACTTTCTCGACAACCTCCGACTCGAAGCCAAATTCGATGACTTCACGGTGGTGGCCGATCAACCCATTCGCTACAAGGGCGATGGCTCGGCCCCGAGCCCTTTCGACTATTTCCTGGCCTCGTCGGCCCTGTGCGCGGCTTACTTCGTCAAGGTATACTGCGACACCCGCAATATCCCCACCGACCATATCCGCCTGTCGCAGAACAACATCGTCGACCCGGAGAACCGCTACAACCAGATCTTCAAGATCCAGGTCGAGCTGCCTGCGGATATTTCCGACAAGGACCGCCAGGGCATCCTGCGCTCCATCGACCGGTGCACGGTGAAGAAGGTCGTGCAGACCGGCCCGGACTTCGTCATCGAGGAAGTGGAAAACCTCGACGCCGATGCCCAGGCCCTGCTGATGCCGAACACCGATTCGCAAGCGAGCACCTACATTGCCGGCAAGGACCTGCCGCTGGAGCAGACCATCGCCAACATGTCCGCCATCCTCTCGGGCCTGGGCATGAAGATCGAAATCGCTTCGTGGCGCAATATCGTGCCGAACGTCTGGTCGCTGCATATTCGCGATGCGCAATCGCCGATGTGCTTCACCAACGGCAAGGGCTCGACCAAGGAAAGCGCGCTGGCTTCGGCCCTGGGCGAGTTCATCGAGCGCCTGAACTGCAACTTCTTCTACAACGACCAGTTCTGGGGCGAAGAGATCGCCAATGCGGCGTTTGTGCACTACCCGGATGAGCGCTGGTTCCAGCCCGGCCGCCAGGACGCCCTGCCCAAGGAAATCCTCGACGAGCATTGCCTGGCGATCTACAACCCCGACGGCGAACTGCGTGGCTCGCACCTGTACGACACCAACTCCGGCAACACTGAGCGCGGCATCTGCTCGCTGCCGTTCGTACGCCAGTCGGACGGCGAGGTGGTGTACTTCCCGTCCAATCTGATCGAGAACCTGTTCCTCAGCAACGGCATGAGCGCCGGCAATACCCTGGCCGAAGCGCAGGTGCAGTGCCTGTCGGAGATCTTCGAGCGCGCGGTGAAACGCGAGATTCTGGAAGGTGAACTCGCCCTGCCGGATGTGCCACAGGAAGTCCTGGCCAAGTACCCAAGCATTCTGGCCGGTATCCAGGGCCTGGAGGAACAGGGTTTTCCGGTACTGGTGAAGGACGCGTCGCTGGGCGGCGAATTCCCGGTGATGTGCGTGACCCTGATGAACCCGCGCACCGGCGGCGTGTTCGCCTCGTTCGGCGCCCATCCGAGCCTCGAAGTCGCGTTGGAACGCAGCCTCACCGAACTGCTCCAGGGCCGCAGCTTCGAGGGGTTGAACGACCTGCCGCAGCCGACCTTCGAAAGCCAGGCGCTGATGGAGCCGAACAACTTCGTCGAGCACTTCATCGATTCCAGCGGCGTAGTGTCGTGGCGCTTCTTCAGCGCCAAGGCCGACTACGAATTCGTCGAATGGGACTTCTCCGGCCAGGGCGAAGACTCCAATGCCGAGGAAGCCGCAGCGCTGTTCGGTACCCTCGAGAACCTGGAAAAAGAAGTCTACGTGGCGGTGTATGAGCACCTGGGGGCATCGGCCTGTCGCATCCTGGTGCCGGGCTACTCGGAAATCTACCCGGTCGACGACCTGATCTGGGACAACACCAACAAGGCGCTGTTCTTCCGCGAAGACATCCTCAACCTGCACCGCCTGGACGAAGAAGGCCTGGAAGCACTGGTCGGCCTGCTGGAAGAAAGCGAGCTGGATGACTACACCGACATCACCACGCTGATCGGTATCGAGTTCGACGAAAACACCGCCTGGGGCCAGTTGACCATCCTCGAACTGAAACTGCTGATCCACCTGGCGTTGAAGAACTTCGAGGAAGCCAAGGAACTGGTCGAGACATTCCTGCAGTACAACGACAACACCGTCGAACGCGGGTTGTTCTACCAGGCGCTGAATGCGGTGCTGGAAGTGGAGTTGGACAACGAACTGGAGATGGCCGACTACGAAGCCAACTTCCGCCGGATGTTCGGCAACCCGCGCATGGACGCGGTGCTCGGCTCGGTAGACGGCAGCGTGCGCTTCTTCGGCCTGACGCCGACCAGCATGAAGCTCGAAGGCCTCGACCGCCATCAGCGCCTGATCGACAGCTACAAGAAACTGCACGCGGCACGAGCCAAGATGGTCGCCTCGCGTTAAACCCTCCCGAGAAAAAAGCGCCCCGTGCGCTTTTTTCTCATTGGATACTGGAGCCACCTGAATCCGATGTCCGACTGGTCAATTCAAACCGTTACCCATGAATCCATGGATGAGGTGATCGACTTCGTCAACGACGCCCGCCGCGAACTTTTCCCCATGCTCGCCAACGCGCCGATGCCCGCCGACCTGGCCCGTTTCGCCGAAACCTACCTGAAGGACGCAGGCCGGTTTCTGATCGCCCGCGATCAGGGCCGATTGGTCGCAGCCATCGGCTATCTGCCCTATGACCACCGTTTCCCGCAACTGGACTATCAGGGTCTCCGGGTCGTCGAGGTGGTGCGTCTGTTCGTGCTGCCGGAATACCGCCGACATGGCCTGGCCGCCGCGCTGTTCGGCGCACTGCGGGACATGGCGGCGCAGGCGGGGATCCAGTGCCTCTACCTGCACACACATCCTTTTCTGCCTGGGGCAATCACCTTCTGGGAACGCCAGGGCTTCGTTATCGTGGACCTCGAGGCCGATCCGCTGTGGCGAACCACGCACATGCAATTGATGCTGGAGTGAAGCTTCACGTCTTCAGCCGCAAGGCAGGATTGTCTGCCGGTGTCTCGGCAAAGATCAGCAGCGGGTCCTTGAACAGATAACCCTTGATGTCGCGGGTCTTGCGCAGATCCTGAAGCTCACAGACCCAGATGTTCAGGCCTGTACTGCCTTTACGATGCACTCGCTGCTTCTCGAAACAGCGCTGAACCCAGCGCCAATCATCTGTGCCCTGCAACTGGGCAACCTCGGCAGTCTCGGGGTGTTCCTGGACATATCGATGGAAGATGCCCGGGGAAACCACGAAGGCTGTACCGGCCACACTGTGGACCTTTGCCGCACGGGTATTGGTCACGATCCTGCTCGTGAGAATGCCTTCGCGCAGCCAATCGATGAAAGCCTCGCCCTGGGTCTTGTCGCCCGCATCATCGCTGGTTGCCGCAGGTGTCACCGCCATGACCGGGACCACCTCGATGGGAGACTGTTCGAGTGGCCGCACCGGAGCAGCCTCCCGTCCGCTGGCGATCGAAGCCAGATAAGCCTGGCTGACCAGTTCTCCCAACACGCCCGCCTCTTCATCGTGCCCGGCCAGAACCTGGATCAAGGCGCTCCATAGGTCGGGGTGGCCACTCAACCACTGGAGTGTCGAATGAGGCACCAACTGGGTGAGCAACACGCCTGCCGCCGCGGCATGAAGCCTCACAGGGCATTCGTTGACGTATCTGAAACGATAGGGTCGGTCGGGCGGCCCCATCCAGGGATGCCATACCGCGCCATTGGCCAGTTGTATACTCACCTCGACGATGAGCTTGCCCAAATCACGCAACAACGCCGCATAAGCCGTTGCGACGCTCCAGGCCTCCGCCTGACTGCCCTGCACCTGCGCACTCGCGCCAACCGGCAGCAACCGCGACTGGCGCAATTTCAGGGCATAGACCAGGGTGCTCAGGCAGTGGTCGAGCAGGCCACCGGGATAGACATGATGATCGTGCGGTGAGGCAGGAAATTGCTGAGCCAGTTCGGCGCAACGCTCGATGGGCTTGAGATAGAGCACATCGAACTGTTCGCGGGACAATGAGACAAGTTGCCAGACCTGTCCGAGCAGCGCTTGCCGACGCGGTGTCGAAAGCAGCTCGGCAGCCGACTGCGGGATGAAGTAGCCGACAACAGGTTCGCCTCCGTGGGAACCTGCAGCCTTTCTTTTCCGCAGCCAGCGCCAAAGCATCGAAGTGTCATCCGTATCCGTGGAGAGACCTGTCGAGTTCCCGGGCCACTGTTCGCCCAGCCGCCCATGAACCCTCGTTTTCTACGCGGATTCAAGAACGCACACGGGGGGTGTGACCACAGGAAAACAGGTTGGCTGCTAGCGTGTTTCAACCACTGAATGTGTGGCCCATCAGCGCACCCGCGCAAACACGTGAATCAACGCTGGGAAAGAATGCAGCCGAGCAGACCGGGAAACCGCACATCGAGCATTTCAGAGCGCAATGAGTTCATGTGCGTGGTGCCGACATTACGGGTATGTACGAGCCCCGCATCGCGCAGCACACGAAAATGGTGGGACATGCTGGACTTGGGCCGTCCGCCGTCCAGCTCGCCGCAGCTCGCTTCGGCAACCCCTGCCAGGCAACGAACGATCTCCATGCGCACGGGGTCACTCAAGGCGTAGAGCACGCGTTCGAGCATGAGGTCTTCGGGGTTCGGGTGTTTGAATTCTCGCATGGACCGAATGATAACAAGGCTTCCGTTTATTGCCATAGTTCGATTATGATCGAACAACCAAATAAATACCCTCTCCTCCGGCTGGAGTTCTCCATGTCTGTTTTGTTCGAACCCTTCAAGCTCAAAGACGTCACGCTACGCAACCGTATCGCAATCCCGCCAATGTGCCAGTACCAGGCCAACGATGGCCTGATCAACGACTGGCACCATGTCCACCTCGCCAGCCTGGCGCGTGGCGGTGCCGGTCTGCTGGTGGTCGAAGCTACCGCCGTGGCACCGGAGGGTCGCATCACCCCCGGCTGTGCAGGCATCTGGAACGATGAACAGGCCCAGGCCTTCGTCCCCGTGGTCAAGGCCATCAAGGCCACAGGTTCGGTACCGGGTATCCAGATCGCCCATGCCGGGCGCAAGGCCAGCGCCAACCGTCCGTGGGAAGGCGACGACCACATTGCCGAGTCCGATGCCCGTGGCTGGCAGACCATCGCCCCGTCCGCCCTGCCCTTCGGCGCACACCTGCCGAAAACGCCAAAGGCCATGACCCTGGAGGACATCGCCCGGGTCAAGCAGAACTTCGTCGATGCCGCCCGCCGCGCCCGCGACGCCGGCTTCGAGTGGATCGAGCTGCACTTCGCCCACGGCTACCTCGGCCAGAGCTTCTTCTCCGAGCACTCCAACCAACGTACCGACGCCTACGGCGGCAGCTTCGAAAACCGTAGCCGCTTCCTGCTGGAAACCCTCGCCGCCGTGCGTGAAGTCTGGCCGGAAAACCTGCCACTGACCGCGCGTTTCGGCGTACTGGAATATGACGGGCGCGACGAGCAGACCCTCACCGAATCCATCGAGCTGGCTCGCCAGTTCAAGGCCGGCGGCCTGGACCTGCTGAGCGTCAGCGTCGGTTTCACCATTCACGAGGCCAACATCCCATGGGGCCCGGCGTTCATGGGCCCGATCGCCGAGCGTGTACGCCGCGAAGCCGGCCTGCCGGTGACCTCGGCCTGGGGCTTCGGCACCCCGCAACTGGCGGAAGGCGCACTGCAGGCCGGGCATCTGGACCTGGTCTCGGTCGGCCGGGCGCACCTGGCCGATCCACATTGGGCGTACTTCGCGGCCAAGGAACTGGGCGTCGACAAGGCCGCCTGGACCCTGCCGGCGCCTTACGCGCATTGGCTGGAGCGTTATCGTTAAGCTGAAGTGGCGTTGAACCGGAAAGGCACCGATGTTTCGGTGCCTTTTTTGTGGCGCCCGGCCACAGCGCGCTTGCGCAGACGCGACAAGTTCCAGGCGCCAATAAATCAAAAACCACCGTCCTTTCACTAGCAAAACGCCAGCCCTTCCCTTAGGCTTCGCCTCGCAAAAACCCGAGTGCCAGGAAGGCCGACATGCAGACTTTCCGAACGCCCACGGCGCTTGCCCGTCAGTTCAATCAGGAAAGTTCATGTTTCGCATCATCAAGGCTTCGGCCATCCTCATGCTGGTCGGCCTGCTCAACGGCTGCATCACCCACAGCGCCTCACTGGTCAGCGACCCGCTGCAACCTGCCAGCGGTGAGCCCGTGGCTTACCTCGTCGGTTCCATCGGCCCCGTGTCGTTCAAGCTCTCCCCAGCCGACAACCAACGCCTGCTGATCCGCAAACGCGGTTCCGCCTATGGCGCCGCCGGCCTGTGGATGCGCGGTGGCAACCAGACACCACAAGACATCGAGGACGGCGATGGCGCCGCCAGTGTCTTCGTACTGCCGCTCAAGCCCGGCGACTACGAGTTCTACGACTTCCAGTTCTTCTCCACGCAATACACGCCAGGGCTTGGCACCACCTTCACCTCGCGGCAGGCGCGGGAGAAGTTCAACCTGCCGCTGCGGCTCGAAGCCGGCAAGGCCTACTACCTCGGCGAATTCCGCTCGGTGTGCGTGATAGCTGACCGGTGTGCCTTCCTGTGGCGGGACCAAATCGCCCGCGATGGCGCCATCGCGCTGCGTAAACAGCCCGCCCTGCCGCCTCTGCAACCGATGAACCTGGACCTGAAGAGCGCTGCCCCCTATCTGTTCATCGCCCCGACATTGGCCCCAGGCAAGCCTGCCAGCGCCACGGAAGTCAAACCATGAGAACACTTGCCAGCCTGATCGCCGCCAGCCTGTTGACCGGCTGCACCGCGACCAACACCTTGCCCGATAGCACCCTGGCCGATGGCCAGGACTACCTGCAGCCCATCCACGTGATGGTCGACGACCCGATGCAGTCCTCGATCCTGCGTAACCATCTGCGCGAGACCGGGGTGTTCCGCAACATCGAAACCGGCAGCGGCAAGGCCGGTGAATACAGCGTACAGATCAAGCTGAACATGCAGCGTGAGTATCCACCGTTCCCGGTAGTACTGCTCAGTTGCGCCACGCTGTTCATGCTGCCGCTGTCGAAGGAAATCGACACCGAGACCGAGTTCACCGTCCTGCGCGGCGACCAGCGCCTCAAGCAGTACCACTATCGCAACAACACCCAGAAATACACCTGGTTGCTCGACCAGGGCGGCGAAATGGAAGGCCAGAACCTCGGCCGCATCGCCCGCGCCTTTGCCCACGATGTGCGCCAGGATCAGCTGATCCCTGCCGTCGGAGCCGCACAATGAACCGCCAGCACCTGGCGGCCGCCGCCCTGCTCGGCCTCACCCTGCTCACCAGTGGCTGCAGCAACGTCCTGAAACCGCTCGACTACCACGCCGAACACGCCTACGTGCCGGTCACCCTGGACCTGGGCCCCATCAACAATCGCTTCGACGAGCAGCGCCATCGCCAGATGATCGGCGTGCTCAAGGACACCGGGGCGTTCTCGATGCTCGATGGCGGCTACAGTCGCAGTGGCTACAGCCTATTGATCCGCGAACCCTATGACGGTGGCCCGAACTACCTGGGCCTGCTGAACGTCTTCACCCTCTTCACCTTCCCGATGCCTTACCACTACAAGGACAATCTGCGTGGCCAGGTATACAAGGACGGCGAGTTGCTCAAGACCTACAACTACTCCCGTGAAGGCTGGAGTGCGTTGGCCTGGTACGTGCCGCTGCCGAGCGTCGAAAACCGCCGGCAGATGCTCGATCAACTGATGAATGAAATGGACAAGGACAAGGTGATTCCCTATCAACCCTGAGCACCGTCCTTGTCGAGTACGCTGTCACACAGCAAACAACCCACAGGAATATCATTTGCCTACACCCCCGCTTCGCCAGATTCGTGCGCAGTACGACGACCGGACCATTCGCGTCTACCAGGCCTATTCGGACTCGATCGCCGAATCCGCTATCGCCCACGGAACCTTCGTCTCGCCGCCGTTCAAGATGGAACGGATGACCTGGATAAAACCCTCCTTCCTCTGGATGATGTACCGCGCCGGCTGGGGCCTGAAGGACGCCGGCCAGACACGCATCCTGGCGATCGACATCAGCCACGAAGGCTTCGCCTGGGCCCTGGAACATAGCTGCCCGAGCCATCCCGAAGAGTCAATGAGCCAGGAACAATGGCTGGCCCTGAAGGAGAAGTCTCCGGTCCGCATCCAGTGGGACCCGGAGCGTGACCTGCACCTGCAACCGCAGACCCACCGGGCCATCCAGATTGGCCTCAGTAAGGAAGCCGTCAGCCTCTACGTCAATGAGTGGATACAGAACATCACCGACGTGACCCCACTGGCTCGTCATATTCATGGGTTGGTATCCGAGAACAGGCTTACCGAGGCGCAGCAGACACTTCCAGTGGAAATCGAGTACAGGCGGCCGCCCGTTACCTGAGCCGCACCTTTTCATCATTCAGGCGAACACTTTCAAGGAGATTCAGACGTCATGAAGAGCACCCAACTGCTGACCCTCGCTCTCGTTCTGGCACTACCGGCCTGCCACTCCAACGTCCGGGACTCATCGCCCAGCCTCATGAAGGACGGCGTGCAACTGGGTCAGAAAAAGGTCGAGGTCGATGCCGAGCACGCCAAGGTCATCATGAAATCAGCGGGCAGCTCCACTCCCGTGGAGTTCTCGGTCCGCCGCTCGGCCGATCCCGACCAACGCATGGAAGTACTGGGCAAGGTGGCGTACACGGGCCGTGGCCAGGTATTCGGTTGGATCGCCAAGCTCAATGAGACCAGCCACAGCGCGCTGCTCAAACACTTCCCGCAGCTGGAAATGCAGGCCGATCCCGATCAGTTGCTGCAGGTGTCGGGCTACGGGAGCGGCGAAACAGCCACTGCATACCATACCTGCGGCCCCATCAGCACCCGCTTTACGCCACAGCGCAGCAAGGTCTATCTGGTCGAGTTCCAGTACATCGACCAGCGCTGTGAACTGCATGTCTATGACGTGACGAAGCCCAAGGAGCGCATTCCGGTGGAGAGTACGTCTTCGGTGCAAAAGGCGTCGGTGTCCTCTACACAATGACGATGCAGGGGAAGACCGGGTCTTTCTGGTCTTCCCTGCTCTCCCGCTTCAGAGCTGAGCAGGCTGGCTATTGGCGTCAGCCGCCAGCGGCTTGTCCAGCAACGAGTCCACCAACCATTGCGCCAACTCGATCAAGTGTACGACGCCCATGGCGACGTTGCGGTTGGGGCCGGCCTGATGGTCGGCGTTTTCATAGGCTGTCGCTGCGGCGGCCTGCAGGATTGAATAGACGGTGACGAGGGTGGATTCCAAGTTGTTCTCTTGCGGTGGAAACCCTGGAGGGAGAATCGAGCGTTGCGGCTGGACGTTGGTGCTTAGCTCATTGCTTTGCGACAAAGACGGTGTAGGAGTGGTTCTGGACATCAGGCAAAGCTCCTTGGATGAGTGGAGTGCCTTGGTATAAACAGGCTGCTAAACCCGGCCTCTGAGTTGGCAGTGACAAGTCCAAGCCTAGCCATCGGTTCCAACACATACAAGCGGTGCGAGTTTTCTAGGAAATTTCGTGCAATTGAAAGAGAAACATCTTTCAAATCAAGACTAAATGGTTCAAAAACGCTCGATGCCGCGCGCGGCTACACTCACAAACAGCCTACTCATAGCTATTTATCGTCGAGTTTAATCATACTTGACAAACATACCTCCCTGAAACATCTGAAGCCTCCTCCGCAGAACCCTTAAAAACAGCAAACGAACATCCCCAACACCCACCAATACAATTAAAAGCAACCCAATGAGATGATGCCAGCAAAGCCCATGAAAGGTTCTCGAATACTAAAGTAATCACCCACCAGGAATCACACACATAGCAGTAATGATTTGATCTGGCTCATCCTCCAGACGGACTCCCCAACCAGAAACCTCCAGCCCATCGTATCCTCCGCCTCCATAGAACCACTCTTCAGCGGAATCAAACTCTAAATTAGCGAAAGGCAGAAGACCCACAACCAACGCACCCAAACCAACACCACAAGGCAGCACTCCCTTATATGAAAACCGGCGAATATCCTCACTAGTAAACCCTAGGCCATATACCTTTATCGCATACACTTCGTGTGCCCTCAACATTATATATATAGCACACTCCTCTTTGATGCCACCCTCATTAAAAATTGAAAACGAGTACCCTCCAGCGCCGGTGCACTCCTCAAAGCCATGCCAAGTCAAACGAAGAAGCGGCCCCCGCTCAAACTTGTACAACAACAAATCCTCATCAACCACATACCGGCTCAGAACATGTTCAAGAACCCTAACACCAGCGCCTAGAGGAATCCCCCCAAGAGATACTGATGGAGCAATAGGCGCATCCCAAGAAATTGAAAAGTCATCAACAGCCATCACTTAGGAACCCACATATTGGTTTTAGGAATAAACTTAACTTCTTGCCCCATTGGATTCAAATAAGTCACATGAGGCTCAATAATAGGCCTGTCCGGACCGTAAAATCTTGGCCGATACTCCATAGGATCAATGACCTTAATTTCACTCTTATCCTTATATGTCAACTTATAATACTCACCATTATGCTGCGATGGCGGAACATCCCGCCCTATAGTTGACGGACTATATTGAATTTTAACAATCCCTGTTGCACTGCCTTCAATATCGTACACCTGAGCATTACCTGACGTATTCTTCTTTATAGAAACCGTTGCATTCGCACCATCCATGGTCAGAGCCTGCTTGATCTGCTCAATGGTTTTACCCCAAACGCTAATCGGATTTCCAACCATATCACGTGGAAGACCTGCCTGTGCCGCCAGATCTTCACGCAACCCAGCCCCCGAGACGGCGGAAGTAGCAGGCCTGTTTATGTCGCAAGGCCCGACGTTGTGCACCCACGTTTTAAGCTTTCCGACATAAAACGTGTGCCCAACGTCAACCGTCAGGTTGAACGTCTTGCCTTCTGGTTGAAACAGCTCCAACGAGCGGACTCTGGTCGAGACGTTCTCGCTGGCACCATCCTCCAGCGACTGGAGCAAATCACCCGTTCGGAGATCTATAACCGGGACAAAGCCTTTTTGCGCCGGAACATAAAACGGGTGCCCGCCTGTCACCAGCAGCGTTTCACTTTCGGCTACGCCATCAGCGTGAAGGCTCTCCAGCTTCAAGCGATAGATCGGCTGATCGGTCCGCACGTGAGTCGCCAGAATTGCCGCAGCGAACGGTTCCCCACCTTTCTCTGGCTTGCTCCAGACAATGTCGCCTACTTTGAGCGTATCAATCGCCCGATCGCCCGACGGAGTCGCAACCATCGTGCCTGCGGCAAAACAGCAGGGGCCGATGAGCTCTCCCTTCGTGGTGCCCTTGATCTCATTGCTGGCAACACTCGTTTTGGTACCCGGGAACTTGACACTGGCAGCACCCAGCGCCCCGACAACCATGTTGCCAACCCCGTTCCAGGTATCACCCTCAATCACCTGGTTTACGCCATAGCTGGCCTGCAGCACACCGTTGGCAGCCGCAGCAATACGGACTGTCGCCCCCAATGGCCCCGACATCGCATACAGTGCCGGCGTACCGATATTGGCCAGGCCCTGCTGTTCGTTGTCGATCCGCAGGTAGCCTTGCGCATCCCTGTAAACCAGCTCGTTGGCTGTTTTGTCCCGACTCCAGAATGGATTGAAGACTGAGACGCCATCCTGTTCACGCAACGCATCGGCGTAGGCGACCTTGGCCTCGGTGGTCCCCGCAAACGGATATTCACGTATAGGAACCGGGCCATTTTCCAGCAGCATCTTGATGCTGGATTCCGCAGCCTCAGGCCCATACTTGAGCTGCTGCTCATAACCATAGACCTGCAGGTAAGCCGTCAGCTCACTCATCTCAGCCTTGGACAGAGACGCCGGGTCGAAATGGTACTTCTCCAGCAGAGCGTCGCTGCGTTGGTCAGCACCTTCCAAGGAAGACAGCTTCCTGGCTGACTCTATGCTCTTCGTTTCATCAAACTCCTTGCGAGCCCGATCACGAACAGCTTGAGAATGATTGCCCAGGAAGTTGTACTGAGTAGCGTTAGCCGCAACGGTTGCCGCCTGTCCTGAATCCCCACCCGAAGCAACCGCCCCCAGCACACCAACGATCTGCGAGAGCGCCATCAGGTTCGCTTGAGCCCGGATATACTCCGGAGTCCCCTCAACGAGGTCCTTTGGCATCAGTTTGTCGCCGGCCAGACCGAGCAATATCTCGTTGACCCCGCCCGAAATCGCCCCGGTCTGGAAGTCACCGCCCATTGCCTTGGACAACAGCCCACCCAGGCCGGCATGCAGGAGAATCTTCTCCAGGCTGCCCTCGTCGAGGCCCAGGTCACCGATCTTCCCAGCGCCCACCGCGCCGCCGATGCTGATTGCCGTGCTCGTCGCGGCGCTGGCAAGGTTGTCCTTGAGACTACCCCCGTACACCGCCGTCTTGATCAGCGCATCGGCCGTCACTTTCATTGCAACGGTCTGCGCGCTCGGAAGGTCGAAGCCGATCTTGTCAGGGCTGTAGCCAAGGCTCTGCGTCACCCCGGCGGTCGCGAACGAAACGGCGTAGCCCTTCATCGCATCGGACGAGGTTACATCCTTGAACACCGCGCCCAGGTTGCCGCCATTGTTGATGAAACTGGTGGAAGCATTGGTCGCTGCGCTGGTCGACACCGCAGCCACGCCCGCCACCAACACCGGCGAGCTGCCGGCCATGGCGGTCATCACCGCCGGCCCGACTACCGCAGCCATGATAATCGCGATAATCAACTGCGAAGCCGGCCCAAGCCCCGAGGTGTTGTACTTGAAGGACTCGTGAATCTCCTTCACCTGCCGCCAGTCGACGTCGCCGCGCTTCTCGGCCTCCTTGAGCCATTCCAGCTTCGGATCGGCCTTGACCATCGCGTCGATGGTCTGGCTGACCGACTGCTGGTTGACCTCCTTGACGTCGATCTTCAGGCCTTCGACCGCCTTGATGGTGATCTTGCCCTCGGCGACCATCTGGGTCTGCCGAAGGGTCTCGTCGGTGTTGCCCTTGCCTTTTGCCGAGTTCCAGAACGAATTGTTATTGGTCTTGGTATGGCTTTCGTCGTGCAGGTCCTTCACGCCTTCGAAAACGATGGCACCGCCACTGTCGAGGGTGATGTCCTTGCCACTCTGCAACTGCGCCACCTGATAGCGCTGGTCGCCACCGCTCTTGAGCGTCAGGTCGCCACCGGTGGTGATCTGGCTGCCGACATTGGTGACCTGGGTCACCTCGTCGTGCTTGAGCTTGAGGTTGCCGAAGCCCCCCTTCTCCTTCATGTCGTACAGGGTGTGGTCGGTATTCTGCGCTGCCAGCAGTTGCAGGTTGTTCCCCGCATCCACCAGCACATCGCCACCCGACTTGAGGTGACTGGCGACCAGGGTCACATCCTGCTTGGCCACCGCCGTCAGGTTGCCACCGGCCGTGAACTCGCTCGCGACCTGCTGGGTATGGCTGTCCAGCTCGTGAATGCGTTTCTTGCCCTTCTTGCTGCGGGTGTCGACGCTGTCCTCGTCTTCAGCCGAGGCCAGGGTCAGGTCACGACCGGCGCTGACTTCAAGGTCCTTGCCGGCCTTGGCGGTACTGGCGACTGCATTGATATCCTGCCCAGCCTCCAGCACCAGATCGCCCTCGGCGCTGACGCCGGAGCCAAGGTTCTTGACGTGGGTGGTCACGGTGTTCTTGTGCCCACCGTTCTTGATGATGTGAGTCTCGCTGCTGTCGGTCACCGCCAGCAGGTTGATGTCGCGACCGGCCTTCAGCGTCGCGTCGCCGCCGCTGCTGATCTGGCTCTTGTTGGTCAGGTCCTGCCCGGCAATCATGCTCAGGCTGCTGGTCGCCGAGATATGGCCGCCGTCATCGAGAATGGTGCGATGGCCATTGCCGTCGCTGACCAGGATGGCGGTACGATCGTTGACGATGTCACCGTTCAGCGCCGTCAGGCTGACCTGGTTGCCACGGATGTCACCGGCCATGGCATTGCGAATGCTGTCCTGGGCCATCATCGAGAAGTGCTGACCCGCTTCCATCAGACCGCCGTTGTAGACGCTTTCACCGGCGATCACGCTGACGTCGTTGCTGGCGCGCAGGGTGCCGACGCTAACCAGGTTATTGCCGGCGATCACGCTGATATCACGGCCCTGGACCAGACTGCCGCCACGAATGTCGCGGGAGTCGACCTTGGCCAGGTACAGCACCGGCACCAGGACTTTCTCTCCCTGTACCTGGCGCTCTTCCATCCAGACGATATCGTGGGTCAACGACGCCACCTGGGCCGAAGTCAGGCCGACGCCGACGGTCAGATTGAGCTGGTCCTTTGAGGCGATACCATTGTCCATGAGGTAGCGGAACTGGTCGTACTCGCTGGTCAGGCCATTGGCCAGGAAACGCTGGCCGGTCTGGGCGAACACCGCATCGCTGATCAGGCGGGTTTCATAACCGCCGTCGCCAAGACGGCGCCAGGCCTGCTGACTGTCGAAGCCCAACTGCCCGAGCATGTAGTCCGAACTGAAGAAGCTCTTCAGGTCGGTCAGTTGCGGGTTGGTCTCGATCAGGTACTGGCCCTTGGGATTACGACTTTGGGTGAACAGGCCGTAGTCGCCCTGGGGCAAGCGGAACGTCGGCAGCGCCGTCGGGTCGACGGACACGAACGGCGAACCACTGAAGTCGGCTGGTACGAAGCTGACTTCGACGCTGCCGTCTGCGGCCACATGCTCGACCCGTGTCACATCTTTCGGCGCCTGGGACGGAGGGCTGCTTGCGTTGACTGCGATGTCGATACCGCCGACTTTCGCGCCTAACTGGTTATCGCCCATGCTGCCCGTCAACTGCGCCAGAGTGTTGTCCACCAGGCTGCCGTTCTGGATATTCTGGGCGACGTTCAGGCTGACCTTGCCGCCCGCCTGGATGGTGGCGGCGTAGACGGTGTTGCCATCCGCGCTCCAGGTGGTGACATCGCTCATCAGGCTGAAACGACCATCGGAGGAGCGGCTGATCAGCTCGTTGAAACGAGCCTCGTCGAAATGGCCGGCGGCGACGGCGGCGTTAAAAGCCGGCACGTCATAGGACTCCATCTGATCCCAGTAATCGGTATCGATCCTGCCCGGAGTACCGATCTGAATGACATTGCGCCCGGAACGCGATACCGCGCCCTGGTTGAGCAGGCTGCCTGCCGTCAGGGTCAGGTCGCCGTTGGCCGCCATCAGGCTGTAGCGGTTCTCTATCTTGTCCGCCTGGGCCGTGAAGCTCTTGCCTGCCACCAGGCGCGCTGCCGCCGAGTCCTTGATCGCCTGTTCGTTGAAGACCTTAGTGATGGTGATGGTGCCACGCTTGAACGAGTCATGCCCGCCACAGTGCTGACCACAGACCCAGGACAGGCTACCGGAGACCGCCCCGCCCTTGCTCATCTCGAACTCGGCCTTGGCGTTGGTCAGCTCGCCGGCCTTGAGATCGATGTTACCTTCGCTTTCGACACTGCCGGAGAGGTTACTGAACATACTCGCCTTGCTGTCATCCAGCGCAGCGAAACTGAGGTCGCCCTTGCTGTAGATGTCACCGTAGAAGTTGCTCAGGCTGTCGCCGCGAACGCGCAAGTCGGCGCCGCTGAACAGTAGACTGTCCTTGTCGTTGTAGACGCCATTGACTGCCGTCAGATTGACTGCGCCGAGCGCTCCGAGGGTGCCATGGTTGTTGATCCGTGCAGCCTTGATCGCCAGAGCCTGGTCGGCCACCAATCGGCCGAGGTTTTCCAGGGTGCCTTGCAGGGTGAGACGAGTATCACCGCCGCTCGCCAGCCGACCACCGGTCTGGCTCAGGTCGACGGCACTGATGTCCAACGTCTTGAGGGAGGAAATCACACCGCTGTTGGTCAGGTTTCCCGCAAGCTTTAGGGTCAGGTCGTTGTCGCTGACCAACTCGCCGGCGTTGCTCAGGCTGGCAACGTCGAACTTCAGCGCACCGGCGCTGGCGATCCGCTCGCCGGTCGCAAGCGTCAGGGCCTGGATACTGGTGTAGCTCAGCCCACCATTGAGCTGCCAGGTGCCAACGCCATCCACGTTGCCGATCTTCCAGTCGCCGGCGCCCAGTCCGGTCATGCGGCCCTGGCTACCGCGCAGGCTGGCGATGCCGAGGGTGAACAGTCCCTGGCCGCCGTGTTCGATACGGCCGCCATTGTTGTTCAGCGATGCGGCAGTAAGGCCGAAGGTGGTACCACCGACCACGATCGAACCCGCCTGATTGTTCAGTTCGCCGGTGAGCGCGATATGGCTGGCGTCGCCCTTGAGCGCGCGCAACTGGCCGCCGCTGCTATTGTCGAGACTATCGCCATCGACGGTCAGGTTACCCGCGGACTCGACCAGCCCCTCCTGGTTGAGGACGCGGTCCACGGTCAGTTCGAGGTTGCCCTTGAGGCTCGCGACCAGGCCCAACTGCCCATTGAGGGCGCGGTTGTCCAAGTCCCCGGCAATCAGCTGGATATCCGAGCCCTTGATGCTGCCACCCTGGTTGTTCAGCAAGCCCTTGTTCAGCAACAGCGAGACCTGGCTGCCCTCGGCGAGCAAGGTGCCCTGCTGGTTCAGCACCCGGTCGGCGGTCAGCTTGAGCCCTTCGCTGCCTGCCAGTACCTTGCCTTGTTCTCGGTTGTCGATTTCCTCTGCGAGCAGCTCGATCCTGCGGGCCAGCACCTGGCCATTGCGGTTGTCGATCCGGCCTTTGTCGGCCAAGACCTGAACCTGCTCGCCCACCATGACACCGTCACGGTTGTCGAGATTCGCCGTAGTCACCTCGACCGCTCCGATGGTGGACTGCAGGCGCCCCCCCTGGTTGTTCAGGTCCTGTCGGCTGGTGATCTTGAGCGTGCCGGACTCGGCACTGACGCGACCCTTGAGGCTGTTGTCGAGGCTCAGGATCTCGGCGGTCAGGCTGTTGGCGATCAGTGCGCCATTGCGGTTGAGGATCTCCCCCCCCGTCAGCAGCAGATCAGTACCGGCGAGCAGTTTACCGTCACTGTTGTCGAGTTGTTCCTCGGCATGCACCTTGGCAATGCCGCTACTGGCGTTAATCAGACCCAGACGGTTGTCGATGCGTGCCGCGTGGACCTCAGTCTCGGCAGACACCAACTGGCCGCCACGGTTGTCCAGGGTCTGCTCGGCCTTGGCGTCGATCTTGCGGCTGGCGATCACCTTGCCCGTGTTCTGGACCGCCTTGCCCAGTAGTGTCACATCACCCTCGATGTTACGGCTGCCGTCCTGGTTTACTCCGGCGTCGATGCTGCCGCTGTTGACCAGTTGGCCGCCGCTCTCCAGGCGGATACCGTCGTGGGCCGCAAGGCTCTGTCTGCTTTGCAGGTCACCGCGGGTCTTGATATCGAGATCGCTGCCGGCGTAGATCGCGCCCTTGGCCTCCAGGCTCTCGGTCGTGACCTTGACCGCCTCGCTGGCAATGGCCTGCGCCATGGTCAGCTTGCCATTGGCATCGATCTGGATATCGCCGGCGCTGGTGGCCATGTTGCCCGCCAGGCGCACCCCAACACCTTTTTCTGTGCCCACCAGGCGAATCGCTCCGGCATACATGCCGCCCAGGGCGGAGCTGTCGATGGCCAGCTCCGGGGCCACACTGCCATCGTCGGCCCGGGCCACCGCAGTAAGATCATCGGCCTTCACATCATTGCGGCCGGTGATGACATTGAGCTTCTTGGCGTAGATCTCGGCGTTGATCCTGGCACTGCGGGTAATCAGGTCGAACTGCTCGACCGTGCCGGCCTTGAAGCCCGCGCCGTCGATGTCGATGAAACCGCCGTCCACCTGGAAGTGGTCGACCCGGCCATTTTCAATGACCGCCTTGCCAGTGCTGAGGGTAACCCGCGGGGTATTGATGAAGCCGCAACCATTGCAACTGATGCCATACGGGTTGGCGACGATCACATGGGCCGACTGCCCCGCCACTTCGGTGTAGCCGCGCAACTGGCTCGGGCTGCCGCCGTTGACCTCGTTGAGGATAGTAGACGCGGCACGCCCGTTGAGATTGCTGTTGCCGAGAATGATCCCGCCCAACTGCGTGGACTGGGTGCGGCCGGTGGCGTTGTTGAGAATGACGCCCTGGCTGCCGACGTTGTAGTCGTGGAACTGGTTATGCGACAGCCCATTGGCATTCGGTGCGGCGATATTGACGATGGGCACACCATTACCTGCCTGACCCAGCGTGGTCCCCGGCGCACTGACCACGATGCCATCGGCCTGGGCCCACAGCGGCTGCCAGAACATGACGTTGACCAGCAGGAAGGCTATCCCGCGCTTCGGCAAGCAGAGGAACTGGTCACGGTTTTTCAGGGCCGAAGAAGGTTGACCCGCAAGGAAAGCGAACTGGCGAACGTCCATGTCAAAAAATCTCGAATCAGATAAAGCAGAATTTAAAGAAAGAAGTCCAGACGGAAGTAGACCGGCGCCTCACGCTCGGTGATCGGTGCCGGCCGTTCCAGGGAGTGGGCGAAGGTCACCGTCGCCGCCATATGCGGGCCGCGGGCGAACAGTTCCAGCGAGTCGCTGGTCATGCGCCCATGTTGCTCGGCGTTATAGCGGTCGCGACGAATCACGCCCTGGTCATAACCGAGACTGGTGCCATATTCGGCGAACACCGGCCGCATCCAGTCCAGGGTCATCGGCCGGCTCCAGCGCAGGTCGTTGCGCCAGTAGCCGCCACTGTCCCCGGCCAGGCTCTGATCCTTGTAGCCACGAATCGACGACTGCCCGCCCAGGCTCATGCGTTGCGGGCTGAACAGCACGTCTTCGCTGCGCTGACCCGTCATCAGGCTGCTGAAGCTGAAGGACTCCCCCCACAGCTTGAACGGCTGCAGGTAGCTGACGGTGGCGGTGTATTTGCGGTAGCGGGCATTGGCCTGGCCCGGCTTGAGGTCATGATTGCCCTGCGCGTCGAAAGCACCGATGCCATCCTGCATGCCCAGGTCGACGTTGACGAACGCGCCGCCGATCCGCCGGCCATGGTTGATGCCGAACTGCGCCTCGCTGATGCGGTTGCTGCTGACCGCCAGCTTGCTGTCTTCGATAAAGTTGTTGGTGCGCAGGTAGGACACGCCGGTGTTGAGCGAGGTCTTGCTCATCGCGTCGCGGTAGATCACCCGCTCCAGTTTCAGTTGGTGGTTCTGGCTGTCGCCGGTCTGCTTGAAATCGAAACCACTGGCCTGGGCCAGAGAGCGGTACTCGCTTTCACTGTAGGTGTAGCTGAGATTCCACCAGCCGAACGGCAGGTTGTAATAGAGCATCGCGTTACGCGAATTTTTCGTCGTATCGCCCACCACGTCATGACCGGCACGCAGGGAGAACTGGTCGGCCAGGCCCAGTGGGTTGTCCCAATCAAAGGTCGTACCCGCCTGCTGCAGACCGGTGCTGCGCTGGCCTTCGTTGCTGTACGAAAGGCCTGCACGCCAGGGTTTCTGTGGGTTGTTCTTGACCAATACTTCGCTGCCACCCACTTCCTTGCCCGGTGCCAGCTCCATCTGCGCCTGATTCGACGGCAAACGGTTCAACTGATCGACCATTTGCTCGATCTCACGCAAGTTCAGCAGATCGCCCTCTTTGCCCGGAAAGCTCATCGCCAGCTCACGCTCGCCAAGGCCGCTGCCATCGGCGCCCTTGAGTCCTTCGAGCTTGCCCTCGACCACCAGTACTTTCAGGTTGCCACTGGACAGGTCCTGTTGCGGCAGATATGCACGGCTGGTCACCAGCCCCTTCTCTATATAGCGGTCGGTGATGACCTTGAGCAGCTCGTTGAGCTGCGGCACACCGAGGCACTGGCCTATATAAGGCTTGAGCAAGCGCTCACGCTCGCCCGTGGAGAGCGAGTTCGCGCCCTGCAGGTCAATGGTTTTGATCGGGAAGCAGCGGCTGTCGACCGGCGCCTGAGGCGCTACCGGTGCGGCGGCCTTGCCGGGCAGGTCCTTGAGTTCTTCGAGACGACGGCGCTGTTCTTCGAGGAGGCGATCCTGGCGATCGCGGATCAGGTCGGTGATACCCGGAGTATTATCAACAGGAGCGGCGTGGGTGGTATTCAGAGCAGAAACACACAGCAGCGCAACGCACAACCTCGTCCCGAAGGCGAGTGGAGACATGTTCGATCCCTCGAAATTTGACATCAAAATAATGGCGCGATGGTAAATTGACGCATCCCTGACGTCAATAAATGTAACATTTTATTTGTTTTTCGACACATTCACGAATCAGGGATGACCGGTGCAGCCATCGCACAGCCGGAGGAGCGCGGAGAGGAATCAGGCAGGAGGGGCGAAACACACAACAGCGGGCATCCGCCCCAGCGGGAGCGGATGCCTTCGCAAAGCCCTGTCAGGCTTTGGTATTAACCGTCACGGCAGCACCGGTGCTGCCGAATTGCTGCAGGTTCTGCAGAACGTTGAGAGCCTTCTTGTACGCCGGAACCATGTAGTTGGAGTACACATCCCGATTCATGGCGCGATCCTGGATCGTGGCGATCTGAGTCGCGAAATACTCCAGGGCGTTGAACTTGTCGTCGGTATTCTTCTGAACCCCGAACTTGTCGAACTCTTCGCCGGCGTTAAGCAACAGGCTGGAGGTAAAGGTGTCGATCAAACCGTTATCCTTGAGGAAGGTACTGATTTTCCCCAATTGCGCCGGGCTGACCTGCTCCGGATTGAAGTCCTTGAACTTCGAGCGCATCTTGGCGGCCGCCATCTTCCCGGTGTCGAGGGCCAGGGGATCCTTGCCGACCGTACGCAGGATTTGCTGCGCCTTTTCGCTCTTGATCTTCGATTGCTGGGCGGGAGCACCATCCTTGAGGAAAATCTTCAGCCCCGCTGCCGAGGCCCAGGCCCCTACCGATCCCATGCTCATGCGCTGACTCCCTGGCCCAGATGGGTGGAAAGCTGCTGCTGCGCTTGACGTGCTGGTGAGGCAGCCATAGGAAACGTCCCTGTGTTAGGTATGAAAGGTGGAATCTTAGTCAATATTCCAATCAAGATACAATGTATCTACATTTCATTACACAAAGATGGCCTCCGTGCAGATCAGTTTCAACGCTGATTTCCTATTTATGTACGTTCGTACCTAAAGACTCGCCAAACAAAGCCGATAACCTGTCGCAACCCTGAAAAGCTCACGAACAACAAAAACCGCTTTGTAAGGACAGGTCCTATGCCCGCGCTCCGTACGATTCAAGCCCGCTACACCCTGTTTCTGGTCCTGTTCGTTCTGCTGTTGTTCGTACTGACCGTAGTCGGTATCGGCCAACTGGTGGCGCCTAAGCTGCGCCACACCGAAGAGCAGGTGGCACTCAATCGTATTGCCGAAGTCGCGGAGCAGATCCAGGGCGAACTGAACAAGGTTCAGGCCCAGCAACGCAGCATCACGCAAACCATTCCCCTGCTCGACAGCGACGCCATCGACAAGGTCCTGCCCGGCCTGGTGGACCAGTACGGCGAACTCAAGGTGTTCGGCGGCGGCATCTGGCCTCTGCCCGGTCAACGCACGCCGGGGCAAAACAAGCACAGCACCTTCTGGCACCGCGATGCCAACGGCCAGTTGAAGGTCAATACCTTCTGGAACAGCGCCGAGGCCCCCAACTATTACGACCAACCCTGGTACAAGGGCGGCATGGCCACCCCCCGTGGCCAGTGTGCCTGGGCCGCGGCCTACAAGGACGATGCCAGCCAGGAACCGCGGACCAACTGCGCCATGGCGATCCAGCGCAACGGCGTGCCCTACGGCGTCTCGACCATCGACGTGACCCTGGGCTTCTTCAACGACCTGGTGGCCCTCAAGGAAAAGGAACTGGGCGCCGAAATGCTGATCGTCGAGGCCGACGGCAAGATCATCAGCAACAGTACCCATATCAGCAGCCCCGTAGTGCTGAAGAACATCAACGATCTGGCCGGCAATTCACCCTTCGCCGCCCAGATCAAGGCCGGCCTGCAGGAGCACGACAGCGGCCACCGACGCGTCGAGTTCGACAACGGCGGCGTCGCCAGCACCTTCTTCATGCGTCCCATCGAAGGCTCGCCGTGGTTCCTCGCCACCGCCCTGCCGACCAAGTCGATCACTGCCCAGCGCGATGATGTGCTCAGCACCCTGAGCCTCTTGCAAGTGCCGATGATCGTGCTGCTGGTGCTGCTGCAGATCTACGCCATCCGCAAGCTGGTGCAACGCATGCGTACGCTGAAGGCCAACATCGACGACCTGTCCAGTGGCGATGCCGACCTGACCCGACGCATCACCATTCGGGCCGAGGACGAACTGGGCGCCATCGGGCACTCGGTGAACCGTTTCATCATCTACCTGCAGAACATGATCAGCGAAGTCACCCAGGCCACCGGCGACATGGCCGGCAGCCTGGAAAAGCTCCAGCAGACCTCGGCCCAGAGCAACCAGATCCTGGCCCGTCATGCCTCCGAGACCGACCAGACGGTTACCGCCATCACCGAAATGAGCAGTACCGCAGAGACCGTCGCGCACAACGCCGCCGAGACCGCCGCCTTCACCCGACGTGCCAACGAACACGCTGACCGTTCGCGCGTGGTGGTCGGCGAGGCCTCCAACAGCGTCGTCGCGCTGATCGATGAAGTCTCCAGCGCCACCCTAAAGGTCGAAAGCATGCAGCAGGATGCCCAGCGCATCACCGAGACTCTCGGCGTGATCGGCGCCATCGCCGGGCAGACCAACCTGCTCGCGTTGAACGCCGCCATCGAAGCGGCGCGGGCCGGTGAGCAGGGCCGCGGCTTCGCGGTGGTCGCCGACGAGGTACGCGCCCTCGCCGCCCGCACCCAGTCCAGCACCTCGGAAATCAATGAAATGCTGAGCCGCCTGACCCAGGGCGTAACGTCCTCGGTCAGTGCCATGGAAAATACCCAGGCCAGTTGCCAGTCCGCCGCCGACGCCACGGCCCGGGTCAACTCGGGACTCGATGAAATGGCCGGTTCCGTCAGCCAGATCAACAGCCTGAGCACGCAGATCGCCACGGCCGCCGAACAGCAAAGCGCGGTGTCCGAGGAGATCAACCGCAGCATGGTGCAGATCCGCGAGATGGTCGCGCAATTGGTGGACAGCGGTCACGCCACCGACGCCAATACCCGTAGCCTGCTGGAAGCCAACAACCGCGTCAGCGCGTTGATGGGACGTTTCAAGGTCCGTTGACCGGCCCCGTCGAGGTCCTCCTCGTCCGTTCGGCGGGGAGGCCACGACACTCATCGCCTGCCCCGGTGCAATACTGGCGCATCGCCTATGCTCACCACTGCTTCTCCCTTAAAACAAGGAATGCAGTAGGAGCCAACATGGAATCGTCCGCTTTCCAGACCTATGCCAAAAGCCTGAGCAACGAGATCTATATAGACGCCGATATCGCCGAGGTTTACGCCTACGTGACCCAGCCGGACTGCTGGCACGAGTGGCACCCGATCTGCGTCAGCGCCGAAACCGGCATGCGTGGCCCGGTCCCCCAGGATCACCGCTTCACCGAAGTGATCGACCTGCTGGGCTTGCGTATCGACATGAACTACCGCGTGGTCGTGGCCGACCCGCCCCATGCCTTCAAGAGCGCCTTCACCTCCGCCGTCGTCGATGGCTGCATCTATTACCAACTCAAGCGCCAAGGACACGGCACCCACTTCAGCCGCACCCTGCAGTACATCACCGAGCTCAACCTCAACGGCTTGCAAGGTCGCATGAACGAGCTGTCGGCCCGGGCCCTGAACAACCTCAAGTACGTTCTGGAAACCTCGCGACACACCCTTGCCTGACAAATCCGTCATCTTCCTCTCAGGTTGCCGACAGGGGCGACGGTGCATCATCAATGCCCGTCGCTGCCTCCCCGCAAGATTGTTGCTGACTGTTTCAGGAATGCTTGCGCCGGGCTTTATCGGCGAAAATGCCGCCCTCTCCCCACAGTCTCTCGGAATCTGCCCATGAAAACCCCGTTGCGCGTGGTCGCGCTGTCGACCCTGTTGATAGCCTCCCTGGCCAAGGCCGCCGAACCGCTGTCCATCGATGTCCATCGCGATGCCAACTGCGGCTGCTGCAAGCAGTGGATCGCCCATCTGCAAGCCAATGGTTTCAAGGTCAACGACCATGTCGAGGCGGACATGAGCGCGGTCAAGCAACGCCTCGGCGTGGCGCCACGCCTGGCGTCGTGTCACACCGCAGTCATCAACGGCAAGTTCGTCGAAGGCCACGTGCCGGCCGAACAGATACGGGCCCTGAGCCAGCGCGCCGACCTGCGTGGCATCGCTGTCCCGGGCATGCCCATCGGCTCGCCGGGCATGGAGATGGGTGATCGCCAGGACGCCTTCCAGGTGATCGGCCTGACCAAGTACGGCACCGACCAGGTGATCGCCGACTACCCGGCGCGCTGAAGCGCTTTAATCCCCAGTTAATCGTTTCTACGCAGCATCGGGCGGATTCCCAAGGAGGTCGCCCATGCCCACGTCACGCTCCCTTGTTCTCGGCAGCCTGTTCCTCGCCGCGTCGCTGCCGGTGTTGTCCCAGGCCGCCGAAGGCCCGGCCTATGGGCCGCAACTGCAGGGCTTCGACTATCCCTACCCGGTCGAACATTTCGCCTTCCAATCCCAGGGCCAAGCCCTGCAGATGGGTTACATGGACGTCAAGCCCAGTGGCCCGGCCAACGGCCGCAGCGTGGTGCTGATGCATGGCAAAAACTTCTGCGGCGCGACCTGGGACAGCTCGATCAAGGCCCTGAGCGCCGCCGGTTACCGGGTCATCGCACCGGACCAGATCGGCTTCTGCACCTCCAGCAAGCCCGACCACTACCAATACACGTTTCAGCAACTGGCAGCCAATACCCATGCCCTGCTGGAAAGCCTCGGCATCCAGAAAGCGGTGCTGCTCGGCCACTCCACCGGCGGCATGCTCGCCACCCGCTACGCCCTGCTCTACCCGCAACAGGTCGAACGCCTGGCGCTGGTCAACCCGATCGGCCTGGAGGACTGGAAAGCCCTCGGCGTCCCCTACCGCAGCGTCGACCAGTGGAATGAACGCGAGCTGAAGCTCAGCGCCGAGGGTATTCGCAACTACGAGCGCAACACCTACTATGCAGGTCGCTGGAAACCCGAGTTCGAGCGCTGGGTCGACATGCTCGCCGGGCTGAACAAGGGCCCCGGCCATGTCGCGGTGGCCTGGAACTCGGCGCTGATCTACGACATGATCTTCACCCAGCCGGTTTACTATGAGTTCAAGGACCTGACAGTGCCCACCTTGCTGCTGATCGGCACCGCCGACACCACGGCGATCGGCAGCGATATCGCGCCGCCCGAGGTCAAGGCCCGTCTCGGTCACTACGACGTGCTCGGCAAGCAGGTGGCCAAGCTGATCCCGCACTCGACGCTGGTGGAGTTTCCCGGCCTGGGCCACGCACCGCAGATGGAAGAACCCGAACGTTTCCACAAGGCCCTGCTCGGCTGGCTGGCCGCCCGACAATAATGAGGAACACCCGATGACGTTGCAGATCGCGGTAATCGATGACTGGCAAGGCGTGGCGGGCGAGGTAGTGGACTGGTCGGTGCTGGCCGGTATCGGCCAGGTCAGCTTTCTACACGACTACCCCGCCGCCACCGAGGTCATGGCCGAACGCCTGGCCGGCTATGATGTGATCTGCGTGATGCGCGAACGCAGTACCTTCGACGAGGCGCTACTGCGTCAGTTGCCGCGCCTCAAGCTGCTGGTGACCGGTGGCATGCGTAATGCCGCCCTCGACATCAAGGCGGCGACGGCCCTGGGCATCCAGGTCTGCGGCACCGAGAGCTACAAGTACGCCGCGCCGGAACTGACCTGGACACTGGCCATGGCCCTGAGCCGCAACCTGGTCAAGGAAGCCAACGCCCTGCGCGCTGGCGATTGGCAGGTGGGCCTGGGCAACGATCTCTATGGCAAGACCCTGGGCATCCTGGGACTGGGCAGCATCGGCCAGAAGATCGCCCGCTACGGCCAGACCTTCGGCATGCGGGTGATCGCCTGGAGCCAGAACCTCACCGCCGAGCGCGCCGCCGAGGTGGGCGTGGAATACGTCAGCAAGCAGGCGCTGTTCGAGCAGGCCGACCTGCTGTCGGTCCACCTGGTGCTCAGTGACCGTTCCCGCGGACTGGTGGATGCCCAGGCCCTGGCCTGGATGAAACCGTCCGCCTATCTGGTCAACACCGCCCGTGGGCCCATTGTCGACGAAGCGGCACTGGTCAGCGCACTGCGCCAGGGCCGACTCGCCGGTGCGGCACTGGATGTGTTCGAACAGGAACCGCTACCGGCCGGCCATCCCTTCCGTACACTGGACAACGTCCTGGCCACGCCCCATGTCGGTTATGTCAGCCAGAACAACTACCGGATGTTCTATGGCCAGATGATCGAAGACATCCAGGCCTGGGCTGCTGGCGAACCGATCCGTACGCTGGGCTGACGACCGGCAACAGGCTGCGGCCGTGCCCTGTTCGGGCGCGGCCGTTACAGCACCCGACGCCCCCTTATCGCCCGCCCGCCCCTTGACTGGCGCCAAGCCGGTGCAGGCGGTCTGAACGCTTGTTCCAGAAAGTTGCGTCGCCCTCCCGTCTTATATCTGTCATGAAACTTTTTGAAATTTGTCGTCTAAATAACGCCCTACAAGTCGGCAACATCTCTCCTACACTGTTTTTCTGGGCCTACTGACCAGTCAGTCATTTCCTCTGAAAATAAATCGAACCTTCCGAACAGGCAGTCAGTCAGTCAGGTTAAAGGTAGGGCGTCTGCGCCGGGTTTCAGGGGCACAGACGCTTTCCCACTCTTTCTTGTTCTGGAGCGTTGGTCCCGTTGTGGCCAAACGCCCTGAACGGGCGTGTCCGACCAAAGGAAGCGGTTTGGGCACGTTGTGTGAAAGCCATGGATCAGATCAGATAAAAACGGGAGAGGCACATGATCAGCGCTGCGTTGGATATTCAGAAAGAAGGTTTGATTCAGATCAGCGAATCGGTCCAGGTGCCAGCCCCGTCAACGGGAGGGAAAACGTTGTCCCCAGTGGCAGCCGTCAACCCCAACAAGAAGAAAGTGCTGTTCGTCACCTCTGAATTCGCCGATCTGGTCAAGGCTGGCGGCCTGGGTGATGTCTCGGCGGCGCTGCCCCGGGCCATGCGCCACCTGCATGATGTACGGGTGCTGATTCCCGGCTACCCGCAAGTGCTCAACAGCGACAACCCGATCCATATCGTCGGCGAACTCAGCGGCCATGCCGCCTTGCCGCCCTGCCGGATCGGACGCATGGACATGCCCGACGGCCTGGTGGTCTACGTGCTGATCTGCCCCGAACTGTTCGAGCGCGAGGGTACCCCCTACGGCGCCAACAACGGTCGTGACTGGCCGGACAACCACATCCGTTTCGCCCGCCTGGGACTGGCCGCCGCCGACATCGCCGCCAACCTGGCACAGATCCACTGGACCCCGGACCTGGTCCATGCCCACGACTGGCCCGCCGGCCTGGCCCCGGCCTACATGCACTGGCGCGGCCAGCGCACGCCAACACTGTTCACCATCCACAACCTCGCCTACCAGGGCGTGGTCAGCCTGGCCTGCTGCCCGGAGCTGGGGATTCCGCCCCATGCCCTGCAACAGGAAGGCATGGAGTTCTACGGCAAGCTGTCGTTCCTCAAGGCCGGTATGGCCTACTCCAGCCACATCACCACGGTCAGCGCCACCTATGCCGAGGAGATCACCACCCCGGAATTCGGTTGTGGCCTGGACGGTTTCCTCGCCAGCAAGACCTACCAGGGCCTGCTCAGCGGTATCCCCAACGGCATCGATGAAAGCTGGGATGCGGCCACTGACCACCACCTGATCCAGCCCTTCGGCATCGGCGACTGGGATGGCAAGGCGGTCAACGCCGCCCATGTGCGCCAGTTGTTCGGCCTGCAGGACTCCAATGGTCCGTTGTTCGCGGTGGTTTCGCGCCTGGTCTACCAGAAAGGCCTGGATCTCACCGAAGCGGTGAGCGAGTTCATCGTCCGCTCCGGCGGCCAGATCGCGATCATCGGCCGGGGTGAACCGGAGGAAGAACAGGCCATGCGCCAACTGGCCCTGCGCTTCCCCGGCCAGATCGGCGTGCGCATCGGCTTCAACGAAACCGATGCACGGCGCATGTTCGCCGGCAGCGACTTCCTGCTGATGCCTTCACGCTACGAACCCTGCGGCCTCAGCCAGATGTACGCCCAGCGCTTCGGCTCATTGCCGGTGGCGCGCAATACCGGCGGCCTGGCCGACACCATCGAGAACGGCGTGACCGGTTTCCTGTTCGACGAATCCTCCGTGGAAAGCTATGAAGCGGCGCTGCGCCGGGCCTTCAAGGTCTTTGCCTATCCACCGCTGCTCAACGCCATGCGTTGCCGGGCCATGGCTGCACCGTTCAACTGGAGCAACGCCGTGGAACCCTACGCCGAACTCTACGAAACCTTGGTCGCCCACTCACGGAGCCGGTCGGGCAAGCACTGAGGAGTGGTCAAGGATGTCGTTAAGGACTCTGGAAAGCTGGTCCCACGGCGCGGTCCTGCTCGATGCGGAAAATACCCGCTTCTCGCTGTGGGCACCGGACGCCTTCTATGTCAGCGTCGAACTGGAGGATGGCCGCTCCCTCGCCATGCTGCCGCAGAACGACGGCTGGTTCACCCTGCAAACCCGCTGCCGCGCAGGAACCCGCTACCGCTACAACATCGACGGTGAACTGCAAGTCTGCGATCCGGCTTCGCGCGCCCAGGCCGGCGGGATCGGCGCCCCGAGTGTAGTGGTCGATCCCCTCGCCTATCACTGGCGTCACAAGGACTGGCAGGGGCGGCCCTGGCATACCGCGATCATCCAGGAACTGCATGTCGGTACCCTCGGCGGCTACCGTGCGGTGGAACAGCACCTGCCGCGCCTGGCCGAACTCGGTATCACCGCCATCGAGCTGATGCCCCTGGCCGAGTTCCCTGGCGAGCGCAACTGGGGTTATGACGGTGTGCTGCCCTACGCACCACAATCGAGCTACGGCACGCCCGAAGACCTCAAGCACCTGATCGACAGTGCCCACGGTCACGGCCTGGCGGTCATTCTCGACGTGGTCTACAACCACTTCGGCCCGGACGGCAACTACCTCGGGCACTACGCCAAGGATTTCTTTCGCGACGACCAGCAGACACCCTGGGGCGCAGCCATCGACTTCCAGCGCCGCGAGGTGCGCAGCTTCTTTATCGACAACGCCCTGATGTGGCTGCTGGAATACCGCTTCGACGGCCTGCGCCTGGATGCGGTACACGCCATCAACGACAGCACCTTCCTGCGCGAACTGGCCCGACAGGTGCGTCGGCAGACAGACCCGACACGCCATGTCTGGCTGACCGTGGAAAACGAGTTCAACCAGGCCAGCCTGCTGGAGGAAGCCTATGACGGCCAATGGAACGACGATGGCCACAACACCCTGCATGTACTGCTGACCGGCGAGACCGAAGCCTATTACGCCGACTATGCCCGGGAAACCACCGACAAGCTGGCGCGCTGCCTGAGCCAGGGTTTCGTCTATCAGGGCCACCCCAACCGCCATGGCCGCAGCCGAGGCGAGCCCAGCGGTCATCTGCCGCCCACGGCGTTCATCCTGTTCCTGCAGAACCACGACCAGATCGGCAACCGCGCCTTTGGCGAACGTCTCAACCAACTGTGCCCGGCCCCGGCGCTGCGGGCTGCAACGGTGCTGTTATTGCTGTCACCGATGATTCCCCTGCTGTTCATGGGCGATGAAACCGGCGCTGAAGAACCCTTTCTGTTCTTCACCGACCACCACGGCGAGCTGGCCGATGCGGTACGCGAGGGGCGGCGTGCGGAGTTCGCCGAGTTTGCCGGCTTCACCGACCCGCAGCGGCGCGCACGGATTCCCGACCCGAACGACGCCAGCACCTTTGAAGCGTCACGCCCGAACCTGGCGCCGGCCACCGACGGCAACCGCGCAGCCACCGCCCAGTTGTACCGCCAGTTGCTGGAGATTCGCCACCGGGAACTGCTGCCCCGCCTGCCAGGTACCCAGGCGCTGGGCGCCGATGTACTGGCCGAGGGAGCAGTCAGCGCACGCTGGCGAATGGGTGATGGCACGCTGCTGCGCATTGACCTGAACCTGAGTGCCCGCGCGGTCGAGCACCGGATCGAAGGGGGGACTCACTGGCTGTTCGAAAGCAGCACAGGCGCCTCCCGGCTCCTGGAAGAAGGCCAACTGGCGCCCTACTGCGCACTGGTCAGCCTGAGCCACGACAACGACGACTCGCCCGCCCCCGATGGAGAACGCCCATGAGCGATGCGCCACTTGAAATACTCGCCAGCCGGGCAGGCCTGGCCGTCGACTGGATCGACGCCAACGGCCAGCAACAGAAGGTTCGGCCGGAGGTCTTGCGCAAGGTACTGGCCGGCCTCGGACACCCGGCCGACGACGAGGCGGCTATCGAAGCCAGCCTGCTGGAGCTGCAACTGACGCAACAGGACAAGCACCTGCCACCGCTGCTCACGGCGGACGTCGACAAGGGCCTGGACCTGGCCCGCTATTTCTCCCCGGATACGCCCTGCGAAGTTCACCTGGAAAACGGATCAGTGCTCAACCTGCGCCTGGACAACGAAGCGATACTGCCCGGCGTGATCCCGATCGGCTATCAGTCGGTACACATCGACGGCCAGCAGTTCACCCTGGCCGTCGCCCCCGCTACCTGTCACGGCGTGGACGCCGCCACCGACAGCCACACCCCCAGGGCCTGGGGCCTCGGTGTCCAGCTCTATAGCCTGCAACGCCCGGCCGATGGCGGCTTCGGCGATACCCAGGCGCTGGAGGAACTGGCCCGGGCCGCCGGTGAACGGGGTGCCGATGCACTGGCGATCAGTCCGGTGCATGCCATGTTCAGCAGCGATCCGAGCCGTTACAGCCCGTATTCGCCCTCCAGCCGCCTGTTCCTGAACAGTCTGTATGCCGCGCCGGGGACGATCCTCGGCGAGCGCGCCCTGCGCCTGGCCATCGACAGCAGCGGGCTGGCCGATGAGTTGCACGAACTGGAACAGTTGTCGCTGATCGACTGGCCTCGCGCCGCGCGCGCCAAGTACCGGCTGTTGCGGGCGCTCTACGAGGGTTTCCGGCTCGGCGACCATCCCCTGGGTGAAGACTTCGCCAGCTTTCGCCGCGCCGGTGGCGAAGCCCTGGAAAACCACTGTCGCTTCGAAGCACTGCAAACCTACTGCGTTGCCCGTGGCGAAAGCGCCGACTGGCGCCAGTGGCCAGAGTCATGGCGACAGCCGAGCAGCCCGGCCCTGGCACAGTTCGCCGAGGAGCACGCCGAAGACATCGAGTTCCACGCGTTCAGCCAATGGCTGATTGCCCGCTGCCTGGAGCGTGTGCAGAACGCCGCGCGCAGCAGTGGCATGGGCATCGGACTGATCGCCGACCTTGCCGTCGGTGCCGATGGCGGTGGCAGCCAGGCCTGGAGCCGACAGGACGAACTGCTGGCCGAACTCACCGTCGGCGCGCCGCCGGACATTCTCAATCGTGCGGGCCAGAGCTGGGGGATTTCCGCGTTCGCCCCAGAAGGCCTCAAGCGCCACGGTTTTCGCGCCTTCATCGAAATGCTGCGGGCCAACTTCGCCCACGCCGGCGGCCTGCGCATCGACCATGTGATGGGCCTGCAACGGCTCTGGGTGATCCCACTCGGCTCACCGGCGAGCGACGGTGCCTACCTCTATTATCCCGTGGACGATCTGCTGCGCCTGTTGGCCCTGGAGTCTTCACGGCACCAGGCGATCGTCCTCGGCGAAGACCTCGGCACGGTGCCCGACGGTCTGCGGGAAAAACTGGCCGCCCGCTCGATCCTCGGCATGCGCGTGCTGTTGTTCGAACAGGAGTACGGTCATCGCTTCAAACCGATCCTCGACTGGCCGGACAATGCCCTGGCGACCACCACCACTCACGACCTGCCCACCCTCAATGGCTGGTGGCACGCTCGCGACATCGACTGGAACATCCGCCTCGGGCTGATCGACACGCCCACCGCAGAACAGTGGCGCCAGACCCGCCAGCACGAGCGTGACGGCCTGCACCGGGCGCTGAGCAACTACCCGCAGAACTTTCGCGACGAAGCTCACGAGACCGATCAGGTACTCGACGCCAGTATCCGTTTTCTCGGGCATACCCGGGCCCCGCTGGTACTGTTGCCCCTGGAGGACGCCCTCGGCGTCGAGGAACAACCGAACCTGCCCGGCACCCTCGACAGTCACCCGAACTGGCGCCGGCGCCTGCCGGGCAACAGCAGCAGACTGCTGGACGATGTCGATGCGGCCCGGCGTCTCGAACTGCTCGCCTGCGCCCGGCTCCAGGCCGCCGAGCGTGACCGATGAAGAATGTCGTACGCGCCACGCTGCGCCTGCAATTGCACAAGGGTTTCCCGCTGGATGCCGCCATCGAATGGGTACCCTATTACGCCCGGCTGGGCATCAGTCATCTCTACGCCTCACCCCTGCTCTGCGCGCGGGCCGGATCGATGCACGGCTACGACGTGGTCGACCCGACCCGGGTGAACCCGGAACTGGGTGGCGAGCCGGCCCTGCGGCGGCTGGTGGCGGCCCTGCGCGAACATGGCATGGGCCTGATCCTGGATATCGTCTCCAATCACATGGCCGTCGGTGGCGCCGACAACCCCTGGTGGCTCGACCTGCTGGAATGGGGCCGGCGCAGTCCCTACGGTGAGTTCTTCGATATCCAGTGGCATTCGCCTGACCCGCTGCTTGAAGGTCAACTGCTGATGCCGTTTCTCGGGAGCGACTACGGAGCCGCCCTGCAGGACGGCACGGTGGCGCTGCACTTCGATGCCGAGCGCGGCGGCTTCCACGTCGAGCATTACCAGCACCACTTTCCGATCTGCCCCCGGGACTATGGGCAGATTCTCGCCGACCTGCCGGAACTGGACGATCTGGCCGCGCGTTTCAAGGCCCTCAACACCCTGCCCGACGCCTACACCCGGGCCCGGCAACTGCGGGTCGAACTGGCCAACCGGGTCGACTGCCATGCGGTTATCCAGGCCAGCCTGCAGCGTTACGACGGCCGTGAGCCAGAAGGTTTCGAACGCCTGCACCGACTGCTCGAACGCCAGCACTACCGGCTCGCCAGTTGGCGTACGGCCGGCGACGACATCAACTGGCGACGCTTTTTCGATGTCAACGAACTGGGCGGCTTGCGCGTCGAGCGTCCGGCGGTGTTCGAAGCCACCCACCAGAAGATCTTCCAGTTGATCGACGAAGGCCTGGTCGACGGCCTGCGCATCGATCATGTCGACGGCCTGGCCGATCCTCGCGGCTACTGCCGCCGGCTGCGGCGGCGGGTCGATGCGCTGGCACCGGGACGCCATCTGCCGATCTACGTCGAGAAGATCCTCGGCCAGGGCGAGCAGTTGCACCGCGACTGGCGGGTCGATGGCACCACCGGCTATGAGTTCATGAACCAGCTCTCGCTGCTGCAGCACGATCCCCAAGGCGCCGCCCCCTTGGCCGCACTCTGGAGCCGCCTCAGCGAACGGCCCGCCGTGTTCGCCGAGGAGGCCCGGCTGGCGCGCCAGCAGATGCTCAACGGTTCGCTGGCCGGCGACTTCGAGAGCGTTGCCCAGGCGCTGCTGCAGGTCGCCCGCGACAACGTCATGAGCCGCGACCTGACCCTCGGCGCGATCCGCCGCGCGTTGCAGGAACTGATCGTGCACTTCCCGGTGTACCGCACCTATATCAATGCCTGTGGCCGCCCCGCCGAAGATGAAGCGTTCTTCCAGCAGGCGCTGGCCGGTGCCCGCACGACTCTGGGCGAAGCCGACTGGCCGGTGCTCGACTATCTGCAGCAATGGCTGGGCGGCCAGCCCTGGCGTCAGCGCGCGCCGGGACGCGAGCGCAAGTTGCTCAAGCATGCCTGCGTGCGTTTCCAGCAGTTGACCTCGCCAACCGCCGCCAAGGCCGTGGAAGACACCGCGTTCTATCGCTCGGCGGTGCTGCTTTCACGCAACGACGTCGGCTTTTCCAGCGAACAGTTCAGTGCCCCCGTGGCCGACTTCCATCAGGCCAACCGACAGCGCCTGGAAGCCTTCCCCGACAACCTGCTGACCACCGCCACCCATGACCACAAGCGCGGTGAGGACAGCCGGGCACGCCTGGCGGTATTGAGTGAGTGCAGTTCGACATACGCCAACTGGGTCGAACACTGGCGCGAGCTGGCCACAGCGCTGCGCAGTCGCCCGGATGCCCCTTCGGCCGGCGATGAACTGATGCTCTACCAGAGCCTGCTGGGCAGTTGGCCGCTGGACCTGGCCGTCGACGATCAGGCCGCCCTGCGTGACTACGCCGAACGCCTTGGCCAATGGCAGCGCAAGGCCCTGCGCGAGGCCAAACTGCACAGCAGCTGGAGTGCGCCGAACGAGGCCTATGAAAGCGCCTGCCATGACTTTATCCAGACACTGCTGCTCACGCCCGAAGGACTGGCGCTGCGCACTGCCATCGCCACGGCGGTGCGGGTCATTGCCCCAGCCGGGGCCCTCAATAGCCTGGCCCAATGCCTGCTGCGCATGACCGTGCCCGGTCTGCCGGATCTGTACCAGGGCAACGAGTTCTGGGACTTCAGCCTGGTCGACCCGGACAACCGTCGCCCGGTGGATTTCGGCGCCCGGCAGCAAGCGTTGCTGCCCCCCGTCACACCAACCGAACTGATCGACGACTGGCGCAGCGGACGGATCAAGCAAGCGCTGATTGCCCGCACGCTGGCCGTACGGGCACAGCACACCGAGCTGTTTCGTCGTGGCGACTACCAGCCCCTGCAAGTCTGCGGCGAACACGCCGCCAACGTCTTGGCCTTCAGTCGGCGCAATGCGACACAACAGGCCATCGTGGTGATCCCAAGGCTGGCGCAAGGTTTGCTTGGCGAGAACGGTCGACCCTGGGTTGCCCCCGCCGCTTGGGGCGATACCCGCATCAAACTGCCGCTCGACACCCCGCTCGGCAAATTAAAGGGACTTTTTTACGCAGGTGCAGTCACACCCCATGAAGAGCTGATGGTCGGTGACGCCCTGGGAGACTTCCCGGTCAATCTGTTTATCCAAATTTGAGTGTCCGTTCAGGAGCATGGCGATGAGTACCGACGAAAAACGCATCCGTGAGTTTGCCTATCAGATCTGGGAATCGGAGGGCCGTCCCGACGGCCATGAAGAGCGCCACTGGGAGATGGCCCGCAAGCTGGCCGAGGCCGAAGCCCTGGCGCCGAGCCGACCGGCCAGCGCCAAGGCCAAACCCAAGGCCAGCGCCGCCAAACCGGCTGCCAAGAGCCCGGCAAAAACCACTGTCAAGCCGGTTGAGGCCAAGGCGGTGGAACCGGCCACCAGGAAACCTCGGGCACCGCGCAAGCCGGCCGCCAACTGAAGCGACCGCAAAGGAACACCGCCCGAGCTTTTGGGAGCAGGTCTGCTGGCCGTAGTGGTGTGTCAGGCATTGAAGATGTCGACTGTCATATTGCAACCGCCAGCACGCCGGCACCCACAAAGGGGCCACACAAAGCGGCCACACAAGGGGCCAAGGGAAGTCAGGGTAATGGGAGGAATGCCTCTCCACAGCAGGAGCACCTATGAGCAAACCAAAGCACCACAAGCCCAGCGCCCAGACCTCGCGTATCCGCGAGGGCCTGCCCTTTCCGCTCGGTGCCACCTGGGATGGTCTGGGGGTCAACTTCGCGCTGTTTTCCGCGCATGCCACCAAGGTCGAACTGTGCCTGTTCGATGCCAGCGGCGAGGTCGAGCTGGAACGTATCGAACTGCCCGAGTACACCGATGAGATCTACCATGGCTACCTGCCCGACGCCCATCCCGGACTGATCTACGGCTATCGCGTGCATGGCCCTTACGATCCGGGCAACGGTCATCGTTTCAACCCCAACAAGTTGTTGATCGACCCCTATGCCAAGCAGTTGGTCGGTGAACTGAAGTGGTCCGAAGCGCTGTTCGGCTACACCATCGGCCACCCCGACGGCGACCTCAGTTTCGACGAGCGTGACAGTGCGCCGTTCGTGCCCAAGAGCAAGGTCATCGATCCGGCCCACACCTGGGGCCGCGACCAACAGGTCAATGTGCCGTGGGAACGCACGCTCCTCTATGAAACCCATGTGCGCGGGATCAGCATGCGCCACCCCGCCGTTCCCGAGGCACTGCGCGGTACCTTCGCCGGGCTGATGGTCGAGGAAGTGGTAGAGCATATCCGCGGCCTGGGGGTGTCCTCGGTCGAACTGCTGCCGATCCACGCCTTCGTCAACGACCAGCACCTGTTGCAAAAGGGCATGACCAACTACTGGGGCTACAACAGCATTGCCTTTTTCGCCCCCGATCCTCGCTACCTGGCCAGCGGCAAGATCGCCGAGTTCAAGGAAACCGTCGCGCACCTGCACGAAGCCGGCCTGGAAGTGATCCTCGACGTGGTCTACAACCACACCGCCGAAGGCAACGAACAGGGACCGACGCTGTCCATGCGCGGCATCGACAACGCCTCCTACTACCGGCTGATGCCCGACGACAAGCGCTTTTACATCAACGATTCGGGCACCGGCAATACCCTCGACCTGAGCCACCCGTGCGTGCTGCAGATGGTCACCGACTCCCTGCGCTACTGGGCCACGGAAATGCACGTGGACGGTTTCCGCTTCGACCTGGCGACCATCCTCGGGCGTTATCACCACGGCTTCGACGAACGCCACAGTTTCCTCGTCGCCTGTCGCCAGGACCCGGTGCTGCGCCAGGTCAAGCTGATCGCCGAACCCTGGGACTGTGGCCCCGGTGGCTACCAGGTCGGAGGGTTCCCGCCCGGCTGGGCCGAGTGGAACGATCGCTTTCGCGACACCGTGCGCGCCTTCTGGAAAGGCGACGACGGCCAGCTCGCCGACTTCGCCGCACGCATGACCGCCTCCGGCGAGATGTTCAACCAGCGCGGCCGACGGCCCTATACCTCGATCAACTTCATCACCGCCCACGACGGTTTCACCCTGCACGACCTGGTGTCGTACAACGACAAGCACAACGAGGCCAACGACGAGAACAACCAGGACGGCAGCAATAACAATCTGTCCTGGAACCACGGTGTCGAAGGCCCTACCGACGACCCGGCGATCAATGCCCTGCGCCTGCGGCAGATGCGCAACTTCTTCGCCACCCTGCTGCTGGCCCAGGGCACGCCGATGATCGTGGCCGGCGACGAATTCGCCCGCACCCAGCACGGCAACAACAACGCCTACTGCCAGGACAGCGAAATCGGCTGGGTCAACTGGGACCTGGACGATGACGGACGTTCCCTGCTCGCCTTCGTCAAACGTCTGGTCAAGCTGCGGCTGGCCTACCCGATTCTGCGCCGCGGACGTTTCCTGGTGGGCCGCTACAACGAGGAACTGGGGGTCAAGGACGTTACCTGGTTGAGCCCGGACGGCAACGAGATGACCACCGAGCAGTGGCACGACACTCACGGCCGCTGCCTGGGCATTCTGCTCGACGGTCGGGCCCAGGTTTCCGGCCTGCGCCGCACCGGGGCCGATGCCACCTTGCTGATCGTGGTCAACGCTCACCATGACGGCGTCAACTTCCGCCTGCCGCCCGTGCCCCAGGGCCAGTACTGGAGCTGCATGCTCGACACCAACGACACACAGATCAAGGGGCTGGAGCGGTTTGACTTCAACCGCGAGTACACCGTGACCGGGCGTTCGCTGGTGCTGTTCGAACTGCATCGCGACGCGTAGCGATCCAGGGACAATAGAGTCACGACGCGACGATAAAAGTCGCATTTCGGACAACATGAGCGATACTGGTAGACAGCGCCTCAGGATCGAGGCGCCCGCACCCGCGCTCCCCACGCCCGTGCACAAACTCCCCACACAAGGACGTGGACCCTATGAAACATCAATCCGCAGCCCGCAGAGAGGTTGCGCCGCCTATCTGGAGCGGTTCCCAACAGTTGGCCAGGGTGCCCTGCCTGAACATCAACCGCCTGGTCAAACCGGGCGGCCGGGTCGTTGTCATCGCTCCGCATCCCGGCGATGAAATCCACGCCTGTGGCGGTGTGCTGCAGATGCTCTCGACCCTCGGGCATCCCCTGCAACTGATCTCACTGACCGATGGCAGCGCGCTGTATCAAGGCTCCCAGCGCTGGTCGCAACAACGTCTGAGCGTGGTCTGCCCCCAGGAAACCGCCGAAGCATTACGCCGCCTGGGCATCGAGCTGCACTGCCTGAAGTGGATTCGTGGCGGCTTTCGGCATCATGCGCTGGAGCAGCAGGAGGATGCGATATACCACTACCTGCGGCGTTATCTGCGCCCTGGCGACGTGGTCTTCACCACCTGGCGCGAGGATGGTGACAGCGACCATGACTCGGTAGGCCGCACCAGCGCCAAGGCCTGTGCCGACAGCGGCGCACGCCTGATCGAACTGCCGGTCTGGAGCTGGTTCCGTCCGTTGCGCGACGAATACCTGATCCCCTGGCACCGGGCCCGCAAGATACGCCTGAACACCTGGGGCGTGGCGCGCAAGCTGCACGCACTGCATGCCTTTCACAGCCAGTTGCAGGGCGATCCGGAAAACGGTATCCCCGCGATCCTGCAGCCCAATCTGATCGAACAGGCGCGGCAGCCTTTTGAAATGGTGTTCATCTGATGACCGTGCATCTGGAACGGTAAACACTGTCGGCGCCGGATCTATCCGCGAAGCTTGCGGGTGGGTTCACCAGCGTTTTCGCGGATAAATCCGACGCCTGCAGTCACGCCAACTTTTCCAGAACTAGGCGACCGGCTGCAGCATCAGCACGGCCAGCGGCGGCAAGTTCAGCACCAGTGAGGTGGCCTGCCCATGGCTGGCAATGTCATCAGTGAACGCCCCGCCGCCATTGCCATAGTTGGAACCGGCATAGATCGCCGCATCGCTGTTGATCACCTCCTGCCACTGCCCGCCGAACGGCACGCCGATCCGGTAGCTTTCCCGAGGCACCGGCGTGAAGTTGGCGACCACCAGCAACGGCCGGCCCTGGCGGCTCCAGCGCAACCAGGCGTAGACGCTGTTGCTCGCATCATCGCCGATCAGCCACTGGAATCCCTGAGGCGCATCGTCCTGCTCGTGCAGCGCCGGTTCCTGGCGATACAGCTGATTCAGGTCGCTCACCAGCTTCTGCACCCCCAGGTGCTCGGAGTACTGCAGCAGGTACCAGTCCAGTTGCCGGTCATGGTTCCATTCGCGCCACTGGCCGAACTCGCAGCCCATGAACAGCAGCTTCTTGCCCGGATGCGCCCACATGAAACTCAGGTAAGCCCGCAGGTTGGCGAACTTCTGCCAGCGGTCGCCCGGCATCTTGTCGATCAGCGAGTGCTTGCCGTGCACCACTTCATCGTGGGAGATCGGCAGGATGAAGCGCTCGGACCAGGCATAGACCAGGCCGAAACTCAGTTCGTTGTGATGATGGCCGCGGTACACCGGATCCTGTTGGATGTAGTGCAGCGAGTCATGCATCCAGCCCATGTTCCACTTGTAGGCGAACCCCAGGCCGCCCTGCTCGGTGCTCTGGCTGACGCCCGGCCAGGCCGTCGACTCCTCGGCGATCACCAGTGCGCCCGGCGCCTCGAGGGCCACCACGTCGTTGAGATGCCGGAGGAAATCGATCGCTTCGAGGTTTTCCCGGCCGCCGTGGCGATTGGGTACCCACTCGCCGGTCTTGCGCGAATAGTCGCGATAGAGCATCGATGCCACCGCATCCACCCGCAGGCCATCGATATGAAAGTGCTTGAGCCAGTGCAGGGCCGAGGCCAGCATGAATCCGTGTACCTCGGTTCGCCCGAGGTTGTAGATCAGCGTGTCCCAGTCCTGGTGGAAACCCTCCAGCGGGTTGCCGTACTCATACAGCGCCGTGCCGTCGAACTGCGCCAGGCCATGGGCATCGGTGGGGAAATGCGCCGGTACCCAGTCGAGAATCACGCCGATACCGGCCCGGTGGCAGGCATCGACGAAACCGGCGAACGCTTGCGGCGTGCCATAGCGGGCACTCGGTGCGAACTGCGACAGGGGCTGGTAACCCCATGAGCCACCGAAAGGGTGCTCCATGATCGGCATCAGCTCGATATGGGTGAACCCCAACTGCTGCACATAGGGAATCAACCGCTCGGCCAGTTCCCCCCAGCCATATTGGCGGGACACTTCGCCCGCTTCGTCGGTTTCACACTGCCAGGAACCGGCATGCAGCTCGTAGATCGACAACGGCGCATTCGCGCGCTGGCACTCGGCCCGGGACTGCATCCACTCCTGGTCCTGCCAATCGACGCGCAACGGCTCGGCCACCCGCGAGGCGGTGTCCGGCGGCAGTTGGGTGGCCAGGGCCACGGGGTCGGACTTGAGCGGCAGGATCGAATTCGCCCCGAGGATCTCGTACTTGTAGGACTCCCCCGGCTGCAAACGGGGAATGAAGATTTCCCAGACACCGCTGGGATGGCGCAGGCGCATCGGATGGCGTCGGCCATCCCAGCCGTTGAAGTCACCGACCACCGACACCCGTCGGGCATTCGGCGCCCAGACGGCAAAACGCACGCCGTCGATGCCCTCGACCTGAGTCACCTGGGCACCAAGACACGCGCTCAAGTCGCGATGATTGCCCTCGGCGAACAGATAGAGATCCATCTCGCCGAGCAACGGACCAAAGCTGTAGGGGTCTTCACACACCTGCTCGCCACCGGCCCAGTGGATGCGCAACCGATAAGGCTGCGGCGTCTCGAACCGGCCGGCATACAAGCCCGGCACCTCGGTTTCACCCAGGCGGCCGAGCAGCTCTCCAGTGTCTCGGGCCAGGGCCTCGACGCTCAGGGCACCGGGCAGGAAGGCCCGGATGAACTGTCCACCGACACCGTCGTCATGGGGGCCCAGAATGGCAAACGGGTCCGGGTGTTCGGCGCGCACCAGCGCTTCGATATCGCGGGCGGCGGGTAACAGGCCGCCCCTGGATTGACCTTGTTCATTGCTTGAACTCATGACTGCTCTCCACCGGACAAGGTTTTCACCTCATTCAACAACCGGTCCAGGCCCTGCAGCGGTACCCGCAGCCAGGTCGGACGGTTCTGTGCCTCATAGGCAATTTCATAGGCAGCCTTCTCCAGACTGAACAGGGCCAGGGCCGCCTGCGCGCCCTTGGGTTCCTGCCATGCATGAGCAAGACTAGCTGCTGCCCGCTCATATGCCTGGATAAACGCCTGCCGCGATTTCTCCAGGTAGCGCTCGGTCACCCGCATCAGCGCGGCCTGCGCCGCTTCGGATGAGTCGACGCTGTGGGCACTGTCGAGGGCCATCGCTGCGGCATAGTCGAACGAACGCAGCACGCCGCTGACGTCCTTGTACGGACTGTGCTTGCTCCGTCGTTCCTGCAATGAACGCGCCGGTTCGCCCTCGAAATCGATCAGATAGGCATCACCCTGCACCACCAGCACCTGCCCCAGATGCAGATCGCCATGCACCCGGATGCGCAAGCCACCCACCGCTTGGGCGGCCAGAGCCTGGACATGGGCGAGGATGGTTTTTTTGCTGGCGACCAGCCGTGCGACACGGGCCTGGTCGTCGTCTGACAAGGAGGCCTGGTGCTGTTCGAGCAATTGCAGTGCGCGGGTGACTTGGCTGGCAACCTGCTTGCCCCACGCCTGCCCATCCTTGCCGGTGCTGACTTGGGCACTGAAGTCCGGGTTGTCGGTGGGTGCGGCCAGCACCTGATGCATTTCGCCGAGGCGCTGACCGAGCAGGCCGGCAAAACTCACCAGTTCATCGAGCGCATTGATGGACACCTCGTGCTCCATCGTCCCGTCCGCCAGCTCGTCACGAATGGCCCGCTCCAGGTTGTTCTGGGTCCAGACCCAGGCATCGCCCTGGTTGTTCAGCAGGCCTTGGGCAATCATCAGCAGACTCTCCTCGCCAGACGCATCGCGCCTCACCACCGAGCCGAGTAACGGTGAAATATGGCGGAAGCCGGCAGCGCCCAGATAGGCACTCATTTCCAGCTCCGGGTGGATGCCGGCATTGACCTTGCGGATCAGCTTGAGCATCACCCGCTCACCGACCACCACCGAACTGTTGGACTGCTCGGCCGACAGGTAACGCACTTCGGCATCCGCCGGCAGTGGCTGCGCCAGCAGCTCGGCGCTGGCCTGGAAATGCAGTTCGGCCGCATCGCCGCTCAGCACACTGCCCGCCTGCATCCCCTGAATCACCGCACGCACAAAGCTGTCGAGACTGAACGCATCGGTGATCAACCCCACCTGCCGTCCCCGACGAACCCGCGCCAGGGCCAGTTGCTGCGGTAATGCGGCGTTGATCTGTTCTTCGGCGAGCAGGCCGAACGGCACCTGATAGCGACTGACCTGACCGCCGACGGTGACTTCGACTTCGTTGAGCAACACCGGCTGCTGCGCTTCGCCAAAACGCAGCCCATAAGCAATATGCACCTGTTCGATGGGCGCCTGTTTGTCGGCAAACCAGCGCCGCATCGGCAGCCATTCGGGCAGCGAGGTCTGCTCCAGGGTGAACCGGGCCGGGGCTTCGAGCAGTTCCTCGAGGCGTTTCTTCAACACCAGGGTGGTGAAGTCCGGCATGCACTGGGGCGACGCCACATGCCAGGCCGGCAGTTGCGTTTGCGAGGCCAGCAGGAACCAGTAGAAGCCATAGGGCGCCAGGGTCAGCAGGAAGTTCAGTTGCCCGATCGGCGGGAAAGCGTTACCACCGAGCATCTCCACCGGCACCCTGCCGGCGAAGTGCGACAGTTCCAGCTCCGCCGCCTGGGCGGTGCGCGAAACGTTGGCGACGCACAGGATGATTTCGTTGTTGCCCTCGGCGTCGGTGTACTCGCGGGTATAAGCCAGAATCCGTCGATTGGCCGGTGAGAGCATCTTCAGGCTGCCCCGACCGAAGGCCTTCTGCTGCTTGCGCACCGCCAGCAGGCGCCGGGTCCAGTTCAGCAGCGAATGGGGATCGCCGGCCTGGGTCTCGACGTTCACCGAAGGATAGCCGTAGAGCGGATCCATGATCGGCGGCAACACCAGGCTGGCCGGGTCGGCACGGGAGAAACCGCCGTTGCGGTCGATCGACCATTGCATCGGTGTGCGCACGCCATCGCGATCGCCGAGGTAGATGTTGTCGCCCATGCCGATCTCGTCGCCGTAGTACAGGGTCGGCGTACCCGGCATCGACAGCAGCAGGCTGTTGAGCAGTTCGATGCGGCGCCGGTCGCGCTCCAGCAATGGCGCCAGGCGTCGGCGGATCCCCAGGTTGATCCGCGCCCGACGATCGGCGGCGTAGTAGTTCCACAGGTAATCGCGCTCACGGTCGGTGACCATTTCCAGGGTCAGCTCATCGTGGTTGCGCAGGAAGATCGCCCACTGGCAGTTGGCGGGAATCTCCGGGGTCTGGCGCAGGATATCGGTGATCGGAAAACGGTCTTCCTGGGCCAGAGCCATGTACATGCGCGGCATCAAGGGGAAGTGAAAGGCCATGTGGCACTCATCACCGTCATCGCCCTTCTGCTCGCCGAAATACAACTGGGTATCTTCCGGCCACTGGTTGGCTTCGGCCAGCAGCATGCGGTCGGGATAGTGCGCATCGATCTCGACCCGGATACGCTTGAGCACATCGTGGGTCTCGGGCAGGTTCTCGTTGTTGGTACCGTCGCGCTCGATCAGGTAGGGAATGGCGTCCAGGCGCAGGCCATCGACGCCCATGTCGAGCCAGTAGCGCATCACCGACAGCACCGCCTTCATCACCTGCGGGTTGTCGAAGTTCAGGTCCGGCTGATGGGAATAGAAACGGTGCCAGAAGTACTGGCCGGCGACCGGGTCCCAGGTCCAGTTGGATTTCTCGGTGTCGAGAAAGATGATCCGGGTCTCGTTGTACTTGTCATCGGTGTCCGACCATACGTAGAAGTCCCGGGCACTGGAACCGCGCTTGGCCCGGCGGGCGCGCTGGAACCACGGATGCTGGTCGGACGTATGGTTGATCACCAACTCGCTGATCACTCGCAGGCCGCGCTTGTGGGCTTCGGCGATGAAACGCCGGGCGTCGGCCAGGGTTCCGTAGTCCGGGTGCACGCCCCGGTACTCGGCGATATCGTAGCCATCGTCGCGACGGGGCGAAGGGTAGAACGGCAACAGCCAGATGGTGTTGACGCCCAGGTCGGCAATATAGTCAAGCTTGGCGATCAGCCCGGGAAAGTCACCAATCCCGTCGTTATTCGAATCGAAAAAGGACTTCACATGGACCTGATAAATGACCGCGTCCTTGTACCAGAGCGGGTCATTGATGAAGGTTGCAGGGCGGGACTTCTTCGCCATCATTGATTCCTCTATTAATGCTCATGGCCCTGGGCAAACACGGCAATGAACAACGAACACTCGCCTCCATGAGTTTCGTCATGAAAGGTATTACCCGGCAGTTGCGTATCAACCTGGAGTGATGCGCCAGATCCCGAACGGTTGGTGCCAGGGCTCGATACGCATCCACTGGGTCTTGCCGTACCAGGTCCAGGTGTGGCCATTCATCAGGTCTTCACCGCGGGTCTGGGCGTCGTCGGGCAAACCGAACTCCCACAGCGGCAACTCGAAATGCGCCTCCTGGGCGTTGTGCGGGTCGAGGCTGACCGCCACCAGGATGAAGCTGCTGCGGTCGGCAGTGCGCTTGCCGAAATACAGAATGTTGTCGTTCCAGGCGTTGTAGACCTGCAACCCCAGGTGAGTCTGCAAGGCCGGGTGCTGGCGGCGGATGCGGTTGAGCTGGGCGATCTCGGCGACGATGTTGCCAGGCGCGCTGTAGTCCCGAGGGCGGATCTGGTACTTCTCCGAGTCCAGGTACTCTTCCTTGCCCGGCAATGGCGCCGACTCGCAGATCTCGAACCCCGAATACATGCCCCACAGGCCCGAGCCCATGGTCGCCAACGCCGCGCGGATGAGAAAGCCGGCGCGCCCCGACTCATGCAGGAACGCCGGGTTGATATCCGGGGTGTTGACGAAGAAGTTCGGCCGGTAGCATTCGCGCCACGGTGACTGGTTCAATTCGGTGAAATAGGCGGCCAGCTCGGCCTTGGTGTTGCGCCAGGTGAAATAGGTGTAGCTCTGGGAATAACCGATCTTGCCCAACCGCGCCATCATCGCCGGAGCGGTGAACGCCTCCGCGAGAAAGATCACCTCGGGATAACGACCACGCACATCGGCGATCAACCATTGCCAGAACGGCAGCGGCTTGGTGTGCGGATTGTCGACGCGAAAGATCTTCACCCCCTCCTCGACCCAACCGACCACGATATCGCGCAACTCGATCCACAGACCCGGCACGGCATCGGCGGCATAGAAGTCGACGTTGACGATGTCCTGGTATTTCTTCGGCGGGTTCTCGGCATATTTGATCGTGCCGTCCGGCCGCCAGTTGAACCAGCCGGGATGCTGCTGCAACCACGGGTGGTCCTGGGAGCACTGAATGGCGAAATCCAGGGCGATCTCCAGGCCATGCTCGGCGGCGGCGGCGACCAGCCGGCGAAAATCCTCGCGGCTGCCCAGTTGCGGATGGATCGCTTCGTGCCCACCTTCTTCGCTGCCGATGGCATAAGGGCTGCCCGGATCGTCGGGACCTGCGGTCAGCGCGTTGTTCGGGCCCTTGCGATGGCTGCGGCCGATCGGGTGGATCGGCGGGAAGTACAGCACATCGAAGCCCATGTCGCGGATCGCCGGCAGGCGTGCCTGCACGTCGTTGAAGGTACCGTGACGCGCAGGATCATCGGTGACCGAACGCGGAAACAGCTCGTACCAACTGGCGAACTGTGCCAGTGGGCGCTCCACGTCCAGGGCAAAATCCTGACTGAGGCTGAGGTAGGCCTGGTGATCCGCCTGGCGCATCAGCACGGCGGTGGTCGGCTTGAGAAAATATTCGACCTGACCGTCGTTCGAGCGCTGCGCCAGTTCGTCATACAGCGCCGCCAGGCGTTCGGCCAATTCACCCTGACTGCGTTCGCTGGCCTGTCGAACATGTTCGCGGCCCTCCTGCAGCTCCAGATCGATGGGCACCCCGGCGACGAATTTCTTCTCCAACTCGTAGCAGAAGCTGCCGAACTGATCGATCCAGGCCTCGATGCGGAACATGTGGCGACCCTGACCGCCCACCCGCAGCGTGCCCTGCCAGTGGTTGTTGCCCCGGTCGGTCATCAGCGAACGCTGCCAGTCGCTGGCCTCGAGCGGCTTCCAGGCCAGCAACACGGCCAGTTTGTCATGGCCATCGGCGAACACCCGGGCGCTCACAGAGACATCCTCTCCCACCACGGCCTTGACCGCGAACTGCCCGCCGTCGATGGCCGGCGTCACATTCTCGATGGCGATGCGCGGCAACAACAGCGCCTGGGACAACGGCAGGACTTCGGCGACCTGCTCATCCAATGAATTATCAACTGTCATCGAGCATCTCTCCTTACGTCCTGTGGACGCTCTACCTTGCGTGATCATGATGAGTCACGACCGGCTTCATCCTGAAAAGGCCGCTCAGGTTCGGAGCCAGGTGGCCACGCAAAAGTTCAGATGGATTTGGTGAACGGTCCGTTCGTCCAGAAAATGCAGTCGATTGCCTTGAAAGAGGGTCAACCGCTTCACTGATGTCCATGCAAAAAAGGAGCCTTCATGAGCATTCCAATTCCGGCGCAAACCCCCGATCCCAACATCGACCAGCCGACCCTCCCCCCGACCGAACCACAACCGGTTCCCGAGCAGGAGCCACCGGAGAGCACGCCACCGCCCAAGATCGATCCGCCGACGACCATGCCGCCGGTGATCGCGAAGCAAGCATAGCCAACCCAGGCCACATGCACGCCATGCACGCCATGTAGGCCATGTAGGCCATGTAGGCCATGTAGGCTATGTAGGCTATGTAGGCTATGTAGGAGAATGGGGTGCCCAGGCGCTCAGCCGCGATCCTTTTCCAGCAATTGCAGGATCTTCGGCATCACGCTGAACACCGCCAGCGCCAGCAGCGTACTGAGCACCGCCGTGGCCTCGCGACCCAACCCCGCCGCCACGCCTATGGCGGCGGTCATCCACAAACCGGCGGCGGTGGTCAGGCCCTTGACGTTTTGCCCGGCTTCGTCGGCGTGCCCCTTGAGGATCGTGCCAGCCCCCAAAAAGCCGATGCCGGCGATCACCCCCTGGACCACCCGGCTCATTGCATCGGCCTGGGCGCCAGACACCTGCGGCACCAGCACGAACAGCGCCGCCCCCAGGGCGACCAGCATATGGGTGCGAACGCCCGCAGCCTTACCCTGTTGTTCGCGCTCAAAGCCGAGGATGCCGCCCAGCAGCGCGGCGATCAGCAAACGCACGGTGATGCGGGTCACCTCGCGGATATCGCCAATATCGGCGAATTCGGCTTGCAGGGTCATCCATACAGTGTGCCACCAGGTGTCCATGATCCCGACCTCTCAGCGTTCGATAAGCGATGGACAGCAGCGCCCGCACGCCGGTTCGACCGACGACCGCTAATCGGCTGCGGCGAACGATGGCCATTTCAGCAACCCTAAATCCTGTCAGCCTGAAGAAAAAGGAGAACACCATGCCCGTGCATATCGATCTGTCCACCCAGACCTGCACTCTGGAAGAACACGACATCCGGGTCAGCGGTCCGGCCAGCGACGTAAAAATCACCACCGACGACGCCCGCAGCATGTCCCGCGCCGAACTCGACGGTCGCACAGTCTGGATTACCGAGGCAGAGGCCGATGCCCTGACCGTCGCCGGCGCTGTCGACAACCGCCATCATGTGAAGGCGACATCGAGTGATTCGGTGATTTGATTGATCCGTGTCAGCCTACCCTTCCGGCGCCTGTGCCAAGCGTCGGCGGGCTTACTCGGGCAAGGCCTGCAGCGAGGATGACAAGTTGTCGCAGGCGCTGCCATCAAGTCATCTGATCTGCTTTTTATTGAAATACCTGAGTCTGTTATGCAAACAGTTCGCTCGGCATAGTGCCCAGGCCTGATGGAGGCTGACGAGCGACAGATCATGAGCGAAAGAATCCCCGTCCAGTTAGTTGATACCTTCGAGCCTTCGCACCCCAACAAGATGAAGGCCAAGTCGAGCGACAACCTGATTCACACCCGCAGTTTCACCGGCCTGTTCCGTAGCTTGCGCATGAGCGGCGCGGGCTTTCTGTTCCTGCTGTTCTTCGGCACCGTATGGTTGAACTGGGGCGGCCGCCAGGCCGTGCTGTGGGACCTGGCCAACAGCAAGTTCCACATCTTCGGCGCAACCTTCTGGCCGCAGGATTTCATCCTGCTCTCGGCCCTGCTGATCATCTGCGCCTTCGGCCTGTTTGCCATCACCGTCTTCGCCGGCCGGGTCTGGTGCGGCTATACCTGCCCGCAAAGCTCTTGGACCTGGCTGTTCATGTGGTGCGAGAAAGTCACCGAGGGCGAGCGTAACCAGCGGATCAAGCTGCAAGCCGCGCCCTGGGGGCCGAACAAGCTGGCCCGGCGTGCCGCCAAGCACACCCTGTGGCTGGCGATCAGCCTGATCACCGGGCTGACCTTCGTCGGCTACTTCACGCCGATCCGCCCACTGGTCGAGGAACTGCTGAGCCTGCAACTGGGCGGTGTCAGCCTGTTCTGGGTGCTGTTCTTCACCGGCGCCACCTATATCAATGCCGGCTGGCTGCGTGAAGCGGTGTGCATGCACATGTGCCCCTATGCACGGTTCCAGAGCGTGATGTTCGACAAGGACACCCTGACCATCTCCTACGATGCCGCCCGTGGCGAGCATCGTGGCCCGCGCAAACGTGAAGTGACCCCGGCCAGCGTCGGTCTCGGTGACTGCATCGACTGCCGGATGTGTGTACAGGTCTGCCCGACCGGCATCGACATCCGTGATGGCCTGCAAATGGAATGCATCGGCTGCGCGGCGTGCATTGATGCCTGCGACTCGATCATGGACAAGATGGGCTACGCCCGTGGCCTGGTGCGCTACACCTCCGAGCACCAGTTGCAAGGCGGCACGACGCACCTGCTGCGGCCCCGCCTGATCGGCTACAGCGCCGTGCTGTTGATCATGATCGGTGCACTGGCGATGGCGCTGGTGCAGCGGCCGATGGTCTCGCTGGATGTCACCAAGGACCGCGGCCTGTTCCGGGAAAACAACCTGGGGCAGATCGAGAACATCTACAGCCTCAAGGTCATCAACAAGACCCAGCAGCGCCAGCAATACCGCCTGGAACTGCTCGACGGCGCGGACTTCCAGTTGCACGGCCAGACGGAACTGAGCCTGGCGGCCGGCGAGATCGCCGACTTCCCGGTCTCGGTGGCGATGACCGCCGAACGGGCGAAAAGCAGCTCTCAGGAACTCGCCTTCCGCCTCGTCGACCAGGACGACCCAAGCGTCTTCAGCGTGGCGAACAGCCGCTTCGTCGCACCGATGAACCGTTGATGACATAGAATCCCTGCCGTGCGTGCCCGTATCCAATGAGCCAAGCCACCATGAAACGCTACGAAAAATTCGCCGACGACATCGCGGAGCTGATCCGCTCCGGCGTCCTCGGCCCCGGCCAGCGGGTCCCGTCGGTCCGCTATGCCAGCCAGACCTACGGCGTCAGCCCGTCCACGGTGTTCCAGGCCTACTACCTGCTGGAGCGGCGCGGGCTGATCCGCGCCCGGCCGCGTTCGGGGTACTTCGTCAACACCCATGCGCCGAGTCCGTTCTCAGAGCCGGTGATCAGCAGCCAGGTGCACGAGTCCACCGAGGTCGATGTCAGCGAACTGGTGTTCTCGGTGCTCGACTCGATCAAGGACCCGACCACCGTACCGTTCGGCTCGGCCTTCCCCAGTCCGACGCTGTTCCCGCTGCAACGCCTGGCCCGCTCCCTGGCCAGCGCCAGCCGCGAGATGGACCCGCGCATGGTGGTCACCGACCTGTCACCGGGCAATCCGCAACTGCGTCGGCAGATCGCCCTGCGCTACATGGTGGGTGGGCTGATGCTGCCCATGGAGGAACTGCTGATCACCAACGGCGCGCTGGAAGCGTTGAACCTGTGCCTGCAGGCGGTGACCGAACCCGGCGACCTGGTGGCCATCGAGGCCCCGGCGTTCTATGCCTGCCTGCAGGTGCTGGAGCGCTTGAAGCTCAAGGCCGTGGAAATCCCCGTGCACCCGCGCGACGGTATCGACCTCGGCGTGCTGGCGCAGAATCTCGAACGCCACCCGATCAAGGCCGTGTGGTGCATGACCAGCTTCCAGAACCCCATGGGCGCAACCATGCCCGAGGCGAAAAAACAGGCGCTGGTGGAGTTGTTGCGCGAGCACCAGGTGCCGCTGATCGAGGACGACGTCTACGCCGAGCTGTACTACGGGCAGCAGGCGCCCAAACCGGCCAAGGCCTTCGATAGCGAAGGCCTGGTGATGCACTGCGGCTCCTTTGCCAAGAGCCTGGCGCCCGGCTATCGCATCGGCTGGGTCGCAGCGGGACGTTATGCGCAGAAGATCGAACGGCTGAAGCTGATGACCTCCCTGTGCGCCTCGATGCCGGCCCAGGCGGCCATCGCCGATTACCTGCAGCACGGCGGCTACGACCGCCATTTGCGCCGCCTGCGTTATGCCCTGGAAGAACAGCAGAGCGCCATGCTCGCGGCGATCGCCCGCTACTTCCCGGCGCAGACCCGGGTCAGCCAGCCGGCCGGTGGTTACTTCCTCTGGTTGGAATTGCCGGAGCAGATGGACTCGCTGAAGCTGTTCCAGATGGCATTGGCCCAGGGCATCAGCATCGCGCCGGGACCGATCTTTTCGCCGGCGCGACGTTTTCGCAACTGCATCCGCCTCAATTACGGCAGCCCGTGGAATGAGACATCGGAAAAGGCCATGGAGACGCTGGGACGGATCGTGCGTTCCTTCTGAGCGGGCCTATTCGTGGGCAAGCCCGACTCCTGCAGGTTTGTCCCGTACGCCCACCCCGTGCACAACGCGGCTGTGCAGGAGCCGGGCTTGCCCGCGAACAGGCCATCAAGCCCTGCACAGACTCATGAAATCAGCGCCCACCCGCCAGGTCGAGGAACGTCCCGGTGGTGTAGGATGCCTTGTCCGAGAGCAGCCAGATAATCCCCTCGGCCACCTCTTCAGCCCGTCCACCGCGCCCCATTGGAATCCCCGGTTCCAGCTTGCTGACCCGATCGGGATCACCGCTCAATGCATGAAACTCGGTATGGATGAACCCCGGCCGCACGGCATTGACCCGAATCCCCTCACTTGCCAGCTCCTTGGACAGGCCCAGGGTAAAGGTATCGAGCGCGCCCTTGGACGCCGCATAGTCGACGTACTCGTTGGCCGAACCGAGCCGCGCCGCCGCCGAGGACACGTTGACGATACTGCCGCCCTGCCCGCCATGGCGCGGCGACATGCGCAGGACCGCATGCTTGGCACAGAGCATCGGCCCCAGCACGTTGGTCTTCAGGGTTTGCAGCATGCGGAATTCGGACATCTCGTCGACCCGCGACGCGTGCCCGACAGTCCCGGCATTGTTCACCAGCGCAGTGACCGGCCCGAGTTCGGCATCCACCCGCTGAAACAGGTGGATGACCTCATCCTCGTCGCTGACATCCGCCCGCACCGTGATGGCCTGAGCACCCAGCGCACGGACCTGCTCCTGCACGCGATGAGCCGCCTCTTCGTCGCGCAGGTAGTTGATACAGATGCGATAGCCCTGCTGCGCCGCCAACAACGCCGTCGCCGCGCCGATGCCACGACTACCGCCGGTGATGACGATGACTTTTTCCATTGAGCCCTTCCCCGTCGACTGATGGTTTTCAGTCGCCAGAATAACCGTGGCACAAGCGACTTGTGTAGCCATCAACCGTCCATGTCTCAGTGAATGCTCAGGCCAAGAGCCCGGCCGTTGTCGACATTGAGGTGGAACAGCCGGCCCCGGTGATCGATGAAAACCCAGTCCGCACCGAGCCGACAGACACGCAGGCCGTGCTCTGGCGGCCAGTCCAGACTGGCGCATACCTGCGACCGGGCCCGCTCCAGGAAGTGGAATCGGTTGCCCTCGGCGCCCGTCATGAACTGCGCGACCAGCCACTGCTCATTGCCGAAAAGATGCGTTTGAACGTCCTCAAGTAACTCGGGAAAACGGAACCGCTGCAAGGCTTTCCGGCCACTGACCACCAGTTCCATCCGCTCATCGGTCAACGGTTCGAACCAGTACTCCAGGTATTCGCCCAGGTGGTACGCCCGCTGCGCGGTGTCCGGGTGGATACGCCGAGGCTCCGGCTCCCGGGAGATCAGCCGGCGTTCGGGCAGTTGGTAGGTCCACTGCTCGGTCGCACCGTCGGCCAGGCCAAGCAACCAGAACTCATGATCCGCCGTGGCTTCGAGCTGCATCAACGGCCCCGGAAGATCTCCAACATGCCAGAGCGTGGCAAAGTCTTTGTCGATATCCACGACCCGCACCTGCGTGCGAGTCGCAATGGTCCAGGCTATTCCGTCAAAGCGCCGGGCAAAGAACGCCAGGGCCAACACGCCCAGATCCCTGGCCTGCCCCGTGACCAGGTCCAGCTTGCTGATCCGCCAGACCGTATCGCGTTGCGCCAGGGCCAGGGCGATACGGCGGTTGCTGCCGATCACCAGATGACTGGCCGGTACGGCAAAACGCTGACGGATGACACCCAGCCGATCGACCACCGCCGCGCCCGACTCGCCCAGTGCCACCAGGTAGTCGCCATCGCGCAACGGTACAGCGTCATACAGCGCATGGTTGCCCGGCGCCGGTGCCGACCAGCGCAGTGCCGGAATCACCGGCTGCAACGCGCTCGGTCGCGTGCTCGCAATCGCGCCTGAGGGCATGTCGAGCTTGAGCCACTCGTCACCACTGAGCTTGACCAGGGCCGACAAGTCCCTGGCCGTCAGACCGAGATGACCGGCAGCCTGATCGGCCAGTACCGCATGCACCACCGCCGCCGCCAGCAGGCGCACCGTGCGCGTGGCCGGCGAGATGCAAATCAGCTCGATGGCCAGCACTGCACGCTCGTCGGCCCGTTCGGGATCGTCACGCAAGGCCCGCAGGTAAGGCTCATGGACCGCCAGGGTGTCGGGCAGCAACACGGCCCGCTTGACCAGCGCGGCGGCGGCCAGGCTGCCACCGGCCGCTTCGGCGGCGAGCAGCCATTGCCGGGCCCGTTCGCGCTCGGCGGGCAACGGCCAGATCACTTCCACCGCCGCCAGCCAGTCGCCCTGGCCGACCAGCATTTGCGCCCATTCCAGACGCAGCCGTTCGGCAGCCTGCGGCCAATCGGCCTGCAAGCTCAGCACGGCAGCAGCGAAGGCCTGGTCGCGACGGGCCACCTGCAGCGCCCGCGGCCAATCATCGGCCAGGCACAACAGCCGGACGATCGTTGCCGGTGGCATATCCCAGGTCAGCGCCAGCTCTGCGGCCTGCGAGTAGCGCTGGTGTTTTTCCAGGTAGTCGAGGGCTTCCTGGCGCACGTGCAGCAGTTCGGCCAGCACGTACACAGCCTCCTCGATACGCCCCTGGCGATCGAGGCCCTCGAAGGTTCGGCGATAGAGCTGGCGCAGATGAGCCTGGAGATCATCCGCCATGTTGACGCCCAGCACCCGACCACCGACCTTGCCCACCGCCAGGTTATCGCGGGCCTTGAGTGCCCCCAGCGCCGGTTCGCTGGACGGCTCGCCGCCCAGGGGAATGGCATGGCGCAACGCCGTTTCGATATCACCCTGCTCGAACATGTCGAGCATGCGCTGCATGTAGGCAGCATGCTGTCGGTTGAGCAGCGTATCCAGGTGCGAAGCCATCGCCATCCGGCTCAGCCATTGGCGCCAACGCGACAAGGGGCCGGGTTTGTTTGTCCGGTGCTCAGGCACCGATACGGCGCTGTTGGCATGAGTCGCAGCCGCCTGCCCCGGCGGAGCCTGTTGGCGCTCACGTGCCCGTGTGACCAGCGCCTGCCGCTCGGCCTCGATACGTTGGCGCATGAGCCGGCGCAACAGCCAGAGCACTGCGGTCACCACCACGGCCGAGCCGATGAACCAGAGCGGATCGAAGCCTGCAGAAGCACTTGCCGACGTCACCGCCGTCGGTTTGGCCCCAGGCGCCGAGGCCGCATCGTAGGGATCCTGCCAGTAGATCAGCAGGATCACCACGGCGACCAGTCCCGGCACCAGCCAGGTGCGCCCTGGCGTTATTGGCCCTGGCGAGCGATCCGTCGCCCCCGGGTCCTTCACTGTCCCGGAGGATGTCTTGTTTCCTGAAGTGCGCACTGCCTCCAGGGCCTTGAGCACGCTATCGCGCTCGGCACTCGGGGCGCCGACCACATCGCCGAGCACCTGACGAATGTCCTGCGGTTCCCAGACTTCGAGCACCGGTTCAGGCAGCACTTCAGTGCAGTCGTAGGTTTCCAGCAAACCATAGTCACCCAGATCGAACCATTGACCCGGCTGCAACGCCTGCGCATCCGCCAGGTTCAATGCCTGGACCCGCGCATCGCGGATCAGCCACAGATCCGCCAGGGGCAACTGGTTGATTTCCGCAGGTTCCAGCCAGGCCGAACACAACGCCCTTCCCTGCCGGATCAGTGGCCAGGGACTCAGGCGGTCGCAGGGCATCGACTGCGGTGCCCTGAAGCACAGCAGATCACCTTCGGCAAAACGATAGGCCCGCGATCCGAGCTGCCAATGCCGGATGATCTGCAACTGACTGCTCGCTTCATCGAAGCGCTCGCGGGGGAACCACAACGCTTCGACCTGCCGCCAGCCACTCAGGCCGGGACGTCGGATGGATATCGCATGAGCATCAGTCATCGGCCAGGTCCTTGCGAGCAGTATGTAAATGCATCCTCACGCTGCGGCTCGCCACCTCGAAGACCAGCAGCTCACGGGCCTCGGTGATCAGGGCCAACATCCCGGAGGCCGAACAGAAACTGACCTTGAGGATGCGCGAAGTGCTGGCGTACAGGCTCTCGGTTTTCTCGGCGCCGATCAGCAGAATGCTCTTGCCGCCGCCAGTCTTGACCACCAATGCGAACTGCCCATGCTGGACATCATGAAACAGGCCGATGGCCTTGCAGTTCGGTGGCAACTTGATCCGCGCCGTCGGCTGGGGATAGCTGCCGGGGGTGAACAGCGCCCAGTGTTCATTCGTCGCCTGACCGTGCTGTACGGCACAACCACCGAAACCTCGGCGCCACTGCAACAGGTTGGAAAACAGCACCTCGGTGGCGTCTTGTCCATCGCCCAGGGCGAAAGGCTCATGGCGCGTATACCCGAGGGTAATGTGGCAGACGAACAGTTGGCCGGCACGGCGACTGGCATAGACCAGGGTCCAGTCATCGACCTGCTCCATCCCGAGCACATCCCGATCCAGATAGTGCGTGATACCCGGCTCCGGCGCCTGTGCCTGCTCGGAGCCGGCGGTCGCCCAGCATGCCAGGGTCCGGTCATTGGTCAGCGTGAACAGCCGGGTGTGCTTGGCCATACGCAGACGTATGGCCGGCAGCAGTGTTGCCGTGCCGACCGGGATCAACAAGGCTTCCCGGGGTGGACGAACAACCGGCTCCATGCTGGGCAGATGCCAGAAGCACAGTTGCTCACCCAGGCTCAACAACGCGCAGGCCTGGCGCCCCTGCAGGGTCCAGCTCAACGGGTCAGCGGTACGCGACCAGAGCTGGCGCTTGGACTTTACGAGTTTCTTCTGGCCCGGCCGAGGAATCGAAAAGATCATCAAGCCCGGCTCATCCAGCAAACGTACCGCGACATGGGTGCCGGTGCGGGCAATCAACGGCGGCGTGGTCAGCGAGATGCGCGCCGCAGAGATCATGTGCGCCTCAAGCGCCACCTCTTTCTCGAACTGGCCCTTGAGCAATCGTTGCCCGGCGGCTGCATCAGGCAGCGGCAAGGCAATCGGCGCGGCAGGCGACGGCCGCATCCGCAATTCGAGCGCGTCACCGAACAGCCCCTGCTCTATCTGCAACACGCGTGCGCTGCGCATGCCCGTGACCGCTGGCAGACGCTGACCGACCAGCCAGCACTCGCTGGCCTCTTCGGCGTATTCGGCCAACGCCTGCTGCCAGCCCTGCCAATGCGCCTCGGTGACCGTCGCATAGGTGCGGGCCTTGAGCAGCCCGCGCAACTGCACGACCGACTCCAGCCCGAACAGCGCAGGCTTGTGTTGCAATACGCCCCAGCGGAACTGCGCACCGTTTTCGGCGGCCCGGCGGGCCAGCAGGATCATCAGCGCCAGATGAACCAGCCGCGCCCCGCCCAGTTGCAAGGGCCCTGCATCGAACAGCGCCACGATCAAACGCGAGGCCTGTTGCGTGCGGTACTGCGGGGCGAGAAACAGATGCTCGCCACTGGAGGCGCGGCGCAGGAACTCATCGGCAAACTCGTCGGCCAGCAGCCATTCACTGCTCAACAGCCGTTCATAGGAACCGCGCCGATGCAGGTTGCCCAGGCCATCAGGCTCCGGGACGCCGCCCAACTGCGCGCCCCTGAACGGCCCGAGCAGCGGGCTGATGCAGCTGAGCAAGGCACCGAGGCTCGGCACCAGCGCCGGGTCGAACCATTCCAGCCATTGCCGCCAGGGTTGCAGCGATTCGGGTAATTGCATGACAGACCTACACAGGCGGACGCATTCGGTTACGTCGCGCGGAAAAAAGAACCGGTATCAGCGCCAGAACGCCGCGATGCGTGCCAGCAGTTCGGCCGTGACCGGCAGCAAGCGATCCAGCGGCACGCAGGTAGTCGGCTGATGCCACACCAGCAGCGGTTGCCGGGCGAACTTCGCCTGCAGCGCCTGGGCCAGCAGGTCCATCGTCACATCCGGCTGCCACAGGCTCGGCAACCAGAGTTGCGGAGCCTGTTCGCAGGCACAGGCGTATTCGACACCGGCCACCCAAGGCAGGCGCGACGACTCGCCGCTGACGATCAGCACGTCACGATTGGCAGTGGCCTGCAGCCCGCGTAGCCGTTCGGCGCCCATCGACGCCAAGCGCGCGTGCAGGTCCCTGGCGACCGCCCCCCAAGCCACCGCCGCAACGGGCGCAGTGGGCTCGGGCTGGGCTTTCCAGCCCCAGCTCAAAGGGTTCGACGGGCTCATGTCGCGGGCGTCAGTTGCTTGACCAGCAGCCCTCTGAGGCCCAGCAGTTCGGGAGGCATGCTGTCGGCCGAGAAGTTCGCGTCGATCTCGCGCAACACCGCCTCGGACTCGCCCGGTTCGAACAGCCCACCCGAAGCTGCGCGCATCAGGCAACTCTGTGCCGACTCGATCAGGCGACTGGCGCGGGACATCGGCAGCAGCGTCGCCTCCTCCACGGCGGTGAACAGATTGCGGTTGCTCGACAGGTGCAGCACCTCGCGCAAGACCTCACGCCCATGCTGCTGAGCCTCCTGGGTCGCCAGGGCATAAAGCAGCGGCCAGAGGTCCGCCTCGGTGGCTTGCAGACGCCCACCCAGCAACGCGGCGGCGGCGATCAACCGCTGGGACTTGACGATGCGCCGGTCGGACAACTGGATGCCCGCTGCGCGCAACAGGCGGATCGCGTTGGCCAGGGCTGGCCGCACCTGTTCCATGTCCACCTGCGGCAGCGCCTGGCTGAGGGTGTCGAGTTCATTCAGGCCGAGCCATTGCCGAACAGGCATCTGATCGGCCTGCCAACCGCCGCTGAGCATGGCCTCCAGCTGGTTGTCCGGCACGGAGTCGACGAACAGGTGCAACAGGAAACGATCGCCGAAGGCCGCCAGGGCCTCATCGTCCGGCAAGCCGTTGGCCGCACCGACACAGACCCGCAACGGGCATTTGAGCTGGGTGTGACCGCGGCGGAAGCGGCGCTCGTTGAGCACACCGAGCAAGGTATTGAGGATCGCGGTGGAGCCGAGGAACACCTCGTCGAGGAAGACGATATCCGCTTCCGGCAGCATGCCGCTGACATCGGTTTCCACGGTGCCTTCGCGCAGCTTCTTCAGGTCGACCGGACCGAACAGCTCCGAAGGTTCGGTGAAACGCCCCAGCAGGTATTCGAAATAACGCCCGCCCATGGCCTGGGCCACGCGTCGCACCACGGCGCTCTTGGCCGTGCCCGGTGGGCCGACCACCAGCAGGTGCTCCTGGGCCACGGCCGCCAGGACAATCAACTCGGCCAGTTGCTCTCGTCCGACCAGACCTTCGGTCGCGGCCCTCACGCCCTGACGAATCTGTTGTGCAGCTAGCTGAATGGCGGACAACATGAACCGAATCCTTCCCTGAACAAAAGAGCGGATCTTGCCTCAAAGCCGCTCAATAGCAAAGATTTACGGTTGCCTGGCAGATGGGGCCGGCGCAGCGTCGACGGGATGAACACGCTCACCCCGAACGGCGCACGCCAAGGCACTCAGTGCTATGGCCAGGCCGGCCAGGGCATACACCCAACTGGCCGACGCCACCGGCAGCAGCACACCGGCCAGCAACGGCCCGACGCCGGCACCGATATCCCGCCACACCGAATTCGAGGCCAGGGCCTGGACACGCCCGGCACCGGGGTTGCGCTGGGCCACCAGTGTCACCACCAGCGGCAGTTGCAGCGCCCGCAGGACCAGCACCGAGCTGGCGCCGAGGATCAGCCAATGGCTGCCGAAGGCCGTCAGGGCCAGGCCGCTGAGAATCGAGAACAGCAACAGCATGCGTACCACACCATAGCGGTCGGCGACTCGGCCACCGAGGGGACTGAGGAACATTTCCGAGACATACCGCAAGGCCATCAGCAGCCCGGCGATGATCACCGCATTGCCGCCGAGCACGGCACTGGCCTGCAGCGACAGGCCGAAGATGAACAGCCCATCCAGCGCCACACCTTCGACAAAGGACCAGACCGCGACACTGTCCGGCCATTTGAAACGCCGCCCGGCAGGCGCCGCCAGTTCATGGCCCTGGCTCGGCAAACCGCGCGCCACCCAAAGACCGATCAAGGAGGTCGCACACGGCAACAGGAAAATCAGCCGTGGCCCGATCTGCAGGCTCAACCAGCCGCCAACCGCCAGGGCGATCATCGGGCCGATGGCGATCACTCCCCGCGAACGCCCGGCCCGGCGTGCCGCGCCAACGGGCTCAAGGGTCGCCAGTACCTGCGTCGACAGGTTCAGCGCGGCAAAGGACAAGCCCCAGCCCAGGCGCAACAGCAGCAGCCAGAAGAACCCCGAGATCAGCGAATTGCCGAGGGCACACAAGGCGCTGACCGCTGCGGCCAGCATCAGGGTCGCGCGGTCGCCCTGGCGCGCGTAATAACGCAGCACATAACCGTAGCCGAAGATCCGCACCAGGCGATTGGCCGCCAGCAGGACGCCGGCCTGGGCCAGGGTCACGCCAAAAGCCTGGGTGTTCATGGGCAACAGCAGGTACAGCAGGACGTCGCTGGGCAAACACAGCGCCAGCACGGTCGCTGCACGGCGGGAAGCGGAGTCGGTCGAGTGAGCGGCCACGGCTGACATGGAGGACGGTCTTCGCGCGGGGAACAGGCCTGTCAGCATGCCGGGTCGAAACCAGCGACAGCAACATTTTTTGAAACATGTTTGTAATGTTGCTGGAGCAACAGCCATTCAACAGACTGTGCCTGGAAGGACATCACCACCACCCTGTAGGAGCCGGGCTTGCCCGCGCACCGCAATCGGCGGCCATTCGCTGGAAGTTGTACTGCCAGAACCGCCGCTATCGCCAGCAAGCCGGCTCCCACAGGGGTCGAGTAAAACCTGGGGCTGCGAGCATCGGCTGGCACAGAGGCTGCATTATTCCTTTTAAGCAGTTCCTCGGCATCAAGACTGCTTGATTAAGAATAAGCCCCGCAGTCCCTCTCCCAGGAGCATCCGATGAAAGCCTTCAACCCGATCACCCAGGCCGCCCGCCTGCTGGCCGCCGCCACGGCGCTGGTGCTGGGCCTGCAACCCCTGGCCCAGGCCGCCGACACCACGCCGGCCGAAGTCAGGCTGGACTACGCCTATTACTCCCCCGTCAGCCTGGCGCTGCGGCATTTCGGCTGGCTGGAAAAAGCCCTGCCGCAAACCCAGGTCACCTGGGTCTTGAGCCAGGGCAGCAACCGTTCCCTGGAATACCTCAACAGTGGTGGCGTCGACTTCGCTTCCTCGGCCAGCCTGGCCGCCGTGCTCAGCCGGGCCAACGGCAGCCCGATCAAGTCGGTGTATGTCTACAGCCGTGCCGAATGGACCGCGCTGCTGGTCCGCAAGGACTCGCCCTACCAGAGCCTCGCCGACCTCAAGGGCAAGAAGATCGCGGCCACCAAGGGCACCGACCCGTACCTGTTCACCCTGCGTGCCCTGCAGCAGGCCGGCCTGAGCAAGAACGACGTGGAACTGGTACACCTGCAGCACCCGGATGGCCGAACCGCCCTGGAAAAAGGCGACGTCGATGCCTGGGCCGGGCTCGATCCGCACATGGCCGCCAGCGAGATCCAGGCCGGCTCGCGCCTGCTCTACCGCAACCGCGACTTCAACAGCTACGGGGTGCTCAGCGTCACCGAGACGTTTGCCAAGGAACATCCGCAGACCATCGAAACCGTGCTCGGAGCCTACGAAAAAGCCCGTGAGTGGGCCTTGCACAACCCCGATGAACTGGCTGGCCTGCTGGCCAGCGAGTCCGGCCTGCCGCTGGATATCGCCAAGCTGCAACTGTCGCGCACCGATTTGAAAAACGCCCGCCTGGGCCCGCAGGACCTGGTGGCCTCGAAGGCCGCCGCGCCGATCCTGGTGTCCGAAGAACTGGTTCGGCGCGGGGTGAATGTCGACCAGGTTATCGATCAGCTGATCGACAGCCGTTTCAATCCTGTGGCGGTCGCCCAACCGTAACGGCGACCTGGAGCCCCCATGAACACCAAGAGCAAAGCCCTGCCTGTCGGCCTGGACACACCTGCCCCCACGTCAGCCTCACCGTCGGTCTGGCCACGGCGGCTCAAGGGGCTGGTGCTGCCGGTACTGATCATCGTCCTGCTGGAGGCAGTGGTCCGCCTTGGCTGGGTACCGGCGTACCAGATGCCGGCACCCAGCGACATCCTCCTGACCCTGCGCGACCTCGCTGAAGGTTCATTGGGCAAGCACATCGTCGCCAGTCTGCTGCGGGTCCTCAGCGGCTTCACCATCGGTGCCGGCCTGGCCCTGGTGTTCGCCGCCTGGGTCGGCCTGAGCCGGGAGGCCGAAGCCTATCTGGAACCGACCTTCGCCGCCCTGCGCTCGATCCCGAGCCTGGCCTGGGTGCCCTTGCTGCTGTTGTGGCTGGGTATCGACGAGACCTCGAAAATCGTCCTGATCGCCATCGGTGCGTTTTTTCCGGTGTACCTCAATGGTGTGGCGGCGATCCGTGATATCGACCGCAAGCTGGTGGAGGTCGGGCAGATGCTCGGTTTCAGCCGCTACCGCCTGGTGCGTCGGATCCTGCTGCCGGCCGCCCTGCCCGGGCTGTTCACCGGCCTGCGCAGCGGCATGAGCCTGGCCTGGATGTTCCTGGTGGCGGCCGAACTGATCGCCGCGACCAAGGGCCTGGGTTACCTGCTCAGCGACGGCCGGGAAACCTCGCGCCCGGATATCGTGCTGGCAGCAATCATTGTCCTGGCGTTGCTGGGCAAGATCAGCGACGGCTTGCTGGCCGGCCTGGAGAAACACTTCCTGGCCTGGCGCGACACCTTCAACGGCGAAAGCCGGGAGTCATGAGCATGAGCGAATCACTGCTGGAGCTGTACGTCGAACGCAAGGCGTTTGCCCAAACCACGGTGCTCAGGCAGGTCAGCCTGCAACTGCACGCAGGGGAAACCGTCAGCCTGCTGGGCCCCAGCGGCTGCGGCAAAAGCACCCTGCTGCGGATCGTCGCCGGGCTGGAAAAGGACTTCGAAGGCGAACTGAAACAAACCCCCTCGCCGATCGCCTTCGTCTTCCAGGAGCCGCGCCTGATGCCCTGGCTGACGGTGGAGCAGAACATCGGTTTCAGCGAGGACGCGCATTACGACCGAGCCTGGGTCACCCAACTGATCGAGGAAGTCGGCCTGGCCGGTTTCGCCCAGGCCTTGCCCAAGCAGTTGTCCGGTGGCATGGCGCAACGGGTGGCAATCGCCCGCGGGCTCTATTCCAAACCCCGCGTGCTGTTGCTCGATGAGCCGTTCAGCGCGGTGGACGCCTTTACCCGCATGAAGCTGCAGGATTTGCTCCTGCAACTGGCCCGGCGGCATGACATTGCCCTGCTGCTGGTCACCCACGATGTCGACGAGGCGTTGTACCTCAGCGACCGGGTGCTGGTGATGGATAACCGCCCCAGTCGCATTCGCCAGACCCTGGCGGTCGACCTGCCACATCCGCGTGATCGACGCGATCCGAAGCTGGCCGACCTCAAGGCGCTATCGCTGACAGAATTGCACTTGGCGCAGGTGATCTAAGGCCTGCAAACCCACTCAGAAATACTTGAGCCAGGCGATATCCCGCCGCCGCTGCTTGAGCCGGGCGAACCAGCGCGCCGGGAAGAACAGGCCAAAGCACAAGAGCAGGCTGAGCAGCCAGAGGCTGGACAAGTGGCTGAACGCATACACGCTACCCTCGGTCGCGCCCCACAGGGTAAACGCCGACAGGTACATCGCCTTCAGCACATACAGATGCAACAGGTAAAAGAACATCGGTGCGCCGCCATAGATCGCCAGGATGGCAATCGCCTTGCGCTCCTGCAGCTTTTCGAAAGCGGCCAGCAACAACAGGCCGACGCCGAGGGTGGGCAGCAGGAACATCAACGACGGTGGGTACTTCTTCGCACTCAGGAAGCTCATGACCGTGCGCAGGGTATCGCCGGTCTGCACCCAGGGCGCGTCACCGTAGACGTTCAGGTAACGGATCAGCACGAAGGCCAACAGCAGGCCCGCGCCAAGTTTCAACAGGCGCACGCGCCGCACCGCCGGCTCGACGCCGCTGGCGAACCACGGACCGAGGCTCCAGCCGAGCAGGATCACGCCGATCCACGGCAGTACCGGATAAGTGGTACGGGCACGGGTGTACTCGGTGAGCTGGATGAAGACCTTCTGGTGCAGGACCGACCAGGGAATGAAAAACGGCGACTCCGGCCCCAGCACCACGCCATCAAGCAGGTTGTGCCCACCGACGATCAGCAACCCGAGCAGCACCAGCCAGGCACGCCGCAGGTGCAGCAGGCCGGCCAGCACGATCATGCAGATGCCGATGCACCAGATCACCTGCAGCCACAACGTCTTCGGCGGGAACTCAGCGTTCCAGGCAAAACAGACCAGGGTCAGCTCCAGCAGCACCAGGAACACCCCACGCTTGAGCAGGAAGATCGAGGTGTCCCGGGCACTGTGTTTCTGGCTGTAGAGAAACGCCGACAGCCCGGTGAGGAAGATGAACACCGGCGCACAGAGTGTGGCGAGCAAGCGGGTAAAGAACAGGTCCGGCGCAACGGTCAGGGCATCGACCGGGTCACCGACCTGCCGATGCATGAAGAAGGTTTCGCGGACATGGTCGACCACCATGCACAGCATGACAAAACCCCGCAGGGCATCGATGGCACAAAGACGGGCATGGAGAACGGCCGATGAGGCGACCGATCCGGGAGTGGACGTCATAGCGAGCGCTTATTGAGAGGAGTGAGGCCGGCCAATCTAAAATCGATACGATATAACATCAACATCAGAAACATTCTGAAACGAATGATTGATAACCATCGCCCCTTCTCTGCGCCGCAAGCCCACTGATAGCCATATGGACAGCCAAACGGTTAAATTGGGCAAAGTGCCATCTATATTCGCCCTACGCTCATAGGTTTATTTTCTTTGAACATGCCAACCTCTTTCCCACAGGTAATATCAAACGACTCTCTCAAATACCAGGAACCAAGTTGGCTAGGCTGGTTCACGCGGCGCCCACTCAAGACCTTCAGCATCGAATCTGATAAGGCCACCCTGTGCCAGGATCTCATGAGGAAATTTAGCCTTTTCAGGGTCACTGGAATTTCCAGAAAGCATCCCTGGCTATTAAGTGCCATTGGGCTCGGTTGCCTGGAAATAAGCCGTGTGTCAAAGCCCGAGAATGCTCATGAGCCACTGATCACCAAGCGCTTCATCCTGATAGGTTCGCGACGAACGATCACCAATTTTCAGCTAGGCTTGAATAGACATTACACAGCTCTGAGTGGCGAGTTGCTGGCGGGAATTATTCGTGAACTCAACGCCATGGAATCAGCCAGCAAAGTGTTCACCCCGCCCGACCGCTATATACGGGCAAGCCGCTACAGACAGTTTCTGGATGACTGCCGGCAGTTCATTCACCGCCATCACCAGGCAATCACCTCATTGAAAAGCTCGCCGGTGATTCCAAAGGAAGCTATAGATCAACTCGCCAAACGCTGGGATTTGCTGAACCGACGATTCACGGAAGGAGACCAGCATCGCCAAAAGATGAATGCGTTGTGGATGGCAAGTACCGCCCTGACCCATGCACAGTACTTCCAGACGGTCGAGTCTGAGCCACTGACCCCAGAACCGATCAAAGCCACCTTATGCTTCGATGACTCAAACCTCACCGTGGCAGCCGCCGGCTCGGGCAAAACCTCAGTGATTGTCGCTAAGGCCGGTTTCGCCTTGAAGGCTGGATACTTCAAGGATGACGAGATACTGGTGCTTGCGTTCAACAAGAATGCGGCAGCCGAAATCCGTGAACGGATCAAGGAACGGATAAACAGCCAATTGGGACGCACGGTCACGATCAAAGCCCGAACCTTCCATGCCCTGGGACTGCAGCTCTGGTTACATCAACATGCCTCGACAACGCAAGGCCAGCAACGACGCCGGCCAAAATTGGTGCAATTCGACAAACACCCGCATCTGCTCAAACAACATCTGCAAAAACTTCTTGGGGCCGGGAACGACTTTTCCAGGGACCTGCTTGAGTGGGCCACGTACTACCGCTATCCATTCCTCAACGACAACAGTCCATCCCCTGATCCGGCCGTCACGCTATCGACTCTTGAGAGCCGTTACCACGAACTCTGTCGGAGTTACGTAAAATCCAAGCAGCGCGACGGGCAAACATGGGACCTAGCCGTTCCTACATTACAGCCAGGAATATTTGTCCGCTCTCACGAGGAGGCGAAAATCTACAACTGGCTATATCTGCACAGGGTTGATTTCGCCTATGAAAAAGCATGCCCACCAGAGATTGCCCATGACATCAATAACAGAGCCAGCAATTATGAGGCAGATTTCACCTATTTCCCCGCAGACAAACGGATGCAGGAGATCTATCACGAACACTTCGGCCTAAACGCAGAAGGCCGCGCCCCCAAATTCCTGGGCGCAAAGGAGTATGAGAAGCGAGCAAACAAAAAACGCCACGTTTTCCAGAATTTGTTGGTAACCCCACTGCAACCCAAGGGCAGTCGCTTCATTGAGACCAGTAGTGCGGGTATCCGAGATGGCAGCCTGTTCGACACTCTAGAAAAACAACTCAAGGCACGCGGTGTCACGGTCCACCCCGAATGCGAAAAACTGAAAGCCAAAGCCCTTGCCGCGTTCGCACAAGACACCGACTTCCATGATCTGCTGGCGAAGTTTGTCAGCAAGCACCGCGACTCAGGCCTGACCTTCGACGAATTGCAAACGCGCTATGACCGGCTCGATTCGGAAAACCGAGAACGCAGCAATCGATTTCTCAAATGGATGCGCCCTTACTGCGAGTCCCTTGATGTGTTCATGGCAGCACAGAATCCGCCGCTTCTGGACTTTGCCGCGATGATTCGCGATGGCGCACACATACTGCGGAACAACCCTCCACCAAGCCTCGCGGTAAAATTTGTCATGGTCGACGAGTTCCAGGATATCTCGCGGGCCAGAGCGAATCTCGTCGCAGCCATGCTGGATCATGCCAAAAAGGACGCAATGTTCCCCCCGGTGTCAGGATAGTTGTCGCCTCTCCGAATTTTCCTGAAAACGCAGATCGGGGGCGGAAAGAGACTGTTCGTGCCGTACTATTCACCGGAACGCAAAGCCGCATTGCTCAAAATGCTGCTTCCCCCACTGAGCCTGTCGATGGCCGAGGTTGCTCGGCGCGAAGGGGTCAGCGACATGTCATTGGCCAACTGGCGCAGAAAGGCCCGCTCTGAAGGAAACGCAGTGTCCGAGAACATCCCATCGGCCCAGAACTGGACAGCCGAAGCCCAGTTTGCCGTCGTCCTTGAAACCGCCGGCTTGTCCGAAATTGAACTGGCTGAATACTGCCGTCGCAAAGGCCTGTACCCCGAGCAAATCAAGGCTTGGCGGCAAGCCTGCATCAACGGCCAGAAGGCAGACAAAGCCCAGCAAAAAGACGATCGCGAGCAAGCCCGCAAGGACAAGAAACGCATCCAGGAACTGGAGCGCGAGCTGCGCCGCAAAGACAAGGCGCTGGCTGAAACCGCCGCGTTGCTGGTGCTGCGAAAAAAGCTCAACGACTACTGGGGGATCGACAACGAGGACAACTGACCGCCTTGCCGGAACGGCAATTACTGGTGACCTGGTTGAGTGAAGCCCGGATGGCCGGCGCCCGGAAAATCAAGGCCTGCCAGGAAGTCGGTCTCTCGCTCAGAACCGTGCAGCGCTGGACTGAAACTGATGCGGTTCAGGCAGACGCCCGAACGACCACGGTACGATCCAGGCCGCGCAATGCGCTGAGCGAGGTCGAACGACAAGCGATCCTAAACGTGTGTAACAGCCCGGGCTACGGCCATTTGCCGCCGAGCCAGATCGTACCGAGGTTGGCTGATCAGCAGCTCTATCTGGCGTCGGAGTCGACGTTTTACCGGGTGCTGCGTGCGGCAGGCCAACAGCAGCATCGTGGTCGTAGCCAGCGCCCCAGGCGGCACGTGGCACCGACGACGTATGCCGCCAAAGGGCCGAACCAGGTGTGGTCGTGGGACATCACCTACCTGCCGTCTCCGGTGCGCGGAAAGTATTACTACCTGTACCTGATCGAGGATATTTACAGCCGCAAGGCCGTGGGCTGGGAGGTTTACGAAGAAGAAAGCGGTGAGAAGGCGGCTGCGCTACTGCAACGTAGCGTGATCGGCGAGCAGTGTTTGCACGAGCCACTGGTGCTGCACTCGGACAATGGAGCACCGATGAAATCGCTGACGCTGTTGAGCAAAATGCATGAGCTGGGCATCACGCCGTCACGTGGCCGACCGCGAGTGAGCAATGACAACCCGTACTCGGAATCACTGTTTCGGACGTTGAAATACTACCCGCAATGGCCGGCAGATGGCTTTGCCAGCCTGGACGCCGCACGCGCCTGGGTCAGGGACTTTATGCGTTGGTATAACCACGAGCACCGGCACAGCCGAATCCGCTTTGTGACCCCGGCCGAACGGCACCGTGGTCAGGATCATCAGATCCTGGCTCGGCGTCATGAGCTGTACGAGCAAGCCCGGGAGAGAAGCCCAGAACGCTGGTCTGGACAGACGCGAAACTGGGAGCCGATGGGTACGGTGCTGTTGAACCCTGATCGGGAGCAGCCAGTCGAGAAAAGAGCAGCATAGTTAGACGGTGACGCGACAACTACCTTGAAAAACGCCGGTTCTACTGCGTGGGAGACGACTGGCAAGCCATCAATCGCTTCGCTGGTTCGGATATCAGCGAATTTCGCGCCTTACATGACTTCAACAGCCGCATCGACGATAAGACTGAGGCTGCCTCTCGTTTGGCCCTGGGCTCTGTCGATGTACGCAAACTGTCGGCGACGTTCCGCTGCGAACAACAAATTGCCGATGTCGCGCGCAGCTTTGTGATGTCACCCACTCAAGCCAACAATCGACATATCGACAAAAAGGTGAGCTCAAACAGGCAAGCAGCGGGCCCCACGTTGAAAATCGTCGAGCACGTCGATTCAGCAAAGGAGCGCTTGGACGCGTTGCACGATGAATTGGCGAGCCTGGTCAAACGACACACAGCACGCGAGCCCCTCCAAGTATTCGTGTTGACACGCAGTAAACGCTCCGGTTTTCCAGATGGGCTCTCGGTAGAAGCACTTCAGTCCCTGAACACTCAGTACCTCCCGCTAGGATTGGACGTACACTGGGACTCGATGCACGCCACCAAAGGATTGGGACGCGATCACGTCATACTTGTAGGTATGGACAGCGGAAAAAAAGGTTTTCCCTCCGATCACGCGCCCATGGATAACTTGATCGAAGCCCTTCTCCCCGACCAGCCCGACCCTTGGGAAGAGGAACGCCGGTTATTTTATGTCGCCCTGACGCGAGCAAAACACGGCGTCACACTCCTTTGTGCCGCCGAGCGCCCGAGCATGTTTGTCAACGAACTGCTGCAGTCGGAACATCAAGCATCGATCACCTATGTTCCTCTTGCGCAGATCAAACGTGTGCTTTGCCCAGTCTGTAAGAAAGGTTGGCTCCAACGCCAGAACAAGTATCTGAGCTGTACACGATATCCTTACTGTTCCAACAAGCGTTTCGACAAAACAGCCCTCGGATAGCGCATCCCCCACCCCACTCACTGGCCAGACATACCGCATCCGTCGGCCAGTGAGCAAAACCATGTCAATAAAGCCCCCAAGTCCAGTACTTCTTGCTATCTTGTGCGCCGATTTAATAGCCAGCTATGCATTTTATCTATTAGCAGGCAGTTTTTTAGTCAATTTTCTTTGCACAAGACAGGTTCCTCATGTCCGATCCCATTCATCTCAAGGATCACGAGACCGAAAAACGCCTGGTCAACAAGCGCCTGATCGCCTGCGGGCTGCTGGTGCTGGGCCTGGCCTGCGCGCTGGTAGGCCGCCTGTATTTCCTCCAGGTCGTCGAGTTCAGCTATAACTCCACCGTTTCGGAAAACAACCGCGTCCACGTTCTGCCGATTCCGCCGGAACGCGGGATCATTTTCGACCGCAACGGCGAAGTGCTCGCCGACAACCAGCCCAGCTTCAACATGACCCTGACCCGCGAACGCGCCGGCGATGTCACCCAGGTGCTGGACACGGTGATGAGCGTGCTCAATCTGCCGGAAGAAGACCGGACGGTATTCAGCAAGGCGCTCAAGCAGTCGCGCCATCCGTTCGAGCCGGTGACCCTGCTCTACGAGTTGACCGAACAACAGATCGCCCTGCTGGCAGTGAACGAATTCAAGCTGCCGGGGATCGAGGTCGAGCCGCAGTTCGTCCGGCATTATCCGCTGGGCGATCACTTCGCCCACTCGGTGGGGTATGTCGGGCGGATCAACGAGAAGGAAATCAAACAGCTCGACCCGGTGGAATATCGCGGCACCCAATCCATCGGCAAGACCGGCATCGAGCGTTTCTACGAGAGCGAACTGCACGGCCACGTCGGCTACGAGGAAGTCGAGACCAATGCCCAGGGTCGGGTCATGCGGGTGCTCAAGCACACCGATCCGATTCCCGGCAAGAACATCGTCCTGAGCCTGGATATCAAGCTGCAGGAAGCCGCTGAAAACGCCCTGGGTGATCGTCGCGGCTCGGTGGTGGCCATCGATCCGAAGACCGGCGAAGTGCTGGCGATGGTAAGCAAACCGAGCTTCGATCCCAACCTGTTCGTCACCGGCATCCGTGCCAAGGACTATTCGGCGCTGCGCGACTCCATCGACCGCCCGCTCTTCAACCGGGCCCTGCGCGGCCTTTATGCGCCAGGTTCGACGATCAAGCCGGAAGTGGCCATCGCAGGTCTCGACAGCGGCGTGATCTCACCGACGACAAGGGTGTTCGACCCGGGCTACTTCCAACTGCCGAACGTCGACCACAAGTACCGCAACTGGAACCACAGCGGCGACGGCTGGGTTGATCTGAATGCGGCGATCATGCGCTCCAACGACACCTACTTCTATGACCTGGCCAACAAACTGGGAATCGACCGCCTGCACGATTACCTGAACAAGTTCGGCATCGGCCAGAAAGTCTCGCTGGACATGTTCGAGGAGTCGGCCGGGTTGATGCCGTCACGCGAGTGGAAACGCGCCACCCGCCGTCAGACCTGGTTCCCGGGAGAGACGGTGATCCTCGGCATTGGCCAGGGCTACATGCAGGTCACCCCGCTGCAACTGGCCCAGGCCACCACGCTGATCGCCAACAAGGGCGTGTGGAATCGTCCGCACCTGGCCAAGACCATCGGCCAGGTGCCGCCGGTGGACGAAAACCCGATTCCGAACCTGGTTCTGCGCGACCCTCGGGAGTGGGAACAGGTCAACTACGCCATGCAACTGGTGATGCACGACCCACGCGGCATTGCCCGGGCGGCCGCAGTCGGTGCGCAATACCGGATCGCCGGCAAGAGCGGTACGGCGCAGGTGGTGGCGATCAAGCAGGGTGAACGTTACAACCGCCTCAAGACCGCCGAGCGTCACCGCGACAACGCCTTGTTCGTCGGTTTCGCCCCGGCGGAAGACCCGCAGATCGTGATTTCGGTAATGATCGAGAACGGTGAGGCCGGCGGTCGCGTGGCCGGTCCCGTGGTGCGCGAAATCCTCGATGCATGGCTGCTGGACAAGGATGGCAAGCTCAAGCCGCAATATGCGCATCCACTCAAGGCACATGAGGACCCGAAGGTCTGACTCAGTGAGTCCGTCTACCGCTCCATTTGCTGACTCACGCAAGTGGAGCGGTCATCGCAGACTTCTGCCGACAATAGAAGAACTCCCTTTATCTCGAAGGAAGTTTCTTACAATAACCCAACCATCCATTACCATACCGCTTTGAAAGCGAAAAAACCCAATGGATTTTATTTTTTTTAAATACAATCCGAAAAAGAAAATTCCCACAAAAACAAACTTCCGAGTGGCCGCACTTTCATCCAGGCGCTATAGATAGCCACACCGTCCACTCAGGAAGCAGCCACATGAAAGTCGGCATCGCCTATCGAGCAGGAAACCTGGCCCTCATCTTCATAAAGGAACAGTTCAAGGAGCCCATCGCACTCTTCTGGATCATCATTTCTCCCTGTGCAGCCTTTTACCTGCTGGCACTCTCCAAAGGAGAAAGCCTTGCCTTTTCCGATGACTATATTCAACGCACCGCCTGGTTCTACGCCTACATTGCCTCCAACGTCGCTCTTTTTGGTTTTTCCTTCTACATCATTGGCCGACGAGAGAGCGGCTTCATCCGGTCATTCGTCTACAATCAGGAATCAAGGCTGGTTTTCCTCATCGCCCAGAACCTCGCCTATCTGATCATCTCAGCCATTTATTGCGCCGCTTTTTATCTGAGTACGCGTCTACCTTTCGAACTCTATTCAATCCGGGAGTTTGGTTTCATCCTGATAAACTTCCAGATCAGCTACCTGTTCTTCTGTTCATTCGGCGTATTGTTAACACTGCTGCCTATCAACTTCCAGAACGCCAACACCTTGTTATCAGCACTATCGCTGGCCATGTTGGTTCTTGGCTTGTCACAAGGTGTTTCCGACAATTTCATTCTTGAAGTCCTCAACACCAGCAATCCCCTGTGGCATGCATCCCAATTAATGGCACTGGGATTCAACCAGCAATATGAGTGGGTTCTACTGTCTGTCTTCCTGTTTACCGTCAGCATGGCAATCAGCGTCAAGCTGCTTCGCATCAATCCTGTATGGAGCCGGTACTGATGACTTCCCTGCAAGCCAATCGCCTGTCCTTCAACTATGGCGACAGAATCATTTTCGAAGAAGCTTCGCTTACCGCACAAGCCGGAGCGATTACCGGGCTGCTTGGTTCGAACGGATCAGGAAAGACAACGTTCTTCGACCTACTGTGCAAGCTGAGAAAACCCACTCACGGCGAGGTCATCAGTACCTTTCCCAGACAGCTGTATCTTTCACAGATCCTGACAACACCACCCGCCCTGCGCATGTTCGACATATTCAGAATGACGACACTGTTATGCTCGTCCGCACCGATCTCCCAGGCACAGGTGCTGGGTCGGCTTTCATCATGGAGCCCACAGATTACCGAGCGCTATCAGGAAATCTGGAAGAAGAAATCATCGCTGTGCAGCTATGGTGAAAAACGCTGGTTCTTCACCCTTTCGCTGCTGTCGATCGAGGCCGATTTCATCATCCTCGACGAGCCAACGGCCGGCGTGGACCCCGAGTTCCGGCACTACATCTGGCAGTGCCTGCACGGTGCCGCGCAGAGCGGCAAGGCGATTCTGGTGTCATCGCATAATGTCGAGGAAATCGCCGAACACTGCGATTGTTTCTACATGATCAGCCAAAACCGCTTCAGGCGCTTCGCCGACGGGCAGTCATTTCTAAACACCTACAACGCCCGCTCACTCGATGAGGCATTCATCAACGCAGCGGCGGGCTAAACAGCGGGTGCTATCAGTTCGTCGCCCCGCGCCGATAAAACGCCAGCACCCCGCCCAGGGTCATCAGCAGCCCACCGGTCATCCGGTTGAACGCCCGCAGATGCCCGCCCTGCAAACGGCTGAGCAGCCGGGCACCGCACAGGGCGTAAAACAGCATGATGCTGACGTTGAGCAACGTCAGCATCAGGGCCAGTGCCGCGTACTGCGGCAGTTGCGGCTGCGTGCTGTCGATGAACTGCGGCAGGAATGCCGACATGAACAGCAACGCCTTGGGATTGGTCAGCGCCACCACGAAACAGCGCATGAACAGACCGGCGCTACGGGTCGAGCCTTGCTGCACCGGCAGCTCGGTCAAAGTCCCACTCGAACGCAACATCTTCCAGCCGAGCCACACCAGATAGGCCGCCCCGCCCCACTTCACCGCCTGGAACAGCGTTTCGCTGGCCTGCAGCAGAATGCCCAGGCCACACGCTACCGCCGTTACCAACAGGGCATCGGCCAACACCGCCCCGCCCATACCCCAGGCTGCCGCCCGCACGCCATGGTTGGAGCCGTTGTGCAAGGCCAGCAGGACCGTCGGGCCGGGCATCGCGATGATTGCCGCCGAGCTGATCATGAACAGGAGCAACGTAGCCAGCGTCATGAATGAAGGTCGCCTTGAAAAGAAAAATGGCCGCCATTCTGCGACGTGTGCCCTGGCCCTTCAACCATTGCCCTCCCACGCTGTCGTTTGTACTGGACGCGACTAAGATGTTTCGTGATAAAACAGCAGGAATCACTGAAGCGTTTCAGCGTTCTTCCCATCAGACAGGGTATAGCCTCATGACCGATCAGAAGCTGCTCGACTCACTGTTTCCCAGCGCGGCGGATATCCCGGAAAAATACCGCTTCGAAGGCCAACAGGAACAACGCGAATACCTGGTCAACGGTGCCCTGCGCACCTGGAACGGCCCACTGGCGCAAGTGCGCAGCCCGGTGTACCTGGCCACCGCCAGCGGTGACGAACAGGTGATCCTCGGCAGCACCCCGCTGCTGGATGCCGAAACCGCCCTCACCGCCCTCGACGCGGCGGTCCGCGCCTACGACCGAGGTCAGGGCCAATGGCCGACGATGCGGGTCGCCGAGCGTATCCAGCACGTCGAAGCCTTTCTGCGACGCATGCGCGAACAGCGCGAGGCGGTGGTCAAACTGCTGATGTGGGAGATCGGCAAGAACCTCAAGGACTCGGAAAAGGAGTTCGACCGCACCTGCGACTATATCGTCGACACCATCAATGCCCTCAAGGAACTCGACCGCCGCTCCAGCCGCTTCGAGCTGGAGCAGGACACCCTCGGCCAGATCCGCCGGGCGCCCATGGGCGTGGCGCTGTGCATGGGCCCCTACAACTACCCGCTGAACGAGACCTTCACCACACTGATCCCGGCCCTGATCATGGGTAACACGGTGGTGTTCAAACCGGCCAAGCTCGGCGTGCTGCTGATCCGTCCGCTGCTGGAAGCCTTCCGCGACAGTTTCCCGGCCGGGGTGATCAACGTGATCTACGGTAGTGGCCGGGAAACCGTCAGCGCCCTGATGGCCAGCGGCAAGATCGATATCTTTGCCTTCATCGGCACCAACAAGGCCGCCAGCGACCTGAAGAAACTGCACCCCAAGCCGCACCGTCTGCGCGCGGCCCTGGGCCTGGATGCGAAGAACCCGGGGATCGTGCTGCCCGAGGTCGACCTGGACAATGCGGTCAACGAATCGGTGACCGGTTCGCTGTCGTTCAACGGCCAGCGTTGCACCGCGCTGAAGATCCTCTTCGTGCATGAAGACGTGGTCGACAGTTTCATCGAGAAATTCAATCGCAAGGTCCAGAGCCTGTTGCCAGGCATGCCCTGGGACAACGGCGTGGCACTGACACCGCTGCCGGAAGCGAGCAAGGTCGACTACCTCAACGGCCTGGTGGCCGATGCCGTCGGCAAGGGCGCGCGGATGGTCAACCCCGGCGGAGGCCAGAGCCGTGCCTCATTCTTCTACCCGGCGGTGCTGTACCCGGTGAACGCGAACATGCGTGTCTACCAGGAGGAACAGTTCGGCCCGGTGGTGCCGATCGTGCCCTATCGCGATCTGGAAACCGTGATCGACTACGTGCTGGAGTCGGACTTCGGCCAGCAACTGAGTCTCTTTGGCACGAACTCGGCCCAGGTCGGCCGATTGGTTGATACTTTCGCCAACCAGGTCGGGCGGATCAATATCAATGCCCAGTGCCAGCGTGGCCCGGACACCTACCCGTTCAACGGCCGCAAGAACTCCGCCGAAGGCACCCTCTCGGTCCACGACGCCTTGCGGGTGTTCTCGATTCGCACATTGGTGGCGACCAAGTTCCAGGAGAGCAACAAGGCGCTGATCAGCGACATCATCCGCAACCGCGAATCGAGCTTCCTGACCACTGACTACATTTTCTAGAGACAGAGATAGGCCGCGAGCAATACCAGCGAAAGCACCAGGAGGACTTCCCCGAACCGTTCGAGGGAGCCCTCCCGTTCTGGGCCGTAGCTCCAACTGACGCTCGACTGGCGCACAGGCACTTGGCGCCGTCCGCGCCCATCGAAATGCCCCAACGCCCAGATGGCGGCCCCGATGGCGCCAAACTCCAGGGCGATGATCAGAAAAAATGTCATACCGCTGTCCTTTTCAGGTCAGATAATCGTGACATTAGGGGGCCGTTGGGGCAAAACGTTCGTCGTGGGGCGTTTTTTTTACCTGTCTACCCTCATGTGCTCTCATCCTGCCGCACGCACTGTTCTATCATTAGCTCTTGGCTCCTGCGAGCAGCGCCCACCTATTCTCACAAGAAACTCATGCCACGCATCGACCTCCGCCGATTGATCCTGCTGCTCTCGCTTGCCGTCGTCACCCTGACCGCTGGCAACCTGTTCTTCGCCAGCTACCAGACCCAGCGCAACTTCCTGATGGGCCAGACCCTGGAGGCCAACCGCATCTATGCGGCGAAGCTGGCCAGTTCCACCGATGACTTCCTCAAGTCGACCCAGCAACAACTGGCCTTCAGTGCCGGCCTGCTGCCAGCCATCTGGGACCAACCGGAACAACTGTGGCAGGAGGCGCACCGTTTGCGGCGCCAGACCAACAGCTTCAATTCGGTGGTGATCATTCGCGCCGACGGCCTGATCATCGCGTCCTCGCCGCTGTCGATGCGCCTCACCGGCACACAATCGAGCAGCGAAGGTACCCGCCAGGCCAGCGCATCGCGCCAGCCCTATATCTCAAGCCCCTATATCGGTAACAACAACCACCTGATGATCCAGATATCCCATCCGGTCTTCGATGACGATGGCAATTACCTGGGTTACCTCGGTGCCGGGATCTACCTCAACGAACCGAACATCCTCCATTCACTGCTGGGCGAGCACTACTACCGCGACGGTTCCTATCTCTACGTGGTCGATACCCAGGGCCGGCTGATCTATCACCAGGATCCGACGCGGATCGGCGAGGTGATCAAGGGCAACCCCGCCATCGATGCAGTGATCACCGGTGTCACCGGCAGCCAACGGCTGACCAACTCCAAGGGCATCGATATGCTGACCGGCTATGCACCGGTACCGCGAATCGGCTGGGGCGTGATCAGCCAGCGCCCCACCAGCCTGACCCTGGCGGGCCTACAGCATCTGATGCTGGAGGTTGCCGGCTATGCCGTGCCACTGTCGCTGCTATCGCTGCTGGTGATCTGGTGGTTCTCGTCGCTGATCACCAAACCGCTCTGGCAACTGGCCAACTCGACCGAACACTGGGGTTCCTCGAGCGCTTCCCAGTCGGTGAGCAAGGTCAGGGCCTGGTACTACGAAGCGGCTCAGTTGAAAAACGCCATGCAGAAGGCCCTGCTCTCGCTGCACCAGCAGTTGGGCCGGCTCAACCTGGAAAACGTCACCGACTCGCTGACCGGCCTGACCAACCGACGGGGCTTGCAGCTGATCATCGCCGACTGGGAGCGTCACCATCAGCCGTTCTCGGTGCTGGCCCTGGATATCGATCACTTCAAGCAGGTCAACGACCGTTATGGGCACAGTGCCGGTGACCTGGTGCTGCAGCACCTGGCCCAACAGATGCGCCGTCATTCACGCGAAAGCGATGTGCTCTGCCGCCAGGGTGGCGAGGAATTCCTCATGCTGCTGCCCAACACGCCGCTGAGCCAGGCGGTCCAGGTTGCCGAACGGCTGCGCGCGGCCATGGCCTATACCGAAAGTCCGAACGGCATCCCGGTCACGGTATCGCTGGGCGTCACCCACTGGCCACGGGACGGAGAGACCGTCGCCCAGGCGCTCAAGGAGGCCGACCAGGCCCTGTATCGGGCCAAGGACAATGGGCGCAATCGCGTGGAACCGGTGCCACCCGCCACCACGACCGGGTAGACTGGGCTACCGCGAATGACAGACGCCGGGCCTGCGAACGCTCAACTGCCTTTGCAGACCTGAACACCCGACACCTTCGGGGATTTCCTGCGAGATTTTCCGCCAGCATGACTTTCAACTTCGACACCCTGCTCGACCGCCACAACACCGGCAGCACCAAGTGGAGCCGTTATCCCGCTGATGTCCTGCCCATGTGGGTAGCGGACATGGACCTGCCGGTCGCGAACGAGATCACCCAGGCCCTGCACCAGCGCCTCGAACATCCGCAACTGGGCTACAGCGTGGCCCAGGATGCTCTGCGCGAGGCCATTGTCGCCGACCTGTGGCACAAGTACGCATGGCGGGTCGAACCGCAGGAACTGGTGTTCCTGCCGGGCGTCGAGCCGGGCTTCAACATGGCCTTGCGCGCGTTCGTGCAACCAGGCCGCAACGTTGTGGTACAAACCCCGAACTACCGCCCGTTGCGCCTGGCACCGGGGAACTGGAACCTGCCGAAAGTCGAGTTGCCGTTCGAACGTGACACCCAGGGCGACTACGTCACCCCGCTCGCCGCCCTGCGTGATGCACTGCAGGACGGCGGTGCGCTGCTGCTGAGCAACCCGCACAATCCGCTGGGCAAGGTCTTCCCTCGTGAGGAACTGCAACGGATCGCCGAGGCCTGTCTGGAAAGCGGTGCGCTGATCATCTCCGACGAAATCCACGCCGACCTCTGCTACGACGGACGCCGTCATGTGCCGATCGCCTCCCTGAGCCCGGAGATCGCCACGCGCACCATCACCCTGATGTCGGCGAGCAAAGCCTACAATATTGCTGGCCTGAAGACCGCCTACGCGATCGTCCAGGACCCGACCACGCGCGAGCGCTTCAATGCCGCCCGTGGTGGCATGGTCGACAGCGTCAATGCCCTGGGGCTGGAAGCCACGCTGACCGCCTACCGCGAATGCGGGCCATGGCTCAAGGCGCTGGGGGATTATCTGCAGGGCAACCGCGACTACCTGCAACAGGCCGTGCAGACCCGCCTGCCAGGCGTGATCATGCATCCGGCGCAAGCCACCTACCTGGCCTGGCTCGATTGCACTGCGTTGGGGTTGGAAGATCCGTATCAGTTCTTCCTCGACCAGGCCAAGGTTGGCCTGAGTGCCGGGGTGGAATTCGCTGACGATGCCAGGCAGTTCGTCCGCCTGAACTTCGGTTGCCCACGGGCATTGCTGGAGGAAGGGATCAGCCGAATGGAAAACAGCCTGCGCCAGCGCTGAAAGCCTTGCTGCGGGAGCTGGGCCAGGCCAGCTCCCGCAGACATCGTTGACAGGATCAGAACTCGTCGGCAACCGACTCGAGAATCTTGCCCATCAGGTACACGGTGGTACGCGCCACCTGCTTCACCGCGGCCTTCTCTTCATCGGTGACCACCCAACGATCGATCGCCGCGTTGACCTCTTCGGAGTGCTTGGCATCGATGATCGCGTGGGCGACGAAGAAGGTCATCTGCTTGTCGGTCAGCTTGAGGCTGTTCTTGCAGATGTCCATCATCGGTTCGAGGTGCTCGTAGGAGTCCTCGGCCCAGAAGCTGTAGCCCAGGCGCGGGATGATGCCACGGCAGACCGAGACATAGTCCAGGTAGCCGTAGAACGCCTCGGTGGCCGGCAACATCGGCTTCTCGAACTCAGCCGGGTCCACGCCAATGGCGATCAGATCGTTGTAGGCCATGTTTTCATGGCCCAACTCTTCCAGGGCATGCTTCATGGCGAAACGCAGCAGGCCGACCTTCTTGTGGTCCTGGTTCCAGCAGGCCACCGCCTGGTTGATCGCATTGTTCTTGGTGTAGTGATACACCTGCACGATCGACTTGATGTACAGCTCCCGTTGCAACTCGGGACGTTTCATCATCTGAAAGAAGCGCCCCGCCTTGATCTTGTCCCATTCGGCGTCGCAAACGGCCTTCAACTCGGTACGAAATTCAGTCATTTCACTCTTTCCCTGATGGTTTTATGAATCGTTCATGACATTTGTCATATGCCTGCGTCGTCGCAGGTTTACAGGCGCAACACGGACTTGATGATGTACATGAACTTGGAGAAGAAGCCGAGCCCCTCGATAGTGTCCCAATGTTCCATCAGCACACCATTTTCCACACGATAGATATCGATCACCTTGTACTTCACGGTAAAGAACCGATGCTTGGCCCAGTGGGTGGCATAGAGGAAGACATAATCACCCTCGGCACACACTTGCTTGATATGGGTTCCGGACTCGGGAAACGTCTTGAAGAACTGCGCGAAGTACTTCTTGAAACCTTCACGACGTGGCGGAATGAACACGTTATTGTGCTGCACATAGTTCTCGGCAATCAATGTATCGGCGACCGCCAACTCGCGCTGGGCGAACATGCGCTCATAGAACTCGATCACCACAGCCTTGTTCTGGGCTTCCATCGGACATCAACCTCGTTATTGTCGTTTTAGTATTCTGTTCAGACCGCCAGGGCCTGGCGGCTGGCGCGGGCGGCCAGGGTGTAACGCATCAGCGCATCGATGTCCTTGAGGTCCGCCGGGCACTGATCCAGGCCGAAGTACGGGGTCACCGAAGGCAACAGTTCGCCCTTGTACAAGGCGTAGTAATGCTCGCCACGGGCGGGGATCTGGAACAGGATGCCGTCCTGGTCGAACACCGAACTCTCGAATTTTGGCGCCAGGCGTGGCTTCACATAGGTGATGAAGGTCCTGTAGCCACCAAGCAGCGCCACCAGCGAGGCACCGGTCATGGCCAGCGCGGTGACCACGTTCTTGACCGGCGCGTGCTTGTCGACGATCAGCCGGGACAGTTCAACGCACGTTTTCTCGTAGCCGGGACCGGAAAACTTCAGCAGGCGCTGATGCTCGATGTACTCGCCGGACTCGTGGGGAAACGGCGTAATACGCTGGGTACCAATGATGTCGCCATCGTAATAACAGGCAAAGACATAAGAGCGGGAGTCGTACTCGTCAAGACAGACGGTTTCATCGACCGAATCACCGAACAAGGTACGGTAATAGACCTTGCGCTGACCATATAAACGATAACGCGCCCGTGATAACTCGCTGAACTGTTCTGGCGTGACCACCTGCCTGACGCTGACTTTGTCAGACTGACAATGCTCCTGCACAACCGAATCATAGAAAGCCTGAATCGCCAAACCGGCCGAGTCATCTTGCAGCAACTGCATAGTGGCAAACGGTAATACTGCCTTGTTACTTCCGTATGACGACATGAGACGCTCCTTTATTATTATGCTTCGTATTATTTCTCTCAACCAGACGCGCGACATAAAACCCATGAATCAACTCATGAGTTCGCTTCTTGATACAACTAACCTTCCAAGCCCCTCACAAGTAAGAAGCCGAGAAACGGGCAAGATCTGAGGGCCTATTCGCGGGCAAGCCCGACGCCTACAGGATCCATTTATATATAAATGTTGGGTACGGCACGGTGATTGTGGGAACAGCCAGCCGATGCTCGGTCACTGTCGATAAACGTTGACGCGTCCTGACAGACAGGCCATTGCGTCTGAACAGCCGACTCCCCAGTCGGCTGCTCTGCGCGACCTATTGTTCAGAGTTGTTCGAGAGCCGCACGAATCAACCCGGCCCGCTCACCCAGCACCTGCGGGTTGGCCATGGGAATATCGCCGTGGGCGAGGTCGAAGCCATCGCCGACAAACCGTGCGATCACATGCAAGTGGGCATGCCCAACGGTTTGCCCGGCCACCGCACCATCGCACAACAACAGGTTGATGCCTTCGCAGGGCTGGCCGTCGAGCTGCAACCCACTGTTGCGCAAGGCAGCCGCCACACGCTGGCCGACCACCATGACGTGGCCTGCAGTATGCGAAGGGATTTCGCCCAGGCCACTGGCATGGGCCTTGGGAATGACCAACACGTGACCGGGGGTGATTGGCTGGATGGAGAGAAAGGCCAGGCACTGCTCGTCTTCGTGGACGATGCTTGCGGGTGCCAGCTGGGCGACGATTGCACAGAAAATGCAGTTCATGAATTAGCTCCTTCTAATTGTTATGTACAAGCCCGCCGGATGCTCTGGTTCCGGGCTTGCTAAAGGCTGAATTCCATTACAGACCTATACTGCTGATCGCACAGCTTGCAGCGAAAATACGCTGACGGTTGAACGGCTGTACACGTCAGTTTTGAAATTTTTTGTATCCGGCGTCCCCGAAAGACACTAAGGCACTGATTTGCTTTCAGAAAATCACGGGGAAAATATCGACCTCCCTGACGGCAGACCCAAAAAAACCGGAGCTCTCTCAAGCTCCGGTTTTTTTCAACTGCCCGGGAGCATCTGCTCACCGTGCTTCACGATTTCACGCCTGCTTTTTCAGACGTGGCCTGGCCTTGGGAAAATAGAGTCGCTTCAACACGCCGTTCGGTTCCGGCTGACTGAGCCGATTCGACACTTGTTCCGTTGGCGCTTCCCCCCCAAACTCGGCGACATAAGGCGTCTGCCCGCAGCGCACCAGATTGTTGATCGGGAACTCATCGCCATTGTCTTCCATGTAGGCCCTTTTCATTCGGCTACTCCTTTCCAAGGTTGATCGCCGCCAGCCAGCAGCCGGCGCCTTAAAAACCTTCAGCGTAGACCAGCAAGAGCAACCTGCAGGCTCTGGAACAGGCTCTGGAACAAGGTTCCGACGAATGACCGGCCAGTCACGAAATCATGCTGACGGGAACCGTTGCAACACGTGAGCTACTGCCGCAACGGCGGCAGAGTCGGTCGCACTGGAGCGCCCGGCGATCGGACTCAGAGCTTGGCGATAGACACTTCCGTGGATTTGACGAAGGCGATCACCTCGCTGCCGACTGCCAGTTCGAGGTCGCGCACCGAGCGCGTGGTGATCACCGAAGTGACAATGCCCGAAGCGGTCTGCACGTCGATTTCGGACAGCACATCACCGACGTTGATTTCCTTGATGACGCCACGGAACTGGTTACGCACGTTGATCGCTTTGATGGTCATGGAGCTGCTTCCTGTGTGGGAGAGTGGCACGCACTTCGTGCGGTTCGTTGATAAGGTGCACCTTTCTCTGTTTTTTCAAAAGGAATTAATAATCATCATTTTATTCTTTTATGGAATAAGACAGGGAGTGCTCCTGAACTCCCATGGGCCATGACTAGAATCACAGCTGCACGGCGGAACCTCACGGACCAGCCGTTGCCACACGGATACCCCCAGGATTCCAAGGAGGCTTCAATGCGAACGCTCGATCTGGCCGGAGTGGCCGTTCCTGTCATCGGCCAGGGCACCTGGCGCATGGGCGAGGACCGCCAACAGCGCGCCCAGGAAGTACGTGCCCTGCAAACCGGTATTGACCTGGGCATGACCCTGATCGATACCGCCGAGATGTATGGCGAAGGCGGCGCCGAGGAAGTGGTCGGCCAGGCCATTGCCGGGCAGCGCGACAAGGTGTTCCTGGTCAGCAAGGTCTACCCGCACAACGCCAGCCGCAAGGGCATTCCCCTGGCCTGTGAACGCAGTCTCAAGCGCCTGGGCACCGAGTACATCGACCTGTACCTGCTGCACTGGCGCGGCCAGTACCCGCTGGCGGAAACCGTCGAGGCCTTCGAGCGCCTGCGCGAACAGGGCCGGATCGGTCGTTGGGGGGTGTCCAATTTCGACGTCGACGACCTGCAGGAACTGGCCTCGCCGTTCTGCGCTACCAACCAGGTGCTGTACAACCTGGAGGAACGCGGCATCGAGTTCGATCTGCTGCCGTGGTGGCAACAGCACAACCTGCCACTGATGGCCTACTGTCCGGTCGGCCAGGGCGGTGCGCTGCTCGACAGCCCGACGCTGCAGCAGATCGCCGTCCGCCACGACGCCACCCCGGCCCAGGTGGCACTGGCCTGGGTGATCCGCCATGAAGGGGTGCTGGCGATTCCCAAGGCGGTCAACCTGGAACACGTCCGGCTTAACGCAGCGGCGGCTCAGTTACAATTGGACGAGCACGACCTGGACGCCATCGACCGGGTATTCATGCCGCCCAAACGCAAGCATCGGCTGGCGATGGTCTGATCCGGACAACTGCGAACCGGCGTTCTGGAACGACCGGCAGTAAAGACTGACGCGGTCCGCTTTTGTGAGAGCCGGCTGCCTGGCGATAGCGGTGCATCATCTGACAAAGAGATCGACTGACAGGGCGCAATCGCCAGCAAGCCTGCTCCCACAGGGGCCGCATCGCCCATCTTTTCCTTGTTCATCCCATGACCCCGTATACTGCCGCCCTCCCCCTCATTCAAGGATGAATCGTGCGTATCATCGTCATCGGCGGCCTGGGCAATTTCGGCGCGCGTATCTGTCGGCGCCTGGCCCTGGAGCCCGGACTGGAACCGATTGCCGCCAGTCGCAGCGCCAGCGCGGGCCCGCACAGGTTCGACAATGGGCAAACCGTCGCCACCCTGCGCCTTGATATCGAGGCAGCCGACTTCGAGGCGCGCCTCGCCGAGGCCAGGCCGGACCTGGTCATCCACTGCGCGGGGCCCTTCCAGGGCCAGGACTATCGCGTCGCCCTGGCGGCTTGCGCCGCAGGCTCGCACTACATCGACCTGGCGGATGGCCGCGATTTCGTCGACCACTTCGCCGCCAACGTCGATGCCCAGGCCCGGGCCGCCGGGGTGCTGGCGGTTTCCGGCGCCAGCAGCGTGCCGGGGCTTTCCTCTGCGGTGGTCGACCACCTGGCCAGATCCTTCTCCCGCCTGGACAGCATCAGCACCGCTATCGCCCCCGGCCAGCAGGCTCCGCGAGGCGTAGCGACCATCCAGGCGGTGTTCGGTTATGCCGGTCTGGCTTTCGACCGCTGGAACGGTGGCACCTGGGTGAAGCAATACGGCTGGCAGGATATCCGCACCTTCCACTTCGCCGGCATGGGACGCCGCTGGGGCGCGGCCTGCGATATCCCGGACCTGGCGCTGTTTCCAGGTCGTTACCCCGGCGTTCGCGATGTCGAGTTCCATGCTGCGCTGGAACTGCGCCTGGAGCACGTGGGCCTGTGGCTGGCCGCAGCCCTGCGGCGCCTGGGCATACCCTTGCCGATTTCCCGATTTGCCGCGCAACTGGATGCGTTGTCGAGAAAGGTCATGGACCGTTTCGGCAGCGACTTGGGTGCCATGCGGGTCCACGTCCGTGGCCTGCGCCAGGATGGCACGCCTGGCAGCCTGACCTGGCAACTGACCGCCCCCGGTGGCCATGGTCCGGAAATCCCGTGCATGGCCACCGTACTGTTGGCCTGCAAACTGGCCCAGGGCGCAATCAGCCAGACCGGGGCGATGCCCTGCATGGGCCTGTTGCAGTTGGAAGAGTTCGAGCCGGAATTCCAGCGCTGGCATTTCACGTCGGACATTGTCGAAGGTGGCGCATGACACAACGCCGAATCATGCTGATCGTGCCTGCCAGCGCTGCCGAGGCCAGCCGTGACTAGATGAGCTTGATCGAAACCACCTCGAAATAGCGGAATTTCTTCTTTTTCGCCGCGGCCTTGGCTTCCTGCTCGGCGGTAAAGGTACTCAGGGTGTTGGCGTCATACACCAACTCCTCGATCTCGCCTTCAAACACCTTGGTCGCGTGCAGAATCACCCTCAGCTTGGGCGACAGCGCCTTGGCAACGGGTTTACGCTTGGCTGGCGCAGTCGGGGTGACGATCACCTTGGGTTCAGGTATTGGCGGGAGGATCGGTTCGGCACTCGGGCGCGGGGAGCCAAATAGCGCCAGGCGCATCTCCTCTTCGCTCAGGTCATTGCTCATTTTGCGGGTGTCTCGATTACGGGTAGGCGACTTGATATGTAGTAAGCTAACGAACTGTACCAGAGTTGCTTGTCGTCTGCTGTGATCGTTGTCGCCGTTTACCCCGGCATCAGACCTCCCTGGCCATCAGCCTGGCCATGAATGCCGCCCGGCGCAGGCGATCGGCCTGTTCCTTGGCCAGCAACTGCGGTAGCAGTTCCTGCGCCTGCTGAGCCGTCAGGATGAACACGCCGTCATCGTCACCGATGGCGATGTCGCCCGGGTGGACCTGGACCTCGCCCAGCCGCACCGGCAGGTTGAGTTCACCGCCCTGCCCCAGGCTGCGGGTGGTCAGGGCACTGATGCCCCGGCTGAAGATCGGCAGGCGGTGTTCGCGCAACGCCGCGACATCGGTCACCGCACCGGATACCACCACGCCGGCCAGACCCTTGATCATCGCTGCGAGGGTGCGCAGCTCGCCCCAGCAGGCACATTCGGCATCGCCTTCGCACTCGATCACCAGCACGTCACCCGGCTCACTGCACAGCAGGGCGTCGCGCAGGATGCTGCCATCCGGCGTGCGCAGCTTCGCCGTGACCACGTTGCCGACCATGTGGATACCGTCGAACAACGGCCGCAGGCCACGCAGGTAGCCGCTGTCGAGCACATGGCCGATGGTCGAGCTGGCAATGCCTTGGTAGTGCTGCAGCAGTACGCTGTCGACCATCTGCCGACGCGGTGCGATTCGTGGGTTCAACGACATTTCTTCGGCCTCAGCAAGGGACAGGTGGAGCAGTACTCGACCGGGTTGCTCGCCTCGTAGTAGAAGCAGCAGGTGCGCCGAAAGCGAATGCTCTTGCCTTCGCTTTCAAGGATCGTCGGCGATCGGCGAAAATGCCGTAGCGGGTTGTAGTCGAGGCCGAACAAGGCCGGTTCGGCGTCGTTCAGCAGCCAGTGGAAATCGGCTTCGTAGCGCTGGCGAACCTGCGGGTCCTCGACCTTGACCATGCGTTTCTCGTACAGCGAATAAACCCGTACCGCGGTGTTCTCCCAGAGAATCCGCCGGGAAATACCGCTGACCCGGTAGAACGTCTGCCACAGCGGCTGCAGCGTTCCAGCGAACAGGCTGCCGACGATGGACGCGCGCCAGGCTTCACGCTGCCCCGGCGGATAGTCGAAAGGCTGCAGCTCATCCAGCGGCATCGACGAGGTCCACACGCCGTCGTCATGTCCGTACTCGACTCGACAATTGTCCAGCGACAACCGCAAGCCCTTGTCGTACACCGACATCGCGTACAGGCACGCCCCGGTGCTCAGGAAGGAGAAACGCTTGGCCAGCAGCGAGGCGGTGATCGCCAGCGTCGGCGAACCGATCACCGGGCCCAACGCCAGCAGCAGGCGCTCGCAGGTCGTCTCATCGAGCAGCGCCCGCGCCGGCAGCGAGCGCAGGTCGCACTGCTGCGCAGGCTTGAGGCGCAACGCCCCGGACAGCAGCGCCCATTCCTGTTCACTGAACAGGCTCGCCAGGGTCATTGCGGCAGTTCCCGGCCGAACGGGATGCACAGCGGCGTGCCGAAGAACGGGTCGCTGATGATCCGGCAGTTGAGATTGAACACCTGCTTGACCAATTCCTCACTGAGGATGTCAGCCGGCCGCCCCTGGGCAAACGCCGTGCGCTGGTGCACCGCGACCATGTGGTCGGCGTAGCGGCAGGCCAGGTTGAGGTCGTGCAGGACCATGACGATGGTCTTGCCCTCCTGGCGATTGAGGTCGCGCAGCAGGTCGAGGACTTCGATCTGGTGGGCCAGGTCGAGGAACGTGGTCGGCTCGTCGAGCAGCACCAGTTCGGTGTCCTGGGCCAGGGTCATGGCGATCCACGCACGCTGGCGCTGGCCACCGGACAGCGCATCCACCGGACGCTCGGCCAGTTCCAGCATGCCGGTCTGCTGCAGCGCGCGCTCGACCATCGCCTCGTCCTGCAGCGACCATTGCTGCATCCAGTTCTGGTAGGGGTAGCGCCCCAACGCCACCAGTTGCCGCACGCTGATGCCCTCGGGGGCACTGGGGATCTGCGGGAGGATCGCCAGTTCACGGGCGACTGCCGCCGTCGACTTGCGATGGATGTCGGTGCCGTTGAGGATGACCGTACCCTGCTGCGGCTTGAGCAGCCGCGCAAAGGATTTGAGCAGGGTGCTCTTGCCGCAGCCATTGCTGCCGATCAGTACCGACACCTGGCCTTGGGGCAGTTGCAGGTCGAGCCCGTCGATGATGGGCTGACGTTGGTAACCCAGGGTCAGGCCCTGGGCTGTAATGGATGCCATCTGCAATTCCTCAGTGCCGCTGGTTGATCAGGAGATAGAGAAAGAACGGTGTGCCGAGCACCGCAACAAAGATACCCGCCGGCAGGTCCAGGGGCAGAAACAATGTGCGCCCGACCAGGTCGGCGAGCATCACCAGGTTGGCGCCGACCAGCGCCGACATCAGCGCCTGCCCGGCAAACCCCGGTGGCACCAGGCGCTTGGCGATGTGCGGGGCGATCAGCCCGACGAAGGCAATCGCCCCGCCCCAGGCCACGGCCGCACCGGCCAACGCCACGCTGACCAGCAGCAGGCCGGCCCGCAGCCATTGCACTCGCGCGCCGATGCCCTGGGCCAGGTCGTCGTCCAGTTGCTGCACCCGCACTTGCCGGGCCAGCCAGGCCAGCAGCGGCATGATCGCCAGCAGCCAGCCGGCCAGCGCCCGCGGCTCCGGCCAACTGGCGCCGTAGACGCTGCCCGTCAGCCAGACATAGGCCGACAGGGTGGTGGTCAACGGGCTGAACACCAGCACAAAGGTGGTCACCGCCGCCAGCAAGGCCGATACACCGACGCCGATCAGCACCAGCCGCAGCGGCGAGGTGCCCTGCTTCCAGGCCAGCAGGTAGATCGCCAGCGCGGCCAGGCCGGCCCCGGTCATCGCCACCAGCGGCAGGAACTGCGAGCCCAGCGCCAGCGAGAAGAACGACAGGTAGCCCACCGCCGCCGCACTGGCGCCGCTGGTGATACCCAGCAGGTCCGGCGAAGCCAGCGGATTGCGAATGATGCTCTGCAGGATCAGCCCGGAGACCGCCAGCGCCGCCCCCACCAGGGCTGCCAGCACCAGCCGCGGCAGGCGCAGTTGCTCGACGATGAAGGTCAGCCCGGGGTCGGCGGCGCCAGCCAGCACCCGCAAGACGGTCAACGGCGACAGGTTGATCTTGCCCAGCGTCAGCGCGCCGAGCATCACCAGCAGGGTCAGCAGCAGCGCTACCATCAGGCGGGCCACGCTGCCAAGGTCGAGTTGCCGGGAAAAGACGCCCCGGCGCACGGTCACCTGTCTAGCCATGACGTGCCCCCCGTCGCGCCAGGGCAATGAAGAACGGCGCCCCGAAGAACGCAGTCATCACCCCCACCGGCACCTCCTGCGGCAGGATCACCACCCGCGACAAGGTATCGGCCAGCAACAACAGCGTCGCGCCCAACACGGCACAGCCCGGCAGCAGCCAGCGATGATCGACCGACAGGCTCTTGCGCACCATGTGCGGCACCAGCAGGCCGATGAAACCGATGCTGCCGGCCAGCGCCACCGCGCTGCCCGCCAGGCCGACGATCAGCACGCTCATCAGCAGGCGGATCCGCCCGGTGCGTTGGCCGAGTCCAATGGCAATCGACTCGCCGGCACCGAGGACATTGACCTGCCCAGCCAGCAGCCAGGCGCCGAACAGGCCGAACGACACACCGATCAGCAACGGCGCGGCCATCGCCAGCTCTCGCTCGGAGAGCGAACCGGCGAGCCAGAACAGCACCGTGTCCAGGCCTTCCTCATCGACCACCAGCAGGGCCTGGCTGAAGGCCGAAAACAGCGCGGTCACCGCCGCCCCGGCGAGCACGATGCGCAACGGGCTGAGACTGCTCTCGCCACGGTTGCCGATCAGCCACACCAGCGCGCCGGCCAGCGCCGCCCCGAGGAATGCACACCACAACCATTGCTGCATGGACGACAGAGCCAGCAGCGACGAACCGAGGATGATCGCAAAGGTCGCCCCGGCATTCACCCCGAACAGCCCTGGCGACGCCAGCGGGTTGCGCGTCAGCGCCTGCATCAGCGCCCCGGCGACCGCAAGGCTGGCACCCACCGCGACCGCCATCAGCGTGCGGGCCAGGCGGGTGCTGACGATCAGTTGTTCGCCAGCCGTCAGGCTGCCGGCGTGCAGCAAGCCACTCCACAGGTGCGACGGTTGAATCCAGGTGGCCCCCGCCGCCAGGCTCAACAGGCAGGCCAACAGCATCACCAGCACCGCCAGGGTCAGTTTCGAACCACGACTCATGAGGACGCCACCACCCGCGCGATGTCATCGAGCATCTGGTTGGCCCCCAGGATACCGCCGGAAAAACTCCAGGCGATGCTGTCGACCCGCCACACCTGGCCATCCCGGGCTGCACGCATGTGCTGCCAGAACGGGTAATGCACCAGGCGTTCATAGTTGCGCTGCACGGTCTGGCTGTCCGAGCGCTGGAACACGAAAAACAGGTCGGCATCGACCACGGGCAAGCTCTCTTTACTGGTGAGTTTCATGTAGGTGCCGTGTGCGCTGCGGGCTACCGGGTTCCAGTCGAACCCCAGCTCGCTGAGTACGGAGCCGGCAAAGCTGCCCGGCAGGTAACTGCGCACGTGGTCTTCGCGCACATCCAGCACCGAGACGGTCAGCGGCCAGCGCCCGGCGAATTTCGCCTGCAACTGTTCACGCAAGTGGGCGACCCGCTGCTGCCACTGCCCCAGCAAGTCACTGGCCTGCTGCTGGCGATTCAGCGCGGCGCCCATCAGCGCCAGGGTTCGCTTGAATTCAAAGACTTCCTCCAGCATCAACACCCTGCCCATGCGCTCCAGCAGCGGGGCAATACGCTGGTGCCGAAATCGCGAGGCGACGATCACGTCGGGCCTGAGCAGGACGATATCCTCCAGGCTCGGCTGGGTTTCCAGGCCGACATGGGCGACACCGGCCAGGGCCGGACGCAGGTAGCGAAAGGTCGGCTTCTCGGTGGGCGAGTCGACCACGCCCACCGGGGTCAGTCCCAGGGCCACGGCACAATCGCTGGCGCCCTGGAACAGGGTGACCAGGCGCAGCCCGTCGGCCCGTACCAGTGTCGGCAGGGCCAGCAGGCCGAGGGACAGGCGCAGCACGGTGCGCCTGGACGGTTGCCGGAACAGGTCAGGCTTCACGGCGCAACCTGTGGAACGGGTTGACCACCTCGCCCTTGCCGAACGGCATGCTGCCTGGGCCACCCGCGCGGGCGATCATCGGTGTCAGCAGCAGTTTCTGCGGCCAGCGCGGGGCCTCGAACAACTGGTGGCGAATCATCGCCCGCGCCTCGGTGTCGAACTCGATGCTCTCCAGCAGGCCTTCGAGCACATCACGCAACACCGTCCACAACGCGGTCACCGGCACCGCATAGACCTGCGCCAGGGTGTCGATGATCGCCCGCACGTTGACCTGGATGCCGAGGGTCTGCAGCCAGAACAAAAGGTCCTCGGGACGCTCATGGTAGAGGGTGTTGGCATGACCCTTCTTGATCCGGTAGACCGGGTCGGCCATGCCGTTGCGCTCGAGCCACGGCACGAAGATGCGCAACGAGTCATGGTCACGCAGCAGCAGGCCCTGGGCCTGTCCGGCCTTCCACACCAGCACCGCGTTCTGTCCGTGAACCTCGCCGAGCATACCGATGCGCAGCATGCGCAGGTTGATGTCGAAGAAGCTGTGGCTCAGCTCGCGGAACAGGGTCAACACCGAAGCCTGGTTGCGTGGCAACTGGCGGTAGTCCATCCACTCGTCGAAGAAGTGCCGGTTGCTGTCGGGCAGCGGCGTCCCCAGTGCGGCCATTGGCAGCAGGCGGCACTCGGGGTCGTCGAGCAGGGGCGCCGGGTAGCCACGGACCATCGCCGAGAGGTGCCGTGGCGCCTCGTCGAACAGCGTCGCCTCGGGCGGCATGAAGGCCCACCATTTGCCCTCGTCGCACAGGTGCAGCGAACGCGCCAGGGTCTCATCGCGGGTCAGCGCCTGGCGCAGCAGGTTTTCGCTGAGTCCGCCGTTGATCATCTTCACCGCCGGCAGGTAGCGCGAAGCCCCGAGGGAGTAGATCGCCATCGGCAGCTTGAGGTAGTCGGCGCTGGGGAAGCACGGGGTCATGGAACGCAGCGACGAGGTGGCGAATACCGGCGCGCCCTGGAACGCCAGGCGGCGGCAGTCGCCGCGCTCGAACGCCGAGCCCAGCTGGGCCTCAAGCACGTGCTCGAACTGCCAGGGATGGACCGGCAGGGCCACATGGCTGTGCTCGATGCCCAGGCCACGCAGCTCCTGCGCGAGCTCGGCCTGCAGGTGCTCCGGCAACAGGTAGTGCGCCGGGAACGACTGTTCGACGTCCCCTACCCCGTCGCCGCATTGCAGCAGGCCTTTGTCCACTGCGACCCAGTGCAGGTTCACCGGCTGGGCGAACTCGGCCTGGTAGCGCCGGTATTCGTCCTCGTCCAGGCCCTGCTTGGCCTTCGCCAGCGGGTGGTAGGGACGGTCGCGCAGCGACGCCCACTGCTCCATGGTGCGGAAGAAGGTCGCGCCGTCCTGCGCCATCAGGTCCCGGTGGTCGATGCGGTGGTCCAGCGACAGCGCGGTCTGCCAGACACTGATACGCAGCACCTCGAGAAACAGCGCCAGGCCCTTTTCATTGTCCTCCAGGCGCGGCGCCAGGCCGGCGAATACCCGCTGCATGAAGTCCTCGGGCGACAGCCGGATCCAGTCTTCGCCCTGGCGCGCCAGCACCGGGGTACCCGGCACACTCTCCCACTGCTGGGTGATGCCGGGACGCAGGGCGACGCTGATGAAGCGCTGTTCCGCCGCATCGTAGCACCAGTCCCAGATGCGCTGCTGCGGGCTCGTCTCGGCCAGCATGGGCGCCTGCGGATGGGCCTGCTGCCAGTGAGCGGTGTCCACCAGGTTCAGCGGCTCGCTACCAAAGAAGTCTTCCGCCAACAGGCAGTCGACCAGATCCTGCATCACCAGATCGGCGGCACGTGAAGTGAAGTTCATCGAGTCATTTTCCTTCTGCAGAAAGAGTCGCCAGGCGCGCCTGCAGCGCCCGGAAGGCAATACCACGTTCGTCGCCGAGAACGAAGGCGCGCACGCCCCGCTCCTGCCAACGGGCGGCATCGCCGGGTTGTCGGGGGATGGTGCAATACGGCACGCCGGCGGCCTGCGCGGCCTGCCAACTGTCAAGCAGCGCCTGCTGGACGACGGGCTGGTCGATCTGCCAGGGCATGCCCAACGATTGCGACAGGTCGGCGGCGCCTTCGAGGATCATGTCCAGGCCCGGTACCGCGGCGATCTCCGCGGCCCGGCGCACGCCCTCGGCGCTCTCGATCATCGCCACCAGCATGATCTGTGCATTGGCCTCGCCCACGTACTGCGCCAGGCTGTGCTTGCCGAAGGCGCCGGGACGCCCGGCATTGAGGCTGCGCCGCCCCAGCGGGTGGTACTTGCAGGCGGCGATGGCCTCAGCCAGCTGTTCGGGGCTTTCGATCATCGGCAGCACGATGCCCTGGGCACCGCCATCGAGCAGGCGCAGCAGGGTCTTGGGGTTGAGGTCGGCAACCCGCACCAGCGGTGTCAGGCCATAGGACTCGGCGGTGCGAATCATGTGCTCGACGGTTTCCGGATTGATCAGCACGTGCTCCATGTCGATGATCACGAAGTCGAAACCGGCCTCGGCGATCAGCTCGATGGCCGCCGCCGCCGGGATCGAACTGATCAGGCCATGGACCGTCTGGCCCGCCTGCAGTTTCTGTTTGAGCAGATTGGTCCTCAGCATGCTTGCGGCCTGTAGGCGTGCAGCGGATTGGGCACCGAGCGGAAGCGTCGCTCACCGTCGCCCAGCAGCCGGCGCTTGGTCAGTTCCTCGACCTCGTAGCTCGGCGCAAACACGTCGAACAGGGCGAAACGCTCGCGGTGCTGGGGATGGTCGGCCTGGTAGGCCAGGATCACCTCGGCGGTCATCTGCCAGAACAGCGCTTCGTCCAACTGGTACTGCTGGCGCAGGAAGATCGCCATCTCGGTCAGGCAGATGAAGAAGAAACAGTCGCAGGAGAAATCGCGCACCGCGTCGACGTCATCGGTGATGATGAAGGAGTTGCGATTGAGCTTGGCGTGGCTGGCCGGCAGCGGCACCAGGGTCGGACACAGCTCGGGGCGCGCCAGGTGCGCCAGCGAATAGCGAACGCCGTCGTGGAAATCCTTGAGGGCGATACGCTGCGGCCAGCCCTGCTTGACGATCAGCACGATGTTCTGGCCGTGGGACTCCATGCCGATACCTTCGGCGTAAAGCATATGGATGATCGGCGGCACGCTGACCTGCAGCAGTTGTCGGGTCCAGGCCTGCAGGCCGTACTGGCGAATCCAGGCATCGATGAACGGCACCTGTGCGCCCTCGCCATAACGATTTTCCACATGGCTCAGGCCGTTGAACGGCACCGCCTGCTCGTCGGCCTTGAGGTACGGGTGCAGGCTTTCGCGCCAGATCGCCCCGAGGGTGCCGTAGGTCTGCCCGGCACGGGATGCGGGAAGGTCGTCGTAGTCGAAGCTGACCCCGGCGACTTCGCCCAGGATGACGAAATCCAGTGCACGGGCGGTGCTGTCGCTGGCGATCAGTTGCTGCAGCCAGTCGGTGATGATGGGCCCGTTCATCACCGTGTGCCGCGCGAGGATCCGGGTGCTGGACGTGTTGGTCATGCTCATCGCCAGCTTGACGTACGGCCGCTCCTTGACGCTGGCGTTGGCCAGGGTACGGATCGACTGCTGGGCCTTGTAGACATCGTCTGAAGTACCCAGGTAGATCAGCTCGCCCTTGAGCAGCTCGGGGTAGAACGTCGGGACGATGGTGTTCTCCCACTGCCAGGGGTGAACCGGCATCAACTGGTAGTCGTCGACGCTGCGGCCCTGCTCGGCCAGGCGCCGGGCCACCTCGTCCCAGCGCGCGGCTCCCAGTTCCTCGCGGATGAACGCCGGGAAGTCGATGGACCGCGAGTGGTTGACCGCTGCCCGCTGGTTGGCCACCGCCAGCCAGACCACGGCGATCGGCGTGGCGAACTCCGGCCCGTAGCGCAGGTTGTCCGCCAGGGAGAAGCCGATGCGCGACTTGTAGCAGGGGTGATAGCTGTGGGCGTCCATGAAATGCTGCTCCAGGGCATCCACGTCCAGTTCGTGGGCCGGTACTGCGGCAGCGTAGCCTTGACTGCGGGCTTGCAGGTCCTTGAGCTGGGTCTGCTCCAGTTCGAGGATGAAACGTCCCAGGTGCGGGCTGTCACGGAACTCGCCGAGCCATTCCGCCAGGGCCTGGTGCAGATCGGGCGTGCTGCGTTGACCGCTGGCGTCGACCCGCTCCAGGCTGGCATGCTCGAGCCGAATCACCTCGAAGCTGTCGCTGAGCAGGCCCTGGCAGTGGTACTCCACCGGCGCCTGCCGGGCATCGCGACCGCGCACGGTAAAGCGCTGCAGGCCGTCACCGAGCGGTTGCGCCTCATAGGGCAGCACCGCTTCATACAACAGGGTCTGCAGCAATTGCCCGACCACCCGCCGCTGCACGGCCTCCCGGCAACGTGGGTCGACCGTGGCCAGCCAGGCACCGCTGGCCGGATTGCTGTTGGACGTTTTCACCCGTTCAGCGGTTGCCAATTCGAAAGTCGTCATATCCGTACCTTGAGTCGAAAGAAATTATCGCTGCTCGACTGCGCCGGGCTGAGCCTCGGCCGTCTCGTCGTGCAGCGGAAAGCGCCAGGCGCAGGGCAGCGCCAGCAGGATCAGGATGCCGGTGGCAATGAACACTTCGCTGATGGCCGCCGGGCTCGTCGCCTCCCCGGCCGCGCCCACGCGCCACTCCAGCCAGAGCGAGGCGATGACGATGGCCAGGGACGCCACCAGGCGCCGGGAGATGTTGTTCATCGCTGCGCCCTGGGTCACCATCGGCTCGGGCAGTGCATTGAGCCCGGCCGTGGTCACCGGCATGTAGGACAGGCCCAGTCCGGCCCCCCGCACCATCATCAGGCCGAACACCACGGCAATCTCAGCATCGGCCTTGAGCAGGCCCAGGGCCAGGGTCGAGAGACCGGTCAGCAGCAAGCCGCAGGTCACCACCGTGCGCGGGCCATGGCGGTCGAGAATGCGCCCGCCCATCTGCCCGAACAGGCTGGCAAACGCCGCCGTGCACAACAGCGCCAGCCCGGTCCAGATCGCGCTGTAGCCCAGCACCACCTGCACCAGCAGCGGCAGCAGCACCAGGCACTCGAACATGCCCACCGACTGCACCACGGCGATCACCACACTCAGGCGGTAACCCCGCAGGGCAAAGATGCGCAGGTTGAGCAAGGGCGCCTTGCGACTCAACTCCACCCGGACGAATGCCGCCAGACAGCCGAGGCCGGCAAGCAGCAGGCCCAGGTCGAGGGGATCGAGCAGCGTGGTCGCATGGCGCAGGCCACTGATGGACACCATCAGCAGACCGATACCGGCCGCGATCAGCAGGTAGCCGGCCAGGTCGAATGGCTGGCGCTCGGCCGGCTCCGAATCGGGCAACACCACGACCCCGAGCACCAGGGCCAGCAGCCCGATCGGCACGTTCATCAGGAACAGCGAGCGCCAGCTGAACCACTCCAGCAACAGGCTGCCGCACAACGGCCCCAGTGCCGGTGCCAACATCACCGCGGCACTCCACAGGCCGGTGACCCGGCCACGCTCGGGCTTGGCGTAGACCGAAAAGATGATCGCCAGCGACAACGGGATCATCAGCCCACTGGCAATACCCTGCACCACCCGTGCGGTGATCACCAGGCTGATGGAATCAGCCACGGCGCCGAGCAGCGACGCGCCGACGAACAGCGCCACGCCGCCCAGATACAGGCGTTTGCGCCCCAGGCGCTGGCTGAGGAAGCTGGTCAGCGGCATGGTCATGCCCATGCTGGTCATGAACCCGGCGACGATCCAGGTCGCCAGCAGCGGGCCGATCCCGAACACGCTCATGAACGCCGGCAGCGCCGGGTTCAGCGAACTGTTGCTGAGGCTGACCGTCAGCGTCCCCAACAGCACGTTGAACACCACCCAGCGCCGGGACATCGCGAACCTCACGCCCACTGGCAAGCGCCCCGCAACAGTTCACCGTTACGCACGAAGAGCTGCGGCGGCCGGGGATGGCAGAGGAAGTCGGCGTGGGAGATGTTGTAGCCATAGGCACCGGCCAGCGGCAGTACCAGCAGGTCGCCCACCTCGACACCCCTGAGGGGCCGGGCGCGACTGAGCACATCCTTGGGCGTGCAAAGCTGGCCGACCACGCTGTACAGGCGTTCCTCCGCGTCCGCCGAGGGCGCGCTGCGTGGCAGGTGCAGCACCGGGTGATCGTGGCTCTGCGCCGCCGGCAGACGGAACTGGTGGGTACCACCGCGGCAGACCAGGAAGTTCACGCCGTGGCTGCTCTTGCTGTCCAGCACCTCGATCACGTAGTAGCCGCAGAAGGCGCTGATGAAGCGTCCGGGCTCGAAACGCAGCACCGGGGCGCCGGGCTGCCGGGCCAGTCGGCGTTCCAGGTAGCGGCACAGGCGTTGCCAGTCGAACTGCTGCCCACCCAGGTAGTCGACGCCAATACCGCCACCGACGTTGAAATGAGTCAGTTGCTCCGGATAGGCCGTCAGGGCCTTCCACTGTTCCCAGCGCTGCAGATAGAAATCCAGCAGTTGCTCATGGCGCTCCACCGACAACTGATGGGACATGGCATGCACATGGAAACCCTTGAGGCTCAAGTGGCTGGCGCTGTCGACCAACTGCACCGCGCGGGCCAGGTCCGACTCATCGATCCCGAATGGGGTGGCGGTACCGGCCATGGCCAGCTTGCTCGACAAGGTGGCCGGCAACTGCGGGTTGACCCGGATGAACACCGGCTGCACCCGCCCGGCCTGGTTGGCCAGGCGCTGCAGGCGCTCGATCTCGTTGAGGCTTTCCAGATGGATCGCTTCCACCTGGTGCTCCAACGCCGCACGCAGGTCGGAGTCGAGCTTGCCGGGGCCGGAGAACACATAGGGCTTGCGCAGCGAACAGGCCATCACCCGCTCGATCTCGCCCCCCGAGGAAATCTCGAAACCACTGACCAGCGGGGCCACGGCTTCGAGCAATGGGGCCTCACTGTTGGCCTTGATCGCGTAGTACAGCTCGACGCCGGCCGGCAGTGCCGCCATCACCTCGCGCACGTGCTCGCCCAGGGCGTCAAGGTCGTGAATGAATGCGGCCAACGGGTCGCTGCTCATGGCCTGGGCCTCGCGGATCGCCCCCAGGACAGTCTCGGGCAACTCAGCCATAGCGCACCTCCTCGCCCCATGGCGAATGCAGGTTGACGTAGCCGGCCTGGCGGTCGGCCTTGGCCGCCAGCCGGACCTTGAGGTTGGTCTTGCAGGCAATCGGCTGGCCGGCGATCAGCGCGTCGAGTTCCGGCGCCGGGCCGACCAGCTCTTCGCGGATGCGGCGCAACTGCCGCTCGACCTGCTGCCACATCAGCGGTGCCAGGTGTGCACGCTCCCAACTCAGGGCGAGCACGGCCTCGGACAGGTTGTTGATCAACAGGCAGTAGCTGATACGGCTCCAGCCCTGGGCACGGGAATAGAGCAACGACTGGCGGACCCGTGGGTGCAGGCCGGCCTCAAGATGGCGCGCGCCCAACTCCTCCGTCAGCTTGACGCCCTCGAAGTCGCGCAGCAGCAGTTGTTGTGGCTGGCCGGCATCATGGATCAGCACGGTGTTCTGCAGGTGAGGTTCCATCACCACGCCGTGATTGAAGAACAGCGCCATCACCGGACGCAACAGCAGCGCCTGGTAGCGTTCGAACCAGTCCAGCAACTGGCGGTCTTCCAGCGGCTGACCATGGAAGCCCTGGAGGAAGTCGTGCACCAGCGGACGCGAATGGATGTCGCGGGCGAACAGCGTACCGGCCATGACGCTGCGCTCGGCACCGGCCTGGCGGCAGAAGTTCTCCCGCAGTATCGCCCCGGTCTGCTCGCGGAACCAGTGGGCATCGGCTTCGTCAGCCTGCTGCGGAGCCCAGCTCACCGAACCGGGCTCGGCCACGGTCGACAGGCCACCCAGGGTCTGCGGCTCGCTCTGCTGCAGGCGCTGGAACAACTGGTCGATGATCAGCGTGCTTTCCAGTTCGTACCAGGCGTTCTTGCGCACGCAGTTGGTGATGCGCACATTCAGCGAACCCTTGATGAAGTAGTCGTGCCCCTCGATGTACCAGGTGCGCATCGACGCCGTGGGACTGGCCAGCGGGCCGGTGGTGCCGTGGTCGAAGATTTCGCCCTGCTCCAGCAACCGCTGGACCCGGCGATCCTGCATGAACAGTTGCCCCTGCACCGGATGCATGCACAGCATCGCGTAGCCCGGTCGGGCCCCGCGCTGGTCGGCGAAACCGGCCAGCACCTGCGCCTCGTCGAGGCCGTTGGCGGTGACCCGCAGGCCCGCCCGCGGCACCTCGAACAGATGCAGCGCGGTGCGTGCCTGGAACTCCGGCGCATAGGTTTCCTGGGCCAGGTGGGCCGGCCACAGGCGCGCCTTGGGCGCCGGATGGTTGGGGTGGCCGAACCACAGTCCCTGCTCGCTGGCGAGGTAATTGCTCAGGGGCGCGGGCTGTTGGCTGTCGAGGTTGTGCGCCACGATGGCCGCGGTCAGGTGCTGGCTCTGCAGGACCTGGTCGAGCAACTCGTCGTTGCTGGCGTTGGTCATGTGCTCACACGCCGCCAGCAGTTGCTCGACGAATTGCGGAAACGCCAGGCAATGCCAGGCGCCCTGCCCCTGCCGCGCATAAACGTCGGACAGGTAACGGTGGCTGCCCAGGCGGTCGCGGCGGTCCACCAGGACGAAAAACTGCTGCTGGTTGGGCAGGCTGATGGTCAGCGGAATGCCCTTCCAGGCCAATCCCTCCAGGTAACAGCCGGGAGCAATGCCCTGCATCTGCTGCGGCCATTCATAGCGCAGGCAGTTCTCGGGCAGCGCGAACTCCTTGATCAGGCAATTGAGCAAGGCACGAGTACTCGCCAGCTCACTCACCATTTTCGAAATAACAGCACGATCGGGATTATTCATGGTTGCTCCACATTAGCCGCAGGCTCACCGGTTACATGATGTCGCAATGACAACAAGTGGCATTCATTGCCAGAAAACAGCCAATTTCTTTCCATAAGCAGACCACTCGACATAGACATCCCGACAAACTCTGCAAAACTTGAAATTGCTCTAGATGGCTTAAATAAGGCAATAGCCAGCCATATCGGATAAATCGCCACGATTAGTGTTCAGCGTTTATCGATATTCAATAAATAGTGTTTCGAACAACTTCAGCCGCGAACTTGCAACAGCGCCGCCGCCAGGGCCTTTTCAAAACGCTGGATCACCAGCCCGCACTGTTCGTCATCGATGATCAATGGCGGTAACAGGCGAATCACATTGCCGTTGCGCCCACCGCGCTCCAGCAGCAGCCCCTCCCGGAAGCAGTGTTGCTGGATCGCCACTGCCAGTTGTGGGTCGCCGGGGAAGCTGCCCAGGCGATCGGCCGACTGACGCTCGTCGACGATCTCGATGCCGAGCATCAGGCCACGCCCGCGGACCTGGCCGATCGCCGCGTGACGCGCCTGCACCCGTTGCAACTGCTCCTTGAGCCACTGGCCACGCGTTTGCGCCTGGGCGACGAGGTTGTCCTCCTGCAGCACGCGCAAGGTTGCCAGCCCGGTGGCCATGGCCATCTGGTTGCCGCGGAAAGTCCCGGCATGGTTGCCCGGCGACCAGGCATCGAACTCGCGCTTGAGCCCCAGCACCGCCAGCGGCAGGCCACCGCCGACCGCCTTGGACATGACGATGATGTCCGGCTCGATCCCGGCGTGTTCGAAGGCGAACATCCGGCCGGTGCGGGCAAAGCCGGCCTGCACCTCGTCGAGGATCAGCAGGATGCCATGCTGGCGGGTGACCTCGCGGATCTGCCGCAACCAGCTCGCCGGCGCACTGTTGACACCGCCCTCGCCCTGCACCGCCTCGACGATCACCGCCGCCGGCAGCGACACGCCGCTTTCGACGTCTTCGATGAACTGCCTGAAGTAGTAGCCCAGCGCCTCGGCCCCGGCCTCGCCGCCGATACCCAGCGGGCAGCGGTATTCATGCGGGTACGGAAGGAACTGCACCCCCGGCATCAGCGTGGCGATGGCGTTCTTCGGTCCGGTGTTGCCGGTCAGCGCCAGGGCGCCATGAGTCATGCCGTGATAGGCGCCGCTGAAGCTGATCACCGTATTGCGCCCGGTGAAGGTCTTGGCCAGCTTGAGCGCCGCTTCCACCGCATCCGCCCCGGACGGCCCGCAGAACTGCAGGCAATAGTCCCGTCCCTGCCCGGGCAACAGGCCCAGCAAGGTCTCGCTGAAGGCATCTTTGACCGGCGTGGTCAGGTCGAGGGTGTGCATCGGCAGGCCCGAGGACAGGAAGCTGTCCAGGGCGCCCATGATCGCCGCATGGTTGTGCCCCAGGGCGAGGGTGCCAGCCCCCGCCAGGCAGTCGAGATAGGTATTGCCCTCGACATCCGTGACCCAGACCCCCTGGGCCTTGGCAATCGCCAAGGGTAATTTGCGCGGGTAACTGCGCACATTGGATTCGAACTTGCTTTGACGAGCCAGATAATCGGCATTGGTTTGCCGCACAGGATTGGAATGCAATACGCCATCATTCAACATCTGCTCATCCTCCCTAAGTTATGAATGCAAATTATTATCATTGACTGAAAAGTGCAACTGTTAGTTCCTGGATATTTAAAATTTCACGAAACTTTCCAGCGCCGATTAAAAACATCCAGGCACACAAAATCCCAAGTTGAAAAAACCTGAAACTTGTTAATGATGCGATGAGCACGCCATGCACCTTGAATATGAAAAACGTGTGTCGCTATATGTTCAAGGCAATATCCAGCCTGCACACTTTCAAATCATCCGCTCCTGAATCGAAGAGGGCGCAACGGAAACCTTCAGGCGCCCATCCCTGGCGCGAATTTCATGAATCAGAAACCGACGGTGGCCGAGAGCAGATAGGTCCTGGGCGTCGACAGGGTCAGACCGGGCTCGCTGTCATCCGAGGCACCGGCCGAACTCCAGTAGCGCTTGTCCATGACGTTTTCGACGCTGGCACGCAGGGTGATCGACTTGTCATCGAACTTGAAGGCGTAGCGGGCACCGACGTCGAAACGCTCCCAGCTGTCGATTTCCTTGCTGTTGGCCTGGTCCAGGTACTGCGAACTGGAGTAGATGCCACGACCGGTCAGGGTCAGGCCCTCGACTCCGGGAATATCCCATTCGGCGCCCAGGTTGACGTTGTACTCGGGTGTGGCCGGAGCGCGGTTGCCGTCATAGGTGCCATTGGTGGTGTTGGTCAGCTTGCTGTCGATGTACATCACGCCGCCGAGCAGACGAAAGCCCTTCAATGGCTCGCCGAACGCGCTCAGTTCGACACCGCGGTTCTGGCGCTTGCCGTTCGGGCCAAAGATCTGTGTGGTGGAATTGGTCTCATAGGCCGGCTGACGAATCTGGAACGCCGCAGCGGTCAGGGCGAAGGCACCGAAGTCATATTTGGCACCTACCTCAACCTGGCGGCTGATGAACGGCGGGAAAATCTCGTCCTCGTTTTTCGAGGTCGACGGCGCGATCTTGCCCTGGCTCAGGCCTTCCATGTAGTTGGCGTACAACGACAACTCGTCGGTGGCCTTGAACAGGATGCCGCCTGATGGCGAGACCTTCTCCTCATCGTAGGAGGTATCGCCCTTGATGCCGTTGGTCCAGTCGTCGACCTTGACCCGCTGCCAGCGGGCACCGAGGGTCAGCAGCAGACGGTCATCGAAGAAACCCAGGGTATCGGACAGCGCGACGCCACTGAAGCGGTTCTCGGTGTAGACCTTGTCGTCGAACCGCGTCGGTGTACCGGGCTCCGGCGTCTGTACCGGGTTATAGAGGTTGCTGTTACCCGAGGCATAACGCGCACCGCCGTTGGTGAAATCCATGTAGAAATCGCTGGCCGCCAGGTTCAGCTCATGGCTTACCGAGCCGGTATGGAACCAGCTGCGGACACCCGCCGTGGCGGTGCGGACGTTTTCGTCACGGGTGAAATCCCGTGGTAAAACGCTGAAATCGCCCGCATTGTTGGTGACCGAGACGGCATGGCGGAGAAAGTCGTGGTTGCTCTGGCGCAGGCCGACGCCACCGTAGAGCATCACCGAATCGCTGAGGTCGTATTCGCCATTCAACGTGCCGAAGGTGTCCTTGGTGTGCGCCCAGCTCCAGGCCTGCGCATAGTTATTGTGCACGTCGTTGGGGTTGGGCACCTTGGCGTTGGCGCCGATCTGCACCCGCTCCTGTGGCGCGTCGGTGTCTCGCTCGGTATGGCCGATGTCCGTCGACAGGCGCAGGCGCTCGCCACGGAAGTCCAGGCCGAGCACCGCCATCTGGCGATCGACATCCTGGTGATCCCAGGTCGTGTCACCGGACTGTTTCACCCCATTGAAACGGATACCGTACTGGTTCTCGTCGCCGAACCGCCGGCCGATGTCGACGGCCCCGCCGGTCTGGCTGTCGGAGGCATAGCTGCCGGTAAACTCGGTGATCGGCTTGTCGGTGGCACGCTTGGGCACCACGTTGATACCACCGCCGACGCTGCCGCGCGGCGAGATACCGTTGATCAACTGGGACGGGCCCTTGAGGATATCCACCCGTTCGGCCATTTCCATGTCGATGGTGTAGGTCGGCAGCACGCCATACAGGCCGTTATAGGACACGTCACTGTTGAACAGGCTGAAACCGCGAATGGTGAACTGCTCGTAGCGACCGCCCGCCGGGTTGGTGGCACGTACCGAGGGGTCGCTGGCGATCAGGTCGCCGAGGGTGCGCGCCTGCTGGTTCTTGACCGCCTCGTGGGTGTAGGTGGTCATGCTGAACGGCGTTTCCATGAAGTCTCGCGAGCCCAGCAGCCCCTGCGAACCGCGACGGGCCACCTGGCCGCCGGCATAATCCTCGCTGCCCACGCCACCCTCGGCACCGAGAATCGAGGTGGTCGGCAACTGCACGGTGCCGCTGCCCTGCGGTGCCGGCACCAGGGTGTAGGCCTGGTTGCCCACCGGCACCAGTTGCAGGCCGGAGCCCTGCAGCAACCGGGCGAAGCCCTCCTCCACGTCGTACTCGCCCGACAGGCCATTGCTGTCGTGCCCGCTGACCAGCGCCGGATCGACCGACAGGTTGACCCCCGCCAGTCCGGCGAAACGGGTCAGGGCCGCGCCGAGGCTGCCGGCCGGGACCTCGTAGCTGCGGCGCGCACCGCTCTCCGCCCAGGCGGGCAGAGCCAGCAATGGCGTGGAACTGAGACTCAGCACAAGGCCGAAACGCAACAAGGGACGCAAACGGGGTACTGCAGACATGGGAGAAAGCTCTCGTATTTTGTTCACTTACCTGGAATGACCGGCGAGGTGAAAAAAAGGGACAGCCTTCAGGCACTATTTTTTTCCGCGGCTTTTTTGCGAGGCGCCAGGGTGACCCAATAACGCGTGCGCATGTGCACATCCAAGGGCAGACTGGCAGTCAGCAGCTCAAGGATGCGGTCGGTGTTGTCGAGCCGGAAGCTGCCGGTCAAGCGCAGCCTTTCCAGCGCCGGATCCCAGCGCAGCAGGCCGCTGCGATAGCGACCCAGTTCGCGCAGGAAGTCGCCCAACGGCTGGTTCTGCGCCATGAGCACGCCGTCGCGCCAGCCCGGCAATTGCCCGTCGAATCGACCGACCGAGCCCGCGCCGGAGGCGCGCAGGCTGACCTCCTGGCCCTCGCCCAGCGACAGGAGCGGACCGTGCAACGGCTGTAACTGCACCGAACCGCTGACGACCGACACCCGGCAGTCCTCGGCATTGAGACGTACGCAGACTTCGCTGCGGCTGACGACGATACGCCCGTACGGCGCCTGGATGGTCAGGGCGCCGCTGCCCGGAACCTTGAGGGCCATTTCGCCGCGCACCAGGGTCAGCAGCCGGGCCTTCATGTCGACATTCACGGCGCTGGCGGTGTTGAGTTGTAGGGTGCTGCCGTCCGCCAAGGGGATGCGCCGGCGCTCGCCGGTGGCGGTCTGCAGGTCGGCCCGCCAGACATCCAGGGGCAACTGCCGACCGATCAGCCAGGCCGCCGGCACCAGCGCGGCCACGCCGAGGGCGCGCTTGAGGACAGCGCGCCGGCCCGGATCGGGACGATCCAGGGTGGCCATGGCCAACGCCGTGGGCAGGCCGGAAAAACGCTGGCGCAACTGTTGCGCCTTCTGCCAGGCGGATTCATGGGCGCTGCTGCTTTCACGCCAGTGCTGCAACTTGCGACGATCGTCGTCGTTGGCCGCGCCCGACTCCATCAATGCCAGCCATTGTCCTGCAGCGCGGGCCACGGCACGGGCCTCGGGCTTGACGCCGGGATGCATCAAAGCTCCACCAGCAGGCAGTGCTCATAGGCCTGGGCCATGTAGCGTTTGACCGTGCGTTCCGAGACCTGCAGGCGCTCGGCAATCTCGCGATAGCCCAGCCCTTCGAGCTGGCTCCAGAGAAAGGCGCGGCGCACCACGGCCGGCATGCCATCGAGCAGCTCGTCCAGCGCCTGCAGGGTTTCCAGTAACACCCAGCGCTGCTCCGGCGACGGCACGCAGGCCTCGGGCAGTTGCGCCAAGGCATCCAGATAGGCCTGCTCCAGACTGCGGCGAGTGTAGAAGTTGCTCAGCAGGCGCTTGCCGACCGTCAGCAGGAACGCCCGTGGCTCACGCAGGTCAACCAGCGGCTGCGCGCTGGACAGCACCCGCAGGAAGGTGTCCTGGCTCAGGTCGGCAGCATCCCAGGCGTTGCCCATGCGCCGCCGCAGCCAGCTTTCCAGCCAGCTGCTGTGATCGCGGTACAGCGTGTAGAGGGTTTGCTCGGTTGGCGTCGCGGCTTCAATCATGGGAGAGAACCTGAGCGAGAGTTTCAAATGAGACTGATTCTAATTAGTGTTATATCCATAAACCAAGTCTTTTTGTAAAAATGCCTGCAAACAGGGCGCTCTCAGGTCGTTTCCGGGCGATAAAGAGCCTCAGCCACAGGGCGCTTGCGGCAGGCTCGGCAACAGCTGGCTGAGCTGCTGCGGTGGCTGGTGAACCAGGCCCGTGGGCGACTCGCAGACCCGTTGGATGAAGTTGTCGCCGAACAGCAGCTTGCCGTGGACGAAGTACTCGTTGCCTCGCTGGTTGGGATTGTCGATGCGCGTGCCCAGGCGCGCAGCCAGCCAGCGCCCCGCCTCGTAGTGGCTGACCCAGCGCTCGGCGGCCAGCTCATCCAGCGCCGCCCGCGGCGCCTCGCGGGTCACGACGATCATCGGCACATCGCTGACCTGCGGTACCAGGTCGTTATGCCCCCACTGGCCGTCCTCGCCCAAGCGCTGGCCATGGTCGCCGGTGATGATCAGGTAGCGCTCGCCCTCGAGTTTTTCAAAATCCTCGACGACCTGCGCCAATAGCGAATCCAGGTAATGGATGGAGTTGTCATAGGCGTTGGCCTGTCCACCGCTGCCACTGTCCGGCCAGGGCATCGCCTGGCGCTCATGCCGATAGTTGTTCGCATACGGCAGGTGCGCGGTGCGCAGGTTCAGCACCACGAAGTTGCGCGGGCCCCAGCGCTGCTGGTCGAGCACCTCCAGCAGCGCGCGGTCCTGGCGCTGAAGGAAACGCAACGGATGGTCCTCTCGGGTAATCGACACATCCATATAGCGACTGCCCAGGTTCGCCAGCAACTTGGACTCCTGGGACGACAGCCAATAGGTACGAAATCCCGCCGCCTGGGCCAGACGGAACAGGCTGTTTTCACCCGTGCGCAACAGGCGGTCCTGGCCCGGTTCGCGGATCGGGTTGAGCAGATACGGCAGGCTGACATCGGTGGCAACGCCGGCGGCAATGCCCGGACGGACCAGAGCGCTCGGATGCTGCTCCAGGTATTGGCCGAGCTGCGGCGTGGTATCGCGTTCATAACCGAACACACCGAGACGGTCACTGCGCAAGGAGTCGGCCACCACCAGCCAGACATGCTTGGCAGTGCTGGGGATCGTGGTCAGTTGATAGGGTTTGAACGGCGCCGCCGGCAACACCGTCTCGGCCCGGAAGGCCAGGCGTACCGACCACGCCGAAAACGTGTTGAGACTGTTGTGCAACGCGCTACGACTGGCGCTCGGGACAAAGGCATCAAGGTTGCGGTAGGTGGCCCGATAAGGCTTGGACAACAGCACCACGGCAATCAGCAGCAGAGCCCAGCGGCTTGCAGGCAGATCGACCCGTCCCGGCAACTTCAGGTGCAGGTAAATCAGCGCACCATAGGGCAACGCGACGCACAGCAGCACCGGCCAATGCGTTGCCAGACCATACCAGGCACCGGCCCGCACCTCACCCAGGTCGCCGCTCATGGCTTTCAGGTCGATAGCACTCAAGGGCTCGCCGAAAAAGCTGATGTTGCCCAACTGCAGCAGTTGCATCCCGGCAAACAGCAGCAGGATCACCAGCACGACATAACGCAGGTTGCACAACCAGAGCGCAGCGCTGAACAGCCACAGGGTCACGACATAGGCCAGTTCCAGCTCGGCCCGGTTGTTCGTGGTGAAGCGTTGTTGCAGAAAATCGTCGAGCAGCAATAACAGACAACTGAGGGACGTCAGCCCCAACAGGTTGAGCCAGGCGCGTGGGCGCCCGGAGGGACGGGCAGACAACAAGGTGATCGGCATGGGCATATCCGCAAGTGAATCAAGCGTGGCCCACGATCGGTGGCGAAGCTTAATGCAGTCTTAGCGAGCAACGGGTTGTTACACATCATCCGTATCCAAATGCTTCGCGACAGCGATGATGGCGCCTTTGATGGGCGCGAGGGTCAGGCTTTGCGGGTATTACTGGTAGAAGACGATGAGGCGTTGGCGCGTGGGATCCAGGTGGCCCTGCGCGGTGAGGGCTACACACTGGACTGGCTGGCCGATGGGCGCCAGGCCGCCCATGCCTTGCGTTGCGAGCGTTTCGACCTGGTCCTGCTGGACCTCGGCTTGCCGCACCTGGATGGCTTGACCCTGTTGCGCGAAACCCGTGCCCTGCCCCACGGCGACGTTCCGGTGCTGGTGCTGACCGCCCGCGACGCCAAGGTCGATCGGGTCCTGGGGCTGGACGCCGGCGCTGACGATTACCTGGTCAAGCCCTTCGATCTGGACGAACTAAAGGCCCGTATCCGCGCCCTGCTGCGTCGCAGCCAGGGGCGCGCCCAGCCGTTGCTGGAACATGCGGGCATCAGCCTGAACCCGGCGACGCAGCAGGTGCATTACCAGGCCAACCCGATCCTCGTGACGCCAATGGAGTATCAACTCCTGCACCAATTGCTGATCCGTCCTGGCGCCGTCGTCACCCGCGAACGCCTCAGCGCTGCACTTTATGGCTGGCAGGACAGCGGGCCGGGCAACACCCTGGAAGTGCTGATCCACAACCTGCGCAAGAAACTCGACAGCGCACTGATCCGCACGGTACGCGGCGTCGGTTATCTGCTGGAAGCGCAGCCTTGATCTCCATCCGCACCCGCATCCTCGCGCCCACCCTGCTGCTGGTGATCGTCGGCAGTCTGACTCTGGCCTGGCTGGCTCTGCGTGACAGCCACCGGGAGATCGAGGAAATCTACGACGCTCAACTAGTGCAATCCGCACGCCTGCTGCAGGGGCTCCTCGAACAGCAGCCGCTGCAGACCACCGACTGGGGCCGCTTGCAGGCGGCATTCGGCCGGGCGATGTCGCAGGTGGGCAACGAAGGCCACATACATCCCTACGAAACCCTGCTGACCTTCCAGATCTGGGATGGCGAGGGCCAGTTGCTGTCGCGCTCGCTGGATGCGCCCGCCCTGGCCGCACCGCCACCCGCCGGGGCCCATGACTTCAACGAGGGCAACAGGCAATGGTGCGGTTTCCTGCTCAAGGACGAACAGCAGGGCCTGCAGATCTGGGTCGGCGAGCGCGATGACCTGCGCCAGGACCTGATCCAGCGGATCGTCCAGCACACCCTCTGGCCGACACTGCTGGGCCTGCCGGTACTGGTCGTGGTGATCTGGGCGCTGCTGGGCTGGGGGCTCAGCCCACTGCAACGGCTGCACCGCCATCTACGCAGGCGGGCGGTGGACAGCCTCGAGCCGTTGCAGGCCGGGCCATTGCCGCCGGAACTGCTACCCATGCGCGCCACCCTGGACCATCTGCTGGAACAATTGCGTACGCTGCTGGAACGCGAGCGGCGCTTCATCGCCGACGCCGCCCACGAACTGCGCACCCCACTGGCAGTGCTGGATATTCACGCGCAGAACGCCCAGGCCGCGAGCACCCGCGAAGAACGCGAGGAGGCGCTGGCCTTTCTGCGCCAAGGCGTCAGTCGGGCGACACGGATCGTCAGCCAGTTGCTGACCATGGCGCGCCTGCAACCGCAGCAGCAGCCCCGACAGGCACTGAACCTGGCCGCAGTGGTACGCGAGGAACTGGCCGAGCTGACACCGCTGGCCTGGGAACGCCAGGTCGAACTGGTCCTGGACTGCGAAGACGACATACGCCTGCTCGCCGACCCCACTGCGCTCTCGATCCTGCTGCAGAACCTGGTGGGCAACGCGCTGAACTTCGCGCCAGCCGCGAGCGAAGTGCAGATCGTGCTCGAACGCGCGGGCTCGTGCACGCGGCTGCGGATCCTCGATGAAGGGCCAGGCGTGAGCAACGAGCTGCTGGGCAGGTTGTGCGATCGGTTCTATAGCGCCGGCAACCCGCAGGGTGCCGGGCTGGGCCTGTCGATCGTCGAAGTGATTACCCGTCGACTGGGGGGCAGCCTGGCGTTCAGCAATCGAACACCACGAGGATTGTGTGTGGAATTGCGCCTGCCGACACCGGAGCCCGGTTGAGGCCAAGGCCCCGACAGCAGGCACTTTGATGGCCCCGCAACTGTTCAGCAACAGCCAGAATCACTTTATTTTCAGGCAGTTAGGTTGAGCTTAATGCGAACAGTATGGACTACGCTGATCTCGTTTTCCCTGGCCGGCATCGCACTCTGCGCCGATGGCAAGGAGCTGAAGTCGAATGATCGTTACCAGTGCAGTTGGGGCGCCGGTACCGCAGCCAGGGCGCAGGAGCTGAAGCTCTCGGGGGTGTCGCTGTATGCCGCCCGGCAGAAGATCCAGGCCTATAAGTTCAGCAAGGGCTGGATGCGCATGATGGCCCTGGGTATCACCGAACAGACCTACGACAGCCGGTCGCGGCTCAAACCCGAGGCCATCCGCCGCAGCTTCTACGAGGATTGCGTCAAGTACAAGCTGGCCCGCCGCTGACCGGCCGCAGGCACTGGACGATCAGTTGGTCGCGACCCGCTCCATATTGCCCGAAGTCACCAGTGCCTTGAGCGAGGCATCGAACTGTTTCAGCGCATCGACCTGCAGGTCACGCTGCTGATTGATCTGCGCAGCGATCTCCGGAGCGGCCTTGCCCTTGACCCACACGGAGGACAGTTGCTTGCCGGTGGAGCCTTGGGCCTGACCGATGTACTGCAGGTTCGAGTCATAGAACCTGGCAACGAAGCGGGCCTCGAACTGGTTGTTGCGCTTGGTCACCAGACGGCTGTAGGTGTCCAGCATCACCACCACGTCGGGATGGGCCTTCACCACGGCATCGAGGTTGTCGTAGACGGTCACGGAGGTGAATTGTTTCTGCAACGAGCCCTTGAGCCAGTCGATCGCCAATGTCGGGTCGGAGCTGCTGACGAACGCGCTGCTGATGCGCGAATCGAGCGCATCGTTCTTCGCCCCGTTCAGCGCAACGCTGTGGTAGCGCTCCAGGTATTGGAGCGTATTGACGGTGTTTTCGCTGTAGAGCACACCGACAGAGCGGGCCTGTTTCAGGCTGAAGCCGCTGTCGGTCACCGGCAGGAAATGGCAGGACTGCTCGTCACGGCTGCTATCGGCGGCCTGGGCGGGAACGGTTGTGGCAATACCAGTGCTGAGGACGGCGACAAAAGCCAGCAGGGTTGAAATGTTCATCGCTCGGGTTCCTTCAAAAGCAGGTTTGGTATGACGCTATCTTCCTCTTTCGCCCGAAAAACAGAACTTGCGTTTCTCGATGGTCATTATCAACCGAACGAATGATGGAAGGCAGCGAACGGCAAACGCTGGCATTTGCGCCGACCTTGAACCTCCTTCCCTGGCAGTAGGCCGCGCGGCTGCTGACGCAACTGCCACACAACTGCTACAGGTCATAGCCTAGCAGAACGCCCGTATTACGTAGGTTTTTTCTGACCTTTCGGACAGCCTTCATTCAACAATCGACCGTCTCTGGATAACGGCTATAACCCGCTGTGCTATTGCGTGCGCGATCCAGCACTTTTGCGTCTGAACAGCGGCTTTTGCAGCAGCTTCTACAGAAGGTTTCTCAGCAGACTGGCAGCGTGCTGTCAGCTACACCCGGTTGCACCCGGCCCAGCAGCTCCTCAAGCCAGGGAACGTAGGCGGAATTGATCAGCCCATAACGCTCCGGCGCAAAAAACGTCCAGTGATGGGCGACGCGGGTCAGCCTGTCGAGATCGCCGCGACTCAACCAGTGGCTGGTTTCAGCCAGCGCCAGCGGTGCTCCGGAAAAACGCAGCCCGAGGGGAACGTTGGTACGGGGAGCGAAGGCAATCGCCAGTTCCCGGCTCAACGGCCATTGGCTGGCCGCTGCTGGCCGCACCTGCGTACCATAGCCGCGAAACGTCCCGGCAACGCGCTCGCACAGCACCAGCCAGCGACCCTCGGCGGTCCGCGCCAGCAGCCACTGCGACACTCCACTGTCGGCCATCTGCTGAATTCGCCCATCGACCCACCGCGCGACTTGCGGATTATCCGGATCGTAATCGCTCGACCACAGGCTGAACGCCGACACCAGGGTGTGCCGCTCCAGCTCGACCTCGGCCACCTCGGGCAGGTCCCGCCAATACAGCAGCCGTGGATCGTGAAGCGCACGGTGGCGATTCCAGGCCACCCACACAACGAACAGCAACAGGGTGCTCAACAGCATTGCCGTAAAAATAGCCTCCCCATGCCGTTGCGGATCGAATTCGGGCGCGAACAACGCCTGATAGGCCAACAACACGAGGACGATGCACACCATCGGCGCCCACAGGCCGATCACCACCGGCAGGATCAACCACTCCAGCCAGCCACTGCGGTGCAGACTGCCCTTGTACAGGGCCCAGGCCTTTTCCTCCGGGGACATCGCGACCCGCTCGCGCTCGGCGATGCACGGGTCCGGTGTGTGGAAGCGTTCGTACAGCTCGTAGTCATTGTCGGCCATGGCGCCTGGCGATCCTGGTCTTGGCGGGTTTCGAGCGGGCCGTCACGTTAACACAGGCAGGCCGGACCGCAGTGGCTCAGGAGGCCGCTTCGACCACCCACCTCACCTTCTCCAGCGCTGCACGCAGCACCGGCATTTCCACGGAACCGAGTGCCAGGCGCAGCGCATGGGGCACATGGGCCGAGACGGCAAAGGGCTCGGCGGTCGACACCGCGACATTCAGCTCCAGCAAGGCCTTGGTGATCCGGTCCGCGCGCGCCTCTTCGGCCAGCGGCAGCCAGAGAAAGTAGGACGCCGGATGGGTGATACAGGGCAAGCCCGCCAGTACCTCGGCGGCCAACACCTGGCGAGCCCGGGCATCGCGGCGCTTTTCGGTTTCCAGGCGGGCGACCGTGCCATCCTCCAGCCAGGCGCAGGCCAGGGCCGTCATCACCCCCGGCGTGTTCCAGGTGGTGGCCCTGATCGCCCGCTGCAACAGCGGCACCGTGGGCAACGGCGCAGCGACAAAACCGACCCGCAGACCGGTGGCGACATTCTTCGACAACCCTGAGACATAGATCGTCCGTTCGGGTGCCAACTCGATCAGCGGCGCCGGTGGATCTTCGGCCAGGAAGGCATAGGCGCCATCCTCGATCAGCAGCAGATCGTGTCGGCGGGCCAGCGCCACCAACTGTTCGCGTTGGGCAAGATCCAGTACCCAGCCCAACGGATTGTGCAACGTCGGAATGCTGTAGACCGCCCGCACACGGCGAGTTCGGCACAGCCGGTCGAGCGCCTGCAGGTCCGGCCCGTGTTCGAGCACAGGAATCGGCAGGATCTCCAGGTGCAGGGCCTCGGCGGTCACCTTGAAACCGGAATAGGTCAACGCATCGGCGGCAATCACGTCGCCGGGTTGCAGCAGCGCCATCATCGTCACGGCCAGGCCGTGCTGGGCACCGTCGACGATAAGGACCTGCTCGGGTGTGACCCTGATGCCGCGAACCCGCAGGTGGCGGGCCACGGTATTACGTTCATGCGGGCGTCCGGCATGGGGCTGGTAGCGCAACAGGGACTCCAGGTCGCCCGACAGCGCGAGTTGCCGCAGGCCGTTGCGCAGCAGCTCCGACTGACCCGGCAGCGAGGGATAGTTGAAGTTGAGGTCGGCTACACCCGCGGCGATTTCCGGCTGGTCGATGCCCTGCCCCGGCGGCAGGGTGGTTTCCCGAACGAAGGTGCCACGACCCGTTTCGCCACTGACCAGGCCCATGCTCTCCAACTCGCCATAGACCCGGGTAGCCGTCACCAGCGCCACCCCGTGGGTTTCGGCCAACTGCCGGTGGGTCGGCAGGCGGCTGCCGGGCGAAAGCCTGCCCGAGCGGATATCCGCAGCGAGGGTATCGACCAGTGTCTTGTAGCGCAGGCGTGGCATGTGAAAGCGTATCCATGACAATTCTTTGATTGTCATCATAGTCGACTCTAGCATGCCCTTCATGCAATCCCAACGTGAGACACGCCCGCCCCCGAGGAGCCTGCTGCCGAATGGAACAGCTATCGAACCTGCAACAATCAACGACCAGCCCGCGCACGAAAGGATGGCTCAACGGCCTGATCGGCGTGGTGATTTTCAGCGGCTCGCTGCCTACCACGCGGCTGGCGGTGCTGGAGTTCGACCCGGTCTTTCTCACGGTGGTGCGGGCGAGTATTGCCGGGGTGCTGGCGCTGGCCTTGCTATGGGTCTTCGGGGAGCGGCGTCCGGCCCGGGGTCAGTTGTGGTCGCTGGGGGTCGTGGCCCTGGGGGTCGTTCTCGGTTTTCCCTTGCTGACAGCGCTGGCCCTGCAGTATGTGACCTCGGCGCATTCCATCGTCTTCGTCGGTTTGCTGCCGCTGGCCACGGCGGTCTTTGCCGTACTGCGCGGCGGCGAGCGGCCGAGGACAGCATTCTGGTGCTTTTCGGTACTGGGCAGTCTGCTGGTGGTCGGTTATGCGCTGGCCCAGGGGCTCAGTGCCTCGCCCGTGGGGGATCTGCTGATGCTGGCGGCGATTCTGGTCTGTGGCTTGGGCTATGCCGAAGGGGCCAGGCTGTCGCGGACACTCGGCGGCTGGCAGGTGATCTGCTGGGCGCTGGTGCTGTCATTGCCGCTGATGCTGGTGTTGAGCTGGCTTTGCGCGCCACCGAGCCTTTCAGGGATTTCGGCGGCAGCCTGGGGGTGCCTGGGGTATGTGTCGTTGTTCAGTATGTTGATCGGGTTTGTGTTCTGGTACCGCGGGTTGGCCCAGGGGGGAATTGCGGCGGTGGGGCAACTGCAGTTGTTGCAGCCGTTCTTCGGGTTGGCGTTGGCGGCTACGTTGTTGCATGAGCAGGTGAGTCTGGGGATGCTGGGGGTGACGGTGGCGGTCATTTTCTGTGTCGCAGGGGCTCGGCGGTTTGCTCGATAGGGTGAAGCTCTCGCTTGACGCTCCCCCTGCCTGGGGGAGCGGCGGTGCGGCGTCCCCGACTTGCCCGCAAATAGGCCGGCAATCACACCAGAAAGTGCTCTGACGCTTCGCGCAATCTCGCTGCATACAAATCCTGTTATGCACGTCTATGTAGCTTTAAGGCTACAGCTATTTCCTACCTATATTCGCATACAACCCCAGATCAGTTTTTATTATTCCCAAATAATAAAAAACCTATCCGTTTGGCCAGTTATTAAGCCACCTCAAAAGATATTAAATATCCACTTACAAATGAGCAGCACCTGAATCCTGGGCAGCGACAAAAATGATAAGCGCTCCTCGACCGCCCCAAAGATAAGGCAGATCAATTGCGAGATCGTTCCTGGCTCTGCAAACCAAAATCGCTGAAGTTTTTGAAACAGGAGTCAAATATGAAAACCACTCACCTACTGTTAGTGACCGCTCTGTTACCGACCCTCAGTGTGGCACAACCCTCCATTCTTGATTCACTTGAAGCCAAGGGCATTCAAGTCACAACCCTCGACGACCAGCAACTCAGCAAGATCAGAGGGGCCGCAAGAATTACCGGCCACCCCTACCCCAGCGTGACGCAGGGCTTGAAGACATACAACATTCGACTGAAACGCTTTGGCAACGAACATGACTACAGGTCCTATTACTCGGTAGGCAGTGACTGGAATCCACATGGAACCTACACAAAAATTGAAGATGGGGTCACTTATAAAGTTGCCGGAGATCGCTGGCTCGCTGATAAGTCAGATGCCCCTGGCGGGAGTTGGAATGCAAGCAATGCGGTAGAAGTGGACGTTCACTATCAGGCATTGAATGAGAAGGGTGCCCCGCTCAACTTTGGTTGGAGAGATACGTCCTGGAATCGTCCCATATCGACTTTTTCCTGGTAATCCCCACCTCTGCCCGACCAAGACAGAATCACGCAAACAGCATATTTCGACACAAGGAAACAAGCATGAATATCAACAGCACCCTCTCAAACACATACAACTTATCAAACCTGAACAAAAGCAAACCTCAAATACAGGAAAAGCCGAACTTCTCAATCGAAACACCTGCCGAAACAAATAACAATAGCGATAAAATCAGTATCAGTGCCGCCGGCGCAAACATGTCCGACGCCATGGACCCGCCTATCCCTGTAGGTGCAATGCCGGGCTGGTGGGGTGAATTCGCAATTCTACTGACACTCCCCTCGGAACGAGGCTATCAAGAGTTGAGGCCCCTTTCCGAAAATGAAAAATTCTCGAATATTTCATCAGGAGAACGAAACGAATACTTCGCCCTACTGCAATCTCACATGAGCGATCTTTACGAACGAAACGGCCTGATCGACGACGATTCAAAATACGCCGCTCTCAACTCCCGCTCAACCAACGAAAGACTCCACCAGGAATTCCTCGAAGGCATCCGAAACGACCCGCGAATGTCCGAACTGGTCAGCCGGCTGGGGATCGCGTTGTCCTGATCTCATCCCCACGATTCATCCGACCACGTGGAACGTGGTCGGCCCATGCCTTCCCCTTGAGGCCAGGACACAAGCATGACCAGTCCCTTGAAATGGCTCGCCACCCTCGGCGTGATCCTTCTTTATCTGTACGAGTCCACGCCAGCATTGGCCGACAACCTGATTCTGAAAAATGGCGACCGGGTATCCGGCTGGATCATCTCGTACAGCGACGGACTCTGTATCTTCGATACCCACTACGGCTCAGCGATCAGGGTTCCGACCACGGAAATTCTGTCGATCGGCAGCGATACCCCCTACTCCCTGCTGTTTGCCAGCGGAGAAAAAGTCAGCGGAAAACTGCTGCTTTCCGCCGACAACTGGACGCTGCTGGAGTCGGCGACGTTCGGCACCACGCCCATCGAGGTTTCGACCATCGTCAGCCTCACGCGGCTGCCGCCCAATAACCCCACGAACCCACCGGCCAAACCCTCGGACAGCCACTACGGAGCACAAGTCGAAAGCCAACCACCGCTGGATTTCCTCATAGGCTCCACCGTGCTGCTATCGCCCGGTGAATATGAAATGGACCTCGGTCTCGCCTACAAACAGAGCCGCATCCAGTACGGTCTGCCCCAGGCCGGCGATTTTCAGCGCTCGTCCTATTCGGCGCGGCAACTGGAGCTACGTTCGACCTGGCGGGCCGGGCTCTATCGGCACCTTGAGGGTTATCTCAGCGTGCCACTGACCTACAGCCATATCCAGGACGTCTCCAGCAATGCGTTCGTACGCAAGACCGATGCCTGGCGCCTGGCCGATATCGCCCTCGGTGCCCAGTATCAGATCGTCGAGGAGAACGCCCAGACCCCGGCGATCGCCTTGAGCATGGACCTCAACATCCCCACCGGACAAAAACGCTACAACGATGTTTTCAACCGCTGGAAAGACCCACTGAACAACGGTTCCGGGCACTGGAGCCTGACCCCTGGCGTGGCGTTCGTGCGCAGCACCGATCCGGCCATCCTGTTCGGCGGCATCGGCTACCAGTACGCCTTCGCCAACACCATCGATGGCTATCGCATCAAACCCGGCTGGGTGCTCAAGGGTTACGCCGGAGTCGGTTTCGCCCTCAATGAACGACTGTCGCTTGGCGGCCGGCTGGCCTATGCCCACAGTGCCCATCTGCAGGCCGATCACCAGACCATCCAGGGTTCCGATGCCGACCCGCTCGAGCTGTCGCTCAGTGCTTCCTATCGGGTGAACGATGACTGGGTGATTGCTCCCGAGGTCACTCTGGGCCTGAACGATGACGCCGGTCCTGCTGCGCTGTCGGCACATTTCAAGAGACGCTTCAATTGAGCAGCCCACGGCTGGCGAGCGTGCTTAGCCTGTTCGCGCTGCTGCTCGACAGCCCGATCACCACGGCGGCTGGCCCACGCTTGCAGTCGATGAAGCAACTGCGCTTTCACGACATCCAGCGCCAGACTCTCGACTATTCCTGCGGTGCGGCGGCGCTCGCGATATTGCTCAAGCGTTACCTCGGCGAACCGGTCGAGGAAACGCAGATCCTTGCCGATATCGTGCTGCGCCTGTCGCAAGCCGAGGTACGCGAACGGGTCCAGGAAGGTTTCTCGATGCTGGACCTCAAGTCATCTGCCCGGCATCTGGGCTACAGCGCCGAAGGCGTACGACTGCCACCCGAAGCCCTGCATGCGCTGGACGGTCCGGTCATCATCCTGCTGCACCGCAACCGGCTCAATCATTTCGTGGTACTCAAGGGCGTCGAGCAAGGACATGCCTTCCTCGCCGACCCGGCACGCGGCCACCTGCGGCTGCCCTTGTTCGAGCTGCTCAACGAATGGCACGGCGAAACGCTGATCGTCGGTCACCCGGATGGCCGCCAACCCGAACCCCATTCGCTGAGCCTTCCAGGGGCACGCTACAGGGCGCCCGAAAATGATGTCGTCAGGACCCTGTTGGGCCCGTCCAGACGTTGAGGCGGACGGGCCCGCCGTTCACGTCAAGGCCGGACGCGACAACGCTACCCATTCCTGCACCGCCGGGTGCTGCCATTGGCGCCGCGCATAGTCGAGCAGCCCATCCGGCACCGGATCACCATTGAGGATCAGCCGGTTGAGCATCAGCGCCAGGTCGACATCGGCAATCGACCACTGCTCGAACAGGCTGCTGCGCCCACCGATCAACAAAGCCTGCGCACCATCGATCAGCTTGCGCGCGGCCGCCTCGCCCGCCGCCGACAATGGCGCTGCCTTCTGCCCATAGAAAATCACCAGGGTCGAACGCTCCTGACGCAGCGCCTGCAAGTCGCTGCGCAACCAGGCCTGCACCTGCCGCGCCCGGGCCCGTTGCCGGGCGTCCTGCGGATAAAGCGGTGCCTGCGGATAGAGCTCGTCCAGGTACTCGGTGATCGCCGAAGACTCGGACAGCGCAAACCCTTCCTGCTCCAGGGTCGGCACCCGTTGCGTCAGGGACAAGCCGGCATAACCTTGCGCCTGCTGTTCGCCGGCGCTCAGGTCCAGTGGCTGCAGATCGAATTCGACGCCCTTCTCCCGCAGCGCGACAAATACCGACAGGGCATAGGGGCTGGTGTACTGGGCATCGACATACAAACGCGGACGGGCATTGTTCACGGCGCACTCTCCTTGGGATGAGCACCACACGCTACGGGATCCGCCCGAACAAATAAAATCACGGATTTTCATGGGCGTATTCCCGAGCGGAATACTAGGAATTAGGGTATGGTTAAAGGCCACTACTCAAGGCTCGTCTACTGAGAGGCGAATGTTTCGGAATCTGAAAATCATGGATGAAATGATGAACTCACAACGGTTGTTTCCACATATTGGCAAGGTCATCGCCAGCACTGGCAGTCGCAATTTCCCACGGATGTTGCACCACCTGATTCTCACCCAACTGGCCGTGGACGTTACCCATATCCGCAAGTTGTCGACGGACGAGGACATCTCAAACCCGTCGATCGATGCCAGCCATCCGACCATCGGCCATACCGATCTCTTCACCTCGGCCTCCGATGCGAAGGAGTCGGCCTTGCACCTGACCCGCCACAAGGATGACTGCAGCTACACCCTCTCGGTGTATCGCTCGAACCAGTCGCGGCGCTTTTCTGCGCGGGAGCAAAGCATCCTGCAGAATTTCTCGCCACTGTTGCTGCCGATGGTGGAAAAACACATCATCGCAATGAACCCCCTGCACGCCTCGCCAGCCGGCCAACCAAGCCTCGCCGAGGGTGTGGAGAATCCAGGCCAGCAGGCCCTGCGCCTGCGCTTTAGCGACCGTCTGACGCAGTCGGGGCTGACCTTGTCGAATCGCGAGATGGATGTCTGTGTCGGCCTGCTGTCCGGACGCACCGCCCCGGAACTGGCCGAGCAACTCAAGCTCAAGGTCAATACGGTGGAGAGCTACCTCAAGCGCGCGGCGTTCAAGCTGGGTATCAGCGGGCGCCACTCACTGATGCGCTGGATGTACGCCTCACCAGTGACGTCCCTGCCGTCCACCGACCTTTAGCCAAACGTTGGGGAGCCAGCCTGCTGGCTCCCCATTGGTCAGTCGCGGGCCAGCGCTTCGATCGGGTCGAGCCGCGAAGCGTTACGCGCCGGCACGAAGCCAAACACGATGCCGATCAGCGTCGAACAGATCACCGCCGTGGCGATCGCCCCCATCGAGAACACCATCTGCCACTCCTTGATGAACAGCGAGAACAGGTAGCCGATCGCGAAGGACAACGAGATGCCGATCATCCCACCGATCAGGCAGACCATCACCGCCTCCACCAGGAACTGCTGACGGATGTCCGACTGGCGTGCGCCCACCGCCATGCGAATACCGATCTCCCGGGTCCGTTCAGTGACCGACACCAGCATGATATTCATCACCCCGATGCCTCCCACCGCCAGGGAAATCACCGCGATCAGCGACAACAGCAGCGCCAGGGACTGACTGGTCTTCTCCACGGTCTGCATGATGCTGTCGAGATTGTTGGTGAAGAAGTCCTTGGTACCGTGGCGCTGCAACATCAGCTTGGTCACGTTCTCTTCCACCACCTTGCTCGGCTGCCCATCCTTGATCCGCACCATGATGCTGTCCAGGTGGCGCTGCCCGAGCAGACGCCCCGCCGCCGTCTCGTAAGGCACCCAGACGTTCAGTTGTTTGCTGGAGGTGAAGATGTTCTTGTTGTCGGCCGTCACCCCGATCACCGTGCACGGCAGGTTATCCAGCAGGATCACCTGGCCTAGCGGGTCGACGTTCGGCCCGAACAGCCGGATGCGCGTGTTATGGTCGATCACCACCACCTGGGCCTGGCGCTGGGCATCGCTTTCGCTGAAGGCAATGCCCATGGCCATCCGCAGCCCACGCACCTGGAAATAGCGGTCGCTGACGCCATTGACCTGGGCGTCGAGGTCGATGTTCTGGTAGCGCACCAGCAGGTTGCGCCCCACCATCGGCGTGGCACTGTCGACGTAGTACAACTGGCTCAGGGCAAGTACATCGGCGGGTATCAGGGTCTCGATACTGCTGGCCCGACTATCACCAAAACTGGTACCCGGATAGATATCGATGGTGTTGCTGCCAATCGCCTGGATGTCCTTGAGCACATAACGTTTGGCCCCTTCGCCGATGGCCGAGATCGACACCACCGAGGTGATGCCGATGACGATGCCGAGCATGGTCAGCAGGGTCCGCATACGATGCGAAATCAGCGCCACCCAGGCCATGTTGAAGGCTTCCTTGAACAACCCGAAACTGGCCACCAGGCGCCCGGTGCTGCGGGCCACCAGGGTCGTGCTCTCCCGGCTCGACGGTTGGTCGACTGGTCGCGTGAGTTGGTCGCTGATGATCTCGCCATCGCGCACCTCGATGATCCGTTCGGCGTTGGCGGCGACCTTGGGGTCGTGTGTGACGATGATCACCGTATGCCCGGCGGCATGCAGTTCCTGGAGGATCTGCATCACCTCCTTGCCGCTGTGGGTGTCCAGCGCGCCGGTCGGTTCGTCGGCGAGAATCACCTCGCCACCGTTCATCAAGGCACGGGCGATACTCACCCGCTGCTGCTGACCACCGGACAACTGATTCGGCCGATTCTCCAGGTGCGCAGCCAGACCGAGACGATCCAGCAGCTCACGGGCACGACCATGACGCCGCGACTCGCCGGTACCGGCGTAGATCGCCGGCATCTCGACATTGTGCAGGGCACTCAGGTGCGGCAGCAGATGGTAACGCTGGAAAATAAAGCCAAAGTAGTCGCGGCGCAGCTCGGCCAGTTCCTCGTTGTCCAGGTCGCGGGTCTCGCGCCCGTTGACCTTGTAGCTGCCGGCAGTCGCGTAGTCGAGGCAGCCGAGGATGTTCATCAGGGTCGACTTGCCCGAGCCCGAGGCGCCGGTGATCGCCACCATTTCCCCGGCATCGATCCTCAGATTGATGTTCTTCAGCGCGGTGAACTCTCGCTCCCCGGCCATGAAACTACGGGTGATGCCGCACAATTCCAGCAGTGCCTGGGTCATGCTCAGGCTCCCGCCACAGTCGAAGTCGGCTCGCCGATGACGACCTTGTCGCCTTCGGCCAGGCCATCGGTGATCTGCACCTTGACGTTGTTGTTGATCCCGGTGCGCACGTTGCGCGACTGGGCATGGCCCTTGGCGTCAAGCACCCGTACCGGGAAACTGCCGTCGGCATTGCGTGGGCCGAGGGCCGCCACCGGCACGGTCAAGGCTGCCTTGGCGGTATCGAGCACGATACGTACCTGGGCGGTCATGGCGATGCGCAGCCGGTGGTCCGGGTTGGGAACATCGAACAACGCGTTGTAGAACACCGCGGTGTTCTGTTTCGGTGTACCGGCGGTCTGCGTTTCGAGGAAATTCTGCGGCGCCGGCTCGGTACCACGCAGCTTGGCGTAGTAGCGTCTGTTCGCCTCGCCAAGGATGGTGAAGTACACCTCCTGGCCCGGACCGATGTGAATCACATCGGCCTCCGACACCTGGGCCTTGACGGTCATGGTGTCCAGATCCGCCAGTTTGAGCAGCACCGGTGCCAACTGGTTGGCGATCACGGTCTGACCTTCCTGGGTGACGATACCCACCACATCGCCATCGATTGGCGCAACGATGCGGGTGTAGGTCAGGTTGATCTTGGCCGTGTCGATCTGCACCTGCGCGCTTTTGATCTGCGCTTCGAGGGAAGCCAGGTTGGCACGTTGCACCTCGTAGTTCGACTCGGCGCTCTCGAAATCCTGCCGGGAAATCGCCGCATCGCTCTGCAGCCCCAGGTAACGCTCATAAACCGCTTTCGCCTGCTTGAGCTGGGCTTGGGTAGCGCGCCGTTGTGCCTGCAGATTCTCCTCATCGACCTGGGCCTGGCGCAGGGTGTTCTGCAGCACCAGCGGGTCGATTTCCGCCAGCCACTGGCCCTTCCTGACCTTGTCACCCACCTTGACCTTGAGCGACTTCAACTGCCCGGAAACCTGGGCACCGACATCCACCTGGCGGATACCTTCGAGCAGACCGGTCGCCAATACCGTGTTCTCGATATCCGCACGCTCGGCCGTGGCGACCAGATACTGCGGTGGCTCGGCGGGCGCGCTGACCGTGTAGAACACCAGGCCGGCAAGCAGCACCACGGCCAGTCCGATACCTGTCTTGCGAAACTTCGACTTTTCCATAAATGTCCGTCAATACGTTGAAAAATTTTCGACAGCGCGTCAAACCAAACGCGCAGTCATGACACAACCTCGCCCGGGACACGGGCCAGTCCAGCCTGCCACCATGCCGCCAACTGGCTGACCGCCGGGGCCTTGAGCAAGCTGAAATGGTTGCCCGGGCCATACCAGACCTCTAGCTCACCCACCTGCCCACGCCAGCCCTGAATCATTGCCTGCTGCTCGCGCTGGTTACCAGCAGCGTCCAGGGTCGGATCTTCCGCCAGCACCAACAGGGCTCGGCCGCGATAGCGGCGTTGTGGCTGATAAACGGTACGCAAGGCCGTCGCGAAGGTCCGGGCCGGGCCATACATCGCTTGCGGCGTCGAACGCGGCGACAACAGGCCGACACGCACCATGCCGGCATGCAGCAGTGCCAGTTGACGGCCGTCGTCCTCTTCGGCAAAAGCCGCCAGGTCAATGCCCAATGACTTGCCCGAGGCCAACTGCATCGCCTCCACCAGGCGCAGCAGCGCCGCCGTGGCGGTGTAAGGCTTGCCGACCACGCCATTGCCACCGGGTGACTCGCTGTCGATCAGGGTCAGCGAGGCAACCTCACGGCCGGCCTCCTGCAAGCGCGTCGCCATTTCGAACGCGACCCAGCCCCCGAACGAATGCCCGACCAGGTGCAGCGGCCCCAGGGGACAGACCCGCTCCAGTGCCTGCAAGTAAAGGGTGGCAGCGCTCTCGACCTGGCTGTGGGGAACCGACTCGCCATCCAGTCCGCGAGGCTGCAGACCAATGATCGGCCAGTCCGGACCGAGGGCATCGGTCAGCCCGATAAACCCGGTGACACTATCGCCGGCACCGGGTACGCAGAAGATCGGAGCCTGCCCGACACGGCCGCTCTGGATCGTCAGCAAAGGCTGGTGCACGCCCCCTGCGGGCACACTTGCGCTCTCCAGGGCCTGGCTGATCGCCTGCCCTAGCACCGGCAGATGCGGGGCCTGCATCATGCTCAAGTGATCACCCGGCACCTCGATGCAGCGCAGCCGATCGGCGGGCAACACCTGTCCCCAGCCCAGGGAATCACTGCGCCGGGACAACTCGGTCGGCCGCTCGCGGGCACAGAACAGATGCACCGGCAGGTCGATCGGGTGCAGGTTGTAATGCGCCAGCGCATGCCCATGGGCCACCTCACGATCGAGGAAGCGCCATAGCTCATCCGCCGCAATACTCTGCGCGGCGGGCGGCAGCAGCCCCTGTGTCCGACAGTGTTCGAGCAGGCCGTCGAAGTCGAAGCTGTCCAGACGCGACTCCAAGGGCGCAAGCAGGGCCAATGCCTCGCGGCCCGCCTCCCCTTGGGCAGTGAACCAGGCCGTGCATTGCAGCAGCAGGTGGCGCTGGTGCGCGTGCTCGTCGGACCAGCGCGCCTTGCCCTGGTCGGTCAGGCGCGGCACATAGGTATCGATCAAGCCAAGGAATTCGACCGTCTCATCGCGACCGAGCAACTGTTGGGCGATTTCATAGGCGAGCACGCCGCCGAACGACCACCCGGCCAGGCGATACGGGCCATGCGGTTGCACCGAACACATGAGCTCAACCAGCCGCGCCGCCAGACCCTCCAGGGTGCGCAACTGCGGCTGACCGAGGGCGATGCCGGGCAGACCATAGATCGGGAAATCACCGTGCAAGTGCTGACCCAGCGCAGGGAAGTAGGCATCCGCGCCGCTGAATTCGTGCACCAGGAACAACGGATTCTGGCTACCCGCCGCCCGTACGGTAATCAGCGTGGTCGGCGCGTCGGAGGTCTGCGTCCGCTGACTCAACAGATGGGCGACCGACTCGACACTGGCATGCTGGAACAGCTCGGCCAGAGACACCGGCAAACCGGCCTGTTCCAGCAGGTTGACCAGGCGAATGGCCAACAGCGAGTGGCCACCCAGCTCGAAGAAGTTGTCGTGCCGCCCCACCCGATCGACCTTGAGCACCTCGGCCCACAACTGCGCCAGGGTCTGTTCGAGGCCATTCACCGGCGCGACATAGGCGCGACTGGCGAAGTCGTCGATCAGCGGAATCGGCAACGCCTTGCGATCGAGCTTGCCATTCGCGGTCAAGGGCAGCAGCGGCAGTTGCACATAGGCCGCTGGCACCATGTAGTCCGGTAGTTGCCCCTGCAGGTGCGCACGCAGCGTCTCGACCTGCACAGCCGCCTGCGTGTCGGTCGCGGTGAAGTAGGCCACCAGGCGCTTGTCGCCCGGGGCGAGTTCGTGCACCAGCACGGCCACCTCGCGAACCTGCGGATGCCGCCCCAGGCGAGTCTCGATCTCGCCCAGTTCGATACGGAAACCACGGATCTTCACCTGGCTGTCGTTACGCCCGAGGTATTCCAGGGTGCCATCGGCGCGCCAACGCACCAGGTCGCCGGTGCGATACATCAGGCTGTCCGGAACCGGATTGAACGGATCGACGAGGAATTTCTCCGCCGTCAGTTGCGGCTGGTTCAGATACCCTTTCGCCACGCCTGCACCGCCGACATACAGCTCACCGACCACACCCACCGGTACCGGCTGCTGCCGGGCATCGAGCACGTAGGCGCGGGCGTTACCGATTGGCCGACCGATCGGTATGCTGCCGTCCTTGACCGCGGTGATCTCGTAGGTGGTCGAGAAGGTGGTGGCTTCGGTCGGCCCATAGCCGTTGAGCAAGTGCCGTGGCGCCCCCTGTTCGAGGACCCGCGCGATCACCGTCGGGTCGAGCACGTCGCCCCCCACCATCAGGTAGCGCAGGCCAGAGAATGCCGCCAGCAACCCGTCGGCGTACTGCTGGAACAGACCGGCGGTCATCCACATCACACTGACGGCCTGCTCCTGCAGCAAGGCCCCGAGGGCGTCGCGGGACAACAGGTCGCCCTGATCGACCACCACCACGCAACCGCCGTTGAGCAGCGGCGCCCAGACTTCCAGGGTACTGGCGTCGAAAGCCGGATTGGAGGCGAACGCTACCCGGTCCTGCTCGTTGAAGTCGGCATAACCGTTGTTGATCACCAGACGCGTGATCGCCCGGTGCGGCACCAATACTCCCTTGGGCGTGCCCGTGGAGCCGGAGGTGTACATGATGTACGCCACCGTCTGCGACGATTGCGACAGGTCCGGGTTGTGCCCCGACCGCCAGTCGAGCGCCAGGCTATCGAGTTCGACCCGTGCCAGCGCCAGATCCGCCAACTCGTCGCCACGGGTCAGGAGAGCCACCGCGCGGCTGTCTTCGAGCATGAAACGCTGGCGTTCGACCGGCGCATTGATATCCAGCGGCACATACACCGCCGCGCACTTGCTGATCGCCAACTGGCTGACCAGCAGATCCGGCGAGCGCTCCAGCAGAATCGCCACCGCATCCCCCGGCGCCACGCCCAGCGCAAGCAGGTGATGGGCCAACTGGTTGGCCCGGATGTTCAAGGCCTGGTAAGTGAGCGTCCGCTCGCCATGAAGCACCGCCAGCGCCTCGGGACGGGCCAGGACCTGTGCCTCGAACAGCTGGTGCACGGTCTGCTCATGCGGATACGCGCGCTGCGTGGCGTTGAACCCGTCCAGCAGTTGCCGGCGCTCGTGCTCGGGCAGCACCGGCAGTTGGCCGATGGACAAGGTGGGTTGTTGCTCAAGCGCCTGCAGCAGATTCTCCAGCACACTGTGCATCATGTCGCAGACCCGTTGCGCGCCGATATCCGTTGGCGCCAGCGCGGTCAGCGCAAAGTCCTCACCCAGGTCGTCGACGCTGAGCGTCAGCAGGTAGTTGGTGCGTTCCTCGGCCTTGAGCAGCTGGATGCCCTGCCAGGCGCTCAGGGTTTCGTCTGCAGCTGTGGCTGTCGTGGCTACCGCGCTATGCCGGTAGTTGAGCAAGGCACTGAACAATGGCGTACCTGCGGGCACCCCGCTGCAGCGCTGCATCAGCGCCAATGGCGCCTGTTCATGGGCCAGCAGGCGGGCCAGACGCCCGTGGGTGATTAGCAAGGCATCGCGCACCGAGCGCTCGTCGATATCGACCCGCAGCGGCAAGGTGTTGATGAATACCCCCAGGGCCCGCTCCGCGCCCTCGCCACCCTGCAACCGCCCAAGCAGCACGGTACCGAAAACCACCTGCTCACGAGCCGCCGCTGCGCCCAGCAGCCGTGCCCAGGCCAGGTGCATCAGGCTTGCAGCACTGACCCCCAGTTGCCGGGCCTGCAACCGCAACCGTCGGCTCAATGCCGGTTCGACCTGGCGCTGGCGCTCCTCGACGCCACTGCCATTGCCCTGCACGTCACGCAAGCCGAACGGCAAGGTCGGCTCATCGATATCCGCCAACTGCTCGCGGAAGAACGCTTCGTGCTCCTGCTCGCCAAGTCCCAGACGGGACTGGGCCACATAATTGCGGTAAGGCACGGCGGCACCCAACTGCTCGCCACGCCCGAGCAGGCAGGCCAGCAGTTCCTGCTGCAGCACTTCCAGGGCGACATGGTCCATGACCAGGTGATGGAACAACAATAGACCGATGATCCGGCCATTGACCGGGTCCGGGCTGTGTACCAGCCGCAGCAACGGTGCGCGAGTGATGTCCAGGCGATAGTGACGGGTATCGAACCGCGCCAGCAGTTGACTGGACACATCACCATCGGCCGGCTCCAGCGAAACCGCCTCACAGACCAGCGGGGCATCGCGCAGCACCACTTGCAACGGTTCCGGCAGGCCGTCCCAGAGCACCGCGCTGCGCAGGATGTCATTGCGCTCGATCACCTGTTGCAAGGCCTGGGCAAACGCTTCCAGGCGCTCGCGATTGGCGAAGGCGAATTGCGCCTGCAGCAGATACGGGTCGCCTTCGCTCGCGGCCAGGTGATGGAAGAGAATCCCGGCCTGCAACGGTGCCAATGGGTAGATATCCTGCACATTGGCGACACCGCCCGGAACGCTGGCGACGATACGATCGATGGCCTCCTGCTCCAACGCCACCAACGGCAGGTCCTGCGGGGTGATCCGCTGCGCATCGGGGCGGATGCGGTTGACCGGTATCTCGATCTCGCGTACCTCGCCCAAGGTCGCCGCAAAGGCCGCCAGGGTCGGCTGGCCGAACAGCACGCGGACATCGGCCGACAGGCCAAGCCTGCGCATGCGCCCGATCAGACTGACCGCCAGCAGCGAATGCCCGCCCAGTTCGAAGAAGTTGTCGTGGCGCCCCACCTGCTCGACCTTGAGCAACTCGGCCCAGAGCTGCGCCATGAGGATTTCGGTGTCGCCCAGCGGCGCGACATACTCGCGACTCGTCAGGGCCGCCAGGTCCGGCGCTGGCAGCGCCTTGCGGTCCAGCTTGCCGTTGGGGCTCAGCGGCAGCGCCTCAAGGTGCACGAACAGCATCGGCACCATGTAATCCGGCAACTGCTCCAGCAGATGAGCGCGCAAGACCTCGATCTCCTGGCGCTCGGTCGCCGTGTAGTAGGCCACCAGGCGTTTGTCGCCGGCCACATCTTCACGAGCCACCACTACCGCTTCCTGCACTGCCGGGAAAGCAGTCAGGCACGCCTGGATTTCACCCAGTTCGATACGCAGGCCACGGATCTTCACCTGGTCGTCGTTACGACCGAGGTATTCGATATTGCCGTCCGCCAGATAGCGACCGACATCGCCGGTACGGTACATCCGCGCCTCGGCCTGCGGGCTGAACGGATCCTTGAGGAAACGTTCGGCGGTCAGGTCCGGACGGTTCAGGTAACCACGCGCCACCTGCACACCACCGATATACAGCTCGCCGACCACACCCAACGGCACCGGCTGCATCTGCCCGTCGAGCAGGTACATCCGGGTGTTGGCGATCGGCTTGCCGATCGGCGTGTTGTCCGGGGTCTGCTCTATCGGGCCGGCGCAGTCCCATGCCGTCACGTCCACGGCCGCCTCGGTCGGGCCATACAGGTTGTACAACCCGGCCTGTGACAACTGTGTCTTGAAGCGGCGTACCACGCTGCCCGGCAACGCCTCGCCGCTGCACATCACCCGCTTCACGCTGGCGCATCGATCCGCATCGCCATGGGCCAGGAACACATCGAGCATCGATGGCACGAAGTGCAAGGTCGTGATCTGCTCGGCCTCGATCACTTCACTGAGATAGACCGGGTCCTTGTGCCCTTCCGGACGCGCCATCACCAGGCGCGCGCCGGTGAACAGCGGCCAGAAGAACTCCCAGACCGACACGTCGAAGCTGAACGGGGTCTTCTGCAGCACCGCGTCCTCCGGCGTGAGGCCATAGGCGTCCTGCATCCACAGCAGGCGGTTGATTACCGCCGCGTGCTCGTTGATCACGCCCTTCGGCTGGCCGGTGGAACCCGAGGTGTAGATCACGTAGGCGCTATGGCGTGGCGTCAGTTCGCCAAGCCAGGGGTTGTTCACGGAGCGTTCATGCCAGGTGTTGTGGTCCAGATCGACCACCGGCACCGGCACCGCGCCCAACAGCTCGCGGGTACGGCCCTGCACCAGCACCACCGCTGGTGCACTGTCCTGCAGCATGTAAGCGATACGCTCCGGCGGATAGGCCGGGTCCAGCGGCACATAGGCGCCGCCGGCCTTGAGGATCGCCAGCAGGCCGACGACCATTTCCAGGCCACGCTCGACACAGATCGCCACCCGCACATCCGGCCCCACGCCCTGCTCGCGCAGGTAATGAGCCAATTGGTTGGCACGCTGGTTCAGCGCCTGGTAGGTCAGGCGTTGCTCGCCCGCCTGCACCGCCAAGGCTTGCGGGGCCCACTCGACCTGGTCCTGGAACAGGCCATGGATCGTCTGCTCCAGGTTGTAGCCGGTCTTGGTGGCATTGAAGTCAAGCAGCAAGTGCTCACGCTCGACCGCATCCAGCAAGTCGATGCGCGCCAACGACGCCTGCTCATCGGCGACCATCGCCCGCAGTACGCGTTCGAAACAGCGCACGTAGCGTTGCATCGTCGCTTCGTCGAACAGTGCCGTCGCGTAGCCGAGGCCACCGCTGATGCAGCCCTGGGATTCACCCAGGCTCAGGGACAGATCGAACTTGGCGGCATGCCCCCCATCATTGATCCCTTCCAGTTGCAGGTCGCCCAGCACCAGCTCGGCGCTCTCGCCCGCCTGCCAGGTCAGCAGGGTCTGGAACAACGGACTGTGGGACAGGCTGCGCGTCGGCCGGAGGATTTCCACCACCTGTTCGAACGGCAGGTCCTGATGCGCCTGTGCTTCAAGACTGCGCTGGCGAACCTGCGCCAGCAGCCCCGCGACGTCCTGGGCGCCCGCCACGTCGAGACGAATCGCCAGGGTGTTGACGAACAGCCCGATCAAACCTTCGATTTCCGCACGCTGGCGGTTGGCGACCGGCGAACCGATCACCACTTCGTCCTGCCCGGCCAGACGGCTCAGCAGCAGACCCCAGCCGGCCATCATGGTCATGTACAAGGTCAGGCCATGGCGTTGGCCGAGTGCCTTGAGCCCGGCGCTCAACGACGCATCAAGGCGGATCTCGACACTGCTGCCGGCAGGGTCCTGGCGCACCGGACGCGGCCGGTCCGTGGGCAGCATCAGCAAGGCCGGCGCCCCCTCCAGGGCCTGTTGCCAGTAAGCGCTCTGGCGCGCCAGCACCTCGCCACTCAACCACTGGCGCTGCCAGACGGCAAAGTCGCCGTACTGCACCGCCAACGGCGGCAGCGGATCGGCCTCGCCACGGCTGAACGCGGCGTAAAGCTGCGCCAGCTCGCGGGTCAGCACGTCCATCGACCAGCCATCGGCGATGATGTGGTGCAGGGTCAGCAGCAATACCTGATGGTCCTCGGCGAGGATCACTCGTCGGCCACGGACCAATGGCCCGTGCGCCAGGTCGAACGCTCCCCGCGCCTCATCGCGGATCAAGGTTGCCAAGTCCACCTCTGGCCGCTGGCGCAGGTCCTCGACCGGCAATGGCAAGCCGCTCTCGACCGGCGCAATCAGCACGTGAGGGACGTCATCGTGTTCGACAAAACGACTGCGCAGGGTTTCGTGACGGGCGACAATACGCTCCAGTGCCCGCTGCAGGGCGATGCCATCCAGACGCCCGCGCAGGCGCAAGGCGATGGGGATGTTGTAGGCGGGACTGGCACCTTCCAGTTGAGCCAGGAACCATAGGCGCTGCTGGGCGAACGACAACGGCAGCGGCTGCTCGCGGGACACCGGCACGATCGCCGGCTGGCTGCTGCGCTCGGCCAGCGCCAGAACGCGCGCCACCGCCGCCAGTTCGGGGTTGGCGAACAACTCGCCCAGCGGCAGCTCGCGCTGCAGTTGCAGGCGGACCTGGGACACCATGCGCATCGCCAGCAGCGAATGGCCGCCCAACTCGAAGAAATGATCCTCGCGGCCGACCTGATCGACCTGTAGCAACTCGCCCCAGATCCGTGCCAGGGCGATTTCCAGTTCGCCCTGCGGCGCCTGGTAGCCACGACGCAGCAATGCATCCGCGTCGGGCCGGGGCAGTGCCCGGCGGTCCAGCTTGCCATTGGCGGTCAACGGTAACGCCTCCAACTGGACATAGGCCAGCGGCACCATGTAGTCCGGCAACTGCTCCAGCAGGCCGGCCCGCAGGTGTGTCACAGCCGGCGGCGTATCGCCAGCCGGCACGGTGAAATAGGCCACCAGGCGGACCTGTCCGGGCTCATCCTCGCGGGCCAGCACCACCGCCTCCTGGATCGCCGGCAGACGATTCAGGCAGGCTTCGATCTCGCCCAGTTCGATACGCACCCCACGAACCTTCACCTGCTCGTCATTGCGTCCCAGGTATTCGAGAGTGCCGTCTTCGCGCCAGCGCGCCAGGTCACCCGTGCGGTACATACGGGCCTGGGGCTGGTCGCTGAACGGATCGTCGAGGAAACGCTCGGCGCTCAGTTCAGGGCGATGCAGATACCCTCGGGCCACGCCCGCGCCACCGATATACAGCTCGCCGGCCACGCCGATCGGCACGGGCCGCAACTGCTCGTCCAGCAGGTAGATACGGGCGTTGTCGATCGGCTTGCCGATATGCAGCAGGCCTGCCGGCTCCAGGCGTCCGGAGGTGGCGACCACCGTGGCTTCGGTCGGGCCATAGTTGTTGATCACCGCAAAGCCCGGATCACGGGCGAAGTGGCGCAGGCGATCGCCGCCGATCAGCAGGGTTTGCAGGGTCGGATGTCGACGATTCTGGGCGAAGGCGTATTCGGCAACCGGCGTTGGCAGGAAGCTGACCTGCAGCGGCTGGGCGTACCACCAGTCCAGCAGCGCATCCAGCTCACCATTGCCCAGGCCACTGGGTGGCAAGTGCAGGGTCGCGCCCACGCACAGCGCCGGCCAGACCTCCCAGGCCATGGCATCGAAGCCCAGCCCGGCGACGCTGGAAGTGTGGCTGCCCGAGCGCAAATCGAAGGCCGTGCAATGCCAGTGCACCAGGTTTTCCACGGTGCCGTGCTCGACCATCACGCCCTTGGGCTGGCCGGTGGAACCGGAGGTGTAGATCACATACGCCAGATGCTGGAGCGTCAGGCCTGGGACCTCAGGATTGCTCTGCGGCTCGTCGTGCCAGCCGGGTTGATCCAGGTTGATCAGCGGCACACCGCTGCCGCTCACCAAGGCCCGGGTCGTGTCCTGCACCAGCACGGCGAGTGGCGCGCTGTCCTGCAGCAGATAGTCGATGCGTTCCTGTGGATGCGCCGGGTCAACCGGCACATAACCGGCGCCGGCCTTGAGAATTGCCAACATGCCGACCAGCAGATGCGGCCCGCGCGCGATGCACAGCGCCACCCGTGAATCGACCTGCACACCCTGGCGGATCAGTCGGTGGGCCAGACGATTGGCGCGCTGGTTGAGTTCGCGATAACTCACCCCCTCGCCGTCGACCTGTACCGCAATGGCCTCGGGGGTGCGCTCGACCTGGGCTTCGAACCGTTGTGCAAGGGTGTGTCCGACCGGATGATCGACCTGGCTGGCATTGAATGCCTGCAGCAACTGCTGGCGTTGCTGCTCATCGAGCAGGCTGGCCTGGCCCAGCGTCACCTGGTCATTGTCGACCATGGCCTGCAACAGGCGGCGCAGATAACCGACATAGCGCTCGATGGTGGTTGCATCGAACAGCGCCGTCGCATAGGTCAGCGCACCGGCCAGCTGTGCGCCGACCTCGCCGACGTTCAGCGCCAGGTCGAACTTGGCGAACTGCGTGGTCCCGGCAATGCCTTCGAGCTGCAATTCGCCCAGCGCCAGCGTCGCATCCTCACGGCTCTGCCAGGACAGCATGGTCTGGAACAGCGGACTGTGGGCCAGGCTGCGCTGCGGCCGAGCGATGTCGACCACCTGTTCAAAGGGCAGATCCTGATGCGCCTGGGCTGCCAGGGTACGTTGGCGGACCTGCGCCAACAGCGCTTCGATACGCTGATCCGGCGCCAGGTCGAGGCGGATCGCCAGGGTGTTGACGAACAGCCCGACCAGGCCTTCGACCTCGACCTGCTGGCGGTTGGCGACCGGCGAACCGATCACCAGGTCATCCTGCCCGCTCAGGCGGCTCAACAGCATGGCCCAGCCGGCCAACAGGGTCATGTACAAGGTGGTGCCATGACGTTGACCGAGGGCCCTGAGCCCGGCGCTCAGGCGTTCATCAAGGAGGAACTCGACCTGGCCGCCGGCAAACTCCTGACGGGCCGGCCGCGGTCGGTCGGTGGGCAGCATCAGCAGCGGTGGCGCCCCCGCCAGGGCCTGCTGCCAGTAGGCACTCTGTTGTTGCAACAGCTCGCCGCCGAGCCAGCGGCGCTGCCACACGGCAAAATCGCCATATTGCACCGCCAGCGGCGGCAACGGATCGTCCTGGCCATGCCGGAACGCCTCGTAGAGCGCCATCAGTTCGCGGGTCAGCACGCCCATCGACCAGCCATCGGAAACGATATGGTGCAAGGTCAACAACAGCACATGGTGCTGCTCGGCCATGCGGATCAGCCGTCCGCGAATCAGCGGCCCGTGTTGCAGGTCGAACGGCCGTGCGGTTTCCTCCGCCAACAATGTCTGGAGCCGCTCCTGTGCCCGTGGTTCCTCGCGCAAGTCCTCGGTATCGAGGACCAGCCCCTGCTCCAGTGGGGCAATGTGTACCTGCGGCTCCTCGCCCAGCAGCACGAAGCGGCTGCGCAGGGTTTCATGGCGCTCGACGATTCGCGCCAGCGCCCGTTGCAGTGCATCACGGTCCAGCGGCCCGCGCAGACCGAGACCGACGGGAATGTTGTAGGCACTGCCGGCAGCGCCCATCTGCGCCAGGAACCACAACCGCTGCTGCGCGAAGGACAGCGGCAGGCCGTCCTCGCGCGGCACCGGCAGGATCTGCGGCAAATCACTGCGCGCGGCCTGGCTCAGCACCTGGGCCACGGCAGCCAGTTCGGCATTGGCGAACAGCTCGGCCAGCGCCAGTTCCACCCCCAGGCGTTGGCGGACCTGGGCCACCATGCGCATGGCCAGCAATGAATGGCCGCCCAGCTCGAAGAAATGATCGCGCCGCCCGACCCGGTCGACGTGCAGGACCTCGCTCCAGATCTGCGCCAGGGTCGTTTCCAGCTCGCCCTCGGGGGCCTCGTACTCGCGGGTGAACAACGCTTCCAGCTCGGGCTTGGGCAAGGCCCGGCGATCGATTTTGCCGTTGGCCGTCAGCGGTAACGCGGCCAGCTTCACATAGGCCGCTGGCACCATGTAGTCGGGCAGATGCGCCTGCAGCCAGGCACGCAAGTCGCCGGTTTCAAGCGTCTCGACCTGTTCCTGCCCGGTGAAATACGCGACCAGACGCGGTTGCCCCGGCTGATCCTCGCGAGCCACGACCACCGCTTCCTGGATGCCGGGAAGCTGGTTCAGGCGGGCCTCGATCTCGCCCAGTTCGATGCGCATGCCACGAATCTTCACCTGGTCGTCGTTACGGCCCAGGTAGTCGAGATTGCCGTCCGCGCGCCAGCGCGCCAGGTCACCCGTGCGGTACATGCGTGCCTGTGGCGCGTGGCTGAACGGATCGTGCAGGAAACGCTCGGCCGTCAGTTCCGGGCGATTCAGGTAGCCTCGCGCCACCCCGGCGCCGCCGACATACAGCTCGCCGGCCACGCCCAATGGCACCGGACGTTGTTGCTCATCCAGCAGATAGACCCGGGCGTTGGCCATCGGCTGGCCGATGTGCAGGGCCTGCCCGGCCTCGACCCGTCCCGAGGTGGCGACCACCGTGGTTTCGGTCGGACCATAGTTGTTGATCACCTCGAAGCGCTGGTTCCGGCTGAACTGCCGCAGCCGGTCACCGCCGATCAACAGGGTGCGCAGGGTCGGATGCTGCAGATTCAGGCTGAACGCATGCTCGGCAATCGGCGTCGGCAGGAAACTCACGTCCAACGGTTGTGTGCGCCACCAGGCCAGCAGCGCGTCGACGTCCTCACCGCCCGCGACAGGAGGAGGCAGATGCAGGGTCGCGCCGGCGCACAAGGCCGGCCAGATCTCCCAGGCCATGGCATCGAAGCCGAAGCCGGCGACACTGCTGGTATGCCGGCCCGGACACAGGTCGAAGGCCGTGCAGTGCCAGTCCACCAGGTTCGAGACGGTCTGGTGCTCGACCATCACGCCCTTGGGCTGGCCGGTGGACCCGGAGGTGTAGATCACATAGGCCAGGTGTCGAGGGTCAGGCGTCGGCAGTTGTGCAGTGGCGACGCTGCGGTCCTGCCAGAGCGGCTGGTCGAGGTTGATCACCGGCACCGTCAGCGCTGGCAGGCGCACCAGCAGGTCATCCTGGGTCAGCACCGCGACCGGCGCGCTATCCTCGAGCAGGTAGCGCAGGCGTTCGGCCGGGTGGGCCGGGTCGATCGGCACATAGCCGGCCCCGGCCTTGAGAATCGCCAACAGCCCCACCAGGGTGTCGAGCCCGCGCCGGGCAACGACCGCCACCCGGTCATCGGGGCGAACACCCAACTCAACCAGGTAGTGCGCCAGGACTGTAGCCTGCTGATCCAGTTCGGCATAAGTCAGTTGACGCCCCAGGCACACCGCAGCCAGTGCCTGCGGCTGCTCGGCGGCGCGGGTGGCGATACGCTGGTGCAGGGTCAGCCCTTGCGGGTAGTCGGCCTGGTGGGCATTGAAGCCTTCGAGCAGCAGCTCGCGCTCAGCGTCGGGCAGGATCGACAGTTGCTCGAGCAACGCCTGTGGGCTTTGCTCCAGGGCCTGCACCAGTTGTTCCAGGGCGGTACGCATGTAGTCGCAGACCCGTTGCCCGTCGACCTCCGTGCTGGCCAGCAGGGCCAGGCGAAAATCTTCGCCGAGGTCATCGATACTCAGGGTCAGCGGATAGTTGGTGCGCTCCTCCGAGCTGAGCGGGGTGATGCCCTGCCAGGCCGAGACGCCACCGGCACTGACGGTAACGCTGTTGTGCCGATAGTTGAGCAAGGCACTGAACAGTGGCGTCGGCACCTGCACTCCGCTGCAACGCTGGGCCAGCGCCAGTGGCGCATGCTCATGGCGCATCAGCGCAGTCAGCCGACTCTGGGTCGCGCGGACCCCGGCCTGGACCGTGAGACCGCCGATATCCACCCGCACCGGCAAGGTATTGATAAAGATCCCCAAGGCCCGGTCGCCATCGCCACCGCCCTGCATGCGGCCCATCAGCACCGTGCCGAAGACCACGCTGCGCTTGCCCGACAGCGCCGCCAGCACCTGCCCCCATGCCAGGTGGAACAGACTGGCGACACTCGCCCCCTGTTGCCGAGCCAGCGCTCGCAGGCGCTGACTCAAGCGCGGTTCCAGCGGCAGGTCGAACTCGTCGATTGCCGTACCGTCGCCGCGCACGTCCTGCAGGCCGAAGGGTAAGGTCGGCTCATCGATATCCGCCAGCATCTCGCGGAAAAACCCTTCGTGTTCGGCCTGGCTGGTGCCCAGCAGCGCCTGGGCCACATAGTTGCGAAACGGCACCGGCGTGCCCAATTGCCCGCCCTGCCCCAGCAGGAATGCGCTCATTTCGTGACGCACCACATCCAGCGCACTGTGGTCCAGAGCCATGTGATGGAACAGCAACATGGCGACCAGCCGCCCGGCCGCTTCGTCGCGGGCGTAGACCAGTCGTATCAACGGTGCCCGCGTCACGTCGAGACGGTAGTGGCGACCGTCGAAACGCTCATGCAACTGCTGCAGCACCTCGCCGTCGTGCGGCTCGATCAACACTTCCTGCACCACCAGTTCGGCCTTGCGCCAGACCACCTGCACCGGGCTCTCCAGCCCCTCCCAGAGCACTGCGGTACGCAGGATATCGTGACGGTCGATGACCTTCTGCAAGGCCCGCGCGAACACATCCAGCCGTTCCTGATCGGCGAAGGCAAACTGCGACTGCATCACATAGGGATCACCCTGGGTCGCGCTGACGTGGTGGAACAGGATGCCTTCCTGCAACGGCGCCAGCGGGTAGATGTCCTGCACATTGGCCACGCCGCCGGGCACGTCGGCAACGATCCGGTCGATCTGCTCCTGGGTCAGGCTCGCCAGCGGCAGCATCGACGGGGTGATGTGCGTCGTGTCGGTACCAATGCCATTGGCCGGTACCGTCACCTGGCCGCTGACGGCAGGCGCGTAGGAGCCGTCGCGGATCATCTCGATCAGCACTGGCTTGTATTCACGCAAGCGGGCGATGATCGCCGGCTCCGTCAATGCCTGCTTGTTCCCCTGCACGATCAGTTGATCGTCCCTGACAGCCAATTGGATGCCTTTTGCCTTCAATGTGGCCAACAGTTCAGTCACGTTCACAGGACGATCTCCATTTTCTCGGTAATTGCGGCGTATCCGGCCAACGTCGGTTGTTCGAACAACGCCCTCACATCGGCTTCCATGCCTTCCTGGTGCAACCGGCCTATCAGGCTGACGGCCAGCAACGAATGCCCGCCCAGCTCGAAGAAGTTGTCGTGGCGCCCCACCTGCTCGACATTGAGCAACTCGGCCCAGAGTCGCGCCATGAGGATTTCGGTCGCCCCGACCGGTGCTTCGTATTCGCGGCTCGACAGGTCCGCCTGGTCCGGTGCCGGCAACGCCTTGCGGTCCAGCTTGCCGTTAGGGCTCAGCGGCAGCACCTCAAGGTGCACGAACACCGCAGGGACCATGTAGTCCGGCAACTGCTCCAGCAGATGAGCGCGCAAGGCCTCGATCTCCTGGCGCTCGGTCGCCGTGTAGTAGGCCACCAGGCGTTTGTCGCCCGGTACGTCCTCACGGGCCACCACCACCGCTTCCTGCACCGCCGGGAAGGCGGTCAGGCGCGCCTGGATTTCACCCAGTTCGATGCGCAGGCCACGGATCTTCACCTGGTCATCGTTACGACCCAGGTACTCGATATTGCCGTCGGCCAGGTAGCGCGCAACGTCGCCGGTACGGTACATCCGCGCCTTGGCCTGCGAACTGAACGGATCCTTGAGGAAACGTTCGGCGGTCAGGTCCGGACGGTTCAGGTAACCACGCGCCACCTGCACACCACCGATGTACAGCTCACCGACCACGCCCAACGGCACCGGCTGCATCTGCCCATCGAGCAGGTACATCCGGGTGTTGGCGATCGGCTTGCCGATCGGCGTGTTGTCCGGGGTCTGCTCGATCGGGCCGGCGCAGTTCCACGCCGTCACGTCCACTGCCGCTTCGGTCGGACCATACAGGTTGTGCAGTTCGGCACCTGTGAGCTGCGCCTTGAAGCGCCGCACCACGCTGCCCGGCAGCGCTTCACCGCTGCACATCACCCGCTTGACGCTGGCACAGCGGCTGACATCGCCATGGGCCAGGAAGATATCGAGCATCGACGGCACGAAGTGCAAGGTCGTGATCTGCTCGGCCTTGATCACCTCGCCCAGGTAAACCGGGTCCTTGTGCCCTTCCGGACTCGCCATCACCAGACGCGCGCCGGTGAACAGCGGCCAGAAGAACTCCCAGACCGACACGTCGAAGCTGAACGGGGTCTTTTGCAACACCGCGTCCGCAGGCGTCAGGCCGTATTCGTCCTGCATCCACAGCAGACGGTTGACCACCGCCGCGTGCTCGTTGATCACGCCCTTCGGCTGGCCGGTGGAGCCCGAGGTATAGATCACGTAGGCACTGTGCCGTGGACTCAGCTCGGCGATCTGCGGATTGCCATCGGGCTGCTGCTTCCAGTCGGCCTGATCCAGGTCGATCACCGGCACTGCCAGTTCACCCAGCAGGTTGCGGGTGCCACCCTGTACCAGCACCGCCAGCGGCGCGCTGTCGGCCAGCATGTAGGCCAGGCGCTCCTGCGGATAAGCCGGATCCAGCGGCACATAGGCGCCGCCGGCCTTGAGGATCGCCAGCAGGCCGACGACCATTTCCAGGCCGCGCTCGACACAGATCGCCACGCGCTTGTCCGGCCCCACGCCCTGCTCACGCAGGTAATGGGCCAGTTGGTTGGCGCGGCGATTCAACGCGTCGTAACTCAGGCGTTGTGTGCCCGCCTGCAGCGCCAGAGCCTGCGGTGTCTGCCGGACCCGTGCTTCGAACAACCCGTGCAAGGTCTGCTCGAGGTCATAGGCGACCTCGGTCGCGTTGAAGGCCACCAGCACCTGCTGACGCTCCTGCGCGGTCAGCACCGGCAAACCTTTGAGCGCCTGGCGCGGTGCCTGTTCCAAGGCCTCGACCAGTCCGTTCAGCGCCGTCAGCATGAAGTCGCAGACTCGCTGCGCACCGACCCGAGCCAAGGTCATCGCGGTCATGCTGAAGCCTTCACCCAGATCATCGACGTTGAGGGTCAACGGGTAGTTGGTGCGCTCCTCGCTGGCCAGGGTCTCGATGCCCATCCAGGCCCCTCGCGTGGTGTTGTCGAACACCCCGGCATCGCTGTGGCGGTAGTTGAGCATCGCACTGAACAGCGGCAGGCTCGCGGCCACGCCGCTGCAACGCTGAGCCAGGGCCAGCGAAGCATGCTCGTGGCCGAGCAAGGCGGTCAGCCGCGCATGGGTCGCCTTGACCCCGGCACGTACCGGCGTGTCATCGATATCGACCCGCAACGGCAGGCTGTTGATGAACATGCCCAGCGCCCGGTCGGCACCCTCGCCGCCCTGCATCCGGCCCAACAGCACCGTGCCGAACACCACGCTCTGCTTGCCGGAAGCGGCGGCCAGCACCTGGGCCCAGGCCAGGTGGAACAGACTCGCGGCACTGACCCCGAGCTGCCGGGCCTGTTGACGCAGGCGAGTGCTCAATTCGAGCGGCAGACGCTGCCAGGCTTCCTCGATGGCACGTCCATCGCCCTGCACATCCTGCAGTCCGAACGGCAGGGTCGGCTCGTCGACATCGCCGAGCATCTCGCGGAAGAACGCCTCGTGTTCCGCCTCGCTGACACCCAGGCGCGCCTGGGCCACATAGTTGCGGTACGGCACCGGCGTGTTCAATTCATCCGCTCGCCCTTCAATAAAGGCACGCATCTCGCGACCCACCACTTCCATCGCAGTGTGGTCGACGGCCAGGTGATGGAACAACAGGATCGCGACGACCCGCTGCCGAGCCTGATCCTCGGCATGGACCAGTTCCACCAGGGGTGCCTGGCGAATATCCAGGCGATAGTGGCGGGCATCGAAGCGCGCGTGCAATTGCGCCAGGCAATCACCGTCGGCCGACTCCAGCGGTATCTGACGCACACTCAGGCGCGCCTGACGGCGGACCACCTGAACCGGCCGTTCCAGGCCTTCCCAATGCACGCTGGTGCGCAGGATGTCGTGACGGTCAATCACCTGCTGCAACGCATCGGCAAAGACCTGCAGGTGCGCCTGGCTGTCAAAGGCCATCTGCGATTGCAGCAGATAGGGATCGCCCTGCTCGGCGCTCATGTGGTGATACAGAATACCTTCCTGCAGCGGTGCCAGCGGATAGATATCCTGCACGTTGGCCGCGCCACCGGGCACACTGGCGACAATACGGTCGATACTTGCCTGGTCCAGGTCGATCAGCGGCAGCAGGTCCGGGGTGACGTGCTGGCAATCGGCTGGAATCCGACTCTTCGGCACCTCGACTTCCCGACCGCTGCCGATGGCCGCTGCCAGAGCTGCCAGGGTCGGCTGGCTGAACAACACGCGCACGTCGGTGTTGAGCCCGACCTGGCGCATGCGCTCGATCAGCGTCACCGCCAGCAACGAGTGGCCGCCCAGTTCGAAGAAGTGATCGTGACGCCCTACCCGTTCGACCTTGAGCACGTCGGCCCAGATCTGCGCCAGGGTGATCTCCACGCTGCCCTGCGGTGCCTCGAAGGCGCGACTGAGCAATGCATCCTGATCCGGCGCCGGCAGCGCCCGACGGTCCAGCTTGCCGTTGGCGGTCAGCGGCAACGCGTCGAGCTGCACGTAGGCCGACGGCACCATGTAATCCGGCAAACGGCTGTGCAGGTAGATGTTCAGCGCTTCGATAGCCAGCGCCTCGCTGGCCGTGAACCAGGCCACCAGACGCCCATCACGCACCAAGACCACCGCTTCGGTAACAACCTCATGGCTGCTCAGCGCCGCCTCGATTTCGCCCGGTTCGATACGCACGCCGCGAATCTTCAACTGGTCGTCGTTACGGCCCAGGTAGTCGAGATTGCCATCGGCCAACCAACGTGCCTGGTCACCCGTGCGGTACAGGCGTGCCTGCGGTTCGGCGCTGAACGGATCGTCGATAAAACGCTCGGCGGTCATTTCCGGGCGGTTCAGGTAACCGCGTGCCACCCCGGCGCCACCGATGTACAACTCACCGGCCACGCCAACCGGGACCGGTTGCAGTTGCTCGTCCAGCAGGTAGACCTGGGCATTGGCAATCGGCTTGCCGATATGCAGCACCCGGCCGGCTTGCATTTGCCCGGAAGTCGCGACCACCGTGGCCTCGGTCGGCCCGTAGTTGTTGATCACCGCGAAACGCTGTGGCTGGTTGAACTGACGCAGACGGTCGCCGCCGATCAGCAGCGTGCGCAGGGTCGGATGCTCCAGTTGCCGACTGAACGCGTACTCGGCCACCGGCGTGGAGAGGAAGCTCACTTGCAGCGGTTGCGCCAGCCACCAGGCCAGCAGGCGGTCGATCTCCTGGTGATCGATATCCGCCGGCGGCAGGTGCAGGGTCGCGCCCACACACAGCGCCGACCAGACTTCCCAGGCCATGGCGTCGAAACCGAAGCCGGCGACGCTGGAAGTGTGACCGCCGGCCTTCAGATCGAACGCCGCACTGTGCCAATGCACCAGATTCTCCACGGTGCGGTGCTCGACCATCACGCCCTTGGGCAGGCCGGTGGAACCGGAGGTGTAGATGACGTAGGCCAGGTGACCTGGTGTCAGGCTACCCGCTGCGGGATTGTCGATCGGCTGGTCCTGCCAGGTGACCCGGTCCAGCTCCAGTACCGGAATCGCCAGTGCCGGCAATTGCTCACGCCACTCGCTTTGCGTCAGCAGCACCGCCGGTGCGCTGTCTTCGAGCAGATAGCGCAGGCGCTCGCCTGGCAACGCCGGGTCGACCGGCACATAACCGGCACCGGCCTTGAGAATCGCCAGCAGCCCGACCAGCATCTGCGGCCCCCGCCGGACACTGATCGCCACCCGGTCATCCGGCTGCACGCCCAGCGTGCGCAGATGATGGGCCAGTTGGTTGGCCTGCTGATTGAGCTGGCGGTAGCTGAGCGAGTCAGCCCCCTGCAGCACCGCCAGTGAATCAGGCAGGCGCTCGACCTGGGCCTCGAACAGACCGTGGACGGTCTGACCCCGTGGGCAGTCGAACGTACTGGCATTGAACGCCAGCAACACTTGCTCGCGCTCTGCAGCCGGCAGAATCGCCAGCCGGTTCAGCGCGGTCGTGCCATCGTGTTCCAGGGCCTGCGCCAACTGTTCCAGGGCACCTTGCATGTACTCGGCCACCCGCTGCGCACCCACCGACGTCGCCGCCAGCACCCGCAGGCGGAAATCGACGCCGAGGTCATCGACACTCAGGGTCAGCGGGTAGTTGGTCCGCTCCTCGCCGCCCAGCAGATGAATGCCCTGCCAGATGCCACCGGCCTCGACCGGCAGTTCGGCGTGGGCGCTATGGCGATAGTTGAGCAAGGCACTGAACAGCGGTGCCGCCGTATCGACCGCACTGCAACGCTGGGCCAATGCCAGGGAGGCATGCTCATGACCGAGCAAGGCGGTCAGCCGCGCATGGGTCGCCTTGACCCCTTCGCGCACCGCCACTGCTCCCACTTCAACCCGCAACGGCAAGGTATTGATAAACATGCCCAGGGCGCGGTCGGCGCCCTCGCCGCCCTGCATCCGGCCCATCAGTACCGTGCCGAATACCACGCTGTCCTTGCCGGAAGTGGCCGCCAGAACCCGACCCCAGGCCAGGTGCATCAGGCTCGCCGCACTGACACCGAGCTGGCGGGCCTGCTCACGCAGACGCCGGCTCAGGGTATCGGCCAGCATCAGCGGCGCCTCCTCGATATCACGGCCATCGCCCTGCACATCCTGCAGACCGAACGGCAGCGTCGGCTCGTCGATATCGCCGAGCATCTCGCGGAAAAACGCCTCGTGCTCCGCCTCGCTGACACCCAGGCGTGCCTGGGCCACATAGTTGCGGTACGCCACCGGCACGGCGAGCCGGTCGGCCTGCCCGTGCAGCAGCGCATGCATCTCCTCGACCACCACTGCCATGGCGGTGTGGTCCAGCGCCAGGTGATGGAACATCAGAATCGCAACGATCCGCTGCTGCACCGGATCATGGGCATGCACCAGTTGCATCAGCGGCGCCTGGCGAATGTCCAGGCGGTAGCGGCGTGTTTCGAAGCGCTGCTGCAATTGCTCCAGGACATCACCCGCCGCCGGATCGAGCAGCACCTCCTGCACTGGCAGCTCGGCCTCGCGGCGGACCACCTGCACAGGCTGTTCCAAACCTTCCCAATGCACGCTGGTGCGCAGGATGTCATGACGATCGACCACCTGTTGCAAGGCCCCGCTAAAGGCTTGCAGATGGGCCTGGCTGTCAAAGGCCATTTGCGACTGCAACAGGTACGGATCGCCCTGCTCGGCACTCATGTGGTGATAGAGAATGCCTTCCTGCAGCGGCGCCAGCGGGTAGATATCCTGCACATTGGCTGCGCCACCGGGAATGGCGGCAACGATACGGTCGATGCTCGTCTGGTCCAGTTCCACCAGCGGCAGCAACTGTGGCGTGAGCTGCTGGCAACCGGGCGTGATCAGGTTGCGCGGTACTTCGACTTCCCGGCCACTGCCAATCGCCGCCGCAAGCGCCGCCAGGGTCGGCTGGCTGAACAGCACCCGCACATCGGCACTGAGACCGACCTGGCGCATGCGCTCGATCAGCGTCACCGCCAGCAGCGAATGCCCGCCCAGTTCGAAGAAGTGATCATGGCGACCGATCCGCTCGACCTTGAGCACCTCGCTCCAGATCTGTGCCAGGGCAATTTCCACGTTGCCTTGCGGGGCCTCGAATTCGCGGCTAAGCAGCGCAGTCTCGTCCGGCGCCGGCAGCGCCTTGCGATCCAGCTTGCCGTTGGCGGTCAGCGGCAGGACATCAAGCTGTACATAGGCCGACGGCACCATGTAGTCCGGCAACTGATCTTGCAGATGGTCGCGCAACACCTCGATGTCCAGCGTGACACCAGCCTCGCGGGCGGTGAACCAGGCCACCAGGCGCTTGTCACCCGGCGCAACCTCTCGCACCAGCACCGCCACATCGCGGACCTGCGGATGGCCGCCCAGGCGGGTCTCGATCTCGCCCAGCTCGATGCGGAAACCACGGATCTTCACCTGGTTATCGTTGCGCCCCAGGTATTCCAGGTTACCGTCAGCGCGCCAGCGCACCAGGTCGCCACTGCGATACATCAGGCTGTGGGGACGTGGGTTGAACGGGTCGGCGAGGAACTTCTCGGCGCTCAGTTCGGGCTGGTTCAGGTAACCTTTGGCGACACCCGTACCGCCGATGTACAACTCACCGACCACCCCGACCGGTACCGGCTGCTGCCGGGCGTCGAGCACGTAGGCGCGGCTGTTGCCGATCGGACGACCAATCGCAATGCTGCCCCCCTCGACCCGGGTGATCTCGAAGGTGGTCGAGAACGTGGTGGCTTCGGTCGGCCCATAGCCGTTGAGCAGATGGCCTGGCGCACCTTGCGCCAGCACCCGCGCGATCACCGCCGGGTCGAGCACATCGCCACCGACGATCAGGTAACGCAGCCCACGGAAGGCTGCCAACAAGCCATCGGCATGCTGGTGGAACAGGCCGGCAGTCATCCACAACACACTGACCTGCTGCTCACGCAGCAACGCCGCCAGGGCTTCGCGGGACAACAGCACATCCTGCTCGACCACCACCGCACAACCGCCGTTGAGCAACGGCGCCCAGACTTCCAGGGTGCTGGCGTCGAAGGCCGGGTTGGAGGCGAACGCCACCCGGTCCTGCTCGTTGAAATCGGCATAACCGTTGTTGATCACCAACCGGCTGACCGCACGATGCGGTACCAGAACGCCCTTGGGCGTGCCCGTGGAACCGGAGGTGTACATGATGTAGGCCACCGACTCGGCGGACTGGCGCAGCCGTGGGTCATGGATCGGCTGGCCAGACAGGTCGAGACGGTCGAGGTCGACGCGATGCGCCGGGTAGCCGAGGGTTTCACTGCTGCGAGTGAGCAGCAACACCGCGCGGCTGTCCTGGATCATGAAGTCCTGGCGTTCGGCCGGCGCCTGGATGTCCAGAGGCACATAGACCGCCGCGCACTTGCTGATCGCCAGTTGGCCGACCAGCAGGTCCACCGAGCGCTCCAGCAGGATCGCCACATGATGACCCGGGCGCACGCCCCTCCCGATCAGGTAATGGGCCAGACGGTTGGCACGCCGGTTGAGGTCGCCATACCCGAGCACCTGCGAGCCATGGATGACCGCCGGAGCCTCCGGCCGGGCCAGGGCCCGGGCCTCGAACAGACTGTGCAGGGTCTGATCGATCGGGTAGGCACGTTCGGTGGCGTTGAAGCCTTGCAGCAGATGCTCGCGTTCGGCATCGGGCAGCATCGGCAGGTCGTGCAGCGCTGTCGTCGGTGCCTGCTCCAGCGCGCCGACCAGATGTTGCAAGGTCGTCTGCAGGTAGCCGCCAATGCGCTCCAGCCCCAATTCGGCCGGAGCCTGGATCGTGAACGAGAAACCTTCGCCCAGGTCATCGACGTTGAGCACCAGCGGGTAGTTGCTGCGCTCGCGCGCCTGCAGCAAGTGGATGCCATCCCAGGTGGCTGCCTGTTCGGCGGAGGCTTCGCCAGCGCTGCTGTGCCGGTAGTTGAACAGGCTGCTGAACAGCGGCAGCGAAGCCGGCACGCCACTGCAACGCTGGGCCAGAGCCAGCGAGGCATGCTCGTGGCCGAGCAGTTGCGACAGCCGACCATGGGTCGTGCGCAGTGCCTCACGAACCCCGACCGCACCGACACTGACCCGAAGCGGCAAGGTATTGATAAACATGCCCAAGGCCCGGTCGGCGCCCTCGCCGCCCTGCATCCGGCCCATCAGCACGGTGCCGAACACCACCTCATCACGCCCCGAAACCTGCCCCAGCACCTGGGCCCAGGCCAGGTGCAACAGGCTCGCGGCGCTCACCCCAAGCTGGCGGGACTGCTCGCGCAGACGTCGGCACAGCGCCGCGTCCAGCATCACCGGCAGTTCCTCGATATCGCGGCCGTCGCCACTGACCTCCTGCAAGCCGAAGGCCAGGGTCGGCTCGTCGATATCGCCGAGCATCTCGCCAAAGAACGCTTCGTGCTCCGCCTCGCTGGTCCCCAGACGGGTCTGCGCGACGTGGTTGCGATAAGGCACGGCGGCGCCCAGGCGCTCGACCTGGCCTTGCAGGCTGGCGCTCATTTCATGCACCAGCACATCGACAGCCGTGTGATCGAGCAGGATATGGTGGAACAGCAACACACCGAACCAGCGGTCCAGTTGTTCGTCGCGGGTATAGGCCAGGCGCAGCAACGGCGCCCGGGTCAGGTCCAGTCGATAGTGACGTGGGTCGAAACGCTGCTGCAATTGCTGCAAGGCAGCGCCTTCAAGCGGGTCGCCGTCGATCCGCTCCAGTGCCAGCGGCGCCTCCCGCCAAACCACCTGCACCGGCTCGCCGAGGCCTTCCCAGTGCACGCTGGTGCGCAGGATATCGTTGCGCTCGATCACCGCGTTGAGTGCCCGGACAAAGGCTTTGACTTGCGTCAGGCCGGCAAACTCGAACTGCGCCTGCATGACGTAGGGGTCGCCGGCGCTGGTCGCCAGGTGGTGATAGAGGATGCCCGCCTGCAAGGGTGCCAGGCCGTAGATATCCTGCACATTGGCCACGCCGCCGGGAATGCTTGCGACAATCCGGTCGATGCCCGCCTGGTCCAGTTCGGCCAGCGGCAGCATTTGCGGAGTGATCCGCGCACAATCGGCGCTGATGCGGTTGGCCGGTACCTGTACCTCGACCTGCCCGCCCACGGCGGCGGCCAGGGCCGCCAGGGTCGGCTGACCAAACAGTACCCGCACATCAGCGGCCAGGCCTTGCTGGCGCATGCGCTCGATCAGCTTGACCGCCAGCAGCGAATGCCCACCCAGTTCGAAGAAGTTGTCATCGCGACCGACCTGTTCGACCTTGAGCACCTCGCTCCAGATCTGCGCCAGGGCGGTTTCCACCGTGCCTTGCGGCGCCTGATAGACGCGGCTTGGCAAGGCCGCCTGGTCCGGCACCGGCAGCGCCTTGCGGTCCAGCTTGCCGTTGGGGCTCAGCGGCAGCGCCTCAAGGTGCACGAACAGCATCGGCACCATGTAATCCGGCAACTGCTCCAGCAGATGAGCGCGCAAGGCCTCGATCTCCTGGCGCTCGGTCGCCGTGTAGTAGGCCACCAGGCGTTTGTCGCCCGGTACGTCCTCACGAGCCACCACCACCGCTTCCTGCACCGCCGGGAAGGCGGTCAGGCGCGCCTGGATTTCACCCAGTTCGATCCGCAGGCCACGGATCTTCACCTGGTCATCGTTACGACCCAAGTACTCGATATTGCCGTCGGCCAGGTAGCGCGCAACGTCGCCGGTACGGTACATCCGCGCCTCGGCCTGCGAACTGAACGGATCCTTGAGGAAACGTTCGGCGGTCAGGTCCGGACGGTTCAGGTAACCACGCGCCACCTGCACACCACCGATGTACAGCTCACCGACCACGCCCAACGGCACCGGCTGCATCTGCCCATCGAGCAGGTACATCCGGGTGTTGGCGATCGGCTTGCCGATCGGCGTGTTGTCCGGGGTCTGCCCGATCGGGCCGGCGCAGTTCCATGCCGTCACGTCCACGGCCGCTTCGGTCGGGCCATACAGGTTGTACAACCCGGCCTGTGGCAACTGTGCCTTGAAGCGGCGTACCACGCTGCCCGGCAGTGCTTCACCGCTGCACATCACGCGTTTCACCGAACCGCACAACGAACTATCGCCATGGGCCAGGAACACGTCGAGCATCGATGGCACGAAGTGCAAGGTGCTGATCTGCTCGGCCTTGATCACTTCACTGAGATAGACCGGGTCCTTGTGCCCTTCCGGACGTGCCATCACCAGACGCGCGCCGGTGAACAGCGGCCAGAAGAACTCCCAGACCGACACGTCGAAGCTGAACGGGGTCTTTTGCAGCACCGCATCCGCAGGCGTCAGGCCGTATTCGTCCTGCATCCACAGCAGACGGTTGACCACCGCCGCGTGCTCGTTGATCACGCCCTTCGGCTGGCCGGTAGAGCCAGAGGTGTAGATCACGTAGGCGCTGTGCCGTGGGCTCAGGTCGGCAATCTGCGGATTGCCATCGGGCTGCTGCTTCCAGTCGGCCTGATCCAGATCGATCACCGGTACCACCAGCTCACCCAGCAAGTCGCGGGTGGCACCCTGTACCAGCACCGCCAGCGGCGCGCTGTCGGCCAGCATGTAGGCCAGGCGCTCCTGCGGATAAGCCGGATCCAGCGGCACATAGGCGCCGCCGGCCTTGAGGATCGCCAGCAGGCCGACGACCATTTCCAAGCCGCGCTCGACACAGATCGCCACGCGCTTGTCCGGCCCCACGCCCTGCTCACGCAGGTAATGGGCCAGTTGGTTGGCGCGGCGGTTCAACGCGTCGTAACTCAGGCGTTGTGTACCCGCCTGCACCGCCAGGGCCTGCGGCGCCTGCTGAACCCGCGCCTCGAACAAGCCGTGCAGGGTCTGCTCGAGGTTGTAATCGACCGACGTGGCATTCAGACCGTGCAGCAGTTGCTCACGCTCGAGTGCCCCCAGTACCGGCAAACGCTCCAGGGCCAGCTCCGGTTCGAACTCCAGCGCCTGCACCAGCGATTCCAGCGCCACCTGCATGTAGTCGCAGACCCGCTGCGCACCCACTTCGGCGACCTGGGCCACCAAGCGGAAGGCATCGCCCAGGTCGTCGACGTTCAGGCTCAGTGGGTAGTTGGTGCGTTCCTCACTGGTCAGCACCTCGATACCCTGCCAGGCCTGTCGAGCCTGGGCGTCACGTTCGCCCAGGTGACCATGGCGATAGTTGAGCATCGCGCTGAACAGCGGCAACGGCGCCGCCACCCCGCTGCAACGCTGGGCCAGGGCCAGCGAGGCATGCTCGTGGCCGAGCAGATCGGTCAACCGCGCATGGGTCGCCCTGACGCCGTCGCGCACCGAAGTGGCATCGATGTCGACCCGCAGTGGCAAGGTATTGATAAACATGCCCAGCGCCCGATCACTGCCCGCACCACCCTGCATGCGGCCCAGCAGTACGGTGCCGAAGACCACCGCCGACTTGCCGCAGGTGGCGGCAAGTACCCGCGCCCACGCCAGGTGGAACAGGCTCGCGGCGCTCACGCCGAGCAAGCGGGCCTGGGCCCGCAGGCGCAGGGTCAGTTCGGCGGGCAGGACCCGGCTGGTTTCCTCGATGGCGTGGCCATCACCCTGCACATCCCGCAGCCCGAACGGCAGGGTCGGTTCATCGATATCGCCCAACTGCTCGCGGAAGAACGCTTCGTGCTCCTGCTCGCTGACACCCAGGCGGGCCTGGGCCACGTAGTTGCGATAAGGCACGGCCTTGCCCAACGGTGCGTCCAGCCCGAGCAGGCCGGCCTGCAGCTCCTGGCTCAACACCTCCAGAGCGGTATGGTCCAGCACCAGGTGATGGAACAGCAGCACCGCCACCGTGCGCTGAGTCAGCGGGTCGTGGGCATGCACCAGACGGATCAGCGGCGCCCGGGTCAGGTCCAGGCGATAGTGACGGGCGTCGAAACGCGCCTGCAATTGCGCCAGGACCTCACCGTCCGCCGGATCGAGCGTGACGGCCTCGACCGTCAGTTGCGCGCGGCGCCAGACCACCTGCACCGGCTGGTCCAGGCCTTCCCAGAGAATACCGGTACGCAGGATATCGTGACGGTCGATCACCTGCTGCAGAGCGCCGGCGAAGTCCTCCAAGCGCTGCGGGTGATCAAAGGCCATCTGCGATTGCAGCAGGTACGGATCGCCCTGCCCGGCACTCAGGTGGTGGTAGAGAATACCTTCCTGCAACGGCGCCAACGGGTAGATATCCTGCACGTTGGCCGCGCCACCAGGCACGCTGGCGACGATCCGGTCGATACCGGCCTGGTCCAGCTCGATGAGTGGCAACAGTTGCGGGGTGATCTGTTGGCAGTCGGCTGGAATGCGGTTGTCCGGCACCGTTACCGCCCGCCCACCGCCCACTGCGGCAGCCAGCGCCGCCAGGCTTGGCTGGTTGAACAGCACGCGGATATCGGCACTCAGGCCGACCTGACGCATCCGCTCGATCAGGCTGACGGCCAATAGCGAATGGCCGCCCAATTCGAAGAAATGATCGTGACGACCGACCCGCTCGACCTTGAGCACCTCGGCCCAGATGCGAGCCAGGGTGGTCTCGATCTCGCCGACCGGAGCGGCGTACTCCCGGCAGGCCAACGCGGTCTGATCCGGTGCCGGCAGCGCCTTGCGATCCGGCTTGCCGTTGGGGCTCAGCGGGATGCTTTCCAGCTGCACGAACAGCGTGGGCAGCATGTATTCCGGCAGGTAGCCGAGCAGATGAGCCCGCAGTTCGTCGATGGACGGGGCTGCGCTGGCCGTGTAGTAGGCCACCAGGCGCTGATCGCCCGGCTCGTCCTCACGAACCATCACCACCGCATCCTTGAGCGCCGGATGCTCGGCCAGACGCGCCTGGACCTCGCCCAGTTCGATACGCAGACCACGCAGCTTGACCTGGTCGTCGTCACGCCCGAGGAACTCCAGGTTGCCATCGAGGCGGTAACGCACCCGGTCGCCGGTGCGATACAGCCGGTCACCGCTCACGAACGGGCTGTCGATAAAGCGCTCGGCGGTCAGCTCAGGCAGGCCGACATAACCACGGGCCACGCCGACGCCACCGATATGCAACTGGCCACTGACGCCCAGCGGTACCGGCTCGTCGCGGGCATCGAGAACATACAGGCGGGTGTTGTCGATGGGACGGCCGATCGGCAATTGTGCGGCCGGTACCGGCGCATCCGGTTCCAGCGTCCACACCGTGCTGTCCACCGTGGCTTCGGTCGGCCCGTAGACGTTGTGCAGCCGTACCCAGGGCAGCCGTACCCGCACCGCCTGGGCCAGGGCCGGCGTCAGGTCGCCGCCACCGCAGAACACATCCGTCAGGCTGCGGCACTCGCCCACCTCTGCCACGTCGAGGAACTGCTGCAACATCGCCGGCACGAACTGAATCACGCTGACCTGCTGTTCACGGACCTGCTGCACCAGATAGGCCGGATCACGATGGCCCTCCGGACGCGCCAGCACCAGACGCATGCCGCTGCTCAGCGGCCAGAACAGTTCCCAGACCGAAGCGTCGAAGCTGAACGGAGTCTTGTGCAGCAGCGCGTCCTGCGCAGCGTTGGCGCAAAGCCGGGAGCTCCACTGCACCAGATTGCACAGGCCACGGTGGGGGACCGCCACGCCCTTGGGCGTGCCGGTGGAGCCGGAGGTGTAGATCACATAGGCCAGGTCCGAGGCCTTTGCTGGCGACAGGTTGGTTGCCGGGCGGTCAGCCCAGACCGCGTCATCGAGATTGATCAGCGGCACCGCGACCGCCCCCAGGCGTTCAAGGGTCGCGTCCTCGGCCAACACGGCCAGTGGCGCGCTGTCCTTGAGCATGTAGGCGATCCGCTCCGGCGGATAACCGGGGTCGAGTGGCACATAGGCACCACCGGCCTTGAGGATCGCCAGCAGCCCCACCAGCATTTCCACACCGCGTTCGACGCAGATTGCCACCCGGACATCCGTTGCCACGCCCTGCTCGCGCAGATAATGGGCGAGGCCGTTGGCACGCTGGTTGAGTTCCCGATAGCTCAGTGCCTGGTCGTGTGCGACCAGTGCCACAGCCTCGGGCGTACGCGCGACCTGGGCTTCGAACAGCGCGTGGATCGCCTGGTCGGGCTCATGGTCGAGCACCTGGGCATTCAAGCCGAACAACAGGTGTTCACGCTCCTGGCCCGGCAGCACCACCAGGCGATCGAGTGCCCGGCCGGGCTCCTGCTCCAAGGCCTGGACCAGCGACACCAGCGCCTGCTCCATCAGCTCGCAGATACGTGATGCACCTACCGATGCCAGGGTCAGGGCGATCAGCCGGAAGCCTTCCCCCAGGTCGTTGACACTCAGGCTCAGCGGGTAGTTGGTACGGCCATCGCTGGCCAGGGCTTCGATCCCCTGCCAGGCCATCTGCGTTTCGCTGCCACTCTGGCGATAGTTGAGCATCGCACTGAACAACGGTGCTGGCGCCGCCACTGCACTGCAGCGCTGGGCCAGGGCCAGCGAGGCATGCTCGTGGCCCATCAGCGCGGTCAGCCGCGCATGGGTCGCCAGAACGCCGGCACGCGCCGGTGTGGCATCGATTTCGATCAGCAATGGCAGGGTATTGATGAACATCCCCAGCGCCCGGTCGGCACCCTGGCCGCCCTGCATGCGCCCGAGCAGCACCGTGCCGAACACGACCTTCTCGCGGCCGCTGGTGGCCGCCAGCACCTGGCCCCAGGCCAGATGGAACAGGCTCGCCGGCGTAACGCCGAGCCCACGGGCCGCGGCGCGCAGGCGGTGACTCAGATCATCCGGCAGCGGCCGGGCAACTTCCTCGATATCGCTGCCGTCGTTCTGCACGTCCTGCAAACCGAACGGCAGGGTCGGTTCGTCGATAGTCCCCAACATGTCGCGGAAGAACGCTTCATGCTCCTGCTCGCTGACGCCCAGGCGCGCCTGGGCCACATGATTGCGATAAGGCACCGGTTCGCTCAGTGCCGCGTCGTGACCGAGCAGGTTCGCCTGCATCTCCTGCAGCACCACCTTGAGTGCGGTATGGTCCAGCACCAGGTGGTGGAACAGCAAGGCTGCCACCGTACGCTGACGCGCCGGGTCGTAGCTGTGCACCAGACGGATCAGCGGTGCGCGAGTCAGGTCCAGGCGATAGTGGCGAGAGTCGAAACGCGTCTGCAACTGGTCCAGCACGTCGCCGTCAACCGGGTCGAGGGTCAGCGCCTGGACCACCAGTTCAGCGTGACGCCAGACTACCTGCACCGGCTGTTCAAGCCCCTCCCAGAGGAACGTGGTGCGCAGGATATCGTGACGTTCGATCACCTGTTGCAAGGCCCCGGCAAAGGCCTGCAGGCGCTCGATACTGTCGAAGGCCAGCCGCGACTGCAGGACATAGGGATCGCCCTGCTCGGCGCTGAGGTGGTGGTAGAGAATGCCTTCCTGCAACGGCGTCAGCGGATAGATATCCTGCACGTTGGCGGCACCGCCCGGCACGCTGGCAACGATGTGATCGATGCGCGCCTGGTCCAGTTCGACCAGTGACAGCAGATCCGGGGTGATGTGCTGGCAATCGGCAGGAATGCGGTTGGCTGGCACCTCGACGTCGCGCCCGGTACCGATGGCCGCAGCCAGGGCCGCCAGGGTCGGCTGGCTGAACAACGTCCGCACGTCGGCACTGAGGCCGGCCTGGCGCATGCGCTCGATCAGCGTCACCGCCAGCAGCGAGTGACCACCCAGCTCGAAGAAGTGGTCGTGGCGACCGACCTGCTCGACCTTGAGCAGGTCGGTCCAGATCTGCGCCAGGGTGGTTTCCACCGTGCCCTGCGGCGCTTCGTAGCCACGACTGAGCAACGCGCCGTGATCTGGCGCGGGCAGTGCCTTGCGGTCCAGCTTGCCATTGGCGGTCAGCGGTAACGCATCGAGTTGCACATAGGCCGAGGGCACCATGTAGTCCGGCAACTGCTCCTGCAGATAGTCGCGCAGGGCCTCGATATTCGGGACCTCGCCGACCTCGGCGCTGAACCAGGCCACCAGGCGCTTGTCGCCAGGGGCAACCTCACGCACCAACACCGCCACATCGCGGACCTGCGGGTGAAGCCCCAGGCGCGCTTCGATCTCGCCCAGTTCAATGCGGAAACCACGAATCTTCACCTGCTGGTCGTTACGCCCCAGGTACTCCAGGTTACCGTCGGCACGCCAGCGCACCAGGTCGCCGGTGCGATACATCAAACCGCCGACGAACGGATCGGCGATAAATTTCTCGGCGCTCAACTCAGGCTGGTTGAGATAACCCTTGGCGACACCGGCACCTGCAACATACAGCTCGCCGACCGCTCCCACCGGCACCGGCTGCTGACGGGTATCGAGCACGTAGGCGCGGCTGTTGCCGATCGGACGACCGATCGGAATGTTGCCGCCATCGACCGTGGTGATCTCGAAAGTCGTCGAGAAGGTCGTGGCTTCGGTCGGACCATAGCCATTGAGCAGGTGTTGCGGTGCGCCGTGTTCGAGCACCCGGGCAATCACCGCCGGGTCCAGCACGTCGCCGCCAACGATCAGATAGCGCAAGGCGCGCAAACTGTCCATCAGGCCATCGGCATGCTGATGGAACAAGCCGGCAGTCATCCACAATACGCTGACCGACTGCTCGCGCAGCAACGTCGCCAGCGCCTCGCGGGACAACAGCACCTCCTGTTCGACCACCACCACGCAGCCGCCATTGAGCAGCGGCGCCCAGACCTCCAGGGTGCTGGCATCGAAGGCCGGGTTGGAGGCGAACGCCACCCGGTCCTGTTCATTGAAATCGGCATAACCGTTATTGAGTACCAGACGCGCAACCGCACGATGCGGCACCAGCACGCCCTTGGGAGTGCCAGTCGAACCGGAGGTGTACATGATGTAGGCCAGCGACTCGGCCGACTGGAACAGGCCCGGATCATGCTCGGTCAGACTGTCCTCGACGAGCCTGTCGAGTTCGACCCGAGGCACTTCCTGTTCATCCGGCTGATCGCTGTGGGTCAGCAGCCACGAGGCCCGGCTGTCTTCGAGTATGAAGCGCTGGCGCTCGAGCGGCGCATTGATATCCAGCGGCACATAGACCGCCGCGCACTTGCTGATTGCCAGTTGGCTGATCAACAGGTCCGCCGAACGCTCCAACAGGATCGCCAGGCTATCGCCCGGCTGCACACCGAGGTTGAGCAGATGATGCGCCAGGCGGTTCGCCCGCCGGTTGAGTTCACCATAGCTGAGCACTTGCCCGCCATGCACCACCGCCGGGCTGTCCGGCTGGGCCGCGGCGCGGATTTCGAACAACCGGTGCAGGGGCTGTTGCGCCGGGTAGGCGCGCTGGGTGGCATTGAAGCCATGCAACACCTGTTGTCGTTCCGCCATCGGCAGAATCGACAGTTGCCCCAGGGCCAGCTCCGGGTTCTGCTCCAGCGCCTGCGCCAAGTGTTCCAGGGCGGCGCACAGGTAGTCGCCGAGCCGTTGGGCGCCCACCGACAGCGAGGCCAGCACCCGCAGTTCGAAGCCGACACCCAGGTCATCGACGCTCAGGGTCAGCGGGTAGTTGCTGCGCTCCTCGCCACCGATCGCGTGAATGCCCTCCCAGACCACCTGCCCCGCCTCCGAGTGCTCGGCGGCAGCGCTATGGCGATAGTTGAGCAAGGCGCTGAACAATGGCAACGAGGCATCGACCGCGCTGCAACGCTGCGCCAGTGCCAGGGAGGCATGCTCATGACCCAGCAGGGCGGTCAGCCGCGCATGGGTCGCCTTGACCCCGGCACGTACCGTGGTCTCGCCCACTTCGACCCGCAGCGGCAAGGTGTTGATGAACATCCCCAGGGCCCGATCGGCGCCCTCGCCGCCCTGCATGCGGCCCATCAGCACCGTACCGAACACCACGGTGTCCTTGCCGGACGTCGCCGCCAGCACCCGGGCCCAGGCCAGGTGCATCAGGCTCGCCACACTGACGCCGAGCTGGCGCGCCTGCTCGCGCAGACGCCGACTCAGCTCGTCGGCCAGCGGCAACAGCGCCGACTCGATATCCCGTCCGTCACCCTGCACATCACGCAGGCCGAACGGCAGGCTCGGCTCGTCGATATCCCCGAGCATCTCGCGGAAAAATGCCTCGTGCTCCTGCTCACTGGTGCCCAGCAAGGCCTGAGCCACGTAGTTGCGGTACGGCACCGCTGCCGCCAACTCCTCACCCTGCGCCGCGAGCAGGCTGCGTATCTCCTGCACCATCACCGCCAGCGCGGTGTGGTCCATCGCCAGGTGATGGAACATCAGCACCGCGACAATCCGCTGCTGCGTCGGATCTTGCGCATAAGCCAGTTGCATCAGCGGCGCCTGGCGGATATCCAGACGGTAGTGGCGGGCTTCGAAACGCTGCAGCAACTGATCGAGCACCTCACCGCTGGCCGGCTCGAAACGCTCCTCCCACAGCGGCAGTCCGGCCTGGCGCCAGACCACCTGAACCGGCCGTTCCAGGCCTTCCCAGAGCACGCTGGTACGCAGAATATCGTGACGCTGGATGACCTGTTGCAGTGCACCGGCAAAGGCCTGCAAACGCTCCAGTCCGTCAAAGGCCAGTTGTGCCTGCAACAGATAGGGATCGCCCTGCTCGGCGCTCATGTGATGGTAGAGAATACCTTCCTGCAGCGGTGCCAGCGGGTAGATGTCCTGCACATTGACCGCGCCACCGGGCACAGTGGCGACGATGCGGTCGATGCTCGCCTGGTCCAGATCGATCAGCGGCAGCAGGTCCGGGGTGAGGTGCTGGCAGTCGGCGGGGATACGGTTTTCCGGTACCCGGATTTCGCGACCACTGCCGATGGCCGCCGCCAGGGCGGCCAGGGTCGGCTGGCTGAACAACACCCGCACGTCGGTGTTGAGCCCGACCTGACGCATGCGCTCGATCAGAATCACCGCCGACAGCGAATGCCCGCCCAACTCGAAGAAATGGTCGTTTCGCCCTACCCGTTCGACCTTGAGCACCTGCGCCCAGATCGTGGCCAGGGCAACTTCCACAGCCCCTTGCGGCGCCTCGAATTCACGACTGAGCAGCGCCTCCTGGTCCGGCGCCGGCAGCGCCCGACGGTCCAGCTTGCCGTTGGCGGTCAGTGGCAACGCGTCGAGCTGCACGTAGGCCGACGGCACCATGTACTCCGGCAGGCGGCCATGCAGGTAGATGTTCAGCGCTTCGATAGCCAGCGCCTCGCTGGCCGTGAACCAGGCTACCAGACGCCCGTCGCGGACCAGCACCACCGCTTCGGTGATCACCTCATGGCTGCTCAGCGCCGCCTCGATTTCACCCGGTTCGATACGCACGCCGCGAATCTTCAACTGGTCGTCGTTACGGCCCAGATAGTCGAGATTGCCATCGGCCAACCAGCGCGCCTGGTCACCCGTGCGGTAAAGGCGTGCCTGCGGTTCGGCGCTGAACGGATCGTCGATAAAACGCTCGGCAGTCATTTCCGGACGGTTCAGGTAACCGCGTGCTACCCCGGCGCCACCGATGTACAACTCACCGGCCACGCCAACCGGGACCGGTTGCAGTTGCTCGTCCAGCAGGTAGACCTGGGCATTGGCAATCGGCTTGCCGATATGCAGCACCCGGCCGGCTTGCATTTGCCCGGAAGTCGCGACCACCGTGGCCTCGGTCGGCCCGTAGTTGTTGATCACCGCGAAACGCTGCGGCTGGTTGAACTGACGCAGACGGTCGCCGCCGATCAACAGGGTACGCAGGGTCGGGTGTTCGAGTTGCTGGGTGAAGACATGTTCAGCGATGGGGGTGGCCAGGAAGCAGACATCCAACGGCTGCTGTTGCCACCAGGCCAGCAAGCGATCGATCTCCTGATGACCGATATCCGCTGGCGGCAAGTGCAGGGTCGCGCCCACGCACAGCGCCGACCAGACTTCCCAGGCCATGGCGTCGAAACCGAAGCCGGCGACGCTGGAAGTGTGGTCGCCCGCCTTCAGATCGAACGCCGCGCTGTGCCAGTGCACCAGATTCTCCACGGTGCGGTGCTCGACCATCACGCCCTTGGGCAGGCCGGTGGAACCGGAGGTGTAGATGACGTAGGCCAGATTACTCGGTGTCAGGCTACCCGCTGCGGGATTGTCGATCGGCTGATCCTGCCAGGTGACCCGGTCCAGTTCCAGTACCGGAATCTCCAGTGTCGGCAGTTGCTTGCGCGACTCACTGTGCGTCAACAGCGCAACCGGCGCACTGTCCTCGAGCAGGTAAAGACGCCGTTCGCCGGGCAGCGCCGGGTCGACCGGCACATAGGCGGCACCGGCCTTGAGAATCGCCAGCAACCCCACCAGCATCCCCGGGCCGCGTTGCAGGCTGATGGCGACCCGATCATCGGGCTGTACACCCAGCGTGCGCAGATGATGGGCCAACTGGTTGGCCTGCTGATTGAGCTGGCGGTAACTGAGCGAGTCATCCCCCTGCAGCACCGCCAGGGTTTCGGGCGAGTGTTCGACCTGCGCCTCGAACAGACCGTGAACCGTCTGCCCCCGAGGGAAATCGACCGCGCTGGCATTGAACGTCACCAGCACCTGCTCACGCTCTGCAGCCGGCAGGATCGCCAGGCTGTGCAGCGCCGTTTCAGGAGCCTGTTCCAACGCCTGCTGCAACGCCTCCAGCGCGTTGCGCATCATTTCGCAGACCCGCAGCGCGCCCGCCGAGGCCAGCACGTGGGCGGTCAGGCGGAAATCCTCACCGAGGTCATCGATGCTCAGGCTCAACGGATAGTTGCTGCGCTCCTGGGCTCCCAGGACCTGAATACCTTCGGCCACCTCGATCACCTCGGCGGCATCGCCAGCGGCGCTATGACGGTAGTTGAGCATCGAACTGAACAGCGGCGTCGGCGCGCTGACCCCGCTGCAACGCTGGGCCAGGGCCAGTGACGCCTGCTCATGGTCGAGCAAGGCGGTCAGGCGTGCATGGGTGGCAAGCACCCCGGCACGTGCCCCCTGCCCATCCACATCGACCCGCAGCGGCAAGGTGTTGATGAACATGCCCAGGGCCCGCTCGGCACCCTCGCCGGCATCCATCCGGCCCAGCAGCACCGTACCGAAGACCACCGATGTGCGCCCGGACAGGCTGCTCAGTACCCGGGCCCAGGCCAGGTGCATCAGGCTCGCCGCACTGACCCCCAACTGCCGTGCCTGGCTGCGCAAGCGCAGGCTCAGGCGTGGGTCCAGGGTCAGCCGACCCTCTTCGATAGCGGGGCCGCCATCCGCCACTTCGCGCAGGCCGAAGGGCAAGGTCGGCTCGTCGATATCGCCGAGCATGCTGCGAAAGAAGGTTTCGTGTGCCGACTCGTCGAGGCTCATCCGCGCCCGTGCCAGGTAGTCGCGAAACGGCACCGCGGCCGGCACCTGGGCGCTCTGCCCGCGCAGGCAGGCGGCGATTTCCTGACGCACCACGTCCAGCGCGGTATGGTCCATGGCCATGTGATGGAACAGCAACAGTGCGACCACCCGCTGGTTGGCCTCATCGTTGGCAAACACCAGGCGCAGCAGCGGCGCCTGGCGCAGATCGAGGCGGTAGTGGCGGGCATCGTACAACTCGCGCAAGCGGCCCAGCACATCACCGTCAGTCCCCGCCAGGTGGTGCTCTTCGCACACCAGCGGCGCCTCGCGCCAGACCACCTGCAGCGGTTCGTCCAGGCTATCCCAGGCGATGGCGGTGCGCAGGATGTCATGACGGTCGATCACCCACTGCAGGGCCTGGATGAAGCTGTCCAGGCGCGCGCGGCTGTCGAAGGTGAACTGCGCCTGCAGCACGTAGGGATCACCCTGGGGGGCGGACAGGTGATGGTAGAGCATACCGTTCTGCAACGGCGCCAGCGGATAGATGTCCTGCAGGTTGGCCGGCCCACCCGGAACGGTCGCGACGATACGGTCGATGGCCTCCTGGTCCAGGGTCACCAGCGGCAGCATGTCCGGAGTGATACGGAAGGCCGGGCTGAGCCAGTCGCCGCCATGACTGGCCACCAGTTCAAGCAGTTGAGCCTTGTAGTGGCTCAGATGGTCCCACAGCGCATCGTCCAGCGCATCGTCGTCCCCCAGGATCACCAGATCGTCCTCTTCACGTTGAAGACGGATCGCATGGGTGGAAAGAACTGCCATCAATTCACTGAACTGCATTGTGATACCTGCTTTTAATTCGGAAACGGTTGACGAGAAAGTCCATTTTCAAAGGCAACGAAGTCGCCGTAGTGCGCATCCCTGTACTGAGGTCACCGCCGGCCGCCCCTACAGGCGGCGCTTGCGGTTCAGCGTCGGGATGGTCGTGGCCGGCACCTGCACCTGCTGCATATGCCCCACGGACTTGGCCGCCAGCGCGGCCAGCGTCGGCTGGTTGAACACCTCCCGGGCATCGGCGTTCAGGCCCGCCTGACGCATGCGCGCCACCAGGCTGACCGCCAGCAGCGAGTGCCCGCCCAATTCGAAGAAGTGATCGTTGCGCCCCACCCGCTCGACCTTCAGCACTTCGGCCCAGATCTGCGCCAAGGCGGTTTCCACCGGTCCCTGCGGCGGCTCATAGTCACGGCTGATCACCGCATCCTGGCCCGGCGCCGGCAACGCGCGGCGGTCGAGCTTGCCGTTGGGACTCAACGGCAGGGCCTCAAGCTGCACATACGCCGAAGGCACCATGTAGTCCGGCAGCAACGCCAGCAGGTAGCTGCGCAAGCTCTCGATCGTCGGCACCTGGCCGGCTACCCGGGGGGTGAAATAGGCCACCAGTCGTTCATCGCGCATCAGCACCGCCACTTCGCGCATCGCCTCATGCCCCAACAGCGCGGCCTCGATCTCCCCCAGCTCCAGGCGCAGGCCATGCAGCTTCACCTGGAAGTCATCCCGACCGAGGAACTCAAGGTTGCCGTCCGGGCGATAACGCACCAGGTCCCCGGTACGGTAGAGACGGTCACCGGCCACGAACGGACTGTCGATAAACCGTTCGGCGGTCAACTTCGCCAGGCCCAGGTAACCCCGGGCGACGCCGACACCGCCAATATGCAGTTGCCCACTCACCCCCATCGGCACCGGCCGGTCATGGGCATCGAGGACATACACCCGGGTGTTGCAGATCGGTCCGCCAATCGGCAGTTGCAGCGCCGGTACCGGCGCGCCCGGTTCCAGAGTCCACGCCGTGCTGTCGACCGTGGCTTCGGTCGGCCCGTAGACGTTGTGCAGGCGTACCCACGGCAGCTTGGCCTGTACCGCCTGGGCCAGCGCTGCGGTGAGTTCACCGCCGCCACAGAACACATCGCTCAGGCTGGCGCACTGGCCGACCTCGTCCTGTTCGAGGAACTGCTGCAGCATCGCCGGAACGAACTTGATCACGCGAATGCCCTGTTCGCGAATCAGGCGGATCAGGTACTGCGGATCACGATGCCCGTCGGGCCGGGCCAGAACCAGACGCATGCCGGTGGTCAGCGGCCAGAAAAACTCCCAGACCGAACCATCGAAACTGAACGGGGCTTTCTGCAGCAGACCGCTGTTGCCCATGTCCGGACACAGCCTGGAACTCCAGCGCACCAGGTTGCACAGGCCGCGGTGTTCGAGCGCGACGCCCTTGGGCGTGCCGGTCGAGCCCGAGGTGTAGATCACGTAAGCCAGGCTCGACGGTCCGAGATCGGGTACGCTCGGGTCACTCACCGGCTGGTCGTGCCAGGTGTTGCGGTCGAAATCGATCAGCGGGATGTTCACCGGGCCCAGCAACTCGCGCGTGGCCTGGTGCACCAGCACCGCCACCGCCGAACAGTCCTGCAGCATGTAGCTCAGGCGCTCGACCGGATAACCCGGATCCAGCGGCACATAGGCACCGCCGGCCTTGACGATGGCCCAGAGGCCGATCACCAGGTCCAACCCGCGCTCGACACAGATCGCCACCCGTGCATCCGGCCGCACGCCCTGCTCGCGCAGGTGGCAGGCGAGCTGGTTGGCCTGTTCGTTGAGTTGGCGATAGCTCAGTTGCCGCTCGCCGGCCACCAGGGCTACCGCATCCGGGGTACGCCGCACCTGCTCCTCGAACAGTGCCTGAATGCAGTGCTGCGACGGATAGTCGACGGCAGTGGCGTTCAGGGTCTCGAGCAGATGCCGCCGCTCGGCCACCGGCAGGATCGGCAGGCGGCTCAGCGGTGTATGCGGTGCCTGCTCCAAAGCCTGCGCCAGCTCTTGCAGCGTCGCGCCCAGATAATCCAGCACCCGCGATGCACCCAGGCTTCTCGGTGCCATGGCCGCCAAGCGGAACCCATCGCCGAAGTCATCGACCGAGAGCATCACCAGGTAACTGACGATCTGCGCACTGTCGAGCAGTTCGACCCCGGTCAGGCTCGACGCCTGGGCAAGTTCGGCAGTATGTCGATAGTTGAGCAGGCTGTTGAACAGCGGCGTATTGGCCGCCACCGCACTGCAGCGCTGCACCAGCGCCAAGGGCGCGTGCTCGTGGGCCAGCAAGGCACTGAGCCGCTCATGGGTATGGCGGACCCCGGCCAGTACATCACGCCCGCCCAGGCCAACCCGCAACGGCAGGGTATTGATGAACATGCCCAAGGCCCGATCGGCCCCCGCGCCGGCCTGCAGGCGTCCCAGCAACACCGTACCGAAGATGACATCGTCGCGTCCCGACAGACCGCCCAGCACCTGAGCCCAGGCCAGATGGAAGAGAGTCGCCGGGCTCACGCCCAACTGCCGCGCCTGAAGACGCAGACGCTGGCCGAGTTCTGGCGCCAGGGGACGCTCGATACGTTCATGGTCGTGACTGTCGTCGTGGCGGCGCTGCATGCCGAAGGCCAGCGTCGGCTCATCGACATCCCCCAGCAGCGAGCTGAAGAACGCCTGGTGTTCAGCCTCCCGGGCGTCCAGGCGAACCTGGGCCACGTAGTCGCGATAAGGCACCGGGGGCGCCAGGCACTGCGCCTGCCCCTGCATGTGAGCTTCGATTTCCGCCAGCAGTACAGTGGTGGAAGTGGCATCGTTGACCAGGTGATGGAAACGCAGCAGGCCGAGCCAACGCCGATTGGCCGGGTCTTCAACGCCCGCCAGCGCCAACAGCGGCGCTCGGCGGATATCCAGCGGTTGCAGGCCCGGATCGAAACGCGCCAGCAATTGCCCGGCGACATCTTCCTCGCCGGCCTGCGACTCGATCAGCTCGAACGGCAGCGGCGCCTGGCGCCAGACCACCTGCATCGGCTGCTCAAGATCTTCCCAGACCAGGCTGGTGCGCAGAATGTCATGCCGTGCGATCACCGCCTGCAGCGCCTGGGCAAAAGCCTCCAGACGCTGGCGATCATCGAAGGCGAATAACGCGTATTGCTGATAGGGGTCGCGCCCGACAGCCGTCATGTGGTGATAGAGCAGCCCCTCTTGCAGGGGGGCCAGCGGGTAGATTTCCTGCACATTGGCCGCACCGCCCGGCACACCGGCGACGATCCGATCGATGGCACCCTGCTCCAACTGCGCCAGCGCCAACATCGACGCCGTGATCTGTTGGCAATCGGCAGGAACCCGGTTGGCCGGCACCTCGATGGCGCGCCCCGCGTCTACGGCAGCAGCCAGTGCCGCCAGGGTCGGCTGGCTGAACAGTACCCGGACATCGGCATACAGGCCGGCCTGACGCATGCGTTCGACCAGCGTCACCGCCAGCAGCGAGTTGCCGCCCAGTTCGAAGAAATGGTCCTGGCGCCCGACCCGCTCGACCTGCAGCAACTCGGCCCAGATCCGCGCCAGGGTGGTTTCGGCGGCGCTCTGGGGCGCCTGGTAGTCACGACTGACCAGTGCTTCGGCGGTCGGGGCCGGCAGGGCCTTGCGGTCGAGCTTGCCGTTGGCCGTCAGCGGCCAGGCATCGAGTTGTACATAGGCATTGGGCAGCAGATGCCCCGGCAGGCGGGTCTGCAGATAAGCATGCAGCGTCTGCGCCGACAACGCCTGCGATGCGATGAACCAGGCCAACAGGCGGCCCTCGCGCAACTGCACCACCGCCTCGCGCACCGCCGGATGATGGGCCACCGCCGCCTCGATCTCGCCCAACTCGACCCGCACACCGCGGATCTTTACCTGGTCGTCATTGCGCCCCAGGTATTCCAGGCTGCCGTCTTCACACCAGCGCGCCAGGTCGCCGGTGCGGTACATGCGAGCCCCGGACGCAGTGCCATAGGGGTCGTCAAGGAAACGCTCGGCGGTCAGTTCGGCACGGTTCAGGTAACCCCGCGCCACCCCGACGCCCCCGATGTACAACTCGCCAACGGCACCAATGGGCAGCAGACGCTGGCGTTCATCCAGCAGATAGATGCGCGTGTTGGCCACCGGACGGCCGATCGTCAGGACCCCGCCAGGCTCCAGGGTGCCGGACGTGGCGACCACCGTGGCTTCGGTCGGCCCATAGTTGTTGACCACGGCGAAACGCCGGGCCTGGTTGAACTGACGCAAACGGTCACCACCGATCAGCAACGTGCGCAGGGTCGGGTGTTCGAGCTGGCGACTGAAGGCGTATTCGGCGACCGGAGTGGGGAGGAAACTGATGTCCAGCGGTTGGGCACACCACCAGGCCAACAGGGCGTCGATATCCTCGGCGCCCGGGGAAGCCGGTGCCAGGTGCAGGGTCGCACCGGCGCAGAGGGTCGGCCAGATTTCCCAGGCCATGGCATCGAAACCGAACCCGGCTACGCTGGACACCTGGCTGTGCTGATCGAGATCAAAGGCGCGGTTGTGCCAGTCCACCAGATTGGACAGCGTGCGGTGTTCGACCATCACGCCCTTGGGCAGGCCAGTGGATCCAGACGTGTAGATCACATAAGCCAGGTGCTGCGCGCCGAGCCCGGCCACCTCAGGGTTGGTATCGCTGCCCGCGTGCCAACGGGGGTTGTCCAGTTCGATCAGCGGCACCGACAGGTGCGGCAGACGCGTCAGCAGTTCGGCCTGGGCCAGCACCGCCACCGGCGCGCTGTCGTCAAGCAGATAGGCCAGGCGCTCATCAGGATGACTCGGGTCCACCGGCACATAGGCGGCACCGGACTTGAGGATTGCCAACAGCGCCACCAGCGTCTCCAATCCGCGCCGGGCAACGATAGCCACCCGGTCGTCCGGTCGCACACCCTGCTCACGCAGATGGGCGGCCAGGGCATTGGCCCGCCGGTTCAGCTCGGCGTAACTCAACGTGCGGCCCTGGTGCAGGACGGCCAGGGCATCAGGCCTCGCGGCGGCCTGCTCCTCGATGCGCTGGTGAATGGTCACGTCGCGTCGGTAGTCGGCAGCCTGGTCGTTCCAGTGCGCCAGGCGCTGGGACTCTGCTGGCGTGAGCAGCGAAAACGCTGCCAGCGGCCGTTCGACATTGGCCAAGCCCTGTTCGAGAACATGGATGACCCGCCCGGCCAACGCCTGGACTTCAGCGGCGTCGAAGTACGCCGTGTCATAAACGCAATGCATCCAGGCCTGGTCGTTGAAACGATTGCTGCGCAGATGGATCGCCAGCGGCATCGATGCGTGGCGATTGGACACCTTGACCGTGTGCCCCCGGGCTTCGCCGTAACGGTAGTCATGATCATCCTGCTCGTAGGATGCCGACACCTCGAACAGTTGTGCGCGGTCCTCACGCAGCAGACCGAGGCCGCGGTTGAGTTCGCTCAGGGGAAAACGCTGGTGACGCAGATCCTGTCGGAGCACTTGAGCGATACCGCGCACCAACTCGCCGAACGCGATATCGTCGGGAAACGCCAGGCGCGCCGGACTGACCTGGGCGAACAATCCCAGGGTCGCCTTGAATCGGGCGTGGGTACGGTTGAGGATCGGCAGCCCGACCACCCATTCGTCACGCTGGTGGCTGCGGGTGAAGCACAGGTACAGGGCCGCCAGCCAGACATGGAAGGCCGAGGCTTGACAGGCCTTCGCCAGGCTTTTCATACGTTCGTGCAACGCCGTGGGGAACGCCAGCACCAGGCTGTCACCGGTCGTCGCGGCAGCGCCCGGGCGTTCACGATGACGGGGCAGCAGCATCGGCTCGGGGTGCGTGCGGTATTTGTCGAACCAGTAGTCGCGATCACGCCAGTAGCGTGGCGACGCCTGGTAGAGCCGGTCCTCGTGGATGAAGTCGGCATAGGATGTCGTCGCCTCGCCCACCTCCTCGCCCCGGGCCAGCGCGCTATAGATACGACCCAGATCCGCGAGCATCAGGCCGAAGCCCCAGCCATCGAGAATCAGGTGATGTGCCTGAGTGCCCAGCAGGTAGTGACTGTCACTCAGGCGCATCAGGGAGAACCGAAACAGCGGCGAGCCATCCAGCGGGTAAGCCTGGGCCATTTGCTGCGCGATCAGGGCCTGGGCGGCGGCGAGCGGCTGGGCATGATCGACGAAGCTGTACAGCGGCACCCGCACCTCGAGCGTCTGGGCGAAAGTCTGTTGTGGCAAACCCTCGACGCCGGGCTGCAACACCGTGCGCAGGGCATCGTGACGCTGCACCAGGCATTCGATCGCCCGGCGCAACAGCTCGGGATCCAATGTCCCGGATAACTCTACATAACCACCAATGTTGTATAGCGGCGAATCACCGCGAGTCGACTGGTCCAGCCAGATATCACGCTGGGCGGCGGTCAAGGGATACGCACCAGGCGCCAGGCAGGTGTCCTGCGCCGTAATGGCAGGCAAAAACGTCTCCATAAGATCCTTCTCATGTGTTGATTCAAAGACTCAGGCGCTAATCAAACAATCACAACGCACTGACGACAGCCATTCAATCGGGACCTGCTGGAGGCGATTCCCGTAATCCATGACACGCACTCATTCGGGCCAGTGTGGACGATTTACCTGTCACGGTTTGCTCGAATGAACTGCATACAAACGCCTTAAACCGTGTAGGACATCAGCTATCCGAATGAACGAATGCATTACGAAAAATATTAGATAAAATCTAAAATTATTTAAAAATCAATAAGTTAAAAAAATAAAAAAATGGAACCAAATGCTCGACTCCATGGTCTCGCGCGGCGGAAATGCCAAATTATCCGAGTGGTTTCCATGTCATCTTGTGTCCCCGTTTTCCGCTACAGACGTAGAACGTCCGTATAAGATTAAATCCGGGCTGAAATCCTCTTCAGGGAGAAGAGAGAGCTTGCGAACACGGATGCCAGAGCATTCCCTCCCGGCAATCGGTCCGGATCAAGGATGATAAGAACATGAGTCTTGGCAGCAGCATGACGAACCTGGAAAGCCCGCATTTCTACTCCGAACTCGGCCGGCTCATTTCCAGCACCGGTGACGATCACTTCGCGACGAAAATGCTCCAACTGGTGGATAAGCTGGTACCCGTCAGCCTGGTCGAACTCAGTGAATGGACCCTGGATGAACATCAGGCCAGCGTGCTGGATATCAAACCGCTCGGTTACGCCAGCCACACGCCCGACTGCCCGCCCGCTCCCATGCTGCACCATCCTGATAATCACCTGCTGCTGGAAAAGATGATCGAGATGGACGACTCGCTGCTGATTCACATGAATGCCCGCAGCAGTGGTCCTGGCACCGTAGAGATGGACCACCAGTGCAACCTGGTATCACGCACCGACAATCGACGCTGGGTGATCTCGCTGTGTCGTCCGCCGAACCGCCCCGTGTTTTCGCTGACGGAAATGTCGTTCCTCAAAAACCTCTCGGATACCCTGCTGCCGCTGACCGAACGCCACGCCCGGATAAGTCGGCAAGAAGCGGCGAAGGCCTTGAGAAACAGCCCAACCGGCACTGCCGGCGAGCTGGAGCGCAAGCCACTTGAACAGGCCTTCGAGGAACGCCTGGCACTGGAGGAAATCGTGCTCTCTGCCAGGGAAAGGGAAGTCTGCCTTGGGCTGCTCAGCGGCTGCACCGTGCCACGGCTGGCCGAACAACTCAGCGTCAAGAACAGCTCGATCGAGACTTACCTCAAGCGTGCCGCGAGCAAGCTTGGGGTCAGTGGCCGGCATGGACTCATTCGCTGGATGGCCGGAGCGTGAATCTGCCACCCCTTTCAATTATTTCAAGCGTAGGCAGCGCTCGGACAGCACCTGCCCTACTGCGTATACGAGGCACCTCAATGAACAAGTCCCCGCTCTCTCTGCTGGGTATGGCCCTGCTGCTCGGCGGCTGCTCGCTGATACCGGAATATCAGCAACCCGCCTTGCCCACTGCCGATCAGTATCCATCAGGGCCGGCTTACGCGGCGTCACCCGCCGGCGCTACCACTGTGGCGCCCGGTGCCGACTGGCAGCAGTTGTTCCAGGACCCGTCGTTGCGCCAACTGATCGCCAACTCGCTGAACAACAACCGCGATCTGCGGGTAGCCGTGTTGAACGTGCAAGCCTTCCAGGCTCAGTATCGGATTCAGCGGGCCGACCTGTTCCCGGCGGTTTCCGCCAGTGGCAGCGGTACCCGTCAGCGGGTCCCCAGCAGCCTGACCGGCACCGGCAAGTCGGCAATCTCTTCGAGCTATGCAGCGAACCTGGGCATCAGCGCCTATGAACTGGACCTGTTCGGGCGGGTGCGCAGCCTGACCGACCAGGCGATGGACAACTATCTGGCCACCGAAGAGGCCCGCCGCAGCACCCATATCAGCCTGGTGGCGAACGTTGCCAATGCCTATCTGACCTGGCGCGCCGATCAGGAACTGCTGGCCTTGAGTCGCAAGACCCTGGAGGCCAACGAGGAAAGCCTGCGCCTGACCCAGCACAGCCGTGAAGCCGGCAAGATGTCGACCCTCGACACGCTCCAGGCGCAGACCAGCGTCGAGAGCGCCCGAGCCAGCGTCGCCAATTATCAACGCCTGGTGGCCCAGGACCTGAACAGCCTGACCCTGCTGGTCGGCGCGCCGGTCTCCGAAACCCTGCCCGGCCTGCCGCTGGCCAACGAACTGTTGGCGCAGGTTCCGGCCGGCCTGCCCTCGGATCTGTTGCAACGGCGCCCGGACATCCTCCAGGCCGAGTACAAGCTCAAAGCCGGCAACGCCAATATCGGCGCGGCGCGGGCAGCGTTCTTCCCCAGCGTGACCCTGACCGCCAATGCCGGCAGCTCCAGCAATGAACTGTCGGGATTATTCAAGGCCGGCTCCGGCAGCTGGTCCTTCCAGCCACAGATCAACCTGCCGATCTTCAACGCTGGCAGTCTGCGGGCCAGTCTGGATTACGCCAAGCTGCAGAAAGACATTCTGGTGGCGCAGTACGAAAAGTCGATCCAGACCGCCTTTCAGGAAGTTGCCAATGGCCTGGCGGCCCGCAAGACCTACAACGAACAGCTCGGTGCTCAGCGCGACCTGGTGAACGCGACCCAGGCCTACTATGACCTGGCCCAGCGCCGCTACCGTACCGGGGTCGACAGCAGTCTGGTGTTCCTCGATGCCCAGCGCTCACTGTTCACTGCCCAGCAAGGGTTGATCAACGACCGGCTCGCACAGCTGGTAGCCCAGGTCAATCTATACACCGCACTGGGTGGAGCCTGGGCGCAGCCTGCGAACAACCTGGCACTGTCCGATGTGCAACGCTGAAACCTTGGCGCGACGCGCCCCTCAGTCGAGGAATTCCATATCTTGTTGATCGATTTTCGGAACGTTTTCGCAGAGATGGTTTTTGAGCGTTCCCAACATCTTGTTGTCGCGCGACCGGTCAGGCCACACCAGATAATAACTGTCGCCGGTACGCACGGCTTTTTTCGAAGGCAGCACCAATGCGCCCTTATGCAATTCATCCCTTACCAGCGCCAGATCGCCGATGGAAATGCCATGCCCCTGGATAGCGGCGGAAATTCCCAACTCCAGGGTGTCGAAGATCTTGCCTTTCTGCCAGGACACCGCAGCAATCAGCCCGGCACTTTCCAGCCAGCGCTGCCAATCGCGACGATCCCGGGAAGGATGAATCAGCCCAGCGGAGAAAATATGAGCGCCCTGTAACTCAAGGCGTTCGATCAATTGCGGGGAGCAGATGGGAACCAACCACTCGTCAAACAGCTTTATATAATTCCAGTCTCCCGGAAATACACCCGAACCCAGTAACACCGCACAGTCGAAGGGTTCAGAATCGAAGTCGACGAAATCAACATCCATCCATTCACTGGTCAATTGCACCTGATCGTCGGGATGCAATTCATTGAATATGTCCAGCACATTCAACAGCCAGCGCATGGTCAACGTCGACGGTGCCTTGAGGCGCAGTGCCTGTTCCTTGCGCGCAGTAGAAAGACAGGCATGTTCGATGATCCTGAAACCTATCTTCAATTCTTGTGCCAGTAATCGACCTGTGTCGGTCAGAAAAATCTTCGGGCCCTTTCGCTCGAACAAAGAGCAGCTGAAGTGTTCTTCCAAAGTTCGCACATGCCGACTCACGGCGCTCTGGGTAATACACAGATGATCCGCAGCAGCGGTGAAGGAACTGAACCTCGCCGCCAGCTCGAAAGCGCGCAAAGCATACAGCGGCGGCAGGCGCTTTAGAATCTCCCCGTACGGATCATGATAAATACTCATCCTTACCCATCCTTATTTTCTGTTTTTTCAAAATAAAGAACTACCGGATAATTCCAATCGTTCATAAGAAAACTATCCAATCATAAAACTGGCGCAGAGAACCAATCTAAAAAAACCGAATTGCGCACAACGAAATGCATGCCACTGCCCGTTTGTCTGCCTGAAATAACCCAAGCAATCAACACACAGAAGAATACTCAACATGCGCAATTCCTCCCTTCTACTGCCCGCAACAACTTTAACCGAAAAACTGAGCGCAGAAAGCCAATCCAGGCTGCTGGATTTCCATCTGCACGGCAACAAGAACGGATATATCGTTCTCGAAAACCAGCCTATTGGCGATATTCCTCCTACCCCACCCGATCGTTCCGCCCTAAATAAAAACTGCAAAATAAGCGAACAAACAATTTTGACCGCAACGAGCATACTAGGGGAGCCAATAGGATATATTCAAGAGTCGAATGGCGCTCTCGTAAATAATTTCTTCCCACACAAGAAGTTTTGCAAGGATGCAACTTCCGACAGCTACGACACCGAACTCGATCTTCACACCGAGAACGCCTTTCATGAGCAATCGCCAGACTATCTGATTCTCCTCTGTCTGCGTCAGGATCCAGCAGCACAAGCCATCACTTACATCACCTCGGTTGGCAATATCCTTGATCGCCTGAGCGCCGAAGACATCGAGTTCTTTCAAACCGAAAAATATAACTTTCTTTCCGATTACGATGCGAAAGGAAAGAACTGCCGAATCGACATCAACAAGAAACAGACCGTGCTGTACGGCGACCCGAAATCGCCGTCGTTCCGTTTCGACCCGCACTTCATGGTCGCCGAAACAGCCTTGGCGCACAGCAAGATGCAATACCTGCGCAGCGTGGCCTGGGACGCGGTGCAAGCGGTTGCCCTCAAGGCCGGCGATATGCTGGTGATCGATAACCGCCGAACCGCCCACGCCCGCAGCGCCTTCTCGGCCCAACTGGACGGTCGTGATCGTTGGATCCAAAGAACCTTCGTTCTGTCCACTGCGTCCGAGCACAACGAACAAGCTCGCAGGCCTCGGCTAAGCCTGGTAGCTCATCCATGACAGCCACTTACCTGACCTTTGCGGTGACCGTGTTTTTCCTCATCGCCTCGCCTGGTCCCATCGTCACACTGGTCATCGCCGACGCAAGACATTCATGGCCCGGCGCGACTATTTTTGGCGGTGTGCTATCCGCGCAGCTCCTGCTGCTGGGTACCCTCCTGTTGATCTACACGGCGCTGGATATCAACCCGACACTGCTCGATGCCGGGCAGGTACTGGGCGGACTGTACCTGAGCTGGCTGGGTTTCAGCAGCCTGCGCAGCGGCACCAGCGAGCTGCAACCGCAAACTCAGGGACAGCGGTATTTTTTCTGGAGGGCGCTCAAGGTCGGGCTTTCAAACCCCAAGGACATTCTGTTTTTCCTGGCCTTTCTGCCCAGCTTCATCGACTCCAGCGGCGAGTTCTCCACTCAGGCACTGATGCTGACCATGATCTGGGCGTTGATCGATATCACCATCCTCCTGGCCTACAGCGCCCTGTCGCGGCAACTGCTGTCGCGCGGACCACTACAAAACATCATGAACTACGCGCCAGGCATTTTCCTGCTCGGACTTGGACTGCTTTCGACGCTCTCCGGTCTGAAAAAATTCGCCGTACCGCTCTGAGAATCGCCCCACCACTTCAAATGGTCGAGAACTGCTTATACCGGAATAAGTACTCCCCTCTCAAATAGACAGATTGACAGCAACACATGGGTGAAATAATGAACGTACAACAGTTGTTCCCTCATATTGGAAAAGTAATCGCTAGCACCGGCAGCAGCAGTTTTCCACGACTACTGCATGATCTGATCCTGACCAGACTTCCGGTGGACGCCACCCACATCACCCAGGTATGCGCAGAACAGGGTGAGAGCATGACAAGTAACGCAACCAGTATCGGCAATGTCGGCATGAACAATGACTGTATCCAGTCGCTGACGAAAACATCGACGCAATCGATCTGGCTGACGGACAACTTACTCGCGGAAAACAATACAAACCAACATCTAACCAGTTTCGCCACCTGCCTACTACCGCCATCGCAGCCCAACAAGTTACCCGAAGGCAATGCTGCAGAACTGCACTTGAGCAGCAGCAAAGCACAATATCGCTACATTATTTCGCTGTATCGGAGTAACCCTTCACAACACTTTTCAACGCAGGAACGCTCTACACTGCAAAACCTCTCCCACTTGCTCCTGCCCTTGGTAGAAAAGCATATCAATACCATCCGCAAACCGACCCGCCAGCGCGAGGGAAGTGCCCTCGACTTCACTGAACAACCCAATCGTGGCATGGAAAACCTGCGCAAGCGCTTCGACCAACGCCTATCGGCATCCGGCTTGAAACTGTCCTCGCGGGAAACGGAAATCTGCGTCGGCCTGCTGGCTGGATTGACCGGCCCAGAGCTGGCACAGCACCTGGAACTGGGGGTCAACACCGTCGAAAGCTACCTCAAGCGTGCCGCGATCAAGATGGGCATCAGTGGCCGTCACTCGCTGATCCGCTGGATGCACACCAGTCACGAAAGCCAGGTCGAACCGAACCTGAAGAGCGCCTCACGCCGTACCGGATCCTTGCGGTACAACTATCCCCATTGACTCACCCGTAACGACTCGCCGCACAAGGAGTTGCCCGGGACGGTTTCCAGCCCGGGCCAGCTCTGCCTCGCCTGCGCCATATATTGATCCTGCAATAGTTATCTGCCCGCACAGAGTGTCCCAGAAACTTTCATGACCGCTCATTCCATTCATTTGGAAGTAGTGCAAATAACAGCGCCCTCCCCCTGGCGCGACTGTCATCGAATACCGGGACAAATTCAAACTGAAAAATTTGCAGCATTCCGGGCAAGCTCGCACTATTTCCATACCAGCTATTTTTCAACATTCGCGAGGCACGCCTACAACCGCGAATCTGTTGATGTCCATTGCTGCCAGGCTGTCGCGGGACAGTTGAAAAACATGAGCTTTACATTACTCGACTGAGGCTTTCATTCGGGTCTTGCTCATTAGGAAAACAGCAGTATCCGTATTTAATCTGTTGCTTCGCCAACCTTTATAGAGTGATCGGATAATGGAAGAACTCAGTTATCTCAAAAAAGTCGAGTCGAATGCACGCACCTATGCAGCGACCTTCGAACAACTGTTCGTCAGCGGCCAGGGCATGCGTATCAAGGATGCCCACGGCAAGGAATACCTTGATTGCCTATCCAATGCCGGCACTCTGGCGCTCGGCCACAACCCTCCCGAGGTGAAGGCCGCGGTCCTGGAGTTCCTTGCCGGTGATCATCTGCAGCAAGGCCTGGATCTGGCGACTCCCGCCAAGCACGCTTTCGTCCAGGAGCTGTTTTCGCTGCTGCCCAGTGCAATGCGCAACTCGAGCAAGATCCTGTTCTGCGGCCCCACGGGTTCGGATGCCGTCGAAGCAGCCATCAAGCTCGCCCGCCACTACACCCAACGCTCCGCGCTGATGGCGTTCCAGGGCGGCTACCATGGCATGACCGCCGGTGCCTTGTCGGCCATGGGCAATCTGCGCCCCAAGAGCAGCCATGGCATTATCGCCCAGGACACCCATTTCCTGCCCTTCCCCTATCGCTTTCGCTGCCCCTTCGGCACCAACGGCGAGCACACCGAGCAGTTGTCCATCGACTACATCCGCAACGTGCTTTGCGACCCTGAAGGCGGCGTGACCAAGCCGGCGGCGGTGCTGGTCGAAGTCGTGCAAGGCGAAGGTGGCTGCATCCCGACTTCGGCCAAGTGGTTGCAGGAACTGCGGGAAATCACCCTGGAGCAGGAAATCCTGCTGATCATCGACGAAGTCCAGACCGGGTTCGGGCGCACCGGCACCACCTTCGCCCTGGAGCACTCCGGCATCGTTCCGGATATCCTCGTACTGTCCAAGGCCATCGGCGGCGGTTACCCGTTGTCGGTCATCGTCTACGCCGATCACCTCGACACCTGGGGGCCGGGCACCCACGCAGGGACCTTCCGTGGCAACCAGTTGGCAATGGTCGCCGGCGCCGCAACCATGCGCCACATTCGAGAGAACCAGTTGGTTGCCAATGCCGCAGCCATGGGCAAAGTGCTCGAGAACGGGCTGAAGCAGATTGCCCAGCGTTATGACTTCATTGGCGACGTGCGCGGACGCGGCCTGATGCTCGGCGTCGAAGTCACTCGTCCCGGCATCGAGGGCCGTCCCGGCCTGGGTGATGGCCAGCGAGCGCGGGAGATCAAGCTCAACTGCTTCGAAAACGGCTTGATGATCGAAACCGGTGGTCGCCACAGTGCGGTGCTGCGCTTCCTGCCGCCGCTGAACATTACCGAAGCCGATATCGTCCAAGTGCTCGAACGCTTCGAGCAGGCCGTGCGCAAGACCTGCGACAAGCGCCTGCACATTCTCGGCGAGATCGCCTGAAAAAACCGCCCTCCTCATATGGGCTAGCGGTTTCTTTGACATCGAGGTCAGCACTCCCCGGCAAGGCGTGCATGCGATGGGCAATCAGAACGAGCTGTACCCGGCCAAGTGCAACTCCGGCAGAAGGTTCACACCTTCTGCCGCCGTGAGTCGCCACGAGTGGCGGGTGTGACGCCCCACTCATCCGCGTTGATCGTCAGATACTCCCCCTTGGATGCCCTGGGGCTCCCGTCAAACAAGACTCCTGTTCAGGTGACCGCCACAGTCGGTAAAGGCTCGCCAATGACCACCGTCGTCAGGCTGAAAAGTCGTAGATGCTGGAAGCCCGAGGATGCGGGAATGGTTTGCCGGACCGTAGCAGATTCCCAATCACACAGAGGCTGACACCCGCATGTGCCAGGACGACTTCAGCTCAATAACGTGCAAATTTGTACAAAAAGGTTATACAGCACAGAATCTGCGCTGATTTTTAGCTTGCAGGCAATGTAGGTAAATTCAGACACTCAAAACCGATATTGCTTATATTCATGTAAGCAATTACCTACATTTTAAAAAGCAAAAATTACGCCGCACCTCAAAGCTGACCATTTTGACAGAAAAATAAATCTCTAAATCAATAGATTGACTTAAAAACGAGCCGTTTCAGCCTCCATTTTTACGTTTCTGAATATGTCCATCATATAAAGAATCAATTTTTTGACGCCTTGAATGTGTCTTTTTGTGTCCCTGAAATCCGCTACAGACACACGATTCCTGTATAGATTCAAATTCATTCCAACAGCTGAATCGCTTCTTTAAGCAAGTCGCGTGAACGTAAGGCTCGCAGCGGATGGCAGCCGTTTCTGGAAAGGTTGCCCTGGCGCAGCACCTGAAGAGGTAAAAGGGAATGAATCGAACCAGCAATATCCTGAATGTGGAAAATGCCCGTTTCTATCACGAACTGGGTGAACTGATCCTCAATGTAGGTCAGCAGGCCTTTACCGAAGGCCTCTATCAACTGGTCAATCAACTGGTACCGATCAATGCCGTGGAGCTGAGCGAATGGACCATCGACGACCGCCAGACCAGTGTCGTTGATATCCGTCTGATCGGTGGGGCCGGCGAGCAGGAAGATATTGCGTCGCCCTGCAATATCAAACAACCGACCGAGCATCCGCTGAGCAAGGACATCATCAAGATGGATCATCCCTTGCTGATCCAGATAAATGCCCGACCCGCCGCCGCCGGCAGCCCGCGTAGCCTTGCCGAATACCACCAATGCTGCCTGGTGTCGCTGAAAAACAACCGGCGCTGCCTGATCTCGTTGTACCGCCTGCAACACCAGAAAGCCTTTTCATTGACCGAGCTGTCGTTCCTCAAGAATCTCTCGGAAACCCTGTTGCCGCTGACCGAGCGTCATGCCCAGATGACCCGTCAGGCGCTGCCGAAAAGACTGGGAGCCTGGGCTCCCGACCATGGCACTGACAACGACCTCACGTCTCTGCAGAGCGCCTTTCAGGAGCGTCTGGCGCTCTGCGATATCAGCCTGTCGGCTCGCGAGCAGGAAGTCTGCCTGGGGCTGCTCAACGGCGGCACCGTGCCGGAAATGGCCGAAAAGCTCTGCGTCAAGAACAGTTCCGTCGAGACCTACCTCAAACGCGCCGCCGCAAAACTGGGGGTCAGCGGTCGACATGGCCTGGCCAAGTGGATGGTCGGTACCGAACTGCCGCTGTCAGCCTGAAGACGGTCGTTCTGCAACCTCCCTTCATGCGCAAGCGCTTCTCACGATGACGGACAATGGCAGCCTGCGTCCTTACTGGAGCAACAACCATGAACAAGTTCGAGCCGGGTCAACATGTAAGACTGCGTTCAGGTGGTATCCGGATGGTGGTCACCCATCCGTCCCATACCAGCCAGTTGCAGGACACCACCCTGGTGCCCTGCGAGTATCAGGCCAAACACCGTACCGTGCAGGGTTTCTTCGCTGCGGCCAACCTGGTGCACATCGGTACGCGACTGGAACCGCATGCCGAACATCAGGATCGCCTGGAAACTTGAGCATCCATTAAAACCGTTCAGCTAGCACGCCATCACAACAACGTCATATTCGCCCAGCACAATGGGTAAGGCCAAAAGGATTTGGCCCCATCTGCCTCTCGAAAGCCCGCTCATCATCCAGTGGGCTTTTTTGCTTTTAACGCCCCGCCATACCGCCAGCGCGATCCGAGGCCAGTGCCCGTCCAAAGCCCTCGAACGCCACTTTGTGCTGGCGAAACTCAAGGTGTAACAAGCCCGAGTCAGTATGCACCGACGCCGTCTCATCGGTGTCGTCGGTCGCTCAATGGGTGAAATACGCCCGCCAACCTTTCGATATGAACCAACTAAAGGCACAATGCGCGTCTTTTTTTTGGCTAGTGGCCTGTACGGTCAGTTCGAATACTCGACTCCCCGGACCCGGAGTTGAACGCGCGAACCCACCACACAGGCCGCTGGCCCCGCCGGAGGCCTCGAAATGATCAAGACGCCGTACTACCTCATCGACAAGCAGAAGCTGCTGGTCAACCTGCAGAAGATCGCCTACGTACGCGAACAGTCGGGGGCCAAGGCGCTCCTGGCGCTCAAGTGCTTTGCTACCTGGTCGGTGTTCGACCTGATGCAGCAGTACATGGACGGCACCACGTCGTCGTCGCTCTATGAGCTCAAGCTCGGTCGCCAGAAGTTCGCCGGCGAAACCCATGCCTACAGCGTGGCCTGGGCCGACGATGAAATCGGCGAGATGCTGGAGAACTGCGACAAGATCATCTTCAACTCCATCGGCCAACTGCAGCGCTTTGCCGAGGCCTCGGCGGGCAAGACCCGTGGCCTGCGGGTCAACCCGCAGGTGAGCAGCTCCGACTACCTGCTGGCCGACCCGGCACGCCCCTTCAGCCGCCTGGGCGAATGGGATCCAGAGAAGATCGAGCAGGTCATCGAGCAGATCTCCGGCTTCATGTTCCACAACAACTGCGAGAACGGCGACTTCAGCCTGTTCGACAAGATGCTCGGCACCATCGAGGAACGCTTCGGCCATCTGCTGCACAAGGTCGAGTGGGTCAGCCTCGGCGGCGGCATCCATTTCACGGGCGAAGGCTACGCACTGGACCCGTTCTGCGCACGGCTCAAGGCCTTCTCGCAGAAGTACGGCGTGCAGGTCTATCTGGAACCGGGCGAAGCGGCGATCACCCAGAGCGCCTCGCTGGAAGTCACCGTGCTCGACACCCTCTACAACGGCAAGCATCTGGCAGTGGTGGACAGCTCCATCGAAGCGCACATGCTCGACCTGCTGATCTATCGCCTCAACGCCAAGATGGAACCGAACGACGGCAGCCACACCTATATGGTATGCGGCAAATCCTGCCTGGCCGGCGACATTTTCGGCGAATACACCTTCGAGCAGCCGCTGGCCATCGGCGACCGACTGTCGTTCATCGACGCGGCAGGTTACACCATGGTCAAGAAAAACTGGTTCAACGGTCTGAAAATGCCGTCCATCGTAGTGAAACAACTCGACGGTAGCGTCGAGACGGTTCGTGAGTTCACTTACGACGACTACCTGTCCAGCCTCTCGTAAGCTGACTGTCCAAAGGAGAAATGAGCAAATTGAAGAAGAACGTACTTATCATTGGTGCAGGAGGTGTCGCCAAGGTGGTGGCCCACAAGTGCGCGCAGCACAACGATGAACTCGGTCGTATTGCTATCGCGTCGCGCAACATCTCCAAATGCCAGGCCATCATCGACAGCGTCAAAGCCAAGGGCAGCCTCAAGCAGCCCGCCGACATCAAGGCTTTTGCACTGAACGCCCTGGACGTCGAAGCGACCAAGGCGCTGATCCGCGAGACCGAATCGCAGATCGTCATCAACGTCGGCTCCGCGTTTCTCAACATGTCGGTCCTGCGTGCCTGCATCGACACCGGCGTGGCCTACCTCGACACCGCCATCCACGAAGAACCGGGCAAGGTCTGCGAGACCCCACCATGGTATGGCAACTACGAGTGGAAGCATCTTGAGGAGTGCCAGCAGAAAAACATCACCGCCATCCTTGGCGTAGGCTTCGACCCGGGTGTGGTCAATGCCTATGCGGCCCTGGCGCAACAACAGTATTTCGACCGCATTGACTCGATCGACATTCTCGACGTCAACGCCGGTTCCCATGGCAAATATTTCGCCACCAATTTCGATCCCGAGATCAATTTCCGCGAATTCACCGGACAGGTGTGGAGCTGGCAGGACAGCCAGTGGACCAGCAACACCATGTTCGAAGTCAAGCGTACCGACGACCTGCCGGTCGTGGGCTCGCAGAATCTGTACCTGACCGGTCACGATGAAGTGCACTCGCTGTCGAAGAACCTCGACGTGCCCAACGTGCGCTTCTGGATGAGCTTCGGCGAGCACTATATCAACGTCTTCACCGTGCTGAAGAACCTGGGCCTGCTCTCCGAGAAGCCGGTCAAGACCGCCGAAGGCCTGGAAGTGGTGCCACTGAAAGTGGTCAAGGCCGTACTGCCCGACCCTGCCTCGCTGGCACCGGGTTATACCGGCAAGACCTGCATCGGCGACCTGGTCAAGGGCAGCAAGGATGGCCAGCCGCGCGAGCTGTTCATCTACAACGTGGCCGACCATGAGGACGCCTACGCCGAAACCGACAGCCAGGGTATCTCCTACACCGCCGGTGTACCGCCCGTGGCCGCCGCCCTGCTGGTCGCCCGTGGAGAATGGGACGTACAGCGCATGGCCAACGTCGAGGAGCTGCCAGCCGAGCCGTTCCTCAAGGCGCTGGACGTGATGGGCCTGCCGACTCGCATCAAGGACGAGCGCGGTGACCGCGCCTGGGACGCTATCGCCTGATAGCTCCCCTCCCGGACCTTCCAAGGTCTGTGTGAACAGAAACGCCCCGGCCATTGCGGTTCGGGGCGTTTTTCGTTCCTCCGGCGTTTACCGGAGCAAGGTTTGCGCCAGGATTTGCGCCAGTTGCGACTGGCTGTAGGGTTTGAGAATCCGCGGCAGTTGCACCGCCAGGCCTTCCAGGTGCCCGGAATAGCCGGTGGCGAGGATGATCGGCAGTTCGGGATACTGCTTGCGCACGATCTCGGCCAGTTGCGCGCCATCCATCTGCGGCATGATCATGTCGGTGACCATCAGGTCGATCCCCCGGTGTTGCTCCAGGCAGCGCAACGCCTGAGCGCCGGACGTCGCACAGATCACCCGATGCCCAAGGTCTTCGAGCAGCAGCACGCTGCTGTCGAGCACCAGGCTGTCATCGTCGACCAGTAGCACCGTCAGCGGCTTGAACAACGGCAGCGGCTCATCCTCCACGCCCGGATGCGGGCCCGGATCGGCCTCGTTGTCCACCGGCAGCCAGAGTTCGGCGACAGTGCCCTGGCCCTTGCTGCTTTTCAGCACCAGGCGCCCGCCCATCTGCTCGGCCAGGCCGTGGACCATCGACAGACCCAGGCCGGTCCCCTTGCCCACCCCCTTGGTGGTGAAGAACGGATCGGTCGCATAGGCCAGGGTATGCTCATCCATGCCCTCGCCATTATCGGTGATCGACAGGCACACGTACTGCTCGTGAGGCAGCCTGTCGACCTGGCCATGCACCTGGGCGTCGATCCGGATGCTGCCGCCTGCCGGCATTGCGTCACGGGCATTGCTCACCAGATTGAGCAAAGCCAGTTCCAACTGGTTGATATCGACCTGCACCGCCGGCAAGGTCTCGCTCAATTGGCTGAGGACCGTCACATGGGGCCCGGCCGAACTGCGCAGCAGGTCAATCAGATTGTTCACCAGGTCCGGCAGGTGGACCGCCTCGGTCCGCAGTTCCTGACGCCGGGCGAAAGCCAGCATGCGCTGGGTCAGCGACACACCGCGCTCGGTACCCTGCAAGGCGTTGTCCACCAGCCGGGACAGTCTCGCATCGCCATTGACGCGCTTGCTCAGCAATTCGAGGTTGCCACGGATCACCGTCAACAGGTTGTTGAAGTCATGGGCGATCCCGCCACTGAGCTGGCCGATGGCTTGCAGCTTCTGCGACTGGAACAGGGCTTCGCGCGCCTGGTCCAGCTCCTTTTGCGCCTGTACCGACTCGGTGATATCGCGGGTGATCTTGGCAAAGCCGAGGATGTCGCCATTATCGGCGCGGATCGGATCCAGAATCACATGGGCCATGAACCGCGTGCCGTCCTTGCGCACCCGCCAGGCCTGCTTCTCGAAGCGCCCCTCGGTGGCCGCGATCGCCAGCGTTCGGGCGGGCTCGCCGCTGGCACGATCCTCGGCGGTATAGAACATCGAAAAGTGCTTGCCGATGACCTCCTGCGCGGCGTAACCCTTGATGTGCCGCGCCCCCTGGTTCCAACTGCTGACCCGCCCCAGCGGGTCGAGCATGTAGATCGCATGATCGGTCAAGGCATCGACCAACAAACGGAAACGGTCGCCATCGGTGACGCTTCCCGACATAGGCTGATCGGACATGAGGGCCTCGGTGGTATTTTTGCACTACCTTACACCGGCCCTGCCAGCCTACCCAAGAAAACCGCCCATCCGCCGACGGGCAGGACTGCACACCCAGCGTTCTCAGGCCTTGACCCAATCCAGGTCGACCTCACCCTGAATGCCATCAACCAGCCCCTTGCTGCTGTGCTGCCACCAGCTCCAGCTCTTGCCACGGCGACTCCAGCTCTGCGGCAGGGAAGGCTCGTCAACCTGCCAATGGGCGACCCATAGCGGGCACTCGCTGAACTCATGTTTGTGCCACGCCACACTGCGGTCCCACAGGTCGGGAGAGGTGTAGATCAAGGGATAGGCTCCGTCCAGCAATGCCCTCACCGACGTGACCAGACTGTGCAGGGCATCGGCCATCTGGTCCGGGGATGCCTGCTCGTTGTGCTGGGTCTCCACATCAATCGCCAAGAGATCACGCCCCGCCTCGAATCCCACCTCGGCGAGCTGTTTGCGGATATTGGCCAACTGCTCGCAGGGCGTGCTGCTCAGCGCCCTGAAGTAGTGATAGACCCCAGCCCGCAAACCCTGGGCGCGCATACCGCGAAAGTTCTCGACGAACCGGGGATCGACGTAGGTGCCGCCTTCCGTCATTTTCACCATCGCCTGGGTGATCCCAGCCGACGCCACACGTGCCCAATCGATCCTGCCCTGCCAGCGCGATACATCGATGCCTCGCGCATAGGCATTACTGTCTGTTTCCTTGCAGCTCATTGCCATTTCCTCTGGTCGTCGAATATTGCCTCGCGACCATGTTTCCATCCGCGATCAACGACCAGGCACTAACGGGATACCGCCCGATACGGCTATCTGCATTCTCGTGCAGCGCTGTTCGTGCAGGCTGCATGAGTCCTATTCGCCAGCATGCGCTACAAGTTTTTGAAAATCCTAGAGTTTCTAAGCTCACGTAACTGGCACGACAAATGCCACTTCTCTCTCGACACAGGGCGCCGACAGAGATCGGCAGATCGTCCATACGTGATAGCGAGGCATCCCCCATGAACGCCATTGAGCTGCTCAAAGCCGACCACGAAAAGGTCAAGACCATTCTTACGCAACTGAGCGAGTCGACCGACCGGGCAGAGAAGAAACGTACCGAACTGCTGCAAAAGCTCGAACTGGAAGTCACCATCCATACACAGCTTGAAGAGGAAATTCTCTATCCGGCGTTCAAGGAAGCCGGCAGCAAAAAGGACGACGAAATGTACTACGAAGCCAAGGAAGAACACCGCACGGTGGACTCGCTGGTCTTGCCCGACCTGAAGAACACCTCCCCCACCACACCCGAATTCGCCGGCCGCGTGAAGGTGGTCAAGGAGTTGCTGGAACACCACATCGAGGAAGAGGAAACCGAAATGTTCCCTCAGGCCGAAAAACTCCTCGGCAAGGAAAAACTCGAAAGCCTGGGCGAACAGATGCAGGCCTTGAAGGCATCGTTGAAAAAAAGCCTGAGTTCGAATCTGGCCGCCTGAGACAGCCAGGCACAGGGAACGTGAATGGGCGTGCCGCGAGGGGTGTTAGGATGGGGAAAACCTCATCAATGACGGTGTTTCAATGTTCTCCTCCGAACGGCTCAAGGGAATCGACGTCTTCGTCGCAGTGACCGATCTTGGCAGCTTCACGGCTGCGGCGAAGCGTTTGAACCTGACCAGTTCGGCGGTCAGCAAAAGCGTGGCGCGCCTGGAAAACCGCCTGGCTACCCAACTGTTCAGCCGAACCACTCGGCGGCTGGCCCTGACCGAGGCCGGGGCGGTTTTCTACAAGACCTGCACGTCCGTCCTGGCCGACCTGGAGGAAGTCGAACACGCGCTGTTGGCCGAAGGCAATGAACCCCATGGGAAGATTCGGATAGACCTTCCCGCCTCCTACGGCAGGTTGCATGTACTGCCGTTGATCCTCGAGTTCCTGCGCGCCCATCCGTTGCTGCAGCCGCATATTTCCTTTTCCGACCGGTTCGTTGACCCGGTGCATGAGGGCATCGATATCCTGGTGCGTATCGGTGGACCAGATGCCTGGCCTGCCGCGCTGGGCCATCAGTATTTCGGCTCACAACGAATGATGTTCTGTGCCTCCCCCTCCTATCTCCAAACCCACGGTGCCCCTGAAACCGAACGCGATCTGGATAACCACCATTGCGTCGGCTACGGTCTTGCCGACGGCATGGTCAGCCCCTGGTACTTCAAGGGCCGACTGCCGGGCGATGTAGAACGCCGGACTGTGCAGGCCCGGATCGCCGTGGGAGATGGTGAGGGCGAAGTCTCGGCCATTCTGGCCGGACACGGCATCGGCCAGTTGCCGACCTGGCTGATTCAGAAGCATCTTGATGCCGGCACGCTAGTCGAGGTTCTGCCGGAGCTGGCCCTCGACAGCATGCCGATGAACCTGGTCTGGCAGAAAAGCCGCGAGAGCCTGCCGAAGGTGAGAGCGCTGCTGGACTATTTGCGGCCACGCCTTTGCACCCATGGCACGAACGTCATCCCCTAGTCGACCTCGAAACATCACGGGCGTGGGGCCAGCCGGCTCACCAGCGGTATCAGGGCCAGGGCAATCAAGGCGACAGCCGCCGCCACATAACCGAGAGACTCAACACCCAACTGCGTGATGGTCATCCCGCCAATGATTGCACCCAGTCCGATACCCGCATTCGCGGCAGACACATTGGTGGTCCCGGCCAAGGCCTGGGAATGGCTCACGGAACTCATGACCCGAACCTGGCTGATCGGATAAAGCGCCGTGTTCGCAATCCCCCACAGCCCCAGGGCCAGGCAGAACACGATGCCGGCCTGCACCAGCGGCACGATGGCGACCATGCCGATCGCGAGCAGGACCAGAAACAGCGCCGAAGCCCCGATCGGCGATTTGTCGACGGTCTTGCCGCCGATCCAGTTTCCGACCAGGCCGATGGCGCCGAAGCCCATCAACCACCAACCGACGTAGTCAGGCTGCACGCCTGCCACGCGTTCGAGCAGATCCGCCAGGTAGGTATAGGCGACGAACATCGCGGTAAACACCACCACCGAAAGCGTCACGTTGGCCAGGAAGAACGGCTCCCTGAAGATCCGGGCCTGCTTCAGAAAATCGACCTTGGCCGTTCGCTCGACGGTGGGCATACAGGCCAGGATTGCCGCTGCCATGATCAGTGACAGAGCGGCCAGAATCCAGAAGGCCCCTCTCCAGCCAATGGCGTTCGCCGCCACAGTCCCCAGCGGAATGCCCAGCAACATGGCCGCGGAAATGCCCAGGTAAACCTTGGAAATCGCCTGCCCGGCCGCCTGTGGACCGGCGAGCTTACCGGCGGTCTCACTGGCGGTACCCCAGAAGACCGGAAGCATGAGCGCGGGAATGATGCGGGCGATGGCCAGCACCCAGAAATTCGTGGAAGCGGCCGCCAGTGCGTTAGCAGCGGCGAAGAGCAGGAGTATGGCGATGAACAGCTTCTTTCTGTCGAAATGCGATAGCGCCGCAGTCAGCGGCGGACCGAAGATCATCACGGTGAATGCAAACAGCGTGACGAGTTGACCCGCCATGGAAATCGGAATATCCAGATCCCGCGCCAGCGCCGGCAACAGTCCCACGATCAAAAATTCGGTGGTGACGATCAGGAACGCCGAGAACGCCAGGATCGCAATGCTGAGTCCTATCTTCCTGCCTGCGGAGGCTACAGGCAGGGATGAATCGTATGCGGACATCAAAATGTATCTCCAGTGGGAAGGGAGACATTCTATTTATTATTATTTGTCCGATTTAAGGTATATTTTCACTTATCAATGGAATTAAATTCATCAATAAGGCCGCCCATGAAGGCCGTATGACCCTTTCTTTACGCGAATCAAAAGGCCCCTATCACAGCCGCTCAGGGCGTCCGTCTGCGCTTTGATGCAGGTAGCTTTCCAATGTATCGATGAACATCCGCACCTTCTGCGGCACCAGCCGTGACGTCGGATAAACCGCCCAGATGCCCAGGGGTTCGGGCTCGGCATCCATCAGGACAAGGGGTTCGATGACGCCTGCCGCGAAAGCGGGTTCGACGTACCAGCGCGACAGATTGGCGATGCCCAGTCCACCCACGCAGGCTTCATAGAGCGCTTCGATGGAGCTGGCGGCAAAACGCCCCGCCACCCGCTGCCTGACACTCTTCTCCTCACTCACGAACGACCAGTGCGAGGTCCCCGAGATCACCAGGCAGTCATGGGCCGACAGCTCTGCAAGTGATTGGGGCCGCCCACGCCCACTCAGGTAGGCCGGTGCCACGCAGAGAACGCGAGGGCTGTCGGCCAGGCGACGGGCCACCAGTCGATTATCCCGCAGTGGCGCGATCCGTATCGCCACATCGATACCCTGCGCGACGATATCCACCTGTTCGTCCGTAGAGAGCAGGTCGACCCGCAGCGCCGGATGCTGGGCCATGAACGCAGACAGCATGGGCGCGACCACCTTGCGGGCGAAAGCGGCGGACGCGGTAATGCGCAGGTGCCCGGAAAGGGCATTGCCGTGGGGCCGCAGATCCGCCAGGGCATTGGCCCGGCCTTCGAGCAGCGCCTGCGCGTGGGGCAGGAACGTCTCGCCGTCGCTGGTGGGTGAGAGCGAACGGGTCGTGCGGTGCACCAGCCGCACACCGAGTTCGGCTTCAAGATTACCCAGGCTCCGGGAAGCGGCCATCGAACTCAGGGAAAGCCGACGGGCCGCCCCCGCCAGGCTGCCCACCTGCACCGCTTCGACAAAGACCTCGACATCCTCAAGTCTCATTGCATCGTTTTCCGTTAGATTGCCGTAACACTTTTCATATCTACACTCATTTTGGTTATAGCGCCATATTTGCTCACACGTCGCGGTACCCTCACTGCCTCAATCTCTGATGCATGTGGAACGGGTCATTGCGCAAGGGCAGATCATGAACAGCACAACGGTACTCGAGGCAGAGGTCAGCGCCCCGCCCAAGATCAATACGGGACTCACCTTCGCCATGGCCACCTCGGCCGGTCTGGCGGTAGCGAACATCTACTACAACCAACCCATGCTGGGCATTTTGCAGAACGATCTGCCCGGCGACCTCACGGCCCTCGTCCCGACGGCCACACAACTGGGCTACGCCATCGGCCTGTTCGCCCTGGTACCACTGGGCGACCTGATCGAACGGCGTCGCCTGATCATGACCCAGTTCGCGCTACTGGCCGCGACCCTGATCGCCGCCGCCCTGGCCCCCACGGCGGCGATCCTGCTGATCGCCTCGTTTGTCCTGGGCATGACCTCGACCGTCGCGCAACAGATCGTTCCCTTCGCCGCCCAACTGGCGAAACCGGAAAAACGCGGCGCGGTGGTGGGCACGGTGATGTCGGGCGTGCTGTGCGGGATCCTGCTCAGCCGTACGTTATCCGGCTTCGTCGCCGCGCATTATGGCTGGCGCGCCATGTTCTGGCTGGGTGTACCACTGGCCGCATTTGCCGGAACACTGATGGCCATGGCATTGCCCCGTAGCCTGCCAACCGCGCAAACCTCCTACACCCGCCTGATCCATTCGATGGCTCATCTGTGGCGCGCCCACAAAGAGTTGCGTGTCGCGGCGATCACCCAGGCCTTGCTGTTCGCCGCCTTCACCACCTTCTGGACCGTCCTCGCCCTGCGCCTGGAAGAACCCGGCTTCGGTCTGGATGCCCAAGCCGCCGGTCTGTTCGGCATCGTCGGCGCCATCGGTATCCTGGCCGCGCCCATTGCCGGGCGCATCGCTGACCGTCGCGGCCCGCACAAGGTGATCATCGTCGGAACGCTGCTGACGTTCGCCGCGTGGATCCTGTTTGGCCTGTGGACGTCCATCACCGGCATCGTGATCGGTTGCATCCTGCTCGACTTCGCCGTGCAGAGCGTTCTCGTCTCCAACCAGCACATCGTCTACACGCTCCAGCCTGAAGCCCGTGCCCGGCTGAACACAATCTTCATGGGCTCGATGTTCCTCGGTGGCGCCGGGGGTGCAGCCGCCGCGACACAGGTCTGGAAAACCAGCGGCTGGTTCGGCATCTCGGTACTGGGTGCAGCACTGGCCATCGTCGCCACCCTGGTCCAACTCAAGGCCATCCTGCACCGCCGCAGCACGCATTGAACCGACTCACGACATCCGTTCGGCTCGGGTAGTCATCAGCGAGCCGAATGGATAACCCGCACTCGACCTCAACCCTCACAGGCATGAATCACCATGAAACGTTCCCCCCTGAAAAATCTCGCAGGCATCCTCGGACTGGCCAGTCTGACCCTCATCAACCAGGCCATGGCGCAAGCTCCCGAGCAGGTGCGCCAGCAAGTCCCCGGCTACTTTCGCCAGGCCGTCGGCGACTACGAAGTCACCGCCCTCTTTGACGGTTACAACGACCTTTCCCCTGAACTGCTCAAGGGGCTGTCGCCCGAAAAGGTCCGTGGTCTGCTGAAACGCCAGGCGATCGGGCCGGACCGGATGCCCACCACCTTCAACGCCTACCTGATCAACACCGGCAAGCATCTGGTGATGATCGATAGCGGGGCTGGGCACTGCGTGCCGCAAACCGCCGGGCAACTGGTGCCGAATATTCAGGCCTCCGGCTACCAGCCGGAACAGGTCGACACGATTTTCCTGACACACCTGCACCTGGACCACGTCTGTGGGCTCGTCGATGCCACGGGCAAGGCGTTGTTCCCCAACGCGACGGTCTATGTGGCCCAGGCCGAGGCCGACTTCTGGCTGGACCCGCAGCGAAAAGCCAACGCACCGGACAATGCCAAGGAATATTTCGACATCGCCCAACATTCCCTGGCGCCGTACAAGGACAGCGGTCGACTCAAGACCTTCACCCCGCCGGCATCGCCGATTGCGGAAGTACAAACGGCTTACGCCAGCGGCCACACCCCGGGCAGCACGATCTATCGCTTCGCCTCGAACGGTTCGGCAATCAGCTTCATCGGCGACCTGATCCACAACGCGGCCGTGCAGTTCGATCATCCCGAGGTCGCCATCCGCTTCGACGTCGACCCGAAAAAGGCGATCAAGGCGCGAGAGGACGAATTCTCGCAATTGGCGGCTGACGGTGAATGGCTGGCGGCGGCCCACCTGCCCTTCCCCGGTATCGGCCATGTCACGCAGAGCGCCCGGCATTTCACCTGGGTACCGGCACTGTATGGCCCCTACACCCGTGCAGCCGACGTCCCGTTGCTGAAATAACCCCTTCCTCCAAGGCAGATGAAACATGAAAAGCTATACCGTGAATGCCAACGGCATCCGTCAGTTCGTGATCGAGGAAGGTGAAGGCGCCCCGGTCATCCTGCTGCATGGGTTCCCGGAGACAAACTTTGCCTGGCGTTACCAGATCCCGGTGCTGTCCAGGCATTTCCGGGTGATTGCGCCCGACCTGCGCGGCTACGGCGAAACGGACAAGCCCGCATCCGGCTACGACAAACGCAATATGGCCCGCGACATCCGCGAACTGATGCGCGAACTGGGTATCGAGAAGGTCGCGTTGGTCGGCCACGACCGTGGCGCACGCGTCGCCACCCGCTTCGCCAAGGACTACCCGGAGTTGGTGGACCGCCTGGTGGTGATGGATAACGTGCCGACCCGCATCGTCGCCCGCGACCTCAACGCGTCCATTGCCAAGGCCTACTGGTTCTTCCTGTTCCACCTGGTACCGGATCTACCGGAAGCCCTGATCGCCGGCCGCGAACATATCTGGCTGCGGCATTTCTTCTCGGACTGGACCTACGACCCTTCCACCATCAGCGGCGAAGCGTTCGATACCTACGTCCGTGCGTATCAGGCCCCGGGCGCGGTACGCGGGGCGATGGCCGACTACCGGGCCAATGCCGAAGATGTCGCCCAGGACCTCGAAGACGCCGAGGTGAAGATCGCCTGCCCGGTGATGTCGCTATGGGGCAACGACTTCCACGCGGTCGGAAAACTCTTCGACATGGCGAGCGTGTGGGCAGAGATGGCCGACGACCTGCAAGCGTTCCCCATCGAGCAATGCGGGCATCTGCCGCAGGAGGAGCAACCGGAAAAGGTCAATGAACTGCTGCTGAACTTCCTCAAGACCTGGCGAGGATGATCCGCCAGGCGCTGCCGTCCCCCGAGCTGTGCACCACCCGCAGCTCGGCCTGCTTTGGCGAGACTGCGCAAGTGAAGATCATCGCGATCAGCAGGAGAACTCTCTTTCCATCAACTGAAATGTCCTGAAGCACTCCAAGTGCTTGTTGCCGTCCAATGCTGACGACTAGTCTTCGAATCGTCTCTACACATCGTTGATCGGCAACCGTGACAGTTTCTGCTCCATGACTGGCCATTTCGTTTATTGCGATTTTCGTTTATTTCGTTTAAAAGCCGATATAGACCCGACGCACCTGCGTAAATGCAAAAGCTTTTGGAGACATCCATGACCACCACAGACCTAAACGCCACCATGCTCCCCGACGAAAGGGAGATTGCCGCAGCCGTAGAATCACGTCGCCAGCTCGCCGCGTTCCTGTCGACCAAACTGGATACACAACGCATTGAGATACTGGACGACCAGCACCAGCCACACACCATCCAGCTACCGGTCTCGGCCTTGCGCCTACTGGACGAGATCCTGAGTGAACTGTCGATGGGAAACGCCGTAAAAGTCGTTCCGATCCATGCGGAACTGACCACCCAGGAAGGAGCGGACTTGCTGAATGTCTCACGGCCGCATCTGGTCAAGCTGCTGGATGAGAATGTCATCCCACACACCAAGGTCGGCCGCCATCGCCGGGTAAAATTCGCCGACCTCATGGATTACAAGCAACGTAGAACCGCTGAAAGCCGCCAGGCGATGGATGAATTGGCGACACAAGCTCAGGAACTGAAGATGGGGTACGAATGAGGCATTCACCGTTCACTGCGGTGTATGACGCCAATGTCCTCTACCCAGCGCCATTACGTGACCTGCTCATGCACCTGGCGTTAACGGGTATTTATCGAGCACGCTGGACCGTCCAGATTCATGACGAGTGGAAACGCAACCTTCTGATCAACCGTCCGGATCTCACCCAAACTCAACTTGATCGCACATCCATGGCAATGGATAGGGCCATACCCGATGCTCTGGTAACGGGATACGCTTCCCTATACACGGGCCTGACTCTCCCAGATCCAGACGATCGCCACATCTTGGCAGCGGCAATCAAATGCAGCGCCTCCGTCATCGTGACCTTCAACCTGAAGGACTTTCCACCCGATACGCTACAGCCGTTTGATATAGAAGCGGTGCATCCAGACGACTTCATTGCAGACCTCTTCGACCTCGACCGGGCCGCCGTACTCGAAGCGGTTCAAGCACAACGTGCATCACTGAAAAATCCACCCTATAGCGCCCGAGAGCTACTGGAACAACTACTGGCCCAAGGTCTTGCTCAAAGCGTCGAGCTTCTTTCAGAGTATGAACAGCTGATCTGAACAGTAGACGGTTCTGTCTGCTTCGTGCGGACAGCAGTGCAATGACCTCGGGTGGCAGGAGACATGATCCATTTTACCCGAGACATACCCGATGAAGTCGACGCGGCGAGCCCGGCATCAATTCTCGACGCCCCGGCCATCAATTGTCTAAGATCGGACCTTTAACGTTTCAGCGTATTTCGATAAGGATCCGGATGTCTGTTCATCACACGCCATCGCCTACCCCCTCAAAAAGCACGGTTGCCAAAATGGAAGCCGCCATGGCGTTGGGGAGTTTCGCCATTGGCACCGGCGAATTCGCCATCATGGGGTTGATGCCGGATATCGCCCACAACCTGCACTTGAGCGAGCCCCAGGTCGGCCACGCGATCAGCGCCTACGCCCTGGGCGTGATGGTCGGTGCGCCGACCCTGGCGATTCTTGGCGCCAAGCTGCTGCGCAAGCACATGCTGCTCCTGCTGATGGCGCTCTATGCCCTTGGCAACCTGGCCACGGCGTTTGCCCCCTCGTTCGGCGGCCTGGTCGTGTTCCGCTTCATCAGTGGCCTGCCCCATGGCGCCTACTTCGGCATCGCCGCCGTGGTGGCCTCAAGCATGGTGGCGAGCAACCAGCGGGCGGGTGCCGTGGCACGGGTGATGATGGGCCTGACCTTGGCAATGCTGCTGGGCAACCCGGTTGCCACCTTCCTCGGGCAATTATTCGGCTGGCGTTCGGCGTTCGTTCTGGTGGGCGCAATCGCGTTGTGCACCATCGGGTTGGTCTGGCGCTTCGTGCCGCAACCGCACGACGAAGTGCGAAGCGATCCGCGCAAGGAACTCCAGGCCTTTCGCCTGCCGCAGGTGTGGATGGCGCTGGCCATCGCATCGATCGGTTTCGCCGGGATGTTCTGCGTGTTCAGCTACCTGGCACCGACCATGCTCGAGGTGACCCAGGTTTCACCGCAATGGATTCCCTTTGGTCTGGCGGCCTTCGGGGTCGGCGGCATCATCGGCAACATCGCCGGCGGCAAGCTGTTCGACCGCCTGCAGTTCCGCGCAGTCGGACTGATACTGGTGTGGTCCATCCTCGTGCTGCTGTTTTTCACATTCGCCGCCCACTCGCTGTGGTCGATCCTGCTCGGCGTCAGCCTGGTTGGCAGCATGGTCGCGCTGGCCGCGCCGCTGCAGATCCGCCTGATGGACATTGCCCATGAGGCACCAAGCCTGGCTGCCGCGTCGAACCACGCGGCGTTCAACCTGGCCAACGCACTGGGCCCGTGGTTGGGCGGCATGGCGATCACCGCCGGCCTTGGCTGGACCAGTACCGGCTACATCGGCGCGGCCACGGCGCTGGTCGGCCTGGGTCTCTACCTGGTAGCACGGCGGATGAAAGGCGGGCACTGACCGACCCGCCCCCGTCGATCCTCGGCGTTAAAAATCGAACCCATGCCCCAGCTCTTTTTCCATCCACTGCAGGAAACGGCGGACCCGGGAAAAGTTCGAGTGGGCTTTCGGGAACACCAGATGATGGGCCGCCACCGGCGCACTCAACGACTCGGGTGAGACTTTCACCAACTCGCCGGAGTCGAGGTATTTCTGCGCAAGCAAAGCGCTTTCCAGCGCAAAGCCCAGGCCGTGGCTGGCGGCCTCCAGGGTCATATAGGAACGGTCGAAACTCAAGGCGTAGGGCTTTTCCGGGCGTGCCAGGCCGTGCTGGGCAAACCACGCCGGCCATCTGAGCAGCGTGGCCTCCGAGAGGATCAACTCGCGATCCAACAGATCCATGGCATGACTGACAGGATATCGCGCCAGCAGCTTGGGTGCCGCCAGCACTTCAAAGGTCTCATTGCGCACGGTGCGCACTTCGTAACTCGGCCAGTTGGGGTCACCATGGCGAATGTCCACGTCAATCTTGTCACGGCTGAAATGCAATGACTCGTAGGAGCACGACAGACTGATCTGGATGTCCGGGTGCTCATCGCGGAAAGCCTCCAGCCGCGGCATCAACCAGAGCAACCCGAAACTTGGCGCGGAATGCAGGCGCAGACAGTCCAGGCTGACATCGCTACCGGCCCGTTCGGTCGCCACGGCCAGGCTGTGCAAGAGGCCGGAGACTTCCTTCAGATACTGTTCGCCGACCGGTGTCAGAGTGACGCCCCGCGCGCCCCGCACGAACAGTTGGCGACCAATCATTGCCTCCAGCTTGGCCAATTGATGGCTGACCGCAGACGGGGTGATATCCAGGACCTCTGCCGCGCGGGCGACGTTGCCGAAACGGGCGGCTTGCTCGAAGGCCTGAATAGCCCTCAGGGGTGGCAAGGCCGGCGCTGTATCGTCGAAAGAACGCATACCAGTCAGTCCGGGTGGTGAGTGATGTTTTTCATTCAATCACTAACCCGAATAGCTGGCGAGTACTGAATTTTTTTCAGCACTCAATGATTTTTACGTTATTGCTCACGTTTGTGCCGAGGACCAAGCTGCGCCCATCGATCTCCAGCATCGAATCCATAAAAACAATCAGAGGTTTTCCTCATGCTGCTGCAAGACAAAGTCATCATAATCACCGGCGCCGCCTCTGCCCGCGGTATCGGACGGGCCACCGCCGGCATCTTCGCCGCTCAAGGCGCCCGCGTCGTCATCCTCGACCTGGACGAAACCGCAGCCCGTAACGCCGCGGCGGAACTCGGCGAAGGCCATCTCGGACTGGCCGCCAACGTCGCTGACGAAGTGCAGGTCAACATCGCCGTGCAACGCGCCATCGAGCACTATGGCCGCATCGACGGCCTGGTCAACAACGCCGGCATCACCCAGCCCCTGAAGATCATGGACATCAGGCACAGTGACTACGACAAGGTTCTGGATGTCAGCCTGCGCGGTACCCTGCTGATGTCTCAGGCGGTCATTCCGCTGATGCGCGAACAGGGTTTCGGCAGTATCGTCTGCATGTCGTCGGTATCGGCGCAACGTGGCGGCGGCATCTTCGGCGGGCCTCACTACAGTGCCGCGAAAGCCGGCGTGCTGGGCCTGGCAAAAGCCATGGCACGGGAACTGGGGCCACACAACGTGCGGGTCAACTCGATCGCCCCGGGACTGATTCACACCGACATCACGGGCGGCCTGATGCAGGACGAGCGTCGCCACGCCATCATTGACGGCATCCCGCTGGGTCGTCTGGGCGAAGCCCGGGACGTGGCCAATGCCGCCCTGTTCCTGGTGAGCGACCTGTCGTCCTACCTGACCGGTATCACCCTGGATGTGAACGGCGGCATGCTCATTCACTGATGCGCCTTACGCCAGCCCACCGGCTGGCGTTGTTCTGAATCGAGAGCAGCCCTGAGCTGCTCATAACAATAAGAGATCAGACAATCATGACTACCCTCTCTCTGGAAGCGAGCGTATCCGCCCGCTCGACTGCTTATCGCAAGACCGCATGGCGACTCATGCCGTTTCTCATGCTCTGCTATCTGTGCGCCTACCTGGACCGGGTCAATGTCGGCTTCGCCAAGTTGCAGATGATGAACGACCTGGCCCTCAGCGAAACGGTCTATGGCCTCGGTGCCGGCATCTTCTTTCTTGGCTATTTTCTGTGCGAGGTGCCCAGCAACCTGATCATGCACCGCGTCGGCGCCCGACGCTGGATCGCCCGGATCATGATCACCTGGGGCATCATCTCGGCCCTGTTCGCCTTCGTCGAAACCGCCTGGCAGTTCTATGCCCTGCGCTTTCTTCTCGGCATCGCCGAAGCGGGCCTGGCACCGGGCCTGCTGCTGTACCTGACCTACTGGTTCCCCTCCTACCGCCGGGCCAGGATGACCGTCCTGTGGTTTGTCGCCATCCCCTTGTCAGGCATGATCGGCGGCCCGCTCTCGGGCTGGATCATGAACCACTTCGCCGGCGTGCATGGCTGGTCGGGATGGCAATGGATGTTCGTCATCGAAGCGGTTCCGACCGTGATCGTCGGCCTGCTGGTACTGACCTACCTGAAGGATGGCGTACACCAGGCGACCTGGCTCAGCGATGACGAAAAGGCCCTGATCAACAAGGAACTGGCCGAAGACAACAGCCGCAAGGTCACCCACACCTCGGCGCGGGAATTCCTCCGTGACCGCCGCCTCTGGCTGCTGGCGGGCATCTACTTCTGCGTGGTCATGGGCCAGTACGCCATTACCTTCTGGCTGCCGACGCTGGTGCGCAATGCCGGAGTCTCCGACCCACTGCACATCGGTCTGCTGACCAGCCTGCCCTACCTCTGTGCCATCGTCGCGATGCTGCTGATGGGGCGTAGCGGCGACAAGCATCAGGAACGTCGTTGGCACCTGGTATGCCCCATGATCGCCGGCGCCATCGGGCTGACCCTGGCGGCACTGATGGGCGGCAACCTGCTGCTCTCGGTACTCAGCCTGTGCCTGGCTGCGGCAGGCGTGCTCTCGGCCTCCTCGCTGTTCTGGATGTTGCCCACCACGCTGTTGGGAGGAGTCTCGGCTGCGGCCGGTATCGCCGGCATCAACAGCTTCGCCAACCTCGCGGGCTTCTGTTCGCCCTACCTGATCGGCTGGATCACCACCCTGACCGGATCCAGCGCCATCGGCATGTACCTGATCACCGCGGTGCTGCTGTTCGGCGCCACGCTGGTCCTGCGTATCCCGGCCGCCCAGGTCAACCGTTAAGTACCCGGAGTCATCACCATGAGTGTCCATTCATCCTCCACGGCGCTTTCGCTCGCAGAACGCGCCTACAACATTCGTCGACATGCCCTGCGCATGGGACAGGTTCAGGGCCAGGGCTATGTCGGTCAGGCCCTGGGCGCTGCCGATCTGCTCGCCGTGGCCTACTTTCATGCGCTGCGGTATCAGCCGAACGACCCTGAGTGGGAGCAGCGCGACCGTTTCTATCTGTCGATCGGCCATTACGCCATCGCCCTCTACGCGGCCCTCATCGAGGCCGAAGTGATTCCGCTGGACGAACTGGAAACCTACGGTGCGGACGATAGCCGCCTGCCGATGTCGGGCATGGCAGCCTACACACCAGGCATGGAAATCACCGGCGGTTCCCTCGGCCACGGCCTGGGCATCGCGGTCGGCGCCTGCCTCGGGCTCAAGCGCAAGCAGTCGCCATCCTTCGTCTACAACCTGCTGTCCGATGGTGAACTGAACGAAGGCTCGACCTGGGAAGCGGCCATGTCGGCCTCGCACTGGAAGCTCGACAACCTGATCGCGATCATCGACGTCAACAACCAGCAGGCCGACGGCCACTCCAGCGAAGTGCTGGCCTTCGAACCCATCGTCGATCGCTGGCAGGCCTTTGGCTGGTTCACCCAGCGTGTCGACGGCAATGATATCCAGGCACTGGTTGCCGCCTTCGACGCAGCCCGCCATCACCAGGGTCCGCAACCCCGGGTGATCATCTGCGACACGCGCATGGGCAAAGGGGTGGACTTCCTCGAATCCCGGGAAAAAACCCATTTCATCCGCGTCGACGAGAACGAATGGGATCTGGCACTGCAAAACCTTCAGGTCGGGAGAACCGCATGAGCACCGCAAACACCCCACAAACCGGCAAGAAGCGTCTGACGACTTCGGCCATGATTGCCTCGATTGCCGCCGAAGGCCAAGCCACCCGCTCCGCGCCCTTTGGTCACGCCCTGGCGGCGCTGGCCGATCAGCGTTCGGACATTGTCGGCCTGTCAGCGGACCTCTCCAAGTACACCGACCTGCACATTTTTGCCAAGGCCCACCCGGAGCGTTTCTATCAGATGGGCATGGCCGAGCAACTGCTGATGAGCGCCGCCGCGGGTATGGCTCGTGAAGGCTGCGTACCGTTCGCGACCACTTATGCGGTGTTCGCTTCACGCCGGGCCTATGACTTCATCTGCATGGCGATTGCCGAAGAGAACCTCAACGTCAAGATCGTCTGCGGGCTGCCAGGGCTGACCACCGGCTACGGGCCAAGCCACCAGGCGACGGACGACCTGGCGATTTTCCGCGCCATGCCGAACCTGATGATCGTCGACCCCTGCGACGCGCTGGAAATCGAACAGGCCGTACCGGCCATCGCCGCCCACCAGGGCCCGGTCTACATGCGTTTACTGCGGGGCAACGTGCCGCTGGTGCTCGACGAATACGGCTACCAGTTCGAGATCGGCAAGGCCAAGACCCTGCGCACCGGCAACGATGTGCTGATCATCTCCACCGGCCTCATGACCATGCGCTCGTTGGAAGCGGCGCAAAAACTGCAGGCCGACGGTGTCGATGTGGCCGTGTTGCATGTGCCGACCATCAAGCCCCTGGACGAGCAGACCATTCTTGCCGAGGCACGCAAGCCGGGACGGCTGGTGGTGACGGCGGAAAACCACTCGATCATCGGCGGACTGGGTGAGGCGGTCGCCGGCTTGCTGCTGCGCAACGGCGTCACCCCGACGTTCCGGCAGATTGCCTTGCCGGATGCCTTCCTCGATGCAGGGGCACTGCCGACGCTGCACGATCGTTACGGCATTTCCACCGACGCGGTCAGCGCGCGGATCAAGGCTTGGCTGTAGTGATGCGGGCCTGATGAAAGCCGCCCAGTCCGGGCGGCCGGAGCGTTCACTGAATTCGTGCCTGACCCGCAATACCGTGCGTTGGGCACGACGCTTTGGTAGATTCGCGCTACGGGCGGCAGCGAGCCGCCGATCAATCCTGTACGCGGAACCGGCATGGCAAAAAAATCTGGCGAGTCTTCTTCCCTCCAACAATCCGGTGCTGCGCCAAGACCTCTCAACCCGACCCTCATCGATGTGGCCAAGGTCGCCGGTGTCTCGCCAATCACCGTCTCGCGGGCCCTGCACCGTCCCGAGGTGGTGAGCAAGGCCGCACGCGAGAAGGTGCTGGCGGCCGTGCGCGAGGTCGGCTACGTGTCGAACATGCTGGCCGGGAGCCTGGCGAGCAACCGCAGCCGGCTGGTGGCGATTCTGCTGCCGACCATCGCCAACTCGATCTTCGCCGACACCGTCCAGGCACTGATGGACCGCCTGACCAACGCGGGCTACCAGACTCTGCTGGGCTTGACCGGCTATTCGTCCGAGCAGGAAGAAAAGCTCATCGAAGCGCTGCTCGGCCGCCGCCCCGATGGCATCGTCCTGACCGGCACCCTGCACACCGAAGCCAGTCGCCAGCGCCTGGTGCAATCCGGCATCCCGGTGGTCGAATCGTGGGACCTCAGCGACAACCCGCTGGACATGTTGGTGGGCTTTTCCCATGAGGCCGTGGGTGAGGCAATCGCCCGTCATCTGCTAGGCAAGGGTTATCAGCGCTTTGCCGTGGTCGGTATCGGCGACCCGCGTGGCGTGCGCCGCTGCAACAGCCTGCTCGCGGAGCTGGCAAGACACGGCCACCAGAACATCCCGACCCGGTTACTGACGCCACCCGCCACCCTGGAAGTCGGCCGCAGCGGCCTCTGCCAGTTGCTCGATCAGGGACACCAGCCGGATGTGGTGGTCTGCAGTTCCGACACCATCGCCCAGGGCGTGCTGGCCGAAGCCTCCAGTCGCGGCTTGCGCGTACCCACCGACCTCGCGGTCATGGGCTTCGGCGACCTGAGCAGTGCGGCCCAGGTCCACCCTCCATTGTCGACGGTGCGGGTGGATGGCACACGTATCGGCGAACAGATCGCCAAGGCCCTGCTCGATCGTTTCAGCTACCCGGCCAGCAGTGCCGGTCCCGTGCGAATCGACACCGGTTTCAGCCTCATCGATCGCCAGAGCACCTGAGAATTTTCCCGACGGCGACGAATGCAGGCTTGAATGATTGCGCAATCATTGTAAGATCGAACACACAGCCATCCGTCCTCGATAGGCGGATGGCTGTTTTTTCGAGCTGAAATGATTGCGCAATCATATGCCGATCCCCCTTCAGTACCGAACATCACAACAAGGAAAATAACAGTGATCACTCCAACCTCAGAGGTGGCCAGGACCAACGTCCGCTACCTGATCCTGGCGATGATTTTCATCGTCACCGTGTTCAACTATGTCGACCGCGCCACCCTGTCGATCGCCGCCCCGGTCCTGCGTACCGACCTGGGGTTTGATGCCGTGACCATGGGTATCGCCTTCTCCGCGTTCGGTTGGGCCTACACTGCCATGCAGTTGCCCGGTGGCGTGATTCTCGATCGCTTCGGCTCACGCCTGATACTGGGCCTGAGCCTGATCATCTGGTCGACCTTCACCTTCCTGCAGGGCTTCGTCGATCTGTTCAGCTCGGCGTTCCTGGCGCTGTTCGTGCTGCGTTTTCTGATGGGCGTGGCCGAATCCCCAGCGTTTCCAGCCAACAACCGCCTGACCGTGATGTGGTTCCCCCGCCACGAGCGCGGCCTGGCGACAGCGATCTTCCAGTCGGCGCAGTACTTCGCACTGGCGGCATTCACCCCGCTGATGGTGCTGCTGTTGAACAGCTTCGGCTGGCAGCACGTATTCTTCTGGACCGGTGGCGCCGGCATCCTGATCGGCCTGTTGTGGTTCAGGTTCGTGCATGAGCCGCGCCATGACAAACGCGTCAACCAGGCCGAACTGGACTACATCACAGCCGGGGGCGGCCTGCCCGACATGGGCGAGATCAAGACCCCGTTCAGTTGGGCCAATCTGCGCGGCATCGCCGGCAACCGCATGATGATCGGCATCTACCTGGGCCAATTCTGCCTGACCTCGATCACCTGGTTTTTCCTCACCTGGTTCCCCACTTACCTGATCGAGGCCAAGGGCATGACCCTGCTCAAGGTTGGCCTGGTGGCGGCCATTCCGCCGGTTGCCGGCTGCCTGGGCGGCATGATCGGCGGCATATGGTCGGACTGGATGCTGAAGAAGGGCTTCAGCCTCACCGCAGCCCGCAAGACCCCGATCATCTGCGGCCTGCTGGCCTCGAGCAGCATCGTGGTGGCCAACTACACACAGTCGACCGCCCTGGTGATCCTGGTCATGTCCATCGCCTTTTTTGCCAAGGGTGTGGGCAACCTCGGCTGGTGCATCGTCGGCGATGTGTCGCCCAAGCGCGCCATGGGCATCAGCGGCGCGATGTTCAACTTCTGCGGCAACATCGCCAGCATCGTCACACCGATCGCCATCGGCTTTCTGGTCAAGCAGGCTTCGTTTGACGCGGCACTGATCTATGTCGGCGCCATGGGGCTGCTCGGTGCCTTTGCCTATCTGGTCATCGTCGGGCCGCTCAAGCGCCTGGAAGTCGATGGCCTGCAAGACCCGCCCTTCTCCCCGGAACCTGCGCCGTCGACGACCTCGCATTCGGCTCGCTGAGCCCTACGCCCTCCCATCAAAAGGAACGCCCCATGCAGACCCCAGCACAACAATATCCCAGCGCCGACAACGACCGTATCGCCTACGTCAAGGTGTCCTCGGTGTTCCTGCCGCTGGCCAACCCGATCAGTGACGCCAAGGTGCTCACGGGCCGGCAAAAGCCGATGACCGAGATTGCCATCCTGTTCGCCGAGATCGAAACCGAGGGTGGCCACACGGGTCTTGGCTTCAGCTACTCCAAGCGTGCCGGCGGCCCGGGCCAGTTCGCCCACGCCAAGGAAATTGCCCCGGCCCTGCTCGGTGAAAACCCCAGCGACATCGCCAAACTCTGGACCAAACTCTGCTGGGCCGGGGCCTCGGTGGGCCGCAGCGGCCTCTCGACCCAGGCAATCGGTGCCTTCGACGTCGCCCTGTGGGACCTCAAGGCCAAACGCGCCAACCTGTCCCTGGCACGCCTGCTCGGTGCCCAGCGTGACTCGGTGCGTTGCTACAACACCTCCGGCGGCTTCCTGCACACGCCGCTCGAACAATTGCTGAAGAACACCGACCTGTCGCGAGAGAAAGGCATTGGCGGCATCAAGCTCAAGGTCGGCCAGCCTGACTGTGCACTCGACCTGCACCGGGTCAGCAGCGTGCGCAAGCACTTGGGCGAGAACTTCCCGCTGATGGTCGACGCCAACCAGCAATGGGACCGCCCCACCGCCCAGCGCATGTGCCGGCGCTTCGAGGAGTTCAATCTGGTGTGGATCGAAGAGCCACTGGACTGCTACGACGCCGAGGGCCACGCGGCCCTGGCCCAGCAATTCGACACGCCGATCGCCACCGGCGAGATGCTCACCAGCGTGGCCGAGCACGCCGAGTTCATCAAACTGCGCGGTGCCGACTACCTGATGCCGGATGCACCACGGGTGGGGGGCATCACCCCTTACCTGAAGGTCGCGGCCATGGCCGAGCAGGCCGGGGTCATGCTCGCACCGCACTTCGCCATGGAGTTGCATGTACACCTGGCAGCCACCTACCCGACCGAGCCGTGGGTCGAGCATTTCGAGTGGCTGGAGCCGCTGTTCAACGAACGCCTGGAAACCCGTGACGGTCGCATGCTGGTGCCAACGCGGCCAGGCCTGGGGCTGTCGCTGAGCGAACAGGTCCACGGCTGGACTGCGCAGGTAGCAGAATTTGGCAAGCATCCTTAGGTGTTCAGTCCCGGCATTCTGAGGGTTGCATCACCATAAACATCAGTGCGCTGCAAACCAGGGCGGTGCTTTATATCCAGGTAAAGCATCGCCCAAGGGAGGCAACGCCTGTAGGCCAGGCAACGGCTGCAGCGTCCTTCATTGCTGAAGGGCCATACGCCGACAGCGTGGATAGGGTGCCAGCCGGTTGCTGAACATCATGGATCACTGCGTCAAGGAGTGTCTCTGAGCGCGGTGACCGACTCACAACCGAGAGGATCCGCGACCGAATGTGATCACGATCGCGAAGATCATCATCACGCCAGCCAGCAGGAAGGTCAGGCACATCCCGGCGGCGATCGCCGAAGCATCGGCGTGGGCGAACGCTTGCGTACCGACACCGAACGCGAAGACAGCGCCCATTACGGACGCCCCTGTGATCAAGCCGAGATTACGCGACAGGCTGAGCAGTCCCGACACCGTACCGCGCCGGTCCTTGGGCACGTCCGCCAGCGTGGCGGTGTTATTGGCCGCCTGGAAGAGCTGGTAACCCGGCGTCAGGACGATAATGGACAGCACATAGCCGGCAAGGCCGATCATGTTCGGCGCAAACGCGAGCAGGCAAGCGCCCGCAGCCAACAGGGCAAGCCCCATGGCGAGGACACGGCCACTGCCCCACGCATCGACGAGACGCCCCGAGGGCACACCGCTGAAGATGGAGATGACAGGGCCGATCGCCATGACGAGTCCCACTTGCGCCGCCTTCAGGCCGAGACCGAAGCCCAGATAGAAAGGGCCAACCACCAGCGTCGTCATCATGACCGCCGCAACCAGAAAGTTGACGACAAGGTTAGGCGCCAGACGCCAGCCCAACACCGACCACACGCTTGCCGAAGCGGTGACGCCCTTGCCGGGGTCGCCCGGCAGCGTCACGAAAGCCAGGACAAAGGCGATGCAGGCCATCGGGAACTGGATCCAGAAGATGCCACGCCATCCTGTCAGTTCAATCAGCAGCCCACCCAGCGAGGGACCGAGCGCTGTTCCAAGGGCCGAGACGGTACCCAGCAGGCCCATGGCGCGCCCCATACGCGCGTCACTGGCCGTCTGGCGCATCAACGCCATGGCCAGCGTCATCAGGAAGGCGGCGCCGATCCCCTGGAGTGCCCTCGCACCGATCAGCAGCCACAGGTTGGGCGCGACACTGCACAGTCCCGAGGCAATACCGAAGACAGCCAGTCCGGCCATGAGCATCGGCTTCAGCCCATGACGGTCCCCCAGCCGCCCGGCGATGACGACCGAGATCGTCAGGGTCGCGAGATAGGCAACGACCACCGATTGCGCCTGGGCAAAGGGCGCCGAGAATGCCTCGGCCAGCGTCGGCAGGGCGATGTTGGCAATGCTGGTACCCAGCGACGTCAGCAGCATCGACAGGGCCAGAGTGAAGGTGATGCCCGTTTGTGTGCTCACCGATAGGAGCGGTTGCGCCTGCTTCATCGCCTTGCCCTCTTTGCAAAACTTGAGATTGAACGTAGTGTGCAACTTCAAGTCAGCTTGAGGTCAAGCATGAAACTTCTGGATATTGGAGAGGTGTCGGCGAAGAGTGGCGTCAAGCCCTCGGCACTGCGCTACTACGAGGAAACGGGGCTCATTGCATCAATGACACGGCATGGGCTGCGCAGGCAGTTTGCACCCGAGGTGCTTTTGCAGCTCAAGCTGATCTCCATGGGCAAAGCAGCAGGTTTCTCGCTCGAAGAGATTGCCGGCATGTTCGGCAAGGATCGCCAGCCGGACCTGCCACGCCCGTTGCTGCATCAGAAGGCTGACGAGATTGACCGCCAGATCCACGAACTGACGGCGCTGCGCGATACGCTTCGTCATGTTGCCGACTGCCCGGCTCCATCGCACCTGGAATGCCCCACCTTCCGGCGCCTGGTAGAGATGACAGGCAAACGCGATATCAAGCGGGCGAAGAAGCCATCAACCGCCGTCAGGACAGCCAGGCAACCCTAGGGGTCTGCGCCCGACGAGCCAAACGACCTGCCCAGCGGCACACGAAAACTCACTGACCCCGTTCCAGTTTTCCGGCTGTAGCCGGGCCGTATTTTTCAGACGATCCAGATTTCTCCACGTCGGATCTTCAGCATGAAACGCGCCTATCGTCGAAGTGCCAGGCCCTGGCTGCCTGCACTATTGGCCCTGCCCTACTCCACCCTGAGCCTGGCCCTGAACACCGCCGCCATCGTTCCCACGGTGTCCTCTCCCGACTGCCTGGAGTACCAGGTCGTGGGCGTGTGCTACTGGCTGCGTTGCACCAACTTCGGGTGCAACGTCAAAACCTCCGCCAAGGTGCGCCACTACGTACCGGATGCGGTGGTCTCCAGCTACTCCACGACGGGCATGAACCCCTGGACGGAAGTCCAAGCCCTGAGTGCGCCGATCTCCGGCGCCCAAGGCGGTGGCAGCGGCACCCTCAACAGCCCCCACGAAAACAGTCTCTCGGTGTTCAAGAACGTCGATGTGATCGGCCATCCCGGTATTGCGGCGTTCAATGCATTTGCCAGCGGTTCGGGCTACACCTGCGAGGGCGCGGGCACACCCTATGTGCCCCATTTTCTCAGTACCCTGGACCCGCTCGGCTGGCGCCATGGCCTGCCGGAAAGCCTGTTCCCCCAGGCACTGATCCCGGGCCTGCGCGAAGTCGGCAGCCGGTTGTCGATGAATTTGTGGGGCAACGTCTACCCGCGCAGTGGTTTCCTGCACCAGCCTGACGACTACAAGGCCTCGGCGGTGATGGCCCAGCGAGCGGGCGACATCGTGACCCGCTCCGGGCAGGTGCATGTCTACCGCCCACTGCTGGCGGCCGCCAAGCCCGGTTACTGGCCGGCCGGCGAGTTACGCGAGTCTGACCCGCTGACCGGCAAGTGGCAGTCACTGACGCCGACGGCCAGTGCATCCTGCGCGACCTTTCCAGAACCGGGCCCTCACCAGCAGGCAACGGATGGCGCCTACGCCTGGTCGCTGTGGCGCCCCTATAGCTGCTGCAAACAGGAAGGACAGACTTTCCTGGGCAGCACCGGCGGTCAATAACGCTGTCCCTCTCGCAATGGAGCCTTTCCCATGACTCGGATGTCATCACTTTCTCGTCTCTCCTTCTGCCCCTGGCTGATCCTGATCACGGCCCTGGTCACGGCCTTGCTCAGTGCTGCGCTGCAGGCAGCGCCGACAGATTTCGGCAGCTCGGGCAATGCCATTGGTGACGACGTGCTGTATCACATCGGCGGCGGCAGCGCCGTGAACATGGGCGGGGCCGGCGACATGCAGAGCATCGGTGTCGGCGTCGGTTGGAACAGCAACCTGATGTGCGGAAAAATGGATTTGAACACCACCCTGCACAACCAGCTCAACGGCCTCACCGATGGCTTTCAGAACATCATGGGGGATGTCATCCAGAGTGCGACCGGGGCCGTCGCCTCGCTGCCGGCACTGATCATCCAGCGGGCCGATCCGGGTCTCTACAACCTGCTCACCAACGGCATTCTGCAGGCCCGGTTGGACTTTGATCGTTCCAAGGCCAGTTGCCAGGCGATGGCCGAACGCATGACCCACATCGCCGGCAACCAAAACAGTTGGAACACGCTTGCCGAGGGCCAGGCCCTCAAGGAAGCCATGGCCCAGAACCAGGATGCCGTCGCCGTCACCGCCCAGGCCGAGGCGGACAATGGCAACACCGGTGTTCCCTGGGTGGGCGGGGAAAAATCCGGCGGCAAGCAGCAGGCACCGATCAAGGTGGTCAAGGATGTGACCAAGGCCGGCTACAACCTGCTCAATGGGCGTAACGCCACGGATAACAGCAGTATCGACCCCAAGGGTTGCAACAGCGGCCTGCTGTGCAAGACCTGGAAGTCACCGGATGAGGCGGCTGGATTTGCCAACCGGGTGCTGGGAGAAGACGAGCAGCAAACCTGCGAGGGCTGCACCAAGAGCACCGCCACCGCAGGCGTAGGCCTGACGCCGCTGATTCAGGAAGAGTACGACGTCAAGCTGGGGGCGCTGAAGGAGCTGATCAATGGCGGCAAGACCACCACGCTGGAGAACCTGGACGCCGCGGGCAGCAACTCGATGCCCGTTACCCGGGGTGTCATCACCGCCCTGCGTGATGAGCCCGACCAGGAGCTTCTGGCCCAGCGCCTGGCCTCGGAAATTGCCGTCACCAGCATTCTGGAGAAAGCCCTGTTGCTGCAGCGTGCCCTGCTCGCCGGCAAGAAGGAGCCCAATGTGTCCGCCAACGACCTCGCGACCCAAACCATCGACGTCGAGCGCGAGGCCCTGCAGCAGGAAATCGCCAACCTGCTCACCGATCTGGAAATGCGCCGCTCGCTGACCAGCAACTCGCCCTCGGCGATCATTGCGCGTCACCAGCAGCGCAAGGACAACTCGCGCACGATCTTCGAGGGGGACACCGATGTCAATCGGCTGGAGTCCATTGAGAAGGCGGTCAAGGGCAGTGGTGGCCGGCCGCCACCCCCCTGAACTGCGGGCCGGTTCCGGCTGGCAGACGCCGGTGGATCAAGGTCGACAGGGTCAATCATGAATGGCCGTGTCCGAGCCGACACCTTCATTGATTGTGCCTGTCTGCGGACTGCTTCCTAGCTCAAATCATGCAGATCTCGACCCAAAGGACGTGTTAAAGACCACTCGGAAAACTTCACCTTCAAACCTTCTCGCTCCGGCGTGCAACACATTGGGCCCACCTGGTAACTTTTTGCCTGTGGAAACGGTGCAAGCCTGAGCAGTGGCCAGCTCAGTCCATCTGTCGAATACTGCAGGCGCAGCACACCTTCAGATACAGTGACACGGAGCCAAAAGTCGGCGGGGTCTCCAACAAAGAGAGCAGGCGACCAGTCCGACTTGCCTTGGGTCAGGACGCTGCTGATCATGGGATTCCCATCGTTAAATTCTATACCCGCTTTCACCCATGTCTTTTCATCGAGTCTGACCATCATTCCCGCTTGATCGTAAAGCTCACGAAAATCGGCGTTGACCCTGACTTGTGCAGTAAAGTCCCCATCGGTTTCAAATGCCAGCAAGTGTCCGCTATCCCGTATGAAGCCATAGTGGGTTTCACGCCAGAAATCAGTCTGAAGATGGGTCATCACCTCGAGCGAATCGTCTGAATAGGCGAGATAATGCCCAGGTTCATTTAGCCAGTTGGCCTTTCCCCAAACTGACTCTTCAAAACGCTGACCGAGCGCTGCACTGGTCTTTTTATTCTCCACAATGTCCTCCACGATCTGATTCCCGCTATTGACTGATTAGGGGTACCGCTTACCCGTTTCCCAGGACCGCAAGCCCGCAAACGCTGCCAGGCAGCGCCGCGCGTCTGTGTCATTTGGCGATCAAATCCAAGGTCCACAGGCCATCCTTACAGACCCGCGTGACATCCACCTCGTTCACGTTAAAAACGCTCAGGGTCCCTCTCCTTTTCTTCCCATTGAGGTCGCAGCCATAACACCGAGTCTCGCATGTTCATGAGTCGCCAGTAACGAGGTGCACAGGCTGAGTATCGCGCAGCAGGCAGGCCCACCCGTGGGTCTGCTGGACGGACAGCGCCTGATCAGGGATTGACCCATCAAAACCCGCTCGCCCCATTCCTGTTTTCCGCATGCCCTCTGGGGCGGCCTACGGCACGCTCGGTGAACTTTCTTCGAGCGGATCTCCCATATGCCCCTAGCCATGAGACACCTTCGCCTTATCGCGCTCTCAGCGAGCTTTGCCACAGACCTGGTGCAGGCCGAACCGACGGCCCAGGAGCGCCTGCACCTGGCCGGATTGCTGCGCCAGCTCGACGCGGTGATGAAGCAGGTACAGGCCAGTGCCGCCCTGCCCACTGACGAGCATGCTCGCTTCACCTTCGACTACACCCGCCTCTCGGCCGAACTGGAACTGGTCCGCCAGGGCATCGAGGATCACCTCACCCCGTCACGAGCCCAGCCCCGGTCGTTACCGGAGCTGACCGGTCACTACACCCATGCAGCCGAATCCTCGCCATGAACATGAGTGCACCGCAGGTCAAGGCCTTTGAGGCCATGGCCGGTTTTACCCCGGCAGCCAGCACCGCCTTGCTCTCCGGCCTGGTACTGAGCGTGGCATTGATCTTTGCCGCCTGGACGATCCTCAGCGGCTACCGGGGCTGGGCCGCAGGCCACCTGTCCCAGGGCAAACTCTTCAGCATGATCGTCAAGGTGGCGGTGATCTACATCCTGCTCACCGCCCTGGTACTGCGCTGACGCTTTCGTTTCACACAACGCCATGGAGGCAATCCTCATGAACATCCAACATGCACTCAAAAGATTCAACCGCCCACTCGCGCGCCTGGTATTGATCGCTAGCACGCTGTGGTCAGGGCTGGTCTGTGCGGCGCTACCCGGTATGGAGGTCCCCAGTCGCGGGGAAGGCAAGAACCTCATCGAGACGCTGCAAAACTACGGCTATGACATCGTCTCACTGCTCGCGCTGGCGATCTCTGCGGCGGCTTTTTGTGGCGTGGCCTATCACGCCTACAGCTCCTACTCCGAGGTGCAAACGGGCAAGAAAACCTGGGGGCAGTTCGGACTGACCTGCGGTGTCGGCGCCCTGTTGCTGGTGATCGTCATCTGGCTGCTGACCAAGGGCATTGGGGTGCTGTGATGCGCTCATGTCCGGTGCTGGAAGTCTGAAGTCATGGAGCCCTGCTGCAGCGCGCTCTGCTCGCAGACAAGAAAGAGGTCAAGGGCAATGGTGGTCGGCTGCCAAGCCTCTGAGCGAGGCCTCGGAGCCACTAGCGTTCGACACACCCCAGGTTTTACTACAAGGATCAGTCATGAAAAAACGTTTCGCTTTCTGTGCCCTGGCTTCAGCCCTGGCTGGCTGCAATGCCGAATACACCCTCGATGAAATATCCGCTAAAGCCGGCACTGTCGGTTCTCCCCATGCGCTGTATATCGAGACCCAGTCCGGTAAGCCACTCAATGGCACAGTAACGCACAAGATCCGTAATCGAGTGCTGCAATCGTTCAAGGTGGAAAATGGCCGTGCGGTGGGAGCATGGAAACAGTTCGGTCCGGACGGCGGACTGCTGGTCGAAGGCCAGTTGAAAGCCGGTGTGTTCGTCGGGACGAGGAAGACCTGGTGCCCAGGCAAGCTTGCCAACCAACTACACGAAGTGTTGACGGAGGAAGCCGGACGCAGCTCCGTGCAAAGCTACGATTGCGCCACCGGCCTACAGGTCGGCGACAGCACGTTCATTGCGGGCAGTGACGTGCGCATAGGCGCGCAGCGCAAATGGAAGGTGATCGACGGTGAGCATAAGCTGACCCTGCTGGAGACTTTCGCCAACGACGGTTCCGGCAAGCTCGAGGGCCTGGTGGAGCACTACAACTACAAAGGCAACCTCAAGGACCGGGCCACGTACAAGAACGGCGTGCTCAACGGCGTGCTGGAGACCTGGGTGACCGCTGACGGCACAACGGTGCCGGGAACGAAAGTCACCTACAGCGAAGGCAAGAAGAACGGCCCTTCCGAAACCTACTTCATCAGCGGCTGGCCCGCCGGCACAGTGGCCGAAAAAGGCCACTACCAGGATGACCGGCAGGTAGGCGTGTGGATCCGCTACCAATTCGGTGAAGCCTCGGTGCGTGATTACGACAACCCGCCGAACAGAACGCCAATGGCCGAACGCGTGCAGAGCGCAGCAGTCGGCAATCATCTTACCCCGGACGGGAGCATGGCCTTCAAGGACCTGGAAGGTTTCGCCTATCTGCTGAAAAGCTCCGGCATCGATATCAATCAGAGGCTGACCACCCAGGATCGCCCACTGATCACCTCGGCGGCAGAAAGCACCTACGACTACCTGGTGTCGGAAGGTGCCGATCCAATGGGGCGGGATGCCGAGGGCAATACACGGCTGATGAGCTGTCTGGGAGCCCTGCACTTTCTCAACTGCAGTCTCGGGCACATGATCATGCTGACGGGCAAGGAAGACCTGAAGGCACAGAACGCCTACGGTGACACAGCGCTGTCACTGTTCTGTCGACGGACTGACAAGCTGCCGGGGCGCCGCAGCGATGGCGAGCAGGTACAGGCGCTGTTTCAGGCGCTGCTCAACGGCAGTGACGTAAACGCGAGGGCTTACGGGGGTGAGACGGCGTTGCATGCCTGCATGGCCGGGCGCGACCTCAGCTTCGCCCAGGCACTCGCTGCCGCTGGCGCCAACCTCGATGCCGTAGACATCAACGGCACCACTGCGCTGGCGGCAGCCTTTCTCAAGAATTATCTCGGTGAAGCGAATGGCAACCGTATCCGCTGGTCCGAAGAGCGAATCCGCTTGGTTGCCAGTTACCAGGGCAAGGCCAACTTCACTTTCGATACGCCGGTGCCCGCGTTTGGTAAATCGCTTCGCCAGCTCGTGCTGGAAAATGGCGATACTGCTTCGGCGATGTTGATTGACTCCCTGGCAGGTACGTCCCGACTCTAGTGTATCGAGATGAGCCACAGGACTCGCCAGTATCCGGTCTTTCCTGGGGCTCGTTCAGTGAATGGTTTCTTGGTCGATACAGCGGCGAATGACTAGAGTTTCAGGTTATGGGTAGATAGCCTTCAGATCCAGGTTGCCCAGGCTTGATGCCAGTTGAATACGCGCGTTCTGCCAGCCGGCCACCGCGCTGATCTGCTGCTGTTGCGCGTTGGCCAGGGCCGTCTGGGTGGTGATCACTTCAAGGATGCCGGTCACGCCTTTGGCATAGCGCGCCTGCGCCGCGTCAAAGGACTGCCTGGCGCTCTCCAGAACCTGATGGCTGGTGCGCACGTTCTCGGTACCGACTTTCAGGGTCTGGTAGTCCGACCAGACGCTGGAGGCCACTTGCAGTTCGGCATCGCTCAGGGCCGCCTCTTTGCTCTCGATCTGGGCCTGCGCACCGCGGACCTGGTAGGTACGGGTGAAACCCTCGAAGAGTGGAATGTTCACCTGAAGGGCCACCGAGCGGTCCCGCACCGTCTCCCCGGTGAACTGCTGACCGGCACCGGAGCTTTGAGGCTGGTTGTCGTAGCTGTATTTGCCGACGAAGCTGATCGTCGGTCGCCCCTGTGCACGGACCACTTCTTCATTGGCCTGGGCTGCCACCAACTCGGCACGGGCAGCAATAAGTGAGGGGTGTCGTTGCTGGGCCGTCTTGAGCAGATCCTCGACGGATTGCTCAAAAGCCATATCCGGTGGGGCTATACCCTCCTCCCCGAGTAAATGCAGGGGCACATTGGGCCGCCTTCCCATATCGATCGCCACCTGCCCCAGCGCGCTCTTCCAGTCGCCTTCGGCCTTGTTGCGATTGAAGGTGGCCTGATAGTAGGACGTCTGTGCCTGCAACTGATCGCTGACCGCCGCCACGCCATGGCGAACGCGCAATGTGGCAGCATCCAGCACCTGCTTGGCATCCGCTTCAATCTGCTGGGTCGCCTGCCGATCCTTCTGCGCCACCAGCGCGGCATAGTAGTCCTTCACCGTGCTGGCAAAGACCGTCTGCAGAGCGCTGTCCTGCTCGGCCAGCGCGGAGGCGAGCTTGCTCTGGGCATAGTCGACGCCCGCCGAACGAGCACCGAAGTCGTACAGCACCCAGTTCAAGGTCATGGCGGCGTTCTGGAAATGGCTGTTGGACTGGACCTCGAAAGGATTGGACGAGGTGCCATGGCTGGTCGTGCTGTCCTTGGCTTCCTGCAGCGTGCCGCTAATGGTCGGCAGGTAGGCGGCCTTGGATACACCGACCTGCGCGGTTTGTACCTTGACGTTCGCCCAGGCTTCCCGAGTTTTGGGATTGCGACATAGAGCACTGGAGACGATATCCAGCAAGCTCAGCTCGGCCTTTGAATTGTCCGTGCAGCCATCCACTGCCGGTGATGAGTCGAACATGTGGTTGGCGGCAGTGGCCGGCACATCATCGAACTGGCGCAACGGATCGGCCGGCCCAAAGCCGCCGGCCACAGCCGATAGTGGCCCCATTCCAATCACCAGCGTGATGCACGCTCCCCACTTGAACGACAGCGCCTTGCGAATTTTCAGCATGCTTTGCGCACTCACCCTAGCCCTTCACTTCGTACTCAAATGATCGTCACGCCATGCGTGTTGAGTTCGGCATGGTTCCAGAAGCTGGTCGCGGCATACCGAGCAAAGAGATCCGGCGGAATGCACAGCGGGCGAGCCTGGTACTCGACGGTTTTGCGCACGGCGTGCAGGCCGGGCATCCCCAGTTGAGCGTCGTATTCAGGTTCGTCGTACACCACGTTTTGCAGGTCGTGCTCGAACCACGGCTGGCCCAGCTCGGCGTAGAGCCGCTCAAGGGTGCGCCTTGGCTCTTTGACCAGGTGATCATAGGGGACCAGGATCAGGCGCTTGGCCTGCTCGCTGAACCAGGCTTCGCGCAGATTGCTCCAGGCCAGGCCGATCAAGCCGGTGTCCGAGTTCATCAGGGTTTCGGCCCGGGCATAGACGGACGTGCCCGGCTGGAAGTTGAACATGCGTGACAGTTGCAGGGGGTTCTTGGCGAGCATGCGCTCGATGCTGTCGATGATCCAGCCGACCTCACGGACACAGCAGATGATGCGTGACTGGGGGTACAGGGCTCCCCACAGCGCCGCCCGCCCCGTCCACGTACGGTTGGTATCGAAGAGCACCCGGTCTTCGGGCATCCCGCAAATCTGGTCGGTGTAGTACGACTCGATGACAGCGCGCAGGATCGTCGCACGCTTGCGGTCATCGAAAAAGCCACCGAACTCACCGCCACACATCTTGGCGTGTGTAGCGCCCACCAAAGCGGCAACCGGGCTGGTGATCGCCGCTGAAAACCGTGGATTCTGGCGCAGCAAGGCCGACAACAATGTCGACCCCGAGCGCGGTAAACCCGATATCGCATGAAACTGAGTAGCCAAGGGGGCTCCCTAAGCGTTTGCGGCTTCAGAACTGCAAGCCGAAATCGCCGTGCGCTGACAGGCGATACCCCTGGCGGCTGATCGCCGTCAGAGGTATCTATCGGTTGATGAAAGTAACGTGGGCCGGCAATCAAGCCGCGTGGGAAGAAGCGCTCAGCGTGACTTTCTGGTCCGCCAGCGAAGGCGGCAGCAAGGTGGTGTCGGCTACCCCGCCGTCGGCACTGAACGTGGACATGGCCTGAATCAACTGGCTCACCCCACTGCCGCCCACCGGCGCGGTACTGGCACCCGCGCCATAGAGCGACCCGATACCGACCAGATCCGTTTGATCCAACGTACGGTTGCTGGCCGTGAGCTGGTAGTTCATCACCGAGTTCTGATCGGCGTTATCAGCAAAGCCCAGTGCGTGACCGATTTCATGCTGCAGTACCTGAGACAGCGTGGCATCGGTACCGGCGTAGGTCTGTTGCCCATCGGCGCCAGTGGTCAGCACGTCCTGCGTGGTGTCCTCGACCCGGATGATCGCGTTTGCTTCCATCTGGCCGGCATTGGCCTGATAGCTGGTGTAACCCACCACACCGGTATTGGCAGTATCGAAATCACCAAAGCCGATCCGGATATCCGATTTTGAGGAATCAGACACTTCTTCGAACGTGACGCCTGGCATGGCGTTGGCCCAGGCGCTGAAGGCCGATTGAACGGCAGACGCCTCGGCTGCGCCCATGTAGCTGGAGAACGGGGCCGCCTGTGTTCCCGAGCTGTCTGCCAGGCTCCAGGTGATGACCTGCTGGTCCCATTTGGCGCCTTCGAGGACAGCAGAACCGGAGCCTGCGGTGGGTGTCAGCGCCGCAATGCTTGCCGCCTGCTGCTGAGCCGCCTCGGCTGATTGGGCTGCGGAGAAATTACCGTGGTTCAGGTCATATTGCGCGATAGAACCAATGCTGGACCCAACACGAGAGGACACCAAGGACTGTGTGCCGGCAAAACCGTATCCGCCACCATCGCCCCCACCGCCGTCGTCCCCGCCGCCGTAGCTGCCCGGCAGGTCGTCCCCAGGCCCGGTGCCTTCGTAACCATAACCGCCTATGACGTCCCCAGAACCATCAGCACCTGAGTACACCGTATCGGTTTCGTCGCCACTGCCATCCCAGTCGTAAAGTACAGAGGTACCATCTGTGCGGTTGTCGATGACCCGGTCGTTGGTGCCTGTCGCAGCAATGCTATCGTCATTACCGTCAATGGTCAGGCTTGTATTGCTGCCTGATAATGTGATCTGAGCACCGGATCCTATAAGGGTATCATTGCTCTCACCACTGCCGATGATAATAGTGTCATTGTTGCCAGCATTGATTGTGTTGTATCCCTTACCACCGGTTCCTTCGATATCCTCTAAGCTCAAGCTAGCACCGGACGCTAAATTAATCTGAGAAAAAAGCTCAGAAAGTTTCGCCGAGCTTCCTGTTGCTAAGGAAACAGTATCGTTATCGCCGATCACCGTTTCGCCGGTCCCCGCGATGTTTAATATATTGTCACCGCCGGTGACTGCCTCGTCATTTCCATCTAGAGTAACTGCGCCGGCAATAGCAGTAATGTTGTCGTTATTTTCGGAGTCACCGACAACAAGTGTTGAGATCATGGTTGGATCCGCTACAAAATACTGTACTGCGATTGTATTATAGCCACCACCATCGCTCACCAAGCTACCACCACGCTCGACGCTCATAGTGCTATTCGTAGCTTCCGCAACTGCCGAACCATAAACGGTTAACGAATCATTATCACCCGATACCGACTCATTATACCCAGCAGCAATAATTTCACCATTATCACCAAAAACTGATGCACCAGAACCATTTAGAGTTACGATACTGCCCACACCAGATATATTAACAATATCACCATTTTCATTATTAGAGCCGCTATAGCCACCCCCATCAAGAAGAGTACCTGCACCGTCTATATTGATGATATTGCCACCATCGCCATTCGCAAACAAAAAAGATCCCGAACTTAAGCTTGCAGTATTCTGGGAGCCTCCCATGACGGAGTTCGAACCCGCACCTAGATCAAGGGAATTATTACTGCCCTCCAAGTCTTCCGAAAGACCAGATACTACTACCGTATTATCATCACCATAAATTTCTGCATAATTACCAATTAGGTTTATCGCACTACCCATCGCGTTAACTGTGTCACGGCTAGCACTCAGTACAAGCACGTCATTGGCTGCAGCGTTGATTACATTATAGTAACCGCCATCACTCAAGCTTGAACCAGATGCCAAACTAATATTTTCATAACCACCTGACACCATTGCAGAAACACCGGAGTTCAATCCAACTGTATCGTAAGAACCCGAAACGGACTGACCAATGCCGCCCAAGGTAATATCATTGACACTACCCGATACAGATTCTCCCTCGCCGCCCAATATTAAATAACTGCCATTTGCAGTAATTTTGTCCCCGACCTCTCCAGCACCCGTTACAACTTGATCACCGAACTGTGAGTTAATATTATTATCATGACCATTATCACTGACCACGCCACCCCAGCTACCAAGATTTATGGTGCCATTAGCCAACGAAGCCGTCACAGTAACATAGTTTATATTCAATACGTCGTCACTACCGGCTACTGTATAGCCAGACCCATCTATGCTGAACGTATTCCCATCTCCTGAAACAGAGCTATTTGATCCAGAAAGCTGCAGAGAACTGTCTGTTGCGCTGAGGTTATCGTCATTGAGCGTAACCTCAACATTATCGTCGCCGTTAGCGATAATTGAGTTTCCTCCCACCCCAGAATCCGTCAACCTGGAGTTCTCCCCCAGATCAACAGCATTCTGCGTACCATTTAGCGATGCTGATGAGCCCCACCCCATTTCAACACTATTACTATCACCGTCAACGGACACCAGATCACCGTTAACAGCCAGGGTATTACCTGAACCAATAACCGTATTACCCGAACCATTGATCGTTATCTGGTCATTGGAAGCCGAGATCGTATCGCCACCCTCGCTTGAGCCAAGTACTATTGTATTGTCACCCGCAGCATTGACTGTATTTTCCCCACCAAAAGTAGCATTTAGAGAAGACCCTGTCCCCAGGTTGATCACCCCCTGAAACTCTGAAACCGTTTCGGATGTATCAGGATCTAAGTTAACTGTATCAGAGGGTCCAGATACATTTTCATTAGCCCCCACTAAATTGATTGTATCCCCACCGCGACTCACAACCCTCTCACCGGAACCATCGAGTGTAATCAGACTATTGGCAGCCACGACTACGTCATTGGTTTCACTGTCGCCGATAAGGACTGTATCGCCCGGGCCTGAGAAAATAACATTGCCACTGCCTCCATCGCTTATCACATTGGAGTCTGAGCCAACATTGACAGTGTTATTCAGACCTGTCACAACAGCGGAGCTATCATCGCCAAGACCGACCGTGTTTCCATCACCTAGCGCAAGATTATTCGCACCATCAAACGTAAACGCACTGTTACTGGCTGTAACCGTATTGCCGTCGCCATTGAGAACGTCAGCCAAATCACCTGGTTCATTCGAAATCGACAAGCTTTCGTTGTTCGCCGAAAGAGTGTTGCCCGCACCACTGATCGAATCTCCTGCGCCCAATAGCGTCAGGGTATCGTTGGCTCCCACCAGGTTGTTGGTGTCACCGCTGATGCTCGCTGTAACGTTCTGCCCTAGTGAAAAGGTACTGCCGCTTGCGCTGATGGCTTCTCCAGCATCGCCGTCAGCAATGGTGACAGTGCCGGTGCCGTCCAGTGTCAGCACATCATCATCGTCCGAACTGGTGAGGATGACATTGCCATCCTTCATCATTGTCAGGACGTCCCAGTCCGAGTCTTTTGATAGATTGATTGTGGCGTTGGCATCAGCGGTAATGTTATTGTAAGAACCGCCAACCGTAGCAGTACTGCCTGCTTCAACATTTACGCTAGCATTGTTGAAATCTGAGACAGTACCTGATCCATTGATGTCAGCACTGACGTGGCCGTCTGATGAGGTCACTTCATTGATATTGCCAGTAGGCAAGCCATTGGCATCGTAGCTTTCTACCTCTTGATGCTTCTCACCTTGCTCATCATAAGTGATGGTTGTCTTGTCCGTTCCCGTCGTTTCTCCATCACCCTTTTTTCTAACGGTAAGATAATCGCTATCCGTGCCCACTGTTGTAGTGGAAGTGCTGACAAGATCACCTTGCTCGTCATTCTCAATTACTGTTTTAATATTTTTATCATTAGGATCACTGTAAACTGTCTGAGTCGTGCTTCCATCAGTTCGATCAAGAAGCGTAGACAGGGTTTGACCACTCGGATCTGTTGTAGTGGTAAGATAGCTACCATCGCTTTCATTTTTTTGCGTCGAGGACAGTGAGACCAAATCTCCATTTCGATCCATGCTACTTGACTGGATGATTTTAAGATCATCAGGATCCTCATAGTGAGTATCAGTGCGCGAGCCATCCGACCCAATGTAACTCGTAGAGCTTAGGACACCGCCCTGATAGTACGCCCGATAATCGCTACTGCCACTAGAATCACTGGACTGAGTCTCTTTCTCAAGCAAGACACCACTGCCATCAAGAGTTGTCGTTACATAAGTATCAGGTGTATCACCAGCAACAGTCGAGGCAGTCTGATAGACCGTTCCATCTGCATTAGCCGAAATTGTATCAGTTAAATTTGAGTCACTTAAACTATTATAAATTGTTTTAAGCGTCGAACCATCACTTTCGATCACTTCTGAATCGGTGAGCTCCCCGATAGCATTCTTACTTGAAACAACACTACTACCATCAGCGTTAATTTCACTGGAAGTAGTCCCTAAAAAAAGTCCATCCTGCCCATATTGGCTCATTAGCGTTGTAACTGAACCACTATCACTACTAGCAGCTGAAAGTGTTTCGTACCCTATCAACGCTCCCTGAGCGTCACGAAAAACAGTTGTCGACGACCCATCATTTGCAGAGTTTGGCGTATTGACTACAGTACTTACAACGTTGCCGGTTGCATCAAGCAATACTGTTGTTGCGCTACCATCACCTGCAAACGTTGTGACATTGGACGAACCGTCAGAGTTTAAGCTTGTAACGCTAGCAGCGCTTAGTCCCCCATTAGCAGGAATCGATAGCTGAGTCCCATTGAGTGCAACCTGCAAGTCACCAAGAGAGTTTACACTCCAGCTTCCTAAAGACCCTCCAGTAGTTGGGTCTACAGCCACCACTTGGCCATTATCATCAACGCTCAGTTGTGCCGACAGCGAGAACCCGGTCGATGGCGAGTAACCCGATGCAGTACCTGTCGCGCTATCGTAAGACACAACATCACCGGTAACCTTATCGACTACTCGTACGGGATTGTTGTCACTATCATAACTGTAGGTCGCTCCGGAGGTGGACAGACTCCAACTACCATCAGGATTGTTTGTAACAAAAGAACCATCGACGGTTGTATTTGTAATAGGCTGAGCACTACGCTCTGCTTCAGTCTGCCATTCATTAAAGGTATCAACGCCGGCACTAATGGCACGGGCGGTCACAAAGGCCGCACCAACACTTGCAAAAACTACCACAGCGCCTGTTATTAATTCAGGGGCGCCTAATACACCAAGCACGACAGCTGTACCAGCACCTGCAACCTCTCCTGCCGAGTATCCCCCTGCGGCAGCAGCCACATCCCTAAAGAGCCCCGTCGCGCCATCATTTAATGCACCATAAGCCACACTTGGAATCGCTCCTTTTATGGCAAATGAATTATCGACCTGAGTAGCAGCTTCCTCCCCAACCTTGATTTCGGCACCTAACTTTGCACCTTGTGCGACAACCCCCCCAACGACGCCGAGGCCTAGTCCAACAGCATCCAAAACGTTGGGTGTAGCTGTGAATTTTCCCCAAAAGATTTCGCCTATCGTTTTCTCTGACATGCCCCACCCCTCACTTAGAAATAAAATCTATTATTTTCCTAACATCAAACAGCCCGTACTGACCAACAATCGACCACATCGCAACGCTCGTACCCGACGGCAAAATTAATGTAAACCAGACGAATAACTCAAAAAATATGTCGCCCTTATTAACTGTAACTCTTAGCCACCCAAACATATTATTCAGAAAAGAAAACGTAATGGCCGCAGCAAGCAATACAACAAAAACATACACATAAACATGAAGTAACACCCAAGCTTTCCTGACACTAATCCCTCTGAGAGCCACCATGCGCCGGTGAGCCTCCTCGCAACTAATAGCGGCAACCCTTCTAAACTTAACCATATAAAGGAGAGACAATAAATTATACAACGCAGTAAAAAAAATACATAAACCCATGATATTACGATAATAAACCGGATCAAGCTCACCAATCATTGGAGATGTCCGCACCTCAAGAAAGACCCAACCCAGACTGTCTATGAGCGGGCTCACAACTTTATCCGCAATAATCCTATAGGCTGGAAAAAAGCTGCCCAACAATGCATATGCAAAAAAAACAACAGAACTCACAAGCACGAAAGGTCCCGTCCGAAACCAAGGAGCTCGCGATCGCAGCTCATCCACATCCACTTCAGATCTTATAATTCCAGGCGAATCCATTACGTTGCTCCTCTGGTAAATCGTTAAAACTAAGAACCCACGTTAGACTCACACACTCAAAAACACGCACACGCAAAAAACTAGCGTTCTCTCAACGCCTCGCTTTCGTACTTCAACAGCGGCGTCAGCAGGTATTCGATAATCCGTCGCTGCTCGGTCTTGATCTCCACGGAGCTGGTCATCCCCGGCTCCAGCTGAATGCGCTTACCGTCATCGACAATCTCATGCGCCCCAAGCTGAATACGGGCCGGGTACACCAGTCCCAGCTTGTCGTCCTTCACCGCATCCTGAGAGATCGACATGACCCTGCCAGCGATCGTCCCGTAGTGGGTGTATGGAAAGGCATCCAACTTGATTTCGGCGTCCTGCCCCGGACGGACAAAGCCAATATCCCGGTTGAGAATCTGCACATCGACTTCCAACCCAACATCGTCAGGCACGATCACCAGTAAGGCTTGGGCTGGGGTCACCACCCCCCCGATGGTGTGCACCGCCAGTTCCTGAACAGTCCCACTCACCGGAGCGGTCAGGTGGGTTTGACCCTGCCGTTGGCGGGACTTGGTTTCATCACCCTGGTCCTGGGCCAGTTGCTGCTGGGCCTGGTTGAGCAAGTCGAGTTGCTCACGACGAAACTGCGCAATCGCCGTATCGATATCGTCGCGCTGCTCCTGGATGGTGGCCTGCAGTTCCTTGGCATAGCTCTGCTGCCCGGCCAACTCCTGCTCCTGCTCGATGCGCGCCTGCATCTTTTCCAGGTAGGCATGCCGTGGGACGTAGCTTTGCTGCAGCAGGGTCTTGTAGTCCTCTTCCTCGGCCCGAGTCATTGGCAGGGTTTGCTGCAGGCTGCTGATCTTGTGCTGGGTGGTCTGCAACTCCTGCGTGCGCTTTTGTAGTTCCGAACGAAGGCCGGTGAGCTTGCTGCGCTGCTCGTAAAACGCACTCTCGGCAAAGCGCTGGGTATCGCGCTGGCGATCCTCGCTCGCGTCCTGAACCACCGCGACCACCGGCGCCCGGTTGGTCGTCTGTGTATCCAGCAAGGACTGGGCACGGTTGATCACCAGCATCGCGTCGATCCGCGCCGTCCTGGACTTGCTGACATCGGCGGTGGCCTCGGTCGGGTCCAGGTCGATCAACGCCTGCCCCTCGGTTACGTGCTGGCCGTTGTCGACCATGATCGCCTTGACGATGCCCGCCTCGAGCGGCTGGATGGTCTTGCTGTTGCCATTGGGCACCACCTTGCCCTCGGCCACGGCCACCACATCCAGCTTGCCGACGATGGACCAGATCAGGGCGATTGCGAACAACAGCATCAACATCCACATCAAGCCACGCCCAATGGGCGACGCCGGCGTTTCGAGTACCTCCAGCGCCGCAGGCAGAAACTCAACCTCGTCGCGCTGGCGTTGCAAGGTGTTGCCTTGGGCTTTCTCAGCCTCGAGGGCAGCCTGGGCAATGTCGCGGTAATGCCGCAGGCGCGGGAAGAAGCGATCAAGCAGCGACATGGAGATGCCCCGTCTGATGGCGCCACAGTGAGGCATAGCGGCCGTTCTGTTCGAGCAACTCGTCGTGGCTGCCCTCTTCGACGATGGCGCCCTTCTCGACGGTGATGATGCGCTGGGCGATCCTCACGGCGGACAGGCGATGGGCGATGATGAACACCGTGCGCCCTTTGCAGATCTGGTGCATGTTGCCGTGGATGATCGACTCCGACTCGGCGTCTAGCGCCGAGGTGGCCTCATCGAAGATCAGGATCTTCGGCTGGGTGGCCAGGGCCCGGGCGATGGCAATGCGTTGTCTTTGCCCGCCGGACAGTCCGTTGCCACGCTCGCCCAGTTCGGTGTCGTAGCCCTGTGGCAGCTCCAGGATGAACTCATGGGCCCCAGCCAGTTCCGCGGCTTCGACTACCTGCTCCAAGGGCATGCCAGGTGAGGCGAACGCAATGTTGTCGCGCACCGTGCCCTTGAACAGCATGTTCTCCTGCAGGACCACGCCGATCTGTCGGCGCAGTGACGCCGGGTCGAGTACCGACAGATCCATGCCATCGATCAACACCCGCCCGCGCTCGGGCGAGTACAGCCGCTGAATCAATTTGGTCAGGGTGCTTTTACCGGATCCCGAGGGGCCGACGATGCCGATCACGCTACCCGCCTGAGCCGTCAATGAGAGGCCACGCAGAATCTCTGGACCATCGGTGCGATAGCGAAACACCACTCGGTCGAAGACCACTTCGCCTTTGACCGGCGGCATCGAGGCTTGCCCGGCAGAGACCCCGGACTCGGCCTTGTTGTCGAGGATATCGCCCAGCCGAGCCATGGACAGCCGTACCTGCTGAAAGTCCTGCCACAGCTGCGCCAGACGCAGAATGGGCCCGCTGACGCGACCGGAGAGCATGTTGAAAGCGATCAGCTCACCGACCGACAGATCACCACCGATCACCAAGCGGGCACCGAACCACAACAGCGCCGCCGTGGTGAGTTTACTGATCAGCGACGCCACCTGATTGGCCGAGCTGGACAGACTGGAGGCCTTGAAGGCGCTGGACACATAGGCCGCCAGTTGCTCCTCCCAACGTCTTTGCATCAGGGGTTCGACGGCCATCGACTTGAGGGTTTCGATGCCGGTCACCGACTCGACCAGGAACGACTGGTTTTCCGAGCTGCGGCGAAACTTCTCATCGAGTCGTGCCTTAAGCACGGGCGTCACCAGCACCGACAAGGCGACGTAGCACGGCAGCGAGATGAACACGATCAAGGTCAACCATGGCGAGTACGTCAGCATCACCGCGAAGAACACCAGGGTGAAGAACATATCCATCGCCACCGTCAGCGCGTTGCCGGTGAGGAAGTTGCGGATGTTTTCCAGCTCACGCACCCGCGCCACGCTGTCGCCTACCCGCCGGGCCTGGAAATAGGCCAACGGTAACCCCAGCAGGTGGTTGAACAGACGAGCGCCCAGTTCGACGTCGACCCGGTTGGTGGTGTGGCTGAAGACGTAGGTACGCAAGCCACCCAACAGCGCCTCGAACACGGAAATGGTGACCAGCCCAAACACCAGAACATCCAGGGTCGACATCGACTTGTGCACCAGCACCTTGTCGATGACCACCTGCATGAATAACGGCGAGACCAGGCCAAACAACTGCAAGAAAAATGACCCGGTCAGCACTTCCAGAAATTGCTTGCGGTACTTGACGATCGACGGAATAAACCACGACAGATCAAACTTTCCACCGCCTTGCGCCAATACGGCACGCGAGGTGACAAGGATCAAACGACCGGACCAGACTTTTTCGAAGTCACTCAAACTGACCTGATAGGTCCGCTGCTGTACTTCATCGTGTAGCAGTACTTGATCGTTCACGCACTTGGCCAGCACCAGGTATCGGCCATCACTCATCTCGACAATGGCCGGGAGCGGTGTCTGGGCAAGGCGGCTGATCTGAGTGGTGGTGGCGCGGGCCTTGAGGTCGATCTGTCGGGCCAGGCGCACCAGGGTCAGGGTATCGACCGCCCGGGAGAGCCCGGACAGGTGCCTGAGGCGTTCAACGCTGACTGCCACGCCCGAGAGTTGAGCAATGACCACGAGGGAGGCAATGCCGCTGTCGCCCTGGGTGGTTTCAGCTGACTGTGGGGGCCTGTCCATTGATGCGCTTCCTGACACAAAAAATCCCTAGACCAGCATTCCTGCCAGACTTCGTAACAAACTCGATACTTAACAACACTTCAATGTTTTTGAATGAGAACGACAACTGAATGAGTGGATTATTAAAATCCTCCTCTGCCCTGTGTTAATCAGGCTTTGAAGTGTTATCAAAACGCCATATTTCTATCAGGCAATACGGGGCTTTTCCTTCGAATTCTCTCTCAAGCACAGTTTTTAACATTTCCATTCAGCTACGGTTCAGAATGAAAAAGCCAGATGAAACTTTATGGTTAAACCCAAAAATGGAATGGTTGTTGCTATATCAGAAAAGGACAATATCGAACTTTATAAGATGAAATTCTTGTCATTTTTAGCCGATGCCCATAATGGGGGGGCAATCGCCAATAAACCCGTCGTACGCGGCCTGAAAAAATGCTGAGGACGGCATCGCCGCAACACCTGACCGATGCCACCCAACTTGCAGCCCCCTCACTCGCACAGGATGGAATCGCCACCATGCGAATGATCGCGACTTGCGAAAAGCACATTCCGCGATCCAGTTTTCTTGCTGTGATGGGATGAAGCACTGAGGAGAATTTGAGGCTTCTCTTTCAGGAGCCTCGCCATGTCTCAACGTCAACACATGCTGTCAGCGGTCCCAACTGCTGCCACGCTGAAAAATGCCCGACCGTGGGCAGGCGGTGTCAGGTCTCTCTACACCGTCCTCCTGCATGGCACCTCAAGCGCATTCAGCCCATCGGTTCAACGCTGCGGACAGCCACTGGCCGCTGAGTATAACGACGTCTCTCCAAGGTGTGCCCAGGCACCTGCGGTGAAGCCATGAACATAGCCACGCACAAACACCTCAAGCTCCTGGGCCTGATTCTCTTCGTGCCCCTGGTACTCGCCCTACTGAGCCTGCTCGTCGGCAGCCTCGTGACCCTCGGTGGTCTTTCCCTCATGCGCGTCGCGGAATGGCAAGCGTGGCAGATCCATCACTACTGGTATTTCCTGAGCGCCCGCATCGTCTGCTTCAGTCTCGCCGCGTGGGGATGGGTCGGGTTGCGCCGCAGGACGCTCAGGGTTCAGCCAGCCTTTCTCCCCAGATTGAAAAAGGCCGAGGTGACTGCGGTCTTCGGCATCCTGCTGATCGAGCTGATGCGGGTCTTAGCGTTGTGGGAGGAATTGGTATGACGCTCTATACCAACGACTACCTGGAGTACTACCTGACCCTGGTGGGCTGGCTGGTCAGCAACGGCATCTGGAACGTGCTGATGGACTCAGGCTTCTTCGCGCTACCCTTCCTGGTCATCCTGCTGCAGGAGTGGTTCAAGGCGCGCGAAGAAGGCGGTGGCGCGGATGCAGCGCTGGCCGCCATTGCCAGTATCGAGCACCGTTTGTGGTTGGCGACTGCGGTAGTCATGCTTGCCGGGGTGCCCTTCATTACGGTGAGCCTGAGCACCCTGAAGTTCGACAAGAGCCGCTCGGAGCAATGTCAGCACCAGTCGCCCTTGCCCCAGGACACCGGCTGGGGGAAATCCTTTACCACCCTGAACGGCCAGAGCGCCAAGGTCCCGCTCTGGTGGTTCTTCGTGCATTCGGTGTCCAAGGCGATCAGCGGCGCCGCCGTGGCCGCCATTCCCTGCGGGACGGATCTGCGACAGATGCGTATGGAGGTGAACAACACTCGGCTGAAAAACCCGCTGCTGGGTCAGGAGGTGGCCGACTTCATCAACGACTGCTACGGCTACTCCCGGGCCAAACTGTTCATGAAACCACCGACCCTGACCGAGGAGCAGACCCACGACATCAACTGGATAGGTTCGCGGTATTTTCTGGAGAAAGAGGGCTTCTACGACATCTATCACTCCAAGACTCCGCGTGCTCAATGGCCCTACGATCCGGTGCGGGACGCGGGCCTGGCAAAAGTGCCCGGCGGTGGTGGCTACCCGACCTGTAAGCAATGGTGGAGTGACGACAAGGAGGGATTGAAAAGCCGGGTGCTTGCCGAAGTGGACAGCTCCCTACTAGAGCGCTTCACCAAGTGGGCCAGCTTTACCAGCAAGGACAAGGTGGATGAGGCGCTCATTCGGCAGGTGGTGTCACCCAGGAATCAGCAAATGACCCAGGGCAAGGTCTATACCGACTACGGCGGCCGGGTCGGGTCTTCGATACCGGACGCTGCCGCCCGTGTGACCGGGGCAGTCGGTACGACGATGGGGACGCTGACGAACATGCCGGCCATGGATGTGGTGCGCCAGGCGCTGCCGATGGTGATGGCCTTTCTGAAAATGGCGCTGGTGATCTGCATTCCGTTGGTGCTGGTGCTCGGCAGTTATGACCTGAAGGCGATGATCACCGTTTCAGTGGTGCAGTTCGCGATGATCTTCGTCGACTTCTGGTTTCAGTTGGCACGCTGGATGGACAGCACCATCTTTGATGCCTTGTACGGGTCCGGCTCGCCCCATGCGAACCTGAACCCGTTGATGGGGTTGAACAATCAGCAGGCTGATTTTTTGTTGGGGATTGTGATGGGGGCAATGTTCCTTGTGATGCCAACATTTTGGATAACCGCTCTCGGCTGGGCGGGACTTCATGCTGGATCAGCTCTTCGAGGATTCGCTGATGGAACGGGCGATGCTCGACAATACGGAGGCGCAGGCACAAACGCACTGAAGAAAGCTGTAAACAAGTTATTATCTGGAAAGTAATAAATTAGAACTAAGGTTTATGATCAAATCTAGGATCATGAATATAATCAGGAGAAAAGCGGTCAGGGCAGAAATCTGTATCATCAAACTTATTTTCTTCTGCGCCGAAATCAGACTCAGAACTCAATATTTCTTTGAGTACATAAATTCCAAAAACCACAATTACCCCCCAAAACGCCAAGAGCAAAAACGCACCAACCAACGACAGCCGTATCAGCCATCTCATCAAGCCCGCCAACGCGGCGGGCAGACCTTTCTTCACCCCCCAGCGAATCACCGGTTCCTCGAACCTGAGATAGCGCCTGGAGCACCAGCCATAGACGTAGCCCAGCCGATAGATAAGTCCTTTTTTCTTCGCTTTGGCAGCCATTTTTCTGACCTCGTGATTGATAACGCTCTTGCCGTACACCTTGTCGGTACGACGCTCAAATCAGCTTGGCAGAGGGTCGGTCCAAGGACTCGTAGGACCTTTCCCAAATAGCAGTAGATTCGACATCCAGCAGCAGAAACGTGCGGTTCATTCAGCCAGCGGCAAGACACCGCTCCTCCCTTGAGTCAGTGACAGCCCTACCCGGCTACCCCACATAATCCGCCAAAAGAAAGCATCACCCCTAACAGCCTCGTTTCAAAAGAACTGGTCGACCCCTTTGACAGATGGTGCCCGATTATCAGCGAGCACCGCTTCGTCCATACCGCAAAGCGTCAGGTGACCACCCATTCCCGAAATAGAAATTGCCATCACTGCAGAGACCCGGCTTACTTGAGCGAATAAACCGTGCACTTGAATCGTAGGCGAGCACTTCAACATGATGGGTCATGAGTGGTTGACAGGTGCCGGTCTGGTTTTCCTCGGAATCATCACGGGATTCATCGGGACCAACACGGGAGGAAGCGTGTTTTTAACCGTCCCGGTGATGATCTGGCTGGGGATTGCGCCTCAGTCATCAATCGCCACCGCGCGCCTGGCCTCGGTAGGCACCATGATTGCCGGCCTGCGCCACTTTCATCAGCAGGGAAAGGTCGATTATGCGCTGGCCATTCCGGCTGCCGTACTGGGGTTGGCCGGGGCTTTGGGAGGCGCGAGCCTTCTTCTTCAAATAGATCCCGCACTGCTGCATAAAGTCATTGGCGGGCTGACATTGCTGCTCGTCGCCCTGTCCCTTATAAAAAAACCTCATCGCGACAAAACCCCTCCCTCAGCGCTCAGGCGTCTGTTTGGCTATCTCCTGTTCATCCCAGTGGGAATGATCGGCGGGTTATTCGGTGGGCAAGCCAAACTCTCGACGTATTTATTCATCATCTTTTTCAGAAAAACCATCAGCGAATCGGTAGGCACCCGCAAAGTCGGCGGGCTCGTCCTCTCCGTGGGCTCACTCATCATTTTCGGTGTCAGCGGCATCGTGAACTGGCAGTACGGCTGCTGTCTGGTTATTGGCACGCTCTTGGGGGCAAATGCCGGCGCGAAATTTGCGCTAAAGAAAGGCGACCAATGGATGGAGTCCGTTTTCAATATCGTCGTGATCGCGCTGGCATTGAGGATGCTGTTCTGGTGAGCAGAAAAGGCTTTAACCGATCACAGCCCAGACCCAGCCCCTTGAAACGCCTCTGTCGTCATGCCCACCCCAGCGTCATCAGATACAACACGCCATACCGGGCAGCCTTGGCGACGGTGACGATCGCCAGGAAGCTCCACCAGGGTTCACGCATCAGGCCCGCGACCACCGTCAGCGGATCACCGATAACCGGCACCCAACTGAGCAGCAGCGACCATCGGCCATAACGATGATAGGTGTTCTGAACACGCGCCAGCTGTTTGTCGGAGACCGGGAACCAGGCCTTGTCCCGCCAGTGTTCCAGATAACGTCCGAGCACCCAGTTCACCAGCGAACCGGCAACGTTACCGGCTGTGGCGACACACAGCAGGGCAAAAGCCGAATGCTGCTTTGCCCAGAGCAACGCCACCAGCACGGCTTCCGATTGCAGCGGCAACAGCGTCGCGGCGCCGAACGCCGAAATGAAAAGGCCGAGGTAGCCGGTTGTTTCCCACATGATGTCAGCCCGTCAGGCCTGGTCTGCAACCTGGCATGGGTCTACCTCGCAGAGATTGGATGATGGGCCTGAGCCGGCGCCCTTTCGCCACCGGCTAGTGCTTGTTTTTCTTCTTGGTGAGGCTTTTCATGCGAGCGCTGGCCTTCTGCACCGTCGCCATCTTTTCCGGGCGCTTCATGCCGCGCCATTTACGGATTTCTTCGCGGGTGCGGCCGCAGCTTACACACATTTCGCTGTTCAATTGGCACAGCGAAACGCAGGGGTTTTCAATGTCCTTTGCCATGTCTACCACTCGGCCCTTGCCGTCAATTCAGTCGTGACTATCCAGCTCAAGGCAGGAGCCTGAAAGCTCAGGCTACCCGGTATTCAACCGTGAGATGGGTCACTTCATGGACCGGCGCCAACGCCGTGCGAACGTCATCGGCCGACAATTCCGTGGAGCCCAGCACACTGACGATGGCGGCACGTGCCTGCGGGCCAACCCGCCAGACATGCAAGTCGGTGATCCTGAGCGTTCCAGACTGATCGAGCAGTTCCCGGATCTCCTCGGCCACGTGCTCGTCGGTCTTGTCCAGCAGCACCGAAGCGGTGTCCTGCATCAACGTCCAGGCCCAGCGCGCAATGACCACGGCGCCGACGATGCCCATGATTGGATCCAGCCAGACCCAACCGAGGTACTGACCGGCCAGCAGCGCAACGATGGCCAGCACCGAAGTCACCGCGTCGGCCAACACGTGGACATAAGCGGAGCGCAGGTTGTTGTCTTCGCCGTGGGCGTGCCCGTGATGATGGTGACCATATCCATGATCGTGGCCGTGTCCGTGATCATGACCAACACCGCCAGCCAGCAGCAGCGCACTGACAATGTTCACGATCAGGCCGATAACCGCAATCAGCGTGGCGGTCCCGAACTGGACCTGGGTCGGTTCGAGCAAGCGCATGACCGACTCGATGCCGATGCCCAGCGAAATCAACCCGAGAATCAGCGCCGAGGCGAAGCCGCCGAGGTCGCCCACCTTGCCGGTACCGAAGCTGTAGGCGGTATTCCCGGAATGCTTGCGCGCAAAGGCGTACGCCGCCGCCGCGATCCCCAGCGCCCCGGCATGGGTCGCCATGTGAAAGCCGTCAGCCAGCAAGGCCATGGAGCCGGTGATGTAACCGGCGGCAATCTCACCCACCATCATCACGACCGTGAGGATCACCACCCAAAGCGTGCGCCTGGCGTTGTCATCGTGGCCGGCGCCGAGGAAGTCGTGGGCATGCCCGTTATGCGTAGTATTCATGTCTGCCTCACTTCGAATAACGGCGAATGGCTTCAAGCAGCTCTTCAACGCCTTGCGTGCGCTCTTCGTCGGTCAGCCCCGCCTTCGCGACGTGCTCGCGGGCGTGGTCTTCGATGATCTCGTCAAGCAGCCCATTGATCGCCCCACGGGTGGCGGCCACCAGGTGCAGGGTCTTGGCGCAGTCGGCATCCCCTTCCAACGCCCGCTCGATGGCCTGAACCTGGCCGGCGATGCGTTTGACCCGCTTGAGCAGATCGTCCTTGTTGGATTTGATGTGACTCATAGCATACCCCCCTACCCTATATCGAAGGATATGATGCCGCCCGGGTCCAGGGGTTGGCAAGGGTCAGTTGGGGGCGATCGGCTGGTTTGCATCAGGGACGGGGATTACTGATGTGACGCATGACCTCGAAACAGGTGATCAGAGTCACGGTGAAGGTGACGACAGTCGTCAGCGGTAGCGCCCTCCCCCAAGGTCCTGCTGCGGGTCAACGCTTCGCTGGGCTTCAAGAGAAAATAGATCCGCCCCTTTCCAGTCGATATCATCAAAAAAATAGTGGCATATCGCCCCATCAACACCTATGGTACTCCAGTCGCCCCAGTACAAGGATGTTAAACATGACAACTTATTTTGAAGATACCATTTCAAAAATTTATGGTGATAAAGACGACTTCATAATAATCGGACTGACTGGGCAAACAGGTAGCGGTTGTTCAACCGTGGCGAGCATCCTTTCAAAAGAGCAAGAACATATAAAGCATTCCTTATACAAAGGGAACACACCAAACAATAACAGCCAAAGAAAACAAAAAATAATATACAAATGCTTTGAAAAAACATGGACCCCTTTCATATCAATACAAGCCAGTTCAATCTTAACACTACTGCTTAGTGAAAAAAACGTTGAAGAAGCTGCAAGATTTATAGGAAGCGTAGCAGAGCTAACCATCGAACTGCAAAAAGCAATAATAGATACGATTAAAACAATAAAAGACTCGCACAACGATCTAAACCTACAGGACATTAACTCCCTGAGGCTTTTTTACACAGAATTCCTACCAAATCAAAATAACGAACTAAAAAGAAAAATCGGCGGCGCTGGCTATGTCTCTCTATTCCAAACGATAGGAAACAATGTCAGAAATTCTGGAGACCCAACTTCACACGAAGTAATTGGGGGAAATTTCTTTTCTTTGGCCGAAAAAATTAACAAAATAATCAAAGACATACGCAAGGCTAGAAACAAAGGCGAAAGAACATTCATAGTGATAGATGCTATCAGAAACCCATTCGAAGCAATCTATTTCCAAGATAGATACTCATCATTTTATTTGATGGCGGTCTCCTGTGAAGATGAGCAGCGTAAAACTAGACTTAGGGCACTGGGATACACGGACAACCAGATAAAAGAGATGGATAGCGAAGAGTACGGCGATAGAAAGCTAACCGAAAAGTCAACATATATAAAGCAGGACATCCAAGCTTGCTTACAACGTTCCGACTTATATATTAGTAATCCAAACTCAAGCAATACGGTTTCACATTTCAGTTTACTAGCAAATCAGGTGATAACCTTCGTTTGCCTGATGATTCGCCCTGGATTAGTTACACCGTCACCATTAGAAAGATGCATGCAAATTGCTTACACCGCAAAACTGAATTCAGGCTGTATTTCTAGACAAGTCGGTGCTGTAGTAACGGATAAAAATTTTTCAGTCCAGTCCGTAGGATGGAATGACACACCTTTTGGGCAAGTACCTTGCAGCTTGAGAAATAGATTTGACCTAGTTAATGGTCATGACCAAGAAGCATACTCCGAATATGAGAAAACCGACGTCAAATACATTACCAGATTCACCAAAGAGAGTAAAAACTACAAAAAAATAGAAAATACAGGAAGAAATATCTCATATTGTTTTAAAAGTGAGTACAACGACTTGATCGGTGAAAAAAATCAAGTACACACTCGCTCGCTACATGCAGAAGAGAATGCTTTTCTACAGCTATCAAAATATGGCGGCAGAGGCATAGAACACGGAAAATTATTTACAACCGCAAGCCCCTGTGAACTTTGCGCAAAAAAAGCATATCAACTCGGAGTAAAAGAGATTTACTACATAGATCCATACCCTGGAATAGCAATGACCCACATTCTCATGGGTGGAACCAACAACCCAGAGTTAATTCTTTTCTCTGGCGCCATTGGAAAAGCATTCCATAATTTGTATTCGTCAAAAATGCCTTATAAAGACGAGCTGAATGCTCTATCACTATAAGGGTATCGCCAGAAAGAAGAACCCGCTAGCCGATTCAATCAAGATCAAAAGCAACCGCACCCTGCTGTTCTTAGCTGTCGGGGTGCATTGTAGGGCTTAGAAAAATAGCAATCGCCAGAATCACATGTCATGTAAGGGGGTGGTTTATTACTCAAAAAAATTTAGTACCATACGAAAAACTCCATAGCTCGGTCAGTTGCACGGCAGACTACCGTTTTAACTCATATAGAAGGCTAAACAGTTTAGAGGGTGCTTCAAATGTTGCCTTAATATCGACCTCTACAGCATTAATAGTTGTATCTTTGTAAGCGCTCCATAAACCCCACATTCAAAGCACTAAGCTAACGCGGGATGCTGGGCTCCCGATACTCTCAGGAGCCCGTGCGCCATGATGCGACCCGACGCCAAAGTCGAAAAAGTGTACCTCTACCCCAAACCTGTAGACTTTCGAAAATCCATCGACGGACTGGCTGCGCTGGTCGAACTGGATATCAAGGTTGCCGTGTTCGACCCGGTACTTTTCGTTTTCCTCAACAAGCCGCGCAACCGAGTGAAAATCTTGTACTGGGAGCGCAACGGCTTCTGCCTTTGGCTCAAACGCCTGGAATCAGAGCGATTCAAAACATCGCCCGATGCCACCGACGAGGCGATTGTCCTCACCGTCCAGGAACTGAACTGGCTGCTCGACGGTTTTGACCTCTGGCGTAACCGTCCCCATCAGGTTTTGACGCCGCGATTCGTGGCCTGATTCGGTATAATCCAGGGCATGAAATCCATGCCCGACAACCTTCCCGACGATCTCCAACTGCTCAAGCAAATGCTTGCGAAGATGCAGTCGCGGGTCGGTTTTCTAGAAGAAGAGAACGCATTGCTGCGCCAGCGCTTGTTCGGACGCAAGTCCGAGCAAACAGCCGATCCGGCCACACCGCAGTTGGCGCTCTTCAACGAAGCCGAAAGCGTCGTCGAAGCTATCGACGAAAACGCTGAAGAAGAGGTTGTCGCCCCCGCCAAGCGCCGTGGCAAGCGCAAGCCGCTGCCTGCCGATCTGCCGCGCATCGAAGTCATCCACGAACTGCCCGAGCACGAACTGACCTGCGCCTGCGGTTGCCGTAAACACAGCATTGGTGAGGAAATCAGCGAGCAGCTTGAGATCGTGCCAATGCAGATCCGCGTGATCAAGCATGTGCGCAAGATCTACGGTTGCCGTGAATGCGAAGCCGCCCCAGTCACTGCGGACAAGCCTGCTCAACTGATTGAAAAAAGCATGGCCAGCCCCAGCGTTTTGGCGATGTTGCTGACTACCAAATACGTTGACGGTTTACCGCTTCATCGATTTGAAAAAGTGTTGGGTCGCTACGGTATTGATATCCCGCGCCAGACTTTGGCTCGCTGGGTGATCCAGTGCGGCGAACACTTTCAGCCGCTGCTGAATTTGATGCGCGACCGGCTACTGGAAAGCCGCGTCATCCACTGCGACGAAACGCGCGTGCAAGTGCTGAAAGAACCAGATCGAGAACCGAGCAGCCAATCCTGGATGTGGGTGCAAACCGGCGGCCCACCGGATAGGCCGGTCATCCTTTTTGACTACTCCACCAGCCGTGCGCAGGAGGTGCCAACGCGCCTGCTCGAAGGTTATCGCGGTTACGTGATGACCGATGACTACGCCGGTTACAATGCCTTGGGCGCGCAGGACGGAGTTGAGCGTCTAGGCTGCTGGGCGCATGCGCGACGCAAGTTTGTTGAAGCACAGAAAGTGCAGCCCAAAGGTAAAACGGGACGTGCGGATATCGCGCTGAATCTGATCAACAAGCTGTATGGGATCGAACGCGACTTGAAGGCCAGTAGCGACGCTGATCGTAAAATCGGCCGTCACGAACATAGCCTGCCGATACTGGCTCAGTTGAAAAGCTGGATCGAAAAGACGCAGCCCCAGGTCACCGCTCAGAATGCCTTGGGCAAAGCCATCAGTTACCTCGCAAGTAACTGGAGCAAGCTGGAGCGATACGTCGAGGAAGGGTATTTGCCGATGGACAACAACGCGGCAGAACGCGCGATCCGCCCCTTCGTGATCGGAAGAAAGAACTGGCTGTTTAGCGACACGCCCAAGGGCGCGACGGCCAGTGCTCAACTTTACAGCTTGGTCGAGACTGCCAAAGCCAACGGCCAAGAGCCTTATGCGTGGCTGCGCCACGCACTGGAACGCCTGCCAACGGCGACTTCGGTTGAGGATTACGAAGCCTTGCTGCCGTGGAACTGCGAACCTCGACTTCACAGCTAAGCGCTTTACCTATCTTTAGCCAAGTGGGGTTTATGGAGCGCTTACGTATCTTTCATCGTGGCTTTGTACAGCACAAATCTCGGGAAAGACGAAATCTACATAAACATCGGACAGAACTGTCTTCCTATCATAATGCTAGCGTTATCTATCTTGGTTTCTGGTGCAAAATATGGCACACGCGCAGAAAAAATCCATGAGTGCGCTCAAGCGCTAAATCACTTTAAAAAATTATTAAAATACGATATTGAAGATAGCACATTCACCCCCTCTGCAGAAAACTTTAAAAATTACGCAAAACGTTATGCCAAGATAATTGCCAAACACGAAAATCATAGCAAAATGGATTTGAACATAGAGCACATAAGAACTATAAAATCTAAACTACTTCCAAAGCCGCTAGCAGAGCTAGTTGCTAGCTTGATTGGCCGCGGGCTGCTTTACTACTTCTATTTGCTAATGTCTGGAATGTCAGTTGGTTGGATGTCCCTCGGAATTTACCTAGCAATTAAAGGGGCCACACCTTGCTAGATCAGAACTTTACCGGGAAAAGCTTATTACGATTAACATCAATTAAAGACGTTATCAGATTCAAGCTTGGCAGGAAGCGCAGTGACTATCTAGAAAAGCTTGATCTAGTGGCAAAAAATATATTAAATGAAGGATGCGACTTCTCCAGTCTTTCTTTTTATATAAAAAAAGGAAAGAAAATCTTCAAACCACAATCACTAGAAAGCGTATACAGCCTGAGGCGTGTCAATAAAATATTAGGACGAATATACAAAGTCAAACAAGCGGACCGGGACACTATAACCAGGCAAATAAGCTCTTTAATCTCAGACACTAGCCACTACACCATAATAAAAGGAGATATCAAGGGGTTTTATGAATCAATCCCCAGAGAAATAGTTATATCTAAAGTTGAGTCCAACCGAATTCTTTCATACCAAAATAGAAGAATCATAAGACAGGTCTTCTCCTGCCCTACAGTGTCGGGCACGCGTGGACTCCCAAGAGGCATCAGCATAAGCGCCTCACTCTCGGAATTGTATATCCGCGAATTCGATAGATATGTTAGAGCATTGGAAGGGGTCTATTATTATGCGAGATACGTTGACGATTTTATAGTTTTTTGCCATACACAGAGCGATGAAATTCTAGAAAAAGTTGAAAAAAAACTTAAAACCCTCGAGCTAGACATAAATCATAAAAAAATAAAAAAAATACATTCAGAGCATGTATTCAATAAGGTTCAGCGCCTCAACTTTTTGGGTTATGAACACGTACTCGATCAGACCTCAACGCCTATAATACGAATTTCAAAAAACAGAATAAGAAAAATAAAAACACGCATTGCCTTATCATTTCTAGATCTCGCTAAAAACAATGATACAAACTTACTCTGCCTTCGTTTAAAATTCATTACAGGCAACTATCTAATTCGAGAGCCATCGAGAACAGACAACACATCACAAGGCTTGATGGCTGGCTTCTACTACAACAACAAAAATTTATCCGACCCCCAACAAATAAAAGACCTTGACACATACTTAATGAAGCTATGCCGTTCTAAACGAGGCAGTATATTTAGAGCTGTTGGTTCAAGATGTATGCGAGAAGCCTGCATTGCAACGCAAGGTATAAGTTTCAGCAAAGGTTTCAATCAGCGGATGGTTTACGCAATTGCCAAAACTGAGTTCACAAACATCAAGGAATGCTGGAAAAGAGAAAGTGGATATGAGAAGCCATAAGAAAGAGGTAAGACTCAAAAGAGTTTATAAATCTAATTATCGCCGAGTGCTCCTCACAGAGGTTCTTCCGTACGAGGTTCCAATTCTCCTAACAAACGAAGGCTTCTATTCAAGATCAACTGAACAACAGACTGAAGGTCTTCTAGGCGAAATACTGAAGCCAGGCAAAGAAACACACCCGTTCACCTACAAAATTGTTAAGAGTTCCTCAAGTTATAGAACACTTCATCTTATACACCCTTCCAGCCAACAAGATTTTGTGGACTTTTATAAAACTTACAGCAGTTTGATGTGTGGACTTACTGCCAGGAGTGAATTTAGTTTGCGCGCGCCTGCTGAGGTGGCAACGTGGTATTACGAACCAGATAATACCTTACGTGACAATTCAATAAAAGACGAAGGAACTGAAGCCAACGTAGATGAAGCAATGGCTGTACAATTCAAATATGCAAGTTCTTTTTTCCTATATAAAAAATATGCATTCTTATACAAATTCTATGATTCGTATGAATTTCATAGACTAGAAAAGAAATTCAAAAAACTTTTAAAGTTCGACATATCCAAATGCTTTGATAATATTTCAACCAAAAGACTTGGAGAGGCGGTCAAAAACGAAATCTACCATAAGGAAAACTTCGGAAAGAGTAACTTCGAAAACAAATTCTCCAAACTAATGGAATCTGCAAATTTTGGTCGGAATGACGGCCTAGTGATAGGGCCAGAATTTAGTAGAATTTTTGCCGAGATAATACTCCAAAATGTAGATAAAAATGTATTTCAAGAAAACCTTCATCTTCAGGGCAGTTATGACATAAGGCGTTATGTAGATGACTACTTTTTATTCTACAATGACGACAAGATCGGCGAGCACATACTCAGTGAGTTTCAGGACTCATTAGAAAAATCAAAGTTATACCTCAACGAATCAAAGATTTCGCGACATAGAGCTCCATTTCTTACTGGAATTACAATGGCAAAGAAAGATATACAAGATATCTTTTCGGCGCTATTTGATACCTTTGACGAATCCAAAAAAAGCGTACCCTCAGACGCCGAGGCGACAGAAGGTACAGATAACCATACTGACCAACCCGAAGAGAAAATAACCTTTATTAAATATTTCAAAGGCCCTGGAGTCGTTTCAAATAGACTTATACGAGACATCAAGGCCATCGTTCGAAGTAATGAAATTGAATTTGAAAACATTACCGGCTATTTTTTTACGGTCATAAAAAACAAAACCCATGAGGTGCATGGATATAGCGCCGCACTGGATGAAAAACAACAAGAAAATGTTCTAAAATTTCTATTAGTAATTATCGATGTGACTTTTTTTGTGTATTCGATGGACGTTAGAGTCAGAAGCACATTTCTGGTTAGTCAAATCTCTATAATCTGCTGTAGAATCGCAAAGTTAATGAACCCTGCATACGGCGATGAGATAGTAAAAAAAATACAAGACGAAGTAATATTTACCATGAAAAACAAGAGAGCTGACAGGATCTCTTCAGGAGTAGAAGTTATCAACCTCCTTATTGCCCTGAGGGAAATATCTGGAGAAGAAGACTTAGTTTCAGCCGAAGACATTTCAAAATTCATATTCAATGAACCTACTGAAAAAATTAAGAACACCAACTACTTCCAGATAGTATCAGTCTTGTTCTATATAAAAAACAATTCAATTTATGGCGACCTTAAAACAAAACTGAAATGCATTATCATAAAAACATTAAAAACCCAAAGAGCATCTATATACTCAGAATCATCACACATATTATTGGACTTAGTACGCTGCCCGTATCTAGATAGAGAATTTAAGTCACGAATGATAAACTGCTCTTTTCAGACTGAGTTTGGCAGACGTCCAACGTCATCAGAGCTAAAAAGAGAATATAAAGCAATTTTTCAGCACGACTGGTTTATAGATTGGAGTGAGGCGGGGATTAAGATCGAAAGGCTTCTTCAGAAAAAAGAGTTGAAAACAGCGTACGAGTAATGTCAAAATACCACTGCAGGCGTGCTTACAGGTCAAGAGCTAAATACCCATGCGAGGCTGTTTCTCCCATGATGATTCCGGCATTTATGCCGGACACACACCAATAACTTTACCTCAGCGCCTGCCTCTTCCCTATACCCTACCTTATGAAAATAAACTGGTAAGTTTAGCTATTCTGGTGAATTATTACTAGCGCTCCGCACGAAAATTATCTTCGTAGACGGTGCCGCTAGCATGCAAATTTGACTATAGCTGCATAACCTTTCGTGAGCTTACATTAACAGGTCGCCATGCGATGATGTCCCTTCAGATAGTCGAAAATAAGGAACGAAAAGGGGTAGACTTGAATGGCACTTATTTAAAGCCTAACTGCTTGAAACGAAAGTGAAAATTGTGTACTGGTGAATGCGTTGTCGTTGATGGATCCGGCGTCTAGGATTCATGAGGGCTGCACCCTTGGTGCTTGGTATTTGTTCGCAACTATCCAGATCAGCCTTCTTTATTTTCGCTTTCAGTTCAAGCGCTTAGGGCTAAGTACCATTCGGGACAGATTTATTTTCTGCATTTGGCGCTAGAGAAAATAGATCCGCCTTTTTTCCGTATCCTCCTCTCTACACTCCCACCCTAGCCAGCATCCCCTGCGTCAGATCATCGATGATCGCCTTTCCCATCTCGCTCAAGTAATGCGCGGCCCAGGCATAGCGCTCACCATCGTTTTCCAGAGCAGCATCAAGGGAAAGCGCTTTGGCGCAGTGGAGCAGAACTGAGGCGTGCTCCATGGCTTCCAGGATGGGCACATCCGGGTTTACCCGAAATAACTCACGGCCCTGGGAGCCGCATTGGGAAAAGGTGGTGACGCCGAGAGTCTTCAAGTGCTCGCTCATTACACACCTCCCGCGCTAGCCATGAATTGACTGAAGGATTGAGAGGTCTTGGATGTCGAGAGAAATGCGAGATTGTTGAGTGTACTGAAAACGTGCATGGATAAACGTCCCTATCAAATTGGGTGTGATTTGCCCTGTACCCAATCGAGTTTCCAAGCCCGGTCGCTGAATTTGCAGCGACGTGAAAAAGGTAGCGCGCACCATCAGTCGCTGCAATACGACTGCGGCGGCATATTTGAGTCGAGAGATTTCAGTCGGCACATGGTCGCAACAGATCAGCCGGGGAAGCCAACAAGTGTGTACCGTCAGCGAGGACGACACCGTTTCTCTACAGCTCTTGGTAGCTTGCTCAATGTAGTCTTCATTTCTGAACAAACCGCACAGTTTTCTTAACTATCCAGCGCTATCTCATCATAGACCGGGGCCACAGTTTGCGACTGCTGCGCCCCTCAGTTGCTAAAGCGTCCTCAGATCTTCATATTCTCGCGAATACTCCAGCCGTACTTGATCGTACCGCCCTCCTTGCCTCCATCAGCATTCTGCGGCTGGTACGCCACCTCGATCTTGGCGAAGTTGAGCGAGACCATTTCACGCAGCATGTCGCTGCTGGGGTCGCCTTCGGTTTCGTAGCTCGACACCATCACTTCCCTGAGCTTGAACACCACATACTCCACCGGGCTGTTGCCGCCGGCCTTGCGCACCGACAGCGTGGCTTCGGGGTAATGCTTGCCCGATGAACAGGCGGCCATCAGGTTGGGGGACGATTTGTCCATCAGCTTGCCGATGTTCAGGTTGCCAATGCTGACCTTGCCGGAGCCGCCGCCACTGCCGGTGTGCATGGTGCCGGATTGGCTCATGCTCCAGCGCACCGTGGTGATGTCGATTTCCTCGCGGTGTTGCTGATCCTTGGACTCGCCTTTGATATCGCCCAGTTTCAAGAACATGTCGGTTGCCATGGTAACTCCCTGTCGTTGATATCCGCCGAAAGTGGCGTCGGCGTGCACGTTCTTATCAACGGGGTGACTGTGACAAGGCGTTGAATCGTTATCGGGAGCGGTCCTACTTTCACTGCTGACGTGTCCTACCGCCTCTATCGGGTTGGCTGCCTATGCTGCGTTCCTTCTGAATAAAGTCAGGGAGTGGCGCAGTGAATTCCGAGTTAGCGAAGACGGGTGTACCCAGTGCCCATCGCAATACCCGCCAGCGGGTCGCAGGGCTGATTGATATCCCGCGGTTGTTCCAGGCGATCGATGCCGATCCGGCGATTGTCGGGGCTGGCGTGGTCTATATCGAAAGCGATTTTTCCATGGTGACGCTACGCGAATTCCAGCCGATTTGCAGCATTGCGCCGAAGAAGATCGTGTTGCGCGAGGCTCCGCGGCATATCGCATTGGCGGAGTTCATGCGGGAGTTGCAGACACAGCCTCGGGAGTCGCGGCTGGTGATGGAGGCGGTGAGTACGGCGTTTACCTGTGCGGGGGCGGTGATTGGGTGGATGGTGGTTGCGAGTGGAACAGCCGCGATCCCCTTTACAGCAGGCGCCAGTTCGGTGGTAGCTGCGGTCGGTTTTGCGGCAGCCGCTGCCAGCAGCGTGCAATGCCTTGTTGGAGTGGCTCGGACAAGTTTTGAAGTCATCGCAGCGCAGAACAACGACTGGTTGGACAGCCTTGATTGGTATCGACATGCCATGGTTGCGTTGGATGCGGTATCGCTGGCCGGTGTTGGAGTTTCGGCTTTGACTACTGTCCGTCTGCTAAGAGCGACCAAGGCTGCCACTGGCAAAAGCACGCAGGAAGTACTGAAGGGGCTCAATCGCCCGGAGAGAGCGAGGCTGACGAGGGAACTGCTCAGCATCCAGCATCCGGGACTGACGTCAAAGATGATCAAGCTGAGACAGCTGTCCGGCGAGTTTCCCAAGCGTTTCACGTCCACGCAAATCCGACAGGCAACGATCACCCAGATAGCCGATACGATTGGAGCATCAGCCAGCTTTGCCAGCAGCGCCCTGTCAGGGAATGTGAAAGCAATCGCAGTCGGTTTGTATGAGGAGATCGAACCATGATTGTCCTGGTCAATATTCCTCGATTCCTGCTACGCCACTTTCCTATATTTATCGCGGGTATTCTTTTGGGATTGATGTCAGCTGGCTGGTCGATCACTACGGCAGCGATGATTTATTTTCCTAAGGAAAATCCTGGGTACTCTTTACTCATAGGCATGGCATTTGCCCTGATCATTAGCATCAGCAACGCCATGATCATCTATGGTCGCCCCCAATGGGTCCGGGTCATGGTCGGTGTCTTTGTGTTCTGTCTGGTGATACAGCTTTCACCAGCGGCCTATGGATTCAACCCCCTTTTTTGGCTTGTAAACGTCGTGGTTCCATTACTGGGACTACTTGTCCTCAACAGCAACCGCCACAGAAGAATGCGTCGCAAGATGGTCCAGGTCAGGCGCTTTCGGGTGATGGTAAGGAGAGCTCAGGCCATTATTGAGGAGCGCGAGCAGGCAAGCCATGAACAAACCTGAGGTCGATCACAGAACTTCCAGTTTCCGGGAGGCTTGACTAGGATGCGCAGTCAGTCGCTACGCCGACACTCGCGCCCGCCTTCCCGGAAACCCGTTCATGAGCCCTTCCCGCTCCACCCGGATTGCCCTGCTGGTCGCCGCCACGTTCTTCATGGAGAACCTGGACGCGACCATTATCGCCACCGCATTGCCCGATATGGCGAAGAGCTTCGCCGTGCTGCCGGTAGACTTGAACGTGGCGATCAGCAGCTACCTGCTGGCCTTGGCGGCCTTCATCCCCATCAGCGGCTGGTTGGCTGACAAATGGGGGGCGCGCAAGGTGTTCTGCTCGGCCATCACCCTGTTCTGCGTGGCGTCGGCCTGGTGCGGCATGAGCCACAGCCTGAGCGAGTTCATCGCGGCGCGGGTGCTGCAGGGCTTCAGCGGCGCGATGATGGTGCCGGTCGGGCGTCTGGCCGTGCTGCGCACAACGCCCAAGGAAGGTCTGGTCAAGGCGATTGCCTATATCACCACGCCGGCCCTGGTCGCGCCGGTGCTCGGCCCGCCATTGGGTGGGTTCATCGTGACCCATTCGACCTGGGAATGGATTTTCTTCCTCAATCTGCCGCTGGGTTTTATCGCGCTGATCTGCGCCTGGTACCTGATTCCCGACCACACCGAAACCCGCACGCGGCGCTTCGACTGGCTCGGTTTCGTCCTGTTGAGCAGCAGTTGCTTCACCCTGCTGTATGGCTTCGAGCGGCTGGGTGCGGACCTGACGAACTACCTGCCGGGCCTGCTGCTGATTGCCCTGGGCGTGGCGCTGATGGGCTGGGCCATCCGGCACATGCGGCGCAGCCAGGAGCCGCTGCTGAGCTTCGATGTCATTGGCATTCAGACCTTTCGGGTGAGCTTCATCGGCGCGTCGCTGTTTCGTATTGCGATCAGTACGCTGCCGTTCCTGCTGCCGCTGATGTTCCAGCTGGCCTTCGGTCTTTCCGCGCTGGATGCCGGCCTGCTGGTGCTGGCGGTGTTTGCGGGCAACCTGGCGATGAAATGGTTTACCACCGGCACCCTCAATCGCTGGGGATTTCGCAAGGTACTCATCGTCAATGGCGTCGTCGGAATCGTCTCGATTGGTGCCTGCGCCCTGTTCGAGGCCGACAGCAGCAGTGCGCTGATCATGGGCCTGTTGTTCATGGGTGGGCTGTCCCGTTCGCTGCAGTTCAGCGCCTACAACACCCTGGGTTTTGCCGATGTGCCACAGCCGCAGATGAGCAATGCCTCGACCCTGTTCAGCATGGCCTTCCAGCTCAGCATGGGCCTGGGCGTCGCGGTGGGCGCGCTGTTGTTGCGCAGCGCGATGGCCCTGCATGGCAATGCCGCGCAGGCGACGACGGCCGATTTCCAGCTGACCTTCCTGCTGGTCAGCGGCATCGCGGCCATCGCCATGATCGACAGTTTTTCCCTGAAGGCCTCTGCCGGGTACTCCGTGCTTAAAAACAAGGCGTGATGGTGATCGCCACGGACCTGCCGGGACGGCAGGCAAGCCCTGCCGCCCCGCGACTCAGTGGTTGTAGGCGCGCTCGTTGTGCTCGGCCAGGTCCAGGCCCATCTCTTCGACGTGTTCGTCGGCACGCAAGCCGACCAGCCACTTGACCACCTTCAGGATGATCCAGCTGACGGCAAAGCAATACACCGTGGTGAACAGCACGCCCTTGATCTGCGCCAGCACCTGCCCTCCCAGGGTCACGCCTTCCACCAGGCCACCCAGCGACGGTACGCAGAACACGCCGGTGAGGACGGCGCCGATCATGCCGCCAATGCCGTGCAGGCCGAACACATCCAGGCTGTCGTCATAACCGAGGCGTTTCTTCAGCACGGTGACGCTCAGGTAGCAGAACACCCCGCACAGCAGACCAATGGCCAAGGCGCCGCCGACACCGACATAGGCACAGGCCGGGGTGATGCCCACCAGGCCGGCCAATGCGCCGCTGGCCAGGCCCAGGGCACTGGGTTTGCCGACCTTGAACCACTCAGTGAACATCCAGCCGAGAATGCCGGCGCAGGCGCCCAGTTGGGTGTTGAGCATGACGATGCCGGATAGGCCGTTGAGGCCACCGCCCGAACCGATGTTGAAACCGAACCAGCCGACCCAGAGCATCGCCGCACCGGCCATGGTCAGGCTGAGGTTGTGGGCCGGCATCGGCGCATTCTCATAGCCCTTGCGCTTGCCGAGCATCAGGCACGCCGCCAAGGCCGCCACGCCGGCATTGATGTGCACGGCGGTGCCACCGGCGAAATCCAGCACGCCCCAGTTGTGCATCAAGGCCCCCGCGCCGCCCCAGACCATGTGCGCCACCGGCGCGTAGACCAGGGTGAACCAGAGGGCCATGAACAGCAGCGCCGCCGAGAATTTCATGCGCTCGGCGAACGCCCCGGCGATCAGCGCCGGAGTGATGATGGCGAAGGTCATCTGGAAGGTCACGAAGACGCCTTCCGGGATGTCACCGACCAGGCTGTCCGGCTTCATGCCGGCCAGAAACATCCGGCCCAGGCCACCGACGAAGCTGTTGAAGCTGACCTGGCCCTCGACCATGTTGCTGGTGTCGACCACCAGGCTGTAGCCGAAGATCACCCACAACACGCCGACCAAACCGGCAATACCGAAACACTGGGTGAACAGCGACAGCATGTTCTTGGCTCGCACCAGGCCGCCGTAGAACAGCGCCAGGCCAGGCAGGCACATGAACAGCACGAGGACCGCCGCCGTGATCATCCAGGCGGTGCTGCCGGTGTTCAGGGTCGGGGCATCGGCCGCCTGGGCCAGGGGAATGCACGCACCGAGGGCGAGCAATAGGAGAAGGGATTTGCCGGGTAGACGATTAACCATTGTCGAAGCTCCTGCAATGAATGGAAAAATGCCTGGCAGAAAGCGGTGTGGCGGTGCGCCGGGCCCTGGAGGCCTCTCTTTTTTGTACGACTCAACGCCTGTGGGAGCCGGCTTGGCGGCTCCCACCCCAAGTCAGCGCCTAATACTGCTGACCCGGAATCCACGAAGTCCCGGCCAGCGGCACCCGGGCCATGGCGGCGGACTCGACGGTCAAGGCCACCAGGTCCTCGGGGTCGAGGTTGTGCAGGTGGGATTTACCGCAGGCACGGGCCATGGTCTGTGCCTCCAGCACCAGTACACGCAAATAGTTGGCCAGCCGGCGCCCACCCTCGACCGGGTCCAGGCGTTTCGACAGTTCCGGGTCCTGGGTGGTGATACCCGCCGGGTCGCGACCGTTCTGCCAGTCGTCGTAGAAACCGGCCGCCGAGCCGATCTTCTTCAACTCATCGTCCAGCCGCGGGTGGTTGTCGCCCAGGGCGATCAGCGCTGCCGTGCCGATGGCCACCGCGTCCGCGCCCAGAGCCATGGCCTTGGCCACGTCGGCACCGTTGCGGATGCCGCCGGAGACGATCAGTTGCACCTTGCGGTGCATGCCCATCTCCTGCAGGGCCTGCACCGCCTGGGGAATCGCCGGCAGAATCGGAATGCCAACGTGCTCGATGAACACTTCCTGGGTCGCGGCGGTACCGCCCTGCATGCCGTCGAGCACGATCACGTCGGCCCCGGCCTTGACCGCCAGCTTGACGTCGTAATACGGGCGGCTGGCGCCGATCTTCACGTAGATCGGTTTTTCCCAGTCGGTGATCTCGCGAATCTCGGCGATCTTGATCGCCAGGTCGTCCGGGCCGGTCCAGTCCGGATGGCGGCAGGCCGAACGCTGGTCGACGCCGATCGGCAAGGTGCGCATGCCGGCGACCCGCTCGGTGACCTTCATGCCCAGCAGCATGCCGCCGCCGCCCGGCTTGGCGCCCTGCCCCAGGACGACCTCGATGGCGTCGGCCTTGCGCAGGTCATCCGGGTTCATGCCGTAACGCGAGGGCAGATACTGGTAGACCAGGTGCTGCGACTGGCCGCGCTCTTCCGGGGTCATGCCGCCGTCACCGGTGGTGGTGCTGGTGCCAGCGATGGTCGCGCCACGGCCCAGGGCTTCCTTGGCGTTGGCCGACAGCGCGCCGAAGCTCATGCCGGCGATGGTCACCGGAATCTTCAGGTGGATCGGCTTCTTGGCGAAGCGGTTGCCGAGGATCACATCGGTGCCGCATTTCTCGCGATAGCCTTCCAGCGGGTAACGCGAGACGCTGGCGCCGAGCAGCAGCAGGTCATCGAAATGCGGCAGCTTGCGCTTGGTGCCGCCGCCACGGATGTCATAGATACCGGTTTCGGCGGCGCGCTGGATTTCCTGGATGGTCAGGCGATCGAAGGTGGCCGACTCACGCAGGACAGGTGCTGCTTTCGGGGTGGTGGATTCGCTCATGTTCTGGCTCCTGGATCAGTACGCGCTGGCGTTGTCGACTTTGAAGTTGTACAGCTGACGGGCCGAGCCGTAGCGCTTGAAGTCGCTGGCCTTTTCGTTGAAACCGGCCTGGTTCAGCAGGGCCTGCAGCTCTTCGAGGTGCTCGGGACGCATCTCCTTCTCGATGCAGTCCGAGCCCAGCGACTCGACCTTGCCCTTGACGAAGATCTTCGTCTCGTACAGCGAGTCGCCCAGCGCATCGCCGGCATCGCCACACACCACCAGGCGTCCGGCCTGGCCCATGAAACAGCTCATGTGACCGATGCTGCCGCCGACCACGATGTCGATGCCCTTCATCGAGATCCCGCAACGGGCCCCGGCATCGCCCTCGATCACCAGCAGCCCGCCATGGGCCGTGGCGCCAGCCGCCTGGGAGGCGCTGCCCTTGACCCGCACATAGCCGGACATCATGTTCTCGGCGCAGCCGACCCCGACGTTGCCGTGCACGGTGATCGAGGCCTTCTGGTTCATGCCGGCGCAGTAGTAGCCGGCGTGCCCCTGGATATCCACGGACACGGTTTCGTTGATGCCCACGGCCAGGTTGTGCGCACCGTTGGGGTGGGTCACGAGCCATTCGCGCTCTTCAAGCTGCCTGGCTTGGTCGTGCAGGGCCTGGTTCAGGTCACGCACGCTGGCGGTGGAAAGATCGATGGTTTTCATGGGCGTGCTCCTTGAGCCGACTCGCGTTCCCAGATGTAGAGGGTGGCGGGAACAGGTTCCCAGACCTTGGCCTTGTCGATGCCCGGTAGGCTCGACAACGCCTGGTATTCCGAGGCCATGGCGACGTAGTCGTCGGTCTCGGCGAGGATCGCCGGCTTGCAGGCGATCGGGTCGCGGATCACCGCGAAACCGTTGCGGGTGCCGATGGCGAAAGTGAAGAAGCCGTCGAGGTCGTCCAGGGATTTGTCCAGCGCCGCCTTGAGCGAATCGCCCTGTTGCAGGCGCCAGGCCAGGTAACCGGCGGCCACCTCGGTGTCGTTCTCGGTCTCGAAGTGGATGCCTTCGCGGCGCAGGTTCTGGCGCAGGCGCGAGTGGTTGGACAGCGAGCCGTTGTGCACCAGGCACAGGTCGGCACCGGTGGAGAATGGGTGGCTGCCTTCCATGGTCACCGCACTTTCGGTGGCCATGCGGGTGTGGCCGATGATGTGGCTGCCCTTCATCGATGCCAGGCCGAAGCGTTCGGAAATCTCCCGGGGCAAGCCCATGCCCTTGAGGATCTCGATGCTCTGGCCGGCGCTCATGATGCGCACGTCCGGCGCCAGTTCAGCCAGTGCCGCACGCACCACGGCTTCTTCAGCCTGGATCTTCAGGACTATCGCGCTGGCGTTCTGAAACCAGTCCAGCGGCGCACCCAGCCGCGCTTCCAGGGCACCGACCAGGGCCTTGAAATCATAGCCTTCGCGGGTGGCCTGCAAGGTCAGCTTGATCCAGCCCTCGCCCACTTCATCGCCATAGATGGCGAACCCGGCACTGTCCGGCCCGCGGTCGGTCATGGCTTCGAGCATTGGTTCGAAGAGCTGGCCGAGCCGGGATTCCAGCGCCGGATTTTTCAGGTAGAGCCCTACAATTCCACACATATCACAATCTCCTGGGCAGAAGACGCCCTACCCACTGGCAGGGCGCCGCAAACGGTTGGTCAAAACGAAGGGGTCAGAAAAACTCGGTGTAGCGCTGCACTTCCCAATCGCTCACATGGCGGCTGTATTCCACCCACTCCATGCGCTTGAGCTTGATGAATTCGCCGACGATCTCGCGGCCCAGCACTTCGGCGAACAGCGGGTCGGCTTCCAATGCATCGCAGGCCTCTTTCAGCGACTGCGGCAGGGTCTTGATGCCACGGGCGGCGATCTCTTCCAGGCTCAGCTTGTAGAGGTTCTCGTTGCAGACGTGGTCGATTTCCAGCTGGCGGTCGATGCCATCCAGGCCCGCAGCGATGATCGCCGCGCTGACCAGGTAGGGGTTGCAGCCGGCGTCCGGCAGGCGGAACTCCAGTCGGCCATAGGGCACCCGGACCATGGCCGAGCGGTTGTTGGCGCCAAAGGCGATAAAGGCCGGCGCCCAGGTGGCACCGGACAACGAGTTGCCGACCACCAGGCGCTTGTAGGAGTTGACCGTAGGCGCAGCGAACGCACACAGCGCCGGGCCGTGGGCCAGCAGCCCCGCAGCAAAGTGATAGGCCAGCTTCGACAGGCCCATGCCGCTCGGATCGCTGGGGTCGTGAAACAGGTTCTTGCTGGTCGCGCTGCTGATCGACAGGTGGAAGTGCATGCCGTTGCCAGCGCGCTTCGGATCGGGCTTGGGCATGAACGAACAGATCATGCCCATGTCATTGGCGATCTCGCCGGCGGCCATGCGGAAGAAGGTGAAGCGGTCTGCCGACTCCATGGCATCGCTGTAGGTGTAGTTGATCTCGAACTGGCCGTTGGCGTCCTCATGGTCGATCTGGTAGATGTCGAAACCCACCGGCTGCAGGGCTTCAGTCAGGCGCTCGAGGAAGTCGCGGGAACGCGACAGGCCCTTGTAGTCGTAGCACGGCTTGTCCAGGGCATCGCTGCTGTCGACCAGTTGCAGGTGGCCGCTGGTATCACGCTTGAACAGACTGAACTCGGGTTCAAGACCGGTGTTGAGGGTCCAGCCACGGTCGCTCAGGCGCTCGACCTGACGTTGCAACACGTAGCGGCTGTCGTAGGGCCAGGGCTTGCCTTCGACATGACCGATGCACACCACGCGGCCGTAGCCTTTCTGCCAGGGCACCGGGGTCAGCGACGCCAGGTCGCCCCTGGCCATGAAGTCCGGCCCGTGGGGTTCCATGCCCATGCCACAGATGGCAAACCCGGCAAAACCCGCCCCCTCTTCAGCAACCATTTCCAACCCCGAAACCGGCACCGATTTGGTCTTGGACGAACCGTGGATATCGACGAACTGAGCCAGCACGTATTTGATCCCGTGCTCCTCGATCAGCCGCTGTGTTTCGGGTGGCAACATGAGCGTTCACTCCTGGCGAAAGGCAAGACGTTGTGGTTGGGAAGCGTCGTTTCGCTTGCTGACCAGAATATATTCCAATCAGGAAACTTACTTTCCCAATGGGAATGCAATGGCCTTGCCAAGTTTGCTGCCAAGGGTCGCCAGCACCGCGATTGCGGCATTTCCTCTGTATATATGGGAAACTCGTTTTCACCGAGGGAATAATCCGCCGCCGAACGGCCAGCCGGACGCCCTTTCGCACATTCCTGGTGCGAATTTAAAATTATCGAACGGAAACCGTGCACAGCCGATGAACATGCCTGACGAACAACCACCCAAGTTGAAGCTCGAGCAGTACCTGGGGATCCAGATCAAGCGCCAGCGCCAGGCCCAGGAGTTGAAACTGGCCGATGTGGCGCGCATCGCCGGGATCAGCCAGGGCATGTTGAGCAAGATCGAGAATGCCCAGGTGTCCACCAGCCTGGACATCCTCAGCCGCCTCTGCGACGTGCTCGGCATGCCGATGTCCAAGCTGTTCAGCCAGTACGATCAGCAAGGCGGCAGCGCGCTGCTGGTCAAGCATGACGAGGGCCTGGAGGTGGTGCGTCGCGGCACCGAGAAAGGCCACACCTACCACCTGCTCAACCACACCCGTGGGCCGAAGAAGAGTTTCGAGGCGTACATGGTGAGCATGGACGACGCCAGCGAGGAGTTCCCGACCTTCTCCCACCCCGGCACGGAGTTCCTGCACCTGCTCGAAGGCGAGCTGGTCTACCGCCACGGCAACCAGTTGTACGCCATGGAAGCCGGCGACAGCCTGACCTTCGACGGCGAGATTCCCCATGGCCCGGAGAAGCTGGTGCAGGTGCCGATCCGCCTGCTGTCGATCATGAACTACGGCGCCTCGGGGGAGTAAGGCCAGCGCGCTCCCCCCTGCGCGCAGAATTTCCCACCAGTTAAAAAAGTTTCCAGAAACTTCTGGACGCTGCCTGTCCTTTCGCCTATAAAACCGCAAAAAGAATATTTAATTCCTGTCAGGAATTTTTATTCACCGAAAAAATTGCTGTTCACCGCTGAATTTCGCTTTGCGCCGAGCTGCCGTCACTTTCCAGAGGACATGCCATGCAACACGAAAAGAACCCTTTCATTCTCAAGATCAGCTGTCCGGCGACCTCCGGTATCGTCGCGGCGGTGGCCTCGTACCTGGCCGGCAATGGCTGCTACATCGGTGAAATGGCGCAGTTCGATGACGATTTCAGCGGCAAGTTCTTCATGCGCGCGGTGTTCCGTTTCAACGACGGCCACAGCGGCGACATCGCCCAGCTCAAGGCCGGTTTCGCCGAGGTTGCCCAGGCCTTCGACATGGGCTGGGAACTGCACGACACCCGCGAACCGATGCGCGTGCTGCTGATGGTCAGCAAGTTCGACCATTGCCTCACCGACCTGCTGTACCGCTACCACAAGGGCGAGATGGACATGACCATCACCGCCATCGTCTCCAACCACCTGGACCTGCGGCCCATGGCCGAGCGCGAGGGCATCCGCTTCATCTATCTGCCGGTGACCAAAGAAACCAAGGCCCAGCAGGAGGCGGCACTGATGAAGGTGGTCGACGAAACCGGCACCGAGCTGGTGGTCCTCGCCCGCTACATGCAGATCCTCTCGGACGACCTGTGCAAGCAACTCTCGGGCCGGGCGATCAACATCCACCACTCGTTCCTGCCCGGCTTCAAGGGTGCCAAGCCCTATCACCAGGCCTACGAACGCGGCGTGAAGCTGATCGGCGCCACCGCGCACTACGTCACCAGCGACCTGGACGAGGGACCGATCATCGAGCAGGAAGTGCAGCGGGTGGACCATGTCTACCTGCCGGATGATCTGGTCGCCACCGGGCGCGACACCGAAACCGTGGCCTTGTCCAAGGCGGTCAAGTACCACCTGGAACACCGCGTTTTTCTCAACAACGACAGAACGGTGGTCTTCCGGTGAGTACCTCCAAGCTGATCGATGGCAAGGCCGCCGCCGCGCGGGTATTGGCTCAGGTCAAGAGCGATGTCCAGGACCTGAAGAAGGCGGGTATCGAACCGGCCCTCGCGGTGATTCTTGTCGGCCAGGACCCGGCCAGCCAGGTCTATGTACGCAACAAGATCCTGCGTGCCGAAGAGGCCGGGATCCGCTCGCTGGAATACCGTCTGGGCGCCGATACGACCCAGGCGCAGTTGCTCAATCTGATTACCGAATTGAACGAGGACGAGAGCATCAACGGCATCCTGCTGCAGTTGCCGCTACCGGCCCATATCGAGGAAACCTGTGCCTTGCAGGCGATCGCTCCGGACAAGGATGTCGACGGTTTCCACAGCGAAAACGTCGGCGGCCTGAGCCAGGGCCGCAACGTACTGACGCCCTGCACCCCCAGTGGCTGCCTGCAACTGCTGGAAGATGCCTGTGGAGACCTGAGCGGCAAGCACGCGGTGGTGGTCGGCCGCTCGAACATCGTCGGCAAGCCGATGGCCGCGCTGCTGCTCAAGGCCCACTGTTCGGTCACCGTGCTCCACTCGCGCAGCGTCGATGCCCAGGCCCTGTGCCGCCAGGCCGACATCGTGGTCGCCGCCGTCGGCCGCCCGCGCCTGATCGATGCCAGCTGGCTCAAACCCGGTGCGGTGGTGATCGACGTTGGTATCAACCGCATCGACGACGCCGGGCGCAGCCGCCTGGTCGGTGATGTCGACTTCGACAGCGCCCTGCCCCAGGTCTCGGCCATCACCCCGGTTCCCGGTGGCGTCGGCCCGATGACCATCGCCTTTCTGATGAAAAACACGGTGACCGCTGCCGCTCAGCAGGCCCAAACCCAACGCCGTCACCTGGAGGCTCTATGCCACTCCATCTATTGAAATACGGGCTCAGTTCGGAATATCCGGTAGAGGTCGACCTGCCCGCGCCGAAGGAACTCAAGCCGTCCTATGACGTGGTGATCATCGGCGGCGGCGGCCATGGCCTGGCCACCGCCTATTACCTCTCGAAGTACCACGGCATCAGCAATATCGCGGTGCTGGAAAAGGGCTATCTGGGTGGCGGCAATACCGCGCGCAACACCGCAGTGATCCGCTCCAACTACCTGACCAGCGAGGGCGTGCGCTTCTACGCCGAGTCGGTGCGGATGTTCGAAGGCCTGTCCAACGAATTCGACTTCAACATCATGTATTCCCATCGCGGCCAACTGACCCTGGCCCACACCGACGCAACCGTGCGTTCGTTCCGCCAGCGCGCCGAGGTCAACAAGCACTTCGGCGGCCGTACCGAAATGATCGACCGCCAGCAGATCCGCGAACTGGTGCCCATGCTCAACCTCGACCCCGGGCATCTGCCGGTACTCGCCGGCCTGTGGCACATCGACGGCGCCACCGCCCGCCACGACGCGGTGGCCTGGGGTTATGCCAAGCAGGCGGCCAAGCGTGGCGTGGAGATCCACCAGCTCACCGAAGTCCAGGAACTGGTCATCGACAACGGCACGATCACCGCCGTCAAAACCAATCGCGGCACCATCCGCTGCGGCTGCGCGGTACAGGCCGTGGCCGGCATGAGTTCGCAACTGATGAAAAAGGCCGGCATCCGCTCGCCGATCCAGACCTTTCCCCTGCAGGCCATGGTCACCCAGCCATTCAAGCCGTTCCTCGATCCGCTGGTGAGTTCCTCGGCCCTGCACTGCTACGTGCAGCAGACCAGTCGCGGCGAAGTGGTGTTCGGCGGCGGTTCCGACCCGTACCCGCTGTTCAACACCCGCTCGACCCTGGACCTGAAGGAAAGCCTGCTGGCCCACGCCATCGAGATGTTCCCGTTTCTGGCCAACGCCAAGCTGATGCGCCAGTGGGCCGGGATCACCGACATGACCCCGGACTACAGCCCGATCATGGGCCTGTCGCCGGTGAAGAACTACTACCTGGACGCCGGCTGGGGCACCTGGGGCTTCAAGGCCACGCCGATCTGCGGCAAGACCATGGCCGAACTGGTCGCCAGCGGCGGCCAGGTGCCGGAGCTGATCAAGCCGTTTGGCCTGGAGCGTTTCTCCACCTTCCAGCAAGTCAACGAAATGGGCGCGACAGCGGCCAGCCACTGAGGAGCGGCACATGAAAGTGATGAATTGCCCGCTCAACGGGCCACGCAACATCAGCGAATTCACCTACGGCGGCGAATTCAAGCCGATGCCCGATCCGCACACCTGCAGCGATGCGCAATGGGCCGACTACGTGTTCAACAGCGAGGACACCCTCGGCGTGGTCCGCGAATGGTGGATGCATAACCCGTCCAGCTACTGGTTCCTGGTCGAACGGCACACCGGCAGTGACGAGATCCTGCGGACCTTCGATCCCCGCGAACTGTTCGACACCCGCGTTGACTTCACTGCCGCGCCCACCCAGGAGACCGTGCGATGAACCGCCTCCCCGTGCCCATGGGCCTGCTGATCGACCGCAGCCAGCCGCTCGACTTCAGTTTTGACGGCAAGCCGTACCAGGGCTTTGCCGGTGACAGCATCGCCAGCGCCCTGCTCGCCCATGGCCGCTTCCTGCTCTCGCGCTCGTTCAAGTATCACCGCCCGCGTGGCCCGCTGACCATGGCCGGCCAGGATGCCAACACGCTGGTGCAATTGCCGCGCGAACCCAACGTGCTGGCCGATACTCACCTGCTGGAAAGTGGCGAGCAGGTCACCGGACAGAACTTCAGCGGCTCGCTGGACAACGACCGGGATGCCTACCTCGGCAAGTTCTCACGGTTCATGCCGGTAGGCTTCTACTACCGCTCGTTCTACAAGCCCAAGGGCGCCTGGAAGCTGTGGGAGCCGATCATCCGCAAAAAGGCCGGCCTGGGCGTGCTCGACCTGAGCTTCAAGCCCGAGTATTACGACAAGGCCTATCTGTTCGCCGACCTCGCGGTGATCGGTGCCGGCCCTGCCGGCCTGCAGGCGGCCCTGGTCGTCGCCGATGCCGGCGCCCAGGTGCTGCTGATCGAGCAGCAGCCGATCCTCGGCGGTTCGCTGACCTACGCCCGCTTCGACCTCGAAGGCCGCCGTGCCGACAGCCTGCGCCGGGAGCTGGTCGATGCGGTGGAATGCCACGCCAATATCCGCGTACTGAAGAACGCCACCTGCAACGCCTGGTTCACCGACAACTACCTGCCGGTGATCCAGGGCAAGCGCCTGTACAAGGTCCGTGCAACCCAGTGCCTGATCGCCAGCGGTTCGTTCGACCAGCCGGTGATCTTCCGCAACAACGACCTGCCCGGGGTGATGCTCAGCAGCGCCGCACAACGGCTGATGAAGCTCTATGCGGTCAAGCCGGGCAAGCGCGCCGTGGTCCTGACCGGCAACGATGATGGTTATCTCGCCGCACTGGACCTCAGTGATCAGGGGGTCGAGGTCGCCGCCCTGGTCGACATGCGCGCCCACCCGGCCGAGCGCGAGTTGCTGCTGGCACTGGAGAAACGCGGCATCCCCTGCCATCCCGGCAGCACGGTGTACGAGGCCCTCCCTGAAAAAGGCCTGCGCCATGTCAGCGGCGCCGATATCCGCAAGATCACCGGACAAGGCCAGGTTGCCCAGCAGGGCCTGATCGTGGACTGCGACCTGCTGTGCATGTCCGGCGGCTACATGCCGGTTTATCAACTGATGTGCCAGGCCGGTGGCAAGCTGGCCTATGACGATCAATTGGCGGAATTCACCCTCAGCGGCCTGCCGAAGAACCTTAGCGTTGCCGGCTCGGCCCATGGCTACCATGCGCTGGACAACGTCCTGGCCGATGCCACTCATGCCGCAGCGCAAATCGTTGCTGCACTGAAGCTGGAACTCGCCGCCCAACCGTTGCCGATGCGTGCCGAAGCCCAGGTCAACTTTCCCTGGCCGATCTTCCCGCATCCCAAGGGCAAGGATTTCGTCGACTTCGATGAAGACCTGCAAGTGCGCGACATCATCAACGCCACCCGGATCGGCTACCGCGATGTGCAGTTGGTCAAGCGTTTCTCCACGGTGGGCATGGGCCCGTCCCAGGGTCGTCATTCGGCCTTGCCGACGGCACGCCTGGTCGCCGCCTCGACCCAGCGCAGCGTCAGCGAGACCGGCGTGACCACCGCACGGCCACCGTTCGAAGCGGAAAAGCTCGCCCACGTCGCCGGTCGTGCCTTCGACCCGTACCGGCAGACTCCGATGCACCGGCGCCATCTGGATGCCGGGGCGAAAATGATGCCCGCCGGGATCTGGCAACGCCCGGCCTACTACGGCAAGCCGAGCGAGCGGGACGCCTGCATGCAGGCCGAGGCACTGCATGTGCGCAACAAGGTCGGCATCATCGACGTTTCGACCCTCGGCGGCCTGGACGTGCGAGGCCCCGATGCCGCCGAACTGCTCAACCGGATGTACACCTTCGCCTTTCTCAAGCAGCCGGTGGGCCGCTCACGCTATGCGCTGATGACCAACGAACACGGGGTGGTCATCGATGACGGCGTCTGCGCACGTTTCGCCGACAACCACTTCTATGTGACGGCCACCACCAGTGGCGTGGATCGCATCTACCAGCAGATGCTCAAGTGGAATGCCCAGTGGCGGCTGGACGTCGATATCGCCAACGTCACCGCAGCGATTTGCGCGGTCAACGTGGCGGGGCCGGACTCGCGCAAGGTGCTGGAGCAGGTGTGCAGCGATCTGGACCTGTCGGCCACAGGCTTCCCCTACCTGGCCGTGCGCCAGGGTACAGTGGCCGGGATCAAGGCCCGTCTGCTACGGGTCGGCTTCGTCGGTGAACTGGGTTACGAAATCCACGTCCCGGCCCGCCATGCGCTGAAACTGTGGGACGCGCTGATGGCGGCCGGCAAGGCCTGCGACCTTCGTCCGTTCGGCGTCGAAACCCAGCGCCTGCTGCGCCTGGAAAAAGGCCACGTAATCATCAGTCAGGACACCGATGGCATGACCCACCCGGCCGAGATCGACATGGGCTGGGCGGTCAGTCGCAACAAGCCGTTCTTCGTCGGCCGCCGTTCGGTGGACATCCTCGAAGCCCAGCCGCAGAAACGCAAGCTGGTCGGTTTCACGCTGCCCAAGGCCAGCCCGCAACCCTTGGAAGGCCATCTGGTGCTCAAGGGTCCGGACATCAGCGGCAACGTGACCTCCTGCGAATACTCGCAGACCCTCGACCGCATCATTGGCCTGGCCTATGCCGCCTTCGACCAGGCCACGCCCGGACAACAGATTCCGATCCGGGTCGAGGGCGGTGTGATCGTCCAGGCCACGGTGGTGAAGCTGCCGTTCTTCGACCCTGAAAACCAGCGCCAGGAGCTCTGACATGTCCAGTCTCATTACCGAACGCCCTATCGCGCCGGCCTCGCTTGCAGCCGGCACGCTTCCTCCGTGTGCGCTGAGCGACCTGACCGGGCTGCCCCGGGTCGGCTTTCGAGGCACGCAGAGCGCGGCCTACCTGCAGGCCCGTGGGTTTACCCTGCCGGAGGCGCCCAACCGCGCCACTACCCAGGACGACGGCAGCCATGTGGCGCGCCTGTCACAGACCGAGTACCTGATCCTCGGCAGCCTGGCCGACCGTGGCGAGCGCATCGCCCAAGAGGAAGCGCGCTGGGAACTGGACCACAGCGCCAACTACCTGTTGCCACGCCAGGACAGTCACGCCTGGCTGCAGTTGAGTGGCGTGTGCATCGCCGAGGTCATGGCCAAGCTGTGTGGTGTCGACCTGCGCGCCCAGGCCTTTGCTCACGGCGCCGTGGCCCAGACGTCGGCGGCGCGGATCAACGTGATCGTGATCAACCTCGGCGGCAGCGCCCAGCCGACGTTCCAGATCCTTTGCGACCGCGCTTCGCTGGAGTACTTCAGGGAAGCCGTGCTCGATGCCATGGCCGAGTTCGACGGGCAACTGTTGCACCTGGAAACCTTGTAGCAAGCCTGCCCCGTGGGTGCCCGCACCCACGGGGGTCAGGAAAACTGCTGAGCGGGAAAGCGCCGCTCGCGGCAGCTCCTTTCAGTTCTCCCCCTCGGGAAACGGCAGGCTCAACAACCACTCACTGAACGCCACCAGCGAAGGCAGGTTCTGGTAGCGGTTGGCATACGCCAGGTAATAGCGCCTGCCGCTTTCCATCGGTTCAAACAGCACGACCAGGCTGCCGGCCTTGATCTCATCCTGCACCAGCACTCGCGGCACCAGGCCGATGCCAATCCCCGCCATCGCCGCCTGAATCAGGTGGCCGGTGAGTTCGAAGCTCGGGCCCTGGCGCATCAGGCGATGATCCAGGCCGTTGTGTTCGAACCAATCCGACCAGGCATTGGGGCGCGAGACGACATTGAGCAACGAATGGCTGGTGGCGATCTCGGCTGGCGTGGTCGAGCGGTACTCGGGCAAGGCCGAAGGGCTGGCGACCACCACCAACTCTTCACTCAATAACGGGTGGGACATGAACCCCGGCCATGAGCCGGAGCCGGCGTAGATGATCGCGTTCATTTCGCCGGCGGCGCTGGCCAGGTCGGCCTGGATGATCCGCGAATGGATGTGCACGACGATATCCGGGTGCTTGGCGTAGAAGTCATTCATGCGCGGCAGCAGCCACTTCGAGCCGAAGGTGGGCAGCACGCCCAGGTGCAACACGCCTTCCTGGGAGCGAAAGGCGATGGTCTTGAGGGTCGCGCTGCGAATCCGCCCCAAAGCCGCCGACAGCTCATGCTGATACAGAGCCCCGGCGGCCGTCAGTTCGATCCGCCGGCCGTCACGCTGAAACAGCTCGACGCCCAGCAACGCCTCCAAGGCCTGCACCTGCCGGCTGACCGCGCTCTGGGTCAGCAGCAGTTCGTCGGCAGCCTTGGTAAAGCTGCCATGCCGGGCCGCCGCTTCGAAGGCCACCAGGACCGACATGGAGGGAGTGAGGCGTCTGGGATTCATTCATAAAGCTCATGCAAAGGCTGCGTGTTTTACGTTTGCCAGGGGGGCGGCATCCACGAATAATCGAAACTATACCGTTTCGCCCGGATGCCGGCTCAGCCTTGAGCATACGTTAAGCGAATATAAAAACGAATCAGCCTGCAGGAACCGCCCCGAATGATCGCCCGCCTCGCCCCCGACCACGGCCAAACCGATGCCTATGCACGCTTTCTCAAACAATTGGGCAACGAAGGCTTTCAGGGGGAAATCGCTGGCGACCTGGGTTCGCGGACCGTGCTCGCCACGGACAACTCGATTTACCAGCGTTTGCCGCAGGCGGCCGTGTTTCCGAAAACCTACGCGGATGTCGAACTGGTGGCAAAACTCGCCGCCCATCCGCAGTACCGCTCCGTGGTGCTCACCCCGCGCGGCGGCGGCACCGGCACCAACGGCCAGTCGCTGACCGACGGCATCGTGGTCGACCTGTCCCGCCACCTGAACGGCATTCTCGAAATCAACGTCGAGGAGCGTTGGGTGCGGGTGCAGAGCGGTGTGGTCAAGGACCAACTGAATGCCGCGCTGAAACCCCATGGGCTGTTCTTCGCCCCCGAGCTGTCCACCTCGAACCGGGCCACCCTCGGCGGGATGATCAATACCGACGCCAGCGGCCAAGGCAGTTGCACCTACGGCAAGACCCGCGATCACGTGCTTGCGCTCTCCACCGTGCTGCTCGGTGGCCAGCGCCTCGACAGCCAACCCCTGGCTGCCGAACAGGCCGACCGCGAAGCGGCCCGGCAGGATCGGATCGGCAGCGTCTACCGCTGCACCCGCGACATCGCCGACCAGCAGGCACAACTGATCAAGGACACCTTCCCCCCGCTCAACCGCTGCCTGACCGGCTACGACCTCGCGCACCTGCGTGAAGCAGACGGCGGCTTCAACCTCAACAGCATCCTCTGCGGCTCCGAAGGTTCGCTGGGTTTCATCATCGAAGCCAAACTCAACGTGCTGCCCATTCCGCGCCACAGCATCCTGGTGAACGTGCAGTACACCGCGTTCATGGATGCGTTGCGCGACGCCAAGGCACTGATGGCGCTCAAGCCGCTGTCGATCGAGACCGTGGACTCCAAGGTGCTGCGACTGGCGATGCAGGACATCGTCTGGCATGGCGTTGCCGAGTACTTCCCGCCTATCCCCGGTCAGCAGACCCTGGGCATCAACCTGATCGAGTTCAGCGACGACGACCAGGAGAGCCTGGAGCAGCGCGTCCATGACTTCATCGAACACCTGAAGAGCGATACCAGCGTGGTGCGCCTGGGCCATACCCTGGCCGTCGGCAGCGAGGCGGTGACGCGCGTCTACACCATGCGCAAACGCTCGGTGGGCCTGCTCGGCAACGTACAGGGCGAGGCGCGGCCGCAGCCGTTCGTGGAAGACACCGCCGTGCCGCCGGAAAACCTCGCCGACTTCATCGCCGAGTTCCGCGCCCTGCTCGACTCGCACCAGCTCGAATACGGCATGTTCGGCCACGTCGACGCCGGTGTGCTGCACGTGCGGCCGATCCTCGACATGAAGGACCCGCGCCAGGCGGCGCTGATCCGGCCGATTTCCGATGGCGTGGCCGCGCTCACGCAAAAGTACGGTGGCTTGTTGTGGGGCGAGCATGGCAAGGGCCTGCGCTCCGAGTACTCCCCGGCCTACTTCGGCCCACTGTACCCGTCGCTGCAGGCGATCAAGGCGGCGTTCGATCCGTTCAACCAGCTCAACCCCGGCAAGATCGCCACGCCGTCGAGCGTCAGCGAAGCCACGCTGACCAAGGTCGACGAAGTCGTGCTGCGCGGCGAACTCGACCGGCAGATCGACGAGCGGGTCTGGCAGAGCTACCACACCGCCGCCCACTGCAACGGCAACGGTGCCTGCTACAACTTCGATCCGAATGACGCGATGTGCCCGTCGTGGAAAGCCACGCGCAACCGTATTCATTCGCCCAAGGGCCGTGCCTCGCTGGTGCGCGAATGGCTACGCCTGCAGGGCGCCCAGGGCGTCGACCTGCTGGGCAACGTGGCACAGCGTTTCACTGTCGGCAACCTGCTGACCAGGGTTCGTAATACCGTCGGCAAGCAGTTGGGCGAAAAAGACTTCTCCCACGAAGTGTATGAGGCGATGGCCGGCTGCCTGGCGTGCAAGTCCTGCGCGGGCCAGTGCCCGGTGAAGGTCAACGTGCCGGACTTCCGCTCGCGTTTCCTTGAGCTGTACCACCACCGCTACCTGCGCCCGCTGAAGGACTATGTGGTCGGCTCGCTGGAGTACAGCATTCCGTACATCGCCCGCTTCCCACGGCTGTACAACGCAATGATGAACGCCCGGCCGGTGAAGTTCCTGCTTGAGCACGTGGTCGGCATGGTCGACAGCCCGCTGCTGAGCCTGGTGGACTTTCACGCGGTTTGCGCACGCTGGAACGTGAAGGTGGCCACGGCGCACACGCTGTCGAAACTGAGTGAGGAACAGCGCCGCCGTAGCGTGATCATCGTTCAGGACGCCTTTACCCGCTACTTCGAGACGCCGCTGGCCGCCGAGTGGATCGAGCTGATTGCACGCCTGGGCTACGCCATCTACCTGGCACCCTTCGCGCCCAACGGCAAGCCGTTGCAGGTGCAGGGTTTCCTCGGTGCGTTCAAGAAGGCCGCGGCCCACAACGCCAAGGGCCTGAAGGCGCTGGAAGCCTATGGCATTCCGCTGGTGGGGCTCGACCCGGCGATGACCCTGGTCTACCGCCAGGAGTACGTCAAGACTCTGGAACAGGATGCCGCGCCGCGCGTGGTGCTGGCCCAGGAATGGCTGGCGAGCGCCCTGCCGACGCTACCGACGCCGGACGCGCCACAGACCTACCAATTTCTGCCGCACTGCACCGAGCGGACCAACGAGCCGGCGAGCGTCGAGCAATGGAAAAAGGTCTTCGACGGCTTTGGCCTGAAGTTGCAGGTACTGGCCAGCGGTTGCTGCGGCATGTCCGGTACCTATGGACATGAGACCCGTAACGTGAAGACCTCGCAGGTCATCTACGCACAATCCTGGCAACCGCTGGTGGAGCGCTACCAGCCCAGTGGCCGCTTGCTTGCCGATGGCTACTCCTGCCGCAGTCAGGTGAAACGCCAGGCCGGTGAGGTGGTGTTGCACCCGTTGCAGGTGCTGCTGGGTCAGCTTCGCGAACGCGGCAGCGTCGACGGACAGCCCGTCAACGGTTAAGCGATTCGACGGTTCACCCGTTCGGTGAGAGCCCCGCCTGGTCATTGACCCCGTGACGTTGCTCCAGATCGACAAGGAGAATGTCGTCATGAGCGATGCCACGGGTGAACGCGTCGCCGCCGGCAAGGCCCGCAGTCGGGCCGGCAAGCTCGTTCAAACGGCGACAGCCCGCTCGTGGGTGTATCGGCGAATCGAGGCCACCAGGCCGACCACCCCCAGGGAAAACACGCTGCTGACCAGCGTGACCGTATCTGCCAGGTCCCCCACCACCCACTGCGACGCGACCAGAGGCCCACAGGCACTGCCCAGCAGTTGCATGGCCGGGATCAGGATCGCCACCCGCCCGCTCGGATCCAGGCGCAGCGCCAGGCGGATCTGGAAGGGCGTGAGCGACAACCAGACAAAGCCGAACACCCCACAGAGCAACAGAAAGCCGAAGGCCCCACCCGGAATCGAGGCGTGCATGCCCAACCCGACAGCGGCCAACACCAGGGCCGCCATCGCCAGCATCGACAACTCCGGGATACGCCGCACCATCAGGGTGCCGAAGGCGCCACCCAGCACCTGCATGAACAGGGTGCCTGCGATCAGCCACTGGGCACCGGGCCCATCCAGGCCGACCGATTTGCCCAATGGCTCCAGATAGGCCCACAAGGCACCGATCGCACAGAGCTGGCCGAACACGATGAGCAGCAGCAACACCGGCCCCGTCGACCAGACAAACCCCGTGTCCCGGCCCTCTTCCAGGATCGCCGGTAACCGCTCAGGCTGCCAGCGCACCAGCATCAGCACGCCCAGGGTCAACACGGCGAGCAAGACAAATCCGCCCGCAATGCCGAGCCGCGGCAGGACGGTGAATGCCAACAACGCGGCAATGGCCGCCTGGGCCAGGGTCTGCAACAGCATGAACAGGCCCGATAGGCGATCCGGGTCGGCGGCCCGCAGCAGCAGGCTGACCGCGCCCCACACCAGCACGCCCTGGGCGAACCCGGCCAGGGTGCGCACCGCCATCAGCGAACCGTCGTTCATGGCCTGCAGCGTGGCGACGTCCATGCAGACGGCAACCAGGGCCGCCACGACCATCAACAGGCGAAAGCGCACCCGCGATTGCAGGATATCGCCGAGGACGACACCCAGGCCCAGGGACACGATCTCGCCCATGGCGACGATACCGACCCCCTCCATCGACAGGCGACCCGCCGCCAGCAACTCCCCCAGCAGCAATGGCTGCAGACCAATCATCAGTGTGCCGATCGAGCCCAGGGCAAGGGCTGCAATCACATGGCTACGGCCAAACGTAGAGGTGGCTTTCATTCTTGTTATCCCCCTGGACGACTCAATAACCACGGATTTCCTGAGGCAACTGTCCGCTGGCATAGGCTTGTGCGGCCCTCTTCTCGTCCTTGAGCAAACGGCCGTTGGCAATGAAATCGATCAGCCAGGGCAACTGGCTGATGCGCTTCCCGGTTGCCTTGGCCAAGGTATAGGCCTTGGCGCACTTTTCGAACAGTTCGGCGTTGAGCGCCATGCGCGCGGAGGTGGTGCCCAGGCATACGGGAATCCCCCGAATCAGCAGGCTGTTGCCCCCGGCCTTCAGGGTACGCGGCAATTCCCGCTCGTGCCCGGCCGGTGGTCCCATATGCCCCAGGTGGCGGGCCTGTTCGTCGAAGAGCACCGGCAATTGCCCACCGAAGCCGGCCAGGCAGAAACCAAACGTGCCGCCACCCATCAGGATCGCCCCCACATCGGGACGCGCGCGGTAGATCGCGGCATGCGTGACCACCTGGGCGTCATCGCCCGCCGGGGCCTGCCAGTCGAACGTCTGCGGGTCGCCCTTGAGCACCCGGCCCACCAGCATCGAGCGGCCGCCCGGTACCCGAATCGAAAAGCTGGCGTCAGGTTCGACGACCTGGTTCGCCAGGCGCTGGCGCAGATCCAGCCATTGTTGCCGTATGACCGTATTCATGAGCCGCCCCCTTACACCAGTTGAAAAACGTTATCGAAACGTTCGAGCGCGTCGTCGATCACCGCGTCGGTATCGGCCAGGCTGGTGTAGATCCGGCTACCGGCCAGGGTGATCAGACCATGTGCGGTGTAAGCGGCGCCCATCTCCTCCATCATGTGTTTGCGGCTTTTCGCCTCGTGGCGGGCCCGCAGCAACTTGATCGGGTTACTGGTATCGAGCAGCAGGACCCCGGAAGTCTGCAAGTGCACGATGGAGCCGATGTTATAGGCGACATAGGGCAGACCTCGGCGCGCGATGATCTCTTCCAGGCCCGCCCGCAGCCGGTCGCCCGCCCGGCCCGCGACACCCGCCGCATCCAGTTTCTGCGCCTCGCGCAAGGCGTAGTAACCCGCCAAGCAAGACAGCGGGTTGGCGGACAAGGTACCACCGACGAAAGCACGCCTGGCGGAGGTGCCGATACCGCCCGCCAACAGTTCCATCACGTCACGGCGCCCACCGATGGCACCGGCCATGGGGTAGCCTCCGGTCAGGCATTTGCCGAGGACGGTGATGTCCGGCATGACATTGAAGTAAGCCTGTGCGCCGCCCATGCCCGCACGGAACCCGGTCACCACCTCGTCGAAAACCAGCAGCGTGTCGAACTCATCGCAGAGCTTGCGCAACTGCCGGTTGAAATCCGGGTGAACGGGACGCGTACCACTTTCAGGGCCGAACGGCTCGACGATGATCGCCGCAGTGCCGCCGCGCAACCGATTGATCAGCAACCGTCGCCGCAGGGCTTCAAGGTTGTTCGGTGGACTCTCCTGGGTGCAACCGGTGGCTCCCCGGGGAATGCCGACCGCTTCCAGCCGCCCCGTTCCAGGCAGGCGCATCCCGTACACCAGTTGGTCACTCCAACCGTGATAGGCCCCGCCTACCTTGATCACCCACTTCTTGCCGGTGTAGGCACGGGCCAGGCGGATGGCCGCCATCACCGCTTCGGTCCCGGAACCGAGCAGACGCACCATGTCCACCCCAGGCATGACCTCGCAGACCAGTTGCGCCAGCTTGACCTCGTACTCGTGCAGCAAGCCGGTCACCGGGCCGCATTCATCGAGAATGCGATTGACCTGCTCGCGAATGGCCGGGTGATTGGAGCCCAGCAAGGTCGGGCCACCGGCCTGGAGGAAATCGATGTAGCGGTTTCCATCGACGTCGGTCAGGTACGCGCCCTTGGCCTGCGCAATAGCCAGTGCAAACGGATGGTTGAACGCCAGGTTGTGCTGCACACCGCCCGGGATCACCGTTTTCGCCAGGTCGGCCAGGTGCCTCGAACCTTGGCAACGCTCATCGAAGTAGGCCATCACCCGGTTGAGCGCATCCCGGCGAATCGGCCGGATCGGTTGTTTGACCAGCGCGTCGAAGCGTTGATACAGACTCTCGACGTCCGGCCAGGATGAGATCGCCGCAGACGCGGCAGGACAGGGTTCAGGCGCGGAAAATACTTGATTCATGGTTGCCTCTACGGACGGTTGAATGAAGGGACCGAGGAAGACGATTCCAGCAGTGCCTCGATCAGGGGCAGCGACGCCGAACGCAGGCCCGGTTGCTCTTGCAGACGCGCGTGGATGTGGTCGAGCAGGTATTGGCGACAGAAGTCTTCGAGCCCCTCCAGGCGCTCAAGCGTTGTTCCAATGTCCGGGCCACAGCAGAGCACGCCGTGATTGCGCATCAGATAGCCGTTGAGGTCGGGACGGATCGCCCGCTCCAGCTTGCTGGCCAGCCAACGGCTGCCGGACGGCGCATACCCCACGATGGGGATTCGCGCCCCGAGCAATTGCCGCGTGGGCGCACGATCCACGACCAGCGCCTCGCCAAACAACGTGCAGGCACTCGCCAGCGGCTGATGGGTATGAATGGTGCATTGCACATCGGCGCGTCGACGCAGCACCCGGGCATGCAGGCTGCTCTCGACCGAGGGGGTTCCCTCACCGGCGACCTTGTGCAGATCCCTGAGGCGAACGATGCACACATCCTTGGCCTGCATGCTGTGGTAATCGACGGCCGACGGCGTGACCGCCATGAACTCGGCGTCGATACGCAGCGCCAGGTTGCCACCGGTCGCGGCAAAAAATCCGAGTCGTGAAAGATGCTGGGACAGCTCCACGACCTGCTGTTGAAAGAGGCTCATCAGTTGTTCTCCGCAGGGTTGAGGCGGCGGTACAGCGGCGCCAGGCGCTTCTGCACTTCCTGGAAGGTGGCAAAACGGTCGTCGTACAGTCCCTTGAGGTGGCGGGACGGCTCATAGGTGCGGTGCGGCCGCTGCAGGCCGGCGATGTCGTCGAACGTCAAGGCGCCCAGGCCCACGGCGGCGATGAAGGCAGAACCCCGGGCGTTGGTCTGGATCGGATGGTCGGGCTGATGAATGCGATGGCCGGTGATATCGGCCATGATCTGGCACCACAAATCGGATTGGGCGCCGCCGCCCACCGCCGTGATGGCCTCGTCGGAGCGCCCGAGAAAGCGTCCGAACGGCTCCAGCATCCAGCGGGTATTGAGGGCGATACCCTCGAGAAAGGCACGAATGATGTCTTCGCGCGAATGCTCCAGTTTCAGGTTGAACAATCCGGCCCGCAGGCTCGGATCATCGACTGGAGAGCGCTCGCCACACAGCCAGGGCATATAGATCAGCCCACGGGCTCCCGCCGGTACCCGGGAGGCGATGCGGTCCAGCAACTCATAGACATCCGGATGCTGTTCATCGCTGAGCAACTCGTCAGGGTGATAGATGATCCGGTCGCGCAGAAACGACAGGTTCGCCCCTGCAGCCGTCTGCATGGCCAGCGCCAGGTAGCGCCCGCTGATGGCACTGGGCACCGCGGCCATGTGGTTGCGCACGCTGGACTTCTTGAAGGGAACGTGCGCGCCGACCCAGGAAGAAGTCCCCAGGTAGAGATGCGTGCAATAGTCGCTGACCGCCGCCCCCACCGCCACCGCCGAAGTGTCCGTAGCGCCCGCCACCACACGGGTATCGGGCGACAATCCGAGGGCACTCGACAGGTCCGGCAACAGCGGGCCCAGCACTTGCGTGGAACTCACCAGTTCGGGAAGCTTTTGCACATCGATTCCCAGCCCGTCGACCAGGCCCTGGTCATATCGGATGTGCCGCGAGTCACGGTTGTCGGTCACCCAGGCCGTCAACATCGAGTCGCCGGTTGCACAGAAGCGCCCGGTCAGTTTCAGGTTCATGTAGTCGAGCACATTGAGGAACTTGTACGTTCGGCGATAACGCTCGGGTTCGTGGTCGCAGATAAAGGCGATGTGCCCCGCCGAGTCCTTGCCGGACAGCGAGGGGGCGCCGCCGGTAAGGCGCAGCGAGCGCCACAGTTTCAGCGGTGAGTAACCGCCCAGGTTGAACCGCCCACCGCCAATACGGCGCTTGACCGCGGCTGCACCCCGCATGTCCAGCCACAGCATGGCATTGCCGATGGCCTGCCCCGAGCGATCCACACAGACGGTCCCCTCGCTCTGGGTGGAGCAACACACGGCGACCACCTGCCGACGCCGGGCCGGATCCGCCTGCAGCAGCTCGCTTGCGCCCTTGAGAAACGCCGTCCACCAGTCGTCCGGATGCTGCTCGGCACTGACCCCGTTGATGTGCAGGGGCACGCTGTTGAAGACCCAGGCATGCACCTGACCATCCAGAGACACCAGGGCGCATTTGCACCCGGATGTGCCCAGATCCACCGCCAGGACGAGTTGCTCCAGCCCGGCGGCCACCGAAGGCGCCCGGGATACGAAAAATGCAGTCATGGCAACTACTCAGAAGAGACGGGAAACCGAAAAGACCCAGCGACTGTCATCGGTGGAGCGCACATGGTCACCGTCCTGGACCTCGTACAGCTCACGCGCCCGCGTATGCGGCGAGACCCAGTCGACGCCCCAGTCGAAACCCCAGTGCCGATGCGTCAGCCCTACCCCGTAGTCGGAAAAATTGGCCTCGGAGAAATTGGCGATCTGCTGGTAGCCGGCATGCAGCTTCAACTGCGTGTTGTGCGCCAGGGAGTACTTGTAATCGAGGTCATAGAGCGTGCTGCCTCGGGAGTTCTTTTCCCCCCTGGCATAACACTCCAGCGCCTTGGTCGGGTCATTGCTGTACTGCAGCATCGCTCCGCAGACACCGCCGGTGTTCGCTCCCCGATAGGTTTTGGAGAGCACCTGGGCGATGCGCCCTTCCAGCGCGCCATACCCCACCTCGAGCACCGCGAACTGGGAGTTGTAGTTGGTGCTGTGTTCGTCAGTCGGCGTGAAGGTGTCGAAGTCGAAACGATTGGGTGCCTTGAACTGCGCGCCGGGAAACATCTCACTGGCCAGACCCACGCCGAAATGCCAGACATCCGGATTGCCGAAGCGATAGCCACCGGCGAGCAACACGCCAGCGCCGTCACCGCCGAGAAACTGCTTCTTGCTGACGGTGGTGAACTCGGCCAACGCCACCAATCCACTCTCGTGAGCGATCTGGACCGTGACCTTGGCCCCGGGCCGATTCAACGAGTCGGAAACGCCGCGCGTACGGTTGTCCGAGGCGAGACGCGCGGTGACATCGATCGCATAACTGGCGGTTGTATCCTCATCCGCCACCGCGAACGCCGGGCTGAGCAGCGGTAGCAGAATCACCGCCAGGGAGTAATGAACATGAGCTTTGCACATAGGATTCTCCTCCTGACCGGGCCGGGTTTACGCAGGGCAGACCGGGGTGGTCGGGAATGTTTCCACGCGCTTGAGGACCTCGGTCTTGCCGAGGATCTCGGTACCGACGAACGCTCTGATATTGAGCAGACCGTCCTTGAGGCGAACGACGCCTTTGTACTTCTTGTGATCACGCGGGTCGTAGACCCAGCCATCACGCCAGGCATCACTGTCGTAGCGGGACATCTGCAGGACATGGGTACCGCAATCGCTGGCAACGGAGGACGCATCCTTGACCCACACCACCTCGCCACACAACATCGATGGCCCCGTCGGACAATCCGCCAGCCGGATGACCGCATCTTCATCCTCGGTGAGCCACAGCCCTTTTGCCTCGGTGGGGCCCTGGGCCGCATAGCCGCTAGCGCAGAGCAATCCAACCAGAGAGAACACAACGCCTTGTCTTAGATTCATCGCTTCACCCTTTCATTGATTTTTTTGTTCTACAGAAAAGGCAGTCACACACCGCATCGATCAGTTATGATAGTGATGACTACACGATAGTTATAGCTACCATTTTCAACAAAAACAAGCTTTCAATAGTCTTCGCTATCTTTATCTGCTTTTTGCCTGAAGGGACCCCATGGCCAAGTCCACCCCAACGCCCGCCTCGTCCACGACTGCGGGTACCACACTCGAAGCGAAAAAACGCCCCGCCCAGCAACGCGCGACCGAAACCTATGAGCGGATCCTGGACGCGACCTCAAAGATTCTCACCGAGGTCGGCATCGAGCGGCTGTCGACCAACCAGGTGTGCGCGCGGGCGGGGCTGACCCCGCCGGCGCTGTATCGTTACTTTCCCAACAAGTTCGCCCTGCTCAGCGTGCTGGGACAGCGTTTGCTGGAGCGCCAGAACGCCTGCATCGCTCAATGGATAACCCCGCAGGTTCTGACGGGCACGGCCCTTGATCTGGAAACGGCCTTGAGTGGGCTGATCCTCAATACCTACGAGGTGACGCGTGAGACCGAAGGTGGCATGTGGACCCTCAAGGCCTTGCGCGCCGTGCCAGTGCTCGAACATGTACGACTGGACTCCCATCGCCGTATGGCGCGCGAGCAGGTCGACGCGATGATGCTGCTGTTCCCACATGTCGAACGTGAAACGCTGGACGCTGCCATCCGCCTCACGGTGGAAATGATCCACGCGACGGTGGAGATGCTGTTCGACGAAAACATGGACGCGGCGAAGGTCAGCGCAATGATGGCGGCGATGATCGCCAGTCAGTTGGAGCGGATTCGGTGATCACGACGGGCCTGCTCGACTGACTGGCGGCAATAGGGAACATCGTGATTGAGTGAAGGGCTATGGCACACTCTCCCCAACTTCACCCTTCGGAGACTACTGTGCTGCGTACCTTTGAACGATGGCTCGACCCCTTCCCGCCCGACGAGACACCGCCGCCGCCCATGGGCCTGATACGGTTCCTGTGGGCGTGCACACGCGGCGCCCGCGGCTACATCCTCGCCCTGGCGCTGCTGAGTGCCGGCGTGTCGATTTACGAAGCCTGGCTGTTTTCCTTTCTCGGGCAGGTGGTCGACCTGCTGTCCAACTGGAAAGCTGGCGGTGGCGTGAGCGCAGAGGAAAGCCATGTGCTGTGGGGCATCGGTATTGTCCTGCTGATCAGCATCGGGCTGGTGGCACTGCGCACGCTGATGCAGCACCAGGTCTTGGCAATCAATCTGCCGCTGCGCTTGCGCTGGGACTTCCATCGCCTGATGTTGCGCCAAAGCCTGTCGTTCTTTTCCGATGAGTTCTCTGGTCGGGTCACGACCAAGGTGATGCAAACGGCGCTGGCCGTGCGCGAGGTGCTGTTCACCCTCATCGAAATCCTCCCCGGCATCGGCGTGTATTTCATTGCGATCATCGCCCTGGCCGGCGGCTTCGCCCTGAAGCTGATGCTGCCTTTTGTGGCCTGGATCGCCCTGTTCGGGCTGGCCATGCTGTACTTCGTCCCACGCCTGGGGCAGGTCGGCCAGGAACAGGCTAACGCTCGCTCGTCGATGACCGGACGGGTCTCGGACGCGTACACCAACATCACCACCGTGAAGTTGTTTTCGCACTCCAAACGCGAGGCGCAATTCGCCCGCGCCGCGATGGAGGACTTCAAGGAGACCGGCTTTCGCCAGATGCGCCTGGTCAGCCAGTTCGAGATCGTCAATCAGGCGCTGGTGGTCGTGCTGATCCTCGGCGCCGGGGGTTATGCGCTGTGGCTCTGGCATCAAGGCGAGATCGGTACCGGGGCCGTGGCGGCGATTACCGCGATGGCCTTGCGGGTCAATGGCATGTCGCACTGGATCATGTGGCAGATGACGTCGCTGTTCGAGAACATCGGCACCGTCCAGGATGGCATGCTCACCCTGACCCGCGGCCCCAAGGTGCAGGACGCGCCGAACGCGGGCGAACTGGTGACTGCGGGCGGCGCGGTGACGTTCGATAACGTCAGCTTCAACTACAACGGTGAACGCCAGGTGCTCGATGGCCTGAACCTGCAGATCCGTCCGGGCGAAAAAATCGGCCTGGTCGGCCGTTCCGGTGCGGGGAAATCCACCCTGATCAACCTGCTGCTGCGTTTCTATGACGTCGACAAGGGCGAGATTCGCATCGATGGACAAAACATCGCCCAGGTCACGCAAGACAGCCTGCGCAGTTCCATCGGCATGGTCACTCAGGATACCTCGCTGTTGCACCGCTCCATCCGCGACAACATTGCCTACGGCCGCCCCGATGCGACCGACGCGCAAATTCGCGACGCGGCGGCGCATGCCCAGGCCGATGGGTTCATCCACCAGTTGAGCGACCGACAAGGCCATACCGGCTACGACACGCTCGTCGGTGAGCGGGGTATCAAGCTGTCCGGCGGACAGCGCCAACGCATCGCCATTGCCCGGGTAATGCTCAAGAACGCGCCGATCCTGCTGCTCGACGAGGCCACCAGTGCGCTGGATTCGGAAGTGGAAGTCGCCATCCAGGAAAGCCTCGATAGCATGATGGAGGGCAAGACCGTCATCGCCATCGCCCATCGACTGTCGACGATCGCCGCCATGGATCGACTGATTGTCATGGATGAAGGACGCATCATCGAGCAGGGTACCCACAGCGAACTGCTGGCCAGAAACGGTACCTATGCCCGGCTTTGGCAGCACCAGAGCGGTGGATTCCTGGGTGAGGATCAGGGGGTGCTGGAGGCGTTGGAGTAGAGTGGTGAGCGGGCTTGCAGGATCGCCGCGTTGGGGCGCAGAGCGCCCCACCTCAGGCCGCGCCACTGGCCTACTCCGTCGCACGCTCGTGATTATTTTTTCATTTCATCGTTGGACATCTTGTCCTTCGACATGCTGTCTTTGGACATGCCACCTTTAGACATGCCGTCCTTGGACATGCCATCTTTAGACATGCCGTCTTTGGACATGGCATCACCTTTACCCATATTGTCGTGCATCATGCTACTTTCCTTGGCGTCTTTGCTCATAGTGTCCTTGGACATGCTATCCGCGGCATACGCACCGCCTACAACCAGCATCAAAGAACCGGCGAACAGGGTTGCGATCATCTTTTTCATGGTTTATTTCTCTTGCGTGGGTTGTTGGAGTTACAAAAAATCTAACTACCGCCGAACCAGTTGTAACCCTGGTCTTCCCAGTAGCCACCGGGATAGCGGTTGGTTATTTCGATTGAGGTAATATGTTTTGGATTTTTATATCCCAATTTTGTAGGTATCCGAAGTTTCATGGGATAGCCGTACTTCGCAGGGAGCATGTGATCATCCCAGCTTAACGCCAGCAATGTCTGAGGATGCAACGCCGAAGCCATGTCGATGCTGGTGTAGTAATCATCGGCGCATCTGAAACTGACATACTGAGCGTTGGTATCAGCACCTACGTATTGAAGAAAGTCCCTGAAACGCACCCCACCCCAACGGCCAATCGCACTCCATCCTTCAACGCAGATATGGCGAGTCGTGTGAGCAACCTGGGTCAGGGCGAGCAACTCTGACAACTTCCAGGGTTTCGTATTACGCACCAACCCCATGACTTCCAGGCGATAGTCTTCGCCGTTGATCGCTGGAATACTATCTTCTCCATAAAATGCATTGAATGGAAAAGGGCGCGTTATCTGGCTGTTGTCGTACTCTGGCGCCAGACGAGTGGGGTCGAAAAGCCAACCTTGTATGCGGTCGTTGAAACGTGAGACCGTCATGAGTATCTTTTCGGCGTCTGTATCATCATCAAGACTGCAGCCGGTCAGCATCAACATGCCGCCCAAGGTCAATCCCTGCCTCAAGAACTGTCGCCGACCGGCCATGCCAAGCTTTGGAATAATCAGGCGTTTGGCATCAGTCACCAGTTGCTGCGCATCATGTGCGGGGATCGTTGCCGGTTTTTTTTCGTTTTTCATTTTAACGCCCCCGCAAGATCGCCAGGAATGTCTTGGGCACCAATGCGACCATGACGATGTGTACGACGATGAAACCCACGATAAACGCCATTAAATAGAAGTGAATATAGCGAGCCACGTCATACCCACCGAGCAGTTCCCGAAGAGTGGGAAATTGTACGGGCTTCCATAAGACGAGCCCCGACATCACCAAGGCAATGGCCATAATGATGACAGAGAGATAGGCGAATTTTTGAACCATATTGTATTGATGAATATCGGCATGGGCCAAACGACCCTTGACTGCCGCCTGCATATCAGACATGAACTGTTTCACGCTGAGTGGGGCAAAGCGGTATTTGAAGCGTTGCGTTACCAGATTCATCAAGATGTAAATCAGGCCGTTTAGCCCAAAGAGCCACATGGCCGCAAAATGCCATTGCAGTGCTCCGCCCAACCATCCGCCTAGTGTGGCGCTTCGTGGAAAAGTAAAATCAAACAATGGAGATGCATTGTAGATGCGCCACCCGCTCATGATCATGGTCGTGATCGCGAGCACATTTATCCAGTGGCATATCCTTAACCATAGAGGATGGACTACGCTCTTTTCTGGTTTTGTCGGATTCATGATTGTAGCTACTTGGGTGGTGTGGGGTCAGTGTATTTAAATAAGGTCGCCAGATAATCACGAAAAAATAAACTTTTCGTTATAACTTGGCAGAGAGTGGATTCAGCCTGACCCCGGTGATATGCCTTATGGGTGACATCGTTCGTCGATTGCAGAATCGAGACTGGGCGCCATCACCTTTACCGCCTCCTTTACCTTTAGTTCTGACTGATGAAACAGTGGCTCGGTGTAGCCACTGTGCTCATCATCCTTTCCCCTTAAACGAGACTGCCGGCACCGGCTGCAGCAACCTGTGCGTCCTGCGCGGCCTTCACGCCCGACACCCCCACCGCGCCGATAACCTGTCCCTCGAAACGGATCGGCACCCCGCCTTCCAGAGACGTCAGCAGAGGCGCCGACAGGAATGCCGAGCGCCCGCCATTGACCATGTCTTCATAGACCTTGGATTCGCGCCGGCCCAGCGCAGCAGTACGGGCCTTCTCCAGGGCGATATAGGCGCTGATCGGCGCACAACCATCCAGCCGTTCGAAGGCCAGGGGGTGACCGCCATCGTCAACGACCGCGATCGCCACCTCCCAGTGGTTCGCCTGCGCCTCTGCCCGTGCGGCAGCCATGATCCTGGTAACGTCATCCAAGGTGAGTAGTGGCTTGGTCTGCATGTTTTGTCCTCGTCTGGGGGTGGTCAGGGGGTACAGGGGCCAGCGCTTCATCCACCAGTTCGATCCAGTGGCGTACGGGCGTGCGGCCGGCCCCGTTCAAATGGGTCTGGCAACCGATATTGGCGGTCGCTATGACCTGTGGCCTGGCACTCTCGAGCGCGTTGAGCCGGTTGTCTCGCAACTGCCGGGAGAGTTCGGGCTGGGTCAGTGAATAGGTGCCCGCAGAGCCACAGCAAAGGTGGCCGTCGGGCACGGGGGTGAGCTGGAAGCCCAGCCGCACCAGCACGTCCTCGACCACTCCACCCAGGCGCTGGGCATGCTGCAGTGTGCAGGGGCAATGGAAAGCCAGCTTGAGGTCGGTATCGAGCGTCAGGTCCTGCAAGGGTTCCGCGCGCAACACTTCGACCAGGTCCACGGCCAGGGAGCTGATCCGCCTGGCCTTGTCGGCGTACTGCCGATCACGCTCAAGCAACTGGCCGTACTCCTTGACGAAGGCGCCGCAACCGCTGGCGGTCATGATGATCGCTTCTGCGCCGGCCTCGACGGCCGGCCACCAGGCATCGATATTGCGCCGGGCGCGCTCCAGGCCTTTTTCCTGGGCGTTGAGATGGTAGTCCAGGGCACCGCAGCAGCCGGCTTCGCGGGCAACCCGTGTGCTGATGCCCAAGCGGTCCAGGACCCTCGCCGCAGCGGCATTGGTGTTGGGCGACAGACTGGGCTGAACGCACCCCTCAAGCATCAGCATCTGGCGGGAATGCCTTGCCGCTGGCCGGTGGCCGGACGGTCGCAGCTCGCTGGGGATCTTCTCCCTGAGCGCCTGAGGCAGTATCGGGCGTAACGCACGTCCGGTGCGCAGCAACAGGCTGAACAGCGACGGCTCGGCCAGTACCCAGCGCAACCCGGCCCGTAGGGACTGCTCTGCCAACGGCCGCGGAACCGCCTCTTCCACCACCGCTCGGCCGATGTCCAGAAGCTGGTGGTATTGGACTCCTGACGGGCAGATGGACTCGCAATTGCGGCAGCTCAGACAGCGGTCCAGGTGCTGTCGGGTGCTGGCCGAAGGGGTCTGCCCTTCCAGTAACTGTTTGATCAGGTAGATGCGCCCCCTGGGCCCGTCCAGCTCGTCACCGAGCAACTGATAGGTCGGACAGGTCGCATTGCAGAATCCGCAGTGCACGCAGCTTCTCAGGATGGCTTCGGCTTCTTGCGCCCGGGGCAGGGAGCGTGCCTGTTCACTCAGATGGGTCTGCATGATCTCAAAGCTCCTTGTACAGGCGGCCGGGGTTGAAGAGGCCCTGCGGGTCGAGCCGGCTCTTGAGCTGACGGTGGTAGCGCAGCAACCCTTCGGGCAGGGGATGGAAAGGCGAATCGCCTCCGGAGAAACAGGTGGCATGTCCCCCAACCTGGCTGACGACGCGCCGAATCAGTTCAGGCTCGGCGTCGCTCTTGAGCCAGCGCTGGGCGCCGCCCCAGTCGACAAGCTGGTCACCGGGCAGATCCAACGGCACGGCAACAGCCGGCACAGACAGCCGCCAAAGCGGCCGCGGGTCGGCGAAAAACGCCAGGCGGTGCTCTTTCAGGTCCTCCCAGAAACCCGGCTCGACGGTCTCGCATCCCAGGCGATCGCGCGCCGCGTGGACAGACCCCGCTCCGCCTTCCAGGCGCAGGTGCAAGGCGCTGCCGTCATGGCAGGCGGCACTGATCGGCAGCGGCTGCCGCCCCCACTCGGCCAGGTGTTGCATGGCGCCCGGCAGGTCTATGTCCAGTCGCAGATTGGCCACCGCACGCGGTTTGGGCAGTACCTTCAACGAGACTTCGGTGATCAGGCCAAGGCAACCGAAGCTGCCAGCCATCAACCTGGATACGTCATAGCCGGCGACGTTCTTCATGACCTCGGCACCAAAACGCAGGTGCTTCGCCTCGCCGGTGATCACTCGCGTACCGAGCACGAAATCCCGCACCGAGCCCGCCCAGGGACGACGAGGCCCCGACAGGCCGACGGCGACCATGCCACCCACGGTGGCGCCGGGGCCGTAATGCGGCGGCTCGCACGGCAGGCATTGCCCGTGCTCGGCCAGGGCGGCCTCAAGCGCCTGCAAGGACGTGCCTGCACGCGCCGTGACGATCAACTCGGTGGGGTCGTAATTGACGATGCCCTGATGGGACCGGGTGTCGAGGATCTGCCCCGTCACCGCCCGCCCCAGCCAGGCCTTGGACTGTCCACCGCGAATGTCGAGGCATGTGCCGGAAGCCAGCGCAGCCTTCACCTGATCCAGCAGTCGGGAACTGGCGTCGAAAGATCTCTCGTGCATCAGAAGCGCTCCAGCTCGGGAAAAGGCAACTGACCGTTGTGCACGTGCATGGCGCCGAATTCGGCGCAGCGGTGCAGGGTGGGAATGTTCTTGCCCGGGTTCAACAACCCCGACGGATCAAAGGCCGCCTTGATGGCATGGAAGGCGGTGAGTTCATCGGCATTGAACTGGGCACACATCTGGTTGATCTTCTCGCGACCGACACCGTGCTCACCGGTGATGCTGCCGCCGACCGCCACGCAAAGCTCGAGGATCCGCCCGCCAAGCTGCTCGGCACGCTCCAGTTCGCCCGGCGTGTTGGCATCGAAAAGAATCAACGGGTGCATGTTTCCATCGCCGGCATGAAAGACGTTCGCTACACGCAGGCCGTATTCGCTGGAAAGCTCGGCGATGCGTTTGAGCACCCCTGGCAGAGCCCGCCGGGGGATGGTGCCGTCCATGCAGTAGTAGTCTGGCGAGAGACGCCCGACGGCGGGAAAGGCGTTCTTGCGTCCGGCCCAGAAGCGCACCCGCTGCGCCTCATCCTGGGCCAGAAGCACCTCGGTGGCGCCCGCCTCGATCAGGATCTGGCGAACCCGGGTGCAATCGTCGTGGACATCGGACTCCACCCCATCCAGTTCGCAGAGCAGAATGGCCGCCGCGTCCACCGGGTAACCGGCGTGAATGAAGTCTTCGGCGGCACGGATGGCCAGGTTGTCCATCATTTCCAGACCGCCGGGAATGATCCCTGCGGCGATGATACTGCCGACGGCGGTCCCGGCCTTTTCCACCGAATCGAACGCGGCCAGCAGCACCTTGGCGACCTGGGGTTTGGGGAGCAGTTTGACCGTGACTTGCGTCACCACCCCGAGCATGCCCTCGGAGCCGGTGAACAGCGCGAGCAGGTCAAAGCCCGGGCAATCCAGGCTCTCCGCGCCCAGGGTGAGCCTTTCGCCCTCGACAGTGAGGATCTCGACCTGCAGCAGGTTGTGAACGGTCAGTCCATATTTGAGGCAGTGCACACCACCGGCGTTCTCGGCGACATTCCCACCGATCGAGCAGGCGATCTGGGACGAAGGATCGGGAGCGTAGTAAAGGTTCAGCGGCGCTGCGGCCTGCGAGATCGCCAGGTTGCGCACACCGGGCTCAACCCGGGCATAACGCCCCTGCGCGTTGATTTCCAGGATCCGGTTGAATCGGGACATCACCAGCAGCACGCCCTGCTCCAACGGCAACGCGCCCCCGGAAAGTCCGGTACCACTGCCGCGTGCCACCACCGGAACCTGCAGACGATGGCAGATCCTGAGTATCGATTCGACCTGTTCGATCCGCTCAGGCAACAGCACCAGCAGCGGTACCGTGCGATACGCCGACAAACCATCACACTCATAGGGCCTGAGGTCTTCGTGGCGGCTGAGTACCGTCAGGTCCGGCATGTCGGCTTCGAGTGCGGACAAAAGCTGTTGTTTATCGACCCGCGGCAGCACGCCATCGACGTTTTCGTCATAGAGAATGTTCATGATCACTACGCTCATGGCTATTGTTGTTGTGCCCAGCTCACCTTCGGCATAAACACATTGATCATTGGTCGTCTACACGCCATCGTCCAGCCACAACAACACTGGTCAGACCAGTATTTGCGGGGGAACCGGATTCAACTACGCTCTGAAAAGCCGGTAACAGCAGGCTCCGTTCGGGATAAAACAACAACAGGAAAATGCGGTTCCAGATTGGTCATACCAGCCAAGGAGAAGCCGATGTTTCAGGAAAAAACACCCGCCCCCCGTCAATTGGCCGATGTGGTCGCCGAGCGGATCGAGCAACTCATCGTCGATGGCGTGCTCAAACCTGGGCAGGCCCTGCCCTCCGAACGTCGACTATGTGAAAAGCTGGGAATCTCCCGGCCCGCGCTCCGGGAAGGTCTGCGGATATTGCGCGGCAAAGGGATCATCGACACCCAGCACGGACGCGGCTCGCAGGTTTCCCAACTGAGCAGCCCGGCCGAAACCAGCGCCTGGATGCATCTGTTCAGCTCACAACCCAAGACCATCTACGATCTGCTGGAAGTGAGGGCCTTGCTGGAAGGCGAAGCGGCAAGACTCGCGGCCTTGAGAGGCACGGATGCGGACTTTCATCTGATCTCCAGACGCTACGAGGAGATGATCGCAGCCCACGGCAGCCCCGGCGCCTGCGACTCTCGGGAACACGCCCGGCTGGACCTGGCTTTCCACCTGGCGATCTGCGATGCCTCGCATAATCCGGTGCTGGTGCACACGCTCCAGTCCCTGACCGACCTGATGCTCAGCTCCGTATTCGCCTCGGTCAACAACCTCTACCACCGCCCCGCCAGCCTCCAGCAGCTGGACCGCCAGCACGGCAAACTCTACAGATCCGTCATTGGGCGCCTGCCTGATGTGGCTCAGCGAGCCGCAAGGGATCACATCAACGGCATACGCGACGGCTTGCGCGAAATCGAACAGGAAGAGCAACGGCTTATCCGCTCAACGCTGCGGCTTAACGGCTGGGAGTAGCCGCCGCACGCCGCTGGGTCAACAGATGTTAAATAATGTTAAATAGAAAAACCACTTCACATAATCCGATCATTGGAGGATTATCCTTCCCATACGCATGACACCCTGACAAAAAAACAAAACAGGATGGCAACGATGATCGACCCCTGCCCGACTGCCCTGCCAGCGAACGCGCTGGCGCTTCCCTTCTCTTCTCTGCACCTGGACAACGGCCTGCACCTGCAGGGTGTTGACCTATCTGCTGCCTTTCGACGGAGCCTCCATGAATAACAAAAATGTCGGTGTTATCGGTTTAGGTGCGATGGGGCTCGGTATTGCCCGGTCGCTGTTGCGCAACGGCTTCAACGTGCATGCCTGTGACGTGCGCGAAACCGTAACGCAGCAGTTCGCCAGCGAAGGCGGCATTGCCTGCCACTCCCCTGCCCAGATGGCGGCAGCGTGCGATGTGATCATCACGGTAGTGGTCAATGCCGAACAAACCGAGACGGTATTGTTCGGGGAAAATGCCGCCGTCGCCGCCTTGCGCCCCGGCAGCCTGGTGATCGGTTGTGCCACGGTGGCCCCGACCTACGCGGTAGAACTGGGGCAGCGACTGATAAACGCCGGGCTGTTGTATCTGGATGCACCGATCTCCGGTGGCGCGGCCAAGGCGGCTGCCGGCGAGATGACCATGATGACCTCGGGCCCCGCTGAGGCGTATGCAAAAGCCGACGACGTGCTCGCAGGCATGGCCGGCAAGGTCTACCGCCTGGGTGACGCCCATGGCCTGGGCTCCAAGGTGAAGATCATCAACCAGCTGCTGGCCGGCGTGCACATCGCCGCCGCCGCAGAAGCCATGGCACTGGGCCTGAGGGAAGGGGTCGAGGCCGATGCGCTGTATGAAGTGATCACCCACAGCGCAGGCAACTCCTGGATGTTCGAGAACCGCGTGCCGCACATTCTCAAGGCTGATTACACGCCGCTGTCGGCCGTCGATATTTTCGTCAAGGACCTGGGCCTGGTGCTGGATACCGCACGGGCCAGCAAGTTTCCGCTGCCGCTCTCGGCCACCGCCCATCAGATGTTCATGCAAGCCTCCAGTGCCGGGTTCGGCCGTGAGGACGACTCGGCGGTGATCAAGATTTTCCCGGGTATCGAGCTACCGGCTGCCAAGAACGACCCCGTATAAGGACAACCCCATGAGTATCCCCTCCCCACGTCCCCTGCTGGGCTGCATCGCCGACGACTTCACCGGTGCCACGGACCTGGCCAACATGCTGGTGCGCGGTGGAATGCGCACGGTGCAGAGTATCGGCGTGCCCAGCGACGAGGTCGCCGCGACACTGGACGCCGACGCGATCGTGATCGCGCTGAAGTCGCGTACGGTCCCTGTCGAACAGGCGGTGGCCGACTCCCTGAAAGCCCTTGAGTGGCTGCGCGCACAAGGCTGCGAACAGATTTTCTTCAAGTACTGTTCCACCTTCGATTCGACCGCTGCCGGTAATATCGGCCAGGTCAGCGAGGCGCTGCTCAAGGCCCTGGGCAGTGATTTCACCCTGGCGTGCCCGGCGTTTCCGGAAAACGGCCGGACTGTTTTCCGTGGGCATCTGTTCGTGCAGGACCAACTGCTCAATGAGTCAGGCATGCAGCACCATCCGCTGACCGCCATGACTGACGCCAACCTGGTCCGTGTGCTGCAATCGCAAACCACGCAAAAGGTCGGTCTGCTGCGCTACGACAGCATCGCTCAGGGAGCGCTGAAGGTCCGCGAGAAAATCGCCGAACTGCGCGCCCAAGGCGTGGGGATGGCGATCGCCGATGCCCTCAGCGATCAGGACCTGTACACCCTCGGGACCGCCTGCAGCGATCTGCCTCTGCTGACCGGAGGCTCGGGCCTGGCCCTGGGGCTGCCCGACAACTTCCGCCGGGCCGGCAAACTCCGCGACTTCGACCCGACTTCGTTGCCCACAGTACAAGGGGGCGAAGTGGTCTTGGCAGGCAGTGCCTCCATCGCCACCAACGCCCAGGTGGCGGCGTGGATCGATGCCGGCCGGCCGTCGTTGCGCATCGATCCGCTGGCGCTGGCGGCCGGTGAGCCGGTCGTGGCCGATGCCGTCGCCTTCGCACTTGAGCATCCCGACACCGTGCTGATCTACGCCACCAGCCCCCCGGATGCGGTCAAGGCGGTGCAACAGCAACTGGGCGTCGAGCGTGCCGGCGAGTTGGTGGAAAACGCTCTGGGCGAGATCGCCCAAACGCTACGCCTGAACGGCGTACGGCGGTTCGTGGTCGCGGGCGGTGAAACGTCCGGGGCCGTGGTGACAGCCCTTGGCGTGCGCCTGCTGCAGATTGGCACGCAGATCGATCCCGGCGTTCCGGCGACCGTGAGCAACACCGAGGAACCCCTCGCCCTGGCACTCAAGTCCGGCAACTTCGGTGGTCGGGACTTTTTCGACAAGGCCCTGAAACAACTGGCAGGAGCTGCGCAATGAGTCACGAAAACGCCTTGCGCGAAGAAATCTGCACCGTCGGCCACAGCCTTTATCAGCGCGGGTATACCGTGGGCAGCGCCGGCAACATCAGCGCACGCCTGGAGGATGGCTGGCTGATTACCCCCACGGATGCGTGCCTGGGACGGCTTGACCCGGCCTTGATCGCCAAGGTCGACCTGAGCGGTCAATGGGTCTCTGGCGACAAACCCTCGAAAACCCTGGCCCTGCATCGCCAGGTCTACGATCGCAACCCAGGCGTGGGTGGCGTGGTGCATACCCACTCCACGCACCTGGTGGCCCTGACGCTTGCCGGTGTCTGGCGCCAGGATGACATTCTGCCGCCGCTGACGCCCTACCAGGTGATGAAAGTCGGGCACATCCCCTTGATCAACTATCAGCGTCCGGGTGCACCGCAGGTGGCGGAGCAAGTCGCGCACCTTGCCAACAGCGTGCGCGGCGTGATGCTCGAACGCCTCGGCCCGGTGGTCTGGGAAAGTTCGGTCTCCAAGGCCAGTTACGCCCTTGAAGAACTCGAGGAAACCGCACGCCTGTGGCTGATGAGCAACCCGCGCCCGGCCCCGATGGACGCCGCCGCCCTGGACGAACTACGGACTGTTTTCGGCGCCCACTGGTAGGCACCGGTTTTCCACTGCAACGCCCTTGACGCACGTCTTCGCGACGCCAGGCAGCCAGACTGTCGCGAAAAGGTGCCTGAACAATAAAAACAACAGGACCTTCCCACATGACCATTACCGACGTCAGTGTTGATATTTTCAGCCTCAAAAAACCTTCATGCGTTCGCCAGGGAGGGTCGATGCGATGAGCCCGCTTATTCTGATGGCGACCGCCGGCCTGGGCATAGCGTTGCTGCTGTTCCTGGTACTCAAATACAAATTCCAGCCGTTTGTGGCGCTGATGCTGGTGAGCATCCTGGTGGCGCTGATTGCCGGGGTGAAACCCGCCGAACTGGTCGCGACCATTGAAGGCGGCATGGGCAAGACCCTCGGCCACATTGCGATCATCATTGCGCTGGGCGCCATGATCGGTCGTATCATCGAGTTGTCGGGCGGGGCCGAGGCCCTGGCCAAAAGCCTGATCGAGCGTTTCGGTAATCGACGTACGCCCCTGGCCTTGACCATTGCCGGCTTCATCATCGGCGTACCGGTGTTCTTCGAAGTGGGGGTGATCATCCTCATGCCGCTGGCCTACGGCGTGGCCCGTCGCGCCCGCAAGCCGCTGCTCATGTTTGCCTTGCCGATGTGCGCCGCCTTGCTCACGGTGCATGCGTTTCTGCCACCGCATCCCGGTGCGGTGGCCGCCGCCAGTCAACTGGGTGCCGACCTGGGCCGGGTGTTGATGTTCGGGCTGCCGCTGACAGCGTTCCTGTGCTACGTCGGCTATCGCGTGGCGGGGCGCATGACCCGCCGTTTCTACCCGATGTCCGATGATATCCGCGCCGAAGTCTATGGCCCGCACGTCACCAACGATGACCTGCGCGCCTGGCAGGACGGCAACAGCCACACGGTGGAACACCTCACAGAAGCCGCCTCGCACATCGGCCCGGAAGAATCCGCCAGCAGCCTCGTGGCCAAGCTTCCCGCCGCCCCTGCACCGGGTTTCGGCTTGATCGTCAGCCTGATCCTGCTGCCCATCGTGCTGATCCTGCTGGGTACCCTGGCGACCTCACTGCTGCCTGTGGAATCGACCCTGCGCGGGATCATGACGGTACTCGGCGCGCCGCTCGTGGCGTTGCTGCTCGATACCTTGCTGTGTGCCTGGCTGCTCGGCTCCCGTCGCGGCTGGAGCCGTACCCAGGTATCGGATGTGATCGGCTCGGCACTGCCGGGTGTCGCCATGGTGATCCTGATCGCCGGTGCCGGTGGCGTGTTCGGCAAAGTGCTGGTGGACACCGGAATCGGTGCGGTAGTCTCTGACCTGCTGCGTACCACCGGGCTGCCGGTGCTGGCGCTGGGCTTTTTGCTGACCCTGTTGCTGCGCGCCGTGCAAGGGTCCACCACGGTGGCCCTGGTGACGACCGCCGGTATCATCAGCCCGCTGATTGCCACCCTCAACCTGACGCCCAACCACATGGCCCTGCTGTGCCTGGCCATGGGCGGTGGCGGGCTGGCGATGTCACACATCAACGACGCCGGATACTGGATTTTCACGAAGCTGGCGGGCCTCAATGTGGCAGACGGCCTGCGTACCTGGACAGTGATCACCACCCTCCTCGGCACGCTTGGCTTCCTGATCACCCTGTTGATCTGGCCTTTTGTCTGATCGTTTTTGACTCGGAGTTCCTATGCCTCGCTTTGCTGCCAACCTGAGCATGCTCTACCCCGAACATCCCTTTCTGGAGCGTTTCGCTGCGGCGGCGGCCGATGGTTTCGACGCCGTCGAGTACCTGTTCCCCTACGATTACAGCCCACAGGCACTCAAACAGCTCCTGAGCGACAACGGCCTGGTACAAGCCCTGTTCAACGCGCCACCCGGTGATTGGGCGGCAGGCGAGCGCGGCATCGCCACCTTGCCCGGGCGCGAGGACGAATTTCGCGCAGGGTTCGACCGTGCACTGGAATACGCCGCCGTGCTGGGCAACACGCGCATCCACGTCATGGCCGGCTTGCTGCCCTCGGAACAGGACCGCGAGCGGCATCATGCGGTGTACCTGCAGAACCTCGCCTACGCGACCCGCCAGGCGCAGCTTGCGGGTATCACGGTGTTGCTGGAACCGATCAACAACCGCGACATGCCGGGGTTTTTCCTGAACCGGCAGGACCAGGCACAGGCGATCTGCAAGGAGGTCGGCGCGACCAATTTGAAGGTGCAGTTTGACTGTTATCACTGCCAGATCGTCGAAGGCGATCTGGCCGTCAAGCTGCGTCGCGACATGGACGGCATCGGCCATATTCAGATTGCAGGCGTACCCGACCGACACGAACCGGATCTCGGCGAACTGAACTACCCCTACCTGTTCGAACTGATGGACGAATTGGGTTACGACGGCTGGGTCGGTTGCGAATACCGACCCAGACAGGGGACCTCGGCCGGACTGCAATGGCTGCGGGACTGGAAGGCACGCTAGGTTACCGACACCGCCCCTGCTCACGCTTGCAGCAGGGGTTTGCCAAACAAAAATAACAGGATACTTCCCATGCAGCGTTTCACTTCACGGCCTGCGCTCGGGCTGCTGTTGTCTCTGTCATTTAGCGTTTGCGCCGTCAGCGCCGCGACCTTGCCGGCCGCGACCGAAGGCGACTGGATCGCACCGCAGTTCACCTTTCATACGGGTGAAAAATTCACCCATCTCAAACTGCACTACCTCACCCTCGGCAACCCCAAGAACCCCGCCATCCTCTACCTGCACGGCACCAACCGGCCGGGCAGCGATGCGCTGAGCAAGGATTTTGGCGGCGAACTGTTCGGCCCGGGTCAACCGCTGGACGCCAGCAAGTACTACATCATTTCCACCGACGGCATTGGCGTCGGCCAATCAAGCAAACCCTCGGATGGCCTGCGCACCCGGTTTCCCGCGTACAACTACACCGACATGGTTCAAGCCCAGTATCGCTTGGTCACCGAAGGTCTGGGGGTCAGGCACCTGAGATTGATCATCGGCAACTCCATGGGCGGCATGCAGACCTGGATGTGGGGCCAGACCTGGCCGCAGATGATGGATGCTCTGGTGCCCATGGCCTCGCAACCCACCGAGATGTCGTCACGCAACTGGATGATGCGCCGCTTGTTGATCGAATCGATCAAGCAGGATCCGGCCTGGAACCACGGCAACTACAGCGAGCAACCACCGTCCCTGCGCCTGGCGAACGCGATGTTCAGCGTTGGCACCAGCGGCGGCACCCTGGCTTATCAGGCGGCCGCACCGACCCGGGCCCTGGCCGACAAGCTGGTGGATGAGCGTCTCAGTGCTGCGCAAACCACCGACGCCAACGATTTCATCTACCAATGGCAAGCCTCTGCCGATTACAACGCGGCCTTGGGACTGAAGAAAATCCAGGCGCCGATGCTGATCATCAACTCGGCGGACGATGAGCGCAACCCGCCGGAAACAGGGCTGCTGGAGGCCTCGATGAAAGAACTCAAGCAGGCCCGGCTGCTACTCATCCCGGCCAGCGCCGATACGCGTGGTCACGGTACGACCAGCATGGCGAAGTTTTACAGCAAGGAGCTGGGGCAATTCATGCAACAGACTGAAAAGACGCACTAGTCTGACTGGGGGTCGGACGGCAACATCAGTTCGACCCCCTGTTTGCGAATCCCATCCGCCGCTGCGGGCGCCAGCGCATCATCACTGATGATCACATCGAACTGCTCCAGCCCGGCAATTTTGTACAGACTGAACGTGCCGTACTTCGAGCTGCTGGCCACCAGCACCACCTGGGACGCCGACTGCATGGCCACCTGCTTGACTTCCACCTTGAGAGCCGACGGCGTGGTGATACCCCGCAGCAGGTCCCAGGAACTGGTCGAGATGAAGGCAATATCCGTCACCACCTGCCGCAGCGTCGCCACCGCCAGGCCGCCGACACAGGAATGATTGGAATGGTCCAACTGCCCACCGGTATGGATCACCGTCACCTGTGGCGCATCCATCAGCGCCTGGACCACCCCGAAATCGTTGGTCACCACCGTCATGCCAGCGAACGCTTTGATATAGGGCACGATCTCCAGCGTGCTGGTGCCGGCATCCAGGTAAAGGGTCATGTCCGCACGCAGCAGGCGCGCGGCGAGCTTGGCCATGGCTTGTTTCTGCGGCAGTTCGACCACCGCCTTGAGCTGATGGCTGGGCTCACTGTGAAGCTGGCTGGCAATACGGACACCGCCGGTCACCGAATACGCCCGGCCTTCCTGCTCAAGCAAGGCGATATCGCGGCGCACCGTCATGTGTGAACAGTCGAACATCTCCATCAACTGATGAACACTGAGCACCTGATGCTTGCGCAGCTGGCGCAGGATCAACTCACGACGTTGCTCAGGAATCATCGGCGCGCCGCTTTCGGCGGCCATGTCCTTCTGGCTTGGCATTCGGTGCTCCAAAGGCTGGGATCGAGTGGCGGTGATTGACCGACATAGTAGCGAATTCACCCGCCTCTCTGTAACTCCATGCCAGCCATGTGGGTCCAGCCATGTGGGTCCAGCCATGTGGGTCCAGCCATGTGGGTCACGGTATTGGCCGCCTGGCTGATCGGCCTGTCTGCTTTCCCTTAGAAACCCATAGTAAAGCGAAGCGGCTGAATATCAGAGCAGCACTCTATTTATGCACATATCGTAGAAGTGCGCCGCTTGCTTATAAGCATTCAACCCCCGACAAACAGCAGAATACCGTTCATCGCCAGAAGAAAATTTAGTTTCAACTTCTCACACATGATCCAATCCCAGTTAATGCTTGCCCTGTGGCGAGCGAGATAATTCATCAACCCAGAGGTATTATCATGACTACCAAAGGTAACTCTAACCCTGGCAACTTCGCCAACGATCGTGAAAAAGCATCCGAGGCTGGCAAAAAAGGCGGCCACGCTTCCGGAGGCAATTTTGCCAACGATAAACAGAAAGCGTCTGAAGCAGGTAAAAAAGGTGGTCAGCACAGCCACGGCGGCCAAGGCCGTAGCTAATGTCTGACTCTTTGCGCAAGGGCTTCGGCCCTTGCGCCTCTTTTTCAAAGATCATGTTCCGCTCTCCCAGTGCTACAGGCCCCCCGAGCGCTAAACGGGGCAGTGTGCGCTCAAATAAAATGTCATCCAAGGATATAAGCCCAGACTTGCAGCCATCGACATTACAAACTTGCATATGGCCTCTCGATTAATCGTGGAGTGATCTGCGCACTGAAATTTGTATATCACGATGAAGTACCCAGGTTCCTCCTACTTGATGCGGAAGCTGACTTTGCCTGGCCGTTCAAGTTCAAACGAAATCAGATTGAACTACCTTTCACCCGACCCTTTCATACCTTGGGTAACTGCACTCCTGCGAAGTACAGCCAAGGATGACGAGCATGAACAATCCTGACATCCTCGAACATGACGAACTGCAGACCCTGCTGAGCCGCTTTACCCCTGCGCCTGAGCCTGGCGCTCGGGAGAGCCACTTGATCGAAATCATGCGGAGCTTGCAAGCGCATGGCTTCGACCAGTTGCCGCTACCGGGCCATGGCAAGACCCTGCTGCGCTGGCAGAGGCTCGCCCAAGTGGCGGGCCATGACCTCTCGCTGGCCAAACTCTATGAAGGCCATACCGACGCCCTGGCGATCCTCGCTGAATGTGAGGCGGACCACCTGCAGGACCCGGCTATCTGGGGCGTCTGGGCAGCCGAGCCGCCCTACGCCCGGACCCGGATTGTCGCTCGTCAAGGTTCACGTGTGCACCTGCGAGGGCGAAAGGCCTGGTGTTCCGGTGCCCGACAAGTCAATCGCGGACTCTTGACCGCCTGGGATGAAGAAGGCCATCAGCAACTGGTCGCCATCGACCTGAACGAGCCGACACGACAGCTGGACTCCAGCACCTGGCACGCCGTGGGTATGGCCGCGACCGCCAGCGTCGAAATCGAGTTTTTCGATACCGCTGCCTACCTGGTGGGGCAACCGGGAGATTATCTGGCACGCCCGGGCTTCTGGCAGGGCGGAGCCGGTATTGCCGCCTGCTGGTATGGGGCCAGTGCAGCCCTGGCAGAATCTCTGCGCCACTACTGCTGCACCCGTAGCGCTGATCCCCATGCCCAGGCCCACCTGGGCGCCGTAGAGGCTGCGCTGTGCGCCGCCAGAGCCACGCTACGCGAATGTGCGGCCTGGATCGACGTGCATCCGCAGGCTGATGCCAGCGCACACGTACGCCGTCTACGGGCGGTGGTGGAAGAAACCGCATCGAAGGTGATCGATCATGTGGGACGTGCGCTGGGGGCGACCCCCTACTGTCGTGATCCACACTTTGCCCAGCTTGCAGCCGATCTTCCCGTGTACATGAGGCAAAGCCATGCCGAGCGGGACTTGGCCGAGCTGGGTCAACAAGTGGCCGATGCGGCGCCGGGGAGTTGGCAGCTATGAGCAGCGTCGTCGACTCAAAAGCGATTCAGGGAACAGGCACGCTTCTGGCTGACTGGCAACGCTCGGCGTCACTTTCCGCCGTGCCGCCCATAAGCCTCGACACACTGCTTCCCAAGGGATGCCGCCTGGTCGTGGTCGCACCGCACCCCGATGATGAGGTACTCATGTGCGGTGGCCTGCTGGCTGGGGTCGCCAAAGAGCAGGCACTGAACCTGCTGTTGATCTCGGTGACCGATGGCGAAGCCAGTCATCGAGGGTCAAAGCGCTGGAATGAACAACGCCTTCGACACGTGCGAACCGAGGAGAGCCTGGTCGCCCTGCAGGCACTCAGGCTCAAGACCGCCCGATTGCAGTGGGTGCGTCTGGGGCTGCCTGACAGTGGCGTTGCAAGCCATGAACATGAGCTTTGCCACGAGCTGTCGCAGCTGATCGAGCCCGGGGATCGGCTGATGACCACATGGCGCGAGGACGGTCATTGTGACCATGAAGCGGTTGGCCGGGCCTGCGCCTGGGTAGCCCATCAACGCCATGCCGTATTGTTCGAGGCGCCGGTGTGGGCGTGGCACTGGGCCCAGCCGAACGATACCCGCCTCCCATGGAAACGTGCCCGCAAACTCTCACTCGACGCCTCAGCGCTCTCACGCAAGCGCCAGGCGATCGCCGCTCACCGCAGCCAGATACTCGCGGATGAAGACACTCCACCCGTGTTGCAAGCCCATGCCCTCGCGAGGCTTTTACAACCCTTTGAACTGGTATTCACATGAGTTTGAACGAGCACTATTTCGCCCAGTTATTTGCGGCCAGTGATGACCCTTGGCAATTTCGCACCCGTTGGTATGAGCGGCGAAAACGCCAACTGATCCTGTCTTGCCTGCCACGACAACACTATGGACGAGTCTTCGAGCCCGCCTGCGCCAATGGCGAACTCAGTGCCGCCCTCGCCTCCCGCTGCAGTGCTTTACTGTGCCAGGACGGCGACCCCACCGCTGTCAGTCTGGCGCGTGCACGCCTGCATGACATTCCACATGCCGTGGTCGAACAGGGCCGGCTGCCGACGGACTGGCCCTCTGGACTGTTCGATCTGATCGTGCTCGGTGAAATCGGTTATTACTTGAGTGCCGGCGAATGGTGCCAGGTCATCGAGCAGACCCTCGCCAGCCTGGCGCCCGGGGGTGGAGTGCTGGCCTGCCATTGGCTGTCACCCATCGAAGGGTGCGTACAGGACGGACGACAGGTGCATGCCCTGCTTGAACGACACCTGCCCCTGCATCGGGTCGTGCACCATGAGGAAACACAATTCCTGTTGGAGTTCTGGGGCCCGGAGCCTTGCACCGTCAACCTTCAAGAGACCTGCCCATGATCGCCGTCATTGTCCCGGCACATAACGAGGCCGAGCATTTGGGAAGTTGCCTCAGGGCATTGAAACTGGCCGCCCATAATGTGGAACGCCTGGGTGAGGTGGTTCAGATTCTTGTCGTCCTGGATCAATGCAGCGATGCCAGTCACGCCATCGCCGTGGCCCATGGGGTTCGCACCTTGAGCATCAATGCCCGCAATGTCGGCATGGCCCGCCGTGCCGGGGCCTCCCTGATGCTTGAAAACGGCGCTCGCTGGCTGGCTTGTACGGACGCGGACGGTTGCGTACCGCCCGACTGGCTGATCTGCCAACTGGCGTTTCGCGCCGATGCCGTCTGCGGCACCGTGCATGTTGAGCAGTGGCAAGCGCATCAGGATACAAGGTTGCGCCAGCGCTATCAGTTGCATTATCAGGCCCGAGAAAACCATCGCCACATCCATGGGGCCAACCTGGGCATTTGTGCCAAGGCCTATCAACGGGCAGGCGGTTTTCAACCGTTACCATTGGACGAGGATGTTCAACTGGTCAACGACCTGCAGCAAAGCGGTGCCCGAATAGTCTGGACCGCCCGCAACAGTGTCTCGACCAGCAGCCGTGGCGACTGTCGCGTAGAGGGTGGGTTTGGCGATTTTCTCAAGGCGCTGGCAACCTGAGAGTGCTTCGCGGGGCTGATCTACCTCATGCAGACTCAAGCCTCATTGGAAGGCTTGTAGCCCAGGCTACGCATCAGGTCGAGGGCCGTGTCGAAAAAGACCTGCTTGAAACTGTCTGATCGGTGGCGGCCTGATGGTCAACGCCTACGATGCCACCGGCAGCTATGCCCTGGCGCTGATGCCACTGGCGGCACTGTGCACCTTCGCTGGCATCAGCGTGCTGCTCATTGGTCGCAAACACCACCTTGAGCAGATCGCAACCGCAGCCAGCTCCCAGTAAACCGCTACCAATCCCCACGACACCCACCCCCGACATGGGCGGCGGGTATCGCGCCCCCAGCTAGGGGCGACTGGAAACCACGACGGATTTGATCACCTGGGAACCTCGCCGTTACCCGGTTAACTTCTTCAGTTTTCCAGAGCCTTCATCGGCGTATGCCAATACGCCCAGAAACGCGGCTAGCTCGCGGGCGAGCCGTTTCTGTTGGTTGACTTCTTTTCCGATGACACGGCGAGCGATTGACAAGCGTCCGTTTTCATACTCGACATAACTGCTGTAGGACGCGTGAAAAATAACCGAGTGTCCGTCGGGTTTGAGCACGACGCGCAACGGTGTGCGTTTCGCTAGCCGATACCCTCCGAGGATAGCCACACCGGACGCCTGCACAACCAGTGAAGCACGTTCGCTGATATCCCTGCCCAATTGATATAACCACCACAGCACCACAAGGCTTGCGAGGAGGATGCCCGGCCACTCACGCCCAGGTAACGACAGCCCGGTCGCCAGGCTGATACAAAAGATTGCCGTGATGCCCCAGGGTGCCTGACGCAGCAGCAGGACAAGGAACAAACGACCGATGCCGATCTTCGGGCGGATGATGAAAACCTCGTTGGGGCCAAGTGCTGTCATCCGTAATCTCGCCATTTTAGTGCTCGCCGCAACTAGAGGTCAGGTAGCGAGGGCAACTTTCTGTTTGTGGAGGTGCAGCGTCATGTTGCAGGTAGAGGTGGTTTGGCGAGCGCGGAATCAAACGCAGTTTCTGCGCACCCCAAGGCGTCCAATAGGCAACGGCGAAAATCCTCAAGTACCGGTTGCGCCACCGATGATACACAAAGACAGACAGCGAACTCAGGCAACTCAGGAAGCCCGGCGGCATGAGGGACGGTTATCAGATCTTCCGGCACCGTAGACGCCAGCCATGCAGTGATCGCCAGGCCCACGCGTACGGTAGAAGCGGTCGCTTCGAAACTCCCATTTTCAAAGATTGCCCGCCACGTGATGCCCTCTTTCGCCAGTGCTCCAAGCACTAACGGGCGAAAGACACATCGCTCGTCGACCAGCGATAAAGGCAGGGGTCTGGTTCTCCAGATATCACTCGTACTGCTTCCTACCCAGACAAGAGGCTCAGTGCGAATAACCTCTCCTTGTGGACTGCTCGCAAGGTACTCGATGAGCGCGACGTCCAGGCGCCCTTCCTTGATATCCTCGTGCAGCTCAGGCGATGCAGCGCACTTCATCGAAAGCTCTACCGACGGATGAACGGTTGACCGCTCTCGCTTTTCTGCTCTTTTTGGTGACTGCCTATACTCTTTCTCCTGGAGGAGCTACTGCATTGACCACTGCTTCAGGCGCAGGACCTGGCCGGATCAGCTCACTGCCTCGCCCCCCAAAACCCTGGCATCGCCTCAACCTTTCGATGGCCATACTGCTCGTGCTGCCCATCGTCCCGACCTGGATATAAAAAATGCCCCTTCTGCCCTTTGCTGAGTCTTTCGATCTGGATGCTTGTTTCAACTCGATTTCTGAATACTGGTCACCCAAGGTCGTCGCGCAAGTGAATGATCAGTACGTGAAGGTCGCCAAAGTCTGCGGCCAGCTGATTTGGCACAACCATGCGACACAGGACGAACTGTTTTATGTCGTCAAAGGGAATTTGAGGATTGAGTATGAAGGTGGCCGAGCGGTCGAGCTGCCCGCAGGCTCGATGCATGTTGTACCCAGGGGCGTCATGCATAATCCGGTTGCGGAAGAAGAGTGCTGGATCGTCCTGATCGAGCCAGTGGACACCCTGCATACCGGGGATGTTTATTCACCCCTTACCAAAACCCTGGAGCAACAGTTGGGCTGAACACTGCAGAGTCCCGTAGGAACTCTTCTGCCAAGACGTCGGGATCGAGTGCTCGATAGATCCCGCCATCCTCCAGATAGAATCGTCCGCCCTCATCTGAGCAGAATTTCGCCAAGGTTCACTTGTCCAACCACTATCAACGACAAGGAACTTCCCCATGAAATTCGCCAACTTCTCCCAATCGCTTTCAAAATGGGCCGGCCATTCGAAAACCTTTATGAGCGCGATTGTGCTGATCATCATCTGGGCGGCCACCGGCCCCTATTTTCATTACAACGATACGTGGCAATTGATCATCAACACCTCAACCACGATCATCACCTTCCTCATGGTTTTCCTGATCCAGAACACTCAAAACCGAGACAATGACATCTTGCATATCAAGATTGATGAGCTGTTACGGGTGACAAAAGAAGCGCAGAACGCGGCGTTATGCCTGGATAAGCTTGAAAGCCACGAGCTGCGTGAACTACGCAAGGAATATAGCGAAATCGGATCAGAAGATAACGGCCGCTCATCCGCCCTGGCCTCCCCGCCCAATGCACCGCTATCGGCACATCGTCCACAAGAGGGCCAGTGACTGCCGTCTTCAGGCGCGTCCTTGTGTCTCAAGCAGGACCAGACGCGCGATCCATCCTTTTCAAGCACCGAAGCTGACGGTCTGCACAATGACCGACCAGCCTGCGAGCAACAGCCAGAAGAGGGCAAAAAGCAGCGGGGAACGCAGAGAGAAAAGCAGTGATTTGCGGTACCCCCGGTGCGTTGATTCAGTCGCACAGAACAACGGCGATTCATCGTAGGCCAGCCCCATCACCGGCTCACTTTGCAATAGCTGGCTTTGCTTGAAATGCCAGTGATCGATGATGTCGTACGCCGCCTTGATGCCAGGCCAGGCGTTCAGAGAACTGAGGAGGCCGAGCAAGGCCAATATCGGCGGCAGGGACAGCGTGAAGAGCTTGCCCCAATCCGGATTGAGGTTGGCCATACAGGACGCGAAAGCGATCACCAGAAAGGACTGGGCACTCAGGTAAGCATCCGTCCGATTGGACAGGATCGTGGTTTCATACTGGATTTCACGGCGATAGAAATCCAGACGCTCCTTGGGAGAGCCGAACATCTTGGCATTTTGCTCGGTCAGGTCATCTTCATTGACCTGAGATGTAAGGATACGGGTCATCGCAACAGGTTCTCGTATTCAGTTGCATCATTTTGTGGCGGACTGCCCTGAGTCAGTAAAAGATAAACTCTCAGCAAGGACCCACCCACGGCGATAATAATTTCATTTATTTCATTCAAATCCGACAGAACGTAATACGACTGCTGCATCAAGCGCCTTCGAGTGCACTCACTGCAATGACGCTATAGCGCCCCGCAATATGATGATATTCATATAACAATTATACAAAACATGTACAAAAAATAAATCCATGTACATGTTTTCCTCAGCAACAACGCCAACCCATCACTCAAACAAGTAACTTGCAGGCCTATTGATATCACCCAATTCAAATCAATTATAAAAAATTTGAACCTCCTAGTTCGGCAGTCTGCCCAATTCACACAGCAAGGAGGAGAAATGAATAACGAACTTTTCATCATCGAATACTTTCTTCATGGCGAGCACAGATCTTTCATCATCAGAGCATCCGCCATGAATAACGCCGAGGCCTGGCATTGGGCTTGTTGCGATGCAGGCATAGGCCGTATTCCCCGATTCGCCCGAGAGCGCGTCAAACGGATCAGTAAACCGCTCGCTGAACGATATGGCGTCGAGAACGTGAAATGGTGGCGTTCCGGCGAAGCACCTTTTGTTCCAAAACCCTACATCCCACCGCCACCCGATTGATCGGTTACGGAGGCCATCACTCAGGCTGGCTCCCCTCATTTGAAAGACAAACCAGAAAAAGGAGGCGTGTCATGAACCGGAGAGCGAATAACCAAAAGACCACCAAAACCCGGTGGCTAGCTGCAACCGAACGCAGCAACCACCTATTCAAGGAGGCGGCCAGGCTGGATGACGAAGCCTACGACCTGCTCAGCGACGGCGTCGTCACGTCAGACACACTGGAGAAATTTCGACTCGCCAAGGCCGCAGCCGCCGCCAAGTACGCGCAGGCCCGAAAGGCCTGGGAGCAAGCCAGGGAGGCGTTTCAGGAACAAACCGAATGAAACGGGCGACATGCAGCAGCACTTGAAGCATCGGGTCAATTCGCAGCCGTTGCCGGCCGCCGCACCCAGCCCCCATCAGTAATCCATGGCGTGCACAGGTAGCCGGGTTGAGCTCAGAGCCTCCAGGCGCCCTTCCCTCGCGATGTCATTTTCGTAAGCAACGAGGTGTTCGATGAACATGACCGTAGGCGATTTTCTAGTGGAACGCTTGTATCAGTGGGGCGTACGACGCATCTATGGCTATCCGGGAGACGGTATCAACGGTGTCTTCGGTGCCCTCAACCGAAGCCAGGGCAAAATTGAATTCATCCAGGCCCGTCACGAGGAAATGGCCGCCTTCATGGCTACCGCTCATGCCAAGTTCACTGGCGAACCCGGGGTGTGTATCGCCACCTCAGGCCCGGGTGCCTCGCACCTGCTGACCGGTCTCTACGATGCCCAGATGGATCACATGCCCGTGTTGGCGATCGTCGGGCAGCAGGCGCGCACTGCGCTGGGCAGCCATTACCAGAAGGAACTGGACCTGGTGTCGATGTTCAAGGACGTCGCCTGCGCATTCGTCCAGCAGGCCTGCGAACCCTCCCAGGTGCGCCACCTGGTCGACCGGGCACTGCGGATCGCCATCGGCGAACGACGCGTCACGGCCTTGATACTGCCTAACGATCTGCAGGACCTCGAATACCAGGAGCCACGTCACGTCCATGGCACCGCGCATTCGGGCCTCGGCTACAGCGCCCCACGGGTGATTCCCCCATGCACAGGACCTGCAGCGCGCGGCCGAGGTCCTGAACGCTGGGGACAAGGTTGCGATTCTGGTCGGGGCCGGCGCATTTCAGGCCACCGAAGAGGTCATCGCCGTGGCCGAGAAGCTGGGGGCCGGGGTCGCCAAGGCCCTTCTGGGCAAGGCTGTACTGCCCGATGACCTGCCCTGGGTGACCGGTTCGATCGGCCTGCTGGGCACCGAACCCAGCTACAAGCTGATGAATGAATGCGACACCTTGTTGATGATCGGCTCTGGGTTTCCGTATGCCGAGTTTCTGCCCAAGGAAGGCCAGGCACGCGGAGTACAGATCGATCTGCGGCCGGGCATGCTCAGCCTGCGCTATCCGATGGAGGTCAACCTGCAGGGGGATGCCGCCCAGACCCTGCAGGCGCTGCTGCCGCTGCTCGAACACAAGCGCCGCCGCCAGTGGCGCAAGAAAGTCGAGGGCTGGCGTGCCAGTTGGGACAAGACCCTGGAAAAACGCGCCCTGGTCAAGGCCGACCCGATCAACCCGCAACGGGTGGTGTTCGAACTGTCACCCCGCCTTCCGGACGACGCGATCATCACCAGCGACTCCGGCTCCTGCGCCAACTGGTACGCCCGCGACCTGCAGATCCGTCGCGGCATGCAGTGCTCGCTGTCCGGCGGCCTGGCCTCGATGGGCGCCGCAGTGCCTTATGCCATCGCCGCCAAATTCGCCCACCCGCAGCGCACGGTGGTGGCGTTGGTCGGCGACGGCGCCATGCAGATGAACAACATGGCCGAACTGATCACCGTGGCCAAGTACTGGCGGCAGTGGCAAAGCCCTCGATGGATCTGCGCGATCTTCAATAACGAAGACCTGAACCAGGTGACCTGGGAACAGCGCGTCATGCAAGGTGATCCCAAGTTCGAAGCCTCGCAGAACATTCCGGACGTGCCCTACCACCTGTTCGCGATTTCCATCGGTCTCAAGGGCATCTTCGTCGAGCGTGAAGAAGACGTCGCACCAGCCTGGGAGCAGGCCCTGGCCGCCGACTGTCCGGTGGTGATCGAATTCAAGACCGACCCCGACGTCCCACCGCTGCCCGCACATATCAAGCTTGAGCAAGCCAGAAAACTGGTCTCGGCCCTGGCCCAGGGCGACCCCGATGAAGCAGGCATCATCCTGCAGACAGCCAGGCAGGTGGTAAGCCGGGTACTGCCCAAACGCAAGAGGCTGACCCCATGAGCGAACACGTCGTGCATTTTCACTGCCAGATCGATCAGGGCACCACCGAGCGTTTTCGAAACTGCTGCCTGGAGGCCATCGAACAAGGTGCTCAGTCGCTGCTGCTCAACCTGTCCACCACTGGCGGCAGTACCAATTTCGGTTTCACGCTGTACACCTTCCTCAAGTCCTTGCCAGTGCCGCTGTGCGCGATCAATGCAGGCAACATCGAATCGATGGGCATCATCATGTTTCTCGCCGCCCATCGACGTATCACCGCACCCCACTCACGTTTTCTGATTCACCCCATGAATTGGTACTTCAGCCAAAATTCGGTGGATCACCAAAGGCTGCGCGAGTACCTATCGAGCTTGGACAATGACCTGGCGCGGTACGTGAAAATCTACGAAATCGAGACAACCGAGGCCGCCACCCAACTGGACATTTTCAAGTGCCTATCGGCCGAGGAGAAGGTGATCGCCGCTCATGACTCACTGGCCTATGGTATTGCCCATGAGGTCAGACAAATCGTGTTCGCCGAAGGCGTCAAACACTGGAAAGTCAGCGCAGAATAAGCCCAAGCCAGTAACTCGATACTTCACCTGCGCGGGTGCGCGCCGTGAGCGGAGATTTGGAAATGGCAAAACATCTGAGAAGAATTCTGAACTTCGAAGATGGCGCCGACTTCACATGAAGACCACCCTTATTGACAGTGGAGAATTATCCCCATGAACACAAACCTGCAGAGCAAAAAAGTACTCATCATCACCTCCAATACCGGTATCGAGCGAGACGAACTGTTAAAACCGCTGGAGAACTTGCGTGAACGGGGTGCGACAGTGATTCATGGTTCCTGCAAAGGAGGGACAACGCAGACCTTCCTTCACGATACCGACAAGGACAAACAGGTCGAGTCCGACGCAAGATTGGCTGATCTGAACAGCGATGGCTTCGATGCGCTGTTGATTCCAGGAGGCACCGTCAACGCCGATACGCTACGCCAGGATGCAGACGCCCTTCGTCTGATCAACGATTTTGTCAAAGCGGGCAAGATCGTCGCCTCTATCTGTCACGGGCCCTGGACACTGATTGATGTAGGCGTGATCGCTGGCAAAACACTCACTTCCTACCCCAGCGTACGTACCGACCTGATCAATGCCAAGGCTCAATGGGTCGATGCTGGCGTCAAGGAATGCCCGGCCAATGGCTGGAGGTTGATTACCTCCCGCAACCCGGGTGATCTTGCAGACTTCAACCAGGCAATCGCCCAGGCTCTGCTAGCAGCCTGATAGAGCAGGTACCGCATTATCCAGCGTCAGGTTAAAGCGCATCCCCCCATCTATCCAGACGCTGGATGATCCCCGGTGGTGGAGCTGGCGCTGTGAACGCCCCCTGGCTGGAAGGCAATGACGTCCAATTGCTGATCAATGGCAATGACTATTACAGCCGTGTCTTCGACAGCATTCGCCGCGCTCGACAACGTGTGCTGCTTGAAACCTTCATCCTCTTTGATGATGTCGTTGGTAAGGCACTACAGCAGGTACTCATAGAGGCCTCACAACGGGGCGTACAGATTGATGTCACGGTCGATGGCTACGGTACCGCCAACCTGCCTCCGACGTTCATCCAGGCCATGACATCAGCGGGCGTGCGCCTGCATGTATTCGATCCGCAACCACGCTTGATGGGCCTTCGCACCCATATCTTTCGGCGTCTGCATCGCAAGATCGTCGTGATTGATGGCCAGCTGGCGTTTATCGGCGGGCTCAACTATGCGGCTGATCACCTGGAAGAATCCGGCCCCATGGCCAAACAGGACTATGCGGTAGAGGTCACCGGCCCCGTTGTGGCCCAGATAGAAGACTGTTGCCTGCACCTGCTCGCAGAAGAACCTCCCAGGCGGCGAGCGGCCCCCACACGCCCTGACGGCGGACAGGCATGGGCACGGTTGCTTGAACGTGACAATCAGCATCACACCACTGCGATCGAGGGCCAGTACCTGGCAGCCCTTCAGGCCGCCCGCTTTCGAGTGATGGTTGCCAACGCCTATTTCTTTCCGGGTTATCGTTTGCTTCGGGAACTGCGCAATGTTGCCCGACGCGGGGTGGAGGTGACGCTGATTCTTCAGGGGCAGCCGGACATGCGTTGGGTACGTTCACTCTCCAGGCTGTTGTATAACTACCTGCTGCGCGATGGCGTCAGGGTCTTCGAATATTGTCGTCGCCCCCTGCATGGAAAGGTCGCCCTGGTGGACGATGAATGGGCCACGGTAGGCTCCAGCAATCTCGATCCGCTGAGCCTGGCGTTGAACCTGGAAGCCAATCTGTTCATCCGCGATAACCTGTTCAACGAACACCTGCACAATCATCTTCGCCAACTCATCCACTCAGACTGCAAGCGCATCACACTTGAACGGATGATCCGCGGTTACTGGTGGAGGGCGCCCCTGATCTTTCTGTGCTTTCACTGCATCCGGCATTTTCCGGCGATTGCTGGCTGGCTGCCGGCACATAAGCAGTACCTGCACCCGATGGCTCCCCGCGTGCAACACATGGGCTGTCGCGAGGGAGAAAACGGATGACTCACAGAGGGAGGCCACTGAGTACACTCTCAGGCTGAGCCTCCAGGACGTTGTAATCAGCTTCAGCCCGGGCCTGCTCATCGTTGGATTTAACCAATAGCCATTGTTCCTTCTTGCCAGCCAGGCGGGTACGAAACAGGTTCCATCTTCCCGCGAGCTTTTCGCCCAGCAGGATAAATCGCAGCCTGCCCTGTACGTAACCTTCATGCGGGTCCCCCTCGGGGCTCCATATTCCCTGGTCCCACACAATCACATCGCCTGCGCCATAGTGCCCCTCGGGAATATGCCCCTCGAAAGTGGCGTACTCCATGGGGTGGTCCTCAACGTGTATGGCAAGACGGCGGACTGAGGGATCCAGAGAAGGCCCCTTGGGGATGGCCCAGCTTTTCAACGTGCCATCAAGCTCCAGGCGGAAGTCGTAATGCAGGTGGCTGGCATCATGCTTCTGAATGCAATAGTGCAGCGCTCTGCCTGACCGCTTGTGCTTTTGGCGTCCCACGGGTTCAGGCGTCGTATTGAGGTCGCGTTTGTGTTGATACTCCCGTAATGGATCGGCCATATCGATGCTCCCTGGATGTTTCAACTGGAGCCAGCGACGAGCAGCCCCTTATCAACGTGGGCAGCCCTGCCATAGAGAAAGTTCCATCCAGCCTTCGTACGGACTACCCACTGGTTGCATCGGCTTATGCGGCTCTGGGGTGGTAGCTAAGCGACATGAACCCTCCGATCGACAGCCCGCCCCCTGCGCCGAAAAAAGTGGATCGGCTTCTGGGCCGCGCAATGGCCGAGATTGTGCCGCCGTACGTATCCAAGCTTCCCTGCTTTCATAATTTCCGATCTGCCATCGCTGCTGGAAAATCCATTACTGACGATTACAGATACCTGCATGCTGACGGGTCATTGGTGTGGTTACATGCGCATTGGCAACCGTTGACAGGTGCGACTGGCTTGTTGAGTCATATCACCTGCTATGCGACAAACATTACCTCCCGATTGGAAAAAGCATCGGAAAACGCCTCCTTCATTGACGCCTTGATTCGTTCTACGGCAGTCATTGAATTCGATCTTTCCGGGCATGTCATCATGGCCAATGACCAGTTTTTAAAGGCGATGGGTTACAACCTTAGCCAAGCTAAAGGCAGTCACCACCGCATTTTCTGCAAGCCGGAGGAAGCTTCGTCTCAGCGATATAAGGACTTTTGGTCAACGTTGAACAAGGGTGAGTTTGTTGCTGGTCGATTTGAACGGGTTGACAGTCGCGGTCAGACTGTATGGTTGGAGGCAACCTACAACCCGGTGTATGACTCGGAGGGAACGTTACGCAAGGTAGTTAAGTTTGCTACGGTAATTACCGAGCAAGTTGCCCGGGAACGAGAGGTCAGCGAGGCCGCCCAAACTGCATTTGAAATCTCACGACAGACCGATGTCACTGCTCAACGTGGAGCAATCGTGGTCAACGACACTATGCACACCATGCGCAAAGTCGCTGTCGAGATGCAGGCTGCCTCGGGCGGGGTTGAAGCGCTCGGGAAGCAGTCGCTGTTAATCAGCTCGATTATTCAAACGATCAGTAGTATTGCCCAGCAAACCAATCTGTTGGCATTGAATGCTGCTATTGAAGCTGCCCGCGCAGGTGAGCAGGGTCGAGGTTTCGCCGTCGTTGCAGATGAGGTTCGACAATTGGCCGGGCGCACCAGCACAGCGACTGAAGAGATCGCATCGGTTGTTTTGGAGAATCAAAAGCTGGTGGACCAGACCGTAGCTGAGATGGCGAACAGTAAGTCTCAAGCAGAAGAAGGTCTGGAACTGGCCACGCAGGCAGGCCAGGTAATTGTAGAGATTCAGGATGGAGCCAAAAGAGTAGTCGAAGCGGTGGGGAGGTTTGCAACTCAAGTGGCTTAAACGCGTAGTCATGCCACTGCACTTCACAACAAAAGCCGAAAAATCGGCACTTGTCAGTATGCCACCCAAGGGACAACCAGTAGCAATTGACGCCTATGAACCTAGGCGTCGAGCACCGTGCGGATTTTCCGGGGTAGATCAGCGGGCTGGTAAGGTTTGAGAATCAGCTCGAACTCATGCACCTGGATATCCGCGCGCTCCAATGAATCTTTCGCATAACCTGTCGTGAGCAAGATTCTGATGTGCGGATACAAGCGTGATATCTCGCGCGCCAGGGCCGCGCCATCCATTGCTCCCGGCATGATCAAGTCGCTGAACACCAGGTCGTAGGTTTTATGCTTGAGCAGGGTCAATGCCTTGCTGGCATCGTGGGCTATGTCTGCCGGGTAACCGTAGTCAGACAGAATCACCCGTGCCAGTTCCGCGACCTCGGGTCGGTCCTCAACTATCAGGATTCTCTCCCGGCCTCGCAGCGAGGGAGGATCGATCGGCTTCTGCTCGTCGCAGAGCTGGCTGCCATCGGCCGGAAAATACAGGCGTATTGTCGTACCGATGCCCGGATACGAAGAGAGACGGGCCGTGCCCCCCGATTGCTTGACGAAACCATAGACCATCGACAGCCCCAGGCCAGAGCCCTTGCCTTCTTCCTTGGTGGTGAAGAACGGCTGCATGACTTTTTCCTGGATATCGGCTGCGATGCCTTTGCCATTATCGCTGACCGAGAGGCTCACGTAGCATCCCTCGGCCAGCCCATCGTGCTGAACAAGGGGATCGCCTGGAACCCGGACGTTGCAGGTTTTGACGGTCACCGTCGGATCGGCGCACCCCTCCAGCGCTTCCTGGGCGTTCGATAGGAGTTGCTGGACTGCCAACTGCGCCTGGGAAGGGTCGATGCAGCAGTTCCATAAATCGTCGGCGAGTTCCACCTGCAGAGCGGCCTCATACAGCGCACCTGCCATGAAGTCGGGGCTGCTCAGCAAGGTGTTCAGATTGGTCACCCGGCTTTCGAGCCGTTGCTTGCGCGAAAACGCCAATAACTGCTGAGTCAAGGCTTGAGCCTTTTCGGCCGCTGCTCGCGCATGACTGGCGCTGTTGAAAATGCGCTGCGGGTCGCTGCCAGGGCGTTTGGCACTCTGTTGAATCAATTCGAGATAGCCGGCCATCACCTGCAGCAGATTATTGAAATCATGGGCGATGCCGCCGGTCAGTTGCCCCAGGGCCTCCAGGTCTTGTGCGCGACGTACACGCGGTTCCACATCGTGACGCCGGCTCACGTCCAACTGGGAGGCAAAAAAGTACACCAGTTGCCCGCGCTCGTTGAATAACGGAAAAATGAACAGCTCGTTCCAGAAGGCCGAGCCATCCTTACGGTAATTGAGCACCTCCACACACACTTCATGGTGGTGCAGCACCGCAAGCTGGACCTGCTGCAGGACACGCTTGTCGGTTTCCGGTCCCTGCAGGAACCGGCAATTTCGTCCGATGACTTCGTCGCGCTCAAACCCCACAAGACTCAGGAACGCCTGGTTGGCAAAGATGATCGGGTTGTCGGGCTGAGCGGGATCGGTCACGATCATCGCACTGTGACTGGTTTCCATGGCAGCGAAGAACAGATCTTTGCGATTGGAAGAAAGCCCCGCCAGATCGATACGGTCGAGCACGGGCTTTTTCTTTCTAGCCAAGATTCACCTCCGATAAATGGTGCGTTTTCCATGGACCGTGAAAACGCTTCGGAGTGCGACCGGGTTCTGAACAGGCGCTTCGCCGTATCGTACCCGGGTACCGCGTCAATACAGTCACGCTCACCGTTGAAGCTCAGGTTCTCGATCATCAGAACCGCCACGGCGTCAGATTTTTGAACTCCTTCCGTTGCGTAAAGCTCCATCGCTATGCAACACCGTCGGCGAACAGGAGTGACCATGACGACCCAAACCCTGCAAGACACGCCAGGCGCCTCAGCGGACGAGCGCTGCTACAGCACTGATATCCCTGCCCGCCTCGACCGCCTGCCGTGGACCCGCTTCCACACCCTGCTGGTGCTGGCGCTGGGTATCACCTGGCTGCTTGATGGCCTTGAGGTGACACTCGCGGGCGCCGTATCCGGTGCACTCAAGGACAGCCCCAGCCTGGCCATGAGCAATACCGATATCGGGCTGGCGGGCGCCACCTATATCGCCGGTGCGGTACTGGGCGCGTTGTTCTTCGGCTGGCTGACCGACCGCCTGGGCCGGCGCAAACTGTTTTTCATCACCCTGTTCCTGTACATCGGCGCTACCGCGGCCACGGCCTTTTCCTGGAACCTGTGGAGTTTCCTGCTGTTCCGATTTCTGACCGGAGCGGGCATCGGCGGCGAATACACGGCGATCAACTCGACCATCCAGGAATTCACCCCGGCCCGCTATCGCGGCTGGGTGGACCTGACCATCAATGGCACCTTCTGGATCGGCGCCGCCCTGGGCGCGGTGGGTTCGGTGATCCTGCTCGACCCGGACGTGGCCGGCGGTGAGCTGGGCTGGCGGCTGTGCTTCGGCATTGGCGCCGCGCTCGGACTGATCATCATGCTGATGCGCCTGTGGGTCCCGGAGAGCCCGCGCTGGCTGATGATCCACAACCAGCCGGAAGAAGCCGAGCGCATCGTCGCCGAGATCGAACGCCATTACCGTGAGCGCGGCATCGAGGTGCCGTCGGTGCAGGAACCGCCCTTGCGCTTGCACGCCCGTGACCACACGCCGCTGCGAGAGGTGTTCCACAGCCTGTTCGTCGAACACCGGTGCCGGGCGTTCGTCGGCCTGACCCTGCTGACCGCCCAGGCGTTTTTCTACAACGCGATTTTCTTCACCTATGCCCTGGTGCTCACCGACTTCTACGACGTGCCGTCCGCCCACGTCGGCTGGTACCTGCTGCCCTTCGCCCTCGGCAATTTCTGCGGGCCGCTGCTGCTCGGCCGGCTGTTCGACGTGGTCGGCCGACGCATCATGATCAGCAGCACCTATCTGATTTCCGGGGTCTTGCTCTGTTTCAGCGGCTACCTGTTCCAGCAGCAGATGATCGACGCCACCCAGCAGACCATTGCCTGGGTGGTGATTTTCTTCTTTGCCTCAGCGGCAGCCAGTTCGGCCTACCTCACCGTGGCCGAGACCTTTCCACTGGAGATTCGCGCGCTGGCCATTGCCGTGTTCTATGCGTTCGGCACCGGCCTGGGCGGGCTGGTCGGCCCGACCCTGTTCGGCGCGCTGATCGAAACCGGCCAGCGCACCAACGTGTTCTACGGCTACCTGATCGGTGCGGCGCTGATGATCATCGCGGCGGCGGTCCAGGCACTCTGGGGCGTGGCCGCCGAGCGGCGCTCGCTGGAGCATGTGGCCAGGCCGTTGTCGCAGGTGAGTGACTGATGAAAACCCTACGCAGCAATCAACACTATTGAAGCGACAAAACATCACGAGGCATTGTCTTCCAGCCTGTGGAGACAGGGTGATCGCACCTTACGCCCTGACCGGCACATTCGTTCATCTTGGCGCCCTGCATACCGAGGTAGACTTCGATCGCATGAAAAAAGGTGCGGACCACCTCAGCCCAGGAAGCCACTGATGCGACGTCTCATTCTGATCGTATGTTGCAGTCTTGCGATTCACGCACACGCCGCCGGTTTCGGCTTCGTACGCACCGACTCCCGAATTGTCGTCGACACCGAGGCACACCTGCTATTCAGCGTGGACACGCACAATAGCGATCTGGTCTCCCTGCGTTATCGCGACAACGAATTGCAGACCACCGAACCCAAAGCCTCGCAGATCGCATCCGGGCTGGGCAGCGCACAGGTAGACGCCCGCACAGTGGGTGACGTGATCGTCATCAGCGTACGGGCGGGTGATTTGATCCACTACTACCTGGCCAAAAAAGGTCGCGCGGCCATTTACATGGCGACCTACGCCCCCACCCTGCTGCCCGTGGGCGAGTTGCGCTTCGTGACGCGGCTCAACGTCAGCAAGCTGCCCAAGGCTCTGCGCGGTACCGACTCCAACGTCGGCACGGCGATCGAAGGCAAAGACGTGTTCCTGCTGCCGGATGGACGCACCAGTTCCAAGTTCTATTCGGCACAACCGATGATCGACGACTCGCTGCACGGTGTTAAAGGCCCCGGGGTCGCGGTGTATATGCTGATGGGTAATCGCGAGCTCAGCTCGGGCGGTGCATTTTTCAAGGATATTGCCACCCAGAAAACCGCGACCACCCATGAACTCTACAACTACATGTACTCCAACCACACCCAGACCGAGCCCTATCGCGGCGGCCTGCACGGGGTTTACGGGCTGTTGTTTACCAACGGTGATGCGCCTGATGCCACCTTGACCGACCTGGGCTTTGTCGCCAGGGACCTGGGCCTTGTGGGCTTCGTGGACAACGCCGGGCGCGGCACACTGGCAGGCCACGTATCCGACGTGGCGAATGAGCTGCCGGCGGTGGTGGGTTTGAGTAATGCCAACGCCGAGTACTGGGCCCGCGCAGACGGCAACGGGCGGTTCGTCGTGACCGGGATTCGACCGGGACAATACCGGGTCACGCTGTATCAGAATGAGCTGGAAGTCGCGCAGACCACAGCCACCGTGAGCGCCGGCAGCACGACGCAAACGAGCCTGCAGGCGCGACCGCTGGCCGGCCAGGTGAAATGGCAAATCGGTCTGCCCGACGGCACGCCGGCAGGTTTTCTCAATGCCCACCTGCTGGCCTCCGCACACCCCAGCGATTCGCGCATGACGCCATGGGCGCCGGTCACCTACACCGTTGGCACCAGCACGCCCAACACGTTCCCCGCCGCGCAGTGGCGCGACGTCAACAGCCCCACCCGCATCCAGTTCGTCTTGGCCGCCAACGAGGTGAGGGATTACCGATTGCGCCTGTTCATTACGCTGGCCCAAGCCGGAGGGCGCCCAGCAGTGAGCGTCAATCAGCACTGGGAAGCGCCTGTGCCTGCGCCCTCGAACCAGCCCGACAGCCGTGGTATCACCCGAGGCACTTATCGCGGTAACAACAGCCTCTTCGAGATCAGTATTCCGGCCGCAGCGCTGCATGCCGGTGTCAACACGCTGGAGATAGGCGTGGCATCGGGTAAAACGGGCAAAGGCTTTCTGAGCCCTGGCTTTGTGTTTGATAGCGTGCAGTGGGTGCAGCCATGAACAGGGACAATCAATCCGCTCACCCAACCTGCTGGGCATTCGTCACCCTGATCCAGGGCAGAGGTCGCCAGCCCCACCGGGGTGTTGCTGGCGTCCTCCTCTGCGTGCAGCGCCACTGACGCTGCCCGGTAGGCCGAGGTCTAGAAATGGTGTAGCCAGTTAAGTACCAGCTTGTTGCCCTGGGTGCGGTTCTCAGCCTGTTGCTCGAAGTACGCGTTCACTGACAGGGTATTTTCCTTGCTGAACGCGTAGATCAGGCCTGGGCCAATGGCCCAGACCTTTTCCCGGCGCCCACTCACCGCATGCCCATCCACCTCGGTGTCGGTGATCTGCTTCAACCAGTAGCCGTTAAGCCCCACACTCAGCTGTTGGTCGATCGCATACTGCAGCGTCAGGTTGGCATGCAACGCCTGACCGGCCTGGGTGTTGGAGACATCACCGAAGGCGGCCTGCGGCTGATCATTCCTGCCATTCCACAAGTACATGAAACGCCCACTTGTCGACCACTTGGGGCTGAACCAGTAAGTCGCCGCGTAATACGGGTTGAAAGACCAGAAGTTGCTGCCTGGGTTGATCGATCGATTGCGGTCGTAGGCCCCCACCGGGATCGACACATCGACTTCGACCCGCTGGGTCAGCAGCGGGCTGCCATCGGCATGGCTCAGGGTCGGCAACTGCAGGAAAGGGCCAACGGTCAAGTCACCCAAACCTGCACGAGAACTCAATGCCGCGTTATGCAGACCATCGTCCACGTCCACATGGGCCAGGGAAGTGTTGATCAGGGTAAAGCCAGGCATTGCGCCGTTGGCCAGGGGTTGGCCGACGTAAATGATCTGCGTGGTCGGCGCCACCACGTCCACGTCCTGTCGGGGCAGCGCCAGCTTGTTGCCCTGGGCATCGTTGAAGCGGCTGGCGCGCGAATACGTGAGGTACTCCTCCAGATACCAACCAGGACCGGCCGGTGCCGGTGAACCGTCATAAAAACTGGTACTGCCAAGGTTGAGTCCGGGCAAGTCATAGGCGTGTGCAGTGGCTGACAGTGCGACAAAAGTCGTGGCCGCAGCCGTGCGCAAGAGTGGCTTGAGCATCTTGTATGTCCTGTATTTTTGTTGTTGTTCAAGACCCCCGGTGTGGTGGATCCGCACCGGGGTTTGGCGCGGTGGCGCGCCCTACACGTAGGTGGCAGCCAATCCGCCATCCACCGGCAGATTGACCCCGTTGACCCAGCGCGCCGCGTCCGAGCAGAGGAAGGCGATCACCGACGCCACCTCATCGGCCAGAGCCGGACGGGTCATGCGTTGGCTGTCCTGGGCCACCCGATCCGGGCCGAGCATGCTGACGAAATCGCCCAGGATGGGGGTGAACACCGGCCCTGGCGCGACGCAGTTGATGCGCACCGCATGATCGCGAAAGCAGCCCTGGGCTTGCTGCAGGGTCCAGACGATCAGCGCTTCCTTGAAGTACTGATAACAGGTGGCCTGCTCGACCGGGTTTGCCGCGAGCCACTGCTGCCCGGCCTCGAAACTCTGCGTCGCGGCCAGGGCCTTGTGCAGCTCAAGTCGTTGCGGCCATTGTGCGCCGAGAATTGAGGCGACATTGACGATGCTGCCGCCCGCCGGCATGCGTGGCAGCAGGGATTGAGTCAGGTGCCGCAGCCCCAGGTAATTGACCGTGGCCACGGCTTGCAGGGGCGCCGTTCCGGGCACCCCTGCAATGTTGCACAGCCCATCGACCCGCGCTGGCAACCGCGCCACCAGCGCATCGATGCTCGCGGGATCGCTCAGGTCAGCCTGGAAAAACCCCTCCAGCGTCAACTGCGGCTCATGGCGATCAACGCCGATCACCGTGGCGCCCTGGAAGCGCGCCAATCGCGCAACTTCCGCTCCAATACCCGAGGCCACGCCAGTGACGATCAAGGTTTTGTTGTACAGGTTCATGGTCAAGCCCTCTTATTGTTGTATAGGCATGCGTGAGCCGAGGCTCAGAAGAGAGAGTTCAGAAGGGATGCCTCAGAAGGGATAGTTTGGCGGCGTGTTTTTCACCGTCACCCATTGCAGCTGGGTGTATTCATCCCAGTCAGCCGGCCCGCCCACGCTGCCGCCATTCCCCGAGGCGCCACGCCCGCCGAAGGGGTTGATGCACTCGTCCGCCACGGTCTGGTCGTTGATGTGCAACAGGCCGCAGTCGAGCCGCTCGGCCATGGCCATGGCGCGCCCTATCGACGGTGAAATGATGGCGGCCGACAGGCCGTATTCCGTGCGGTTGGCCAGCTCGATGGCCTCCTCGTCCGAGGCAAAACCGACCACCGTGGCCACCGGGCCGAACAGTTCCTCTTCAAAGGCGCGCATGCCCGGCCGTACCCCGCTGAGCACGGTGGGTCGATAGAACAGCTGGTGATATTCGCCACCCGCTTCCAGCCGTGCGCCGGCCTCCAGGCTCTCGCTGACGATCTCGTGCAGGCGCTGCAGTTGGCGCTGGTTGATCAATGGGCCGAGTGCGGCTTCACCCCGGGCGGCGTTGCCCACGGTGAGCGCCCGGGCTTTGTCCACCAGCTTGCGGGTCAGGCTGGCGGCGATGGACTCATGTACCAGAATCAATCCGGTCGCCATGCAGATTTGCCCCTGGTGCATCCAGGCGCCCCAGGCGGCGTTGCTTGCTGCCAAGTCGAGGTCGGCATCTTCAAGAATGATCAACGGGTTCTTGCCGCCCAGTTCCAGGGCGACTTTTTTCAGATGGCGCCCGGCTGTTTCTGCCACTTTGCGCCCTGCCGCCGTGGAACCGGTGAAGGCGATCATCCGCACATTGGGGTCGCGACACAGGGCCTCACCCTCCGGCGCAGCGCCGGGCAATACATGCAGCAGGCCCTTGGGCAAGCCCGCCTCTTCGAACAGCCGGGCGATGAGGAAACCACCGCTGACCGGCGTCTGCGGGTCAGGCTTGAGTACCACCGCATTGCCCGTCGCCAGGGCCGGCGCCACCGCGCGCAACGACAGGATCAGCGGAAAATTGAACGGCGAAATCACCCCGACCACCCCATGGGGCTGGCGCCGTGCATAAGACAGACGCCCGGCCGCGCTGGGCAGTACCACCCCGTGGGGTTGTGACAGCATGCCCGCCGCCTGGTGCAGCAGCACAATCGCCTCGCGCACTTCATGCTCGCCCTTGAACAGCGCGCCGCCGGTTTCCCTGGCGACATACAGCGCCAGTTCGGCAAATGACTGCTGGGCTATGTCGGCCGCCTTGCGAAACACCTCGGCGCGCTCCCGTGGGCCGAGCGCAGCCCAGGCCGGCTGGGCCAGGGCCGCGCCGCGACTGGCGATGGCAACGTCGGCCGGGCTGGCCATGGCACAGCGCATCAGGGTTTCGCCGGTGGCGGGTTCGATCACGGGCATCACAGAGCCCGAAGCAGGTATCCAATCGCCGTTGAACAGACATTCGGACGCTATGGCCCGCTGTAACAGCGGGGTGGTTTCAGACAGTGACATGGCAACTCCCGGTTCTTGTAATTGTCATCGTCTGCACGGGTGCAGACGCCGCATCAAGCCTTGAGCAAAGGCTGTGCCGCCTGCACCCGATCACGCTGACATAAACCACCGAGGGCTCTGGCACGGGGCCTGCCGCGCTCCAGACGCTCCCCCACCACCGGGCAACCGCAAAAACCGCGACCCTGACACTTGCTCAATTGATAAGGTTATGTTTAATAACTATCTCAGCGGTTACTCATATCGATCACTCGCTTTGCAGGGGCATAACAATGACTAATCCCCCCAACGCGCTGCCCGACGACCGGGCGGCCACGGCGTACTATCATCCTCGCGGTGACAGCCGCCAACTCAGCGACAGCAGCTCTCCCACGCCAGCGGAACTGACGGACTGCCTGTTCTTTTCTCCCCAGGACGGACGTATCTGGCTCAACGACCAACGCATGTTGCTGCTGCACAGTTCCTCCTTCGGCGCCCTGCGCAGGGAGGTCATCGAACGCCTGGGTCTGGAGCAAGCGCGCGGCCTGTTCACCCGCACCGGTTATGCCTCCGGCGCGCGGGATGCTCGATTGATCCGCGAGCGCTGGCCCCAGGCCGATGCCGCCGCCGTGTTCCGTGCCGGGACGCACCTGCACACCCTGGAAGGCATGACCAAGGTCGAACCTCTGCACTTCAAGTTCGACGCTGACTCGGGGTTTTATGAAGGCGAATTTCTCTGGCATCACTCCTGCGAAGCCGACGAACATGTGGGGGCCTACGGCGTCGGCCAGGATCCGGTGTGCTGGACCGAAACCGGCTATGCCATCGGTTTTGTCAGTGGCCTGTTCGGGCAGTTGGTGATTTTTCGCGAAGTGGAATGCCGTGGCATGGGCCATGGACGTTGCCGGGTCATCGGCAAGACCGCCGAGCAATGGGGCGACGTCGAGCAGGACCTGCGCTATCTGAATGTGTCCCAGACCGTCCCCGTCCCCGACGCCGCACCCACGCGCCACAGTCCGCTGGAAAACCGTACCGGTGCTGGCCCGCAACACCCCCTGGTGGGCGCCAGTGCGACGTTCAATGCGGCGATGCAAGCCCTGCGACGCGTCGCGCTGACGCCCGCCACCGTGCTGATCAGCGGTGAATCCGGGGTGGGCAAGGAAATGTTCGCACGCCAGTTGCACCAGCTCAGCTATCGTCATGACAACCCGTTCGTGGCGCTCAATTGCGCGGCCATCCCGGACAACCTGATCGAAGCCGAACTCTTCGGTGTCGAACGCGGGGCATACACAGGCGCCACCCATTCGCGCCCCGGGCGTTTCGAGCGCGCCCAGGGCGGCACACTGTTTCTGGATGAAATCACCAGCCTCAGCCTGGCCGGGCAAAGCAAACTGCTGCGGGCCTTGCAGGAGCGCGAGATCGAGCGGGTCGGTGGCGTGCGCGGCATCAGCGTGGATGTACGGGTGGTGGCCGCGACCAATATCGATCTGCGCAAAGCCGTGGCGGACGGCACGTTTCGCGAAGACCTGTTCTATCGGCTGAATGTCTACCCCATCGCCCTGCCGCCACTGCGTGAACGCCGCGATGACATACCGCTGTTGATCAACGCCTTCCTCACGCGTTTCTGCCAGGAATATGGGCGCACGCCCGTGGGCCTGACCATGCGCGCGATGAAGACCTTGTTGCGTTACGACTTCGCGGGCAATGTGCGCGAGCTTCAAAACCTGATCGAGCGCGGCCTGATCGCCAGTGACGACGGCCAGGCCATTGATCTGGTCCATCTGTTTCGCAACGAACCCCTGCCGGCGGCACCTTACGGCCTGGACGACCACGGCAGTCTGTCAAATGCCCCACCCACTCAACAGCCTTCACTGTTGGACACTCTCGGCCAATTGGACCAGGGGGTTTCCATCGAGGCTCTCGAATCGCGCCTGATCCATGAGGCGCTGCAACAGAACGCCGGAAATATGGCCGCAGCAGCCAGGCAGGTAGGGCTCAGCCGTGCCCAATTTGCCTACCGTTTGAGGAAGCATCAGCAGCCCCTTCCTTGAGTGGCGCTCCTCGCCTGCTTTTGCCTTGCCTGACCGTCGCTCGCCGATTTTTCGGACGATAGCTAATCGTCAATCGCTGGCAATTGCTGTTCGATAACACCGAGCCAGCCCATGCCTGGCCAGGTTTCAAAGCCCGGCGTCAGTGAGTAGCCCTGGATATGATGGTCGCTCAGCGTGCTGTAACCACTGGGCTGCCCGGCCTTGGTTCGCAATTCAATGCCCTCACCCAGGTGATCCACGGTATCGGAGCTGGCAATGATCCTGCGGTTGGCGTCGATGATCATCACTCGGCTTCGCGCGCGTTCTTCGTCGCTCAAACGCACGCTGCTGATGACCGACTCGGCCTGATTTTTCCAGTCGAAAAAAATTCCGACCACTCCAATCACCGCCGCCTGCTTTTCGGCCTTGGCCCGTACGGCTGCGCTGAATACACAGCTGGATGAGCCGTTCAGCAAAGGTTCGACGGCCACCTCACCGGCGAAATACTGATCGCCTGATGAGTGTCGCATCGCTTGCGTGAACCAGGGTGCCTGGGCAACGTTGGCGCCGGTGACTTCGCCGAACTTATCCGACCGCCCTGAAGCGATGACCCGGCCACTGGTGTCGGCGACCCAGATATCCAGGTACACGGTATAACTGTCGAGAATAATCCCCAGGCGTTTACCGGCGTGAGCGCAGCTTTGAGGGTTTTGAGTGGTCAGTGCATCCACCAGCGATGCATCGGTGGCCCACCAGCGCACGTCACAGGTGCGCTCATAAAGATTGCGGTCGATGATGTCGATCATGTTCAGCGACAGATCGGCCAGTCGCTGCCCGCGTACGTCAAAGCACATGCCTCGGCCGAGGTCAGTCAACTCATTGACTGTGCGTTGCAGATCCTCGGTCAGCCCGCTGGCTATTTTTGAAATTCGCTCGGATATGTTTTTGACTTCGTCGGCAACAACCGCAAAGCCTAGCCCGGCCTTGCCTGCATGTGCGGCCTCGATTAACGCGTTGATGGCCAGTAATCGACTTTGACGAGTGATCATATGGATATCGTTGACGCCGCGATTTGCCAGCGATTCCACTTCACGTGAGAGGGCGACGATCCGTTCAGGTTCGATCATATTGGTGACTTCGATGAGTAAGGGGTGGCGGCAGCGTTTACCTATCAACGAAGAAAGAGTGTGGGAAAACGGGCTATTGGTTGCCCTTTATGAATGCCTGCTGGCAGATCCGGCCTGATTGATCAGCTGATCGGGTCTCGGCTTGAGATTTTGTACGAAAAGTATTGCCGCATGCAACGTAGGCTGCACCGATCTAGATCAATATGGCGTGGACTGGATAGTATGTGGCCGACTTGTCCGCGTTTACCCTGTCGGTACTCGGATAAATAGCCAGGCAGCTGCGGATCAAGCTGCCGAAACCAGGATCAACTTTTTCGAAAGGACTCGCCTCATGAACGCCCCACAGCACCTGCATGCCATCAACGCGGCCGATCTTTGTGTACGACTCGATCAGGTTTTCGCCACAGCCTTGTGTGAAAAGCGCATCGTTGGCGCGATAGCCATCGTTGCGCAGCACGGCCAGGTTCTCTATCGCCGCGCACATGGGCTGGCGGATCGTGAGTCAGCACGTCCCTTGCAAGAGGACAACCTGTTCCGCCTGGCTTCCGTGACCAAACCCATCGTCACTGTGGCCGTGTTGCGGTTGATCGCCAGCGGCCATATGCGACTGGACGACCCCATCACCCGCTGGCTGCCGGACTTCACCCCGAAGTTGGCCGATGGCAGTGCCCCCGTGCTGACCGTGCATCAGTTGCTGAGCCACACCGCAGGCCTGAGTTACGTGCTGTCTGAAGAGTTCGGCACCTGCTATCACACACTCGGCATTTCCGACGGTCTCGACCTGGTCGATTTTGATCTGCAGGAGAACCTGCGTCGGCTGGCCGCCGCACCTCTGCTCTATGCACCAGGCAGCGCCTGGCGCTACTCGCTGTCGCTCGACGTGTTAGGCGCCGCCATCGAGCGCGTGACCGGCCAATCGCTGGCACAAGCGGTCGAAAAACTGGTCACCGCGCCGCTGGGCATGTTCGACACCGGCTTCGTGAGCAGTCAGCCCGAGCGCCTGGCAACGCCTTATGCCAATGCCAGTCCGGAACCCCTGCGCATGAGCGACAACCTTGATGTGCCAATGCCAGAAGGGTTTGGGGTATCCGTACGGTTCGCGCCTTCACGAATCTTCGACCCACAGGCCTTCCCATCCGCCGGGGCCGGCATGTACGGCAGCGCTGACGATCTCCTGCGTCTGCTGGAAACGATCCGCAATGACGATGTGTTCCTATCCCGGGATCTGCGCGAAAGCATGCGTGTGGCCCACGCGGGTCAGGAGGCCGAATGCAATGGGCCAGGCTGGGGGTTCGGTTACGGTGGTGCGGTGTTGGTTGATCCACAGCTGGCGGCCACACCGCAGAGTGCCGGCACGCTCAAATGGGGAGGCGTATACGGTCACTCCTGGTTCATCGATACGGCTCTCGGGCTCAGCGTTCTGTTGCTGACCAATACCGCCTACGAAGGCATGGCCGGCGATCTGCCAATGGCGATTCGGGACGTGGTGTATCAGCGTTGAAGCACCCATTGCACGGGTGCCAGGAGTGCTACATGGAAAAGCCTGTGAATGTGCTGCATGAGGCTTGGCGGACATCGCCCAGCCCACCACCCTGCGGCGCTCGTCATGACCGGCTTATCGCCTGATCATGTGGTTTAGCCCGCGGCATCACAATGCCATGCTGCCTCACCCGCCGGTACAAGGTTGCCCGAGAGATCCCCAGCGCTTGGGATGCAGGCCCGGGCTGCCAGCGGTGGCGCACCAGAGCATCGAGCAGCGCCTGGCGCTCGGGACTGGCCGGCGTTTCCGTCGTCTCGTGTCGAACAGTGCCGTGCAGATCCTCAGGCAGGTCCTCCAGGAGAATACTTTCGCCCGGGCAGATGGCGCAGGCATACCGCAAGACATGGCGCAGTTGCCGCACGTTGCCCGGCCAGCTGTAGCCCAGCAGGCACTCCAAGGCTGAGGCGCCAAGCCCCAAGCGCAAACCACAGCGCGAAGCCTCTTCGTCAAGGATCCGGTTGATCAGCACCAGCTTGTCGCTTCGCTCGCGAAGCGGCGGTAATTCGAAACGAGCACCGCTGAGGCGAAAATACAGGTCCTCACGAAAGGCCCCTTCAGCCACGAGGGCCGCCAGATCGCGGTGGCTGGCGCAGATCACCTGAATGTCCACCGCTTGCCGCTGCGCCGCCCCCAGCGGTGCCACCTCACCTTCAGCCAGCGCTCGAAGCAGTCGACTCTGCAGGGCCAGGGGCATATCGCCGATCTCGTCCAGGAACAACGTGCCGCCATCAGCCTGCTGCAAGAGCCCACGCGAGCCTTTGCGATCGGCACCGGTAAAGGCACCGGCGACGTAGCCAAACAACTCGCTCTCGATCAGGCTCTCGGGAATCGCGGCGCAATTGAGCGCCACAAAGGGTTTGTCACACCGCGCGCTTTGCTCATGCAACTGGCGCGCGAAGACCTCCTTGCCGGCGCCGGTTTCACCGTGAATCAACACTGGCAGGTTGCGGTCCTTGACGCGTACCGCCAAGCGCAGGCTCTGCGCGATTTTCGGATCCACTTCAGCGGCGGGGCGCTGCGCAATCGCCGCATGGAGGGCGCCCCGGGGGATGCTCAGACGAATGTGCAAGCCGTGCTCAGGGTCATACCGTGAATGCTCATCAGCAGCCGCGTGCAGCATGTTCAGGTCAAAGACCTCGCCAATCTGCCGAGGCAGTTGCCCGTGGCGCTCCAGCAGATAACGACGGGCCGAAGGATTGAGGGCCTGCACGCAACCGTCGGCGTCCCAGGCAAAGAGAAAATCCGGCTGGCTGTCGACGTAGCCAGGGGCGGCGTGGGCACGCAAGACCCACTGGCCACGAGTACTGTGCATGAAGAAAGCGTTTTCGATATCTCGGGCACTTTGCACGGTCATCTGCCGGATCAGGTGCTGACTGCGGCGATCATCCGGAGACTCCACGGCAGACACATCCAGCACACCGAGCAGTTCACCCCAGGGGTCGAACACGGGCGCCGCCGAACAGGTCAGGCCGATAAAAGCCGCGCGAAAGTGATCGCGCTTGTGCACCGTCACCGGCACACCGTTGGTCAGTACCGCGGCCACGCCACACGTGCCCTCCTCGCCCTCCGACCAGCAAGTACCCAGATAGAGCCCGGCACGCCGGCAATCGGCACGAATCGCCGATTCCACGCGATAGTCGATGGTGTTGCCTTGTGCGTCAGTGAGCAGCACGCAGTAGTCGGCATCGCGCACCCGTCCATGCAGCCGCGAAACCTCTTCACCGGCAAGGCACAGAAAACTCTCGGCGCGCTCGCGGCACTCCTTGAGCAGGGTCTGGCTCAGGATACGCGGGCCCTGCAGCGACCCCGGGTCCAGATGGTGCTGCTCCACTGAGCGGCGCCAGGAGTCGAGGATCAGGTTCGGCACCGGCGCCTCAGGCAAGCGGCCGGCATGACGCAACACGCGACTGACACAGTCCACATGGGCTTTCGAGTAGGCAGGAAGCATGGGGCCTCCACGGCTGTTTCATTGTTCTTGTCGCGCTCATTTAAGCCCCTCCTCGCCTCCCGGACAAGTCTTGCGAACAGGCAGTACCCGGCTGAGACGCAGCGTCTCAACGTCTCACGGGAGCGTCCTGCTGGCTGATATGGCCCGTCTCATTCCACGTGGGTCTGGACGTTGTCGTCAAACGGCTCCAACCGCTCTGGCCCGGCGCATTCGGCACCTTGAAAGCGCCCCTGGCACTGCCCTTGCTATTGCCCTGCTGACACCGGGACGCCGTCCCGCACCCACAACAACAATCAGAGGTGTCTCATGTCCGCTCCTGTTGCTTCGCCATTCTCCCTGGCCGGTAAGGTCGCCCTGGTCACCGGTGCCGGTTGCGGCATTGGGCTGGGAATCGCAGTCGACGGCGGCTTCTCGCTATGAGCGCGCTGCTGCGCGTGGGGATCATCGCCAATCCCGCATCGGGTCGGGACCTGCGTCGCCTGACCGCCAATGCTGCGCTCTATTCCAGCACCGACAAGGCCGCCGTGGTCCAGCGCCTGATGGGCGCCTTTGGCGCCACCGGTATCGACGAGGTACTGATGCCACCGGACATGACCGGCATAGCCGCCGCCGTGCTCAAGGCCAGTACCAGCCGTCACGCCCTTGAAAGCCGCTGGCCGCGCCTGAACTTCCTCGACATGCCGCTGCGCCAGAGCGTGGAGGACACCCGCCTGGCGGCGCGTCTGTTGGCTGAGCGGGGCGTCAGCATGATCGCCGTGCTCGGCGGTGACGGCACACACAAGGCGGTGGCCGCCGAGGTCGGCGACATTCCCCTGCTGTGCCTGTCCACCGGTACCAACAACGCCTTCCCGGAGTTGCGCGAGGCCACCGGAGCCGGACTGGCCGGCGGGCTCTATGCCAATGGACGCATTCCTCCCGAAGTCGGTCTGCGGCGCAATAAACGCCTGCGCGTACGGCTGGCAGCAAGAGGTATCGACGAAATCGCCCTGGTGGAGGTCGCCGTCTCGCCGCTGACTTTTACCGGCGCCCGCGCCATCAGCCGTGCCGAAGACCTGGCGGAAATCCATGCGGCGTTCGCCGAGCCCCATGCCATCGGCCTGTCCTCGCTGTGCGGTCTGTGGAATCCGGTGTCGCGACGTTGCCCGCGTGGCAGTTGGCTGCGCCTTTCCCCGCAGGCCGACGAGGCGCTGCTGGCGCCTCTGGCCCCTGGCCTCTTGCAAGCCTGCGGAATCGTCGCCAGCGGCAGCCTGGAACCGGGCGTGCCACGCCTGCCGCTACTGGCCGCCGGCACCCTGGCACTGGACGGTGAACGCGAGATCGAGTTCGCCGCCAGCGACCGCCCCACCATCACCCTCGAACTTGACGGCCCGCTGAGCATCGACGTCGAGGCCGCCCTGGCCTTCGCTGCCCATCATCGCCTGCTGGCCGTTCCTGGCAAGTCCGTGCCCCCCCCTGGAGAACAAGAAAATGTCCACGCTACCGACTGAACAACTGCTCCATGCCTATCGCGTGATGCGCACCATCCGCGCCTTCGAGGAACGCCTGCACGTGGAGTTCGCGACCGGCGAAATTCCCGGCTTCGTGCACCTGTACGCCGGTGAGGAAGCTTCCGCCGCAGGCGTCATGGCCCACCTCGACGATGAGGATTGCATCGCCTCCACCCACCGCGGCCACGGCCACTGCATCGCCAAGGGTGTGGACGTGTACGGAATGATGGCCGAGATCTACGGCAAGAAGACCGGTGTCTGCCAAGGCAAGGGCGGCTCCATGCACATCGCTGACCTGTCCAAGGGCATGCTCGGCGCCAATGGCATCGTCGGGGCCGGTGCGCCGCTGGCAGCCGGTGCAGCCCTGGCTGCCAAGCTCAAGGGCAGCCGCTCGGTGGCGGTGGCCTTCTTCGGCGACGGCGGCTCCAACGAAGGCGCGGTGTTCGAGGCCATGAACCTGGCATCGGTGTGGAACCTGCCGTGCATCTTCGTCGCCGAGAACAATGGCTACGCCGAAGCCACCGCCTCGAACTGGTCGCTGGCCTGTGACCACATCGCCGACCGCGCCGCCGGCTTCGGCATGCCTGGGGTGACGGTGGATGGCTTTGACTTCTTCGCGGTACACGAAGCGGCCGGTGCTGCCATCGAGCGCGCCCGGGCTGGCGAGGGTCCGTCGCTGATCGAGGTCAAGCTCACCCGCTATTACGGTCACTTCGAAGGTGATGCCCAGACTTACCGCGCACCCGACGAGGTCAAACACTACCGCGAAACCCGTGACTGCCTGATGCAATTTCGTGAACGCACCGTGCGCGCCGGTCTGCTGCAGGCCTCTGCACTGGACAGCATCGATGCCGAAGTACACGCGAGCATCGATGAAGCCGTGCTGCGCGCCAAGGCCGACCCCAAGCCCTCGCCAGCCGACCTGCTGAGCGACGTGTACGTCGCCTACCCCTGAGATCACCCGCCGAGCGCCTGGCCTCATGCCGCGACTCGGCCCGAGAAGAACAACAAAAGGAGAGCCATCATGGCCAGAAAAATCAGTTACCAGCAGGCCATCAACGAAGCCCTGGCCCAGGAAATGCGCCGCGACCCGACGGTGTTCATCATGGGCGAGGATAATGCCGGCGGCGCTGGCGCACCCGGTGAGGACGACGCCTGGGGTGGCGTGCTCGGCGTCACCAAGGGCCTGTTCCACGAATTCCCCGGCCGCGTGCTGGACACCCCGCTGTCGGAGATCGGCTACGTCGGCGCTGCGGTGGGCGCCGCAACGCGCGGCCTGCGTCCGGTGTGCGAACTGATGTTCGTCGACTTCGCCGGCTGCTGCCTGGACCAGATCCTCAACCAGGCCGCCAAATTTCGCTACATGTTCGGTGGCAAGGCGGTGACCCCGCTGGTGATCCGCACCATGGTCGGCGCAGGGCTACGGGCCGCCGCCCAGCATTCGCAGATGCTCACCGCACTCTGGACGCACATCCCCGGGCTGAAGGTGGTCTGCCCCTCCTCGCCCTATGACGCCAAGGGTCTGCTGATCCAGGCCATCCGTGACAACGACCCGGTGATCTTCTGTGAGCACAAGCTGCTCTACTCGATGCAGGGCGAAGTGCCGGAAGAGCTGTACACCGTGCCTTTCGGCGAAGCCAACTTCCTGCGCGAGGGTGACGACGTGACCCTGGTGACCTATGGGCGCATGGTTCACCTGGCCATGGACGCCGCCGCGAGCCTGGCGCGCCAGGGTGTGTCCTGTGAGGTGCTGGACCTGCGCACCACCAGCCCCCTGGACGCCGACAGTATCCTTGAAAGCGTCGAGAAAACCGGCCGCCTGGTGGTCATCGATGAGGCCAACCCACGCTGTTCCATGGCCACGGACATTGCCGCCCTGGCTGCCGAACAGGCCTTCAGCGCCCTCAAGGGACCGATCCGCCAGGTCACCGCGCCGCATACGCCGGTGCCCTTCTCCGACGCCCTGGAGGACCTGTACATCCCCAGCGCGGCGAAGATCGAGGCCACCGTTCTGGAGCTGGTACGAGGGAGGAAGGTCGCATGAGCCAAATCCATACCCTGACCATGCCCAAGTGGGGCCTGTCGATGACCGAAGGGCGTATCGACACCTGGCTCAAAAACGACGGTGACGTCATCGAGAAAGGTGATTCGGTGCTCGATGTGGAGACCGACAAGATCAGCAGCAGCGTCGAGGCACCCTTTTCCGGCGTGCTTCGACGGCAGATCGCGCGTGAGGAAGAGGTGCTGCCGGTCGGTGCTCTGCTGGCCGTTATCGTCGACGGTGAAGCCAGCGACGAAGAGATCGACGAGGTGGTCAATCGTTTCCAGGCGGAGTTCATCCCCAACGGCGGTGCCGAAGCAGATAGCGGTCCGACACCGCTGAAGGTCGAGCTGAACGGCAGTGTGCTGCGCTACTTCGAACGTGGCGAAGGCGGCGTACCGTTGCTGCTGATCCACGGTTTTGGCGGCGACCTGAACAACTGGCTGTTCAACCACGAGCCGCTGGCGGCCGAGCGTCGGGTCATTGCCCTTGACCTGCCGGGCCATGGAGAGTCGGGCAAAAGCCTTCAGCACGGCGGCCTCGACGAACTGAGTGGTGCGGTACTCAGCCTGCTCGATCACCTGGACATCCAGCAGGCGCACCTGGCCGGGCATTCCATGGGCGGTGCCGTAGCCCTCAACACCGCACGACTGGCGCCACGACGGGTGCGCTCGTTAAGCCTGTTGGCCAGCGCCGGCCTGGGCGAAGAGATCAACGGTGATTACCTGCAAGGCTTCGTCAAGGCCAACAGTCGCAACGAGCTCAAGCCGCAACTGGTGCAGTTGTTCTCCGACCCGGCGCTGGTCAACCGCCAGATGCTGGAAGACATGCTCAAGTACAAGCGACTCGAAGGCGTGGGCACCGCCCTGCAGCAACTCGCCGATCAGCTCTTCGCCAACGGCCAGCAGCAGGTCGACCTGCGCCCGGTGCTGGGCAGCACTGAGCACCCGGCGCTGGTGATCTGGGGCGAGGCGGACGCGATCATTCCGGCCAGCCACGCCGAAGGCCTCTCTGCCGAGGTTCATGTGCTGCCCAAACAGGCGCACATGCTCCAGCTAGAAGACGCCGAAGCGGTCAACGCCCTGTTGCTGGACTTCCTCAAACGCCATTGAACCATGAGGGCCCGCCTATGTAGCCGGGCCCAGGAGACAGCCATGACAATCACTTCAAACAGCATGCGCGCAGCGGTCTGGCACGGACGCAACGATATACGCGTGGAGAACGTACCGCTGCCGGGTGACCCGCCAGCCGGGTGGGTGCAGATCCGGGTCCACTGGTGTGGCATTTGTGGTTCAGACCTGCATGAGTATGTCGCAGGTCCCGTGTTCATACCGGTGGAAGCGCCACACCCGCTCACCGGCATCAAGGGACAATGCATTCTCGGTCACGAATTCTGCGGCGAGATCGTCAAGCTCGGCGACGGCGTCGAGGGTTTCAGCAGTGGCGAGATCGTCGCGGCTGACGCCTGCCAGCACTGTGGGACCTGCTACTACTGCCGCAACGGCCAGTACAACATCTGCGAGAACCTGGCCTTCACCGGACTCATGAACAACGGCGCCTTCGCCCAATGGGTCAACGTACCAGCCAACCTGCTGTACAAACTGCCCGCCGGCTTCCCCGCCGAAGCCGGAGCGCTGATCGAGCCCCTGGCAGTGGGCATGCATGCCGTGAAGAAAGCCGGCAGCCTGCTGGGGCGCAATGTAGTGGTGGTTGGCGCGGGCACCATCGGCCTGTGCACCATCATGTGCGCCAAGGCCGCGGGTGCCGCCCAGGTGATTGCATTGGAAATGTCCTCGGCGCGCAAGGCCAAGGCTCAGGAGGTCGGCGCCAGCCATGTGCTGGATCCGAACGAGTGCGATGTGCTCGCGGAAATACGCCGTCTCACCCACGGCCTGGGGGCGGACGTCAGCTTCGAATGCATCGGCAACAAGCACACCGCCAAGTTGGCCATCGATGCCATTCGCAAGGCTGGTACCTGCGTGCTGGTGGGCATCTTCGAGGAGCCCAGTTCGTTCAACTTCTTCGAACTGGTGGCGACCGAGAAGCAGGTGTTCGGCTCGTTGGCCTACAACGGCGAGTTCGCCGATGTGATCGCCTTCATCGCCGACGGCCGCCTGGACATCACGCCGTTGGTTACCGGGCGTATCGAGCTTGAAGACATCGTCGAGAAGGGTTTCCTGGAGCTGGTGAACAACAAGGAGCACAACGTGAAGATCATTGTTTCACCCCAGGTGGCTTGAGCTTCGTCTTGGGGGCCGTGTCAGCGGCCCTCAAGCACGGGTGTCGGGCCCGGACACAACTCAACCCGAGTTCCTCCTGGAGATAGAGATCAGGCATCAAGCGCCAAAAACAGGAAGGTAGCGAGCCAGTGCTCGCCCATGTAGTGGTCATGCAGGTGCGCGCTGCTAGCCTGCAGATGCTGCGCCGCCGACTCGGTCAGTCGGCAATGCTCATCACTGCCGACAGCAAAGCTTTTGGAGATACGGGTCATACACCAGGCGCGACTGAGGTTCAGCCCGTCCAAATGGGCCAGGCGACCATCAGTGCGGTCACTGACCTGGACAGGGATGAAAAGCCTGCTGGACGCAGAAACGCTCGGTGCGAGTAGAGATGTCGAGAACCACTGACGGTACTCTTCGGGTACCAGAACCCGCTGCATCAGCAGGGCCTGCTGCCAGGTGGGAGATAGAAAATCCTCACCGCCCGGCTCAAGCTCTGGGCAAGCCACAGCCTCCTTGAAGTATGAGAGAGCCAGCGTCTGTAGTAACCGGTCAAACTCGATGTCGTTGAAGGCCTGCGCATAGTCGAGCGCCAGCAAGAGCGCGAAGGCCGTGTTGTTGTGTTGTCCGGAGCGGATCGGGTAAACAAGTTTTGGCAAATAGCTCTTTAGTCGCGAGGCTAGCAACTCGGCCAGAGGTTCCAGATTTGCAAGCCACTGCGACGCCTGGGGCAAGGTCGATCCTTTGAGCTGAGCGACGAGCTTGAGCAACCAGACCCATCCATAAGGGCGCTCAAAACCTGCCTGGGCCGGTCGACGAAAGAAGTCGCACTCAGCCTCTACCTTTGGACTCGTGAAGTGGCTGTTGAAATGCTGCTCAATCTGCCGCGCCTGCAGACCTTGTGGCGCTCGCTCCAAGGCATGAAGCAGCAGCCAGTGACTGTGGACACAAGAATGCCAGTCGAAACTGCCATAGAAAATCGGGTGCACACTACTGGGTGTCTGCAGGTCTTCGGCAGACTCGAACACGCGGCTTTGGGAGTGCGGAAACTCCTGACGCACGTGTAGCAGAGTCGCTGAAACGATATGTTCGAATTGAAGATTGTCCATTAAAAATGACGGCTTCGTATTCAAGGTGAAGTTCATTGAGACCCTCGCAAGGTAAATCCCGAGACACGCTGGATGAGGTCGTCATGGAGTCGAATCATCAGGCAACGGCGACGCTGGGGCTCAGGAAACGCCCCGTAATCCGCTAGCCAAACGTTTAAGCATGGGCGCGGGTTTCCAGCTTTCACCAAACTGCGCCTGCAACTTCACCAGGTTGTCATGCAGCGCCAGCACGCTTTGCGCCCAGCGCGCCATGGGGCCAGACTGGTAAGGTGGGTAGCCATAGCCGCGGGTGATCAGCATATCGATATCCGCAGGATTCATCGCCAGCCCTGCGCCCAACTGGTAACAGCCCTGATTGGCAATAGAGCAGAGAATGGCGTCGAGCACGTCTTTATCGTCGAGTGAGCAATCGAGCTCGGTGGTTTGGCGGGAGCCCTGCGGCGACCATTGCAGGGCCTCCAGCGACAGACCGAAGCTTTGGCACACTCGCATGATGGATTCCGAGCTTACCCCCTGGAGCAGGAGGCTATCGAAGTCGGTTGTCCAACCCGCCTTCATTTCTGGCCCCAACATCCACTGTCCAGATGAATGCATGCACGCCAGCCCTACGGCGCGCCCACCATGCACGGCCAACTGGACGTGACTGGATTGATTCGACTCGCGAGCCCAGAACTGCAGGATTGACTTGGGGCCTGTGCCATAGACAAAAGCAGGCAACAACGCATGCCCTTGTATCTGCTCGGGGAGCTGACGCAGGTCAAAGCTCTCCCCTTCGCGAATCGCATAAACAATCACCGCGCCCGGCTTCATGGCCGCACAATAGCGGGTGAAGGTCTCCAACCGATTTGCCTGTGGCTCCTCGGTGAAGTCCAGCCATACATCTGCTGCCTCCAGAGCGGTCAATGTCTGGGCGCGCATTTCATGAGGCTTGATCCAGCTCACCTGCAATCCATCGACACTCTGCTTGCAGCCGAGCGGAAGCTGCGCTCCTGTCAACGTCACTGCGCCTATCGATGGCGCATGCTCGTCGGGCCGTCCTGTCATACGCCACGCCGCAGCTTCGTCGTGCATGAAGCTGTTCATCAAGGCCGTCTTCTGGCCAGATTGCTCAACCTCCAGGTAAAGGCGTTCCTCCAGCTCATAGCCCTTGTCAAACTCATCCGGGTCGATAGCTTCCATCGCCTGCAATATGGCGGCCTTGCCTTTGTATACAAAGAATTCTGCGGGTTTGGCGGCTCGGAATTCGCTGAAGAAGCCCTCCGGCGTTTGCGCGAGCAGATCACTGCGGTTGCGGGTCTGTTGAGGCGCTCCGAGCATCGCGGCCCATTCTGCGATCGCTTTGAAGTCACTCAACCAATCCTTTTCCAGAACCTTATCGACCAGCTTGAGGTCTCCGGCCTGCTCGGCGGTGATGATTGTGCCCTCCAGCAACAGATTCAAGGCTGGCTCAATCCCGATCAGCCGTGGCAAGCGCTGTGTAGCGCCGGCTCCCGGTGGCAGACCTATGTGGATTTCCGGAACCCCGATTCGAGCGGTCGCCGTTGCCACGCGCCAATGGCACGCCAGCGCGAGTTCCAGCCCCGCCCCCAGTACATGACCGTGCATCAGGGCCATGAGCGGTTTTGCGCAGGCCTCCACCGCGTCCACCAGCGGCCTGGTTGCGTCGCTGTTGTACAACGAGCCCAATTCGTTGGCCAAGGCTCCGATCGAGAAATCCGCACCTTGTCCATGGACGACGGCCAGTCGCGCCTCACCGTCCTGCTCATAAAGTGCCAGGCAGCGAGCGAAATCATCCAGCAAGGTTTCGCTGAAGGCGTTGAAAGGCGGGTTATTCAGTTGCAGCAGCGCGAGTGTGCCTTCGCGCCGGTAGTTGACCAGAGACATGCGGGGCTCCTGTAGGAGACGGCTCAGGCCGTCCCTCCGACGATAAGATTGTCAATTTTCAACGTGGGTTGCCCAACGCTGACCGGTACGCTCTGGCCTTTTTTCCCACAGACCGCCATGCCCGGGTCCAGCGCCAGGTCATTGCCGACCATACTGATTTGGCTGAGCGTTTGCGGACCGTTGCCTGTCAGGGTGGCTCCGCGCACGGGGGCAACCAGCCTGCCGTCTTCGATCAGGTAGGCCAGCGCACTTTGGAAAGTGAATTGGCCGCTGACGATATCGACCTGGCCGCTGCCTGGAGTGGCCAGGTAAAGGCCACGTTTCACTGAAGCGATGATTTCCTCTGGCACCAACTCGCCATTGCGCATGAAGGTGTTGGTCATGCGAGGCATCGGCAAATGGGCATATGACTGGCGTCGACCGTTGCCCGTAGGCGCCATGTTCATCAACCGCGCGCTGAGGCTGTCGTGCATGTAGCCGCACAGGATCCCATCCTCGATCAGCGGCGTGCACTGTCCTGCTTCGCCCTCATCGTCGATATTCAGCGAGCCCCTATGGCCGACCAGCGAGCCATCGTCGACCACGTTGACGCCTTTGGGCGCCACTCTCTCCCCCATGCGCCCGCTATAGGCGGAAGTCCCCAGGCGATTGAAGTCCCCTTCAAACCCGTGACCCATGGCTTCATGCAGGAGAATGCCGGTCCAACCGGGCCCCAGCACTACCGGCATACTGCCGGACGGGCTGGGAATGGCATCAAGATTGAGCAACGCGCCATCGACCAGCTTGCGCAGTTCCTCGCCTATGCTCGCTTCGTCCAGCGTCTCCAGCGCATAACGCCCACCGAGACCGGTACTGGCCATTTCGCGTTGCTTGCCGTTGGCGACCATCACGTTCATTTGCACGATGACCAGCGGTCGCACATCGGCAGCCAGGCGTCCATCGTGGCGCATGACCATGACGGTCTGTTGCTCTACCTCGATCATGGCGAAGACGTTGACTACCCGAGGGTCCATGGCCCGGGCCATGCGGTCGATGTTTTTGAGGATTGCGACCTTGGCATCGGTGCCCACAGAGTCGATCGGATCAACGTTGGCATACTGCGCCTGCGGTGCCGTAGTCTGAAGGTTGACCTGAATCGGCTTCCCCCCGGGGGGCGCTATGGTGCGCACTGCACGTGCAGCCTCCATGAGGAACCGCTCATTGATCTGCTGGGAGTAGGCAAAGGCACTTTGGTCCTGATCAAGCGCCCGCAGGCCAAAGCCCTGATCGACACTGAACGAACCAGACTTGATCAGCCCGTCTTCGATAGACCAGCGCTCTCGCTTGACCGACTGCAAATACAAATCCGCAAAGTCGACCTGGTGCGCCATGACATCGTCCAGGGCGCGCGCCAGCTTGCGCTCGTCCAGCCCATAGGGCTCGAGCAGCAGCTGCCTGGCGGCCTGCAGATTATTTATGTGAGTATGAGGTGCGTTCATGATGTCCCAGGTAGCTCGCTCAAAGGAAGTGGGTGATCAGTCGGCGTCGGCCGCAATCGCCTTATCGATAAAACCGCGCAGCCGCAGTCGCGACTGCACACCGACAGCCCGCGTAACCTCTTTGCCGTTCCGGTAAATCACCAGGGCGGGAATACCCGCCACCTGGAAACGTGCCTTGCCGGCCTCCGGGTCCTGGGCGTTGACTTCGTCCATATTGCATTTCATGACCTTGAGTCGGCCGTCATACTCTTCGGCCAACTGGTCGATGACCGGCGCGAGCATCTTGCACGGGCCGCACCAGGGCGCCCAGAAATCCACCAGCACTGGCAGGTCGGAATCAGTCACCTGTGCATCGAAAGTCGCTAGGGACAGGTCTTGAATCAATTCGCTCATGGGGTTCGCTCCGTTCAGAATGTGCAAGTTATTGGCCGCCGATTCGCAGTTGGTCGATCAGGACCGAGCCACTGCTGATATTGCCCAGGGTCAGGGTGTCGCTTCCCACCGCGACGATGCCGGCGAACATCTCGCGCAGATGCCCGGCAATGGTGATTTGCTCGACCGGAAACTGTATCTGGCCGTTTTCAACCCAGAAGCCTTGGGCCGCGCGCGAATAATCACCGGAGGCCAGGCGTACGCCATCGCCCATGAGGTGGGTGACCAGAAGCCCTGTATGCAGCTTGCGCAGCATGGCTGGCAGGTCGTCCTCGGGACGCGTCAGCCGGCTTTTGAGGGTAAGATTGTGCGCCCCCTGCGCATTGCCGGTGCTGACCATACCCAGGCGTCGGGCACTGTAGGCATTGAGAAAATAGCCGCTGACCATGCCATGCTTGACCACGGCACGACGCTGCCCGACTACGCCATCGGTGTCGAAACAGGCGCTGGCCGCGCCACCGACAAGGAAGGGGTCCTCAAGCACGTCAATGTGCTCGGCAAAAATCACTTGGCCAAGGCTGCCACGTAGAAAGCTCGAACCGCGCGACAGTTCGCCCCCGTTTACCGCCTGAAAAAAATGCTGAGTGAGGCTATGGGCAGCTTTGGGTGCGAACAGCACCGGACAACTGCGCGAACTGATCGAGCAGCCGCCCAAGGCTTCAAGCGCAGATCGCGCAGCGCGCTCACCCGTTGCCTCCGGCGCCTGGAGGCGGTGCGGTGCAACTTGATAATCAGTCCAGGCGTCCGGCTTGTTTTGCCCGTCACGATTGGCAATTACCCTCGCGGAAATGTTGTGGTCGGTACGTGTCGCCGTCCGGCAAAATCCTCGTGACGTGACCAGCTGGAATTGCGAGCGCGAAGTGCTCACACTGGCTCCGTCACTGCGCACGTCACGGCCTACCGCCCGTATGCCGGCCTCGACGCGATGGGCATGTTCAAGCGCCTCATCGATACTCAGGTCCCAGGGGTTGTCGAGCTTGAGGTCTGCGTAAAAACGGCTAAGCCCGTCGCCATCCACCAACCCCGCGTGTCGGTCCTCATTGGTGTAACGGGCGATATCCAGCGCTTTACCCACCATGCGCTGCAGGTTGCCCGCGCTGAAATCGGTGGAATGCGTGGTGCCTTGCCGATCACCGCGAAAAACCGTGAGAGAAAGCCCGCTCTTGGCATGTTGCGAGCGCGTGTTCACACGGCCGCCCATGACCTCGACGCTCAGACCGGCCATCTCCGAGAGCGAGACCTTCACATCGCTTGCACCCGCCGCATGGGCCTGCGCGATCAAGTCATGAGCCACTTCTGCCAGTTGTTCCTCGGTATAAGCGAACTGATGATCCATGGGTAACTCCGATTCAGAAAGAATATCCAGAAGCGCCTTCACGCTGCGGATGGTTGAATGAGAACGGCGGTGACGCGTCCAGATCGAGTACGTGCTCGTGCAGGCTGTCCAGGGCGGGTCTGTGGCTGATACTGACGATCGTGGTGGCCGGCAACTGAGCAAGCACATGGCGGTAAACTGCGATTTCGGTCTCAGCGTCCAGCGCACTGGTGGCCTCATCGAGGAACACAAGGTTCGGGCGTTGCAGTAGCAACCGGGCAAACGCCAGCCGCTGCTGTTCACCTCCGGACAACTTGCGGTGCCACGCAGCTTCTTCATGTAGCAGCCCTGCGCATTGCGGCAGCCGACAATCTCGCAGTGCCTGCTCGCACTGCGCGTCACTGAACTGAGCCGCTTCGGCGGGGTAACAGAGTGCAGCCTTGAGCGTGCCGGTAGGCGTATAGCTGCGCTGGGGAACGAACATCACCTGCCAATGGCTCGGCGTCCGTATCAGCCCGCTGCCATGTGGCCACAGGCCGGCGATAGCGCGCAGCAGGGTGCTTTTGCCGCGCCCGGAAGCGCCCTTGATCAGCCAGCGCTGACCCTGGCTGATCTCGAGCGACCTGAGCCGCAGCAAGGGTTGGCCCAAAGGTTTGAGCAGGTGCACATCGCGACAAATCAATCGATAGCCGCCCCGCTGCAGCTTGAAGCCATTGGGTTTCGCATCGAGTTTGTTAATTGCCCAGCTGAAGTCCCGCAGCCGGTTAACCAGCGCCAACCACAGGGTAAAGGTCGGGTATATCTGCACGAACAGGCTCAATACGCCGGTCATCGCGCCGAACGCACCGCCGGCAGGGCCGCCGAGACCACCTCGAATGCGCGCAACGTCGCCAAGGCTGATATCCCCGCTCATGTAGCGCGGTACCGCAAGCAATAGAGGCAGCAGCGAGAATGCCTCGGAATAGGCGTCACGGGCGAACATCAGCCTGCAGGTCCGCCTGATGATCGCCACCCAGTTGCTACGCACGCGCATGAATGCGCCCGATAGCCGCTGCCCTTCTGTTTCTGCGCCACGATAGAAAGCGATCTGCTCGGCGTTTTCGCGCAAGCGCATTGCCAGGAAACGAAACTCGGCTTCAACCGTCTGCTTGTGGTTATTGAGGCCTATCAGCGACTTGCCCGCCCAATGCACCACAGCCAGTTGGCCAAAGGTGTATGCGAAAGCAGCCAATAGCAGGTATCCGGGAATGGCCAAGGCCAGCCCGAATACACTGAACGACAACTCACCTGAAAGTCCCCAGAGCACCACCCCGAAGGACACGGCGCTGACCACGACTTGAATGATGTTGAGAATATTGTTGAGGGTAATGTCGACGAACTGGGCCACATCCTGAGCGATACGCTGATCGGCATTGCCCAGCATGCCCTCGCGTTCAAGCTCGAAAAAATGGTTGGCCTGCGTCCAGCGTTCTACATAGTGACGGGTCAGCCAAGTCCGCCAACGCAACTCCAGTAGCTGGCGGAAGACCGAGCCGATGATCATCAATACCGGTGTGGCCAAGGCCAACAAAAAGTTGAGCACCAACACGGGAAACAGCGTTGCCCAGTTCCGTGCAACCAGCGCATCGACCAGGCTGCCACCGGCTTTGTTAGCCCACACGGCGACATACACCCCGCCCAAGGTAATGCTCACGCACACGGCGAACAACAGGTAGGCCAGCCACTTCTCTTCTGAAACCCAGAACCCCATTACCAGGCGACCTATACTCGGCCGCAGTGCGCTGCTGTCGGTTCTTTGCTCGGTAGCGCTCATGCCGGCACCCCATGCCGCGCGCAGGTGAGGTTCAGTTGATAGGGGTAGTAAGAGTCGAGTTGCCGGTTATGACTGATGCTGATAATCGCGCTGTTGGGCAGGCGGGCGAACACTACCTGATACAGCGCGTGCTCGCTGGCTATATCCAGCCCGCTGGTGGCCTCGTCAAAAAAGACGAATTGCGGTTGTTGCAATAACACTCGCGCAATGGCCAGGCGCTGCTGCTCACCGCCAGAGAGCACTTTCTGCCAGTCGTCACATACGCTTAACGACCCCGCCCGCTCGGTCAAGCCGACATCGAGGAGCGCCTGGCTGCATTGCTCCGTGGTGAACCGGGCCTCAGCATCCGGGTAGCACAGTGCGGCTTTCAAGCTGCCCTCTGGAATGTAGCTTTTTTGCGGGACGAACAGCGTGGTGGCCTGAGATCCAGGCAGTGTGATGTCGCCGTTGCCATGGGGCCACAACCCGGACAGCGCACGCATCAACGTGCTTTTGCCGGAACCGGAGGCCCCTTTGATCAACCATCGCTGGCCTGGCTCTATGCGGATGGCGGCCACATGGCTCAGCAGTTCGCCAGTGGGTGCCTCGAGCGCCAGGGGCGAGGCAGTCAATACCGCCTCGCTTGAATGTTTAAACACGATACCGGTGCGGTTGAATTGCAGTTTGTCCAGCGCCGCCTTGAAGTCACGCAAGCGGTTGGCAGAGGCCAACCAGATGCTGAAATCGACATAGCAGGAGATGAAGTAGTTCAGCGAGGAATGAACGCGTTCGAAAGACGCGGTAACCTGAGTGATGTCCCCCAGCGAGGCAGCACCTGACAAGTAACGCGGCATCGACAATACGGTGGGAACCAGGCTCCCGACGTGAAAGTAGGTCACGTTAGTGACCAATAGCTTGGAGGTGCGGATCACCAGCGCGACAAAGTTGAGCTGTATCTCTCGGAACTGTCCCATCATGCGGCGTCCCTCTTGGGGCCCACCGCGATAAAATGCGATTTGCTCAGCGTTTTCGCGCAGGTTCATGCCCAGCGCTCGGAAGTCCGCCTCGACTGTCTGCTTGCGTGCATTGAGGGCAATCAACGGCTTGCCCATCCATTGCGCGATCAGCATACCCAGCAGTGAATACAGGAGCGCGGCGTAGAGTAGATAACCTGGAATCGCGTAGTGGGTTCCGGCCAGGTCGAACTCGACAGTACCGGACAGTGACCACAAGACCGCACCGAATGTGAAAGCATTCACTACCGCTGTCAGTGTCCCTACGCTCAAGGACAGCGCGCGCTGTACGAACACATCAATGTCTTCGGCCAAGCGCTGGTCAGCATTGCCCAGCAGCCCGTCGCGCTCTATTCCATAAAACCGCTGGTCAGCGGTCCACTGATGGATAAAGCCGTGGGTCATCCAGGTTCGCCAGCGAATGCGCAAGTAATCCTGCACGGCATAATTGATGATGGCCAGAAACACCATTGTCCCCCCCAGCGCCAGCCCCAATCCCAGCGCCCCCCACAACGTAGGCCAATCGCGCGCGACCAGTGCATCCGTGGTTTTTGCCACAACCCGCATTGCCGCAAGAGACACGTAGACCGAACCGAAGTTGATCGCAAGATTGGTCGCCAAGAGCCCCCATGCCCAATACCGGTCTTGCGAAACCCAGTAGGGCAGCAAAAGCTGGGCGAGCGAGGGCCTGGCAGTGGTTTTTACGGCACTGGTCATAGGGGTACCAAAGGACTCAGGGAGTTGCGGGTTTGGCTTCAGTCACGAAGTCGATTTTGCTCAGGCCGCCACCTTGTGCTGCGGATAACACGGTGGCGACCCGCTCGTAGCGCACTGCCTTGTCGGCGAACAGGCGAACATTGGGCACGGGGTCCTGCACCGCAGCCACGGCGATACGTTGTTTGAGTTGCTCATCATCCACCGCTTCCTTGTTCCACAGCACCTGGCCGTCGGCGGTGATCGATACATCGATCGCATCTGGCTGCTTTTCCATCGCGTGGCTGTCGGCTTTGGGCAGCTCAAGTTTCACCGCGTGGTTGATGACTGGAAGGGTGATGATGAAGATGATCAACAACACCAGCATGACGTCGATCAACGGCGTCATGTTGATATCGGACATCACGTCGTCGGCATCGAACTGTGAGCCACCCATGCTCATGCCCGTGCCCTCTCGACGAGAGTGTCCGAGCACTTGTCGGAAGGTACTGCGACAGGCTGTGCCGCATTGCCGGCAATGCTGACGCGGGCGCCGGTGAGGAAGTAGGCGTGCAGGTCGTGAGCGAACCGCCCCAGCGCATGACTGACGCTTTTGTTGCGACGCGCAATCGCGTTGTAACCCAGCACGGCCGGGATGGCCACGAACAGACCGAATGCCGTCATGATCAGCGATTCGCCCACAGGACCGGCGACCTGGGCCAAGGATGCATCGCCCGACGTTCCTATCACTTTGAGCGCGTGGTAAATACCCCACACGGTACCAAAAAGCCCCACGAACGGTGCGGTGCTGCCAATCGACGCCAGCACTGCCAAGCCCATTTGCAAGCGCGACAAATGCTCCTCCACCACATCCTTGAGGCAGCGTGCCAACCAGTCACTCAGGTCGAACCGGCTGTTCAACTGGGAGCTCTGTTGCTGCTGGTGAGTATTAGCGGCAACACCGGCCTGGGCCAGATGGACGAAGGGATTGCCGGGGCCGGTATTGAGCTGCTTTACACCCTCTTCGAAGCTTTCGGCGCGCCAGAACGATGTCACCGCGCGGCGCGTCATGCTGCGTAGCTTGATCAACTGCCCAGCCTTGATGATCATCACTCCCCAGCTCAGTACTGACATGATCAGCAGTACGAAAGCGATGGTTTTCGACACCATATCCGCTGTTTGCCAAGCGTAGGCCAATCCCATTTCTTGCATGATCAATCCTCTTCTGTGGCACTCGAGCATCGTCGAGCGGTTATTTGCTCAAATTGAAGTCAACGGTTTGCACAGCGCGCACCGAGATGGCTTGGCCGCCTTCCATATAAGGGTTGCAAACAGCGCCGCGTACGGCGGTAACCGCAGACTCGTCAAGGTCTTCATTGCCACTGCTGCGAACGACATCCGCGCGCTGTACCAGTCCTTTAGGGTTGATTTCCAGGCGTACCAGCACTTGTCCCTGGGCATGTAGCCGCCGGGCTCTACGCGGATAATCCGGCGCCGGCACGCGGCAACCTACCGAAGGCACGTCCTTGGGCACTGCGGAGGGCAGATCCATCAGCTTTTGCGCAACAGGTGCCGACTGGGCCTGCGTTGAATTCGGGTCAGGCTTGGCTTCAGTGCGTGGGCTCGGCTCGACCGGCTTTTGCTCGACCACAGGCGGCGTTTTCTTCGGTTCAGGCTTGATGACAGGCTTGGGCTTGAGCTTGGGTTTTACTTCCTTTGGCTTGGCCTCGGGCTTGGGCGGCGCCTGTTCTATCGTACGGGTTGCCGACTCACTGGTGAGCACGGCGGGCTCCGGCGCAACAGGAGCTTCGACCACCGGTGGCGGCACAACCACGGGCGGCGGTGGCGGCATGGCGATCAGGCTCACGCGTACACTGGTGACCGGCGCGGAAGCGTCCATCGTCAACTCTCGCTTGCTGACCTGGGTGACCAGCAGTGCCAGCGCCGCCACATGAATCAGCACTGCAAAACTGAACGCCGTGACGATAGGCAAGCGGCTTTTTTTCAGCTCGGCAAACTCGCCAATTCGGCTGGCATCCCAGCCGCGCCCGCGAGGGATCTGTTCTACACGCACATTCATATTGGTCACACGCCTCTCCCCGCACTCGCACGCTTGATCTGGACATCCGCTGGCTGCAGGGTCAGGGTGCCGTTGGCAGTAAGCACCAACTCGAACCCCGAGCCATGCAGGAGCATCCGCGCAACGTCGTAGCCACTGAAATGGCCGCGAACGCCGTCACTGCGCATCTGGCTGATCAAACCCGGATCAAACACGATCGAGCACCCGTTGAGACGCCCGATTTCAAGCAGCGCGTTGCTCAAGGTGCCGCGAGCTATCGAGTAGTCTCGCTCGGCGGTCAAGCTGCAAGCCATACTGCTGCCACAACCTCCTGCCATCAGTACTGACAGACTCACGGCCTGGGCAGAGCGAAAATGACGCTTGGGAAGGAGGGAACGCAGCACGATGGTGATCGCCTAACAGTTGTTCTTACTACCTATGTGCAACGAGGAAGTAAAAGCGTGAGGGGCGAATGCGATTATTTTGGATTTTTTTTGCAGGGCTGCCGTGAAGGCAGGCGTGGCGGGGGTTCTGGTCAGTCAAGCAAGGGAGGAGAAAACACGAGCAGGCAAATGCAGACGTCAGGCAGCGCTGATGCTGACCCAAAAACCTGTGGTGCGCTGTACGATGATCGGCAAGGTTTGCGCTATTGATTCGATGGCATTGTCGCTGTCGTCCAACGGGAATATGCCACTCACCCGCATGACAGCAGCTTGAGGATCCAGCCGCACCACGCCGGTACGATAGTTACGCAGGGCTTCGATTACGGTCGCCAGCGGCTGGTCATCAACCACCAGCAGCCCCCGCGTCCAGCTACATTCGGCTACGGCGGAGATCGGGAAGACATTGAAGCCGTTCGCCCCCACCGAAGCCCCCTGCCCTACGGCAAGCAAGCGCGAATTGCCGGTCGCATCCCACACCTGCACAGGCGCGGTGAGGGCCGCCACCCGGAAGCCATCATTCAGATGCCGGATGGACAGCCGACCACTGCCCAGCTCCACCCTGCCGCCTGCCAACTGAACACTCAGGGGTAGCCGGGAAGCAGCCGCCTGCAGCAACATTTCCCCTTCCATCAATTTGATCTTGCGCTTGCCGTGAACCTCATCGATATCGATGTTGACCGCACTGCGCGCATTGAGCGTAAGCGAGCTGCCGTCACCCAAGGTCAAGGTCCGACGCTCCGAAGTGCGGGTCGAAAGATCGGCGAGGAGGTTGCCGACCGGATAGGTTCTATCGACCAGCGCCCCACCCACTACGCCGACTGCTGCCACGCACAGGGCATTGCGCAGGAACTCACGACGGCGCGAGGGTGCAAGCAAGGTAGAACGCACCGCCTGATGCTGAGTGGGCGCCAGCCTGAGTGGAATCCGACCCAGCGTTGCCTCTATGTAGGCACAGGCCTGATCGTGTTCCGCACTGCGGGCTCGCCAGGCGGCGAACTCATGCTCATCGTCGAGTGTGGCTTCACCAGAACGCAGTAACACCATCCACTCGATCGCCTGTTCGGCTGCGTCGTCAGTACTTTTCTTAGATGCCTTGCTCATGGCGAGCCGCCTCATAACAGCACCGCAGTGCCTTGACCATGTATTGACGAACTCGAGCCGCCGAAACTCCGAGCAGTTCACCAATTTGCGCGTAGGTCAAACCATCGAGCTGGCTATACAGGAACGCGCTCCGGGCGTTGACCGACAGCCCTTCCAGCGCCTTGTCGACGGCCAGCAGTGACTCCATCAGCAAGTGCTGCTCTTCCGGCGAAGGATGACATGCCTCGGGTGCCAGAGCCAGAGCCTCCATGTAGGCTCGCTCCAGATCCCGACGACGCGACAGTTCATACATGACCCGGTTGGCGATGGTGGTCAGCATCGCCCGCGGCTCTTTCACTTCCTGCAGGGTGGGCATTGCAGCCAACTGGGTGAATGCCTCGGAAGCGACATCTTCGGCGTTGTATCGGCAGCCAAGCTTGTAGCGCAAGCGCGAGGTCAGCCAGCTATAGTCACTGCGAAAGACCATAGTCAGTAAATCGGATCGAATGCGAGAGTCAGTGGCGGCCATGAATGCACCCGTTCAACTGCAAATGAATACGCTTCACACAGACGGTCCGGCGACTTGGTCAAGCGGTTGGGGCACACGTACGCAAGTCTTGGGCCAACACAGCTCAGCAGGTTCAGGTAACACCCTGGATACACAGCGTTGTCATAATTGAGCGCTATAGTGGAGCGGGAAAAAACCGCAACGCACCATCATTGATCGAAAGAGAAAGCAGCACTGCAAAAATTTCTCTTGTTCATGCAGCGCACTGGACGAGTGTTACCTAGATGCACCTGGGGAAAGCGATAAAAACCCCAGTTGTAGGAAATTTACTCGGCAACACCACTGCCGGGAGGTGCTGCCTGCCGACGCCCTGATAGCCTCATCAACAAGATGCAGCGGCTGTGATCTTCAACCCTTCAACGAGCCCGCGAAAGATCAGTAGCCGGTCATCGGAATACGTCAGGGATGGCAACTGGTTTCAGGTAAGCCCTCCCCCCCATGCTAGAGCCCCCGGGGGAGGCAATCGCCTACTGCAGGTCAGGTCCTGCTTTCCAAAAAATACATTTTTTTCGCCAGACCTCTCACGCTTTTGACATCTCGTCACACAGAACCAGTAACCGAACATTTTGGTTTTCTGGGGACACGGTGGAGCGCAAACGTATGGCATCAAGCTGCAAGTTGGCAAAACTCGCTTTGGCTATTTCGCTGATTTCCGGCTTGTCGCCGGTGCACGTTGTCCTGGCGGCAACCGCGCAAGAGGCCGTAGCTCAATTCAACGTTCCTGCGGGCTCGCTGGATCAGACACTCCTGGCGATCGGGCAACAGACCGGGAGAACGATATCCTTCGACCCGGCATTGGCCAAGGCTTACCGCGTGCCGGCAGTTACCGGTCTCTTGAGCACCGAACAAGCCATCGCCCAGGCATTGCGCAGCACTGACCTGCGCCTGGGTATCACCAGCAACGGGACATTGACCGTTGAGCGTGCTCCGCAAGCCGCTGCGGCGCCAGCGGCGGCCAATAACGATGCCGTACTACCCAGCATAACCGTGAGCAGCAGCACCGAAAACGAGGATGCAGAGGTCTACAATCCAAACAGTGCCACTGGCGCGATGCGCGGCAACACCTCGATTCAGGAAACCCCACGCTCGGTTCAGGTAATCAGTAACAAACTGTTGACCGACCGCCAAGCCTCTTCTCTCGAGGACGCATTACGCAGCTCTGGGGGCGTAACCACCTGGCAAAATAACCGCGGGGTCAATTCTTACTTCATTCGGGGCTTCGCCGTTGCGAACACCAGCACCAATGGTGTGGCGGACGTTGGCGCCGGCACTACTCCAATCGAAGGGTTGGACCGTGTCGAAGTCATCAAGGGCCCGGACTCCATCATGACCGGCAGCGCGGGTTCTTCGGGCTCGATCAATCTGGTCCGCAAAGCGCCGGTAACCACGCCATTGCATCAACTTCGCGTGGACTTGACCGACAAGGGCGAATTTCAGCAAGCGCTGGATCTGGGTGGCGCATTGAGTGATGACAAACAGTTCAGTTATCGACTCAACATCGTCCACATGCGTGCCAACGAAAGCGAGCCGGATTACAACGGCGGCCGTCGCGACTATATCGCTCCGGCATTACGCTGGAAGGATGACGACACCAGCCTGACGATTGGCGCAGAACTCCAAGGCCAGCGAGGCGCTCTAGGCGCTGCGACGTACCTCTACCAAGGCAAGATACAAAAGCTTCCCAATTACCGCATCACCGGCAAGGACGACCGAGTGACCGGCAATACCAAAACCGGTTATTACGAGTTCAGTCACAACTTCACAAGCAACCTCACGTTTGAAAGCAAGGCGACCTATACCCGTGAAGAAGACCAGGTTCACCTATGGGAGCCGGGAGGACCCGGTGGTGCACCGCCTTATGGGCCGAACGGCTTGATCCGCTCAAGAGGCTTACAATCCGGAACGAACACCGATTCCTTTAATACTCAAAATAATATTATTTACACGCTGACGACGGGTGTTATCGAACAGAAACTTCTAGCCGGGCTTGACTACCAACACTACAAAACCTCCGCGTTTGATACTTCAACTCGGGTTTCAGCCAGTGGCAACCTCAATGCGGGCCACGATTTCGACCTGCCTGATTTCAGTTACACATCACCCAACTATTATCACTCAGGGGACTACCTTCAGACCCAAAAGGGACTGTTGCTGCAGGACCTGGTCAAGGTTGGCGATAAAACACACGTCATGCTCGTCGCGAGACGTACTCTGTACGATGCCGATTCGACTATTTATATACCCAACTTGCCCGACTACCCGGCCAATAGACGTGGCACTTCCTCTTCAACGGATTTCAAGAACAGCAAGTGGGTACCGAGCTACGGCATCAGTTACGACATCACGCCCGATGTAACGGTGTATGCAAACCATTACAAAGGTTTCCAGGCCAACAACACGACTGACAACGTCACAGGCCTGGCGCTGCCTCCTAGACAAAGCGATTCAAAGGAGGCCGGGGTAAAAGTGAAGTTCAACGACGACGCCCTGACCTTGACCAGCGCCGTTTTCCAAATGGAAGAAACCGGCGTGCCGACCACCGATCCGTTCGGCCGAACTACCGGTTCCCAAGGGCTTAAATCCAAGGGCGTGGATCTTGACCTGGCCGGTGAAATTCTTCCGGGCTGGGCAATCAATGCCAGCTACACCTACAGTGATTTCGACCAACCGGCAGCGCCACCAGGAAGGAACCCCCTTTTTAACGCTTCTCCTCAAACGATCGGCCAGCCAAAACACACCGGCAGCGTGTGGACCTCCTATGAGCTGTTGGATGGCACGTTCAAAGGCTTGGGAGCAGGGATAGGCGTGAATGCCTACAGCAGCACGATAAACGGGTACGCTTCAGGCTTCAATTACTTCTCCCTTCCCGGCGGGGCTCAGACCGATGCGTCGATTTTCTACCGGCAGAAAGACTGGTCACTGACGCTGGGCGTCAAAAACATCTTTGACCGCACGCTTTACTCATACACGGCGACGCCGAACTATATCGGGGTGCGGCCTGGGCGTACGACCCGGTTGACAGCGACCTATAACTTCTAAAGCGGCTCAAACAAAAAAACCGGCCTACACTCTGGCCGGTTTTTTTCGTGAAAATTCTCCACTGGGAACAGTGTCGGTTTACCCTGGCCAAGGTGAACGCGGCATTGTCGGATTTCGGCATCACGCTCTGTGTCGAGGACGTGCTCATGCCCTACGTGCAACGAGGTGAATGGGTCGTACTCTTTGAGGACTTCGAAGGGCCCACCTACCCCGTCAACCTGATCTACCCCACCGACCGTCGTCCCTCAGCAAAGGTCAGGCACTTCATCGACGAAGTCGTCGATGCTCTGGGCATGCCGCAAGGCAGAAGCAGCAGCGAGGGCTAACGTTTTCACACCTCAAGGTGGGAACGGCCCCTTGAGCAAGCGCGGCTAGGCGGTTCGTGTCGCTATAGTCGACTCTATTGGCGACCGTACTTCCAGGAGCTGCTCCTTGTGTCTGACATGCCGACCCATTTCGCTTACACGAAACGCTTCAACGCCGTACTCGCCTACATTGATGCCAATCTCGAAGGTGATCTGTCGGTGAAGGTGTTGAGCCATGTGGCGAACTTTTCGGTGTTTCACTTCCATAGACAATTCACCGCGTTCGTTGGAGTGCCTGTCTCACGTTACGTGCAACTGATGCGACTACGACGCGCGGCACATCGCCTGGCCGCCCTCGCTGATCACTCGGTACTGGACGCTGCACTCGGTGCCGGTTTTGAAAGTCCCGAGGCATTTTGCAGGGCATTCAGGCGGGCGTTCGGTACGACGCCGAGTGCGTTCAGGAAGGAACCGAACTGGCAGGTCTGGAACGCGGTATTCGCAATCCCTCACTTTTCCAGGGCTATCATCATGCAAATACGAATCGTGGAATTCCCTGAAGTCAGGGTCGCAGCGCTTGAACACTGCGGACCCGCCGGGCTCGTCAATGAGAGCGTGCGCAAGTTCATCGAGTGGCGCAAGCAGAGCGGACAGTCGCCAGTGGCATCGAGCCGCAGCTTTGGCATTCCCTATGGCAATCCCGATACCACACCTGCGCAAGCATTCCGCTTCGCAATCTGCGGCGAGATTCACAAGGACGTGATACCGAATGAATTCGGCGTGCGCGAGATCGTCATTCCTGGCGGTCGCTGCGTCGTAATGCGACACGTGGGGTCACCGGATCACATCGGCGAAACGATCTATCCGATTTACCGCGATTGGCTTCCTGGCAGTGGAGAGGAACTTCGTGACCAGCCGCTGTTCTTCAATTACCTGAGCGTCTATCCCGAGACACCTCGGGATCAATGGCAAACAGATGTGTATATTCCGCTGCAATAGTGGAGCAAGCAGCTTTCGCCCCTGAGCTGACGTAGAACGGTTGAATCCACAGCCAAAAGCGGCTGCCTCGCAGTGGCCTAGGGGTATCTACGAAGGGGTATCTACGAAACTGTGGGCGATTCACCAGGATGGTCTGCACCGTTTCAACATCGCCAGTTGCCGCCTACACCTTGGCCGCCAGAGAGCGTCTGCCGCTGTGCGACGATCCCTGCTTTGTCCCAACCGTTAGTCGGATATCTCTGAGGGGGTTACTGCAACGACTAGCCTCCAGCCTAGCGTCAGGGACGACGCTGAACATTCGGTCCATGAAGGGCCCGTACGCCTCGTCCCGACGCTTTATCTGCTGAGGAGACGATAATGAAAATAACCCTGAAACGGTTGGCGTGCCTGGGTGCAAGCTTCACCAGCGCGCTCGCCATGGCCGATGCGGCCAGCCCGCCGGTGCTGTCACCTGCGATTCCCTTCGACGTCACCGCCAACGCCCCCTTCACCCTGGACAACCTGCAACACGATTTCGACGTGCTTTCGTGGCAGACCTTCGTCGCCCTGAACTGGCCCGCCAACGCCGACGGCAGCGCCAACACCTCGGCGAAGATCGGCGCGCCGGGGCAGACGGTTTGGGAGTCGTGGAAGGAGAGCTACGAGATTTTCCTGCCCCAAGGCAAGAAGCCGGTCGCGTGGAACCAGAAGGCGCCGCTACCCGCAGCCTGCCAAGGCAAGGGTGACCTGCCCGTATTGCAACAGATGGGCAAGGTCGCCGGTGTGCTCGACGAGTTCATCCAGCCGTTCAAGACCGGCCCACTGGTGGACCAGAACGGCACCTACACGCGCAACGCGATCATGGTCAACCAGCCGATGTTCAACGACATCGTCAACAATGGTCTCTACAGCAAGGAAGGCCAGCAGTCATTCTTCACCAAGGCCGACAACCGCATCGCCTTCTCCTGCGGTTCGAAGAAAGACCAGCAGGTCGGCGCGATCATGGTCAAGTCGTCCTGGAAGGTACTCGGCGGCAACGACAACCCGCAGGACTTCCACGCCGTCGACGCCTTGGTCTACACCCCCGGCAACGCCGACCCGAACAAGGGTGCGGTGATCCCCGAGTCGTGCAGCGCACAGAAGGTCGGGCTGGTCGGCCTGCACATCGTGCACAAGACCAAAGGTGCGCCGCAGTGGGTATGGTCGAGCTTCGAGCACGTGCGCAACGTACCGGAAAAGACCACGCCGATGAACGAGCGCAAGGGCCCCTACCTGTTCTATAACGCCCAGGCCAGCGACCGACCGGTGAACGAACCGCCAGCGCAGCCATGGGACCCGTCGAAGAAAGCCACGCCTTCGCAGATCGTGCGGGAAATCCCGCTCACCGTCGCGACCCAACAGCTCAACGCGCAGTGGCAAGGCGCGCTCAAGGGCACGGTCTGGGCCAACTACCAGTTGATCAGCACCCAGTGGCCGACCGACCCGGCCAAGGATTGCCAAGTGCCGTCGCCGACCAACCCGCTGGGCACGCCTGCCCCGTCCTTCCTGGCCAACGCCACCCTGGAAACCTACAACCAGGGCACCACGCCACAGGCCTCGTCCAGTTGCATGGAGTGCCACAACAACGCGACCACCCGGGTGACCCAGTCCCCGCGCACCAGCTTCGCCGATTTCACCTTCCTGCTTGAACGTGCCCAATCCACCGGCGCCAAGGAGTGATGCCATGAGTGTCCCGAACCTGCAGAACTTCATCGACCTGTCCGCCATACTCACCGGCCTTGCGGCCGACCTGCTCGCGCCGTCCGTCGACCCGATCAACCTGCCGCCGCTGTTCTACGCCACTGCCCAGCAAGGCATGGGCACCGTAGCGTTCAGCAACCTGCTGGAGCTGTACGCCCGCATCAAGAGCCAACCGCCTGAGCAAATCGCTAGCGCCGTGCTCGGCAACTCGGACCCGCAGATCGCCCAGGGGGCCCGCTCGATCATGAAGCTGTGGCTGCTTGGCAGTTGGTACCAGCCTTATGACCAGGACAACGCCCACAAGGGTGATACCCGCGTGGTCTCCGACCAGGCCTACAAGGAAAGCTGGGCGTGGAAGATCGCCCAATCCCACCCCATGGGCTACAGCCAGTACCACTTCGGCTACTGGGCCGAACAGCCACCGACCCTCAAGCAATTCACCGGTGTCGACGCCAAGGAAGGGCAGCAGCCATGAGCAATCTACCAACCCAGAACATCGAAACCGCCGATGTGATCGTCGTGGGCGCCGGCATGGCCGGCAGCGTCATGGCCTATCAGTTGGGCCTGGCCGGCTTGAAAGTGCTGGTGCTCGAGTCGGGCCCGGCGATTCCGCCGAACCGCAGCGAGTACCTGGAGCGTTTCTACACCGCCGTGCTCAAGTCGCCCGAGTCGCCATACCCACCGGAGCAGACCGAGCAGACCCCAGCCACGCAGTTCGCCCCGCGAGCGACTATTCAGGACTTGATCACCGCCAGTAGCACCGACCCGAACAAGGCGCAGAAGAGCTATCTGGTACAGAAGGGGCCGCAACTGTTCGCCAGCACCTACGAGCGGGTAGGCGGCGGCACCATGTGGCACTGGATGGGCACGGCCTTGCGCCTGTTGCCCAACGACTTTCGCATGCGCACTGCGTACAACGTCGGGGTCGACTGGCCGATCAGCTACGACGACCTGCAGACCGCCTACTGCCGCGCCGAGGAGGAGATGGGCGTGTCCGCCGATGTCGCCTCGCAGACCTACCTGGGCGTGACCTTCCCGCAGGGCTATGAATACAGCATGCACGGCATCCCGCCGTCGCTGGTCGACCAGGGCCTGGGCAAGAACGTCACGGGCACGGTGTACCAGAGCCCGGAGAAGGCGCCCGACGACAAGCCATACCCAAGTGTCACCCTCAACGTCCGGCAGACCCCGGCCGGGCGCAACTCGCAGAGCGACAACGGCCGCCGGGTGTGCGCTGGCAACACCAGCTGCACGCCGATCTGCCCGATCCAGGCCAAGTACGATGCCACCGTGACGATGGCCAAGGCGCTGGATACCGGCAACGTGCGCATCCTCTACCAGAGTGTGGCGAGCCAGGTGCAGGTCGATGCCAATGGGGTCACGGGTATCGATTTCATTCAGTACCAGAACGATGGCACGCGCCACAACGGCACGGCCCAGGGCAAGCGCTACGTGATCGCCGCCCACGCGATCGAAACGCCGAAGCTGCTGCTCAATTCCATCGGCCCGAACAGCCCTAAAGGGGTCGCCAACAGCAGCGGCCAGGTCGGCCAGGCGTTGGCCGACCACCCAGTGTACTTGGCCTGGGGTCTTATGCCCGAAGGCAAGCCACTGTTCCCGTTCCGCGGGCCGTTGTCCACCTCGGGGATCGAGGACATGCGCGATGGCCCGTTCCGCAGCCAGCGTGCCGCCTGGCGTATCGAGATCGGCAACGAGGGTTGGAACTGGTCGGTGAATGACCCCTACACCTCGGTCTGCGATTTCATCGACGGCACCAACCACGGCGGCGCTAACCCCAAAAACCTGGCGCTGTCCGGCAAGACGCTGGTGCAGCAGCTCAACAGCGTACTGACCCGCCAATTCCGTCTGGGCTTCCTGATCGAACAGGTGGAGAAAGATCCCGACAATGCGCTGTGCCGGGTGGAGAGGAGCACGGAGTTCACCGACGGTTTGGGCCTGCCTCGGCCACAGATCACCTACGAACTGTCCGAATACACCAGGAAGGGCTTCAAGCAGGCGCGCCTGGCCGCCACGCATATCATCACCAAGCTGATGGGCGCCACCGAGCTGACCAACCTGAACCCCAAGCTCGAGCCCGGCTCGCAAACGGTGTTCGAGTACGACGGCCAGAACTACGCGTTCTTCGGCGCTGGCCACCTGATGGGCACCTACCGCATGGGCTCGGACCGCACCAAGTCGGTGGTGGACAAGGACCAGCGCAGCTGGGACCACCCCAACCTGTTCCTGGTCGGTGATGGAGTGTTCCCCACCACCGGAACCGCCAACCCGACCTTGACCATCACCGCGCTGACCTTCCAGGCAGCAGACGTGGTCGCCAGCGATCTGCTCAAGCGTACCGTGCAGGTGCAGGCCAACCAGGCCTGGCAGAGCACCGGCGTGCAGGTCAACGGGCAGAGCTGGCAACTGGCGGTGTGCATCGGTGGGCAGTGGACGGCCAACCCGGCCACCGGGATGGTCAACGCGGCGGGCCACCCAGGGTTGATCGCCAAGCCCGGCTATACCTTGTCCGGTCAACCGGAAGGAGCATTGATCGGGCGTATCGGCAACAGCGGCGTGCCGTTCCTGGTCGGCAACCAGGCGCAATTGCCACGTGGCCAGCAGGGGGAGTTGCAATTGTGCATCAATGACGATCTGGACGGGCGTTACGGGGCTGGCCTGAGCGATAACCAGGGCAGTCTGTCGGTGGAGGTGCGTTTCGGGACGGTGTAGGCGCTGTCATACCAACCCCACAGTGCTTCGGCAATGCCGCAGTATTGTGGGGTTGCGTTGATACGCCTCGTTCAATGAGACAACATACCCCTGTTCTCGACACAACGGTTCAAGCGATCACGGCTCAAGTCGTGCTAGTTTCAACGGTGCCAGAACACTTCAACCCGCTACACGAACAACCCGATGGGTACACAGACGCCCCCCTCTCACGGAACGTTTTATGTCGCTCAAGACAACCTTTGCTGCGGTGCTCAAAGCCATGCGTGCCACGCGTGGGCTCTCGCAGAAAAAACTCGCTGAAGTCAGCAGCCGCACGTACATCTCGAAGCTGGAACGCGGACAGTGCTGCCCTACTCTGGAAATGATCACTGCGTTGAGTGCTCCTCTGAACGTGAGCCCGCTGACGCTGATGGCCATCACACTGGGGGCGCAGACCGGCGAGCCCATCAAGGGCTTGGTGAATCGCATCGAGCAAGAGGCGGCCGAACTGGCACAGACGGGAGTACTCCAGAAGTTGCAGATTTCGATGGGTGAAGAGTCGCCAGTGCCACAGCGCCGCTCCCCACCTCGGACCCGGCACTTGGCAATGACTACTCAACAGACTGAGTTCTGTTTTGCTGAGTAGCAACGTTTCATATCTTTGTCCGGTTTGTCGATACCCCGGGCTTGAAGATCCTCCCTACGACGAGGTTGGTTGTTCTTCTTTTGGCATGTGCCCGTCCTGCGGTACGCAGTTTGGCTACGATGACGCGACATCTGCTCATGCTGATTTGCGGAAATCATGGATATCTAAAGGAATGCTTTGGTGGAGCAAAGCTCAAGCGTCGCCAAGTGGTTGGGACCCGCTAAGGCAACTACAGACGATCGAAAAACGCATCAATCTCTGAATAGAACACCGCCCTTTGTGACCATTGAAGACTTGCGCGCGCGATCATGGTCGCATGACTATTGAATCGCGTTGAATGTCTGATCAATTGCGATCAAGGCTTGTCAAGCAGCTCATCTAGAATACCAAGCCCAAAATGGCGTTCGAGCGTAACCGCAAAGAACTGCTCGGCGATTTCAGGCAGCTCGGCATACAACTGCAGGGTGCCGTTGAGCAACTCGTCCTGCACCACCACGGCGGGCAGCAAGGCGATGTCGCCGGAGTCGCGCGCCAGTAGACGCAGCATGGCCATGTCGTCCACCTCGGCACAGATATTCGGGCTAAGGCCGTGGCTGTTGCAGTAGACCTCGAACTGGCTGCGAATATCGCTGCTGCGCCCAGGCACTATCAGGCGGGCCTGCTGCAGATCAGCAGGCAAGGTGAACGGCGCCAGCCCCGTCCGGGGCTGCCCCACCAGGCACACGCTCTGCCGGTCCAGCAGGCGGCAGCGCCAGGCCCGCTGGCCATCGCCACTGACCGCCTGGTTGGTCAGCACCACATCCAGTTTGTGTAAGGCCAGCCGGTCAAGCAACTCCTCCAGGCTGCCGGACTCAAGGGTGATGCGCACCTGCGCACGGCCGAGAAAGGGCCGCAGCAGGTTTTCCTGAAAGTTACGCGACAGGGTTGCCACTGCGCCGATGCGTAAAGGCTGGATATCCTGCTGCGCGCCTTGCAGGGTCATCTGCAATTCGCTGCCCAGGGCAAAGATGCTCTCGGCGTAGTCCAGCACCAGTCGTCCCGCTTCGGTCAGCGTCAGGCTGCGACCGCTGCGAATAAACAGCGCGTGGCCCAGATCGTCTTCCAGTGTCCGGATTTGCGTCGACAGCGCCGATTGCGACACATGCAGCGAGTGGGCGGCGCGCGTCAGGTTGCCTTCTTTGGCAACAGCCCAGAAGTAGTGCAGGTGATGAAAGTTGAGTCGACGCATGCCGAATTCCTAAAAAGAGAACGATCCATTCATATCAATCTATTTTTAATAGATCAACCGCTACGGGAGACTAGGACCACTCGATGGATTAGGAGCTACGCCCGTGCCGATCACCCTTCCCCCCCTGGTCGAACTGTTGCCCTGGCTATATGCCCTGGCGCTGATTCCGGCCAGCCTCTTGCACACTCACGAACGTTTCTGGTGGCCAGCCCGAGGTGCCGGCTACGTCGGCCTCAGCCTGGTTCTGGCGGCCTGGCTGCAAGCTGCTCTCAACGAACAGAAGGATGATCGACTGGGTCTGGCCATGGCGGGGCTGGTCAGTTTGCTGGCGTTGGTGATCATCGACTATTCCCGGCGCTACCTGGAGGGCGAACCGGGGCAGCGGCGCTATGTGCTGGCCCTGCTCGGTACGCTGGCGGCAGTGGCCACCGTGGTCACCAGCACCCATCTGCTGGTGCTGGTCGGTGCCTGGATTTTCTCCAGCCTGTGTCTGCATCAACTGCTCACGTTTTACCGCGACCGCCCGCAGGCCCTGGTGGTGGCGCACAAGAAATTCCTCGCCAGTCGCCTGGCCGATGTCTGTTTGTTGTTGGCCACCGGGTTGCTGGTGCGTGCCGGCGGTGACAGCAGCATCGCCGTGATTCTCGATGCCGTGTACAGCCGCCTGCAGACCAGCGGCCAGCTTGGCTGGGACCTGCAACTGGCTGCGCTGCTACTGGCCCTGGCGGTCATCCTCAAGTCGGCGCAATTGCCGGTGCATGGCTGGCTGATCCAGGTGATGGAGGCACCGACGCCGGTATCCGCGTTGTTGCACGCCGGCTTGGTCAACCTGGGTGGTTTCCTGCTGCTGCGCTTCGCCCCCCTGTTTTCTGCCGCCGTACCGGCGCAGAGCCTGCTGGTGCTGGTCGGCGGCCTGACGGCGGTGCTTGCCGCGCTGGTGATGATGACGCGCATCAGCATCAAGGTCCGCCTGGCCTGGTCGACCTGTGCGCAGATGGGCCTGATGCTGCTGGAGTGCGGCCTGGGGCTCTACGAACTGGCCCTGGTGCACCTGCTGGCACACTCGTTATACAAGGCTCATGCCTTCCTCGCCGCTGGCGAGACGGTGGCCCAGGCGCGCCAACATGCCCTGCAGCCCGCTGTTCCGCTGCCGGGCCTGGGTGATCTGGTGCGGGCCCTGTTGCTGGCCGGCCTGGCGCTGGTGCTGCTGCAGGGCGTGTGGACCTGGCAACTGCCGGCCCATGAGTTGCCTCTGGTGGCCCTGGCCATCCTCGCCATCGGCCTGGCCCCCTGGTGCCTGCGCCGCGGGCAGGTGCTGCAAGGGCTGAGCATGTTCGTTCTGCTGCTTGCGGCCTACCTGCTCTGGCACCAGGCCGCCGCCTGGATCCTGGACACCCCGCCAACGGAGGCACCCCGGCTGCTGACCGGGTTGGCCCTGCTGCTGTTTGTCGGCCTGTACCTGGTGCAGGCGCTGATCCTCGCGCGCCCCCAGGGCGCACTGGCGCAGCGCCTGTATCCGCTGGCCTTTGCCGGCTTCTACCTGGATGAGCACTTCACCCGCCTGACCTTCCGCCTGTGGCCAGTGCGTTCGCCCCAGCGCCTGACCTCGACTACTGGAGACCGCCCATGACTGCGCTCGAACACTTCACCAGCCTCGACCGGGATGCTCTGCATGAGGCTGCGCGTCAGGCTTGTGCGCGTATCGCGCCCACCTGGCCACTGGACCGCATGATTGCCGTCAACCCGCTGTGGGAGAGGCGCGAACACGCCTGGTCAGCCGTCGCCGCAGAGCTCTGGCAACGTGCCGGCAGCCCGCTGACACTAAGCGCCGCAGACTACCGGAGCGCCTGGCAGGAGGGTCGCATCAGCAAACACCACTTGCAGCAGGCCCTGGCTGAGCAGGCCGAGTCCTGGAGCACGTCACAGTTGCTGCAGGCCCTGGAGATGCCGCCGGAGGCAAACGCCGGGCTGCCTTTGCTCGAAGACTTGGCCGATCCCGGCATCCCGTTACCGGGCTGGCCGGTGCTGATCACCCAGCAGATTGGCCAGTGTTGCGCCGCCTGGTTTGACCACGAACAGGCCGACTGGCGCCCGCAAGCCAGCGCCGGGCTTTACCAGACCTGGCGCAGCAGCATGCTCGCGGACAGAGGGTTGAGCGTACTCAGTGACTGCCGCGACCTGCACGGGCGCATTGCCGAGCTGCCGTCGCAGCCACACGCTGCGCTTGAGGCTGCGGTGCAGCGCCTCGGGCTGAGCGCCGATGACTGGGCGCCGTGGTTCGACTGCTTGTTACTGCGCAGCCTGGGTTGGGCCTCCTGGTGCGCGTATAAGCGCTGGCAGGCGAACCAGTTGGGAGAGGATGACCAGACTACATTGGAACTGCTGGCTATCCGCGCCGCCTGGGAGTGGCTGGTGGATGATCGCCAACGTGATGCCCAGAGCCGCTGGCAGCGCTGGCGCTCGGCCTGGCAGACCGGTTTGCAGCAGCCGCCCTCGGCCGCCTGGCAGGCTTTGCAACTGTGGCAGCGGGCCGACGAGCTGGCCTGGCAGGAGCAACTGCAACAGAAACTCTCTCGGGCCGAACCGGCCGCACTGCCGCAGGCGCCGCTGGCCAAGCTGTTCTTCTGTATCGACGTGCGCTCCGAGCCCTTGCGTCGGGCCTTGGAACAGGTCTGCCCCGACCTTGAAACCGGTGGTTTCGCCGGCTTCTTCGGCCTGCCCATCGCCTACACGCCGCTGGGCACTGCCGCCACCCGCCCGCAGTTGCCGGGGCTGCTGGCACCGCAGTTGCAGGTCAGCGATGGCAGCGGTGATGCCGCGCTGGATAACCACCTGGCGCAGCGCCGCCAGGCGCGGCTGGCCCGTCAGGGACGCTGGCGTCTGTTCGAACGCCTGCCGGCTTCGACCTTTACCTTGGTCGAGAGTGTCGGCCTGGGTTATGCCGGGGCGCTGCTAGGGCGCACCTGTGGCCTGTCCTCGGGTACGAAAGAAGCACATCGCAGTGGCTGGCGCGCTGCCGAGTGGCAGCAGTTGCTCCCTCGATTGCCTGCCTTGTCGCTGACCGAGAAGACTGATCTGGCTGCGCGCATCCTGCGGGCCATGGGGCTCAACGGGCCGGTACCGGCGCTGCTGGTGCTGCTCGGGCACGGCAGCCAGAGTGCCAACAATCCCCAGGCTGCCGGGCTCGACTGCGGTGCCTGCTGCGGCCAGAGTGGCGAGATCAATGCCCGCCTGCTGGCCGGCCTGCTCAACGATCGCGAGGTGCGCGCTGAACTGCGCCAGCGTGGGCATGACCTGCCTGCGCACTGCCATGTGCTGGCCGGCCTGCACAACACCACCACCGACGAGGTGCAGATATTTGCCCACGAGACCCTGGCAGCCGCCCAGCAGCCCAACTGGCAGCGTCTGCGCCTGGCGCTGAATCAGGCCGCTGCCCAGGTGCGCCAGGAGCGCGCCGCTGGGCTGGGCCTGACGGCAATCATGGGGCAGCCGGTCAAATTGCTTGATCGGTTGCGCCAGCGTGCCCGCGACTGGTCGCAGACACGCCCCGAATGGGGCCTGGCCAACAATGCCGCGTTTATCGCCGCGCCGCGCGCGCGTACTCGCGGCGTCGACCTGCAGGGCCGCGCCTTCCTGCACGACTACGAGTGGCAGCAGGATACCGAGGGCGCGGTGCTGGAGCTGATCATGACCGCGCCCATGGTGGTTGCGCACTGGATCAACCTGCAGTACTTCACCTCGACCACCGACAATGCGCGTTTTGGCAGCGGCAATAAGCTGCTGCACAACGTGGTCGGCGGGCATATCGGCGTATTTGAAGGCAATGGCGGCGATCTGCGCATCGGCCTGGCCCGCCAGTCGCTGCACGATGGTCAGCAGTGGAGGCATCGCCCGCTGCGCCTGCATGTGGTGATAGAAGCGCCGCAGGCCATGATCGACCGGGTCATCGAGAAGCACGCCGTGGTGCGCGACTTGGTCCAGCATGGCTGGCTGTACCTGTTGCGCATGGACGGTCAACCCGTCCGCCTGGAGCGGCGTACCGCAGCAGGCTGGCAACCGCTGCCGGGAGTCTGATCGATAAGGGCCGCGCCTACACGGCGCGGCTTTTCGCATACCAGCCTGATCACGCTGGTGCCGGTGTTCTTATGGGGAAGGCTTACAATCAGAGCTTGTGACCGCACCGTCGAGGTGGTGAGAACGATATGAAATTCGAAAAACCTGCACGCTCGATCCCACTGAAATCCCCCCGCTATCGCGCAGTCAAAAATAATTTCTTTAGAAGCTTGACCACGGAGAACGATCGTTCTACTCTGGCTACATGGAAAAGCAAATGATCGAAACAAGCGAAAAATCTTGTCTACTGCCGAGAAGCTGATTTACGAAATGGTATCCACGCCACTGGCATGGACCGCTGGTAAGAACTTCCGCCGTAGCGCAAAAAGTATTTACCGCTATTGTGCGAACAAGGACGATACAGCGGCAGCGGTATTAAATGCACGCGATGTACGCTGGATGCAGTGATTTAGAAGCGAGTGCGAAAAGTCGGAAATTCCGCAAAGGCGTATCATTAGCATCTTTGCGGTACTCAAGAGTTGGTTTGAGTCAGACGGGTTTCGGGGATGTGCATTTAACACGACCGAAGAGGTTGACGACATAGATGATCCTATTCGTCATATCGCAAAGCTGTATAAACAAAAGCCACTCGATTATACATTGAAGCAGGCCGGACAGTTAGATATAGAAGACCCAAGCTACCTGGATAAACAGTTGAACGATAACCGTGATCCGCACAATGGTTGACTACACAGCCCTGGATAGTGCAAGAAAAGCTGCCGTAATCTTGCTTGAAGAAGCACATCGCCCAAGCGCGTGATTTTTAGAAACACTAACTTAAATGAAGTTATCCAAAGATTGGAGGCACCACCATGTCCAACGAACAAGCTCGCCCACCACTTCCTCCTTTCACTCGCGAGTCGGCGATTGAAAAGGTTCGACTCGCTGAAGATGGCTGGAATAGCCGAGATGCAGAAAGAGTTTCGCTTGCCTATACGCTAGATACCAAATGGCGTAACCGGGCTGAGTTTGCGACCAATCGCGAAGAAGCCAAAGGATTCCTCACTCGCAAATGGAAAAAAGAGCTCGATTATCGCCTGATCAAAGAGCTTTGGGCCTTCACCGACAACCGCATCGCCGTGCGCTACGCCTACGAGTGGCGCGACGATTCGGGTAACTGGTTCCGCTCCTACGGCAATGAAAACTGGGAATTTGAAGCTGATGGTTTGATGCAGCGTCGATTCGCCTGTGTTAATGACATGCCGATCAAGGAAAGCGAGCGTAAGTTCTTCTGGCCACTGGGTCGCCGCCCTGACGATCACCCAAGTCTGAGTGATCTGGGCCTGTAAGCGCTGCAATTGATCACGTTTTCGGATGAGCCGTTGGTGTAAGAATTTTATTTCCGCCATTAATGGTTACTGTCGGCTGCGCTCCTTAGCCGTTGCTTAAAGCATATTAAGTATCGATCCAACCAGGTCTGACTGCATCGACCCAGTCTGACAAATGCAATTTTTATTGATTTCCAGTTAATTTGGAGGCACCACCATGTCCAATGCACAAGTTCGCCCGCCACTTCCTCCGTTCACTCGTGAGACGGCGATTGAGAAAGTCCGACTCGCTGAAGATGGCTGGAACAGCCGCGACGCCGAAAAAGTCTCGCTCGCCTATACACTGGACACCAAATGGCGTAACCGCGCCGAATTCGCTACCAATCGCGAAGAGGCCAAAGGCTTCCTCACTCGCAAATGGAAAAAAGAACTCGATTATCGCTTGATCAAAGAATTGTGGGCCTTTACCGATAACCGGATTGCCGTTCGTTATGCTTATGAATGGCATGATGATTCGGGTAACTGGTTCCGCTCTTACGGTAACGAAAACTGGGAATTTGAAGCGGATGGCCTGATGCATCGTCGCTTCGCTTGCGTCAATGATATGCCCATCAAAGAAAATGAGCGAAAGTTCTTCTGGCCTCTGGGTCGCCGCCCTGATGATCACCCAAGTCTGACCGAACTGGGCCTGTAAGCCATTCCGAACCTGATCCTTTATTCGTGAAGGATCAGGTTTTGTTTTGTAAAAGTCCATATATCGATGTAGCAGTTTTTATTTGCATAACTGCGCGCTTTGGGCGACTAAAAAGCCAATTGCAACTGCCTTCAAATCCATTCTTCCCGCTGCGTGACTTGGCTATTAAGGCGAAGCTGCCAGTCCCGTCTTCATGCCCTGAGCGCCGCATAGCGCTATCAGCCTCAGCGACACCTACGACTGTCCCGATCAGGCGATTTGCGCACTGATGGCGTCGCCCGTGAACGCGCAACTTGAGTCGTATGCCATCTCACTCATCAAGTTCGATGGATACTTCCTTAGCCAGTTCAATAAAAACTTGTGCTGCTGCGCTCTGAAAAGCGTCTCGGCGTCGCATAAGAACGGCGGTTCGCTGCAGGCGTTCTGGCTCCAAATTGATGGCCACCAGATCGTCGTGGGCTAGCGCGATTTTGGCAGGCAATAAGGTCGAGAGATGAGTGCGGCGGACGATTTCGATCACAGCCCCAAGAGCATTGGCCTCCATTTGCACCTGAGGGCGAATAGCGTGTTTACGGCAGTAACGGTCGATTTGTTCGCGGGTGGCAAAATCTGTACTAAGCAGAACCAGAGACTCGGCGCTGAGGTCTTGCAATCCAATGGACCGCTCCTCGGCCAGGCGGTGCCTGCGGCTCACCACTAAAGCGAGGGTTTCGTTCAGCAAGGGAATCGCATCAATGTCTGGTGTATTTATTTCATCAAACGCGATCCCTACGTCCAGTTCTCCTGCCAAAAGCAGCTCTTCAATCCGCTCTTGGGAGATCTCTTTCAGGTTGAAGGTGATTTTAGGGTACCTGGAGTGAAATGCCTCGATCAGCGGCCCCACCAAATAGGTGGTGAACGTCGGCGTTACGGCCACGCGCAATGAGCCGCGAGTGAGGTCGCTCACGTCATGGATGGCGCTTTGAGCCGCCCGCAATTCCTGATAAGCACGGCGCGCATAAAGAAGATAGGCATCTCCAGCGTCAGTCAATCGCGTTGTGCGTCCTGATCGGTCAAACAACTGGGCTCCAAGGATTTCTTCCAACTGCTTTACCTGCTGGGAAAGGGCTGGCTGAGAGACGTGCAACGCTGCTGCCGCCTTGGTGAAGCTGAGATGTTCTGCAACCGCGAGAAAATATTGGATAGGGCGAGCAAGCATGCGTTAACTCATAAGATTATCTGATAATAACCATAATAAATGAGACTTTTACCTTATGCCATGTGTTGCTTAATCTTTGTTCCACACCCAGCGAACATTGAGACAGCAACCATGAAAGCGATCATCGACGGTTTTCTGAAATTCCAAAAAAATGCCTTCCCTGAACGCGTCAAGCTGTTCAAGGACCTGGCCAATCAGCAGAACCCGAAAGCTCTATTCATCTCCTGCTCCGACAGCCGGCTGGTACCGGAACTCGTCACTCAACGCGAGCCAGGCGATCTGTTTGTCATCCGCAACGCCGGCAACATCGTGCCGTCGTATGGTCCAGAGCCAGGCGGTGTTTCGGCCTCGGTGGAATACGCGGTCGCCGGACTCAACGTCGCCGACATCGTGATCTGCGGCCATTCCGACTGCGGTGCGATGACCGCCATTGCCACCTGTAAATGCCTCGACCATATGCCCGCAGTGGCCGGTTGGTTGCGCTACGCCGACTCGGCGAAGGTGGTTAACGAAGCCCGCAAGCACCCTGATCAACCGAGCAAGGTTTCGTCCATGGTGCGCGAAAACGTTATCGCGCAACTGGCCAATATCCAGACCCACCCATCCGTTCGCCTGGCGCTTGAAGAAGGCCGCGTAACCCTGCATGGCTGGATCTATGACATCGAGACTGGCCGTATCGACGCCTTCGATGGCCGCACCGGGGCCTTTGTATCCCTCGCAGAAAACCCGGAAGTCCACGCTGTTTCCCAACAAGCCAGGCACGTTGCCTGAAATCTGAACTCGCACCCCTACCTATCCAGGAGATTTACCATGATCCAGACTCAAGCCACCCGCACCGCTCGCCAAGAACTGACCGAAGTCATCATTTTGGCCAAGGCCCGCAAGGACTTGTCTTTCGCCGAGATCGTTGACGGCACCGGCCTGTCCGAAGCCTTCGTCACTGCAGCCCTGCTTGGCCAGCACCCGCTGCCTGCCGCCGCCGCGAAGGTCGTGGGCGAGAAACTCGATCTTGATGCTGATCAAGTCGCTCTACTGCAATCGATGCCCATTCGGGGCAGCTTCTTCGACGGCGTACCAAGCGACCCGACCATCTACCGTTTCTACGAAATGATGTCGGTATACGGCACCACCCTCAAAGCACTGGTTCACGAGAAGTTCGGCGACGGCATCATCAGCGCCATCAACTTCAAGCTGGACATCAAGAAAGTCGAAGATCCGGACGGTGGTCACCGAGCCGTGATCACCCTGGACGGCAAGTACCTGCCTACCAAGCCTTTCTGATGTACCTCAACCCGGCGTCTGCGGGCGCCGGGTACACCCCAACTCTTATTACCACTGAGCACCGCTTGCGTGCTCTGGACTTCTCACGCCCTCAATACAGGTGATTGCCATGAAACGCTTACTCGTCTTACTCCTAGTCTGCATCGGTTCTGTTGCTATGGCCGATGAGCAGGAGGCTCAGACCACACAGGTTACGGTCGAGCCCTATCGTTACTCTCAGGACCTGGATATTGCGCACGTTGTAGCGATTACTCAGGTACCCAATGTCTGCGATGTAGTACCGATGCATTTGACTTACGACGATTCCAAGGGCGACCGGCACATCATGGAATACCACGTAATGGGGAATGGTTGTACGAACTGAGCCGCTTGCAGGTTAGAACTTGCACTTCATCCTCACTGTTATCCATGAGCGTAGCGATTTTCGGATACTTCTCTCGCAACTGGTCAGCCATCAACCGCCACTGCTGATGACATTCTGCGCAGTTGTCCTGGGCGAAGACCGTGCGCAGCAGTGCCGCCACCATCGTTCGCTGGCCTTTACCGACATGAGCCATGGCATTGCGTATGAAGTGGACTCGGCAGCGCTGCCACGTCGCATGGAAGACCTTGGATACGGCGGCCTCAAGCCCTTCATGGGCATCGGAGATCACCAGCTTTACACCGCGCAGGCCGCGTCGCATGAGGCTTCGCAGGAAGTCCGCCCAGAATGGCTCGGTTTCCGAAGGGCCGACGCGCATGCCCAGGATTTCCCGGCCACCATGGGTGTTCACCGCCACGGCGATTATGATGGCGCCCGACACAATACGGCCGGCCTTCCGTACTTTGACGTAGGTGGCATCAATCCAGAAATAGGGAGTGGCGAGATCAATGCCCGCCTGCTGGCCGGCCTGCACAACAGTGGATGCATCGCCCGCTGCGCCTGCATGTGGTGATAGAAGCGCCGCAGGCCATGATCGACCGGGTCATCGAGAAGCACGCCGTGGTGCGCGACTTGGTCCAGCATGGCTGGCTGTACCTGTTGCGCATGGACGGTCAACCCGCCCACGTGGAGCGGCGCACCGCAGCAGGCTGGCAACCGCTGCCGGGAGTCTGATCGATAAGGGCCCCTCTTCCAGCCAAAACCGGACATTCGCGACAGTCAGAAAACGACCAAAGTTTTCCCGTCACAACAGGTCGCAAATAGCCCAAAGCGCTGATCGCACATCCACAAAAGGAGGACATGGTTTTCGCTGTTTTCAGCGTCGAGCCGACAGCTGTTGCGGCGCCAAAAATGCATCGTGGAAATAATTACGGAACGCCTGCATCGCCGGGCTGAATTCGCGCTCTCGATGCCACGCCAATCCGACACTCATCGGTGTCACCTTGTCGGTGACCGTCAGGGTTTCGATGCGTTTTCCTTCCAGTGACCAGGGGCGGTGTACCAAGTCCGAGAGGATTGCCACACCGCTGCCATTGGCAACCATACTGCGCACCGCTTCAACTGAACTGGTCCGCACCCGCACGTTTGGCTGTTGATGCGCATGTTCCCAGTAACGCATGGCGCTTTGTTCGGCTTCGTCGACGGTCAGCAGGATGTAGGGTTCTTTGGCGACGTCGGCGAGGCTGACCGCTGAGCGTTCGCAAAGCGGATGGTGGCTGGGCAGCCATAACCGCCGTTCGGAGTTGAAGAGAATCTCTGAAACGATATCCGGGTGCGTAAGGTTGGCGGTGAGCACCACGGCCATATCAAAACGACCTTCCAGCAAGCCTTGTTCGATAGCTTGCCGCTCCTGCTCATGAACTTCGATGGTCACGTCCGGATGCCAGTGTTCAAGCCGTTGCAGGTGGTGCGGCAGGAAGTAACCGATCACCGTGTAGCTCGCTGCCAAGCGCAACAAACCACTGGCGCGGATGTCCGGCAAGGGGCTGTTTAACGCGTCATCGACGCTGCGCAAAATCACGTAGGCCCGATTCAAAAAGTGCCGCCCGGCGTCGGTCAGGCTCATGCCCTGGGCCGAGCGCTGGAACAACAGCGTGCCAAGGATGCTTTCCAGTTCCTTAATCGCTGTGGTCACCGCCGACTGGGAAATATTCAAATGAATCGCGGCTTGAGAGATTTGCCCAATCTCGGCCGTGGCGACGAAATAACGGATTTGACGCAGGGTTAGAGACATGGGCACTCCAAGTGACTTGGTATCTGTTTTTCAGAAGATACCCAATCTGATAATAGATCTTCCCAAGGGGTCAACGAGAATCTAACTTGGCCTGCATGAAGTCACAAGCGTCGGGAGCAAGGGTCATGCAGGTCATAGATTTCAACTCGGACATGGGCGAAGGCTTTGGCCCCTGGACCATCGGCGATGGCGTCGACAATGAACTGATGGGCTTTATCAGTTCGGCCAACATCGCCACCGGTTTTCATGCCGGCGACCCCAGCACCATGCGTCGCACCGTCGAGCAGGCCAAGTACCTGGGCGTGGCCATCGGCGCGCATCCGGGGTTTCGCGACCTGGTTGGTTTTGGCCGTCGGCATATCAATGCGCCGGCCCAGGAACTGGTTGATGACATGCTCTATCAGTTGGGCGCCTTGCGTGAACTCGCCCGGGTTCAAGGCGTGCCCCTACAACACATCAAACCCCACGGTGCGCTCTACATGCACCTGGCCCGAGACGAAGAGGCCGCCCGTTTGCTGGTGGAGAACCTACAGCGTCTGGAACCTGAGTTGCTGCTGTATTGCATGCCTGACTCGGTGATCTGGCGGGTTGCCACGGAACTCGGCCAACCGGTGATCCGCGAGTTCTACGCCGACCGCGAATATGACCTCAGCGGCTCCATTGTCTTTACCCGCAACGTGCAGGCTTACGACCCGGACCACGTCGCTGAGCGAGTGCTGCGTGCTTGCCAACAAGGCGTGGTGCGCACCGTCGAGGGCGAAGACCTGGCGATTGAATTCGATTCCATCTGTTTGCACAGCGACACACCGGGTGCCCTGGCATTGGTCGAAGCCACGCGTCATGCACTCAATGGCGCGGGCATAGCGGTCAGAGCACCGCGCTGAGACAAAAAAACACTTGGCAAACAGACGCCAAGGTTTGCTCACCGATTCACTTTTTGCCTGCCTTTCTACAACTATTCCAAGAGGAACAGACATGGCTGAACACACTGTAATCACCCCGTTGCCGGGGACCTTCTACCGCAAAGCCACTCCAGAATCGGCGAACTTCGTCGAGGTCGGCACGCAGGTTAGCACCGACACGGTCATTGGCCTGATCGAGGTCATGAAGCAGTTCTCCGAACTGACCGCCGGGACGGCCGGTCGCCTCAGTGCCTTTTTGGTAGAAGACGGTGATCCGGTGGAGCCTGGTCAAGTCGTCGCAACACTCGACCACGAGTGAGGGTGCGATCATGACCCAAGCCATTCATAAATTGCTGGTCGCCAACCGTGGCGAGATCGCCGTGCGGATTATCCGCGCGGCCAAAGAAATGGGTATCCCCACCGTTGCTGCGTGCAGCGAGGCAGACGTCGATTCCCAGGCCGCGCGCATGGCCGATGAGGTGCACATTCTTGGCCCGGCCCGTGCCGACAAAAGTTACCTGAACGTCGAGGCCTTACTCGGCGCCTTAAAAGCCACGGGCGCCAACGCGGTGCATCCCGGTTATGGCTTTCTGTCGGAGAACGCCGAATTCGCCGATGCGGTGGTGGCTGCCGGCGCCATTTTCGTCGGCCCGAGTGCGGAGACGATCCGTCGCATGGGCGATAAAGCCGAGGCAAGACTTACCGCACAAGCCGCTGGCGTGCCGGTGGTACCGGGCTCGCCGGGTGAACTGTTCGACGTTGAGTCGGCGCTCAAGGCTGCTGAATCCGTTGGCTACCCGTTGTTGATCAAAGCTTCGGCCGGTGGTGGCGGGCGCGGTATTCGGCTGGCGGAAAATGCCGAGCAACTGGCTGAAGAGTTTCCCCGCTCCCAACGCGAAGCCCAAGCGGCCTTCGGCAATGGCGCGGTGTACCTGGAGCGGTTTATCAGCAAGGCCCGGCACATCGAAGTGCAGGTATTGGGCGACGGTCAGCACGCGGTGCATTTGTTTGAGCGCGAGTGTTCGCTGCAACGGCGCCGGCAGAAAATTTTTGAAGAAGCGCCGTCGCCAGTCCTCAGCCAACAGCAACGCGAAACCCTCTGTGAAAGCGCCGTGCGCCTGACCGAATCTTTGGGTTACAAGGGCGCCGGAACCCTGGAATATTTGTATGACGACGCCACTGGCGAGTTCTTCTTTATCGAGATGAACACGCGGATTCAGGTGGAGCACCCGGTCAGCGAACTGATCACTGGCATCGACCTGGTCCAGGCCATGTTGCGCATCGCTGGCGGCGAGCCGCTGGGCTTAAGGCAACGTGACATTCGACTCAACGGCGCCGCCCTGCAAATGCGCCTAAACGCTGAAGACCCGGCGCGGGATTTCTTCCCGAGTCCAGGCCTGGTCGAGGCTCTGATCTGGCCGAACAACGAGGGCATTCGCGTCGACACGCATCTGTATCAAGGCTACCGTGTGCCGCCGTACTATGACTCTCTGCTGGCCAAAATGATTATTCACGGTGCGGATCGCGCCGAAGCGCTGGCCCGAGCGCGAATGGCGGTAGCGCACACCACGCTCACCGGCATGGCCAACACCTTGGCGTTGCACGGTGAATTGCTGGAACAACCGTGGCTGCACAGCGCCGACTTTCACACCGGCACCCTGGAAATCTGGCTGGCCGAGCGCCGCAGCGGAGGTGAAGCATGAGTACGCCCATCCGCTACAGCTTTGGCGCCGATGAGCATTTGTTTGCAGAAGTCAGCGACAGCATGTCCCTGGACGCCTTTTTCAAAGGCCTGGCCGTCACCCGCGCAGTGGAACGGCTGGCGCTGGATGGCGTGCTCGATATCTGCCTCGCCAACGCGTCATTCCAGATTCGTTTCGATCCAGATCGCATCGCCCCCTGTACCTTGCTCGAAGCGGTAAAAACTGCCGAGGCCGGAGTCGTTGCCGAGCGTACGTTGCAGACGCGTATTATCGAGATACCAGTGCTCTACAACGATCCCTGGACCCACGAAACCCTGATGCGTTTTCGCGACCGCCATCAAGACCCGAACGCCACAGACCTGGAGTACGCCGCACGGATCAACGGTCTGGCCGATGTCGATGCATTCATCGCAGCCCACAGTGGCGCGCCGTGGTTTGTCTCGATGGTCGGCTTCGTTGCGGGGCTGCCGTTCATGTTCCAGATGGTCGAGCGCGAGCATCAGTTGCAGGTGCCCAAGTACCTGCGCCCGCGCACCGACACACCGAAATTGACCCTTGGTCACGGCGGCTGCTTTGGTTGTATTTACTCGGTGCGCGGCGCCGGCGGTTATCAGATGTTTGGCGTCACCCCCGCGCCGATCTACGACCCGCAACAGAACCTCGCGTACCTGAAAGAACACATGGTGTTTTTCCATCCAGGCGACATCGTGCAGTTCAAGCCGATAGAGCGTGAAGCCTACGACCACGCGGTGGCCGAAGTGGAAGCCGGTTGCTTTGACCTGCGGATTCGGCCGGTGGAGTTTTCGCTGGACGCATTCCTCGCCGATCCCGTTGGTTATCCCAAGTCGTTGCAGGAGGTGTTGGCATGATCAAGGTCATCAAACCCGGCCTGGCCACTTCGGTACAGGACTTGGGCCGCGAAGGGTATTACCACTTGGGCATTCCGCCGTCTGGCGCGCTTGATCAATACGCCTTGAGCGCGGCCAATCAATTGGTCGGGAACCCGGCAGGGTTGGCAGCGCTGGAATGCACGCTGCTCGGGCCTGAGTTGGAGTTTCAACAGGATGCATTGGTGGCGGTCAGCGGCGCGCACATGACGCCACGGGTCGATGGTGTGGAAATGCATCACGACACCGCATTCACGGTGAAGGCCGGGCAAGTGCTGCGTTTTGACTTTCCCAAGGCCGGGGCCCGCGCTTATGTGGCGGTGGCCGGTGGAATTGATGTGCCGGTGGTACTCGGCAGCAGGTCCACCTATGCGCTGGGCACGCTCGGCGGTTTCCGGGGTCGGCGTCTGATCGCGGGCGACGAGTTGCCCGTCGGCATCGCCAGCGGCAAGAGCCGCGCCGGGGCCAGTTTACCCATGGCGCTGCGGCAATCATTGGGTGGCGAAATCACCCTACGGGTGGTGCCCGGTTTGTACTACCACCGCTTGACCGAATCGGCGGCCAAGAGCTTTTTCGCCGAGCCGTGGACCGTCGGTTCGGAAGCCGACCGCATCGGCTATCGCTTCAAGGGTGGCAGCGCGTTGAGCTTTCAGCCCCGGGAGCAACCGTTCGGAGCCGGTTCCGATCCGTCGAACATCGTCGACAGTTGCTACCCGATCGGCTCGATCCAGGTGCCTGCCGGGCTCGAACCCATCGTGCTGCATCGTGATGCGGTGTCCGGTGGCGGCTACGCGATGATAGGCACGGTGATCAGCGCCGACCTCGATTTGATCGGCCAGATGCAACCCAACCAGAAGGCCCGCTTTATCGCGGTAACCCTCGAAGAGGCGCTGGAAGCGCGACGTTCCCATAAGAAAAAACTCAGTTGCCTGAGCAAGCTGTTCCCTTCCTGATTCTGCCCTCCGTTTAGCGCGGGCCATGCCTGACGGTATACCAACGCCGCACTTCGGTGCGGTGATGGCTGCCCGCGCTTCAACCTTTGTCCGGTCTTGGAGTTCACGCATATGGCTGCTTTATCGCAATCGAGTCAAACCGGGCAAGACCCGGCGCATCATCCTGTTCCCACCGAATCGCGCATGGGCCGACTGTCCCTGACCATGGCTTGGTGGGCGGTTTGCAGTGCGATGTTTTACATCGTGGTGGGTGCTTCACTGGCGTTGTCGTTCGGTACGCGCAATGCGCTGATTGGCATGGTTCTGTCGGTGATCAGTTATGGACTGGTCAACAGCGTGCTCAGCCGTTTTGCGATTCGCAGCGGTTTGTCGGTTGCGCTGTTTTCACGGCTGCTGTTCGGCAGCACCGGGGCGTGCCTGGCGACGTTGATTTTCTTCTCGACCGCGATCTATTACGCGGTGTTTGAAGGTTCGGTGATCGCCGTCGCGCTCAATCACCTGTACCCGGAACTGGTCTATCCGCTTGCGGCATTGGCGGTAGTGCTCTACAGCGTACCGATGATCCTGGGCAGCGTGCAGCACTGGCTGGACAAGCTCAACGGCGTGTTGCTGCCGGTGTACCTCGCTGGTTTGCTGGTGGCGGTGGGGCTATCGATTAGCCGTTATGGCTATCAACCGCAATGGCTGGACTTCGGCCCGGCAACACCCAGTGCATTCGGCTGGTGGAATTGTTTTGTCGCCTACATGGGCGTCTGGGTGTTGATGCTGTTCACCTTCGACTATGCGCGTTTTGGCAAACCTGAAGACGCCGAGTACCATGGGCGCTGGAACTTCGGCATTCCGTTCTACGCGGTGACGTTTCTGCTCAACGGCGCCTCGGGCATTTACCTGGTCAGCAGCATTCCACACGAAGGCGCGCTGAACGAAGTCTCGGTGGTGATGGCGATTTTGCAGTTGATGGGCCTGTGGGGATTACTGTTTGTCTGGGCCACGCAAACACGCATCAACACCGCCAACTATTACTTGGCGACCCTGAACATGCAGGCGTTTTTTGGTCGATTTGGCCTTCGTGGTTCGTACCTGATGTGGGCAGTGACAGTGGGGGTGATCGTCTACGGCCTGATGCTCGCGGACGTGTTTGCCTACATCCTGAAGGCGTTGGCCTATCAGGGGATTTTCGTGGTGGCCTGGGTGGGTGTGGCGTTGGCGCAGATTATCTACGGACGCAGTGACGTGGCAGCGCTCAAGCGGGTGGTCGCGTTTAACCCGGTGGGCTTGACGGCCTGGTTTGGTGCTACCGCATTGGGTCTTGCGTTGATGTTTTCCGGCGGTGGCCTGAGCAGCTTTTCCGCGCCATCTACCGTGATAGTTGCATTTGCCTTGCAAGCAGGCTTATCCCATCGAAGCCGGTTACAGTTACCGTTGGCAGAGTAGAGTTTTGAAGTTGCTCATTACGAACTCGCTGCTGGGCTTCCGATGATTGCTCTGGCCGACTGCTGCCCTCCACGAAGGGCAGCTTCCGCCCACTTAGCGCCCAACCAGACAGCTCCCTTTCCCTTTGGTCCTTCAGTGACACAGGCTAGCCAAGCGTGAGTGCCCCCAGAAGCAAGCTGGCGAGACGCGCTTTCGCACACGAGACGCAACAGCGCTCGACAGCAGTAACCGCATGCGCCCTACACCTGTAGCAGAGCAATACATGCCATTGTTTTCCGGGTCTCGTACAGGTCAGCCCCACCGGAAAACATCTGTTGCAGATGGGGCTTTGACAGCCAGTAGTCGATGTATCCATTGTGTGGGGGCGAACTGCTGACCTTGTCGGCACATGCCAAGTAGCTTGGGATCTGAAGGGCTACGATGCGCCATTGCGTATGATCCCCCACAGGTCGCCAAGCTTCCAGTGATGCGACCAATCGACTGCCATTGCGGTAGGTGGAGGGACTACTGCTCTGAATTTTTCCCAATACGGGCCTCGCCTGTATGGGCAGGCCCTCCTACTGAAATCTGGAGGTCTAATGAAACACCGTGCACATGCACATGGTAGTCGTCATGAAAGCACTGCAAGGGATTGCAGGGAGCGTGCTGTTTACTACATTGAGGTTCTTCAAGTAGGACCATCCGTTGTAACTACCCACGCGGGAAACCTCTCCCCGTCGGGCGAAGAGTTCTCCGCATTCTGTTTCACGAAACCGGAGAATCGCGAAGCCCCGCTGTTGCACCTTCGAGCGTTGATCGCTCCTCTTTGACTTCGTCGGCCCCAGGCTGACTTGCTGATCCGAATGCCGGCCTCCTGTGAGGTTCGATGTTCATCGGCTTTCACTTAATGGGTGTGCTGCAGGTTGGCACACCCACCTAACACTCACTGCCCTGCCCCTGATTTTTCGTCGGGACGACATGGCGGATAGCTCACTTCGCTGCTTGGTCGTACCGGCTGCTGATCGATTTCGCAGTTTGCGTTTCGGGTGCTTTTTCGCCTGCGTCGGTATCTGGCTGCGGCTTTAACCTGACATCCATCCATAGGGACTTCCTTGCCCTATGGGGCGAGGTCCGTCCCGCCCCTAGGAGTGCTGCATGCGTATCCGACGCTCAGTGCCGTAGCTTCATTCGATCCACGGACGGTAGAGGTTTACTACACGCGAGCCAGGGTCTATCGGCGAAAGCCCATAGCCTGTGCAGGCGATGATGATCAACGGGTGCTGTCCGGTGTCATTGGGGCATCGGAGATTGCTTGGCAACGCCCCTGTGAAACGACTGCAGAGGTTTGGGCAGTTGAACAGCGGATGGCGGCGCGCTACGAGCAGGCGCACCAGGACTTGAGCCAGGAGGCTTATGAGTCGGCAAGGATTGCTCGGCGGGAAGCCACGGAACTTAAAGGCTTTCTGATTTCACACAGATGGCGAGTGTTTGCCTTGCAGGCGCTCAACAAGACAAGCGTGACCTGCTGCACCGCTTGACGTTTCACGTTCAATCGCCGTAACCGGGATATCACCTCCCGGTCGGGGCAGATGGTTTCTCTCAATCCTGGAGAAATCAGATGCCCCAAATGAAAAAACAATGCGTTGGCCCTGTGATGGATCACGCCATCGGGTTCACATCAGCGGTATGGACCAAGGTGCTGCTGGACCCGACTGACCGCCGGAGATTCATGTTCGGTAACCGGCTGTCTGAGGTGTTCCAGGCAGTGGCCAAGGTACACAACGAGTGCCCCGCGGTGCGGCAGGTTCATTTTGAACTGGACGTGTCTGAGCACAAGGAAGGCTCTGTGGCACTGACGCTGAGGTTTATGGATTCACCTGAAGGAGGGCCGTATCTGCTCCTGTCGCTTCAGGGTGAGCCGGTCGAGGGATGATCGGGTGCAGCCTGTAGCGGTACTTCACTCCAGCCCGACTCCGTCGGGCTTTTTCTGCAGGTGTGAATGAGGGACAGCAGTAAGTCTGAGGATTTGTGATAGGGCTCGCGTCCACTACCTAGTCCATCAATTTCCCGGCGGTAACCAGAACTCAATGACACCTGGCATCGCTGGTAAAAACGCAGAAAGCTTTATCACCTTCGCTGTAGATGAGAAATCCCGAGCAAGGTAACGAGCACAGTTGGCCTCGGTATCCATGTGATAGATGAACGTCGCTTGAGGCCATGGTAGTGGTCCCGCAACCCCTTTGCGTACAGCGCTGGCTACGACGTTTTCGATGCCCATTATGTTTACTTTCGACTCTGCCAGTCTTTTGAGGAAATCACGGGCTGTACTTCGTTCATCTTCAGAATAAATCTGAGTATAAAGCACCACGCGTTGCGTCTCTGGACGCTTGCAATCCTCACTGGAAACTTTGTCAGTCTCAGTCGTTACAGGGAAGCCAGGAACCGAAGTAGACGTGTCGGTATTCTCCTGAGAGATCGCAGTGGGATTTGCCTGTAACTCCGTTTCCTGAGAGGGAGATGCGTTCGGACTAGACTCGACGCTAGATTCACCAGAAAGCTCTGGAACCAGAGGCATATCGCTTTTTGCAATTTCTGTCGCTGGTTCGGGTCCTGACTGCGGTTCTGTTGGCACAGGTGCAGCGATAGCAGCTATAACCGGTTTGGAGGGCTGAACGGAATCGCCAGAAACCGAGTTATCGTTTTGGGATTTCAACGTACTGGAACTAACAACCTGCTTCGTCGGTTTAACGGGTTTACTTGCCGACATGTGCTCAACTTCAGGCTTTCGAGCGACCTGTGCGCTGCTAGGGTGCTGAGATATAGCAACCTGTTCCGGTGATTTGACAGGTTTACTTGCCAACACGCGCTCAACTTCGTTAACCACTGGTGCGAGTCCCGACCAGTATTGTTCCGTAGCACCTTTTTCAGACTTGACTGAAATGGCTGAGCGATAGCCATCGCAGGTTTCATCTGGCAAGCTACCTTTGGGCCCGGGGCATAACTCTTTGATATAGCTGCTGAGATACTGCATGTCTCTGGATAATAGACTCCTATCGCCAACAACAGTTGCCATATCGCTGAGACTGCGAAGCTGACGCGTCAACGTCGCTACCGACACCTTGTCGTGGCCACCAAGGGATTTCTCCACCTCCAGATAAAGTGCGTCGTAACGCGCTCGGCCGGCTAGTTCACTGCTCCGATGCTGATCAAATGCCTGCCAGACAGCTAGCACCAAGCTAGCCGAAATCCCCACACCTAGGGAAGTTTTCAACGTCTGTGTAATGCGCTGGCGACGATTTGGAGTATCGGTGGGTACGACGTTGGAGGCTAAAAGTCCGGTTATCTGACCTTTGGCGACCCAAGACGACAAGGCGTCAAGCAGATCGCTCTGAAGCACACTGGAAAGCGTCAGACCAAGACCGTGGTAACTCTCCCACTGCGCCTCATCAAAGAATTGATCACGGGTGCTCTCCTGAGGAAACTCCGAATGACGGTCAGCATAACCAATCATGTCAAATGACATCTGCACTTGCGTTGTGCTGGACACCCGTGGTTTGACGATCAATAGACAGCCTGTTTTTCCATCACAGTACGTAATGCGTGCCAGCACAAGAAAAGCCTCACCGGGTAGAGGCGTGATGCTTTCCGGCGTACCAAACAGCTTCCAACGTGGATCGCCAGGTGGCAGGAGCGCCACCAGACTGGAGGGGTCGATGAATTCGATCTTGGCGTCGTAATCTATCTTCGCTTTGCGTACCAGGTTCTCAACGTCTTCAAACAGGTACTGAGGGTCAGCACCACAATCAGCAGCGACAATCACATCCAAGCGACGCTTTAGCAACGCATAGATGCCAGTGTTATCGAAGTGTAGTGGTCAACTAATCCCGGACACGATGTTAAGTTTTTTCTCGGACTGAGCCGGTGGCAGCCCGCCGTTCAACTGGTGCGGTCAAACCCAGTTGTATCTGTGCATCAAGAAATGGCTGATATCCCGCAGAGCTTCTTGAGCCGTCATGTAGCCCACGGTCGATATCCGGCTTTCCCGACAATGCCCAGCCCACAACACGACGGGCAAAAAGATCCAGCACAACCGCGAGGTACTGCCATTTTCCTTGAGCCCAGATGTAAGTGATATCGCCACACCAGACCTGCTCAGGAGCAGGCACATCAAACTCCCGGTTCAAAATATTAGGGATGTCGGGCCGCTCGACCGTCGTTTTTTTGTGAGCATGCGATCCCTGTTCGGCATTTTTTGGTCATCTGACACCTCGATCTGACGAACATTCTCGCCTAAAAAGGTGTCCGGGATTGGTAGACCACTACACCTGCGCCTTGCAGTGCAAGGCATTAGCCATCCCACTTGGTTAATCAGCACTTTCTTTAAAACACTCTATCGGCACGGGATGCCTCATTTCGAGAATAACTACGCTACCCGCGGGGCTCCGATCATGTCGGCATACGTCCTAAGGGATTTTTCCGATAGGGGACATCTCAATTGGGCACATATCGCGAAGATTCGCGCCCGTTGGAAAGGCCCCCTGATCATCAAGGGCATCTTGAATCCAAAGGACGCTACCCAAGCTGCCAACTTCGGTGTCGATGGAATCATCGTATCGAATCATGGCGGGCGGCAGCTCGACAGCAGTGTTGCCCCATTGGTGATCCTCCCAAGGATTATCGAGGCAGCGCCTGACATGGTTACGATGCTCGATAGCGGCATACGACGCGGCACGGACGCGATAAAAGCGATGGCCTTGGGTGCCAAGGCCGTATTTGTCGGTAGACCGTTTAATTACGCTGCAACCATGGCAGGAGAGGCCGGCGTGTCCCATGCAATCAAGCTGATCAAGGATGAGCTAACGCGAGACCTGGGACTGCTAGGGGTCCCGCAGCTATCAGACCTCGACGCGACTGCGCTTGTTGAGCTAACTCATCCAGCAACGCTATAGCTCTCCCGTGCGCATCGTTACGTTCCCCCGCCAGTTTGCAAACACATCCTCAAGCCGACTCGTTCTGCTGGGATGCAGCGGAGCGAGCGCCTGAATGTTGCGATTCAGCTTTTTTCTCTTCCCCCCCCGGTGTCAGGATAGTTGTCGCCTCTCCGAATTTTCCTGAAAACGCAGATCGGGGGCGGAAAGAGACTGTTCGTGCCGTACTATTCACCGGAACGCAAAGCCGCATTGCTCAAAATGCTGCTTCCCCCACTGAGCCTGTCGATGGCCGAGGTTGCTCGGCGCGAAGGGGTCAGCGACATGTCATTGGCCAACTGGCGCAGAAAGGCCCGCTCTGAAGGAAACGCAGTGTCCGAGAACATCCCATCGGCCCAGAACTGGACAGCCGAAGCCCAGTTTGCCGTCGTCCTTGAAACCGCCGGCTTGTCCGAAATTGAACTGGCTGAATACTGCCGTCGCAAAGGCCTGTACCCCGAGCAAATCAAGGCTTGGCGGCAAGCCTGCATCAACGGCCAGAAGGCAGACAAAGCCCAGCAAAAAGACGATCGCGAGCAAGCCCGCAAGGACAAGAAACGCATCCAGGAACTGGAGCGCGAGCTGCGCCGCAAAGACAAGGCGCTGGCTGAAACCGCCGCGTTGCTGGTGCTGCGAAAAAAGCTCAACGACTACTGGGGGATCGACAACGAGGACAACTGACCGCCTTGCCGGAACGGCAATTACTGGTGACCTGGTTGAGTGAAGCCCGGATGGCCGGCGCCCGGAAAATCAAGGCCTGCCAGGAAGTCGGTCTCTCGCTCAGAACCGTGCAGCGCTGGACTGAAACTGATGCGGTTCAGGCAGACGCCCGAACGACCACGGTACGATCCAGGCCGCGCAATGCGCTGAGCGAGGTCGAACGACAAGCGATCCTAAACGTGTGTAACAGCCCGGGCTACGGCCATTTGCCGCCGAGCCAGATCGTACCGAGGTTGGCTGATCAGCAGCTCTATCTGGCGTCGGAGTCGACGTTTTACCGGGTGCTGCGTGCGGCAGGCCAACAGCAGCATCGTGGTCGTAGCCAGCGCCCCAGGCGGCACGTGGCACCGACGACGTATGCCGCCAAAGGGCCGAACCAGGTGTGGTCGTGGGACATCACCTACCTGCCGTCTCCGGTGCGCGGAAAGTATTACTACCTGTACCTGATCGAGGATATTTACAGCCGCAAGGCCGTGGGCTGGGAGGTTTACGAAGAAGAAAGCGGTGAGAAGGCGGCTGCGCTACTGCAACGTAGCGTGATCGGCGAGCAGTGTTTGCACGAGCCACTGGTGCTGCACTCGGACAATGGAGCACCGATGAAATCGCTGACGCTGTTGAGCAAAATGCATGAGCTGGGCATCACGCCGTCACGTGGCCGACCGCGAGTGAGCAATGACAACCCGTACTCGGAATCACTGTTTCGGACGTTGAAATACTACCCGCAATGGCCGGCAGATGGCTTTGCCAGCCTGGACGCCGCACGCGCCTGGGTCAGGGACTTTATGCGTTGGTATAACCACGAGCACCGGCACAGCCGAATCCGCTTTGTGACCCCGGCCGAACGGCACCGTGGTCAGGATCATCAGATCCTGGCTCGGCGTCATGAGCTGTACGAGCAAGCCCGGGAGAGAAGCCCAGAACGCTGGTCTGGACAGACGCGAAACTGGGAGCCGATGGGTACGGTGCTGTTGAACCCTGATCGGGAGCAGCCAGTCGAGAAAAGAGCAGCATAGTTAGACGGTGACGCGACAACTACCTTGAAAAACGCCGTCCCACTTGGCAATCACCAGCGGTGCCAGTGCGTTGCCCAGGACGTTCAACGCAGTAGTAGGCATGTCCATCAGGCGGTACACACCCGCAATAAATGCAATTCCCTCCAGCGGTAATCCCGCGCTCGCCAACGTGGCGGACAGAATGACAAACATGAACCCAGGGACGCCAGCTGCCCCTTTCGAGGTCAAAACCATCGTAACGACCAGCAAGGCCTGGGTGGAGAGGCTCAGGTCAATGCCATAAAGCTGCGCAACGAACAACGTACCGATACCCAAGAACAACGACGCCCCGTCCAGATTGAAAGAATATCCAATCGGCACAACGAAACTGACCAACGACCGCGGTGCGCCAAAGGTTTCCAACTTGGCCATGAGCTGCGGCATGACCGCTGCCGAGCTGGCGCTGGAAAACGCCAGGATCAGTTCATCTTTGAGATGCTTGATCAGACCGATGAAATCAATGCCTGCAAATTTGGCGATCGAACCCAATACGGCGAAAGCGAAGAAAATGATGGCTGCGTAGCTGACGAGAATCAGCTTGACCAGCGGAAGGAGTGATCCGAACCCGAAGTTCGCGACGGTCACTGCGATCATGCCGAAAACGCCTATGGGTGAATACGCCATGATCATCGACGTTATCTTGAACATCGCCTCGGAAACGCCGCGCAGGCTGTCGATCAGTGGCTGCTTGCGCTCCTTGGGCAGCTTCGATACGCCAAGCCCGAACATAACGGCAAAGAACAGCACTGGTAGCAAATTGCCCTTTGCCATGGCATCGACGATGTTATCAGGGATGATATTCAGGATTATCTGCGCGATACCGTGATTGGCTGTACTGGTCGCCGCAATATTGATATCCGCAGCCTTCAGGCTGGCCAGGTCTGTGCCTGTACCTGGCTGCAGCAGATTGCCAATGACCAACCCCACGATAATGGCGGTGGTGGTGACCGCAAAAAAATAGCCCAGGGTTTTTGCACCCACGCGACCTAAGGATTTGCCATCACCGCTACCCGCAATGCCAACAACCATGCAGGCAAAGACGATCGGGACGACGATCATTTTCATCAAACGAATAAAAATGTCGCCGGCAGGTTGAAGAACATTACTGATCATCCATGGGCGCAATTCTGGGAATTGATGAAGGATCGCGCCAACTACAATACCAGCGGCCAGCCCCAACATTATTTGAATAACTAGGGGTATGCGTGGCTTATTCATGGCTATTCGCCTTTTATTTTAATAAATGATCTTTCATGCGCGCCTGGAGAGGCGCGCGTGGAGGGGTTAGCTTCAGGACAATTTTTCGCAGGCCATTTGGAACCGTTTACAGCCCTCTTCAATGACGTCCATCGAACTCGCGAAGCTCAGTCGAACATAGGGCGAAAGCCCATATGCCGCTCCGGCCACGGTGGCCACGCCCCCTTCTTCCAACAGAAATTTGACCAGTTCGGTGTCCGATTGGATGCTTACTCCCGCTGGGGTTTTCTTACCTATAAGTCCAGCGACATTGGCATAGATGTAGAAAGCACCGTCGGGCAAAGTGAAAGTCACGCCTCCAACGGGACGCAGCAGCTCAGCCATACGCTCCCTGCGTGCCGTGTAGATTTCGCGCATGGACTGGATAGGCGCTTGATCACCGGCAAAGGCTGCGACTGCCGCGGCCTGGCTGATCGAGCTAGGACACGTGGTCGTTTGGGACAACAGTTTGCCGATCGCAGCGATCAGGAATTTAGGGCCGGCCCCAAAGCCCAGACGCCAGCCCGTCATCGCGTAGCCTTTCGAGGCGCCATTGAGTATCAGAGTCCGCTCTTTTAGATCGGGCGCCACCTTGACGAGTGACAGATGGGCGGATTCGCCGTAAACGAAATGCTCGTAGATTTCGTCGGACATGATCAGCACGTGCGGGTGCTTTCTCAATACCTTGGCTAGGCCTTCCAGCTCTGCCTCGCTGTAGACTGCGCCACTGGGATTGTTCGGAGTATTGAGGATCACCCACTTCGTTTTCGGAGTAATTGCTGCGTCAAGCTCCGCGGGTTGGAGCTTGAATCCATTCGACTCGCAGCCAGGAATAATGACCGGAGTGGCATCGTTCAGTTTGGCGATATCCGGGTAGGACACCCAGTACGGCGTGTGAACGATCACCTCATCATAACGATTCAGCGTCGCCGCCAGGGCGTGATAAATAATGTGCTTGCCGCCACAGCCCGCAACGACTTCGTCCAGGCCATACGAGACACCGTTGTCACGCTGCAATTTCAAGATAATGGCTTCGCGTAAAGCGAGTGTGCCTGTGGTGCTCGTGTAATGGGTTTCCCCATGCTCCATCGCATATTGTGCGGCTTTCAGGATGTGCCCCGGGGTATCCAGATCGGGTTCGCCAATGGTGAAGTTGACGATGTCCTTGCCTTCAGCCCTGAGCTTGCCTACTAAAGCGTTAGCTTCGACGCTGGGGGACGGCGCGATGCCCAATACGCGTTCGGATAGAAACTGCTGACTCATCGACCTGTCCCCTTATCCAGCCAAGCCATTGTTTTTCAGCACTTTATCAAGCCATGCCTGATAAACCTCACCACTGGCGATTTCGGCTTTCACTTCTTCTTCATGGGCCTCGTGCTGCTTCGCCTTGCGCAACACTTCAGGTGCGTCTGCCTGGGAAAAGGCAACGAAGCCATCCTCGTCTCCCACAATGATGTCACCTGGGTTTACGATCATGCCGCCGATGGAAACAGGCACGTTAATCTCACCAGGACCGCTCTTGTACGGACCGCAATGCACGACGCTGCGGGCGTATAGCGGCGTGTTTTCGAAAGCGGCTACATCACGGATCGCCCCGTCTACGATAAAGCCTACGCAGCCCCGTTGTTCTGCGTAGAGCTTGATCAGTTCACCGATGACTGCGTTGGTCTCGTCGCCTTGCGCGTCGATAACCAACACGTGGCCAGGCTCGATCATCGTGAGCGCCTTATAAATGTAAAGGTTGTCGCCCGGTCGGGTTTTAACTGTCAGCGCGGTTCCCACCAGCTTGCCCGTCCGGTTGTATCGATTGAGCCCGCGGGCACCAATGTGACGACCCAGGTTGTCACTGATATGAGGCGTTACAACGCTGCGAAAGGATTCGATCGTTTCCGAAGAAGCGAGCGCAGGAGAAGGAAGAATACGAGTACCTGGCAATGACATGAGAAACCTCCGGATAAGGTGGGAGCCCTGGGGGCTGCCCATTAATCTTATGGAAGGCAAACAGATACTTTTAGCGATATTTAGCGATCAAAAAAGATCGCCTAGAGTGATGAAACGTTGCATCAGTTTAGAGAGAAAGCCTCGTTCCTTCTTATATGGCGAGTCGAAGGACAGGCAGCGCACGCGCGGCTATCAACCCACGGCTGAGTGGCGCCCCTGCAGAAGCATTGTCCCGAAATCACAGGTTTGCGCGGCCAGTCGCGCCACCTCCACGCTTAGCCCCAGTAATCGGTCAGCACGGTGCAACGCTGCGTAACGCACTTGTGGCAGCCCTGGCCGCGTCTCGATCACCCTGAGCAGGCCTTGCTCCAATAGCGGGGCCAAGCATTCCTTGGGGAGATAGCTGATACCGAGCCCTGACAGCGTGAGCCCCACCTGGGCGACCAGATAGTTACTGGTGATAGCGCGATTAAAGCGCACATTATGCTGTGCAAACCATCGATCATAGATCAGCCCCGTTCCTGAACTCCCTCCCTGCGTCAGCACAGTAAATGAAGCCAACTCCTGTAGATCGACTGGGCAGGGACGATCGAAGAGGTGCGGAGCACTCATCCAAGCATTTTCTACCGTTTTGAGCGGTGTCGAGACAAATCTCGCATCGCTGAAAACGTCCGGGATGATGATGAGGTCGAGTTGATCTGCCTCCAACTTCTTGAACAGTTCCGAGCTAAGTTCGACAGATGGCTCCAGGGCGACCATGGGATACGCATCTCGAATACTCTCGATCAGCGCCGGCAGCCAGGTCAGCGCCGTCAGTTCCGTTACGCCAAGCCTGAAACGTCTGACCAGAACCTGTTTGGAGCTGATTCGCTCCAAAAGATAGTCGCGTTGACGGAGCATTTCGGCCGCGTACTCGAAAAGCTCCGTCCCCTTTTCGGTCAGTCGCGCACTGCGTTTCGTTCGGTCAAAAATGGGAGTATCAAAGGCCTCCTCCATCTCCTGTATTCGTTTGGAAATTGCCGACTGAGACATGTTCAGCTTCGTCGACGCAGATTCGAAGCTACCTAACTCGACAATCCAGTAAATGGCCTCGAGCTGCTTGAACGTGATCACTGAAAAACCTCATGAATAAAAGTAAAGATACGAGCATCGAAACTATCTCTAAAGTTCCGATCCCGCAATGCCGAGCCCTTCTGAATGAGCAAAACGCTTGCTCGCCACGAACAGCACCACAATCCAATGGCAACAGCGCAGCCGCACCAAAACATGAAAAAAAGTGAATTTGAGCGATCACTAAATATCGCTTAAATGACTCACGACCCCATCGTACTATCCACAAAACAACAAACACTGGGAGGGCAAAGATGCACCACCAGCATCGAACACCGCTCGTTGAGACCCGCGCTGCTGCGACCAACTCAACACATCAAAACCTGAATCCTCTGCCGCAACCGGGCGATCGCTAAGCAAAGCCCAACCACTCATTGACGAGTAAGCGCATGAAGCATTCCGAGCTCAGTATTGCCAGCAGACTGGATCGACTCCCGGTCGGGCGTTTTCACTACCGGCTGATTTTCATGATCGGCGCGGGCTTGTTTCTCGACTCCTTTGAACTCGCCTTGGCGGGCAGCGTGCTGGGAGCACTTCTAGCTGAACAGTGGAGCACCACGCAGCTGAATGCTTGGTTTATCTCAGCGACCTTCATGGGATTTATTATTGGTGCTTGGACCTCCGGCATCCTTGGTGATCGGATTGGCCGGCGCTATTGCTACCAGATCAATTTGGCGATTTTCGGCCTTGCATCCTTAGCCGCCGCGTTCTCTCCAAACATGTACGTCTTGATCGGCTTGCGTTTTCTGATGGGTATAGGCTTGGGGGGCGAACTGGTTCTGGGGTTTGCCACATTGAGCGAGTTCGTTCCGCCTGCGAAGCGCGGCCGACTCGTTGCATTCTTGTCTTTTATTGCCCAGTCCGCCTTGTTCGTCGCTGGTGCCTGTGCGCTGTGGGTCATACCAAACCTGGGTTGGCGGTGGATGTTCGGCATAGCGGGCGTCGCAGCGCTGATCATCTGGGGACTGCGAAAGTCCATGCCGGAATCTCCACGCTGGCTCGCATCCAAAGGCAGATTTGACGAAGCGGATGCAATTGTCTCCTCGGTGGAAAAATCGATGAACGTTGCCCCTCTCGCTCCTTCACATCCCACCGGGCCGGCTGCGGCCATCGAGACTGCAGCCATCGGGGATCTCTTCCAAAGAGGTCAACGCTCCAAGATGGTGGTGGGCATATCCATCATGATCACTATCCAAATTTGCCTGTACGGTCTCGTCAGTTGGTTGCCTTCGTTCTTTGTTCAGCAGGGGCTTGGCATCGTGAAGTCGCTGCAGTGGAACACAATCATGAGTTTTGGCGGGCCCGTAGGAGGCTTAATCGCTCTACTTTTGGTGGACCGGGTGGGTAGAAAACCCATCCTCGTCTGCGCGGCCATTTGCGCGGCTGTTTTAGCTGCCGTCTACGTATCTTTGACGGATGAAGCCACTCTGATCGGCGTAGGTTTCCTTCTCATATCGTCGATTTATACCGTCGTTGTCGTAGGGCAAGCCATCTACTTGTCCGAACTTTTCCCAACCCGGCTTCGGATGCGAGGAACCGGCACGTGCAGTGCCGTCGCAAGGCTAGTGGCGACAATGATCCCCTTTGCGATCCCCGCGATATTCGCGGCGGGAGGCATTAGGCTGGTGATTGGAATAGTGGGCGCGGTGCTTTTGGCTTTCGCTTTAATCATCGCGTTTGTCGGGAAAGAAACCCGCAAACAACCGCTGGAACATATCAGTTCATGAGCAAGCCGCTTGGCAAGCCTCGGCTAGCGCCGTGGGTTGCATCTCGGTCATGAAATCAACTACCGCGTCTCTCTAAAGCAAGTCGCCAGACCGCATCGCCGATGAGGCGATCAGGTGATTGCTCAGCTCAGATCTGGCGCTCAACGCGAGGCACGATGAACGCTCCAAAATATCACCGCATGGGCACGCGAGGGATTCTGATCGAGTCCCAACAAGGTCAGGCTTCTATCGGGATGCAGAGGATCTACTGGTCTTTAGACACAGCCTGCCGCTGCCTCCCAGGCTTGGTCGAAACAGTGCCAGGTATGAACAACCTGCTGCTGATCCTTGACTCCGTAGGCGCAAGGGAAAACGCCTTTCCACTGCTATCAGAGCTTTGGGACCAATGTGCAGAGCAAAGCCAGGCACGAATCACCTCTACCGTTACTATCGGTGTCCATTATGGCGGTGACGGCGGAGCTGATCTCGCTCAAGCAGCACATTATGCGGGCCTGCCGATCGACGCATTCGTTAAGCGCCACGCAATGGCCGAGTACACCGTCTTTTGCCTGGGGGCTCATCCAGGTTTTGCTTATCTGGGCGGGTTAGATCCGCAACTGCATATACCCCGTCGCGCGGAGCCAAGAGCCAGTGTCAGCAAGGGCACTGTGGCCATAGGTGGCAGCCAGGCCGGGGTCACTGCGGCCACCTTGCCTAGCGGTTGGAATTTGATAGGCACGACCGATACGGTGTTCTTCGATCACCGTATCACGCCTCCGGCGCTGCTTGCTCCGGGCGATACGGTGAGGTTTGAAATCCTGGGTGTCACAGCATGATCGAAATTTTGAAGTGCATGCCTGGGTGTAGCGTGCAAGATCTAGGACGATTTGGTCATCGGAAACTGGGGGTGGGTTCTTCAGGTGCGCTTGACGCCCTCGCCTTGCAGGTGGGAAACGCACTGTTGGGAAATGAGGCCAACAGACCAGCCATTGAGGTACTGATATTCCCTATCGAGATACGTTTTCTGACGACTCAGGCATTTGCCGTGACGGGCACAACTGGCAAGGCCCTGCTGGATGGCAAAGAACTTCCCCCCTGGTGGAGAACCACTGGTCATACGGGACAAATACTGCGAATTGAATCTGGTCCCGACGGTGGTATCGGATACCTCACTTTCGCTGGCCGGCTCGATGTTGAGACAGTATTGGAATCCGCCAGCACTGATCTGAAAGGCGGATTCGGCGGGCATCACGGCCGGACACTTAGAGCCGGTGACCGGCTCGCCATACGAAGCGACCGATCATCTGAGACACACTACAGTTTTGGCGCCTCACCACCAGGTATACCTGACAGTAACGTCATCAGGTTTGTACCGGGATTTGAAATGGACCAATTGTCCCAGGCGCATGTGCGTTCCTTCTGCGAGGCAGACTGGACCATATCCAGGCAAAGCAGCAGGATAGGTTTCCGACTGGAAGGACCGATGATTCAGTTTGCCAGTCATATTGAGCTGCTTTCCTATGGTGTCCTGCCGGGTTTGATCCAGTTACCACCGAGTGGACAACCCATCGTACTGCTTGCTGATGCACAGACTACTGGCGGATATCCACGGTTAGGTTCGGTGATTTCAAGCGACCTGAGGCTTATCGCGCAATTCGCGCCGGGCAAGATCATACAATTTCGACATTGCTCGATTGAAGAGGCTGCCGAAGCGGAAGCAGATGAACAAGACTACTTCGACAGGCTTTCAACGCTTCGAGGGGTCATGTGTCCATGAGTTTTACGGAAATCAGCGAACTTTGCCGTGCGTTTGCCGCCAGCCACTTTGAGGAACTCGAACTGGATAGCGCGACGCTCAGCGTTCGGCTCGTCAAAAAGGCAATTTCCCCTCGGCAGACGTTGCCGGTAACCGCAACCACACAATCAGCGCGACTGCTGCTCCCGGCAGCGGCGCCCTCCCCTGTGATTGAGAGTCCAGGAATCGGGAGCTTTCTACCTTTTCATCCGGCGAGGCGCTATGACGTATACGGTCAAGAACGCACTATTACGGCCGGGGAAACGGTAGGTTTCATCCAAATTGGATTCCTGCTTTTTCCCGTCATCAGCCATTCCGATGGGGTGATTCAAGAGGTACTGGTGAAACCAGGCACGACCGTTGATTACGGCGCAGCCTTATTCAAACTGCGTTGCCAAGGAGCGATTGAATGAAGTTCATCGATTTGAATTCCGACATGGGGGAAAGCTATGGCCCGTACACCATGGGAAACGATGCCGCGCTTTTGGAAATCGTGACATCCGCCAATGTGGCATGCGGTTTTCACGCAGGTGACCCTCTCGTAATGAGAGACACCGTCACCAAGGCCTTAAAGGAAAACGTCGGCATCGGCGCGCATCCAGGCTTTATGGATTTATGGGGCTTTGGTCGCCGCCAGATACCTGGGCAATCGCCCGCAGACATCGAGCAGATCGTCGCCTATCAAATAGGTGCTCTGCAGGCTGTCACCAAGCTTCATGGCGGCCGGGTGACACACTTCAAAGCGCATGGAGCGCTTGGAAACATGGCGGCGGTGGACGAAGGACTTTCCCAAGCGATCGTCAACGCCGTAAAAGCAGTGGATCCTGACATGATCTTCGTCATCCCGCCCTATAGCCTCACGGAGCGTGTGGCCGAACGAGCAGGCCTGAGGGTGGCGCGGGAAATCTTTGCGGATCGTGCTTATGACGAAAGTGGGTACCTTCTGTCTCGCAAGCTGCCTGGCGCAGTAATACATGATCCGGAGATCGCGGCGCGGCGGGTACTGGACATGATCGAGACGAATCATATCACCACGGTAACCGGGACCCGTCTGCCGGTAAAAATCGATAGCATTTGTGTGCACGGCGACTCATCAGAGGCCTTAGAGATGGCCGCTGCGGTCAAGCATTGCCTGCAGGCGAATGGTTGGACACTCCAATCGCTCACCGAACGAAAAGGCCTGTAGCACAACTAGCACAGTCAAGGAGCGCTTTGCCCTTCAAAGCGCTTTGCGGCGAAAAACAATAAGGATCAAACCGCGGTGACCGCTATCTCAACCAGCATATCCTCATACCGCAAGTTCGCTTCAACCGTTGCCCGTGCAGGTACGTGTCCCTGTGGTACCCATGCCGCCCAAACCGCGTTCATTGCGTCAAAGTCGCGAGCGATATCCTTGACCCATACCTGAGCCGATACGATCCGGGTGTTATCCAGGCCTACTGACTTAAGATAATGGTCGATTTTTTTAAGTACTTGGACCGTTTGGCCCGCGATATCCTGGGTGAGATCGTCTGGAGTCTGACCGCCAACAAAAACAAAGCCGTTGGCGCGCACGACCCGCGCATTAATAGAGTTCTGCTCGAAACGTTCGATGATGGGCATTTATAAATATCCTAAAAAGCTGAATGGCCGAAGCGGTTATAGTCGAAAGGCCTGAGATCAACAGGCGGCTGGTGGCCCAGCACAAGAGACGCTACGCATTGCGCAGTGACGGCGGATGTCGTCAGCCCGTTGTGTGCGTGACCAAAGGCGTAGAAAAGACCCGGCTGCCCAGCCACTTGGCCTATCGCTGGCAGGCCATCCGGCAGCGAGGGCCGTACGCCCATCCACGGTTGTCCCGCGGCACAGGTAAGACTGGGGAGGTATTGCTTCGCCAACTGTTGAAGCATGTATGATCGCTGCATGTCCGGCGGTGCATCCGGACGGCAGAATTCAGCTGTACCCGCGAAGCGAAGCCCTCTGTCCATCGGCGTAGCGGCAAAATACGCCTCTCCAAATACAATTGGGCGGCTCAGGCTCACGCCTGGATCAGCCAACATCAGATGATATCCGCGCTCAGCAACCAGAGCGGACTTGTAACCAAATCCCTGTAGCAGTTTGTCAGCGGCATGTCCGGTAGAAATAATGACCTTGGCGGCCGTCAGTCGCCGTCCCGACAGCACAACCTCAAGCATGCCATTCATGTCCCTTTCCACGCCGAGATAGGTGGACCGCAGGAACTTCGCGCCCTTCTCGATCAAATACCTGAAATAGTGAAGTCCAAGCTCCTTGGGATCGCTGCACCGACCCGATCGAGGAAAATAAAGGCCGCCGATGACATTGCTCGCAAGAGCAGGCTCCAAGGCGCGCACCTGCGGACCATCCAGAACTTCGACCGTAACACCCTGGTTTTCCCAATTGGGCAGCGCCTTGAGCTTTGCCTTGAGTGCGTCCTCAGAGCGGTATACATGCAGTCCGCCGTTACGGGTAATGAGATGAGCAGCACCCGTAGCACTGGCGAGCTCGTTGATACTGTCCTGAGAACGGATGATCAAGCTCGAAAGCGCGTTCATCACCTTCGCATAGGGCGCGGGTTTCAACACGCTCACCGCGCGCATTGACCAAGGGATCATGCGCCCCAGATAAGCCGGCTTGATCACCAGAGGCCCTTCTTTCGAGAACAGCAGCCGAGGCAATTGAAGAAGGAGATCCGGCGTTGCCGGCGGAAATATATTCGCTTCAGAAAAGTAACCGGCATTCCCCGCAGAACAGCCGGTCATGGGTTCGTTATGGTCAATTATTGTAACTCGACATCCTTCAAGTTGAAGTCTAAGGGCGATGGACAACCCAACAATACCCGCGCCTACAACCACGACATCTCGCCCATCTGAATCACTTGTGACGCTCATTGGATGACTCTCAGTGGTTACGCAAGTCCGAAATGAAAGCCTGCGCACGCGGGTGTTCAGGCGCTGAGAAGAACACAGCAGGCTTCGCCTCCTCCAAAATCGCTCCCTTGTCCATGAACCAGATTCGATCTGCAACCTCACGGGCGAAATTCATCTCGTGGGTTACGCACACCATGGTCATCCCATCCCTGGCCAACTCCTTCATCACGGCCAATACCTCCCCTACCATTTCCGGATCGAGCGCACTGGTAGGCTCATCGAACAACATCACAGGGGGATCCATTGCCAGCGCCCTGGCAATGGCGACACGTTGTTGTTGTCCGCCAGAAAGTTGTTGTGGGTAAGCCTCAGCCTTATGAGCCAAGCCCACACGCTCCAAAAGCGACATGGCTTTCGACTTAGTCTCTGCTTTGCTTTGATGACGCACCGTTAATGGAGCCAGGCAAATATTCTCCACGACCGATAAGTGCGGAAACAGGTTGAATTGCTGGAACACAAAGCCGACTTGGGTCCGAAAGGCATTAAGGTCCAAGCCTTCGGCATGTATATCTTGTCCATTTAAATGAATGCTGCCTTTTTGGATCTCTTCTAATCGATTAACCGTTCTGATCAGTGTCGACTTACCCGAACCCGAGGGACCACATACAACGACAACCTCACCCTGCGCAACTGCGGCGGTCACCTCGACAAGGGCCTGATATTCGCCATACCACTTATTGACTTTCGAGAATTTGATCATTTAATTCACCCCCCTTCGGAGATCTTAAACCTAAACGTTTTTGCGTCGTCCGGCGTTCAGCCCATTTTGCAAGCTGTGTCAAACAGAAGCACAGGATGTAATAGGTAAGCGCTAGGATTGCAAAAACCTCAAATGGCTTCGTGAGCAACTGAGTATTGATTTGATTGGCCGAGAATGTGATTTCCTGAACGCTGATAACATACCCAATCGAAGTCTCTTTGATGAGAGAAACGAACTGACTGATTAAACTGGGAACCATGTTATACAATGCTTGAGGAAGAACAACTTTGAACATTGTCTTCCTGTAACTCATACCCAGCGAACGTGCGGCCTCGACCTGCCCCTCCGGAATGGATTGAATCCCCGCCCTGACCACTTCAGAAAGGTAGGCGGCCTCGTAAATCACTAATGTACAAATTAATGCAGTGAATCCACTTACACTTTGGCCTACCAACACAGGAACAAGAAAATAGCTCCAGAACACAAGCATAACCAACGGTAACCCGCGGACGACATAAACCAGGACCGTCGCAGGGATATTGAGCATCTTGTAGGGTGATATCCGACAGAACGCCAACACCACACTCAGTGGGAACGCGATGACGAGCCCGAGGACTGACAGTATCATCGTCAGTGCCAGGCCGCCCAATGGCCCTTGAGGATATTGCCCGACCAATAGCTGTTGCCAGTTATTCGCAATAATTTCGAACATACCTACCTCGTCGGAATGCGGGTGCGATGAGCGACATAGCTTCCCAACGCCATCAGGGCCAGCGACACCACCAAATAAAACAAGGTTGCGATGGAATACGCTTGAAAGGTGAGAAAGGTCTGATTTTCGATATCACGCACTGCATACGTCATTTCCGCAGCCCCTACCGCCATCGCCAAACTGGTGTTCTTAAAAAGCAGCACAGTGTGATTGATAAAAGGAGGAGCACATATTCTTAACGCCTGCGGAATCACCACGTAGCGCATGGATTTTAAATAACTCAATCCAAGAGACCGCGATGCCTCATGCTGGCCATGAGGGATGGCTCGCAAGCCACTTCGAATATCTTCGGAATAATAGGCAGCCATGCACAACCCAATGGCGATAGCAGGATAGATGAACTCTGAACCAAAATAGTTAAGAGAGTCCTGCATGAACATGGGAAGCACATTCGACACGCCAAAATACCAAAGCAGTATATGAACCAACATTGGCACGTTTTGCTGATAGGAAACGTAAGCTGCGACCAGACGTTCGCAAAATGCGTTTCCGGACACTCGCAACATCGCAAGACAGGTTCCGAGTATCACCGCCAGGACGAAGCTGAACAATGTCAGCCAAGTTGTGAGTAGAATCCCCTGAAGTAAAATTTCTCCATAAGGCGCATTGAATAATAATAAGACAGACTTGAAAAAATCAGGCACGGGGCTTCTCCAAGCACGGGGCTTTCGCCCCGGCTACGCGACCTAAAGGAGATCAGGGCTTGATCGGCTCGACTTTGAAAGTGCGCTCCATATGGTAGACGCTGTCCTTGCCCAACCACTTGTCAAAAATCGCCTGGGCCTCGCCCGACTCTTCCATTTTATTGAGCGCTGTATTGACGGCTGCTAGCAACTGAGGCTCATCCTTCTTGATTCCGAGCCCCCATTGCTCCTGCCCCAAAGGAGCGTCGATAACTTTCAGTGTAGCCTCTGGTCCCAACTTGATGATGAATCGACGAAGCATTGCCTCGGTCAATCCAAACCCATCCACCTTGCGCTGCGTCAGCGCCATAAAGGCTGAAGGTGCATCGTCGTAACTGACAATCTTGGCCCCTGGAATGGTTGCCTTCACAAAATTCTGGGTACTGGATCCCTTGATTGAGCTGATCCGCTTATCGTTCAGGTCTGCCAACGCGTTCAAGCCACTGTCTTGCTGCACTGCAAGTTTCTGCAGAGAAAGAAAATAAGCATCGGAAAAGGCAATCTGGGTGGCACGCGCAGGTGTGTACCCCAGTACTGCGGCCAGTACATCGACACGTCCCTGGCTAAGCTCCGGGATACGAGCATCGAGAGACAACTGACGCAGTTCCGGCTTCACGCCCAACTGCTTCGCGACACCCTTGCAGAAATCGACATCGTAGCCGACCACTTCACGAGTGTTCGGATCCATATAGCCAAACGGATCGAGCGTACTTAAAACCCCACATACGAGGGCCCCGCGAGATTTGATTTCAGCAAGCTGATCGGCGTGAGCGGCGACACTGAAAGAAGCGGCGAGCAGCGCGAGTGCCGCAATTGGGCCTAGGGAGGAAAACTTCATGGTGAACCCTCGTATTTATGTGAGCAGATTGAAAATTCTTTCGCTCGAGCTTTCTTGTCGGGGGTGCTCGGTGACTCATTTGTACCGCTTAAAATAAAGTAGACAAAGGGATATTTTATGAACTAAAAACATTCCTAAAACGCATGAGTAATTTTATGGCCACGCTCAAACAGCTCCGCGCTTTGGTAGCGATCGTAGACCTGGGTACCTTCGAAGCCGCCGCCCAGCGATTAGGCATCGCACAATCTGCGGTGTCGCGACAGATTCAAGATCTGGAGGAGTGGTTTGGCTTCGCGCTTTTTGACAGGTCGGGCCGAGCGGCAAGAATCACATTCGAGGCAGGTGAGGTCATAGATCAAGCACGCAAAGTGCTCCTGCAATATGACGTGCTCGAAAGCAGCTTGATGAGCAACGAGGTATTGAGCCGACATTTACGCATTGGCATCACCGAACTGAGCGCGCTCACCTGGCTGCCTCGATTCGTCGCGACCATGGCGGAAAAGTACCCGAGGGTGAGGGTTGAGCCTGAAGTTGAGCTTAGCGTCCGGCTCAAGGACAGCCTGATCAATGGTCAGTTGGATCTCATCGTCGTACCTGACGCATTCAGCCACAACGGAGTGATCAAGTCGCCTCTCGGAGAGGTCCTAAATGGCTGGTATGCGGCACCCTCACTGGCGCCGCCTGAAGGCAAGGTAGAGTTGACGGAGCTCAGCCGTTTCACCCTATTGGCCCAAGGCAACCTGTCCGGCTCAGGTGTATTGATGGAGGAGTGGCTTTCTACCCAGAACCTGAAACCGGTGAGTTTGATCCCCAGCAATAGCCTGGTTGCCTTGGTCGGTCTCACGATCTCTGGTCTGGGCATAAGCTACCTCCCCCACTGCATTGCTTCGGGCTTCGTTGACGCCGGAAGACTATGCGAAATCCAGACGGTCCCGTCGTTACCCACTGTCAATTACGTAGCTTTGGTTCGGGCAGACACCTATAGCCCTTTCTATCGAGCTGTCGTCCAGATAGCCAAAGTCACGTGTCAATTCACAGAGGCTTTCATGGGGGCGACTGCTGGCCCTGCTCAAAAAGGGAATCAGTAATGGCTAACTTAAAGCAAATCGAAACCTTCTACTGGACCACCAAACTGGGCACGCTGAACCGGGCCGCCAGCAAACTCTTCATCACGCAATCCGCCGCGACGAAACGTCTACAAGAACTTGAACGCCAGTCTTCTTCTCCACTTTTTGAAGAGAACGGGCAGAAGAACAATCTCACGGCTAAAGGTAGAGAAGTGCTTGCTACCTCAGAAGACCTGCTGCAAGCCTTCTGGAAACTGGACGAGCTGCGCAAATCCGCCTCCCGCGTGGCTCGCACAGTCCGGATGGGCATCACAGAGCTGGCCACGCTGACGTGGTTCACTTCGTTCGTCGAGCGGGTCAAGGCGGTTTACCCCGATGTGGCGGTACATCCGGAGGTCGACATGTCTGCCACACTTCAGGAAAAGCTTCTCAGTGGCCAGCTTGATATTGTCGTGCTCACGGAGGAGTACTTGACCCCGGCAATGGCCTCACTCTACCTACAGAATGTGGATTTCGCCTGGCTGACCACTCCCGGAAGTCCGATTTCGGGACGGGTAGTCACCATCCCAGAACTGGCGAAGGTGCCTATTATTCTGCAAGGGCCTCTCTCGGCGTTGACCATTCGCTGCGAGGCCATATTTGCCGAAGCCGGTGTGGATTTCGATCGAGTTTATGGTAGCAACAGCCTATTTGCGCTGAAGGGACTTGTCTGTGCCGGCTTAGGGACGAGCTGCATGCCCAAGGAGCTTTTCCAGTCAGAAATCGATTCAGGAAAACTGGAGGTACTCGTAACAGATCCTCCAGCACCATCTGTCAAATACTACGCAGCATTCATGCGGCAGAATCACGCGGCGCTAGGCTACGCGATCGCTGATTTGGCGAAGAAATGCTGTTGAGGTCCAATAGCGGCCAGCGTTGTAACGTTAGTAAAGTGCCAGGGCTGCGCGCGGCGCTAGGCCGCGCCACGTCATGCCATGCCTAGCGAATGCTGCTAATGGAAGAATTCTGCGATCATCACCGCTCCCATGAAAGTACCGAGGTTGGCCAGGAACGACACCAGCACGATCCTCCAACCCAAACGGCGGAAAGCCGAGATATCTTTCGCGATCGAGAGCCCTGCGAAGGTCAGCATCGGAGTGATGACGGCCAGGATGTTGATCGAGCTGGTAAGGCGAGCAATCTCCGTAGCCCAGGGGCAGAGCGGAGAGGTCATGAACATCGCCACCAGCGAGACGATGCATACAGCAGGAATCTTGCGGCGCAGCAGGCTACATACCCCCTCACCGACAAACGCTGCAAACAACATGAGCGCCACGCCCACGAACGCGTCCCCCGACAGCGTCTTGTAGCCCACGTAGTTGGCGATCAATGCCAGCGCGCAGGCGGCCAACCATGCGCTGACCTTGCCAAGCCAACCCAGCTCGACAGTCTCGAGTGAGACTTCATCGTGCATCGGCCCATGCTGAGCGGTAGACGCCTTGGTGGTCCGCCCAATCATCGGCTCAAGGACACGGTAACCCCACACGGCCAAAGGCAGCGAAATGAATAGCGTGAAATAGGTGCCGATCGTCGTGGTGATCAAGTTAGACGCTGCTGCCAGCGTCATGACTTCCTTAGCCACCTCAGGGGTTTGTTGGGCGGCGATCGCACCCGCTGCCGCTGCCATCATACTGCCTGAGCCGATACCCGAGCCCATGGCCAGGGAGTTCGGGTGGAAGATGCCCAGGCTGGTGACGAAGCCGGCAACAATGGCAATGAACAACGCCCCGAACAGCGTACCTGTCAGGTACTCAGCGAGCACGCCACGCCCTTCGGGCGAGTCCATGCCGTAGCGTTCGCCAATGATTGCGAGACTTGGCTCACGCCCTACGGAGAACGTCGCGCCTACCGCCTCTCGCTTGATCCCAAGCAGCAGGGCCACCGGCAAACCTAAGAGCACCGTGCCGACGAAGTGGCCGAACTCCTGAAAGACCAGAGCCCAACCGGACGCAAACACCACCGGCAAAGACCCGCCCACCACCAAGCCGAGTTTGGCGATGAAAATCAGCAGAGCCGGCTGCAAGATTGAGGCGGAACGCACCTGAGCGCGGGTATCGATACCAATCGTTCCGGGCATGCGCTTGCTGGCAATTCCTACGGCGGCGCCGAGCAGCAAGGCCCATACCATAGGAAGAAGCACGACCTTCCCGGGGCCCAAGGGAATGCTGACTGAACCGATCAGTTCGGCGCAGAGGAGAATAACGGCAGCCCAGATATAAAGTTTTGTTGTTGCGGACACGGCTCGGTTATCACCGAGCGTCACGGTTTGGGTATGTTGCATGTTGTTCCCCTGGCCTGCTGATGGCCGTGGCGGCCGAATCAAGAGTTATTGTGTTTTCAGGGGGTGTCGACGACACCCAGGGCAGATGCAAATCGATCTAGTCGATAATCAAACGTAAGCGGGCGTTGTGTTGCAGCGCGAGGTTTATGCGAGATTCTCTAGCTCGCCGTACTGTGGCGAGATAAGGAATCACTTATTTTTCTAACACCAGACTCACTCGCCTGCCCCGAGTATGTCGCCCGTATAACGTCCAACCAATACCAAGAATTTTGTTTATCGTTGCCGCAGAGTGAACGCTCAGAAGGCCAACGCTGACATGATCACGAATTGCGGCACTTCAGGAAGCCGCGAAACACTACGTGGTTACTCCGTGAGTCCGCGATGTGAATTCAAGTGCTCCCAAATCCCACCACAGCCCCGCCATTATCCTCAGCCCCTCTTGAACAATATCGGTCAACAGATGCTCATCTGGCGCATGCTGAGCACAGGCTGCATAGGAATGAGGTATCCACAGCGTTGGTAACCCGAGGGAATTGGCAAACATATCGTTAGGGATAGACCCACCGATATTGGGCAGAACTACGGGCGCACGTCCAACCGAGCGAGAAATGGAAGTCACCGCAAAGTCTACCCAGGGGTCATTGGGATTTAGTCGAGTGGCGGCCGAGGAATCCGTCATATGAATCGCTTCGATGCGCAAACAAGTAGCGCTGTGCCGGAACAACCTGGTCCAGCAAGTGACGCACGATCTCGAGCGCCTGCACCGACAGCGGCACGATGTAGGGCGGTACGTTTTGGATCTGCTTACTCGGCTTTCGCATCGCTAACTGGAGCTGCTTCACCACCTCCGCCGGTATGACCCACAAACGCTTCTCCAGATCGAACTGGTCGGGTGTTGCCAACCGCAATTCGCCCGTGCGGACACCGGTCAGCAACAACAACCGAAGGCCAAGCCGAGTTTGGTTGGCACCGCCGTAGTTTCGAAGCGCGGCCATTAACCCCGGGAGTTCGTCCATTCGGAGAAACGGATTGTGCGTCACGGGAGGCTTGGGAAGTGCGACCACATCGAGGTCTGAAGCCGGGTTGTGTTCCAACCCCTCGATCTTCACCAGCGCATAGCGGAACAATTGGTTGAACCAGGTCCGGCATTTTTCGGCAGTCGTTAAGGCCTTGCGCTGTTCGATCCTGCTCAGCAAATCCAATAGATCGTGACGATTGATATCGTAGATGGAGCGTCCGCCCAGCGTGGGCAGGACGTCCTTATTGAAGATTCTCAAGATCTGCGAGAGCGTGCTCTGGCGCCCTTCCTTCAGGCTTAGCCTGCGGAACGCTACCCACTGATTGAACACGGCCTCGAAGGTGTGCTCCTTCGCAGCATGAACAGCAAGTCGCTGTTGTTTACGATGCTCATAGGGATTGATGCCCTGGGCAACCAAGGCGCGCGCCTCGTCACGTCGAGTACGTGCATCTTTGAGGGAGATTTGCGGGTAACAACCCAAGGACATGCGCTTCTGCTTGCCCGCCCAGTAGTAGCGGAAGAGCCAGACTTTTCCACCTCTGGCCGTCACGTTGAGTGTGAGACCATCACTGTCACCGAGGGTGTAGTCGTTACCAGTGATTCGGGCATGCCGAACTGTCATTTCTGAGAGTGCCATCGCGAGCTCCTGAACAGAGTCAGGGCCAGATGCTCATCTCGTTGCGCAAACTGCTCCAGCATCAAACCGATTCGGTACGCGTCAGGATTCTGGACTCAATCCTGGACTTAAACGCACCGGATAGTGCTGGATTTCAGTGGTTCCCGCTGGAACGAAAAAAGGGCCTAAAGGCCCTGATTTCAATCGCTTATAGAATTCAGTGGAACTCTGTAGCGCAATATTTGGAGCGGGAAACGAGACTCGAACTCGCGACCCCGACCTTGGCAAGGTCGTGCTCTACCAACTGAGCTATTCCCGCGTCGTCTTGGTGATGCGCATTCTATAGATTTTGCACACCACGTCAACCCCTTGATTCAAAAAGTTTTATTTATTTTCGCCATTGATCCGCAGATGCGGCCAGGCTGCCCGCAGGTACTGCAGCATCGACCACAAGGTCAGGCCTGCAGCGACCATCAACAGGCTATAACCGAGCAGTACCCATAAGCTGAAAGCCGAAGGGTTGCCCAGCAGGATCACCAGCGCCAGCATCTGCGCGGCAGTTTTCCATTTGCCCATCTTCGAGACCGCAACCTGTGCACGCTCGCCGATCTCGGCCATCCACTCGCGCAGAGCCGACACCACGATCTCACGCCCGATGATAACCACCGCCGGAAAGGTCAGCCAGAAGTTGCCATGCTCCTGCACCAGCAGGACCAGGGCCACCGCGACCATCAGCTTGTCGGCCACCGGGTCCAGGAACGCACCGAACGGCGTGCTCTGTTCCAGGCGCCGGGCCAGATAGCCATCGAGCCAGTCCGTCGCTGCGGCAAACGCGAAAACCGAGCTTGCCGCTATATAACTCCAGTGGTACGGCAGGTAAAACAACAGAATGAAGATCGGGATGAGTACAACGCGTAAAACGGTGATCAGATTAGGGATATTCATCGGCACAACTGGCTACGAAGTGAAAGGGCATTCTACTCGCTGTGTAGGCTTGCATAAATCAACTCAGCGAGCTTTTTACTGATTCCCGGTGCCTTGGCAATCTCGTCGATGCTGGCACGGGACAGTTCCTGTAAGCCACCAAAATGTTTCAACAGCTCGCGCCGCCGCTTCGGCCCGACACCCGCCACCCCTTCCAGGGTCGAAGTACGCCGAGTCTTGCCGCGGCGCGCACGGTGTCCGGTGATAGCGAAACGGTGGGCCTCGTCGCGGATCTGCTGGATCAGGTGCAGTGCCGGCGAGTCGCCCTTGAGGGTGAATTCGTGGGCCGCATCGTTGAGGTACAGGGTTTCGAAACCGGCCTTGCGTGTCGCGCCCTTGGCCACGCCGAGCAGGATCAGGTCCGGTACCGCCAGCTCATTGAGCACATCGCGGGCCATGGATAACTGCCCCTTGCCACCGTCCACCAGGAGGATATCCGGCAACTTGCCTTCGCCTTCCTTCAACCGGCTGAAACGGCGGGTCAGCGCCTGATGCATCGCCGCATAGTCGTCGCCGGCTGTCACGCCCTCGATATTATAGCGGCGGTAATCGGACTTGATCGGCCCTTCCGGACCGAATACCACGCAGGAAGCCACGGTCGATTCACCACTGGAGTGACTGATGTCGTAGCACTCGAGGCGCTGTGGCGGTTCGTCCAGATCCAGCACCTCGGCCAGCGCGTCGAACCGCGCCGCCACATGCTGGCGGTTGGCCAAACGGGCAGTCAGGGCCTGCTCGGCGTTGGTCACTGCCAGTTGCTGCCAACGTGCCCGGGTGCCGCGCACCCGGTGGCTGATGCTCAGTTCGCGACCGCGCAACTCATCAATGGCGGCAATCAGGGTCGGGAAGTCATCGTGGACCACGTTGACGATCAGCTCACTGGGCAGGTCGCGCTCGGGGCTGCTGACGAAATACTGGCCGAGAAAGGCCGCCATGACCTCGGAAACATCGTCATCGATGCCCACTTGCGGGAAGAAGTTCTTGCTGCCCAGCACCCGCCCGCCCCGCACGCTGATCAGGTGTACGCAGGCGCCACCCGGGTTGACGAACGCGGCGATCACGTCGACATCACCGGTACCGCCTTCCATGCTCTGCTGGTCCTGCACCCGGCGCAGCAGTGCAATCTGGTCGCGCAGTTCGGCCGCCTTCTCGAAATCGAGGGTACTGGCCGCCTGCTCCATGCCGGCATTGAGTTCATCGGTCAGGGCATTGCTGCGCCCTTCAAGGAACATCACCGAATGGCGTACATCCTCAGCGTATACCTGAGGCTCGACCAAACCGACACAGGGCCCCTTGCAGCGCTTGATCTGATACTGCAGGCACGGTCGGGTACGGTTCTTGTAATAGCTGTCCTCGCACTGGCGCACGTGGAACGTCTTCTGCAACAGCGCCAGGCTCTCGCGAATCGCGCCAGCACTCGGATAAGGCCCGAAATATTTGCCCTTGAGCTTCTTCGCCCCGCGATGAATGCTCAGGCGCGGATAGTCGCCATCCGAGAGGAACACATAGGGATAGGACTTATCGTCGCGCAGCAGGATGTTGTAAGGCGGCCGCCACTCCTTGATCAGCGTCTGCTCCAGCAGCAGCGCCTCGGTCTCGTTGGCGGTAATGGTGGTTTCGACCTGGGCGATACGCGCCACCAGGGCGGCGGTCTTGGGGGCGAGGCCGCTCTTGCGGAAGTAGCTGGCGAGGCGATTCTTCAGGTTCTTGGCCTTGCCCACGTACAGCAGGCGCGCATCGCTGTCGAACATGCGATACACACCAGGACGACCACTACAGGTAGAAAGAAACGCGCTTGAATCGAACGGATCAGTCATTGTCAGCCGGCATCGACCATGCCGTGGCGAACAGCCAGAAGCGTCAACTCGACATCGCTGCTGACCGACAGTTTCTCGAAAATCCGGTAACGGTAGGTGTTGACGGTTTTCGGCGACAGGCAGAGCTTGTCGGAGATGATCTGTACCTTCTGGCACCCGACGATCATCAGGGCGATCTGGATTTCTCGCTCGGACAAGGCATCGAACGGCGATTCACTGGCCGGCTGGAAGGACTTGAGCGCCATCTGCTGGGCGATCTGCGGACTGATGTAGCGCTGTCCGGCAAACACCAGGCGAATCGCCTGCACCATTTCCGCCAACCCCGCACCCTTGGTCAGGTAGCCCGAAGCCCCGGCCTGCATGAGCCGGGTCGGAAACGGATCTTCCTCGCACACGGTAACCGCCACGACCTTGATATCAGGGTGGCTGCGCAGCAATTTGCGCGTTGCCTCAAGACCGCCGATGCCCGGCATCTTGACGTCCATCAGCACAACATCAGGCTTGAGCTCCCGCGTTTTCAGCAGGGCCTGCTCTCCCGACTCCGCCTGGCCCACCACCTGCAGGCCATCGATGTCGGCAAGCATCCGCGTAATGCCTGTACGCACAAGATCATGGTCATCGACAACTAGCACCCTAATCAAGCAGACACCTCGCGCATATGGTCTTATCAGATTATTGACCACCTTAGCAAAAAACCGGCGGCCAGACCTAGCTGCAAGCGTCACATAAGAGTGTCATAGCGCTATAAGCGCTTGTGTGGATAACGACATGGCGACCGCGTTTCAGCGATCGTGAGGATCCCGACGGCCCTTGGAACCGTAGGAGGCGATGGCTTCGGCCAGCGTGGTGGTCAACTGGCGAATCGCTTCCTGGTCTTCCTTGCGCAGGGTACGGTAGCTGCCCAGCACCTTTTCTTCGCTGGAGCTGAGATTGTCGACCAGTGTCGGCGTCCGGCCGCCGGTCAGGACATACAGCACGTCAACACCGCGCTCGGCTACCCGCGACAAATAGTCCGCCTTGGGCGCACGATCACCACTCTCATATTTGCCTTGGGCGTTGGCTTCAACGCCGCCGATTTCGCCAAAAGCCTTCTGCGACAATCCAAGTCGCTCCCTCTCTTGCCGTAAGCGGGAACCAATTCCACTCATTTGGATGTATTATCCCAAGTAAAGAACCCCCAACGGGGGTGAATTCAACAAAATTAAACAAATTTGAACGGTTTTGAACTATGCCCGGTATTCGCACCGCCGCACAAGCCAAGGCTTGGCTGGAACATCAAGGAAAATCGGTTCAGGAGTTTGCACGCGAGCATGGCGTCGACCCGGCAACCACCTATCAAGTGCTCGCCGGGCGAAAAAAGGGACGACGTGGGGAAGCCCATAAGGTGGCGGTCCTGCTGGGCATGAAGGACGGTGTCATCCTCGATACGGACAATCGCAACGAGGAATGAAACCACCCGTTTGAATCCAGTATGCACCTCAAAATATCGAGGGGTAAGTTCAATCCCAAAATACCGTCAGACGTTTCCAGAGCCCGCGCGCAAAGCCCCAACGCTCATGCGAAAGAAGCATTCGTCCTCCCCGACGACCGCCAATCCCATGCGTTCATAGAGCCGCCTGGCAGGATTGCTCTTGAAGACGGTCAAGCGCACCTCCGGTCGTCCTTCCCTGAAGGCGATGTCACGCGCCTGCACGATCAACCAACTGCCCAGCCCCTGCCCCCGCCCAACCTCGACCAGTTGCAGTTCACGGATATACAACGCTCTGGCGTCGCGGCTGAAGCTGACAAAACCGAGAATCTGTTCCCCCTCGCACAACAGGGCATTCTGCCGTCCCGCCCAGGCGACATCGAAAGCTTCTTCCTGCCAGAGCAGATCGTACTGACAGTAGTAGGCCATCATGTTTCGGCGCGTCAGCGTCCGGGCAAACTCCAGATCCGCCTCGGTTGCCGGACGAAAACGCCAGTCCCGCTTCACAACCCCTCGACCTCCACAACCTCACCCTGCCAGTGACCGGCCACACGTCGGCCGATCACCAGTGCATCACCCGCACCCGCCGCAGCGACCACCAATTCCCCGCCTGCCGCCCAGATCGCACTACGCCCGGCCGACATCCAGCCGCCGGTGACACCCCCATGATTGGCCATCAGCACAGCCATGCGGTGCTCACGGGCATAACCCTGAAGCAAGGCGGTATCGGCGGCATAACCGTTCTCGCTGATCAATACACTCGATGCATACAGGTTAGCGCCGGATTGAGCCGCTTGGAGGGCATGACTGGCGTGGGAAAAGTCAGCACAAACCGACAGAGCGACAGTGTCATTGCCGAAGCTCAAGCCTGCGCCTCCGGCCCCTGGCGTAAACACCTGCTCCTCACCCTCGTGCAGATGCTGTTTGCTGTAGAGCTGGCGAGAGCCATCGGCCTTGAATGTCAATGCGCCGATCAGCAACGGCGCATCATCGGCCAGACGAATCGGCATGCCGACCACGGTCACCAGCCGTAACTCACGCGCCAGATCGGCCAAGGGTTGCAAGACCTGCGCATCCGGCGTAATCGCCAGTGCCGCAGCCAGGTTGCGCTCGTAGCCGGTCAGCGACAGTTCGGGAAAGACCAGCAACTGCACCCCCTGCCCTGCCGCCTGCTGCATGAAATGAAGATGCCGTTGGATATTGCCTTCCAGATCGCCAGCCAGGGAGCAGGACTGGGCGGCGGCAATGGTCAAGTGAGTCATGGTCCTGCCTGATATTCGGATCGGAAGCGTCCGATGAGTGTGTCATAAACGTTTAATTTATTTAAACGATAGCGGCTACATACCGCAGGCCATAGAAATTTCTGATTGAACTGGCCGACAAGCCTCGAGTAAGCTCAGGGCCATTCCATCGGAGACGTACCATGCGCCCCATTCATTCCATGCCTTGCCCAACTGCCAGCGCCCTGCGCTCGCCAGCGGCTGCCTGGGTGAAAACCGCTGGTGCATCCGCAGGCTTTTATTTTGGGTATTGGTTTAGCCACTGGCGCGCCTGATACCCAACCGGCGCCCACTACTCAAGGGGTCGCCTACCAGAGAATCAACAACCCCCGGTCGGCCTCCCGACCGGGGGTTTTGTTTTTTCAGGGCTGCACTTTTTACGCGAACCGCTTCAACAGACATTTCGAATCGAGGAATACCGACATGAACTACGCCACCTATTACCGCTACGAACTCACCACCGCCTGGCGATTTAGCAACCTCCGCTCGGGACAGCACGCCGCCTCCGAACGGTCACTCACAGGTGGCAAGCACACACTCACAGCCCATCCGGCTGATTGTCGAACACCGCAATAGGGCCGCGCGCGGGAAGACCCGCCGCCAGCCCAAGGAATCTCGAACATGCATTCATCTCTCTCTGCCTTGCCACTGTCCGCCCTTTCGTCCGCCAACGAGCCGCTGACCCAGCGCCTGCCGACGGCCCTGCAACTCAAGCAGCAGTTGCCCCTCGATACGACCCTGAACGATCAGGTCGCCCGCCAACGCGAGGCAGTACGCGCCATCCTTGATGGCAAAGACCCGCGCCTGCTGATGATCGTCGGCCCCTGCTCGATCCACGACCCGCAATCAGCGCTTGAATACGCCGGCCATCTGGCCAGCCTGGCGAATGACGTCAGCGACCAGATGCTGCTGGTGATGCGCGCCTACGTGGAAAAGCCGCGTACCACGGTCGGCTGGAAAGGCCTGGCCTACGACCCGCACCTGGATGGCAGTGATGACATGGCCGGCGGCCTGGCACTGTCACGCGAACTGATGCGCGAGATACTGCGCATGGGCCTGCCGATCGCGACCGAACTGCTGCAGCCGATGGCGGCCAGCTACTTCGACGATCTGCTGAGTTGGGTCGCCATTGGCGCCCGAACCACCGAATCGCAGATCCACCGGGAAATGGCCAGTGGCCTGCCAATGCCCGTGGGTTTCAAGAACGGCACCGACGGCGGTGTCGGCATCGCCAGTGACGCCATGCGTTCGTCGGCCCACCCGCACCGGCATTTCGGCGTCGATGCACAGGGGCACCCGGCAATCATCCAGACCGCCGGCAACCCCGATACACACCTGGTGTTGCGCGGCGGGCATCGTGGCCCCAACTACGATGCCCGCAGCATTGCCCTGGCCCGGGCGGGGCTGGAGAAACAGGGCATTGCGAGCCGGATGATGGTCGATTGCAGCCATGCCAACAGCGGCAAGGACCCCCTGCGCCAACCGGCAGTGTTCGCCGATGTGCTGGAGCAGCGCCTGCTGGGCGACCGTTCGCTGATTGGCATGATGCTGGAGAGTCATCTGTTCGAAGGTTGTCAGCCGCTGAGCCCGTCACTCAAGTACGGCGTGTCGATCACCGACGGTTGCCTGGGCTGGGAGGCGACCGAACGGTTGCTGCGCGGGGCGGCGCAACGCTTGCGCGAGCAGGCGCCCCGCAAGGCAGTGGGTGCCTGAGAAGACGCCTTCGCAGGCAAGCCTCTAGGGCTCAACCCTTCGCGGACACAGAAGTGAGTTTTTCTTCCGCAATCAGCCGTCGTCATATTGCGCTGCAAGAACGTTGACAGCGCATCCACTACCCGTAGTCGCAGTGGATGCGCCGTTGCTCAATCACTGGTTTTTCGGTGCACCTTGCTCAACCAGAGCGCGCCAAGTCTGAACGCTTGGGCGTTCTTGCATTTTGGCATGCCAGGCTCGCAACGCGACGTACTCTTCAGGTACCGGCAGTTTTACCAGCGAGGCGAAGATCATCCCTCCCAGCACAGCGATGTCTGCCATCGAAAATTTATCGCCCGCAACGAAAGGTTGATCTTTGAGGAGGTTGTCGAAATAACCCATGCCTCTGATCGCTTTTTCGCCCATCTTTGCGCCCCATTCAGCGTTTTGATACAGCTCGACTTTCGGCCCCAGACCGGGAGTGGCGTGATGGAAATAGACACTCACGGCATCCAGGAACTCGATTTCGGCGCGTTTGGTCATCATGTGGATGAGCCCCTTCTCCAGAGGCGTCTCGCCCGTCAGCGTCGGCTTGCCGTCCAGGCTGTCCAGATACTGGGTAATGGCGGTGCATTCTGCGATCCGCGTTCCATCTTCGAGTTCAAGCACAGGGAGCGTGCCTGAGTAGTTGATGGCAAGGAACTCCGGTTCCTTGTGCTCGCCGGTCCAGAGATTCACCGATACGAATTCAATCGTCGGCAATAGCCCTTTTTCCGCGAGCGCAATGCGCACTCGGGCTGGGTACGGTCCGTCGAACCAGTCGTAGATTTTCATCGGGGAAACAGTGGGAGCGTCAACACGTTGCTGTGAAGTAGTCATGCCAGATTTACCTGCCTGTCAGTTGGTAGGTAGGTAGGTAGGTAGGTAGGTAGGTAGGTAGGTAGGTAGGTAGGTAAAGATTGAGCGGAGATTTCCTTCCTGTCAATACCCTACCTGTCAATTGGCAGGTAAGCTCGACACGAGTAGAATGCGAGCCACGCAGGCCTGAATCAATGTCGAGGATTACACGTGAGCGAAAACGCCCGGGAGGCCATCCTGGCTGCGGCAAGATCCGCAGCCCAGTTGCATGGATACAGCGGCATCAATTTCCGGAGCATTGCCGAGGAAGTCGGTATCAAGAATGCGAGCATCTACTACCACTTTCCCAGCAAAGCGGACTTGGGCGCTGCCGTTGCGCAACGCTACTGGCAAGACACGCTGGCGGTGCTTGAAGAGATACGGACTTCTAACCCAGATCCGCAGCAGTGCATGCGGCTGTACCCGTCCATATTTCGTAAATCCTTGAAGGCCGATAACAGGCTCTGCTTGTCCAGCTTCATGGCCGCAGAATACGAGGATCTGCCCGATCAGGTGTCCAGAGAGGTCAAGGCATTTGCGGACGTCAATGTGAAATGGCTCGCCGAAGTGCTGGCAGAAGCTGGCTGGGACGCTGGGCCAGCCTGTGAACGTCGTGCCCGCGCCATCTACACCGCGGTCGCAGGTGCGCAGTTGATAGCGCGGACAAGGGCAGACCTCAATCTGTTTGACGATTTGATGCTGACCTATCAGGAAGCGGGGTTGATTCCCGTCTGATTACTCAAGGGTTGGAGTCGTACAGGGCCACGGGCTATCTGCCGCAGCGCCACCGAGGAACTTTTGCCAGGAAAAAGCCGCCTGAATCCGGTAGGCTCAACATTTTCCTGAAAGGAGTACCCCACCATGGCACGAGCCACTGCCCGTCACATCCTGGTTGCCACTGAAGCCAAATGCAACGAACTCAAGACCCAGATCGAAGGCGGCGCCGACTTCGCCGAAATCGCCAAGGCCAACTCCACCTGCCCTTCCAGCCGTGACGGCGGCAACCTGGGTTCCTTCGGCCCAGGCCAGATGGTCAAGGAATTCGACACCGTGGTCTTCAGCGCGCCGGTCAATACCGTGCAGGGCCCGGTGAAAACCCAGTTCGGCTACCACCTGCTGGAAGTCACCAGCCGCCAGGACTGATCCGCCGACGAGGGTTGCTCTTCGGGGCAACCACCGCCCCTTGTGGCAGCCAGCGCCTGTGGCGAGGGGGCTTGCCCCCGCTGGGTCGCGCAGCGGCCCTGAAACCGGACCCTCGGTACATAAGAAACACCGAGAAAACCGGCTTCACGGCTGCTTCGCAGCCGAGCGCGGGCAAGCCCGCTCGCCACAGCGTTAGGCTTGCCACAAGCCAACTTTCACACCGTCCTCAAGGCTGACGATGCGACTGGTTCTCTCCCTGACATTCAGCACCCTGGCCATGTTCGCCAGCGTCGCTCACGCCGCTCCCGCGCAAAACGCCCTGACGGTGTACGGCGAGCCGCCCAAATACCCGGCCAACTTCACCCATTTTGATTACGCCAACCCTGACGCGCCCAAGGGCGGCAGCCTCAAGCGTTCGGCGATCGAGATCGGCCAGTTCGACCATGTTCTGCCTTACATCGACAAAGGCATCGGCGTCTCGCAGGTCGACGGTTGGATCTATTCACCGCTGGCGGTGCGCTCCCTCGATGAGCCCTATACGGTCTACGGCCTGGTCGCAGAAAAGATGCAGCGCGCCGATGACGGCCTGTCGCTGCGCTTTTTCCTCAACCCCAAGGCGCGCTTCGCCGACAACACGCCGATCACCGCCGAGGACGTGCGCTACACCTTCAACCTGCTGATGACCGAGGGCAGCCTGAGCTACCGCATGCAGTTCGAAGGCATCAAGGACGTGGTGGTCGAGTCACCGACCCAGGTCCGCTTCGATTTCAAGAACACCGAAAACCGCTCGCTGCCACTGGATATCGCGACCCTGCCGGTACTGCCGGAGCATTGGTGGAAAACCCGTGACTTCGCCGACGGCGGCGGCTACGAAGCACCGCTGGGCAGCGGGCCGTATCGGGTCAGCAAGGTCGACTCCGGGCGCAGCATCACGTTCGCCCGCAACCCCGACTGGTGGGGCAAGGACCTGCCGGTCAGCCGCGGCCTGTACAACTTCGACCGCTTCAGCATCGAATACTTCGGCGACACCGATGTGGCCCGCCAGGTATTGCGTGGCGGCGCCTACGACTACAACCGCGAATTCTCCGCCACCGCCTACTCCATCGGCTATGACAGCCCGGCGCTGAGCGACGGCCGCCTGCAGAAAGCCCATCTGGCACCGGAATCACCGCAGCCGTCCCAAGGCTACGTGTTCAACCTGCAGAAACCGATGTTCCGGGATCGCCGCGTGCGCCAGGCCCTGGCCATGCTCTGGGACTTCGAGTGGAGCAACCGGCAGATGATGCGCAACATGTACCTGCGCCAGCAGAGCTTCTTCTCCAACACCCCGCTGGCCGCTCGCGAACTGCCGGACAAGGACGAGTTGGCGATCCTCGAACCGCTGCGCGGGCAGATTCCCGACGAAGTCTTCAACCAGGTTTTCGAAGCACCCAAGACCGACGCCAGCGGCAACCTGCGGGACAAGCAACTGCAGGCCCTGGCACTGCTGGAACAGGCCGGCTGGAAACCCAAGGGTGACCAGTTGGTCAATGCCCAGGGCGAGCCGCTGAGCTTCACCTTCCTCAATGCCCAAAACGGCATGGAACGCCTGCTGTTGCCCTACAAGCGCAACCTGGCGCAGATCGGCATCCGCATGGACATCCGCCGCATCGATCCCTCGCAATACGTCAACCGCCTGAAAAACCGCGACTACGACATGATTGTCAGTGGCTACCCGGTGACCACCTCGCCGGGCATCGAACTGTACAACTTCTTCGGTTCCTCGACGGCCACCGACCCGGGCTCGAACAATTTCATGGCCCTGCAGAACCCGGCCGTGGACAGCCTGATCAACGGTCTGGTCAAGGCCAACACCCAGAAGCAGATGCTCAGCTACGCCCACGCGCTGGACCGGGTACTGCAGTGGAACTACTACTGGATCCCCAACTACTACCCGCCGGGCATCTCCACCGTGTGGTGGAACCGCTTCGGCATTCCGCAGATACAGGCCAGCAATGACGCGGCCATCGAGACCTGGTGGGAAGTCAGCCCCACCCCGCTGACCAACGAACAGATGACCGCCGAACTGATCCGGCGCGGCCACGACGGAGGACACCGCTGATGCCGGCCTATATCCTGCGGCGCCTGCTGCTGATCATCCCGACCCTGCTGGTCATTCTGCTGGTCAACTTCGTCATCGTCCAGGCCGCGCCCGGCGGCCCGGTGGAACAGGCCATCGCCCGCCTGCAAGGGCTCGGCGGTGGCGGCGCGATCGGTAGTGGTGGCGATGCACTGCACGGCTCGTCCCGCGCCAGCCGCGGCCTCGACCCCAAGCTGATCGCCGACATCGAGCGCCAGTACGGCTTTGACAAGCCAGCCCCGGAACGTTTCTGGCTGATGCTCAAGAGTTACGCCCACCTCGACTTCGGCAAGAGCTTCTTCCGGGGCGCACAGGTCACCGACCTGATCCTGGAGAAGATGCCGGTGACCATCTCCCTGGGTCTCTGGGCCACGCTGATCACCTACCTGGTGTCGATCCCCCTCGGCATCCGCAAGGCGGTCCGCCACGGCAGTCGCTTTGATATCTGGAGCAGCACCGCGATCATCCTCGGCTACGCGATGCCGGCGTTCCTGTTCGCCATGCTGCTGATCGTGCTGTTCGCCGGCGGCACCTCACTGAACTGGTTCCCGGTGCGCGGCCTGGTCTCGGACAACTTCGACCAACTGTCGACGCTGGGCAAGGTCGCCGACTACTTCTGGCACCTGGTGCTGCCAGTGACCTCCCTGGTGATCGGCGGCTTCGCCACGCTGACGATCCTGACCAAGAACTCCTTTCTTAACGAGATCACCCGCCAGTACGTGACCACCGCACGCGCCAAGGGTCTGAGCGAACGCCGGGTGCTCTACGGTCACGTGTTTCGCAACGCCATGCTACTGGTGGTCTCGGGGATTCCCCAGGCGTTCATCAGCGTGTTCTTCGCCGGCTCCCTGCTGATCGAGGTGATCTTCTCCCTCGATGGCCTGGGCCGCATGAGTTACGAAGCGGCGGTGTCGCGCGATTACCCGGTGGTGTTCGGTTCGCTGTTCATCTTCACCCTGTTCGGCCTGCTGATAAAACTGATCGGCGACCTCTGCTACACCCTGGTCGACCCGCGTATCGACTTCGCCGCGAGGAACGCCTGATGCTACAACTTTCCCCCGTGAGCCGCCGCCGGCTCGATCGGTTCAAGGCCAACCGCCGTGGCTGGTGGTCGCTTTGGCTGTTCGCGGCGCTGTTCGTCCTGAGCCTGGGCGGTGAACTGATCGCCAACGACAAGCCGCTGGTGCTCAGTTACCAGGGTTCGCTGTATTTCCCGGTGTTCAAGCGTTACACCGAGCAGGAGTTCGGCGGCCAGTTGCCGTTCCAGGCCGACTACCGCAGCGACTACGTGCGCCAACTGATCACCCGTGATGGCGGCTGGATGCTGTTCCCGCCGATTCCGTTCAGCGCCGACACCCCCAACTACGACCTCAACAAACCGGCGCCCAGCCCACCCACAGCGGTGAACTGGCTGGGCACCGACGACCAGGCCCGCGACGTGCTGGCGCGAGTGATCTTCGGGGCCCGGGTATCGATTCTGTTCGCCCTGGCCCTGACGGTCATCAGCGCGCTGATCGGTATCGCCGCCGGCGCCCTGCAGGGCTATTACGGCGGCTGGGTCGACCTGCTCGGTCAGCGCCTGCTGGAAGTCTGGTCGGGGCTGCCGGTGTTGTACCTGCTGATCATTTTGTCGGGCTTCGTCGAGCCGAACTTCTGGTGGCTGCTGGGGATCATGGCCTTATTCTCCTGGCTGGCATTGGTCGACGTGGTGCGCGCCGAATTTCTCCGTGGCCGCAACCTGGAGTACGTCAAGGCCGCCCGCGCCCTGGGTCTGAACGACCGCAAGATCATCCTGCGGCACATCCTGCCCAACGCCATGAACGCGACCCTGAGCTACCTGCCGTTCATTCTCACCGGCGCCATCTCGACCCTCACCGCCCTGGACTTCCTCGGCTTCGGCATGCCCGCCGGCAGCGCCTCGCTGGGCGAACTGATCGGGCAGGGCAAACAGAACCTGCAAGCCCCGTGGCTGGGGCTCACCGCCTTCTTCACCCTGGCGCTGATCCTTTCGCTGCTGGTCTTTATCGGCGAGGCGCTGCGTGATGCCTTCGACCCCCGCTCATGAACCAGGCCCGCGCCATGACCGACAACCTGATTGAAATCCGACATCTGACCGTGGCCTTCGGCGGCCAACCCGTGGTCCGCGACCTGTGCCTGGACATCCGTGCCGGCGAATGCCTGGCGCTGGTCGGCGAGTCCGGTTCGGGCAAGTCGGTCACCGCCCATTCGATCCTGCAATTGCTGCCGCAGACCGGCTGCCATTCCACCGGCAGCGTGCGTTATCGCGGCCAGGAACTGCTCGGGGCCGACAACAGCACCCTGCGCCAGATTCGCGGCGACCGCATCGCCATGATCTTCCAGGAACCGATGACCTCGCTGAACCCGCTGCACACGGTCGAGAAGCAGATCGGCGAAACCCTGATGCTGCACAAAGGAATGGGCGGCAAGGCGGCCCAGGCACGAATCCTCGAACTGCTGGAACTGGTGGGCATCCAGAAACCCCGTGAACGGCTCAAGGCCTACCCTCATCAACTCTCCGGCGGCCAGCGCCAGCGGGTGATGATCGCCATGGCCCTGGCCTGCGAACCGGAACTGCTGATCGCCGACGAACCGACCACCGCCCTCGATGTCACCGTGCAGCGCAAGATCCTGCTGCTGCTCAAATCGTTGCAGCAACGTCTGGGTATGTCGCTGCTGCTGATCAGCCACGACCTCAACCTGGTGCGCAGCATCGCCCAGCGGGTCTGTGTGATGAAGGCCGGGGAAAGCGTCGAGCAGGCCGACTGCGAAACCCTGTTCAACCAGCCACAACACCCCTACAGCCGCCTACTGCTGGATGCCGAACCGGCCGGGGAAGCACTGGCGCTGGACGATAACGAAAGCGTGTTGCAGGTCGACGACCTGCGCGTACGCTTCCAGATCGGCGGCGGCCTGTTGCGGCGCAAAGAGTATCTACAGGCAGTGGATGGCATCAGCCTCTGCGTGCAGCGGGGCAAGACCTTGGGCATCGTTGGCGAGTCCGGTTCGGGCAAATCCACCCTCGGTCAGGCGATCCTGCGGCTGCTCGATGCCCAGGGCAGCATCCACTTCCAGGGCCAGGCCCTCGACGGGCTGAGCCAAAAGCAACTGCGCCCGTGGCGCAAACAGATGCAGGTGGTGTTCCAGGATCCGTTCGGCAGCCTCAGCCCGCGCATGTCGGTGGCGCAGATCATCAGCGAAGGCATCGAGGTGCACTGCCCCGGTACCGCTGCCGAACACGAGGCCCAGGTGATCCGGGCACTCGAGGAAGTCGGCCTCGACCCGCAAAGCCGTCATCGCTACCCCCATGAATTCTCCGGCGGCCAGCGGCAGCGGATCGCAATCGCCCGGGCCCTGGTGCTCAAACCCGCGTTGATCCTGCTCGACGAACCGACCTCGGCCCTGGACCGCACGGTGCAGAAACAGGTAGTCGCGCTGCTGCGTGACCTGCAGGCCAAACACGGCCTGACCTATCTGTTCATCAGCCATGACCTGTCGGTGGTGCGTGCCCTGGCCCATGACCTGATCGTGGTCAAGGACGGACAGGTAGTCGAACGGGGCAGTACCTGCGCGGTGTTCGACAACCCTCAGCATCCGTATACCCGGGAGTTGCTGGCAGCGACCCTGACCAACACCGCCACCCCGGGCTGCCCGTGAGCCAGAAGCCGATGAACGACCGTGAAAGCCTCAAGGACTACCAGCGGGTTCGCCTGCTGGCGATTCGTTCGCTGTTCGAAAGCATCGAGCAGTCCAGCGAAGGTACGGTGATCGTTGACCGCGATGCGCGGATCGTCTGGATGAACGAGCGTTACGCCAAGCGTTTTGGCCTCACCAGCGCCGAACAGGCCATCGGCCAACCGTGCGAAAGCGTGATCCCCGGCAGCCTGCTGCGCGAGGTGGTACGCACCGGCCGGCCGATTCTGCTGGACCTGCAGGACATGCCCAAGGAACCGCTGGTGGTGATGCGCCTGCCGGTCCACGACGATGCCGGTGTGGTGATCGGCGCCATCGGCTTCGCCCTGTTTGGCGAGTTGCACAGCCTGTCGCCACTGCTCAAGCGCTACCAGAGCATGCAGGCAGAACTGGCCTCGACCCGTTCGCTGCTGCGGGCGCGGCAGACCAAGTACAATTTTGCCCACTTCATCGGCACCAGCGCCGCTAGCCTGGAGGTCAAGCGCCGCGCCCGCCGCAGCGCCAGTGCCGACTCGCCGGTGTTGCTGCTGGGTGAAACCGGCAGCGGCAAGGAACTGCTGGCTCAGGCCATCCACAGTGCCTCGCCGCGGGCGCACAAGGCGTTCGTCAGCATCAACAGCGCGGCGATTCCGGAAACCCTGCTGGAAGCGGAATTCTTCGGCACCGCTCCGGGTGCCTTCACCGGTGCCGACCGCAAGGGCCGGCCCGGCAAGCTGCAGATTGCCCAGGGCGGCACCCTGTTTCTGGACGAGATCGGCGACATGCCGTTGCCCCTGCAGAGCAAACTGCTACGGGTGCTACAGGAGAAGGAGTTCGAGCCGGTCGGTTCCAACGAAGTGCTGCGCAGTGATGTGCGGGTGATCGCCGCGACCTCCACCGATCTGGAAGCGGCGATCAAGCGCGGCGAGTTCCGCGCCGATCTGTATTACCGCCTCAATGTCCTGCCGATCCAGGTGCCGCCACTGCGTGAGCGTCTGGAGGATTTGCCGGCACTGAGTGAGGCGATCCTGGAGGAGTTGCGCAGCCATCATGAGCTGACGGGCGAAGCGCTGGAATTGCTGGGCCAGCATGCCTGGCCGGGCAATATCCGCGAACTGCGCAATGTGCTGGAGCGGGCGGCGCTGTTGAGCGATACGCAGGTGCTGGACGCTGCCGATATTCGTGGCGCGATCGGAACTTTCAGTCCGTTGGAGCGCACGCAGGCTCCTGTCATGGCCTCTTTGGGGAACGAAACCTTCAACGTCGCGCGAGAGCGATTCGAACGGCAGTTGATCGAGACGACCCTGGCGCAATGCGGTGGCAAGGTGGTGGACGCAGCCAGGCAATTGGGGCTGGGCCGCTCGACCCTGTACAAAAAGATGGTGGCGCTGGGCATTAGCGAGTCTCAATGAAGAGACTAAAATCCCAATATAGAGACACTCCCCGCTCCCGAAAACACCACCCTCTGTAGGAGCCGGGCTTGCCCGCGAATGCCCACAACTCGGTCCTTCAGGAACACCGCGTTATCGTTCTTGGCGGGCAACCCCGGCTCCTGCAGGGGTGTGGCGCTTTCGAAAAAGTCTCTTTTTAGAGACTTTCATAAAGCCGAGCGTTCATAAAATATAGAATATCGTTATTTTTCAAAAGCTTATTGATATGGCATGAAACTCGCTATTCCCACCGGAGATTCAGACCCAACTTACAAAAATAACAATTTGGAGACACACCATGAGTGTGATCATCGCCCTCGCAGCCCTGGCGCTGCTGATGCTTGCCGCCTACCGTGGCTACAGCGTCATCCTGTTTGCCCCCATCGCCGCCCTCGGCGCCGTCCTGCTGACCGATCCGTCTGCCGTCGCCCCGGCCTTCACCGGCGTGTTCATGGACAAGATGGTCGGCTTCATCAAGCTCTATTTCCCGGTGTTCCTGCTCGGCGCCGTATTCGGCAAGCTGATCGAGCTGTCGGGCTTCTCCCGCTCCATTGTCGCCGCCGCGATCCGCCTGCTTGGTACCCGCCAAGCAATGCTGGTGATCGTACTGGTCTGCGCCCTGCTGACCTACGGCGGCGTCTCGCTGTTCGTGGTGGTGTTCGCGGTCTATCCGTTCGCCGCCGAGATGTTCCGCCAGAGCAACATCCCCAAACGCCTGATTCCGGCGACCATCGCCCTCGGCGCGTTTTCCTTCACCATGGACGCCCTGCCCGGCACCCCGCAGATCCAGAACATCATCCCCAGCACCTTCTTCAACACCACCGCCTGGGCCGCGCCTTGGCTGGGCGTGATCGGCACGGTATTCGTGTTCTGCGCCGGCATGCTGTTCCTGCAACGCCAGCGCAACAAGGCCCAGCGCGCCGGCGAGGGCTACGGCACGCAGTTGCGCAACGAACCGGAAACCGCCGAGGACATCCGTCTGCCCAATCCCTGGATCGCCCTCTCGCCGCTGCTGCTGGTGGGCATCATGAACCTGCTGTTCACCCGCTGGATTCCGCTCTGGTACGGTAAGACCCACACCCTCAGCCTGCCCGGCATGGCCGCGCCGGTGCAGACCGAAGTCGCCAAGCTCACCGCCATCTGGGCGGTCCAGGCGGCCTTGCTGGTGGGCATCATCATGGTGCTGGCATTCGGCTTCCGAGCGATTCGTGGCAAGCTCGCCGAAGGTAGCAAGAGCGCGGTCAGTGGCGCCCTGCTGGCCGCGATGAACACTGCCTCGGAGTACGGTTTCGGTGCGGTAATCGCCTCGCTGCCAGGCTTTCTGGTACTGGCCGACTGGCTCAAGAGCATTCCCAACCCTCTGGTCAACGAAGCCGTTACCGTGACCCTGCTGGCCGGGATCACCGGCTCGGCCTCGGGTGGCATGAGCATCGCCCTGGCGGCCATGGCCGACAGCTTCATCAGCGCCGCCCACGCCGCCAATATTCCACTGGAAGTGCTGCACCGAGTCGCCGCCATGGCCAGTGGCGGCATGGACACCCTGCCCCACAACGGCGCGGTGATCACCCTGCTGGCAGTCACCGGGCTGACCCATCGCGAGGCCTACAAAGATATTTTCTGCATCACACTGATCAAGACCCTGGCGGTCTTCGTGGTGATCGCCACGTTCTACGCCACCGGCATCGTCTGAGGAATCGACTATGAGTCTCAAAGGAAAAACCGCACTGGTCACCGGCTCCACCAGCGGCATCGGCCTGGGCATCGCCCTGAGCCTGGCCAAGGCTGGCGCCGACCTGATTCTCAACGGCTTCGGCGATGCCAGCGCGGTGCTCAGCCAAGTGCGCGAGTTCGGCGGCAAGGTCGGCCATCACCCGGCCGATGTCAGCGACCCGGCGCAGATCGCCGAGATGTTCGCCTATGCTGAGCGAGAGTTCGGTGGCGTCGACATCCTGGTCAACAACGCCGGTATCCAGCATGTGGCGGCGGTCGAGGAATTCCCGGTGGAACGCTGGGACGCGATCATCGCGATCAACCTGTCTTCGGTATTCCACAGCACCCGCCTGGCCCTGCCGGGCATGCGCGCCAAGGGTTGGGGAAGGATCGTCAACATCGCCTCGGTGCACGGCCTGGTCGGCTCCGTGGGCAAGGCCGCCTATGTCGCGGCCAAGCACGGGGTGATCGGCCTGACTAAAGTAGTCGGCCTGGAAACCGCCACCGGCAATGTCACCTGCAACGCCATCTGCCCAGGCTGGGTGCTGACGCCGCTGGTGCAGAAACAGATCGACGATCGGGCGGCTACCGGCATCGATCCGCAACAGGCGCAGCATGATCTGCTGGCGGAGAAGCAGCCGTCGCTGGAGTTCGTCACACCACCGCAGTTGGGGGAGCTGGTATTGTTCCTGTGCAGCGAGGCTGGCAGCCAGGTGCGTGGCGCGGCCTGGAATATCGATGGTGGGTGGTTGGCGCAGTAGCCGAGACGGTTGGCAGCCTGGGGACCTCTTCGCGGACATGCCCACGAAGAGGTCCGCCCAGGCAAAGATACCCTCAGGGCTGACCATGCCCCCTGAACAACACAATAAGCAAGGCAACCCCATGTCCGAAGTCCTGTGGCGCCCCAGCGCAGAACGTATCGAAAAGACTCGTATCGAAGCCTTCCGGCGCTTCGTCAATCACCGTCACTCTCTAGAGATCGCCGACTACCCGGCCCTGCACCGCTTCAGCATCGAGCGCCGTGAAGACTTCTGGCAGGCCATCGTCGATTTCTTCGCTGTCCAATTCCACCACCCGGCCAGCAGTGTGCTGATCGAAGCGCAACAGATGCCCAGCGCCCGCTGGTTCCCCGAGGCCACGCTGAACTTCGCCGAACACCTGCTGCGCCGGCGCGACGACCATCTCGCGGTGGTCGCCATCAGCGAGGACGGTCGCCGGGAAACCCTCACCCACGCCGAACTGGCCGCCCATGTCGCCGGCCTGCAACAACGCCTGCGCGAGGCTGGCATCGGGATCGGCGACCGGGTCGCGGCCTGCATGCCGAACACCTGGCAGACCCTGGTGGGCATGCTCGCCACCAGCAGCCTGGGAGCGACCTGGTCCTGCTGCTCGCCAGACTTCGGCACCCACGGCGTGATCGACCGCTTCGGCCAGATCGAGCCCAAGGTGCTGATCGCCTGTGCCGGCTACCGCTATGCCGGCAAGGCGCTCGACCAGAGCGCCAAACTCAACGAAATCCTCGAACACCTGCCCACTCTGCAGCACCTGCTGCTGGTGCCCTATACCCACTCCCAGGTTCGCGTCGAGGACTTGCAGACCCACGCCAGGGTGAGTCTGTGGGAAGAGTTCTACCAGCCTGGCGGCGAGCCGTATTTCGTCCCGGTACCCTTTGCCCATCCGCTCTATATCCTCTACTCCAGTGGTACCACCGGTGTCCCCAAGTGCATCGTCCACAGTACCGGCGGCGTGTTGCTGCAACACCTCAAGGAGCACGGCCTGCATGTCGACCTGGGGCCACAAGACTGCCTGTTCTACTACACCACCTGCGGCTGGATGATGTGGAACTGGCTGGTATCGGCGCTGGCGGTTGGTGCCACGGTGGTGCTGTATGACGGCTCGCCGTTTCATCCCGGCCCGCAACGCCTGCTCGACCTGATCGACAGCGAGGACATCAGTGTCTTCGGCACCAGCCCAAAGTACCTGGCTGCCCTCGAACAGGAAGGGCTCAGCCCACACCAGACGCACCGGCTGACCCGCCTCAAGACCCTCCTCTGCACCGGCTCGCCGTTGTCGCCCCACAGCTACGACTACGTCTACCGGGAGATCAAGGCCGAGCTGTGCCTGTCATCGATGTCCGGTGGCACCGATATCGTTTCGTGTTTCGTCAGCGGTAACCCGGTGCTGCCGGTCATTCGCGGGCAGATGCAGTGCAAGAGCCTGGGTATGGCGGTCGAGGTCTGGGACGACAAGGGCCAGCCATTGCATGGCGAAAAAGGCGAGCTGGTCTGCACCCGGCATTTTCCGGCGATGCCGGTCGGACTGTGGAACGACCCGCGGCAGGAGAAACTCAAGGCCTCCTATTTCAGCCTGTTCCCCGGCGTCTGGGCCCAGGGGGACTACGCCGAGGAACTCGACGGCGGCGGCCTGATGATCCACGGTCGCTCCGATGCCGTGCTCAACCCCGGCGGCGTACGCATCGGCACGGCAGAGATCTATCGGCAGGTGGAAAAGGTCGACGCGGTAGTGGAAAGCCTCGCCATCGGCCAACCATGGCAGAACGATGTGCGGGTGGTGCTGTTCGTGCGGCTGCAGGAGGGCATGGCGCTCGATGATGCGCTACAGCAACGTATCCGCCAGGTGATCCGCGACAACACCACCGCGCGTCATGTGCCGGCGAAGATCGTCGCGGTGACGGACATCCCGCGCACCCTGAGCGGCAAGATCGTCGAACTGGCGGTACGTAACGTGGTGCACGGGCTGCCGGTGAAAAACACCGACGCCCTGGCCAATCCCGAAGCGCTGGAGCAATTCAGGAACCGGGAGGAATTGCAGGAGTGACCACAACGCCGGCAGGCTCGCAAGGGGCAACCCTCTCAAGCCTGCCTGTCTAGCCTCCTAGATCGCCGACAAGGAAATGTTGCCAATGGTCGGTGCAGACCCGGGAGCCGGCTCACCCACCGGAACCAGCGTCACTGACGGCGCTTCCTTGACCTCCCCGGCCTTGAGCAGGACCTGCAACTGTTCGCCCACCAGGAAACTGGCACTTTTCGAGGACCCGTGGTGTGCCTTATGCGCGCCAACACCAAACATGCTGATCGTACCCACAAGGTATTCGGAAGTCGGCGCCTTTCCTTCCGGTAACCCCAGGTAGACGTTATAGGCGTTGCCTGGCGCGCTGCTGGCGGCGATCGCCTCAAATGACAAGGCGTATTCCTGAACGGCCGGCAATGCCTTCACCTGTGCACTGAATGTATGAGCCGCCGATTTACCTGCATTGGCCGCAGGTGCGGGGGCCCCGCCCACCGACAAGGCGACAGTGATGGGTTTGCCGCCCAGGGTGATGGCACTGGCCGTTGCAGGCGGCGCGCTCTGGGCCAGCAACAGGAATTTTTTCTCGCCGCTGGCAAACGGCAGGCTACCCTGAGGCCGCTGGGCGTACTCCGAATAGACGTAGGGAGAAGCCAGCTTCGTCGTGTCGAGCACGTCGGCGGTCTTGATCTTGACCGCTTTCCCCGACGCATCGGCGAACGTCCAGGTCTGGTTGAGGAAGCTCCCGGTGTTGGGATTCTGGCCACCACTCTTGATCCAACTGGCCCAGATCCGATCGATGTTGGCATGGTGGATCCAGAAGACCGGGTCATTGGCCGCCCAAGGCACCTCTCCCATGCCTTTTCCGTTCCCCACATCGTCATGAAGGCTGCCGTGCGGATTGTTGTCGATGTTGCTACAAAAACCGATTTTGCTACTGTAGTCGCGCCACTTCATGCACGCGAGGTCGAGGGAACTGCCAAAGTCGACCACCGGCTTGCCGGCGTTGGAGCCGGGATTGCGGTCAGGGCGATAGAGCGAACCGAAGACCGGATCGTCCTTGAGCAGGAACTCCTTGGGCATCACGCTATAGTTGTTGCCCGCCGCGCTGTAGGGCCCTGTGTAATCCCAGAATGGCAGCGTGAACTCCGCCTCTCCGGAAACCTCACGGATGATCTGCTCGAAATACATCACATACATCCGATGCCAGGGCAGGAATGCATCGCTGTTACCGCTGGCATGTGGTTCACAGGTCCACCAGGCACTCTGGGCAAGGGCCTTCTGCGGGCTAGCCGCCCCACCGAAGACCTTGTCCACCGTCTTGGACTTGTCCCCGGCGTGGACATCCGGAATCGCATGGATATACCACTGGAAGGTCCACGACAGCGGATCGGTCGCGGGCTTGGCCATCATCTTCTTCACAGCGCCCGCGTAGATTTTCAACATCTTCTGCCCCTCGGGGGACAGCACGTTATAGCGCACCAAAGTCTTGGCCGGCGCAGCCCAAGCCTTCTTGACCATCCCCAGCGGCAACAACGCCATGCCGCCACCGATCACTCCCGCCTGCAGCACTGTCCTTCGACTGATAGTCATCTTCACTCCCTGAACCGCACGAGTTAGCTGATGCGAAATCGCCAGCACCCTCAGCGTAGCAGTGAGTGAAATTTCATCCAGATGCCGCGGAACTTTTACTTCAACGAGGAATCGCGATGATGGAGATCTCTTCGATACGAGCCTGCGCGCCTGGCCTTTCAGGCCTGACGGGAACCAGCGTCAGGGAGGGGGCACCTGCCAGGCGCCCGGCTGCACGTAAGCGCACGAGCGCGTCATCAAGGAAAAAGGCAACCTCCTTGGGATTCTCGTGACTGTAGTGCTCGGGAGCCCCATAGAAACTCACCTCGCCGAGATGACCGGGGTCCGAAACCTGTGGCCGCAGCCCCAGAGGCACATTGAGATAAAGGTGGTACCCTGCCGAAGGCGCCTTGCTCGCCCATACCCCAGACAACACCAGGACCAGGGGGTCGCCACTCTTGTGATCGGAGAGATCGACCGCCGCAGGCGACTTCGATTGCAGGCGGATGTCGGTACGGGCACTGCCCAACTCGACAGCCTGTTGCGTTCGATAGAGGACGTCTTCGGCCCAGCAACCTCCTGCCAGCAAGAGCATTGCGACCAGCAAACTGAATCGCCACATGAACGGCTCTCCGCAATGGACCTGCATCCACTATGGCATCCATACGAAGCCATGCGACACCAGCAGCCCAACGGTCGTATCCGATACGGGCACGACGCTGGCCGGATGATCGGATTCAGCCAAGATAACGCACCACCACCGCCTGGAAAGTGTCACGCTGTGAATGGCCAGCGAGCAGGATTCGCCCATCGCCTTGCAGCGCCAGCGCGGTGACGGTGTCCAGGCTCTTGCCCAGACGAGTGCGCATGTAGCCCTTGCCCGAGCCGAAGTCGGGGTCAGGTTGACCGCCCGGCAGGTAACGCGCCAGTAGCAGATCCGAACCGAACCCGGCCACCGTCGAGCCGGCGGCGAGAATCGCCCCGTCCGGTTGCAGCGTGAGCGTCGCCCAGCGACAGGCCGGCGCATTGATATCCAGCAACACGGCGGCGCCCCGGTTGAAACGCCGGTCGATGCAGCCATTGGCGCTGAAGCCTTGCAACGCACCGCCCAACGGCTCGAAACGATTACCCACGCAAAACAATTGGCCCTGCGCGCTGCGGGCCAGTCGCGTGACCATCGAACTGGCGTCGGCAAAACGCACGAACAAGTAACCCTCAAGACCAAAGGCCGGGTCCAGTTGACCATCCGGCAGATAGCGGGCAATCAGGCCGCAGGGTGGGAAATCGATCGAACCACCCACCAGGATCTTGCCGTCGGACTGCAACAGGGAACAACTGAGCCAGGTATTCATCAGCCGTCGTCGTACCATCACGAACCCCAGGCCATTGAAACTGTGGTCAAGCCCCCCCTCAGGCAGCAGACGTACCAGCAGGCCCACATGGTCAGTGGCACCATCGCTATGGTTGAGGGTCAGCAGGATCTTGCCATCAGGTTGCACACTACCGGAGCAATTCTCGACACCCGCCAGCCCCGGCGGCAGCCAATGGTCACGGGGGCCCTCGGAGAGCCTGCCGGGCAGGCGCAACAGTTGAATGCCTTGCTCGCCAAAGCACGGATCGAGACGACCATCGGCAAAGAACCGCGCCACCGCCGGAACGGTTCGGCGGTCATCGGGATAGTGCAAGCCAAACACCAGAATCCGCCCATCGCACAAACGGCGCAGGCTGATAGCCGTCGACCCGCCCTCGGCGTCGAACCGACCGACCAGGCTGCCACCCTGGCCGAACGAGGCATCCATCGAGCCGTCGGGGTTGAGGCGGGCCAGCCCAAAATGCACGCCGTCGGGCAGATCCACCTTGGCGACCACGAGGATTTTTCCATCGGGACAGAACAGCAGATCATTGGCCTGGCTCGACAGACTGCCAGGAAACACCACCAGCGCCTTGCCCAGGAAGCCAAATCCCCGGTCCAGCTGACCCGCCGGGTTGACCCGGTTGCTGCGCAACGCGTGCACCATCATCAGGGGATTCCTCCATGAAAGGGACGTCGCCTGCGGTTGTGCCACCGTTGCGATCTGCCCGCTATTCAATCCATTGAGGTTTCCCCGCACAACTGTCAGAAATAACAGGTTTTGTGGCTCATCGCGCCATACCAGTGACCCCGGGAGCCATTTGTATGGAACCGGACGGCGCAGCTGTCCAAACCACTGCTCTGGCGCGCCGCAACCTCATTCCATGGCCGTCTTGACCATCGCCAGTTCCGGGTGGCTGACCAGCTTGTCGATGTGCAGTTCTTCATCATTGAGCCAGGTCTCGGTGAGCACTCGATAGTGCTCCATATCCCGGCAGCGCATGCGCAGACTGTAGTCGAAAGCGCCGCTGATCAGATGGCACTCCAGCACCTGGGGACAAGCGCGAATCTTGGCTTCGAAGGCCCTCTGCGCCGACCGCCCGCTCTGTCCGGACAACGCCACCAACACCAGCAGCGACAGGCCGGGCGACAGCTTGTTTTCGTCAAGAATGGCCCCGTAGCCACGGATCACGCCCAACTGCTCCAGCTTGCGCACGCGCTCCAGGCAAGGCCTGGGCGTCAGGTGCACGCGCTCGGAGAGCTTCTGGTAGGTGATGCGTCCATCGTGGCGCAACACCTCGATAATTGCCTGGTCGATACGATCCAACACGATCGACAGGTCACGAATTTCAGCCATGGATGGCTTGCCTCACTTGAAACGGCCAGAAAGAAACGGACGACATTGTACGGCCTTCCTTGACCGATGCCCGAATCCCTTTCAACGGTGCCCGGTCAAGATCGCCATATTGCCCGAGATGGCTGGTTAACCGCCGCCCATGGAAATATGATGTTCGACGCGGCACTCAGCGTGAGCGCCCCCAGGACTTCATCCAAAAAAGGAATCTCATGAAAGACTTCGTCATCGGCGTCAACAACATCGTTCTGTACATTGCCCTGGGTTTCATCTGGCTGATCGGCCTGATCACCATGTTCAGCAGCAGCTTCCTGACCGGCCTCGGCGGCCTGATCGGCGGTACGCTGATCTGGTGCATCATCTCCGGTTTCTGGTTCGTCCAGTCGGCCACCTATGAAGAACTGCGCAAGCTGAACGCGAAAGGCAACTGACGCGCAGGCACTCCGGCAGACGCGGCCGCCTCTGGCAGGCCGCGGCTCCCCTCCCTCTGGGCGACGACCGTCAAACGACAAGAACGGACTCCCCCGAACTTCTTTTCATCTGCACAGCCAAACTCACCAGCAGGCGGCACCCTGAGACCATTCAGGTAGTTTTTATGCACGGGGCAATCATGAAATCACCAGAAACCGGGACGCTCGAACAGACCGTCGAGCAAGACATGCACTACCGAACCATGTTCGAGGCTGTCGACACCGGCTTCTGCATTATCGAAATGAAGTTTGATACGACCGGAAAACCGGTGGATTACCGCTTTATCGACATGAACCCGGCGTTCGAACGCGAAACCGGGCTCACCAACGCCAAGGGGCGCTGGGTACGGGACCTGCTCCCGGCCCACGAACAATACTGGTGCGATATCTACGGTGACGTTTATCTGACTGGGGTCGAACAACGTCTTGAAAACCAGGCGCAGGCACTCGATCGCTGGTATGCCGTGCATGCAGTCCGTGTCGGTAGTCCCGGGGCGTACAAAGTCGCCGTGTTCTTCAACGACATCACCGAACGGCGCCAAGCGGAAATCGCCCTCAAGCAACTCAACGCCTCGCTGGAACAAGAAGTCGCCTCCCGTACCGACGACCGCAACCAATTGTGGACACTCTCGTCGGATATCATGCTGCGCTGCAGCTTCGATGGCCAGATCATCGCCATCAACCCGGCCTGGGAAACCACGCTGGGCTGGTCCGAAGCCGAGCTGCTCGGCACCAGCCTGTATGACCTGATCCACCCCGACGATATCGAACAAAGCCTTGAACAAGCCCGGTTCTCCGCGACCGGACGCAGCATTTGCCGCTTCGAGAACCGCTACCGCTGCAAGCACGGCGGCTACCGCTGGATCAACTGGTCCTCCAGCCCGTCCAATGAGGTCATCAACGCCGTGGGCCGCGACTGCACACTCGACAAGGAGCAGGCCCAGGCCCTGGCCAAGGCCGAGTCACAACTGCGCCAGAGCCAGAAGATGGAAGCCGTCGGGCAACTGACCGGAGGCCTGGCTCATGACTTCAACAACCTGTTGACCGGCATCAGCGGCAGCCTGGAAATGCTCCAGAGCCGGATCAATCAGGGCCGCGTGGAAAATCTCGACCGCTACATCAATGCCGCGCTGATCGCCTCACGCCGGGCCACCGCCCTGACGCATCGGTTGCTGGCCTTCTCCCGCCGCCAGACCCTCGACTCCCGGGCAACCAACGTCAACCTGATGGTCAAGGAAATGCAAGACCTGATACGGCGCACCGTCGGTCCATCGATCCAACTCGAATCAAAACTGTCCGAGAACCTGTGGACCACCCTGGTGGACCAGAACCAGTTGGAGAACTCGCTGCTCAACTTGTGCATCAATGCTCGTGATGCGATGCCCGACGGCGGTCATCTGCGCATCGAAACCGCCAACATCACCCTCAACTCGGCATCGGCCCTGGCCCTGGAACTGCCGCCCGGTGGTTATGTGTACCTGAGTGTCGCAGACAGCGGCTGTGGAATGTCGACCGACATCCTGAGCAAGGTCTTCGAACCCTTCTTCACCACCAAGCCCCTGGGCTCCGGAACCGGTCTCGGCCTGTCGATGGTCTATGGTTTCGCCCTGCAATCCGGCGGCCAGGTACGCATCCATTCGCAACCGGGCAACGGCACCCAGGTGCGTCTCTACCTGCCACGCCACTTCGCCGATGCCCAGGAGCCCGCGGTTGTCCGTAGCGCACCGCCAGCCCTGCACGCCGTGGCGGGGGAAACGGTGCTGGTAGTCGATGACGAACCCCAGGTGCGGATGCTCATGGTCGATCTGCTTGAGGAACGCGGCTACAAGGTATGGGAAGCCAGCGACGGAGCGAAGGGGTTGCAGATACTGCAGTCGCCGATCCGTATCGACCTGCTGGTCAGCGACGTCGGCCTGCCCGGTGGCATGAACGGCCGCCAACTGGCGGAGCTGGCCCGGCAAACCCGGCCTGGGCTCAAGGTCCTGTTCGTCACCGGCTACGCCGAGCACTCGGTCATCGGTGATGGCAACTTGGCGGCCGGCATGCACGTGATGACCAAGCCGTTTGCCCTGGATGATCTGGCCAACCGCGTGCGGGACGTGATCATCCATACCTGATGGCCTTGCTGAGCGCTCGCCCGAGTGCCGTTGAACAGAGCCGTTGATGACCGCGAACTTGCCTTTGGGTTATAAACCTTATTGATAATAAGGTTTATAACGAAGACTCAAACCACAAACGCCAGACAAAAAAAAGCCCAAGCGGCTGATGGACGCTTGGGCCTTAAAGAATGCATAAACCGTGGTAGGTGAACGCGAGGTAATAATAACGGATCCCGGAAACTTGTAACAAGATATTTTGAGTGTAATTTTATTCATAACCCCTTCAATAACCACAGTTTTTTACGGGGTATCGGTAAGCAAAAGGCCATAGGTAGCCCTGTTTTGCCCCATCCAACCCAGTCAGTAGCGTATTTGCACCAAAGTAGTTCGTATCGGTTATCAAAAACCCCTGAAAGACCACAGTTAATATCTGGGAATTACTCAACAACACGGTCATCGTCAACATTCGGGCGAATATGAATTCCGATGAACGGCCTATTCAACAACCTATGTTTACCCATCCCCGATTGTTACTCGAAACAGGAAAGTTCCGGACACCGCCAAAAACATAAACCGGCCCCGGGCCTCTGGATCATTTGCGTCCCCGCTCGCGCCCGGCGACAATTGGCGCTCCATTCATTTCGAGGTTCGCAACATGCGTAAAGCACTTACCGTCCTGGCGCTCAGCGCCCTGTTTACCCAAGGCGCCATGGCTGCCGGGGGTACCCAGGCAGCAGTCGGAGGTGGCTTGGGCGGCGTCCTGGGCAACGTGGTCGGCCAGCAGATGGGTGGCAGCACCGGCGCGGCAATCGGTGCCGGCCTGGGCGGCGCAGCAGGCGGCGCCGTGGCAGCCAAGAAAGGCAAGAAAACCAAGGCGGCCCTGGGTGGCGGCTTGGGCGCGGCAGGTGGTTCGCTGCTGGGCAACCAGCTCGGCGGCAGCACCGGCGCAGCGATCGGCGCTGGCCTGGGTGGCGCCGCCGGCGGCGCACTGGGCGGTCGCAAGTAACCTCCCCCGCGACGAAAAAACCCGACACTGGCTGTCGGGTTTTTTATTTCACCATGACGCCAACACCGAACTTCGCCGGACGACATCGAGACCCGATACGCGACGACCATCAGCCAGGACAGCGAGGGCGCAGGCCAGGATCAACCAGGGCCGTCACTCGCGGCGGCAAGAAGTGGCACCAAAACGTCGCTGATGGGTGTTGCAATGCCACGGGCCCGGCCAAGACGGGAGAACACACCGTTGCGAATATCCCATTCGAGTGGCCTGCCAGCTTCTCGATCCGTCAGGATAGAGGTGCTCATGTCGGCGGGAAACGCCAGGAACGTGTCGAGGATCGCCTGCGGCACCTCGTCGTCCAGTTCAGCACCCTCGGCACGGGCCACGACCAGACATTCCTGCAGATAGTCCAGGGTAAGCCTGGAGATGTCGGACCGGCTGAACATGCCCGCGCGACGATGCGTGAGCGCCATGAGCCCGGCCGCTGCGTTTTGCAGCAGCTTGCGCCAGGCCAGGGATCTGAAATCTGCGGCCAGCTCAACGAAACAGCGGGTGCCTTGCAGTGCTTCGGCTATCACGCGAGAAGCCGGCGTGTCCGGCAGGCTGAGGCGCGCATCGCCGCGCAAGCGCACCGAGCCATCGGCTTGCGCCTGCGCAGGAAACCACACGACAGCGGGAACCACCTGCCCGCGCGGGCAATGTGGGGCGATCGTCTCCCTCTGCTCGACGCCGTTTTGCAGAACACACACGACCGTTTGCGGCCCGACCAACGTGGCAAGCCATCCCGCCGCGGCCTCGGTCTGTGTTGTCTTGACAGCGAGAAAGACGAGATCGACCGTGTGATCGATCTGTCCGGGATCCGTCCGGACGGGGCCGGGAATGCTGATGAGGCAATCGCCCTCCTGCAACGTCAGATGATCGCGGAACGTGCGGCCGCATAGCAACGGCGTGCGGCCAACTTCGTGCAGCACTGCCGCGATCGTGGTGCCAATGGCACCCGGCCCCACGACAGCGACGGATGTCAGGTTTTCTGTATCCATGGACGCGAACTCCTGTGGCTCTGTTGCAGAGTGCCTGCCAAGACGATGATTGTGTGCGTCAGACAGGCTATGTAATATATTACATATGACTATCGAATCCGGTAATAAAATTACGAACAATGACGGGCGGCTCGGGCAATGGATTGGCAGCATCCAGGCCCGCAGCGCCGGTCTCGCCGCCAGCGAGGCGAAGGTGGTCGCCCTGCTGCTGGCTGATCCCTTGTTCGTCGGCGCAAGCACGGCCGCGCAGGTAGCCGAACGCGCTGGCGTCTCAGCGCCGAGCGTGGTCCGCGCTGCGCGTGCGATCGGGTTCGGCGGGTTTGCCGAACTCAAGATCGAGATCGCCCGTGCACGCGGTACCACCCGGTTCTTTGCACCGCCTGAAGCACTCGCTGCGGACGCTACGTCGGCTTCAGTGCTTGAAAGCTCCATCCGCGCAGGCACCGACGCCCTGACCGCACTCGGCGGGGCCATCGAACTCGCAGAGTTCGACAAGGCGGTCGATAGGATCCTGTCTGCGCGACAGGTGATCGCATTCGGTGCCGGCCCGTCCTCTACGGTGGCCGCCGACGCCGTTTTCCGTCTGCGCGCGGTCGGCGTGACGACCATCAGCATCCCGGACCACTTGTCGGCAATGATCGCGACGCGCCTGCTAGGTCCTGATGATGTCGTCATCGCCGTCAGTTCGACCGGGCGCACTTCCACCACGCTCGCCATCGCCGATGCCGCGTCATCTGCCGGGGCCTCGCTCATCGCCATCACCAACCAGTACGGCACACCCCTGGCGACCCTCGCGGATATCGCCCTGGTGGTCGGCGGAGCACCACTGCCGGCGCAGATGGCCGCAGCGGGCAGCCGCCTGGCCCAACTCGTCGTCGTTGACGCCCTGCTCGCCGCCCTCGCCCTGCGCGACCCAGAGCGCAGCCGCCACGCAGAGCGGGCAGGCATCGACCTGCCCGACATCGACTGATGAACCCCAGCACTGTCGCGCTCGTCCTCGCTGCGGCCACAGCTCATGCGCTATGGAACATCGCCTCGAAGTACAAGCGTGAAGATACCTTCCTGTTTGTCTGGGCCTATACCTGCGCCTCGGCGCTGCTGTGCGTGCCGATCGGCATTGCCCTCATGGTCACGGGGCAGCAGGTGCTCGATTGGCGGCTCACGGTAGGTTGCGCCGTCTCGGCGGCCTTGCACATTGCATACTCCCTGATCTTGCAGGCCGGTTACGGCCGCGCAGAACTTGGGGTGGTTTATTCCGTCGCCCGCGGCACGGGGCCCCTGCTGACGATGCTGTTCGCGGTTCTCCTGCTAGGGGAGCGGCTCACTGCAATCGCGGTGCTCGGCGCGATCCTCATCGTCACCGGCATACTCGTCGTCGTCGGCAATCTATTCAGAAGAAGGAGCAGCAGTACGCTGCCGGGGGTGCTGTGGGGGGCCGCAACAGGTGCTACTATTGCCGCGTACACCCTCTGGGACAGTCACTCGATCACCTCGTGGCAACTGGCGCCCGTCAGCTATTACGCTGGCACACTACTGCTGCAAAGCCTGATCCTCAGCCCCATCGCGCTGCTACGGCGACAGCGGATCCCTGCCGTCCTGCGCGCTGACGCGGTACCGATCCTGATCGTGGCCGTGTTCTCTCCACTGGCCTATATCCTCGTTCTCACCGCCATGCTGAGCGCGCCGGTGGCACTTGTTGCGCCCCTGCGTGAGTCATCCATTGTCATCGGCTCTTTCCTCGCGTGGTGGCTTTTCCGTGAGGGCCATCTCGCGCGCCGCGTTGTCGGCGCAGTGATAGTCCTGGCCGGGATCGTGGCCATCAGTCTTTGAGGCTTCGTCCGGGCAACCTCACCCGGATGCTGGCGATACAAGAGCCCACCTTTTAGCGCCGGGTCTCAAGGTGCGCAGGAGCCGGCGCAGTGCCCTGCCCGGGTTGCAACCAGCGCCTGAACAACCGCGTCATCCGTGGCATGAACACATACACCACCAACAACACAATGGTCAGGGTAATCACCACGTTGGCCGGCACATAACCGCCCAGCCAGGGCCACAATGCGAAGACCGGCTTCCACAACAACGGCACCAGGAACGTCAGCGGCAGGATCACCAGAAATGTCACGCAGGCCTGCTTCCAGCGCGGTGGCGGGGTCGGGGCATCCATCTGCTGGGGGTTGAACCAGAATTCGCGGTCTTCATTGATTTCGGTCTGGTCACCATCGGCCAACAGCGAGCGGGCCTGATCGACCAACTCCCGGCGATCAGCGGAATCCAGCCAGACCTGCAACTGTTCGGTACTGGCAAAACGTAGCACGCTGGTGAACAGCGCCAGGCCGCTACTGTGGCCACGGACCACGTCGATGCCCAGATGTCCGGGGTAACTGCGCGCCTTGGCGACGATCTCGCGCAACCAGGCTTCATACGCTGGTTCCCCACCTTGCTTGACCCGGTGGCGCACCAACAGCGTGACCACGCCTTCGGACAATTCGATATTCATGGCTGATTCCGTCCTTTTGTCTCTGAACGATGAGACCAGTGTCGTCGCGACACTCGCTCCTCCCTCTTGCCTGACCCGACGCCGTGGCACCGGGTGCATCAATATGGCAGCTGACTGCGGACTCCACTTGGAGACCTGTGCTACCGGCTTGAGACGCACTGTAGGGCCTGGATAAAAAAGGGACAATTCCATAAAATCGAGAATCATTGATTCTATCGAAGGAACAATCATGGATCGCATCGAATGCATGCGGGCGTTTGTCGCCACCGTCGGAGCCAATGGCTTTGCGGCGGCGGCACGGGCGATGGATGTACCGCGCTCAAAAGTCAGCAAGCAGATCCAGGCCCTGGAAGAAGCGATCGGCGTGCAGTTGCTGCTGCGCACCACCCGTAGCCTGCACCTGACCGAAGCCGGCGCCGAGTACTACGAGTCGGCCCGCGAACTGCTCGCCTCGCTGGACGAAGCCGAGCAGCGGGCCCGCGATGGCATCGGTGAGCTGCGCGGGGTATTACGCGTCAACGCGCCGATGTCCTTCGGCCTGCGGCGATTGGGGCGGCTGATCCCGCTGTTTCATCGAGAGCATCCGAACGTCGAACTGCAACTGGTGCTCAGTGACCAGCAGGTGGACCCGGTCAAGGGTGGTTTCGACGTGACCATCCGCATCGCCAGCCTGCCGGACTCGTCCATGATCGCCAAGTTGCTGGCCCCGGCACCGCGCATCATGGTCGCCTCCCCCGATTACCTGCAACGCGCCGGCATCCCCACCACGCCACGGGAACTGTCTGCCCACCAGTGCCTGAACTACGGCTACCTGCAAAGCGGTGTCAGCCTGCAACTGAGCAATGGCAGGGAGACTCAACGGGTCACCGTCAACGGCCCGCTGCATGCCAACAACGGCGACCTGCTGGCCCAGGCCGCCGAAGCGGGCATGGGCATCGCCCTGCTGCCGGATTTCATCGTCGAGGAAGCCCTGGCCGCCGGGCGCCTGGTACCGGTGATGTGCGAATGGCAGGCGCCGCCGATCAGCATCAACGCCGTGTATGCCTCGGCACGCCGGGTGCCGCAGAAGACCCGGGCGTTCATCGACTTCCTGGTGCGCGAACTGGCGGTGGTCGCAGCGAGCTGAAACAAATAAACTGTATATACATACAGATAAGGATTGCTCAAAGCCCTGGCAGTGAGCATGCTATCCGCTCTATCGCGCACATGATCGAACGAAGGTGGCAATGCGGCTGTTCCTCTGCGAAAAACCCTCTCAGGCCAAGGACATTGCCGCCGTACTCGGCGCCACGCGCCGTGGCGACGGCTGCTGGGTCGGCGCCAATGCCACGGTCACCTGGTGCATCGGTCATCTGTTGGAGACCGCGCCGCCGGATGCCTACGACGCTCGCTACAAGCGCTGGGTACTGGCCGACCTGCCGATTGTCCCGGAAAAATGGAAGATGCAGGTCAAGCCCAAGACCGCCAGCCAGTTCAAGGCGGTCAAGCGCCTGCTGGGCGAAGCCCGGGAACTGGTGATCGCCACCGACGCCGACCGCGAAGGGGAAATGATCGCCCGCGAACTGGTGGAGCATTGCCGTTATCGCGGGCCGATCCAGCGGCTCTGGTTGTCGGCACTCGACGATGCCTCGATCCGCAAGGCACTTGCCGCGCTCAAACCCGGCGGCGAAACCTTCAACCTCTATCATTCGGCCCTGGGCCGCTCGCGAGCCGACTGGCTGATCGGCATGAACATGAGCCGACTGTTCACCCTGCTCGGCCGCCAGTCCGGCTACCAGGGCGTGTTACCAGTGGGCCGGGTACAGACGCCGACCCTGCGCCTGGTAGTGGATCGCGACCGCAGCATCGCCGACTTCGTGCCGGTGGCCTATTGGGCAATCGATGTGCACCTGCTGCATGACGGCCAGCCCTTCGTCGCCCAATGGCGCGCGCCACAGGACGCCTGTGACGATCAGGATCGCTGCCTGAACCAGGCCCTCGCCCAACAGGCCGCCGCAGCCATGAGCGTGGCGGCCAGCGCACGGGTGGTGAAACTCAAGACCGAGCGGATTCGCGAAGCCGCGCCCCTGCCCTTCGACCTTGGCACCTTGCAGGAAGTGTGTTCGAAACGCCTGGGGCTGGGCGCCCAGGAAACACTGGATATTGCCCAGTCGCTGTACGAAACCCACAAGGTCATCACCTACCCGCGCAGCGACTGCGGCTTTCTGCCCCTCAGCCAACATGGTGATGCCGCGCGGGTGCTGGCCGCTCTGGAACGGGCCGAGCCGAGCCTAGGCAAACTGGCGCCCTATCTCGATCCGAGCCGCCGCTCACGGGCCTGGAACGATGCCAAGGTCACCGCCCACCACGGCATCATCCCGACCGGCACGGGTGCGAACCTCGAACGCTTGCAAGGCAAGCCCCGAGCCGTCTACACGCTGATTCGCGCCCGTTACCTGGCGCAGTTCCTGCCCAACCACGAATACGACCGCACCCAGGCCGATTTCGACTGTGCCGCCCAGGCACTGCGGGCCGTGGGCAAGCGAGTGATCGAGCCCGGCTGGAAACGTGCCCTGCCGGAGGCCCTGGCGCCGACCAAGGGCCGCGAAGCCCCCGAACCACAGGCCTTGCCAGCGTTGCGTGAAGGTAGCGAATGCGTGGTGAACCGGGTCGACCTCAAGGACCTGTGGACCCAACCACCGAAGCCTTTTACCGAGGGCGACCTGATCAAGGCGATGAAAAACGTCGCCCGATACGTGGAAGACCCGCGCCTGAAACAGAAGCTCAAGGAAACCACCGGCATCGGCACCGAAGCCACCCGCGCCAGCATCATCCAGGGTCTGCTGGAGCGCAATTACCTGGTCAAGCACGGCAAGAGCCTGTCAGCGACTGCAGCGGCCTTCAGCCTGATTGATGCCGTGCCAAAGGCCATTGCCGATCCGGGCACCACCGCCATCTGGGAGCAGGCGCTGGACATGGTGCAAAGCGGCGAGATGAGCCTGGAAGAATTCGTCGCCAAGCAGGCGGCATGGATGAGCAAGCAGGTGGGGCGCTGCGTCGAACTGAAGCTGCAGATCAGCATGCCACCCGGCACGGCGGCACCAGCGCCATGGAAAAAGAAACGCAAGGCCTCTGCAAGCAGAACGACAAAAGCCCGCCGCCCGACGAAAGCGGCAGGGAGTCATCCTAAAAAATGAACCGCTCTAGAACCAACACGCCGGTATAGGGAAGGGTCAAAAGAATGTGTGCCGCGAGAGCGCATCGTGAGCCGTACTCAAGGCGTGCAGCCCTTCTGTTATCTTCCCGCCCTACCCTCAATCTGCTGACCGAGGTGGCGAACTTCCGCCCGAAGCGCCTGCAACTCGGTGGTTGCCTGGTTGAGCAATTCCCGATCGGTCAGCCGAGGCTGCGCGCCCTCGGTTGCCTTCTTGCGCCCACGATAGAGGGCAAACGCCATCAGCAGGACCATACAAGCCAGCCAGGACAGAACGATTGCGGCTTTCACTGCCATACCTCCTGAATTGCGCACACGTAGGAACAGACAAAACAAATAATACTGACGACAAACAACGTGACACCGAGCGACACCATCCTGGGCGTTGCCTCTCCAGCCAAGAGGTACAACGTCGAAAAACCGGTGATAGCGGCTCCAGCCCCCATGCCAATCAGAGTCTCACCCAGCCACCTGATCGTTCTACTTTCCATGCGGCATCCTTGCGCAAGATTTGGCGGCGCGCATCCTCGCCACCTGTAATCGGATGCTGAGGAACCGTCAGAAAGAGGTCAATCAAAGGAGTGTTTGGCGGTATTTCAAGAACGCCGGAGACGGCAGAGGTCAGCCCGCCGCAAATGCGGACTTGATGCAGAGGGAGGATTCATCAAACGCCAGACGCAAAAAAGGGCCAATCTTTCGATTGACCCTTTCAGACCGCCCAGCAGAGCGGATTTTGTTTGGTAGGCGCGATTGGACTCGAACCAACGACCCCCACCATGTCAAGGTGGTGCTCTAACCAACTGAGCTACGTGCCTGCTGTGAGGCGGCATTCTACGGATTTGCCGAGGGGTGTCAACCCCTTTCTTCCCGCTAAGTCTCTGAATAGGCGAAATTTTTAGTGAGGCTCCAACAACTTCCCTGTTTGGGATGGCTGGCGGGGGTATTTCATCTGAGGTAGGATCAAACCACTCGTAAAAAATATAAAACAGAGGTTGCAGGATGGCGAACACTCCCTACCCCCAGTCCTACTACGCCGCATCGGCCAATCCGGTACCTGAACGCCCGCCCTTGCAGGATGACGTCGAGACCGACGTGTGCGTGATCGGTGCCGGTTATACCGGTCTCTCCAGCGCCCTGTTCCTACTGGAAAATGGCTTTCGGGTGACCGTATTGGAGGCCGCCAAGGTCGGCTTCGGCGCCTCGGGCCGCAACGGGGGCCAGATCGTCAACAGCTACAGCCGCGATATCGATGTGATCGAACGCAGCGTCGGGGCAAAGCAGGCGCAACTGCTCGGGCAGATGGCCTTTGAAGGCGGCCGGATCATTCGCGAGCGAGTTGCAAAGTACAACATCCAGTGCGACCTCAAGGACGGCGGGGTCTTTGCCGCCCTCAGCAATAAACAGATGGGCCATCTCGAATCCCAGAAGAAACTCTGGGAACGCTTTGGCCATACCCAGCTGGAACTGCTGGATCAGCGCCGTATTCGCGAAGTGGTCAACTGCGATCAGTATGTCGGCGGCATGCTCGACATGAGCGGCGGCCATATCCACCCGTTGAACCTGGCGCTGGGCGAGGCGGCAGCCGTCGAGTCGCTGGGTGGCAAGATCCACGAACAGTCGCCGGCCGTGCGTATCGAGCGCGGTGCCAATCCGGTGGTCCACACGCCGCAGGGCAAGGTCAGGGCCAAGTTCATCATCGTTGCGGGCAACGCCTACCTCGGCAACCTGGTGCCGGAACTGGCCGCCAAGTCCATGCCGTGCGGGACCCAGGTGATTACCACCGAACCTTTGGACGATGCCCTGGCGAAGTCGCTGTTACCCCAGGATTACTGCGTCGAGGACTGCAACTACCTGCTCGACTACTACCGTCTTTCCGGTGACAAGCGTCTGATCTTCGGCGGTGGTGTGGTCTATGGTGCGCGTGATCCGGCCAATATCGAGGCGATCGTCCGGCCGAAAATGCTCAAGGCCTTCCCGCAGCTCAAGGACGTGAAGATCGACTACGCCTGGACCGGCAATTTCCTGCTGACTCTATCGCGCCTGCCTCAGGTCGGTCGGTTGGGCGACAACATCTATTACTCCCAGGGCTGCAGCGGCCACGGCGTGACCTACACCCATCTGGCCGGCAAGGTACTGGCCGAGGCACTGCGTGGGCAGGCCGAGCGTTTCGATGCGTTTGCCGATCTGCCGCACTACCCGTTCCCCGGTGGGCAATTGCTGCGCACGCCGTTCAGTGCGCTGGGGGCGTGGTACTACACGATGCGCGACAAGCTGGGGATCTGAAGCGCTGAAGGGCTTGCAAGCGTTCAGGCTTGCTGGCCCATTCGCGGGCAAGCCCGGCGCCTACAGGATGGGCGTCGTACGCCAAGTCTGCGTATGGCGCAGACTCGGTTGGAGCCGATCTGAATCAATGCCCGACCAGCGTTTTCCTGGCACTGGCGGCAGCCTGCTCCTGGCCGGAACGGGCCAGTTCATCGGCGGCGGTCAACCAGCGCTGCCGATCAACCTGGGCAGGCAACTGCGTCGGCGACTGGATCAAGACCGCCCAGCCCCCGGCGCCCTTCCAGGCCGAGCTGAACGTGCCGAAGTCCATCAACAGTCGCCGGTTCATCCCCGCCCGCAGCAACACCGTCTGCTTGTTGCGGTTATAGCCGGCCACCACCGCATAACGCGGCTCGGACCAGACCCGACCTTCATTGAAGCGCACCAGCACCGGATAACCGGCCGCGACCTGGCTCAACAAGGCCGGCAGTTCGCTATCCAGCGGATAAACCACCATCCCGTACTCACGCGCCAGCCTTTGCATATTGCCTTGCAGGTCCGCTTCCGCGCCCGGCAGCTTCAGCGGTTTGTCCAGCAACCCCGGGGTGACGGTGACGCCCTGCTGAGCCAGCATACTGGCCAGCGCACCGGGGCCACTCTGGTAGGCCTCGCCACGGAAGAACGGCACACCGTTGAGTTCCACACGCTCCGGCAGTCGCTGCAATTGCGACTGCACAGCGTTGCCGGCGCAACCGCCCAGGGCCAGCAGTAACGCGCCCACCATCAGCAACCGACGGGACGACATGGATTGAAAATGGTTGGATCCCTTGAACATCTTCACTCTCTTGATCAGGTGCCAGGCAGATCAGCCCTGGCTCGGGCCTTGATCATAGGTCGCTGTCGCACAGGGGTATAGCCTTTCATCGCAGTTTGTACGGCGCAATAGAGCGAAATGACTGATCGGACACGACCATTGGTCAATAGCCTGAAACAAGCCAGCAACTAGACTGATCTACAAGTAAGACGAAGTGAGAGAGCCCCGAGCGGGGCAAAGGAGGCGCGGATGAGCCTTATCCTGACAGTTGCATTGTTGATCCTGGGTTGGCTGGCGGTCGCGGCGGCCATGTTGTGGGGTGTTCTGAGGATTTCCCGTCGTCACCATCACCACCCCGCCGTACCGTCGCACAAGGCGGCCAAAACCGTGGGGCGCACTGCCAACGCCCATTGACCACCCGATAAGAAAAAACCGCCTGGTTTCCCAAGGAAAGCCAGGCGGTCGCGTGGGTCATCGTCAGTGCATCAGCCTTGCGCAGCCTCACGCTTGTGCCGGACACGACGGGCCAGCATGTTCAGCCCCTCGATCACCGCCGAGAAGGTCATGGCGGCGTACACATAGCCTTTAGGCACATGGGCACCGAAGCCTTCGGCGATCAGCGTCATGCCGATCATGATCAGGAAGCCCAGGGCCAGCATCACCACCGTCGGGTTGTCGTTGATGAACCTGGCCAGCGGCTCGGAGGCCAGCAACATCACCGCCACCGCAACGATCACCGCGATCACCATGATCGGCAAGTGCTCGGTCATGCCCACCGCAGTAATAATGCTGTCGATGGAAAACACCAGGTCGAGCATCAGGATCTGGCCGATAGCAGCGGCGAACCCCAGGGACACCCGCGAATTCTGGCCCTCGGCCTCCTTCTCCTGCGGGTCCATGCTGTGATGGATTTCAGTGGTGGCCTTCCAGACCAGGAACAGGCCACCGGCAATCAGGATCATGTCTTTCCAGGAGAACGCCTGGCCGAACACCTCGATCACCGGCGCCGTCAGCTTGACGATATAGGCGATAGTACCAAGCAGGCCCAGACGCAGGATCAGTGCCATGCCGATGCCGATCCGCCGCGCCTTGGTACGAAACTGCGCGGGCAGTTTGTTGGTCAGGATCGAAATGAAGATCAGGTTATCGATACCCAGCACGACTTCCATGACGATCAGCGTCAACAGGGCGATCCAGGCGGTGGGGCTGACAGCGAGTTCCAACAGGTATTCCATGATTCATTCCTGAGTAGGGTCCCGGGTAAGCCTAGCAGGCGGCTCACCGATAGCGACGCATTCTAGGGACAGTGACACTTCAGGAAAATTCGTATTTTTTGGCGTTATACTTCGTTTTTAACGAAGTGATAAGTGAATGCTCAATTACCGCCAACTGCACTATTTCTGGGTCGTGGCCAAGACCGGCAGCATCGTGCGCGCCTGTGACCAGTTGAATCTCACCCCACAGACCATCAGCGGCCAGATCAGCCTGCTGGAACAGAGTCTGGGCGTCGAGTTGTTCCGCAAGGTCGGACGCCAGTTGGAACTGACTGAAGCCGGACGTCAGGCCCTGCCCTACGCCGAACAGATGTTCCAGTTGGGCAACGAACTGCAAGCGATGCTGCAGACGCAACCCAGGGAGCAACCCTTGCTGTTTCGGGTCGGGGTCGCGGATGTGGTGCCCAAGTCCATCGTCTACCGGCTGATCGCTCCTACCATGGAACTGGACGAGCCGATCCGCATCACCTGCCGCGAGGACAAGCTCGAACGTCTACTGGCGGACCTGGCGATCCAGCGCCTGGACCTGGTGATCTCCGACAGCCCGATGCCGACCCACCTCGATATCAAGGGCTACAGTCAGAAGCTGGGTGAATGTGGGGTGAGTTTTTTCGCCACCCCGGCCTTGGCGCAACGTTATGCCGATGAGTTCCCGCAGTGCCTGCAAGGCGCGCCGCTGCTGATTCCCGGACAGGAAACCGTGGTTCGCAGCCGGCTGCTGCGCTGGCTCGCCGAACAGCAGATCCAGCCAAGGATTGTCGGCGAGTTCGATGACAGCGCGCTGATGCAGGCATTCGGCCAATCCGGCAGCGGTTTCTTCATCGCGCCGAGCGTGATCGCTGATGAAGTGTGTCGCCAGTACGACGTCCAACTGATGGGCCAGACCGACGCCGTCAGTGAGTCGTTTTATGCCATATCGGTGGAACGCAAGATCAAGCACCCCGGCACACTGGCCATTACCGAGGGTGCCCGCCGCGAATTGTTCATGGGGCCTGCCGGTTAAGCCGGCGCCGTACTCGGCTCCGCCGTCATCAAGGCCATGGCCAGCAGGATCGACAACAGGATCAAACCGGCGGCAGCGAAGCCAAGACCGCTCAGACCGACACCGTCGATGACCCGACCGCCGATCATCGCCCCCAGGCCGATGCCCAGGTTGGCACCGGCGATGTTCAGGGAGGCGGCAAAGGCTGGCGCCTGGGGCGCGACTTTCATCAGGCGCACATGGCTGACCAGAAACAACGCCGCCTGGGTGATACCCCAGATCCCCAGTGCCGCCGCCAGTCCCGGCCACGAATTGATGTTCGGCATCACCGCCACCAGGGCCGGAATCATGAAGGCGCAGAACAGCATGGAGGCAATCAGCGGCTGCCGGTCGACCATGCGCCCACCCAGGGCGTTGCCGATCAGGCCAACCGCTCCGAAGGCCATCAGGCACCACCCCACTACCGTGCCGTTGAAACCGGCCAGCCGTTCGAGGATGTCGGCCAGGTAGGTGTAGGCGGTGAACATGCCACTGAAGATCAGGATCGACAGCAGGATATGGCCCAACATGAGTGGCCGACGCAGAATGCCGAACTGCGAACGCAGCGAGACCTGTTCCAGGTGCAGACGGGTCGCCGGCAGGTAGAACCAAAGCAACAGGGCCTTGATCAGCGCCACCCCCGCCAGGAGGGCGAATGCCATGCGCCAGCCCCAGGCGTCGCCGATCAGCGTGCCGACCGGGATGCCGAATACCGTGGCGCAGACGATACCGAAACCGATTTTCTCGATCGCCCTGCCCGCGTAATCCGGACCGACGATATCCACCGCCGTTTCACTGGCCAGCGCCCAGAATACCGGCAAGCCCAGGGCAGGCAGCAGACGGGCAACGGCCATGACCCAGATATTCGGCGCCAGCGCCGCCACGATATTGGCCAGCCCGAAGATCACCAGGATGCTGATGAACAGCCGCCGCCGCTCGAAGCGCGAGAAATAGGCAGTAAGGAACGGACCAAACGCCGCCACGGTAAAGGCGAACAACGTCACCAGCAGCCCGGCCTGAGGGATGCTGACCTGCAGATCACGGGCAATGGCCGGCAACAGCCCGACAATGACGAACTCCGTGGTCAGCACGGTAAAACCGGCGGCCGATAGCAGCAGGATGGCGAGAAACATGAATGACTCCGAAAACGACAGCGCCAGCGATAGCCCGGGGGCTCACTGGAAGGAAGGAAATGAGGATGGGCGATTGTAACAGATCCGCTTAGGACAAGGAGTCATGCGCGGTAGGTGCGGGTCTATCATGGATACACCCTGCTCACAGAGCTTTGCGGCGAACACACGATTTGTGTTCGGCACAATCAGGTGGGAGCCGGCTGGCTGGCGATAGCGGTTTGCCAGGCAGCCCAAATATCAGTTGCTGCGGTCGCTATCACCAGCCAGCCGGCTCACCCGGATCAGGCGTGCAGGATGGATCAGAACGCGCCCATGTAGTCGCGCTTGCCGATTTCCACGCCATTGTGGCGCAGGATCGCGTAGGCGGTGGTCACGTGGAAGAAGAACTGCGGCAGGCCATAGCTCAGCAGGTACGACTGGCCGCTGAAGCGCTTCTCTTTCGGCGTGCCCGGACGGGTGACGATCTCGATGCCTTCCTTGCCGTCGACCTGGGCCGCGGTGATGCTGTCCAGGTGGGCCAGGGTCTTGCTGATCAACGCTTGCAGTTCGGCGAAGGTGGTTTCGCTATCCGGGTAGGACGGTACTTCGATTTCTGCCAGGCGCGAGGCAACGCCCTTGGCGAAATCGACAGCGATCTGTACCTGGCGCACCAGCGGGAACATGTCCGGCGCCAGGCGGGCCTGCACGAATACGCTCGGGTCGATGTTCTTGGCCGTTGCGTGAGCCTCGGCCTTGTTCAGGACGTCGCTCAGGGCGTTGAGCATTTGCTTGAAAACCGGGATGGAAGCGGCGTACAGGGAAATGGTCATGGGGTTCTCACAATGAAAATGGCAGGAGTGCAACCGGCCGATTATAGCCAGACCCGGTCGCATTGCTGCTTGTCTTTTTGCGTTGCGAGGCCATAGGCTAGCGGCTTCCAATGCATAGGGAACCGCATCATGAGCACCGAGCAAGAGACTTCCGTCGACCAGCCACGCTTGAACAGCACGGAAATCCGCATCCTGGGCTCCCTGATCGAAAAACAGGCCACCAGCCCGGAAACCTATCCGCTGACCCCCAACGCCCTGGTACTGGCCTGCAACCAGAAAACCAGCCGCGAGCCGGTGATGAACCTCAGCCAGGGCCAAGTCGGCCAGAGCCTGCGCGCCCTCGAAGGCCGTGGTTTTGTGCGCCTGGTGATGGGCAGCCGGGCCGACCGCTGGGAGCAGCGGGTCGACAAGGCCCTTGAGCTGGTGCCGGCTCAACTGGTGTTGATCGGATTGTTATTCCTGCGAGGGCCGCAGACCCTCAACGAACTACTGACCCGCAGTGGCCGGATGCATGATTTCGAAGACACCGAACAGGTGCTGCATCAACTCGACCGGCTGATCGCCCGAGGCCTGGCCCTGCTGATTCCGCGCCAGCCCGGCCAGCGCGAAGATCGCTACACCCATGCACTCGGTGACCCGGCGGATATCGAGGCGATCATCGCGGCTCGCCAACAGGCACCGGAACGCGGCGCGAGCAATAGTGTGTCGGCAGAACGGATTGAGGAGCTGGAGGCCCGGATCGCGGCGCTGGAAGAACGCCTCGCCCGCCTGGAGCAATAACCGCAGACTCTTGCGGTGTGAGCCCGGCGCCTACGCCCGGGCGAACGCCACCGCTGCCTGGAACTGTTGCTCGGTCGGTCGCACGCCGGTGTACAACACGAACTGCTCCAATGCCTGAATCGCGATCACTTCCAGGCCGGTGATCACCCGCTTGCCCTGCTCGCGCCCACGTACGATCAACGGTGTTTCCGAAGGAATCGCCACCACGTCGAACACGATTTCGGCGGCATCCACCGCCTCCGGTTCAAATGCCAACTGCCCGGCCTCCGGACCGCCATCCATGCCCACCGGCGTGACATTGACCAGCATCTGCGGGCGCAACGCACCCAGTTCGGCCTGCCACTCATAGCCGCAGATCGCCGCCAGCGCCTTGCCGGCCGTCTCGTTGCGGGCGACGATCACGCCATGGCGATAACCGCCATCGCGCAGGGCACAAGCCACCGCCTTGGCCATGCCACCACTGCCGCGCAAGGCAAAGGTGGTGTCCCTGGGTACCGCATGGGTCTCCAGCAACTGGGCAATCGCGATGTAATCGGTGTTGTAGGCCTTGAGATGGCCTGCGGTGTTGACAATGGTATTGATCGACGCGATGGCCGCCGCCGACGCATCCAGTTCGTCGACCAGTGCGATGCACGCCTCCTTGAACGGCATCGACACGCCACAGCCGCGAATCCCCAGGGCACGGATGCCACCGACGGCACCGGGCAGGTCCTGGCTGCTAAAGGCCTTGTAGTAGAAGTTCAGACCCAGTTGTTCATAAAGGTGGTTATGAAAACGCAGGCCGAAATTGCCCGGACGCCCAGACAACGACATGCACAGCTGGGTGTCTTTGTTCGGGTTCATCTGCATGTTTCATCTCCTGAGGGGACTTTCGGATGGACGGGATTAGCCATTCGCCCCGGTTTTCGCCGATCATAGAACACGGTTACAAGGCTCTGGCGCAGGCATCACCGGACTGTAAAGAAACGCCGCCCCGAACCTTACACAAAATTTACTCAGCGGCGTCGAAGATTTTCAGGGAGCCGCTGTCATAGAAGTATCCCCGCGACAGTTCTTGAGTCTATTGCAGACAACAAGCGCTGGGGTTGAAACCCGAGGAATAATCATGATGCGTACAATTCCCAAGATAGCCTTGCTCGTTGGTGCACTCGCTGTCGCAGGCCAAGCTTCTGCCCACGGTGGCGGCTGGGTAGGTCCTGCCTTGTTGGGCGGCGTGATCGGCGGAGCCATTGTCAGCTCGGTAGTATCGAGCCCACGTCCCGTCTACGTACAGCAGCCTGTGTACGCACAGCCGGCACCGGTTTACGTTCAGCAGGCACCGGTCTACGTGCAGCCTGCCCCTGTCTATGCTCCACCCCCACCGCCGGTGGTGGTCTACGAGGGTGGCGGCTACTACGGGCGCCCGGTGTACTACGGTCACCCCCATTACGGTTACGGCCCACGCTGGTAACCATCAGGCGACACACTCAGGCCCCGCTCGCAAGATGGGGCCTGATTCATTCCGGGGAACCGAAATCGGCGCCATGAGCCTCGTCTGAATTTCGCAGGTAAGGGTCGCTGGCAAGACAGCGTTCCTGCACCAGTGGCGCATGATAGGACTGCCGGGCATCACGTTGATCAGCCCTTCGCATCGCTGTCATATTTGTGCCACCGCCCGGCTGCAAGATCGATCTATCGTCGAGGGCCTTCCCCCCTATAAAAACAAGGACGAACCATGCCTACGCAAAATCCGCATCGCACCGCCGGCCTCTGTACTTCCAGCAAGGTCTACAGCGCACTGACCGAGCTCAAGCAGCTCGAAGGCCATCGCACGGCCAAGTTTCTCTCGTTACTGGCCGAGAATCTGGTACGCAAGGGTTTGCTGAATGAACAGGAAGTGCTGAACATGCTGGATCAGGTGGTCGACTGATTCAGCATCAGCACTGCCGTCAATGGCAGGAAAGACGGCCAGCCCTTGATTTTGTCGATGTCCACTATCGAACGCAGTGATTTTCCCCAAGGCCGGCATCACCGTAAGGTAGCTCCATAGATTGATGGAGGTACTTATGCCCAAGGTTCAGATCATGTCCGTTATCGGCAGCGCCGTTCCCGCCTCGCTCAGGGAACTGGGACTGCTTGCCTGCTGGTACCTGGTGCGCGATGGCGTGCAGATCAGCGGCCCACTGACCTCATTGCCAGCGGCCAAGGCCCTGTCCGAACGCATGCATGCCTTCGGCGCTTGACCGCTGACCAACTTCTCCAACGTGCGTTGCTCCGCACAACCCTTGCCCGCACTCGTTGCGGGCTTTTTTATGGGCTCAGCTACGCTCGGCCTGGACGCTATTGAGTTGGGTCCGATGCCCCAGTTTCTGCAGGCGCTTGTCCAGCTCGACCATCACCGCCCGATCCGAACGCCCGCTCTCCAACTCGTCGATCAGCATATGGGCGACCTTGCGCAGTTCGTGAATGATGAGAATCCGATCGTCATTCAGATCCTGCTTGTGGGACTCGAACAGACGGTGCAGGAAGTCCTCGAGGTTGCGCTGGTAGCGATGCCGGTCGGATGCACGCAGATGAGTGAGGCTGGCAGTGACCCGGCCGAGCAGTTCCAGTATTTCCAACCCAAAGTAATGCAGGCGCCGCGCATAGCCCACTTCACGCTCGCGCAAACGCCGACGCTCGGCCTGGAACTCCTGCTTGCGCTGAATCGCCGGCACGACAATCGCTACCATCAGCCCGACGATGAGCCCCACTGCCTGAATCCAGCCATACCAGTCGGCCGATTTCGGAAAGAACGCAAACCCCAACAGCAATACCGCGACGATTCCCGCCCACACCACCATGGGCAGGTAATCCCTGCTGAAAGAAATCTTTGGCATTACCCAACTCCTGAAATCCACAAGGCATCAATCTCGATATAGGCGCCGATCCTAATCGCTGTTCAGAGCAGACACCATTACATATCAATACTGATACACATCCGCCTGCGGCACTCAGAGAAAACCTTAGATGCCCATTGAATTCAAAGGCTCTTCTATCTTCTAACAAGCTTGACAAAAGGCACCGGCGCAAGCGGCGCAAAATAGCCTGGGAAAATCGCTGAAACCTGCGAAATAAAGGCGTGCAATCGATACAACGACCGTCAGCTCTACGCTACCATATGCGTTATGGTCAGTATGGACCCAACAGGGTCTGCGCCAGACAGCCAAGGCACGTCTTCCGGGTTCTCCGGGCAGACCATGCAGTGACTGACTCCAGCCAGGGATCGGATAACAAACGGAAAACTCGAGCAGCGAAAAGGAACCGAAATCGATGCAAAATTTAATTTTGTGTCAGTTACATCCAATATCTGCAGAGCTGTAGCAACTTTCCGGGCTATATTCATCAAACGTAACGCTTTTTCAAGAAAGCCCGTTGCCAACGATCTATCCATTTTTAGCGAGTCCATCCGCGTGAATATTCGTCATTCCATTCTCGGCCTTTTTTTTGTTCTGGCCGGCACCGTCGTTCCCACTGTCGTCGAGGCGCGTGAAACCACCCAGGCCCCTCGTGATACCAGTCACCTGCAAGTTGCCTCCGGCAGTGCCCTGCTGATCGATCTGCAGACCAACAAGACCCTGTACTCGAGCAACCCCGACGTGGTGGTGCCGATCGCTTCGGTCACCAAGCTGATGACCGCCATGGTCGTGCTCGATGCCAAGCTGCCGATGGACCAGTACATCGCAGTGAACATCAGCGATACACCGGAAATGAAAGGCGTGTTCTCCCGCGTCAAGCTCGGTAGCGAGCTGCCCCGCAAGGAGATGATGCTGATCGCCCTGATGTCGTCCGAAAACCGTGCGGCCGCTACCCTGGCTCACCATTACCCTGGCGGTTACCCGGCGTTCATCGCGGCGATGAACGCCAAGGCCAGGTCGCTGGGCATGATCAACACCCACTACGTCGAACCGACCGGGCTGTCGATCCACAACGTTTCCACCGCGCGCGACCTCAGCAAGCTGCTGATGGCCGCCAGGCACTACCCGATGCTGAGCGAGTTGAGCACCACCAAGGAAAAGACCGTGGCGTTCCGCAAGCCTAATTACACCCTGGGCTTTCGCAACACCGACCATCTGGTCAACAAGGACAGCTGGAATATCAAGATCACCAAGACCGGTTTCACCAACCAGGCCGGCCACTGCCTGGTGCTGGTCACCGAGATGGGGCATCGCCCGGTCGCTTTGGTGATTCTTGATGCGTTCGGCAAATACACACACTTCGCCGATGCCAGCCGGATCCGCAACTGGGTTGAAACCGGCAAGGGCGGCAGCGTGCCGGACGTGGCCCTGCGCTACAAGAGCGACAAGAACCTGAAGAGCCGCCAGGCGGGTGAACAGGCCGCAAAGTAACCCCGCTGGAACCGGCCCGGCTTACCGGGCCACGCTCAACCGCGTTGGCGTTTGAGTGCCTGTTTATGGGCGTACATCGCCTTGTCGGCGTCCGCCAGCAGGCTTGCGATCGAATCATGGCGTTGCGGGTCATATTCGATCTGCCCAACGCTGAAGCGAATGTCATAACCCCGCTTCAGCCCTGAGTTGCGCTCGGCCAGAGTGTGACGCAGCCGCGCCATGATCATCTCGATCTGCACATGATCGGAGCCGGTCAGCAACACCACGAACTCGTCGCCCCCCATCCGCCCGATCACATCACTCTCGCGAAATACGATGCTCAGCACTTCGGCGAAGTTTTTCAACGCCAGGTCGCCTTCGGCGTGACCGAACACATCGTTGATCTGCTTGAAATCGTTGAGGTCGAAAAACAGCAGCGAAGCCGGCCTGCCCATGCGCTTGCACACGCTCAGCCCCTGGCTCGCCAGCGCTTCGAAACCACGACGGTTGGACAACAGGGTCAATTCGTCCATGGTCGCCATCTGGACCGCCACCAGCTCCTGTTCGGCCATTTGCGCCAGATCGGCCAGCAACGAACGCTCCTCGTCATCCAGGGTTCGCGGCCTGGTATCGATCAGGCACAAGGTGCCCAGCTTGTTGCCGTCCCCCACCGTCAGCGGGCAACCGGCATAAAAACGGATGCCCGGGGCGCCGGTGACCAAGGGGTTGTCATGGAACCGCTCGTCGCTCTCTGCGTTCGGAATCATCAGCACCTGATCGCCGAGAATCGCGTGTCCGCAAAAAGAGGTATCACGTGGCATCTCGCTGGTCGTCAAGCCGACACAGGACTTGAACCATTGTCGGTTCTCATCCACCAGGCTGACCAGTGCGATAGGCACATCGAACAGGCGCTTGGCCAGACGGGTCAGACGGTCAAAACGCTCCTCGGGGGGCGTGTCGAGGATATTCAGCGAACGCAGCTTCTCTACACGAGCCGTTTCATTTTCAGGTTTTTTCGGCGCTAGCATCACAGATTCCCCAGGCTGGCATTCCTGCAAGCGTAGACAATAAATAGGCCTGTATAACGCTATGGACCGCACAAATTTCTCGGTGTTCTCATGCCGAAGCGGGCCAACACCTGCCCATCGGCAACCGCTTGCGAAGCTTGTGACCGGCCGCACAACCCGGCACCGATCAAGGTGCGTCACCGACGCGAAACGTCATACTTGGCACTCGCCATCACCCAGCAGGATGTCCCCTTGAACGCCGTCCACGACGAAAGCAACGCCCCCAAGAGCATCGGCCGTCTATTGCTGGAACTGATCTGGCAATTGCTGGTGCTGGGGGTGCCGATTTTCCTGGTGACCACCCTGCCGCCGCACTGGGCGTTCTCGGTGGTACTGGCCGCTGCGGCGGGCATGTGGCTGTGCGCACTCGCCGGTTGGCTGAAGGGCGGACGCGGCGCGGCCCGCCTGATGATCTCGGCAGTGTTCGGCCTGGGTTTCAGCCTGGGGCGCGCGCTGCCCGATTACTGGGATATCGCCGCAGCCTGCCTGACCATTTTCCCTGGACTGGCCTGCGTCAGTCTCTGGGAACGCCGACTCGGACTGGCTCCGCCCAACGCCGCCAGCACCGGCCGAAGTGCCTGGGGTGGCCAGGAGCCGAGCCAGACGCCCGAGGGCGAGCCGATCCGGGTGTTCAACCACAGCGAAATCGCCATGGGCGGCCCCGTCACCTGCGACTATCTGTTTCCCGATGGCGTACTGCTCGAAGGGCTGGGCTCTTCGGCACGTTTTTCCAGTGACGGTCGCTATTTCGCCGCGCCGGTGCCGTCGCGCCAGAGCTGGGGACTGGTGATTCTCGACCGGCTCCAGCACCAACTCTATCGCTGCGACGACGAACGATTCTGGGAGCTGGATACCTTCAACGAACAGGGCCTCAGCGGACGCCACAGCCCGCTGGTGGAGAACCGTACCGAACAGGTCGATCTGGAAAGCCTGCTCAAGGCGGCCCAACGGGTGGACCTGCTGCCCATCGGCGACCTCTGGCTCGAGCCCGGTTATTGGCAACAAAGCCTGGCTCGCCAGCAGATCGAACAGCGCTCCCCCGACGGCCGTCATCTGCTGGAAGGCCAACTCAGCCTGCCCGACAGCCTGCGACAACTGGAGCAACCCCTTGGCGCGCTGTCGCACCCGGATTACCGCCTGAGTCTGGATGACGAACCGACGCCGCTGCTGATCAAGGCCGACACGACGCCGGTGTGGAGCGAGGACAGCCAACGGCTGGTCTGTGTCGCCACGGGTGCCGAGGCGCCGGCCAGGCCAACCCGTGGCCTCTGGCTGTGGCAGCAAGGCCAGGGCTGGCGCGCCTTGCGTACGCCCTGGAGCGCCAACGATCGCAGCCCTTCCGGCTACTGGAGCGACCCGGTGGCACTGGACGCGCAGTTCGTTCGGCTGGACAGCTACCTGCCGTTGAACCAGCCCGACAACGGCCGCTTCGGCTATCAGTTGCACAACATTCACAGCGACTCGGAAATCCTCGTCGGCCACGATCCGCTCGGCCGCGAACTGGATGCCGACTGGCCCCGTGCACGTGTACTCCTCGCGCTGCCATTGGAAAACGATGGGCAGGCTAGCTCGGTACAGATCGAGTCCGCCCCGCTCCAGGATGGCAACCGCGCCCGCTTCAGTTGGGCCTGCGATAACGAAGAGGATGTCAGCGGCTACCGCTGCCACTTGGCCGACTGGGAGCTGCCCAGTCTATGGCAGTTGGATCACCGGGTCAGCGACGACGGGAAATACCTGGCGCTGGTGCCCTTTACCGGCGCTGAAGCCTTGCCGGACCGGGTGGTGGTGGTCGATGTCGGCAACCGTCGCCTGTTCGACAGTCCGCCGTTGCGGGTCGCCGGACTGGTGAATTTTCGCGACCGACTGCTCAGCGTCGCCGAGGTCGTCGGGCGGCTGCCCCGGGATGACGCCGGCACACCCCTGCGCCGCTTCACCGAACCGGCACCACCGGCAACCGAGGCCGGCGAGTTCTGTCGTTATCGCGAAGACTCGCGCCTCTACTATGAAACACGCCAGCTCAAACTCGGCGACGACCGCCTTGAAACACAACACGCCTGGCGCGTGGTCAACCAGCCGCAACTCGCCACCGCCGAAGGCGAGTTCATCCAGCCCGCACCAACCGGCCTGGACGCCGCCTGGCTGTTCGGCAGCACCACCGAATACGGCGACGACCTGCTGCGTGGGCAGATCTCACGTCTGGGCGGACACCTGCTGACCACCTCCGGCTGCGCACTGTCCAACCTCGCCCCATCAATGATCTGGTCGCCCAAGGGCCGATATCTGGCACTGACCCGGCTCTATGTGGAGCATCCGGATTTCGAGTACGGCCGGCGAGCCTGGAAACTTCTGCTGCTCGACGTCGAAGCCCGCACCCTGCGCATCGCCCCGGACTGGCTGGGCAACCGGCCCCAGTTCATCGATTTTATCGGCGACACCCTGCACCTGCGTCAATTCGAAAACGACTGGGACCTGCGCGACGGCTCGGACCCTGGCCAACGGGTGCAGATCGACCTCAAGCACGTATTGCAATGGCATGCCGAACCGCTGGAGCGCCATGGCGAACTCTGGCTGACCCGCAGCGACGCCGACGATGCCCACGCCTGGCAGGCACTGGAAAGACCGGCGCTACTGTAGGAGCATGTGCATGACCCGAACGCCCGACCCAATGGAACCGAGCATGCGCAGATCGACCACCGCCCACCCGGATGACACGGCCCCCTACTTCTGGCGCGATGCGGCGCTGCCGTTCATCGAGGCCCGGTCGATCCAGGATGGTCGCCAGGTCTGCTACTCCCGGCATTCCCATGAGCATTTTTCCATCGGCGCAATCACTCACGGGCGCAGTACCTATATCAACGAACAGCAGCAATGGCAGGTCGAAGCCGGCACCGTGGTGCTGATGAACCCCGGTGAAGTGCACGCCTGCAACCCCATCGACGACCAGCCCTGGGCCTATCGCATGTTCTATGTCGAGACGCCCTGGCTGACTGCGCTGCAACACGAACTGGGCTTCAGCCCGGAACTGGACTTTCGTCGGTTCTCGGCCGCCCACAGCCAAGATCCACTGCTTTACCAAGGCTTGAATGCACTCTACGAGCAACTGGTGGACGACGACCTCGCGCATCTGGAAAAACAGTGCGCGATCATCGAGTTCTTCACTCTGCTGCAACACCGGCTGAACCCGGCGCCGATCCCGGTCCGCGAGATCAACCAGAAGCTGGAGCGGGCCGCAGCCTACATCCACAAGCATTGCACCGAAGCGCTGAAACTGGAGGACATCTGCCAGGCCGCACAGCTCTCGGCGTCCTACCTGACCCGGGCCTTCAAGCAGTATTACGGGATGACGCCCCACGCCTTCCTGGTCAACCGCCGCATCCAGTACGCGCGTAACCAATTGCGGCGCGGCCGGCTGATCGCCGAGGTCGCGCTGGAGGCCGGCTTCGCCGACCAGGCGCACTTCCAGCGGGCTTTCAAGCAGCACCTGGCTGCGACGCCGGGTCAGTATCGCGGCTGAGCGTCCTCAAGGCAGCATCAGGTAGGCCGCGCTGAGTACCAGCAACAAGGCCATCAGCCGATTGAACAGGCGCATCCCCCGAGGATTTTCCAGGTAGCGGCGCAAGAAGGTGCCGGCAAAGGCCCAGCAGGCAATCGAGCCGTAGCAGATCACGAAATAGATCAGGGCAAACTCCAACACCACCCGCGTATCGCCATTGGCGGCAAACGCGCCCATACCGGCGACGCAGGCCAGCCAGGCCTTGGGGTTGAGCCACTGCATCACGGCGCCGAGGGTCAGGGTCGGGCGCTTTCCGGACTGGCCGGCATTGAGCGAACCGTCATCCATGGCCAGCTTCCAGGCCATGTACACGAGAAACGCCACACCGCCGAGCTGAATACCCCGCGTCAGCACCGGTACCCGCAGCAACAGCTCATGCAGGCCGAGGCCGATCAACACCAGCAGCAGGGTGAAACCCAGCGTGGCCCCCGTGACATGCCGCAGGCTGGCACGCAGGCCGAACTGCGCACCGGCACTCAAGGCGACGATATTGACCGGGCCTGGGGTGATGGACGAAGCCAGCGCAAAGGCGGCCATGGAAAGCAGAACACTCATCGGATACGTCTCTCTAGGGTGAAGATGAGATGCACGGTACCCAGCCGCCTGCGTGACGTATTGAAGAAAACTCCCCTGGCGGCGCATTATCCGGCTCAGCTTCTGCCGCCGGAGGAACACCGCACATGTCACTGTCCACACCCGTTCCCGTCATCCACACCCACCGTCTGCTGCTGCGCCCGGTGCGGGCGGACGACCTCAAGGTCGCCCAGGCCATTCATGGCGACCCACAAACCAATCGTTTCAACCCCAAGGGCCCGGCGTCCCTGGAGACCACCAGCAGCAACCTGTTTCACTGGGTCGAACACTGGAAGGACAAAGGCTTCGGTTATTGGGCCGTCTGCGACCGGGAGCAACCGGAAACCGTGCTGGGATTCGGCGGACTGCAGGACGCCACCTTCGGTTCACGAACCGGCTTGAACCTGTACTTCCGCTTTGCGGTGGACGCCTGGGGCAAGGGCTACGCCAGCGAGATGGTCGAGGCGGCCCTCGACGTGGCCTTCAGGCACCTGGAGCGAAACGAAGTCATCGGTCTGGTACGACCGGACAACCTGCCCTCGCGCCGTACCCTGGAGCGCGCCCGAATGATTGTCGACGGTGAACTGGACGATGTTCCGGGCCAACCCCACAGCCTGCTCTACAGCCTCAGCGCCGAACGCTACCTGAGCCCCGAGAGTTTCATGTAGCACAGGCTGGCGAAGGCGCACAACACGCGATCAAGCATCAAACCCCTGGCATCCGGCCGATATTTGGCGTTACTGTCGGTCCCTCCCCCTGCTGCGCCCGGAGTGCGCCATGGACCTGTCGACCCTGATCCTCTTCATCCCGGCGTGTTTTGCCCTGAACATGGCTCCCGGCCCGAACAACCTGCTGTCGGTCAGCAACTCGACCCGTTATGGCTTTCGGGTTTCCTGCCTGGCCGGCCTCGGCCGCCTGCTGGCCTTTGCCGGGATGATCGCCCTGGCGTCGGCGGGACTGGCGTTGGTGCTGCAGACGTCGGAACTGCTGTTCCATGCCATCAAGATCCTCGGCGCGGGTTATCTGATCTACCTCGCCATCCAGCTCTGGCGCGCCAGCCCGGATGCCGAGGTCAAGACTGAGAGCACCCGGGCCAACCTGCCCGCGCTCGCCCGTCAGGAGTTTCTGGTGGCGGCAGGCAACCCCAAGGCGATCCTGATCTTCACCGCCTTCCTGCCACAGTTCGTCGACCCTGCCCAAAGCGTGTCTGCGCAGTTCGCCGTACTGGGTGCTCTGTTCCTGATGCTGGAGTGGATCGCCATCAGTGCCTATGCCTACATGGGCATCCACATGCGTCGTTGGTTCGCCGAACCCCGGGGCAAGCGCCTGTTCAATCGCGGCTGTGCGGTATTGCTCTCGGGGGCGGCCTCGGTGCTGCTGATGGCACGCAGGGCCTGAGAGGTCGAGACCACACCCGCGCTCGTGATCAATACCCGTCGCCGGCTCTACAGCCGCAGTGCCGGACACGGCCTCAGTCCGGAAAATTTCATGTAGGGCGCCCCGGCGAAGGCGTAAGATGCTCCAAGCATTAATTACAAAATGTGTCAGCACAGGGGAATCGTCCATGAAACCGAGTCTCGTCAAAGCCACACTGCTACTGGGCAGCCTGCTGCTGGGCGCCTGTTCGTCGGACATGAGCACCCACAACAACAGCGCCTGCTCGACCCTCAGCTGTCAGCAGCACTACAACAGCAGCACCCGCCTGAGCCAGGAAAGCGACTCGATGAACCGTAACCTGGGCAGCAGCTTCAGCGAATACGGCGAGAGCATGCTGCGCGATTAAACGGCTGTTGCAGACTTGCCGTGCCTCCCCTCTCACCTCAAGACCAGCGTTTATGAGCGAAGCTTTCGAAGTCCCCAGCCCTCACGAAAAACATGTCGAACACACCACCGAGCATGCCCACGCCCGAGGAGACGGCTTTGCCAGCCGGATCGCGGTGATGACCGCCGTCATGGCCACCCTCGGCGCCATGCTCAGCTACCAGGCGGGCTCCACGGAAAGCGAAGCGGCGATGGACAAGAACAACGCGGCCATCATCAAGACCGAAGCCGCCAACCAGTGGAACTACTACCAGGCCAAGTCCAGCCGCCAGAACCTCTCGGAAATGGCCAGCCATATTCCAGGGCTGGATGCCGCGCACTACAACGCCGAAGCCGAGCGTTACCGCAAGGAAAAGGAAGTGGTGCGCCAGAAGGCCGAGGGGCTGGAAGCGCAGAGTCGCGAATGGGATGCCAAGTCCGAGCAGGCGCTGCACCAGCATCACCGCTGGGCCCAGGCGATGACCGCCATCCAGATCGCCATTTCGCTGGCGGCGATTACCCTGCTGACCCGTCGTGAATGGCTAAAGCGCCTTTCCTATACTGCAGTGGGTGCAAGCGTGGTGTTGGGGTCGATGGCCTGGATGCATATCTGAAGGCTGTTTTTGTAGGAACAGCCGGCGCTAGACCGCTCCTGTACAGCGTTGTCGCCCGCAAGCTGGCCCCCACCGGGAGCCAGCTTGCGGGCAAAGCGCGCTGACAACCTCAGCTTTCGCCCTCGACGTCTTCCAGACTGAAGATTTCAGTTGCGTCGTTGTAGGAGAAGATTTCGGCGTAGCGCCCCCAACTGATCACACTTTCCAGCGTCTGCTCGACGAAGTCTTCGCTGAGGTAATCCTCCAGCTCCTGCTCGAAACGTACCCGCGGTGCCCAGTGCCCGTGGCGCTCCTGCAAAACCTGACGAATACGCGCCGCCAACGGGACCTGACGCAGCAGGTGGTCGGCGAACATCACCTTGCGCTCCTGGGTACCGTCTTCGGCAAACCGCTTGCCCGCTTCGGTCAGGGAAATGTCGGCACCGCGCAACTCGGCAAAGCCCAGGTGTTCGAGCATCTCGGCTACCGGGAACAGATCGTCAACCTCCAGCAGCAAACGCTCCGCCACGTTCGGCAAACCCGCACGCCCATGGTACGGCTCGGCCGCCAGCGCCTCGATCAGACCGGCCATCAGGTTAGTCGGTACCTCCGGCAAACGGCTGCCCATTTGCAGCTCGGGCTTGCCGCTATGGGCATCGGCGCTGCGCCGGTCGGTCATCAGCGCATAGATATCATCGACCATCTTGCGAAAGATCGGGTCGAGACGGTTACGCGGATGGGCGAACGGCACCTTGATCTGCGCCACGACCCGCCCGGGGTTCGAGGACAGGACCAGGATCCGGTCGCACATCAACACCGCTTCCTCAATGTTATGCGTGACGATCAGGATCGACTTGATCGGCAGTTGCCCGCTGCTCCACAGCTCCAGCAGGTCGGTACGCAGGTTTTCCGCGGTGAGTACGTCGAGGGCCGAGAACGGCTCGTCCATCAGCAACAGGGTCGGGTTGACCACCAGCCCACGGGCAAAGCCCACCCGCTGGCGCATGCCACCGGACAGCTCGCGTGGATAGGCGTTCTCAAAGCCGTCGAGGCCAATCAGGTCGATCGCCGCCAAGGCGCGCTTGCGTGCCTCCTTCGGCTCGACCTGCAATGCCTGCAAGCCGGCCTCAACGTTCTCCAGCACGGTCAGCCAGGGAAACAGAGCGAATGTCTGGAACACCATGGCCACGCCTTTCGCCGGGCCGCTCAGCGGGTCACCGTTGTAGAGCACTTCGCCGGAGGTGGGCTGAACCAGGCCGGCGATAATCCGCAGCAGCGTCGACTTGCCCGAACCGGAGCGCCCCAGCAGACCGACGATTTCGCCTTCATGCAGGTTCAGATCAACGTCACTGAGTACTTGTCGTTCGTCCTTGCCTTTGCCAAAGCCCTTGGTCACCTGGGTCAGCGAGTAGATTTCACGGGCGGGGCGAGTGTATTCGGTATGGCTGTTCATGGGACCGACTCAGGTTAATTCATACGAAGTTTGTTTTCGGCCAGGGCGTACATGGGACGCCAGATCAGCCGGTTGAACAGCACGACGAACAACGACATCACCACGACTCCCAGGGTGATTTTCGGGAAGTCGCCGGCCGCGGTCATCTGCGCGATATAAGCGCCCAAACCATGGGCAACCACTTTGTCCTGGCCCCAGGAGACGAACTCGGAAACGATGCTGGCGTTCCAGGCGCCGCCAGACGCAGTGATCGCCCCGGTCACGTAGTACGGGAAAATGCCCGGCAGCATGACCTTGCGCCACCACTGCCAGCCGCGGATGTGGAAATTCGCCGCCGCTTCGCGAAAGTCATTGGGGAAGGCACTGGCGCCTGCGATCACGTTAAACAGGATGTACCACTGGGTACCCAGCACGATCAGCGGGCTGAGCCAGATATCCGGGTTCAGATGGAACTGCAGGATGACGATGACGAACACGGGAAACAGCAGGTTGGCCGGAAACGCCGCGAGAAACTGCGCCAGCGGCTGGATCTTCTCCGCAAGATGCGGGCGCAGACCGATCATCACGCCCAGCGGTACCCAGATCAGCGAAGCGATGAAGATCAGCAAGGCCACCCGCAGCAAGGTGATCAGACCCAGCCACAGCACATGGCCGACTTCGCCGAAGGTCACTTCGCTGCTGACATACAGCACGATGTGATAGAACGCATAACACGCCAGGGCGCCGATGCAGGCTCCCCAGACCCAATCGACCACCCGGGAGGCCGCCTGCCGGCCCTGCTCCGACTCCACACGGGGTGTTGCCAGGTTCAGGCTCAGACGCAGATGGCCGAGACGGGTGACGGCGCGCACCACGGGACGAATCAGACGCTGGATCACCCGGGTACGCTGGATCAGGCGCAAGACCCCGGACTCCGGAACGCCGCCCTGAGCCGCAGTATCTTCCATACGGAACTTGTCCGCCCAGGCCACCAGGGGCCGAAACAGGAACTGATCGTAGATCAGGATCACCACGACCATCGTCAGGATCACATACCCGACGGCCGACAAATCACGCTGGTCGATCGCCAGCGCCAGGTAGGAACCGATGCCGGGCAAGGTGATGGTTTTATCGCCCACGGTAATGGCTTCCGAGGCGACCACGAAGAACCAGCCGCCGGACATACTCATCATCATGTTCCAGACCAGCCCGGGAATGGCGAAGGGCACATCGAGCTTCCAGAATTTCTGCCAGCCCGACAATTGCAGGCTGCTGGACACTTCCACCAGGTCACGAGGCAGCATGCGCAGCGACTGGTAGAAGCTGAAGGTCATGTTCCAGGCCTGGCTGGTGAAGATCGCAAAAATCGCCGCACACTCCGCGCCCAGAACCCGCCCGGGAAACAGCAACAGGAAAAAGGTCACGGTGAACGAGATGTAGCCCAGCACCGGCACCGACTGCAGGATATCGAGCACCGGCACCAGCAACTTCTCGGCACGCCGGCTTTTCGCCGCCAGGGTCCCATAGAGGAAGGTGAAGACCAGCGAGGCGACCATCGCGGCCAGCATCCGCAGCGTGGTACGTATCGCGTACTCGGGCAGGTTGCCCGGATCAAGGGAAATCGCCTGGCTCTGCAGGGTGGAAATCGGCGCCCAGGTTTCCCGTGCACCGATCGACAGCAACAACAGGAAGCCGATAACCAGCGGCAGAGCCATCAGGTCCCAGCGATTGGGGAGCAGACGTCGCGTACTGGCCGGGATGTAGTGATGAAAAACCTTATTCATGGTCGACGATTCCAACTGCGCTCCACGAAGGAGACAAGACTACGGACCGGCACTGTTCAAGGCACCCGAGCACGCTCAGGCAAGACTCAGGTGACCTAAGCACAGCACATATTGAAGAAGTAACAGGGAAAAGATCGAAGGGAGGCCACAGACCGGATGGCGGTGGAGATCGCTGCGCGGGGGCGATTATATATTTCAAAATATTACAGAAATATAAAATTCATATAAATTTTCCGCTCCCGCCTGGCCGGGGCGCTGCCGCGTCAGACAGAGCCACGCCCATGACCATACACACTCCTCTTCATCCATCCGCGACTGCCGCCGCGTGCATATCGCAAGCAGCATGAGAGCAATGGATAGCTCCTGCGTTCATTCAGCCATGGAATAGCTGTCTTGAAGCTGAAGATAATCGGCAGAACGCTGCAGCACCTCGCAAAATTCCCGGAGATTCGCTGGTTTGGTCAGGATATCGTTGGCCCCCGCACGCCGGAAATGATCGATCTCGCTGGAAAACGCACTGGCCGTGAAGGCCACGATGTAGCAATGCTCGCCTGACGGCATTTGGCGAATCCGGCGAATAGCCTCCAACCCGTCCATCCCTGGCATATTGATATCCATGAGAATGACATCCGGTGTGACACTCATGCAGTGATCCAGTGCCTCCAGCCCATTGGCGGCCAGGTCCGGCTGATATCCCAGGTTCTGGAGCATTGCCATGGCCACTTTCTGGTTCAGCGGATGGTTCTCCACCAGCAGGATATAGAGCGGATAGTCATGGGCGAAAGAGGCGTCGAAAACCGCTGCCGGCTGGTCCGTGGCAACGGGGATTTCGCCAGCGAGAAAAGACTCGGTAGGCAATGAGAAGGAAAAAACCGAACCCACACCAAACCGACTGCTGACAGACAACTCACCTCCCTGGGCTTCGATCAGGCTCTTGCAAATGGAGAGGCCAAGGCCGCTGCCACTGAAACGCTGGTCAACCGCCCCTTCAAACTGGACAAAGGGGTCGAACAGGCTGATCTGCTGTTCGGTGGAAATGCCGATACCCGTGTCCCGTATGGAAAAGTCGAGCCTCGGCGCACTGGCATTGACGCTGGACTCGACAACCAGCGATACCTTGCCTGTTTCGGTGAATTTGATCGCGTTACCCAACAGGTTAAACAAGACCTGGCGAAGACGATCGGCGTCAACCTTGACCCAGCGGGGTACGTTTCTCGAAATCTGGACGTCAAGTTCGACCGGTTTGTCCTGGATATTCTGTCGGAGCAGCGCCGCACTGGCGTTCACCAGCGTACGCAATTCGAACACTCGCGGTTTAAGATCAGGCTTGCCCGACTCGATCTTTGCAAGGTCGAGGATATCGTTGATCAACGCCAGCAACGCCGTACCACTGGCCTGAATCGTGTTCAGCAAGGAGCGCTGCGCCGGGTTCAGCGACGTTCCCGCCAATACGTCGGTTGCACCGATAACACCATACATGGGCGTGCGAATTTCATGACTCATGGACGCCAGAAATTGTGTCTTGTATTGATCGGCCTGTTCGGCAGCTTTTTTGGCTTGCCCCAACTTCTCGTTTATCTGCAACTGTTCTAAATGAGCGCGCATGCGTAACGAATCAACGACAAACAACATGCTAAACGCCAGGAAAACCAGGATAGCCAATACAATATGATAGAGAGACTCCCATCCCAATTGCTGATAATAGTCAGCCAGTCTCATTTCCGCACCGGCTACATAAACCGTCCCATCATGGGATTTCAACGGAATGAAGACAGCCCGGAAATCGCCCCAATGGTCAGAGTAATCGATCCAACTGGGTTCACTGCGCTCAAAACTATCCAGCAAGGCCTGACTGGCGTCCGGGTAGGGATCAAAAAAACGCACGAAGTTCTTGTTCCGAACCTCTTCTTGCGAAGCGCTGGAACTGACCAGGTAGGCTGAACCCGCTTGCTTGATCACGGTATAGACAAAAGCCGTCCCCATGGCCTGGTTGAAGCGGGAGAGACGCTGGATGGACTCCAGATCCTGGGCGTCCGATTTGGAACCCTTGTCGACCAGATGATCGTGATACCGGTCACCGAGAATGGCAGAAGCCCCCAGTGCCGCATGAAGCAGTTTATCGTTGATGCTGTGCGTCAGAATATCCCGAGCCTGGGAATGCAGATAATAGATATAACCACTGACACCGACGACATAAACAAATAATAAGATCCATAGATTACGTCTCGCCTTGAACATGTATCACGGCCTCCATTGCCGCTAAAAACGAAAAGCTCCATAGACTTCCCTGGTTAGAGCTGCTGATTATCCTACAGTAGCCTGGCGGTGATAGGGGATTTGGGATACCCATGACATCTCCCCCGCACCCGACGGGAGAGATGGAGAAACAGCCTTGCAGAGCGCAGCGATCAACCCGCCAGGAATGCCAGCAGGTCTTCGTTCAGTTGCTGAGCGTGGGTCACGGCAAAACCGTGGGGGGCACCGGCGTAGACCTTGAGGGTCGCGCCGTCAATCATCTCGGCCGCCAGCTTGCCGGTGGCCTCGATCGGCACGATCTGGTCGTCGTCACCATGGATCACCAGTGTCGGGACATCGATCTTGGCCATGTCCGCGCGGAAGTCGGTTCCGGAGAAGGCGCTCACGCAATCCACGGTCCCCTTGAGCGATGCCATCAGTGCGATGTTCAAGGTCTGGGTCAGCACGCCCTCGGAAACCACCTGGCCGTGGTTGATGCCATAGAACGGCGCGGCAAAGTCGGCGATGAATTGCGCCCGATCCTTGAGCAGGCCGGCCTTGATGTCATCGAAAACCGCCTGGGGGACGCCCAGCGGGTGGTCTTCGGTCTGGATGAACAGGGGCGTTACAGCGCCCAGCAACACCAGCCCGGCAACCCGCTGACTGCCGTGGCGGGCGATGTAGCGGCTGACGTCGCCACCGCCCATGGAGAAGCCCACCAGCGTCACGGCCTGAAGGTCCAGATGCTCGATCAACTGGGCCAGGTCGTCGGCGAACGTGTCGTAGTCGTAACCGTTCCAGGGCTGGCTGGAACGACCAAAACCGCGCCGGTCGAAAGCGATGGTGCGATAGCCGCGGCTGCTCAGGTACTCCATCTGGTATTCCCACATGTCCGCATCCAGGGGCCAGCCATGACTGAACAACACCGGCTTGCCAGTGCCCCAGTCCTTGTAATAGATCTCGGTGTCATCGCGTGTCACGAACGTGCTCATAAAGACTCCTGTGGGTCGTCGGTTGAAACAGACAAGATGGCAGGCAGGAACGCCGGCTCATCCGCGAGCGGCACCTGGCCTGCTCGCCCCTCCTACTATCCCTGTAACCCACTGGGCACGATTGCAGGCATGTGCTGTCTCATCTGGAGAATGCGGTACTCGACCGCGAACCCTGAGCGTAGAGAGCATTCGTCGCATTTGCGCGGTTCAACCCGAGGGGATGACGGACATTTCACAACTTTCAAAACAGCCTCTGGACAACCTCAAAACTGCTTGTTAGTTTCCGCCAGCCAAATGTTTCAACGTATGATAAAGATACAAAAATGATATTAAGGTGATGGCACTTTCTGTCATTTTTACAACACAACAAGGATGTCGATGATGAAAAATCTGCAGGGCCTGCCTAGTCTCATCAGCGCTTCGGTCGGTTCTCCCGGCAAGGCGCGGAACTTGCCCGCCGATGTTCAGTGCATCCAGTACTTGTTCAACCTGATCATTCCGAAGATGGGTACTCCCCTGCAGGAAAATGGCAAGTGCGATGGTCAGTTGGTGCAGTGCATCAGCCAGTATCAATTCCGTCATCTCAAATATGCCCACCCCGACGGCGTGGTCGATCCGACCGGCCGGACCTTCAACAGCCTGATCGAAGAAGCGATCAAGGTGCCGGTCAAGCCGCACCCGACCCTGCGCTTGCCGACCTTCCTCAACGCCTTCGGCAACAACGGCAGCGACATGGTCCAGGCCACCGTCAATCACTACCTGGACCGCATGCGCGCGATCATCGAAGCCGAGCGGCGCAACCGGCAGATGGTGCTCCAGGCCACGTGTGACGGCAACATGACCTTGAGCGACAGCGACTTCCAGAATGCCGCAACACAGTTGGGCAACGGGATCCCGGTCAATATCCTCAAGGCATTTGCCACCGTCGAGTCCGGTGGCCGTTCCGGTTTCGGCCCGGCCAAATTGCCGGTGATCGCCTTCGAAGGGCATATCTTCCGCAAGTACACCAAGAGCAAATACGACCAAACGCATCCGCTGCTGTCCTACCCCTACGTGAAAAAGGCTGGCCCGCAGTGGCAGGTCAACAACAAGGACCAGACCAAGGCCTGGGAAACCATGGCCACCGCTTTCGGCCTGGACCAGGAAGCGGCCCTGATGTCGGCGTCCTGGGGCATGTTTCAAGTGATGGGTTTCAACTTTGCCGCCTGTGGCTACAAGAATGTCTTTGAATTCGTCACCGACATGAAACTCAATGCGGGCACGCAACTAAAGGCATTCGTCGGCTTTTGCCTGAAGAACTCGGCATTGATGAAGGCCATGAAGAACAAGGATTATGTCGGCATGGCCTTCAACTATAACGGCAAGGACTATGGCGACTATGACTCGCGCATTAAAAAGGCCTACGAAAAACTTGAAGGAAAAAAATGAAATGACGCATAAACTTTCCGTTTCCCGCTGGCTGATCGCCGGGGCAATTTCGCTGTGTGCCGGTACATCGGCTTTCGCCGCGGGACTGCATTCGGGCAAGTACGAGCAGTTGATGCTGGCGGTCACGCCGGACCACCAGGTCGAAGGGTTCTACTCGGAAGAACGCGGCGAAGGCAACTTCAGCTGTGCCTTCTACCTGCAGGGCAAGCCCGAGGCGCTGTCGACCTGGGTCGACGAGGTCTATCCGGGCAGCGTGAAGGCCTCGGCCGATGGCGTCACCCTGAAAGTCGAACAAGGCCAGCAGCATCCAGGCTGCATGAACGTGCTGATGCCGGAAATCGCCACGGGCCTGAACCTGACCCAGACCGCCAGCAAGAACTGGATCGGCCTGGTGACGGTCTCGGCCGACAAGGCCCTGCTGCAGAAAACCCAGAATGCCAAGGCCACCAAGGGGCCTTACATCGTCAAGGACGATGTCGTCGGCGTACTGGCCTTCAAGGACGGTGCAGCCCAGGTCGAGTACCTCAACGCCGAGGGTCGCTCCTTCACCGGCTGGATCAGCCAGGATCAGTACACGCGACTGAGTGTGCCCAAGCACTGATATTGGACTCTCCGCAAGAACGGGATTGTCCGCAAAAGCGTGGCAACTGCCAGACGGCAATCCCGGCAGCCTACAGAATGCAATCGACGCACTTCAACCACGACAGCAATCACCAGCTGTCGTGCACTTGCCCCCCTTCACCAGCCTCGGGCAGGGCTCTTTGATCTACCCACTTCTCTCTCACTGGTTTACTCTGCGCGGGTCAAATATTTAAGCTGCTGGTACTGGCTGCATGCGAGCCCCAGCATCCGTGCCAAGGTTGAGAGTGCGGTTTTCGGCGTCCCTCTCGCTTACGCATTTTCTATTGAAAATGCACCACCGATCGTCTTCGGACTGAAAAATACTCTGGTAGCAAAGGATTTCGGCAAAAATGGGAATGCTTCGGTTGTTTCTTGCTTTATCGGTTCTCGTCCACCACACCCCGAAAGCTCCTTTCCACTGGCTTCATGCCTCAATTGCCGTCATGTTTTTTTTCATGATTTCAGGGTTCTACATGACCTTGGTGATCAACGAGAAATACATAAAATCCGATACCCCCTGGGTCACCAAGTTTTATTTATCCCGAGTTTTCAGGATATTTCCTGTCTACCTGGCGATGCTGGCATTCATGATCGTCTGGTATATCTATACCGACACACCAAGCGCGTTTACTGACAACCTGGGGCATGGTTTTTTTGGTCAGCTTAGCCTGATCTTCATGAATCTGTTCATTCTAGGCCAGGACTGGCACCAACTCACCTCCCACTCATTTGCCAAGGGCGACATCAATAGCTACATGAGTTTTATCAGCTCGCACATTGACAGGTCGTATTTTGAAAACTCTGTAATGCTCATTGGGCAGGCCTGGACACTGTCAGTAGAGCTCATATTTTATATTCTGGCCCCCTTCGTCGTTCACAGTCGCCGCAGAATCATAATCCTGCTCCTTGCCAGCCTGTTGGTACGTGCGGTTTTCTGGAATATGCGGGAATCGTTCAACCCGATTGGATGGGGGTATTACTTTCTGCCTGCAACCCTATGCTTTTTCCTTATGGGAAGCCTGGGCTACTATTTTTACCGACAACTCATCAAGTGGCCGGCACTAAAAAACGCGACCCTACCGATTAACATCATCGTACTCGGCGGAGTTTTTTACATACTGTTTTCCGGTGGGTACCCGGTTATTGGCAGTGCCGCAGGCTACGACACGCCAGCGCTATGGATGTTCTATTGTGTCTTTGCCCTCTGCCTGCCTTTTGTTTTCCTGCTCTGGAAAGACAATCGCATCGATCGCTGGCTGGGCGAGTTCAGCTATCCGACCTACATCGTTCATGGATTGATTATCGGCATGATGCTGAAGACATTCGGTCTACCTGCCGGCACCTATTCAACACAAGCAATCATCATCGGAACTTCACTTTTCATTGCCTGGTTTGCCTGCTTTGCCATTGAAACTCCATTCAATCAATGGAGACAACGCAGGATCATCGCACCGCTATCCCCTGAATTGACTGTGCGTTCGCGAAAGCCGCTGGCATGGTCGGCGGCCGCTACGGTTACAGTCTGCCTGTATATTGCCTGGCTGACGGCCTATACACCGAGGCAAGCACCTCCGCCCATCCTCGTGGCGGTCGAATCGGCGCATCGGTACAATATCGTCAACTACGATGAAAAATTTTATGGCATTCCGTTCGGCATGCCGATCAAGTGGGGAGCCCCCCATTATGAACAGACTCAAGGCCTGATTATCGCCAACACTCAGAAAGACGTCAGCGAAGCTATCTACAAGAATGTCAATAAAACTCCTGCCCTCGCCATACTGGTGAAAGTCGAGCAGGAGTATCGATACAATATCGTCAGCTATGACGATAAATTTTATGGCATCCCGTTCGGCACCCCGATCGAATGGGGAGGGCTGGATTATGAGCAGACCCCAGGTCTGATCATCGCCCGAACCCAGCAAGCGGTCATGGACGCGATCACCAGGAAAGTCAGTGAGATCTCCCAGTAAGCTCGGCAGGAACCGTCGGGGCCAGACGCCAAGCCTATGTGCATGGCGCATAGCCTATTCTCAAACGTCATAACTGCCTGTGGTCCTGCGTGGTAGTCTCGCCGCATTATGAACAGGCATAGATCGTATTTGACGATGGCCAGAACCAGGAATGATCATGCCGAAAATCTCCCACACCGCTCTTCGTCGTAATTTCCGTGAATTGCTCGCCAAACCGACCTGCGTAGAAACAGCGTCCGTTTTTGACCCGATGTCCGCACGCATCGCGGCCGACCTGGGTTTCGAGGTCGGTATCCTCGGTGGCTCGGTCGCCTCGCTGCAAGTGCTGGCGGCCCCCGACTTCGCCCTGATCACCCTGAGTGAATTCGTCGAACAGGCCACGCGGATCGGCCGTGTCGCCCAGCTACCTTTCATCGCTGACGCCGACCACGGTTACGGCAATGCCCTCAACGTCATGCGCACCGTCGAAGAACTCGAACGCGCCGGCGTCGCAGCACTGACCATCGAAGATACCCTGCTGCCTGCACAGTTCGGCCGCAAGTCCACGGACCTGATCTCCATTGAGGAAGGCATCGGCAAGGTCAAGGCCGCCCTCGAGGCCCGTGTCGACCCGGAGTTGACGATCATCGCCCGGACCAATGCCGGTGCACTGCCGACCCAGGCCATCATCGAACGCACCAAAGCCTATGAAAAGGCCGGCGCCGATGGCATCTGCATGGTGGGCATCAGCGATTTCGACCACCTGGAGCAGATCGCGGAAAACCTCAGCGTGCCATTGATGCTGGTGACCTACGGCAACCCGAAACTCAATGACAGCCAGCGCCTGACGGACCTGGGTGTACGCGTGATCGTCGCCGGCCACGGCGCCTACTTCGCCTCGATCAAGGCCACCTACGATAGCCTGCGAGCCCAGCGCCAGGTCACCCACAGCACCTCGAACCTCAGCGCCACGGAGCTGACCCACACCTACACCTTTCCCGAGAGCTACGTGGCCTGGGCGAAAGAGTTCATGGACGTGGAAGAGTGATACCGGCCGGACCGCAACGGTAAGCGCAACCAACCTGTCGCCCAGGGACCGGGCGAAAGCAAAGAAGCGGCGAGGACCGATTCGGCCCCCGCCAGCAGCAGCCTTTCCTGCTGCCCCTGCCCCCTTGTCGACGCGTTAACGGGTGCCGGGGATCAAGTCCAGGATCTCATCGATCCCCAGGCAACGTTGCTCCACCTCCAGCGTACGCCCATGCTTCAGGATCCCCGTGGCCACCTCCTTCATCGCCATGTATGCACTGCGCAACATGTGGTTGGCATAGATGACGACGTTGAATCCCGCCTCCTGCAACTGCTCAAAACTCAAATGCGCATAGCTGGTGGGAACGCAGACCAGTGGAACATCGGGATAATGCGCACGAAACCGTCGGGCAAACTCCAGGACCTCCTCGCCATCCTTCCTGCGGCTGTGAATCATGATGCCGTCGGCCCCCGCCTCGGCATACGCCAGGCAGCGCTCCATGGCCTCGTCCATGCCCCGGTCCAGAATCAGGCTCTCGCACCGCGCAATGATCATCATCCCCTGTGGCGCCCTGCTCGCCCGCCCCAGACGAATCTTCTGGCAAAACGCCTCGATTGATTCCTGAGCCTGGCTGACGTCATTGCCAAACAGCGAGTTTTTCTTCAGCCCACACTTGTCCTCGATCACCACGGCACCGACGCCCGCACGCTCGAGCATCTTGACGTGGATGGCGAAATGTTCCGGCTTGCCGCCGGTATCGGCGTCGTAAATCATCGGCAAGGCACACACATCGAAAATCTCGCGGATACCCTGCAACCGATTGCTCGGGGAAAGAATTTCTATATCGGGCAAGCCTCGTTGTGTCGAGTCGGTCAGTGAACTGGACCAGATGGCATCATAGGCCACCCATTGGCCAGGACCGGTTTCCAGGCGTGATTGCTCAGCCAGCAAGGCGGATATCGGACTGTGCACTTCCAGTACCCGCAAGCAACGACGGGTAGCCAACAGGGCGCGAAGGCTGCCCGGACGAACGTCTGCTTCCTGCATACAAAACCTCTCAAAGTCTGGTAGGTAGTGCTCTCGGGGAGCCCCAATCATGAGTGCGTCATGTCCAGGGGGATGACGAATCGATCGAACTCGTCGGGGGAGACGAAGCCCAATTGCTGCGCCACCTCCCGCAAGGATTTCCCCTCGTGATGGGCGGTCTTGGCGATGATCGCGGCCTTGTCGTAACCGATGTGGCGATTCAACGCGGTGACCAGCATGAGGTTTTTCTGCAGGTTGGCCTCGATTCGAGGCAGGTTGGGAGTGATGCCCTCGGCACAATAATCGTTGAACGCGCGGCACGACTCTGCCAACAGGGTGATGCTCTCCAGCACGTTGTGCACCATCACCGGCTTGTAGACATTCAGTTGAAAGTTGCCCTGGCTGCCGGCAAAGGCCACCGTCGCGTCGTTGCCGAAGACCTGGGTGCAGACCATGGTCAGCGCCTCGCACTGGGTCGGGTTCACCTTGCCCGGCATGATCGACGAACCGGGTTCGTTTTCGGGGATATCGATCTCGCCAATGCCGCAGCGAGGGCCACTTGCCAGCCAGCGCACATCATTGGCGATCTTCAGCAGGGCCATGGCCAGCGTGCGGATCGCCGCCGAGGTGTTCACCAACGCATCATGGGCTGCCAGGGAAAAGAACTTGTTCGACGATGCCCTGAATGGATAGCCGGTCAGCTCTGCGATGTGCCGCGCGCACTCATCGCCAAAGCGTGGGTGGGCATTGAGCCCGGTCCCCACAGCCGTGCCACCGATGGCCAGGTCATACAACCCCTGGATATTCTGCTCGATGCCCTTGAGCGTGTAGTCGAGCTGCTCGACCCAGCCACCGATCTCCTGGCCCAGGGTGATCGGCGTCGCGTCCTGCAAATGAGTCCGGCCGACCTTCACCAAATCGGCAAAAGCCTGGGCCTTGGCCGCCAAGGTATTGCGCAGCAGCGTCACCCCCGGGAGCAAGGTTTCGAAGACTTCCGCCACGACCACCATGTACATGGCCGTGGGGAACGTATCGTTCGACGACTGCCCACGGTTGACGTGATCATTGGGATGGATCGGAGTCTTGCTGCCCATCTCCCCGCCGAGCATCTCGATCGCCCGGTTGGCAATGACCTCATTGGCGTTCATGTTCGATTGCGTGCCAGACCCCGTCTGGAACACCACCAGCGGAAAATGCTCGTCCAGCTTGCCGTCGATGACTTCGTCGGCGGCCCGCACAATCGGCAAGGCAACCGACTCGGGCAGTTCGCCCAAGGCGAGGTTCGCCAAGGCTGCGGCTTTTTTCAGAATCCCCATGGAGCGGATCATGGGACCGCCCCAACGGAAGCGTGAACGGCCAATGGGAAAGTGATGGATCGAGCGCTCCGTCTGCGCGCCCCAGTATTTGTCAGGCGCTACCGGCACAGAGCCCATGGAATCGGATTCAAGGCGCATCAGGTTCTCCTGTCATCGTATCGATGACCGTGATCAATGGATTATCGGAAAAGTCGTCGACGCCCCTAGGCCGCAAGGACCGACGCCATCTTGCCCAGATGCTCACAGGCACGAACCACATACTCATTGGACAGTGCCGCAATGCGGCGGTAGTTGATCGATTGGCCAGTGGCCTGGCAGTACAGCGCCAGGGCATCGGTGGCATGACAGAAATGCCGCGCCTCGACACTGCCGCAATGAACGCTGAGAAAGGCTGCGATGCGGTGAGTTTCTCCGGCCGGATAACCGCGTGATTCGCGCAGCCAGCGTTTCCACAAAGGCGTCATCACGTTGTATTCGCCGGTATTGAACAGCTCGGTCAGCGCCATCATTTCCAGAGCTTCGGTCAGGTCCGGTGCGAGGGGGCGCTTTTCCCCCACCCAGGCCGAAAACTCCTTGGTGATAGGGTTCAGGTAGCGGTCCTGCAACCGCCAGTCATCAGAACCGCAGATGGTCGTGGCCATGCGCTGATACAGCTTGGAGTGGTGGGGATGGCCGTGCATCTCCCCCAGGCCCACATCCTCGACAATGATTTCGCCGCAATGCCTGGCGGCTTCGAGCAACGCCAACTTCGACTCAGGCTCAGGCACCGACTCGGACAGTTGCAGGAGGCGCACGATAATACTGGCAACGGCATGGGCCGCCCCGTCAGGACTTCTCCAACCACAAAAGAATGTACACAGCGAAGAGGTCGACCAGGGTTGCGAGGTCATGTCTTCATAACGCCGAGTGTAATCAATCAGCCGATCGGCGTTATTGATGAAACCGTCCAGCAGTGCTTCCACCAGATTACGGTCCTCAACTTCAACCAATGCCTGATTCACGTAATCCATGAATACCCCGTTTGAACTTTCCATATGTTCTCCTGACATTATTTTTATTGAATCAGTGGTTATTCAAGCGTTCGACCGACGACAAAAACTGCACGAAACGAGACAAGCCCTCGACCAACTCTTCAGGTTCGAGTGCATAAGAGATTCTGATACTGGAAGGGTCACCGCAGCCGGATCCGGGCACTACCGCAATATGCGCCTCGGTCAACAACAGATCGCTGAGGTGGTCGACGTCCCTGACCTGTTCGCCGTGATAAAGACCACCCAGCCAGGGGGTGACGTCGATATACAGGTAAAAGGCGCCTTCCGGCGGCGCATAGGTCAAACCGGGCACCTGATCCAGGTAGCTGCGTGCCGTGTCCAGTTGCCGTTGCAGAAAGGGCCCAAGCTGAGCGACAAAGGGTTCGCTGCCCGCGCTGATCGTGGCCAGTGCAGCGTACTGCGAGAGGCTGCTGGGGTTCGATGTGGTGTGGCCTTGCAGGTTGTGCATGGCCGAAATGACCTGGGCCGGCGCACAGGCGTACCCGACCCGCCAGCCGGTGACGGCCTGGCTTTTGGAGAATGAATCGATCAACACCGACTGGGGCTTGAGCGCCGGCAACAACGACAGAATGTTGTGATGCTCGAACGGCTCTCGAGTGAGATTGCGATAACACTCGTCAAACAACACCCACAGCTGATGATCGACCGCCAGTTGGGCGATCTCGAGCAACTGCTGCTTTTGATACACGGTGCCGGTTGGATTGTTGGGGCTGTTGATCACGATCATCCGGGTACGCGGCGTAAGCGCAGCCCTCACGGCCCTGGCGGTCAGGCGATAATCGTCGGGGCGTGTATCCACACCCACCGGGGTAGCGCCTGCCAGACGAATCTGCGTCGGAAACGTCTCCCAGTGAGGGATCGGCACGATGACTTCATCGCCCGGGTTGAGCAGCACCATGCAGGCATTGTAGAGCGCCTGCTTGGCCCCGGCGGTCACCGCCACTTCGCTGGCCGCGAACGCGACCCCGGTACGCTCCGTCACCCGCAGCGCCAGTTGTTCGCGCAAGCGAGGCAGCCCCAGTGGTGGGGTATAGCGGTTGCGCGCCCCCTGGATAGCTTCCAGGGCTCCCGCTTTCATTTGTGCGCTGGCATCGAATGACAACTCGCCGGCGGCGAAGTTGATAACGTGCACTCCGCTTTCCTTTAAAGCGTTGGCCTTACTCCGCATACTGGAAGTTCCAGGAGGCGTTAATTGCAGCGCGCGTTGCGACAGACAAAACCGAGGAGCTGATAATTCATTATTATTCATTGTATACCTGCACGTGTGCTCATCACTGTCATCAAGTGCCCCTTACTTCGGTGCATTGACAGCTTGATGACAACTTGACGTACAAGCCAATACTCTTTCAGTCGTTATTGATACTTGCCGTGGATTGAATCCAGGCCTTTCTGTACCCACCATGAAAGAGGCAAGGTCAATAACAAAAGTGCCGCCAGGCCGACCACCGCAATCGGAATACCGGTCACGTCTCCCAGGCCACCAAACAGCACCGGCGCCAACGCCCCTCCGCCAATGGTGCCGGTGTAGAACAAGGCAAAGGCATGGTCGACCCTGCCTTCACCGGCCAGGTCCGGCACCGCGCCATACAGCACCGATGAAGTGCCATTGAGAGCCAGGCCCAGCAACGGCAACACCGCCATCAGCCCCAGGTATGGCAGGAACAAGGCCATGATGATCAGGGTGGCCGTGGTGAACTCCGTCAGCCATACGGTTTTCATCATCCCAATCCGTGCGCCCAGGTAACCGCAGAACAGCTTGCCGAACGCCCCGCCGACAAACAACATCGTCAGGGCCAGGCCAATACCGGCGCTGCCAGCGCCCTTGGACTGGAGCAGGAACGGCAGGAACGTCAGAAAGCCCATGCGTACCGCGCTATCGAGGGTGCCGGTCACGATCATCGCCCGCAACCCGCTGGCAGAACCCTTGCCGTCAACGGACTTGGTTTTTTTCGCCTGCGCGCTGCTCGCGGCCGACGGAATCAACCACCACAGCCACAGCGCCACAGCGAGGCCCAATACGCCCACCCACATCACGCTGGCGCGCCAGCTGATCACCGTCAGCAACAAGCCGACAAGACCAGGCACGAGGGTTTTGCCGATATCACCGGCGAAGTTGTACTGTGACAGCGCCTGCTTTACCCCACCGCCGGGCTCATAGGCATCGGTGATCAGCGAGGACGCCAAAGGATGCTGGGTGCTGGCACCCAAGCCGCCCATCATCAGCGCCAACAGCAAAACGCCGAGCCCACCGGCATACCCCGCCACCAGGTACGCCAACCCAGCCAGCAGCGTTCCCCCGACCAGCAGACGCTTGCGCCCCCAGCGTTTGGCCGCGCGACTGGCGAGCAATTGAAAGCCGGCCATCATGGCCGAATAGGCGCCCCGCAACAGACCGACCTGGGCATAGCTCATGGCGAATTGTGCCTGCCATACCGGCAGCAACACATAGATCACGTCCGTCAGCCCGTCGTGGATGGCATGGGCACCACAACCGGCAAACAACACACGGCGGCGCCTGGTCGCGTCCTCGGCGGTTACTGCGGGCGTGGGCAACGGCTGCGCGAGGTCATTCATGGTGTCGAGCCAGGTACTGGGCGCAATCGCGCATCACCACCGCCTTGCGCTGCAGGTATTCGCCAAATATTTCCTGCGCTGCCGACTTGACCACCGCCACGTCCATCACCTCGACAAACTCCTCAACGGCCGCCACCGCGTGAGCAAAATGATTACTCTCGGTGCCACCGGTATGCACGGTCACCCAAGCCACCGTGGACCTGACCTTTTCGGCAGGTACACCCATGTCACGCGCGATCCACTGTTTGAACAGCGGATGAATGAACTCCACCTCGCCATGGGTGTAGACCTCATGAACCAGAGTTGTCAACAACCCTTGCAGCAGATCACGGTCACGCAGGCGCTGCATGTCCGTCCAGTCCTTGAAAGCTTGTGCCGAAGGCAGGCAGTTTTCCTTCAGCAGCCATTGGTCATCACCACAGAGCGGCGTTGCCATGTTGTAGAACAGATCCGCATGCAGAATGTTGCCCAGCGCCCCCAGGTCCTCGTCCGTGATCCGCTGCAGGTTGCCGCACACCCGGTACAGCCGCTGCGCCGCCGCACTGTCCTGTTCGGAGCGTGCCAGCAAGGTAATTCGATTGGCCAGTCCGGACACGCTGGCAGCGGAGTTGTTGGTTTTCGACCAACTGGCGAAGAACCCACGCAACGCCTGCGCGTCGTGACGACGAGCCGTCAGCGCATGAAATGCCCCTTCGATATCCACCAGTGCCGCTTCATGACTGCGAAACGCATCCAGCAATGCCTGCTGCAGAACACCGGCATGCATCAGTTCCAGCACCGGTTCCACCACGTATAACAACTGGCTTTGCCGGGTCAGCGAAGTGCTCACGGTCATCTCACTTTTTCCTTGTTGGATGGTGAATCAAGCGTATTCAGGGGCGTGCTTGCTACAGTGGGCAGCGCGGGCAACAGGGCAGGTTTCCAGCAAGTCCAGGCAACGAACAGCGACAACAGCTGGAAGACAACGATCAGCGCAACGCAGCCCGGCCACCCCCACTGCTCCCACAGGGCGCCTGGCACCCAGGCACCAAAACTGCCGCCCAGGTAATAACTGGTCAGGTAAAGCCCCACCGCGCCGGCCTTGTTGTAGCGCGCATGGCTGGTGGTGAAGGCATTGGCTGCGGCCTGGGCCAGGAATACCCCGGTGGAACTGAGCGCCAGGCCCAGCACGATCAGCCACAAGGCCGGTGACAAGGTCAGCAGCGAACCGGTAACGCCCAGCCAGGCCGCGATTTTCACCAGCTCCCCCTGCGGCCGCGCCTTGCTCAAACGCCCGGCGATGGGGATCACCACCAGCGCCAGCAGGAACACCGCGTAAATCGTCCCCAGCGCGCCCGAGCCCAGGGAAAACGGCGCCTGGCTCAAGTGCAAGCCGGCATAGGTAAAGGTCGCCACCTGCGAAAACAGCACACAAAAGCCGACGGCATAGGCCGCCAACAACGGCCTGCGCCACAACTCGCCCGCCGTGACCGCACGATCGACCGAAACCGGCGTGGGCAGCACAGGGTTACGCGGCAATAGCCACAGGATCAGCGCACCCATGACCAGACTCAACGCGCCCAGCAGGGTCAGCGCCAGGCGCCAGTCGGCATATTCGGTCACCAGGCCGGTCAGGAAACGGCCGCAGAAACCACCCAGGATCGTCCCGGCGACATACACGCTGGTGACCTCGGACACGGCGCCACCGCTCCAGCGCACACCGATGTAAGCCACGCTGGTGGCAAACACGACAGGGATGAGCATGCCCTGCACACTTCGCCAGAACAGGAACTCACTGAATCCGCTGGCCCAGGCCGCCAGTACCGCGGGCAGTGCCAACAACATCGCGGCCAGCGCAATCACCCGGTGTTGCGCCGCACCAGCAGTCAACCGACCCACAAAGGGCGCGGTAATGGCCACAGCCAGGGTCGTAACGGTGATACTCCAGCCAGCCTGCCTGGCAGAAACCTGAAAGGCCCCGGCCAACTCGTTGAGCAGCCCCTGGGTGGCATACAGGTTGAGGAAAGCGGCGCACCCAGCCAGAAACAAGGCGATTCGAGGGCTCATAAGAAAATTCGTAATACTTTTAAACAATTTATAAGATAGGCGACGAATGGTTCCAATACCTATTTCCGACCGATTGATACCCAAGGATGCACATGATCGATCTGCGCCGCCTGCGTTACTTCCTGACTGTCAGTGACGAGTTGCACTTCGGCCGCGCGGCATCGCGCCTGCACATTGCCCAACCACCGCTGACCCGACAGATCTCGGCATTGGAAACGGAGCTGGGTTTTCGCCTGTTCGATCGCAGCACCCGCAACGTCACCCTGACCTCCGAAGGCCGCCACTTCCTGCCCTACGCCCGTGCTGTCATGGAACAGGTCGATCTGACCACCGCCATTACCGGCAAGCTGGCGGCAGGGTCTGCTGGCCATCTGGCGGTCGGTTATGCCAGCTCCATTGCCCTCTCGGACATTTTCAGCCAGACCATCCAGGCGTTCTGCACGGCTTTTCCGGACGTCCAGTTGAGCGTGGAAGAAGGTGCCTCCAGCACCCAATGGGCGCACATTATCGAAGGCCGCCTGGATATCGGCTTGAGCCGCATGCAACCACCGGGTGATGACATCGACGTCCAGGCCATATGCCTGGACAACGAACCGCTGGTGGCGGCCATCGCCAGCGACAGCCCCCTCGCCCGGCAGGAACAGGTGACGCTGGCCGAACTCAGTGCCTATCCCTTGATCGCCTTCCCCGCCGACTACGGCTCAGGCTTGAACGAGATCGTGGCAACGCTCTATCGCCGCCATGCGCTGACGTGCCGCCCGGCGCCCACCGGCAAGCAGATCACCTCGATCATCGCCCTGGTCGCCGCCGGCCGTGGCGTCGCCGTGGTGCCCCAGTGCACCCAGACCCTGGCCAAGCGCGGCGTGACCTATCGGCCCCTGGCGGAGCCAGAGGCCACCGCGCCCCTGCTGGTGCTGACCCGCAAACGAGAACGCAGCCCATTGGTCAGCGCGTTTGTCGAAGTGATCAGGCAGACGATTGGGGTGAGGTGATTGCAGTTATCCGTTCGCTCACTGCTCATCGCCAGTGCGGCCGAGAAGCAGGCGCAGGTATCACGTGAAGTTGACCGTAACCCTGTGCCCCATTCAAGCGCCAAACATGAGCACCGACTGAACAGTTTTTGCGCGCCGTGCCAATATCGAGGTACAACATACCGATTGATGCTTCTACCGAATGACGAATTCTCAAGGGACTAGCAATGACGCCAGCACTACCGACGGCGAACTTCAAATCTCTCGGATGCGCCGAGTGCCGAAACCTTGAAGGTCTCGGCTTCGAATTTACGATGGCCTTCCAACCTATCTTCAATGTCCGAACAGGAGCCCCTTACGCCTATGAGGCGTTGGTGCGTGGACTTGGCGGTGAGTCCGCTGCAAGCATTCTGGGACTGGTGAACGATACCAACCGATACCGCTTTGACCAGGCCTGTCGGGTCAGAGCGATCGAACTCGCGGCACAGCTCGGCCTCCCCGCCATTCCTGACTGCAAGCTGAGCATCAACTTTTTGCCGAATGCGGTGTACAGGGCTGAAACGTGCATCCGAGCCACTTTGGAAGCTGCGCGGCTCTTCGAGTTTCCCGTCGAACGCCTGATGTTCGAGGTTACCGAGGGCGAGCGCGTGGATGATCCGGATCACCTTAAATCCATTTTTCAGGAATACGAGCGCCAGGGGTTCACCACCGCGATCGACGACTTCGGATCAGGCTATTCCGGCCTCAACTTCCTGGCGATGTTTCAGCCTCAGGTGTTGAAGATCGATATGGCCCTGACGCGGGACATCGACAAAGACCCGGTACGCCGCGCTATAGTCGAAGGCATCGTCCTGGTTTCAAAACGGCTGGGCATTACAGTGATTGCCGAAGGCATCGAAACCCTTGAGGAGCGAGACGCCCTTTTGGACCTGGACGTTGATCTGATGCAGGGTTATCTGTTTGCGAGACCTGTGATTGGGCAGTTGCAATCAATGCCTATGGAGCTGATCCAGCTATCTCGTATCTGAAGCTTGAACGAGATCGTCGCCGTCATGCGCTGACGTGCGCCCGGCGCTCACCGACAAACGGATCATCTGGATCCTCGCACGGGTTGCCGTAGGCCCTGGGCCAAGCGCGGCTTGACCTATCGGCCATGGCGAAGCCACCGCCCCCCCTGCTGGCGCTGACAGGCGAGAGCGCAGCCCATTGGGCCGCGCTTTTGTCGAGGCGATCAGGCAAACGATTGGGATGAGGTGATTTCAGTCATCCGTTCGTTCATGGGGCAGAGACACGCTCAACCGACTGCATCAGCCCCGGCATGTCTCGCCACCTGATCCACGCCTCGTTCTGCCAGTGCAACAGACTGACAGCATGACCTGCCCAGTGCAGCGAGCTGAGGCTGGGGCCCTGCTCGGCGATGCCTGCCTGGACATTTCTCAATGCGGGAATGACTTCATGAGTCAGCCACCTGCGCAGGTTTTGGTTTTCCGGGATGTGATGATGAACCATCAAGGCGTAGACGCCCGACTCGCTGACCATCAGGGTTTCCTGGATGACCCCGTGATAGTTCAGCCAGAGCATCCGCCGCTGATCGCTGTCGAGTTTGCGGGTGAGGCGTTCGTCCAGCGAACGCCCCATCAGGCGCCCAAGGTCGATCACGCTGAACCAGGCTTGTGATTCCAGTATCAGGCCGTGAATAAAACGGTTGTGACGGGTGAAGCGGGTAGATTCGAAGTGTTTGTTCATGTGGATACGTCCGACTAGTCGTGTTTGAAGCCGCAGTGGCGGCTTTGCGTATTCCAACTAGCCAGGACGCCAATCCTGTATCGCTGAAATCGAGCGATTCCTTGACCCTAACGCCTAATGCGCCGTCAGAGATAGCGGATAAACGAGCACGTATCGTACGAAAAGTCTTGGATAGCGCTGTAAACCACCCAGAAACGAAAAAGCCCCGAAAATTCGGGGCCTTGACGGTGTGCAATATGGCGGATGCGCAGAGATTAGAACTCTTCTATAAGGAGGAGCCCCATGAGCCTTCGAGCTAGCCTATCTCTTGTCTCGCTGTGAGGCACCATAACCCAGTAACTACGGGGCTTCCAGCATATTATGAAAACAAAATTCAAAAGATGCAACTAGCTGCATCTTATCCCTGACAGTCCTAGCAAGCGACCAAAATCCCCAAGGGCCGAAACGCCATCCGCTCATTAAATCCGTTACCCCCAAAGAGCCAGCAGCCGATATAGGACACGTCCCGAGCGCAATCCGAATACCCACAGCAATGACGCCCCCTCCCCCAAGCCGATTCTCCGAAGGGTCAATAGTGGGTCAAATCGATATCTACAGTCTTATCCAACTGCAAAAGCGTCGCCGGGCTCACTGGAGTCCCTAGGTCGATGGCCCCTTTGGCATCCGTGAATATCACGATTGCCTTCCTTCCCGTTTTTGAGCTCGGATAGATCATTCCATCAATACTTTTCCCGTTAGGGGTTTGATAAATATGACGGAAATACTCAGTGACGACCTGCGTCGGTACGTAGTCCGCATGGGCCCTGTCGCTTCGCTCGATAGGCTTCATGAAGTCCTTGATGAAGTCGCGCATAAATCTATAGTAAGGGCGGTCGCGCTGCTTTTTAGGGTCAAATAGGCTAGGTACGATGAATGATCTGGTCAGGTCGATTACGTTGAGACTACGGACTGTGGAGAATTCGCCACAGACAGCCTTTTTACCGGCACCAGAGCCCGATTCATAAGTCTCTCGGACTGCCGTATCTAGGTCGAACGCACCGTAGAACATCGGAATACCGACCGGACTCATTCGGTTGGGCATCGTAGCAAACTCATGGGGCGGAGCTCCCAGCTCGGCTGCAGTAGCTAAGGTATTGGACTGGTCGGTGATCCTGACCCGATGAATTTTCTGCCCCACAGGCAGTGTGTCTATAAGCCCCAGTTTTTTTACGATGCTTCCCAGCGCCTCTAGGATGTCGACCGGGTTCATTTCGTCGTGCTGGAACTCATCGTACCTAGGGTTCTTAACCTTATAGAACACGAAGCGCGCGGTGTGGATTATGAACTGGCAAAAGCCTTTCCAGCCATAAGAGAGAGTCTGGTCGGCTGTCATAGAGTATGGTTGCCGCCGGCACCAGCCATAGTCATCTATCGACCCGGCGATAAAACTCAATATCGACTCTGGACAGTCTGGGCCGACGATGTCCAAGAGTTCACCGAGGTCGTATACCTGGCCCTGCCACCCGCCTTCACGCGTCTCGTAAGGCAAGCCTTCGTTGGATGGTTCCCCCCATTCCAAATGCAGACTTTGCAAAGTATGGGAAATCACATCGTTCATTGAGCAGACACTCACAGCCCTGTGACAGAACGAACAGCTGCCTGGCTTGCGACGTAGACGGATGAATTTTTGAAGCCCCTCATCTTTGATGCACTTGCCGCACACGAAGCAGTCGTCAACATACGAGTATCCTTGCTCCATCTGCTCAATCATCTGCTTTTTGGCCTGTCCCATGCTGTACGCCTTCAATGTGTTCAAAAAAGATTTATCATGCCGCGAGGAACGTAACTGTTCGATACTGACCTAGTATCGGCGCTCATGTCGCAGTCATTTTCCGAAATCATCCAGTGCTGACACGCTACTCTCCCGCCAATGATTGACTCGACAGCAGCCCCGCCCAGCGCTAGTACACTCGTACCATGGCCTAGCTGGCTACCGTTTAGGGTGTGGATCTAGGATTGGCAACTAGTGGTTCGGTAGCCACCTAGAGGGTTTGCTGCAGTGCTTGTTCGCGCAGAACTAGGATTTCAAGGCAACGCTCAATGAACTCAAGCTCCTCACCCAATTCAGCGGTGCGCGCTCTCTAGAGCCTTCAGCTCTGTTTTCTGCTCCTTCTGCACTTCTCCCGGCGCCCTGATGTAAACCCGAAGCTTCCCGGTTGCCTAGGGTAACTGTCGAGATCACTAGGAACATCATATGGCGGTGTCATATCCTTACTCGTACTCCGTTGTACCAGTGGCATGACCATAGGTTTGTGCTCGGCAGGAGATATGCGAAAACGCAACACAGGGCTCACTTGGATTCGGCAAAATTCAGACCTGCCTCTACACGCTGTTAAGGAAATTCGCTATGCCGGGAGCTAGACCTGTTTTGGGGCTTTTCGAGAATGAGGACGAACTGCGTGATTACTTAGCAGAGCGCCTGACTATAGTTGAGCCGCAGCTTACGCTGATCACAACAAATTTTGTCGTCGAGAACCCAGCAGGCTCAAGCGGCGCCTTCGACATACTTGCCAGAGACCGATTTGGCAATTTTGTGATCATTGAGGTCAAGCGGAGCGAACAGGTCGCACGACAAGCTCTCCACGAGTTGAGCAAATACATCGCATTGTTCATGGAAGATCAGAAAGTGGATAGCCATAGAATCCGCTGCTTCGTGCTGTCAACTCACTGGCGAGAACTGGATATTCCTCTATCGTTCTTCGCTGATTACTGTCCAGTGCAGGTTAAAGGTTTTGAGATAAAGTTGGAGAACCAGGCTGTTGTTGCCGAGGAACGAGCCCTCCCCAAAGTGAGCCTTCAATCCCGTCTGTCGCCAGACATGCGTTTCTATTATTTCGCCTCTGCAGAAAACCAACAAGACTTCAACGTCGACCTTCAGCGGGCCTTAAGCAACTCCCAGCATGTACGTGCTGCCGTGATCGTCATGGAACCGATTGGCAAACGCGAACGCATGTCCCTGTTATGCGTCTGGAGAGTGCCCGACAGGGTCATTGAGGATGTCAAAACGCTGACATTTAATCCCGATTTCCAAGAAGAAATCTACCTGTATTCAGGATGGGAAATTGAGACCGACCTTTGTGACTGGCTGGAAGATCAGAGCGATAAATCCGAATTCGTTTTTTACTCAGACACACGGGCAACCCCTGAGAAAGTCGAGAATCAGAAAGCTCATCATCACTATGCTCAACTCGTGAAACTGGGAGACTGGCCTCGCAATGATCTTGTGAATAATCTTGATGAGATCATGCGTTGCTTAACAGCCAAAGACGTAGATGCCAGGTCGACTCGCTCCAATCGGTACCGTTTTAGCAAAGCGTCCAGCAAATCCACCGGCAAAGCTTGGAGGTATGCATCAGAAGCATTTGCGTCCTTCATCGGACATACCTCATTTTGGCTATCAACATACCAACAGATAGTCTCGGAAATCCCAGGGGACGCGATTGTTGAGTTTGAAGGCTATGACATGAGGCATTTCTACTACGCGGTGCACCAAGGGAATGAGTACCCAAACGCAGAACTTTCAACTTTTGGTTTAATTATAAAAAATGATGATATTCACGTCACAGTTGAAGGTGGGTGGATGTGGGACGGGATCACTCGACCTCAAAATGCGCTCGCCAATATCGAGAGGACATACGGAAGTCTGCCAGGCCTATGGCATATGATCGGGAGCGCCGTGGATCAAGATAGGTACGAGTCAGTACATGAGGAACATGGCTTCTTTCCATATGTGCTCGTCCAAAATCTTCATGTCTCAGAAGCGATGCTGTACGGTCCGGATGACTCCCCAACACATTGCGACAGCCCAAAAAAATTGCGTGCTTTCATTGCCGCGAACCCTGACTACTGTGCCGAGATTTCAGCATGCCTGGAAAGTATCCCTCGCAATTTTGCGACGGTTGAATGAATTTTGCTCTGTAAGCGGTTCAAAGGGCAGTTGCATGAGGCCGACACCCAATACCATCGCCATAGTCATTCGTATGCCCGCAAGCAGGTGCAAACGATAGCCCGGGCATCTATCGAGTCCATCACCGACACCCACTTGAGCGGTCATGCCACCGCACCTATCTACAAACAGTTTCTGGAGTTGATGTGTCGATTATTGAAAAAACCACTGAAGCCCTCATTGGAAAATATTGGCCACTAGTCTGCGCTACTGCCTTGGACGCGACAGCGCTAATCCAATCCCCCCGGTCGTTTTTCAAGACCATGAAGGGACGATCAGCTTTTTGCCCCAACGCCTGGTTTTTTGGGATCTTTGTTGCAGTGGGGCTTGGTGTCATCAGTTTGCCGGCGCTGCGGTTGGCAGGTGTTGAGCCTACGTACGAACTCGCAGCCGTGATGACATTCATCAACTGGCTGCTGATCCTGATCTATGGCATCTGTTTCGCCGTGGCTGCACAATTTCTGAGATCCAAGCAAAGTCTGATGGTTACCATCAATACGTTCTTTTTTCTCTCAGCCTACCTGGTAGTGCTCAAAATTGTCGAAGGCCCCGCGCTCGGCGCTCGGTTCGCTGGGATGCTTGAAACTTGCATAACACTGGACTACTCGCAAGCAGTGACAGCTGCGATCAAAAAGAGCCAGACGTACATCAGCGCAAACGAGCACGTAGGCTGGGGCTATCTTGCTTTCACCGGATTGATGGCTTGGGCTCTGAAGGTGCTGCATGATTTTGGGTGGATCAGAGCATTGATCGCTACTGTCATCGGGATGGGCCTACTGAGTACCGTGCTTGCCAAGCTTCAAGAGCCCATTATCGCTCAGATGGTATGTGCCTACGGTCAGGGTTCCTAGGTGTTTGGTCCCGGAATGAGGAGGCGGTGGTTTTGGCACCGCCAAGCGGTCTATTTGGCACCACCAGAGAATCCGGGCGTTAGAGCGGAATTTCGGTGCTAAACAGGCCGCATATCCGGGCGATATACTGGCTAAAAGGGAAAAATGCCTGAGCGCGGCATTTGGCACTAAAGCAAACATAACTTACTGATCTAAAACAGTTTATAGAACAGCATGAGCGGTTTTTTTAGTGCCAGATCCACCGTCGACTTACACACTCCAGGCTCACTCGGTGCCCATCGCCAATGCCTCGACGAATAGACTCATCAGATCCGGCGGGTAAACATCCTCGTCACATCCAGCCAGCTCAGCCTGCGACAGCCGTCGGCATGGGTCTGCTCATTGATCAACTACACCTTGAAATGATGGCTTGCTGCCGGTATTGATAAGGCCCACCCATTCGCTGGCAAGGTGAAGCATGAAACTTGATGTGACGATCGAATACGGCGCCAACGCTATCGACATCCCGACGATGCGCGACATAACTACTACCGAGTATGCATCCTATATCGATGGCGACCTGTTCTTCGTCGATCACCATGACGTCTTGAGGGCTGTGCTAGGCGATTATCCGATTGCAACTACGGCGACTCAGGTTGAACACCTGATCACTTACCTGCAAGGTGTCGCACAGCGGATGCGCAGCGCAGAGTAAGCTAAGCAGCCCGGATCAGCTGCAGGTGCCTCACCTCATGCTATGACAGCACCAGGCCCGGTAGGCTCATTCGATCGCCCCAGTCGGGTTGCTTGGTTGTCATAAGTTGTCTCAAGTAGTACCAAAGTAGGTATTGAGTTAGTGGCGTAATGCCGCTATTGATGTGGATCCAATCTTGAGAGTTCCACAATGAAAAAAGTGCTAGACCATGCCTCAGAGCTGCTGAAAGACGATCAGCTTCGATTCTATAACCTACAATCAGGCAGTCAGGCTGACATCTCGAAAATGATTGAGTTGGTTCGAGACGTAGCTCAGGCCCGCTACCGCGCCACGTTACCGTCGATTGAGCAACTAACGTTGACGGAGAATGATGGATTTTCCATCGAAAACCCTGGAGACCTAATTGCACTGTTGTTTGAAACGGTGGTGCGAATTAATCGTAATGTCGAACTCTGGTACACCCCTGGTGCTGGCGGAGCGCGGGGAGAAATCAACACCACACTGAACAACTTTAGCCATGGTCCGAGTTCAATGGGCGGCTCACCTGACGAAGGTGTAAAGGCGACAAAGTATTCGGAAGCCCTGCAGAAGTTGATTCACATCGTGACAAACCGGCGCCCATTCTAGATTCTTGATGCCGCTGAGCGGCAACAAGGGCGCTTTTGTGCCGCGACACAATTTGCTGATTCGCGAAACGTGTCGCGACTTACTGACTCACCCGATCAACCGCTTCCAGTGCCTTGTCCGCCGCCTGAGTGGCAGTCGTTGCGGCCTTCGATGCCTTCTCTACGGCAGTGCCTGTCTTTCTGGTCAATTCGTCCAGGCGCTTGTCGCGCTCGTTCATAGCAGCGGCATACGCACTGCGGATTTCTTCGACCTGCATCGCCTGCTTCTCGGCAAGCGACCAGTAACAGGCCTGATAACCCAGCACAGTACCGCCGGCGACCAGCACAATGGCGATCGCCCATACTTCTGCCCGACGCCACCAGCGGCGAGCAATGAATTCCATCGCGCATCTGTCCATCACACGGCACCTCCAAGCTTGTTCCGCAGGCGGGTTATCTCGTCGCTCTGCAGGGTCACTCGCTCCGTGAGCTGGGCGACCTGACTGGTCAGTGCTTCAATCTTCCCCTCCATGCGGCCAACCGAAGCGGCCAGGTCGTTGCGCTCTTTCGCGAACTGATCGGCGCGGGACTCCGCTTCCTTCCTTGCGGTTCGCTCTGAGTCGAGCAGTTCATTGAGACGGCGAACAGTGCCGATATCGGCATTGTCCATTGCCCGGTCAGCGGCATCCTTCGAGAGGAATTTCCGCAACCACAGCAGCCCGCCGAGTATCACCGTGGCACTACCGCCCAGCCAGGTAGCCGTGCCTGGGCCGAGGTCAGTAGGATCCATCGTCGCTCCATGAAGAATTGGCCCCGCTGCACTCCCAGCTCGGAGCAATGGGTGTGGGGAACCGAAAACGAAAAGGCCCCAGCGAATGCTGAGGCCCTGAATAGGTGCGCTCGTCTTTCCGAGCTGTCGGCCAAAGACCATCCCAGCGTCGACGCCCCAATGCATCGATCTCGCTGGCCTGGCCACGAGCCACCTTTCAAGCATGGTGTGAGAAAAGGCGCTCGGGCTGCCGGTGTTTTCCCGTGTCACTGCACTACCGGCTTATCAGTGTCCAGATCCCCCAGAAGGCCGCCCTGGCTACGGTTACGCACAAAATTCAGGCAATAAAAAACCCAGCTTGTTGGCCGGGTTCATTTAACAACTTGCCGTAGGCAAAATACTAACTATGGCGAAATGATGCCGTCAGCCGTGCGGGAAGTCAAGCGTTACAGACCTGCTACCTTAAGCTCAAATCTTACCTGGCCCTTAAAGCCTCGCGCATCAAGACTAAAGCCCGCTCTTGTTACGTTATCGATAGGCAAAGGAGCGCATCCGGTGAATTGGACGCTCAATAGTTCATTTGGGAATGCGATTGGTAAGGTAACGTCCAATTTCATGCCCCCACTCAATATGAATTTCAATTCCTGAACCAAGACTCCGTTCGTATACCTTCTGTAATGAGTTTCCTTGACGTCAGTAGTCAGAGTGGGTGGGGCCGAAGACTCGGCGAGTACAACCTTGAAATTACCTACGCTAAGCTCTTTTATCCGTTTGAAAAGCTCTCCAAAAAAAGCACCTCCACGTCCACGGTTCAAGTAGATAACTGATGCCGCGATCGTTAGCGCAAAGGGCCACACGACTGCTTCCACTACCTTGGCTGTAAACTCAAGATTATCCACTAAGCCACTTCCTTCATATCGTAAATGACAGCCGCAATCGGGCTCAGCGCCATCCTATCAAGGTCCTCGCAGCACTCGAAAGCGCGCTGCACGAAGGGCTCCCAGTCGCGCGCCCAGGCGCACGACTCCAGACGACAACCCATCTCGGCGTACAACCAAGACCGAAACTTCTCCGGGCTGGCCATTGGATCAGCATTCGTCGACTGTCCACCTTGGTGCATGTACTGATAACGACGCATCACCCCCTTCACCACGTACTCGAGCTTTTCCCGCTTGGCAGCGGTCATCCGTGGCGATCTGGTTTGCACCAGGCGGAACACCACTTCTTCAGCTGCTTCGCGAATGTCGTCGCTCTGCTCGGCCGCGTACATGAAGTCACCGAATACACGTATCTGCGGATGAAGCCGGGCGATCACCGACTGAATGTGCCCAGCCAAGGCTCCGTGTACCGCGTGATTGGCCGTAGGCCCGCGCTCTGTGGTCTGCACCACCACGCCTACCAGCTCTGCGATCTCCCGCGACGACATCGTGCGCGCCACGTTTTCGCGATCGCCATTTCGTGGAGCCAAGCCGACGGGGCTATTGATCTGTGTCTGTGTTTGCATATAATTGGTCCCACATCTGTGTTATCGAATCAGCCGACCTCGTCCGTCGGCTTTTTTGTGCCTGAGTGATTCCCGGTCCGCTCGCATAAATAGTGCGAAGCCACTGCTCCAGAACCACCAATCCCTGCCCGCCTGCCGTCACAAAAAGTTTTCGCATGTGGAATCTTTCGGGTCGCTGCAGGCGCCTGCCTGGCACTGGATAAAACTCCAGCGACTTCAGGTTTCTTACCGCGCAGGCCAGGAAGGTCGATACTGGCCACATGGAATAGCGGATGGACCCGGCTCTTACGCCGCAAGCTCCTCCCAGGGGAACGACGGGCAAAGCGCCTCCTTCTTGAAAGCGCCGGCAGTCATCTTTTCCGCTCGCTTGGCAACCAATGGAGACATGCCGTGCTTTTCACGGACCCAGCCGGAAACGGTGCTTTGATCGACGCTCAGTTTTTCTGCCGTGGCCTCTTGCGTGCCGAAGAAGGCAACGAGGTCCTTGTAGATAGTGTTCATGCTGCCCCTCCATACGGGAATACCCATATGGTATGGTTATGGGAATACCGATTTGCAAGGATATGGGAGCGCCCGTAATACTCCCGAAATGGAATTCAAAGACCGCTTAAAAGCTGCCCGCAGGCATGCCAATCTCAATCAGACCGAGCTTGCTCAGAAGGCCGGGATCACCCAGACCTCGATTTCCGACCTTGAGCGCGGAAAATCGAAGGCCACCTCGCACCTGGTGAAAATCGCAGAGGTATGTGGCGTCGATGCCATGTGGCTGTCTGATGGGGCCGGCTCTATGCTCGCCTCCCCCAGAGAGGAAGCCAACGTCACCATGGCCGCCCAACCTGCCAAGTCATTCAGGTATCCAGTAGTCAGTTGGGTTGCCGCCGGCTCCTGGGCCGAGGCGGTCGAGCCCTACCCGGCCGGTATTTCTGACACCTATGAATACTCGGAATACGATTCGAAGGGTCCGGCGTTCTGGCTGAAGGTCAAGAGCGACTCGATGACGGCGCCGGCCGGCCAGAGCATCACCGAAGGCACGCTGATCCTGGTGGACACCGAGGCCGAGGCACTGTCCGGCAAGCTGGTGGTGGCCAAGCTGCCAGACAGCAACGAGGCGACATTCAAGAAACTGGTGAGCGACGGTGGGCAGTGGTTCCTGAAGCCGCTGAACCCTGGGTACCCGATTCAGCCTTTCAACGAGAACTGCCGGATCGTGGGTGTGGTGGTGCAGGCACTGCAGAAGTTTTACTGAGCAGACAAGGAGACAAGCCCTACACTTCTAACCAAATCCAAAAAATTCAGCGATACACGCCATCTGAGGATTCTGCCCCATTCTTGCCCCCCCGTTTGAGCAGGTGCCATGAAAAGGATTAGCACGCAGCAACGCATCAGAATGGGTCGAATTCGTCGCTTCAGAGAGGCCCAGAAAGCAAGGAATGCTCCAGCACCGCAACGCCGGCGTACTAAGACTGCATTGGCTGTGGCCAAGCCAAGATCGCTTGCAGCGCCCAAGCAAATCCGCCTGCTAGATAACGAATGCCGAGATGATCTGGTGGGTTTTCTACGATGTCTTCGAAAGGCTGCCACCCAGGGCGGCCGTATACAAATTGATTTCAAGAAGACGGAAGTGGTTCATAGCTGCGGTACGCTCCTGCTAGTGGCGGAAATCGACAGGATGGTGCGATCGGTCGGCGCTCATGTTATTTCCTGCACCTATCCAGAGAATGAGAATGTAGAAAAAGTATTCCAGCAAATAGGTCTACTCAGGCTCCTGGGCAAAGACCACCGCCTGGAAATTACAGAAGCAGATCATGATGTCTACCACTGGCGTTACGCCAGCGGAATTGACGTTTCGCCTCTCCAAGCGGACCCCATCCTAAAAGGGATCAAAGCCCAAATCCCCAAAAGCTATCGGAGGGTTGTCGTTGGTGTTGAGGAAGCTATGGATAATTCCGTTCACCACGCCTACATTGAGTTGCGCGGCGATCGGCTGAGTGGTAAGGATGAGGAGGCAGATGCGAGACGATGGTGGCTTTTTGCCGAGGTACTGGACGACTGGCTCCACGTGAACTTTTGCGATCTTGGCATCGGGATCCCTCGCAGCCTTCCGAAAAGCTGGACAGAGGAGGCAGGCGACATAGTCACGCTTGCACTCTCTAGCGCAAAAAAGGACGTGAGAATGATCAAGCGTGCGTTTGAGGTGGGCCGAACCCGCACAGAGCTTATGCATCGAGGAAAAGGTCTCAAAAACATCGCCATGGCAGCAGAGGAACTCGGCGGCGTACTCACAATCCACAGTAATGCCGGCTGCATCAGGAAAGATTTCCGGCCTGGGAAGCTCCCCCCGAGGAGCTATACGTATAAACGCTCGATTATGGGCACAGTTATTCAGTGGTCAATTCCACTCAAAAAGTAGGTATGGAGAAATGAACGTGGGCTCCATTAGCGTTAAGAAACAATTTAGCGAGTACCCAGCCGGTCGGTACCGCCGAGACGGAAAATACTCCGGAGAGGTTTTTCGGGATGACTTTGTCGCTCCATTTCTCAATAGACACGACGTTGTGGAAATTGATTTGGATGGCGCGATGGGCTATGGCTCATCGTTTCTAGAGGAAGCATTCGGTGGGCTAGTGCGGAATCACCACATGAAACCAGAGGTTTTGAGAAAAAAGCTGAAATTCAAATCCAATGATGAGCCCTCCTTGATCGATGAAATTTGGATTTACATCAATGACGCCAACGCCTGAATCTGGAGGGGTCGAGATCGGGGATTGGCCTACTTGGGGAGCATTCATTCTTGCAAGCATCAGCTTGGCCTGGCAGTTTTTCAATGAATGGAGAAGTTCTCGGAAGCAAAAACTGAACTACTCCCTGAGCCGAATCGAAGCGATAATGTCTATCGTAACGGAGATTCGCACTCTAGCTATGAGCTACTGGCTCCAGCCCGAAAATGTCAGCGCAAGAGATGGTTTGATGCTGGTACAGCATCTTCGGGAGCTGTCTGTCTCGGTATCTCGATACGAAAAGATTTTGTGGCACGGTGCCAGCACCGATGTTCTGCGGTTGAAAGTTGAGACCACCGGCGCAAACTTCCAGGTCGCCAGCCGAAGCCAGCTCCCACCCGACGACCCATTCATCAAAAAATTCATGGCTACTGCTGCCGACCTAGATCGTCGCCTTAAAGACCTAAAGGATGACCTAGAACGCTAGCAAGCTTTGCCTTCACCAATCTCTTGGTTTATTCAAACCAATTCTCCAGGGCTCGGCCCAGCGCAGGGCTTCTTGTTTCCGGCCTACCACACGAGGCCACTGACATGGTGGCACCAGACCTCAACTGGTAACATGCTCACTCCTGACATGGAGTGTTTTTGATGAAGATTGTCGGCCTACTGTGCCTTGCTCTCGTTTGCTTTGTAACGTTTCACATGGGGAACCTCGACGGCGGACCCCGTAACGGAATTGGCATTCTTGCACTGATAATTTTCTTTCCCTCTGCCCTTACACTGTACTTCTACCCCGCCATTTGTGCTGTCAATGAGCACCCGAAAGCTGCCGCGATCTTCGCCTTGAATCTCCTGGCCGGATGGACCCTTATAGGATGGGTCGCAGCTTTCGTATGGGTACTCAGCAGGCCGACTCCGATTGAGCGCGCAATGGCAAGTGGAATTCCAGCATCGATCTATCAAGCGCCAGCCCCTTCTACAGACATGAAAGACTACCCCTATTGCGCAGAGTCAGTGAAAGCTGCAGCAATCAAGTGCAGGTATTGCGGGTCAGAACTTGACCCAGCCTGAGCTACCAGGTCAAGAGAAGCCCGCCAAGCGCGGGCTTTTTCATGTCTGAATGGATCATATTACAATCTAAATATGCATAAACGCATAAATATCTAGCCTGTCCCATTGCCAAGCTGGAGCCTTACAAATACTGTTCATAAATACAGTATCGGTAAGGAATACCACATGCCGCACCTTGCGTTCACAACCAGCAAACCGCCCTCCTCCTACGAGTCCGTGGGCCGGCGCCTGCAATCCCTCATCGCCTCACCCAAGGTCCAGAAAGTCCAGGCGGTGACCGTTGCCAGGCTTGAACACGAAAACCCGGAAGACTGGCAACGCCTGCTGGACGAAATCAGTGAAACCGCTGGTGTGAGAGTGGAATCCCTGGGAGCCGACCAGGTCAGGATCGGATGGCGAGAGTACTGCGACACATAAATGAGCCCGCTGAGCGCGGGCTTTTTATCGCCTCCAATAAAAAATATGGGAACTCCTATATTCCACCTCAAGCCAGCACCCACCCCGCCGGCCAGCAGCGAAAGCTGCGCCGCTCTTTACACAACCTGACGTGACCACCTCGACGCACCCGGGCAGAACCTGGGTCGGAACAAGCTAAGTCGTCGACCACGCAGCCTCTGGATAGCTGCCGGACCTCACTCATTGGGGGACGCCAAACCAAGCAGCCAGCCGGGAAGAACACCGTCCACGAAATGTGTGACCCGGCCAGAGAGAGGACTCCGGCACCGCGCATGGGGAGGAACAAACAACAGAGGAGGACCCTGCCAATGAAGTAGCAAGCCCAGCCGGAAAACGGACCGGCACCCCGCGACGAACTGCCCTACCTATCTGCGCCGCCGAGCTGCAGTTGACTGTCGCGTAGCGAATATCTGCACCCGATGACCATCACGCTGACTCCGACTGACGCGTGATGCGAGGGAAGCTCAAGGCCGAACACATGAAGCGCAAAGCCGTCGGTGGCAGAGCGCAGCGGACATTGTTGACGCAACAAGCCCGGACCGTCGCCAGTAGCGGGTCCGGGGTTTCACCAGGTGCCATTCCATGAGTGGCATCTGGGAAACCACTGGAGGAACACGTGATGAACCAACCGGCAATTGAACCCGTGAAATGCGCTCGCTGCCGCAAGCCGGTAGAGAAGCCGATCTACCGAACCATCTACTTCATTGGCTTCGACCGTGGCAGGCGGGCGTCGATGAGCGAGAGCCTGCCGTTCTGCAGCGATGAGCACGCCAGTCACGAGCAGATGAGTCGTGAAGGCTGACGATTTCACTGGCTGGCCTTCTGCCGAGGGCCAAACGGGAAATCAACCAGGAACCGAAACATGGACACGACGATCGTCAACGGCGCATGGAGGGGCCACTTGGGTCGCGGCCTGACGCCGCGGGAGCTGCAGTTTCTGCTGTGGATTGCCCAGGGCTTCACCTCAAAGGAGATTGCCCGGGAAGCCGGCATTGAAGCCGGCACCGTCAAGAAGCGTCTCACCAACGCAATGTTCAAGATGGGCGTTATCACCTGCCAGGGAAACAAATTGCCTGGCTCGCGAACAATGGCTGGCAGTACCTGCTGACCGGCGCACGCCGTCCAGTAGTCGGACGGATCTACGCCCGGCTGAAACTGGCTGGAGTCAGGCCCACCGCGTCTAATGCCGTCGCGGAAACCTGGGCCCTCGACCTTTCGCGCGTGGGCTAGTAGATGCGACCGAAAAAACCTCAGAACCGAGATCTTCCGCCGCGCATGCTGCGGAGGATCCGCAAACGCAAGAAAGGCCCTGACTACATCTGCTATTTCTACTCAGCAAAAGGCACAGATGGCAAACAGGTGAAAATCCCCCTGGGCACTGATCTGGACATCGCGAAAATCGAATGGGCGAAGCTAGACCGCAAAGCGGTCCCGAAAGTCATGAAACTGCTTGGGTCGATATTCGATCGCTACGACAGGGATATCATCCCAACCAAAAAGGCCAGCACCCAGCGCGAAAATCGACTGTCATTGAAGCAACTACGGGCCGCTTTTGCTGATGCCCCGCCAGAGGCAATTACCCCGCACGTCTGTGCACAGTACCGGGATGCGCGCACCGCGAAAGTAAGGGCCAACCGAGAGCTGGCCTTGCTCTCGCACATCTATAACATCGGCCGGGAGTGGGGAGTAATCACCTGCGACAACCCTGTTACAGGCGTTCGCAAGAACAAGGAAACCCCCAGGGAGTTTTATGCGACAGAAGAAATTTGGTCGGCGGTATATAAGAAAGGGGCTTCCGAGCTGCGCGACGCAATGGACCTGGCTTACCTGAGTGCACAGCGCCCTGCTGATGTCCTGTCGATGCGCGAAACGGACGCCACCCTGGATTATCTGCAAGTCAGCCAAGGGAAAACCGCCAAGAAGCTGCGGATCAAGCTGACCAACGCCAATGGAGCGAATGAGCTTGGCACCTTGGTTGAACGCCTGCTGCGGCAACGCAAGGAACGTGGCGCGAGAAACCCATACCTGATTGTGACTGAAGATGGCCGCAACGTCACAAAGGCCATGCTGCGCCTGCGATTTGATGAGGCCCGCCGGCTTGCAGCAGCGACAGCAATCGAGGCACTCAACCACAAGCTAGCTGCCGACATCAAGTCGTTCCAGTTCCGCGATATCCGACCCAAAGCGGCCAGCGAGATCGAGGACCTGGCCGTCGCCAGCAAGCTGCTCGGACACTCCGACAAGCGCATTACGGAGACTGTTTACAGGCGCGTCGGGGAGATTGTTTCGCCGACGAAATAGGCCTCAGAAGCACTATAGTTTCGGAACGCCTGCAAAAGTTTCGGAACGTTTCCTTGAATCGATCGTCAGAGCGAGCGCCGACCAGAAACGAAAAAGCCCCGAAAATTCGGGGCTTTGACGGTGTGCAATATGGCGGAGGCGCAGAGATTCGAACTCTGGGACCTGTTACAGTCGGCAGTTTTCAAGACTGCTGCCTTAAACCACTCGGCCACACCTCCCATGCATTGCGGGCGCCATAATACCGGAATGAAACACACTGTCAAACTCTCGTGATAGCTTGTTACAGAGCCTCTGTTATGATCTTTGCGACTGAACATTTCAAACCGAAGGAGTTTCGCCATGCGCGAACAGGATTACGCCGTTAACAACAGCGTGCAGGCTGAGCAGCTAGAGGTTAGCCGCGTCCTGCGCAACACTTACAGCCTTCTGGCCCTCACCCTGGCTTTCAGCGGTGTGATGGCCTTCGTCGCCCAGCAGATGAACGTCCGCTACCCGAACGTCTTCGTCGTGCTGATCGGCTTCTACGGGCTGTTCTTCCTCACCAACAAACTGCGTGACTCGGCCTGGGGCCTGGTCTCCACCTTCGCCCTGACCGGTTTCATGGGCTTCCTGCTCGGCCCGATCCTCAACCGCTACCTGGGGATGCAGGGCGGCGCCGAAATCGTCAGCTCGGCCTTCGCCATGACCGCCCTGGTGTTCGGCGGCCTGTCGGCCTACGTACTGATCACGCGCAAGGACATGAGCTTCCTCAGCGGCTTCATCACCGCCGGTTTCTTTGTCCTGCTGGGCGCAACCCTGGCTAGCATCTTCTTCCAGATCAGCGGCCTGCAACTGGCGATCAGCGCCGGCTTCGTGCTGTTCTCGTCGGTCTGCATCCTGTTCCAGACCAGCGCCATCATCCACGGCGGCGAGCGCAACTACATCATGGCGACCATCAGCCTGTATGTGTCGATCTACAACCTGTTCATCAGCCTGTTGCAGATCTTCGGCATCATGAGCCGCGACGACTGATCACCGGCATGAACAAAAAGCCCGCTTCGGCGGGCTTTTTATTGTCCGCGATTTAGCTTCTTGGGGGTTCTGGCCTTATCATGGCAGCAGATTTGCTGACCGAGCCTTACATGAAGTTTGCCATTGCGCTGTTCTCCCCGCCCCACGCGCCCTCCTCCCGGCGGGCCCTGCTGTTCGCCCAGGCGCTGGTCGCCGGCGGACATGAAATCGTCCGGCTGTTCTTTTATCAGGACGGTGTGCATAGCGCGTCGAGCAACGTGGTCACGCCGCAGGACGAACAGGATTTGCCACGGGAGTGGGCAAGCTTCGTCAGTGACAACCAGCTCGACGGCGTGGTCTGCATCGCTGCGGCGCTGCGCCGGGGCGTACTGAACAACGAGGAAGCCCAGCGCTACGCACGCCAGGCGGTGAATCTGGGCGCCGGCTGGGAATTGTCCGGCCTGGGGCAACTGCATGATGCGGTGCAAGCCGCTGATCGCCTGATCTGCTTCGGAGGGCCTTGAGATGCCCAAGTCTCTACTGATTATCAGCCGCCAGGCGCCATGGTCCGGGCCGAGCGCTCGCGAAGCGCTGGATATCGTCCTGGCCGGCGGCGCCTTCGATCTGCCGGTGGGCCTGCTGTTCATGGATGACGGCGTATTCCAGTTGCTGCCGGGGCAGAAGGCCAAGGCCGTGCAACAGAAGGACCTGACCGCCAACCTGCAGGCGCTGTCGCTGTTCGGCGTCGAAGACCTGTTCGCCTGCCGTGACAGCCTCGCCGATCGCGGCATCCTCGCCGACCAGGTGCGCAGCGAAGACCTGAACCTGCTGGCGACCGAAGAAATCGTCGCGCTCGTTAATCGTTATGACCAGGTGATCACCCTCTGATGTCGACCTTGCACGTGTTGTCTCATTCTCCGTTTACCGACAGCCGCCTGGGCAGTTGTCTGCGCCTGCTGGGCAGCGAGGACGCGCTGCTGCTCTGCGGCGACGCGGTGTATGCCCTGCAACCGCGCAGCCTGCCGCTGGAAGCCCTGGAAGAGCGGGCCGCCACACTGCGCCTGTTCGTTCTCGACGAAGACCTGCAGGCCCGTGGCCTGGAATGCCCGACCTGGGCCACGTGCGTGGACTATCCGGGCTTCGTCGAGCTGTCGGTCCAGCATGACAAGGTCAATACCTGGCTATGAGCACCCTGACTGTGAATGGGCGGGACATCGCCCTGGACAAGGACGGCTACCTGGTGGAACTGGGTGACTGGTCGCCCGAGGTCGCCAGCGCCCTCGCCGCCCGGGAAAACATCGAGCTGAACGCCGCGCACTGGGAAATCCTCGAATTGCTGCGCGGCTTCTACCAGGAGTTCGACCTGTCTCCGGCGACCCGTCCGCTGATCAAGTACACCGCCTTGAAACTGGGCGCCGAAAAAGGCAACAGCCTGCACCTCAACCGCCTCTTCAATGGCACTCCCGCCAAACTGGCCGCCAAGCTGGCGGGCCTGCCCAAGCCGACGAACTGTCTATGACCGATTACACGCCGCTGATCACCGAAACACCCGAGGAACATCCTTTCGCGCAGTTCGTGCGCATCCTCGGCAAGGGCAAGCGGGGTGCCCGCGGCCTGGAGCGCGAGGAGGCACGGGAAGCCATGGGCATGCTGCTCGATGGGAAGGTCGAAGACACCCAGCTCGGCGCCTTCCTGATGCTGCTGCGGCACAAGGAAGAAAGCCCTGAGGAACTCGCCGGTTTCACCGAAGCCCTGCGCGAACGGCTCGATGCCCCGCCCCTGCAGGTCGACCTGGACTGGCCGACCTATGCCGGCAAGAAGCGCCACCTGCCCTGGTATCTGCTGGCCGCCAAGTGCCTGGCCCAGAACGGCATGAAGATCCTGATGCACGGCGGCGGCGCCCATACCGCAGGCCGGCTGTACACCGAACAGTTGCTGGAAACCCTGCAAATCCCGCTGTGTCGCAACTGGCAGGCCGTCGAGCAGGCTCTGACCGCCGGCAATCTCGCGTTTGCACCACTGGGCGATTGGGCGCCGCAACTGCAACGGATGATCGACCTGCGCAATACCCTCGGTCTGCGCTCGCCGATTCACTCGCTGGCGCGCATCCTCAATCCGCTGGGCGCGCGCTGCGGTCTGCAGAGTATCTTCCACCCCGGCTATCAGGCGGTGCATCGCGAGGCCAGCCGGTTGCTGGGCGATACGGCCATCGTGATCAAGGGCGATGGCGGCGAGATCGAGGTCAATCCCGACAGCACCAGCCACCTGTACGGCACGGCCAACGGCGAAAACTGGGACGAGGAATGGCCGGCCCTGTCCGAACAGCGCCATGTCAAACCGGCCTCGCTGGAACCCGAACACCTCAAGGCGATCTGGCGCGGCGAGGTCGAGGACAGCTATCCGCAATTGGCCCTGCTGTCGACCATGGCCCTGGCCCTGCGTGGCCTGGGAATGCCCCGCGAGCAGGCCTTCGAAAAGGCCCGGATTTACTGGAGCAAGCGAGATAAATCGATTTAATCGATCATTCAACCCCAGGATTTGCGCTATTTATTCGAACGATTCTCTTTAGACTGGACTCCAATGCATCACTGCCAAGGAGTTTTTTCAATGGGTCTCTTGATCGAAGGCCGCTGGCATGACCAGTGGTATGAAAGCAGCAAAGACGGCGCCTTTCAGCGCGAGCAGGCGCAGCGCCGCAACTGGGTGACCGCCAATGGCGAAGCGGGCCCCAGCGGCGAAGGCGGCTTTGTCGCCGAGGCCGGCCGCTACCATCTGTATGTTTCCCTGGCCTGCCCCTGGGCCCACCGCACGCTGATCCTGCGCAAGCTCAAGGGCCTGGAAAGCCTGATCGACGTCTCGGTGGTCAGTTGGCTGATGCTGGAGAACGGCTGGACCTTCGACAAGACCCACGGCTCCACGGGCGATCATCTTGATGGCCTGGAATTCATGCATCAGCGTTATACCGCCGACACCGCCGATTACACCGGCCGCGTGACCGTACCGGTCCTGTGGGACAAGAAGCTGAAACGTATCGTCAGCAACGAGTCGGCGGAAATCATCCGCATGTTCAACAGTGCGTTCAACGAACTGACCGGCAATCACTTGGATTTCTACCCCGAAGCCTTGCGCACGGTGGTCGACGAGTGGAATGAGCGGATCTATCCGGCGGTGAACAACGGCGTCTACCGTGCCGGCTTCGCCACCTCGCAATCGGCGTATGAAACGGCTTTCGACGGGCTGTTCGCCGAGCTGGACCATCTGGAGCAGCACCTGTCGCAGCAGCGCTACCTGGCTGGTGAATACCTGACCGAAGCGGACGTGCGACTGTTCACCACGATGATCCGGTTCGATGCGGTGTACCACGGTCACTTCAAATGCAACCTGCGGCGGATTGCCGATTATCCGAACCTGTCGAACTGGCTACGGGAAATGTATCAGTGGCCGGGCGTGGCCGAGACGGTGGACTTTGCCCACATCAAGGGGCATTACTACGCCAGCCATCGGACCATCAATCCGACAGGGATCGTGCCCAAGGGGCCAGAGCAGGATTTCACCGTCAGCCATGACCGCGAGCGACTGGCAGGGCGTGGGGTCTGGAAACAGTAGGCCGCGAGGCTCGCGTCGATCTCTGCGCGTAAACACCAGACCGTCGGTTCCTACAGCGAGGCAGTGCGGACACAAGCCCAACGTACGACACACGACCTGTAGGAGCCGGGCTTGCCCGCGAAGCTTTTGGCGACCTTGACGGCGCCTCCGCAGGCAAGCCTTGCTCCTACAAAGCCAGGAAAGTCGTGCCGTTACAGCGTCGGCGTCAGACTTGCCCCTGGGCGCCTTCGAACCAGGCCAGTTTCTCGCGAAGCTGGACCACTTCCCCGACGATCACCAGCGTCGGCGCACGAACCTCATGCTCCGCCACCAGTTGCGACAGGTTAGCCAGGGTGCCGGTAAACACCCGCTGGTTCACCGTGGTGCCCTGCTGGATCAGCGCCGCCGGCGTATCCGCCGAACGGCCGTGCCTGATCATCTGCTCGCAGATCACCGGCAAGCCCACCAGGCCCATGTAGAACACCACGGTCTGTGCCGGCGCCACCAGGTCGCCCCACGGCAGATCGGTGCTGCCATCCTTCAAGTGACCGGTGACGAAACGCACGGACTGCGCATAGTCACGGTGAGTCAGTGGAATCCCGGCGTAGGCTGAACAACCGCTGGCCGCCGTGATACCTGGCACCACCTGGAATGGAATGCCATGGGCCGCCAGTTCCTCGATCTCTTCGCCGCCACGGCCGAAAATGAACGGATCACCGCCCTTCAGGCGCAGTACCCGCTTGCCCTGCTTGGCCAACTCCACCAATTGCAGGTTGATCTGGTCCTGGGGCACCGCGTGATCGGCGCGGCGTTTACCGACGTAGATACGATCGGCATCCCGACGACACAGTTCGAGAATCGCCGGCGCCACCAAACGGTCGTATAGCACCACGTCCGCTTGCTGCATCAGACGCAAGGCGCGGAAGGTCAGCAGGTCGGGATCACCCGGCCCCGCCCCCACCAGATACACCTCACCCGGCGCATGCGGTGGCGCGCCATTGATCTTCTCCACCAGCAGGCGCTCGGCTTCAGCCCCCTGCCCGGCCAGTTGCCGATCGGCGATCGGCCCCTGGAACACCTCTTCCCAGAACGCCCGACGCTGCTGCACAGCCGGAAACAGCGCCTTGACCTGATGACGGAAACGCGCCGCCAACCCGGCCAATTGGCCATAGGTCGACGGAATCCAGGTTTCCATCTTGGCCCGGATCAACCGCGCCAAAACAGGGGCATCACCACCGCTGGAGACCGCGATCACCAGCGGCGAACGGTCGACGATGGCCGGGAAGATCACGCTGCACAGGGCCGGCGCATCCACCACGTTGACCGGCACGCAACGCCGACGGGCATCGGCAGACACCTGGGCATTGAGCGGTTCATCGTCGGTCGCGGCAATGACCAGCACACAACCGTCCAGGTCGGATTCGACATAACCGCGCAACAGCCTTTCACCGCCGCTACCATCGATCAACTCGCACAACTGGCTTTCAATCTCGGGCGCAACCACCCGCAACACCGCACCGGCATCGGCCAGCAAGCGAGACTTGCGCAAGGCAATCTCGCCGCCGCCGACCACCAGCACACGGCTGCCACGCAGGTTGTGAAACAGCGGAAGAAATTCCATTTAGCCGATGACCTCAATGCCGCCCATGTAGGGCTTGAGCACGCCTGGAACGCGAATCGAACCGTCGGCCTGCTGGTAGTTTTCCAGCACTGCCACCAGGGTACGGCCCACGGCCAGGCCGGAGCCGTTCAGGGTGTGGACCAGTTCCGGCTTGCCGGTTTCGGCGTTACGGAAACGCGCCTGCATGCGGCGAGCCTGGAAGTCGCCACAGTTGGAGCACGACGAAATCTCGCGGTACTTGTCCTGGCTTGGGACCCACACTTCGAGGTCGTAGGTCTTCACGGCGCTGAAGCCCATGTCGCCGGTGCACAGCGCCAGTACGCGATAAGGCAGTTGCAGCAGTTGCAGGACCTTCTCGGCGTTGGCGGTCAGGCCTTCCAGAGCTTCCATCGATTTCGACGGTTCGACCACCTGGACCATCTCGACCTTGTCGAACTGGTGCTGACGAATCATGCCGCGGGTATCACGCCCCGAGGCGCCGGCTTCACTGCGGAAACACGGGGTGTGGGCGACGAACTTCAACGGCAGTTGCTTCGGATCGAGGATCTCGCCGGCGACGATGTTGGTCAGCGACACTTCGGCGGTCGGGATCAGGTACAGATCGGCCTCGCCTTCGCGCGTGATCTTGAACAGGTCTTCCTCGAACTTCGGCAGCTGACTGGTGCCCACCAGGGCCGGAGCCTGTACCAGGTACGGCGTGTAGGCTTCTTCGTAGCCGTGCTCGCTGGTGTGCAGGTTGATCATGAACTGCGCCAGAGCACGGTGCAGACGGGCAATCGGCCCACGCAGCAGGGCGAAACGCGCGCCGGACAGTTTTGCGGCGGTCTCGAAATCCAGCCAGCCGAACTTCTCGCCCAGGGCAACGTGATCCTGGATCGGGAAATCGAAGGCGGTCGGCGTGCCCCAACGACGCACTTCAACGTTGCCGTCTTCGTCGGCACCGACCGGCACCGATTCGTGCGGCAGGTTCGGGATACCCAGCAGGATCTGGTCCAGCTCGGACTGGATGGCGTCCAGCGCGGCCTTGCCTTCAGTCAGCTCGGTGCCCATGTTTTCAACGCTGGCCATCAGCGGTGCAATGTCTTCGCCGCGCTGCTTGGCCTGGCCGATACTCTTGGAAACCGCATTACGCTCGGCCTGCAATTGTTCGGTGCGGGTCTGCACCACCTTGCGCTGGCTTTCCAGCTCTTCGATGCGGGCAACATCGAGGCTGAAGCCACGGGAGGCCAGACGATCCGCTACGTCCTGAAGGTTGCTACGTAACAGTTTGGAATCGAGCATGTCGGTTTCTCGTTATTCAGAGTTTGGTCAAGAACAGGCCGGCCCAGGTTGCGAGCAGCCCGCCGAATACGCTCAGGGCCGCATAGCCCAGGGCAACAAGCCCCTGCCCGCTTTCCAGCAGGCGGATCGTATCCAGTGAAAAGGATGAAAAGGTGGTCAGGCCGCCAACGAACCCCACGATCAGACCGGCGCGGATTTCCACCGGGACCTCGGGACGCAGCAAAAACAGGCCGTAGAGCACGCCAATCACCAGGCAGCCCACGATATTAACGGCCAACGTCGCGGTATAGAAGTGCTTAGGCCAATTGGCGTTGATCAGGTTGCCCGCGGCAAAGCGTATCAAGGTACCGATGATGCCGGCGACGGACACGGCAAGCACGGTACGGATCATGGTTTTCTCCGCTGTCTCGGGCTCTGCCGATCCAATGCAGCGAGGTGATTGAGCTTCTCGCCAATCTTCAACTCCAGCCCGCGCGGGACCGGCTGGTAGAAGGCCTGCGGCTCCAGTTGCTCAGGAAAGTAGTCTTCGCCGGCGGCATAGGCATCCGGCTCGTCGTGGGCATAACGGTATTCCTCACCGTAACCCAGCTGCTTCATCAGCTTGGTCGGCGCATTGCGCAGGTGCAGCGGAACCTCCAGCGAGCCATGTTCGGCGGCACTGGCCATCGCGGCCTTGAAGCCCATGTACACGGCGTTGCTCTTTGGCGCACAGGCCAGGTAGGTGATGGCCTGGGCCACCGCCAGTTCGCCTTCGGGGCTGCCGAGGCGCTCCTGTACGTCCCAGGCTGCCAGGCACAGGCTCAGGGCCCGTGGATCGGCGTTGCCGATATCCTCGCTGGCCATACGTACCACCCGCCGCGCCAGGTACAGCGGATCACAGCCACCGTCGAGCATCCGCGCGAACCAGTACAGCGCAGCGTCCGGATTGGAGCCACGAATCGACTTGTGCAGCGCGGAAATCTGATCGTAGAAAGCCTCACCGCCCTTGTCGAAACGCCGGCGGGTGTCACCCAGCAGACTCTGCAGTAAATCGACGCCGATTTCAGCGCCGTCTTCGGCCAGGTCCGAGGCGTTTTCCAACAGGTTGAGCAGGCGTCGACCATCGCCATCCGCCGCCGCCAGCAGCATCTGGAACCCTTCGTCACCCAGGCTCAACTGACGCTTGCCCAGGCCGCGCTCTTCGCTCAGGGCGCGCTGCACCAGCTTGCGCAGAGCTGCCTCGTCGAGGCTCTTGAGCACATAGACCCGGGCCCGCGAGAGCAATGCGTTGTTCAATTCGAACGAGGGGTTCTCGGTGGTGGCACCGATGAAAATCAGCGTGCCGTCTTCCACATAGGGCAGGAACGCATCCTGCTGGGACTTGTTGAAACGATGGACTTCATCGACGAACAGGATGGTGCGCCGGCCATACTGCCCGGCCTGCTGCTTGGCGACGTCCACCGCCTGGCGGATCTCCTTGACCCCGGCCAGCACCGCCGACACGGTTTCGAAATGCGCCTCCGAGACTTCCGCCAGCAGCCGTGCCAGGGTGGTCTTGCCCACCCCCGGCGGCCCCCAGAAGATCATCGAGTGCAACGCGCCCTGCTCCAGGGCTTCGCGCAACGGCTTGCCCCGGGCCAGCAGATGCTCCTGGCCGACGTACTCATCCAGATTGGTCGCCCGCAGACGGGCGGCCAGCGGCTGGGCGATCGGGGCGCGGCTAAACAGGTCCATGGGCTGCGTTTGAAACCTCTTTATTCCTGGATGACGTCAGCACCCTTGGGGATGTCGAACTTGAAGCGCGCCGCGTCGATCGGCTCGTTGGCCTTGACGGCGGTAAACAACAGGTTGGTACGCTGGCCGACGCTGTCGATCAGTTGCATGTCGTTGACCAGACCGTTGCGGAACGACAGGCGCAGGCTGTCGAACAGGGTGTCCTTGGTTTTCGGCTTGAGCACGAAGTCGATCACGCCGCCGGCTTCCTTGGAGGTGATATCGAAGCTCTCGCTGATCTTCGAGACGTCGCCGGACAGCAACAGTGCCGGGGTCTGGGTCAGGCGCAGGTCAAGTTTCTTGATGGTCACCTGTTCCAGGTCCGGGTCCCACAGGGTCACCTTCTGGCCGTCGGAAACCATGGTCTGTTCCTGTGGCGCATCGGTGTGCCAGTAGAACAGGCCCGGACGCTTGAGGGACATTTCACCTGCGGTTTCCTGCAACTGGGTTCCGCCGCCGTCCAGGGTCAGTTGCGAAAACCGCGCGGTCAGGGTCTGGGATTTTTCGAGCAACTGCGTCAGGCGTGCCACATCCTTCTGGTCGGCATGGGCCGACAAGGTGGTCAACGCCAGAATCGGCAACAACAGCATGCGAATAACACGCATGGGAGTCCTCATGGAATTCGTTTGAAGGATATGCCGCATGATCTCATGCGGCACGGAATCAGTCGCGCATCGGCCCGGGAGCAATGACTTCACGCGAGCCGTTGGTGTTCATGGCGGTCACCACCCCGGCCATCTCCATCGCCTCGATCATCCGGGCAGCCCGGTTATAACCGATCTTCAGCTTGCGTTGGACCGCCGAAATCGACGCCCGACGGCTTTCCAGGACGAACTGTACCGCTTCGTCATACAACGCATCGGTTTCGGCATCGTCGTCGCCACCCCCGCCACCGCCTTCGAAACCGCTGCCGGCTTCTTCGACACCATTGAGGATGTCGTCGTTGTACTCCGGCGCACCGCGCAGCTTCCAGGCTTCAACCACCCGGTGTACTTCATCGTCGGAGACGAAGGCGCCATGGACACGAATCGGCAGGCTGGTACCCGGCGGCATGTAGAGCATGTCACCGTGGCCCAGCAACTGCTCGGCCCCGCCCTGGTCAATGATGGTCCGCGAGTCGATCTTGCTCGACACCTGGAACGCCATGCGGGTCGGGATGTTGGCCTTGATCAGGCCGGTGATCACGTCCACCGATGGCCGCTGGGTCGCCAGGATCAGGTGGATACCGGCGGCCCGCGCCTTCTGGGCGATACGGGCGATCAGCTCCTCGACCTTCTTGCCGACGATCATCATCATGTCGGCGAATTCGTCGACCACCACCACGATGGTAGGCAGCTTGTTCAGCAGCGGCGCTTCGTCGTGGATGCTTTCGCGGTTGTACAAAGGATCGGCGATCGGCTCGCCACGGTCCTGGGCTTCCTTGATCTTGGCGTTGAAACCCGACAGGTTGCGCACGCCCATCTTCGCCATCAGCTTGTAGCGCCGCTCCATCTCGGCAACGCTCCAGCGCAGCGCATTGGCGGCATCCTTCATGTCGGTGACCACCGGGCACAGCAGGTGCGGAATGCCTTCGTAGATCGACAATTCGAGCATCTTCGGGTCGATCATGATCAGCTTGGCGTCTTCCGGGCCGGACTTGAACAGGATCGACAGGATCATCGCGTTGACCCCCACCGACTTACCCGAACCGGTGGTACCAGCCACCAGCAGGTGGGGCATCTTCGCCAGGTCGGTGATCACCGGCCGGCCGCCGATATCGTGCCCGAGGGCCAGGGTGACCGGCGATTTGAAGTTGTCGTACTCGGGCGTCGACAGCACTTCGGAGAAACGCACGATCTGCCGGTCCTCGTTGGGAATCTCGATACCGACGGTGGTCTTGCCGGGAATCACTTCCACCACCCGCACGCTGGTCACCGCCAGCGAACGCGCCAGGTCCTTGGCCAGGTTGGCGATACGACTGACCTTCACGCCGGCTGCCGGCTGGATTTCGTAACGGGTAATGACCGGGCCCGGATGGATCGAGTCCACCGATACTTCGACCCCGAACTCCTTGAGCTTGATTTCCAGCAGGTGGCCGACGGCCGCCAGGGATTCGGGGGAATGATTGAGCTGCTTCTTCTCGGCGGCATCGAGGATGGAGATCGGCGGCAAGGTGCCTTCGACCGCACTGTCGACGAACAGCGGCGCCTGCTTCTCTTTCTCCACCCGCTTGCTCGGCTGCGGCGGCTTGACCGGTGCCGGCATGATCACTGGCGGCACCTGTTTCTCGCGCTCGGACATGTGCTTGCTCAGGGCCTGCTCACGCTCGATCAGGCGTTCCTTGGCCTTGGCCTGCTCGCGCTTGTCGGGCACCGCCGGAGCGACCACCTCGTGGACCCGGTCATCCACCTCGCGCAGTTGCGCCACCAGTTGCTTGCGCTCGATCCGCGCCGACCACCAGCGATTCAGCGCGCCCTGGAACAGTTCGAACAGGTCGAGGGTGATCTTGCCGGTGACATCCATCACCTTGAACCACGACAGGTCGGTGAAGACCGTCAGGCCGAACAGAAACAGGGCAATGAACAACAGGGTACTGCCCTGGATGTTCAAAGCGTTGCGCGCCAGGTCGCCAAGACTCTCGCCCAGGGCACCGCCGGCACCGGCTGGCAAGCCGGTCGGCGAGTGAAAATGGATATGCGCCAGCGCCGCACCGGACAACACCAGGAACACCAGACCGATCAGGCGCCAGGAAAACAGCCAGCCGCTCCACTGCCAGGGCTCGTGACGCTGACGGAAGATCTGATAGGTCTTGATCGCCAGCAGCAACGGAAATACATAGGCAAAGTAACCCAGCACCATGAACAGGATGTCGGCGCTGTAGGAGCCGGCGGGACCGCCGAAATTCTGCACGTCATCGATCTTGCTGTTATGACTCCAGCCCGGATCATCCTTGCCATACGTCAGCAAGGCCATCATCAGGAACAGGCACAAGGCGCCGATGGCAATCAGCGCGCCTTCCTTGAGGCGGTAGTGCAGTTGCTGGCGCCAGAGCGGCACGACTGCTTTAGGCGGTGTTGCGGTGGATTTCTTCAAAACGCGTCTTTTCCTGCGCCCGGGGCGCGCCCAACTGTTGATTGACGACAAAATACTGCCCATTCGGGGCAGATGAACAGCTATCCGGCGAGACCGTGGCTATGTTGATATCAGCCCTTGATGACCGGTCTTTGCCATGCCGGGAACGCTTATCGCTACAAGATGGACATTGTACGGGTTTGCGAGCCCGATGCCACGCGGTTGCCGCTGCTGTGCAGCATAGCCAACCGCGCTGTCCATCCGGTTCAATTTGAGCATGCATTCTCTTTCGTGACAAAGGGTTATGACGTGTTTTCATGATCGGACCCGGGCCTGGGCGCCTGATCGCAGACACGCCGGACGTTTCAATAGCCGACCGTTTACGACCACATTCTCCCCTGAGAGTTGCAACCATACCGATGTGCTGGCCGCGATCGAAAAAAAAGGCGACTCCAGGAGTCGCCTTTTGGCTTGCGGGACCGAAAATCAGAAATCGTCCACGACCTTGCCGTCTTTTACCTTGAACTCGCGGTTCTGCAAATAGGCATTGCGGATGAAGATGTACTTGTCGCCGCTGATCAGCTTCTCGCTCGACAACAGGCTCGCGCGGGTGTCGATCACGTCCAGGCCGAAGGTGATGTTGCGCGCAGGCACGTCATGGATGTAACGGTAGGGTTCGGTGTAGCTGTCGACCACCTTGGCGGGCGCATCCCGCAGAGTGCTCGGGCCGAAGAACGGCACAACCACGTAAGGACCACTGCCCACACCCCAATGACCGAGGGTCTGACCGAAGTCTTCGTCGTTGCGTTGCAGCCCCATCCGGGTACCGACGTCGAAGAGGCCGCCTACGCCCAGGGTGGTGTTGAGCAACAGGCGCGCGGTATCGACACCCGCAGCCTGTGGCTTGAACTGCAGGACGTCGTTGACCAGGTTGCCGACATCACCGAAGTTGCGAAAGACATTGTGAATCCCGTCTTCGAGGAACTGCGGGGTCACGGCCTGATAGCCCTGGGCCAAGGGTTTCAGTGCGTAGGTGTCCAGCACATCGTTGAACTTGAAGATTGGACGGTTGACGCTTTCCCACGGATCTTCGTCCGCCGCTTGCGCGGCAAATGGCACCAGCGCCACGCTGGCACACAGAGACAGTCGAGCTAGACGATCGATCCAGCGCATAAAAAGAAACTCCTTGGATGAGACGGGTACGGGCGCCATGCCCTGACGACTTGCACAATGACCTCAGTATAAAGCGGATACCCGGATTTAGGCAGTATGGCCCGGATAAGTCCTACAAAGAATTACCAATCAGGCTGATAGCAACCCGTCATCCAACTGTAATGGCAGCGCCTTATTCTGCGAAGTCATTTCAGGGACGCCGCCATGCCACTCACCGCCGCCGCACCACTGCCCACGCCCACCGCCCTGCTCTTTGGCCTGACCGGCTGCCTGGTGGACTTCGGTGCCAGGGCCCGGCCCGGCCAGCGCGTCGATGAGCACCGCCACGCCACACCTGGGGCACTGGAAGTATTACAGGATTTGAAACAGCTTGGCGTGCCTTGTGCCTGGATGGACGAATTGCCCCACGAAGTCAGTCTCCCTCTGGCCGCCACCTTGCCTGGCTGGATCAAGCCCGCCGGCGTCGCTCAGCATGCCCGCTGGCCCGCGCCCAATGCCTGCTGGCAGGCGCTGATGGAGCTTGGCGTGCAGCAATTGGAAGGCTGCGTGCTGGTCAGCGGCGAACCACGCCTGCTGCAATCGGGACTCAATGCCGGTCTGTGGACCATTGGGCTGGCCTCCTGCGGTCCCTTGTGCGGCCTGACCCCACTCGAGTGGCAGGCGTTGAGCCGCGAGGAGCGGGAAAAGAAGCGTGGCAAGGCAACCCTGGCGCTGTTCAGCCTCGGTGTGCACTCGGTCATCGATCACCTGGGCGAACTGTCCACTTGCATGACCGACATCGCCCAACGTCGCCTCAAGGGCGAAAAACCCTGATACGAGGATCTTGATCGGGATCAGGCACGGATCGCCCGGGTGGATTACTCTGAATGTCAGGCACAGACCTTTCTCGTCACCAGCAGGTCTATGCCAGAGACTATTCACAGAAGGAAACCACCATGTCGGCCCGCGACCTGCAAGAACAGCTCAATACCCTGCGTGAGCAACTTGAACAGAACCCACCGCTGCCCGAAGAAAAGCGCGCAGACCTGCATGAACTGATGCAACAGATCGAACTGCAGCTACAACTGGAAAGCGCCACCCAGGACAGCAGCCTGTCAGATGGTGTGAACCTGGCGGTGGAACGCTTCGAAATCGAGCATCCGGCAATTGCCGGCACCTTGCGCAATATCGTGCAGACGCTGGTCAATATCGGCGTCTGACCTCCCCCCCCAGATACACCAGACGAAAAAAGCCCCGGCTCTCACAAGCCGGGGCTTTTGGTCTAGCGCTTACCGACGACTATCAGAGCACTGGCTGACCGCTCAATGCCAGGTCCATCAGCTCACGGTTGGCGACTGCGTACATGGCGTAGTCGGTGCCGCTGGCGGCACGGATTTCCACCAGCATCGCACGCCAGCGATCGGCCATGCTCGCGTTCTGCTCCAGCCACAGGGCTACACGGGCCTCCATGTCTTGCGGCGCATCGGCCAGCTTGAGCACCGAGATGGTGATCGCACGCTGCTGCCAGTCGACATCGTCACGGAACGCTTCGCGGGCCTGAGCCTGCCAGTTGTTGGCCACCCGCAGATCGCTGATCTGCTGGGAGTACCAGGTCAGGTCGAGCGCACTGCCGACCGCGAAGTAGGCCCTGGCCACCTCGGCGGCGTCGTGGCCGGTCACATCAGCGGCCTCGATGATCGGCAACAGGGTGTACAGGTGCGTGGTGCCAGCCACCATCCGCGCCAGCAGCTCAGGTACGCCAGCCTCGACGTAGGCCTGGTAGCGGGTCTGCCAGACTTCGCGGGTCGGGCCTTCCAGCAACTCGTCGAGCTTGAGGCCCAACGCCGCCAGGTGCGGACCAAAGTGCGCGACATCACGGGCAGCATCCTGCTCGTTGCGTCGGCTGCGCAAGAACCAGCGCGTGGCGCGACGGCCCAGGCGCATCAGCTCGTCCATCAGCTCCAGCTGGGTCTCGGCCGCAACCTTGTAGTCCAGGGCTTCGATCTGACGGAACCAGTGTGGCAGGTGGAAGATGTCCCGCACGATCACGTAGGCACCCGCCACGTTCGCCGGGCTCATGCCGGTGGACTCCTTCAGGCGCTGCACGAAGGTGATGCCCATGTGGTTGACCAGGTCGTTGGCGATCTGGGTGCTGACGATCTCGCGCTTGAGGCGATGACGACGCATGGCATCGGCGAACTTGCTCACCAGCATCGGTGGGAACGCGGTTTCCATGTCGCGGGTCAGGTACTCGTCGTCCGGTACCTTGGAGTCGAGCAGCGCAGCCTTGAGGTCGATCTTGCTGTAGGAGATCAGCACCGACAGTTCGGCGCGGGTCAGCCCCTGGCCGGCCGCGAAACGCTCGGCCAGTTGCTCTTCCGACGGCAGGAACTCGATGGCCCGGTCCAGCTTGCCACGGCCTTCCAGATCGCTCATCAGGCGCTTGTACTCGGCGATGCGGTCGTAGGCACGACGCGCCGCCAGGGACAGGGCCTGGGTCTGCTTGTAGTTGTTGCCCAGCACCAGGCCGCCGACCTCGTCGGTCATGCTGCCGAGCAACTGGTTGCGCTGCTTCTCGGTCATATCGCCGGCCTGCACCACTTCGTTGAGCAGGATCTTGATATTCACTTCATGGTCGGAGCAGTCCACGCCACCAGCGTTGTCGATGAAGTCGGTGTTGGAGCCGCCGCCATTGAGGCCGAACTCGACGCGACCGAGCTGGGTCATACCCAGGTTGCCGCCCTCGCCCACCACCTTGCAGCGCAGTTCGTTGCCGTTCACCCGTAGCGCATCGTTGGCCTTGTCGCCGACATCGGCGTGGCTTTCGGTGCTGGCCTTGACGTAAGTACCGATACCGCCGTTCCACAACAGGTCCACTGGCGCCTTGAGCAAGGCGTTGAGCAGCTCGGTCGGGGTCAGCTTGTCGGCACGGATGTCGAAGCGCTCTTTCATCTGCGGCGAAATGGCGATGCTCTTCGCGCTACGCGAGAAGATGCCGCCGCCCGCGGACATGATGCTGGTGTCGTAATCGGACCAAGCCGAACGCGGCAGGTCGAACAGGCGCTGGCGCTCGGCGAAGCTGGATGCCGGCTCCGGGTTCGGGTCGATGAAGATGTGCAGGTGGTTGAACGCCGCGACCAGCTTGAGCTTGTCGGACATCAGCAGGCCGTTGCCGAACACGTCGCCGGCCATGTCGCCGATACCGACCACGGTGACGCTGTCTTCCTGGACATTGATGCCGCGCTCGCGGAAGTGGCGCTGCACGCCGACCCACGCGCCCTTGGCGGTGATGCCCATCTTCTTGTGGTCGTAGCCGGCCGAACCACCGGAGGCAAAGGCGTCGCCAAGCCAGAAGCCGTAGTCGATGGCGATGCCGTTGGCGATGTCGGAGAAGGTCGCGGTGCCCTTGTCCGCCGCCACCACCAGGTAGGGGTCATCGTCGTCATGACGCACGACGTTGGCCGGTGGCACCAGGGCGCCATCCTTCAGGTTGTCGGTGATGTCCAGCAGACCGGAGATGAAGATGCGGTAGCAGGCGATACCTTCGGCCGCGATCTCGTCCCGGCTGCCGCCCAATGGCAGGCGACGCGGCAGGAAGCCACCCTTGGCGCCCACCGGCACGATCACCGAGTTCTTCACTTGCTGGGCTTTTACCAGGCCCAGGACTTCGGTACGGAAGTCTTCCTCACGGTCCGACCAGCGCAGACCGCCGCGCGCAACGTTGCCGAAGCGCAGGTGCACGCCCTCGACCCGTGGCGAATAGACGAAGATCTCGAACTTCGGTACCGGCTTGGGCAGCTCGGGAATCGCGTGCGGGTTGAACTTGAAGCTGAAGTACGACTTGTTCTGGCCGTTGGCGTCGGTCTGGTAGAAGTTGGTCCGCAGGGTCGCCTTGATCAGGTCGAGGTAGCGACGCAGGATGCGGTCTTCGTTCAGCACCTGGACGTCGTCCAGGGCACTCAGGATCGCCTGTTCCAGACGCTGCTGCTTGTCGTCCAGGTCCTCGGCGCTGAGCTTGCGGGCCAGGTAGAAACGGGTCTTGAACAACCGCGTCAGTTCGCGGGCGATATCGGTGTGGTTGTTCAGGGTACTGGCGATGTAACCCAGGTCGAAGCCCAGGCGGATCTGCTTGAGGTAGCGGGCGTAGGCACGCAGCAGCGCCACGTCACGCCATGGCAGGCCGGCAGTCAGCACCAGGCGGTTGAACGCATCGTTCTCGGCATCGCCACGGACGATGTGGACGAAGGCGTCCTGCAGGGTGTCGTTCAGTTGCTGGATATCCAGGTCCAGGCCTTCGGCGGCGGTGAAGGCGAAGTCATGGATCCAGAACTCGCGGCCGTTGCTGTGGCGCAGGCGGTACGGGAACTCGCCCAGCACGCGCAGGCCGAGGTTTTCCAGGATCGGCAGGACGTCGGACAGGGCCAGCGGGGTATCGGCATGGTACAGCTTGCAATGCAGCTCACGCTGGCCGGACACCTGGCCCAGCGGCTGGTAGAAGCTCATGACCAGCGGATTGGCTTCGGTCAGGCTCAGCAGGTGCTGCATGTCGACCACGGCCGAATGCGCGGCGAAGCGCTCGCGATAACCAGCCGGGAAGCCTTTCGGGAAGTCCGCCAGCACGTTGGTGCCATGGGCTTCGCCGAAGCTCTCGACCACCAGGCTGGCATAGTCGTCCTGCCAGCTGCGACAGGCCTGGACCACTTCTTTTTCCAGCAGCAGCGGATCGATGTCCAGGCGGTTCTTTGGATCGACCCGCAGGATCAGTTGTACGCGGGCCAGCACGGACTCGGAGAAGAAGGTCCAGAATTCGCAGTCGGTGGCTTTCAGGCGATCCATCAGCACTTGCTGGATCTTCTGGCGCACTTCGGTGGAATAGATGTCACGCGGCACGTAGGCCAGGCAATAGCAGAAGCGGCCGTACGGATCCTTGCGCAGGAACACGCGGATCTTGTTGCGTTCCTGGATCTGCACGATCGACATCACGGTGCTGAACAGTTCGTCAACCGGCGTCTGGAACAGGTCGTCGCGCGGCAGTACCTCGAGCACCTGGGCCAGTTCCTTGCCCAGGTGGGCCTTGGACTGGAAGCCGGAACGGCGTTCGATTTCCTCGACCTTGCGACGGATGTACGGGATCACCCGCACGCTCTCACCGTAGACCGAGGAGGTGTAGAGGCCCAGGAAGCGGCATTCCTTGACGACTTTGCCATCGGCGTCGATCACCCGCACGGAAACGAAGTCCGGGTAGGCCGGACGATGAACACGGCTCGGGTGCGCGGCCTTGGCGAACGACAGCGGGGTCGGTTCGGCGAGGTAGGCGACGGCGTAGTCTTCGATGCGCAGGTCCTCGGCGGTGAGGCCGGCGCGCAGCAACTTGGTCAGGCCGAGGAAGGAGTTCGGGTCGTACGCGATGTGACCGCCATCCTGATCACCCTGGACCACGAACTCTTCGTAGCCGAGGAAGGTGAAGTGGTTGTTCACCAGCCACTCCAGGAAGCTCTTGATTTCGGACTTTTCATCGGCGGCGATGGCGAACTGACTGTTGTCGATGCCTTCGATCAGTTCCCGGACCTTGGCCTTCATCGGTTCGAAGTCGGTGACCGCCACCCGCACTTCCGCCAGCACCTGCTCCAGTTCCCTGGACAGCACGTTCAGTTCGGCGGCGTTGGCGCAACGGTCGATCTCCAGGTACATCAGCGATTCATTGAGAATCCCCTCGCCCTGGGTGCCTTTTGGCAGGATTTCCAGCAGTTCACCCTTGCCACCACGGCGCACGCTGAGCACGGTGGTCTGCAGGGTATGGATGCTGTAGCCGCGGCGATTGAGTTCGGTACGCACCGAATCCACCAGGAACGGCAGGTCGTGATGCAGGACTTCCACGGCGGTGTGGGTCGATTGCCAGCCATGGCGTTCGTAATCCGGGTTGTAGACCCGGACTTGTGGCTGGGCGTGGTCGAAGCGCTCCAGGAGGCGCCAGGCCGACAGGGTACAGCCGGCGAGATCGGAGAGTCGACGCTGGGTCAGTTCATCCAGGGAAATGATGCCGAAGAACTGTTCAGCAAACAGCGCCACTTGTGGCAGTGCCTGCTCGCTGATGTGCTGCGCCAGTGCCGCTTGCAGTTGATGCTGGAAGTCGGCCTTGCTGGCTGCGGTGAAGAACGCCATCTGTGGTACTCCGCTTGGGCTTGTTATATAGAGTGAAACGTCGCGCGTTTTCCCCGAAAAAGGGGACCTTCGGCACTGCGCAGGTGAAGCTTGGGCAGTGCGCAGTGACAAGTTGATGAAGCTGATCGCGACCCCGGGGTCACATCCACGTTCGAAGAGTAGCTTCTTCAGCAGCCGTCGCCGGTTTTACAAGGCGCCGCCGGCAAAGAACTATCCGTTGCGAAGCTTAACGAGAGGGTCGCTACGCGTTCTTGCGACGCTGCGACATATTCGGATATGGCTAGGTAGCTCAAAGGTACAGAAGTTTGCCAAATACCGGTCAACAAGCTTCGACACGATAGCCGGACGCCTCGACCAGCAGGCAGAGCACCCGCTCGATGGCATGGGGTAGGGTTCCGTCGCAGAGTCCGCTTTCCAGGGAGAAATCCGTATCCCGGACCTTGCCCAGAGCTTTCAGCGCCTCGGCCCGGAACCAGAACATCGACCCGGCCGGAAAAACGCCAGGGTGATACTCGATACCCAGTTGCTCGCACAGTGCCAACACCTGGGCCTGGTTGTACTTCATATTGAGTTTCGAATGCGCCAACAGGTACTTCTTCGGCACCAGCATCCCCAACGACTGGTCAGTCTCGAAGCGGGAAACGCATCGCCTGATATCTTCGCTTTCGCCAATCAAGGCTCCCAGGATCTCGTCACGAATCTTGTCGCCATCGGTGCGGTAAGTACTTTTCTTACCGTGGATTTTGCACACCACGATATAACCAAGGTCGGCAATCAACGCCAGCATGTCCAGAAATGGCAGGATATCCCGGCCACGATTTTCTACCAGGGCAACAAAGGCCTCGGGGAATGCCTCAAGCACCTCATCCACCAGATCCTGGCGGGTCACACTGACATACAGGTCGCATCCGACCGCGCTCAGACTCGACAATCGGGCCTGGATACCCGGCCAGACATCCGGGTAATGCAGGTGCACAATCACCGCGAGCGGGTGTTTTCTGCGGTCACCGCACGACCTCAACCGGGAACAGGTACGGACCTCAAGATTCGTGGCCACGTCATGGGTGGCCTGCAGATAGCCATAGCCATATTTGCGATCCGGTTCAAGATGCGTTCCTTCGGCCCATTCGTTCCAGGCGTTGATAAAGACCAATTGTTCATCACCCTGGTACTTGTCCGAGTTCAATACCCGTAGGCAATTCGCTGACAACCACTGTTTGTAGCGCAACAGGCTGAAGTTGTGAAAGATATGACTGTTATTCTGTTTTCTGGCGGTATTGTCCCAAGACAACATGACGCTGCGAAACAACTTGTACTCCGGCTCCGTCGCCCTCACCGCATTTTCCGCCACTTGCTCATAGTCGAATACCACACCGGCAAAATCCCGATTGGAGACCATCACTTGATCGGTCATCGGAGAACTGAGGGTGGTATGGGGTGGAAACTCCATGGCGGCATCGAAGCCAAATATCTCGGGACCCTTGATTCCGAAGGTCTGCGCACAGATCAGATACAACCCTGGAAACCCCTGCGCAGCGATTTCCTCACGCCAGTGCCGGGCCACCTCGGCCATATCGGGGATGATATCGGCGCGGTAGATGATCAGCAGCGGCTTACCCTCGATTCTGATATAGCGGTCATCCTTGAAGTATTTGACGAGATGACGAATAAACGCCAATGAATCATCAAGCCCATGTTCCTGTGCGATCAGCACATCCTGTTCTTGTCCGTCCCAACGACGCGTCCAGTTTTCATTAGCCCACGTCAGACAGAAGGGAATATCGACATTCGGGTTGGCCAGCATCCTCTCCAATGGCGTATCCATCAGAGTCTTTCCGGCAAACCAGTAGAAGTAATAATTGAACCCTGAAATACCGTAGGACTTGGCCAGTCGCGCTTGCTCTTCCATCACTTCGGGAACCCGCAGATCATAGTAGCCAAAATGGATAGGCAGGTGCGGCTGATGGTGGCCGACAAAATTGGGCTGCGCCTTACAGACATTCGACCATTCAGTGAAGCCCTTGCCCCACCACGCATCGTTCTCGGGAAAAGGATGATATTGCGGCAGATAGAAAGCGATCAGCCTGATCGTCGGGTCCAGTTCCGGGTGTTTCTGATAGGGGACAAAACCTTCCGCCATCGACTCAAACCGGATGACGGGAATGTCTTTCGGGGAGTAGCGTTCACCAGACTGCCGACGGCTACGCCACCTGTCGCAGCCATGAGCCTGGCAGCGCCGCAGCAAGCCAACCAGCCCCTCCTCCCGGCGGATGTTCAATAGTTTGCGCAGCCATCGCCTCACATTGCCTCGGCGCCTCAGAGCCGACAGCAATCTGGGTAAAAACGACGAACACCGCCAATAACCGGCTATCCATCGTAATGGCCGGGTTATCCGCCAACTGGTCGAGGCGCGTAGCGCATCAAGCGCCTGGCTGGCGAGAGCACTGTTAAGCTCCTGTTCAGACAGCAGACGCATCAGTTGCGCCCGCTGCGTCAGCGCCTGATCCAGGGCCTCTTCGCCGCGCCGGATCAACTCCATGTCTTCGCTTGACTCCGCCATCCGGGCCGCAATGGCCGGGTTGTCGCAGATCGCGTTGCGGTAACCCCCATGCTGCTCCAGCAGGCGACGGGCATGCACCGTTCGGGCGCACTGGTCCTTTACGAAAATGGCGACAAAGTCATTCCATATGGCCGACGGTGTCTGTGCAGCTTTCCCAACAGGCCGTTCGTTGATGAACGATTCCAACAAGGCCGGCGCGTAACCCTGGCGTCTTGCCCAAGCCACCAGGGCCAGCCCGGCATCCGGATAGAAACGCCAGCAGTCGACCGGATAACGATGGATGTAACCATTGCTCGGTACATTGATGTACAGCAGGCCATCAGGCTTGAGCACCCTGATGATCTCGATAAACAGCTCCCAGAAGAACTCGGCATGCTCGAACACCGAACTGCACACGACGATGTCGATGCTTTGCTCGGCGAAAGGCAATCGATAGGCATCCTCCAAAACGATATCGACGCCCTCGCCTGCCACACAGTCGACGCCGATGTAGTGCACTGACACCGGGCAGACTTCTCTCAGTGAACCGTTGATATTCTGCGCTCCGATATCGACCACCGTGGTCTGGCGCTCCGGCATGACATAGGTATCGAAAAACAGCTTTCCAAGCTCCATTGCCGACGGATGCATAGTCGTCCTTACTGGGTGGCCACATTGAGACTGATATTGATGAACGGGATGCCGATGAGGCCGGTCGAGACCGGATCATGGTGCGAGCGGATCACCAGTGCCTCATGACACCAGTGCAATTGCCGATGGTCGCTCTGTTCGCCGTCGGCGATCGCGACCTGGATGACATAGTCGCCCTTGGCCAGCCAGGGCATGAAGAACTCGAACTCGGCCAACAACAGCGAACCGGCCGACGCCGCACACGCCTTGTCCCGTTGACTGAGGTAGGTGTTGTCGCCAAACAGCGTCTGTCCCAGGCGGTCCTTGACGAAAAAGCCGATGATCGGCCGCTCCAGCAGGACATGAGCCTGGGCTTCGACCCGGAGGGTGACCCGTTCGCCACCCAGAACCCAGGTCAGACCGATGCCGGCGCTATCGTTGAGCCTCACGTTGACGATATGCGCTTGTTCCCCGCCAAACGCACCAGGAGCGTCAGGGTCGAAACGAAAGATTTCCAGGTCATTCCTGAGGGCGCTCGCATTGATCGCATCAGCCCGTTGGTCACGCCACTGCAGGCCCTCATGGCCGTGGCGCCTGATCATGCCTGCATGTTCGTCGGAATCGATCACAACGGGCTCGTTTAGCCCTGCATTCATGGCCTCGAACAGATCGTTCAGGTATGCCTCACAAACCATTCTGGAGGGACCGGCCAACCGCTGTCCGCCCTGATCCAGCCAGATCACGCGATCGCAGAGGTTGATGACCGCCGCGGTATCGTGACTGACAAAGATCAGCGAGTGCCGCTTCTTGAACTGGCGGATAAAACGCATGCATTTCTGCGAGAAATACGCATCACCCACCGAAAGCGCCTCGTCGATTACCAGGATATCGGCATCGACATGAGCGACGACCGCAAACGCCAGACGCACATACATACCGCTGGAATAGGTCTTGACCGGCTGCTCCATGAAGCCACCGATATCGGCAAAAGCCGCAATGGCGGAAAAGCGCTGGTTGATCTCTTCGATACTCAACCCGTACAGCGAAGCCGCCATGTAGACATTCTCACGGCCGGTGAACTCGGCATTGAAGCCTGCCCCCAGTTCCAGCAAGGCCGCCACTCGCCCCTGGACACGAAGGGTTCCCGATGTCGGGCGCAAAGTTCCGCAGATCAATTGCAGCAGGGTCGACTTGCCAGAGCCGTTACGGCCGATGATGCCGATCGCCTCACCCTTTTTCATCTCGAACGACACACCGTTCAGTGCCCGGAATTTGCGACAACGGGACTTGTGCCCCTGAAACAGCATCTGAATCAGCCGGTCACTGGGCTTGCTGTAGAGGGGGTAATACTTGCCGAGCCCTTCGGCAGCGATGGCAATATCAGAGGACATCGGAAAAGCCCCCACGGGTCTTCAGGAAAAACCTCAGGCCGAGCCACGCCACCAGTGCTCCGAGCAGTAGCGACAGGCACCAATCGCCAGGAGCCGGCAAGCGACTCCAAACCGAGACCAACCGCACGTTCTCGATGACCTGGGCCAGCAGATTGAGAGCCATGAGGTGCTGGAAACGTTCGGGCAGTGCGGTAACGGGATAGAAGACCGGAGACAGGAACAGCAGCGCGGTGACCAGCACTCCGACCAAATGACTGATATCTCGCAGGTAGACCCCCAGTGCCGCCAACACCCAGCAGACACCCAGGGTGAACAACAGCAATGGCAATATCGCCACCGGCAACAACAGGGTGGTCAGTGGCGGAATCTGGAAGAGCAGCGCACAAAACACCAGCCAGACGCCCAGGTTGACCAGAAACTGAAACATCGCTCCGGCCAACAGCACCACTGGCAGAATCTCCAGCGGAAAGACGATTTTATTCACATAACTGGCATGGGCTGCGACCACTCCGGGGGCGCGACTGACGGACTCAGAGAACAGATTGAAAACAATCAGCCCGAGAAAAAGAATCAGGGCGAATTCCAAGGGTGAACTGCTGCCCACGCCCCAGCGAGACTTGAATATCCCACCAAATACCAAAGAGTAGATGGCCAACATGAACAGTGGATACATCAGTGACCAGACCACCCCCAATATCGAACCACGATAACGTCCGATAATATCGCGCCGCGCCAACATCAGAATGAGATTTCGGTGACGCCAGAGTCCACTCGACATATCGCTTGTTTTATTCGTCAGCTCATACATTCAATCAATACCTCTGAAAGCAATAACGTGGCCGCCTTTCGACGGACACGAATAAACAGTCACCCGAAAATTAAAACATTGCAGATCTTCAGATTTTTCTAAGCAAGGCAGCCAACCATAATCCGAGATTGCCGCCGACCGTCTGCCGATAGACACCACAACGCCTGATACCGGAGACTCGATGCCAGAGCGGCAGGTCGCGGGCTTCTTTAAATGCCGAAAGTATTTCGATACTGCTTCTATCCAGCCGATGACTCATCGATTCCAGAGCGCGGATATTCTGCCGGTTCCATTCGTGAAAACGGCCATGGACCAACAGGCGTATCCGATGAAAGCGCGCCAGCCAACCGGCATTGCTGCCCACCAGGTTGGCTCCGTGCTGGCGATAGAGCGTCTTGGCCTGGGGATCGTAGAACACCACACCATTCCTGGCCCCGGACACCAGTTGATAGGCCCACCAGTCATGGGAGGCAATAGCCACATCAGCTCCGGCTTCGCGCAGCAGTTCGCGGGCGGCATGGTTGAAGACCATGGTGTTGCCGCCACCAATACTCTGCACCAGGGCGTTTGCAAAATCCGGCGGCTGGGAAAATCGCGGCGATTGGCCGGTGGCGATGCCCAACTCCGAGATCAGCTGGGTACGACCGCAATACAGTGCCGGAACATGTTCGGCAATACCCTGCAACCACATCAGCGCGGTTTCGAGTTTGTCTTCGGTCCAGATATCGTCCTGATCCGACCAGGCATAAAAATCCGCTTCGACTTCAGGACGAAAGGTCAACGACAGGAAGTTGGCGACAAAACCCTTGCACGGACCGGAAAATACTTTCAGGCGTCCAATCGGCCAATCACAGGTACAACGATTGACGATATCCAGGGTGGCATCACTGGAACCGTCATCGGATACCGCCAGGCTCCAATTACGATGACTCTGGCGTTCGAAGGAGTTGATCTGCTCGGCCAGGAATCGCTGGCCATTATAGGTGCACATCAGAATCGAGACTTTCAAGGCCTTATTCCTCCGCCAGAAGATTTTCAGGAAAATCTTGTACCGGACAACGCAGAAACTCGGCTTGGCGATAATTATCAAGACTTCGATGGGTATCGTCTACTGTCAGAAATGACAGGTCTATACGAGAACGCTGAACACAATATGGAATGAGAGAAGTTTTAATTAAGATATTTCGTACAAATAACCCGAACACCTCCAACAGAGTCAAACGGTCGGTGAACGACCTGCCAGCCGCCAGCCAGTCCTGAAAAATATTCCAGACACAGGCAAACTAGCGCATCAACCGCGCCCGACAGGACAAGCCCATGCAACTCAGTACCGCCCACCTCATCGCCAACCCCTGCGACGATGAAGAAGACAACATGGCCATGCTTTGCTGCCACAGCGACAAGGGCGAGATGTTCCTGATGACCCGCTATCCGGACGAGGATGAACTGGAGATCACCCTGGACGGCGAGCCCTCGACCCTGGACGGCATCAAGATCACCCTGAGCGCCACCCGCCTGCTGATCGAAGTCGCGCCAGGCGATGCGGATGTGCTCAATGGTTCGGACCACCTGGAAATTCTCCATCGCACTGACGCGGCGGAACTGGCCGAGGTCGAACAGACGCTCAAGAACATCCTCGACGGCACTGGCACCTACGTCAGCGAGCTGGTCTGAAATCCCCGTGTAGGCCATCCCCCTGAGAAATGACTCTCAACAACGCAGGATTTTTCCCGAAAAATCACAAAAATCCCCTTGTTCGTTAGTCGCCACGACCCTCGATGGATTAAAGTAACGCCCCCGGCGACGACAGGTGTCCCCCTGCTGTCGCCCCCCTCTCCAGGAACACTCATCGATGGAACATCGTGAAGCGCTGCTGGCGCTGCGAACCTTTCTCTCAGCGCAGATTCTCGGCCAGGAAAAGCTGATCGAGCGCCTGTTGATCGCCTTGCTGGCCGACGGTCACATGCTGGTCGAGGGCGCTCCCGGCCTGGCCAAGACCAAAGCCATCAAGGAACTGGCCGAAGGTGTCGAAGCGCAGTTCCATCGCATCCAGTTCACTCCCGACCTGCTGCCCGCCGACATCACCGGCACCGAGATCTATCGCCCGGAAACCGGCAGCTTCGTGTTCCAGCAAGGCCCGATCTTCCACAATCTGGTGCTGGCCGATGAAATCAACCGGGCGCCGGCCAAGGTCCAGTCGGCGCTGCTCGAAGCCATGGCCGAACGCCAAGTCAGCGTAGGGCGCAGCACTTATGACCTGTCGCCACTGTTCCTGGTGATGGCAACCCAGAACCCGATCGAGCAGGAAGGCACCTATCCACTGCCCGAGGCCCAGCTCGACCGTTTCCTGATGCACGTCAAGATCGGTTTCCCCGATGCCGCCGTGGAGCGGCGGATTCTGCAGCAGGCTCGTGGCGAAGCGCTGAACGGCGAGACCAAGCCGGAACGCCGGGTCAGCCAGCAGGCGATTTTCGCCGCACGCAAGGAAATCCTCGGGCTGTACATGGCCGATGCCGTGGAGGAATACCTGGTGCAACTGGTGATGGCGACCCGCAGCCCGGCCAAGTTCGACCCGGAAATGGCCGAATGGATCGCCTATGGCGCCAGCCCGCGCGGCTCGATCGCCCTCGACCGCTGCGCCCGTGCCCATGCCTGGCTGGCCGGACGCGATTTCGTCAGCCCGGAAGATATCCAGGCTGTGCTGTTCGACGTGCTGCGCCACCGCATCATCCTGTCGTTCGAGGCCGAAGCGGCAGGGATCGACCAGGATCGAGTGGTCCAGCGGATTCTCGACGTCGTCGCCGTCGCCTGACCCTGACAATGATCACCCCCCTGCCCGCCGAGCCCGGCATCCGCACCACGCTCGCCGAGTTGATCGAGATGCGTCATCGCGTGCGCGAGGTACGGCTGTTCTCGACGCCAAGCCAGCGCAGCCCGCTGATCGGCCTGCACCATTCGAAACTGCGCGGACGTGGCGTGGACTTCGACCAGGTGCGGGTCTATCAGGCCGGCGACGATGTGCGGACCATCGACTGGCGCGTCACGGCGCGGACCCAGGAACCCCACACCAAGCTGTTCCACGAAGAGCGCGAACGACCGATCTTCATTCTCGTCGAGCAGAGCCGGCAACTGTTCTTCGGTTCCGGGCAGATGTTCAAGTCGGTGCTCGCCGCCCAGGCCGCCAGCCTGATCGGCTGGGCCGCACTGGGACACAATGACCGGGTCGGTGGGCTGGTCTACGGCGACAACGAGCACTACGAAATCAAGCCGCGGCGCAGCAAGCAGAGCCTGTTGCAACTGCTCAACCGGCTGGTGCGGGTCAACCACTCGCTGCACACCGAAACCGCCACCGGCCAGGACACCCTGGGCCTGGCGCTGATCCGCGCGCGGGAAGTCCTGCGCCCGGGCAGTCTGGTGATCGTGATCTGCGACGAACGCGCGCTGACCGATGCCGCCGAACGTCAGTTGAGCCTGTTGTCGCGCCATTGCGACCTGCTGCTGCTGCCGGTGTCCGATCCGCTCGACCACGCCCTGCCCGCCGCCGGTCTGCTGCGTTTCACCGATCGCGGCGCGCGACTGGAACTCGATACCCTGAACCCGGAACTGCGCCAGGCCTATCGCGCCCAGGGCGATGCCCGTGCGGCTCGCTGGGAACTGCTGGCGCAAAAGCTGCGGGTGTTGCTGATGCCCTTGAGCACCCAGGGCGAAATGGTCGAGCAACTGCGCGAGTACCTCAACCCGCAACGGCCAGGTAAACCGTCATGAGCGGCCTGGACCAGTTGCAACCGCTGATCAGCCCGCCCGTGCAGGGTTTCTGGCCACCGGCACCGGGCTGGTGGCTGCTGGCGCTGTTGATGCCATTGCTCGGCGTCGGCCTCTGGTATCTGCGGCGCTGGCTGCTGGGCAAGCGTACGCTGCCGCGTGCCGAGCAGCCGCTGGACCCGCTGCGGCTGGCGGCGCTGGAGGAACTGGCGCGCCTGCCCAAACCTTACGATGGCGCGCCTGCCGGCGCCTGGCTGCAGCAACTCAACGGGCTGCTCAAGCGCCTGTGTCGCAACCACTACCCTGCCAGCCAGAGCCACACCCTCAACGGTCGCCAATGGCTGGCCTTCCTCGACAACCGCTGCCCGGCCGCCGGGCTGACGCGCTGGATGGTGCTGGTCGAAGGCGCCTACAAGCCTGAGTGCAAGCTCGACGACAAGGCCATTGCCGGCCTCAACCAGGCTATCGACACCTGGATCCGCAAGCATGTTTGAGTTCGCCTGGCCGTGGATCTTCGCCCTGTTCCCGCTGCCATGGCTGCTGCGCCTGGTGCTGCCGGCGGCCGACAACGGCGAAGCGGCATTGAAGGTCAGTTTTCTCGCCGACCTCGAAACCCTGGCCCGCCGTCGTGCCCGGCTCAATCTGCCCGGCTGGCGTCAGCAAATGCATTTTGTCTTGCTCTGGCTGTTGCTATTGATCGCCGCCGCCCGCCCGCAGTGGCTGGGCGAGCCGTTGCCGATCGCCGCCAGTGGCCGCGATCTGCTGGTGGCAGTGGATGTCTCCGGCTCCATGGAGTACCCCGACATGCGCTGGCAAGATGAGGACGTCAGCCGCCTGAGCCTGGTCCAGCATCTGCTCGGCGATTTTCTCGAAAGCCGCGAAGGCGATCGCGTCGGGCTGATCCTGTTCGGCAGCAAGGCCTATGTCCAGGCGCCGCTGACGTTCGATCGACGCACCGTGCGGATCTGGCTGGATGAAGCGAAGATCGGCATTGCCGGCAAGAACACCGCCATCGGCGACGCCATCGGCCTGGCCCTCAAGCGCCTGCGTCAGCGGCCGGCACAAAGCCGGGTGCTGATCCTGGTGACCGACGGTGCCAACAACGGCGGCGAAATCGATCCGCTCACTGCCGCCCGACTGGCGGCCGAGGAGCAGGTGAAAATCTATCCGATCGGCATTGGTGCCGACCCGGAGCAGAGCGGCAGCCTGTCCATGCTCGGGTTGAACCCGAGCATGGACCTGGACGAACCGGCCCTCAAGGAGATCGCCCAGGTCACCGGCGGCCGGTATTTCCGGGCCCGCGACGGCCAGGAACTGCAGAGCATCCGCAATACTCTGGACAAACTCGAACCCGTGGCCCAACAGCCGACCCAAGCCCGTCCGGCTCGCGCCCTGTATCACTGGCCGCTGGCCCTGGCGTTGGCCCTGAGCCTGTTGCTGGTGGCTCGCGAACAGTGGCCCGACAACCTGCTGCAGCGCTGGCTCGCACGCAGACGGTTCCTGCCGCAACATCCCGAATGGCGTCAGCGCCTCAAGCGTCTACGCTTGCGGAGGCGCCGATGAGCGGCGACTTCCTGGCTACCCTCTGGCCACATTGGTTCCGCCCCGCCTGGCTGGTGTTGTTGCCATTGCTCGGCGGGTTGCTGTGGCGACTCTGGCATCGGCAGAAACGTGCCGGGCGCTGGCAGATGATCCTGCCGCCGGCCTTCCACCGGGTGCTGCTCAGCGGCGGCAGCGGTCGCGACAGCCGGTTGCCCTGGATAGTCCTCGGATTGGGCTGGACCCTGGCCGTACTGGCCCTGCTCGGCCCGAGCTGGCAGCGGATCGAACAGTCGACCCAAAAACCCCAGGACCCGCTGGTGGTGTTGCTGGAACTGACCCCGGACATGCTCGCCACCGATCTCGCACCGAATCGCCTGGAACAGGCCCGGCGCAAGCTGTTCGACCTGATGCGGGCACGCAGCGACGCGCAGACCGCGATCATCGTCTATGCCGGTAGTGCGCACACGCTGGTGCCGCTGTCCGACGACATGGGCACCAGTCGCAACCTGCTCGATGCGCTCAGACCGTCGATCATGCCCGAACCGGGGAATCGCGCCGACCTCGCGGTCGCCAAGGCCCTGACACTGCTCGAACGCGGCGCCCAGGGTCAGGGGCGACTGCTGCTGATCGCCTCGTCCCTCAGCGAACAGGAACGCGAGGGCATTCGCAAGGCGTTGGATCAACAGCCACACAGCCTGCTGATCCTCGGCATCGGCACCCGTGACGGCGCGCCAGTCGCCCAGGAAGACGGCAGTCTACTCAAGGATGCCCAGGGTGCGATCCGCGTGCCCCGGCTGGACAGCCAGAGTCTCAAGGCCTTTGCCGCCGAAGTAGGCGGACGTTACCGCCAGACCCGCGTGGACGAAAGCGACCTGCGCGGCCTCGGCCTGCTCGACGGCCCACGGCATCTGCGCGACGACGGTCAGCGGGTGCAGCTCGACAGCTGGGAAGACCAGGGTTACTGGTTGCTGCTGCCATTGCTGCTGCTCGCCGCCTGTGCCGGCCGGCGGGGCTGGCTGTTCTGCCTGCCGCTGTTCCTGATGTTCCCGCAGCCGAGCCAGGCGTTCGAGTTCACCGACCTATGGCTGCGCCCGGATCAACAGGGCATACGGCTGCTGGAGCAGCAACGCCCGCTGGAAGCGGCGAAGCATTTCGACGATCCGCAGTGGCAGGGCATGGCCCTCTACGAGGCCGGCGATTATGCCGCCGCAGCACGCAAGTTCGCCGAGGGCGACGATGCCAATGCCCATTACAATCGGGGCAATGCCCTGGCCCAGAGCGGTGAGCTGGAAGCGGCACTGGATGCCTATGAACAGGCGCTCGAACGCCAGTCCGACCTGCGTCCGGCACTGAGAAACAAGGCCCTGGTGGAGCAGATTCTGGAAGAGCAACGCGCCCGTTCGGCGGCCCAAGCGGAAAAACCCGCTGAAACCGAGACCACTGGCGAACCTTCCAGCGCCATTCCAGAAGCCTCACCCGGCAACGCCAATCCCGGCCAGCCGCAGGGAACCGACACCGCGCCGCAGGAGCACGAACAGCCACCGAGCGGTGCATCGGCCGATGCCCCAACCACGCCAAAAGGCGATAATGACGTACCAGGCAGCGAACTGGGCGATGAACAGACCACTCGCCCACCGCTGCGCAGCGCCGCGCAGAACCTCGAGGGCGAACAGCGCCAGGCCCTCGAACAATGGCTGCGGCAGATCCCCGACGATCCGGGCGAACTGCTCAGGCGCAAATTCTGGTACGAACAACAGCTCCATCAGGACAAGACCCGATGATCAAGCGCTTTTCCGTTTTCTTGCTGTGGCTGCTCTGCTGGAGCCTGCCGGCCCACTCCGACGGATTGCTCGCCAGCGTCGACCGCACGCGCCTGAATTCCGGCGAATCGGTGGAGTTGACCCTGGAGTCACGGGATGCCACCCAGTTCGGCAAACCGGACCTGGACCCGCTGACCAGCCAGTTCGAAGTACGCGGCACCCGCCAGGTCAACCAACTGACGACCCTGGGCGATAACAAGCAGGCAACGACCCGCTGGATCATCACCCTGTTGCCACGGCAGAGCGGCAGCGTGGTGATTCCCGCGCTGCAACTGGGTGAACTGCGCAGCCAGCCGATCACCCTGCAGGTGGTACAGAGCGACGAACAGGAGCCGGCCAACAGCCTCGCGCCAGTGTTCATCGAGACCAGCCTCGACCAGGACAGTGTCTATGTCCAGGCCCAGGCGGTACTGACCCTGCACATCTACCATTCGGTGTCGCTGTATGACGACAGCAGCCTGAGCCCGCTGCAAGTGGGCGATGCGCGCATCGAACAACTGGGCGAGTCGCGGACCTACGAGAAACTGATCAACGGCGTGCGCCATGGCGTGATCGAGTTACGCTACGCGATCTATCCGCAGCACAGTGGCGAACTGGTGATTCCGGCGCTGGTGTTCAGCGCCACGCTGGTGGATCCCGGGCAGAGCCAGAGCCAGTCGCCAACCGCTCCCAAACCCGGCAAGCTGATTCACGTCAGTTCGGCGGCCATGACCCTGAACGTGAAACCGCAACCGGCCGCCTGGCCCGCCGATGCCCCCTGGCTACCCGCGCGCAGTCTGAGCCTGGGCGAAAGCTGGAGCCCGGAACCGGATCACAGCCAGGTCGGCGATTCCCTGACCCGCAGCCTCACCATCAAGGCCGAAGGCCTGTCCAGTGCCCAGTTGCCGCCGTTGCCGGCCACCAGCGTCAACGGGCTACGGCGCTATCCGGACCAGCCGCAGTTGAGCAACCAGAACAGCGAACGCGGCCTGATCGGCAGCCGCGAAGAGCGTGAAGCCCTGGTGCCGACCCACAGCGGCACCTTCGAGTTGCCGGCGGTGACGGTGGTCTGGTGGAACACCCACGAAGAACACCTGGAGCGCAGCAGCCTGCCGTCGCGCACCCTACAAGTGACGACCAACCCGAGCCTGGCGGTGGACACCCCGGTCAACAGTCTGCCGGCGAACCTCGCCGCCGACGCGGCGAGCCTGTGGCTCTGGAAACTCAGCACCCTGCTGCTGACCGGCACCACCCTGCTCGGCTTCGGCCTGTGGTGGCGCGCCCGTTCGCAACCGGCCGTACACCGCGCGGCACAGACCGGGCCAAGCCCCCGGACCCTGCTCGACGACCTCAAGCGCACCTGCCTGGCCAACGACCCCCAGGCCACGCGCCAGGCCCTGGACGCCTGGGCCCGGCAACAGCCGGAAACCCTGGCCGAGATGGCGGCACGCTTCGTACCCTTGTCCGATGCCCTGGACGGCCTGAACGGCGCGCTGTACAGCGAATCCGGTCAATACTGGCAAGGCGAGGAACTGTGGCGGGTGGTGCGCGCCATCCCGACCGCCGAACGCGTCCAGGACCCGGTGGGCGACAGCGGCCTGCCACCGCTGTACCCCAAATAACTCCCGGTCTGACGTTTCCCTGGGCATTCCCCTCCTTCTGCCCTGACACCTCCCCCTGTAGTCGCTGACGGTGCGGCTCCTGCAGGGATGGGGCGTCAGCGCGAAATTTCCTGCTGCCCAAAAGCCTGCATCGCCACTCCCCGCGGATTTACCAGTAGACTTGTCGGTCTTTCGCGCCGCCACCTTGTCTTGAGCGGTCGCCACCGTCTTCGCGGAGTTTGCCTTGCGCCTGTTTCATACCTCCGACTGGCATCTGGGCCAGAACCTTCACGGCCAGGAGCGGGATTTCGAACACGCCTGCTTCCTGACCTGGCTGCTCGCCCAGCTCGCCAGCCAGCAACCGGACGTGCTGCTGATCGCCGGCGATATCTTCGATACCGTCAACCCGCCAGTCAAAGCCCAGGAACGGCTCTACGACTTCATCGTCAGCGCCCACGAGCAGCAGCCGCAACTGACCATCGTGATGATCGCCGGCAACCACGACTCCGGCTCGCGGATCGAGTTGCCGGCGCCGCTGATGCGCCGCCTGCGCACCCACGCCCTCGGACGGGTGCTGTGGCTCGAAGACGGCCAGCTCGACAGCGACCGCCTGCTGATCCCGCTGCCTGACGCCAGTGGTGCTATCGCCGCCTGGTGCCTGGCCCTGCCCTTCCTGCGCCCGGCCGAAGTCACCGGCCTGCAACTGGGCGACAACTATCTGCGCGGCATCGGCCAGGTCCACCGCTGGCTGATCGAAGCCGCCCAGGCCAGGCGCCAACCGGGTCAGGCGCTGGTCGCCATCAGTCACGCACACATGGCCGGCGGCTCGGTTTCGGAAGATTCCGAGCGCAGCCTGATCATCGGCAGCGCCGAGGCCCTGCCCGCCAGCCTGTTCGATGTCAGCGTCAGCTACGTCGCCCTGGGCCATCTGCACAAACCGCAGAAGGTCAACGGCGAAGAGCGCATCCGCTACAGCGGCTCGCCGATCCCGCTGTCGTTTTCGGAAATCGGCTACAAGCACCAGATCCTCGATATCGTCCTCGACGGCGAGCAACTGGTCAGCGTCGAACCCCGTCTGGTACCGCGCGCGGTGGATCTGCAACGCATAGGCCCACTGCCCTTCGCCGACGTTCTGGAGCAGCTTGGCGATCTGCCCGATGTCGACCTGCTGGCCGACCTGCCGCGCCAACCCTGGCTGGAAGTGCGGGTGCGCCTCGACGAGCCGCAGCCGGACCTGCGCCAGCAGGTGGAAACCGCCCTGCAAGGCAAGGCCGTGCGCCTGGTGCGCATCGCCGCCGAATACGCCGGCAGCGGCGCACGCGAGGGCGACGAGGATGCCGAACACCTGGTCGACCTCGACCAGCTCAGCCCCCAGGACCTGTTCAGCCGTGCCTGGCAGGACAACTACGGCAGCGATGTGGATCAGCCGACCCTCGATGACTTCGCCCTGCTGCTGCAGGAAGTCCAACTGGAGGACGAGCAGCCATGAAGATTCTCGCCATTCGCCTGAAGAACCTCGCCTCCCTGGCCGGACCGTTCGAACTGGATTTCACCGCCGAGCCGCTGGCCAGCGCCGGTCTCTTTGCGATCACCGGACCGACCGGCGCCGGTAAAAGTACCTTGCTCGACGCCCTATGCCTGGCGCTGTTCGGCGCGGTACCACGGTTGAACAACGCCTCACGCGATGCCAAGGTGCCGGATGCCGAGGGCGAAATCGGCACCGGCGACCCGCGCACCCTGCTGCGGCGTGGCACTGGGGCCGGCTTCGCCGAGGTCGATTTTGTCGGTATCGACGGCCGCCGCTACCGCGCCCGCTGGGAAGCCAATCGGGCCCGGGACAAGGCCAATGGCAAGTTGCAGGCCAGCCGCCAGAGCCTGCGCGACCTCGACAGCGACCAGTTGCTGGCCAGCCAGAAAGGTGAGTACAAGACCCAGCTCGAAGCCTGCCTGGGGCTGAACTTCGAACAGTTCACCCGCGCCGTGCTGCTGGCTCAGAGCGAGTTCAGCGCCTTCCTCAAGGCCGACGACAACGAACGCAGCGAACTGCTGGAAAAGCTCACCGACACCGCGCTCTACACCCGGCTTGGCCGCCGTGCCTTCGACAAGGCCAAGGAAGCCCGCGAAGCCCACAAGCTGTTGCAGGACCAGGCAGTCGGCGTCACCCCGATGAGCCCCGAGGCCCGTGCCGAACTCGACGAGCGTTTCCACAGCGCCCAGCAACAACTGGAATTGCACAAGGCCCAACTGCGCCAGCTCGAACAGCAGCACAGTTGGCTCAAGGAACTGCAGCAGTTGCAGGACGCCCGTCAGGCAGGTGCCGAACAGCTGGAAAGCGTCCAGCAGCAATGGCAGACGCTGGCCGACGAGCGCCTGAAGCTGGCACGGCTGGAGCAGTTGGCCCCGCAACGGCACCAGTTCGCCCGCAAGCTGGAAATAGATGGGCAACTGACGCCCCTGGCCGAACAGATTGCCCGTCATCGCCAGCAGCATGACGTCTTGAGCGAACGCCAGGCACAACTGGAACAGGACCTGGCTGCGGCCCAGGTTGCGCTGAACACCGCGCAACAACAGCAGAGCCATTGTGCGCCGCTGCTGCGCCAGGCCTTCGCCGAACAAGGCAACCTCGCCCACCTGGTCAAGGACGCCGCCCTCGCCGCACAGGCGCAGGCCAGCGCGCAGCAGGCCCGGGACCAAGGTCAGAACACGATCCAGACGCTACAGGAGCGGCAACAACAGGTCGCCGAACGTCTGCAACAGATCGCGGCACAACTGGAGCAAAGCACCGACCTCGCCCATTTGAGCGAAGCCTGGAATGCCTACCGCGATCGCCTGCAGCAGTTGATGCTGGTCGGCAACCGGCTCAACCAGGGCCAGGCCGAATTGGCCGGCCTCGAACGCACTGCCAGTGAAACGGCGCAGGCACTGGCCGCGCAGAAACAACAACTGGAAGTGCTGTACCAGGAAGCCGCCGCCGAACCGGACGCCGTGGCCGAGCAGATCGGCATTCTCGGCGGTCTGCTGCAGGATAACCGCAAGCAACTGCGTGCGGTCGAGGACCTGACCCGGCTGTGGTCCAGCCAGCAGGAGCTGGACAAGCGCGCCACCGAGTTGCAGCAACGCCTGACCCAGGCCCAGCAGGAGCGTGAGCGTCTGACCCAGGACGGGGTCAAGGCCAAGGCCGAACTGGTGGTGGCCGAACAGACGTTCAACGTTACCCGTGAACTGCTCGAACGCCAGCGCCTGGCCCGCAGCGCCAGCGTCGAGGAACTGCGCGCACAGTTGCAGGATGATCAGCCCTGCCCGGTCTGCGGCAGCCACGAACACCCTTATCACCAGCCCGAAGCGCTGTTGCAGAGCCTGGGCCGCCACGACGAAAGCGAACAGGCCAAGGCTCAGGCTGCGGTGGATCGGCTCAAGGAAAAGCTCACCGAACTACGCGCCGAAGTCGGTGGGTTGATTGCCCAACAGAAGGAACTGCTGGCGCAACAGGAACACCTGACAACCCAGCAACAGGTCCTGGCTCCCAGCCTGGAAGCGCACCCGCTGGCGCCCCAACTGCTGGACCAGCACGCCGACCAGCGCGAGGCCTGGCTGGAGCGGCAAACCAGCCAACTGAACCAGAACCTGACGCGCGACGAGCAGCGCCAGAACGCCCTGCTTACCCTGCAACAGGATGCCGCGCGGCTGACCCAGCAGTTGCGCCAGGCCGAAACCGCGCACCAGCAGGCCACGCAACAACTGGACAACCAACAGCGCGAACTGGCCGCCGACCGCCAGCGCCTGGACGACGAGCTGGCGGCCTTCGCCACCCTGCTGCCCGCCACGACCCTCGCCGCCCTGCGCAACGAACCGGCGGCGACCTTCGTGCAACTGGACCGGCAGATTGCCGAACGCCTGCAGCAGTTGGAGCAGCAGCGTGACGACCTCACCGAGCAACAACAGCGTCAGCAGGCGCTGGAAATGGAACAGGAGCGCCAGCAGGGCCGCGAGCAGCAGTTGCAAGCAACCCTGCAACAGTTCGAGACCTTGTCTGCACAACAGCAGGCCAGCCAACAGCAACTGAGCCAACTGCTGGGCGAGCACGACAGCGCCGAACATTGGCAGCAGCAACTGGAACAGGCGGTGGAACAGGCGCGCCAGGCCGAAACCGGCACCGCCCAGGCCTTGCAGGAAACGCGCACCCAACAGGTGCAGATCGCCGCTGAACTCAAGGCCCTGCAGGAGCGCCAGCAGGCGCTGGAACAGGACGCCAGCGCACTGGCTGGCAAGATCGCCGAGTGGCGCGCCAGCCATCCGGAACTGGACGACAGTGGCCTGCAAGCCTTGCTCGAACTGGACGACAACCAGGTCGGCGAATTGCGCCAGCGCCTGCAACAGAACGACAAGGCCATCGAACAGGCCCAGGTACTGCTGCAGGAACGCGAACAACGCCTACAGGCACACCAGGCCCAGCACAACGGCCACCTCGATGCCGAGCAATTGAGCAGCGCATTGACCGAACGTCAGCAGCAGTTCGCCGCCAGCGAACAGCAATGCGCCGAACTGCGCGCCGAACAGGCCGACGACCAACGCCGCCAGAACGCCAACCAGGCACTGGCGCAGCGAATTGCCGAGGCCTATGCCGAATACCAGCGCTGGGCCCGCCTGGATGCCTTGATCGGCTCGGCCACCGGCGACCGCTTCCGCAAACTGGCCCAGGCCTACAATCTTGACCTGCTGGTACACCATGCCAACGCTCAGCTACGCCAGTTGGTGCGCCGCTATCGCCTCAAGCGCGGTGGCAGTATGCTCGGATTGCTGGTGATGGACACCGAGATGGGCGACGAACTGCGCTCGGTGCATTCATTGTCTGGCGGCGAAACCTTCCTGGTGTCGCTGGCCCTGGCCCTCGGGCTGGCCTCGATGGCCTCCAGCACGCTGAAAATCGAATCGCTGTTCATCGACGAAGGCTTCGGCAGTCTCGATCCGCAATCGCTGCAACTGGCGATGGATGCTCTCGATGGCTTGCAGGCTCAGGGCCGCAAGGTCGCGGTGATTTCCCACGTGCAGGAAATGCACGAGCGGATTCCGGTGCAGATCCAGGTGCAACGTCAGGGTAACGGACTGAGCACGATCGAAGTGAAATGAGGCCGGCCAGCGATTAAGCCGATAGCGCGGGGGGATCAGGCCCCCGCGTCGGCAGTGTGCGCGAGCACGCCGGCGGACTGGGTCTTGTGTTCGAGCGGAAGTGACGGCGACGCCACCTGGATGGCCGCATCGGTCGGGGTGTGGGCCAGGGAGGACAGACTGACGATGACCACCATCACGACATACAGGCCAATAGCCAAGTAGGCGCCGTGTCGAGCAGAAGTCAGAAGGTTACTGGCCATGGTGTTTTTCTCCACAGGCGGTTGTCATGCCTATAGGATCCATCATAACCGCTTAACTAAATAGGCAACTATTTAAATAGTCGTCATCAGTAATATTAATCTTTGAAGAGTCAATAACTTAGCGCCAAATTCAATGTCACGCGCCATGACACTTGTTGCCCGACTCAAACCAGACAGCCACACGACAACGCCGGGGCGAATTCACTCTCATGGCAGGCGGTCAGTGGACCTACTGCCGAATGAGTGCATTCGCACCGGCGTTGCGCAAAGGTCCAACGCTCAGTGTTGAGCCTTGTGATCCAGGGCAGCATAGAAGTTGGCACTCTGCTGCAGGTACTTCTGGGTATAGCTCTGGGCGTGGGATTTTTTCTCACTGATCTCCACGCTGGCACTGGCTGGCAGGGCAACGCTGGCGGAGACGGCGGAAGCGGCGATGATGGAGAAAAGATTGAAGTTCATGGCGAAAACCCTCGAATGTCAGTTGGCTTGCTTGCCCTTTCAGGCCGTGAGTCCAAAGTACATCCGAGGGTGATCGGGTTGAAATTCATTGAAGCAGTAGCGGATATCAGCGTTATTAATAGAAGTGCAAGCCCCTTGTAAACCGAGGGCTGCGATCTATTGTCGCAGCAGGAAACCAAGGTAGCTCGGGGCATCGAAGGGCAAGGTCTGCACGGTTTTGCCCAGCAGGCCGGTGTCGGCATCGCGCTCGATCACGACGATCTGATTGCTCTTCTGGTTAGCCACCAGCAGGAACTTGCCACTGGGATCGAGGGCGAACTCGCGCGGGTGGTCGCCGTCCACGGAGCGTCGTTGCAGTTCCTTCAATTCGCCGCTGGCCGGGTCGATGGCAAAGACCAGCAACTGGTTGGCCGTGCCACGGTTGCTGACATAGAGGAACTTGCCGTCCTTCGATGCGTGCAGGGCGGCGGCGGCCTTGTCCGACAGCGGCTGCTGATCGGCCAGTTCGACCCGCTGCTTCTGGGTGAGCTTGCCGTCCTGATAGTCGAATACAGTGATCTGCGCGCTCATTTCGCTGGTCAGCCAGGCATGCTTGCCATCGGCACTGAACAGCAGGTGACGCGGCCCGCTGCCGGGCGGCAACTGCACATAGGCCGGGGTAGCCGGGGTCAATGGCCGTTCCGGGTTGGCCTTGGGATCGTATTGGTAGACGAAGATCCTGTCCGCCCCCAGGTCGCAGGCGAAGACAAAACGCCCGTCCGGCGACGACACCACCGAGTGCACGTGCGCCGACGCCTGTCGCTCCAGGTTGACCAGGCTGGCCGGGTGGCTGCTCAGTTGGACCGGCGGCGACAGTTTGCCCCTGGCATCCACTGGCAGGGCCGCCAGGCTGCCGCCCGGATCTTCGAGTACCGAGTAGTTGGCGACGAACAGGTAACGCTGGTCACCGCTCAGGCTGGCATGGGTCGGCTCGTTGCCGAGGCTCTGCACCTGGTTGATCAGCTTGAGCTGATGGCTCTTGGGATCGATCCCATAGCTGCTGACTCGACCCACCGGATCCTGCTGGCCCGGACCGTTTTCATTGACCGCGTACAGCCGGCGCTGATCGGCGGACAGCGTCAGCCAGGACGGGTTGGCCGTCTTGATCACCTGCAACGGCTTGGGGTCGAGCTTGCCGGTGCGGCTGTCGAACTGCAGGCGGTAGATACCTTCGCTCTTGCCAGCGGTGTAGGAACCGACCAGCAACTGGACGGTATCGCCCGATGCCGCCAGGACCGGCATCGAACCGATGCTGCCGGCCATCAGCAGGGGCCAGAATTTACGCATCATCCTGTTCATCGTCCTCTTCCTCCTTGGCGCTGAACGCGCTCATGCACACCAGACGATGCTCGCCGGACTCGCCGACCAGCACCCAGCTTTGCAGGGCCTCGTCGAAGGCAGCAGCCCGCACCTGGTCCAGGCTGAACGCCCAGCGCTTGGCGGCACGGCCGTCCATGCACTCGATCAGCAGGCCGGCCTCGTCGAGGGTGAAATCGAAGGCATGCAGGCCGTCGATTTCCAGCATGTCGCAGGCTTGAAGGGCAGTGAGCAAGGTGTCGGTCATGGCGGTTTCTATCATTTTTCGGGAAAGGGGCAATGATAGGCGATATTGCGTTGCAGCGGGTGCGGCGGTGAATGGCCGCCGGAGGCGGTTCGCGGGCAAGCCCCGCTCCTACTGGGACCGATGTGGCCTGTGCAGGAACAGGGCTTGCCAGCGAAGCGTTTCAGCAGCGTCAGTGAGCCAGCAACGAACCGCCCACCTTGCCCGCCAGTTTCTCCGGCTTGATCAGGAACCGCGCCAGCGCCGGCAGCAGCCACAGTGCGCCGAACATGTTCCACAGGAGCATGAAGGTCAGCATCAGGCCCATGTCGGCCTGGAACTTGATCGCCGAGAAGATCCAGGTACAGACGCCGATCGCCAGGCACAGGCCGGTGAACAACACCGCCTTGCCGGTGGAGCGCAGGGTCTGGTAATAGGCCTCCTGCAACGACAGCCCGGCGCGCAGGAAACTTTCCAGGCGACTGTAGATGTAGATCCCGTAGTCGACGCCGATCCCCACGCCCAGCGCCACCACCGGCAGGGTCGCCACCTTTACGCCGATGCCCATGAAGGCCATCAGCGCGTTGCCCAGCACCGACGTCAGCACCAGTGGCAGAACGATACACAGGGTCGCCGCCCAGGAACGGAAGGTGATCATGCACATCGTCGCGACGCAGAGGTACACCAGCACCAGGATGGTCAGTTCCGCCTGCTTGATCACTTCGTTGGTGGCCGCCTCGATCCCGGCATTACCTGCGGCGAGCAGGAACTCCAGGCCATCCTTGTTGTTTTCCCGGGCAAAATCCTGCACTGCATGGACCGCACGGTCGAGGGTCGCGGCCTTGTGATCGTTGAGGAACACCAGCACCGGCGCCAGGGAGCAGTTGTTGTTGTACAGGCCATCGGCGCGGGCAATCGAGTTGTTCAGCACATCCGGGTTACGCGACAGGGTTTCCCACTTCAGGTTGCCCTCGTTCATGCCCTTGATCATCTGCTTGGACACGGTGACCAGGGAAATTGCCGACTGCACACCCTCGGTGTTCTGCATTTTCCACATCAGTTCGTCGATCGGCGCCATGGCCGCATAACGCGAACAGCCCTCGGATGCCGTCTTGACCATCACCACCAACACGTCGGAACTGGTGGAGTAGTTGTTGATGATGAAGCTGTTGTCCTTGTTGTAGCGCGAGTCGGGGCGCAGTTCCGGCGCGCCCTGGTCGAGGTCGCCGATCTTCAGGTTCTGGCTGTACCAGAGGCCACCGCCGAAGGCCAGCAAGGCCAGGGCAATGGACACCGGGGCGACCTTGGGACTGGCGAAGTTCGACAACAGGCGCCAGAACGGATGCTCGCGGGTCGCGTCCTTCTTGCTGCGCTCGACGGCCTTCTGGCTGATCCCCACATAGGAAATCGCCACCGGCAGCAGGATCAGGTTGGTAAACACGATCACCGCCACACCGATCGAGGCGCCAATCGCCAGCTCGCGGATTACGCCGATATCGATGATCAACAGTGTGATGAAACCGACCGCATCGGCGAGGATTGCGATCATCCCCGGCAGGAACAACTGTCGGAAGGTACGCCGCGCCGCCGTCAGGGCGTTGTCGGCCTCGCTGGACTGCAGGGCGATGCCGTTGATTTTCTGCACGCCGTGGGAAATACCGATGGCGAAGATCAGGAACGGTACCAGCATCGAATACGGGTCCAGCCCGAAGCCTGCGGCATGCATCAGCCCCAGTTGCCAGACCACCGCCACCAGGGTGGTGATCAGCACGGCGATGGTGCTGCGGATACACCAGGTGAACCAGTACAGCAGCACCAGGGTGATGACGAAGGCCACGCCGAAGAACAGCACCACCATGATCAGGCCGTCGATCAGGTCACCGACCTTCTTGGCGAAACCGACGATGTGGATCTTCACATTGGGGTTCTGGGCTTCGAACTTGTCGCGGATTTTCTCTTCGAGCTGATGGGAGAACTTCTGGTAATCGAGCTTGACCAGCTTGCCCTGATCCTGCGGGTCCGGGTAGGACTCCAGCAACGGGATATCGACGATGCTCGACTTGAAGTCGTTGGCCACCAGGCGCCCGACCTGGCCGGACTTGAGTACGTTGTTGCGCAACTGGTCGAGGCTGTCGGCCGAGCCGTTGTAGCTCTGCGGGATCACCTCGCCACCGGCGAAACCCTCCTCCGTCACTTCGGTCCAGCGCACGCTGGGGCTCCACAGCGACTTGAGGCCGGAACGGTCGACGCCGGGGATGTAGAACACCTCGTCGTTGATCTGGCGCAGGGTGTCCATGTAGTCCTTGGTGAAGATGTCGCCATCCTTGGCCTCCACCGAAACACGCACGGTGTTGCCGAGGTTGGCGAGGTCGTTGCGGTGCTCCATCATTTTTTCAATGAATGGATGCTTGAGCGGAATCATCTTCTCGAAGCTGGTGGACGGACGGATCAGCGTCGCCTGCCAGAACAGGAAGACACTGACCAGCAGGCAGATCAGGATCACTGCCGGGCGGTTGTTGAAAATCAGGCGTTCGAGAAACGTCGCCTTGTCTTGATGATGACTGCTCATATGACACTCCCCGCCTTCTTGTTATTGGCCCTGCTCACTTGCCCAGCTCACTGCCGGTTGGCGAGGTGACGTGCGCACCGCCCTGACCGACCAGGATCAGGTTGCCGTTGCCGGCGGTGGTGACCGCCGATAAGGAAATGCGGTCGGGACGATTGAAGATGCTGAAGGTCACGCCATCATCGGTGCTGCGGATCACGCTGCCACCATTGCCGACGATCACCAGCGAGCCGTCGGCCAACAGGGCACCGCCGGACAGGCCGAACTCCAGCGCACCGCGAGCGGCCTTGAGTTCGACCGGTTCCCAGGTGGAGCCGAAATCGCTGGAACGATAGAGATTGCCGCGCAAACCGTAGGCCAGCAGGGTTGCCGGTTCGGCGGTGCCGAGCACACCGAACAGCGAGCCCTGGTAGGGACCGTCAAGGCGCTCCCAGGTCTGGCCCCAGTCGGCCGAACGGAACATGCTGCCCTGCTCGCCGACGATGAACAGCCCCGAATCCTTGACTGCGGCGATGGCATTGAGGTGGTACTGGTCTTCGTTGTCGAGGCGGTCGCTGGCGTCTTCCCAGTGCTGGCCGCCGTCGGTGGTTTCGAGCAAGGCCCCATAGGCACCAACGGCAAAGCCGGTGCTGGCATCCTTGAACCAGACGTCCAGCAGCGGCGCTTCGCGCTTGAGGTCTTCGAACTGCTTGTTCCAGGTGGCGCCACCATCGCTGCTGGCGAGGATCTGCGCGTCATGGCCGACGGCCCAGCCGTGTTTGTCGTCGACGAAGTAGACCGCCGTGAGCAACTGCCGGGTCGGTACCCGGGCCTGGGTCCATGTGGTGCCCTGGTCATCGGAAAACAGGATATGCCCGCGATCGCCTACGGCAACCAGACGGGTACCGGCATGGACCACATCGAGCAGGAGGCTCTTCGCGGCTTTGAGTGATTCGATGGAATAGACACTGTCGGCGGCGCCCGCCTCTGCGGCGAATGCCGGACCGGTCATCAGCGCCAGCCCGGACAGAGAGAGCATCGAGGTCAGCAAGACCACACGCCGCCAAGTCGGCGGACGGCGGGAACCCGTACCCTTCACAGGCTCATTCATAGACCTTTCCCCCCATTATTATTGTTAGGTCATCTAACCTTTCAGGGCGCCTTCGAGGGCATTTTCATCGTTGTGGTTCGTCTGAAACCAGCAATCTAGAGCCCCTTCCACAACTGGAGCTATCCTATCGGGCTTTGGAATCGCCTGACAATCGACGCCACGTTATCTTTTGTTAACCTGGCGCGTTCGCGGAGGACATGAATATCGAGGCATCAGAGGGGATGATGAACAAAGGCCACGAATGTGGCCTTTGCAGAGGGGGCGGATAGCGATACTGCTGCCGTGCAAGGCAGCCACTACGCTGGGGCAATACTCAACCCCGGACAAAACGTGCGCTGTCAGGCCAGGCTTTTGCTGACCACCTCAAAGACGTCCGCCGAAAGTTCGCCCGAAGCACGGATGCGCTCCAGTTCGGCCTTCATCAGCGCCTGGCGAGCCTTGTCGTATTTGCGCCAGCGGGTCAGCGGCGCCAGTTGGCGCGAGGCAATCTGCGGGTTCAGCGCGTTGAGCTGGATCACGATCTCCGCCAGGAAGCGATAGCCGGAACCGTCCGCCGCATGGAAGTTGATCAGATTCTGCCCGGCAAACGCACCGATCAGCGCGCGCACCTTGTTCGGGTTGCGCAAGGTGAAGGACGGATGCTCCATCAGGGCCTTGACCCGCTCCAGACCACCCGGCCGCGTGCTGCCGGCCTGGACGCTGAACCATTGGTCCATGACCAGCGGATTGTCCTTGAAGTGCTCGGCAAAATCGGCCAGGGCCTTGACCTTCTCCGCCTCGAACGGCGAGTTCACCAACACCGCCAGGGCGGTCAGGCGCTCGGTCATGTTGTCGGCGGCCTCGAACTGCTCCAGAGTCGCAGCCAGCACTTGCGGCTTGCCACTGAGCATCAGGTACGACAGCGCGATGTTCTGCAGCGCACGACGGGCGAAATGCTCGTTCTCGGCGATGTAGGCGGTGTTCTTCGACACCTCGCGGTTGGCCTGGTAACGCTGCCACAGACCGTCGAACAGCTGCTCGGCCAGTTGCTGGCGGGCGAACTCACGGGCCGCATGAATCGAGTCGACCTCCGCCACTTCGCTGATCTCGGTGAGATACGCCTCACTCGGCAATGACAGCATCTCGGCAACCATCGCCTGGTCCAGTTGCTCGTTGGCCAACACGCTGCGCAGCGCAACGACCAGGCGCTGATCGAGCACCAGCGGCTCACCCTTGTGGTGCTGCTCGATCAGTTCCTGCAGCACCTGCACCGACAATTGCTGACCCGCGTCCCAACGGTTGAAACCATCGCTGTCATGCTGCATCAGGAACATCAGCTGGTCGCGGTCGTAGGGGAAGCTCAGTTTGACCGGCGCCGAGAAACCGCGCAGCAGCGACGGCAACGGTTTGGCGGCCACACCGACAAAGGTGAAGGTCTGTTCGGCTTCACTCACCGACAGCACGCGGCTGGTGGCTCCCGCTGCCGACTCACCCACCAGTTGCAGGGCGATTTCACCGCCCTGGGCATCCAGCAGGCCCAACTCGACCGGAATCACGAACGGCAGTTTTTCCTGCTTGTCCGGGGTTTGCGGGCAGCTCTGGCGGAAGGTCAGGCTGTAGGTCTGCGCCTGCGCATCGTAGCGTTCGCTGACCGCCAGACGCGGCGTGCCGGCCTGGCTGTACCAGCGCTTGAACTGGGTCAGGTCGACACCGTTGGCGTCTTCCATGGCCTTGACGAAGTCATCACAGGTCACCGCCTGGCCGTCATGGCGTTCGAAATACAGATCGCTGCCCTTGCGGAAACCTTCGGCACCCAACAGGGTGTGAATCATGCCGACCACTTCCGAGCCTTTCTCGTAAACGGTCAGGGTGTAGAAGTTGGAGATTTCGATGAAGCTGTCCGGACGCACCGCGTGGGCCATGGGACCGGCGTCCTCGGCGAACTGATGGGTGCGCAGGTAGGCGACATCCTGGATGCGCTTGACCGTGCGCGAGTTCATGTCCGAGGAGAAACCGGCATCGCGGAACACGGTGAAACCTTCCTTGAGCGACAGCTGGAACCAGTCGCGGCAGGTCACGCGGTTGCCCGACCAGTTGTGGAAGTATTCGTGGGCGACGATCGCCTCGACCCGCTGGTGGGCGGCATCGGTGGCGGTTTCGGCGCGGGCCAGCACGGCACTGGAGTTGAAGATGTTGAGACCCTTGTTCTCCATGGCGCCCATGTTGAAGTCGTTGACCGCAACGATCATGAAGATGTCCAGGTCGTACTCACGGCCATAGACCTCTTCGTCCCAGCGCATGGACTTCTTCAGGCTGTTCATGGCGTGCTGGCACTTGTCGATGTTTTCCGGCTCGACATAGATGCGCAGCGCCACATCGCGCCCGGTCATGGTGGTGAAGCTGTCCTCGACGCACCACAGGTCACCGGCCACCAGCGCGAACAGGTAGGCCGGTTTCATGAACGGGTCTTCCCAGGTCGCCCAGTGCCGGCCGTCATCCTGCGGGCCAGTGCCAATCGGGTTGCCGTTGGACAGCAGGACCGGGTACTGATGCTGCTCGGCGACCACCGTGGTGGTGAACCGGCTCATCACGTCCGGGCGGTCGAGGTAGTAGGTGATCTTGCGAAAGCCCTCGGCCTCGCACTGGGTGCAGAACATGCCACTGGATTTGTACAAGCCTTCCAGCGCGGTGTTGCTCTCCGGGTGGATCTTCACGCTGGTGTCGACGGTGAAGGTCGCGCTCGCCGGGTGCAGGGTCAGGTGGTTCTCGTCCAACTGGTAGTCCGAGGCGGCAAGCTCACGGTCGTCCAGGCTGACCGACAAGAGTTCGAGCAACTGGCCGTCCAGTACCAGCGGCGGCAGCCCTGCCCCGCGTGACGGGTTGCGGCGCATCAGCAGTTGCGCATGGACCAGGGTATGGTCCTCGAACAACTCGAAGGTCAGGTGCGTCTCGTCGATCAGGTACTCGGGGGCCTGATAGTCCTTCAGATAGATCATCTTCGGCTGTTCGGTGCGCATGGGTGCGTCCTTTTACTGATGTACGGCGAGCTGGTAGGCCGTGTATTTACGGATATTGATCACGCCGGTGTCGAAGATCAGGTATTGGCCCTTGATCCCCATCAGCGTGCCTTCGGCAATCGGGTTCTTGTCCAGGTTGAAGCTGACGATCTTGGTCGGGTAAGCCTCGATCGGGTAACGGATTTCCAGGGGCTCGATGTCCAGCACCGGCTGAATCGCCTGGAGACCGAAACGCTCCTGAAGAGCCAGCAGGCCCTCGGCGCAGGACTCGAACAACTGGTCACGTACCTGGCGCAGGTCCACCGCTGGTGCATCGCCCTTGAGCAAGGCGCGCCAATTGGTCTTGTCGGCCACCTGGCTGCGGAACAGGTCCTCGACGAAGCCGGACTGCTGACGGGTCGCCACGCGCATGATCGGCAACGCCTGGCTGGCGCCCTGGTCGAGCCAGCGGGTCGGCAACTGGGTGGCGCGGGTGATGCCGACCTTGATCCCCGACGAGTTGGCCAGGTAGACCACATGGTCGGTCATGCAGAACTGTTCACCCCAGGCCGGCTCGCGGCAGGTGCCGGCGTCATAGTGGCAGCGTTCCGGACTCATGATGCAGGTGTCACATTGCGCCAGCTTGGTCATGCACGGGTAACAGTAACCCTGGCTGAAACTGGTCTTGGTCTTGCGCCCGCAATGGCTGCAATGGATGGCGCCGAGAAACTCCAGGCGCAACTTCTGGCCGATCAACGGATTGACCGGCACCTCGCTGTCACCCAGGCGAAACGTATATTGCACGGTCGAGGCGTCCAGACGCGTCGACATCTTGCTGACTGCACCACGGCCTAGCTCGATCAATGGATGGCATCCGACTTGAACAGGATGTTCGGGATCGACTCGGACTTCGACGCACATTCCTGCGGGCCCATGTAGCCGGTACGTTGGTCTTCCGGCAGGTTCTGGGTTTCCCAGGCGATCATCGCCTGCAACGACAGCTCGCGCTGCTCGGTGGTGAGCTTGCGGCCATCGGACCATTTGCCGATTTCCACGGCCAGTTTCAGGCTCTGGTAGATATCGGGGGTGATGTTTTCAATCATTTCGCTGAAAGAGGACATTAAAAGTCTCCAGACTTTTTCAAGACATTTGAATCAGGCAGCCAGTCTACGCCGGGACCACAGCCCACCCAACAGACCGGTGAAACATCCGATGAGCAGCCCGCCGACGTGGGCACCGTTGGCGATTTCGCCGAAGCCGATCAGCGAGATCAGCCCGGAGAGGCACACCAGCAACCAGATCAGCATCATCGCCAGTACGCCACGGGGCAGCCGGTAGACCGGGTTGGGCGCCAGCCACTGGTAGATCCAGCAGTGGCCGAGCAGGCCATAGAGCACGCCGGACAGGCCACCGAACAGGGTCGGGCCGCTGACGTAGTATTGGCTGAAGTTCGACACCAGGCTGAACAGCAGCGTCAGCCCCAGCAGATTGATCCCGCCCTGGTGCCGCTCGATGCGCTTGCCCAGCTCCCAGTACCACATGCCGTTCATGGCAATGTGCAGAAAGCCGAAATGCAGCAGCATCGGCGTCACCAACCGCCACCATTGCCCCGCTGCCAGACCATCGTCCAGGGGGGTGAAGCGGATGTACTCGCCGCTCACCTGGAAATCGAGGAAGGTGAACCAGTGCACCATCGACAGGTTGTCGCCCAGCCAGGTGATCACGCCGACCACCAGGGTCAGCAACAGGACCATTGCGGTGACCGGGCTGTGGCGCACCTGAAGGGCCAGGCTCGGACGGCTCGGCGCGGACGCTACAGGTGCCGGTGGCAACACCTCCAACTGATTGTGCGGATCGCCCTCGGGAAAACGCTGATAGAGCGCCAACACATCGGCGCTGGCCGACTCCGGCACCCACAGTACCTGCTCACCACCCTCTTCGGTGACGCGGTGCGGCACCTGCAGGCGTTGCAGCAGTTCGACGAAACCACTGAGGTCGGTACCCAGTGGCAGACGCAGGATGGCAGTGGCGGTCATCTCGGAACCTCGGGGCGCTCGACATCGACCCAGACGAACTTGTTCGGGTCGAGTTGGGTTTCCGCATCCAGGCGATAGGCCGCCAACTTGCCATACAGCACCGCACTGTAGTCCAGGCAGGCCAGGTTCGGTCGGATCGGCATCGGCCGACCACTGCGCCAGTAGTGCCCGACGAACAGCATCGGTTCCTCCAGGCCGTAACGCAGCAAGGCGTTTTTTTCGTGCGGCGACAGTGGCTTGCGCGCCACCTGCTCGGGCAAGGCGTCGGGCTGGAAGACGATATCGCCATAGGTCTGCGGATCGTCCTCCCAGAATTTGGTACGGAAGAACGCACGGGTCAGGCCGTCGCCGCCGGTCAGGGTCAAGCCGTCCGGCAGGCGCATGTCGGTGCCGCGCAGCAGGCGGTTGAATACGGTGCAGGCAAAGCTGCCGGACACCGCCGAAGCCTGGACGAAATGCTCGTCGATGCGACCGTGCGGATATTGCGCACGCAGCGGTTCGATCAACCCGGCATCCCAACAGGCATGGACGACACGGAACCGTCCGGCATCGAGAAACAACGGCAACTCATAGAACCAGCCGAGGAAATCATGCCAGTCGCCCGGGTGCCCTTCGAACTGGGTCAGGGTTTCCTGCAGCAGACGAACATGGCGCGGCGTGTGCTCACGGACGAACTGCTTGCCGCTGCCAGGCGGCGCCTCGGTGGTCCAGCCCAGGGCATTGAACTCGTGGTTGCCCATGATGCACAGCGCCTGCCCGGCCTCGACCATGTCGTGGACGATATGCAGCGCCTCGCGGATCCGCGGGCCTCGGTCGATGATATCGCCGAGGAACACCGCCATCCGCGAAGGGTGACGCCAGACCCCCCCCAGTTTGTGATAACCGAGCATGTCCAGCAGATGTTCGAGAGTATGAGCGCAACCGTGCACATCACCGATCAGATCGTAGCCACGCGCGGGATCGAGCATCAGTCGTCTCCACCGCCCAACCGGCTGCCCCAGCCGAGTTTGGTCCTGCAGACTTCGTAGTAGTTGTGATCCAGCGGGTGGATCAGCCGCAGTTTCTGCGGTTTCTTGCTGATGGTCACCGTATCACCCGGCGCACAGGTGAAATGGTTCTGACCATCGCAGGAGACTTGGGGGTAGATCTGCATGTCCCGGGATACCACGATTTTCAACTCGCTGTTGCCATCCACCACAATGGGGCGGCTGGACAAGGTATGGGGGTACATCGGCACGATCACAATAGCATCGAGCTTGGGATGCATGATCGGGCCGCCGGCCGACAGCGCGTAGGCGGTGGAACCGGTGGGGGTGGCGACGATCAGGCCGTCGGCCTTCTGGCTGCAGACGAACTGGCCGTCGATATACAACTCGAATTCGATCATCCGCGTCGACTTGCCGGGATGCAGCACCACGTCGTTCAGCGCATCGCCCTGGCCGATGGCTTCCGCATGGCGGCGCACCTCGGCTTGCAGCAGGAAGCGGTTCTCCACCAGGTAGTGACCGTCCAGGACCTTGGCCACTTCGACTTCGAGGTCATCCGGGCGAATGTCGGTGAGAAACCCCAGGTTGCCCCGGTTGATCCCCAGCACCGGCACGTTGTGCCGCGCCAGCGCACGCGCAGCGCCCAGCAGGCTGCCATCACCGCCAACGACGATGACCATGTCGCAGACCTCGCCGAGCATCTTCCGCGAAGAGGTCTGCAGGCCATGGCCCGGCAGGACTTCGGCGATGGTGTCTTCGAGGATCACATGCATGTGCCGTTCGAGAAGAAAGCGCTTGAGGCGGCGAACGGTATCCAGCACCTGCGAACTGCCCAGGCGGCCAATGATGCCGATATTGCGAAATTGCTCCATGGGGCTCCTGAAAAGGTTCTGCGGCAGGCAAAAGAACGATTATGGGCGAAAGCCGGCCTGAGACAAAATCCTTTCAGCCTTGAAGCAAACGGCTATGCTCGCAGAATGATCCTGTTTCCCGGCTTGCTCAACCTCCCCCGACAGTTGCGCCACCCCGAAGTGCGCGACCTGGCCTGGGTCATCCTCGCGCCGCCGATGCTCGTCGATACGCCCGGGCCACAGCGCCATCCGCTGGCCGGCAGCGACTGGGTGCAGGCACCGCAGCAACTGGAACGCTGGCTGCGGCAACTGGACCATGATCCTGAGCCCTTGCAGCACTGGCTGGCCCAGGCCGCCACGCGCCGGCTGGGGCTGTACTACGAGCGACTCTGGCAGTTCGCCGTACGCCATGCCCCGGGGATCGAACTGATCGGCGCCAACCTGCCGATCCGCCGTGACGGCCACACCCTCGGCGAACTCGATATGCTGCTGCGTGACCGCGATGGCGTGCATCACCTGGAACTGGCGATCAAGCTCTACCTCGGACCGCAACAGGGCCGTGGCGAGGAACCGCAGAACTGGCTCGGCCCCGGCTGCCATGATCGCCTGGATCGCAAGCTGACGCACCTGAGCCAACACCAGTTGCCCATGTCTGCACGCGCGGAAAGCCGCGAGACCCTGGCGGCACTGGGCATCGGCGCGTTCAGTGCGCAGTTGTGGCTTGGGGGCTACCTGCTCTATCCATGGCCCGGCAATGCCTGCCCGCCGCGGGGTGCTCACCCGCAACACCTGCAGGGGCGCTGGCTGCATCAGCGCGACTGGGCGGACTTTCGCATGCAGAGCCCTCCCGGCCGCTGGCAACCGCTGCCACGCCATGCCTGGCTGGCCCCGGCGAACTATCCCGACGATCAGGCCTGGACCGAAGAACGACTGGATGACTGGCTCGCTCAGCTCGATCCCATGGCGCCGGCCCAATTGCTGGTCCGCCTGACGCAAAACACCGACGGCGATTGGGCAGAAGCCGAGCGGCTATTTCTGGTGGCCGACCTGTGGCCGAATATACCGGGCTCGGCCTGAACCGAGTGCCAGACTGACGCCACCTGATCGCCGATACGGACGATTGAAGCCCCTCCTGCGCCCTCAACGCTCAGCCTCAGGCGAAGGGTTCAAAAAAGTATTAAAGTGCAGCAAAGACTCCGTTGCCAAAAAGCGGAGCTTCACGCCGTGATGAGTGAGGAACAACGTATGCCCTGGAAGAATAGCGACAGCCGCTACAGCAGCCTGTCTATTGCCCTGCACTGGCTGATGCTGGTGCTGCTGGTGGCTGTCTACTGCTGTATCGAATTGCGCGGCCAGTTTCCAAAGGGCAGCGGTGGCCGGAGCTTGATCGTCGAGTTTCACTACATGCTCGGGCTGACCGTGTTCCTGCTGGTCTGGCTGCGACTGGTGGCGCGGGTCATCGGCATGGCGCCGAAGATCGTGCCAACGCCACCGACCTGGCAGACGCTGCTGGCGAAGCTGATGCACATCGCCTTGTACCTGTTCATGATCGCCACGCCACTGCTGGGCTGGCTGGTGGTCAGCGGCCAGGGCCATGCCGTGATGTTCTATGGCATCGACTTGCCGACGCTGATCGCCGAGAACCGCCCACTGGCCAAGGAAATCAAGGGCTGGCATGAGCTGGCCGGCAGTCTCGGCTACTGGTTGATCGGCCTGCACGCACTGGCCGGGCTCTATCATCACTATGTCGTGCGCGATAACACCCTGGCGCGGATCATGCCAAAGCTTCACCGATGAAACCGCGACGTCCCTGCAACCCGCCGGTATGAACGAAGACCAGGCGGGTGCCGGGGGCGAACTGGCCACTGTTGACCTGCCGGTGTAGTGCCATCAGCGCCTTGCCGGTGTAGAGCGGTTCCAGCGGCACGCCGCTCTGTTCTTCACTGCGGGAGATGAACGCCTGCAAATCGGCATCGATCCTGGCGAATCCACCACGGCAGGCGTCGACCAGCTCATAACCGCCGTCGGTCATTGCGGCCTCCTCAAGAATCCTCGCCATCGATGGCGCGACCCCGTGGTCGCCCGGTACCGCCAGTGCCGCATGCACCGTTCGCCGACCCGCTTCGGCCAACACCAGACCGGCAGCGGTGGTACCGGTTCCGGCCGCCAGCCACCACCCGTGGAAGTCCGCCCAGCCGAGTTGTGGAAGTTGCGCCTCGACCATTTTGCGCAGAACCGCACAACCGAGCGCCCCCGCCAGCCCGCCACCGCCCTCGGGCACCGCATGCAGATGCGGGTAGCGGGCTTGCCAGGGTGCCCAGAAGCCCGGCTCATGGCGCTTGCGATAGCCCTCGTAGCCGAGCCAGTGCAGTTCCATGCCGAAGGTTTGCAGATCGAGGACAGTCGGGGTTTGCAGTGGATGCCCGCGTAGCAGGCCGACGGTGGCAAAACCGAAGCGCCGGCCCGCTGCGGCCAGGGCATGCAAGTGATTGGAATGGGCACCACCCAGGCTGATCAGCCCTTCGGCCTTGGCCTGGCGGGCGGCGGCGAGGTGCTCGGTGAGCTTGAACCACTTGTTGCCGCTGATCAGCGGGTCGATCCGGTCCAGGCGCAGGACGGCCACCTCGACGCCGGCCCGGGCGAGCCAGTCGAGGTGCAGGGGTTCAAGCGGCGCGTGGGGGCGCCAGTCGGGCGGTGGCAACATCGGGTGAAGCTCGCGAGGCAATGTGACGCCAGTCTATCAGCCTCTGAAGGTGTATCGACTGCCGTTCCCGGGAACCCAGTGGCGAGCGGACTTGCTCGTGCTCGGCCGCGAAGCGGGCGCAGGACCGGCTATCGCGGCGTATCTGATGCCCTGCGGGCTCAGGCTTTGGGGCTGCTGCGCACAAGTCCTCTCACCACAGGATGTATTGGCCTGCTTGTAGCGGGCCTTCAGAGCTCGGCAGCCAGCCGCGAACCCTGGTTGATCGCCCGCTTGGCATCCAGCTCCGCCGCGACATCCGCGCCACCGATCAGGTGCACGTTCTGACCCGCCGCCAACAAACCGTCCTGCAACTCGCGCAGCGGATCCTGGCCGGCACAGATGACCACGTTGTCCACCGGCAACACCTGCGGTTCGTCCTCGCCAATCCGGATGTGCAGGCCCTCATCATCGATTTTCAGGTACTCGACGCTGTTGAGCATCTGCACCCGCTTGTTCTTCAACCCGGTGCGGTGAATCCAGCCGGTGGTCTTGCCCAGTCCATCACCGACCTTGGACGCCTTGCGTTGCAGCAGGAACACCTGACGCGCCGGCGCAGGGACCTCGGGCTTGATCCCGGCAACACCGCCCCGCGCCTCGAGCCGGGTATCGATGCCCCACTCGTGCCAGAACGCCTGGCGATCCTGGCTGGTGGCAACGCCCTGGTGCACGAGGAACTCCGAAACATCGAAACCGATTCCGCCGGCACCGATCACCGCGACCTTGTTGCCTACCGGCTTGCGCCCCAGCAACACATCCAGGTAGCTCAGCACCTTGGGGTGATCGATTCCGGGAATGGCCGGCAGTCGTGGTGCGATACCGGTGGCCAGCACAATCTCGTCGTAACCACCGGCGACCAGTTGCGCAACGTCGACACGGGTATCGAGGCACAACTCGACCTGGGTGGTCTGCAGCTTGCGTTTGAAGTAGCGCAGGGTTTCGTAGAACTCCTCCTTGCCCGGCACCCGCTTGGCGACGTTGAACTGGCCGCCGATCTCGCTGGCAGAGTCGAACAGTGTCACCTGGTGCCCGCGCTCGGCGGCCACGGTCGCCGCCGCCAGCCCGGCAGGGCCGGCACCGACCACGGCGATCTTCTTGATCTGCCGGACCGGCAGGTAGTTGAGCTCGGTCTCATGGCAGGCCCGCGGGTTGACCAGGCACGAAGTCAGCTTGCCGCCGAAGGTGTGGTCCAGGCAGGCCTGATTGCAACCGATACAGGTATTGATTTCATCGCCACGCCCGGCTGCCGCCTTGTTGACGAAGTCCGGGTCGGCCAGGAATGGCCGGGCCATGGAAACCATGTCGGCATCGCCTTCAGCCAGCACCTGCTCGGCGATTTCCGGGGTGTTGATGCGATTGGTGGTGATCAGCGGAATCGACACCGAGCCACGCAGTTTGGCGGTCACCTTGGTGAACGCAGCGCGCGGCACCTTGGTGGCGATGGTCGGAATCCGCGCCTCGTGCCAGCCGATCCCGGTATTGATGATCGTCGCGCCGGCCTGCTCGATAGCCTTGGCCAGTTGCACGATCTCTTCCCAGGTACTGCCGCCTTCAACCAGGTCCAGCATCGACAGACGGAAGATGATGATGAAATCCGTGCCGACCGCTTCACGTACCCGCCGGGCGATTTCCACCGGCAGACGCATGCGGTTCTCGTAGCTGCCGCCCCAGCGGTCGGTACGGTGGTTGGTGTGGGCGGCAAGGAACTGGTTGATGAAATAGCCTTCAGATCCCATGACCTCGACGCCGTCGTAACCGGCGAACTGGGCCAGGGTCGAACAGGTGACGAAATCGGCGATCTGTTTCTCGATCCCCGCCTCGTCCAGCTCCTTCGGCTTGAACGGGTTGATCGGCGCCTGGATCGCGCTCGGCGCTACCTGTTTCGGACTGTAGGCATAACGCCCGGCATGCAGGATCTGCATGCAGATCTTGCCGCCTGCCTCATGCACGGCGCGGGTGACGCTGCGGTGCTGCTCCGCTTCCTCGCGGGTGGTCAGTCGCGCGGCGCCGGAGTACACACCACCTTCCTCGTTCGGCGCGATGCCGCCGGTGACCATCAGGCCAACGCCGCCACGGGCACGCTCGGCGAAATAGGCAGCCATGCGCTCGAAACCGCCGGGCTTTTCTTCCAGGCCGGTGTGCATCGACCCCATCAGGGTGCGGTTGCGCAGCGTGGTGAAGCCCAGGTCGAGCGGGGCCAGCAGATGCGGGTACGGGGTGGCGGTCATGGCAACTCCAGAACAGGCGAAATCACGGAATGCGGGGGCTCTGCGGCTCCCGTCAGGTGTATGAGTGGCACATTAAAGAGCCGCCGGGGACGGCTCAATGATCGAAACTGACAAGTTATTGATCCAAATGCGCAGCAACGCTTGGCAACGGCGTCCATGGGCCCTACCCTAGTCGATGAATTCCGCCCAAGGCCGCCAGCTTTAGCTTCCATGCGCAAATTTTTTGTCGGTATCCTGCTCATTGCCCTGATCGCCGCGCTGACCAGCTACGGCCTCTGGACCCAACAGCGCAGCAGCGGCCACTACCTGTCCGATCTGCGGATCCGGCTCGCGCTGAACCAGGGTGTCCCCGGAGAACATGGCAACCTGCTGGGCATCCAGCCCGAGCTGTTCCCCAGCGACTACCAGAGCCTGCCACGCCTGCACCGCAAGCTCGCCGCCTATCTGCAACAGGCGCGCAGCCTGGGCCTGCTCAACGCCCGAACCGTGGTGGTATTGCCCGAACATGTCGGTACCTGGCTGGTGCTGCGCGGGGAAAAGGACGATATCTTCCAGGCGCTCAACCAGCAGGAGGCGATGAACTGGCTGATGGCCGGTAACCCGCTGAAGTTCACCCATGCCCTGTTCAAGGCCAAGGGCCGCAGCCGCCTGGACGATGCCCGCCTGCGCATGAAGGCCCAGGCCATGGCCAGCGACTACCAGGCGCTGTTCGGCGGCCTGGCGAAAGAATTCGGAGTGACCCTGGTGGCCGGCACCCTCCTGCTGCCGACACCCTTCGTCGAACAGGGCACGCTGAAGTTCGGCAGCGGCTCGCTGTACAACGCCAGCCTGACCTTCGGCGCCGATGGCCGCCCACTCGGCCAGCCGCAACGCCAGTTGTACCCGACCTTCGACCAGCGCGGCTACGTGCTCGGCGCCGCCGACCAGGCGATGAACGTCGTCGACACCCCCGCCGGCCGCCTGGGCATCCTGATCGGCAGCGACAGCTGGTACCCGAACGCCTACCGCCAACTCGACGCCCTGGGGGTCAAACTGATCGCCGTGCCGGCCCATGTCACCGGCAAGGGCAGTTGGGAGCGACCTTGGCGCGGTTTCAGGAGTGCGGTCACGCCGCCCGAGATCGGCCTGCGTCCCGGCGAACTCAGCGAGGGCGAAGCCTGGCATCGACTGACCCTGAACGCCCGGCCGGCGGACAGCCAGTCCATCGCCAGCCTCACGGTGTTCCTGCGCGGCCAACTCTGGGACCAGCGCAGCGCCGGACAAAGCTTCATCAGCTACAACGGGCAGATTCTCACCCAGGACGACGCCGCTGGGCGCGGCGCCCGCCTGATCAATCTGTGGCTGCCATGAAGCCGGTGGCCATGCGCCTGGGCGACCTGTCAGTAGGCTTTGTTCACAGCCTGGCCGATGCGGTACGCGAACGCGGTCACGATCCCGAGGCGTTGCTGGAACAGTACGGCCTGGACACGGCCCGCCTGGCCGAGCCTGGCGCACGACTGTCGATCCCGCGCTACATGCGCCTGGGCCACGCCGCCATCCAGCTCACCGACAACCCGGCGCTGGGCCTGCACATGGGCCGCCTGAGCCGCCTGAGCCAGGCCGGACTGGCCGGCATCACTGCAGCCCAGGCACCGACCGTCCGCGAAGCCGCCCGCGCCCTCACCCGCTTCGAACCCCTTTACGGTTCCAACTACCGTGGTCAATCGAGCTTCCACGAGGATACCGAAGGGGCCTGGCTGCGGTTCTATTCGATCAGCCCGTACAACGCCTACAACCGCTTCGTGGTCGACTCGATCATCGCCGGCTGGCTGAAGCAGTTGTCCAGCGTCGCCGGCCAACCCGTACGGGCCGAACGGATCGAGATCGAGTTCAGCGCTCCGGATTACGCCGCCGACTATCACCTGCTCGGCGACAGCCCGGTGCATTTCGGCGCCGAGATCAACCAGCTACGCCTCGACCAGGCCAGTCTCGGCCTGCGCAACCCGGAACACTGCCCGAGCACCTGGCGGCACCTGCTGCAACTTTGCGAAAGGGAACTGGAACAGTTGACCCGCACCCGCAGCCTGCGTGAACGTATCACTCAGTTACTGGGGCCGTTACTCAATGGCGGCCGGGAACCCGACCTGGAGGAAGTGGCGGCGCGCCTGAAGCTGCCGACCTGGACCTTGCGGCGCAAACTGGCCGAGGAAGGCACGCAGTTTCGCGCGATTCTCAACGACACCCGTCGTGACCTGGCGATGACCTACATTCGTGATACCGAACTGGCTTTTGGCGAAATCGCCTATCTGCTCGGTTTTGCTTCGGCCGAAGCCTTTCAACGCGCCTTCAAACGCTGGAACGGCCAGACCCCCGGCGAATTCCGCCGCAGTCAGCGCCATTCCGCCTGAGCAAAAAAAAACGCCACCGTTTACAGCTCGGTAGCGTCGTCTGCCGGTTCGACAGGGTCCATCTCGAAAGCGTGGTATTCGAGCAGTTCTTCTTGATAATCATCCATTGTGAAACTCCTTGTATTCGCAGGTATAAGCGCTGGTATGACTGACCCGCAGAGCCAGCATAAGTTGCCCATGTGAAGAAAAAATGAAGCGCTCCATTACCAGACGTGCTCCTTGCTAGAAAAACTAGCAGATGGGTCAGGTTTTTTGCCAGTCATTTTTTGTTCATACGAAAAGGAATGCGTTCACAATCAGACAGCCGGCTGCTTTAGCGAGTACCGGCACGGATGAGATGACTGTTCGAATGAGCCCCCCAGGCCATCAGTCGCTACGCAATCGAGGTCGACAAACCCGATCGCGCAGCGATCTGAAACCCGGCCTCACTGAGCCGGCTTGGCCGCTTCGGTGGTGGCCGGGACCGTTGCCGGGGTGGCTTCGGCAGCCGGCGTCGTCGTCTCCGGAGCAGATTCAGCCGGTTTTTCGCTGGCCGGTGTCGCCGGGGCGCTCGGCGCGGCTTCCGGCAGCAGCTTCACGGCTTCCGGAACCGCCGGGGCGGTCAAGACCGGGGCACTGGGACTCGGCTCAACGTGGCCTGGTGCGGCATGAGCAGGCTCTACCGGAGCAGGCTGGGCAGCCTTGGCCGGTTCTGCAGCGGCTTCGGGCTTGACTACAGGTGTAGTGCTTTCCGGCATGCCCAACTCGGCCTTGGGTTTGTCATCGGTGTGTTGCTCTTTCTTCACTTCCGGCGGCAGGAAAAGCTCCACCAGAGTGAAGAACCGATCATAGAACTGCGCCGAGGACACCGTTTCACTGGCGACCTTGACCATCGAATCGTCCGTCGAACCGATCGGCATGGATACCGACCCCAACACACCCACACCCAGGCTCGCGGAGTTATTGACCTTCTTCAACGCGTAGCGGTCCTGCAGGGCGTTGGCAAACATGGTCGAACGCTTGCCGCTGCTGCCATCGGGCGCACAGACGATGCTGAAACTGATTTGCAGGTGAGTCTCGCCGGTCTGCTGAAAACTCTTGTTGCCGGTGATCAGCTTGGGGTCGCTGCTGGTGATGATGTAACCCTGACTGAGCAAGGCACGCCGGGCAGCTTCGCAGGAAGCCTTGTCGCTCACCGAATAGTTGCGTGAGAAGGTTCCGGAATCATCGAAATTCTCATGTTCATAAACGGCGGTCTTGGGCGAGGAGCAACCTGCGGCGCCCACCAGCACCAAGGCCAAGGCCAGGGTACGCAAGTGGAATGATGTCGACATTGATAATCCTGAGTAAAACGGTCCGGGGCGTATTGTGCATCAGATCGCCATGCCAGAGCGCGTGCTTTAGTGTGTTAAACACTGTACGACAGCGTTTTTTCAGGAAAAAGACCTTCGCTCAAATGGTCGATCAATACCCGCAGTTTTGCAGAGGCATGACGACTTGACGGCCACAACACCCGGAAAGTTCCGCTGCGCCCCAGGTAATCGCCCAACGCGCACGCCCATCGGCCACTGCCTGATGGATCATGTACAAGGGTGGCCTGCACAACCGGCCCTGAAATCCGGATGCTTTTTCAGAGGCAAAAAAATGCCCCGACTGGTCGGGGCATTTTCTGTCGCTTCGAGGAGTTCAAGGGCCTCGAAGCCTTGTATGGCGCAGCGGACGGGACTCGAACCCGCGACCCCCGGCGTGACAGGCCGGTATTCTAACCGACTGAACTACCGCTGCGTATCGCTCGGACTTGCGTCCGTTTGAAACCTTTAAAACCCGTGACAGGAAAGCTTCGGTGCTTTCGTTGTCGCAGATTGTCTATCTTGACCGACAGGCAATCTGTACAAAATATGGCGCAGCGGACGGGACTCGAACCCGCGACCCCCGGCGTGACAGGCCGGTATTCTAACCGACTGAACTACCGCTGCGCGTCGGTTGGAGGTTCTTCACAGAACTTCCGATTCTCTTGCGAGACTCTTTCTTGCGAAAGACTCAAGAAGTGGTGGGTGATGACGGGATCGAACCGCCGACCCTCTGCTTGTAAGGCAGATGCTCTCCCGGCTGAGCTAATCACCCTTTGCTTCGCTGAGGCCGCGAAATTTACGCAGGTAGAGAACCTAAGTCAATAGCCCGCTTGAAGTTTTTCTGAAAAAGACACATTCATGTCAGTTCCGGCAGCACAAAACCTCAGGCCCTGCGGGCTACAGCGCCCTACTCGGAATAAATCATCTTCTTGCTCATGCCACCGTCGACCACGAACTCCTGACCGGTGACAAAGCCCGCGCTTTTCGAAAGCAGCCATCCGACCATCGCCGCCACATCCTCGACCGTCCCTACCCGACCCACCGGGTGCTGGGCATGATCGCTCTCACTCAGCGGCTCGGCCCTGCGCTGCGCGGGATCGCGGGCATCGATCCAGCCCGGGCTGACCACGTTCACCCGGATCTCCGGGCCGAGGCTCATCGCCAGCGCATGAGTGAGTGCCAGCAAGCCACCCTTGCTCGCCGCATACGCTTCGGTATCCGGCTCCGACTGCGAGGCCCGGGTCGAGGCAATATTGACGATGGCGCCGCAGTGGGCGCGCAAGTAAGGCACACAGTGTTTGGCTAGCAGCATCGGCCCACTGAGATTCACCGCCAGGACCCGATTCCAGTGCGCCAGATCGAGACTTTCGAGGGTGATGTTGTGCGGGTCGGCAATCGCCGCGTTGCACACCAACGCATCGAGTCGGCCGAACCGGCCCAGTACCTCGGCCACGCCACGCGCCACTTGCGCTTCGTCGGCGACATCCATGGCGATAAAGCAGGCGTTCTCGCCAAGGACTTCAGCCACCTTGGCACCGCGCACGGGGTCGCGGTCGGCCAGTACCACCTGCCAGCTTTCGCTGATCAGCCAGGCGGCAATACCCAGCCCGATACCCCGCGCCGCACCAGTCACCAGCGCGACGCGGCCGTTGCTGCCAACGCTCGCGCCGAAAGCCAACTCGATCACAGCGCAGCCAGACCGCGCGCGAGGTCGGCTTGCAGGTCAGCCACATCTTCCAGGCCGACTGCGACCCGGATCAGGCTGTCGCGGATACCCGCCGCTTCACGCTCCTGCGGCGACAGACGGCCGTGGGAGGTGGTGCTCGGATGGGTGATGGTGGTCTTGCTGTCACCCAGGTTGGCGGTGATCGAGATCATCCGAGTGGCATCGATGAAGCGCCAGGCGCCTTCTTTGCCGCCCTTGACCTCGAAACTCACCACTCCACCGAAACCACGCTGCTGACGCTGGGCCAGTTCGTGTTGCGGATGGCTCTTGAGGCCGGCGTAGTGGACTTTCTCGATGCCGTCTTGCTGTTCCAGCCATTCGGCCAGGGCCAGGGCGCTGGCGCAGTGGGCACGCATGCGCAGGTTGAGGGTTTCCAGGCTCTTGAGGAAGATCCAGGCATTGAACGGGCTGAGGCTCGGCCCGGCAGTGCGCAGAAAGCCGACGACTTCCTTCATCTGCTCGCTGCGACCGCACACCACCCCACCCATGCAACGACCCTGGCCGTCGATGTACTTGGTCGCCGAATGCACCACCACGTCCGCACCCAGCTTCAGCGGCTGTTGTACCGCAGGCGTGCAGAAGCAGTTGTCGACGACCAGCAGCGCGCCCCTGGCATGGGCGATCTGTGCCAGGGCGGCGATATCCACAAGCTCGGCCAACGGGTTCGACGGCGACTCGACGAACAGCAGCTTGGTATTGGGCTTGATCGCCGCGTCCCAGCCGGACAGTTCCGCCAGCGGCACGTAGTCGACCTCGACACCAAAGCGCTTGAAGTACTTCTCGAACAGGCTGATGGTGGAACCGAACACGCTGCGCGACACCAGCACATGGTCGCCGGCGCTGCACAGGCTCATGACCACGGCCATGATCGCCGACATGCCGGTCGAAGTAGCCACGGCCTGCTCGGCGCCTTCCAGGGCGGCAATGCGCTCTTCGAACGAACGCACGGTCGGGTTGGTGTAGCGCGAATAGACGTTACCCGGCACCTCGCCGGCAAAGCGCGCGGCCGCATCGGCGGCAGTACGGAAAACATAGCTGGAAGTGAAGAACAACGGATCGCTGTGCTCGCCTTCCGGAGTACGGTGTTGACCGGCACGAACGGCCAGGGTGTCGAAGGCTACGCCGTCGAGATCGCTGTCCAGCCGACCGGCATCCCATTCCTGACTCATGCTGCCACTCCTTGCTCAATCTTTGGAAGATACAAAACCGGCCCCTCAGGGCCGGATTCTACTCAGTTGTTGTACAGATCGATGATCGCACTGACCGCCTGGGTCTTGGCCTTGGACGCGTCGTTGCGCGCCTGCTCGATCCGGTTCAGGTAGTGCTCGTCGATATCGCCGGTAACGTACTTGCCGTCGAATACCGCACAGTCGAACTGCTCGATCTTGATCTTGCCACCGCCCACGGCCTCGATCAGGTCCGGCAGGTCCTGATAGACCAGCCAGTCGGCACCGATGAGGTCGGCAACGTCCTGGGTGGTACGGTTGTGGGCAATCAGTTCGTGGGCACTCGGCATGTCGATGCCGTAGACGTTCGGGTAACGCACGGCCGGCGCCGCCGAGCAGAAGTAGACGTTCTTCGCGCCAGCTTCGCGGGCCATCTGGATGATCTGCTTGCAGGTGGTGCCGCGCACGATGGAGTCATCCACCAGCATCACGTTCTTGCCACGGAACTCCAGTTCGATGGCATTGAGTTTCTGCCGCACGGATTTCTTGCGCGCCGCCTGACCCGGCATGATGAAGGTCCGGCCGATGTAGCGGTTCTTCACGAAACCTTCGCGGAACTTCACGCCCAGGTGGTTGGCCAGTTCCAACGCCGCAGTACGGCTGGTGTCCGGAATCGGGATGACCACGTCGATGCCATGGTCAGGACGCTCGCGCAGGATTTTATCCGCCAGCTTTTCACCCATGCGCAGACGCGCCTTGTACACCGACACACCATCGATGATGGAGTCCGGACGCGCCAGGTACACGTGTTCGAAGATGCACGGGGTCAGGCTCGGATTGGTCGCACACTGACGGGTGTGCAGCTTGCCGTCTTCGGTGATGTAGACCGCTTCGCCCGGTGCCAGGTCGCGGATCAGGGTGAAACCGAGCACGTCCAGGGAAACGCTTTCGGAAGCGATCATGTACTCGACGCCTTCGTCGGTGTGACGCTGGCCGAACACGATCGGACGAATACCATGGGGATCGCGGAAGCCGACGATACCGTAGCCGGTGACCATCGCCACGACAGCGTAACCGCCGACGCAGCGGTTATGCACGTCGGTTACCGCCGCGAACACGTCTTCCTCGGTCGGCTGCAGCTTGCCGCGCTGGGCCAACTCGTGGGCGAACACGTTGAGCAGCACTTCAGAGTCGGAACTGGTGTTGACGTGACGCAGATCGGACTCGTAGATCTCCTTGGCCAACTGTTCGACGTTGGTCAGGTTACCGTTGTGCGCCAGGGTGATGCCGTACGGCGAGTTGACGTAGAACGGCTGGGCTTCAGCCGACGTCGAGCTGCCGGCAGTCGGGTAGCGCACATGGCCAATACCCATGTGACCCACCAGGCGCTGCATATGACGCTGCTGGAAGACGTCACGGACCAGCCCGTTGTCCTTGCGCAGGAATAACCGGCCATCATGGCTGGTCACGATACCGGCAGCGTCCTGGCCGCGGTGCTGGAGCACGGTTAGCGCGTCATACAGCGCCTGATTGACGTTCGACTTACCGACGATACCGACGATGCCACACATGCGACGCAACCCCTACTTAATGAAACTGAACTGAACAACGCTTACTGGGCGGGTTTGCCCGGCAAGAGATGCTCCTTGAACGGAAGGTCAGCGGGTACGCTGATTCCGCTGGCCAGCCACTGACTGCTCCACCCCAATATGAGGTTCTTTGACCAATCTGCAACCATTAGAAATTGTGGCACGAGCCGGGACTCCTGCCACCACGGATCCTGCTGCACCGGCCCGAGGCTGAGCAGCCCGACCGCGACGACCACCAGCAGCGCGCCACGCGCGGCGCCGAAGGCCATGCCGAGAAATCGATCGGTCCCGGACAGACCGGTGACGCGAATCAACTCGCCGATGAGATAATTGATCATGGCGCCGACCAGCAGGGTCGCGACGAACATGATTGCACAGCCCGCGATCACGCGAGCCGAAGGTGTCTGGATATAGTCGGTGAGGTACACGGACAACGAGCCACCAAACATCCAGGCGACCACGCCAGCAATGATCCAGGTGAGCAGGGACAAGGCTTCCTTGACGAAGCCGCGACTCAAGCTGATCAAAGCAGAAACAGCGATTACCGCGATAATCGCCCAGTCAACCCAGGTAAATGGCACAGTGCAGCCTACGAACGTTTGAGGCGGCGCATTTTAGCAGAGCGTCGCCTCGCTGGTAAGGCGCTTGTTCGGTGGATTTCGTACAACCCGGCGCTTAACCGCGCTCGGGCTGGAAACGAACGACAAAACCTTTCAGATTTTGCTGACGACCGAGCAGGTCACGCAGGCGATCAGCCTCCGCACGCTCGATCAGGGGACCGACAAATACCCGGTTCTTGCCATCGGCGGAACGGATATAGGCGTTGTAACCCTGGCTACGCAAGTTCTTCTGCAGGCTCTCGGCGCCTTCGCGGCTCGACAGACTGGCCAACTGCACCGACCAGCTGATGGGCAGGCCGTTGGGATCGACACGATTTTGCGTGGTATCGAGCTTCGCCACAGGCTGGGCAACGACCTGGGCTGGCGTCTGCGCAGGCGCAGCAGCGGGCTTGGCGGCAGCAGCAGCTGCCGGAACGGCCGGCTTGGTTGCCGCCGGTTTTGCCGCCGCAACGGCTGGAGCGACCGGCGTTGCAGTCGCCGGTTTGGCCGCAGGTGCTGTCGGAGCAGCGACCACCTCCTCGTCCTCGGGTGGCAATGAATCCTCAGGCAGGCTTTGCGGTTCAGGCACAGCTACCGGCTCGACGTGTACCTGAGGCATGACCGGGGCTTGCGGTGCCGCCGGCGGATCGACCCGCACCTGGCGCTGCTCGTCCTGACGGGAAAACAGCATCGGTAGAAAGATCACTGCCAGCGCCACCAATACCAGCGCGCCAACCATCCGCTGCTTGTACGTTCTATCCAGCAATGCCATGTGCAGCTTCCTCCGTGGCGCGCCGAGCCAGCCATTCCAGCGCCTCGGCTACGCAAAAGAACGATCCGAACAAGAGGATCTCATCATCGACCGAGGCCTGGGCGCACTGCCCTTCCAAAGCCGCCGCAACACTTTCGTACGCCGTCACCGACGCACCACGAGCCTGCAAGGCAGCCTGCAACTCGCCAGCCGGGCGACTGCGTGGCGATTGTAACGGCGTCACGGCCCACTGCTGCACCTGAGCATCCAGTTGCGAGAGCACGCCGTCAAGATCCTTGTCCGAGAGCAGGCCGAACACCGCCAGACGCCGCCCGACCAGGGGCTGACGCGCCAGACGCTGGGCCAGGTACTCGGCAGCGTGGGGATTATGCCCGACATCCAGCATCAACCTGACCGCCCGCCCCTGCCAATTGACCGTCCGCCGGTCCAGCCGACCGACAATTCGCGTGGCTTGCAGGGCCGCGGCGATGCGTTCAGGCTGCCAGGGCAGTTCCATCAGCGCGTAGGCCTGGAGCGCCAGGGCGGCATTCTCCATGGGCAGGTCCAAAAACGGCAGATCCTGCAGTTCGAGCGGCTGCCCCTTGCTGTCCAGACCGCGCCACTGCCAATACCGGTCCGTGGTCGCCAGGTCAAAATCACGACCGCGCAGGAACAACGGGCTGTTCAGCTCATGCGCCTTGTCCAGCAGCGGCTGGGGTGGACTCAGATCGCCACACAACGCCGGGCGCCCGGAACGGAAGATGCCCGCCTTCTCATAAGCCACGGACTCGCGGGTATCGCCCAGGTACTCGACATGGTCGACGCCGATGCTGGTCACCAGCGCAAAGTCGGCGTCCACCACATTGACCGTATCCAGACGCCCGCCAAGACCCACCTCAAGCACCACGGCGTCGAGCTGTTCACGCTCGAACAGCCAGAGTGCAGCCAGAGTGCCCATCTCGAAATAGGTCAGGGTGGTGTCGCCCCGCCCCGCCTCAAGCGCAGCGAAGGCCTCGCACAGTTGGGCATCGCTCGCCTCGACGCCATTGATCTGCACGCGCTCGTTGTAGCGCAGCAGGTGGGGCGAGCTGTAGACGCCGACCTTGAGGCCTTGCGCCATCAGCAACGAGGCGACGAAGGCACAGGTCGAGCCCTTGCCGTTGGTACCGGTCACGGTCACTACCCGAGGCGCCGGCTTGCCCAGCCCCATACGGTGCGCTACCTCTCGCGAACGCTCCAGCCCCATATCGATGGCCGATGGATGCAGTTGCTCCAGGTAGGCGAGCCAATCGCCCAGGGTACGCTCGGTCATACGTTGGCCGGTGCCGGAGGAACGACGACAGGTTCGACAGGTGCCGCCACGTACACAGGCGTCGGCAGCCCCATCATCTGGGCCAGCAGGCTACCCAGGCGCGGACGCAGTTCCTGGCGCGGGATGATCATGTCGATGGCACCGTGTTCCAGCAGGAACTCACTGCGCTGGAAGCCTTCTGGCAGTTTCTCGCGCACGGTCTGCTCGATCACCCGCGGACCGGCGAAGCCGATCAGCGCCTTGGGTTCGCCGACGATCACGTCGCCGAGCATCGCCAGACTGGCGGAAACACCACCGTAAACCGGGTCGGTCAATACGGAAATGAACGGCAGGCCCTCTTCGCGCAGGCGTGCCAGCACGGCGGAGGTCTTGGCCATCTGCATCAGCGAGATCAGCGCTTCCTGCATCCGCGCACCGCCGGAAGCCGAGAAGCAGACCATCGGGCAGCGCTTTTCCAGGGCGTAGTTGGCGGCACGCACGAAACGCTCGCCAACGATGGCCCCCATGGAGCCCCCCATGAACGAGAACTCGAACGCCGACACCACGATGGGCATGCCCAGCAGCGTACCGCTCATCGAGATCAGCGCGTCTTTCTCGCCCGTCTGCTTCTGCGCTGCGCTCAGGCGGTCCTTGTACTTCTTGCCATCGCGAAATTTCAGGCGATCGACCGGTTCCAGGTCAGTGCCCAGCTCAGCGCGGCCGTCGGCGTCGAGGAAGATATCGATGCGGGCGCGAGCGCCAATGCGCATGTGGTGATTGCACTTGGGGCAGACGTCGAGGGTCTTTTCCAACTCCGGACGATAGAGCACCGCATCGCACGACGGGCACTTGTGCCACAGACCTTCAGGCACCGAGCTCTTCTTCACCTCGGAACGCATGATCGAAGGGATCAGTTTGTCTACTAACCAGTTGCTCATGCTTTCTTTCTCCAATTCGTTTTCGGCCCGTCGAACAACCGGGCCCGCCTGTTTTCTGTGGCGGTAAGCATGGACGGCGGCAGATTGCCGCCCGTCACATCGGCGATCAACTGGCGCGTACCGCCTGGATGAACGCCTTGATCTTTGCGGGGTCCTTGATGCCCTTGCTCTGCTCGACCCCGCCGCTGGTATCCACCGCATACGGCCTGACCTGGGCAATGGCCTGCGCCACGTTGTCCGCAGTCAGGCCGCCGGCCAGGATAATCGGCTTGCTCAAGCCTTGCGGCACCAGAGACCAGTCGAATGCCTCGCCGGTTCCGCCCGGCACGCCTTCGACATAGGTGTCGAGCAGAATCCCGCTGGCACCGGGATAAGCCCGGCAGGCCGCAGCAATGTCATCACCGGCCTTGACCCGCAACGCCTTGATGTACGGACGGTGAAAACCCTCGCACTGCGCGCTGGTTTCATCGCCATGGAACTGCAGCAGGTCCAGCGGCACGGCATCGAGAATCTCTCCCAGCTCGCAACGGCTGGCATTGACGAACAGCCCCACAGTGGTCACGAACGGCGGCAGCGCGGCAATGATGGCCCGCGCCTGCTGGAAGGTCACCGCCCGAGGGCTCTTGGCATAGAACACGAAACCGATGGCATCGGCTCCGGCTTCGACTGCGGCCAACGCATCTTCAATACGGGTGATCCCGCAGATTTTGCTGCGAACGGCGGACATATCGTCAGAATCCCAAGGTTTTCCGTATAAAGGCCCGGATGGTAGCAAATGCTTTTCCAGGCGTCAGCCGGCAAGCTCCGAGAATCCGGTCAGGAAGTGTGGCCCGATATAACGTTCGGGCAATTCGAACTCGTCGCGGTACTCCACCTGCACCAGATACAGACCGAACGGGTGGGCCGTCACCCCGCCAGTGCGGCGAATGCGGCTCTCCAGCACCTCACGCGCCCATTCGACCGGGCGCTCGCCGGCACCGATGGTCATCAGCACCCCGGCGATGTTGCGCACCATGTGATGCAGGAAGGCGCCAGCACGGATATCGATGACAATCATCTTGCCGTGCCGGGTCACCCGCAGATGATGTACTTGCTTGATCGGTGACTTGGCCTGGCACTGCCCGGCACGGAACGCGCTGAAGTCGTGGGTACCGACCAGGTAGCGCGCGGCTTCGGCCATACGCTGTTCGTCCAGCGGACGATGGTTCCAGGTGATTTCCTGGTTGAGATGCGCCGGACGGATCTGATCGTTGTAGATCACATAGCGATAGCGTCGGGCTATGGCCTTGAAGCGCGCATGGAAATGCGCCGGCATGACCTTGGCCCAACTGACGCTGATGTCATGGGGCAGGTTGATATTGGCGCCCATGGTCCAGGCCTTCATCGAGCGCTCGACCCGGGTATCGAAATGCACCACCTGGCCGCACGCATGCACCCCGGCATCAGTGCGCCCTGCGCACATCAGCGAGACCGGCGAGTCAGCCACCTTCGACAGGGCATCTTCCAGGGTTTCCTGAACCGACAGCACACCGGACGCCTGGCGCTGCCAGCCCCGGTAGCGCGAGCCTTTGTATTCCACGCCCAGGGCGATTCGGAAAAAGCCTTCGGCCGCCATTTCGGCGGCCGGGTTATCTATATTTGCCAAGAACTTGCAGCCTGATGATTTACGCAAAGGCGTGCATTATAAGGCGCGCGCCCGTAACGACAACGGCAGCCCGAAGGCTGCCGTTGTTTTTGCTCCGACCGGATCGACTCAAGCCAGGCGCTGGAGCATTTCCCTGGCCTCGCTTTTTTGCGCCTCACTGCCTTCGCTCATGACTTCGGCCAGAATGTCGCGGGCGCCATCCTTGTCATCCATGTCGATGTAGGCCTGGGCCAGATCGAGCTTGGTCGCGGCCTCGTCGGTTCCCGAGAGGAAATCGAACTCCGGCTCGTCATCCCCCAGCGCGGCGTCCTGCTCGGTGAAGCTCGAGGTTTCCAGGGCCGGCTGCTCAAGGCTCTGAGACAGACGATCCAGCTCGGCGTTGACATCGTCCAGCTCGTTGGTGAAGGCGTTCGGTCCAGTGTCAGCCAGCAGATCGTCGACCAATAGATCGTCAGCCGTCAGGTCATCAGCGGCCAGATCATCGGCCAACGACAGATCGAAGTCCGACGGCAGGCCCAGGTCATCCAACGCATCAAGGGTCGGCACCTCACCTTCCGGGGCCTTGGGATCATCGGCCAGCCCGAGCAGGAAGTCATCGTCGGCCTGGACGGCGGCAACCGGATCATCGCCACCCAGGTCCAGATCAAAATCGGACAGATCGTCCAGACTGCCCTTGGTTTCAGTCTGCTGCGCCAGCACCGACTCGAAACTCAAGTCGTCGTCGAGCTGCAGATCATCCAGGCTGTCCTCGACAACCGGGGCGGCAACAGGAGGCACTGCCGGAGAAACCGCCTCCAGGTCATCCAGACTCAGATCGAAGTCATTGTCGAAATCATCCACTACCGGGGCCGGTTGCGCGGCAACCACAGGCTCCGGAGCAACGACCGGGGCCGGCTCGTCATCCTGCAGCAACTCCTGGACGAACTGCTCATCCAGTTCGGCGGCAACCGCAGCCGCACCCAGGCCCGCGGCGGCCACGACCACCATGGCCGGGAAGCGGCTCTTGAGTTGCTCGACCTGGGCCTGGCTCTCGCCATTGGCAGCCAATTGCCGCTCCTGGCGAACGAACCCATCGCGATCGCCCTGAAGACCATAGACTTCCATCAGTTTCAGGCGCAGATCGCTGCGTTGCGGTTCGAACTTGAGCGTTTCTTCCAGCAGATCGGCCGCCTGGTTCAGATGACCACGCTCGATATGCAGCTCAGCCTGACCCAATACATCGGTCGGACGTTCAGCGACGGGAGCCGGCGCCGGGGCCGGCGCCAACTTTACATTGGGAGCAGGCACCTCCAGGCCCTCGAAACTCCCCTCTGGCATATCCATGTCGGCGGCGAAATCGGTTTCTTCAGACAGTGCCCGAGCCATGCGCTGGTGCTTCTCGGCTTCCTGCTGGGCCTTTCGACGACGGACCAGCAACAACAGGAGCAGCAAGGCCACCAGCACCACGGAACCGGCGATCAGCCCCATCATGACAGGGCTGGACAGCAGGTCGTCGAGCTTGCGCTCTTCGGTCGGCGTCGGCTGGACTGCCGGCTCGATCGGCTTGACCGCCTCGGCAGGCGCCGGTGTAGGTGTGGCGGCGACCGAAACAGGCTTGGCCACCAGTTCGGCGGACACCGCCGGCTGAGTCGCAGCAGGTGCCGGAGCAGCCGCAGCGGCCGCGCCTTCGGCCTGCAACTTGGCCAGTTGATCGTTCTTGAGGTCAATCAGACGCTGCAGTTTGTCCAGTTGGCTCTGCAGGTCTTCCATGCGGCTTTTCAGCTCGGCATTGTCGCGACGGGTCGCGTCGAGGCTTTCCTGGGTCACGGCCAACTTGTTGCTCAGGGCCTTGCTATCGCCAGCCGCGCCTTTGCCTTTTTTGCCGCTCTCGGCCGATACCAGGCTCAGCTTGTCCTTGCGCTCGCCAGCGGCGGGCGCACTCTCGCCGCCATTGTGGCGAGTGGCATCGAGCTGCTGCTTGCCGGCAGCATGGTCTGCACGACGCCCATGACGCCAGGCGGCATTCTGTGCCGCGACCTCGGCAATCGCCTTGGGTTGCGCCAGAGCCGTACTCTGGACCTTATCAGGCATACGCAACACTTGGCCGGTCTTGAGACGGTTGATGTTGCCATCGATGAACGCACCAGGGTTCAACGCCTGGATCGCCAGCATGGTCTGCTGCACAGAGGCGCCATTGCGCTCTTTCGCCGCGATTTCCCAGAGGGTGTCCTTGGCGCCAGTGGTGTACTGCCGGGCCTTGGTTGGCGCGGTAACCGGCGCATTCGGGGTCACGGCCGGCTTGGCGGCATCACCGGCCGGTGCGTACTTCGACGGATCGAGCAGCACGCTGTAATCACGCATCAGTCGGCCTTGGGGCCACTGCACCTGGACCAGAAAACGCACATAGGCTTCAGACAGCGGCTTGCTCGAGGTCACTCGAACCACGCTGCGCCCGCTGGGATTGATCACCGGCGTGAAGGTCAGGTCGTTGAGGAAGTCCTGGCGACTGACGCCTGCGTCGCTGAACGCCTGAGGAGATGCCAGGCTGGGAACGATATCGGAAGCGCTGAGGCCACCGACATCCTGCAATTCGATTTCCACCAGCAGCGGCTGGTTCAGAGTCGACTTGAGGGTCATCTCCCCCAGCCCAAGCGCATGCGCCATACCGGAAGACAGCGCCGAAGCGGCCGCTATTGCTAACACCAGTTTGCGAACTTGAACCATCAGCCTCTTCCTTTGTTTGTGCATTCCTCGGCCAGCGAGAAGGTGGTGTAGCTGCCTTGCGGCAGGGTGCGCAGCCCCGTGGAGGCAACCGCATCACCGTGTCGTTGCCGATGTCCCCTGCAAGTGCCCAAGGGGCAGCTCACCTTCAGCAACCAGTCTGAGCATAGCGCCAGGCCAGAATCATTCTGCAAATTGTCGCCAAGTATCTTTTACAGCGGGTCTTTTATCAACAGCTCAGCCAGTTGTACGGCGTTTAGCGCGGCGCCCTTGCGAACATTATCGGTGGTCAGCCACAGATTGAGCTGCGACGGATCGTCCACACCGTGACGAACCCGTCCGACATAAACCACATCCTGGCCCACTGCATCACCGACCGCAGTCGGATAATCGTCGCCGTCGACCCACTCGATACCCTCGGCGGCTTCAAGCGCCTTGTTCACCGCTTGCAGATCAATATCGGCGGCGGCCTGCAACGACACACTATAGCTATCGCCAAAAAACACCGGGGCTTGAACGCAAGTGACTGAAATTTTTAGTAAAGGTGCTTCCAGCAGTTCACGCAACTCGTTAACCAGGCGTTTTTCCAGGGCAACATGCCCCTCGGCGTCCGGTTTACCGACCAGGGGCAGCAGGTTGAAGGCGACCTGACGGTCGAAGAAGCGCGGTTCCAGCGGACGCATATTCAGCAACTCGGCGGTTTGCCGCGCCAGTTCAGTGACCGCCTCGCGCCCCTGGCTGGACATCGCCAGGCAGGACGTCAGGCTCACCTGGCGGATATCCAGCAAACCCTTGAGCGGTGCCAAAACCACTGCCAGTGCGGTGGCCGAAGCGCTGGGGCTGCCGACCTGCACGGGCTTGCCCAGACTCGACAGGACTGCGGCATTGGCTTCCGGCACCACCTGAGGGACCGGCAACGCCCCCGACAGATCGATCACCGCACAGCCGGCAGCGGTTGCCCGCGCAGCGAAACTGAGGGTGACCGCCGGGCCAGCGGCAAAAAACACCAAACGGGCCTTGGCAAAGTCGAATTCGTCGACTTCACGGACACGGACGTTCTTGCCCCGAAAGGGTACCGAGTGCCCCGCCGACTCGCTGCTGGCCAACAGGTGCAGGTTGGCCACCGGGAAGTCCCGCTCTTCGAGGATCTGCACCAGGGTTTCACCGACCGTGCCAGTGGCACCGATCACGGCAATATCAAGGGGCTGACTCATGGGATTCTCCTCAGGCAAAACGGCGGGAGCGGCACTTTACCCGTGACCGGGCGGCCAGGCAATTTCTCGGTACGGCCACAAGTCGGTCACCTTGCCCCTGTAGGAGCAGGGATCGCACCACAGGAAACAAAAAGCCCGCGTCTCTTGCGAGGCGCGGGCTTCATTCAAGCCTTCAGCGAATCAACGCTCCAGCAGGATCCGCAGCATGCGCCGCAGCGGCTCGGCAGCGCCCCACAGCAGTTGGTCGCCGACAGTGAACGCGCCGAGGAACTGCGAGCCCATGTTCAGCTTGCGCAGACGTCCCACAGGAATGTTCAGAGTACCGGTGACCTTGGTCGGACTCAGTTCCTGCATGCTGATTTCACGCTGGTTCGGCACCAGCTTGACCCATGGGTTGTGCTGACTGATCAGGCCTTCGATGTCGGCCATCGGCACATCCTTGTTCAGCTTGATGGTCAGCGCCTGGCTGTGGCAACGCATGGCGCCGATGCGCACGCAGATACCATCCACCGGGATCGGGCTCTTGAAACGACCGAGGATCTTGTTGGTCTCGGCCTGGGCCTTCCACTCTTCGCGGCTCTGGCCGTTCGGCAGTTCCTTGTCGATCCACGGAATCAGGCTGCCAGCCAGCGGCACGCCGAAGTTCTCGGTTGGATAGCCTTCGCTGCGCATGGTTTCGGCCACCTTGCGGTCGATGTCGAGAATGGCGCTGGCCGGATTGGCCAGGTCATCGGCGACTGCGGCATGGGTCGCACCCATCTGCCGGATCAGTTCACGCATGTTCTGCGCGCCCGCACCGGAAGCGGCCTGATAGGTCATGGCGCTCATCCACTCCACCAGGCCGGCCTCGAACAGCCCGCCCAGGCCCATCAGCATCAGGCTGACGGTGCAGTTGCCGCCGATGAAGTTGCGCGTACCGGAATCCAGCTGCTGGTCGATGACCTTGCGGTTCACCGGGTCGAGCACGATCACCGCGTCATCCTGCATACGCAGGCTGGAAGCGGCGTCGATCCAGTAACCCTGCCAGCCGGCTTCGCGCAGCTTGGGGAAAACCTCGCTGGTGTAGTCGCCGCCCTGGCAGGTCAGAATCACGTCGAGGGTCTTCAGCTCTTCAATGCTGTAGGCATCCTTCAGCGGAGCAATATCCTTGCCCACGGACGGACCTTGGCCACCGACATTGGAGGTGGTGAAGAACACCGGCTCAATAAGATCGAAGTCCCGCTCTTCCAGCATCCGCTGCATGAGCACGGAACCGACCATACCGCGCCAACCGATCAGACCTACACGTTTCATCGCAACTACACCTTATTACAAAAGTGGGTCACCGCTTCCGGGGATGAAAGAGGCGGTGGGCCCGAGAGATTACAGATTACGCAGCGCCTCGGCTACTGCGTCACCCATTTCCTGCGTTCCAACCTTGGTGCAGCCCTGCGACCAGATGTCGCCGGTGCGCAAGCCACGATCGAGCACCAGGCTCACCGCCTGCTCGATGGCTGCTGCCGCATCGTGCAGGTTGAAGCTGTAGCGCAGCATCATCGACACCGACAGGATGGTCGCCAGCGGGTTCGCGATACCCTGCCCGGCGATGTCCGGAGCAGATCCATGGCAAGGCTCGTACATGCCCTTGTTGTTGGCATCGAGGGACGCCGAGGGCAGCATGCCAATGGAACCGGTGAGCATCGAGGCTTCATCGGAAAGGATGTCGCCGAACATGTTGTCCGTGACAATAACATCGAATTGTTTGGGCGCGCGTACCAGTTGCATGGCGGCGTTGTCGACATACATGTGGCTGAGTTCGACGTCCGGGTAATCCAGGGCAACCTGCTCCACCACTTCACGCCACAACTGGCTGGACGCCAGGACGTTGGCCTTGTCCACCGAGCAGAGCTTCTTGCCACGCACGCGGGCCATGTCGAAGCCGACACGGGCGATACGGCGGATTTCGCTTTCGCTGTACGGCAGGGTGTCGTAGGACTGGCGCTCGCCATTCTCCAGTTCGCGGGTACCGCGCGGCGCACCAAAGTAGATGCCGCCGGTCAGTTCGCGAACGATCAGGATATCCAGGCCCGAAACGATTTCAGGCTTGAGGCTCGAGGCATCGGCCAGTTGCGGATAAAGGATCGCCGGACGCAGGTTGCCGAACAGGCCCAGTTGCGCACGAATTTTCAGCAGGCCGCGCTCCGGACGAATGTCACGCTCGATCTTGTCCCACTTCGGCCCACCGACTGCACCCAACAACACCGCATCGGCGGCTCGGGCACGCTCCAGGGTCTCGTCGGCCAGAGGCACGCCGTGCTTGTCGATGGCTGCGCCGCCGATCACGTCGTGGCTCAGCTCGAAGCCCAGGCTGTATTTCTCGTTGGCCAGTTCCAGCACCTTGACCGCTTCGGCCATGATTTCCGGACCAATACCGTCGCCTGGAAGAATCAGAATCTGCTTGCTCATGCTTTCCTCATGTCATCTGTCGGTGCGCCCGGGGTACCGGGCAACCTGGAAAAAGTCTATCGTTCGGCCCACAGCACCAGTACATCGGTACTAAACGAACCATCGGCCTCAATCTCAAAATATTCCCGCACTTCGCTGCCCATCGCCTGCTGCAGGTCGCGAATCGCCACCCGCAACGGCGCCGGCGTACGCATGCGCTCGACCCAGGAGCTGTACTCCAGACGCAAGCGTTGGCGGCTGATGCTGCGCACGTGCAGGCCCGCTTCACTGACCTGACGCGACCATTCAGCAGCCGAGTAATCGCGCACGTGGCTGGTGTCGCGCAGCACCTCGACGGTCTGCAGGTAGGTGTCGAACAACGGACTGCCCGGCGACATTACGTCGATAAACGCCGCCACGCCACCTGGCTTCAACACCCGCCGAACTTCCCGCAGAGCCAGACCGAGATCGCTCCAGTGATGCGCCGAATAGCGGCTGAAGACGAAATCGAACTCACCATCGGCGAACGGCAGGCTCTCGGCCGCACCACACACCGTGACGATATTGTCCAGACCGCGCTCGCGGGCGGCGACGCCGACCACGTCGAGCATCTGCTGCGAGAGGTCATAGGCTGCCACCTTGGCAACCAGCGGCGCGACGTGAAAGCTCACATGCCCCGCCCCGCAGCCCAGGTCCAGCACTCGGGCGTCGGCGTGCCCGGCCAGTGCCGCCTGGAGCAGCGCGAACTCGGCACCCTGGGCGTGCACGGCGCTGCTCAGGTAGGCAGAGGCCTGTTCGCCGAACTGCTTTTGTACCACTTGGCTATGGGCATTGCTGGTCATGGGGTAGTCCTTCTGTCGTGTTGCCAGGGCTTTGCTGGGGGTTGAGGGCCTATTCGCGGGCAAGCCCTGCTCCTAAAGTTCTGTGTCGTACACCCATCTTGCGTACGCCTCCAACCTGTAGGAGCAGGGCTTTTCGGGGCGCCGAACCGCCGCGAACGCCCCCTGCCTACATCAGATCAGACGTCGCGAAACAGCCAAGGCTGGCTGGCACGATGCTTGGCCTCGAACGCCGCGATCGCCTCACCGTCCTGCAGGGTCAGGCCGATGTCATCGAGGCCGTTGAGCAGGCAGTGCTTGCGGAACGCGTCGAGCTCAAAGTGATAGACCTTGCCATCGGGACGGGTCACGGTCTGGGCCGCAAGATCGACGGTCAGTTGATAACCCGGGGTGGCCTCGACCTGCTGGAACAGCTCATCGACTTCGTCGGCACTGAGAATGATCGGCAACAGACCGTTCTTGAAGCTGTTGTTGAAGAAGATATCGGCATAGCTCGGCGCGATGATGCTGCGAAAACCATACTCTTCAAGGGCCCAAGGCGCGTGCTCGCGGCTGGAACCACAACCGAAGTTTTCCCGCGCCAGCAGCACGCTGGCCCCCTGGTAGCGCTCGGCATTGAGCACGAAATCCTTGTTCAACGGACGCTTGGAGTTGTCCTGATAGGCGTAACCCACATCCAGATAACGCCACTCGTCGAACAGGTTCGGACCGAAGCCGGTACGTTTGATCGACTTGAGAAACTGCTTGGGAATGATCTGATCGGTATCGACGTTGGCACGATCCAATGGCGCGACGAGACCGGTGTGCTGGGTAAAGGCTTTCATGGTTTTTCCTCAGATCAATTCGCGAACGTCGATGAAACGGCCGTTGATGGCAGCCGCTGCGGCCATGGCCGGGCTGACCAGGTGGGTACGTCCACCGGCCCCCTGACGCCCTTCGAAGTTGCGGTTGGAGGTCGAGGCGCAATGTTCGCCGCTTTCCAGGCGATCCGGGTTCATTGCCAGGCACATCGAGCAGCCGGGTTCACGCCACTCGAAACCGGCTTCGAGGAAAATCTTGTCCAGGCCTTCCGCTTCGGCCTGAGCCTTGACCAGGCCCGAGCCCGGCACCACCAGCGCCTGCTTGATAGTCGACGCAACCTTGCGACCCTTGGCGACCTCTGCGGCAGCACGGAGGTCTTCGATCCGCGAGTTGGTGCAAGAGCCGATGAACACCCGGTCCAGCTGGATGTCGGTGATCGCCTGGTTGGCGGTCAGCCCCATGTACTTGAGCGCGCGCTCGATGGAACCACGCTTGACCAGATCAGGCTCGCGCGCCGGGTCCGGTACGTTCTGGTCGACAGCGAGCACCATCTCCGGCGAGGTGCCCCAGCTGACCTGGGGCTTGATCTGGGCAGCATCGAGTTCGACCACGGTGTCGAACACCGCATCGGCATCGGACACCAGGTCTTTCCAGGCCTCGACAGCCAAATCCCACTCCGCGCCTTTCGGGGCGAATGGGCGATCCTTGACGTAGGCGACGGTCTTTTCGTCGGCCGCCACCAGCCCAACACGGGCACCGGCTTCGATGGACATGTTGCAGATGGTCATGCGGCCTTCGATGGACAGGTCGCGAATCGCGCTGCCGGCGAACTCGATCGCATGGCCGTTACCACCGGCGGTGCCGATCCGGCCGATCACCGCGAGGACGATGTCCTTGGCGGTCACGCCGACCGGCAATTGCCCTTCGACACGAACCAGCATGTTCTTCATTTTCTTGGCCACCAGACACTGGGTGGCAAACACGTGCTCGACCTCGGAGGTGCCGATACCGTGGGCCAGGGCGCCGAAGGCACCATGGGTCGAAGTATGGGAGTCACCGCAGACCACGGTCATGCCCGGCAAGGTCGCGCCCTGCTCCGGGCCGATCACGTGGACGATGCCCTGGCGCACGTCGTTCATCTTGAATTCGGTGATGCCAAACTCATCGCAGTAGTCGTCGAGGGTCTGCACCTGAATCCGCGAGACCTCATCGGCAATCGCCGCGATGCCGCCCTTGCGCTCGGGGGTGGTCGGCACGTTGTGGTCGGGCGTGGCGACGATCGAGTCGATACGCCAAGGCTTGCGCCCGGCCAGCTTGAGGCCTTCGAACGCTTGCGGCGAGGTCACTTCGTGAATGATGTGACGGTCGATATAGATCAGCGACGACCCATCATCGCGCCGTTTCACTTCATGGGATTCCCAAAGTTTGTCGTAAAGCGTTTTGCCGGCCATCGGACGTTTCCTCATCAGCTTGTTTCTATGCCCCGGGTTTATTGATGAGTGTTCTCAATAACCCTTTGGCTTGTGAGGTCGATGCTATGAGGTTAGAGTGAATAACTCAAATTCATAATTTTTATGCTTTGGATAGCCATCTGGAATACCGATCATGGACCTGGCCAACCTCAACGCTTTTATCGCCATCGCCGAAATCGGCAGCTTCTCCGGCGCCGGCGAACGCCTGCACCTCACCCAGCCAGCCATCAGCAAACGGATCGCCGGATTGGAGCAGCAACTCAACGTCCGCCTGTTCGATCGGCTGGGTCGCGAGGTCAGCCTGACCGAAGCCGGCCGCGCCCTGCTGCCCCGGGCCTACCAGATTCTCAACGTGCTCGATGACACCCGCCGGGCGCTGACCAACCTCACCGGCGAGGTCAGCGGCCGCCTGACTCTGGCAACAAGCCATCATATCGGCCTGCACCGTCTGCCCCCACTGCTGCGGGCCTACACCCGGCAGTACCCAAAGGTGGCATTGGATATCCAGTTTCTCGACTCGGAAGTCGCCTACGAGGAAATTCTCCACGGACGAGCGGAACTGGCAGTCATCACCCTGGCGCCGGAACCGCATCACCTGGTCCGTGCCGTACCGGTCTGGGATGACCCGCTGGATTTCGTCGTTGCGCCCGAACATCCACTGACCAGCAACGCCCACGTCAGCCTGCGGGACATCGCCCACCGACCGGCGGTATTCCCCGGTGGCAACACCTTCACCCACCACATCGTTCACCGTCTGTTTGAGGCCCAGGGCCTGACGCCGAATATAGCCATGAGCACCAACTATCTGGAAACCATCAAGATGATGGTTTCCATCGGCCTGGCCTGGAGCGTGCTGCCACGCACCATGCTCGACGAGCAGGTGGCGGCCATCCCTTTGCCGGGCATACAGCTCAGTCGCCAGCTAGGCTATATCTTGCATACCGAACGGACGCTGTCGAATGCCGCACGGGCCTTTATGACTTTATTGGATGCGCAGGCGGATTTGCCGACCTCCATGGCATAAGCCGTTTCTGTCTCAGCCCTGGCGTCTTGCAGCAATAACGTGCCTTTCACCCAAGGACTGCTGTTGATGCCCAAGAACGCTAGCCGTATTCCGCCCTTGCCGCGCATTTATGCCCTTGACCCTCACGAGTCGGAAAAGAGCTGGGAAAGCGCCCCACAGTTGCTGGCCGCCCTCAATGGCGCCCGTCTGGGTGCCTGGTCCTGGAATATCGAGAACGGCCAGGTCAGCTGGTCTCGTGGAACCCAGGCACTGTTCGGTTTCGATCCGCATCAACCGCTGCCCAACGACATCGACTACCTGGACCTGCTACCCGAGGAAGACCGCGCCCGCACGCTGCGCGCCTTTCACGCGGTGCTGGCCGGCGAGCCCGTGGAACGGGCCATGCACCACCGTATCCGCTGGCCGGACGGTAGCCTGCACTGGCTGGAAATCAATGGCAGCCTGCTGCCGGACAAGGACGGCAAGCCACGGATGATCGGCGTGATCCGCGAAGTGACCCAGCAACGCCAGCGCGAACAGGCCCTGAGCAGTTCGGAGAAACGCTTCGCCACCCTCTTTCACCTGAGCCCCAACATGGTGCTGCTGACCCGCGAGGAAGACGGCCTGATCAGCGAGGCCAACCAGTATTTCGAAAGCCTGTTCGGCTGGCCGGCGCTCCAGGTGATCGGCATGACCACCGTGGAACTGGGCCTGTGGGTCGACCCGCAGGAACGCGAACGGCTGGTCAAGGCCCTGCGCACGCGCGGCGAACCGGTCAGCCAGGAGGTCCAGTTCCGGGCCAGCAACGGCCAGATCCACGACGGCATCCTCAGTGCCCAACGGGTCGAACTGGAAGGCCAGGCCTATCTGCTCAGTACCTTTCTCGACACCACCGAACGCAAAAACGCCGAGCAGGCACTCAAGGACAGCCAGGAACGCCTTGATCTGGCGCTGGACTCGGCGCAGTTGGGCACCTGGGACTGGCATATTCCCAGCGGCATGCTCTACGGCTCCGCACGCTCGGCCCAGTTGCATGGCCTGGAAGCCCAGCCCTTTCATGAGTCCTTCGAGGCGTTCTTCGACGGCGTGCCCGCCAAAGAGCGCGAAAACATGCGCAATGCCTATCGCAGTCTGCGCGAAGGTCCGGCGGGCAACTATCAGATCACCTACCGGATCGAAATGAACAACGGCAGCTCACGCTACCTGGAAAGCCGCGCCCGGCTCCACCGCGACAGCAAGGGCAATCCGTTGCGCATGGCCGGCACCCTGCTCGACATCACCGAACAAGTGGAACGCGAACAGCGCCTGCAAGCCTCGGAAGAGAAGTTCGCCAGCCTGTTCCAGGCCAGCCCTGACCCGATCTGCGTGACCCTGCTGAACAGCGGTCAGTTCATCGAGATCAATCCGGCCTTTACCCAGACCTTCGGCTGGAACATTGACGAGATCCGCCACCGCAGTGCCGAACAGATCGGCCTCTGGGAGGACTCGACCAAGCGCCTGCAACGCATCCAGCAGGTCATCCGCGACCAGGCGCTGAACAACGTTGCGGTCATCGTGCACCACAAGAGCGGCCAGCCCCTGACCTGCGTGATCAACAGCCGGCAGATCGAGGTCGAGCAGCAGCCCTGCATCGTCACCACCCTGCGTGACATCACCCAACAGCAGCGCGCCGAGGCCGCGCTCAAGGCCAGCGAGGAGAAATTCGCCAAGGCCTTCCATTCCAGCCCCGACGCCATCACCATCATCGAGCGCCAGAGCGGGCGCTATCTGGAGGTCAACGATGGATTTTGCCGGCTGACCGGCTATTCCAGCAGCGAAGTCATTGGCCGCACCCTGTATGAACTGGGTATCTGGGCCGACCACAAGGAGCGCACCTCACTCCTTGAAGAACTCAAGGAGCGCGGACATGTCCCCCATCGCGACATGCTCGGACGCAACAAGCGCGGCGATGTACTGACGGTGGAGGTGGCCGTCGAGCCGATCACCCTCAACGAGACCGCCTGCCTGCTGATGACCGCCCGCGACATCAGTTTGCTGAAGAACGCCCAGGCCCAGATCCGTCACCTGGCCTACCACGACCCGCTGACCAACCTGCCCAACCGGGCCATGCTGATGGATCGCCTGAGCCAGCAGATCGCCCTGCTCAAGCGCGATAACCTGCGCGGCGCCCTGCTGTTTCTCGACCTGGACCACTTCAAGCACATCAATGACTCGCTCGGCCACCCGGTGGGCGATAGCGTGCTCAAGGTCATCACCGCCCGCCTGGAAGCCAGCGTACGCGTCGAAGACACCGTGGCACGGCTCGGTGGCGACGAGTTCGTGGTACTGCTCAGCGACCTTGAAGGCTCGCGCCACGAGGTCGCACAAAAGGTCCATGACCTGTCGGACACCATTCGCGAACTGCTGGCCGAACCGATGTTCCTCGACGGTCAACGCCTGCAAGTGACACCGAGCATCGGCGTAGCCCTGATACCGGACCATGGCAGCACCCCCGCCGACCTGCTCAAGCGCGCGGATATCGCGTTGTACCGGGCCAAGGACTCCGGGCGCAATATCACCCAGATGTTCCACAGCACCATGCAAAAGGCTGCCAGTGAGCGCCTGCGCATGGAGAACGACTTGCGCCAGGCCCTGTCACGGGGCGAGTTCAGCGTGCACTTCCAACCCCAGGTGGATGCCCGTGACAATCGCATCGTCGGCGCAGAAGCCCTGGTACGCTGGCATCATCCGGAACTCGGCGCGCAATCACCCAATGAATTCATCAAGGTCCTGGAAGACAGCGGACTGATCCTGGAAGTCGGCACCTGGATTCTCGACCATGCCTGCGAGGCATTCGGCCTGCTGCTGCGCCAGGGGCTGATCGCCCACTCTTTCAACCTGTGCGTGAATATCAGCCCACGGCAGTTCCGTCAGGCCGACTTTGTCGAGCGGGTCGAGCGCACCCTGCTGCTGCACAATGTGCCGTCCTCGATGCTCAAGCTGGAAATCACCGAAGGCATCGTGATCCAGAACATGGAGGACACCATCAACAAGATGCGGCGCCTGAACAAACTGGGCGTGAGCTTTGCCATGGACGACTTCGGTACCGGCTATTCATCGCTGACCTATCTCAAGCGCCTGCCGGTGGACGCGCTGAAAATCGACCAGTCGTTTGTCCGTGACGCCACCCATGATCCCAACGATGCGGAAATCATCCGCGCGATCGTCGCCATGGCTCGCAGCCTGGGGTTGATGGTGATTGCCGAGGGGGTGGAGTTGCCGGAACAGTTGATGTTTCTCGAAGGGCTGGGGTGCCATCTGTACCAGGGCTACCTGCACAGTCGGCCACTGCCGCTGGAAGAGTTCAAGCAGCTCCTGGAGTGAACCTCCTTGCACGGGAGGAAATGAGGCTGTGTGGTATGGAATGAGCTTATGTGGCGACCCGAAAAGCCCGCTCGCCACGAGGTCGGCATTCATCTCAAGGTATCAACCCAAAAAAATACAAAACCCCGCCGAAGCGGGGTTTTGTCTTGCTGGCTCGAGCTTAGTGCTGCAGGGCCGGTTGCTGCGTACCATTGATCTGGATGCGCTTGGCTTTCGCCTCTTCCGGCACGACCCGCAGCAGGTCGATGTTCAACAGACCGTTGCTCAGTCCGGCAGCCTTGACCTCGATATGGTCGGCCAGACGGAAAGACAACTTGAAAGCACGCTGTGCAATGCCCTGGTGCAGGTAGCTGACGTGTTCAGCCTTGGGCTCACGCTTGCCACCGCTGACGGTCAACACACCCTTCTCGACTTGCAGCTCCAGGTCTTCTTCCTGGAGACCGGCGGCAGCAACGACAATGCGGTACTGGTCTTCGCCGTGCTTTTCGACGTTGTAAGGAGGGTAGCTGCTGCCCGGTTCATTACGCAGTGCGGTTTCGAACAGGTCGTTGAAACGATCGAAGCCAACAGAGGAACGGAACAGTGGAGCCAGAGAAAATGCAGTAGTCATGTCAATCTCCTGAAATTCAGCGAGTCGTTTGATTCGCGACCCGAATTCGGCATCGCGTAACCCTTAGATAGGAACGCCCAAACGCATTTCAAGAGAGTGTTGAAAAATTTTTTCAGCCCGCTTAGGCGGCCTCGGATACCGGTACCTGCAACAGACGGCTGACCATGTCGCAGTCGGTCTCGCGGCGTACGAGTGTGAACAACTCCACCGCCTGCGGGTAATTGCGCGTGAGCATCGCCAGCCATTGCTTCAGGCGACCCGGCGCCTGGCGCGGCGTGAGTTGCGCCCGAGCCTGGAGCCAGAAGTCCTGGAGCAGCGGCAACAACTCGGCCCAACTCATCTCGACCACCTCTTCGCCAGCTCGCGCCGCGACGATCTGCCGAGCCAGGTCCGGACGCGACACCAGGCCGCGACCCAGCATGAAGTCCTCGGCGCCGCTGACCTCGCGGCAACGCCGCCAGTCTTCCACCGACCAGATGTCACCATTGGCGAACACCGGCACCTTCACCACGTCCTGCACCCGCGCCACCCATTCCCAGTGGGCCGGCGGTTTGTAGCCATCGACCTTGGTCCGCGCATGCACGACGATCTGCGACGCGCCGCCTTCAGCCAGGGCCGTGCCGCAGACCAGCGCGCCATCCGGACTGTCGAAACCCAGACGCATCTTCGCCGTCACCGGGATATGGGCCGGGACTGCCCGACGCACATGCTCGACGATGCGGTTGAGCAGTTCCGGCTCCTTGAGCAACACCGCCCCGCCACGGGACTTGTTCACGGTCTTGGCCGGGCAACCGAAGTTCAGGTCAATCACCTGCGAACCCAGCTCGCAGGCCAGCGCCGCGTTTTCGGCCAGGCACACCGGATCGGAGCCCAGCAGTTGCACGCGCAGCGGCACACCGGCCGCAGTGCGGGCGTCGGTGAGCAGCTCGGGGGCGAATTTGTGGTAGTAGGCCGGCGTCAGCAACGAGTCGTTGATGCGGATGAACTCCGTGACGCACCAGTCGATGCCGCCTACGCGCGTGAGGACATCGCGCAGGATGTTATCGACCAACCCCTCCATGGGCGCCAGGGCAATTTGCATGGGTGACTCTCATTGAAAAAAGGCGGATACCGAAAGGCGCGGCAGTTTACGGGGTTCCGGGCCAAATCGGTACACCCTCAGACCGACAGCACCGCCGGCCCGTAGCCTTGCAGAAATTCCTGCGGCATGCGCTTGGGCTTGCCGCTGGACAATTCGATGCAGACAAAGGTGGTTTGCGCGCGCAGCAGCGTCAGGTTGTCGCTGGGACGCACAAGTTGGAAACGCCGGGTCATCTTCAGGCGCTGATCCCAATCGACAATCCAGGTGGCCAGTTGCAGCTCGTCGCCTTCGTAGGCGGCAGCCAGGTAGTCGATTTCATGACGCACCACCGCCATCGCCCGATCCAGTCGGCGATACTCGCTCAGATCCAGGCCCAGGCGCTGGGAATGACGCCAGGCGCAACGCTCAAGCCAGGTGACGTACACCGCGTTATTGGCGTGCCCGAGACCATCGATATCCTCGGCAGACACCTGCAGGTCAAGGGTGAAGGATGTCGCCAGATCCCAGCTCATGTACCGCTCCCGGTCGATTCAAAGACCGGGGCAGTGTAACGGATCAAGCTGATTGACGCTGCGCCAGGCGACGCCCTGCCAACAGCGCCAGGACGCCCTCGATCAACCGCGGATCGGCCAGCACCCGCTGATGGCCGCCGCTTTCCAGGCGCAACAGGCGGCTATCGAACCAGGCCTCGTGAATACGCTGCGATTCATCGACCGCCACCAGCCGATCGTCTTCGGCGTGGACGATCAAGCCCGGCATGTCCATCTGGTAATGCTCGATATCCAGGTGCTCGGCGCGCATGCCGACATCCCGTTCGACTTCACGAATAAACGCCGAACGCGCCCGTGGCGGCAGCCCGACGTAGCGGGCAAACCCCCGCAGCACGCCCAGCACCCGCGCTGGCGCGGCAATACTGACCAACACCTCGGTACGCAAGCCGAGCTGGGTCGCGAGCATCGCGCTGGCTCCACCCATGGAATGACCGATCACCGCCTGGAGCGGCGGTAGCTCGGCGGCTGCTTCAAGCAGCGCCCGCGCAAACGCCACCACATTCGCCTCACGCCCAGGCGACTGGCCATGGGCCGGGCCGTCGAGGGCCACGGCGGTATAACCGGCCGCCACCAGCGCCTCGATCAGACTGGCGAACTGGGTCGGCCGCCCTTCCCAGCCATGCATCAGCAATACGGTCGGACCCTGCCCCCAACGCAGCGCCGACAAGCCGAAACGCAAGGTCATCCGCTCGGCCGTTGCCAGCAGCGGCAACTCCCAGTCCCGAGGCAAACGCTCACGGGGCGTCATGAAAACCTGGCGCATCCGACTCGCGGCAACCCTTGGCGCCACGCGCCCCAAGGTACCGTTGATACCACGAATCCAGCTCAACGTATTCATCGCGTATGACCTCAGCCCAGGACCAAAGCTTCAGCGCACTGCCGACTTGGCAGCACGCAACATTCTGTCGGACAGCTCGCCCGGACCCAGCGCCCGGGCAACGGCCAGGCCGCCAATCATCAGGGCGATATCGGCCAGGGCCTTGTCGGTATCCTCGGGGCTGGCCGCGAGCTGTGCGACCATCAACTCCACATGCTCGTTGAGTGCTTCGCGAAAGCACGCTGGCAGGCTGCCGATCTCACCCACCACGGCAGGCAGCGGGCAGCCCCGCTCGACAGCATCGCGGTGCTTGCGCGACAGGTAGAACGCAGCAATCAGTGCTCGTCGTTCTTCGCCACCCAACTGGTCGTCGACTTCCTCGATCTTCGCTCGACGCTGCGAAAGCAATTGCTTGAATGCTTCGAGCATCAACGCATCCTTGCTCTCGAAATGCGCGTAGAAGCCGCCCACGGTCAGGCCGGCGGCAGCCATCACCTCACTCACGCTAGGCTCGGCCGGGCCACGCTGGATCAACGCGGCGCTGGCAGCCTGCAGGATTCGTTCGCGGGTCTGAGCCTTTTTATCGTTCATTGCCATCTCCAAGTATTACGTCGAAAATATTATTCTCATAATATTTTTTCGCAAGGTTTTCGCCTGACCGTTGGTCCGACTGAGAGAAGCGAAAAGGGATTCAGGGCGAAAAGGCTAAACGCCAGAAAAACAAAAGGGCCATTCAATAATGAATGACCCTTAAAAACCCCGCAGAGCGGGCAATCGTGGCGTCCCCTAGGGGACTCGAACCCCTGTTACCGCCGTGAAAGGGCGGTGTCCTAGGCCACTAGACGAAGGGGACGCAAACCCTTCTTGCATTACAGGAGTCGGCTTGTTGGCGACTTCGACTGCCAGGTGACCTTGATCAACCTGCAGCACCTGCAACATCAGCTCAAGACCGGTGTGGCCAGACCTTGAACCGTAAATTGGTGGAGCTAAGCGGGATCGAACCGCTGACCTCTTGCATGCCATGCAAGCGCTCTCCCAGCTGAGCTATAGCCCCGGATTTTTCGCCTTGCGGCGCAGCGACATCGAGTTGCAATGTCACTTGTGTAAAGCTGGCGTCCCCTAGGGGACTCGAACCCCTGTTACCGCCGTGAAAGGGCGGTGTCCTAGGCCACTAGACGAAGGGGACGTAACCCTTGTGTACCCTATCGGCGCTGGTTCCGATTCGTGGTACAAACTCCAGGTCAGTGTAGCGCAACCTGAAGCTTCTAAATTGGTGGAGCTAAGCGGGATCGAACCGCTGACCTCTTGCATGCCATGCAAGCGCTCTCCCAGCTGAGCTATAGCCCCACAATGTCAGGCTTCACGTCATGTCAGCGTTGCCGCTGTGTTTCCGTGTTGCCTTGTGGACGGGGCGCATATTAAGTGCGACCCACTGCCCTGTCAAACTTTTTTTGAACAAATTCCAAAAGATTTTTCCGCGATAACAATCACTTACCGCCCTCCCCCGGAAAACCGGGGGTTGTCGACCACGCCCACAACCCGTGAATCCGCTGGTGGCGTGGCCATGACCGGCTCAGGCGCTGATTCAGGCAATAGTGCCCAGCAGCTTTTCCCATTCCTTGTTTTCTTTCTTCGATACGCCACCCAGCAGTTCCAAGGCCTGACGCAGCCGGAAACGCGTCAGGTCCGGGCCGAGGATTTCCATCGCGTCGAGCACCGATACCGAGCTGGCCTGCCCGGTGATCGAGGCGAAAATCAGCGGCATGGCATCACGCAGCTTCAACTCCAGGGCATCGACCACCGCCTGAATGGTCGCGGTGATGTTGTCCTTCTCCCACTGGCGCAGGCTTTCCAGCTTCCAGAGGATCAGTTGCATCAGTTTGCGCACATCTTCGGGCGAGAGCTTCTTGTGCTCGAACAACCTGGCGTCCAGCGGCAGACTGCCAGCGAAGAAGAAATTCGCCAGGGGCGCGACCTGGCTGAAGGTCTCGACGCGGCTCTGCACCAGCGGCGCGATCTTCATCAGGTACTCGGGATTGAACGCCCAGTTCTGCACCCGGCTGGCGAACTCTTCCACCGGCAGGTCACGCAGCCACTGGCCGTTGAGCCACGACAGCTTCTCGATATCGAAAATCGGCCCACCGAGGGAGACACGGGACAGGTCGAAGTGGTCGACCATTTCCTGCAGCGAGAACTTCTCGCGCTCGTCCGGCATCGACCAGCCCATACGGCCCAGGTAATTGAGCATCGCCTCGGGCAAAAAGCCCATGCGCTCGTAGAAAGTCACCGAGGTCGGGTTCTTGCGCTTGGACAGCTTGCTCTTGTCCGGGTTACGCAGCAGCGGCATGTAGCACAGCTGCGGCTGCTCCCAGCCGAAGTACTCATAGAGCAGGATCAGCTTGGGCGCCGACGGCAGCCACTCTTCGCCACGCAGTACGTGGGTGATGCCCATCAAGTGATCATCGACCACGTTGGCCAGGAAGTAGGTCGGCAGACCGTCGGTCTTCATCAGGACCTGCATGTCCATCCGATCCCACGGGATCTCGACATCGCCACGCAGCATGTCCGGCACCACGCAGACGCCTTCGCTCGGCACCTTCATGCGGATCACATGGGGTTCGCCAGCGGCCAGGCGACGGGCCACTTCCTCTTTCGACAGCAGCAGGGCGCGGCCGTCGTAGCGTGGGGTTTCGCCACGGGCCATCTGCTCGGCGCGCATCTGATCCAGCTCTTCGGCGGTGCAGAAGCACGGGAAAGCATGCCCCATGTCGACCAGTTGCTGGGTGTACTGCTTGTAGATCTCGCTACGCTCGCTCTGCCGGTACGGGCCGTGCGGGCCACCGACATCCGGACCTTCGGCCCAGGTGATACCCAGCCATTTCAGCGCATCGAAAATCTGCTGTTCGGACTCGCGGGTCGAGCGCAACTGATCGGTGTCTTCGATCCGCAGGATGAACTCGCCACCGTGCTGCTTGGCAAAGCAGTAGTTGAACAAGGCAATGTAGGCGGTGCCAACGTGGGGATCGCCAGTAGGCGACGGCGCGATGCGAGTGCGGACAGTGGTCATGAGCGGTCTCGAAATAGAGATAAAACAAAGGACGAATGGTAACAGGACGACCACCTTCGCCTCCAGCATGGACACCAGGCAGAGGGCATATAAGCCAAGCTTCGCGATAAAAATGGCGCCCTGCCGATAAAAACCGGCTTTCTCCGTAGGTGGCATTTACCCATCAGTTGCGCTGTGCCAGATTTATCTACCGAGAAGTTCACTAATTATTTCGATCGTTGCCCATGCCTGCCCAACTCAAACGCCGCCTGTTCGTGTTCCTGCTGCTCGTCCTGCTGATCGCCCTCGGTTTCTTCGCCGAGTGGTTCTGGCGTGGACGCTTTTATGAAAGCACCGACAACGCTTATGTCCAGGGCGAGATCACCCGGGTTTCCAGCCAGCTCGCGGCCCGTATCGACCAGGTGCTGGTGGCCGACAACCAACATGTCGAACAAGGCCAGTTGCTGGTCCGCCTGGAGGGCGCCGACTTCCAACTGGCGGTCGAGCGGGCCAATGCCACCCTCGCCACCCGCGAAGCCGAACGGCTGCAGGCGCAGAGCAAACTGACCCAGCAGGCCAGCCTGATTGCCGCCGCCGACGCCCAGGTCGCTGCCAGTCAGGCCAGCCTGGGCCGTTCGCAGATCGACCTGTCGCGGGCGCAAACCCTGCGCAAGCCCGGTTATGTCTCCGAGGAGCGGGTCACCACTCTGTCCGCCGACAACCACATCGCCCGCTCCCAGGTCGCCAAGGCCCAGGCCGACCTGCAAAGCCAGCGCCAGCAGGTCAATGCCCTGACCGCCGAACTCAAGCGCCTCGACGGCCAGATCGCCAGCGCCCGCACCGAGCTGGCCCAGGCCGAACTGAACCTGAGCCGCAGCGAAATCCGCGCGCCGATCAGCGGCATGGTCGGCCAGCGCGCGGCTCGCAACGGCCAGTACGTGCAGAGCGGCGCCTACCTGCTGTCGATCGTTCCGGATCAGGACATCTGGGTCCAGGCCAACTTCAAGGAAACCCAGATCGGCCACATGCGCCCCGGACAAAGCGCCACGCTGCGGTTCGATGCCTATGAAGACACACCGATCCAGGGCCGGGTCGACAGCCTGTTCGCCGCCTCCGGCGCGCAGTTCAGCCTGTTGCCACCGGACAATGCCACCGGCAACTTCACCAAGGTGGTGCAGCGGATTCCGGTCAAGCTGATCTTCGCCGCCGACAACCCGTTGCACGGCCTGATCCGACCGGGCATGTCGGTGACCGTCAAGGTCGATATCCGCGACACCGCCAATGGCCGGTGATGCGCTGATCCGCGCCGTCGCCGAACCGACCCGGCGCGACTGGATCGCGGTGATGAGCGTGATGCTCGGTGCTTTCATGGCAGTGCTCGACATCCAGATCACCAACTCCTCGCTCAAGGACATCCAGGGCGCCCTGTCGGCGACCCTGGAAGAAGGTTCGTGGATTTCCACTTCCTACCTGGTGGCCGAGATCATCATGATCCCGCTGACCGCCTGGCTGGTGCAGTTGCTCTCGGCCCGGCGCCTGGCGACCTGGGTCTCGCTGGGCTTCCTCGCCTCGTCGTTGCTGTGTTCGATGGCCTGGAACCTGGAAAGCATGATCGTGTTCCGTGCCATGCAGGGCTTTACCGGCGGCGCGCTGATCCCGCTGGCCTTCACCCTGACCCTGATCAAGCTGCCGGAACACCACCGCGCCAAGGGCATGGCGATGTTCGCCATGACCGCCACCTTCGCCCCCTCGATCGGCCCGACCCTGGGCGGCTGGCTCACGGAAAACTGGGGCTGGGAATACATCTTCTACATCAACATTCCGCCCGGCCTGATCATGATCGCCGGCCTGCTCTATGGCCTGGAGAAAAAGGACGCCCACTGGGAACTGCTCAAGAGCACCGACTACGCCGGAATTGTCACACTCGGCATCGGTCTGGGCTGTCTGCAGGTCTTTCTGGAGGAAGGGCATCGCAAGGACTGGCTGGAATCGCAGTTGATCCTGAGCCTGGGCAGCATCGCCGTGCTGAGCCTGATCACCTTCGTGATCCTGCAACTGTCCAAGCCCAACCCGCTGATCAACCTGCGCATCCTGCGCAACCGCAACTTCGGGCTGTCGAGCATTTCCAGCCTGGGCATGGGCGTAGGCCTGTATGGCTCGATCTACCTGCTGCCGCTGTACCTGGCGCAGATCCAGAATTACAACGCCTTGCAGATCGGCGAGGTGATCATGTGGATGGGCGTGCCGCAACTGTTCCTGATTCCGCTGGTGCCCAAACTGATGAAGCTTGTTTCGCCAAAACTGCTCTGTGCCCTGGGTTTCGGCCTGTTCGGGTTGGCGAGCTTTTCCTCGGGAGTGCTCAACCCGGACTTCGCCGGCCCGCAATTCAACCAGATCCAGATCATCCGAGCCCTCGGCCAGCCACTGATCATGGTCACCATCTCGCTGATCGCCACCGCCTACATCCAGCCCCAGGATGCCGGCTCGGCCTCCAGCCTGTTCAACATCCTGCGCAACCTCGGCGGCGCCATCGGCATCGCGCTGCTCGCCACCCTGCTGGATGCGCGAACCAAGGCCTATTTCGACTACCTGCGCGAAGCCATCGTCCCCTCCAACCCGCAAGTGGCCGAGCGACTGGCACTTTTGACGCAGAAGCTTGGCAGCGAGACGGCCGCGCTGGGCAAACTCAGTGAAATCACCCACCAGCAGGCAATGATCATGGCCTACAACGACGCCTTTCATTTCGTCGGGATCACCCTGGGTATCAGCATGCTCGCGGTGTTGCTGACAAGGGCACTGCCAGCAGGCGTCAAGACCGGTGAGGCGCATTGAGCCTGAACGCCCACAACACCCGGTGCAGCCCCTCCCACTCTGCAACAGCCGGTTTGCCGGCTCATGCAGGGCAGCCTGCCGAGGGATGATTTTTGGGGCTTGCCCGCAACAGGCCCCAGCGGTAGCTTGGCCGACATCAACTGGCCGACTGGCGGAGAGCCGCATGTCCAACGTAGTACTGGTGCTGACGGAAACCGTCAACGAATACCTGCCAATCATCGAACGCCAGGGTTTCGAGCTGATCCTGGCGCCCAACAACGCTCTGCGCGCCGAAGCCATCGCCACCCATGGCCAACGGATCAAGGCGGTGCTGACGCGTGGCCCGCTCGGTCTGTTCGCCGATGAGATCGCCGCCCTGCCGCTGCTGGAAATCATCTGCGTGATCGGTGCCGGTTACGAAAAGGTCGACCTGCAGGCGGCCAGACAACGGGGCATCGTCGTCACCAACGGCGCCGGCGCCAATGCCTCGTCGGTGGCTGATCACGCCATGGCCCTGCTGTTGTCGCTGGTGCGTGACATTCCACGGGCCGACGCCTCGGTGCGCCGTGGCGAATGGCGCAAGCTGATGCGCCCGTCGCTGGGCGGCAAGCGCCTGGGCATTCTCGGCATGGGCGCCGTCGGTTTGGCGATTGCCCAACGTGCCGCACTCGGTTTCGGCATGTCGGTGAGTTACCACAATCGCCGGCAACGCGAAGACCTCGAATATACCTATTGCGCCACACCGGCCGAACTGGCTGCCGCCTCGGACTACCTGATCATCGCTACACCGGGTGGCGCCGCGACCAACGGCCTGATTGGCAAGCCGGAGCTGGAGGCCCTGGGCCCGGACGGTTTCCTCGTCAATATCGCCCGCGCCAGCGTGGTGCTCACCGACGAACTGGTGACGGCGCTGGAGCAAGGGCGGATCGCCGGTGCGGCACTGGATGTGTTCGACGACGAGCCGAATGTGCCGGACGTGCTCAAGGGCCTGCCCAATGTCGTGCTGACACCCCACGTCGCCGGTCTGTCGCCGGAGGCCTCGCAGGCAACGGTCAGTCTGGTGGCGCAGAATCTGCTGGCGTACTTTTCCGGCCAACCGGTACTCACGCCTGTTGCACTGCCCGAGTGATGACGCAGTGAGCGAGAGGCCATGATCGATCTCTTTCCCCACGCCCCACGGGTACTTCCTGCATGGAACGCCCTTCCCGCCTGCGGCACCTTAGCCTGCCTGCTGCTGAGCCTTTCGCCCCTGGTCCAGGCCGCCGAGGCGCCAGAACAGTAAACCGCTATCGGCCTGAACTTCCGTCGAGCAATACCGGTCAGCTCAGTGAGTGCCGCCAACCCGCACACTCACCGCAGCCTGTTCCCCGACCCGGAGTCTCGCGGCCATGACCGATCACCCCCAGGAACCCCAGAGTCCCATCGAAGCCCACGGCGTCATCGGTGACATGGGCAGCGCCGCGCTGATCAATGACCGCGGCAGCGTCGATTTCTTCTGCTGGCCGGCCTTCGACAGCCCGGCGATCTTCTGCGCCCTGCTCGACAGCCCCGACGCCGGGATCTTCCAGCTGGCGCCTGACCTGCCCGACGCGCGGCGCGAGCAGATCTACCTGCCCGACACCAATGTGCTGCGCACCCGCTGGCTGAGTGCCCAGGCGGTGGTGGAAATCACCGACCTGCTGCCGATCAGCGATAACGAGGATGACCTGCCCCTGCTGATCCGTCGCGTCCGGGTGGTCAGCGGCCACGCCAGGTTCCATATGTGCTGCGCCGTGCGGCATGACTATGCGCGCGCTGCGACCATGGCCCGGCTTGATGGCGCCGACGTCTGCTTCGACGCCCCCGGCCAACCGAGTCTGCGCCTGTGCGCCGACCAGCCGTTGCGCCTGGAACAACAGGCCGCCGTTGCCACCTTCGAGTTGGGTCAGGAGCAGGAAGCCGAATTCCTTCTCGGCGCCGTCGATGATCCACGGGTCAAGCTCGGCGAGAGCGGCGTCGCGCTGCAACATACCCTGACCTTCTGGCAGCACTGGATCGGCCGCTCCACCTACCGGGGTCGCTGGCGCGAGGCGGTCAATCGCTCGGCACTGGCCCTCAAGCTGCTGACTTCGCGCAAGCACGGCGCGATCCTGGCCGCAGCAACCTTCGGCCTGCCGGAAAGCCGCGGCGGTGAACGCAACTGGGACTATCGCTACACCTGGATCCGCGATGCGTCATTCACCGTCTATGCCTTCATGCGCCTGGGTTATGTCGAGGTGGCCAACGACTTCATGGGCTGGCTGCGTCGGCGCATCGACGATGGTTGCGACCAATCCGTCAAACTCAACGTCCTGTATGCCATCGATGGCAACCAGCAACTGCCCGAGATCGAGCTGGCGCACCTGTCCGGTTACGGCAATGCCCGCCCGGTACGCATCGGCAACCAGGCCTGGGAACAGGTCCAGCTGGATATCTTCGGCGAGTTGATGGATGCGGTGTACCTGACCAACAAATACGGCGAAGCCATTTCCCATCAGGGCTGGCTGCGCGTCGGCCAGATCATCGACCACGTCTGCGCCAACTGGAACAAGCCGGATGTCGGTATCTGGGAAATGCGCGGCGGCAAACATCACTTCCTGCATTCGCGGCTGATGTGCTGGGTAGCCCTGGACCGCGCCATCCGCCTGGCGTCCAAGCGCTCGCTGCCGGCGCCGTTCGCCCGCTGGGACGAGACCCGTACGGCAATCCACAACGATATCTGGAGCAACTTCTGGAACGCCGAACACGGGCACTTCGTCCAGCACACCGGCGGTACCGGGCTGGACGGTTCGATGCTGCTGATGCCCCTGGTGCGTTTTGTCGGTGCTACCGATCCACACTGGCTGGCGACCCTGGATGCCATCGAGAAAAGCCTGGTGCGCGACGGCATGGTCTATCGCTACCGCAACGATGACCATCCCATCGACGGCCTGCCGGGCAACGAAGGCGCCTTCGCCGCCTGCTCGTTCTGGTACGTCGAATGCCTGGCCCGCGCCGGTCGCGTGGAACAGGCGCACCTGGAGTTCGAGCAGTTGCTGCGTTACGCCAACCCGCTGGGGCTGTATGCCGAGGAATTCGATCCCCAGGCACGGCACCTGGGCAACACGCCGCAAGCCCTGACCCACCTGGCACTGATCAGCGCGGCCTGCTTTCTCGACCGCAAGCTCAGCGGCGATGTGACGCCGTGGCAGCCTTGAACGACAGGGCTGAGGGTGTTTGTATGAAGTTTGTAACGAAACTGAATATATTTAATTACCGGTCGATACAGTTGATTAGAATTCTTTCAAGAACCCTACAATCGACAGGATATTTCCCATGGTTTTCTCAACAGAAACCCGGCAGGACGCCAAGGCCACCAGCCACCTGAGTGCTGGAGGTCGCGTATGAGCGTAGGTTCGATCACCGCCTGGGCCACCGAGATGCGTTCACGGGTTCTGAAGCAAGGCACCGCAGCGGCGGAAAAGGCCGCCAAGCAGGAGGTCAAGACCCGCGATGTCCTCAAGGACGTCAAGCCGGACCCGACAGCGCTCGACACGGTCAAGATGGCCAAGGACAAGCTGCAGTCGAAGTTCCAGGGCTTCGATGCGAAATCGGTTACCCCCGAGCAGTTGGCCAAGTACAGCGATGTGCTCAAGGAACAGGGCCTGATCAGCGCCTCTACCGCGAACCTGCTCTCCACCGCTGGCGCGCAGAAGAAACCAAACGATAAATTCAACGCCCTGGACTACTTCGCCAACCAGATCAGCGCGTTGCAAAACAGCCCGACGAAGAACGACCAGTTCTCCAGTTACATGATCCCCGAGTACAAGCGGGCGATCAACGTGATGCTCAATCTGCAACAGTTCGCCAGCTCCGGCGCCAGCCTCTCGATCGACACCAAGGCCTGAGCGCCCGGCATTCACCCGTGGCGCCAGACGTCACGGGCTCCTGACCCCTTTCCCTACCTTGGCACGCATGACTCGCCAGACCTTTTCCTGTGTCCAGCGCGCCCTCATGCGCAAATGATTTTTATCTATCAATGTAAATAATTATTATGTAGATTCATGCCCGACGAATTCGCGCACACTGGAGCACCCGCAAGATGCCGAACACAACCCGTCGGGCTTGGGCCACAGGCTGCAAGCGTCTAAGCTGGGGAACCTCCCTACCCAGCCTTGGATCGCCGTGTGAAATTCAGTCTGCCCAAAGTTGCCACCGCCCCTTTCTGCCCTTCTGAAGTGAACGGCTCGATCGCCGTCGACAGCAGCGCGCCGTTCTTCAAGCGGGCGCTGCGTTTCGCCGGCCCCGGTCTGCTGGTCTCCATCGGCTACATGGACCCGGGCAACTGGGCCACCGCGATCGAGGCCGGCTCGCGCTATGGCTACAGCCTGCTGTTCGTGGTGCTGCTGGCGAGCCTCGCAGGCATGGCCGTGCAATGCCTGTGCTCACGCCTGGGAATCGCCACCGGCCGCGACCTGGCGCAACTGTGCCGGGATCGCTACAGCCGCCGCTCGACGATGGCCCAGTGGCTGCTCGCGGAAATTTCCATTATTGCCACGGACCTGGCCGAAGTGCTCGGCTGCGCCCTGGCCTTCCACCTGCTGCTGGGCTGCTCGCTGACCTTCGGCATCGTCCTCACGGCCTTCGATACCCTGCTGATCCTGGCCTTGCAAAACCGAGGTTTCCGACGTCTGGAAGCGATCATGCTGGTGCTGGTAGCGACCATCGGCGTGTGCTTCTTCATCGAACTGGTCCTGATCAAGCCCTACTGGCCGGCTGTGTTCGACGGTTTCAAACCATCGGTCTCAGCGCTGAGCGAAACTGCACCGCTGTACCTGGCCATCGGCATCCTCGGGGCCACGGTGATGCCGCATAACCTCTACTTGCACACGTCCATCGTTCAGACCCGACTGGTCGGCAACGACCTTGCCAGCCGACGTGATGCCGTACACCTGGCACGCTTCGACACCATCGGCTCGCTGGCCCTGGCACTGCTGGTCAACGCGGCGATCCTGATTCTCGCAGCGGCGGCCTTCCACCAGTCGGGGCACACCGATGTGGTGGAAATCCAGGACGCCTATCACCTGCTCGACCCGCTGGTGGGCGGGGCCTTCGCCAGTATTCTGTTCGGTGTCGCGCTGCTGGCCTCGGGGCAAAGCTCGACCTTCACCGGCACCATTGCCGGCCAGGTGATCATGGAAGGCTACCTGAACCTGAAGATCCCCTGCTGGCAACGCCGCCTGATCACTCGCGGGCTGGCGCTGATCCCGGCTTTCATCGGCGTCTGGCTGATGGGCGAAGGAGCCGTGGGCAAGTTGCTGGTGCTGAGCCAGGTGGTCCTGAGCCTGCAACTGCCTTTTGCCCTGTACCCGCTGATCCGCCTGACCAGTGACGAACGCCTGATGGGCGAGTTCGTCAACCGCTGGTACACCAAGGGCCTGGCCTGGCTGCTGTTCGTCGCGATCAGCACGGCGAACATCTGGCTGATCGCGCAGATTTTCAGCGAATGACCCGCCAGCGCCCCGAACCCGTTCGGGGCGTCTGCTCATCCATGATTCATGGGCAAGGGTGGTCACCCAGCAGTGTCCAGGCCGCCCCAGGGGGAGCGGTGTTGACCCAGTACTTGGCCTGGTACGACTTGCCCGCGTGGATCACCTGGTTGCCAGCGACATAAGGCCGCCCGGCCTGCCACGGCACCGGCAGTGCGCTGACCAGGGTAAAGGCATCGGTCTTGTCCGGTGAAACACCACGGCTCGACCAACCGGCTCGCCAGATCACTCCATTGTGCTGCACCGTATCGCCGCCAACGTACGTCTTGAGCGAATCCCATCGCGGATATTGCCCGGCGCCCGGATCGCTCGGAACACAGCCGTCTCCGCCGCCGGAACCGGCGACAACCCGGACAACCTGGGTTTTCACAGCCTCGCGGCCCTGGGCGTCGCGCACGCTGAGTTGCACCGTACGCTGACCGACCGTGGCCGGTGCGATGGCGACAATCCGCTGGCTGCTGGAACTGGCAGGGGTGAAGTCGGGCAAGCGCCATGTGTAAGCCAGTTGATTGCCGGTCGACGCCGCTGCCGAAAAATCGAGGGGCTTGCCGACTTCGACCTGCTCATGGGCGGTGATAATGGCCACGGGAACCAGGCTGACCGGCTCGGCGTTGACGTTCACGTCCTGGCTGTCGCTCAGTTCGTCGCTATTGGTCACGGTCAGGCGGAAGGTGAAATGGCTGCTGCGGTTCACCGCCGGTATGCTCGCCCGCGCCTCCCTTGCCGAACTGCCGGCGATACTGACGTCTGGCGTGCCGTCGGTCTGTTCCCAGCGATAACGCAACGCCCCTCCCGCCGGGTCGGAAGACTGCGAGCCATCGAGTCGCACCACCTGTGCACCGAGCACCGCAGAAGGCTCCGCCCGGGCAACCGCATAGGGCGGATTGGCCTCCACCGGATCAGGGTAGAAATTCGCCACCACGGGTGCGCGCACGCCCCAGACCCGGGCGTTGTCACTGACATTCACCACGCCCAAGGGCGCCTCCTTGTAGGTGCGATAGGGGTTGGACCAGTAGTTGATCACCGTGCAACGCGAACAGTAAGGCGCCATGATCGTCGACCAACGCAGATCGCCCGAGGTTTTCTGATGACCGGAACCATAGGGAAACGCATTGCCTTGCGCCTCCTCCGGTGTATGGTCGGCACCGATGTTGTGGCCGATTTCGTGCTGGACCGTCGTGCCGTCCGAGAAGCATGTCCAGTCGATCGCGCCATAGGCCGTGGCCTTGCTCGAATTGAGCGTGGCCAGGCCGCAATAGGAACGGATATCCGCCACCAGCACCACCAGGTCCGCGCGGTGTTCATCACGTAACGCCCAGGTCGGGGCCCCGAGGTCCGGGTCCGACCGGCTCTCGATCTTGTCCAGCAACCGATCGCCGTCTGCCTGGGCCTGCTGGGCATACTTGAGGATATAGGTACCAGCGCTCTCGAACCGGGTGGGAATACCACTGTTGACGAAGGACTGATTCGACTCCTCCATCACCAGCGCAGCCTGGGCCTGTAGCCCGGCCTCGCCGCCGAGCCTGTCCACCGCCAGGGGCGTGGCGACGATCATGACCCGGATCGTGCTGATCCCGTCACGCGGGCGCGACGCGGCGACCGCCTCCGAAGCTGGCACGTCCGCGCCCTTGCCGCTGACATGCCGGCGCTGATCGGAACCCTCATCGAAGTGGCGCTTTTTGCTGGGGTCGACCTGCACCAGAACCTGCCCTCCCTGAGTGAGTGGCAGGATTCTATGTACCTCACCGCCCACCCGGATGATCCCGGTGATCTGATCAGCGTTACGCACCAGAATCACCGAGTTCAACTCATCGATCAGCCGCTCGTCTTCGGCAGCAACTCGACTGTTCTCCCCCGGGACGAAGACCTCACCTCGCCAGACCGACCCACTGGCGTTGGTGCGATAAAACAGCTTGCGCGCGCTGACCACCCGGCCATTGCCCAGCGGTATGCGCAACACATCGAGTTGATCGGACAACAGATCGGCATTGGCCCGGACCCGTTGTACCGAGCTGAACGCCTGGGTCTCCAGAACCGCCGACAACGCCGGATCACCGCTTTGCCGCATCTGCTGTGGCGATTGCGCGGGCTCGATCGTCAGAAAGCTGTCTGCCGCCCATGAGCCGGGGGCAACGATCAACAGACAGAGAATCCACGCGAAGCCGCTGTAGCGTTTCCATGAACCGGATCGCGCACCAGACAGGTGAAAAGTCATGACACTCTCCCATTCGAACGGACAAGGCGCTGCCTTGGCAGTTCGCACATGTATGTTTTCGTGGGGTGCTGGTGACGATCGACTACGCGCTACAACATGATGGGGGCGCTGACACGCACCCTACGACTCAAACACCTGCTCGCGGGCATTCGAAAGCCGTTTCAATACGACGGGAGCTGACTGGATAACCACGCCTACTGCCTTTCCCAAGTGAAACAGACGTCCGGCCTTGACCAGTACCCTGGACAGTAAAGGGCCTGTTGCACTGCACAGGAGAGTCTAGACATAAAATCGCCGGGTACGCGAACCGACCCGATAATTGTTCCCCCCACGCATCACCGATCCAGGCGACACGGGCGGCGTAGACCCGATCCGATTACACTGTGCTACCCAAGGCTTCCGGATGCCCCATGGACATCGACCTCGCCCGCACCTTTCTCGAAATCGCCCGCTGCGGCAGCCTGGTGGCCGCCGCCGAGAAACTGCACGTGACCCAGACCGCGATCACCGCACGGGTACAGAAGCTCGAGAGCCAGCTCGATGCCAGATTGTTCGTACGCAATCGCGCCGGCGCCCGGTTGACCGCCGACGGCGAGGCTTTCGTGGTCTACGCCAATCAACTGGTAGAGACCTGGGATGCGGCCCGGCGCGATCTGCCGTTGCCGGAAGGGTTCAACAACGTGCTGCACATCGGCGGCGAAGTCAGCCTGTGCAACCCGCTGATTCTCAGTTGGGCCAACGCTTTGCGCGAACATATCCCGACCCATGCCCTGCGCACGGAAATCCGTGATGGCGAGCAGTTGCTGCGCCAGCTCGAACTGGGTGTGCTCGATGCCGCGCTGGTCTATCAGCCAGCCTACTGGCCGGGGCTGCAGGTGGAGCAGTTGCTGGAGGAAAAACTGATCCTGGTGCGCTTGACGGAAAAGCCCGAGCCCTATGTGTATATCGACTGGGGTGAAGGCTTCCGTCGCCAGCACGACGCTGCGCTGCCGGACAAGGCCCGCGCCGCCGCCAGCTTCAACCTGGGCCCGGTGGCTCTGCAGTTCATCCTGGGTAACGGTGGCTCCGGCTATTTCCGCACCCGCGTGATCCAGAGCTACCTGGACAGTGGTGTGATGGAGCGGGTGCCCAAGGCACCGGAGTTCAGCTACCCGACCTATCTGGTATACGCCCGCGAGCGGGACTCGGCCGCCCTGCAGAAAGCCTTCGAGCTTCTACGCGAAATCGTCAAGGCCGACACCGACTGGTCCCAGCGCTGGGACCCGATGATCTGAGTTTCATCAAAGCGGCACACCACATTCTCCCTTCAGACGCACTCCATCGCCCAAAGCCATAGACCTGCCAGAAAAGTCCGACAAATCAGCTGTCAGGCCTCAACTAAGGTGAAAACAGATACAAATTCTCCATTTCATTCTATACGTAGATAGCGTACAAATAATGAATGCTCTGTTTATCGAATTGCCGCCTTTCGAACGTCACCGCAAAACCTGTCTGGGTGATGAAGCCTTTCGCTGTTTTCAACTGGCGCTGATGCATAACCCTGAAGCCGGTGACGTGATTCAAGGTACCGGCGGGTTGCGCAAGGTGCGTTGCATGGACATGCAGCGGCAGAAAGGCAAGCGGGGCGGCATCCGGGTGATCGACTACTGGTGGCCGCAAGGTGCGCGGTTCTGGCTGTTCACCCTGTACGACAAGGACGAGCAGGACGACTTGAGTTCACAACAGAAAACCGTGCTGAAACGGCTTCTGTTCCTGGAGATAGAGGCAAGAAAACATCATGAAACGTGACATCTTTGCAGAACTGGTCGAGGGCTTCGATGCCCTGGCCGACGAGCGCCAGGGGAAAGTCACCCTGCGCACCCACAAGGTCCAGTTGAACAAGCTGCAGCCGCTCGGTGCCGAGGAGCTGGTGGCCATTCGTAATCAGTTGAAACTGTCGCGGGCCGTGTTCGCCATGTACCTGCGCACCAATACCCGTACCCTGGAGAACTGGGAACAAGGGCGGGCCCGGCCGAATGCCCAGGCCACGACCTTGATCCGGCTGGTGGAGAAGTACCCGGAGACGGTAGAACACCTGGCGTCCCTGGGTTGAGTGGCGGGAGCGGCGAGCGCTCCCGCGGACTTCAGGCGTGCTCGAGATTCTTCTGGGGCACCTGCTTCACGACCGCCGCCGTTTCGAACCGATCCGCCAGGAACGGTGTGATATCCAGCGGCAACGGTTTTTCATTGACCAGGCGCTCAAGCATCACCCCGGTGATCGCCGAGGTCAGGATCCCGGTGCGGAAATGGCCGCAGGCATTGAGATACCCCTCGACACCCGCCATCGGCCCCAGGATCGGCAATTCATCCGGCGACCCCGGGCGCAGGCCAGCCCAGCAGCGCTTGAGGTTGACGCCCTGCAACTGCGGCACGCAGCGCACGGCGCCCTGCACCAGCCCGGCCACTTCCGGGAACGTGGTGCTCACGTCGAAGCCCTTGTCCTCGGTGGTGCTGCCGATCAGGATCTCGCCGTTGTCCTTCTGCGCCATGTAGCAGTCACTGGTGGTCAGGCAACCGCGTAACAGAGCGGGCATGCGCTCGGTCAGGAGGATCTGTCCCTTGACCGGCTTGACCGGAATCGCGATCCCGGTGGCCTGCTGGCTGAGTTCGGCAGCCCAGGCCCCCGCCGCGTTGATCAAGGTGGAGCAATGGAACTCGCCCTCTTCCGCTGTCCGAACACCACTCACACGACCGCCCTGGTGCAGCACATCGGTGACGTTGGTGTTGAAGAACAGATCGACACCGTTCTGCCGCGCGCCCTCGGTATAGGAGTCCGCCAGGCGGAACGGGCTGAGCTGATGGTCGCAGAGAAACTCCAGCGCGCCTTGCGCTTCGCCGCTCACCGCCGGCTCGGACTCGCGCAGGGCGTCCCGATCCAGCCAGCGCAACTGATCCGCCAGATGCGGGATGTGCGAGACGATATGTTCGGCGTACAGGCGATCCTCGTCGTCATAAATCACGTATTTCAAGCCAGTGCGTTCGAACTTGCAGTCCATGCCATGGCGTTCGAGCAACTCGCGGTGCAACTGCGGGTACAGCGCATTGGACTGCAAGGCAAAGTCAAAGAACGACTGCGGCAGGATATGCGGGGTACTGGAATCCACCACCACCGCCGCGCCATGGGCTTCGCGACGGCGCCGGGCGGACATCATGCGAAAGAAGATCACCCCGCAGCCCAACCCCACCGACTCACCGATGGCCCACAGGCCTCCGGCGGAGGCGCGGGTCGCATTGCCCGGACGCTTGGCGTCGATCAGGGCGATCCGCAGGTTTTTCTCTCGGGACAGGTGATAGGCGCAGGAAGCACCAATCACACCGCCACCGGCAATCACGACATCATAGGTTCTGCTCATGGTTCAGGCGTCCTTGCCCAGTTGTTCGAAGGCGGAAAAAGGAATCGGCTCGATCGGAAAACGTGGCCGCAACCAGCCGACATCGGCGCGGCCGGTGGCGTCCCGCAGGCGGTCACTGCAGTAACCGACACACATCCGCCCCTGGCAATCGCCCATGCTCACACGGGTGCGCATCTTCAGCGAGGCCATGTCCTGCACCCCCTGGGACAGCGCAAGGTCGATGTCGGCACGGGTCGCATGTTCACAGCGGCAGATCACGGTGTCGGGCCTGGCCAGATCGATCTGTCGCGTGCCTCGGCGGGTATAGCGGTCGATACCGGAGCGGAACTTGCGGATCTTCGCCAACTTGTCGAGATAGCTCTGACGCAAGGCCAGAGCTGTCTCGGCATCGAGTACGTCACGCTGCATCAGGATGGAAACGGCGGCGATCCGTCCGGCCAGCATCGCCGCTTCGCCACCGCGAATCCCGCCCATGTCGCCGGCCAGATGAATATGCGGCTCGCTGCTCTGCTGCCAGACATTGGTCTCGGCAAACAGGTAGCCATCAGCATTGAAGGCATGAGCCAGGCCCATCTGCTGGCTGAGCTGGGTCCGTGGAATGAAACCGTAGCCGACCGCCAGCGTCTGGGCCTCAAGCTGATGCGCGCGCGCCAGATCCGGTTGCCAGTCTGCGGAATACGGTGCCAGGGTCACATGGGTCAGTTCGTCTTGCCCCTGTGCCTGGACCACGCCCCAGCCATAGTGCATGGGGATGCCATGTCGCTTCAGGTAGGCGAGCATGCTCAAGCCATCGAGAAACATCTGCGGCTTGTTCAGCAGGGCCAGGCTTTCCCGGGCAATGCGACCAAAGGCGCAGGCCTCGTAGACACCCGCCACCGGCACACCCGCCGCATGCAGTTGGCAGGCCACCAGCGGCAGCAGCGGCCCGGTGCCAGCAATGACCGTCGCGCCCAGCGGCTTGACCACGCCACTCTTGATCTGCAACTGCAGTCCACCCAGCAGCATCACCCCGGGCAGGGTCCAGCCGGGAAACGGCACGTTGCGCTCATGACAACCGGAGGCCAGCAACAGTTGCGGATACTCGACCGAATACAGGGACTCATCGGCATCCAGCGCCATCAGCGTCCGCGCGCCCTCGCCACCGACGATGCGGGTGTTGAGGCGCACATCGACCCGGTCCGCACAGGTGGAGAATTCACCATGCAGTTTTGCCAGGGTCGAACTGTAGCGCGTCCCCAGGTAATCGAGATCGACGCCGCTGCGCAAGGGGCCGCGATAGACCACACCGCCCAGGCGCGAGGCTTCTTCGAACAGCACGCTGGACACCCCGTGGCGGGCCAGCTCGATGGCTGCGGACATACCTGCCGGGCCACCGCCGACAATCACCGGAAGCAGGCTCATAGCACCTCCAGAGCAGCAAACCGGCTGACCCCGGTCTCGATACGCATACCCGGTTTCACCAGGGTCTGGCAGGCCCGGCGTTTGAGCCGGCCATCGATCGATACCAGGCAACTCTGGCACACGCCCATGCCGCAGAAGGCGCCGGCCAGTTGCCCGTGGTCGTTGCGCGAGACCTGGCGCAAGCCCACCGACTGCAACACCGAAAGCACGGTCTCGCCTTCTGCCGCGGGCACATCCTGGCCATTGAGATGGAGGGTCATATCCGCTCGTTGAAGCGGCTGGATATCGTATTTTCGATCCAGGTTCTGCATGTTCTGCATCATCCATGATTGACGTGAGTGGACTACCACCCTGCGCCGGGCACTTCCTGGCCTGGCCGCAACACACATGGGGCGTATGACGGCCACAGAGTGGTGGTTCGCCGCATTGCGGTGAACCGGTGTACATTCACGTTAAGGGGTTGTGCCACGCAAAACCTTGATCCAGGCCACTAAAGGTGAGGATAACCCTACCGGCCGTCAGGTCGCTGAGCGCCTACTCGGCAACCGCCTGCAACAGCCACTCGCCGTCGCGCTCCACGATCAGCCCCGAGGCCATAAGCAGCGGACGCAGGCGGATATGCAGCTCAGGCTTGACGAACTCCTGCACCTTGAACAGATCCAGCAGGCCAGGCACTTCCAGATCGACCTTGAAGAACGACAGCCAGGCCTTTTTCAACGCCAGCAGCACGTCACTCGGGGTGGTTCTGGCGAACTGGCGATTGACCACCTTGCCCAGTTCGAAAGTGTGCTGGAAGGCATAGCCGGTCTCGACACCCGAACTCTCGACGCAGCGCAGGCATTTGCACGGACCGTCGGCGAAGGCCTGGAGCAAAAAGGCATTGAAGTCCATCACGGGTTTGAGGGAGAGCCGCTTGTCCACCTGAAACAGATCATCCTGCTGGGCCATTTCTGCCATGCTGATTTCCTCGACGGTAAGTGACCGCCACTCGCGGCCGCCTGAATTTCGGGCAAAAAAAAACCTGCATCGCTGCAGGTTTTTTCTTCTATCTGGCTCCACAACCTGGACTCGAACCAGGGACCCAATGATTAACAGTCATTTGCTCTACCAACTGAGCTATTGCGGAATGCAAGCTATGTTACTGATATAAAAAGAGAAGTCAACCCCTGATCGGCGAAGCGCCAAACCCTGCGACGTCCCGTTGCGGCGCAACCTCCCCTCGCCACAAACCCCATCAGAGAATCCGCTTGCCGGTACGGTCCAGACGCGGCATCCAATGGCCGAGGATGTCGGCCGATACCACGATGTGATGGGCCCGGCCGATCAGCAGGCGACGTGGGACAAAGCCGATATAGCGCGAGTCGGCACTGTTGTCGCGGTTGTCGCCCAGCATGAAGTAGCTGTCCGCCGGCACGGTGATCGGCCCGAAATCCCGGGCAGCCGCCACGCCACGCAGGAACTGCACGCGACGCTCGCTGTGGTCGGAAACTTCGGTCACCGATACACCGGGAATATTCACCGCATGAGCGCCCGGCTCGGCAATGTCCCGGGCATCGCTGTAGTGCGCCGCCACACCATTGACGAACAGCACTTCGTTGCGCATTTCCAGCACATCGCCCGGCACACCCACCAACCGCTTGATCAGCCGCACGCCATCCTTGGGCGAGGTGAACGTGACCACGTCCCCGCGCTGTGGATTGCCCAGCGCCGCCAGGGAAATATCGCTCAAGGGCAGCTTGAGATCGTAGGCCAACCGATTGACCAGTACCACATCGCCCTCAAGCAGAGTCGGACGCATGGAGCCCGAAGGAATCGGGTTCCAGTCCGCCATGGAAGTCCGGAAGATGCCGAAACACAGGAGAAAGATCAGCAGCCCACGGTTATTGACGATCCAGCGCTTCATGACGACCTCTGAAAGGGATGACGTTTTCATCGATTCTTGTAGCACCCATCTCGGGCCGAGCCAAGTTTCCTGGTTCGGGAACTTCCCCCTGGAACGCCAGTGGCCTGGAGAACCAAACGAGAGATCGTCATACAAGCGTCACATTGGCGAGATAGCGTTGTGCCTTCACTTTGCCCGGCGATTCCCAGCATGCGTGCAGAAAGCTTCTCCTTCATGCGCCCACAACGCTCCAGAGAGCACCGCTGCGCCGGTGATCTGTGCATGGAAATGCCGGCGATCGACTGCAACAGCACCAACGCTCTGGTGATGGAAGCCTTCAGCTCGCAGAAGGAAATGGCCTGCCTGGCGGTGGTGGAGGACACCCGGCCCATCGGCCTGATCAACCGTACGATCTTCCTGTCGATGATGAGCAAGCCGTTTCACCGCGAGCTATACGACAAGAAGAGCTGCATCGCCTTCATGGACAAGGAGCCCTTGATCGTCGATGCCGACATGAGCATCGAGGCGTTGACCTTCAAGACCGTCGAGTCCGGCGAAAAGGCCCTGTCCGACGGTTTTATCGTCACCCGTGACGGTCGCTTCGCCGGATTGGGCAGCGGTCTGCAATTGATGGCGGTGGTGGCCGCCATGCAGGCCGAGAAAAACCGCCAGATCATGCAGAGCATCGAATACGCCAGCGTCATCCAGCGCTCCATGCTGCGTGCCTCGCGGGACACCCTCAAGGCGACCCTGGAAGACGCCGTCCTGCTGTGGGAACCGCGGGATGTCGTCGGCGGCGACTTCTACCATTTCTGCGCCTACCCCGATGGCTGGTTCGGCGCAATCGCCGACTGCACCGGCCACGGCGTGCCCGGCGCCTTCATGACCCTGATCGCCTCCTCGTCGCTGACCCAGGCCCTGGCGCGGCTTGGCCCGCGCGACCCCGGCGCGCTGCTGGCGGCGGTGAACCGCAGCGTCAAGGAGCTGCTGGGACAGGTGCACAGCAGCGATGGCACCCCCGAATCCGACGATGGCCTGGACGCCGCGTTCCTCTGGTTCGACAACGCCAGCCAGACCCTGAGCTTCGCCGGCGCACGCATGGCGCTGCACGTCCTGCCGGCCGCCGCCGAGCAGATGGAAACCCTGGCGGGGCAACGGGTCGGTGTCGGCTATGTGGACAGCGCCATCGACTATCAATGGCCGGTGAGCCGCATCACATTGGCACCGGCCAGCCTGGTGTTCATCGCCACCGACGGCCTCACCGACCAGATCGGCGGCCCGCGCCAGATCGCCTTCGGCAAGAGCAAGGCGTTCAACACGATAGTGGAACACCGTCATCAGCCGGCGACCGTCATCTGCGAAGCCCTGCAACGCACGCTGGCCAATTGGCAAGGAGAGCAGGCACGGCGTGACGACCTCACCCTTTTCTGTGCGCGTCTTGGAAACGAACCATGATCAATTCGAATGCTGCCCACCCCGATTACCACTTCTTCGACCTGGCACAACAGCGCAATGTGATTTTCTATCACATGGGCTATTTCTCCCACACCATCGTCAGCGCGATGGCCGAGGTGGTCCGGCTGCAACTGGAGATTTCCGGAGTGAACGGACCGACGCGGCGCAAGCTGTTTTCGTCGTTCGTGGAGCTGTCCCAGAACATCATTCACTACTCCTCCGATTCGCTGCCAGAAGAACCCGGCGAAGAGTCGGCGTTGCGCCAGGGCGCGGTGTGCATCAGCCGTGAAGGCGACCGCCACCTGATGCTCTGCGCCAACCCCATCGCCACCCGTGATGTCGAGCGTCTGCGGGCCAAGCTGGAACCGCTGCGCAACATGTCACTGGAAGAGATCAAGCAGGCCTACAAGGTCACCCTGCGCGCGGAAACTCCGGTGGAAAGCAAGGGCGCGGGCCTCGGTTTCCTGACCATGGCGCGCGACGCCAGCGCGCCGCTGGAGTTCGACTTCTACCCACGAGCGGACGAGCCGGAAACCACGCTGTTCTGCCTTAAAGCAACTATCTGATTAGAGTGACGCAATCGCCATGGATAATTTCTACATTGAAGCAACCGCCACCTCACCGGAAGTCGACTTTCGTTTCGATCAGAACCTGCTGACGATCAAGGGCGAGTCCTATCCGGAAAATGCCGCTGCCTTCTATGCTCCCGTCCTCCAGCAACTGCGCGCTTACCTCGAGTCCAGCGAGGACACCACCATTACCATCCACATCGCGCTGGCGTACTTCAACAGTTCCAGCACCAAGATGCTGTTCAGCATCTTCGACGCACTCGACAAGGCAGCCCAATCGGGCAACGAGATGCAGGTGAACTGGTACCACGATGAAGAAGACGAGACCATCTTCGAATTCGGTGAAGAACTGAAGGCCGATTTCACCGCGATCGTCTTCAACGACCACGCCACTACCCTCCAGTGACTCGTTAAAGAAGGATGATGAGCATGACCGCTTCAGTCACTCGCGTCGGTATACAGGCACAGGATGAGGCCGTACCCGACCTGTTCCGCAGCGAAACTGACGCCCTCGAACACGCCCGTTCGATCCTCGCCCTGACTGAAGCCGGCGCGCCGGTTTACCAGCAGGCACTCGCCGACCTGACCGTTCACTTTGAACGCCTGATGCGCGAGACACGACGACTGATCAGGCGCAGCGACCGCGCCGAACGAGAGATGAATACGCTCAACGCCCAGTTGCAGACCCTGGCGAGCCAGCTCGAATACCGCGCCACCCACGACGCCCTCACCGGCGTGCTGAATCGCGGCGCAGTCATCGACCTGACCGTAGAGGCCCTGCACAAAACCGGAGCGGTGATGGTGGTGCTGGACATCGACCACTTCAAGCACATCAACGACGAGTTTGGCCATCCCGCCGGTGATGCAGTGATCCAGGGAATCGTCGACTGCCTGCGACAGATCGTCGGTAACGCCGGGTTCATCGGCCGCGTGGGTGGCGAGGAATTTACCGTGCTGATGCCCGCCGGTACGCTCGAGGCCGGTCTGGCCTTGGCCGAAAATCTGCGTGCAGCGATTGCCGCGCATGTCTTCGGTCCCCCCGTGAACCGGCAGATCACCGCAAGCTTCGGCGTCAGTGCCAGCCCTCTGGGCACCAGTTTCGACTGCGCCTATGGCCAGGCGGATGCGGCGTTGTACCAGGCCAAGCGCGCGGGCAGGAACCGCGTGGAAGCGGCGCGAACGGACGCGCCGCAGCCTGCGGGAGAAGGCCCCCTTCTCCCGCCCACGGATCAGAAGATCGAGATCGGATAATCGGCGATCAGCCGCAGCTCATTGTTGTTGCCTTCGGCCTGGTCGGCATTGCCCCGGTGGAACGACTGGCGCAGGCGCAGGGACAGATCCTTGGCCGGCCCTCCCTGCACCACGTACTTGGCCTCGACATCGGTTTCATGGTGCTCGCCATCGGCCCCGTAGCCATAGGCCCGATACGGGCTGTCAGCAGCCATTTTGGTGCCATCAATGTCATCACCGTGGATGTAGCGGGTCATGAAACTCAGGCCCGGCACCCCGTAGCTCTTCATGTTCAAGTCATAGCGCGCCTGCCAGGATTTCTCGCCCGGACCGTTGAAGTCCGAGTACTGCACCGAGTTCGCCAGCAGGATCGAATCGCCGCCGTCACCGGGGCCGTTGGTACCGAAGCCGACATAGTCGAACGGCGTATCGCCGTGCACCTTCTGGAAGGCCAGGGTCACCGTGTGGGCCGTCAGGAAGGTGTAGGCGGTGGCAAAGGAGAACGTGGTGTTGTTGATCGCTCCGGCCTTGGCCTGGCCCTCGTCAAGGGTACGATAGAGGTTGAAGTCGAAGTTCAGCGACTGCCCCGGCGAGAGCGGCAAGGTGTAGTTGCCGTTGGTGTAGTACTGGCGCCAGATGTCCTGGAACTCCGAACCGTAGAGGGTGAAGTTCAGGTTGTCGGTGACGCTGTACTTGCCACCCACGTAGCTGACCGCGTTGGTCGGCACGTTGGCGTAAGTGGCGTACAGGTCATGATCGTGACTGGTGCTGACTACCCCTGTGCCGCTGGTGAAGTGGCCGGCCTCCAGGTCCAGTCCCTTGATCTCGCTGCTGAGCAGGTCGAAACCGGTGGCGGTTTCCGGGATCAGCCGGGTGCCGCCAGCGGCGAATACCGGCGCGGTTGGCTGCATGTCGCCGTAGCGCAGCTCGGTCTTGGAAACCCGCAGCTTGAGCGCGGCACCGGCCTTGGCATAGTCATCCTCGGGCGAGCCGTCGCGGCCTGTCGGCAGGTTGCCGGTGCCTGCGGTGCCAGGGCCGCCATCGAGCTTGATGCCCCAGTAGCCGAAGGCATCCACGCCGAAACCGACGGTGCCCTGGGTAAAGCCGGAGCTGTAGTTACCGAATATGCCCTGGGTCCAGTCCTTGAGGTCGGACTTGCCATCCTTGCGATCACGGTCGAAGTACTGGTTCTTCAGGTGCAGGTTGAGGCTGCTGCCCTCGACGAAACCCTTGGCGTCGCCCTGGTCGGTGATGGAGTCCGCCATCGCGACCTGGGCCAGCCCCAGCGATACCGCCAGTGTAAGCAAGTTGATCTTTACCGACATCGTTATTATCCCCTGGTTAATGAAGTTTCACTCTTTTCTTGGTACGAACGACAACGCACACGCCGTCATCCGCGCGGAGAGTGGAAACCTGATGCATTGAAAATGGCAGAGTGACCCGAAGGCCAAGGACAACTTTCACACGTGCAGAAGCGGGGATCTGGCCGGGCCTTGCCTGTCGCGCTCCGAGGCTTTCCCTGTAGGCGTTTGCGATAGAAACCGGAACATTTCAGGCCACCGACCAGAGGCCTCTATTGTTATTCTTTACTGCCGGTTTCTATATATAGTTTTCTATTGGACTGAACCATGTTCGAAGAGTTAATTAGCCATGAAAGATTGTTCATCGATAATTAACTCGACGCAGCAATGTGTTCAGGACGGGACAGACAAATAAAAAAGCCCGCATCGCTGCGGGCTTCTTCACATCCAGATCAGCAGAGAATCTGCCGCCAGATCAGATCACCTGAACAATGGCCTTGACCACAGTCTCGATGTTGCGCTGGTTCAACGAGGCCACACAGATCCGCCCAGTATCCAGGGCATAGATACCAAACTCGTTCTTCAACCGCGCTACCTGCTCCACCGTCAGACCCGAGTAGGAGAACATCCCACGCTGACGACCGACAAAGCTGAAGTCCCGCTTGGCGCCATGCTGGGCCAGCAGCTCGACCATCTGCATGCGCATGTCACGGATGCGATCACGCATCTCACCCAGCTCCGCTTCCCACTGGGCGCGCAACTCAGGGCTGTTCAGCACGGTCGCCACGATAGTCGCACCGTGGGTCGGCGGGTTGGAATAGTTGGTCCGGATCACGCGCTTGACCTGGGACAGGACGCGGGCAGTTTCTTCCTTCGACTCACTGACGATCGACAGCGCCCCCACACGCTCGCCGTACAGCGAGAACGACTTGGAGAACGAGCTGGAAACGAAGAAGGTCAGGCCCGACTCGGCGAACAGGCGCACAGCGGCGGCGTCCTCGTGAATACCAGCGCCAAAGCCCTGGTAGGCCATGTCGAGGAACGGCACCAGGTCCTTGGACTTGACCACGTCCAGCACGTCCTGCCAGTCGGCCGGAGTCAGGTCGACACCGGTCGGGTTATGGCAGCAGGCGTGCAGCACGACGATGGACTTGGCGGGCAGTGCGTTGAGGTCTTCCAGCAGGCCGGCACGGTTCACGCCGTTGCTGGCGGCATCGTAGTAGCGATAGTTACGCACCGGGAAACCTGCGGTTTCGAACAGCGCGCGGTGGTTTTCCCAGCTCGGGTCGCTGATCGCCACGGTGGCGTTGGGCAGCAGTTGCTTGAGGAAGTCGGCACCGATCTTCAGTGCACCCGTCCCACCGACCGCCTGGGTAGTGAGCACACGACCCGCCGCGATCAACGGCGAATCCTGACCGAACAGCAGGGTTTGCACGGCCTTGTCGTAGGCCGCGATACCGTCGATCGGCAGATAACCACGGGAAGCATGCTGAGCCGCGCGCTGGGTTTCGGCTTCGACAACGGCACGCAACAGTGGAATCTTGCCACTTTCGTCACAGTAGACACCCACGCCCAAGTTTACCTTGTCGGTACGGGTATCGGCATTGAATGCTTCGTTGAGACCCAGGATAGGATCGCGTGGTGCCATTTCGACAGCGGAGAACAGGCTCATTATTGCGTCGGCTCTGAATGGAGGATGGTCGGGGGGTGACAGCGCTCCAGCCGATTGCACTAGAGCGGTGCACAAACGGGGAGCTAGTATAGAGGCCATCACCGACGAGGGCGACCGGCTATCGTCGGATTCCGACAAGTTTTTTTGATTTATTTTACGCCGATCGTCGAAATGCAACCTTCGCGTCCGACAGGCGTCTGCCTTGAAAGCGATCAGACGAAACACCACATCCAGGCTTATGATGCTTTCTTCCCCGACATGCCGTCGTGGGCGATCTTTCTCGTTGCTGCGCGGCCCGCCGGGCAGCAGTGCCCGCGAGGCACGTCAAGAGGTACGTTATGTCCCAATTCCAGCTCGTCACCCGCTTCCAGCCCGCCGGCGACCAGCCCGAGGCAATCCGCCAGATGGTCGAAGGCATCGAGGCAGGACTGGCCCACCAGACGCTGCTCGGGGTGACCGGCTCGGGCAAGACCTTCAGCATCGCCAACGTGATCGCCCAGGTCCAGCGCCCCACCCTGGTGCTGGCACCGAACAAGACCCTCGCCGCGCAGCTGTACGGCGAATTCAAGTCGTTCTTCCCGAACAACGCTGTCGAGTACTTCGTTTCCTACTACGACTACTATCAGCCGGAAGCCTACGTGCCCTCCTCCGATACGTTCATCGAGAAGGACGCATCGATCAACGACCATATCGAGCAGATGCGCCTGTCGGCGACCAAGGCCCTGCTCGAACGCAAGGACGCCATCATCGTCACCACGGTGTCCTGCATCTATGGCCTGGGCAGCCCGGAGACCTACCTGAAGATGGTCCTGCACGTGGACCGCGGCGACAAACTCGACCAGCGCGCCCTGCTGCGCCGCCTGGCTGACCTGCAGTACACCCGCAACGACATGGACTTCGCCCGCGCCACCTTCCGGGTGCGCGGCGATGTGATCGACATCTACCCGGCCGAATCCGACCTCGAGGCGATCCGCATCGAACTGTTCGATGACGAAGTCGAAAGCCTGTCGGCCTTCGACCCGCTGACCGGCGAAGTGATCCGCAAGCTGCCGCGTTTCACCTTCTACCCCAAGAGCCACTATGTGACACCCCGGGAAACCCTGCTCGAAGCGGTCGATGGGATCAAGGAGGAACTGCAGGAACGCCTCGAGTACCTGCGCAGCAATAACAAGCTGGTGGAGGCCCAGCGGCTGGAGCAACGCACCCGCTTCGATCTGGAGATGATCCTCGAACTGGGTTACTGCAACGGTATCGAAAACTACTCGCGCTACCTCTCCGGACGGGACTCCGGCGCCCCGCCGCCGACCCTCTACGACTATCTGCCGGCCGACGCCTTGCTGGTGATCGACGAGTCCCACGTCAGCGTTCCGCAGGTCGGCGCGATGTACAAGGGCGACCGCTCGCGCAAGGAAACCCTAGTGGAATACGGCTTCCGCCTGCCCTCGGCGCTGGACAACCGGCCCATGCGTTTCGATGAATGGGAAGCAGTGAGCCCGCAAACCATTTTCGTCTCGGCAACGCCCGGCAACTACGAGGCCGAACACGCCGGTCGGGTGGTCGAACAGGTGGTCCGCCCCACCGGTCTGGTGGACCCGCAGATCGAGGTCCGGCCGGCGCTGACCCAGGTCGACGACCTACTCTCGGAAATCAACAAGCGGGTGGCGATCGAGGAACGCGTGCTGGTCACCACCCTGACCAAGCGCATGGCCGAAGACCTGACCGACTACCTCGCCGACCACGGCGTCCGGGTGCGCTACCTGCACTCGGACATCGACACCGTGGAACGGGTGGAAATCATCCGCGACCTGCGCCTGGGTACTTTCGATGTGCTGGTGGGCATCAACCTGCTGCGCGAAGGCCTGGACATGCCCGAAGTATCGCTGGTGGCGATTCTCGACGCGGACAAGGAAGGTTTCCTGCGCTCCGAACGTTCGCTGATCCAGACCATCGGCCGCGCCGCGCGTAACCTCAACGGTCGCGCGATTCTCTACGCCGACAACATGACCGGTTCGATGCAACGGGCGATTGGCGAAACCGAACGGCGTCGTAACAAGCAGATCGCCTTTAACGAAGCCAACGGCATCACCCCCAAGGGCGTGTTCAAGGATGTCGCCGATATCATGGAAGGCGCCACCGTGCCCGGTTCGCGCAGCAAGAAGCGCAAGGGCATGGCCAAGGCCGCCGAGGAAAACGCCCGCTACGAAAACGAACTGCGCTCGCCGAGCGAGATCACCAAACGCATTCGCCAACTGGAAGAAAAGATGTACCAACTGGCCCGCGATCTGGAGTTCGAGGCAGCCGCACAGATGCGCGACGAAATCGCCAAGCTGCGTGAGCGCCTGTTGAACGTCTAGCCCTCAGCCGAGAATGCCCGATATCAGCCGCCGATGGACCGAGCATGAAATTCGACAAAGCCTATTGCGTCAGCCTGGACGAGAAACTGACGATCTATGACGTTCGCGACCTGAACTTCGATGAAACCGTGGCCTTCGACTCGGCCACGCAAACCTTTCAGTGTCCCAACGATGCCTGTCGCAACGCGTTCGACGCGGGCAATCACCTGACCACCTACAATGCCCGGCGGGTGCGTTTCAAGCGCACGCCACACTTCAAGAACACCCCCAACACCCGGCACCTGGCGGACTGCCCCTACCTCAGCCCGGAAACCGCACCCGAGACACTCGACCCGGACCAGTCGCCGGGCGAGGCCGAAGGCGAGCAGAATTTCCCGGTGGAACTGCTGCTGAACCGTCGCGTGTACAACCGCAGGCAGGCCGTACCGGAAGCGGCCGATCTGCCGGCGGCAGCGCAAGTGGCACGCCCTGCCACCGACACCGGCCCCCACCACAGCCCCAGAACCGCGCCGACCCGCACCAGCGTGTTCGCCCATCCGGTGGAGTGCTTTGTCTCCAACTTTGCCAACAAGGACCTGCTCAAGCGCATGCCGCTGACCATCAGCGACGTGAGCCTGAACTACAACGCCTTCTTCAAGAAAGTCGAGTACTGCCAGGACCGCCAGGGGCTGATCTACTGGGGCAGGATCAAGGAAATCAAGGACTACAAGAGCAGCTTCAGCGTGGTCTTCGACAAGCCGGTCTGGGCCGACCGCAAGCGCTATTCAGTGAATGTCTACCTGAGCAAGAGCCTGATCGAAAACTATCGCCAGCGCACGGCGTTCCTTGAGGAAATCAAGAGCGTGATCGACCAGGCCGATGACCACCTGTACTGTTTTTTCTACGGGGTCACACCGGAACTGAAAGAGGTGCCGAGCAAGAAGAACCCGGAGCAGACCTTCAGCGTCTTCAGTTGTGAAATCGAGAATCTGGACCATTTCCTGATTCGCCAGGCGCCCGACCTCGAAACCCTGTAGCGGTTTACTCGGCCGAGGCCGGACGTGCGACCGGAGCACCCGCCCATTGATAGGTCTTGTGGGCAGCGCAACGACTGTCGGCGGCCTTGGAGCGGTCGAAGATGAACTCGAAGGTCACCGCGCCCTGATAGTCGGTCCGCACGATCCGGTTGATGTCCAGCAGGTGCCAATTGCCATCCTGCTTGAGTGAGTCCGGCGAACTGTAGACATCGTTGCCCCTGACCACGCCCTGACGGTTCACCGTGTCCAGATGGAAATTGATGTTGGCCTTGTCACCACCGCCCTGGCCACCGCTGCGCACGATCCGATACCTCACCGCGCTGACATCGAAATAGGCCGAACCACCGGCGGCGGCGAAGGCCACGCGCGACTCCAACTCACCCCTGAAGCGTCCGACCGAACAGGAAAAATAATCGGTACGGGTTCCGCCCAACACTTCCGCCGGAGACGGCTCGACCCCGTCGGGGGCCGTGGAGGACGCGGCGATAGGCTCATCACCCGTTTGCGCCCCGTTGACTACTGCCGCAAACACCAGTCCCGCACACAACACCATACCGCACACACCTTTGAGCGCTTTCATCACAAATTCCATTTGATCGGGTTGAGAATCCGGGCCCGTTCTTGTGGCCCGGTCCGGGACCGGCCGTCATCGGCTGGCGGCCCCGTCGATTCATCAAGCCAAAAAGCACCTTGGGCGGACAAGGGCGCAACGCCCCGACAACGAGAGAGGCGAATCCGAACAACGCGTCAGCGGTGTTTTGTCGTGACGATCAGACCTGGCGCCGGGCAGCACCAAACAGGTGGACACTCTGCAGTTCACCCGCCTGCTCCACCAGGCGAATCGGCGCGGTACCTCCCGGCATTTCGACCCGAACCTCGCCGGCGTCGACCCAACCGACCCGCCACGCGGCGCAGGCCACCGCGCTGGCACTGGTACCCGACGAAGCCGTCGGCCCTTCGCCCCGCTCGAACACCCGCGCCTGCAGATGCCCCGGCGCCTGAAGCGTCGCCCACTGCAGATTGATCCCGGCCGGACAGGGCTCGCCTTCGCCCACTGGCGCTGCAAAGGCAATCGCGGTCAACCCCGATTCCAATAGCGTCTCCAGCATCTGCGCGTTGCTCGGCAATGCCGAAACAGTCTCGACCAGGGTCACGCAATGAGGATTGCCGACCCTTACGAATTGGCTGTGTTGCCAGGCGTCATTCAAGCGCACCAGAGGGGCCACACGACTCAGTGGGCGTCCATTCAATTCGCTGTCCCCGGTGCCGAAGGCGGCAACCGCTGCGGGACCGAACTGCGGCGTGCCCAGTGCCAGCCAGAATCCCGGCTGCCCCTCGACCTGCGCTGGCTCCACCACCGTGGCGACGGGAGAAACGCCACCCGGCTGATCGTGATGGACCCGCAACAGGCTGCTGCCCTGCGCCGATAGCAGCCCCTGCTCACTCAATGCCTGGGAAAAGATCGTCAGGCCGTTGCCACTGCGCTCGGCCAGGGTGCCATCGGTATTGACGATCAACAGGTCGAACGGCGCCGACGACTGGAACGGCCCGACCAGCAACCCATCGGAGCGGTGGTGCTTGCCGCCTCGCCCCGGCTCCTCCCCGGCCCAACCGCAAAGTGCCTCGACCGCCGCGAGGGACCAGTCGCGACGGCGCAACGCCGCCTGTGCGGCATCCGCCGGCACCTCAAGCCCGAGGCCACGCAGTTCGTCCGGGCTCGCCACCGCATAGATATTCCCGCGCGCATCATAAAACGTCGCCATGGTCCCGCTCCGATCCGTTCTGGCAAAGCCACCACTCTAGCCTCGATTCCTGCGGGGAAAAACACCTGCGCGGTAGCATTTTCCAGCGGATTGACTAGGCTGCCAGCTGTCGATGTCCTGCTGTCGTCGACGAGCGAAGTTTTCCTCGATCGCCCATGGAGACAGCATGAACAACAACGACCCGATGGCCGAGCTCTACCGCGAAGGCCGCAAGCAATTCATCGAATTAGTCCCCGACGGCGGCGCCCGCCTCGATGCGCTGTTTCACACCACACCCGCTCTGGGTGAACTGGCCGTCGGCGTGGTCTACGGCCATCTGCACCAGCGCCCCGGCCTCGATCCCCGATTGCGGGAAGCCGCGACCTTCGCCGCCATCGTTGCCGCCGGCATGGTCGGCCCGCCCCTGAGTGTGCATTTCAAGACCGGCCTGGCCTCGGGCCTGGCGCCCGGCGAGTACACCGAGCTGCTGTTGCAGGCCTCGGCCTTCACCGGCTTTCCGCGCGCCGTGACCACCGCCGACCGGCTCAACCAGTTGTTCGCCGATGCCGGGATGACTTCGCCACCAGCACCGGCGCCGCGTGCCGTGGTACTGGATTTCTGCGAGGCGGTTCGGGCCAACCGAGACCACTTTCCGGTCTCGCCCCAGGTGAGTGTGCTGCTGCGCCCGCCCCATCACCTGCAGGCCACCACCACGGCGGCGAATCAGGTGCTGGTGGAGAGTTACCAGAAAGGTCATCCGCTGCCACGGGGTGTACTGCTGGTGCGCGTCGACGGCGAGCAGATCGTCGCCGTGACGCTGTACAGTCCCGCCTAGAGGCCTGCGGAGAAATCCGTACAGGCCTCTGGCAATCAGCGCACCAGGCAGGGCCGCTTGTTATCGAACGACCAGCCCGGAATCAGGAATTGCATCGCCACGCTGTCGTCCCGGGCGCCGAGGCCCATGTTGCGGTAGCACTCATGGGCGCGGGCCACTGCGTCCATGTCCAGCTCGATCCCCAGTCCCGGCTTCTGCGGCACCTGGATGAAACCGTCGACGATCTGCAACGGCTCGCGGGTCAGACCCTGGCCGTCCTGCCAGATCCAGTGGGTGTCGATGGCGGTGATCTCGCCCGGTGCCGCCGCCGCAACATGGGTGAACATCGCCAGAGAGATGTCGAAGTGGTTGTTCGAATGCGATCCCCAGGTCAGGCCCCATTCATGGCACATCTGCGCCACCCGGACCGAGCCCTGCATGGTCCAGAAATGCGGGTCGGCCAGGGGAATATCGACCGCCTGCAACTGGATCGCATGGCCCATTTCCCGCCAGTCGGTGGCGATCATGTTGGTCGCCGTCGGCAGTCCCGTGGCACGGCGGAATTCGGCCATGACCTCACGCCCCGAATAACCGTTTTCGGCACCGCAAGGGTCCTCGGCATAGGCCAATACCTGATGCTGGTCACGGCACAGGGCAATCGCTTGCTTGAGCGACCAGGCGCCATTCGGATCAAGGGTAATGCGCGCCTGGGGAAACCGCTCTGCCAGAGCGGTCACCGCTTCTATCTCGCGCGCACCGTCGAGCACGCCGCCCTTGAGCTTGAAGTCATTGAAGCCATAACGCGCCTGGGCAGCCTCGGCCAGACGGACAATCGCCTGCGGCGTCATCGCCTCTTCGTGACGCAGGCGGAACCAGGCATCCTCGGCTTCGGCCTCATTGCGGTAGGCCAGGTTGGTCCGCTGCCGGTCGCCGATGTAGAACAGGTAGCCGAGCACCTTGACCGCATCGCGCTGCTGGCCTTCACCGAGCAATGCAGCCACCGGCACCCCGAGGAACTGGCCGAGCAGATCGAGCAATGCCGCCTCCAGCGCGGTCACCGCATGGATGGTGATACGCAGGTCGAAGGTCTGTTGCCCACGGCCGCCGGCATCGCGATCGGCAAAGGTCTGGCGGACCTGGTTGAGCAGTTTCTGGTAGTTACCGATGGACTGGCCCAGCAGCAGGCCACGGGCGTCCTCCAGCGTCGCGCGAATCCGCTCGCCGCCCGGCACTTCACCGACGCCGGTGCGGCCACTGCTGTCGGTGATGATGACGATGTTGCGGGTGAAGAACGGACCGTGGGCGCCACTCAGATTGAGCAGCATGCTGTCATGGCCGGCCACCGGGATGACCTGAAAGCCGCTGATGACCGGGGTTTGGCCGGCAGTGCCGAGCGTCTGTGCATTCATGTTGAGTACCTGTCTGGCAAAACGGTCGCTTGGAAAAAATGTCGTTCAACGGGATGAGTTCAGTGCCGGGTCGACGCTCTCCGGCAGGCGTTGCCCGGGGGCGGGCTGGGTGCGGGCATAGAACACCAGAATGGCCGCGATGACCGAGGTCGCCGCCAGGCCATAGAGGCCGCCCTGGATCGAGCCGGTCTTTTGTTCCAGCAGACCGAAGGTGGCCGGGGCGACGAAGCCACCGAGGTTGCCGATGGAGTTGATCAGGGCGATCACCGCCGCCGCAATGCGCGCATCCAGATAAGCCTGGGGAATCGGCCAGAACAGCGATGAGGCGGACTTGAACCCGATGGCCGCGAAACACACCGCGACGAAGGCAAACACCGGCCCGCCGGTGGTGGACATGAACATCCCGACCGCTGCCACCAGCAGCGCCGTGGCGACCCACGCCTGTTGGTATTTCCATTTGCCCGAGGCTGCCGCGAAGGCGTACATGGCGATGATCGAGATCAGCCAGGGAATGGAATTGAAGAAACCCACCTGCACGTCGCTCAGATCCCCCATCTTCTTGATGATGCTCGGCAGCCAGAAGGTCGCGGCATAGATCGTCAGTTGGATGCAGAAATACAGCAGGCAGAACAGCAGGATCTGCCGGTCCTTGAGCAGGCTCCAGATCGACGGCTTGACCGGCATCGAGGCCTCGCGGGCACGCTGCTCGTCGTCGATCGCCTGCACCAGCACATCCTGTTCGGCACGGTTCAGCCATTGAGCGTCGCGCGGCGTGGAATCGAGCCAGAACCAGGTGAAGCCGCAGAGCACCACCGACGCCAATCCCTCGATGATGAACATCCACTGCCAGCCGTGCCAGTCCAGTCCCTCGATCTGCAACAGGGCGCCGGACAGCGGCCCGGAAATCAGCGAGGCCAGTGCCGAACCACTGAGGAAGATCGCGATGGCCTTGCCCCGCTCCACCCCCGGCAACCAGCGCGTGAAGTAATAGATCACCCCCGGGAAAAACCCGGCCTCGGCGATCCCGAGCAGAAAACGCAGGATGTAGAAATGGGTTTCGTTCTGGACGAAGGCCATGGCCGTGGCGACCAGCCCCCAGGTGAACATGATACGGGTCAGCCAGAGCCGCGCCCCGACCTTCTGCAAGAGGATGTTGGAAGGCACCTCGAACAGGGCATAACCGATGAAGAACAACCCGGCACCAAACCCATAGGCGGCGGCGCCGATGCCCAAGTCGTGCTCCAGGTGCGTGCGGACGAAGCCGATGTTGACCCGGTCGATGTAATTGACGATGAACATGATGACGAACAGCGGCAGGACATGGCGCTTGACCTTCGCCACGGCAACGGCCAGCAATGAAGCGTGTTCCGCTGATGCGGACGGATCGGGGGTGTGGTTCACGACGGTCTCCCACGGATTATTTTTGTGTGCGGGGTGCTGGTCAAATCTAGCCAGTCGACAGTCATCATACGAGTAGAAAAATCTACTAACAAGCGCTATGGCGTGGGGCAATGCTTGAAAAAATCAAAAAACCTTTCGAAATATAATTATAAGTATTTGTTTTTTAATTGAATTATATGATTTATAAAAATATATCCACTGCGTGATTTTTCTCTTCACGCGCCCAAAATCAGCTCGATCTCATTGAGATATCGACTGAAAAAACAAACTCGTCATACATGATTGACGCCCGCTTACACCCCTTATCAGACGAGTGTTAAGCTCCCCACTCATTTCCGCACGATACGATCATGAGCATTGACCGCGACCTCTCCACGCCGTTACGCCGCAAGCGCACGCCCAACCTGGCCACCGACCTGGTCAATCACCTGACCCAGCGGATTCGTCTGGGCGAATTGAAACCGGGCGAAAAACTGCCGTCGGAAAGCGCCATCATCCGCGAGCACAAAGTCAGTCGTACGGTGGTTCGCGAAGCGATTTCCAAGTTGCAGGCCGCCGGCTGGGTCGAAACCCATCACGGCGTCGGCAGCTTCGTGCTGGAGCGCCAGGAAGGTCAGGGGCTGCGCCTGAGCGCCGACACGGCGTTGAGCGTGCGGGGCATTCTCGAACTGCGCCTGGGCCTGGAAACCCAGGCCGTCGCCCTGGCGGCCCGGCGGCGCACCGATGAACACCTGCGACAGATGCGCGAGACCCTGGACGAATACCAGAGCCTATTGGCCAACAACGACAGTTGCGTCGCTGCCGACCAGCGCTTTCACCTGTTGATCGCCGAGGCCACCGGCAACCCGTATTTCGTCGAGATCCTGTTGCACCTGGGCAATTCGATGATCCCGCGTACCCAGGTACAAGCCGCCGAACGTGGCGACACCGATCTGGCACCGTTGGGGCAGTTGGCCAATCAGGAGCATGAAGCGATTCTCGCAGCGATTCGCCGCCAGGATGCCGATGCGGCACGCGCAGCGATGTGGACGCACCTGAGCAACAGCCAGGAACGTTTCGCCAGCGAGTGAACGGTCAGCCGGCCGGAATCCGCCGGCAGTCATCCGGCCCCAGCAAACGGCCATCCTCGGCGCGCAACTCCAACGGCCGGAGCGTCAACCCCTGCTCGCGGTCGACCAGCACCGAGTGCGGCTCCTGCGGCCCATAGAAATGCGCCTCGCCCCACTGGCGCAGGGCAATGATCAGGTTGAACAGGCCCCGGCCCTTCTCCGTCAGCACATATTCCTGGTACGCACTGCCATCCGATGCCGGCGCAACGACGAGGACGCCGTGCTCGACCAGATTCTTCAGGCGCGTCGCAAGGATGTTCCTGGCCAGGCCCAGGTTGCGCTGGAACTCGCCAAAGCGGCGAATACCATCGAACGCGTCACGAATGATCAGCAACGACCAACCATCACCGATGGCACCCACCGAGCGGGCCACCGGGCATTCGGCGGTTTCCAGGCTGGAACGTTTGACCATGGCGCGGCCCTCCGACAGAAAATGTAGTTGCAATGTAAAACCACCCCTTCTAGGGTACAAGTAGTTTTAAATTGCAACCAGATGATCAAGGAGTTCTCCATGCCGCTTGAAATCCCGGCCACGACTGCCAGACCGGAGATCAGCAGCCGGCTTTCCAGCATGACGGTCCTGCTGTTCGCCATCGCCTGCGGGCTGTCGGTGGGTAATGTGTATTACGCCCAGCCGCTGCTGGATGCCATGGCCGAGACCTTCGCCATGGACCACGCCACCGTGGGCATCGTGGTCAGCTTGAGCCAGGTCGGTTATGGCCTGGGCCTGCTGTTGCTGGTGCCGCTCGGCGACCTGCTCAACCGTCGGCGGCTGATCGTCGGCCAGATGCTGCTGTCGGTGCTGGCCCTGCTGCTCGCCGCCCTGGCCCCCAGCAGCCACTGGTTGCTGCTGGGCATGAGCCTGATCGGCCTGTTGGCGGTGGTGACCCAGACTTTGGTGGCCTACGCGGCGCAACTGGCGACTCCAGGCGAACGTGGCCAGGTCGTCGGCAGTGTCACCAGTGGCATCGTCGTCGGCCTGCTGCTGGCGCGCACCGTCGCCGGGGGCATGGCCGACCTGGCCGGCTGGCGTTCGGTCTACCTGCTGTCGGCGGCGCTGACGCTGCTCATGGCAATGGCGCTCTGGCAGGTATTGCCCCGCCATGAGACGCCCAAGCCACGGCAGGGCTATGGCACGCTGATCGCCTCACTGTTCGGGTTGTTCCGAGAGGAAAAAATCCTGCGCGACCGGGCGGTGCTGACGATGCTGATCTTTGCCGCCGGGACCGTACTGTGGACGCCGTTGGTATTGCCATTGAGCGCCCCGCCGCTGTCGCTTTCGCATACCGGGATCGGCCTGTTCGGCCTGGCTGGAGCCGCCAGCGCACTGGGTGCGGCACGCGCCGGCCATTGGGCGGACCGGGGCCGTGCGCAATGGGTCAGCGGCCTGGCGCTGACGATGATGCTGCTGTCCTGGTTGCCGATTGCCTTTATCCAATCCTCGCTGTGGGCCCTGCTGCTTGGGGTGATCATCCTCGACCTGGGCCTGCAGGCGGTGCACGTGACCAGCCAGGCGCTGATCTACAGCGTCCGGCCCCAGGCGCAGAGCCGCTTGGCGGCGGGCTACATGCTGTTCTATTCGGTGGGGAGTGCCAGTGGCGCCTTGGGTGCCACGGCGATGTATGCGTGGGCCGGGTGGACGGGGGTCTGCCTGCTGGGGGCGGGGATCAGCGCCACGGCCCTGGTGTACTGGGGGTGGTCGCTGAAAGTGGTGAAACCGCGTTGATTCAGGGAGGGCGCTTTCGCGGCGGTTCGCCGCGAAGAGGCCCGAATGACTGACACCAACCTCAGCCCTTGCCCCGCACCATGCTCTCCAGTACCCCATCGCGGCGAATCAAGCCATGGAACAAGGCTGCCGCCAGGTGCATCAGCACCGTCAGGAACAGCAGGTAGGCCAGGTAGCCATGGGCCTTGCGCAAGAAGGCAAAGGTCGCGGCATCGGCCGACAGCAAGGCCGGCAAGCGGATCGAGCTACCGAGCATCACCGGATCACCCGCAGCCGAAATCATCGCCCAACCCAGCAGCGGTAAAATCAGCATCAACGCGTACAGCAACACATGGGAGAGCTTCGCCGCCAGCACCTGCCAACCCGGCAGGTCGGTCGGCAAGGCTGGCTGGCGGGTGCTGAAGCGTACGCCCAGCCGAACGATCGCCAACGCCAGGATCGCGATCCCCAGCGGTTTGTGCAGGTTGATCAACCACTCATGTCGCGCCGACACCGACGCCACCATTCCGGCGCCGATGAACAGCATCGCCAGGATCATCAGCGCCATCAGCCAGTGCAGCAGGCGCGCCAGGGGAACGAAATGCTTCAATGGGGCGCTCATGGGCGGGACTCCTGTTGGGCGTGAGCGGTGGGCAATTGGCCAACCTCACTGGTGCGACGCAGGTAGGAACTGGCATACGCCGCCGAACGCGCCGCCAGCAACGGGTCGGCCGAAGCCTCGATGCCACTGGGCAGAACCAGTGGATCGTAGTTGATGTCACGGCAATCGCCGCTGTCCTGCGGTTGCGTGCTCTCCAGCACCAGGGTGCCGGCGTTGAGCACCTTGTGCTCGCCGGTCCAGGCCTTGCTCGCGTCGTCGATCGGATCGCCAGGATTGGCCAGGGTCATACGCAACTGCCATTTCAGCGGCCCGGCCGCCAGGCGCTGCACCAAGTCCTTTTCCAGGAAATCGGCACCGGCCGGCGCCACGGCCCCCGGTTCATCCTGGCTCACCGGGACGAAGCCCCAGCGTACCGCCTGGCGCTGGCCCGCAGCATTGACCAGGTAGAAGGCATTCAGTGCGTTGTAGCTTTCGGTGGCGTAGCTGGCCGATGGCTTGGCGGTCTTGACCCACTGCAGGAACGGGCCGGTTTCCGGATGCGCGGCAAAGAATGCGGCCATCGCCGCCGGGTTCGGCTTGCCGGTTGCCGGGTCCGGGGCGGCAGCCTTGAGCTGCTCGTAGAATGCTTGCGGCGTGCTCACCGGGAACACCGGCATGCTGTTCATCCCGGTTCGCCATTGCTGGCCGTTGGCGAGGATGAAACGCAGCCCCAGACTGCGGATCGGCACACTGCTGTCCGGTGCATAGGGATTGCCGCCCGGCAGGGCAAATCGCCCTTCCACCGGCACGCTGCCTTCCGAGAAAACCTTGGCGATGGAGTATGGACGAGCCTCATTGCTGCTCTCGAAATAACCGGCGACGCAGACACCCTTGGCATGGTTGCGCCTGAGCCCCGGATAATGGCCGCTGTTGTGCTCCAGCGTATCGACGATACGTCCGGGCGTCAGGCGCTGCGGATCGAGCCGGCCACTGACATAACCGAAAGCACCGGCCAGTGCCGCGACCACCACGGCGATAGCGGACAGGCGCAAGACCTTGCTGGTACCGCTCAGAGGCGGTGGGGTGTGATCTACCATGAAAAACTCCAGGGCCCTGGGCGGCCACACGGTTAGGGAGCCAGTAGGACGCAGGCCGTCATGGGTTATTCCCGACCACCGATGATTTTTTTCGATGAGTCATTTTTCGATGATTATTTTTCTGCTGACTGGAATAACCTTCAGCCACGGACGTCTTTCTGCACCCAGTGTAGTGACTGGCCAAGACCCTGCAGGCTGCCATGAACGATCTCGACGAACAGCTACGTGAACTGATTCCCCGCATGCGGCGCTTCGCCGTGTCGCTGACCCGCAACCCGAGCAGCGCCGACGACCTGGTCCAGGCCAGCCTGGAGCGGGCGTTGTCCAGTTGGGGCAAGAAACGTCCCGACGGCGACCTGCGCGCCTGGCTGTTCTCGATCATCTACCGGCAGTTCCTCGATGCCCACCGGCGCCAACGTCGGTACGCACGGATGCTGGAATTCTTCACCGGCCGCGACGACAGCGAACCATCGGTGGAACGCACGGTGGTAGCACAATCGACACTGGAATCTTTCGAGCGCCTGTCGGTAGAACAGCGGGCGCTGCTGCTCTGGGTCTCGGTGGAGGGTTTGAGCTACAAGGAGGTCGCCGAGATCCTCGACGTGCCCATCGGCACCGTCATGTCGCGCCTGTCTCGCGCCCGCCAGGCCCTGCGTCAACTCAGCGACGGCGAAATCACCAGCCCTTCCCTGCGGATACTGAAATGATCACCCTGCCTCCCAGCGAACGCGATCTGCATGCCTACGTCGACCATCGGCTCAGCGAGGCCGACCGGCAATTGATGGACACCTACCTCGCCAGCCACCCCGAAGTGGCCCGCCAGGTCCGCGACTGGCAACAGGACGCCCAGCACCTGCGCGCGGCCCTCGGCGGCGCGCTGCAAATGCCGGCCAATCCCGCGCTGGACCCGGCGGCCATCCGTAAGCGTCGAGGTGAACGGTCACGACGCTATCTGGCCAGCGCGGCGGTGCTGCTGATCGCGGTGAGTGTCGGCGGCGTGAGCGGCTGGCAGGCCCGCCAACTGACCCTGCCGACTCAACTACCCATGGCCGACGCAGTGCAGGCCTACCGCCTGTTCGCCAGCCAGGACATCCTGCCGGCGGACTTCAAGGTTGAGCAGAACGGCGACCTGCAGGGCTGGCTGGATCGTTATTTCACGCAAGCCAATCGCCTGCCGAACCTGGCCAACGCCGGCTTCAAGCCGGTCAGCGCACGCCTGCTGAGCACCGAGCAGGGCGCGGCGGCGATGGTCCTGTACGAAGACCCGCAAGGACGCAAGATCACCTACTACATCCGCCCGCCGGGACCGCAGAACCACCTGCTCAAGCGTGGCCACCGACGGGACGGTGAATTACAGGCCGAGTACTGGTCCGGCCCCGGCTACAACTACGCCATGGTCGCGCCAGCTGATACACCGGCGGCGCAGGTGCTGCAGCAGACCACGCCGTTCTAGCCGTAGCCGCTATTCGCCAAAGATCTGCGAAGGCCGCCGCAGCAGCGGATCGAACGGATTGATCCGTGGGCCGATTGCCGCAGCTTCGCGCTTGAGCAACTCCACCACCGTGGGCAAACGGTCCGGACCGAGGCGATCGGTGATGGTCGCCACGCTCAACGCCGCGACCGCTCGACCATCGCGGTCGAGGATCGGCACCGCCAACCCCGCCATGCCCTGCAACACCCCGGTGTTGCGCCCGGCATAACCGAGCTGACGCACGTTCTCGACTTCCGAGCGCAGGAACACCTCGTCGTACAGGTGAAAGTCCCGCAGCCGTGGCAGGTTGTAGCGAATCACCGTTTCCCGCTCGTCTTCCGGCAGGAACGCCAGGATCGCCAGACTCCCCTGCCCCACGCCCAAAGCCACGCGGCCACCGATATCACCGGTGAAAGTACGGATCGGGAACGGCCCCTCGCTGCGATCCAGGCAGATCGCATCAAAACCGCTGCGCGCCAGCAGGAACAGCGAATCGCCAAGCGAAGCCGACAGCCGCAACAACGCCGGGCGCACCAGCTCGCGCAGATTACCGCTGCGCCCGGCCCGGGCCGCCAGGGCGAAGAACTCCAGACTCAGGCGATAACGCTTGCTGCGCGCATCCTGTTCGACCATGCCCTCGTCCATCAGGCTGCGCAGCAGCCGATGGGTGGTCGGCTGGGACAGGCCGATGCGTTCGGCCAGTTGCGTGACCCGCTCGCCCGCCTCTGGCGAATCGCCCAGGCTGCGCAACACGGCAAACAGCCGGGAGACCGCACTGACACCGACTTCATTCGACTTTTCATTCCGCTCAGTGGAATTCATATTGATATTTCTCACTCAAGAATCTGCTGAATGAATGAAAGTGAAAATAGTCATTCTTTCAGTGAAATTCACTCTTTCGCACATCCTAGGCTTCGTCCTACTCTGCGTCCACAAGGGGCGATTCGAACAACATCGGTAGCCGACATCTGTCGAGCACCACGCACCCCGCAATGCCCTTTCGTCTCTGCCCATGACAAGAAACGTGTGCCTCACCGCGCACAACAACCCAAGGTGGAACGCAGTTATGGCCTTTCTACGACTTGAAGGCGTGTGCAAGCGCTATGGCACCCTCGAAGCGGTCGTCGCCACCAACCTGGCGGTGGACAAGGGCGAGTTCGTCTCGCTGCTCGGTCCCTCCGGTTGCGGCAAGACCACGACCTTGCAGATGGTCGCCGGCTTCGTCGAGGTCAGCGCCGGGCGGATCCTGCTCGACGACCGCGATATCACCCATGCCAAACCCAGCAGTCGCGGCCTGGGCGTGGTATTCCAGAGCTATGCACTGTTTCCCCACATGACCGTCCAGGACAACGTCGCCTTCGGTCTGCGCATGCGCAAGGTGCCGACCGCCGAGGTGCAACGGCGCGTGGCGACGGTGCTGCAACTGGTACGCCTGGAGCGGCATGCCGAGCGCTATCCCCGCGAGCTGTCTGGTGGTCAGCGTCAACGGGTGGCCCTGGCCCGTGCGCTGGTGATCGAGCCGCCGGTGCTGCTGCTCGATGAACCCCTGTCGAACCTCGACGCCAACCTGCGCGAGGAGATGCAGTTCGAGATTCGCCGGATCCAGCGCGAGGTCGGCATCACCACGCTGATGGTCACCCACGACCAGGCCGAAGCGCTGTCCATCAGCGACCGCGTGGTCGTGATGCAGGCCGGGCGCATCACCCAGGTCGACGAGCCCTACCGCCTCTACGAACACCCCCGTACCCGCTTCATCTCCGGCTTCGTCGGCAAGGCCAACCTGCTGCCGGGCGACCACGATGCCAGCGGCTGTCCGCAGGTCCGCCAGTCGCCGGGCGAAGGTGCGCTGACCCTGAGCCTGCGCCCGGAAAAGATCGACCTGCTGGCCGCCGGCTGCGGGCGCTTGCAGGGGCGCATCGTCACGCGCTTTTTCCTCGGCAGCCAGTGGCTGTACCGCATCGACACCACCCTCGGCGAACTCAGCGTAGTGCGTCGTAACGACGGCTCACCACCGCTGGAGGAAGGTAGCGCGGTTGGCCTGGACTGGCCCGCCGACTTGCTACGGGTGCTGGAGCCCGGCGAGGTGTCGGCATGAGCCTGCTGGCGCGGATGCGTCAGGGGCGACATGGCTACCTGCTGTCGGCACCTGCGCTGGCCCTGTATGTCAGCCTGCTGGTGCTGCCGCTGGGGCTGACTGCGGTGCTGTCGCTGAACGTCTTCGACTACCAGAGCGGCGTCCAGGACGGTGCCTACACCTTGCAGCACTACGGCGCGCTGTTCAGCGACCCTTACTTCTACGAGATCTTCCTGCGCACCTTCTGGATCAGCGGCCTGACCACCCTGCTCTGTGTACTGATCGGCGTGCCCGAGGCCTACATCCTCAGTCGCATGGGCCGCCCCTGGCGCTCGATCTTCCTGATCCTGATCCTCACTCCGCTGCTGATCTCGGTAGTGGTGCGGGCCTTCGGCTGGAGCTTGTTGCTGGGTGCCGACGGCCTGGTCAACCAGAGCCTGCAAGCCATCGGTCTGGCACCGATGAAGCTGCTCTATACACCGTTCGCGGTGGTGATCGCGCTGGTCCATGTGATGTTGCCGTTCATGATCATCCCGGTCTGGACCTCATTGCAGAAACTCGACCCGGCCGCCGAACAGGCCGCGCTGTCCCTCGGTGCCAGTCAGGCCAAGGTCATGCGCCTGGTGGTCCTGCCGCAGGTCATGCCCGGCGTGCTGTCCGGCACGCTGATCGTGTTCGGCCTGTCCGCCAGCTCCTTCGCCATACCCGGCCTGCTGGGCGGACGCCGACTGAAGATGGTCGCGACCCTGGTCTACGACCAGTACCTGTCGGAACTCAACTGGCCGATGGGCGCGGCGATCGCGGTGACGCTGCTGCTGCTCAACCTGCTGATCATGCTGTCGTGGAACCGGATGATCGAACGTCGCTACAAGAAATCCCTGGGGGCTGCGTAAATGTCCAGAAACGGCCCGTTGGCCCTGCTGTTCCATAGCCTGATCGTGGTGTTCATGCTCGCGCCGCTGGTGGTGGTCTGCCTGGTGGCGTTCACCCCGGAAAACACCCTGGGCCTGCCGACCAGCCACTTTTCCCTGCGCTGGTTCCAGGCGGTGTTCGAGCGCGCAGACTTCGTCCAGGCGTTCTACAACAGCCTGCTGCTGGCCTTCAGTGCCGCCAGCCTGGCGACCCTGATCGCGGTGCCGGCCGCACTGGCGATGACCCGCCATCAGTTCCCTGGGCGGGACTTTCTCAATGGCCTGTTTCTCTCACCGATCATCATTCCGCACCTGGTGCTCGGCGTGGCGCTGCTGCGGCTGTTCGCCCTGATGGGGGTCAATGGCAGCTTCGGCTGGCTGATCCTGGCCCACGTGCTGGTGATCACCCCCTACGTGCTGCGCCTGGTGCTGGCGGCCGCCATCGGCCTCGACCGCAGCGCCGAGCAGGCCGCCGAATCCCTCGGTGCCGGGCGCTTCACGCTGTTTCGCCAGATCACCCTGCCGATGATCCTGCCCGGCGTCGCCGGCGGCTGGCTGCTGGCGTTCATCAACAGTTTCGACGAAGTGACCCTGTCGATCTTCGTCACCTCCCCGGCGACCCAGACCCTGCCGGTGCGCATGTACGTGTACGCCACCGAATCCATCGATCCGATGATGGCGGCGGTGTCGGCGCTGGTGATTGCGCTCACGGCCCTGACGATGATTCTGCTCGACCGGGTCTACGGCCTCGATCGGGTCCTGGTAGGCAAACAATGAGGCCGCTATGGCGCTGCTGAAACGACTGGCCGAAGCGCAACGCCCGGCTCTGGACTTCACCCTCGACGGCCAGCCGGCCAGCGGCCTGCAGGGCGACACCCTGCTGACCGCCTTGCTCACCGCCGGCGAGCACCTGCGCCACAGCGATTTCAGCGGCGAACCGCGCGCGGGCTTCTGCCTGATGGGCGCCTGCCAGGACTGCTGGGTGCGGCTGGCCGACGGGCGCCGGGTGCGCGCCTGCTCGACGATGCTCGAAGCCGGTCAACAGGTGAGCCGTGAAGGGAGGCCGAAACCATGAAGCCGATACTGATCGTCGGTGCCGGGCCGGCCGGGATTCGCGCGGCCCAGACGTTGCTCGAACATGGCCTGCGGCCGATCCTGCTGGATGAATCGCTGCGTGGTGGTGGACAGATCTATCGGCGCCAGCCGGAGAACTTCCGCCGCTCGCACAGGCAGTTGTATGGTTTCGAGGCCGGCAAGGCCAGCGCGATCCACCAGACCCTCGATGAACTGCACAGCCAGCTCGACTATCGCCCCGAAACCCTGGTGTGGAACGCCGAACACGGCGCCCTCGATACGCTCCGACAGGGCCGCGCCGAGCACCTCGAATATTCGTCGGTGATCGTCGCCACCGGCGCCACCGACCGCGTGCTGCCGGTGCCCGGCTGGACCCTGCCGGGGGTCTACAGCCTCGGCGCGGCGCAGATCGCCCTGAAGTTCCAGGGTTGCGCCATCGGCGAGCGGGTCGTGTTCGCCGGCAGCGGCCCGTTGCTCTACCTGGTCGCCTATCAGTACGCCAAGGCCGGGGCAAAGGTTGTCGCGGTGCTCGACAGCTCATCCTTCACCGCGCAATGCAAGGCCTTGCCGGGACTGCTCAAGCAACCGCTGACCCTCGCCAAGGGCCTCTACTACCGGGGCTGGTTGAGTGCTCACGGCGTTGCCGTACACCAGGCCGCGCAGTTGGAGCGGATCGAGGGTGAACAACGGGTAGCCGCAGCGCACTGGAGCCAGGCTGGCCGAGCGCAATCGCTGGAGTGCGATGCCGTGGCATTCGCCCACGGCCTGCGCAGCGAAACCCAACTGGCCGACCTGCTCGGCTGCCAGTTCAGTTGGGACCCGTTGAACCGCAGTTGGCTACCGGACCAAGACCGTGCCGGGCGCAGCAGCGTCGCGGGCATTTACCTGGCCGGCGACGGTGCCGGCATCATGGGTGCCGATGCCGCAGAGATGGCTGGCGAACGCGCCGCCCTGGCACTGCTGGAGGACCAGGGCTACAGCGTCGACCCCGACCGTAACGTCGACCTGGAAAACCGCCTGGCGCGCATCGGCCAGTTCCGTCAGGGCCTGGAGAATGCCTTCCCCTTCCCCGCGCACTGGGCGCGAAACGCCACGGACGAACTGATGCTCTGCCGCTGTGAGGAAGTACGGGTCGGCGAGGTGCGTCAGGGGGTTCGCGAGGGGCATTGGGAGATCAATCGGGTCAAGGCCCATTGCCGGGTCGGCATGGGCCGTTGCCAGGGACGGATCTGCGGCGCCGCGGCGGCGGAGATCATTGCCTGCGAAAGTGGCCTGGCCCTTGAGGCCATCGGCCGCTTGCGTGCCCAGGCACCGATCAAACCGCTGCCGTTCGGGCTGGAGGTCACGCCATGATCGAAGTCGAGGTGGCAATCCTTGGCGGTGGCATCGTCGGCACCTCCGCAGCACTGGCCTTGAGCCGCCAAGGCCGCAGCGTGGTACTGCTGGAGCGGGATTTCTGTGGCAGCCACTCCAGCGGGGTTAACTATGGCGGGGTGCGGCGCCAGGGCCGGCCATTGTCGCAGTTGCCACTGTCCCAGCGGGCCCATGGTATCTGGAGCCGCCTGCCCGAATTGATCGGCATCGACGGCGAATACCAGCGCTCCGGGCATCTCAAGCTGGCCCGCAGCATCGAGGACCTGGCCGCGCTGCAAGTCTATGCCGATAGTAGCCAGGGGTTCGGGCTTGACCTGCAGATATTCGATCGCAAGCAACTGCATCAGCGGTTTCCATGGGTCGGGCGGATTGCCGAAGGCGCCTCGTTCTGCCCCGACGACGGTCACGCCAACCCGCGCCTGGTGTCGCCGGCCTTTGCCCGCGCCGCGCGCCAGCTCGGAGCCAACGTGCTGGAACAGAGCGAGGTGAGCCGGGTCGAGCACGATGGCCAACGCTTTATCCTGCAGACCGCCAATGGCCTGGAGATCCGCTCAGCCTGGCTACTCAATTGCGCGGGGGCCTGGGCCGGCAACCTCGCCGCGCAGTTTGGCGAGGCGGTGCCGATCCACTCCGGCCATCCGGCCATGCTGGTCACCGAACCCTTGCCGCTGGTGATGGACGCCAGTACCGGCGTCGAAGGCGGCGGCATCTATGCCCGCCAGGTCAGCCGCGGCAACTGCGTGCTGGGCGGCGGCCAGGGCTTTGCCCTCGACAGCGCCCGTGCGCGGCCGGGACAGAGCGCCGTGCTGGAGATTCTCCGCCAGGCCGTCGAGCTCTACCCGTTTCTCGAAGGCGCCCAGGCGATCCGTACCTGGAGCGGCACCGAAGGCTACCTGCCCGATCGCCAGCCGGTGATCGGCCCGAGTGCGACCCAACCCGGCCTGCTGCACGCCTTCGGCTTTGCCGGGGCGGGTTTCCAGATCGGTCCGGCGGTGGGCGAGGTGCTCGCCGAACTGGTCTGCCAGGGCCAGTCGCCGACGCCGATCGAAGCCTTTTCCATCCAACGTTTCCAAGCCACTCCCGCCGCCTGAGCGGGCCGTCAGAACCCAGAGGAAGATCGCGCCATGAACCATGCCCCACGCAATGCCCTGATCGGTTTGTCCTGCCTGCCTCTCGCTGCCCTGCTCCTGGCCACTCCGGCCCAGGCCGAGCCGACGCTGTACCTGGGCATGAACGGCGGGACCATGGAGCGGCTGTATGCCGACAAGGTGCTGCCACCCTTCGAAAAAGCCAACAAGGTCAAGGTGGTGATCGTCCCGGGCACCTCTGCCGACATCCTCGCCAAGGTCCAGGCGAGCAAGGACAACCCGCAACTGCACGTGATCTTCCTCGATGACGGAATCATGTACCGGGCGATCTCCATGGGCCTGTGCAGCAAGCTGCAGGACAACCCGACCCTGGCGCAGATCCCGGCCAGGGGCCGGATCAAGGACGAAGCGGTGGCGGTCAGCCTCGGGGTCACAGGGCTGGCCTACAACACCCGCCTGTTCAAGGAAAAGGGCTGGGCCGCGCCGACTTCGTGGCTGGACATGGCGGACAGCAAGTACAAGGACAAGCTGGTGTTCCAGTCGATGTCATCGTCGACGTTCGGCCTGCACGGCTTCCTGATGTTCAACCGGCTCAAGGGCGGCGACGAGACTAATGTCGACCCCGGCTTCAAGGCCTGGCCAGACAGCGTGGGACGCAACGTGCTGGAATACATCCCAAGCTCGGCCAAGCTCTCGGAGATGGTCCAGACCGACGAGGCGGCGCTGTTCCCGCTGACGCCGACCCAGGTCACCGCGCTCAAGCTCAAGGGCATCCCGGTGGAGTACGCGCAACCCAAGGAAGGCGCGGTGGTACTCAACGTCGCCGAATGTGCGATCGCCAATAACAACCAGCCGGAGCTGGCCCAGAAACTGGCCGAATTCCTGCTGACACCCGAGGCCCAGGCAGCGGCGCTGGAGGATGGCGACCAGATCCCGTCTAACCCCAACACCCCGACCACCGACCGCACCCGTGGCCAGGTAGAGGCGATGAAGAAATACCTGGAAACCGCCGTGGCCATCGACTGGGACCAGGTCAACCGGCTGCGTCCGGAGTGGAACGCCCGCTGGAACCGCAGCATCGAGCGCTAGGGTTCAGAACCCGACGTCAAGGATGACGTTATCCAGGTAGCTGCCGGCGGCCGGTGTAGCCTGGTCGGTATAGACCTTGGCGTTATAGTTGAACACCTGGCTGCCAACACCAAGGCCGTTGCCCGGATTGACCTCGGCATCGCTGCTCGAACGCCGGGCCGAGCCCACGCTGCCCCAGACCGTGGTCCCGGCACTCTTGAAGATGTCATAGGCAAGAAAGTTGCTCCCCGACACCATGCGCCGGCGCCCGCCACTGGCGTTCTGCCCGGCATCCAGGCCCACGGTATAAGGGCTGCCCTTGGTGCAGGAGACATTGATACTCTGGTTGACCGTGCTGAAAGCGCTGACCACCGGCGCGCCTCCGAAACTGATGCTCGGCGCCGTCACCGTGCAGTCGTTGTTGACGGTCATGCTCACCGTGAGGGTCACGGTGCCGGTATTGATGTCTCGCCCCAGGCAGGCACCCAGCGCACCGATACCGGAGCAGTAGTTCCAGTCCCAGAAGATGCTCAGGGTTTCGGTATAGACCCCCGCGGCGACGTTGTTGCCGGTGATCGTGCCGAAGTAGATCGGCACCGTCTTGGGCGTGACGCTGCCCAGCACCCCCAACAGGTCGAGAATGCTGTTGCGGGCAAAGTCGTATTGGGTACCCCGGTTCACCACATAGGCAGCGCCGGTGTTGTTGGTGGCGTAGACGTTGTAGGTGATGACGTCACCCGTGGGGCCGACCAGGCCGCTCGTGGTCGAAGTGACCGTGGCATAGACGTGATCGGTGAGCGACAGCAAGCTCAGCAGCGAACCGCTGCAGCGTAATCCGGCATTGGCGGTCGAGGTCGACTGCACCGCAGTCCGGGCCTGAATCGAACTGACCGAGCCGAACCCTGCCGCAGTCGTGGTGACCGTCGTACACAGGGCATGCGCCTGGACCGCCAGGCCGCTCGCCAATACTGCCAACAGCAGACTACGCATTCTCACCCGATACCCTCCCATGTCAGCGACAGACCAGCGGGCCGATCAGCGGCACCTGCTCGGCGGATTCCGGCAGGGCAAACTGCACCTGACAGAGACGGCCATCCGGCAGGCTCACCTTCAGCGAGTTCTGCTTCGCCAGGTTTTCCAGATACACCAATCCATCCCAGCCAACCACTGCCGTCGCACCGCTCTGCTCATGAATCACCTGTCCCCCCAGCGGCAACGGCTGGTGCTGGTCATCGACCAACTCGACGCTGGCGGCGGCGATACGCGTCAGCGGGAAATGCAGCAGGTAGCCGCTGCCGCGACGGACCGCAACCCGTTGTTCGACCTTGGGGCTGCGCACGTCGGCAGGCAGGTTCAACGGATCGATCTCGTACTTGCCGCTGTAGTAGCCACTGCTCCAGGGCACCAGCAATCGCCCGGAGCTGTCGGTCTCGCCCACCAACTGGTTTTCGTAGCGCACCGGGACCTTCGGATAACCCTCGGTGCTGACCACCACGAAGGCGTCGTTGATGCGATTGGCGGCAAACACCTGCCGGTCCATCCATACCAGCGAACCACTGGCATCGGCCCAACGGGTCTCGGCATCGCTGCTGCCATAGACGCCGGCTTGCAGTTGCACCGACTGCAGACGCCAAGTCAGATCGGCCTGGCGATAGTCCGGCCCCTGACCGTGGGCATAACCGAGGTTGTAGCCAAAACCACCCTGGGTCGGTACGGCACGACTGAAGTTGACCCGCTCGCGGGTCTGGCCGCTGGTACTGCGCTCGACGCTCATGCTCAGGCTGCCGCTGAGGTCGAAGGGAATCACCACTTGGGCCTGCACCGCCCATTGACTGTCGCCGATCTCACGGTTGGCCGACAGGTAGAAACTGCTGCCGCCCCAAAGCGCCCGGCTCCAGGTCAGGTTCAGCAGACGGGTACGGGAGTCGTCGGCGGCGCGGATGTCGAAATAGCCGGCACCCAGGCTGCCCCAATCGTCGAGACTGACACTCGCCGTGACCTGCTCGCTACGCTTGCTCAGGCTGACATAGGGGCTGTCGATCACCGACAGGTCGGCATACTGGTCATGTCGCTCCAGCCGCTGGTACGACACGCTGTAGCGCCGGCTGCTGTACTGGTAGCCCAGGCTCAATTGCTGGCCCTGGCGACCATCGAAACGGCTCTGGCTGATCGCACTGTTGAGCACGCCGAAATTGCCCAGGCGCAGATTGCCGCCGATACCGCCAAGGGTCAGATCGCTGGCAGCTTCGGCATGACTTTCCAGGGTAAAGCTGTCGCTGATGCCATAGCGCAGGCTGCCGGAAGTCACTCCCGGACCATAACCGAAATCCCGCCGCCCATAATCGCGACGCAGGGTCCCTGCGGCCACCGAGAAGTCCGTCAGACCCTTTTGCAGCAGGGTGCTGGTGACATAGAACGGCACGGTGGTGGAAACCTGCCGCCCGAGGGCGTCGGTGGTCACCACCACCGCCTCGCCCGCGCCGTTGATGAACGGAATGTTGGTCAGGGTATACGGCCCCGGCTGCACCTTGTCGCTGGACGATTTGAAACCGTTGATGAACAGATCCACCGAGGACGGCACCGCCGCTTCCCCGACGAACTGTGGCAATGGATAGGTCACCAGGTCCGGACGCACGCCGAAGTCGCGCGCAAACTGCACCCCGCCCAGGCGCACCGAACTGCTCCAGGGCAAAGCCCCGCTGACCACGTCGCCGGCCTCGTAGGTGAGCATTCGCTCATCGTCGGAGAAGCGCCAGGAGGTGTCGTAGCGCAGGTAACGGTTGCTCAGCCCATTGCCGGATTCGGCGCCGAAACTGCGTCGGTATTGTCCGGTGTTGGACAGCGTGCCCCAGGTGTCGAAGACCCGCAGCTCGTTCCAGGCGGCCAGGTAGGTGCCAGCATCGTCAGTGTCGTTGAGGTACAGGTCGTAGTTGAGCATCGCACCGAAACTGGTCAACGCCTGGCTGCGCGGATAGGCCTGGCGATTACCGAGGAACTGCGCCGGCAGCCAGTCCGGTGGCACGCTCAACAACAGGCGCTGGCCCTGGCTGTCGTAGTCGCTGTGCAAGCCTGGCACCTGGTCGAGCGCCACTTCGGCGTCCACCTGTGTCGGCAGTTTCATGCCGAGCGCCTGCAGATCAGCGGCGGACAGGAACAACCGTCCCGCCCGCTGCTCAACGATGATGACCTTGCCGGTATCCATCTGGTTGACCAGCAGCTCGAGATACAGCTGCGCATCGGGCATTGCCTCCAGACTGGTAGGCGGTGGTGGCAATTCACCGGCCTCGGTCGCCGAGGTCAGCACCAGCCAGCAATAGCCCATGGCACACCAGGGCAGACGGGGGGTGCGACGAGCCGACACTCAGCTCACTCCCTACCCGTCACCGTTCACCTCTGATGCTCTGGGCCTGCGGCGCACCGTTGACCCGCAGCAGCAGTTCCTGGCCGCTGGCCAGCGGCTCGGACACCGGCCAGCGCATGGTCGCGCCCGGCAGCACATAGCCCAGCAACCCTTCGGCCACCGGCCGGACCTGACCACCCTGCTTGACTGTCACATCGGTCAGGCGGGCATGCACGGCACCACGATTGCGGATCTCGATATAGGACCGCCCTCCTTCGGCCACCTTGCGCCAGCTCAATTCCGGCACTCCGGCACTCTTCGGATCACGGGGACGATTGGCGTCTTCCTTGCTCCATAGCCCCACACCATAGGCGAACAGCGGCACCGAGTAGCGCATCTGGAACTGGATCGCCGCCGACGTCTTGCTGTCATCCGCCGAACCGCCCGCTGGTTTCGCCGCCGGAATCTCGTCGATGATGATGCGATAGGCCTTCTCGGTCCCTGGCGGCAGTTGCCCGGTGCGGGTCAGCCGCACCAGTTGCTTCTGACCCGGCTCGATGCGCGCTACCGGTGGGCTGCCGACCACCTCGCGCTGGTTCTGATACTGGTCGTCGTATGCGTTCTGAACCCAGCCGAAGACACGGATCTGCAGATTCGCCGTTTCAGTGCCACGGTTTTCCAGCCACAGCGCACTGGCCTGTTGGTCGGCCTCCAGCACCGGATCGATCGGCCAGATCAGTACCGAACTCGCCGCCTGGGCCCCGCTCGCGCCCAACAGGAGCGTGGCCAGTAAACCGGAACGAACGACCTGCCGACACCGGGAGGGTGAATACATACGAAAGCTCCTTGTCCCATCCATTGAATAAAACGTCCCCTACCAGGTCAGCTGTACCTGCAGCACATCGCTGTAGATCCCCGCCGGCTGAATGCCTGGTAACACCACCCGGCCGTAGATCGGCAGACGGATATTGTTCGCATCGCTGTAGGCTACGTTGACGCTCTGGCCAATCCCCAATGCCTGGCTCAAACCGATATCGCTATAAAGCTGGTAGGCCAGTTGCGCGCTGCCACCGCCCAGCTTGAGGTTGCGCCCCCCGCTGTTGTTCTGCCCGCCATCGACGCTCATCGTCAGGGTCACCCCTGGCGTGCACTGCAATTGCACGCCGCTGGCCAACGAGGCCGACACCGGAGCGATCGTCGACGCCGCGTGACTGCCATAATTCAGGTTGCCATAGAGGGAGCCCCCGCCCACCACCAGGCAACCGGAGAGAATGCTGGCCGTGACCTGAAACGTCGTGCCGGGGGCTGCCGCCAGCGGCAAGCTGCTCGCCAGGGCCAGCAGCAGGGCCACGACGCTTCCCGGTCGCCTCATCGCGCTCAGAAACTCAGTTGCACGGAAATGGTGTCGGTGTAGGTGCCAGCCGGCAGCCCGGGCTTGCCTACCGCCTTGCCCCAGAGGTTGAGGGACTGCAACGCGCCGGTACTGGTCGCCATGTTGATGATGCCAGTGTTGGACAGCAGGTTGTTGAGCCCCGAATCGGTGTAGAGGTCATAGGCCACGAAGTTGCCCGCACCGTCGGAGAGCGCGCGGGTACCACCGCTGCTCGCTCCATCATGCAGACCGCCCTGGACCGTCACTATGGGTGTGGTCCCGGCCGAGCACAGCACCGCCACCGCCCCGCCGCCGGAAGCTTGCAACTGAATGCCGGCCTGGTTGAACAGACTGGTGGCGGTACCGAAGTTCAAGGTACCGAAGTTCAGGTTGGACGCACCAGCAGCGCCGTTGATCAGACAACTGCTGGTGAGGGTCAGGGTGGATGTGATCTGTCCGGTGACAGTGGTCGCGGCATGGGCGCCGACCACCAGGGTCAGGCCCAACACGGACAAAGCGAGACGCGAAGCAAGTTTCGGCATGATGCTCTCCTCCATTGAGTTACCAGTCCAACGTGACCGTCAGCGTGTCGCGGTAAACACCGGCCGGCAGTGCGTTGGTATTTGCCACCACGACACCAAACACCGGAATCGGATTCCGGATATCGGAACTGACAGCAAAATTGCGTTGTTCACCGACCCCGTAGCTGTCCTTGCCTTCGGCATCGACGGTGAGTCGGTAGGCGATGCTTCGGTTGCCGTTGCTCAGGCGTCGGGTACTGCCGTCGCCGTTGACGCCACCATCGATGGTCACGGTGAAACCGTTGACCGAGGCATTGCAGGTGACATGCACGGTCGAGCCGCTGTTCTGGATGTTGGCATTGATGGGACCGGTCCAGGTCGGGCCCTGGTTGCCGAAATGCAACTGCCCCAGGCTGCCGGACATGGCTGCGCCAGCGGAGCTGACTTCACAGGCTGGGGAGATGACCATCTGGACGTCGATGGTCCCGGTCATGACCGCTGCGGCTCTATCGGCCAGAAAAAGCAGTGAGCCAAAGGCCAACACTGCGCGGTTGCGGTGTTTCATATGCCAATCCTACTTCCATCAGGAGACAACCGATTGGCCGCCCGAACAGGGACGACATTCCTTTTCCTGCCCGGCTCCGCCCGGCAGACAACTGCATGAACTCACCTACCAGGTGACGGTCACCTTCAACACATCGCTGTAACGACTGACACGCGGTACCCAGTCCTGTGGCTCGATCCGCGCGTACAACGGTAATTCCACCGAACCACTGTCCGGCACAACACCGGTCATGGGCTCATTGACCGGCAGCGCGATACGCCGCGCGGCATCTCGGTAGAGTCGATAGGGAATCGGGGTTGTGCGCTCATCCCCTGCCAGATAACGCACCGCGCCCACGCCACCGTGCAGGCCGCCATCAATGCTCAACTGATAGGGCGTATCAGGGTTACATTCCAACCGTGGCAACCGGGCATTGACCAGAGAGGCACCCAACGGCCCCGACCGGTCGTCGAGACGCGCGGTATTGCCGAAGTCGAGCATGCCCAGTTGATCGATGCCCGCCTCCCGCGGCACACCGACCAACTGACAACCGCGCATGACATTGACCTGCACCTCCACCTGGAGCTGCGCGGCGGACACCTGAGCGCTGCATAAGACACTCAAGGCCGCCACAACCAGAGATCCCTTCACAACCTCGATCCTTCTTGGGGCATGGCTTGTTGCTACCAGCCTAGCAGCGGAGGAAAAAGCTGCAAATCAAGTAGGAAATGTTGCAGCATTTTGTAATGCTTTTCTTAGGAGATCTCGCTATATCCCCGTGTTTATTAACAGGAAAAGGCATTTCCGGGATCGGATCCAATCGACAAAAAGCGCGAATCAAACAACGAACTGGACGCTTTCGGCTCAACTCGGAAAGCGGACAGGCGCGCGGCGCTCACCAGTTCAGCGTGATGATGACTCGGTCACGGTAGGTGCCGGCGGGTAATGCCTGGTTATTGGCGAGAAGCGCGCCATGAATCGGGATCGGCGTCCAGGCGCCCGTGCCCACGGAGAAGGTACGCTGCTGGCCGATGGGATAATGATCGTTACCGGCTTCATCGACGGACAGGTGATAGGGGATGCGCTGACTGCCGTTACTCAGGTAACGGTTACTGCCATCGCCCTGGGTGCCACCGTCAATGGTGACGGTGAACTGTGTGGGATTGGTGGTCGGAGCACTGCAGGACACTGCCAGATTGCCGTTACCGTTGTCCAGACGGCTACCCAGCGGCGTGCTCCAGGTCGGCCCCAGGCTGCCGAAGTCCAGGCTTGCGGTGGTCCCGGCCGTTTTCCCCGGCGCGCTAGCCTGGGTCACTTCGCAGCCGGCCATTATCACCAGCCGCGCTTCGATCTGCCCACTGATCGCCGCCATGGCGTCATCGGCCAACAAAGCGAAGGCGCCCAGGCCCAACAGAAGTCGATGGATAAAGTGCATTCGGCCAATCCCGTAGATCGTTCGCACGGGCTCCGCTCAATGGCTCAATCCATTTGAGCGGCAGGGGCCTTGACGAAAAAGTTGAGAGGTGAAGAGACAACTCCAGAATAGAGGAGATGGCTATATGCCTGCATTCTTTTTCCGAACCTGTCGACGTATGGCGTGCGCCACTCGTATTACCCTCCCATTTGAGCTGGCTAGCCAATGCTCTATTGGTAGAATTGCTGCGGCCCCAGCCCCCTTCAGACTGAAGCGCTGACTGATGCACCAGGGGGCCCAAGGCCCGGACTTTTCACCCAAGGGGATTCTCTCCGTTGACCGCCACCCCTCCTCACCGCCCAGGCGGCAAATTCCGCTGGTCGACACTGCGCCGCCTGTTCGGCAAAGCGCCAGCCGACAAGACCGGTATCACCACGCCGGGCCACCCCGTGCAGGAGTATTTCCGGCACAAGGCCAACCATCAGGGCTACACCCTCAGCCATAGCCAGCAGCGGGTCATCGAGCGCATGGCGCAACAGGCCACCACCCTGCTGCACGGCTCGCCCACCCAACTGCGCAGCCTGTACCTGCACGGCGCCGTGGGTCGGGGCAAGAGCTGGTTGCTGGACGGCTTTTTCCAGGCCGTGCCGATGGCCGAGAAGCAGCGGTTGCACTTCCATGATTTCTTCGCCCGGCTGCACCAGGGCATGTTCAGTCATCGCGAGAACCCGGACGCCCTCGGCGCCACCCTGGATGAACTGCTCGCCGGCTGTCGGCTGCTGTGCTTCGATGAATTCCATGTGCATGACATCGGCGATGCGATGTTGATCACCCGGCTGTTCAAGGCGCTGTTCCAGCGACAGGTACTGCTGGTGGTGACCTCCAACTATCCGCCCGAGGGCCTGCTGCCCAATCCGCTCTATCACGCGCGGTTCAAACCGGTAATCGACCTGATCAATGCCCGAATGGAAATCATGGAGGTCGGCGGCCCCCACGACTACCGTAGCCTGGCGCCCAGCCATGCGCAGCAGCAGTTCACCCACGGGCAGTACATCTGGCCGGGCAGCGCCGAACAGCGCCAGGCCCTGCAGTTGCCGGAACGCGGTGCAGCGGCCAGCACGCTGATGGTGGGTACCCGATACCTCAAGGTGCGTCAGAACCATGATCGCTGCGTACGTTTCGAATTTGCCGATCTGTGCGACGAGCCCACCGCGGTGATGGACTACCTGGAACTGTGCCGACGTTTCGACACCTGGATCATCGACGAACTGCCCAATCTGGAAGACTGTCCGATCGCCAGCCAGCAGCGGTTCATCAACCTGATCGACGTCCTCTACGACCAGGACAAACACCTGCAACTGATCGGCGAACGGCCCCTGCGCGAGAGCCTCGGCGGCCATGCCATCGACCTGGCACGCACCCGTAGCCGCCTGGGACAGCTGGTCGAAGTCGGTCCCTGAGCGCATCGGCAAGCAAGGTCCCGTCGAGGCGGCTATGATGGCGGCCTTTCGATGATCGCGACCCGAACGGAATGCCCGCTCATGCACACCCTTGAACAACTGCGCAGCGGCCAATTGGCCGGTATCATGCGACTCGACCTGGCCTGCGGGCTGACCGAGGTTCCCCAGGAAATCTTCCAGTTGGCCGACTCCCTGGAAATCCTCAACCTGAGCGGCAACCGCCTCAGCCGCCTGCCGGACGATCTGCATCGGCTGCCGCACCTGCGCATCCTGTTCTGTTCCGACAACCTGTTCACCGAGTTGCCCGGCTGCCTGGGCCAATGCGCCCAACTGAGCATGGTCGCGTTCAAGGCCAACCAGATCGAACACGTGCCGGCGGCGGCGTTGCCACCGTTGCTGCGTTGGCTGATCCTGACCGACAACCGCATCGCCGAACTGCCCGACGAGTTGGGCCGGCGGCCCTTGCTGCAGAAACTCATGCTCGCCGGCAATCGCCTGCAACAGCTGCCGGCCACCCTCGCCGACTGCCACAACCTGGAACTGATCCGCATCGCCGCCAACCAGTTGGACGAGCTGCCGCAATGGCTGCTGACCCTGCCCAGCCTGGCCTGGATCGCCTATGCCGGCAATCCGCGACTCGATCACACCGGCGAGGTGCTGGCCGGCGATACCACGCCGAACATCGACTGGGCGCAATTGCAACTCGAACAGCGGCTGGGCGAAGGCGCCTCCGGGGTGATCAGCCAGGCCGTGTGGAACCGTCCTTCGGCGGCGGCCAAGGCGGTGGCGGTCAAGCTGTACAAGGGCAGCATGACCAGCGACGGCTCGCCGCTGAACGAGATGAACGCCTGTATCGCCGCCGGCCTGCACCCGAACCTGATCCGGGTCGAGGGTCGTATCAGCGGCCATCCCGATGATCAGGCCGGGTTGGTGATGGAACTGATCGACCCACGGTTCGCCAACCTCGCCGCCCTGCCCAGCCTCGACTCGTGCAGCCGCGACGTGTATCGCGACGAGACCCGCTTCAGCCCTGCACAGGCCCTGCGCATGGCGCGCGGCATTGCCTCGGTGGGCGCGCACCTGCACCGCCTGGGGCTGTGCCATGGCGACCTGTATGGACACAACATCCTCTACAACACCGAGGGCGATTGCCTGTTGGGGGATTTTGGCGCGGCGTCGTTCCATTCGCCGACGGATAGCCTGGAAACCCGTGCATTGCAACGGATCGAGGTGCGGGCATTCGGGATTCTGCTGGGGGAGTTGCTGGAGCGGATCGACGGGGATTTCGAGCCTGGAGTGTTGGAATCACTGCGGAGTCTGCAAGAGCGCTGCATTCAGCCGGATGTCTTGGCGCGGCCGGGTTTCGAAGAGATTTGCGCGCAGCTTTGAGTATTGTGGAGCCCTGTTCGCGGATGAGTCCGCGAACAGGTCGCTACAGGAATCAGCCCGCCAGGCCGACGAACATATCCTGCACGTCGTCATGGTTGTCCAGGCCTTCGAGGAAGGCTTCGACTTCCGCCATCTGCTCGTCGCTCAGGCCACTGACCGGGTTCTTCGACTGGTAGCCGAGCTTGGCCGACAGTACGGTGAAACCCTGCTCCGGCAAGGCTTTCTGCACGGCATCCAGGTCGGTGGTCTCGGTGATGAACAGGGTCGCGCCCTCTTCGGCCGGTTCGAAATCCTGTGCGCCGGCCTCGATGGCCGCCATTTCCGGATCGGCATCCGGGCTGTCCGGCGAAGCTTCGATCAGGCCGACGTGGTTGAAGTCCCAGGACACCGAACCGGAAGCGCCGAGTTGGCCCTTGCGGAAGGCCACGCGGATTTCCGCCACGGTGCGGTTGATGTTGTCGGTGACGCACTCGACAATCAGCGGTACCTGGTGGGGAGCAAAACCTTCATAGGTCACACGGTGGTACTGCACGGTTTCGCCCAATTGGCCGGAACCTTTCTTGATGGCGCGCTCCAGGGTATCGCGAGGCATCGAGGCCTTTTTCGCCTGCTCGACCACCAGACGCAGGTGTGCGTTGGTGGAGATGTCCGCACCATTGCGCGCAGCGATGGTGATTTCCTTGACCAGCTTGCCGAACAGCTTGCCCTTGGCGTTGGCTGCCGCCTCTTTGTGTTTAACCTTCCACTGTGCGCCCATTACTCACTCTCTCGATCAGTGGCGTCGTGACATCTATTGGCCGACGCTTTGCGCGCAGTTTATACGGCAAAAACTCGCTGATCGACCAAAACCTGATAATCGCTAAGACTCTGCGCAGAACATCGTAGGCGATTTCCCAAAAGCTGTTTTGCTGTGTCCAGATATCTCCAGCATTTCGTACCCTCTGCCCTAACGTCCCCGATAAAAAGAGATGAAATGACTCAGGACAAGGCACGACAGCTCTCATTGACCCTCGCTTCCCTCTCCGCGCCCCTGCACGTCATTCGCTTCAGTGGGCGCGAGGCCCTGAACCAGTCCTACCGCTTCGAAGTCGAGCTGCTGGGCGAAGATCCCGGACTGGACCTGCAGTCGCTGCTGGAACAGCCGGCGTTTCTCGGTTTCGGGCCAGCGACGGAAGGGGTTCATGGACTCATCCATGAAATCAGCAGCAGTTACCTCACACCGAACCTGTGTCACTACCAGGTGGTGCTGGGCCCCCGCCTGACACTGCTCGAACGCAGCGCCAGGCGTCGGGCGTTCTACGACCTGAGCGTCCCGGAAATCCTCGAACGACTGCTCGCCAGCCATGGTCTGGGCCCCGCCGACTACCGCTTCGAACTCGACCAGGGCACCTACCCGCCCCGCCCGCATTGTCAGCAGCATGAGCAGAATGATCTGCAATGGTTGAACCGGCTCTGCGAAGAAGAAGGCATCCACTATCACTTCGAGCACAGCCCCCGGCAGCACGTTCTGGTGTTCGCCGAAGACCCCCAGGCCTTCCCTGAACACCCGGGCCTGCTGCGCTATTGCGACACCCCGCGAAGCGGACAGCCGGCCATCGACCAACTGCACGAACGGCACGCCATGCCGAGCCACGTCGACCACCCGCCACCGACCCGCACGGGCTGCCCGCCCTGGCCGGTACAGGCTCGCAACGCCTCTGCCGAAAACGATGGCGCGGCCAATCAGGCCGGACTCTACGGGTTGCACTCAACGAGCATCGACCACCGGCAACGCCACGAACTGCAATGCAGCCGACGGGCACTGGAGCGCCTGCGCTGCGAAAGCCGGCAGATCCAGGGGCGCAGCAATCTCGGCGAACTGCACTGTGCCGACGTGCGCTTTCTGAGCGACCATCCGCGTCAGGCGCTCAATGACCAATGGTTGATCACCGAAGTCCAGCACTGGGGCGAACAACGCGCACAGGGCGAGCGGCTGGACGAGTTGCCCCATGACCGGCAACAGGACGCCAGCCTCGGGTCCCGGGGCTATTACAATCACTTCAAGGCGATTCCCTGGGCCACACCGTTTCGCCCGGCCTTGCGCCAGGCTCGGCCCAGGCAAACCGGCTATCAATTGGGTACGGTCCTCGGTCCTCCCGGACAATCGGCTCGGCCCGATGCCCAGGGGCGGCTGCCGATCCAACTGCAAGGGGCCCTGCACTCGGCAGACACAGCTCCCGGCTGCTGGATTCCACTGGGTGTGGCCGAGGGCAAGGCGCCCCAGGTCGGCAGCCAGGTGTTGATCGAGTGTGTCGACCACGACCCCGAACAGTTGGTGATCTGCGGCTTCCTCGACAACCGGAACGTCGACGTTCCGCCCACACTCCAGGCGCAAGTCGAGCAGCCAGCGGCGCTCCAGCCCGCCAGCGAGTGCGCGATGCCTGATGCAGAGGAAATCCCCGGGGAACTCTATCTATACGAACAACCGCAGAAGTCCACCCATTGTCTGGGCAACAGCGTCTGGTACATCGTGCGCATGCCCCGCCCGGGACTCAAGGAACTGGCCCGGCTGGGGCGCGACGACATCCTGCTCGAAGGTCGCAGCAACGCACGGGGCATGGCCGTGCTGAGTCCCTATCAACGACATCGCCTGGCGCTGGAACTCGCCGACACCCCCGAGCAGCTCTGGTTGCTCTACCCCGGCCAATGCCTGGCCGTGCATGAATACATCCGCCAGCGCTGGAGCCCCGCACAGCGCCGGGCCTTTCTCCAGGCGAGCCTCAATAACAGCGCCGACGGCTGCCCCGGCGAATTGAACAGCGTCTACGAATGGCTGATCAAACCTTCGGCCCCCCGCTGAAGGTCACGCCAGCAACCCTAGGAATGCCTGGATCAGGCGCAACTCGGCACGCCGCTCCAGACAACCGACCATATGCCGGTTGTGCAATCCGTTGCCGATCAGCGGTACGGCACGAACGCGTGGATCAGGGCTGACCTCCTCGGATGAAACGATGCCCAACCCCAGGTCGGCAGCCACCGCTTCGGTCACCGCTTCGCGACTGTCCAGTTCCAGCAATACCCGCGGATTGACCCCAGCCAGACCGCAGGCCTGATCGAACGTCCGGCGGGTGACCGACGACGGCTCGCGCAACACCATGATTCTCTGATCCAGGCGTTGCAGTGCGATGCCCTCGGGCTCGTCCTGCCAGGGATGACCCGCCGGCACCAGAACGCAGATCCGCGACTCGCTCAAGGCGTGCAGATGCAGGCCCTTGCGCGGCTCGACCTCGGTCAGCACGGCGACATCGGCATGCTCGGCCAGCAGCGCCGCGAGGGTTTCCTGAGCATTGCCGAGCCGCAGGTTGACCGTGACCCCAGGATAACGCTCGCGCAGCCGGGCGAGCATCGGCATGACCCGATGCGGCCCGTCCGCTGCGACCTCCAGGCGTCCGGTCAGTAACTGGCGGTTGGCCTCGAGCATGACCCGCGCCTCTTCGGCCAGCCCGAACATGGCCCGGGTGATCGCCGCCAGCCGGGTGCCCTGCTCCGTCAACTCCACCCGCCGCGCGGTACGGCGCAACAACGTGACCTGATAATGCTCCTCGAGGGCCTTGATATGCCCGGTCACCGCCGGCTGGCTGATGAACAGGCGAGCGGCAGCGCGGGTAAAACTGCCCTCGCGGGCCACGGCGTCGAATGCGCGGAGTTGGAACAGGTTCATTGGCTATCGGCCTCACTTATAGCTCGCATAACAACAAACAATTTGATTGATAACAAGGCAAACCGCAACTTATGCCCTGTATCCCGTCAATGATCAGCGCCACAGGAAATGCCCATGAGTACCGCCGCTCCCATCCTGCTCACCCCCGGTCCGCTCACCACCTCGGCCCGCACCCGCCAGGCGTTGCTGCAGGACTGGGGCTCATGGGACGAGCGTTTCAACCGACTCACCGCCAGCGTCTGCGAGCGCTTGCTGACCATCGTCAACGGCGCCGAGAGCCATCATTGCGTGCCCTTGCAAGGCAGCGGGACCTTTGCCGTAGAGGCGGCCATCGGCACGCTGGTGCCTCGCGACGGCAAGGTTCTGGTGCTGATCAATGGCGCCTATGGCAAGCGCCTGGCGGCCATCTGCGCGGTGCTCGGCCGAACTTTCTGCACCCTGGAAACCGCCGAGGATCAGCCGTGCGATGCGGCCGAAGTCGAACAGCGGCTGCTCGCCGATCCGGCGATCAGTCATGTCGCGCTGATCCATTGCGAAACCGGCACCGGCCTCCTCAACCCGCTGGAGCCGATCGCCGAGGTCGTCGCCCGCCACGGCAAACGCCTGATCATCGACGCCATGAGTTCCTTCGGCGCCCTGCCCATCGACGCGCGACGGGTGCCGTTCGAGGCACTGATCGCCGCTTCGGGCAAATGCCTGGAAGGCGTGCCGGGCATGGGTTTCGTATTAGCCCACAAAGCCAGCCTGGCAGCGGCCGCGGGCAATTCGCATTCACTGGCGATGGACTTGCATGACCAGCAGGCCTACCTGGCCCGGACCGGCCAGTGGCGCTTCACGCCACCGACCCATGTGGTCGCCGCCCTGCATGAAGCGCTGCTGCAATATCAGGAGCAAGGCGGCCAGCCGGCCCGTCATCGACGTTACACCGACAACTGCCAGGTGCTACTCGATGAGTTGGCCAGGCTCGGCCTGCGCAGCTTTCTGCCAGCGGCCATCCAGGCGCCGATCATCGTCACAGTACATGCGCCGCAAGACCCGCGCTACGACTTCAAGACGCTCTATGAGCGGGTCAAGGCCAAGGGTTTTATTCTCTATCCGGGCAAGTTGACCGAGGTCGACACCTTCCGTGTCGGCTGCATTGGCGACGTCAGCCGCCACGACCTGCAAGCCGCAGCCCGGGCAATCGGCGAGGCGCTGAATGAAATGGACGTAACGCCCCTGCAAATTCCGGGCGTTGCCACGCCCACCATGAACACCCACTTGCGTGCCTGAGGTAACTGCCATGAACTACACCCCACCGACCCGACTGCAAGCAGCCATCCTCGACTGGGCCGGCACCGTCGTCGACTTCGGCTCGTTCGCGCCGACCCAGATCTTCGTCGAGGCCTTCGCCGAGTTCGCCGTGCACGTCTCCATCGAAGAAGCGCGGGGGCCGATGGGCATGGGCAAGTGGGATCACATCCGCAGTCTGTGCAACCAGCCGCCGATCGCCGAACGTTATCGCCAGGTGTTCGGACGCACGCCCAGCGATGCGGATGTGACCGCAATCTACCAGCGCTTCATGCCGTTGCAGATCGAAAAGATCGCCGAACATTCGGCGCTGATTCCTGGCGCCCTCGACACCATCGCCGAACTGCGGCGCCTGGGCCTGAAGATCGGCTCGTGTTCCGGCTACCCGGCCCAGGTGATGACCAAGGTCGTCGAGTTGGCCGCCAGCAACGGCTACATCGCGGACCATGTGGTCGCCACCGACGAGGTGCCCAATGGCCGCCCGTGGCCGGCCCAGGCGCTGGCGAACGTGATCGCCCTGGGCATCGACGATGTCGCGGCGTGCGTGAAGGTCGACGATACGGTACCGGGGATTCTCGAAGGTCGCCGGGCCGGGATGTGGACGGTGGCCCTGGTCTGCTCCGGCAATGCCCTGGGACTCGATTATGCAACCTACCAGGCACTGGACAGCGCCCGCCTGACGAGCGAGCGCCAACGCATCCACGCCCTGTTCGAAGGCTCGCGCCCACATTACCTGATCGATACCCTCAACGAGTTGCCGCAGGTGATTGCGGCGATCAATCAGCGCCTGGCGAACGGGGAAATGCCACAGGGCTGTTGAGCGTTGTAACGGTGTAGGTCATGGCCATGACCTACACCGTCAGTTCCCGCAAAAACCTCAGGCCTTCTTGTGCTGCTCCACCCACTGCCCATAGGCGTTGATAAAGCCCTGCAGGAACGGTTTGCTCTGCTCCGACAGCTTGCCCGCCTCATCGAATGCACTGCCCGCCCCACCGAAATAGGCCTCCGGCTGCTGCATGCAGGGTACATTCAGAAACACCAGCGACTGACGCAAATGGTGGTTGGCACCAAAACCACCGATGGGGCTCGGCGAAACGCTGATCACCGCGCCCGGCTTGCCGCTCCAGGCACTCTTGCCGTAGGGCCGCGAACCGACATCGATGGCGTTTTTCAACGCGGCAGGGACCGAGCGGTTGTACTCCGGGGTCACGAACAACACTGCATCGGCCGCCGCGATCTGCTCGCGAAAAGTGCTGTAGGCCGCAGGGGGCGTGCCGTCGATATCCTCGTTATACAGCGGCAGGTCACCGATCTCGACAATCTTCAGCTTGAGGTTCGCCGGTGCCAGGTCAGCCAGGGCCAGCGCCACCTTGCGGTTGATCGACTCTTTTCTCAGGCTGCCTACCAGCACGGCGACGGTATGGAGATTACTCATGGACACTCCTGATACGTGGGACAAGGGATCTTTAGTTATAGATGATCATCCCAGGCTATTGTCAGATTTTTCCCCAAACAGCACAGGATATGGCCCCTTGCCAACGACATAAGCGGCAGGATCGCCTGACTATTTTTTTCCCGGGACAAAACTTCCCCAAGCCGGGCACGGTCTACAGACCCGCACATCGGTAGTTAATTTCCAGAGGTTCTAAACAGATGGCCGCAGTACTCGTCGGACAATTTCATGCCAGGGATGCGGAAGGTCGCGTCTATTCCGTGCATGAGTTTCAGGAATCCATGCCTTCAGCCGAAGGCCTGGCCAGCACGGAGCCTGTCACCACCTATAAACTGGCCATTGGCGATCGCGTCAATAAACTCGACAATAACGAGTTCATGCTGGTCCAGTCGGGGATCACCCTGACGCGCGAACCGGAAACCGCCCCGACCGATTCATGACGCAGCGCTGAACGCACGGCGACCTGCAGTCTTGCAGGCCAACTTGGGTTAGGATCAGTCCACTGACCTCCTCCGTGCGGGACATGGACTTCAAGCATGCGTCTACGCCATATCGAAGTAATCCAGGCCATCCTGCAGACCGGCAACCTCGGCGCCGCCGCCGAGTTGCTGCAACTGCCGGCGGCCACGCTCAGTGCCACCCTGCAGGATGCCGAGCAACAACTGGGCTTCCTGCTGTTCGCCACGGTACGCGGACGGATGCAGGCCACGCGCGAAACCCGCGAGTTGCAGCCACAGATCAGCCACCTGTATCGGGAACTTGAGCCGCTGCGGCGGCTGGCCAGTGAACTGCGCCAGCACCAGGCTCCTCCCCTGCGGGTGACCTGCACCCCGACACTCGCCCAGCACCTGCTGCCACAAGGCATCGCCGCCCTGCGCCGGCGCTTTCGGGAAACCCCGTGCACCCTCGCCAGCCAGCACACCCGCGAGATCGTCCGCAACCTGCTGTTGCACGAAATCGAACTGGGCCTGAGCCTGAACGACCCCGAGCATCCACAGATCGACTGCCAAGCCCTGGCCCAGGGCAAGCTGCAATTGCTCGCACCCCATGGCTGGTTGCAACCGAAACAGAAATATATCTCCCTGCAAGACCTGGCCGGGCAATCGATGATCGGCCTGGAACAACAGGACACCCTCAGCCTGCTGCTCGACAGCAAGCTGCAGGGCCTGCGCCCGCCACCGCAGGTGCAGACACGGGTCCAGACCTATCAGATGATGCGCAGCATGGTCGAGGCCGGTGAGGGCCTGGCGATCGTCGATCCGTTCACGGCCGTGGGCGCCAGGGCTGGCGGGCTGGATGTCTGCCCGCTGTCGCCGGCCGTCCCCATCACCCTGTACGCCCTGACCTTGAAGGAGCAACAACCGTCGGCGGCGCAGAAGGCCTTGCTGGAAATCATCGGCGAAAAGGCCGCGGCCATGCTGGCACCGACCTGACCCTCAGGCCGGCGGCGCGAACAACAGGTACCAGAACAACGCCACTTCCCGAGTATGTACGTCGATCCCGCGATAACGCAGATGATCCATGCCACCCAGTACATACCCGCAACGCTCGTACAGGCGACAGGCGCCCAGGTTGTTGTTCTGGGTTTCCAGCATGACCCCCGGCAGGTTCTTCTTCTCGCTCCAGAATCGCACCTCTTCCAGCAGGGCCCTGGCCACGCCGTGACGCCGCGCACGGGTATCCACCGCCAGTTCGTCGACATGGGCAAAACCGTTCCAGTTGGTACTGACCACCACATGACCGGCAGGCCGGCCATCGAGGTAGGCCATGAAGATCGCGCTGTCGGCCTTGCCGCGAAAGCTGGCGAACTCCTCGGGGTCGATACCATAACACTTGCGGTAGGGGCCCACCGAGGACAGCGACCACTGCTCGACCTTGCGGCCTATCTCGGCCCGGCCATAGGCCTTGACCTGAAAACTGAAATCGCTGCCCCAGATGTACTCGGAGAAGCCCTCGTCGGCCACCCGGACCGAGACTTCAGGGTCTTTCGGGTTCATGACTAAATGCATAGGGGGAACTGTCCCATCCTCATTCCTTGATGCAATCGACGGTATAGCATCGGCCATGACCGTTGTCTTCATGTTGCAGGCCGTGCACGTCGGCGACAAAACCGGGGAAACCGCTGTCGAAGGCGCGGGCGAAGGCCAGGTAGTCGATAATCGAGCGGGTCGTCTCGGTGAAACGCTCACCCGGCATGATCAGGGGAATCCCCGGCGGGTAAGGTACCAGCATGACCGCCGCGACCCGCCCCTGCAATGCATCGATCGGTACCGCTTCGACCTCACCGCGGACCAAAAGATCGTAGGCATCGGCAGGTTTCATGGCGACTTCCGGCAAGGCCGTATACATGCGTTTGAGATGTTTGGCCGTGGCATTGCTGTGATAACAGCCATGCAGTTGATCGCACAGGTCGCGCAACCCCATACCCTGGTAACGCTGCGGCCCCTGCCGGGCCACCGATGGCAGGCAACTGGCCAGGCTGGTGTTGGCGTCATAGTTGCGTTTGAAGTCCAGCAACTCCGTCAGCAGGGTGCTCCATTTGCCCTTGGTGATGCCCATCGAGAACAGCACCAGGAAGGAGTAGAGGCCGGTCTTCTCGACCACCAGGCCACGTTCCCAGAGAAACTTGCTGACCACCGCCGCCGGAATACCCCGCTCGCTCAGGGCGCCACCGGCGGTCAGGCCCGGCATCACCAGAGTGACCTTGATCGGATCGAGCAGCACATAGTCCTCGGCAACCTCACCGAAGCCATGCCAATCGGCTTGCGGTTCAAGCAACCAGTCAGCGGTCTCGACCCGGTCGATGCCCTCTACCCGTGGCGCCTGCCAGATGCTGAACCACCAGTCATCGGCGGCGATATGCTGCCGGAGATTGGCCAGGGCCCGGCGAAAGCTCAGCGCCTCATCGAACATTTCCTGGAGCAGCGAACGCCCCGCCGGCCCTTCCATCATCGCCGAGGCCACGTCCAGCGAGGCGATGATGCTGTACTGCGGCGAGGTCGAGATATGCATCATGAACGCTTCGTTGAAGCGATCGCGGTCCAGTTGGCGTGCCCCACCATCCTGCACATGGATCATCGAGGCCTGGCTGAAGGCCGCGAGCAGCTTGTGCGTCGAGTGCGTGGTGAACACCAGCGGACTGTCCGGAGTACGCGAGGTGCCCATGCCGTAGCGCCCGGCAAAGAACTCATGGAAGGCCGCATAGGCGTACCAGGCTTCGTCAAAGTGCAAGACCTCGACACTGTTGCCAAGGCCCTGCTTGATCAGTTCGGCGTTGTAGCACAGACCGTCGTAGGTCGAGTTGGTGACCACCGCCAGCTTCACCCTCGGCTCGCGGCCACGGGTCAGCGGGCTGGCGTCGATCTTTGCCTGGATCGACTCGCGACTGAACTCGCTCAGCGGAATCGGACCGATGATCCCCAGTTCGTTGCGCTCCGGGCACAGGTACAGCGGGATGGCACCGGTCATGATGATCGAGTGCAGCACCGACTTGTGGCAGTTGCGATCGACCAGCACCAGGTCATCGCGACCGACCATCGAGTGCCAGACGATCTTGTTCGCGGTTGACGTGCCATTGATCACGAAGAACGTGTGATCGGCGCCAAAATTGCGCGCCGCCCGAGCCTCGGCCTCGGCCAGCGGGCCGGTGTGATCGAGCAACGAACCGAGTTCCGGTACCGAGACAGACAGGTCGGAACGCAGGGTATTTTCGCCAAAAAACTGATGAAACGCCTGCCCCACCGGGCTCTTGCGGTAAGCCACGCCGCCGCCGTGCCCAGGCGTGTGCCAGGAGTAGTTGGAATCGGCGGTGTGCTGCACCAGCGCGCGGAAAAAGGGCGGCAGCAGGCCATCCAGGTAATTGCGCGCTGCCCGGGCGACCTGCCGGGACAGGAACGGTACCGTGTCCTCGAACAGGTAGAGGATGCCGCGCAGCTGATTGAGCTCGCTCATGGCGTCGGCCGGCGCATTTTCCAGAGTGACCTGCTCGCCCAGGGCAAAGATCGGCAGATCGGGAGCACGGACCCGCGCCAAGCGGATCAACTCGACCATGTTCTGCAGCAGGTGAGTGTTTTCCCCGGCGCCCTCGGCCGCGATCAGCAGGCAGGCCAGACCATGGTGGGTCGAGGCGACCAGGCGGCCTTCGGCATAGTCGACCGCACAGAAGACGCTGAAACCGTCCTGCTCGAGCTCCCGCGCGATTCCCCGTACCCGATCACCGGCAACCGTGTCGGCCTTGATGTCGCGGTGCACGATCAGGATCGGAAACTTCAAATCCTTGTACATGAGCCTGTCAGTCCTGAAGCGACGGGACACCGTCCGTCTGTTCCTTCAGGGTAGAAGCTGTTTGTCCTACATGTGAAGCTGAAACAAGAGAAAGGAGAACTCTTGTAACAAACAACCCTATTGCGCGGCGGCTTCGGCCAGTTGCGTCCACAGCGCAGGTCCACCGGCGGACTTGGCAATGATTTCCAGGCGCGCCTGATGCTCGGCCAGCTCGCTCTCGCTGGCCCGGATGATCCGGCCCGGCTTGCGATCGGCCGACAGCCGGCGGATTTCGCTGGCCTGCCCGGCCCCACCTTCACCGGCACCGTCGCTGGTATTGCCAGCGAGGGAGAGGCTGGTCTGGCCGCCGGTCATGGTCAGGTAGACGTCGGCCAGAATCTCCGAGTCGAGCAAGGCGCCGTGCAGTTCACGGCCGGAGTTGTCGACCCCATAACGCTTGCACAATGCGTCGAGGCTGTTGCGCTGCCCCGGGTGGCGTTCCCGGGCCATCAGCAGGGTATCGAGAATGCTGCAGTGCTGGCTGATATCGGCGCGGTCGTGCAGCCCCGCCAGGGCGAACTCGTTGTTGATGAAGCCAACGTCGAACGCCGCGTTGTGGATGATCAGTTGCGAGCCCTTGATGAACTCGAAAAACTCGTCGGCCACCTCGCCGAAGCGCGGCTTGCCGATCAGGAACTGGTCAGTGATACCGTGGACGCCGATCGCGCCCTCATCGCTTTCGCGATCCGGTTGCAGATAGACGTGGAAATGCCGCCCGGTGAGGCGCCGACCGATGATTTCGACGCAACCGATCTCGATGATCCGGTGGCCGTCGGTGACCGGCATACCGGTGGTTTCGGTATCGAGTACCACACTACGCATGCTTGATTCCTCGCACTTCATCCACACCACGGTTGGCCAACTGGTCGGCGCGTTCGTTACCGGGATGGCCGATGTGCCCGCGTACCCATTTCCATTTCACGGTGTGGCGGCTGACCTGTTCGTCGAGCAACTGCCAGAGGTCGGCATTTTTCACCGGTTCCTTGGCCGCCGTCTTCCAGCCGCGTTTTTTCCAGTTGACCATCCACTCGGTGATGCCTTTCATCACGTACTGGGAGTCGGTCACCAGCAGCACTTCACAGGGCCGCTTGAGTTCTTCCAGGCCACGAATCGCGCCCATCAGTTCCATACGGTTGTTGGTGGTGTTGGCCTCGCCACCCCAGAGTTCTTTCTCGACGCCCTTGCACACCAGCAACGCTCCCCAGCCGCCAGGACCGGGGTTGCCCTTGCAGGCGCCATCAGTGAAGAGTTCAACGCTATCGCTCATTACAACCTTTCCATCGAAAAAAAGTACCCGTTTCAGGGTTCGCTGGGGCGCCGGTTGACCTTGGCCAGCGGCAGCGGCACCAGTTTGCCGACCGGCTCGCGGCGTATCTGCTGGACCGGCCGCAAGCCAACCATGATCTTGCGTGCAACCAATAGATAGAAGCCGCCGCCCACCAGTTGCCAGTCACCGGCCAAGCGCTCCCAGCCCGCCAGCCGCGCTTGCCAGGCTGGCGAGGCCAGCGGTGGACGATAGCACCCGAAGCGGCGTTTCTCCAGCGCAAAGCCCAGCAGGTTGAGCCAGTCGGCCACCCGCGAGGGCGAAATGCAGCGGGCCTGGCGCAAGGCATCGCGGGCGAACACGTGCCGCAGGCCCCAGGAACTCCAGGGATTGATCCCGACGATCAACAGGTGCCCACCGGGCCGCACGCTGGCCGCGGCTTCGCGCAGCAGACCATGGGGCGACAGGCTGAAATCCAGGCCATGCTGCAACACCACGACATCGGCCGCGTGCTCGCTCAGCGGCCAGGCCCGTTCCTCGCAGACGATTTCGACGCCGGGCAATGGCGCGCCCAGTCGCACGTTGCGCCGCACCTGCTGCGCCTGCGGCGGGGTCTCGGCGCAAGGCCCGTAATGGACCAGATAGCCGCCGAAGTAACGCCCGAGTTCATCGTCGAGCATGCGCCGTTCTTCATCGAGCAACAGTTGCCCCAACGGGCCGGACAACCAGTCTCGGGCCGCGCTGATCAGTGCCAACCAGTCGGGATCGGCTTGAGCGAACGCTTTATCGGTCATTGCTTGCTCCAACTCGCCATGAGCCATACCAGCCTCTAAGATGCGCCAATGTTTTCCGCTTGGCGACTTCCAACATGATACAGATCGATGCACTGCCCGCGTTCACCGACAACTATATCTGGCTGCTGCGCGATAACGCCCGGCGTCGCTGCGCGGTGGTCGACCCGGGCGACGCGGTGCCGGTACTGGCCTGGCTGGAACGGCATCCGGGCTGGCAACTGGACGATATCCTGATCACCCACCACCATCACGACCACGTCGGTGGCGTCGAACGCCTGAAACAGGCGACTGGCGCCCGGGTACTCGGGCCCGCCGCGGAAAACATCCCGGCTCGGGACGTGGCGCTGCACGACAACGACCGGATCAGCATACTCGACCTGCCGTTCCAGGTATTCGCCGTGCCCGGCCATACCCTGGGACATATCGCCTTCTACCAGGCAAACGACACGACGCCGCTGCTGTTCTGTGGCGACACGCTGTTCGCCGGCGGCTGCGGCCGCCTGTTCGAAGGCACGCCTGAACAGATGCATGCCTCTCTCAGCCGACTGGCGGCGTTGCCCGCCCATACCGCCGTACACTGCACCCACGAATACACCCTGAGCAACCTGCGCTTTGCCCAGGCGGTCGAGCCGCACAATCCGGATATCGCCGCACGATTGGAAGAAGTTGGCCAGTGGCGCGCGCAGGGACGGATCAGCCTGCCCTCGAACCTGGCACTGGAACGGCGGACCAACCCGTTCCTGAGGGTCGACGAAACATCTGTTAAAGAAAAAGCGGACGAACGGAACGGCCGCGACAACGCGTCGCCAAGTGAGGTTTTTGCTGCCCTGCGGGCCTGGAAGGACACGTTCTGAAACCAGCGGGTGGGGTCACCGAAATGCTCAATGGTTGACCGCACCCTGAGCGCTTTCTAGAATCGCCCGACATTTTTGCCCGGAACTACCTTCCAGCCAATGCTGTCACCTAACCGAAAAACCATCAATTCAGGCACATTGACGCGATTGGCTCAGGCAGTCGCCGTGGCTGTGTCCGCCACTCTGGCGGGTTGCCAAGGCTTGCACCACCCCTCGGACAACGGCACCGAAACGGCGTCGAACCTCAACGTCCGGATCAAGCAAAAGCCGATCTGGGTCGGCGAAAAAACCAACCCGACGCCGCCACAGGATGTCTGGGAGCGCATGCGCCAGGGCTTCAAGCTGCAGGATGGCCTGGGCGTCAACCCACGCATCGAGCAGCAACGCCTGTGGTTCGCCAGCAACCCGTCGTTCCTCGAAAACGCCAGCGAGCGCGGCACACTTTATATTCATTACATCGTCGAACGTCTCGAAGAACGCAACATGCCGCTGGAACTGGCGCTGTTGCCGGTCATCGAGAGTGCCTACAACCCGATGGCCTACTCGCGTGCCGATGCGGTCGGTCTCTGGCAGTTCATTCCCTCCACCGGGCGCAACTTCAACCTGCGCCAGGACCGTTTCTATGATGGACGTCGCGATATCACTGCCTCGACCATCGCGGCGCTGAACTACCTGACCCGCCTGCACGACATGTTCAATGGCGACTGGCTGCTGGCCATGGCCGCCTACAACGCCGGCGAAGGTACGGTCAGCCGGGCGATCGAGCGTAACGAGAAGCTCGGCCTGCCCACCGACTACTGGAACCTGCCGCTGCCCCAGGAAACCCGTGACTACGTGCCCAAGCTGCTGGCCTTGTCGCAGGTGGTGATGTCGCCGGAAGCCTATGGCGTGAACCTCAACCCGATCGCCAACGAACCCTACTTCGCCAGTATCGAAGTCAACCAGCCGATGGACCTTTCGCGGGTGGCGGCCCTGGCCGAGATCGACGAAGACGAAATGATCCAGCTGAACCCGGCCTACAAGCAGAAAGCGACCCTCGACGGTCCGCAGCACCTGCTGGTACCGAGTTCCAAGGCACAGTTGCTGACCGCCAGCCTGTCGAACCTCAAGCCTGAAGAACTGGTGAGCCTACGGCCGAAAAAGCCGGTCTTCGAAAGCGTTGCCAGCAACGGTCCGGTCCGCCGTTACAAGGTCAGGAACGGCGACAGCCTGTCGTCGATCGCCAAGGCCAACAAGATCGACATCAAAGAACTGCAACGCTTGAACAAGCTGTCCGGGCATAAGTTGAAGGTCGGTCAGACCCTGGTCATGCAGGGGAATGTCCGTGCACCGATCAGCAAGAAGTCGGCTGCCCCCACGACCTACAAGGTGCAGAAAGGCGACTCCCTTTATATTGTTGCCAAGCGTTTCAATGTCGAAATGCAGCATCTCAAGCGCCTCAACCCGCGCACCGGCCAGGCACTCAAGCCAGGTCAGATCCTCACGGTTTCCCAGCCACATTGATCCTGCCTGCACCAGACACCTTCAGACTGTCGTGGATGCAGGATTTATCCGCGAATGGGCCCTTGACCATTCGCCGCCCGACGGGACGCCTTCGCGGATAAATCCGGCTCCTGCAGGGATTTATCAACAGTCCGGCATAGCGAATCGCCAGCAAGCAAACTCCCACAAAGACAGCGGCCTTTTTCCTGCTGATACAAGCTGTTAAGGTAAGATCCATAAAGCCCAAGCAGCCTGGATCGGATCCCTGAGTTGATGCGTCCCCTCCTCCCGTTCTTCATCAGCCTGGCCTTGAGCTTTCCCGCCAACGCGACGATCAGCGAAAGCCATGGTTATGCGCAGTTCGGCACGCTCAAGTACCCCGCCAACTTTACCCACTTCGACTGGGTAACCGCTGATGCGCCCAAGGGCGGCACCTTGCGGGTGATGGCTTTCGGCACCTTCGACACGCTCAACCCCTATACCTTCAAGGGCACCAGCCCGGTGTCGACGCCAAACTTCCTGCAATACGGCGTCAACGAGCTGAACGAAACCCTGATGGTCGGAACCGGCCAGTACGCGCCCTCCGGTGACGAACCGACCTCCAGCTACGGCTTGATCGCACAATCGCTGGAGTACAGCGAAGATCGCAGCTGGGTCGTGTTCAATCTGCGGCCCGAAGCGCGCTTTCACGATGGCACACCGATTACCGCCTATGACGTGGCGTTTTCCTATCGCCTGCTGCTCAAGGAGGGACATCCGCAGTACCGGACCAATCTGCAAGAGGTTTCCAGAGTCGACGTGCTCGGGCCACAGCGAATTCGCTTCGTCTTCAAGCGCTCGGGCAACCCGTTGCTGATCCTGCGCCTCGGCGAGCTGCCGGTCTTGTCGCAACACTACTGGCAAGGTCGGGATTTCAAGGCCACGACCTTCGAGCCGCCATTGGGCAGCGGCCCGTATCGCATCACTCAGGTCCAGCCCGGCCGGCAACTGGTGTTCGAGCGGGTCAAGAACTGGTGGGGCGAAAACCTGCCGGTCAATCGCGGCAAGTACAACTTCGACCGGGTCGAGGTCGAGTTCTACCGCGACAGCGATGTCGCCTTCGAGGCTTTCAAGGCGGGCGAATTCGATATCTATATAGAACACCAGGCGAAGAACTGGGGCAATGGCTACAACTTTCCCGCCGTCCTGCGTGGCGATGTGATCAAGGCACAGATCGCCCACCAGATCCCGACGCAGACCCAGGGCCTGTTCATGAACACCCGTCGCAGTACCTTTGCCCAGGACAAGGTGCGCGAAGCCCTGGGCCTGATGTTCGATTTCGAGTGGACCAATCGCACGCTGTTCAACGATGCCTACCGGCGCACCCTGAGCTACTACCCCAACAGCGAATTCTCCGCCAGCGGGTTGCCGGTCGGACAGGAATGGCTGCTGCTCTCGCCATACCGCGACCAGTTGCCAGCCGCCCTGTTCACCCAACCCTACAGCCTGCCACGCACCGAAGGCCGCGGCATTCCCCGCGAAACCCTGCGCCGGGCCCTCGGCCTGCTCGCCGAGGCGGGCTGGAAACTGGACGGCCAGCGCCTGCTGAACAGCGCCGGTCAGCCGTTGCGCTTCGAAATCCTGCTGGTCAATCCGAACCTCGAACGGATCCTCCAGCCCTATGTCGAAAACCTCGCCAGCATCGGCGTGGACGCCCACTTGAGAACGGTGGATCGCGCCCAGTACAAACAGCGTCTCGACCAGTTCGACTTCGACATGATCCTGATGACCCTCGACCAGACGCTCAGCCCCGGTCTGGAACAATGGCAGTACTTTCACTCCAGCCAGGCCACGGTCAAGGGCAGCAAGAATTACGCCGGTGTCGCCAACCCGATCGTCGACCGCCTGCTCGAAGCACTGCTGAACGCCCAATCGCGGGACGAGCAACTGGCCGCCGGCCGCGCCCTTGACCGGGTGCTGCTATGGCAGCACTACATGATCCCCAACTGGTACCTCAACTATCACCGCCTGGCCTACCGCAACCGGTTCGCCTTCGTCACCACGCCGCCATACACCCTGGGCCTGAGCGCCTGGTGGATGAAAGCTTCGGAGAAAGCCCAATGATGCCTTTGCGTGCCCTGCTGCTGTGCGCCGGTGGCCTGCTGTCGAGCGCGATAGCCGGTTTCGCCCTCGCCGCCCCGCAACATGCCCTGACCCTCTATGACGAGCCGCCGAAATACCCCGCCGACTTCAAGCACGTCGACTTCGTCAATCCCGATGCGCCCAAGGGCGGTACGTTTCGCCAGTCGGCCTCCGGTGGTTTCGACAGCCTCAACCCGTTCATCAGCAAAGGCGTCCCGGCCGACGACATCGGCCTGATCTACGACACTCTGGCCCGCCAGGGCATGGACGAGCCCTTTACCGAGTACGGCTTGGTCGCCGCCAAGATCGAAAAAGCCCCGGACAACAGCTGGGTGCGCTTCTACCTGCGCCCGGAGGCGCGCTTCCACGATGGCCATCCGATGCGCGCCGAAGACGTGGTGTTCAGTTTCCAGACCCTGATCAAGGACGGCGCCCCGCTCTACCGCGCCTACTACGCCGATGTCGCCGAGGTGGTCGCCGAAGATCCGCTACGGGTGCTGTTCAAGTTCAAGCACACCAACAACCGTGAACTGCCGCTGATCCTCGGCCAACTGCCGGTGCTGCCCAAACACTGGTGGGCCAACCGCGACTTCACCAAGGGCAATCTGGAATTCCCCCTCGGCAGCGGGCCTTACAAGCTGGCCGAGGTCAAGGCCGGCCGCTCGGTGCGCTATGAGCGGGTAAAGGATTACTGGGCCAAGGACCTGCCGATCAACCGCGGGTTCTACAACTTCGACGTGATGACCACCGATTATTACCGCGACAACAGCGTCGCCCTCGAAGCGCTCAAGGCCGGACAGTTCGACTACTGGTTGGAAATGAGCGCGAAAAACTGGGCCAATGCCTACAACACCCCGGCCGTGGCCGAGGGGCGGTTGATCAAGGAACAGATCCCCAACGGCAACCCGACCGGCATGCAGGGCTTTGTCTACAACCTGCGCAAACCGATGTTCCAGGACATTCGCGTACGTGAGGCGTTGAGCCTGCTGTTCGATTTCGAATGGAGCAACAAACAGCTGTTCAACGGTGCCTACACCCGCACCCGCAGCTATTTCGAGAATTCCGAGATGGCCGCTACCGGCCTGCCGGACAAGGCGCAACTGGCGATTCTCGAACCGCTGCGCGGCAAGATTCCCGAGCACGTGTTCGACCAGGCCTACCAGCCACCGGTCTGCGATGGCAGCGGCATGATCCGCAACCAGCAACGCCGCGCCTACCAACTGCTGCTCGAAGCCGGCTGGCATATCGTCGACGACAAGATGGTCGACACCGAAGGCAAGCCGGTGCGCATTGAATTCCTGCTGGCCCAGACCGAATTCGAGCGAGTGCTGCTGCCATTCAAACGCAACCTGAGCGACTTGGGGATCGACCTGGTGATCCGTCGCGTCGACGTCTCCCAGTACGTCAACCGCCTACGCTCGCGGGACTTCGACATGGTCGTAGGCAGCTTCCCGCAATCGAGTTCGCCGGGTAACGAACAACGCGAATTCTGGATGTCCGCCAGCGCCGACAAGCCCGGCAGTCGCAACACCATGGGGCTCAAGGACCCGGCCGTCGACATTCTGGTGGAACAACTGATCAACGCCGACTCCCGGCAAAGCCTGGTCGATCACGCACGGGCGCTGGACCGCGTGCTGCAGTGGGGTTTCTACGTGATCCCGAACTGGCATATCAAGACTTGGCGCATCGCCTACTGGGATAAGGTCGCCCACCCGAAAATCTCGCCGACCTACGATGTCGGCACCTCCACCTGGTGGATCAAGCCGGACGCGAAGCCGGTGGTTTCGCCGCAAAACACCCACGGCACAGGCGCGGAGCAATAAGATGCTGGCTTACATTCTGCGGCGACTGCTGCTGATCATTCCGACCCTGTTCGGCATCCTGCTGATCAACTTCGTCATCATCCAGGCGGCCCCGGGTGGTCCGGTGGAGCAGATGATCGCCAAGCTCGAAGGCTTCGAAGGGGCCACCAGCCGGATCGCCGGCGGCGGCTCGGAAGTCTCGGTAGCCGGTTCCAGCTACCGTGGTGCCCAGGGCCTGGACCCGGCACTGATCAAGGAAATCGAGCACATGTACGGCTTCGACAAGTCGGCGCCGGAACGCTTGTGGATCATGGTCAAGAACTACGCGAGCCTGGATTTCGGCAACAGCTTCTTTCGCGACGCCAAGGTCATCGACCTGATCAAGGAGAAGATGCCGGTGTCGATCTCCCTCGGCTTGTGGAGCACATTGATCATGTACCTGGTGTCGATCCCGCTGGGGATTGCCAAGGCGACCCGGCATGGCAGTCATTTCGATGTCTGGACCAGTTCGGCAATCATCGTCGGTTATGCGATTCCGGCGTTCCTGTTCGCCATCCTATTGATCGTGGTCTTCGCCGGCGGCAGCTACCTGGACTGGTTCCCGTTGCGCGGTCTGACCTCGAACAACTTTGACCAACTGAGCCTGCTCGGCAAGGTCCGCGACTACTTCTGGCACCTGGCCCTGCCCGTGACCGCCCTGGTGATCGGCAACTTCGCGACCATGACACTGCTGACCAAGAACAGCTTCCTCGATGAAATCAACAAGCAGTACGTGGTCACCGCCAAGGCCAAGGGCCTGACCCAACGCCGCGTGCTCTACGGCCATGTGTTTCGCAACGCGATGTTGCTGGTGATTGCCGGATTTCCCTCGGCCTTCATCGGTATCTTTTTCACCGGATCGCTGCTGGTGGAAGTGATCTTTTCCCTCGACGGTCTTGGCCTGATGAGTTTCGAAGCAGCCATCAACCGCGACTACCCGGTGGTATTCGGCACGCTGTTCATCTTCACCCTGCTGGGCCTGGTGGTGAAATTGATCGGCGACCTGACGTATACCCTGGTCGACCCACGTATCGACTTCGAACATCGGGAGCATTGAGATGCAGCTTTCCCCCCTCAATCGCCGGCGCTTCGAGCGTTTCAAGGCCAACAAGCGCGGCTGGTGGTCCCTGTGGCTGTTCCTCGGGCTGTTCATCATCAGTCTCGGTGCCGAACTGATCGCCAACGACAAGCCGCTGGTGGTGCACTACGACGGCGGCTGGTATTTCCCTGCCCTCAAACGCTATCCGGAAACCACCTTCGGCGGCGAATTCCCACTGGAGGCCAACTACAAAAGCCCCTACATCCGCGAACTGCTGAAGGCCAAGGACGCCTGGGTACTGTGGGCACCGATTCCCTTCAGCTACCAGAGCATCAACTACGACCTCAAGGTCCCGGCACCCGCCCCGCCCTCGGCAGACAACCTGCTGGGGACCGACGATCAGGGCCGTGACGTGCTCGCACGGGTGATCTATGGCTTTCGCATCTCGGTGCTGTTCGCCCTGACCCTGACCGTACTGAGTTCAATTATCGGGGTAGTCGCCGGCGCCCTGCAGGGTTTCTACGGCGGTTGGGTCGACCTGGCCGGCCAGCGCTTCCTGGAAATCTGGTCCGGCCTGCCGGTGCTCTACCTGCTGATCATCCTCGCCAGCTTCGTCCAACCGAACTTCTGGTGGTTGCTGGGGATCATGCTGCTGTTTTCCTGGATGAGCCTGGTGGATGTGGTACGTGCCGAGTTCCTCCGTGGCCGCAACCTGGAATACGTGCGCGCAGCACGGGCGCTGGGCATGCAGAATGGCGCGATCATGTTCCGGCACATCCTGCCCAATGCCATGGTTTCGACCATGACTTTCATGCCGTTCATTCTCACTGGCGCGATCGGCACCCTCACCGCCCTGGATTTCCTCGGTTTCGGCCTGCCGCCAGGCGCACCGTCGCTCGGCGAACTGGTCGCTCAGGGCAAATCCAACCTGCAGGCACCATGGCTGGGGATCAGTGCCTTCGCCGTGCTGGCGATCATGCTCAGCCTGCTGGTGTTCATCGGCGAGTCCGCCCGCGATGCCTTCGATCCGAGGAAATGACATGAATCAGGACAATCTGATCGAAATACGCGACCTTGCCGTGGAGTTCGTCGTCGGCGAACACCGCCAGCGGGTGGTCGAGAGCGTCAGCTTCGATATCCGGCGCGGCGAGACCCTGGCCCTGGTCGGTGAAAGCGGCTCAGGCAAGTCGGTAACCGCCCATTCGATCCTGCGCCTGCTGCCCTACCCGCTGGCGCACCACCCCAGCGGCAGTATTCAGTACGCCGGGCAGGATCTGCTGACCCTGAAGGAAAAGACCCTGCGGCACATTCGCGGCAACCGCATCGCGATGATCTTCCAGGAGCCGATGACCTCCTTGAACCCGCTGCACTCGATCGAGAAGCAGATCAACGAGATCCTCGCCATCCACAAGGGCCTGACCGGCAAGGTCGCCACCCGGCGCACTCTGGAGCTGTTGGAGCTGGTGGGCATACCCGAGCCGCACAAACGCCTCAAGGCGCTGCCCCATGAGCTCTCCGGCGGCCAGCGGCAGCGGGTGATGATCGCCATGGCCCTGGCCAACGAGCCGGAACTGCTGATCGCCGACGAACCGACCACGGCACTCGATGTGACCGTGCAACTGAAAATCCTCGATCTGCTCAAGGAACTGCAGGCACGCCTGGGCATGGCCCTGCTGCTGATCAGCCATGACCTCAACCTGGTGCGGCGCATCGCCAACCGGGTCTGTGTGATGCAACAGGGGCGCATCGTCGAACAGGCCGACTGCGAACAGTTGTTCTGCCAACCTCAGCATCCCTACACCTGCGAACTGCTGAGTGCCGAACCCCGCGGCGAGCCGGCGACCAACCCGGCTGGCGCACCGCTGCTGGAAGTCGAGGACCTGAAGGTCTGGTTTCCGATCAGGAAGGGCCTGCTGCGCCGCACCGTGGACCACGTCAAGGCGGTGGACGGCATCAACTTCAGCCTGCCTCAGGGCCAGACCCTGGGTATCGTCGGCGAGAGCGGCTCGGGCAAATCGACCCTGGGCCTGGCGATCCTGCGGCTGATCGGCAGCCAGGGTGAGATCCGTTTCGAAGGCCAGTCCCTGAACTGCCTGTCACAGCAGCAGGTACGCCCCCTGCGCCGGGAAATGCAGGTGGTGTTTCAGGACCCGTTCGGCAGCCTCAGCCCGCGCATGTGTGTCAGCGAAATCGTTGGCGAGGGTCTGCGTATCCACAAGATCGGCACGCCTGCGGAACAGGAGCAGGCGATCATTGCCGCGCTGAAGGAAGTTGGCCTCGATCCACAGACCCGACACCGTTATCCCCACGAGTTCTCCGGTGGACAACGGCAGCGAATCGCCATCGCTCGGGCCCTTGTGCTCAAACCGGCGCTGATCCTGCTCGACGAGCCGACCTCGGCCCTAGACCGCACCGTACAACGCCAGGTGGTTGAGCTGCTGCGCTCGCTGCAGATCAAGTACAACCTGACCTATCTGTTCATCAGCCATGACCTGGCAGTGGTCAAGGCGCTGAGCCACCAGTTGATGGTGGTCAAGCACGGCCAGGTGGTCGAGCAAGGGGACGCACGGCAGATCTTCGAGGCGCCGCAGCATCCCTATACGCGGCAGTTGCTGAAAGCTGCGTTCCTGACACCCGAGAAGGCCTTGTAGGCCCTCTTCGCGGGCAAGTCGGACGCCCCGCTCCTACAGATTTTGCCGTTTATCAATATCGCAAACGGCACCCGCCTTGTAGGAGCAGGCGGTGCAGCGTGCGACTTGCCGTAAGCGTACGGCGAACTCACCTTCCGAACTCCAGCATTAAGGGCGATGGTGTCCGCGTATTTTTAAGCGGACGCAATCACCCTTATCGCCAGGATTTTCATGCGCCAACGAAGCTCTTATCCGAAACCGTTCAAAGCCCAGGTCGTTCAGGAATGCCTGCAACCTGGGGCAACCGTGTCGAGTGTTGCCATCAGCCACGGCATCAATGCCAATGTCATCCGCAAATGGATGCCGCTCTATCGAGACCAGCCTGCAGCGACTTCACTACCGGCATTCGTTCCGCTAAAAGCCGCACCTAAACGGCCAGCCGAAGCGTCAGTGATCATCGAGTTGCCCATGGCCGGCCAAGTGATCACAGTGAAATGGCCAACCTCAGATCCCGAGGGCTGCGCGCAATTTATACAGGCTGTGGCCCAATGATCCGCATCAATGCGATCTGGCTGGCCACCGAGCCGATGGATATGCGCGCCGGTACCGAAACCGCATTAGCCCGGGTGATAGCGGTGTTCGGTGCGGCGAAGCCGCACTGCGCTTATCTGTTCGCCAATCGCCGGGCTAACCGGATGAAGGTGCTGGTGCATGATGGTGTGGGCGTCTGGCTTGCCGCGCGGCGCCTGAATCAAGGCAAGTTTCACTGGCCCGGCATTCGCCACGGCTGCGAGGTCGAACTCGACAGCGAACAACTCCAGGCGTTGGTACTGGGTTTGCCGTGGCAGCGAGTCGGCGCGGGTGGCGTGATCAGCATGCTGTAATCGCCGGCCATTTGACCGGTCTGCTTATCGTCGTTTCGGGCCTGCTCTGGCACAATCGGTGGCATGACTTTCTCGCCCAACCTCGACCAGATGACCCCGGAACAGCTTCGTGCCTTGGCGGCACAGGCGTTGCAGTTGCAGTCCCAAGTCGAGGCGATGAGCAGAAAGATCCAGAACGATGAAACCATCATCGAGCAGCTCACTTACGAAATTGCCCTGCTCAAACGCCACAAGTTTGCCAAGCGCAGCGAGCAAATCAGTCCGGCGCAAGGCAGCTTGCTGGATGACCTGCTCGATACAGACCTTGAAGCTATCGAGGCAGAGCTGAAACAGCTCCTCCCAGCTTCGTCACAGGCCGAGCCACGGCAATCCCCCAAACGTGCGCCATTGCCACCGCAGTTTCCACGCACGGTGATTCGTCACGAACCGGAAAACACTCAGTGCGCTTGTGGCTGCCAACTTCAACGCATCGGCGAAGACGTTAGCGAGAAGCTGGATTACACGCCAGGCGTGTTTACCGTCGAGCAGCATGTACGTGGTAAATGGGCCTGCCGTCAGTGCGAAACACTGATCCAAGCGCCGGTGCCAGCGCAGGTTATCGACAAAGGTATCCCGACCGCAGGCTTGCTGGCCCACGTAATGGTGGCCAAGTTTGCCGATCACTTGCCGCTGTACCGGCAGGAGAAAATTTTTGGCCGCGCCGGGCTGGCAATCGCTCGCTCGACCTTGGCCCAGTGGGTCGGACAAACCGGTGTGCGGCTCCAGCCGCTTGTCGATGCACTGCGTGAAGCCGTGCTGAACCAAGGTGTGATTCACGCTGATGAAACACCGGTGCAAATGCTTGCGCCGGGTGAGAAGAAAACCCACCGAGCCTATGTCTGGGCCTACAGCACGACGCCGTTTTCGGCGCTCAAAGCTGTGGTTTACGATTTCAGCCCAAGCCGTGCAGGCGAACATGCGCGCAACTTCCTGGGCGACTGGAACGGCAAGTTGGTCTGCGATGACTTCGCTGGCTACAAAGCAGGTTTTGAGCAAGGCATCACTGAAATCGGCTGCATGGCCCACGCCCGTCGCAAGTTTTTCGACCTGCATGTTGCGAACAAAAGTCAGTTGGCCGAACAAGCGCTGCACTCGATCAGCGGCTTGTACGAAGTCGAGCGCCAAGCGCGGGACATGAGTGATGAAGATCGTTGGCGAATACGTCAGGAAATGGCGGTACCGATCTTCAAAAAACTGCATGACTGGATGTTGGCCCAGCGCGACTTGGTGCCCAACGGATCAGCCACGGCCAAAGCCCTCGACTACAGCCTGAAACGCTGGGTAGCGCTGACGCGCTACCTGGACGATGGAGCTGTGCCGATCGATAACAATCAGGTCGAGAACCAGATACGGCCATGGGCACTCGGGCGCTCGAACTGGCTGTTTGCCGGGTCGCTGCGCAGTGGTAAACGGGCGGCTGCAATCATGAGCCTGATCCAGTCGGCACGCATGAATGGGCATGATCCGTATGCCTATCTCAAAGATGTGCTGGCGCGGCTGCCGACACAGCGGGCCAGTGAGATCGGGCAGTTGCTGCCGCATCAGTGGGTGCCTGCCTAACTTACGCAAGGTGAGTTGGGCGGACGCTTACGACTTGCCCGCGAAGAGGCCGATCGTTTCACCACAAAGCCTGGACCGACAGAAACAAAAAGGCCGCTCGATTGAGCGGCCTTCCTGTTTACAGCAGAGCGGTATCAGCGGCTTCAGAAGCGCTTGATCTGCGCTTCGCTTTCCAGTTGCTTGCGGTACGCGGCGAAGTCCTGCTGACCGATACGCGAAGCGAGGAAGCGACGGTAGGACGCCTTCTCCTGATCGGTCGGCGCAGCGCCTTCGTTGACGCCATTGAGGCTGATGATGACGAGGTTGCCATCGGCCAGCGTCACGGTATCAAAGGTCGGCTTGCCCTTGGCAACAGGCTTGGGCATGCGGAACAGTGCCTGCAGCACCGCCGGATCAACACCTTCCTGACCACGGGTAACGGCTTCCTGCACCTTCCAGGACTGACCCGCTGGCAACGCCTTGCCTTCACGCAGACTGGCGATCAGTTCGTCAGCCTTGACCTTGGCGGCCGCCGTGGCGTGCTCCTTGGTCAATTGCTTGCGAATGCTCGCATCCACGCTCTCCAGCGGCAGTTGCTCCGGCTTGTGGTGCTCCTTGGCACGCAAGACGACGACAGTGTCCGGGTCCAGGTCGATGGCGCTGCTGTTGGCACCTTCATTCAGCACTTCCGGGCTGAACGCGGCCGTCACCACGGCGCGATTGGCCGCAATGCCTTCACCACCTTCACGACCGAATGGCGCACTGGTCTGCACCTTCAGGTTCAGATCCTGAGCTGGCTGGGCCAGATCGGAAGCCTCGAACGAGGAGTCTTCGAGCTGCTTGGTCGCCTCGACGAAACGCTGCTCGACCTGCTGGGCCTTCAGCTCGCGAGTCAACTTGTCCTTGAGGCTGGCGAAGGTCGGCACTTCAGGTGATTCGACGCCCAGCAACTTGATCAGGTGGTAGCCGAACTCGCTGCGCACCGGGCCCGATACCTGACCCTTGTTCAAGGCATACAGCGCTTTTTCGAAGGCTGGATCGTAGACGTCAGGACCGGCGAAACCGAGGTCACCACCGTTGTTGGCCGAACCCGGGTCCTGCGAAAACTGCTTGGCCAGGGCCGCGAAGTCCTCACCCTTGGCCAGACGCTGCTGGATCTCTTCGATCTTCGCCTTCGCCTGGGCATCGGTGACCTTGTCGTTCACTTCGATCAGGATGTGCGCCGCGCGACGTTGCTCAGCCAGGTTCGAGGTTTCTTTCTTGTACAGCGCCTGCAGATCTTCATCCTTGACGCTGACCTGGTCGAAGAAAGAGGACTTCTTCAACTCCAGATAGTCGATGACGACCTGGTCCGGGGTCATGAACTCCTGGGCATGCTTGTCGTAGTAGGCCTTGACTTCGTCATCGGTCAGCTTGACGGCAGCCGGGTCACTCTTGACGATCAACGAAGAGAAATCGCGGGTCTGCTTCTCCAGGCGGGCAAAGGCCAGCACCTGGGTATCGGTCACGAAACCACTGCCTGCCAGACCGGCGCGCACTTGGCCGATGAGCATTTCCTGAGCCAGCATCTGGCGGAACTGCATACGGCTGTAGCCCAGTTGACGAATCACCTGGTCGAAACGATCGGAATTGAACTTGCCATCCACCTGAAATTCAGGCGTCAGCAGGATAACCTGGTCCAGGGCCGCGTCGGAGAAGGCGAATTTCGACTTTTCGGCGCCCTGCAGCAGCAGTTTGCGATCGATCAGCCCCTTGAGGGCCGATTCGCGAAGCATTTTTTCATCCAGCAGCGCTGGATCGAAATCCTTGCCCAGTTGCTGCATCAGTTGGCGACGTTGCATGTCGACCGCCTGACTCAGCTCGTTCTGGGTGATTTCTTCACCGTTGACCTTGGCCGCATCCTGACTGGTGGAGGTGGCCCGGAAAATGGCATCAAAGCCGGTCAGTGCCATCAATAGAACGATGGCCCCGATGATGGTCTTGGCAATCCAGCCTTGTGAATTGTCCCTGATATTTTGCAGCATGCGTCCCCCAGAAACGGTTGAACTTCAAGAATGGACAACCGTGGAGCGTGGGTAGAGTCCGGATAGAAGAAAGGCGCATCCGAGGATGCGCCTTCTCGTAACTGGCGGAGCGGACGAGGATCGATCATTCAACCCCCGGGGTGACAGGTCAGCAGCCCTTGCAGGCCCGGCTGACCGCTTTACCGCTCCGCTACCAGGTCAGGAGCAAGCCCGACCTGACTAGACAAAGGCGTTGAAGAAACTCAGTTGACCGCTTCTTTCAGTGCTTTGCCAGCCTTGAAACCTGGCTTTTTGGCAGCAGGAATTTCCAGCGTCTTACCGGTCTGTGGGTTGCGACCAGTGCGAGCAGGACGATCAGTCACGGAGAAAGTACCGAAGCCAACCAGTACAACGGAGTCGCCAGCCTTCAGAGCGCCAGTGACGGATTCGATTACTGCGTCCAGCGCACGGCCAGCAGCAGCTTTCGGGATATCAGCAGATGCAGCGATAGCATCAATCAGTTCCGACTTGTTCACTCTAAGTCCCCTTATATCTATTGAGTATATTTCTAAGTTTTGGGTGAAAGCTAAAACAGGTGCTGAGTGGCCTACAGGCACTTATAAGAGCCGCTTTATAACAAGGGCTCTAAAAAGCTGTCAAGGAAGCCCCCCAGGCAAGATCTCTACTAATGGGTACTGATTCTTTCCTTGGAATCCGCATCGCGTTTCTCGTCCTTCGCGACGATCTCCGGAACCACATCTGGCAAGGGCTCCGGGGCGTATTGCAGCGCAATTTGCAGGACTTCGTCAATCCATTTAACCGGTTTAATCTGAAGATCCTGCTTAATATTGTCAGGAATTTCCTTCAGATCACGCACATTCTCTTCTGGAATGATCACGGTCTTGATCCCGCCACGATGAGCGGCCAACAATTTTTCCTTCAGGCCGCCAATCGCCAACACCTGGCCCCGCAGGGTAATCTCACCCGTCATGGCGACATCTGCGCGTACAGGAATACCGGTCAGCGCCGACACCAGAGCGGTACACATTCCTACACCAGCACTAGGGCCGTCCTTCGGCGTAGCGCCCTCCGGCATGTGGATATGAGTATCGCGTTTCTCGTGGAAATCCAGCGGAATGCCCAGGCTCTTGGCCCGGCTGCGCACCACGGTCTGGGCAGCCGTGATCGACTCGACCATCACATCGCCCAGGGAACCGGTCTTGATCAGTTGCCCCTTGCCCGGTACCACGGCGGCTTCGATGGTCAGCAGTTCACCACCGACCTGGGTCCAGGCCAGACCCGTCACCTGCCCTACCTGATCCTGCTGCTCGGCCAGGCCGTAGCGGAATTTACGCACACCCAGGAAGTGCTCCAGCAGATCGGAAGTGATCTTCACCGAGAAGCGTTTTTCCACTGCATGCTCTTTCACCGCCTTGCGGCAAACCTTGGCAATCTGCCGCTCCAGGCCACGCACACCGGCTTCGCGGGTGTAGTAACGGATGATGTCGCGGATCGCCTCGTCCTCGAACTCCAGCTCGCCCTTCTTCAGGCCGTTGGCCTCGATCTGCTTGGGCGACAGGTACTTGGTCGCGATGTTGATCTTCTCGTCCTCGGTGTAACCCGGCAGGCGGATCACTTCCATCCGGTCCAGCAGCGCTGGCGGGATGTTCATCGAGTTGGAGGTGCACAGGAACATCACGTCGGACAGGTCGTAGTCGACTTCCAGGTAATGGTCGTTGAAGTTGTGGTTCTGCTCGGGGTCCAGGACCTCCAGCAACGCCGAGGCCGGGTCGCCACGCATGTCGCTGCCCATCTTGTCGATTTCATCGAGCAGGAACAGCGGGTTGCGCACACCCACCTTTGTCATTTTTTGTATCAATCTTCCTGGCATCGAACCGATGTAGGTCCGGCGATGACCACGGATTTCCGCTTCATCACGCACACCACCGAGGGCCATGCGCACGAATTTGCGATTGGTCGCGTTGGCAATCGACTCCGCCAGGGAAGTTTTGCCGACCCCCGGAGGACCGACCAGGCACAGCACAGGGCCACGGATCTTCTTCACGCGTTTCTGTACGGCGAGATACTCGAGAATCCGTTCCTTGACCTCATCCAGACCATAGTGGTCGGCATCGAGGATGTCTTCGGCGCGCTTGAGATCCAGGCGAACCTTGCTCTGGGCCTTCCACGGTACCTGCACCAGCCAGTCGAGGTAGGAACGCACCACAGTGGCCTCGGCGGACATCGGCGACATCTGCTTGAGCTTGTTCAGCTCGGCCTGGGCCTTGGTCAGGGCATCCTTGGGCAGGCCGGCGTCATCGATGCGTTTTTTCAACTCTTCGATTTCGTTATGGCCTTCGTCGCCATCGCCCAGCTCTTTCTGAATGGCCTTCATCTGCTCATTCAGGTAGTACTCGCGCTGGCTGCGCTCCATTTGTTTCTTGACGCGACCACGGATGCGCTTTTCAACCTGCAGCAGGTCGATTTCGGCATCCAGCAGCGCCAGCACGTGCTCGACACGGGCAGGCAGCTCGATGATTTCGAGAATGTCCTGTTTCTGCTCGATTTTCAGGGCCATGTGCGCGGCCATGGTGTCGACCAGGCGGCTCGGCTCATCAATGCTGTTGAGCGAGGACAGGACTTCGGCGGGAACCTTCTTGCCCAGCTGTACGTATTGCTCGAACTGCGACAACAGACTGCGCACGAACACTTCGGATTCGCGATCCGGCGCCTCGGTTTCCTCGATCAGCGTCACTTGCGCGCGGCAATGGCCATCGACTTCGCTAAAATGCTCGACCGTACCGCGTTGCTCACCTTCCACCAGCACCTTGACGGTGCCATCAGGCAGCTTGAGCAGTTGCAGGACGGTCGCTACGGTACCGACCCGATACAGGGCATCTTCGCCCGGATCATCATCGGCAGGATTACGCTGAGCCAGCAGCAGGATCTGCTTGTCGCCCGTCATCGCGGCCTCGAGGGCTTCGATAGACTTCTCGCGCCCCACGAACAGCGGGATAACCATGTGCGGATACACCACGACATCACGCAATGGCAGGAGAGGCAATTCGATGGTCGTCTTCATGATTTCGCCTCTACGGCGGCCCTGAGGCCGGGAACAGATAGAAAGTAAGCTTAGGATCAAGATGGGGGTTGCTTGGGAAAAAAACAAGCGCCCTGTCAGGAAAAGCAAAAGGGGCCAGAAGGCCCCTTTTAGGTCACATGCTCCGACGCTTACGCGTCAGGTGCGGCCTTGGCGGTCGGCTCACTGTTCTCATAGATGTACAGCGGCTGGGACTTGCCTTCTATGACGCTTTCGTCGATCACCACTTTACTCACGTCCGATTGCGACGGGATTTCGTACATGGTGTCGAGCAGGATGCCTTCCAGGATCGAACGCAGACCACGGGCACCGGTCTTACGCTCCAGGGCACGCTTGGCCACGGATTTCAGCGCATCGGCACGGAACTCGAGGTCAACGCCTTCCATTTCGAACAACTTGGCATACTGCTTGGTCAAGGCGTTCTTCGGCTCGGTGAGGATCTGCATCAATGCAGCCTCATCCAGCTCGTCCAGAGTCGCCAGAACCGGCAAACGACCGACGAACTCGGGGATCAGACCGAACTTGACCAGATCGTCAGGTTCGACTTCACGCAGGGATTCGCCAACCTTCTTACCCTCTTCCTTGCTGCGGACCTCGGCCGTGAAACCGATACCACCCTTGGTCGAACGGTTCTGGATGACCTTCTCCAGGCCGGAGAACGCACCACCACAGATGAACAGGATGTTACGGGTGTCGACCTGCAGGAACTCCTGCTGCGGGTGCTTGCGGCCGCCTTGTGGCGGAACGGAAGCGACCGTACCTTCGATCAACTTCAGCAAGGCCTGCTGCACGCCCTCGCCGGAAACGTCGCGGGTAATCGAAGGGTTGTCGGACTTGCGGGAAATCTTGTCGATTTCGTCGATGTAGACAATGCCCATCTGGGCCTTCTCCACATCGTAATCGCACTTCTGCAGCAACTTCTGAATGATGTTTTCCACGTCCTCGCCCACATAACCAGCCTCGGTGAGGGTGGTTGCGTCAGCGATGGTGAACGGTACATTCAGCAGGCGCGCCAATGTCTCGGCCAGCAGGGTCTTGCCCGAGCCGGTCGGGCCGATCAGCAGGATGTTGCTCTTGCCGAGTTCGACGTCGTCGCTTTTCTTGTCGCGCTGGTTCAAGCGCTTGTAGTGGTTGTATACCGCTACGGCCAGAACCTTCTTGGCACGCTCCTGACCAATGACGTACTGATCAAGGATGCCGCTGATTTCTTTAGGCGAAGGCAGTTTATGCGCGCTGCTCTCGGCCTGTGCTTCCTGCACCTCCTCACGGATGATGTCATTGCACAGGTCGACGCACTCGTCGCAGATAAAGACCGAGGGGCCGGCAATCAATTTGCGTACTTCATGCTGGCTTTTGCCACAGAAGGAGCAATAAAGCAGCTTGCCGTTGTCCTCGCCGTTGCGGGTGTCAGTCATTCGTTCGATCCAAATCCGATAGGCTTGCAACACAAGATGAAGGCTATTGCAGGCTTTTTCAAGCCCGCAGGTGATCGGACCGGCCGACCACCCCTATTTTGTGCGGCTTATTTCACGCAGGGCGCTTTTCGATCACTTCGTCGATCAGGCCATACTCACGTGCAGCGGTTGCGCTCATGAAGTTGTCGCGATTGGTATCGCGCTCGATTTCTTCAAGGGTACGCCCGCTGTGCTTGGCCATCAGCGTGTTGAGGCGCTCGCGAATGAACAGGATTTCCTTGGCATGGATTTCGATATCCGAAGCCTGGCCCTGGAAACCGCCCAGAGGCTGGTGAATCATCACGCGCGAGTTCGGCAGGCAGAAACGCTTGCCTTCGGCACCGGCGGTCAGCAGGAACGCACCCATGCTGCAGGCTTGGCCGATACAGGTGGTCGAAACGTTCGGCTTGATGAACTGCATGGTGTCGTAGATCGACATACCCGCCGTTACCGAACCGCCCGGGGAGTTGATGTAGAGATGGATGTCCTTGTCCGGATTTTCCGCTTCAAGGAACAGCAACTGCGCACAGATCAGGTTGGCCATGTAGTCCTCTACCGGGCCCACCAGAAAGATCACTCGCTCCTTGAGAAGACGCGAGTAGATGTCATAGGCGCGCTCGCCACGAGCGGACTGCTCGACAACCATCGGGACCAGGCCGCCAGCGGCCTGGATATCAGAGTTCTGCTGAATATAAGAATTACGGAACATGCTCTGCACCCAAATAGTCATGTCTTGAATACGCATAAGCCAGCGCGAGGCTGGCTTATGGTGTGTATTTTCCAACGAGTCAGAAAATCATTCGGCCTGTGGAGCTTCCGCAGGCTTGACTGCTTCTTCGTAGGAGACCGATTTATCGGTCACTTTCGCCTTCTGCAGAACAGTATCCACAACTTGTTCTTCGAGCACAACCGAACGAACTTCGTTCAGTTGCTGTTCGTTCTTGTAGTACCAGGACACAACTTGCTCTGGCTCCTGGTAGGCCGAGGCCATTTCCTGGATCAGTTCGCGAACGCGGTCTTCGTCAGGCTTGAGGTCAAATTGCTTGACCACTTCAGCGACGATCAGGCCCAGCACGACGCGGCGCTTGGCTTGTTCTTCGAACAGTTCAGCCGGCAGTTGGTCAGGCTTGATGTTGCCGCCGAACTGCTGAACAGCCTGCACGCGCAGACGGTTCACTTCGTTCTCCAGCAGCGCTTTCGGCACTTCGATCGGGTTGGCAGCCAGCAGGCCGTCCATTACCTGGTTCTTGACCTTGGACTTGATCGCCTGACGCAGTTCGCGCTCCATGTTCTTGCGAACTTCGGTGCGGAAGCCGTCCAGGCCGCTTTCCTTGATACCGAACTGGGCGAAGAAGGCTTCGTTCAGCTCAGGCAGGGTCGGCGCGGAAACGGTGTTCACGGTCACGGTGAACTCGGCGGCTTTGCCAGCCAGGTCGAGGTTCTGGTAATCCTCTGGGAAGGTCAGGTTCAGAACACGTTCTTCACCGGCCTTTGCACCCACCAGACCCTCTTCGAAGCCCGGGATCATGCGGTTGGAACCCAGAACCAGTTGGGTGCCCTTGGCGGAGCCGCCAGCGAATACTTCGCCGTCGACCTTGCCCACGAAATCGATGTTCAACTGGTCTTCGTTCTGGGCAGCACGCTCGGCCACTTCGAAACGGGTGTTCTGCTTGCGCAGGATTTCCAGCATGTTGTCCAGATCGGCATCAGCCACATCGGCGCTCAGGCGCTCGACGGCGATGGAATCGAAACCGGCAACGGTGAACTCGGGGAACACTTCGAAGGTAGCGATGTATTCCAGGTCCTTGCCTTTCTCCAGCACTTTCGGCTCGACCGAAGGCTGACCGGCAGGGTTCAGCTTCTGCTCGACCACTGCTTCATAGAAGGAAGCCTGGATCACGTCACCTACCGCTTCCTGACGGGCATCAGCTTCGTAACGCTGACGGATCACGCTCATTGGCACCTTGCCAGGACGGAAGCCTGCAATCTTGGCCTTTTGGGCAGTCTGCTGCAGACGCTTGTTGACCTGGGTCTCGATGCGCTCAGCTGGCACGGTGATGCTCATGCGGCGCTCAAGAGCCGATGTATTTTCAACAGAAACTTGCATGGATATTCCTCGTTGCACAGACGTTAGCCGGCCGTTTCCGACCTCAGAAGCAAGGGCATGCATTCTAGTGGGTCATACTCAAGAAGTCACCCCGCTGAAAACGAGCAGGAAACAGCCGGTAATTATTCGTCGGAACAGGCTGTTGGCGTCCTTTTCCGACAACACGCAATCACTTGTGCCAGAGCCCTCGCCGCCCTCTTTCAAGACAGAAGAGGCCACCGACCGGAACCCCGGCAATCGGCCCGCCAAACAGACCGAACGCAGAACCGGCAGCATCCAGCAACAACAAGACCGCAACCAGGCACAGGCACCTGGAGAGACCGCATCGCAGAATCCGCCGGAACCTTAAACAAAAAAGGCGCAGCCCTTATTCAGGTGCTGCGCCGTCTTTTGTATGTGAAGCCAATATGGTGCGGACGAAGAGACTCGAACTCTTACGCCTCGCGGCGCTGGAACCTAAATCCAGTGTGTCTACCAATTCCACCACGTCCGCGGGTAAAACCGTTAAAGCAAAGACGCCAGATTATTAATCTGGCGTCTTTATTCGAATATGGGGTGGACGATGGGGATCGAACCCACGACAACAGGAGTCACAATCCTGTGCTCTACCAACTGAGCTACGCCCACCATATTGCGCTACTTGTGCCAAAGCTGCCTAATGGCGCACCCGGCAGGACTCGAACCTGCGACCATCCGCTTAGAAGGCGGATGCTCTATCCAGCTGAGCTACGGGCGCCTTATTAATTTGTACTCTACTATGACTACAAACTAAGAGCTTCAATCTTGCTGAGCTAGACTCTAACATCCGCCTATTCAGCTCGACCTTCTCAACCAGTGCTAGGCTGTGCCCGACAAGTGCGACGAATGTTATAGACGAGCCGGAAAGTCGTCAACTCTTTTTTGAAAAAAATTTAGAAATATAAAGGAGTTAGGGGAATATCCAGACCAAGCGCCTTTGCCCTCGCGCCTTGGCGTGCGAGAATGTGCGCTCTTTTTCCACCCCTTTCGATGGTTAATCACGCGTCATGACAGCACAACTAATCGACGGCAAGGCGATCGCCGCTCGTCTGCGCCAGCAGATCGCTCAACGTGTCGCCGAGCGTCGCCAGCAGGGTCTGCGTACGCCAGGCCTCGCGGTGATCCTGGTCGGCAGCGATCCTGCCTCCCAGGTTTATGTCTCGCACAAACGCAAGGACTGCGAAGAGGTCGGCTTCATTTCGCAAGCCTATGACCTGCCTAGCGAAACCACGCAACAGGCGCTGACCGACTTGATCGACCGCCTGAATGACGACCCGAGCATCGACGGCATTCTGCTTCAGTTGCCCCTGCCCGAGCACCTCGATGCCTCCAAACTGCTGGAACGCATTCGTCCGGACAAGGATGTGGACGGTTTCCATCCTTATAACGTCGGACGCCTGGCCCAGCGTATACCGCTGCTGCGCCCCTGCACCCCGAAAGGCATCATGACCCTGCTGGAAAGCACCGGTGCCGACCTGTACGGCATGAATGCGGTGATCGTCGGCGCGTCCAATATCGTTGGCCGGCCCATGGCGATGGAACTGCTGCTGGCGGGCTGCACCGTGACCGTGACCCACCGCTTCACCAAGGACCTGGCCGGCCATGTCGGTCGTGCCGACCTGCTGGTGGTAGCCGCCGGCAAGCCGGGCCTGGTCAAGGGCGAGTGGGTCAAGGAAGGTGCCATCGTCATCGACGTCGGCATCAACCGTCAGGAAGACGGCAAGCTGGTGGGCGATGTGGTCTACGAGACCGCCCTGCCCCGCGCCGGCTGGATCACGCCGGTCCCGGGCGGCGTCGGCCCGATGACCCGCGCCTGCCTGCTGGAAAACACCTTGTATGCGGCTGAGTCGCTGCACGCCTGATCGGTGACAGCAGTAAAAAACAAAGGCACCTTCGGGTGCCTTTGTTGTTTCTCGCACCCCATAAACAAAAACCCGCACAAGGCGGGTTTCTGTTTATTCAGCACACGGCTCAGTCAGCCAGACGCCAGGTGGTACCGCCCTTGCCGTCTTCCAGCACCACGCCCATGGCGGTGATCTGGTCGCGGATACGGTCGGATTCGGCCCAGTCCTTGTTGGCTCGCGCCGCCAGGCGCGCCTGGATCAACGCCTCGACCTGCGCCGCATCGACACGCCCTGCGGCACCCGCCTGCAGGAACTCGTCGGCCTCCAACTGCAACACGCCGAGCACATCAGCCAACTGCTTGAGACGTGCCGCCAGCCCTGCCGCCGCTTCGACATCGATGTCGCGCAGACGGTTGATCTCGCGCACCATCTCGAACAGCACCGCGCAGGCTTCGGGCGTGCCGAAGTCGTCGTTCATTGCCTGGGTGAAACGCTCGACGAACGCCTCGCCACCAGCCGCCGGCACGTTCGGCAGACCTTTCAACGCATGGTAGAAACGCTCCAGGGCGCCCTTGGCGTCCTTGAGGTTGTCTTCCGAATAGTTGATCGCGCTGCGGTAGTGGCTCGACACCAACAGGTAACGCACGACTTCCGGATGGTACTTGTCGAGCACGTCGCGAATGGTGAAGAAGTTGTTCAAGGACTTGGACATCTTCTCGCCATTGATGCGGATCATGCCGCAGTGCATCCAGGCATTGGCGTAGGTCTTGCCGGTGGCCGCCTCGCTCTGGGCGATCTCGTTCTCGTGGTGCGGGAACTCCAGATCGCTGCCACCACCATGAATGTCGAACGTCTCGCCCAGGCAGCAGGTCGACATCACCGAGCATTCGATATGCCAACCCGGACGGCCGGCGCCCCACGGCGACTCCCAACTCGGCTCACCCGGCTTGGCGGCTTTCCACAGGACGAAGTCCAGCGGATCCTGCTTGGACTCGTCGACCTCGATCCGCGCACCGATACGCAGGTCTTCGATCTTTTTGCGCGACAGCTTGCCGTAACCCATGAACTTGCCAACGCGGTAGTACACGTCGCCATTGCCCGGTGCGTAGGCGTAACCCTTGTCGATCAGGGTCTGGATCATCGCGTGCATGCCAGCGATATGGTCGGTGGCACGCGGCTCCATGTCCGGCTTCTGGATGTTCAGCCGTGCTTCATCCTCGTGCATCGCGGCGATCATGCGTTCGGTCAACGCCTCGAACGACTCGCCGTTCTCGTTGGCCCGATTGATGATCTTGTCGTCGATGTCGGTGATGTTGCGCACATAGGTCAGGTCATAACCACTGAAACGCAGCCAGCGGGTCACCAGGTCGAAGGCAACCATGCTGCGGCCGTGGCCCAGGTGGCAGAAGTCGTACACGGTCATCCCGCAGACGTACATGCGCACCTTGTTGCCATCCAGCGGCTTGAAGACTTCTTTGCTCTTGGTGAGCGTGTTGTAGATCGTAAGCACGTTAATTCCTTGACTGAATCACTGACCCCAGGAGTCGCGCAGGGTCACGGTACGGTTGAATACCGGGGCGCCTGGTTTCGAGTCCTTGATATCCGCGCAGAAGTAGCCTTCGCGCTCGAACTGGAAACGGTCTTCCGGCTGTGCGTTGCCCAACGAAGGTTCGGCACGACAACCGGTGAGGACCTGCAGGGAGTCAGGGTTGATGTTGTCCAGGAAACTGGCGCCGTCTTCGGCCTTCTCCGGGTTCGGCGAGCGGAACAGACGATCGTACAGGCGCACTTCGCACTCGACGCTGGCCGCCGCCGGCACCCAGTGGATCACGCCCTTGACCTTGCGACCCTCGGGGTTCTTGCCCAGGGTGTCCGGGTCGTAGGAGCAACGCAGTTCGACGATATTGCCCTCGGCGTCCTTGATCGCTTCGTCGGCACGGATCACGTAGCTGCCGCGCAGGCGTACTTCGCCGGCCGGCTCAAGGCGCTTGTAGCCCTTGGGCGGCTCTTCCATGAAGTCGTCACGATCGATGTAGATCTCGCGGGCGAACGGCAAGTGGCGAACCCCCATGTCTTCCTTCGGATGGCAAGGCAGCTCGAGGTTCTCGACCTGACCTTCCGGGTAGTTGGTAATCACCACCTTCAACGGACGCAGCACGCACATGGCGCGCGGCGCACTCTGATCGAGGTCGTCACGGATGCTGAATTCGAGCATGCCGAAGTCCACCACGCCGTCGGAACGGTTGGTGCCGACCATCTCGCAGAAGTTGCGGATGGATTTGGGCGTATAGCCGCGACGACGGAAGCCCGACAGGGTCGACATGCGCGGATCGTCCCAACCGTTGACGTGCTTCTCATCCACCAGTTGCTTGAGCTTGCGCTTGCTGGTGATGGTGTAGTTCAGGTTCAGCCGCGAGAATTCGTACTGGCGCGGCTTGCACGGCACCGACAGATTGTCCAGGAACCACTCGTACAGCGGGCGATGGCTTTCGAACTCCAACGTGCAGATGGAGTGGGTGATGCCTTCGATGGCATCCGACTGGCCGTGAGTGAAGTCGTAGATCGGGTAGATGCACCACTTGTCACCGGTCTGGTGATGGTGAGCATGGCGAATACGATAGAGGATCGGGTCGCGCAGGTTCATGTTCGGCGAAGCCATGTCGATCTTGGCCCGCAGCACGCGCTCGCCATCCTTGAACTCGCCGGCTTTCATGCGGGCGAACCAGTCGAGGTTTTCCTCGACCGAACGATCGCGGAACGGGCTGTTCTTGCCAGGCTCGGTCAGGCTGCCACGGTATTCCTTGGCCTGCTCGGGAGTCAGGTCATCGACATAGGCCTTGCCGGCCTTGATCAGCTCGACGGCCCAGTCGTGCAACTGGTCGAAATACTGCGAGGCGTAGCGCACTTCGCCGGCCCACTGGAAGCCCAGCCACTTGACGTCGCTTTCGATCGCGTCGATGTATTCCTGATCTTCCTTGGCCGGGTTGGTGTCATCGAAACGCAGGTGCGTGACGCCACCGAACTCCTGGGCCAGGCCGAAGTTCACACAGATCGACTTGGCATGGCCGATGTGCAGATAACCGTTGGGCTCAGGCGGAAAACGCGTGACGATCTGGGTGTGCTTGCCCGAATCCAGGTCGGCCTGAATGATCGGGCGCAGGAAGTTGACCGGGACAGCGGGGCCGGTCTTGGCGTTCGAAGTAGGGTCGACAGTGGGCTTGCTCATAAGATCCTTGGACGTAACAAGTGCGGGGCCCGGATAGGCCGTGTCAATCAAAACCCCTATCATAGCCGAACCCGTCAAGCCCCTGACAGGGCCATCTTTTAATACCGGCGGTATAAAAACCCTCGAAATGCCCGGCAAGCACGTTAAACTCCCCGCCCAGGTTGTGACGCGGCCCTTCGACGGGCCCGGCCACCGTTCCACGAATTCCCTGAATAGAGCGATAGCTACCATGACTCAAGTCAAACTGACCACCAACCACGGCGAGATCGTCCTCGAACTGAACGCCGAGAAAGCTCCGCTGACCGTTGCCAACTTCGTTGAGTACGTCAAGGCTGGCCACTACGAGAACACCGTATTCCACCGCGTCATCGGCAACTTCATGATCCAGGGCGGCGGTTTCGAGCCTGGCATGAAGGAAAAGAAAGACAAGCGCCCAAGCATCCAGAACGAAGCTGACAACGGCCTGCCGAACGAGAAATACAGCATCGCCATGGCCCGCACCATGGAGCCGCATTCGGCTTCCGCGCAGTTTTTCATCAACGTCACCGACAACAGCTTCCTCAACCACAGCGCCAAGACCGTGCAAGGCTGGGGTTACGCGGTATTCGGCAAAGTGATCGCCGGTACCGAAGTGGTCGACAGCATCAAGGGCGTTGCGACCACCATGAAAGCAGGCCATCAGGACGTACCGGCAGAAGACGTGATCATCGAGAAAGCCGAGATCATTGAGTGATACTGCTGATTTCAGACTTGCATCTGGAAGAGGAGCGCCCGGACATCACCCGGGCGTTTCTGGATTTCCTCGCTGGACGCGCCCGTTCGGCACAAGCGTTGTACATCCTTGGCGACTTCTTCGAAGCCTGGATCGGCGACGATGCCATGACCCCCTTCCAACGTTCGATCTGCGCGGCACTGCGCGAGGTCAGCGATGGCGGCACCCCGATTTTCCTGATGCACGGCAATCGCGATTTCCTGCTCGGCAACGCCTTCTGCAAGGCGGCCGGAGCCACCTTGTTGAAAGATCCAAGCGTGGTGCAGATCAATGGCGAGCCCGTGCTGTTGATGCATGGCGACAGTCTGTGCACCCGCGACGAGGCCTACATGCGCCTACGGCGCTATCTGCGCAACCCCATCACGCTATTCATTCTGCGGCATCTGCCACTGAGCACCCGGCACAAACTGGCGCGCAAGCTGCGCAGTGAAAGTCGGGCCCAGACCCGCATGAAAGCCAACGACATCGTTGACGTGACCCCCGAGGAAATCCCGCGGATCATGCAGCAATATGGCGTACACACCCTGATCCACGGCCACACCCACAGGCCGGCGATTCACAAGCTGCAACTGGGCACCCAGGCGGCGAAACGCATCGTGCTGGGCGATTGGGATCACCAGGGTTGGGCCTTGCAGGTGGATGAGCAGGGATTCCAGTTGGCCCATTTCGACTTCCCACCACCGCCGGCACTCCCTCTGCTGGATTGACTGAGCCGCTAAAAGCTTCGCGGGCAAGCCCTGCTCCTACAGGACGGCACCGTTATTGAATACGATGCCACCTTGCAGAAGCAGGGCTTGCCCGCGAATAGACCTGACGGGACTTAATGCCCGGCAGCCTCCGGCCCGGCCTTGGCAGCGAACGGTGGCTTGGCCAGCCACACCAACAGCATCAAGGCCATGAACATCCAACCCAGCAAGGTGAAATAGTCCACCGTCGACAGCATGTACGCCTGACTGCTGAGGATCTGGTCCAATTGACTGTAGGCCTGGCTCCCTGCGCCCCCGAGATTGTTCAACGCCTCACGCGTCGCCGGATCGAACGGGGTAATGCTTTCACTCAGGTAAGCATGATGCTGATCCGCCCGGCGAATCCAGATCCAGGTGGTCAGCGACGCGGCAAAACTACCGCCGAGCGTACGCAGGAAGGTCGCGAGGCCAGCACCGTCGGCAATCTGCTGCGGCGGCAGGTCGGACATCAGGATACTCAAGGTCGGCATGAAGAACAGCGCCACGCCGATCCCCATGAACAGTTGCACCAGCGCCACATGTTCGAAGTCCACCTCATTGGTGAACCCGGCGCGCATGAAGCAGCTCAGGCCAATCGCCAGGAATGCCAGCCCGGCCAGCAGACGCAGATCGACCCGGTTGGCGTATTTCCCGACGAAGGGTGACATCAGCACCGGCAGAATACCGATCGGCGCCACAGCCAACCCCGCCCAGGTCGCGGTGTAGCCCATCTGGGTCTGCAGCCACTGCGGCAGGATCAGGTTGATCCCGAAGAACCCGGAATAACCGAGCACCAGCACGAGGGTGCCGATGCGGAAGTTGCGATAGGCGAACAGGCGCAGGTTGACCACTGGATGCTCGTCGGTCATTTCCCAGATCACGAACGCCGCCAGCGCGACCACCGAGATCACCGCACCGATAATGATGAAGTTCGATTCGAACCAGTCCAGGTCATTGCCCTTGTCGAGGATCACCTGCAGCGCGCCGACACCGATAATCAGGGTCAGCAGACCGACATAATCCATCGGCTGGCGGCTGATCTCCACCGGCCGCGCCTTGAGCTGCTGACGGACCACCATGGCGGCAAAGATGCCGATCGGCACGTTGATGAAGAAGATCCACGGCCAACTGTAGCTGTCGGTGATCCAGCCACCGAGGATCGGTCCGGCAATCGGCGCGACCACCGTGACCATCGCCAGCAACGCCAGGGCCATGCCTCGTCGCGCCGGCGGATAGACCGCGATCAGCAGCGTCTGGGTCATCGGGTACAGCGGTCCGGCCACCAGCCCCTGAATCACCCGGAAGCCCACCAGCTCGGGCATCGAAGTGGAAATCCCACAGAGAAACGAGGCCAGCACGAACAACAGGGTGGCCCAGATGAACAGTTTCACCTCACCGAAGCGCCGGCTCAGCCAGCCAGTCAGCGGCAGAGCGATGGCGTTGCTCACGGCAAACGAGGTGATGACCCAGGTGCCCTGCTCCGAACTCACGCCCAGGTTGCCGGAAATGGTCGGCAATGCCACGTTGGCGATGGTGGTGTCGAGCACCTGCATGAAGGTCGCCAGCGACAGGCCGATGGTACTGAGCAACAGGCTGGGCGGGGAAAATGATGCGTTCGAACTCATCGCGAATCCTTGGGTACGAGGCAGGCGCTGCGACCGCCAGGGTCGCAGCCGGGGATTGGCGACTCAGCGCTGTGCGGTCTTGGTCGGCATAGCGCTGTTTTCATGGATCAGGCGACTGATTACCGCATCGGCGGCGGCCAGTTGCTGCTGATAGACATTGGTGGTGAACGAAGCTTTCTGCGGCGGTTGCTGAGCCAGTACCGGGCCGCTCTGGTCATGCAGATCGACCTCGACCTGGGTCGACAAACCGACCCGCAGCGGATGCCTGACCAGCTCTTCGGCATTGATGTGGATGCGTACCGGCACCCGCTGGACAATCTTGATCCAGTTGCCGGTGGCGTTCTGCGCCGGCAACAGGGCAAAGGCGCTGCCGGTACCGGCGCCCAGGCTGTCGATGGTGCCGCTGTACTTCACGTCGCTGCCATACAGATCAGCCTCGATATCCACCGCCTGACCGATACGCATCTGGCGCAATTGGGTTTCCTTGAAGTTGGCATCGATCCACAGTTGATCCAGCGGAATCACCGCCATCAACGCCGCGCCCGGCTGCACGCGCTGGCCGAGCTGCACGGTGCGCTTGGCGACATAACCGGTCACTGGCGCCACCAGCGTACTCCGGGCGTGCGCCAGATAGGCCTGACGCAGTTGCGCAGCGGCGGCCTTCACATCGGGATGGTTGGAGACCACGGTGTCGTCGACCAATGCGTTGCTGCTGTTGAGTTGCTGCTGGGCGTTGCTCAAGGCGCTCTGGGCCGAGGTCAGGTCGTCACGGGCATGGGACAGCTCCTCCTGGGAGATGGCCCCGCTGGCGGCGAGATTCTTGCGGCGGGTGAAGTTTTCCTGGGCCTTCTGCACGGCCGTCTTCTGCGCGACGACCTGAGCCTTCATGCCATCGACATTGCTGTACAGACCCCGCACCTGGCGCACGGTCTTGGCCAGATTGGCCTCGGCGCTCTGCAGGCCGACCTGGGCGTCGCTCGGATCGAAGTTCACCAGCACCTGACCCTCATGGACCAGGTCGCCGTCATCGGCGCCAATACTGACCACCGTGCCGGTCACCTGCGGCGTGATCTCCACCACGTTGCCATTGACATAGGCGTCGTCGGTGCTTTCGCTCCAGCGGCCGTACAGTTCATGCCAACCCCAGACCGCCAGGCCGCTGAGCACGACCACCAGGGCGAGCACGAGCAACATGACCTTGCGTTTACGGGAGTTGGTCGCGCCAGAATTGTTTTCAACTGCATTTTCTTGGGCAGGGGTAGCCATGACAAGTACCTTGAATTAATGAGTCTGTGCGGCCGGGCTCGACGCACCGAGGGCAATGTTCTCGGCGTGGAATCCGCCGCCGAGGGCCTGCATCAGCTGAATGGAAAGGTCGATCTGCTGGGCATTCAATTGCGCCAGTTGGCGCTGGGCCTGCAGCAGGGTCTGCTCGATAGTCAGCACATCCACGTAGTTGCCGATGCCAGCGCCATAACGCTGAACCACGGTGTCGTAAGACTGCTGGGCGATATCGGCGGCATGCTGCTGGACGGCGATCTGCCGGGCGATCTCGCGTGACTGCTGGATCGTGTCGCTGACATCCCCCAGCGCCTTGACCAGGCTCTGGTTGTACTGCGCCACCGCCAGGTCGTAGTCGGCGTCCTTGGCATCGAGCCCGGCGCGCAGACGACCGCCATCAAAGATCGGCAGCGAAAGGCTCGGCCCGACGTTGAAGAAACGGCTGGCCGAGCCGAATAGCGCATCACCCAACACAGCCTCGGTCCCGGCTGCAGCGCTCAGGTTGAGGTTCGGATAGAAGCGCGTCTTGCCGGCAGCGATGTCCTTGCCCGCGGCCTCGACCCGCCAGCGCGCAGCCACCAGATCGGGACGCCGCCCCAGCAGTTCCGCAGGCAAGCTCGAAGGCAGCGCAATCACTGCAGGCTGGAGAATGTGCGGCCGGGCCAGCTCATTGCCACGGTCCGGGCCTTTGCCCAGCAGCACCGCCAAGGCGACCTTGGCACTCTGCAGTTGCTTGCGCGCATCAATCACCTGCGCCTCGGAGCTGGCAGCCAGACTTTCGGTCTGCTGATACTGGTAATGGCTGTCGATCCCGGCACTCAGCCGGCGCTGACCCAGTTCGAGCATCTGCCGGGTGCGCTTGAGGTCATCGTTGGCCAGGTCATGGATGATATAGGCCTCACCCAGGTTGCTGTAGGCCCTCGCCACATCGCCGGCCAGGGTCAGGCGCGCGGCCTGCTGGTCGACCTCGGCGGCTCGCGCCTGGCCGAGTGCGGCTTCCCAGGCGTCACGCTGACCGCCCCAGAGGTCGAAGGTGTAATTGAAATTCATGCCCAGCGTGCGCACGGTGCCGTAAGCGTCGCCCTGCCCTCTCGGGTCCTGGTCCCGTGACAGGCGGGAGCGGGTCACCCCGGCGCTGGCATCGAGGGTCGGCATCCGCTCAGCATCGGCGGCATAGGCTGCGGCGCTGGCCTGATGGGTCCGAGCACTGGCGACCTGCATGTCCGGGCTGTCATGCAGGGCCTCCTGGATCAGCCCGTCAAGCTGTGGATCACCGAGACTTTTCCACCAGTCGCTTGAAGGCCAGGCCGCCGCTGACAGCGTGATGCCCTTGAGCGACTGCTCGGCCTTGAGATTCTTTGCATCTAGGCTAACGCCAGAAGTCGTCAGGCCCTCATAACTGGCACAGCCCGCCAGGGCCATCGCCAGAAACACCAGACTGAAACCGCTGCGCAAGGTCTTACCGTTCATTTTGTTCACCCAGCCGCTGCAGGGTGATCGAGTCACCGGCTGCCAGCAAAATCTTCTTGAGAATGTTCTCCAGGGTCTGCAACTCGTCCCGGGTGATCGCGCCGGTCAATTCGTTCATGGCCTCGGCACCGATCTCCGGCAGCCGATCCGTCAGCGCCTGGCCCTGCGTTGTCAGCACCAGGCGCACCTGGCGCCGATCACCCTCGGAGCGCTGACGAACGAGCAATTCCTTCTGCTCCAGGCGGTCGAGCATTCGCGTCATGGAACCGCTGTCGATCGACAGGTAGCGGCACAACTCGGCCGGCGAGTCGACGGCCAGTTGGGCCATGATGATCAACACCTTGAACTGCGCCGCAGTGATGCCGTACGGCACCATGTGGGTGTCGATGATCCGGTCCTTGAGCAGCGCCGTACGCCCCAGGAGCAGGCCGAGATGGCAACTGAGAAAGTCTTTGGGCAGAAAATGTTTCATAGAATCACCAAAAAGCTGCCTAGGCAGATAGTTGGCTGAATATTACTGCCTAGGCAGCCAATGTCAAAGAAAATTGTTAGCAAGCTTTTCAATAAATCGATGGAAGGAACGGGCAAATAGCCCATAGCAATAAAAAGCAACGGGATTAGATGAAAACGAGCTGAACGACGACCCCGCCGCCTCATCTCGACTGAGCGCAAGACGAGCGGCAGCATCCTCACAAAGATAACTCTAGACACACCTTTAAAATCGCTGTCTGATAGAGCGACAGCTAGGCTTCCTTGACAGACCTGATCAAGGAGTCAAGGGTGAAAAGCAGGGATTTGATCGCCGAACTGGAGGCCGCGGGCTGGATGCTGCAACGAATAAGAGGCAGTCATCATGTTTTCGTACACGAGAAAAGCCCTCACTCGATTCCCGTACCGCATCCCAAAAAGGATCTGCCACTCGGGACCATCAGAAGCATAAAGAAACGGGCGGGCCTGCTATGAACCTGCTCGCACAGGAGAACATCATGCAATATCCCATCGCCATCGAATGGGGTGATGAAAGCACCGCAATCGGCATACAGGTTCCAGACATTCCGGGTGCCGTGACCGCCGGCGACACCTTTGAGGAAGCCTACAACGCTGCCATCGAGGTCGCCCATATCATGCTCGAAGAAATCGCATCCAACGGTGAGCCGGTACCGATGCCGTCATCATCCTTTGCCCACAGAAAGAACCCCGATTTCGCCGAAATGGGCTGGGGCATGCTGGAAATCGATATCTCGCCCTACCTGGGCAAGACCGAGAAGGTCAATGTCACCCTTCCCGGCTTCGTGATCCAGCGCATCGACCGTTATGTGCGAGACCACCGGATCAAGAGTCGCTCGTCCTTCCTGGCCGATGCGGCACTGGAAAAGCTGGTCCGCGCTTAAGCGGCAGGGACACCGCTGTGGAAACGGAACTCGACGTCCGGTGACTCGATCAGTTCCTGCTCGACCGCCCGGACCTTCTCGATAACCCGGGCGATGTCCCCGGCTTCACCATACTGGTAGGCCAATTTCAGATAACCCTGGAAATGCCGGGCTTCGCTCTTGAGCAGGCCGAAATAGAACTTGCCCAGATCCTCATCCAAATGCGGCACCAGCGCCTCGAAACGCTCGCAACTGCGGGCTTCGATAAAGGCCCCGACCACCAGCGTATCCACCAGCTTCACCGGCTCGTGGTTACGCACGACCTTGCGCAGGCCCGACGCGTAGCGACCGGCAGAGAGCTGCCGCAAGTCGATCCGGCGACGCTTCATCAAGCGCATCACCTGCTCATGGTGCACCAGTTCTTCGCGCGCCAACCGCGACATCATGTTGATCAGGTCGACATGGGAGTGGTATTTGGCGATCAGGCTCAGGGCCGTGCTCGCCGCCTTGAACTCGCAGTTCTTGTGATCGATCAGCAGGGTTTCCTGGTCGGCCAACGCTGCCTGCACCCAGGCATCCGGTGTCCGGCAGCCGAGAAAATCATGAATTTCCGGCAGGTTCACAGAAACGCTCCCGACAGTGCGCAGCGAATGGGGTCGAACAACGAAAGAATCGGCAACATGGGGCTCACAGGGGATCAGGCAACTCAAGGTCGCCGATTATACGGGTCCCGGGGCGGACCACCAGCCATCTGCCTTGATATGCATCAAGTCCGTGGCGAGCGCTGTGCAACTATAGTTAGGTCATGCCACCTTCGAACCTCTGGGAGCACGCTGACCATGCAAGCCATCCGCAGCATTCTGGTGATACTCGACCCCGATCACGCCCACAGCCTGGCACTCAACCGCGCCAAACTGATCGCCAAGGTCACGGATGCCCACCTGCATCTGCTGATGTGCGATCCCCGGCATGATCACAGCGCCCTGCTTTCACTGCTCAAGAGCCAACTGCATGACGATGGCTACAGCGCCACTGCGGAGCAGGCCTGGGACAAGACCCCGCACGACACCATCATCGGCGTGCAACAGGCAGAAGGCTGCGGCCTGGTGATCAAGCAGCATCGACCCGACAGTGCGCTGAAAAAGGCGCTGCTGACACCTTCGGACTGGAAGCTGTTGCGCTTCTGCCCCTGCGCGGTACTGATGGTCAAGACCGAAACGCCCTGGACCGACGGCGTGATTCTCGCGGCGGTAGACGTCGGCAATTCGGACGAAGGGCATCGGCATCTGCACGCCAATATCATCGACCATGGCTATGACATCGCCAGTTTGGCCAAGGGCCACCTGCACGTGATCAGCGCCCACCCCTCGCCCATGCTCTCGGCCGCCGACCCGATCTACCAACTGCGGGAAACCATCGAGGGGCGTTATCGCGAACAGTGCCGGGCATTCCAGGCGGAATTCGATGTCGATGACGAGCGCCTGCATATCGCTGAAGGCCCGGCGGATGTGCTGATCCCGCACATGGCCCACAAGCTGGGCGCGGTGGTCACCGTGATCGGCACGGTGGCCCGTACCGGGATCGCGGGGGCGCTGATCGGCAATACCGCCGAAGTGGTCCTGGATTCACTGGAGAGCGACGTACTGGTACTCAAGACCCAGGAGATCACCGATCACCTGGAGGAACTGGCCAGAGGCTGAGGGCTTAACCCAACGCTTCCTTGAGAAAGCCCGGGGCGATGTAGCGCTCGTAGTGCGCCTCGGACAAGAGGAAAAATTCCCGATCGATGGCATCGCGCAGTTCCGGTAGTGCCCAGTCGCGAAACTCCGGCAACAACACCATCCCATAGGCCTCCAGCTGGTTGATCACCCGCGCGCCACGCGCAATCAACTGATAGGCCCAGCAATATTCCGACTGGTGGGGCACGAAGCGGATCTTGCGGCTTTCCAGTTGCTGGCGCAGCTTCTGCGGGTCGAACACTTCCAGCTTGGCCACCATCACCTGCACCAGCAACTGCTCCAGGCGCAACCACACCGCACGCTTCTGCGCTTCGTCGTAGCCGTTCCAGTGGATCACTTCATGGTGGAAGCGCTTGCAGCCGCGACACACCAGGTCACCGTAAACAGTGGAGCAGAGGCCGACGCAAGGGGTCTTGATAGTCTGATTGGGCATGGGCTGGGGAAACGCGCAGAAGCAAAACAGGTCCGCATGTTAGCCCTTTGTCTAACAAGGGTCACCCCCGAACCTGTAGGGCTTAACTTACCTTTCTTCGGAATATGCCGTAGAATCAGTCTGCCTTTTTAGGCGCCAATGTCCGTTGGAAGCTGTTTTCAAAGCGTCACGAGCACAGTTTAGGGTGGAGTCAGTCGCAAGACGCTTCATCCGCCGGGTGTCTATCACCCGCACCCTGAAGAACGACGTTGGCACGGGAATTTCCGCCCGGAAGTTCTCGCGCCGACCCTCATCTGCTCCGTTCCGAAGGCGTAAAACTTTGAAAACAGCTTCTGTTGGAAATCGCGGAAACTCTGGCTAAGCGGCCCAAAAAGCCCCACAGCGCATGAGCACCGTGCATTTCTGGATGAGCGTCCCGGACACCCATTTGGGACCACTGATGAGGGTAATAACTGTGCTTGAAGCCTACCGCAAACATATCGAAGAGCGCGCAGCCCTGGGTATCGTGCCCCAGCCGCTTAACGCCGAACAAACCGCAGGCCTGGTCGAGCTGCTGAAAAATCCCCCGGCTGGCGAAGAAGCTTTCCTCGTTGACTTGATCACCAACCGTGTTCCGCCTGGAGTGGACGAAGCTGCCTACGTGAAGGCCGGCTTTCTCTCCGCAGTCGCCAAGGGCGAAGCCCAGTCGCCACTGATCGACCGCAAGCACGCGACCGAGCTGCTCGGCACCATGCAGGGCGGCTACAACATCGAGACCCTGGTTGCCCTGCTCGATGACGCCGCACTGGCGCCGGTTGCCGCCGAGCAACTCAAGCACACCCTGCTGATGTTCGACGCCTTCCACGACGTGGCTGAAAAAGCCAAGGCCGGTAACGCACACGCCAAGGCCGTCCTGGAATCCTGGGCCGCTGGTGAATGGTTCACCGCCCGTCCAGCCATCGCCGAAAAATACACCCTGACCGTGTTCAAGGTACCTGGCGAAACCAACACCGACGACCTGTCCCCTGCCCCGGACGCCTGGTCGCGCCCTGACATCCCGCTGCACGCCCTGGCCATGCTGAAAATGGCCCGTGACGGTATCGAGCCAGAACAGCAAGGTGCCATCGGTCCGCTCAAGCAGATCGAAGCCGTCAAGGCCAAGGGCTTCCCGGTTGCCTACGTCGGTGACGTGGTCGGCACCGGTTCCTCGCGTAAATCCGCCACCAACTCGGTGCTGTGGTTCTTCGGCGACGACATCCCCTACGTGCCGAACAAGCGCGCTGGCGGTTTCTGCTTCGGCACCAAGATCGCCCCGATCTTCTACAACACCATGGAAGACGCCGGCGCTCTGCCGATCGAATTCGATTGCAACAACCTGGCCATGGGCGACGTCATCGACGTCTACCCGTTCAAGGGCGAAGTACGCCGCCACGACAGCAACGAACTGGTCACCACCTTCGAACTGAAAACCGAAGTGCTGCTGGACGAAGTCCGCGCCGGCGGCCGTATTCCGCTGATCGTCGGCCGTGGCCTGACCAGCAAGGCGCGTACCGAGCTGGGTCTGGCGCCATCGGACCTGTTCAAGACCCCGGAAGCTCCGGCTGCCAGCACCAAGGGCTTCACCCTGGCGCAGAAGATGGTCGGCAAGGCTTGCGGCGTCGAGGGCGTCCGTCCTGGCACCTACTGCGAACCGAAGATGACCACCGTCGGCTCCCAGGACACCACCGGTCCAATGACCCGTGACGAACTGAAAGACCTGGCGTGCCTGGGCTTCTCCGCCGACCTGGTGATGCAGTCCTTCTGCCACACCGCGGCCTATCCGAAGCCGATCGACGTCAAGACCCACCACACCCTGCCCGACTTCATCATGACCCGTGGCGGCGTGTCCCTGCGTCCAGGCGACGGCATCATCCACAGCTGGCTGAACCGCATGCTGCTGCCTGACACCGTCGGCACCGGTGGCGACTCCCACACCCGCTTCCCGATCGGTATCTCCTTCCCGGCCGGTTCCGGTCTGGTTGCCTTCGCTGCGGCCACCGGCGTCATGCCGCTGGACATGCCTGAGTCGGTACTGGTTCGCTTCAAGGGCAAGCTGCAGCCTGGCATCACCCTGCGCGACCTGGTTCACGCCATCCCTTACTACGCGATCCAGCAGGGTCTGCTGACTGTCGAGAAGAAAGGCAAGAAGAACATCTTCTCCGGCCGTATCCTGGAGATCGAAGGCCTGAACGAGCTGACCGTCGAACAAGCTTTCGAACTGTCCGACGCCTCGGCCGAGCGTTCCGCTGCCGGTTGCACCATCAAGCTGCCGGAAGAAGCGATCGCCGAATACCTGAAGTCGAACATCACCCTGCTGCGCTGGATGATCGGCGAAGGCTACGGCGACGCCCGCACCATGGAGCGTCGCGCTCAAGCGATGGAAGCCTGGCTGGCCAAGCCGGACCTGCTGGAAGCGGACAAGGACGCCGAGTACGCCGCGATCATCGAAATCGACCTGGCCGACGTCAAGGAGCCTGTGCTCTGCGCGCCGAACGACCCGGACGACGCCCGTCTGCTGTCCACCGTTGCCGGTGACAAGATCGACGAAGTGTTCATCGGTTCGTGCATGACCAACATCGGTCACTTCCGCGCTGCCGGCAAGCTGCTGGACAAGGTCAAAGGGGGTATCCCTACCCGTCTGTGGCTGGCTCCGCCAACCAAGATGGACGCCCACCAACTGACCGAGGAAGGCTACTACGGCATCTACGGCAAGGCCGGTGCACGCATGGAAATGCCAGGCTGCTCGCTGTGCATGGGTAACCAGGCACGTGTGCAGACCGGTTCGACCGTGGTGTCCACTTCGACCCGTAACTTCCCGAACCGTCTGGGTGACTCCACCAACGTCTACCTGGCTTCGGCCGAGCTGGCGGCGGTCTCGTCGATTCTCGGCAAGCTGCCGACTGTCGAGGAGTACATGGAGTACGCGAAGAACATCGACAGCATGGCTGCCGACATCTATCGCTACCTGAGCTTCGACCAGATCGCCGAGTTCCGCGACGCCGCGGCCAACGCGAAGATCCCGGTCGTTCAAGCCTAAGCGATAACGCAATAGAAAAAGCCCCGACTAGTCGGGGCTTTTTCATTTCTGGGCGGGGGCTTGCCTACTGGCGAACCAGTCGCTGGTTCTGGAACGCCACCGACTCGGTACTGCGGTACGGGTTGATATCCAGCCCGCCACGGCGCACATAACGCGCATACACCGTCAATTTCTCCGGCTTTAGCAACCGCTGCAGGTCGAGAAATATCCGCTCCACACACTGCTCATGGAAGTCCGAGTGCTGGCGAAAGCTCACCAGATACGCCAACAGGCTGGCATGATCCAGAGCCGCGCCACGGTACTCGACCACCACGCTGCCCCAATCCGGCTGACTGGTCACCGGGCAGTTGGACTTGAGCAGATGGCTGTGCACGCTCTCCTCAACCACTCGCGACGAATCGCAGCGCAACAACTCGGGCCGCGGATGGGCATAGTCGCTGACACTGATATCCAGCTCATCGATGCACACGCCAGGCAAGGCCACCACGCCCTCGGCCTGCACCTCGCTCAGGGGGCGGATACGCACGCCCACCGGCTTGCCCGCCGCCGCCGACAGATCGGCGCGCAACACCGCCTCCAGACTCGGGATATCGGCGAACGGCGTCTGGTTCAGCGAGTTGAGGTAAAGCTTGAACGACTTGGACTCGATGATATTCGGCGAGTCGGCTGGAATGCTGAACTCACCAATGGCCACCACCGGCTTGCCGGACGGCAGCAGCCAGGACAGCTCGAAGCAGTTCCAGAAATCCACGCCCTGGTAGGGCAAGGTATCGGCGCTCAGCCCCAGCTCGGCCCATTTCGCGGCGCGCGGAATCGGGAACAGCAAGGAGGGCGTGTAAGTGGCGATGTATTCACTGGACTTGCCCAGCGGCGAATGTTCGGCTGCGGGATGCATAACGAAAACCTGAAAGAATGAACCCGCCAAGTCTATCGGGTTTACGCCCGGCTTTCAGCGTGCAGAAGCCAGCGACCTGCCTCAAGGGTCAATTTTCAGCTGACCGACCATGCCCGCCTGATAGTGACCGGGAATATTGCAGGCAAACTCGAGCGTGCCGGCCTTGCCGAAGGTCCAGGTCAGCTCGGCGGTCTTGCCCGGCTCCACCAGCACGCTGTTGGGATCGTCGTGCTTCATCATACCGTGATCCATGCCGCCACCCGCCATATTGGAATGATCCATCGCCGGCATCTGCATACCGGTCGGCGTCAACATGCCGCTTTGCTGCATCTTGAGCATTTCCTGCTGGTGCTCGGCATGCGTCGAGGCCTCGCCCAGATTGAACTCATGCAGCAACTGACCCTTGTTGACCAGCACGAAACGCACCGTCTCGCCGGCCTTGACCTCCAGCGCCTTGGCATCGAAGGCGATATCGGTCATGGTCACTTCGATCGTGCGGGTCGCCTTCGAGGCCGGAGCCGGCTGGCCGAAGTCATAATGCCCGGCTGGCGAGGCCCAGGCCACGGAACTCAACAGCAGACCGGCCAGCGCCAAGCCATTACGTGCAAACATGGTCACACTCCAACGGAATAGGATTCACTCTGTGCCAGACTGTAAAGCCGCGCCGCTGCCGCCAGGCTGACGGACAGATTACAACTTTGTCAGCTTGGGCCGGAACAGCCGGGCTGGCGGTATAACGTTACCGTTCCATTTGCCACGAGCCCTCCATGAAACTGCTGATCGTCGAAGACCAAGCGAAAACCGGCCAATACCTGCGCCAGGGCCTCAACGAGGCCGGCTTCAACTGCGAACTGGTGGCGGACGGCAGCAGCGGTCAGCATCTGGCGTTGACCGGCGATTACGACCTGCTGATTCTCGACGTCATGCTGCCCGGTCGCAACGGCTGGCAGATTCTCCAGGCGGTGCGTGCTGCCGGCCTGGAGATCCCGGTCCTGTTTCTCACCGCCCGCGACTCGGTCGAGGACCGGGTCCATGGCCTGGAGCTGGGCGCCGACGATTATCTGGTCAAACCCTTCGCCTTCTCCGAACTGCTGGCACGGGTCCGCAGCCTGTTGCGGCGCGGCGGCGGTACGGCCCAGGATACCAGCCTGCAGGTCGCCGACCTGCGCCTGGACCTGATTCGCCGCCGGGTCGAACGGGCCGGTCAACGCATCGACCTGACCGCCAAGGAATTCGCCCTGCTGGAAATGCTGCTGCGACGCCAGGGTGAAGTGTTGCCCAAATCGCTGATCGCCTCCCAGGTCTGGGACATGAATTTCGACAGCGACACCAACGTCATCGAAGTCGCCATCCGCCGCCTGCGGCTTAAGATCGACGATGCCCACCCGGACAAGCTGATCCATACGGTACGCGGCATGGGCTACGTCCTGGAGGAGCGGGCGTCGTGATGCGCCGCCTGTCCCTGGCCGGTCGCCTGGCCCTGCTGTTCGCCGCCTGCACCGCCACCGTCTCACTGGTGGCCGGCGTGCTGTTCAACCGTGCCAGCGAATCGCACTTCGTCGAACTTGACCAGCAGTTGCTCGATGGCCGCCTGGCCGAGTTGCGTAGCATCCTGGGCCAGGTGAACAGCCTCGCCGACTTCCAGACATTGCGCGAGCGTCTGCAGAACGAAATCAACCTGCGTCCCGACCTGGCCCTGAAAATCCAGGGCGCCGACGGCCAGCCGTGGTTCGACAGCGCCAATACTCTGCCAGGGAAACTGCCCACCCAAGCCGGACTGATCAGCCTGCAAAATGGCGCAACCGCCTACCGGCTCTTCAATGCACCGCTGAACCCCGGCCAGGCTGGATCTCCCGAACTGACCCTGATCCTCGACATCACCCACCACCAGCATTTCCTGCAGCGCATGCAGCAATTGATCTGGCTGACGGTCGGCCTCTCGGCGCTGGCCACCGCGCTGCTCGGTGCCTGGGCCGCTCGCAACGGCCTGCGCCCGCTCAGGCGCATGAGCGAAGTCGCGGGCAGCATCTCCGCCCACTCCCTGACGCCACGCCTCGACACCGCGCAAATGCCGACAGAGCTGGCCGAACTGGGCCAAGCCTTCAATGCCATGCTTGCACGCCTGGAAGACTCGTTTCAGCGGCTCTCAGCATTTTCCGCCGATATCGCCCATGAACTGCGTACACCGCTGTCGAACCTGCTGACCCACACCCAGGTCACCCTGACCCGCCCTCGTCCGCTCGAAGACTATCGCGAGGCGCTGCACAGCAATCTCGAAGAACTGCAATGGATGGCGCAACTGGTCAATGACATGCTGTACCTGGCCAAGGCCGACCATGGCCTGCTCAGCCCCAGGTTCGAAGCGTTGGAACTGGCCGACGAGGCCGATGTGCTGCTGGAGTTCTTTGCCCCGCTGGCGGAAGACAATCAGGTGCGCTTGACCCGTAGCGGCACAGCCAGCCTGCGCGGCGACCGGAGCATGCTGCGCCGGGCGTTGTCCAATCTGCTGGACAATGCGCTGCGCTTTACCCCGGCCGGGGGCGAGATTCTGGTGATCCTGGAGACGCTGGAGTCAGGGTTGCGCGTCAGCGTGCAGAACAGTGGCGAGGGGATTGCCGCCCAGTTGTTGCCGCGATTGTTCGATCGCTTCTATCGGGCGGATCCGGCACGCCACGAAGGGAGCAGCGAGCATGCCGGACTGGGACTGGCGATTACCCAGTCGATCGTACGGGCCCATGGCGGGCGGATTCATTGTGAATCGGAGGAAGGCTGGACGCGGTTCGTGATCGAGTTGCCGCGGCAGGTTTGAGGGCCTCTTCGCGGCGGCTTGTCGGGCCGCCGAACCGCCGCGAAAGCGGTACCCCGAATCACGAATAGCGCAGGGCCTGCGCCGGCTCGGTCTTCGCCGCACGATACGCCGGATAAAGCGTCGCCAGGAAGCTCATGATGAACCCGGCCGAACAGATCAGCAGCACATCGCCGCCCTGCAACTGCGAAGGCAGGTTGCTGACGAAGTACACGTCGGAACTGAAGATGTGCTGTCCGCTGACCCGCTCGATCCAGCCCACCAGCTCACTGACATTCAGCGCCGCAATCACCCCGAGTACGCCACCGATCAGGGTTCCGACAATACCGATCACCGTGCCCTGGACCATGAAAATTGCCATGATCTGCCGTGGCGTGGCGCCGATGGTGCGCAGGATCGCGATGTCAGCGCCCTTGTCGTTCACCACCATGATCAACGTGGCAATGATGTTGAACGCCGCCACCGCGACGATCATCAACAGCAACAGGCCGATCATGGTCTTTTCCATCTTCATGGCACTGAACAGGCTGCCTTGGGTATGGGTCCAGTCATCGGCCTTGTACCCGGCACCCAGCTCACCCGCGATGGCAGCGGATACCTGCGGCGCTGTATACAGGTCCTTGACCGCCAGGCGGACGCTCTGCACCTGATTCGGCTGCCAATGCTGGATCTGCGCCGCGTCGGCCATGTGGATCAACGCCATGGAACCATCCAGCTCGGCGCCGACCTTGAAGACACCGACCACGTTCAAGCGCTGCATGCGCGGGGTGATGCCGCCCGGATCGCTACTCACTTCCGGGACGATCAGGGTCAGCTTGTCGCCGACGTTCAGGCGGAAACGCCGCGCGGTGATGTCACCGATCACCACGCCGAACTCACCCGGTTTCAGGTCTTCCAGCTTGCCCTGGACGATATGCTGGGCAACGATCGACACCTTGCCTTCCTGGGCCGGATCGACACCGCTGATCTGGATCGGTTGCATCGACCCCTTGTATGACAGCATGCCGTCCATTTCAGTGAAAGGCACCGCCGCGGTGACCTCCGGGTTTTTCATCGCTGCGGCGGCCACCGGCTGCCAGTCATCGATGGGCTTGACCCCGACGATGGTCGCGTGAGGCACCATGCCGAGGATGCGCGATTGCATTTCCCGCTGGAAACCGTTCATCACCGACAACACCACAATCATCGCCAGCACGCCCAGGGCGAGACCGATCATCGAGGTCATCGAGATAAAGGAGACAAAACGGTTGCGGCGTTTGGCGCGGGTGTAACGCGCGCCGATGAAAATCGATAACGGTCTGAACATTCGCAGGCCACCGTAGAAAATATTCGAACCGACACCCGCGTGTTCCACGGGTGCCGGCCAGGGCGAATCAGATAGCGACCAGCTTGCCGTCTGTCAGGTGCAGTACACGGTCCATCTGGCGCGCCAGGTTCATGTCATGGGTCACCACCAGGAAGGCGGTCTGCATCGACGTGCTCAGTTCCAGCATCAGGTCCTGGATGCCCTGGGCAGTATGGTGGTCGAGGTTGCCAGTCGGCTCGTCGAGCATCACCAGGCCTGGCCTGTTCACCAAGGCCCGGGCGATCGCCACACGCTGGCGCTCACCGCCGGACAACTCCGCCGGCTTGTGCTCCAGACGATGCCCCAACCCGACCCGTTCCAGCAGCGCCGTGGCGCGCTGACGCGCCTCGGGAATCGCCGTGCGGCCGATCAGCAGCGGCATGCAGACGTTCTCCAGCGCGGTGAATTCCGGCAACAGGTGATGGAACTGGTAAACGAAACCGAGGGCGCGGTTACGCAGCAGACCACGGGCCTTTTCGCCCAGCGCCGACAACTCCTCACCGGCCAGCCAGACACTGCCCTTGGACGGCGTATCGAGCCCGCCCAGCAGGTTGAGCAAGGTACTCTTGCCCGAACCGGAACTGCCGACGATCGCCACCCGCTCGCCCGCGTGCAGCTCAAGCTGCAGGCCGGACAGCACCACCACCGACTCCGGGCCTTCCTCGTAGGACTTGCCCAGGTTGCGGCAACTCAGCACTGCTTTATCACTCATGCCCAACTCACTCATAACGTAGCGCCTCCGCAGGCTGGGTGCGCGCCGCACGCCAGGCTGGATACAGGGTGGCGAGGAAACTCAGGACCAACGCCGCACCGCAGACCATCAGCACATCCTCGGCCATCAACTGGGACGGCAGGTAGTCGATGAAATACACGTCGGCATTGAGGAACTTGTGGCCGATCAGGCCTTCGAGGGCGGAGATCGCGGCACTGACATTCAGTGCGGCGAAGATCCCCACGGCCGCGCCGATCAGCGTACCCACCACGCCGATCACGCTGCCCTGAACCATGAAGATCGCCATGATCTGCCCAGGCGTGGCGCCCAGGGTACGCAGGATCGCGATATCGCCCTTCTTGTCGTTCACCACCATCACCAGCGTCGAGATGATGTTGAACGCGGCAACGGCGACGATCAGCAGCAACAGCAGACCGATCATGGCTTTTTCCATCTTGATCGCCTGGTACAGATTGCCGTGGGTGCGGGTCCAGTCCCGGGCATAGTAATGGCTATCGCCCAACTGCTGGGCAATCTCCCAGGCAGTGCGTGGCGCCTGGAACAAATCGTCGAACTTCAGCCGCAGACCCTGGACCTGGTCCGGTTTCCAGCGGTGCAGGCGGGCCAGGTCATCAATATTGGTCAGGCCCAGGTAACCGTCCAGCTCACCGGCACCGACATGAAAGATACCGACCACGGTGAAACGCTTCATGCGCGGGAACATACCTGCCGGCGTCACCGATACCTCTGGAGCAACGAAGGTCAGCTTGTCGCCAAGGCCGACACCGAGCTTGGTCGCGGCCTTGTCGCCGATGACGATGCCGAAGCTGCCGGGCGCCAGCGCATCGAGCTGGCCCTGCTGCATGAAGCGATCGATGATCGAGACCTTGCGCTCCTGCTCCGGATCAATGCCATTGAGCAGTACCTTCTGCACCTGACCGTTGTTGGTCAACAGCCCCTGCATCTGAGTGAAGGGAGCAACGGCGGCCACCTGCGGGTTCTGCCGGACCTTGTCCGCCAGAGCCTGCCAGTCGCTGATCGGCTCGCCCGATTCGATGGTTGCATGGGGCACCATGCCCAACACCCGGTCGCGCATCTCACGATCGAAACCGTTCATGACCGAGAGCACCACGATCATCACCACCACGCCCAGGGCGAGGCCGATGATCGACGTCAGGGAAATGAAGGAGACAAAATGGTTGCGACGCTTTGCGCGGGTGTAACGCGTACCGATAAATACGAAGAGTGGTCTGAACATGTCGGGGGCTGGTTTGGAGGAAAAGAGGACGTCCATGTGGCGAGGTAAGGTCAGCAGCTTTACACTCAGACCATTGCCTCTGCCTTGGGTTCGCCATGTCGACATTAGATGAAGAAGATCGCCGCGAATACTACCGTATCGAGGACACGATCGCACTGGAAATCCGCCCCCTGTCTGCCGCCGATGCCGCAGGCAAGGATGTGTTGCAGGATGCTTCCCCACTCTTCAACCTGTTGAGCGAACTGCACCTGAGCGAATTCGAATCGCAGCACCTGCTGCGCCAGGTCAGCGAGCGCGACCGCGCCCTCTCCGCCTATCTGAAATCCCAGAACAAGCGCATCGACCTGCTGAGCCAGGTGATGGCTATCAACCTGCTCGGCGAGATCGGTGAACTGCAGTCGGTGATCCTCTCCGAAGGCGGCATCGAGTTCAGCCACAACATGGCCTACCCGACCGGCACGCACCTGGCGATCAAGCTGGTGCTGATGCCACAGGCTCTTGGCCTGCTGCTGCGGGCCAAGGTGACCCACTGCGAACCACAGAGCTTCGGCTCCTTCGAAATCGGCACCGAATTCGAAACATTGACCGACGCCCAGCGCCAACTGCTGGCGCGCTATATCCTGCAAAAACAGGCGCAGCAACGGCGCCTGGCCCGCGAGCAGACCGATCCCGAGGCCAGTTGAGCCCCGGGTTCATCACTCGACCCGACCGAATCACTTTCCCTTGAAGGAGCAGTCGTGACTCTGATTTATGGCCATCGTGGCGCCAAAGGCGAGGCGCCGGAAAACACCCTGACCAGTTTCCAGGAGTGCCTCAAACACGGCGTACGCCGCTGCGAGCTGGACCTGCACCTGTCCATGGACGGTGAGCTGATGGTCATCCATGATCCGACGCTCAAGCGCACCACCGACCGGCGCGGCAAGGTGGTCGAGCATACGGCCGCCGAGTTGGTGACCTACGATGCGCGCAAGGGCGGCCCCGGCTGGGTCAGCCCCTGCCCGATCCCACGCCTGGAAGAACTGTTCGAACAGTGCGATTTCGAGCACTGGCAACTGGAGGTCAAGAGCGCCTCGCGCACTCGGGCGGCAACCACGGTGCTGGCGATTCGCGAACTGGCCCAGCGCTTCGGCCTGCTGGACAAGGTCACCGTCACCTCAAGCTCCCGTGAAGTGCTCAAGGCTGCCCTGGAACTGACCCCGGATCTGTCACGCGGACTGGTAGCCGAATACGCCTGGCTCGACCCACTGAAGGTCGCCCAGAGTTATGGCTGCAAGATGCTGGCACTGAACTGGACACTCTGCACCCCGGAACGCCTGCTCAAGGCCCAGCGTCAGGGTTTGCATGTGTCGGTGTGGACAGTCAACGAGCCGGCGCTGATGCGCAGGCTCGCCGACTTCGGCGTCGATAGCCTGATTACAGACTTTCCCGGTTTGGCCACGGCCACACTTGGGAAAGGCTGAAATCGGTCTCCCCGGCCGGCTCAGGCCACCGGCCGGAGCCGCTCAAAAAAGCCGGTTCAGACCATCGTAGGCGGCTACCCGATAGGCTTCGGCCATGGTCGGGTAGTTGAAGGTGGTGTTGACGAAGTACTTCAGGGTGTTGTTCTCGCCCGGCTGGTTCATGATCGCCTGGCCGATGTGGACGATCTCCGAGGCCTGGTAGCCGAAGCAGTGCACACCGAGGACTTCCAGGGTTTCGCGGTGGAACAGGATCTTCAGCATGCCTTGCGGCTCGCCGGCGATCTGCGCGCGGGCCATGCTCTTGAAGAACGCCTTGCCCACTTCGTAAGGCACCTTGGCCTTGGTCAGTTCGTGCTCGTTCTTGCCGATCGAACTGATCTCCGGAATGGTATAGATCCCGGTCGGTACGTCGTTGACATAGCGCCAACTGCCGTTGTCGACGATGCTGCCTGCCGCCGAGCGGCCCTGGTCGTGGGCGGCACTGGCCAGGCTCGGCCAGCCGATCACGTCGCCAGCACCGTAGATGTTCGGCACACAGGTACGATAATTCTCGTCAACCTCGATCTGGCCGCGGCTGTTGACCTTGACGCCGATGTTCTCCATGCCCAGCCGGTCGGTGTTGCCGGTACGGCCGTTACACCAGAGCAAGGCGTCGGCCTTGATCTTCTTGCCCGACTTCAGGTGCAGGATCACCCCGTTGTCCAGGCCTTCAACACGATCGTACTCCTCGTTGTGGCGCACGGTGATGTTGTTGTTGCTGAAGTGGTAGCTCAACGCCTGGGAAATCTCGGAGTCGAGGAAGCTCAACAACTGGTCGCGGTTGTCCACCAGCTCGACCAGCACGCCAAGACCACTGAAAATCGACGCGTATTCGCAACCGATCACCCCGGCACCATAGATGATCAGCTTGCGCGGGGTATGGCCGAGGCTGAGGATGGTGTCGCTATCGTAGATACGCGGGTGGTGGAAATCGATATCGGCCGGGCGATAGGGACGCGAGCCGGTGGCGATGATGATGTGCTTGGCCACCAGCTTCTCGACCACGCCGGTGGCGCAGACCACTTCGACGGTCTGCTCGTCGGCGAAGCTGCCAGTGCCGAAGAACAGGTCCACGCGGTTGCGGGCATAGTGCCCGGTGCGCGAGGCGACCTGCTTGGAGATCACCTTCTCGGCGCTCTTGAGCACGTCCGGGAAGGAGAACCAGCGCGGCTCGCCAATGGCCCGGAACATCGGGTTGGTGTTGAACTGCATGATCTGCCGCACCGAGTGACGCAGGGCCTTGGACGGAATGGTCCCCAGATGGGTGCAGTTACCGCCTACCTGCCGGCGGCTGTCGACCATCGCCACCTTGCGACCAGCCTTGGCGGCGTTCATTGCCGCACCTTCTCCAGCGGGGCCGGAACCCAGTACCACTACGTCGTAGTTGTAGACAGCCATGCGTACTCCTCAGAACAGGCCGAGGCACCCCTCTGGCACCTGCGGCTAAATCACGTCGCGCCAGCGACATGAAGGATCAAATCTCGGTGTGCAGTCTATAGATGCGTGAACGCCGCGCACATTAACCCTTGGTCGCGTCGTAAGCCAGCTTTGCCTGCACTACATGTTAATGCGTGGGATGTTAAGGCGTTGTCGCCTTCAACAACCTGTCGAATGCCGGATTCGTTCGTGTGACGAAAGCTTTATCGGCACGAATCACAAAAAATGCGGCGATATCGTGTTTTTTTGCGTAATCCCATCCCTGCTCCGGCCCGAGGATCAGCAACAGCGTCGACAAGCCATCGGCCATCAGCGTCGATGGATGAATCACCGTGACCGCTGCCAGCTCATGGCTGACGGGCGCACCGACGCGGGCATCGAAGGTGTGGGAGTAACGTTTGCCCTCCTGCTCGAAATAATTGCGGTAGTCACCTGAAGTGGAAACCCCATAGCCGTCGATATCGACGATCCGTTGCGCGACCTGCCGATCGTCCCGCGGCTCCTCCAGGGCGACGCGCCAGGGGCTGCCATCGGGCTTGCGCCCTACCGCCTTGAGCTCGCCGGTGACTTCGGCCAGAAAACTGTCGATACCCAGCGCCGCCAACCGCGCGGCAATCAGATCCACAGTGTAGCCTGCGGCGATACTGTCGAAGTCGACCTCCACCGGCGCATCCTTGCACAGTCGATCGCCCTCGATACGCAAGTGGGCATGGCCGACGCGCTGGCGAACCGTTGCCAGTTGCGCGGCGTCCGGCACCTTTTCCTCACGCCCCTGCGGGCCGAAGCCCCAGAGATTCATCAGCGGTTCGACCGTCAGATCGTAGGCACCCTCGCTGGCTTGTGAAAGCGCTTCACCCGTGCGGACCAGATCCAGAATAGACAGCGGCATGAGCTGGCACCGGTTGGCCGGCAAATCGTTGAACCGGGCGATATCCGAATCAGCCCGATAGGTCGACATCTGCTGGTCGACGCGCCTGAGAATTGCCTCCACTTCAGCCTTGATGTCAGCCGATGACGGACCACCGGCACGGCGCACGTACTGAATCGAATAGGTGCTGCCCATGGTCGGGCCGCCAAAGCGCTCGAGCGAATCCCGCCCATCGCAGCCGGATAACAGCGCCAGAATCACACCCGCCAGCCATGGGCCGGGGCGGCGCCAGGCCATCCTGAAATGCTGAAGAAATGACATAGGCTCGCACAAGTACGGTTCGAAGCCGCGCATTATGCGCCCGATCCTCGCGGGCTCATTATCCCTTGTGACATCAATGACTTGTACTCGCCTCAAATGCGCAGCCAAGCGCTCTAATCCGTGGCTTGTGCCATTTGGCCAGTAAGCTCGTTTTTTTGTTGCCCAGTCACGGTAATACACATATCGTTACAATACTGTTCTGCCAGCGTGTGCATGCCTGAAAGAGTCAGTAAGGACGAGCAAAACGCAGGATTGCTTAATAAGACAGCCAAAGTGAGTAAATAAAAATGGCCTCGAATACAGGCAAGGGCAAGGCGATCTTTCGCGTTGTCAGTGGCAACTTCCTTGAGATGTTCGACTTCATGGTTTATGGCTTCTACGCCACGGCCATCGCTAAAACCTTCTTTCCGACCGACAGCGCATTCGCTTCGCTGATGCTCTCGCTGGCGACCTTCGGTGCCGGCTTCCTGATGCGTCCGCTGGGGGCGATTTTCCTCGGCGCCTACATCGACCGCCACGGTCGCCGCCAGGGCCTGATCATCACCCTGGCGCTGATGGCCGCCGGTACCGTGCTGATTGCCTGCGTGCCGGGTTATTCGACCCTGGGCGTCGCCGCCCCCCTGCTGGTGCTGCTGGGCCGACTGCTGCAGGGCTTCTCCGCCGGCGTGGAACTGGGCGGTGTTTCGGTCTATCTGGCCGAGATCTCGACACCGGGCCGCAAGGGCTTCTTCGTCAGTTGGCAGTCTGCCAGCCAACAGGCCGCGGTGGTGTTCGCCGGTTTGCTGGGCGTAGGCCTGAACCACTGGCTGAGCCCAGAGCAAATGGGTGAATGGGGCTGGCGCGTACCGTTCCTGGTCGGCTGCATGATCGTTCCGGCGATCTTCATCATCCGTCGTTCGCTAGAGGAAACGCCAGAGTTCCAGGCGCGTAAACATCGCCCGACCCTGCGGGAAGTGATGCGCTCGATCGGCCAGAACTTCGGCCTGGTACTGGCCGGCATGGCGCTGGTGGTCATGACCACGGTGTCCTTCTACCTGATCACGGCCTATACCCCGACCTTCGGCAAGGCCGAACTGCACCTGTCGGACTTCGATGCGCTGCTGGTGACCGTCTGCATCGGCCTGTCGAACTTCTTCTGGCTGCCAGTGATGGGTGCCGTTTCCGACAAGATCGGCCGCAAGCCACTGCTGCTGGCTGCGACCATTCTGGCCATCCTCACCGCCTATCCGGTACTGTCCTGGCTGGTCGCCGACCCGAGCTTCAGCCACCTGCTGATCGCCGAACTGTGGCTGTCGTTCCTTTACGGCTCGTATAACGGTGCGATGGTGGTGGCGCTCACCGAAATCATGCCGGTCGAGGTGCGCACCACCGGTTTCTCCCTGGCCTACAGCCTGGCAACCGCAACGTTCGGTGGTTTCACTCCGGCGGTCTGCACCTACCTGATCCATGTGCTGGACAACAAGGCGGCACCGGGCATCTGGCTCACTGGCGCGGCGGTGCTGGGGCTGATTGCCACCCTGGTGTTGTTCCATGGCAACAAGCATGAACTGCGCACGGCGCAGGCTGCGGCCTGAGGTAAAGCTTCGCAGGCAAGCCCTGCTCCTGCAGGTTGGCTGCGCATGAGGTACCGGTGTGCGACGCCCTCACCTTGTAGGAGCAGGGCTTGCCCGCGAACAGAGCCACCCGCAAAGCCACTGCAAGGCACAAAAAAAACGCCCCGACAAGTCGGGGCGTTTTCATTTCCAGTCGCTTAGCGCGGGAACGCTGGCGGGTTGACCCCGGCCATGTCTTCCATCACGCGCACTACCTGGCAGCTGTAACCGAATTCGTTGTCGTACCAGACGTACAGAACAACACGGTTGTCGTTGCAGATGGTCGCCTCGGCATCAACCACACCGGCGTGGCGCGAACCGACGAAGTCGGTTGAAACCACTTCCTGCGAATTGACGAAGTCGATCTGCTTGTGCAGATCCGAGTGCAGCGCCATGTAGCGCAGGTACTCGTTCATCTCTTCACGGGTGCTGGCGGTGCCCAGGTTCAGGTTCAGGATCGCCATCGACACGTTCGGCGTTGGAACGCGGATCGCGTTACCGGTCAGCTTGCCGGCCAGCTCAGGCAATGCCTTGGCAGCAGCGGTGGCAGCACCGGTTTCGGTGATGACCATGTTCAGCGCGGCGCTGCGGCCACGGCGATCGCCCTTGTGGAAGTTATCGATCAGGTTCTGGTCGTTGGTGTACGAGTGAACGGTTTCAACGTGACCGTTGATGATACCGAACTTGTCGTTGACCGCCTTCAGCACAGGAACGATGGCGTTGGTGGTGCAGGACGCCGCCGAAACGATCTTGTCCTCGGACGTGATCTCGCCATGGTTGATACCGTGCACGATGTTCTTCAGCTTGCCCTTGCCCGGCGCGGTCAGGACCACGCGGTCGATACCCGGGCAGGCCAGGTGCTGGCCCAGGCCTTCGGCATCACGCCAGACACCGGTGTTGTCCACCAGCAGGGCGTCCTTGATACCGTACTGGGTGTAGTCCACCTCGGTCGGGTTCTTCGCGTAGATCACCTGGATCAGGTTACCGTTGGCGGTGATGGTGTTGTTTTCTTCGTCGATGGTGATGGTGCCATTGAACGAACCATGCACCGAGTCACGACGCAGCAGGCTGGCGCGCTTGGTCAGGTCGTTGGTGGCACCCTTGCGCACGACGATGGCGCGCAGACGCAGGCCGTCGCCACCACCGGTCTTCTCGATCAGGATACGGGCCAACAGGCGACCGATACGACCGAAGCCGTACAGCACCACATCGGTACCCTTGCGAGCAGTGGCGTTCTGCTGACCTACAACATCAGCCAGCTCTTCGCGCACGAACTGCTCGGCAGTACGGCCGTTGCCTTGCTGCTTGAACTTCACGGCCAGCTTGCCCAGATCCACCGAAGCGGCACCCAGTTTGAGCTCGCTCATCGCCTTGAGCAGCGGGAAAGTCTCGTGGACGGACAGTTCGGCATCATCGCTCTGACGATGGCGAGCAAAGCGGTGCGCCTTGAGAATCGCGATGACAGACTGGTTGATCAGGCTGCGGCCGTAGATCGAGCTCACCACATTGTTATTGCGGTAGAGCTGACCGATCAGTGGAATCATCGCTTCTGCAAGTGCTTCACGATCAATCCACTCACCAAGACACTGGTCGGGCTTCTGAGTCACGGGAACCTTCCACATGTAGGGGCTTAAAAAAGGGGCTACATTATGCAGCCGAGTCGCGCTGCGAGCAATGCGCGACTGTCATCCTTCATCACACAAAATCGCCCCTGAAAAATCCATACCTCGACGCAGACCAGTAAATACGCGGGCTCCAGGGCGCCTTATTTTGGTGCAAACTCCATCAGTTGTCCGTAACCCTCCGAAACACCCGTACACTTGAGCACTACATAATCCCGAAAAAACCGCTATTTCTTGTCATAGCCACCACATTTACCTCTTCCTGCAATAGAGACAGTCTGCAACTGACAGGTGGCACTCCGGACCGTTACACTTGACGACTTTCGTCGCAACGCTGGAGCTCAACCTTCCGTGCCCGTTCTGCGCCTACCGCTACTGCCTGCTGCAACAGGCAAACAACACTGGGGCAACCTGCCCGGTGCCGCCCTGAGCCTGGCCATTGCCGAGGCTGCCAGCGCCGCCAGGCGCTTCACCCTGCTACTGACCGCCGACAGCCAGAGTGCCGAACGGCTGGAACAGGAGCTGAGTTTCTTCGCCCCCGATTTGCCGGTGCTGCATTTCCCGGACTGGGAAACCCTGCCCTACGATCTGTTCTCGCCGCACCAGGACATCATCTCCCAGCGCATCGCCAGCCTCTATCGGCTGCCGGAACTGGAACATGGTGTGCTGGTGGTGCCGATCACTACCGCCCTGCACCGCCTGGCGCCCACCCAATTCCTGCTCGGCAGCAGCCTGGTGCTGGATGTCGGCCAGAAACTCGACGTGGAGCAGATGCGTACCCGCCTGGAAGCAGCCGGCTATCGCTGCGTCGATACGGTGTACGAACACGGTGAATTCGCCGTGCGCGGTGCCCTGGTCGACCTGTTCCCGATGGGCAGCAAGCTGCCGTATCGCATCGACCTGTTCGATGACGAGATCGAGACGCTGCGCACCTTCGACCCGGAAAACCAGCGCTCCATCGACAAGGTCGACTCGGTGCGCCTGTTGCCGGCCAAGGAATTTCCGCTGCAGAAAGAAGCGCTGATCCGCTTCAAGGCGCGTTTTCGCGAGCGTTTCGACGTCGACTTCCGGCGCTGCTCGATCTTCCAGGACCTCAACAGCGGAATTACGCCCGCCGGTATCGAGTACTACCTGCCGCTGTTCTTCGAGGAGACCTCGACGCTGTTCGACTATCTGCCCCAGGACACCCAGGTGTTCTCGCTGCCGGGTATCGAACAGGCTGCGGAAAACTTCTGGAACGACGTGCGCAATCGCTACGAAGAACGTCGCATCGACCCGACCCGGCCACTGCTGCCGCCAGCCGAGCTGTTTCTGCCGGTGGAAGAGTGCTTCGCCCGCCTGAAAAGCTGGCCCCGGATCATCGCCAGCCAACAGGATGTCGAAACCGGCGTCGGCCGCGAACGCTTCGCCGCCCGCGAACTGCCGAACCTGGCGATCGAGGCCAAGGCCAACCAGCCACTCGCGGCGCTTTCCGGGTTCCTCGACCAGTTCCCAGGGCGCGTGCTGTTCACCGCCGAATCGGCCGGTCGCCGGGAAGTCCTGCTGGAGTTGCTCGAACGTCTCAAGCTGCGCCCGAAGACCGTCGACAGCTGGCCGGAGTTCGCCGCCGGCAAGGAACGCCTGGCGATCACCATCGCGCCGCTGGACGACGGCCTGGTCCTCGACGACCCGGCACTGGCGCTGATCGCCGAAAGCCCGCTGTTCGGTCAGCGCGTGATGCAGCGCCGGCGCCGGGAAAAACGTGCCGACGCCAACAACGACGCGGTGATCAAGAACCTCACCGAACTGCGCGAAGGCGCGCCGGTGGTCCACATCGATCACGGCGTCGGGCGCTACCTGGGCCTGGCGACCCTGGAAATCGAAAACCAGGCCGCCGAGTTCCTCACCCTCGAATATGCCGAGGGCGCCAAACTCTACGTGCCGGTGGCCAACCTGCACCTGATCGCCCGCTACACCGGCAGCGATGATGCCCTCGCGCCGTTGCACCGACTGGGTTCGGAAACCTGGCAGAAGGCCAAGCGCAAGGCCGCCGAACAGGTCCGCGACGTTGCCGCCGAGTTGCTCGACATCTATGCCCGGCGCGCCGCCCGCGAGGGTTATGCGTTCAACGACCCGAAAGCCGACTACGCCACCTTCAGTGCCGGCTTCGCCTTCGAGGAAACCCCGGACCAGCAGACCGCCATCGAGGCCGTGCGCGCCGACATGCTCGCGGCCAAACCGATGGACCGCCTGGTTTGCGGCGACGTCGGTTTCGGCAAGACCGAAGTGGCCATGCGCGCCGCCTTCATCGCGGTGCACGGCGGTCGGCAAGTGGCGATCCTGGTCCCCACGACCCTGCTCGCCCAGCAGCACTACAACAGCTTCCGCGACCGTTTCGCCGACTGGCCGGTGACTGTCGAGGTGATGAGCCGCTTCAAGTCCGCCAAGGAAGTCAGCGCCGCCGTGGCCGACCTCGCCGAAGGCAAGATCGATATCGTCATCGGCACCCACAAGCTGCTGCAGGACGACGTGAAGATCAAGAACCTGGGCCTGGTGATCATCGACGAGGAACACCGCTTCGGTGTGCGCCAGAAAGAACAGCTCAAGGCCCTGCGCAGTGAAGTCGACATCCTCACCCTGACCGCCACGCCGATTCCGCGCACGCTGAACATGGCCGTGTCGGGCATGCGCGATCTGTCGATCATCGCCACCCCGCCGGCACGCCGGCTGTCGGTCCGCACCTTCGTCATGGAGCAGAACAAGAGCACGGTCAAGGAAGCGCTGCTGCGTGAGCTGCTGCGTGGCGGCCAGGTCTATTACCTGCACAACGACGTGAAAACCATCGAGAAGTGCGCCGCCGACCTCGCCGAACTGGTGCCGGAAGCACGTATCGGTATCGGCCACGGGCAGATGCGCGAGCGCGAACTCGAACAGGTGATGAGCGACTTCTACCACAAGCGCTTCAACGTGCTGATCGCCTCGACCATCATCGAGACGGGCATCGACGTACCGAGCGCCAATACCATCATCATCGAACGCGCCGACAAGTTCGGCCTGGCCCAGTTGCACCAGTTGCGCGGCCGGGTCGGACGCAGTCACCACCAGGCCTATGCCTATCTGTTGACGCCGGGTCGCCAGCAGATCACCGCAGACGCGGAAAAGCGCCTGGAAGCGATCGCCAACACCCAGGACCTGGGCGCCGGCTTCGTCCTCGCCACCAACGACCTGGAAATCCGCGGTGCCGGCGAACTGCTGGGCGACGGCCAGAGCGGGCAGATCCAGGCCGTGGGCTTCACGCTGTACATGGAAATGCTCGAACGCGCGGTCAAGGCCATCCGCAAGGGCGAACAGCCGAACCTCGACCAGCCGCTCGGTGGCGGGCCGGAAATCAACCTGCGTCTGCCGGCACTGATTCCCGAAGACTACCTGCCGGATGTGCACGCGCGCCTCATCCTCTATAAACGCATCGCTTCGGCGACCGATGAAGAGGGTCTCAAGGATCTGCAGGTGGAAATGATCGACCGCTTCGGCCTGCTGCCCGAGCCGACCAAGAACCTGGTACGCCTGACGCTGCTCAAGCTGCAGGCCGAGCAATTGGGGATCAAGAAGATCGATGGCGGCCCGCAGGGTGGACGCATCGAGTTCACCGCAGACACGCCGGTCGATCCGCTGGTGCTGATCAAGCTGATCCAGGGGCAACCCAACCGCTATAAATTCGAAGGTGCCACGTTGTTCAAGTTCATGGTGCCGATGGAACGCGCGGAAGAACGCTTTAATACACTGGAGGCGCTATTGGAGCGCCTCACCCCGAAATCTGCCTGATAAGGACGCCGTATGCGCCTGATCCCATCGCTGGCCGTGTTGTTGGCCCTGCTTGCTCCGACCGCCTTTGCCGATGAGCCGTACCAGGTCGAAATGATCCTGGTGCGACAGAACCTCGAACAACCCTTCCAGAGCCAGCCGGCTCCGGAAGACTGGGCCAAGGGCGCGAAAGCGGTTACCGCCGCAGACGAGCGCACGCCCAGCCTGAACGACATGGTTGCCAAGCTCGAGGCCAGCGGCAACTACGAGGTGCTGCTGCACAAAGCCTGGCAACAGAATCTCAGCGACCAACCGAGCATCGTCTCGATCACTGCAGGCAATGAGCAGTTCGGCCAGTTCCCGGTGGAGGGCACCTTGAGCCTGACCCTCAAGCGCTTCACAGAAGTGCAGGCACAGTTCTGGGTCAACCGCTTCGATGGCAACGGCGTGGTCAATGACAGCGAACGCCTGAATCAGACCAGCCAGACCAAGAACGGCCAGCTCAACTTCCTCGACAGCGGCCATCTCGCCCTGTTGCTCAAGGTGACCTCGCTGAACGCCTCGAAACGCGAAGCCCCGTCGCAGAACCTGGACCAGTGAAAACGCAATGCCCTCGTCCCTGACGCCCGTCATGACGAAGCCGCTTGCACCCTCATGGGTCAGCCGCTTCAAGGAACAGAGTCTGGAACGCGGTCGACGCTATGCGATCGAGAACCGGGTGCGGATCGTCGAAGCCGGCGACAGCACCATTACCGCCAGTTGCGAGGGCTCTGGCGGGAATGTCTACCGCCAGACCATCCATCTTCGCGAGTCAGCCAAGGGCACCCTGCTGATCGTCGATGCCGCTTGCACCTGCCCGGTCCGCCACAACTGCAAACACACCGCTGCGGTACTGCTGAAAGTCGAGGAAACCCTCGCCTACCCGGCCGCCGAGAAGGACGCCGCACTGCTCGAAAAGCTCCAGGCGGTGCTCAACTCGCGACCGCCACCGCCGCCCCAGCAACGGCTCGACGACGTCACTCCGGTACCAAGACTGTGGCTGGCGAGTGTCGAGTTCAGCGCCTTCGAACCCCGCAACGGACGCATGCAACGCTATATCCAGCACCGTGCGGCGCTGTCCTTCAACTACTTGGGTGAATACGTCAGCGGCCAGAAAAACGCCGATATCATCCAGCGCCAGGAGCACCAGAGCCTGCGCATCAAGCGCCAGACCGAAGCGGAAAAGGCCTGTCGCGAACACCTGCGCCGGCTCGGCTTCAAAATCGCCACCCGGCAAAGCAAGGCCCTGCCGGAAAGCGCCGGCGAACTGTACGAGATGGTCAACGACAGCGCCTGGCTGAACTTCACCCTCAACGAACTGCCGAGCCTGCGCGAGCTGGGCTGGGAACTGCAGATCGACGAGGATTTCGGCTTCGACCTGAGCACCGTCGACGACTGGTACGCCACCGTCGATGAAGCCCCCGAGCGCGACTGGTTCGACCTTGAGCTGGGCATCATCGTCAATGGCGAGCGCCTGAGCCTGCTGCCGATCCTGCTCAACCTGATGCGTTCGCATACCGAACTGCTCAACCCCGAGCGACTGGCCCGGCGCCGCGACGACGAACTGATCCTGGTGAACATCCCCGCCTCGCCCAGCGGCAGCCACGGCCCACTCCAGGTCGCGCTGCCCTATGGACGGCTCAAGCCGGTACTGACCACCCTCGGCGAGTTCTACCTGGAAGAACCCGGCAGCACCACGCTGCGCCTGAGCAAGGCCGACGCCACCCGGCTCAATCCCCTCGACGGGCTGCCGCTGCGGTGGGAAGGCGGTGCACAGATCCGCAGCCTGGCGCAACGGTTGCGCGATATCCGCGAATACAGTGCCAGCCCTCCCGCTGGTCTGAACGCCACGTTGCGGCCCTATCAGCAGGAGGGCCTGAGCTGGATGCAATCACTGCGGCAGCTGGAGGTCGGTGGCATCCTCGCCGACGACATGGGCCTGGGCAAGACCCTGCAAACCCTGGCGCACATCCTCAGCGAAAAAAACGCCGGACGCCTGGACCGCCCGTGCATGGTGGTGATGCCCACCAGCCTGATCCCCAACTGGCTCGACGAAGCCGCGCATTTCACCCCGCAGCTCAAGGTCGTGGCGCTGTATGGCACGGCGCGCAAAAAGCATTTCGAGCAACTGGGCGACTACGATTTGCTCCTCACCACCTACGCCCTGCTGCCCAAGGACATCGAAAAGTTCAAGGCCCAGCCGCTGCACGTGCTGGTGCTCGATGAAGCGCAATACATCAAGAACCCCGGCAGCAAGGCCGCCCAGGCGACCCGCGAACTCGATGCACGCCAGCGCCTGTGCCTGAGCGGAACGCCGCTGGAAAATCACCTGGGCGAACTCTGGTCGCTGTTCCACTTCCTGCTGCCGGGCTGGCTGGGCGATGCCAAGAGCTTCAACCGCGACTACCGCGTGCCCATCGAGAAACACGCCAGCGAAGTCCGCCTGCAGCATCTGAACGGTCGCATCAAACCCTTCCTGCTGCGCCGGACCAAGGAACAGGTGGCCACCGAACTGCCGCCCAAGACCGAAATCATCCACTGGGTCGAACTCAACGAGGCGCAGCGTGACGTCTACGAGACCATGCGCCTGGCCATGGACAAGAAGGTCCGCGACGAAATCACCCGCAAGGGCGTGGCCCGCAGCCAGATCATCATTCTCGAGGCGCTGCTCAAACTGCGCCAGGTCTGCTGCGACCTGCGCCTGGTCAATGGCGCCACCCTGCCAACCCGCGGCAGCGCCTCCGGCAAGCTCGACAGCCTGATGGACATGCTTGAGGAACTGTTCGCCGAGGGTCGGCGCATCCTGCTGTTCTCGCAATTCACCTCGATGCTGTCGCTGATCGAGGCAGAACTGCAAAAGCGCCATGTCGCCTATGGCTTGCTGACCGGCCAGACCCGCGATCGACGCACGCCCGTGAAAGACTTCCAGAGCGGCAAGCTGCCGATCTTCCTCATCAGCCTCAAGGCCGGCGGGGTCGGCCTGAACCTGACAGAAGCCGACACGGTGATCCACTACGACCCGTGGTGGAACCCGGCGGCGGAAAACCAGGCAACGGACCGAGCCTACCGGATCGGCCAGGAAAAGCCGGTATTCGTCTACAAGATGATTGCCCGAGGCACGGTCGAGGAAAAGATCCAGCACCTGCAACAGGAGAAATCCGACCTGGCCGCCGGCGTGCTCGACGGGCGCCAGGCCGGAGATTGGCAGTTACAGAACGAGGACATCGAAGCGCTGTTCGCGCCGCTGCCGGACAAGAAAGCCGGGCGCTGAGCGTCCCTGAAAGCTTCGCGGGCAAGCCCGCGAATAGACCCTCAACCGCACCACAACTCAATCGATGAGCTGAGCGTCCCGCAGCGCCCCCAGCGCCTCCAGCCAACGCGGCTCCTGGCGATAATCGGTCCGCGCAAAACCCTGCCCGCGCATCCGCGCAATCCGCGGCGACGGCGTCACCTTGAGCCGCTGCGCCGCACTCAGGGCCAGCTCCGCCGCAGCACGATCATTGCACACCAGCCCCATGTCGCAACCGGCCGACAACGCCGCCTCGATACGGCTGGCGGCATCCCCAACCACATGGGCACCGGCCATGGACAGGTCATCACTGAAAATCACCCCGTCAAACTGCAGCTCGCCCCGCAGAATCTCCTGCAACCAGCGCCGCGAGAAGCCGGCAGGTTGCGCATCGACCTGTGGATAAATCACATGGGCCGGCATCACCGCAGCCAACTGTTGGCTCAGCCGGGCGAACGGCACCAGGTCATGGGCTCGAATGGTTTCCAGGCTGCGCTCATCGACAGGGATCGCCACATGGGAATCCGCCTCGGCCCAACCATGGCCTGGGAAATGCTTGCCGGTAGCCGCCATGCCAGCCGCCTGCATGCCGCGAATGAACGCCCCGGCCAGCAAGGCCGCGCGCTCGGGATCGCCCTCGAAGGAACGACTGCCGACCACCGCGCTGCGCTGATAATCGAGGTCGAGCACCGGGGCAAAACTCAGGTCGAGCCCAACCGCCAGAACTTCCGTCGCCATCAGCCAGCCGCACTGTTCGGCCAGATACTCGGCATTCGGGTTGTCGGCAATCGCCCGCATCGCCGGCAACCGCACGAAACCTTGGCGCAGCCGCTGTACCCGGCCCCCTTCCTGGTCGACCGCCAGCAACAGATCGGGACGAATCGCGCGAATCGACGCGCTCAGTTCGCGAACCTGGCGCGGACTCTCGATATTGCGCGCAAAGATGATCAATCCGCCCACTTGCGGCTGGCGCAACAATTGGCGATCTTCAGCCGTCAGCCAGGTGCCGGCGATATCGACCATCAGGGAGCCTTGCAGGGCAGTAGTCATAAGGAGTCCTTGGAAAAAAGAGTCGTCGGAAAAACCGCCAGGCGCACACACGCGCTGCCGTGGAGCGCATCCGGCAGACGAACAGAAAAAAGGAAAGAGTGAAACGCAAAGGCATCGGGCATGGGCGGCAAGCTTAGCGGATCAAGGCCTGCGCGCCCACCCGAATGCGTTACGCCTTGACGACAGGCGCCGCCGATTTGTTGCGTGGGCGCAGTTGCGCGGCGGCCATGGTCTCGTCGGTCACACCGCTGTCGGCACGCATGCCGGCGGCGAGGAACGGCACCATCAGGCGCATCACGGTTTCGATCGAGGTGTTGACGCCAAAGTCGGTCTCGGCAATCGCCCGCAACGCCTTGATCCCGGACATGCTGAACGCCGCCGCACCGAGCATGAAGTGCACGCGCCAGAACAGCTCGATCGGCGGGATACGCGGGGCAGCGTCATTGACCAGCAGCATGTAGCGACGGAACACCTTGCCGTACATGTCTTCCAGGTAACGCCGCAGGTGACCCTGGCTCTGGCTGAAGGCCAGGCCGAGCAGACGCATGAAGATCGACAGGTCGTTGCCGCTGCGCGGCTGTACCACCAAGGCCTGTTCGACGAGGATTTCCAGCAGTTCTTCCAGGCTCGGCTTGACCTCCGGCCTGGCCTGGCGCCGCTCCAGTTCGCGATCAAGGCTGGCGCAGAACGGTCCGAGGAAACGCGAGAACACCGCCTGGATCAGGGCTTTTTTCGAGCCGAAATGATAATTCACCGCCGCGAGGTTGACCCCCGCCTTGCTGGTGATCAATCGCAACGAGGTCTCGGCAAAACCTTTTTCCGCGAACAATTGCTCGGCAGCATCGAGAATACGTTCAACGGTTTCCGACTGGGCCATGGCTATTCCGTCTGACAAACACTTGTTTGAAACATACGTTTCAGGCCACGGAATGTCAAGTCTGCCGGTCCATTCCCGGCCAGCCAGTCAGGTATTAAATCATAGAACCCGCGACCTGTTGTCCACCGCTCATGGCGCCTATCGATACCGCCTCCCGCAACCGTCCGGCGGGCACCTTGAAAAGGAGGATTGCCAAGCGCCTCGTACTGTATATAATTCCAGTCACTGTATAAAAAGACAGAGCCCATCGATATGCTAAAACTGACGCCCCGCCAAGCTGAGATTCTGGCTTTTATCAAACGCTGCCTGGATGACAACGGCTATCCGCCCACCCGTGCGGAAATCGCCCTGGAGCTGGGCTTCAAGTCCCCGAACGCGGCCGAGGAACACCTCAAGGCCCTGGCACGCAAGGGGGCGATCGAAATGACGCCTGGCGCCTCGCGCGGCATTCGCATCCCCGGCTTCGAAGCCAAGGCCGACGAATCCACCCTGCCGATCATTGGCCGGGTCGCCGCTGGCGCCCCCATCCTCGCCGAGCAGCATGTCGAGGAATCCTGCAACATCAACCCGACCTTCTTCCACCCTCGCGCCGACTACCTGCTACGCGTTCACGGCATGAGCATGAAGGACGTCGGTATTTTCGACGGCGATCTACTGGCCGTGCACACCTGTCGCGAAGCGCGCAATGGCCAGATCGTGGTGGCACGCATCGGCGAGGAAGTCACCGTCAAACGTTTCAAGCGCGAAGGCAGCAAAGTCTGGCTACTGGCGGAGAACCCCGAGTTCGCCCCTATCGAAGTCAATTTGAAAGAGCAGGATTTCGTCATCGAAGGCTTGAGCGTCGGCGTCATTCGCCGCTGAAGGAGGCATCATGCAATTCCAGACTCCGCAACATGCACAGTTGTCCTTGTTCGAAGCCTTCCTGGCGCAGCCACTGGCTCCTGTCCTCAAGGAAGTGATTGAGGCCCCCTGGAGCCCACAGCCCGAGGTGTTCAGCGAATTATCGTTGCGTGGCGGGAATTGCCTGAGCCTGCTGGCCCCCATTCTGCGTGAACTGAGCCAGGATCAGGATGCCCGCTGGTTGACCCTGATCGCCCCGCCCGCCAGCGTCACCCAGAGCTGGTTGCGCGAGGCCGGCCTGAACCGCGAGCGGATCCTGCTACTGCAACCGAGCAGCGCCCAAAATGCTCAGCAATTGGCCTGCGAGGCCTTGCGCCTGGGACGTAGCCATACGGTAGTCAGCTGGTTGAATCCGCTGGGCAGCAGCGCTCGCCAGCAACTGATCAACGCCGCTCGCAAAGGCGAAGCACAGAGCCTGAACATTCGTTTGGGTTGAAGCTTGGGCTAAAGAAGAGTCGAGAGGCACGCCAAACAGGCTCTTTGCACAGACTCACGAGGCTTCTCCAGGACAGAGAAGCCGATCAGGACCAACGTTTCATCACGCAACCGCACCGGAATCAGGCACGTCTATCAGTGAAGAACCCGCGGACCGTCTTCTTTGTCGATTTCGCCTTCCACCAAACGTCCTGCCATCTGCACACCCACGCTCAACATGGCCTTGGCCACCTCGACGTGCTGGCCCTGCAGGAACGCCTTGGCATCCTCAGAGAAATTCAGGGTGACCAGAGAACCTTCGTCCTCGGCTCGGCGCAGCTCGATACGGCCGTCCGGCAGCTCGACAATTTCTAGAAAGGACGTAGGCATAAGAGTCTGTTCTCCACGAAAGGCTAGTGGCCTGTACGGTCAATTCGAATTTGAACAGGCGAATTCAGCGTACGGGCCTCTAGTATCATACCAGTCATTCATGGCTACCCGCTCAAGTTCTCAACAGCTTTCGTTACGGCTTGATGAACAACTGACAGGCGGAACCTACCGTCCCTCGAAAGCGCTCAACATTCGCTGAGTCCGTCACGAAAGCGGATCGCCAACGCCTTGAGGTTCTGCCGCCAGCTTTCCAGCTCTTCACGCCCCAGTTCCGGAGCGGCCTCTGCATCCAGGCTGACCGCCTCGATCAATGGCTGCAAGACATCGCCCTTGGGCTTTCTTGGCGCCTGGGGCGGCAGATACAACGCGCTGTGCGCAGAGATCAGCCGGGCCAGCCAGGTTTGCGGGCTGTGTGCCAGCTCCACCAGTTCGGCCATTTCCGGAATGGCGATGGCTTCCAGCACCTCCCGGGTCAGCAACAGCTCCGCACGCGGGGCGCTGGCCTGGGGCAGACGGTAGAAACCGGCGATTTCATGGCACAGCCCGAGCAAGGCGCCATAGAGATGAAAGACCGCGGCTTCACGCTCGGCCTGAGTCAGCGCCAGCGCGTTCATCGCCCGGCTCTCTTCGGCCTTGCCAAGGGCTTCCAGGGCCAGGCCAGCATAGAAGATCTTCTGGTTGGTACGGGTATAGAGTTCGTTGGCCATGAAGGCGCACTCCCAAAAAGAGACCACACGCAACCCCCTTGCAGGAGCAGGGCTTGCCCGCGAATGGGTCCTCAAGGACGCCAAAAGCTTCGCGGGCAAGCCCTGCTCCTACAGGGATTTGCATCACCAGGCACCTGCATCAAGTCCTGGGCTTGCATCAGGCCCTGGACCCGAGAAGACCAGAGCCCAAGGGGCAACCGAATCAGGCGCCCTGACGCTTGTCTTCCACCTTCCACTTGCCACTGTCGTAGAACGCCTTCCAGCCGGTCGGCTTGCCCTCGACCTCGGTCTGCACGTACTGCTCCTTGGTCTTGCGGCTGTAGCGGATGACCGCCGGACGACCGTCCGGGTCCTTCTGTGGTGCTTCACAGAGGAAGTGATACTTCGGATCGATTTCTGCCTTGTGCGGAACGATCTCGAGTACCAGCGGCGCACGGGTCTCGCGGTTTTTCGGGAACTGGCTCGCCGCCAGGAACAGGCCGGACGCGCCATCACGCAGGATGTAGGTGTCGTCGACCTTTTCGCACTTGAGCTCCGGCATCTTCACCGGATCCATTTTCGGCGGGGCCGCATCACCGCTTCTGAGCAGCTTGCGCGTGTTCTTGCAGGTCGGGTTGGTGCAGCCGAAGAACTTGCCGAAACGGCCAGTCTTGAGCTGCATCTCGCTACCGCACTTGTCACACTCCAGGCTCGGGCCTTCATAGCCCTTGATCCGGTAGTTGCCCTCTTCGATCTCGTAGCCAGCACAATCGGGGTTGTTGCCACAGATGTGCAGCTTGCGCTTCTCATCCAGCAGATACGCATCCATTGCCGTGCTGCAGATCGGGCAGCGATGCTTGCCGCGCAGCACCAGGGATTCGGACTCACCCTCGTCATCCGCAGCGATCTCGTCACCCGGGACCAGGTTCACGGTCGCCTTGCAACGCTCTTTCGGCGGCAGGCTGTAGCCCGAGCAACCGAGGAACACACCGGTCGAAGCGGTACGAATCTGCATCGGCCGACCACAGGTCTGGCACGGGATATCGGTCATCACCGGCTGGTTGGCACGCATGCCGTGTTCCGCACTCTCGGCCACTTCGAGCTTCTTCTTGAAGTCGCCATAGAACTCGTCGAGCACGTTCTTCCAGTCACGTTCGCCCTGGGCCACGTCATCGAGGTTTTCCTCCATGCCCGCGGTAAAACCGTAGTCCATCAGGTTCGCGAAGCTTTCGGCCAGGCGCTCGGTGACGATGTCGCCCATCTTCTCGGAGTAGAAGCGACGGTTGTGCAAGGCCACGTAACCACGGTCCTGGATGGTCGAAATGATCGCCGCATAGGTCGACGGGCGACCGATACCGCGTTTTTCCATTTCCTTGACCAGGCTGGCTTCGGAGTAACGCGCCGGCGGCTTGGTGAAGTGCTGGCTCGGATCGAGGGTGATCAGCTTCAACACTTCGCCCTGGGCCATGTCGGGCAGGACATCGTCGTCGCCCGGCTTGCTCAGTTGTGGCAGTACCCGGGTGTAACCGTCGAACTTGAGGATACGGCCCTTGGCACGCAGCTCGAAGTCCCCAGCGGCAACGCTGACGGTGGTCGACAGGTATTGCGCCGGCAGCATCTGGCAGGCCACGAACTGGCGCCAGATCAGCTCGTAAAGCCGCTCGGCATCGCGCTCCATGCCCGACAGCTTGCTCGGGTCGGCATTGACGTCCGAAGGCCGGATCGCTTCGTGCGCCTCCTGGGCGCCTTCCTTGCTGCTGTAGACGTTGGGAGCGGCCGGCAGGTATTTCGCGCCGAACTCGCCTTCGATGTAAGTGCGCGCCATCGCCACGGCATCAGCCGAGAGGTTGGTGGAGTCGGTACGCATATAGGTGATGTAGCCGGCTTCGTACAAACGCTGGGCCATCATCATGGTCTTCTTCACCCCGAAGCCCAGGCGGTTGCTCGCTGCCTGCTGCAGGGTGGAGGTGATGAACGGGGCCGACGGCTTGCTGCTGGTCGGTTTGTCCTCGCGCTTGGCGATGGTGTATGCCGACGCCTTGAGCTTCTCCAGCGCCGCCATGGCCTGGGCTTCGTTCAGCGGCTTGAAGGCCTCGCCGTTTTCCCGTGCCACGTCGAAACGTACCTTGGCGCCCTTGGCGGTGCCGAGGTCGGCATGTACTTCCCAGTACTCTTCCGGGTTGAACGCACGGATCTCGCGCTCACGCTCGACCACCAGCTTCACCGCTACCGACTGTACGCGACCGGCGGACAGGCCACGGGCGATCTTCGCCCACAACAGCGGCGAAACCATGTAGCCGACCACACGATCAAGGAAACGCCGCGCCTGCTGAGCGTTGACACGGTCGATATCCAGCTCGCCAGGCGCCGAGAAGGCTTCCTGGATCGCTTTCTTGGTGATTTCGTTGAACACCACGCGCTTGTAGCGGCTGTCATCACCACCGATGGCTTCGCGCAGGTGCCAGGCAATGGCTTCCCCCTCGCGATCCAAGTCGGTTGCGAGATAGATGGTGTCGGCATCCTTGGCGAGCCGGCGCAGCTCTTCGATCACCTTCTCCTTGCCGGGAAGGATCTCGTAGCGGGCTTTCCAGCCGTGATCGGGGTCGACCCCCATACGCGATACCAGCTGTTTGCGTGCCTTCTCTTTGGCCGAGAGCACAGGCGCCTCGCCAGCAGCGGCCTTGCCACGCTTGGCGGCAGGCTCCTTGGCGGCGCTCGCGGAACCGCTGGTGGGCAGGTCTCGGATATGGCCGATACTCGACTTCACCACGTACTGGGTTCCCAGATACTTGTTGATGGTCTTGGCCTTAGCCGGGGATTCCACAATGACCAGCGATTTGCCCATGGATCGGAAAATTCCTGAATGCTAGAAGTGAGAGCGCAGCCCGCGACTGGCGCGGCACCGCTATATATAGTGGCAACAAGGTGAGGTCAAGCACAGGGTGCTGCGCGACCTGCCCTCATGCCTTGGAAAAAACACTCGGCTCGGCCTGCACCAAAGCAAAGCGTGGGACCCGTTCGCCGTCAACCTCGACCGACTCCAGGAACATGCTCAAAGGGCGCACCCAGAAGCCGTATTCGCCATACAGCGCCTGGTAGAACACCACTTCCTCCTCGGTCTCGGAATGCCGTGCCACGCTGAAAACGCGGTACTGCGGCCCCTTGTAGTGCTGATAGAGCCCGGGTTGCAAAGTCATGTATCGGCCCTCTTACAAAATAAAATAAAAAATTTCAGAAAAACAAAAACCGGGGCACCTGGCCCCGGTTTCCGTCACCGAAACGCTTAGACGCGTTCGAAGACGGTGGCAATGCCCTGGCCGAGGCCGATACACATGGTGGAAACCCCGAAGGTACCGCCATTCTGCTTCATCACGTTGAGCAGAGTGCCGGAAATCCGCGCACCGGAGCAACCGAATGGGTGACCCAAAGCGATGGCGCCGCCGTGCAGGTTAACCTTCTCGTCCATCTTGTCGAGCACTTTCAGATCCTTCAGCACCGGCAGGGCCTGTGCGGCGAAGGCTTCGTTGAGCTCGAAGAAGTCGATATCGGAAATCGACAACCCGGCACGCTTGAGAGCTTTCTGGGTCGCAGGTACAGGACCATAACCCATGATCGCCGGATCGACACCCGCTACCGCCATCGAACGAATCACCGCCAGCGGCTGGATCCCGAGATCCTGGGCACGCTGCGCCGACATCACGATCATGCACGAGGCACCATCGGTGATCTGCGACGAAGTGCCCGCAGTCACGGTCCCGCCCTTGGGGTTGAACGCCGGCTTCAGTGCCGCCAGGCTTTCCAGGCTGGTTTCCGGACGAATGGTCTCGTCGTAGTCGAAAACCTTCAGGAAACCCGCCTCGTCATACCCCTGCATCGGGATGATCTCGTCCTTGAACTTGCCTTCCACGGTCGCCTTGTGGGCGAGCCGGTGGGAGCGCACGCCAAAGGCGTCCTGCTGCTCACGGGTGATGCCGTGCATCTTGCCGAGCATCTCGGCGGTCAGACCCATCATGCCCGAGGCTTTCGCCGCGTACAGCGACATGTGCGGGTTCGGGTCGACACCGTGCATCATCCCCACGTGTCCCATATGCTCGACGCCACCCACGACGAAAACGTCACCGTTGCCGGTCATGATCGCCTGGGCGGCGGTGTGCAATGCGCTCATCGACGAACCACACAGACGGCTGACGGTCTGGCCGGCGGCGGTGTGCGGGATCTGGGTCATCAGCGAAGCCATGCGGGCGATGTTCCAGCCCTGCTCCAGGGTCTGGTTGACACAGCCCCAGATCACGTCCTCGACTTCGTTCGGATCGACCTTCGCGTTACGCTCCAGCAGCTTGCTGATCAGGTGCGCCGACATGTCTTCGGCACGGGTGTTGCGGTGCATGCCGCCCTTGGAGCGGCCCATCGGAGTACGACCGAAGTCGACAATCACGACGTCTCTAGGATTCAAGCTCATATAGTTCACTCTCGCTCTAGTGTGGGCGCTTAACCGAAGAACCGCTGGCCGGTCTTGGCCATTTCACGCAGCTTCGCGGTCGGGTGGTACAACGCGCCCAGATCGGCGTACTGGTCAGCCAGGGCAACGAACTCGGCCACACCGATCGAGTCGATGTAACGCAGCGCACCACCACGGAAGGGAGGGAAACCGATACCGTAGACCAGGCCCATGTCCGCTTCGGCGGCAGTATCGACAATACCGTCTTCCAGGCAACGCACGGTTTCCAGGCACAGCGGGATCATCATCCAGTTGATGATGTCCTCGTCGGTCACTTCACGCTGCTCGTAGATGATCGGCTTGAGCACTTCCAGCACCGACGGGTCGGCCACCTTCTTCTGCTTGCCGCGCTTGTCGGTCTCGTAGGCGTAGAAGCCCTTGCCATTCTTCTGCCCCAGGCGCTTGGCCTCGTAGAGCGCATCGACAGCCGAACGACGGTCGTCCTTCATGCGATCCGGGAAGCCTTCGGCCATCACGTCACGACCATGGTGACCGGTGTCGATACCGACCACGTCCATCAGGTACGCAGGGCCCATCGGCCAGCCGAACTTCTCCATGATCTTGTCGATACGGACGAAGTCCACACCGGCACTGACCAGCTTGGCGAAACCGCCGAAGTACGGGAACAGGATGCGGTTGACCAGGAAGCCCGGGCAGTCGTTGACCACGATCGGGTTCTTGCCCATCTTCTTGGCGTAGGCCACGGTGGTGGCGACCGCCTGTTCGCTGGACTTCTCGCCACGGATCACTTCCACCAGCGGCATCATGTGCACCGGGTTGAAGAAGTGCATGCCGACGAAGTTTTCCGGACGCTTGAGGGCCTTGGCCAGCAGGCTGATGGAAATGGTCGAGGTGTTGGATGCCAGCACGGCATCTTCCTTGACCTGGCCTTCCACTTCAGCCAGTACCGCCTGCTTGACCTTCGGGTTCTCGACGACCGCCTCGACCACCAGGTCGACGTGACCGAAGTCACCGTAGGACAGCGTCGGACGAATGCCGTTGAGCACTTCGGCCATCTTCGCCGCGGTCATGCGGCCCTTGTCGACGCGGCCGACCAGCAGCTTGGCGGCTTCCGCCAGGCCCTGTTCGATACCGTGCTCGTTGATGTCCTTCATCAGGATCGGCGTGCCCTTGGATGCCGACTGATAGGCGATACCGCCACCCATGATGCCGGCACCGAGTACGGCGGCCTGCTTCACGTCCTTGGCGATTTCGTCGTAGGCCTTGGCCTTTTTCTTCAGTTCCTGATCGTTCAGGAACAGACCGATCAGACTCTGCGCGGCCGAGGTCTTGGCCAGTTTCACGAAACCTGCGGCTTCGATCTCCAGCGCCTTGTCACGACCGAAGTTGGCGGCTTTCTGGATGGTCTTGATGGCTTCGACCGGCGCCGGGTAGTTCGGACCGGCTTGACCTGCGACAAAACCCTTGGCGGTTTCGAAGGCCATCATTTGCTCGATGGCGTTGAGCTTGAGCTTGTCCAGCTTGGGCTGACGCTTGGCCTTGTAGTCGATCTCGCCAGAGATTGCGCGCTTGACCAGGTCCAGGGCAGCCTGCTGCAGTTGTTCAGGGGCAACCACGGCATCGACGGCGCCGACTTTCAGGGCGTCCTCGGCACGGTTTTCCTTGCCGGCGGCAATCCACTCGATGGCGTTATCCACACCGATCAGACGTGGCAGACGAACGGTACCGCCAAAGCCTGGGTAGATGCCCAGCTTGACTTCCGGCAGGCCGATCTTGGCGCTGGCGGACATGACCCGCAGATCCGCAGCCAGGCACATTTCCAGACCGCCACCCAGGGCGATGCCGTTGATCGCGGCAACGGTCGGAACGGCCAGGTCTTCGAAATCGCTGAAGATCCTGTTGGCTTCGAGGTTACCCGCCACGAGTTCAGCATCTGGCAACTTGAAGTTGTCGACAAATTCGGTGATGTCGGCGCCGACGATGAACACGTCCTTGCCACTGCTGACGATCACACCCTTGACCGAGGCATCGGCCTTGATGGTGTCCACCGCCTGACGCAGTTCGTTCAGGGTCAGACGGTTGAACTTGTTGACGGACTCACCCTTGAGGTCGAATTTCAATTCGACGATGCCACTTTCAAGAGCCTTAACCGTGATGGCTTTACCTTCGTAAATCATCAACTGATCTCCACGATATGGAAGCTGAACAGTACACGTCGGACGCTAACTTCTGGCCCGGCATTGACGTCACCGTCACTGCTACGCCAAGCCGCCAGGCACACCCGTCGACGCGATAATCGGGATTCTGTACGAGCCGTCTGTCAGACAAACGCTCAATTCATACGCCCGTTTGATTTGGGTGTGGACACCTTCACGGAATTCGAGGCAATTGTCAATTGCCGAAAACACCCCGAAAAATGCGACTTTCCAGTCACTTTCCAGGCGCGCAGGTGCCGCAGCAGCCGGCCTGATGGCGCTTCATTCACAAAATCAATAACAGGCGAAGCCACGTAATCAGGCACAAATTCGGGAACAGGCCTACCAGACCCCAAGAAACAGCCTAGTGGAAAATAGAAGCACTTTTTATGAAGGTCAGGCGCCAGAGCGTTTGCTCCGACGGAACGACCTGAGTCAGGCCAGCGCCTTGAGCACCGCGGCGATATCATGCAGCACCTGCACTTCGCCGCGCTCGGCCCAGTAGAGCGCGATCATCTGCGTATCCGCCTCGACCTTGAAGACATTGGCTGGCAACGTCCGAAAATGCACCAGCAAGGCTTCATCTTCGAGCACTTCGCGCCACTGGTTGACCCAGACGCCAGGCTCGCTTTGCCAATAGCTCCAGCATGCCGGCGCCTTGCCGCGCCGTGGACGATGATATTGTGCACACGGGCTTGGCGGCTCCTGAGACAGCCAATGCGGCCACTCCTGCGGCGCCAGTTGCATGCCCAGGCCAATGCGTCGCGCCTCCATGCGCAGGGCCATCCTATCGCCCTGGCGACGCGAGGGTCGCAGCCATGCCAGAGGACTGAGAACCACCGCCAGGATTGACACCACTATCCAGACCGTCATATCTCTACACCCCGAAGATTATTGATGAGCGATTGATTCAACGCAGAACCAATCCGCTTTAAACCAACCATACTTAAAACAATTGCGATCCTCAGGAGGTGCCTCCATGCCCTACAACCACATTCTGGTTGCCGTCGACCTGACGGAAGAATGCGACCCGGTCATTCAGCGGGCACGCGAACTGTCGGTCAGCAACAGTGCCAAGCTTTCGCTGGTACACATCGTCGAGCCCATGGCCATGGCCTTTGGCGGCGACGTACCGATGGATCTTTCCCAACTGCAGCAACAGCAGTTCGATCAGGCCAAGGAGCGCCTGCAACGGCTGATCAACAAGTACCCCGAACTGTCGAAAGACAACTGCCACCTGACCTACGGCCAGCCTCGCCAGGAGATTCACCACCTGGCCAAGGAACAGCACTGCGACCTGGTGGTGGTCGGCAGCCACGGGCGCCACGGTCTGGCGCTGCTGCTCGGCTCCACCGCCAACGACGTGCTGCACGGAGCCCCTTGCGACGTCCTCGCAGTACGCCTGCAAAGCAAGAGCTGACAAACACGGAACCTTTGCAGGAGCAGGGCTTGCCCGCGAATGGGCCCTCAAGAGCGCCAAAGCTTCGCGGGCAAGCCCTGCCCCTACAAGGGCACCGCCTCACAGCCATCCTGCAAAAAGCCCGGCCTCACAGAATGAAGCCGGGCTTTTTATTGCCGCGCGATCAATCAGGCATCCAGCTCGGCCCAGCGCTCCATCATTGCATCCAGCTCGGCCTGGAGCGTCTCCAGCCTGGCAAGCACGGCGGTCGTCTCGGCAGCCGGACGCTGATAGAAGCCCGCCTCGGCCATTTCGGCCTCTACCGCAGCGATCTGCTGCTCCTTGGCGTCGATGTCCCCCGGCAAGGCTTCCAGCTCGCGCTGCAGCTTGTAGCTGAGTTTCTTCTTCGCCGCAGGCACTTCGGCCACAGTTGCCGCTGCCACAGGGGGAGCACTGACGATCGCCGACTCAAGCCCGGCCTTGCCCGACTTGCTCTCGGTCACCCCGAGCAAGCGTGGCGAACCGCCCTGACGCAGCCAGTCCTGGTAGCCGCCAACGTATTCGCGAACCTTGCCCTCGCCTTCGAACACCAGGGTGCTGGTCACCACGTTGTCGAGGAATGCCCGGTCGTGGCTGACCATCAGCACGGTGCCCTGGAAGGTCAGCAGGACCTCTTCCAGCAACTCGAGGGTTTCCACATCGAGGTCGTTGGTCGGTTCGTCGAGTACCAGCAGGTTCGCCGGCTTACTGAACAGTTTGGCCAGCAGCAACCGCGCGCGCTCACCACCGGACAGCGCCTTGACCGGCGTACGCGCCCGCTGCGGGCTGAACAGGAAGTCACCGAGATAGCTGAGCACATGGCGGCTCTGGCCATCGATATCGATGAAATCGCGACCTTCAGCGACGTTGTCGACCACGGTCTTTTCCAGGTCGAGCTGATGGCGCAACTGATCGAAATAGGCCACCTCGATACGGGTGCCCTCCTCCACCTTGCCGCTGGTCGGCACCAGACCGCCGAGCATCAGTTTCAGCAGAGTGGTCTTGCCGGTACCGTTGGCCCCCAGCAAGCCGATCCGGTCGCCGCGCTGCAGGACCATGGAGAAGTCCTTGACCAGGAACGGACCGCCCGGGTGGGCAAAACTGACGTTCTCGAGGACCATCACCTGCTTGCCGGACTTGTCGGCGGTATCGAGCTGGATGTTCGCCTTGCCGGTGCGCTCGCGCCGTTCGCTGCGCTCGACCCGCAAGGCCTTCAGCGCACGGACACGGCCTTCGTTACGGGTACGCCGAGCCTTGATGCCCTGGCGAATCCACACTTCTTCCTGGGCCAGGCGCTTGTCGAACAGCGCGTTGGCGGTTTCCTCGGCTGCCAGTGCGGCCTCCTTGTGCACCAGGAAGCTGGCGTAGTCGCCGTTCCAGTCGATCAGCCCGCCGCGATCGAGCTCAAGAATGCGAGTGGCCAGGTTCTGCAGGAAGGAACGGTCGTGAGTGATGAACAACACCGCGCCCTGGAAGTCCTTGAGGGCTTCTTCCAGCCAGGCGATCGCGCCGATATCCAGGTGGTTGGTCGGTTCGTCGAGCAGCAGCAGGTCGGGCTCGGCCACCAGCGCCTGGGCCAGCAACACACGCCGACGCCAGCCACCGGACAATTCGGCCAGGGTCTTGTCGGCGGGCAGCTGCAGGCGACTCAGCGTGCTGTCGACCAGGGTCTGCAGGCGCCAGCCGTCGCGGGCCTCGAGGTCATGCTGGACGTGCATCAGCTTGTCCAGGTCGGCATCGGTGACGATGTTCTGACTCAGGTGGTGATATTGAGCGAGCAGCTCACCCACACCATCGAGGCCCTGGGCCACCACGTCGAACACGGTGCGGCCGTCGGCCACCGGCAGCTCTTGCGGCAATTCGCCGATCTTGAGCGCGGGGGCACGCCAGACAGAGCCGTCGTCGGGCTTCTGATCGCCCTTGACCAGCTTCAACATGCTGGACTTGCCTGTGCCGTTGCGGCCGATGATGCACACCCGCTCTCCACGGGCGATCTGCCAGGACACCTTGTCCAACAGCGGCATGGCGCCGAAAGCAAGGGACACATCGCTGAATTTGAGCAGGGTCATGAGCTTCTCCAAAAACCGGGCGCGTATTCTACCTGATGTTGAGCGGCGAGACCGCCGCGATTTTTGCCGGTGGTCGAAGCCTGCGATGCCCATTCAGATGACATTTGGTATCAAGTTGCGTACGAGGGCCGGCAAAACTTTCGCCCCGCGCCGGCAAAAGGCTAAGCTACCCGACAATCAGCGCCGGTCTTGCCGGCGCTTGTCTGTTTTTTTGCCCGGAAGTCTCATGCGCAGCCGTCTTTTCAACTTTTTATCGTGCCTGCTTTTTTCCACCTGCGCCGTTCATGCTGCCCAGGCCGCCGACCTCGCCCAGCAACGTCAACTCTACGATGACGCCAAGCGTGCCCTGGCCAAGGGCGATTCAGGCCCCTACTTCCAGAATCGCAGTGCCCTGCTGAGCTATCCGCTGGAGCCCTACCTGGCCTACGACGAGCTGACCGCTCGACTGAAGACCGCCAGCAACGCCGAAATCGAGCAGTTCCTGGCCGAACATGGCGACCTGCCCCAGGCCAACTGGATGAAACTGCGCTGGTTGCGCTGGCTCGCCGAGCGCGGTGAATGGGCGCCCTTCGTCAAGTACTACGACCCGAAACTGAACTTCACCGAACTGGACTGCCTCAACGGCCAGTACCAGCTCAGCCACAACCTGCTCGCCGAGGGCTACGCCACGGCGGAAAAACTCTGGCTGACCGGCAAGACCCAACCCAGCGCCTGCGACGCCTTGTTCGACAGCTGGGCAGCACAAGGCCAACTGACCGAACAAAAACGCTGGCAGCGCGTCAAGCTGGCCGCCGAGGCCCGCAACTACGGATTGGCCACGGCACTCGTCAAGGGCCTCACCACCCTCGGCCCGCAAGGCAGGATGATGATCGAGGTGGCGCAGAAACCCGATCTGCTGAGCCAGCCGGAACGCTTCGTGCCGGCGGATGAGGCGATGTCCGACGTGGTTGGCCTGGGCCTGCGCCGCCTGGCACGCCAGGACCCGGACAAGGCCATGGCGCTGCTCGACGGTTACGCCGCGAGCATGCGCTTCTCCCGTGACGAGAAAGTGTCCATCGCCCGCGAAATCGGCCTGACCCTGGCCCGCCGTTACGACGGTCGCGCCCTGGACATCATGACCCAGTACGATCCGGAACTGCGCGACAACACCGTCACCGAATGGCGCCTGCGCCTGCTGCTGCGCCTGGGTCGCTGGGAAGACGCCTATCAGTTGACCCGCCGCCTGCCCCAGGACCTGGCCACGACCAACCGCTGGCGCTACTGGCAGGCCCGCAGCCTGGAGCTGGCCCAACCGCAGAACCCGCAGGCGCAGGTGCTGCTCAAGAGTGTCGCCCGCGAACGCGACTTCTACGGATTCCTCGCCGCCGATCGCGCGCAGACCCCCTACCAGCTCACCAACCGGCCGCTGGTACTCAGCCAGCAGTTGATCAACAAGGTTCGCAACACGCCCGGCATACGCCGGGCCCTGGAACTGCACGATCGCGGCCAGATCGTCGACGGTCGCCGCGAGTGGTACCACGCCAGCCGCCACCTCAGCCGCGACGAAATGGTCGCCCAGGCCAAGCTGGCCTACGACCTGAAGTGGTATTTCCCGGCAATCCGCACCATCAGCCAGGCACAGTACTGGGACGATCTGGACATCCGCTTCCCCATGGCCCACCGCGACACGCTGGTGCGCGAGGCCCAGGTACGCGGCCTGCATTCGAGCTGGGTATTTGCAATTACCCGCCAGGAAAGTGCCTTCATGGACGACGCCCGCTCCAACGCCGGCGCCACCGGCCTGATGCAACTGATGCCCGGCACCGCCAAGGAAACCGCACGCAAGTTCAGCATCCCGCTGGCCTCGCCGCAGCAGGTGCTGGATCCGGACAAGAACGTCCAGTTGGGCGCCGCCTACCTGAGCCAGGTGCAGAGTCAGTTCAACGGCAACCGCGTGCTCGCCACCGCCGCCTATAACGCAGGCCCGGGCCGGGTACGGCAGTGGCTCAAGGGCGCGAACCACCTGAGTTTCGATGTCTGGGTGGAAAGCATTCCGTTCGACGAGACGCGCCAATACGTGCAGAACGTGCTGTCGTATGCGGTGATCTACGGCCAGAAACTCAACGCGCCGCAGACACTGGTGGACTGGAACGAACGTTTCTTCGACGACCAGTGATCCCTGGAGGGGGAGCCTTCCGCACGGTTCAGTGGGTCATTCCAGAACCGTCACCGGCATCCCCACTTCCAACCGACCCACGCCATCATTGACCAGGTTCTGCCCGAACAGCACATCCCCGCCCTGCTGCCGATAGGTCTTGAGCGTAGTCAGTGGCTCACGGTCATCACTGCGCTGCCCGGACTGCGGGTCGATTGTGGTCAGGATGCACCGCGAGCAGGGCTTGACCAGTCGGAACTCGACTTCGCCAATGCGGATCCGCTTCCACTGGTCCTCGGCAAACGCCGCACTGCCCTCGATGACCAGGTTGGGTCGAAACCGCAGCATCTCCAGCGGACGGCCGACCCTGTGGGAAAGATCGTCCAGCGATGCCTGGCCAATCAGCAGCAACGGAAAACCATCGGCAAACGCCACGCGATCATCTTCCTTGCCATAACCGGCCTGGGTGATCCGCGCCCGCTCCAGCGGCACATGAACCAGGCGCACCGATTTGCCGATGAACTCGCTCAACCAGGCCGCAGCTTCGTCGCCAGCATCCGGCACACGCAAGGTGTCGTTCCAGATGCTCACGCCGCGCAATGATTCATCGGCCGAGGGCACTGCCACATCCAGCGCCGAATACCCGCGGGCGCTCAAGGTCAGACCACCAGTTGTATTCCACAAGGCCGACAACTGGCTCATGCTGGCCACGGCACGCTGGGTCAGGAAACGGCCGCTGTCCTGGTCCACTATCATCCAGCGCCGATCCCCCGTCAGCCCCAACGCATCGAGCGTGACCTGTGACAGCGGTTCGCCCTTCGCGGACTTGACGGGATAACGATACAGCGCACTCAGACGCATCATGGGGATCGGCTCCGGGATAAAAGATCACCCTACACCAGCCGTTCGCACAGTCAAAGATCACATCACGACGACCGGCAGCGGAGCAGGCATTGCACCTGCCCCGTGAAGCGGCATCAGGCCTCGGGATGATCCAGCAGCAGGCGCTGACGAACCACGTCGACGAGCTTGTCCGGCTGGAACTTGGAAAGGAAGTTGTCGCAACCGACCTTCTTCACCATCGCTTCGTTGAAACTGCCGGACAGCGACGTATGCAGCACCACATAGAGGCCACGCAGACGTGGGTCGTTGCGGATCTCGGTCGTCAGGCGATAACCATCCATCTCCGGCATCTCGGCATCGGTGAACACCATCAGCAACTTGTCGGTCATCACCGCACCGGAATCGGCCCAACCCTTGAGCATGTTCAGCGCCTTCAAGCCATCGCTGGCGATGTGCAACTTCACCCCCAACTGGCCCAGGGTATCGCGCAACTGCGACAAGGCCACCTTCGAGTCGTCGACCAGCAGCACTTCGCGCCCGCGAGCATGCTCCATCACCGGATCTTCGAGTTTTTCCCGGGAAACCTTGGCGTTGTACGGCACGATTTCGGCGAGAACCTTTTCCACGTCGATGATTTCCACCAACTGGTCATCAACCTTGCTGATCGCCGTCAGGTAATGCTGACGCCCGGCACTGGTCGGCGGCGGCATGATCGCGTCCCAGTTCATGTTGACGATGCGGTCCACGCCACCGACCAGGAACGCCTGCACCGAACGGTTGTACTCGGTGACGATAATGGTGCTGTCCGGTCCGGGAACCAGCGGTCGCATGCCGATCGCCTGGGACAGATCGATCACCGGCAAGGTCTGCCCTCGCAGGTTGACGACCCCACAGACAAAGGGATGACGCTGAGGCATGAGGGTCAGTTTGGGCAGTTGCAGGACTTCCTGCACCTTGAACACGTTGATTGCGAACAACTGACGACCCGCCAGGCGGAACATGAGAATCTCCAGACGATTCTCGCCCACCAGTTGTGTACGTTGGTCTACCGTGTCGAGAATGCCGGCCATCAATCACTCCAGAGGCGTTGATACAAAAAAACTTCATTGAAAGAGTTATCGGCCGAATCCACCAGACCTTGACCCTCTTGCGTAACATCCGCAAAACAGTTGATGTCACAATAACATCATGCTTTACTGAGTGCACTGTCTGGACTGGCTCCGCCTCGCGCAAGGCGACCACCGGATCTTCCTTTTGTTCCCCTCTATAGGGGAATCCCCTAGTAACAATCAGGCACAACCTGATATTCGCAATATCCAATAGCCATTAATGTGACGCCATTCTCACAAAATGAATGGAGTCGGGCTTTTGCTTTCAATCGCGGGACGGTGGCCACAAAGCCAGACAAGAGACCTCAAAGCTCTGGTTAAAGCGCTCTGGATCGGCCCTTTTCAGCGGTTTTTGCAATCGTCGCGAACGACCTTCTCGAACATCGTCTGCCTGTGTCTGATACTCCCGTGCAATCGGTCAACACCGACACAATCGGAAACAGACTACAGACACTCCCTGTGGGCCGACATTAACTTACCGCCGTTCGCCAAGCGCGACCTTCTATCGCCTGCCGATGTTTCATGGAGATAAAGCATGCTGAACGGTAAAGAACGGCAGACCCACCTGCCGCAATTTCTGGTGGAAGCAGAGGCCCTGCAAGCGAAGATGCGCGAATGTTGCCTGCATCTGGCGCTGATCCGTAACGACCAGGATGCCATCGATTGCCTGCTCGGCGCCCTGCATAAGCTCGGTGGACGTGCCGATGTACTCGGCGTGCGCTGCATGGCGAGCTTTTCGAGACATATTCACGACGTTTTGACGCACGCACCCACTCCGCTCAACCTTCACGACGGAGCGTTGCACGCTCTGCAGAACTGCCTGACACTGCTGGCCTGGCAACTGGAACTGATCGACCCACACACCGGCCAACTGGGCCTCGACGATAGCGAACAGGCCGAACTGATTGCCGCCCTGGCGGCACAGACTGAACTGTCCACCAGTCTGCTCGCCGAGTCGAAGGCCTTCACGCTGATCACCTTTCCCGGGCCCTGCGCCTGACCCTTGGCCCTGACATAGGCATCCGTACCCGATACCCGCACACACCCTGTGTGCAAACCAGCCCATGAGCAAGATGACAAGATCAACTAATGAACAACTTTGGGTGTTTTGAGCAAGCTTTCTTAGTATAGAAAGAATAATGTGTTAAACGGCGAGGACTTCAAAAACAAACGACTTTCTAAACGCCAACCACCTGATTTCCATCAGCTTCGCACAAAAAAACTGACCACTCGGACATATATAAACAGGGACGACCAACCTTAAACCAAGTGCTACTATGCTGGCCGTTTGCTTATGCACTTGATGGTAAAATGAATTGCCTGTGATCCCTACCAGGTTCAACAAAGATACTAGCACTTAGCCAGCTATCACTATATCCAGCTGTATATGAACATTGAACCGTAACCGTTTTTCCAACAGAGTCCTGTCAGCGGTTACGTTCAGACTCTCCGTACCGGACACTCATTGGCTCCACACGCTATGTACGCCAGCCTCAAGTCACTAAAGCCTTGGCTCTCCTCACGAAAGAATGCTCGTCGGCTGACCGTCCTGCTTTGCATTGCCTCGGCCATCACCAGCCTGGTGTTCTATGTCAGAGGCTCGTCTGCGTCCCTGGGATTGCTGTTGCTCAACCTTGCCACCCTGGCCTGCCTCTGGTTGCAGCATCACGACGCGAAAACCTCGATCAACTTCCAGCCCCAGGAACTGGCCGATCGACTGCTGCAGGTGCAGGAGAATGAGCGGCACCGCCTGAGCCGCGAACTGCACGACGACATCGGCCAACTGCTGACCGCCGCCAAGCTGCAGACCCAGTGGTTGCGGGGACGCCTACCGGAAGATCTGCACAGCCACTGCACGGACCTGAACAATACCCTGGACGAAACCCTGGCGAAGGTGCGCGACGTCTCGGCTATCCTCAATCCACGCCAGTTGAGTAGCCTGGGCCTGGAAGCCAGCTTGCGCGCGCATCTGCTCAAGACCCTGGGCAACACCTCGCTGCACTGGAGCCTGGAATGTCATCAGCAACTGGCAGGGTTGTCCGAGGAAATGGCGGTGACCGCGTTCCGCGTGACACAGGAAGCCGTCACCAACGTCCTGCGCCATGCCAAGGCCGGCAACCTGCTGATACGCCTCAAGCGCCTGCCTGAAGGTCTGTCGCTGTACATCGCCGATGACGGCCAGGGCTTTTCCCCAGCGGCCAATCCGGCTGAACAGGGCCAACGTGGCATGGCCGGCATGGCTGAACGCGCCGAACAGTTGGGCGGCCGATTGACAGTCACCAGCGCACCCGGCAAAGGTACACAAATCGAAGCCCTTCTTCCCTGGGCCCCCCGCGCCCTCGAACGAGCCAGTACGAATAAGGTTCCATGACCTGCAATTTACTTCTGGTGGATGACCACTCACTGATCAGGGCCGGTGTACGCGCCCTGGTGCTGGAAATTCCGGGCTATGCCGTGATTGGCGAAGCCAGCGATGGCACCCAGTTGCTCGAAGCCGTCGAACGACTGAACCCGGATATCATCCTGCTCGACCTGTCGATGCGCGATATCGGCGGGCTCGATGCCCTGCGCCAGTTGCAGGCCGTACGCCCGCACAGCAAGGTACTGATCCTGTCGATGCACACCGATCCGCAACTGATCATGCAGGCCCTGGAAGTCGGTGCCCATGGCTACCTGCTCAAGGACACCACCGCCACCGAACTGGCCCAGGCACTGGATGCCTTGCGCAACGACGAACGCTACCTCAGCCCGGCAATTGCCCACACGGTGATCAATCAGGCACTGACCCAGGCTCAACGCCAGGCGCCGACACAGGCCCAGACGCACAACCTGACCGGACGCCAACTGGAAATCCTCAGGTTGATCGTACGCGGCAAGTCCACCCGGGAAATCGCCAACGGCCTGGGCCTTAGCGTCAAGACCGTGGAGACTCATCGCGCGCAGATCATGAAGCGCCTGCAGATTTTCGATGTCGCGGGGCTGGTGCTGTTCGCGGTTCGCGAACGCATCATCAGCCTGGACGACTGAGCAGCGGCGAATCGGTCGGCAGGTGCACCCGCAATGCGCCCGGACGCGCCTCGAAACGCAAGCTGTCACTCTCCAAGGGTTCACCGTCGAGGTTCAGGTACAGGCCCTCGGCGACCTTGATCTCGACCCAGGGCAGGCGTGCCCGGACGAACAGGTTGTCCAGCCCCCAGCCATCGCTCATCAACTGGCGCAAGGTGCCGACCACCTCCTGCGGCGCGGGCAGGATGCTGATATCGAGCAGACCGTCATCGACCAGCGCCTGCGGACACAGCAGATGCCCGCCACCGGCCTGGCGCCCGTTGCCGATACCCAGCGCCAGCAGGTCGCCCTGCCAATGGAAGTCGGGGCCCTGCAACTCGCCATAAGCTGCATGCAACTCACCGAAACGTGTCAGCCCGGTGAACAGATAAGCCGCTCCACCGAGCACTTTTTTCAGGTCTTCAGACGTATTGGCCGTCACCTGGCTGCCAAAACCGCCCGTGGCCATGTTCAAAAATACCTGTTCCCCCACCACGCCAAGGTCGATGGGCCGGGCCGGGGCGTCCAACAGCTGCAACGCTGCGGCCGGTTCCAGCGGCACGCCGGCGGCGCGCGCAAAATCGTTGGCGGTCCCCAGCGGCATCAACACCAGGCTTGCCTGGGTATCGGCCACGGCGAGTGCCTCGGCAATATCGCGCAAGGTGCCGTCGCCACCGCCGGCGATCAACTGCCGGTACCCCATCGCCAGCGCCTCCTGCACCAGGCGTTGCGCATCCCCCGCTTCCCAGGTCAGACGCACGGCCAGCTCCCAGCCCTCTCGGCGCTTGTCCTCGACCGCTACCCTGACGTCCTCGTTGAGAGCCTGCTTGCCATGCAGAATCAGCAATGCCTTGCGCTCGCTCATCGGCGTTTTCTCCTGTGTCGATGGCCTTGCGATATGTGGACCGCGACCGAATGGAAACGACTTGCGTCCCATCGATTTATTTCTTCGCCGTCACCGCCCCCCTCTACGCCGGGCTCAGGCAACAAAACAGACTCCGCGAAATTTTTTTTGGCTACAGACTGTCATTCCATTAGCGACCGACAGTTTCATGAGCTTTACTCAAGCACATGTCAGGCTCACAAGAGGAAAAATATGCACAGAAACGCAGGTTAAATCCATGAAAAAAGTAGGATTTTTCTCTGCCAATGTGCCAGCCGCCTGTAGTTTCAGACGGTGAAAAAACCAGCTGCCAGGGATGGGGTCAGCGCAAAAAAGCCCTGGAAATGCTGCCATAGGAATTACCTACCGAAGTGTTTCGTAGTTGCCATTTTGCAATGGTAGAAAGGGAAGGGGGTCTCAATGCGCTTGCAGCCAGTCGACAGCATGCTGCTTACTCGGCCGAGCATGGTCGAGTACTTTTTGTTCGGCATTCGCCTGGTCCACGGGCTGACCGCTATTCTGCCCGGTCTGTTGATGCTGATTTACCTGCGCGGACAAACCCCGCAAATCACCGAAGGTTATCTGACCATCCTGCTGTTCTTCGGCGTTATCAGTGTGCTGATTTTCCAGGCGCTGGGGATCTATGCCGAGACGATTTTCAGCAACCTGCTGCGCTTTCAGATCACCCTCTTCGCCTGGTCCTCGGCCTTTTGCCTGTTACTGTTCATGCACCATGGCCTGCAACTGTTCAACTACCTGGACAATACCCAACTGCTGGTCTGGTTCGTCGCCAGCCTGACGCTGTTCGGCGTCGAACGGCTGATCCTGCTGGCGTTGTTCCAGCAATTGATGCAACGCGGGATCTTCCTGCAGAACGCAGTGATTCTCGGCGCGACCGAGAACGGCCAGCGCCTGGCCGACTATCTGTCGCAACACCAGGACATTCGCTCCGGGGTGATCGGTTTCATCGACGACCGCATCAGCCGACTGCCGAAAACCATGGTCAACCTGCCACTGCTGGGCAACTCCGACGATCTGGAACGGCTGATCCGCGAAGAGAAGGTCACCCAGGTCCTGGTGGCCCTGCCCTGGTCGGCGGAAAACCGCATGGACTACATCATTCGCGAACTGCGCCGGTTGCCGGTCAATGTGTTGCTGGTGCCGGACATGATCGCCTTCCGGCATGCCCACAACCGCATCACCGAAGTCGCCAACCTGCCGATGTTCAACGCCTCCGAGGTGCCCCTGCGGGGCTGGTCGCCGATGTTCAAGCGTCTGGAGGACATGGTGCTGTCGAGCCTCGCGCTGATTCTGCTGTCGCCGATCATGCTGCTGGTGGCGCTGGCGATCAAACTCGACTCACCAGGGCCGGTGCTGTTTCGGCAGAAACGCTATGGCTACAACAACCGACTGATCGAAGTGTTCAAGTTCCGCTCGATGCATCAACACCAGGCCGACGCCACCGCCGAGAAACAGACCACCCGCGGCGACCCGCGCATCACCCGGGTCGGACGCTTCATCCGCAAGACCAGCCTCGACGAGTTGCCCCAACTGTTCAATGTCTTCGCCGGCAGCATGTCGATGGTCGGTCCGCGCCCCCATGCCACGGCGACCAAGGCCGCCGGCATCCTGTTCGAGGAAGCCGTCAAGGAATACACCTCGCGCCATCGGGTAAAGCCGGGGATCACCGGGCTTGCGCAGATCAATGGGTATCGTGGTGAAACCGACACCCTGGAAAAAATCGAAAAACGCGTGGAGTTCGACCTGGAGTACATCGAGAACTGGTCGATCTGGTTCGATCTCTACATTCTTTTGCGCACTGTCCCGGCAGTGCTCCTGACTCGCGAGGCCTTCTGACATGAGCCTGCTCATTCCCTGCATCATCGCTGGCGGTGCCGGCACCCGACTCTGGCCAGTGTCCCGCGAAGCCATGCCCAAACCGTTCATGCGCCTGCCCGATGGCGAAAGCCTGCTGCAGAAAACCTTCCGCCGGGCCACCGGTCTGGCGGACGTACAGCGCCTGCTGACCGTGACCAACCGCGAGGTGTTCTTTCGCACGCTCGATGACTACCGTCTGCTGAACAAGACCGGGGCAGCCCTGGATTTCATCCTCGAACCCTTCGGTCGCAATACCGCGCCGGCGATCGCCGCCGCCGCCCTGCATGTCGCCCACCTCTATGGCGAGGATGCACAGTTGCTGGTACTTCCGGCGGACCATCTGATCAAGGACCTGGACGCCTTCGCCCAGGCGGTGCAAAGCGCACGCAAACTGGCTGACCAGGGTTGGCTGGTGACCTTCGGCCTGATCCCGACCCGGGCCGAAACCGGCTTTGGCTATATCGAAAAAGGCCAGTCCCTGGGCAACGACAGCTTCCAGATCGCGCGCTTCGTCGAGAAGCCCGACACGGCCACCGCCCAGGGCTATCTCGACGGCGGCCTGCACCTGTGGAACGCCGGCATGTTCTGCATGCGCGCCGACGTGGTACTGCGCGAACTGCAGGAACATGCCCCGGACGTGCTGGCAACCATGACCGAATGCCTGGCCCACAGCCATAGCCGCGAGGGCAAGCAGGAACTGCAACTGGAACTCGACAGCAAGACCCTGGCCCTGGCACCGGATATTTCCATCGACTATGCGTTGATGGAGCGTTCCCACAAGGTCGCGGTGGTGCCCTGCCAGCTGGGCTGGAGCGATATCGGCTCCTGGGCGGCGGTACGCGAACTGAGCCCGGCCGATGCCAACGGCAACCAGTGCAACGGCGAAACCGTGCTGCACGATGTGAGCAACTGCTACATCGATTCGCCCAAGCGTCTGGTCGGTGGTGTCGGTCTCAAGGACCTGATCATCATCGACACGCCCGACGCCCTGCTGATCGCCGATGGCAAGCGCAGCCAGGACGTGAAACTCATCGCCCAGGAACTCAAGCGCCAGGGCCACGATGCCTATCGCCTGCACCGCACGGTAACCCGGCCCTGGGGCACCTATACCGTGCTCGAGGAAGGCAAGCGTTTCAAGATCAAGCGCATCGTGGTCAAGCCCGACGCATCGCTGTCGCTGCAGATGCACCACCACCGCAGCGAACACTGGATCGTCGTCAGCGGCATGGCCCGGGTCACCAACGGCGAGAACGAATTCCTGCTCGACACCAATGAATCGACCTTCATCAAGCCAGGCAAGACCCATCGCCTGGTCAATCCGGGGGTGATCGACCTGGTGATGATCGAGGTGCAGAGCGGCGAATACCTGGGCGAGGACGACATTGTGCGTTTCACCGATATCTACGGAAGGGTTCCCGTCGAAACCGCCAAGTCCTGAAACACCGCCAGTCCAGTACCACCGAACCCGTCAGGAAGCTGTAAACATGCACGACAGGAAGAGCGACCAATGAAAACCCCCTTGCTGATCTTCAGTGTTCTATTACTCAGCGCCTGCAGCATCCCGGCCAAAGTGGTGCTGCCGCAAAAAAACGTGCTGCAGGAAGGTCACAGGGCTGGCGAGGCATTGGCCGGCAAACCCCTGCCTGCCCAACGGATTCGGCCTGGCGATACCTTGCGTATCGTGCGCAACACCGGCGAGGCGCCGTCGATCTCGGCGTTCACCGCCAACTCCATCTATGAGCTGACGTTGTTCACGGTGATGAACGACGGCAGCTTCGCCTACCCCTACATCGGCAACGTCAAGGCCGCTGGCCTGACTCCACAGGAACTGACGCTGTTTCTGCAGGACAAGCTCAAGAACATCTACCAGGACTCGGCCCTGACCGTGAACATTTCCGCGGCGCCGGGCAATACCGTGTTCGTCGGCGGCTCGGTGCGCAACCCGGCCAACCTGCCGGTGACCGTCACCACCACCCTGGAACAGGCCCTGATCGGTGCTGGCGGCCTGCTGCCGGTGGGTGACAGCCGCAACGTCGCGCTGCTGCGTCAGGAAGACGACGGCCGCTACAAGACCTACTTCTTCGACTACCGCGACACCATGCTCGCCGGCGTCAGCAACCGGCCGCCGGTGCTGCTGCAACGCGGCGACGTGGTGTTCGTGCCCAAGTCCCACGTGGGCAATGGCATCGAGTGGGTCGACCTGTACCTGAACCAACTGATTCCGTTCCAGAAATCGATTGGTTTCGGGGTGAACTACAACTTGCGTGAAAACAGCAACTGATCGTTAAGGACAACAGACATGATCAATATCCGCTCCTTCCGCGATTTGTTGCGCCTGTTCTTCATCTTCAAGCGCGAAGTGAAAATCACCGTCCTGGTGACGCTCGCCATCATCCTGCTGGGTGCGTTCCTGCTGCCCAACCGCTACGAATCCACGGCCTTGCTGCTGGTCAAGCCGGGCCGCGACACCAGTACCCTGCCGATCGAGATTTCCGACCGCCAGGCGACCATCATTCCCAGTGCCCAGCGCGATCCGATCCTCGATGAGGAGCGCATGCTCAGCGGACGCCCGATTGCCCGCCTGGTGGCCGAACAGTACCTCAACGAACTGTCCAAGGTACCGCCACAGGAAGGCTTCCTCGGCAGTGTGAAGACCCTGGTCAAGAGCACCCTGCAAGCGCTGGTCGACGCCGGTCGCGGGCTCCTGCAACTGCTCGGGCTGGTGGAAAAACAGACCCCGGTCGAACGCCTCGCCGACCAGTTGCTGAAGAACTTCAACGTGACCCACGCCGCCGGCTCCTCGGTCATGGAAATCAGCTTCACCTGGAACAATCCGGCGGTGGCGCAGATCATCGTCCAGAGCTGGATCGAACAGTACGAACAGGAGCGCACCCGCAGCCTGGGGCGCAAAAGTCTCTACACCTTCTATGAAGCCGAGAGCAAGGCGACCCAGGCACGCATCCTCGACTACAAGAAAAAAATCGAAACGCACCTCAACGAACTGGGCGCGGTGAGCATCGGCGAGCGCCTGAACGATATCTCGCGCAACCTCAACAACCTGCGCGGCGAACACCTGAACACCACCCGCGCCGTGGCCTCGACCCGCAGCGGCCTGGAGCGCATCCAGGCGCAGCTCAACAGCATGCGCAAAGAGATCAGTATCGGCCGGCAGATGAGCATCAACCCCGACCGCCAGGACCTGCAACAGCGGATCAACTCCAAGCAGATCGAGCGCCAGGAAATGCTGCGCACCTTCAAGGAAGGCGCACCGCCGGTGAAGGCCATGGACACCGCCATCGCCAATCTGGAGAAACTGCTCAAGTCGCAGAATGCGGTGGTCCAGCGCTCCGACAACCTGGCACCGAACCCGGTCTACACCCGTCTGCAAAACAGCTTCGCCGACCAGCAGGCCAGCCTCAGCCGCCTGCAGACCCAGGCTGCGCAACAGAAGAGCCAGCTTGAACAACTGGAACAGGACCGCCGCCAGGCCCTGGCCATCGAACCCGAGATGGCGCGCCTGCAACGCGAACTCGACGCCGCCGAGAAGAGCTTCGCGCTGTACAGCGACAGCACCGAGAAAGCGCGGATCGACCGGGAACTGGACAAGAGCCGGATCAGCAACATCGCGGTGATCGAACAGGCCACCCTCAATGAGGGCCGGATCTTCCCCAAGAGCCTGAGCATGATCCTGCTGGCGATTCCGCTGAGCCTGGCAGTCGGCCTGCTGGCGCTGTACTTCTTCTATCTGCTGGACCAGCGCATCCACGACGGCGACAAGATCGAGTCGCGCTTCGGAGTCAAGGTCTGGAGCAGCCTGCAGGACATCAGCGACGGCCAGCCACAGCGGCGCACCGCCTTCACCGCCAGCATGTACCGGCTATACGGGGTACTGCCGCTGGAGCGGGTCGCCGAACATGGCCTGACCATCGGCCTGACCTCGTCCCGTCGTGGCGAAGGGGTCAGCTTCGTCATCGAGCATCTCAGTGAACTGCTACGCCAGCGCGGTCACAACGTGCGTGTCGAAGGTTCCGGCCCCGCTCAACCCGGGGAGATCGTGCTGCTCAACGCCGGCGCCTTCTTCTCCAACCAGGAAGCCTTCGTGATTCTGCGCCAGGCCGACCTGATCACCCTGATCATCGAAGCGGAAAGCACCACCGTACCGATTCTGGAAAATGCCCTGACGACCCTCACCACCGCATTCAAGCGAGTCGACGGCATCATCCTCAATCGTCGGCGCTTCGAGATTCCGGAGCGGGTCCTCCACACCCTGGCACGGTTGCGGAGTCATCCCTGATGCATATCGCCCTGCTCGCCCCGCTGCCACCGGAACAGAATGGCATCGCCGATTATGCCGGCCATCTCAAGGCGGCCCTGGAAAGCCAGGGTGTGCGCGTCAGCACGCCACTGGCCGGCCTGGGCAACGATCCACAGCAGGCGGTTCAGGCGGTGGCCGGTTACGACTGGCAGGGGATCGATCTGGTGCATGCGGAAATCGGCGGCGGCCGCCTCGCCGAATTCCATGCCCTGAAAGCCTTGCGCACGCGCTTTGCGCGGTTACCGCTGACGGCCACCATCCATGATCCGGAGCGCCTGGTCTGGCGCCGCGAGCGCCTGCCCTGGCCGCTGTCGCTGGCCAGCAAACTACCGTCGCCGCTACCGCAAGTGGCCACGGTACTGGCCGATCCCCTGTGTCTGCATGAAGAACGGCAACTGGCCCGCAGCCTGACCCGGCTGATCACCCTGACGCAATCGGGCAGCCACTGCCTGCGCCAGCGCATGGGCCTGCGCGGCGAGCAGATGGCGGTGATCCCCCACGGCAACCTGACAATCGCCCCCGCACCGCTGCCACCGCTGGAGCCGCTGAAACTGCTGTACTTCGGCTTTATCTACCGTGGCAAGGGCATCGAGGACCTGCTCGACGCCCTGGCGATGACCTTCACCCAACACCCGACACTGCGCGGGCAATTGCGCCTGACCCTGGCCGGTGGCAGCGAGCCGGAAATGGCCTTCGGCCCGGCCGGCAGCTACCTCGATCAATTGCGCCAGCACATCCAGCGGCTCGGCCTGCAGGACAGCATCGACTGGCAACTCGACCTGCCGGCCGCCGACATTCCCCTGGTGATCCAGGCACACCACGTGATGGTGTTGCCCTACCGCGAGTCGAGCAAACTCAAACTGCTGGGACAACTGCGTGGCACCAGCGGCGCGCTGTCCTGGGCCGCCGCCTGCGGACGCGGCGTGATCACCTCGGACGCCCGCTCGTTTGCCGAAGAGGTCGCCCACGGCAACGGCGTGATCTTTCCCCAAGGCAATGTCAGTGCCCTGGCGGCCGAGATCAGTCATCTGTGTGCGACGCCCGAACGAGCGATCCGCTGGGCCGAACACGCCAGCATGATCGGCAACCAGCGCGTCTGGAGCCAGACCGCCAACCGTTTCCTGCAGGTGTTCGAGCAGGCGTGTCGAGGGCATGAACATGTGGCGTAAACCGCTGGTCTGGATCCCCCTGTTGGCCATGCTGGCCGGTGTCATCAGCGCCTTGCAGTGGCGGACCACCGACGCCCAGCCCACCTCCCAGACCCTGCTCAAGGCACCACGGGCCATCGAGTGGAAAGATTTCCTCGGGGTCAACGTGCAGTTCCAGTATTTCGAGCCGGACATCTACCAGAAACAGATGAGCCGCCTCGACGAACTGGGCCTGAACTGGGTACGCCTGACCATTCACTGGCCAATGATCGAGCCGCAACAGGGGGTCTATGACGTCACGACCCTCGACGCGGCGATGCAACAGATGCAGGCCCACCGCTACAACGTCATTGCCTACCTGGTGGGCTCGCCGGCCTTCGCCAGCAGTGCGCCGCAAGGCGCTACCGGCATCGACCAGTACCCGCCCAAGGACTTCGACCTGTTCGCCAACCGCATGGCGACCCTGGCCGAACGCTATCCCCAGGTGAACACCTGGCAGGTGTGGAACGAACCGAACATCATCTGGCTGCCCAAGGAAGACCCGGTCGCCTACTACCGGCTGTTGACCACCACCGCCCAGGCGATCCGCGCGAAGGTGCCGAACAAGCCGGTAGCCACCGCCGGGCTGGCCTACTACAGCCAGATGCACAGCACCCCGGGGCTGATGCTCGACAAACTGGTGAGCCAGGGCCTGGCCAGCCAGAACCTGATCGCCGCCTATCACCCCTATTCCGAGCTGCCCGAAGGCGACAGCGCCAAGGACCGCGACTTCCTCGTCAAGGGCAATAGCCTCAACCAATCCCTGCACAGCGCCGGGGTCTCCCAGGTATGGGCCACCGAATGGGGCTGGTCAAGCTACGAAGGCCCCCGGGAAATGCAGGCACTGATCGGCACCGCCGGCCAGCAGGACTACACCCTGCGACGCCTGGCGCTGATGAGTGCCATGGACTACCAGCGGATCTTCCTGTTCAACCTCAGCGACCTCGACGCCCGGGCCACTCCGCGTGACCAGTTCTATGGTCTGGTCGACCTCGATGGTGACCCCAAGCCGGTCTACACGGCGCTGAAGAATTTCTTCGAGGTGACCGGCCCGAAACTGCAACCGGCCGATACTCCCAGCCTGCGCAATGCCCCCGACGACCTGTTCAGTGTCACCTGGACCCGCAACGACGGAGCCCGCGTCTGGATGTTCTGGAGCGCCAGCGGCCGCAGCCTGCAACTGCCCGGGGTGACGAAGGCCGCTCTGTTCGACCCGCTGTCCGGCAGCCGTACCGACCTGAGCGATGCCCAAGCCGTTACCGTCCCGCTGAAAACCAGCCTGCAACTGTTGGTGTGGACGCCATGAAGATACTCTGGACCCTGCCCTACCTGCCCTGGCCCACTACCAGCGGCGGCAAGACCCGACAATTCCATCTGCTGCGCAGCCTGGCCGCCCGTGGGCACAGGATTACCCTGCTGGTGCAGTCCAAGAGCGCGCTCGACGAAGCCACCCGCCAGACCCTGCTGCCGCACCTGGAGCGCCTGATCGTGGTGCCACGGCGTTCGCTGCGTAGCCTGCGCACCCTGTCCACGGTGCTGTTTTCGCCCTATCCGATGCTGGCCGCCGTCAACGGCTCGGCACCCTCGTTGCAACAGCAGTTTCGCAGCCTGCTGGAAGAGCACTGGGACGTGATCCAGATCGAGCACAGCTACAGCTTCCAACCGTTCGAACAGCCGCTGATCGAGGCCCGGCGCGATTTCATTCTCACCGAACACAACGTCGAATCGGCCCTCGGCGCGGCCAGCTACGACCGCCTGCCGGGCTGGTTGAAACCCTTCACCCTGTACGACCAATGGCGCTATCGACGCTGGGAAGCCCGAGTATTCAGCCAGGCCACCGAACTGGTCGCCGTGACCCGCGCCGATGCCGACGTCCTGCACCAGCAGACCGGCAAGCCGGTGGCCGTGGTGGTCAACGGCGTCGACACCGGCCATTACGCCGGCGTGACGCCCGACCTGCACGCCCAACGCCTGCTGTTCATCGGCAACTACGAATACAGCCCGAACCTGGACGCGGTGGAGTGGGCCCTGGAGGAAATTCTCCCGGCGCTCTGGCAGCTCAATCCCCAGGTGCGTTTCGCCATTGCCGGCTACGGCCTGCCGGATGCCTGGCGCGAACGCTGGAGCGATCCGCGCATCGAGTGGCAAGGTTTTGTGCCCGACCTGCGCACCCTGCAAAGCCGTGCCTCGGTGTTCTTTGCGCCATTGCGCCAGGGCGGCGGTTCCAAGCTCAAGGTGCTGGAAGCCATGGCCGCCGGCCTGCCGGTGGTGACCACCGAACAGGGCAGTTCGGGCCTGAAAGTCGAGAACGGTCACCACTACCTGGGCAGCGAAGACCCGCAAGCCCTGGTGCAGCTACTCGCCGACGCCCTCGCACAACCGGAGCGCCTGCAACAGATCGCCGAGGCCGGTCGCGCCTACGTCAAGGCCGAGCACGACTGGTCCGTGGCGGCCGCACAGCTCGAAGCGGTCTACACCCGACTCCCACAGCTCAAAAAAGAAGAAGTGCCCGTATGCGCATAGGACTGGATTACCGCCCGACGGCGGGCTACACCCAAACCGGCATCGGCCGTCAGAACCTGGCACTGGAAGAGGCACTGCGAGCCCATCCCGAGGTACAGTTGCAACTGTTCGGCGTAGCGCCGGAGGACCACCCGCTGCGGCGCCGCGTTCATTGCCCGCGCTGGGAGGCACCGCTGCAATCCATTCACCGCCTGCCCCTGCGCCTGAAGTTCGAAGCCGGCTTCCTGCCCGGCGCGCTGCGCGCGGCCGGGGTGCAGATCTATCTCTGCAACTTCAACATGGGCCTGCCGCTGGGGCGCAAACCGGCCGATATGCGCTATGTGCTGCAACTGCACGACCTGTTCCAACTGACGCTGAAGAACAGCCACGGTTCACGCATCAAGGAGCGGGTCTATCGCATCACCGACCGCCTGTCGATCGGTCACTCGGTCAAGGTCGCCGACCGGATCTGGACCCCGTCGCAGTACACCGCCGACGAAGTGGTCAAACTGTTCCCGCAAGCCCGCGACAAGATCCGCGTGTTGCCCAATCTGGTCGAGGGCTTCAGCGGCGAACCGGCCGATATCAGCGACCTGCAGTTGCCGCCGCGCTACTGGCTGGTGGTCGGCACCCGCGAACCGCGCAAGAACATCCCCTGGTTCGTCAGCGCCTGGCAGACCGCCCGCCAGCAATCGGACCAGGTGCCGGAGCTGGTGCTGATCGGCGTCCCCGAGCATCTGCCCTCGCCGCTACGGCACCTGCCGGGCCTGCACTATCTCAGCGGTATCAGCGATGCCCAACTGCATGCGGTCTACCAACAGGCGCAGCGCCTGTGGCAGCCGTCCTACGCCGAAGGCTTCGGTCTGCCGGTGGTCGAGGCCCTGAGCGTCGGCACGCCGGTGGCGGTCGCCAGTGGCTCGTCGCTGGATGAAATCACCCCGCCGGACAGCCCACGCTTCTCGCCAACCGACAGCCCGGCGCTGACCGCACTGATGCTCGGCCTCGCCCAAGCCCCGGCCGAAGATCCCGCCGTCTTGCGCGCCTGGGCCACCCGGTACGCCACGGCGGCGTACCGGGAACGCTTCAACCAATTGCTCGAGGAACTGCGATAATGCCGATCGCGATGCCCATAGCCCTGCTGCTCAGCCTGGTCTTCGGTGTCCTGGTCTGGCTGTTGCCGGCCGTCAAGGTGCTGGTGCTGCTGTTCGGTATCGCCGGGATCGTGACGATCATCCGTCAGCCGCTCTGGGGTCTGTTGCTGTTCACCGTGCTCGCCACTTTCCTGCCCTACTCGACGGTCCAGATCGGCCTGCGCACCACGGTGTCCGAAGCCTTGATCCTGCTGGTCTGGGGCAGCGTGCTGGTGCAGAGCCTGTTCAACAACCTGCCGCCAAAGCCGCCACTGCTACGCACCGAACGCTTTCTGGTGGCATTGATGCTGTTCAGCGCCTTCCCGTTCATCATCGGCCAGTTGACGGTGAACGCCGAAGGCAACGGCCCGGTGAACTGGGTTCGCTGGCTGCTCAATCTCTCGGTGCTGTTCCTGGTGCCGCGCCTGCTCAATACCCCTCGGGCGCGCGAACAGGCAGTGATCGGACTGCTGCTCGGGACCCTGTTGATGTTGCTGCTGTCGATCCCGGTGTTCCTCAAGAACGGCACGGCCACCAGCATGACACCGATCCTGGAACGCCTGGGCTATGGCGGCATCACGGTACTGGGCGACAGCCTGAGCGCCATGGCCAACCGCATGGGCTCGCCGTGGATGCACCCCAACGTCACGGGCGGCGCCATGGCCCTGCTGATGCCCCTGGCGTTCTGCTTCGGCCTGACACGCCAGAGCTGGCCACGGATGCTGGGTTTTGCCGTTGCCGGCCTGGGCGCGGTCGCCCTGCTGCTGAGCGGCTCGCGCGGTGCGCTGCTGAGCCTGATCGTGGTGCTGGTCTGGCTGGCCCGCAAGCGCGTGCCCTATACCGGCCGCCTGTTGGTGGCCGGCGCGGCCTTCGGCGCCCTGCTGCTGATGTTCTATCCGCCGCTGCAGGATCGCCTGCTGACCATCTTCTCCACCAATGACGCCAGTACCAGCGTGCGTTTCGACGAGTATTCGCACTTCCCGCAGGCCGTCGCGATGTTCCCCTTCGGCATCGGCTTCAAGACTGAACCGCCGGTGCCCGGTACCGGCCTCTGGGGGATCTCCAACCTGTGGCTGAACTTCATCTACAAGCTCGGTATTCCCGGCATGCTGCTGTTCGTGACGGTGATCTGGAGCTGGTGGCGGGAAACCCGCCCCAACCAGGAAAGCATCCGCCTGAGCGCTGACAACGCCCTCTGGCTCGGCACCACCGCAGGTCTCATGGCCGCCCTGCTCAGCGGTATCTTCGACCACTATTTCAGTTTCACCCAGGTGCTGATCGCCCTGTTCTGGCTGTTGCTCGGCCTGAACCTGCACGAAGCCCGACGCCTCAAGCCCAAAGCCTCGAGCCTTTCTGGAGTCCAACCATGAAACACCGTCTGATGCACTCGTTGAACCTGCGAGAGGCCCTGCCCGAATACGCGCAAAAAATGGCCGTCAGCCTGGAAGAGTTGCAGGCTACGTATCAGTGGATGCTGGAGAATGATGTCTGCTTCGAGCAGCCGCTCAAGGGTAACGTGCTGTGTTTCATCAGTTACCTGAACATCGAAACCCGCATCGAACCACCGCTGGCCCGGCGCTTCTATGCCCTGCTCGCCAGCGAACTCAAGGGCGCATTGATTCCGCTCTACGGCATCAACTGGCCGACGCTGCGCGACCGCCTGCTGCGCTGGTGGGAACTGGCCTACAACATCCTCATCTGCAAGATCCCCAGCCACACCCTGCGCCTGCTCTGGCTGCGCATCGGCGGGGCGAAGATCGGCAAGGGTTCGACGGTCTGGCGCAACACCGAGGTGCTGGGCGTCGACAGTCTGCGCATCGGCAACGACAGCACGGTCGGCTGGCACTGCCAGCTGGATGCCAGGGGCGGGCTGATCATCGGCGACCACGTGACCATCGCCTCCCACGTGCTGATCATCGCGGGCGGGCATGATGTCCAGGCGCCGGAGTTCTGGGCCGTGGGCGGCCCGGTGTATATCCGTGACTACGCCTGGATCGCCAGCCGGGCACTGCTGTCCTTCGGTGCCGACATCGGCGAGGGCGCGGTGGTCGGCGGCCAGTGCGTGGTGTCCAAGCCGGTCCCTGCCTATGCGATCGTCGGTGGCCCGGACGCGGCGATCAAGGGCGAACGCTGCCGTGGCCTGAACTACAAGGTGGGCGGCAAAGGCCTGTTCACTTTGTTCCACTGAGTCAGGCCGATGTTCGGTTCGACACTCTGGCTGACCCTGGCGACCCTCACCGGCCTGGCCGCCGGCTTCGCCCGCGAATGGCTGCTGGTTGCCGCGTGGGGCGCGGGCGGGCGCAGCGACAGCTTCCTGGTGGCGCTGTTCCTGCCGGAAGCCTTGCGCATGGCCCTGGCCGCCGGCCTGCTCAGTGCCGCGGCGCTACCGCTGTACCAGCAACGCTCGGCCAGCGAACAGGCCAACTGGCTCGGCGCATTGGCCCCGCGCCTGCTGCTCTGCGGCCTGTTGCTGGGCAGTCTGCTGAGCCTGGGTGCGCCGCTGTGGGTGCGGCTGATCGGCCCCGGTCTCGACAGCCAGGGTTATCAATTGGCCAGCGGCAGCCTCTACTGGCTGGCCTGGTGCGCGCCCGGTTTCATCCTCCATGCGCTGCTCTGCATACCGTTGCAGGCCCGTTCGCGGTTCGTCCTGGCGGGGCTCGGCTCGCTGCTGTTCAACCTGCCGCCGGTGCTGTACCTGGCCCTTCTACGGCATGAGGCCACGCCGACCGGCCTGGCCTGCGCCTGCGTGCTCGGCAGCCTGCTGATGCCGACAGTGCTGTTGCCATCGTTGTTGCGCAGCGGCTGGAAACCCTGGCAGCCGGCGCGCGCTCCCGGGGCCGGACGCGAGTTGCTCAAGCAGATCGGCCCCCTGCTCAGCAGCAATCTGGCGAGCCAGGGCCTGGCCCTGCTGGAGCGGATGGTCGCCTCGCTGCTGGGGGAAGGCGCGGTGACCTGGATCAACCTGGCGCGCAAACTGATCAACTTGCCGCTGATCGCCCTGATGAGCCTTAACCAGGTGCTGCTCGGGCTGATGAGCGGCAGTGCCGGCAGCGAACGCCTGTCGCTATTGCGCAAGGGTCTGGCCAGCGCCACCCTGCTGACCCTGCCGGCCGTTGCCGGGCTGATCGGCGCCGCCGCCGCGCTGGTCAGCCTGCTGTTGCCCAGCCAGGCGGTCGGTAGCCCGTTGCCGGAACTGCTGGCCTGGTTCTGCGTACCACTGCTGTTCGGCGCCTGGAACGCCCTGCTCGCCCGCTATGCCTACGCCGCTGGCGATACGCGTATGCCGCTCAACTGCGAACTGGCCGGCAGCCTGCTCAATGCCCTGCTGCTGGCAGTCTTGCCGTACGTGTTCGGGCTGGTCGGGATCGCCCTGGCGGCCATCTGTGGGGTGATTCTCACCGGTCTGCTGCTGATGCGCCGGCAAGGGTTGCTGAACGAAGTGCCCTGGCGCAGCCACTGGCTGCTCGGGGTCGGCGTGATGCTCATCGCCGCGCTGTTGCTGCACCCTCTCCCGGGTACCTGGCTGCAACTGGGCCTGAGCACCCTCTACGGCCTGGCGTTGCTGATCGCCCTGGCACTCTGGCTGCGCCCGTGGCGGCCGACGGCAATCTCTGGAGGCTGAAGCATGTCGACCCTCAACGTGGCCTGTGTGATCCCCACCTACAACGGCCGTCGGGATCTGGAACGCCTGCTCGACTCCCTGGATCGCCAGACGGCGGTGTTCGACACGCTGATCGTCGACTCCAGCTCCAGCGACGGCACGTTCGAACTGGCCACTTCGCGCTGCCCCAATGTACTGCGGATCGACAGCAAGGACTTCAACCACGGCGGCACCCGCCAGATGATGGTCGAGCGTCATCCCGAATATGACGTCTACGTGTTCATGACCCAGGACGCCTACCTGGAGGACCCCGAGGCACTGGCCAACATCGTCTGGCCCTTTACCGACGACAGCATCGGCGCGGTCTGCGGTCGGCAGTTGGCACATCTCGACGCCAGCCCGCTGGCCGAACACGCGCGACTGTTCAATTACCCGCCCACCTCGCAGGTCAAGAGTATGGAGGACGCCCCCCGGCTGGGCATCAAGACCGCGTTCGCCTCCAACTCCTTCTGTGCCTACCGGCGCCAGGCCTTGATGCAGATCGGGGGGTTCCCGCAGCACGTGATCCTCTCGGAAGACATGTACGTGGCGGCGAAGATGCTACTGGCCGGCTGGAAAGTCGCCTATGAGGGCAGCGCCTGCTGCCGACACTCGCACAACTACACGCTCTGGGAAGAGTTTCGCCGCTACTTCGATATCGGCGTGTTCCACGCACGCGAGCCGTGGATCCGCCAGGCATTCGGCGGTGCTGGCGGCGAAGGCTTGCGCTATGTGCTGTCCGAACTGAAGTTTCTCGGCCCCAGTCGGCTCTCGGCCTGGCCCGGCTCGTTCCTGCGCAATGCAGTGAAACTGTTCGCCTACAAACTCAGCCAGCAGGAGCGCTATCTGCCCAAGGGCCTGAAGAAACGCCTGGGCATGTACAAGCGTTACTGGGACAGCCCGTACGCTTAGTGACCGATGTGGTGACAGGAGCAGAGCATACTGTGTGACGCCTTGAACGCTGGCGGGAACACCCGGCACAGCGCCCCTGACAAGGGTTACAAGGCGATCGGCTTGCGGCCGGCAAACGAGTGCGCGAGGGTACCGCCGTCCACCAACTCCAGCTCACCGCCCAACGGCACGCCATGGGCAATACGCGAGGTGATCAGGCCCTTGTTGGTCAGCAACTGGGCAATGTAATGCGCCGTGGCTTCGCCCTCGACCGTCGGGTTGGTCGCCAGGATCACTTCGGTGAAGCTGCCCTGCTCCTCGATCCGTGCCAGCAATTGCGGAATACCGATGGCCTCCGGCCCCAGACCATCGAGCGGCGACAGATGGCCCTTGAGCACAAAGTAACGGCCGCGATAACCGGTCTGCTCCACCGCATAGACATCCATCGGCCCCTCGACCACACACAACAGGGTGTCGTCACGTCGCGTGTCGGCACATTGCGGGCACAGGTCGTCCTCGGTCAGGGTGCGGCACTGGCGACAGTGCCCAACCCCGTCCATGGCCTGGGCCAACGCCTGGGACAGGCGTGCGCCGCCACTGCGATCACGTTCGAGCAGTTGCAAGGCCATGCGCTGGGCGGTTTTCTGGCCGACCCCGGGCAGTACCCGAAAGGCGTCGATCAGTTGGCGAATCAGGGGGCTGAAGCTCATGGGCGATAGGTCCGACAAAACTGCGAGAGGCGGTTTATACCCGCGGCTTTGGCCAGCGTCAAATGCGCAGGTCCGCAGCCCCGGAAACAACAATGCCAGGCCTGGGGCCTGGCATTGTTCAACAGCAAGCGGCCTTAGAAAGGCATCTTGAAGCCCGGTGGCAATTGCATGCCAGAGGTCATGCCGGACATCTTGTCGGCGCTGTTGGCTTCGATCTTGCGCACGGCATCGTTGACCGCAGCGGCAAACAGATCTTCCAGCACTTCACGGTCATCTTCGCTGACGCCTTCGAGCAGGCTGGGGTCGATGCTCACACGCTTGAGGTCGTGACGCCCGGTCATGACCACGGTGACCATGTCGCCGCCGGCCTTGCCGGTGACTTCGGCGTTGGCCAGTTCTTCCTGCATCTTGGCCATTTTTTCCTGCATCTGCTGCGCCTGCTTCATCAGGCCGGCCATGCCACCCTTCATCATGGGAATCACCTCAAAGTTGCTTGGACAATAGGCGCAAGGCACACACCTCGCGTCTTCAGTTATTAACCCTGGGTCACCAGGGCGTCGACGGGTTCAATAGTACCGTCACGGATCACCGCGCCGAACTGTTGCATCATTTGCTGGATGAACGGATCGGCATGAATCGACGCCACGGCTTCGTTCTGACGCTCGTGACGTCGACGTGCTGCTGCCTGGGCCGGTGTTTCCTGCTCGGGCTTGATCAGCTCGATGGTCACCGTCAGCGTCCGTCCGTGATACTGGTTAAGCGCCTCATTGAGACGCCGTTGTTGCGTCGGATTGAACAGCGCACTGTGGGCCGGGTCCAGGTGCAGCAGCCATTCGTCACCCTTCACCGAGATCAGGGTGCAGTTGGCGGCGATACTGCCGGTCATGCCGGAAATCGGCAGTTTCGGGAACAGTTGCAGCCACTCCAGGGCCAGACCGGTGGCCGGTTGCGCCGCCGGCAACGGCTCGGGTTCAGGCTGCGGCTCCAGCTCGGCGGCATGTTCGGTCGCCAGTTCATCCAGGTAACTGTAGGCCGAATCCATGTCCGGCTCGATGTAATCCTCGTCCAGCGGTGGCTCATCGTCGCGATCGGGGCCGATGGCCGAGCTGAAACCCTGGGTCGGAGTCGGCTCGGGGATGGCCGCTGCGGCCCACTCGGGGGCGGCCGCTGCCACGCTCTCGAGCTTCGGCGCCGGCGTCTCGACGACAGCCGCCGGTACGGGCTCTTCAACCGGCTCCTGAGCCGGTTCTGGCGCCAACTCCTGGGCGGGAACCGGGGCAGGCTCGTTCCATGGCAGGTCGATGTCCTCGACCGCCGCCGCGACCGGCTCAGGTTCAGGCTCCGGCGCCAACTCGACAAGCGGTTCAGGCACCGCCTCGCTCACCGGAGCCGGAGTGGCCACGGGCGCAGCCGGCGGCACCACAGGAGCAGCAGGTGGCACCACCATGGCGGCAGGCGCCGCAGCCACCGGGGCCACCGGCGCTGCGGCGGCCGGACCGGCCACCTTGTTCGCGGAATCAACCGTGGCCTGGCTGATCCCCACTGGCTTTAGTGGCTGCCTGGGGGCCTCTGCACTGTCGGCCGGGCGGAAGGCGAGCATGCGCAGCAACACCATCTCGAAACCGCCACGCGGGTCCGGTGCCAGTGGCAGGTCGCGCCGACCGATCAGGCCCATCTGGTAATAAAACTGTACGTCCTCGGCCGGCAGTGCCTGGGCCAGGGCCAACACCCGGTCACGGTCGCCATGGCCATTATCGACTCCCTCCGGCAGCGCCTGGGCAATGGCCACGCGGTGCAGCACGTTGAGGATTTCCGAGAGCACGCCGTTCCAGTCCGGCCCCTGTTCGGCCAGGTGCCGCACGGCCTCGAGCAGCGCCTTGGCGTCCCCCTCGATCAGTGCATGCAACACATCGTAGACCTGGCCGTGGTCCAGCGTGCCGAGCATCGCCCGCACATCACTGGCCATAACCTTGCCTTCACCGAAGGCAATGGCCTGGTCGGTCAGGCTCATCGCATCACGCATCGAACCGTCCGCCGCGCGCCCGAGCAGCCACAGCGCATCATCTTCAAACGGTACGTTCTCGACCCCGAGGACGTGGGTCAGGTGTTCAACCACCCGCTCCGGCGTCATGTTCTTCAGGGAGAACTGCAGGCAACGCGACAAAATCGTTGCCGGGAGTTTCTGCGGATCAGTGGTCGCCAGGATGAACTTGACGTAGGGCGGCGGCTCTTCCAGGGTTTTCAGCAGGGCGTTGAACGAGTGACTGGAGAGCATGTGCACTTCGTCGATCAGGTAGACCTTGAAGCGCCCACGGCTCGGCGCGTACTGCACGTTGTCCAGCAGTTCGCGGGTATCCTCGACCTTGGTGCGGCTCGCGGCGTCGATCTCGATCAGGTCGACAAAACGCCCTTCGTCGATCTCGCGGCATACCGAACAGGTCCCGCAGGGCGAGGAGGTGATGCCGGTCTCGCAGTTCAGGCACTTGGCGATGATCCGCGCAATGGTGGTCTTGCCCACGCCGCGCGTGCCGGTAAAGAGATAGGCATGGTGCAGCCGCTGGCTGTCCAGAGCGTTGATCAGCGCCTTGAGCACATGGGTCTGGCCGACCATTTCGCGGAACGAGCGCGGGCGCCATTTACGTGCAAGAACCTGATAACTCATCGATAACCGTCGCATCTGGAAAGCGGAAGACCGCTAATGCTAGCGGAGCAGGGGCGAAATTGCATCCGGCGTGTTTCGCGGCACCCGCAGCGCAGCGTTATCCAATGGGATGGACCGAGGCTTCGAGCCGCCGCGAAGCCTTTGACACTCTCAAAGAGCTATTCGCAGACAAATCCTGCCACGGGATCGGGTGGCGCATGCCATAACGGCGAGGGGACAAATGACGCGACCCAGGCCGGCACCGCCTGCGCCGCCATCGGACGAGCAACGAAGCTGCCCTGCGCCACGTCACACCCCAGACTGATCAGCAGCCGTCCCTGCTCAGCGGTCTCCAGCCCTTCGGCGATCACCTCCCGGCCAAAGGCCCGGGCCAGGCCGATCACCGCCTTGGTCAGGGCCAAATCGTCCTGATCGTGGAGAATATCGCGAATAAAGGAACGATCGATCTTGATGGTCTGGGTCCGCAGACGCTTGAGGTAGCTCAGCGAGGAATAACCGGTACCGAAATCATCCAGGGAAAACCGTACCCCCAGCGCCTGGCAGTCTTGCAGACACTGGCTCACCCGCTGAATATTTTCGATGGCCACCGACTCGACGATCTCCAGGTCCAGCATCTGCGCCGGAACCTCGGCATAACGGGCCAGCAACGCCTGTAGCCGAGGGACAAAGTCCGCGCGCTGGAAGTGCCGCGCGGCGATATTCAGGCTCACCGGCCAGTTGTACCCCGTCCGCCGCCAGGCCTGTATCTGCGCCAGGACCCGGTCGATGACCCACTCGCCGATCTCGCCGATGACATCCGTCTGCGCCACCAGCGGCAGGAACTCGTGGGGTTCGAGCAAGCCCCGTTGCGGGCTTTGCCAGTGCACCAGCGCCTCGAAACCGACCACCTGGCCGGTACGCAGGTTGACCTTGGGCTGATAGACCAGACGCAGTTCGTCCGCCTCCAGTGCCCGACGCATGGACGCCACACTCTGGTAAGTCGCCCTGACCTCCCGGTCCAGGGACACATCGAACAGATGGAAACGATTGCGCCCACCCTGCTTGGCCAGGTACATCGCCTGGTCGGCGTGACGCAACAAGGTGTCGGGGTCTTCGTCGTCGTCCGGAAACACGGTCACGCCGATGCTGGCACAGACATGAATGTCCTGTTCATGAATCGCATACGGCGCCGAAACCGCCCATAACACCCGCTGCAATGTGGCCTGCAATTCCTGGCTGTCGCGCACGTAACGCAAAATCAGCACGAACTCGTCGCCCGACAGGCGTGCGACCACATCCTCGCCCCGCATGATGCCGCGCAACCGCGCGGCCACCTCCACCAACAGCGCATCGCCACAAGCATGCCCGTAACTGTCGTTGACCGCCTTGAAGCCATCGAGATCCAGCATACACACCGCCAATGGAATGTGCTCACGCCGGGCAAAGTCCAGGGACTGATTCAACAGTTCGGAGAGAAAGGCCCGGTTGGGCAGGCCGGTCAGCACGTCATGCCCGACCCGCCACTGCAAGGTATGCAGCAGACGCAGCTTTTCACTGACATCGAAGCGGATCGACAGGTACTTGCGCACCTGCCCCGTCGCCTCGTCCAACAGGGGCACCATGGTGCTGTCAAGCCAGTACCGCGAACCGTCCTTGGCGCGGTTGCACACCTCGCCCCTCCAGACCTGCCCAAGGGACAGCGTGCGCCACATCTCGCCAAAAAATTCGGGGGGGTGAAAACCGGAATTGAGCAGTCGATGGTTCTGTCCCAACAACTCCTCACGGCTGTAGCCGGAAATCGCACAGAACCGATCATTGACGTAGGTGATCCGCCCGTTCAGATCCGTCTCGGAAAAAATCGCTGCTGCATCCACTACCTTGCGATACGTTTCGTCCATGAGCTCAGTTCACTTGGGCAGTTACCGGTTGAAGCGCTCGACCAGGGCAGCCCTCCCCAGGGAAACAAGCGTCCGTTCGCCTCGACAACCCGCAACACGCCCAGTCCACGACCGGGCAACGCCACGCTGTTCGGCAGAACTTCGACGAAGATCAACTAGAATTAAACCGAGGTTACCGGCAAATCGAAACATGGCTCGCCGTTAACCCGCGAAATAGACGCCTGAAGGCGCGATCAGGTGCTGGCTGCATAAATTTCCGGGAAATACCAGCATTTCCCGCCTCATAAAAACCGCCATCTGAAACCCGATCACCAAATACCTGTCCGACCCGTCGATTCTACGAATTGCATCACATTATGCAATAGAAGGTGATGAATCATGGTGTTGCGTAATGCAAAGATTTATCGTTAAGTTCTTGATTCTAAATGGGAATCGAGCGATGGAAATTTCAAGTTTGGGTATGGCCATTAGACGCTATCGCAAGGTAGCGGGGCTGACTCAGGCTGAACTTGGCGAGAGAACCGGTTTTGACCCCAAAACCATCAGCCGTTTCGAAACCGGCAGCTACACCCCCAGCGTCGAAACTCTGTTTCTGTTTGCTGATGTATTGGGAGTGAAGCTGAAAACGTTTTTCGCGGACATGGGCGATGAAGACGAACAGCGTGCCTATCTGTTCGGAGTCATCCACAAAACACCCTCAAAGGACTTGGGAAAACTGATCGCCGCGATTGACCTCGCCTTGTCCAAGCCCTGAATCACCTCACCCCAGGTCCACCCCACAAGGTCGGACCCGCGGGTGCTGGGCTCTCGGCCCGACACTTATCAATCCACGACGCCCCGCCAGGGTCAGACACGAAAATCTGGCGATTGACCAGTCCTTTCGGTTATTCTTCCGAACAAATTAATTCAAAATGTAAGGGACTACGATGAAACACCTGCGCCAGTTGTTGGTGGCCGTGTTGCTCAGCGCAACCACTTTGCCCGCCATTGCCGCCACCTCCCCAGCGCCTGCGCCAGCTGCCAGTGAACAACCGCACCAGAGCGCCGAGCAGTGGCTCGCCACGCTCAAGCAGCAACATGGCACCATCACCCTGCCCAGCGGCATTGCCACCCTGCAACTGAACAACGAGTTCTATTACCTGTCGCCGGCTGACACCGAACGCCTGTTGACCGAAGCCTGGGGCAACCCGCCAGGCAACAAGACCTTGGGCATGATCATCCCCACCGCCGTCAGCCCGCTGGCGGACAATGGCTGGGGGGTCATTATCAGCTACAAGAACGACGGCCATATTTCCGACGATGACGCGGCCAAGATCGACTACGCCGACCTGCTCAAGCAGATGCAGGCCGATGACGAGGAAGACAACAAGGAACGTCGCAAGCAGGGTTACGCCGGCCTGCAACTGCTGGGCTGGGCCGAGCCACCGAGCTACGACCAGGCCACCCACAAGATGTACTGGGCCCGCGAGCTGAAGGCCGACGACGCCCAGCAGACCACCCTGAACTACAGCATCCGCGTGCTGGGCCGCGAGGGCGTCCTTGAACTCAACGCCGTGGCGGCCATGGCCGACCTGCAGACCATCAAGCAGGAAACGCCGAAGATCCTCGCTTTCACCAACTTCACCGACGGCAACCGCTACGCCGACTACGACTCCAAGACCGACAAGCTGGCACCGTACGGCCTGGCTGCCCTGGTCGCGGGGGGGATTGCGGCCAAAGCCGGCCTGTTCGCCAAGATCGGCGTCGCCCTGCTGGCGTTCAAGAAGTTCATCATCCTCGGCCTGGTGGCCATCGCCGGCCTCTTCGGCAAGCTGTTCAAGCGCAAATGATCCACCCAGAGCCTGGCCCTGCGCCAGGCTCTCCCCTCCCCAGCCTGACTCCAGCACTGGATGGCAAGCGAGCCAACCTGCGCCATCATGCCAAGACCTCCCCGGTGATCAATGAGCCTGCCACTCCCCTGCGGCGATTGGGCTTGCCCACGCTCGATTGCGCAGCAGTCGCAAACCCAGCCACCCCAATAACCCTGAGTCCGCCCACAAACCTCCGAGCGTTTCGGCACAATCACCGAGCACCCCGGCACAACATGCCTCCCTGCCAGCCCATAGACTCGCCTTATCCCCCCAAAGACGAGCGCACCATGAAAACTCCACTCCTCCTCGCCGCCCTCGGCCTGAGCTTCACCGCCCAGGCCGCCGACTTCACTGTCACCAGCCACGACATCAGCAACGGCAAGCCGCTGACCAGTCGTGAAGTCTTCCAGGGCTTCGGCTGCACCGGCGGTAACACTTCTCCACAGTTGTCCTGGCAGAACGCCCCGACGGGCACCCAAAGCTTCGCCATCACCGCCTACGACCCCGATGCCCCGACCGGCAGCGGCTGGTGGCACTGGACCGTGGCCAACCTCCCCGCCACCACCCACGAACTGCCTTCCGGTGCCGGCAGTGTTGGCGGCCAGTTGCCCGCCGGCGCCGTGCAGGGTCGCACCGACTACGGCCAACCCGGTTTCGGCGGTGCCTGCCCACCGCCGGGTGACAAGCCGCACCGTTACCAATTCACCGTCTGGGCCCTGAAGACGGATAAACTGCCGGTCGACGAACAGTCCAGCGGCGCTCTGGTTGGCTACCTGCTCAATGCCAATGCCCTGGGCAAAGCCACACTCACCGCCACCTACGGACGCCCTTGAGATGAACGCACCTGCCGGCCCCCAACATCACGAAAGCCGCCTCGGCACCAGCGTGATCCAGGCCCGGCAGCCCCATGCGCTGAAACGGGTGCCGGTTTTCGTCACCACCCTGTGCCGGATTCGACAGGGTGAAAAACTGATGAGCTGGGATGACCGGCAGATGCGTGTGGGCTCGAAACACCTGATCTTGCTGCCGGCAGGGCGTGAACTGACGATCAGTAACTTTCCCGGTACGCAGGGCTACTACATTGCCGATACGGTGAGCTTCCCGACGGAACTGCTGCGCGCCTTCAGCGCCCGTCACAGCCAGCAGGTCAATGCCCAACACACCAGGACGGCACCACAGGAACTCTGCGTGCCGCTGGACCGGCACACCAGCCGTGCCTGGGAAAGTCTGCTGGAGGCCATCAACACCGATGCGCCGCAGGCCTTGCGTATTCATTACGCGGAGGCGGTGCTGCTGGCGTTGACGTTGGGTGGTTGGGCCGCCCCGGTGCTGCTGGACCGCCACGATCCGCTGTGCGAACGCGTGCAGCAGATCGTCATGAGCGCACCAGCACGGGACTGGACGGTGGCGGATGTCGCCGAACGCCTGCACCTGGGCGCCTCGACCTTGCGACGCCAGTTGGCGAATGAGGACGACAGCTTCAGCCATATCCTGGAGAACGTCCGCCTGGGCATGGCGCTGCAGTGGTTGCAGACCACGACCAGACCGATTGGCGAGATTGCTGCGGCCTGCGGGTATGCCTCGGCGTCACGCTTTGCCGTGCGGTTTCGCAAGCATTACGGATTGTCGCCGAGGGAGTTACGGGCAGCGATCTAGATCGCCTTCGCCCCCGGCGCCCATTGCTCGGGAAAAGCACTGGAACGGATCGCCGGCTCACAACGCTGGATATCGAACGTCACCAGTTGGTAAACCGCGAAGGGATCCTCGTCCAGTATTTTCTGGATATCGGCAAGGTGCTCCCCTTGCGCGAGAATGAATCCACCGCTCTGCTGCTCAAGAGGCCCGGCGAACAGGATAGTGCCCGCCTGGATATGCTGGACCAGCCACGCCTTGTGGGCATCCAGATGAACCTTGACCTGATCCACAGGGCGGATATAGCTCAGCGTAATGGCAAATATCATGGGGAAATCCTCGTTATCGTGGGAAATCAGGCAGAAACCGACACACCATTGACCACCTCGGCAATCGCGGCCCTGGCCTGTTCGATGCCCTGCTGCCGCACCTGGTCGCCTTTCGACGCCCCTTCGGCGCGGACGAACTGCACATCGCCAATCCCCAGGAAACCGAAGAACGCCTTGAGGTAGTTCTCCTGGAAATCCATGTGGGCAAAAGGACTCTGGGCGTAGAAACCGCCACGCGCCGAAACGACGATCACACGTTTGCCCGCCGACAGGCCGACCGGGCCCTTTTCCGTGTATTTGAAGGTCCGCCCCACTTGAGCGATGCGGTCCAGCCAGGCTTTCAACTGGCTCGATACCGAGAAGTTGTACATCGGCGCACCGATCACCAGCAGATCGCTGTGCAGAAACTCGGTCACCAGCGTTTCGGAAACCTGGTGCTCATGCACCGTAGCCTCATCCCACTCGCCGCCCCCAGGCTGGCGGAAGCCTGCGGCGATGGCGCCGCTCAGATGGCGGATTTCATTTTCGGCCAGGTCGCGGTACGTCACTTTGGCCTCGGGATGGCGGGCACTCAGTTGCGCGACAACGGCGGCAGACAGGTCCCGCGTTACGGAACCGCCACCCAGGATGCTGGAATCGATATGCAGAATATTCATGTAAACCTCACGTTCAGGGACTGATCAATTACTGAAACAGGCTATTTCCAGGCTTTGCGGCTTCCCGTGCCGCTTTATCTATCAACATCGCCACCTCATCGGGATGCGAGAGCAACGACAGGTGACTGGAATCGATCGAAGTGACCTTGGCGCCTATTCGCTGGGCGATGGCCTTTTGCACCGCCGGCCGTAGCGCATGGTCACTCTCCGTTTGCAAATACCAACTGGGCTTGTCGTGCCACGCCGCGTGCTGGATCTTTCCGGAAAAACTGGCAGCAGCGATGGGTTGCTGAATCGAGGCCAATACGTTCACCTGAGCCATGGGCAGGTCTGCGGCCATCACCTGATGAAACGCCTGGGGATCGTCCAGCCAGACCAGGCCCTGGGCATCCGGCACCAGGCCATCCATGGGCGCGTTGAGCGAAGACAGCAGATCCGCCACCGACTCGCCGCTATCGGGCGCCAGCGCACTGAGGTAGACCAGGCCTTTGACCTGCGCGCCGTTGCCCGCCTGAGTGATCACCGCACCTGCCCAGGAATGCCCCACCAACAACACATCGCCCTTCTGCCGACGCAACACCCGTTCGGTAGCGCTGACGTCATCGGCCAACGAGGTCAGCGGATTCTGTACGGCGGTAACGTGGTAGCCCATGGCCTGCAGCCGGCTAATCACCTGCGCCCAACTGGAACCATCGGTAAAGGCCCCATGCACCAGGACGATATTGCGCACAGTCGTGGGAGCGAGAGCTGGAGCGGCAACAGCCGGAACGCTGCCGACCAGGGTCGCCAACCCGACAGCGGCTGCCAGTTGACTCAACCATTTGAAGGCAGAAAAACCATGCTTGGCCTGAAACCCAGCGGAGTGGTGCGAACGAGTGAATGAATTCATGCCAAATTGCTCTGATCTACTGATGGGACAAAGTCTATAGAGCCCCCGGCAATGGCATCAGATGGCAAACAAGACATGTTTCATGTAAAACTCGCCAAACCTGCCACCCTCACCGAGCCAACCTTCCCATGCGCATTGCGATCATCGCGGTAGAAGGCAGCCTGCTGTCTGCGATCACCGGCCTGGCCGACCTCTTCTGGATCACCAATCAGGCGCTGCGCTCGCCGCCGGAAGGAACGGTGGCGAGCCTGCCGGATCCCGACCGGGTGTCCTTCCAGACGAACATCGTCAGCGCGGATGGCCGCCCGCTGCGCGACCCTCAGGGCCGCTTGATTCCGGTGGATGGTTCTTTTCATGAACTGGCCGAGTGCGAGGTCGCCCTGGTGACCGGCATGGCGCTGGGCGCGGATAAATTGCCGCCACTCTCGGATTCGATACGCCAGGCGGCGCTCTGGCTCCAGGAGCAGCACAAGCACGGCGTATTGGTGGGTGCCGCCTGTGCCGGCACCTTCGTGCTGGGCGAAGCCGGACTGCTCGATGGCCGACGCTGCACCACCACCTGGTGGCTGCACCATGCCTTCAAACAGCGTTTTCCCAGGGCACAGACCGTCTGGGGCACGGCGGTTGAAGAACAGGATGGCGTCATCACCACCGGCGGCCCGTTGTCGTGGGTCGACCTGGCCCTGCATGTCATCCGCCGCCAGGCCGGCCCTGCGGTTGCCAAGTTGGCGGCCGATGTCTCGGTGGCCGACAGCCTGCCGCTGCCGCAGGCAATCTATGCGCCCCGGGGGTTTATCAACGCGGCCGATCCCTTGTTGCTGCAGGCCGAACAGATCATCCGCCACATCAACCCGGGCGTGACTGCCGAAGGCTTGGCCGGCGCGTTGAACCTGAGCGAAAGAACCTTGCACCGACGCCTCAAGGAACTGAGCAACGAGTCGCCCAAGACCTTTATCACCCGCGTGCGGATCGAAACGGCGTGCGTGCTGCTGGAGACCCCGGGCGCCAGCGTCAAGCAGGTGGCGCTCAAGTGTGGGTACAGTGAAGAAACCTCGTTCCGACGGGCGTTTATCCAACTGACAGGGATGACGCCGGCGGATTACAAGCGCTGGGCGAGTGCTCGTTAAAACACCCCGATGACGCTGCCCCACCCTGTGGCGAGTGGGCTTGCCCATGCTCGGGTGCGTAGCAGTCGTAGACCGGATCACGCCGAAACCGCAGGGACAGCAGGGACAGCATCACCTTGAAATCCAGAACGCGGAAGCAGCCATGATCGGTGGCTTTATTGTCGACCAAACGGGAACGGATTTATTTCCCAGCAAAAGTAGAAAATAAATCCGTCCCCGTTTCTCCTGAGTAGCATGCTGGTCATTGCCTGGAGCTGGAGACGGCAATAATCTGCTTCACTTTGTTTTGGCTCTCGCCCAGTAGGACGGCTATTTCCTTGTGATCCTTGCCTTGAACCACCATATCCATGATTTTGGAGGGTAGGATTTCCATTTTGTAGATTGAAGCTGATTCCCGCGCAATGCTACCCAAGTCTGATCCGGTAAACTCGTCACCAAATTTCTTAATAGCGAGGCTCGCTCGATCACTAAGATTCTTGGCGAGATAAAAATCATCATCCTCTGCTAGCTTGCGAGAATAGCCAGCTAATTCTTCTCGGGTTTTGTATACATCAGTGAAACCGTGATCCTCATCTAGATCTTCGTCCTCGGGTTCATAAATCGAACAGAGCATCCTGAGCTTCGATTGCGTGACATGCTCGACAATCAATGGCGGATTGTTGAAGATCGCGTACGTGATGAACTCGATATTCTTCCCTGCCGCTTCTGATTGGAGCTTTTTGACCTCTTCCAGACGGTTCTGGCTCTCGGAATATCGTAAGCGCTCCATAAACCCCACTTGGCTAAAGATAGGTAAAGCGCTTAGCTGTGAAGTCGAGGTTCGCAGTTCCACGGCAGCAAGGCTTCGTAATCCTCAACCGAAGTCGCCGTTGGCAGGCGTTCCAGTGCGTGGCGCAGCCACGCATAAGGCTCTTGGCCGTTGGCTTTGGCAGTCTCGACCAAGCTGTAAAGTTGAGCACTGGCCGTCGCGCCCTTGGGCGTGTCGCTAAACAGCCAGTTCTTTCTTCCGATCACGAAGGGGCGGATCGCGCGTTCTGCCGCGTTGTTGTCCATCGGCAAATACCCTTCCTCGACGTATCGCTCCAGCTTGCTCCAGTTACTTGCGAGGTAACTGATGGCTTTGCCCAAGGCATTCTGAGCGGTGACCTGGGGCTGCGTCTTTTCGATCCAGCTTTTCAACTGAGCCAGTATCGGCAGGCTATGTTCGTGACGGCCGATTTTACGATCAGCGTCGCTACTGGCCTTCAAGTCGCGTTCGATCCCATACAGCTTGTTGATCAGATTCAGCGCGATATCCGCACGTCCCGTTTTACCTTTGGGCTGCACTTTCTGTGCTTCAACAAACTTGCGTCGCGCATGCGCCCAGCAGCCTAGACGCTCAACTCCGTCCTGCGCGCCCAAGGCATTGTAACCGGCGTAGTCATCGGTCATCACGTAACCGCGATAACCTTCGAGCAGGCGCGTTGGCACCTCCTGCGCACGGCTGGTGGAGTAGTCAAAAAGGATGACCGGCCTATCCGGTGGGCCGCCGGTTTGCACCCACATCCAGGATTGGCTGCTCGGTTCTCGATCTGGTTCTTTCAGCACTTGCACGCGCGTTTCGTCGCAGTGGATGACGCGGCTTTCCAGTAGCCGGTCGCGCATCAAATTCAGCAGCGGCTGAAAGTGTTCGCCGCACTGGATCACCCAGCGAGCCAAAGTCTGGCGCGGGATATCAATACCGTAGCGACCCAACACTTTTTCAAATCGATGAAGCGGTAAACCGTCAACGTATTTGGTAGTCAGCAACATCGCCAAAACGCTGGGGCTGGCCATGCTTTTTTCAATCAGTTGAGCAGGCTTGTCCGCAGTGACTGGGGCGGCTTCGCATTCACGGCAACCGTAGATCTTGCGCACATGCTTGATCACGCGGATCTGCATTGGCACGATCTCAAGCTGCTCGCTGATTTCCTCACCAATGCTGTGTTTACGGCAACCGCAGGCGCAGGTCAGTTCGTGCTCGGGCAGTTCGTGGATGACTTCGATGCGCGGCAGATCGGCAGGCAGCGGCTTGCGCTTGCCACGGCGCTTGGCGGGGGCGACAACCTCTTCTTCAGCGTTTTCGTCGATAGCTTCGACGACGCTTTCGGCTTCGTTGAAGAGCGCCAACTGCGGTGTGGCCGGATCGGCTGTTTGCTCGGACTTGCGTCCGAACAAGCGCTGGCGCAGCAATGCGTTCTCTTCTTCTAGAAAACCGACCCGCGACTGCATCTTCGCAAGCATTTGCTTGAGCAGTTGGAGATCGTCGGGAAGGTTGTCGGGCATGGATTTCATGCCCTGGATTATACCGAATCAGGCCACGAATCGCGGCGTCAAAACCTGATGGGGACGGTTACGCCAGAGGTCAAAACCGTCGAGCAGCCAGTTCAGTTCCTGGACGGTGAGGACAATCGCCTCGTCGGTGGCATCGGGCGATGTTTTGAATCGCTCTGATTCCAGGCGTTTGAGCCAAAGGCAGAAGCCGTTGCGCTCCCAGTACAAGATTTTCACTCGGTTGCGCGGCTTGTTGAGGAAAACGAAAAGTACCGGGTCGAATACGGCAACCTTGATATCCAGTTCGACCAGCGCAGCCAGTCCGTCGATGGATTTTCGAAAGTCTACAGGTTTGGGGTAGAGGTACACTTTTTCGACTTTGGCGTCGGGTCGCATCATGGCGCACGGGCTCCTGAGAGTATCGGGAGCCCAGCATCCCGCGTTAGCTTAGTGCTTTGAATGTGGGGTTTATGGAGCGCTTACGGAATATCCAATCATAAAATCTAGGATCATTCCCTCCGTCGCGTTGGTGGTTCCTGTGACCAGCTCGACAACCACGAAGGATGGAACGTTAGTTTTGATCCATTCGTGCAGGTCGCCGGTTATGTCCATATCAACTCTCAGATGATTCTTAGAATTGCGCAGCGATCCCATCGTGAACGGAACCTTACCTTCTAGGCAAAAGGCTTCGATAGCCTTGTATGAAGCGGTCAGGGCACTCACCTCAGTCTCAACGTCAAGCGCCAAAATTGTGTCCAGTATTGAATCTAAATCTTTGCTCATATCATTCCCTGACAGTTAGTTAAATTTCCGCATGTATTCCCGCAGAAGCTCGCTGGTCGTTAGGCTTTTCATCGCTACAAGCATGAACACACCGATCATTCGAGCTTCGACCAAACGGGGATGGATTTATTTCCCAGCAAAAGTAGAAAATAAATTCGTCCCAGTTTCTCCTCTCAGCAAGCGGGGCCATTCAAATCAAAAGCACTCTCAAATTCGGTTCTTCACGTCACGCTGGCGGATGTGAATTTGGCTGTATTGTAAGACGAGTGCGGGGCAGTCTAGCAAGACCTTTGTACCATCTAAGTTCCTCACTTTAGTACCACCCGAAAGCCTTCTCGATAATTTCGCCCCTTGACCTCAATGTAAGCCACAACCAACTAGTCCGGTTGAAAGGGCTGTCCCATTTGGTTTGCCATAATCCATTGCACCTTAGCCAGATGACCATTTGTCACACTCATACACTAGATATTCACCATGCGACGATACCGTTGCAGCAAAGCAGCTTCCCCTCCCTCCATGATTTCACACACTTGCCTGCGCACGTCGAGATCCTGAAGGCTTCCACTCGCTGTCAGCTCAATCTGCCCACGATCCTGCAACGCGATGACGTATTCCGAGTCGGCGTTTACTACAATATTTGGGTTATGAGTAACGACGATGACCTGTCTCTCTGCTTTATTTTTCTGAAGTTTACTCACAATCAAGGATGTAATGAGACCGTTATCCAAGTCGTCCTCTGGCTGATCTAGAACTAACGGTTCATCCCCATAAGAAAGCAGAAAAGAAAGAACTGTCGCTGCCTTTTGACCAGCGGAGCCTTGAGATATATCCTTCATCCTCTTACCGTCGTTATATTTCACAACCAACTTATCACCTGGAAACCAAGCTACAATCTGATTCATAACCTCAGGACGTAACAGTCCGACAAAATCAATAAATCGCCTACCAAGCTGAACACCCAGTACCGCACCCTCCTTAAATCTTACAAAATCAACCTTAAATTTATGAACAGCGTCCATTCTCAAGTTCAAAGCAGAATCATCATCTGTGCGAGCGATAGCTAAGACACTTTTGTTAAGTGCATTTAGAATACCAGTCTCTCGCTCAGAATCGAAAATATCACCCGCAAATGCGCCATCGTGCCGTGATATTAGACTCCTAAACTCATAGTCTAGATCCACATCATCCGCCAAGGGCTCAACCTTCAACTCTATAGAGTTATTCCCCTCTATATGCTCCTTGATAAAACCATTACGACGCCGAGTGAGTTCTTTTCTTAGTTCAATCATACGCGCATAAGCAGAGAGGCTTTCAGCGTGAAGCTCATCAACTTTACTTTTGAGCAAATCAAGCGCATCTATACTTGCTTTTAGAGCATCCCGCTGCTTTATCAATTCGTGGTAAATCCCGGGATTAGACACCCCTTTTTCAGTAAGACTCTGTACCAACTCTCCATACTTACTCTTAACATCATTTTGCTTAGCTTGGTACGCACTACCAACCAGCCAATCTTTGAGCGCACCGATCTTACTTTCTGCGTCTCTAACGCAAGCAAGCGCATTTTGCTTGGATAACTCCAGGTCGGACGAAAGGGCGTGAAACTCTTTCAAAACCTCCAACTCGTCTTCCTCCTCCTCCGAAAACCCTTGCAAATTAAAATCATCAAACTGCAAGTCTTCAACTATCTGAAGCGCGCCTGCCCACCCGCCTTCAAGGTTATTAAAGTGCTCTTTAAGCACAGACTGCTGAACAGTAAATTTTTGGAAATTAGAAAGTATCTGTGTATGCCCTGACTTCTCAATAACATCAATCTTTTGATTTACATCAGAAAGTTGCCCAACAAGAGCCGCTCTATTTGTGATTTTTGCTTGAAACTCTCTTTTTTGTACATTCAAGCGAAGGAATTTATTTGTTTCCTCTTCGTACTCCATCTTCCAGGCCAAATGATTAACTTGTTCGGACGAGTCAATCAGACGAAGTAGCGCATTGGGATTTTTCGCAAAATCAAATATTTGCTTCTGGCTAAACACCTTAATTGGAAAGCGGCTAGATGCATCACCCTCTTCAGCGATCCACTCACCGTCAACCAGCTTATCAATTTCAACAATTTCAGATCCGTAGCGCCAACTCAGCTTATATCGCGCACCTTGCTTCATCACTTCGACTTCAAGCAGAGTACTATCCTGCATCACTCCATCGTCATCCCGGCTGAGTGACTTTTTTACAAATCTTTCAAAATTGTTTTTTATTTCATTTCCTTTCGGCAACGAAATCAAATCATTCCCTCTACCAGTCGCCAGTCGTAGAAACTCAAGCAATGAAGATTTGCCGCTACCCCTGCCACCTATAACTGAGTTCAGCCATGGATTAAATTCCACGAAGAACTTCTTGCCACGCCCACAGTATTTAGCATCTGTCACACATAGACTCAGAATCAAGGATTCTGAAGTAGCATTTGGATCTCCGGTGCAATTATCGGAGCGCTTAATTGAGGATTCACCATCAATCAAGGCTAACCGGAGGCCATCAATTGTCGGGGAGGACATTTTCACCCAGGTGAAAGCGCGGCCCACTGTATCCGGCGCATGGGAATCAGAACCTATAACTTCAGGCAAATTGAAATTCAGACTTTTGTAAGGACCAAGCGCTGCCCTATGAGTTTCCGGCGGCTTACCATTAGGGAAAATTATCTCGACAGCTGACGACTTGCTACATAGCTGACTAATCGTGTGAGAAGAATTTATCTGACACATACCTGCTGCCATATCAATGTGAGCGGGTATAGCTACACCACCTGACTTTATAATTTCCTCTACGATTGCTTCAGCACTATCCTCAGCTACAGCATCACTATCCCCTCTGGTTCCTCGATAGTGCGTCGCACCCACTACCCCATTAACGAATTGAGTATCTTTTGAAGGATCAAATATCGCAAGTATGTGAATATTAGAGTTAGCTGTGATTTCTACCCCAGGAAATATAAATATTGAGAAACCTTCTGCTCGCAGCTCTTCAGCCGCCTCTTTCAACCTATCAACCCAATCACCTGAGTTGTGATCCGTAATCGCAACGCACTCGATACCGTTTTCAATGTAAGGCAAGAGCCAATCTCTTGGCGTCATATTTTCTTTTAAGTGAGGTTGGCTTTTCGCATAATCCATCGAGGCAGGGGTATGAGTGTGGAAATCAAATTTCCACCAACGAGCACCAACAAATTCCATTTTTAGCTCCTACCGCAAATTTTGAAAATTCGACAAACATCAAGCTAGCCATTCGCCATCAACATGTCTACTACAGAAATCAACGCCGCTAAAAATGAGCAAAAATTTGTCTGAAGTTAATAGTATTGGGTTCCCAGCCTCTCCCCCCTTCCCCCGCCTCCTTCACGTAATCCACTCGCTATGAACCCCGGTTTAAGGGTAAGCGCTCCATAAACCCCACATTCAAAGCACTAAGCTAACGCGGGATGCTGGGCTCCCGATACTCTCAGGAGCCCGTGCGCCATGATGCGACCCGACGCCAAAGTCGAAAAAGTGTACCTCTACCCCAAACCTGTAGACTTTCGAAAATCCATCGACGGACTGGCTGCGCTGGTCGAACTGGATATCAAGGTTGCCGTATTCGACCCGGTACTTTTCGTTTTCCTCAACAAGCCGCGCAACCGAGTGAAAATCTTGTACTGGGAGCGCAACGGCTTCTGCCTTTGGCTCAAACGCCTGGAATCAGAGCGATTCAAAACATCGCCCGATGCCACCGACGAGGCGATTGTCCTCACCGTCCAGGAACTGAACTGGCTGCTCGACGGTTTTGACCTCTGGCGTAACCGTCCCCATCAGGTTTTGACGCCGCGATTCGTGGCCTGATTCGGTATAATCCAGGGCATGAAATCCATGCCCGACAACCTTCCCGACGATCTCCAACTGCTCAAGCAAATGCTTGCGAAGATGCAGTCGCGGGTCGGTTTTCTAGAAGAAGAGAACGCATTGCTGCGCCAGCGCTTGTTCGGACGCAAGTCCGAGCAAACAGCCGATCCGGCCACACCGCAGTTGGCGCTCTTCAACGAAGCCGAAAGCGTCGTCGAAGCTATCGACGAAAACGCTGAAGAAGAGGTTGTCGCCCCCGCCAAGCGCCGTGGCAAGCGCAAGCCGCTGCCTGCCGATCTGCCGCGCATCGAAGTCATCCACGAACTGCCCGAGCACGAACTGACCTGCGCCTGCGGTTGCCGTAAACACAGCATTGGTGAGGAAATCAGCGAGCAGCTTGAGATCGTGCCAATGCAGATCCGCGTGATCAAGCATGTGCGCAAGATCTACGGTTGCCGTGAATGCGAAGCCGCCCCAGTCACTGCGGACAAGCCTGCTCAACTGATTGAAAAAAGCATGGCCAGCCCCAGCGTTTTGGCGATGTTGCTGACTACCAAATACGTTGACGGTTTACCGCTTCATCGATTTGAAAAAGTGTTGGGTCGCTACGGTATTGATATCCCGCGCCAGACTTTGGCTCGCTGGGTGATCCAGTGCGGCGAACACTTTCAGCCGCTGCTGAATTTGATGCGCGACCGGCTACTGGAAAGCCGCGTCATCCACTGCGACGAAACGCGCGTGCAAGTGCTGAAAGAACCAGATCGAGAACCGAGCAGCCAATCCTGGATGTGGGTGCAAACCGGCGGCCCACCGGATAGGCCGGTCATCCTTTTTGACTACTCCACCAGCCGTGCGCAGGAGGTGCCAACGCGCCTGCTCGAAGGTTATCGCGGTTACGTGATGACCGATGACTACGCCGGTTACAATGCCTTGGGCGCGCAGGACGGAGTTGAGCGTCTAGGCTGCTGGGCGCATGCGCGACGCAAGTTTGTTGAAGCACAGAAAGTGCAGCCCAAAGGTAAAACGGGACGTGCGGATATCGCGCTGAATCTGATCAACAAGCTGTATGGGATCGAACGCGACTTGAAGGCCAGTAGCGACGCTGATCGTAAAATCGGCCGTCACGAACATAGCCTGCCGATACTGGCTCAGTTGAAAAGCTGGATCGAAAAGACGCAGCCCCAGGTCACCGCTCAGAATGCCTTGGGCAAAGCCATCAGTTACCTCGCAAGTAACTGGAGCAAGCTGGAGCGATACGTCGAGGAAGGGTATTTGCCGATGGACAACAACGCGGCAGAACGCGCGATCCGCCCCTTCGTGATCGGAAGAAAGAACTGGCTGTTTAGCGACACGCCCAAGGGCGCGACGGCCAGTGCTCAACTTTACAGCTTGGTCGAGACTGCCAAAGCCAACGGCCAAGAGCCTTATGCGTGGCTGCGCCACGCACTGGAACGCCTGCCAACGGCGACTTCGGTTGAGGATTACGAAGCCTTGCTGCCGTGGAACTGCGAACCTCGACTTCACAGCTAAGCGCTTTACCTATCTTTAGCCAAGTGGGGTTTATGGAGCGCTTACGTTTAAGGCCTCGGTGGTAAAAATTAAAACGGCGACTAATTGGAGATAGGTATCCGGCAGCAATATGCGCAATCAGGTTCTTCACGTAGTTGTTGAACGTCGTGGCGCTGATGGTACTGGTCGCCTCCGCGATGGACTGCTCCAGTGGTTGGTCCGGCACCTGATGCAGGCACGGGGGAAGCTTCAGCGCCGTCTCTCGAAATAGGTGGGCGTCCTTGCGGGTTATCTGGTCGATGGGCATGCCACCGATGATTCTGGTCAACAGCACGGCTACCGCACGCTTGTCGTCTCGGGACTTGACCGCGACGCCCTCGCAGCGCTGGTGGGTTAGTTGTTCATCGAGCACCGCAAGGAAGCCAGACGATTGCTGGGACCAAACGGGGACGGATTTATTTCCCACGTCTCCGTTTCTCGCTTCATTGACAGCACGGAGCTGGAGAGCAATTTCGAACAGTACGTCGAGCAGGCGCACAACGGCGAGGAATTCGTCATCATCCGCAATGGCAAGCCGCTGCCGAGGCTGGTCACGTACCAACCCGAGCTGCGACGCGTTGGGTTCTGTAAGCTGCAAACCGGCGGCGCTGATTTTAACTTTGACGAGTTCCAAGCGGCGGACAAAGGAATCGAAGACCTATTCTTTGCCGGAGAGATATTCCCCGAAGACAGCTCCACCGATGAGCCAGGACCAAATAAGTTAGGAAATAAGGTCTAGCCCCCTATCAACGACGTACATTGGGACTTCAAATATGAATCAAATGGCATATCGGCCGGCCAATGCGCAAGATTCACAACAACACCACCATATTTACTGACCACCCTACCCAGCACCTTCTTCGTATCCGAAGTCAGGATCGCTGAATGGGCCGACCTCGCTGCAAGCGATACGTCAGCTTCATTTTTGTACAGCCCCGTAGGTCGTAGTGTGTCTTTAACGACACCACTCTCTGAACTTAAAATCTTGCTTTCTGCCAAACCAATGAACCTTCCGCAATCAAAACCTCCGACCCGAGACTCACCATCTGAATTTGCTTCAGCAAAACCAAAGTATGTGTCGGTAGTCACTACCCCGCAGGTGACCCATTTCAAGACATAGCTCTTCAAATCCTCGGGCAATGTTCGTATCTCGAACTCAGCTTCGCGAGTAATGGCAAAGACAAAGTCATTCGCAGAAATGTCGACCGCTAAGTCTACTTTTCGAGCAAACAGGTAATCCCAAGCGTTGTTGTCGATGAAAACACTGACGGCCATGTACTGAATCCCTCTAAAGAAGATGGCAATACTGCTCCTGCTACACAAAGTATTCTAGACTTATCAGCCCCACTACGGGCGTCAATACATCCGGCCTGAAGCTCTTACTATACCGTCCAAACGTGATGCCCCCTGTCTGATGCCCCAGCAGCCCACCGACCAGTGACTCAGTAACGCCCTTTTTTTTCAGGTAGTCGGCCAAGGTGTGGCGGAAGCTGGACCAAACGGGGACGGATTTATTTCCCAGAAAAAGTAGAAAATAAATCAGAAAATAAATCCGTCCCCGTTTCTGCTGACCGACACTGTAATGAGTTGGCAGTATCCATCACGGCAGTCGTTATGGCTTCAATTTTCGCCAAATAGAATGCCCTCGCATTTCAGTTCTCCAACTGACACGAGGGCAACTCCACATTAACTAGAAATATTATGAAGCTTTGGTAATTTCCAACGAGCGGAGTTATTTAGCTTCAGAGCAAGTGTTCTCTTCAACTTATCTAGAAAAGGCTTTACACGAATTTCGTTTCGAACACTCGCAGCTTCATCATCCGAACTTACAATACTAACCGCAATTTCGGAGTACAACTCCATCGCCTTTCTAGAATACTTGCCTACTGCATTTTTGAAATCATCACCTACCATCTTGCTTAAGGTCAGTTTCGAAACGTCAGTACCAAGACGGTCAATTAGGAAATTAGTAACAAAAATCCCCCACGGAGTACCATGTATACCTAAAATAACCTTCATCACTTTATCGTCAGGCACACCGGCTGCATTAAGCAATACAGCTCGCTCCACTTCAACTTCGTGAGCTATCAACCACGCAAGAAAAACTTTTTCTGCTGTTAACCCTCGCGGAAATACCATTTTATAAAAACGATCAAACAGCTCCATCTTTCTCGTAACAGCTTCGAGAATGGTATCATCGGACATAGCAGCCAAATACTGAGCGGCTTTATCCAGCTCTATCCTCTTCGAATTTTTCATTACCCTTGCACCCTCTTGCTTGGGCGCATACGTATAGTCGATAGTGGAAAATGTGGTGCGCAAACTTTCTTGAATAGGATCAAGTAATCGAACAGCAGCAAGCTTAACCGGGTTTTGCGTGTTGTTGTACCTAACAATATCTGTAAGCAATGCTTTCTTAGCCGCCACCACCCGCACTAACACCTGCGATTGCCCCGCACTGGGGCTATTTTCAATAGCTTTAGATAGGCTAACTGTGGTTTGACAACCATTGACAATTGAGAAGCTTCTGATTGTGTATTTATTCTCAGCGATCTCCTCAAATGAATCGGCAACTATTGTGATGCCATTATTCAAAGCCCAAAAATCACCATGCCTATTTTCTGCGGTCTCGACTATCTTCTCGTTAATACCGCCCTTTCGCTGACCGATAAAAAGCCGGACATTACCCTCAAATAGTTGATTATCATACTGGCCATATAGGCGAAATAGCTCTCCAGCATATACAGAACCAACTATTGAATACCCAAACTCCCCGCGCAGCTCAGCGATACCACCATTAAACTGCAAGCTATCTTGCGGAACATTACGATCAGCAGCTTTTACTACTAAATATTTATCATATAAAGTATCTTGATATTCATAGAAGAATGAGACATCCCCATAACTTCTGGAACGAACAGTTGCCTCTCTATTTCTTGATATAAGGTCAGATTTAGCTGCGAGCGTTACCAAGCCAAAGACCATACTATAACCGTCTATATCTCCTTCAGTCAATCTATCATATATGTCATTTCGACCCGCATACTGAAACATAATAGGGTCTTTAACGCTAGCGACAGCACCAATTAGCGCATTCCATTTCTTCAAACCAGCACTTTTATCTGCTCTCTCGGAAACATATCCTTGAAGCACATAAATAGTCTGCTGGTCATCGTCGATGTAAATAAAATCACAACCAGCATCTTCCGGGCCGTCTACCGAGGCGGCATCAATTGCCTCGTCTTCGTCAATACCCAAAAGAGTGGACGCGTACCATGCAGCCAGGGCTCTATCACGACTTATACCGCCCCTTTTAGCTAGCGAGTCAATCGCAGCAAGCAGTTCCTTACGTTGGGCAGGAGTTTTTTGAGTGGGTGACAGAGCCATTTGCGTAAGTCCTTTTACAATGTTTGAAAGGCGTTTTCTTTGATATCGCAATGCTATCATGCGTCCTCACGAGGCAGCCAATACAACCGGCTAACCACCCAGCTAGAGCACGCAAAAATGAGTCAGCGAAGCTCGCAGAGCCTCATAGCAGCTATTGGTAGTGGCGCCTCACAGGCGAAACCGCCCACTGAGTGGCTACATTGGTGTGAACAAAATTAACAAAGTAAGATTGCCAGCTCAGTGCACCACTTAGGTGTACCTAAACGCTGTCATACTTCGAAACTTTTTACTGATAAATCCTTTAAAATCAAGGACTTAGAAATGGAGGCAACCCCACCAGCCACACCCCGGCACACAATGTTCCCGCTGTGGCTGCTCCCTTCCGGGCCTGACCAGGTTAACGGGTAATCGTTGCGGGGGGACCGATGGGGTCACCATAACAACACTCGCCTGGCAGCGAGCCGCGCCATTGTACCTAGATAACGGGAAGTTACAACCGCTAGGTGGCGTAAAAATTCGATGAGGGTCAAGCACTTGTCGGCGCGGGGATGTGCTGTCGGACCTTGCGGGGCAGGAAGAACGTAGATGCATGGAGCGCTGCTGGGCCTGTGGGAGCCGGCTTGCTGGCGATGGCGGCCTCGCTGGCGCCGCAAAAGGGGGTGGATGGCCGCCTTTGGCGGATCGCCAGCAAGCCGGCTCCCACAGTGGGGGGATAGGCGTATGACGCAAGCTCGGCAGGAGCAGGCGATGCGGCGATCCGGCTTACGAATAGGCCCCAAGCGCTGCTCGCAGCCATGAGGCCTACCGTCGGGGTCAGGTGGTTACTTGTTTGGCATCCAGAAGCTCATCGACCTGGACCTGGGCCAGGTCGACCAGGTGGACGACGGCCAACGCCAGTTTGCGGGTGGTGCCTTGCAGGTGGTCCGCGCATTCGTAGGCAGTCGCGGAGGCGGATTGGAGGATTTCGTGGATCTGGGCCAGGGTGTCTTCAGCCGTGGGCGTTTCGCGTCGTGAACGTCGTTTGGTCAGGGAAGAAAGTTCGTAGTGGGAGAACGCTCTGTCGACGGCTCGTTGGCCGGCTGGGGATGACAGGTCTTCGGTTGGGGGATTGGGAGTGATCTTGAACATGATTGTGAGCCTCTTTCACGCTGTTTAGGGAAAGACTGTCACCGTTAGCTTGCACGCAAAGAGGGTGGCAGCTGTACGCAGGTGTGCAAGACCGGGGGCGAAGAGGCGCACAAATAACCCGGCAGATCCCGAAGATCTCCCGCGTACAGCCGCCATAACACAGGATTCCAGACACGAAGGTGCTGAAAGTGCATGACATTGATGCGCCTTCTATCGCTTTGCGGACTTGCACGTCCGTATCACCGATTTTGCGGTGACAAGACGCAGACTAGTCCCCAGCTGGAACAGGCGCAACGGGTTGGGATTTTCTAGGAAACTTCACTCAAATTAAAGAGATCTTTCGATAATTGGGGAGATGGCAGAAGGCTTTGCGGCGGCCCTCTCCTGTCAAATGAACCTGAAGCATCGGCAATGCCAAGGAACAGAAATATCAGTCGAAGTTTGGGGGTTTTCTGACTGACACAGGGTGAAAAAGCAATTCGGCAGATGGGTGCCAGGTGGTTCACGTAGCGCTTGTGAGGCCGTCTTCGCGGATGAAGCCGGCTCCCACAGGTCGGCGTCAAGCGTACAGACTGCGTACGCCGCAGTAGCTGCTGGGGCCGACTTGCGGCCCCAGCAGCTATCCGTGTCAGGCTTCGATACCGTGGGTTTTCAGGAAAGCGACGAACGCCTCTTCATCCAGCACCTTGAGGCCCAGTTCGTTGGCCTTCGCCAGTTTTGAGCCAGCGCCCGGGCCTGCGACCACGCAATGGGTCTTGGCCGAAACGGAACCCGCCACCTTGGCGCCCAGGCTTTCCAGTTTGTCCTTGGCCACATCGCGGCTCATCAGTTCCAGCGAGCCGGTCAGCACCCAGGTCTGGCCGGTCAGCGGCAGGCCTTCCACGGTCTTTTTCTCGCTCTGCCAATGCATGCCGAAATCACGCAGTTGCGCTTCGATCGCCAGCGCCCGTTCGGCATTGGCCGGTACATCGAAGAACTCCCGTACCGCCTTCGCCGGCTTTTCGTTCAGCGCCTGGCGCAGGTCCAGCCAGTCGGCGTTGATGATGCCTTCGACCGAGCCGAACTTGGCCGCCAGTTTTTCCGCCGCCGTCGGGCCCACCGAGCTGATGTCGAGCTTGGCGATCAATCCACCCAGGGTGGTGCTGGCAGCGAATTCGGCGCCCAGTTCGCCCTGGTCCTGCAGCACCAGGCCGCGTTCGAGCAGTTGGCCGATAACCGTGCGGTTGTGTTCGTCTTCGAAGAAGCTGTGGATCTCGTGGGCCACTTCCAGGCCGATGTCCGGCAGGTAGGTCAGCACGGCCGGCAACGCCTGCATCACCCGCTCCAGCGAGCCCAGGGAACGCGCCAGGACCTTGGCGGTCTCCTCGCCCACATCGGGAATGCCCAGGGCGTAGATGAAGCGCGCCAGGCTCGGCTGTTTGCTGTCGGCGATGGCTTGCAGCAGGTTGCTGGTCGACAGTTCGGCAAAGCCTTCGAGGTCGACGATGTCTTCGCGCTTGAGGGTGTAGAGGTCGGCCGGCGAGGCGATCAGGTTTTCATCCACCAGTTGTTCGATGGTCTTGTCACCCAGGCCTTCGATGTCCATCGCGCGGCGGGAGACGAAGTGGATGATCGCCTGCTTGAGTTGCGCGCCGCAGGCCAGGCGGCCGACGCAGCGGTACACCGCGCCTTCGCTGACGGTTTCACGGCCCTTGCTGCGCTTGATCAGTTGGGTGCGTTCGACGTGGGAGCCGCACACCGGGCAGCTCTCGGGAATCTGCACAGCGCGGGCGTTTTCCGGGCGGCGCTCGGTGACCACCTGGACCACTTGCGGAATCACGTCACCGGCGCGGCGGATGATCACGCTGTCGCCGATCATCAGCCCCAGGCGCGCCACTTCGTCCATGTTGTGCAGGGTGGCGTTGGAGACGGTGACGCCAGCGACCTTGACCGGCTTGAGGCGGGCCACCGGAGTGACCGCGCCGGTACGGCCGACCTGGAACTCCACGTCGAGCAGTTCGGTGAGTTCTTCCATCGCCGGGAACTTGTGGGCAATCGCCCAGCGCGGCTCGCGGGCACGGAAGCCCAGTTCGCGCTGGGACGCCAGGCTGTTGACCTTGAACACCACGCCGTCGATTTCATAGGGCAGCGCGTTGCGGCGCTCGCCGATAGCGCGGTAGTAGTCCAGGCATTCGTCGATGCCCTTGGCCAGTTTCAGTTCATGGCTGATGGGCATGCCCCAGGCCTTGAGTTGCTGCAGGTTGCCGATGTGGCTGTCGGCGATGTCGGCCGAGACCTGGCCCAGCCCGTAGCAGCAGAATTCCAGCGGGCGGCTGGCGGTGATCTTCGAGTCGAGCTGGCGCAGGCTGCCCGCTGCGGCGTTGCGCGGGTTGGCGAAGGTCTTGCCGCCCGCCTCCAGTTGCGCCTCGTTGAGGCGTTCGAAGCCGGCCTTGGACATGAACACTTCGCCGCGCACTTCGAGGGTCGCCGGCCAACCGCTGCCCTGCAGCTTGAGCGGAATGTTGCGCACGGTACGCACGTTGACGCTGATGTCTTCGCCGGTGGTGCCGTCGCCACGGGTAGCGCCGCGCACCAGCAGGCCATCCTGGTACAGCAGGCTGACCGCCAGGCCATCGAGTTTCGGTTCGCAGCTGTATTCGACGGCGGCGCCACCCCCGAACAGGTCGCCGGCCGGCAGGTCGAGGCCTTCGGTGACGCGGCGATCGAATTCGCGCATGTCGATTTCTTCGAAGGCGTTGCCCAGGCTCAGCATCGGGATTTCATGGCGGACCTGGGTGAACGCGGTCAACGCTGCGCTGCCGACGCGCTGGGTCGGCGAGTCGGCGGTGACCAGTTCCGGGTGTTCGGCTTCCAGGGCCTTGAGCTCGTGGTACAAGCGATCGTATTCGGCGTCCGGGATGCTCGGTTCGTCGAGCACGTGGTAGCGGTAGTTGTGCTGATCCAGTTCAGCACGCAGCTCTAGAATACGGGTCTGGGCGACGGTCATGGGGTCTCTCGGAAAGCAAAAGAGCAGCCGGGGCTGCTCAATATGTTAGTGCGTTTTCGGCGGTGAAGCGTAGGGCCTCTTCGCGGGCAAGCCCGGCGCCTACAGGATCTGCGATGTTCGACTGAGGTCTGCAGGAGCAGGGCTTGCCCGCGAAAGCGGCTTCAAGCCCATCCACAACATTCGCCAATCAGCGCTTCTGGGTCAGGGCGCGACGTTCGAATTCGACGATGCGCTGACGGTAGTGCTCGATGGTCTGGGCGGTCAGTACGCTGCGCTGGTCGTCCTTGAGCTCACCGTTGAGTTCCTGGGACAGCTTGCGCGCGGCGGCCACCATCACGTCGAAAGCCTGCTTGGGATAACGCGGGCCTGGCAGGCCGAGGAAGAAGCTAACGGCCGGGGTGGTGAAGTGGTCGATGTCGTCGAGATCGAACACGCCGGGCTTGACCGCGTTGGCCATGGAGAACAGCACTTCGCCATTGCCGGCCATGCTTTCGTGGCGATGGAAGATGTCCATCTCGCCGAAACGCAGGCCGCTTTCGAGGATGTTCTGCAGTAGGGCCGGGCCCTTGAAGCCGTTGACGTCGCGGCTGATCACGCTGATCACCAGCACTTCCTCGGCAGCCGGCTGCTCTTTGTCCTGACGGTCCTTGTCCTGGCGCGCGGCCGGCTTGTGGTCGTCGGCAAAGTCGTCATCACGGCTGCTGAAGCTCGGACCTTCATCCAGGTCGAGATTCAGGTCACCCTGGCTCGGCTCGCTGGCGCGCTTGCCACGCTTGGACGGCTTTTCCCGTGGCTCACGCGCCGACATGCTCACCGATGGCAGGTCATGCTCATCCAGCTCGGGCTCTTTATGGTTGTCCAGCACGCGGGACGGACCCAGCAGCTCGGCATTGGCATCGTCGTCCGGCAGGTTCGAGAGGCTGCGGTCCAGACGAAACTTGAGCTTGCCCTTGCCGCCGCGCATGCGGCGCCAGCCATCAAAAAGAATACCGGCGATGACAATGATGCCGATGACGATCAGCCACTCGCGCAGACCGATTTCCATGTAATCCCGTGCCTCTAATAATGGTTCTATGAAAAAAGGGCGGAAAACCCTTTAAAGCGTGGCGCCAACTCTATGTTCTGACAGGCGTTTTTCCCCACGCACAAGAAAATTGGACATTAAATTAACACGACCAAAGGTAACTTTACACCGTCTGTCGTACAGGGTACGCATTAATAAGTCCCCAAGGATCGGTGCGAGTTCCCGCAAGACCTTCGGAAAGCACCTTGCGTCTTGAATTCGGGCCATTGGCTGGCCGCCTTTTCAGGCGTCGACCATCGCCATGGCCTCCTCGACATCCACCGCCACCAGCCGCGAACAGCCGGGTTCGTGCATCGTCACCCCCATCAGTTGATCAGCCATTTCCATGGCGATCTTGTTGTGGGTGATATAGATAAATTGCACCGACTCGGACATTTCCTTGACCAACCGGGCATAACGTCCAACGTTAGCGTCATCCAGCGGGGCGTCAACTTCGTCGAGCATACAGAACGGTGCCGGGTTCAACTTGAAGATGGAGAACACCAGGGCCAGGGCCGTCAGGGCCTTTTCGCCACCGGAGAGCAAATGGATGGTGCTGTTCTTTTTCCCCGGGGGCCGCGCCATGATGGTCACGCCGGTATCGAGCAGGTCATCGCCCGTCAGATCGAGATAGGCACTGCCGCCACCAAACACTTTTGGAAACAATGCTTGCAGGCCACCGTTGACCTGGTCGAAGGTGTCCTTGAAGCGATTGCGGGTTTCCTTGTCGATCTTGCGAATGACGTTTTCCAGGGTTTCCAGGGCTTCGACCAGGTCGGCGTTCTGCGCATCCAGGTAATGTTTACGCTCCGATTGTTGCCGGTATTCGTCGATGGCCGCGAGGTTGATCGCGCCCAGGCGCTGGATGCGTCCGGCAATGCGCTCGAGTTCTTCCTCGGCGTCCTTTTCGCTGGCCCCGGCCTCCAGGGTGGCGAGCACGCCGTGCAGGTCGTAGCCGTCTTCCAGCAACTGGTCCTGCAAGGCCTTGCGGCGCACCGTGAGGGCCTGCCATTCCATGCGTTGCTGTTCGAGCTGGCCCCGAATCAGTTGGGCCTGCTGCTCGGCCTGGCTGCGGCGCTTCTCGGCATCGCGCAGTTCGCGGTCGGCATCTTCCAGGGCGATTTGCGCGGTCTTGAGTTCAACGTCGACGCTCATGCGCTTGTCGAGCAGTTCCTCAAGCTTGAGGCGCAACTCTTCGAGCGGGGCTTCACCCTCCTCCAGGTTCAGGCTCAACTGCTCGCGTTTTTCCGTCAGACGCTCGGACTGCATCTCCAGCCGTTCGAGGGCCTGGCGGGTGGAATCGTGCTGGGCCTTCAGCGAACCCAGGCGTACCGCCAGTTGGTGGGCGTGGTCCTTGTGCTGGCGGGCTTCCTGGCGCACGCGATCGAGGCGTTCACGCAAGCTGTCCCGTTCGGCCAGCAGCAGCTCGCGTTGCTCGGCATCGACGGCCATCGCATCGAGCGCGTCCTGCAGTTGCAGGCGCGCCTCGCCGACGTCTTCGTGTTCCTGGGCGCGCTGTACGGCCAGCTCCTCGACTTCTTCGTCGAGCCGGGTACGGCGCAGTTGCAGTTGTTCGACCTTGGCCTTGGCGGCGGACAGCTTGGCTTTCAGTTCGCCCTGCTGGCGGGCCTCGTCCTGCAGCAACCGACGCAGGTGTTCACGGCCGGTTTCCTGCTGGCGCTGGGTGGCGCGCAGGGTTTGCAGTTGGGTTTCGAGCGTCGCCAGGGTTTCTTCCAGCGCTTCGCGATCGAGCTGCAATTGCTCGATTTCCTGCCCACGGGCCAGCACGCCGCTTTCCGCTTCGCTGGCGCGGCGTACCCGCAGGAAATGCCGACCGACCCAGTAACCGTCACGGCTGATCAGGCTTTCGCCGACCGCCAGTTGCCCGCGCAACGCCAGCGCCTGTTCCAGGCTGTCGACCGGTTTGACCTGACCCAGCCAGGGTGACAAGTCGATATCCGCCTCGACCTTTTCCAGCAGGCTGCCGGAAATCCGCGTGCCTTGCGCCGTGGGGGTGAGCAGGCGCAGGTCGCCTTGCTGGAAACCGTTCAGGTCGAGGCCGGCGAAGTTATCCACCAGTACCGCCTGCAAGTCGGCACCGAGCACGGTTTCCACCGCCAGTTCCCAGCCGGGCTGGACCTTCAGGCCCTGGGCCAGCCGTGGACGTTCGGCCAGCTGTTGTTCACGCAGCCATTCGGCGGTGCCGGTACCGGGGTCGAGCGCCGCCTGCTGCAAGGCCTCCAGGGAAGCAAGACGGCCAACCAGCCGTTGCAGATCGCCCTGGGCCTGTTGTTGTTCCTGGGTGGCCTTTTGCAAATCCTGGCGCAGTTGTTCCAGGCGCTCGACCTGGCCCTCTTCGCTGGCCTGCAGGTCTTCCAGGGTCTGCTCGCTCTCGGCCAATTGCTCGGTGAGCTCGAGGATCGCTTCGTCTTCCGGGTCTGCAGCGAGCAAGGCACGCTCGTCGGCCAGGCGCCGCTGACGCTCGGCCAGGCGCTCCATGCTCGCTTCCAGTTGCTGGATGCGCGACTGCTGGACTTCCGCCTGGCGCCGGGGTTCGGCGGAACTCAGGTTGAACGTGTCCCACTGCTCCTGCCAGCCGTGCATGGTGGTCTCGGACTCTTCCAGCGCGGCGGCGGCTTCTTCGGCGGCAGCGCTGGTCAGCTCCTGCTCGGGTTCGAGCATCGCCAGCTCTTCGCCGAGGGTCGCCAGCAGGGTGCGGTCATGCCCCAGGTGCGACTCGGTTTCCAACCGTGCCCGCTCGGCTTCACGCAAGTCGTCCTGCAACTGGCGCAGGCGCTGCTGGCCGTGCTGGATGCTCTGCTCGACCCGGGCGATATCGCCACCCACCGAGTAGAAGCGCCCCTGCACCTGGTTGAAACGCTCCGACAGCTCATGATGGCCGTCACGCAGGCGCTCGATGCTGGCATCGGCGTTGCGCTGTTCGGCCACCAGGGCTTCGAAGCTGATTTCCTGGTTGCCGATGACCGACTCGCGCTGGCCGACCTGATCGTTCAGGGCCTGCCAGCGCAGGGCCGACAGTTGCGCCTTGAGCTGACGCTCCTCGGCCTTGTATTCCTGGTATTTCTCGGCGGCCTGGGCCTGGCGGTGCAGGCGTTCGAGCTGGCGTTCCAGCTCTTCGCGCAGGTCGGTCAGGCGGGCCAGGTTCTCGTGGGTGCGGCGGATACGGTTTTCCGTTTCGCGCCGGCGCTCCTTGTACTTGGAGATGCCCGCGGCTTCTTCGATGAAGTTGCGCAGGTCTTCCGGCTTGGCCTCGATCAGCTTGGAGATCATCCCCTGCTCGATGATCGAGTAGCTGCGCGGCCCCAGGCCGGTGCCGAGGAAGATGTCGGTGATGTCCTTGCGCCGGCATTTGGTGCCGTTGAGGAAATAGCTGTTCTGGCTGTCGCGGGTCACCTTGCGACGAATGGAAATTTCCGCATAGGCCGCGTACTCGCCGACCAGGGTGCCATCGGAGTTGTCGAACACCAGTTCGATGCTCGCCTGGCTGACCGGCTTGCGGCTGGTGGAGCCGTTGAAGATGACGTCGGTCATCGACTCGCCGCGCAGGTTCTTCGCCGAACTCTCGCCCATCACCCAACGCACGGCGTCGATGATGTTCGACTTGCCGCAACCATTGGGGCCGACCACCGCTGCCATGTTACTGGGGAAGCTCACCGTGGTCGGGTCGACGAAGGACTTGAACCCGGCCAACTTGATGCACTTGAGCCGCACGTTTAATCGACCGCCAGGGCAGACAGCACGATGTCACAACTGCGCTGGGCGTAGCTGATCAGCACCGAGCGGATCAGCGGCAGGTCGCGGGCCAGCACCGCCGCCAGCAGCCGGGAGAACAGTTCCAGGTACTCGCTCATTTCCGCCTTGCGCCGCTCCAGTGCCAGGTAGTAGGCGCGGCTCATGGCCGGCTGGAGGTTCTCGACGGTTTCCTGCAGGTACGGGTTGTCGGCAAACGGATACGCGGCACGCATCACGTTGAAGCTGTCTTCGACGAAGGTGCGGATGTCCTGGCGCTCGTAGCTGGCGCTCAGGCGCTGCTGCAGTTGCAGGAAGGGTGCAAGGTCGGCCTGCACCTGCCAGCGCTGGGCCACGGCGTTACCGAGCAGGATGTACAGCTCGCTCATCAGGGTGCACAGGCTCTGCACCTTGTGGGCGGTCAGCTCGGTCACGTGGGCGCCACGGCGCGGCAGGATGGCGATCAGATGGCGGCGTTCGAGGATCAGCAAGGCTTCGCGCACGGAGCCACGGCTGACATTGAGCGCCAGCGTGACCTTCTGTTCCTGGATGCGCTCCCCGGGTTTGAGTTCACCGCGAATGATGCGTTCGGCGAGGTGGTGAGCGATTTGCTCGGCGAGGCTGTCCGGCGCCTTGAACGTCATGGTTTACCTTCAAAAATCTTGGCTCAGTGCAAGCCGTGCAGTGTAACGCAATTGCTACGTGATGGCGCAGGGCCAAGTGTCTGGATGTGGCGGATTCCGGGTGATCGGCACGGTTTGTTGACAGGCGCATTTTCGCCATGCTATGAAATTCCCCTCTCACACCGCCGCACGGTGTCGATGGGTCCATGTGGTCGATCGAACGTTGCGCCCAGAGGATGCTCGCAAGCTTCTCAGGTAGTGTCTGGTGCTGGAGGGTCCTGCATCCGCCGCTCGATGAACGATCCCCCTCCCGCCCTGTGGACCACCATTCGTCCGGTCCGTCGTAGTCGTCAAGCCCTTCGCCTCTTGAGTGCCCGTTGGAAAGTCCGTGATATCGGCTTTTGCAAGGGAGGCAACTGCTCATGCCATGGGTTCCCCAGCCATACCTGCAACAGTCATGGGGCGACGGTACCGCACCACGGCTCTACTGCCCCACCCGCCAACGGCACGACGAAGTGCTGGCGGACGCAATCGACGAGCGCCTGGTTGCGTGGATGCGGCAGGTGGGCTTTGGCAATGAAGCCTTGAATGCGGTGTGCCGGATGAGCCTTGGGCGCTTCGTCGCCTCGTGTTATGTCGGCGCTGGCGACCTCGACCGCCTGCTGCTGTGCGCCCAGTTGAACGCGGCCTGGTGGATGGCCGACGACTACTACGCCGACGACGAAAGCCTGGGGGCGCGGCCCGAATTCCTCTGCGAGAGACTGTCCCGGGCCATGGCAGCCATGAGCCAGCTGGCACCGGCGGGCGATTACACGCGCCAGCTCGAAGAACAGTGGACCGACGACCCGGTACTGATGGCCCTCCGCTCGGCCACCGAGCAGTTGCGCCGACTGGCCTCGCCGGCCCAGGTGGGACGGGTCTGCCACACCGCATTTGGCATGTTCATGAGCTGGACGGTCTATGGCGAATGGAAACGCCGGGGCGTTTGCCCGTCGACCTGGGAATACCTCGCCACCCGGCAGTTCGACAGCTTCCAGACCTCACAGATGCTGATCGACATCGCCGGCGGCTATGAGCTGCCGGCGAATATCTTCTACTCGCCACGGGTACGCCAGGCCCTGCTCCAGGCCGGCCTGGCGGCGGTGATCGTCAATGACCTGTATTCGGCCGGCAAGGAAGCGGCGGACGGGATGCCCATGGGCAACCTGGTGCTGGTAATGGCCGCCGAGCACCACTGTTCGCAAAGCGAGGCCGTCGCCATGGCGGTGGCCCTGCACAATAATCTCGCCCGCGATTTCGAGGTCGCATGCCAAGGGCTCGAAAGCGAGCCGTCGGTAGAGCTGCAACGTTATCTGCAGGAAGTCCGAGCGTGGATGGGAGGTTCACTCGCGTGGCACGACTGGTGCCCGCGCTATCACCAACCGTGACACCGCAAGGAACCGGCACATGACCAGAGATCACGCCATCCAGACGCCCTACCAGCAATCGATCGCCGATTACTGGAACCGCGAGCAGAACCCCGTCAATCTCCTGCTGGGCGATATCGACGGGCTCTATCACCACCACTACGGCATCGGTGACGTCGACACCACGGCCATCGGCGCCGACACGACCGACGGCTACCAGCAACGCGTGACCGCCGAACTGCATCGACTGGAGACCGCGCAGGCCGATTTCCTGCTCGATCACCTCGGGACCATCAGGCCTGGCGATCATCTGCTCGACTCCGGCTCAGGCCGGGGTGGCAGCAGCCTGATGGCCAACCGGCGATTCAGTTGCCAGGTCGATGGCATTTCCATTTCGCAGAAGCAGGTGGATTTCGCCAATCAGTGCGCCACCGAGCGCGGCGTGGCGGACCGGGTGCATTTCCACCTGCGCAACATGCTCGACACGTACTTCGAGGATGCCCGGTTCCAGGCGGTCTGGAACAACGAGTCGACCATGTATGTCGACCTGGCTCCCCTGTTCACCGAATACCGGCGCATCCTTCGCCGGGGTGGACGCTATGTGACAATCACCGGGGCCTGGAGCGAGCGCTTTGGCATGCCGTCGGCGGCGGTCAGCATCATCAATGCACGCTATGGTTGCAACGTACACTCCTACAACGAGTACCTGCGCGAATTGAAGGCACAGGGCTTCCAGGTGGTCGAGGTGGCGGACCTGACAGCCCAGACCCTGCCGTACTGGAAACTGCGGCGAACCTCCTCGCTGGCCACCGGCGTGGAGGACGCCTTTATCGAGGCCTATGAAGAAGGCAGCTTCCATTACCTGTTGATCGCGGCCGACAGGCTGCCGTGAATACCGACCTGGCACGCAATACGCATCTAGACTCTCGGTAGAAGCCGGGTTTGACCGTGAATAGGCGCTCAAACCCGGCCCACGAACCCAGCTTCTCCCTACGCCCGAAACCCAATCGAATAGAACAGGGTTCATCTGCCCCAAAAAACCTGACCTTTAAGTCAGAAATTTATTGACCGAAAAGTCAGACCCCACTAGATTCTGCTCATCGGTCAATAACAATAATGAGTCTGCGAGGCTTTCCGTGATCCAGTTTCTACTCAATCAGGAACTCCGTAGCGAGCACACCCTGGACCCGAACCTGACGGTGCTCAATTACCTGCGTGAACATCTGGGTCGCCCCGGCACCAAAGAGGGCTGCGCCAGCGGCGACTGCGGCGCCTGCACCGTGGTGGTCGGCGAGTTGCACTGCGATGAAACCGGCACCGAGCGCATCCGTTATCGCAGCCTCAATTCGTGCCTGACCTTCGTCGCGACACTGCACGGCAAGCAACTGCTCAGCGTCGAGGACCTCAAGCACCAGGGCCAGTTGCACAGCGTGCAAAAGGCCATGGTCGACTGTCACGGTTCGCAATGCGGCTTCTGCACACCGGGCTTCGTCATGTCGTTGTTCGCCCTGCAGAAGAACAGCCAGGCTCCGGACAGCCACCAGGCCCACGAGGCCCTGGCGGGCAACCTGTGCCGCTGCACCGGCTACCGGCCGATCCTCGCCGCTGCCGAACAGGCCTGCTGCAACAAGCCCGTCGACCAGTTCGACGCCCATGAAGCGCAGACCATCGCCCGCCTGAAAGGCATCGCCCCCCGCGACACCGGCGAACTGAACAGTGGCGACAAGCGTTGCCTGGTGCCGCTGACCGTCGCCGACCTGGCCGAGCTGTACGAATCCTATCCACAGGCCCGGCTGCTGGCCGGCGGCACCGACCTGGCCCTGGAGGTCACCCAGTTCCACCGCCCGCTGCCGGTGATGATCCATGTTGGCCAGGTGGCCGAACTCAAGCGTATCGAGCGTTTCGACGACCGCCTGGAAATCGGCGCGGCCGTGCCGCTGTCCGATTGCCATGCCGTACTGCAAGCCGAATACCCGGATTTCGGCGAGTTGCTGCAACGCTTCGCCTCGCTGCAGATCCGCAACCAGGGCACCCTCGGCGGCAATATCGGCAACGCCTCGCCCATCGGTGACTCGCCGCCCCTGCTGATCGCCCTGAACGCCCAACTGGTCCTGCGCAAGGGCGCCGAAAGCCGCACCCTGGCGCTGGAAGACTATTTCATCGACTACCGGGTGACCGCCCGCCAGGACAGCGAATTCATCGAGAAGGTCATCCTGCCCCGCGCCAGCGCCGACTGGCAGTTCCGCGCCTACAAGGTGTCCAAGCGGCTGGACGACGATATTTCCGCGGTCTGTGCCGCGTTCAACCTGCGGATCGACAAGGGTGTGGTGGCCGAGGCGCGGATCGCCTTCGGGGGCATGGCGGCGATTCCAAAACGGGCCCGGGCCTGCGAAACCGCACTGGTCGGCCAGCCCTGGAGCCAGGCCAGCGTCGAACGCGCCTGCGCGGCACTGGCCGAGGATTTCACCCCGCTGTCGGACTTTCGCGCCAGCAAAGAATACCGCCTGCTCAGTGCCCAGAACCTGCTGCGCAAATACTTCATCGAACTGCAAACGCCGCATATCGAGACTCGGGTGACCGCTTATGTCTAACCATCGTGTTGCGGAAAAAAACCAGGCCGAACTCGCCGAGCTGTTTGCCCGGGACCTGACCACCGGCGTCGGTCGTAGCGTCAGGCACGAGAGCGCCGACAAGCACGTGACCGGCGAAGCGGTGTATATCGACGACCGCCTGGAGTTCCCCAACCAGTTGCATGTCTATGCGCGGCTGTCCGACCGCGCCCATGCGCGCATCCTGCGGATCGACACCACGCCCTGCCTGGCCTTCGACGGTGTACGTATTGTCATCACCCATGAGGATATCCCCGGCCTCAAGGACATCGGCCCGCTGCTGCCCGGCGACCCGTTGCTGGCCATCGACAAGGTCGAGTTCGTCGGCCAGCCGGTGCTCGCCGTTGCCGCTCGGGACATGGAAACCGCACGCCAGGCCGCCATGGCCGCCCTTGTCGAGTACGAGGACCTGGAGCCGGTGCTGGATGTGGTCGAGGCCCTGCGCAAGCGGCACTTCGTCCTCGACAGCCATACCCACCGGCGTGGCGACTCGGCCGCCGCGCTGGCCAGCGCCGAACAGCGGATCCAGGGCAGCCTGCATATCGGCGGCCAGGAGCACTTCTACCTGGAAACCCAGATTTCCTCGGTGATGCCCACCGAAGACGGCGGGATGATCGTCTACTGCTCGACGCAGAACCCCACCGAAGTGCAGAAGCTGGTGGCCGAAGTGCTCGATGTGTCGATGAACAAGGTGGTGGTCGACATGCGCCGCATGGGCGGCGGCTTCGGCGGCAAGGAAACCCAGGCAGCCAGCCCGGCGTGCCTGTGCGCGGTGATTGCGCACCTGACCGGACAACCGACCAAGATGCGCCTGCCTCGGGTCGAAGACATGCTGATGACCGGCAAGCGCCATCCGTTCTACATCGAGTACGACGTCGGCTTCGACAGCCGTGGCCGACTGCACGGGATCAACCTGGAGCTGGCCGGCAACTGCGGTTACTCGCCGGACCTCTCGGCCTCCATCGTCGACCGGGCGATGTTCCACGCCGACAACGCCTATTACCTGGGCGACGCGACGATCAACGGCCATCGCTGCAAGACCCACACCGCCTCGAACACCGCCTACCGCGGCTTCGGCGGCCCGCAGGGGATGGTTGCCATCGAGGAAGTGATGGATCACATCGCCCGCCACCTCGGCCTCGATCCACTGGCGGTACGCAAGATCAACTACTACGGCAAGACCGAGCGTAACGTCACCCATTACTACCAGACCGTCGAACACAACCTGCTCGAAGAAATGACCGCCGAACTGGAAGCCAGCAGCCAGTACGCCGAACGCCGGGAGACCATTCGCCGTTACAACGCCCACAGCCCGATCCTGAAAAAGGGCCTGGCGCTGACCCCGGTGAAATTCGGTATTTCCTTCACCGCCAGCTTCCTCAACCAGGCTGGCGCGCTGGTACACGTCTACACCGATGGCAGTATCCACCTGAACCACGGCGGCACGGAGATGGGTCAGGGCCTGAACACCAAGGTCGCCCAGGTGGTGGCCGAAGTGTTTCAGGTGGAAATCGATCGGGTGCAGATCACCGCGACCAACACCGACAAGGTCCCGAACACCTCGCCCACCGCCGCCTCCAGTGGCGCCGACCTGAACGGCAAGGCGGCGCAGAATGCTGCCGAGATCATCCGGCAACGGCTGGTGGAGTTTGCCGCGCGGCACTACCAGGTCAGCGAGGAGGATGTCGAATTCCGCAGCGGTCATGTGCGGGCCCGCGACCGGATCCTGACCTTCGAGGCACTGGTCCAGCAGGCCTATTTAGCCCAGGTGTCGCTGTCCAGCACCGGTTTCTACAAGACCCCGAAGATCTACTACGACCGCAGCCAGGCCCGTGGCCGACCGTTCTACTACTACGCCTATGGCGCGGCCTGCGCCGAGGTGATCGTCGACACCCTGACCGGCGAGTACAAGATGCTGCGCACCGACATCCTGCATGACGTCGGCGCTTCGCTGAACCCGGCCATCGACATCGGCCAGGTCGAGGGTGGTTTCATCCAGGGCATGGGCTGGCTGACCATGGAGGAACTGGTGTGGAACGCCAAGGGCAAGCTGATGACCAACGGCCCGGCCAGCTACAAGATCCCGGCGGTGGCGGACATGCCGAGCGACCTGCGGGTCAAGCTGGTGGAGAACCGCAAGAATCCAGAGGACACGGTGTTCCATTCCAAGGCCGTGGGTGAACCGCCGTTCATGCTCGGGATTGCCGTATGGTGTGCCTTGAAGGATGCGGTGGCGAGTATCGCCGACTATCGGCTGCAGCCGAAGATCGACGCGCCGGCGACGCCGGAGCGGGTGCTGTGGGGCTGCGAGCAGATGCGCCAGGCCAAGGCTGAACAATCAGGAGGTGCCCATGAATGACTGGCTCAGCGCCCTCGCCGACCTGCAGCACCAGGGGCAACCCTGCGTGCTGGTGACCATCATCGAGGAACAGGGTTCGACCCCTCGCAACGCCGGCTCGAAGATGGTCGTCAGTGCGACCGCCACCTTCGACACCATCGGCGGCGGCCACCTGGAATACAAGGCCACGCAGATCGCCCGCGACCTGCTCGCCAGCGGCCAGCAGAGCACCCGCCTGGAGCGCTTCAGCCTCGGCGCCAGCCTCGGCCAGTGCTGTGGCGGCGCGACGGTGCTGCTGTTCGAACCGATGGGTCGGGTGCAGGCGGAAATCGCCGTGTTCGGCGCGGGCCATGTCGGCCGCGCGCTGGTCCCGCTGCTCGCCAGCCTGCCTTGCCGGGTGCGCTGGATCGATTCCCGTGAGCAGGAGTTTCCCGCGCTGATTCCCGACGGTGTGCGCAAGATCGTCAGTGACGAGCCGCTGGAAGAGATCGACCACCTGCCCGCCGGCAGCTACTGCGTGATCATGACCCATAACCACCCGCTCGACCTCGAGCTCAGCGCCGCCCTGCTCAAGCGCAACGACTTCATCTACTTCGGCCTGATCGGCTCGAAGACCAAGCGGGTGAAATTCGAACACCGCCTGCGCGAACGCGGTTTCGACAACGCGGCGCTGCAACGCATGCGCTGCCCGATGGGGCTGGCCGAAGTCAAAGGCAAGCTGCCGGTGGAAATTGCCATCTCCATCGCCGGCGAGATCATCGCCACCTACAACGCGAATTTCGGCCAGCACAGCGCGAGTGCCGAACCCATTGCCAAACTGCTGCCCGCCTCGCGCCGCAGCCAAGCCACACACTGAGAAAGACCATGCCTGCTACCTGCAAAGCCTACCGCGCCGCCCTGCTGCACAGCCTCGCCGACCCGGCCGAGGTCGGCATCGAAGCCTCCTACGAATATTTCGAGGACGGCCTGCTGGTGGTCGAGGGCGGCAAGATCAGCGCCATCGGCCACGCCAGCGAGTTGCTGCCGACCCTGGCAGCCGACGTCGAGATCAACCACTACCCCGATGCCCTGATCACCCCCGGCTTCATCGACACCCACATCCACCTGCCGCAGACCGGCATGGTCGGCGCCTATGGCGAGCAACTGCTCGACTGGCTGAACACCTACACCTTCCCCTGCGAAAGCCAGTTCACCGACCCGGCCCATGCCGCCCAGGTCGCGGATATCTTCATCAAGGAGCTGCTACGCAACGGCACCACCACCGCGCTGGTATTCGCCAGCGTGCATCCGGAGTCGGTCGAGGCGTTTTTCGAGGCGGCGCACAAACTCGACCTGCGGATGATCGCCGGCAAGGTGATGATGGATCGCAACGCGCCGGATTATCTGACCGACACTGCCGAATCAAGCTACACGCAAAGCAAGGCGCTGATCGAGCGCTGGCACGGCAAGGGCCGCCTGCACTATGCGGTGACCCCGCGTTTCGCACCGACCTCGACCCCGGAACAACTGACCCTCGCCGGCCAGTTGCTCGGCGAGTATCCAGACCTGTACCTGCAGACCCACATCAGCGAGAACCTGCAGGAAATCGAATGGGTCAAGCAGCTGTTCCCGGAGCGCAAGGGCTACCTGGACGTATATGACCATTACCGGTTGCTGGGCGAACGCTCGGTGTTCGCCCACGGCGTGCACCTGTGCGACGACGAATGCGCCCGGCTGGCCGAAACCGGCTCGGCTGTGGCGTTCTGCCCGACGTCGAACTTCTTCCTCGGCAGCGGCCTGTTCAACCTGCCGATGGCCGAGAAGCACAAGCTCAATGTGGGGATCGGTACGGATGTCGGCGCGGGCACCAGCTTCTCGATCCTGCATACGCTGAACGAGGCCTACAAGGTGATGCAGTTGCAGGGGGCGCGGTTGAGCCCGTTCAAGTCGCTGTACCTGGCGACCCTCGGCGGCGCCCGGGCGTTGCGCCTGGAACAGCGGATCGGCGACCTGCAGCCGGGCAGCGATGCCGACTTCCTGGTGCTCGATTATCACGCCACGCCGCTGCTGAGCTATCGCCTGCAGCAAGCCCGCGACATTGCCGAGAAGCTGTTCGTGTTGATGACCCTGGGGGATGACCGCACCGTGCTGCAGACCTATGCGGCGGGAAATCGGGTGCACCAGCGCTGATTACCCATCCAGACTCTCACCCATCTCCCTGTGGGAGCCGGCTTGCTGGCGATTGCGATCAGGCAACCCCATCTCTGTTGCCTGACACGCCGCTATCGCCAGCAAGCCGACTCCCACAAGGGAATGGCGTGGAACGCAAAGTCAGAGCTTGGCTGCTGGCCGCTTGGTCTGCAGCAGGTGCGAGAACACCGCATGCAGATCATCCGACGCACTTTCCTCGTCCAGATTGAGCTTGCTGTCGATATGGTCCATGTGGTGCATCATCAGTTCCACCGCCAACGCCGCATCCCGTGCCTCGATGGCATCTATCAACTGGGTGTGCTCGTCATAGGAGCAGTGCGAGCGATTGCCGCTTTCATACTGGGCAATGATCAACGATGTCTGCGACACCAGGCTGCGCTGGAAGCTGATCAGCGGGGCATTCGTTGCCGCTTCCGCCAGCTTCAGGTGGAACTCGCCGGACAGACGAATCCCTGCCCCGCGATCACCACGGGAAAAACTCTCGCGCTCCTCGCGAACCATCTGCCGCAACTCGGCCAACTGCTCGGCCGTCGCATGCTGCACCGCCAGCTCGGTGATTGCCTTCTCCACCATGCGCCGGGCAAAGAATACCTGGCGGGCTTCCTCGACACTCGGGCTGGCGACCACCGCGCCACGATTGGGCCGCAGCAGCACCACGCCCTCATGGGCCAGGCGCGACAGGGCACGGCGAATGATGGTCCGGCTGACCCCGAAGATTTCCCCCAACGCCTCTTCACTCAGTTTGGTGCCGGGCGCCAGGCGCTGCTCGAGAATCGCCTCGAAGATATGCGCATAGACGATATCGTCCTGGGTCACGCTGCGGCCGGCCTTGCCTGCTCGCGGTTGTTTCTTGAGGGGCTGCAACTGTTCGTTCATGGGCACTCGAGTCGGGAACGGGGCAAGGGACTGTCATAAGCCACAATGGATCGCTGACAAGTATCGCGTAAAGTCATGGCACATTGTACACAACCTCTAGCACCAACACGACTGTACGGCTGTTTGCGGTCACGGCTGTATTGCAATAAACAGTTACCTTTGCGTTTAGGCTGCAAGCGCCATCAACGCCCTGTTTTTTCAGTACAAGGAAAGCTCCATGACCGACCTCACTCAAGCGCGATTGCGCCCCTTGGCCGACACTTCGCCTTCGGCGGTGGTCGCCGGGTTCATCGCGATGATGACCGGCTACACCAGTTCGCTGGTGCTGATGTTCCAGGCCGGGCAAGCCGCCGGCCTGAGCAGCGGACAGATTTCCTCATGGATCTGGGCCCTGTCGATCGGCATGGCGATCTGCAGTATCGGGCTGTCCCTGCGCTACCGTACGCCGATCACTGTTGCCTGGTCGACACCCGGTGCGGCGCTGCTGATCACCAGCCTGTCCGGGGTCAGCTATGGCGAAGCGATCGGCGCCTATATCACCTGCGCCGTGCTGGTCACGATCTGCGGCCTGACCGGCAGCTTCGAGCGTCTGGTCAAGCGCCTGCCCTCCTCGCTGGCTGCGGCGCTGCTGGCCGGCATCCTGTTCAAGATCGGCAGCGAGATCTTCGTCGCGGCCCAGCATCGTACCGGCCTGGTGCTGGGGATGTTCTTCACCTACCTGCTGGCCAAGCGTCTGTCACCACGTTATGCGGTGCTCACCGCACTGCTGGTCGGCACCCTGCTGTCCGGGTTGCTTGGCCTGCTGGACTTCAGCGCCTTCCATCTGGAGGTCGCGATTCCGCTGTGGACCACGCCGTCGTTCTCGCTGGCGGCGACCATCAGCATCGGCATTCCGTTGTTCGTGGTGGCGATGACCTCACAGAACATGCCCGGCATCGCCGTGCTGCGGGCCGACGGCTACAACGTGCCGGCCTCGCCGCTGATCAGCGTGACCGGTATCGCCTCGCTGCTGCTGGCGCCGTTCGGTTCCCATGGGGTCAACCTGGCGGCCATCAGCGCGGCGATCTGCACCGGGCCGCACGCCCATGAAGACAAGAACAAGCGCTACACCGCAGCGGTATGGTGCGGGATTTTCTACGGCATCGCCGGGATCTTCGGCGCCACGCTGGCGGCGCTGTTCGCCGCACTGCCCAAGGAGCTGGTGCTGTCGATTGCCGCGCTGGCGCTGTTCGGTTCGATCATCAACGGCCTGAGCATTGCCATGAACCAGCCCAAGGAACGTGAAGCGGCGCTGATCACCTTCATGGTCACCGCTTCGGGTTTCACCCTGTTCTCGGTAGGCTCGGCGTTCTGGGGCATCGTTGCCGGGGTGCTGACATTGCTGATTCTCAACTGGCGCAAGGCCTGATAGCACAAGGCTTCGCGGGCAAGCCGCGCTCCTGCGGGCCTGCGGTGTACGCCCCCCTGGACTGCCCCACAGGGGTTGGATTAGTGTCCAACCTCTTGGGGGCAGTCCACCCTGGAGCAGGCGGTGCGGCGATCCGACTTGCCGGCGAACAGGCCCTTCAGGCCGCCAGAAGCTTCGCGGGCAAGCCCGCTCCCAGAAAAGCCCGCTGTCACGGAAACAGTCCTTGCAGACAGCATACTGCTAGATTCGGAAGTGCCCGACCATGCCCTTCAACTCCATCCCCAAATGCGCCAGCTCGGTACTCGATGCCGCATTGCCCTGCATCGCCACCGCCGACTGATCGGCGCTCGCGCGAATGCTGGTCACGCTGCGGTTGATCTCTTCCGCCACCGAACTCTGCTCTTCAGCCGCTGCCGCGATCTGCTGGTTCATCTGCTGGATCAACGATACTGCCGAGGCAATGCTGCCCAGCGCGCTTTCGGTCTGCAGCGCATCGCTGACCGCCAGCTTGACCAGGTCGCCACTGCTGCGGATCTGCTCCACCGATGACTGCGCGGCCGAACGCAAGGCGCTGACCAACCGCTCGATTTCTTCAGTCGACTGCTGGGTACGCTTGGCCAAGGCCCGCACTTCATCGGCCACCACGGCGAACCCTCGCCCCTGTTCTCCGGCACGGGCCGCCTCGATCGCGGCATTCAACGCCAGCAGATTGGTCTGTTCGGCGACGCTCTTGATCACACTGAGTACGGTGCCGATATTCTGGATTTCCGCGCTGAGGCTTTCGATGCTTACGCTGGCGGAGTTGGCCGAGTCGGCCAGTTGCTCGATGCGCTGCATGCTCTGACGTACCACCTGCTGGCCGCTGTCGACCTTCTCGTCGGCGGTCTGCGCCGCCAGTGCCGCTTCTTCGGCGTTACGCGCAACATCGTGGACGGTAGCGGTCATCTGGTTCATCGCCGTCGCCACCTGCTCGGTTTCTTCCTTCTGGGTGCTGACTTCCAGGTTGGTCTGTTCGGTCACCGCCGACAAGGAATGAGCCGAACTCGCCAACTGTTCGATCCCGGCCTGCAAACCACTGACGATGCCACTCAAACCGGCAGCCATCTGTTGCATCGCCTGCATCAGTTGACCGATTTCGTCATGGCGCCGAACCTCGATCGTCGCCGTCAGGTCGCCGGCGGCAATCTGCTGGGCCACCCGAATCACGCTCCGCAGCGGCGCAACGATCAGGCGACTGATCACCAGCGCGGCCACCAGGCCAACCAGCAAGGCCAGGGCCGAGGAGCCGATGATCAACAGCGAATTCTTCTTCAGTTCAGCCTGCATCGACTGGTCCTCGGCCCCATAGGCCTGATTGACCCGCTCGACCACCTGGGCCGCGCGTTCATGCAGTTGCTGATAGACCTGCTTTTCCTGCTCCAGCAGGCCGGTGTACTCGGTGAGCTTGTCATTGAAGCTGGCGATATGACCACCGACTTCATTGAGCACCGTCTGGTAGCCGGCGTCCTTGACCGAGGTCTTGAGTTGCTCGACGCCGGCCAGCGCCTGGTCGGCCTGCTCGATCTTGCCCTGACTCTCCTCATCGCCCTTGCGGCTCTGGTCGAGACGCACGCGCGCCTCGTTCATCGCCTGCAGCATCAGTTGCGAGACATGGCTGACCTGCGCGGCCTGTTCGAGGAATTCATTGCCTTCCTGGCCCTGGGACTGCTTGAGGGTGTAGCTGCCGTCATCGGCCAGTCCGGCCTGCAGCACATCCAGATTGTTGGCTACGCTGGACACCGACCAACTGGCCATTTCCAGCGCCAGGTCCTTGGCCTGGGTGATCCCGACGAACTCGTCGAAAGCCTTGCGATAAGCCGCCAGGGCCTGCTCGACATCATTCATGATCGCGACGTTGGCCGGCGATTGCGCCTTGAGTGTCTGCGCCAACGCTGTCAGGCCATCCACGCCCTCATGTAGGGCATCCACGGTCTTGGGGTTCGAATGCAAGGCATAATCCTGCTCCAGCAAGCGCACCTTGAGCAGGCTGCTGTTGAGCGAAGACATTTGCTTGAGCCCGTCGAAACGCAGACTGATAGCCTGCAAGGACCAGACGCCGATTGCCGCCACCAGCCCGGTGAGCAGCAATACCAGGGTAAAACCGATACCCATCTTTTTCGCCATGCCGAGGCTGGCGAAACGTCCTTGCACGGCAGAAATCATGGGGGATTATCTCCAATCGAATGCTGAAGGCGCGCAAGCCATTCAAGATTCATGCAGATTCGCAACCACGACCGGTGTAACACAAGCCTTTGACGCCGGAATAATGGCCTAAAGCTATATCTGCGTCGTTTTCAGAATCGTCGAGGTCGATTCGGCACCTCCCAGCAACCGGAAGAACTTCTGCGCCCGCGAGTCCGTCGCATAGGCCACATTGATCCGCAACCAGCCAGCAGAGGTAGCCCTCGGAGTGAAGGCCGAGTCCTGGGCCAGCAACACCCCGAGCTGCCGGGCACCGGCCTGGACCTGAGCCGCGTTGTACCGCCGACTGCGGGCCCAGACGAACATGCCGGCGGACGGCTCGCTGAATACTTCCCAGCCGCTTTCCTCGAGCATGTCCAGGGTTGCGGCCATCTCCGTCCCCAGACGCTGACGCAGGCGCTGGACCAGCTTTCGATAGGCACCGTTGGCCAACAGCGTGGCAACGACGCACTCGGCAAACCGCGAAGCGCCGAGACTGGTGATCATCTTCACTTCAGCCAGGCGCTGGATGAGCCCGGCATGAGCCCGGATAAACCCGACTTTCAAGGAACTGCTCAGGGTTTTCGAGAAACCACCGAGATAGATCACCCGCTGCTCGCCATCCAGCGCTGCCAATTGCACCCCCGGCCCGCCCTGCAGATCGCTGCAGACACCGTTCTCGATGATCAGAAAGTCCTCAGAACGGGCCAACTGCAGCAACTGCGTGGCGACCGGCAGGGTCAAGCTGCTGCCCGTAGGGTTGTGGCACAGGCTGTTGACGAACAGGCATTTGGGCCGATGGGTGCGCAGGAGGTTGCACAATACCTCGACATCGGGCCCCGACCGCGTTCGGGGTACTTCCAGCAACTCGATACCCTGCAATTGCAGGAGCCGGTAGAGATTCCCATAGCCGGGCGTTTCGACCATGACGCAATCACCCGGCTTGAGTAGCGTGCGTACCAGCAGATCGAGGCCCTGAGTCACGCCCAGGGTGGTCAGCACCTCGCCATCCACCGACTGGATGCCTTTCTGGGTCAGGCACTTGTGCAACTGCTGACGCAAGGCTGGCAACCCCAGCGGCGTGCTGTAGTGGAACAGGCCCTGCATCTGCGTACGACTGACCTCACGCACCGCATAGCCAATATCGTCACTCTCGCGCCAACCCTGGGGGATCCAGCCGCACCCCAGTTTCAACTCGCCCAGCGGGTGTTCGTCGAACTCGCCCCACTTCGCCTCAAGGCCCTCGTACCACTCCTGTTCACAGACCGCCCGGGAAGCGCCCGTGGTTTGCGCCACGATGAACACCGAGCCATTCCGCGACGCCAGCACGCCCTGCATCACCAGACGCTCATAAGCCTCGGTCACATTGGTCTGACTGAGGCAGTTTTCCTTGGCCAACTGCCGTACCGACGGCAGGCGAGTCCCCGGGCAGGCCCGGCTAAGGCGGATCCATTCGACGATAGCGTTGACGATTTGCTGCACGACAGGCACCAGGGCCTGCCGATCAATTTCCAGATCCATTGTATGTGACGCTCCAACGCACGGTTATTTCCCGTTAAACAGTTAAACATACAAAGCCATCCCTTCCGCTTGCACAAAAAGCCTATCCGGCCATCGCTACAAGCCACGCCAACCGTGGCCTGTAGCATTTACCCCACAGAAACAAACGAATACTCCGACTGTATTCGCAACATGGGCGGACATAAAAAAACCCGCCTATGCGGGTTCTTTTTATGTTGGAACTACAGCCCTCGACGAAGAGTGCGACAGATCAAATGGCCGTGGCTCCACCGTCCACGGTCAGTGCATGACCGGTAGTGAAGGCCGCGCCGTCGCTGCACAGATAGAGGACCGCGCTGGCAATCTCCTCGACCTTGCCGATACGCCCGACCGGATGCATCGCCGCAGCGAACTCGGCCTTCCTCGGGTCGGCCTCGTAGGCCCGCCGGAACATGTCGGTATCGATGACGGCCGGGCATACCGCGTTGACCCGAATCCCCCGTTTCGCATACTCGATCGCCGCCGACTTGGTCAGGCCGATCACCGCATGTTTGGAAGCGGCATAGATGCTCATCTTGGGCGCAGCACCGAGACCGGCCACCGACGCGGTGTTGACGATGACGCCACCGCCCTGAGCCTGCATCAGCGGCAACTGGTACTTCATGCACAGCCAGACGCCCTTGACGTTGACTCCCATGATCGCATCGAACTCGTCCAGGGTGCCGTCGGCCAGCTTGCCCTTCTCGATCTCGATCCCGGCATTGTTGAAGGCATAGTCGAGCCGACCGTAGGTACCGACAGCCTGCTCCATCAGCTTCTGCACCTCGGCTTCGCGGGTGACGTCACAGCGAACGAAAATCGCCTCGCCGCCGGCGGCACGAATCGACTCGACAGTACCCTCGCCGCCTGCCACGTCCAGGTCGGCTACCACCACCTTCAAACCTTCGGCTGCAAAAGCCTGGGCGGTTGCCCGGCCAATTCCAGCAGCGGCGCCGGTCACCAGGGCCACCTGGCCGGAAAACGTCATGCTCATGGTGCTTGTCCTCGCTGAGTGCGTGAGTGATCGTCCGGCCTGAGTCTAGCCAGAGGCATGCATGACCGGGCAGCACTATCAGAAGGCCGGTTATCGTCTTATGCGCCAGAGTGATAAGTTAGGGTGATAACCGCCTATGGACTACCATCACCCAATTGGATCGATGCCTATTCGCCCGACCGGCAAGACTTGCCGTGAGTTCGATCAGGGTCTATCTACAAGGCTTCATTGACCGCTTCGAGTATCTGCCATGACCACCCAGAACAACCGTCAATTCCTGCTGGCCAAACGCCCGGTCGGTGCCGCCACCCGCGAAACCTTTACCTACCAGGAAGTCCCCGTGGGTGAGCCGGGCGCCAATCAGATCCTGGTCAGGAACGAATACCTGTCCCTGGACCCGGCCATGCGGGGCTGGATGAACGAAGGCAAGTCCTACATCCCGCCCGTGGGCTTGGGCGAAGTGATGCGGGCTCTGGGTGTCGGCCAGGTGGTCGCCTCGAACCACCCGGGGTTCGCGGTCGGCGACTATGTCAACGGCGCCCTGGGGGTGCAGGACTACTTCCTGGGCGAGCCCCGTGGTTTCTACAAGGTCGACCCGAAACTGGCGCCGCTGCCGCGTTATCTGTCGGCACTGGGCATGACCGGCATGACCGCCTACTTCGCTCTGCTGGAGGTCGGCGCACCGCAGGAAGGTGAAACCGTGGTGATCTCCGGCGCTGCCGGGGCAGTGGGCAGCATCGCCGGCCAGATCGCCAAGCTCAAGGGCTGCCGAGTGGTCGGGATCGCGGGCGGCGCCGATAAATGCCGCTTCCTGATCGATGAGCTGGGCTTTGACGGCACCATCGACTACAAGAACGAGGACGTTCTCGCCGGGCTGAAACGCGAATGCCCCAAGGGCGTCGATGTGTATTTCGACAACGTCGGCGGCGACATTCTCGATGCCGTACTGACCCGCCTGAACCTCAAGGCCCGCGTGGTGATCTGCGGCGCAATCAGCCAGTACAACAACAAGGAAGCGGTCAAGGGCCCGGCGAACTACCTGGCGCTGCTGGTCAATCGCGCGCGCATGGAAGGTTTTGTGGTCATGGACCACGCCGCGAAATTCGCCGCCGCCGGGCAGGAAATGGCCGGCTGGATGGCCAAAGGGCAGCTCAAGAGCAAGGAAGATATCGTCGACGGGCTGGAAACGTTCCCCGAGACGCTGGCGAAGCTGTTCAGCGGCGAGAACTTTGGCAAGCTGGTGCTGAAGGTCTGAAACGCTGCGCAGTAGCGTCGCCTAGGGCGGCGCTACTCGCATCTGACTGCAGAATCAGGCCAGTTCGGCGACCACTGCCGCCAGCGCCTGCGCCGGATCGGTAGCCTTGCTGATCGGCCGGCCGATCACCAGGTAGTCGGAACCGGCGTCCAGGGCCTCGCGCGGCGTCAGGATACGGCGTTGGTCATCCACCGCGCTGCCTGCCGGACGAATTCCCGGCGTTACCAGTTGCAGGCCAGGATGCGCGCTCTTGAGGGCCGAAGCTTCCAGTGCCGAGCACACCAGGCCATCCAGCCCGGCCTTCTCGGCCAGGGCAGCCAGTCGCAGCACCTGTACTTGCGGCTCGACATCCAGGCCGATACCGGCCAGGTCTTCACGCTCCATGCTGGTCAAGACGGTCACGCCGATCAACAGCGGCTTGGGTCCGCTGCGCTGCTCAAGCACTTCGCGGCAGGCCGCCATCATGCGCAGGCCACCGGAGCAATGCACGTTGACCATCCACACGCCCATTTCCGCCGCAGCCTTGACGGCCATCGCGGTGGTGTTGGGAATGTCGTGGAACTTGAGGTCCAGGAACACTTCGAAGCCCTTGTCACGCAGGGTCCCGACAATTTCCGAAGCGCAGCTGGTGAACAATTCCTTGCCGACTTTGACCCGGCACAGTTTCGGGTCCAACTGATCGGCCAGCTTCAGGGCGGCGTCACGGGTAGGGTAATCCAGGGCGACGATGATGGGAGTCTGGCAGGCGGACATGAATGGGCTCTCAGGCAAGTCGAAATCGGCGCGCATTGTAGCGGAACGCGGGAGCGTTCGGGACCCGGTGATCGGCAAATGTAGCGGGCACGCGCCATAAACGCTCGTACTTGCACCAATTAAAGTCGAAATCCGGTGCAACCTCGGCGAAATGTCCTCGATACGACCCTCTTTCCCTCCTTTGCGACACACTCTCCCGCTCTGGCACGCGCGCTGCACTCGCCTGCACCGAGCAGTTATTCAAATGGTTCAGGGAGAAAGACATGAACACTCAACTCAAGCCCACGCTGGGCACATTGCATTTGTGGGGCATCGCGGTCGGCCTGGTGATTTCCGGTGAATATTTCGGCTGGAGCTATGGCTGGGGCGTTGCCGGTACCCTCGGGTTCCTGGTGACCTCGTTGATGGTCGCGGCGATGTACACCTGCTTTATCTTCAGCTTCACCGAACTGACCACCGCCATTCCCCATGCCGGCGGTCCGTTTGCCTACAGCCGACGGGCGTTTGGCGAAAAAGGCGGGTTGATCGCCGGCCTGGCGACCCTGATCGAGTTCGTCTTCGCCCCGCCAGCCATTGCGCTGGCGATCGGTGCCTACCTGAACGTGCAGTTTCCGGCGCTCGATCCCAAGCACGCGGCCGTGGGTGCCTACATTGTGTTCATGGGGCTGAATATTCTCGGCGTGAAACTGGCGGCCACATTCGAACTGGTGGTCTGCGTCCTCGCGGTAGCCGAGTTGCTGGTGTTCATGGGCGTGGTCGCGCCGGCCTTCAGTTTCAGTCATTTTGCCCTGAACGGCTGGGCTGGTGCCGACAGCTTCGGCGCACCGGCGATTGCCGGCATGTTCGCGGCCATTCCGTTCGCCATCTGGTTCTTCCTCGCTATCGAAGGCGCCGCCATGGCTGCCGAAGAAGCCAAGGATCCGAAACGGACCATTCCCAAGGCCTATATCAGCGGCATTCTGACCCTGGTACTGCTGGCCATGGGCGTGATGTTCTTCGCTGGCGGCGTCGGTGACTGGCGAACCTTGTCGAATATCAACGACCCCCTGCCCCAGGCAATGAAAGCCGTGGTCGGCGACAGCTCCGGCTGGCTGCACATGCTGGTCTGGATTGGCCTGTTCGGCCTGGTGGCGAGCTTCCACGGGATCATTCTCGGCTACTCGCGACAGTTCTTCGCCCTGGCCCGCGCCGGCTACCTGCCCGTATCCCTGGCCAAGCTGTCACGCTTCCAGACCCCGCACCGCGCGATCATCGCCGGCGGCCTGATCGGCATCGCCGCCATCTACAGCGACGGCCTGATCAACCTCAGCGGCATGACCCTCACGGCGGCCATGATCACCATGGCGGTGTTCGGCGCCATCGTCATGTACATCATGAGCATGCTCAGCCTGTTCAAGCTACGCAAGACCGAGCCGAACCTGGAGCGCACCTTCCGCGCGCCGGGCTATCCCTTCGTACCGGCCATCGCGCTGTTGCTGGCAGTGGTCTGCCTCGTCGCCATGGCCTGGTTCAATGCCCTGATCGGCCTGATCTTCGTCGGCTTCATGGCCGCAGGCTTTCTCTACTTCCTGCTCACCGGCCAACTGCGGGCGGCAGCCCCGGCGGATGCGATGCTGACCGGGCTGTAAGCACCCTCGGGGCAGAACCGGTTTACAATTGAACCACTGAGAGCGCACTTCACTCAAAGTGGCAAGGACCGACCTCCCGCGCGAATCATTCGCCCGGGCTCGGTCCATCGAGGAGAACCCTATGCCCTGGTATGCCTGGTTGATCCTGCTGGTCGCGATCGGCTCCATCGTTGGCGGCCTGATGATGCTGCGAGACACCGCCAGCAAGGTGGAACTGACGGATGAGCAGCGTCAACGCGTCCAGCAACGCAATGCCGAAGCGGATGCCAAGGACGCTCAGGATCGCTGACTGGCGACACTTGAACGAAATTGAACGACGCCACAAAAAAATCTGGCTAATCACCTCCAAGTCATAGTTATCATTGGCTACAGATTTGGAGGCCCCGCCATGCGCTATTCGCACGACCACAAAGCCCAGACCCACGAGCGCATCATCAAGGAAGCAGCAGCGCGTTTTCGCCGCGACGGCATCGGTGCCACCGGCCTGCAACCCTTGATGAAAGCCCTGGGACTGACCCATGGCGGCTTCTACGCACACTTCAAATCCAAGGATGAGCTGGTCGAAAAGGCCTTGCAGGAAGCGGCGGCGGAACTGGATGTGCATTGCGACATGCTGTTCAGCCAGGACAAGCCCCTGCAGTCGTTCATCGACAGCTATCTCTCCGAATGGCACCAGACCACTCCCGAAAACGGCTGCCCGATTCCGACCATGTGCTCGGAGCTGGGCCAGCGCGGCGAACCGAGCCCGACGACGGATAGAGTGATCGAATCGCGGCTCAAGCAGGTGGAAACGGCGCTGGGCTCGGGGCCGGATGCGCAAGAGCAAAGCATCGTCATGCTGGCGACCCTGGTCGGGGCACTAGTGATGTCGCGCAGTGCGGAAGATCCGGAACTGGCGAGGAAGATCCTGGAAGTGACCAAGGCGCATCTGAAGGATCAGGTCGAGTAAGGCTCATCGAGAAAGGAGGCCGATCCCTTGACCGGCCTCGAGGGTCAGTCAGATCGCGTCAATTGATATCCAACTGATCACGGTTCTTGTCGAGAATCGACTTGCCGATCCCCTTTACCTCAAGCAATTCCTCCACCGAGGAAAAAGGTCCGTTCGCTTCGCGATAGGCAACGATAGCCTGGGCCTTGGCTTCGCCGATGCCGGACAGCTCACGCTGGATAGTCAGGGCATCGGCGGTATTGAGGTTGACCTTGCCAGCCTTGGTCGTAGCCATGGCCTGGCTGGGCGCCGAGGTTTGCGACTGCACGGCTGGTGCGGCATTGACGGCGACAGCAGCACCGAGCAGGAAAGTGAACAACAAGGAAGGAAGAACGCCTGTACGCATAAGTGACACTCCATGACATCGTAGGGGAAAAGCAGCTTTTCCGAAGCTGCCTTTCAAACCTAGGTGATGCCTGGGCCTTGTCAAAAGCGTGGCCGTTACCGGGTGTGTAGCTCAGGGATCCATGCGGCGCTGTTGGTAGATCCAGTCGACGATCTCACCATCTGGCGCATAACCACTCACCGTTTCACGCAACAGTTGCCGGACACGCGCGTAATCATCACTCTCCACGGCCTTGAGCAATTCGGCCAGGCGCAACTTGAGCACATCCCAAGGCAGCATGTCTTCATTGGCAGTCATGATCATGGGATGGCGGGTTGCCGCTACGTTGTCGCCAATCAGCAACTCCTCGTAAAGCTTTTCTCCCGGACGCAGGCCGGAAAACTCAATGGCAATATCGCCATGGGGGTTCTTGTCAGAACGAACGCTCAAGCCGGAAAGGTGAATCATCTTCTCCGCCAGCTCGATAATTCTCACCGGCTCGCCCATGTCCAGGACAAACACATCGCCACCCTGCCCCATGGAGCCAGCCTGAATGACCAGTTGAGCGGCCTCGGGGATGGTCATGAAATAGCGCGTGATCTTCGGGTGAGTCACGGTAAGCGGCCCACCCGCCTTGATCTGCTTGTGGAACAAGGGGATGACCGAACCCGACGAGCCCAGCACGTTGCCAAAACGAACCATGGTGAAACGGGTCTTGTTGACACGCGACACATTCCCCGGCTCCCCAAAAAGCACGGGGGCCTGCTCGCGACTGAGGGCCTGCAAGGTCAGTTCGGCCAGACGCTTGGTACTGCCCATGACGTTGGTCGGGCGCACGGCCTTGTCGGTGGAAATAAGCACGAAATTCGCCACGCCAGCCTGCAATGCCGCCTGCGCGGTATTGAGCGTACCGATCACATTGTTCAGCACACCCTCGGCAATGTTGTGCTCGACCATGGGTACATGCTTGTAGGCGGCGGCGTGATAAACCGTCTCGACTTGCCAGGTCTTCATGACCGACAGCAACTTGCCCTGGTCGCGCACCGAGCCCAGGATAGGCAGCAACCGCACGGACAGCGACTCGCGCGACACACGCCGCTCAAGTTCGGACAAGATCGTGTAGAGATTGAATTCGCTGTGCTCGAAGAGCAGCAGTGTCGTCGGACGCTGGGCCAGAATCTGTCGGCAGAGCTCCGAACCGATCGAGCCCCCCGCCCCCGTCACCAGCACCGAACGCCCCTTGATGCAGTGCTCGAGCAGTTCGGCCTGGGCAGGCACCGCGTCACGTCCCAGGAGGTCGGCGATATCGACCTCCTGGATGTCGTCGACCTTGACCCGTCCGCTGGCCAGGTCCATGAAACCCGGTACGCTTCGTACGTGCAGCGGGTAGCCTTCGAGCAGACCGAGGATCTCACGCCGCCGGGCGCGCGAAGAGGACGGAATCGCCAGGAGAATCTCCTGAGCCCCGGTGGCGTCGATCATCTGCTGGATGTGCCTGGGCTTGTAGACCTGCAAACCCGAGATACTTCGGTCGCAGATACTGCTGTCGTCGTCGATAAAGGCCACTGGCTGCATGACTCGGCCCATTCGCAACGCGGCGACCAGTTGGTTGCCCGCCGCTCCCGCGCCATATACCGCAACTTTCGTCAGGCCATTGTCACGGTTGGCAAAGGGCATGTGCTGGGAGGCGCCGAACCAATCGCCGAGAAAATACTGGCGCATGGCCAAGCGCAGGCCACCGATCATGATCAGGCTCAACCACCAGTAGTTGAACATGATGGAGCGCGGCACCACCGTCTGGTGATTGCTGTAGAGATAAACGACCACCCCGAGAATCAATGAGGACAGGCTGACCGCCTTGATGATCGCTATCAGTGCATCGTTGCCGAAATAACGCATCACCGCCCGGTAAAGACCGAACCGAATGAACAGAGGAATGGCGACAATCGGCGCAGAAACGAACAACCAGCGATGCTGGGTAAAGGGGTTGATCAGATCGTCGACCCCCAGGCGGACGACAAACGACATCCACAGGGCGAACCAGACCAGAAACGTGTCGGCGACCAGTTGCAAAATGCGTTTTTTCCGACGCGGGAGACCCAACAAGCAGGTTCGTATCTTATCCATAACCCCTCTAAAGCCGATATCCGAAAAAGCTGCACGTACCGCCATCAATGCATTTGCCCACAATCTGGGAACGCAGTGGCTCAGCTCGCTTTCTCCAACTCACCCGCATGAAATTTTAATCCCAGAAAAACCAGGGGCACGTAAGCAAGCAGCAGGCCGGTCACACCCTCCAATATCGATAGACCGACACACAAGGCGATTGGCAGCAACCAGCAAAGATTGATCACTGCCACTGCCACTGTCACGGGCAAATGGCTGCCCAACTGCCGTGATGCATACTGATAAGCATGACTGCGATGGGCCTCATAGACCTTGTCGCCGCGCAAAAGACGTCGTGTCAGGGTGAACGTGGCATCGACAACAAACACTCCCAACAGAATGAGCCAGACCCACAGCAGTTGGGGTTTGCTCGATGCGGCATGAATGGAAAGTCCGCCAAGTATCACACCCAGAAAACCGCTGCCGGCGTCACCCATGAAGATGCGCGCAGGTGGAAAGTTCCAGTATAGAAAACCACAGACAGCCATTGCCAACAGCAGAGACGGCCAGACCAGGTCCAAGTCACCGCTGAGTCCGTAGACGAGACAGGCACCCAGACACACCGTGACCGCCTCGATACTGGCGATCCCGTCTATTCCATCCATGAAGTTGTAGAGGTTGAGCATCCAGACCAGATAGAACGCTGCCAGAATCGACCCTGGCACTCCCAACCTGACTTGCATACCCATCACATCAAGCGCAGGCAAACCGCCGAGCCAGAAAAGCAGCCAGGCTGCGCTAGAAAAATGTGCCAGCAAACGCCAGCGGGCAGCGATATGCCCATGATCATCGAGAAAACCGACCAGGGCGACCGCCCCTCCAGCGCCCAGTAACCCCCAGACTGCTGACCAGGACAAAAGATTCATTACTGCCAAAATGGGCAAAACCGCCAGGAAGCTGATGACGATGGCTACACCACCACCACGAGGGGTCGCAACAGAATGAGAGCTACGCTCGTTGGGCACATCCATCAAACTGCGCGCCAATGCATAACGCCGAAGAACACCTGTCAACAAAAACGACACCGTCAAAACGATCAGGCAGCACAAAAAAATCATCATCAGACTCAAGATCCCAACCGCACTCAAAATACGATATTCATGAAAAGCTTGTAGCCCGCTCAGCCCGGCGAGCGCTGGGCAAACCCAGGAAAAAATGAAGTCATGCCCAGAAGACAGCCACCTTGACACCTGCAACCGGCAGCGGGAGCCGGGTGAAGTTGGCCCTGTAGAGACGCGTGCTGGCCACAGTCGCAGTCTCAAGATCTGAGCCGCACGGACCGAACTCGGAGCAACGTGCATTCTACGCAACAACGCAGTGCTTGCCATCACGAACAGGGAAAGCGGCATATAAAAGAAGGAACGGCGGGGGATGCGCATGGACATTCCGAACCACTGTGGCCCCAGCAATACAACTATCACCAGACACCAGCCAAGCCGGAAAAACAATCCAATCAATAACCGCGGGGCAGAAAAGAAAATTCCATCAATATAGAAACTTAATAGAGCGCCAGCAGCGTGAGAACATGAGTAAGGCGAATTGCTTACCAAGCTGGGAGCCCTGTCTCAGGCGCTACTGCAAGATCAGCCACCTGATTTCGATCGAAATATGGCCAATGCCCCCAGAAGACACTTCAGGGAAAGCACCACGACGAGACGTAGCAAAAGGAAAGACGCAAATGAACAGATCGCCTGCTTTGGCAGTTGATCAGCTATCGTCTTCCTCCTCTTCATTCACGCGATCACGCAGCTCCTTGCCCGGCTTGAAATGCGGCACGAATTTGCCATCCAGGCTCACCGATTGACCCGTCTTCGGGTTACGCCCCACCCTCGGTGCACGATAATGCAGGGAAAAGCTACCGAATCCACGAATCTCGATCCGATCCCCAGTCGCGAGGCACTGGGACATCTGCTCAAGCATGGTCTTGATGGCCAGCTCGACATCCTTTGATGAGAGCAAGCCCTGATGGGTGACAATTCGCTCGATCAACTCCGACTTCGTCATATTTTTCCCTTCTTTTTCAAGCAGCTAGGAAAAGCATTTCGAAGGTTTTAGCACGGCTTGCAAGTTTTGAACAGCCCATCCATTGACTATCTGCATACCAGATACGTCAACGTTTGAAGAGAGCCATTGGCTAGTTACAGGTAACCAACAGGGTGCGGGTGACAGCCCCTGCAGGGTTCCAGCCAAACAGGTAATCGCCTTCCTCGTCCCGGGCATCGCTGGACTTGGCGAGCACCCTGTAGCCCTGAGCCTTGCACTCGCGAGCCGCACGCTTGTAGCACTTATCCCATCCGGAGCCGAGCCCCGAGCAGTCTATCTCGATGCCACTGACCCCATGCGTGACATGGGTCTTGGTGTTCGTGGTACACCCTGCGAGCAGTGCCAGGATGATTACCGCCATGAGCTTGCCCATTTACGTCCTTAGTTGGCCTCAAGTGCAAACAACGACTAGGCCAGACGCCTGTATCTTTACACTTTTAAATATGACAACCGCAAGACGGATTTTGTTTCGCGCCTGAAACAGACGAATTCCATCCACAAAAAAGGGCGACCGAAGTCGCCCTTTTTCAACAGTCAGACAGAACTCAGTTCTGTTTGGCCATTGCTTGACGCAGCAGAGCAGCCATGGTGGTGTCAGCTGCTTCACCTTCCGGAGCGGCTTTCAGGCTCTGGATGGCTTCTTTCTCGTCTTCAACGTCTTTCGACTTGATCGAGAGCTGGATTACGCGGCTCTTGCGATCAACGCTGATGATCTTGGCTTCTACTTCTTCGCCTTCTTTCAGGACGTTACGCGCGTCTTCAACGCGGTCACGGCTGATTTCGGAGGCTTTCAGAGTCGCTTCGATATCGTCGGCCAGAACGATGATGGCGCCTTTGGCGTCAACTTCTTTCACAGTGCCTTTAACGATGGCGCCTTTGTCGTTGACCGAGACGTACTCGGAGAACGGATCGCTTTCCAGCTGCTTGATACCCAGGGAGATGCGCTCGCGCTCTGGGTCAACCGACAGAATGACGGTGTCCAGCTCGTCGCCCTTTTTGAAGCGACGTACGGCTTCTTCGCCGACTTCGTTCCAGGAGATGTCCGACAGGTGAACCAGACCGTCGATGCCGCCGTCCAGACCAATGAAGATACCGAAATCGGTGATCGACTTGATGGTGCCGGAGATCTTGTCGCCCTTGTTGAACTGACCAGAGAAGTCTTCCCATGGGTTCGACTTGCACTGCTTGATGCCCAGGGAGATACGACGACGCTCTTCGTCGATGTCCAGAACCATGACTTCCACTTCGTCGCCGACTTGTACGACTTTCGAAGGGTGGATGTTCTTGTTGGTCCAGTCCATTTCCGAAACGTGTACCAGACCTTCAACGCCTTCTTCCAGCTCAGCGAAGCAGCCGTAGTCGGTCAGGTTGGTAACACGAGCGGTCACGCGGGTGCTTTCTGGGTAACGAGCCTTGATAGCGACCCATGGATCTTCGCCCAGTTGCTTCAGGCCCAGGGAAACACGATTGCGCTCGCGATCGTACTTCAGAACCTTGACATCGATCTCGTCGCCAACGTTGACGATTTCCGATGGGTGCTTGATGCGCTTCCAAGCCATGTCGGTGATGTGCAGCAGGCCATCGACGCCGCCCAGATCAACGAATGCGCCGTAGTCAGTGAGGTTCTTGACGATACCCTTGACTTGCTGGCCTTCCTGCAGGGATTCCAGCAGAGCTTCACGCTCGGCGGAGTTCTCGGCTTCCAGGACGCTGCGGCGGGAAACGACAACGTTGTTGCGTTTCTGGTCGAGCTTGATGACCTTGAACTCGAGCTCTTTGCCTTCCAGGTGCGTGGTGTCGCGCACTGGACGGACGTCAACCAGGGAACCTGGCAGGAACGCACGGATGCCGTTAACGTCGACAGTGAAGCCGCCCTTAACCTTACCGTTGATAACGCCCTTGACCACTTCCTCGGCTGCGAAGGCTGCTTCCAGAACGATCCAGCATTCAGCGCGCTTGGCTTTTTCACGGGACAGCTTGGTTTCACCAAAGCCATCTTCAACCGAATCCAGCGCCACGTGAACTTCGTCACCGACGTTGATGTTCAGTTCGCCAGCATCGGTGTAGAACTGTTCCAGCGGGATCAGAGCTTCAGACTTCAGACCAGCGTGGACAGTTACCCAACGAGCTTGGTAATCGATATCAACGATAACGCCGGTGATGATCGAACCAGCTTGAAGATTCAGGGTCTTCAAGCTCTCTTCAAAGAGTTCCGCAAAGCTTTCGCTCATTTTAATTCCTGTTGATGAGGGCGAAGAATACGCCCATCTGCCACACCCCAGACGGTGTGGGTTACGTTCATGTAAAAGAGGCCGTGCAGGACTATGACTGGTCCCCTGCACCCCTCTTGGTCACCCGGCGATATCGCGAATGGCGATCTCGCTCATGATGCGTTCCAGCACCTGCTCGATGGACAACTCCGTGGAATCCAGCTGTATGGCGTCGGCCGCCGGTTTGAGCGGGGCCACCGCACGCTGGGTATCGCGCTCATCACGCGCACGTATCTCATCCAGCAGACTCGACAGACTAACATCATCGCCCTTGGCCTTCAACTGCAAGTAGCGTCGGCGAGCACGCTCCTCGGAGCTGGCGGTCAGGAAAATCTTCAATGGCGCATCGGGAAACACGACGGTCCCCATGTCGCGACCATCGGCCACCAGTCCCGGCGCTTCGCGAAATGCCCGCTGGCGCTGCAGCAGCGCATCGCGCACCGCCGGCAGGGACGCAACCTGAGAAGCACCGGCACCGATGGACTCGTTACGGATATCCTGGGTGACGTCATCACCTTCCAGGATGATGCGCTGCGACTGACCATCGGTCGCGCCGATGAACTGCACGTCGAGATGCGCCGCCAGCAGCTTGAGGGATTCCTCGTTGGTCAGGTCGACGCCATGGTTGCGCGCAGCGAAGGCCAGCAACCGGTACAACGCACCGGAGTCCAGCAGGCACCAGCCCAGACGCTTGGCCAGCAAGCCGGCGATGGTGCCCTTGCCCGAGCCGCTAGGTCCGTCGATCGCAATGACGGGAGCTTGAATATTCACGACTGAGCCTCTTTATGATCATCGTTGGCGTTGATTGTGTCCTTGCTGGCCCGTCGGGCCAAGATCCTGCCGAAATGCTCACGCGCCGCCTGCGCACGCTTGAACACATCCAGCAGTTGATGCCCATCCCCTGCATCGACGGCATCACGCAGGACATCCAGGTCACTGCGGAAGGTATCCAGTGCACGCAGAACCGCCTCGCGGTTGGCCAGGAAGATGTCGTGCCACATGACCGGGTCGCTGCCGGCGATGCGCGTGAAATCACGGAATCCACCTGCGGCGTAACGGAAAATCTCCAGGTTCTCGTTGCGCTTGGCCAACGAATCGACCAGACCGAAAGCCAACAGGTGCGGCAGATGACTGGTAGCCGCCAGCACTTCGTCGTGGCGTTCGACGTCCATCTGCTCGACATCCGCCCCCAGCGCACGCCAAAGCGCATCAACCGTTGCCACGGCATCCGCATCGGTCCCGGCCAGCGGCGTCAGGATCACCTTGTGCCGCCGGAACAACCGGGCATTGGAGGCCTCGACACCGCTCTGCTCGGAACCGGCAATCGGATGCCCGGGCACGAACCGCGCCGGCATGGCACCAAACGCCTCGCCCGCGGCACGCACCACGTTACCCTTGGCACTGCCGACATCCGTCAGAATAGCCCGACCGAGATCCATGCCCGCCAACAGGCCAAGCATCTTTTCCATGGCCAGGATCGGCACTGCCAGCTGGATCACGTCGGCGCCCTGACACGCAACGGCCAGGTCTTCCTCGCAGCGATCGACCACCCCCAACTCCACCGCCAACCGGCGCGACTGCGGATTGAGATCGACCCCCACCACTTCCCGGCACAGCCCGCTTTCACGCAGGCCCTTGGCAAAGGAACCACCAATAAGCCCCAGACCGACCACCACCAGGCGGCCGATCATAGGCGTCACAGATTGCATCGACATGACATCAACCACGAGCCAGAACCTTGCCCAGAGCCTCGAGCAACCGGCTGTTTTCACTGGCCAGGCCGATACTGATCCGCAGATGCCGCGGCAGCCCGTAGCCACCAATCGGCCGCACGATCACACCTTCGCGCAATAGCCCCTGATAGACCGGCGCAGCATCGCGACCGACATCGACGGCAATGAAATTGGCACGCGAAGGAATCCAGTCCAGGCCCAACTGACGGAAACCGGCCTCCAACTGCTGCATGCCCGCCTCGTTCAGTTCGCGACTGCGAGCCACATAGTCGGCGTCATCCAGAGCGGCACGGGCCGCCACCAGGGCCAGGCTGTTGACGTTGAACGGCTGGCGTACGCGATTGAGGATATCCGCCACCGCCGGCGACGACAGCCCGTAACCGACCCGCAACGCCGCCAGGCCATAGGCCTTGGAAAAGGTGCGCGAAACCAGCAGGTTCGGGTAGCTCACCAGGTAGTTCAAGCCATTCGGCAGGTCATCACCCTGGGCATACTCGATGTACGCCTCGTCCAACACCACCAGCACGCGCTCGGGCACCGCGGCGAGGAAAGCCTCCAGCGCCTGCGGCCCGAACCAGGTTCCGGTCGGGTTGTTCGGGTTGGCGATGAACACCACACGCGTGTTCTCGTCGATTGCCGCCAGCATCGCCGGCAGGTCGTGGCCAAAATCCTTGGCCGGCGTCACGCGAGCGTCAGCCGCCACGGCCTGAGTCACAATCGGGTAGATCGCAAAGGCATGCTCGCTGAACACTGCGTTCAGGCCGGGTGCCAGGTAAGCCCGGGCGACCAGCTCAAGAATGTCGTTGGAACCATTGCCCAGGGTTACCTGGCTGGCCTGCACACCGCACAGCTCGGACAGACGCTGTTTCAGTTCAAAGCCATTGCCATCCGGGTAACGGGTCAGTTCCGCCAGTTCGCCGGCAATCGCCGCCAATGCCTTTGGGCTGGCACCCAGCGGGTTTTCGTTACTGGCCAGCTTGATGATATGTGCGGGATCGATATCCAGCTCACGCGCTAACTCGTCCACGGGCTTGCCCGGAACGTAAGGCGATAGTTTTTGCACGCCCGGCTGCGCCAGGGCGAGGAAGTCACCACTCATGCTCAACGCCCTTAGAGAACCGCTTTCGGGTAGGAGCCCAGCACCTTGAGGGCTACCGCTTCCTGGCTGATTTTCTCCAACACGCCCTTGACCAGCGGATCCCGGTGGTGGCCGACGAAATCGATGAAGAAGACATAGGTCCACTTGCCACTACGCGAAGGTCGGGTTTCGATGCGTGTCAGGTCGATGCCGTTATCGTGGAACGGCACCAACAGCTCATGCAGCGCCCCCGGCTTGTTGCTCATGGAAACGATGATCGAGGTCTTGTCGTCGCCGGTCGGCGGCACTTCCTGGCTACCAATCATCAGGAAGCGCGTGGAGTTGTCCGGGCGATCTTCGATTTTCTCGGCAAGACGGACCAGACCATAAAGGCCTGCCGCCATATCACCGGCAATCGCCGCCGAGTTCCACTCACCCTTGACCCGCTTGGCCGCCTCGGCGTTGCTGGACACCGCCACGCGCTCGACATTCGGGTAGTGAGCGTCCAGCCACTTGCGGCACTGGGCCAGGGACTGGGCATGGGAGTAGATGCGGGTGATGCTGTCGGTCTTGGTATTCTCGCCCACCAGCAGATGATGGTGAATACGCAGCTCGACTTCGCCACAGATCACCATGTCGTGCTCGAGGAAACTGTCGAGGGTGTGGTTGACCGCACCCTCGGTCGAGTTTTCCACCGGCACCACGCCGAAGTTCACCGCACCGGCAGCGACCTCGCGGAACACCTCGTCGATGGCTGCCATCGGCTTGCTGATCACCGCATGACCGAAGTGCTTCATTGCCGCGGCCTGGGTGAAGGTACCCTCAGGCCCCAGATAAGCCACTTTCAGCGGCTGCTCCAGCGCCAGGCAGGAAGACATGATTTCGCGGAACAAGCGCGCCATGTCCTCACTGCCCAACGGCCCCTGGTTACGCTCCATCACGCGCTTGAGCACCTGGGCTTCACGCTCGGGGCGATAGAAAACCGGCACTTCGCCTTCAGCCAGCGAGGCCATCTTCACCCGCGCGACTTCCTGGGCACAGCGCGCACGCTCACTGATCAGTTCGAGAATCTTTTCATCGAGACTGTCGATGCGCAGACGCAGCGCCTTGAGTTCCTGTTCAGCCATATCAGCCGTGCTCCTTCTCGAATTCCGCCATGTAGGCCACCAGCGCGTTGACCGCATCGAGGCCCACGGCGTTATAGATGGAGGCACGCATGCCGCCCACGGAACGATGCCCCTTGAGGTTCAGCAGGCCACGCGCCTCGGCGCCCACCAGGAACGGTTTGTCCAGGCGATCATCAGCCAGGCGGAACGGCACGTTCATCCACGAGCGGTTGCTCTGGTTGACCGGGTTGCTGTACAGGCCGCTGGCATCGATGAAGTCATACAGCGTGCGCTGCTTGAGGTCGTTGACCTTGCCGATGGCCTCGACACCGCCCTGCTCCTTGAGCCACTGGAACACCAGACCGGAAAGGTACCAGGCCAGGGTCGGCGGGGTGTTGTACATCGAACCGTTATCGGCCGCGACCTTGTAGTCGAGCATGGTCGGGCAAATCGAGCGGGCACGACCCAGCAGGTCTTCGCGAATGATGTTGACGACGATACCGCTCGGGCCGATGTTCTTTTGCGCACCGGCGTAGATCATGCCGAACCGGGAAACGTCGACCGCACGCGAGAGGATGTTCGAGGACATGTCGGTCACCAGCGGTACGTCGCCGGCTTCCGGAATCCAGTCGAACTCCAGACCACCGATGGTCTCGTTCGAGACATAGTGGACATAAGCCGCGTCTTTCGACAGCTTCCATTCGTTCTGACCCGGAATGGCGAAATAGTCGTAGGGCTTGGCGCTGGCGGCGACATTGACGTTACCGAAACGCGAAGCTTCCTCGATGGCTTTCTTCGACCAGATACCGGTCTCGATGTAGTCGGCCTTGCCACTCTCCGGCAGCAGGTTCAACGCCACCTGGGCAAACTGCTGGCTGGCACCGCCCTGCAGAAACAGCACTTTGTAGTTGGAGGGGATATCCAGCAGATCGCGCAGATCCTGCTCGGCCTGCTCGGCGATGGAGACGAATTCATCGCTGCGATGGCTCATTTCCATGACCGACAGTCCCTTGCCGTGCCAATCCAGCAACTCCGACTGGGCACGCAACAGGACAGCTTCAGGCAGCGCAGCAGGACCTGCGCAGAAGTTATAGGCTCGTTTGCTCACATCCACTCTCGCTATGCTTGAAGATATACACGCCGCCAGGCCTGCCCGGCACCCCGCAGGAACGCATCGCCGAGAACAGGAGAATCTCGATACTCCTGACACGACGAAGCGGCCCGACAACGACCGCTCCACGTTCGATCACAACCCACCGTACAACGATCGGCCGCCCTACAGTAGCTACAACGTCAGGCGCAGGCGTTTAATTAATCCTGCTGTTCAACTTCATCGGCCGCATCGTTCGACGATGAATCGCCGACGACACCGTCGATAGGCATTTCGCCATCGAACTCGCCGCCCACGACACCTTCCAACTCTTCACCCTCGACCTCCGAAGGCTCCTGGACCCGCTCCAGACCCACCAGCGTCTCGTCGGTGACCAGCTTGATCAGGGTCACGCCCTGGGTATTACGACCCAGACTGGAAACTTCGTCGACACGGGTACGAACCAGGGTGCCCTGGTCGGAAATCAGCATGATTTCCTCGCCTTCCTGCACCTGGATCGCACCGATCAGTTGGCCGTTGCGGTCCTTGGTGACCATGGCGATCACGCCCTGGCCGCCGCGCCCACGGCGTGGGAACTTGCTCAGCGGCGTACGCTTGCCAAAACCACGCTCGGAGGCGGTGAGAATCTGTGCGCCCGATTCAGGGATCAGCATGGAAATCAGCTTCTGCCCCTTGCCGATACGCATGCCGCGGATACCACGGGCACCACGACCCATTTCGCGAACCACGCTTTCGGCGAAACGAATCACCTTGCCGGCATTGGAGAACAGCATGACTTCCTTGGCACCGTCGGTGATCGCAGCGGCGATCAGGGTGTCGCCTTCCTTCAGTTTCAGGGCGATCAGGCCACTGGTACGCGGACGACTGAACTGGGCCAGCGGGGTTTTCTTGACCGTACCGAAAGCGGTAGCCATGAAGATATAGGCACCGGTCGGCTCAGCCACCAGCTCGGGAGTATCACCCTCGACCTCTTCGGCGCTGTCGACAGCCTCATCGGCTTCGATCACTTCGCCTTCGATCACCGAATCATCGGCATCGTCCAGTTCATCATCGGCACCGGCACTCTGCTGCAGAGCCTCCAGGTCGATCTGCAGCATGGTGGTGATGTATTCACCCTCATCCAGCGGCAGCAGGTTGACCAGCGGACGACCGCGCGCAGCACGGGACGCCTCGGGAATTTCGTAGGTCTTGAGCCAGTAGACCTTGCCCTTGCTGGAGAACAGCAGGAGCGTGGCATGGCTGTTGGCAACCAGCAGGTGGGAGATGTAGTCCTCATCCTTGACGCCGGTCGCCGACTTGCCTTTACCACCACGGCGCTGGGCCTGATAAGCCGAGAGCGGCTGGGTCTTGGCGTAGCCGCTGTGGGAAATGGTCACCACGCGCTCTTCTTCCGGGATCATGTCGCCCAGGGTCAGGTCGAGGCGCGCATCGAGGATCTCGGTACGACGTGCATCGCCGTACTCGGCGCGGATCACTTCCAGTTCTTCGCGAATCACTTCCATCAGACGCGTGGAGCTGTTGAGGATACGGATCAGCTCGCCGATCTGATTGAGAATCTCCTGGTACTCGGCCAGCAGCTTCTCGTGCTCCAGGCCAGTCAGGCGGTGCAGGCGCAGTTCCAGAATGGCTTGTGCCTGTTCCGGCGAAAGGAAGTACTTGCCGTCACGCAGGCCGTATTGCGGATCGAGGTTTTCCGGACGGCAGGAGTCTGCCCCGGCACGCTCGACCATGGTCATCACCGCGCTGGATTCCCAAGGCGTGCTGATCAACGCTTCCTTGGCTTCCGACGGGGTTGGCGACGCCTTGATCAGGGCAATCACCGGGTCGATGTTCGACAGGGCAACAGCCTGGCCTTCGAGGATATGACCGCGCTCGCGGGCCTTGCGCAGCTCGAACACGGTACGCCGGGTCACGACTTCGCGACGGTGACGGACGAAGGCCTCCAGCAGGTCCTTGAGGTTCAGGATCCGCGGGCGACCGTCGATCAGCGCAACGATGTTGATACCGAACACGCTCTGCAACTGGGTCTGTGCATAGAGGTTGTTGAGGATCACCTCAGGCACTTCGCCACGACGCAGCTCGATCACTACGCGCATACCATCCTTGTCGGACTCGTCACGCAGCTCGGTGATGCCTTCAAGCTTCTTCTCTTTCACCAGCTCGGCGATCTTCTCGATCAGGCGAGCCTTGTTCAGCTGGTACGGCAGTTCGGTGATGACGATCTGCTGGCGACCACCGACCTTGTCGATATCCTCGACAGTCGAGCGGGCACGCATGTAGATGCGCCCGCGCCCGGTGCGATAGGCCTCGATGATCCCGGCGCGGCCGTTGATGATCGCTGCGGTCGGGAAATCCGGCCCCGGAATGAACTGCATCAGTTCGTCGACGGTCAGCTCGGGGTTGTCGATCAGCGCCAGGCAACCGTCGATCACTTCACCGAGGTTGTGCGGCGGAATGTTGGTCGCCATGCCCACGGCAATACCGCTGGAGCCGTTGACCAGCAGGTTGGGAATGCGCGTCGGCATGACCGCCGGGATCTGCTCGGTGCCGTCATAGTTCGGCACCCAGTCCACGGTTTCCTTGTGCAGGTCGGCCAGCAGCTCGTGTGCCAGCTTGGTCATGCGCACTTCGGTGTATCGCATGGCCGCAGCGTTGTCGCCGTCGACGGAACCGAAGTTGCCTTGGCCGTCGACCAGCAGGTAGCGCAGGGAGAATGGCTGCGCCATCCGAACGATGGTGTCGTATACAGCGGTGTCACCGTGCGGGTGATATTTACCGATCACGTCACCGACCACACGGGCAGATTTCTTGTACGGTTTGTTCCAGTCGTTACCCAGCTCGCTCATGGCGAACAGGACACGCCGGTGCACGGGCTTCAAGCCATCACGCGCATCGGGCAGTGCCCGCCCGACGATCACGCTCATCGCGTAGTCGAGGTAGGACTGTTTCAGCTCGTCTTCGATATTGACCGGGAGGATTTCTTTGGCCAGTTCGCCCATGAGAAGCCTGATTCCTTTTTCTGGTGAAACTTCGTCACATCCATATGGGACGAACGAAGCTTGTCGCTGCCGACCTGATGCCTGGCAGCGACTTACGACAAATCAACGAGTTATGCCATGAATCTGCGCAGTAAGGGCAGCCGATTCGGGCCGCGCTGGAAACCGCCGGATGTTATCACAATCGCCGCCACGCACCTATCCCCGGATACACAAGGAACCTGACAGGCGACCAATGAAACTCTTCGAGAGCGCATCTGGAGGGGCTTAAAAGCAAAATGCCGCCATTGGCGCCGCAAAAAACCCACCTGGCCAGAAAAAAACCGGATCAGTGCAAACGCTTGCGACACATCAATTGCGTCAGCTTCGCAGCATCGGGCCGTTCGACAATGCCCTTTTCAGTCACGATGACATCGATCAGATCCGCCGGGGTCACGTCGAAAACCGGATTAAAAGCATCGATCCCGACATCGAGCCGCTTGCCGCCGGCATTCAACAACTCGTCGCCATCACGCTCTTCCTGCACGATATCGTCGCCACTGGCCAGATCCAGATCGATGGCCGAACTCGCCGCCACCACCATGAAGCGCACCCCGTGATGCATGGCGCAGACAGCCAGTTGATAGGTGCCGATCCGGCTGGCCACATCGCCATTGGCGGCAATGCGGTCGGCACCGATGACGACCCAGGTCACGCCTTTGGTCTTCATGACCTGGGCAGCGGCGGCATCGGCGCTGACCGTCACCGCAATGCCCTCGCTGGCCAGTGCCCAGGCCGTCAGGCGCGACCCCGGCAGCCAGGGCCGCGTCTCGTCGACATAGACCCGCTCGACCATGCCCTCGACAAAAGCACCACGAATCACGCCGAGCGCGGTACCGAAACCGCCGGAGGCCAACACCCCGGCATCGCATTGGGTGAAGATCGCCTGGGCATTGCCCTGGTGCTTGCGAATCAGTTCGACGCCCAGTTGCGCCATGGTCAGGTTGGCTTCGCGATCGCTTTCATGAATGGCGATGGCCTCGGCCTCCAGCGCCGCCAGCGGATCGGCCGCCTCACGCACCCGCTCCAGTCGTTCACGCATGCGCCCGAGCGCCCACGCCAGGCTCGGCGCACTCGGGCGTGAGGCGCCCAACAGGGCGAAGTCCGCAGTCAGCGCAGTCACCCAGTCACCGCCTGCGGCAAGCCGCACCCGCGCCGCCAGCACTACACCATATGCCGCGCAGATGCCGATGGCCGGCGCACCGCGCACGACCATCGCGCGAATCGCCTCGGCGACTTCCACGACGCTGTCACAGGACAGCCAGCTCTGCTCGAACGGCAGGACGCGCTGATCGAGCAGGCACAAGGTCCCCTGGCGCCAATCGATGGCCTTGACCTTTTCCGCTGCCAACAACCGATTGCGCATGACTCACTCCGCACTCAAGGAAACAAAAGCCACCGATTATAGCGATCCCCCCGCCTGGACGCTCGGGTATACTTCACCGTCTTATCTGCATGAAGCCTGGAAGCCGTCCTCGATGCCAAACATCGCCGCCCCGCTCGACTTGCTGTTGTTGCCCACCTGGCTGGTGCCTGTCGAGCCCGCCGGCGTGATCTTCAAGGAGCATGGACTGGGCATTCGTGACGGACGTATCGCCTTTATCGGCCCCCGGACCGAGGCCTTGAAACTCAAGGCCGGCGAGGTCCGCGAATTGCCGGGGACGCTGCTCGCCCCCGGCCTGGTCAACGCCCATGGCCATGCCGCCATGACCCTGTTTCGCGGCCTGGCCGATGACCTGCCGCTGATGACCTGGCTGGAAAAACACATCTGGCCGGCCGAAGGCAAATGGGTCAACGAGGACTTCGTCCGTGACGGCACCGACCTGGCCATCGCCGAGCAGCTCAAGGGCGGCATCAGCTGTTTTGCGGATATGTACTTCTATCCGAAAATCGCCAGCGAGTGCGTGCACGAGAGCGGTATCCGCGCACAGATCGCCATGCCGATCCTCGACTTCCCGATCCCCGGAGCCGCCAACGCCGACGAAGCCTTGCGTCAGGCCATCGAACTGTTCGGCGACCTCAAGCATCACCCCCGGATAAAGATAGCCTTCGGCCCGCATGCTCCGTACACCGTGGGTGACGAAAACCTGGAAAAAATCCGTGTCATCGCCGAAGAACTCGATGCGGCGATCCACATGCACGTGCATGAAACCGCCTTCGAGGTCCAACAGGCGCTCGAGCAGCACGGCGAACGCCCACTGGCCCGCCTGGCCCGGCTTGGCCTGTTGGGGCCACGCCTGCAAGCCGTGCACATGACCCAAATCAGCGATGACGACCTGGCTTTGCTGGTAGAAAGCAACACCAGCGTGATTCACTGCCCGGAATCGAACCTGAAACTGGCCAGCGGCTTCTGCCCAGTAGAGCGTCTGTGGCAGGCCGGCGTCAATGTGGCCATAGGTACCGATGGCGCGGCGAGCAACAATGATCTCGACCTGTTGGGAGAAACCCGTACCGCCGCCCTGCTGGCCAAGGCCGTGGCCGGTTCCGCCAGCGCCCTGGATGCCCATCGCGCCCTGCGCATGGCTACACTGAACGGTGCCCGGGCCCTGGGCCTGGACAGCGAAATCGGCACACTGGAACTGGGCAAGGCCGCGGACATCGTCGCGTTCGACCTGAGCGGCATGGCCCAGCAACCGGTCTACGATCCGATTTCCAGCCTGATCTACGCCGGCGGACGCGACTGCGTGCAACACCTGTGGGTCGGTGGCAAACAACTGCTGGACGACCGGCGCCTGACCCGCCTGGATGAACAACGACTGAGCGCCACGGCCCGGGCCTGGGGCCAGCGCATTGGCGGACACGCCCACTGAATTGATCGTCCCGGACGCCAACCGTCCGGGATGCCCCTGATTTTCAAGCTTTAGAGGATACACCCATGAGCAACGTCGACCACGCCGAAATCGCCAAGTTCGAAGCCCTGGCCCACCGCTGGTGGGACCGTGAGAGCGAGTTCAAGCCGCTGCACGACATCAACCCGCTGCGGGTCAACTGGATCGACGAGCGGGTCAAGCTCGCCGGCAAGAAGGTCCTCGACGTCGGCTGCGGCGGCGGTATCCTCAGCGAAGCCATGGCCCAGCGCGGCGCCACGGTAACGGGAATCGACATGGGTGAAGCACCGCTTGCCGTAGCCCGGCTGCACCAACTGGAATCGGGTGTCGAGGTCGAGTACCGGCAGATCACCGCCGAAGCCCTGGCCGAGGAAATGCCCGAGCAGTTCGATGTGGTCACCTGCCTGGAAATGCTCGAACACGTGCCCGACCCGTCGTCGGTGATCCGCGCCTGCTTCCGCATGGTCAAGCCGGGCGGCCAGGTGTTCTTCTCCACCATCAACCGCAACCCCAAGGCCTATCTGTTCGCCATCATCGGCGCGGAGTACATCATGGGCCTGCTGCCACGCGGTACCCATGACTTCAAGAAGTTCATCCGCCCCTCCGAGCTGGGGGCCTGGAGCCGCGACGCGGGTCTGTCGGTCAAGGACATCATCGGCCTCACCTACAACCCGTTGACCAAGCATTACAAGCTGGCGCCTGACGTGGCCGTGAACTACATGATCCAGACCCTGCGCGAGGAGTAACCCATGCGCTTGAGAGCGGTTCTTTTCGACATGGACGGCACGCTGCTCGATACCGCGCCGGACTTCATCGCCATCTGCCAGGCCATGCTGGCTGATCGCGGGCTGCCGCCGATTGCCGACAAGCTGATCCGCGACGAAATTTCCGGCGGTGCCCGGGCGATGGTCGCGGTGACCTTCATGATGGACCCCGAGTCACCTGGCTTCGAGGCCCTGCGCCAGGAGTTCCTCGAACGCTACCTCAAGGCCTGCGCGGTACACAGCAAACTGTTCGACGGCATGGCCGAACTGCTCGAGGATATCGAGAAGGCGCGACTGATCTGGGGCGTGGTCACCAACAAGCCGCTGCGCTTCGCCGAACCGATCATGCAGCAACTCGGTCTGGCCGAACGCTCGGCGCTGCTGATCTGCCCCGACCACGTCAGCAAAAGCAAGCCGGATCCCGAACCGCTGATTCTCGCCTGCAAGATGCTGGATCTGGATCCGGCCAGCGTCCTGTTCGTTGGCGACGACCTGCGTGATATCGAGTCGGGCCGCGATGCCGGAACCCGCACCGCCGCCGTGCGCTACGGCTACATCCACCCCGACGACAACCCCGATCACTGGGGCGCCGACGTGGTTGTCGACCATCCGCTGGAACTGCGCCGGGTGCTGGATAACGCACTGTGCAGTTGCTGAACAACCCGGCGCTAACAACACAGCAACCTGTAGGAGCCGGGCTTGCCCGCGGATGCGTATTGGAGAACGCCAAAAAGCTTCGCGGGCAAGCCCGGCTCCTACAGGGAATGCGCTGCCGATTGAATCTGTTGAGGTTTAGCCATGTTTGATTACTCCGCCCGCCCCGAACTGCTCAAGGACCGGGTAATTCTGGTCACCGGCGCCGGTCGCGGCATCGGCGCGGCCGCCGCCAAGAGCTATGCCGCCCATGGGGCCACTGTGCTGCTGTTGGGCAAGACCGAAGCCAACCTGACCCAGGTCTACGACGAGATCGAAGCCGCCGGCCACCCACAACCGGCCGTGATTCCGTTCAACCTGGAAACCGCCCTGCCCCACCAGTACGACGAGCTGGCGGCGATGATCGAAAACGAATTCGGCCATCTCGACGGTCTGCTGCACAACGCCTCGATCATCGGCCCGCGCACGCCACTGGAACAGCTCTCGGGGGAAAACTTCATGCGGGTCATGCAGGTCAACGTCAACGCGATGTTCATGCTCACCAGCACCCTGCTGCCGCTGCTCAAGCTGTCCCAGGATGCCTCCGTGATCTTCACCTCCAGTAGTGTTGGCCGCAAAGGCCGCGCCTACTGGGGCGCCTATGGGGTGTCGAAGTTCGCCACCGAAGGCCTGATGCAGACCCTCGCCGATGAACTGGACAACGTCGCCCCTGTACGCGCCAACAGCATCAACCCAGGCGCCACCCGCACCAGCATGCGTGCCCAGGCCTACCCCGGGGAGAACCCGCTGAACAATCCGACACCGGAGGAGATCATGCCGGTCTACCTCTACCTGATGGGCCCGGACAGTAGCGGCATCAACGGTCAGGCCTTCAACGCCCAGTAATTTCCCGCCTCTCGCACCGTGCCGGAATACCGGCACGGCCAGCAAAAAATCTCATAAAGCCACTACGGCAAGTCAAACAATTGCCGCCCCTACGTTCTCTTTCCGCCTTCAAAAAAACAAGCCACTGAATTTTAAAGGTTTTTATTTAAATGAACGGATTGGCATGACTTTCGCTCTAACTTCTTTCAAACACGTTGTGTGAGAGCAATGTGCGCTCCATCGGCCAGGCAGCAAAGCCTGGCCAAGGCGGCTAGACTGAAACCCATGGTCCTACAGGACTGAGGACCAGTACGATGCGCAGCCCAACGTCGCTCTCGCCAGCCTGTAAGATTGCATGCTGCGCCCAGGGGGCCCGTCACCATGAAGACACCGATCCAGACCAACACCATCGATTTCGATAGCGCCAAGTTGCAGCGCCTGGGTTTCGGTCAAGCCCCCTCCCTGTTCCATCGCCCGACCACGCTGACCCAATTGCGCCAGCAGTTGGTGCTGCAATTGCAGACCAGCCTGGAGCCGGAGCGCATCCTCGGCCTGTTCTTTCGTGAAGTTCAACGGCTGGTGCCCCTGCATTCACTGAGCTACAGCCATCAACCCAGCGACCTGCGCCTGGAGTTCGGTCAGCGCGGCCATCATTCGGCGGTCTATAGCCTCAGCCATGAAGGCGAACACATGGGGGAACTGCTGTTTCGCCGTAACCAGCGCTTTACCGAACAGGAGCTGGGCAATCTGGAATCCCTGCTGTCCTGCCTGCTCTATCCGATGCGTAATGCCCTGCTCTATCGCGCCGCGACCCAGAGCGCCCTGCGTGACCCGCTGACCGAAACCGGCAACCGCATCGCCATGGAGCAGACCCTGCAACGGGAAATCGAACTGGCAAGACGCCACAACCAGCCACTGTCGCTGCTGATGCTGGATATCGATCACTTCAAGCGCATCAACGACAGCTACGGCCACAGCGCCGGCGACCAGGTACTCAAGGCCGTGGCTGCGGCGATCAAGGAGCAGTTGCGCAATATCGACATGGTCTTTCGTTACGGCGGAGAGGAATTCCTCGTCGTCTTGTCCAACACTGGCCGCGAAGCGGCGGCCCTGGTCGGTGAGCGTCTGCGCCAAGCCACGCATTCACGGGAATATGCCGCGAACGAGCAGAGCGTCACCCTGACCATGAGCCTGGGCTGCGCCACGCTGCTGGCCGGGGAGTCATTGCAGAGCGTGCTGCGACGCGCCGACAGCGCGCTGTATGTCGCCAAACGCGAAGGTCGCAACCGACTGGCAATGGCGGGATAGTCCGAGGGGGACCGTTCCCGCCCTGTTCTTGCCGACTCAGCTTTCAGCGAATTCCGCTTGGCGCTCACGGGCCACCGGTGCCTTCTCCAACTGCATGCAACGCTCCAGAAACAGGAACATGTAGTCGTAGCTCTTGCAGACGGCCTGGCGCAATTCGGTCTGCAGTGCCTCGCTCGGATTCATCCCAGCCAGGGTGCAGACGATCTCCAGGGCCTCCCAGGGATGAGCGTCGTCATACTGGGCATGCATCTTCAGCCACTTCATCGCCCGCTTGCGCTCTTCCTCGGGGAAAGCGGCGGCATACACGCCGCTCGAACAAACCAGTGCCGACCACTCGCCGGTGGCACCTTCGATGGCATAGTTGGTCGCGGCGACAGCCACCACCAGCGAGTCGGCCGAACTGGTATGCCAGCACCAATGGCTCAAGGCATGCAGCTCGGGAGGAACCTGCTGCGCCTGCAGGTCTTCCAGTGTGACCCCATGGGCACGGCTCCAGTGCACCCAATAGTCAGCATGATTGAGTTCCACGCGAATGTTGCGCATCAGCCAACGCCGCGCCATGTCTTCGCCAGGGTGGCGGGCAAAGCGGGTCTTGGTGAGGTTCTGGGCCATGTACAACGCAAACTGCTCTACCACCGGCCAGCCGCCAATCAGGTACTGACGCATGGTTTTCGCGCTCAGTTTGTTGTCGCGCATCCGCTGGTAAAGTTCGTGTTCGACAACGCGGCGCTTGCTCTCGCTGCAATCGCGGATGAGCTGTTGTGCCCAGGCGGGATAGCTGGTGGCTTCCATAAGCGGGCCGGTTCGGCTGAATGTGTCGATCACTGTTGAGCTCCTTTCCTTTTGAGTGGTGATTGTGCAGACCTGGAAGGGTTTCAGCGGAACGTGCCGGGCGCCTTGAACAACAGCGAATGAGGCCGATCAGGGCGACGCAGCAGGCTGTCGCACGTGAACAGTTGCGGGCGTTCGATCACATAACCCTGGGCGTAGTCGACACCGATCTCCCGCAATGCCTGCTCGATCTGCGGCGTCTCGACAAACTCTGCAATTGTTCTTTTCCCCATCACATGGCCGATGTGGTTGATCACTTCGACCATGGCGCGGTTAATCGGGTCGTCCAGCATATCCTTTACAAAACTTCCATCGATCTTCAGGAAGTCTACAGGCAAATGTTTGAGATAAGCGAATGAAGACATACCCGCACAGAAGTCATCCAGAGAGAAGTGACAACCCAAGCCCTTGAGCTCATTGATAAAACGAATCGCGCTACCGAGATTGGAGATAGCGCTGGTCTCGGTGATTTCGAAACAGATCAGCCTCGGCGAAATACCGTGCAACGCAAATTGTTGGTGGAGGAAACCCAGAAAATCCTCGTCGCCAATGGTGGTGCCTGACAGATTGATCGCACACATGGCCATCGAGGCCTCATGCCCCTGGGCACTACACTCGGCTACCACCTTGAACACATTCTGCACCACCCAGCGATCCAACTGGCTCATCAGGCCATAGCGTTCGGCGGCCGGAATAAAGCTGTCGGGCAAAATCATGCGACCCGCCTCATCATGCAGGCGCAGCAGGATCTCTACGTGTCCCTGCGCATGATCGGTCTGACCCAGCGCGGAAATTTCCTGCGAATACAGACAAAAACGGTTCTCTTCCAGGGCCATGTGCAAACGCTGCACCCAGGCCATTTCACCAAACCGCAGGGACAATTCGGAATCGTCAGCGTGATACACCTGAATCCGATTGCGCCCTTTTTCCTTGGCCATGTAACAGGCCATATCGGCCGCACGCAGGGAGGCTTCGAGGGTCGCAGGCATCTGGTGCAGGTGCACCAGGCCGATGCTGACCGTGGTGACGAAAGGCCGGCCCTTCCAGACAAAGTGCAGATTCTGCACAGTCTGGCGTAATCCTTCCGCGATTTTCTCAGCCGCGTCCGACGGACAATTCTCAAGCAAAATTCCGAATTCATCCCCACCCAGCCGCGCAAGAGTATCGCCCTCACGCAGACCGGACTGCAGCAACGCGCAAATATGACGCAGCAACTCGTCGCCAGCCGCATGCCCGCACGTGTCATTGACCAGCTTGAACTGGTCCAGATCGAGGAACATCAGCACATGCCGCGCGGGCTGATGCGCCAGGTCGTGCAATGCCTGCTCCAGTCGATATTCGAACTCGCGACGGTTGGCCAGCCCGGTCAGGGCATCATGGGTGGCCTGCCAAGAGAGATTGGCGATGTACTGGCGCTCCTGGGTCATGTCATGCAGCACCAGCACCGCGCCACTGACCTGACCGGCATTAAGGATCGGCGCCCCGACCAGGGTTACCGACACCGTGCTGCCGTCAAGCCGCTGAATCAGCTTGGAATGCTCGCTGCCACCGCCCAATTGCCCGGTCAGAATATGCTCGATCAGCGTGAAACCTTCCTCCAGCGCATTTTCGTCGAGCAAGTTGAACAGCGCCGCCAGCGGCAAGCCATAAGCCTGTCCGGCCTTCCAGTGAGTCAGTTGCTCTGCAGCGGGGTTCATGTAGACGATGACGCCATCCACATCGGTGGTGATCACACCGTCGCCGATGGACTCCAGGGTGATCTGCGCCCGCTCCTTTTCCACCTGCAACGCATCGGCAAAGGCATGGCGCTGGGCCAACAGCTTATGGGTGCGCAACAAGGCCAGGACGATCAGCACCAGCGCCGTGGTGACGTTGGTCGCCAGCAGCAGGCGCAGAATCACCCGCGAACCTTCGCCCAGGGCATCGCTGAAGGCCTTCGCCGCCGGCGTCACACCGTCGTTGATGGCAAAGATATGGTTTTTCCATCGCTGGATATCGGCAGCGGTGGCTGCGTTGATGGAAATCGCCTGATGCATCTGCCGGGCGACCTCATCCAGTTGCACAAGATAGCTGTCACCCACCGTCCACTTCTCAATAGCCCGCTCGAGGTAACTGAAATGACGGAAATTCAGGTACAGCCAGATGATGCTGGGAACATCGTCAGGATGATTGCCGCCCTGCAGGATGCCCCGGCGCGCCGCCTCGAGGTCCGGCGTCGGGGCATCCAGGGCAATGCGCAATTCATGCCCACCCTGGGGCACGGCGATGGCCTCCTGGTACTTGAGGAATATCGCCTCGTCACGGCTGTCGGCATAGAGGTTGAGGTAATAGATCGCGTCTTTCTGGGCTTTCGACCAGAGACTCTCGCCGGCCACATAGCCGCGCACCGCCGACAGCACATAGAGGCTGAGACATCCCAGCAAGGCCTGAAACAGGACGACGGCGATAAACGGCCAGACGATGCCCAACAGCCGTGGCGTTCCGAGAGTCTGCTTGCGCTTCATGAGTACCCTTGCACCCGTAGAGCCAGATGAACAGCCGAGAGATTTTCGCCCCTGACAGCAGAGCCTAGGCTAATTTCCACAACCTCGGATGGATCGTTGATCGGTGGGAAATCAATGCATTTGGCCCGTTGCATGTCCCTACGGGGGAAAACTCATTACTTGTAATTAATTCAACGACCAAGCACAGAAAATCAAGTGAAACCCAAGCGCGTCAAATTTTTTGCAAATGCCCGTACAGCTTGGCATAGAGACCGCCGTCGGCAATCAGTTGCTGGTGGTCGCCATCTTCGGCAATTCGGCCACCATCGAAGACGAGCACGCGGTCGGCCTGTTTCACCGCCGATAGCCGATGCGCAATGATCAAGGTGGTACGACCGTTGAGAAAACGGCCAAGCGCCTGGTGCAGGTTGTATTCGGTCGCCGCGTCCAGCGCCGAAGTCGCTTCGTCGAGGATCACCACCTTGGGCTCGGCCAGCACCATCCGTGCGATCGCCAGGCGCTGGCGCTGCCCACCGGACAAACGTACACCGGAGCGTCCGACAATGCTGTCCAGTCCCAGTGGCAGGCCGCGGATGGTGCTGTCCAACTGGGCGATCTCCAGCGCCCGCCAGCAGGCTTCATCGCTACGCTCGCGCCCCATGGTCAGGTTGGCACGCACCGTGTCATTGAACAGGGCCGGATGTTGCAACACCACGGCCACCTGCTCGCGCACGGTTTCCAGGCCGATTTCGGCCTGGGACGCACCGCCAAAACGAATGGTGCCGGCTTGCGGCACATAGAGCCCGAGAAGCAACTGCACCAGGGTACTCTTGCCACCACCACTGGCACCGACGATCGCCACCTTTTCACCCGGCGCGATAGACAGGTCGAGCTGGTCGAGTATCGGCTCATCGGCGTAGGCGAAGCTCAGACCGCGCACCTCGATCCCGACCGTTTCACGCCCGACAAACGGATCGATGCCGCCCGGATACGAGGGCTCATCGGCCCGTGCCAACAACTCGTTGATGCGCCTCAGCGCACCACCCGCAGCGTAATAGGCGTACTGCAGGTTCAACAGTTGCTCGACCGGACCGATCATGAACCACAGGTAACTGAAAACCGCGAGCATCTGGCCGATCGACAGGTCCGAGAACAAGACGGTGAGCATCGCCGCCGCCCGGAAAATATCGATACCGAACTGGAACAGCAACGCGCTGGCCCGGCCCGACGCGTCGCTTTTCCATTGCGAGGCCACGGCATAGTCACGCACCTCCCGCGCCCGCTGACCGAGACGACCGAGGAAAAAGCCCTGGCGATTGCCGGCACGGACCTCCTGGATCGCATCAAGGGTTTCCGTCAGCGCCTGGGTGAATCGCGAGGTGCTGTCGTTCTCCAGCTTCTTCAGGTGTTTGACGCGCTTGCCCAACTGCACCGTGAAATAGATCACCAGCGGGTTGAACAGCAGAATCAGCAGCGCCAGCTGCCAGTGCATCCAGACCAGGATGGCGGAAGTTCCCAGCAACGTCAGTATGGCCACCAGAAACCGGCTGAGGGTTTCGCCGACAAACTTGTCGAGGGTGTCCAGGTCGGTGACCAGGTGCGTAGTCACCGTGCCACTGCCCAGGCTTTCATATTCGCCCAGGGAAATCCGCTTCAGGCGTTCGATCAGGCGGATACGAATACGATAGACGATGTCCTTGGCCAACCCGGCGAACAACCGCGCCTGCAGGACGTTGAACAACAGCGCACCACAACGCAGGCTCAACGTGACCAGCAACATCAGGCCAATGTAGCCGAGCGCCGTCTGCCAGGGGCCAGGCAACAGATGGTTCATTACCTGCAGCGCCGCATCGCCGTGCTTGAGCAGCACCTCGTCGACCAACAGCGGCAGCAGCAACGGGATGGGGACGCTGCACAGGGTTGCCAGTACCGCGACAGCATTGGCGACCCACAGGGTTTTGCGATGCTGCAGCGCCAGGCGACGAATTTCCGCCCAGCTCAGGCGGTCCGGCAAGGAGGCCGCCTCAGGCACAGGCCGCGCGCTCCAGCCAGCGGCCGAGCAACGGCGACAACTCGGAAAGCGGCTGGTAGCCATTGGTCAGCAGTGCCAGTTGCCCGTTACGCTCGGCCAACAGGGTCGGAAAGCCTGCGATTCCCAGGTCCTGAACCCAGGTGAAATCGGCGGCGGTTGCCACATGCTGCTCGGCGGTATCGAAGGCGCCAGCAAACTCGATGCGCGGCAAACCGGCTTTTTCCGCCAATTCCACCAGCACCGAGGCTTGCGTGACATCGCGTCCCTCGACATAAAAAGCCCGCTGGATCAGCCCCACCAGGGTCCATGCACAGTCGGGCGCCAGGCTGCGGGCGGTGACCACCGCCCGACACGCAGGCTCCGTGTCGTAGACAAATCCGTCGGGCAAGGCACCCTCAAGCCGGAACGCCTGGCCGGTGGTCTCGGTGACCGCCTGCCAGTGCTCCAGGATGTAGCGCCGGGTGGTGGGCTCCAGCGCAGCACCGCTGCCGGTGCGCAAGCCGCCCATCACCAGGTGCAGTTCGACACCCGCGGCCTGCGCCTGCTTGACCAGCGCCTCGGCCACCGGCGCAAAGCCCCAGCACCAGGAACACATCGGATCCATCACATAGAGCAGGCGCGCGGACATGGCTCAGGCCTCGGAATCTTGACGGTAGTTATAGCCGATCGGGTGCGGTTGGTTGCGCAACTTGGCCAGTTCGATCTGTTTCTGCCGGTCGATAGCGCTACGGCGCGTCTTCTCGCTCAGCGTGTCCCAACAGTGCGGGCAACTGATGCCCGGCACATAGTGCTCCGATGTACGATCCTCGACGCTGACCGGCGTACGGCAGGCGTGGCATTGATCGTAGTCGCCCTCGGTCAGGTCATGACGAACGGTGACCCGGTTATCGAACACGAAACAGTCGCCACGCCACCGGCTTTGTTCCTGGGGCACTTCCTCAAGGTACTTCAGGATGCCGCCCTTGAGGTGATAAACCTCCTCGAAACCCTCGCCGAGCATGTAGCTCGACGCCTTCTCGCAACGAATGCCGCCGGTGCAGAACATGGCGACCTTCTTGTGCCGCGTCGGGTCGAAGTGGGCCTTGATGTAATCGGGGAACTCGCGAAAGCTGGTGGTTTTCGGGTCGATGGCGCCTTCGAAGGTGCCAATCGAGACTTCATAGTCGTTCCGGGTATCGATCAGCAACACCTCGGGATCGGCGATCAGGGCGTTCCAGTCCTGCGGCTCGACATAGGTGCCGACTTTCTTGTTCGGGTCCACGCCTTCGACACCGAGGGTGACGATTTCCTTCTTCAGCTTGACCTTGGTCCGATAGAACGGCTGCTCGTCGCAGTAGGACTCCTTGTGGTCCAGGTCCACCATGCGTGGATCGTTCTTCAGCCAGGCCAGCAGGCCATCGATGCCTTCGCGACTGCCGGAAACAGTACCGTTGATGCCTTCTTCGGCAATCAGCAGCGTGCCCTTGATACCGTTGGCGAGCATCGCCTGCAGCAGCGGCTCGCGCAGGGCGACGTAATCTTCGAGGGTGACGAACTTGTACAGTGCCGCCACGACGACAGGTTGGGTCATGGGTATTTCTCTCCAGGTGGCTGCCCTCGCAAAGGGCGAACCGGATGCAAAAAAAACGCGCCGACTGAGCGGCGCGTTGCGGATTCTAGCAAAAGGCCAGCCAACAGGCCTAGTGCTTGCTACCGCCGGCGCAGGTCGGCGATGCCGGCGCTGCACCGATTTTTACCCACTCTTCAGGGGTGTAGGTATGCAGGGCCAACGCATGGAACTGCCCCATCAGGTCACCCAGCGTGGCATAGACTTTCTGGTGACGCTTGACACTGTTCAGCCCGGCAAACTGCTCGCTGACCAGCACCGCCTTGAAATGGGTCTGCAACCCACGGCTGTGCATGTGGCTTTCATCCAGTACGTCCAGGTGCTCAGGCTGCAAGGCACCCAAGGCAGTCTCGATACGTTGTTGCATGCTCATCTCGCGCCCCGCTTACTTCTTCTTCGCCGGGGCAGCGGCCTTGGCCGGTGCCAGCTCGTTGGTCATGTCTTCCAGCAGCTTGTTGACCACCGGTACCGCGCTTTCCAGCTTGGCCTGGGTCAACTGGGCCGATTGCTGGGTCAGTTGTGGCATTTTCTCCAGGACTTTCTTGCCCAGCGGCGACTGGTAGAACGCAACCAGGTCCTTGAGCTCGCTCTCACTGAAATTGTCGGTGTAGAGCTTGACCATGTCAGGCTTGAGCTTGTCCCAGCCGATGGCCTGGTCCAGGGCGGCGTTGGCCTTGGCCTGGTAGGTATCGAGCAGTGGTTTTTTCGACGCAGGCGCCTGGGTCTGCTCGAAGCGCTGGGCGAACATCTGCTGCACTTGCATGTAGACCGGAGTTCCGAGCTTGTCGGCATGGGCCAGCTTCAGGAAAGTTTCGGCACTGGCGTTGTGGCTGGCGGTATCGGCGAAAACCTGGCCGCTGGCGCATACCAGAGCAACCGCGGTACAGATGGCGCGAAGACGGGTCATCGAATGTCCTTTATAGCAGGCGAGGTAAAACCCCAAGAACGCCCATTCTGCGCCTAACAAAGTGTGTCACTCAACCCCGACACCGATTGTGACAGTTTCAGGCTCGCCCCAGCGGCAAAAAACTGCAAGGGGAACCTCGCCGGTGGATCAGGGCCTAAACTGCACGAGTCAGCCCTTTAAACCTCGAGGAGGAACGCGTCCGATGAGTCGCATCGAAACCGACAGTCTTGGCCAGGTGAATGTCCCGGAAGAAGCCTACTGGGGCGCGCAGACCCAGCGTTCGCTGATCAATTTCGCCATCGGCAACGAAAAGATGCCACTGGCGGTCATGCATGCCCTGGCCTTGATCAAGAAGGCTGCGGCCCGCGTCAACGACCGTAATGGCGACCTGCCCGCCGATATCGCCCGACTGATCGAACAGGCCGCTGACGAAGTGCTGGACGGCAAACATGACCAGCAGTTTCCGCTGGCAGTCTGGCAAACCGGTAGCGGCACCCAGAGCAACATGAACGCCAACGAAGTCATCGCCGGGCGCGCCAACGAGCTGGCCGGCAAGGGCCGCGGCGGTAAATCGCCGGTGCACCCGAACGACCACGTCAATCGCTCGCAGAGCTCCAACGACTGCTTCCCCACCGCCATGCATATCGCGGCGGTCCAGGCGGTGCATCAGCAACTGCTGCCGGCGATCGGCGAGCTGTCCGGCGGTCTCGCTGAATTGGCCGCGCGGCATATGAAACTGGTCAAGACCGGGCGCACCCACATGATGGATGCAACGCCGATCACCTTCGGCCAGGAAGTTTCCGCCTTCATCGCACAACTCGACTATGCCGAGCGGGCGATTCGTGCGGCCTTGCCGGCCGTCTGCGAACTGGCCCAGGGCGGCACGGCGGTGGGCACCGGGCTCAATGCGCCCCAGGGTTTCTCCGAGGCGATCGCGGCAGAAATCGCTGCGCTGGCTGGCCTGCCGTTTGTCAGCGCACCGAACAAGTTTGCCGCCCTCGCCGGACATGAACCATTGACCAGTCTGTCCGGGGCACTCAAGACCCTGGCCGTGGCCCTGATGAAAATCGCCAACGACCTGCGCCTGCTCGGCTCGGGCCCTCGCGCCGGGTTTGCCGAGGTCAGACTGCCAGCCAACGAGCCGGGCAGCTCGATCATGCCCGGCAAGGTCAACCCGACCCAGTGCGAGGCGCTGTCGATGCTGGCCTGCCAGGTGCTGGGCAATGACGTGACCATCGGTTTCGCCGCCAGCCAGGGACATTTGCAACTCAACGTCTACAAGCCGGTGATCATTCACAACCTGCTGCAATCGATCCGTCTGCTGGCCGACGGCTGCAGCAACTTCCAGGCCCATTGCATTGCCGGCCTGGAGCCAGACCCGCAACAGATGGCCGCGCACCTGGAACGCGGACTGATGCTGGTCACCGCACTGAACCCGCATATCGGCTATGACAAGGCAGCGGAAATAGCCAAGAAGGCCTACGCCGAAAACCTCACCCTGCGCGAATCGGCGCTGGAACTGGGCTACCTCACCGACGAAGAGTTCGACGCCTGGGTCCGCCCGGAAAACATGCTGGAGTCGGGCAAGAACGGCTGAGGGACAAACACAGGCCTGCCCTGACAAGCAGGCCTTGCAAGAGGCAAATGGCTGAAGACAAACCTTGTGACGAGTGGACTTCAAGCACTCAAACGGATCAGGCCAACCGTGCGCGCCGGGCCTTGAGCCCGGCGATCAGCGACGGCCCCAGGGCCACCAGCGCCGAACCGAACACCACCACCAGCGCCCCGCCATAGCCCAGGCCATTGATCTCTTCGGCCTGCACGTAGTCTGGCCAGATCCAGGCGGCCACGGCGACCGAACCGAAGGTCACCAGCGGCGTGATCGCCAGGGTCGCACTGACCCGCGAAGCCTCCCAGTGCGCCAGCGCCTCGGCAAACGCACCATAGGCCACCAGGGTGTTCAGGCAGCAGCCCAACAACAGCCAACCCTGCAACGGGCTCAGTTGCAATATTTCCGCCGGATGCGCCCAGGGGCTCAGCAGCAAGGCACAGAACAGATAGATCACCATCATCACCTGCAACGAATTCCAGGCCGTCAGCAGCTGTTTCTGGCTCAGGGCATAGAAGGTCCAGACCGTCGAGGCCAGCAGTACCAGCAGCACCCCGGCGGTGTAATTGCCCAGGGAGGTCAGCAACTCCTCCAGCCGCTGGTTGAAGAACAGCCCGAAACCCAACAGCAGCACCACCAGCCCGATCCCCTGGCCCAGGCTGAAGCGCTCCTTGAATACGAACAGGCTGGCGATCAACAGGAAGATCGGCCCCATCTGCACCACCAGTTGCGCAGTACCCGGGCTCAGCAGTTTGAGGCCCATGAGGTACAGGACGTAGTTGCCCACCAGCCCGAACACCGCCAGCAGCACCAGCCAGCCACCCCGTGGTCCCAACGCACGCCAGCTCGGCAGTCGTTTGCTGAGGGCCAGGTAGAAGAACAGAAAACCACCGGAAACCATCAACCGGCACCAGGTCACGCTGACCGGGTCCATCACCTGCAACACCTGCTTGAGCTTGATCGGCAGGATGCCCCAGAGCACAGCGGTGAGCAGGGCAAGAAACAGCCCGTAGCCCCAACGGCCGGATGAAATATGCATGGAACGTCCCGGGGAGCGATGAATTCAAGGCGCCATTCTAAGCGGCTCACCGCCCACCCTACAGCCGCCCTTGCCTATTAAAAACGACATCGAGCAACGTTCGAACGCCGTCAATAAATTGGCCAATACCACTGGTCGACGAATCGAACAGCGTATCTGCTCAAGATTTATGATGTTTATCTGACATCCCACCCACTCTGGAGCTTTTCTCCATGTTCGGCAAACGCGCCCAGGACAGCACCGAAGCCACGCACTTTCGCAGCGACCGCGTGAGTACAATCAATGGCCAGTATTTTTTCTGCACCCGGGAAAACACCCTGGAAGGACCCTTTTTCAGCCGGGTCGATGCGGAGCAGGGAAGCCAGCTCTACATCAAACGCATGCAGTTGGCCCAGGATATTCAGAATTTTCTCTGACCTTGGCACGCACATCGACCATCGACCTATGGTGGGAGCCGGCTTGCTGGCGATAACGATGTTGTTAACGCCACAGAAGGTGCAGGATGGCCGCCGCTCGCGGATCGCCAGCAAGCCGGCTCCCACAAGGGCGGTGTCGTATACCGATTAGAGGTACGACAGAACCATCAGCGCACGGCTTCGAACAACCCTGTCGCGCCCATCCCGCCACCCACGCACATGGTCACGATGCCATAGCGCAGGTTACGCCGCTGCAGCTCGCGCACCAGGTGCCCGACCTGGCGTGAACCGGTCATGCCGAACGGATGGCCAATGGAAATAGAACCGCCATTGACGTTGTATTTCGCGTTGTCGATTTCCAGCCGATCACGGCTGTACAGGCACTGCGAGGCAAAGGCCTCGTTGAGCTCCCACAAGTCGATATCCGCCACCGTCAGCCCCTTGGCCTTGAGCAGCCTGGGCACCGAGAACACCGGGCCGATGCCCATTTCGTCCGGTTCGCAGCCGGCCACGGTGAAACCCCGGAAAAACGCCTTGGGCTTGAGCCCCAGCGCCAGCGCCCGCTCCAGGCTCATGACCAGAGTCATCGAAGCGCCATCGGACAGTTGCGACGAGTTGCCCGCCGTCACCGAACCGTCCTCGGCGAACACCGGCTTCAGGCCGGCCAGGCTTTCCAGGCTGGTATCCGGGCGGTTGCAGTCATCCCGGTCGACAACACCCTGCAACTGCCGGACCTGCCCGCTGGCCTTGTCCTCGACCGCATAGGTCACCGTCATCGGCACGATCTCGTCGGCGAACAGTCCGGCCGCCTGGGCTGCGGCGGTGCGCTGCTGGCTTTGCAGGGCATAGAGGTCCTGCTGCTCGCGACTGACCTGATAACGCCGGGCGACGATTTCCGCCGTCTGCCCCATCGGGAAGTAGATGCCCGGCACCTGCTCCTTGAGCAATGGATTGATCAGGTTATCGGTGTTGACGCTTTTCATCGTCAGGCTGATGGACTCGACACCACCGGCGACGATGATGTCGCTGCAACCGGAGGCGATCTGGTTGGCGGCAATGGCGATCGCCTGCAGGCCCGAAGAACAGAAACGGTTGAGGGTCATGCCCGCCGTGCCGGTTCCCAGTTGCGACAGTACCGCGACGTTACGTCCGATGTTGTAGCCCTGCGCGCCTTCGTTGGAGCCGGCACCGACGATGCAATCCTCGACGCTGGCCGGATCGATGCCATTGCGTACCAGCAACGCGTTGACGCAATGGGCGGCCATGTCGTCGGGCCGGGTCTGGTTGAACTTGCCGCGAAACGACTTGGCCAGGCCGGTACGTACGCTATCGACGATCACCACTTCACGCATGGGACACCTCATTGTCATTGTCGGTCCAGGAAAGCCTGAGCATAGGCTCGACTGATTCAGGACCGCGATGATCATTCACTCGGCGTATGCGGGGTCATCGTCCTACTTCACCTTGCCAGCCTTCTTGCCTTTCTTGTCCTGCTTGTCGTGCTGGGCGAAGGCCTTCTCGATGGCCTGATTGATCGTGCGCAGCACCTTGACCCGCGCCCAGCGCTTGTCGTTGGCTTCCACCAGCGTCCAGGGTGAAATCTCGGTGCTGGTGCGGTCGACCATGTCGCCCACTGCCGCGCGATAAAGGTCCCACTTGTCGCGATTGCGCCAGTCGTCCTCGGTGATCTTGAAGCGTTTGAAGGGAATGTCCTCGCGCTGCTGGAAGCGCTCCAGTTGGGTCTCTTTGTCGATGGCCAGCCAGAACTTGACCACGATCACCCCGGCATCGCTCAGTTGCTCCTCGAAGTCGTTGATTTCGCCATAGGCGCGCATCCAGTCGTCGGTGCTGCAGAAGCCCTCGACCCGTTCCACCAGCACCCGGCCATACCAGGAGCGATCGAACACGGTGAACTTGCCACGCGCCGGGATCTGTCGCCAGAAACGCCACAGATAAGGCTGGGCCCGCTCGTCCTCGCTGGGCGCGGCAATCGGTACAATGCTGTACTGGCGCGGATCCAGCGCTGCAGCCAGGCGGCGAATCGCCCCGCCCTTGCCAGCCGCGTCGTTACCTTCGAAGACCGCGACCAGGGCGTGCTTGCGCATGCGCTTGTCGCGCATCAGCCCCGACAGTCGTGCCTGTTCGGTGATCAGTTGTTCCTCATAGTAGGCCTTGTCCAGTGCCAGGCTCATGTCCAGGCTGTCGAGCAGGCTCATCTGGTCAACTGCCGATGGCAACGGCGCGGTATTCGGCGCGGAGGTGTTGCGGGATTTTTTCAACGCGGCCTGCAAGCCTTCCAGCAGGATCTTGCCGACGGTCAGGCTGCGGTAGTGCGGGTCGACGCCCTCGATCACATGCCAGGGCGCGTAGTCGCGGCTGGTGCGGCGCAGCACCCGCTCACCGAAATGCACGAAGGTGTCGTAGGTCTGCGACTGCTGCCAATCCAGCGGGCTGATGCGCCAGCTGTGCAGCGGATCGTCCTTGAGGGCCTTGAGCCGAGCCTTCATCTGCTTCTTGGAAAGGTGGAACCAGAACTTGAAGATCAACGCACCTTCGTCGCAGAGCATCTTCTCCAGCCGCTCGGCACCGGCAATCGCCTGATCCAGCACCGCGTCCTTGAACAGGCCGTGTACCCGTCCCTGCAGCATCTGGCTGTACCAGTTACCGAAAAACACCCCCATCCGGCCCTTGGCCGGCAGCAGGCGCCAGTAGCGCCAGGCCGGGGGATGAGCCAGTTCCTCGTCAGTCTGCTGGTCGAAGGTACGCACCTCGATCAGGCGCGGGTCCATCCATTCATTGAGCAGCTTGACGGTTTCGCCCTTGCCAGCGCCCTCGATGCCGTTGATCAGCACGATCACCGGGAAACGCTTCTGCTGCTGCAATTCGAACTGGGCTTCGAGCAAGGCCTCGCGCAGGGCGGGCACTTCGGCTTCGAAGGTGTCTTTATCGATGGCGTGACCGATTTCAGCGGATTCGAACATGGATGGCTCCTTCCAGAATTGAGCAAGGTTAACGGATCGGACCACAGTGTGGGCAGCGAAGTCCCTGACATTTGTCGTGGATCAATCCGACTCGGGCCAATCGGCTAGAATGGCCGACTGTTTGCCGATGAGTTGCTCCATGAACCGCGTACCACCGCACGCCCAGATCGACTGGGACGACCAGGGACGGCCCCGTTCCCGGGCGTTCGATGATGTGTATTTTTCCGATGGCTCGGGCCTGGAAGAAACCCGCTATGTCTTCATCGAACAGAATCGTCTGAAAGAGCGGTTCCAGGCCCTGCCGCCCGGTGGCCGGCTGGTGATCGGCGAGACCGGTTTCGGCACCGGTCTGAATTTTCTCTGCGCCTGGCAACTGTTCGACCAGCATGCGCCGGCGGGTACGCGGCTGCATTTCGTCAGCGTCGAAAAGTACCCGCTGAGCCACGCCGACCTGCAACGCGCCCTGGCGCTATGGCCGGAGCTGGCGCCCTTCGCCGCTGCCCTGCTCAAGCAGTATGTGGCGATCCATGCGGGCTTCCAGCGCCTGCTGCTGGACGACGGGCGGGTCAGCCTGACCCTGCTGATCGGCGATGCCCTGGAACAGTTGCCCCTGCTGGACGCGCAGATCGATGCCTGGTTTCTCGACGGTTTCGCCCCGGCGAAGAACCCCGAGATGTGGACTCCCGAACTGTTCGCCGAACTGGCACGACTGGCGGCCCCCGGTTCGACTCTCAGCACCTTTACCAGCACCGGCTGGGTACGGCGCTCGCTGAACGCCGCCGGCTTCAAGATGAAACGGACACCCGGCATCGGCCACAAGTGGGAGATCCTGCGGGGCGAGTTTATCGGCTGGCCGCAAGACGTGGCGGCGCCCGCGCCGGTGCGCCCCTGGTTTGCCCACCCCGGGCAGGTTGTCGAAACGCGGCGGGCCCTGGTCATCGGCGGCGGCCTGGCCGGGTGTGCCAGCGCCGCGAGCCTGGCCGCGCGAGGCTGGCAGGTAACGCTGCTGGAGCGCCGCGATGCCCTGGCCCAGGAGGCCTCGGGCAACCCCCAGGGCGTGCTCTATCTCAAACTGTCGGCCCACGGCACCGCATTGTCGCAGCTGATTCTCAGCGGCTTCGGTCATACCCGACGCCTGCTCGAACACTTGCACAAGGGCCTCGACTGGGACGGTTGCGGTGTCCTGCAACTGGCCTTCGATGAGAAGGAAGCCGCACGCCAGGCTCAGTTGGCCGCGGCCTTCAGCCCCGACCTGGTGCATCTGCTGGATCGCGAGACAGCCCAGGCACAAGCCGGCGTCGGCCTCGAACACGGCGGGCTGTTCTTTCCCGAGGGTGGCTGGGTGCATCCGCCGGCACTATGCGTCTGGCAGGCCAAGCATCCGCACATCGATGTCCGCCTGCACAGCGACGCCCTGGACCTGCGCCGAGTCGACGGCCAGTGGCAGGCGTGGGATGCCGAGACCCTGCTGGCTAGCGCCCCGGTGGCGATTCTGGCCGGCGCCGCCGAGGTGAAGCGCTTTGCCGCCGCAGCGTCATTGCCGCTCAAGCGCATTCGCGGGCAGATCACCCGCCTGGCCCAGACCGCCGACAGCCGTGCCTTGAGGACCGTGGTCTGTGCCGAAGGCTACGTCGCCCCGGCGCGTCTCGGCGAACATACCCTGGGCGCCAGCTTCGACTTCAACAGCGAGGACCTGACCCCGACCACCGCCGAACACCTCGGCAACCTGGCGCTGCTGGAAGAAGTTTCCGCCGACCTGTCCCGGCGTCTGCATGCCGCCGAGCAGGACCCGCAACAGTTGCAGGGGCGAGCCGCCTACCGTTGCACCAGCCCGGACTACCTGCCGATCATCGGTCCCCTGGCCGACGCCGCGCAGTTCGCCGACACCTACGAGGTGCTGGCCAAGGATGCACGCCAGGTACCACAACTGCCCTGCCCCTGGCTGGAGGGGCTGTACATCAACAGCGGCCATGGCTCACGCGGCCTGATCACCGCGCCGCTGTCGGGCGAACTGCTCGCCGCCTGGCTGGAAAACGAGCCGTTGCCGCTGCCCCGTGCGGTCGCCGAAGCCTGTCACCCGAATCGTTTCGCCTGGCGCGCCCTCACCCGTGGCAAGGCACGCCCCGGCAACAGCGGTTGAATCAGGTGCCAGGTGCTGGCGTGGGATGCTTGTCCAGCTCCAGGCGGGTCAAGCGGGTCAGAAACTGCTGTTCCTCGACCTTGTGGGTGTCCATCAGGGTCGACAGCCGCCGGAAATACTTCTCGCTGAGCATGTCGGGAGACTGGCGCAGCATCAGCTCCTCCTGATCATGGAACGGCTGGTTGAACCGGGAAAACTCACGCGGGTGCTGCTTTTTCAGGTAGTCGATCCAGAAATCGCGCCCGGCGATGAACGCCGTCAGGCTCGGCGTCTGCTCGGCCGCCAGGATGCGCTGTTGCGCCGCCAGGAGCTGCGCCTCGGAAACCGAGGCAAGGGAACTGAACAGCATGTCCTTTGGCTGCCCGGGTAAATGCATCAGGCGCCCCAAGCCTACCCGGTACGCCAGGTGCACCTCGACTTCGTCGACCGAACGGGTCGTGGGCACCTCCGGCTGTTCCTTCAACGCCCGCACATGCTCGCGGGCGATGTCATCGATCTGCTCCAGCCGAAACAGGCCCCGCGCCAACTTGAGCAACTGGCTCGGTTCTTCCTCCTGTGTCGCCTGCGCCCGGGCCTTGGCCTGTAGCACGCGGACTTCCAGATGGCTGAAATTTTGCGCGGCGCTGTCGACACAGGTCATCGGATTGGCCGTCAGCTCGAACAGCTCGCGGCGCAACGCCCCGTCTTCGGCCGCCGCCTCCAGCACCTCCCAGACCCGCCGCACGAGGTCGGCACGGGTCTTGAGGTAGTCCGCACTGCCGCTCAGGCGCCCGAGCAGATCGAACAGTTCCTGGCTACCCGGCTCATGCCACAGGTCCTGCCACAGCGCTTGCAGGCGCGTCCGTCGCTCACCTTCGATATCGGCCAGCCAGCGCAGGCGCGAGCTGTATTCGTCCAGTGCCAGTTCGGACTCGGGTATGCCGAAGGTGATACCGGTGCGCAAGCGGTAGGCGGCCAACGGACTCTGGTTGGCCTGCCCCAGTGGGTTGTAACGCAGGATGATACGCCGAGTGATGGGCCACGGCGCCTCATAGAGTTCACTGGGCAAGGCCTGGATCAGATTGCCGCGCAGGTCCGCCACGGACAGGCTGGTACGCGTCAACAGGCCCGTCGGCAGGTGATCGATGCCCGTCCCGCGCAACAGCAAACGACGCAAATGCGGCAACCGACCGACATCCAGCAGGCCGACATCAGGGTTGCCGTTCAGATTCAGGACCTCCAGGTGGCGCAGATTGGCGATACGGTCGGCCGAGGCCTGGTCGAGAACGATGCGGTTATCCTGCAGGTGCAGTTCCCGTAGTTCGCTCATCTCGGCAATCTCCACCGGCAACGACTCCAGTCGATTGTTGCCCAGCTCGAGCTTGCGCAACTTGGGAAAGCGCCCGAGGAAGCCGCCAGGAAGACTCTGCAGGTCCATGCTTTTCAACGACAGTTCAGTGACATGCTCGAAACTGATGCCTTCGGGCAGATCCGGCAGGCTCGCGACCCGCAGCCCCTCCAGACTCAGGCCATGACCGATCACCACGCCATTGTCGTCATAGGTCTTGGGCGTTTGCCGCCGCCAACAGCGCTCGAGGATCTGCGCGGCCTGCCTGCGGTTTTCCTGCATGCCGCCGAGCCAGATGTAGCGCTCCGGTTGGTCGACGGCGCCACCGTGCCAGTCGCTCAAGGTCGAACAGAGCTGGCGCAGTTCCAATTCCAGCGTGCGGATCCGGTTGTGGACCCGTGCCGAATCGTCGCCCAGCAACAGCAGGAAAGCCTGTGCCTCGGCCTCGCAGAAATCAGGGTACAGCCAGGTCACCCGACGTAGCCTGCGCCGGCTACTCTCGCCCGCTCCGCGCCTGACGCGCGTGCAATCGGCCCGCTCGGCGCGCCGCCAAAAGGCCGGCTGAGCACCTGGTTTTCTCGGGGACAGGCCAAGAGCCTCTTCCTGTGCCGCCTGCGGATGTGCCATTGCCAGGTTGATCAGCGTTTTGTGCAACTGGTCCTCCTCTTCCAGCCTGAACCCCATGGCCATGCGTTCAGCCACGCTCAGCGTGTTCAGCACCACGGCACTCAGGGCATCGGTACCGGAAACCGCTGAGCCAAGCTCCCGGCCTACCCCGTCGAAGGCCTGATAACCGCGCTGAGTCCTGACCAATACCCGCCGCCTGGGCAGCTCAACCTTGCCCATCTCGGCCAGCAACGGACCGGCGACACTGCCTTGGCGTACCTCCAGGCGCAGATCGGCGGGCCAACCCGACAGGTCAGCGAACCGGGGTAACTGCAACCTGGCGGTATCCGGATTGCTCGCCGAACGCAGGAAGCCGCCCTCCAGCGCCCGGTCGACGCGCAGCGTGCAGGCGATGCCGCTGACATCTTCAACCAGTTGCAGGGGCAGCCGTGCGCTGAGCAACAGACGGTCCCGAACGCTGACATCGGACTGCGCGATGGCCTCTCGCAGCACTCCATCCGGCAACTCGGGGAAGCGCTGACGCAAACTTTCCGGTACCCCGCTGTCGATCAGCCAACGCAGCCGGTAGAGCCGCTCGAACAGCGCCTGGCGATGGGTACCGACATGCGCCTGCAACGCACGCTCCAAGTGTGCCACCTCCTGACCGGGCGGCACTGACGTCCCGAGCAGCGTCGCGCACCTGGAAGGCCCTAACTCATCGATGATCACCTGCAACCCGTCAGCCTCGAGCGCCGGGGCCGAAACCCGCATCGGCAATGGTCGCGAGGTCAGGTCCGCGCCGTACTCGTGGATCGACGCGCCGGAACCATCCACCAGCAGGATCGTGCCACTGCGGGGCCAACCCGGCAGGTCCGGCAGGATCTGCAACTGCACGTCCAGCAGCGCACGGGCCGCCGCCGGCGGGGCATCGGCGGGAGCGGCCAGCCAGCTCAATTCGCGGTCCAACCGAAAGCGCCGGATCGAATCGAGCAACGCTGCCGGGATGCCGCGCCGCTCGATGTGCAAACGCCGCAGCAACGGTTCATCGAGCCGATGGATCGCCAGGACCCGTTCGATATCCTCGTCCTCCAGCAAACCGAGCTCCGGTCCGAGTCGACGCATCAGATAGAGCGGGTCCTGCCATTGCCCTGGCCATTCATGAACCAGTTTCCAACCGCCGGCACCGTTGTGTTCCAACAACGGCTCATAGGCTGCCTTACGGCTGCGATGGCGCAGGCGCCAGCCGCCGGCGGCGTCATCCCGATAGGCGCGATACGGTCGACCGGCGATCGCCAGATAACGATGCCCGTCATCGGCGACATCCCCGCGATAGAAGCCCTGGCGATCCGGCTCATGCCGGGTGAAACGCGGCTCGTCGTGCACATAGGGTTCGAGACTTGCCTGCCACAGCCGGTAGCGTCCATCGCTCGAACGCACCGGCACCAGTTCGTCGAAAAACGCCGAGGTCCGCTTAAACAGGTTACCGACCAGCTTGCCGCCCACGTGCAGCGCTGCGCCCAGGGCGAGCATCGTCGCGATGTCCTCGGCGACGGACATCATGTGGGCAATCGCCTCGTCGTGCTCGCCATCCTGCCAATCCTGATACCCCTCATACACCTCGGCCAGCAGTTCGCCGACCGCCACGCCCATCATCAACAGGCCGAGCCAGGGATTGGCGAAGGCGGCCAGGTTGAGCACGGTCAGGCCCACGCCCAGGCGGGCCTGGTAGCGGGCCGTACGGGCCGCCTGATCGACGTCCTCGGTCGGGACCGCGACGTGGCGGGCATCGTCCTGCAAGCGCTGTATCTGCTGCCGACAAAGCAGGGAGAACAGCCCTTCAGTCGTCACCAACAACTTCAATTGCAGGTCGGCCTGTGGGTCCAACACGCTGCTGGGCTTGCCATCGGCACCGGTGACAGGGCGAGCCAGGCATTTGCGCAACGCCGACAAAAACCCTGGCAGTTCGACTTGCCCGACCAGTCCGCTGAAAAACGCCTCATAGGAAGGTTCCCAGAGACGCTGACACAACTCGGCGCGAAAGGCCTCAAGCGAAGGATAATGTTTGAAACGACAGCGCGGATCGTTGGGAACATGCACCAACAGTCCGCGATCGGCGCCCACACCACCGTCCGACGACCCGGCCTGCAGCGTGAACAGGCGGACGCCCGAGAGTTTGATCCCGAGCATGCGCAACTCGTTGACCTGAATCCGCGAACCGTCGGCGGCAACACGGGTGTTGGATTCGATCAGTGCGCACAGCTGTTGATAGGCGTCGGTGTCGATGTCCTTCTTCATACAGGCGCTGCAGGCATCCACCAGCAGGTCGGCCTTGCGTTGCTGCGCCAGGGCGAACTCGATTCGCTGTCCGTCTTCATCCGACTGCTGCCCAGGCTGTATTGGCAGGTGGAAGACGTTGCACAGATGCTGTTGATACAGTCCACCGAGGTCCAACTCGCGTACCAACTCGACCAACGCAGCCGGAGTCAGCGTCGGTTTCGGTTCGCCTGACAGGTGGATATACGATTGCGGAGCAAGCACTTCACCCGCCTCGAAGTTCTGCAACGCCGCCTCCAGCAGGCTGTGACGGGTATACGTTATCGGAACGGCCCCCTGAGGGACGAACGGTGCTGGCAAGTGCGGCCAGCGATCAGCCACGAACAACGCATCCTTGTGCACATCCAGCCCCGGCCCGAAGCGCTTCAGCAGCGCCTGTTCGAGCATCGGCTCGCAGAAGGCACGAACTGGCTTCAGCGCCTTGAGCCGGAACAGTACCTCTTCCTTGAACAACTGACTGTTGCGCAGGTATTCGCGCAATTGCCCGATGTCCTCGGTGCGTGCCTGCAACAACCAGTCGGGGGCGTTTGCCCGGATCACTTCCTCATTTTCGCTGTGCTCGTCGAGCGCGGGCGGGGTCACTGCTGACATTTCCAAGATCCTCATCATCCATGTGCCTTGAGGGTATCAACCCACGCGTCCGGGAAAATCTCAAAAATCTGTTACCTATCAGTTAGTTGAATCAAAAATCCAGGTCCTTCGAATAACCCGCTGGCACCCTTTTTCAGCAACCCCCACCACATCGATCCCACGCCTGCGGCCATGCTCGGCGAAACCCTTATAACGTATTGATATAAAACTCCCCCGTCCTCAGCGAGTCAGTTTCAGGGTCACCCTCCCCAACGGATAACCGGTAAGGACTTATGTGCGGAATTGCTGGAGAACTACGTTTCGATCAACACCCTGCGGACATGGCCGCCCTTGAGCGGATCACCCATCACATGGCGCCGCGTGGCCCCGATGCCTGGGGTTTCTATAGCCAGGGGCCGCTTGCCCTGGGCCATCGTCGCCTGAAAATCATGGACCTGTCGGATGCCTCGGCGCAGCCGATGATCGACCCCGATCTGGGTCTGTCCCTGGCCTTCAACGGGGCGGTCTACAACTTCCCGGAACTGCGCCAGGAACTGGAACAACTGGGCTATACCTTCTATTCCGGTGGCGACACCGAAGTGCTGCTCAAGGGCTATCACGCCTGGGGCGAGGCCCTGCTGCCCAAGCTCAACGGCATGTTCGCGCTGGCGATCTGGGAGCGCGATGCGCAACGGCTGTTCATCGCCCGCGACCGCCTCGGGGTCAAGCCTCTGTACCTGTCGCGTACCGACCAGCGCCTGCGCTTCGCTTCGAGCCTGCCGGCGTTGCTGCAAGGCGGCGATATCAGCACGCTGCTGGATCCGGTCGCGCTCAATCACTACCTGAACTTCCATGCCGTGGTGCCGGCGCCACGTACCTTGCTGGCCGGCATCGAGAAACTGCCACCGGCAACCTGGCTGCGCATCGACACCAATGGCCAGCGCGAACAGCAGACCTGGTGGACACTGAACTACGGTCCGCAGGCCGACGAACTCGACCTGAGCCTGGAGGACTGGCGCGACCGGGTACTCGCCAGCACCCGCGAGGCCGTGGCGATTCGCCAACGGGCAGCGGTGGATGTCGGCGTGCTGCTGTCCGGCGGCGTCGACTCGAGCCTGCTGGTCGGGCTGCTGCGCGAGGTCGGCGTGGAACAGCTGTCGACCTTCTCCATCGGTTTCCAGGATGCCGGAGGCGAACGCGGCGATGAGTTCCAGTACTCGGATCTGATCGCCCGCCACTACGGCACGCAGCATCACCAGTTGCGCATCGACGAACGGGAAATCATCGAGCAGTTGCCAGCGGCGTTCCGCGCCATGAGCGAGCCGATGGTCAGCCACGACTGTATTGCTTTCTACCTGCTGTCGCGCGAAGTGGCCAAGCACTGCAAGGTGGTGCAGAGCGGCCAGGGTGCCGACGAGCTGTTCGCCGGCTACCACTGGTACCCACAGGTCGACGGTGCCGCCGATCCCTGGGCCGCGTACCGCGAGGCGTTCTTCGACCGCAGCTACGACGACTACGCCGCCACCGTGCAGCCGCAATGGCGGGTCGCGGAAGATGCCGCCGGTGAGTTCGTGCGCGAACACTTCAATCGCCCCGGCGCCTCTGCCGCAGTGGACAAGGCGCTGCGCCTGGACAGCACGGTGATGCTGGTGGACGACCCGGTCAAACGCGTCGACAACATGACCATGGCCTGGGGCCTGGAAGCCCGCACACCCTTTCTCGACTACCGGCTGGCGGAACTCTCGGCACGCATACCCGCGCGGTTCAAGCTGCCGGACGGCGGCAAGCAGGTACTCAAGGAAGCCGCCCGGCTGGTGATCCCCAGCGAGGTCATCGACCGCAAGAAGGGTTACTTCCCGGTGCCCGGCCTCAAGCACCTACAGGGCGACACGCTGGAATGGGTACGCGACCTGCTGCTCGATCCGAGCCAGGACCGTGGTCTCTTCAACCCGGCGATGCTCGACCGCCTGCTGACCGATCCACAAGGACAACTCACCCCGCTGCGCGGCTCCAAGCTGTGGCAATTGGCAGCCCTGAACCTGTGGCTCAGCGAACAAGGAATCTGACCCGATGAAAGCTCACGCCACGACCTACAGCCAACGCCTGCTGCGCGGCCAACCGCCGTCCTACGAGCGCCTGCAGGCACGCCTGGCCGAAGACGGCAATGACCCCGCCCCGCAGCCGGTGGCCGTGCATTGCGGCTGGGGCCGGTTGCTGGTCGGCCATACCTTCGCCGACCCTGCCGCTCTGGCGGATGAGTTGCTCAACGAACGGGACGGCGAGCGCGACATCGCCCTGTATGTCGCCGCGCCCCAACAGGTGCTTGCCCAGGCCCCGCAGCAGTTGTTTCTCGACCCGTCAGATACCCTGCGGCTGTGGTTCAGCGATTACCGCCCGGCCACCCGAGTGTTTCGCGGGTTCCGGATTCGCCGGGCGCAGAGCCGCGAGGACTGGCTGGCGATCAACCAGTTGTATGTCGCCCGCGGCATGCTGCCGATCGACCCCGAGCGGCTGACCCCACGTCATCAGGGCGGGCCGGTCTATTGGCTGGCGGAAGACGAAGACAGCGGCGCGCTGATCGGCAGCGTCATGGGGCTCAATCACCACAAGGCGTTTCATGACCCGGAAAACGGTTGCAGCCTCTGGTGCCTGGCGGTCGATCCACAGTGCAGCCGGCCGGGGGTCGGCGAGGTACTGGTGCGCCACCTGATCGAGCACTTCATGAGCCGAGGCCTGAACCATCTCGATCTGTCGGTGCTGCATGACAACCGGCAGGCCAAGAACCTGTACGCCAAGCTGGGGTTTCGCACCCTCAGCACCTTTGCCATCAAGCGCAAGAACGGTATCAACCAACCGCTGTTCCTCGGACCGGGACCGCAAGCCGAGTTCAATCCCTATGCGCGGATCCTGGTGGAAGAAGCCCACCGACGCGGCATCGACGTGCAGGTCGACGATGCCGCCGCCGGGATGTTCACCTTGACCCATGGCGGGCGCCGGGTACGTTGCCGCGAATCGCTGACCGACCTGACCAGCGCCATCAGCATGAGCCTGTGCCAGGACAAGAGCCTGACCCACCGCGTGCTCCGGGACGCGGGCCTGAACGTGCCGCATCAACAACTCGCCGCGACCGCCGAGGACAACCGGGCATTTCTGCGCACGCACCAGCGGATTGTCGTCAAACCGCTGGATGGCGAGCAGGGACAAGGCGTGGCGGTGGACCTGCGCACCCCCGAGGACGTCGAGCAAGCCATCGATGCCGCCCGCGCCTTCGACAAGCGGGTGCTGCTGGAGAGTTTCCACGAAGGGCTGGATCTGCGCATCGTGGTGATCGGCTTCCAGGTGGTGGCTGCCGCGCTGCGCCACCCGGCCCAGGTGATCGGCGACGGCCAGCACAGCATCGGCGCCCTGATCGAAGCCCAGAGCCGCCGACGCCAGGCCGCCACCGACGGTGAGAGCCGGATTCCGCTCGATGGGGAAACCCAGCGCACGCTGCACGCCGCCGGTTATGACTACAACACCATTCTGGCCCAAGGCGAGCAACTGGCGGTGCGACGGACCGCCAATCTGCACACCGGAGGCAGACTTGAGGACGTCACCGGGATCCTCCATGCGACACTGGCCGAAGCGGCCATCCAGGCAGCCCGGGCGCTGGATATCCCGGTGGTCGGCCTGGACCTGATGGTCCCGGCGGCCGACCAGCCGGAGTATGTGTTCATCGAAGCCAACGAGCGCTGCGGGTTGGCCAACCACGAACCCCAACCGACGGCGGAGCGTTTCATCGACCTGCTGTTTCCCCATAGCCGGCCCCTGCAATAAGCGCCTCGGCCGCTGACTCAACTCGAATAATTGTGGGAGCCGTCTTGCTGGCGATTGCAACCCGAGAGTTGGCCTCTGCGCAGGTTGACCCAGCGCTATCGCCAGCACGCCGACGCCCACAGGAACAGGAGTAGCCATGACCACCCCAATCCCCACTCCCGACCTCGACTACCTGCAACGGGTACTGCTGGAAATGCTCGCCATTCCCAGCCCGACCGGATTCACCGACACCATCGTGCGTTATGTCGCCGAACGCCTCGAAGAGCTTGGCATTCCCTTCGAACTGACCCGCCGCGGGACCATCCGCGCCACGCTCAAGGGCCGCCAAAGCAGCCCCGACCGCGCCGTGTCGGCGCACCTGGATACCATCGGCGCCGCCGTGCGGGCGATCAAGGACAATGGCCGCTTGAGCCTGGCGCCGGTCGGCTGCTGGTCCAGCCGTTTTGCCGAAGGCAGCCGGGTCAGCCTGTTCACCGATACCGGGGTGATTCGTGGCAGCGTGTTGCCACTGATGGCGTCCGGGCACGCCTTCAATACTGCCGTGGACGAACTGCCGGTCAGCTGGGACCACATCGAACTGCGCCTGGACGCCTATTGCGCGACCCGTGCCGACTGCGACTCGCTGGGCATCGGCATCGGTGACTTCGTCGCCTTCGACCCGTTACCGGAATTCACCGAGAGCGGCCATATCAGCGCCCGTCATCTGGACGACAAAGCCGGCGTCGCAGCCCTGCTCGCGGCACTCAAGGCCATCGTCGAAAGCGGTGTGCAACCGCTGATCGACTGTCACCCGCTGTTCACCATTACCGAGGAAATCGGCAGCGGTGCGGCGGCGGCCCTGCCCTGGGATGTCAGCGAGTTCGTCGGCATCGATATCGCGCCGGTCGCGCCCGGCCAGCATTCGAACGAACATGCGGTCAGCGTGGCGATGCAGGACTCCGGCGGCCCCTACGACTATCACCTGTCACGCCATCTGCTGAACCTGGCGGCCGCCAATGAACTGCCGGTACGCCGCGACCTGTTCCGCTACTACTTCAGCGATGCCCATTCGGCGGTCACCGCCGGACACGACAGTCGCATGGCGCTGCTGGCGTTCGGCTGCGATGCCACCCATGGTTATGAACGTACCCATATCGACAGCCTCGCGGCGTTGAGCCGCCTGCTCAGCGCCTACCTGCTCAGCCCACCGGTGTTCGCCAGCGATGCGCAACCGGCCACCGGCTCTCTTGAGCGCTTCAGCCGGCAACTGGAGCATGGTACCCAGATGGAAAGCGATACCCGGGTGCCTGCGGTCGACAGCCTGATTGGTCAACGCAGCCCGCTCGACTGAAGCCCGTCGCGCAAGCGCCGGCCCATGGCCGGTTACCCGACTATTGGCCGATTAGCGGTAGCCGGGACCGGCCAGGCGCAGTAGCATCACGCCGATTCCCGAAGAGAGCCTTTCATGCTGATTCCCTACGACCAACTCGAACCCGATACCCTGACCCGGCTGATCGAGGATTTCGTCAGCCGCGACGGTACCGACAATGGCGACGATACCCCCCAGGAAACCCGCGTACTCAGGGTCCGGCAGGCGCTGAGCAAAGGCCAGGCGGTGATTTTCTTCGACCTGGAAAGCCAGCAGTGCCAACTGTTGCCCAAGCATGCGGTGCCCAAGGAGTTCTTCGATTGAAGGTCAGGCCACCGGTTCGCGGACAGGCTCGACCTGGGTCAGGATCCGCCGGTAGATTTCGGCACGATGGACATTGACGTTCTTCGGCGCTTCCACGCCAAAACGCACGTGGTTGCCATTGACGGCGAGAATCCGCACGGTGATGTTGTCGCCGATGGAAATCCTCTCGCCCACGACACGGCTCAATACAAGCATGGCACTCATCCTCAAGGGTTTATGAGTGCCCAAGACTGCCCGGCCAGGTCGGTACCTTCAATGCAGTAGCGGCAAATCAGCCTGCCCTTACCGACACAGCCGATTCGCCCTACAGAATCAGATTTCATACCTTTACCCAGTCAGATCTTTCGCTACCGCCAGAGCTGACCGGGACGTGCCGCCCACTACTGGGCCGACTGCCTGGCCTTGGCCCGCATCTTGTTGGCCATCACGGTCATTTCGTCATAGAGCAACTGCGGATTTTTCTGTTTCAGCGCCCAGGCCATACGGCCCTGCTCATGGGGCAGAATCATGAATTCGCCTTGTACGACACGCTCGAAGATGTAGTCGGCGATATCGCTGGCTGTGATCGGCGAACTTTCCAGCAACTTGCCGACCTGAGCCTTCATGGCCGGTGTCGGCCCCCGGAAGGAGTCCAGCAGGTTGGTCTGGAAAAACGATGGGCAAACCACATGCACAGCGATTTCCTCTTGCGCCAGCTCGGCCAGCAGGCTTTCGGACAAGGCCACCACGCCCGCCTTGGCAACGTTGTAGTTGCTCATGGCCGGGCCCTGCATCAGGGCGGCCATGGAGGCGATATTGATGATCTTGCCCTTGCTCTGCTCCAGCAGCGGCAGGAAAGCCTTGCACCCCTTGACCACGCCCATCAGGTTGATCGCGATCTGCCACTCCCAATCTTCCAGGGACAATTCACTGAAGAAGCCACCGGAGGCCACGCCAGCATTGTTGACGATCACATCGATACCGCCGAACTTGTCCTCACAGGCCTGGGCCAGGGCCGTCAACTGGCTGTAGTCACGCACATCGCAGCGCTGGGTGAAACCATCGCCGCCCGCCTCGCGGACCAGCCCGAGAGTTTCCTGCAACCCGGCTTCGCTGACGTCGGACAAGGCCAGTCGCCAGCCCTCACGCGCCCAACGCAGTGCGATTTCGCGGCCCAGGCCAGAGCCGGCGCCAGTGATCATGATGCGATTTTGCATAGGAGAATGCCTTGTGCGTTCGGAGGAATGAGCCGCAGTGTAGCGAAGGAAGATCACCCGCCCATGCACCATCAGATTGCTGAATAGTTGAGGCAAAGTTGCGCCCGAGAACGACTGTCGCAACCCCGGCGAGTTCCGCCGATAACACTGGAGAAGCGAATCAGCAGCCATTGGGTAAAGGAAATAAACACCCGGAAAAATACCTGGATAAAAAACTGAATTTTCCCGATGACGCTCCAGTCGGACATTTAAAGCGGCTCGTTATCAAACCCACGAAACGAACGCTTTACCGATGGAATAACTCATAAGGAAAACACCATGACCACTATTCTGATTGTCATCCTGATCCTGTTGTTGATTGGCGGCCTGCCAGTCTTTCCACACTCCAGAAGTTGGGGTTATGGCCCTTCGGGTATTCTCGGCACGATCCTGGTGGTGCTGCTGATTCTGCTGTTGCTCGGGAAGATATGACCGCAGGCCGCTTGCGTCGGCCTGCATCGAAAGACACGGCCTGGTAAAGTGCGGCCGGATAATGAAAAACGCCCCGACAGATCGGGGCGTTTTTTCAGGCTATGACGTAACGGTTATTTCTGAACCGGTGCGACACCCGCCGTGTTATCGAGCAGGCTCTTGGTCGCGGTCTGGATGAACGAACCCAGCTTCTGCTTCAACGCAGCCTCGTCCGGCGATTCGGTAATCACCTCGCCGCCCGGGTTGGCGCCCAAGTGGTAGCGCCAGAGCTTGGCCGGCATGTCCTTGGGTTGAACCAGCATGTGATCACCGTTGATGATCGCCACGGTCGGTTCGTTACCCGACGGTTTGATCATGCCGATGCCCTGGTCGCCTTCCGGCAGATTGAGCAGGTCACGTCCCCAGCACTGCTGGCGGAATTCGCCTCCCAGACGGCCCATGATGGTCGGCACGATATCGATCTGGGTGCCAACGGTATCGCGGCGCGCACCGAACTTCTCCTGAATGCCAGGGCCGATCAGCAGCAGCGGGACGTTGAAACGACCCAGATCCATTTCAGTGATCTGCTCGTCATTGCCGAAGCCATGATCGCCCACCACCACGAACAGGGTGTCCTTGAAGTAAGGCTCCTGGCGGGCCTTCTCGAAGAACTGGCCCAGTGCCCAGTCGGCATAACGCATGGCGGTGAGGTGCTCGCTGAGCGTACCGCGATCGGTGACAGGTTCGACCGGCAACGGCGTCGGCAACGCATACGGTGTGTGGTTGGACAGCGTCTGCAGCAAGGCATAGAACGGCTTGCCGCTCGCTTCACGGGCCTTCAGCTCTTCGAGGCTGCGGTTGAACATGTCCTGGTCGGACACACCCCAGGTCGGATCGGAGAACACCGGATTGACGAAGTCGTTGCGGCCAATGAAGGTGGTCATGCCCTGGCTGCCGAAGAAGCCCGACTGGTTGTCCCAGGCAAAATCGCCGTTGTAGACATACACGTCGTCATACTTGCGGGCACTGAGCAGTTGCGGCAGGCCGGACAGTTTGTGGCTGCCCTCCGGCGTCTGCATCAGGTACTCGAAACCAGGCAGGTTCGGAAAGCACGCCATGGTGGCGAACATGCCCTGGTGGGTGTGGGTGCCGTTGGAGAAGAAGCGCTCGAACAACAGGCCTTCCTTCGACAGCTTGTCGAAGTACGGGGTGATGTTGCCGGGACGACCGAGGGCACCGACCGAGTGACCGGCGAAGCTCTCCATCAGGATCACCACCACGTTCTTGATCGGCAGGGTGTTCTGCGCCGGTGGCGTGGTGTCACGGCGGATCGCGGCGATATCGCTGTCGACCAGTTTGTCATTGCTGGTCAGCAGCATGTCGCGAACGGTCTGTTGAGCCAGAGGCTGATCGAGGGTGGCCTTCCAGATGTTGCCGCGATCATCGGACAGACGACTCTGGGCCGCCGAGATCAGCGTCAACGAGCCATTGAGACCCAACTGGTTGGCGAAGTTCGAGCTGGTGGTATAGGCATCACCCCAGCGCAGCGGTGGCCCTTGGCGCAGGGTACCGCGAGCGGCAACGACGCAGATCAGCAACAGCACCACGAACAGCGCGGTGCGCGCATACCACGGCGCAACGGCACGGGCGCCAACGCTGGCACCAAAACCGCTACGGGGACGAGTGATACGGTCGGCACCGCGGAACAACAGGCTCAGGACCACGGTCCCCACGGCCCAGGCCAGCAGGTAGCGGACCACCGGGAAACCGTACCAGAGCATGCTCATGACGGTTTTCGGGTCTTCCTTCACGTACTGGAACACCAGGCCGTTGAGGCGCTGGTGAAACTCGCGGTAGAAGTCCATCTCCATCAGGCCGAAGAACAGCGCCAGACTCGAGGTCAGCGTCAGCCAGAAACGGAACAGGCCACGTGCGGCCATCGCCCGCGCGCTGAGGAAAGCCAGCGTCAGCGGAATGCAGAGGTAGACCACGATGCGGATATCGAAACGCAGACCATTGCCGAACGCTTCGAGGAAGGTAGAGGCCGGTGTGTCAAGAATCATCTCGCGGTTGTAGACCAGCAACGCCACCCGCAGCAGGGTGAACATCACCATCATGATCAATGCGCACAACAGCGTGTAGGCCAGGTGAGACTTAACTGTCGGTTGCGGCAAGCGCGTTGAGGGGCGCTGCTTGCTCAGGGCGTCCGGGTTTGCCATGTCGATTGGGGACTCGTTGGATTCAGTTGAAAAGTCGGGTGCGGCAGCGCCCTGCCCTCAAAATGAATCACGAGGGGGACGCGAAGCCGGCAAATGTTGCACGATCATCGATGGTTTACCACCCCATGTATCGCCATTAGCCGTGGAAATCCGCCCGCCTCCAGACAAAAAATCGTTGCCGGGCAACCATTTTCAGCAGGAAAGGGCCAAATCACAGGGAAGAATTGTCTTAAAGAGAATGTGAAAATTTCGTTTTGAGCATGTTTTGACATACAAAAAAGAATCACTTGCCGAAGCGCCATGCAACGCCTCGGCAAGCCACACCGACTATATCCGCACGTTACCTCGCGGCCCGGCGATCGCCCAGATGATCAGCCCCAATACCGGCAACAGGGCGATCAGCAGCACCCAGAGGATTTTCATCCCGGTTTCGGCACCGCTTTTCAGTACGTTGAGAATGGCCCAGATATCCAGGGCCAGAATAATCAGGCCAACGAGGCCATTGAAGGTTGAACCCATGGTGCTGCTCCGAGTGAGGACTGGCCTTATCTAGGATAGCTGGCCGCGACCAGGGTTCCTTTCATTGCACACCTCAGACGTGCAAGGCGACCCGCAAGGCCTCCAGGGACGGCGCGGCGGCAATACCGACCTGCTCACACAGTTTCAGTACTCGCGGCAGGTCGTTACCGTAGACCAGTACGACCTGCAACTCGTCATCCAGCAGTTGGCTGAAGTTCAGCAGCACATAGCCGCCCATCTCCGGGTTCATGCTGGAAAGCTGGATCTGGATGCGGTTCAGCGCCGTCAGCGCCTCGACCTTGGCCAGTTGCCTGGGCTTGATGTTGAACGTCACGTCCTTGCCAAAGGACTCGACGATCTGGGCAAACAGGTCCATGTAGGTGTCCGCCTGGAACAGCACCGTCTCCGGCAGGCTGCCCACCACCACCCATTCCCCAAGGGGAATCGGGAAACTGTCGTCGTAGTTGATATCCGGATTGGCCGCCAGGAAGCCGGCCTCGTCCGCGTAGGCCTGAACCGCCTCGTCGGCGATCCGCAGGATCTCGGCCTCGCCCATGCAGCCGGAGCTGATTTTAGTGATGAGTTCGATAAGGGCGGTTTTCATGGGGATCCTGCGACCTGGAGCTGTTCGGGGCGAGAAGGATAGCGCAAATGCAGGCGCCGCGCAGGTGCCAGACCTGCGCGGCGCCTGTGGCATCAGGCCTGGAGTTGCTGCAACTGCGCAGCCGTGTCCGTCGCCCCCATGGTCTGGGCCGCCGCCAGTGCCGTGACGCCATTGGCGTCCGTGGCGTGCGGATCGGCGCCCTGACCGAGCAGATACTCGACGATCGCGGTGCGGTTGAACATCGCCGCCATCATCAAGGCCGTGCGGCCGTCCGCCGAAGCCCCCTCGACCTGGGCACCGCCTTCGATCAGCAACTTGACCATCGCCAAGTCACCCTTGAAGGCAGCACCGGCAATCGGGCTCTGGCCATTGGCGTTGCGAATCTCCGGATCGGCCTTGTATTCGAGCAGCACCCGCACCGCATCGGCATGGCCGTGATAGCTGGCGAGCATCAGCAGCGTGTCACCCTTGTGATTGCGCAGGTTGGCCGGCAGCCCCTTGCTCAGCAGGGCCGCGAGCATCGCCGCATCGCCTTTGCGCGCTACGTCGAATACCTGTTCGGCAAATTCGGCGGCTTCTTCTTCGGTCATTTGTCGGGGTTGATCGGACATTTCGGACTCCCTGTGGCTAAACGAGAAACGGCTCATCTATTGAGCCAGTTTCCCGAGCTTGAGTTTCCCTGTCATGCCTTATTTTTCAAGTGTTTCCATAGCCAGAATCAATAACGAAACTTACCGGCATGAATGTCTTCATGGATCTGCCCCGTCACCTGTACATAGGTATCGGAACCCGGCAGCCAGGCATAGATCGGATCATTGCCCGACTTGCCGGGGTCAAAAGCCTCATCCCTGAGCCGCCCCTTCTGATACTTGAACGTCCCGGTGGTTTCCATCTTCAGTTTCACCCGCAGAAACAGCGGGATCGCGTAGGTCGGCATCTGCTGGCGGGCGAAACTCAGCAACTCGGCGAAATCCAGGGTCGCCAGCGATTCGGCCGGGGTGATCGCCGCCATTCCGGCCCGCCCGTTGGTGTTGCTGATCTCAACGCCGTAGGACACCACTTCGGCAATGTGCGGGTGCTGCAACAGGATGTTCTCCACTTCGGTGGTGGAGACGTTCTCGCCCTTCCAGCGGTAGGAGTCACCCAGGCGGTCGACGAATTGCGCATGCCCGAAGCCGATATCGCGCAACAGGTCGCCCGTGTTGAAATAACGGTCGCCCTTTTCGAACACATCACACAACACCACCTTCTGGGTCTTGGCCGACTCGGTGTAGCCATCGAGCGGCGCCTTGTCGTCGATCCGGGCCAGCAGCAGCCCCTGGCCGCCCTTGGGCACCTTGCGCATGAAACCGTCGGTATCACGCAAGGGTGTACCGCAATCCGGGGCATATTCCACCAGCGCCCAGGACATCAGGGAAAAACCGATGGTGTTGTTGAAGTTGAGCGCGTTGGTGAAACCGATGTTGCCATCGCTGGCCGCATAGAATTCGCTGATGTGATCGATGTCGAAACGCTGCTTGAACTCCCGCCAGACGCTGGGGCGCAAACCGTTGCCGATCATTTTCACCACCTTGTTGTGCCTGTCGTTGGGACTGGGCGGCTGGTCCAGCAGGTAACGGCACAGCTCGCCCACATAACCCAGGGTCGTGGCGTTGAAACGCCGCGCCTCGTCCCAGAACTGGCTGGCGCTGAACTTGCGCCGGAAGGCGAATCCCGAGGCGCCGGCAATCGCCGAACCCCAGCACACGCACAGGCCCGTGGCGTGATACAGCGGCAGGGTGCAATAAAGGACGTCCTGCGGGCTCATGTCGAGGGCGATCAGGCCAAAGCTGGCGTAGGTCTTCATCCAGCGACCGTGGCGGAAGATCCCGGCCTTGGGCAGGCCGGTGGTACCGGAGGTATAGATATAGAAGCACGGGTCATCACAGAAGATCTGCTGGCTGCTGGCCGGGTTGGCCTGGTCCTGGCCGACACTCGCTGCCATCAGGTTGATCCAGCCCGCTGGCGCCTCACCCGGGTCGACATCGGTCTCCTGGTCCGCCACGAAGTAGTGCCGGGACGGGTCGACGGATACCTGCTCACGTACCGCCGAATACCCGTCGAGCAACTCTGCACCCACCACCATCGCCACCGGGGACACCAGGGTAATGCTGTGGACCAGGGCGCCCTGGGTCTGGGATGTGTTGAGCATCGCGCAGACGCCGCCGACCTTGGCCACCGCCAACACCGTGATCAGCAACTCGATCCGGTTGTCGACCAGGACACCCACCACATCGCCTTTGCCAAGACCCTGGCCGGTCAGGTAATGGGCAATCCGGTTGGCCCACTGGTTGGCCTGCAGATAGCTCAGGGAGCGATTGCCATACAACAGCGCTGGCCCCGAAGGGTTGCGCGCCACTGCCTGCTCGAAACTCCAGGCAAGCCCGCAAGGCTGGTCGGGCGCCTTCACCTTGGACAGCTTGAGCCCGCGGATGACACGCGGCAGCGCCTTGGCCAAGGTGGGTAGCTTGCGGAGCATCATGCCCCAGGTGATCACGTCATCAGTTTGAACGTTCATGGGTCACATCCTGTCTTTTATTATTATCGAGCGAACGTCGTCCGGGCCGACAACCTCGCAAACCATCCTTGTCGTTGCGGCCCAGGGTGTCGCACCCGGGTTCGAATGATCGCCTGGAGCCCGCCTCGCTTCGAAAAATACGGCAAGCCTGGCGAAGCTGTACATGAAGGTTTTGCAAAGTTTTGTATCCTCGAAGCCCGCGGTAAACGCGGCGGTGGAGGCAACGAAGCGGCGGCATCGATCATTCGGCAAAATGCAGGATGCACGACAGCCTATCTTGCATTTTGCACGACCCCATAAAATCCAAAAAACAGCAAATTATTGATTTTATTGGATTTTATAAAAGTCAGATACTGGCACAATCACTGCAACTATCACTCCATACCTAGCCATCCACGCGCTGACGGAGTTGATAGACATGGACCTGATCCAGGAAAAATTCTCTTCTGTATTCTCCAACTACGAAGTCACCACTCAGCCACGTCCCGACGGCGGAGTGCTGCTGACGCTGCGTGACAGCGACGGCAAGCAGCTCAAACGCTCGATCTCCTACGCCCAGTTGCATACTGCTGAACAACTGACCTGGGTGATCAGCGCGATTCGACGCGACCTCGCCGGCCAGCCCAGCGAACTGCCGTCCATTGCCCTGCTGCAAAGCCAGAACCGTTTCGCCCTGCCGTCCTATCACTGAGCCACGCACTGGGTTATTCACTTAGCTCCTGAATGAGCTTCTGAATGAGTGCCTAACTGAACAGCAGCAGACCGGACCACGCCCGTGCGTCAGACCAGGCCGCGATTGACGGCCTCACCCACGGCGTGGGCCCGGTTGCTCACACCCAACTTGTGATAGATGTTGCGCAGATGGAACTTCACCGTGGCTTCGGATACGTTGCGGATCACGCTGATTTCCCAGACTGTCTTGCCCGCCCTCGCCCACTTGAGCACTTCCAGTTCCTTTTCGCTGAGCGTCTGGGTCTTGGAAAGACGGTTTCGACGATTCTTCTTCAACCCCGGCAGAAGTACCACTTGAACAACATCCTGTTTAAGCGGCTCCCTCTCATCCTTGATATCCACCGACCGATGCCGGGCCGCATGCGCGACAGCGGCCACCCGTCTATCGGGAATGCTCATGTCTGTTTCTCCCTGTGACTTTCAACAGTTCGTACAGTCGTTGTCTGAACAACCGTCGAAAACAGAGAGTTGCACAGAAGCGGGAATTAACAACCAACTACAAACATAAACAGGGATTGCCGACATTTCATTCGGCAGCATCCTACAATTTAAAACATTCACTTCCGACTCAAGTTTTAATCACTCATGCCGTCGGGCACTTGTTTAATGTCGGCAACCTGCCTATTCAGTCGTCAAGACCGGGGAAACGACCGGCCAGATCTTCCTCGACAAAGGTGCTCACCCGCCCTTCAGCCTTGTCGAACAGACGAATCGCCACGCAACGCGGCTCCTCGCCCAGGTCGAACCAGTGCGCGGTACCCGCCGGTATCGAGATCACATCGTTGCGTTCGCACAACACGGCATAAACATAGTCGCCGATGTGCAAGCTGAGCAGGCCCCGTCCGCCCAGAAAGAACCGTACTTCATGGGCATTCTGGTGCTGCGCGCGCAAGAACGCTGCACAGTGCTCGACTCTCTGCGGGTGAGAAGGATCGAGGCTGATGACCTCGCTCGCCACAACACCGAGCCGGCTCATCAACGGCTCGAGTTGTGTCCGACAGGCCTCGAGCACCTGCTCTGCGTCGGTCCCGGGGCGGATCGGCGTGGCCACCGGCAAGCGCTCGAAACGAACGCCCTGCTCCGCCAGCGTCGAGGCAATGTCATCGATGTGGGTCAGCACCTTGTTGGGAAGTTCCGGGCTGCTGACAGGGTAAACGAACAGAATGCTCATGGGCTTCTATTTCCTCGGGAAGGGCTCAGGGCCGGTCCTCTTGCATGCGTGTGGCAATGATCATCGCGGCGGCCAGGGCGGCCAGGCTGGCGATACTGAAGGTCAGGGTCGGCCCCAGGGCATTCCAGCTATAGCCGGCATACAAGGCCCCCAAGGCGCCACCGGTCCCGGACAACGCGGCGTACAGGGCCTGACCCTGGCCTTGCTGACGTGAACCGAAGCTGCGTTGGACGAAATGAATGGCCGAGGCATGAAAACTGCCAAAGGTAGCCGCGTGGAGCAGTTGGGCGAACAGCAACGCCCACAGGTGTTCGGCCAAAGACCCCAGCAGCAGCCAGCGCAAGGCCGCCAGCAGAAAGCTCACCAACAGTACCCGGCGCACGGAAAACCGCGCAAGAATCCGGCTCATGGCCAGGAACATCAGGACTTCGGCTACCACCCCCACGGCCCAGAGCAGTCCGATCAGGCCGCGACTGTAGCCGAGGCTGTCAAGATGCAGGGTCAGGAAGGTGTAGTAGGGACCATGGCTCAGTTGCATCAACGCGACGCAAGCGTAAAAAGCCAGTACGCCGGGTCTGCGCAACTGTTCGAGAAAGCCCTCTCCCGCCGAGCGATTGCCGTGGCTCACGGGTTGCGCAGGGGGGACCCAGGCGGTACTCAGGGCAATACCGGCCATGATCACCACGATCGTCACCGGATAGATGTCCAGGCTCAGCCATTCGAACAACCGCCCCAACAGCACCACGGCCAGGATGAAGCCGATCGATCCCCACAGGCGGATCTGGCTGTAGCGTCCGGGCTGGCCTTGCAGGTGCGCCAGGGTAATGACTTCGAACTGCGGCAGCACGGCATGCCAGAAGAAGGCGTGCAAGGCCATGACCAGCGCCAGCCAGGCATAGCTCTTGTCGAAGATGATCAGCGAAAACGCCAGCAGCGTACAGGCGGCGCCGCACCGAACGATCAGCAGACGCCGGCCGGTGTAATCACCCAGCCAGCCCCAGATATTCGGCGCCACGCAACGCATCAGCATCGGAATCGCCACCAGTTCGCCAATCCGCGCCGGGGCGAACCCCAGGTGGTGGAAGTACAGCGCCAGATACGGCGCCGTGGCGCCGAGCAGGGCGAAGTAGAACAGGTAGAAACCGGACAGCCGCCAGTAAGGGAGCGGCGCTCCCGACATTACAGCTGGCCCAGCACCGGTGTCCCGACACGCACATCCGCATTCTGCGCACGGTGACGCAGCAGGTGATCCGTCAGCACGATTGCCATCATCGCTTCGGCAATTGGCGTGGCGCGGATACCGACGCACGGATCGTGGCGGCCCTTGGTGATGACGTCCACCGGGTTGCCATGGATATCGATGGAGCGGCCCGGGGTGGTGATGCTGGAGGTCGGCTTGAGCGCCAGGTGCGCGACGATCGGCTGCCCCGAGGAGATCCCGCCGAGAATGCCGCCAGCGTTGTTACTGAGGAAACCTTCGGGGGTCAGTTCATCGCGGTGCTCGGTGCCACGCTGGGCCACACTGGCGAAACCAGCGCCGATCTCCACACCCTTGACCGCATTGATGCTCATCAGCGCATGGGCCAGTTCGGCATCCAGGCGATCGAAGATCGGCTCGCCCAGACCGGGCATCACGCCTTCGGCGACGACGGTGATCTTCGCACCGACCGAGTCCTGATCACGGCGCAACTGGTCCATGTAGGCTTCCAGTTCCGGCACCTTGTCCGGGTCGGGGCTGAAGAAGGCGTTCTGCTCGACCGAATCCCAGGTCTTGAACGGAATCTCGATAGGGCCCAACTGGCTCATGTAGCCACGGATGACGATCCCCTGGCTGGCGAGGAACTTCTTGGCGATGGCGCCCGCAGCCACGCGCATGGCGGTTTCCCGAGCCGAGCTGCGGCCACCGCCGCGGTAGTCGCGCTCACCATACTTGTGGTGGTAGGTGTAGTCGGCATGGGCCGGTCGGAACAGGTCCTTGATCGCCGAGTAGTCCTTGGACTTCTGGTCGGTGTTGCGGATCAGCAGGCCGATGGCGCAGCCGGTGGTGCGGCCTTCGAAGACCCCCGAAAGGATCTCCACCTCGTCGGGTTCCTGACGCTGGGTGGTGTGCCGGCTGGTGCCGGGCTTACGCCGGTCGAGGTCACGCTGCAGGTCATCCAGCGACAGCTCCAGGCCTGGCGGGCAGCCATCGACAATGGCGACCAACGCCGGCCCATGGCTTTCGCCAGCGGTGGTGACAGTGAACAGCTTGCCGTAGGTATTGCCGGACATGCAGGGTGCTCCGCGAATCAGATCTAGATAACCGAGTGGCCCAGTATACGCAGGCTGCCCAACTAGTTCATCCTCGAACCTTATCGACGGTTGCGAGTCCAACCGGCACCTTACTCGATGATGGCGTGATGATGCTGCGTGTTCTACTGCTGACCTTGACCCTGTTCAGCGGCCTTGCCCAGGCCGGCGTCGTACTGCAACGGCCAATCGAGCTGGACACCGGCAACGGCCAACTGTTCGGCTCGCTGTTGCTGCCCAAAGCCGACCAGCCAGTGCCGGTGGTCCTGATCGTGGCCGGCTCAGGTCCCACCGACCGCGACGGCAACAATCCGGACGGCGGGCGCAATGACAGCCTCAAGCGCCTGGCCTGGATGCTGGCCCGACATGGCATCGCCAGCGTGCGCTACGACAAACGCGGTGTGGCGGCCAGCCTGGCGGCAACGCCCGACGAGCGCAACCTGAGTGTCGACGCCTACGTGGCCGACACCGTAGCCTGGGGTGAAAAGCTCAAGACCGACCCGCGCCTGGGGCCGCTGATCCTGCTCGGGCACAGTGAAGGTGCGCTGATCGCCACCCTCGCCGCCCCGAAACTGCAGGCTGCGGGTGTCATCTCCCTGTCGGGCAGTGGTCGCCCGGTCGACCAGGTGCTGCGCCAGCAGTTGGCCAAGCGCCTGCCGCCAGCGCTGATGCTGCGCAGTAACGAACTACTCGACAGCCTCAAGGCCGGGCGCCAGGACAACGCCATCCCGCCCCCCCTGGAGCCGATCTTCCGGCCCAGCGTCCAACCCTACCTGATCAGTCTGTTCCGCCAGGACCCGGCGGCGGCCTTCAGCCGCCTGCGAATGCCGGCCCTGATCGTCCAGGGACGCAACGACATCCAGGTCAGCGTCGACGACGCCAAGGCCCTGAAGGCCGCCAAGCCGGATGCGCAACTGGTGATCATCGACGGCATGAATCACATCCTGCGCATCGTGCCCGACGACATCCCGCAACAGCTGGCCTCCTACAACAACCCGCAATTACCACTCGCTGCGGCTCTGGAGCAGCCGATTACGCGCTTTATCGACGGACTTGCTCGCCATTGAGATGATTTTTCCCTCCAGTCCTGGCAGAAACGGCCGATAAGGCCATTGCCGGTATCTATATTGATACCGGCAAGCTGGACACGGACAGGATCTCGCCGAATGACAGAAACTCAAGCGTCACCCGAAAGCACCACCGAAGCCGTCGAACCCGCGCCGGTGGAATTGCCGTGGGCCGATGTGCAACCCGAGCACTTCAAGATGCTGCGTCTGGCCCCGCTGGCCACCGACCGCAACACCGGCGGGCGGCCGTTGCGCTTTGTCCAGTTCGGCTATGCCGAGCGCAACAGCAAGGAACGCAGCCTGCTGCGCATGAACATCCAGTTGCCGGCGCAACGGGTGCGCAAGGAGCAGAACCATCTCGACGTCTGGGTCGACCACAGTACCAAGCGCGTGCACTTCGGGCCCGAGGGCGGCCTGCAGGTGGAGCCGTGGAACCGTGGGATCGGGCGTTTCCTGGTGGCTCAGGCGGCGATCTGGGCGCAGAAGAAATGGTCGCACTATCGCATCGACGGTGCCGCCCTGCAGAACAAGGACGCGCTGAACGAAGACACCCGCCTGCGCCGCGACCATTTCCTGCGGGTCCAGGGGTTCGACGTGGTCTATGCCGATCCCCAGCACCTCAAGGGTAGCTACAAGGACATGCAGGTCGGCGAAATGCTGTCCCAGTGGAACACCGAGAAAGTGCAGTTCGTGGAGATTCTCGAAGCCTCGCAAATGCTCCAGCAGGCCGAGCAGAACCTGCAGGAACAGGAAGTGAAACTGCGCCAGCAGGAAGAACGGGTCAGCAAGTTCAAGCGTGAAGACAGCGGTCTGCGCTTCACCATCACCTGCCTGGTGGCTTTCGCAGTCTTCCAGGCCGGCTTGCTGATCTGGATCGCCACCCACCGCTAACATGGCGCCCCCCACAAAACCTGCGGGGGGCACCCACAGAATCAGACCTTCGAGGCAAACAGCGCCTGGTGCTCGCGGCACTGCTGCGCCGTCAGCATGAACACGCCGTGCCCGCCGCGCTCGAAGTCCAGCCAGGCAAAGTCCACACCCGGATACAACGCTTCGACGTGAACCTGGCTGTTGCCCACCTCGACGATCAGCAAGCCCTTCTCGGTCAGGTGATCCGCCGCTTCGGCCAGCATCCGCCGCACCAGGTTCAAGCCATCGTCGCCGCAGGCCAGGCCCAGCTCCGGCTCATGCTGGTACTCGGCCGGCATGTCGGCGAAGTCCTCGGCATCGACATACGGCGGGTTGGACACGATCAGGTCGAAGCGCTGCCCCGGCAAGCCGTCGAATCCATCACCCTGGACCGTGAACACCCGCTCGTCGACGCCATGGCGCTCGATATTTCGGTTCGCCACTTCCAGCGCATCGAAGGACAGGTCCGCCAGCACCACCTCGGCCTGTTCAAACTCGTAGGCACAGGCAATGCCGATACAACCCGAGCCGGTGCACAGGTCGAGAATTCGTGCAGGTTCGCTCGCCAACCAGGGGGTAAAGCGGCTTTCGATCAGTTCGCCGATCGGCGAGCGCGGAATCAGCACCCGCTCGTCGACGATGAACGGCAGCCCGCAGAACCAGGCCTCGCCGAGCAGATACGCAGTCGGCACGCGATCCTCGATACGGCGCTTGAGCAGATGCTGCAGATGCGTCAGTTCATCGTCTTCCAGGCGGCAATCGAGGTAGCTGTCGGCGATCTCCCAAGGCAGATGCAATGCCCCCAGCACCAGTTGCCGAGCCTCGTCCCAGGCGTTGTCGGTGCCATGACCGAAAAACAGCTCCGCGCCATGAAAACGGCTGACAGCCCAACGGATATGGTCGCGCAGAGTGCGCAGGCGGGAAGTGATCACGGGTAGACTCCTGAAAAAACGACGGACGATTCTAACAGCCAAACGGATGCCGGGTGGAAACAAGGCAAAAAGACATCATTGCGCGCTTTTTCGACCCTCGGCGGTCACCTATTGACACGGCTGCAGGCCAGTAACCACGGTGCTTACGTCGGTAGCGATTCACATAAACGCTCAGCCGGAGGACAATGGGTAAAAGCCCCATGCACAGGAGCCCCCCGAATGTCCGTTCCAAAGACGATGTTTCAACTCAGTGGCCGAGGTTATGCAGCGGCCAATCTGCACCACGCCACCCTGTTGATCATCGATGCCCAGAAAGAATATCTCAGCGGCCCGCTCGCGCTGTCCGGCATGCAGGAAGCTGTCGCCAACATCAAGCAACTGGTCGCTGCCGCCCGCACGGCCGGTCGGCCGATCGTGCATATCCGCCACCTGGGCACCGTCGGCGGTCTGTTCGATCCGCAGGGTGAGCGTGGCGAGTTCATTCCGGGCCTGGAGCCCCAGGGCGACGAAACGCTGATCGGCAAACTGTTGCCCAGCGCCTTCCACGGTACCGGCCTGGAAAAGCACCTGCAGGACTTGGGGCCGCTGGACCTGATCGTCTGCGGTTTCATGAGCCACTCCAGCGTCAGCACCACCGTGCGTGCCGCCAAGAACCTGGGCTTCCGTTGCACCCTGGTGGAAGATGCCTGCGCCACCCGCGACCTCTCCCACAAGGGCCAGATCATCAGTGCCGAGCAGGTCCAGCGGACCGAAATGGCAATCATGGCCGACAATTTCGCTACCCTTGCACTGACCCGGGACCTGATCTGAGCAGGCTGGCCCATGTACGTATCCACCGTACAGGCCACTAGCCTTCACGGGCGGTTCTGACGACCGCCCATCCGCTGGCGCCCCGCTCATTTTCCGATTTCCCCTGCCTGTCCGGAACAAGCCGACCATCTCTCGGTCGAACGGCCGATAATCAAAGAGGAAAATCGGAATAATGAAGATATCCGATGATGGATTCGACGCTCGCCGGCTGCGCCCCAAGGGGCAAAGCAACTGGCGTTCGCGTCTGGGTGCCGGTTTCGCCGCACTGTTGGCGACTTTTGGGGTACTGCTGGCGATGGCCGGCACTGCAAGCCTATTGGGGCATGCCCCGGCCATGGGCGAGTTGAATACCAGCACGGGCGGCTCGGCGACCATTTTGGTGGTTGGCCTGCTGGTGCTGTACGTCGGCGTGTGGCTATGGCGGCGCTGCCGCCGTCGGATGCGCCGTGGCCAGGCGCTGAACATCGCCCCGCACCTGATGAAAAAGCACGACTGACCGCTGTTCTTCCGGGAATCGCCTGTGACTTGAAGCCCGCCACTTGGGTAAACTGGTGATTCCTGCGGAGACTGACATGCAAGACGACGATTTTTCCCTGTTCCAAAGCGAAATCCGCGGTGTAAAGCCGATCAAGCACGATCGTGCCGATACCGGCAAACCCAAGTCTGATCGTACCCAACTGGCCAAGCTGCGCCAGGCGGCAACCGTGCGCAGCGAAGTCACCACGGTGGACGGCCTGTCTGACCAGTTCGTGATCGATGTCGGCCCCGAAGACGATCTGCATTGGTCCCGTGACGGCGTGCAGGAAAGCCAGATGCGCAAGCTCAAGGTCGGCCAGATTCCGTTCGAAGGCAGCCTCGACCTGCACGGCATGACCGTGGAAAAGGCCCGGGAGACCCTCTGGGCATTCCTCGCCGAAGCAACGAAGTTCGAAATCCGCTGCGTGCGCGTCACCCACGGCAAGGCCGTGCGCCTGGACGGCAAGCGTCCGATGATCAAGAGCCACGTCAATACCTGGCTGCGCCAACACGCCCAGGTCCTCGGCTTCACCTCCTGCCAGGCCCGGCACGGCGGCGCCGGAGCGGTGTATGTAATGCTCAAGCGGACGATGATGGAAGGTCGCGACGAGTAACCGGACTGTCATCGAGTTTGCAGGCGGCTGCCAGCCACCGTATCCTTACTCTTTGCGTAAACTCCCCACAGGTAGCTTCATGTCCCTGGAACAGAATTACACCGCGATCCTCGGCCAACTCGGCGAGGACGTCTCCCGCGAGGGTTTGCTCGACACGCCCAAGCGTGCCGCCAAAGCCATGCAGTACCTTTGCCGCGGTTACCAACAGACCCTGGAAGAAGTCACCAACGGTGCCTTGTTCAGTTCCGATAACAGCGAAATGGTGCTGGTCAAGGACATCGAGCTCTACTCGTTGTGCGAACACCACTTGCTGCCATTCATCGGCAAGGCCCACGTGGCCTACATTCCGAGCGGCAAGGTGCTGGGCCTGTCGAAGGTCGCGCGGATCGTCGACATGTACGCCCGACGCCTGCAGATCCAGGAAAACCTCAGCCGCCAGATCGCCGACGCGGTCCAGCAGGTCACCGGCGCCCTGGGCGTTGCCGTGGTGATCGAGGCCAAGCACATGTGCATGATGATGCGCGGCGTCGAGAAGCAGAACTCGTCAATGATCACTTCGGTGATGCTCGGTGAATTCCGCGAAAACGCGGCGACCCGCAGCGAGTTCCTCGCCCTGATCAAGTAGGATCGGGCAACAGAAAAAACCGGCGCTCATCGCCGGTTTTTTTCTGCCTGGGCAAAATCAGGTAAGCTGCACGCCTTCTCCACCGCCCACGAGGCTATCGCGTGTTAGTCAAAGCCCTTCGAGTCGGCCTGGGCCAGCTCATCATCCTCATCGACTTCCTCACCCGCCCGCGCAAGCAGCAACGCAGCGCCCAGGACCAGGCCAAGGTCGATGCCGCCGCCAAGGGACTGACCCTGTATCAGTTCCACGCCTGTCCGTTCTGTGTGAAGACCCGGCGTACCCTGCACCGTCTGAACGTGCCAGTGGCCCTGCGCGATGCAAAGCACAACGAACAGGATCGCCAGACCCTGCTCGAGCAAGGCGGCAAGATCAAGGTTCCGTGCCTGCGCATCGAGGAAAACGGCCAGACCACCTGGATGTACGAATCCAAGGTGATCATCGACTACCTCGACAAGCGCTTTGCCGCAGCCTGAAGCCGTTGCCTGAGCTGAGCACCTGAGAGTCCGACGCCTATCGCAGATAAACCGACACCTCGGTCTATCCGCAAAGCGCCTGCCGCTGGATCAGTCCAGCATACCGACATGCTTGGGATGGCTCGCCACCCGCTGCAGCCAGGCCTGGATGGCCGGGTAGACGCTCAGGTCAAAACCGCCCTGATGTGCGACATGGGTGTAGGCGTACAGCGCAATATCGGCGATCGAATACTGGTCGCCCACCAGATAGGGCGTCTGCTGGAGCTGCTTCTCCATCACCTTCAAGGCCTTGTGCCCACGTTTCTGCAGTTTGAGGTACTCCTCGCGCCGCTCCTCCGGCAAGCCCAGGTAGAACTCGATGAAACGGGCCACCGCGATATACGGCTCATGGCTGTACTGCTCGAAAAACTGCCATTGCAGCACCTGGGTACGCAGCCGCGGCTCGGTCGGCAAAAACTCGCTGCCGTCGGCAAGGAAGTTGAGAATCGCATTGGACTCCCACAGGCAGGTGCCGTCCTCCAGTTCCAGCACCGGCACCTTGCCGTTGGGGTTCTTCGCCAGGAACTCCGGGGTCTCGGTGTCACCCTTGAGGATATCCACCGGGTGCCAGCGATATTCCTGGCCCAACAGGTGCAGCATCAGTTTGATCTTGTAGCAGTTGCCCGACTGGTAATCACCGTAAACCTTGTACATGGCCCTCCCCTTAAGCCGCGTGCGCGGCCTGTGCGTGACGTATGACAGTTGCCAGTCGCTCCAGACCTTCGTCCAGGCGCTGCGGCGCGATATGGCTGAAATTCAGACGCAGATTACCCGGATTACGCTCCGGCTCGGCAAAAAAAGGTTCGCCCGGCATGAAGGCGACATCCCGGGCCAGCGCGGCATCGAGCAGGGTGCGGGTATCCAGCGGCTGCTTGAGGGTCAACCAGAAAAACAAGCCGCCCTGGGGCACCTGCCAATCGGCCAGGTCACAGAAATGCCGATCCAGCGCCTCGGCGAAGGCGTCACGGCGAGCCCGGTAGAAATCCCGCAATTGCAGCAGGTGCTGACGGTATTTTTCCGTACCGATCCACTGCAACGCCTGCCATTGCCCCACACGGTTGGTGTGCAGGTCCGCCGACTGTTTGAGTTTGAGCAGATGCGGGAACAGATCAGGACTGGCGATCAGATAACCGACCCGCAGGCCGGGCGCCAGGGTCTTGGACACCGTGCCGGTATAGATCCAGCTCGCCCGTTTCAGGCGGGCAACGATCGGTACGGCGTCCACGCCATCGTAGCTCAGCTCACGATAGGGCTCGTCTTCGATCAGGGTCACGCCGAACTCATCCAGCAACGCCGCGACGGCCGCGCGCTTGGCCTCGCTGTAGCAGACGCCCGAGGGATTCTGGAAGGTCGGGATCAGGTAGACGAACGCCGGTCGATGTTGTTCCAGGCGAGTGCGCAACTGCTGCAGGTCAGGCCCATCCTGTTCCTGGGCAATAGTCAGGCAATCGGCGCCAAACAACTGGAAGATCTGCAAGGCCGCCAGGTAGGTCGGCCCTTCCAGCAAAATCTCGGTGCCCTGGTCGATATACAGCTTGGCGGCCAGGTCGAGGACCTGCTGGGAACCGCTGACCACCAGCACCTGACTGGCCTGGCAGTCGACCCCCAGGGCCCGTGCCTCGGCCGCCAGCGCTTCACGCAAGGCCGGCTCGCCCTCACTCATGCCGTACTGGCCCATGGCACGCGGCATCTGCTCCCACGCCAACGTCGGCAACATGGCCTCGGCCGGTAGCCCACCGGCAAACGACATCACTTCGGGGCGCTGGGCAGCAGCGAGAATTTCACGAATCAACGAGCTTTTGAGACGCGTAACACGTTCGGAAAAGGCCATGGCAGGTCACCGGTAGCGAAGTCAGAGAAAAATACGTCAAACTGGTTGACCGAAATTACGACGACACGGATCAATACGTCAATATGCTTGACCTTAAAAACTCCAATACCCAGCAGGACGCCATGGAGGCATTCTTCTTCGGCTATCAGGCGTTCACCGCCAAGGCCGACGAAATGCTCGAACGTCGCGGCCTGAGTCGGGTGCACCAGCGGATCGTGTTTTTTATCGGCCGTTACCCGGACCTGAGCGTCAAGGAACTGCTGGATCGGCTGGGCGTCAGCAAGCAGGCGCTGAACATGCCGTTGCGCCAGTTGACCGAGATGGGCCTGGTGCAGAGCCTTGCCTCGCCAACCGACAAGCGCAAACGCCTGCTGTGCCTGACCGTCGAGGGGGCCAGCCTGGAGGAGTCGCTGCGCCGTGAGCAGGTCAAGCTGCTGCAGAAAGCCTTTGCCCAGGCTGGCGAGGCGGCGGTGGATGGCTGGATGGCGGTCAATCGGGCCTTGGGCGACAGTCGCCAGGCCTGATAGCGCTAGAAGCTTGGCGATCCGACTTGCCCGCGAAGCTTCCAGCAATAGAGCAGCAATCCATATAGCCCGTCCCGACGAAATATCGCACACACCATCAAAAACATTATTTGCTTTCTTTGTATACAAAAGCATAATTCACCTCGTGCAAATTCCTGACCTTATGGTCAAAAAACCGCACTCCCTCAAAGAGCCGCTGCCCACGGCAACGTGCCCGGCCCTGGAAATAACAATAAAACTCCCGAGGAGTACTGCTGTGGAAAGCCGCAAATCCGAAGCACCCACGCTGGATCTCTCGCCGCCCGCAAGCACGGGTCTGCTGGAACGCCTGTTCCGCCTCAGACTGCATGGCACCACGGTGAAAACCGAACTGATCGCCGGGGTGACCACATTCATCACCATGGCCTACATCATCTTCGTCAACCCCAACATCATGGCCGATGCCGGTATCGACCATGGAGCGGCCTTCGTCGCCACCTGCATCGCCGCCGCCCTCGGCTGCCTGCTGATGGGCCTCTACGCCAACTGGCCAGTGGGCCTGGCACCCGGCATGGGGCTCAATGCCTTCTTCACCTACACCGTGGTCGGCACCATGGGCTACCACTGGGAAGCCGCCCTCGGAGCGGTGTTCATTTCCGGCGTGCTGTTCATGGCTCTGACCCTGTCGCGGGTCCGTGAATGGTTGCTCAACAGCATTCCGGTCAGCCTGCGTCATGCCATGGGCGCCGGGGTCGGACTGTTCCTCGGTCTCATCGGCCTGAAAACCGCCGGTATCGTCGTCGCCAGCACTGCCACCCTGATCCGCCTCGGCGCACTGCACGAGCCTGGGCCGCTGCTGGCCGCCGTGTGTTTCCTGATGATCGCGATCCTCAGCTACCACCGGGTATTCGGCGCCATCCTGATCAGCATCATCAGCGTCACCCTGATCGGCTGGAGTCTGGGCCTGGTGCAATACCACGGGATCTTTTCCACCCCACCGAGCCTTGCGCCGACCTGGATGGCCATGGATCTGGCGGGCGTATTCAATGTCAGCATGATCAGCGTGGTCCTGGCCTTTCTCTTCGTGCACATGTTCGACACCGCCGGGACGTTGATGGGCGTCGCCCAGCGGGCCGGTCTGGCCAACGCCGACGGTCGCATCGAAAACCTGTCGCGCGCCATGAAGGCCGACAGCGTTTCCAGTGTCTTCGGTGCGGTGGTGGGTGTTCCGCCGGTCACCAGTTACGTGGAAAGTGCTGCGGGGGTAGCCGCAGGTGGTCGGACTGGTCTGACCGCTGTTACTGTAGGCATACTGTTCGTGGCAGCGATGTTCTTTGCCCCGCTGGCTGGCATGATCCCTGCGTACGCGACTGCGGGTGCACTGATTTACGTGGCGATGCTGATGATGGGCAGCCTGGCGCATATCGAGTGGGAAGAGGCGACGGAGAGCATTCCGGCGATCATCACCGCGATCATGATGCCACTGACGTTCTCGGTCGCCGACGGGATCGCCCTGGGCTTCATCACCTACGTGGCGCTCAAGGCAGGGACCGGCAAGTTCAAGGACATCTCCGTCAGCCTGTGGGTACTGTGCGTCATTTTCATCGCCAAGTTCATCTTCCTGTAAGAGAACCCGGCTACTAGCGGCCCCGTTCCGATGGGGCTTTTGCACACAAGGGAAAAACCTGATGAGTCTGGAAACCTGGTTGTTGTTCAGCGCCGCCGCGCTGGTGGTGATCCTTATCCCCGGACCGCTGTCGCTGCTGATGATCAGCAACAGCCTGAACTACGGATTGCGCCGTTCGTATTCGGCCTTTCTCGGCGGTGTCAGTGCCTCGATCTGCCTGCTCAGCGCTTCGGCACTGGGCCTGGGCGCCCTGCTGCTGGCCTCGGAGCAACTGTTCAGCACGCTGAAGGTCGTCGGCGCACTGTACCTGTTCTACCTCGCCTGGCAGAGCTGGCAGCAGTCGCGACAGCCGGCCAGGGCGGCCAATGTGCCCGATGCTGCACCGGCGCCACGCTTTCGTGCCCTGTTTGGGCGCGCTTTCGTGCTGGGCGCGAGCAATCCCAAGGACATCCTGTTCTTTGCCGCCTTCCTGCCGCAGTTTCTCAAGGCCGACCAGCCGTTCCTCGGCCAGTTGCTGGTGATGATCGCCACCTGGACCGTGCTCGACCTGCTGTGCAAGCTGACCTACGGCCTGGGCGCCCATGGAGCGGCGAAGTACCTGCGCAGTGGCAAGGGGCATAGCTGGTTCAACCGGGTCAGTGCCGGGTTGTTCAGTGGGGCGGGAGCGGCGTCCCTGCTGAGCCGGTAGAGCGCGCATCAAGTGATGGCCCTTTCGCGGCGGTTCGGCGCGAAAGGGCCCGAGAGCCCTACACAACAACCGGGCAAAAAAAGGCCCGCAGTGTGAGCGGGCAAGAGAAACGAAGAAGTGCTTGCGCAGTACCCGGGAGGATCTAACTTCCTCTATAGGTCGAATAGCTGTAGGGCGAAATCAGCAAGGGAACGTGATAGTGCTCCTGCTCGGCGCTGATGCCGAAACGCAGCACCACCACATCGAGAAAAGCCGGCTCCGGCAGCGTCACGCCACGGGCCCGATAGTAGTCACCGGCATGAAATTGCAACTGATAGACCCCGGAGCGGTAGTCATCCCCTTGCAGCAGCGGCGTGTCGCAGCGGCCATCGCTATTGGTCAAGACCTCGGCAACCAGCTCCAACGCGGCACCCTCGACCCGATACAACTCGATCCTGATCGAGCTGCCGGGGCAGCCATGCGCGGCATCCAAAACATGCGTAGTCAAACGTCCCATTGCGTCTGCGCACCCGCCCACCTTGTGGCAGACCGGGTTTCGCGCCTCCCGGAGTCAGTGAATGAGAAATCGAACCGCCTGGAAACACCTAGGCAGTGCGACGATGAAATGATTAAGACACTTCCATTGAAAATTGTACACAATAAATTTTACGTTTTTCCGGGTAGGGAGCAGTCCTCTTGAATCTTGACAGAACCTTGTTGATAGACGACCTTGAGTCAATTAGCTGACCAACTGGACAATTTTTAAACCACCCGTATAACCGACGAAATTCGAATGAGATGGGAAAAATCCGGATTACAAATATCCGATAAAGTTGTATACAATTAACTTATCATCGTGATGCTGCCCGACCTGGCCGGGACGCCACGTAACCGCCAACTCGAACAAGAAGGAAGACTGCAGTGAGCGCTGACTACCCACGCGACCTGATCGGTTACGGCAGTAACCCTCCTCATCCCCACTGGCCGGGCAACGCCCGTATCGCCTTGTCCTTCGTGCTCAACTACGAGGAAGGCGGCGAGCGCAATATCCTGCACGGCGACAAGGAGTCCGAAGCCTTCCTCTCGGAAATGGTCGCGGCGCAGCCCCTGCAGGGCCAGCGCAACATGAGCATGGAGTCGCTCTATGAGTATGGCAGCCGCGCCGGCGTCTGGCGGATTCTCAAGCTGTTCAAGCAATTCGATATCCCGCTGACGATCTTCGCCGTGGCCATGGCCGCCCAACGCCACCCGGATGTCATCCGCGCCATGGTCGAGGCCGGCCACGAAATCTGCAGCCACGGCTACCGCTGGATCGACTACCAGTACATGGACGAGGCAAAAGAGCGCGAGCACATGCTCGAGGCCATCCGCATCCTCACCGAGATCAGCGGCGAACGCCCACTGGGCTGGTACACCGGCCGCACCGGTCCGAACACCCGTCGGCTGGTGATGGAAGAAGGCGGCTTCCTCTACGACTGCGACACCTACGACGACGACCTGCCCTACTGGGAACCGAACAACCCGACCGGCAAGCCGCACCTGGTGATCCCCTACACCCTCGACACCAACGACATGCGTTTCACCCAGGTGCAGGGTTTCAACCAGGGCGATGACTTCTACCAGTACCTCAAGGACGCGTTCGACGTGCTCTACGCCGAGGGTGCCGAGGCACCGAAAATGCTTTCCATCGGCCTGCACTGCCGACTGATCGGCCGCCCGGCGCGCCTGGCCTCGCTGCAGCGTTTCCTCGAATACGTGAAGGGTTTCGACCAGGTCTGGTTCACTCGCCGGGTGGATATCGCCCGCCACTGGCACGCCACCCACCCTTACCAGGAGCCGGCACAATGACCGTGTTCCAGACCCTCACGCCATCGACCCTGGATCGCGCAGCCTTCGTCGCAGCGTTCGCCGATATCTACGAACACTCGCCCTGGGTCGCCGAAAAGGCCTTCGACCTGGGCCAGGACACGACGATCGACCAGGTCGAAACGCTGCACCAGCGCATGAGCGATATCCTGTTGAGCGCCGATCATGCCAGCCAGTTGGCGCTGATCAACGCCCACCCGGACCTGGCCGGCAAAGCCGCGATCCAGGGCCAACTGACCGAAGCCAGCACCCATGAACAGGCCGGCGCCGGTATTCATCAATGCACGGCCGAAGAGTTCCAGCGCTTCACCGAGTTGAACGAAGCCTACAAGGCCAAGTTCAAGTTTCCCTTCATCATGGCGGTCAAAGGCAGCGACCGGCAGCAGATCCTCGCTGCGTTCGAAGCGCGCATCCACAACCCGGTGGACACCGAGTTCAAGTGCGCGCTGGCCGAAATCAACAAGATCGCCCTGTTCCGCTTAATGACCCTATAGCGCGCCAGGTCCCGGCGCCGCGGGTGTCCAGGACCAGGTGAATATCCCCAGCCACTTGCTCAAAGGCAGACAAGAAAAATGAAAGCTTACGCCGCACCTTTCGAAAAATTCGTCAACCTGGCCGACGCCCGCCTGGGCACCCGAATCATTTCCGTCACCGACGACTGGTTCGCCGATGCCAACCGCCTGTTCCAGCCGACTCCGGCGGTCTGGAAGGAAGGCGTGTTCGATGACAACGGCAAGTGGATGGATGGCTGGGAGTCGCGCCGCAAGCGTTTCGAAGGCTATGACAGCGCAGTGATCCGCCTGGGCGTGCCCGGCTCGATCAAGGGCGTGGACATCGACACCTCGTTCTTCACCGGCAACTACCCGCCATCGGCGTCGCTGGAGGCCTGCTTCCTGAGCGAAGGCGAGCCGGATGACAATACCCAGTGGGTCGAGGTGCTGCCAGCCGTCGAGCTGCAGGGCAACAGCCACCACTACCATGAAATCAGCAACGAGCAACACTTCAGCCACCTGCGTTTCAACATCTACCCGGACGGCGGCGTGGCCCGCCTGCGGGTGCATGGCATTCCGTACCGCGACTGGTCGGCGGTGGGCGACAACGAGCAGATCGACCTCGCTGCCGCGCTGAACGGCGGCCGGGCCCTGGCCTGCTCCGACGAACACTTCGGGCGCATGAGCAACATCCTCAACCCGGGCCGTGGCGTCAACATGGGCGACGGTTGGGAAACTGCCCGTCGGCGTACACCGGGCAATGACTGGGTGATCGTCGCCCTCGGGCATCCGGGCGAGATCGAGAAGATCATCGTCGACACCCTGCACTTCAAGGGTAACTACCCTGACAGTTGCTCGATCCAGGCCGCCTTCGTCAAGGGCGGCACCGACAGCCAGATCGAAACCCAGAGTCTGTTCTGGCGCGAACTGCTGCCGAGCCAGAAGCTGGAGATGCACGCCGAACATACCTTCGCCGAGCAGATCAAGGCATTGGGTCCGATCACCCACATCCGCCTGAATGTGTTCCCGGATGGTGGCGTGAGCCGCCTGCGGTTGCTGGGCAAGGTCGCGAAGTAACGCACGCGCCCTTGTGTAGGAGCTGGCGATGCGGCGATCCGACTTGCCAGCTCCTACAAGATCACGCCATAACCAAAAATTTCGAGAACAGAAGAACAGCATGCGCACACTGACGATTGAACCGTTGACCAAAGAAGCCTTCGCCCCTTTCGGTGATGTGATCGAAACCGACGGCAGCGATCACTTCATGATCAACAACGGTTCGACCCAGCGCTTCCATCGACTGGCCACGGTAGAAACCGCGACGCCCGACGACAAGGCGATCATCAGCATCTTCCGCGCCGATGCGCTGGAGATGCCGCTGACCGTGTGCATGCTCGAACGCCATCCGCTGGGCAGCCAGGCTTTCATCCCGCTGCTCGGCAACCCCTTTCTGATCGTGGTCGCGCCACTTGGCGATGCACCGGTATCGGGTCTGGTCCGCGCCTTCATCACCAATGGCAGGCAGGGCATCAATTACCATCGCGGCGTCTGGCACCATCCGGTGCTGACGATCGAAAAGCGGGATGACTTCCTGGTGGTTGATCGCAGTGGCAGCGGTAACAACTGCGATGAGCATTTTTTCCAAGAGGATGAGCGGTTGATCCTCGCCCCCCACCAGCGGACGGAGTGAAAACCCTTGTGCCAGACAAGGCCGCACTGAAACCGACTCGGGATACCCGGTGACCCTATTCACCCCGGACATCACGGCGGTTTTCGTTCAGTCCTGCCATCGCTGGCTACGTTTTCACACCGTCTTTCAATAAGAAGAAGCCTGATCGTTCTGCAAAAGAGCGACAGGAGAGAGGTAAAGACTGTGGAAGCACATCTGTTGGAATGGCTGAACCTGAGCGTGCGCTGGGTTCACATGATCACCGGCGTCGCCTGGATCGGCGCGTCGTTCTATTTCGTCTGGCTGGAAAACAACCTCAACCGGGTCAACCCTCGAAGCGGCCTGGCCGGCGACCTCTGGGCCATCCACGGCGGTGGTATCTACCACCTGGAAAAATACAAGCTGGCCCCACCGAGCATGCCGGAGAACCTGCACTGGTTCAAATGGGAAGCCTACTTCACCTGGATGTCAGGTGTCGCCCTGCTGTGCGTGGTGTTCTACTCCAATCCCCTGCTCTACCTGGTCGCTCCCGGCAGCGGCCTGAGCGGTGCCGAAGGCATCGCCATCGGCATCGGCGCCCTGGTCGTCGGCTGGTTCGTCTATGACTTTCTCTGCGACTCACCACTGGGCAAGCGCCCGGTCCTGCTCGGCCTGCTCCTGTTCATACTGCTGATCGCGGCGGCGTATGGATTGAGCAAGGTATTCAGCGGCCGTGGCGCCTACCTGCACGTCGGGGCGATCATCGGCACCATCATGGTCGGCAATGTGTTCCGCATCATCATGCCGGCCCAACGCGCCCTGGTGGCAGCCATCGCCGAGAATCGCACGCCGGACCCGTCCCTGCCGGCCAAGGGCCTGCTGCGCTCGCGACACAACAACTACTTCACCCTGCCTGTGCTGTTCATCATGATCAGCAACCACTTCCCCAGCACCTACGGCAGCCCGTACAACTGGCTGATCCTGGCCGGGATCGCGGTACTGGCGGTGCTGGTACGGCATTATTTCAACACCCGCCACAACAGCCAGAAGTTCGCCTGGACCTTGCCGGTCGCAGCGCTGGGCATGATCTGCCTGGCTTATGTCACTGGCCCGGCACCGATGCCTGCCACGCCCGAAACGGCCAAGGCGGCAACGAAGATCGAGTACCAGCCGCTGCCGGAAACCGCCCTCGGCGGCGGCCTCAAGCCAGCTCCGGCCACTGAGGCCAGTGCACCGGCGCCCCAACCGACGGCAGCGGCTGCAGCGGCCAATGAGGTCGCCTTCGACAAGGTTCACAGCGTTATTCAGGAACGTTGTGCGGTCTGCCACTCGGCCAAACCCACCAGCCCGCTGTTCAGCAGCGCCCCGGCCGGGATCATGTTCGACACCCCGCAGCAGATCCAGCAACTGGCCCCGCGCATCCAGGCCCAGGCCGTCACGACCCAGATCATGCCACTGGGCAACATCACCCAGATGACCCAACAGGAACGTGACCTGATCGGTGCCTGGATCAACCAGGGGGCACGTACCCCCTAAGGGACACCAAGGCCCAGCAGGAGCAGGCGATGCGGCGATCCGACTGGCCCGCGAAAGGGCCCTCAAGGGCGTCAAAGGCTTCGCGAGCAAGCTCGCTCCCACAGGTGGTCAGCGGGCGAACGCGAGATCAGCGACCCGCAGTGAAACGCTTGCGTTACCCGGCAACCCGAAGCGCTGTCCGCAACCACACAGCGCCAAGGCCACAAGAATAAAAAACCTCCGAGGTGTTGCATGTCCGAGCTATCCGAACCGCGCATACCTGAAGCCCCCGCTATTGCGCGCCTGCCCCTGTTGCAACTGCTGCTGGTGGGCCTGCAACACGTCCTGCTGATGTACGGCGGAGCCGTTGCCGTGCCGCTGATCATCGGACAGGCCGCTGGCCTGGGTCGTGAAGAGATCGCCTTTCTGATCAACGCCGACCTGCTGGTTGCCGGCATCGCCACCCTGGTGCAGTCCTTGGGCATCGGTCCGTTGGGCATCCGCATGCCGGTGATGATGGGCGCCAGCTTCGCCGCCGTCGGCAGCATGGTAGCCATGGCTGGCATGCCCGGCATCGGCCTGCCCGGAATCTTCGGTGCGACCATCGCCGCCGGTTTCTTCGGCATGCTGATTGCGCCGTTCATGTCCAAGGTGGTGCGCTTTTTTCCGCCGCTGGTTACCGGCACGGTGATCACCGCCATCGGCCTCTCGCTGTTTCCCGTGGCGGTCAACTGGGCCGGCGGTGGCAGCAGCGTCGCGCAGTTCGGCTCACCGATCTACCTGATGGTCGCGGGCCTGGTGCTGCTCAGCATCCTGCTGATCAACCGCTTCATGCGCGGTTTCTGGGTCAATATCTCGGTACTGATCGGCATGGCCCTGGGCTACCTGCTGTCCGGCGCCATCGGCATGGTCGACCTCAGCGGCCTGGCTCAGGCGCCCTGGGTCAAAGTGGTCACGCCCATGCACTTCGGCATGCCGCAATTCCACCTCGCACCGATCCTCTCGATGTGCCTGGTGGTGGTGATCATCTTCGTCGAATCCACCGGCATGTTCCTCGCCCTGGGGAAAATCACCGGCCAGGAAGTCACCCCACGGATGCTCCGCCGCGGCTTGCTGTGCGATGCCGGCGCTTCGTTCCTCGCCGGTTTCTTCAATACGTTCACCCACTCCTCGTTCGCCCAGAACATCGGTCTGGTGCAGATGACCGGCGTACGTTGCCGTTCGGTGACCCTGGTTGCCGGCGGCTTGTTGATCGTGCTCAGCCTGCTGCCCAAGGCGGCCTTCCTGGTGGCCTCGATTCCACCCACGGTCCTCGGTGGCGCGGCCATCGCAATGTTCGGCATGGTGGCTGCCACCGGCATCAAGATCCTTCAGGAAGCCGACATCTCTGACCGCCGCAACCAGTTGCTGGTGGCCGTGAGCATCGGCATGGGTCTGATCCCCGTGGTCCGCCCAGAGTTCTTCGCCCACCTGCCACAGTGGATGGGGCCGATCACCCACAGCGGGATCGCCATGGCGACTCTCTGCGCAGTAGCCCTGAACCTGCTGTTCAACGTATTCGGCGGTGCCGAACGGGCCGCCCTCAGCGGTCACGTGCCCCCGCACTGAAGACCGGCAATGCCCCACTGCAATGCCTGACGGGTTGCCAGCGACGTACTGTCGCTGGCACTTGAGGCCGGGTGCACGCCTCTGTATCCTGCGCGCCCTCTCGTTTACAGCCGAAAAAAGGCGCCATCTCAGAGCGCCGGACGACCTCAACGTCGAACCTTCTTAACTTTGGGAGCAACCAAATGAAACGTACTTGCACGAGCCTGATGCTCGCGGGGACACTGCTGGCCAGCGGAACGTCTGCGGCCGACGACCTGCTGCAGTGGCAGAACAACAGCCTGACCTACCTGTGGGGCAAGAATTTCGCGGTCAACCCGCAGATTCAGCAGACCGTGACCTTTGAGCACGCCGACGCCTGGAAGTACGGCGACAACTTCTTCTTCCTCGACCGAATCTTCTACAACGGCAAGGCAGACGGCAACGTCGGCCCCAACACCTATTACGGTGAGTTCAGCCCCCGCCTGTCGTTCGGCAAGATCCTCGACCAGAAGCTCGAATTCGGCCCGATCAAGGACGTCCTGCTGGCCATGACCTATGAGTTCGGCGAAGGCGACAACGAGTCCTACCTGATCGGCCCGGGTTTTGACCTGGCGATCCCCGGTTTCGATTATTTCCAGCTGAACTTCTACCAGCGGCAGACCGAAGGCAACCGCCCTGGCGACAACGTCTGGCAGATCACTCCGGTCTGGTCCTATACCATCCCGGTGGGCGACTCCAATGTGCTGATCGACGGGTTCATGGACTGGGTAGTCGACAACGACCAGACCGCACGCGGCACCTACCACGCCAACCTGCATTTCAACCCGCAGATCAAGTACGACCTGGGCAAGGCTCTGCATTGGAGCGCCAAGCAGTTGTACGTCGGTGTCGAGTACGACTACTGGAAAAACAAGTACGGCATCGAAGACTCCGGTGCCTTCAAGACCAACCAGGACACCGCGAGCCTGCTGGTCAAGTATCACTTCTGATGACGAACGGGAGCCCGATGGGCTCCCCATTCGCAGCGCCGCCCAAAGCCTCATCGCCCAAGCGCAAAAAACTCATCCCGGCACAAACACTCCCGACCGCTCTAACTCAAGGGTTCAAGCCGGATCACCGATATTCTCCGGATCTTCCTGCATTTTTCATGTGGCAGCACATTGACAAAGCTTTTTTCAACTGTCGATAATCCGCCCAATGTTGTACGACAACGTATAACGAAAATAACAATAAAAACCGCAGGAGCTTCACCCTCATGATGATTCGTCCCTCTCGATCATTGTTGCTGTCCGGCACCACCAGTCTCGCCCTGATCCTACCGTCCCTGGCCTGCGCCGAAGGTTTCGTCGACGATGCCAGCGCCAACCTGAATCTGCGCAACGCCTACTTCAACCGCAACTTCACCAACCCTGCCTTTACTCAGGGCAAAGCCGAGGAATGGACACAAAGCTTCATCCTCGACGCCAAGTCCGGATTCACCCAGGGCACCGTCGGTTTTGGTGCCGATGTGCTCGGCACCTTTTCCCAGAAGCTCGATGGCGGCAAGGGCACCGGCGGCACGCAACTGTTGCCACTGGACCATGACGGGCGTCCGGCCGACAACTTCGGCCGCCTGGGCGTGGCCCTCAAGGCGAAAATCTCCAAGACCGAGCTGAAGGTCGGCGAATGGATGCCGGTACTGCCGATCCTCCGTTCCGACGACGGGCGCTCGCTGCCGCAGACCTTCCAGGGTGGCCAGATCACCTCGAAGGAAATCGATGGCCTGACGCTGTACGGCGGCCAGTTCCAGAAGAACAGCCCGCGCAACGATTCGAGCATGAGCGACATGTTCATGAACGGCCGGCCCGGCATCACTTCCGACCGTTTCAACTTTGCCGGCGGCGAATACACCTTCAACGACAAGCGCACGATGGTCGGCCTGTGGAATGCCCAGCTCAAGGACATCTACCGCCAGCAGTACGTCAACCTCGTCCATAGCCAACCGCTGGGCGACTGGACCCTCGGTGCCAACCTCGGCTACTTCTACGGCAAGGAAGACGGCAGTGCGCTGGCCGGCGACCTGGAGAACAAGACCTGGTCGGGCCTGTTCTCGGCCAAGTACGGCGGCAACACCTTCTATGTCGGCCTGCAGAAGCTCACCGGCCAGAGTGCCTGGATGCGGGTCAACGGCACCAGCGGCGGCACCCTGGCCAACGACAGCTACAACAACAGCTACGACAACGCCCAGGAAAAATCCTGGCAACTGCGCCACGACTACAACTTCGCCGCGCTGGGGATTCCGGGGCTGACCCTGATGAACCGCTACATCAGCGGTGACAACGTGCACATCGGCGCAATCACCGACGGCAAGGAATGGGGCCGCGAGTCGGAACTGGCCTACACCATCCAGAGCGGCACCTTGCGCAATCTGAACATCCGCTGGCGCAACTCGAGCATCCGCAAGAACTTCAGCACCAACGAATTCGACGAAAACCGTCTGTTCATCAGCTATCCGATTTCGTTGTTGTAACGCGGCTTGGGGGGAGCCCGTTTACGGGCTCCCCCACTGCACCATCCCGACACATCTTGCAAAATCTATACAGCGTAATCACCGCGAATCACCCACCCAGCTGCATTGACAAAGCCGTTTCACGCTGACGATAATCCAGACAGTTGTCGTACGACAACGGACGACAAATACAACAACAAACCTCCGATCAGAGCCAAGCCATGACCTCAGCAACGCCGACCCCGCAACTCTTCAACCGTCTTCTGCTCACTGGCGCGGCCGGTGGTCTGGGCAAGGTATTGCGCGAAAGCCTGCGACCCTATGCACGGGTCCTGCGCCTGTCCGATATCACCGAGATGGCGCCGGCAGTCGACGATCGCGAGGAAATCCAGCTTTGCGACCTCTCCGACAAACAGGCGGTACACCAACTGGTCGAAGGCGTGGACGCCATCCTGCATTTCGGTGGTGTCTCGGTGGAGCGTTCGTTCGAAGAGATCCTCGGCGCCAACATCTGCGGCGTGTTCCATGTCTACGAGGCCGCTCGCCGCCACGGCGTCAAACGCGTGATCTTCGCCAGCTCCAACCATGTGATCGGCTTCTACAAGCAGAGCGAAACCATCGACGCCCGCGTGCCGCACCGCCCGGACAGCTACTACGGCCTGTCCAAGTCCTACGGCGAAGACATGGCCAGTTTCTACTTCGATCGTTATGGCATCGAAACCGTCAGCATCCGTATCGGCTCGTCGTTCGCCCAGCCCCAGAACCGTCGCATGCTCAGCAGTTGGTTGAGCTTCGACGACCTGACCCAACTGATCGAGCGCGCCCTGTATACACCGAACGTTGGACACACCGTGGTCTACGGCGTCTCCGGCAACCGCTATATCTGGTGGGACAACCATCTCGCCGCGCACCTCGGCTACCAGCCCAAGGACAGCTCCGAGCCGTTCCGCGCCGAGGTCGAAGCCCAACCGGCACCACCAGCGGACGACCCGACGCTGGTCTATCAGGGCGGTGCCTTTGCCGTAGCCGGCCCCTTCGGCGACTGAGTACGCCCCCACCCTTCGGGCAATGGAACCGCCATGAACGCTGAATTGATTCTCGACGCGCGCAACGCCACCGGCGAAAGTCCGGTGTGGAGCGTGCATGAGCAGGCACTCTACTGGGTCGACATCCCGGCCCGCCGCCTGCACCGCTGGAGTGCCGATAGCCGTCAGAGCCGCAGCTGGGAAGCGCCAGAAATGCTCGCCTGCATCGCCCGAAACCGGGATGGCAGCTGGATCGCCGGCCTGGAGAGCGGACTGTTCCGCCTGCAGACCGGCGACGATGATATGTTGCACAGCCAGTTGCTGAGCACGGTGCCCCACGCCGTCCCCGGCATGCGCTTCAACGATGGCCGTTGCGACCGCCAGGGCCGTTTCTGGGCCGGCACCATGCTGATGGACATGGGCCCTGGCCGCGCGGTAGGTGCCCTGTATCGCTACGAGGCCGGGCAGACCACCCCGCTCAAGGCGCAGCTGGACGAGTTGGTCGTGCCCAACGGCCTGGCCTTCAGCCCGGACGGCAAGACGATGTACCTCTCCGATTCGCACCCCAGCGTGCAAGCGATCTGGGCCTTCGACTACGACCCTGACAGCGGTACACCGCACAACCGCAGGCTGTTCGTCGACATGCGGCAACACCCCGGGCGCCCCGACGGCGCCGCCATGGATGTCGATGGCGGCTACTGGATCTGCGGCAACGACGACGGCCTGATCCATCGCTTCACCCCCGACGGTCGCCTCGACCGCTCCCTCGCGGTGCCAGTGAAAAAACCTGCGATGTGCGCCTTCGGCGGCAGCGACCTGAGCACCTTGTTCGTCACTTCGATCCGCCCCACCGGCGACCTGCACGACCAGCCTCTGGCTGGCGGCGTATTCGCCCTGCGGCCCGGCGCCCAAGGCCTGGAGGAACCTTTTTTCAACGCCTGACTCCCGGCGCCCGCAGGCGCCTGCAGCGAACTTCTGAACGAAGCAGCCAGACAATAACAACAAGACGGAGATTCACCCCATGGACTTCAAACGCAAGCTTCTTGTCGCCGCACTCCCCCTCGCTCTCGGCTTCGGCCATCTGGCCCAGGCGCTGGAAATCAAGTTCGCCGATGTTCACCCGGCCGGCTACCCGACCGTGGTCGCCGAAGAAAACATGGGCAAGGCCCTGGTCCAGCAGAGCAACGGTCAACTGACCTTCAAGATGTTCTCCGGCGGCGTGCTCGGCTCGGAAAAGGAAGTGGTCGAACAGACCCAGATCGGCGCAATCCAGATGGCCCGGGTCAGCCTCGGCATCGTCGGTCCGGTGGTGCCGGACGTGAACGTGTTCAACATGCCGTTCGTGTTCCGCGACCAGGCGCACATGCGCAAGATCATCGACGGCGAGATCGGCCAGGAGATTCTCGACAAGATCACCCAGTCCGAATTCAACCTGGTCGCCCTGGCCTGGATGGACGGCGGCACGCGCAACCTCTATACCAAGAAACCGGTGCGCAGCCTGGCCGACCTCAAGGGCATGAAAATCCGCGTACAGGGCAACCCGCTGTTCATCGAAACCATCAATGCCATGGGCGGCAATGGCATCGCCATGGACACCGGCGAGATCTTCAGCGCGCTGCAGACCGGGGTGATCGACGGCGCGGAAAACAACCCGCCGACCCTGCTCGAACACAACCACTATCAGAACGCCAAGTACTACGCCCTGACCGGTCACCTGATCCTGCCGGAACCGCTGGTGATGTCCAAGACCACCTGGGAAAAACTCACGCCAGAACAGCAGGCGCTGGTGCGCACGGTCGCGCGCCAGGCCCAGCTGGAACAGCGCGCCCTGTGGGATGCCAAATCGGCCAGCAGCGAAGAGAAGCTCAAGGCCGCCGGCGTCGAGTTCGTCGACATCGACAAGAAGCCCTTCTATGAGGCCACCGCCCCGATCCGCCAGAAATACGGTGCTCCCTACGCCGAGCTGATGACCCGTATCGAAGCGGTCGAGTAACGCCCCCACCCACATGGAAGGTCCGACCGGCGTGCGCCCCCAGCGCGGGCCGGCGGGTAACGGTGAAATCCGATGAAGAATATCGTCCTGCTGATCAATGATCGGCTCTACATGACCTGTGTCTGGGTCGCGGGCCTGGCGATCCTCGCCATCAGCCTGATCATCCCCTGGGGCATTTTCGCCCGCTACATCCTCGGCACCGGCTCCAGCTGGCCGGAGCCGACCGCCATCCTGCTGATGATGGTTTTCACCTTCATCGGCGCGGCCGCCAGTTACCGTGCCGGGGCGCACATGGCGGTAGCCATGCTGACCGACCGCATGAGCCCGGCCCTGCGCTCGGCCGCCGCACTGCTCGCCCAGGTATTGATGGCGACCATCTGTCTGTTCATGACCATTTGGGGCGCAAAGCTCTGTGCCTCGACCTGGAACCAGTTCATGAGCGCGCTGCCGACCTTGCGGGTGGGCATCACCTACATGCCGATTCCCGTGGGCGGTTTCCTGACCCTGGTGTTCGTCCTGGAAAAACTCCTGCTGGGTGACCAGAGCCAGCGCCGCGTGGTGCGTTTCGACCTGGTCGAAGAAAACGAGGAAGCCGCGTGATGGATGCCTTTATTCTGTTGGGCAGTTTTATCGCCCTGATCCTGATCGGCATGCCGGTGGCCTATGCCCTCGGACTTTCCGCGCTGATCGGCGCCTGGTGGATCGACATCCCGTTCCAGGCCCTGATGATCCAGGTCGCCGGTGGGGTGAACAAGTTTTCGCTGATGGCGATTCCGTTCTTCGTCCTCGCCGGCGCGATCATGGCCGAAGGCGGCATGTCGCGGCGTCTGGTGGCGTTCGCCGGGGTGCTAGTGGGCTTCGTCCGCGGCGGCCTGTCGCTGGTGAACATCATGGCCTCGACCTTCTTCGGCGCGATTTCCGGCTCGTCGGTGGCCGACACCGCCTCGGTCGGCTCGGTGCTGATTCCGGAAATGGAGCGGCGTGGCTACCCCCGCGACTTCTCCACGGCGGTCACGGTCAGTGGCTCGGTCCAGGCCCTGTTGACGCCCCCCAGCCACAACTCGGTGCTCTACTCGCTGGCGGCCGGCGGCACGGTGTCCATTGCCTCGCTGTTCATGGCCGGGGTGGTCCCGGGCCTGCTGATGAGCGCCTGCCTGATGGTGCTGTGTCTGATCTTCGCGAAAAAGCGCAATTACCCCAAAGGCGAAGTCATTCCCCTGCGCCAGGCCCTGAAGATCTGTGCCGATGCGCTGTGGGGCCTGATGGCCATGGTGATCATCCTCGGCGGGATTCTCTCGGGGATCTTCACCGCCACCGAGTCGGCGGCGATCGCCGTGCTCTGGTCGTTCTTCGTGACCATGTTCATCTACCGCGACTACAAATGGCGCGAACTGCCCAAGCTGATGCATCGCACCGTGCGGACCATCTCCATCGTGATGATCCTGATCGGCTTCGCCGCCAGCTTCGGCTACATCATGACCCTGATGCAGATTCCGGCGAAGATCACCACGCTGTTCCTGACCCTGTCGGACAACCGCTACGTGATCCTGATGTGCATCAACGCCATGCTGCTGTTGCTCGGCACGGTGATGGACATGGCACCGCTGATCCTGATCCTCACGCCGATCCTGATGCCGGTGATTCTCGGTATCGGCGTCGATCCGGTGCACTTCGGCATGATCATGCTGGTCAACCTGGGGATCGGCCTGATCACGCCGCCGGTGGGCGCGGTACTGTTCGTCGGTTCGGCAGTGGGCAAGGTCAGTATCGAGAAGACCGTGAGCGCGCTGTTGCCGTTCTACGGCGTGCTGTTTCTGGTACTGATGGCGGTGACGTATATCCCCGCGCTGTCGCTCTGGCTGCCGCACCTGGTGCTGTAGCCCCGCTGTTTCCAAGAGCCGCCGAGGTTGGCGGCTCTGCATTTTCGGTGAAGGAAAACCGTCTGCCATGTCCACTTCCCCTGCCTTGCCGCGCCCACTCGCGGTGCTGATTCTCGCCACCCTCGCCTGTGCCTTCGCTGGCAATCACATCGCCGCAAGGATTGCCTTCGACCACGACACCGGCCTGTTGCTGGCGATCCTCTGTCGCTCCGGCATCACCTTGCTGGTCCTCGTCGGCGTGGTGTTCTGGCAACGCGAAAGCCTCAGGCTGAATGCCGGCACCTGGCGCTGGCAGTTGCTGATGGGGGTGCTGATCGCGACCCAGAGTTTCTGTATCTATTCAGCCGTGGCGCGGATTCCGGTGGCCCTGGCCTTGCTGGTGGGCAACACCGCGCCGATTCTGCTGGTGCTGCTCAACTGGGCGTTGGGCGGCCGTGCGCCGAGCCGACAGGCCATGCTGTTGATGGGCATGATTCTGCTCGGTCTGCTGTTCGCCCTGGATGTGCCACACCGCCTGGGCGGCGAGAACACCGATCAAACCCACTGGCTGGAAGGCGTACTGTTCGGCTTCGCCGGCGCCACAGTGTTTGCCTGCGCCCTGTGGATAACCGAGCACAAGCTGGCCCAGGTCCGGGGCAGCGTGCGCAGCCTGCTGACCTTGCTGGTGGTGTTCAGCACCACCGCCCTGCTCGGCCTGAGCGGGCTATTGCCCGGTGGCGTCAGCCTGCCCAATGCGCCATCCGGCTGGCTGGCCCTGGGTTGCCTGGTACTCCTCTACGGCATGGCGTTTTCATTGCTGTTCATTTGCGTGAGCCGCCTGGACATCGTGCGCAATGCGCCAGTGATGAACGTCGAACCGATTGCCAGCCTGCTGTTCGGCTGGCTCATTCTCGACCAGTTGCTGAGCCATATGCAGATCATTGGCGGCCTGCTCGTGGTCAGCGGGATCGTCCTGCTGGCCGTGCGCAAACCGCGCTGAGCCCATCGATCACGACAACCTTGAGGGAAGCTCTCGCTGCCCACCAAGGATTGAAGAAAACCGTTGTGGCGCGCGCCGCAGAGCCTGCGACAGGGCAATCTTGGCCTGTCGCAGACCCGGTGCTACCATGCCGAACCGCCCGGACAGGCAAGGAAAAACCTGGTTTATGAGCACCATCCGCGAACGCAATAAAGAACTGATTCTGCGCGCAGCCAGTGAAGAGTTCGCCGACAAGGGCTTCGCTGCCACCAAGACCAGCGACATCGCTGCCCGGGCCGGACTGCCCAAGCCCAACGTCTACTACTACTTCAAGTCCAAGGACAACCTCTATCGCGAGGTGCTGGAAAGCATCATCGAACCGATCCTGCAGGCGTCGACGCCCTTCAATCCCGACGGCGTGCCCGCGCAGGTGTTGGCCGGCTACATCCGCTCGAAGATTCGCATCTCCCGCGATCTGCCGGCGGCATCCAAGGTGTTCGCCAGCGAGATCATGCACGGTGCCCCGCACCTGAGCCCTGATCTGGTCGAGCAACTCAACGCCCAGGCGCGGCACAATATCGCGTGCATCCAGAGCTGGATCGACCGTGGCCAGATTGCCCCGGTCGACCCCCACCACCTGATGTTCACCATCTGGGCCGCGACCCAGACCTATGCCGACTTCGACTGGCAGATCTCAGCGATCACCGGCAAGGCCAAGCTCGATGAAACCGACTACGAAGCCGCGACACAGACCATCGTGCGCCTGGTGCTCAAGGGCTGCGAGCCCGACCGGTAAATCGAGGCGCTCCTGTTCGCGGGCAAGCCCCCCAATCAGGCTGACACCCCGGCATCCGCCATCAGCCCCAGCGCCTCGATCGCACGGATCGCACACTGCTCGTCGATATCCGAGGTATCACCACTGATACCCATCGCCCCCAGCACCTGTCCGGCCTGATCGCGAATCAGCACTCCACCCGGTGCCGGCACCACGCTGCCCTGCCGCAGACTATTCAAGGCCGCGATGAACGCCGGTCGCTGCTGTGCATCCAGCGCGAGCAGGCGTGAACCCTTGCCGAGGGCAATCGCCCCCCAGGCCTTGCCGATGGCAATCTGCGGACGCAGCAGGCTGGCGCCGTCCTCACGCTGCAAGGTCACCAGATGACCACCACCATCAAGCACCGCAATGGCCAGCGGCGCCGCCGAAATCGTCCGTCCCGCAGCAATCGCCTGGCCGGCCAGGCTGACCGCGACTTGCAAGGTTAAAGCGCCCATGGGGGCCGTCCTCATTATTGTTTTGAAGCGTTTTTGCGCCCCTCGCGAGAGAATTTTCGCACAAATAATAGAACACAATAATTAATATTTTTGTATACATTAAAAACATAAAACGACCGATAAACTGGAAAAACCCCGATTTTACTCGGCCCACCCGAAACCCGGATCGATTCAAGAAAATGGATTGACCTCCGCCATTCGCCATGAATACACTCAGACAAGCTAAACTTGTATACAATTACAAAAATTAATAGGCGCAAAAAAATGAGCAAAATGAGAGCAATTGAAGCAGCAGTGCTGGTGATGCGTCGCGAAGGCGTCGATACCGCGTTCGGCATACCCGGGGCCGCAATCAACCCGCTTTATTCGGCACTGCAAAAGGTCGGCGGCATCGATCATGTCCTCGCTCGTCACGTTGAAGGTGCCTCGCACATGGCCGAGGGTTATACCCGGACCCGGGCCGGCAACATCGGCGTCTGTATCGGCACCTCGGGACCGGCCGGGACTGACATGGTCACCGGTCTGTACAGTGCCAGCGCCGACTCGATTCCGACCCTCTGCATCACCGGCCAGGCGCCGCGCGCTCGACTGCACAAGGAAGACTTCCAGGCCGTGGACATCACCAGCATCGTCAAGCCGGTGACCAAATGGGCGACCACCGTGCTGGAGCCGGGCCAGGTGCCCTACGCCTTTCAGAAAGCCTTTCATGAAATGCGCTCGGGCCGCCCTGGCCCGGTGCTGATCGATCTGCCGTTCGACGTGCAGATGGCCGAGATCGAGTTCGATATCGACGCCTACCAGCCACTACCGCTGGTCAAGCCCAGCGCTACCCGGATTCAGGTGGAAAAGGCCCTGGCCCTGCTCGACCAGGCCGAACGACCGCTGCTGGTGGCCGGCGGCGGGATCATCAATGCCGACGCCAGTGAACTGCTGGTGGAGTTCGCCGAACTGACTGGCATCCCGGTGATCCCGACCCTGATGGGCTGGGGTAGCCTGCCCGACGATCACCCGTTGATGGTCGGCATGGTCGGCCTGCAGACCTCGCACCGCTATGGCAATGCCACCTTGCTCAAATCCGACCTGGTACTGGGCATCGGCAACCGCTGGGCCAACCGCCACACCGGTTCGGTCGAGGTCTACACCGAGGGCCGCAAGTTCATTCATGTCGATATCGAACCGACCCAGATCGGCCGGGTATTCACCCCGGACCTGGGCATCGTCTCCGACGCGGCCTCGGCACTGACGGTGTTCATCGACGTGGCTCGCGAATGGCAGGCCGCCGGCAAACTGAAGAATCGCAGCGCCTGGCTCCAGGATTGCCAGCAGCGCAAGGCCAGCCTGCAGCGCAAGACCCACTTCGACAACGTGCCGGTCAAGCCGCAGCGCGTCTACGAAGAGATGAACCAGGTGTTCGGCAAGGACACCTGCTACGTCAGCACCATCGGTCTGTCACAGATCGCCGGTGCACAGTTCCTGCACGTCTACAAACCGCGCCACTGGATCAACTGCGGCCAGGCCGGCCCCCTGGGCTGGACCATTCCGGCCGCGCTCGGGGTGGTCAAGGCCGACCCGCAGCGCAAGGTGGTGGCGCTGTCGGGCGACTATGACTTCCAGTTCATGATCGAGGAGCTGGCAGTGGGGGCGCAGTTCAAGCTGCCATACATCCACGTGGTGGTGAACAACGCCTACCTGGGGCTGATCCGCCAGGCCCAGCGCGGCTTCGACATGGACTATTGCGTGCAGTTGTCCTTCGACAACCTCAACGCGCCGCAGCTCAACGGCTACGGCGTGGACCATGTGGCCGTCGCCGAAGGCCTGGGCTGCAAGGCCCTGCGCGTATTCGAGCCGGACCAGATCCAGCCGGCGCTGCGCCAGGCTCAGGAACTGATGGAAATGTTCAAGGTACCGGTCGTCGTCGAAATCATCCTCGAACGCGTGACCAACATTTCCATGGGCACCGAGATCAACGCCATCAACGAGTTCGAGGACCTGGCCCTGGTCGGCAACGACGCCCCCACCGCCATCTCGCTGCTCGACTGACACCTGCCATATTTCCACCGGAGACCGCCATGCCACGTTTTGCCGCCAACCTCTCCATGCTGTTCACCGAACAGGATTTCCTCGCCCGCTTCAAGGCTGCTGCCGATGCCGGGTTCACGGGCGTGGAATACCTGTTCCCGTATGACTTCAGCTCTGCCGAGATCAAGGCACAACTCGACACCCATGGCCTCACGCAGGTGCTGTTCAACCTGCCTGCCGGCGACTGGGCCAAGGGTGAGCGTGGCATCGCCTGCCACCCGGACCGCGTCGCGGAATTCCGTGGTGGGGTCGAGCTGGCCATCGCCTATGCGCAGGTACTGGGCAATACCCAGATCAACTGCCTGGCCGGGATTCGCCCGCCGGGTTTCGATGAGGCCTTCCTGGAGGAGACCCTGGTCGAGAACCTCAGGTACGCCGCCGACAAGCTCCAGGCCGCCGGCATCAGAATGGTGATGGAAGCGATCAACACCCGTGACATTCCCGGTTTCTACCTGAACACCACAGCCCAGGCCCTGTCGATTCGCGAGCAGGTCGGCAGGGCCAACCTGTTCCTGCAATACGACATCTACCACATGCAAATCATGGAGGGCGATCTGGCCCGGACCCTGAGCGATCACCTGGGCGAAATCAATCATGTCCAACTCGCCGACAACCCGGGCCGCCACGAGCCGGGCACCGGCGAAATCAACTACCGCTTCCTGTTCGAGCACCTGGACCGCATTGGCTATCCGGGCTGGATCGGCTGCGAATACAAGCCGCTGACCACTACCGAGGCCGGGCTGAGCTGGTTGAAAAGCCACAACGCGATCTGAACACATCCCCTCCTTTGACACATGCGACAAGAGGATCTTCTCATGGCTAAAATCGGTTTCATCGGCACCGGCATCATGGGCCACCCCATGGCTGCGAACCTGCAGAAGGCAGGCCACAGCCTGTTCCTCTCCGAGCACCACGCCAACGCCCCGGCCGACCTGGTCGACGCCGGTGCCGTGGCCCTGGGCAGCCCGAGGGAAGTCGCCCAGGAAGCCGAGTTCATCATCGTCATGGTGCCCGACACGCCGCAGGTGGAAGATGTGCTGTTTCGCGCCGACGGGATTGCCGCCGGCGTCGGCCCGGGCAAGATCGTCATCGACATGAGTTCGATCTCACCGACCGCCACCAAGGCCTTCGCCGCGAAGATCAGCGAAAAAGGCGCGCAGTACCTCGATGCGCCGGTGTCCGGTGGCGAAGTCGGGGCCAAGGCCGCGACGCTGAGTATCATGGTCGGCGGCGACAGCCAGGCCTTCGCCCGCGCCTTGCCGCTGTTCCAGAGCATGGGCAGGAACATCACCCTGGTCGGTGCCAATGGCGATGGCCAGACCGCCAAGGTGGCGAACCAGATCATCGTCGCCCTGAATATCCAGGCAGTGGCCGAAGCGCTGCTGTTTGCGGCGAAGAACGGCGCCGACCCGGCCAAGGTCCGCGAAGCACTGATGGGCGGTTTTGCCTCGTCGAAAATCCTCGAGGTTCACGGCGAGCGCATGATCAAGGGCACTTTCGACCCGGGCTTTCGCATCAACCTGCACCAGAAGGACCTCAACCTGGCGCTGGCCGGTGCCCGTGAACTGGGCATCAACCTGCCCAATACCGCCAACACCCAACAGGTGTTCAGCACCTGCGCGGCCATCGGTGGCGGCAACTGGGACCATTCGGCGCTGATCCGGGGGCTGGAACATATGGCCAACTTCTCGATTCGCGATCAGTGATACCGCTTTCCCGGCAGGCGCCCTGCGAGAGCAGGCCCCTGCCCCCCAGGCACGACTGAAATCTCATGCGCTCGCCCCAGCTTGCGGATTGCTCGCCCTTGCCCCACGCTGACGCCATCCATCACTTGGGCAACACCTCATGAACAGCAACAACGACTGGCGCCAACGGCTCTATGTCATGGTTTTTCAAACCGACACCGCCGCCGGCCGGCGTTTCGACAAGATCCTCCTGCTGATCATCCTCGCCAGCCTGATAACGGTGGTCCTGGACAGCATCGAAAGCATCCACCAGAACTTCGCTGGCCTGCTGGCCGGGATCGAATGGGGCTTCACCCTGATCTTCGCGGTCGAGTACCTGGTACGCCTCTACTGCTCGCCACGCCCGTTGCGTTATGCCTTCAGCTTTTACGGGCTGGTGGACCTGCTGGCGATCGTCCCCGGGATCCTCGCGCTGTACTACAGCGATGCCCAGTACCTGCTGATCATCCGCATCATCCGCATGTTGCGGATCTTCCGCGTGCTCAAGCTCGCGCCCTATCTCAAGCAGGCCCACTACCTGCTCGATGCCCTGCGGGGCAGCAAACAGAAGATCCTGGTGTTCCTGTTTGGCGTCTGCACCCTGGTGACCGTGTTCGGCACCCTGATGTATGTGATCGAAGGGCCCGAACATGGCTTTACCAGCATTCCCAAGGGGATCTACTGGGCGATCGTCACCCTGACCACGGTCGGCTATGGCGATATCGTGCCCAAGACCGTGCTGGGGCAGATCATTTCATCGCTGGTGATGATCACCGGCTACTCGATCATCGCCGTGCCCACCGGGATCTTCACCGCCGAACTGGCCACCGCCATGCGCGGTGAACAGCTCAGGCACCCGTGCCCGGTGTGCCAGAAAAACAACCATGAGTCCGAGGCCTCTTTTTGCTCGCGTTGTGGCAATGCGCTTTTCAAAAAACAGGAATAAGCAAAGTACTTTTTAATCTTTTAGCGACTATGCCCGCACCGTTATAGTTGCTGGCAAATTGCCCTCTCTCTAACTCGAACAAGGAATGCGCAGTGAAAAAACTCTTTGGCGCCTCGCTCCTGGCCGCTGGCCTGGCCTTTGCCGGTATCGCCCAGGCCGCCCCGACCCTGCTGAACGTTTCCTATGACGTCATGCGTGACTTCTACAAGGACTACAACAGCGCCTTCCAGAAGCACTGGCAGGCCGAGCACAACGAAAACGTCACCCTCCAGATGTCCTTCGGCGGTTCCAGCAAACAGGCCCGCGCGGTTATCGACGGTCTGCCGGCGGACGTGATCACCATGAACATGGCGACCGACATCAATGCCCTGGCGGACAACGGCAAGCTGGTGCCGGACAACTGGGTCACCCGACTGCCGAACAACAGCGCGCCATTCACCTCGGCCACCGTGTTCATCGTGCGCAAGGGCAACCCCAAGGCGCTGAAGGACTGGCCGGATCTGCTCAAGGAAGGCGTGCAGGTGGTCGTGCCGAACCCCAAGACCTCGGGTAACGGTCGCTACACCTACCTGTCGGCGTGGGGCTATGTGCTGAAGAACGGCGGCGACGAGAACAAGGCCAAGGACTTTGTCGGCAAGCTGTTCAAGCAGGTGCCAGTCCTGGATACCGGTGGCCGCGCCGCGACCACCACGTTCATGACCAACCAGATCGGCGACGTGCTGGTGACCTTCGAGAACGAAGCGGAAATGATTGCCCGCGAGTTCGGTCGCGACCAGTTCGAAGTGATCTACCCAAGCGTTTCCGCCGAGGCCGAGCCGCCGGTGAGCGTGGTCGACAAGGTGGTCGACAAGAAAGGCAGCCGTGCAGTAGCCGAGGAATACCTGAAGTACCTGTGGTCGCCTGAAGGCCAGGAAATCGCTGCGGCGAACTACCTGCGTCCGCGTGATCCGAAGGTGCTGGCCAAGTTCACCGACCGTTTCCCGAAAGTCGACTTCCTCTCGGTCGAGAAGACCTTCGGCGACTGGCGCACCGTGCAGAAGACCCACTTCAATGACGGTGGCGTGTTCGACCAGATCTACGGCAAGTAAACAGAAATCTCCTCGGTGGGAGACGCCCGTCTACCACCGATCGTTCCCAAGCTCCGCATGCCTCTCTGGAGGCTCAGCGTCCGCACTTGTGACGCAGAGCGTCATGGGCTGCGTTCCCAAGCAGAGCGTGGGAACGATCAAGAATCAGATCCTCAGCCCTGTAGGAACCTGACTCGCCCGCGAAGGCGTACTCACTGACGCCCTCCGGCGGTGAATGGCCGCCTTTGGCGGTTCGCCGGCAAGCCGCGCTCCTACTGGAACTGCTTGCCCAACCCTGGGGGCACGCCGTGGATGTCGGTTTCTTCCCACGGCCCGTTGGGGCTGATCGAGCGACTCCAGCCGTTGTCCCAGCGATAGTAGGTACGTTGGCGGTAGAAGGTGTTCGGCTGGCTATCGAGCACATACACACCCATCTGTCCGTCCCAGTGGCTGCTACCGCCTGGCGGTGGGGCGAAGGTCGCCGAGGTACTCGGGCGAGGCTTGGCCGGCGGGATCGGCTTGCCCGGTGTAGTCGGCGTGCTCGGGGGATAGGGTTGGGTCGCTGGACCGGACGGTGGGATCGTCGGGCCCGTCGGTGTCGACGGGCGATGGACCGTACAGGCGCTCAACCCCAGGACCAGCGTTAACAGGGTGAGGCGAGCGATGGCGGTCATGGCGAGTTCTCTATTTGTCCGGGCTGTCGATGGTCAGGTTCTGTTGCACGGCGGTACTGCTGGCCAGGGGTTGGCTGCGCCCGATCCACTCACCCGCCATCGGCTGGCCGGCGCGGGAGATCCGTGCAACCAGTTGGACTTCAGGAAAGTTCGACAGTTTCAACTGCGGCATCATTGCATCGGCATCCCCCAGCTCGACCGTGGCCGGCAGGTCAGCCACCGTCAGGCGCTTGGCCGCCAGCGGAGCCGGCGGCCCCTGGGTGGCGCGGGCGAAGATGAACACGCTGTCGCCCGGCTGGACCTTGGCCTTGAGATCTGCCGCCAGATCGACCCGCACCTTGAGCACCGCACCCTTCTCGACAGGAGCCTTCTCGACAGGCGCTTTAGCAACCTTGCCACCACCTTCCAGCAACTTCTCGCTGGCGCGATCGATACCGCCCTGCAACGCGATACGCGACTGATCGTCTTCCGGCAGTTGCGCCAACAGACGTTGCCAGTAATCGATCGCCTCCTGGTAACGCTGAGCTTCGAACGCGGCGATCCCCAGCAGACCCAGGCTGGTGACTTCCTTGGGATCGGCCTTGAGTGCCTCGTCGGTCAGCGCCTGGACCTGCGGCGACCACTGCTTGCCGTCAGCGAAGTAGCGCGCCTGCGCCCATTGCCCGAGCAACTCGGGCTGACGCCCGGCGAGCTTGACGGTGCGCTCGAAAATCTTCGCCGCATCCGCTGGCCGGTCCTGGGCCATGTAGGCACGACCGAGAAAGTACAGGCCTTCGGCCGAGTCAGGCTGGGCTGCGACCGCCCGCTCCAGACGCAGGGTCATGTCCTCCATCGACTGCGGTGCCTGGGCGAACTCGCGGGTCAGCTCGACCTTGTCACTGGCGCCGAAATGCAGGTAGAGCCCCAAACCGAGTACCGGCACCAGCAACGCCGCCAGCAACGGCAAGGGCTTGCCCAAGCGTGAGACCGGTGTCGGCGCCACACCCTCGGTATCGGCCAGCAATTCGCGCGCCGCTTCGGCACGGGCGCTCTCCATCTGCTGCGCGGTCAGCACCCCCTCATCATGCTGAGCCTGCAGCACCGCCACACGCTCCTGGTACAGCGCCACGTTCAGCGCGGTTCGATCCTCCTCCTGCTGAACGCGGCGATCACCCAGGATCGGGATCAGCAGGAAACTCAGGGCAATCAGTAACAACAGACCGGTAGCAAGCCAGAAATCAATCATTCGTGGTTTTTATCCAGCAGGTGGTCGAGGCGCTCGCGCTCCTCGGCGGAAAGCACGTCCGGGGTTTCGCTACGCTGGGCGCGGCGACGGCGGACGATCACGGCGATGACGACCAGGCCGCCCAGCAGCAATCCGGCCGGGCCGAACCAGAGCAGTGCGGTCTTGCCGGTCAGGGCCGGCTTGTAGCGGACGAAATCACCATAGCGGTCGACCATGAAGCCGATGATCTGCTGATTGTCCTTGCCTTCGCCAAGCATGCGAAAAATCTCCCGGCGCAGGTCGGCGGCAATCGGCGCGTTGGAGTCGGCGATGTCCTGGTTCTGGCACTTGGGGCAGCGCAGTTCCTTGGTCAATTCGCGAAAACGCTCGCGCTCGGCATCGTTGGCAAACTCGTAGGTGTCGATGGCGGCATGGGCCACGCCGGCCAGGCTCAGCCCCAGAGCGACGGCAGCCAACCAGCGCTTCATGGCCGGGCCTCGTCGACCAGTGCCTGGTAGACCGGCGCCAGTTGCTCACGCCAGACCACTTCGTCGATCACGCCGACGTGCTTGTAGCGAATTACACCCTTGGCATCGATGAAAAAGGTTTCTGGCGCGCCGTACACCCCCAGATCCAGGCCCAGGGTGCCCTGCTCGTCGCGGATATCGAGCTGGTACGGATTGTGGAAATCCTTCAGCCACTTCAGCGCCTCGGCATTGTCATCCTTGTAGTTCACGCCATAGATCCGTACGCCCTGCTGCGCCAGCTTGTTCAGCACCGGGTGCTCGACCCGGCAGGAAATGCACCAGGTGCCCCAGACATTGACCAGCGCCGGCTGGCCGTGCAGGTCGAGCTGGGTCAGGGTTTTCTCGCCCTGCACATCCGGCAGGGAGAACGCCGGGAACGGTTTGCCGATCATCGCCGACGGCAACTCGGCCGGGTCCAGGTACAACCCGCGATAGAGAAACACCGCCACCAGCAGGAACACCGCCAGCGGCATTACCATCATCCAACGCTTCATGCCGTTGCTCCACTCATGCCCAGGGCTTCCTTGACGCGGCTCTTGACCTTGCCCCGGTAACGCCGGTCCAGCGCTGCCAGCGCACCACCCAGGGCGGTCAGCAGGCCGCCGAACCAGATCCAGCGCACGAATGGCTTGACGTGCACGCGCACCGCCCAGGCGCCATCGCCCAGCGGTTCGCCGAGGGCAACATACAGGTCACGGGTGAACCCGGCATCGATCCCTGCCTCGGTCATCATCGATTGCTGCACCGTGTAGAGGCGTTTTTCCGGATGCAGCACGGCCACTTCGCGGCCCTTGTCGATGACCCGGATGGTGCCCCGATCCGAAGTGAAATTCGGTCCTTCGAAGTGCTTGGCGCCTTCGAAGACGAATTGATAACCGGCCAGTTCCATCGACTCGCCAGGTGCCAGGCGCAGGTCGCGCTCGGCGCTTTCCTGGCTCGACAACACCACGCCCAGGGCGCAGACCGCGATACCCAGGTGCGCCAGGTGCATGCCCCAGTAGCTGCGGGTCAGGCTCGGCAATCCCTTGAGCAGGCCCTTGTGACGGGTCTTGTCGAGGATGTCGCGCACGCCCGCCAGCACCACCCAGGCCGCCAGCAGGAACGTCGCCAGCACCGCACAGTTGAAATCGCCATAGACCAGCCCGGCCACCACCGCAAGGGCCACGCTGCCCAGCAGTACCGGCGCGAGCATGCCCACCAGCCATTTCACCGGCGTGTCTTTCCAGCGCACCAGCACACCGACCGCCATCACCAACATCAGCACCGCCATCAGCGGGATGAACAGTGCGTTGAAGTACGGCGGGCCAACCGACAGCTTGGCCCCGCTCAATGCATCGAGCACCAGCGGATACAGGGTGCCCAGCAGGATCATCGAAGCGGCCACCACCAGCACCAGGTTGTTGCCCAGCAGCAGGGTCTCGCGGGACCACAGGTTGAAGCCGACCTGGCTCTTCACCACCGGCGCGCGCAGGGCGAACAGGGTCAGCGAACCACCGACCACGAACAGCAGGAAGATCAGGATGAACACACCACGGGCCGGGTCGGAAGCGAACGCATGCACCGAGGTCAGTACACCCGAACGCACCAGGAACGTCCCCAGCAGACTGAGGGAGAACGCGGCGATGGCCAGCAACACCGTCCAGCTCTTGAATACGCCGCGCTTTTCCGTGACCGCCAGGGAATGGATCAGCGCCGTGCCCACCAGCCAGGGCATGAACGAGGCGTTTTCCACCGGATCCCAGAACCACCAGCCGCCCCAACCGAGTTCGTAGTAGGCCCACCACGACCCCAGGGTAATACCCAGGCCGAGGAAGGCCCAGGCAACAATGGTCCACGGCCGCGACCAGCGCGCCCAGGCGGCGTCGAGGCGACCGCCGAGCAATGCGGCGATGGCGAAGGCGAAGGCCACGGAGAAACCGACATAACCCATGTACAGCATCGGCGGATGGACGATCAGGCCGATGTCCTGCAACAACGGGTTGAGATCGCGACCGTCGGCCGGAATCTGCGGCAGGATGCGCGAGAACGGGTTGGAGGTGAGGATCAGGAACATCAGGAAGCCAGCACTGATCATGCCCATCACTGCCAGCACCCGCGCCAGCATCACCTGCGGCAACTGACGCGAGAACACCGACACAGCAAAGGTCCAGCCGCCGAGGATCATGGCCCAGAGCAGCAGCGAACCTTCGTGGGCACCCCACACGGCACTGAACTTGTAGTACCAGGGCAAGGCGCTATTGGAGTTGTTGGCGACATAGGTGACGGAAAAGTCGTCGGTCATGAACGCGTAGGTCAACACGCCAAAAGCGAAGGCGAGAAAGGTGAACTGCCCCCAGGCGGCAGGCCGCGCCAGACTCATCCACAGGCGATCGCCACGCCAGGCGCCGAGCAGTGGGACGCTGGCCTGCACGAGGGCAAAGCACAGCGCCAGGATCATGGCCAGGTGGCCAAGCTCGGGAATCATGATCAACCCTCCTTCGCGGGCGTCGGTGCGGACTGGCCGCTGTCCTTGAGTGCCTTGGTCACTTCCGGCGGCATGTACTTTTCATCGTGTTTGGCCAGTACCTCGTCGGCCACCACCACGCCCTCGGCATTCAGCTTGCCCAGGGCGACGATGCCCTGCCCTTCGCGAAACAGGTCGGGAAGAATGCCGCGGTAGCTGATGGTCACGGACTTGTTGAAATCGGTGACCACGAATTTCACGTCAAGTGAGTCGCCGGAGCGCACCAGCGAACCTTTCTCGACCATACCGCCCGCACGAATGCGCGTGTCCAGCGGTGCTTCGCCATTGGCGATCTGGGTCGGCGTGTAGAACAGGTTGATGTTCTCCTGCAACGCGCTCAGGGCCAGGCCGACGGCGGCGCCGACCCCGACCAGGATCGCCAGGATGATGATCAGACGCTTCTTGCGCAGCGGGTTCACTTGCTATTCTCCCGGCGCAGACGACGCGCCTCCTGTTGCAGGTAACGCCGGCGGGCCAGCAGCGGCGACGCGACGTTGATGAGCAGTACCGCCAGGCAGATGCCATAGGCCGACCAGACATACAGGCCATGATGGCCCATGGCGAGAAAATCGCCGAATGAAGCAAAACTCATCGCGCCGCCTCCAGTTCCTTCAGAACTTCGGCCTTGACCCAACTGGCCCGGGCCTCGCGCTTGAGCACTTCAAGGCGCATGCGCAAGAGCACTACGGCACCGAAGAAACAGTAGAAACCGAGCACGCTCAGCAGCAGCGGCAACCACATTTCCACCGGCATCGCCGGTTTCTCGGTCAGGGTGAAGGTCGCGCCCTGGTGCAGGGTGTTCCACCACTCCACCGAGTACTTGATGATCGGAATGTTGATCACCCCGACAATCGCCAGCACCGCGCAGGCCTTGGCCGCACTGTCGCGATTGGTGATGGCGTTGCCCAGGGCGATCAGCCCGAAATAGAGGAACAGCAGGATCAGCATCGACGTCAGGCGCGCGTCCCAGACCCACCACGCGCCCCAGGTCGGCTTGCCCCAGATGGCTCCGGTGACCAGGGCCACGGCGGTCATCCAGGCACCGACAGGCGCCGCACACTGCAACGCGACATCGGCCAGCTTCATCTTCCAGACCAGCCCGACCACACCGCAGACAGCCAGCATCACGTAACAGGATTGCGCCAGCATGGCGGCTGGCACGTGGATATAGATGATCCGAAAGCTATTGCCCTGCTGGTAGTCCGGCGGTGCAAAGGCCAGCCCCCAGACCATCGCGCTGCCGATCAGCAGTACGGCGGCGACACTCAGCCAGGGCAGCAGTCGCCCACTGATGCCATAAAACCATTTGGGCGAGCCCAACTTGTGAAACCAGGTCCAGTTCATCACGGTACATCCAAGGGTCTTTGCTGACCGGAAACCGGCCAGACCTCATTATTCGCCGACGCTGATCTTCAGGCCGGCCGCTATTGCAAAAGGTGCCAGGGTCACCGCCAGGGCGGCCAGGCTGCCGAGCCAAAGCAGATAGCCCGTGGCCGGCATGCCCTGCAGCGCGGCCTGCAAGGCCCCGCTGCCAAGAATCAGTACCGGGATATACAGGGGCAGGATCAGCAATGCCAGCAACAGGCCGCCTCGCTTGAGCCCCACCGTCAACGCCGCGCCCACCGCACCGAGCAGGCTCAGCACCGGTGTCCCCAACAGCAGCGATAACAGCAGTACCGGCAGACAGGCGCTCGGCAAACCGAGCATCAATGCCAGCAACGGCGCCAGCAACACCAGCGCCAGGCCGGAAAACACCCAGTGTGCCAGCACCTTGGCCAGAACCAGAAGGGCCAGGGGGTGCGACGAAAGGACCCACTGCTCCAGGGAACCATCCTCGAAATCACTGCGGAAAAGCCCGTCCAGCGAGAGCAGGACGGACAAAAGCGCAGCGACCCAGACCAGTCCCGGAGACAAGGTTTGCAACATATTTGTCTCGGGACCGACCGCCAGCGGGAACAGTGCGATGACAATCGCAAAGAACACCAGCGGGTTGGCCAGTTCGGCCGGACGCCGGAACAGCAACCGCGCCTCGCGGGCGAACAGCAGACCGAAGACACTCATACCGCCCACCGTCCGAGATCGAGGTCGCGGTAGCCGACAGGCACGCGCGTCAGGCTGTGGTGGGTGGTCAGCACGATCATCCCGCCGCGCTCGCAATGACCGGCCAGATGCTCTTCCAACTGCGCCACACCTTGCTTGTCGAGAGCGGTGAAGGGTTCATCGAGGATCCACAGCGGTGGGCTGTCCAGATACAACCGGGCCAGGGCCACACGACGTTGCTGGCCGGCGGACAGCGTGTGACACGGCACGTCCTCGAAACCGCACAGGCCGACCGCCGCCAGCGCCTGCCAGATCGCCTCGCGTTCGGCTGGCCGGTGCAACGCGCAGAGCCAGCGCAGGTTTTCCTCGGCACTGAGCAGATCCTTGATTCCGGCGGCATGGCCGATCCACAGTAGCGTGCGCGCCAACTCGCTACGGTGGCTGTTCAGCGGTTCGCCATTGAGGCGGATCTCGCCGCTGGTGGGCTGCATCAGGCCGGCCAGCAGGCGCAACAGGCTGGTCTTGCCGCTGCCGTTGGGACCACTGATCTGCAACATGTCGCCGGGACTCAAACGCAGTTCAAGATTTTCGAAAAGCATTCGCCAATCACGCTCGCAGGCGAGCGCTACGGCTTCTAGAAGAGGGCTGGTCAAATGATTGAAGCCTTGTTTGCGGTTCTCAAGTCGGCCATGGCGCGGCCGTTAACGTAAGGCAGAATAAATGCTTTTGCGGCTTGTGCCAGAGAGCTGCGTCAATTTATGCGATAGTTTGAGCACGCTTTTGGGTACGGCGCGGCATTATACATGTATCGCCCTACTCCAAAGAGGGCTATTTCCACAGGTTGCGACCCGATGACAGGCGAACTGAACATACCTCCTCTGGCCCAATTGATACCGGCGGCCAGCCGGCCTGCGGTGCTCGCCGGCGAGTTGCTGAAGCTGACGCTGCCGCAGGAAGGGCTGATCGCTGCGGGGCAAAGCGCCAAGGTCGATGTGCTGTCGCTGAAACAGACCGACCAGACTTTCCAACTGCTGCTCAAGCTGACCACCGACAACGGTCGCCAGACTACTGTCCAGGCCACCAGCACCCAGCCACTGCCCCAGGGCGCCCAATTGACGGTTACCCAACCGTCGGCCGGCAACCTGGCGATCACCGTGCAGCAGGCGCTCAGCGCCAGCGCCGCCGCCCTGACCCGCCTGGACACCACGCAACTGCCCGTCGGCACGCTATTGCAGGGCAAGGTCCTGACCAGCCAGGCATTGCCGCAGGTGCCGGGGCAACCGCAGGTCTATCGGTCACTGGTCAGTCTGCTCAACACGTCCCTGAGCGGCACTACCCTGACCCTCGACAGCCCACAGCCACTGCGCATCGGCAGCCTGCTCAGCGCCCTGGTAGACAGCGCGCAGAGCCTGAGTTTCGTGCCACTGGGAGGCCGCCAGGACCAGTTGGCGGTGACCCAGCAACTGCTGGCCCAACAAGGTCGCCAGGGCTCACTGGACAGCCTGGTCAACAGCCTGCTGAACCTGCCGAAAACCGCCGACCTGCCGGCCGAACTGCGTAGCGCCATCGCCACCTTGCTTGACGACCTGCCCGACATCGGCCAACTGAGCAACCCCAAGACCCTGGCCCAGGCCCTGCAAAACAGCGGTCTGTTCCTCGAAGCCAGGTTGCTGCTGGGCCAGAACCCGGCCATGGTCCCCGACCTCAAGGGCAATCTGCTGCGCCTGATCGCCCAACTCACGCCGCAATTGCCGGACACCGCCGTCAGCAACCCGGGAGCCTCGGCCGCCGTACTCGCCCAGGTCATGCCGGGTTTTATCCGCAGTGCCCTGGGGGCTCTCGGCCAGGTCGGCGGCAAGTCCCAGCCGATCAGCTTTCCATTGCCCTCGCGCCTGCTGCAGAGCCTGGCCGGTGAAGGTGATCTGGAAAACCTGCTGCGCCTCGCCGCCGCCGCCGTATCGCGTTTGCAAAGCCATCAGTTGTCGAGCCTGGAACAGACCGGCCGCACGCCCGACGGCGCCCTGCAGACCACCTGGCAACTGGAAATCCCCATGCGCAACCTGCAGGACATCGTGCCCTTGCAGGTCAGGATCCAGCGGGAGGACAGCGAAGAAAGGGCATCGGGCGAAAAGACCGAACAACGCGAGCAGAAAGCCCAGTTGTGGCGGGTGGAGCTGGCCTTCGACCTCGCCCCGTTGGGCCCGCTGCACGTCCAGGCACAGTTGCTGAGCGGCAGCCTATCCGGCCACCTCTGGGCCGAACGTGAGCAAACCGCCAGCCTGATCGAAAGCCAACTGGACGCCCTGCGCGAGCGTCTGCTCGAAGCGGGCCTCAGTATCAGCGAACTCGATTGTCATCAAGGCACACCGCCGCAAGGCAAGCAAACCCGACTGGAACAACGCTGGGTCGACGAAACCGCATGAGAAACCCGAACACCCCACGTCAGGCCATCGCCCTCAAGTACGACGGCCAGCAGGCCCCTACCCTGACCGCCAAGGGCGATGAAGAATTGGCCGAAGCCATCCTCAAGCTGGCCCGCGACTACGAAGTGCCGATCTACGAGAACGCCGAACTGGTGAAACTGCTGGCGCGCCTGGAACTGGGCGACAGTATTCCCGAAGAGTTGTACCGGACCATTGCCGTGATCATCGCCTTCGCCTGGAACCTCAAGGGCAAGATGCCCCAGGGGTTCGAGCCGTTGCCAGGGCCGGTGGAAAAGGACGTGACCGACCGGGGCGACGATTACTGAACGCGCAAGGCAGGCGTTTCAGCCTGCCTGAAACGTGACACCTGCCAACGCCGTGAATCAGCTGCGATGCAGCTTGCTCATCAATTCAGCCTCGGCCTGAGTCAGTCCGCAGGCTTGCGTCAGTTCGTCGATGCTGGCTCCCATGCCGACCAGTCGGGCGGCCTGAGCGAAGGACAGGGTCGAAGGATCGCGCTGCTCCAGTTGGGCCAGCTTGTCCGGCAGGGGCGCGACCACGGCCCGCAACTCGTGCAGATCCTCGCCCATGCGGACCGTGCCGTTCTGGAAGTTGTCGACCCTGCGGGCCAGTTCCTTGATGCGCTGGTCACGCAACGCATCCCCCTCGGCCTGCTGTGCGGCAATTTTCTGCTGGTTGCGCACATGGACCACGAACACTCCCAGCGTCCCGATCCACAACAGGACCAGGAGGATGACTACAACCTCAAGAATCAATCAGATGCTCTCCAGCTCGGACCATTCTTCTTCAGTCATCATTTTGTCCAGCTCGACCAGGATCAACAGTTCGCCGTTCTTGTTGCAGACGTCCTGGATGAACTTGGCCGACTCTTCGTTGCCGACGTTCGGCGCGGTCTCGACTTCCGACTGACGCAGATAAACCACTTCCGCCACGCTGTCGACCATGATCCCGACCACTTGCTTGTCGGCTTCGATGATGACGATACGGGTATTGTCGTTGACTTCGGTCGGCATCAAGCCAAAACGCTGACGGGTGTCGATCACGGTGACGACGTTGCCGCGCAGGTTGATGATCCCCAGCACATAGCTCGGCGCGCCGGGTACCGGAGCGATTTCGGTGTAACGCAGGACTTCCTGGACCCGCATCACATTGATGCCGTAGGACTCATTGTCCAGTTTGAACGTCACCCACTGCAGGATTGGATCATCGGAACCCTGTGAAGACGCTGACTTATTCATACTCCTGCCCCTCGATTACCGTTGATACGGTGTGTGTGCTCTCTGACGCCCTGGCGTACAAACCCGCCGTGACGCTGTTGTTTATGTCGGCTTGTTCAATTGCATTTGCTTGACGGCACCGCTGGCGATCAACTCGGCCAGCTCGGAGACGTCGAGCAATGCACACATGTGTTCGATGACCGTGCCGGCCAACCACGGTCGCTGCCCACGCTGGGTGCGCCATTTGATCTCGTTGGGGTCCAGGCGTAACGAGCGGCTGACCTGGTGTACCGCCAACCCCCACTCATACCCCTGAACCGAAATAACGTATTGCAGCCCCTGCCGGAAGTCGTCGCGATAGCGATCAGGCATCACCCAGCGCGCGGTATCCAGCACCTTCAGGTTGCCGGCCTGGCTCGGCAAGATGCCAAGGAACCACTCCGGCTGCCCGAACAGCGGCGTCAACTCCTGTCCGGCCAGGGCATAAATCGACCCCAGGCAAACCAGCGGCACCGCCAGGGTCAACCCGGCGACGTCGAACAACAGACACTCGAACGGCTCCGCCGCCCAATGCGGGCGCCCATCGCCCTCGACCGGCGGCACCGGCGGACTGCCGACGGGTGGCAGATGCACCTCGACCACCGGCTCCACCAGCACTGCAGCGACCGGCTCGGCCACAGGCACCTCGACCCGGGCCACAGGCACTTCGGCCTTGACCACCGGCGCCGGCGCAACCGCCAGCGCCTGAGCGGCCAAGGCATCGCGGGCCTGCTCTTCCAGAACCGCAGCCTGGAAGTCGTCCAGTTCGCCAACCGCCTCTGGCTCGGGCTCGACCGGTAACGGCACTGCAATCGCCGGTTCTACCGCGAGCTCCACCGGCAAGTCTTCCGTCGCCTCCTGAAGCAATGCATCCAGATAGGACTGCAGTGCCAGTTGCGGACGAGTGGGGATGTCGACGGGACGGATCATCTGAATGCCCATGAAAATGTCCCGCTACAGTGTTCTGTAGGAGTTATCGGCTGAAACAGCGGGTGACTTGAATGCAACACGTCAGGCCACCTGCGGTACGAGCTGCTGGGCCAGCAAATGCTTGAGCAAGGCGCGGTAGGCCAGCACGCCACGGCTCTTGCCGTCGAACTGCGAAGGCGTGACGCCCGCCCGGCTGGCATCGCGCAAGCGCGTATCAACCGGGATATAACCTTGCCAGATGGCCTCGGGGAACTTGTCGCGCAGCACCCGCAAGGTACCCATGGACGCCTGGGTGCGTCGGTCGAACAGGGTCGGCACGATGGTGAAAGGCAAAGCCTGGCGGCGCGAACGGTTGATCATCGCCAAGGTATTGACCATGCGCTCCAACCCCTTCACCGCCAGGTGTTCGGTCTGCACCGGCACTACCAGTTGCTGGCTGGCCGCGAGGGCGTTGACCATCAGTACACCGAGCAGTGGCGGGCTGTCGATCACCGCGTAGTCGAACTCCTGCCACAATTGCGCCAGGCTCTTGGCGATCACCAGCCCCAGACCACTCTGGCCCGGCGAGAGACGCTCGAGGGTCGCCAGCGCGGTGCTCGAAGGCAGCAGCGAAATACGTTCGTCACTGGTCGACAGCAGCAACTGGCCCGGCAAGCCGTCAGGCACCTGGCCCTTGTGCTGGAACAGATCGAAATTGCTGTGCTCCAGGGTGTCGGGATCGTAACCGAAGTAGCTGGTCATCGAACCATGCGGATCGAGATCGACAACGACCACACGCTTGCCCGCCTCAGCCAGTAGACCGGCTAAAGCGATGGAGGAAGTGGTCTTACCGACGCCACCTTTTTGATTGGCTACTGCCCAGACTCTCATTCAGTGTGTTCCTCCCGGCAAGGCATCAGGCCCACCGAGAAATAGCGCTAAGTTATAGAGCAGGTGCCGGAGATTTGACGGAGCTCTCGCGTACCGCTTGCTTTACCGCTGGCGGTGCAGTTTGTGTGCCAGCCCGCTTCAATGCCGCATCGGGTGTTGCATTGGCCGTACCGGTACCGGTCAGGCTGCGCCGGACATCGAGGTTGCGCGACACCACCAGCACCACACGGCGGTTGCGTGCGCGGCCCTCGGCCGTGGCGTTATTGGCCACCGGTTGAAACTCGCCATAACCGACCGACGCCATACGCTGCGGGTTGACTCCTTCCATCGCCATCATCCGCACGATACTCGACGAGCGCGCCGAGGACAGCTCCCAGTTGGTCGGGTACTGCGCCGTGCGGATCGGTTGGTCATCGGTGAAGCCTTCGACATGGATCGGGTTATCGAACGGTTTCAGGATCTTCGCCACCTTGGAGATGATGTCGAATGCCTTGTCGCTGGGCAAGGCATCGCCACTGCCGAACAACAGGCCTGAGTTGAGCTCGATCTCGACCCACAATTCATTGCCACGCACGGTCATCTGATTGGAACTGATGAGGTCGCCGAACGCTGCGCTGATATCGTCGGCGATGCTCTTGAGCGGGTCAGCCGCGCCCTGGCCGAAGGCCGCATCGGTCTGGTCGGCGTCCTTGATCAGCGGGTCGGCCGGCTTGACCGTCACCGGCCGCTCATCACCGATGGGAATCGGCTTGAGACTGCGGTCGGCATCGGTGAACACGCCAACCAGCGCCTGGGAAATGATCTTGTACTTGCCTTCATTGATCGAGGAGATCGAGTACATGACCACAAAGAAGGCGAACAGCAAGGTGATGAAGTCGGCGTAGGAAACCAGCCAACGCTCGTGGTTCACATGCTCTTCCTGGTGGCGACGCCTGGCCATGTCTACTCCATCAGTCCATGAAGCCCTGAAGCTTCAATTCGATGGAACGCGGGTTCTCGCCTTCGGCAATCGACAGGATGCCTTCGAGCAACATCTCGCGATAACGCGACTGACGCACGGCAATCGACTTCAGCTTGCTGGCGATCGGCAGCAGCACCAGGTTGGCACTGGCCACGCCGTAGATGGTCGCGACGAACGCCACGGCAATACCGCTACCCAACTGCGACGGGTCGGCAAGGTTGCCCATGACATGGATCAAGCCCATGACCGCACCGATGATACCGATGGTCGGCGCGTAGCCCCCCATGCTCTCGAAGACCTTGGCGGCTTCGATATCGCGGCTTTCCTGGGTGAAGAAGTCAACTTCGAGAATACTGCGAATGGCTTCCGGCTCGGCGCCGTCGACCAGCAGTTGCAGGCCCTTGCGCGAATAGGTGTCGGGCTCGGTATCGGCCACGCTTTCCAGACCCAGCAGACCTTCCTTGCGAGCGGTCAGGCTCCAGTTGACCACGCGATCGACACCGCCGGCCAGATCGACCCGGGGCGGAAAAAAGATCCAGATGAGAATCTGCATGGCACGCTTGAAAGCACTCATCGGCGACTGCAGCAATGCAGCGCCGATGGTCCCGCCGAGCACGATCAGCGCGGCCGGACCGTTGGCCAGGGCGCCGAGATGACCGCCTTCAAGGAAATTGCCGCCGATAATGGCGACAAACGCCATGATGATGCCAATGAGGCTCAACACATCCATCAGAGACAGGCCTCGACCAGGTGCTTGCCGATATCGTCGAGGCTGTACACGGCGTCGGCCAAGTCAGCCTTGACGATCGCCATCGGCATACCATAGATCACACAGCTTGCTTCATCCTGGGCCCAGACCGCGCTGCCGCCCTGCTTGAGCAGGCGTGCGCCCTCACGACCATCGGCGCCCATACCGGTCAGAACCACCGCCAGAACTTTGTCACCGTAGGATTTGGCTGCGGAGCCAAAGGTGATATCCACACAGGGCTTGTAGTTGAGGCGCTCGTCACCCGGCAGGATTTTCACCGTCCCGCGAGCGTCGACCATCATCTGCTTACCACCCGGCGCCAGCAGGGCCAGGCCCGGACGCAGGATATCGCCATCCTCGGCTTCCTTGACGCTGATCTGGCACAGCTTGTCCAGACGCTCGGCAAATGCCTTGGTAAAGGCTGCCGGCATATGCTGGATCAGCACGATCGGCGCCGGGAAGTTCGCCGGCAGTTGCGTCAGCACCCGCTGCAAGGCCACCGGGCCGCCGGTGGAGGTACCAATCGCCACCAGCTTGTAGGCCTTGCGTTTCGGAGTGCCCGAAGTCGTCGCCGTGGCTGCGGGCGCACGGCTGGGTACCGGCGTACTGCGAACAGGAGCCGGTGCCGGGCTTGGAGCATGGCTGCTGGAGAAACTGCTGGTGCTCGACGGTGCCGGTGCAGCGGTGGGTGCCGCCGCCGGGGAGCTATAGCTGCTGAACCGCCGGTTGCTGCGCGAGATGCTGTGAACCTTCTCGCACAGCATCTGCTTGACCTTCTCGGGGTTGCGCGAGATGTCTTCGAAGTTCTTCGGCAGGAAGTCCACGGCCCCGGCATCCAGCGCATCAAGGGTAACGCGGGCGCCTTCGTGGGTCAGGGAGGAAAACATCAACACCGGAGTCGGGCAGCGCTGCATGATGTGCCGCACCGCCGTGATGCCATCCATCATTGGCATCTCGTAGTCCATGGTGATCACGTCCGGCTTGAGCGCCAGGGCCTGATCAATGGCTTCCTTACCGTTGGTCGCCGTACCGACGACCTTGATGCTCGTATCCGCTGAAAGGATTTCCGAAACACGGCGGCGGAAAAAACCCGAGTCATCCACCACCAGGACCTTGACTACCATAAACACTCCGTTAGGCCCGGCGACGGGCTCACGCCCCACCGCCGTACCAGAATCAAATACGCCGCGCGGCGTAACGCTTGAGCATGCTCGGCACATCGAGAATCAGCGCGATGCGACCGTCACCGGTGATGGTGGCGCCCGACATGCCCGGGGTTCCCTGAAGCATTTTGCCCAGCGGCTTGATGACCACTTCCTCCTGACCAACCAGTTGATCGACGACAAAGCCGATGCGCTGGGTGCCAACCGACAGGATCACCACATGGCCTTCGTGCTGCTCTTCATGAGCGGCGGAGCTGACCAGCCAGCGCTTGAGGTAGAACAACGGCAACGCCTTGTCCCGCACGATCACCACTTCCTGACCGTCGACCACGTTGGTGCGCGACAGGTCGAGGTGGAAGATCTCGTTGACGTTGACCAGCGGGAACGCAAAAGCCTGGTTGCCGAGCATGACCATCAGGGTCGGCATGATCGCCAGGGTCAACGGGACCTTGATGACGATCTTCGAGCCCTTGCCCTTGGTCGAATAGATATTGATGGTGCCGTTGAGCTGGGCGATCTTGGTTTTCACCACGTCCATGCCCACACCACGACCGGACACATCGGAGATCTCGGTCTTGGTCGAGAACCCCGGAGCGAAGATCAGGTTGAAGCAGTCGGTCTCGCTCAGACGATCCGCCGCATCCTTGTCCATCAGGCCCTTCTTCACGGCGATGCTGCGCAGTACGTCGGCATCCATGCCCTTGCCGTCATCGGAGATCGACAGCAGGATGTGGTCGCCTTCCTGTTCGGCCGAGAGCACGACCCGACCGCTGCGTGACTTGCCCATCGCCTCGCGATCGGCCGGCTCTTCGATACCGTGGTCGACCGAGTTGCGCACCAAGTGGACCAGTGGGTCGGCCAGGGCCTCGACAAGGTTCTTGTCGAGGTCGGTTTCTTCACCCACCAGTTCCAGGTTGATCTCTTTCTTCAACTGCCGGGCCAGGTCGCGAACCAGGCGCGGGAAGCGGCCGAAGACTTTCTTGATCGGCTGCATGCGGGTTTTCATCACCGCGGTCTGCAGGTCGGCAGTCACCACGTCCAGGTTGGACACTGCCTTGGACATGGCCTCGTCGCCACTGTTGAGCCCCAGACGCACCAGGCGGTTACGCACCAGCACCAGTTCGCCGACCATGTTCATGATCTCGTCCAGGCGTGCGGTATCGACCCGTACGGTGGTTTCCGCCTCACTGGCAACCGGCTTTTCTCCAGCACCGGCGGCGGCGGCAGGCGCACGCGCCGGGGCTGGAGCGGCAGCCGCAGGGGCCGCTGCCGGGGCAGCCTTGGCCGCTGGTGCAGGGGTTGCCGCCGCAGCCTTGGCAGCAGGAGCGGCAGCTGGCTTGGCTGCCGCTGGCGCAGCGGCAGTCGCCGTTGCAGCCACCTCGGTGAACTTGCCCTTGCCGTGCAATTCGTCGAGCAGGGATTCGAATTCCTGATCGGTGATCAGGTCACCCTCGGCCGCTCCGGTTTTTTCCGCGGCCTGGGCTGCGGCGGCAGTGGTATCAATGGCTTCGACCTTGAACGAACCCTTGCCATGCAACTGATCGAGCAAGGCTTCGAATTCGTCGTCGGTAATATCGCCGTTATCAGGTTCCGCCTTGGCTGCCTTGGCTGACTCGGCGGCCGGCGGTTGGGTCGGGGCTGCCACGGCGTCGGCGGCGAACTGGCCCTTGCCGTGCAGTTGGTCGAGCAGGGACTCGAACTCGGCGTCGGTGATTTCATCACTGTCAGCCCCGCCCTGCGTCTCGGTCGCCTCAGGCGCGCTGGCCTCGGCACCGTCGAGCGAGTCGAGCAGCAGTTCGAATTCGTTGTCGGTGATGTCACCGGATGAGCTTTCGGCAACCGGCTCGGCCACCGGCTCAGGGGCCGCGACCTCGGCCACCGGCTCCGCTTGCGCCCCGGCGGGTTCCGCCAAGCGCGCCAGAGCCGCCAGCAGTTCAGGGGTCGCGGGGGTGATCGGACCACGCTCGCGCACTTCGCTGAACATGCCATTGACGGCATCCAGTGCTTCCAGGACCACGTCCATCAGCTCCGAGTCGACGCGACGTTCACCCTTGCGCAGGATGTCGAACACGTTCTCGGCGATGTGGCAGCACTCCACCAGCTCGTTGAGCTGGAGGAAGCCGGCGCCCCCTTTTACAGTGTGAAAACCGCGAAAAATGGCATTGAGCAGATCTGCGTCGTCTGGTCGGCTTTCCAGCTCAACCAGTTGTTCGGACAGTTGCTCAAGAATTTCGCCGGCCTCAACCAGGAAATCCTGAAGGATCTCTTCATCGGCGCCGAAGCTCATGTGTATGGGTGCTCCTAGAATCCAAGGCTGGAAAGCAAATCGTCGACATCGTCCTGGCCGGACACAACGTCTTCACGTTTATCGGCATGAATCTGCGGACCTTCACCCTTTTCCATTTGTTTTTGTGGATCTTTTTGCGCGAGGATCTCTTCGCGGTCATGTTCGATACCGGCAAAGCGATCCACCTGGCTGGCCATCAACACCAGTTTGAGCAGGTTGCTTTCGACTTCGGTGACCATTTGCGTGACACGCTTGATCACCTGACCGGTCAGATCCTGATAATCCTGGGCCAGCAGAATGTCATTGAGGTCGCTCGAAACGGCCCGGGTTTCCTGCTCGCTACGCGTCAGGAAAACGTCGACCCGCCGAGCCAGTGCGCGAAATTCCTCGGCACCGACCTCACGTCGCATGAACCGCCCCCAATCGGCGCTGAGCGCCTTGGCTTCGTCGCTCAGGCCATTGACCCGAGGCGTCGCACTTTCCACCAGGTCCATGGTGCGATTGGCCGCCGCCTCGGTCAGCCTGACCACATAGGACAGGCGTTCGGTAGCATCGGTGATCTGCGAGACTTCCTCGGCTTGCGGCATCGTGGGATCAATCTGGAAATTGACGATCGCACTGTGCAACTCGCGGGTCAGCTTGCCGACTTCCAGATACAAGCCGCGGTCACGGGTCTGGTTCAGCTCATGGATCATTTGCACCGCGTCGCCGAAGCGGCCTTTTTCAAGGCTTTCAACAAGCTCGCGAGCATGTTTTTTCAGGGTCGATTCAAAATCGCCGAGAGAATATTCGTTGTGCTCCATAGCGCCCCCGTGGCGGACTTCATCAACCGATGCGTTCGAAGATTTTTTCGATCTTCTCTTTCAACGCCTGGGCCGTGAATGGTTTGACCACATAGCCGTTCACACCCGCCTGGGCAGCCTCGATGATCTGCTCGCGCTTGGCTTCGGCCGTGACCATCAGGACCGGCAGGTGCTTGAGCTTTTCGTCGGCACGGACATGGCGCAGCAGATCGATGCCGGTCATACCGGGCATGTTCCAGTCGGTGACCAGAAAATCGATGCTGCCACTATTGAGCACCGGGATAGCGGTAATGCCATCGTCGGCCTCGACAGTGTTGGTGAACCCGAGGTCACGCAACAGGTTTTTGATGATCCGCCGCATCGTTGAGAAGTCATCAACAATGAGGATTTTCATGTTCTTGTTCAATTCGACCTCCAAGCAGTCTTAAACGCGTCTCAGCACCTGGACGCGCTGTTAAATCAATTCGGCACAACACTCGACAAGGCTCTGTACCCTACTGCATGGAAACCCCCACCGGCCGAGTCGCCAATACACCGTCACACGCTGCATCGGTCTCATTCGCAGTGCCCCCCACACACTGCCTGTCAACGCGCTCGCCACTCCCCCAAACGCCCCCGCAAACGGGCTGCGCACTGGCTATGCAACTGGCTGACTCGCGATTCGCTGACCCCCAGCACCTCACCGATTTCCTTGAGGTTCAGTTCCTCGTCGTAGTACAGCGACAACACCAGCCGCTCACGCTCCGGCAAATTGGCAATCGCATCCGCCAGTGCGCTCTGGAAGCGTTCATCCTCCAGATCGCGCGACGGTTCAAGATGAGCACTCGCGCCATCCTCATGCAACCCTTCATGCTCGCCGTCCTGTAACAGGTCGTCGAAACTGAACAATCGGCTGCCCAAGGTATCGTTCAAAATCCCGTAATAATCATCGAGACTCAATTGGAGTTCGGCTGCAACTTCATGATCTTTAGCGTCACGACCGGTTTTCGCTTCAATTGAGCGAATTGCGTCACTGACCATGCGCGTATTGCGGTGAACCGAACGCGGTGCCCAGTCCCCCTTGCGCACCTCATCGAGCATCGCCCCACGGATACGGATACCGGCATAAGTCTCGAAACTCGCGCCCTTGCCTGAATCGTATTTGGTCGAAACCTCGAGCAGGCCGATCATCCCCGCCTGGATCAGATCCTCGACCTGGACGCTGGCCGGCAGCCGCGCCAGCAGGTGATAAGCGATCCGCTTGACCAGGGGCGCGTAGCGCTCGATCAATTCATATTGGCTGTCACGCGACGACTTGGAATACATGCGATAGCCACTTGCAGTCATAGTACCGGTCCCGCACTCGTTTGAAGCACCAAACGTTCGACAAAGAATTCCAGATGTCCGCGTGGGTTGGCGGGCAACGGCCAAGTGTCGACCTTCTGCGCGATAGCCTTGAACGCCAGGGCACATTTCGAACGAGGGAACGCTTCGTAGACCGCACGCTGCTTTTGCACAGCCTTGCGAACGCATTCGTCGTACGGAACGGCACCTACGTATTGTAGAGCGACATCCAGGAAACGATCCGTGACCTTGGTCAATTTGGCAAACAGGTTGCGACCTTCCTGCGGGCTCTGGGCCATGTTGGCCAGCACGCGGAAACGATTCATGCCGTAATCGCGGTTGAGCAACTTGATCAGCGCATAGGCATCGGTGATCGAGGTGGGTTCGTCGCAGACCACCAGCAGCACTTCCTGGGCCGCGCGAACGAAACTGACGACCGAATCACCAATACCCGCAGCGGTATCGATAACCAGCACATCCAGGTTGTCGCCGATATCGCTGAACGCCTGGATCAGCCCGGCATGCTGGGCCGGATTGAGGTTGACCATGCTCTGGGTCCCGGAGGCCGCAGGCACGATACGGATTCCGCCAGGGCCTTGCAGCATCACATCGCGCAGCTCGCAGCGGCCCTCGACCACATCGGCCAGGGTCCGTTTAGGGGTCAGTCCCAGCAGAACGTCGACATTCGCCAGCCCCAGATCGGCATCCAGCAACATGACACGCCGGCCAAGCTCAGCCAGCGCCAGCGACAAGTTCACTGACACGTTAGTCTTTCCGACGCCACCCTTGCCGCCGGTCACCGCAATCACCTGTACGGGATGCATGCTGCCCATGTTCTCTTCTTACCTTGTCTTGCTTAGACGGAAGGCCACATAACTGGCTGCGCGTTCCCCAAGGAACCTAATGCCTGGCAGACCATCGATGTAGATGCATTGCAACGTCTTCATGATTACCTCACCCCACTCGCTTGGACGGGCTGTGGTAGATGTCAGCGAACATATCGGCCATGGCCTCTTCGCTGGGTTCTTCCTGCATTTGCACACTGACCGCGCGGCTCACCAACTGGTGGCGACGGGGCAAATGCAGATCGTCCGGAATCCTCGGCCCATCGGTCAGATAGGCCACCGGCAGTTCATGGCTGATGGCCAGGCTCAGCACTTCGCCAAGGCTTGCCGTCTCGTCCAGCTTGGTCAGGATGCAACCGGCCAGGCCACAACGCTTGTAGCTGTGGTAGGCAGCGGTGAGCACCTGCTTCTGACTGGTCGTGGCCAGCACCAGGTAATTCTTCGCCTTGATCCCGCGACCGGCGAGGCTTTCCAACTGCATGCGCAAGGCCGGGTCGCTGGCCTGCAGGCCGGCGGTATCGATCAGCACCACACGCTTGCGCAGCAACGGATCCAGCGCCTGCGCCAGGGACTGGCCGGGGTCGACGTGGGTCACGGAGACATTGAGAATACGGCCCAGCGTCTTGAGTTGTTCCTGAGCGCCAATGCGGAAGCTGTCCATGCTGACCAGCGCGATGTTCTGTGCGCCATACTTGAGGACGTAGCGCGCCGCCAGTTTGGCCAGCGTGGTGGTCTTGCCCATTCCGGCAGGGCCGACCATGGCGATCACGCCGCCCTCCTCCAGAGGCTCGACCTCGGGGGTAACGATCATTCGGGCCAGGTGCGCCAACAGCATGCGCCAGGCTTGGCGAGGTTCCTTGATATCAGTGATCAGCGCCAGCAGATCCCGCGACAGCGGACCGGACAGACCGATACGTTGCAGGCGCCGCCAGAGATTGGCCTGCTCCGGCTGGCGACCTTGCAACTGGTTCCAGGCCAGCGAGCCGAGCTGTACTTCCAACAGTTCGCGCAGGCCGTTGAGTTCAGAACGCATCGAGTCGAAGACCCGCTGGTCCACCGCTGGAGCCGCCGCAGCGGGAGCTGGAGCGGGACGGCGTGGCTCATCGAACGTCGGCTCGATGAGCGGTTCGGCCGCAGTCAACGGCAGGCCGGCAAACAGTTGGCGGTTGGTGCTCGCATCGCTGTCACCTTCGCTGCGCAGACTCAGTTCGGCCTGGGCAGTGACAATACGCGACTGGGTCTTGCGCAGCTCATCCTCGAGCTCCATGTTGGGAACCCGTGGTGCCAGTGCCGAGAGCTTGTAGTCCAGCGCAGCCGTCAGCTCGACACCGCCCGCGATCCGGCGGTTGCCGATGATGGCTGCGTCCGAGCCCAATTCGTCACGAACCAGCTTCATGGCCTGACGCATATCGGCGGCGAAAAAACGCTTAACTTGCATAACCCACTACCTCAGCCATTGGGCCCTACTGTCGCAACGATGGTCACTTGCTTGTTGTCCGGAATTTCCTGGTAAGCCAGCACATGCAGGCTGGGTACCGCCAGACGCCCGAACCGCGAAAGCATCGCGCGAACCGGACCGGCCACCAGCAGGATCACCGGCTGCCCTTGCATCTCTTGACGCTGGGCAGCTTCAATCAGTGAACGCTGGAGCTTTTCAGCCATGCTCGGTTCCAGGAGAACACCCTCTTCCGAGCCTTGTCCGGCCTTCTGCAGACTATTGAGCAATATTTGTTCCAACCTGGGTTCCAACGTGATCACAGGCAGCTCAGAGTCAAGCCCTACAATGCTTTGGACGATTGCACGAGATAATCCGACGCGCACCGCGGCGACCAAAGCGGCAGTATCTTGACTCTTGGAGGCATTGTTGGCGATGGCTTCGGCAATGGTGCGGATATCGCGTACCGGCACGTGTTCGGCCAGCAGCGCCTGCAACACCTTGAGCAGATGCGACAGGGAAATGATCCCCGGCACCAGTTCCTCGGCCAACTTTGGCGATCCCTTGGCCAGCAACTGCATGAGTTGCTGGACTTCTTCGTGACCAATCAGCTCGCTGGAGTGCTTGTACAGGATCTGGTTGAGGTGGGTTGCCACCACGGTACTCGCATCGACCACGGTATAGCCCAGAGATTGCGCCTGCGAACGCTGGCTGATCTCGATCCAGACCGCCTCCAGACCAAAAGCCGGGTCCTTGGCGGTAATGCCGTTGAGAGTGCCGTAGACCTGCCCCGGGTTGATCGCCAGCTCGCGATCCGGGTAAATCTCGGCCTCGGCCAGGATTACCCCCATCAGTGTCAGGCGGTAGGCACTGGGTGCCAGGTCGAGGTTGTCACGAATATGCACGGTGGGCATCAGGAAACCGAGGTCCTGGGAAAGCTTCTTGCGCACCCCCTTGATCCGCGCCAGCAATTGCCCACCCTGGTTGCGATCGACCAGCGGAATCAGGCGATAACCCACTTCCAGGCCGATCATATCGATCGGGGTCACGTCGTCCCAGCCCAGTTCCTTGGTTTCCATGGCACGGGCCGGCGACGGCAGCAGTTCCTGCTGGCGTTGGACTTCGGCCAGGGCCTGAACCTTGGCGACATTCTGTTTCTTCCAGAGCAGATAGGCACCACCACCCGCTACCAGCGCCAGGCTGAGGAACGAAAAGTGCGGCATGCCCGGCACCAGTCCCATCACCGCCATCAGGCCAGCAGCCACGGCGAGGGCCTTGGGCGAAGCGAACATCTGCCGATTGATCTGCTTGCCCATGTCTTCCGAGCCGGAAGCACGGGTCACCATGATGGCAGCCGCTGTGGATAACAACAGTGATGGCAATTGCGCCACTAAACCGTCACCGATAGTCAGCAGGGCGTAGACCCTGCCTGCGTCGGCGAAGGTCATGTTGTGCTGGAAGATACCGACGGCCATACCGCCGATCAGGTTGATGAACAGGATCAGCAGACCGGCGATGGCGTCACCGCGAACGAATTTGCTGGCACCGTCCATCGAACCGTAGAACTCGGCCTCCTGGGCCACTTCCGCCCGACGCGCCTTGGCCTGCGCCTGATCGATCAGGCCGGCGTTGAGATCGGCGTCGATCGCCATCTGCTTGCCGGGCATCGCATCGAGGGTAAACCGTGCGCTCACTTCGGAAATCCGCCCGGCACCCTTGGTCACCACGACGAAGTTGATGATCATCAGAATCGCGAAGACCACGATACCGACCACGTAGTTACCGCCGATCACCACTTCACCGAATGCCTGGATCACCTTACCAGCGGCGGCATGGCCCTCCTGGCCGTGGAGCATGACCACCCGGGTCGAGGCCACGTTCAGGGCCAGGCGCAACAGCGTGGCGACCAGCAGGATGGTCGGGAAAACTGCGAAATCCAGCGGCCGCAGTGCATAGACGCAGACCAGCAGGACGACGATAGACAGGGCAATGTTGAAGGTGAAGAACACGTCCAGCAGAAACGCCGGCACCGGCAACATCATCATCGCCAGCATGACCAACAGCAACAGCGGCACACCCAGGTTGCCCCGACCGAGGCCTACCAGGTTACTGCGCGCCGTGTTGATAAGTTGAGAGCGATCCACCGGTTTTCCTCGTCACCTTGAAGCAAACTTTTGACGCCAGCGGGCGCCGTGGAGCTGCTTGTGCAAAAAGCTCTCCAACTATGACGAGGATGTTGAAAATGCGGCGGTAGCCGGAGTTTGGCAGCCCATGTGGGAGCCGGCTTGCTGGCGATTCGATCTTCCTGTCGAAATCATTGTTGCCTGGCAAGTCGCTATCGCCCGCAAGCCGGGCCCAACAAGATCCATGGCGATCAGGAATCGCGGCGCAGCTCCGGCGGAATCGGCAGGTCTTCCTTGAGTGGGTCTGGTCGGCGGCCCTTGCCTGCGCGGTACTGACGGATCTGGTAGACATAGGCCAGCACCTGCGCCACCGCCAGGTAAAGACCGGCCGGAATCTCCTGCTCAAGCTCGGTGGAGTAGTAGATCGAACGCGCCAGGGCCGGCGATTCGAGCAACATGATCTCGTGCTCGACCGCGATCTCGCGAATTTTCAGGGCCAGGAAGTCATTACCCTTGGCCAGCAGCATCGGCGCCCCACCCTTTTCAGAATCGTATTTGAGCGCGACCGCATAGTGGGTCGGGTTGGTGATGACCACGTCCGCCTGAGGAATGGCTGCCATCATCCGGCGCTGGGACATTTCACGCTGCAACTGGCGAATCCGCTGCTTGACCTCGGGACGACCTTCCTGGTCCTTGTGCTCGTCACGGACTTCCTGTTTGGTCATCAGCAGTTTCTTGTGGCTTTCCCACAACTGCACCGGTACGTCGACCGCCGCGATCAGCAGCAGGCCGAGGGACATCCACAAAGCGCTCCAGCCCACCAATTGCAGACTGTGAATAATGGCCATTTCCAGAGGTTCATGGGCAATCCGCACCAGATCGTCGATATCCGACGACAGCACAGACAGCGCCACCAGCAGGACGATGACGAATTTCGCCAGGGCCTTGAGCAGTTCCACCAGCGACTTGGTCGAGAACATGCGCTTGAGCCCGGACAAGGGGTTCATCCGGCTGAACTTGGGTGCCATGCTGCCAGCAGCGAACAACCAGCCGCCGAGGGAAATCGGTCCGACGAAGGCGGCGATCAGCAAGGTCAACAGAATCGGCTGAACCGCCAGGATCGCCAGCTTGCCCGACTGCAGCAGGAAGATCGCCATGTAGCGCTGATCGAGCACCACTTCTCGCGACAGGGTGAAATTGAGGCGCATCAGCTCGCCCATTTCCTGCGCCAGAGCCCCGCCAAAGACCAGCAGCCCACCCGCCCCGGCCAGCATCACCACGAGCGTATTGAGTTCCTTGGAGCGGGCAATCTCGCCCTTTTCCCGGGAGTCCTTTTTGCGTTTCTCCGTGGGGTCCTCTGTCTTGTCCTGACCGCTCTCGCTCTCTGCCATGCTCAGCGCGCCCGTGCAAGTTCACGTAAAAACTGCAAGGCCTCGACGACCAGCGGTTGATACTGATTGAGAATGTCCCCCAGGCTGATCCAGAGGATCAACATCCCCAGCGACAGCGTCATCGGGAGACCAATGGAGAAAATGTTCAACTGCGGCGCAGCCCGGGTCATGATGCCCATCCCCACGTTGACCACCAGCAGTGCGGTGATCGCCGGCAACACCAGCATCAACGCCGCGGCGAGCACCCAGCCGAGCTTGCCGGCGATCTCCCAGAAATCCGTGGTCGACAGGCCGCTGCCCACCGGCAGGGTGGTAAAACTTTCGGTCAGTACCTCGAACACCACCAGGTGGCCGTTCATCGCAAGAAACATCAGGGTCACCAACATGGTGAAAAACTGCCCGATGACCGCTGTCGAGACACCGTTGACCGGATCGACCATGGAGGCGAACGCCATACCCATCTGGATCGCGACGATCTGCCCGGCCACCACAAAGGCCTGGAAGAACAACTGCAGGGAGAAACCGAGCAAGGCACCGATGATGATCTGCTCGGCGATCAGCATCAATCCGCTCAGATCAAGCGGATGGACCTCGGGCATCGGCGGCAGGCCCGGCGCGATCGCTACGGTAATGGCCACGACGAAATACAGGCGTATACGCCGCGAAACCATAGCGGTGCTGAAAATCGGCATGGTCATCAACACCGCACCGACCCGGAACAGCGGCAGCATGAAGCTCGCGACCCAGGTACTGATCTGCGTATCGGTCAGCGCAAGCAGCGACATGTCAGCCGATGACCTGCGGAATGCTGCCGTACAGTGACTGGATGTACTCCATGAACTTCTGTACCAGCCACGGCCCGGCGACGATCAGGGTAATCAGCATCACCAACAGGCGCGGCAGGAAGCCCAGGGTCTGTTCGTTGATCTGGGTGGCGGCCTGGAACATCGCCACTATCAACCCGACCACCAGGCTCGGGACCACCAGGATCGAAACCATCAGCGTGGTCAGCCAGAGGGCATCGCGAAAAATATCAACGGCTACTTCAGGCGTCATGGTGTGCTACCCGTAAATATCTAGACACCGCCGAAACTGCTGGCCAGGGTACCGATGATCAGCGCCCAACCGTCCACCAGCACGAACAGCATGATCTTGAACGGCAGGGAAATGATCAGCGGTGACAGCATCATCATCCCCATCGCCATCAACACACTGGCAACCACCAGGTCGATGACCAGGAACGGGATGAAGATCATGAAACCGATCTGGAACGCGGTCTTCAGCTCGGAGGTGACGAAGGCTGGCACGATGATGGTCAGTGGCGCCTGGTCGGGCGTGGCGATGTCGGTGCGCTTGGACAGGCGCATGAACAGCTCCAGGTCACTGCTGCGGGTCTGTGCCAGCATGAAATCCTTGATCGGTCCCTGGGCCTTGAGCACTGCGTCCTGGGCCGTGAGTTTCTCGGAGAGATAAGGCTGCAGGGCCTGCTGATTGATCTTGTCGAACACCGGCGCCATGATGAACATCGTCAGGAACAGCGCCATGCCGGTGAGAATCTGGTTCGACGGGGTCTGTTGCAGGCCCAGGGCCTGACGCAGAATCGAGAAGACAATGATGATCCGCGTGAAGCTGGTCATCAGGATGACAAACGCCGGGATGAAACTCAGCGCCGTCATGATCAGCAGGATCTGCAGGCTGACCGAATATTCCTGCTGGCCGTTGGCCCCCGTACCGAGAGTGATCGCCGGAATCGACAGCGGATCGGCGGCCAATGCCAGCGGCGCGGCCAGGACCAGCGCCAGGGTCAGGATGAAACGCAACGCAACCATCACTTCTTGTCCTTACCCAGCAATTCCATCAGGCGTTGAGCGAACTCAGGCGTCGCCGGCTCGCCACTCGTCACCTTGACCGGCTCCTTGAGCACATGCAGCGGGGTAATCGTGCCCGGCGTCAGCCCCAGCAGAATCTGCTCGTTACCCACCTGCACCAGCACCAGCCGGTCACGCGGCCCGAGCACCCGGGAGCCAACCAGTTCGATCACCTGCCCCTTGCCTGTCGGCCCCGCCTGCTGCACACGCCGAATCAGCCAGGCGAGAACGAAAATCACCCCCAGCACCAGCAACAGCCCCAGCACCACTTGCGTCAATTGTCCGACCATCACGCCACCGGCCGCAGGTGCAGCCGCTGCCGTGACTGCCGGCTCGGCCGCCAGCGCAGAAAGCGGCAACAACAGGAGAGCGCCGAGAAGCCTGCTCATTCAGCGCAACTTCTTGATGCGTTCGCTCGGGCTGATCACGTCCGTCAGACGGATACCGAACTTTTCGTTCACCACCACCACCTCGCCATGGGCGATCAGCGTGCCGTTGACCAGCACGTCCAGTGGCTCGCCGGCCAGACGGTCCAGCTCGATCACCGAACCCTGGTTCAGTTGCAGCAGGTTGCGGATGTTGATATCGGTGCTGCCGACTTCCATGGAAATCGACACCGGAATATCGAGGATCACGTCCAGGTTAGGCCCATCGAGCGTGACCGGATCATGATTCTTCGGCACGCTGCCGAACTCTTCCATCGGCAGGCGGCTGGAGCCCGACCCGGACGCGGCATCAGCCGCCAGCAAGGCGTCGATATCAGCCTGACCGGATTCGCCGGACTCTTCCAGAGCGGCTGCCCATTCGTCAGCCAGAGCCTGGTCGTTCATATCTTGTTCGTCAGCCATCAGTCATCCTCGGCGAGCAGAAATTCAGTTAACACAACACATGCCTGATCGAACGTTCAACGACGCACAATCGGCTCAATCACTTGCAGCGCCAGGTTGCCCTTGTGGGAACCGAGCTTGACCTTGAACGACGGCACGCCGTTGGCACGCATGACCATTTCTTCGGGCAATTCCACCGGAATCACGTCGCCCGGCTGCATGTGCAGGATGTCCCGCAGGCGCAATTGACGACGAGCCACGGTGGCGCTGAGCGGTACCGCCACATCCAGCACGTCCTCGCGCAAGGCCTTGACCCAGCGCTCGTCCTGGTCGTCGAGGTCCGACTGGAAACCGGCATCGAGCATCTCGCGCACCGGCTCGATCATCGAATACGGCATGGTCACATGCAGGTCGCCGCCGCCGCCGTCGAGTTCGATATGGAACGTGGACACCACCACCGCTTCGCTCGGGCCAACGATGTTGGCCATGGCCGGGTTCACTTCCGAGTTGATGTACTCGAAATTGACTTCCATGATCGCCTGCCAGGCTTCCTTCAGATCGATGAAGGCCTGCTCGAGCACCATGCGTACCACGCGCAGTTCGGTCGGGGTGAACTCCCGACCTTCGATCTTGGCGTGACGTCCGTCGCCGCCGAAGAAGTTGTCCACCAGCTTGAACACCAGCTTGGCATCGAGGATGAACAACGCGGTGCCACGCAAAGGCTTGAGCTTGACCAGGTTGAGACTGGTCGGCACATACAGCGAGTGCACGTATTCGCCGAACTTCATCACCTGCACACCGCCTACCGCGACATCGGCGGAGCGACGCAACATGTTGAACATGCTGATGCGGGTATAGCGGGCAAAACGCTCGTTGATCATTTCCAGGGTCGGCATGCGTCCACGAACGATGCGATCCTGGCTGGTCAGGTCATAACTTTTGATACTGCCAGGGTCGGCAGAGCTTTCGGTCTGCACCAGACCGTCATCGACGCCATGCAAGAGGGCATCGATCTCATCCTGGGACAGCAGGTCTTGCACGGCCATGGGGAGATCCTACTGCAGTACGTAGTTAGTGAAGAGCAACTGTTCGACCACGACCTTGCCGACTTCTTTCTGGGCTACTTCCTGCACGCTGGCGGTAGCTTTCTGGCGCAACAGTTCCTGACCGACCGGAGTGGCAAGGGTTTCGTAGGTCTGCCCGGCGAACAGCATGACCAGGTTGTTGCGAATCACCGGCATGTGGACCCGCAAGGCCTCAAGGTCAGCTTGATTGCGTCCCAGCAGGGTGATGCTCACCTGCATGTAGCGCTGGCGACCGCTGGCGTCCTTGAAGTTGGCGACGAAGGCTGGCGCCATCGGCTCGTAGATCGCCGGCTGCTTGCCGGTTGGGGCCGCCTCGGCATGTTCCTGCGCTGCGGGCTTGCTCTGGGCACTGTGCATGAAGTACCAGGTCGCCCCCACGGACGCACCAATGGCCAATAGCAAGGCCACCACGATCACGATAATCAGCTTGAGTTTGCTTTTTCCACCGGGTTCTTTTGTCGCTGCCGCTTCGCTCTTCGCCATGCCAATAATCCGTCACTATTCAATTTTTCATAGTCGTACGGCAAGGCAGGAGCAAGTGTTATGCCAGAGTTGAGACAAAACAACCAAGAGGGTGGCATCGAGCCACAAGAGAGATTCGCCTGATGCCTTGTGGGAAGCCGCTTGCCGGCTCCCACAAGGCTACCCGTCTAGAGGACGGGAAGGGTCAGGCGTAGTAATCGACGGCGCTGGAGCCCACGACCACACTGGTGCTGGCCGCTGCTGCAGCGGCGTCGGTCACGGCAGCGACAGACAGATCGTCATCGGCGCCATCGACGCGACCACCGCCGTTGTTGCTGCCTTTCTGCGCCTGCTGTTGCTGCTGTTGCGGGTCTTGCCCCTGGCCGGTCCAGCCACGCGCCTGATCGGACACACTGACATCGGCCTGACCCAACCCTTGCTGCTGGAGCATGTCGCGCAAACGGAACATGTTGCCTTCCAGCGCTTCTCGAACACCGGCATGGCCGCTGATGAAACTGATCTGGGTGGCCTGGTCGGCCGACATGTTGACCTTGATGTCCAGACGCCCCAGCTCAGCCGGCTCCAACTGGATATCGGCAGACTTGAGACTGGCGCTCGACAGGTACATCACCCGATTGACCACTTCTTCGGTCCAGCCGTTCTGGTGCATGGCCAGCGGCTGATTGACCGGCAGGGCATTGGCGGTCTTGGGCACTGCCGCCTGGGTCAGTGCCGCCAGACGATTGGCGAAATCATCGACGCGCGTGTCGCTGGAGGCACTTTTCAGATCCTTCAGGCCATCCTCGATCAAGCCCTTGAAGGCCTTTTCGCCACCCTGTTCAGTGGTGCCAGCGTCAGTTTTCTGGTCGACCAGCATGGCGACACTGCTGGCCTGGTTCTGCGCCAGGGTCGGATCCTGTTGGTCGGTGCCGCCAGTCTTGGTGGTCGACTGGCTGGAGGCCGAGACATGCCCCCCCTGCTCCATCGCCAGACGCACGGCCGGCAGGTTGTCCAGCGGATCGGCGGCCGGATCGAAGTCGCCATCGGGAGCCGACGACGTCTTCGCAGACTGTGCAGCCTGTGCAGCCGTCGCGCTCTCCAAGGGTGTCTGCGCCACCGGCAGCGTGGCAGGTGCAGGCGTCGACGGCGGCGTCTCGATGACCGGCGCCGGTGGGGTGGCAGCGGCCTGGATCAGCGCCGGATCCACCGCTGGGGGCTGCGCAGCCGCATCGGCTACGGGCGGGGTATCGCCGGTATCCTTGCCACTGTCATCGGCCGCCGCCTGGTCACTACTGCCCGCTGGCGTGCTATCGCTGCCGGCGGTCTTGTCGCCGGCCTTGTCGGCAGGCAAGGAATTGCCGCTATCGGCAACCGCCGGCTTTGCCGCATCGTCCTTATTGCTGGCAACGGTATCCTTTTTTGCCGGTACCGCAGAGGTGCCTTCGCGGGTCGATTTGACCGGCGCTTCGGCTACCTTCGCAGGTTTGCTCTGGCTGTCCTTGTAGACCTGGGCAAAGCTCGCGGCGTTGTCCCTGGGCTGCGCAGCCGGCGTCGGCTGGCTGCTCGCGAGGTCCATCTTGGACTTGGGCGCAGCGCTGGCCTGAAGGAAAGGATTGGGAGCGAGGGGCATAAACACAGTCTCCGCTGCACAGGGATCGTAAATTCAATGCAGAGAGAGCAAGCAAGGTTCAGGCCAGCTTTTCAGAAGCGTTTGCGGATTACTGTTTGACCGGGAATCGCTCGCGCTCGCACGCATACAGATGCCGCACCTGCTCATACTCCCGATCAATGCGCCCGAGCAGTTCCTCGACTTCAATCAACGGCAGCTGCATGGCCTGCTCTTCCAGTTGCCGACAAAGATCCGCCAGGTAAAGGGCTCCCATGTTGCTGCTGCTGCCCTTGAAACTGTGCGCAAGCAATCCCAGCTCAACCCGGTTGTCGGCCTGATGCAACTGGCCCAGGCGTTTTTCCGAATCATTGAGAAAGGTCTCCAGCAGCACCGGATACTCGTCCTCCATGACCTCCTGCAATGCGCTGAGTACCTCGTAGTCGAGGTGTTTTTCCTGATTGAAGTTCACTGATTCGCTCCCTGATCAACACCCGTGAATTATGCCTGAGGCCCCCACGAGAACTCCACGTGGGCACACCGGCCGCCCTTCGACCAACGGGCGCAGTGACTGAGCTGGCGAATCAGGCCAACCCCTCTTCCCGACAACCGCCCGACTTCCAGCGGACGCGCCATGACCCGTTCGAAATCGAAACCGACACCACTGTCCTCGACCTCGATGAACAATCGCCCACCCGCGCCTTCCGGAATAACCCGCAGGCTCACGCGGACAAACCCCTCATCCAGCTCGAACAGACGCTGGCTGCGCTGTTCATAGTATTGCGCAAATCCGCTGACATCCCGCTTGAGACTCGAATCCAGGCCCAGCACGCCATGCTCCAGGGCATTGGAGTAGAGCTCAGCGAGCACGCTGTACAACGCGCCGCTGAGGGCGCGCAAGCCATGCACTTCCATCAGCAATTGCAGCAGGTAGGGCAAGGGGTTGAAGCGCTGCAGGGTCGTGGCGCGGAATTCGAAGTTCACCGACCAGTCCAACGGGCAGGATTCGCCGCTGTCGGAGTAAACCATCGCCACGGGCAACTGCGCGCCCACTTCGGGCAAACCGATTTCGACCAGGCTGATATCGTCGCGCGCCACGCCACCGAACTGCCTGAGCGCTTCCTGAATCTCCTCGAACAGCCGATCCGGGTTCAGGTTGCGTTCGAACACCTGATGCAGGCGCTCCACGCCAAACAATTGCTCCTCGAAATTGCAGGTATCGATCACCCCGTCCGACAGCAGGATAATCCGATCACCCTGGGCCATGGGGTAGACTTCGGTGCGATCGTCGAACGCCTTTACCCCGAGCACCCCCAGCGGCAGATGCCGCGCGATCAGCGGGCGGCGCTCACCCGAGGCAATATCGTGCAGGTAGCCGTCGGGCATGCCGCCATTCCACACCTCGACCACCCGCCGCTGTGGACTCAAGCGCAGCAACGTGGCGCAGCAGAACATGTCCACCGGCAGGATACGCTTGAGCTTGGCGTTCATTTCCCGCAGGGTTTCCGCAAGCCCGTAACCCTTGGAGGTCATGCCATAGAAGACCTCTGCCAGCGGCATCGCACCGACGGCGGCAGGAAGGCCGTGTCCGGTGAAGTCGCCGAGCAGGACCTGCATGTCACCACCCGGGGTGTAGGCCGCCAGCAACAGGTCGCCATTGAATAGTGCGTAGGGCGATTGCAGGTAACGGATATTCGGTGCCCGCAAGCAGCCGGAGTGCGCGACCTTGTCGAACACCGCCTTGGCGACCCGTTGCTCGTTGAGCAGGTAGTCGTGGTGCTGGGCAATCAGGTCTCGTTGCTGCAGTACGGTAGCCTGCAAGCGACGCAGACGATCCATGGCCTTGATCTTGGCCGCAAGGATGACCTGGTTGTAAGGCTTTGCCAGAAAGTCATCACCGCCGGCCTCAAGGCAGCGTACCAAGGCACTGCTTTCGGTCAGAGAGGTGAGAAAAATGATCGGCACCAGCGACTCACCCGCCAGTTGCTTGATCCGACGGGCAGCCTCGAAACCGTCCATCACCGGCATCAGGGCATCCATCAGCACCAACTGCGGGCGCTGCGTCTGGAAGACCTCGACCGCTTCGGCGCCGTTGCTGGCCGTCAGCACCGCATGCCCCTGACGTCGCACGATGCTCGACAACAATAACCGATCAGCCGCGCCATCTTCGGCGATCAGGACCGTCAGCGGCTCGTCTTCAGACTGCATGATGATCAAGCGATGTCGAAAAGCTTGTCGAAATTGGAAATCGCGAGGATCTTGCGCACATCGGAGTTGCTGTTGATCACACGAATGTCGGCGGTATCGCCACCCGCATGATCACGCAACAGCAACAGCATGCCCAGAGCCGAGCTGTCGAGGTAGGTGGCATCCTTCAGATCGACGATAACCGAATCAGGCCTGGTGGGGACCCGCTCGTAGGAATCGCGAAACTCCTGATGTTTGCCAAAATCGAAGCGCCCCTTGATGGCGATCGTCAATTTCTTGCCGTTGTCAGTTACTGCAGACACTACAGCCATGATCCAGCTTCCTTGTCAGAGGCAACGTTTACAAGGTTTAGCACTCCACTGACGGCAGGGCAACCAAGCACGTCAAAATACCTGTGGATCAGTCGATGTTCTGGCGCGGAAGGCGCTGGGACAACTCATCCAGAAGTTTCTGTTCGCGCTTGTCCTCAAGCATGCGGGCCTCCTCGATGTAACGCTGGACCAGCTTGCGCAAGCCTTCGACACGAGCAAAAGCCTCCTGCCAGGTGACCCGCCCCTTGTCGAGGTTGTTCTGGTGCCAGGCCAGACTCTGGCGCTGCTGGGCCACCGCGGTATCCAACTGGCTGAGAAACTGTTGGTAACCCAACAGCCACTGGCTGGAAACCCCGTGCCGGCCACGCTCGATCCACTGCTCCTGGTATTGCAGGCGGAACCCTTCAAGGTCGGCCAGCTTGTTCTGTGCCAGTTGCACCTGCCCCTGGAAATAACCCAGCCGCTGGGCAGCCGTGCGCTCCTTGCTCTCGGCCATCTCGACCACGGGCGCCAGGCGCGCGGCACGACTCTGGGCCATGAGCGGATCAGCCGCCCGCCGCCGGGGCGAAGATGGTCGACAGATGCGCGTCGCTCTCGCCGAGGCTGACGTTGTCGTTGAGGCCCTGGCGCAGGTACTGGACCATCGCCGGCTGCAAGGCGATCGCAGTGTCGGTTTCGCGGTCACCACCGGGCACATAGGCACCCACGCTGATCAGGTCACGGGCCTGTTGGTAGCGCGACCACAGCTGCTTGAAATATTGCGCACGCTTCATGTGCTCGGGGCTGATCACTGCGGGCATGACCCGGCTGATGGAAGCCTCGATATCGATCGCCGGATAATGTCCTTCCTCGGCCAACCGCCGGGACAGCACGATATGACCGTCGAGCACGCCCCGCGCCGAGTCGGCGATCGGGTCCTGCTGGTCGTCACCTTCCGACAGCACGGTATAGAACGCGGTGATCGAACCACCGCCGGCCTCGGCATTACCCGCCCGCTCCACCAGTTTCGGCAGTTTGGCGAACACCGAGGGCGGATAACCCTTGGTCGCCGGTGGCTCACCGATAGCCAGGGCGATTTCCCGCTGGGCCTGGGCAAAACGCGTCAGCGAGTCCATCAGCAGCAGGACATTCTTGCCCTTGTCGCGGAAATACTCGGCGATCCGTGTGCAGTACATCGCCGCGCGCAGACGCATCAGCGGGGCATCGTCGGCGGGCGAAGCGACCACCACCGAACGCTTGAGCCCTTCCTCGCCGAGGATATGCTCGATGAACTCCTTCACCTCACGGCCCCGTTCACCGATCAGTCCGACAACGATGATGTCGGCCTCGGTAAAGCGGGTCATCATGCCCAGCAGCACACTCTTGCCGACGCCGGTACCGGCGAATAACCCGAGACGCTGACCGCGACCGACCGTCAATAAGCCGTTGATGCAACGAATGCCCACATCCAGCGGCTGGTGGATCGGGTCGCGGTTGAGCGGGTTGATGGTCGGTCCGTCCAGCGGCACCCAATCCTCGGCCTTCATTGCGCCTTTGCCATCCAGCGCCCGTCCGGCACCGTCCAGCACCCGACCCAGCATGCCCATGCCCATCGGCAGGCGGCCGGTTTCGGCCAACGGCACAACCCGAGCCCCCGGGGCAATACCGGCAACGCTGCCCACTGGCATCAGAAACACTTTATTGCCGGAGAAACCCATGACTTCGGCTTCGACCTGCACCGGGTGATAACTGTCGTCGTTGATCACCACGCAGCGCGCCCCCATCGCGGCACGCAACCCCTCGGCTTCGAGCGTGAGGCCGACCATGCGTAACAGGCGCCCTTCGAGAATCGGTTGTCCCGGCAGACTGATCGCATCGGCATAAGTGCTCAAGCGCTTGCCGAAGCTGGTTCGATCAAGACGCATCGGCGGGTTCCGGACTGTCGATCGGTATCTGGAACTCCCCCAGATCGACCGCCAGGTCGGGCTGGGCCGGATGCAGCGATTGCTCGTGAAGCTGATCGAACAGCTGCGTAATGGCCTGCTCGATGCGCGTTTCGACGCTGGCGTCGATTCGACTGTGCGCGGTCTCGACCCGACAGCCACCGGCCATCAATGCCTCGTCCTCGACGATGCGCCAACTGGCCTCATGACGTTCGCGCAAAGCCTTGACCTGCTCGAAGTCCTGGGGATTGATGTACAGGCGCACGTTATCGGCATCCAGCGGCAACAGCTTCAGCGCTTCGCGCAGCACGTGTTCGATCTGGCTGGAATCAGTCTTGAGTTCGCGCTGGATGACCTGTCGGGTGATATGCCCGACCAGCCCCACCAAGGTTTTCTCGATCTGCTGGTCCTGGTCGGCGATGGGCTGGAACAGGTTGCTCATCAGCCGCTCGAGATTGGCCAGCTTGACGCCCAAGGCCACCTCGGCCTCCTGACGGACCTTGATCTGGGTACTGTGGAAACCTTCCCGCTCACCCACCGCAAAGCCTTCGTTGTAGGCTTCCTGGCGAATAGTCTCGAGCTCCTCGAGGGTCAGCGGCTGGACTTCCTCCAGCGGCACTTCCTCGATCTCGGCCGGCAGCTCTTCCTCAGGCTCCGGCTCAGGCTCTTCGACGTGCGGGTCGAAACTGGGCAACGACCACAGGTCGAAGCCGCTCACGTCCCGCGCGCGGATCAGATCGGTTGGATCAGTCATGGCTTGATCCTTAGATCATCTCTTCGCCGCCCTTGCCGCCGAGCACGATTTCTCCGGCTTCGGCCATACGGCGGGCGATGGTGAGGATTTCCTTCTGCGCGGTTTCCACGTCGCTGACGCGCACCGGCCCCTTGGCCTCGAGGTCGTCGCGCAACAGTTCGGCCGCACGCTTGGACATGTTCTTGAAAATCTTTTCCTTGACGCCCTCGTCGGACCCCTTGAGCGCCAGCACCAGCACGTCCGAGGACACTTCGCGCAGCAGCGCCTGGATGCCACGGTCGTCGACATCGGACAGGTTGTTGAAGACGAACATGAGGTCTTCGATCTGGGTCGACAGGTCCTCGTCCACCTCGCGGATCGAATCCATGAGTTGGCCTTCGATCGAGCTGTCGAGGAAGTTCATGATATCTGCGGCACGCTTGATACCGCCCAAGGTGGTACGGGCAGCATTGGAGTTGCCGGAGAACTGCTTCTCGAGAATCTGGTTGAGCTCCTTGAGGGCCGCCGGCTGAACGGTGTTCAGCGAGGAAACCCGCAGGATGATGTCCAGGCGCACCTTGTGGTCGAAGTTGTTCAGCACTTCACCGGCCTGGTCAGGATCGAGGTAGGCCACGACGATCGCCTGGATCTGCGGGTGCTCATAGCGAATGACGTCGGCCACGGCACGTGGCTCCATCCACTTGAGGCTGTCCAGGCCGCTGGTGTTGCCACCGAGCAGGATGCGGTCGATCAGGCCGTTGGCCTTGTCTTCGCCCAGGGCCTGGGTCAGCATCTTGCGTACGTAATCGTCGGAGCCAACGCCCAGGCTGGTCTGGTCGCCGACGATATCGACGAACTCGCTCATGACCTGCTCGACCTGCTCGCGATGCACATTGCGCATCTGCGCCATGGCCACGCCGACACGCTGGACCTCCTTGGGCCCCATGTGGCGCAACACCTGTGCGGCATCGGCCGAACCCAGCGACAGCAGCAAAATCGCGGCTTTATCGACCCGGGTCAACTTCTGGGTGACGGCGGCGTTATTACTCATCAGCGTTAATCCACTCTTTGACGACCTGTGCCACACGGCCCGGATCTTCGGCTACCAGACTCTTGATGGCATTCAACTGCGCGTCATAACCTTCGCTCGGGCTCGGCAGGAGAATGCTCTGCGGACCACCCAGGCTTACACGGTCATTCGCCAGTTCGCCATCCAGACCGCCCATGCCACCGAGTTCGACATCGCTGCCGAGACCGGCCAGTTGCTTGTTCCTGCCACCGTTGGTGATGTTGTTGAGCACCGGACGCAGTACCCCGAACACCAGGACCAGGATGAACAACACACCCAATACCTGTTTGACCACATCCCAGAACCAGGGTTGCGAGTAGAACGGGATATCGGCGATCACTTCTCCGCGCTCGGCGGAGAACGGCACGTTGATCACACTCACGCTGTCGCCGCGGCTGGCATCGAAACCGACGGCATCCTGGACCAGACGAGTGAAGCGCGCCAATTCGTCGGCACTCCAGGGGGCCCGGGTGGTTTCGCCGTTGGCCGCGTTGACCTTGACCTGATCGTCGACCACCACGGCCACCGACAGGCGGGTCAGGCGACCCTGCTGCTGCCGGGTATGGCTGATGGAGCGATCAAGCTCGAAGTTCTTGGTCGACTGCTGACGCTTGTCCGATGGATACGGCGCCAGCATTGGCTGGCCGGTCGCCGGGTCCATGATCTGCTGACCATTGGCATCGAGCAGCGGCTGGCCCGGTTGCACGGCACTGGCCGAAGCGCCAGCGCCACCGGTGGTCTGCGGAGCCGAAGCCGGCGCCGGAGGCTGGTTGCTCAACGCGCCAGGAACGCCCTGCGGACCGTTGCTGGCGGTGCGTTGCTCACTGGTCGACTGCTCGCTGCGCAGCGCCGGCTGATCCGGGTTGAACTGCTCGGAGGTCGATTCGACCGCGCTGAAATCGACATCCGCCGAAACCTCGGCCTTGTAGCGATCGTTACCCAGGACCGGTTGCAGGATGTTGTGCACCCGCTGGGTCAACATGCTTTCCATTCGACGGCTGTAGTCGAACTGTTTGCCGGCCATGGTCAATTCGGTGTTCTGCGCCTGGTCGGAGAGCAGGTTGCCCTTCTGGTCGACCACAGTGATCTGCGACTTGCTCAGTTCAGGAACGCTGGTCGCTACCAGGTTGATGATCGCCAACACCTGACCCGGCTCCAGCGAGCGGCCCGGATAGAGTTCAACCAATACCGAGGCGCTTGGCTTGCGCTCGTCACGGACGAACACCGAGCTTTTCGGAATCGCCAGGTGCACGCGCGCGGCCTTGACGTTGTTCAGACTGGAAATGGTCCGTGCCAGTTCGCCTTCAAGACCACGCCGGTAACGGGTCGCCTCCATGAACTGACTGGTACCCAGGCCCTGGTCCTTGTCGAGAATTTCAAAACCGATATTGCCATCGGTCGGGGTCACGCCCGCGGCCGCCAGTTTCAGGCGCGCACGGGACACGTCTTCGGCCTTGACCAACAGTGCGCCAGAGTTCGGTTCAACGGTGTAGGGAATGTCCGCCGCCGCCAGGGTTTCGGTGACCTGTTTGGCATCCATACCGGCCAGGCTGCCATACAGCGGCCGGTAGTCAGGTTGCTGGGACCACAATACCACGGCAAAACCAATCGCCACGCTGGCTGCCAGACCGACCATGAGGCCGACCTGACGCAGCATGGTCATCTCGGAAAGGTTTTCCAGAAAGGACAAACCAAACAGCGGAGGTTTGCTCTCTGCCGCACCGGCCTTGGCCGGGACGTTATCAGCGACTGCTTCTGCCATGACTCAATCTCGCCCTTAAACCGGCATCTGCATGATGTCTTGATACGCCTGGACCAACTTGTTGCGGACCTGGGTCAACGCCTGGAACGAGACACTGGCTTTTTGCGAGGAAATCATCACATCCGTCAGATCGACGCCACTCTTGCCGATTTCGAAGGCATTGGCCAACTGGCTCGAAGCCTGCTGGGTCTCGTTGACCTTGCCGACAGCCTGGCCGAGCAGGTCGGCAAAGCTGCTACCAGCGACTTCCGGCGCGGCCACCGCCGACTTCGGCTGGGCCATGGCGTCCATTTGCATGGCCCGCATGTCCAGCATCAACCGATTAAATTCAATACCCTGGCTCATGAACGACCCTCTCCGGCGACCTGCAATTTTTTGACACTCATACAGCGATTACTGATGGTGTTAGCAACAAGGGTGCCATCTCCTTGTCGCCTCCGAATAAAATCCGATACATCAGCGTAAAGCGGGTAAAGCGACTCAAGTGGCGAACAGATAGGCCTCAACGTCCATACCGGCATCGCGCATCTGCGCCAATTTGTAGCGCAGCGTACGCGGACTGATACCCAGTCGCTGCGCCGCTTCCTTGCGACGCCCACGCTCGGCGCGCAGGGTGTCGATGATCATCTGGAACTCGCGCCGACGCAGATCGTCGCCGAGCGCACCTGCGGATTCGGCCACCGCCATTTCGCTGGCGTCCGCTTCCACCAAAGGTACCCGCATCGCTGGCAATGGCGCACATGCGATCGGCCCGGCCAGACAGAAGTCCTCGGCCTGGATCAAACCGCCCTGTTGCAAAATCAACGCACGCTGGATCGCATTGTCGAGTTCACGCACATTGCCCGGCCAGGCATAACCGACCAGACAGGCCTGAGCCCCAGGCGACAATCTGACGGCAGCATGTTTCATTTTCACGCTGTGCTTGGCCAGCAGGCGCTCGGCCAGCGGCAGGATATCGGCGGTACGCTCGCGCAGCGGGCGCCAGGCCAGCGGAAAAACCGACAGCCGATAATAGAGATCCTCACGGAACCGCCCCGCAGCCACCTCGGCGGCCAGATCGCGGTTGGTGGTCGCCACCACCCGGATATCCAGGGCAATCGGCTTGCGCGCACCCACCCGTTCGACTTCACGCTCCTGCAACACCCGCAGCAACTTTGCCTGCAGCCCCAGGGGCATTTCCGATATCTCGTCCAGCAAGAGGGTGCCGCCGTCGGCCTGCTCGAACTTGCCCGCCTGGGCCGCGATCGCCCCCGTAAAGGAACCCTTCTCATGACCAAATAGCGTAGCTTCGAGCATGTTGTCAGGGATGGCTGCGCAGTTGATTGCGACAAACGGCTGGCTGGCACGCTGGGACTGCTGGTGAATGTAGCGTGCCAGCACCTCCTTGCCGGTCCCCGACTCCCCGGAAATCAGCACCGTCGAATCACTGCGGGCGACACGCGAGGCCAACTCCAGCAATTGCGCACTGGCCGGTTCGGCAGCAATCGGCCCTTCGCTCTCCACCACCCCGGACCGGCCCAGCGCATGGCGCTCCACCAGTTCCATCAGGGCCCTGGGCTCGAAGGGTTTGACCAGGTAATCGGCGGCGCCCTGGCGCATCGCTTCCACCGCACGCTCGACGGCGCCATGAGCGGTCATCAGCAGGACCGGCAACAACGGCTGACGGGCACGCAACAACCCCAGCAACTGATGCCCGTCCATGCCTGGCATGTTCACATCACTGACCACGAGGCTGAACGACTGACGTGCCACCGCCTCCAGGGCCTCCTCGGCACAACTCACCGCGTGGAATTCATACCCGGCCAACAGCAGGGTATCGGCCAGCGCTTCGCGCAATGCCCGATCATCCTCGACCAGCAGGACCTTGATCTGTACAGCCATCACTATGCCTCCGTGGCTCCGGGAATCAGCGGCAGACACAACATCGCGCAGGTGCCGCGCCCCAACCGTGAACGCAATTGCATATCGCCCTGGTGCGCCCGGACGACAGCCTTGACCACCGCCAGGCCAAGGCCGGTACCGGTGGTCTTGGTGGTAAAGAAAGGCTCGCCCAGGCGCGCCAGTACCTGCGGCTCGATGCCACTGCCATTATCACTGACACTCAGACGCAGGGTATTACCACGATTGTAGAGGTGTACCTTCAAACGCAGGTCGGCACCGCTGGCCTGAATGGCGTTTTCGATCAGATTGAGCAGCGCACCGACCAGGGTGTCGCGATTGCACAGCAACTCGCCGTCATGACTGTCGCACTGCCAACGGATCGCTACACCCTGCACATGGGTCTGCGCGGCCGCCTGCAAAGTTTGCAGCAGGGTCGCGGGCGTAAGGCGATCGGTCAGCGGCAGTTCGCCACGGGCGAATACCAGCATGTCGCGCACCTGATGTTCGAGCTCATGCAGACGCTCTTTCAGACGCCCGGCGAACCGCTGCTGGGTTTCCACCGACAGGGTCTGCTCGTTCAGATGGCTGGCATACAACAACGCCGCCGACAGGGGCGTACGGATCTGGTGAGCCAGGGAAGCAACCATTCGTCCCAGGGAGGACAAACGCTCGTGACGGGCCAGTTGATCCTGGAGGCGACGGGTTTCAGTCAGATCATTGAGCAGCACCAACTGGCCCGGCTCGCCTTCCAGCGAACGCGTGGCAATCGACAGGCGGCGACCGTCCTTGAGCGAGATTTCATGACCGTCATCCTCACGCGGCGCGAAGCACCGCGCAATTACCTGCCGCCACAACTCGCCTTCCAGCGGCTCACCGAGCAACTCACGGGCAGCGGGATTGGCCTCGCAGACAAAACCATGGGAATCGATCACGATGACGCCGCCGGGCAACAGGTCCAGAAGATTCTGCAGCCGATTGGCCAAGCGCTCCTTTTCCGCCAGTTCAGCCATGCGCTGGGCGCTGACCACGGCCAGTTCACCCTTGAGTTCGGTGACCCGGGCCTCAAGCATGCTGTAGGAATCGGTGAGCTGCGTAGACATCTGGCTGAACAGTGCAAACGCCTGCTCAAGACCCAGCCGGCTCGTCTGCTCTACGGAAGATGGTTGCCCCCCGGCGTCGGGGACAGGAGACATCTGGGCGGCTTGGGGCATCGTAATCTCTCGCATGACTGACCGTCATTTAAACGGAACGTTGCGGGAGACTTAGCAATACCCGTGCCTAAAAAAAACCGCCTGACTTTTCAGCGACTTGAGAAATAGGCGTCAATCATCTGCCTGTTCATCACCCTCACGACGGCTCATGCCGTACTTGCGCATCTTCTCAACCAGGGTGGTACGGCGAATCCGCAGACGCTCGGCCGCTCGCGCAACGATACCGTTCGCATCGTCCAGCGCCTGCTGGATCAGCCCCTGCTCCAGGCCACCCAGGTAGTCCTTGAGATCGAGCCCCTCGGGCGGAAGCATCGCCGAGGTACTGAAGTCTGGCGTATGGCCATTGATCGCTACGCGCTCCTCAAGGTCGCTGCGCAGGCTATCGACCATCTGCTCGTCTTCATCGTCGACATAACGGAATTTCTTCGGCAACTCCGCCACACCAATCACGCCGTAGGGATGCATGATCGCCATGCGCTCCACCAGGTTGGCCAGCTCGCGGACGTTACCCGGCCAGGCATGACGACACAGCGACATGATCGCGGCCGAGTTGAAGCGGATCGAACCGCGCTTCTCATGCTCCATGCGCGAGATCAGCTCGTTCATCAGCAACGGAATATCCTCGACCCGCTCACGCAACGGCGCCATCTCGATCGGGAAGACGTTCAGACGGTAGTAGAGGTCTTCGCGGAAACTGCCCACCTCGATCATGCTTTCGAGATTCTTGTGGGTAGCCGCAATGATCCGCACGTCGATGCTCTGGGTCTTGTTGCTGCCCACACGTTCGAAAGTACGCTCCTGCAGCACACGCAACAGCTTGACCTGCATTGGCAACGGCATGTCGCCGATTTCATCGAGGAACAGCGTACCGCCATTGGCCAGCTCGAAACGACCGGCCCGACTGGTGATAGCGCCGGTGAAGGCACCTTTTTCGTGCCCGAACAGTTCACTTTCCAGCAGCTCTGCCGGAATCGCCCCACAGTTGACCGGAACAAAGGGCGCATCACGCCGCTTGGAATGGTAATGCAGGTTGCGCGCGACCACTTCCTTGCCGGTGCCGGACTCACCGAGGATCAGCACACTGGCGTCGGTATCGGCCACTTGCTGCATCATCTGGCGCACGTGCTGAATGGCCCGACTGGTGCCGACAAGACTGCGGAACAGGTTCGGCTCGCGCTGACGACCGCGCTCGCGGGCCTGGTCGTACATCTCGCGGTAGACCTGGGCACGGTGCAGGGAATCGAGCAATTTGCTGTAGCTGGGCGGCAGTTCCAGATTGGAAAGCACCCGGCGACGCAAGTCCTCCGACAGCTCGGAGGAACTATTTTCGCCTAAAAGCATGACAGGAAGGAACTCATCCCAGGTTCCCAGTGTCTTAAGCAGGCCCGATAGTCCCGTGGGTGAGTTGAGCGCTCCGATCAGGACACACAACACCTCACGACTGGACGTCAGAGAGTCGACCGCCTGCTGCCAGTCATTACTGCTGCAGGCCAGGTTATCTTCGCCGAGAAAATTTAGAATCACCGCCAGGTCACGGCGGCGAACGCTATCGTCATCGATCAGCAGAATTTTGGTTTCACGCCACATGCAATAGCAACTTCCCTAGTCAACTCGATGCCCCGGATGGGCGGGCAATCTTGACGCCCGAGGTGGGCTATCACCTTCTAGGACGACTGAAATCTGGAAAACAGCACTAGTTAAGTCAAAAAATCGTACACAGTCAAATTTATGGCGCAAGACGGTCAAATTAACTCGATGTCAACCAAATAAATGGTATACCTTCGCCGCATTCTGCGCGTGCTGAAGATGCTGCATCTCCTCAACTATAGCCTGTCTTTCCGCCATTGCCGTCTCCAGTAACTGACGATAGACGTGCAACAGCTCTTCCAGGTTACTGCGCAAGGCGTCCTCATCAACCGAGGCCTCGTTGAGCACGTCCTCCATACAGGCACGACAGGCAAGGTCCAGCTCGGCAATGCTCCCCCAGTCACGTTCGGCCAGGGCCTTCACCAGAGCTTCACGGGTTTCCTGGATACGCTGCAGTACGAGGCTCATGACGCTGTACTCCTTAGAACTGTGGAACGGGCGCGCCGATGGCGTCCCAGCCCTCTTTGACCGTGCTGAGCAGACCAGCGACTTCATCAAGGATCTTCGGATCGGACTTGATGTTGGCCTCGGCCAGACGCTTCATCATGTAGGTATAGAGACTGTCCAGGTCTGCCAGGGCATCAGCCTGCTTCTCCAGATCCAGCCCCTCACGCAGACCACCGACGATACCGATGGCCTTGCTGATCGCCACGCACTTGGCTGCGATATCCTTGCGCTCGATGGCACCCTTGGCCTGAGCAATGCGATCCAGGCCACCTTCCATCAGCATTTGCACCAGACGGTGAGGAGTCGCCTCGGAGGTCTGTGCCTGAGCCCCCACTTTCTGATACTGCCGAAGGGCTAACATCGGGTTCATGTCGTACCTCGCTGCAACTCTAAAAGTTCGTATGACCAGTGTATCGCCTTTAAGTCAAAAAACTTTAACCCAAAAAGGCAAAAACCCGGCGCGCCATAAAGCGTAGCCGGGTTTTTGGCGTCAGCCCAGATTTACTTGGAGGACTGCTGCGCGTTCAGCGAACTGAAGAACGAGGTGATACTGTTCGCCGTCGCCTTCATCTGCCCGACCAGCAGGTCCATGGCGTTGTACTTGGCCGTCAGGGTCTTGGTCATGTTGGCGACACGCAGATCCAACGCAGCTTGCTGGCTGGTCAGGTTCTTGGCCAGAGACTGCAGACTGGTGTTGCGATCATCGAGCACTCCACCCGTGCGCACGCCGCTCGACCCGACCGGCTTGCCCAGGTAGGTGTTGAGCGCACTACCCATGCGCGAGAACAGACCGTTGGTCGAGTTGGTGCCGTTGAACAACTGCTGCACCTGACCACTCATGCCCGGAGCGGCTATCGCCTTGCTGAACGCTGCGGTATCGAAAGACAGGTTCCCGGAGTTGCTGGCGTCATTACCGGCCACCGTCAACACACCCAACTGCGACAGCACCGACAAGGGCCCACCCGCCCCTGTCGCCGTGAGCTGTTCACGCAGATCGGAGATCAGCGAACGCGGCAGCGAGTCGCCGGTGAACGCCGCCGATACTGTCAGATTGCCATCCGCATCCGCCGTCGCTTTGGACAGGGAGGTAATGGTATTCATCAGGGTGTTATAGGAGTCGACAAACGACTGGATAGAAGTCTGCAGACCGGTGGTATTGGTCGCCACGGTGACCGTCGAACTGGCACCGACACCCGCAGAGCCCGCCGACAACAGGTTCAAGGTCAGGCCGCTGATCGCGCCGGTCACGGTATTGCTTTTACTGGTCACCTGCAGACCATCGATAGTCAACGAGGCATCCTTGGCGACAGCACTGACGGCACCGGAATCCGACGCCGAAGGGCTGCTGCTCATGACGTGAGTGCCGTCGATTTCCAGGCCTGCGATACCACTGACCTGCAGGTCCGAACCTGCACCCGTCGCCGTCGAACCGATCACCATGCGTGATGCGCCGGTACTGTCGGTCACGATGTTGGCCGAGATGCCATTGCTACCCAGCTTGCTGTTGATCAGATCCCGGGTGCTCTGCAAGGTGGCATTCGCCGGGATGTCAACGTTATAGCTAGCACCATTTTGACTGCTGATCGTCAGGGTACCCTGCGCAATAGCACTGCTAGCACCACCGGAAAACGAGGCGCTGGCCACTTTCGAACTGGTGGCAAGGCTAGACACGACAACGTTATAGGTACCTGGAACGGCTGTATTGTCGGACGTCGCGGTCAGTGTGGTCGCGGTGCCCGACGTCGCCGTGTAGCCGGCAAATGCAGTGCTGGTCGTAGCACTGAGGTCGGTCATGGTCTTCTGGAACGCCGCAAGGGCACTCTTGAGCGACGCTATGCCGGAAATCTTCAGCGTATTGGTTTTTGTCGCAGTATCGATCTGCGTCTGTTTGGCCGATTTGTCGGCGTTCACCAGCGCAGTAACGATAGAACCGATATCCAGGCCCGAGCCGAGGCCCGTACCCGGTAAAATTGGACTTGCCATGTGCTTCTCCCGTCAGGTTGCTGCCGATCTTTTGACCTTCAAGAGCAGCCAAAGATCCTGCAAACACTATTCATGCCAGCTGTCAGGCTTTCCCATCGAACAGTACGCTACTCGCCGAACTCAGGCTATCGGCCAATTTCATGGCCTCAGCGGTAGGAATCTGCCTGACCACCTCACCCGTATCACTGGCAATCACCTTGACGATGACTTTCCCGGAATGCTCATCAATCGAGAACTCCAGGTTGCGCTTGATCGACTGCACGAACTTCTCGATGTCCTGCACAGCCCGCTTGAGTCTTTCGGAGGAACCTGAATCCTTGTTGTTGGCATCGGTTGCATCGGTAGCCTCTACAGGCTTCACCGTATCAGCCTGAGGCGCCGCAGCCGGCTTATCGACCACTGGGGTATTGCTGGATGTGGCCGGTAGAACAGCTGGGTAAGACAGATTAAGTTTTACACTCATGTCCATCTTTCATCACCTCTCAACGTAAAAAGGCGAGAGAGTGCAACCATCGCACCCCCTCGCCAAAGCTCATCCCGGAATTACTGAAGCAGCTTCAGTACAGCGGAAGGCAGTTGGTTAGCCTGGGCCAGAACAGAGGTGGAAGCTTGTTGCAAGGTCTGTTGCTTGGTCAGGTTAGCAGTTTCTGCGGCGAAGTCGGTATCTTGTACGCGACCCTGTGCAGCAGTGGTGTTCTCGTTGATGTTCTGCAAGTTGGAGATGGTGCTGGTCAGACGGTTTTGCGAAGCACCGAGGCTGGCACGGGTAGCACCGATGGCAGCGATTGCAGCGTCGATCGCGGTGATCGCGTTGTCGATGTTCGATGCGGCCGAACCTGCACCAGTACCGGTGGTACCAGTCAGAACCACGGTGCCGCTACCTACCGACAGGCTGACGGCGTCGAATTTCGAGCTCAGAACCAGGTCGATGTGGTTGGCGCTGCCGGTGTTGGCACCGACTTGCAGGGTCACAGTACCAGCCGAACCGTCCAGCAGGTTTTTGCCGTTCAGGTTGGTGGAAGCCGAGATACGGGTCAATTCGTCAGACATCTGAGCGAATTCAGCGTTGGTAGCGGTCTGGTCGGCGGTGCCGTTGGTGCCGTTACGAGCTTTAACAGCCAGTTCACGCATACGCTGCAGGATGTCGGTCGAAGCTTGCAGAGCGCCTTCAGCGGTCTGGGCAACGGAGATACCGTCGTTGGCGTTCTGGATAGCCTGGGTACCACCACGGATCTGCGAGCTCATGCGAGTAGCGATCTGCAGGCCAGCGGCGTCATCTTTGGCGCTGTTGATTTTCAGACCGGAAGACAGGCGCTGCATGGAGGTAGACAGGGCATCGGAAGCACGGTTCAGGTTCTTCTGAACGTTCAGCGACGTAGTGTTGGTGTTTACTGTTAAAGCCATGACGAATTCCTCGTTGGGTGGTGTACTACGGCTTCCGGCCCTGGCAACCGCCGGGTGTGGCCTAGAGAACCTTCGTAATAGTTATCGTCGGAATAGCAGGTTGCTTGAGGGCTTTTTTCAAAAAATTTGCTAGCAACCTGCCACCCTTAGAAAAACAAGGGCTTAGCGCACGCCCACCCAGGAAAAATGGCGCCAGAGAACCGCACCCTGTCTACCGTTCGTCACCAATATCTCAATGGCTGGCTTCAACCCACTGCAGTAATTGCACCACTTCGTACTCCAGGGTGTCCGCCAAGCCCAACCAATCCTGGCGCTCCTGACAACCAAACATCTGCACCAGCAGTTGCGCCCACACCTGATGCTGCTCGGCAGAGGCCTGGAGCAAACGGGCCTGTATGCCGTCGAACAACTCGACCATCAACAACGCCGCCTCGACCTCACGACCAAAGCGGAACAATGCCGAACAGCGCCGCGCCTCGGCAATGCTGGAATCGAAGACGGTCATTGCACGAACTCCTGATCGAAGGTGCTGCCGATGATTCGCGCACCGGCCCGGCTGCTGTTGAGAAAGCTCACCTGGGGATGTGCGGCGATATAACGTTCCAGCTCACAGAGGTAACGACGAAAGTTCAGTTGCGTCCTGACCTTGTGGCCACGACCGTCCAGCACCCAGTGCCGGGCCTCGTTGACGCCAGGACCGAGTTCTCCGTCCTTCCAGCCGGCATGGGTCTTGTTCATCGGGAAGGCAAAATCGGCGCCGAACAGGGTAATGGTCGCGGCGCCCATCTTCACCGCCAGATCCACCGCCGGGTGCAGAACACTGCCGCCGACATATAGCATGCCTCGCTTGAACTGCTGGCGAACCGCACCATAGACCGGGCTGGCGGAGTACCCTCCATAACGCGGCCCCTGCCAGGCCTGAAGCACTTCAGGATCGCTCATGGGCATGTAGACCAGCGGAATACCTTCGGAAGCCTCGGGTGGCAGATGCCTGAAGCCAATACGCTGATCGATAGTTACCACCAGATCGGGCTTGATGCCCTGCTCATGCAGCGGCCGATAGGCAGTATCGACACTGATGAACAGCGGTCGCTGCGTCTGGGAGCGAACCGCACGCAACTTGTCGAACTGCTGCTCAAGGCTCGGTCCCGTGCCGATCACGTAGATGTGCTGCCCCGTCTGCGTGGCAAACAGCTCGGCAACATCGAGATCGGCGGCAAAGATCTCGGCACTCTCCTGCAGGCGCTGGAGAATTGCCGGAGACTGCGGATCGAATTCGCGGTTGTTGAAGCTGAAGTGCACTTCACCCACCAGCCGATCGCGCATCCGTGCATTGAAATCATCGGCCAGGACCAACTCGGCCGGCAGCGCGAAGAACGGAAAGAGGATTTCCGGATGATCGGCGGCAAAACTCAGTTCGACCCGCGGATCGGTCAGCCAACCGTCCTGTTCCAAGAGTCCGAGCACCCGCTTGAACAACGCGCCATTGAGGATATGCACATTCAGGCGCTGCAACTGCGGCGACTCCAAGAGCACCTGCTGCAAGTCCCCAAGCCCCGTGCCATAGAGATGCAGGACAGCACTGCCAGGCGGCAGGCTGGAAGCCTGCAGCCTGGCCTCGGCGACACGATCATGCCGACTGGTCAACTGCACGCCGCCGACGCCCAGCGTCGAACCCTGCCCTTCGACCAGTTCGACAGCCAGCCCATCGCAATCCTCGGCCAACAGGCGCTGCCACACCATTGGCCAGCGTGCCTCGATGATGCGTGCATTCAGCTCAAGGCTCTCGCTCATCCCGCTTTGCTCCGCGCAAAAAAATAGCGCTCAAGGTTAACCTACCCGGAGCGCTACTTTGCAACCCTGTTGGATCAGGCGCGATGAATGATCGCCGACCCCCACGAAAGGCCAACGCCAAAGCCGCTCAACGCAACGCGTTTCCAGCTCGAGTTCAGCACGTGCTTTTCCAGCAGCAGTGGAATGCTCGAAGACACGGTGTTGCCGGTCTCGACCATATCCTTGATGAACTTCTCGGGTTCACCCTCGAAGCGACGTGCCACGGCGTCGACAATCGCCGCACTGCCCTGGTGAATGCAGAAGGCGTCGATATCGCTCGGCTGCAGGCCCGAGTCGCCAAGCAACTCGTGCAGGTGCGCCGGGACCTTGAGCAAGGCGAAGTTGAACACCTGACGGCCGTTCATGAAGAACACCCCATCGCTGACCTTCAGGTGCGGCGCACCGGAACCGTCGGTGCCGAACTTCGACTTGCCCAGTTGCCAGGGTGCGTCTTCCCCCATCCAGGTCGCAGTCGCGGCATCGCCGAACAGCATGGTGGTGTTGCGGTCTTCCGGATCGACGATCTTCGAGTACGGATCGGCGGTCACCAGCAGGCCGTTCTTCAGACCAGCGGCCTCCATGAAGCCCTTCATGGCATAAATGCCATAAACGTAGCCGGAACAGCCCAGGGAAATATCGAACGCCGCCACGTGGGTCGGCAGGCCGAGCTTGTCCTGAACGATCGCCGCGGTATGCGGCAAGCCTTCCTCGTCACCGTTCTGGGTGACGACGATCAGCGCATCGATACTCTCGCGCTTGAGTTGCGGATTACTGGCGAACAAGGCGTTCACCGCTTCGACACACAGGTCCGAGGTTTCCTGTCCGGCGTCTTTGCGCGGCAGGAAGGCTGAACCGATCTTGCCCAGGATGAACTCTTCATCCTTGGCGAATTTGGCGCCCTGAGCGTAGTTATCCACGCCGGCTGTCGGCACGTAACTGGCAATGCTTTTTATGCCAATCATTATGGCTTCCCAATAATAAACAGCTGAATAACGCCGCTCGCAGGAATCGAGGGGCGTCGACCAACAGGGATTTTCCGTCACCTCAACACGGGGTGAAAACGGCGGATTCAAGGGGCAATCACCGACCGAAAAGGCTCAGGCGCCCGCATCCCCGGCAAATACAATACAGTGAAGATGCGCGTTATGACCCGCAGGTCACGCTTATTTTGCCCGAATCACTGCCAAAGGGGTTTATTCGATTGCCGACCAGACCAGAGGCGTACCGCGTTTCAGGGCCACGCGGGCATTGCGTCCGAGCACAGCGTCGACATGTTTCGGCGCCAGCCCCAGCCCGGGACGGATCGCTCGCACGTTCTGCGCGGTGAACGGTTCGCCCTTGGCCACGTCCTGCACCACATACAACGAACGCCGATAGACCAGGGATTTCTGCTCGGCCTCGGTCGCGCCATACCGCACCTGGCCCAACGCCTGCCAGGCCCGCTCGGTCTCTACCACAAGGCTGGCCAGCTCGGCCGGTTCCAGTGAAAAACTGGCGTCAACACCACCGGCGGCACGATCCAGGGTGAAGTGTTTCTCCACCACGGTCGCACCCAAGGCCACCGCTGCCACCGCGACCCCCACACCCATGGAATGATCGGACAACCCTACCTGGCAGCCGAACAACTGCTGCAGATGGGCAATGGTGCGGATATGGCTGTTGAGCGGCGAGGCCGGATAGGTACTGGTGCACTTGAGCAGCACCAGGTCTCGACAACCGGCCGCGCGGGCGGCACGTACCGTTTCGTCCAGCTCGGCAACGCTGGCCATGCCGGTGGAAATGATCAGTGGCTTGCCCGTCGCCGCCACCCGGCGAATCAGCGGCAGGTCGGTATTTTCGAAGCTGGCGATCTTGTAGGCCGGTACATCGAGACTTTCCAGGAAGTCCACGGCCGTTTCGTCGAACGGCGTGGAGAACGCCAGCATGCCCAACGCCTTCGCCCTGGCGAAGATCGGCGCATGCCATTCCCAGGGTGTGTGGGCCTTCTCGTAGAGTTCATACAACGATGAACCGGCCCACAGGCTGCCGGGGTCCTTGATGAAAAATTCGCCCTCGGCCAGATCCAGGGTCATGGTGTCGGCGGTGTAGGTCTGCAATTTCAGCGCATGGGCGCCGGCCTTGGCCGCCGCCTCGACGATCTGCAGCGCCACCTCCAGCGACTGGTTGTGGTTGCCGCTCATTTCGGCGATGACGAACGGCGGTGCATCCGGGCCAATCACGCGCTGGCCGATCTTGAAGCTAGTCATGGAACTGATCCTTCACTACGCGCTCGAAACGGCTGGCCGACTGGACATAGCCGCTGCTGCGAAACAATTCGATCGAAGCCGGATTATCCGGCAGTACCTGGGCGTCAATTGCCACCACCCCTGGCCAATGTTCACCCATGGCCTGCTCGCCACGGGCCAGCAACGCCCTGCCCCAGCCAAGGCCCATACGGCCTTCGAACAGATACAACGACACCTCGGCACGTTCGCCCGCACGGTCGTAGCGCAGCACACCTATCGGCCCATCCGTCGCTTCGGCAATCAGCAGCAGGCAGTCACGATCCTGCAGCTTCGCCGCCAGCCAGGCTTGGTGGGCCGGCCACTCGATCGGCTCACTGTCAAGCGATGCGCGGCGGACCGGCTCGTGGTTGCGGCCGTCGAACAACCGCTGCGAATCCTCAGGTGTCACCCGTCGCACCCGCAGGCTCGCGCCCAGCAGTGCGACGGCGAAACGCCGGGCGCCGAGCCCGTCGACCAGGCTGCGCGAGCGCTTGGCCAGACTCTGGCGCAGCCCCGGATTGCCCAGCAAGAAACCCACGGCCTGACGCAATTGATCGACATCCACCGACTGGCTAGCCCCAAGGTAGATATGCGCCCCCGCTTCCGCCAGCCGCTCGGCATTGGCCTGCTGATTCTCGGCCACAGCGATGCACAGGGTCGGCAGCCCCAGTGCAGCACGCTCCCAACTGGTACCGCCGCCAGCACCGATGAACAGATCAGCCTCGGCCATCCGTTCGGCAAAATCCTTGACGAAGGTCTGCACCCGCCACAACGGGCGATCCGCCGCCAACGCCTGCAGTTGTGCCAACCGGGGATTGGCGGTACCCGCGATGAAGTCCACCTGCAGATCCTTGAAACCCTCCAGCGCCAGCATGGCCTTCCAGGTTTCCCCGGCGCCGTCGAGCCCGCCGAAGTTCACCAGCACCCGCCCCGCCTGGGCGTTGATCGGCACCGGAGCGCGCCGGAACTCATCGCGAATCAGCGCATAACGCGGACCGAGCAGTTGTCGACAAGGCCCCAGCGCCCGACCGGCATATTCCGGATCGCCCGCGGTGAAGTTCTGGTCGAAGAGGAGATCCACCGCATGCTGGCGGTTGTTCAAGTCATCGATTGCCGCGAGCCGCCGTGCCCAGCGACGCGCTGCAGTCTGCCAGCGATGATCGAGCCCATAGTGATCGACGACAATCCAGTCGAATTCGGCTTCACCCGCCAGGCAATGCTCCAGGGCATCGATATCAGCCTGCCAAGGCAACGGCGCCTCGATGCCCTGCGCCGGATCTTCGCCCGGATAAGCCCCCGGCAGCACCAGACTGCGCACACCGTCATCTGCCAGACGCGCCAATGCGTTACCGGGCAACTCACGGCAGGCGAACAGCACGTCGGCACCGCAGGCCCGCAGGACCGCAGCCAGTGTCAGGCAACGGGCAACATGCCCGCTGCCAATGGCGGCCGAGGCATCGGCACGAAACAACACCCTCACGATTGCAATTCTCCTGCGGCCTGCAGCGCTGAATACAGGTACTCCGCCCGACGCCAGTCTTCGGGCGTATCGATATCCTGGACCAGATGACGCGGCAGCAACACCGGCAGGCTCTTCTCGGAAAACAGCACATCGCCACGCAACCAGGCGGCACTGCGTCCCCAGTAGAACTGCCCGGCGTCCTGGAATGCTGGCGGCAAGTCCTGCGAGCGGGTCTGGCGGTGCTCCGGGTAGAGCGCGGTCAAGGCACCATCGCCTGTCAGGGTCAGGGCCCGTTGGATCGGAAAGCCGAACTCGCAGACGGAGAAGGCGAAGGAACGTTCGGGATGCCGCTCCAGCAACTCGAATCCTTCACGCAGGAAACGCGCTTGCAGCAGCGGCGCGGTGGCGTAGATGCAACAGGCATAGTCGAACACCTGCCCCTGTTGCGCCAACGCGTCGACAGCATGGGCGATCACCGCTGCGGTACCGGTGAAGTCATCGGCCAGCGCCACAGGCCGCATGAACGGCACCTGGGCGCCCTGCTGACGCGCCACCTCGGCGATCTGCGCGTCGTCGGTGCTGACCACCACCTGATCGAACAGACCGCTGTTCAAGGCCATCCGGATCGAGCGCGCGATCATCGGCTCACCATGAAACAGCTTGAGATTCTTGCCTGGGATCCGTTGGCTGCCACCACGCGCCGGAATGATCGCGACAGCGCTCAAGGACGTTTTTCCAGCAGGAACCAGTTCACATCGTCGATGGGAAACTGCCGGTCGCGGTGATAACCGAAGCCATAATCGAGCAACTGCAGGTCGCTGTAGCGATCGAGCATCTCGCCAGCAAAGTCGCGTTTGAACAACTTGCCGCTGTTGCCGCGATAGGACACCTCGACCGGCACCGGGTTGTAGTATTCGGCCAGCAGGATATAACGCCCGCTCAACTGGTAGAGCTGCTCATAGGCCGCCACCAGCAGCTCGGGGGCCAGGTGGATCAATACCCCCTTGCTCAGGGTCAGATCGAAGCAGCGCTCGCGCGGATAATCGAACAACGAGCCGTGCCAGATTTCGGCGATCCCCAAGGCGCTCGCCTGTTCACAGGCCTTGGCATTGATCTCCACGCCCCGCAACAGGCAGCCGGGCAATAACTGGTGCAAAGCCTGCAGGTTGTTACCGGTATTGGTCCCCAATTCCAGCAAACTGCCGATCCGCGCGGTGCGCGCCAGCGCCTTGGTGAACAACGCCAGGTTCGCGGCGACCAGTCTCTGGCCCTGATTACGGCCCACATAGTGATCGCCGAAGTCGCCGCGCCAGAAATGCTCTTGTTCGCTCAGCTCGCGCATGACTGATCCTTCATCCTCGAAGCACTGAACATCGTTTAACCGACCAGGTTTCGCAACTGCTCGACCACGTAATCCTGCTGTTCTTCGGTGAGTAACGGGAACAACGGCAAACTGATCGCCTCACCGAAGTAACGCTCGGCTTCGGGAAAATCACCATCCTTGAAACCCTGCTCACGGTAATACGGCTGCAGATGGACAGGGATGTAATGCAGATTCACCCCGATACCCGCTGCCCGCAAGGCCTCGAAAACCTCGCGTTGGCTTTTGTTGATACGCTCCAGTTGCAAACGCACCACATAAAGGTGCCAGGCCGATTCGGCGCCCGGCTGCGCGACCGGCAGGGTCAATGGCAGGTCGGCCAACAAGCGATTGTAACGCTGCGCCAGTTCGCGCCGCCTGGTGACAAAACTCCCGAGTCGGGCCGTTTGCGATAATCCCAACGCCGCGTGCAAATCGGTCATCCGGTAGTTGCAGCCCAGTTCCAACTGCTGGTAATACCAGAGGCCGTGCTCGGGTACGTTCATCTGTGCCGGATCACTCGTGATGCCATGGCTACGAAGGCGTCGCAAACGCTCGGCCAGCTCGGGGTTGTTGGTCAGCACCATCCCGCCTTCGGCCGAAGTGATGATCTTCACCGGATGGAAACTGAAGATCGTCATCGCCGCATAGGCACCACACCCCACAGGCCGGCCGAGATAAGAAGCCCCCACCGCATGGGACGCGTCCTCGATCAGGGTAAATCCATACTGCTCGGCCAACCTGGCAATCGCACGCATATCGCAACTCTGGCCGGCGAAGGCCACGGCCACCACCACCTTGGGTAGACGGCCGGTCGTCGCGGCGATTTCCAGATTGCGCTCCAATAGTCCGGCGTCAAGGTTCAGGGTCTGCGGATCGATGTCGACAAAGTCCACGTCGGCCCCGCAATAACGACCACAGTTGGCGGAAGCAACGAAGGTATTCGGGCTGGTCCACAACCAGTCCCCCGGCCCCAACCCCGCCGCCAGACAGGCGATGTGCAGGGCCGCAGTGGCATTGCAGACCGCCACCGCGAAGTCGGCCTGGCAATGTTCCGCCAGCGCCGCCTCGAAACGTGGAATCGTCGGCCCCTGTGTCAACCAGGGCGACTTGAGTACCTCGACCACCGCATCGATATCGGCCTGTTCGATACTCTGATGACCATAGGGAATCTGATAAGGCATCATGATTGCACCTCTGGCCGAAATGGCTCGAACAGGCGATCAGGAAGATTGCCAGCGAAAGATTCGCCGGCTGCGGCGATGAGCATCGATTTGCCTTTGCACATACCCTGAGGTCCTTTCTCTGAAAGCCGATCTACACCAGCAACTGCGCCCAATCCACGTGACAGGCTGCGCCCAGGGCGAAGCCTTTGCCACGTAATGCCAGGTTCGAGTTGTACGCCGGGTCGGCCTGGAAGTTCGCCGACCATTTCTCGCGCAAGGCCGCCAGTGCGCCCGGCACCTCGGGCAGTACGCCCGGATGCAGGACCTGCACTTGCGGCGTCCACGACACCAGGTACCCGGCCTGGCCGATACTCAGGCACAGGTCGACTTCGCTGAAGGCCTCGGCGAAATCGCCTTCGTCCAAGCCACCGAGCGCATCGAAGAGTGCCCTGCGCACCATCAGGCACACCGCCGAGACAGCCGAGTAGTTCTGCTCGACCGCCAGACGTTGCATATAGCCCTTGGCATCCTTCTTCTCGCCCACGAACGGTGAATCGATACCTTCATTCAGACCGAGAATCAGACCGGCCTGGGAGATCTTGCCGTCGCGGCTGTAGAACTTGGCACCGACCACTCCGACTTCCGGGCGCAATGCCTGATTGAGCAGGGATTCGATCCAGTTGGGGTTGACCACTTCGCTGTCAGCCGCCAGCAACACCAGGTATTCGCCGCTAGCCTGACGCGCCGCAGCATTGCAGAACGCGGCGGTGCTCGGCCAGTCCGATTGCAACACGCTGACCTTGCTCGCCTGCGGCTGACTCTGCAACCAGTTCGACAGGGCCTCGGTACGGCTCGGGTGATCGGCCACCAGCACTTCGTATTTCAGGTAGCGCGTACGCTGCAGCAATGCACTCAGGCAGCGCTCCAGTTCGTCAAAATCCGCCGCGCCGTGCAGGATGATCGAAACCAGCGGACGTTCGGTGTGGCGGTAGTCGATCATATAGGTCCCCGGCTCCTGCGAACTGACCTGGGCCTTGTAGCCGCGCACGCCAAGGTGACGCAACAGGGTCGAGCGCTCGTGAGCGTTCTCCGCCAGTTCCGACTTCGCACAGATCAGCAGTGGCTCATCCAGGTGTGCCAGCCCGGCCAGGCCATCCTGCTCGATCAATCGCAGCAGCAGGTCGAACTCCAGGGCATTGCTGTAGTCGGCGCTGTAGCCACCGGCATCAACCAGCACTTCACGTCGGATCAACCAGTGCCGCGCCATCAGAACCGGCACGCTCAGCAGCAGATCGGGGTTGAAAGCCGGGCGGAAAACATCGCTCAATGCGCCATTTTCGTCGCGCTGGATTTCATCGATGCACACCGCCCGGCAACCTTCGGCATGGCGCAGCTCCAGACCGGCCTTCAACAGGCCGCTGGCGGTAAACTCGTCACCGACCTGTGCCAGCAGCAACCAGTCGCAGGACGACTGACGGGCGAACTGGTTGAGCTTGTCGACGTAGTTGCCCTCGGTCACCCGAACAAAGTGCAGGGTGTTCTGAACAGTCGTCGCCGCCTGCGGTTCACCAGTGGTGAAGACCACGATGCGGAAGGCCTTGCTGTGGCCCTCCAACAGACTATCGAGGGTTACCTGCAACTTCTCGACATCGTCCGCCAGGTCCAGCAACATCAGGCCGAACAGCGGACCGTTGCCTTGCGCGGCCTGGTAATCGGCAATCGCCTGGCGCTCGCCGGCATCCGGCTCACGCGCCTCCAGCCAATGCAGCAGGCGCCCCGACAGCATGGCATCGAAAGTCGAACGGTTGTCTTCGGTCGACACCGCATCCAGACGCTCACTCCAGGCGGCAATACGCTGCGCCTCGACCTCTTCGCCGACGGTTTCGAGTTGCCGCGCCAGGGCCTTGAGCACCCGACGATTGAACACGTTGCAATCGTGAGCCTGCCACAACCGGTCGAGCACGCTTTCCGCGGTGTCGTTGTTGTGTGGGCGCATCAGCGCCTCCTGGCGGGCCCAGACCGCTTCCAGTCGCTGCAACTGCAGGCGGCCGGCAGGCATGGCATGCAACAGAAACTCGAACTCGGTCAACTTATCGAAGAAAGCCTGATTGTAGAACGGCATTTCCACGTACTGCTTTGGCCCGAAACGTCGCTGTGGCGACTCCTCGATACTGTTCCAGGTCGAGTCGAAAATCATCTCGGCGGTCAATGCCCGACCGCTGCGCAAGCTGTCGACCATCGCTTCGAAACTTGTCAGGGCGAAGGCCTTGGTCTGCGCCTGGTCCAGGCCCTCGATGCCAGTGGGCAGTGTTGCAAGGAAGCCGGCGAACGCCTCGCGCTCGGCGGTCGACTTGGCATCGGTATAGGACACGGCGTGGTAGATCTCGGTGCCATGCTCCGAATCCCCGTAGTTGATCTCCCGAACCACATAGGGAATCGGCAGAATACGCGCCTTGGCCCGCGCCAGCATGTAGTAGACATGGCCGACTTCCTGCCACTGGAAGCTGGTACCCCGCGGCATCGCCGAGTACCAGTCCTGCATCAGTTGGGTACGGTGCACCGCATAGAACGGCGGCACGTATTGGCCCATATAGCTGAGCACGCGATCCTGAGCACTCTCGCTGGAATAGTCTTCGCAGACTTTCTTGTCGCGACGGTAGTAAAGAACATTGTTGGCCAGCGTCAGGTACATCAGGCAATAGCCGTGACACATGCCATAGTCGGGGTGGTCTTCAAGGAAGGCCACCGACTGGTCAAGTGCATCATGGACGAGGAAGTCGTCGTCAGGAGCAAACGTCATATACGGCGTTTTCACGCTCATCACGCCGTGGGTAAACTTGTCCTGCATCTTCCAGTAGTCGTACTGCGGCACGTGCAGGTACTCGACCCGCTCACGTCCCTCGGCGATACCGGCACAGGGCTCGGCCGACGAATCGAGTATCAGCAGCTTGCAAGGCAAGGCACTGTAGTAGACCACCGCGCGGCGCAGGAAAGCCGGCCGATTGTGGGTAACGATCACCACAGTCAACAGATCGCCCAGAGACTCTGCATCCCTCAGGAACCGTGCTTGTTCAGAAACGTACTTGTCTTGCATAACCTATCCCCAAACTGCCAATTCGATCGATGAACTCAGGATGATGTCGCTGCATCGCACTATCCGGCACACCGGCAGACCACCTGCCCGATCACACTCATACGCCATGTTCGACTCCCAGCAACTGCTGCAGCCGATCCGCCACGCCCCAGAACGCCATGGGCTCGTGACTGGGATAACCATAGTGCCCCAGGTTCAGGGCAATCGACGCACCACGCTCGCGCAGGCGCTGTTCGACCAGTGTCCTGACCGCTATAGGCCGGCCGCTGGCACAATTGACCACCCCGGAAAAATCCCGCTGTTCCAGCAGCCGCGCCAGATACCCGGCCGCGACTTCGATCGGCAGGTAATCGCGCAGTTGCTCGCCCGCCGACATGTCGAAGCGCTCGGCACCGGCATCAATGGCCCGATCCAGGCTGGCCAGCAGGCTGTTGGGGTTCTGCCCCTCACCATACAGGTAGAACAGCCGGGCCCATTGCAGGTTGAATGGCAGTTGCTGACGCAGCGTCTCCAGGAACAACCGCAGGGTATTCTTTGCCAGCCCGTAGGGATTGCCCGGTTGCGGTGGCGCCGTCTCGCCTAGCGGACCACTCTGCATGCCATATTCGAAACAGGTGCCCGTGACCAGTACCTGGGACACCCCGGCCTCGACCATCTGTTTGATGAAACGGTAATCGGCGAACAGGTTGTGTTCGAAGTGGAACAGTGCCTGGTAATTCGGCAGCCCAGGCCAGGCCAGATGCGCCAGCACATCGATACCCGCACTCAGGGCGCCGACATCGAGGTCCTCGGCATGCACATCGGCGGCGACGAACTCCACCTGGTCGATCCAGGGCAAAGCTTGCGCCTTGCGGGCATCGCGGGCCACCGCCCGCACCGAATGCCCACGGGCCAGCAGCGCCGCGACCAGGTGACGCCCGACAAAGCCGGTCGCCCCCGTGACCAATACCTTCAGGCCACTCACAGGACGGTCAACTCGGGCACGGCGACGACAAAACGGCCGCCCCACTCACGGACCTGCGCCTGCTGCTGGCTGACTTCCTGCAACAGGTTCCATGGCAGCACCAGCACATAGTCCGGTTGCTCGACAGCGATACGCTCGGGCGAGACCACCGGGATCCGGCTGCCGGGCAGAAACTTGCCCTGTTTGTGCGGGTTGGCATCGGCGACCCAGGCCAACAGGTCCGGACGTACTCCGGCATAGTTGAGCAAGGTGTTGCCCTTGGCCGCTGCGCCATACCCCACCACGCGCTTGCCTTCGGCCTTGGCCTGGAGCAGAAAGCGCAGCAAGTCGTGCTTGATGCGCTCGGCAGCCGGTGCCAGGGTGGCGTAGAACGCTGCAGTCTTGACCCCGGCGGCCAACTCGGCGTCCAGCACCTGGCGTACCACCGGCAGCACGTCGCGCCGCTCACCGTCGGCACGCTGCACGAACACCCGCAGCGAGCCACCGTGGGTTGGCAGGCCACCGACGTCGAAGACCTCCAGACCGTTGCGCTCGCAGAGCGTCTGCACGGCCGTCAGCGACAGGTAGGAGTAATGTTCGTGGTAGAGCGTATCGAACTGGTGCCCGGCCATCAGCGCCAGCAGGTGCGGAAATTCGAAGGTCGCCACGCCCGTCGGCTTGAGCAGGGTAGCGAAGCCTCGGAGGAAATCGTTGATGTCCGGCACATGGGCCAGCACATTGTTGGCCGCCATCAGGTCGGCGGCCCAGCCCTCCTCACGCAACTGCAAGGCGGTATCCCGGCCGAAAAACAGCTCGCGGATCTCCAGGCCCTTGCCCCGTGCCGCCTGGGCGGTGCTGCGGGTCGGCTCGACACCCAGGCAGGGAATGCCACGGCCAGCCACGTACTGCAGCAGGTAGCCATCGTTGGCCGCCACTTCCACCACCCGGCTGCTGCTGTCCAGACCGAAGCGCTCGATCATCTGCGCCACATAATGCTCGGCGTGGGCCAGCCAGGTGCTGGAGAACGAACTGAAATAGGCGTAGTCGGCGTCGAACAGCGTATCGGCGCGGGTGTAGTCCTCGGTCTGCACCAGCCAGCAAGTCTGGCACACCGCGACCTTCAACGGCACCCAGGCCTCGGCCTGCTCCAATTGGTCGGCACGCAGGTAGGCGTTGGACGGCGGCGATGTGCCGAGATCGATCAACGGCAGGACCAGAGGGGTGCCGCAACCTCGGCAATTCATAAACGCACTCCAGGGAAAGACACGTCGATCAGCGGATGGCTGGCATCCCTGGCCGACAGATTTTTGACAGCCTCGGGCCAGGTGATTGCCAGACGCGGATCGAGCACCGACAACCCGCCTTCGCTCTGCGGCGTGTAGTCGGCACTGTGCAGATACAGCAGCTCGGCGTCGTCACTCAGGGCCTGAAAGCCATGGGCGAAACCGGCCGGCAACAGCAGGCTGCGGCCATCGCCGGCACGCAGGTGCTCGGCATGCCAGTGCAGGAAGGTCGGCGAATCCGGCCGCAGGTCCACCGCGACATCCCAGACCTCGCCGCGCAGGCAGGTGATCAGCTTGGCCTCCGGGGCCTGCGCATTCTGATAATGCAGGCCGCGCACACTGCCACGCTCGCGGGTGCAGGAATGGTTGATCTGGCGGATATGAAAAGGCGTGCCAAAGGCCGTCAGGCTACCTTCGCAGAACAGCCGGGAGAATTGCCCGCGCTGGTCGGCGTGATGCTTGTGCTGCACGTTGAACAGCCCCTCGAGGGGCAGGGCCTGGATCAGGAACTCGCTCACTGCGCCCCCCGATAGAGGTCCAGTTGGGCCAGAGTCATGGCACGCATGTCGGCACCTCGTTGCCAGGCCAGATGCCAGTCGAGGGTGTGTTCCAGGCATTGCGGCAATGACCAGCGCGGTTGCCAGCCCAGCAGTTGCCGGGCACGACTGCTGTCCAGGCGCAACAGCCCGGCCTCGTGCAATTCGCTGGGCTCGACCCGCAGCCCCGGAGCCTGCGGCCAACGCGCGGCCAGTCGGCTGACCACGTCACCGACGCTGCACATGTCGTCCTCGCCAGGACCGAAGTTCCAGGCGCCCGCCAGATCCGGCCCGCGCTCATAGAGCGCCGCGGCCAATTGCAGATAGCCCGCCAGCGGCTCCAGTGCATGCTGCCAGGGGCGCACGGCCTGTGGATAACGCAAGGTCACCGGCTCGTTCGCCGACCAGGCGCGCAGCACATCGGGAATCAAGCGCTCCGGCGAAAAGTCGCCGCCGCCAAGGACATTCCCGGCCCGCGCAGTCGCCACGGCCAGGCCATGGACATCGTAGCGCTCGGGCGGAAAAAACGACGCCACGTAGGACTGTGCCAGCAGTTCGCAGCAGGCCTTGCTGCTGCTGTAGGGATCATGACCGCCGAGGGCTTCGTTCTCGCGATAGGGCCAGGCCCACTCCTGGTTGGCGTAGACCTTGTCGGTGGTCACCAGCACACAGGCACTCACGCCGCCGACCTGGCGAATCGCCTCAAGCAGGTTGAGCGTACCCATGACATTGCTTGAATAAGTGCCCAGCGGATCTCGATACGCCTCGCGTACCAGCGGCTGGGCCGCCAGGTGCAGGACGATTTCCGGTTCGGTTTCGGCAATCAGTTCCAGCAGCGCGCCGAGGTCGCGCAGGTCGCCACGGCGATCGTCCATGCCCTCGCCGACCCGCGCCAGCTCGAACAGGTTCGGTTCGGTCGCCGGTGCCAGGGCAAAGCCACTGACCTGCGCCCCGAGGCTCTGCAGCCAGAGCGCCAGCCAACTGCCCTTGAACCCGGTGTGGCCGGTCAGCAGGACCCGCTTGCCATTCCAGAAAGTCGGGCTCAGTCCCATTGTTTCCATGGGGCCTCCCCGCTCTGCCAGAGCTGCTCCAGGTGATTCTTGTCACGCAGGGTGTCCATCGGGTGCCAGAAGCCATCATGCTGAAAGGCATTGAGTTGCCCCTCGGCGGCCAGGCCCATCAGCGGCTCGGCTTCCCAGATGGTCGAGTCGCCGCTGATCAGCGACAGGACCTTGGGTGACAGGACGAAGAAGCCACCGTTGATCCAGCCGCCATCGCCCCGGGGTTTTTCGATGAACCCGCGAACCAGGTCGCCGTCGCGCTCCAGCGCGCCATAGCGACCTGGCGGTTGCACGGCAGTGACCGTTGCCAGTTTGCCGCCGGCCCGGTGGAAGTTCACCAGTGCGCTGATATCAAGGTCCGAAACGCCGTCACCGTAGGTGAAACAGAACGCCTCCTCGTCTTGCAGGTAACGGCCGGCGCGGCGCAGGCGGCCACCGGTCATGGTTTCCTCGCCGGTGTCGATCAGGGTCACGCGCCATGGCTCGCTGTAGTTCTGGTGAACGTCCATGCGATTGTTGCTCATGTCGAAGGTGACATCGGAGGTATGCAGGAAGTAGTTGGCGAAGAAATCCTTGATGGCGTAGCCCTTGTACCCCAGGCAAATCACGAAATCGTGGATACCGTGGGCCGAGTACTGCTTCATGATGTGCCAGAGAATTGGCTTGCCACCGATCTCGATCATCGGCTTGGGCTTGAGGTGCGATTCCTCGCTGATGCGCGTGCCCAGGCCACCCGCCAGAATAACTGCCTTCATCAACGTCCCCTTATTCTTCAGCACAGGACCTACTCAGGCCCTGTGGGGCTTCCCAGACTGCCGGATCCAATCGCGAGCAGTGGCTCAAGGCCAATCGACCTTGGCGCCAAATGCACGATTTATGGCGATATGAAGGGGGACTTGCAGGAAACGCGCCAGCTCCGCGTGGGCATGGGAGCCGGCGTTCACATCAATCGGCCAGCCAGCCCTGCTCCCAGTAACGGACGTTATCGCCGCGCAGCATGTAGTCACGCAGGACAATTTCGCGCAACTCGTCACCCATGCGGTAGCTGGCATCGGGATCGGCCAGGTGCATGCGGATGGCCTGGAGCCACTCCTCGGTGGTGTTGGTCCTGATCCGCGTGCACGGCAGGTAGCCGGCGTAGGCCTTGGTGTCGGTGCAAATCACCGGATAGCCACAGGCCCCGTACTCCAAGAGGCGCAGATTGCTCTTGCAGTCATTGAAGGGGTGGAACTCCAGCGGCGCGAGCGCCAGGTCCAGGTTCAGGCTCGCCAGCTTCATCGGGTAATCCTTGAGGTCGATGACACCATGGAACTGGTGCATATACGGCCGCAGTTCTTCGGGGCACATGCCGAAGAATACCCAATCCACCTCGTTGGCCAGCTCACGCACGACATCGGCAATGACCGCCAGGTCGCCAGCGTGACTGGTACCGCCGCCCCAACCCACCCGAGGTTTTTTCGTGGTCCGGCGCTGACTCTGCAGGCCGGTCCACATGCGTGGCGCCAACATGTTCGGCACCACACGGATATCCTGGTGCATCGACGACAACGCATCGGCCAGTGGCTGGGTCGACACCACCACCCGATCGCACAAACTGATACCGCGGCGGATCAGGCGCTCCATCTCATCGCGTTTCGGCAGGTTGCGGATATGACCGTTCTTGCGCGGTGGATCGATGACATAGTCGTCAAGCTCATAGATGCGCCGGGCATTGCTGTAACTCATCAACACCGCGATTTCTTCAATCGGCAGCGCCGTGTAGCGTCCCTGCTGGACGATAACGTCAGGAGACTGGCGCTCGACCTCGATTATCGACGGCAAGGTGTAATAGGTACGGCCAGTTGCCCGCCCGGAGGCTTCCAGTTCGATCAGCGGCTGGGTGATCCGATAATGGCCGACGGCCGAGGCATTGATCGGCAAGGCCATGATCTTCGGCAGATGCCGGGCGGAAAACGGGCTCCAGCCCTCACGCAAGCCCGGCTCCAGACTGAAGCTCGAGCCGTTCAGGCTGTCCAGCGTCAAGCTCGGGTTATAGGCCGGGTCGCGGGCGACAATCGGCAGCCAGCGCTGATAGAAACTCTTTTCCTCATTCTGGCGCAGCACCTGCTCCTCGACGCCAAGCACCACGCCGGGAACGGCTCCCAGAGCCAACTGCGCGAACGGCGTCCACACCACCAGGTGATTGCTCTGGCCGACACGCAGGCAGAAGTCCACCTCGTTGAGGGTGTGGGCAAAACTCTCCTCATCCAAACCGCCGAGACTGTCGAACAGCGACTTGCGCACCAGCATGCAATCGGCACCGACGGCGCTGAGGTCGTGCACTGCTTGCAGCCGGTACATGTAACCGGCCGACTGCATCACCTCGCCGTAGAACGGTAGACCGGCCGGGCCGCGCAGACCGAGAATCACCCCGGCGTGCAGCACGCGCCCTTCAGGACTGAACAGCTTGGCACCGACCACACCGACTTCCGGACGCTGAGCCTGGGCCAGCATTTCATCCAGCCACTGGCCGTTGGTGATCACCGCATAGGGATTGAGCAGCAGCAGGTATTCGCCACGAGCCTGCTGTGCGGCGAAGTTGCGCACCGCCGCCGCATTGCCCTGCTGTGGATAAGACAGCACTCGCAGACGCTCACCGCCCAACTGAGCCATCCCGTCAAACCAGGCCCGGGCCTCGGCACTCTCACTGCCGTTGTCCACCAGCAGCAGCTCGTACTCGGCATAGGCGGTACGCTCCAGCAAGGTATCGATGCAGCGTTGCAAGGCCGCGCATTGATCCTTGCTGACCAGAATGATCGACACCAGCGGGCGATTGGCATGCAGGTACTCGACGCGCGTGAGCGGCGAGTCATCGCCCGAATCGATCCGATGGGCGATGCCCAGGCGATTCAGATGAGCCTCGGTCACCCGCGCAGCGAGCGCCCGCACCTCGGGCGACGACAGCCATTGGGAGAACGAGGACACCGACTCCAGCTGGACCTCGGCAATATGATGCACAACGCAGGTGCCATCGCTTTCCACCATACGCCAGAGCAGATCCTGGGGTGCCAGTTCACCTTGCACGACATCGAATCCGCCCAACTCGACGAAACCCTTGCGCTGAAAAGCCAGCGCCCGCCCGACGTAGGGGTAGCTGCGCATCAGGTCAAGGTTGAAATCCGGCCTGAACACCGGTGCCGCGGACTCACCATCGCGCAAGGCACCTTCATCGCTGTAGGCGCAACGTATCGCCGGCTGAGCGACGATACGCTCGGCCAGCACCAGCAGCGCCGGCTCACGCAAACGATCGCCGGCCCTTAACAGATAGAACCAGTCGCCACCCTCGAGCTGCGGCAACAGCCCATTCAACTGCTCGCGCCAGTCATCCGCCAGTGGCAGGTGGAACACCTTGCCGTCCAGACTCGCTTCGGTACAGGCGGCAGATAGCACCAGTGTCAGCTCTGGCGCATAGAGCTGCTCGTCCAGGCTGCGCAGGGTGATTCCCAGCATGGCACTGCTGCCTTGCTCGTCGATCACCACCGGCACGATCTTCGGCTGCCAGGCCCAACCCGCCAGGGTATCGGCCAGCAACTTCTTCTGCGGTTCAGGCAGGGTCCGGCAGGACAACCACTCGGTATACAACTGGGTGAAGCTGTCGCTGGCGATACCCACCCGCCAAGGCTGGGTGGTCTGCTTGTTGCCCAAGGTACGGCTCAGCGGCAGCTCATCCCATTCGCGTGGCAGACCACAGGCTTTATCCAGTGGCAGGTAGCGCACCCAGCCGGGGGCCGGCGCCGATTCGCCACTGCGCGCCTTGAGCATCTGCACCAGCCACTCCATTTCGGCTTCAGCGGCGTCCTTCATCGCCTGCTGGCGGTTCATGCGCTCCGGGTACAGACGCTCGATGCTCAATACATTGTTCAGCATCGCCAGGCTGCCGCGGCGGAATAGACAGATATACAAGGCCAGGTCGAGCGAGGCGACAAAACAGTGTCCCGGCTGGGTCAGCGCCGGCAGCAGTTCGAGCAGATCGGAACGCCGAAACATCGCACTGGAGAACCCGCCGAAGAAGTTCACCGGAAAGTTCTCGCAGATGGCGAGCAGGTCTTCGCCCTTGAACAACCCGGAGGCCGGCGACAACGCCGTGTTTTCCAGGCGTGATGGCAGTTGCAGGTCGTCGGCATCCCAGAACAGCCGCTGGGCGAGCACCAGGTTGACGTCCGGTTGCTCGATGAAGACCTGAGTCTGCTGCGCGAGGATATCGGGCAACAACTGATCGTCTTCCATCAGGAACTTGATGTACTCGCCCCGGGCTTGCGCCAGACAGGCCTGCAGGTTACCGATATAACCCAACGGCTGCGGGTTGCGGACATAACGCACGGCCTTGCCACTGCGCTCGCTCAGCGTCAGCACCGCCTGCTCGATCTCGTCACCACGGCTATCGTCGCAGACGATGACCTCGAAGTTGCCATACGCCTGAGTCAACAGCCCACCGAGGGCCCTGGAGAAAAACCGTGGATGGGAGGCGGGAATGACGACACTGACAAGCGGCATAGGGTTCACGGCAGGACTCTCGAGCGGAGGGCACCCTTCCGGCCGGAAGGGCCCCTGAAGCCGCTTAATGCAGCGGCTGACAGACAATACTCAAAAACAGGGGACGCTGGCGCGCCCGCCGTCTTCAGATCTTGTTGAACAGACCCAGCTGGCTGATCTTGCTGAAGGCCAGTTGAGCGGCCTGCAACATGGTCTGCTGCAAGGTCAGGCGGGTCATCACTTCGGCGGGGTCGGAGTCGCGGATCGCCTGCTGGCTGCTGGTGTTGGCCAGGGTCAGGCTTTCGTTGGTAGCCAACTGGTTGTCCAGCGCAGACTGACGCGCACCGACAGTCGTGATTGCCCCACCGGTCTTGTCGAACGCACTGTCAATGTTGCTGATCCCGGCGTTCATCGTCGCCAGTTGCTTCTGCTGAGCCACCGGATCGCCATCGACCGGCGTGTTCAGGGCAGTGATCATCGACGTCAGGGTATCGAGGATATTCTGAGTCTGGTGATTGTTGGACTGGACCATGAATTGGTCGCCCGATGCTGCCGCGCCGCTGAACGTGAAGGTGACCCCGGCCGCAGTGATCGTCTGCGCAGCCGGTGGTGCGGCCATGGTGCCCGAGGAGATCGGCTGGCTGTCCGAGGAAACCGGCGTGGCATACACGTCATAGGCACCAGCAGCGCCGAACTTGATCGTCGCACCGCCGTTGGGGAAGGTGCTGGTGTAGGCGGCCTGGTTGGTCGTGGTTGCCCCGGTGACCACCGTGGTCGACGGATTGCCCGCACTGCGGGTCGTGTTGAAGGTGTCCGGCTGCGCGGTCAGCGTAAAGGTATGACCGGCGATCACGGTGTCCGGCACATCACCCGACTTCAGGTTGATGTTCAATGCCAGGTCGATACCCCGGAAGTTTACCGTCTGGTTGGCACCGTTGCTGTTGCTGACGACCCCGTTCTGGGTCGCCTCCGAGGTCACGTCATTACCGGCGCCATCCGTGATCTTCAGCTGCGTGCTGCTGAGGAAGGTCACGGTGTATGGCTGGCCGGCGGTGAACTTGGCGTCGTAGGTCGCGCTGTTGCTGACCAGGCCATTGGACAGGCTGACGCGACCGTCATCCACTGCCGGCGAGGTCAGGGTGGATTGAGTACGCGCGGTATTGATCGACTGCTGGAAAGCATCCCAGCCATTGATATTGCTACCCAGCGACAGGTTGTCTCCGACTTGCAGGCTCAAGGTCGACTGGTCGCCGTTATAGCTGTAGGTGCCATCGGCATTGGCGGTGTACGGCACGCTGCTGGTCTTCGAACCGGCAAACAGGTAGTTGCCGTTGGAGTCCTGGCTGTTCATCAGGCCGAGGATCGCCTGCTGCAGTTGGCCCAGTTCCTGAGCCGCAGCCTTGCGGTCGGCGTCGGTCTTGGTCCCGGTGTTGGCCGCCAGTGCCAGCTCGCGCGCGCGCTGCATCCCGTCCTGGATCGAACTCAGCGCGGTTTCGCTCTGGCTGTACTGGGTTTTCAGTGCATTGGAGTTGGTGCTGTACTGCGTCAGCGCCGCACTCTGCTGGCCCAATTGCAGCAGGCGAGCGGCACCGACCGGATCGTCGGCGGCGGTGTTGACCTTGGTCAGACTGCTGGCTTCGGCCGCACTCTTGAGCGTGTCGTTGTAGCCACGCTGATAGTTGGCGGCGGTCGTTTCGTAATACTGGGCGGTGGAAATGCGCATGAATTACGACTCCTTAAAGACTGTTGATCAGCACGCTGAAGGTTTCCTGAGCCGCCTTGATGATCTGCGACGAGGCGGTGTAGTACTGCTGGTACTTGACCAGGTTGCCGGTTTCCTCGTCGAGGTTGACCCCCGATAACGAGTCCCGGGCGCCCTTGGCGGTGGTCAGCACGGTAGTGGTCGCATCGCTGTCCGACTTGGCCTGGGAAGCCTTGGTGCCGACATTGGAAACCAGCTTGCCGTAGGCATCCGAAAGGCTGATGCCCTTGCTCGAAGTACCGGTATCGACCGTCTGCTTGGTCTGCAGGGCAATCAGGGCCGCGCTGTTGCGGTTGTCCGAGGACGCCGCACCGGTCATCGAAATGGTGTAGCTTTCGCCGGTTTTAGGGTTGCCGCCCACGGTGGTCTGTACCGTGAAGGTCTTCTGCACGGCTGGCGTGACGGTGTTGTCCATCACCGGGTTACCCGACGAGTCGACCATATTGATCTTCAGGTTCAGGGTATTGTTCTGGCCCGGGACGATGGTGCCGGTGCCCATGAGGTTGCCCTTGGCGTCGGTCAGTGTGTAGCTCTGGGTACCGGCCGCCGCGCCAGTACCGGCGGCGGAGAACACGAGTTTGGCTGGCGTGCCGTACTTGATGGCGTCCTGCAACTGCGCGTTGTTGGTCGCGTTGGGGGTGCCCAACTGGTCGACCAGGATCGGCTGGGTATAGGTCCCGCCATTGCTGGCACTGGTCACACCGGTCAGCGGCGCCGCAGCAGCGATGCTCTTGGAGTCGGTCATGACCATCTGGATATCGCTGGCACCACTGCGGGTCGGGGTGACCTTGAAGCTGTCACCGGCGGTCATCGCCGTGGCACTGCTCGGGCTCAGCGTAAAACCGTCAATGACCGGTGCCGGGGTGGTCGTGGTACTGAAAGACCCCATGCTGGTGCCGTCGGAACGATTGACGGTGTAGTCCGTCCCGTTGATGAAAGTCACCTGGTAGTCATAGGTGGTCAGCGCGCCGGTATCACTGATGTTCACGTTCAGATTGCCGGAAGCCGGGTTGTTGGTCGACTTGGCAATGCTGCGCTGGCTGACCAGAGTGGCGCTGTTGATATCGTTGAAGATGGCCGTGCCGAAGTTGCCGTTCTTGTCGATGCCTTGAGTGTTCTGCTTGTTCATCTGGTCGGCAACGACCATCGCAACACGCCCCAGCTCGTTGAGCGAAGGGTTCAGCACTTCGGTGCGATAACGCAGCAGACCACCGATCTCACCACTGCTCACCGTATCGGTGATATCGATGGTGCTGGAGGCACGGTTCAGTTGCAACGCGTAACGGCTCGGATCGTCCTTGCTCGGTACGGCAGCCAGGGTGTTGGTCGAGTTGCCCATGACCAGCGGCTGACCGTTGGCCAGGTAGACGTCATAGTTGGAACCGCGTTCGGTCACCGAGGTACCGACCAGTTCGGACAACTGGCGCACGGCGTCGTTACGTTTGTCCATCAGGTCGTTGGGCGCACCGGCGGACGGAGAAATCTTGGTGATCTGATCATTGAGCTGGGCAATGCTGGTCGCCAGCTTGTTCACCTGGTCGGTCATGTCCGACAGATTGGTGTTGATCCCGGTGTTCTGATCATTGAGCTGCTTGGCAATGGAGTTGAAGCGATCGCTCAAGGCCTTGGCACTGCTCAGGGTGTTCTGGCGGGAAGCGTCATCGGTCGGCGCGGCCGAAACCGACTGCAGGGCGGTGAAGAAGCTCTGCAGGGACGCAGTCATGCCGGTATTGGTGTCGGACAGCATCGAGTCGGTCGGTGTGACCTGGGCCAGGTACGACGAGGCATCGCTGTTGAGCGAGGTCGCGGTGTGCAGTTGCGATTCCAGGTAGGAACTGTAGACCCGGCGCACATCCGCCAGGGTGGTCCCGGTACCGATGAACACGTTGCCATAGCGCTGCGAGGCCGCGGTGGTCTGCACGGTTTGCTGACGCGAGTAACCGGCCGTGTCAACGTTGGCAATGTTGTTACCCGTGGTCGTCAGGGCCGAGCTGGCAGCGTTCAACCCCGTCATCCCGATATTGAGCAGACTCATGATTCAGACCTTATAAATTCGTGGAAGCGCTCGTCGCAGCAGCGTAGTTCTGGTAGCTCTTCATCTGTTTTGCTATTTGCGTGATCTTGCTGGCGTAATCCGGGTCGGTTGCGTACCCGGCCTTTTGCAGCTCACGCACAAACTGTTCTGGTTTATCGGCCGACTTCAGCACATCTTGATAGCGATTATTGCTCTGCAGCAGCGTCACCAGGTCATGGAAACTGTCCTGATAGGAATCATAGGAACGGAATTCCGCTGTTTCCTTGACCATCTGTCCATCGCGGAACTCACTGGTAATTGCCCGCGCCTGAGGTCCCTGCCAACTGCTGCCGGTCTTGATGCCGAACAGGTTGTGGCTGCTGCTGCCGTCCTGCTGGCGCATGACCGACTTGCCCCAGCCGGTTTCCAGCGCAGCCTGGGCCACTAGGTAACGCGGATCGATACCGATACGCTTGGCGGCCTGTTCGGCCATCGGCAGCATGGTTGCGACGAAGTCGTCCGCCGAACTGAACGCACGCTTGGCCGGTGCCAGCGGCGGCTGAGCCACGGCGCGTCCGAAGACCTGCATGCGCGAGGCCGGCACGGCAAGGCTGCGGGCGGCCATGTTGTCGCTCTTGAGCTGCGCATCGGCAGACGCGCTGTTGCGTTCCGGTACGGCATAACCCGCCGCAGCGACCTGACTGGCATCGGCAGACGGTACCAGGCCGGCCAACAGCCGGTCAGTGAGTTTGCTCGGCAGCGAAAGGCGCCGGGCGTTGAGCTTGGCCACATCGTTGTGCACCGTACCGTCGCTTGCGTTGCCGTGAGCAACCCGCGAAGCCCACAAGGCATGCTGGCCATTGGAGCGAGTGAAAGGCGAGCCCGGCGTCGAGGTAACGGTGCCGGCAGCGATCGGGGTTTCCACTGGTGCTGCGGCCGGAGCGTCGGTCGTCCCAGCGGGCGGCCCGACAGTGAGCCCGCTGTCAGATGGACGGGAATGCTTTTCCTTCGACATCTGACGCATCAGCACATCGGCCAGGCCGATACCACCGCCCTGGCGAGACATGGTCACCGCCAGTTGCTGGTCGTACATTTCCTGATACTGCTTGGCCGCCGGGGTATTGAGCGGGTTGTCCTGCCCCAGCACTTCGGTGGCCGAACGCATCGACTTGAGCATCTGGCTGAGAAACAGCGACTCGAATTCCTGGGCAACCTTGCGCAGGTTACCGTCGCTGGTGCGATCGCCGACCTTCAGGTTGTTCAGGCGATTGAGGTCGGTATAGGCCCCCGAGTCGCTGACATTGACGATCCCGCTGTTACGAATATCAACCATGGAATCGACCTCAGATCACGATCAGATCGGCTTGCAGGGCGCCGGCCTGTTTCAAGGCTTCGAGAATCGCCATCAAGTCGCCTGGCGCAGCGCCCACCTGATTCACCGCACGGACGATTTCGTCCAGCGTGGTCCCCGGGCCGAACTTGAACATCGGCTTGGCTTCCTGCTGGGCATTGATCTTCGAGCGCGGCACGACCGCCGTGGTGCCATTGGACAACGGCCCCGGCTGGCTGACGATCGGATCCTCGGTGATGGTCACGGTCAGACTGCCGTGGGTCACCGCCGCTGGCGAAACCTTGACGTTCTGGCCAATCACGATGGTGCCGGTACGCGAGTTGATGATGACTTTCGCCACCGCCTGACCCGGATCGACCTCAAGATTTTCCAGGATCGAGATGTAGTCGACGCGCTGGCTCGGGTCCAGAGGCGCAGTGACTCGCACCGAACCGCCGTCGATGGCCTGGGCCACGCCTGGGCCGAGCATGTCATTGACCTTATCAACAATACGCTTGGCCGTGGTGAAGTCGGAACGGTTGAGGTTCAAGGTCAGGCTGTTGCCCTGATTGAAACCACTCGGCACCGCTCGCTCGACGGAGGCACCACCGGGAATACGACCCGCCGACGGAACGTTGACGGTGATCTTCGAACCGTCACGGCCCTCGGCATCGAAGCCGCCCACCACCAGGTTGCCCTGGGCGATGGCGTAGACGTTGCCATCGATACCTTTGAGCGGCGTCAGCAGCAGCGTACCGCCGCGCAGGCTTTTGGAGTTACCGATGGAGGAAACGGTGATATCGACCACCTGACCCGGCTTGGCGAACGCTGGCAGATCGGCACTGACCGACACCGCTGCAACGTTCTTCAACTGGACGCTGCCGGAGTTGGCCGGCACCTTGATGCCGAACTGCGACAGCATGTTGTTGAAGGTCTGCAGGGTGAACGGGGTCTGGGTGGTCTGGTCACCCGTACCGTTCAGACCGACCACCAGGCCGTAACCGATCAACTGGTTGGAACGTACGCCGGAAATACTGGCGATGTCCTTCAACCGTTCGGCCTGGACACTGAAGGCGGTCGACATCAGCAGCACAGCCGCCATCAGATGCTTGAAATTGAACATGATGGTCGGCACCTAGAAAGGCCAGAGTGGGCTGAGGAAGAAACGGTCGAACCAGCCTGGCTGACTCGTATCGGCGAACGAGCCGGTACCCGAATAGGTGATGCGCGCATCGGCCACCCGGGTAGACGATACGGTGTTATCGGTAGCGATATCGTCAGCGCGCACCAGGCCGGCAATCCGCACCAGTTCGTCGCCGGTATTGAGGGTCATCCACTTCTCGCCACGGACCGCGATGATGCCATTGGGCAACACATCGGCCACGGTGACGGTGATCGAACCGGTCAGGCTGTTGCTCTGGCCGGCCTTGGAAGTACCGTCGGTGGCACGGTTGCCGCTGTAGCCGGCGTTCAGGCTCAGGTCACCACTGCCCAACGGGTTGTTGGTGTTCGGCACGCTGCCAAACAGCGAAGTCAGGCCAATGCTGGTGGTGCTTTTCTTCGACAGGTTGGAGTTGGCGTTCTTGCTGGCCTGGGTGGCTTCGTTCAAGGTGATGGTGATGATATCACCGACCCGGAACGCCTTGCGGTCGCCATACAGGTTCTGTTCGAAACCGGCCTGGTAGATCGAGCCATTGTTCGCCGCAGCAGGCAGCGGAGTGCGTGGCAACACCGGTGCATAGTAGGGGTCATTAGGCTTGGGCGGCGGGCTCACGCAACCCGCCAGCGCAGCCATCCCACTCAGCGCGAGAACAGAAAACAACCGATTCATGACCCTTCCCTCACGGTGTTGCAGGCGGCCCCGAGGCCGCCACATAGACTTGATTACAGATTCTGCGCGACGAACGAGAGCATCTGGTCGGCGGTGGAAATCACCTTGGAGTTCATTTCGTAGGCACGCTGGGTGGTGATCATGTTGACCATCTCCTCCACGGTGCTGACGTTCGAGGTTTCCAGAGTGCTCTGCTCGGTGGTACCGAATCCATTGAGACCTGGCGTGCTGACCTGTGGTGCACCGCTGGCGGCGGTTTCCAGGAACAGGTTGCCACCCACGGCTTGCAGGCCGGCCGGGTTGATGAAATCGGCGGTCTGCAGGTTGCCGATCACTTGCGAGGCCGGGTTGCCGGCGGTGGTGATCGAGACGGTGCCGTCCTTGCCGACGGTGAAAGTCTGGGCGTTGTTCGGGATCACGATGGCCGGCTGCAGGGCAAAACCTGAGGCGGTGACGATCTGGCCGGTGTTGTCCAGGTGGAAGGTACCGTCACGGGTATAGGCCGTGGTCCCGTCCGGTTGCAGGATCTGGAAGAAACCACGACCGTTGACCGCGATGTCCAGCGGCTGGTCAGTGGTCTGCAGGCTACCGGCGGCGAAGTTCTTCTGGGTGCCGACGATACGCACACCGGTACCCAGCTGCAGGCCCGATGGCAGTTCGCTGTCCTGGGTCGACTGGGCACCCGGCTGACGCTTGATCTGGTACAGCAGGTCCTGGAATTCGGCACGATCACGCTTGAAGCCGGTGGTCGAGACGTTGGCCAGGTTGTTGGAAATGGTGGTCAGGTTGGTGTCTTGCGCCGCCAAACCTGTTTTTGCAACCCATAGAGCCGGAAGCATTCTGTTCTCCTTCGTGCGCCTGTTTTACGGCGCTACGTTGTGGTGATTAGCTGATCTGCAAGACCCGAGCCATTGCCTGGTCATCGTCTTTAGCGGTGTTCATCATTTTGATATGCAGCTCGAACTGCTTGGACAAAGCCAGCACCGCAGTCATCTCTTCGACAGCATTGACGTTGCTAGCCTCGAGGAAACCCGACTCCAGCTTGACGTTGGCATCGGCGACCGCCGGCTTCCCGTCCTTGGTGTGGATCATGCCGTCCAGACCCTTGGTCATGTTCTTGGGATCGGGACTGACCAGCTTGATGCGGTCGACCACGGCCACCACACGCGGCCCCTCGCCCATCGAGCGGATGCTGATGGTGCCGTCCTGGCCGACTTCGATCTTCGACTCGGGCGGCACGGCAATCGGACCGGCGTTGCCGATCACCGGCATGCCGTTGCCCGCACGCAGCACGCCCACCGCGTCAATATTCATGCTCGCGGTGCGCACATAGCCTTCACCACCGTCAGGCGTCTGCACCGCCATCCAGCCATTGCCGCCGACGGCCACATCGAGATCACGGCCGGTCTGCTGCAGCGCGCCCGGCGAGAAATCGGTTGCCGGCCGTTCGGACATGGCAAACGCACGCGCCGGAAAGACGTCACCGAACACCGGCATCGAACGGGCCTGTTCCAGGTCACGCTGAAAACCGCTGGTAGAGATGTTCGCCAGATTGTTGGCATGAGCCTTTTGCGCCAGGGCGTTCTGGCTGGCGCCGGTCATTGCCACGTAAAGGTACTTGTCCACAGTCTTTCCTCTTGCTGACGGACGTTTGCCGCCCACCGCTGTACGGCCAGAGCCTTAGCAATTTCTGCACCAACATTTCATTACACCCCTCAGAACCCCGGCCAGCCGGGACCTGGGTGAGCAGGGGCGGTTTCCCAGTGCGCAGACAAAGACGAAAAAACGGCGCGGTTATGCCGCTAGCGGCAACTATCGGTCAGACAGCCCGCTTCACCCAGCCTTCATTCGCTCTTGCCCATGTCGTAGGCCTTGAGCTTGTTGGCGATGGTGGTATGGGAAACCCCCAGGCGCTTGCCCAGCAAGCGGCTACTCGGATGCTCGGAATACAGTCGCTCCAGCACGGCCTTCTCGAACCGCCCGACAATCTCGTCCAGCCCACCCTCAAGGGAAAAATCCCCCAACGGCTGACGCACGCCGTAATCCGGCAGACGGATATGCTCAGCCTTGACCAGACCGCCATCGCACAACGACACCGCCTGGAACAGCACGTTTTCCAACTGGCGAACATTGCCCGGCCAGTGGTAATGGCTCAACCGCTCCATCGCCGCCGGCGCCAGCTTGGGCAGCGGGCAGCCAATCTGCCGGCTGGCCTGATCGAGAAAATGCTCGACCAGCGGACTCAGGCCATCCAGGCATTCGCGCAAGGGCGGAATGTGCAGCGACAGCACGTTGAGCCGGTGGTACAGGTCCTGGCGAAACTCACCGCGACCACACAACTCCGAGAGGTCGACCTGGGTCGCACAGATCACCCGTACATCGAGATAGACTTCTTCATCACTGCCGACCCGACGGAACCCGCCATCCTGCAGGAAGCGCAGCAGCTTGGCCTGCAGCCTCGGGCTCATCTCCCCGACGCCATCGAGAAACAACGTGCCGCCTGCCGTCAGTTCCAGCAAGCCGAGCTTGCCCTCGGCCCGTGCGCCCTCGAAAGCACCAGGGCCGTAGCCGAACAGTTCGGTCTCGGCCATCGATTCCGGCAAGCCGGCACAGTTGAGCGCCATTAACGGCGCCTGTCCGCGCGGGCTGGCAAGGTGGCAGGCGCGCGCCAGCAACTCCTTGCCGGTACCGGTTTCCCCTTCGATCAGCAACGGCGCATCCAGGGGCGCCATGCGCCGGGCCTCGCGGACCACCGCCGCCATCACCCGGGAGCTCTGGAAAATGCTGTCGAAACCGCGCAACTCCTGCTTGCGCACGTTGTAGATCCGCTCACCAACCTGATCGGCGCGGTGCAGCGTCAACACCGCGCCAGCCATCGCCTCGCTGTCCTCATGCTCGGGCTGCAGCGGGGCGATGTCCGCCAGAAACACGTCACCCTTGACCTTGACCCGCAAACCATTGATGCGCGATTTATTGCTGCGCACCAACTCCGGCAGATCGAAGTCCGATGCATAACGCGACAGGGCAATCCCTGGCACCTCATCGACCCGCACCCCGAGCAACTGCGCCGCTGCCCGGTTCGCCGCGACGATGCAACCCGCCATGTCGATGGACAACACCGGAAACTCCAGCGCCCCCAGCAACGCATTGAGCTCCATATGCCGACGCTCGCTGGGCATCAGCCCGACCCGCTTTACCCCAAAAACCCCGGCGATCGTCTCGAAACGGGGCCGCAGGGCCTGGAATTGCAGATTGATCAGATTGGGACAATGCAGGTAGATCGCGTTGCCCTGGTCGCCGCCAACCTCGCCCCGGGCCACGTTGATACCGTAATCCACCAGCAGGTTGAGGATGTCGCGAAGGATGCCGATGCGGTTCTGGCAGTGCACTTTGATACGCATGGAAAAGCCCGGAAAGGTGAACGAGACGGCTCGGTGGGGGTCAGGACGCCCAACCTCACAGGTTTCGCGGCCCCATCCGACAACTTTTTAAGGGACACCGCAGTTTTTCGTAAAGATTACGTGACAGATATCCACAAAACCATCCCGTAAAAATACCGAATACAGAGCAACTCATGAAATCCGTAACGAATACTTTACATATTCGACCCGCATACCGACCAACTGACGCAGGCATCCCCCGTGCATTCCCTGCCCGCCCGGATCAACATCTGGACACGACGCTGCACATAACAAGAATGATCCCTCTAGCAGGAGAGCAGTATGAAGCAGACGCACTACGTGGCTCGCGAGCCCGATGCGCAAGGGTTTATCGACTACCCGCCCGCCGAGCATGCGGTGTGGAACACCTTGATCACCCGCCAGATGAAAGTGATCGAGGGCCGCGCCTGCCAGGAATACCTGGACGGCATCGAAAAGCTCGGCCTGCCCCATGACCGGATCCCGCAACTGGGCGAAATCAACACCGTGCTGGCCAAGACCACCGGCTGGCAGGTCGCCCGGGTGCCTGCGCTGATTCCCTTCCAGACCTTCTTCGAACTGCTGGCCAACAAACAGTTTCCGGTAGCAACCTTCATCCGCACCGAAGAAGAACTGGACTACCTGCAGGAACCGGACATTTTCCACGAGATCTTCGGCCACTGCCCGCTGCTGACCAACCCCTGGTTCGCCGAATTCACCCACACCTACGGCAAGCTCGGCCTCAAGGCCACCAAGGAACAACGGGTGTACCTGGCGCGACTGTACTGGATGACCATCGAATTCGGCCTGGTGGATACCCCGCATGGCCGGCGCATCTACGGTGGCGGCATCCTTTCCTCACCCAGGGAAACGGTCTACAGCCTGTCCAGCGAGCCCGAACACCAGCCGTTCGATCCGCTGGAAGCGATGCGCACTCCTTATCGCATCGACATCCTGCAGCCGGTCTACTTCGCGCTGCCGGACCTCAAGCGCTTGTTCGACCTGGCCCACGAAGACATCATGGGGCTGGTCGAGCAGGCTTTGCAGTTGGGCCTGCGAGCCCCGAAATTCCCGCCCAGGGCCGCCTGACCGGCGACTTTCGGCTACACCAGGAACCCTCGCGCCAATGCCCGCAACCGGCAGGGCCGAGGGGCGTGCGACGAACAAGAACGACAGACAGGAAGACACCATGAGCACCCTCACCCAAGCCCACTGCGAAGCCTGCCGCGCCGATGCCCCACAGGTCAGTGATGAAGAACTGCCGGCCCTGCTCAAGCAGATTCCGGACTGGAATATCGAAGTTCGCGACGGCATCATGCAATTGGAGAAGGTATATCGCTTCAAGAACTTCAAGTTCGCGCTGGCCTTCACCAATGCCGTCGGCGCCATCTCCGAAGCCGAGGGCCATCATCCGGGCCTGTTGACCGAGTGGGGCAAAGTCACCGTGACCTGGTGGAGCCACTCCATCAAGGGCCTGCACCGTAACGATTTCATCATGGCGGCACGTACCGACGAGGTCGGCAAAACCGCCGAGGGCCTTAAATAATGCATTTCACCGCCATCGCGCGCGTACCCGGCGACCCGATCCTCGGCTTGCTGGAGGCTTATGCCCAGGACCCGAATCCGCACAAGTTCGATCTCGGGGTCGGCGTCTACAAGGACGCCCAGGGCCTGACGCCGATCCTGCGGTCGGTCAAGCTGGCCGAGCAGAAGCTGGTGGACGGCCAACCGAGCAAGTCCTATATCGGCGGCCATGGCGACCTGCGTTTCGGCAGCCTGTTGTGCGAACTGGTGATGGGCACTGACTCACCCCTGATCGCCGAGCGTCGGGTCGGGGCGACCCAGACCCCGGGCGGCACCGGCGCCCTGCGCCTGAGCGCGGATTTCATCGCCCAGTGCCTGCCGGGGCGCGGTATCTGGCTCAGCGATCCGACCTGGCCGATCCACGAGACCATCTTCAACGCCGCCGGCCTGAAAATCAGCCATTACCCTTACGTTGGCGCGGACAACCGCCTGAATGTCGACGGCATGCTCGCCGCACTGGAGCAGGCCCCCAAAGGTGATGTGGTGCTGCTGCATGCCTGCTGCCACAACCCGACCGGCTTCGACCTGTCCCATGCCGAATGGCAGCGGGTGCTGGAGGTCGTGCGTCGACGCGAACTGTTGCCGCTGATCGACTTCGCCTACCAGGGCTTTGGCGATGGCGTCGAGGAAGATGCCTGGGCGGTCCGCCTGTTCGCCCAGGAACTGCCGGAAGTGCTGATTACCAGTTCCTGCTCGAAGAACTTCGGCCTGTACCGCGAGCGTACCGGTGCCCTGTTGGTCTGCAGCGCCGACGCTGAAAAACTGCTGGATGTACGCAGCCAACTGGCGGCCGTGGCCCGTAACCTCTGGTCCAACCCGCCGGATCACGGTGCGGCGGTGGTACTGACCATCCTTGGCGATGCGCAATTGAAAAGCCTGTGGGCCGAGGAAGTCGAAGCCATGCGCGCACGCATCGCGCAACTGCGCAGCGGTCTGGTCGCGGCGCTCAAGCCTCATGGTCTGGCGGAGCGCTTCGCCCATATCGGCGTGCAACGCGGGATGTTCTCCTATACCGGCCTGTCGCCGGCCCAGGTACAACGCCTGCGTGACGACTACAGCGTCTACATGGTCAGTTCGGGCCGAGCCAACGTTGCTGGCATTGACGCAACCCGTCTGGATGCCCTGGCCGAAGCGATTGCCGCAGTCTGCAAGTAAACCGCCGGTGACCACGGACCTGTGCCCGGCAGGTCCGTGGTGAGCAAGCCCGCTCACCACATGACTGTCCCACCTGAGCGATAAAAAATCTTTCTGTCATGTCCAGTGCTGTATCCTGCCCAGGCTTTTTTAAAAGCGCGGATCTACCCAGCGATTTAAAAAACAGACTTTGCAAGGAGCGACGACGATGCACGAAATACCCAACTTCCCCTTCCCGAGCCTGCACGAAACTGAGCAGAAAACTCCGCAACAAGCCAGTGCTGAACAGCCTGAAACAAAAGAGGCTGCGGACAGCCTGAAGGCCGATAGCAAAGACTGAAGCCTGCAATAGCTGACCGTGTGAAAAAACCACTCTTGATGTTTTTTCACACGGCCAGGCAAGCGCGACTCAACAGGAATACACCGTGACCGACACCTTCGACGAATCCCAGGCCAACCGGTTGATCGGTACCGCCGAACAGATGATCACGCTGTGGAACAACCTTTCCGAAGAAAAACAGGCCGCCCTGCTCGCCCGCTTCGGCAGCCAGGAAAACGCTCTCGCCGCCCTGGTGACCACCCGCTTGCTGACACAGCCCCAATCCTGACGCCCTGCCCAACGTTTTTTCGATGGAACACCCCACAACACCCTTAGCAGCGTTATCATAAGCAGCCTATCTTTACCCTTTCCGCTGCCATGGTGAGCCTTTGCCCACGCCAGATTCCCAACGCCCCCTCACGGTCACGTTGCAAGTCGTCTCCATTGTCCTCTTCACTTTCATCGGTTATCTGAACATTGGCATCCCACTGGCGGTCCTGCCGGGTTATGTCCATAGCGAACTGGGCTTCGGCACGGTCATCGCCGGCCTGGTGATCAGCGTGCAGTACCTGGCCACCCTGCTCAGCCGCCCTTATGCCAGTCGGATCATCGACAACCTGGGTGCCAAGCGCGCCGTCATGTATGGCCTGGCGGGCTGCGGCCTGAGCGGAGTCTTCATGCTGCTGCCGAGCTTCCTCCACGCGGCGCCAAGCCTGAGCCTGGCCAGCCTGTTCATTGGCCGGATGATCCTCGGCAGTGCCGAAAGCCTGGTCGGCTCCGGGTCCATCGGCTGGGGTATCGGTCGGGTCGGTGCACAGAATACCGCCAAGGTGATCTCCTGGAATGGCATCGCCAGTTATGGCGCCCTCGCCATCGGTGCGCCGCTGGGCGTATGGCTGGTCCACCAGTTGGGCCTGTGGAGCATGGGCGTCAGCATCCTGCTCCTGGCAGGCCTCGGGCTGTTGCTGGCCTGGCCCAAGCAGGCGGCACCGATCGTTTCCGGCGAGCGCCTGCCGTTCCTGCATGTACTCGGCCGGGTCCTGCCCCACGGTACCGGGTTGGCACTGGGCTCGATCGGCTTTGGCACCATCGCGACCTTCATCACCCTCTACTACGCCACCCAGCACTGGGACAATGCCGTACTGTGCCTGAGCCTGTTCGGCGCAAGCTTCATCGGTGCCCGCCTGCTGTTCGGTAACATGATCAACCGTCTCGGCGGTTTCCGCGTGGCCATCGCCTGCCTGTCGGTGGAAACTCTCGGCCTGTTGCTGCTGTGGCTTGCCCCTGATGCCCAATGGGCAGTAGCCGGTGCGGCGCTGAGCGGTTTTGGTTTCTCGCTGGTGTTCCCGGCGCTGGGCGTGGAAGCGGTCAATCTGGTGCCCGCCTCCAGTCGCGGCGCGGCGGTGGGCGCCTATTCGCTGTTCATCGACTTGTCGCTGGGCATCACCGGCCCACTGGTAGGCGCGGTCGCCGCCGGTTTCGGCTTTGCCTCGATCTTCCTGTTCGCCGCGCTCGCGGCGGTTTCCGGGCTGTGCCTGAGCCTCTACCTGTATCGCCAGGCACCCAAGCGTCGTGAACAACGCGACCACGCCTGAACCTGAATACCTGTGGCGAGCGGGCCCACTCACCACAGGTCTGCTCGCCACAGGTAGTCTTTGACAGGCCACTCAGGCTCAGAAATCGATCTTGCCGCGCCCGGCCTTGATCGCCCCGCGCTGTGACTTGCCGTCCAGGCGGCGCTTTTTCGAGCCCAGCGTCGGCTTGGTCGGCCGGCGCTTCTTCTCGACCCTGGTCGCCACCTGGATCAGTTCCACCAGGCGCAACAGGGCATCGGCGCGGTTCTGCTCCTGGGTCCGATATTGCTGGGCCTTGATCACAACCACCCCGTCACTGGTGATGCGGCTGTCACTCAGCGCCAGCAAACGCTCCTTGTAGAACGGTGGCAGCGACGACGCCGGAATGTCGAAACGCAGGTGCACCGCACTGGAGACCTTGTTGACGTTCTGCCCACCCGCCCCCTGGGCACGGATGGCCGTCCATTCGATCTCGTTGTCCGGCAGTTGCACGTTGTTGGAAATGACCAGCATGGGAAAAACGTCCGACCTCGGGAATATTCAGCATACCGAAATGACAAACCCGGCGCAGGGCCGGGTTTGTCCGTTGCAAACGGCGGTTACTTCAGCGCGGAGCTGGCAGTCGGCAAACCCTGCTGGCTGCTGCGACGGTTTTTGATGCCGTAGCAGATCCACATGAACAGCAACCACACCGGGATCGCATACACCGAGATCTGGATACCCGGGATCATCAGCATGATACCCAGGATGAACACCACGAACGCCAGGCAGAAGTAATTACCGTAGGGGTACCAGAGCGCCTTGAACAATGGCGTCTGTTGCGTGCGGTTCATGTGCTGGCGGAACTTGAAGTGCGAGTAGCTGATCATCGCCCAGTTGATCACCAGGGTCGCGACCACCAGCGACATCAGCAACTCCAGCGCATGTTGTGGAATCAGGTAGTTCATCACCACCGCAATGAACGTCACCAGCGCCGAGGCGAGGATCGAAAGCACCGGCACCCCGCGCTTGTCGATTCGTGCCAGCACCTTCGGCGCATCACCCTGCTCGGCCATGCCCAGCAGCATGCGACTGTTGCAGTAGGTGCCGCTGTTGTACACCGACAGCGCGGCAGTCAGGACCACGAAGTTGAGGATATGCGCGGCGGTGTTGCTGCCCAGCATCGAGAACACCTGCACGAACGGGCTGCCGCTGTAGGCATCGCCGGAGGCATTCAGGGTGCTGAGCAGGCTGTCCCACGGCGTTAGCGACAACAGCACGACCAACGCGCCGATGTAGAAAATCAGGATCCGGTAGATCACCTGGTTGATGGCCTTGGGAATCACGGTCTTCGGCTTGTCGGCTTCCGCTGCGGTGAAACCGAGCATTTCCAGGCCGCCGAAGGAGAACATGATGATCGCCATCGCCATCACCAGACCGCTGACCCCGTTGGGGAAGAATCCACCGTGCTGCCACAGATTGCTCACGGAGGCCTGCGAGCCACCATGACCGCTGACCAGCAGGTAGCTGCCCAGGGCAATCATGCCGACGATGGCAACCACCTTGATGATCGCGAACCAGAATTCAGCCTCGCCGAAGACCTTCACATTCGCCAGGTTGACCAGGTTGATCAGCACGAAGAAGGCCGCCGCCGACGCCCAGGTCGGGACATCCGGCCACCAGTAGTGAACGTACTTGCCGACCGCAGTCAGTTCCGACATGCCCACCAGGATGTACAGGATCCAGCAGTTCCAGCCCGACAGGAAGCCGGCGAAACCGCCCCAGTACTTGTGGGCAAAGTGACTGAAGGAGCCGGCGACCGGCTCCTCGACGATCATCTCGCCCAGTTGGCGCATGATCATGAAAGCGATGAAGCCACAGATCGCATAACCGAGAATCATCGACGGGCCGGCAGACTTGAGCACCCCGGCCGAACCGAGGAACAGGCCCGTACCGATGGCGCCACCCAGGGCGATCAACTGGATATGACGATTTTTCAGGCCGCGTTTCAGCTCGCCCGAAGGGGGGATGTTTCCACTCATTGAAAAAAGTCTCACGCAAGGTTTGATGAGGTTCGTGGAGCGTCGAGGTATCAGCGATAAGCGATAGACGAAACCCTGGAGCCAAACATCAGGCCGATGCATGGACGCCACGTATTCAGAGGGCAGCGATTGCGAGGATTGTTACAAGTCATGCGTCACCTGTTTGTTTTTATCTGTGACGAAATCGAACCCATCGTGCTTGTGACAAGATGGAGTGAACAAGGCGGATAACCTTGAGGGTATTGGCCTTCGGGGCGTCGCAAAGCGGCCACCGGACAGCCAAAATGCGCGATTACGCAAGGAGGTCACAGTTCAAACGGCGCGCATTGTACACCGCCAGACCACGACCGGCAGGTAGGCGGCTATCACACAGGCAGCAGCCCGATGGGGCAAGAGGGCTGGTCGCAGCCAAAGCAGCGACCCGCCGCGCACTCGGCAATTATTCCTTACAGGGCGGCAGAGCCAATGAATCCAGGGTGTTCAGCCGAAAAATCCGTAAGGTTTTCCTGACAGGATGTAACGAAAATTTTCCACCCTGCATGCACTAAAATTTGTGCAAAAAAAAACGCCAATCCGTGGATTGGCGTTTCTTTCAGGGCACGAAGCGCTTATTCAGGCTTGCGCCGTCCAAAGCCTGGACGCTGGCCGGAACCGGACGGTGCACCACGACGCTTGCCCGAAGGCGTACCGTTGTCCACCAGACCGATACCCGGACGCTTGGACTTCGGCGCCGGCTTGGCCGGGCGCTTGCTGTCCACCGGGCGATCTGCCACGGGCGTGCCACGGCTCGATTCGCCACGACCCGCAGCCGGGCGCGGCGCACGTGGAGCACGTTCGCCGTCCTGACGGCCAGCCGGTTTGCGGGCCGGACGCTCGCCCTCAATATGCGGCTCGCGAGCCGGGCGTTCGGCCACGGCCGGTTCGCCCTGGGCTGGACGCAAGGTACGCACGCGCTCGCTACGGGCCATCGGACGCGAGGATTTACGCTGCATCCGCTCCAGCTTGTCCTTGCTCTTGGCGTTCAGTTGCGGCATGGCCACCGGCGTCAGGCCAACCTCGGCACTGAGGACATCGACCTCGTACTGGCTCATTTCACGCCAGCGGCCCATCGGCAGGTCGGAATTGAGGAATACCGGACCGAAACGCACGCGCTTCAGGCGGCTGACCACCAGGCCCTGGGATTCCCACAGGCGCCGTACTTCGCGGTTACGACCTTCCATCACCACGCAGTGGTACCAGTGGTTGAAGCCTTCACCGCCTGGCGCCTGCTGGATATCGGTGAACTTGGCCGGACCGTCTTCGAGGACCACGCCGGCCTTGAGCCGCTCGATCATCTCGTCGTCGACCTCGCCACGAACGCGCACCGCATACTCGCGGTCCATCTCGTAGGATGGGTGCATCAGGCGGTTGGCCAACTCACCGTCGGTGGTGAACATCAGCAGGCCAGTGGTGTTGATGTCCAGGCGACCGATATTGATCCAGCGGCCGTCTTTGGGACGAGGCAGCTTGTCGAATACGGTCGGGCGGCCTTCCGGGTCATCGCGGGTGCAGATTTCGCCGTCGGGCTTGTTGTAGATGATCACCCGGCGCACCGACTCGGCGGCCTCTTCGCGCTTGATGACCTTGCCATCAATGGTGATGGCGTCGTGCAGGTCGACGCGCTGGCCGAGGGTGGCATTGCTGCCATTGACCTTGATCCGGCCCTGGCTGATCCAGCCTTCCACGTCACGGCGCGAGCCTACGCCGATACGGGCGAGGACTTTCTGCAGTTTTTCGCCTGCTGGGCGGATGGGTTGGCTGTCTTGCTGATCGTTGTCACTCATCTGGGCACCTCCCGGTGTGTCGATTCAGGCCTGGCCTGATAGAGATAAAAAACTGTTCTGGACGAATGGGATCGTCGAAGGGCCGCGAATCATACGCGGATCTTCAACGTTGCGCATCAGAGAGTAGCAGTTGTCTGTCGGATAGAGGTCCTGAAACCTCAATCTTCCCACTGACGCCGCTCGTTCTCTATGGCTTCGGCCAACGCCTGGGCCTCGGCCTCTTCTTCGCTCAGTTCAGGCTCCGGATCGGACTTGGCCTTGGCCTTGGCCTGGGTGTCCAGCGCAGCAACTGCGGCCAGCAGGCGCTCGCGGGCTTCGGCGGCGCCGACCCGGTCTTCCTCCGGCTCGTGCGCAGCCTCGTCAGGTTCGGGCTCCGGCTCGAATTCAGGCGCAAACTCAAGCTCGGAGTCCAGTTCAGGCTCCACCTCATCCTCAAACTCGGGCAAATCGAACGCCCCAGGCAGCGGCAATCCAGGCTCTTCCTGAAACTCGCCGACAGGCGCCGGAACATCAGCATCGCGGAGCAAATCGTCGAAGTCGGTCTTGATCCCCTCTTCCATGGAGTCCAACTCCAGCAGCAGGGTGTGGAAGCTGGTCTCCTCCTTCTTAGGCTCGTCCTCCGCCTCCGGGTCGCCACTGGCATCGGCCAGGGCCTGTAGGCCTGCGGGCACCGGTGCGTCGTCGAAGTCGAGCACCGGGTCCGGCTCCAGCTCGCGCAGTTCCGCCAGCGGCGGCAGGTCGTCGAGGTTCTTCAGGTTGAAGTAGTCGAGAAAGGCCTTGGTGGTGGCGAACATCGCCGGCTTGCCCGGCACCTCGCGATAGCCCACGACGCGGATCCACTCGCGCTCCAGCAGAGTCTTGACGATCTGGCTGTTGACCGCCACGCCGCGCACGTCCTCGATCTCGCCCCGGGTGATCGGCTGGCGATAGGCAATCAGCGCCAGGGTCTCCAGCATCGCCCGCGAATAGCGCTGCGGACGCTCCTCCCAGAGCCGGCCGACCCAGGGCGCGAACTTCTCGCGAATCTGCAGGCGATAGCCGGAAGCCACTTCCTTGAGTTCGAAGGCACGGCCCTCGCAGGACTTGGCGAGGATCGTCAGGGCTTTCTTGAAGACCGCTGGCTCAGGCCGCTCGGCCTCCTCGAACAATTCGTACAGGCGTTCCATCGATTGCGGCTTTCCCGAAGCCAACAGAAAGGCTTCAAGCAGCGGGGCCAGCTCGCGGGGTTCAGTCAGGTTCATTGATTAAGCTCGTTATTCGGCTCGGGCACGCACATGGATCGCCGCGAAGGGCTCATTCTGCACCAGCTCGATCAGGGATTCCTTGACCAGTTCGAGGATCGCCATGAAGGTCACCACCACGCCGAGCTTGCCTTCCTCGGCGGTGAACAGCTCGACGAAGGGCACAAAACCACCGCCCTTGAGACGTTCGAGCACATCGCTCATGCGTTCGCGGGTCGACAGTTGCTCACGGCTGACCTGATGGCTTTCGAACATGTCGCCACGGCGCAACACTTCGGCCATGGACATCAGCACTTCCTCCAGGCCGACGTCCGGCAGCAACTTGCGCGCGCGGGCCTCGGGGGCGTCCAACTGCGGCACGATGATCTCGCGGCCGACCCGGCTCAGGCCATCGATGCCTTCGGCAGCGGTCTTGAAGCGCTCGTACTCCTGCAGCCGACGAATCAGCTCGGCCCGTGGGTCGTCTTCCTCCTCCTCGACCTCGGCCGAACGCGGCAGCAGCATGCGCGACTTGATCTCGGCGAGCATGGCCGCCATCACCAGGTATTCGGCGGCCAGCTCCAGGCGCACCGATTGCATCAGCTCGACATAGCCCATGTACTGGCGGGTGATTTCCGCCACGGGGATGTCGAGGATGTCGATGTTCTGCTTGCGGATCAGGTACAGCAGCAGGTCCAGCGGGCCTTCGAAAGCTTCGAGGAAGACTTCCAGGGCATCCGGCGGGATATACAGGTCCACCGGCATTTCCCTGACCGCCTGGCCATAGACCATGGCGAACGGCAGTTCCTGCTGCGCTCCGGCCTGGCTGTCGACCGTTTCAACGGCGGACATTCAGGCCTCGACCATGAAGGGCGCCGGATCGCCACAACCGACCCGCACCACTTGTGGCTCACCATCGGCCAGGTTGATCACGGTGGACGCCTTGAGCCCGCCAAAACCGCCATCGATGATCAGGTCGACCTGATGCTCCAGCAACTGGCGAATCTCGTAGGGATCGATCATCGGCTCGCTCTCGCCCGGCATGATCAGGCTCACACTCATCAGCGGCTCACCGAGTTCGGCCAGCAGCGCCAGGGCGATCGGATGGCTGGGAATGCGCAGGCCGATGGTGCGTTTCTTCGGGTGCATCAACAGCCGCGGGACTTCCCGGGTAGCGTTCAGGATGAAGGTGTAGGGCCCCGGCGTATGCGCCTTGAGCAGGCGAAACAGGCCGGTGTCGACCTTGGCGAACAGGCCGAGTTGCGACAGATCGGCGCAAATCAGCGCGAAGTTGTGCTTGTCGTCCAGTTGCCGCAGACGGCGCACGCGCTCGACCGCATTCTTGTCGCCGATCTGGCAACCGATGGCGTACGAAGAGTCGGTCGGGTAGATCACCACCCCGCCCTTGCGGATAATATCCACCGCCTGCTTGATCAGGCGCGCCTGGGGGTTTTCCGGATGTATCTGGAAAAATTGACTCACGTTGTCTTCCTGTTCAGGCGCGTGTGGTGGATGGCTGATCATGTTTGAACCGACGCCAGAGGGGTGGCAGATCTTCTGGAAGTGGGCGGTACTCACCGATCTCGGACCAGCCCCCGGGGCCATGGAAATCGCTGCCGGCACTGACCAGCAGCCCGAATTCACGGGCCAGGATCGCCAGGCTGCCGACCTGCTCGGCCGGCTGATAACCGTTGACCACTTCGATGGCCTGGCCTCCTGCTTGAATATAGTCGGCAATCAACTTGCGGCGCTTGCTGCGGGTGAAATCATAGTGCCAGGGATGCGCCAGGCTAACCCAGGCCCCCGCCGCGCGCAGGGTGCCGACGGTGTCCTCGAGGGACGGCCAGTGCAACTTGACGTCGCCCAGCTTACCGGCGCCCAGCCACTTGCGAAAAGCCTCGGCCCGATCCTTGACGAAACCCGCGCGCACCAGGAAATCGGCGAAATGCGGACGGGCCGGTGCGTTGCCGCTGTCGCCCAACTCCTGCTGGATCGCCCGCGCGCCCTCCAAGGCCCCGGGCATGCCCTTGAGCGCCAGCTTGCGGGCAATTTCCTCGGAGCGCAGCCAGCGTCCCTCGTGCAACCGGGCCACCGCCTCGACCAGCGGCGGCGCCTCGACATCGAAGCCGTAGCCCAGCACATGGATGGTCGCGCCGCCCCAGGTACAGGACAACTCGACTCCATTGACCAGTTGCATGCCCAAGGCCTGCGCGGCTTCACGGGCCTCGGCCAGGCCTTCGAGGGTGTCGTGGTCGGTCAGGGCCAGGACTCGCACGCCTTTCTCGTGCGCACGGGCAACCAGGGCCGCTGGCGCCAGGGCGCCGTCGGAGGCCGTGCTATGGCAGTGCAGGTCGATTTCCACGGGAACTGAATAACCTCTGGGTGGCGCTTTCGCTGACAAGTATGTTTGTTATTATGCCGCTACATCCTGCTTCTGGCTGCCACTGTGAAACAATTCATCGATTTCATCCCGCTGTTCCTGTTTTTCATCGTCTACAAAATCGAACCCCGTCTGGTCGACATTGCCGGCCAAAGCGTCACGGTCGGCGGTATCTACAGCGCCACGGCGGTGTTGATCATCAGTTCGCTGGTGGTCTATGGCGCGCTGTTCATCAGCCAGCGCAAACTGGAGAAAAGCCAGTGGCTGACCCTGATCGCCTGCCTGGTGTTCGGCAGCCTGACCCTGGCCTTCCACAGCGAAACCTTCCTCAAGTGGAAAGCCCCGGTGGTCAACTGGCTGTTCGCCCTGGCCTTCGCCGGCAGTCACTTCATCGGCGACCGCCTGCTGATCAAGCGCATCATGGGCCATGCCCTGAGCCTGCCGGAGCCGGTCTGGACGCGCCTGAACCTGGCGTGGATCGTATTCTTCGTGTTCTGCGGCGCCGCCAACCTGTTCGTCGCCTTCACCTTCCAGCAGTACTGGGTCGACTTCAAGGTATTCGGCAGCCTGGGCATGACCCTGCTGTTCCTGGTGGGCCAGGGCATCTACCTGTCCCGTCACCTGCACGACGCCGACTCGACTACACCAAAAACCGAGGACTGACATGCTCTACGCGATCATTGCCACAGACGTTGAAAACTCCCTGGAAAAACGCCTGGCGGCACGCCCGGCCCACCTTGAGCGCCTGCAGCAGCTCAACGCCGAAGGCCGCGTGATCCTCGCCGGCCCACACCCGGCCATCGACAGCAACGACCCGGGCGCCGCAGGTTTCACCGGCAGCCTGATCGTCGCCGAGTTCGACTCCCTGGCTGCCGCCCAGGCCTGGGCCGACGCCGATCCGTTCGTCGCCGCGGGTGTCTACGGCAACGTCGTGGTCAAGCCATTTCGCCAAACCCTGCCCTGACCGCCGTCTGCGCGACGCCTCCCCCTCTTGAGAAGACGTCGCGCAGGCAATCGCTCATTATTCCGAACCGACAGCCGACAACATCCTGAATGCCGATTGGAATCAGGAGTTTCCGATGCGTAAAGGTCTGTTGTGTCTACTGTGGGTCACCTTGTCGATGGGGCCACTCGCCCAGGCCGAGGAAGGTGGCGCAGGCAATGCCGTTCCCCTGTCACTGAGTGCCGCGAGCCAGATCAACGATCTGCAGCAACGCCTGAAGGAAAGCGAACGGCTGCGCGAAGACTTGAGCAAGCAACTGGCCAATGCCGAGGCCGGACGCGAAAGCGCCCAGTTGAGCCGCTTGCGCCAGGAGAACCAACGCCTCAATCTGCAACTCAAAGATGCGCAGGCCAACCCGGGCTCACGCCTGCTGACCGATCAGCAGCAATGGTTCGTTACCGGCGCGGGAGTTGCACTTCTGGCCCTGCTCTGCGGTATCTTCGCCAGTGGCGGGCGCAGACAGCGTCGGCAATGGTTGAATTGAGAGCGCCAGAAGGCGATCTGTTATCGAGAATTTCATGAGCGACCTGTTACTGATTGATGATGACCAGGAGCTGTGCGAGCTGCTGAGTAGCTGGCTGAGCCAGGAAGGTTTTCAGGTGCGTGCCTGCCACGATGGTCTCACCGCCCGCAAGGCGCTGGCCGACAGCGCACCGGCAGCGGTGGTGCTGGACGTGATGCTGCCCGATGGCAGCGGCCTGGAACTGCTCAAGCAACTGCGTAGCGACCACCCGGAACTGCCAGTGGTGATGCTGTCGGCCCGCGGCGAGCCGCTGGACCGGATTCTCGGCCTGGAACTGGGCGCCGACGACTACCTGGCCAAACCGTGCGATCCACGGGAGCTGACCGCCCGCTTGCGCGCCGTCCTGCGCCGTAGCCATCCGACTGCGACCTCGAGCCAGTTGGAACTGGGCGACCTGTGCTTCAGCCCGGTGCGCGGCGTGGTCACCATCGACGAGCAGGACTTCACCCTCACCGTTTCCGAGAGCCGTCTGCTCGAAGCCTTGCTGCAACAACCGGGCGAGCCGCTGGACAAGCAGGAACTGGCGCAGATTGCCCTGGGCCGCAAGCTGACCCTCTACGATCGCAGTCTGGACATGCATGTCAGCAACCTGCGCAAGAAGATCGGCCCGCACCCGGATGGCCGGCCACGGATCGTGGCGCTGCGCAGCCGCGGGTACTATTACGCGCCCTGAGATCGTGGATGGCCGCCTTTGACGGCCATCCACCCCCAATGTCAGCTCCCTGGCAAAACCTCTTTACCCAAGCTTTACCCTCCGCTGACCGCCGCTGACCTTGAACTCCTTAATCTGTACTCATCCGGACTGACCGGAATCGAGACAAGGAGAGACACCATGCGCAAGACCCTTATCGCCCTGATGTTCGCTGCTGCACTGCCAACCGTCGCCATGGCCCAGCCTGAGGTCGGCCCGATGGGTGGCCCTGGCGCTCCCGGACTTCATGGAGTCCACGGTGGTCCTGGCGGCGAGCACCACTGGCGCAGCCCTTATGCCAAACTGGATCTGAGCCCCGAGCAGCGCCATCAGATCGGCAGGTTGATGGGCGAGCAGATGCATGCCCGCAAGGCGTTGGCCGAAAAGTACCTGGCCAAGCTTTCGCCAGCCGATCAGACCGCGTTCCAGAACGAAAAGAATGCCGCACGCCAGAAGACCGACGGCGAAATCCGTGCCCTGCTCAAACCTGAGCAGCAGAAGACCTTCGACGACATTCAGAAAAAACGTGCCGAACGTCGCGCCGAATGGGCTGAATTCAAGGCCTGGAAAGCACAGCAGGCGCAAAAAGCGCAATAATCCGCTGCAAACCCCAGCCCGACGGCCTAGGCCGCCGGGCTTTCTCCATGTGTATCCGATTGATTGAGGAACTGCTGTGCGATCACTGTTCTGGCGCATCCTGGCCAGCTTCTGGCTGGCCATTGCCCTTGTTGCGGGGTTGTCGATTCTGCTGGGGCACATGCTCAACCAGGACGCCTGGATCCTCAGCCGCCACCCGGGCCTGACCACCCTGGCCGAGGACTGGACCCAAACCTATGAAAGCCAAGGCGAGGAAGCGGCCCAGGAGATCCTCGAACAACGCAAGAAGCAGTACCACATCGATGTCCAGGTGCTTAACGAAAACGGCGACCCGGTCGTGCGCGGCACCTTCCCGCGTCGTGCGGCCGCCCTGGAGGCACGCCAGCACAACGATGATCGCCGCCTGCCCTGGCGCCGCCTGACGACCGAGTACACCAGCCCGAAAAGCGGCGACACCTACTTGCTGATCTACCGTATTCCCCATCCGGAACTGGATGCCTGGCACCGTGAAAACCTGCTCTGGCCCCTCAGCGCCCTGGGCATCGCCCTGGTGGTCCTGACACTGTTCAGCCTGTTGGTAACGCTGTCGATCACTCGTCCACTGAGTCGCCTGCGTGGTGCCGTGCATGACCTGGGCCAGACCGCCTATCAACAGAACAGCCTGGCCAAGCTGGCTTCGCGCCGCGATGAATTCGGCGTACTGGCCAAGGACTTCAACCTGATGGGCGCGCGCCTGCAAAGCCTGATCGGCAGCCAGCGGCAGTTGCTCCGCGACGTGTCCCACGAACTGCGTTCGCCGCTGGCGCGCCTGAAGATCGCCCTGGCCCTGGCGGAACGCTCGTCGCCCGAAGAGCGCGAGCGGCTATGGCCGCGCCTGACCCGCGAGTGCGATCGTCTGGAATCACTGATCAGCGAGATTCTCGCCCTGGCCCGGGTCGATGCAGACCAGGCCAGCGCCGAACCGGTCGACCTCAATCAGATGCTGACTTCCCTGCAACGCGAAGCCCTGCTCGGCGAACCGCAACATCCCATGCAACTGCAAGCCGAGCCGGAACTGCACCTGCGTGGCTGGCCGACCATGATCGAGCGGGCTGTGGATAACCTGCTGCGTAACGCCCAGCGTTTCAGCCCCGAAGGTCAGGCCATTGAAATATTGGCCCGACGCCAGGGTGAACGGATCGAAATCAGCGTACGCGACCACGGCCCCGGCGCCGAAGCCGAGCACCTGGCGCAACTGGGCGAACCCTTCTTCCGCGCTCCGGGCCAGAGCGCCGCAGGCCACGGCCTGGGCCTGGCGATTGCCCGCCGGGCGGCGGAACGCCATGGCGGCAGCCTGATTCTGGCGAACCATCCGCAGGGTGGCTTCATCGCGACGCTGGATTTGCCGCTGGAGCCGGAAGCAGCAACGGCCTGAAGCCAGACGTTGTGGGGTGTTGGCGGCCCCCTTCGCGGGCAAGCCCTGCGCCTACAGGAGGCGTACACAAGCCATGTGGACGACACGCCTGTGCGAAGAGGCCTGAATATTTCAAGCCGACCAGGCGCTGACGAACTTTTCCAGTTCTACCTTCGGCGCCGCCCGCAGTTCATTCTGCGGCGTGCCCAGGTAGAGGAACGCAATCACTTCCTCGTCGTCGCTCAAGCCCAGGCCTTTGGCCACGTGTCGAGAGTAGGACAACTCACCCGTACGCCAGACCGCGCCAATACCCTGGGCGTGCGCCGCCAACAGAATGCCATGAGCCGCGCAGCCCGCAGCCAGCAGTTGTTCGGACTTCGGCACCTTGAAATGTTCTTGCAAACGCGCGACCACGACCACCACCAGCGGTGCCCGCAGAGGCATCGCGTGGGCCTTGTCGAGCGCGGCCTGAGACACTTCGCCCGCTGTTTGCTCGACCGCTTCGGCCAGCAGTTGACCCAACTGCTCGCGAGCAGCCCCCTCCACCGTCAGGAAACGCCAAGGCTGCAGTTGCCCGTGATCCGGTGCGCGCATGGCCGCCCGGAACAACACTTCGCGCTGGGCCGCCGTGGGGGCTGGATCCAGCAGACGCGGAGCGGAAACACGGTTGAGCAAGTTGTCGAGAGCCTCCATCGGCCACCTCCTGAGGAAAAAAGTGCAGCTATTCTAGCCATATCCGTGTGGCCCCAGGCGGTTTACATGGGCATACCCGCAGGTAGAATGACCGCCCTCCCTTGCCCAGAGCTTATTTCATGGCGTTGCCGACCCTGCGCATCATCGGTTTCATCATCGGCATCTTCCTGATCACCCTGGCCATCAGCATGATCGTGCCCATGCTGACCCTGGTGATTTTCGACCGAACCAACGACCTGCCGTCATTCCTCTGGGCCAGCACCATCACCTTCATTGCCGGCCTGGCCCTGGTCATCCCGGGCCGTCCCGAACAGGTGCACCTGCGCCCAAGGGACATGTACCTGCTCACCGTCTCGAGCTGGGTGGTGGTGTGCATCTTCGCCGCCCTGCCGTTCCTGCTGACCCTGCACACCAGCGTCGCCGACGCCTTCTTCGAAAGCATGTCGGGCATCACCGCCACCGGTTCGACGGTACTCAGCGGCCTGGACGACATGTCCCCCGGCATCCTGATCTGGCGTTCGCTGCTGCACTGGCTCGGCGGCATCGGCTTCATCGGCATGGCCGTGGCGATCCTGCCGCTCCTGCGTATCGGCGGCATGCGCCTGTTCCAGACCGAATCCTCGGACCGCTCGCAGAAAGTCATGCCGCGCTCGCATATGGTGGCCAGACTGATCGTCACCGCCTACGTCGGCATCACCATCCTCGGCACCCTGGCCTTCTGGTGGGCCGGCATGAGCCTGTTCGATGCGGTCAACCACGCGATGTCGGCGATTTCCACCGGCGGCTTCTCGACCTCCGACCAATCCCTGGCCAAATGGCACCAGCCGGCGGTGCACTGGGTCGCGGTGGTGGTGATGATTCTCGGCAGCCTGCCGTTCACCCTGTATGTCGCAACCCTGCGAGGACACCGCAAGGCACTGCTCAAGGATCAGCAGGTGCAAGGGTTGCTGGGGCTGCTGCTGGTGACCTGGCTGGTCCTCGGCACCTGGTACTGGTGGACCACCGACCTGCACTGGCTAGAAGCCCTGCGTCACGTGGCCCTGAACGTCACCTCGGTGGTCACCACCACCGGCTTCGCGCTGGGTGACTACAGCCTGTGGGGCAATTTCTCCCTGATGCTGTTTTTCTATCTGGGTTTCATCGGCGGCTGCTCCGGCTCGACGGCGGGCGGGATCAAGATTTTCCGCTTCCAGGTCGCCTACATCCTGCTCAAGGCCAGCCTCAACCAGTTGATTCACCCCAGGGCGGTGATCAAGCAGAAGTACAACGGCCATCGGCTCGACGAGGAAATTGTCCGCTCGATCCTGACCTTTTCCTTTTTCTTCGCGATCACCATCTGCGCCATTGCCCTGGCCTTGTCGCTGATCGGGCTGGACTGGATGACTGCGCTGACCGGTGCCGCCAGCACCGTGTCCGGGGTCGGACCGGGGCTGGGGGAAGTGATCGGCCCATCCGGCAACTTCGCCAGCCTGCCCGATGGCGCCAAGTGGATCCTCTCCGTGGGCATGCTGCTGGGCCGCCTGGAGATCATCACAGTGTTCGTGTTGTGTATTCCGGCGTTCTGGCGTCACTGACCGCTACCACCGAGCCCTGCAGACGCGCCCGGTATTCGCCGGGCGTGACCTCGAACCAGCGGCGAAATGCCCGGAAAAAATTGCTCGGATCGGCAAACCCCAGCAGGTAGGCAACCTCCAGCAGGGCCATGCGCGGTTGCGCCAGGTACTGCTCGGCCAGTTCGCGACGGGTGTCATCGAGCAGAGTCTGGAAGCTGGTGCCCTCCTCCTGCAAACGCCGTTGCAGGGTACGCTGGGAAAGATGCAGGGTCTGCGCGACGGTCTCACGCTTGGGCTCGCCCTGGGGCAACAGCCGACACAAGACCTGACGAGCCTTGTGGGTCACCCGGCTGCCGGAAAAACGAGCCAGGTACTCCCCCGCGAAACGATCGTGCAGCAGCGCCATGGCTTCATTGGCGGTCGGCAACGGTGCTTCCATGTCGGCTTTCTCGAAAATCAGCGCATCGTAGGGCGCATCGAATACCAGCGGCGCATGGAATGCCTGCTTGTAGGGAGCGACATCCTGCGGCTGCGAGCCCTGGACCAGTACCTTGCGCGGCTGCAAGGTCCGACCGGTCAACCAGCCACACAATGCCAGGGCACACGCCAGCGAGGCCTCGGCACTCTGCCGGGTCGGCGGCAGATGATCGCCGTGCACGGTCAGGATCAGGGCATAACCTTCGGGCAAAAGGCGAAAACTCAGGTCCGCGCTTTCGGCAATGATCCGCTGGTAACGCACCAGACGCATGAACCCTTCGGCCAGGGTGCGACTGGACATCAGCGCATAGCCGGCCACATGGAACGAGGCCGGACGTACCACCTTGCCCATGTTCAGACCGATTGCCGGGTTGCCGGACAGCTCCACCGCACGCTGCCAGAGACGCGTCATCGAGTCCTGGGCAAAGCGCGCATCGGGATCGTCCAGCGCGGCGTAGTCAAGCCCCAACTGCTGGAACAGGGCGCGACAATCCAGCCCCTCCATTTCCAACGTCTTGACTATCCCCATCGCCCAGCTTGCAGAAGTCGTTCTCTCGCCCATGGCCTTTTCTTTACAGGGTATGTCTCATATTACGACTAATGGCTTAAGGATACTAACGTGGCGCATAGTGTCACTGCTGATGAACAATAATGACACTAGACTGGAACAGACTCCCTGTGGAACAGTCCCAGGCGCCCATCCGAAGTACGGAGTGTACTCAATGGAAAACGTCAGAAAATTCAGCAATTTTGCCGAGTTTTACCCGTATTACCTGAACGAGCATGCCGACAGCACCTGTCGCCGCCTGCATTTCGTCGGAACCACCCTGGTGATTTTCATTCTCGCCCTGATCATCGGGCGTTCGGCCTGGGGCCTGCTACCGCTGCTGCCGCTGGCCGGCTACGGGTTCGCCTGGGTCGGGCACTTTTTCTTCGAGAAGAATCGCCCGGCAACCTTTCAGCATCCTTTCTACAGCCTGCTGGGCGATTTCGTCATGTACCGCGACATGCTGCTGGGCCGGGTGCCGTTCTAGCAGCCGGCCGCGGCACGGGAAGGATTGGCCGGTTTCAGCCGGGCTGCGTGACCTTGTGCAGGTCCAGCTTGAGCTGAGCCTCTTTGGCCTGGGCATCGGCCAGTCGATACAACTCGACAGTGCCATCCCAGTGCTCGATCAGCGCAGTGCAGGATTCGACCCAGTCGCCGCAGTTCAAGTATTCCACTTCACCGACCCGACGAATCTCGGCATGGTGGATATGCCCGCAAACCACGCCATCGAGCCCGCGCTTGACGCATTCGTGGGCGATGGCCTCCTCGAAGTCGCTGATGAAGCTGACGGCGGTCTTGACCTTGTGCTTGAGGTAAGCCGACAGCGACCAGTAGCCATAACCGTAGCGAGCCCGCCAATGGTTCAGCCAGCGGTTGAGGGTCAGGGTGAACTCGTAGGCCGAATCGCCGAGAAACGCCAGCCAACGGTGATAACGGGTGATGACATCGAACTGGTCACCATGGATCACCAGCAGCTTGCGTCCATCGGCGGTCACGTGCACGGCTTCATCCACCAACTGGATGTTGCCGAGGATCAGCTTCGAGTAGCGACGCAGGAATTCGTCATGGTTGCCGGTGACGTAGATCACCTCGGTACCGCGCTTGCTCATGGTCAGCAGGCGGCGGATCACGTTGGTATGTGCCTGGGGCCAGTACATGCCGCCGCGCATCTTCCAGCCGTCGATGATATCGCCCACCAGATAGATGCGGTCGGCTTGATAACCCTTGAGAAACTGCGACAGATGCTCGGCCTGACAATCGCGGGTGCCAAGGTGCACATCGGAAATCCACAGGGTTCGCACACGCTGCTTGCGACTGGGTTTGGCGAGCTCCGCACGGGTCATGGGCATTCTCCGGATTTTTCCTGAGCTTGCACTGCGGCGGTGAAATGACCATGACAGTCACACGACACTCTTGTGACAACGATCGATGACAACCGTCGGGCGCAATCATCCGGTGTAGACTGGCAACCTGCCGAGGAGACCGCCATGGGACCGTTCCTGACCCTGCGCCACTACAGCGACGAGTTGATTGTCCACAGCCACGCACACGCTCAACTGGTGTTCGGGCTGTCCGGGCGGCTCGACTTCGAAATCGAGGGGCGCGGCAGCCAAGTCGTGGAGCAGAGCGTCGCGGTCGTCCCCTACGACGCCCATCACACCTGCGGCAGCCCGGATGGCAGCCGCTGTCTGGTGCTGGATGTGCCGGATGAACACTGGCTCGTCCAGTCGCTGGGCGAGCATGCCGATGCCAGCCGGCGCCTGATCGACCGGGCCGGGCCACTGACCCTCAATGCCAGCCAGGGCCGTCTGGTCGACTGGCTCGCCAACGGCCCGGTGGACGACCCGTTGATCGCCCGGCAAGGCGCGGTACTGCTGCTGGCCAGCCTGAATACACCGGCCTCGACCGTCAGCGTGGGCAAACGCCTGCCCATGGCGGCCCTGGACGCCCATATCGACCGTTACGCCGCGCGCCCACTGCAAGTGGCCGATCTGGCACGCGTGGCCGGCTTATCCAACGCGCGGTTACATGCGCGCTTTCTGGCCGAGTGCGGACGGACACCGATGGATTACCTGCGCCATCGCCGTCTACGAATGGCCCTGAGCCTGCTGCGCGAGTCCGGGCTGCCAGTCGGTGAGATCGCCCTGCGTGTCGGCTACAGCTCCCAGAGCGCGTTCTGTGCCGCCATCCTGCGTGAATTCGGCGCCTCGCCCACAGCCCTGCGCCGCGAGCCTGGCGACAACTGACGCGAGTCCCGCGACAGACAGCGCCGTGTCCCACGCCCTAGACTGCCGGCTTGTGCATCACTGTTTTCAAGGATCGCGATGACTCCCCGCTCCGCCCTCGGCGCCCTGCATATCGGCGCACTGATGTTCGGCCTGACTGGCGTATTCGGCAAACTCGCCGCTGCTTCCCCCGCCATCATCGTCTTTGGTCGTGCAACCTTCGCCGTGCTCGCCCTCGCGGTGTTTGCCGGCATCACCCGCAACCACCGCTGGCAACGCCTGCAGACGCAGGACTGGGGCCGCCTGGTGGGCAGTGGCCTGCTGCTGGCCGGTCACTGGGTCAGTTTCTTCCTCGCGGTGAAAGTCGCCGGCGTCGCCATCGCCACCCTGGGGTTCGCCAGCTTCCCGGCCTTTACCGTGATCCTCGAAGGGGTGATTTTTCGTGAGCGCATCCGCCTGAACGAAATCCTTCTGGTGCTGCTGGTCAGTGTCGGCCTGGTGCTGGTCACCCCCGATTTCGACCTTGCCAGCCAAGCCACCAGCGGGCTGCTCTGGTCCGTGTTGTCCGGATTGCTGTTCGCTCTGCTGTCGCTGAACAATCGGGCCGGCTCAGGGCGGGTCGGCGCAGTCCAGGCGGCGCTGTGCCAGAACCTGGTGGTCGCCGCGTGCCTGCTGCCCTGGGCGGCGCCAGACCTCGGCGAAGTCCGCGCACTGGACTGGCTATGGCTGGGGCTGCTCGGCGTGTTCTGCACCGCAGTCGCCCACAGCCTGTTCGTTGCCAGCCTGGCGGTGATCAAGGCGCGCACCGCCGCCGTGGTCTTCGCCCTGGAGCCGGTGTATGGGATTACCGCCGCATGGCTGCTGTTCGACGAAAGCCCAAGCTCACGCATGTTGCTCGGCGGCGCGCTGATCATCGTCGCGATCGTACTGTCGAGTCTGCTGGGCACCAAAAGCCCGCGAAAAAAACTGGAAATCGTCGCAGTCCCTTGATTATCGGCGTCTGTCCTATACTGGATGCATCCGCAACAGCTCAGCCGTCGTTTCCCGGATAGCAGGGCTGCTCGGCGACGGCGGCAGTGATCCAGGTAGTAGCTCGATGCCAGTTGCCCTCCAACTCAAACTGTGGAGGGTTCATCCATGGAATTCATCAGTCTCCTGATTCAACTGGTCAGCGGTGCGGTGGGCGGCAATATCGCCGGCGCAGCCACCGACAAGTACACCCTGGGTCCCTGGTTCAACTCACTGGCCGGTGGTATCGGTGGGGTGGTGCTCAGCCAGGTGCTCTCGGCGGTGACCAACGGCAGTCTCGGCGGTGCGGTCGGCGACATGGACCTGGGTTCGATTGTCAGCGGGATCGCCAGTGGCGGGATCGGTGGCGCGGTGTTGAGCCTGGTCGCCGGTTTTATCAAGGCCAAGCTCACCCGCACTGAGTGAACCGATCCGCCGGGGTCAGGTCGCCAGCCGGCGGCCCTGATCCCGGCGTCGCTCAACGGACCTCGTTATGGCCCAGGTCGCGCTGCGGATCGATCCGGTCGCGTACCCGTTGCTTGAGCACCTTGGCCTCGGGAAAACCGCCATCGAGCTTGCGCTCCCAGATCTGCACCGTGTCGCAGGTGATGCGAAACACGCCGCCAGTCCCGGGTTCCAGCGAAACCTTGCCCAAGTCGTCAGCAAAGGTGCTCAGCAACTCCTGGGCCAGCCAGGCAGCACGCAGCAGCCACTGGCATTGAGTGCAGTAGGTAATGACGATTTCCGGTTTGACGGGGCTCATGACGGACTCGGACTCCACGGCTAGCGGATGCTGGCAAGCAGGGTACGGGCTGTCTGCTTCAATGGCTCGTCCCCCTCCCTGAGCAGTTCGTGCAACAACTGGCTGGCATGGTCCAGGTCACCGACATTGATCAGCGTCTGCGCCTGCTCCAGCTTGCTGGCCGAAGCCTGCTCACGCTCCAGGCTGTCGAAATCCACTTCCAGCGGCTCGATATCCAGGGGCTGACTGTCATCCATGAAACCATCGAGGAACTCGTCATCCAGAGTATCGTCGGCCAGCGGCAGGCTCAGTTCGGTTTCAACCGGCCGCTCGGGCTCAGGGTCGGCGAAGTCGCTGAGAAACTGCTCGTCGGGCATCTCGAACACATGCGGCAGTTCGTTGAGGTTGCTGGCGAACTGCGGATCGCTGCCGGACAACGTCGGCGGCTCTGGCTCTGGCTCGGCCTTGCCGCGCTGCGGCAGTGCATGGTCGAACGGGCTGACCAGATCCCAGTCGGAGTCCATCGACAGGTCATCAAGATTGAGCTGGAATTCGTCATCCAGCGGCGTGGCCTCGGTTTCAGCCTTTGACGCCTCGTTCATCCACTCGGCCGCCAGTACCGGTGTGGCCAGCGTCGCAGCGCCAGCCACGGCGACGGGAGTGCTGACAGGCGCAGGGGCTGGTGCCGGTGCGGGAGCGACGATTGGGGCTGGAGCGGACACCGGAGCAACGGCCTTGGCAATGGCCGTCGGTGCCGGTGCCGTGTGCAGTTTCGGATGCTTGGCCCGCAGGTCACGCAATGTCGACTCGCTGAAACCGGTGTCCAGCAGGTGCTGCTCTTCAACCGTGTAGCCCGCGTTATCACCCTGCTGGGCCAGCACATCCATCAGGCGCAGACGCAAGTCGGTGCGCTGCGGCTCCTTGAGTATGGCTTCGCGCAGGATCCCGGCAGCCTCGTTGAAGCGACCATAGGCGATATAGATACTGACCCCTTCCAGGGCATCCGGGACTTCGCTGGTCTCGCGGCGCGACTCAACCACCGGCTCGACCCGTGGCGCCGGAACGCTGGGCACCACCGTCGGTATGACACGACTGACCAGTGGCGGGTCCTGGAACAGTGGCGCCGGTTCGACCGCCACCTCGGGCAAACGGCGCCGACGGCGCACGATCAAGGCTGCCGCCAACGACAGAAGCAGTACGGCCAGCGCGGCCAGTAGCAGCAAATTCGTCCCTTCGGACGGCTCGGCAACCACCGGCGCCGGAGCCGGAGCTGCAGAAGGAACCACCGGAGCCGGGCTGACGACCGGGGCAGCAGCCTTGGTCTTGAACTCCGCCAACTGCGCCTCCAGCTCGCCCAGATGCTTCTGGTCGCTGGCGATCTGCTCGTCCTGGGACTTCAGGCGAGCCTGCAAATCGTCGACGGTTTTTTGCAACTGCTGGTTTTCCAGCGTCGCTGCAGCCAGTTGTTCGGCGCTACGCTCGGCTTCGACCACTGGGGCCGCTGAGGCCGTGGGGGCCTGAGCAACGGCCGCCGGGGCACTGCCCGGCACCACGGCAACATCCGGCAGCAACAGGCTCTGCCCGACGGTCAGGCGCTCGCTGCCAGGATTGAGGGCACGAATCCCCTGGGACAATTCATTGACACTGGCCTTGCTGCCCGCTTCGTTCAGGCGCTTGGCGATCGTCCAGAGGTTATCGCCCCTGGTCACGGTATAGCGTTTACCTTGCGTCGCCGGCGGCGGCGCCACATCAGCGCTGGGGAGCGGCTGCTCGGCCTGGACCGCACGCGTCGACGGGCTATAGCTGCCGCTGCCCGGCGGATCGAGCAATACCGTGTATTCGCGCAGCAGACGACCGTTAGGCCGGTTGACTTGCACCAGGAAATTCAGGAACGGCTCGCTCACCGGCTTGTTCGACTGCACCCGAATGAAGCTGCGACTGCCTTGCAGGACCGGCGTGAACCGCAGGTCGTTGAGAAAGAACAGCCGCTCGACCCCCGCCTGAGCAAACTCCTCGGGCGTCGCCAGACTGACCGAGAGCTCGCCATCGGCCAGGTCGCCGGGATCGACCAGAGCGATTTGCGCATCGAGCGGCTGGCTGAGCGCCGAATGCAGCGTGATGTCTCCCAAGCCCATGGCCGAAGCCAGTGCCGGATGCAGCGCTGCCAGCGCTGCCAGCGCTGCCAGCGCCATCCAATGCCGACGAACCGGAGTCACCTGGGGCTTTTCAGTGGAACACCGCAACGCGGACTGCAAACTCTCGAGCATGAGTATCCCTTAAGGCCCGACATCCCCCCGCTGCACGCAGGGTCGAAATGCCAACACAATACACAGAACCAGTAGATCTTATAGTCTGCCGGCCAGGGATTCTCCAAATCCGGCAGAGCGGGAATGCCTCAGGACTTTTCCAGGTTCGCCAGGATCCGGCTGTGAACCCGCATGCTGATACGCAACTCCTCCTCGTCGACCCCTGCGAACAACTCATGGCGCAGGGCGGTGGCAATGGTCTCGATCTGCTCGATCAAGGGGCGCGCCGGGGCACAGAGTTCGATCTTCTTGGCGCGGCGGTCCTCGACCACCGCGTGGCGCTGCACCAATCCCTGGGTTTCCAGGCTGTCGAGCAGGCGCGCCAGGGTTGGCCCTTCCACACCGACGCTTTGCGCAAGTTCACGCTGGGTTGGCGCTTCGGAAAAACGTGCCAGGTGCAGCAATACCAGCCAACGGGCCTGGGACAAGCCCAGACCGGCCAGGCGGCGATCCAACTCGGCACGCCAGCCACGGGACATTTGCGCCAGTTGCATGCCAAAACGGTGTTCATCGGTTAACGACATAAAAAACTCATGGTCAGACTGAAAATAGACAAAACTAATTATTAGTCAGCTAAGCATGCCTGACCGATTGGAGGCAAGACTTGAGCTGCGTGTAAACATGACTTGTCGCAAATAAAACAGAGATAGACCGGGGGATATCCATTTCCCATTCCTCAGAGTTCGAATTCGGCTTGCAGGGCTGCCCGCACGCAATACAGCACACCTTCGGGCACGCGCCCGACGAACCGTTCGGCGATCTCGCTCACGGCCGGTAACTCGCCCTCGCCATCGAGAAAGGTATCCTGAATTTCGCCCAGCAGATCCTCGGGCAGATCCAATGCCTGCTCCAGGGACAACTGCTGGCGACCGATGGCCTCGGCCAGCAGCGTGTAGACATTCTTCTCCGAGCACTGCAACTGGCCGGCGATCTGCAACGGGGTCATGCCGGCACGCGCCAGGCTGATCAGTTCGTGGCGGATATCGGCGACCGCCTTGGGCGTCTCCGCCTCGCCCCCCAGGACCTCGAGGAAGGCCTCGCCATAACGCTCCAGCTTGCGTGCGCCGACACCGCTGACCTTGGCCATATGCGCCATGGTCGTCGGTTGGCTGCGGAGCATTTCCAGCAATGTGGAGTCGGGGAAGATGACATAGGGCGGCACGGCATGTTCCTGGGCCAGCTTGCGGCGCAGGGCACGCAGGGCTTCCCATTGTTCGCGCTCCTCGCCACGTACCAGTTGGCTGGCCGGGCTGGCGGAGACACTCTTGGCGGCGGTCTGCGGCTTGAGGTCGCGACGCAGTTCCAGAGTGACCTCGCCCCGCAGCAGAGCCCTGCAGTTGTCACTCAGGCGCAGGCCGCCATAGCCTTCGAGGTCGATATCGGCCAAGCCCCGCGCCACCAGTTGGCGGAACAGCGAACGCCACTCGCCCTCGCTGAGCGCCTTGCCCACGCCGAACACCGCCAGGTGCTGGTGACCGAAGCTGCGAACCTTGTCGTTCTCCTTGCCCAGCAGCACATCGACCAGGTGGCCGACACCATAACGCTGTCCGGTCCGGTAGATCGCCGACAGCGCCTGTCGTGCGGGCTCGGTGGCGTCCCAGGTCTGCACGCCATCGACACAGTTGTCACAGTGACCACAGGGCTGCGGCATGTCCTCGTCGAAATAGGCCAGCAGCGTCTGGCGACGGCAGCGGGTCTCTTCGCACAGTGCCAGCATCGCGTCGAGCTTGTGATGCTCCAGACGCTTGTGGCGTTCGTCACCCTCGGAGTTCTGCAACATCTGCTTGAGCATCACCACATCCTGCAGGCCGTAAGCCATCCAGGCATCTGCCGGCAAGCCATCGCGACCGGCCCGACCGGTCTCCTGGTAATAGGCTTCCAGGGACTTGGGCAGGTCGAGGTGAGCAACGAACCGCACGTTGGACTTGTCGATACCCATGCCGAAGGCAATGGTCGCGACCATGATCAACCCTTCCTCGTTGAGGAAACGCCTCTGGTTGTCCGCCCGGGTTTCAGAAGGCAGCCCGGCGTGATACGGCAAGGCCGGAAAGCCCTGCTCGCAGAGCAGCACGGCAACTTCATCGACCTTCTTGCGCGACAGGCAGTAGACGATCCCCGAGTCGGCACGGCGCTGCGACAGGAACGCCAGCAACTGCTTGCGTGGCTGCTCCTTGGGAACGATGCGGTAGAAGATGTTCGGCCGATCGAAACTAGAGAGAAACCGTTCGGCGTTCTGCAGGTGCAGGCGATTGACGATTTCTTCGCGGGTACGCTTGTCGGCGGTGGCGGTCAGCGCGATACGCGGCACATGGGGAAACAGCTCGGCCAGTTGACCGAGCTGCAGGTATTCGGGCCGGAAGTCATGGCCCCATTGCGAAACGCAATGCGCCTCGTCGATGGCGAACAGGGCAATATCGAGGTTCTGCAGGAACGCCAGCATGCGCGGCTGAACCAGGCGCTCGGGCGCCAGGTAGAGCATTTTCACTTCGCCACGGCGAATGCGCGCCGCCAGCTCGCGCTGCTGCTCGGCGCTCAGCGTCGAGTTCAGTGCCGCCGCTGCAACGCCGAGTTCTTCCAGCGTCGCGACCTGATCGTCCATCAACGCGATCAACGGCGATACCACCACCGCCAAGCCGTCACGCAGCAGGGCCGGAACCTGGAAACACAAGGATTTGCCGCCGCCGGTCGGCATCAGCACCAAGGCATCGCCGCCGCTGGCCACGCGCTCAATAATGGCACCCTGGCGACCGCGAAAGCTGTCGTAACCGAAGATGTCCTTGAGGACGCGTTGAGCCTGTTCGAGCATAGCCACTCCAAAATCACCGGGATACCCTGGGTCAAGGCTGGTCGAAAACTCGCCGCTTTCACGTAAAAAAACGTAAGCGAGGATGTCCGTACCGGCAGGGCACCACAAAACGCGGCAGTATACCCGAGCGTCAGGTGGGTCAGGGGGATGTCGGTCGGTTTGCCATTTGTCCCGAGGAAAATTCGCGGCAGACCAGGACGCCGTACATCCGCGCCGGATCGCAAGATGGCCGTAAACCCGGGGGCTGCGCTCGCTTGGCAGGCCGCACCAAACGGTTTTTTGGGCTCTGCCTACCCCAACGCGGGCAAGCCCGTCCGTCACCTGGAACAGCGCCTCATCCGCAGGAAAGTGTTGCGTTTGCTGGCCTGCGGGCTCAAGAACGCCTAGAATTCAGCATCGTTTATTCCCAAGGTAGCCCCTCATGTCCTTCGCTGAGCAACTCACCCGCCTGCAAGCCTTCCTCGACGCCGACGAGCTGCACGAAGAAGCGCTGGACTACGTGGCCGCCCACGGTTACCTGACTGCGCTGTCGATCTGTGCCGACGTGGTCCCGGATCGCGAATGGATCGACGCACTGTTCGCCGAGGAGCCGCGCTACAAGGATGCTGCCCAGCGCGAAGAGATCGAAGCCACGCTGATCCAGCTCAAGGCCCATATCGCCCGCCAGTTGGCCTCCGACGAGGAGTTCGAGCTGCCGTGTGACCTCGACCTGGGCGACGACCCGGATGACTCCGAACTGCGCGGCTGGTGCATCGGCTTCATGGAAGGGGTGTTCCTGCGCGAGGAAGCCTGGTTTGAAACCGCCGAGGAAGAAGTCAGCGAAATGCTTCTGCCGATCATGGTCGGCTCGGGCCTGTTCGATGAGCAACCGGAGTTCTCCGACATCGCCGCCGATGCCAACTTGATGGACGACATGATCGTGCAGATCCCGGAAGCGCTGACCGCCCTCTACCTGCTGTGCAATGCGCCCGACGAGAAGCCGGCAATCCTCAAGCCTCGCCACCACTGAGTCACGGCGGTGGCGATGAGCCCCACGGGCAGTCGCTCGCCGCTCCTGCGCTACGCACTGCTGGCCATCGGCTGGCTGAGCGTGGCGCTGGGGGTGCTCGGGATTTTCCTGCCGGTCTTGCCGACCACACCTTTCCTGCTGCTGGCGGCCGCCTGCTTCGCCCGCAGTTCGCCACGGTTCTACCGCTGGCTGGTGGAACACCCGCGCCTGGGACCATGGATCGGCGATTACCTGGACGGTAATGGTATTCCGCTCAAGGGCAAAGTCTACGCCATCGGCCTGATGTGGCTGAGCATCGGCTTTTCCTGCTACCTGGTGCCGCTGTTCTGGGCGCGCCTGTTCATGCTGACCAGCGCAGTGCTGGTGACCGTCTACATCCTGCGCCAGAAAACCCTGGAGCCACGGCGCTAGCGCCCCTTGCCCTCAATCGCCGTGATTGCGCCGGTAGGTATCGTTACCCATGGCCTGGATCTGCCCGTCGATCAACGCCTCGAACGGTTTGAGCAGCGCCTCGAACGAAGCCGGCCGTTCGAGCGTCTCCAGCGCCCGGGCAATCGCTTCTACCGTCGACAAGGCCCCCGGCTCCGGTGCCTTGCGCAAGCGATAACGCGAGACCGCACCCGGTCCCAGGGTCACCCTTGGCAAACTGGCCAACAGTGGGTTGAGGTACAGCAGCTTGCGCGCCTTGCGCCAGGTGCCATCGGGGACCACCAGCAACAGCGGCTGCGCCTCTGCTCTCTCTGTGTAGGGTTGCAGCAACTGGGCATCGTCCGCCGGGAACAAGAGCCGCGCCTGATAACCCGGTGGGCTGAGCAGTGTCGACAGGTCATCGAACACCTCCCCCACCCGCAGCTCGGCATTGGTCAGACCAAGGGTCGCCAGCCGCGCGGTATTCAAGGCATGGCCGACTTCGCTCGGGTGTTGCAGGACCAATACCCGGGTGCGGCTGTCGAGCTGTGGGATCAGCGGGCAAAGGCAATGGGTCTGGGGACGCAGGCAGCGTTCGCAGCAGGCTCTGGACATACAGGTCGTTCCGATCAGGGCTGGTTGAGCTGCGCTTTGAGCAGGTCACGGAAGGTCTGGATCAACGGTTCGCGGCTACGGCCACGGCGCAGGATCATCGAAAAGGGTGCCTGGTAACCAAAGGTCGCCGGTAGCAGCACCCGCAAGTCGCCCTTGTCCGCCCAGGGCTGGGCGTAGTGCTCCGGCAGGTAGCCGATGTAGGCGCCGGACAGCACCAGGATCAACTGCGCCTCCATACTCTCCACGGTTGCCGCGCTGTGCTTGAAGCCGTGTCGGGCCAGTTCCGCCTGGCTCCAGTAGCCACGGCCAACCATGCGCTGCTGAGTGATGACCTGTTCGGGAATCCGCCGCTCGTGATACAGCGGGTGACGGTTGCTGCAGTACAGCCAGTGCTGCTCGCGATACAGCGGCTGGTAGACCAGCCCGCTCATGCGCGTGGAAAAGGCACCGATGGCCAGGTCCAGGCGGTTGTCCTGGACGCCGAGCTGCAACTCATAGGGACTCATGACCGACAGATGCAAATGCACCCCCGGATGCTCCTGACTATAGGCACCGATGGTTTCGGCCAGCGGCAAGGCCGGCTCGCTGACGGTGGAGTCGATGACGCCGAGGTTCAGCGTGCCACGCAATTCACCCTTGAGGGCGGCGGCGTACTGTTCGAAACCTTCGAGTTCGCCGAGCAGGCGCAGGGTTTCCTGGTGGAACAGCTCACCCTTGCTGGTCAGGCTGAAACCACCCCGGCCCCGATGACACAGCACCAGCCCCAGCGCCGACTCGAGCTGGCTCATGTAGGTGCTGATGGCTGAAGTCGACAGGTTCAGTTCCTGCTGAGCGTTGGCGAAACCCTGGTGGCGCACCACGCTGACAAAGATGCGCAAGAGTTTCAGGTCGGGTAAAGCGCTGGCCATGGGTACTCCGGAGGCATGAGCATGAGAGTCCGCCGTCCCTGGGCTGGTGATACACCGCCCTGTGGCTGTGACGCCCCCCTTGTGGCGAGCGGGCAGTCTAACGCCAGGAGCCCCCTTAGTTTAGAAAAATCTGAACTAAGTATTTACCGGCAGCGATTTTTCCCGGCCGGCGGGTTTCGCAGAATCGGTCCCCTGATAACAGAACACATGATGAGGCTTACCCGTGGACAAGATTCTTCACCAACCACTGGGCGGTAACGAAATGCCGCGTTTCGGCGGCATCGCCACCATGATGCGCCTCCCCCACCTGCAATCGCCCGCCGGCCTCAACGCCGCGTTCGTTGGCGTACCGCTGGATATCGGGACCTCACTGCGCTCCGGGACCCGTTTCGGCCCACGGGAAATCCGTGCCGAGTCGGTGATGATCCGCCCCTACAACATGGCCACTGGCGCCGCGCCGTTCGACTCGCTGTCGGTCGCCGACATCGGTGACGTGGCGATCAACACATTCAATCTGCTCGACGCCGTGCGCATTATCGAGGAGTCCTACGACGCGATCCTCGAACACAATGTCATCCCGCTGACCCTGGGCGGCGACCACACCATCACCCTGCCGATCCTGCGAGCGATCCACAAGAAACACGGCAAGGTCGGCCTGGTGCATATCGATGCCCACGCGGATGTCAACGATCACATGTTCGGCGAGAAAATCGCCCACGGCACCACCTTCCGCCGCGCCGTCGAAGAAGGTCTGCTGGACTGCGACCGCGTCGTGCAGATCGGCCTGCGCGCCCAGGGTTATACCGCCGAAGACTTCAACTGGAGCCGCAAGCAAGGCTTTCGCGTGGTCCAGGCCGAAGAATGTTGGCACAAGTCCCTCGCGCCGCTGATGGCCGAAGTCCGTGAAAAGGTCGGCAACGGCCCGGTCTACCTGAGCTTCGACATCGACGGCATCGACCCGGCCTGGGCACCGGGCACCGGCACGCCGGAAATCGGCGGCCTGACCACCATCCAGGCCCTGGAGATCGTCCGCGGCTGCCAGGGCCTCGACCTGGTCGGCTGCGACCTGGTGGAAGTCTCACCGCCCTACGACACCACCGGCAACACCTCGCTGCTGGGCGCCAACCTGCTGTACGAAATGCTCTGTGTACTTCCAGGCGTGGCTCACCGCTGAGCCGCCCACAGGCCCCTGAAAACCAACTGTTTCACCATAAAAACTACAATTGGAGACACGCCGTCATGGCCCTGGATATAGTGGTTGTACTCTTTTATGCCGCTGGCATGCTGCTGCTCGGTTACTACGGCATGCGCAAGGCCAAGACCCACGAAGACTACCTGGTGGCCGGCCGCAACCTCGGCCCGACCCTGTACATGGGCACCATGGCCGCCACGGTGCTGGGCGGTGCCTCCACCGTCGGTACCGTGCGCCTGGGTTATGTCCACGGCATTTCAGGTTTCTGGCTGTGTGCGGCACTGGGCCTGGGGATCATCGCGCTGAACCTGTTCCTCGCCAAACCGCTGCTCAAACTGAAGATCTTCACCGTCACCCAGGTGCTGGAAAAGCGCTACACCCCCCTGGCTCGCCAGGCCAGCGCGGTGATCATGCTCGCCTATGCATTGATGATCGGGGTGACCTCGACCCTCGCCATCGGCACCGTGCTGCAAGTGCTGTTCGATCTGCCGTTCTGGATCTCGGTACTGCTCGGCGGCGGCGTGGTGGTGGTCTACTCGACTATCGGTGGCATGTGGTCGCTGACCCTGACCGACATCGTCCAGTTCATCATCAAGACCGTCGGTCTGATGTTCATCCTGTTGCCGATCTGCCTGTACCGCGTCGGTGGCTGGGACGAACTGGTGAGCAAGCTGCCGTCCAGCAGCTTCAGCTTCACCACCATCGGCTGGGACACCATCATCACCTACTTCATGATCTACTTCTTCGGCATTCTGATCGGCCAGGACATCTGGCAACGGGTATTCACCGCCAAGGATGAGCAGGTCGCGAAGTACGCCGGCAGCGTCGCCGGGGTCTACTGCATCGTCTACGGTCTGGCCTGCGCGCTGATCGGCATGGCCGCCCACGTACTGATTCCGCACCTGGATAACGTCAACAACGCCTTTGCCGCGATCGTCAAACTGTCGCTGCCGGACGGCATTCGCGGTCTGGTGATCGCCGCCGCCCTGGCGGCAATGATGTCCACCGCCAGCGCTGGCCTGCTGGCGGCATCCACCGTTCTGACCGAAGACCTGTTGCCCAAGCTGCGCGGCGGCAAGCAGTCGAGCCTGGCGCTCAACCGCCTGTTCACCTGCCTGACCGGCCTGGTAGTGCTGGGTATCGCCCTGGTGGTGAGTGATGTGATCAGTGCCCTGACCCTGGCCTACAACCTGTTGGTGGGCGGCATGCTGATCCCGCTGATCGGTGCCATCTACTGGAAACGCGCCACCACCGCCGGCGCGATCAGCAGCATGACGCTGGGCTTCATCACCGCACTGGTATTCATGTTCAAGGATGGCCTGGATTCCAACACGCCGATCTACTACAGCCTGGCCATCGGCCTGGTCAGCTTCATCGTCATCAGCCTGTTGTCACGGCGCCCGGCAACCCTGGCCAGCGCTATCTGATACGGCGTTTGCTTCAGCGGATGCGGCGTCGATTGTCGCATCCGTTGTTTATCACACCACTCTGCGCCCATGGTTGGGGGATAGGGCAGCGGGTCCATGGAAGCATCGCAAATGTCGAACGGGGCTCGACAACCGTCGTGCCCCTGCGCCAGCGAACGGCATCGATTGCCCCAGCCAATAGGATGTGGTGAGCCTTCGGCGCTTAGCGGCGTGGCTGCTGTTGCCGGCGACGGCGGTCGTCGTCAGTGCGGATCGGCACCGGTTGCAGCGGAGGTTCGATCAGACCGAGGGCCACCCCGAGGTCGTGGAGCCAGGTTTGCAGTTTATCTTTCATAAAGCCCCCTTCAGGGTAATGCGAGCGAGGTGGTTCTTGGCCGCCTCACACAGATCATAGCTCCAAGTCCTGGCGAATGCTTCCTTTACAGAGCTTTCATTACGCTAAATCATGGCAAAAAGCTACAAGCCGACGCGCGAACACCGATCAACCGCGCGCTGGCTTGTCCACGGCACTCATTTCAGCTGATTGGCGAAGCGCCCTACCGCGCCCACCACCTGCTTGGCACCGTCCTGGATCTCGACAATCACCTCGCCCGCCTGGTTGGCCAGGGACAGGCCCTGCTCAGCCTTGACGCGGCTGGTGGACATGTCCCGTACCGCTTCGTCCACCAACTTCTGGTTCTGCTGGACGACCGTGACAATTTCCTCCGTGGCGGCGCTGGTGCGCCCGGCAAGTTGCCGAACCTCATCGGCCACCACCGCAAACCCGCGCCCCTGCTCGCCGGCCCTGGCCGCCTCGATAGCGGCGTTGAGCGCCAGCAGGTTGGTCTGAGCGGCGATGCTGCCAATGGTCTGGACCATCGAGGTGATCAACATCGATTGCTTGCCCAGCGCCTCGATACCTTCAGAGGCCGACTGCATCTCCTCGGAAATTTCCTGCATGGTCGATACCGTGTTCTTCACTACCGTGGCGCCGCGCTGTGCAGTGGTGTCAGTCTGCTGCGAAATGCCATAGGCGATGCCTGCCGCCTCGCTGACCTCTCTCTCGCGTACCACCTGGTCGGTCACCACGCTGGCGAACTTGACCACCTTGTAGAGCTGGCCCTGGGCATCGTGCACCGGGTTGTAGGTGGCCTCAAGCCAGACTTCGCGCCCATGGCTGTCGACACGCATGAAGCGATCGGCGACGTACTCACCACGGTTGAGTCGGCCCCAGAATGCCTGGTACTGACTGGAGGCCGCCTCTTCGCTCGAACAGAACATCCGGTGGTGCTTGCCGACGATCTGCGCCAGCGAATAGCCCATGGCCCGCAGGAACTGGTCATTGGCGGTGATCACTTCGCCGTCCAGAGTGAATTCGATCACCGCAGTAGAGCGCAGCAGCGCCTGGATGAAGGCCTCGTTCTCCTTCATGGTTTCGACCGTATGAGTGACATCGCGGGCAAAGCACCGGATGTGCAGCAGCTCGCCCTTCTCGCTCTTCACGGGCTGCCAACTGCCGTGCATCCAGGACAGGCTGCCATCGGCGCGCAGGAACCGGTAGTTGTCGCTGACCGATACGCCCTTGGCCACCGCCGCTTGCAGGTTATGGAAACAAGGCAGGTTCTTGACGTAGGCCGGGACGAAGTTGTCCAGCGGACGATCCTTGACCTGCTCGGCCTTGTAGCCCAGCAGGTCAAGGAAACGCTGGTTGAAGTCGATAATGCGAAACTGCGGATCAAGCACCACCGAGACCATCTCAGCCGTCATGCCATGGAACAGCTGCTTCAGTTCGAAAAGCTCTTCTTCTTTGCTCTCTAGAATCTTCTTCAGATTAGAATTGAACATGACTGCAAGAATCCCTTTTTGCCTCGCTATTCCAAGGCTATCGGTACCTTCAGGCAATCACTGAGACCATCCGTCGCCTGGACGCCGGCGGCGCAGATTGCTTGAAAGACCGACAGTCCCCTGTCACCGCCCCCGAAGCGTTCAGGCGTAGTAACGAAAACATAGCTGAGTTCGGCAAGACTTGCTGACAGAGAGTGAACACGAAGTTTATTCAGCCGCCCAGGCACGGCAAAAAACCGCCAAGGCCCCGTGCCAGGTGTCGGGGCCTTGGCGGTCAGAGTTCAGCTCAGCTCGATACGATCGGCATGAATGACGATCTGGCCATTCTTGTAGAGGGTGCCGATGGCTTTCTTGAAGTTGCCCTTGCTGACACCGAAGAGGTCGCTGATCAACGCCGGATCACTCTTGTCGCTGACCGGCAACACGCCATTGTTGTCGCGCAGCTTGGCAAGGATCTTCGAGTTCAGGCTGCCGGCGGCTTCTTCGCCGACGGGTTGCAGGCTCAGGCTGATCTTGCCGTCGGCACGGATCTGCTTGATGTAGCCCTTTTCCCGCTTGCCAGACCGCAGGAACTTGAACACCTCATTCTTGTGAATCAGGCCCCAGTGCTTGTTATTGATGATCGCCTTGAAACCCATGTCGGTGGTTTCGGCCACCAGCAGATCGACTTCCTGGCCGACCTTGTAGTTGGCCGGCGTCTTGTCCAGGTAACGATCCAGACGCGCAGTAGCCGTGATACGGCGGGTGTGCTTGTCGAGATAGACGTGCACCACGCAGTAGTCACCGGCATTCAACTGGCGCTTTTCTTCGGAATACGGCAGCAGCAGGTCCTTGGGCAGCCCCCAGTCGAGGAACACGCCAATGCTGTTGACCTCCTTGACCTTGAGGCTGGCGAACTCGCCGACCTGGACTTTCGGGGTCTCGGTGGTGGCGATCAGCTTGTCGTCACTGTCCAGATAGACAAAAACATTCAGCCAGTCTTCGTCTTCGCTGGGGACATCCTTGGGGATATAGCGATTGGGCAGAAGAATCTCGCCATCCTGCGCACCATCAAGGTACAAACCGAAGTGAGTGTGCTTGACCACTTGCAAGCTGTTGTAGCGCCCGATTAAAGCCATTTCCGATACCCTCATTGCGTGGCCGCCATTCTACCCGAGTTTGGATGGGGTGTTTCACGCCGTGCATCTTTGCATTGAACCGCCAGGCCATCCGGTGTTCTATGGGGGTAACGCCCCAGCAAGGATCCGCTCATGTCGTGTCGACGCGCCTTATTGCTCTGCTGCCTGATCCTGAGCCTGGCAGTCGCCGCCTGTAGCCGGGTCGGCCTGGCCTATCGCAATCTCGATGTGATCATCCCCTGGACCCTCGGCGACTACATCGACATGCACCGCGAGCAGAAAGGCTGGCTCAACGAACGCCTCAAGGAACATCTGCAATGGCACTGCACCACGCAACTGCCCGGCTACCTGCAATGGCTGGACCGGGTACAGGGCATGGTCGAGAACGGCCAGGTCAACGACGCCCAACTGCAGGCGCGCACCGCCGAAGCCAGGGCGGCGATTGCCCAGGTGGCCCGGCAAATCACCCCATCGGCCAGCGAACTGCTCAAGGGTCTGGATGACCGGCAAGTTGCGGAGATGAACGCGGCCTTCGCCAAGGAACAGCGCGAACGCCAGGCCGAGTACGTCGCGCCCCCACTGGCTGAGCAGATCCGCGACCGCGGTGAACGGATGAGCAAACGCCTGAAGGCCTGGATCGGCCCGCTGAGCCTGGGCCAACAGCAACGCGTCATCGCCTGGTCGACCGCCCTCGGCGAGCAGAACCGCTTGTGGATCGCCAACCGGGCGTACTGGCAGACGCAATTAAGCGAAGCGGTTGCCGAGCGCCAAAGTGCTGATTTCGAGCAACGGATCGGGCAACTGCTGCAACATCAGAACAGTCTGTGGACCGCCGAGTACCGCCAAGCCTACGAGCATACCGAGCGGGAGACCCGCAGCCTGATCGTCGACCTCATGGCCGAAAGCAGCCCGACCCAGCGGCAGTTGTTGCTCAAGCGCATTGCGGATCTGCGACGGGACTTCAGTGAGATGAAGTGCCTGAAGGACAGTTGAGTGCATGACCTGAGGGCCTCTTCGCGAAAAGGCCCTCACAGCCAACAATCAATGCATTTCAAGCCTTTCGTCAGGCAATCTGGGCCTTGGACGCCAGTTCATCGAACACCTGCGGGTCCAGCGCATCCTGTTGCTCATCCAGGACCCACCGCGGATGCTCGTGACCGGGAATACTGCTGTCGATCAGACTCAACAGGCTGGAGCCACGCGGCGTCAGGACAAAATTCTCGCCATTGCCACCCTCCTCTTCCGGCCGCGGAGCGATAAAGCCGTTCTTGAGCAACAACCGCTCGTAATCGGCGGCCTGGGCCTTGAGTTCATCCAGATTACCCGGCGGCTGACCGGCCGCCGCCTGGGCCGTGGCATGTTGTTCGGCATAGGCCCGCGGAGCGAAGTTATGGCCGGCGCTGTTCTGCACCTCATGGAGCAGACGCTCGATCAGCTCCCAGTTATAAGTCGTCATCCTGATGCTACCTCCCACTGTGGATAGGAAAAGTCTCCCTTATCTGTAGTGACAGGCGACGATCATGGCCGTTCAGCCGGATTGCCCCAGTGCCATGACCGTCGGGCGGAAACGACAAGGGGCAGCCCACGCTGCCCCTTGTCGAATACCGCACCCACAGCCCGACCTCAATTGCGCTTGGCGCGGGACGAACGGCTCGAACTGAAGCTGCGGCTACGGATCTAGCAGGCACCGCCCTCGGCAGCCTTGCGATGCTGCTCTACCTGCTGCTTATCAGGTCCATGGAGACGCCGCCCGGCCTGAAACCAGCCGTCAACTTCGGCCCCCACGACCTGCCCAGCTATCCGCTTCACTCAGCCAGTTGAGCGTTACTCGTCGGCCGAAGCCTGCGGCTTGCGCCGCTTGAGCGGCGCCAGGCCGTCCTGGCTGACGAGTGCGGGAGCATCACTCTTGGGACGGTTGGCGCTCTTGCGCTTGGTCGGTGTCTTGGCCAACGACTTTTTCTTGTCGCCCTTGGCATCGGTCTTTTTCTTCTTGGCGCCCACGGCCTTGCCCGAAGCCTTGACCTTCTTCGGCCCAGCGTAGGTGCCCTTGACCTCCTTGATGACCCGACGCTCGAAACGCTGCTTGAGGTAGCGCTCGATACTCGACATCAGGTTCCAGTCGCCATGGCAGATCAGCGAGATCGCCAGGCCATCGTTACCGGCACGCCCGGTACGGCCGATGCGGTGCACATACTCGTCGCCGCTGCGCGGCATGTCGAAGTTGATCACCAGGTCGAGGCCATCCACGTCCAGGCCACGGGCGGCCACGTCGGTGGCGACGAGAATCTTCACCGCGCCCTGCTTGAGGCGGTCGATCGCCAGCTTGCGATCCTTCTGGTCCTTCTCGCCGTGCAACACGAAAGCCTTGTATTCCTGAGCCACCAGACGGCCGTAGATACGGTCGGCCATGGCCCTGGTATTGGTGAACACGATAGCCTTCTGATAGGTCTCGTTGGCCAGCAGCCAGTTGATGATCTGTTCCTTGTGCTGGTCGTGGTCGGCGGTGATGATCTGCTGACGGGTCGTCTCGTTCATCTGGCTGACGGCGTTGAGCTGCAAGTGCTCAGGGTTGTTCAGCACCTTGGCGATCATCTCGCGCAGGCCGGAGCCGCCGGTGGTGGCGGAAAACAGCATGGTCTGCTGGCGATTCGGACACTCCTCGACCAGGCGCTGCACGTCTTCGGCAAAGCCCATGTCGAGCATGCGGTCGGCTTCGTCGAGCACCAGCACTTCGACGTCCTTGAGGTCCAGGTTGCCAGCGTTCAGTTGCTCGATCATCCGCCCCGGCGTGCCGATCAGGATATCCGGCACCTTGCGCAGCATGGCGGCCTGGACCTTGAAGTCTTCGCCGCCGGTGATCAGGCCGGACTTGATGAAAGTGAACTGCGAGAAGCGCTCGACTTCCTTCAGCGTCTGCTGGGCCAACTCGCGGGTTGGCAGCAGGATCAGGGTCTTGATGCTGACCCGGACCTTCGCCGGACCGATCAGGCGGTTGAGGATCGGCAGGACGAATGCGGCGGTCTTGCCGCTGCCGGTTTGCGCCGTCACCCGCAGGTCACGCCCTTCGAGCGCGAGCGGAATGGCCGCTGCCTGCACCGGAGTGGGCTCGACAAATTTAAGCTCGGCCACGGCTTTGAGCAGGCGTTCGTGCAGGGCGAATTGGGAAAACACGGGAGCTGACCTCGAAGAAATGCAAAATATCAGCTGCATAGGTTAACGGTTTCCAGCGCCGAGGCCGAGTTTCTTTGCACAACGGCCGATAAACAGTGACGTTTTTGTGAACGGGCGTGTCTTCAACGGTCATCTTCACCCGCTTAAATGCTCTAATCCCTTTCGGCCATTTCCTGCAGAAGAATCCTCACCCCCCATGGATATGAAAAAGCTCTGGATCGGCGCCCAGGACCTCTGGGGTGCCCTCGACCAACATCCGCTGCTGCACACCGGGCTGGCCCTGGCACTGCTGCTGATCGTCGCGCTGCTGCTCGGCCGCGTGGCACGCTACCTGATCCTGCACGCCACCCGCCTGCTGGGGCGGCAACCGGCGATGCACTGGCTCAACGACCTGCGCCAGAACAAGGTGTTTCACCGCTTGGCACAGATGACACCGTCGCTGGTGATCCAGTTCGGCCTGTACCTGGTGCCGAATCTGGGCAAGACCGGCCTGCTGTTCCTCGGCAACCTGGCGCTGGCGGTGACCATCCTGTTCCAGATACTGGTCATGAGCGCCTTGCTCAATGCCCTGCTGGACATCTACGCACGGACCGAGCACGCCCGCACCCGCTCGATCAAGGGTTATGTGCAACTGGCGAAAATGGTGTTGTTCGTGCTCGGTGCCATCGTCATCGTCGCCACCCTGATTGACCGTTCGCCGCTGTTGCTGCTGTCCGGTCTGGGTGCCATGTCGGCGGTGATCCTGTTGGTCTACAAGGACACCCTGCTGTCGTTCGTCGCCAGCGTGCAACTGACCAGCAACGACATGCTGCGGGTCGGCGACTGGATCGAAATGCCGCAGGTCGGTGCCGACGGCGACGTGGTGGACATCACCCTGCACACGGTCAAGGTGCAGAACCACCCGTGAGTTATGAAAAACTGACTATGACCCGTAGATAATCTAAAAAATGGACATGCCATTTCACTAGACTCTCTCCTACTCCCTCCCCTTCTTCGCATCCCTTCCGAGCAAAACAGAGCCTGGTAGCATCCCTCCTTTTCAATGCCATCAGCAGAGTGCTGCCCTCACCTACAGTTTCAAGTCCTCACTCACCCAGATTGTCAGCAGGGGCTTCGGTGCAGCCATCGCCTACCAACACCGCCTGCTGCACCCAGTCCGTAAACCCACAGGTGCCTCTAATGACTTAGGGAGGGTAGCCAACCGGTCTCAGCCTACCGATAGCCTCAGCTAATAGTCTGGTAGCAGACTCCCTTAGACCGGTGGGCTTCAGAATGCCGCTTGGAATAAAGCTACTACTGCTTCAGGCAGATGCGAGGTAAGAGGTAAGAGATCAACGATACTCAACCATGCTGCATTGCTCATGATTAGTAGTGTGGAGCGTGCTGACGAGCGAAAAGCTGCACTAGGCCCCCGCCGCCTACCATGCTGCTGGAGCCGTCATCCACGCTTTTAGAGTCGCAACTGCTGCGAGCACAAGCGAACCTAAAACAATCAGTCCCGTGATAAACGCTCCGCCGCCATTGTAGCTAGCCATAGACACCGGTTGAGCTGAGCGTAGGTGGCTACCAGCTTCAGGCGTGAGGTGACCAGAAACCTGAACCTGCCATCAGGGCTTCCAAACTCCCTCCAAGCATCAGGGCAGTAACGTCCAACATGAGGCAGGCCATCAACCGTTCGTCAGCGGTACGACTAATTTCAAGCACGAAAAAAAAAATCCAGAAATGTGTTTATCCAAACATTTAATAATATCCATCCGCACAAAAACTTTTTTGTATGAATACCGCCCTCGCTAACGAGGCCCGCAGGGTTCAAGGCCTGGCAGATAACTCGACAAAGGCAATAGTCAGGCGCGTACAACAAACCAACTTGTCAATTTATCAATAAATTATTATGTATAAACAATCGCACAACTAAGAGTGTACTTTCCGCATACTCTAAATACCTCTTGACAGAGCCTGACAATGAAAACTTAAATCACCCCACATATTTCATGATCGCGCTATTGAGCATGCCGTCAATCGTCAATAAAACCCCGAGAAAATTGCCAGTTAGAAAATACCGGTACGTGACTTTGCCGCTCGTGTCGTTGTTCAGAAAGTCGAACATCGCTGACGATGAGGATGGCTCGGAGCTCAAAGCTACCTTGGTGGGTAAGTATTTCATCACACCGTTCAAGGGTAGTGGTGGAGCTGCAGAAGCCAGGAACGTCCCGGTAATCCTTAACCCCGACGGTTCCATCTGGAAACATGGAACGCTTTACATACTGGCAAGGGCGACGGATTTTGACGCGCCATCAGATCAAACATTGAAAGGCTATGCCAAGGGTCTTGTCGACTATATGAATACGCTTGCACAAGACGGCGTAGATTATCTTGCGACGCCCAAACGAATAGGCGCGCGCCCGACATACCATTACAAGGCAGAGTTAAGCCTTAAGGTCAACCTGAATGAAATTGCAGCCAGCACTGCAAACGGACGAATTTCTGCAGTCGTTAACTTTTATCGCTGGATGCAAGGTCGGTACGACTACCACCCCACCGAAGCATTGTGGCAAGAAGTTGTCCGTAAAATCCCCTATCAGGACAAGAGGGGATTCTATCGAAACAAGCCAGTAGTTACTACTGATCTAAGAATCAAAAAAACTACCGAAGAGTCAACCGGTGAGTATGTCGTTGATGAAGGAAAGCTCTATCCGTATAGCCAAGAGCAGCAAACTGCACTAATCCAAGCATTGGTGGTGAGCGGTAATACCGAAATGTTTTTGACCTTCCTTCTTTCTATATTTACAGGATCAAGACTCAGCACAACTTACACAATACGCTGCTCCAACATTATGGATCCCGAAAACGTAAAAACCAACGAAACCGCAGTAAAGGTAGGTCGTGGGACGCTGGTTGATAACAAACTAGAAAAATCCATGGTCATATATATTCCAGCTTGGTTAAACGCCCTTCTTTACGCTTACATAAACTCGGAGAGACATAAAAGACGAGCAGCCAAGGCTTCAATTAAAAATGATGGCGAGCAGTATGTATTTCTAACTCAACATGGCAACCCATACTACATCTCTAAGAAGGATACTGAGAGGGGTCAAGGCAGGCCAATCCAGGAAGGATATTCAGTCCGTCAATTTTCCTCAAAAAAATTACAGCCTTTAATAAACCAAACAGAGACACCATTCAAATTTAGATTCCATAATCTAAGAGCGTGCTTCTGCATGAATGAAATCGACCAAAAAATGAAAGGGATTCCTAACGGTGATGCCGACCGGATTTATGCTGTGTTAACTCACGTACAAGGAAGAATGGGGCATAGCGACATTACTACAACGCAACGCTACTTCCGCTACCGCGAAATGAAAAATATCGCAATACAGGCGCAGAGCGACTTCGAACTCCATCTTCAGTCCTTGGCGGAAAGCTATGTTTTCTCATAAAGTCCGCTCAATACTACGCAGCAACCCAAACATCGTGCTCATTGACATTATTAATACGTCCATGATCGAAATTCACAGAATCATCGACGTATCAGGGATTCAAAACGTTGCCTTCTTAGCAGTTGACGAAGAAATTTTCCATGTGGGATCACACTGCTTTACACAGAGACATCGGATCAGCGGAAGTTCACTTTATAGCTGTGACTCGAACGACTTTTGCCTTGATAAAGCTAAAGCGCTTGATGGATGGGCCAGAGCCATAATTGACGAAGTCAAAACTGGAGAAATCAGACCTATAACATTAATGGCCAGATCTCGCCAACTGAATCAACATTTCGAATGGGCGTACAGTAATGGTTATCAAAACCTCTTAAAGAGTGATCAAATTTATTACGAATGCTACTCATCATATTCCAATATCGTCTACAACCAGTGGGCATCTGGAAAGTGCGCAGACACAACGGCAGCCGGGAAGCAGGTCTACGCATTCAGCATCATAAAGTCACTTTTTCCCGACACAGAGAGACATTTCAAGCAGGCGCTTCCCAGAGTTTACGTCAACACTAACGCCCCTCCCAAGAATGAGACAAAAGTCCCCAAGGAGGATGAGTTATCGCATGCCCTGGCGATTTCTTCTGAAATCTTTAGCGGAATCACAAATTCACTAACAAACCTCCGGAGATACCCATTTCAAATTAAATTGTTTGGCAAAATGAATTGGATAGTGCCTCACGAAAATTTCTGCCAACCCAGAAATTTCGCTCCGCTCTGGGGGACAAATGAAATCTGGGACTATAACACTGGCACGTTGATTCCAAACCAACCGAAGGTTCGTAAAAAGCGCTACAGAAAAGGTCTAGAATCGCTCGAGATAGAGAATACAAACCCTGCCGTTTTGACCCAACATAGGCACCGACTCGCCAAATGGGCACACGACTGCTTTCTTCTCTTATTCGAGGCCAACACCGCAATTAATGAAAAGCAAATAGCTGACCTTGAGTGGCACACTGGCAAATACGATGTTGTGCCAGCCCAACAAGGATTCAGGACTGTGAAATGGCGGGCAGGAAATAAGCGTCAGAGCTTTACCATCGCTACGCAGTTTATCAAGCAATTTGAAGAGTACCTTGACCTGAGAGCACTAATCACCAGCAACTACCCTTCTAAATACCTCTTCCTGCATGTCCCAGTGATGCCAGAAGATCGGGTCAGACCCTTACAGAGGGGCTGCCTGTCAAAGCTGGTGTCTGCGATGCGGTTATTTATCGACAAAGAGTTTCCAAAAATCGGCTACCGTCAACTGCGCCATTACAAGTCCAACTATCTACTCAAAGAATACGGGCTTATTGTGACAAGTCAACTTCTACAAAGCCGAATTGGCACTATCGCCAAGGCATACTCATCAGCTGAAGATGATGTAGCCACTAAAGAAATCAGCGCGTTCTACAATCTGCTATCGAAGGCCATCAAGGCTGCAACTCGAAAGCGTCAACAAAGCATCCCTTCTGGCCACTGCGTTAAACCCGGCCATTCCATACCTGTGGCGGAGATCGATTCGGAGATTAGCCAACCTGCTTGCAACAACTTTATAACATGTCTTTTTTGCAATAACTTCGTTGTGCACGCTACGGACAATGATCTTAAGAAGCTTTTGAGCCTAAAATATTTTTTGAACGAGATCCGCCAGCAATCCACTACGGTTGAAGAATTCAACAAATTAAATGGCCCCACTGCTGCACGAATTGAATCAATCTTGACAAGCATTAGCAACATATCTCCAGAGCTGGACGACAGAGTCTCGACCATCCAGGCCTCAGTATTCGACCATGAAGATCTCTCTGAATACTGGGCAGCTTTACTTAATCAATTAGTCCATTTCGGAGCCATTCAATGAAACTCTCTTCCACCGTACCACTCCAGCACGACCTCGATGCATACATGGGTATCCCCGCTTGCCTGATCACACCAGCAACCGTGATTAGCAGGGACATACATGGAAATATTCTGAGCATTGTCGGGGATATCGAATGGCAGACGCCGACACTAAGAAGCCACCAGAACCGAAAGGCTTACATCAGCTACCGCAAGTTCAGGCAAACTACCGAACTTGAGATTAAAAATCTGGAGCATGCGCGAAAGATTGTAGCAGTTTGGATCAATCGACCCTCCTCCAGAACCGGTTCCTATCCTAGTATCGATACGGTACGCTCATTCTTAACTGATCTTCGCATGCTCTGCAATCACGCCACGAAAAAAGGCATCACGCTATCTGAACTGCTAGAACATCCTATCCACTTCGAGTCATTTCTTTCCAAAGTAAAATCCTACACTACTCTTAGAACTCTTCAGATGATCATCAACAAGGTGATTTCCGAAGATATATTCTCCGTATCTACAACTGTAACCAAAATACTCGACCGTGCAATTCGCGATTCAGAGGACGAGTCCGAGCAATTCCCCGTTATTCCTGGGCGTATTTTGTTCGAGAAAATCTCCCACTACACCTCTTTGCTTCAAGAGTATCAAGCCAACGAGTCGAACCTCGCTGAACTGAACCGCCGCGTAGGATTAAACCGGTTCTACGGTCGGTTCAAACGAAAGTCTGGAGACCCGAACAAACCTAACGTTCAATTTAAGGTAGCAATGGAAGAATGTGGCCTATCTGAAATTCGTGACAAGTATGAAATGAGGCAGCTTTCAAATGTAAGCAATTTCATCAGCAGGTGTAACTATGCCGCCAAGATGCTGATTCATGTATTCACCGCAATGCGAGAGCGCGAAGCCTACTTATTAAAAGAGGGGTGCATAAAAAAAATCGGGCCTAATACTTATACCGTGTCGGGGCTGACAATCAAGCTAACAAAAGAGCCGCGTCCTGCCAAATGGATTACGTCTAAGTCAATTCTACTCCCTTATCAATGCGCCCTAAGCATAACTCGACTTATAAAAACATACATGCCAGCTTGCATTAACACCGAAAACCGGCTATTCCTTTCAGTATCATATCTCCCGGTAGCCAATGAATATGAAAAAAAACAAAAAGACACTGAGCTATATCAAGGAGCTCTAAACCCCAACCGTATGGAGGAGACCTTCCCCGAGGTAATAATTACAGATAGTGATTACGAGGAACTCGTAATGCTCGACCCACTCAGAAATTGGGCTGCCAACCCAGATTTCCAAGTAGGACAGAACTGGAACCTGACGACCCATCAGTTCAGGCGATCAATGGCCGTATATGCAGCACAGAGCGGCTTGGTATCGCTGCCTTCGTTGAAGCGGATGCTTCATCACACCCTCCTGCAGATGTCCATCTATTACACAAAAGGCTTCACTACTGCCAAGTTCCTTTTCTCCGAGCAAAATCCTGACTTGGCCGAATTCTTCCAAGCCCAGACGGTTAATGCCGAAGCTAGCCTTTTCCTTAAAGACGTTATAATGGAAAAATCTAGATTATACGGTGCTGCTGGCACCTGGTATGAACGCAACGTCAAAAAAGAATATACCACTAACATCGTTACAAACTTCCAAGAAACCCTAACCAAGGTTAAAAAAGGACTCCTTTCATATAAAGAGACGATCCTGGGGGGCTGCTTTAAGATCGGGGAGTGCAAAGAGCGAGCGCACCACAACTACGTTACCTGTGTAGATTGTAATAGCGCCTGCATTAAAGAAAAAAAGCTCGACCAAACCATTCTTATTCAAGCAAAAATCATCGAGAGCACCGCTGAGGGCACATTTGCCCACAACACCGAGCAAACAAAACTCAACATGCTCCTGTTCTTCAAAAATAAAATCTCAAAGGTTGCGGCATGATTTCCGACATCATTAAGCATTACGAAGCAGCTCTTCAACGGTTGATCGACAATGTGCCTATTAAGGTTTCACCGGGGACGAAAATCACCAACGACTCTGTCGCCGTAGAGGCTGGTCGCAACAAAGGCTCAATCAAAAAAACACGGAGCTGCTTTGATCAGCTAATTCCGAAGATCAAGGCCGCTAGGGCCAAGCAGCAACAAGAAGATAGCGCAAAACCTAACAGGGGCGCTCAAAAGCTGTTCAAAGATCTTTATCACGAGAGCTTGGCCAGGGAATTGATGCTTATTTCTCAGATTGATGAGTTGGAGAAAGATCTTTCTGCGTTGAGCAACGTGACGAACATCGCTACGAAGAAGGAAAAGAACAGAAATGCTGCGGAAAAATGAGCTCCCTGGACAAGATCTTCAATTTTTTGTGGCCAGGTAAACGGAGTGGCTGGGAGAAGAAGCAAGAGTGTTCATTCATCGATGCCGTCAACAAAATGGACAACTACTATGTGACTGACCGAGGTGGGCTTTCGATGAATCCTTAGTAAATCCTGGATTAAATCATTGCTCGCCGGCACGAGCTCAACCATCTGATTGGCCCTAGGCATAGAGAAGTACCCGCAGATGACACTACAAGTTATGCATTTGGGGCGTGTGTTGAGCCTGGTTTCCTAGAGACGCCGCAGGAGCCCGAGCGAAACAGATCAGCTCCGCCTGGTTGAACATCGCTGACGAGATCGCCGACACCTAGCAGTTAGTGAATGCTCTCCATGGATTAAGCCTTCTATCTGGGGGCGCCGCTCGGCAAAATTGGAAGGTATGAAGGTGCAGTATGCTGGCACACCTACTGGTAACCCACTCGCTCGAGTATTTGGAACAGCTGTTGAATAACTGAAAAACTGGCATGACATTACAAAATGGCTCGCTCTAGCTGGCCAACCAAGAAGGCCACACGGCTGGTATGCCGTGCCCCGGTGAACGGCCCAGATAACTACCGTGTAAGCCTAAATATCAATCCGAATGCAAAGCACTAGGAGCAACCTAGAGAAGAATCACATATCGCTAAACGCCTTCGCTGAGTCAGACCCTGAATAGGTTAAAAATGCTAGAGCCGACTTAATAAGCGCAATTTTTGAAAAAAACTCCGAAATCCCCCTTAGCGCCTCAAAAGAAGTCATTCTATCAACTTTATTCCCATGTAGAATCTCAGACCGCCCATACTCATATATCTTGGTTATAGTCTCATAGAGAGTCAAATCCCCATCATAATTAGCAACAATCTTATCTTCAGGGATTTTCGTGAGATTTGAAACCATTTTTGATATAGCGCGTGTCTTGCCACCTCCACTGCTCAACACATCCAGGCATGTTCCAAACTTTGCAATCGCTATCTGATCACTTACCTCTCGACATGCCTCACCATGCCAATCAAGTGCGGTTGACCATCTCTGACAAAGGCCCGGGCATCCATCGCTATTACCGATAAGGCCTGTCAAAATTTTGGATACAGCCTCGAAAAATTTAATGTGACTTTGATCCAAATCCTGGGGTCGAAGCAGGAATGGATTTACTTCATCCGACAATGCGAGCCCCGTATTCCAAAGAAATCCATTTGTCTCTACTATGCTATGCGTCAAAATAGGAGGCCTTCTTTCCGTATAAAGAGTGAAGCTCCTAAAATACTTGGGATTACCACTAATCAGTGATGCCGAATCAAGCGCAGTTCGTGCCAGAATCGTAGAGAGCTTACGAGAGAGCGCTTTGCCATAACCTGCAGTAGTCACACTAATCATGCATTTTGACTTAGTCACCACCTCATAAAGCGAAGCACTCAAAGGCTTTAGCTGCAAGTCTTTATCCACTAAAGCCGCTTTTAGATTCTCACGCCAATCAGAATTATCCACTCCCATGTAATCGAGCGCAGAGGGCGGAAAATCAATAGAATCGATCCAGTCTGAACTTTTGGAAATCGTAACAGGGCCAATAACAAAAGGCCCATGACCCTCCAGCCCAGTAAGCGCAGCGGGCAAATGACATGTAAAGTCTCTGGGCAGAGTAGATGAAAACTCTGCTACCAGCTGCTTTATCTCCCCTTTCAAGTAAGCAGGCAGCAGGTATCTGATTGTACACGGCAATGTACCGAAATTCAAAAAGTTGTCATACCTTTCAACGACTGCCTTCTTGACTAAATTATGATGCTCTTTCAAATCAAGTTTAATAGAGCCCGGCCAGTTCAGTTTTAGAAGAGCTGACGATACAAGCTTAATTTTATTCTCGGTAGCGCCACTAACGCTCATTTGCCTGCCACTTTTTGCCGTATCAAAATTCGGCGAAAATGCTTCCTCACGAGTATGCGCCTTGCTAAGTGAGACTAACGCGTCGTAGATTAATATTTCCAGCTTCACAATTACTCCTTGTATAAGACTTTTTGAGATCCTTTCGCCTTTAGGGGATTTTCACTCACGTTGTGATAGGCAGACTGGTGTCGATGACGGCGACTTGATGCCTTTCTACACCAAGATCATCGGACTCACCTGGAAACCAGCTCAGCGGCTCGTAGCCCATCATAGGCCTTCATGCACGACATCTGGATAACACGCAACAGCACCTTCAAATGCGGAGCAATCCGACCTGGGAATCAGCACTGGTAGGTCAGGGTCGTACTTCCCAAGCTCTTCAATAAGCTCGTCCACGTTCACACCTATGTCTTCGAGTAGCAACCTCGTCGAGGCCGATAGCGACCCTTTCAAGGTATACACATGGAAGTGCTCTTTTCTAGTAATGAACGCCAGAGTGGCTACTTATACCCCTCACTGGACAGCTCAAAGATCGACGTGATAGCTTTCGTCGACCGATGTATCTGGATCGGGCGGTCGGCTCGCGAAGGCCTCAGTGCCACAGGTTTGCTACACCCTTCTTCACGCACGCATTTCGACAATAGTCAGCGGGCAGCCGACGCCTCGACGTTATTGGAGAACTGCCAATGCGCGTTCCAGTACATCCAAAAGACCTCATCCGCAACAGTAGCCTGAAGAAGCTCGCCAAGAATCTGCAGAAGCAGTGGTGTGGCCCAAGCCCACTCACCCACACATCAGCCCTGGAGCTCCTTGCCCAGGGTCTTGGTTATAAGGACTACAAGGATCTAGCAGTTTCCACGAGTGAGCAGATGCCAGCAGGTACCTTTCCAAGCCAATCTGCGGTGAGGCAGGCACTGATGCTCGCAATCAAAGCGGCGATGACACCCAGCGAGTGGTTTGCCTCAGACCAGGCGGCACTGGCGCAGATGATCGAGTCGCTGCACCTTAACGCTCTTTCAGCATTCAAGATCCCGAAAAAGATTCATCAACCGCCACGTCATGGTGAACAGTCCACTGGGTCGAATATGTCCGCTTTGAGAACTCAGATGGCGAAGTCTGCACGGAAGCTCTCCTCCCACTTATCAGAGGAAGAACTTGAGTCTCTCAGTCGGGCCGTTGAGACCACGGAGAGCCTGCGAGATCAGGCACTGATGAGCTGCATGATGGCCGGCCTTCGAAAAGGGGAATACTTAAGCGCTAGGCCCAGCGACTTTTCTGGAAATGATGAACGCATCCTCTTTGTGTCTCGGGGCCCCAAAAAAGCGCGAGTCACATTGCCTCGCAAATACTGGACACCCATCAGCCGCTTCATCATCACCGCGAATCTGGCGGGAAACGCCCTTCTGTTCCAATCCAAAAGGAGCCCAGAAATTCCTATGTCGCCTTCGGCGCTTAAAAAACTATGCGAGGCTTGGGCACACAAAGCTGGCATTGATCCTGCCAAAGTCAGTCCACTCACGATTCGCATGTCCTTAAAGTTGAACGCGGCTATGCAGATGGCCACTGTGAGTAGTCCGCTCCCAATCGTGGCAAAACGAATGGGCCACTGGCCAACGGAGTCGATGACGAAGTATTACCTGAGTAGCAGCTTGGACTCCAAACTCAGCGATTGAGACGAGACGTTCAGGGTGGGAGTGACGGTGACCAAGACGGCAATTTTTGACGCGTTCGGGATGGTTGTGCGGATAGGTCGAAGAACAAACCCATACCGCCAATTGCTGCGGGAAGGCATCAAGCAAGGCCGGCGCCCTCACCCTGGTGATGCACACGTCATCATGACGCTAAACTTGGAGCTGCATAAGCTCGCCGAGCACGTCGGCATCCTGCTTTCAGAATCCTGGCGAGTCGAGATGGAGTGCGCTCTGCAGGCCGAACTCAACTCCATCGAGGCATATCCCGAGGCATCGAGGCGGTCGCTATGCTCCGGGAGCGGAGCGTTGCTCTCGGTATCAGCAGCAACCTTGCCAAGCCCTATGGCGCAGCGGTGGAGCAGCTTTTCCCGAGCATGAATACCCAAGCATTTAGCTTCGAGATCGACGCTGCCAAACCCGATCCTCGTATCTACCAAGCCCTACTGGGGAGGCTTGATCCCAGGTCAGGAACGCCTGTCAGAACAGATGCACCTGAAGTTTGGATTGTAGGCGACTCAGCGAGGTGTGATCGGGATGGTGCCCGAGCCAGTGCGCTAGTAACGCCGACTGTATTGAACCAGGCCCGTCGATGCTCGCCGTTGTCCTAACACTGCCGGACTTTCATCCTTACGCCTGCGCGCTCGGCTTGCTGGTTGCGATGAGCCTTCAACCTGGACTGCAGACAAAATCTTCCGCACCAGCTCAAGATTTTCCAAAACCAACCGTTTGTCATAGGTATGTATCCCTTCGAGCGAATCGCTTTGATCCCACCAACAGATGACTACGCACAGCGTTTGAGTGCCGCCATTTCGTTCCCCAAGACGATCCTAGGCAACCGCCAGCGCGGTGCCTGGCAAAGTCTGATCAGCGTCATCAAATCGTCCGACACCCTTTCTGCATTTGATAACGCAGCAGCCTACGTAGAGGGCTACGCACATGCGCTGGTCGACAGCGACCAGATCGACATTTCCATCGAACGAGATGTGTTGATCATCGAGACTGTCGACGCATGGCGGTGCGCCCGTGTTGGCTCCAGCACCTCTACCTATTTGTAGCCACCAGTGAGTACCATGACTTCTATTTTTCAACGCTATGCCGACGACGAACCGTCTGAATTACGCATCCAGATGCCGCAGCGGGTTCTGGCTACAACCGTCAGTCATTACCCAATTGATGTTCTGGTAGGTCACTGGGAAAAGTACCTGGTAGACCCCTCCTCCGCTCGCGACAGATTTCCGTGGGCTGAGCGGTTTGTCATGGGCATGCCAATGCCCAAGTGGGCGCGCGGCGTGAAGTGGAACGCTGGCCAGCAGGCTCGTTTCATTACCGCTGTGTGGTCAGGGAGAGACCTGGGAAGCTACCTTACAAACGACTGGTCGGAGCCGGCGAGCACTGGCAGGGCATTGGCGGAGAACAGCGAGATTCTGGTCGATGGCCAGCAACGGCTCCACAGCCTTGAAGAGTATTTCCTTGATCGTCTTGCGGTGCCAGATGCACAAGGTCAGCCGAGGGTCTGGTCTGAGCTTCGGAACGTTGAACGGAAGCGGTTCCTCTCGACGATCTTTGCCCATTCGAGGGTTTGTTCGGGTGACGAGGCAGCATTACGCAAAACGTATGATCTTTGCGCACAGGGCGTTGTGCCTAGGTCATTCGATCAGCGCACCTTTAGGTAGTCATTGACGCCACAGTTGTCGTGGCATGCCCCTGCGGGGACGACTGTCGTTAACCAAGCCCTGTCTTCGACAGGTCTTGGCCCTTCGGGCTTCCATACTCATGCCTTTCGACCCTCCTGGTCTGCGCGCTCCGCTTGCATAATGACCGAAGGCATCACCTAGCTTGGACATTCCCTGCGGCTACCACATACTAGCTTCCATCCATCGTGGAGTGAGGCTAGGCGAAATGGCATGGTCATTTTGGAAGGACAAACGCCCTGAATGGGTTCAAGCAGAAGAGCGAGATTTCATCAAAGCTGCGAACGGCTTGAAGACACTGCAGGTGACACCACGAGGCGGTATGCGAATTGACCCAGAGGAGATTCGAGACCAGATTGTTTCCGCCCGAGAGCTCTATAAAGGTTTGGTTAAAAAATAGCTTTCGCTAGGGATCATCCACCTTACGGTGAAGATAAAGGCCTGCGAGTCAGGTATAAAACGTCCACGGCCTAAGGCCATACCACGACAGGAGCAGCTAGGCGGCTTTCCGAGAAATGGTCTGCCTTCCCCGCCTGTTTACACAGAGATTTGATCATATCCCCTAGACACGCCCTTCGTGCTCTAGGTCGTATCAGCTTATCCGGAATTTGCAGCTATGTTTCGGTTAGCCTTCCATATCGCAGTGCTGCATCCTGTACTGAGGCATTTCGTGCATCGCGCCGGGGTAGACATATAGGAAGCGCCAATGCTTAAGAAAGCGATCAAATTTCTACGCGACTCTCTACTGGAGGACTTCGGCCAGCCGGCGACCCTCATAAACTTGCTTCGTGCAGACGTCGGCCTGAACAGGCATTTGGTCGAACATGAGAAGGGTATCAGCGCAAGCGAAGTAGTGCGTTGGAACGACTTTGGCGACTTGGGGTATGAGACCAGTCGGATGTACCGCCGGAGGCTCAATGGATGGACACGTTCCCCTGGCTCCTATCAAAACTACGGCTCCACCAGCTTAATCCGAGAGGATCTTCTCAGCTTGGGTACGGTTAGGGAGATCCATCGCTGGAACTGTGACATTCAGCAGGTCGACGGCTTTTCCGCATCGAAGTCAGAGCTGCGCAAGTTCAAAAGCATGGACGCGATGGTTGAGCGCAACTCCCAGCCGATGATCACACCTGTTACCCAAGAAAAGCTTGAAGAGAATCTCCGATGGGACGAGATCCGGATCATCTCTAGAGAAGATCACGATTACTTCTCCACTTGGGAATGGGACGGACGAGTGTTCTTGATCAACAGCGGAGGCTCCCACCACTTCGCTGCGGCTAAGTACATCGCGAAACGGATCGGGGTCAACGTCCCCCTCACAGGTCGGTATAAGGTTTACGGAATTAATCAGGTCGCCTTGGCGAGCCTAAGACGCGATTTCGACATGTTTGTATTGTCGTGGCACTGCAAACAGCAAATGGACTTTCACAGAGCCATGCAGAGATTTGAGGCAACCTATTACTGGAAGGATCTCCCACGTCCATACACTGACCAGGCGGCGATTTTCCTGCCTAAAGCGGAGAAGCGCGCTGGGAAGGTATCTGAGGTACTGCGTGAGGCTGGATTTCAGGATTTAGGCCTTTATCTCCTGAAGCTGGCTAATGCTACGGCTCATCATGTCTCGGTCGTCTAGCAGCCCTATGTGCATTTAAACGCCGCATTTCAGCCTGCCATTGAGTCAGAAATTTGTCCCAGTTATAGGCGTACGGGCCATCGAAACAGACGCGTCGAGCCGGTGCTCGCTTGCAGAAAGCGCTCACGCCATGGCTGGGGAATACCTGCCTTGCGCACAATGCTGATACCGGAGCTGTGGCGCTCAATCAGAACTGCTTTGCGGGCAGCATCCAATCGTCGCATGGATGATTCTGGTTGCCGAGCGCTTGGTCATGTCGGATAGCGGGAAGCCGCTGGATTGGTTTAGCTCTCTCCCGTCTGCCATGGATGGTTGGGATGCAAGCCTCTGACACGCCGCTGGCTTGTCTTGATGACCACCTATTTGATCCTTCCTGCGTCAGCGACTCGCTATCGCAAAATAAGTCTGACCAGTTATGCTGCGGTAGGAACCTGCCAGGGATCGGAGCTGCTATGGCCATGAACGATTATCCAAAGCGTGTCTGGGACAACATCATTCCGCTTTCTGTAGGCGATACCTTGCCAAAAGCCTTTGAGGAATGGTCTTTCACTGAGGTCATCCGCGATCATGAGCATCCTACTGAGACGTGCGAGCTATGTGATCAGGAGTCGCTCCGGTACCAATTTGAGATCCGGAATGCTCTTACGACGCAGACGCTTTGGGTCGGCTCGCAATGCATACTTAGATTCGGCGTATCGGTATTTGAAGCGGGTCAGCGTCTCTCTGCATCCGACACCAAGAAAAAGCTGGAGCGACTCACCGAAAAAATGCGGGGGGAGTCATGCGTGAAGGCGCTACAGCGCTTGGCGATATCGGAACAAAATCCAATTCTCTCTAAGGCACTGGCCTACTACCAGCTCAATAAAAACCTGTCACCGAAGTTTGCGTTCGTGGTCTTCTGGAGGCTCAAGGCCAATCAAATCGATCACAGCCCTTCTTTCTTCAAGGTCAATCTGAAGCGCCTCAAATACCAGCAAGATCTTCAGGCGATGGAGCTACAGCGCGTGCAAATGATCTGGCCAGCGCTGTCATCCTCTCAAAGAAACATGGCAATCCGGATGGGGCATAAAGCACCTGCAGTGCAGTGAGTTGCCCACGGTGAGCCGCTCACTGCCTGCGCATAGCGCTGATCGCGAATATCGATGCCATGCAATCGGTGTTAGCTTTGACTTGATTATGGTCAGACAGGGGTACGGCGCTGCACACCCGAGGGTGACTCGACGAGTCATGGTAAGCGGCGACCTATCCCGCCAGAGCCCTGAAGCATTTCCTCAACGAACTCAATCGAGCTCTCCAGTTCGCTCTGGATCTCGTCGAATACCGGCTCAAGTGCTGGATGGGAACCTGAAGCTCTCAGCTCGGAGATGAGCCGCAGGAATTCTTGCCCCTGGGCCATTGGCATCTGGATGTTGCAGTAGACAGTGTCTTTGGTATCGCGACTCATATGTCCTCCGTTTTCCAAGTCGTACGTTAGCCGAATCGAGAGCAAAAGCGACACAACTGGCTGGGAGCACCCTACGGGACGGCTGTCGTGAACAAAGCCGCTTTCGCGTCTCTGCCCTGCGGGCTTCCATCCTTGCTTCTGTTGCTGCACCGGCGCGCTCCGCTTACATTTAGATCGGTCATGTAGCTAGCGCAACCTCGGAGACTGAAATTTTTAGGGTGCTATGCCTCCGTGTCGAAGTCATCTGCACGCATCAGGCCGGTATCATTCAACATATCTAATGCTGCGCCGCATTTCCAATCAGTGGCGCCAAGAGGCAAAGCCATAGGGTGTTCCTAATGCCGGAGTTTCGTAAACTGCGCTGCAGACGTCATCCAAACCTCTTCGAGGGCTAACCCTCTCCCGTAGGAAATCTTGACCCGATTCTTGTGAAGGGTTGATCAAAAGGACTTAAGCTATGCAACGGAACGATGCAGAGAAATTACTGAAAGTCGCCATCAACAACGGAGCCGCTGCGTTTAGGGATGGGCAATGGGAGGCGATTGATGCTCTGGTCAACCATCGCAAGAAACTGTTGGTCGTTCAACGCACTGGTTGGGGTAAGAGCTCTGTTTACTTTATCAGCACGCGAATTCTGCGTGATCGAGGGCAAGGCCCAACTATAATCATATCGCCACTACTAGCCCTGATGCGCAACCAGATCGACGCGGCTCGGCGGCTCGGGATCAACGCCGTTACCATCAACTCTACCAATACTCACGAGTGGGAAAATGCCCGCCGGGATGTGCAAGCCAACCGAGTAGATTGCCTACTAATCTCGCCAGAGCGGCTAGCGAATGACGGCTTCATGGAAAGCTTTCTGCAGCCCATAGCAGATCGCATTGGCTTGATGGTCATCGATGAGGCGCACTGCATTTCCGATTGGGGGCATGATTTCCGGCCCGACTACCGGCGTATTGTCAACATTCTGCGCTTTCTCCCCGCTAATACGCCCGTTTTGGGAACAACTGCGACTGCAAACACACGGGTGGTGGACGATATTCAGGCTCAGTTTGGAAATATAAACATTATCCGTGGCGCCCTGACTCGCGAAAGTTTGGCGTTACAAAATTTGATCATGCCTGATCAAGCTAGCCGTCTGGCATGGTTAGCGCAAACCATCCCAACCTTAGCTGGAACGGGCATCGTTTATGCGCTCACCCAGCGCGATAGTGAGCAGGTCGCCCGCTGGCTTCGAGCTAACGGAATCGACGCTGCTTCCTACCATAGTGATGTGGCCCACCCCGACTTTGGCAATAGCGATCAATATCGCCAGCACCTAGAAGATGAACTGCTGGCAAACAAGCTCAAAGTGCTTGTGGCGACCACCGCGTTAGGTATGGGCTATGACAAGCCCGACCTCGGCTTCGTAATTCACTATCAGGCACCTAGCTCGATTGTTGCCTACTACCAGCAGGTCGGTCGAGCAGGACGGGCAATCGATTACTCACTCGGCTTGCTCATGTCTGGGGAGGAGGACGAGAAAATTCATGCGTTTTTTAGACGCGCTGCTTTTCCGCCCGCAGGTCAGGTCAATCATTTGCTCAGTGTCCTAGCGAAATCCAATGGGCTGACGATTCGTGAGCTAGAAGAGCACAGCAACCTCTCCCATGGGCAGATTGAGAAAATTCTCAAGCTCCTGAGCGTGGAAAGCCCAGCGCCACTCATCAAGCACCAAAGCAAATGGCTACGCACCCCAATCCATTACGAGCTGGATCAGAATCGTGTTAACAGGCTTACGGAGCTACGCGAGCATGAATGGCAGCAGGTTCTGGCATACTTAAATGAACCAAGGTGCCTTATGGCGTTCCTACGACATGCATTGGATGACGCGGAAAATGATGCTTGCGGGAAATGCGTGCGCTGCCTAGAGAGGGAGTTGGTATCAAGTAAAGTAGACGGTAGATTGGTGCATCAAGCCGCTACCTTTATTCGCCATGCCGAGCTTCCAATCAAGCCCAAGAAGCAAATCGCCAAGGGAGGCTTTGAGCATTACGGCTTCCCGACCAACCTCCCTCTCAACATACAGGCGGCTGAAGGTAGAGTCCTTTCACAATGGCGTGATGGAGGCTGGGGAGAATTAGCTGCCAACGGCAAGGAGCTTGGCCATTTTGACGATGCTCTGGTTTCAGCCATGGCAGAAATGATTCAATCGCGCTGGCAACCGAATCCTAAACCTACGTGGTTGTGCTGCGTGCCTTCTCTAGGACATCCAACGTTAGTACCTAACTTTGCTCAGCGCTTGGCGAATGCATTAGGGGTTCCCTTCGTCAATTGTGTGATCAAGGTAAGGCAAAACGAGCCACAAAAGTGGCAAAACAATCGCTTCCACCAGTGTCGGAATCTAGATGGTGTGTTCGCCGTCAATGCACATATTCCTCCTGGCCCGGTGCTGCTGGTTGATGACATGATCGATTCAGGCTGGACAATGACTGTCATTGCCGCACTGCTCAAACAAGCGGGCAGCGAACACGTCTACCCGCTGGCAATCTCATCTACGGCAAGCAACGCATGATAAATACCAATACTCAGTCGATCCTCCTACTAACGTCTTATTTTTCAAAATCTGTAGGTAATGCCAAACCGCTATCTCCGACGGAATGGGGACGATTTGCCCAATGGTTAAACGCGCAAGGGAAGACGCCTGCGGACTTAGTGACTGCTGAGCCACATGCTGTCCTTGAGGGCTGGCATGATGAAAAAATACCCTTGCTGCGTATTGAGCAGTTGCTCGAGCGAGGCCATGCGCTGGCCTTGGCTTTGGAGAAGTGGAGCCGGGCTGGATTGTGGGTGCTGACTCGATCAGATGCTGACTATCCTAAGGCGCTCAAGCATCACCTACGTAACAGCGCGCCACCGATACTCTTCGGCTGTGGAAATCCGCGACTGCTGAATCAACGTGGAATTGGTGTTGTCGGTGCACGTAAGGCGGATAATGCCGACCTTGCATACGCCACATCTTTAGGTAAGCGCATCGCGATGGCCGGCATGACCGTAGTCTCGGGTGGCGCTCGGGGCGTCGATGAAGCTGCGATGCAGGGCGGATTGAACGAAGAAGGAACTGTAATCGGTATTATGGCTGATAGCCTTTTGTCTGCAGCGCTAGCCAGCAAATGGCGGAATGGGTTGATGAACAACAACCTGGTACTGGTTTCACCATTTTTTCCCGAGGCCGGATTCAACGCCGGCAATGCGATGGCTAGGAACAAATACATTTACTGCCTGAGTCAAGCTGCAGTGGTCGTTCGCTCCGAAACCAAAGGCGGAACCTGGAACGGTGCCATCGAAAACTTGAAAAAAGCTTGGGTGCCCCTGTGGGTTAAGCGAGATACGAAACCGGAATCCGGAAATTACGCGTTGGTAGTACAAGGTGCGCAATGGCTGGAATCAGCAGCGGAGCATGTGGATGTGCACACGCTGAGTGCCCAAGCTAAGCTAGGGGCTGACCCAGAGATGGTGCCGGAGCTAGCACCAACTGACCAAGATGCGTCTATCTCTGAAGAAGAATCCGTCAGATCGGATCCTCCTCGAGAGGAGGCGACACACGAACTCTCCCAAGATAATGGTAGGAGTAGTCAGAATGTTAATTCTGCTTCGACTCACGCTATAGCTATTGGCGACCTGAGTTTTTATCAATTTTTTCTAAGGAAGATGGCATTCCGGGATAGTCCAGCAACCGCTGAGGAGCTAAGCGAGCAATGGGGTATTTCAAAGAAACAGCTGACTGAATGGCTCAAGCAATCAGTCGATGAAAGACACGTTCAAAAGCTGAAAAACCCTGTTCGGTTCCAGTCGTTGGATGTCGGAAAATTCGAGGGCAGCACAGGGAAGAACTTAGACCCTTCATCCGATGGGCAGATGGGGTTCAAGCTGGATTGATGGCTCATGACCGTATCGTTGGGCGAGTGATCCGATGAGCAGTCGGATTACTTCGAGTAGACATGATGACGTACCTTGAATCGCCACTGATCCACGGAACACCTCGAGCCCAATCAGTAATGCATTTAGCATCCAACAAAACGGACTTTAAGAAATTCCGAACAAGTCGTTTTGAACTGTCCAGCCCCCTGTAAAACTAAGGGTTCCAGCGGGCTCTCCGAACGAAAAGTAGACTTGTCCGGAGGATTCCTAGAGAGCTCGATTTGTATTCAAAAGCTTTACTGGGCCAGCCAGCTCTCGACCGTATCGGAGCCATGTTCGGCTTTCCATTCCTTCAAGACTTTGTGGTTCCCACCCTTGGTCTCAACCACTTCACCCGAATGAGGATTCTTGTAGACCTTAACTGCGCGAGCCTTGCGGGTGCTCTTAGTCTCAGCAGCAACTGGGGCGCGGTGGTTATTGGGCTGAGGATCCAGGATGGCGATGATGTTGCGCAAGCTGTAACCATACTCACCTAGCAGATCACGGAGCTTCGTTTCGAACTCCATCTCGCGCTTCAGGCCATCATCGTTTTTTAGTGTTTCAAGCTCGGCCAATTGGGCAGCAAGCTGCTGTTCAAGCGCACGGAATTCAGCAAGACGGGACATGGAGCACCTCGGATATCCAGTGGTGGCAGTATAGTCAGTGCCGTCAAATGTGGACAATCGAAGGTTCGTCTGATGCTAAACGCTGAAGCGCTCACCTTGCATACCTGTGAGCATCCAGGTGCCGCATTTCAACCTGCCACTGAGCCAGAAATTTGTCCCAGTCATGGGCGTATGGGCCATCGACCAAGCGCGTCGATCCGATGCTCGCTTGCAGAAAGCGCTCACGCCAAGGCTGCGGAATACTAGCCTCGTTCACAATGTTGATGCCTGAGCTATGACGCTCAATCTGAACTGCTTTACGAGCAGCATCGATAACAAGGCCTGGATGACTATGGTTCAGGTCGACGCGCTCCTGGCCTTCGATGCCGTCTAGAACATCCAAAATCGCGGCGGCCTTCGGATCGCCTGGCATCAGGTGCGACAGCGTCCACAGCGCTTTGCGCCTGACAGACTCACGCGCACGAAGATCATCAGCCATTTTCAGTGCCTCGATTTGAACCGGCAGTGAGTCGGCGATAACGGTTGGATAAGAGGCGAGCATCCAGCAGCGCGTGATGTGGAAGTTCTGGCAGCGTCAGGCTGGCGATATCATCCGCTTCTAGATGCCTGAATAGCAGGGTCAGGTTGGTTGAGCGATTGGTGACGTGAGCTGGCCAACGGTGATTTACGTACGCCAACTGGCAAAAGAAATCCCAGTCCCAATCCGGAGCGTCCGAGCAAATCTCGAGCGGGCCTTCAAGGTCGGTCAGAAAAGCAAGCAGTGATGCTTGAGCTTCGGACAGAGTTTGCCCATGCAGTGACAGGTCAAGCTGTGGCAGGACGTTTTGAATTACAAAGTCGCTACAGTCCTGAGTCACGTACGTGTCTGTGAGCTCGACGTAGTATTCATGGCCGGCTTCAGAGACTAGGGCCAAGGAAATCACCTTCGTGTCTCGGTTGAGCTGAGTGAACTCACAGTCCAGGAATAGCTTCATCCTCTCCTCCGTAGCCCTTACCTTTTTACCTAGTTTAGAGATCTACATCGTCAAAGATGTCACGTCCTCCACCCGTTGCAGATGGCCGAATCAAATCGCTCCGTCCGACTGCTGGCTCCTCATACCGCTCTTGCGAGACCTCACTCACCCAATCGTCAACTCGACGCCGTTGGGTATCGAGCACATCCTCGATACCGGGCCATTCCGGAAAGGCCGCGTAAATACCCTCTAGCTCATCAATAAAATCACAAAAGTGGTTATCAGGATCGTTTTCGTAGCAATACGATTCCTGCAGGGATTTGCGAACCCTGTCCAGGTCAGGCAGCACATATTTCTGTATATCGCTGTAGAATTCTTCACGCTCGTGGCTAGTGAAAAACTCATGCATCTCGTTATCGTAGATGTGCCCGAGTTCATCATGATCAAAGACAAAGTCCCGAATCTTGGTGGAAATCGCTTCTCGTGCTGACTCAGGTAAAAGCCCTTGCCGTAGCAGGCGGAGCGCTAGATCAGACGACCTCGTGAACAGGTTTATCGCGAAGTCACGAACCAAGCTGGAGTGCAGCTTTTCATCAGTTTTCGAGTAGATATCCAAGAACACGTCATTTGTCCTGCGCTGCAGAAAAGAATACAGCCTTCCCCGCCTGGTGCGCTCCATGTCGCCCTCGCATGCAACGTATTCACAGCACCGGTTCGCGATTTCTGCGAACATACTTGAAGGCAAAATTGTAGCGTTTTGAACCCCTACGTTGCCGCATGTCACCAGTTCCATCAACCGCTCAATCGGTGTTCCATCCACAAAGATCTGCAGATGTTCAGGACTCTGGGCGAGTATCAACGCAAACGCATCCCCAATCGTAGGATGCTTATATCGCCAGAAACGTCCATCAGCTGTATCTGCCATCTGAAGAAAACTTCCCCGGAGGCTCTCAAGAGCTCGGATACACCCGGCCTGGCTACCGCCCAACCTCTCAATTGTCTGCATCTCGCCGCTAGACAGACTCACCGGGCTTTCGATTGCTCCATGCTTCATGTAGAGAAGAGCAAGTGCGGCCTGGCTCTCGTCATCCATTCCCTGCATCGTCTCGACGAGCCATCGCTCCTGCTTCGCGACAAATTCGTCGATATTTTTCTGGTCAATTTTTAGCGCTTTTGTGAATTCAATGCTCCCCAAGCGCCGAGCAGTCTCGGGAGCGAACCGACTGTGAGCTGCCACTGCAGGAAGAAACTCCTTCAAGACCGTCCGAACCCGCTGTGGTTGGTTTCCAAGCTTCACATGGTTGTAGAGGATTTCTGACCTTTCCTGGGAGGTCAGCTCTTTCACGTCGATGACAACCTGGCTCTCTTCCATCAGAGGAAATGCTGTTTTCTTGAGGTCACGTCGTGCGCTGTTGTAAATGTAGTCACGGCTGGTCAGAACTATCCGATGCCCACCTCGGATCATGGTCGTGAGAGCCGGAAGAATCCGGTTCCACTCCATCACCAAGTCTGCCTCGTACTGCATGGCCCCGAAGGCGTCATCAACCCATACCAGCTGCGATGCTTCTTCAGTATTCCAGTGATCTCTTATCTGCTCAGGCCTCTCCAGCTTCAATACTAGGCTTTCCCATTTGTCCATCGCACACATGGCCATGAGTGAGGCAATCGTTGTCTTACCTGCTGCGGGCTCTCCAACCAACAGAACAAAGCCATGCTGCTGAAGGGCTTGAAGCGCTTTGCGATAGGTGCCCGTCACCACGAGCTTTGAAAGGTCGGGAAGCTCCGTCAGCAACGCCTTCGTCTGCTTGTACCGTCTCTCATCCAAGATCTGGCTAAGGTCGCCAAGACCATAGAGTCGGGGCACATTCATGCGCAGATCACTGTTCAGCTGGATCTTCTCGCAGATCCAGGTAGAGCCCAGCAAAAGCACGTGCTTGGCCCCAGCATCCTCAAACGCCAACCGTATTTTGAGGTTGCTATCCCCTGTCCAGCTTGCGTTTGTCATCAGGACATAGACATCACACTTTCCTTTGGCGACGAGTCTGCGCACCTTGACAATCTCACCAGTCACATCAGATAGAGTGAGATTGTGATCACGGCGCGATGTGAACTTGCACTGGATGACGAATTCGCCTGCATACACTTCGTTTGGCTGAGGAGACCACGTTCCCTTGAACCCACCATCGCGGCCTCCGTCATTTCCTTCAAGGAACGTCTCGACTGTTTGACCCAAAACTGTTGAGGCTACTGCCATGCACAGTTGCTGAAAACTATGCCAACCTAAGAGATGAAGGTCGTATCTTGGGGGCGTCATGGGCATTCGATCCTTGCAGCAAAATCCAGAGGTAGGACAGAAAGCCATCATAGCGGAACTGCAATAATGCCGGGGTTGTGGTAGCAGAAACCGCACCTACTCACCTACGGGCGAGATTGAATTGGAGGATATTTGGTTATGAGACAGGTCAGGCTGATCCGCCATGGAGAAAGCGCTGCCAACGCTGGCGATGCCAGCCTGGATCACGCCACAATTCCTCTTACGCCGAAAGGGGTTGAGCAAGCGTACTTGGTGGCCTGCTCCTTTCGCACTGCTCCGATCTGATCGTTACCTCTCCCTTCTCTTGAGCTGCGTCAACAGCTATGGCTACGGTGGCAAAGTTCATAGCCGTCCCGCTTGAGACTTGGCCTACTCAGGAGTTCACGTATCTCGAGCCAGGTAGGTGTGTGGATACGACAGTCGCCCAACGGCGTGAGTGGGTCGACGCGTACTGGTCGAGATCCGATCCTGCATTCAGGGATGGGCTGGGTGCAGAATCGTTTCTGGACTTCATATCCCGAGCTCAGTCTCTGCTGGATCGCCTTTCGGATCATCCTGCTCAAGACATCGTGGTATTTTCACACGGGCAACTGATCAATGCAGTGGCTTGGCTGATTGAATGCACTCCGCAGAGAATCGATGGCCGTGCGATGGCCGACTGGCGTGAGTATGAAATCGCTAACCACGTGCCCAACTGTTCTGGTTACACGCTATCCAAGTATCGCGAGGATACCGGCTGGAAAATATGCCGTAGTGAGCAGCAAATTGAAGTCACCCATCGCGTACCTGGCAGATCCTACCAAGCGGTTCGTGATCTCGAGCGCTTGCTAGTTGAAGAGCGGGCCCAGGAGTTCTCGGCTAAAGGCTATCCACTGCAACTGGATGATGACTCGGCTATGTACACTGAGCAAAGGCTGAATGGGGTCAGGGGGCAGCTCCTTCACCCCAAGTAGATAGCGATAGTGGAAGCACTGCGGGAGAGCTCTCAGCAAGAGAGGTGTGCCAGGTACTACGCGATGCCATCTTCGGGCGACGCGCGATGGTCAGAGTATGCGCTCAAACTTGGGACAAGCTTCATGCCGGGATGTTCACGGTCGACATCGACGGATGGAGCGTGACGATCTTCAACGACTGTGATGAGCTTGATTACTGCGAAGGGTGCGTGAGCCCGGATGGACGGCATTAGTCGTTCGACTCGGGAAATCGATACACACTGACCCTATAGCTCTGCTTAGCACGTGGGAGCATCAAACTCTAGAACGGATGCTGAAACGCCTTCAAATAGCGTGGGGAGCTGAGGGCGCGTCCTAACAGGGGCCGGCTGTCGTGAACCAAGCTGCTGAACCGCCGCGTCTTGGCCCTCCGGGCTTCCATCCGCGCGCCTGCGCGCTCCGCTTGCGATCAGTGGACGTCCATGAGGACATCGATGGCACGCAATCCGGTCACAGAGAGGAATGCCCAGCTTGTCACTCCCCAGGGCTGCTGAACGGTGACCCAATTGGAACCGTCGACGCGCCAATCGGGGATGACGAGGTGATTCAACGTCAAGGCATGCTGCCCTCCACGTTTGAATGTGTAGTTTGTCAGTTGACCATCAGCGGGTTCTCCAGGCTTTCAGCATGCGGAATGGGCAACGTTTTCACCGAGACTTCATCCTACACAGCTACTGAGTATTTCAACCTCTATACAGAGGATGATCTTGAAGACGCTAGGAGGGGCGGACAGGGCTACGAGATGGACAATAACGAGAAAGAGGATCTCAAGATCCAATGGAGATGGTATGGTCAGTGGCCCAATGTGATCAGCCGCAAGGGTGCGAGGAGTGACTACCAGTTTTTGCGTAACGTCAAAAAATAAAGTTTTTTTGCCAACATAAAGCGGGCTTAACCATCCGAAATTTTTACGCCAAACTGGGCTAGCAATGGATTTTTCAAAATTTATGAAGCCGCACTCTCTTGAGGAAGCCAATCCTGACCAGCCCCTGCTTGGATTCGGCATCCATGAGTCCATTACCCACTTTAACAATAGCTTCTTGCAAAGCGGTGCAAAGCTTCTTGACGACTTCATAAAAGAACATGAAGAAACTAAAAAGTGGATTCTATCGTCAGACTATGCCTTTTATGACTCAAAAAAAAATAGCGATGTAGTAACATTCTCTCTTTTCCCGCATCTAGCATCCTTTGAGACAATGTCAGACTGCATAAACATAATGGCTCCATCAGACCTTAAAAAAGTAAGGTCAGTAAATGATACGTTCATTTCATTCCTTAAAGAAGGGCCGGTCTTCAATATCACCTTGATACTAGACCGTGAGCGCCGAATGCACAGTGATGAAAAGCTCTATCACATAAGCCGAATTGACGCCATGATTGACATGCTTGAATGCTGGTGCACATCAACACCAAATGGAAAAGAGAAATATAAAAAAACCATAAAAGAGCTAAAGCAGCTCAAGCAACTTGTCAAGTCATCAAAATTAAATTTACGCATACTCCGAGATATTGAGATTATCGCAAGCCTAGCTGCTTACTTGCTTACAGAAATAAGCGAAAGGGCCAATGTTGAAATTATAGCCTGGCTGTCAGACCGTGACAGCATGCTTACGTTCAAGCATAAATTTATAGGCGACTACTTGCTTGAGCAAGTCAGCAACCTTTACCACATTTTTTGTGTAAACAGTAACATAGACCCTAAAGGAAAATTAATTCTAACAAAGCCCGAAGCCGCAGGAGAACTCGCTTACGATAGCTTCGTTAGAGTTCCTGACTACATTGCCGGAACCTTGGCGGACTTTGATTTTAACAAACAAGAAGCATCACATCCAAAATTCGATACGATCCGCGACGGAGTATTTGCTGCAGAAAAAAGAAACATATTCTACAAGGTATTTTTCCATCCAAACTTTCGAGCCCACAGACTGATGTGGGGAGCGCAAGAGGGCAACACTTCAAACCCTTAAGGCACTGATTATTCTTTCGCAGATTGTAACAAGCCCTTTGTTAAAGGGCTTTCGTAGCAAGCGGAGCGCGCCGGCCAGGAAGGCCGAAGGCGTAAAGAATGTCAGCTCGAAAGTGGCCGAGACGATTCGGAACGCAGAGGCTCCGTTTACGACAGTCCGGCCGCGAAGCGGCATTGCCCTCCCCACTATCACTCGTCAAAAAGGTGATCCATATCTTCACTCGTGAAGCCCCAGAAGTAGACCGCCTTCTGAGCCTCTGCCGGCGCCGACTCCAAGATAGCCCGGCCTCTTGAGAACAGCTCCGCATAGAACGCCACCGTTCTCGCCATGACGTGCACGGAGGTCTGCAAGGCTACTATAGCCAGCATCCGCTGATCCTCCAACGACTGCGCTTCCCCCATCTGCATGGAACTGATGTAGGAGCTATGGGCATACCCGCAGAAATGGGAGTACACGTTCTGGAAATACTTCTTATTGAAGCCCGCCCTCACCGCCTCGTCCGTCCACGACCATCCTACCCTCCACTCCCCCTTAAGCAGCCGCTTTGCTTGCTCCGGCTTGTAGTCTCCAAGGTACGGTGAGGCCTCGATCTCAGCGACTTGCTGTGCAACCTGTAGTCGTGTGGCATCAATCGTTTCCTTGGCCTGCTCTGTTGACGGGTGCAGCCTCAGCCGATCTCTGAGACCACCCAACCGCCAAACCCCCTGCCGGAATTTCCTCAGGCCGGGATCCTGGCTCTGGAAAATCCAATGGAACACAATGAAGGTTTCGAGGCAGGCCCGGGCAAGGATCGTAGCGGAGGAATGATCCACGAAGATGATCTCTTTACCATCCTGGAAATTCAGCTGAGTCGTGTTGATGAGCACTCTGACCGAGCACGCCTGCTTGAACAGCTTCACCGCCAGAATCTGGGCATAGTTGACCCAGGCGTCATCCGGTGTCAGGGGTTGGCCGTACTGTGATTCAATCATCGCCGCAAACAGCTCAGTAAGGGCGGCGAAGTCTTGTTCTGGATCGCGCTGAGACGGAGTGCGGCCAGTCGATGGCATTGGATATCCTCAAATGAAATGAGTTAAGGTTCTTGATCCTGAGGAAGTTTGTACTTGACTACCGTCATCAAGAGCCACTGAACAATTTAGCCAGACCCTCTTGAGTCGTTGGAAATCGATACTCCCAATACACTTCACCTTTTCTTTCAAACCGCTTTAGCTCCTCCTTTGAAATATTTGCCTTTCGCTTATCAAACTGGAGACTCATCGAACCAAGCTCGAACTTAGTATCAACAGGATTGTGATAAACTTTCTTACTTCCTTGCCACGTCCAACTGCGCATAGGTTTACCACAAGTAGAAACCAGAAGCTGCGACCCACGGAGATCGGGGATCGAAAAAATCTTCCCACTGACATCCTCCCAAGTGCGGAACTCCAAACGACCAGTAATCGAATAAGCACCAGTTACTAAGTCTTTTGTGAGCGGAAAGGGCTTTGGCATAAAGTTATCTGCACGCAAATCGCCCAACCCCTTACCGAAATGGTTTATAGGATGATAATCAGAGGCTTCGATAGGATCTTTAAAAAACACAAAACGATAGCACAGGGGAAATACCATTGAGCTTATCTTCTTGCCATCCTTAGTAGAAGGATAATATTTACCACCGGGCTCAACCTCAACGTAGGATGGTCGATAGCCATCTTCTTTCTGCCCAATTCCAAATGGAGCGGAAATATCCCGTTCCTTCATTCGCTCCCGCTGACCTTTTCGCAAATAAATTTCTATTGCCTTCCTCAACCTTTCCTTATATCCATCAAAAGCAGGATCATCCAATGACACATCCGCCTTATAAACAAATACACTGAATTTCCCAAGCGGCTGAAGAGATCGGTTCAGGTCGAACATGATTTGTTGAAGTTTTCGAGCAGACTCCAAACTTTCCGCCTGCGAGACAGCCTGTGACTGACGTTGAATATATGTCTCCAGAATTTGCGAAATCAGAGCAATACACAAGCCAGCGACACTACCAGCGATAAAAATCTTCCCTTTAATCGTCAACTGCCCAGAGGCATCTCTGATTTTCAAGACACTACTCAAGACGCCGAGAACCCCTGACATCAGAATCCCGACAATTTTGAAAGCTACCAGCAGAATCTCCACAGTATGTTTTCCCTGAACCGCACCAAGCAACTTTAGTAAATTTCTACTCTTTAAAACGACTGGCCCATTGCCAAGGCGGCCTCCGCTTCAATCATCCACTCTTTGGGGCGGTGGTCGAGATCGTAAGCCTCGTACTCCTGAACAGGGATTTCCTGCAGCACCTTTAGCGCCGCCCAAGAATCGTAATCATGGAATGGGTTGAGACCCATGACATTACCCAGATTTTGGTCGGCATCGCCTCGGTAGCTGGCGATCTGGGCAAAAAGCGAGGCCGCTTTATTCAGATCCCAGTCGCTCAAAAAAAGCAGAAGAGCGGTAAACGCCATGAGCGGCTTACACGCCTTGACATCGACGTAGCTCCTGCCAAGTGCTTTCTGAATCGGATGATAATGGTTGGAAATAAAGCGAGAGAGCTCAAAGGTCGCGCCGTACTCTACCTTCAGGATGGTTGGATCGAACACGACCCTCGAACTGTTGGCGTTCAGGAGCTTTTCAATTCGACTCACCATAGGCCTCAGCATCACTGTACGTTCGCTCAGGAAAGTCAGTAGCGATTCGTGACGACGACATAGCATCACCTCCATCGCCGTCTTCATCTGGAAGCCTGGTACTCCCAGAAGCTCGTTGCTTATGGTCAGCCATTGCGGCTGATACCGCACAGGCCAGGCAGCCGCTTGCACCGCCGCTACCCACTGGAAAACCTTGGGATCGAGAGTTACCTGAAACCCTGCACTTGCTTTCTTATTATGGAACCATTCACGCATGCTCCTGATCCTCGCCTGATCAAGAAGTCCTAGGTGAATACCTTTGCATACCAGATCTCGGACTGCCCGTGACAAACCATCGCGAGCAGTTGAGCTGAACTGCACCAAGCCTTCCGGAGCCTCCCCAGGTGACAGAGCGGCAAAGTCGCAGAACACATGATGACCACCTGGAAACCGGAAGTAGGCCTGTTTGATGGCCTCCCCAGTGACTTTGGAACTGGTGGCACGAACCAGCTCGGCCCCCTTCGCAAAGCACGCGGGGCATTCAACATCAGCGTGAATGACCTGCTTCCAGATTTCCGGAATGGGCTCAGAGCGCTTCAGCTTCGGTCGCTGGTGTTGGTCAGCAAAAAGCTGGAGCAACTGATCCACATCCAGTTCCTGCTGGCGGGAAACGGAGAAAGCGGTCAACGGCATATCAAAGCTCCAATTAAATGCTAAAACCATCCAGTGGTTCGAACCATATGGTGGCAGGACGACACTGGGTGGCAGCTGATTGCTAGGCTAACTATGGCATCGGCGTTGTCCCATAACCCTATCTCATCGCGCATGCAGTGGTAAGGTGATGCTTTCATTCAAGGATGATCCATGGCCACTCACACCGCCTCCAATGCTCAAAAGCACCTCGCTGTCCTAATCGACGCTGATAACGCTCCAGCAGCAATCGTTGAGGGCCTCTTCGAAGAGATCGCCAAGTATGGCGTAGCCAGCGTCAAGCGCATTTACGGCGACTGGACTGGCCCACAGCTAGGCGGCTGGAAGAAAGTCCTTCTCGATCACTCGATTCAACCAATCCAGCAGTTCGCCTATACCAAAGGGAAAAACGCGACGGACAGCTCGCTGATCATCGATGCAATGGACTTGCTATACACCCGGCGTTTTGATGGGTTTTGCCTAGTGTCCAGCGATAGCGACTTCACCCGCCTTGCCTCTCGCCTACGCGAAGAAGGACTCACGGTATATGGGTTCGGGGAAGAGAAAACACCAAGGCCATTCGTGGCCGCATGCGACAAATTCGTCTACATCGAGCTGCTTCGCGAGGACGGCCTGACGCCGGCTAACGAAGAACCAATTCCCGACCCGAGCCTGCCTGCAGACGCCGTCAAACCTGCCGCGATGGAGAAAACAAAGAAGCCGAAGGCACCGGTCGGATTCATCGCGAAAATTCTGGACGATATCGCTGATGAAGATGGTTGGGCACACCTGGGTGCGCTGGGCGCAAATATCACAAAGCTACGGCCAGAGTTTGATCCTCGCACCCACGGATACAAGAAGCTAAGCGATCTAATCAAAGGCTATCCGCACACCTTCGAAATTCAGGCGCGCGGCGCAACGGGTGGCAGCGCTGCCATGTACGCGCGACACAAACAGCAGTGCAAATGATGAGTCCATCCTCCGTGCCACCCATTGTAACCGTCGAAACGCTCTGCGATTACATTGAAGGGCTAGACGGGCAAAGGACATTTCGGGGTGTGAACAACAATGCCCTGCTGATTCCCTTCGATGCCGTTCTCAAGCTGCTTAATACCTCTCTTCTAGAGCTGATGCGTGCAGCAAGAGTTCACAGGCCCCACCTGCCGGTGGACAAAACGCTTTCAAGATTGCTGAAGGAGCCGCAACGGGTTCCGGCTCGGGGAATGCTTTCACGTCTGCTTAGGGAAGCGCCACATCAGCTAATGCTTCATGCTCTTGTTGATCAAGCCCGACAGGGCTATGTCTGGATAACGGGCGAGGCATGGCACTCACTCTTCCACAGCTCTCTCTTCATTCACCAGACGGCACGGGGCTTCTGGATGGATTTCGTCCAGAACGCGAAAATTCTCAATGCCGTTGATATGCACTCTGACAAGGGGCATTTCGAAAAGCTTTGCGCATACGCCGACTCACCACTGGTTGACCGCTTCGGCTGCTCTGCTGTGCGTGCAGTTTTACACGCCAGGCTGAACTCCGATCCTGCAGAAGAGGTTGCCGAAAATGACCAGATCGTCCAGCACGTTGTCGTTGTGGACAGGCTTGCCGTCCTTTTACGCATCCTTGCGTGGCTTGTCGCAGATATCGTCATAGATATCGGGGAGATGATTCAGCATGACGGCATGCAGGACATCATTCCATTTGATAGCCTGTTACCTGCCATCGATCCGGTCTCTGGCGAGTGGAACAACCCGACAACTAGAGCCCTCGAGCAGTTGGCTAAACGGGCAGGATGGCAAGGCAAACAGCGAGCAATCACATTCCTGGGAAATTTGTGGGATCGTCACGATGCAGAGCAGAAAGAACCAGGCTCGCGCATCAGGTCATTGAGGAATTGGGAGCAACGTAGAAAGGGGCGACCAAAATTCGAAACCTTATGCAGCCTGGCGAATGCAGTGACGGTGGAGCAGGCGCTGCTTGCAGGTGAGTCCCCAGAAGGTCGAGATTACGACACTTGGATGCAAGCTGTAATTCTTCGCATAGGGGAAACGCTTACTGAGACCCTATACGCACTCAACACACTCGGTGTCGAAGCAACTCACATCGTGGGGATCATGGATGCCTATAGGCAGGAGTATCGCATTGCCCGCGAGGCGCTTGGAAAACCTATGAGTCCGCTCTGAGACCGAGACTGCATCTGTGCAGCCTCGATATCTGATGAACATCAATCAGGAGCCTTTACCGCCGCCTTGATTCGGATTCAGTTGCTTGCCGCGATTCCCTTGCGCCTTATCCCAGACTGCATTAGTTCCTAGTGCACCACGATTAGGATTCTTCCGATCAGAGTTAGCATCTTTGGGCGATTTAGGTGTGTTGGCCATCTCAGTTCTCCTCCTCAGAGCGATCTTCCCAATCTTCTGGGCGCTCGTCGTATCCGCGTGATTGCCAGTACGCGTCGTTGTTGTCGTTGAGTTGGTTGGCCCGGTTGTCATCGTCGCTTTTGGTGCTCATAGTTTTGCCTCGCAAGCTGAGTTAACCCCTATGGCGGCTGCCTTAGGACGACTTCATTCTTCAAGGATTGACCGCGAACCAATAGGGAACTGGGAAGGAAATTTGCTCACCCGAGCGTCAGTTCGCCCGGAATCCGCACCGGCTTGCCCCCCTCAGGGAGTGCTAGCGGCTCGGCAGGCCCAACATCCGCACTGCATCATGCAATGCTAGAATCAGTCCCGCGACATCCCTTCCCACGAGAAACCTCATGAACACAGATTTGACCGAAGAAGAGATGCGCCGAGCCCTCTTCGGCAGCCCTGCGCCGGCGACACAAGTGACTATATCCCCAGTATCGACACCGATACTCGATATAGCAGCAGCACCACCGGCAAAACCGCTGACGAAACGGAAGGTCGCGAAAGCGTTCACCCCTCATCTCCGAGTAACGATGCAGGTCGGTAACGAGTTTGAGGGCAAAACATTCGAGATGACCCACGAGACAGATACGTTGAGTACCCTCCTGGCCGAGCACGAAGCAGTGAAGGCAGCTAGGAAAAGATATCGATACGTGGAAGTGGTTGCGGTGAAATCGATGTAGGACAGTTAACTGGTAGGTTTGTGGGCAAGCAGGTCGCTGCCCTTATCGTTGCCGTTAATCACAAACCCTTATCTCAAGGGGAAGCGATGTCCTGTCTTTCATGGGGTCGTGCGGCAGTTACCTAACGAAAATCTTGTAGTATCATTCTGGCATGACGCGACCATCCAGAAGGGATTCAGATGCAGAAGCTGTTCGAAGGTATCACGTGGAGTGAGCACCTCACGGTAAAGACCGAATGGGTAGACAAATTTTTTCATCGAATCCCAGAGGTTGTCGACCTCAAGATTAAGGCTCATGCGCTGTCTCTGAAGTTTTCAGGTAACCGGCAGGAAAGTCTTGCGTTCGCAGAATACGTAGGCAATAGAATTGAAAACTACGTATTTGATCAGCGGACACTTGAGCAATTCAAAAACGAAGAGATCACTGCCTATCCAAAAGCCTCGAGCTTCTTCGGAAACACCAACCCGGTAAAAGACGGAAAATATGGAGAGCTAATCCTCTACCTTTTGGTTGAAGCAATATTTCAGACTCCAATGGTATGCCATAAACTCACGCTCCTGACTAACGTGAACGACCAAGTCAAAGGTGGTGATGGCATATTTTTTGGAACACGAGGTGACAACCTTGCAATATTGATCGGCGAATCAAAAATCTACCAAAGCCTAAGTGGCGCGATAAGCAGCTCATTAGACTCGGTAGATCGGTTCAATCAAGACCATATGGCGAGTTCTTTTGATCACGAGCTATTCATTGCGCGATCCAACATATCGAAAAATTTCAACCTAGCTCAGGCAAACGCCCTTTTTAAAGCTTTCCGCCCCGGAACTGAAGAATATCAATCCTGCAATAAGATTTTCCCTGTTCTTCTGATTTACGATGATGCCAAAATTGACAAAATTGAAGAAGAAGCAACTAACAGAGATCACGCAGAAGAATTAATCTCCGAATGGATATTAGCCCACTCTTCCGAGGCCATAGCCAATATCAGAGGGCGCCTTGAAACTCAGGCAGAGCTTAGAAAGCTGTTTATGGAATTTTTCCTGATTCCGATGAGTAGTGTCGAAAAGTTTAAAAAAACATTGTTCAAACAAATTCACGGCCTCGAGTATAAAGAGCCCCATAAGGAAGCGAAGCCGAAGGCGTCAAGGAAGAATAAGTAGATGTCTCGAGACTCAGATAGCTTGCCAATGGAAGCGTCCCGCGACGTGGATTTTGTGGCCACGTACGACCAACTGTTAAGACACTTGTTCTTGAGCAAACAGAACGGGGCAGCGAACGATCAGATTCGTATTCCGGTTGATAGGCTTCAGCACGCAACCTGGCTTGCCTCAATCATAGCATTGGGCAACTCTGACGCGTTGAAGAACCTAGCCAACTCTTTCGGCGCACTACTTCATTTGTATGCTCCGGAAAACCCGGCATACCAGCGTGCGTGCTATGTTCTTCAATCAAGATCTGGAAATTTGCTGTCCAGTAAGCACGTTCCTAACATCTTCAACAATGGTAGATATGATAATAGCTTTGGGACATTGCTTGATGTCGAGCTTGGATCAACCAGAGGAAGGCTGACGCACAACCTGAAAAGCTCGGGAGAGTTTGTGTTCACAGACTACCAAGCGAAACTTTGGTCGGCTATCCAAAGCGGTTCAAATGTTGCAATTTCCGCACCGACTTCTGCAGGGAAATCATTCATTATAAGAAGGTATATTGTAGAAAGACTCACCGCCAATGCTGCCATCGCAGTCTTCGTGGTACCTACTAAAGCCCTTATCAACCAGGTCAGCATGGATTTCAAGGCAGACCTGAAAGACCTCGCACATGTGTATACCACCTATCGCCAACCCGAAAACTATGAAAAGTCCATAATTTTCGTTTTAACACCGGAACGTTGCAACAAACTCCTCCAAGATAAGACACTAAAAAGCCCTTCAATCATATTTATTGACGAAATTCATAACTTAGAGGCCGAAGGCCGAGGCATGGTTTTCGAGAATTGCCTGTATGGATTAGTTTCCCGCTTCCCTCAAAGCCAGTTCATATTCGCTGGGCCATTCATTGAGGATATCGTTACACCGTTAAAAGAGCTGTCAGGGCTCGAACTTGTGGACGAGACAACCGTCGCCACCCCAGTATTCCAGGTTAGAGCTGCGATCACATTTCTATCCAAGAGTCTTTCAGCTGAGTACCGAATCTTTAGTCAAACGGGAAACGTATTATCTGGACAGACGATATTAAATAAAAAGCTATTTTCCAAAGCAAAAAATAAGAAAGGGGAAGCAATCGCCGCATTTCTGCAGAACCTCAAGCAGGATGAAAGCTGCATTATTTTCGCACCACGAAAAACAACCGCAGAGAATTGGGCTCTTAAGCTACCTAGTTCGATCAGAGCAAATAGTTGTCAGTCTGAGGCGATTGCAGAGCTCATTGAGTTCTTAGCTGAAGAAATTCACCCCGACTACTCACTGATAAGGACACTGAAAAAAGGCGTAGCCTTTCACCATGCTGGCCTTCCTGACATCGCGCGAATAGAAATCGAGGACTTATATTCTCAAGGCGAAATCACCAACTTGGTATGTACATCTACCCTTTTGCAAGGTGTAAACCTCCCTGCAGACAAACTAATTATTATTACTCCCCAGAATGATACCACTCCATTAACGCCATTCGAATTCAAAAATTTGATCGGTCGAGCAGGTAGGATTAGCACCAATTTATACGGTGAAGTGTACTGCCTGGAGGTAAAAGACGAAGAGTGGGGTGAAGAGAGGCTCACCAATAATGACAAGACAAAGATCAAGCCTAATACAACTTCTGTCCTCCAGAAGCATACCGATTCAATAATTCGGCTTGCAGACTCAGACAGGGAGCAAATACTTGCAGACCTTGAGAGTCCGAATTTATACACGACTATATGCTACCTGAGGCATTTATTCGTCTCCGACAAAGTCCATTACGATAGAATCTTGAATACGGCACAATTACAAGATCACCAGCGTGACCAGCTGGAATCGAAGCTTCTCAACATCCAGGTTCAACTTACCATCCCTCTTGATTTACTCAGGCAAAACCCCTACGTTGACCCGTTGCTTCAGGAAGAGCTGTACCGAAGCATTAAAAAAGATCCTTACGCCTGGATCCCAACCAGCTACCCAAACTCTCGAAGAGCATTTACTCCAACGGACGAGATTGACTTTGAGGACAAAAATTTCTACGGACAATTTGAAGAGATTGCCAAGAAACTCGACCGGATATTTTTTATAGAATCTGAAGTTAATTCTCGTTTCGGTGACTACATAGGCATTGGAAACTTAATTTATGATGCATTCCAATGGATGTCCGGAAAATCGCATAGATATTTCATCGAAAAATACTTAGATAATGCTTACACAGGGTTTGGCGAATCCCTTGTTGAGAATAACTCAGAAGAATCGGACGGTCGCAACAAAGTCGACAAAGCTGCCAGGCATGTGACTCAAAACATCAGCAGCAACATAACATTCAAGCTTGTGAAATATTTTTCATTATGGGGTGACATCACAAAGGCATGCATACCAGAAGAAGAGCACGAAACCTTAGCATACTTCCTAAGCCTCCCATCAATGATTGAGCTGGGTAGTTACGACCCCCGAGTTCTTGAGCTTATGTCTTTGGGAATCAATCGTAGCATTGCTCTCAAACTGCGAAAAGATCTTCCAAAAGATGTAGAAAATCTAGAGGAATGGCTGAGGAAGTTTAATACTGCTCGCCTATCGCCGCTACTGCGCAGATATCTCGAGCGCTCAGGACTTACCAAACAACGCGATGAAAGAAGCTTTCCTAGTCGATAATGTGGTTAAGAGGAGCCCAACCTTCTCCTCTTAAGATACACTCAAGTTGATGTAAGAGCTTTAGATTACACCTCGCAGAGGCAGGAGTATCGACCCTGAGAAAATCAGAGATGAGATTGTCACGACCGACAGCGCCTTAAGAGGCCAGTCAAAAATAATGCCTATAACGCTTGTCCGTGGGCTTTTTCTTCATCCGAACCGACTCGATGACCTAAACGCTCTTTCGTCATTAAAAGGAACATAATGAAAGTTATATACTTAGGTAAAGCAAGTCGTCGTTCTAGATATGTGCCTGAAGGTGATGAGGACATACTTGAATTATTATCTAATGACTGGGACGATTACGGCTACGGCACAACTTTTATGACAAGCTGTAGAGTCGACGGAGAGACCATCAACTTAGGTTCAATAAAAATCCTCGTCGAGGACGCGAAATCTACCAGAAGTCACTTAAAAACTTTGTTAGATAACGGCTGGGATGGCGAATTCCCGATACCTGACACACGATATATTTCGGTCGCGGTAGAAATAAGTTTTTACGAACAGCTCGATGCTCTACTTGGCACGGCACCGACCAGAAAAATTGCTAAAAAGCTCAGAGACGCCAGCCTGTTAGTTAGAGTCGAGCAAGATGCAGATTCTCTGGATCTTATCCAAAGCCAAGGATTCAAGGACTCTCTACAGCGTGAACGAGGCGCAATCCAATCTTACCTAGACACATGGAAGATTTTTGCAAAACAAGATATTGCAGTCCTTGACTTGGGATTTAGGTTCCACGACGTTTTCAATCAGACGTCTCTTCTTAGCTTAAAATACCAATCAGATAGCCCACTTCCCCACGATATAAACGTCCTGATTGGAGCGAATGGATCAGGTAAATCGCAACTACTTCATCAGATCGTAAAAAGCTGGATAGATAAAGATGAAACTGGGGAGACCGGCTTTGTCAAGCAGCCAAATCTGAGTCAAGTAGTAGTAGTGTCATATAGTCCATTCGAACAGTTTCCCGTTGATCTTCACGGGAGAAAATTCCAAGATCAGGATGCATATCGTTACTTTGGGTTCCGAGGAAGAGCTACCACCCAAGGGAGCGCTGAAAAGGGCAAAATCAGGCTATCCCAAACAGTTCCAAAGCGAAACGCAGTTACTTCTTTTCTAGACTGCCTTGACCACGACAAGCTGTATATAAATGTCCCTAAGTGGGTAAAAAAAATCGAGGTCGCAGAGAGGGTTTTGAGGGTTGCCTTTGACTTTGACTTTGCTGCCGTCTGCGTCAGCGAATATACCAGGGCTAGCAGATTCTATACTGACAGCGCACCACTAAGCGATCCATTGTATCTCACGACCACCATCAATGGAGTTGAGAAGACCTTTATCCCGATAGCTTCTGCGCAAGTCGCTAACTTAAAGGTTACAGGCCTAAGAAAGTACGTTGAAATAAATGACGGACTAACGTTCTTCAAGAACGGAGAACCAGTTCAACTTAGCTCGGGACAACGACTATTCACGTACATCGTAATTAATATTCTCGGAATAATTAGAAGAAGCAGTTTGATCCTCGTTGACGAACCGGAGCTTTTTCTTCACCCTACCCTTGAAATACAGTTCATAGAAATGCTAAAGGAAATTCTAGCAGAATTTAATTCAAAAGCACTATTAGCTACGCATTCAGTCGTGACCGTACGGGAAATGCCTGCTGATTGCGTCCACGTACTCGAGCGCACCAGGGACGGGCTTACGATCAGTAACCCCCCATTTCAAACATTTGGAGGTGATAATCAACGAATTAGCTCATATGTTTTTAATGATCAAAACACTTCAAAGCCTTTTGAAAAATGGATTAAACAACAAGTCGAGACTTTTGGGTCGGCTGAGCAGTTACTGGAAGAGTGTCGTGACGAACTCAACGACGAAATGGTCATTCAAATTAAAGCATTGGGTAACGATCAATGGTGATGCGATTAACTAAGCCTGACTTTTGTAGCATGCAAATGCTTGATAAGGCTATCCAAGAGCGGCAAAATGGAATTAATCGCGCTTACTTCAACAGCATCTCTGCAGAGTGGAGGTCGAGAGTTTCAGTCTACGTAACGCATGGTGGAACTCCCAATCTGGTTCCAACATGGCCCGCAATTGATGCCCATAAGGTTAAATTTTTAAACCTTTATGACTACCCTGCCGAAGAATCTTCACAGGGCATTATGCTAAAAAGCTTACGAGATGAGCATTTACTCAAGCTCTGTCCGGCCTGTGGAAATATAGGATCTCCAACTACCCTCGACCATTATCTCCCCAAGGCGAAATACCCTCACTTTAGTATAACCCCAGCTAATTTAAGCCCAATGTGCACAAAGTGCCAAGGACTAAAAGGTGAAAAAACCGGAAATAAGAAAGAGCCCCAGTTTTTTATTCATCCGTATTTTCATAAGTTTACTGAGTTTCAGATCCTGACATTAAAGATTTCACCACCTTTTAATCAGCCGTCTTTTATTTTAAGCCCTCACCCACGCTGGACGGGTTGGCGCCTCAAGCTTATTACCTCACACATGCGAGAGCTTGAAATCGAAAAGCGCTACGTAAATTTTTTCAAAGCCGAAAACATAAGACTAATTCGCCACTCAAGTATTAGAAGACGAAAAGGACAGGATGTGTTTGACGCTATCGAATCCAAGTGCGAGGAGCTGGAGTACCCAACTAAAAACTCTTGGGAGTATATCTTCTACTTGTCGGTGCTCGAAAATGAAGAGTTCATAGAGTATCTCTCAAATGAAGAACTGCCCATATACCCTTAGTTGCAGCTTTTTTGCAGCGGCAGCAGCTCAGAGCTACTGCAGCGCCCCTAGCTCCTGAGTGTTACTGCAACACGCGCGGAGTGAGATGGTGCTGCCCCTTTGCGACTCGGAGATAGTCACGTAAGGACGCTCGCCCATTGCCCCTCTGAAACGTTGCTAGGACGTATCTCGAGTTTTCGGTTGTCATCACCCAGAACCGCCCCTCGCGTTCGACCTTCAACACGTCTGAAGTACGAATCAGATGACCATCGCCGAACCGCCCGTACTGGTCTTTTCGCTTGTGGCCAAACACCACACCGATGCCTGCGCGCGCCCTGATGGATACTCTGCAAAGGTACGCAGTGACCGGTATGTCGAAGCCTTGCTCTTGAGCCCTTATAATTCGCTTCAGATCAAAATCTGTATGTCGTTTGCCGTGAAAATTCACATCTAGTGTGTCCAGCATCTTTGGGCTCCGGTTGCGGTCTGTATGGAGTTATCAAGAATTGCACACGCAACCAGGCGCGCTGGTATCGTGGGGGATTACTGGTAAATTTCAGGCTGATCGAATCATGCTTGAGAGAAAGACAGGCCTCAGGTTGGCCAGCGCTTCAATCTTGAAGTCTTGCTGGTGTGAGGTGTGATACACCGCCCCCTTAGCCACTTCCAGCAAGCAAACCTCAGAACCAGACCTGTCCTCACCTACGGTTACTCTGGTTAACCGCTCCATCTGCCAGCCCCCGGACTTATTCATCCAAGATGGCGTCACAGCCATAATCTCGGTGATAGCTAAATCCGCACTTTGGCTTACCAACATTTTTTGAAGCTGGTGGGTGTCGTCAATCATCACCGCGCACTCGCTGGGCCGACCCTCGTTTTCGACGCTAAGGGTTAAGTGATACCAAGGCGTTCGGAGCAGCCTTGAGACTCCGCGCCAATGGGACACGCCCTCCCCGAACATTCCTGGGACGCCTATCAGGTCGTTGTCTAAGGTTCTGAACATGTGTCGCCTCAAACTGCTGGAGCAAGTCAGTTGCCCAGCAGAACCGTGGGAAATCAGAAAAGAGAAAATATCGCTTCGATAGAAGCAGACTCACGATGGCCTGGGCCGAGCAAGACGTAGACCGTGTTGCGTGTTTCGAATAGGTAGCCTTCCTTGAAAGCGGTGCCCATGCTTGAGCGCACCCAATGGCCTGGCTCGAAACGCCTCTGCTCGTCATCCACGACCTTGTGGGCAAACATAAACATTGGCTGGCAGCCTGCAGCGGTAACGTTCGCTCGCTCGGCGTCGGTGACGATGGCGTCTAGGATGATCCACTCTTCTACGGCGCAGAGGGGCATCCATTTGTAGCGCTTTCTGGCCAACGCGACGGCTTCGTCGAGGGAAAGCTCGGAGCCCATTAAACTGATACCAGGATCACCCAGCAGACCGTCCTCGATGATCCCATCCACGGCCCACCCCCTCTCTGTCAATATCCAATAATTAGTAGCTGAGGCACACTACCGCCACGACCACCAATATATCTGTTTGTGTGGCGGCAGGCAAATGCGACATACCGTCTCCTTTTATTGGGATAGTGAAATGTCGCTGCGCAAATCTTATGCAGCAGTAGTTCAACTGCTTCGCACTCAGAAAGGTCTATCTCAGGCAGGTCTTTCGGGCTCCGTCACGCAAACGCACGTGAGCGAGCTAGAGCAAGGAAAAAGCTCAGCGACCGTCGATATGACTGCCCGCCTCGCCTTAGCGCTGAACGTCGAGCCGATCACGTTGCTGGCACTCACTGTTGCATCCCATGAGAAGCGCACGGTGCGTGAAGCTCTTCTGGCTGCGCTGTCTGAGGCGGAATCCTTGGGGCTAGCGGACACTCTTCTTCCAACCGAACCACAAGTTATGGCTCCGTCTAGAGTGGTGGAAGCCAAGAGAAAATGGTTGACCGTGCAGGAGCTGAAGGCGAAAGGGCTCAGTCAGAGTGAGGCAGCGAAAAATCTAGGGATGCCTGAATCGACGCTACGTCGGTTGTGGCATCAAACGCTTAAAGATTAAAGCTGGCGGGGGAATGCCTCACTGCGCAGTCAGCTTACTGAGAAGCTTGCATTGTGGATCAGAAGTCTCGCCAAGCTGGTGCCAAAATCACGCTTTCAGGCGGCAGGAGCGAGGCAGATCTTAAAGGGCCAGCAGGGTCTGGATTTGCCCAGAGAAGCAGCTTTCCGGAAGCCGCAGCTTTCCCCTATCAATAGTGAGATGTTGCCGACCCTGTCCATTTTTCTGGAAAAAGATGGACAGATGCGATTGTCTGTAAGTGTCTGTTTTTCAACATTTTCGATTGTCCATTTTAGGGCCATCTCACGGGTGTCGATGTTCGACAAGACCATCGTCTCGATCCCGACCTGGCGACTGATGTCCGAATCGTTCCGCAACTGGCGCGGCATGCAGCAGTCCGGTGGACGGCGGATCAAGCGCAGCCTGTTCATTGACGCCAGCGGCATCCGCTTCCTGCATGACGATGAAGAACAGCGCCTGACCCAGGTACGTCTGCTCACCGACTACATCGGCCGCAAGCAGGCCGAGCTGAAAACCTGGAACGAGGCACAGGGCAATGTCGCGGCGATGTCGGCCAACCGCCGCCGCATGACCAACCTCGGCACCTTCCGTGCCTATGCCCTGGCGTACATCAAGAACCACCCGGAGATCCAGCAGAACATGACCTGCATGGTCCGCCAGATGCAGACCACCGCCCAGGGCGTACCGCTGGAGATCTACTGCTTCACCCGTACAACCGTGTGGGCCGACTACGAACGGATTCAGGGGGATATCTTCGACTACCTGCTGGCGGTGCTGCCGGAGTTCGGCTTGAATCTTTATCAGCAGCCAAGTGGGGGGGATTTGCGCGCAGGGATGTTGCCGGCGTTGCTGGGGGCCAGCCATATTCCAGAGCAGCAGAGCCGGGCGTTATAGACGCAGGATTGCTGAAGATGGCGTCCCACCGGGACGCCAAGGCTTCCCCTCAGCATGCAGGCATAGACGATTGGCGCACGGCGCCCCCTGAGTTCAGGCGTGTTTCCTCGCTTGCAGTTCATGGTGGCTGTGCGCAGGGCACCTTCGGGTGCGCCGGTTTCTCCAATCTTCCGGTCTACCAACCTGTGTACAGCCGCCACCCAATATCGTTTGGTAGCGATGGCGTGACGGATGGTCGACTCGTTGCTGGAAGAGGAACCGCTGCCGGCAGGCTTTCTCAGTAATCGTCAGGTGTAGGGGGATAACTCCCATTCATCGCTGAGTACCGCGGATTTTGCTAAACTGTGAGCACTTGTGAATGAGATCTTTCGAGATAGCAACCTTGAATATTCCAGACAAAGACATATCCGGTTTCATTCGTGCCCTCGCCGCGCGCAATGGCGTGCATTACAGCGAATCTCGGCTCGACAAGGTAGCCCAAGTTGTCACCCGCTTGGCTGGCGACGATGTGAAGCCGGATGATGTCGAGGGTCTACTGATCAATCTCAGTCGAAAAGGCTGTATAGGCAGCACGGATATGATGCTGCTGCACTCGCGGTATCTGGATGAAATCCATCCAGATACCAAGCACACCGCGACTCGATGAACAAGCGGTCCCCATCGGTTTTCGACCCGTTCGGGACTTTTCATAGCAAAGGCTATTTGGAAAACGCCACCGGCGAAAAAGACCTCGAAAAAGTCAAACGCATGGAACACCTGGCCTTTTCGGCCCGGCTGGAACAGGCGCTCACGATGCTCGCAGCTACAAAAGAAATTACCTATGCAACGGTACTGAAAACGCACAAGGCGCTTTTCCAGGATTTCTATCATTGGGCCGGGCGCGACCGACTTTCTACAACGCCCGATAAGGAAATATCCAAGGGCGATGTAAACTCACCATTTCGAACTGAATTCGAGCGACCTGAGCAGATAAGACTCGCATTCGATTACGGGCTGCAATTGGCCAGTGATCAAAACAGAATGAGAGCGAAAGCCGGGACTATCATGGGCCTATTCGCCTTTTCCCACCCGTTCCTTGATGGTAACGGTCGCACGATTCTGTTGATTCATATGGAGCTTTGCTTTCGTGCCGGATTTTCAATTACCTGGGCTGCAACTGCGGATTCCATAACCATCCGGACACCCATTCCACCGACATCCGGACACTGATTCCACTCTGATCCGGACACTCATTCCACGAGCATCCGGACACCGATTCCACGGCCATCCGGACACTTTCAGGCAGGCAGCAACGCAGGATTATTCCCTACCATCGATCTCTTTTATCGAAGCGAAGAGGTCGTCGTGGAGCGTTTATCCATGCGTAAAATCCGAGAGGTACTACGCCTAAAGTTCGACGCCGGCCTGTCCGTGCGCAAGATCGCCGCCAGCTTATCCATTGGCCATTCGAGTGCAGGGGATTACCTCTGCCGGTTTGCCGCCAGTGGGCTTCAGTGGCCCCTCGATATTTCTGACGCGGAGTTGAATCGACGGCTGTTTCCCCCCGCAGTGCCGGTGCCCACCGACCAGCGCCCGATGCCCGACTGGGCGTGGGTACACGCCGAGTTGCGCCGTCCCGGCGTAACCCTGGCGCTGCTCTGGCAGGAATATCGACTCGCTCAACCACAGGGCTTCCAGTACAGCTGGTTCTGCGAGCACTACCGCCTCTGGGCCGCCAAGGTCGATGTGGCGGCGCTTAGGCTCTGTAAAAAATGATGCTGCACACCGCAAGGTGCGAGCTAGCGAGACCATGGCTCAAAGGTGACTTCACTGAACTCTTGCGATGGGATACCCTTCCGAGATGACCAAGGTTGTGCCTCAGAAGCCACCGAGTTTTTCCAATCGACCTCAAGGCTCAAGTGCCCGAACAGTCGAGCTAGCGACACCAAAAACAGAGAGGCGCACTTGGACTACCTAGCAGCACTGACCGCTTTCGTAGAGTCTGCCAATGGGAATAGCTTCTCCAAAGCAGCAGAGCGTTTGGGGATAAAAGCTTCTACGGTGTCGCGTTACATCAAAGATTTAGAGCAAGATCTTGGCATTGCACTTTTCAATCGATCAACACGAAAACTTGTATTGACGGAGGGTGGGCAAACGTTCTTGTACCATGCCCAAAAAGTTCTCTTTGAATTGTCAGAAGCCAGGGCGGCAACGTCCGCTCTCAACCAAAATCCCCGAGGGAGATTGAAGGTTAGTCTTCCGCCTGCTTTTGCGCGTCATCATATACTCCCTGTAGTGGGCGAGTTTATGGAGCGTTACCCAGACATCACGCTAGATCTATGCATTGAGGATTCACAAGTCGATTTGATCGCCACTGGAATCGATCTTGCGATTCGCATTGGCAGGTTAGCCAACTCCAATCTCAAGGCGAGAAAGCTGGCAGAGGTAAAGACTTTCCTATGTGTGAGTCCAGAATTTGCCACTCGTTATCCTCAACCGGATTCCCCTGATCAACTGCCCGTCGACATGATGATCATTGGACGCCAGTGCCCGGAGGCGTTGATATGGGCCAACGACAACGAGCAGGTTTCGTTGCCCATTGGTGCTGTACTTTGGATAAATGACCTCGACGCTCAGCTAATCGCGGTGAGCAGCGGGTTGGGAATGGCATTGCTCCCAGATTGGCTTGCCAGCGCCAGTTTGCGCGATGGTCGACTGGTGCGTTGGCTGCCTGATTGGGAGGTCAAGGCCTCACATGAATCTGGCGCCATCTGGTTTGTATATCCGCCGAAGCGAATCGTTTCTTCGAAGGTGCGATGCTTCATTGATTTCATTGCTGAGCGCGTGGTTGACCCGCCCACGTGGCAGCGATAATTCCCGGTATGAGCCAGTCATACCGGGAGTCCATTTAGCTGAACCTAATATCGAGTGATCGCAGATATGTCTGTAGACCTGCATCCTGAATCGGGATCAGAAATGCTTCGCGATCCGACTCGTTGAAGTGAGCATGCCAGTAGCCAGGCGGTGTAACGAACGCAAGCCCTGGTGTCCAATCTACGCGTTTTGGATTGCGAATATGGCCATTTTCGTCCAGTTCAGTACCCACGAGCGAATAGCATCCAGTTGGGCAATCAATGATGAAGTCCAGGGCGATGGATTGGTGCCGGTGGGGTTTTTGGATTGAGCCGGCTGGGAGGATGCCGTACATAGCCCACAGCACATGGGTCACTGTGCGTGTCTGAGGGAAGTGACTGTTACCCAGCAGAACGCTGATGCGGCTGCGATCCTGTGCACGTGGATCATCAGCGGCTTCACGAAGCTTTGCAGATGCGACAGCCGCAGGGTAGAGAGTCGGGGTGAAGCGGTCTTCACTTCTGCTTACGCCTAAGTAGCGAAGAAGAGGCTCATCATGTACCCAGTAGAATCGTGCGTCCGCCGATGCCTTGAGAATTGTGCTGTTCATCCCTGGCAGGGCGATAAAACAACCTTTCGTCCATTCAAATGCTGTTTCACCGTACGCAAGGCTGCCGCTACCATCGATTACATACAAGACCTGTGAGGTCGCGTTGGGCGCCAATGTGACGTCATCGCCAGCGTTCAGTCGAATAAAACTAGCGCAAAGACCTGGGCCGGTTGCGGGGCCTTCACACTCTAGTTTTTCGCTCAAATCGAGAGCAACTGTTCGAGATGTGCCCGAATCATAGAGCGAAGCAGGGAAAGTCTGGTACGGGATGCGGGTGATCAAGTTTGCGCTGATCGGATTTGCCGCTTTGCTGTACTCGAAGTATTCGGCATCGATCTCATGTGGAGATACTTCCAGATTTGAATGCGGTTGAATTGCACTGTTCATAATGTGGTCTCGTTTTGGGGTCTCATCATCAGCACGCTGCAGGAGCCAGCACGCCACGGTGGATTCAATATACGAGTCTGGTACGGCGCCATGAAGAACCGAACCGGCACATCACTTGTGTGTAAAGGGGTGTTTACCTCAGTAATGAAGTAGACGATGCGCTAGAAATGGCTGAGCAAACAGAGGTATGACAAGACATGCACGCCGAAAGTTCTTCGACTTGCACGCGACCAACAAGAGCCAGATCGCCGGAAAAGCGCTGCACTACATCGCGGCCTTGTATGAAGTTGAACGAGAGGCACGCGAGCTGGAACCCCGTGATCGGCAGCGAATACGGCGAGAAAAAGCAGCGCCAATCATTGAGGCACTTCATGCCTGGATGATTGCCCAGAAACAGCTTGTGCCTGAAGGATCGGCCATCGCCAAAGCCCTGGATTACAGCCTCAGACGCTGGATACCGCTGACGCGTTATCTCGATGACGGGGCCGTCCCCATTGACAATAATTGGTGCGAGAACCAAATCCGGCCGTGGGCACTTGGGCGCTCGAACTGGTTGTTTGCGGGCTCGTTACGCAGCGGAAAACGTGCGGCTGCGATCATGAGTTTGATCCAGTCGGCGCGGCTCAACGGGCATGATCCGTATGCTTACCTGAAAGACGTTTTGATGCGTTTGCCGACGCAGCGGGCGAGTGAAATTACCGAGTTGCTGCCTCATAAGTGGGCATCAATTTAGCCAGGGTGGCTGGATTAGCTTGAGGCATCACAATGATGCTCTACTGACCGGCATTATTTACTCGCTTCAGGATCCTGTGATGCCATCACCTGCCCATACTCCGATTATCGTAGCAACGCGGAATACTTATGTGGAACGCATCCACTGGGGATCACTCGCCGTGGTGGATGCCACAGGCGCATCAGTTGTGCATGTCGGAGCCCCTGACACCTACGTATTTTCGCGCTCGACATTGAAGCCTTTTCAGGCGGTACCACTGGTAAGGGATGGGGGGCACCATCACTTTGGATTCTCTGCGGCAGAGCTAGCCATTACCTGTGGCAGTCACTCGGGCGAAGATTTTCACGTGATAGCAATCACCCGGCTGCTTGAAAAAATTTCCAAGTCAGAAGCTGACCTGCGTTGCGGATGCCATCTACCGATCCAATACGGTGAACACAACCTTCCACCGCTTGGGAGCACGTTCGATCAGAGACATAACAACTGCTCAGGTAAACATGCGGGATTTCTAGGTTACTGTTCTTTACATGGACATAACCAAAATTACCTTGATCCGGATCACCCTCTCCAAGTAGATATCCGTCAAGGCATTGCGAGGCTGGCAAACCTCCCGTCAAACCAGCTTTGGTCTGGAATAGACGGTTGCAGTGCTCCAAACTACGGCATGTCTTTGTCGCGCCTTGCGTTGCTCTGGGCGCGTCTTGCCACTGGCGAGTCGGGCATCGATAGTGATCACGATAATGCATTGTCTTCGATTGCTTCCGCGATGGCTTCCCACCCCGAGATGGTGTCAGGTACGGGTCGTTGTGATCAGGCCATAGCGCTAGCATCTAACGGCGATTGCATTGCTAAGGTCGGCGCAGATGGTGTCTACACGGTTGGGATTCGTAGTCGCGGCCTGGGTATAGCTATTAAAATTGCAGACGGAAGCCTAGGGCCGCTTTACACGACTGCTGTCAGCGTACTACTACAGCTGGGCTTGATTCGCGAACATGAGCTTCTAAAGCCATGGATTGATCCAGCTGTGAGGAGCATTGCGGGTGAGTGCGTAGGTCAATTTGTAGTGGTCAACTAATCCCGGACACGACGTTAAGTTTTTCCTCGGCCCGCGCTGGGGCCAACCCATCGTTGAATTGATGAGGCCTAATCCAGTTGTAGCGATGCATCAAAAAATGGCTGATATCGCGCTGTGCTTCCTGCGCAGTTCGATAGCCCACGGTCGGTATCCATTCTGTTTTCAAGCTGCGAAATACGCGCTCCATCGGTGCGTTATCCCAGCAGTTTCCTCGTCGGCTCATGCTCTGGCGCATGCGGTATCGCCACAACCGCTGGCGAAAGAGTCGGCTTGCATATTGCGATCCCTGGTCCGAGTGGAATAGCAGATCCGAAGGCCTGCCACGCTGCTCGTAAGCCATATCCAGCGCTTTGATCACCAGCTCAGCGTCTGGCTTTTCCGACAGCGCCCAGCCCACGATCCGACGCGTACAAAGATCCAGGACGACAGCCAGGTAATGCCACTTTCCTTGCGCCCAAATGTAGGTGATATCGCCGCACCAGACTTGATTGGGCGCTGGCACGTCGAACTCGCGGTTCAATGTGTTCGGGATATCCAGTCTTTCTACTGTTGCTCGTTTGTAGGCATGGGAGCCAGGTTGTTTGCTGACTAAATCAAGCTCGCGCATCAAGCTACGCACTTTGAATCGACCGAGTTGCTCACCGTCTTCACGCATCAGCGACAAGATGCTGCGACTGCCCGCAGAGCTGCGACTTTGCGAGAACAGCTCACTGACGCGACTTCGCAATCGAAGCCGTTCAACATCGGGCGTGCGGCGCCGCAGGCGCTGGGCGTAGTAACACGAGCGCGTGACGTCAAACACCTTGCACAGCCAATCAACCGGCTCATGTGCACTCAACTGGTCAATCAGCGCGAACGCTCGTGATCTTCCGACATCAAGAGCGCGGTAGCCTTCCTAAGAAACACCCTCCACTGGTTGCAGTGTAAAACCAAACTCAGCTGCGCGTCGGTGTAGGCCTTTGACGACTCGCTCGCGATATTTTTGCTCATAGTGATCGGCTCCTGGGTCTTGATAATTCATGCCGAAACGCATGGCGTTATAGAACAGGATCGCGATCTTTCGGGCTGTAGCTGTGACGGCCTTGGCTTTGCCGATTCGAGCCGCAAGACGCCGATAAAACGCACCCAATGCCGTGTTCGTTCTGCCGACGGTCACAGCGGCTAAGCGCAGATGGGCGGTCACTCGATTTTTGGTCTTGCGGGTATGGGCCGAAAGTACTTTGCCGCCACTGATGCGACAGCCTGGCGCAAGAGTGAGCCAGGAAGTGAAATGGTGGCAAGTCCGCCATCGACTCAGATCCGTGCCGCACTCGGCGACCAGCCGAAGAGCCAGGTAGGGGCCGATGCCGTGGATCTGGGTCAGATCAACACCGACCAGTTGATAGAGCAAGGTACGTACATCGAAATTGAGCGCGTTGGGTTGCCGAGTGTTATGCCGTGGTTTTGGTAGCGGCTCAGCGGGCAGTGTCTTTTCCTGCGAGAGCTTAATCAGCGTTTGTGCAATCTGCTGGTCGCAAACCAGTAGCTGCGCTTGATAAGCGTCATACATGGACAGCGCCTGCGTCAAAGCGAAAATGTGCTCGGGCTGGTAGTTGCCGACCAGCGATGCCTCAATCACATCAACGCCCGCCTTGCAGCGCTTGTCACTCAGCGCCGCTAACGAGGAGGGGCTGCGCTCGCCTGCGACGATGGCGCGGATTATCCGCATCCCCGACAAGCCGGTGATATCGGCCACGACGTGATGCAATTGCAGGTTCATGTGCGTGAGAGCTTTTTGCATGTGCTGAATATGCGCCGCGGCATAATCGAGATGACGCTCCCGCAGCCGCAAATAGCTGCGCAAAGCCGAAATCTCACGATCTGGGTGAAAGCTGGCTCGAAGCAGCCCACATGCATGAAGTCGTTGAATCCACTGTGCATCATTCACATCGGTTTTGCGTCCTGGCACCGCACGGGCATCACGCGCATTGGCGAGTACGACCTGAAGGCCGTGCGCTTCCAGTATTTCGTAAACCGGAATCCAGTAAACGCCTGTTGATTCCATGGCGACCGTCGTTATCCCAAGACTTACCAGCCAGTTGGCCATGCGCTCGAGATCGGCAGTGAAGGCCTGGAAAGTTTGAACGGATTCTTTGGCCAGGTCTGCAGGAACGGCCACCACATGAAAGCGTGAGCCAATATCAATGCCGGCTGCGTAATCATGAATAACCGGTAACCCACGCTACTTCAGATCATGCTTTTTCATGAGCACCTCCAGTCAAGTTGAACTGGACGGGGACTCGGATCAAATCACCTTCCTAAACGGGGTCACGGAACGTGCCACCACTAACGGGTCCGCAGCTTCCCCTGGGTCAAGTTTTTTGACGGGGTCTAAGCCTCCAAAAAGCCAGCGACCACTGTCCAGTAGGATCAGTGTAGAACGCAGTGTTTCTAATCCAATGGGCCGCGGAGCGCCGGGGAGGCGGTTTTTTAATATTGATTTCTCGCGCTCGAGGCGAGCAATCCGGGCTTCCAGCTCCTGAATTTTTTGCTGTTCCGGAGTCAGAGCCTTGCTCTGCGGGGTGATGCCTTTATGTTCTTTCTGAATCTGGTCAACCCAGCGGCGCAATGCCGACTCACCAATGCCGAGTGAACGGCTGGCTTCGATGTAGCTGTAGTTTTGTTTGAGCACGAGGTCGGCAGCCTCGCGTTTGAATTCGGGAGTAAAGGAGCGGCGTTGTTTGGTCATCTGACACCTCGATCTGGCGAGCATTCTCGCCTAAATGGGTGTCCGGTTTCATTAGACCACTACAGCCCTTCCCTCTTCAGCCCTGTAGCTTGTCGCCCGCGTTTGAATTGAAACCCACATTCAACTGCAAGCGGTTGCTTGGAAGCCCTCTTGCATCAGGCCTACATGGTTACACGTCTGCCTTGACGAAAACCACTAACAGTAAAACATGTGCAAGACATCATAATCAGCAGGGGTGTATGGAGGCCTGGAATTAATTGTTCCCATGAGCGAATATGCATCTTTTAAGCTCACTCTTGATAGAACACAAACTAATTCCTTTACTTTAGAAGGAATCGCCCCTGATACGAAATTGGAAACTTGCAAATATGTCAATCCACTCATATGTGGATGATAGCAATTATGCCGAACAAGAAAGAAGGCAAACCTCAAAAAAGGCCCAGCATGAAATCCAGGGTTGTTAGCCTTGAACCGTTTAAGATCATTTATAAAATGCAACCGCGCAGCTTTATACCTTTCCAACTGCCGCGAGCTACTCGGCCTAGGGGACTTACGAACGAGTACAAGTTGATCAAAAGCACTTTTCAGATTTGCATCAATTGGACAAACAGTCATTTTTTCTCCTTATCGCACCGCTTCCATATCAATAAATATTTCCAAGGCAACCACCTGCTGGCGGTGCTGCCAGAGTTCGGCCTAAATCTTTATCAGCAGCCAAGTGGCGGCGACTTGCGCTCAGGCATGTTGCCGGCGTTGCTGGGCGCCAGCTATATTCCGGAGCAGCAGAGGCGGGCGCTGTAACGTCGCTTTGATCAGGCACAGCGCTTGAGGATGGTCTTGATCGGGCGCCGCACTCGGCGCTTCGATACCTGCCTGGCACTGATCCATCGGCACGCCTCGATCTCGTTGCACGGACGAGGCTTCGAAGCCGCCTTCCGGGCCTCGAACAGGTAGTGAATGACCTTTTCCTCACGGAACTCGGAAATGTACCGCAGTTCATCGAAGGCAAGGCCAGTCTCTTCGGCCATCTCCCGGTGCGCGGCCTGCAGGGGCGTTTCATCGTGCTCGACGGTGCCACCGGGCAGGTTCCACTTGGCATTGCGCTTGCGCACGAAAAGCACTTCCCCGTCCTTGCGATAGATTACCGTCGCGCGGAGCTTGATCCCTTTCCTTTTGGCTGTAGCAGCGTCCATTGCCTTCATGCGTCCTCTCCAGATCAGTAGCCGGACCGGGTTCTATTGAAAGAGCCTTGTCCAAGCATAACGGCTCAAGATGTCGGTTGGATGACGGCCACCTTCTGATTTGTACCCCATCCGTTCAGGGACTCAATGACGGGTACCACTGCGCAAAGTCGTGTTCCCGTGACAGAGAACCGTCCAAGGCTACTGCTTGAAGATCATAGTTCAAAAACGCAAGGATCCCTTTGAAGTTCGGTCCAATCCTGACGCCTCCCTTGAGCCGCTTGATTTCTGAAGGGACTGGAGTGAAGATGGACGTTTTGCGAGCGGGCAACACCCTAATTGAAGAGCGTTATGAAACTGGTTAATAGCAGTCGTCGTGAACTGGTCGAATATACCACTGGGCAGTTGGCTGTCTTTTTTCCGGATGGAAGAAGTGCGCCAATAAAAGGCATTATCGAGCAACATATCGACGAGGCCCTGGCGCGGTTACAACGCTGTATCAACGCTGTGCAAACCTGGGAGCAAGACCACTTCAACTATCTGCACTCCTCCCAGTACTGCACCTACCTGTATTTCCTGGCCAATACCCTGTGGCGCAACACTCAGGAAATCGAAGTACCGACCAAGCTGTTTCTGCTCAACAAGCTCTTGAATGGCATCGACATGTTCTATGAGATCGCCATGCCGGACATTTTTTTCATTGGACACTCAACAGGTATTGTACTGGCCAAGGCCAATTACAGTAACTATCTTGTGCTCTATCAAAACTCAACGGTCGGGAAGAATCACGGCGTGGCCCCTTCTCTCGGCGAAGGGGTCATCCTGTACCCGAACTCGGCAATCATTGGCCGATGCAATATCGCCGCTGATTCCATTATCGCTCAAGGCGTGAGCGTGGTGAATCAGGACACACCAGGACGCTGCATGGTATTCTCTGGAAATCATTCAATTATCTGCAAACCCCTCAAGCGCAATATCATCGAAGACTTCTTTCGGATTTAATATTCTCGAACCTTTCAATTTTTCTGCACAGCCCATTTGAACTGGAAGTCTTGAGCAGACACTGATATGCCCTACCGGCAGGTTTCAGGAACTTGAAAGCACCCCATCATCTTGTAAGAGCCTGGCTTGCCAGCGATAAAGCCCGTGAGGCCGTCAAAAGCTTCGCGGCGATCCGACAAGCCCGGCTCCTGCAAGAATCGCGTTCACCCTAACCCAACACGCTCGCCAGACAGTGCCAAACGACAGCACGTCATGCCTGCTCTTTGGACAGCATCGCTTTGGGGATGAGCAGGATCAGTACGCAGCTGACGAGCAGGCAGCCACCGAGGACATAGGTCCCGTTGTTCATGTCGCCGGTCAACGTCTCTGCGGTGGCGGTGATCATGGAACCGGTAAACCCCGAGAGGTTGCCGATTGCGTTGATCATGCCAATGCCCGCCGCTGCCGCCACTCCGGACAACACCGTGCCCGGCAATGTCCAGAAGATCGGCATCAGACTCAGCAAGCCCGAGGCGGATACGCTGAGAAAGAAAATCGACACGGGCAGGTTGTGGGCAAAGATGGCGCTGCAAATCAGCCCGATCCCGCCAATGAACGCGGGTATAGCCGCATGCAGGCGGCGTTCGCCGGTTTTGTTGGAGTGCCAGGCATTGAGCGTCATGGCCACAATGGCGGTGGCATACGGAATGGCCGTCAGTAAGCCGATGTGCAGGGTATTGGAAATACCCGTGGCCTTGATGATTGTCGGCATCCAGAACGCCAGGCCATAAAAGCCGGTATTGAACGTCAACAGGATCAGTACCAGCAGCCACACACGCCCATTGAGGATGACATCGCGCAGGCTGGATGCCTTTTTCGTGTTATCCCGGTCGAGGTTGTTTTTCAGCAGGCTCTTTTCTGCGGCGTTCAGCCATTTGGCTTTGTCGATGTTATCGACCAGCAACGTCACCACCACCACAGCCATGACCAGCGACGGGATGCCCTCGATGACCAGCATCCACTGCCAACCGGCCATGCCATTCACACCTTGCATCGCCCCCATCAACCAACCGGACAGAATTCCGCCCAGGGTCAGGCTGATCGGCATCGCCATCAGAAAGCCCGCCATTACGCGGCTCTGCCGATGCGTCGGAAACCAGTAGTTGAGGTAGAGAATCACGCCCGGAAAGAAACCGGCTTCGCATATCCCGAGCAGGAAGCGAAGCACGTAGAACATGGTTTCCGGTTCAATGTGGAAAAACTTCGCCAGCGGCACGGTAAACGCAACCGCCATGGAGACAATGCTCCAGGAAATCATGATGCGGGCAATCCAGAGGCGCGCACCAAAGCGGTGGAGGAACAGGTTGCTGGGGACTTCGAAGAGGAAATACCCCCAGAAGAAAATGCTCGCACCCAGGGCGTAGACGGTGTTGCTGAATTGCAGGTCGTTGAGCATATCAAGCTTGGCAAAGCCGATATTGACCCGGTCCAGGTACGCCGCCATGTAGCAGAACAGCAGGATGGGCAACGTCCGCAGGATGACTTTTCGGTAGGTACGATCCTCGAAGGTAAGCTCCGCCGAGCCTTCTCCCTGGAGAGGACGCTGAGATATCGATTCCATGTATTGACCTCAAGGCATGTTGTCATGCCGATTGTTTTTGTTTTGGCTTGCAACCTTGAGTTCCTCGGACCGACCTGGAGCAGTCCGTACGGAGAAAAGACATCTGCAAGCGGGCCTGTTACCGGTAACATTTTTAATTTAGCAATTAGTTTCGGCGCAAAGCAAGCACGCTCGGCTAAAAATCTTCAGGTGCTTTCGCGGTCCAGGATCTTGAATTCGACGACGTCACATTCCCGTGGACGGGGTGACCCGAGGCGCGCCGCTGCGGCACTGGCCACCAGCAATTGACCCGCGCGCCGGCCAATACCATAGGGGTCAACCGATACGGTGGTGATGGTCGGCGTGCAATAGCGTGACACTTCGAAATCACCGAACCCGGCAATGGCGATGTCTGCGGGCACGCGTCGACCTTGTCGATGGCACTCCATGATTGCCCCGAATGCCGACAGGTCACTCACGCACATCACCGCCTCGGTATCCGGCCATTTTTCCAGCAGACGCTTCACGGACTCACCGCCATGACTCATCGTGATCGGCGACTCACCGTACTCCATCACCCGTGGCTCACCCGCCCCCAGCGCGGTGACCGCCTGCAGGTAACCTTGCTGGCGTTGCTGCCCACGGTGGTCGAGAACCGACGCGCCACCGATGTAGCCAATTCGTCGATAGCCTTGCCGATACAGGTGCTCGTACAACGCGGCAGCGGCGGATACGTTACAGAAGCCAACCGATTGCTCGATAGGATCGGTTGGAATGTCCCATGTCTCGACGACCGGAACTTGCGCCTGGCGCAGCAGCTTGCGGGTTTCGTCCAGGTGCGCACTGCCGGTCAACATCACCCCCACGGGACGATGGCGCAGCAGCGTGCGCACCAGCAAGGCTTCCTGCTCCAGGTGATAATCCGTGTCCCCCAGCAACAGGCACAGGCCATGTTCGCTGACGGCATCGTTCAGGCCGCGCACGGTGTCGGCAAAGTTCGAACTGGCCAATGACGGCACCAGGGCAACGATAAACTCCGAGCGTCCGGTCGACAGGGTTCCGGCAGAAGCATCAGGCAGGTAGCCAAGACTTTCAATCGCCGCGTGGACAAGCTTCTGAGTACGCTCTGAAACATCGCGACCGGCCAAGACCCGGGAAACCGTCATCTTCGAAACGCCTGCCAGTTTGGCCACGTCGGCCATTCGCGGCGGCGTGGTGATCTTGCCTGAATCCTCGTGACTCATGAACGTCCTGATTTTCTGGAAAATGACTGGGCGGCTCCTGCAAACAGCGCCGCCAACACGGATGGTTGCTGATTATACATGCGCGTAAACAAGCATACCTCTGCTCCTGCCAGAGTCGCTCTGCGCTCAGACGGACATTGAGCAAGGGCCTTTACAAAACAAATGTTACCGGTAACATAAGATTATTCGAAATAGAGTTATTCGAACGCTGCCGGAGGCTCGGTCATCCCTGTTTTGTCGCCTCACCGGCCCCGTTCAACTTTCCGCTGATACCTTCTAACAAGAGATAAAAACCATGTCTGGAAACGCGCCTCTGCCCCTGCGAAGTCAACAATGGTTCGACGATCCCAGCCATGCGGACATGACCGCGCTCTACGTCGAGCGCTTCATGAACTACGGTATGACCCGCGAGGAATTGCAATCGGGCCGTCCCATCATTGGTATCGCCCAGACCGGTAGCGACCTTGCCCCGTGCAACCGTCATCACCTCGAACTCTCGCAACGCACCAAAGCCGGCATTCGCGATGCGGGGGGGATTCCGATGGAGTTTCCGGTGCACCCAATGGCCGAGCAGACCCGCCGACCGACCGCTGCACTGGATCGCAACCTGGCTTACCTGGGGCTGGTCGAGATTCTTCATGGCTTCCCGCTGGATGGCGTGGTGCTGACGACAGGCTGCGACAAGACCACTCCCGCCTGTCTCATGGCGGCAGCGACGGTGGATATCCCGGCGATCGTGCTGTCGGGCGGCCCGATGCTCGACGGGCACCACAAGGGCCAGTTGATTGGCTCCGGTACGGTGCTGTGGCATGCGCGCAACCTGCTGGCCAGCGGGGAGATCGACTACGAAGGTTTCATGGAAATGACCACGGCCGCCTCTCCTTCGATTGGTCACTGCAATACCATGGGCACCGCGCTGTCGATGAACGCACTGGCCGAGGCGCTGGGGATGTCCCTGCCCGGCTGCGCGAGCATTCCGGCAGCCTATCGCGAGCGTGGCCAGATGGCCTACGCCACCGGCAAACGCATCGTCGACATGGTTCGCCAGGATATTCGTCCTTCCCGGATCATGACCCGTGAAGCGTTTGAGAATGCCATTGCCGTGGCCTCGGCCCTGGGCGCCTCGACCAATTGCCCGCCTCATCTCATCGCGATCGCGCGGCACAGCGGAATCGATCTGAGCCTGGAAGACTGGCAGCGCATCGGTGAAGACGTGCCACTCCTGGTCAACTGCATGCCCGCTGGCAAATACCTGGGCGAAGGTTTCCACCGCGCTGGCGGTGTACCTGCCGTCATGCACGAACTGAAGAAAGCCGGGCGGTTGCATGAAGAGTGCGACACCGTCTCCGGCAAGACCATTGCCGAGATCGTCAGCAACGCAGCCGCCAGCGATACCGATGTCATCCATGCCTATGAAGACCCGTTGATTCAACGGGCCGGGTTCATCGTGTTGAACGGGAATTTCTTCGACAGCGCCATCATGAAAATGTCGGTGGTCGGCGAAGCCTTCCGCAAGACCTATTTGTCCGAACCCGGCGCGGAAAACAGCTTCGAAGCCAGAGCCATCGTTTTCGAGGGCCCTGAGGATTACCACGCGCGAATCAACGATCCCGCCCTGGACATCGACGAGCGATGCATTCTGGTCATTCGAGGTTGCGGCACCGTGGGTTATCCAGGCAGCGCCGAGGTGGTCAACATGGCACCTCCCGCAGCGCTGATCAAACGAGGAATTGATTCCCTGCCCTGCCTGGGTGACGGCCGTCAAAGCGGCACTTCGGCCAGTCCGTCGATTCTGAACATGTCCCCTGAAGCCGCCGTGGGCGGTGGGATAGGTTTGCTCAAGACCAATGACCGTCTTCGCGTCGACCTCAATGCCCGCCGGGTGGATCTGCTGATAGATGAGCGCGAAATGGCAGAACGCCAGGCGGCGTTCAAGCCCAGCATTCCGGCCTCGCAAACGCCGTGGCAGGAAATCTACCGACAGCAGGTTGGGCAACTCTCGACCGGTGGCTGCCTGGAGCCCGCGACCTTGCACATGCGGGTCATAGCGCGTAGCGGCAATCCACGTCATTCCCACTGATTCGTCCACGTTCGGAAGAAGGCTCAGCTCATGTCGCAAACATCCGCTCCAACCTCCTTGTCGCAATTGAATATCCCGGCACAAGACCTCGCTCAAGGCACCTGGATCAGCCGCGTGTGGATTCCTGGCACCCATGCAGGGCCTGCCGTCGTCCTGCTCAAGGACGGGCAGGTATATGACATCAGCGCCAGGGTGGCGACCGTGTCGGCACTGCTTGAACTCGATGATCCGGTGGCTTATCTGCGCAGCCTGCCACTGGAACACGCCCTGATCAGCTTCGATGCCCTGCTCGGTAACAGTGACGCCGGCCAGCGGGATGAATCACAGCCCTGGTTGCTGGCACCGATCGACCTGCAAGCGGTGAAGGCCGCCGGGGTGACCTTTGCCACCAGCATGCTGGAGCGCGTGGTCGAAGAACAGGCCAAGGGCGATCCCGCCAAGGCCGCGAGCATTCGCGCGACACTGGTGGAAAGCATCGGTACCGATCTCGGACAAATCGTGCCGGGGTCAGTACAAGCCGCCGCCCTCAAGGACGTGCTGATCAGCCAGGGCATGTGGTCGCAGTACCTCGAAGTGGGCATCGGTCCCGACGCCGAAGTGTTCACCAAGGCTCAGCCGCTCTCGGCCGTGGGCTACGGTTCGGATATCGGCATTCATCCGAAATCGGGCTGGAACAATCCCGAGCCCGAAGTGGTCTTGGCGGTTTCCAGTCGCGGCAAGGTCCAAGGCGCGACGCTGGGGAATGATGTCAACCTTCGCGACTTCGAAGGTCGCAGTGCCCTGCTGCTGTCCAAAGCCAAGGACAACAACGCATCGACCTCGCTGGGACCATTCATCCGACTGTTTGATGAAACCTTCGGCATCGAAGATGTCCGCTCGGCGGAAGTCGCTCTCAAGGTCGTGGGAGAGGACGGTTTCATCATGGAGGGCAGCAGTTCCATGAACCAGATCAGCCGCGACCCGCTGGATCTGGTCGCGCAAACGCTCAACGAAAACCATCAGTACCCGGACGGCTTTGTCCTGTTTCTCGGCACCCTGTTTGCCCCCAAGCAGGATCGTGATGTACCCGGCGGCGGCTTTACCCACAAGGAAGGTGACCGGGTTGCCATCAGCAGCCCCCGGTTCGGCACGCTGGTCAATAGGGTGACCACCAGCGATCGCGCTCCGGCATGGCAAATGGGTTATCGCGCCCTGCTGGAAAACCTGCACAGCCGTGGACTGATCTCAGCTGCCATCAAGCCTCGCTAGTCATGACGGGAATTTTCATGAACGCTCGCACCGGACACAACTTCATCAACGGCGCACGCAGCGCCAAGGGGCACTCTCGCCTGCACAGTTTCGACGCCCACACGGGCGAAGAACTGCCTGGTTTTTTCATCGAGGCTACACAGGAGGAAGTGGACGCGGCCGCTCGGGCCGCGGCCAGCGCTTACCAGCCTTACCGCACCCTTGCGGCGAGTCGACGCGCCGACTTTCTTGACGCCATTGCCGATGAACTCGACGCGTTGGGAGAAGCGTTCATCACCACGGTCTGCCGCGAAACAGCACTGCCCGTGGCGCGAATTCAAGGTGAACGCGCCCGTACCAGCGGCCAGATGAGATTGTTCGCCAAGGTGCTCAGACGCGGTGATTTCTTCGGCGCACGCATCGACCGCGCCCTGCCCGATCGCCAGCCTCTGCCTCGTCCCGACCTGCGTCAATACCATATCGGCATCGGCCCGGTCGCGGTCTTCGGCGCCAGTAATTTCCCGCTGGCCTTCTCCACTGCCGGCGGAGATACCGCTGCCGCGCTGGCGGCGGGTTGCCCGGTGGTGTTCAAGGCACACCCCGGCCACATGGCCACCGCTGAATGGGTTGCCCTGGCCATCCTCCGTGCTGCCGAACAGACGCACATGCCGGTCGGCGTCTTCAACATGATTTACGGAGGCACCGTCGGTGCCTGGCTGGTGCAGCATCCGGCCATCAAGGCGGTGGGCTTCACCGGCTCGCTCAAAGGTGGTCGGGCACTGTGTGATATGGCGGCGGCGCGACCCGAACCTATTCCGGTGTTCGCCGAAATGTCCAGCGTCAACCCGGTACTGCTGCTGCCAGAGGCGCTTAAAGCCCGCGGTAGCAAGGTGGCAGCCGAACTGGGTGCATCCGTCACCCAGGGTGCCGGGCAATTCTGCACCAAGCCGGGACTGGTGATCGCCCTCCGTTCCCCCGAGTTCGATGGGTTCCTGAAAGAACTCACGCAACTGATCAACGCCCAGCCGACACAGACAATGCTCAACGCCGGCGGGCTCTGCAATTACGCTGATGGTCTTGTCCACTTGCACGATCATCCGCATATCCACCACCGCGCGGGGCATCCTCAAGAGGGTGGCCAGGCTCATCCACAGCTGTTCGAAGCCGATGTCGAGCTACTGATCAACCATGACGAACTGCTTCAACACGAGGTCTTTGGACCCGTCGTTATCGTCGTCGCGGTGAACGACCGGCAGCAACTGGAACAGGCCCTGCAAGGTTTGCAGGGCCAACTGACCGCGACATTGATCGCCGACGCTGCGGATCTGGATGAATTTGCCGAACTGATTCCGCTGCTGGAGATGAAGGCCGGCCGCCTGTTGCTCAATGGCTACCCAACCGGTGTGGAAGTGTGCGACGCCATGGTTCATGGCGGCCCCTACCCGGCCACTTCGGATGCTCGCGGCTCGTCTGTGGGAACGCTTGCGATCAACCGTTTCCTGCGGCCGATCTGCTACCAGAACTATCCGGACAGCCTGCTTCCCGATGCATTGAAAGACGCCAACCCGCTGAATATCCTGCGCTGTGTGGATGGCACCAGTACCTACCAGGCCATAACCAGGCCATAGGTAACTGATCGGGCGGGGACGTTCAGCCGGGGCAGCGGGGCCGTCGTCACGCTCCCCGGCTGTCGAGCCCGCTTGTCACCGTTTCAGAGACGACGAACACCGAAGCGACTGATCCACACTGCCGCGAGAATCACCCCGCCGCCCAGGAACAGCCGTCCCAGGTCTTCGTGCTGATTCCAGATCAGCAGGTTGATCAGCAGCCCCACCGGGACGTGCAAGTTGTTCATCACCGCCAGGGTGCCACCGTTGACCAGGCACGCCCCCTTGTTCCACCAGTACAGGCCCAACGCGGTGCTGACCAGTCCGAGGAACACCAGTACGCCCCACTGCAACGGAGCTTCCGGCAGGTAGTTGGCCTTGCCGAACAGCAGGAAAGCCGGCAACGCCACCGCCAGTGCGCCCAGGTAGAAATAGCCGAAACGCCGGTAATGCGGCAGGTCGCTGGGGTGGCGCGCCACCAGGTGTTTGTAGAGCACCTGGCCGGCGGCATAGGTGAAGTTGGCCAGCTGCAGCAGCAAAAACCCCATGAAGAAGTCCGGGTTGATCCGGTCGTAGCGGATCACCGCCGCACCACCGATCGCGACCAGCGCCGCGACCAGGGCCCAGGAATTGAAGCGCCGGTTCAGGGCGTCTTCGATCAGGGTCACGTGCAACGGCGTAAGAATCGTGAACAGCAGCACTTCCGGCACCGTCAATACCCGGAAGCTCAGGTAAAGGCAGACGTAAGTCACGCCAAACTGCAAGGCGCCGATCAGTAGCATGCCGCGCATGAACGCCGGTTCCACCTGACGCCAGCGGGTCAGCGGGATAAAGACCAGCCCGGCCAGCAACACCCGCACCAGCACGGCAAAGTAGCTGTCGACGTGACCGGCCAGATACTCGCCAATCAGGCTGAAGGAAAACGCCTGGATCAGCGTAACGAAAAGCAGGTAACCCATAAGGCCTCGTAGATGTTGTGGCCAAACACTACTTCTGTAGGAGTGGTGTCAACCCAGGGGGAATCAGGAATTTTGCATAAAAAGAATGGCGGCGACCTTAACGGCTTTCTGCCGCACAAGGAATCCGGGACGAAAAAAAACCCGATCGGGCGCAAGGGCCGGATCGGGTTGCATGCACTCAGGAGCAACGAGTGCAAAGGGAGGTTCGATGCGCAAACAACATGAAGGGGCTGTTTGAGTAACTTGCAAACAGTTGATCACTTCGCGATTAGCTGAAGATTAAGACCTCAGGCAATCTGGGCCAGGCGGGCTTTGGCCTGGTTCAGACCCTTCTCATGGAAGTCACCGCCCATGTTCAGGCCTTCGGCATGGATGAAGTTCACGTCATGGATGCCGATGAAGGCCAGCACCTGGCGCAGGTAGGGTTCCTGGTGATCCTGGGTGCCACCGGCATACAGCCCGCCACGGGCGGTCAGGACGTAGGCTTGCTTGCCGGTCAGCAGACCCTGCGGGCCGGTGTCGGTGTACTTGAAGGTCACGCCGGCACGCAATACGTGGTCCAGCCAGGCCTTGAGCGTGCTGGGGATGGCGAAGTTGTACATCGGCGCGGCCAGTACCAGCACATCCGCAGCCAGCAACTCGTCGGTCAGTTCATTGGAACGTTCCAGGGACGCCTGTTCGATCTCGCTGCGCTGTTCTTGCGGCTTAATCCAGCCGCCCAGCAGGTTGATGTCCAGGTGGGGCACCGGGCTCTTCGCCAGGTCACGCACGGTGATTTCGTCAGCGGGGTGCGCGGCTTTCCACTGGCTGATGAATTGCTGGGTCAGTTGGCGGGAAATCGAATCCTGCTGGCGGGCGCTGCTTTCGATGATCAGTACGCGGGACATGGGAAGTGCTCCATCGGTAAAGGCGTTAAGTCGATGGAGCAGAGATTAAACAGGACTATATCGATTAAAAAGCGGAAAAATCTGCTACAACCTATCTACAAATTTGTTCATAGATAGCGCATGCTGACGTTAATGCACCTGTGGCTTCATTTCGCCGTGCAGCTCAGGTTCATCCGCAGCCGGATGATCTGGCGGTTGAACTTGGCCGTGACGTTCACGGTTTTCCCGGCGGACACTTCCACCTGGCGGGTCCGTGGCGCTTCGGGGCCGTTGATGAACACCACCTTGCACAGCGCGTCGGTCTTGCCGTAGTTGCTCAGTTGAATGGAGCCGATGTCCTGGTCGGTGTCATGGGCCGTGTAGTCGATGCTCAGACCGTTGAGCTGTTTCTCGACATCGATCGGATAGGCAAAGGCGCTGAGCGGCAACAGGGCGAGCAACACACAACAGAACTTTCTCATTCGGCGGTCTCCAATAGGGACCGTCAGCTTAGGACAAGAGGAACCCAACTTGAAAGCGCCCCGCGTGACCCTCGATCAATGGCGAACGCTGCAGGCCGTGGTCGATCACGGTGGCTTCGCCCAGGCGGCCGAAGCCCTGCATCGCTCGCAGTCATCCGTCAGCTATACCGTGGCCCGCATGCAGGATCAGCTCGGCGTGCCGCTGTTGCGCATCGACGGGCGCAAAGCGGTGCTCACCGAAGCCGGCGAGGTGCTGTTGCGGCGCTCGCGGCAACTGGTGAAGCAGGCCAGCCAGCTCGAAGACCTGGCCCACCACATGGAGCAGGGTTGGGAGGCCGAGGTGCGCCTGGTGGTCGACGCTGCCTACCCCAACGCCCGGCTGGTACGTGCCCTGACCGCGTTCATGCCGCAGAGCCGTGGTTGCCGGGTGCGGCTGCGCGAAGAGGTGCTGTCCGGGGTCGAGGAGGTGCTGCTAGAAGGCATTGCCGACCTGGCCATCAGCGGCTTCAATATCCCCGGCTACCTGGGTACCGAAATGAGTGCGGTGGAATTCGTCGCCGTCGCCCACCCGGAACATGCCCTGCATCGCCTGCAACGGCAATTGACCTTCCAGGACCTGGAAAGCCAACTGCAAGTGGTGATCCGCGACTCCGGCCGCCAGCAGCCACGGGATGTCGGCTGGCTCGGCGCCGAGCAGCGCTGGACCGTCGGCAGCCTGGCCACCGCCGCCAGCTTCGTCGGCAATGGCCTGGGCTTCGCCTGGCTGCCGCGCCACCTGATCGAACGGGAAATCCGCGAAGGCCTGCTCAAGCAACTCCCCTTGGACCAGGGCGGCAGCCGCCACCCGACGTTCTACCTGTACTCGAACAAGGACAAACCCCTGGGGCCGGCCACGCAGATCCTCGTCGAACTGCTGCGTACCTTCGATACCGCACCGCTGGATGCGCCGTTCGCCGCCCCGCTGCAAGCCTGACAGGACGTTGACCGATGGCCTATTTCAAACACGATGGTTGCCGGCTGCATTATGAAGAGCATGGCCAGGGCACCCCGCTATTACTGGTTCACGGTCTGGGCTCCAGTGGCCAGGACTGGGAACTGCAGGTGCCGGTACTGGCCGAGCACTATCGGCTGATCGTTGTCGACCTGCGTGGCCATGGCCGCTCCGACAAGCCGCGAGAGCGCTACAGCATCGCCGGCTTCACCGCCGATATCGTCGCGCTGATCGAACACCTGCAATTGGGCCCGACGCACCTGGTCGGCCTGTCGATGGGGGGCATGATCGGTTTCCAACTGGCGGTCGATCGGCCGCTACTGCTGCGCAGCCTGTGCGTGGTCAACAGCGCGCCCGAGGTCAAGGTGCGCAGCCCCGGCGATTACTGGCAGTGGGCCAAGCGTTGGAGCCTGGCACGTCTGCTGAGCCTGAAGAGCATCGGCAAGGCCCTGGGCGCCATGCTGTTTCCCAAACCGGAACAGGCCGACCTGCGCCGCAAGATGGCCGAACGCTGGGCCAGGAACGACAAACGCGCCTATCTCGCCAGCTTTGACGCCATCGTCGGCTGGGGGGTGCAGGAACGACTGTCGGTGATTGCCTGTCCAACCCTGATCGTCAGTGCCGACCACGACTACACGCCGGTCTCACTCAAGCAAAGCTATGTCAAACTTATTCCCGATGCGCGACTGGTGGTTATCGCCGACTCCCGTCACGCTACCCCATTGGACCAACCCACGGTCTTCAACCGGACCCTGCTCGATTTTCTGAGCGCAGTCGAAACCACCCCTCAGGATCACTGAACCATGCTGAAAAAAATTGCCCTGTTCACCGGCTCCGTCCTGTTCGCCGCCAACCTGATGGCCGCCACCGAGGCGGCCAAGGCCCCGCACGTGCTGCTGGAGACCACCAACGGCAGCATCGAAATCGAACTGGACCCGGTCAAGGCGCCGATCAGTACCAAGAACTTCCTGTCCTACGTCGACAGCGGCTTCTACAACAACACGATCTTCCACCGGGTGATTCCAGGCTTCATGGTTCAGGGCGGCGGTTTCACTGCGCAGATGAATCAGAAGCCGACCAAGGAACCGATCAGGAACGAAGCCAGCAACGGCCTGCACAACGTGCGTGGCACCCTGGCCATGGCCCGCACCTCGGACCCGAACTCGGCCACCAGCCAGTTCTTCATCAACGTCAAGGACAACGACTTCCTCGACCCGGGCCGCGATGCCGGCTACGCGGTGTTCGGCAAGGTGGTCAAGGGCATGGACGTGGTCGATATCATCGTCAACTCGCAGACCACCAGCAAAGGCGGGATGTCGGACGTGCCGGCGGACCCGGTGTTCATCAAGTCGGCCAAGCGCATCGACTAACGGCGGTCGCCGGCCGGGGCCTCATGCCCACGGCCGGCACTGCGTCACCTGCAAGGAGAGCCCGGCAGACGGGCATCAGACCCCATGCTCTATCGTCGCTTCGAACAACTGATCGATATCTTTCGCGAACCTCCCACAGCCGCACCGCCGAACCAGGTCCTGCCCTTCTACCTGTATTACCTGCGCCAGGTCTGGCCGAGTTTCGCCGCGCTGCTGGTCGTCGGGCTGTTCGCCGCGCTGATCGAAGTGGCGCAATTCAGCTATCTGAGCCGGATCATCGACCTGGCCCAGGTCACGCCCAATACCGAATTCTTTTCGCAGCATGGCCGTGAGCTGCTGTGGATGGCGGTGGTCGCCCTGATCATGCGGCCGGTCTTCTTCGCCCTGCACGACCTGCTGGTGCACCAGACCATCAGCCCCGGCATGACCAGCCTGATCCGCTGGCAGAACCACAGCTACGTGCTGCGCCAGAGCCTGAATTTCTTCCAGAACGACTTCGCCGGGCGCATCGCCCAGCGCATCATGCAAACCGGCAACTCGTTGCGCGACTCCGCCGTGCAGGCGGTCGATGCGCTGTGGCACGTGCTGATCTATGTGATCAGCGCCCTGGTGCTGTTCGTCGAAGCCGACTGGCGCCTGATGATTCCGTTGCTGCTGTGGCTGGCCTGCTACAGCGGCGCACTCTACTACTTCGTGCCACGGGTGAAGCAGCGTTCGGTGGAGTCTTCCGACGCGCGCTCCAAGCTGATGGGGCGGATCGTCGACGGCTATACCAACATCACTACCCTGAAGCTGTTTGCCCATACCCATTTCGAGCAGCAGTACGCCCGCGAGGCGCTGGTGGAGCAGACCGAAAAGACCCAGTTGGCCTCGCGTGTGGTCACCAGCATGGACGTCGCCATCACCACCATGAACGGCCTGCTGATCGTCAGCACCACCGGACTGGCGCTGTGGCTGTGGACGCAGTCGCTGGTCTCGGTGGGTGCGATTGCGCTGACCACCGGCCTGGTGATCCGCATCGTCAACATGTCCGGCTGGATCATGTGGGTGGTCAACGGCATCTTCGAAAACATCGGCATGGTCCAGGATGGCCTGCAGACCATCGCCCAGCCCATCAGCGTTACCGACCGCGAACAGGCACCACGCCTGGCGGTCAGCCGTGGCGAGGTGCGTTTCGAGCAGGTGGATTTCCACTATGGCAAGCGCAGCGGGGTGATTTCGGACCTCAACCTGACCATTCGCCCGGGCGAGAAGATCGGCCTGATCGGCCCCTCCGGCGCTGGCAAGTCGACCCTGGTCAATCTGCTGCTGCGCCTGTATGACGTGCAGGGCGGCCGGATCCTGGTGGATGATCAGAACATCGCCGACGTTGCCCAGGAAAGCCTGCGCGAAAGCATTGGCATGATTACCCAGGACACGTCGTTGCTGCACCGTTCGATTCGCGACAACCTGCTGTACGGCAAACCCGATGCGACCGATGCCCAACTTCAGGAAGCGGTCATCAAGGCCCGCGCCGACGAATTCATCCCGCTGCTGTCGGATGCCGAGGGACGTACCGGCTTCGATGCGCATGTCGGCGAACGCGGGGTGAAACTTTCCGGTGGTCAGCGACAGCGCATCGCGATTGCCCGGGTGCTGCTCAAGAATGCGCCGATCCTGATCATGGACGAAGCGACGTCGGCCCTGGATTCGGAAGTCGAAGCGGCGATCCAGGAAAGCCTGGAGAGCCTGATGCAAGGCAAGACGGTGATCGCCATTGCCCACCGCCTCTCGACCATTGCCCGTATGGATCGCCTGGTGGTACTGGAGCATGGCCGGATCGCCGAAACCGGCAGCCATGCCGAGCTGTTGGCGCGTGGCGGGCTGTATGCGCGGTTGTGGCAGCACCAGACCGGTGGCTTCGTCGGTATCGACTGAGTACCGGTATTTGCTGAAAGCGTGAGCCCAGGGGCCTGAGTGGTGAACAAGGCTCTTGTGGCGAGCGGGCTTGCTCGCCACAGGACACTACCCGCCCAGGAAACCTCAGGCCTGCCGGTAAGGCAGCGCCGCCCTCGCCTCTTCGGCATACTCCAGGATGCCGACCCGTTCCCGCTCCAGGAAATCCGCTACCGCTGCCTTGAGGCCAGGGTGGCGCAGGTAGTGCCAGGAATGGGTGATCACCGGCTCGAAGCCGCGAATCAGCTTGTGCTCGCCCTGGGCACCGGCATCGAAGCGTTGCAGGCCATAGGCGATGGCGTAGTCCATGCCCTGGTAGAAACAGGTTTCGAAGTGCAGGCGGTCGAACTCGGCCAGGCAGCCCCAATACCGACCATAAAAGCTGTCGCCCCCGATCAGGCTGAAAGCCATCGCCACCGGCCGCCCTCCCTGGTACGCCATGACCACCCGGATAGCCTGCGGCATACGTTCGGCCAGCAGGCTGAAGAACGTCCGCGTCAGGTACGGAGTCTGGCGGCGTACCGCGTAGGTGTTGGCATAGCAGGCGTAGACGAAGTCCCATTGCGCTTCGCTCAGTGCCCCGCCTTCAAGCCACTCGAACTCGAAGCCCTGGGCCGCCACCTGCTCGCGCTCCTTGCGCATCTGCTTGCGCTTGCGTGAACTCAAGGCCTCGAGGAAATCCTGGAAGTCACGGTAGTCGCGATTCTGCCAGTGATACTGGCAACCCAGGCGCTGCAGCCAACCCGGCTGTTCGGCCAAGGCGGCATCGGCCAGGTCGTCGGTGAAGTTGATGTGGGCGCTGGATAGCTCTTCGATTTCCAGATAGCCCGGCAGCGCCGCCAGCAACTCGAACCCGTCCTCGACGCTGGCAGCCAGCAGGCGCGGCCCACCGACCGGACTGAACGGCACGGCGGTCAGCAGCTTGGGGTAGTAGGCGATACCGGCGCGCTGACAGGCATCGGCCCAACCGTGATCGAACACATACTCACCATAGGAATGCCATTTGCGATAGCTGGGCAGCGCGGCGATCAATCGGCCTTGTTCGATGTGCAACAGGTGCTCGGGCTGCCAACCGGAACGCTCGCCGAGGCTGCCGCTGTCTTCCAGGGCGCTGAGGAAAGCGTGGCGCAGAAACGGCTGCCCCGGTGGCACCAGCGCATCCCAATCCGCGGGCGTGATCTCGGAAAGGTTTTGCAGGCGTTGTAGCGGCATCGATATCCCCAGGGCAGGTGCATTCGCCGGGGCAGTATCGCGCAGGGCGAGGAGATTAAAAACTATTTCATTGGACGGGGAACGAGCGCGGGAACACCATGGCGTCACAGGTTCGGGCAGTCATCACCGAGGTGATTCCTGAACGATTGGACAAGATGGATCATGGGGTGATTTTGCAGGCAAAAAAACGCCCCGCTGGCATTGCGCCAAGCAGGGCGTGAAGTGAAAAGAGCCTACAGAAAAGCGCTTACAGCAGTGGAATCGTGTAGCTGACGATCAGGCGGTTTTCGTCCTGGTTGCTGGAAGCCACCGCAGAGCTGGTGCGCCACATGGCGTTCTTCCAGGCAAAGCCCAGGTTCTTGAAGGTGCCTTGCGGAATTACGTAAGCCAAGCTGATGTCGCGTTCCCACTCGCTCTGGTCGCCAGCAGCGTTCTGGATGTTGTCGCCGTGCAGGTAGATCACGCCAGCGGTCAGGCCAGGTACGCCAACCTTGGCGAAGTCATAGGCGTAGCGAGCCTGCCAGGTACGCTCGCCGGCACGGGCGAACTTCTGGATTTGCATGTCGGTGATGGTGCTGTTGGACGAGCCGTCACCCTGGTTCAGCCAAGGGAAGTCGCTGTCGCCCTTGGTGTACTGGTAGCCAGCGCCGAAGGTGTGGCCTTCGACCGAGTACAGCGCCAGGTAGCTGTACAGATCGTTATCGACCTTGCCCTTGGTGGTCGCTGGAGTGCTACCGTCGTAAAAGCCAGTGGTGAAGTAGGCGCTGGTGTCACCGTTCGCACCGTTGTCACGGCTGCGGTAGTAGCGCAGATCACTCTTCAGAACGCCTGGACCGATTGCCCAGTTGTGCACCAGACCCAGGAAGTTCTGCGAGTAGAAGTCCTTCAGCTCACCGTAGTAGTACGAAGCGGTCAGATCCTTGGTGATCTTGTAGTCGGCACCACCGTAGTAGAACTTGTTGCTGCGACGGCCGCTCGAAGTCGGGCTGTTGGCACCGGCGAGGGACAGGTCTTCGTCGTTGCTGGAGTTACGGCCCTTGGCCGATTCCACCTGGCCGGCGGTCAGGGTCAGGTCCTTGATTTCGTTGGACTTCAGCTCGCCACCGGTGAAGGTCTGAGGCAGCAGGCGACCGTCGTTGTACTTGATGACCGGGTTGTTCGGCATCAGGGTACCGATCTTCAGCTCGGTCTGCGAAACACGGACCTTGCCGGTCAAGCCCAGGCTGCCGAAATTGCTGGCCGCCTTGGCGTTGTTGCCGCTGGTGGCCTCAGCCGGGAACATGGTGGTGCCGTAGGAAGTGGTGGTAGCGCCGTTGGTGCCACGACCGGAATCCAGACGGATACCTTCCAGAGCGATGGCATCCAGACCGAAACCGACGGTGCCTTGGGTGTAACCGGAGTTGAAACGCAGGTCGAAGCCCTGGCCCCATTCCGAAACCAGGCTCTGGGCCGGTTTGCCGCTGCGGTTATCGGTGTTGATGTAGAAGTTACGCAGACCCAGGGTCGACGTAGCACCTTCGATAAAGCCTTTGGCGTCAGCCTGGCCTTCGGCAAATGCCTGTTGGGACAAAACGCCTACGGCCACTGCAAGGGCCAAGGTGCACTTGTTCATTGTTTCGCTCCTCTGGATTCAAACGCTTCGGGTCTTTTGGCGACGTCCGTTGTCATCGTGCGGGGGCACGGCTGTTGCCGGAGACTGACCCGCTTTGTTGGGAGGGAATCTTGGCGTGGGCTTATTTCAGGACCGTTGCCGATATATAAAGCTTTTATGACAGCGGAACTTTTTAGAGGGCGAAGAAAAAAACGCAAAGCCCCGGTCTAGGAGGCTTTGCGCTTTCGGTAGTGGCTTTTTGAAATTATTACAGCGCTGTCTTTTTCCCCACGCCGCAGCGCAGGAAACGCACGATCAACGCTTGCGCAGGATCACACTGCCAATCGAATAGCCGGCGCCAAACGAACTGAGCACCGCCAGGGAACCGGCCGCCAGGTCGTCCTGGTTCTTGTGGAACGAAATCACGGAACCGGCCGAACTGGTGTTGGCGTAGCTGTCGAGAATCACCGGTGCTTCTTCTTCCGTGGCCTCGCGGCCCAGCAGCTTCCTGACGATCAGCTGGTTCATGCTGAGGTTGGCCTGGTGCAGCCAGAAGCGCTTCACGTCACCAACGTTCAGCTGGTTCTCCTGCAGGTGCGTGCTGATCAGTTCCGCGACCATCGGGCAGACATCGCGGAACACCTTGCGCCCTTCCTGGACGAACAGCTTGTCACGAGCATCGATCCCCTCTTCCCCGGCACGGTTGAGAAAGCCGAAGTTGTTGCGGATGTTGTTGGAAAACTGGGTCAGCAGCTTGGTGCTGACGATATCGAACTGGTAGGCCGACGTCGCCAGATCCGCCCGCTCGATGATCACGGCCGTTGCCGCATCGCCGAAGATGAAGTGGCTGTCGCGGTCGCGGAAGTTCAGGTGACCGGTGCAGATTTCCGGGTTGACCATCAGGATCGCCCGGGCCTGACCCAATTGCACACTGTTGCAGGCGTTCTGAATACCGAAGGTCGCCGAGGAACAGGCGACGTTCATGTCGAAGCCGAAGCCCTGGATCCCCAAGGCTTGCTGGACCTCGATCGCCACCGCCGGGTAAGGCCGTTGCAGGTTGGAGCAGGCGACGATCACCCCATCGATATCCGCAGCGGTCTTGCCAGCACGTTGCAACGCCTGCTCGGCGGCGGCAGTGGCCATCTGGCAAAGAATCGACCATTCGTCATTGCTGCGCTCGGGCAAACGCGGCTTCATGCGCCGAGGGTCGAGAATGCCGTCCTTGTCCATGACGAAACGGCTCTTGATACCTGAGGCCTTTTCGATGAAGGCGGCGCTGGACTCGGTCAAGGCCTGAACCTCACCACGTTCGATAGCGGCCGCATTTTCGTCATTGAACAGCTGTACATAGGTATTGAAAGAATGCACCAGCTCTTCGTTGGAAATGCTGTTGGCCGGGGTGTACAGGCCGGTGCCGCTGATGACGACGTTATGCACGGTCGTTCCTCTATATTCTGTTCAGGCAGAAGGCATTGGTACACTCGTACCAACATGTAAAAAGGCCACCCCCTGGCAACGGGGATGACTCCATGTGTTTTTCTTCCGGCTCACTCACTGAACCGGGTATTGGTATCGGCGAAGTGTGCCATAAACACGGGGGTTTGGCCCATTGTGAAGATCAATGGGCTATCCGTCCGGCTAGCCCTCGACCTGGCTCCATTGCTTGCTCAGGCGCTTGTCGGAGATCGGTGCCCTGGTCCCCAGTTGCTGGGCGAACAGCGACACCCGGTATTCCTCCAGCCACCAGCGGTACAGTTCCAGTTGCGGGTCGCGCTTGCCTTCCTGCGCATGCTTGGCCGCACGGGTCTGGTACTGGCTCCACAAACCGCCCAGTTCGCTACTCCAGACCCGATCCTTCTGCACCTGGGCCGGCAGTTTCTCCAGGCGCAACTCGATCGCCTTGAGATAGCGCGGCAGTTCCTTCAGCCAGAGCCCGGGTGTTTCCCGAACGAAGCCTGAATAGACCAACTGGCTCAACTGCTGCTTGATATCATTGAGCGCCACCGCCTGGGCCAGGTCGATCTTGCCCTTGAAGCGCTTCTGCAGGCCGTGCCAGAGCTTGAGGATTTCCAGGGTCAGACGCGCCAGACGTTCGGCATGCTCGGTCCAACTGCCACGCTTGCGCTCGGCCAGGGATGCCAGGCCGGCACCATCGCGGGGCAGCGGGTCTTCGCCGTCGAGAATGCAACTGTCGAGGCTGGCCAGCAGGATATCCTCCACCAGCGCCTCGATACGACCCAGCTCGCGGTAGAGCAGGCCCAGTTCGGTCAGGCCCGGCAACTTGCCACGCAGGAACTTCGCCGACTCGGCCAACTGTTGCAACAACAGTCGCTGCAACGCCCGACGGTGCTGGTACTCGGCCTCGGCCGGCGTGGAGAAACGGCTTTCCTTGACCGTGCCGCCCTCTTCCACCAGCGCCGGGTAAACCGTCATCGACAGGCCGGCAATCTTCTGCTGGGTGGTTTCGGCGACAGCGGCAAAGCCCTTGGCTTCCACCGGCTGCTGGCTCTTCGCGGTCTGCGGCACGGCCAAGGCAGCCTGGCTGGCCTGGGCGAAACGTGCGGTCAGTTCCGCCAGATCGCGACCTTCGCCCAGGAACTTGCCCTGGGCATCGACCACTTCGAGGTTCATCTTCAGATGGTTTTCCACCTGCTGCGCCGACTCGGCCCAGGCCTCGTCGCTGACCCGCGCCCCAGTCATGCGCAACAGTTCGCGGCCCAACGCCTGGGGTAGCGAGCCCTCGGCGAACACCATGCGTTGCAGCGCCGCCTTGACGAAGTCCGGCACCGGGACAAAGTTCTTGCGCAGGGCCTTGGGCAGGTTACGCACCAGAGCGATGCACTTGGCCTCGATCAGACCGGGCACCAACCACTCCAGGCGCTCGACGGGCAGCATCGGCAACAGCGGCGCCGGCACGCGCAAGGTCACGCCATCACGGGGATGGTTGGGTTCGAAGTGATAACTCAAGGCCAGAGTCAGGTCGCCCAGATGCAGGGTATCCGGGTACTGCGCGGCGGTGACTTCACTGGCCTCGCGGGCCAGCACATCTTCCTCACGCATGATCAGCAGTTGCGGGTCTTTCTGGCTGTGGACACGGTACCAGTTGTCGAACGTCGCAGTCTGATGGATCTCCGCCGGCAGGCGCGCGTCGTAGAAGGCGAACAGGGTTTCCTCGTCGGCGAGGATATCGCGTCGACGGGCCTTGGCCTCCAGCTCGTCGAGCTGTTCGAGCAGTCGGGTGTTGGCGTCCAGGCACTTGGCCTTGGACTGGATCTCGCCACGCACCAGCGCCTCAAGGATGAACAGCTCACGGGACACCAGCGGATCGACCGGGCCGAAATGCACCGGACGCCGGCCCACCACGATCAGGCCGAACAGGGTGATCTGCTCGAAAGCCACCACCTGGCCGCGCTTCTTCTCCCAATGGGGTTCAAAGTGGTTCTTCTTGATCAGGTGTCCGGCCAGCGGCTCGATCCAGTCCGGCTCGATCTTGGCGACCATCCGCGCATAGAGCTTGGTGGTTTCCACCAGTTCGGCCGCCATCAGCCATTGCGGGCGCTTGCGGCCCAGGCCCGAAGACGGGTGGACCCAGAAACGTCGCTGACGCGCGCCGAGGTAGTCGCCGTCCTCGGTCTTCTGCCCGATCTGGCTGAGCAGGCCAGACAGCACCGCCTTGTGCAGCTTGGGATAGTCGGCCGGCTCCTTGTTGAGGCTCAACTGCAGGTCACGGCAGATCAGCCCGAGTTGGCGATGGGAATCGCGCCACTCGCGCAGGCGCAGGTAGTTGAGAAAGTTTTTCCGGCACCAGTTGCGCAAGGCACTCGCGCCGAGGGCCTGGCGCTGCTCCTCGAAACCGCGCCAGACGTTGATCAGCCCGGCGAAGTCCGAATCGGCGTCCTTCCACTGCGCGTGAGCCTGGTCGGCAGCCTGCTGACGCTCGGGCGGCCGCTCGCGCGGATCCTGCACCGACATGGCACTGGCGACGATCAGCACTTCCTGCAGACTGCCGAGCTTGGCCGCTTCGAGCAGCATGCGGCCCATGCGCGGGTCCACCGGCAGACGGGCCAACTGACGGCCGAGCGGAGTCAGCTGGTTCTCGCGGGTGACCGCCGACAACTCCTGCAGCAGGTTGAAACCATCGCTGATGGCCTTGCCATCCGGTGGCTCGATGAACGGGAACGCGGTGATTTCTCCCAGACGCAGGTGAAGCATCTGCAGGATCACCGCTGCCAGGTTGGTGCGCAGAATCTCCGGATCGGTGAAGGCAGGCCGACCGTTGAAATCCTCTTCGCTGTACAGGCGCACGCAGATCCCCGGTTCGACTCGCCCACAGCGGCCCTTGCGCTGATTGGCGCTGGCCTGGGAGATCGCCTCGATGGGCAGGCGCTGGACCTTGGCGCGGTAGCTGTAACGACTGATGCGGGCGGTGCCGCTGTCGATCACATACCGAATACCCGGAACCGTCAGCGAAGTTTCCGCGACGTTGGTCGCCAGGACGACACGCCGCCCCGGATGGGACTGGAAGATCCGCTGCTGCTCGGCCGGTGACAACCGCGCATATAAAGGAAGGATTTCGGTGTGCTTGAGCTGGGCCTTGCGCAGCATTTCGGCGGCATCGCGAATTTCGCGCTCACCCGGCAGGAACACCAGCACATCGCCCGGGCTCTTGCGCTCGCTGCGTTCATGGGCGGCGATTTCGTCAAGGGTGGCCAGAATCGCCTGGTCGACGGTCAGGTCATCCTCGACCCGGTTGCCCTCCTCGTCCTGCTCGGAAGTCATCGGCCGGTACCAGGTTTCCACCGGGAAGGTCCGGCCCGAAACCTCGACGATCGGCGCATCGTTGAAGTGCTTGGAGAAACGCTCCAGATCAATGGTCGCCGAGGTGATGATCACCTTCAGGTCGGGACGGCGCGGCAACAGGGTCTTGAGGTAGCCGAGCAGGAAATCGATGTTCAGGCTGCGTTCGTGGGCTTCGTCGACGATGATCGTGTCGTAGCGTTCGAGGTGGCGGTCGTTCTGGGTTTCGGCCAGCAGGATACCGTCGGTCATCAGTTTGACCAGGGTATTGGAATCGCTCTGGTCCTCGAAACGCACCTGGTAGCCGACCAGACTGCCCAGCGGCGTCGCCAGCTCCTCGGCGACCCGGCTCGCCACGCTGCGGGCGGCGATCCGACGGGGCTGGGTGTGGCCGATCAGGCCATGCTGACCGCGACCGATTTCCAGGCAGATCTTCGGCAACTGGGTGGTCTTGCCCGAACCGGTCTCACCGGCGATGACCAGCACCTGATGCTTGAGCAGCGCCGCCTTGATCTCGTCGCGCTTGGCGGCGATGGGCAGGCTGTCGTCATAGCGAATCGTCGGCACACTCTGGCGCCGCGCCGTGACCAGGGCACAGGAGGCCTGCATTCTCTCGACCCATTGGGCCAGCTTGGCCTCATCGGGTTTCTTGCGCAGTTCAAGCAGTTGCCGCCGCAGGCGGTGGCGGTCTGCGATCATGGCAAGGTCGAGGTTTTTCAGCAGTTGGTCGATAGCGGGCGATTCGTCGGTCATCGGGTCGGCAAGGGTCGTCTATTTGGGCAGGGGGCGGATTGTCGCAGATTTGCCCCCTTCTGTGGCGAGCTGACCGGCTGTGACGAGCGGGCCGCATCAGTCGCCGTCCAACGCCCGGCGCCGATACGGAAACACATCAATGACCTTGCCTGCGCGAATAGCCTCCTGCAGCCCCTTCCAGTAATCAGCGTCGTACAGCTCGCCATGCAACTGGTCGAACAGCCGGCGCTGCTCGCGGTCAGCAAACAGAAATGGCGGGAACTCCTCGGGAAACACATCCAGCGGTCCGATGGAGTACCAGGGCTCGGAGGCCATTTCGTCCTCCGGGGTCCGCGGCGGCGGGATATGCCGGAAGTTGGCTTCGGTCAGGAAGCAGATTTCGTCATAGTCATAGAACACCACCCGACCATGACGGGTGACACCGAAGTTTTTCAGCAGCATGTCACCGGGGAAGATATTCGCCGCCGCCAATTGCTTGATCGCCAGGCCGTAGTCGTCCAGGGCTTCGCGCACCTGGGCTGCGTTGGCGTTTTCCAGGTACAGGTTGAGTGGCGTCATCCGCCGTTCGGTCCAGCAGTGGCGGATCAGCACCGTTTCGCCTTCGACCTGCACGGTGGACGGCGCCACCTCCAGCAGTTCCTCAAGGCACGCCGGATCGAACTTGCCCAGGGGAAAGCGGAAGTCGGCGAACTCCTGGGTATCAGCCATGCGCCCGACCCGGTCGACGCTTTTCACCAGACGATACTTCTCGATCACCGTGGCCCGATCGACGTTCTTCGAGGGTGAGAAGCGGTCCTTGATGATCTTGAACACCGTGTTGAAGCCCGGCAGGGTGAACACGCTCATGACCATCCCGCGCACACCGGGCGCCATGATGAAACGGTCGTCGGTACTGGCCAGGTGATCGATCAAGGCCCGGTAGAACTCCGACTTGCCGTGCTTGTAGAAACCGATCGAGGTGTACAACTCGGCCACGTGCTTGCCCGGCAGAATGCGCTTGAGAAAGCCGACGAACTCTCCCGGCACCGGCACATCGACCATGAAATAGGAGCGGGTGAAAGAGAAGATGATCGAAACTTCGGCTTCATCGGTGATCAACGCATCGATGCGAATACCGCGGCCCTCACGGTGCAGCAGCGGAATCACCAACGGCCACTGCTCTTCGTGGGTATAGATGCGGCCCACCAGGTAGGCACCCTTGTTGCGATAGAGCACCGAGGAAAACAGCTCGACGCTGAGTTCCGGGTCCTTGCACACCCAGTCCGGCAGGCTTTCGCGCAGTTGCATATCGAGCCGCTGCAGATCCCCAGGCAGGTCGGCGTAGTCTTCGCTGAAACGATAGTCGGTGAAGATCTGTTCGAGCATGCCCGCCAGTTCGCCTTGCGGGCGATAGATCCGGGTCTGTGCCGTCCGTGACCGTCGCAATGACGGCCGGGTGGTGTGGATAAACATGCAGCCGTCGCTGATCAGATCGTGGCTGAACAGGCTGCAGAAGGCCGAGTTGTACCAGGTTTCCGCCAGTTCATCGTCGAAACGCAGGTCGATCAGGCTGATATAGGCGCTTTTCACCAGCGGCCAGATACCGACGTCGAGCAACGCGTCGACCTCGAACCCGGCCCGCAGACGGGCGTTGACCTCTGCAACCTTCTCCTCGTAGAGATTGATCCGTGCCGCCGACGCTGCCTGCGCGTCCTGCCAGCGCGCACCTTCGAAGCGGGCCCGGGCACCATCGGTGATCTGGCGAAAATGCTCGCGATAGTTATCGAAACCCTCCAGGATCATGCGGGCGATATCGGCGGCCGGCCATTGCTGCGGCATAGTCAAACCTCTGCGGGATTTTTCGATAGTTATTCTGAGCGCAAGCCCATTGAGCTTAGAAGCCAGTCCTCCTGTTGTGCAACCTTGCCCTGGCGATAACATCCCGACACACTGGCTCGCCCTACCCTGCCAAGGATGCCCCACCGTGAATCCCGTCGATATTGTGCGCATGTTCAGCCTGGCCGCCATCTGGGGCGCCAGTTTTCTGTTCATGCGTATCATTGCTCCTGTGCTGGGGGCGTTTCCCACCGCGTTTTTTCGTGTGTCGATCGCCGCCGTCGGCTTGCTGGCGATCCTGGCGCTGATGCGGGTCAAATGGGACTTCAAGGGCAAGTTCAAGGTCTGCCTGCTGCTCGGGGTGATCAACTCGGGGCTGCCGGCAACGCTTTACTCGGTAGCGGCCAAAGTGCTGCCGGCTGGATATTCGTCGATTTTCAACGCGACCACACCGTTGATGGGCGTGCTGATCGGCGGCCTGTTCTTTCACGAAAGGCTCAGCCTGAACAAGCTGCTGGGAATTTTCCTCGGGTTGTTCGGCGTCGCGGTACTGACCCGTGCCGGCCCGGTCACTTTCAACCTCGACCTGTTGATCGGCGCGAGTGCCTGCCTGTTGGCCACCACCAGCTATGGGGTCGCCGGATTCCTCACCCGGCGCTGGCTCGATCACCAGGGTGGGCTAGACCCGCGGCTGTCGGCCATGGGCAGCATGTTCGGCGCGACACTGGTGATCCTGCCGTTCTTTGGCGTAAGCGCCATCACCCAGCCGCCAGCCAGCTGGGGCGGCCTGGAAGTCTGGGGCGCGTTGCTCGGCCTGGGTCTGATTTGCACCGCATTCGCCTACATCATGTACTTCAAGCTGCTCAGTAACATCGGGCCGGTCAGATCGATGACCGTGACCTTCATGATCCCGGCGTTCGGGGTCTTATGGGGGGCGTTGCTGCTCGATGAACCGCTGTCGATGGCGCATCTGTATGGCGGGGTGTTGATTGCGCTGGCGTTGTGGCTGGTGCTGAAGCCAGCGGTGGTGAAGGCCAGCGCCGTGGCAGGCCGGTAGCCTTGTAGAGACTCAATGGCCCCTTCGCGGGCAAGTCGGATCGCCGCACCGCCTGCTCCTACAGGATGGCGTCGTCCACCGGATTTGTGGACCTGTAGGAGCGTGGCTTGCCCGCGAATGGGCCGAAACAGACGCCTTAAGCTGCCTTGCGGAACACAAACACCAGGCCGACGATAATCAGCCCCATACCCAGCATGCTCAACCACGCCAATCGATTACCAAAGACCAGGTAATCCATGATCGCCGTTACCGCCGGCACCAGGTAGAACAGGCTGGTGACATTCACCAGGTTGCCCCGAGCAATCAGCCGGTACAGCAACAACGTGGCCAGCACCGACACCACCAGCCCCATCCACAGCGCCGGAATGATGAAGCCGCTATTGGTTTCGACATGAAACGGCTGGAACGGCACGAGCACCCCGCACAACAGCAACCCGGCCAGGTACTGCACCGGCAGCGTGCCCAGGGGATTGTCGGTGATGCGTTTCTGCATGATCGAGCCGAAGGTCATGCTCGCCAGCGCCAGCAGGCCGAAGAACATCCCGGCCAGCGACATGCCCGCCAGGCCGATGCCCTGGTAGACCACCAGGATCAGCCCGGCCAGGCCCAGCCCCAGGCCGAACATCCGGCTCCAGGAGCGCTGGCGCTCCATCAGTACCGCCGTGAGGATCGGCTGCACGCCCATGATCGTCGCCATGACACCCGGCGTGACCTTCAGGTCCAGCGCCAACAGATAGAAGATCTGGTAGGCGCCGAGCAACACCAGCCCCGTCGCCACGGCATGGCGCAGCGGCTTGCCGCTTCTGGGCAGCTTCAACTTGAGCAACGGTACCAGCAACAGCAAGCCCAGCAGGGCTATGGAAAAACGCACCAGCAGAAAGGCGAACGGCGAGGCATGGGCCAGGCCCCACTTGGAGAAGATCGCCCCGCTGCTCCAGAGCAGCACGAACAGACTCGTCGAAGCCGCCGCAGTCGCGGATTGCTTTGAAATGACCAACATGGATACCACCTGTGATTCAGGCAAATGCCAACTCAGCGGTGAAGCTGAAGATTCAGTAGTTTTTTTCAGGCGGGCAGGCAGGAGAACAGCAACGCTTGCTGATCAGCCCCGAATGCCAACAACGCCTGGCGGCGATACGACGGCGCACACCGGCGTGCTACTGACAGGTGGTGGGTAATGACTGATCTGCACGGGTTGCTGGCTCCCGCACGGCACTACGCCAGCGTTGAGCGCTGGAACGACGACCGCGTTGAAGGAGGAAGCCGGCATCTGCAGATCTTCTTTGAAGGGGGAACGACGGTGAATCAGGGGACGCACCGAGCGCTGACTATAACCAGCGCTCGACATCCATTGCAACAGGTCAGCCGAACAGCCAGTAGCCCAAGGCCCAGGCGACCAATACCGCCAGCACCGGACGCATCACGCGGTAGGCCTTGGGATGCTTGCGCTTCCACTGTTTGACCACGCCGCTGAAGCTGTCACTGAAGCGTTTGCTCCAGGCATAGGCCTGGTTGATCCCGCCGACACGCTCTTCATCGACGTTCTGTGGCGCAGTGGCACGCCCGAGGAAGGCACTGACCGAGCGGTTGATCGAGGTCATCAGGCGGTTGCTCAATGGCCGCTCGACGTCACAGAACAGGATGACCCGAGTCTGCTCGGTTTCGTTCTTGACCCAGTGCACATACGTCTCGTCGAACATCACGTCTTCACCGTCGCGCCAGGCGTAGACCTGACCATCGACGAAGATCCGGCAGTCGTCGGAGTTCGGCGTCGACAACCCCAGGTGATAACGCAGCGAACCGGCGAACGGATCGCGATGCGGGTTCAGGTGGCTGCCACCGGGCAACAAGGCGAACATCGCGCCCTTGACGTTGGGGATGCTGCTGACCAGTGCGACGGTTTTCGGGCAGAGCGTTTCGGCCGACGGCAGCGGCTTGTCATACCATTTCAGGTAAAACCGCTTCCAGCCTTTCTTGAAGAACGAACCGAAACCGGCATCGTTGTTCTTCTCGGCGGCACGAATGTAACCCTCGTCGAACAGGTGCATGGCTTCCTCGCGGATCACCTGCCAGTTGTCCCTGAGCACATCCAGCTCGGGGAACTTGTTACGGTCCAGGTACGGCTTGGACGGCACGGCGGAAAACAGGTACATCAGGGCGTTGTACGGAGCGAACAGCGCCGAATGGTTGACGAACTGGCGCAATACCGGCAAACGCGCCTTGCCGCGCAGATGCACGTAAAGCGTACTGCCTACAAACAGCAGCAAGACGGCGGCCTTGGCAGCGAAGGAAAAGGTCATTCAGCACTCCTTGAAAATGGGCAACGTCCGGGTAGGAAAAATCCACGAGACGTGGCAGCCGGCCATGATAAACATTACCGACCGCAGGAAAAACCCGCGCGACTCAACAATCGGTGTCAAGTGCTGCGCAATACCGAGTTAATTAGCATAAAGCGCCTGAATGCGGGCTGATGCAGGTCAGGTGAAGGCATGATCGCACACAGGCCGGTCTCAATCGGATCCGGCCTATGGGCAACAGGCCTTAACCTGCCCAGCGTCTTACTGCTGGTTTTCCTGCTCGGTGAACAGGTCGCTGAACAACATGCTCGACAGATAACGCTCGCCGGAGTCCGGCAGCACGACGACGATAGTCTTGCCCTGCATCTCCGGGGTCTCCGCCAGACGCACGGCCACGGCCATCGCCGCCCCGCAGGAGATGCCGCACAGGATGCCCTCCTCCTGCATCAGGCGCAGGGCCATGGCCTTGGACTCCTCATCGGTGACCAGTTCGACCCGGTCGACCAGCGACAGGTCAAGGTTCTTCGGCACGAAACCGGCACCAATACCCTGGATCTTGTGCGGCGACGGTTTGACCTCCTGACCGGCCAGGGTCTGGGTGATCACTGGCGAGGTCACCGGTTCCACCGCCACCGAAAGGATCGGCTTGCCCTGGGTCTGCTTGATGTAGCGCGAGACGCCACTGATGGTGCCGCCCGTGCCCACGCCCGCCACCAGCACGTCGACCGCACCGTCGGTGTCATTCCAGATTTCCGGCCCGGTGGTCTTTTCATGAATCGCCGGGTTGGCCGGGTTGTCGAACTGCGCCGGCATGAAGTACTGGGCAGGGTCGCTGTTGGCGATCTCGCTGGCCTTCTCGATGGCGCCTTTCATGCCCTTGCCCGGCTCGGTCAGCACCAGTTCGGCGCCCAGGGCCTTGAGTACCTTGCGCCGCTCGATGCTCATCGACGCCGGCATGGTCAGCAGCAGTTTGTAGCCACGGGCAGCGGCGACAAAGGCCAGGCCGATCCCGGTGTTGCCGGACGTCGGCTCGACGATGGTCATGCCCGACTTGAGGCGACCGCTGCTTTCGGCGTCCCAGACCATGTTCGCACCGATCCGGCACTTCACCGAATACCCCGGGTTGCGCCCTTCTATCTTGGCCAGGATGGTCACGCCGCGTGGGGCGATGCGATTGATCTGAACCAGGGGCGTATTACCGATGGAATGAGCGTTGTCGGCGAAAATACGGCTCATGACGAGTCCTTTGGGCGATGGTGAATTGGCTTTCAAGGGTATGTCCCAGTCAGGCAGGCGTCCAGTGATGGCGAACGTATACTGTTGTCGGCGGTCCATCGCTTATGACAGCCTGCCGGAGCATCTGGGATGAAACGTCGTTACCGTTGGCCCTTGTGGGGCCTCGCGACCGTGGTACTGCTGGTGGTGGCCGTGGACCTGGCCTTGCCGTATCTGGTGCGCAACTATCTGAATGAAAAGCTGGCCGACATGGGCGACTACCGTGGCCAGGTGACCGATGTCGACCTGGCACTCTGGCGCGGCGCCTACCGGATCAACGGTCTGGAAATCGTCAAGGTCAGCGGCAAGGTGCCAGTACCGTTCCTCAAGGCCCCAGCGATCGACCTGTCGGTGAGCTGGAAATCCCTCTGGGACAATCACGCAGTGGTGGCCGAAGTGCAGTTCAGCGAACCGGAACTGAACTTCGTCGATGGTGGCGCGAACAACCGGCAGGCGTCCCAGACCGGTGAGGGCACCGACTGGCGCGCGCAACTGGGCAAACTGCTGCCGATCACCCTGAACGAAGTGCGGATCGACAATGGGCGCATCAGCTTTCGCAACTTCAACTCTTCGCCGCCGGTCAATCTGCAGGCCACCGAGGTCAATGCCAGCCTCTACAACCTGACCAATGTCGTCAATCTCAAGGGCCGACGCGATGCCCGCTTCGAAGGCAAGGCCCTGCTGCTCGGCCACGCGCCCCTGGAAACCACCGCCACTTTCGACCCGCTGAGCAACTTCGAGGATTTCGAATTCCGCTTGCGGGCCACCGGCATCGAGTTGCGCAAGGTCAACGACTTCGCTTCGGCCTACGGCAAGTTCGATTTCAACGGCGGCAGCGGTGACGTAGTGATCGAGGCCCAGGCCGAAAAGGGCAAGCTCACCGGCTATATCAAGCCGTTGCTGCACAATGTCGAGGTGTTCGATTGGCAGCAGGATGTCGAGAACCAGGACAAGAGCCTGCTGCGCTCGGTCTGGGAAGCCATCGTCGGAGCCGGCGAGACCCTGCTGAAAAATCAGCAGAAGAATCAATTCGCCACCCGCGTTGAACTCAGTGGCAGCGTGCATCAGCAGGATGTCAGCGCGTTCGCCGCCTTTTTGCAGATATTGCGCAACGGTTTCATCCAGGCCTTCAACGCCCGCTACGAACAACCCAAGCCGACCACTGGCCAGTAGCCCTGACCAGGTCAGGATGTGACGCCCCATTCAGAGACTGGACAAGAGATTTCGGTTTGGACCAATGAATACGGGCACTTTTGCGGTGAACCGTTCAAATGAGCACACCGGGCGCACTGGGCCTGTGCCCCCACCGTCACAGCAAAGCATTACGGCGATTTATGGTGGCAAGTCTCCCCCCCCTGACTGCCCAGCGAATTGCTGGATAAGGTGCGGGGCTGCTGTTGGATTCGCCCGCTGTAGCGATTCGAGAGAGAGAGTAGCCAGATGCCATGACATCTGGCGCTGACTTCGGCTAACCTTGACGCGCTTACAATTCAAGGAGAGGTGAAGGAATGGAGATCATTGCTTTAGTAATCGCGGTGGCCGTTGGTCTGTTTGTGTTCGGTACGATCAGAGGAAGAAAGGCAGTAAGAGCTTATGTGTATTTGGCTTCCCGAAGTGAAGGCGCTAGTGAGGCAGAAGCAAACGACGTGGCCTCTAGAATCGACGCGCATGCAGCAGGACAACTCAATAGACCAATGCGCGAGTTTGCCAATCATTGTTACAGCGGCAGACAGTTGGCGATGATTTCTGCCGCAAGGCTCGACGGGTTTCGCGAATAGGATAGCGAGTGCATGAGCAGCCTAAAATTTGCCATATCCATGCGCGAGGGTCTCTCTGATCCCATCACGTCCCGTTCCCCCGTAGGCCCTCTGTAGCACGCCAGTGGCACCAATCGCCAGGGGGGATTGCCTTCTTACAGTGGCGCGTACGACGCGCATCCTGCGTAAAGCATTGCTGGAAGTGGGCGGCTGGCTGTAACGAGTAGTGCAACGGCTGTTCGTATCGAGTGGTTGACGACCGTCGACTATGTGATACATTGGCGCCACGTTCAGCATTCAGCCGAGACCTGCGCCATGACAGCCACCAAGAACATCGTTGCTTACTACCGAGTATCCACCAAGGGCCAAGGCGATAGCGGCCTGGGCCTGGACGCCCAACGGGAGTACGTGCGCATTGCTGCCGAAGCCGAGGGCTGGACTATCATCGCGGCGTTTGAAGACACGGCGAGCGGCACCATCCCTCCAGCCGAACGCATTCAGTGCAAGGCTGCGCTGGCGGCGTGCAATGAACACAACGCCACGCTGGTAGTGGCGAAGCTCGACCGCCTGAGCCGCGACGTAGAGGACATTGCAGGCTTGGTTAAGCGCGTGCCCTTCAAGGTCGCCACCATGCCCAATGCTGATAGCTTCCAGTTGCACCTGTATGCAGCCCTGGCACAGCAGGAACGGGAGTTCATTGCACAGCGAACCAAGGCCGCATTGGCTACCCTGAAGGCCCGAGCTGAAGCTGGCGATGAAGTAGCTCAAGCCAAGGTAGCGCGCCGGGATGCAGGCCGAGCCATGGGCTCCCAGAAGGGCCTCCAAGCCTCGATAGACGTGAAGCAAGCCAAGGCCCAGGCGGACGCTCAACGCCTGCGTAACGACCTCAAGGCTGCTTGGATGGACGGGGCAAAGACACTGCGTGCAATGGCTGACTGGCTGAATGCTGACGGCAAGCTGACTGCGCAGGGAAGCACGTTCACCGCGATGACTGTGAAGCGGACCATTGATCGCTTGGGCCTGACCTTCCCGTAAGCCCTGCACTCCAAAGTGCAAACACGATAGCTACACGTTAGCAACAAGTTAGACGACGTTCTTTATTGTCACATACGTAGAACAGAGAGCCACCCACCATGCGTGGGAGATACCTGCAAAGAACCAATCCCTATAATTTAAATGTCACATACTCCAGTACAAGAAAGTGACCACAATTGAAAGATCGTTCGCTGGGCACCTGACATTCATCAGGGCACCAGCCATTGATCCAACCTCTCGGCATTGAAGGCTAGCGCAGACTCAAGCGCACCCGGCCGCAATCCCACCTTCTGATACACCCGCCAGCACACACTCTGTGCATCCCTGTGGCGCCATCTGAGCCGTCTTAATCACTCGCCCAACTCACCCTATTCATCCCTGAAAGTCACGGCCTGTATGTGTTTTGGCATTCGGCCACATTGCCCTTCAAAATAGCTTTCGGTGATCCATGAACCGTGCATTCTCAAACCCTATTCGTCCGTCTCATGCGGATGGAAGTAGGTACGTCCGACAGTACAAAGCAGTGCAGTATCACGCCCTTAAAGGTCGATTCCCGCGCTCTAAAGCGTTGGTGGTCCTGGCGTTACAACAGCTCAATCATCTACACCAAGGGCCAGTAACCATTGGTGCGATCCTCAAACACAACACCACTTTGAACCGTACCAGCGTCCACCGGGCATTGGTCGATCTGCATTATGAGGCGCACCTCGTGTGGCTCCCTGTGCCGAACGCTGAGCACATCACCAGTTATCTACTGGGCACCAACCGCGCAATGGTCGGCTTGCCTCCCCTGGGGCCTGCTGAGCAGCGCGAGGCGGTAGCAGCCGAACGGACCCTCAAGCTGATGCTGGATGACCACATCGAGAAGGCAATGCACAAGCGCTCCCGCTGAAGCGTCGCACTCGCGAGCGAAGCAAAGGCCACCCGTGCGGATGGATATTACGTCGTTCCCCTCCTTATATAGTGGCGCAGTTTCGGACCAATGAATCCGGGCACTTCATCCATTTTTCACACCTAAATTTGCAAGGGATTTGCACACCATGATTAGCAAGCTTGAACGCCTGCGGGCTACGCCTGCCCGCGATATGACAACGCCTGTTCCCCTCGACCTACTGGAAGAGTTGACACCTGCACAACTCGCCAAGAAGTACAGCCTGAATCGCAAGCTGTCCGACTTCAACCGCGCCCTGCATCGCAACGCGGATGCGCTCATTAGTAGACAACTAGGGATGGCAAAGCCAATGACAACTAAGAAAGCTGTAACCCGTGGTGCTGGTACTCGTGGCCCTGCTGCTTTTGAAGTTGCAAACACCATGTTCGGTTATATCGACCGTAACGATATGGGCATGTACTGGACGGACGATATTATGTGTGGCGTAGCTGGCGCAGATAACACCGGCAGCACTCGCCCTCTGTCTATCACTACTATGTTCGAACTGCTGGAAGACCTAAAAGTATTGTAAGCGCTCCATAAACCCCACTTGGCTAAAGATAGGTAAAGCGCTTAGCTGTGAAGTCGAGGTTCGCAGTTCCACGGCAGCAAGGCTTCGTAATCCTCAACCGAAGTCGCCGTTGGCAGGCGTTCCAGTGCGTGGCGCAGCCACGCATAAGGCTCTTGGCCGTTGGCTTTGGCAGTCTCGACCAAGCTGTAAAGTTGAGCACTGGCCGTCGCGCCCTTGGGCGTGTCGCTAAACAGCCAGTTCTTTCTTCCGATCACGAAGGGGCGGATCGCGCGTTCTGCCGCGTTGTTGTCCATCGGCAAATACCCTTCCTCGACGTATCGCTCCAGCTTGCTCCAGTTACTTGCGAGGTAACTGATGGCTTTGCCCAAGGCATTCTGAGCGGTGACCTGGGGCTGCGTCTTTTCGATCCAGCTTTTCAACTGAGCCAGTATCGGCAGGCTATGTTCGTGACGGCCGATTTTACGATCAGCGTCGCTACTGGCCTTCAAGTCGCGTTCGATCCCATACAGCTTGTTGATCAGATTCAGCGCGATATCCGCACGTCCCGTTTTACCTTTGGGCTGCACTTTCTGTGCTTCAACAAACTTGCGTCGCGCATGCGCCCAGCAGCCTAGACGCTCAACTCCGTCCTGCGCGCCCAAGGCATTGTAACCGGCGTAGTCATCGGTCATCACGTAACCGCGATAACCTTCGAGCAGGCGCGTTGGCACCTCCTGCGCACGGCTGGTGGAGTAGTCAAAAAGGATGACCGGCCTATCCGGTGGGCCGCCGGTTTGCACCCACATCCAGGATTGGCTGCTCGGTTCTCGATCTGGTTCTTTCAGCACTTGCACGCGCGTTTCGTCGCAGTGGATGACGCGGCTTTCCAGTAGCCGGTCGCGCATCAAATTCAGCAGCGGCTGAAAGTGTTCGCCGCACTGGATCACCCAGCGAGCCAAAGTCTGGCGCGGGATATCAATACCGTAGCGACCCAACACTTTTTCAAATCGATGAAGCGGTAAACCGTCAACGTATTTGGTAGTCAGCAACATCGCCAAAACGCTGGGGCTGGCCATGCTTTTTTCAATCAGTTGAGCAGGCTTGTCCGCAGTGACTGGGGCGGCTTCGCATTCACGGCAACCGTAGATCTTGCGCACATGCTTGATCACGCGGATCTGCATTGGCACGATCTCAAGCTGCTCGCTGATTTCCTCACCAATGCTGTGTTTACGGCAACCGCAGGCGCAGGTCAGTTCGTGCTCGGGCAGTTCGTGGATGACTTCGATGCGCGGCAGATCGGCAGGCAGCGGCTTGCGCTTGCCACGGCGCTTGGCGGGGGCGACAACCTCTTCTTCAGCGTTTTCGTCGATAGCTTCGACGACGCTTTCGGCTTCGTTGAAGAGCGCCAACTGCGGTGTGGCCGGATCGGCTGTTTGCTCGGACTTGCGTCCGAACAAGCGCTGGCGCAGCAATGCGTTCTCTTCTTCTAGAAAACCGACCCGCGACTGCATCTTCGCAAGCATTTGCTTGAGCAGTTGGAGATCGTCGGGAAGGTTGTCGGGCATGGATTTCATGCCCTGGATTATACCGAATCAGGCCACGAATCGCGGCGTCAAAACCTGATGGGGACGGTTACGCCAGAGGTCAAAACCGTCGAGCAGCCAGTTCAGTTCCTGGACGGTGAGGACAATCGCCTCGTCGGTGGCATCGGGCGATGTTTTGAATCGCTCTGATTCCAGGCGTTTGAGCCAAAGGCAGAAGCCGTTGCGCTCCCAGTACAAGATTTTCACTCGGTTGCGCGGCTTGTTGAGGAAAACGAAAAGTACCGGGTCGAATACGGCAACCTTGATATCCAGTTCGACCAGCGCAGCCAGTCCGTCGATGGATTTTCGAAAGTCTACAGGTTTGGGGTAGAGGTACACTTTTTCGACTTTGGCGTCGGGTCGCATCATGGCGCACGGGCTCCTGAGAGTATCGGGAGCCCAGCATCCCGCGTTAGCTTAGTGCTTTGAATGTGGGGTTTATGGAGCGCTTACAAAGTATTCAGTGTGCGCAGTATTGTGAATTACACCGGCACCAGCGTGCGTACAGGGGAACGTTACTTGCAAGCACTGCGTATTGCATTGCCCCACCTGGAACAATCCCGAGTGCTTGAGCGTGCCCGTGCTGTTGCCCGTTGGGGTATGACCTTAGGTGAGGTGGAGCGCTACACGAGTAGTTCGACCGATCTGGCACAGCTGCGTGCCGACATGGGCGACGACGCCTTTGTAAGTGTTGACCACCTGCCACCAGCAGCGAGCCGATTGGCTGTCGCCGCCTAACCAACGAGAACACCATGAATCTGACATTGAATGAGCTGCTGACTGCGTGCGAGCTGCCCCAAGCCGAGTGCCACGCCGTGGATGATCTTGAGCCCGGGCGCCGCCTGGATGCTGAGCCTGGGGCCCTTTACCGCGCTGCCGTTGCCCTGGCTAATGGAGGTGATGGTGGGGCGGCGGGCCAACGGCTCGCCCTACGCGATGACAGGCGTTACAGAGACGCAACCACCCTAGCCCCTAGGCGTGGACTGAACGTGGCTGAGAGAGCCTCGCAAGACCTCACAGGGCGCAAGGCCCGTGGCCGTCTTCGGGACTGACCGACGCTGCACTCTCAGCCTGATTCTGGGCCACACGTATAAACGCACTCTACAACTTCCGGCATCGCTGGAGGATTAACCCTGCCCGTAGGAGTTACCAATGAAGTACTACCCGCGCAACAAAGAACATGTTGGTTTGTTCAAGCAAAGAGGCCGACCACCACTTCACCGCATCCGCTGTATGCATGTTGTTAAAGCGATGTTAGATATCGGTGAACTTATCACAGTCGGCCAAGTGCATAAACGTGTTGCCACTGGCGCACCTGCACAGACTTACACCGTGATGAATTACTTCCTAACTACTGGACTTACAATCGCACCGTTAGTTGGCGCCCCACATATCAACCAATTCAAAGTTTCCTGTGTCGATACCTGGGCTGCAACTATCCGTGAACTTACCGAGATTGAGAAACTGCTATGACCGAACAAACTACCGAGACAACCCGCCGTCGGCGTAAACGAAAGCCCCTGGATGTCCATGCCGAGGGGCTGGCGCTGCTGGCTGAAACCCTGGCCGCATCCCGCAAGAAGTTGGAGTGGTGCGCTGAGAACGACGTGCCTGTCGATGCTGCCCAGGTATCCGCCAACGTCTCGTTGCTGAAACTGCTGGAGACAATGCGCCACGTCGATGACGACGACAAGGACAAAGAGACCGCCGCCCTGGTAGCTGGCTTCCACGCCAAGACTGCCGAACGTGCCGCCCGTCCCACCGCTGCCCCTACCAAGGAAGACCTACTAGCTGAATACGGCCTATCCCCTGATCGCTATCCAACCCCATCAATCTAAAGAGAAGAAACCCATGTTCCGTAAATTCGCTGCTGCCCGCAAATCCGCCAACGCCATTGCACTGTTCGATGCGCTCCAAGCTGCCGTTCCTTTTCATCTGGTCGAAGTGCCAGCCACCAAGTACCCGACTGCCCCGGCCAACCTTCAAGAGCTGCGCAAAGGCATCACCACGATGACCGAGCTGTTCACCTCTGATGAGCGTGCCGCCTCCAAAAAGACCAGCCGTGACGACGTTGAACATGAGCTGATGGCCGTGATGACAACTCTGTCCAACCGTGGCTTTGCATTCGCGGACCTGCCGAACCTATTCGATTTTGAGCAAGATCGTAACCAGCACCTCGACACCGTGACTCGATACACCCGAGCGGCCAACGCGAACACCGAGGCACTGTCGGCCAAGGTGGCCGAATGGTTCTCTGACATCACCGCCGTCCTGAGTGTGGCAAAGGTGGTTGGCGCTGACGTGATGGCCGAGGCTGCCGCTGCTCCGAACAAGACCATGGCGGCGCTGGGTATCGACCTGCACGTTCGCGAGAAGCTGAACGCATCGGCTCAAGCTGGCGTACAAGTCATGGCCGCTGGCCGTGGCCTGATGATCCTCAAAGCTGCCAAGATCGACGCCTTGTCCCTGGACCTGGGCGACGTTGAGCTGGCTGCTGCAATGGCTCTATACAGCTACTTCCCAGACGCTATCGAGGGCGCGTCGATGCAGGAGGCTGGGCTGCGCTTCGGCTCCGTCGTCCTGGGTGCCAATGCTGATGGCGTCGTGGTCTACCGCGAGGCGGTCCAATCAAACGCATCGGGCCTGCTGCCGCACACTGCCCTTGTGGCTGCTGATGGCAAAGCCCTGGCCGCACTGCAATCGAAGATCGACGTTCGCCTGGGTGGCGTAGACCATGCCTTTACCGGCACCGTGGAGAATGGCGGGATGACTGTTGCGGAACGCCGTCTGCGTGACTTCGGCAAGTCTGCTGTTACCACGTACTAAAACCAACCCTGCTTGCCTAACCGGCTTGCAGGGTATTTTGCTTGTCGAGCAGTTCGCGGACTCTAGCCAGAAGTTCCCGCTGCCGTGTGAGCGGAGCCGTTCCGCCATAGACGCCGGTGTGCTTATTCCCAGACTGGGTATGGCCGAGGATACCGCCCACCTCCGCATCGCTCGCACCTGCCGCCCTGAGCAAATCCGCTGCCGTGTGCCGTGCGCTGTACAGACTGACCTGTCCCGTGATGCCCTGTATTTTGAGCAAGGCTGCGCTCACAGCACGACTCAACCGCGTAACGCGCTGTCGTCCCCTCTCCGCTGCGTTGCCATTACCAAAGCCTGATAGCACCAGATTGAACAGAGGGACGTCCTCCGCTGCCACAGGCAAATCCCTGCGACTGGCTGCGTTCTTGGCACCAGATAGGCCAGCCTGGAATACCTGCTCCCTGTTACCCACGATGTCTTCCCGCATGGTCAATGCCGCTGGGCCTTCGCTCAACAGCTCCAGGGGCCGCACACCGTACCGGACAAGCAGACGCATTGCTGCCGCGTCTACTGTATCACCACGGGCGTCCAGGGCGGCCTGCACCTGGGCCACCACGGCTAAAGGCATTGGGTCGCGGGCGTTCTTCTGGAGCGCACCACCTGCACGGATGGCCCTGGCTACTGCGCCCTGCTTCGGTAGGCTAATTCCATCCCACCCTGGCACCTCCCGCAGAATCGTTATCAGCCCTGCCGCCTGGGTGTGGATTGACGACGCCTTGCCACCGCCATCTAGCTTGCCCTCGGCATAGGCCATGATCCGTTGCACCTGCTGCGCCGGGGTGCTGGGCCAGCGTAGAACGTCATTGCAGAGCTTGCGCATGATTCCCACCCGGCCAGCGCTGACTCGCTCACAATAGCCGTCCAGGGCTTCCGCGAACTGCTGGGCGGTACGTCTATCGCCCTGCTGGCTGACAGGCTCCACGGGCGCCTCCACAGGGCCAGGAATGACAGTGCCAAGGGTTGGCGGCTCACCACGCTCCAGGGCTTCCAGCGCCCTCACAGCGGCCATAGATTCGAGTGGGTGAACAGCCTCCATCCCTGGCGGCGGCATCCCCTGCGCGGCCATCGAGTACACCCGCTTCTGCCAATCCAATTCGGTCTGCCAGTTCTTCGTTACCAGCTTCGCCCCGTGCGCCATATCGGTAACCGCACGGAGGGTTACCCGTTCCACCACGGCCTGTAGGCTTGCCAGGACGGCGCGGGGATCAACCGGGACGGATGCCCTGCGCTCGGCTGGATCGTTCGCCACAGGCGCCAGGGCTTCGCTACAGATGCGGTCAAACTCTACTGACACCTGACGGGCAAGGCGCAGGGCTTCTGCGCGATCAGCGGTGCCTAGGGCTTTGCGGTATTCAGAGCGGCCCAGCAGTTCGGCAACTTGTAGCGGGAAGCGGCGGCGATAGTGGTAACGCCCCTCACGGCGGGATAAATAGGACATTCAGAATTCTCCGGGGCACGTGCTACGGTCATGTGGTGGTGTCGCAGGGCACATACAGGCGCTGAATGCTCCGCCATGTGTCACACGACCGAACCGCTGCAAGCCTTATTCTACCTAGCCTGCCGACGACTCGACAGTTTGAAAGTGTACCAACGAGTCAGAGACTGAATAAGCCGTCTGCGTTCACACTCGACCGGACACCGCGTTATAGTCGGGACATGGAATTTCCCCGCCGCCCCGCTGCCGGGCCGGCGCTATCGTTCGAGGAAGCACAGATGAAGTTCGAAGGCACCCAGGCCTACGTTGCCACCGCTGACCTGAAGCTGGCCGTCAACGCCGCCATTACCCTGGAGCGTCCGCTGTTGGTCAAGGGTGAACCCGGTACCGGCAAGACCATGCTCGCCGAACAACTGGCCGAGTCCTTCGGCAGCAAGCTGATCACCTGGCACATCAAGTCCACCACCAAGGCCCATCAGGGGCTCTACGAGTACGACGCGGTCAGCCGCCTGCGCGACTCGCAGCTGGGTGTGGACAAGGTCCACGACGTGCGCAACTACCTGAAGAAAGGCAAGCTCTGGGAAGCGTTCGAATCCGAAGAGCGGGTGATCCTGCTGATCGACGAGATCGACAAGGCCGATATCGAGTTCCCCAATGACCTGTTGCAGGAACTCGACAAGATGGAGTTCTACGTCTACGAGACCGATGAAACCATCAAGGCCAAGCAACGCCCGATCATCATCATTACCTCCAACAACGAGAAGGAACTGCCGGACGCCTTCCTGCGCCGCTGCTTCTTCCACTACATCGCCTTCCCCGATCGCGAAACCCTGCAGAAAATCGTCGATGTCCATTACCCGGACATCAAGAAGGACCTGGTCAGCGAAGCACTCGATGTGTTCTTCGACGTGCGCAAGGTGCCGGGCCTGAAGAAAAAACCGTCGACCTCGGAACTGGTGGATTGGCTGAAGTTGCTGATGGCCGACAACATCGGCGAAGCGGTGCTGCGCGAACGCGATCCGACCAAGGCCATTCCGCCGCTGGCCGGGGCCCTGGTGAAGAACGAGCAGGATGTGCAGTTGCTGGAACGTCTGGCCTTCATGAGCCGCCGAGGCAGCCGCTAGGCCCTGTCCGAAAGCTGCCTGCGCTTCGATCAGGCTGCGTAAAGCGGGCTCGGATGCTCATTTACAACGCGTAAACTGCGCTTCCTCGCCCGCTTTTGCCTTGCCTGATCGCCGTTCGGCGATCTTTCAAACAGAGCCTCTTCACAATGAGAGGGCAATAGCCATGCTGCTCAACCTGTTCAATGAAATGCGTGCAGCCAAGGTGCCGGTATCGGTGCGTGAGCTGCTCGACCTGATCAACGCGCTGAAACAGCGCGTAACCTTCGCCGACATGGACGAGTTCTACTATTTATCGCGGGCGATCCTGGTCAAGGACGAACGGCATTTCGACAAGTTCGACCGAGCCTTCGGCGCCTATTTCAACGGCCTGGAAAAGCTCGATGACTATCTGCAGGCGCTGATCCCCGAAGACTGGCTGCGCAAGGAATTCGAACGTTCGCTGAGCGACGAGGAACGCGCCCAGATCCAGTCCCTCGGCGGCCTGGACAAGCTGATCGAGGAGTTCAAGAAACGCCTGGAAGAACAGAAGGAACGTCATGCCGGCGGCAACAAGTGGATCGGCACCGGCGGCACCAGCCCGTTCGGCTCGGGCGGCTTCAACCCCGAAGGCATCCGCGTCGGCGAGGCGGGCAAGCGCCAGGGCAAGGCGGTCAAGGTCTGGGACCAGCGCGAGTACAAGAACCTCGACGACCAGGTCGAGCTGGGCACACGCAACATCAAGGTGGCCCTGCGCCGCCTGCGCAAGTTCGCTCGCCAGGGCGCAGCGGAAGAACTGGATATCGACGGCACCATCGATCACACCGCCCGCGATGCCGGTCTGTTGAATATCCAGATGCGGCCGGAGCGGCGCAACACCGTCAAGCTGTTGCTGCTGTTCGATATCGGCGGCTCGATGGATGCCCACGTGAAAATCTGCGAGGAACTGTTCTCGGCCTGCAAGACCGAGTTCAAGCACCTGGAGTATTTCTACTTCCACAACTTCATCTACGAGTCGGTGTGGAAGAACAACCTGCGCCGTGGTTCGGAACGCACGTCGACCCAGGACCTGCTGCACAAGTATGGCGCCGACTACAAGGTGATCTTCATTGGCGATGCGGCGATGGCACCCTATGAGATCACCCAGGCCGGCGGCAGCGTCGAGCACTGGAATGAAGAGCCGGGCTACCTGTGGATGCAGCGTTTCATGGAGAAGTACAAGAAGCTCATCTGGATCAACCCGTATCCGAAGGACACCTGGGGGTATACGGCTTCGACCAATATCGTGCGCGATCTGATCGAGGACCAGATGTATCCGTTGACCTTGCGCGGGTTGGAAGAAGGGATGCGGTTCCTGTCCAAGTGATGCGTGGCCTTCCAGGACCTATTCGCGGGCAAGCCCGCGAAGCTTTTGGGACTCAGGCAAACCGGCTCATGAACTCCAGGTGCTGCCGATGCGCCGACTCCTGCACCGTCGGCACCAACCGCACCTCATTCCCCGGCAGGCACTGTGCCAACCGCGCCAGCGACAACGGCGTCAACGCCCCCAAGCGCGGATAACCACCGATGGTCTGCCGATCATTGAGCAACACGATCGGCTGCCCATCCGGCGGCACCTGGATCGCGCCCAGTGGGATCCCTTCGGAAATCATCGGCCGCCCCTGGTATTTCAGCTCTGCACCGAGCAGGCGAATGCCCATGCGGTCGCCACGGCTGTCGAGGGTCCAGGGCGTGTTGAAAGCATCGAACAGGCTCTGCCCGCTGAACTCGCCGATCTGCGCACCGAGCACGACCTGCAACGCGGCTCTGCCCCGAAAATCAGGGATCTGCGCCACAGGCACCACCGCCGATGTCACCACCGTCCCCGAATAACGCAGGCTGTCGCCCTTGCTCAACGGTCGCCCCAGGCCATCCAGGCCGCCCAGTTCCTCGCGCACTACACAGGCACTGCTGCCCAGCGCCTTCGGCGCAGTAAAACCGCCGGGAGCCGCCAGATAGGCCCGCGCGCCCAGCAACGGCTGGGTAAATTGCAACCGCTGCCCGGCTTCAAGGATAAAACTGCGCCAGGGCGCCAGCGCCTGCCCCTCCACCTGGGCACCGAGATCGGCTCCGGCCAGGGCCAGGCAGCAGCTTTCCTGCGCCACCACGGCGAAGCCACCCAGGGCGATCTCCACCACCGGCGCATCCAGCGCGTTGCCCAACAGACGGTTGGCCCAGAACATCGACACCCAGTCCAACGCCCCGCCCTGGGTCACGCCCAGATGACGGACGCCAAACCGTCCCCGGTCCTGTAACAGGCACAGCCGCGTGCTGGCCTCGATCGACAGATGACTCATGCCAGGACCTCCAGCGGCGTATCATCGCCGCCCAACCGGATGAACTCGGCATGCTCGACCGCCGTAAAACGCACCGTATCGCCCGGTTGCATCAGACTGTAGCCATCACGCTCGCGGTCGAACAACTTGCTCGGGGTCCGGCCGATCAGGTTCCAGCCGCCCGGCGACGCGACCGGGTAGGCTGCCGTCTGGCGCTCGGCAATACCGACGCTCCCCGCCGCGACCTGCTTGCGCGGAGTATCGAGCCGTGGCGCCGCCAGTGGTTCCTCAACCAGCCCCATAAAGGCGAAGCCCGGCGCAAAACCGAGGGCGAACACCTGGTACTCGCGCTCGCTGTGATGACGAATGACCTCGCTCACAGACCAACCGCTGCGTTGCGAGAGCAAGCGCAGTTCCGGACCGACGCTCAGGTCGTACCACACCGGCAAGACATGGCACTGTCCGCTGGTCGTGGCATTCGGCTGCAGATCGGCCAGGGCCTCGGCGATCAGCTCCCGCGCTTGAGCCGGGCTCAGTTGCGTCAGGTCGTAGTGAATCATCAAGGTCGTATAGGACGGCACCAGGTCGATCAGCCGGTCGGCAAAGCCAGCGCGCAGACGCTCGCTGGCGGCGAGCATCCACGGCATGTTGGCTTCGGCGATCACTTCGAACAGACGCACCATCAAACAATCGATCGCCACCACTTCGATACGGGGTGTATTCATGGCTGGGCTCATGAGTTCGCCTGCCGTTCGAGGGCCTCACGGATGCGCTGCACGGCCTCGACCGAACTGGCGTTGTCGCCATGTACGCACAGGGTGTCGGCCTGCAAGCGCAGAGCAGTACCGTCGCTGGCGGTCAGGTTGTCGCCACGGGCGATGGTCAGGGCCTGCTCGATGATCCGCTGCGGCTCGTGATGCACCGCCCCCGGCAACTGCCGGGAAACCAGGCGCCCCTCAGGGTCGTAGGCGCGATCGGCAAAGGCTTCGAACCACAGGGTCACGCCGAACTCGTCGGCCAGCGCCTGGGCCGCGCGGTTGTCGCGCATCGCCAGCAACATCAGCGGCAGTTCATGATCGTAGGCGGCGATCGCCTGAATCACCGCGCGCAGTTGCTGCGGGTTAGCCATCATGTCGTTGTACAGCGCACCATGGGGTTTGACATAGCTGACCCGCGCGCCCTGCGCCCGGCAGATGCCGTCCAGTGCACCGATCTGGTAATGCAGCAGGTCCTGGATTTCCTCGGGCGTGCAGGCCATGGAGCGGCGACCGAAGCCGACCAGATCCGGATAGGCGGGGTGAGCGCCGATCCGCACATCATTGGCCAGGGCCAGGCTGACGGTCTTGCGCATGATGCTCGGGTCGCCGGCGTGATAGCCGCAGGCGACGTTGGCGCAGTCGATGAAAGGCATGACCTGCGCATCCAGCCCCATGGTCCAGTTGCCGTAGCTTTCACCAATATCACAATTGAGTAACAGGCGGCTCATGGTCGCTACTCCTTAAAAACCTGTCTTACCAGCCCCGCTCCCGCCTTGCCAGGCGCTCACGCTGGCGTTTGCCGCCCAGCACAACCCAGTCCACCAGCCGGAAGAAACCTTCGATCATGAAGGAAAACAGCAGCGCACCGCCCATCGCCCAGCCGATCGCCTCGGGCGAGAGCAGCACCTGGTAACTGTAGCCCTGCAAGGTTTCCTGGCGAATCGCCGGATCAGCGGCATAGGCCACCTGCAACGCACGCTTGTACCAGGGGCCCTGCATCGCCTGGAACTGATCGTCGAGCAGACGCTGGCGAGTGAGCAGATTACCAAGGCTGTCGGCATCGCTACGGAACACCGGGTCGTCACTGGCACGATAATGTGCCACCAGCTTCTGCAGGTCGCCGTTGAAGAACTGTTCGGCAGTCTTCTGGAAGCCCTGCAGGCTGGTCTGCGCCTCGATCAGGTGGGCTTCGACGCGTTTAGTGTAGTCACTGAGAAAGCCAGGTACCTGAACGCCAATCAGCAGCCCCAGGGTAAACAGTATCAACCGCAGGTAACTCAACCACATGACAGGGTGTCCTTATTCAGTCCGGCCCTGGCTGACGCATTCGCCGCGTCGCCACAGGCTCCATTGACCCGGTTCGTAGCGGGTCCAGGTCTCGTTTTCGGTCAGGGGTTCGGTGGCAATCACCGTCACCACATCGTTGGGTGTGGTCTCGGCCTGGAAGTCGACGATCACGTCGACATCCTTCAGGCGTGCCGGACCAAACGGAGCACGACGGGTAATCTGTGCCAGCTTGGTCGAGCAGTAGCAGAATAGCCAGTCACCGTCGCTGAGCAGGCAATTGAACACACCCTTGCCACGGTATTCGGCGCACGCGGCAACGAGTGACGGTAGCAGCGCTTGCACCTCGACCGGCTCGGGAAACGCCTCGCGGACGCGGTTGAGCAGGTCGCAGAAAGCCGCTTCGCTGTCGGTGTCACCGACCGGGCGATAGAAACTGTTTCGGGGCTCAAAGTCCGCCAACTGGCCGTTGTGCGCGAAGCACCAGTTGCGGCCCCACAGTTCACGGACGAACGGATGGGTGTTGGACAGGCAGACCTTGCCGACATTGGCCTGGCGGATGTGCCCGATCACCACTTCACTCTTGATGGGGTAACGCTGCACCAGTTGCGCCACTTCCGAGTCGCAGCTCGCCGCGGGATCCTGGAACAGACGCAGGCCGCGTCCCTCGTAGAAGCCGATGCCCCAACCGTCGCGATGCGGGCCGGTGCGCCCGCCACGCTGCATCAGCCCGGTAAAGCTGAAAACGATATCGGTCGGCACATTGGCGCTCATGCCCAACAATTCACACATGCTCGGACTCTCGCTTCAATGCTGGAACGCGCTTACAAACGCGGCTCGACCCGTTGCCGAGCGGCACCGCTGGCCGGCGGCGGACGACGTGGACGCTCCTGGCGCTCGGCACCGGCGAACGGTTGGTCGTCGGCCTCGATTTCCGCGCGGGCAGCGGCGGCTGCCGCCTCACTCTGCAGCTTGCGAGCCTTGCTTGCGCGCTCGATCGGCCAGCGGATCAGGACGAAGACCAGATACACGCCCGCAGCGATGACCAGGTACATGAACAGGTCGGAGACCGCGCGCCAGGCGTTGTTGCCCACCTTGAACAGCAGGTCGAGGGCGGTAATGGCCACGGCCGGGGCGAAGCGTTCCTTCACCGGGTCGAGGATGGTCGGGCTGAACAGCAGCACCGCCATCAGCAAGCGCAGTGGTTCGCGCAACCAGCGCCAGGTCCAGCGGGTCAGGCGAAACCACACCAACAGGCAACCCAAGGCGGCAAAGGCGTAGCAACCCCAGGCGATCAGATAGTCGTTCTCGGTCATGGTGTCCATGGCAAGGCTGGCAAGTAGAGGCTTATGATAACGGCTTTTCGCCGGCCCGGCTGCACCGCCGTCAGCGATCCTCAAGATAGAGAGTTGTCCATGTCCCGCAAAGCCGCCGTCAACAGCGCCCCGATTGCCCACAAAGGCCCCGGCCCCGATCCCTACGCCTGGTTGCAGGAGCGTGACAGCAAGGCAGTGCTTGACTACCTCAAAGCCGAAAACAGCTACCAGCAGGCGCAACTGGCCGACCAGGCCGAGCTGCGCGAGACGCTGTTCGAGGAGATCAAGGGGCGGATTCTGGAGACCGACCTGTCCCTGCCCTCGCCCTGGGGCCCGTTCCTGTATTACACCCGCACCACCGCTGGCGACGAGTACGCCCGCCACTATCGCTGCCCTCGTCCAGCCGACGACAGCCTGACAGTGGATGAAAGCGCCGAGCAGTTGCTGCTCGACCCCAACGCCTTGGCAGATGGTGGCTTCCTTTCCCTGGGTAGTTTCAGCGTCAGCCCGAACCACCAGCGCCTGGCCTATAGCCTCGACACCAGCGGCGACGAAGTCTACCGCCTGTACGTCAAGGAACTCGACAGCGGCACGGTCAGCGAACTGCCTTTCGACGATGCGGATGGCAGCATGACCTGGGCCAACGACAGCCGCACGCTGTTCTTCGGTGAGCTGGATGACACCCACCGCCCACACAAGCTGTATCGCCATGTGCTGGGTCAGGATAGCGCCGAAGAAGTGCTGCACGAGCCCGATGGGCGATTTTTCCTGCACTGCTATCGCAGCAGTTCCGAACGGCAACTGGTGGTGCTGCTCAATAGCAAGACCACCAGCGAAGCCTGGGTACTCGATGCCGAAACGCCAGAGCAAGCCTTCGCCTGCCTGGCGCCACGGGTCGAGGGCCACGAGTATTTTGTCGACCACGGCCGTTATCAGGATCAATGGCGCTGGTTCATCCGCAGCAACCAGGACGGTATCAACTTCGCCCTGTTCCAGGCTGCGGACGACGGCATCCCTCGCCGTGAAGACTGGCAGTTGCTGGTTCCCCATGACGATCAGGTGATGCTCGAAGGCGTCACGCTGAATGCCCGGGCCCTGTGCCTGAGCCTGCGCGAAGGTGGCCTGCCGATCATCGAGGTACGTCCCGAGGGCCTGCCGGCCTATCGCGTGCAACTGCCGGACGCAGCCTACAGCCTCTATGTGCAAGACAGCCTGGAGTTCACCAGCGACAGCATCCGCCTGCGCTACGAAGCCCTCAATCGCCCCGCCCAGGTTCGCCAGTTGACCCTGGCCAGCGGCGAGCAGGCGGTGCTCAAGCAAACACCGGTGCTCGGCCCATTCGACGCCGATGCCTACGTCAGCCAGCGCCTGTGGGCCAAGGCGCCGGACGGTACGCGGGTGCCGATCAGCCTGGTGGTCAAGCGTGAACTGCTGGGCCAGACCACCCCGCTCTATCTCTATGGCTATGGCGCCTATGGCGAAAGCCTCGACCCCTGGTTTTCCCATGCCCGCCTGAGCCTGCTCGAGCGCGGCGTAGCCTTCGCCATCGCCCATGTGCGTGGCGGCGGCGAACTGGGCGAGGCCTGGTATCGCGCCGGCAAACAGGAACACAAGCAGAACACTTTCGACGACTTCATCGCCTGCGCCGAACACCTGGTCGCCGAGGGCCTGACCACGTCCGAACAACTGGTGATCAGCGGCGGCAGCGCTGGTGGCCTGTTGATCGGCGCCGTACTCAACCAGAGCCCCGAGTTGTTCCAGGCAGCCATTGCCGAGGTGCCGTTCGTCGATGTGCTGAACACCATGCTCGACCCTGACCTGCCGCTGACCGTGACCGAATACGACGAATGGGGCAACCCGCAGGAGCCGCAAGTGCACGCGCGGCTCAAGGCCTACGCGCCTTACGAAAACGTCAGTGCCCAGGCCTATCCGGCAATGCTGGTGATCGCCGGCTACAACGACAGCCGAGTGCAGTACTGGGAGGCGGCCAAGTGGGTGGCGAAATTGCGCGCGACCCGCACCGATGAAAACCTGTTGCTGCTCAAGACCGAACTGGGCGCCGGCCATGGCGGCATGAGCGGGCGCTACCAGGGATTGCGTGACGTAGCGCTCGAATATGGCTTCGTCTTCAAGGTTCTGGGCATCGCCTGAGGAACTCTGCCCGGCGCCATTGTCATAGACCATGACTCTGCTGCGCCGGGGCCGAGAACGGACCACAACCATAGATCGTGAACCATGTCAGAACCGACCTCACTGAATAACGAAATTCGCGACATGCTGATGGACTGCGGTCTGTTCAATCAGCTGTTGCCCGCCGACTGTCAGGCGGCAGCGGGCTACTTCAGCATCAGCAGCGTGGCCAAGGGCGAAGAAATCTTTCATGAAGGCGATGCCGGGACCTTCATGTGCATCATCCACAACGGCAACGTCAATGTGCAGAAAGACAACGAAGCGGGCCAGCCCGTGGTGATTGCCACCCTGCGTGCCGGCCGGGCCTTCGGCGAGATGGCGGTACTCGACGGCGAACGGCGTTCGGCCAGTTGCGTAGCGGCCAGCGATTGCCAGTTGTTGAACCTGGGCAAGGACTCCCTGGAAAAGATGCTCAACGAGGCGCCGAAAATCGCCGCCAAGATCATTCGTGCCATCGCCATCGCGCTGTCCAAGCGCCTGCGCATGGTCGACGGGCAGTTGCTCTCGCAGCAGGTTTAACTGGAGACCGGCTTGGCCTTGTCGGCCTTGTCGTGCTGTTCCAGGCCAGGCAAGGTCTGGTCCTTGGGCGGCGAAGGCAGTTCGATACTCGGCAGCGGCTCGCCGGGCTTGGGTGGCGTGCGCGGGGTGATTTGCGGGTACGGCGTGGGGGTGGCGGTACCCGGGGAACCCGGGGCTGGTGTCACGGGAGCCGGCGCAATGTCCTCGGCCCATACAGCCGTCATCGTCAGTGCGGCCAACACAGCGGCCGCCAGGGTAATGCCTTTCATCAATAGCTCCAGCAATCTGTCTGTCATCAGGCTACTCGCAACGCGAACATTTTGCCTCGCTCAATGACATTTCGTTGCACACCTGACTCGCCGGATCCCACACACCCGGGTAGCGATCACCGAAAAGCCGGGGAACTGCGCTAGACTTCACGACATAACCGTCATTAACCCATTCCACAAGGTGAACCCATGAGTTCGGCCAACCCTCCCTCCCATACCGCCAAGCTGGACCGCATCCTCGCCGATGCGAAACGCGATAAAGAGATGGGCTATCGTGACAAGGCGCTGAAGATGTACCCGCACGTCTGCGGTCGTTGCGCCCGTGAATTTTCCGGCAAGCGCCTGAGCGAACTGACCGTGCATCACCGCGACCACAACCACGACAACAACCCGCAGGACGGTTCCAACTGGGAGTTGCTCTGCCTGTTCTGCCATGACAACGAACACTCGCGCTACACCGACCAACAGTATTTCGGCGACAGCTCCCTGAGCAGTCCGACGATCGCCAAGGCCACCCACAACCCGTTCGCCGCCCTGGCCGGGATGTTGAAAAAAGACGAGTAAGCTCCCCGTCCGGCTGCCCGCCACGGTGCGGGCAGCTTTCCTGCACCTGATCGAGACAGGCATCACGCCCCGTGGAGTTGCCGGTATACTCGCGTCTTTTTCCTGGAAGGCACCCGGCTCGTGGCAAACAAAAGGTACAGCTGCATTGGTTTGTATAACCCCAAGTCACCGGAAAATGTCGGTTCGGTGATGCGTGCGGCTGGCTGCTACGGCGTGGCCTCGGTGTTCTATACCGGCAAACGCTACGAACGGGCCCGCGACTTCGTCACCGATACCAAGAAGGTGCATCAGGATATTCCGCTGATCGGCATCGACGACTTGAAGAAAATCTTGCCCCTGGGCTGTATCCCGGTCGCCGTCGAACTGGTGGAAGGTGCCCGCCCGCTGCCGGAATACACTCACCCGGACCGGGCGCTGTACATCTTCGGCCCCGAAGACGGCTCGCTGGACAAGGACATCCGCGACTGGTGCGAAGACGTGGTGTACATCCCCACCACCGGCTGCATGAACCTGGCCGCTACGGTCAATGTGGTGCTCTACGATCGCCTGGCCAAGGGCAACAACACCCGTTCTGGCCCCAAATTCTGACTTTTGCGGAACAAGCCGGGCTTTCCTGAAGTCTGCAATTTATCCCCCTGCCACTTTGGAGACAGATCATGAGCGACAGTAAAACCGTGCAGCGCATCGACTCCACCCCATTCCAGTCAGCGACACCCCAACAGAACGTCCAGGGCTGGGAGCGTATCGGCTCTCTGGCCGGCGGCGTGGTGATGATGGGCAAGGGCCTGCGGCGTGGCGGTGTGTTCGGCCTGCTCCAGGTCGCCATCGGCGGCGTGGCGCTGGCCCGCGGCATCACCGGCCACAGCTCGACCAAGAGCCTGCTGGAGAAGGGACGCCAGGACTTGCATGGCGTACGTACGAAGATCGAGCGGGCGGCAGATGAGCTGCGGCAGATGAAAGCCAATGCCGACAGGGCGACACGCACCGCGACGGTGACGGGGAGTGATTCGCTGGAAACGCCGAAGGCCTGATAGTGCCCTTGAGCATGCCTTCGCGGGCAAGCCCTGCTCCTGCAGTACGGTGGTGTGCTCTCGCTTGATGCCTGGCGCTCTACTGCAGGAGCAGGGCTTACCCGCGAATAGGCACTCCAGCTCACCCCAAAGCCCAAGGGCTTACTTCAAAAGGTCCGTCGCCAACACCTTGGACGGTCCACCCAGCACGCTTTCGCTGAGCTGGATGAACTCCTGGGTCGTCACCGTATCCAGGCGCATCGCCGCCCGGCTCACATCGTCCAGCGAGTGCTTGTCGCCGGTCTGCTGACGAATCTCCCGGTCCAAGGCCTGCAGCAACAATACCGCCCGAGCGACCGTCGGCCCGCTGACCTGATCGCCACGCAAGCTGGTGACCGCGTGGCTGATGCGAGCCATCCGCGCCTGCAGCGCCTGGTAGCGCTCCTCGCTGATGCCACCGGCACGGCGGACCAACTCGATCGCGTAGTACTCAGCCAGGCCCTCGCCGATCCAGTCGCTATGATGGCTGTCGTTGATCCTGCCGAACACATGCACCAGTTCACGCACCAGCGGGCTGGCACCGGACTCGCCGATCAGCGGCCCGGTGCTGTGCACATAGATCGAATCATGGGCCGCACGGGCACCACGCGCCATCGACTCTCCTGCCCCCACCACCAGCAGTTTCGGCGGATTGCGTGGAAAAACCTCCTGCACCTTGGGCCAGACGAAGGTGAGCAATGTGAGCACGTCCATCCGCCGCATGCCCTCACCCCGCGCAGCGGCGACCGTCACCTCGGTTTCGCCCAGACGCTCACGCCGGCTGCCCAGATTGCCGGCGAGTATCCAGCCGGTCGGGCGGTCGAACAGGCGTGAGACGTTATCAATGCGAAAGCGGTTCTTGCCAATGCGCGGCCAGGCCGTCTCGACACTCTTCCAGCCAGTAGGCAACTCGAACTCCAGCCGCGACACCAGCTCGGTGCCGTCCTGCTGGTCCAGACGCGCCGGCGGCACCAGTTCCTCGCCACGCAGCAGCGCCCAATGACTGGTCATGCGCGTATCGAAGGTGCCATTGCGGCGCGGATGACTGATGCTCACCCGATAGCTGAGGCTGGCCTTGCCGGCGGCCGGACGCCAGATACCACGGCTGCCGCTACCGGCCTGGTCGGGCTGCGTCAACCATTGGCCGTCGGCCTTGAAATCGGTGTAGTAGCCTTGGGCACCCAGAGCAAAATCCAGGCTGCGTACCGCCGAGCCCTGAGCCAGGGTCAAGCGCACTTCAGCCTGGTCGCTCTGCGGCAACAGCCGTATGTGGTAATCCAGCTCGACTTTTTTCCCGGCCCAGGCGGAACCGGCCAACATCAGCAGCAGCAACCCCGACCACAGTCGGCAACGCACCGGCATACACACTCCTTCGGGTTCGCCAGGATCAACCGGCGCGGAAAATCAGATGGTCTTCCCAGTCGTCCTCGGGCACGCTGCCTTCGGCCAGCATCCGTCCGGACTGGGAGATGCGCTCGTGATGGACCGCATCGGGGTCGCCACAGACCAAGTGATGCCAGAGCGGCAAGTCCTTGCCCTCGCTGACCAGACGATAACCGCAGGTCGGCGGCAGCCACTTGAACTCGTCGGCCTGGCCCGGCGTGAGCTGGATACAGTCGGGTACCGAGGCGCGGCGGTTAGTGTAATCGCTGCACTGGCAGGTCTTGAGATCCAGCAGCCTGCAGGCGATACGCGTGTAGTAGACGCTGTTGTCTTCTTCATCCTCGAGCTTTTGCAGACAGCACAGGCCGCAGCCGTCGCACAACGACTCCCATTCCTCCGGATCGAGTTGATCGAGGGTCTTGCGTATCCAGAAGGGTTCGACTCTTGCGGCCATGGTTCAGACATCTGCATCGGGTAGTGAAAAGGTCGCCAGTCTAGTGCCCGCGCCGCAAAGGGCCAAGCATTGGCGACTGCCGGTTGAAGAAGGCTTGTCAGGCACGCCCGTGCGCAGTAGCTTTATTGACATTGAAACCGCCTAGCCAACTGCCATTAGCGCTCCAGCGCGCCGCACGAAGCACCCTGTAGGCGGGCCAGATATCACGACCGAATACCGCTCCAGCGGCCAGGGTCGACTTACTCCCCGTCACTTCGAACTCTAGTCAGGAATTCTCCATGAGCGCCAACCCACGCGTCGCCGATCATCCTATCGAAGCCCAGTTCACCCAACGCTGGTCGCCGCGCGCCTTCACTGGCGAAACCATTGCGCAAGAAACCCTGCTGAGCTTCTTCGAAGCCGCGCGCTGGGCGCCGTCGGCCTACAACTCGCAACCATGGCGTTTCCTTTATGCGCGTCGTGACACACCGAACTGGGAACGCTTCCTCGGGCTGCTCAACGAATTCAACCGGGGTTGGGCACAGCACGCTTCGGCGCTGGTGATCGTGATCTCGAAGACCACCTTCAAGGTCCCTGGCGCTGCCGAGGAAACTCCGGCCCTGTGGCACACCTTTGACACCGGCTCGGCCTGGGGCTACCTGGCGCTGCAAGCGAGCCTGAGCGGCTGGCACGCCCACGGCATGGCCGGTTTCGATCAGGAACTGACCCGCAAGGAACTGAAGATTCCGGAAGGCTACGCCCTGCACGCGGCGGTCGCCATCGGCAAGCTGGGTGACAAGGCCAGCCTTGCCGAATATCTGCAGGCCCGGGAAGTACCCAGCCCGCGCGAGCCACTGAGCGCGCTGGCGGCTGAGGGTGATTTCAGCCTGTAAGCATGGGAGGCGCTGAGTGCTTGTGAGGGTTTCGGCGCCTTCAAGGCCCTATTCGCGAGCAAGCTCTGATCCGACAGTTCATGGTCGTGCACAAAATTTGTGTACACCACAAGACTGTCAGGAGCAGAGCTTGCTCGCGAAGCTTCTACTTCAAGGCTAGTAACCGCGCTCGAACTCCACTTCGCCCCGCAGCGGTTCACTCGCCTGATACGCCCGCAGGTTCTCGACGAACAATTGCACCATCATCGACGGCGACGTCGGCGCCGAACTGTGGCCGGTCAGCAGCAGTCCCCAGGCGGTCCAGAAGGGATGGCGCTGTGGCAATGGCTCCTGCCGACAGACATCGATAACCGCCCCCGCCAGATGGCCTTCCTTCAAAGCCGCCACCAGGTCCGCATCGACCACCGCGACACCGCGCCCGGCATTGATGAACAGGCCGGTCGGCTTGAAGCGCTTGAACATCGCCGCATCGTACAGATCATGGGTAGCCACCGTGTTGGGCAGCAGGTTGATCACGTAGTCCACCTCGCCGACCCGCTCGCCCAGCGCTTCCAGGCCGTCGACCCGGATAAACGGCGCCTGCTCGCGGGCCTCACTGGCGATCCCGTACAGTTCGACGCCAAACGGTTGCAGAAACTGCGCAACGCTCTGGCCGATGTCGCCGGCGCCGACGATCAGCACCTTGCGTCCGAGCAGCCCCTGGCCAGTGCGGTTATCCCACTTGCGTTCGACCTGGCTGACCAACCGCGCCAGCACCTCACGTTCATGGCCGAGCATGTAGGTAAGAACGTATTCGGCCATGACCTGGCCAAAAATGCCGACCGCACGGGTCAGCCGGTAAGTGCGCGGCAGCCCCTCGGCCAGCAACGGCGTGATCCCGGCCCAGGTCGATTGCAGCCACTGAGGCTGGCGTCCCTGGCGCAACAGACTCGCCATCAGGTCCGGTTGCCCCAGCCAGATCGGGCAGTCGGCCGCCATGCCAGAGAGCGTCGCCGAGTCGCCGCTGGTCATGATTTCTAGTTCGGGCGCCGCCTCTTGCAACAGGCGGGCGTACACGGCGTGGTCGTGTTCGGCAATCAGAACGCGCATGGTTCAAACCTTTCCAAAACAGTGCAGGCGACCGCCGATGAAGCGCTCTCCATCGTGCTCGACGATCGCCAGAAAATGCATTCCATTGAAATGGAGCGCCCTGGACAGGGCGCTCAGGGCTGTTGATCAGACCGGGTCATTACGGCGCAACAACTCTTCCGGCAAATGCTCGATGTACTCGTCCTCGGCCGGGGGCATCTGCAGGTGGTAACCCTGCTTGTCGAGATTATCGAGCACCTTGTGGATATCTTCGCGCGCCAGCGTGCGCTCAGGCGTCAGCACCAGGTCGAAGGCATGCAGCGGCTTGCCGAACGCCTGCAGAAGAGGCTCCGGAACACGCGCCAGGGCTTCGCTCTTGAGCACGTAGAGGTACATTTCGTTCTTGCGGGGGCTGCGATAGATCGAGCAGATATGTTTCAAGGCTGTTCTCCAGCAGTCGCCAGGCTGTCGAGCAAGGCCTGACCCAACCATTCGCGGCGCCAGCCACGCAGCGAATCGGGCAATTGATAAGGTCCGTCAGGAAAGCCGCTCTTGATCAGCGCTTCCAGGGTTTTCTTGCGCAGCATCAGTTCCGGCACGATGCCCATCCGCTCGGCCGCCGCCTGGCCCACGCCCCGCAGGCGCTTGACCAAAGCTCCGGCCTCGATCGGCAGGGGCTCGGGCACCGCAGGTGGCCATTGGTCCATCGGCAGACTGGCCGCACGCTTGATCAGCTCCAGCAGGAACTCGCCATCCTGGCGCACGGTGCGCGGGTGCATGTCTTCGATGCGGGCCAGGCTCACCAGGTTGTCCGGCTGGCTCTTGGCCAAGGGCCACAACGAATGCTCGCGGATGATCCGGTTGCGCGGCAAGTCACGGGCACGAGCCTCGCGCTCGCGCCAGGCGCAGAGTTCACGCAGCACCGCCAACTGGGACCGGGACAGTTTCCAGGCCAGCTTGGCGTCACGATAGACCTCGTAGGGATCGACCTCGCGGCGCAGGTTGGCGACCAGTTCGGCGCCGTCCTCCAGGACCCAGGCGTACTTGTCGTCCGACAATTGCGGACGCAGGCGGCTGTAGACTTCGGCCAGGTGCAATGCATCTTCGGCGGCATAGCTGACCTGGGTCTCAGAGAGCGGACGTTGCAACCAGTCGGAACGGGTCTCGCCCTTGGGCAGGTCGATGCCAAGGACCTCCTGGACCAGTCGCGAATAGCCCATGGAAAAACCCAGGTTCAGGTAACCCGCCGCCAATTGCGTATCGAACAGCGGTGTCGGCAGGCTGCCGGTCAGGCGCAACAGGACCTCGAGGTCTTCGCTGCAGGCGTGCACGACCTTGACCACCGCCGGGTTGTCCAGCAGCGCGGCCAGGGGTTGCCAGTTGTCGATGGTCAACGGGTCGATCAGGTAAGCGCTGGAGCCATCACCAATCTGGATCAGCCCGGCGATGGGATAAAAGGTGTCGACCCGCATGAATTCGGTGTCGAGGGCAACGAAAGGTAATTGCTGCCATTCAGTGCAATGCCGACCGAGGCTATCGTTGTCGCGAATCCAGTGAATATCGATGGCCACACGGCTCTCCCTTGAAGAATGGCGCGCAGTATATATCGCCACAGGCGATTTCCGAGCATTCGCGCTGCAAGAGCGTGGGTGAATGCCCCGCTGCGGTGAAAGAATAGTCTTACTCACCAGGTTCGCCGGATCACGAAGGTCAGTTGTCCTTGCGCAGAACGTAGACCCGACGCATGGCATAACCCGGCAAAAAGTCGCGGTGGCCGACAATCTCGAAGCCGGCTTCATGAAACTCGGCCTCGACCTGGGCCTTGTCCAGCACCACGGGCCTGGGGTCCTGGCCGCTATGGCCTGCTCGCCGACCACGCCAAGCCATTAGATTGCCACTTAGGCACAGGGAGACGATCACCGTGTCACGGCTGACCCGGTGAAACTCGCGCAGTATCGCCAGACGGTGCTCAGCCTCAGCGACATGGGCGAAGAACGGCAGGCAGAAAATGCAATCCACCGCATTTTCCGGCAGGCTGATGGCGAACGTTGAACTGTGGAGCGTCCTGACCCGCTTGAACAGTTCAGGCGCATGATGAACCGCGCAGTGATCAAGCATTTCCCGCGACGAATCCGCTGCCAGCACCACACGATTGCCACGCTGCGCCAGGACCGGCCAGAACCGCCCGGCGCCGCAGGGCAGGTCCAGCACCAGGCCCGGCTCGCCCGCCAGCTTCAGCGCCTGCCGTACCAGGCCCTCCTCGCGCCAGTGTTCCAGGCGCTGCCACACCCCCTGGGGATGAACAGTGCGGCACACCCGAGCATGCTCGCGCGCGTGTTGGCGGGCGAACTCAAGCTCGACGAGGGAAGGCGATGGCGCTGACATGGCTGAGGGACTCTGCTGCATTGACCGGCGATCGGAAACGCTGCCGCAAGTACGGGTAGCACTCGGGGCAGCATTTGAACCTTAGTCAGACGGGCATCAACATTTCGTGAAAAATACGCCGCCACCTCATCAAGCCGTGAGTTTCAGGCCAGGAGCAGAGATCAACACCAACCGGCGCAGCATTTTTCTCCATGACGCTTATTCACGGCAAAGAGGAAATCATCGCGTGCCATTCCCAATGGTACTAAACCTGGCTGGGTGACGTGTTCTCTCCTCCAGCCTTGACATAATCGGCAATCAGGCTGCTATACGTGTCCTCATGCTGATCGTAGTCATTGCCGGGCAGGCTGGCCCAGATATTTGCGCATTTGGTAATCGCGGACACTATGTTACCGGACTGAAGATCATCCAGAGCCTGTCGCTCGCTGATTTGCTGGATAGCGATGCGGTCTTGGCTGAGCGGACCGAAATCAGGCAAATTTAACGAACGGCTGTAATCAGCCCAATAGCGAAAGAGCAGTTGGTATCGACCAGCCGCTGTAGAAACGAGCCCATTGCTGTTGACGTGCACATATATACAGGGGTGAGTTGAATAGTCGCTAAAGGTGTTAGGACTGTTGATACCTCCTACAACGACATCGTATCCATTGTTACGAGTGTATTGACTGGTTGAAGTCCCTTCGGCAATTGCCAGCATATCAAGGAATGCACACACGTTTTGACCACCAGCAGCGTCTGCTGTGATTTCTGGCATGGGGTAACTCCTAAAGGTGAGAGCCAAAAAATGCCAGCCGTGGAGCCAGCGTTCGAGGAGGATTTACTATCAGCAACGTCTATGGGCTTTCGGGCAGGCTGCTCCCGGTTTGACTTTTGACCTCAACACGAGACGGTAAAACCCGGCAAGTCCGTACCCTGCTGCAGATAAAGCATCGACGTGGGCAGACGCACCGTCCAATGTCGAGGTGGCACTTGTTGCTCCGGCGACAACGGATCAGGAACGAGCACTTCCTCCAGCATCATCAGGGTGCTTTCCGTCACGGGAGTACTGGCCGGCTCACCAATCCAGGGTGATGGGAATTGCAAGTTGAACAACAGCCTGGTTTCGTAGCCGCGATTCACGGGGAGTAGAACATTGGCCGCCGATGCTTTGAGAAAGCGCAGGAACAAGCGCTCTGCGACAGGCGCGGTAGACGCCATCGCGATAGCCTTGGGTTGGATGACAGACTTCACGAAAGGCTGAGTGTTGTAGTGCCAATTCATATCGGACCAACTGAACAACGGCTGCAACTGTTGAGCATTACCGGGAGGTGGCGCCAGCAGGTTCAGGCATGCCTGAGCCAATGCATCCTGCTGGATCTCGACCGTCCGATCTTCACTGGCCAGTTTCATGCGCTTGGCGAATTCGTCCTGATAGCGTTGCATCGACGCCTGCCAGGCCTCGAGCAGTCGGCCGTAGCTACGTATTTGCCAAGCCACTACCAGGTGGTCCTTACCTGTGGTCACCACGCGATTGCAGGTGATGTCGACGGTGACACTCAGTAGTGGCGCCGCTGACATCACGGTCAGAGGAATGGGTCCGGTCTTGCCTTGAATGCTGGCCAGTTGCACGGTACTGACCAATGCTGTCGGTGGTGCGGGAGGTGTCACAACGGCATTGCCCACTGTCGTAGAACTTGAGGCTTCCGGGACGGTAACCGTCAGCGTTGTCGCGGATGAGGAGGTGGCCGCTTGCGCAGGTTTAACATCCTCTCCAGCGACCGAACACACCAGGTTGTACTGGGTATCCGCCAGTGCCATGGTGACTGTACCGGACGCCGCCACGTAACCGTCGGGGATCCGTAACATCGAGACATCACCCAGTACCACGCTGTTGACTGTGGTAATCACGCGCAAGGTGTCAATGGGAGGCGGCTCAGGATCACTGATGTCATACAACGCGGAAAGCGCCTGGTAATTGTCCGGTTTTATACGGATGTAACCGAGGCCATGAGCATCGGAAAATGCCGGAATGGCAAAGGGTTTTTCCAGCGGAACGTCGTCCTGCACCGTGATGCCCTGGACCCAGGCCTGCGCTGGCTGGTTGATGACAAAGCCAAATACCAGGCGTCGTCCGGCATCCGCCAGATGAACCTTCATCAACTTGTCGACCCAGTGATAAATACCCACCAGCCGACGGTCACCCGCATTGTCGATGAGATTGCTTTGACGGCGATCGCACAGCTCCTGCCAGACCCGCCCTCGCTGCCGCGTGATTCGATCCCCCATGTACCGGGCTGCTTTCTCCGTCAATTGCTGAACTTGCCGAGAGGTGTCAGCCCCTGACCAAGAGGTGCCACCATTGCCACCTGACCAGGCGCCCGAGAGTATTTCGTTGAGGTTTTCATAGGTCGGTTTGACATTGCTCATGTTACGCACGAGCCCATCGGCGGCCATGATTTCCTGAAGCGCTTCGGTGAGTTCGCTGCTGGCGGATGTCTGTCGCAAGTCATCGGTTTCGCCACGATGCTCGGTGCTCTCGTTGTCGTGTTCCTCTCGGCGGCTCAGCAGGTGTTCCTGCCGCTCCTGGCGCTCGTGGGGCATGACATTGACCACCTCGGCCAGCTCACCCGGTTGATAACCGACAAGGTGCTGACGCGCACGCTTGAGCGTACCTGGCCCCAGCACCTGCCACGAGCCCGCAGTACTGCTGGTGTCGGTGGAGGCGCTCGTCCCGGTGTCGGTACTGGCGGTCGTCGTGGCTACCGGATTGGGCTTGACGTTCAAGCCAAAGGTGGCGACGGCATCAGGAAAGGCCGTGATAGCGTTCAACGCCACATTACGCAACTGTTGTTCCTGAAGAGAAGGCAGGCCCTGTTGCAACAGGTCGAGAAAATGGCCCACCCGCAAGACATCGACCAATTGCGTTGCCAGGGAAGTATTGCCCGGCGTGCCGATCAAGGCCAGGACGAACAGGCTTTGCCACACGGATGCCTGACTGGAGGCCCACTCCGGGCTCTCCAGCAAAGACTTGACCGGCTCACCCAACAAATTTTCCACCTGCTGCGAAATGGCAGGCAAGGTCTGGACACCTGACAAGGTTGTCAGTAGCTGGACACGCAAGCTCGGAAACAGGCAGATCGGCGACGGCAATGTTGCAACATCGCTGACAAGCCCCGTGAACGCTTTGGCGGCGTTTTGCTTGGCGATCGCGGCGTCCGCACCAGTGCATTGAGCAAGGGTTACGTAAAGCGGCAAAAGCTGCGGATTTTGCAGACGAATGAAGCGCAAACTGGCATCGAGTGCCTCCTGTGTCGTAGCCGGGTGCAGCCAGACGAAGGGCGCCAGGTCCATGGCCTCATGAGGCTCATCAATCAGTGGCAGACTGTTTTCACTCGGTTCATCATCGGGCCGACGCAGTACTGACCACTCACCGATGGGGGCGTTGAAAAACTTATTGATGGACAGCGGGACATTGCAATTCAACGAGATGTGTTGCCTGTCAGGAACCAACATCAACGTCACATCGATACTGCCCAATTGCTGAGTGATCTCAAGCACCCGGGGATACACAAGACCGAGTTCGACAGGGTGACTCTCCTGAGTTGTACCATCGCGAATTTCGCCTTTGAGAGACTTACCGTCATCGGCCACAGTCCAGCGTATTTCAACACGCATGCCATTGCGCGCGACAATCCCCCAATAGCCGTTATAACCGCGCTGTACGCCGGTAACGTCCGTGGCACTCATGATGCACTCCTGCTAACAGCCGATATAGATGGCACAGGGTTTGAACCCGGTATAGCCCTGCCAAATTCAAACCCTGTTCCCAGTCCACACTTCAAAGCCTTGAATCAGACCGGCATCTCGACTGGATGAGCATGGGGCAGCACGGCCTTGAGAAAGGTGGCAGGCGTGTACTCCCTAGCTTGCAAGTAGCCTGGAGTGGGCTCCAAGGGAACGATAATGTCCTTGGTTCCGCTCGTCGGCTTGAGCCACAACGCCATGATGTACATCGGCGCGATACGCAGGATGTGACACGCATATTCACCTTTGTGGGGTAGCGACTCCGCCAATCGAACGGCCTTTTCGAACCCCTCGACGAAGGGGCCAACATTGATCAGATGAAAGGCCGCCTTGTTACTTGCGGTATCCATCGTGATTTCGGCTGCGGCCAGGCTTTTCGATCCCTCTGCAACCAGATAACGCGAGCCGCTGAGCGTTGCCGCTTCAAAGCCTTTACCGTCGATGATATCGGCGGGGTTCAGATCATAGATCTGGTGGTGGACGCCAACTCGAAACTGCTTGGGATCGGCTTTTTGCAACTCGAGAGGTGCATGCTTGTTGCGGTGAATATGCTCGAGCGCTGTCCGTATGACCTTTTCGCCGTCTTGAGGGCCATTGATAAACTTGATCTTCAACATGGGTATGGGTCCCTTACTTGGTGGTGTAGCTATGGGTCCAGATACCGCCGCCCTGATACTGTGCAGCGAAATTGGCAATAGCGATAACGGAGCTTCCGTACCATGGGTCGGCTATGGAGATGGTCGGTGACGGCGCTGCGGGTGCGGGTGCGGGTGCGGGTGCGGGTGCGGGCGCAGGTGCAGGTGCAGGTGCGGTGACAGGGCTTGGCGTCGGCGAATTGGTGTTGTAACCGTAGATCAATACAAAGTGACCGCCACCGTTTTTCCATTGAATACGTGCACCCAATGGATGTCCGGCATCGATCTCGCTGATGATTTGCGCCGTGGTGAACACCTGTTCGTAGAACATGTTCAGGTGCCCGACCCACTCAAGCGATAGCTGCAGGTAAAAAGGCAGATTACAGGCTGCAGAGTTGCCGTTCGAACAGCAGTTGTTAGCTTGACCAAAAGCTTGGTTAGCCAGGCCACATTGGGTGGCGGTGCTGGCTACGTCATAAAAAAGCGCCGTGCTAACCGAGACGGCAGCCCAGCACCAATTGGTTTGCAGTTGTGGCTGCATGGACAGCGCCAGCGTTCGAGTTGCCTGAGGCACCAAGGCATTGACCGGGTTGGGGGCATCCCAGTTCTGATTACTGTCCAGCGCTGATATCGGGCTCTGCCCAGAGGAACTGCCATCACCACCCAGTCCCTCGTCGGGTACTGCTGGAACAACCGGCGTGATTGGATTCTTGGGTGGGCTCGGGGCTATGCTGGTTGTTGCCAGCACACCGAAAACCGGATCGACGGCAAATTGAATGATTGCATTGGCATCCGTAACGACCAGGATGGCCGTCTGATCGGAGGCGCTGTCGAGCTGAAGCCCGGCCGCCGTAATGGCCGATACACTCCAGGGGCTGGTTTCTGAGTCGGTGGGATGGGCCACCGTACCGCCGCCGCTTGGGGCTGTTACCTTGCTGATCTTGCCAGAAGCATCAGTAATTTTGAACGTGACCACGGCATCCGCATTCGACACGTTATTGACGAGCGTTAGGTTTGTCATGCTTTTATCCTTTGATGGGCATTGCGCAACAGCCCTTACTGTTCTTTCCTGCGCGGCACCAGACTTACTACCGGAGGACCGTCATGCTTCGATGCCTCGCTATCGATCAACAGATCGCTGCACCACTCCTTGATTGCAATTCGCGCGGTGGTGATACCGTTCATGATTGCGGTCACTTCGACTCCCTTGAAGTTAAGAGTGCTGCTGGCTGAGGCCTCCAGCACTGAGGTCATCACGAAAGGAGTTTTCAGGTAGCGAGCTTCGATCAACACGCTGCTTGAACACAGGTTATGTATTTCAATATCACCAACCGTGTTGCCAGGCTCTATATCAAGCTCGAAGCGCACGCTACCGGCGACGGCCAGCATCTGCGTCATCAGCCTTTTGGCCTTTGAGCAAATGCGGGTCCGAACCCGGTAGGTCACCAGACTGGTTGCCTCGGTAAACACGACATTCATATCGATTTCAGCACGCACCGGATCCGGCACCGACATCTCAGTACCAGAGGTCAGCCAAACGTCCCATATCAAGTGTTTTTCGCGATAAAACCGTAGTTGCACCGGAAAGGCGCTTCGATTGAGCACCTCCAGAACGGATGCCTGGACGTGTGGCGTCATTGGGGTATTCCTGGCAGCATGAAACAGATAAGCTGGCGTTATGCCAGCCCAACTGCTTGATCGGCTTAAGCGGCGGTCAACGAGAAGTAACCACCTTCCAGAATCGAGCCATTGACCGATGCGGTAATGACCGCGTTGGGGTTGCTGGTGACCAGTGTTGCCGTGGTCACGCCTTCGATCACGGCATAGATGTAGAAGGTGTTGCTGATGTCCAGGGTCTGGTTTTGTGTCGAACTATCAACAACAACGCTTTGCAGGGGTTTACCGTCCTTGCGGATAGTGAATGTCACTGGGTTTATGCAAGTCTTTTGAAAGGCCAACTGATCAGCCACTGAGCTTGGAAACTCCTGAACGTCAAACTCATAGGTACCTTGCGCCGGAACCTGCAGCACTTGAGCCAGAAACCCCATGCTGCCGGTTACCGAGATAGGTGCCGATGTGTAAGTGTTGCCATCGATCAGAGTGGTGGCAATGACTTCATAAACGTCATTGGTTGGGACGCTCAGGGTCGCACCGGGAGTAATCGCTGGCAGGCGTGCGATGACTTGAGCACCTTTCTTGATTACATACTGGGCGTCGTAGGTGGTGTTGTTGCGCAATACAAGACTCATGAAAACTCCTTGGAGGCGGGATTTGGCCACAACCTGAATGGTTTGATGGTCTGAACGATGTATCAGGTTTCAATACAAGACTGAGAACCATTGGGTAAGTATTTCGATACAAACCCACAAGAACACCCATCCAGAGGTAAGCCACTGGAGTGATGACCTGATGGCAAGCGAACTTTCCTCCTCCAAGTACGCTTCAGTCCTTAAACAGTCTGAAGCCGATCAAAGGTCAGTGCTGAAAATTTCCTGAAAATCTGTTCTCGATAAGGCACGGGCGAAGGTCGGGTAACGACTGGATGTTTTAACGGAGAGTTCTATGGAGTTGAACTACCGCTTTGGGCGATTTGAGGTTTGGCCCACACAACGGTTGCTGTTTATTGATGGACGCGAGAGAACACTGGGGGCCCGTGCTTTTGATGTGCTGTTGGCCTTGATCGAACGACGCCCGCAACTGGTCACCAAACGCGAGTTACTGGACCTGGTGTGGCCCAACCTCTTTGTTGAAGAGAACAACCTGCAGGTCCAGGTATCAACATTGCGAAAATTGTTGGGGGCCCAGTCACTGGTCACTGTTGCCGGCCAGGGGTATCGCTTTGCAATGACTCTTGATGGTGAGTTGCAGGGACCGGTTTTGCAGGTCCTGACAAAAAAGCTGATGCCCAACCTACCAGCCCCGCCTCGCAAGCTTCTGGGTCGCGACAGTGACCTCACTGAACTCATTGCGCTGATACGTACCTATCCACTGGTATCAATTGTGGGCGCGGCCGGGGTTGGCAAGACTGTCCTGGCTCTGGCTGCGGCTTATGCCCTGCACAATGCCCCTGAGAATGCAAACGTGTGGATAGACTTGTCGGCGGTCAGCGACCCCTCGCTGCTACCTGTCGTTATCTCCCATGCCATAGGGCTTTCGGTGAGTACGAGCGACCCGTCATTGGCGCTGCTTACCGCTCTGGAGTCTCGGCAATTGTTACTGGTGCTGGACAACGCCGAACATCTGCTGGAAGCCGTCGCTCAATTTGCCTGGTTGGTCGGGGTGAACGCCCCGGGCGTGAAATTGCTTGTCACGAGCCAGGCAGCCTTGAAAGTGGAAAGCGAGCGCGTCTTTCGCCTTGGCGGTTTATCGGTACCCAAGGTGGGTATGACTGCCGAGGAAGCCAATCAGCACGGCTCCGTCCGGCTGTTTACCGACCAGGCCCAAGTGGCGGACCGAACGTTCGCGGTCACCGAGGATAACGTTGCGACCGTGATTTCCTTGTGTCGACGGCTGGATGGGCTGGCCCTGGCTATCAAGTTGGCCGCAGCCAGATTGCCGCTGCTGGGCCTCAATGGGGTGGAATCACGATTGCGCGATCGGTTGAAATTGCTGAGCGGCCTCAGCCGTGGTGGTAGCCATGGCATAGTCTCTCGACGACAGACCCTGTCAGAGTCGCTGGATTGGAGCCACAGCCTGCTGTCATCTCTTGAACAGATTATCTTTCGTCGCTGCTCGGTATTCGTCAACGGCTTCACGCTGGAGTTGGCCTGTGTCGTGTGTGGCGACTCGACGCTGGATAAGTGGGAGGTCATCAATGTGCTGGAAGGCTTGGTGGACCGCTCGCTCGTCGATGTGGAAGAAGGCGTTGTCCGCCGGTTTCGGCTTTCGGAATATGCCTGGGAATACGGCAGGATCAAGCTGGAAAAAGCGCAAGAAACCGAGCCACTGCATCACCGCCACGCGGACGCTTTAGCCACCCTCATGGATCGGGCGTATGAAACCTATTGGCATTACGCTGACTTGCTCTGGCTTGAGGCATGGCGGGTGGAAATCGACAACGTGCAAGCAGCACTTGACTGGAGTTTATCGCACCAATCAGAAGTTGCCGTCAGGCTGATGGGGGCAGCCGGCCCTTTGTTCATGTTGCTCGGCATGACAGCTGAAGGCAGGAGGCGCTGTCTTGCGATCGAACCACTCGCTCTTTCGTTGATAGCGCAGGAGTTCCAGCCCCGACGTCTGGAGTTGGAAGGACTGCTGGCAAGATACTGGATGGAGCGAGGCCGATTGTACACTGGCGTATCCCATACCCGAATGAGCCAGTTTGCCTTGACCGCAGCCGCACATTACCGGGCTGTTGATGACCCCCGAGGGGTTTTCCTGGCACTGTGCTGCGCCGTCCAGAGTCATGTACTCCCCGTCACTCAGGCCCAGTGCATATTGGGTGAAATAGTTGACCTTGAGCAGACAGATTGGCCCGCCCGCCCGCGCTCGCATCGGTTATTGGCGGAAGTCAGTTTTTTTCGGCAAACAAATCAATGGGGCGAGGCACGATTCCCCCTGGAATCACTGCACTGGCTTGCCGTATCGGCAGACCTGGAGACCGCCAAAATGGGGGCACTCAGTGGTCTCGCAGAACTCAGCCTGATCGAGGGAGACTACGAGAATGCCTTGCACTTTGGCCGCAAGCTGATCAGCAGTCACCGACACTCTGGAAACAATTTTTTGTTGCAGTCTCTGGCAGTCATCGTGACTGCCTTGCTTTTTTTGGGACATATACACGAAGCCCGAAAAGCGCTGGCCGACTTCATTGCAACCTCAATAAGAAGGGACTGGGAATGGTTTGGCCTTTACTCCGACCTATTTGCTCTGCTGGCAGTACACGAGGGGCGTACCACTGATGCCGCACGCTTGCTGGGCTATGCGGGCACGGCTTGTGACCCGGTAGAGGCAAAGGATATCAGCGTCACCCAGGTTCGTGCCCGCAGCCGCCAGATCATCGACCGTGTGCTCGAACCATCATTGGCTGGGCGCTTGATGTCCGAGGGGGCACGAATGGACCGCGAAACCGCCTGTGCGCTGGCATTGGCGGGGGTTAGAACCGATTTGGCGGTTAGCAGTTGATTGCTCATACGAGGTGATGCTCTGATGATGAACAAGACGCTTCACATGGAAAAAGGCTGCATAACCTTAAAAGGAAACGCTGGATGAAAAGCGATGACTTCTTCCCTGTCGGCTCAGTGATTGCTTATGCTGGACCGTTGGCAGCAACTGACACCGCGCCCGGAATCAACCTGGATCAAATTCGCTCGAATCTTGCCAAATCAGGCTGGCTTTTCTGCGACGGTAGTTCCGTCCCCCGTGATGCTTTCTGGCAGTTGTATGGTGTTATCGGGAGCGCTTTCGGTTCCCAGGATGATAACAGTTTCAACCTTCCAGACCTGCGCGGTCGGTTCGTGCGTGGCGTGGATGGCAACAGCGGCAATGATCTGGCACTGAGCGAACGAACGGTATCCGCCCAGAATGGTAATAGCGGCAACCAGGTCGGATCTCTGCAACTGGATGCTTTTCAGGGCCACGAACACAACTACAAAGACGTGATTTTGGGTCCTGCCACCGCTCAACCCGGCGAAGGCGTACCCGTCTACGTTCCCAACTCGGCCCCGACCCCAACCACCGATATGGATGAAGAGAGTCCCGACGGCAAGCCACGCATTTCAAAGGAAACCCGCCCCGCGAACCTGTACCTCAATTACATCATTCGTTACTGCTGACGTATCGTCCACCAGGACGATTCAACGCCGACATCGAATCCTGGTAGCCATGAAATCTTCCCAGCCGGGGATGACTCACATCAGAGCACGCGATCGCTCATGAATTTTTCCAACCGCGAACGCAACCAGCGCTCTGCCGGATCGGTGTCGACGATGCCGAGCCAGACCATCGACAGATCGAGGGTCGGCACCTTGAACGGCACCGGTTCGGCAAACACCGAGCCCGACGCGGCCATGGCCAGCGCCGCGTAATCCGGTAGCCCGGCGATCAGATCAGTCCCTGCCAGCAGGGCCGGCAAGGCGCTGTATTGCGGTACCGACAGCACCACGTGGCGCTTGCGACCGATTTCCGCCAGCCACTCGTCGGCCAGGCTGCTGATATTCGCCGTGTGGGACACCAGCACATGCGGGCGGGCGCAGTATTCATCCAGGCTCATGGGCGTCGACGAAGCATCGGCGCGCAGGATCATCGGCTGGATATGCCGCAACAGCTTGCGCTTGGCATTGGCCGGCAGGCCACGGGTCTGGCTGATGCCAACGGTGATATCGCCCGAAGCGAGCAGATCCGGGATGCGCCAGTAGTCGACGTGCTGGACCACGATCATCACATTCGGCGCCTCCTGACGCAGGGCGCGCAACAGGTTGGGCAACAGACCGAACTCGACATCGTCCGACAGGCCGATACGAAAAGTCATGGTGCTGCTGGCCGGGTCGAAGTCGTGGGTCAGGCTCAGGGCGTTGGACAACGAATCCAATGCAGGCGACAGATACTGAATGAGTTCTTCGGCGCGAGCGGTCGGTTCCATGCGGTGACCGACACGAATGAACAATGGATCATTGAACATCGCCCGCAGGCGATTGAGTGCCGAGCTGATGGTCGGCTGACCCAGAAACAGTTTTTCCGCTACCCGTGTGACGTTGCGCTCCTGCATCAGCGCTTCGAACACCACCATCAGGTTGATATCGGCCTTGCGCAGTTCGTTGCGATTCATCCGTTACTCCCCTATCCCCAAAACGCCATCAGTTTAGAAAGGCGCCGTCCATGGCGTCCAGATGAAAAAGCCCCTGGTGTCTCACGACGCCAAGGGCTTCAGCCAGCCACACCTTCCGAGCCTTGCACTCGGAGGATGTGCTTGTGCTATCGGTTTAGAAAGCCCAGCGAGCTTCCGCCGACGCGGTCTGGTTGAGGTAGTGGCTACGCTCCTCCAGGTCATAACGCACGGCCAGTTGCAGCTGGCTGTTGACCTTGTAGCTCAGCTCGGTGCCACCACGTACTTGCCAACGCTGAGGGCTGCTGGAGTAGGTGGTGAAGGTGGTGCCCGGGGCACCGGCAAAGCTGGAGGTCAACGAGTCGCGGCTGGCCAGGAAGTCATAACCGACGCCCAGCTTGCCACTCACGGTCACCTGTTGCGTGAAGTCATGGGCCAGCTTGCCGTCCACCCCGAGGATGAACTGGTCGGTACTGCGGCTCTTGACCTGCAGGTTCAGCTCATCGGCGCCCTTCTCGTGATAGGCCTCATCCTTGATCCAGGTGTAATCCGCACGCACCGAAGGGGTGAAACGGGTGTCCGGGGTCAGGCTGAAGGTCCGGTCCAGGCTGGTGCCGACGTGAGCAGTCCAGGAGTCGTAGTTGGACTTGGCCTGCAAGCCGGCAAAGTCCAGGTCACGTTTGCCATCGTTGTGGTTCTGCCCACCGTCGACCTGGAAGTTCAGGTTGGTCCTGTCGTCCAGGTGATAGGTGCCGTAGCCGACCAACTGGTAGACATCGGTGTTCAGTTGCTGGCGAGCGGTATCACCGGTGCTGTGGGTGTCCGCCTTGGCATAGATGAACGCGCTGCCGAGCATCCAGCGATCGTTGAGGCTGCCGTCGAGACCGAACGCCAGGCCGCCCACGCTGGAATTGAAGCCGGCGACACCGCCGGTGCGCTCCTGGTCGGCCCAGGAACCGAACGGTTTGATCCACAGGTGCTGCTCGCTGAGGATGCTGTCGCCGGAAGACAAGCCGCCACGCAGCGAGTCGCTGCGCCCTTCGATCACGCCATTGATGCTACCCAGGGCGGTCTTCGCCGCCTGGGTGGAGCCGCCCGTCATCAGCGGCAACGTCTCGGTCGCAGCCCTGGACACTTCCTCCTGAGTGCTGAGGGAGACGAAATGGCTGGCCAACTGGCCATTGGGGTTGCTGGCAATGATCTGGTCCAGCGCACCTGCCGCGCCTTGGGCGGCGGTATTGCCCAGGGCCTGGATGCTGCCGCGGACCGTGTTGGCGTTGGAGCCCCCGCTACCGCTGCTGGCGGCGATCACGTTCAAGTCGACGCTGCTGTTGTTGTAGGTCGGCGTGAAGTCGAACAGCAGGCTGTTGTCGGTCACCTGGTTGAAGCGACCGGTAAGCGTACCGCTCGTGCTGATCACGCTACTCAACTGATTGCCCACGGCCAGGGTATTGCCGCTCTTCACATTGACGTCCAGGGTACCGCTCAACTGAACATTGCCGTTGGCACTGAGTTGGCTGTATTGCGACGCACTCAAGGCATTGATGCGCAGCGTACCGCTGCTGCCCTGGCTGAACGAGCCGGTGCCGACCGTTGCATAAGGCGTTGCCGTACTGCCCAGCTCCAGCGTGCCGGCGTTGGAGAGGCCGCCGCCAATCGTGGCGCTGCCGACATTCAGGGTGGCGCCATTGGCGACCGCCACGGAGCCCAGCAGGCTCGCACTGTCCGCCAGGGCCAGGGTGCCGGCGTTGACGCTCCAGTTCTTGCCATAGGTATCGGTGCCGTTCAGCGTCCAGGTGCTGTTGCCGTCTTTCTGGAAGCTACCGAAGCCCTGGTACTGCACGGCGGCGCCCTGGGCGCCAGCCGAACCGAGGTCGAAGCTGGTCGAGCCGGTATTGCCACCCAGGGCCAGCACGTCGCTGCCGCCGCTGGTGCTGACGACGTTGCCGTTGATCACCGAACCGCTGGCGAGGGTCAGCTTGTTGTTGCCGCCACTGAGATCGATCGCGTCGGCACGGGCACCGGCGCCACCATTGGCCAGGCCACCGGAAATGGTCCCGGCGTTGTAGATCGTCGAGTCTCCAGTCGCAACGATACCGACACCGCCCGCTCCCGCCGTGCCACTGAGGCCATTGCTCCCCGCGTGGCCAGCCGTCCCCAAGGAAAAGCCAATGCCCGCGACACCGCCTGCGCCGCCCGTGCCGCCAGCGCCCGCAAGACCACCGTTGCCGCCCTGGATCGTCCCGGTATTGGTGACCTGCATCTGGTAACCGCTGATCCCGGCACCGCCGGCACCACCCCTGCCGCCATTACCGCCGTTGCCACCATTGCCGCCGTTACCACCGTACTTGCCGCTGCTGCTGCCGGCACCGCCCTGGCCCCCAGCCCCACCGGTAACGCCATTGCCACCGTTGCCGCCGGAAAGAGTGGCGTTGTTGGTCACGGCAAAAAAACTGCCCGAAAGGCCGGCACCACCGGCGGAAGCAACGCCGCCACTGGCACCCGAGCCGCCGTTACCGCCGGAGCCGCCAACGTTACCCGAGCTGGAAGAACCCGTGCTGCCACCCGCGCCTCCGGCACCACCATTCGCCGCTGTGCCAGTCCCGCCATTGCCCCCTGTCAGGGTCGCATTGTTGACCAGCGCAAAATGGGTTCCGCTGACCGCCGCACCACCTGGCGTGGCAACCATGACGGAGTATTTGCCCGTCGAGCCTGCGCCCCCGATGCCGCCGGTGCCCGAGGCCACGTTCGAGCCCGCAGCCCCCGCCGTGACGGGACTCGGGAACGTCACGACCGTGCCGGTGGCACCCGTGAACTGGCCCGAGATGCCAGTGGAGATCGTTGCCGCCGTCGGCGCGCTGAACGCCAACGAGCCGCCAGCGCCCACCAGGTTGCCCCCGGTGATGGTCACGGGAGCGCTGGTTTGCAGGGTGGTGAGGCCCGCTGCCAGCGGCACATCCGAGTTGAGCGTGATCGCCCCGACCGAAGGACTGATCAGCACCGACCCGCTGCTGGTCAAGCGGTCACGCAGGGACCCCGCACCGGAGTCGGCATCCGTGTAGACGTCATAGCCAGGAGTCGCCCAGGCTGAAGACGCCATGCCCAGCGACAGCAATGCCAGGGGCCAGGCCGGCATCCTGGCCCTGCCCGATGTGAGGCGTGCCCCACCGCCACAGCTCTTAGACCTGGCCACTTCGGAAACAACTTGCAAGGCACCCAGCCCGCTGTTCCAGACCAACCGATAAATACCCTTGTTCATCCAGTCGTACGCTCCAATGTTTTTCTCTAGTTTTTATAGGGGCCGGTCAAAGAACCCGGACTCCTTGAGTGTTGTGTTGCGGGTGTTGCCAGAAAGCGTCATTGCCAAAACGGGCGAACAGGTCCGGCGGCAGCAGCGTCGAACGCGGTACCGCCTGCACACTCGGCCTCACGTGATGCAGGCCAGGTGTGCCAGCACGCCGGTCGAATTCCTCGGCGTCGAACTGGATGTTGAGCAGGTCGTGGTTGAAAGCGGGTTCGCCGATAAAGTCATAGATGCCGTCGAGCACCGCCTGCGGATTGCCGACCAGGCTCTCGTAGCGCACCAGCAGCAGGCGGCTCGCGTGCTCGCCATAGAAGGCCTGCTTGAGGGCGTTGTACGGGTAGCCGAGCATGCCCTCGGCATTCGCCAGGGCATCGGCGCGGCTGTAGACGGTGCCGCCGGCCTGGAAGTTGAAGATCGCCGAAGGCGACAGCACGTTGCGTTGGACCAGCCGTTCGATACTGTCGATGATCCAGGGCACGTCGCGCACGCAGGCGATCACCTTGCTCGCGGGGAACAGGCTGTGCAGCAGCGGCATGCGCGAGCACCAGGAACGGTTACTGTCAAAGATCACCGGCGCCTCGAATTCCTCGCCGTAGAACTGCTCGAACAGGCCACGCAGGATGCGTCCGCGCTGGCGGTCCGAAATGAACAGCGAATACTCGTTGCGCCCGCCCATGCCATTGAGCAGGTCATCGACCAAGCCAGCGACGGGGCTGCTCATGTGCGCATGAAAGCGCGGGTTCTGGCGCAGCAGGGCCGAGAGCAGGGTCGAACCGGAACGGGGCAGGCCGGAAATGAAATGCAGGGTGCGTTCGGTCATCGGGCGGGCTCCTGCTCAAGTGGGCGGAACAGCCGATGCCAGACGCTTTGACCGCTGTCATCGATGCCCAGGTGCTGGAAACCGGCGCGCTCGATCACGCGGATACCGGCGGCGGTGTGCAGCTTGGGGTTCTCGACCACGATCATCACGCCGACCGGCGCCTGCGGCTCATCGGCATAGGCCAGTGCCAGCTGTTCGAAGGTGTGGGCGAACAATCTCGGTGCCAGGCCGACATCGCGGCAGTCCGTACGGATGAAGGTGCGATAGAACCAGTAGAAAGCCCCGGCACCCGGGCTGTAGGCGCAGTACACCGAGCAGACCCCAGCAAGCCGGCCCTCCTCGTCGAGCACCACACTGGCCACTTCGAAGGTTCTGCGCCAGGCCTCGCACGGGTCCGCCAGCGCGCCGTTGTCGGCCCAGAAGGCAATAAGTTCGCTACGCAGTTGCGGGGTGATCTGCCCCCACACCCAGACAATCCGGTGTTTGCTGTTTGAGCTAATGGCCGACACGGCAGCTTCTCGCGTTAGAGGTCAGAAATAGGGTTGGTCGCCCTGCCATCGGCAGGCATGCGCAAGCGATCGTCGTTCAGGAACAGTTCGCACCACAGCCGCCAGAGCTTGACCAGCCGTTGCTGGCCGCCGGCCTGGCGCATCTGCCGGGTGGCCCGCACCAGCACGCTCGCAAACGACTGGGCATAGAGCCGACAGGTGCCGCAGTCGATGTTCGGCGTACAACATTTTCCACGACTCTCGCTCAGGTCGGTGTTGTAGTGGCGCAGGGTCGAGGTCAGCAGCACGCCACAATCGCGAGTCACCTCGCCCGGCCCCTGGGCATCCGGATACAGTCCTGCGGGGTCGTGAATCAGTTGGTTGAAGTCGGCCTCATAGAGGATCCGCAGGCCGGGCTGCTGCAATAGTTCCCCGATGCTGTCCCTGGCGCGGCGCAGGTCATCGGCGGACAGGACCAGGTTGTCGGCTGCCGTGCTGGTGATGTGGTACGGGTCGGCACCGGCCCCGCTGCCGATAAAGTCCAGGTACTTGCTGGTGGGGCTGTAGTGGTTGAAGGTCAGCGCCAGACCGTTGTCCGCGCAGAGCTGGGCGATGTACGGAATATCGTCGAGGTTGCGTGCGGTGAGGGTGAACACGAACACCGCGCGGGGGTCGTTGCGGTAGTTCCGGATCTGCTTGGTCATGGTGTCCGCACCGCGCAGCTCGCGGCTACGTTCGGGATTGCCCCACAGCGACACATGCACGCGGTAGTCGATTTCGGCGCTCAGGCGCTTGATGCCATTGGTGAACACCACGCCGTAGGGAATGTGCCGGTTGGCGATCAGCAGCTTGTTCTCGGCCAGCGACGGCTCCGCCCCGCCGAAGTAGCCATAGCGGACTCCACGCGCCGCTTCGCCGGCGAAGAAGGCCTCGATATTGTTGAGATCCTTTTCATCCTGGTGCCCAAGGTAATCGTCACCGGAGAAAAACAGGCAGCCTTCGCAGGTCAGGTTGCAGACCGAGGTGATGTCGTACTGGCTGGGGCGAAGTGGCAGCAGCTCTTCGCGCAACAGGCGCCAGAATTCGGCGTCACTCAGCGAGCGGGCACACGATTGTGGCCCACAGACAACGTCAAGGACGCTCATGCACGATGGCTCCGGGAGGAATTACGGGTAGGGAGACGACTCCGGAACCTGGGCTCGACCCCGAGCGGCTGCGCCCTAATCAGATAGAGTCAAAATAATGGCCATTATGATGCTTCATTGATAGCAAAATGCCAATTTGTTAATAATTATTTCTGAGGTTTTTTTTGCAATTTCCGCTAAACGGCTGGAAACGCTGGGGCGAACGCCATTAAGACGGCGTTTTTCTCAGTGGAGAAAAAGCCAATAAATTGACAAATCTGAGACAGCACAAGATTTGCGCTTGTGCCGTATGAGCGATGCTTTGCAGAAAAACAGAAAGGAATTTATCTACGCGCTCGGCTAATGGAGCGGGAAAAAGAAGAAAACCTACAAAGTAATAAGATCAGCACTTCTACTGTGTAGCCGATACCTGACTATCAGGCCGGCAGCTTCCCCGCTAGCCTAGCCCGCCCGCCACAGCCTCTCTGGATGACTCACAAGGTGAAAAGAAATGACGACCAGGACTCGCGCCCAAGAAGATAGCGTTCTTGAAATGCTTCGAGACGACGAAACATTTGCCATTGAATACTTATCTGTCGCCCTTGAGGAGATCGACGAGGCTGGCGGGGAAGATACGTTTCTTATCGCTATCCGACGCCTTGTGGAGGCGAGAGGTGGTATGAATAGCCTGTCTCAAAGCACTGGCTTGGCCAGGCCGAATCTCTACAGATCCCTGGCAACCGGCGGCGACCCAAGATTATCGACCGTGCTGAAGGTGCTTCAGGCCCTAGGCATAGGTATGTCCAAAGTGGTATCCCACCGCTCACGCTCAGCAACAGCAGAAGCTGTGCTTGATATCACCGCGTAAAGGGCACCAGTGAATCCCTGATGAAAGTGTTTTAAGCGCGGTATCGCGTCATGGCCGTTTAGCCGCTGCCTATTGGCACCCGGTTAGCACACCTGTGGCGGAGCGTGTGGGGCAGGCTTCAGCCTGGCTGGTTCCCTCGGACACCGGTTTGTCACCCCCACACGGTCTGCCTCCCCAAAAATCCTACAAGATAATAAGACCCGCACTTCCATTGCGTAGCCGATGCCTGACTATTAGATTGGCAGTGCCGCCACTAGCCTAACCTCGCCGCAGTCAATCCTGTGGTCGGGTGTCGCAACCTGCTTTGTGTGTCTGAGGCGCGGTTTCGCGCCATAGCTGTCTGGCTGGCATTTCTGATGTCCGGCTAGTGCATTTCTATGGCGGACTGTGCGGGGCAGGCTTCGGCCTGGCCGGTTTCCTCAGACGCCGGTTTGCGACCCTCGTACGGTCTGCCACCCTTTCCGTGTCGCAACGATGGAAGGCAGTTCCTTAACCCGTCTGAGGAGATAAGGATAATGGCCTCCCCCCCCTTTTATGCACGGGCACCGCCCACTACGCCCAGCTTCGTTACATCGCGATCAAGGAGACCACCTTCATGATTGATCGCTCGCTACTGTCCCGCCTACCTCCGTCGGACCTGATCCGACTGGCCGCCCTGCATCCTCTTGAAGCAGCCGCTCATTTTCGTGTCGCCGCCAGATTCTGCCTCGACGGTGCCCGTTGCGTGGCCTTTCGTAACCTGGAACAGGAACGCCTGGCCCATCGCCTGATCGCCGATGGCATTGCGCTCTACACCCTGGCCTTTCAGCGACTGGAATCGCCACAGCCTCGTGCCATCCACATCCCGGCGACCCGGCGACCCGCCAACGATACCCCCGAACAGCCGACGCCCTGGGACAATCATTACGCCCGACAACTCGCCGATGGCGCCCGCGAGGCCGAACGCTGGCTGCACGGAGCAGATACGTCACCACTCTGGGCCGAACTGGCCCGGCGGCGCCGGCTTTATCGGACTGAACCGTGCCGGGAGGCTTTCGAGACGGGATTTCTGCGGCGGATTCAAGGCTATCTGAAGGCCTGAAGGCAGCAGTCTTGTGGAGGCAGGCAAAACAGCTTTTCTGTATCAGAAACGAAAAAGCCCCTGAGTCTCACGACCTCCGGGGCTTTATCTACATAGTGAGGAAAAATAGAAATTCCCCCCCTCCGGTGTTCAAACAAATTGGCGTTACGCCCACTGCCAACGCGCAGAGTCAATGAAGCGGGAGGCCCCCCTGAGGCTTTGGCACGCCAGAGATTTTCCGAACCGATTTACGTGAAGTAAATATTTCTATCTGGCGATTCCCGGGTTGGCGGTGTATCTGAAATCAGCAAACAGATCTCCTCTTGCGCAAGTCCCACCACGGGACTAGGATAACCCCATGAGAATCATCGCTATCAGCCAACTCAAAACCTTTTGGCAGAAGCACCCGGACTCCGAGCAATCCCTCCTGGCCTGGATTGACGAAGTAAAGCAGGTGCACTGGCAAACACCGGCTGAGATCAACGCCCAGTATCGCCACGCTAGCGTTCTCAAGAGCCGCAGGATCGTATTCAACATAAAAGGTAACGACTATCGGCTCGTAGTTGCCGTGGCATACCGCTACGGCGCCCTCTATATCAAATTCATCGGCACGCATGAGCAATACGACAGCATTGATGCCAATACCGTCGAAATGGAGTAACCCATGAATATTCGTCCGATCCGCACCGAACAGGATTACCAGGACGCGCTGAAGTCCGTATCCCCGCTGTTCGACAATGAACCGGACCCCGGCACCCCGGAAGGTGACTACCTTGAAGTGATGATCACTCTGATAGAAGCCTATGAGGCGAAGCATTTCCCGGTCGACCTGCCCAACCCGGTGGATGCCATCCGGTTCCGAATGGAGCAATCCGGATTGTCGGCAGCTGACCTCGTACCTGCTATTGGCCGTCAGAACAGGGTTTATGAGGTGCTCAATGGCAAGCGCGCGCTTACGCTACCCATGATATGGAAACTTCATGATATGTTTGGGATTCCGGCAGAAAGCCTGATCAGGCCGGTAAAGGCTGGATAAGCAGATAGTAGAAAAATTGTTCGTCGCGCTACCGACTCACTTTTTCCCCTGCAAGCCGAGGCAACAACATTGAGTGCCCGGAACGAAAAAGCCCCTGAAATCTCACGACTTCAGGGGCTTTTCATGTATGGCGGAGAGATAGGGATTCGAACCCTAGGTACCGGTGAAGGTACAACGGATTTCGAATCCGTCCCATTCGGCCACTCTGGCATCTCTCCAATGGCGCGCATCATACCAACACTTTTGCCGGAAGCGAACCCCCTGAGGCAAAAAAATTCCGTGCTATCAGATGCTTGCGTCGATTACAGCGGTACACCCAGGCGATGGGCAACTTCTTCGTAGGCTTCGATGACGTCACCGAGGCCCTGGCGGAAGCGGTCCTTGTCCATCTTCTTCTTGGTGTCCTTGTCCCACAGGCGGCAGCCGTCCGGGCTGAACTCGTCACCCAGGACGATGGAACCGTCGCTGAACACACCGAATTCGAGCTTGAAGTCGACCAGCAGCAGGCCGGCATCGTCGAACAGTTTGCTCAGGATCTCATTGACCTTGAGCGACAGCTCCTTCATGCGTGCCAGTTGCTCGGCGGTGCCCCAACCGAACGCCACGACGTGGGATTCGTTGATGAACGGGTCGCCCTTGGCGTCGTCCTTGAGGAACAGTTCGAAGGTGTAGGGGTTGAGCTTCATGCCCTCTTCCACACCCAGGCGCTTGACCAGGCTACCGGCCGCGTAGTTACGCACGACGCATTCCACCGGGATCATGTCGAGTTTCTTCACCAGCGACTCGTTGTCACCCAGCAGTTTGTCGAACTGGGTCGGTACGCCGGCCGCTTCGAGCTTCTGCATGATGAAGGCGTTGAACTTGTTGTTCACCATGCCCTTGCGATCGAGTTGTTCGATGCGCTTGCCGTCGAACGCCGAGGTGTCGTTGCGAAACAGCAGGATCAAGCGGTCAGCGTCGTCGGTCTTGTACACCGACTTGGCTTTGCCGCGGTAGAGTTCTTCACGTTTTTCCATGATGGGCTCCGCTTGTTAAGTTGTTGGGCCCGGCGATGTGTCGCCAGTCGAGCCCTGAATCTTGATCGGCCAGTTGCAGCCAGTCCGGGTCGCACCCGAGGGTGTCGACAAAACATTGCCGGGCCAGCTGCGGCAGGTTGTTCTTGCTGCTCAGGTGGGCCAGCACCAGGTGTTGCAAGCCCTGCCAGCCCAGCTCGGCCACCAGGTTTGCGGCCTGGTGGTTGTTCAGATGTCCTTCTTCACCGCCAACCCGCTGCTTGAGAAAGTACGGGTAATGCCCCCGTGCCAGCAGGTCGCGGCAATGATTGGCTTCGATCATCAATGCATCGAGGCCACTGTAGCTGTCCATGACGGTCGAGCAGTACGACCCCAGGTCGGTCAGCAGGCCGAAACGCCGTTCACCATCGCTGAACACGTACTGCGTCGGTTCCAGGGCATCGTGGGCCACGGCAACGACGTCGATGTCCAGCGCGCCGATGCGCAAGGTTTCACCTCCTGCCACGAACCCTGCCGGTTCGACAGGTTTGCGCATCCCGCGCAAGGTACCGCGACTGAGGTACACCGGTAGATTGTAGCGCCGAGACAGCAAACCCACGCCATGCACATGGTCGGCATGTTCGTGGGTCACCAGGATCGCGCTCAGTTGCGCCGGGTGCATACCCAGGCGCGCCAGGCGCCGCTCGGTTTCCCGCAAGGAGAAACCACAATCGACCAGTACACAGGTGTCGCCACTGGCTATCAGTGTGCCGTTCCCTTGGCTACCACTGCCGAGAACGGCAAAACGCATCGTCAATCAGCCCAGGTTGTCCTGAATCACACCCAGCACACGGCGCGCCACATCAGCCGGCGCAACGGTGTTGATGTCTTTCTCGACGGTGACCTGCACACTGTCGCCGACCTTGCTCAGGCGAACCTGATAACGCTCGGCACGGGCTTCGATTTCTTCCTTGGCCGGTTTGCTGCCGAACAGCTTGCCGAAGAAGCCAGGCTCTTCGTTCTTGCGCTCGGCCTTTTCCGCCAGGTTGATGTAGTACAGACCCAGGCTGCGGTTAATGTCTTCAACCCGCCATTGCCCCTGTTCCAGGGCACGGCCGACGCTGGACCAGGCACGATCGAGGTCTTCGCCGACGTTGAGCACCGGGTTGCCGCTGCCGTCCTGGCTCAGGCTGACGCGGCTCGGGGTGTCGAAGTCGCGAGCGGCCAGCAGGGAGACCGAACCACCCTTCTCGGCGCTGCGGCTCATGCTCGACAGCATCTCGTCGACCAGGGCCGAGTCCAGCCCGGTATTGACCGAACGGGCAGTGAAGTCGACGTTGGCGCTGCTGCCGACCGGACGTTCGGCGCTGACCACGTAGATTTCGCTGGTATTGCGCTGTACGCCCGGCTCGATACGCACCCGCACGCGGGTTTCGTTGCCGGCAGCGCCACTGCTGCCCAGACGTTTGGCCAGGCTCGCCGACAGCTCGTCGGAGTGCTGCCAGGCGGTGGTGAACTCACCGGTCTGCGGACGCTGCGCGTCGATGCGGAAGCCATTGTCCTGGAAGAACTGCATCGCCACCGACCAGACTTCAGCCGGCGGGTGCTGGCCGAGGATCCAGCTCGAGTCGCCGCTCTTCTGCAGGCTGTAGTCGCTGGCACTGGCCGCGACCTGCAACGGCTGCGGACGTGGCACTTCGTACGGGCCCTTGACGGTTTCGCTGGCGACGTTGCGCGGGATCGGCAACAGCGGGTCAAGCCGCTTGCTGGTGGAAACATCCGGCGGCAGTTGCATGGCTGGCGTCTGTTGCGCCTCCAGGTAATCGCTGCCACGGTCGCGGAAATAACCTTCCGGACCCCAAATCCAGCCGCAGCCGCTGGTACTGCTGATAATCAAGGCAAGTGCGGAAAGTCCGGCCAATCGCTTCATGCGGTGTGTTTCCTCAATTAAACCAGGACGCCGGACTGGCGCATGGCCTGCCGCAGCGGTTCGTGACAGGCAGCGCTGAGCCAGGTGAGCGGCAGACGGATACCGTCCGGCATCAGGCCCATCTCATGCAGCGCCCATTTCACGGGGATTGGGTTGGATTCGATGAACAGGGTCTTGTTCAGCGGCATCAGTTTCTGGTGGATCGCGCGGGCCGTCTCGGCATCACCACGCAGCGCGGCGGCGCACAACTCGCTCATGTCACGCGGGGCAACGTTGGCAGTGACCGAAATATTGCCCTTGCCGCCGAGCAGCATCAGCTCGACCGCCGTGGCGTCATCGCCGGAGTAGACCAGAAAGTCGCTGCTCACACCGGCCAGGATAGCCTTGGCACGCTCCAGGTCGCCGGTGGCTTCCTTGATAGCGATGATGTTCGGCACGCTCGACAGGCGGATCACGGTCTCGGCCTGCATGTCGCACGCGGTGCGGCCCGGCACGTTGTAGAGGATCTGCGCAATGTCGACCGCTTCGGCGATGGTGCGGAAATGCTGGTACAGGCCTTCCTGGGTCGGCTTGTTGTAGTACGGGGTCACCAGCAGGCACGCATCGGCCCCAGCGCTCTTGGCGTTGGTGGTCAGCTCGATCGCTTCACGCGTCGAGTTGGCACCCGTGCCGGCGATCACCGGGATGCGTCCCGCCACCTGGTCGACCACCCGACGAATCACTTCGATGTGCTCGTGCACGTCGAGGGTCGCCGATTCACCCGTGGTGCCGACCGCGACAATGGCATTGGTGCCGTTTTGCAGGTGGAAGTCCACCAGTTTGCTCAGGCTGTCCCAGTCAAGACGACCCTGTGCATCCATGGGTGTGACCAGTGCCACCATACTGCCCGCAATCATGCAACCGCTCCTGCCGGAAAAAGAGAGCGGTAATGGTACTGGCGCCATCAGCCTTGTACAAGCGAAGTACTCGCCATGAGCATTCCCCTTGGCGCCGGTTTTCGCTACCCTTCAGACTTTGATCGGTACTGAGTCAGTCATGTGCCGGGTTCCAGACTCCCTTTTCGCTGCCCGAAACCCGCTCAAACCCTGTCGCCGCCCGCTCTCGCACCTGCTTGAGAGGCTGCTGCAAGCGTTTGATCGATCTCCGGCGGCGACCTGTGCAGGCAAAACCCGATCCATACTGGTCCGAGACGTACCGACCGCTCATCGCTTTAGGAATGCTGCATGTCCACCCCCACTGTCCGCGAACAATTCCTTGTCATCAGTGCCCTCGGCCCCAACCCCATCGAGCTGACCAACGTTCTGTGCCGCGCCAGCCATGAAAACCGCTGTGCCGTCTCGACTTCGCGCCTGACCCGCCATGGCGAGTACAGCGCGCTGGTCCTGCAGATTTCCGGCAGCTGGGATGCCCTGGCCCGACTCGAGGCCGGCTTGCCGAACCTGGCGAAGAAGCATGCCTTCATCGTCAACGTGGTACGCAGCGGCTCCCTGGAGAACCGCCCACAAGCCCTGCCATATGTCGCCTATGTCAGTTCGGCCTACCGTTCGGACATCATCAACGAGCTGTGCCAGTTCTTCATCGATCACAATGTCGAACTGGAGAACCTGACCTGCGATACCTACCTGGCCCCGCACACCGGTGGCACCATGCTCAACGCCACCTTTACCGTGACCCTGCCGCCTGGCGTGCAGATCAGCTGGTTGCGTGACCAGTTCCTGGACTTCGCCGACGCGATGAACCTCGATGCGCTGATCGAACCCTGGCGCCCACAGAACCCCATGTAAGGAGCCAACATGACTGTTGTCATCAATGAAGTTGTCACCGATTTCGAGGCACCGGCCACCAGCGGCCAGACCGTCAGCCTGTCAGGCCTGAAGGGCAAGCAGGTGGTGATCTACTTCTATCCCAAGGACAGCACCCCGGGCTGCACCACCGAAGGCCAGGGCTTTCGCGACCAGTACGCGGCGTTCCAGGCGGCCAATACCGAGGTGTTCGGGGTGTCGCGCGACAGCCTGAAGTCCCACGAGAACTTCAAGTGCAAGCAGGAGTTTCCCTTCGAGCTGATCAGCGACAAGGATGAAGCGGTTTGCCAGCTGTTTGACGTGATCAAGTTGAAGAAGCTCTACGGCAAGGAATACCTGGGCGTCGACCGCAGCACTTTCCTGATCGATGCGAAAGGCGTGTTGCGTGAGGAATGGCGCGGCGTGAAGGTGCCAGGCCACGTGGATGCGGTGCTGGCGGCAGCGCAGGCGCTGAACAAGGCCTGACCGAATTGCCCGCGAAGAGGCCCGCAAGCCCCCCAAAAGCTTCGCGGGCAAGCCCGCTCCCACAAAAAGCCAATCCCTCTACAACAACGGCGCCACGATCGGCTCCTTGCGCGGCCAGGCATCCAGCACGGCCTTGAACAGCGTGGCCAGCGGAATCGCGAAGAACACCCCCCAGAAGCCCCACAACCCGCCAAACAACAGCACCGCGCAGATAATCGCCACCGGATGCAGGTTCACCGCCCCGGAGAACAGCAGCGGCACCAGCACGTTGCCATCAAGCGTCTGGATAATCCCGTAGACCGCCATCAGGTAGATGAACTGGTCGCTCCAGCCCCACTGGAACAGCGCGATCAGCATGACCGGCACGGTCACCACCACCGCACCGACATAAGGCACCACCACCGACACCCCCACCAGCAGAGCTAGCAAGGCCGCATAGTTGAGGCCCAGCGCGACAAAAGCGATGTAGGTCACCCCGCCGCAGATAATGATCTCGATCACCTTGCCACGGATGTAGTTGGCGATCTGATGATTCATTTCTTCCGCCACGCGGGTGATAAGCGCCCGCTCACGCGGCAGGTAGCCGCCCACCCAGTCACGGATCTTCGCCCGATCCTTGAGAAAGAAGAACACCAGGATCGGCACCAGCACCAGGTAGATCATCATGTTGACCAGCAACGGCAGGCTGGACAGCGAGAAGGTCAACGCCCACTGGCCGAACTTGCCGATTTCGCCCCGCGCCACTTCGATCGCCTGCAGCACCTGTTCGTCGGAGACCAGGTGTGGATAACGTTCCGGCAGCAACAGCAACAACGACTGCCACTTGACCAACATCCCCGGCAGTTCGTTGAACAGGGTGATCAACTGATGCCAGAGCAGCGGTACCACCACCAGCATGAACAGCAGCAAGCCGCCCATGAACAGCGCGAACACCAGGCCGACCGCCGCTGCGCCGGGCAGGCGCATGCGCTCCAGACCAAACACCAGCCCCTGCATCAGATAGGCCAGGACCATGCCCGCCAATACCGGAGCGAGCATCTTGCCGAGGGTCAGTACGGCGGTGAACGCCAGAAACAGCAGGACCGCCAATACCACCGCTTCCTCATCGGAGAAATAGCGCTGGATCCAGTCACGTAACACTTTGAACATCAATAATCCTTAACGATTTAAGTGCTGGCGATTCAGGCCTTGCGCAGCCAGTAGCGATAGACCCCGGCCTCTTCCTCTTCGCGCACCAGGGTATGCCCGGCCAGTTTGACGAAGGTGCGGAAGTCGCGTTGTGAGCCGGCGTCGGTGGCAATGACCTTGAGCACCGCGCCGCTCGCCAGGCGATTGAGCTCAAGCTTGGCCTTGAGCAGCGGCAGCGGGCAGTTCAGGCCGCTGGCGTCCAGCTCGGCGTCGTACTCTACAGCGTCGGTCATTGCTTCACTCCTGGCGGCGCGCCGGATCGGTTCGTTCGAGCCGCCTAGGATAACCCAAGCGGCGTCGCCTCTGGTCGTCGGCGTGGTGTGCGGCTACAGTAAGGGCTTTGCCGAACTAGAGCCCTGTGCATGACATTTCTGCGCCCCACACTGCTGACGCTCGCCTGCCTGCTCGCCTCCCCTGGCTTCGCCGACGACCTGCCGTCACTCGGTGACGCCAGTTCCGCCATCGTCTCTCCCCAGCAGGAGTATCAGTTGGGTCGTGCCTGGTTGAGCCTGCTGCGCAGCCAGGTCAAGCAACTGAACGATCCACAGCTCAAGGACTATGTGGAAACCACGGTCTACAAGCTGGTCGAAACCAGCCAGGTCCAGGATCGGCGCCTGGTATTCATCCTGATCGACAGCAACCAGCTCAACGCCTTCGCTGCGCCAGGCGGGATCATCGGGATCAACGGCGGTCTGTTCCTCAATGCCCAGACCGAGGGCGAATACGCGTCGGTCCTGGCCCACGAACTGGCGCACCTGTCGCAGCGTCACTTCGCCCGTGGTGTGGAAGCCCAGCAACGCATGCAACTGCCGATGATGGCGGCGCTGCTGACCGGGATCATCGTCGCCGCCGCCGGCGGGGGTGATGCCGGTATTGCCACCATTGCCGGGACCCAGGCCGCCGCTTTCCAGGAGAAACAGCGCTTCTCCCGCCAGAACGAGCAGGAAGCCGACCGGATCGGCATCCTCAACCTGGAAAAGGCCGGCTACGACCCGCGCAACATGCCGACCATGTTCGAACGCCTGATGCGCATCTACCGCTTCGATGCCAAGCCACCGGAATTCCTCCTGACCCACCCGGTCACCGAATCGCGGATCGCCGACACCCGCAACCGCGCCGAACAGGCCACGCCCGGCGGTATCGAAGACAGCCTGCGCTACCAGTTGATCCGTGCCCGCGTGATGCTCTCCTATGAGGACTCACCGGGGCTCGCAGCCAAGCGCTTTCGCGCCCAGCTGGACGAAAACCCCAAGTCCGAAATCGCTCGTTATGGCCTGGCCATCGCCCAGATCAAGGGCAGCCAGTTGAATGACGCCCGGGAGAACCTCAAGCCATTGCTGGCCAAGTCACCCAACGAGATCATCTACAACCTGGCCCAGATCGAGCTCGACATCAGTAGCGGCCACCTCCCGGATGCCGTACAACGGACCGATCGGATGCTGGCGCTGTATCCTGGCAACTATCCGCTGAAACAGGTCAAGGTCGATCTGCTGGGCAAGCAGAACAAACCGGCCGAGGCCGAGAAGGTGTTGGTCGACCTGCTCAAGACCCGCCCGGACGACCCGGATATCTGGTATCAGATCGCCGAAACCCGCGGCCAGTCCGGTAATATCATTGGCCTGCACCAGGCACGGGCCGAGTACTTCGCGCTGGTCGGCGACTTCAAGCAGGCAATCCAGCAACTGGATTTCGCCAAGCGCCGTGCCCCGAACTTCCAGCTGGCGTCGCGCATCGATGCACGGCAGAAGGAAATGATCGATCAGGAACGGCTGGTCAAGGACATGCTGGGCGGCTGATGCCAAAACGACTCAGGCGTTGCCGCTCAGCTTCATTCGCGCCGCCTGGGTAAAGTCCAGCATGCGCTTGAGCGGACGTACCGCCTTGGGAATGATCGACGGATCGACGAAAATCTCGTTGCTGCCCTCGCGCAGGCATTGCAGGGTGCGCTCCAGGGTGTTCATCGCCATCCACGGGCAATGGGCGCAACTGCGGCAGGCCGCACCATTGCCGGCGGTCGGCGCCTCGATAAAGACCTTGTCCGGGCACAACTGCTGCATCTTGTAGAAGATGCCGCGATCAGTGGCGACGATAAAGGTCTTGTTCGGCAGGGTCTGCGCGGCCTTGATCAACTGACTGGTGGAACCGACCGCGTCGGCCAGGTCGATCACCGACTCGGGGGATTCGGGATGGACCAGAATCGCCGCATCGGGATACAGCGCCTTCATATCTTCCAACTGCCGGGACTTGAACTCCTCGTGAACGATGCAGGCACCGTCCCACAAGAGCATGTCGGCACCGGTCTGCTTCTGGATATAGCGCCCCAGGTGCTTGTCCGGCGCCCAGATGATCTTCTCGCCGTTGTCCATCAGGCTTTCGACGATTTCCAGCGCGCAACTGGAGGTCACCACCCAATCCGCACGAGCCTTGACCGCCGCCGAGGTGTTGGCGTACACCACCACGGTGCGTTCCGGGTGCTGGTCGCAAAAGGCGGAAAACTCGTCCACCGGGCAGCCCAGGTCCAGCGAGCAGGTCGCCTCCAGGGTCGGCATCAGGATGCGTTTTTCCGGCGTGAGGATTTTCGCCGTCTCGCCCATGAACCGAACGCCGGCCACCAGCACGGTCTTGGCCGGGTGGGCGGCACCGAAACGGGCCATTTCCAGGGAGTCGGATACGCAACCGCCGGTTTCTTCGGCCAGGGCCTGAATGATCGGGTCGCAGTAGAAGTGGGCAACCAGTACCGCGTCCCGGGCCTTGAGCCCGGCGGCGATTTCGGCACGCAGCGTTGCCTCCTGCTCGGCACTCAACGGTTTGGGTTGCTTGGCGTCGAGATGGGCTTGAACCAGAAGGCGTTCGGAAATTTGCGTCATGTTCGCAAGACCTGCAGGCGCGTGAGCGCGAAAGTCGAGTATACCCCGGCCCCTGACTCTTTCCGAGACAGGCTATTAGGTGAAGCGCACGGCGACCGGGAAGGTGAATCCATCAGGCATGGAGTGCTTTCAGCGCCGCAAGGCTACAGAATATCCAATCGATTCAAAAGATTATTCTGACCTTCGGACACAGAGGGGCAACTCGTTGGATAATCAGCCGATTGAACAGGATGTGGAAAGTAACCGATGACCGCTGATGACTATCTGGTAATGAGCCGCACGGAGTGGGCCGGCTTGCGCGCCAATACCCCGCTGACGCTGTCGGAAGAAGACCTTGCGGCACTGCGCGGGGTCAACGAAGACATTTCCCTCGAAGATGTTGCCAATGTCTACCTGCCGCTGTCGCGGCTGATCAGCCTGCATGTCGGGGCAGCACGCAACCTGGCCGGGATCAAGGACACCTTCCTCGGCCGGGCCAGCCCACGCGGCCCTTATATCCTGGCCATCGCCGGCAGCGTCGCGGTGGGCAAAAGCACCTTCGCCCGCGTACTGCAGGCGCTGATGGCACGCTGGCCGGACCATCCGAACGTGGCCCTGGTCACCACTGATGGGTTTCTCTACCCCAACAGCAAACTGGTCGCCGACGGCATCATGCACCGCAAGGGTTTCCCGGAAAGCTACGATCGCCGGCAGATGGTCAAATTCCTCGCCGACACCAAGGCCGCCGAAGGCGAAGTGCAGGCACCGGTCTATTCCCATGTCAGCTATGACATCGTCCCGGGCCAGTACCAGACGGTGGATCGCCCGGATATCCTGATCTTCGAAGGCCTGAACGTGCTACAGACCGATGGCACCGACGGACCGAAACCGAGCACCATCGTCTCCGACTTCTTCGACTTTTCGATCTACCTGGATGCCGACGAGCAGGATATCGAGCAATGGTACGTCGACCGTTTCCTGCTGCTGCAGAAGACCGCGTTCCGCGCGCGCGGCGCGTACTTTCGCAAGTTGGCCGACCTGTCGCCGGAAGAGGCCCCCGAAGCCGGGCGGCAGATTTGGCGTGATATCAACCGCGTCAACCTGCTGGAAAACATCCTGCCGACCCGCGAGCGCGCCGACCTGGTGGTACGCAAGTCCCGCGATCATTCGGTCAGCGAGATCTGGCTGCGCTGAAACTGCAGAGGGGAGCTGCGCCCGGGCGCGCGCACGTTGAATGCGCGTCACGACTACCGGACGGCCCCCACCCAGACAGTGGAACAACCCGTTCAACGGCGAGCGGGGCGCAGCCAGGCCGACCCCGCTCGACGACAGGCTCAGATCACGCTGAATGCGATTGGGGCGCCCAGGTGCCAGACGGGCGCAGCGCCTGGAAGCAGACAAGCCAACAATGCCGTACTGACGGGCGGCAGGGCTGAAATGACCATCGTCTTCCCGCTGGCGTGCCCGCTATTGATCAGGAAGTTAGCCGCGAAAGGCCCTGCTGGCAGCCCAAAAGACCCGGGGCTGGAAGGATCATAGGTCGCGGTTCCGGTCGATTTGTCGTCCCAGGTAATCGTCATGCTGGTCCCTGGATTCAGCGCGAAGCCGGTGCATGAGGCGTTGTTGAAACTGGCGGTTATCGCAAGCCTTGCAGGTTGGACTTTCGTTCCCCCCAGCGTGCAGGTAGGAGAGGACGCGATACTGGCCTGCGCCTCGATGGTCACGTTCTGCGGCGTCGCGGTGAACCCCGGTGTCAGCGCAGCGTCGAGAGTTCCCGTACACGACCCAATGACGCTGGCCGAAGCCGGCAAGGCACCCAGGAGGCCCAACAGCAAAAAGACCGGAACCACGATTTTTCTGGCAATGGAATGAAACATGATTATCGCTCCTTCGAATCGGGCAATCGATCGACATGATCGAAAGAATGGAAACAACTGCCTTTCCACTACCCCTAAGCTATCCACCTGCCGAAAACGCTGACTACTGTCATTTCTGACAGTCCTGACCAATGGTTACGGGGCCTTTTCCGACATGGCTGGGCACACCGGCAACCCGACCAACGGTCAGCGGAACTGTCATTTCTGACAGTAGGCGCCCGAGCGCATCGGATTCATGCTGTGCCAGAGGCATGGAGCCTGGAGAGCGCATCATGAACGCCCTGATGTCCCCGAATCCGGACAGGCTGGCCATCGACTGGCTGGTCAACGAAGGTCGCCTGAAATGCATCGATATCGACCGAGCCCAGCAATTGCAGGACGCCAGCGCACGGCACGACTCGACCGAACTGCTCGCGCGCCTGGGGCTGGTATCCGAGCAGGACCTGGCCCAGGCCTGGTCGACCCTGCTGGAAACGCCCCTGCTGACGCTGGCGGACGCGCCCGAACAGTTGGAGGCGCCACCGGAACTGGCGCCGCGCTTTCTCAAGGAACATGGCCTGGTCCCGCTGTCCTCCACGGGCAGCGAGCTGCATGTGTGGATCGCCAATCCGAACCAGCCCGATGCCCTGCAGGCACTGGAATATGCCTGCCAATGCCCGGTGCGCCTGTCCATTGGCCAGCGCAGCGATATCGAGCAACTGATCGAACGCTACTATGGCCGCGGCCGCAGCGCGATGAGCACGCTGATCGAGAACCTGGAAGAAGCACCCGACCACCAGAACACCGATATCGAACACCTCAAGGACCTCGCCTCGGAAGCCCCGGTGATCCGCCTGGTCAACCTGCTGCTGCAACGGGCCGTCGAACAACGGGCCTCGGACATTCATATCGAGCCGTTCGAGAACCAGCTCACCATCCGTTACCGCGTCGATGGCGTGCTACAACTGGCCGAGGCGCCCCCCGTCGGTTCATCGGCAGCGGTGATCTCGCGAATCAAGATCATGGCCCGGCTGGATATCGCCGAGCGCCGCCTGCCGCAGGACGGCCGCATCATGCTCCGTGTGCAGGGCAAGGAGCTGGACCTGCGGGTCTCCACCGTGCCCACCAGTTTCGGCGAGTCGGTGGTGATGCGCCTGCTCGACCGCCAGACCGTGACGTTCGATTTCCAGAGCCTGGGCTTCGACGGCGAGCACCTGGACGCCCTGCTGGCCGTGCTCGAACGCCCCCACGGCATCCTGCTGGTCACCGGCCCCACCGGTTCCGGCAAGACCACCACGCTGTACACCGCGCTGGCCCGGCTGAACACCGCCGAGCGCAAGATCATCACGGTCGAGGACCCGGTCGAATACCAGCTGGAGGGGATCAATCAGATCCAGGTCAAGCCGGGCATCGGCCTGGATTTCGCCAGCGTGCTGCGCTCCATCGTGCGCCAGGACCCGGACGTGATCATGATCGGCGAGATGCGCGATCTGGAAACCTGCCGCATTGCCATCCAGTCTTCACTGACCGGCCACCTGGTGCTTTCCACCCTGCACACCAACAGCGCCGCCGCGAGCATCACGCGCCTGTTGGACATGGGCGTCGAAAGCTACCTGATCGCCTCGACGGTGAACGGCATTCTCGCCCAGCGCCTGGTGCGTCGGCTGGACCCCGAATGGCGGGAGCACTTCGACGCTCCGCCGGAACTGGTCGCCGAGCACCAACTGGAGCGTTTCACCGACGAGCGCCCGATCCGCCTCTACCGTCCCCGCGCGGATGCCCCCGGCAGCGGTTATCGTGGGCGTAGCGCGCTCAGCGAATTGCTGGTGATGAACGACAACCTGCGTTCGCTGCTCATGCGCCATGCCGACGCCATGACGCTGGAGCAGGCGGCCCGCGCCGACGGGCTGCGTACCCTGTACGAGGATGGTTTGCGCCAGGCGCTGGCGGGTATCACCAGCCTGGAAGAAGTCCTGCGCGTCACCCAGGGCGAATAGCCATGGAACGCTATCGCTATCGCGCCCTTGACCCAAACGGCCAGCCCCTCGACGGGGCACTCGATGCAGCGGACGACGACGAGGCCGCCAGCCAGTTGCAGGAGCGAGGCCTGCTGGTCTTGCAACTCGAACCGGCGCTGGCCGGCAGCACCGTCAGCGCGTCGTGGTTCAATCGTGCCCCCCTCGCGGGGCAGGACCTGGAACGGTTCACCCTGCAACTGGCGACGTTGCTCGACGCCGGTCAACCGCTGGAGCGAGCGCTCACTACCCTGGTCCGCCAGCCGGGCAAACCCCAGGCGCGGCGCTTGCTCGAACGCCTCCATGAGCGAGTCAAGGGCGGCCAGCCGTTGTCGGCGGCCATGGCCGTCGAGGGCCCGTCCTTCTCACCGCTGTACCTCAGCCTGGTGCGCGCCGGAGAAGCCGGCGGTGCCCTGGGCGACACGCTGGGACAACTGGCCGCCTACCTGGAACGAACCCAGAAAGTCCGTGGCGAAGTGATCAACGCGCTGATCTATCCGGCCTTCCTACTGGTCGGCGTGCTGGGTTCGCTGGTCCTGCTGCTGGCCTATGTGGTGCCGCAGTTCGTGCCGATCTTCAGCAGCCTGGGCGTGCCCGTCCCGTTGGTCACCGAGGTGATCCTCGCCCTCGGCCAGTTCCTGGGCCAGTACATCCTGCATTTGCTCGGGGCCATGCTTCTGCTGTTCGCCTGGCTGGGCCACCGCCTGCGAACGGCCCGGGGTCGCCTGCAACACGATCGCCTGATGCTCCGGGCGCGGGTCATCGGCCCCTTGCTGCTGCGCCTGGAAACCGCGCGCCTGGCCCATACGCTGGGCACGCTGTTGAGCCAGGGCGTCGCCCTGGTCAGCGCGTTCGACATCGCCCGCCAGGTCTGCCGCAACCAGGTACTGCGCGATGCGGTCGAGCAAACCATCGTCAAGGTCAAGGACGGCAGCCCGTTGTCGACCGCCATGCAGGCCACCGGGACCTTCCCGGAACTGGCGATCCAGATGATTCAGGTCGGTGAGGAATCGGGGCAACTGGAGCGGATGCTGCTCAAGGTCGCGAGCATTTTCGACGCCGAGGCCAAACGCCATATCGATCGCCTGCTCGCTGCCCTGGTACCCGGCATGACCCTGCTGATGGCGGCGCTGGTGGGCGTGATCATGCTGGCCATCATGCTGCCGCTGATGAGCCTGACCAATAACCTCTGAAGGGAGTCCACCATGGCTCGCAAGCGTTCGCCGCACTACCGCCACCGAGGTTTCACCCTGCTGGAAATGCTCGCCGTGATCGTGCTGCTCGGGGTGATCGCTACCATCGTCGTGCGCCAGGTCGGTAGCAATGTCGACAAGGGCAAGTACGGCGCAGGCAAGGCACAACTGGCCAGCCTGTCGATGAAGATCGAAAGTTATGCCCTGGACATCGGCGCGCCGCCCAGGGAACTGGTCGACTTGACGAGCGCGCCCGCCAACCTCCGTAACTGGAACGGCCCCTATGCCAAACCCAGCGACCTGCTGGACCCCTACAGTCATACATTCGGCTATCGCGTCCCCGGTGCCCATGGTCCCTTCGACCTGGTCTTCTTCGGCAAGGACGGACAACCCGGCGGTGACGGCTACAACGCCGATCTGGGCAACTGGGAATAGCCATGAGCGGACTCGGTGGCGCCCGGGGGTTCACCCTGCTGGAAATGCTGGTGGTGCTGCTGATCATCGCGACCGGTCTCAGCCTGCTGGCCCATGGCGTAGCCGGCGGCCTGGAAAACGCCCGCGAACGCCAGGCCAGACGCGAACTGAGCCTGGCCCTGCGCAGTGCCCGCAGCCATGCCGTGCTGAGCGGGCAACCGGCCAGCCTGCACATCGACCTGCTGCGCGACAGTTATCGGCTCGACAACCAGGCCGAACAACGCCTGCCCGAGGGCATGCACCTGCGCCTGACCACCGCCGCCGAACTGTCATCGTCCCGGGAGGGCGCGATCGAGTTCTACCCGGATGGCGGCTCCAGTGGCGGCAACCTTTATCTGCAGCGCGGTGAGAACAGCTGGCGGGTGGATGTCGCCTGGCTGACCGGCAAGGTCAGTTGGCAGGACGGGGCACGACCATGACCGGTGCTCCCCCAAACGGCCCTACCCAAGGTGGTTTCACCCTGCTGGAAATGCTCGCGGCCGTGCTCCTGCTGAGCATCGGTTTTGCCGTCTACCTCAACGCCATGGGCACGACGAGCCGGGCCTTGCTGCACGATGAGCAGAGCACCCGTATGGCCCTGCTGGCCAGGAGTCTTTTCGACGACCAGCGCAGCGGCAAGCTCAAGCCGGGACAATGGCACGGGAGACTGGCGCAGGTGCAATGGCAACTCACGGCGACCGCCCAACCCGGGCCCCCGCCGACCGACCTCTATCGGCTGGAACTGGTTCTGGAACAGGGGAGCCGCCAGGAGCGCTTCGTCACCTGGCGGGCCCAGGGCCAGACAACGGAGACCCGACCATGACCGCACGCCAGCGTGGCTTCACCCTGCTGGAAGTCTTGATCACCCTGGGCCTGCTCGGGATGCTGATGGTGCTGATCGCCTCGGCGCTGACCGCCAGCAGTCGGACGCAGATGCTGGGTGAACGTTATTCCGAGCGTCTGGACGAGATCCGCTCGGCCCAGGACTTTCTCAGAAGCGCAGCACAGCAAGCCTACCCCGCCGTATTTCGCAGCGATGACACCCACAGCGGCCCAGTCTTCGAGGGCGAGCGCGAACAACTGCGCCTGGTCGCCCCACCGCAACTGGCAGGTGGCCTGCCCTTGCAGGTGTTCTCGTTGATCGAAAACCGCAGCGGGTCGAAGGACCTGCAAGTGGCGTTCTTCCAGTTCGACGAGCGTGGCCTGCGGCCCTGGGCAGAACCGCAGGTCCTGTTACACGACCTGGACCACTGGCAGTTGAGCTACCGCGGCCTGGACAATGATGCGCACCCCACCGGCTGGCTGCCACGCTGGCCGTGGCCGGAACGCCTGCCCCAGGCACTGTCTGTCGAATTGCAGCCCCATGGCCCGATCGCCTGGCCGCCACTGGTGATCGCCATCCGCATGAGCCTGGGCATCAATGACGCCCAGGCCCCGTTATGAACACCCCACCCATGGACGACGCACGCGGGGCTGCACTGGTCCTGGCGCTGTGGGCGCTGGCGCTGCTGAGCCTGATGATGGCCGTGGTGGTGGGCACCGTGCGCCTGGAAAACCGCCAGAGCGCCTATGCCTTGCAGCGCACCCGTGCCCTGCTCGCTGCCGAGTCCGGCCTGGCCTGGGTGGTGCGCGACTTGTCGAGCAACCCACCGGCCATGATCGCCGATGGTCGCCGCTATCAGTTGACGATTGAAGACGCCCAACTGAGCATTGAACTGCAAAGCGAACGCGGCAAGATCGACCTGAACCAGGTCAGTGCCAAGGACTTCGACCAGGTCGTGCGGTATCTGGGCGCCAGCCCCGAGCAGGGCCGGCGGTTGAGTGGCGAGCTGTTGGCACGGCGCAGCGCCGCCAACCCGCCAAGGGTCGTCGAGGAGCTGCAGTTGTTCGCTGCCATGGATCGTCGGCTCTACGCACGCCTGGCGCCTAACCTGACGCTCATGACCGGCCTGGCGCAGCCCGACACGAAGCTAGCCACCGCGCCGCTGCGAGCCGCGCTCAAACTGCCGGCCGCTGTGCTCGAAAGTCCCGCCGGACCGATCTATAGCGCCCAGATAACGTCGGCGTTGACCACAGCGGTGTCGGCCACCCTGAACGTGACTTTCCTGCTCAATCCCCAGGCAGGCGGCACGCAACTGTATCGCGTGCTGCGGTGGCAGGAATGAAGCCCCTGGAAAGCCGCTGGCTCGGTGCCCTGCGCCAGACCACGCGGCAACTCTCGCAGCACTGGCACACCTCGCGCCTGCCGCTGTTCCTGCGCTGGTGGCAACGCGAACTGCTCGGCTGCCTGCCCCGGCACTGGCGCGAACGCCTGGCGTCAGCGAACCGCGAACACCTGCTGCATTGGCCCGAAAACGGCTTGCCCGGACCACGCACGGCCGACGAGCCGATGGCGGGCCAGCGCCAGGTGCTGCTGCTGCCCTGCACCCAGGTACTGCTCGCCCACGTGCAATTGCCCCATGCCGCGGCCATGCAGGTTCATGCCGCCCTGGCCTTCGAAATGGACAAGTACACGCCGTTCAAGGCCGCCCAGGTCTATTTCGATACCATCCGCGCTGGGCCCGCGGAGCGCAGCCGAGCCGTGTTCGATCTGACCCTGGTGGTGGCCCTGCGCGAGCGGATCGACAGGATCCTCGACGAAGCCGTACAAAACGGCTGGCGCATCGATGCCATTGATGCGCTGGATCGCAACGGCTCGCGCTTGAACGTCAACCTGCTTGCGCTGCACCGCCGTGCGCAGGGGCGTCACCCGCTCCGCCGACTGCAATTCGGGCTGGCCTTGCTCGGCGCCGGGCTGCTACTGATCGCCATGTTGCTGTGGGTGCAGGGTCGCCAGTCGACGCTGGATGCCATGAGCGCCGAGGTCGACGCGCTGCGCAACGATACCCGGCAGCTTGAAGTATTGCGCCAGCAACTCGGTGAACTACTCGACACCGGGCGCTACGTGCAGGCCCAAAAGGCCCAGTCGCTGCCCAGGACGGCCCTGCTGCAGGAACTGACCGATTGCATACCCGCCGATACCTGGCTGGAACAGTTGGCCATCGATGCCCAGGGCACCCTGACCCTCAGCGCACAAAGCAGCCAGGCCAGTGAGCTGATCGCCAGGATGAAACACTGCACGCACCTGCTGGACCTGCAATTCCAGGGTGCGATCCAGCCCGACGCGAGCACCGGCCAGGACCGCCTCACTCTCACCGCCCGACTGCGACTGCGGGAGGCACCCCATGCCGCTGCGACTGACACACCGTGACCAACGGGCGGCGGCCCTGCTATTGGCCGCGCTCTGCCTGGCCGCCGTCTATTTCATCGGTATCCATTGGTGGTTCACCGCCCCCCTGCAATCGATCGAGGCGAACATGGCAATCCTGCGCGCCCAGCACCAGCGCTACCGGGCGCTTGAAGCCCAGCGCCCGCAACTGCAGGCGCAACTGGCCGAGGCCCGGAACACACCGGCGGGCAATGACAGTCTGCTGCCGGACACCGACACCGGCACCGCGACCGCGCAGCTCATGCAATGGGTGGTGGCCAAGGTGCAGGCCCTGCCGCCGGATAACGGTGGTTGCACGATGAGCAACCGTATCCCGATTGTCGCCGCTGACACCGCGCCCTATCGCCAGGTCAAGGTCAGCGTCAGCCTGGACTGTAGCATCGCGCCGCTGGTGACTCTGCTCCACGGCCTGGAAAACCAGCCGGTGACGCTCTTCATCGAGACCCTCGACATCCGCAGGAATATGCTCCCGGCGAGCGGAGCCACCCAGCGCCTGGCGGTACAGCTGCAAATCAGCGCCTACCTGAACAACCCGCCAGCTAAACCCCTCCCCGCCCGGAAAGGGGTACCGCCCGCATGAAAACCCCGGACCGACTCACGCTCTGCCTGGGCGCTTTCGTGGTGTCGACGGCAACCCTGTGCATGGCCTTGCTCAACGGACTTGGCCCGGGTATCGAATGGGGCGCCGAGCCGGCGGCGCTGCCGCTCGTAGCCCCACCGGCCACCGTGAAGCTCGAAGCGGCACCGGAGTTGTCGTCCCATGCCGGAATCTGGCAGCGACCGCTGTTCAATCGCGACCGCAAACCCGACCCGGCGGACACGGCAACCACGGGCGACCACGAGGCGCAATCACTCGCCGGCCTGTCGTTGAACGGCATCGCCCTCTCCAACGCCCTGCGCAAGGCGCTGTTCAAAACCGCCGACGGCAAGAGCCTGAGCTTCGCGGAAGGCGACGTGCTGCCCAATGGCTGGCGGGTCGACAGGATCACCGCCACCCAAGTCTCGCTGAGCTTCCAGTCCCGCGAGCAGGAATTGAGCCTCCCCGTTTTGAAATTACCGACCACCGCCGCGCATTAGACGCCCTACAAGGATGAATCAATGTGATCGAACGAATCGCCCGTCCCTGCCTGATCGCGGTCATCCTGCTCTCGGGCTGCGCCTCGCCCGTGACCGATGAAGTTCAAGATGACCTGCTGCTGCGCCAGGGTCTGGCGGGCACGGGAACGGATCGACCGCGCCAGGAGACGCTACCCGCGACAATCGCCCCAACGCCCACCACGACGGCGTCGGTTTCGGGGCCGTCGATCATCAGGGGCAGCCGCAATGCGCCAACCCATGACAGCGCCACAGCCAAACCGCATCCGTCAACCGCAGGCGATGCCGGGACGATGCTCAACTTCGCCAACGTCCCGATCCAGGCGGTGGTCAACGTCATCCTCGGTGATGTGCTCAAGGAGAACTACGGTATCGGCCAGGGTGTGACGGGGGACGTGACCTTCTCGACCTCGAAACCGGTGGACAAGGCCCAGGCCTTTTCCATTCTCGAAACACTGCTGTCCTGGACCAACAACGCGATCGTCCGCCAGGGCGAGCGTTATCTGGTACTGCCGGCCAACCAGGCGATCGCCGGCCAACTCATCCCCAGGCAATCCATTGCCCCTCCGGGCAGTGGCCTGAGCGCGCGGTTTTTCGTGCTGGACTACATCTCCGCGCTCGACATGCAGAAACTGCTCAAGCCGTTTGCCCGCGAGAGTGCCTTCCTGGTCGTCGATACCACGCGCAATGTGCTGGTGATGGCCGGCACCCCGGACGAACTGAACAACTACCAGCAGACCATCGACACCTTCGACGTCAACTGGCTCAAGGGCATGTCCATCGGCGTCTTCAATCTCAAGCGGGCCAATGTCACGCAACTGATGCCTGAACTCGATCGGCTGTTCGGTGCCCAGAGCAATACCCCGCTGGCGGGCATGCTGCGCCTGCTGCCCATCGAGCGAACCAATGCGATTGTCGCCATCTCGTCACAAGCGGAATACCTCAACGATGTGCGCCGCTGGATCGACACCATCGACCAGGGCGGCGGCGATGAGCCGCAGATGTATGTCTATGACGTGCGCAACATGAAGGCAACCGACCTGGCCCGTTACCTGCGCCAGATCTATAGCGACGAGCCGATCACCGAGGATACGGCGGCGCAAGTCGCTCCAGGGTTGCGCACCGTGACGCTGACCAGTAATGGTTTCGGCAGTGGGCCGAGCGCAACTGCCGGGTTGCCCGGCAACACCGGTAGCGGCCAGAGTCTGCCGCCGCCGCTGAGAAACGACGCCGAGACCCACGTGTCGCCGGAGCGGGCAGCGGACGAGTTGCAACTGGGGCCCCCCACACCCACCAGTACATCGGGGACGAGGCCCGATGCCAGCAACCCGACGAACTCGGTACGCATCTCCGCGCAAAAAAGCAGCAACCAACTGCTGGTGCGCAGCCGGCCTAGCCAATGGGCCGAGATCCAGTCGGCCATTCAACGGCTCGACAACCCACCGCTACAGGTACAGATCGAAACGCGAATTCTCGAAGTCAACCTGACCGGCTCGCTGAATCTCGGGGTGCAATGGTACCTGGGACGCCTGGCCGGCAACGCCACCACCAAGGGCATCGAGAACGCCTCCGGCAGCCAGGGCGCGCTGGGCCAGGGCGGCGCGGCCCTGGGCAGCACCGACGCGCTGTTCTACTCATTCGTCAGCAATAACCTGCAAGTGGCGCTGCATGCCCTGGAGACCCAGGGCAACACCCGTGTGCTCTCAGCCCCGTCGCTGGTGGTGATGAACAACCAGCAGGCGCAGATCCAGGTCGGCGACAACATCCCGATCAACCAGACCACCATCAACACCAATACCACCACCATCAGTACCAGCTCGGTGCAGTACATCCAGACCGGCGTGATCCTCGACGTGGTGCCCCGGATCAACCCGGGCGGCCTGGTCTACCTGGATATCCAGCAACAGGTCAGCGACGCCAGCAGTACCGTGGATGCCAACGGCAACCCGACCATCTCCACCCGGGCGGTCTCGACCCAGGTAGCGGTACAAAGCGGGCAGACCGTCCTGCTCGGCGGCCTGATCAAGCAGAACGAAAATGGCAGCGACAACAGCGTGCCCTACCTGGGGCGGGTTCCCGGCCTGCGCTGGTTGTTCGGCAATACCCATCGCCAGCGCGGTCGCTCGGAACTGATCGTACTGATCACGCCACGGGTGATCACCAGCAACAGTGAGGCCAGGCAGGTCACTGACGAGTATCGCCAGCAGATGCAATTGATGAAGCCCATTCAGGCCAGGATCAGGTAGGTTCGCTACCGCCTCAAACACTGGACAGCGTGGTCGAGCTCAACCTGGCCGACGAGAGCCCGAACCAGCGCGCCCTCGCATCCAGGTGAGCGCGGTATACAGCGCTCCAGCCAACAAGCCGCATGCCACAAACACGACGGGGCCGACCCAGAATAGCGGCGGTAGGGGCGCGACACCTTTCGGCATCAATGTCGGGCCGCTGACGAAGAGCGGTGCCACGCACCCCAGCCAGATCAGCAAGCCAGTGCCCGCCCCGCCAATGACATACCGCCAGGGCGTGACCAGAAAACGCTCGACCAGCCACAGCACCGGCCAACCGACCAACAGGCCGAGCAATGCCCCGATCAAGAAGAACAGGACAAAAGCCGGCAGAGTTTCCGTCCCACTGAAGAAGAATACACAGGCCGCACCGCCCAGGATCAATCCCCCCGTCAGAGGGAGCGCCATGATCGCCCGCCATCCGCCCCCGAACGCACGACCGTGCGGCAGGGATTTCATTTACTCCCCGCAGGTTGAGGAGTGCTGCTCCAGTTGAACAATGGCGCATTCTTGAGGTATTTGATGACTGGGCTGTTGCTCATGAATTCCTGCCCTTCAATGAATTGAGTATTGCTGACCCAGGCTATACCTGCCATCCAACTGTTAGAGTTGAACAACGGATTACTACATATTTCCCAGATATAAAAAAATGTGACCAAAAAAAATCCGTCACCTTTTTGCGCTCTCAAGCAACCAACTAAAGCCCCATAACAAACCTTCTAATCAACTCCCTGTCCGAGTCATTTCTAGCTGCCCCATCTAAAATTGGAATCAAATAATAAAGCAACAACTCAACTCTTGATGCCTCTGCCGGAATAGCTTCCGCAATACAACCAAGCAATAGTTTTACAGACATAATGGCCGCAAAGGACTCATACCCCCTTGGCCCAGAAAAAGGTAATTTTCTAAAGTAATATTTTGCTAATCGTTTCTGATCAGAACGTTTCCACGTACGATGGGGAATAAGTAGCAATGCTTCTCCCCAATCAGCAGACTCTATCGGGTACTTAGTTATTAGCCAATCAGCAGCTTGATCAGAACTCATGTTGACAAGCTGCGCGCATAGCGCTCTCTGTCGCTCATCCATATCAAACCTACTTCGGACTAAATAAATTTTCTGGCAGACCGGAGTTACTACTCAACGATGCTGGCGGCTTGTAATGCCCGGAACTATTAGTCCATTGACTTATTGTCCCTCGACTTGGACCATCATTATTTCCAAAGCGTATAGAACCTGCATATTTTACCTCTCCTCCACCGCTAAGTCCAAGGTGAGTCGAAAAAGCCTCATTAACATTGGGCCTACTGACTCGAACTGTTCCATCAGGCATTGTTACAAAATCATATGATCCTGATGGCGTTATCTTACTGCCACTTGGAGTTTGCAACCAGTAACGACCAGATGAGTCTTGAACAAGAGTCCTTATTGGTCGTTGCGCAATAGCAGGGTCACTTGGAAAAACATTAGTTAACGTACCGCGCTCAGTAAGATTCGGAACAGCCCCAGGTCCTTTTGCACCAAAGGATTAAGCCATTAGGTTAAAAGAAACCTGACCCCCTTCAAAAAACCGCCTAAAAATATCAACCACAATTTCAAAATCCGTACAAACTCCTGAGGCATCTACAGCATCCCCAAGGATACAAACTGTCTGCCCTGAATTTTCGCCTCCTATGTAAGACCGAACAATGTAATCCTCGCCATTGTCCTCCCCTAAAGTCATCGCATACTTTCCATCATCTGCAATAACTTGCAAACTCAACAGCTCAAACCCATTAAAATTCACAGCCTCTAATGTAACAGAGCCAGACGTCCCGCATACTTCTCTTAGACGAAGTTCAATATCACTCCAAAGAGGTTCTTTAGCTCTACCCCCCTGACATTCAGATCCAAACCCGACAATCCATGATAGAGAAAATTTCATTACTAATTCCTCTCTCTCAGAGCCCGCATTCCAGGCTGCCAATATAGAGTTTTACCAGTTGCAACCTCTTTGACCTCAAGAGAAGTAAGTCCAGATTTCTCCGCCATTGCCGCAATATCTCCTCGACAGTACCCACACACTGCTTTACCAGAGACGGTAAGCTCCATGCTTGCCCCCATAGTTTTACCAGCAGTATATGCCTGCTGAATCACACCTATTTCTGCGTGAGCGTCGGCCATGTTTCCATTTGGCAGGACTTTCCCAGATGCGTCAGCCTTAGCGGTTACCCGATCAGATATCAAGGTTGGTTGACTCGCATTAGCTTCTGAAGCTGGACGTGCAGTCTGATTAAAATCGGTGAATGTTTTTCCGCCAATCTTTCCCTCTGCGGTTACAACTGGAGATACACCTTTTGCACCAAGCTGGCTGACCCTTATTTTTTATAACTTCGCCACATATCATTTAAAACAATTAACACCCTAGAATAAATCAGCAACTGAACCTCAAAAACCACAGCGCCCTTCGATAGATGAATTTCCAAAGGAATTGAAATATTCACATTCTGGCTCGCCGAAGCCTGCGAAAACACCGCCGCAGATAGATGACTAGCAATTTTTAATATATCAGAATAAAGAACACCAACATTTTTTTCCTCAAATTTTATAGCTACGCCTTTTTCAAAAAACTTTAAAGTACAGCCATCTAAATAAATTTCATATACCCCCTGACCCAGCTCAGGGTCACTACTGAGAGGTATATAGCCTCCATAACCAGACACATTGAGGCTTTTCAGATGCTTGCTCACTGAATTTGGATGGCTCACTACTTTAGTCCCTTCAAAAAATCTCTAAGTCCTTCTTTGGTAGCCGGAAAACTAAAAGAGAATTTCTCACCCACTTTCCCGGCCCCTAATGCTGCGCCTTCCTCTGACGCGTAATAACCTTTAAGGGTGACTGTCTTGGCTCCTTGAGACTGAGTGTATTCTAGGAGTTTTTTAAGCGGCCCCACTAACTCGGAAGCCCCGTCCGGACCATAGCCTATAAAACCTTTCGATGTACCTATAGCAAAGTCGTCAAATATAACCTCACCGGCATTCATCGTCACTTTCGGGGAGTATATGGTTCCGACCCCGTTAGCAGCATCAAATGAAACCTTTCCAAGATCGGTCTCCACAGGCAAGGTTGCTTTTGCACCACTTTCAGAACCCGCAACAGGTCGCCCATCAATCGAGCATGGAGCATTAGTACCAGTATTATGAACCCACGTTTTCAGCTTCCCGACATAGAACGTATGCCCGATGTCGACCGTCAGATTATACGTTTCCCCCACTGGAAGAAACAGCTCCAGAGACTCTACCCGCGTCGAAGCCTTCTCACCCTCACCATCACTGAGCGACTGGAGCAAGTCACCCGGTTTCAGGTCTATGGCCGGAATGAAATCTCGCCGCTCTGGTACATAGAACGGGTGAGACGGAGTTACCAGCAGCGTTTCAGTTTCTGCTGCCCCATTCGCACCGACATTCTCCAACTTAAGCCGGTATATTGGCTGATCGTTTCGGTAATGAGTGGCCAAAATAGCCGCAGCAAACGGCTTCCCGCCCTTGTCAGGCTTACTCCAGACGACATCGCCAACCTTGAGCGTCTCAATCGCCCGATCGCCTGACGGAGTCGAAACCATGGTGCCCGCGGCGAAACAGCACGGCCTGCCAGTAGGCTCAGGAGACGATTTTCCATCCGCTATCAGCTTGCGTTCGTTTGCTCCCTTCAGAATATCGTCCAGCTTTTTACCAATCGCCTCACTAACCTTCTCAGTGATTTTCACACTGCCCTTGGCTACACCGGAGGCGCTTGTGACGGCGGAAACCGTACGAAGCAGCAACATCGTCTTCTGCGCGGTGGAGACATCGACCCCGTAAATGGCATTGAGCTTGGCCGTCAGGTCATCGTTAAGGGCTGTAGCTGCTCCCTCCCCGATGGACTGACCACTTTCCTTGAACCCATCAACTACGCCGCCAGGAAGGTCCTTAAGCCCTTCCCACAACCCCTCCAAGGCAGCGCCGGGGTGATCCACCACGAATCGCCCCAGATCCACGGCCCCATTCTTCAAATCCAGCCCGGAATCCTTCATCTCCTTGAGCAAACCTTCGCTCAAGGGACGACTGATACCGCTTTGTACGAACTGCCGATAGAACTTGGGATCAGCTGTGTCGGCGAACATCTCAGGCCTGAACAACTGCTGGCCTTTGGCGGTAAACAGCGCTTGCTGTTCACCCAGATCGTTGGTGAAGGTTTTTCCACTACTTGCCAGGAAACTCGCCGCGGTATCGTCGTTACCGTCACTCAGAAGTGCACGCCACAGATAATCAACATTCTTCAGAGCCTGCTGGGCCAGGCGTTCGGTTGCCTGCTGCTCACTGATCCCCTGACTGGCAGCAAACTCCTTCGCATGCTCACGAATCCATTTGTCTTCGTCTGCATGTAGCTGTCGGTTGTATTGACTTGCATAACTCGCAACCCAGCTACCCTTCTCCATCTTGCTAGCATCGGTATCGCTCTGCGCAGCCGCCGCCAGGACACCCACGATCTGCGAAGACATGGTCAACAGGCCCTTGTCGCCATGGACCAAAGCACTCAGGTGATCGATCAGAAGTTCATTGACCCCAGCCGCCAAGGCACCGGTCTTGAAATCACCTCCGGTGGCTTCAGCCAGCAGGCCGCCGACCATCGCGTGGATGATGACTTTTTGCGGTGAACCCTCCGCGTATTTTCCAAGGGTGTAGTCCCCAACAGCGCTGAAGCTGACCGCTGCCAACGTGTTGAACAATGCTCCTTTCAGCGCATCACTCACGTTTGCATCATTGCCCAAGGCCTTACCTAGTAGCGCAGAAGTACTGCTTTGAAGCGCTTGGTTCGCCGCAAACCTGCCAACGTTAGCCCAAGAATTCAGAGGCATGTTGGCGGTTGCCCCCGTCCAACTTTGGTAATACCCCGAGGCTAGACCCGCGGTAATTCCGGAGATGGCATAACCCTTCATTGCATCGGGCGAGGATAGGTCCTTGAATACTGCCCCCAGATTCCCACCATTGTTGATGAAGCTCGTAGTGGCATTGGTCGCCGCATTTGAAGCGATAGCCGCCACCCCAAAAGCAATTGCAGGACTGGAGCCAGCCATGGCGGTCATAGCCATAGGCCCGACCACCGCCGCCATGACAATCGCGATAATCAATTGCGAAGCCGGCCCAAGCCCCGAATTGCTGTACTTGTAGGAGCTATGAATCTCCTTGACCAAGTGCCAGTCAACATCACCACGACTCTCGGCATCCTTGAGCCAAGCCAACTGCGGATCAGCCTTGACCATCGCATCAATAGCCTGACTCACCGACTCCTGATTGACCTGCTTGATATCAACCTTCAGACCTTCAACGGCCTTGATGGTGATGTTCCCGGCAGCCGTCATTTGGGTCTGGCGCAGGGTTTCATCGGTATTTCCGCGGCCCTTGGATGAATTCCAGAAAGCGTTGTTATTGGTTTTCTCGTGACTCTCCTGGACAAGGTCCTTTACACCTTCGAAAGTGATGCCACCGCCACTATCGATAGTCAGATCCTTTCCACTGTCCAGCTTGGCGACCTGATAGCGCTGATCACCACCGCTTTTGAGCGTCAGATCACCTCCAGTGCTGATTTCACTTCCTACATTCGTCACGCGGGTTATTTCATCGTGACGAGTCTGTAGCCTGCCAAAGCTGCCCTTCTTTTTCTTGTCATACAGCGAGTAGTCACTGTCCTGCGCCGCCAGCACATTCAGCTCACCGGCAGCGACCAGCTTGGCTTCATCACCGGCATTGATCCGGCTGGACACCAAGGTCATGTCCTTGCCAGCATTCAAGTTCACATCGCCACCCGCCGTCAGGCTGCTCATCACCTGCTTGACGTGGTCTTCCTGGATCTTGAGTTTCTTCGACTTGTAGTCGGCATGGCTTTCGTCGGCCGCGGAGCTGACCATCAGGTTCTCGACGGCGTCCATGCTGATGTCGCGCTTGGCATCGATGCGGCTACCAACCACGGCCAGGTCGCGACCGGCTTGAACCTTCAGGTCACGGCCAACCTCCACATCGGAACCGTACTGGCTGACGCTGTTGCTCTTGATACGCCCCTGCATCGTGCTGTTGTGCTGCTCGGCAGAGGCGATGCTCACATCACGCCCAGCCTTGATGTTGGTATCGCCGCCACTCTTGAGCACACCGCCGACGTTTTTGACGTCTTGTGCAGCACTGAGTGTCAGGTCATTTGCCGCCTCGATACGCGCCGCGCTATCCACCACATCGGTGCGATACAGATACCCGTCGATGGTGTTGGTATAGGTACTGACCGTTCGCTCGTTGGTGATATCGCCGGAGACAGAGGTCAGGCTGACGTCACGCCCGGCGATAATGCCGCCGGCCTTGTTGACGACGTTATTGATCGCCAATGCATCCAGGCGATTGCCAGCTTCAGCCAAACCAGCGTTCACCAGGCTGTTGCCGGCAGACATGGACAAGTTGTTGCTGGCACGCAGGGTCCCGCTGTTTTCCAGGTTCGCCCCGGCGATCAGGTTGACGTCTGCGCCCTGGATCAGCGCGCCGTTCGGGGACAGGCGATTGTTGGCCTGGGCCAGGTAGAGCACCGGCACCAGGACCTCTTCGCCGTTGACTACCTGCTTTTCCATCCAGACGATGTCATGGGTCAACGCCGCAACCTGCTCGGAGGTCAGGCTCACGCCGACGCTGAGGTTCAGTTGCTGCTTGCTGCTGATGGCGTTGTCCATCAGGTACTTGAACAGGCCCTCGTCGGAAGTCTGGCCATCGATGAAACGCTGGCCGGTACGGGCGACCACCGCCTGCTGGATCAGCCGCTGCTCATAGAAACCGTCGCCCAGGCGCTTGGTGCTTTCCTGGTCGCTGTAGCCGACTTTCGACAGCAGGTAGTCCGAGTTCACGAACTGCTTGAGATCGGCGAACGCCGGGTTGGTTTCGATCAGGTATTTCTGGGGGCGGGACTGGCCGGCAGTGCTGGGCAGGCCCTGAACACGAACCAGGGCACCCGGTCCGGCGTTGCCGGTCTGGGTATTGTCGGAAAGCTCGACGCTGGTCAGTTGCGAAGTGGGTTGTGTCTGTTGCCGTTGTACGGTGTTCAGGCTGGCACCGCCGAGGCTCCAGCTTTGCGGGCCCTTGTCAGCGGGAGTGCTGCTCGAAGCCTCGCTGAGGCGGAACAGACCGTTCTGCCCTGTCGGCAGGCTGAAACCGGGAAGCGTCAGCGGGTTGACCTGCTGCTGAGCAAGATCCGGGGGGAGCTGTCGATTGATATTGACCAGGGTCGCGGTGCTGTTGCCCACCTGGGTCGAGCCGACATGGGAGGCGACGCCGTCGATGACCACGCCTTCACGGACAACGCTGTTGGTGAGGCTTTTGGTTCCTGTGATGTTTACAGCCCCACCGGCCTGGACTACGGCGTTGGCGTAAGTGGATGGGCTGGTGTAGGTCAAAACATTGCTAAAGGGGGTCGCGGCCTGTATTACTCCCGGCGCTGCCGTGCTTACCCCCGCGCGATAACTAGGCCGAGCAAAATCGACCCATATTTGGTTTCGCGAGACCCACACTGTGCCGAAGTAGATACCATTTTCGAAATTCTTGCCGCCGGAGCGAGGTGAAACCTGGATCAGAGATTCACTTCCCGAAGAGTTCCAAAAATGCATTCTGGGTCGGGAAAAAGTCGGATCACTCCCACCTACAAATCCTAAAGAGCCGGGATCGTACGAGGGATCGTTAATCGCGTTGTAAGCCATGGCCTGAGACCAGAAATCAAAGCCATATCCACCAACGCTAGGAACGGAGTAAGCACGACGTATGCTGTAGTCGCCGACAGATGCCCCTTGGTTTATGAAGTTCTGCAGGTTAAACGTCAGATCATTGCCAGCGCTGAGCGTCGATGCCTGATTGACAAGGTCGCCACCATTGACCGTGAAATTGTGACCTGCGGTCATGGAAGACGACGCTGAGTCTTTGGTGATTTGCGACTTGTAGTTTTCTACCCAGACCACATAGCTATCGACGTTGGTCGCCCTACCAACGTTGCTATCAGCACAGTAGTAGCACTGCACCCCGATATACCCAGAAGTCTGCCCACCGGTAACCTCAAATACATCCTTCCGGTTCTCGATATGAGTAGCCGACAGGCTCAGATCCCCACCACTTTCAATCGTCGACGAAATATTGTTGATCGATGAACTCAGGCCATTGCTGTCGTCCTTGGCAATAGCGAGCTTGCCGAAGCTGTAGAGATCGGCGTAGCGGTTGGTAAACGTATCGGTACGCAGCGCCATATCGCCGCCACTGAAGATCAGCCCCTTGTCATTCAGAAGGCTCGATGTAGTCAGGCGTAGGTTGCCGGTACTCCCCAAAGTACCGTAGTTGTTGATGGCCCCGGCGGTCACGGTCATGCCGGCAGCAGAGGTGATGCGACCAGAGTTGCCAAGCTGGCCGGCAATATTGAGGGTGGTCTCGGCACCACCTGCGATACTCGCGCTGTTGCCCAGACTTACCTGCGCCGCAGTCAACCCAAGGGTCCCCAGACTGGTGTAACGTCCGTTACCCCCATAGCTGCCGCTCAGGTTCAGGCTGGCGCTGCCATCGCTGGCAATCAGGCCATCGTTGCTCCAGTTGCCACCCGTCCCGAGCAGGCTGTTGGAGGCCAACAACTGGGCGCCCGCAAGTTGGTTGAGCGTGCCGATATTCAGTGTCAGCTTGCCGGCCTGGATGACGCTGCTGTTGGTCCATTCATCCGCGGTAAGCGTCAGGTTTCCTCGGGTCACCAGGCTGCCACCCGCTCCCAGTACGTTGGCGGTGGAGATACCCAGCGTGCCGTTACCCAGGTGCAACAGGCTGCCGTCCTGGTTCTGGAAGCCGCTGGCGTTCAGGACCAGGTCGTTGCTGGCGGTTTCCAGGCGGCCATTGCGGTTGTCGAACAGCCCGCCGAGCTGGAACTCGGTCTTGCCCCCGGTTCCCAGCACGCGCAGTTGACCGCCCTGGTTATCGACGCTGGCAGCCGTGACCGAGAGGTCGCGGTCACTTTCCATCACGCCCTTGCGGTTGCTCAGGGTGCCATTGAGCTTGAGGTCGATCTGGCCGGCAGCAACCTGGCCACCGTTGTCGCCACTGCTGTCGAAGTCATTGCTGCTCACCTTGAGCAGGCCATTGGCCTGGATAATGCCGTCACGGTTATTGATGTTCCCGGCCGCGCCGGCATCGATGACGACATCGCCGGTCTGGGCCACAATCCGACCACCGTAGTTGTCGATTCCTCCCTGGGCATTGAGTGTCAAACGCTGGGCCTGGATCAGCCCCCCCTGACGGTTGAGGTCATAACCGTTCTTCAGCACACCGACGACATGGCTCTCGAAGTTGCCCTTGATACTGGAGAGCACGCCTCCCTGGTTATCCAGGTTGCCGGCCTTGATCAGCAGGTCGCCCGTCTGGGCAATGACCTTGCCGCCCTGACTGTCGATATCGCCGCCCACATCGAGGGTGACCGCACCTTGTCCTTGCAGCGAGCCCCTGGCGTTACCAAGGCTGGCGGCCGTCAGTTGCACATCGCCGTTGGCACTGGCGATCAAACCGGCATTGCCGTTCTGCACATCGCCGGTCGAGGTGATGGTGAGCTTGTCCGTGGCGGCGAGCGTGCCACGGTTGCTGTTATCCAGGCTGCCGGTCAGGATGCTCAACAATCCCTGGCTGGAGAGCGCGCCGCCCTGGTTGTTTATTTGGGTACTGCGCTGAATCAGCAGCGGGCCGCCAGCGGACAGTTTGCCGTTGCTGTTGGTCAACGCCCCCAGCAGGTCCAGGGTCACCGCCGTGCTGCCACTGAACGTGCCGTTGCTGTTGTCCAGCGTGGTGCCGGTGTACGTCAGCGCCTGCTGGGCGTTGATCGTGCCGCCGTTGTTCAGTGCCATCGCCTGCAGCGTCAGGGCAGCACCACTGTCGATGGAGCCGCCCGTTGCGTTGTTCAACACGCCACTGACGGTCAGGGTCTGTCCCTGTGCGCTGGAAATGATGCCCTTGTCGCTGTTGTCCAGGCTCGCCGCGTTGACGGTCAGCACCTTCTGGCTGACCAGCGCACCCGCATTGCCATTGAGCAGTGCCCCTGCGAGGGTCAACGCCAGGTTACCGCTACGGCTGGAGACCGTACCGCTGTTGCGGTTGTCCAGGCTGCCGCCATTGACGGTCACACCTTCCCAACCGGACAGCAGACCACCGTTCTGGTTGATCAGGTTGTCCGCTGTCAGGCTCAGCAGGTTGCTGCTGATCAGCTTGCCAGCGTTGCTGTTATCGAGGGTCCGGCCCTGCAGGGTGAGACTCTGGGTGCTGGTCAGTTCACCGCCCTGGTTGTTCAGGTCGCGCAGGTGGTCGATGGTCAGGTTGCCGGCGGTGGTGATATGACCGCCGGCGTTGTTCAGGTCGCCAGTGGCGGCGCCAAAGTCGATGGCGATCGCGCTGCCCAGCAGGCTGCCGCCCTGGTTGTTCACGCCCTTGAGGTTCTTGAGCACCAGCAACGGCGCATTGATCAGGCCGCCCTGGTTATTGAGCTGCCCCTGATTGAGGTCCAGGCTGATCGAGGTGTCGCTGTTGAGCTGACCTCCTTGCTGGTCCAGACCGGTGACACTGGCGGTCAGGGCCTTGGCAGCACCGATACGACCGCCGTCCTGATTCGTCAGCTGGGTTGCGGTAAGGTCCAGTTGATCGGCGCTGCTGACAAACCCGCCGTGGCTGTTGTCAAAATCGCCGGTATTGACCGACACCGCGCCCAGGCCACTGATCGTGCCCTTCTGGCGGTTATCCAGGCTGGCGCTATGCAGTTCGATACCGCCATCGGTGACCAGCCGGCCGCCCTGATTGACCAACGCCCCGACGCTGGTCAGCTGCAACAGTCCGGCGCTGGAGAAACTGCCACCGCTGTTATCCAGGCTGCCAGAATGGGCTGTCAGGGTCCCTTCGCTGCTGATCAGGCCCGCCAACTGGTTGGTCAGGGCACCCTCAAGGGTGATGACCAACCCGGATTGAGCGCTCAACTGGCCGCCGCTGTTGTCCAGCGTGCTGCCAGTCAGCGTCATGCCGCCCTGGCTGACCAGTTGCCCCAGGCTCTGGTTGATCACCTGCACCACCTTGAGACCCAGCGCGGTGTCGGAGAGCACCTTGCCGCCTTCGCTGTTGTTCAGCTTCTGGCCGCTCAGGTTGACCGCCTGTACGCTGGAGATCTCGCCCGCCCGGTTATCGATGCTGTCGACATTGAGGACCAGCAGTTTTTTCGCCGAGACCAGGCCGGCATTGCTGTTGTCCAGGCTACCGCCATTGAGGGTCAGGTTGCCCTCGGTCAGCAAGGCGCCGTCCTGCTGGTTGAAGGTGGTCACGGTGGCCGTCAGGTCATCCTTGCTGGAGATGCGCCCCTGGGCGTTGTCCACGGTGCCTGCGGTGAGGGTAAACGGGCCATTGGTGATCAGCGAACCCGTCGAGTTGTCCAGGTGGGAGGCGCTCAGTTCCAGCTTCTGCTGGGCGGTGATGCGTCCCTTGCCGGTGTTGTCCAGCGACTGCCCCTTGAAGAGCAGGACCTGGTTCGAGCCAATGCGACCGCCCTGGTTGTTCACCGCTCCGCTGGCGGTGATGTCGAGGGTGTTCTCGGCCATGACCAGGCCAGTGAGGTTGTCCATCGTGCCAAGGATCAGCGTGCTGTTGGTCTTGCTGGAGACTTCACCGGCATTGTTGTTCAGGTGGCCGAGGGTGGCGGTCAGCTGACCGACGCTGTTGATCAGGCCGCCCTGCCCGTTCAGTACCGTGTCGGCGCTCAGGTTCAGGCTGTCGGCGCTCAGCACACGGCCCTGGTTCCGGTTATCGAGGGTGCCGGCCGTGACAACAGTCTGCCGCTGAGCGCTCAGGGTTCCGCCCTGGTTATTCAGGGTCTGGGTGGTGGTGACCTTCAGGTCGCGGCTGGCGATGACGCTCTTGCCGGTGTTGCTGAAGCTCTGCGCCGTAACCTCGACGTCGGCTTCGTTATTGCGGCTGTTATCGGCGTTGACCCCGGCTTCGATGATGCCGTTGTTGGTCAACTGCCCGCCGCTGCTCAGGGTGATGCGATCCTTGGCGACCAGGTTGTTCTGGCTGGTCAGGTCACCCTGGGTGGTCACATCCAGGGTAGTACCGGCGTAAACCGGCCCCTTGGCTTCCAGGCTCTGGGCCTTGACGGTGACTGCGCCGGTCGCCGCCGTGTCGACCATGCTCAGGTGGCCGTTGGCGTCGAGCTGGATATCGCCACCGCTGGCAACCATCTTGCCGTCGAGTTTTACCCCGACACCCGCTTCGGTACCCACCAGCTTGATCGCACCGGCGTACATGCCGCCCAGGGCCGAGGAGTCGATCGCCAGTTGCGGCGCAGTGGCCGGATCAGCCGACCGCGCGGTGGCCTTGAGGGTCTTGGCATCGACATCGTTGGCACCGGCGATGATCGCCAGGTTTTTCGCCTGGATCTCGGCATTGAGCTTGGCCGAACGGGTGATGATTTCGAAGCGGTCGATGTTGTTGGCATTCAGTCCCGCGCCTTCGATGGACACACTGCCGCCATCAACCTGGTAACCCGAGACCTGCCCATTGGTGAGCACCGCCTTGCCGGTGGTCAGCGTCGCCTGTGGCGTGTTGATAAAGCCGCAACCGTTACAACTGATGCCATACGGGTTGGCGACAATGACGTGGGCCGACTGCCCCGCCACTTCGGTGTAGCCGCGCAACTGACTGGGGCTACCACCGTTGACCTCGTTGAGGATGGTGGAAGCGGCACGGCCGTTGAGGTTGCTGTTGCCGATGATGTAGCCACCCAACTGGGTGTTCTGCAGGTTCTGCGTCGAGTTGTTGAGAATGACGCCGTTGGTCCCGACGTTGTAGTCATGGAACTGGTTGTGCGACAGGCCACTGGCGTTGGGTGCGGCGATATTGACGACAGGAACCCCGTTCGCCGCCTGTCCCAGAGAGGTCCCCGGTGCACTGACGACAATGCCGTCCGCCTGAGCCCACAACGGTTGCCAAAACATGGCATTCGCCAGGATGAACGCCAGCCCGCGCTTGGGCATACCCAGGAAGGATTCACGCTTTTTCAGGGCCGCAGAAGGCTGCCCCGCCAGGAAGGCGAACTGACGAACGTCCATGTAGTGTCTCGATGCACGGAGGCGATTAGGAGTTCACAGCGCAGGGCTCCCCTTGCAGAGAAGCGAACACCTGCGTGATCCCTCGTAATAGAGAGTGATATCAATATAGTGGCGCCATGGTAGAGAGACGTATCTATGGCGTCAACAAATCTTCAGTAATGTTTCGATACAGATACGTTTGAAATCAACGAAGGCCGATCGAGCTGAGCCAATCACTGAAACCGTGCAGGAGGGGATAGGAGAGGGGCACGGAAAGATGGCGAAAAAACAGCGGACTGGCTTTTCCGCAGACGAAAAAAAATCCGGAAATCCTCACTCTCGTGGGCCTTCCGGATTATTCAATTACCGCCAAATATGGTGGGTCGTGTGGGATTCGAACCTACGACCAATTGGTTAAAAGCCAACTGCTCTACCAACTGAGCTAACGACCCGCTGTGTGGTGGTGCGTATAATACTGATTTATAACAGGAATTCAACACCCTACAGCAAAAAAATCAAAAATAATGCGTTGGATCGTCAATTCCGGCCACATTGAAGCCTTCCGCACGCAGGCGGCAGCTGTCACATTTCCCACATGCAAAGCCATTAGCATCCGCTTGATAGCAGGATACGGTCAGCGAATAGTCGACTCCCAGGCGCACGCCTTCGCGCACGATATCGGCTTTGCTCAGGTTCTGCAGGGGTGCCTGGATACGGAAACCTTCGCCCTCGACTCCGGCCTTGGTCGCAAGGTTAGCCAGGGTTTCGAAGGCCTCGACGAACTCAGGACGGCAATCCGGGTAGCCGGAGTAGTCCACCGCATTCACCCCGATGAAAATGTCCTGCGCACCCAGCACTTCAGCCCAGCCCAGCGCCAGGGACAAGAACACCGTGTTGCGCGCTGGCACGTAGGTGACCGGAATGCCCTCGCTCGGGGCTTCGGGTACGTCGATGGAGCTGTCGGTCAGGGCCGAACCGCCAATGCCATTCAGGTTCAGGCCGATGACCTTGTGCTCGATCGCACCCAGATCCCGCGCCACCCGCTCGGCAGCCTGCAACTCGGCACGGTGGCGCTGGCCATAGTCAAAGCTCATGGTGTAGCAGCTGTAGCCCTGAGCCCGCGCCATGGCCACCACGGTTGCCGAATCGAGACCGCCGGACAACAGGATTACCGCTTTCTTTTCAATATTGGCTTGTGTGGTCATATCAGCGCCCCGGCTCGTCATTCCAAAGATATTTGTGCAATTGCATCTGCAAGCGCACCGGCAGGTTGTCCGCAACGATCCAGTCCGCCAGCTCGCGGGCCGGCAGGTCGTGGTGGCTCGGCGAGAACAACACTTCCCCTGCGCGCTTTTCCAGACCGTACTGAATCAGCTTGGACACCGACCAGTCATAGTCCTCGCGGGAACAGATAACAAACTTGACCTGATCGTTGCGGGTCAGTTGCTCGATGTTCTCGTAGCGATTGCGGTGGACTTCTTTCGAGCCGGGAGTCTTCAAGTCAACGACCCGACTGACGCGAGTGTCCACCGCCGAAATATCCATTGACCCACTGGTCTCCAGGGACACTTCATAACCGGCATCACAGAGCTGCTTGAGCAGTGGAATGACGTTGGGCTGGGCCAGCGGCTCGCCACCCGTTACGCAAACGTAACGTGGGCGGTAACCGGCCACCTGGTCAAGAATGTCGTCCAGCGACAGGAGGCTACCGCCGCTGAAGGCGTAGGCGCTGTCGCAATACTGGCAGCGCAGCGGGCAACCGGTCAGGCGCACGAAAACCGTGGGCAGCCCAGCAGTCCGCGTTTCACCCTGTAACGAGTAAAAAACTTCGGTAATTCTCAATGTGTCTTGCATATCCGCCACGGGCGTAACAGCTAAACAGGCTGTCCGCCTCCGTCAGGCACCGCCATGAACCTGCAATCGCACAGTCCAGAACGGCGTGTTTCATAAAAAGGGCAACTATTCTAACGAAGAAACCCGCGACAAGCGCGGGTTTCTTGAATCGAGCCGACGACGCCTTACATGCGCTGCAGGTCCCGTTGAGCCAATTGGGCTGCCGAGGTCCCCGGGTATTGGGAAACCACCTGCTGCAGAATACCCTTGACCTTGTCGGTGTGACCCAGGCGACGCTCTACGTCAGCCAGCTTGTACAGCGAATCAGGCACCTTGGCATGCTTGGGATACAACTGGCTGACCTTCGCAAAGGCCTGGCCGGCACCTTGCAGGTCACCCTTGGCCAGGTTCACCTCGCCCAGCCAGTACTGGGCGTTGCCGGCGTACTGACTGTTCGGGTATTTGCGCAGAAAGGCGCCGAACGCCTGGCTGGCCTTATCGAAATCCTTGGCTTTGATCAGGTCGAAGGCAGCATCGTAATAGAGCTTTTCCTTCGCCGGATCGCCAGGTTCGCTGCTGGCCGCAGGGGCCTGGGCAGCGGGTGCTGCACCGGCGGCGGCATTCGTGTTGCCACCGCTGGAAGAATTATCAGGAGCCGCAGCCGCCGGAGCGCCACCACTGCCTATGCGCCGGTCAAGATCCTGGTATCGCTCCAGGTTTTCCTGCTTCATGCGCGCTACATCATTTTGCAGAACTTCGATCACGCCCTGTTGCTGCGCAATCTGATCTTGCATGCGTTGCAATTGGTTGAACAGCTCGCCCTGTGCCGAGACAGGAGCCGAAGCCCCTGACCCGGCATAGGCGCCGTTCGTACCGTAACCCGCGGGCGGATAACTTCCACCGCTATTGTTATAGCCGGAGTTGTCATCGACCACAGGAACCGCAGCCCATGCCGCAAGCGGCATGAAGCTGAGAGCCAATACAGTTACAGCACGACGGCACGTTCGCATGACGAATTACTTACGCAGTTCGACGCGACGGTTTTGAGCCCAGGACTGCTCGTCGTGGCCAGTAGCAACTGGACGCTCTTTACCGTAGGAAACCAGCTCCAGTTGAGCTGGGGAAACACCTTGCAGAACCAGGTAGCGCTGAACGGCTTTCGCACGACGCTCGCCCAGTGCCATGTTGTACTCACGAGTACCACGTTCGTCGGTGTTGCCTTCCAGAACAACGCGGTTGCCGTTGGCTTTCAGGTCCTTGGCGTGAACGTCCAGAGCGCGCATGGCTTCTGGCTTCAGGTCCGAGCTGTCGTATTCGAAGTAGAAGGTGGTGATTGCGCGCAGAGCAGCTTCTTCGCTCAGGGAACCGTCAACGGCACCGGTGTTTGCACCGTAGCCAGCGTTAGGATCAACAGCGCCTTGACCTGCGTTGTCGCCGCCTTTGGACGAGCAACCTACAGCTACAGCCATGGCCAGAGCCAGCGCAGCAAATTTACCAAACTTCAGCATTTCCATCGTGAAACTCCTAATGAACCCCAGTGTGTTAAGTAAAACGTATAGCGCCGCGTCAGTTCAGGTAAGGGGACCAGGAAGGTTCTCTGACTTCGCCTTGTGCGGTAGGAAGCGGGAGCCTTACGCGTCCGTTGATGGACACGAGCATCAAGACTCCCCGGCCCTGCTGGGCGGTGGCGTAGATTACCATGGTGCCGTTGGGCGCAACAGTAGCTGACTCATCAAGGTTGGTGTCTGTAAGGATTTTTACGCTACCGCGCTGCAAATCCTGCGCCGCCACCCGGAAATTGGTGAAACCGTCCTGACGATGAATCATCACCAGGGTTTTTTCGTCAGCCGACAGTTTCGGGGCAGCGTTGTAGTTACCAATGAAGGTCACACGCTCGGCGCCACCACCATTAACGTTGGTCTTGTAGATCTGCGGCTTGCCACCACGGTCGGAGGTGAAGTAGATGGTCGAGCCATCCTTGCCCCAGAACGGTTCGGTGTTGATGCCCTGGCCGCTGGTCACTCGGCTGATCTGACGCGAAGCCAGATTCATCACGTAGATATCCGGGTTGCCGTCCTTGGACAGCACAAACGCCAGGCGGTTACCGTCCGGCGACCAGGCCGGAGCGCCGTTCAGGCCTTCGAAGTTGGTCAACTGCTCACGGCGACCGGTGTCGATGTGCTGGATGAAGATGCGTGGACGCTTCTGCTCGAACGAGACATAGGCGATACGCTTGCCATCCGGCGCGAAACGCGGCGACAGGATCGGCTCACGCGACTGCAGCAGGGTCACTGCACGCGCACCGTCATAGTCGGAACGCTGCAAGGTGTAGCGCGTGTTGTTCACCGAAAAGCGTTCGGCCGTCACGTACAGCATACGGGTCGAGAACGCGCCCTTGATGCCGGTGAGTTTTTCGAACGACTGGTCGGAGATGTAGTGCGCCATGTCACGCAGTTGCTCGACGGTGCCCGACACGCTGCCGGTCAGCACCTGCTGCTCGGTGGCAACGTTGAACAGCCCGTACTGCACCTGAAGGCGACCGCCGGCAGGCGTGATACTGCCGACCATGATGTACTGCGCACCCAGGGCCTTCCAGTCACGGTAGATGACTTCGCTGCCCTGCGTTGGCAGGCTGATCATGTTCTGCTTGGGGATCGGCGAGTAGTAACCGGAGTTACGCAGGTCGTCACCAATGATCTGGGCCATGTCGTCGGGCAGGACGCTGCCGCCCTGCCAACCGAACGGTACGACGGCGATCGGGGTAGCCCGATCGCTGCCGCTGGTGACCAGAATGTTCTTTTCATCTGCCACTGCCATCCCTGCCAGGCAGCAGATCAGGACAAGCATTCCTCGAAGAAGGTTTCTCACAAGGCTAGATCCTCAGGTGTAAATGTCATCTTGAACGAACGATAAGGAGCAAAGTCGCTCGGTTTCATTCCCTGCATTTCTGTCAGACGACCAATATTCTTGACCGCCGCTACCGCCGATGCGTCAAACGGACCGTCGCCGCTGGACTTGGCCACCGAGACCGTAGTCACGGTACCGTCCGGCAACATGCCGATCTGCAGCACCACCGTCATACCTTTACGCGCCGAAGGTGGACGAGCCCAGCCTTCCGCTGCTCGTGCGCGAATCAGATCATCGAAACTGCCCGCAGTTTCATCACCCTGCTCATCCGCCAGGGCCTGCTGGCGCTGCGGCGTGTCGGAAAGCAAGTCGGCCAGGGCTTGCGCCTTCTTCTCTTCAGCCGATTTACGTGCGGCGTCCTGCTTCTTCTTGGCCGCATCGGCTGCTGCTTTCTTCTTCGCGTCTTCGGCGATCTTCTTCTTCGCCTCTTCAGCGTCAGCTTTCTTCTTCGCGTCTTCCGCTGCTTTCTTCTTCGCGTCCTCGACGATCTTTTTCTTCGCTTCTTCAGCGGCCTTTTTCTTGGCCTCTTCCTCAGCGGCTTCCCTGGCTTCTTCCTCGGACTTCTTCTTGGCTATATCAGCCAATTTTTTCTCTTCGGCCTTCTTCGCTTCAGCAGCCTTCTTCGCGTCATCGGCTTTCTTGGCTTCATCAGCCTTTTTCGCCTCGTCCGCTTTCTTGGCTTCGTCAGCCTTTTTCGCTTCTTCGGCCTTTTGAGCCGAATCTTCTTTCTTTTGTTCCGCCGCTTTTATCTCTTCCTGCTCGACCTTCTTCTGTTCCATCTGCTCGACTTCGGTCTGACGCGCGGCGGATTTCTTCGCCTCACCCGCAATCTTCTGATTGGTCTGGGTGGTTGCCTGACTTTTCGATTTCAGCTGGTACAGGGTCGCCTGAACGATCGGCTTGGCCGGGGGCAATTCCGGAGTCATGGCAAAACTGACGAACAGCATGCCAAAAATCAGGACGTGCAGACCAATCGCCCAGACGGTAGGCCAGAAGTAGCTTTCCGAGGCGGACGGCTCTCTCTGTTGGTGCATCAGGGCGCCTCGGTAATCAAGCCGACATTACCGACACCGGCTTTCTGCAGACCACCCATGGCACCCATGACGGCGCCATAGTCGACACTCTTGTCGCCACGAATGAAGACCTGAGTGTGCTTGCCGGCTTCGTTGCCAGCACGAATGATCTTGGTGACGGCATCGGTCATCTGCGGCAAGGTCATCGCCTTGTCCTGCTGCTTGTCGGTGTCGACTTCGCTGCCAAGGTTCCAGTAGTAGGTCTTGTCAGCCTTGATCGAAATGGTCAGGACCTGGGTGTTGTTGTCCTGCGGCAAGGCTTCACTGGAAACCTTGGGCAGATCGACCTTCACACCCTGGTTGAGCATCGGTGCGGTCACCATGAAGATAACCAGCAGTACCAGCATCACGTCGATGTAGGGCACCACGTTCATCTCGGCGACCGGCTTGCGTTTGTGGCGAACTCGGGCCATGGGGGTCTACCTGCTCACTCTTCGCTGGTGTGCACTTTACGGTGCAGGATCGCCTGGAACTCGTCGGCGAAGGTGTAGTAACGACCAATCAGGTTTTCACCGCGGGCCGCGAAGCGGTTGTAGGCAACAACCGCCGGGATCGCGGCGAACAGACCGATCGCCGTGGCGACCAGGGCTTCGGAGATACCCGGAGCGACGGTGGCGAGGGTCGCCTGCTGCGCCGTGGCCAGACCACGGAAGGAGTTCATGATCCCCCACACGGTACCGAACAGACCGACGTATGGGCTGACGGAACCGACGGTTGCAAGAAACGGCAGGCTCTGCTCAAGTTTTTCCTCTTCACGGGAAATCGCCACGCGCATTGCACGGGAAACCCCCTCCATGACCGCCTCGGGATCAACGCCCGGTTGCTGGCGCAGACGGGAAAACTCCTTGAAGCCGGCACGGAAGATCTGCTCGACACCCGAGTCCGGGTCCGGATTGCTGCCGGCCTGACGGTACAGCTTGGACAGGTCGATCCCCGACCAGAAGCGCTCTTCAAAGCTCTCCAGGGCACGACGACCGGCTCGCAGCAGATTGCTGCGCTGAAAAATCATGATCCACGAGGTGACTGAAGCAGCCACCAGAATCAGCATGACCAATTGCACCACGATGCTGGCATTGCTGACCAAACTCCACATGGAGGAATGGTCGACGACGTTAGCTTCCACGCTTTATCTCCTGCTCTAAGTGAGTACCCGCGCCGCTTGCGTCGGCAAAGGCCGATCGCAAGGCTTCTGGAATGGCCCGGGGTTTCAAACTGTCGGCGCGCACACAGGCCACCAGGAACTGCCCTTCACAGAGCAGCGTTAAATCCGTTGCGCGCCGTACCTGCTGCCTGAAGCGCAGACTCGCACGGTTCAACTCAATGACATCCGCGCTGACCAGCAGTTCGTCGTCCAGTCGCGCCGGCACGTGATAACGCGCTTCGCTGGAATGCACGACGAACAACAGGTTCTCCCCCACCAACTCGGACTGGGCAAAGCCCAACGCCCGTAGCCGCTCGGTACGAGCCCGCTCCATGAACTTTAGGTAATTGACGTAATACACGATGCCGCCGGCATCGGTGTCCTCGTAATAAACGCGACAGCGATGTGCGAACGACTGAACCCCGTTTTGCGCGCGCATACTCTAGTGCTTACTCCTCAGGTTGCCAATCCGGCCAGGCAACTGTTTTTCATACTTATGCGACTTTTTACATGAAGAATTGTGGCGCCAGCCTCTAGGACAGCACGAACCACGAATAAATCACTTGCCGCCGCCCACTCAACCGTCCAACCCATCGAGAAACTCGTCTGCAACAGGCGTCTCGCCCAATCGTGACGGCACATTCAAACCGAAATGCAGGTACGCATGCCGGGTCACGACCCGGCCACGCGGTGTACGCATGATGTAACCCTGCTGAATCAGGTACGGTTCCAGCACATCCTCGATCGTATGACGTTCCTCACCAATCGCCGCGGCCAGGCTGTCGACCCCAACCGGGCCACCATCGAACTTCTCGATCATGGTCAGCAACAGGCGCCGGTCCTGGTGATCGAAGCCGTGCTCATCGACATCCAGCAGGTTCAACGCCAGGTCCGCCACAGCCTTGGTGATATGCCCCTTGGCCCGTACCTCGGCAAAATCGCGCACACGCCGCAACAGGCGGTTGGCGATTCGCGGGGTACCGCGCGCACGCCGGGCAATCTCGAAGGCACCGTCGGCATCCAGCGGCAGGCCGAGAATGCCCGCCGAACGACTGACGATCGTCGCCAGGTCAGCCGTGTTATAGAACTCAAGACGCTGGACGATACCGAAGCGGTCACGCAACGGGTTGGTCAACATGCCTGCTCGGGTGGTCGCGCCCACCAGGGTGAACGGCGGCAGATCCAGCTTGATCGAGCGCGCCGCAGGACCTTCACCGATCATGATGTCGAGCTGGAAGTCTTCCATGGCCGGATACAGGACTTCCTCGACGACGGGCGACAGACGATGAATTTCGTCGATGAACAGCACGTCATGGGGTTCGAGGTTGGTCAGCAACGCTGCCAGGTCACCCGCCCGTTCCAGCACCGGGCCGGAGGTGCTCTTGATCGACACGCCCATTTCCTGGGCGATGATGTTGGCCAGAGTCGTCTTGCCCAGCCCGGGTGGGCCGAAGATCAGCGTATGGTCCAGGGACTCGCTACGCCCCCGCGCGGCCTGGATGAACAGCTCCATCTGCTCCCTGACCGAGGGCTGGCCGATGTACTCGGCCAGGCTCAGCGGACGAATCGCCCGGTCCTGAACCTCCTCACGGTCGCGTCCGCTGGAAGCGGTTATCAAACGATCGGCTTCAATCACTTAAATCATTCCCCTCAGGGCACGACGAATCATCTCTTCGCTGCTCAAGCCTTTTTCCTTGATGGCCGAAACCGCCTTGCTCGCTTCCTGCGGCTTGTAACCCAGGGAAATCAGCGCACTGACCGCATCGGTCTCGGCACTGGCAACCAGCACTGGCGCGACCCCGTCGGGCTGGTTCGGCACCAGCGCGAACATGCTCGGCACAGTTTCCCAGGCCTTGAAACGGTCCTTGAGTTCGACCAGCAGACGCTCGGCGGTCTTCTTGCCCACGCCCGGAACCTTTACCAGCGCCGAGGTATCCTGGGCCGACACGCAACGCACCAGTTCATCGACTTCCAGGCTGGACATCAACGCCAGCGCCAGCTTGGGCCCAACGCCATTGAGCCGGATCAGCTCGCGGAAGAAGTCACGCTCACGCCGACCGACAAACCCATAGAGTAACTGGGCATCCTCGCGCACGACCAAATGTGTGTGCAGCGTCAGCGGTTCACCGACCGACGGCAGACGGTAGAGAGTGGTCATGGGGACCTCCACCTCGTAACCCAGGCCATTCACATCAAGGATAAGGTGCGGCGGCTGTTTTTCAGCCAGAGTGCCGCGCAAGCGTCCAATCACGTATCAGGTCCTTATTTTCGGCCAGGCCGATGGCTGATGAACAGAACGATAGACCCGCCATCATCCGGCAAGAGGCTCTATCGGCAAGCAAAATTGTTTAAGCTGATGATGCTATCAGAGGCGCAAGCGGCCGCCACGCGTCCTTGCCGCCCCCAATCCGTGGGGCAAAAGGCTGGAGCGCGTGTGAGCATGACACAGGGCAATCGCCAGGGCATCGGAGGCATCGACCTGGGGCTTGGCGGTCAATTTGAGCAGATGCATCACCATCATCATCACCTGCTCCTTGTTCGCCCCGCCGGTACCGGCAACCGCTTGCTTGACCTGCGTCGCGGTGTATTCGGCGATTTCCAGGTTTTCCTCGGCACCGGCGACAATCGCCGCGCCCCGGGCCTGACCGAGCTTGAGCGCCGAATCGGCGTTCTTCGCCATGAACACCTTTTCGATCCCCATCGTCACCGGGCCGTAGGTCTGAATCACCTCACGCACACTGCGGTAGACCACCTGCAAACGCTCATGCAGCTCGCCACTGCCGGTCCGGATACAGCCCGATGCCACATAGACGCAACCACGCCCGGTATCACGCACCACGCCGTAACCGGTGATCCGCGAACCTGGGTCGATACCAAGAATAAGAGTCATAACGCCTGCGGTTTGATCGGAGAAAGCCTGCCAATGGCGCGCAGTATCCACTGTATATGCATGCAGGTCGATAGAGTGCTGCCAGGAGGATATTAGCTCAACCCGCCATCAGCGCGAGTGAAGCCCCTGTAGCCCAGGGGCTTGCGTCGCTCAGCCGAGCTGTTCCAGCACTGCCTGAGGGATATCGGCGTTGGAATAGACGTTTTGTACATCGTCCAGGTCTTCGAGCATATCGATCAGTTTCAGGACTTTTTCCGCCCCATCGAGATCGAGTTCGGCACTGGTGGTCGGCAGCATGACGATTTCCGCATCACCGGCCTTGAAGCCTGAGGCTTCCAGGGCGTTACGCACGGCATAGAAACCGGCGAACGAGGTGAAGACATCGATGGAGCCGTCTTCGTTGGTCACCACGTCGTCGGCATCGGCTTCCATCGCCGCTTCCATGAGTAAATCCTCATCGATGCCTGGCGCAAAGGAAATCTGCCCCTTGCGCTCGAAGAGATAGGCCACCGAACCATCGGTACCGAGGTTGCCGCCACACTTGCTGAAGGCATGACGCACAGCAGCAGCGGTACGGTTGCGGTTGTCGGTCATGCACTCGACCATCACGGCGACGCCGCCCGGACCGTAGCCCTCGTAGCTCAGTTCGACCATATCGTCGGTGTCGGCGTTGCCGGCACCCCGGGCCACCGCGCGATCAATGATATCGCGGCTCATGTTGGCCCCCAGGGCCTTGTCCAATGCCAGACGCAGGCGCGGGTTGGAACCCGGATCTCCACCACCCTGGCGGGCGGCGACGGTCAGTTCACGAATCCACTTGGTGAAGATCTTGCCCTTCTTGGCATCCTGACGTTCTTTGCGGTGCTTGATGTTCGCCCACTTGGAATGACCCGCCATAACTCGCTCCGATGCTCTTTGAAATATTGCCGTAAAACATTGCCCGCCGCGCCGTCGGCGCCGACCGGCAAACAGAAATTTCGAACCGTATAAAAGAAAGGGCGCATCCGAGGATGCGCCCACCAGAACCGAGTTACTCGGCTTTGGGTGTTTCGCGCAGACGGATATGCAATTCGCGCAGTGCCTTGGCGTCCACCAGACCTGGCGCCTGGGTCATGACACAGGCCGCACTCTGGGTTTTCGGGAAGGCGATCACTTCACGGATCGACTGGGCGCCGGTCATCAGCATCACCAGGCGATCCAGACCGAAGGCCAGGCCACCATGGGGTGGAGCACCGTACTTCAGGGCGTCAAGCAGGAAGCCGAACTTCTCTTCCTGTTCCGCCTCGTTGATGCCCAGCAGACGGAACACAGCCTGTTGCATTTCCTTGCGGTGGATACGGATCGAACCACCACCCAGCTCGGTGCCGTTCAGCACCATGTCGTAGGCACGCGACAGGGCAGTGGCCGGGTTGGCCTCCAGCTCTTCAGGCGTGCACTTGGGTGCGGTGAACGGGTGGTGCAGCGCGCTGAAGCTGCCGTCGTCGTTCTCTTCGAACATCGGGAAGTCGACGACCCACATAGGCGCCCACTCGCAGGTCAGCAGGTTCAGGTCGTGACCGAGCTTGATGCGCAGCGCACCCAGAGCTTCGCTGACGATCTTGGCCTTGTCGGCACCAAAGAACACGATGTCGCCATCGACCGCACCGACGCGATCGAGGATCACGTTCAGGTTGGCTTCAGGGATATTCTTGACGATCGGCGATTGCAGACCGTCAACACCGGCCGCGCGCTCGTTGACCTTGATGTACGCCAGGCCCTTGGCACCGTAGATGCCGACGAACTTGGTGTAGTCGTCGATCTGCTTGCGCGGCATGCTCGCCCCGCCAGGAACGCGCAATGCGGCGATACGGCATTTCGGGTCGTTGGCCGGGCCGCTGAACACCTTGAATTCGACTTCCTTGAGTTGGTCGGCAACGTCAACCAGTTCCAGCGGGATACGCAGGTCAGGTTTGTCCGAACCGTAGCGACGCATCGCCTCTTCGAAGGTCATGTGCGGGAATTCGCCGAATTCCAGATCCAGCACTTCCTTGAACAGGTTGCGGATCATGCCTTCGGTCAGGCCCATGATGTCTTTTTCATCGAGGAAGCTGGTCTCGATGTCGATCTGGGTGAACTCAGGCTGGCGGTCGGCACGCAGGTCTTCGTCGCGGAAGCACTTGGCGATCTGGTAGTAACGGTCGAAACCGGCCACCATCAGCAGTTGCTTGAACAGTTGCGGCGATTGCGGCAGGGCGAAGAAGCTGCCGGCGTGGGTGCGGCTCGGCACCAGGTAATCGCGGGCGCCTTCCGGGGTCGCACGGGTCAGGATCGGCGTCTCGACATCGAGGAAGCCGTTCTCGTCCAGATAGCGACGAATGCTGGTGGTCATGCGCGAGCGCAGGCGCAGCTTCTCGGCCATTTCCGGGCGGCGCAGATCGATGAAACGATAGCGCAGGCGGGTTTCCTCGCCGACGTCGGAGTATTCGTTGAGCGGGAACGGCGGGGTTTCCGCTTCGTTCAGCACTTCCAGCTCATAACCGAGCACTTCGATGGCGCCGGATGCCATGTTGGCATTGCCGGCACCGGCCGGACGCAGGCGTACCTTACCGGTGATCTTCACCACGTACTCGCTGCGCACACGATCGGCAGCAGCGAAGGTGTCGGCGCGATCCGGGTCGAAAACCACCTGGGCCAGGCCTTCGCGATCACGGATATCGAGGAAAATCACCCCGCCATGGTCGCGACGACGGTGGACCCATCCGCAAAGGGTGACTTCCTGGCCTTCCAGGCTCTCGTTCAGTTGGCCGCAATAATGGCTGCGCATCATGGTCGTGGTTTCACTTCTCGTAATTCGAATTCGGTGGAGGTCTAGCACACCGCAGTGCCTTTGGCGTGCAGGAGCCCGCTCGTGTCGCTCATTTTCAGTCGGCTTTGTCGCCACCGGCCAGGTTTTTCTTGGCGCCGGTCTTGAAATCGGTTTCGTACCAGCCGGTACCGCTGAGGCGGAAGCCTGGCATCGACAGCATCTTTTTCAGCTCTGGCGCCTGGCAGGCAGGACAATCGACCAGAGGGGCGGCGCTGATTTTCTGAATGGCTTCCAATTGATGACCGCAGGAAGCGCATTGGTAGTCGTACATGGGCATGGGGCGTCTCGACAATCAGATAACGACATCACTGCTGCCCGAGCCCAGAGTCGGGCCATGCAGCAAAGAGCGGGATTATATCTGTTAAATCGAGGCTTTGCAGCCGTAGACCGGTCATCGCGCTCCCTTCAGTCGCCTGGCCCGCAACGACCCGCGACTGGCGGCCCGCGCAGCGCGCATTCAGGTCGAATGCCGCAAACCACCCAACGTCAGAAGATGCACCATGCAGACGACACGAATGAGACCACTGAAGTTCTTCACCCCTCCGTAACGCAGATGCACCTCCATATCGACATTGGACAACAACGCATTGACGGTGCACTGGTTGATACCGGCCATATCGGCCAACACTTTCCAGTACACCTCTTCAAGGCGCAAGCAGGTTGCAAATCCGTTCAGACGAACAGACCGCGAAACCGGCTTGGCCAAGCCGATATCAAACTCCAGCAACATCGGCTCGGTCCTGGCCTTGCGAAATAGACCGGACTCGCCCAAACATTGATTCAACTGCACCATCTTCCTCGCACTCCGTCGCTGTACGCCCTTGAATAAGGCGCTCTTGGAAAATCTCGCTTACATAAAACCGTAAGCAAAATTCCTTATCCAGCAGACCGGACCATGGCCTGCGTAGGATGAAGCGACGAGAAAACGCGGAACGTCGGCGCAACGTAGCAAGAACCACTACTGCCGCGTGTCACGAGCACGCAGCACGGGGAATCGCACGAATGAGCCTGCGGCTCACCCGTACGCGCTCCATCACTCTTCCAGCAAGGCCCGCAGCATCCAGGCAGTTTTTTCATGAACCTGCATGCGCTGGGTCAGCAGGTCGGCGGTCGGCTCATCACTGACCTTGTCCAGCAACGGAAATATTCCACGCGCGGTACGCGTGACCGCCTCCTGTCCCTGCACCAGTTGCCGGATCATTTCCTCGGCACTCGGCACACCCTCTTCTTCCTTGATGGAAGACAGACGGGCATAGGTCGAATAGGTACCCGGAGCCGGAAAGCCAAGTGCCCTGATGCGTTCGGCAATCAGGTCCACGGCCAGCGCCAGCTCGTTGTACTGCTCTTCAAACATCAAGTGCAGCGTCCGAAACATCGGGCCACTGACGTTCCAGTGGAAGTTGTGGGTCTTCAGGTAAAGCACATAGGTATCCGACAACAGACGGGAAAGTCCTTCGACGATGGACTTGCGGTCTGCTTCGCTGATACCGATATCAATAGCCATATACATCCCCTTGACATGATTGAAGTCGCACCCGGAAGGTGTAGGACCACTCTAGCAAGACTCGTCGCCACATGCAGCATCGGGCACCCCGTCCCAGAGCCCTCGCCGAAACCCGCCGATACCGCTCAAGCCGTTGATTTGAGAAGGTCCCGGCTTTGCTGTTAAATAGAGGGCGTGTCGTCGCGACGAATATTGGCGCGGCGCATAGGCTGGTAGACACACGTGCCCAACGCCTCACTTTTTTCTCAGAAGCGAACCGTGGGTTGCCAGCTCTTCCTTGCTATCAATCTTGAGTGAGTCAATCAAAATGTTGAAAATCGTCCATCTGCTAACGGGCGCTGTCGCCCTGCTGCTCTCCTTTATACCTAGCCTGCGATCCGAAGCACTGCCTTACCTGCAACAACCCGATGCGCTTTACCTGGCATTCTTCGGCTTGCTCAACCTGATCCTCGCGCCAGTGATTCCCTACTGGAACAAAGGTCCTCGCCACCAACTGCAAAACCTGGTCAGTGCCCTGCTGATCGTCGCGGTCGCTCTACAGATCCTGGTGCTGCTTGCCCCCCTGTCAATGATCGCCGGCCAGCCTGCCGTCCTGCTGAGCCTGGCAGCCGCGGTGATCGCCGTGCTTGTGCATCTGGCGGTCAGCTTCTATAAATCCTCGCCATCCAGTGCTGTGCACAACTACGACATGAGCAACCGCGATACCGGCACCGTGAAGTGGTTCAACACCTCCAAGGGCTTCGGTTTTATCTCGCGCGATTCTGGCGATGATATTTTCGTGCACTTTCGCGCCATTCGTGGCGAGGGCCACCGCGTACTGGTCGAAGGCCAGCGTGTGGAGTTTTCGGTGATGAACCGGGACAAGGGCCTGCAGGCCGAAGACGTGGTTGCTGCATCGCCACGTCGCTGACAATTTTTGCCCGCTCGAAAAAAACCGCGATGCCGTCATACGGCTCGCGGTTTTTTCATGCCTGCACAGCAGCAGTCCGCCGTGTCAGTAGTGCGGCGGCGGCGCTTCATCCTCGGCGATGCCGAATTGCCCCATCATTTCCTCATGACGTTTGAGCAAGGCGGCCATCTGCAATTGCAGACGCTCCACTACCCGTTGCTGCCCGACCAGCACGTCGTTCAACGACTGGATAGTGTCATCCTGAAACGCCAGGCGGGTTTCCAGCTCGGTCACACGATCTTCAAGATTCATGACTGGGCCTGCACATAGGAAAAACCTTCGGCCAACACCGCGCCCAACTGTGCACGGATCACGGCGACCTCAGCCTCGCCATAAGGCTTGGCCGGATGCCTGCCCCAGACAGGAGCAGGCCAGGCCGCATCGCCCTGATGACGGGCAATCACATGCATGTGCAGTTGGGCAACCACATTCCCCAAGGTCGCGACATTCATCTTGTCCGCCTTGAAAGCCTGCTTGAGGGCGTGGGCCAGGCTACTGGTCTCATGCCACAACTGCGCCTGATCCGCTGCATCCAGTTCGAAGACCTCGCTGATACCGGCGCGCCGTGGCACCAGGATGAACCAGGGGTAGTTCGAATCGTTGGATAACAGCAGGCGACACAACGGAAAGTCGCCCATCGGCAAAGTGTCTTGTTGAAGACGCGAATCGAGAACGAACACCGTACACACTCCTGCTTGACTGATTTTCTCGTCCGGGCCGGCAGTTCGAAAACCCACACACCCGGAACAGACCAGGAGGATACCCGCCTTCGCCCTCCAGTTCACTGCACACCGGCAGACAGCAGCAAATGAACACGCCAAACCTGCGCCCCCTGGTCCGGACGAAAGCCCCCAGCCCCGCCTTGCACCATTACGGACGTGATCTGCACCGTTCTCACTCGGCGATGGGAAAAAACACCTGTGGATCATCAAAACGTCATCTTTTCCTGAAAACCTTGCCTGATGGGCAATGCCGCCCTCGTAAGGCCAGTCACCAGAAAGCACGTTTTTCAGGGCAAGTGTATGAGCCGCAACAGCGAGCCGACAGTTTTGCACCAAAACCGCCCAGAGCGACTACTCTTGGTGCACCTTTTATCCACCGGCTACCCAGAAAACGGTGTGAACCGGTAACGTTTTTGGCTTTTTTCAGGTAATCAAGGGATTAGCAGCACAAAGAAAAGTAATACGTCAACCCTCATGGGAGAAGCTGCCGACCCCAGATTTTATAAGGGTTTCAGCGTGACCAGGCAGTCACGGAAATATTTTCTGCCTATTTTCCCATTTTGTGCATGCTTGTTGCATTGCTTCACGGACAGTCGCCACAGAGGGCCTGATCGGACGCTGAAGCTCCGCGACACGGTAACAACGCAATACAGTGCAGCAATGAGCAGGTCGGTGCTTGAATATGGGGTTTTCTTATCTATGCTCAGGCGTTTCACCCCGATGCCGAAGTTGTACAGCCAATAAAAAAAGCTGTGTATTTGCGACATGGAGCGAGCTTTTTGCGACACGCTCGTAAAGAAGCCGCAAGGATAGGTGAGCAAGTATCGCCAAGTTTGTCAGCGTGATATAAGTTTGCGCCGACACAAAAAGAAAGAGCCGCCCAGATAAAAATACAGGTGGGACGGCAGTACTCTTCCTAAAAACCAAAGGAGCAAATCACGATGCGCGTGATGAAGTGGAGCATGATCGCCCTGGCCGTTTCGGCAGCAGGCACTCAATTGGCAATGGCCGAACCTTTCGTTACCGACCAGGCTGATGCCAAGGGTTTCGTTGAAGGCGCTTCGGCAGGTGTGGTTCTGAAGAACTACTACTTCAACCGTGACAAGAAAGGTGCAGGTAACAACGACTCGATCGACTGGACCCAAGGTGTTCTTGGCAAGTTCAGCTCGGGCTACACCCAAGGTCAGGTTGGTGTGAAGGTCGAAGGTTTCGGCGATGCCGGCTTTAAGCTTGACGGTACCGACGACCAGGCAGGCTCTCAGAACCTGAGCCGCAAAGCCAACGGCGACAACAACAACAGTTTTGGTAAAGCAGGCGCTGCAGTTGCTGTCCGCATTTCCAAAACCGAGCTGAAGTTCGGCGACCAGACCCCTAGCACTTCTCCTGTATTTGCAGTGGGCGGTAGCCGCCTGTTCCAACAGACCGCTCGTGGTTTCCAACTGCAAAGCAGCGAAATCAAAGACCTGGATCTTGAAGCAGGTCACTTCTACGCTGGCAGTAGCCAGGACCAAACGGCAATGGATCAGCAACTGCGCGCCGCCTATGCCAGCAAGCTCGGCCTTGGTAAGGCAAACGCAGGTGCAAACCTTGATGTCAAGAGCGCCGACTACCTGGGTGGTAGGTACTCCATCAACCCAGACCTGACAGTTTCGCTCTACGGTGCCAAATTCGAGGATCTGTGGAATCAGTACTACGCCAACGCAAACTACACCCTGGCGATGGCTGACAAGCAATCCCTGAACTTCGATTTCAACATCTACCGCACAACCGATACCGGCTCTGCGCTGGCTGGCGACATCGCCAACACCACCTACTCGTTCGCGACCGCCTACTCCTTCCTGAACGCCCACACCATTACTCTGGCCTACCAGAAAGTGCATGGCGACACGCCGTTCGACTACGTCGGCGTCGGCAATCGCGTCGACCGTGGCGGCGACTCCATCCTGCTCGCCAACTCGATCCAATACTCCGACTTCAACGGTCCTGGCGAGAAATCCTGGCAAGTACGTTACGACCTGAAAATGGCCGAATACGGTATCCCAGGTCTGAGCTTCATGGCTCGTAACATCCATGGCTCGGGCATCGACGGCACCCACGCCGATCCTAATGGCTCCTACGCTGGCATGTACGGCAAAGATGGTCGTCACTTCGAGACCAACCTTGAAGCCAAGTACGTTGTTCAAGCTGGTCCTCTGAAGGACCTGTCCTTCCGTGCTCGTCAAGCATGGCACCGTGCTAACGGTGACGAAGGCGAAGGTAACATCAACGAGTTCCGCCTGATCACCGAGTACCCACTCGACCTGATGGCTATCGCGAAGAAGTAATTAGCGATACTCGTTTGAAGAAAGGCCCATCCTCGGATGGGCCTTTTTTATTGCGTTAAAGCAAAAAAACCATCGCCAGCTACTTAGTAGCCAGCTAACAAAATAGTCCATTGAATCCAAAGGCAATTCCACTATTGTCATGCAACTGATACAAATCAGCGCCAACTACTACCGCTCCTGACATGATTAAAATACTGACAATAAAAAAGGGACCCTCTCAGGCCCCTCTTATTGATATCTGACTGTTTGGACAGATATCGATCGACTTACTTCGTCGGTGTCTCCTGCATTACCCGGATCACCCGCTGTGGAAACGGAATATCGATTCCAGCCTCCTTGAGACGATCCCGGGCATGCTCATTGAACTTGAACATCAGGTCCCAGTAATCGGCAGTCTTCACCCACACCCGCAGGGAAACCGTGATCGAACTGTCGCCCAGTGCCGAAACCACGGCAGCCGGTGCCGGATCGGCGAGCACCCGCTCATCCTTGGCCAGCTCCAGCAGCACCTCGCGAGCCTTCTGCAGATCAGCCTCGTAGTCCACCCCTACATCGAACACCAATTTACGCGTTGCCTGGCGGTTGATGTTGGTGATGATCCCGTTCGACAGGTTGCCGTTGGGCATGATCACCGTCTGGTTGTCGCCGGTCCGCAGGATGGTGTGAAAGATCTGGATGCTGTCGACCGTACCGGTAACGCCTTGTGCGGTGATCGTGTCACCGATGCGGAACGGCCGGAACATCAGGATCAACACGCCACCGGCGAAGTTCGCCAGGCTGCCCTGCAACGCCAGGCCGATGGCCAGACCCGCGGCACCGATGGCGGCGACGAAAGACGTGGTCGCCACACCGATCATCGACGCGACGCTGATGCTCAGCATCACCTTGAGGGCAATGTTCAAAAGGCTGCTGATAAAACCCTGCAACGCCAGATCCGCATTGCGCAAGGCCAGCAACTTGCCCAGCTTACCGGTCAGCTTGTTGATCAGCCACCAGCCGACGGCCAGGGTGACGACCGCCAGCAGTACCCGGCTGCCGTATTCCATGATCATCGGAATCCAGGCCTGGGAGGCCTTGATGAGATGATCCATTTCTGCGTTCAGGTCCATTGTTCTCTCCTGTTATCGTGCGATTGCCCGGCGAAACGATCATTGCCCGTGAGTTCAATCGTTTCTGCCGCGCCTGGGCCCTCCGACGCCGATAACTTCCAGAGGTTCCCTGGCGGACCGGATCAGTCGCGGAAGTTGTTGAATTGCAGCGGCATGTCGAACTCCTTGGCCCGCAGGTTGGCAATTGCCTCCTGCAGATCGTCACGCTTCTTGCCCGTGACACGGACCTGCTCACCCTGGATGGCCGCCTGCACTTTCAGTTTGGCCTCCTTGATATGCGCAACGATCTTCTTCGCCATTTCCTTGTCGATCCCTTCCTTGAAGGTCGCTTCCTGCTTCATCAGCTTGCCGGAAGCATAGGCATCCTTGACCTCAAGGCATTTCGCGTCGATCTTGCGCTTGACCAGGGCCATACGCAGGATCTCCAGCATCGCTTCCAGCTGGAACTCGGCCTCGGCGGTCATGTTGACGGTCAGGTCCTTGAACTCGAAGGAACCCTTGCCCTTCAGGTCATAACGACGGTCCAGCTCCTTGACGGCGTTCTCGACGGCGTTGGTGACTTCATGTTTGTCCAGCTCGGATACCACGTCGAACGACGGCATGTGATTTCTCCAAATTTAATCTTGGCGCCCCCGATACCGATGGAGCGCGCCTGGTTTGACGGTTAAAATCCGCCAGCATTATAACGGTTCTTACCACTCATTCACTGACGAGCCCCCCATGCCTAACCCGGATCTGAGCATTTTGCTGGTGAGTGATGGCCATCTGGTGAGCAGCGCCTTTGGCAGCAGCCTCCAGCGCGCGGGATATCAGGACATACGCCAGGCCAACGATGCCGTCCTGGCACTCGAGCAAATCGACCAGCGGGCCGCCAGTGTGGTGGTTTGCGCAGGAGAGGCCGGACTGAAGCTGGCGGAAAAGGTCAGACAACGCGACGAGATGAACGATCACTACACCTATATGTTGCTGATCAGTGCGGAACCGCCGCTTAGCCTGCTCGACGATGCTTCGCACAATGATATCGACGACCTGATCGCTCCCGAAGATCTCGAACGCCTGCTGTTGACCCGGGTGCTGGCCGCCGACCGTCAATCCCGCACGCAGCAGCGGATGCGCCAGGAAAACCGCCTGCTGCGCCAGAACATCGCCAGCCTCGAACAGCGCAACCTCGTCGACTCCTTGACCGGCCTGGGCAACTCCCGCTACCTGCGCCAGAAACTGACCGACAGCCTGCGCCAGGTCCAGGCACGTGGTGGCGCCATCTGCTACCTGTTGATCGGGGTACAACAGGCAAACGAGTTGCAGCGCGAATACGGCAACGACTTCTACGACGAACTGCTGCAAGGCGTCGCCCGTCGCCTGCAGCAACTGGTACGGCCACTGGATGTGTTGGCACGCCTGGACGACCAGCATTTCGTGCTGATGACCATGCCCCCCGACCTGCGGGATTGCGCCCCCAGCAGCTTCAAGCGCCTGTATGAAGGCTTGAACCTAAAACCCTTCATGACCAATGCCGGGCCCATCGAACTGAAGGCCGGCATCAGCCTGGTGGGACTGGACAGTAAATGCCTGCCACTGGACCAGCAGACCCTGTTCGATGAAGCCGCTCAACTGCTGGCCCAGTCCTACTCCGATGGCGTAGTCAGCGCCAAGCGCCTGCCGGCCCGTAGCTGATGAGCAGCACCTGGCATGTCCTCGGCGCCGGTAGCCTGGGTAGCCTGTGGGCTACGCGCCTGGCACGGGCCGGGCTACCCGTCAGGTTGATCCTGCGGGACTCGGCCCGGCTGGCAGCCTACGAAGCCGGCGGTGGGCTGACCCTGGTCGAGCAGGATCAGGAACAGCGCTTCGCCATCCCCGCGCAGACCTTCGATGCCCACGAGCCCATCAACCGCCTGCTGGTCGCTTGCAAGGCCTATGATGCGCAGGCCGCTGTAGCCCGACTGCTGCCACGGCTGAGCGATGACGCGCAACTGATCCTGCTGCAGAACGGTCTGGGCAGCCAGGACGCCGTCGCGGCATTGGCTCCTGGAAAGCGCTGCATCTTCGCCTCCAGTACCGAAGGTGCGTTTCGCCAGGACGACTGGCGCGTGGTGTTCGCCGGGCACGGATTTACCTGGCTGGGTGATATCGTTCGTCCCCAGCCACCCGCCTGGCTGGAAGATCTGACCCGCGCGGGCATTCCCCACGAATGGAACACCCAGATCCTGACACGCTTGTGGCGCAAACTGGCGTTGAACTGTGCCATCAATCCACTCACGGTCCTGTATGGCTGCCGTAACGGTGGCTTGACCGAGCACCACAGCGAAGTCGCCACCCTGTGCGCCGAATTGACGCAGCTGCTGGAATGCTGTGGCCAGCCCGCGGCCGCCGAGGATCTGCACAGCGAAGTGCAACGGGTGATACAGGCCACGGCTGCGAACTACTCCTCCATGTATCAGGACGTCGCCCAAGGCCGGCGTACCGAAATCAGCTACCTGTTGGGCTACGCCTGCGCAGCGGCGACCCGTCATCAGTTGAACCTGCCGCATCTCGAGCAATTGCGCGAACGACTGGTCACGCACCTCGCGACCCTCGGTTTGCCAAGCGACTGATTAGATCGAGACTGATAGATCGATGATCTCCCTGGCTGCACCTGCCGGTGCGGTCTGTCGAACGCAACTCACCTTACCCGCTCAACTGGCACTCCTTGGCAAAAGCCCGCGGTATAAATCGACGGTTTGATACACTCAGTCACGACGGTGGCCGATCGCGATCCGCCGCTCTTCCTACCCAGCCAGACAGGACCCGTGATGCCCCTGCGCCAGCGCCTAGAAAATCTCCCGGTCGGTCAGAAACTCCTCGCAGCGCTGCTGGTCCTGCTGGTTACCGTGATGCTGGTAGCCAACCTGACCTTTATCAGTGCGGCCTACTGGATCTCCCAGGAAAGCATGGCACCGCAGGCCCTGCAGACCATCGGTCGCCTGGTGTCGAATCCAAACCTGGCCAGCCAGGCCCTGGAATCACCGGAAAACGCCGAAAACCTGCTCAAGGAACTCAACACCTATTCGCCCCTGCGGGCCGCTGCCATCTATGACGGTAGAGGCGAACGGCTGGCCCAGCTGCAGCACAGCGACCGCCTGAAACTGCCGGAACGCTACCGGCACATCGAGGCCTGGCGGCTGACCGAATTTCGCAGCAACCAGGTCATCGACATGCCGCATCCCGGACAAGCGCCCGGGCACTTGCTGCTGGTAGCCAGCAGTGAACTGCCGGTGGCGTTCTACACCGGAACCTTTACCGCCAGCCTGGGCATCCTGATCTTCAGCATCCTGCTGTGGCTGATCATCGCCCGGCAGATCAAGCGACTGATCACCCGGCCCATCCATGAGCTCGAGGAGCTGTCGCGCCAGGTCACCCGCGAGGAAAACTATTCGCTGCGCGCTTCCCGAGGCAATCACGACGAGATCGGTAGCCTGGCTGAAGCCTTCAACACCATGCTCTCGCGCATCGAAGCCCGCGAACAACAGCTCAAGCGCGCGCGCGACGAATCTCAGGCGGCTTATGACCAGGCCCAGGGGCTGGCCGAGGAGACCCGGCATACCAACCGCAAGCTCGAACTGGAAGTTCAGGTGCGCAGCAAGATCGAGAAAAAACTCACCGGTTTCCAGAACTACCTCAACAGCATCATCGACTCCATGCCGTCGGCGCTGATCGCCCTCGACGAGCAGTTGTACGTTACCCAGTGGAACCAGGAGGCCAGCGCTCTTTCCGGGACCCGCCTGGACGAGGCACTGAACCAACCGATATTCCTCGCCTTCGAACCGCTCAAACCCTTCCTGCCGCAGCTCAAGGACACTGTCGAACAACACAGTGTGGCGAAGATCGAGCGCGTCACCTGGGTCAAGGACGATGAAGCCCGTCACTACGCGCTGACTTTCTACCCGCTGATGGGCGGCGCCGGGCGCGGCGTGGTGATCCGGATCGACGACATCACCCAACGCCTGTCCCTGGAAGAGATGATGGTGCAGTCGGAAAAGATGCTCTCGGTGGGTGGGCTGGCCGCCGGCATGGCCCACGAAATCAACAACCCGCTGGGCGCGATCCTGCACAACGTACAGAACATCCGCCGCCGGTTGTCCTCGGAGTTGCCAAAGAACCTCGAATACGCCGAACAGGCCGGCATCGACCTCAACACCGTCAACCAGTACCTCAAGAGCCGCGAAGTACCGCAGTTGCTCGATGGCATCCAGCAGGCCGGCGCCCGGGCAGCGAAGATCGTCACCCACATGCTCAGTTTCAGCCGGCGCAGCAAACGGGAAATGGCCCCCTGCGACCTGCCGGCCCTGATCGACCAGGCCGTGGAGATCGCCGGCAACGACTTCGACCTGGCCATCGGCTTCGACTTCAAGGGCCAGGCCATCATTCGCCAGTTCGATCCGTTGCTCGGTCCGGTTCCCGGCACCGCCAACGAGCTGGAGCAGGTCTTGCTGAACCTGCTGAAGAACGCCGCCCAGGCCATCCACCAGCGTAACGACGACCGTGAACCCGGGCGCATCACCTTGCGTACCCGGCTGAACCCGCCATGGGCGGAAATCCAGGTCGAGGACAATGGCATCGGCATGTCCGAAAGTATCCGCAAGCGCACCTTCGAACCGTTCTTCACCACCAAGGAGATTGGCCAGGGCACAGGACTGGGGCTGTCGGTGTCCTATTTCATCATCACCAACAACCACAAGGGCCAGATGGAAGTGCAGTCGACTCTCGGCCAGGGTACTTGCTTTACCCTGCGCCTGCCGTTGGCCAGCAACCAGGCCCAGCTTCCCGAACTCAATAAAATGGAGCCGTAACCATGGGTTTTCGCCTGTCGAAGATTTACACAAGGACCGGTGACACCGGTGAAACCGGGCTGGGCGACGGTCGTCGCGTGCCCAAGGACCACCCACGGATCGAAGCCATCGGCGAGGTCGACAGCCTCAACAGCCAGTTGGGCCTGCTCCTGGCGGGACTCGCGGAACTGGTGGTGATCCATCCGGAACTGGAAGAAGTGATCGAGGTGCTTTCACCTTGCCAACACCGCTTGTTCGACCTCGGTGGCGAGTTGGCCATGCCGGAGTACCAGGCGCTGGATAAAAGCGAAATCGAACGATTGGAAACGGCTATCGACCGCTGGAACGAAGAACTCGGCCCCTTGGAAAATTTCATCCTGCCGGGTGGTTCGATGCTGATAGCCCAGGCCCATATCTGCCGCAGCACGGCACGCAGCGCCGAACGCCGCTGCCAGCAACTCAATGCCGTGGAACCGTTGGGTAGCGTGGGACTGGCCTATATCAATCGACTGTCGGATCTGTTTTTCGTGACGGCCAGGCTGATTGCACGGCGCGAGAAGATTGCCGAGATATTGTGGGAAGCGGCCAAAAAGCCGGTCTCCCACTGACCTCCGTCTGCCTGCTTCTCCTGTAGGAGCCGGGCTTGCCCGCGAAGCTTTATAGTGGCCACACTGCCGCCCTCGCAGGCAAGCCTTGCTCCTACAGGGGCTTGTGCCCACACTACCTCGCTGTGGAAGCCATCAGCTCGGCCAGAACGCCCGAATACCGGCCACACCTTGCGCCCCGGTTTCCCAGGCACGCGACAACTCGGCAGGCCCTACCCCGCCCAACAGGTACACCGGCTTGTTGAAACCGGTCATCAACTGCTCGGCCTGTTCCCAGCCCAGGGGCTGCGCATCCGGGTGAGTCTGGGTCGGTTGCACCGGCGACAGGGTGACAAAATCCACCCCCATCTGCTCAGCCAGCGCCAGTTCCTCGGCATCATGGCAGGACGCAGCCAACCAACGCTCCCTAGGGAGCGGACGACCGGCGCTGGCGTATTTGCGCAGTTGCGCCGCAGTGATATGCCAACCGGCCGAAGGGAAATCCCCCAGCCATTCGAACGGCCCCTTGAGCATCAGTTGCGCCTTGCCGGCACACAACCCGACCGCATCGACCGCCAGGTCGCGGTACTTCGGATCGAAACCATTCGGTGCCCGCAGCTGGACCAGCTTGATACCGCCAGCAATCGCCTTCTGGATACCTTGCAACAACTGCGCAGTTTCCAGTCCCTCCGGGGTGATCAGGTATTCGCCCGGCAAGCGGGCAGCAGCGATGATCGGCTGATTGGCCGCAGGGAATTCATAGTTCACCAACTCCCGCGCCGTGACCCACGCCAGCGGCTGGCCTTCAGCACCATGAGGCTCGCCGGTAAACGCAGAAACCTCCCAGACATCCAGCAACACCTGCTTGTCCGAGTAGTCATGCCGCACCTTGATCAACGGGCGAGCCTGAGTAACCACGATGCCCAACTCTTCCTGCAGCTCGCGAGCCAGTGCCACCGGGACGGCTTCACCCTCCTCGACCTTGCCGCCGGGGAATTCCCAGAGGCCGCCCTGGTGCTGGGAGTCGGCACGCCGGGCAATCAGAATCCGCCCGTCGCTGCCTCGAATAACGGCCGCAGCTACATGTACGCGTTTCACGCTGAAAGCTCCTTTAAATCTGCCGTTGGTCACGGACACCCAGCCTGGACTCGGTGTCCGTGACAACCCCGGCTGAGGGTACTTACGTACGGTATTCCGCGTTGATCTTCACGTATTCGTGGGACAGATCGGTGGTCCAGATGGTTTCGCTGCAATCGCCGCGACCCAGCTCGATACGGATAGTGATTTCTTCGCGGGACATCACCGCCGATCCCTGCTCTTCGGTGTAGGTCGAAGCACGGGCGCCACGGCTGGCAATGCACACCTCGCCGAGGAACACATCGATCTTGCTCACGTCCAGGTTCGGCACGCCAGCACGCCCCACCGCCGCGAGGATACGTCCCCAGTTCGGGTCGGAAGCGAACAGCGCCGTCTTGATCAGCGGCGAGTGCGCGACGGTGTAACCCACGTCCAGGCATTCCTGGTGCGTACCGCCACCATTGACTTCGACGGTGACAAATTTGGTCGCGCCTTCGCCATCACGGACGATGGCCTGGGCCACTTCCATGCAGACCTCGAACACCGCCTGTTTCAACGCGTTGAACAGCGGGCCGCTGGCTTCGCTGATTTCCGGCAGATTGGCCTGGCCGGTAGCGATCAGCATGCAGCAGTCGTTGGTCGAGGTGTCGCCGTCGATGGTGATACGGTTGAACGACTTGTTGGCGCCGTCGAGCATCAGGTTCTGCAGCACTTCGCGAGAAACCTTGGCATCGGTGGCGATGTAGCCAAGCATGGTCGCCATGTTCGGCCGGATCATCCCGGCGCCCTTGCTGATGCCGGTCACGGTGACGGTCACGCCATCATGCTGGAACTGACGGCTGGCGCCCTTGGGCAGGGTGTCGGTGGTCATGATGCCGGTGGCGGCGGCTGCCCAGTTATCCACAGACAGATCGTCCAGTGCCGCCTGCAAGGCGCCTTCGATCTTCTCGACCGGCAGCGGCTCGCCGATCACGCCAGTGGAATATGGCAACACGACATCCGCCTCGACGCCCGCCAGCTCAGCCAGCTTGGCACAGGTGCGTGCAGCGGCGACCAGGCCAGGCTCGCCGGTGCCGGCGTTGGCGTTGCCGGTGTTGGTCAGCAGGTAACGCACCGGTCCTTGCACACGTTGCTTGGCGAGGATAACCGGCGCCGCACAGAAGGCATTCAGGGTGAACACGCCGGCCACCGTGGAGCCTTCGGCGCAACGCATCACGACCACATCCTTGCGCCCGGGGCGCTTGATTCCGGCCGAGGCAATACCGAGTTCAAAACCGGCAACCGGGTGCAACGTTGGCAAAGGACCAAGACCAACAGCCATGAATGCGCTCCTCTCAAAGGGATATCCACTGTCGCCACAACGGACAGTGTTTCAAATGGAAAAACGCCGCGACGGCTGATGCCGGTCGCGGCGCAGGTGTTTCAGTGTCCGGCAGAAACCTTAGCTGATCTGCCCGTGACAGTGCTTGTACTTCTTGCCCGAACCGCAGTAGCACAGTTCGTTGCGACCCAGTTTCTGTTCATTGCGAACCGGAACGCCGGCCAGAGCGACATCGACCTCTTCACCCTGCGGCTCGCTGTCCGACGCTTCCAGACCAGGGGCCTCGGCGTGCTCGAAGTGCATGCGCTGAGCCAGGGCCTCGGCCTCTTGACGCAGACGGGCTTCCTCTTCTACCGGGTCTTCGCGGCGAACCTGAACATGAGACAGCACGCGGATCGAGTCGCGCTTGATCGAATCCAGCAGTTCGGAGAACAGCGTGAACGACTCGCGCTTGTACTCCTGTTTCGGGTTCTTCTGTGCATAACCACGCAGGTGGATACCGTGGCGCAGGTGGTCCATGGTCGACAGGTGGTCTTTCCACAGGTCATCCAGGACACGCAGCACGATCTGCTTCTCGAAGGTGCGCAGGGCTTCGGCACTGGCCTGCTCTTCCTTCTCGTTGTAGGCCGCCAGCAGCTCGTTGAGCAGCTTCTCGCGCAGGGTTTCCTCGTACAGGTGATCGTCTTCGTCGAGCCACTGCTGAATCGGCAGTTTCACACCGAAATCGTTCTCGATGGCCGATTCCAGGCCCGCCACATCCCACTGCTCCGGCAGCGACTGTGGAGGAATATGGGCACTGACCGTGGCGTTGAGCACGTCCTGGCGGAAGTCGGCGATGGTCTCGCCAATATTGTCGGCAGCCAACAACGTGTTACGCATGTGATAGATCACTTTACGCTGTTCGTTGTTGACGTCGTCGAACTCGAGCAGTTGCTTGCGGATATCGAAGTTGCGACCTTCGACCTTGCGCTGGGCCTTTTCGATGGCGTTGGTCACCATGCGGTGCTCGATCGCCTCGCCCGGCTGCATACCCAGGGCCTTCATGAAGTTCTTCACCCGATCGGAGGCGAAGATACGCATCAGGCTGTCTTCCAGCGACAGGTAGAAGCGGCTGGAACCGGCGTCACCCTGGCGACCGGCACGACCGCGCAGTTGGTTGTCGATACGGCGCGATTCGTGACGCTCGGAAGCGATCACCTGCAGGCCACCCGATTCGAGCACTTGCTGGTGACGCTTCTGCCAGTCGGCCTTGATCTGGGCGATCTGCTCCGGTGTCGGATTTTCCAGAGAGGCGACTTCAACTTCCCAGTTACCCCCCAACAGGATGTCGGTACCGCGACCAGCCATGTTGGTGGCGATGGTCAGCGCACCCGGACGACCGGCCTGGGCGATGATTTCCGCTTCCTTCTCGTGGAACTTGGCGTTCAGGACCTTGTGCTCGATGCCCTTCTGCTTAAGCAGGTTGGACATGTGCTCGGAGGTCTCGATGGTCGCGGTACCCACCAGCACCGGACGGCCCTGCTTGAGCGACTCCTCGATGTCGGCAATGATCGCCGCGTACTTCTCCTCGGCGGTCAGGAACACCAGGTCGTTGTAGTCCTTGCGCGCCAGTGGCTTGTTCGGCGGGATCACCATCACCGACAGACCGTAGATCTGATGGAACTCGAACGCTTCGGTATCGGCCGTACCGGTCATGCCGGACAGCTTATCGTAGAGGCGGAAGTAGTTCTGGAAGGTGGTCGAAGCCAGTGTCTGGCTTTCGGCCTGGATATTGAGGTTTTCCTTGGCTTCGATGGCCTGGTGCAGGCCCTCGGACAGGCGACGACCCGGCATGGTACGGCCGGTATGTTCGTCGACCAGAACCACCTGGCCGTCCTGCACGATGTATTCGACGTTGCGGTTGAACAGTTTGTGCGCACGCAGACCAGCGTAAACGTGGGTCAGCAGGCCCAGGTTGTGCGCCGAATAGAGGCTCTCGCCCTCGGCCAGCAGGCCGACCTGGGTGAGCATTTCCTCGATGTACTGGTGACCGGCTTCGTTCAGTTCGACCTGACGGGTCTTCTCGTCGACGGTGAAATGACCTTCTTTGGTCACCACGCCCTCGACTTCCTCGACGTGCTGGGTCAGGCGCGGGATCAGCTTGTTGATCTCGGTGTACAGGCGCGAGCTGTCCTCGGCCTGGCCGGAGATGATCAGCGGCGTACGGGCTTCGTCGATCAGGATGGAGTCGACTTCGTCGATCACTGCGAAGTTCAGCTCACGCTGGAACTTCTCTTCCACGCTGAACGCCATGTTGTCGCGCAGGTAGTCGAAACCGAATTCGTTGTTGGTGCCGTAGGTGATATCGGCAGCGTAGGCGGCACGCTTCTCTTCCGGCGGCTGGAACGGCGTGACCACGCCGACCGTCAGGCCGAGGAACTCATACAGCGGACGCATCCAGTTGGCGTCGCGACGGGCGAGGTAGTCGTTCACCGTCACCACGTGCACGCCCTTGCCGGACAGGGCATTGAGGTAGACGCCCAGGGTTGCCACCAGGGTCTTGCCTTCACCGGTACGCATTTCGGCAATCTGGCCTTCGTGCAAGGTCATGCCGCCAATCAACTGCACGTCGAAGTGGCGCATGCCCATGACACGCTTGCCGGCCTCACGGGCCACGGCGAAAGCCTCAGGCAGAAGCTTGTCGAGGGTTTCACCTTTGGCTATGCGGGCCTTGAACTCTCCGGTCTTGGCGCGCAACTGCTCATCCGAAAGGGCCACCATTTGCTCTTCGAAGGCATTGACGATCTGTACCGTCTTGAGCATGCGTTTGACTTCACGCTCGTTCTTGCTTCCAAAAAGTTTCTTTAACAAAGGCGCAAACATATCGGCAGGTTCTTCCACACATAGGGATGGAGGGCGGCCCCAAGAGTCGCCCGAGCAGCCCTCATGGCCGCATGCGAACGAGTATTCTACCCGGAAACGGTGGTGAGAAAAGTGGCGTTATTCCACGATGCTGGCACAGCGCTTTTACGGGGCCACTCTAAAATAAGGTCTTTTTCCCGAACTTCAAGCCATCAAGCCCGGAACTAGGGTGCAGACTTTAGGGGCAAAGGCGGCCCGCATCAATGGGGACCGGCTGTGGCGATGGTTTCTGCTACCATGGCAGCTCTGTTACCTAAGGTGTCTGAATCATGGCATTTCGCCCCCTCCCAGCCCGGGCGCCCGCCGTCCTGCTTCGCGAAGCCAAGCCACTGAAGGCGATTTTCAGCCACGCCCAGCGCCTGGCGCACCTGCAGCGCCTGGTCGATAGCCAGTTGCAACCCGCCGCCCGCGAACACTGTCACGTGGCCTCGTGGCGTGAAGGCAGCCTGCTGCTGATCGTCACCGACGGGCACTGGGCGACACGCCTGCGCTATCAGCAAAAACGCCTGCAACGGCAATTGCAGGCATTCGAGGTGTTCAGCGGCCTGACCCGCATTCTGTTCAAGGTGCAGCCGCCGACGGTCAGACAAGGAGCGGTGGGCCACACCATGGACCTGTCCGTGAATGCCGCACAGACCATTCAGGAAACGGCCGAAGGCATCAGCGACCCGAAACTGCGTGCCGCCCTCGAACGCCTCGCCAGCCACGCCCGCCCCAAGACCTGAGACCTCAGCGCCGCTTGCTGCCGCCGAGCAGCGACCCCATCAGGCCGCGCACCAGTTGCCGCCCCAACTGATTGGCGGCCTGACGCACGACGGACTTGAGCGCCTGCCCGGCCGCCGAACCGAGAAACTCCCCGGCCTTGTCCGCCAGGCTCGGCTCTTCGGCTGCCGGCGTGCCGGCAGGAGATTGCGGCTCGTCAACCGGAGCCTTGCGAGCCAGCAGGATCTCATAGGCCGACTCACGGTCGATGGGCTTGTCATAACGCCCCAGTAACGGCGAACCGGCGATCAGCGCGGCGCGCTCGGTCTCGCTCAACGGACCTATCCGTGATTGCGGCGGCGCGATCAGCACCCGCCTGACCATTTCCGGCGTGCCCTTGTCCTGCAAGGTGCCCACCAGCGCCTCACCAATCCCCAGTTGGGTCAGGACCGACAAGGTATCGAACGCCGGATTGGGACGAAATCCTTCGGCGACTGCCCGCAGCGACTTCTGCTCCCGCGCGGTGAACGCGCGCAAACCGTGCTGAATACGCAACCCCAACTGCGCCAGGATGCTGTCCGGCAGATCACCGGGTGACTGAGTGACGAAGTACACCCCGACGCCCTTCGAGCGAATCAACCGGACCACCTGTTCCAGACGCTCCTGCAAGGCTCTCGGGGTGCCGGCGAACAGCAGGTGTGCTTCGTCGAAGAATAGTGCCAGCAACGGTTTGTCGGCGTCGCCACGCTCGGGCAACTGCTCGAACAACTCGGCCAGCAGCCACAGCAGGAACGTCGCATAGACCTTGGGCGCCTCATGCACCAGACGACTGGCATCGAGCAGATGAATCCGCCCACGACCGTCGGCGGCCGGTTGCAGGATATCCTCCAGTTGCAACGCGGGCTCGCCGAACAACGCCTCGGCGCCCTGCTGTTCCAGAGTTGCCAGGCGTCGCAGCAGTGCCTGGCTGGAGCCGGTAGTCATCAGGGCCGCATCCTCACCCAACAGTTGCGGGTGATCCTTCAGATGATTGAGCAGTGCCTTGAGGTCCTTCAGATCCAGCAACAACAACCCTTCGCGATCGGCCACTTTAAAGGCCGCATACAAGGCCGCCTGCTGGCTGTCCGTCAGTTCCAGCAATGCACCGATCAGCAACGGCCCCATTTCGCTCAAGGTCGTGCGCAGCGGATGACCGGACTGCCCGTGGATATCCCACAAGGTAATCGGATAGCCCCTAGACTGATAGTCAAGCCAAGGCATTCCAGCGATCCGTTCGGCAATCTTGCCCTGCGGATTGCCCGCCGCCCCGAGGCCGCAGAGATCGCCCTTGATATCGGCTGCGAACACCGCGACGCCGGCCTCGCTGAACGCCTCCGCGAGCCGCTGCAGGGTAACGGTCTTGCCGGTTCCGGTCGCACCGGCGATAAGCCCGTGACGATTGGCCAGGCGCAAGGCCTGAGCAACGGCCAGACCGTCCGGGCCGGCACCCAGCACAAGTTGTGAAAGATCGTTCATGTCATCTCCCCCGGTTGATTGTCGAGCCTGCCCAACTGAAAGCGAGGGGTGCCGATCCGGGCAGTCATCTACACCGCGACCCGGTCTTCCCCTGGGGAGCAAAGGCATTATCAGCTTAGGCTCAATCTCGCCCGGTGCACGCAACCTTCCATCGCCCGCCGGGGCACTGCAAGCTCAACGGGAACCTGCATCGCACCCGGCTCCCGGACACGACAAAGCGCCACGCCTTGGCCTGGGGTAATTAAAAGAGGCATATCGGGGGAATGTCGGGAGGCCACGCAACCGCGTTCAAGGCTTGGGCTTTTGCGCCTCAGGCTCTTCCTGCAGTTGCTGCCACAGCTCGGCGGCACCGGGAAACTCGGTGCCATCCTCGCTGCTCATGGCGTCGGGGTCATAACGGCTGAGACAGCCTTCGCCTACGGTGGGCGGTGCCTTGGAGGTTGCCTTGTCGAGTGGATCGCTCATCACCAAACCTCCAGGCCCGCCTGCGGGCTATCAGAACACCACAGTCTTGTTGCCGTGCACCAGCACACGGTCTTCCAGGTGGTAACGCAAGCCACGAGCCAGCACCATCTTCTCGACATCACGACCGAAACGCACCATGTCCTCGATGCTATCACTGTGGCTGACCCGAACCACGTCCTGCTCGATGATCGGACCGGCATCCAGCTCTTCGGTCACGTAGTGGCAGGTTGCACCAATCAGTTTCACCCCACGCATCGAGGCCTGATGATAGGGCTTGGCACCGACGAACGACGGCAGGAAGCTGTGGTGGATGTTGATCACTTTGTGGGCATATTCCTGGCACAACTGGGGTGGCAGGATCTGCATGTAGCGCGCCAGCACCACGACGTCAGCGGTGTGCTGCTTGACCAGGCGAGAGACTTCGGCAAATGCCACAGCCTTGTCCTGCGGATTCACCGGTACATGGTAATAAGGAATACCGTGCCATTCGACCATGCTGCGCAGGTCGTCATGGTTGGAAATCACACAGGCGATATCGCAGTCCAGTTCATCGCTGTGCCAGCGGTGCAGCAGGTCGGCCAGGCAGTGGGATTCGCGACTGGCCATCAACACCACGCGTTTTTTCTGCTCGGTGTCGGTGATGCGCCAGGTCATGGAAAACTCTTCGGCGATCGGGGCAAATGCCTCGCGAAAAGCCTCCAGGCCAAAGGGCAGGCTGTCGGCACGAATTTCGTGACGCATGAAGAACCAGCCACTCTGATTGTCGGAATGATGGCTCGCTTCGGTGATCCAGCCGTTGTAAGACGCCAGAAAATTACTGACTTTGGCAACGATGCCAACGCGGTCGGGGCAAGCAATCACCAGCCGGAAAGTGCGCATGAGGGGGAAACTCCAGAACTTCGCAAAGGCCGCCATTCTAGCGAGTACGCAACAAAACTGCAGTATTCCTTGCAAGACCGCCCCAACCCGACACGAGCCAGGCCCGGCCTGAGACACTCGCGAACACTGCGCACGGCAGTTGCGATAGTTTGCCAGGCCGGACGTGCGACTGTTTTCAAGGCACTCAGGCACAACATCTAAAACGGACACATCGGCATTCGAAAAGTTTAAAAAACCAAATGCAACAAACATTATCTTAATTGTTTACTTGTACAGTTTGTCTGACTATTATTAGAGCACTGTCCTGTCATACACGAATCACATAAGGTAGTCCTCATGTCTCTGATCAACAAATATCGCGCCACAGAAGAAGCTATCAAAGAACTGCAAGCCCAGATGGCTGCGATGGAAAAAGACGGCGCCCTGAAAAAAGAAATGGAATTCGAAGAGCAACTGCGCGCCCTGCTGGCCAAGCACGGCAAATCGCTGCGCGATTGCCAACTGATCCTCGACCCGCACGCCAAGGAAAAAGCCCCACGTGGCGCCGCAGTGAAAACTACCGGCACCAAACGTGCGCGCAAGGTCAAACAATACAAGAACCCGCACAACGGCGAAGTCATCGAAACCAAAGGTGGCAACCACAAAACTCTGAAAGAGTGGAAAGCCAAGTGGGGTGGTGATGTGGTTGAAAGCTGGGCCACTCTGCTGGGCTAAGCGAAACACCCGTCGCAGCGCTTTGCGCGACCTTCAAAAAACGCCAGTTCGCTGGCGTTTTTTTATTACCTAAGATTTCTCCTCCCGCGTGTTCAATCCAGCTGAATGTTAAAGCGGGCGCACAAATACTGTGCATGCTGCTGCCATTCCCCCAGCACTTGCGCCTGCTCGGGCGTGGCATTGGGGAAACTGCTGGCGAGTGCTTCGTGAAATTGCGCCAGGGTATTCGGTGCCCCCCAGCTCGCCTCACTCAAGCGCTGCCGGCAAAATTTCCGCCAGCGTTCTTGCTCTTCTTCACTCAAGCTCTCGGGAAAGTTACGGGCCCGATAACGGAAGAGTAATTCAGGCAGGCGCTCATCATCGAAAGGCCACGGCTCCCGAGCCAGTTGCTCCGGTCCACAATTGCGGACTTGTTCACATAACCGACGATCCCGATCGCCGAGAAAACCGTCGTATAACTGCTGCTCCGGGTCTTCGCTGGGAGTGAAGTCCTGCGCCGCATAAATCGCCTGGACTTTATCCCGCCAAACTTCCTGTGCGTCATTGAGTCGCAGGCGATGCGCTTCATAAAGCGCCATGTCCAGGTGCAGACGCTGCTGATCTGGCTCGCGCAAAACATTCATCGGCGCCACCACCGGGCAGCGGTTGACGTGAATCAACTTGAGGGGCACCGGCAATTGCCCATCGGCCATATCCTCGCGGCGCGTGTAGAGATGCCGGCGCAGCGATTCGGCATCGAGTTCCAACAGTGGCTGCGGATCCTCATGCAGGTCGCAGACAATCAGTGCATTGCGGTTGCTCGGATGCCAGGCCAGTGGCAAGACCACTCCCAGGTAATGACGGGCGGCGGAAAAACGCCCGGAAATATGCACCATGGGTTGTAGCAGGCGAATCTGGTCGAGCACCCTCTGCTTGCTGCGCAACTGGAACAGCCACTCATACAACCGCGGCTGGCGCTCACGAATCAGCCGCGCCAGGGCGATGGTCGCCCGAACATCGGACAAGGCTTCGTGGGCGTGACCATGATCGATGCCATTGGCTGCGGTCAGTCGCTCCAGCCTGAGCGTCACCCGCCCATCCTCCTCGGGCCAGACGATCCCCTCCGGCCGCAGAGCGTAGGCGGCGCGCACCACGTCGATCAGATCCCAGCGACTGTTACCGCCCTGCCATTCACGGGCATAAGGGTCGAAGAAGTTGCGATACAGACTGTAGCGCGTCACCTCATCGTCGAAACGCAAGGTGTTGTAACCGGCACCGCAGGTACCCGGCTGCGCCAGTTGGGCGTGCACCCGAGTCATGAAATCGGCCTCATCCAGCCCCTGACTGGCCAGTAGCCCCGGAGTGATACCGGTAATCATGCAGGCTGCCGGGTGAGGGAGAATGTCCTCGCTGGGCCGGCAATAGAGGTTGATCGGTTCGTCGATTTCGTTGAGTTCGACATCGGTACGGATGCCAGCCACCTGCAGGGCGCGATCGCTGCGCGGATTGATCCCGGTGGTTTCGTAGTCGTACCAGAAGAGGGAGGTCACGGCGGACTCCTGAATACCTGAATAAAAGACCGGAGCAGTCTAGGCGCTCGACCACCCCTCGGGCCAGACGCCCGCCATAACTTATCGATGCAACCGGTTACAGGGCTCGGCGAGCAGAGTTCGGTTGCGTCGCCTCGCTGTGCTGGCTAGGATCAGGCGATCATGTGCCAGATCTCACGCCAGACAAGGAATGCAGCGCTGCAAACACCACTGGACACCCGCTACCAGATTGAAACCCCGGAAGGCATCGACCTGCCCCTGCGCCCGGCCGGACTGCCGGTGAGGGCAGTTGCCTTCGCCATCGACCTGGGCGTGCGCGGCATGATACTCGGTGTCCTGCTGTCGTTGCTGGCGCTATTGGACAAGCTCGGCGCCGGACTCGGTTCGATCCTGATGTTCCTGGTCAGTTGGTGGTACATGGTGCTGTTCGAAGTGCTCAATCAAGGTCGTTCGCCCGGCAAGCAACTGATGGGGCTGCGCGTGGTGCATGACGACGGCACGCCGATCGGCTGGTCCGCCTCGCTGACCCGCAATCTTCTACGCTTCGTCGACATGCTGCCGTTCGGCTATTGCCTGGGGGCACTCAGTTGCCTGCAACATCCAACCTTCAAGCGCCTGGGCGACCTGGCTGGCGGTACCCTGGTGATCTACCGCGAACAGGCGGTGACACGCCCCGTCCTGCCTGACGCCACGCCACGTACCGCCGTATTCGCCCTGCGCCTGAACGAGCAGCGCGCCGTGCTGAGCTTTGCCGAGCGCCAGGGCGAACTGTCCGCCGAGCGGGTCGACGAACTGGCTGGCCTGCTGGCACCGGCGCTGCGAGTGCCGCCCTCCCTGGCAGTCACCGAACTGAATGGTATCGCCCGTGGCCTGTTGGGGCCGACATGAAACAGGGTCTTTTCGAAAGCCGCCACCAGCCGGAGTGGCAACGTTTTGGCGAGTTGCTCGAGCAGCTTGAACGCGGCAAGGCCAAGGCCGATGCGAGCACGGAATTTCCCGCGGCCTACCGGCGGCTGTGCAATCAACTGGCTCTGGCTCAGGAACGCGGCTACAGCAGTCATCTGGTCGACCCGTTGCAACAGCTTGCCCTGCGCGGCCATCAGCAGCTTTACCGGCACCGCAGTCGCCTGGGCAGCCAGTTGCTGGGCTTCATCCTGGCCGGTTTTCCCCGTCTGGTACGCCAGCAATGGCCGTTCGTCGTCGCGGCCAGCCTGCTGTTTTTCGGCAGCCTGTTGCTGACCGGCGTGCTGGTCTACCTGTTTCCCGATCTGGTCTACAGCATCGTCAGCCCGCAACAGGTGGCCGATATGCAAAGCATGTACGACCCAGACGCCAGTCGACTGGGGCGCACTGCCGCCAGAGCCTCTAGCGAAGACTGGGCGATGTTCGGCTACTACATCATGAACAACATCGGCATTGCCTTCCAGACCTTTGCCGGAGGCTTGTTGTTCGGCCTGGGCAGTGTGTTCTTCCTGCTGTTCAACGGCCTGACGATCGGTGCGGTGGCCGGCCACCTGACCCAGATCGGCTTCGGCCAGACCTTCTGGTCGTTCGTCATCGGCCATGGCGCTTTCGAGCTGACCGCCATCGCGCTGGCCGGTGCCGCAGGACTGCAGTTGGGCTGGGCGCTGCTGGCACCCGGTCGCCTGACTCGCGGTGAAGCCCTGCGCCTGGCGGCGAAGGCCAGCATCCGCATGATCGTCGGCGTCATCCTGTTGCTGCTGATCGCCGCGTTCATCGAAGCCTACTGGTCATCCATGGTGCGACCGAGCCACCCGGTCAAATACCTGGTGGGCGGCGGCCTTTGGCTACTGGTCATCGGCTACCTGGTCTTTGCCGGACGGAACCGCAATGCGCCTGACTGACGCCAGTGTCGCGATCCGCCCACGCAGCACCTGGGAAGCTATGGACCTGGGCATCCTGCTCGCACGGCAGCACCGTGGCTTGCTGATGACCAGTTGGGCGATTGTCACCCTGCCGGTTTTTGCCTTGCTCAGCCTGCTGCTCTGGGAACACCCGTCGATCGCCATGCTGCTGTTCTGGTGGCTGAAACCGGCCTTCGAACGCCTGCCCCTGCACATCCTCTCCAAGGCCCTGTTCGGCGACACCCCCACGTTGAAACAGGCGCTGCTGGCCTGGCCACGCCTGCTCAAGCCACAACTGCTGGCAAGTCTGACCTGGCGCCGACTGAGCATGAGCCGTAGCTTCACCCTGCCCGTGCAGCAATTGGAAGGACTCGCCGGACAGGCCCGTCAGCAGCGCCTGCAAGTACTGCTGCCGCAGGCGAGCCGCGGTGCCCACTGGTTGACGCTGATCGGCGTGCATCTGGAGTCGGTGCTGTGGATCGGCTGCATGGCACTGTTCTATCTGCTCCTGCCGCGCCAGGTCGAACTCGACTGGGACTGGCAAAAGGTGGTGTTCGCAGCCCAGCACGACTGGTGGTGGCTGGAGCACCTGACCAATCTGTTCTACGCCCTGGTCCTGGTTGCCTGGGAGCCGATTTATGTGGCCTGCGGCTTCAGCCTTTACCTCAACCGACGCACGGTACTGGAGGCGTGGGACATCGAATTGATCTTCCGCCAACTGCACCAGCGTCTGTTGCCGGTCCTGGCCTGCCTGATGATCGCCACCCTGCTGCTCGGCGGCTCCGCCACGAGCATGGCTGCCGAGCCGCCAGCACCGAACAGCCCACGCCTGCTGCAGCAACCGTTGACTAGCCAGCAGGCCCACGACTCGATCAGGACGCTGCTGGATTCGCCACCGTTCAAGAACCGCGAAACCATCACCCGCTGGCGCTTGGCCCAAGCTCCCGAAACACAACCACAAAAGACCGCACCCGGCTGGCTGCAGACGCTGCTCGGCCAACTCGACAATCGCGTCTTCGGCCGGCTGGCCGATGGCCTGTCGGTACTGCTCTGGGGCCTGATGTTTGGCCTGATCGCCTGGCTGGCCTGGCGCTACCGCGACTGGCTACAGACCTTTGTCAGCCGACGACCGAATACGCCGGCAACACCGCGCGCCGATGCCCCGGCCCAACTGTTCGGACTCGACCTGGGCGCCGACAGCCTGCCCGTTGATATCGCCGCCAGCGCCGAAGCGCTCTGGTCCAGCCAGCCGCGCGAGGCCATGAGCCTGCTCTATCGCGGCCTGCTGAGTCGCCTGTTGCATGATTTCCAACTGCCGCTGAAAAGTGCCGATACCGAGGGCCAGGTCCTGGCGCGGATCGCCCACCTGCAGCATCCAGAACTCCAGGTCTTCAGCCAGCACCTCACCCACTACTGGCAGGACCTTGCCTACGGCCACCGTCTGCCACCCGCGCACGTGCAACAGACGTTGTGCGATGACTGGCGCCAGTTGTTCGGTCCAGAGGTGCACCGATGAAGCGCCGCCCGATCGTACTCGGTGCCCTGTTGGCAAGCGTTCTGCTGCTCGGCCTGGGTGTCTACCTCTATCGTCTGGCCGAGCCCTATCCGGTGGTCATCGATCATGGACCTTCGCCCGAGGCCCGTGCCTACCCCTATCTCGCGGCGGAAAACTTTCTACGCGAACGCGGCCTTGAGATCAGGCACACCAACGACCTGCGCATTCTGACCACGCTGGATCCCCGTCACCAGACCCTGATGCTGCTCGGCGAACGCTCGCGCATGACCCCACGCCAGGCCGACCAGTTGCTCAACTGGGCCAGGGCGGGTGGACGCCTGCTGTTTGTCGCCGAAGCCCTCTGGGACCCCAAACAGGGGCGTAGCGGCGACCTGCTGCTGGACCGCGTGCAACTGCGCCAGTCGCTGAGCAAGAACCTCAAGGGTGACGGCCCGGAACCCGAAGACAAGTACTACCCGCAACTGACCCGGATGTACCTGGAGGATGAAGAAGCCCCCGCCTACTTCAGCTTCGACACCGCCTTTCATCTGTCCGACCCGAAGAATCTGGTGCAGTCCTGGGCCAACAGCGCCACCTCCACCCACCTGATGCAGATGAACTACGGACTGGGCTCGATCACTGTGCTGACCGACGCCGAACTCTGGACCAACGCCGCCATCGGTCGCTACGACAACGCCTGGCTGCTCTGGTATCTGAGCCAGGACAGTGCTGTCACCCTGGTATTCAACACCGCCCACGACAGTCTGCTCAGCCTGTTGCTGCGTTATTTCCCCCAAGCGCTGGCCGCGTTAGCCGCGCTGATCGCATTGTGGTCATGGCATGTCGGCCTGCGCCACGGCCCGCTGCAGGCGCCAGCCCCGAAAGCCCGCCGGCAACTGCAGGAACACCTGCGCGCCAGTGCCGACTTCCTGTTGCGCCGCAGTGGTCAGCAGGCCTTGCTGCGGGCCTTGCAACAGGACATCCTGCGCCGTGCCCGCCGACGTCATCCCGGTTTCGAAAAGCTGGCTGTCGCCGACCAATGGCAGGTACTCGCCCGCCTGACGCGCCAACCCACCAGCGCCATCAGCCAGGCCTTGCACCCACGCCCCAAACGGCGACTGTCCAGTGCTGACTTCAGCCGCCAGGTCGCCCACCTGCAAACTCTCAGGAATGCCCTATGAGCGAACACCCAACGGAACCGTCGCCGGCGGTCGAAGTCGACGCCCAAGCCCACGCCCAGCAGCAACGTCAGCGCGCCAGCCAACTGGTCCAGACGGTGCGCCATGAGCTGCAAAGAGCCCTGATTGGCCAGGATGCGGTGATCGACGATGTGCTCACGGCGCTGATCGCCGGCGGCCATGTCCTGCTCGAAGGCGTTCCCGGGCTGGGCAAGACCCTGCTGGTGCGTGCGCTGGCCCGCTGTTTCGGCGGCGAATTCGCGCGGATCCAGTTCACCCCGGACCTGATGCCCAGCGACGTCACCGGGCATGCTGTCTACGATCTGCAGACCGAGCAGTTCAAACTGCGCAAGGGGCCGTTGTTCACCAACCTGTTGCTGGCGGACGAGATCAACCGGGCACCGGCGAAAACCCAGGCAGCCCTGCTCGAAGCCATGCAGGAGCGCCAGGTCACCCTGGAGGGACGCGCCCTGCCCATCGCCCAGCCGTTCATGGTGCTGGCGACACAGAACCCGATCGAACAGGAAGGCACCTACCCCCTACCGGAGGCCGAACTGGACCGTTTCATGCTCAAACTGCGCATGGACTATCCCGCCGCCGAGCAGGAGTTGGACATGGTCCGCCAGGTCACCCGCTCGACCAAAGCCGATATGCTCGACGTGCAACCGTTGCGCAGCGTGCTGCAAGCCAAGGATGTACTGGTCATACAACGGATTGCCAGCGACCTGCCGCTGGACGAGCAGGTCCTCGATTATGCCGTGCGCCTGGCCCGGGCGACCCGCAGCTGGCCTGGCCTGACGCTCGGTGCCGGTCCTCGCGCCTCGATCGCCCTGGTGCGCGGAGCCCGTGCCCGTGCGTTGTTGCGCGGTGGCGAGTTCGTGATCCCGGACGACGTCAAGGGCTGTGCCCTGGCCGTGTTGCGCCATCGTGTGCGTCTTTCCCCGGAACTGGATATAGAAGGCCTGTCGGTCGAGCAGGTGCTGCGGCAATTGCTCGACCAGGTCCCGGCACCACGCCTGTGAGCGGACTCGCGCGATGAAACCTTCACGGTTGCTGCTGGCCTGGCTGGGCGCTTTGCTCGGGCTCGGCATTCTGCTCGGAGCACTCAAGGCGCTGAACGTCGGGCTGCCAGACAGCCTCGATTCGATTGGCTGGGGCCTGCTGCTGGCACTGTTGCTGCTGGCCGCGCTGGATGCGGTCCGTTTGCAGCGCCTGCCTTCGCCCCGCCTGCAACGGCGGGTACCCACCAGCCTGGCGCTGGGCCGCTGGGGTGAGGTGCGCATCGAGTTGCAGCACGATTACCCGAGCGAACTGCGCCTACAGGTGTTCGACCACGTCCCCGAGGGTCTCGGGTTCGAGCACCTGCCGCAAGCCATCGCCTTGCAGCCCGGAGAAAAGGCCGAGCTGGGCTACCGCGTCCGCCCCGTACGCCGTGGACACTTCAGCTTCGAGCGCTGCGAGGTCGAATTGCCGAGCCCGTTGGGCCTCTGGTCCGGGCGGCGTTACCTGACGCTCAGCGATACGAGCCGGGTCTACCCGGATTTCGCCCGTTTCTACGGGGCCCGCTTGCTGGCTGTGGATAACTGGCTCAGCCAGCTCGGTGTACGCCAACGCCAGCGGCGCGGTCTGGGACTGGAGTTCAACCAGTTGCGCGAGTTTCGCGAGGGCGACAGCCTGCGCCAGATCGACTGGAAAGCCACCGCCCGGCAACGCACGCCGATTGCTCGCGAATATCAGGATGAACGCGATCAGCAGATCATCTTCATGCTCGATTGCGGACGCCGGATGCGCAGCCAGGATGGTGAACTGGCGCATTTCGACCACGCGCTCAATGCCTGCCTGCTGTTGAGTTATGTAGCCCTGCGCCAGGGCGACGCGGTCGGTCTGAGCACCGTTGCCAGCGATCAGCCGCGTTTCCTCGCGCCGCTCAAGGGCCAAGGCCTGCTCAACGTCCTGCTCAATGCCGTCTACGACCTGGACAGCAGCCAGCGACCAGCGGATTACCAGGCGGCAGCCAGCCAGGTACTGGCCCGACAAAAACGCCGCGCCCTGGTGGTGCTGGTCACCAATCTGCGCGATGATGACGATGAAGAATTGCTCACAGCGGTCAAGCGCCTGGGCCGCCAACACCGGGTGCTGGTGGCCAGCCTGCGCGAGGAAATCCTCGACCAGCTATGCCAGAGCCCGGTCCAGACACTGGCCGAGGCCCTCGCCTACTGTGGCACGGTCGACTACCTGAATGCCCGGGCCAGCCTGCACGAACGCCTGGTCGCCCACGGCGTCCCGGTACTCGACACCCGCCCGAGCGAACTCGGCGCCGAGCTGGTCAGCCGTTACCTGAGCTGGAAAAAGGCCGGCACCCTCTGAGGCGGGACGGCTACGCCGAGGCCTCCAGCGGGTAGAAGCTGAAGTAGTGCTGCAACGCCTCCACCAGCTTGTGATACGCCTCGGGCGGTTCGTGCAGGACGAAACCGGAGTCGTAATAACAGGGCGTCGCCTCTTCATGGGACCACAGGCAACGGGCATTCAGGTCGATGAACTGAATAGTGTCGTCAGGGCCGGGAAGTTTCAGTTGCAGTTCAAAATCCGCATTCACCAACAACGGCAATTGGCTGATCAGCATCAGCCCCTTGTCAGAAACATTGCCCAGATAACCAATGGGCTTGTCGGTGAAACGGTTGAACACCTTGAGGAAGTACGGCAATTGGTGCCGCTCGATTCGACGGTCGGTAGGCATGTTGATAATCGCTATACAAGACCATTAAGCATGGCCGCGCTAGTGCTTCGGAACAGGACTGACAGGCCCTGCTCTCCCTTGGCCTCGGCGCGACGGCAGTCTATCGCTGCTTCGCATAACCTCTACCGAGCCATGGTTTTCAATTCAAACGAATTGATAAAACTGAAACCATACCCTCGAACTTTAGCTGAAAGCTGGCAGAGAGCCAGTTCTTATTTCATTTGTCATCACAATGGCGCCGGACGCGCCTGCGCGGGTACCGCAGCATCGGTATGCCCCAACTGGCGCAGCGTTTCCAGGCGAGCCTGGGCACGGTAGGCGTACTCGCTGTACGGGTACTGGGTAATGATGAAGCGATAGGTCTGTACCGCGTCGACGAACAACTTCTGGCGCTCCAGGCACTGGCCGCGCAGCATCGACACTTCCGGCTGCACATACTGCCGGGTACGGCTTTCGCGGTCCACCTGGGACAACTGCAGCATCACGTCTTCGCAATTGCCACGGTCATAGGAACGGTAGGCATTGTTCAGGTGGCTGTTCATCGACCAGCGGGTGCAACCGACAACACTGGCTGCCAAGGCTAAAACGAGCAAAATTCGCATGGGTATCTCCTGTTCTTGGCAGTGTATCGACCCGTTGGCGAAAATCTTCAGAGTGTTCGCCAAACAACATATCCGAAAAAAACTTCTTCGCTGAAAAGTAGTGCAAATGAACAATGACTACAGCACGGGACCATAGTAGCCTCTCGTTGCGCTTGAACTCAGGAGTCTCTGCATGTCCGTTCGTCGTACAAAAATCGTCGCCACACTGGGCCCGGCCAGCAACTCGCCGGAAATTCTGGAACAGCTGATTCTGGCTGGCCTGGACGTCGCCCGCCTGAACTTCTCCCACGGCACCCCAGACGAGCACAAGGCTCGCGCCAAGCTGGTCCGCGATCTCGCCGCCAAGCATGGGCGCTTCGTCGCGCTCCTGGGTGACCTGCAGGGTCCGAAGATCCGTATCGCCAAATTCGCCAACAAGCGTATCGAGCTGAAGATCGGTGATCAATTCACCTTTTCCACCAGCCATCCGTTGACCGAAGGCAACCAGCAGGTCGTCGGTATCGACTACCCGGATCTGGTCAAGGACTGCGGCGTGGGTGACGAACTGCTGCTCGACGACGGTCGCGTGGTCATGCGTGTCGAGACTGCGACCGAGACTGAACTGCGCTGCATCGTGACCATCGGCGGCCCGCTGTCGGATCACAAGGGCATCAACCGTCGTGGTGGCGGCCTGACCGCTCCAGCCCTGACCGAAAAGGACAAGGCCGACATCAAGCTCGCCGCCGAAATGGAAGTGGACTACCTCGCAGTGTCCTTCCCACGTGACGCCGCCGACATGGAATACGCCCGCAAGCTGCGCGACGAAGCCGGCGGTACCGCCTGGCTGGTGGCGAAGATCGAACGCGCCGAAGCCGTGGCCGACGACGAAACCCTCGACGGCCTGATCCAGGCCAGTGATGCCGTGATGGTTGCCCGTGGCGACCTCGGCGTGGAAATCGGCGACGCCGAACTGGTGGGTATCCAGAAGAAGATCATTCTGCACGCACGCCGCCACAACAAGGCAGTGATCGTCGCGACCCAGATGATGGAGTCGATGATCCAGAATCCGATGCCGACCCGTGCCGAAGTGTCCGACGTCTCCAACGCCGTGCTGGACTACACCGATGCGGTCATGCTGTCGGCCGAAAGCGCCGCAGGCGCCTACCCGCTCGAAGCGGTGCAGGCCATGGCGCGCATCTGTGTCGGCGCGGAAAAACACCCGACCAGCAAGAGCTCCAGCCACCGCATCGGCAAGGTCTTCGAGCGTTGCGACCAGAGCATCGCGCTGGCGGCCATGTACACCGCCAACCACTTCCCGGGGGTCAAGGCGATCATCGCCCTGACTGAAAGCGGCTACACGCCGTTGATCATGTCGCGGATCCGCTCCTCCGTACCGATCTACGCATTCTCCCCGCACCGTGAAACCCAGGCCCGCGCGGCGATGTTCCGTGGTGTCTACACCGTACCGTTCGATCCGGCTTCGCTGCCACCCGAGCAGGTCAGCCAGGCAGCAGTCGACGAATTGCTCAAGCGCGGCGTTGTCGAACAAGGCGACTGGGTGATCCTGACCAAGGGCGACAGCTACCACACCATCGGTGGCACCAACGGCATGAAGATCCTGCATGTCGGCGATCCGATGGTCTGATTGACCTCACGCAGCACCCAAGCCTCGCCGCATTCTGCCGCGAGGCTTTTTTATTCCCGGTGTGACGCCGGCCAAGCTGCTCAGGCAAATCCTGTAGGCTTTTTCTCTTTTCCCTGTACTGCCCACACACAGCCCTCCAGGCAGGTTAGCCTTGTTCTCAGCAACGATCTGGCAACCAGAATGCAACAGAGAGAGCACACTCATGAAGGATCGAAACAGCCATACCCTGGCCCGCCCCTCCCTGGACCGCCTCATGGACCCGCGCATGATTGGCCCGACGCTGGGCGGCGCCTGTCTGGCCAACATGCTCTTTCCAGGCCTGGTAAGCGCCTTGGCAGGCGCACTGGTGGGAGCATTTGCCGCCTTTCAGACAACCGCAACGCTCTGATCACCCTACCCAAGGAAGGGTTATATGCCATTGGACCAGACCCGCTGCTCGATCCTCATCGGACTGACTTTCATCGCCCTCTATCTGGGACACGCACTTTACCATCGACGACCGGCAGACCTGATCCATGCCGTGATCATCATGACCGCCTCGTCAGGCGTGGTCAGCGCCTTCATTCTGGGGACGCTGGGTTTCTTTTCCAGCAGGGAGGAGTTGGGCATCCTGCAGGAACAGAAAGGCAATCTGTTTGTCGGTGCCCTGGCACTGACCTGGGTCTCGGTCACCTCGACCTATTCAAGTGTCATGCAGCCCAGGCGCCAGGCAAAGTCTCCCAAGCCAAACTGACAAGCGGTCTCAGCGTCTGATCAAGAACCCTGAAAGCGCCGCAGTCGCGCCTGTCATATCGACTTTCTGGTCATGGGCTCTGCACTCGCGCAGAGCGGACGATGCAAGGCAGGACTCAACCGCGCTGCACGAACACGTCGGCCAATAGCTGATTACGCGGCAACCCAGCCAGGTACAGACGCCGGGCAAAGGCTTCGACACTGGCCGGAGCACCACAGAGCAGAGCCAGGGTTTGCCGGGAGGCGACCCGCAGTTTCGCCAGAAATTCCGGCAGCTCGGTAGCACTCAGGCACTCGACCGTCAGATTGGCATGGCTAGCGGCCAAGGCCGCCAGCTCGGTAGCCAGGTAATGCTCGCTACGGTCATGAGCCAGGTGTACCAGCCGCAAAGGCCCGCCATGTCCCTGCCGCAAAGCCTCACGCAGCACGCCCCACAACGGCCCAAGACCGGTACCGGCCGCCAGCAGCCATAGTGGCCTGGCGTGCCAGTCGGGGTCGTAGTGCAAGGCACCACCACGCAACTCCCCGAGACGAATCACTTCACCCACACTGAAACGCCGGGCCGCGTCGCAGAATTCGCCGGGCTGGCGGCAATCGAGATGGAATTCCAGATAACGATCTTCCTGCGGCAGGCTCGCCAACGAGTAGGGACGCGCCACGCCCTGTGGCGTCCACAGCACCAGGTGCTGACCAGCACGATAACGCAAGGCATGTTCCGCAAGAACGCGCAGGCGCAGTACCGTCGGACTCAGCCAGTCGACCCCTGTGATATGGGCCAACATACCGTCACGCCGGGGATCGAAGACTTCCAGATGCAAGTCCTCATGCACCTGACACTGACAGGCCAGACGCCAACCACGCTCACGCTGCTCAAAGCCGAGGGCATCGGGCTGACGATCCTGCGGCTCACCCCGCAGGCAGTGGACCAGGCAGGCGTGACAACTCCCGGCCCGGCAACTGTAGGGAACGCTGACCCCGGCCTGATTGAGGGCATCGAGCAGATTGCTGCCCGCAGCCACCGACCAGACCCGCTCGCCAACACGCAACTCAGGCATCGCTGAGTTCCCAGGCGGCACAACAATGATTGCGGCCATCGCGCTTGGCGCGATAGAGCGCCTGGTCGGCACGCTGCAAGGCAGCGTCGAGATCGTCGCCCTCGCAGATCAACGTCATGCCCACCGACAGGCTCAGGTTGCCCACCGCCAGTTCCCCCAGATCGACCTGGCTAAAAGCCTGGCGCAAGCGTTCACAACAAGCGGTCAGGCGATCCGGATCGGCGTTGGGCAGCAATAGCACGAACTCCTCTCCCCCGTAACGCGCCAGCACATCGCCCTCGCGCACGCAGCCACCGGCCACACGGGCAAAAGCCTGCAATACCTGATCGCCAGCCGCATGCCCGTGGACATCATTGATACGCTTGAAGTGATCGAGGTCGATCAACGCCAGGCCATGTACCGTGTCTGGCTTCATCAATTCCAGCTCGCGGGACGCCAGGCGCAGGAAATGCCGACGGTTGTACAGGCCGGTCAACTCATCGGTGGCCACCAGGTCTTCCAACTGGCGCATCATGCCGCGCAAGGTGTCCTGGTGCGCCTGCAAGGCGAAGCGCCGCTGACGCATGCGCAGACGCGACGCCTGCACGTAGCTCGCATACAGGCACAACCAGGCCAGCACCACGAACAGCACGCCCACCTGCAACGCCGCCAGCCCCGGATCAGGCAGGCGCAACTGATAACCTTCCCAGAGATTGAGTGCGGCAAAACTGAAGAACACCAGCACCGCACAGCGCACAAATTTGCGCCGAGGCAGATGAAACAGGCCGAACAACAAGACCAATGGATAGAACACCAGGAACGTGCCGCGCGCATGCTCAAGACTGGCCATCATCCAGGTCTGCCAAGCGAGCCCCAGCAGCACCTGGAATTCGGTCAGGCTGGGGTCACGAAAACGCAGGTTGCGACCGCTGAAAAACAGCCAGCCGAGCACAACCTGACTGGCCACCACCAAACCGGTAGTGACCAGACCCATGGTCACGCTGGCACGGTAGTAGCCGGCAAGAATCGCCGCCCAGACCAAAAGCAATGCCAGCACGTAGGTGCCGGCAGCCAGGCCAAAACGTTTGCGTAAAAGACTCTGTATGGCTTTATGGGTCAATCTATGACTCACCGTGCGCTGAGGGCTCATGGGACTTCCTTCCCGTACAGGCCACTTGCCACTCTAGTGATCCGGATCAAAAATGACCATTCAATTTTCCAACTTATACAGCCTTTATCATACGTCCACGCAAGAACGGTGCCGACGATCACCCGACCATGGTTTGTCCACGGACGGATGTGCCCGACAGCCTGGCAGGTTATACTGCCGCGCCTTTTTTGTGCCGGTCACGCGTGTCCGGCTTGCCTCAAAAGATGTTTTCGACAGACCAGATGTAAAAGGTCGCAAACACCTTACTTAAATGTTCCCGTCTTTATAGAGGAGCGCGACCCATGACCGTGATCAAGCAAGACGACCTGATACAGAGCGTTGCTGACGCCCTTCAGTTCATTTCCTACTACCATCCCGTGGATTTCATCCAGGCCATGCACGAGGCCTACCTGCGGGAAGAGTCGCCAGCCGCCCGTGACTCCATGGCGCAGATCCTGATCAACTCGCGCATGTGCGCCACCGGACACCGGCCAATCTGCCAGGATACGGGGATTGTCACCGTATTCGTCCGCGTCGGCATGGACGTGCGCTGGGACGGTGCCACCATGGGCCTGGACGACATGATCAACGAAGGCGTGCGTCGCGCCTACAACCTGCCGGAAAACGTCCTGCGCGCCTCGATCCTGGCCGACCCGGCCGGCAGCCGCAAGAACACCAAGGACAACACCCCGGCGGTCATCCACTATTCCATCGTCCCGGGCAACACCGTGGAAGTGGACGTGGCGGCCAAGGGCGGCGGTTCCGAGAACAAGTCGAAGATGGCCATGCTCAACCCGTCCGACTCGATCGTCGACTGGGTCCTCAAAACCGTCCCGACCATGGGTGCCGGCTGGTGCCCACCGGGCATGCTGGGCATCGGCATCGGCGGTACTGCCGAGAAGGCGGCGGTGATGGCCAAGGAAGTGTTGATGGAGTCCATCGACATCCATGAACTGAAAAAACGTGGCCCGTCCAATCGCATCGAAGAAATGCGCCTGGAACTGTTCGAGAAGGTCAACCAACTGGGCATCGGCGCCCAGGGCCTGGGTGGCCTGACTACCGTGCTCGACGTCAAGATCATGGACTACCCGACCCACGCCGCGTCCCTGCCGGTGTGCATGATCCCCAACTGCGCCGCCACCCGCCATGCGCACTTCGTACTCGACGGCTCCGGCCCCGCCGTGCTGGAAGCACCACCGCTGGATGCCTACCCGGAAATTGTCTGGGAAGCCGGCCCGTCGGCTCGTCGCGTCAACCTCGACACCCTGACGCCGGAAGACGTACAGAGCTGGAAGCCGGGCGAAACCGTCCTGCTCAACGGCAAGATGCTCACCGGTCGCGACGCCGCGCACAAGCGCATGGTCGAAATGCTCAACAAGGGCGAAACCCTGCCGGTGGACCTCAAGGGTCGTTTCATCTACTACGTCGGCCCGGTTGACCCGGTGCGTGAAGAAGTCGTCGGCCCTGCCGGTCCGACCACCGCCACGCGCATGGACAAGTTCACCCGCCAGATCCTCGACCAGACCGGCCTGCTCGGCATGATCGGCAAGTCCGAACGTGGCCCGACCGCCATCGAGGCGATCAAGGAACACAAGGCCGTCTACCTGATGGCCGTGGGTGGCGCTGCCTACCTGGTGGCCCAGGCGATCAAGAAATCCAAGGTCGTCGCCTTTGCCGAACTGGGCATGGAAGCGATCTACGAGTTCGAGGTCAAGGATATGCCGGTGACCGTCGCCGTCGATGCCAAGGGCGAGTCGGTGCACATCACCGGCCCGGCGATCTGGCAGAAGAAGATCAGCGACAGCCTGGCAGTGGAAGTGCAATAAGCCCTTTCGTTGCAGGTATGAAAACGGCCCGGTTGATCCGGGCCGTTTTTTTGCCCGGAAAAAGATTCCGGGCAACGACCAGTGGCCTGTACAAAACAGCCACACCGGCCACTAGAACGCGTTGCGGAAGATCTCCTCGATCTGCCGCTGATCCGCCACCCGCGGGTTGGTCAGGCCGCAGGCATCCTTGAGAGCATTGGTCGCCAGTACCGGGATGTCTGGCAACTTGGCACCCAGCTCGCGCAGGCCGGCAGGGATTTCCACATCCCTGGACAGGGAACGAATCGCCACGATGGCAGCCTGGGCGCCCTCCTCCGGGCTCAACCCGGCAACGTCGGAGCCCAGCGCCCTGGCCACATCGCTCAGGCGTTGCGGGCAGACCGAGGCGTTGAACGTCTGCACATGGGGCAACAGCACGGCATTGCACACACCATGGGGCAAGTCATAGAAACCGCCCAACTGATGCGCCATGGCATGCACATACCCCAGGGAGGCGTTGTTGAACGCCATGCCCGCGAGGAACTGCGCATAGGCCATGTTTTCCCGAGCCTTCAGGTCGGCACCGTCGCGCACCGCCAGCCGCAGGTTGGCGCTGATCAGCTCGATGGCCTTGATCGCGCAGGCATCGGTGATCGGCGTCGCCGCCGTCGACACGTAAGCCTCGATCGCATGGGTCAGCGCATCCATGCCGGTCGCCGCCGTCAGGCCCTTGGGCATGGCAACCATCAGCGCCGGATCGTTGACCGACATCAGCGGCGTGACATTGCGGTCGACGATAGCCATTTTCACGTGGCGCGACTCGTCGGTAATGATGCAAAAACGGGTCATCTCGCTGGCGGTACCGGCGGTGGTATTGATCGCCACCAACGGCAACTGGGGTTTGGCCGAGCGGTCGACACCCTCATAGTCACGGATGTGCCCGCCGTTGGTGGCACACAGGGCGATACCCTTGGCACAGTCGTGGGGCGAGCCACCACCCAGCGACACCACGAAATCACATTTGCCCTCCTTGAGGGCCGCCAGGCCCTGCTCGACATTGGCAATGCTCGGGTTGGGCTTGGCGCCGTCGAAGATCAGCGAATCGATATCGCGTACCGCCAGGGCATCGGCGATGCGTGCCGCCACACCCGCCTTCGCCAGTCCGTTATCGGTCACGATCAATGCCTTGCGAAATCCCTGGTTGCGGATAGCGTCCATCGCTTCGTCCAGGCAATCGATGCCCATGATATTCACGGCCGGAATGAAAAATGTACTGCTCATGGCGAATCCTCTTGGCATTGACCGGGGCTGCCTGCCCCGCGATGAGCACAGCATCGACCGCCTGCCTCATCGTGTTGTTGATCTGGCTCAATGCCCGGTCGTGATAAAGTCGCCGTCTGTCCACCTTCTGCCTTGAGACGACGAATAGCGATTATGGAATTCCAGGAATTTGACGGCGAACTTGAAGACTGGAACGCCATGCGTGCCGACACCCCGTTCACCGGCCTGTTGATCGGCAACGGCGCAAGCCTGGCGGTGTGGCCCGGTTTTTCCTATGACTCCTTGTTCGAGAACGCCCAGCACACGAAAAATCGTCCGCTGGGGCTGAGCGAACTGGCCGTATTCAAGGCCCTGGAAACCAGTAACTTCGAACAGGCGCTCAGCGCACTGAAGAGCACCATCAAGGTCAACGCCGCGCTGTCCATCAGTTCGTCGTCGCCGCGCAATCGCTACTTCGCCATCAAGGAAGCGCTGATCCATGCCGTGCGCGCGGTACACATTCCCTGGAAGCGGGTGCGGCCCGAAAGCCTGGCGCTGATCAACACCGAACTGGGTCACTACCGTACGCTCTATTCCAGCAACTACGACCTGCTCAACTATTGGGCGATCATGCAGGCCCCCCAGGCGTTCCAGGATCTGTTCTCGAGCGACGAGGCGACGTTCGACCTGGGCCACACCGAGACCCAGGGGACGCGGATTCTGTACCTGCACGGCGGCTTGCACCTGGTGAAGAACCTCGATGGCAGCACGCGCAAGCTGCTGTCGTCGGAAAGCACCCTGCTGGGCAGCTTCGCAGTCAACGCCCTGGGCGACGTACCGTTGTTCGTCAGTGAGGGCAACGCCGAAGACAAACTCAAGGCGATCCGTCACTCGGACTACCTGTCGTACTGCTACGGCCAGCTATGCCAACATCAGGGCGCCCTGTGCATTTTCGGCCACAGCCTTGGCGAGCAGGACCGGCATATCGTCCAGGCCCTGCGCGACGCAGGCATCAAGACCCTGGCGATCTCGATCTACCCACGCAGCCAGGCATTCGTCCAGCACCAGAAGCGCCACTTCGCGAAACTGTTCGCCGGCCATGGGGTGACCTTGCGCTTCTTCGATGCCAAGAGCCACCCACTGGGCAGCCCCGAACTATTGGTCACGCCTGAAGACTGAAGCGAGCCCCACAAGGGTCAGACCAGGGACTCGTCGATCACCAGCACCAGCTTGCCCGCCACCTGGTTGCCGGCCAGTTCGGTGAACGCCTGCTCGGCATCGCGGACCGCAAACACCTTGGCCAATTGCGGGCTGAGGCGCTTATCGGTAAACAGCGGCCAGACATGCTGATTCAGATCGCTGAGCAGATCGGCCTTGAATTGCGCGTCGCGACTACGCAAGGTCGAGCCCAGCAACTGGATACGCTTGGCCAGGATCTTCGCCAGATCGAGCTGGGTTTCCCGCCCGCCCATCAGGCCAATCAGTACCCACCGCCCGTCAGCTGACAAAAGTTTCACGTTGAGGTCGGCGTAGTTCGCGCCCACCGGATCGAGGATCACATCGAACGGCGCGAAATCGTTCAGGCCATCGATATCGTCACCGCGTATCGCCCCACCCTGGGCGCCCAGCGCCTCGCAATAGGCCAGCCGCTCAGCCGACCCGACGCTGACCCAGCAGGGGTTGCCGAAGGCCTTGCACAACTGGATAGCCGCCGAGCCGACACCGCTGGCACCGGCATGCAACAGCACTTTTTCACCCGGCTTGAGCCCCGCCAGTTGGAACAGATTCAGCCACGCCGTGGCGTAGACCTCAGGCAGTGCGGCCGCTTCGACCAGGCTCAGGCCCTCGGGCACCGGCAGCACATGGCGACCGTCGACCACCACTTCCTCGGCCATGCCGCCACCGGCAAGCAGCGCACAGACCCGATCGCCGACCTGCCAGGACGAACCGGCGCCCACTTCGACAATCACCCCGGAACACTCCAGGCCCAGCACCTGGCTGGCACCCGGCGGGGGCGGATAGAGCCCGGCCTTCTGCAACAGATCGGCCCGATTCAGCCCCGCAGCCGCCACGCGAATGCGCACTTGTCCCACATCACAGCCCGGATTCGGCTCTTCAAGCCACTCCACCTGACCTTCAACGCCTTGCAATGCTTTCACAGTGCCTCCATAGTGAGTCTGGACTGAGCCCGGAGCAGTAGCACCGGGCTTTCTTGCATTATGCGACCGGTCCGAGGTCCGTGCGAAACCCACAAAAGCGGTTTGGCACGTAGTCCCACGGAACCGGCGACTTTAAAGACGGCCTAATATGCGTGATCAATTGTCCCCGCGTCGACTCAGCATGAAGCATTTGTTCCCCGGCACTGCACTTGCCCTTTTCATCGGCCTTGGCGTTTCCACGTTCTCGGGCAACACGTTCGCAGCCAATAGCTGGGACAATCTTCAGCCCGACCGTGACGAGGTGATTGCCAGCCTGAACGTCGTCGAATTGCTCAAGCGCCATCACTACAGCAAGCCGCCGCTCGACGCCGCACGCTCAGTGATCATCTACGACAGCTATATCAAGTTGCTCGACCCGTCGCGCAGCTACTTCCTGGCCAGTGACATCGCCGAGTTCGACAAGTGGAAGAGCCAGTTTGGCGACTTCCTCAAGAGCGGCGACCTCAATGCCGGTTTCACCATCTACAAGCGCTACCTGGATCGGGTCAAGGGTCGCCTGGACTTCGCCCTCGCCGAACTGAACAAGGGCGTCGACAAGATCGACTTCAATACCCACGAGACCCTGCTGATCGATCGCAAGGATGCTCCGTGGCTCAAGAGCACCGCCGAACTCGACGACCTCTGGCGCAAACGCGTCAAGGACGAGGTACTGCGCCTGAAGATCGCCGGCAAGGACTCCAAGGCGATCCAGGAACTGCTGGTCAAGCGCTACAAGAACCAGCTGGCGCGCCTGGATCAGACCCGTGCCGAGGATATCTTCCAGGCCTACATCAACACTTTCGCGATGTCCTACGATCCGCACACCAACTATCTGTCTCCAGATAGCGCGGAAAACTTCGACATCAACATGAGCCTGTCCCTTGAAGGCATCGGCGCCGTGCTGCAAAGCGACAACGACCAGGTCAAGGTCGTACGCCTCGTGCCATCGGGCCCGGCCGACAAGACCAAGCAGGTTTCGCCGTCCGACAAGATCATTGGTGTTGCCCAGGGTAACAAGGAAATGGTCGACGTGGTCGGCTGGCGCCTGGATGAAGTGGTCAAGCTGATCCGCGGTCCGAAGGGCTCCGTGGTCCGCCTGGAGATCATTCCGGCGAGCAACGCACCGAACGACCTGACCAGCAAGATCGTCTCCATCACCCGCGAAGCGGTCAAGCTCGAGGACCAGGCCGCGAGCAAGTCGATCCTGCACCTCAAGCAGGATGGCAAGGACTACAAGCTCGGGGTGATCGACATTCCAGCCTTCTACCTGGACTTCAAGGCGTTCCGTGCTGGCGATCCGAACTACAAGAGCACTACCCGCGACGTCAAGAAACTGCTCGGTGAGCTGCAGAAGGAAGGCGTCGATGGCGTGGTCATCGACCTGCGCAACAACGGCGGCGGCTCCCTGCAGGAAGCCACCGAGCTGACCAGCCTGTTCATCGACAAGGGCCCGACCGTGCTGGTGCGTAACGCCGACGGCAAGGTCGACGTGCTGGAAGACGAAAACCCCGGTGCCTTCTACAAAGGCCCGATGGCGCTGCTGGTCAACCGCCTGTCCGCCTCGGCCTCGGAAATTTTCGCCGGCGCCATGCAGGACTACCATCGTGCCTTGATCATCGGTGGCCAGACCTTCGGCAAGGGCACCGTGCAGACCATTCAGCCGCTCAACCATGGCGAACTGAAACTGACCCTGGCCAAGTTCTATCGCGTATCCGGGCAGAGCACCCAGCACCAGGGCGTACTGCCGGACGTGGATTTCCCATCGATCATCGACACCAAGGAAATCGGCGAGAGCGCACTGCCGGAAGCCATGCCGTGGGACACCATCCGTCCTTCGATCAAGCCGACAGCAGATCCGTTCAAGCCATTCCTGGCGCAGCTCAAGGCTGATCATGAAGCCCGTGCGTCGAAGGATGCGGAGTTCATCTTCATCCGTGACAAGCTGGCACTGGCCGAGAAGTTGCTGAAGGAAAAGACCGTGAGCCTGAACGAGGCCGAACGTCGCGCCCAGCGCAACGATATCGATGCCAAGCAACTGGCCATGGAAAACGCCCGTCGCAAGGCCAAGGGTGAAGATGCGCTCAAGGAACTCAAGAAAGAGGACGAAGACGCTCTGCCACCGGACCCGGACAAGAAAACCAAGCCGGAAGACGACGCCTACCTGAGCGAAACCGGGCGTATCCTGCTGGATTATCTGCGTCTGAGCAGTGCAGTGGCCAAGCATTAAAAGATGATCGCAATTTAGTTTGATTGCTCTTCGGAGCGTCATCAAACAGTCATCATTCTGTCGTGAAATAAAGGACTGGGCGCGTTTTCCAAACCGGGAATCGCCTCCGGTCCTTTTTCATTGACAGAGACTGCCATGACCATGACCGAACAGCTGAACGCCTTGAGTTCAATCCTGGCTCAGAGTGGTCTGCACAGTCTGTTCCAACCGATCATTTCGCTGTCCGAGAGACGTATCGTCGGCTATGAGGCACTCAGCCGCGGGCCCTCCAACAGCCCCCTGCACTCGCCCATCAGCCTGTTCGCCGTAGCCCGCCAGGCCGGCCGCCTGAGCGAACTGGAAATGACCTGCCGACTCAGCGCCTGCCGTCGTTTCAGCGAGCAGAAACTGCCTGGCAAGCTGTTCCTCAACGTCTCCCCCGAATCCCTGCTGGAACCGACCCACCAACCGGGCCGCACGCTCCAATTGCTGCAGGATTTCGGTATCAATCCCAGCAACGTGGTCATCGAACTGACCGAGCAAACCCCCACCGACGATTTCCAGATGCTGCAGAACGCCCTGCATCACTACCGCGACATGGGCTTCTCGATCGCCCTGGACGACCTGGGTGCCGGTTACTCCAGCCTGCGTCTGTGGTCGGAACTGCGCCCGGACTACGTCAAGATCGACCGACACTTCATCGACGGTATTCATCAGGACGGGCTCAAGCGCGAGTTCGTCGGCTCCATTCTGCAAATCGCAAAAGCCTCACGGGCTCAGGTGATCGCCGAAGGCATCGAACTGCCGGAAGAACTCGCGGTACTGACCGAGATGGGCGTCGACCTGGTCCAGGGCTACCTGCTCTGCCGCCCCCAGGAACAACCGCCGCAGGATGCCCATGCGCTGCTGCCCAAGTTGGAAAACACCTCCATTGCCCTCGGTGAAGATGGCAGCGACCTCAGTGCCTTGCTCAAGGAACAACCGGCGGTGACGCAGAACACCGCCACGGCAGCGGTACTGGAAGCCTTCCGGCGCCAGGCCAACCTCAACTCCCTGGCCGTGCTGGACGAACAGAATCGCCCCTGTGGCATCGTGCACCGCCATTCGTTGTCGGATGCACTGCTCAAGCCGTTCGCCACCGATCTGTTCGCCCGCAAGCCCATCAGCCGGTTGATGAGCGATGACTTCCTGGCCGTGGAGCAGAGCCAGTCGCTGCAACAGGTCAGCCGGCTGCTGACCAGCCGTGCCCGGCAACGCATCGAGGAAGACTTCATCATCACCCACAATGGCTGCTACCTGGGCCTGGGACGGGTGATCGACGTACTGAAGCTGATTACCGAGCTGAAGATCCAACAGGCCCGCTACGCCAACCCGCTGACCCTGCTGCCCGGCAACGTGCCGATCCAGCAGTGCCTGGCGCGCCTGCTGCAACAACAGCGCGAGGCGGTGATCTGTTATGTGGATATCGACAGTTTCAAGCCCTTCAACGACATCTACGGCTATGGCCGGGGCGATGAGGTGTTGTTGTGCCTGGCGCAATGCCTGAACGAACGGGTCGATCCGAGCCGTGATTTCGTCGGTCACATCGGGGGCGATGACTTCCTGCTGGTGCTTGGCTCGGAGGATTGGCAAAAGCGCCTGAATCACCTGATCGATGACTTCCAGAACCAGTGCCGACGCTTCTATCGTGCCGAACACCTGGAAGCCGGCTGTTTCATTGCGTCAAACCGCCAGGGCTTGCGCCAGGAATTTGCCTTGCTGTCGCTGTCCATCGGTGCAGTGCACCTGAAGCCGCAGTCCTGCAGTCTGCTGGATGCCAGCCAACTGGCGGAACTGGCCTCCCAGGCCAAGCACCACGCCAAGAACGTACCGGGCTACAGCATCCATGTGATCGACAGCAGCGAAATCACCTCGCTGGATGACAGCGCCTAAAGCCTCCTGGTACACGAGCCCGTCGCGACAAGATCAGGCCTCGGCCGACTCGGGATAATCGTACTCGAACACCCGTACCACTTCCGAAGCATGCCAGGACGCCGCCGCCACACCATCGGAGGGACCGGAAAAACGTCCCAGGCGCTCGACACATTCGAAGAACCCCGTGCGCGGCAGGCGGCTGGCACCCTGGCTGATCACCAGGGAACTGCGCAGCGGCTGCTCGGCCTTGGCATCCAGGGCGGCCAGGTGCTCCAGTGCCGCCGTCAGGGTCTGCATGGCCGGGCTGGGCAACTGCAGGCGCTCTAGCAACGCCCTATAGGTCAAAAGATGGCGCTGCCGGCGGGCCTGGTCGAGTTCTCCCAACAGGCCCTCCCAATGCTGACGACTGATGCGCACGCTCACGATGCATCCCTCCACCCGGCGACACCCAACTCCCAGGCCAGGCTGCGGCGAATCGCTGCATCCGGCTCACGTTCACCACTTTCGATCAGTCCCAGGTAAGAAGGACTGATACCGACGGTCCTGGCCAGTACCTCGATCGCCAGCCCCTTGGCTTCGCGCAGGCTGCGCAACTGATCGAACGTCGGCATGTCGGCAGACGCTTGCGCAGGAGGCGTATCGGAGGAGGTTGGCGAGGGGGATTGGCCATGCAAGCCGGCAGCCTTGAGCAAACTCTGGTACTGAGCCCAGGGCAGAACCGCATATTCCGGTTCGCCGTCGCGTGTAATTATTTGAAGATCCATTACTACACCCCGTAGGACGATTACACATAGCGAGTCAGCACTTTCCTAGTAACTGCATATTAACAGCCGCCAGGGTCGCTAGTGTGCTTGATCTTCGAACAGGGGGGACTCAGGTCAACTTTTATCGTCGCGCTCGAGCTGCAACTGCTCTGCGGTATCCGGCAGACGCTCGACCACCACCAGATGCTCGGGCACCTGACGTTCACGCCAGGCGCGAAACGCATTCAACTCCTGGTCCAGAGCGTTCATCACCCAAGCCAGTACCGCGATATCGTCGAGCATGCCGAACACCGGGATAAAATCCGGGATCGCGTCGATCGGACTGAGGAAATACATCAGGCCCGCCACCACGACGACCATCGACTTGGCGCTGATCGCACGGTACTCGCCGCGCCAGTAAGCCAGACAGAGTACCTGCAAGAGTTTCAGGTCCTCCTTGAGCTTGCCTAACCGCCCCCCTTGCCGGGCACTCTTGCTCGCAACCGCGAACAACAGCGTAGGCAGACGCCCACGAAGCAGCAAACGCTGGGCCAGGGGGAGGAAACGCGCGAAATTCCAGGGTGCTTTCATCATCACTCCAGCAATCGGACGTACAAGGTTATCCACACAAATTGTGGATAACCTTGTGAACAGAGCCGCATTTCACAGCTGAAAGCCCCGTAGCACAAGGGCCAGACTCAGATCGGGCGTTTTTTACTCACTAAAAAAACCCATTATTTCATTGACTTGGCGACAGTCTACCCATACGCCTATTAGCTCAATGTTAAGACTGTTGCCGACAGTGTATGTTCGATTTGTTGCAGGTGATCATGCCCTGAAACGACAACGCCCCGTAGGACGGGGCGTTGGGATCAGCAAGCGCAGGATTACTTCGCGGCTTTCTCGGCCGGCTTGACTGCAGGTTTTGCTGCATCATCAGCCTTGGTCGGATCCTTGATCGCCAACAGTTCCAGGTCGAACACCAGAACCGAGTTGGCCGGAATGGCCGGGCTCGGGCTCTGTGCGCCGTAGGCCAGGTCAGCCGGGATGAACAGCTTGTATTTCTCGCCCACGTGCATCAGTTGCAGACCTTCGACCCAACCTGGGATCACACCGCTCACCGGCAGGTCGATCGGGCTGCCGCGATCCACGGAACTGTCGAAGGTGGTGCCATTGGTCAGCTTGCCGGTGTAGTGAACGGTCACCACGTCGGTAGGCTTGGGCTGAGGGCCGTCAGCTTTCTTGACGACTTCATACTGCAGGCCGGAAGCGGTGGTCACGACGCCAGGCTTCTTGCCGTTTTCCTCGAGGAATTTCTTGCCGGCAGCTGCCGACTCTTCGCTCAGCTTGGCCATGCGCTCTTCGGCACGCTTCTGCAGCGCGGCGAACGCCTCGACCAGATCTTCGTCCTTGAGCTTCTGTTCTTTCTTGCCGATGGCATCTTCGATACCTTGGGCCACGGCCTTGGAGTCCAGGTCGTCCATACCTTCCTGAGCCAGGCTCTTGCCCATGTTCAGGCCGATACCGTAGGAAGCTTTTTGCGCCGGGGTTTTCAGCTCTACGCTGGAGTGCGAATCGCAGCCCGCGAGTACCAGGCTAACCAGGGCCACCGCCGCCGCCAACCGATGCTGTTTCATGCTATTTCCTTGTTCATGCGCCTAAAGGGCGATCGAATAAAGTCGCGAGCTTATCAGGCGGCCGCGACCAATGGCTACCGGCATCAGAGCCGAAAACCGTCGATAAGTTCAGGTCAGCAAAGCATTTTACACAGCCCTGACAGTCTGTTTACGTCCAGCAGAACCGGCTTTGCGCCAATCGGGCCAGCATGGCCGGCCATCACGGCTACTTGATGCCGGGCAACAGCTCAGGCATAAGAGCATGACAACTCGACAGGGATCGTTATCTTGCGCATTTTTTACCGTGTGTTACTGGCTCTGATATTGCTGCTTGGCTTAGGCCTCGCGGTGATCCTCTACTACATCGCCAACCCGAAACTGCCGGCATACAGACCGGCCGAACAGGTGCATTACCTGGAGCAGTGGAGCGCGGCCGATCGCCAGACCTTCTACTACACGCCCCAGGGTACGCAGGTCAAAGGCCTGCGCTACGAGTGGTTCACCGCACTGGAACTGCCCTTCTCCGAGCAACGCTTCGCCGCGCCGGAATATCTGGGACGTTTCGGCTTCCTGGTCGATCCCCGTCAGCAGGCCACGGCGGACAACCCCGGCAATCTGCCGGTCGGCTTTACCCGCCACCAGAACCCCGGGAGCGGCGAACAGTACCTGGATATCACCTGCGCCGCCTGCCACACCGGCGAACTGCGCTACAAGGGCCAGGCCCTGAGGATCGACGGCGGTTCAGCCCAGCATGTGCTGCCCTCCAGCGTACCGACGGTACGTGGCGGCAGTTTCGGCCAGGCGCTGGTCGCCAGCCTCGCCGCCACCTATTACAACCCGTGGAAATTCGAGCGCTTCGCCCGCAAGGTCCTGGGCAACGAATATGACGCCCGCCACGCTGAACTGCGGGTCGCGGTGAAACAGTCGCTCGATACCTTCCTCCATGTCGCCTGGAACGATACCCATCGCGGCCTCTATCCGACCCTGGAAGGTCCGGGTCGCACGGACGCCTTCGGCCGGATCGCCAACGCCAGTTTCGGCGACGCCATTTCCGACAAGAACTATCGGGTCGCCAACGCCCCCGTGGACTATCCGCAACTGTGGGACATCTGGACATTCGACTGGGTCCAGTGGACCGCCTCGGCTCAGCAGCCCATGGCCCGTAATGTCGGCGAAGCGCTGGGCGTCGGCGCCACCCTGAATTTCTTCGATGCCAACGGCCAGCCGCTCCAGGGGGATGCCCGCTACCCATCCAGCGTACGGGTGCGCGATCTGCACAAGATCGAAGAAACCCTGCAACGCCTCAAGCCACCGACCTGGCCCGAGGCACTGTTCGGCAAGGTCGACCTGGCCCGAGCCGCCCAGGGCCGTGCGCTGTTTGGCGAAAACTGCGCCGGTTGCCACGTCCCCTCGGTCAGCGAGGAAAACGGCCGGCCAGTACAACACCTGACCAGCATCCCGCTGGCCACGATCGGCACCGACCCGAACACCGCAAACAACATCGCCGACCATCGTTATGATCTGAGCGCACTGCAATGGGATCCGGCGGAACTGGCCACGCTGCCGGTCGAGCTGCATCCAAAGACGGACCAGCCGCTGGACCTGACGCAACTGTCGGTCGCCAAGGGTCTGGCCTATGTCACCGCATTCGTCGAAGCGCGTGCCTATCGCGATGCCGGGGTGACGCCGGCCGAACGCCCGCAACTGGATGGATTCGGCCTGCCGATCGGCGTACTCGAACAACGCGCCTACAAGGCACGGCCACTGGCCGGCGTGTGGGCCACGCCGCCGTACCTGCACAACGGCTCGGTGCCAAGCCTCTACCAGTTGTTGTCGCCGCAGGATGAACGCTCCAGCACCTTCTATCGAGGCACCTTCGAATACGATCCACGCCACCTCGGTTATCGCCAGAAGGCTTTCGAGAACGGCTTCCTGTTCGACACCCGAATCAGCGGCAACCACAACAGTGGTCATGAATTCCGTGCCGGCAAGCGCGGCAATGGCGTGATCGGCCGGCTGCTGCAACCCGAGGAGCGCTGGGCTCTGCTCGAATACCTGAAAGTGCTGGGCGGCCCGCTGGAGCAACAGTTGCCATGAACCCTTGCCCTGACGACCCGATTGAAAGGAAATTTCCATGCTGAAGCGACTCTGGCTGCGCCTCGGCGCCTTTCTCGGCAAGAGCCTGCTGCTCCTGGTTGGCCTCGGCCTGCTGGGCTGGGCCATCGCCACTGGCTGGTACGCCTGGCGTCATAGCGGGCCGGTGTCGACGGTCGAACAGGTACCAAGCGATGAAGCGGCCAGGACCCAGGACATCATCCAGACCGCCGTACGCATCGTCGACCAGCACCGTGAAGGCACCCGCTACCTGCGCGATGCCCACGCCAAGGCCCATGGCTGTGTGAATGCCGAAGTACAGGTCCTCGATGGCCTGGGCAGCGATCTGCGCCAGGGCGTGTTCGCCGAACCGGGCAAGACCTGGCAGGCGCTGATTCGCCTGTCCAACGGCAACGCCTACCCGCAGTTCGACAGCATTCGCGATGCCCGTGGCATGGCGATCAAGCTGATGGATGTGCCCGGCAAACAGTTGCTGACCGGGCAACAGGGTCGCCACGAACAGGACTTCGTGATGTTCAACCATCCGAACTTCTTCGTCAGCGACGTCGCCGAATACCAGCAGAACATCGCGGCCCAGGCCGACGGCAAGAAGGTCCTGGCATTCTTCCCCAGTTGGAATCCCACCGGCTGGCAGATTCGCCACCTGTTCATTGCCCTGGCCACCCTGGCCCCGGCGCCGAAAACACCGATGCAGACGACCTACTTTTCCGTATCGCCCTACAAGTTCGGCAGCGCCAATGCCAAGTTCCGGGTCGCGCCCGACCCACAGAACTGCCCACCGTACGAGTTGCCCAAGCAGAACGAAGACCTGCCGAATTTCCTGCGCTCCGCACTGGTCCAGCAGTTATCCACAGATCGGGTACCCGCCTGCTTCGTACTGCAGGTCCAGCGCCAGAACGCCAACCACTACATGCCGATCGAAGACACCAGTGTCGAATGGAAAGAAAGCGACGCGCCCTTCGAGACCGTGGCGCACATCCGCATCCCGGCGCAGGACTTCGACACGCTGGAACAGAACATCGCTTGTGACAACCAGTCATTCAGTCCGTGGCACGGCCTGGAGGCCCATCGACCGATTGGCGGGATCAACCGCCTGCGCAAGGCGGTGTATGACGCGGTCAGCGATTACCGGCATAGCCGTAACGCCGAGCGATAGGATTAAGGCTGGGCGGTCCGTGGTGCTCACATCACGCCGCTCAATGGCGCAGCAATTTGCGCAGCGGCACGCCATCCTTGAGCACCGGTGATTTGATCACGATGTAGCTGAAATACTTGGAGATACCGATATTCTTGTCCAGGAGGCTTTCGACCACTTCCTGGTAGTGCTGGATGCTGCGGGTCATGAAGCGCACCAGGTAGTCGTAGCCGCCACTGATCAGGTGACATTCCAGCACTTCGTCCACCAGGCGGATATTGGACTCGAACTTGGCGAAGTCTTCGCGCTTGTGGTCACTGAGGGTGATTTCGGTAAACACCGTGACCGAGTCGGTGATCTTCGCCAGATTCAAGTGCGCCTTGTAGCTGGAGATATACCCGGCCGACTCCAGCCGCTTGACCCGTTGCAGGCAGGGGCTGGCCGACAGGCCCACGGCGTCGGCGAGACTGACATTGGTCATCCGGCCGTCTTTTTGCAGTTCAACCAGAATGCTGATATCGATCCGGTCGAGTTTGACTTGTCCTTCCATCGCGTACCTCTTGACTGCCGTTTGCCAGACAATCTTCTAGCAAATTCAGCGCCGTAAAGACAACTGATGCTGTGCAACCAGATCCGCCATGCTGTTGATGCAATACTGCGCCGCGCAAGGTGAAGGCTGCCGAGCCTGTTGGCGACCGATCAGACAGCGATCCAGCGTCCCGATTACGCCGACCGACGATCGGGTCACATGCAGCACCGGCTGCAGATCCTGCGCCTGCGTGTTCAGCCATTGCGGGTCTTCGGCCAGGGAAATGAAATCTTCTGGTGCAATCCCCAGCCGTTCGCACAACACGCTGCGATCCTGCGCATCCCGGTCGCCACGCACCAGCAAGCGATAGAACTTGCGCAGATACAGCATAGCCCCCGGTGCGTCCTCGAACAGCGACCAATTGCCCGCCGATCGGGCAAAGCTCATGCCCTCCTCCCAACTGGCGTGCACGCCCCAGCGTTCGGCGAGCTGGCGATGGGCGAAACACAGCACGCCACTCAAGCCCAATTCCGCAAAGCGCGGGTAGAGTGCGGCGATCACGGTGCTGTATTCATCCAGCACCTGCTCCCTGGAGGCCTGCCCGCCACGGCTGTCGAGCAGCGGTTGCAAGGCGGCCCATACCCCCGAATCGCGGTCTACCAGCACTTCATCGCAATCAATCAGCAACGTTCGGTAATCTGTCAGTCCCATGCGGGTCAAGCCTCCAATGATGCAGTTCACCCTGAACAGGCACAGGCTCAGTTCAAGACCCGTGCCAAGGCCGCGTCCAGAATCTTCACGGCTTCGTCGACCTGGGCCTCGGTGGTCACCAATGGGGCGAGGAAGCGCAGTACGTTGCGGTACACACCGCATTTGATCACCAGCAAACCACCGGCGCGGGCTTCGTCGATCACCCGTTGGTTGAGGTCGGCATCCGGCGTGTGCGCCGGGTCATCCTTGACCATCTCGATCGCCAGCATGAAGCCGGTGCCGCGTACGTCGCCGATGCGCGGGTAGCGTGCCTGCAAACCGAGCAGCCCCTGACGCAGGCGTTCGCCGAGCACTTGGCTGCGCGCCAGCAACTGCTCCTGTTCGAACGCCTCGATCACTGCCAATGCCGCCGCGCACGCCAAGGCATTACCGCCATAGGTGCCGCCCAGGCCGCCGGGCAATGGCGCATCCATGATGTGGGCCTTGCCAACCACACCGGACAATGGCAAGCCACCCGCCAGGCTCTTGGCCACGGTGACCAGATCCGGCTGGATATCCGCGTGCTGGAAGCCGAACCAATTGCCGGTACGACCGAAACCGGTCTGGATTTCATCGAGGATCAACACGATGCCGTGTTTGTCGGCCAATGCACGCAGGGCCTGAAGAAACTCGCGCGGCGCGCTGAGAAAACCGCCATCGCCCTGCACCGGCTCAATGATGATCGCCGCTACCCGCTCCGGCGCCACCTGGGTCGCGAACAACTCATCCAGGGCCTTGAGGGCCAGCTCGCTGGTCACACCACGATAGGCGTTCGGGTACGGCGTGTGGAACACCTCCGGCGCAAACGGCCCGAAGTTCTGCTTGTAGGGTTGGCTCATGCCGGTGAGCGTGGTGCCCAACAGCGTGCGGCCGTGAAAACCACCCCGAAAGGCGATCACCGCCGAGCGGTTGGTGTGGGCACGGGCAATCTTCACCGCATTTTCCACCGCTTCGGCGCCAGAGGTGAAGAACGCCGCTTTATAGGCCTCCTGCCCACCGATCATTGCACACAGACGCTGTGCCAGGTCGAGGTAAGGCTGGTAGGCCACCACCTGGAAGCATGCGTGGGAGACCTTCTGCAACTGGGCCTGTACCGCTGCCACCACCTTGGGATGGTTGTGACCGATGTTCAACACGCCGATGCCGCCGACAAAGTCCAGGTAGCGCTTGCCATCCACATCCCACAACTCGGTGCCCTGGGCACGGTCGATCACCAGCGGATGCGCGGTAACCAGCCCACGGGGTACGAATTGCTCACGCTGACGGAGCAAATGAGGGGTTTCGTCGACTTTGCTGTTCATGGTTTTTCCCATCGTGAGTGCGGCAACCCAGAGGTGGTTGCGATGCTGTCCAGAGTACGGTGTGCGAGCAATCAACTACGCCGAACTTGGCCCGTGAGAAATGCGGATCGACTGTTTTGCACGCGCCTTTCAACAGATCCTGCGCCGGGCTTTGGGCGATCATGAGCATCTCCTTTCATCCAGCAGGAAATGCCCATGGCCTTGCTCTACAAAGCTGACCCGGTGCGCGGCCAACACTGGCAGGCACTGTTTGCCGAACACGCGCCCGATATCGAATGGCGCGCCTGGCCGGACATCGGCAACCCCGATGACATCGAGTACCTGGCGGCCTGGCAGGCACCGGATGATCTGCAGCGCGTGCTGCCCAACCTCAAGGTGTTGTTTGCGCTGTCGGCCGGGGTCGACCAATTGGACCTGTCGCGCCTGCCGCCAGAACTGCCGGTGGTGCGCCTGCTCGATCCTGGCATCACCCGTGGCATGTGCGAGTACGCCAGTTGGGCGGTGCTCAGCCTGCACCGGGACATGCTGCGCTACCGCCAGCAGCAGGTTGCACGCTGCTGGCAAGCGCACCTGTTGCAGCCGGCGATGAACCGACGCGTGGGAGTGATGGGCCTGGGCACACAGGCCCAGCAGATTCTGGCGACCCTGGCACCACTGGGGTTTGCCTTGTCGGGCTGGGCGCGCAGTGCCCATCAGTTGGCGGGCGTGGACTGCTACGCGGGCACGGCGCAACTGCCGGCGTTTCTCAGCCAGTGCGACATTCTGCTGTGCGTGCTGCCGTTGACCGAGCAGACCCAGGGGATTCTGAATCGCCAGTTGTTTGCACAACTGCCGCAGGGCGCGGCACTGATCAACATGGGTCGTGGCGGGCATCTGGTGGAAGAGGATCTGCTCGACGCACTGGACAGCGGCCAACTCAGTGGTGCCGTGCTCGATGTACTGCAAGAAGAACCGGCGCCAACAGAGCATCCGTTCTGGGCGCACCCGCAGATTGTGTTGACGCCGCATATTGCCGCGATGACCCAACCGGCGAGTGCCTTCGGGGTGCTACTGGAAAATATTCGACGCTTTGAGCGGGGTGAACCCATGACGGGTGAAGTGGATCGCCACAAGGGTTATTGAGGCAGGGGAATCTCAACGTGGGAGCCATCGCTCCCACCTTGAGAAGGTGCTCGCTCTAGCGCGGGAGCCTTTCGCTAATCGCCTGTCCCACCTCTTGTGTAGAGCGCTGTCCCCCCAGATCCGGCGTCACCACCCCGTCTGCAATCACGACTTCGATCGCCCGCAGAATCCCATCATGGGCCGCGCGATAGCGCTCATCTCCATTGCCCAAAAAGTCCAGCATCAAAGCCCCCGACCAGATCATCGCAATCGGGTTGGCGATGTTCTGTCCATAAATATCCGGTGCCGAACCATGCACCGGCTCGAACAACGACGGAAAACGCCGCTCGGGATCAAGATTGGCTGACGGGGCAATGCCAATGGTGCCCGCACAGGCCGGCCCCAGGTCGGACAGGATGTCGCCAAACAGATTCGACGCCACCACCACGTCGAAGCGATCCGGTTGCAACACAAAACGTGCGCACAGGATGTCGATGTGCTGCTTGTCCCAGCTCACGTCGGGATAGTTCGCCGCCATCAGTGCGGTGCGTTCGTCCCAGTACGGCATGCTGATGGAAATCCCGTTGGACTTGGTCGCCGCCGTCAGCTTTTTACGCGGGCGGGTCTGGGCCAGCTCGAAGGCAAACTTGAGGATGCGGTCCACACCACGCCGGCTGAACACCGACTCCTGCAGCACGATCTCATGCTCGGTGCCTTCGAACATCTTGCCGCCCACCGACGAGTATTCGCCTTCCGTGTTCTCGCGAATCACCATGAAGTCGATGTCTCCCGGCTCACGCCCGGCCAGCGGACAGGGCACGCCCGGGAACAGCCGCACCGGGCGGATATTCACGTACTGGTCGAAGTCGCGGCGGAACTTGAGCAGCGAGCCCCACAGGGAAATATGATCCGGCACCTTGTCCGGCCAACCGACAGCCCCGAAGTAGATGGCATCGAAGCCCTTGAGCTGCTCGAACCAGTCGTCGGGCATCATCTGCCCGTGTTCCAGGTAGTAATCGCAGTGAGCCCAGTCGAGCACTTCGATGCTCAGATTCAGGCCCCAGATTTTTGCCGCCTGTTCCAGGACCCGCAGCCCTTCGGGCAACACTTCCTTGCCAATGCCATCACCGGCAATCGCGGCGATTCTGAATGCTTTGCTCATGGTACCTCCCCGCTAGTTCAAACCGCCAATGTGGAAAGCCTTGACCTCAAGGTACTCATCCAGCCCGTACTTGCTGCCCTCACGTCCCAGGCCTGACTGTTTGATGCCGCCAAAGGGCGCCACTTCCATGGAGATAATTCCGGTGTTGAGCCCGACCATGCCGAATTCCAGGGCCTCACCGAAGCGCCACGAACGTTGCAAGTCCTGAGTGAAGTAGTAGGCACCCAGGCCATATGGCGTGGCATTGGCCAGGGCCAGCGCCTCGGCCTCATCAGTGAAGCGCATCAGCGGCGCCACCGGGCCGAAGGTTTCTTCATTGGCCAGCAGCATGCCGGCGTGGCAGTCGCCCAGCACCGTGGGCTGGACAAGCTGGCTGTCACCTGCGGGGATTGCGCCGCACAGTAACGTCGCACCCTGGCCCAGGGCATCATCGATATGCCGAGCCACCTTGCTCACCGCCGCCGGGTTGATCAACGGGCCGATCGTCACGCCCTCTTCCAGGCCGTTACCGACCTTGAGCTTGCCCACCTCTTGCACCAACCGTGCGGCGAAACGTTCGTAGATACCCGCCTGCACCAGGATGCGGTTGGCGCACACACAGGTTTGCCCGGCGTTGCGAAACTTGCTGAGCATCACCCCGGCCACCGCCTGCTCCAGGTCGGCATCGTCAAACACGATAAACGGCGCATTGCCGCCCAGCTCCAGGCTCAGGCGCTTGATATGCTCGGCACTCTGGCGCATCAGCAGGCGGCCGACCGCAGTGGAACCGGTAAAGGAAATCTTGCGCACCGCCGGGTTGCCGGTCAGCTCCTCGCCAATGCCGGCCGGCAACCCGGTGACGACATTGAACACCCCGGCCGGAATGCCGACGCGCTCAGCCAGCACGGCCAGGGCCAGGGCCGACAGCGGCGTGAGGTCCGAGGGTTTGACGATGATCGGGCAACCGGCGGCCAGGGCCGGAGCACACTTGCGGGTGATCATCGCGTTGGGGAAATTCCACGGCGTGATGGCCGCACACACGCCCACCGGTTGCTTGAGGGTCAGCAGGCGGCGATCACCACTGGGCGCCGGCATGGTTTCACCATAGATCCGTCGTGCTTCCTCGGCAAACCATTTGACGAAGCCGGCGCCGTAGCGCACTTCGCCCTTGGCTTCATTGAGCGGCTTGCCCTGCTCCCAGGTCATGATCAGCGCGAGGTCGTCGAGGTTGTCGAGCATCGCCTGGTACCAGCGCTCCAGCAACGCCGCGCGTTCGGCGGCCGGGCGAGCGCGCCAGGCGGGCCAGGCCCGTTCGGCGGCCTGGATGGCACGACGGGTATCCGTAGCGTCCATGGCCGGCACCCGGGCCAACAGGTGGCCGGTGGCGGGATCGTGGATGTCCAGGGTCGCGCCGCTGTCGGCGGCGATCCACTGGCCATCTACATAGGCGAGTTCAGCCAACAGGCTGGGGTCTTGCAAGCGAGTCGTGAGCATGGTCGAGATCCTGATCCGAGACACGCTCCAGTCTAGGGAGGTGCCACGGACGAGGATGCCGAAAGCACGGTTACAGCAGCGTGCCGTGCTGAAATCCGCCGCAGGACGGCAGGCTCTGCTAGGCCTTCAGCGAACCCAGCAAACCGTGCAAAAAGCGTTCGCCGGCCTCCATCTGGCTGATCTCGATAAACTCATCGGGTTTGTGCGCCTGCTCGATGGAACCCGGTCCGCACACCACTACCGGTACATCCAGGCGCTGCTTGAACAGACCGCCTTCGGTGCCGAACGAGACCTTGGAAGTGCCGGTGCCCGGCGCGGCGAACTGCTTGAGAAAACGTACGGCTTCGACGCTGGGGTGGGTATCGAGGCCCGGATAGACATTCACGGTTTCGATCTCGATGGCCGCCACACTGGACAGTTTCTGCGCCTCCCGCACGATCGTCTCAGCGCGTTCGCGCATCTGTTCCAGGAACTGGTCCAGGTCATCGGCCGGCAGGTTGCGCACTTCAAAATCCAGGGTGCACAGGTTGGGCACGATATTCAGCGCCTTGCCGCCGACAATCTTCCCCACATGCACGGTGCTGTAGGGCACGTCATAGTCGTTGTCCTGAGCGCCATGGTGTTGCAATTGCTGCTGGCTCTCGCGCAGGGCGGCGATAAAGTCGCAGGCCACGTGGATGGCGTTGACCGAACGCGGTGCCAGCGACGAATGAGCCTCCAGGCCCCGACAATAGGTACGGTATGAGCCCTTGCCCTTGTGGCCCAGCACAAACTGCATGTTGGTCGGCTCACCGATCACACACAGAAACGGCCGCACGGGCGCCAGGTGCAGCACGTCGAGCAGGCGCCGCACGCCGACACAACCGATCTCCTCATCGTGGGACAACGCCAGTTGCAGCGGGCGGTTCAGCGTGTGCTCGGCTGCATCGAGCATGGCGTCGATGGCCAGGGCGATAAAACCCTTCATGTCACAGCTGCCACGCCCGTAGATGCGTCCGTCCTGCACGGTCGCGGCGAACGCGGGAAAGGTCCACGCCTGCCCCGCCGCCGGCACGACGTCGGTGTGCCCGGAGAGCAAGACGCCGGGCTGGTTCTTGGGACCGGTGCTGGCGAACAGGTTGGCCTTGTGGCCGCTCTCGTCCTTGACGATCAGCGACTCGATACCGTGGCTCAGCAGCAGGTCGCGCACGTACTCGATCAAGGCCATGTTCGACTCGGACGACACCGTGTCGAACGCCATCAGTTTTTTCAGGATTTCCAGTACACGGGGTTTCATGAGGCCTGGCTCCATTGGGCGGCAGAAAGGGCAAAGCGCGTGATGGAAAATGGCGCGATCGGCGTGCTGGTGCTGCCGGTGGTGAGCAGTTCGGCCATCACATCCCCGACCCCGGGGCCGAGCTGAAAGCCGTGACCGCAAAAACCAAAGGCATAGAACAATCCATCGACCTTGCCGCTGGCGCCCATCACCGGCAGCGAGTCCGGCAGGTAGCCTTCGATGCCGCTCCACACACGGATGATATTGAGGTTCCCCACGCCCGGCAGCAGGCGGCGCATCTGGCTGATCTGGTTGAGGATGCTGCGGGGTTCCACGTAGGCACGACGGTTGAGCATGTCCGGTTTGCTGCGGTAACCGCCGCCAATCACGATATTGCCCCGGGGAATCTGGCGGAAGTAGATCACCTCTTCAGGGATCTTGGTGTACACACCGATGACCGTCGGCAACGCGTAGGGTACCGGCTCGGTCACCGCCATCTGCGGGCCGTGGGTGTCCAGGGGCACGGGCTCGCCGAACTGTGCCGAGAGTTTCTGGCCCCAGGCGCCGGCGGTGATCAACAGCTGTGCGGCCTGGAACTGGCGGCCATCGGTGGTGGTGACGTGAAACTGCCCATCGACCTTTTGCACCTCGGCCACTTCGGTGCGCTCTTCAATCCGTGCCCCCAGGCGAATGGCGGCACGGGCAAAGGCCGGCGCTGCCAGGCGCGGGTTGGCATGGCCGTCATGGGGGGCGTAGGAGCCGCCCTTGACGTCCGGGCCGAGGAAGCCGAAGCGTTGATGCAGCTCGGCGCCGCTATAGATTTGCAGGTCCAGTTGCTCCGCCTCCGGGGCGGCGGCGTAGGCTTGCAGTTCAGCGATTTCATCTTCGCGATAACACACGCGCATGTGCCCGCTGGGGATGAACTCCAGATCGTCGTCGATCAGCTCCGGCAGGCGCTTCCACAACGCCCAGGAGCGGTTGGCCAGAGCCAGTTGACCGAGAAAGCGACCTTGCCGCCGCACGTTGCCGAAGTTGACGCCGCTGGCGTACTGGCCGATCTGATCGCGCTCCAGCAAGATCACCGACTGGCCGCGCCGACGCAGGAAAAACGCGGTGGCCGCGCCCATCAGCCCGCCGCCAACAATCACCACATCTGCTTTTTGCACGCTCATGAGCCTGCCTCCTCGGTGAGCATCGACAAGGGTTTGACCGGTGCCTGGCCGCGCTGGCGGCCCACCTCCTGCACCGGTACGCCGGCTTCGGCGGCAATCACTTCGGCGCCGGCCTGGGAACAATAACGCCCCTGGCAACGGCCCATGCCGACCCGGCTGAATGCCTTGGCGCGGTTGACTTCGCAGGCCCCCTTCTCGTTCACGGTACGGCGCAATTCACCGGCGCTGATCATCTCGCAGCGGCACACAATGGCGCTGTCGGGCAGCGCCTTGGCCTGCTCGCCGGGCCATGGGAATGCCTGGGCCAGGCCGAGACGAAACTGGTCCATTACCGCCAGAGCCTGTTGCTGTTCATCCCGCAGGCCGGTGTCCAGCGGTTGCTCAAGGTCTTCCAGCAGCGCCAACGCCACCAGACGCCCAGCATGCTCGGCGGCATCGGCACCGCGAATCTTCGCGCCATCACCGGCCGCATACACGCCCTTCACCGACGTGCGGCCGACGTCATCGGTGGCCAGCCACCATTGGCTGGAGGCCTGATCGAACGCCATGGCGCAGCCGGCCAGATCCCCCAGTTGGGTTTCCGGACGCAGGTGATAACCCAGCGCCACGGCGTCGGCCTGTACCGTCTCGGTCCGTCCGTTGCCGGTGCTGAACCGAACGCCCATCACGCCGTTGCTCGCATCACCCATCACCTGCAACGGTTTGATCCCCAGGTGCACCGCGACCTTGGCGCGGTACAACTGAGCCAGCAGCCTGATTCCGGTGAACAGCACACCCGGACGCGCCAGCAGCTTGGGCAAGGCTTTGATGCGCAGGCTCAAGGGCGAGGTATCGAGCACCGCCGCCACGTTCGCGCCGGCCTTCACGTATTGGCTGGCGACCAGGTACAGCAACGGCCCGCTGCCCATGAAGAGCACCCGATGGCCGATGGAAACGGCCTGGTTTTTCAAGGCGATCTGCGCCCCGCCCAGGCTGTAGGTACCTGCCAGTTGCCAGCCGTCAATGGGCATCAGGCGGTCGGTGGCACCGGTGCAGAGGATCAGCGCATCGTAGTCCACCGTAGTGTGACGGCCCTGGCTCACACAGCACAGTTGCCCTGGCGTGAGGTTCCACACCAAGGTGTCGGGGCGGTAGTCGATGGCTGCGCGCAGGCGGTCGAAACTGCGGTGCAGGTCATGGGCCTTGGCGGCTTCGCTGCCGTAAAGGGTCGCGTAGTCGCGGGTAAAACCTTCGGGCTGACGACGGTAGATCTGGCCACCGTCGCGGCGGTTTTCATCAATCAGGATCGGTTTGATCCCGGCCGCCAGCAAGGTTTCGGCGCAACGCACACCCGCAGGCCCTGCGCCCACGATCACTACCCGTGCAGTGGCCATGTTGCCTCCGGTTGTGTGGTTACGATGTCCAGCCCGTCACGGACTTCATTGGAACAGGCGCGCAGACGTTCGCCGCTGCGGGTCCACACCCAGCAGTCCTGGCACGCGCCCATCAGGCAGAAACCGGCGCGACGCCCACTGTCGAATTCCGACTGGCGCAGCGCATTGCCCTGGGTCAGCAGGGCGACCATCAGGGTGTCGCCCTGCAGGGCTTCGACGGCTGCGCCATCCACGGTCAGGCTGACCTTCGGCCGGCCCTGTTCGGCCAGCCTCACAAAACGCCCTTTCATGCATAGGCTCCCAGGGTCATGGCATCAACGCCCTGCTGGGTATTCAGCAAGTTGGCGCTGTCGTGGTGACAGAGGATTTCACTGCCGTTGTCCAGACGGCGCCGGGTCGGCGCGGTGCGGTTGCACAGGCCGTCGACGCGCACCGGGCAGCGATTGAGGAAGGTACAGAGTTCCGGCACATTGGCCCGCTCGCCTATCGCTGGCAGCGAGTCGCCTGCCGTGCCACAGGTTTCCAGCCAGCCTTGGCGCAACTCGGGCACCGAGTGAATCAACAGGTCGGTGTAGGGGTGGTACGGTGGCTCGGCAAACGACTCCCGGCTACCGGCCTGCACCTTGTGGCCGCTGTACATCACCACAATGTCATCGCACAGTGCGCGCACGGTGGAGATGTCATGGCTGATAAACAGGTACGACACCCCCAGTTGCTGACGCAGGTCGCGCAGCAGTTCGAGGATCGCCGCACCCACCACGGTGTCGAGGGCTGAAGTCACTTCATCGCACAGGATCAGGTCGGGCTTGGCCGCCAGGGCCCGGGCCAGGTTGACCCGCTGCTTTTGCCCACCGGACAGTTCATTCGGGCGCCGTTCGGCGAGGTTGCGTGGCAGGCGTACCAGGTCGAGCAGTTCGCCAATGCGCGTTTGCAGCGCCGCGCCTTTGAGGCCGAAATACATTTTCAACGGCCGACTGATGATGTTCGCCACGCTGTGCATGGGGTTGAGCGCGGTGTCGGCGTTCTGGAACACCATCTGGATGCGGCGAAATTGTTCCGGGGTCCGCTCGGAGAGGCTGCCGCCCAGCGGCTGGCCGTCGAAGGTCAGCCCGCCGAGAGCCGGGGTCAGCAGTCCGGCCACTACACGCGCCAAGGTGGACTTACCAGAGCCCGACTCGCCGATCACGCCAATGGCCTGACCACGGCGCACAGTGAGGTCGATGTCTTCAAGGACCCGAATCAACGGCATGCCTTGCAGATTCTTGTTGCCGTAGCCGGCAGTGAGGCCGGTGATGGTCAGTAGCGGTACATCTTCGGCGATGCCGCAGGGCGGACGAATGCTGGTGTCCGGCCGGGCGGCAGCCAGCAGACTACTGGTGTAGGCGTGGCTTGGGGCCTTGAGCAGCGACGCCGTGGCGCTTTGTTCGAGGATCTGCCCGCCATTGAGCACCACGATCTGGTCGGCCATTTGGGCCACCACCGCCAGGTCATGGGAGACATACACCGCCGTGGCGCCGCGTTCGCGTACCACACGCTTGAAGGCGCGCAGTACGTCGATCTGGGTGGTCACGTCCAGCGCGGTGGTCGGTTCGTCGAGTATCACCAGCAGCGGGTCGCTGATCAGCGCCATGGCCGCCATCACCCGTTGCAGTTGGCCGCCGGAGACCTGATGCGGGTAGCGGCGGGCGATACGTTCGGGGTCGGGCAGGGCCAGGTCGCGAAACAGTCCGATGGCCTTGGCCTGCAGCTCGGCGCGGCTGCCCAGGCCATGGATCAACGCGCCCTCAATCACCTGGTCGATCAGCCTTTTGGCCGGATTGAATGCCGCCGCCGCGCTTTGCGCGATATAGGACACGCGGTTACCGCGCAGACCCTGCAGTTGGTTTTCGCTCAACGCGAGCATGTCGTGCTCGCCAACCTGCACCACCCCGCCAGACAAACGACAGCCGCGCCGTGCATAGCCCAGCAATGCCAGGGCAATGGTGGTCTTGCCCGAACCGGACTCCCCGATCAATGCCAGCACTTCACCTTTTTCCAGGGAAAAGCTCACACCCTTGACGATTTCCACCTCGCCGCGCTCACCACAGGCGACCACGCGCAAGTCTTCGACGCGAATCAACTCAGTCATTTCAATGGCCTCCCGTGCGTCGACTACGTCGGGTCGACAAATAGTCGATCAGCAGATTCACGCTGATGGTCAACGTACCGATGGCAAGCGCCGGAATGATGATGGCCAGCGCACCCTGGTTGAGGCCGCCAATATTTTCCCGTACCAGTGAGCCGAGGTCGGCATCCGGCGGTTGTACGCCGAGACCGAGAAAACTCATGCCGCTGAGCAACAGCACGATGTAGCCGAACCGCAGGCCCAGGTCGGTCAATACCGGGTTGAGCATATTCGGCAGGATTTCCACGCACGCCACATACAACCGGCGCTCGCCACGGGTACGTGCGACCTGCACGTACTCCAGGGCTTCGATGTTGACCGCCATGCTGCGGGCAACGCGGAACGAACCGGGGATATAACTGATGACGGCCGTACAGATCAGCAACGTCACCGATGAGCCGAAGGCCGAGACCATGATCAGCGCCAGCATCTTGCTGGGGATCGAGATGAAGGCGTCCATGATGCGGCTGATGATTTCGTCCAGCCACTTGGGCGAGACCACCGACAACAGCGCACAGCCAGTCCCGAAGGTGCTGGCCAGCAACGCTGCCACCAGCGACAGGCCGACGGTGAAGCGCGCGCCGACCATGACCCGGCTGAGCATGTCACGGCCCAGGTAGTCGGTGCCGAACGGATGCGCGAGGCTGAAGCCTTCGAAGATGTTATCGGACACCACTTCGCCCACCGGATGGGGCGCCAGCCAGGGACCGAACAACGCCACCAGCAGCCAGACGACGCATACCACGCCACCCAGCAGACCCAGCCAGGAAGGACCACTGGATACCTTGGCAAGTGCCAGGGCGGAGGAAACAGGCTTGGACTTCGCAATGAGAGGGTTCATTGGTTTCTCAGCCTCGGATTGGACAGGATCGCGCACAGGTCGGCGAGCAGCACCAGACCCAGGTAGGCCGCACAGAACAACATGGTGCATGCCTGCACCAGCGCCATGTCGCGGTTGGTCACGGCATCGACCATCAAGCTGGCGATGCCGGGGTAGTTGAAGATGGTTTCAACGATCACCACCCCGCCCAACAGGTACGACAGACTCAGGGCGATGGCGTTGGCAATCGGCCCGATCGCATTGGGCAAGGCATGACGCAGCACTATGCGGATCGGGCTGACGCCTTTGAGGCGGGCCATTTCCACATAAGGGCTGTCGAGCTGGTCGATCACGGCGGCACGTGTCATGCGCGCCATTTGCGCGACGATGACACAGCACAACGTCATTACCGGCAAGGCATAGGTACGCAGAAACTCCAGCGGTGAGCTGACGTCGCTGGCATACGACAGCGCCGACAACCAGCCGAGGTTGACGGCGAAAATCAGCACCGCCAGGGTCGCCACCAGAAACTCCGGCACCGCGACCATGGCCAGGGTGATAAAACTCAGGCAACTGTCGATGCGCCCGCCTCGGCCCATGGCCGAGCCGATGCCGAGTACCAGTGCCACCGGCACCGACACCAGCGCGGTGACACCCGCCAGCATCAGGGTATTGGGCATCCGGCCCGCCATCAGTTCACCCACCGGCATGGCGTTGGATACCGACACGCCCATATCGCCGGTGAGCAGGCTCATCAACCAGTGCAAGTAACGCAACACACCGGGCTGGTCCAACCCCAGTTTCAGGCGCAGCGCCGCCACCTGTTCAGGGGTCGCGAACTGGCCAAGGGATTGTTGCGCCGCGTCCCCCGGCAGTACCGCCGTGATCGCGAACACGACCATGGACACGATCAACAAGGTCACGGCACCGGCGCCGAGGCGCCGGCCGATCAACCACAGTGTATTGCTATTCATCGCACCGCCCTCCTCACGCGTCCAACCAGACCTGCTCGGCGAACATGTAGCCCATGAAGCCGCCCAGCGGGTTACTGTCGTAGCCCTTGATGCGTTGGTCTACGCCGTCGATGTTGCTGATGAACACCGGGATACCGATACCGGCGTGGTCATGCACCAGGGTCTGCATGTCGGCGTACATTTTGGCGCGTTTGGCGTCGTCGGTTTCACCGCGTGCCAGCATCAGCAACTGGTCGAACTGATCGTTCTGCCAGCCGGACTCGTTCCACGGCGCCTTGGATTGGAAGAACTGCGAGAACATCACGTCGGCGTTCGGCCGTGGGTTGATGTTGCCGAAGCTCAACGGGTGCTTCATCCAGTGGTTGGACCAGTAGCCGTCGCTGGGCAGTCGATTCACATCCAGCTTGAGCCCGGCCTGTTTCGCCGATTGCTGCATGAGCACGGCGATATCCACCGAACCGGTCGCGGCGGGTGACGCCATCAGCGGCATGGTGATGCTTTCCATGCCGGCTTTTTTCAGCAGGAACTTGGCTTTTTCCGGGTCGTAGACCGTCTGCGGCAGGTCGGTGTTGAAGTAGCGCGAACCGGGGGCAATCGGTTGGTCGTTGCCGACCACGGCAAAGCCACGGAACACCGCAGACTTGACCTGTTCACGGTCCAGCAGCAACTTCATGGCCTGAGTGAATTCCGGGCTCTTGCCAGGCAACTGGTCCTGGCGAATGATCAAGTCAGTGTAGTTGCCCGAGGGAGCATCGACGACACGGTGTTTGGCACTGGCCTTGATCCGCGTGGTGGAGCGCGGGTTGACCTCGTTGATCATGTGCACGTCGCCCGACAGCAGCGCATTGACACGCGATGGCTCGTCGGCAATGGCGATGAATTCGATTTCATCGAGGTACGGCAGGCCCGGCTTCCAGTAATTCTTGTTGCGCACCGCAATCGAACGCACACCGGGCTTGAATTCGCCGACGGTGAACGGCCCGGTGCCGATGCCTTTGTTGAAGTCGGTCGTGCCCTCGGGAACGATCAACAGGTGCGATACCGCGAGAATCGACGGCAGCTCGGCGTTGGGGGCGCTGAGACGGATCTGCACTTCGTTGGGTCCGCTCGCCTTGATCTCGACGAACTGCTCAAGCAGCGCCATGACTTTTGAGCCGGTAAGCGGATCCTTCTGGCGACTCAGGGAGAACACCACGTCGGCAGCGGTCAACGGCTTGCCATTGTGGAAAGTCACGTCCTTGCGCAGGGTGATGGTCCACAAGGTGGCGTCGCTGTTGTCGATGCGCTCGGCCAATTCCAGTTGCGGCACCAGATGCTTGTCGAAGCGAGTCAGGCCGTTGTAGAACATGAAGTGGCGCACGTAATCGGTGGACAGCGCGCCCTTGGCCGGGTCGAGGGTATCGGCGGTGGAGCTGGACATGCCGGCCACGCGGATCTTGCCCCCAGGCTTGCCCTTGCCCGTCGTGGCGGCTTCATCGGCAAACAGCTTGCCGGCAGCGCCGAACAGGCTGCCCGCACCGGCGGCGGCTACACCGGCAATGCCGAGCATTTGCAGGGCGTTGCGGCGCGACATACCACGGTTGAGACCCTCGAATACTCGCAGGCTTTCCTGGCCGGAGATAAGCTCGGGGGTGTTTTTATTGTCAGTCATAAAGGCTACCTGTCGATAATCGGAAGAATCGAGTGCTCACGGATGTCCGGAGCGTCCTGGAAACACAAACGACGGTGACGCAACAACGGCAACTCAGTGCAAATAGTCCTGGAATCGATAGTAGGCGCCCACAAACGGCAGGAACCAGGGTTTGCCGAAATGCCCGGGAATCGCCGGCCACTCCAGTTCGCGCCAGGGGTTCGCCGCTGCATTACCGGCCATCACCTCGGCCATCACCTGGCCCATGTGCACCGACATCTGCACGCCATGGCCGCTGTAGCCCATGGAGTGGAATACGCCGCCCTGCTGGCCGGCGCGGGGCAGGCGGTCGGACGTCATGTCCACCAGACCACCCCAGCAATAGTCGATCTTCACCTCCGCCAATTGCGGGAACATGTTCAGCATCGCCGCTTGCAGCACCTTGCCGCTTTTGACATCGGAAACGCTGTCGGACATGGCAAACCGCGCACGTCCGCCAAAGAGCAGGCGGTTGTCCGGGGTCAGGCGAAAGTAGTTGCCGATGATGCGGCTGGTCACATAGGCGCGCCGCTGCGGCAACAACTGGTCGATCAGCGCCTGGGGCAAGACTTCGGTGGCGATGACAAAACTGCCCACCGGCACGATACGTCGGCGATACCAGCCGAGGTCGCCATGCTGGCAGGCGCCGGTGGCCAGCAACACTTGCCCGGCATGCAGCGAGCCCTTGGCGGTGTTGACCTGATAGCCGCCAGCCTGGGCCTTCCAGTCCTTGACCTGGGTATGTTCGTAAATCATCGCGCCCCGCCGTGCCGCCACTTCGGCCAAGCCGACTCCAAAACGGCCGACATGCATCTGCACGCCGTTGCGTTGCAGCAAGCCGCCATGGAACTGCGTCGAGTTGACTTCCGCATGGGTCTGTTCAGCGCTGAGCAATTCGACGTTGGCATCCACCTCCTGGCGGATCAGCTCACAGGTGCGGGCCAGGCCTTCGTAATGCATCGGCTTGGCGGCGAGCTTGAGCTTGCCGTTGCGTACCATGTCGCAGGCAATGCCCTCCTGCTCGACCAGCGAAACCACCGTTTGCACGGCACTTTCATAGGCCTGGTAATAGGCACGCGCCTTGGCCGCACCGAGGCTGGCGTGCAACCCGGCGTAATCCTGGGCGACGCCGGTATTGCACTGCCCACCGTTGCGTCCCGAGGCTTCACCGATCACCCGGCCGGCGTCGAGTACCACCACACTGGCCCCCTTGAGCGCCAACGCCCGCGCCGCCGCCAGGCCGGTAAATCCGCCGCCGACCACCGCCACATCGACCTGCCTGGGCAAGTCGCCCAACTGGGCACCGGTAAACACCGGTGCGGTGTCGAGCCAATAGGATTCGCTGCCCATGTCCTGCCCCTTGTGTGCGTTACAGACCGACCAGCGCCGGCAGCCCACCGATATCGGTGATCTGCTGGTAACCGTAGAAGGCATTGCCCGGCACTTCATGGCCGCGGGCAACGAACGCCTTGTTTTTGATCTTCATGTCATGGGCCGGCATCAGGTCATAACGAAAGCTTGAAGACACATGCAAGATGTCTTCCGGGCCGCAACCCAGATTGTCGAGCATGAATTCGAAGGCTGCCAGGCGCGGCTTGTAGGCCTGGGCCTGCTGAGCGGTGAACACCTTGTGGAACGGCGCGCCGAGCTTTTCAACGTTGGACATGATCTGTGCGTCCATGGCGTTGGAAAAAATCACCAGGGGAATCTTGTCGGCAATCTTCGAAAGACCGGCCGGCACATCCGCATGGGGACCCCAGGTCGGCACGGCGTCGTAATACAGCTGACCTTCCTCGCGGTAATCGATACCCCAGCGTTTGCAGGTACGGGCCAGGGCGGTCTTGAGGATTTCGTCGTACGGGCGCCAGTCACCCATGACCTGGTCGAGACGGTAGGCCGAGAAGTCCTTGACGAACTGGTCCATCTGTTCAGGCTTGATGCGATCGGCGAACAGCTCGCGGGTCATCGTGCCCATATGGAAATTGGTCAGCGTGCCGTAGCAGTCGAACGTAATGAATTTGGGACGAAGAAAGCTCATTGAATGCGGTCCTGAAGTTCGTTGAGTGTGACAAGCGTTCGCTGCCCTGGCGGTGCACCGGCCTCGTTGCAGCACGAGTTCATTACACCACTGTGAAATCAGCATATGCCGTCTAAAAAGACCTGCACTCAATACAAACCACCGTTTTGATGACCGGGCTCAGCAGACTTTGCGGTGCGCGCCAGGCTTGGGCAGGGCCAATGTTTGTGCGCGTTAACAGGGCTTTTACGGCCGGGAGGCTCAAGGATGAGGGATGTGGGCGGCAGAAAGTTTGGCTGGGGGGGAGCCCAACCCCTGCCCGCTATTCAGGTCATTGAGAGGGGCTCAAAACGCCCCTGGCATTTGCTGCTGCCCCTCCCCCCCAATTAAGTAGTAACTGTGGCCCCTCCCCCTCGCTGTCCGAGGAATCTACCGAATATCCATGCCCCCCTTGCCAGCCTTTAAAGCAGATGGGATACAACCCTCCTCGCGCTGAAAAACGACGCTCTCTGGAGGTTCGCCATGCCCGCTCTGCCACACCCTTCTTATATCTATCGCCCAATGACCGTCGCCGACCTGCCCGCCGCTCACGACCTGTCGGTGCAACTCAAATGGCCCCACCGTCTGGAAGACTGGGCGATGTTGCAGCAGGTCAGTGAGGGGTTCGTGGTGCTGGATGGCGAGCGGCTGATCGGCAGCGCGTTCACCTGCCCCCAAGGCGACTACGCCACCATTGGCCTGGTGATCGTCAGCAATGATTATCAAGGCCAGGGCATCGGCCGCCGCTTGATGGAAATGGCCATTGCCGCCTGCGAGTCACGCACGCCGATCCTCAATGCGACCCTCGCCGGTGCGCCACTGTATGCCAGCCAAGGCTTTGTCGAGTTCGGTCACGTGCAACAACATCAGGGCCAAGTGCGGGTACCCGCACTGCCGGCGCTGGCCGAGGGCGAAACCTGCCACGTGCTTGACGCCAACGAGCCCACGGCGCTGCTCGCGCTCGCCAACGCGGCCAGCGGGCTGGACCGCCGCGAGGTGTTGCGCAACCTGCCGGTAGAGCACGCCGTGGGTATCGAGCGCGACGGCCAGCTACGCGGCTTCGCGCTGTTGCGCCCGTTTGGGCGTGGACGCTGCATCGGCCCGGTAGTGGCCGAAAACATCGAGCAGGCCAAACACCTGATCGCTCTATTGCTGGCCCAACTGCCGGACGCCTTTGTCCGCATCGATATTCCCGTCGCCTGCGGCCTCAGCGACTGGCTCGAACACGCCGGCCTCAAGCACGTCGACACCGTCGCGCAGATGGCCCTGGGCACACCGCCCCAGGCCAGCCAAGGCGTCCACCCCTTTGCCTTGATCACCCAGGCGATCGGCTGATTTTCCTACTGGAGCACTCCCCCATGTCATCTCCCCGTATCCTGCTGTTGGCACGCGCCGACGGCAGCCACGTTGCCACTTCCTTCAACACCCGCGCCTTGAGCGTCCTGGACCCGTTCGGCGACACCCGTCAACTCGCCTGGCTGGGCGACGATGGCGTATCTGCAGGACTTGTGCGGTTCAGCGGGGAAACCGTGATCGAAGACTTTCCCCACAGCGAAACACTGGTGGTTCACGCAGGGCATGTGGTGCTCAGCAGCACAGACCAGACAGTGCAATTGGATGTCGGCAGCAGCGCGGTGATCGGCCGTGGTACACGACTCACGGTGCAGGCGAGCGCAGGCAGCGAATGGGCCTTCTGCGCAGTCGACCAGGCCAATGCCCCCGTCTGTCCGGGTCTGACCCCACTCGATCCGCACACCCGGCTCAACCCTTCCGCCGCGCCGGAACCGCAGATCCTGATCGGACCCACTCCACAGTGCCGCGCGTTCAACCTGTTCGACGATGCAGTGACCGAGCTGCGGGTCGGCATCTGGGACTCGACGCCCTACGCCCGACACGGCCGTCCGCACAAACTGCATGAATTGATGCACCTGCTCGAAGGCAGCGTCACCCTGCAAGACAACGAGGGTCAAGCAGTCACGGTCAATCGCGGGGACACGGTGTTCGTGGCCAAGGGCGCGCCGTGCGCCTGGATCAGCACGGTCTATGTACGCAAGGTCTACGCAGTGAAATAAACGCCCGATCAGGCTTTCAGCGCCTCTTCCAGAAACGCCACCAACGCCTCTACACGCGGGCTGCGTAGTTTGCGCGACGGCACCAGCAGGATGACCGGGGCGCTGTCAAAGCTCCAATCGGCCAACACGCGCACCAGGCTGCCGTTGGCCACGGCGTCGCTCACATCCCACTGCGAACGCAGCACCAACCCCAAGCCTTGCTCGGCCCAGCGCCGGGCAACGCTGCCGTCGTTGCTCAACAACGCGGGCTCCACGCGCAGCGTCTTGCGGCCCTGGCCCTTGCGCAGGTGCCACAGCGTGACGTCTTCATCATTTTCGCGGATGCAAATGCAGCGATGGGAGACCAACTGCTCCGGCGAGGAAGGCACACCGTGCACTTGCAGATAGGCCGGGCTGGCGCACAACCAGCGCTCGTTTGGCGTGAGTGGCCGCGCGGTCCACAGGCTGTCATTGAGATGACCGATGTGAATCACCGCATCGCTGTCATGACGATCAGGCCAGGGCGTCTCGCGCAAATCCAGATGCAGGCGCAGTTGTGGATGCATTTTGGCAAACCGCGCCAACAGTGGTGCGATGCGCTGGCGACCAAAACCAAATGGCGCCGCCAATCTCAAGGTGCCCGTCAGCGTCTCGTCCTTTCGCCTGAACGAATCCGGCAGCGCCTCCAACTGCTCCAGCAACAGCGCACTTTCTCGCGAGAACCGCTCACCATCGGCCGTAAGGCTGAGCCGCCGGGCATCACGATTGGCCAGGGTCAGCCCCAGCAATGTTTCCAGTTTGCGCAGGCGCATGGAGAGCGCCGGCGGCGAGACATTCAGGGTCCTGGCAGCGGCACTCAATGATTCGGAGCGGGACAAGGCGACAGCCAGACGCAGGTCTTCGATAGAAATCATTCAGTTTTACTTAATGATTGATTCGCTTTGATTTAACCACAAGTTAAAGACCGCTGAGTAGAGTGCAGCCTGTCCCCAGCCCTGCGAGTTCTGCCATGTCCACGCCGATTGCTTGCCTCGACACACCTGCCGCCCTCGTCGATATCCCCCGAATGCAGCGCAACATCCAGCGAATGCAACAGCGCATGAAAGACCTGGGCGTACGTTTGCGCCCGCACATCAAGACCAGCAAATGCCTGCCGGTGATCCACGCACAAATGGCCGCAGGCGCCAGCGGCGTCACGGTTTCCACCCTTAAAGAAGCCGAGCATTGCTTCGCCGCCGGCATCGCCGATGTGTTCTATGCCGTTGCCATGGTACCGGGCAAACTCCCCCAGGCCCTGGCCCTGAGACGTAAAGGCTGCAACCTCAGCCTGCTGACCGACAGCGTTGCAGGGGCCGAGGCCATCGTCGCGTTCGCACGCCTGCACGACGAGCGCTTCGAGGTATGGATTGAAATCGATTGTGACGGCCATCGTTCCGGCCTGGCCGCGCAAGCCCCTGCACTGCTCGACGTCGCGCGTATCCTCGACGGCGGCGGCCTGCAACTGCGCGGCGTGATGACCCACGCCGGCTCCAGTTACGAGTTGGACAGCCTTGAACCCCTGCAGGCGCTGGCGGAACAGGAACGCATGCTCTGCGTAAGCGCCGCAGAAAACATCCGCGCCATCGGGCTGGCGTGCCCCGAGGTCAGTATCGGCTCAACCCCCACCGCCCTCTCGGCGCTGAACCTTGCGGGCGTCACCGAAGTACGTGCGGGCGTGTATGTGTTCTTCGACCTGGTCATGCGCAACATTGGCGTGTGCCAGGCCGACGAGTTGGCGCTGAGTGTACTGACCACGGTCATCGGCCATCAGCAGGACAAAGGCTGGATCATCACCGACGCCGGCTGGATGGCCATGAGCCGTGACCGCGGCACGCAACGCCAGCGCCAGGACTTCGGTTATGGCCAAGTGTGTACCGAAGCGGGCGCCTGGATCGACGGAGCGCTGGTCACCGGAGCCAATCAGGAACACGGCATCATCAGCATGGAGGCTGCCCAAGGTGAAGCGCTTGCCACACGTTTTCCCATCGGCAGTCGGCTGCGCATCCTGCCCAACCATGCCTGTGCCACCGGCGCGCAGTTCCCGGACTATCATGCCGTGGATGCCGATGGCACGGTCCACACCTGGAGTCGCCTGCATGGCTGGTAATCACATCCACTCGATTTTCAGCCCCCACGCGGCACCACCGGGCGGGCACTATGCCCAGGCGGTCGCACACGGGGGCGTGTTGTATGTGTCAGGACAACTGCCGGTACGCGCCAATGGCGAGCACAGCAACGGTGAGCCGTTCGAGGTTCAGGCTTCGATTGCCCTGGATAACCTGATGGCGATCCTCGGTGAAGCGGGCCTGAGTCAGCGTGACCTGCTCAAAGTGACGGTGTACGTCGTCGGGATAGAACACTGGCCCGCCTTCGATCAGATTTACGCGCGCTACCTGGGTGAACATAAACCGGCGCGCGCCGTGGTGCCCGTGCCGGTGCTGCATCATGGTTACCTGATCGAAATCGAAGCGGTGGCCCGTGTCGCCCAGGAGCAACCTTCATGATCCCGCAAAAAAGCGACGTGCTGATCATCGGCGGCGGCATCATGGGCGCATCGTCGGCGTTTTTCCTGCGCCGACGCGGTTGCTCGGTCACCCTGCTGGAACGCGACCAGATCGGCCAGTACGCCAGCGGTGTCAATTTCGGCAACGTACGCCGCCAAGGCCGCTACCTGGGGCAACTGGAACTGGCCAATCGTTCGTGGGCGCTATGGAAACGCCTGCCGGAACTGATCGACGATGACCTGGAATTTATCCCCAGCGGCCACATGCGCGTGTGTTATCGCGATGATGAAATCGCCGAACTCGAAGCCTACGCCGCCGCGCCGGAAGCCGCGCAACTGGACCTGAAAATCTATCGCGGCGCCGAGTTGCACCGACGCTTCGGTTTCCTCGGCTCAGAGGTGCGAGGCGGCTCCTATGCGCCCCATGACGGCCATGCCAACCCCCGCCTGGCCGCACCAGCGTTTGCCCGCGCCGCCCGGCGCCTCGGCGCACGAATCGAGGAAAAAACCGAAGTCGCGGACGTGGAAAAGGTCAATGGCCTGTTCCACGTCACCACCACCGACGGACAACTGTTCGCCGCAGAGCAACTGTTGATTACTGCCGGCGCCTGGGCCGCCCGCTTGTCCGAGCGCTTTGGCGAACCGGTGCCGCTGGAGCCCAACGGCCCGCAGATGTCGGTCACTGAACCGGTGCCCTATGCCTTGCCCACCGTGATCGGCGTGTTCACCAAAATCAAGGAAGAGGTCATCTACTTCCGTCAGATCCCGCGCGGCAACATCATCATCGGCGGCGGCAACCGCTGCACGCCGGACATGGTCAACCGACGGGCGTATTTCAAACCCGAAAGCCTGCTCAACCAGATGCGTCAGATGAAGCGCCTGCTACCGGGGGCCGAGAAACTGAACATCATCCGCGTGTGGAGCGGCATCGAAAGCTACACCCCCGATTCCCTGCCGGTCATGGGCCCCAGCGGCAGCGTGGACGGGCTGTTTTATGCCTTCGGTTTTTGCGGCCACGGCTTCCAGCTAGGCCCGGGCGTGGGGGATGTGATGGCCGAACTGATCAGTACCGGGAGCACCAGCACCTTGATCAGTCCGTTCGATATCCGGCGGTTTACCCAACCCTCGATGGTCACTGCCAACCTCCCCACTACAGGAAAACTGATATGAGCCACCCATACGTGTATCGCAAGGTCAGCGCCGCCGACATGCCTGCTGCCCACGCACTCTCCATGCACCTGAAATGGCCTCACCGCGAGGAAGACTGGGCCATGGTACAGCGCACGTCCGAAGGCTTCGTCGCCGAACATGACGGTGCCTTGGTAGGCGTCGCGTTCGCCTGCCATCAGGGGGCCTATTCTTCGATTGGTCTGGTGATCGTGAGTGATCAGCACCAGGGCAAAGGTATCGGACGCCGCCTGATGAACCTGTGCCTGGATGCCGTGGCCCCGCGCACGCCCCTCCTCAATGCCACCGAGTCAGGTGCGCCGTTGTACATCAGCATGGGTTTCGTCGAGTTTGCACGCATCCAGCAACATCAGGGCGTGCCGCAGGCGCCTGCGCCCATCCCCTCGACACCTCACACAGCGTGTCGCGTATTGAGCCCGGCCGATTATCCGAAGGTGATCGAACTGGCCAAAGCCGGCAGCGGCCTGGACCGCACCGGGGTACTCAATGACCTGCTGCCGGCGGCCGAGCAGGTGGTCGGCATAGAGGTAGAAGGACACCTCAAAGGATGCGCCCTGCTGCGCCGATTTGGTCGTGGTCATCTTATTGGCCCCGTGGTTGCACAAGACCAGGACCAGGCCCGACAGTTGATTACCCATCTGCTGCAGTCGATCCCCGGCGCCTTCGTGCGCTTCGACATCCCCACCGAGTGCGGGTTGGCCGAATGGCTGGAGAGCCTGGGACTGCCGTGCGTGGATAAAGCGCCACGGATGGTGCGGGGTATGCCGCCGCAACCCAGCGACGGCATCAACCAGTTTGCGCTGGTGACGCAAGCCATCGGCTAACGGCCAGATTCAGCAGATTATCCCTTGCAGGGTTGAAGAACGGCATCTTTGGGCTGGCACCTTTTGCTAGGTTAGCGATACATCGGGCCGTGCTGTACGCAACGCCTATTTACGCTCCAGGGAGCCAGTTGGATGACCACACACACATCGATCAACGACAGCCTTGATCCGCAAACGTCTCAGCAGTTTTACATCGATGGCCGCTGGGTGAACCCGGCCATTTCGGCCAGTTTGCCGGTGGTCAATCCGGCCAGTGAAAAGGTGGTTGCCCAGGTGGCGTGCGGGTCTGCCGAGGATGTCGACCGGGCCGTGGCTGCCGCACGGGCGGCGTTGGCCGGTTGGTCTGCGACCCCTGCCGAGTCAAGAGCGCAGGTGCTGGGAAAAATCCACGAACTGATCATCGAGCGCAAAGAGCAGCTTGCGCAGGCGCTCAGCCTGGAAATGGGCGCGGCCATCAGCTTCGCGCGAGCGATGCAAGTGCCGCTGGCGGCCGAACATGTCCGGGTTGCCCGTGACCTGCTGTCCACTTATCGCTTCCAGACCCTTGAAGGCAGCACCGCAATCGAGCGCGAGCCTATCGGCGTGTGCGGTCTTATCACACCGTGGAACTGGCCGCTGTATCAAATCACCGCGAAAGTGGCCCCGGCCATCGCCGCCGGTTGCACCGTGGTATTGAAACCCAGCGAACTGTCACCGCTGAGCGCCCTGCTGTTTGCCCAACTGGTGCATGACGCCGGCCTGCCGCCCGGCGTGTTCAACCTGGTGAACGGCAGTGGGGCCGAGGTCGGTGCCGCCATGGCGGCACACCCGGATATCGACATGATTTCAATCACCGGCTCCAACCGTGCAGGCGCGCTGGTTGCACAAGCCGCCGCCCCGACGGTGAAACGCGTCACCCAGGAGCTGGGGGGCAAGTCCCCGAATGTAATGCTGCCTGATGCCGACTTCGCCAAAGCCGTGCCGCTGGGAGTGATGTCGGCGTTTCGCAACGTAGGGCAATCGTGCAGTGCGCCAACCCGCATGATCGTGCCCAAAAGCCGCCTGGCCGAGGTCGAAGCCCTGGCTGCCGCCACGGCGAATGCACTCATCGTCGGCGACCCGCAATCGGAAGCCACCCAGTTGGGCCCGATTGCCAACGAAGCCCAGTTCAATCGCGTCCAGGCGATGATCCAGGCAGGCCTCGACGAAGGCGCCAAACTGGTCTGCGGTGGTCCCGGACGGGCGTCCGGTTTTGACACCGGCTTCTATACCCGGCCGACCGTTTTTTCCGAAGTGAGCAGCACCATGCGCATTGCCCAGGAGGAAATCTTTGGCCCGGTGCTGTGCATCATTGCCTATGAGACGCTGGATGAAGCGGTCGCCATCGCCAACGATACCGTGTATGGGCTCGGCGCCCATGTCCAGACACAGGATCTGGCGCTTGCCCGTGCCGTCGCTTCGCGTATTCGCGCAGGGCAAGTGCACCTGAACTATCCCGCCTGGGACCCGATGGCGCCCTTCGGTGGTTACAAACGTTCGGGTAATGGCCGCGAGTACGGCGTGCATGGCTTTGAAGAGTTTCTGGAAACCAAGGCCATCGTTGGCTTTGGTCGATAGAGTACAAAGGCCGTTGCATGCGGCAATGGCCTGCACGCAACGGCCTCGGCTTCAGCTCAAAAATCTGCCACTTTGCCCCAAGCGGACATTTGAAAACGGTCCGGATGATAGGGCAGTGGGTCCACGATGGGGGTCATGCCGCTGACGATATCGGCAATCAGATGGCCCGCACCGGGACCGATACCGAAGCCATGTCCACTGAACCCGGCCGCCAGTACCAGCCCAGGCAGGCTGGCCATCTCACCGATGCCTGGAACACCATCCGGGGTACTGTCGACATAACCGGCCCAGGCCGCCTTGATCGACGTGCCGCTCAACGCGGGCATCAGTTCCACCGCGCGCTTATAGGTCAAGGCAACGGTCGAGGCGTCAGCGGCAGGATCGAGAATTCGCATTTTTTCCATCGGCGTGGGCTGGTCAAGACGCCAGCGCTTCCAGCTTTCGTGGCCGGCACGCCAGCCATCCAGGCCACCAGGTGCAAGGTTGCGCCAGCGGCGTTGAAACATCGGCAGAAATTGCATGGAAAAACCCAGCAACTGCGGGGTGATGTCGACCCGGCCGCGGCCGCTGATCGCCAGCGTGTAGCCGCCGTCGGAGCGACGGGTCATGGACGCGCTCGTGGTGTGCAGAGCACTGGGAAGTTCCTGGCTGGGGGCCGTGACCGAAAGTACGGTCTGACGAATCGTCGCCTGCGGAAAACGAATACCGTACTGGCGACAGAACGACGATGCCCAGGCGCCTGCGGCAAGCACCGCGATCCTGGTACGAATGGTGCCTTTTTCGGTCACCACCGCCGACAATCGACCGCCTTCGGTCTCCACGCCACGCACCGCGCAATCCTGATGCACGCTGCTGCCCAGCGCCATAATCGCGCGCGCGACGGCCGGTGCCGCATGGGAGGGGAAGGCGATACCGTCGGTGGGTGCGAACACCCCGCCTTTCCAGGGTTTGCCGGTTGCCTTGCCGCGCTCGGCGGCTTGTTCGGCGGTGAGCATCTGGGTCGGGACATTGACCGTGCGCGCAAACTCGCCCCAGCGCGCCCACCCTTCCAGTTCCTGATCGTTGTTGCTCAGGTAGAGCAAGCCGCACCGCGTAAAACCGGTATCTTCACCGGTTTGCTTGGCGAACTGCTCCCACAGTTCCAGGCTTTTGGTGGCCATCGGCAACTCACGCGCATCGCGGTTCTGCTGACGGCACCACCCCCAGTTACGGCTTGATTGCTCGGCGCCTATGCGGCCCTTTTCAACCAACGCGACCTTCATGCCGCGCCTGGCCAGGTAATAGGCGGTAAATGAGCCGATGATGCCGCCGCCGATCACGACCACATCGGCCTGCGCCGGCAGGTCGGCGCAGGTTTGCACGGAAATTAAAGGTGCTGGCATGTTCTAGGTATCCATAGGGGTCAGACGTGACCTGAGACTAAAGCGATAGGCCGCCTGGTCCTTGATGAACGGCTCCATTCGCTCAACCGGTACGCCATCGGCAAACAGCTCGCACGTCAGGGCTGCGGTTTTGAAAGGGGTCAGCGTGCCGTAGCAGTCGAAGGTCATGTACCTGGGGCGAAAAAAGCTCATGAAGGCGGTCCTGAATGAGTAATGAGGTCATGACGGCGTAAGCCGCTGCCGTGTGCCTGGCATCGCCTCCTCATGGATTTATTACACCACCATGAAGCCGTGCATAAACGGGTAAAACAGAGGGTCACTGGGTACAAACCACCGTTTAACAGGCCCGCCCCGGCAGACTTTGCCGAAGGCCGCCGGGGGCGCAGAGTTGCCGTCGCAACAATCCTGCGATGAGGACCCCAAGCCAAGCGTCGCCGACCATGAGCACTTGATCGTGTGTCTGCGCAGCCGTGACGTTGAAACAGCCCGCACAGCCGTTGTAGAACATTGGGAGGATTCAAGCAGCAAGTGGCTACGCGCACAGTTCGAACGGCAACCATCGCGGTGAGCGGCGTGAAACCGCTCTCTGGCGACATGACTGCAAACGGCTCAAGGCGGTGCCAGCGGCGTACTTGAATGTGTACTTGAAACCGTGGCGGGAGATGGATTCCAGCAGAATCCAGAAACGCAAAAAGCGGCACAAGGCCGCTTTTTGCGTGGCTTCCAGGCGTTCAGTAGGCCTTGGAAGCAAATATGGCGCAGCGGACGGGACTCGAACCCGCGACCCCCGGCGTGACAGGCCGGTATTCTAACCGACTGAACTACCGCTGCGCGTAACACTGAAACGAATGGTGGGTGATGACGGGATCGAACCGCCGACCCTCTGCTTGTAAGGCAGATGCTCTCCCGGCTGAGCTAATCACCCTTCGCTTCCGGTGTGGGCGCATTATGCCACAAAAAAACCATAAAGCACTGATTTAAATAAAAAAATTTAAATTCTGGATTTCCTGCACACCAGACAGCAAAAAGCCCGCACTGGGCGGGCTTTCCGTGATGACCTGGCGTTCAGTGGTCCAGATCATCGAATATGGCGCAGCGGACGGGACTCGAACCCGCGACCCCCGGCGTGACAGGCCGGTATTCTAACCGACTGAACTACCGCTGCGCGTAACACTGATAACGAATGGTGGGTGATGACGGGATCGAACCGCCGACCCTCTGCTTGTAAGGCAGATGCTCTCCCGGCTGAGCTAATCACCCTTCGCTTTCGGTGTGGCGCGCATTCTACGGAGCACTCCCCTCTCTGGCAAGCACTTTCTTTAATATTTTTTTCAGGCCTTCCAAAGACTTAGCAGAGGGTTGGCCTATCGGGCCACGAAGAGAATAATGCCCTCCTTTGTCTAAAGGAGAGATTCGCCCCATGTGGTTCAAGAACCTGCTGATCTACCGCCTGACCCAGGATCTGCCCTTTGACGCCGAGGCCCTGGAGGCCGCGCTGGCGACCAAACCGGCCCGCCCCTGCGCAAGCCAGGAGTTGACCACCTATGGCTTCGTCGCGCCATTCGGCAAGGGTGAAGACGCTCCACTGGTACATGTCAGTGGCGATTTCCTGCTGGTTTCGGCCCGCAAGGAAGAACGTATCCTGCCGGGTAGCGTGGTGCGTGATGCCCTGAAGGAAAAGGTCGAAGAGATCGAAGCCGAACAGATGCGCAAGGTCTACAAGAAGGAGCGCGACCAGCTCAAGGATGAAATCATCCAGGCTTTCCTGCCTCGCGCCTTCATCCGTCGCTCGGCGACCTTCGCCGCGATCGCCCCGAAACAGGGCCTGATCCTGGTCAACTCGGCCAGCCCGAAACGCGCCGAAGACCTGTTGTCGACCTTGCGCGAAGTACTCGGCACCCTGCCGGTACGCCCTCTGACCGTGAAGATCGCACCGACCGCAGTGATGACCGACTGGGTCAAGACCCTCAAGGCAGCCGAGCACTTCTTCGTCCTCGACGAGTGCGAACTGCGCGACACCCAGGAAGACGGCGGCATCGTCCGCTGCAAGCGCCAGGACCTGACCGGCGAAGAAATCCAGTTGCACCTGAGCACCGGCAAGATGGTCACTCAACTGGCTCTGGCCTGGCAGGACAAGCTGTCCTTCGTGCTCGACGACAAGATGGTGGTCAAGCGCCTGAAGTTCGAGGACCTGCTGCAGGACCAGGCCGAACAGGACGGCGGCGACGAGGCCCTGGGCCAACTGGATGCCAGCTTCACCCTGATGATGCTGACCTTCGGCGAGTTCCTGCCGCAGTTGTTCGACGCCCTGGGCGGCGAGGAAATCCCGCAGGGGATCTGACCTCTGCCCGGTAGACGCCAGCCGGGCGGCGCTCCGCTGGCTGGCGATGGCGGTGCCCTGTAGGCGCCTGGCTTGCCAGCGAAGCTTTTCAGCGACCTCACGGGCCCCTTCGCCGGCAAGCCGGGCGCCTACAGGTACATTGCACATAACAAGGAAAACACCATGCGCGCACTGGCCGCCCTGAGCCGTTTTGTCGGTAATACCTTCGCCTACTGGGTGCTGATTTTCGCCGTGTTGGCGTTTCTGCTGCCCGGCGGGTTCATCAACCTGAAAGTCGCCATCGTGCCCCTGCTCGGCCTGGTGATGTTCGGCATGGGCCTGACCCTCAAACTCGAAGACTTCGCCGCAGTCGCCCGCCATCCCTGGCGTGTGGCCCTGGGCGTGGTCGCCCACTTCATCATCATGCCCGGCATGGCCTGGCTGCTCTGCCAGATCTTCCACCTGCCGGCGGAAATCGCCGTCGGCGTGATCCTGGTAGGCTGTTGCCCGAGCGGTACCTCCTCCAACGTGATGACCTGGCTGGCCCGTGGCGACCTGGCGTTGTCGGTGGCGATTGCCGCCGTCACCACCCTGCTCGCGCCACTGCTGACGCCTGCGCTGATCTGGCTGCTGGCCTCGGCCTGGTTGCCGGTGTCGTTCATGGAGCTGTTCTGGTCGATCCTGCAGGTGGTCTTGCTGCCGATCGTGCTGGGTGTGGTTGCCCAACGCCTGCTGGGTGAGCGGGTGCGTCACGCGGTCGAGGTGTTGCCACTGGTTTCAGTGGTCAGCATCGTGATCATCGTCGCAGCGGTGGTTGCCGCCAGCCAGGCGAAGATCGCCGAGTCGGGGCTGCTGATCATGGCGGTGGTGATGCTGCACAACAGTTTCGGCTATCTGCTGGGCTATTTCACCGGACGCCTGTTCAAGCTCCCCCTGGCCCAGCGCAAGTCGCTGGCCCTGGAAGTCGGCATGCAGAACTCCGGGCTCGGCGCGGCCCTGGCCAGTGCGCACTTCTCGCCACTGGCGGCGGTGCCGAGCGCGCTGTTCAGCGTGTGGCACAACATCTCCGGCGCACTCTTGTCGAGCTGGTTCCGCCGGATGAGCGACGGCCAGGAGCGCCAAGCAGCCGACTGAGAGAGACTTGTTCCCCGGATGGAGAGTGTGCAATAAAATGCGCAAGGCAGGGACGACCTTGCGGCTCACTCGAGCAATTCAATCCGGGGACGGCCCCATCAACTGATGGAGGCTCACATGTCCTGGATCATTCTGTTTTGCGCCGGTCTGTTTGAAATCGGCTGGGCCGTTGGCCTGAAATACACCGATGGCTTCAGCCGTCCGCTCCCCACCGTGCTCACCATTGGCGCCATGGCGATCAGCCTGGGCCTGCTCGGCCTGGCCTTGAAAGAGCTGCCGCTGGGCACCGCTTATGCGGTGTGGACCGGTGTCGGTGCGGTGGGCACGGTAATCGCCGGGATCATTCTGTTTGGCGAATCCATGGCCCTGATGCGCTTGGCGAGCGTGACCCTGATCCTCGCCGGACTGATCGGCCTGAAGGTCTCCGCTTCCTGACACATCGCCCTGTAGGAGCCTGGCTTGCCAGCGAAGAGGCCGGCAAGATCGCTGAAAGCTTCGAGGCGCTGCCGCGTCCCGACAAGCCCCGCTCCTACAGGCCCCCTACCTCCCTCTAGCGACGGGCCATCCCCCGCAACTGCAACACCTGCTCACGCAGCTTCGACGGCAGCGCCGATTCGGCAGCCACCGCCGGCCCGGCCACCAGCGTCACCCGCGACCACAGGCGCCGGAAGAAACCCTTCTGCGGGTCCCGGCTGAAGAAGCTGCCCCACAGCCCCTGCAGCGCCAGAGGGATCACCGGCACCGGAGTTTCCTCGAGCACGCGCATCGTGCCGCCCTTGAACTCATTGATCTCACCGTCGCTGGTCAGCTTGCCCTCGGGGAAGATGCACACCAGTTCACCGTCCTTGAGGTACTCGGCGATTTTCCTGAAGGCCTGCTCATAAATCTCCTGGTCCTCGCCACGTCCGGCAATCGGAATGGCGCCCGCGGTGCGGAAGATGAAATTGAGCACCGGCAACTTGTAGATTTTGTAGTACATCACGAAACGGATCGGCCGCCGCACCGCGCCGCCGATCAGCAGCGCATCGACGAACGACACGTGGTTGCACACCAGCAACGCCGCGCCTTCGTCGGGAATCAGCTCGAGGTTTTTGTGCTCGACCCGGTACATGGAATGGCTGAGCAGCCAGATCATGAAGCGCATGCTGAACTCGGGGACGATCTTGAAGATGTAGGTGTTGACCGCGATGTTCATCAGCGACACCACCAGGAACAGCTCCGGAATCGACAGCTTCGCCACGCTCAGCAGCAGGATCGAGACAATCGCCGAGACCACCATGAACAGCGCGTTGAGAATGTTGTTCGCGGCAATCACCCGGGCCCGCTCGTTTTGCGCGGTACGCGACTGGATCAACGCATACAGCGGCACGATATAGAACCCGCCGAAGACACCCAGTCCCAGGATATCGAGCAGCACCCACCAGGCCTGATGGTGATGCAGCAATGCCAGCCAGTCATTGGCCTGGACGTTCTGCGGCAGATTGCCCGAGTGCCACCACAGCAGCAGCCCGAACAGGGTCAGGCCGAACGAGCCGAACGGTACCAGACCGATTTCCACCTTGCGCCCGGACAGGCGCTCACACAGCATCGAGCCGGTGGCGATGCCCACCGAGAACACGGTGAGAATCAGCGTCACCACGCTTTCATCACCGTACATCCACTCCTTGGCATAGGCGGGAATCTGCGTCAGGTAGATCGCGCCGACGAACCAGAACCAGGAGTTGCCGACGATCGAGCGCGAAACCGCCGGGGTCTGCCCCAATCCCAGACGCAGGGTGGCCCAGGACTGGCTGAAGATATTCCAGTCCAGGCGCAGTTCCGGGCTGGCCGCCGCCGCCCGAGGAATGCTACGGCTGGCCAGATAGCCGAATACCGCTACCAGCACAATGGCAGCGGAAACGAGGGTCGCGTAGTGCGCCGAGGACATCATGACCCCAGCGCTGATAGTCCCGGCCAGGATCGCCAGGAAGGTGCCCATTTCCACCAGGCCGTTACCGCCGACCAGTTCGTCCTCATGCAACGCCTGGGGCAGAATCGAATACTTCACCGGGCCGAACAACGCCGAATGGGTGCCCATGGCGAACAGCGTCAGCAGCATCAATGACAGGTGATCGAACAGGAACCCCACCGCACCGATCGCCATGATGGCGATCTCCGCGAGCTTGATCACGCGGATCAGCGAATCCTTGGCAAACTTCTCGCCAAACTGCCCGGCCAGGGCCGAAAACAGGAAAAACGGCAGGATGAACAGCAAGGCGCAGAGGTTGACCCATATGCCTCGCTCACCGTCGATGCTCAGTTTGTAGAGGATGGCGAGAATCAGCGACTGTTTGAAAACGTTGTCGTTGAACGCGCCGAGCGACTGGGTCACGAAGAACGGCAGAAAACGCCGGGTACGCAACAGACTGAACTGCGAGGGGTGACTCATCTTCCAGGGTCCTGAGTGGCGCCGAGAGCGGCTTTCTTATTGAGAGGCGGATCACCGCTCCAGGCCACAACCTTACCTAATCCTGAAGATTTATTTCACCATTCCTGCAATACAAGGCGAGACAAACAGCTCGCCTCTATAAGCCCCCCGCAGTGTCCGCGTACCCACGATCAGCCACAAAACAGTGAGCAACCCCACCAGCAGCAGGCCAAAACCGTTGAAAAAGCCCAGGTGCAGGCTGCTGCCCAGCTTCAGGGTCGCCAAGGAGTAGACGCCCAGGGGAAAGGTGAATCCCCACCAGCCGAGATTGAACGGAATGCCGCCGCGCAGGTAACGCAAGGTGATCAACAGCGCCATCAGCATCCACCACAGGCCAAAGCCCCAGAGGATGATCCCGGCGACCAGCCCCAGGCCACCGGCGATCTCCCCCACGCCCGGCAACCCATTGGCGGCAAACACCGCCGACGAGTCTGCCCCCAGCAACAGCATGCCCAACGCGCCAGTGCCGATCGGCCCCAAGGCCAGCCAGCTCGACGCCGCCATGCTTTCATGGGGCAGTTTGTGCAATGCCATGCGCAACAGCAGGATGGCGAGGATGCTGAAGGCCACAGGCACCGAAAAGGCCCAGAGCACGTAGCTGGTGATCAGCACCTTGAACTGCAGCGCCGTGTCGCTCAGATGCGGTGCCAGCAGCGCGCCACTGGCCGCCGCCACTTCCGCCGCCACCACCGGCAACAGCCAGACCGCCGTCATCTGGTCGATACTGTGCTCCTGGCGAGTGAACATCAGGTAGGGAATCAGTACCCCGCAGGCCAGGGACATCGCCACATCAATCCACCACAGCAGCTGGGCGATGCGTACCGCCTCCTCGCCCCACTGCGGCACACCGAACAGCAGGAAGCCGTTGATGATGGTTGCCAGCCCCATGGGAATGGTGCCGAAAAACATCGAGACCGTTGAGTGACCGAAGATCCGCCGAGCCTCATCGAAGAACAACACCCAACGTGCGCCATAGAGCATGCTGAACACCCCGAACAGCAGGATGTTGAACAGCCACAGGCCCTCGGCCACAGCATGCAGGCCCGGTACCTCGATGGGCAGTTGCGCCAGAGCCAGGGCCAACACCCCGGTGCCCATGGTTGCGGCGAACCAGTTGGGGGTGAACTGGCGAATGACTTCAAGGGGGTGCGGTAAATGGCTCAAGGGCCGCAGTCCGGGTTTGACGCTGTGGGTACAGATTTGCATGGCTGGCTCCTGTCCTCAGGTGAGGTTGAAGCCATCATAGAACCGCATCGAATATCTATATAACGGGTATTATCTCTATAACTTATCTATTTTAAAGATATTAATCAGAGACTCCCTTCGCTTTCGACCACCAACACCCGCGCCGGCCCCTGCGGCTCGGCCAGATGTTCGCAACCGATAGCCGCGTAAAAGATATCGCCGCTTTCCAGCATTACGGCTTGCTCGACGCCGTCCTGGCGATAGCGCATGCGCACCCGGCCATCCAGCACCACGAACACTTCCTGACCCTCGTTGACGTGCCAGATATAAGGCTGGTCGGTCCAATGCAAGCGCGTACTGATGCCATTCATGCTGGCAATATCCAGCGCCGCCCAGGGACGCTCGCCAGTGAACTCACGACTGCGGATGACCTTCATGGCTGCAGCCTCGCTTGCTGGTTGGACGCCGGAATCGACGAACGGGACAAGGACACGCCCTGCGCCACCGCCGATAACCACTGCGCCGTACTGACGACGGCGGCGAAGCGGCTATGGAACACCACACTGAAGACCCGATGGATTTCCTCGGCGCTGGCCCGCCCCGCTTCGTTGGCGTAGGGCAACGAGCCGGTGGCATCCGAGAGGAACTCGACTGCCAGACCACGGTGAGTGGCCTCGAAGACGGTCGAGGCGTTGCAGTTGTGGGTCATGTAGCCGACCACGCTCAGGGTGTCGATCTCATGTTGCGCCAGCCACTGGGCCAGGTCGGTGCCGGCAAAGGCGCTGGGCAGGGTCTTGTTCACCCGATGCTCATGCCGGCGCGAGGCAACCACCGAATGCAGCTCCCAGCCCGGCGAACCGATCGCGAACAACGGCGACGTCGCCGGCGTATCGTTCTGCACGACCACCACCGGAATGCCTGCGGCATTGGCCGCATCGATGGCCATGCCGATATTGGCCAGTGATTCGCTGACCGGCGGATATTCGATCAGCAGGTTGCCGCTGACGTATTCGTTCTGCACATCGATGACGATCAGCGCACGACGGGGGGCTTGGGACATGGCTCTCACCTGGTAACGGGTTCGGGAGCCCATGATTGCGCGCCCCCGTGAAACGCATAAGTGGCCTGAAAGACAATATTCGATAAGATCAGGCCAAACCTGTTCAGTCGAGAACACTTCGATGACCACGATCCATATCGCCGTGATCGCCTTCAACGGCATCAGCCCTTTCCATCTGTCCGTGCCGACTCTGGTGTTCGCCGAGCAACGCGAAGGCATCGACATGCCGCGCTTTTCCCTCAAAGTCTGCGGATTCGAGGACGGCCCCCTCAGTACCGCCGCAGGTTTCGATATCCAGGTACACCACGGGCTCGAAGTGCTGGAACAGGCGGACGTGATCATCATGCCGTCCTGGCGCGACACCGAGGAGCGGCCACCCGAGCCCCTGCTCGAAGCCTTGCGCCAGGCAGACGCCAAAGGTACGCGGATCGTCGGCCTGTGCCTGGGGGCCTTCGTACTGGCCGAGGCCGGGCTGCTGGACGGACGCAAGGCCACCACCCATTGGAATTGGGCGGCGGCCTTTACCCGACGCTACCCACGGGTGCTGCTCGATGCCGATGTGCTGTATGCCGAATCCGCTCATCTGCTGACCTCGGCCGGCACTGCCGCCGGCCTCGACTGCTGCCTGTACCTGATGCAGCAACTGTGCGGTGCCGAAGTCACGCACAAGGTGGCTCGCAGACTGGTGGTCGCGCCTCACCGTTCAGGTGGCCAGGCCCAGTTCATCGAACGCCCCATCGCCCTGGCCGGCGAGCAGCACCGCATCGGCCAACTGCTGCAATGGCTGGGAGAGCATTTCACCCATGACCACTCCCTCGACGAGCTGGCGGAACGCGCGGCCATGAGCCGCCGCTCACTGACCCGGCACTTCCGGCAAATAACCGGAACCACCATTGGCCAGTGGCTGCTGGCGCAACGTTTGAGCCACGCCCAGCGTCTGCTGGAGAGCAGTGCCCAAAGCATCGAAACCATCGCCCTGGAAGCCGGGTTCGGCAGCGCCCTGTCGTTGCGCCAGCACTTCAATGCGTCACTGCGTATTTCACCGTCGGCCTATCGGGCACAATTTGTCGGGCGCTGATCCAGGACGTTGCGGTTTCCACCGGAGGCTCGACCGCGCCGGACAAACCGCGAGAAAGATCCCACTGGTATTCCCCGCGCAGCCAGGCGACATCCAGCACCGGCTCCATACCCGGCAGCGCTCGCCTGATGTCGTCGCCACGTAGCAACAGATTACGCATGATCGCGAAACGCGCCCGGCTGATATGCCCGCCAGAACCATAAAAGGCGGGCCTGCCGAGCCTCGCCGCGACACCGGTGTCCCCCCCGAACCAGCCGACGGCGATACCCAGGCGCGCCATGATGAAAGGGTGATCCCTGAGAATCGAGGCACAGACCTCTACCAGTGCGATAAAACCCTGCACCGCCAGGTCCATGGACTCCAGGCCATGGAGTACGGCGATACGCCAGCCGATAGAGGCTCTGCGCCGACCGCTCAACAGGCAGTCGATGCATTCATGGGCCAGCAATACCCGCCGCCGCGGGTCCGGCTCCAGCAGCATGGCTTCGCGCAGGGTATGGAAGGCGTAGGCCAGCGGCACAGCCCCGCGTGGCCGCATCGCCGCCGAGGGCAGGACATGCCGCAATTGCCGACTGATACCCGGCAGCACACCGGCGCCCAGCAGCAACACCGCCTGCCGAGGCAAGGGTTGCGCGGCGATCTCAAGGACCAGGGTGAAGGTTTGCGAAAGATCCGCGCCAGCGAACTGGCGCGCAAAGTGATCGGCGTTCAGCGGGAACGTCCGGGAGGTGGAGGCAGACATGAGCGTCCTGAAGCATACGGATAATGGATCTGCCACAGGATGACCGGGCCCTGCTACCCACGACTTTCAATTAGCGCTCATCGCCCCGCTGCTCAGAGGTTGTCGTTTCAGGCAACACAGGTCCTGGTCGAACGTTGCAAACGCAACGCCAACAGGGCACCCAGTGACAGCAGGATCAGTACAGCGCCATACCCTTGCGTCGTGACGATCAGGCCCAGACTGCGACTGAGATTGCCCGCAAGGAACGCCGGCATGCAGAAGGCCAGATAGCTGAGCACATAAAACGTCGACATCAGCCCCGCCCGCTCATGGGGCAGAGCCAGCGGCACGACACTGCGTAGCGCCCCCAGAAAACCGGCGCCGAAACCACTGCCGGTGATCAGCGTAGCGACGAAGAACAATGACAGGCTCGCCTCATGCACCGCGAACAGCACCAGCATCACCCCCACCGCCAACAGGCCCGCCCCCAGTTGCAGAATGGTCTGCGCTGCCCGTTCACGCAGACTGTAAATGGCCAGGGCACCGCTCAGGGTAAGCATCGCCACCAGGCCACCACCGACCAGGTTCGAAGTCGAACCGGTGACCGTCCGCACCAATGAGGGCGCCAATGATGAATAGAAACCACCGACCATCCATACCGCGATATCGACCGGCAACGACAACCACAGGGCCCGCCGGGCCTGTGGGGGCACTTGCAGGGTCGGCCGCAGGGACGCCAGCGCCCCCGGCTGGGCGCTGACGCTTTCCGAAAGGCGCCAGACATACAGGGCCTGGAACACCAACAAGGCAAGCAGCAACTCATACACCAACTGCATCGGTCGTGGGCAAAACTCCACCAGCAGACTCGCCCCCAGGCCTCCACAGGCCATGCCCAGCAATGGGGCCAGGCTATTGACCAACGGTCCCCTGCGGTTATCACGATCCAGCAGGGCCGCGCCGAGTACGCTCGTCGCCATGCCCGTGGCAAAGCCTTGCAATACTCGGGCGGCGATCAACAGCGGTATGCTGTCGGCGACGATAAACAGCCCCATGGCAATGATTTCCAGCAGCAGCGCTCCGAAGATGACCGGCCTGCGCCCCAGGTAATCGGACAGGGAACCGACTGTCAGCAAGGCTGCCAGCAAGCTCAATGCATAGACGCCGAAAATCAGGGTCAGGGTCGCGGCCGAAAACTCCATCGCCTCCTGATACAAGTGATACAACGGGGTCGGCGCGCTGGACGCGGCGAGAAACGTCAGCAAGACCATCGACAGGAAAACCAGGCCGGACCGGTTTGAGACAGACGCGTCAGCAGGGTTGGACATGCACACACTCCACAAAAGCTAATATTTTGCTTTTGTTCAGTGTGCTATCGGATTCCGCTTAAAGCAAATTCTTTGTGTTAAGGTTTTATCCATGGCGATAAAAGAAAGCATCCGCCCCGGTGGCCGCAGTGCCCGGGTACAGGAATCGATTCATGCGGCCGTCCGTATGCTTCTGGAAGAACAGGAGCGTTCCAGCATCACCGTTCCACAAATCGCCAGTCGGGCCGGCGTCACTCCCTCGACCATCTATCGACGCTGGGGCGATCTCTCTGAACTGCTGGCCGACGTCGCCCTGGCACGCATGCAACCGGATCGCCCGCCGCTGGATACCGGCAGCCTGCTCGGCGACCTGCGCGCCTGGGCCGAACAGTATCTGGATGAAATCAATTCACAGCCTGGACGCACCATGATGCGCGACGTGCAGAACAGCGCGTCCAGCCCCTGTTATTGCGTGGAAATTCTCAGCAGTCAGTTGCAGGTCATCCTCGACCGCTACCGACAGGACGGCCAGCCCCACCCCACGGTCGATCAGTTGATCAACCTGATCGTCGCCCCGACGGTGTTTCGCGTTCTGTTTTCCGATACACCGCTGAGCGTCGAACAATTGCACCAGCAGATCGACATCGCTCTCGGCGGCTGAGCGGCAAACTGCGACACTCGGCCACGCTGCGACCTTGGTCGACACTGACGCCGTCCGGGCATCGTGCGAGACTGTGATCCCGGGGCCGGACCGCCCTCGGGATGTCTTTTGCCGGGAGTTTCCATGTCGTTGTCCAGCGGGCTGATCGCCGCCGTCGCCCTGGCCTATATGGCCATCATGTTTGCCATTGCCTTTTATGGCGATCGCCGTAGCGCGCCATTGCCGCCACGGATGCGCGCCTGGGTGTATAGCCTGTCGCTGGCGGTCTACTGCACCAGTTGGACCTTCTTCGGCGCGGTCGGCCAGGCCGCCGACCAGCTCTGGGCCTTCTTGCCGATCTATCTGGGCCCGCTGCTGTTACTGGTGTTCGCGCCCTGGGTCCTGCAGAAGATGGTGCTGATCAGCAAGCAGGAAAACATCACCTCGATCGCCGACTTCATCGCCGCCCGCTACGGCAAATCGCAATCGCTGGCGGTGGTGGTGGCGCTGATCTGCCTGGTCGGGGTACTGCCCTACATTGCTCTGCAGCTCAAGGCGATCGTCCTCGGGGTCAACCTGCTGATCGGTGCCGGGGCCGATGCCATGGGCGTGCGGGCACAGGATACGGCGCTGATCGTCTCGCTGGTGCTGGCCCTGTTCACCATCCTCTTCGGCACCCGCAACCTCGACGCCACGGAACACCACCGCGGCATGGTGCTGGCGATCGCCTTCGAATCCCTGGTCAAGCTGATGGCCTTTCTCGCCGTCGGCGCCTATATCACTTACGGCGTCTACGACGGTTTCGACGACCTGTTCGACCAGGCCAGGACCTCGGCGCTGCTGGCCGAGTACTGGAAGGAAACGGTCAACTGGCCGTCCATGGTGGTGCAGACCGGTGTGGCGATGATGGCGATCATCTGCCTGCCTCGGCAGTTCCACGTGACCGTTGTGGAAAACATCGACCCCCAGGACCTGCGGCTGGCCAAGTGGGTGTTCCCCGCCTACCTGATTCTCGCGGCGCTGTTCGTGGTGCCGATTGCCCTGGCTGGGCGGATGATGCTGCCGGCCGAGGTCCTGCGCGACTCCTATGTGATCAGCCTGCCACTGGCCCAGGCGCACCCTTCCCTGGCGTTGCTGGCGTTCATCGGCGGCGCCTCGGCAGCCACAGGGATGGTGATCGTCGCCAGCGTCGCGCTGTCGACCATGGTCTCCAACGACATGCTGTTGCCCTGGCTGCTGCGCCGGACCAACTCCGAGCGGCCGTTCGAAGTCTTCCGCCACTGGATGCTGTCGGTGCGCCGAGTGAGCATTGTCGTCATCCTGCTGTTGGCTTATGTCAGCTACCGGCTGCTGGGTTCCACCGCCAGTCTGGCGACCATCGGCCAGATCGCCTTTGCCGCCGTCACGCAACTGGCGCCGGCGATGCTCGGCGCGCTGTACTGGAAACAGGCCAACCGCCGCGGGGTGTTCGCCGGGATCGCCGGCGGTACCTTCATCTGGTTCTACACCCTGGTCCTGCCGATTGCCGCCCACAGCATGGGCTGGTCGCTGAGCAGTTTTCCGGGCCTGGCCTGGCTGCATGGCAACCCGTTGGGCGTGCCGATTTCGCCACTGACTCAGGGTGTGGTGCTGTCGCTGGCCGGCAACTTCACCCTGTTCGCCTGGGTCTCGCTGCTCTCGCGCACCCGCGTCTCGGAGCACTGGCAGGCAGGGCGCTTCATCGGTCAGGAAATCAGCGCCCGCCCCGGCGCGCGCCCGATGCTCGCGGTGCAGATCGAAGATCTGCTGACCCTCGCCGCGCGCTTCGTCGGTGAGGAGCGGGCACGCCAGAGCTTCATCCGCTTCGCCTATCGCCAGGGCAAGGGCTTCAACCCGAATCAGAACGCTGACAGCGACTGGATTGCCCACACCGAAAGACTGCTGGCCGGTGTACTGGGCGCCTCCTCGACCCGCGCGGTGGTCAAGGCGGCCATCGAGGGCCGGGACATGCAGCTCGAAGACGTCGTACGGATCGCCGACGAGGCCTCCGAGGTGCTGCAGTTCAACCGTGCGCTGCTGCAAGGCGCCATCGAGAACATCACCCAGGGCATCAGCGTGGTCGACCAGTCGTTGAAACTGGTGGCCTGGAACCGCCGTTACCTGGAACTGTTCAATTACCCGGACGGGCTGATCAGCGTCGGCCGGCCGATCGCCGATATCATCCGTTACAACGCCGAACGCGGCCTCTGCGGCCCGGGCGAGGCCGAGGTCCACGTCGCCCGCCGCCTGCACTGGATGCGCCAGGGCCGCGCCCACACCTCCGAGCGGCTGTTTCCCAACGGCCGGGTCATCGAACTGATCGGCAACCCGATGCCGGGCGGGGGTTTTGTCATGAGTTTCACTGACATCACCGCGTTCCGCGAGGCCGAAAAGGCCCTGACCGCCGCCAACGAAGGCCTGGAGCAACGGGTGGCCGAACGCACCCATGAACTGTCGCAACTCAACCAGGCACTGACCGAGGCCAAGGGCAACGCCGAGTCGGCGAACCAGTCCAAGACCCGCTTTCTCGCGGCGGTCAGCCACGATCTGATGCAGCCTCTGAACGCTGCCCGCCTGTTTTCCGCTGCGCTGTCGCATCAGGAGGACAGCCTGTCCGACGAAGCCCAGCAACTGGTACAACACCTGGACAGCTCGCTACGCTCGGCCGAAGACCTGATCAGCGACCTGCTGGATATCTCGCGCCTGGAAAACGGCAAGATCACCCCGGACTCGAAGCCATTCGCGCTCAACGATCTGTTCGACACCCTGGGCGCGGAATTCAAACTGCTGGCCCAGGAACAGGGCATCAAGTTCCGGGTTCGCGGCAGCCGCCTGCTGATCGACAGCGATATCAAGCTGCTGCGACGAATCCTGCAGAATTTCCTGACCAATGCCTTCCGCTACGCCAGGGGACCGGTGCTGCTTGGCGTGCGCCGGCGCGGCGAGCAGTTATTGCTGGAAGTCTGGGACCGAGGCCCGGGTATTCCCGAGGACAAGCGTCAGGTGATCTTCGAGGAATTCAAGCGCCTGGACAGCCACCAGACCCGCGCAGAAAAAGGCCTGGGGCTGGGCCTGGCGATCGCCGATGGCCTGTGCCGGGTGCTCGGGCACCGGTTGCAGGTGCGCTCCTGGCCAGGTCGTGGCAGCGTCTTCAGCGTCAGCGTACCGCTGGTGCGGCAACCGCTGGCGGCAGCTGACAGCCGTGCGCAAACCCCGCCCCAACCCATGAGCGGTGCGCAGGTACTGTGTATCGACAACGAGGACAGCATCCTGATCGGCATGCACAGCCTGCTCAGTCGCTGGGGTTGCCAGGTGTGGACCGCACGCAACCGCGAAGAATGCGAGGGATTGCTGAAACAGGGTATTCGCCCGCAACTGGCGCTGGTGGACTATCACCTCGATGACGGCGAGACCGGCACCGAGTTGATGGCCTGGCTGCGCACACGGTTGAACCAACCGTTGCCCGGCGTGGTGATCAGTGCCGATGGCCGGCCGGAAACCGTCGCGCGGGTGCATGGGGTCGGGCTGGATTATCTGGCCAAGCCGGTAAAACCGGCGGCCCTGAGAGCACTGCTGAGCCGGCACCTGACGCTTTAAGCCGGCCCGCCTTCCCCCCCATCGTCGGCATCGGTCATCGCCCGCTCCAGCAGGTCGGCGGGCAGGCTCTTGCTCGCACGGGCGCCCAGCAGCTTGAGCTGTTCGCTACGACTGATCAGATTACCGCGTCCTTCTGTCAGCTTGTTGCGCGCCGCCGCGTAGGCCTTGTCCAACTGCTGAAGACGGTTGCCGACCTCGTCCAGGTCCTGGATGAACAACACGAACTTGTCATACAGCCAACCGGCCCGCTCGGCGATTTCCCGGGCGTTCTGGCTCTGGCGCTCCTGTTTCCACAGACTGTCGATCACCCGCAGGGTCGCGAGCAAGGTAGTCGGGCTGACAATCACGATCTGTCGGTCGAACGCCTCCTGAAACAGGTTCGGCTCGGCTTGCAAGGCCGCCGAGAAAGCCGCCTCGATCGGCACGAACAGCAGAACGAAATCCAGGCTGTGCAGGCCCTCCAGGCGCTTGTAGTCCTTGCCGGACAGGCCTTTGACATGATTACGCAGCGATAGCACATGCTGCTTGAGCGCAGCCTGGCCGATCACCTCGTCAGTCGCGCCGACATACTGCTGATAGGCCGTCAGGCTGACCTTGGAGTCCACCACCACCTGCTTGTCCCCTGGCAGCAGGATCAGCACGTCCGGCTGGAAACGCTCGCCATCGGGGCCCTTGAGGCTGACCTGGGTCTGGTACTCGCGGCCTTTTTCCAGGCCGGCATGCTCGAGTACCCGCTCCAGAATCAGCTCGCCCCAGTTGCCCTGGGTTTTCTGGCCCTTGAGCGCCTGGGTCAGGTTGGTGGCTTCATCACTCAGGCGCAGGTTCAACTGCTGCAGGCGTTCCAGTTCCTTGCCCAGGGAAAAACGCTCACGGGCCTCGGCCTGATAACTTTCCTCAACACGCTTTTCAAAGGACAGGATGCGCTCCTTCAACGGATCGAGCAGTTGCCCGAGTCGCTCCTGACTGCTTTGCGCGAAACGCGCCTCGCGCTCATCGAAGATCTTCCCGGCCATCTCGGCGAACTGGGCCCGCAATTCATCCCGCGAGCCTTGCAGATCGTCGAGCCGCTGCTGGTGGCTCTCTTGCTGCTCACGCAGTTCGGCGCTCAGCGACGCCACCTGCACATCGAGACGGCGCAGCTCGACTTCCTTGCCGTTACGTTCGAGATTCCAGGCGTGGGCAGCGTCCCGGGCATTGTCGCGCTCGATCTGCAACAACTCGACCTCACGTCGCAGCGCCGCCAGTTCCGCCTGCTTGGCGGCATTGGCCTGCCCGAGGTCACTGACTTCGTCGCGGCAGGCATCCAACTGGGCATTGAGCCCGTCCTGGGCCATTTGTGCGTTGGCCAGACGCTCCTCCTGCATCGCCTGCTCGGCCTGCGCCGCACTGCTGCGCCGCTGCAACTGCCAGGCGAACGCCAGCAAGGGCAACGCCGCCCCGGCCAAACCGAGCAACAGACTGGTCAGATCCAACGCCATCAAGAACTCCCGCCCAACACCGGACTAAAGGGTCAAGGGTAGCGAACGCGCCACCCCAGGGACAGCTCAGTCTTCGAGCAGACCCAGTTCGCGCCGTGCCACCGGATCACCAGCGCGAGCCGCCTGACGCAACAGGTCGTGACCAATACGCCGCTCGCGGGAACTGCCGCAATCACGACACATCAACTGCCCCAGGCGCCGCTGGGCCAGGACCACGCCCTGACGCGCCGGTTGTTTCAGCAGGCGTCCGGCGAAATGCTTGACGCTGGGGTTTTCGCCCAGGCTCGGGCTGTCCAGCAACCAGAGCGCCACGCGCAGCGAAAAGCGCTTGGGCGTGGTTGCAATCGTATTGGACGAAGATGGAGAGGATGAGGTCGAACGAAACTTCATATCAGGTAGTAGGGCAAATCGCAGGGCGCGCCACTCTACTCTTTTTTCGACGAAGGTAAAGTCGAAAAAACGTCACATGCCCGAGCTAGAGCAAGCGCTTGGGACAATCCACAGAAGCTGTGGATAACTCAGTGGACAACCCCCCTTTAAGCCTCGCAAAGCCCCATGGAACGGGGCCCGCAGTCAAACTGTCGATTTTTTCACCAATAAAAAAAGACGATATTTTTCATTGACTTGTATTTCCAATACAGGCATTCACGGGCCCGGAGAACGAGATGAGCACGAGGAGACAAGCCGGTCCAATAATGTGCACAAGTGAAGCGTGCACCGTTATATCCGCGCACCTTTTTTGCACAAGCAGAGGAAACAGGGCCTGGCGACAAACAGAATGCCCAGCGCCAAATGCCTCCCTATCGAGCAGATCGCCAACCACAGGGCAGCCACCTGGGGATCGACCACGATCTTCCGTTTTTTTTCAAATCCCTCTTCCCTTTCAATGCTCAACAAGCTACTATCCGCCTCGTTAGTACCAAGCTGAAAGTCAATTCTGGTCGAATAAATCCCTTGATCTGCCCCTTCAAAGAAGCCGGCGACTGAAAACAGGGAACGACCACCTCGATGGTTTCCAGGTAAAACTTGCGCGAACACAGCCTTTGACTCAATAGCAAAGGGTGTTGCCAATAATTTTTCTCTGACCGAACCAACCTGCAAATTGATCAGGATCTTCACCCCGGGCCCAGAACCTTTGCCCGTGTCGTGATTGCCTGCCCTCCTGAGTACCTACCTGCCAGCCGCGCCACTTATATTTCAAGCGCTGCAAACTGGCTGCCTTGTTCCAGTCAGGTTCTTTTTCCGGCCAATGGTGGCCCGGCATTACTGGAACGTTTTAATGTTGCACGGTTCAGATACCGTGTCATTTGTAGGAACACCAATAATTATGTCGACTCAAATTCACACCCAAGACGCCATTCGCACACTGGCCGACGCCTTTGCTCCAATGAACTGCCTGATCATGGCCGCCCGCAAAGGCTGCTTCAGCTTCACACTGGTCAACGAACACGGGATCGCTCGCCACAGCGAACGTCTTTATCCTGACCAGTACTCGAGCGCCGAACCCCTGCAGGCGGTAATCGAACGCACCCGCCAGGCCTTGATTGCCTGAGTTTCGGACGAACGGCAAGACATCAGCCCCGCCCTACAAGCGGGGCTTTTTATTGTCTGAAATTTCGCAATTTTGCTGACCAGCCTAATCGCCAATAAATATATGAGTTTTAAGTGCGAGTTTTAAATATTTTAAAAACAGGCCTTTACAGCAAAGATATGACACTACACTTCAACTCAAGCGACCCGGGTCGCTTCCGGCAGACCTGATCGATCCACTGCTGCCAAGCGCCAGGTCTCGCCGGCCGACTACCAGATAACGAGCAGTCTTGAGGGTGCCATGGGTATTGCCGCGAGGGAATTGCGCCTCTATGTGATTCGCCCGACCCTGATGTACCTGGGTCGTCACAGTCAATGCGCAGAAGCCCTGCTGCTGGGCATCGCCGCCAGCCAATCGGACCTGGGCTCGGCCCTGCACAATCGCAGCGGTCACGGCCTGTATCGAATCGGCGAACGCCGCCACGCCGAACTCTGGGACCACTACCTGGCCCAAGACCCGGAACTGGCCAGCCTGGTGCGCGGCCTGGCCAGCCAACATGCCTTTCTGAGCAGCCCGCATCTCGAACTGACCGTCAACCTGCGCTATGCCACCGCCATTGCCTGGCTGCTGATCGAACAACAGCAACTGCGACTGCCGGCCATAGACGACCTGATCGGAATGGCGCGGATCTGGCGACAGACTTTCCAGCCACAGGGACGTTTACGCGACTTCACCCAGGCCTGGAAAAATTGTGACTCATCGGTCAATTTTGTCGCTTGCTAGTCATTCAACATCGAATTCAGAAAAACCTGACGATTCTGGTTGGATTGTCCTACAAAACCGCTCTATCTCCTGCGATACAGCCTATAGCGCCAAAGCAAAAATGTTGGTAATTTTCGCCTCGGTGATCACCACGGAGTTCTAATAATGAAAAAAGTAATGCTCAAGACCACACTCAGCCTCGCCGTTACCCTGGCATCCACCCAACTGTTCGCGAGCGGCTTTGCTCTCAACGAACAGAGTATCAGCGGGATGGGTACTGGTTTTGCGGGTCGATCGTCCGCTGCCGATGATGCAAGCACTGTCTATGGCAACCCTGCCGGTATGTCCCGTCTTGCGGGCCAGCAAATTACTGTCGGCGCTGCGTCCATTGATGCAACCACCGATATCAAGGATGCAAGCGGCCGCTACAGCGGCACCAACAAGGGCGACATGGTGCCGTTCACCACGGTTCCAATGCTGTTTTACACAAACCGCCTCAACGACAACTGGGCAGTCGGTTTCGGTGCCTATGCACCGTTCGGCCTGGTAACCAACTACGAAAGCAACTTCCAGGGCCGCGCTTTTGGTAGCAAGAGCGAAGTCAAGGTCGTCACCTTGCAGCCAACCATCAGCTACGCCTTCAACGACAAGGTGTCGATCGGTTTCGGTCCGACCATCAACCGTATCTCCGGTGAGCTACAATCGGATATTAGGCTCAGCCCATTCCTGCCGAACGACACCAATGTCAAGATCAAGGGTGATGACACAGCTCTGGGCTTCAACGCAGGTATTCTGGTCCAGGCGACCGATACCACCCGCGTAGGCCTGACCTATCACTCGAAGGTGAAGTACAAGCTTGAAGGGCATACTGACATTACTCCAGGTGCCGGTACTCCAGGTGCTCTTCTACAAAGTGCTCGCTATGACGCTTCGCTGAAAATCGAAACGCCTGAATCGTACGATCTGTCGGTCACCCAGGATATGAACGATGCCTGGAAGCTATATGCAGGTGCCACTTGGACTCGCTGGAGTCGTCTGAAAGACATCACCGTCAACAATGAAGGTGTCACCGCAGCCTCCCCGGTTGGAGTGGCACCAGCACTGTTCGGCTCTATCAGCGAGCCACAGAATTGGCACGATACCTGGGCTTATGCCGTAGGCACTTCGTACCAGTTGAACAAGCAATGGGTAGTTCGTACTGGTCTGACCTTCGACCAGTCGCCAACCAACAACACTGATCGTTCGCCACGCATTCCGACCGGCGATCGCACCATCCTCAGTGCGGGCCTGGGGTACGCCATTAGCGATAACCTGACCATTGATGCAGCGGTCTCCTACCTGAAGGAAGAAGATGTTACCGTCAACAAGAGCAACACTCTGAACAACTACAGCGCCAAGTACGAAAACAGCGCGTGGGGCTATGGCCTGGGCGCAACGTACAAGTTCTGATCCGCAGAGAGCCTGAACGGCTTATCGGTTAAACAGAAAAAAACCCGCCTCGGCGGGTTTTTTAATGGCTGTGTTCTCAGGGTTTCGAAGCAATCGCCTTTTCCACCGCCTCGATCAACTCCGGACTATCCGGCTTGGTCAGGCTGGAAAAATGCGCGATCAACTTGCCCTGGCGATCCACCACATACTTGTAGAAATTCCACTTCGGCGCCCCGCCCTGCTCGCCCAGGACCTTGAACAGATGCACCGCATTCTCGCCCCTGACCACCTGCGGCTCGGTCATGGTGAAGGTGACACCGTAGTTCACGTAGCAGACCTTGGCCGTCTCGGCACCGTCCTTGGACTCCTGCTTGAAGTCATCGGACGGCACACCGATCAATTCCAGCCCCTGCCCCTTGTAGCGCTGATACAGCGCCTCCAGCCCCTTGAACTGAGGTGCGAAGCCGCAGAAGCTGGCGGTATTGACGATCACCAGCGGCTTGCCGGCGAACTTCTGGCACAGATCGATGGACTCCTTGGCTCGCAACTTGGGTAACTGTCCCTGCAACAACGCGGGACAATCGGCCGCTGCGGCAGCCCCCGAAAAAGCCAGCAAAACCGTAGGCACCAGTAACCAGCGCATCGCCATATCCTGCATCCTCAGGTAAAGAACTCACTCTACGACGTTACTCGCCTGCGCGCTGCCCTAGCAAGCCTCCCCTAACAAACGCCCATGCCCAGTTGCATCAGCGCCAGGCCGCCACGATGCCAGCCCCACCAGGCGAGTACCAGCAAGAGCGCCAGAACGGCCAGGGCCAACACCTTCGACCACAGCGAACTCACGCCGCCCCCGCTTGCGCCTGAAGACGCGCCACTGGCCGCTCGCGGACCGGCCAATTCAGGGCCGCCGCCAACAGGCTCAGGAGAATTGCCACCTGCCAGATCAGGTCGTAGCTGCCCATGCGGTCATACACCACACCGCCCAGCCAGCCGCCGAGGAAGGAGCCCAACTGGTGGAACAGGAAAACTATCCCACCCAACATGGAAAGGTTTCGTACCCCAAAAAGGGTCGCCACGGTACCGTTGGTCAACGGTACGGTCGATAGCCAGAGAAAGCCCATGGCCATGCCGAACAGATAGACACTGGTCTGGGTTACCGGCAGCCAGAGAAACAGCCCGATCACCGCTGCCCGGGCCAGATACAGGGCGGTCAGCAGGCGCGGCTTGGACATCCGTCCGCCAAGCCAGCCGGCGGTGTAGGTCCCGAAGATGTTGAACAGGCCAATCAGTGCCAGCACCGTGGTCCCGACACTGGCCGGCAGATGCTGGTCCACCAGATAAGCCGGCAGGTGCACACCAATGAACACCACCTGGAAGCCACAGACGAAAAATCCGAATGCCAGCAACCAGAAGCCAGGATGCGCACAGGCTTCGCGTAACGCCTCAGCCAGCGTCTGCTCGCCGGCCAGGACCGGCAGTGGCTGGTCCTTGAGCATGGCCACCAGTGGCACGATCAGCGCCACCAGCACACCGAGTACCAACAAGGCCGACGACCAGCCCAGCCAGCCGATCAGTCCCAGGGTGCCCGGCAACATCGCAAACTGGCCGAACGAGCCGGCAGCACTGGCAATGCCCATGGCAATGCTGCGCTGCTCGGGTGCGACAGCCCTTCCGACCACGCCGAGAATCACCGAGAAGGAAGTCCCCGAGAGGCCGACGCCAATCAGCAGGCCGGCGCTCAGCGACAGGCTCAAGGCCGAATCGGACAGCCCCATGAACACCAGCCCAAGGGCGTACAGCAGGCCGCCGACCAGCACCACCCTGGCCGCGCCGAAACGGTCGGCCAGCGCCCCGGTAAAGGGCTGTGCCAGCCCCCAGATCAGGTTCTGCAAGGCAATGGCAAAGGCAAACACCTCACGCCCCCAGCCGAACTGTGCACTCATCGGCGGCAGGAACAGGCCGAAGCCATGCCGTACCCCCAGCGATAACGCCAGAATCAGCGCACTCCCGAGAAGAATCCAGCCGCTGCTACGCCAGAGCGATGTCATTATTGTTCTCCGATAACGGGTATATACCCGCTTTGATTCAAATGAAGGCGATTACTCGCCATCTGCCAGTTCATCCAACAACGCCAGCAAGGCGGCGCGCTTTTCATCACCGAGCCGCTCGGCCAGGCGCTGCTGCGCCGCCTCCCAGGCGGGAAAGGCCTCATCCAGCCGCTGAGCCCCCAATGCCGTCAGACAGACCAGGCGATTACGCTGGTCCGAGCCCTCGCTCATCTTCACCAGGCCCTCGCCTTCGAGTACCCGCAGATTACGGCCCAGGGTGCTGCGGTCCAGCCCCATCGCCTCGGCCAGTCCTGAAATACTCGGTTTATCCAGACGCCGGAGATTGCACAGCAAAGAATACTGCGCAACGTTGATCCCGAAGCCGTCAAGAGCGCCGTCGTAATGCCTGCTGACGCCACGAGCGGCGCGACGCAGGCTGATGCATAAGCAGTCTGTGGATAACATGATGCGTGTATATACCCGTTACTTTTGAAATACAAGTTCAATCAATACTCACAGGCACCCGGGACGTCTCTCAGAGCAGTGCCAACCCGACCAGCACCGTCATCTCCAGCAATTCCAGCAGCGCTCCGGCGGTATCGCCGGTCGTACCGCCCAAGCGCCGCATCATCAGGTGTCGCAACCAGCAGAAACACCCCGTCGCCAACAACAGCGCAACCGCCCCGTGCCATCCTGCCAGCACCAGACAGGCCAGGGCGCTCACCAGCAACACCTGCCAACCGGTACGCCGCGGCAGATGATCGGCCAGTGCCTGGCCCAATCCGCCAGAGCGCACATACGGCGTCACCAGGAACAGGCCCAACAACGCAGTGCGCCCGATCAGCGGGGCCAGGATCAGGGCGAAGGTCTGCTGTTGCTCGATCAGCGCCAGCAAGGCACAGAACTTCAACAGCAGGACCAGGACCAGCGTCACCACGGCAATCGGCCCACTGCGCGGGTCCTTCATGATCGTCAGCGTCCGCTCCCGATCACCAAAACCGCCCAACCAGGCATCGGCGCTGTCAGCCAGCCCATCCAGGTGCAGACCGCCGCTGAACAGCACCCAAAGCGTCAGCAGCAAGGCGGCATGCAGCATGGGTGGTGCTGCCGACAACAGCCAGTCGACCCCGTACAGGCCGCTGCCCAGCAGCAGGCCAACCAGTGGATACCAGAGCAACGAACGCCCCAACTCCTGGGGTTGCGGCATGCCTGGCAAGCGAATCGGCAGACTGCTGAGAAACTGCAGGGCAATCCAGAACGGCAGCAGACTCACTGCAGCTCCTCCAGCCGACCCTCAACCGACACCTGCAAGGTGAACATCGCACCGTGTGCCACTTCGACCTGCAGCAGTTGCTCGCGAGGCAATCTCCGGGCCTGGGCCAGCAGCAGCTTCATCACCCCACCATGACTGATGAGCAATACCCGTTCGCCCGCGTAGCGCTGCTGCAAACGTGCCACTGCCGCCAGCACCCGCTCGGCAAATTGCGATACCGGCTCACCTTCCGGCGGAGTGAACCCATAAGGGTCAGTCCAGAAGCGCCCCAGGGCTTCGGCATCGGTCTGCATCAACGCCGCCGCGCTCTGTCCTTCCCAGGTTCCAAAATGCAGCTCCTGCAGATCCCTTTCCAGCTCGACGGGCAACCTGAGCCGTTCGCCCAGTTCCTCGGCAAACCGGGCACAACGCTGCAGGGGCGAACTCACCAATCGGCGCCAGGGACCACGCCCCAACACCGCCTGACGCATCTGCTCCCAGCCCTGGTCGGTCAGGGCATCGTCCAGGCTGCCGCGCAGGCCACCGCCTTGTTCGGTTTCGCCATGGCGCAGCAGGTCCAGATGCAGCGTGGTCATGCCGGCCGATCCGCCACTGCCGCTTCGGCAAAGGTCGCCATCTGGCCGTGCAGGTCACAGGCCAGGCGCACCAGTGGCACCGCCAACGCCGCGCCGCTGCCTTCCCCCAGGCGCAAGTCCAATTCCAGCAACGGCTCGGCCAACAGGGTTTCCAACACATGCCGATGACCCAGCTCTGCGCCACGATGACCAAAAATCAGCCAGTCGCGGCAGCCAGGATTCAGCCGCACCGCGACCATCGCCGCCACGCTGCAGATGAAACCGTCGACCAGTGCCGCCACGCCTTCCTGGGCACAGGCCAGATAAGCCCCGGTCAATGCCGCGATCTCGAAGCCACCGAAGCGCAACAGGGCCTGCAAAGGCTCGCTGGCCTGCCCGGCATGCAACGCCAGCGCCCGCTCGATCACCTGCGTCTTGCGACTGATCCCCGCCGCATCCAAACCGGTGCCCGGACCGGCAAGCAGGCTCGCCGGGCAGCCGAGCAAGGCGCACGCCACCGCGCTCGCCGAGGTGGTATTGCCGATACCCATTTCACCGCCGATGAACAGCTCGCTCCCGGCCGCCACGGCACGCCGCACGCTGTCACGCCCGGCCTCCAGCGCAAGCCGGCCCTGGGCCTCGGTCATCGCCGGTCCCTGGGTGAAGTTCGCGGTACCCGCACCGATCTGCAAATGACGCACGCCCGGCAGATTGAGCATCGGCGTGACAGTACCGAGGTCATTCACATCCAACTGCGCCCCCAACTGCCGCGCCAACACGCTGATCGCCGCACCGCCGGCAACAAAATTGGCCAGCATCTGCCCGGTGACTTCCTGCGGGTAGGCCGATACGCCCTCCGCGACCACGCCATGGTCACCGGCGAAAATCGCGATCCACAAGTGGTCAACACGCGGCTTGAGCCGACCCTGCAAACCGGCCAGCTGTACCGCCACCTGCTCCAGCAGGCCGAGCGAACCGGTGGGTTTGGTCAACTGCTGCTGACGCTCGAACGCCGCGTCCCGGGCTTGCCCGTCGATTGCCTTGCATGGGTCCAGCCACCACGATTGATTCATAACGCAGGTCCTTTCAAAGTCAGGGGCAGGCCGGCAACGGTCAGTACGACACGCTGACAACGTTCGGCCAGGGCTTGATGCAGCCAACCGGCTTCATCGACATAGCGGCGAGTCAATTCGCCCAGCGGCACGACACCCAGACCGGTCTCGTTGCTGACAAACAGTATTTCGCCCGACAGATGTGCCAGGCAGTCCAACAGGGCGTCGCGCTCGGCCGACAGGCGCGATGCATCATCCAGCATCAGCAGGTTGGTCAGCCACAAGGTCAGGCAGTCCACCAGCAGACAGGTATCGGCAGCAGCGTTGTCGCGCAAAACCCGCGCCAGTTGCAGCGGCTCCTCGATGAGTTGCCAATGGGCAGGCCGGCGCTGGCGGTGCAAGGCAATCCGCTCACTCAACTCGCCATCCAGCGGTTGGCTGGTGGCGACATAGATCACCTGTAGCCCGCTCTCCTGCGCCAGGCGCTCGGCCAGGCGGCTCTTGCCGGAACGGGCTCCGCCCAGAATCAGTTGCTGCATATTCAATCGACCCGCTTAATCAAGACCGCACAGCTCACGCAGACGAGCCGTGTCCAGATGCCGCTCGACCAGATCGGCCAGGCGTTCGATATCCCGCTCGCGCAGGGCGTGATAATCCACCTCCTGTACCGCTTCCAGCCCGGCCCAGCGCAGCAGCGCCGCACAGGAATCGGGCGACTCGAACAGGCCGTGCAGGTAGGTCCCGAGGATCTGCCCATCGGCACTGCAGGCGCCGTCGCAACGCCCGTCTTCCAGCAGTACCGCCGGCCGCTCCAACGCCGCGCCGGTGGTCACGCCAGCATGAATCTCGTAACCGCTGATCTCGGCGTTCTCCAGCGACAGATGCCCACGCACATTGCGCAACTGCTTCTCGCGCTCAAGCGCGGTGCTGAACGCCAGCAGGCCGAAACCGGCACTGGAGCCCGCCGGGCCTTCGAGCCCCAGTGGATCGTGTACCTGCTCGCCGAGCATCTGCAAGCCACCACAAATGCCCAGCACCTTGCCACCGTAGCGCAGGTGCCGGTTGATCGCGGTTTCCCAGCCATTCTGGCGCAGATAGGTCAAGTCGCTGCGTACGCTTTTCGAACCGGGCAGGATGATCAGATCCGCCGCCGGGATCGCCTCGCCGGGGCCGACGAACTGCAGGTCGACCTGGGGATGCAGGCGCAACGGATCAAAGTCGGTATGGTTGCTGATGCGCGGCAACACCGGCACCACCACCTTCAGGACCTGGTCGAGCTTTTCGATCTGGCGCCGGTCCAGACCATCCTCGGCCTCCAGGTGCAGGTCCATGACATAGGGCAGCACGCCGATCACCGGCTTGCCGGTGCGGGCCTCCAGCCAATCCAGCCCAGGCTGCAGCAAGGCGATATCGCCCCGAAAACGGTTGATGATGAAGCCCTTCACCCGGGCCTGCTCGCTCGGCGACAACAGCTCCAGGGTGCCCACCAGATGAGCGAAAACGCCGCCGCGATTGATGTCGGCAATCAGCAACACCGGACAATCCACCGCCTCGGCAAAACCCATGTTGGCAATATCGCCAGCCCGCAGGTTGATCTCTGCCGGGGAACCAGCGCCCTCGACCATCACCACCGGATAGTCGCGGCTCAGACGCTGGTGGGACGCCAGCACCGCCTGCATGGCGATGGCCTTGTAGTCGTGATAGGCGACAGCATTCATGGTGGTGACTGCGCGGCCATGGACGATCACCTGGGCCCCGGTGTCACTGTTGGGCTTGAGCAGTACCGGGTTCATGTCGGTGTGCGGTTGCAGCCCGGCCGCCTGGGCCTGGACCGCCTGGGCCCGGCCGATCTCGCCGCCGTCGGCGGTCACCGCGCTGTTGAGCGCCATGTTCTGGGGTTTGAACGGCACCACGCGGATGCCCTGGCGAGTCAGCCAGCGGCACAGCGCCGTCACCAGCGTGCTCTTGCCGGCATCCGAGGTGGTGCCCTGGACCATCAGGGTGCTCATGGGTGCTCCTCGTTATAAGCCTTGAACGCCTGCTCCAGGCGCAACCAACCGACTTCGTCCGGCGGCAGGCCAAACCGCAGACTGCTGTTCTGGGCAAACAGCCGCAGCAGGATCCCGCGCTGTGCCATGAATTCGTGCAGGTGTTCGGCGCGGTTGCTGATCAGCCATTGGAACAACGCACAGCCGCCCTGGGGGGCGAATCCATGGTTTGCCAGCAAGGTTTCCAGGCGCTGGCTGGCCTCTTCGCTGCGTTGTCGCTGCCGGGCGTGGCCGGCGCTGTCGGCCAGGCAGACCTGGCCCAGCACCCGCGTCGGTCCCGCCACCGCCCAGGGACCAATCTGCTCGGCCAACAGCTTGAGCAGCTTGCGCTCGGCCAGGACGAACCCCAGGCGTACACCGGCCAGGCCAAAGAACTTGCCGAACGAACGCAGCACGATCAATCCGACCTTGTGGGTGTGCGCAGCCAGGCTCTGTTGCGGGGTGTTGTCCATGAACGCTTCGTCGACCACCAGCCAGCCACCGCGCTGAGCCAGCCGAGCATGCCACTCCAACAGTTGTTCGGGCGACAGCTTCAGGCCCGTGGGGTTGTTCGGGTTGACCACCACCAGCACGTCGAGGCTGTCGAGAAAGAAATCGATCTCGTGCTCCAGCACTTCACGCACGATGTAACCGTTGCGGCGCCAGGCCTCGGCATGTTCGGCATAACACGGCGAGAGCACCCCGACCTTGCCTGCCCGACGCACTTGCGGCAAGGCTTGAATCGCCGCCTGGGAACCGGGTACCGGCAAGGCCAGCGGCGCACCGTAGTAGGCACAGGCGGCGCGTTCCAGGCCATCATCGGTTTCCGGCAGACGCGCCCAGGCGCGCTCGGGAATCGCGGGGATCGGCCAGGGCCAAGGCGCCAGGCCGCTGGACAGGTCCAGCCAATCCGCCTCGGCAATCGCGTAGTGTTCCACCGCCTTGCGCAACCGCCCGCCGTGCTCAAGCATAAAACTCAGCTCCCAGACAGAGAATCAGCAACCACAGCCATACCCCACGCTGCACCAATTGCCAGCCGCGATCGATCGCGTCGGCGTCGGCAGCCGGCCCCTCGCCCAATTGCGGACGCTGGTGCAACTCGCCGTGGTAGATAGCCTCACCGCCCAGTTCGACGCCAAGGGCGCCAGCGCCGGCGGCCATCACCGGCCCGGCGTTCGGACTGTCCCAGGTGGGTCCCTGGGTAAACCAGCACCTCAGCGCCAGCCGAGTGTTGCCCAGCAGAGCGTAGGTCAAGGCCACCAGTCGGGCAGGAACATAGTTGAGCAGATCGTCGATCTTAGCCGCTGCCCAGCCGAAACGTTCGAACCGTTCGTTACGATAGCCCCACATCGCGTCAAGAGTATTACTCAGCCGGTACAGCACCACCCCGGGTACCCCGGCAACGGCAAACCAGAACAGCGCGGCGAAAATCGCATCGCTGCCATTCTCCAGCACCGACTCGGTCGCGGCTCGGGCCACTGCGGACTCATCCAGCTCCGAGGTCTGGCGGCTGACCAGGTAACCCACGCGCTGGCGCGCCAGCTCCAGATCGCCACTGCGCAGCGCCTGGGCCACCGGCACCACGTGCTCGCCCAGGCTGCGCATGCCCAGGGCCGCATAGAGAAACAGGATCTCGATGAGCCAGCCAATATAGGGCGCCCACGACAGGGCCGTGGCCAGCAGCGTCAGCGGCACCACCGCCAGCACCCAGGCCGTCACGCCATGGCTGCGCCAGCCTCGGCCGCCCGCGTTGAAGCGTTGCTCGATGCGATCGGCCAGACGACCGAACGCCACCAGCGGATGCCAGCGTTTGGGTTCGCCCAGCAGCGCATCCAGCGCAACGCCGGCGACACTCAACAACGCCACACTCATTGACTCACTCCCCAGAAATTTTCGTACAACAACTCACTCAACGGTCGCGGTTGCGCCCAGCCCTCCAGCACCAGCATCGGCGCCGGGTAGAATGCCTTGACCGGCCCCAGGCACAGCACCGCCACGGGCTTGGCTCCCGCTGGCAGCTCCAGCAGTTCGGCCAACGCATGCGGTTCGAACAACGATACCCAGCCCATGCCCAGGCCCTCGGCTCGCGAGGCCAGCCAGAGGTTCTGGATCGCGCAGGATAACGACGCCATGTCCATCTCCGGCAACGTCCGACGACCGAAGATGTGCCGTTCGCGCCCGTCCATCAGCGCCGCCACCAGCACCTCGGCACAATCGTTGATGCCCTCGACCTTCAACTTCATGAACTCATCGGAGCGCTCGCCCAAGGCCTCGGCGGTACGCACCCGCTCCTCTTCCACCAACTGCTGGATCTGCCCGCGCAGCGCACGATCGCTGATCCGGATGAACCGCCAGGGTTGCATCAGACCCACGCTGGGCGCCTGATGCGCCGCCTCCAGCAGCCGTGCCAACAACGCTGGCGCCACCGTACCTCCGGCAAAGTGACGCATATCGCGACGCTCCGCGATGGCTCGGTAGATTGCCTCGCGTTCCTCCAGGGAAAAAACCTTGTCTGTCATGGCCTCTTCGCAGCGTTCCGGCATCCCGGTCAGCCTGCGTCCACATCAAAAGCGCCGGCCTTGGCAGGATCAGAAGGGCAATCCCCGGATTGCGGCGCCAGCAACGCGGCAACCGCCCGAGGATTGGACGGAAAATAAAAGTGCACATACGAAGCGGTCGTGCGCTCCGCGCGGTAGACCGCCTCCGCGCCACGCCCACCATTGGGGCTCATTCCCCGGGCAATCGGCGTCAGTTCGGTGGTGGTCAACGAATGGTGGTAGGTATGCCCGCGCAACACACCTTCCGGCAGATCCACGGCTTGCAAGGCCAGGGCAGCCAGGCGTTTCTGCATCACCGCCTCGCCCGCCAGCAAGCCGAGCAATTCGGCACGTTGGCCGTCGACATCGGTCAACGCATCGAGCAGATAGAGCATGCCGCCGCACTCGGCGAGCAGCGGCTTGCCTGCGGCGTGGTGCGCACGGATCGCCGCCAGCATCGGCTGGTTCTGCGCCAGCGTCAGGTGGTGCAGTTCCGGATAGCCGCCCGGCAGATAAAGGCTATCGGCCTGCGGCAGCTCGCGGTCATGAATCGGCGAAAAGAAGCACAGTTCGGCACCCAGCGCACGCAGCAGATCCAGGTTGGCACCATAGATGAAGGCAAAGGCCTCGTCATGGGCCACCGCGATACGCACACCGGCCAGCAGTGGCTCGAGAGTGACGGCTTGCGGCGCGGCAAATTCGACCGGCGGCGGCAATGCGACTTCACAACTGGAACCCAGGGCTTGGGCGGCATCATCGAGACGCCGGTCCAGGTCGTTCAGCTCGCTGGCCTGGACCAGCCCGAGGTGACGGCTCGGCAGCTCGATCCCGGTCTCGCGGGAAAGCGCGCCGTACCAGCGCAGGCCTTCGGTCAGGCTGCCTTCGAGCAGTTGGGCATGACGCTGGGTGCCGACCCGGTTGGCCAGTACACCGGCAAACGGCAGGTCCGGCTGGTAGCGCGCCAGGCCCAGGGCCAATGCACCGAATGTCTGGGCCATGGCCGTACCATCGATCACCGCCAGCACCGGTACGCCAAAGTGCCGTGCCAGATCAGCGCTCGATGGCGTACCGTCGAAGAGCCCCATGACGCCCTCGATCAGGATCAGATCGGCCTCGCCAGCGGCTTCCCAGAGCAGCCGGCGGCTCTCCTCGGCCCCCACCATCCACAGGTCGAGCTGGTACACCGGCGCACCACTGGCACGCTCGTGAATCATCGGGTCGAGAAAGTCCGGGCCACACTTGAACACCCGGACCTTGCGCCCCTGGCTACGGTGCAACCGCGCCAGGGCCGCCGTCACCGTGGTCTTGCCCTGGCCGGAAGCCGGCGCGGCGATCAGCACCGCCGGGCAATGACGCGCTTGACTCATAGTTCGATGCCTTTCTGCGCCTTGATCCCGGCCTGGAATGCATGCTTGAGCAGGCCCATTTCGGTGACGGTATCAGCCAGCTCGATCAGTTCCGGCCTGGCCCCACGCCCGGTGACCAGCACGTGCTGCATCGGTGGCCGGGCCTGCAGATCGCCGAGGACCTGGTCCAGGTCCAGATAGCCGTGCTTGAGGGCGATGTTCAACTCGTCGAGCACCACCAGACCGATCTGCGGATTGGCGAGCATTTCCCGCGAGACCGCCCAGGCAGCTTCGGCGGCGGCGATGTCACGCTGGCGGTCCTGGGTTTCCCAGGTAAAGCCCTCGCCCATCACATGAAAACGCACCTGCTCGGGGAAGCGGCGGAAAAACAGCTCTTCCCCCGTACTGTTACGCCCCTTGATGAACTGCACCACGCCACACTGCATGCCATGGCCCATGGCTCGGGCGAGCATGCCAAACGCCGAACTGCTCTTGCCCTTGCCGTTGCCGGTCAGTACCAGCAGCAGACCACATTCGTTCGGGGCGTTGGCGATACGCTCGTCGATCACCGCCTTCTTGCGCTGCATACGCGCCAAGTGGCGCTCGTCTCGATCGGGGGATTCGTTCATGGCAGCTCTCCGTTGGGGCTGAATAAGGCAAACGGCGGGCAGACACAGGCACGGCCGAAGCCGTCCAGCATCGCCCGCCGTGACGCTGTGGGATGGATCAGGCCGGTCTCCGGGCTCATGAGTGGCGCGAACGCGGGACCACGCGCCTTCCCATGCCGTCGGCACAGTGGCGAAAAGCGCAGTCTTGACTCATTTACCGTTGCGGGGGCAGCGCCGGGATCGCACCTGTCTGAGGGCTCACCGGCTTCCCTGTTTCACTCTGTCGACGGATCGCCACAGAGCACCTGAAACAATCGGCGAAGGTTAGAGGGTTGGGGGTGGAGCGTCAAATAAAGCCGAGGAGTGCGCCGTTGATCAAAAGACGACGCGGATCAATAAACCGGCGCCAGAATTTGTGTCACACTGAAAAAAAGTGATATCAAATAGCCATAACCCGATCAATAACAACAAGGGGTGAGCAGCATGCAAGGCTTGACGATCAGCAACCCGAAACTGGAATTCCTGCGCCCCGCCCTGGAACGTTGGTCAGACTGCATTGACCGCTATAACCAGATACTTGGCGACGGCCAGGCGCCTTACTGGTTCAACGAGCGCGCCAGCCTGGGCTTGCTGTCAGCCGCAGCCTGGGCGGCCGAGATGGTGACCCTGGAGCATTTCCAGACCCGCAAGCAGGCCGAAGAGGATGATCGCAACGGACGCTGCGACCTGCATATCGCCACGCCGGACGCCTCGGCGTATATCCGGGCCAGCCAGCGCTGGCCGCGGTTCAACAACCTGAACCTGATGCCGGCCCTGCTCGATGTGGCCAGTGATGCGAAAAAGGTCAGCTATCCCCATCACCTGAAGCTCGGCTGCCTGTTCGTCTCGCCCTTCAAACCCCAGCAGAGCCCGAGCCCGGAAGACATGCAGGATATGGTCGACGACCTGCAAAAGGCCAACAGCTGCGCCGTGGCCTGGTACTTTCCCTATCCCTACCGCAAGCTGCACAACGAGGCCGGTCACTACCATCCCGGCATCGCCATGCTGTTCAAGGAGGCCTGAGCAAAACGATTGAACCTGCGCCGACTACGCTTCTCTACTTCTAGACCAGCGTAAGCATCGACGGAGATTCAGCATGTTCCAGCAGAAACACGCCCTGATCATTCTGCTCGCCAGTGGATTGGCTGCTTGCGGCGAAAGCTCCACCCTGTCGGTGTCCGATGGCACCGGCCCTTCGCCCAAGCTCCCGGAACCGAACAAGACCCTCCTTCCCACGGTCAACATCGCCCCCGCCGTCGGCTGGCCACAGGGCAGCAAACCTGTAGCCGCGAACGGCACTCAGGTCAGTGCATTTGCCGAAGGCCTGGATCATCCACGCTGGCTGTATGTACTGCCCAACGGTGATGTCCTGGTGGCCGAAACCAACTCGCCCGCCAAGCCCGATGACAGCCGGGGTATCAAGGGCTGGATTGCCGGCAAGGTCATGGACAAGGCAGGGGCCGGGGTACCCAGCGCGAATCGCATCACCCTGCTGCGCGACGGCGATCACGACGGGGTCGCGGAAACACGCACAACCTTTATCGAAGGGCTCAACTCGCCGTTCGGCATGACGCTGGTGGGCAATGACCTGTATGTCGCCGACACCGACGCCCTCCTGCGCTTCCACTACCAGCCGGATGAAACCGCGATCAGGGAACAACCGGTGAAGGTGATCGACTTGCCCGGCGGCACACTCAATCACCACTGGACAAAGAATGTCATCGCCAGCCAGGACGGTAAAAGGCTCTATGTCACCGTCGGTTCCAACAGCAATGTCGGCGAAAACGGCCTGGACAAGGAGGAAGGTCGCGCCGCGATCTGGGAGGTCGATCCGGCCACTCGCAGCCACCGGATCTTTGCCTCCGGCCTGCGCAATCCCAACGGCCTCGCCTGGGAACCACAGAGCGGCAAACTGTGGACCGCGGTGAACGAGCGCGACGAGATCGGCAGCGATCTGGTGCCGGACTACATCACCTCGGTGAAGGACGGTGGGTTCTACGGCTGGCCCTACAGCTACTATGGCCAGCATGTGGATGTGCGGGTGTCGCCTTCGGACCCGGCGATGATCGCCAAGGCCATCGCCCCCGACTACGCCGTCGGGCCGCATACAGCCTCACTGGGACTGGCCTTTGCCAAGGGCAGCAAGCTCCCGGCGCCGTTCACCCAGGGGGCCTTTATCGGCCAGCACGGCTCATGGAATCGCAAGCCCCACAGTGGCTACAAGGTGATCTTCGTACCTTTCGCCGACGGCAAGCCGAATGGCCAGCCGATAGATGTGCTGACGGGTTTTCTCGACAAGGATGAAAACGCCATGGGCCGGCCGGTCGGGGTCGTGATCGACCAGCAAGGCGGCCTGCTGGTGGCAGACGATGTGGGCAACAAGATCTGGCGGGTGTCCGCCAGCAAGTGACCCGTCGCCCGCGATCCCGATGAAGAATCAGGCCGGGCAACCTGGAACGGGCGGGAGATCAGACCACCTCGTGGATGCCTCCCGTCCTGATCCCCTTGTTCCACAACTGGCTGGTCAGCCAGCCGTCCTTCGCGCCTTTTGATCGCGGGTCCGCCGCCACCGCCCCCAGGTCGATGATGCCGCCGAAGTTGGTCTTGTCGAGGAAATAGGTAGCACCCAGCATGCGGGGGCCCTTCTGGTCTTCGTTCACGTAATCGATGGCGCTGTTCATGTACTGGTGGGCGGCATTTTTCAGCGAGTTCGAGTTATTCATCAGCTCGTTGAGCTGATCCATGTCGTCCTGACTGAGGGCGCCGTGGGTATTGAGAACCCGCAACAGGCCGTCAGCATCCACGGTAAAACCGAAGGCCTTGCCTGCCAGGTTCTCGTCCAGCGAACTCTTGAAGTCATTGAACACCGATCGCAGCCCGACGGTGGCGGTACTCAATTGTCCCTGCGCCCGCAAGAATGCCTCGGAGTGGTTGTTGAGCTGAGCCAACTGCTCATCGATATTGGCCTTGATCCGCGCCTGGGTCTCGGCCTCTTCCGCAGCCGTGGGCGGCACACGGACCAGCGCGACGGACTCGCGCGGTACATCAGTGGCGGCAAGAGGCCTGGCAGCCAACGGCGCCATTGCGATAGGCGAACTGCCCGGGATACCGATAGCCATACGCCACATCCATGTCGTCAGGTGATACTCCTTGTAACGGCAGCGATACAAACAACTTGAACGACCGGTCTGGCGCCATTGGGCAACGCCTGGGTGTCGTCCCGCAGGCGCTTGAGCAATGGTGTCTCGCACAGGGAAACGCCCAGCAGGTAGCCGTAGAGCTTGAGGGTGCGAGCGGTCATGACCAGCTCGCGATATCAGACTAGGGATTGCGTGCCAGGTGCTCGGTCGGCAGTACGCGCTTGGCGTTCAGGTAGGCGCGCTGCCAGTAGGCCTTGGACAGGCTGTCCAGCTTGACCGTACCGCCGGTGGCCGGGGCATGGACGAACCGGCCTTCGCCGACGTAGATGCCGGCATGGCTGACCTGGGAACCACCATTGGTGGCGAAGAAGATCAGGTCGCCGGTCTGCAAGGCATCCTGCGGCACGTTCGGTGCACGCATCACGATCATTTCACGAGTGGAGCGCGGCAGGTTGATACCGGCCATGTCGCGATACACGTAGCCGATCAGACCGCTGCAATCAAAACCGGAATCCGGTGTGTTGCCACCCCAGCGATACGGCGTGCCGACCAGGCCCAATGCGCGAAACAACACGTCTTCAGCTTCTGGCGAGGTCGGTTGCGGTGAGGCGAACACCACGGGACGAGCCACCGGCGCCGGAGGGGGCGGCGGACGGCTGGCACAGGCACCGAGCAATGCGGTGAGGGCAACAAGGGCGATGCGGGCCGAGATCGACATATGCAGAAATCCTGACTGAATGCGGCTTGCTCTGCCGTGGCGTGGAGAAACCAAAACCGCGCAAGCAAGGCTTGCACGGTCAGGCACTCAACAATAAGTCAGGATTCTAGCGGTTACGCGCCAAACTTCAAGTATCACTTTAACTTCGGACGTTTTTTGTACAATTCTGCTATCCGTGAAGCTTAGCAGTTCGCACATCAGCCATGATTGCTGGCACTTAAACGTCCGAATCTTTACTTGTTGCTGGCTGTGACCGTGGTAGGAGCCATCGCCAGGGCGCGCTTGGCTTCAATGAAGGTCTTGCTCCAGTAGCTGTCACCCAGGCTGTCGACCCGCACACCGCCACTACGACGGCTGCTGGAGTGGATGAACTGGTCATCGCCCAGGTAAATGCCGGCGTGGCTGACACGACCGCGGCGACCGTTGGTAGCGAAGAACAGCAGATCACCCGGCTTGAGCTTGTTACGGGCAACCAGTGGCGCTTTCAGATTGATCATCTCACGCGTCGAACGAGGCAGGTCCAGACCTGCTTCCTCACGGAACAGATAACCGATGAAACCGCTGCAATCAAAACCGGAATTCTCATTGGTACCGCCGAAACGGTAACGGGTACCGATCAGGGACATACCACGCTCAAGAATGCTGTCGGCCAGCACGGGCAACTGGTAAGGCTTGCTGTCGGAGAACTCGGCGAGTTCTTTTTCGGTGGCCAGCTCATCGTCCAGTACGGTCGAAGATTTGACACCAGAAACCGAAGTGGTTTTGACCGAATTATCTACCTGCTGTTGCGAAACCGGCGTATGTGCCGCGCAACCAAAAAGCAAGGTAACGAGTGCGAGAGGCACGAGGGGTGCGAAGCGATTTAGCATGGGCACGACCGTGGCTGAGTTTTTTAGAAGACGCGACTATGCCCTCTATCATCCTCATTTGCAAATTTTATGAGGCAAAATGTGACCCGGCTGTATCTTGAAAACATCTAACGCCTTAATACCCGAACGTCTCGCACGCGCCTGAAAACTGCCTTCAGCGTAGGTTTCGTGACGTCTGGAATTTGGCGAAAATCCCCTGCTGCCCTCGATAAGAGGGGGCTTTGCCGGTGTTTTACCAGCCCAGGGTTTCCTTCAGGAAGGGGATGGTCAGCTTGCGCTGCGCCTGCAAGGAGGCCTGATCAAGACGTTCGAGCAATTCGAACAATGCGCTCATGCTGCGAGTGCCACGAGTCAGGATGAAATGTCCTACTTCATCGGTCAGATGCAACCCACGTCTTGAAGCACGCAGTTGCAAAGCACGCAGTTTGTCTTCATCGGAAAGCGGGCGCATCTGGAAAATCAACGCCAGGGTCAGCCGCGACTTGAGATCAGCCAGTTTCACCGGCAACTCACGGGGTGAGGTAGAGGCGGCAATCAACAAACGCCGACCGCTATCGCGCAAGCGATTGAACAGATGGAACAGCGCTTCTTCCCAATCAGCACGGCCAGCCACCACCTGCAGGTCGTCGAGACAGACCAGTTCGTACTGCTCGAGGTTATCCAGCAGTTCGACGCCACGATCCATCAACTCGGCCAGCGGCAGGTAGACCGCCGTTTCGCCCAACTGCTCGAAACGCAGGCACGCCGCCTGCAGCAGGTGGGTACGCCCCACGCCGTGCTTGCCCCAGAGATAGATCAGGCTTTCGGTCCATCCGGCGTCGGCTTCGCATAGCCGCTCGACATAGCCGAGTGCAGCGGCATTGGCGCCTGGATAGTAGTTGATGAAGGTAGCGTCATCCCGTAGACGCACACCTAGGGGCAGCTGAATCGGTTTCATGCTGACTGAACAGTTCCCGGGAACCGTTAGTGGCCTCTGTATAAAGTGTGCAAAGTTTATACCCGTGACGCCGGGCGCACAATGCAGCAGACCATAAGCAAAATCAAAGGTTTGCGTTAATCAAAGCAAAGCTTCGGGAAAACTCGCGCACCATCGTCGGGAGCAGGCTTGCTGGCGACAGTGTCCGCAAGCCCGGCATCGACCTTGCGGACAGTCTTGTCAGGATAGACCGAGTCGGCGAACGACTGAATTACAACTCAGGATCCTCACGCCCCTCATACATATCCGATTCCTTGTACAGATCATGAACATGCCGCACCAGCACCATGATCACCGCAGCCACCGGCAACGCCAGCAGCACACCGGTAAAACCGAACAGCTCGCCACCGGCCAGGATCGCGAAAATCACCGCAACCGGATGCAGACCGATACGGTCCCCCACCAGCAGGGGCGTCAGCACCATCCCTTCCAGGGCCTGGCCGACCATGAAGACCACAACGATGCCGATCATCGGATACAGCTCGCCGCCAAACTGGAACAATCCAGCCGTGATCGCCGCGCCAATCCCGATCACGAAGCCCATGTAAGGCACGATGGCCGCCAAGCCCGCCAACAGGCCGATCAACAGCCCCAGCTCCAATCCGACCAGCATCAGGCCGCCAGCATAGATCACACCGAGCGCCAGCATCACCAGCAACTGTCCGCGCACGAAAGCTCCCAGCACGCCGTGACACTCATCGGCCAATGCGACAATGCGCCCTTCCTGTTGGCGCGGCAGCAGGCTGCGGATCTTCGCCATCATCAGGTCCCAGTCCCGCAACAGGTAGAAGCTGACCACCGGGATCAACACCAGGTTGGCCAGCCAGCCCATCAACGCCAGGCCCGAGGCGGTAGCCTGGGACAGGACCACACCGACGATATCGGTGGTCTGGCCCATATGCTCGCTGATAGCCGCCTTGACCTTGTCGAACTTCCAGAAGCCGTCCGCCAGGCCGAACTTGTGCTGCGCCCAAGGCATCGCGGTGTGCTGCACCCAGTCGAGCACCTGCGGCGCCAACTCATAGAGCCGCACCAGTTGCTTGGCGAGCATCGGCACCAGCACCAGCAGCAAGGTCATCAGAATCAGGGTAAACAGGGCAAAGACCGTGACCACGCCCCAGGTCCGCGACAGACCGAATTTTTCCAGGCGGTCGACCAACGGGTCGAACAGGTAGGCCAACAGAATACCCACCAGGAAAGGCGACAAGATCGGGTGTAACAAGTACACCAGCAAACACAGCAGAAACGCCGCACCCAGCCAAACCCATCGACGAACGTCGGTCATGGACGATTCCCGCCTTATATATAGAAAGAAAAAAGTTGAGTTACCAACGGAAGCGCAACTGCGGGGTTGCAGCTGGAGCCGTCGCTGGCGTTACAGCCGGCGCCGTATTGGCCGCCGCCGGAGCCGGTGCGGGCGCCGCATCCGGCGCAACCTCCTGCAACTTTGCCAGCCCCAACTGTGCCCGCAACTGCTGCGCGCTACCACTGACCTGATAGACGATGCGATCGCCATCCACACTCAATGGCCGGCCACCGAACGGCTCAAGCAACCGCTCCAGCGCCGCATAGCGCTCAAGGGTCATGCCCTGCACTTCCAGCAACTGCTCCGTGGCGACGCCGGGCTTGACGGCGAAACGCGGCGCCAGGCGCTCGCTCACCGCCAGCAGCACGGCATCGGCCAGCGCTGCCGTATCAGCACCCTGTACCGTGCCCTGCTCTTTCTGATCCCCCAGCCACAGGCGCCACTTGGCTTCCCACTGGGCGCCGTTCTGACGGGCATGCACCGCCAGCAGGGCATCGGCGCCGTAACGCTCGGACGCCGCCTGCAACGGCGAGGCATCGGAGCCCTCAAGATTCTTCGCGGTGGCGACAATCTGCTCTTCGAGGTCAGCCAACGGCAGACGCAATGGCAGGCCGCGATGCTGCGCTGCGCGACGCAACGGCTGCGCCGCCGGCTGACCATCGCCGACCAGGCTCGATCCTTCGGTGGAATCGTTCAGCCACCAGCCGAGAATCGCTGGCCGATTGCTGCCCCATAGCGACAATCCGGCGCCACGCAAAGCACGTTCGGTCGCGACGGGATCGAAATCCACCTGCAGGCTTTCCGGCGGTCCGGCGTCATAGCCATATTGACTGATGATCTGCTGCGGATCCTTGCGCACCTCGGCCAACCCTGCACTCTGCAAGGCCTTGGGGTCGCCGGTCAGACGCAACACCAGAGTCTCCAGCGCGCGCTGGGTGGCCTGGTTGCGCTCATCGGGGGACTGGCTGCTGACCGGTTCGCGCACCTGATACAGACCGTTGAGGGTTTCGGCATGGATCGCCAGGCTCAATAACGACAGGCAACCGGCACTCAGTAATTTGAACAAACGCATGGAAAATTCCCGACAGGCAGAAACGGCTTGAAAGACCGCATGAATACAAAGGGACAGGCGTGTGACCACAGCGCAGTGCCATTATTCATACCATCACGAAAGTTTTTCCGCTGTCATAAAGATAGCGGCTGATGAGGCTATACCTTATACAGCCGCGCCCGATGCAGCCAGCGTCGCCATCGAGGGATTTTTTCGCGGATATCGCCCTGCCCGTCGGCCCGAGGATGGCCGCTGCTGCTCAAGCCTGATAAAATCGCGCGCCTTCGCAGACCGGCAATGGCCGGACAACTGAAAAGCCGACTTGCGTTCGTCTTTGCGGTAGTCCCGTCTTCCCCGGTCGATACCCAAGAATCCCCCCTATAGGCCTGGATCATGAGCAAGCAACCCTCCCTGAGCTACAAGGACGCCGGTGTAGACATCGACGCCGGTGAAGCATTGGTCGAACGCATCAAAGGCGTGGCCAAGCGCACTGCGCGTCCGGAAGTCATGGGCGGCCTGGGCGGTTTCGGCGCCCTCTGCGAGATCCCGGCCGGTTACAAGCAGCCGGTTCTGGTCTCCGGCACCGACGGCGTCGGCACCAAGCTGCGCCTGGCACTGAACCTGAACAAACACGACAGCATCGGCATCGACCTGGTGGCCATGTGCGTGAACGACCTGGTGGTCTGCGGCGCCGAGCCACTGTTCTTCCTCGACTACTACGCCACCGGCAAGCTCAATGTCGACACCGCCGCCCAGGTGGTCACCGGCATCGGTACCGGCTGCGAATTGTCCGGCTGCTCCCTGGTCGGCGGCGAAACCGCTGAAATGCCAGGCATGTACGAAGGCGAAGACTACGACCTGGCCGGTTTCTGCGTCGGCGTGGTGGAAAAATCGGAAATCATCGATGGTTCGAAAGTAGCCACCGGCGACGCACTGATCGCCCTGCCTTCTTCCGGCCCGCACTCCAACGGCTACTCGCTGATCCGCAAAATCATCGAAGTCTCCGGTGCCGATATCGAGAACACCCAGCTCGACGGCAAGCCGCTGAGCGACCTGCTGATGGCGCCGACCCGCATCTACGTCAAGCCGCTGCTCAAGCTGATCAAGGACACCGGCGCGGTCAAGGCCATGGCCCACATCACCGGTGGCGGCCTGCTGGACAATATCCCGCGCGTTCTGCCGGCAGGCGCCCAGGCAGTCGTCGACGTGGCCAGCTGGCAGCGCCCAGCGGTTTTCGACTGGCTGCAGGAAAAAGGCAACGTCGACGAAACCGAAATGCACCGCGTGCTGAACTGCGGCGTCGGCATGGTCATCTGCGTGGCCCAGGAACACGTTGAAAGCGCCCTGAAAGTCCTCCGTGAAGCCGGCGAACAGCCATGGGTCATCGGCCAGATCGCCGTGGCCGCCGAAGGCGCTGCCCAGGTCGAGCTGAAAAACCTCAAGGCTCACTGATGTCCGAGCCGATAAGCCCGACCTGCAGCGTCGTGGTGTTGCTGTCGGGCTCCGGCAGCAACTTGCAGGCCCTGATCGATGACGTACGGACCGGGGACAACCCGGCCCATATCGCTGCGGTGATCTCCAACCGCACCGACGCCTATGGCCTGCAACGTGCCAGGGACGCGGGTATCGAAACCCGCACCCTGGATCACAAGGCCTTCGAAGGCCGTGAAGCCTTCGATGCCGCCCTGATCGAACTGATCGACGCCTTCAATCCGCAACTGGTGGTTCTGGCCGGCTTCATGCGCATTCTCAGCGCGGAATTCGTCCGGCACTATCAGGGACGCCTGCTCAATATCCACCCTTCGCTATTGCCCAAGTACAAGGGCCTGCACACTCACCAGCGGGCTCTGGACGCCGGCGATAGCGAGCACGGCTGCAGCGTACACTTCGTCACCGAGGAACTCGATGGCGGATCTCTGGTCGTACAGGCTGTGGTTACGGTAGAGTCTGGTGATTCGGCGCAGAGTCTGGCGCAACGGGTTCATACCCAGGAACACAGGATTTACCCCCTGGCGGTACGCTGGTTCGCCGAAGGACGCTTGTCCCTTGGCGAACAGGGTGCCTTGCTGGACGGCCAATTACTCGCGGCCAGCGGCCATTCGATTCGAACCTAGGAGATTTTATGCGTCGCGCTTTGCTCTTCGCTCTTACCCTGCTCGCCCTGCCCATGGTGCAGGCAGCGGATCTTCAGCCGTTCTCCGCCAGCTACACCGCAGACTGGAAACAGCTGCCCATGAGCGGTTCGGCCGAACGCAGCCTGACGAAAAACGCCAACGGCACCTGGACCCTGAGCTTCAAGGCCTCCATGATGATCGCCAGCCTGACCGAGGAAAGCACCCTGCGCCTCGAGAAGGACAAGCTGCAGCCACAGACCTATACCTTCGAGCGTGGCGGACTGGGCAAGGCCAAGAAAATCAACCTGGACTTCGACTGGGCGAACAACAAGGTCACCGGATTCGAAGGCAAGGACTCGGTCAACCTGCCCCTGGAAAGCGGCATGCTGGACAAGTCCACCTATCAGTTGGCCCTGCAGCGTGACGTGGCGGCCGGCAAGAAAAGCATGAGCTACCGGGTTGCCGAAGGCACCGATACCGACACCTACGACTTTCGCGTAATCGGCCCGGAAAAGGTCCAGACCAAGGCCGGTACGATCGACGCAATCAAGGTCGAGCGCGTGCGTGATCCGACGCAGAGCAAACGCATCACGCAGATGTGGTTCGCCAAGGACTGGGGTTACATCCTGGTCGCCCTGCGCCAGGTCGAGACCGACGGCAAGGAGTACAACATCATGCTCCAGGACGGCACCGTCGACGGCAAGGCGGTCAAGGGCAACTGAGCCGCCGCAACGCCATGAACAAGCCCCGCCTTATGCGGGGCTTTTCGTTTGCGGGATTCAGACCGCAGGGCCTGAACGGCTCTCGTCGAATGTCCCGCTGTCCAGCGCAAGAACCTTGTCCAGTATCTCTTGCGGGCTGCCCTGGCCTTCGACGGTGTGGGTCTTGTAGTTGAAATCGAGGGCGATCCAGGCCTGCAGCTTGGCTTCATAGCTGTTCGGGTACTGAGCCTGTTCGATCGCCGGCAGGTCCTTGTAGTGATCGAGCGCCGAGGTGAAGAACTTGCTCAGTTTGCCCGTGTCGTTGTACTCGGCCATTGCACCGGCCACGGCTTTCTGGCGCCAGGCATATTCCTGGTCGGAAGACTCGCTCCAGGCCGCGCGCCGCTCGTTGGCGGTAAAATTGCCACTGTCATCGTAGATGATCAGGGAAAGCTGATCCTGCGACATACCGGCAAAGGGATTGCGACCACTGCCATTGACGAACTGCGTGGCATTACGCGCCCGCGCCAGCAAATCGGGATCATCGGTGGCGGGCACTTCGGCATCGTTGGCCGCCTTGTTGGCGAAATAGCCATCACCGCTGATCTGGCTGAGCAGTTCGGTGGCCTTGGCCCCCAACTCCTTTCTGCTCAGGCTGGCATCCCTGGCTGCGGCACTGGCAGCACTCTCGCTCAGTTGCCGAGAGAGTGGGGAAAGAAGACTGGTATCCTTCTGCCCGGCGCTTGCGGGAGCTGCCGCCGAGCCGGCCTTGACCGAATCGCCCGGTACGGACGGAGCACTGACGAGCTGGGCGCCGGACAGTGAATTGGAATTGATAGAACCTACCAAGATAAAACCCTCCCTGTTAGTGGCCACCCTTGAAACCTTGGCCTATCAAACGTTATCGGCCCCGCTTCAAGAAACTTGACCGCACACGACGGGCGGCAAGACAGCGGAGCCCGCAGGCTCCGCCACCAGCTTACTTCATGGTGAATTCGACCGACCAGGCATAGGTCGAGATATTGGTCGACGTCACTTTAGCCGTACACACCGCGCCACCGCTCGGAGTCGCGGTGTTGTTCCATTTAGGCGTGGTCGAGCCCAATGGACCCGCCATCGCGACATAGGTGGCCAGGAAGGTGCAGGTCTTGCTGCCAATGGTGTAGCGCAGGTTGGCGTAGTTGGCGAGCGGGCTGATGTTGCTCTGGACGACGTACGTGTCCGCCCCGCCAGCCTTGACCGTGGTCACCGGCTTTGGCACCGCATTGACGCTGGTAGTGGCTTCATTGCTGGTGATGATCGTATAGGTGGCATCGGCGGTACCGAGGTTCTTGAAATTCACGGACACCGGCGGCCCGGCGAATGCCGATCCGGCAGTCAAGGTAGCCAGGGCAACTACCGAAAATACCGATTTGAACAGCTTCATGCTTCTACTCCTGTGTGGGTTGGATTCCCTGTCCACGCTCTTTCCGACGCCCCGGGAAAATCGACCCCGGTATGGCCCAAGCCGACGGCAGAACATCGAAAGACATGGAAAACACAGGCCCCGCTCACGACACAGACAGCAACTGTCGTCTCGCCGAGCGATAGCTATGAACGGTGCAGGTGGCAGCTCGATGCTGCCGGGTGAATGCAGGCGTTGACTGTGGCTTCCATGCCGAACGGTTTTTCTCCATCGATCCGGCCGCCTGGCCGGAAATGTCGCGAAACTTCAGGGCACCCCAATATTCCTGGGGCGCAGGTATTTAGCACAAAAAGTTGTAAAAATGGAAGCTCAAATAACCGCCGGGACGGTTTGCCTTTACCTGATGAATCTCCGTCATCGAATGCGATTTCGCTGCTCTAGCCCGCGTCTCCCGCTGACAGAACATGAAACTTTTGTCAGGAAACCACTGACTTGAAACGTAAAAGCCAGTAAATCCGGGCCTCGGCAGATTAATGCAGATTCTGTAAAGGTTAATTTCATTTCCCAACAATTTACGTAGGAAGCTAATGAGTCATATAACAGAGGCCTGCGACGCGTTGCCGCAGTTCAACAGAGACTGGAGCTTGCAGATGACTGTAAAAGTGACCGAACGCGATGATGCACACATGTCCCATGAAGGCCTGGCCGCCGGCATCCGGATCTGGGATGTCCATCAACAGGACCTGCTGGTAGGCATGTTTCACAACGAGGCCGACGCTCAACAATACAAGAGCGAACTGGAAAACCTCGAAATGAAGCGCCAGCCACAACACTCCTGAAGCCCTCGTTCAAACGCTGGCGCCGGCCCACGCAGCCGGTGCCGCCAAAAACACAAACCCCGCCTTTCGAGCGGGGTTTGTTGTTATCACCAGACCAGAGTTACCACATCAGATCGTCAGGGATCTGGTAGGCCGCGTACGGATCGTCCTCATCCGGCACTTGGGTCTCGCTCAGGACATTGAGCTGGACGATGCGCTCCGGGGCACGCTCCTGGATTTTCAGCGCCGCCTCGCGTGGGATCACCTCGTACCCACCACCGTGATGAACGATCGCCAACGAGCCATTGCTGAGCTTGTTGCGCATCAGGTTGTTCACCGACAGGCGCTTGACCTTCTTGTCGTCGACGAAGTTGTAATAGTCCTCGGTGGTCAGCTTGGGCAGGCGCGAACTCTCGATCAGTTGCTTGACCTGGGCTGTTCGAGCCTTGGCTTCGGCCTTTTCCTGCTGCTGACGGTTCAGTTCCTGGTCGCGCTTGACCTTCTCGGCCTGCGCTTCCTGGGCCAGGCGCACCTGGGTGTCGTCAACCTCGGCCTGGCCCTTGTGGACCAGCCGCTGGTGTTTCTGTTTATCCTTGCTGACCTGCTTGGCCTGCTTTTGATTGACCAGACCTGCCTTGAGCAACTGGTCGCGAAGGGAAAGGCTCATGATGCTTACTCACTTGGGTCAACGACTCAGCCGCAGCTGGGTGCATTCTGTTCCTGGCGCTTGGCTTCGCCCCACAAGGCGTCCAATTCTTCAAGGGTGCAATCTTCCATGGGACGGTGGGTATTGCGCAATGCCTGTTCGACAAATCGGAAGCGCCGGTCGAATTTACCATTGGCGCCCCGCAGGGCATTTTCCGGGTCGATCTTGAGATGGCGAGCCAGGTTGACCACGCTGAACAGCAGGTCGCCGATCTCGTCGGCCATGGCCGCCGGGTCGTTGTCCGCCATGGCTTCAAGCACTTCGTCGAGCTCTTCGCGGATCTTGTCCACCACCGGTAACGCCGCCGGCCAGTCGAAACCGACCTGGGCTGCGCGCTTCTGCAGTTTTGCCGCACGGGACAGCGCCGGCAACGCGGCAGGCACGTCATCGAGCAGCGATAGCTGCTCAGGCGCGCGGTGATTCTCGGCGCGCTCCTCGGCCTTGATCTCTTCCCAGCGCTGCTTGACCTGCTCTTCACTCAGGCGTGGCTGATCCATCGACGCATAGAGATCGCCGGTAGGGAAAACATGCGGGTGGCGCCGAATCAGCTTGCGGGTGATGCCATCAACCACGCCATCGAACTCGAAGCGCCCCTCTTCCCGGGCCAGTTGGCTGTAATAGACCACCTGGAACAGCAGGTCGCCCAATTCACCCTGCAGGTGCTCGAAGTCCTCGCGCTCGATGGCGTCGGCGACCTCGTAGGCCTCCTCAAGGGTGTGAGGCACGATGGTGGCGTAGCTTTGCTTGATGTCCCAGGGGCAACCATATTGCGGATCGCGCAACCGGGCCATCAGGTGCAACAGGTCTTGAAGGCTGTACATCGAGGGTTCTCGGGTTGTTGGACGAGACAGTGAGTTGCAGGAGCGGGCTGGCCCGCGAAGCCTTTAGCGACTTCACGGACCTCTTCACGGGCAAGCCCGCTCCTGCAAGGGTCCTGTTTCACATACAGGCCATCTGCCAATCAGGTCGTTCGGTTGCGGCGGGTTTCGATGATGTTCGGTAACTGGGAAATCCGTCCCAGCAACCGCCCCAGCGCGTCCAGTCCCGGGATCTCGATGGTCAGGGACATCAACGCGGTGTTGTCCTCCTTGTTCGAGCGGGTATTGACCGCCAGCACGTTGATCCGCTCGTTGAGCAGTACCTGGGACACGTCACGCAGCAGGCCGGAACGGTCGTAGGCGCGGATAATGATATCCACCGGGTAGGTCGAGACCGGCACCGGGCCCCAACTGACCTGGATGATCCGCTCCGGCTCGCGTCCACTCAGTTGCAGCACCGAGGCACAGTCCTGACGGTGAATACTCACTCCACGGCCCTGGGTGATGTAACCGACGATGGCGTCCCCAGGCAGCGGCTGGCAGCAGCCGGCCATCTGGGTCATCAGGTTGCCGACGCCCTGGATCTGGATGTCCCCACGCTTGCCTGGCTTGTAGCCGGCGGACTTGCGCGGAATCAGCTCCAACTGCTCGTTGCCACGCTCGGGCTCGACCAGTTGCTGTGCGGTGTTGACCAGTTGTGCCAGGCGCAGGTCGCCGGCACCGAGGGCCGCAAACATGTCCTCGGAGGTCTTCATGTTGGCCTTGTCGGCCAGCTTGTCGAAGTCCACCTGCGGCAGGTCCAGACGCGTCAACTCGCGCTCGAGCAGGGTCCTGCCGGCCGCGACGTTCTGGTCACGGGCCTGCAGCTTGAACCAGTGGACGATCTTCGCCCGCGCCCGCGAGGTGGTCACGTAGCCCAGGTTCGAGTTCAGCCAGTCACGGCTCGGCGTACCGTGCTTGCTGGTGATGATCTCCACCTGCTCGCCAGTCTGCAGGCTGTAATTGAGCGGCACGATACGCCCGTTGATCTTCGCACCACGGCAGTTGTGACCGATCTCGGTGTGTACCCGATAGGCGAAATCGAGCGGCGTGGCGCCCTTGGGCAGATCGATCGCATGCCCGTCCGGCGTGAACACGTAGACCCGGTCCGGCTCGATATCGACCCGCAGTTGATCCGCCAGGCCACCGATATCCCCCAGTTCCTCGTGCCATTCGAGCACTTGGCGCAACCAGGAGATTTTCTCTTCGTAGTGATTGGAACCGGACTTGACGTCGGTGCCCTTGTATTTCCAGTGCGCACAGACCCCGAGTTCAGCCTCCTCGTGCATGGCGTGGGTGCGGATCTGTACTTCCAGCACCTTGCCTTCCGGCCCGATCACCGCGGTGTGCAACGAGCGGTAGCCGTTTTCCTTGGGGTTGGCGATGTAGTCGTCGAACTCCTTGGGAATATGCCGCCACAGGGTGTGGACGATCCCCAGCGCGGTGTAGCAGTCGCGCATTTCCGGCACCAGCACACGCACGGCACGCACGTCGTAGATCTGGCTGAATTCCAGGCCCTTGCGCTGCATTTTGCGCCAGATCGAGTAGATGTGCTTGGCCCGGCCGCTGATATCGGCCTTGACCCCGGTGGCCAGCAGTTCGTTCTCCAGCTGGCACATCACTTCGCTGATGAAACGCTCGCGATCCAGCCGCCGCTCATGCAACAGCTTGGCGATCTGCTTGTACTGATCGGGCTCCAGGTAGCGGAAGGACAGGTCCTCCAGCTCCCACTTGATGTGACCGATGCCAAGGCGATGGGCCAGCGGCGCGTAAATGTCGAACACCTCGCGAGCCACGCGGTTGCGCTTCTCCTCGTCGGCGTTCTTCACCGCACGGATCGCGCAGGTACGCTCGGCCAGCTTGATCAACGCGACACGTACATCGTCGACCATCGCCACGAGCATCTTGCGCAGGTTTTCCACCTGCACCTGCGACCCCATCACCTGGGACTGGCGCGGGCTGAGACTGGCACTGATCGCCGCCATGCGCTGCACGCCGTCGATCAGCTTGGCCACCACCGGGCCGAATTTCTGGCTGACCGCCTGCAGTTGGACCTGCCCCTGGCGCACGCCACGGTACAACACGGCGGCGACCAGGGAATCCTGGTCGAGCTTGAGGTCGGCGAGGATATCGGCGATCTCGAGCCCGGTACTGAAACTTCCCCCTTCCGGCCACGTGTCACGGGTCGGCAGGGTCTGTTGTTCGGCCAGCAGTGCGTATTCGCAGGCTTGCTTCAATGCTTCACGGTCCAGCGCCGGATCGACGCTCACCGTGTGGTCGAGCCATGCCTCGAGATTGATACTGCCGTCGGTGTTGATCGGCTGGTGCGCTCTCACCTGTACCATCTTGCTTACCTTCCCTACGACGCAGATTCAATGCGTCAGAATCGCTGGCCGTCTATCGTCCCCTGCACTCCGGCAAGGCTGGTCGGAATACGGGGCGGCCAGTCAGACTAGACGAGCATCCTGGCTCGCTTCAAATAACGCCATGGCCTCGACATGCGCGGTTTGCGGAAACATATCGAGGATCCCGGCACGTTTTAACCGGTAGCCCTGCTTGATCAATTCGACCGTGTCACGCGCCAGAGTCGCGGGGTTGCATGACACGTACACCAGACGCCTGGCACCCAATCCGGCCAGCTTGCCGACCATATCGAAAGCACCATCACGTGGTGGGTCCAAGAGTACAGCAGAAAAGCCTGCTTTGGCCCAACCGGCATCGTTCAGTGGCTGGGATAAATCGGCCTGAAAAAAGCTCGCGTTATGCAGATTGTTCTCGGCGGCATTCGCGGCAGCCCGCTCGACCATGGTCTGCACGCCTTCCACCGCGACCACCTCGCGTACCTGGCGAGCCAGTGGCAAGGCGAAATTGCCCAGGCCGCAAAACAGATCAAGCACCCGCTCATCGGCGGCAGGCTGGAGCCAATCCAGGGCCTGGGCCACCATCGCCTCGTTGACCCCGGCATTGACTTGGACGAAGTCACCTGGCCGATAGGCCAGTTCAAGGTTCCACTGTTCCAGCTGATAGCCCAGCGACTGCGTGGCATCCACCGGCTGTGGACCGTCTTCACCCTGGAGCCAGAGCTGCGCGCCATGCTGCTCGCAGAAGCTGCGCAGGATCTGCAGGTCATCTGCCGACAACGGGGCCATATGACGCAGCAAGACGGCCACGGCCGAGCCGCTGAACAACTCGACATGCCCCAGCGACTGGGGTTTGCCCAGACGCCGGAGCATCGCCGGCAAACCGTTCATGATCGGTTGCAGGGACGGGACCAGCACCGGGCAGTCATCGATGCCGACGATGTCCTGACTGGCCGCCGCACGAAAGCCGACCTCCAGCGTCTTTGCCTTGGCGTCCCAACGCACCGCCACCCGAGCCCGTCGACGATAGCCAAACTCGGGACCGGTCAGGGGCGCCGCCCACTCTTCGGGCTCGACACCACCAACCCGCGACAATTGCTCGGCGAGCATGCGCTGCTTCAACGCGAGTTGATCGGTGTGAGGCATATGCTGGATGCTGCAACCCCCGCAGCGCCCGGCATGGGCACAAGGCGCCGGGCGGCGCAGGTCGCTGGCGAGCAGCACCCGTTCGCTACGGGCCTCGACCACCTTGCCATGGGCACCCAGTACGCGCGCATCGACTTCCTCACCGGCCAGGGCGCCAGCGACGAACCAGGTACGACCTTCGCTGAAGGCGATCCCGCGACCGTCGTTGGACAGGCGCTCGATGGTCAGACGCTGCTTCTTGCCCACCGGCACTTGTGGTGCCCGGCTGCCGCCACTGGGCTGAAAGCGCAGGCCTTTATGCTGTCTGGCCATCAGTTGGGAGAGTCGTAGATGCCGGTCGACAGGTAGCGGTCGCCACGATCACAGATGATCGCGACCATTACCGCATTCTCGACCTCACGCGACAGGCGCAACATCGCTGCCACCGCGCCACCGGAGGACACACCACAGAAAACGCCTTCCTCACGAGCCAGGCGGCGCATCACGTCTTCCGCCTCCTCCTGGCCCATGTCGACGATGCGGTCGACCCGCTCGGACTGGAAAATCCTTGGCAGGTATTCATGGGGCCAGCGGCGGATACCCGGGATGGTCGCGCCTTCCATCGGTTGCAGACCAACGATCTGCACATCGGGATTCTGCTCCTTCAGATAGCGTGATACGCCCATGATGGTCCCGGTGGTGCCCATGGAACTGACGAAATGGGTAACGGTGCCCTGGGTCTGTCGCCAGATTTCCGGACCGGTACTGGTGTAATGCGCCTCGGGGTTGTCGCCGTTGGCAAACTGGTCGAGGACCTTGCCGCGGCCTTCGGCCTGCATCCGCTCGGCCAGGTCACGAGCCCCCTCCATGCCCTCCTCGCGGCTGACCAGAATCAGTTCGGCACCATAGGCGGTCATCGCCGCCTTGCGCTCGGCAGTGGAGTTGTCGGGCATGATCAGGACCATCTTGTAACCCTTGATCGCCGCAGCCATGGCCAGGGCGATCCCGGTGTTGCCCGAGGTCGCTTCGATCAGCGTGTCGCCGGCCTGGATCTGCCCACGCAATTCGGCGCGGGTGATCATCGACAGTGCCGGGCGGTCCTTCACAGAGCCCGCAGGGTTGTTCCCTTCAAGCTTGAGCAGCAGGGTGTTGCTGGTCGCTCCAGGCAAGCGTTGCAGGCGAACCAGAGGCGTGTTGCCGATGCAATCGGCGATCGTGGGGTACTGCAAGGTCATGGCGTATTCACAATCCAGACTGCGGGGGGCGCCTATCATACCGGCAAACGTCTGCGGCCCATATCACGCAAAGTGCGGTGCTTATGGCTTATCGCTATAAGCGACCGACAGAGCCCGATTGCCCGGGACCTGTCCGGGTCGCTGGCAACGCCACCAACTTTGCGAGATTTCCCCCACCTCATATGGCTAAACTGCGCAGGTGGAGCGAGCGCAGGAAGCGCACGCCAGGAATAGAAGATCGCCGTGTCTGCCAAACGCCGTATCTGATGGAGAGTATGCGTGCTTAAAAACCTGGGCATCAAAGGCCGTGTCCTACTGCTCACCCTGCTGCCAACCACGCTGATGGCCCTGGTGCTGGGCGGGTATTTCACCTGGTTGCAGCAATCGGAACTGCAAAGCCAGTTACTGCAGCGTGGGGAAATGATCGCCGAGCAATTAGCACCGCTGGTGGCCCCGGCGCTGAGTCGCAATGACAGCGATCAACTGGAACGCGTCGCCACCCAGGCCCTGGAGCAGACCGACGTACGCGCCGTATCGTTCCTCGGCGCCAACCGCGAGCAACTGGCCCATGCCGGCCCCAGCATGCTCAACCAGCCGCCCACCGGCAACAGCAGCCACATGCTGCAACGCAGCGGCAACGACGCGACACGCTACCTGCTGCCGGTGTTCGGTCGGCACCGCAATATGGCCGGCGAGCCGGTCCCTGACGAGGCCGACCGGCTGCTCGGCTGGGTCGAACTGGAACTGTCCCACAACGGCATGCTGCTACGCGGCTACCGCAGCCTGTTCGCCAGCCTGCTGCTGATCGCCACCGGTCTGCTCGGTACCGCGCTGCTGGCGCTGCGCATGAGCCGCACCATCAACACCCCGATCAGCAAGATCAAGCAGGCCGTGGCCCAGCTCAAGGACGGTAACCTGGAAACCCGCCTGCCGCCGCTCGGCAGCCAGGAACTGGATCAGTTGGCCTCGGGCATCAACCGTATGGCCGAAACCCTGCAGAATGCCCAGGAAGAGCTGCAGCACAGTATCGACCAGGCCACCGAAGACGTCCGCCAGAACCTGGAAACCATCGAGATCCAGAACATCGAGCTGGACCTGGCGCGCAAGGAAGCCCTGGAAGCCAGCCGGATCAAATCCGAATTCCTCGCCAACATGAACCACGAGATCCGCACGCCGCTCAATGGCATCCTCGGTTTCACCCATCTGCTGCAGAAAAGCGAACTGACCCCGCGCCAGCTGGATTACCTGGGCACCATCGAAAAATCCGCCGACAGCCTGCTGGGCATCATCAACGAGATCCTCGACTTCTCGAAGATCGAGGCCGGCAAGCTGGTGCTCGACAGCATTCCGTTCAACCTGCGTGACCTGCTGCAGGACACCCTGACCATCCTCGCCCCGGCGGCCCACGCCAAGCAGTTGGAACTGGTCAGCCTGGTCTATCGCGACACCCCGCTGTCGCTGATCGGCGATCCGTTGCGGCTCAAGCAGATCCTCACCAACCTGGTGAGCAACGCGATCAAGTTCACCCGCGAAGGCACCATCGTCGCGCGGGCCATGCTCGAGGAAGAGCATGAAGACAGTGTGCAACTGCGCATCAGCGTGCAGGACACCGGTATCGGCCTGTCGAGCCAGGATGTACGGGCGCTGTTCCAGGCCTTCAGCCAGGCCGACAACTCGTTGTCCCGGCAACCGGGCGGCACCGGCCTGGGCCTGGTGATTTCCAAACGCCTGATCGAGCAGATGGGTGGCGAGATCGGCGTCGACAGCACGCCGGGCGAAGGCTCCGAATTCTGGATCAGCCTGAGCCTGCCCAAGACCCGCGATGACATCGAGGACTTGCCCGCCGCGCCGCTGCTCGGTCGGCGCGTCGCCGTGCTGGAAAACCACGAACTGGCACGTCAGGCCCTGCAGCACCAACTGGAAGACTGCGGCCTCGAGGTGATTCCGTTCAACAGCCTGCCCGGGCTGGCCAACGGCGTGACCGGCGCCCACCAGACCGAACAGGCCATCGACCTGGCGGTACTCGGTGTCACCGCCCAGGACATGCCGCCGGAGCGCCTGAACCAGCATATCTGGGACCTCGAACACCTCGGCTGCCGGGTGTTGGTGCTGTGCCCGACCACCGAACAGACGCTGTTCCATCTTTCGGTGCCCAACCCGCACAACCAGCTCCAGGCCAAGCCGGCCTGCACGCGCAAGCTACGGCGGGCGCTGTCGGACCTGATCGCCCCGCGTCCGGTCCGACAGGAGCCCAGCGAACCCCTGGGCAGCAGGGCCCCACGGGTACTCTGCGTGGACGACAACCCGGCCAACCTGCTGCTGGTCCAGACCCTGCTCGAAGACATGGGCGCCGATGTCATGGCGTTGGACAGCGGCTACGCGGCGATCGAAGCGGTGCAGCAGACCAATTTCGACCTGATACTGATGGATGTGCAGATGCCTGGCATGGATGGCCGCCAGGCCACCGAAGCGATTCGCCAGTGGGAAAACGAACGGCAAAGCGCCGCGCTGCCCATCGTCGCCCTGACCGCCCACGCCATGGCCAACGAAAAGCGTGCCCTGCTGCAAAGCGGTATGGACGACTACCTGACCAAACCCATCAGCGAACGCCAATTGGCTCAGGTGGTACTGAAATGGACCGGCCTGGCACTGCGCAACCAGAGCCAGGAGCGCGGCGCCGAGACCAGCAACACCACCACCGAGCTGCTGGTACTCGACCCGGAAGAAGGCCTGCGCCTGGCCGCCGGCAAGGCCGACCTGGCTGCCGACATGCTGGCAATGCTGCTGGCCTCGCTCGACGCCGATCGTGAGGCGATCCGCTCGGCGCGCGAAGCCCATGACAACAATGGCCTGATCGAACGAGTCCACCGCCTGCACGGCGCCACCCGTTACTGTGGCGTTCCGCAATTGCGCGCGGCCTGCCAGCGCAGCGAGACGCTGCTCAAGCAGGACGACGCCAACGCCCACCAGGCCCTTGACCAGTTGGACATGGCGATTGCCCGCCTTGCCATCGAAGCCCGGGTCAGCGCCTGATCCACGACAATACCCGCCCAGGAGACCGGCGCTAAGCTGCCGGTCAGTCTCACACGGAAGACCTCACATGCGTGGCATACTCTTCAGCAGCCAGACCTACGACCGCGACAGTTTCCTCGCCATCACCCCGCACGCCGACCTCGAACTGCACTTCCAGCCCGCTCGCCTGAGCCTGGATACCGCCGCCCTGGCCGAGCAACACGAGGTGGTCTGTGCCTTCATCAATGATGACCTGAGCGCCCCGGTACTGGAACAACTGGCCGCCGGCGGCACGCGCCTGATCGCCCTGCGCTCGGCCGGTTACAACCACGTCGACCTGAACGCCGCCCGGCGCCTGGGACTGAGCGCGGTGCGCGTACCCGCCTATTCGCCGCATGCCGTAGCCGAACACGCGGTAGCCCTGATCCAGGCCCTCAACCGCCGCCTGCACCGCGCCTACAACCGCACCCGCGAGGGCGATTTCAGCCTGCACGGGCTGACCGGATTCGACCTGTTCGGCAAGACCGTCGGCGTGGTCGGCACCGGGCAGATCGGTGCGACCTTCGCCCGGATCATGGCCGGTTTCGGCTGCCAGTTGCTTGCCTACGATCCCTACCCCAATCCAGAGGTGCTGGCTCTCGGCGCGCGCTATCTGGAACTGCCGGAACTGCTCGCCCAAGCGAGGATCATCAGCCTGCATTGCCCACTGAACAGCGATACACGCCACCTGATCAACCGCGACACGCTGGCCCACTTGCAGCCTGGCGCCATGCTGATCAATACCGGACGCGGCGGCCTGGTCGATACCCCGGCACTGATCGATGCACTCAAGGACGGCCAGCTCGGTTACCTCGGGCTGGATGTGTATGAGGAAGAAGCGCAACTGTTTTTCGAGGACCGCTCCGACCTGCCGTTGCAGGATGACGTCCTGGCGCGACTGCTGACCTTTCCCAACGTGATCGTCACTGCGCACCAGGCGTTCCTGACTCAAGAGGCTCTGGCGGCGATCGCCACGACGACCCTGGACAACATCACCGCCTGGCGAGCCGGTCGGCCGCAGAACCTGGTGGAAGGCTGATCGGACGCAAAAGCCCGACCAACCGGATCGAAGGTTACATGCGGCAGCTATCGATCAGTCCTCTGCGTGCTAGCATATCGGCCATATTTGGAGGATCCATGGTCGAACACGATTTCCGCTACAACCTGATGAACCCGCAACACACCCTGACCGAATGCCGCGCCCTGGTGCCGGGTCGCTACCAGGTCACCGGCAACGGTGGCTCGATCCGCATCGACGACGTGCTGCTGGTCACCCTCAAGGGCAGCAAGGACCTGTCCATGCGCCTGACCGTCGAGACCGTACGTCATCTGATCAACCCACCGGGCCAGTGGACCGCCATGGCCCGCGGGCCGGTATTTGGCGAACTGGCGATTCACCAGTGGCAGGTCAACTGCGACAGCTGCGCCAAGCAACTGGACTTCGAATTCGCCGTGGATGCCAAGCTCGGTACTCCGGCCCAGAAACCCGCTGCCACGGCGCGTATTGCCGAACTGGGCTGGACCACACAGGGCGAGAAACATCTCTGCCCGAAATGCCAGGAGGCAGCAGCATGAAAAAAGCGGTGATTCTGGGAATGCTGGCCATCAGCCTGCTGGGCTGTGCTGGCGACCGTGTGCAACTGCAGCAGGATCACAGCTATGTGCTGGAGTGGATCGGCGAGCGTCCTTTAATCGACAACAGCCACCTGACCGTCACCCTGGGTCATGACGGCCGGGCGTATGGCAATGGCGGTTGCAACCACTGGTTCGCGCCCTACACCCTGGACGGCGACACCCTCAGCTTCGGCAAGGTCGGCAGTACCCGCAAGCTCTGCGCCCCGGCGCTGATGGAGCAGGAGAAACGCTTCCTGCAGGCACTGGAAAACGTCCAGCGCTGGGATATCTCTGCGGTCGAGCAGGTACGTTTCTGGCCGGCAGAGGGTCAACCGCTGCGCTTGTGGTCGGAAGAAGGCTGACGGTGACAGCGGCCCACGGCGCCTTCCCCCAAGGTGCCGTGAGCCTGCTCAACGCAACACTCAGCCCTTGAGGGCCTTGAGTTTCGCCAGCACACCGGCTGCGGTCTGCTCGCCCATCAGTTGCTCGCGGACCTTGCCCTTGTCGTCGATGATGTAGGTCACCGGCAACGCCTCGCTACGCGGCAGCTCGAACAGCTCCGCAGGGTCCTGCGCCAGCACCGTGAACCTGATCCCCAGCGCCTCGGCGGCCTTGGCCAGATCATCGCCCTGCAAACCGTCGAAATTGACCCCGAACACCCCCACCGACTGCTCCTTGAGCTGTTCGGACAACGCGTTGAGTTCGGGAATCTCGGTGCGGCACGGACCACACCACTCCGCCCAGTAGTTGACCACTTTCCAGTGCTTGTCCAGTCGCTCGGCCGCCACCTTCTGCCCGTGCTGGTCAACCCCATAATCGTTGCCGCAACCGCTGAGCAGCAGCGCGCCCATCATCGCCAGTAAGGCTGCCAATCGCCTTGCCATGTGCTATCCCCCATCAAATGAGTCATCGACTGCGACCATTTACCTCGTACGGTTCAGGAGCGCTCGCCAGACGGGTAGAATACCCGCCACCTTACGCAAGATGCGACCCGCATATGACCGACCTGACGCTTTATCACAATCCGCGCTGCTCGAAATCCCGTGCTGCGCTGGAACTGCTCGAAGCCCGTGGCCTTGCCCCGACCGTGGTGCGTTATCTGGATACCCCGCTCGACGCGGTTCAATTACGCACCCTGCTGAACAAGCTCGAGATCGGCGCCCGGCAACTGCTGCGCAGTGGTGAAGACGAATATCAGAGCCTGAACCTGGCCGACAGCCAACTCAGCGAAGAGCAACTGATCGATGCCATCGCCGCTCACCCGAAACTCATGGAACGACCGATTCTGGTAGCCGGTGACAAGGCGATCATCGGTCGTCCGCCGGAAAAAATCCTGGAGATCCTGCCGTGAGCGAACCGTACGTTCTGGTGTTGTTCTACAGCCGCAACGGTTCCACTCGCGAAATGGCCCGGCAGATTGCCCGGGGCGTCGAGCAGGCCGGCCTGGAGGCACGCCTGCGCACCGTTCCGGCGATCTCCAGCGAGTGCGAAGCCGTCGCGCCGGCCATCCCCGAAGAAGGTGCGCTGTATGCCAGCCTCGACGACCTGAAGCACTGCTCGGCCCTGGCCCTGGGCAGTCCGACCCGTTTCGGCAACATGGCGGCGCCACTGAAGTATTTTATCGATGGCACCAGCAACCTGTGGCTGACCGGCGCCCTGGTCGGCAAGCCGGGTGCGGTGTTCACCTCGACGTCCAGCCTGCATGGCGGTCAGGAAAGCACCCTGCTGTCGATGCTGCTGCCGCTGCTGCACCACGGCATGCTGGTCACCGGCCTGCCCTACAGCGAATCGGCGCTGCTCGACACCCGTGGCGGCGGCACGCCCTACGGCGCCAGCCACCACACCGGCAGCGATGGCAAACGCCCGCTGGACGAACATGAAATCGCCCTGTGCCGCGCCCTCGGCCAGCGCCTGGCGAGCACCGCACTGCAATTGGAGAAAGGCCGTGGCTAGGAAGCCCAAGGTGCTGCCCAGTCAGGAGTGGCTGGAGCCGCGCGTCACCTTCAGCCGCTGGCTGGCCCTGGCGTGCTTTTTCGGCCTGATCGGCCTGCTTTGCGCGTACTACCTGATATTCGCCGACCTGCACGGGGCCCGCCCCTGGGTGATCCTGCTGATCGAACTGGTGCCCCTGCTGCCGTTGGTGCCCGGGATGCTGAAGGGGAGCCCGCGCGGTCACTCGTTCACCTGCTATGTGGTGAACCTGTACTTCATCAAGGGCGCATTGGCAGCCTTCGACCCGAATCGGCAGGTGTTCGGTGTACTAGAGATAGCCGCGAGCCTGGCGGTGTTCTGCAGCGCAATGCTCTATGTGCGCTGGCGTCATCAGTTGAATCGGCGCCTGGCCGGTGAAGGCCAGGCGCAAACCGCCTGAGCGTCGAGAATCAGTGGTTGACGGTGAACGCCAGCATCATCGATAGCTGGCACATCGGCCGACCGCTCTCGGCATGCCACTGGTTGAAAGCGTCCTGAACGATCGCCAGATCGCGCAGGCTGGTCGGCACCTTGTCGATGATGTCCTGGGCGTTGAGCGCCGCTACCACGTCATCGCTCGGGACGAAAGTGTCCTTGCCGACCATGCGCAATAGACGCGGTGCCGACAAACCACCGAGCTGATGCCCATGCTTGGCCAGGTACTTCCACAGAGCGGTGATTTCGGTCACCGGCCAGTCGGCGATCAGTTGGCCGAAACTGCCCTTCTCCTTCGCCACGTCCAGCACCATCTGCGCGTTGCGCGGCACGCTCTTGAGCTTGCCCAGGTGACGGATGATCCGCGTGTCCTGCATCAGCCGCTCCAGGTGCTCGGCGCCCATCAGCACCACCTTCTGCGGATCGAAACCGAAGAACACCTGCTCGAAGGCCGGCCACTTGGCATCCACCAGGCTGTGCTTGAGCCCGGCCCGGAAGACCCGCAGGGCAATCATCGACAGGTAGCGATCATCGCCGAACGCCCGCAGTTGCTCCGGCGTGCGGGGCACCGGCAGATGCGCCTCCAGCACCGCCGCCGAACCGAAGCGGTTCAGGCAATACTCGTGCAGCCACTTGTAGTCGCGCATGTCGCTGCCCTTACAGGTTCACGACATTGACGAAACGCGAAGCCGCCGTTTCATCGATACGCAGGCTGGTGAAGTCGAACAGGTTGCGGTCGGCCAGTTGCGACGGGATGACGTTCTGCAGGCCACGGAAGATGCTCTCGGTACGCCCCGGATTCTTGCGCTCCCACTCCAGCAGCATTTCCTTGACCACCTGGCGCTGCAGGTTCTCCTGGGAGCCACAGAGGTTGCACGGGATGATCGGGAATTGCTTGAGGTCCGAATAGGCCTGGATGTCCTTTTCACTGCAGTACGCCAGTGGCCGGATCACCACGTTGCGACCATCGTCGGCCAGCAGCTTGGGCGGCATGGCCTTGAGCGAACCGTTGTAGAACATGTTGAGGAAGAAGGTTTCGACGATATCGTCGCGATGGTGCCCCAGGGCCATCTTGGTCGCACCGATTTCGTCGGCGAAGGTATACAGCGTGCCGCGACGCAGACGCGAGCACAGCGAGCAGGTGGTCTTGCCTTCCGGCACCAGCTCCTTGACCACCGAGTAGGTGTCCTTCTCGACGATGTGGTACTCCACGCCCAGCTCTTTCAGATAGGCGGGCAGCACGTGCTCGGGAAAGCCGGGCTGCTTCTGGTCCATGTTCACGGCGACGATGTCGAACTTGATTGGCGCCACTTTCTGCAGGTGCATCAGAACGTCGAGCATGGTGTAGCTGTCCTTGCCACCCGACAGGCAGACCATCACCTTGTCACCATCCTCGATCATGTTGAAGTCGGCGACCGCCTCGCCCGCCTGCCGACGGAGGCGTTTCTGCAGTTTGTTCTGATTGACCGAAAGAGTGCCCATAGCCCTTGAAATCCGCGCGGTATGTCGAAAAGGCGGCCATTTTACGCACAAACCCGGCGTGGTGGGAGTGGAGCAGATAGACGCGGATTTGCCGGCAAGGCTTTGGGCGACCTTGAGGCCTGATTTGCAGACAAGCCTGCGTCCTACAGCAACCCACGAAGACGGTTCCTTCAGCTAATTCGCGGCAAATGCTCCAACGCGATTACCGCCCCCCTGGACAGTGCAATTTGCTCTAAAAGCCCGGTTCTGTTGGCCCCAGCCCTTCCTATACTGCGACATAAGGTCGCAGACATATCCAGACCTCCGATTACTCTGGCCGTCTGTCCCGGCGCTCCACATGGGGGGCGATGGTAATAACGAAAGGAGTGACTGACATGATCCATCACGTAGTGGGACTGTTCACCCACCCTGATCAGGAATGGCGGGAAATCCGTGGCGACGCCGAGGAAAGCATCAGCCACATGTACCTCACCCATACCCTGATTCTCGCCGCGATCCCTGCGGTTTCCGCCTTTATCGGCACTACCCGGATCGGCTGGGTCATCGGCAACCGCGCGCCGGTCATGCTGACCCAGGACAGCGCGATCTGGATGTCGCTCCTGTCCTACCTGGCCATGCTCGGCGGCGTCGCGGTGATGGGCGCGTTCATCCACTGGATGGCCCGCACCTACGATGCCAACCCCAGCCTGCCACGTTGTATCGCCTTTGCCACCTATACGGCCACCCCGCTGTTCATCGGTGGCCTGGCGGCGCTCTACCCACACATGTGGCTGGGCATGCTGGTCGGCACGGCAGCGATCTGCTACACGGTCTATCTGCTGTATGTCGGCTTGCCGACGTTCATGAACATACCTTCGGATGAAGGTTTCCTGTTCTCCAGTTCGGTACTGGCCGTTGGGCTGGTCGTACTGGTGGCGATCATGGCGTTCACCGTGATCGTCTGGGGCCTGGGAGTCGGCCCGATCTACACCAGTTGAATAACCACAAAACTGCCGACACGGGCCGCCGCCAGGCGGCCTCTTTCATGTCTGCACGACCATTCGGCACCTGATGGATTCGGAATGGCCAGGGTTTGCGGCATACTCGGCGTCTCTGGAGAGACGTACAGCATGTCCGAACCACTCAACACCCGCGTCGAAGACTGTTTTCTGCAAGCCGAATCCTTTTTCAAACGACCGTTCAAGCGCCCGACCATCAGCCTCAAGCTGCGTGGACAGAAGGCCGGTGTCGCCCACCTGCACGAGAACCTCCTGCGCTTCAACCCACAGTTGTATCGGGAAAACAGCGAAGACTTCCTGCGTCAGACCGTGCCCCATGAAGTTGCCCACTTGATCGCCCATCAACTGTTCGGCGACCGTATCCAGCCCCACGGTGAGGAATGGCAACTGATCATGCGCGGCGTCTATGAACTGCCGCCCAACCGCTGCCACACCTATGAGGTGCAGCGGCGCAGCGTGACGCGTTATATCTACCGCTGCCCCTGTGCCAACAGCGACTTCCCGTTCTCGGCCCAACGTCATCGACTGGTCAGCCAGGGGCGGCGGTACCTGTGCCGCCGGTGTCGACAGACACTGGTGTTCAGCGGTGAAGTGCGGGTCGAGTAGACAGCCCAGCAGCCGCTGGCAAGGGCAGCCACAGGCGGTACAACGGCAGCAGAAGCTCGCCAGCAGGCATAAAAAAACCCATCCGAAGATGGGTTTTTTCAACTGAAGCAGACGCTTACTTGATGTTTGGCGCCTGGCCTTCGGCCACGCCCAGATCGTCGAGGATCCGTCCATCTTCGATAGCGCGACCGCCGGAAGCCAGTTCCGCGTGCAGCTTGTCTTCGTCCAACTCCTTGACCCACTTGGCCACGACCACGGTCGCTACCGCGTTACCCACCAGATTGGTCAGCGCGCGGGCTTCGGACATGAAGCGGTCAATACCCAGGATCAGCGCCAGGCCGGCAACCGGCAGATGGCCGACAGCCGACAGGGTCGCAGCCAGAACGATGAAGCCACTACCGGTCACGCCCGCAGCGCCTTTGGAGGACAGCAGCAGCACCAGCAGCAGAGTGATCTGGTGAGTGATGTCCATGTGGGTATCGGTCGCCTGGGCGATGAACACAGCCGCCATGGTCAGGTAGATCGAGGTACCGTCGAGGTTGAACGAGTAGCCGGTTGGAATCACCAGGCCCACGACCGATTTCTTCGCACCCAGGCGTTCCATCTTCACCAGCATGCGTGGCAGAGCGGATTCCGAGGAGGAAGTACCCAGTACGATCAGCAGTTCTTCACGGATGTAGCGAACCAGCTTCAGGACGCTGAAACCGTGAGCACGGCAGATGGCGCCCAGCACCACCACCACGAACAGCACGCAGGTGATGTAGAAGCAGATCATCAACTGGCCGAGTTGCACCAGCGAGCCCACGCCGTAGGCGCCGATGGTGAAGGCCATGGCACCCAGCGCACCCAGGGGCGCCAGTTTCATGATCATGTTGATGATGTTGAACATCGCGTGAGCGAAGCGATCGATCAGGTCCAGCAGCGGACGACCGTAGTCGCCCAGGCGATGCAGGGCGAAACCGAAGATCACCGAGAACATCAGCACTTGCAGGATATCGCCGTTGGCGAAGGCACCGACGATGGTGTTCGGGATCACGTTGAGGATGAAACCGACGACGCTCTGGTCGGCACCGGCAGTCACGTAGGCTGCGACTTTCTTGGCATCCAGGGTGGCGACGTCGATGTGCATGCCGCTGCCCGGCTGAACCACGTTGACCACGATCAGACCGATCAGCAGTGCGAGGGTCGAAACGATTTCGAAGTACAGAAGTGCATAACCACCGGTCTTGCCGACCGACTTCATGCTTTGCATGCCAGCGATACCGCTGACCACGGTGCAGAAGATGATGGGCGCGATGACCATTTTGATCAGCTTGATAAAGCCGTCACCCAGTGGCTTGAGGGCCACGCCGGTCTGTGGGTAGAAATGGCCAATCAGAATACCGAGAGTGATCGCTACGATCACCTGGAAATACAGCGATTTGTACAGTGGCTGACGAGTCGTCATTGCAAAGTTCCTCAAGAGATCACGCAACTGTCATTCATCTGACAGATGCCCAACCTGAAGCACGAACCCTCCTGCACCGGAGGGATTTGTTGTTTGTCGAACTGCGTGGGCAGACTACTCTCCTAACGCAAAGCACGTGCCATATTCGGGAAATCCAGTAAAAGCCTTTAGCCATCAGGCTTCCCGTGCTTCTCTGTCAGCTCACTCCATAGAGAATAGATGGCGGATTTCCGCCCTTCCACTCTCGACAGCCATAGATTTTGGCGGATATCCGCCTTGTTCCGGATCAGGGTCCCTGACTAAGATCCGCCATCAATGGACATGGAACGCCCCATGCGTGAACGCAGCATCGCCAGCCATTTCGCCAATGCCGCCCTGGAGGGCGCACGCCGCAGGGGATTTGTCTACTCGGGCCTGCTGCAGCGCCTGGGCATCGCTCCCGAGCTGTTGAGCGAACCCAGGGCACGCCTGGCCCCGGAGCAGTTCACTCAGCTCTTGCAGGGGCTCTGGCTGGAGCTGGATGACGAGTACCTGGGCTTCGGCCAGAGCCGTAGCCATCGCGGCACCTTCGCGATGATGTGCCACGCGCTGATCCATTGCAGTAACCTGGAAAAGGCGCTGCATCGCGGCCTGATGTTCTACCGGCTGTTTCCCGATGGCCCACGCTTGAACCTCGAGCGCGAGGGCGACAAGGTGCGCCTGAGCCTGGATGCGTCGAATCTCTGGGACCCGGATCATTTCCTGTGCGAATGCCTGCTGGTGATCTGGCATCGTCTCGGCAGTTGGCTGGTCGGTCAGCGCATACGCCTTGAACAGGCCACCTTCCACTACCCGCGCCCCGCACATGCCGACGAGTACGATCTGCTGTTTCCTTGCCCACTGGCGTTCTGCGCCAACACCAGCAGCCTGCTGTTCAGTTGCCGTTATCTGGGTATGCCACTGCTGCAGGATGAACGGACGCTCAAGCAGTTTCTGCGACGGGCACCGGCCGACCTGTTGGCCCGCCCCGATGATGGTGACAGCCTGAGCAGCCAACTGCGCCGCCTGCTCAGCCGCGACGCCAGCCGCTGGCCGGACCTGGAAGCCGTCGCCCAGCACCTGCACATCAGCGCCCAGACCCTGCGGCGGCATCTGCGCGAGGAAGGCACCAGCTTCCAGGCACTCAAGGATCAGTTGCGGCGGGATATCGCCATCTATCATCTGGGCCGCAACGACCTGTCCCTGCAACAGATCGCCGAACAACTGGGTTTCTCCGAACCCTCGGCGTTTCACCGGGCATTCAAGAAGTGGACCGGGCTGACCCCGGGCGCCTATCGCGCCCAGGAGCTGTAGGCCCTCAGGGGGCCGGGAAGTGAATGCGGAACGACGCGCCACCGAGCGGCGAATCGCCCAGAGTCAGCTCGGCGTCGTAACTTTCGATGATGTCCTTGACCACCGCCAGGCCGATCCCCTGCCCCGGATGCTGGCGATCCAGCCGTTCGCCGCGCTGGAGAATCCGCGCCCGTTGATCAGGCGGCACCCCGGGACCATCGTCTTCGACATACACCTCGATGCCCTGCAAGCCACGGCGCAGGCTGATACGTACCTGGCTCAGGCACAGCCGGTAAGCGTTCTCCAGCAAGTTGCCGAGCAATTCCAACAGAGCGCCCTGCTCGATCGGCACATGACTGAACTCGGGCACATCGATAGCGACCCGCACCTGCTTGTCGCGATAGACCTTGTCCAGGGTACTGCAGAGGCTGTCGAGCACCGGCTGCAACTCGACCTGATGGCGTACCAGGCCGCTCTTGCGCAGGCTCGCGCGCTGCAATTGGTAGCTGATCTGCTGATTCATGCGCTCGATCTGGCTTTGCAGGATCCATGCCTGGTCGCGCTCCTGCGGTCGCTGCGCCATGCCTTCGCTGACACCCTGCAAAACCGCCAGCGGGGTTTTCAAACTATGGGCCAGGTCATCCAGGGAATCACGATAGCGGCTGCGCTGGTCGCGCTCGCTGCGCAACAGGCGGTTGAGCGATCCGGTCAGGCGCAGCAGCTCGCGCGGGTGTTCTTCGCTGAGACTTTGCAGGTCGCCACTTTCGATCGCGTCCAGTTCCTGGCTCAGTCGGCGCAACGCCCGCAGACCCCAGGTCAGGCCGATCCAGAGCAGCAACAGCAGTACCGAAAGCGCCGCGCCGAAGCCCAGGTAAAGCTTCTCGCGCAGACCGGCCAGGGTCATCTTGTACTCGCGCATCGGTTGCAGGGCGACAAAGCTGTAGGCCGCGCTCTTGCCGCCCAGCAGCTTGACCTCGACGTCGTAGACGAAAAACTCGTTGCCGTTGTCTTCGCGAATCTTCGCGAACTCGTTGCCACGCCCGTCATAACGCGGCTTGTAGTTGATGTTCTCTTCCTGGGTCGCACGCGAGCGCCAGACCAGGCGACCGTCGCGGTCGAAGATATACCCGAGCAGACGACTGTCCGGCAGGTTGAACTGCTCGTCAGGGAGCAGATTGGGCATTTGCAATTGCTTCTTGCTGTCCACTCGTGCGGCGGAAATCAGCGTGGTCACATCAGAGGCCAGCCGTTGTTCGATAGCATCCTGCAGGGCCAGGCTGAAGGCGCCCTGCATGGCCGGCAGCAGCGCGAGCATGAACAGAATCGCCAGGGTGGTGGCGGCCAGCATCAGCCGCACCCGCAGCGAACGAATCATCGGCAGCGCTCGTTGAACATGTAGCCCAGGCCACGCACGGTATCGATCGGCTTGAAGCCGACCGGGCCCTCCAGCTTGCGCCGCAGACGCCCGACCAGCACTTCGATCACATTCGGATCACGCTCGTCATCATCGGGATACAACTGTTCCATCAGGCGGTCCTTGGCAACCACTTGCTGATGATGGCGCATCAGATATTCGAGTATCCGGTACTCATAGGCAGTCAGAGCCAACGGCTGCTCTTCGAGCGAGGCCTGCTTGCGATTGAGATCGAGCAGCAGCGGCCCGGCGGTAATCGTCGACTGGATAAAGCCGCTGGAACGACGCAACAACGCGTTCATCCGCGCCTCCAGTTCCTCGAACTGGAAAGGCTTGACCACATAGTCATCGGCACCGGCAGCCAGCCCCTCGACCTTGTCCTGCCAATTGCCGCGAGCGGTCAGGATCAGGATCGGGAACGCCTTGCCCCGGGCGCGCAACTGACGAATCAGGTCGAGCCCACCCACACCGGGCAACCCCAGGTCGACCACCGCCAGGTCGTGGTTGAACTGATCGCTCTGGTACAGCGCCTCTTCGGCATTGCCCACCGCCTCGACCACATGGCCGCTGTCGCTCAGCCGGGTTTGCAAGTGATGACGCAACAGCGCCTCATCTTCTACCACCAGCAATTTCATAACGCTCTCCAACGATACGGGCATCGCTTCACCACTAACGGTAACTCAGTTCTGCCAAAGTGTTTCGTAAAAGATACGGCCAACCAGCACGTACAGACCCGGCGCATCATCACCGTCACAGAGTACCCAGGCGGCCCTGAACTCCCCCTGAACACAGGCCTGATCGAATTCGCCACTATCCAGCTACGTTCCGAATCGGCAAAATATCCGGCATGAACCTGCCCCACAACCTCCCCGCCTGCTGCACACCACTCGACGAGCATTGGCCCTTGCCGCTGGCCGTGCCCCATAGTGTGCTGCTGGGCACCCAGTTCGATCCGGCGCAACTGGCGCCGGACGATTTCCAACGCAGCCGGATCGCAGCACCGGCGAGCATCCAGCGTTCAGTCGCCAAGCGTCAGGCCGAATTTCTCGCCGGTCGGTTCTGTGCCCGCGCCGCGCTCCTGAAGCTGGACGGCACCGACTGCGTACCCGCCATCGGCGAGGATCGTGCGCCCATCTGGCCAGGCCATGTCTGCGGCTCGATCACCCACGGTACCGGCCGAGCTGCTGCCATCGTCGCCGACAAACAACACTGGCGCAGCCTGGGGATGGACCTGGAAAACCTGCTGCCCCACGAGCGCGCCGAGCGCCTGGCCGCTGAAATTCTCACTCCAGACGAACTGCAGCGCCTGGCCGCAGGCCCCGTCGAACAGATCGCCCTGGCGGTGACCCTGACCTTTTCGGTCAAGGAAAGCCTGTTCAAGGCGCTCTACCCGCTGGTGTTGCAGCGCTTCTATTTCGAGCATGCCGAGGTACTGGCGTGGGATGCGCAGGGGCATGTGCGGGTGCGCCTGCTGACCGACCTGTCGAACGAATGGTGTCATGGTGTCGAACTGGACGCCCAGTATGTCGCGCAGGGAGAACATCTGCTGAGCCTGGTCAGCATTTCTGCCTGACTCTGGTGCTGTTTTCAGGTTGCTAAAAGCTTCGCGGATAAACCCAAAGGGGTCTCTGTGGGCATCGGCCCCATCCGCGAACAGGGACCTCAGGCTTTCTCCTGATGGCGCGGCCAACTCAGGCTGAAACAGGCACCGCCCAGGTTCTTGCTCTTGCCGATCAGCGCCCGGCCATCGTGCCAGTGAATGATCCGCCGCACGATGGATAATCCCAATCCATGCCCACCCGAAGCCCGCGTACGGCTGTTGTCCAGCCGCATGAATGGCGTGAAGATCCGCTCCCAGGCACTCTCCGGCACACCAGGGCCGTCGTCCTCGACATCGATCCGACAACGCAACTGACCCACCTGGTAACTGATGGTGACCTGCGACTGCGCATGGCGCATGGCATTGCTGACCAGGTTCTGCAAGGCCCGGTGCAGGTAGCGCGGCTCGGCCTCGACCCAGGCATCGTCGCAATCGGCCGCAGACAGACAGATCCCCCGCGACACCCGGACCTCGGCGCGCAACGGTGCCAGCTCGCCGATCACCTGGTTGACCAAGGCATCGAGGTCGATTCGCTGGAAGTTCAGCGCCGGCGAGCCCTGTTCCAGCCGTGCATAGGTGAGCATTTCATCCACCAGGCGGTCGAGGTCCTGGATATCGTTGTCCATGCCCTCCATATATTTGGCGCGGGCCTGGGGACTGGTCGCATCACCGATCATCTCCAGGCCGAAACGCAGCCGCGCCACCGGCGTGCGCAGTTCATGGGATACCGCCCGGACCAGTTCGCGCTGGATCATCAACGATCGCTGCAGGTGCTCGGCCATGTCATTGAAAGCACCGGCCAACCGCCCGATGGAGTCCGCACCTCCGGCCGGGACGCGGGTTTCCAGGCTGCCCTGGGCGATCCGCGTGGCGGCTGAAGCCAACCCCCGCAGGCGCCGCTCCAGTTGGCGAACCAACAGATAGACGATCAGCCCGATCAGGCTCAGCCCCAGCACTGCGATCAGCACCAGCCACTGCGGCGGATAAGGGTTCATCTGGTACAGCGGACCGATTTCCAGGACCCAGGGCGTGCCTGCCACCCCGGCGAATACCCGGATCGAGTCGCCGCCCTTGCCTAACGCCATCACCGTATCGCCTTCGCTGATGCGCCGACGCTGGTCCTCATCCATGTCTGCCCGTTCAAGAGCCACCAGGCGCATGTCGAAACCGAAGCCCTTGTCCTGCTTCAATGCGGCGAGCCGGGCCGGCTGCTCGGCCACCGGGTAACGCACCAGTTCGTCGGCCAGCAGGTAGATGGTCGCCCGCGCCAGTTGCTCGCTGATCTGCTGGACGTCCCCGGCCAGCAACAGTTGCTCGCGTTCGCTGATCAATCGGTAGACCCGCGCAGCGTAAGGCCCACTCTGCACCACCAGGGCCTGGCCCCGCAGGACCCGGGTGCGCTGCCCGAGATCCAGCCCGGCGGCACTGATCGATTGCAGTGACAGCGGAATCCCCAGCAGACGCTCCCAGAGCACCAGGGCCCGACGGCGCTCGATGTCGGCCATCGGTTGCAGGTTGTCGGCCATCAGCGAAAAAGTGCCGTGGGCCAGTCGTTCGCGGTACTGCTCGCCACGCACCTCATTGAGCAGATGCAACGCCAGCACGCCGAGCAGTGCCACCAGCACCAAGGCAGCACACATGCCGCCATAGATGCGCAGGAAGATCGAGTTCACGGGAGCATTTCTGCCGCCGCTTCCGGCACGAACAGATAGCCCTTGCTGCGAATGGTCTTGATCAGACGCGGATGCTCGGGGTCGTCGCCGATCTTCGGCCGGATGCGCGAGATACGCACATCGATGGAGCGGTCCTGGCCGTCGTAGCCGATGCCCCTCAGGGCGGTGAAGATCTCCTCCCGGGAAAGAATCCGCCCGGCGTTGAGCACCAGCAGCCAGAGCAAATCGAATTCGGCACTGGTCAGTTCGATGCCCGCGTCGTTCAACCAGGCTTCGCGCAGGGCTTCATCGATCACCAGCGGTCCGAACTGCAGTCGACGGACAGGCTGTGCGGCGCTCTCGAGCGGCTCACTACGGCGCAGCAGCGCCTGGATCCGCGCCAGCAGCAGGCGTGGGCGCACCGGCTTGCAGACATAGTCATCGGCACCCAGGTCCAGGCCCTGGATCTGATCGAGGTCATCGGTACGCGCCGTGAGCATGAGAATGGCGCCATCATACCCAGAGCGGACCCTGCTGCAGATACTCAAGCCATCCTCGCCCGGCAACATCAGGTCGAGAATCACCAGGTCCGGCTGTTCGCGCAGGATACGCTCGGCCGCCAGGGCGCCGTTGCCCTCGATGGAAACCCGCAAACCATTGCTTTCAAGGTACTCGCGGGTCAGTTCGGCCAAACGCTCGTCATCCTCGACTATCAGTACCTGCCAGGCCTCTTGCTCCACGGACTACCTCTACGGACGAAGATCGGTTGGGAAAGGCTCCACTCGTCTTTTTGTAATGATTCGAGCGAATGATGAACGCCTGTGACCGGCCGATTGTAGCAACGGTGCGGCAATAGCACACAGGCCAGGATTGGCACTCGGTGGCAGACATTTTCTGTGATAGGGTTCGCGCCCGCAAAAATCCGCACCAGGCATGTTTCATGCGGTAGAAAACAGTGACAAACGGTCCAATCCAGTACCGCTGCGGCCTACGCGCGACTTCAGGCTTTCATACACAAATTACGCACAGTCTTATCCACAGGTAGTACGTTGCAATCCCCCCCAAAAACGCATTATCTTGTAGCCCGGCGGAAAAAAAACCCTACATGTAGGGTTTTCCACCCAAAACCCCAAACACATTTCGGACGAGAAACTCAAGCTTTTTTCTTGCTCCCGTGGGGTTGAACTAAACAGATTTCCAGAAGACCAAACCGCGCCTGCGGTTGGCAGCCTTTTCCCCCTGCTGCGAGGGAAAACGGTACGGGTGTTGCAGTAGCAGACTGTCACCCACCAGAAATTCGGCAGCGGGCTCCTGACCCGCCGCCCGTGAAACTTCGGCAAGGAAGCGGCGCTACAAGCCCCCTTCCCCCTGTCAAGAAGTGGTTATGTCCGACGACACTCGTCGGTTGTAGTGCTTCAGGACGGAACGGTGGGCACCTTCGTGGTGCCCAAACAAACATAAAGAACGTGGAGACACCCATGCAAACCGACACAACTCGCGAGAACCCGCAGGGCTCCGTGCCGCAGGCTTCCGATTCGAACCTGGATCTGTCTGCTACCGCGCCGGGCCAACTGCGTGTGATCAAGCGTAACGGCACTGTCGTTCCTTACACCGATGACAAGATCACCGTCGCCATCACCAAAGCGTTCCTTGCAGTTGAAGGCGGCACCGCCGCTGCCTCGTCGCGCATTCACGACACCGTCGCGCGCCTGACCGAACAGGTCACCGCGACCTTCAAGCGGCGCATGCCTTCGGGCGGCACCATCCACATCGAGGAAATCCAGGACCAGGTCGAACTGGCCCTGATGCGTGCCGGCGAGCAGAAAGTTGCCCGCGACTACGTGATCTACCGTGACTCGCGCGCCAAGGAGCGTGCTACCCGCGCACCAGCCGACGAGCCGGTCAACGCTCACCCGTCGATTCGCATCACTCGCACCGACGGCAGTGTCGCGCCGCTGGACATGGGCCGCCTGAACACCATCGTCAGCGAAGCCTGCGAAGGCCTGGAAGAAGTCGACGGCGACCTGATCCAGCGCGAAACCCTGAAGAACCTCTACGACGGCGTGGCCCTGAAAGACGTCAACACCGCTCTGGTGATGACCGCCCGGACCCTGGTTGAGCGTGAGCCGAACTACTCGTTCGTGACCGCCCGCCTGCTGATGGACACCCTGCGCGCCGAAGGTCTGAGCTTCCTCGCCGTGGCCGAAAGTGCCACCCACCACGAAATGGCCGACCTCTACGCCAAAGCCTTGCCGGCTTACGTCGCCAAGGGTATCGAGTTCGAACTGCTGAACCCGGTCCTGGCCGAGTTCGACCTGGAAAAACTGGGCAAGGCGATCAACCACGAGCGCGACCAGCAGTTCACCTACCTGGGCCTGCAGACCCTGTACGACCGCTACTTCATCCACAAGGACGGTATCCGCTTCGAACTGCCGCAGATCTTCTTCATGCGCGTGGCCATGGGCCTGGCGATCGAAGAGAAACAGCGTGAAGAGCGCGCCATCGAGTTCTACAACCTGTTGTCGTCCTTCGACTACATGGCGTCGACTCCAACGCTGTTCAACGCCGGTACCCTGCGTCCACAGCTGTCCAGCTGCTACCTGACCACCGTGCCGGACGACCTGTCGGGCATCTACGGCGCGATCCACGACAACGCCATGCTGTCGAAATTCGCCGGCGGCCTGGGCAACGACTGGACGCCGGTCCGCGCACTGGGTTCGTACATCAAGGGCACCAACGGCAAATCCCAGGGCGTCGTACCGTTCCTGAAAGTGGTCAACGACACCGCCGTGGCGGTCAACCAGGGCGGCAAGCGCAAGGGCGCGGTCTGTGCCTACCTGGAAACCTGGCACATGGACATCGAAGAGTTCATCGAGCTGCGCAAGAACACCGGTGACGATCGTCGTCGTACCCACGACATGAACACCGCCAACTGGATCCCCGACCTGTTCATGAAGCGTGTCTTCGATGACGGCAAGTGGACCCTGTTCTCGCCCTCGGAAGTGCCAGACCTGCACGACCTGACCGGCAAGGCCTTCGAAGAGCGCTACGAGTATTACGAAGCGCTGACCGAGTACAACAAGATCAAGCTGTTCAAGGTGGTCCAGGCCAAGGACCTGTGGCGCAAGATGCTCTCGATGCTGTTCGAGACCGGCCACCCATGGCTGACCTTCAAGGACCCGTGCAACCTGCGCAGCCCGCAGCAGCACGTGGGCGTCGTGCACAGCTCGAACCTGTGCACCGAGATCACCCTGAACACCAACAAGGACGAAATCGCCGTCTGCAACCTGGGCTCGATCAACCTGCCGAACCACATCGTCAACGGCCAGTTGGACACCGCCAAGCTGCAACGCACCGTGAACACCGCCGTACGCATGCTCGATAACGTCATCGACATCAACTACTACTCGGTTCCACAGGCGAAGAACTCCAACTTCAAGCACCGTCCCGTCGGCCTCGGCATCATGGGTTTCCAGGACGCACTGTACCTGCAACACATCGCCTACGGTTCCGACGCCGCCGTCGAGTTCGCCGACAAGTCCATGGAAGCGGTCAGCTACTACGCGATCCAGGCTTCCTGCGACCTGGCCGACGAGCGTGGCGCCTACGAGACCTTCCAGGGTTCGCTGTGGTCCAAGGGCATCCTGCCACTGGACTCGCAACAGATCCTGATCGAGGCCCGTGGTCAGAAGTACATCGATGTCGACCTGAACGAAACCCTGGACTGGGCACCGGTTCGCGCCCGTGTACAGAAAGGCATTCGTAACTCCAACATCATGGCCATCGCACCGACCGCGACCATCGCCAACATCACCGGCGTATCGCAGTCGATCGAACCGACCTACCAGAACCTGTACGTGAAATCGAACCTGTCGGGCGAATTCACCGTGATCAACCCGTACCTGGTCCGAGACCTGAAGGCCCGCGGCCTGTGGGACTCGGTCATGATCAACGACCTGAAGTACTACGACGGTTCGGTACAGCAGATCGAGCGTATCCCGCAAGAACTCAAAGAGCTCTATGCGACCGCGTTCGAAGTGGAAACCAAGTGGATCGTCGACGCTGCCAGCCGTCGTCAGAAGTGGATCGACCAGGCTCAGTCGCTGAACCTGTACATCGCCGGCGCTTCGGGCAAGAAGCTGGACGTGACCTACCGCATGGCCTGGTACCGTGGCCTGAAAACCACCTACTACCTCCGTGCCCTGGCTGCGACCAGCACCGAGAAGTCGACCATCAACACCGGTAAGCTGAACGCGGTTTCCAGCGGCGGCAACCACGGCGACGACTCGGTCCTGGCGGCTCCTGCCGCAGCCGCGCCAGCCGGCCCGGCTCCAGTGCCGAAGGCTTGCGCCATCGACGAGCCGGATTGCGAAGCTTGCCAATAAGCTGAGCCGGTGAGCGCCTAGCGGTGCAAGCCTGAGAAACCCCCGCCAGGTCCTGGATCTGGCGGGGGTTTCTTTTTGCCCATTGGAAAATTTTCGCGCGCCATGAAAAACGGCACCCCGACTCAAAAACCGGGGTGCCGTTTTCGTCATATCGGCAAAGCTCCTGACACCGGGCTTCGCCTATCCACTATCAGGCTGGAAGGGTGAACGAGTCTCCGTTGTTGGTGTAGAACAGCTCGATAGTATTGCTGCCGTTGTACCAGTCCTTCAGGAACACACCCGAGTCCAGGTTGCCATTCTTCACGTCGGTCGCCGAGAAGATGTAGGCCCCCAGGTCCGTCCTGATAACCTGCACGTCACTGACACTCTGGATGTTTTTCAAGGTCACCGTATCGACACCTGTCGTACCGGTATCCAGGATGGCCACCATGGTTTTCGAGTAGACGATGTAGGCATCCCCACCTTCGCCACCATAAGCATCCCCCGAGTTGTAGAGGTTGAGCGTGTCAAAGCCGTCCTCGCCATGAAGCTCATAGCCATAACCGAGACCTGTCAGGGTGTCGCTGCCATCACCACCAACAGCCGTGCCAGAGTACACCGTGAGGTTGTCGTTCCCGGCTTCGCCATAGAGGATGCTTCCAGTGTCATTGGTGCTGCTGACCATGGTGTCATTGCCGTTGCCGCCGTAGAGCATGTCGGCTTGGGCAACATTCAGCCCCGATGCCGGTTTCACCGCAGAGGTATCGCTGCTGCTACCACCATAGATGAAGTCGTTACCGTCCCCGCCGTAGATAATGTCGTTACCGGCGCCGCCTTCCAACCTGTTGGAGTAGGCGTTGCCGGTCAGCGTGTCATCGAAGTCCGACCCCATCAGGTTATCGATGTTGTTGAGGACATCGCCTTGGGCATCACCACCGGTGGCCGTGCCATTTTGCAGGTCGACCTGGACTCCATCGCTACTGGTCAGGTACCAGGCACCATCGCCTCGCCCCATACCGTTGAAGGTATCGGCACCCAGTCCACCTATGAAGTTTTCGGTATTGGCAAGGCTGCCCGTGAAGGTGTCGGCCTGGTCAGTCCCCTGGAAAATCTCGATGGAGGTGTAGGTGTCGCCTGCGACAATACCGGTCAGCACAGAGCTGCTCAGATCAAGGACGATACCGGAGGTTTCGCTAGCGAAGCTCAGCATGTCCATGCCGGCGCCGCCGTCGAAGCGATCAGCCCCCGCACCACCGACAAAGACATCACCATAGCTGGAGCCCTGGATCACTTCGATGCTGTCATAAGTATCGCCAGCTGCAATCCCGCTGTTGATCCCCGTCTTGGTATTGATCGTAACACCCTGGCTGCTGTCGCCATAACTGACCGTATCAGTCCCGATACCACCGATAAAGTGGTCGGCACCGGCACCGCCGTAGAGCAGGTCGTTGCCGACACCGCCAGTAATGATGTTGTCCGAGGCGTTGCCACGGCCGGTGAAGTTACCAGTACCGTTATAGGTCAGGCGTTCGACGTTGGCTGCCAAGGTCAGACTGCTCAAAGTGGTCTTGACCTCATCGTCACCACCACCGGCTGACTCGACAACATTCACTCCGGTACCGTTGACAAAGTAGGTGTCATTACCTTGACCACCCGCAAGGTTGTGCCCGGAAGTCTGTGCCGTCAGCGTGTCGTCAAAGGCCGAGCCGATTACCCACTCGAAGTTGGTCAGCCGGTCGCCTTGCGCATCACCACCCGCGCCGACCGAACCATTGACCAGGCTTACCGTCACCGCTTCCGAGGAACCCGAATAGTCGATGGTGTCGATACCGCCGGCACCGTCAAACTGGTCTGCCGTCGCGCCACTGACAAACGTGTCGCCGTAGCCGGAGCCCTGGATCATCTCGATCCCGACATAGGTATCGCCTTCGGCGATACCCGTGTTGACCCCGGTCTTGGTGTTGATCAGCACCGCGTTGCCGCTGTCGCCGTAGCTGGCGATATCAACGCCCGCGCCACCGATGAACTGGTCCGCCCCACCACCGCCAAAGAGGGTGTCGTTGCCGGCACCGCCGGTAATGATGTTGTCCGAGGCGTTGCCACGGCCGGTGAAGTTACCAGTACCGGTATAGGTCAGGCGTTCGACGTTGGCTGCCAAGGTCAGGCTGCTCAAAGTAGTCTTGACCTCATCGTCACCACCACCGGCTGACTCGACAACATTCACTCCGGTGCCGTTGACAAAGTAGGTGTCATTACCTTGACCACCCGCAAGGTTGTGCCCGGAAGTCTGTGCCGTCAGCGTGTCGTCAAAGGCCGAGCCGATTACCCACTCGAAGTTGGTCAGCCGGTCGCCTTGTGCATCCCCGCCCGCGCCGACCGAACCGTTGACCAGGCTTACCGTCACCGCTTCCGAGGAACCCGAGTAGTCGATGATGTCGATACCGCCGGCACCGTCGAACTGGTCTGCCGCCGCACCACTGACAAACGTGTCGCCGTAGCCGGAGCCCTGGATCATCTCGATCCCGACATAGGTATCGCCTTCGGCGATACCCGTGTTGACCCCGGTCTTGGTGTTGATCAGCACCGCGTTGCCGCTGTCGCCGTAGCTGGCGATATCAACGCCCGCGCCACCGATGAACTGGTCCGCCCCACCACCACCAAAGAGGGTGTCGTTGCCGGCACCGCCGGTAATGACGTTGTCCGAGGCATTGCCATAACCGACGAAGTTACCCGTACCGGTATAGGTCAGGCGCTCGACGTTGGTTGCCAGGGTCAGGCTTGTCAGCGTGGTCTTGATCTCGTCATCACCCTCACCGGCGACTTCAACCACCGAGACACCGCTGCCATTGACGAAGTAAGTGTCGTTACCTTGACCACCCACCAGGGTATGCCCAGAGGTTTGTGCCACCAACGTGTCGTCATACGCCGAGCCGATCACCCGCTCGAAGTTGGTCAGTCGGTCACCTTGCGCATCCCCGCCCGCGCCGACCGCACCGTTGACCAGGCTTACTGTCACCGCAGCCGAAGAACCCGAGTAGTCGATGGTATCGATACCGCCGGCACCGTCGAACTGGTCTGCCGCCGCACCACTGACAAACGTGTCGCCGTAGCCGGAGCCCTGGATCATCTCGATCCCGACATAGGTATCGCCTTCGGCGATACCCGTGTTGACCCCGGTCTTGGTGTTGATCAGCACCGCGCTGCCGCTGTCGCCGTAGCTGGCGGTATCCACGCCTGCACCACCGATGAACTGGTCCGCCCCACCACCACCAAAGAGGGTGTCGTTGCCGGCACCGCCGGTAATGACGTTGTCCGAGGCATTGCCATAACCGACGAAGTTACCCGTACCGGTATAGGTCAGGCGCTCGACGTTGGTTGCCAGGGTCAGGCTTGTCAGCGTGGTCTTGATCTCGTCATCACCTTCACCGGCGACTTCAACCACCGAGACACCGCTGCCATTGACGAAGTAAGTGTCGTTACCTTGACCACCCACCAGGGTATGCCCAGAGGTTTGTGCCACCAACGTGTCGTCATACGCCGAGCCGATCACCCGCTCGAAGTTGGTCAGTCGGTCACCTTGCGCATCCCCGCCCGCGCCGACCGCACCGTTGACCAGGCTTACTGTCACCGCAGCCGAAGAACCCGAGTAGTCGATGGTGTCGATACCGCCGGCACCGTCAAACTGGTCTGCCGCCGCACCACTGACAAACGTGTCGCCGTAGCCGGAGCCCTGGATCATCTCGATCCCGACATAGGTATCGCCTTCGGCGATACCCGTGTTGACCCCGGTCTTGGTGTTGATCAGCACCGCGCTGCCGCTGTCGCCGTAGCTGGCGGTATCCACGCCTGCACCACCGATGAACTGGTCCGCCCCACCACCACCAAAGAGGGTGTCGTTGCCGGCACCGCCGGTAATGACGTTGTCCGAGGCATTGCCATAACCGACGAAGTTACCCGTACCGGTATAGGTCAGGCGCTCGACGTTGGTTGCCAGGGTCAGGCTTGTCAGTGTGGTCTTGATCTCGTCATCACCTTCACCGGCGACTTCAACCACCGAGACACCGCTGCCATTGATGAAGTAGGTGTCGTTACCTTGACCACCCACCAGGGTATGCCCAGAGGTTTGTGCCACCAACGTGTCGTCATACGCCGAGCCGATCACCCGCTCGAAGTTGGTCAGTCGGTCACCTTGCGCATCCCCGCCCGCGCCGACCGCACCGTTGACCAGGCTTACTGTCACCGCTTCCGAGGAACCCGAGTAGTCGATGGTATCGATACCGCCGGCACCGTCGAACTGGTCTGCCGCCGCACCACTGACAAACGTGTCGCCGTAGCCGGAGCCCTGGATCATCTCGATCCCGACATAGGTATCGCCTTCGGCGATACCCGTGTTGACCCCGGTCTTGGTGTTGATCAGTACCGCGCTGCCGCTGTCACCGTAGCTGGCGGTATCCACGCCCGCCCCACCGATGAACTGGTCAGCTCCACCACCGCCAAAGAGGGTGTCGTTGCCGGCACCGCCGGTAATGACGTTGTCCGAGGCATTGCCATAACCGACGAAGTTACCCGTACCGGTATAGGTCAGGCGCTCGACGTTGGTTGCCAGGGTCAGGCTTGTCAGCGTGGTCTTGATCTCGTCATCACCTTCACCGGCGACTTCAACCACCGAGACACCGCTGCCATTGACGAAGTAAGTGTCGTTACCTTGACCACCCACCAGGGTATGCCCAGAGGTTTGTGCCACCAACGTGTCGTCATACGCCGAGCCGATCACCCGCTCGAAGTTGGTCAGTCGGTCACCTTGCGCATCCCCGCCCGCGCCGACCGCACCGTTGACCAGGCTTACTGTCACCGCAGCCGAAGAACCCGAGTAGTCGATGGTGTCGATACCGCCGGCACCGTCAAACTGGTCTGCCGCCGCACCACTGACAAACGTGTCGCCGTAGCCGGAGCCCTGGATCATCTCGATCCCGACATAGGTATCGCCTTCGGCGATACCCGTGTTGACCCCGGTCTTGGTGTTGATCAGTACCGCGCTGCCGCTGTCGCCGTAGCTGGCGGTATCCACGCCTGCACCACCGATGAACTGGTCCGCCCCACCACCACCAAAGAGGGTGTCGTTGCCGGCACCGCCGGTAATGACGTTGTCCGAGGCATTGCCATAACCGACGAAGTTACCCGTACCGGTATAGGTCAGGCGCTCGACGTTGGTTGCCAGGGTCAGGCTTGTCAGCGTGGTCTTGATCTCGTCATCACCCTCACCGGCGACTTCAACCACCGAGACACCGCTGCCATTGACGAAGTAAGTGTCGTTACCTTGACCACCCACCAGGGTATGCCCAGAGGTTTGTGCCACCAACGTGTCGTCATACGCCGAGCCGATCACCCGCTCGAAGTTGGTCAGTCGGTCACCTTGCGCATCCCCGCCCGCGCCGACCGCACCGTTGACCAGGCTTACTGTCACCGCAGCCGAAGAACCCGAGTAGTCGATGGTGTCGATACCGCCGGCACCGTCAAACTGGTCTGCCGCCGCACCACTGACAAACGTGTCGCCGTAGCCGGAGCCCTGGATCATCTCGATCCCGACATAGGTATCGCCTTCGGCGATACCCGTGTTGACCCCGGTCTTGGTGTTGATCAGCACCGCGCTGCCGCTGTCGCCGTAGCTGGCGGTATCCACGCCTGCACCACCGATGAACTGGTCCGCCCCACCACCACCAAAGAGGGTGTCGTTGCCGGCACCGCCGGTAATGACGTTGTCCGAGGCATTGCCATAACCGACGAAGTTACCCGTACCGGTATAGGTCAGGCGCTCGACGTTGGTTGCCAGGGTCAGGCTTGTCAGTGTGGTCTTGATCTCGTCATCACCTTCACCGGCGACTTCAACCACCGAGACACCGCTGCCATTGATGAAGTAGGTGTCGTTACCTTGACCACCCACCAGGGTATGCCCAGAGGTTTGTGCCACCAACGTGTCGTCATACGCCGAGCCGATCACCCGCTCGAAGTTGGTCAGTCGGTCACCTTGCGCATCCCCGCCCGCGCCGACCGCACCGTTGACCAGGCTTACTGTCACCGCTTCCGAGGAACCCGAGTAGTCGATGGTATCGATACCGCCGGCACCGTCGAACTGGTCTGCCGCCGCACCACTGACAAACGTGTCGCCGTAGCCGGAGCCCTGGATCATCTCGATCCCGACATAGGTATCGCCTTCGGCGATACCCGTGTTGACCCCGGTCTTGGTGTTGATCAGTACCGCGCTGCCGCTGTCACCGTAGCTGGCGGTATCCACGCCCGCCCCACCGATGAACTGGTCAGCTCCACCACCGCCAAAGAGGGTGTCGTTGCCGGCACCGCCGGTAATGACGTTGTCCGAGGCATTGCCATAACCGACGAAGTTACCCGTACCGGTATAGGTCAGGCGCTCGACGTTGGTTGCCAGGGTCAGGCTTGTCAGCGTGGTCTTGATCTCGTCATCACCTTCACCGGCGACTTCAACCACCGAGACACCGCTGCCATTGACGAAGTAAGTGTCGTTACCTTGACCACCCACCAGGGTATGCCCAGAGGTTTGTGCCACCAACGTGTCGTCATACGCCGAGCCGATCACCCGCTCGAAGTTGGTCAGTCGGTCACCTTGCGCATCCCCGCCCGCGCCGACCGCACCGTTGACCAGGCTTACTGTCACCGCAGCCGAAGAACCCGAGTAGTCGATGGTGTCGATACCGCCGGCACCGTCAAACTGGTCTGCCGCCGCACCACTGACAAACGTGTCGCCGTAGCCGGAGCCCTGGATCATCTCGATCCCGACATAGGTATCGCCTTCGGCGATACCCGTGTTGACCCCGGTCTTGGTGTTGATCAGTACCGCGCTGCCGCTGTCGCCGTAGCTGGCGGTATCCACGCCTGCACCACCGATGAACTGGTCCGCCCCACCACCACCAAAGAGGGTGTCGTTGCCGGCACCGCCGGTAATGACGTTGTCCGAGGCATTGCCATAACCGACGAAGTTACCCGTACCGGTATAGGTCAGGCGCTCGACGTTGGTTGCCAGGGTCAGGCTTGTCAGCGTGGTCTTGATCTCGTCATCACCCTCACCGGCGACTTCAACCACCGAGACACCGCTGCCATTGATGAAGTAGGTGTCGTTACCCTGACCGCCCATCAGGATGTTCCCGGACGTCTGCGCCGTGAACGTATCGTTGAACGCGGATCCCACCACTCCCTCGATGCCAGTCAGCGTATCGCCCTGCGCATCACCGCCAACTCCTGTCCCGGTGACCAGATTGACCGTAACCCCGGCCGTAGACTTGGCATAAGTGACGGTATCGGTTCCGGCCCCGCCATTGAGCACATCCGCTCCAGCCCCCCCATCGAGCAGATCATTTCCCGCCCCACCATCCAGCGAGTCGTTCCCGGCAAAGCCATAAAGCTCATCGGCCCCCGTCGTACCTACCAGCGTATCCGCTCCTGATGTTCCGTTGATCACTGCCATTTTTCGTCCTTGCTCCTTATTGAGTCATGGGTACCACGGTGAACTCGCTTGTTCTTCATCCTTCGCGAAGTGCGCGCTGGGCATGATCGCTGATCGGTTTGAGCAGATAGGAAATGACACTGCGTGTCCCGGTACGAATCATCGACTCAACCGGCATCCCCGGTACCAGGGTGAGCCCTTGCAGTTGCGCCATCTCGCTGTGCGGTATTTTTATTCCGGCCCGATAGAAACCCAGACCGGTGCGCTCGTCCTGAACCAGATCCGCCGACAGCCTGACCACCTGCCCCTTCAACTCCGGGGTCGTACTGCGATTGAAGGCGCTGAGCCGCAAGACCGCCTCCTGCCCAAGCGATACCTGGTCAATGTCCTGGGCACTGATCCGCGCCTCCACCAGCAGTTCGTCATCGACCGGTACGATCTGCATCAGGTTTTCCGCTGGCGAAATCACCCCACCCAGGGTGTGCACGGCCAATTGCTGAACCCGCCCGGAAACCGGAGCAGTAATGTCGATACGCCTGAGTTGGTCATTGGCGGCAATATCACGCTCGACCAACTCGCCCTGCCGGGCCTCAAGCTCACGTAGTTCCAGAGAGACCTCGCTACGAAAACTCTGGTCGATCTGCAGGCGCTGCAACTCGGTTTCGGCAATCTTGCCCCGCGCTTCGGCAATGGAAGCAATCAACTGCCCGCGCTCTCCGCGCAAACGGGCTATACCGCGGGCCAGGGCATTGACCCGATCGATCGTCATCATCCCTTTCTCGAAGAGCTTGTTGACGGCCTGGTACTCCTTGTCGATCAACTCGATTTCTTCAGTCTTGGTCTTTTGCTGGAGGTCATGGCCAGCAATCGTCTCGTTGAGTTGTCGGATCCGCTCGCGTAATTGCTTTTTCTGCCCTTCGCGAGACGAGCGCCGATCCTGGAACAACCGTTGTTCACTGTTCATCAGTGCCTGCGCGGCATCGGCGCCAAGGCGTGTGATCAGCGAGGCCGGCGTCACCAGCTCGGCCGCCCCATCTCGTTCAGCCTCCAGCCGTGCCTGACGTGCCAGAGCCTGGCTCAGCGACTTGGACACGATGGCTTCACCGACTTTGGGCAGCGTCGCATCGAGCCTGATCAGCACATCACCGGCTGCAACCTGCTGGCCCTCGCTGACCAGTAGCTCAGCGACGATGCCTCCCGTGGGGTGCTGAACTTTCTTGATACTGCCTTCGACCGCCACACTACCGGTCGCGATCACCGCACTGGACAGGTCGGTGCCGACAGCCCAACCCAATCCGCCGCCCAGGAGTACCAGCAGGCTGACAGCCCCAAGCCTGAGATGTCGGTTCAGCGAAGCGACCAAGCTGTTTTCCTGATCATGAACAGTCATTGGCCAACTCCCATTTCCACGACGCTGGTAGCCGGCCGAGGCACCTGGGCCGGCGGTTTTCTGAGAACCGCATCCTTGGCGCCGAAGGCCGCCTGATGTCCATGCTCCAGGATCAATACCTGGTCGATGACCGATAGAATGCTGGTGCGATGAGCAATAACCACCGCGATCCCTCCACGCGCCTTGATCGACAGGATCGCCCGCGCCAACGCCTGCTCGCCCTCGGCATCGAGATTGGAATTGGGTTCATCCAGCACCACCAGAAAAGGATCGCCGAACAGCGCACGAGCCAAGGCTATCCGCTGTCGTTGTCCCGCCGAGAGGTTGAGCCCGCCCTCGCCCACCTGGGTTTGGTATCCGTCGGGCAACTGCAGGATCAGTTCGTGGACACCCGCCAGTTGCGCGGCCACTACAATGGCCCGGTCATCGGCCTGGCTGTCCAGCCGCGCGATGTTCTGCGCAACGGTACCGCTGAACAGCCCAACGCTCTGTGGCAGGTAGCCGATGAGCTTGCCCCTGGACTGCTCGCTCAGCAGATCCAATGGCGCGCCGTCCAGCTTGACCTGCCCACGAACAGACGACCAGGAGCCGACCAGAACCCGTGCCAGCGATGATTTACCAGAAGCGCTCGAGCCCACGACCCCCACCGCGCTACCTGCGGCAACCGTGAAATTGACGTTCTGTAAAGTGAGTCGCTGACTGCCCGGGGGCGAGACAAAGAGGCCATCGACCTGAAGTGTCCGATGCGCCGCCGGCAACTCGGTTCTGCTCTGCTCCTCAGGGAACAGGGCAAACACTTCCAATAGCCGTTTCCAGGCAAGATGAGCGCCCAGCAGGCTGCGCCAGGTAGCAATCACCTGCTCGGCCGGCGCCAGGGTTCGTGAGACAATGATCGAGGCCGCGACGATGGTGCCACCACTCAGATCCCCCTGAATCACCAGATAAGCACCCAACGCCAGCGAACCGGATTGAACAAGATGGCGCAGGGCCCTGGAAATCCCGCCGAAGAAAGAGCCGATATCGATGCTCTGGCGCTGCAATGTGGTGTAGCTCGAATGGTGCTCCTGCCAGAGTAATGCCGCTCGCTGCGTCATGCCCATGGCTGCCAGGGCTTCGGCATTCTGATAAGCCTGGTGTCCCAGGTAATTGCGTTTGTTCTGGGCCTCGGCACAGGCCGGCGTCAGTTGTCGTGACTGCCGATCGGTGATGAAGGTCAGTGCCACCAACACGATCATCAACCCACTCGTCAGCAGGCCGAACAAGGGATGGATGTAGAAACAGACGGCCAGGTACACCGGCATCCAGGGCAAGTCAAAAAACGCCACCAGGCCTGGGCCACCGATGAACCCACGAATCTGATCCAGCTCGTGGGCAGGCTTCAGTGCATCCCCTGTAATCGCCGTTTTCAGCGAGACCCCGGCAATGACCTTGAACACCCTGGGTGACAAGGCCAGATCAAAGGTAGAGGCAATCCGCACCATCAAGCGCGAGCGGACAATATCCAACAAGCCCGAGAACCCATATATCCCCAGCACCAACAACGCCAGGGCTACCAACGTCGGGATGCTCCTGCTGGGAATGACCCGATCGTAGACTTCCAGCATGAACAGCGGGCCGACCAGTGCCAGGATATTGATGACCCCCGAGAACAGCGCAGCACCGATCAGGCTTTTACGCAGAAGGGTTTTCAACGGCGCCGAAACGACAGGCGTATTGAGGGCGTTACTTTTCTTCAATTCGTGTTCCGTCCCTGTGAGCTTGCATAGCGTCCATGCAGTCAGAACGAAAGCTCTGCCCGGATGATGCTGATATAACGAAAAGTTGACACCATTCGTTAGCGCAGCCTGTGCGAGCAAGTTCTACACCAATTTTTCGGGCTACGCTGACGAAACGCGCCGAAAGCCGAATCGACTCAACCATCAGGCAAAAAAAATCCGGCGCCCAAGGGCGCCGGATTTTTGAAGTGCGAGAAGCGCTATCAGGTCATCTGGATGATGGTCTGCATGATAGTGCTCTGGGTGGAGATGGTCTTGGCGTTGGCCTGGTAGTAGCTCTGCCCCTTGATCAAATCCACCAGCTCGCTGGTCAGATCGACGTTGGAACCTTCCAGGGAGCCGGAAACGATAGAACCATTGGTGCCGATCTCACCGCCGTCATAGGCTGGCTGGCCCGAAGCGAAGGTCTGTTTCCAGTTGGTGCCACCGGAAGGCTGCAGGCCCTGTTCGTTGGTGAAACTGGCTACCGCCACCTGGCCGATCGCCTTGTGCTGGTTGTTGCTGAAGTTGGCAAAAATGATGCCGGTGCCATCGATACTGATGTCGGTGATCTGGCCGGTAGCGTAACCGTCGCTGATGATGGCTGCACGGGAGGTATCGGCGTTGAACTGGGTGGTTTTCGACCAGTCGGTAAGAATGCCGGCAGTGTTGGCAGATGCGCCGTTGGCCGCCCACACGCCATTGGTCACAACACCTGGAACCCAGCCAGTGATGGTGATACTGGTCTTGCCGGTAGTACCACCTATAGAGGTGAGTTTGCCGCTGGAGTCAAAGACCATTGACACAGGAACTGGATCAGTCGCTGCCGCAGGAACCGTTGGGGGTACAGTCGCCACAGTAGGCGCAGTACCATTCGGGTTACGTCCATCAATCAAGGTATAGACGTTCCAGGTGTTGCCACCGGTCTTGACCAGATACTGGTCCAGCGAGTGCTTGTTGCCCTGGGTATCGTAGATATCCGAGCTGAATGGCGTGGTGTAGCTGGCCGTGTTCGATGGATCGAACGGAGTGGTTGCCTGATTGATCACCGCAGAGGTGGAGTTCAGGTTGATCGTCGCACCAACGCTGGTGGTGGTCTGTGGCGGCAGGTTCGAGACGTCGATACGCAGATCGGTCAGCACACCCGGAATGATGTTGCCTTTGGAGTCTGCGGCAAAACCCTGCAGACGCGCAGTGCCGTCGGAGTTGGTGACGTAACCGTCCTTGTCGGTCTTGAAGGTACCGGCGCGGGTGTAGCTCAGGGAACCGTTGGTGCTCAGGGTGAAGAAGCCGTTACCCTGGATACCCATGTCCAGCGCGTTGCCAGTGACGTTCATGCCACCGTTGCCGAAGTTCTGCGAAACGTTGGCCAGCCGCACGCCGTTGCCGATGGTCTTGGACGATACGCCGAGCTTGGTCGCCGAGTAGACGTCTTCGAATTCCGCACGGGACGATTTGAAGCCGGTGGTGTTGACGTTGGCAATGTTGTTGCCGGTAACGTCGAGCTGTTTCTGGGCCGCATTGAGACCGCTCAAACCGATATTAAAAGACATGCTTCTCTCCTTTGTTTCGCGTTGGTCGGCTCTTACAGGCCAATGGTCTGAACTTTGGACAGAGCAATACTGCCCAGGCCAGCCAGGTTGAGCATCATTTCACCGCCATTCTGAGCCAGGCTTACGCTGCTGACGGTCGCTGGCAGGTTGGTCACCAGGGCTGTCGAGTCCGTGGAGCCCTTGAGGTTGGCAGTCGCACTGAAGGTATAGGTACCACTCGCGAGCAAGGTCCCGGAGTCGTCCTTGCCATCCCACGCGAAGGCGGCATTGCTGGTCCCGGTCTGGGCACCCAGGTCGATGGTACGGACCACTTTTCCGGTGGAGTCGCTGATCTTCAGCGTCGTGCTATCAGTGGCACCGGTAATCACGGCGGTGCCGGTAAAGCTCTTGCTGGTATCGACCACTGCCTGACTGGTCGGCACGATGACCGAGCGGCCGACCAGCGACGAGGCCTGCAAGGCCTGGGACGACTGAAACGCACTGGTAATGTTGTTGACGCTGGAGTTGAGCGTGGTGATGCCTTCCAGGCTGCTGAACTGGGCCAACTGTGCAACGAAGGCACTGTTGTCCTGCGGGTCCAGCGGGTTCTGGTTCTTGAGCTGGGTCACCAGCAGTTGCAGGAACGCATCCTTGCCCAGGGCCTGACCACCGGAGGCACTGCTGATCGCGTTGCCCAGCGAGTCGGTGCTGGTCTTGTTCGCGACCTTGGCGTTGGAAGCCGCCAGGATGTCGTTGAGAGCGGAGCTACTGGTGGAGTTGGTAACACTCATGTCTATCGCCCCTTATCACTGACCGAGGGTCAGGACCTTCTGCATCATGGTTTTGGCGGTGTTCATCATTTCCGCGTTGGTCTGGAACGAACGGCTGGCAGAAATCATGTCGGCCATTTCCTCGACCACGTTGACGTTCGGGTAGTAAACGTAACCCTTGGCATCGGCTGCCGGGTGGTTCGGCTCGTAGCGGGCCTCGAGGTTGCTCTGGTCTTCGACCACACCCAGCACCTGCACGCCCTGGCCTGCTGCGCCCTGGTCCTGGAACAGCGAGTCACTGCCGCCGGCCTGGCCGTTCTGGAACATGGTGGCGAAGACCGGGTGACGTGCACGGTAGGTCTTGTCGATGCTCGACGAAACGGTTTCGGCGTTGGCGATGTTACTGGCGACGGTGTTCAGCCGAGTGGTCTGAGCACTCATGCCACTACCGGCAATGTTGAAAACACTGGCAAGGGACATGGCTTACTCTCCACGAAGGGCTGAAACCAGCCCTTTGAATTTACTGTTGAGCAGGGTGAAGCTGGCCTGGAAATCGACCGCGTTCTGCGCATAGTTCGATTGTTCGATCTGCGCATCCACGGTGTTCTGGTCGATCGACGGCTGCATCGGCGTACGGTATTGCAATCCAGCATCGCCATTGCTCAGCCCCTGGGCTTCGATATGGCGGCTGTTGGTGGTATTGAGAGCGAAGCTGCCGTTCTTGGCCTTTTCGCTCTGCTCGGCGAGCACGGAGGAAAAATCCATGTCCCGAGCCTTGTAGTTCGGGGTATCGGCGTTGGCGATGTTGTTGGCCAGAACTTCAGCACGCTGGGCGCGGAAGCTCAGGGCCTGTTCGTGGATACCGAGCGCTTTGTCGAAACTGATGCTCATGCCGGGAAACCTTCAAGAGTTGACCTGATCGTCGGAACAGGCTTTTCGTTGACAAAGCAATAGCAAGCCGCGTGCCACTTTTTAAAACCCCCGTAAACCCGGGCTTTTGGGGTGGTGGTGCCGCTGGCAATGCCAGAAAAGCGGCAAAGCATTTCCGCCGGGCGTCAGCAAAGCGGCAAGGGTGGCGGCAAAAAAAACGGGAGCCTGATGGGCTCCCGCTGGGATGTCGAACCGTTGGCTACTTGGCCTTGTAGATAATGCCCGGGCTGCATTGCACCATCTGGTAGTGGTCCGGCAGACCGTTGAGGGCTTCGGAAGCTCCCAGGAACAGATAGCCACCCGGCTTGAGACTGCCGTGGATGCGCATCAGGATGTCCTTCTTCACTTCAGCCGAGAAGTAGATCAGCACATTGCGGCAAAACACGATGTCGAACTTGCCCAGACTGGCATAGCTGTCCAGCAGGTTGAACGAGCGGAACTCGACCCGATTGCGTATCGGCGCCTTGACCGCCCAGCGGCCCGGACCCTTGGTATCGAAGTAGCGCTGCAGGCGATCGGGCGAGAGGCCGCGACCAATGGCCAGGCTGTCGTACTCGCCGGTCTTGCAGTTGTTCAGCATCAGTCCCGACAGGTCGGTGGCGACAATCTGCACGCCGGACTTCAATTGGCCCATGTTGGTCCGCTCGAACTCGTCGATCGACATCGAGATCGAGTAGGGCTCCTGCCCCGATGAACAGGCGGCCGACCAGATGCGCAGGCGCTGCCCAGGGCTGGCCTTGATCGCCTCGGGCAATACCTTGTTCTTGAGCACCTCAAACGGATAGGTATCACGAAACCACAGGGTTTCGTTGGTCGTCATGGCATCCACCACCTGCTCGCGCAAGCCGCTACGTGGCTGGGTCTGGATCCTCTGGATCAACTCGCCCAGGGATTTGATGCCATTCTGCTCCATCAGCTTGTTGAGACGGCTGGAAACCAGATATTGCTTGTTTTCACCGAGCAGAATGCCACAGGCCTTTTCCAGGAAGACCCGGAACTGTTCGAAATCCAAATTACCCGTAGACAATGATGCCGCCTCTTAAATCATGTGTACCGCCAGGGACCGTCGGTCCCCGGCTGTTAACCTGCAGCCTTGATCCGGTCAACCACCCGGGCTGCCAGGTCATCAGGTCGAAACTTGGCAAGGAAGTCATCGGCACCGACCTTCTTCACCATCGCCTGGTTGAATACCCCTGACAACGAAGTATGCAGAGTGATGTGCAGTTTTTGCATGCGCGGATCGCTGCGAATCTCAGCAGTAAGGGTATAGCCGTCCATCTCGGGCATTTCAATGTCGGAGATCATCATCAGGAATTCCTCCTCCGGCTTCTTGCCCTCCTCGACCAGCTTGCGCAGGTAGTCCAGCGCCTGCCGACCGTCGTTCAACGCCACCACCTCGACGCCGACCGTCTGCAGGCAACGCGTGACCTGCTTGCGCGCCACCGACGAATCGTCGACGGTGAGTACCCGCAACGACACGGCCTTGGATTGCGTCTCGACATCCACCACACCATGGGAAACCGACTCGGACATGGGCGAAACCTCAGCGAGGATTTTCTCCACGTCGATGATTTCCACCAACTGGTTGTCGAGCCGAGTCACCGCCGTCAGGTAGTGATCGCGCCCGGTCCCCTTGGGTGGCGGATGGATCTCTTCCCAATTCATGTTGACGATGCGCTCCACCGATTTCACCAGGAACCCCTGGGTCTTGGTGTTGTACTCCGTAATGATCACGAACGGATTGCTCTGATCCTTGAGTGCACCGGCTCCCGTGGCCATCGCCAGGTCGAGGATCGGAATCGTTGCCCCACGAATGTTCGCTACACCGCACACCACCGGATTGGACTTGGGCATCAAGGTCAGCTTGGGGCATTGCAGCACCTCGCGCACCTTGAATACGTTGATCCCATAGAGCTGCGGTCCGTCGAGACGGAACAACAACAGCTCAAGGCGATTCTGCCCCACCAGTTGTGTACGCTGGTTCACCGAATCCATCACACCAGCCATGACTGCCCTCTCTGATCAAAGACTCACGATCCGACGCCTCTTGTGGCGCAAACGGCACGGGCCTTGCTTTTTATATCGTTATGAAAGCACAAACGACATTTTTACGACGCCTGACATCACAGTACCGCAGTTTTCTCGCGGTGGTGTCGGTTTTATGCTGTCTGAGCCCCGGCAACCCTGCCCTTGCGGAATCGGCTACCCTGCCTGACCAGCTTATCGGCGTGACCCAAGGCTTTCTTGAATTCACGGTAGAAGACTATCTGGCTACCAGTCAAACCGAAGGTCGCTATGAGATCCAGGTCAACCAGCTGGACCCGCGTCTGCGCATGGCCGCTTGCGACAAGGAATTGACAGCCAGCCTGGAGAGCCCGGCGACGCCAATCGGCCGGGTTACGGTGAAAATCCGCTGCGAAGGCAGCTCGCCGTGGACCGTATTCGTGCCGGCCCAGGTCAAGCTGTTCCGCGATGTAGTGGTGACCACCCGTCCGCTCAAGCGTGCCGGAATCATCGAACCGGGCGACGTGGTACTGCGCGAGCGGGATATCAGTCTCATCAACCAGGGTTTCCTGACTTCGCCGGATCAGGCGATTGGACAAAAACTTGTCCGACCAATGGTCATCGACCAAGTCATCACTCTGGTTCACCTGGAACAGGCGGAAGTGGTGCGCAAGGGCGATCAGGTGGTCATCAGTGCGACAAGCGGCGGCCTGGTGGTGAAGATGCCCGGGGAAGCCCTGTCCGACGGTGGCCTGAACGAGCAGATCCGCATCAAGAACCTCAATTCGCAGCGCGTCATCAAGGCCAGGGTCACCGCACCTGGGCAGGTAGAGGTCGCCTTATAGGTAAAAAACCGTCTTGTAGATAACTGGCGCCAGGCCGCCACTTTTTCTAAACTGTGGCCCTGAGTGGGCTACAGCCGAGATGCGAACTCATTTCAAGATGAGGCTAAAGTTTTTCCGGGTATGGCCGAAAACAAGTCAAGCGTCCAAATACCCAGAGGTTTTCTTATCATGGTCATCGATTTCAGTCGTTTGAATAACGCCCCATCACTGACAGGCAGCACGCGCACCAGCGCCAACAAGGAAGCCGACGGCGCCGGCAAGTCCGCCGCAGTCAATAGCCAGACCGAATCGGTCAGCCAGAGCGGGGAATCGGTACACCTCAGTAATGAGGCTCAACAGTTGCAAAAGATCACTGACAAGCTGCAGCAGCAGCCGGTAGTCAACAACGACCGCGTGGCCGAGTTGAAACAGGCAATTGCCGATGGCAGCTACAAGGTCGATAGCAACCGAGTCGCCAGTAAACTGCTCAACTTCGAAGCCCAGCGCTAGGCTAAAGCCAGCGCGAGGCTTTTGGACGCTTAAAACCCAAGGCCAGCCATGCACGACACCACTTTACTGCAACTGATCACTGAAGACTTTGCTCCAGCTCAGGATCTGCTTGAGCTACTGCGTGCAGAATCGTTGGCGCTCCATGGTCGCAACATGGTCGAGCTGGAAGATATTCTGGCGCGCAAGCAGGCGTTGATCATTCTGCTGGAACAGCATGGCCGCAAACGTAGCCAGATTCTTGCCAGCCTCAACCTGCCCACCGATCACAACGGCCTCGAACAACTGGCCGCACAATCGAGCCTGGGCGCCGAGTTGCTGAGCCAGAGCGAAGTACTTACCCGGTTGCTGGCAGATTGCCAGGCCGCCAACGAACTCAATGGGCGCAACATCCAGGTTCAGCAAGCAACTACCGCAAATCAGTTGAAGATCCTGACCGGCGGCGAGCCACCCGCACTTTATGATGCCCGTGGCTCGACGGCGAGGCTTGCGAAGCCACGCCCGCTGAGTCAGGCTTGACCCCGAACTGTTGCGCGCTCTATCCAAGGCGCGCAACATGCTGGCAAAATGCTGGCTTTGCGTGTAGTCGTATTTTGTCTGGAGATTGATGAACCGTGTCCAATGCCCCAAGCGCGGACGATGCTCCGCAGCCACCCAAGGTGCTAACCACGCCCCTGGAAATTGCCGCCAACCTGCGGATGCTGCAGGATAGCCATGACCCGTTGATCATCACGTTCCATGAACGCAGCCAACGCTTCCAGAGCTTTGTGATTGATGTCGACCGGGACGCTGGTACCTTGGCTCTGGACGAAATGATACCGCGTGACGGCGAACGCTTCCTCTCTGCCGGCGAAGCCTTCCGTGTCGAAGGCTTTCATGAAGGTGTGCGCATCACCTGGGAACAGCCCCAGCCGATGACCATCGACGAAACCAACGGCTGCTACCGTGGTTCGATTCCCGAAGAAGTGGTCTATCACCAGCGGCGCAATGCATTCCGCGCGGCCCTGAAGCTTACCGCACTGGTGAGCATCGAACTGGGCGGCGACAAGCTCAAGGCTCCGGTCAAAGGCAAGCTGCTGGACATCTCCGCCAGCGGCTGCAAGCTGCGCTTCGAGGGTGATATCTCCGATCGCCTGCAATTGGGCCAGGTCTACGAGCGTTTTATCGCCGCCCTGCCTTTCGGCCCCATGACTGCACCTGTGGAACTGCGCCATCTGCACTTCGAAGAGAGGATCAACACCACTTTCGCCGGGGTACGCTTCCACAACATGAGCGGGCTGGTGCAGCGCCAGGTCGAACGTTTCGTCTACCAGTTGCAACGTGAAGCACGGCGTTTCGACAAGGATGACGACTACTGAGTCTGACGCGTCCTTCCCCTCAGAAAATGGCCACCCTCATCAGGTGGCCATTTTTTTATCCGCGTGTCAGTTGCTCGACTTGTACGCAGGCTCAGAATCCGACTCGTCGACCTCGACGCTCGCCTCGGACGTATCCACCTCGGCCGCTGACGGCGGTACCGTGTTGTCACACATCTGGTCCAGCACAACCTGTTCGTCGACCCGTGGATCGAGTGCCGCGCCAAGGGGCGACATCGCCTCGGGCATGACCACGTGCTGCAGGGGCGCGTCCTCGACCTGGTGCAGGTTGGTCACTGCCTTAGGCCGGATACGCAATACCAGGATCAACGCGAAGAAACTGAAGAACGCGTAAAGCATATGGCTGCCGAACAGCTTCATCAGCACCCCCGCCGCCAACGGCCCCATGCTCGCGCCAATGCCATAGGTCATCAGCAGCATGGCGGTCAGTGAAACCCGACGTTCGCCCTCGATATGGTCATTGGAAAACGCCACCGCCAACGGATACAGGCAGAACTGCAACAGCGACACCACAAAGCCCGAGACGAACAGCACTTCCAGTGGTACTGCGGAGAAGATCGCCAGCGGCAGGGATGCCAGCATCAGCAGCAAGGCAACACTACGGATCAGCACGGCCCGGTCGTAACGATCGGACAGCCAGCCCAACGGCCACTGCACCAGGAAGCCAGCAAAGATGCAGCAACCCATGAACAGACCGACCTGCTCGGTGGAAAGCCCCTGCTGGGACGCATAGAGCGGCGCCAGGCCATAGAACGAGCCGACGATGAGCCCTGCCCCCAGCACCGTGGTCAGCGACTGTGGCACGCGCGTCATGAAAAAACGCGGTTCCAGCGGGGCCGGATGCAAGGGCGCCGGGTGAATCCGTCGAGTCATGGCCACCGGCACCAGGCACAGTGCGAAACACAGCGCGACCAGCATCAGCAACTCAAGGCCCAGGGCCGGATGCATGACCAGAATCAGTTGCCCCAGAACCAGCCCGAGATACGATGCGATCATGTAGCCACTAAAGACCAGGCCCCGCTGCTTGGCCTCGGCCTGCTCGTTGAGCCAGCTCTCGATGACCATGTACTGGCACATCATCCCCAGGCCGACAATCATCCGCAGCAACAGCCAGCCAGGCAGCCAGTTGATCAAGCCATGGCCGAGCACTGCAGCGCCAACGATCCCGGCGCAAGTGGCGTAGGCACGAATGTGTCCGACCCGTGCGATCAACCGGTGACCGATCTTGCCGCCCAGCACCAGGCCGAAGTAGTTGGCAGCCATCAGAGCCCCCACCCACAGGCCGTCGACATGGTCGGCCGCCAGACGCAAGGCAAGGTAGGTACTCAAAAGACCCGAGCCGATCAACATCATCAGTGAAGCGAAATACAGCGCTCGAAAGGATTTCCAGATTTTGCGCATTGACGTTCCTGCAGCTCTTTGGGTGAGGTCTCGGGCTACCGCGAAGATAGCCCGAATGCGGACGTTACGTCTAAGCCTGGGCGGCCAGAACCCGGCGCTCCCAGGGGCTGATTTCATCGAGGAAGCTGGTCAGTTCCAGGGTCTTCGAAGCGATGTAGCCTTCGATGAACTCGCGGCCAAACAGTTCCTGCGCCACCCGGCTGCGCTTCAGCCGCTCCAGGGCCGCATGCAATGTGCAAGGCAGCGACAAAGCATCCGGCACCTCGAATTCGCCCTGGATGGCAGGCGTCGGCTCAAGCCCTTGTTCGATACCGTAGAGCCCTGCCGCCAGGCTGGCGGCAATCGCCAGATAAGGGTTGGCGTCCGCTCCCGGCAGGCGGTTTTCCACCCGTCGCGCGACTGGCGAACTGGCCGGAATACGCAGGCCAGCCGCACGGTTGTCATGGGACCAACAGGCATTGTTCGGCGACGCATACGGATGACACAGGCGCTGATAGGAGTTGACGTTCGGTGCGAACAGCGCGGTGAAATCCGCCATGCACGCCTGCTGCCCGCCGATGAAATGATGAAACATTGCGGTCGGCTCACCCGCGGCATCACTGAAGACATTTTTTCCACTGCCGATCTCCACCACGCTCTGGTGAATATGCATCGAACTGCCGGGGGTCTTCGCCAGCGGCTTGGCCATGCAGACCACGCTCAAACCATGCTTGAGCGCCACTTCCTTGAGCAGATGCTTGAAGAGAAACGTCTGGTCGGCCAGCAGCAGCGGATCACCGTGCAGCAGGTTGATCTCGAACTGGCTGACGCCCATCTCGTGCATGAAGGTATCGCGCGGCAAGCCGAGCGCCGCCATGCTCGCGTAGACCTCGCTGAAAAACGGGCGCAGGCCATTATTGGAACTGACGCTGAAGGCCGAATAGCCCTCCTCGCGACGTCCATCAAGGCCCACGGGGGGCTGGAAGGGCTGAGTCGGATCGACATTGGGCGCAAAGACGAAGAACTCAAGCTCAGTCGCCACCACCGGCGCCAGGCCACGCTCCGCATAGCGGCCGATAATCGCCTTGAGCTGTCCACGGGTGGAGAGGCTGGAGCTTTCCCCGGTCAGCTCATGCGCATCGCAGATCGCCAATGCACGGGGTTGCGTGCTCCACGGCAGACGATGGATCTGCTGCGGGTCGGCATTGAGGGCAAGGTCGCCATCATCACTGCCATAGAAGCGCGCCGGCGGATACCCACCCATGATGCATTGCAGCAGCACTCCACGAGCCAACTGCAAGCGCCGTCCCTCGAGGAAACCTTCGGCGGTCATTACCTTGCCACGTGGTACGCCATTGAGGTCAGGTGTAACACATTCAATCTCATCAATGCCGGTCAATCGCTGCGCTAGCGAGTTCTGGCCATCGGTCGTCATGACTCAATCCTTGTTGTTGTAGAGGCCGCGAACGGCGGCCCGTACAAAATACGCACCAGCTGTTCGGGATTTCAAGCAGGGATGAGGAAAAAGCCTGGATCACGGTAGATAGAGAGCGAACAACGCACCGCCCAGGGTGCCCCCGTTGCTGATTTCGATACGTCCGCGTACACCGTTACGCTCGTGCAGAGCGGCAATTCGCGCGGCGAAATACAGGCCCAGGCCGGTGCTTCCCGTCGCCGGGTTGATACCCTGCACGTAGTCCGTCTGGCGCTCGAGCATCTGCGCGGGGAAACCGGGGCCATCGTCATTGATGGTCAACACCAGTTGCTCACTTTCGTCACGCACACTGATCAGCAATGCATGACAGGCAAACCGAATGGCATTGGTGACGATATTACCCACCACCGAACCGATCAGTTCACGATCGAAAAACCCCAGGGGACTGAAGTCATCGATTTCATAGCTGGCAACGATCCCGCGGCTGGTCAAGACCTCCTGACGGCATGCCAGTTGCGCACCAATGAAATCATCCATGTCGTGATAGTCGGGCCGTAGAGGCAACTGGTTGACACCCAGCTTGTACAAGCCCAGCAACTGCACCAGCATGCTGTTGAGGTGGGCGAATTCATACTCGATCACCGCACGCTCGGGGTTATCCTGTTGCGTTTCAGGCAAGCGTCCCTGCCACTGGCCGTGAGCCTGTATCAGCATCGCCAGTGAGTTTTTCATGTCATGGACGGTCGAGGCGATCACCGTGGAAAAATCCAGCCCCTGCTCGTTGTCACTCATTCGCCAAACGCCCGGCTGCGCAATTTCTGATACCTCTCATAACGTGGGTCGCTGTCGGGCATCTTGCCAACCATTTTCAGGCAAGCCCGACACTCTTCAAGGGCCGCCGCATTGGAAGTCTTCTGCGCGGTCACCAGCAGGGCCTGCGCTGCATTGAGGGCGATACTGATATTCTTTGGCTGCAGAGCCAATGCCTTGCGGAAAAGATCCTGTGCCTCCTCCAGGTTGCCACTCTTGTAACTGCGTACGCCCTGGACGTTGAGGTCAATGGCGGCCTTGCCACTGCCCAGGATCTCCGGATCGTCGGTCAATTTGGCAATGTTTTTCATCACCGCCGGATCGTCGCCGTAGATCTCCACGCAGTTCTTCAGCATCGAGGCACCGGCATCAGCCTGCCCCAACTGTTGCAGTTGCTTGGCCACCAGCAAGGCGGCTTCGGCACTCATGAAGTTCTCCATACCTTCAAGTCGGGCCATTGCCTGCTCGGTGAGCTTGTCGGCGGTTTCGGCATCATTGAGCAGCAGGCTGGTAGCCTTCATCAGCCTGGCGCGCACCTGCAATCCGGGGTCATTGGCGTTTTCCTTGGCAACCGCACTGAGCGTCTGGTTGATCTCCAGGCGCGTACGGGTATCCAGGCCACGCTCACTGCCCTTGCTGATCAAGGCATGGGCCAGGCCCAGATTGATTTCCGGATCCTTGTGCCGCGATTGCTCGCCCTGGGAAACCGCCTGGCGATAGGCCTTGGAGGCCCCCTCGAAATCCTCGTTGGCCAAGGCCAACTTTCCGAGCAACGACTGACGGCGTACCGCCAGGGGCGACAAACGTACAGCCTCCTCCAGAACACTCTGGGCCCTCTTGGTCTCACCCTGCTGGACCAACACATCAGCGAGCCCATCATAGAGCGCCGGCATCATTGGAAAGGCCTTGAGCGCGGTCTCGTACAGATCCTTGGCCTGACTGAGCTGACCACGCTTGTAGAGCAATTGCCCGAGCATCGCGTAAGCCCATGGCAACGGGCGATCGTTCAGGATGCCATTGAGAAAGCGCTCCAGCGGCTCGGCCTGGTTTAGGGCACGCATCGCGTCGGCACGATAACGCAGGCAGAGCGGTGCGAAGCGGGTGTCCTGCTGAGTAAGCTTGGCACAGGCGGCCAATACCTCAACCGGCTTGTCGCGATCGAGCGCCTGCATGATCGGCTTGAGCAGATTCTTTCGTTGAACCAGCTTTTCCAGACGCTGAGCCAGGCTGGCGCGGTTGAACGGTTTGGTCAGGTAGCCGTCGGGCTCGTGCTCCAGAGCGCTGAGCACCATCGCCTGGCTGCTTTCGGCGGTGACCATGACAAAGATGCTTTCATGGCTGATCAGCTTGTCACTCATCAGGTCTTCGAGCACCTGCTGACCGTTCTTGCGACCGTCGCCAAGATGGTAATCGTGCAGGATAAAGTCGTAGCGCTTCTGCGCGCACATGCGCAGCGCCTGCTCGCCGGTATCGGCGGTGTCTACTTCCTTGACGCCCAACTCTCGCAGCATGGACCTGACTGAACTGCGAAAATCGGAGAAATCGTCGACGATCAGAAAGCTTTTTTGGTGATACGCCAGCATCGAGATTCCTGTCATGGGAAATAGAAGATGAGACCGAGGGCTATAGCAAGCACGGCCCGAACTTCACTATCGCTCTCGCGAACAGATAATAACTAAAGGCAAATTGCCATTAGCCGATTTTACACCAAGCCATCATCTCATTGAGCGGCCCTTGGGCCGATATTCGATCCAAGAATAGCTGATGTACAGAAGGTGTTTTCCATAAAGGCTCCAGAGATAACGCGAGGCAGAGAGCCCTTGCGCAACCTGCAGCTATCGTTAATCAGGATATCGCCCGCAGCTGGCCAAACCTGAGGGCTGCCGTGTGGAATTTGCAGCCCAGCGGGGGCGAGCCCCTCGCCACAGAGTCCTTCGCCACAGGTCGGGATTGTGCTCAAGCCCCAAAAACAAAACCCCAACTGCTTTCGCAATTGGGGTTTCGGAATTTAATCTTGACGATGACCTACTCTCACATGGGGAAACCCCACACTACCATCGGCGATGCATCGTTTCACTGCTGAGTTCGGGATGGGATCAGGTGGTTCCAATGCTCTATGGTCGTCAAGAAATTCTGGTACCGAACCGAGGCCTGTGGCCGCGCTTCAGCAAATTGGGTATGTGACAGTTTTCGGTGTGGTGAGTCGCAAACTTTCGGTTCACTTCGTCTTCATACACCGCAATCTGGCCTTTCGACTCAAATTGCTTGGGTGTTATATGGTCAAGCCTCACGGGCAATTAGTATGGGTTAGCTCAACGCCTCACAGCGCTTACACACCCCACCTATCAACGTCGTAGTCTTCGACGGCCCTTCAGGGAACTCAAGGTTCCAGTGAGATCTCATCTTGAGGCTAGTTTCCCGCTTAGATGCTTTCAGCGGTTATCTATTCCGAACATAGCTACCCGGCAATGCCACTGGCGTGACAACCGGAACACCAGAGGTTCGTCCACTCCGGTCCTCTCGTACTAGGAGCAGCCCCTCTCAAATCTCAAACGTCCACGGCAGATAGGGACCGAACTGTCTCACGACGTTCTAAACCCAGCTCGCGTACCACTTTAAATGGCGAACAGCCATACCCTTGGGACCGGCTTCAGCCCCAGGATGTGATGAGCCGACATCGAGGTGCCAAACACCGCCGTCGATATGAACTCTTGGGCGGTATCAGCCTGTTATCCCCGGAGTACCTTTTATCCGTTGAGCGATGGCCCTTCCATACAGAACCACCGGATCACTAAGACCTACTTTCGTACCTGCTCGACGTGTCTGTCTCGCAGTCAAGCGCGCTTTTGCCTTTATACTCTACGACCGATTTCCGACCGGTCTGAGCGCACCTTCGTACTCCTCCGTTACTCTTTAGGAGGAGACCGCCCCAGTCAAACTACCCACCATACACTGTCCTCGATCCGGATAACGGACCTGAGTTAGAACCTCAAAGTTGCCAGGGTGGTATTTCAAGGATGGCTCCACGCAGACTGGCGTCCACGCTTCAAAGCCTCCCACCTATCCTACACAAGCAAATTCAAAGTCCAGTGCAAAGCTATAGTAAAGGTTCACGGGGTCTTTCCGTCTAGCCGCGGATACACTGCATCTTCACAGCGATTTCAATTTCACTGAGTCTCGGGTGGAGACAGCGCCGCCATCGTTACGCCATTCGTGCAGGTCGGAACTTACCCGACAAGGAATTTCGCTACCTTAGGACCGTTATAGTTACGGCCGCCGTTTACCGGGGCTTCGATCAAGAGCTTCGCGTTAGCTAACCCCATCAATTAACCTTCCGGCACCGGGCAGGCGTCACACCCTATACGTCCACTTTCGTGTTTGCAGAGTGCTGTGTTTTTAATAAACAGTCGCAGCGGCCTGGTATCTTCGACCGGCATGGGCTTACGGAGCAAGTCCTTCACCCTCACCGGCGCACCTTCTCCCGAAGTTACGGTGCCATTTTGCCTAGTTCCTTCACCCGAGTTCTCTCAAGCGCCTTGGTATTCTCTACCTAACCACCTGTGTCGGTTTGGGGTACGGTTCCTGATTATCTGAAGCTTAGAAGCTTTTCTTGGAAGCATGGCATCAACCACTTCGCGTCCTAAAGGACACTCGTCATCAGCTCTCGGCCTTAAGATCCCGGATTTACCTAAGATCTCAGCCTACCACCTTAAACTTGGACAACCAACGCCAAGCTGGCCTAGCCTTCTCCGTCCCTCCATCGCAATAACCAGAAGTACAGGAATATTAACCTGTTTTCCATCGACTACGCTTTTCAGCCTCGCCTTAGGGACCGACTAACCCTGCGTCGATTAACGTTGCGCAGGAAACCTTGGTCTTTCGGCGTGGGTGTTTTTCACACCCATTGTCGTTACTCATGTCAGCATTCGCACTTCTGATACCTCCAGCAAGCTTCTCAACTCACCTTCACAGGCTTACAGAACGCTCCTCTACCGCATCACTTACGTGATACCCGTAGCTTCGGTGCATGGTTTGAGCCCCGTTACATCTTCCGCGCAGGCCGACTCGACTAGTGAGCTATTACGCTTTCTTTAAAGGGTGGCTGCTTCTAAGCCAACCTCCTAGCTGTCTAAGCCTTCCCACATCGTTTCCCACTTAACCATGACTTTGGGACCTTAGCTGACGGTCTGGGTTGTTTCCCTTTTCACGACGGACGTTAGCACCCGCCGTGTGTCTCCCATGCTCGGCACTTGTAGGTATTCGGAGTTTGCATCGGTTTGGTAAGTCGGGATGACCCCCTAGCCGAAACAGTGCTCTACCCCCTACAGTGATACATGAGGCGCTACCTAAATAGCTTTCGAGGAGAACCAGCTATCTCCGAGCTTGATTAGCCTTTCACTCCGATCCACAGGTCATCCGCTAACTTTTCAACGGTAGTCGGTTCGGTCCTCCAGTCAGTGTTACCTAACCTTCAACCTGCCCATGGATAGATCGCCCGGTTTCGGGTCTATACCCAGCGACTAAACGCCCTATTAAGACTCGCTTTCGCTACGCCTCCCCTATTCGGTTAAGCTCGCCACTGAATATAAGTCGCTGACCCATTATACAAAAGGTACGCAGTCACAGAACAAAGTCTGCTCCCACTGCTTGTACGCATACGGTTTCAGGATCTATTTCACTCCCCTCTCCGGGGTTCTTTTCGCCTTTCCCTCACGGTACTAGTTCACTATCGGTCAGTCAGTAGTATTTAGCCTTGGAGGATGGTCCCCCCATATTCAGACAAGGTTTCTCGTGCCCCGTCCTACTCGATTTCATGACTAAGAGACTTTCGCGTACAGGGCTATCACCCACTATGGCCGCACTTTCCAGAGCGTTCCGCTAATCTCAAAGCCACTTAAGGGCTGGTCCCCGTTCGCTCGCCACTACTAAGGGAATCTCGGTTGATTTCTTTTCCTCAGGGTACTTAGATGTTTCAGTTCCCCTGGTTCGCCTCTTGCACCTATGTATTCAGTACAAGATAACCATCTTATGATGGCTGGGTTCCCCCATTCAGACATCTCCGGATCAAAGTCTGTTTGCCGACTCCCCGAAGCTTTTCGCAGGCTACCACGTCTTTCATCGCCTCTGACTGCCAAGGCATCCACCGTATGCGCTTCTTCACTTGACCATATAACCCCAAGCAATCTGGTTATACTATGAAGACGACATTCGCCGAAAATTTGCAATTACTCACAAATTTTACCTTAGCCTGATCCGTTACCAGTGAAAGTAACGTTCAGTCTATCTTTCTATCACATACCCAAATTTTTAAAGAACGATCTAATCAAAGACTAGAAATCAACATTCACCATCACAACGATGGAATGCTCATTTCTAAGCTTTAACGCAGAAACAGTTAACCGCAGTAAATGGTGGAGCCAAACGGGATCGAACCGTTGACCTCCTGCGTGCAAGGCAGGCGCTCTCCCAGCTGAGCTATGGCCCCGTATCGCTACAGGTTCCTACAACTTCCCACCTAAACTGGTGGGTCTGGGCAGATTCGAACTGCCGACCTCACCCTTATCAGGGGTGCGCTCTAACCAACTGAGCTACAGACCCAATATCGGGCTGCTTCTATCGTCTTCTTCAATGAATCAAGCAATTCGTGTGGGAACTTATGGTGCAGCTGATGTCGTCGATTAAGGAGGTGATCCAGCCGCAGGTTCCCCTACGGCTACCTTGTTACGACTTCACCCCAGTCATGAATCACACCGTGGTAACCGTCCTCCCGAAGGTTAGACTAGCTACTTCTGGTGCAACCCACTCCCATGGTGTGACGGGCGGTGTGTACAAGGCCCGGGAACGTATTCACCGCGACATTCTGATTCGCGATTACTAGCGATTCCGACTTCACGCAGTCGAGTTGCAGACTGCGATCCGGACTACGATCGGTTTTGTGGGATTAGCTCCACCTCGCGGCTTGGCAACCCTCTGTACCGACCATTGTAGCACGTGTGTAGCCCAGGCCGTAAGGGCCATGATGACTTGACGTCATCCCCACCTTCCTCCGGTTTGTCACCGGCAGTCTCCTTAGAGTGCCCACCATGACGTGCTGGTAACTAAGGACAAGGGTTGCGCTCGTTACGGGACTTAACCCAACATCTCACGACACGAGCTGACGACAGCCATGCAGCACCTGTGTCAGAGTTCCCGAAGGCACCAATCCATCTCTGGAAAGTTCTCTGCATGTCAAGGCCTGGTAAGGTTCTTCGCGTTGCTTCGAATTAAACCACATGCTCCACCGCTTGTGCGGGCCCCCGTCAATTCATTTGAGTTTTAACCTTGCGGCCGTACTCCCCAGGCGGTCAACTTAATGCGTTAGCTGCGCCACTAAGAACTCAAGGTTCCCAACGGCTAGTTGACATCGTTTACGGCGTGGACTACCAGGGTATCTAATCCTGTTTGCTCCCCACGCTTTCGCACCTCAGTGTCAGTATGAGTCCAGGTGGTCGCCTTCGCCACTGGTGTTCCTTCCTATATCTACGCATTTCACCGCTACACAGGAAATTCCACCACCCTCTACCCTACTCTAGCTCGCCAGTTTTGGATGCAGTTCCCAGGTTGAGCCCGGGGATTTCACATCCAACTTAACGAACCACCTACGCGCGCTTTACGCCCAGTAATTCCGATTAACGCTTGCACCCTCTGTATTACCGCGGCTGCTGGCACAGAGTTAGCCGGTGCTTATTCTGTCGGTAACGTCAAAACACTAACGTATTAGGTTAATGCCCTTCCTCCCAACTTAAAGTGCTTTACAATCCGAAGACCTTCTTCACACACGCGGCATGGCTGGATCAGGCTTTCGCCCATTGTCCAATATTCCCCACTGCTGCCTCCCGTAGGAGTCTGGACCGTGTCTCAGTTCCAGTGTGACTGATCATCCTCTCAGACCAGTTACGGATCGTCGCCTTGGTGAGCCATTACCTCACCAACTAGCTAATCCGACCTAGGCTCATCTGATAGCGCAAGGCCCGAAGGTCCCCTGCTTTCTCCCGTAGGACGTATGCGGTATTAGCGTTCCTTTCGAAACGTTGTCCCCCACTACCAGGCAGATTCCTAGGCATTACTCACCCGTCCGCCGCTGAATCGAAGAGCAAGCTCTTCTCATCCGCTCGACTTGCATGTGTTAGGCCTGCCGCCAGCGTTCAATCTGAGCCATGATCAAACTCTTCAGTTCAATACTGCTTGGGTTTTGAGAAAACCCTAAACTTGGCTCAGCAATCGTTGGTTACATCTTTGATTTCTCGCGGAGTAACTTGCGTTGCTGATAATCTAGTGACTATTCAGTCTGACACCACAAGCACCCACACGAATTGCTTGATTCAGTTGTTAAAGAGCGGTGGGTGAGCTGTTCGCTCAACCGAGGCGCGCATTCTACAGCAGCCTCATTTGCTGTCAAGTGATTATTTTCAGAAGTTTCAGAATTTCCTCTTCAACTTCAACCACTTGCGCTTCCGATCTCTCGTCAGCGGGAGGCGAATTCTACAGCATTACACGCTGCTGTCAACACCTCTTTTACAGCTTGTTCCGTGCTTCGATGATCTGAAGCTGCACCGTCTGAAACTAGATAACTCGTTGAATTTCAAGGAGTTTTCCGTTCTGGCTGCGCCGGAAGTGGGGCGAATTATAGGCCCCTGACAGCGAGCGTCAACCGTTATTTTCAGATTTCTGTCATAACGGTCGAAAAGCCCTTAAAAGCAGAAGGCCGGCCCCAAGGGGCCGGCCTTCTCTCACTGCTACAGTCTTCTCGCCGCTACACCGACCATTAAACGATCTTCAGCGCCTTTAGAATGACCAGCGACTTATCTCCGAATGCCTCGGCCTGCGCCAGCAACTCGGCAGTATTTTCCTCGGCAGTGGTAAGAGCCCTACCCTCCTTGACGATACCTTCCCCCTGCGAACTGATGATGCCCCACGCAAATTGCGCCCATTCAGCCGGATGTTTTTTGCCCTGCATGATCGATATCAGGAACAACTGCCCGAAACGACTGATCGGCACACCACCACCCGTCACCGGGCTGGCCAAGGTCTGCACATGACTGTTGAACAGCGAACGCTTGCACAGGTACAGATTGAGTGCACTGCAATTTGCCTGAACCAGCTTTTCGGCGGCCTCACCCTGGCAGGGTGCCGCTACCCCCATGCCAACCAGTACCGTTATCGCCTGCTCCAAATCGCCATAAGCCATTGAAGGCAAAGCCCCCAACAACTGCCGCAAGGTTTTCGGCACATAAGCCTTCGCCGCCAATGCTTCAAGCACAGGGCTATAGACCTCTGCCTGCAATGCCGCCTCACCTGCCGGCCCCTTGACGACACCCGGAACGCTTTCCGCTGCCTGCAACAAGACAAAACGGGTATTGAGCATGCCTTCGCGCTGTTCCGCGGCAGACAATCGAATGGCACCACGCTGATACAGGTCTCGCCGGAAATGCTGATTGACGAAATAGTCACGTGCCTGCTCACGCATGACCGGCTGCTCGATCCCCTCGAGGAAATCCATGCCTTCACTGGTCAGGTTGAGCGGATCAACCGAGTCGAGCGGCACGGCCGTCGCTGCATAGTCGAGCTTGGCAGCAGACAGGGCATCGACCACGTCGGTGAAATACATGCAGTTCCAGTCGCGATTGAAATACTCATGGGCAACGTATTGGCGATTCTGCCCCTTGACGCTCTGCAGCTTGGCGCCGACGTTCGGAGCCGCATCGGCGTACAGGGGATTCGCCGCCAACAACGCCTCTGAGAATTGCAGTGCAGCATCTATACGCTCGGCCGGCGGCATCGAGGCATTGGAAACAAACCGATCGTGAAGAGTGAACAACTGACGCAGCGGTGCCGAAGGCGACCACCCCGGGAAACAGTTGTAGCTGACATACAGCAAACCACCTGGTTTGAGATGCCGCCTGGCGAACTCGACAATCAGCTTCTGGTTATCGCGACTGACCCAGGTCCAGATCCCGTGCAAGCTGATACTGTCGAATTGCGGCAGATCGTTACGGGCCAATAACTGTTCGAAGCTGTCGTCATAGAGCTGGGCATTGCTGCCACTGGCCGCCGCCAGCGTATTGGCATGGGCAGCCTGCGCCGGATGGAAATCGGTACCGACATAGCGACCCGGATTGGCTGCCGCATGGATGTTGATGGAAACGCCCTGGCCAAAACCAAGTTCACAGTGATAGGCATTGGCGCTCTCCAGGGTTGCGAAGCCGCGCAACAACAGGCAGTAACGCTGGAAGACCGGGTTGATTTCCCGGCTATAGCCGTAGGTATAACCTTCATCGGTGAAATAGCCTTGGTTCCACGCCTCACTCATGGCTTGCTTCCTTTCTTGTCATAGATAGCAGAGAGCACCTCTTATAAAGGGTAGCCGCTGCACATCACAAGCAGAAACCTTCAGGGGATAGCCTTGGGGGCAAGCTTTCCCTGACTGTAAACCAGCACAAGCGCTCATGAGTCTTTTACTCACATCGCATGGAAGGCTGGAAGCGCGGAATATATGGTGTCCCAGGGCAGGTTCGAACTGCCAACCTTCCCCTTAGGAGGGGGATGCTCTATCCAATTGAGCTACTGAGACAAGATGCGCCTAACCAGACAGGCGGCGCGAAGGACGGCGTGCATGTTAACGGGCAGGCCACCGTTTGTCATGTCATCCATGGGCTTTTTAGCAGTAGGTACGTTTCGCGCAGCACACCAGGCAAAGAGACAACTTTCCCTGCGCCCCGAATATCCAGGGTAGCACTCCATGCCCAGCGCCGTTCAGCGGTCGGAAAACTCATTGGCATCCCGTATCGCACCGTTCGTCCACTAGAAAACCGACTATTTGCCACTATGCTTCAACAATAGAGGCAAAAGGCCAGATCACCGCGTAGCATATGCAAGTGGACGGCTTTTCGCCTCCAGACGGGCTTGGGATGGCCGATCAGGCTGCTGCGCTGGGAAAAATTTTCAAACCAGCGCGCATTTCTGATAATTGGTGCTGGCATATCGCCTTTATCCAGTTCAATATTTGTCACAGAATTGACGCCAATGATCTGGCAAATTTGAGGCATGATGCGGGCCTCATCTCAATTCAGGTTGAACATTTGGCAAAGCATGCTGTCTTACTGACATCCTGCGGCCAATTCCGAGAACCGCTCCCCTGAACTAACCGGTTTAAAACTATGCGCCCATTGAAACAGGCAATTTATTCCAGCCGTACAGCTGACAAATTCGTCGTGCGTCTGCCCGATGGAATGCGGGAACGCATCGCCGACGTGGCTCGTAACCATCACCGCAGCATGAACTCCGAAATCATCGCACGCCTGGAGCAGAGTCTTATTCAGGAAGGTGCCTTGGGCGACGAGCTCAGCATGCGCCTGGACAGCCCAGAACTGTCCTTGCATGAGCGCGAGCTGCTGCAGCGCTTCCGTCAACTGTCTCATCGTCAACAGAACGCCCTGGTGTCGCTGATCGCACACGACGCCGAAATGGCCGCAGACGCCAACTGATTCATCCCTGAAAGCTCAAGCCGGCCTAGTGCTGGCTTTTTTTTGCGTTGAATTCGGGAAGAAGCCCCAGGAAAGCTTCCCGGGAACAGAAAGAAGTGACGCAGCCCATGGGCTGCGCCTGGAGACTCAGAGCAGGAATACCGTTGCCAGTCCGAGAAAGATGAAGAAACCGCCGCTATCGGTTACAGCGGTAATCATGACACTGGAGCCCATCGCCGGATCACGCCCCAGACGCACCAGCGTCATCGGGATCAGTACGCCCATCAAGGCCGCCAGCAGCAGATTCAAGGTCATCGCAGCCGTCATGACCACACCCAGCGACCAACTGCCATAAAGCACATAGGCCACGACCCCGATCACCCCACCCCATATCAGGCCATTGAGCAGTGCCACGCCCAGTTCCTTGCGTACCAGGCGTGACGTATTGCCGGTACTGACCTGATCCAGCGCCATCGCCCGAACAATCATGGTAATCGTCTGGTTGCCGGAGTTGCCACCAATCCCGGCGACGATCGGCATCAATGCTGCCAAGGCCACCAGTTTCTCGATAGAACCTTCGAAGAGACCGATCACCCGCGAGGCGATAAAAGCCGTGATCAGGTTGATCGCCAGCCACGCCCAACGGTTACGCAAGGACTTCCAGACCGACGCAAAGATATCCTCCTCTTCCCGCAGACCCGCCATATTGAGGACTTCGCTCTCGCTCTCCTCACGGATCAGGTCGACCATCTCGTCGATGGTCAAACGACCAATCAACTTGCCGTTCTTGTCGACCACCGGTGCCGAGATCAAGTCATAGCGCTCGAAGGCCTGAGCCGCGTCGTAGGCATCTTCATCCGGGTGAAAACTGACCGGATCGCTGGCCATGACATCAGCCACCTGCTTCTCGGGGTCATTGACCAGCAATCGCTTGATCGGCAGCACACCCTTGAGCACACCGTCGTAGTCCACGACAAACAGCTTGTCGGTATGCCCAGGCAATTCCTTGAGACGGCGCAGATAGCGCAATACCACTTCCAGACTGACGTCTTCGCGGATGGTGACCATCTCGAAGTCCATCAGCGCACCGACCTGCTCCTCGTCATAGGACAATGCAGAGCGAACACGTTCACGCTGCTGACCGTCGAGAGCCTCCATCAGCTCATGCACGACATCTCGCGGCAATTCGGGCGCCAAGTCAGCCAGCTCGTCGGCATCCATCTCCTTGGCCGCAGCGAGGAGCTCATGATCGTCCATGTCGGCGATCAGCGTTTCACGTACGGAATCGGATACTTCGAGCAGAATGTCGCCATCGCGCTCGGCCTTGACCAACTGCCAGACCGTCAGACGGTCATCCAGGGGCAAGGCTTCAAGAATGTGTGCAACGTCGGCGGAGTGCAGATCATCGAGCTTGCGTTGCAGCTCGACGAGATTCTGCCGGTGAACCAGGTTTTCCACCCGATCCTGATGATGACCTTCCTGACGATGCGTCAGGTCTTCGACCACCCGCTGGCGATGCAGCAGCTCCACGACTTGAGCCAGGCGGTCTTGCAGGCTTTCTTGAGATTTCTTTACTTCGATTTCAGTCATAGGCGAACTCCACTCCCAGCAGTGGAGCACGCCGGAAGGATCAATCAGTCAATTCTTGATTGGTAAAGCGAAATACTGAGGCACTACTGGGTAAGTCCATGGAGGTTTTCCACAAGCCCCGGCGGGGCTGACGGGCGCAATCATACACTGCCTTAGACGCTTTAACGGCAAAAATCTTGGCAAGAACAAGCGCTTGCGAGAAAAGCCGGAGATTCTTCAGCTGCTTTTCAATTCGACGACGCATCCCGAAAAGAAAACACACGCCCGCCACAAACGTCCACGACTAGGCTTGAGTAACGACCGCCATGGAGGGCCGCCAATGCCACCAAGAACCTGCTGCCTGCTGATACCCCTCGCGCTATATCTGCCATCCGGTGCAACCGCCGCAGTGGTGCAACGCTGCGAAGACGCCAGCGGCCATATCACCTTCACCACACTGGGTTGCCCAACTGACGCCCTCCCCCGAATACAGCGAGCGGACAACCCGCCGCCGGGAGGTAGGCGCACCCCCATCAAACGACAGGCAGCCTCTCGAGAAATTCTCTCAAGACCCCGGGAATTGATCGTAGTGGGCGAACATGACGATGGATGTGGCAATCAGCTCGATGCACGCTCGCGCCGCCAAGCCGTCATCCAACAGCAGGTGCGCCCAGGCATGAATCGTGAGGAAGTGGAAAGTGCCCTGGGCAAACCGGACAGGATCAGTACCAGCAACAACACCACGCGTTATCACTACAACCTGAAGAAAGGTCGCAGCAGCCTGGTACAGTTCGATGAGAAAGGATGTGTCAAAAGGTAGAAAGCAAAAAGCCCGCAACAGGTGCGGGCTTCTTGGTGTATGGTGCACTCGACAGGATTCGAACCTGTGACCGCTCGGTTCGTAGCCGAGTACTCTATCCAGCTGAGCTACGAGTGCATTTGTGTTTTTAGACCAGACCACAACTGGCTGAAACCACGTTACCTGTATTGCTACCGATGACGCTTAAATGGTGCACTCGACAGGATTCGAACCTGTGACCGCTCGGTTCGTAGCCGAGTACTCTATCCAGCTGAGCTACGAGTGCATTTGTTGCCGCGCATTATAGGTCGTCAAATCTTTTTGTAAAGCACTTTTTCTAGTAATTTCAACAACTTACCGAAGAAGCCAGATCGTAACGCACTAAACAAATAATGGCGGAGAACGGGGGATTCGAACCCCCGACACCCTTTTGAGGTGTACTCCCTTAGCAGGGGAGCGCCTTCGGCCACTCGGCCAGCTCTCCGCAACACGGGGCGTATATTAACCAGCTTTCTCCCCGTTTGCAAACAAAAAAAACGAGAAAAATTAATGGCTTGGTTCTTCGTCCTTCTCTTTCTTGATCCGCAGGTAAATTTCCTCACGGTGGACGGCCACTTCCTTGGGGGCGTTGACACCAATACGCACTTGATTTCCTTTAACGCCGAGCACGGTCACAGTGATTTCGCCATCACCAATGATCAGGCTTTCTGCGCACCGACGAGTCAGAATCAACATACCTATCTCCTCACGCATTTCAGTTCAGGGACAACACAGTCTGCAAAAAAAGGGCTTCGGACTACACGCACGATAGCCATAGCCCTACGCCCCTAAGTATTGACGAGAGCGGGCAAAAAAACAGCGCTTGCCCACACTTATCAAAAAATACAAAGGGCGCGGTTCAACCGCGCCCTTTGGGGTAACACCATTACTCGCCCTGGCGGGCTGCGTCCAGTTCAAACGCCGTGTGCAAGGCACGCACGGCCAACTCCAGGTACTTCTCCTCGATAACCACCGAAACCTTGATTTCGGAAGTCGAGATCATCTGGATATTGATGCTTTCCTTGGCCAGCGCTTCGAACATGCGGCTCGCTACGCCCGCATGGGAGCGCATGCCGACACCAACGATCGAGACCTTGGCAATCTTGGTATCGCCAATCACTTCCCGGGCGCCGATTTCGCGCGCGGTGTTCTCCAGTACGTTCTGCGCCGACTGGTAGTCGTTGCGGTGTACGGTGAAGGTGAAGTCGGTGGTGTTATCATGCGAAACATTCTGCACGATCATGTCGACTTCGATATTGGCGGCACTGATAGGGCCGAGAATCTTGAAGGCCACGCCCGGATTATCGGGCACGCCACGGATGGTCAGCTTGGCTTCATCGCGGTTGAAGGCGATGCCGGAAATGATCGGCTGTTCCATGGATTCCTCTTCATCAATAGTAATGAGGGTACCCGGACCCTCCTTAAAGCTGTGCAGAACGCGCAGCGGAACGTTGTACTTGCCGGCGAACTCGACTGCACGGATCTGCAGGACCTTGGAGCCGAGGCTGGCCATTTCCAGCATTTCTTCAAAAGTGATCTTGTCCAGGCGCTGAGCCGACGCAACGACACGCGGATCGGTGGTGTAGACACCATCGACATCGGTATAGATCTGGCACTCATCGGCTTTCAGGGCCGCCGCCAGCGCTACACCGGTGGTGTCGGAACCGCCACGACCGAGGGTGGTGATATTGCCGTCCTCGTCGACACCTTGGAAACCGGCGACGACTACAACACGACCTTCCTTCAGATCACCACGAATTTTCTGATCGTCAATCTGCAGGATCCGCGCTTTATTGTGAGCGCTGTCCGTCAGAATCCGCACCTGGTTACCGGTGTACGACACGGCAGGCACACCACGCTTGATCAGCGCCATGGCCAGCAACGCGATGGTCACCTGCTCACCCGTGGACACGATCACATCCAGTTCACGGGGAACCGGCTGATTCTCGCCACTGACTTGCTTGGCCAGATCGATCAGGCGATTGGTTTCGCCGCTCATGGCAGACAGCACCACCACCAGGTCGTCGCCCGCTTCGCGGAATTTCTTAACCTTGTCGGCGACCTGCTCGATTCTCTCGACGGTGCCGACTGAGGTACCTCCAAATTTCTGTACGATCAAAGCCATTTCTAAGCCGCCTCAGCCCGTAAAGGGGCGCCCAATAATCATTCAAACCACAGCCTCGCTGCCTATCACTAGACGATAGGCATTGACGCGAAGCCTTAAACGCCTTGCTCGACGAATGGCGTGGTCAGGGCCAGTGCGGCATCCAGCGCCGAGGCGTCGGTACCACCACCCTGAGCCATGTCAGGACGACCACCGCCCTTGCCACCCACCGCAGCAGCGGCTTGTTTCATCAGATCACCGGCTTTGAGTTGGCCGGTCAGGTCCTTGGTCACGCCAGCAACCAGCACGACCTTTTCCTCATGGACACTGCCGAGCAGGATCACTGCGCGACCGAGTTTGTTTTTCAGTTGATCGACCAGCGCCAGCAGGGCCTTGCCATCCTGACCGTCCAGGCGTGCGGTCAGCACTTTCACACCCTTGACGTCCTGGGCCTGGGCCGACAGGTCGTCACCCGCAGCGCTCGCGGCCTTCGCCTGCAATTGCTCGAGTTGTTTTTCCAGCAGGCGATTGCGCTCCAGCACAGCCGACAGCTTGTCGATCAGGTTGTCGCGATTGCCCTTGATCAGGTTCGCGGCTTCCTTGAGTTGCTCTTCGGCGGCGTTCAGATAGGCCAACGCCGCAGCACCGGTCACGGCCTCGATACGCCGCACACCCGAGGCCACACCACCCTCACTGATGATCTTCAGCAGGCTGATGTCGCCGGTCCGGTTAGCATGAATACCACCGCACAACTCGACAGAGAAGTCCCCGCCCATACTCAGCACGCGAACGGTGTCCCCGTATTTCTCCCCGAACAGAGCCATCGCGCCTTTCTTCTTGGCGGTGTCGATGTCGGTCTCTTCGGTTTCCACCGCCGAGTTCTTGCGAATTTCGGCGTTGACGATATCTTCCAGGGCCTTGATCTGTTCCGGCTTGATGGCTTCGAAGTGACTGAAATCGAAGCGCAGGCGCTGGCTATCGACCAGCGAACCTTTCTGTTGTACGTGCTCGCCCAATACCTGGCGTAGCGCGGCGTGCAGCAGGTGAGTCGCCGAATGGTTCAACGACGTGGCATGACGCACCTCGGCAGCAACCTGAGCCTCGATCTGGGCCCCCACCAGCAGGCTGCCCTGAGCCAACACGCCGTGGTGCAGGAACGCTCCGCCGGTCTTGGTGGTATCGCGTACATCGAAGCGACCGGCAGCCGCCTTGAGGTAACCGCAATCACCCACCTGCCCACCCGACTCTGCGTAGAACGGCGTCTGGTCCAGGACCACAACGCCCTCCTCGCCTTCATTCAAGACGTCGACCGACTGTCCTTCTTTATAGAGCGCGACCACTTTCGCCGAACCAGCAGTGGCGCTGTAGCCGGTGAACTCGGTTGCCACGTCGACCTTGACCAGGCTGTTGTAGTCCATGCCGAAGGCGCTGGCGGAACGCGCACGCTCGCGCTGGGCTTGCATCTCGCGCTCGAAACCGGCCTCGTCGAGGGTCAGATTACGCTCGCGGGCGATATCGCCGGTCAGGTCCATCGGGAAACCGTAGGTGTCATACAGCTTGAACACCACGTCACCGGGAACGATGCTGCCCTTGAGCTCGGCCAGGTCCTGCTCAAGGATTTTCAGGCCCTGCTCCAGGGTCTTGGCGAACTGCTCTTCTTCCGCCTTGAGCACGCGCTCGATATGCGCCTGCTGGGATTTCAGCTCAGGGAAGGCTTCGCCCATCTCGGCCACCAGCGCGGCGACGATCTGGTAGAAGAAGCTGCCCTTGGCGCCCAGCTTGTTGCCATGGCGGCAGGCACGACGAATGATCCGACGCAGTACATAACCGCGACCTTCGTTGGACGGCAGTACGCCGTCAGCGATCAGGAAGCCGCAGGAACGGATGTGGTCGGCCACCACTTTCAGCGAAGCCTGGTTGTCGTTATCGCAACCGATGGCCTGGGCCGAAGCACTGAGCAGGCTCTGGAACAGGTCGATCTCATAGTTGGAGTGAACGTGCTGCAGCACGGCACTGATCCGCTCCAGGCCCATGCCGGTATCCACCGAAGGGGCAGGCAGCGGGTGCAGGACGCCGTCGGCGGTGCGGTTGAACTGCATGAACACATTGTTCCAGATCTCGATATAACGGTCGCCGTCCTCTTCCGGCGAGCCGGGCGGGCCACCCCAGATGTCGGCGCCATGATCGTAGAAGATCTCGGTGCAAGGGCCGCACGGGCCGGTATCGCCCATGGTCCAGAAGTTGTCGGAAGCGTACGGCGCGCCCTTGTTGTCACCGATACGGACCATGCGTTCGGCGGGGACACCGACTTCCTTGGTCCAGATATCGTAGGCTTCGTCATCACTGGCGTAGACCGTGACCCAGAGCTTTTCCTTGGGCAGATTCAGCCACTTTTCAGAGGTCAGGAAAGTCCAGGCAAAGGTGATCGCGTCGCGCTTGAAATAGTCGCCGAAGCTGAAGTTGCCCAGCATTTCGAAGAACGTATGGTGACGAGCGGTATAACCGACGTTTTCCAGGTCGTTGTGCTTGCCGCCGGCGCGAACGCACTTCTGGCTGCTGACGGCACGGGTATAGGCGCGTTTTTCCTGCCCCAGGAAACAGTCCTTGAACTGGTTCATCCCTGCGTTGGTGAACAACAGGGTCGGGTCGTTGCCCGGAATCAAAGAGCTGGAGGCAACACGGGTGTGGCCTTGCTCTTCGAAGAAGCGAAGGAAGGCTTCACGGATTTCTGCGCTTTTCATAGGTTCTTCCACGGAGTCTGCAGCCGGAGGCAAGTGCATCACGTCTGAATGGATTTGCGACTTGCAAAGGGCCGCATTATATCGGCCCTGAGCCCTGGGTACAGTGTGTTTATACGATAGAAACCGTCAATTGGACGGCCTGCAGGCTCATTGGCGATTAAATTCGGCGAATACCGAAACCACCTGCTCGATTTGTGTACGGCTGACGTCCATGTGCGTCACCATCCGCAAGCGTGGCGCAGCACTCAGGCGCACACCACGCTCGGCGGCAAAGACCTTGAGCGCTTCGGCTCGCTCCCCCAGATCGGCGTAGACCATGTTGGTCTGCACCGGCTCGATGCGATAGCCGGCATCGCGCAACCCATCCGCCAGGTGCAGCGCATGGGCATGATCGTCAGCCAGGCGCTCGACCTGATGATCGAGGGCATAGAGTCCCGCCGCCGCCAGCAGTCCGGCCTGACGCATGCCGCCACCAAGCATCTTGCGCAGCCGCCGCGCACTGCCGATCAATTCTTCGCTACCGCACAGCACCGAGCCGACTGGCGCCCCCAGGCCCTTGGACAGGCAAACCGACACCGAATCGAAATGCCCGGTGATCTGCCGGGCGTCAACTCCGAGCTTGACCGCCGCGTTATACAGACGGGCGCCATCCAGATGCAGCGCCAGGCCCTGCTCGCGCGTCAGACGGCGGGCCGCCTCAAGGTACTCCAACGGCAGGACCTTACCCTGCATGGTGTTCTCCAATGCCAGCAGGCGGGTCCGGGCAAAGTGGAAATCATCGGGTTTGATCGCTGCCCGGACCTGCTCAAGATCCAGCGAACCATCTGCCTGGACCTCCAGCGGCTGCGGCTGGATCGAACCCAGTACCGCCGCACCACCGCCTTCGTATTTATAGGTATGGCATTGCTGGCCGACGATGTACTCGTCGCCCCGGGCGCAGTGAGCCATCAGACCGAGCAGATTGCTCATGGTCCCGGAGGGCACGAACAACCCGCAAGCGAAACCCAGCCTGCCGGCCAGCTCGCTTTGCAGTCGGTTGACCGTCGGGTCCTCGCCATACACATCATCGCCCAGGGGCGCATTCGCCATGGCGGCGCGCATCCCATCGCTGGGCTGGGTAACCGTGTCGCTGCGAAGATCGATAACCGTCATGAAGCAAGCCTCGTCAGGGAATAGTGATGTCGAGAACAAACATTCGAATGTCATTACTGCGGTCATCGGCAACGATAATCAAGCGCCATGTCAATCAATGTTGGAGCAGGCAAAAAACACTCGATCGTTATTATCGAAATGTCGCCGGTGCAGACCTTGGAAATATATGGTAAAAAAACCCGCTGCCAGAAGACTGGTGGCAACGTTCTCAGGGCGGGGTGCAATTCCCCACCGGCGGTAATGACGCGCAACGCGTTTAGCCCGCGAGCGCTTGATGAAACGGACGGTATCGATCGACCACTTCGTCAAGGACAGCAGACCCGGTGTGATTCCGGGGCCGACGGTCATAGTCCGGATGAAGAGAGAACGGGATTGACACCCAAGGGCCGATCCCAGGGGATTACCATGTGGTTGCCTGTAAAGCTACGCATGCCGACCTGGACGTACCCTTAATCCCATTCGATTCATAACGCCCTGTTTTTCATACAAACAGGAGTCAGAACAGATGCAACCTACCGCTATCCACCACAACCAGCGTATTGCTTTCATCCAGGCCTGCTGGCACAAGGACATTGTCGATCAGGCTCGTCATGGGTTTGTCAGTGAAATCGCCAAATTGGGCTATCAGGAAAGCGATATCGACTTCTTCGAAGTCGGCGGCGCCTTCGAAATCCCCCTGCATGCCAAGCTGCTGGCCAAGTCCGGTCGTTATGCCGGCGTTGTCGCTGCCGGTCTGGTGGTCGACGGCGGGATCTATCGTCACGACTTCGTCGCCACGGCGGTGATCGATGGCCTGATGCAGGTGCAACTGGACACCGAGATTCCGGTGTTTTCGGTGGTCCTGACCCCACACCATTTCCACGCGGGTGAAGAGCATCAGAAATTCTTCTTCGACCACTTCGTGCACAAGGGTCAAGAGGCAGCGAAAACCTGCGCCGACACCCTGAACAAGCTACGTGCCCTGCCACGTCCCGTTCCGCAGAAACTCGCAGTCTGAGGTCGCCACGGCCTGCCCCGCCAGGGTCAGGCCAGTTGTTCGCTACCGGACGGCACCACCAGAATCCCCGCCCGAAGGCCGTTTTTCACTTTCGGGTTGGGGAAGATGATCCGCGCATCGTCCTCTTCCACCACCCAGCGGCTGCTCGCGAGATCCTCGGCCAGCAGATAGCCTTTGGGCAGCGGTGAAAAATTCTCGATATCCGCCGGCAGGTGCAGCAGGAACGCATCGCTGTGCTTGATGACTTCCCGTGCGACGCTGAACAGTTGCAAGCCCTCGAGCCCCTGCTCGGTCACCGGCTCACTCCCTTCGATCAACTGTTTGAGGCGCAATTCGAGACGTGACACATCCACGCACTGATTCTGCCCGAAGGGTCGGGCCTTGCCCAATTCGAGAGTGAAAGCCTCCGCCCCGAGCTTGTCGTAGGTGTAGCTGCTGAAAACGATGGAAGGCTTGTTCTGCAACAGCACCGCCGTAATCCCGGCTGCCTGCAAGCGCGCCAGTTCGTGCCGCGAGTGGGTGCGCCCTTCCTTGTAGGGATAAAGCGCGAACTGCTCGATCTTCGAACCGCGAATCGCCGTATGCAGGTCATAGTGCAGGCGACTGCGATCGGCCACACTGAAGAAACTTGCGGCCAAACGCTCCAGCTCGCAGGCGCGCAAGGCCTCGTTGCCGCTGCTTTGCTCATGGCGACCGTTGAACAGCCGATTGATGTCCTGCTCGATGTAACGCTCGCCGCGACGCATCGCCTCGGGGTTGCCGAACAGGAACAGAATACGTGCCCGCGGCTTGAGGTCGCCGCGCGCGATGTCATGCAACAGGCGATCGAGCAGTTCGATCGGCGCTGTCTCGTTGCCGTGGATACCGGCGGAAAGCAACAGGTCCAGCCCGTTGTCCCGCGCCTGAGGAGGCCGCACTTCCAGCGCACCCTCACTCAGCCAGCGCATCCGCACGCCTTCGACCGTCAGTTGAGTCTTCTCCGCCGGTTCACGACCGGCGAGGGTCAGTTCAAGCAGTTTGCCGAGGGCGAGCATAGCGCGGTATTCCTTGATCAGTGATCGTGATTGCAGTCCGGGCCGTGCACATGATCGTCGTCGCCAACGTCGGCCGGCTCCATTTCCAGTTGCAGACTGACAAGGTTAGTCGCCAATGGCCGTAGCAGCAGGTTGGCATACTCGGCATCGTCTTCCTCGACATCGACGCCGATCAGCAACTGGCCACGACCATCCTGCTGGATCCACACTTCCTTGCCCTGCCAGATCACGGCAAAACGCGTGCAGGAAGTTTGCAGTTGAGTGCCATCGGTGTCTTCGAGAATCAGTTGCAGGGGGGAATCGCTCATGTTCGTGCTCTCATCTGGGGAAAAATCGCACGCCCGACCGTCAGGAAAAGACCGGGCTGACGCTTTCAATTGATCTGGAATGGATAAACCGAACCCAGTTTAAGGATCTGCGTCAGTTCATCCAACGCCGTCCGGCACTCGAGCAGCAACTGCGGGTCGGCCAAATCGCTTTCGCGCAGGGCATCGCGGTAGTGCCTTTGGACCCATTGGGTCAGCGTGTCGTACAACGGCACGGTCATGATAACCCCTGGGTTGACCGCCGCCAGCTCGGATTCATTCAATGCCACACGCAGACGCAGGCACGCCGGACCACCACCATTCTGCATGCTTTGCTTGAGGTCGAAGACTTTCACCTCACGAACTTTCCCGCCGCGAGCGGTCAGGCTCTGCAGATACTGCCAGACGCGCTCGTTCTTGCGGCACTCCTCCGGTACGATCAGCAGCATGCTGCCATCTTCACGGCTGAGCAGTTGGCTGTTGAAGAGGTAGGAACGCACCGCATCGTCCACCGTCACCTGGGCGCGTGGCACACAGATCGCCTGGAAGTTGCCGCCGCGCCGGGCCAGCTTGTCGCGCAGCTCGGCCAGGACCCGCTCGGTGTCGAGGAACGCATCCTCGTGATAGAACAGCACCTCGCCGTTGCCCACCGCAATCACATCGTTGTGGAAGACGCCCTGGTCGATCACCGCAGGATTCTGCTGGGCATAGACCACGCCGTCGTCACTCAGGCCGTGCAGACGGGCAACCGCCTGCGAGGCTTCGAGGGTCTGGCGTGCCGGGTATTTCTGTGGCGCCGGATAGCGGGTGTCGAACGCACTGCGGCCGAACACGAAGAACTCGACGCCAGCAGCCCCATACTCATGACAGAAACGCGTATGGTTGGCCGCGCCCTCGTCGCCAAACTGGGCGACGGCAGGCAAGGCTGCGTGGTGGGCGAAGTACTGGTCATCGGCGAACATCGCCCCGAGCACACGGCTGGTGGTCGGGTGCTCGATACTGCGGTGGTACTTGCAGTTCAGGTTGGCCGCCGTGAAGTGCACACGGCCATCGTCGGTGTCCGCGCTCGGGCTGACAGTACCGGCATTGGCGACCCACATGCTCGATGCCGAACAACTGGCGACCAGCAGCGGCATTGCCTGTTTCGCAGCCTGCTCGATCACCTGGGCATCACTGCCGACAAAGCCGAGCCGGCGCAGGGCAGCCACGTCCGGACGCTCCTGGGGGGCGAATACGCCCTGGACGAAGCCCATTTCCATCAATGCCTTCATCTTCGCCAAGCCTTGCAGCGCCGCTTCCCGGGGATTGGAAGCCTGCTGACTGTTGCTCTGCGAGGCGACATTGCCGTAGGACAGACCGCCGTAGTTGTGGGTCGGGCCTACAAGACCGTCAAAATTGACTTCAAAGGATTTCATCGGCGAGGTTCCAGGAAAATCTATTGTTATAGGCATCAGGTTTTAAAGTTTCACACCCGGCGTCAGGCTCGCCGGCACCACCAGGCTAGGCGTCTCCAACGAAGCCACCGGGTAGGCGCAATAGTCTGCCGCGTAATAGGCACTGGCGCGATGGTTACCCGAAGCCCCTACCCCGCCGAACGGCGCACTGCTCGCGGCGCCGGTCAGCTGTTTGTTCCAGTTGACGATACCGGCCCGGCTCTGCAGCCAGAACTGCCGATAACGCGCTTCGGAGTCGGACAACAGGCCAGCGGCCAAGCCATATTGAGTGTTGTTCGCCTCGGCGATCGCAGCGTCGAAACCGGCATAACGAATCACCTGGAGCAACGGTCCGAAGAACTCTTCGTCCGGACGTCCGCTCACTGCCGTTACGTCGATGATCCCCGGAGTCAGCAAGGCGGCGGTGGCCTGGGGCTGGGTCATCGGCAACAGCGCCACGGCACCGCGCCCCAGCAGGTTCGCCTGGGCTTGCATCAACGCCTGCGCCGCCGCCAGGGAAATCACCGAACCCATGAATGGCGCCGGCTGCTGGTCGAATGCGCCGACCGCAATGTTCGCACTGATCTCGACCAACCGCTCCAGCAGTCGATCGCCCCAGGCCCCCTCCGGCACCAGCAGGCGACGGGCACAGGTGCAGCGCTGGCCAGCCGAAATGAAGGCCGACTGGATGATGGTGTAGACGGCCGCGTCCAGGTCTGCGACCTGGTCCACCACCAATGGATTGTTACCGCCCATTTCCAGGGCGAGAATCTTCTCCGGGCGACCGGCGAACTGCTGATGCAGGTGATTGCCGGTGCGGCTCGAACCTGTGAAGAACAGGCCATCGATCGCCGGGTTGCCCGCCAGGGCGATACCGGTTTCCCGCGCGCCCTGCAGCAGGCTCAGCACGCCGGACGGCAGCCCGGCCTCGATCCAGCACTTGACGGTCAGCTCGGCGACTTTGGGCGTCAGCTCGCTGGGTTTGAACAGCACGCTGTTACCGGCCAGCAGTGCCGGGACGATATGCCCATTCGGCAGGTGCCCCGGGAAGTTGTAGGGACCGAACACCGCCACCACGCCGTGTGGCTTGTGACGCAACACCGCACTGGCGTCTCCCAGCGGACCGCTCTTCTCGCCGGTACGCTCGCGGTAGCTCTGGATGGAAATAGCGATCTTGTTGACCATGCTGGTCACTTCGGTAGCCGACTCCCAGAGAGGCTTTCCGGTCTCCTCACCGATGCAATGAGCCAGCTCGTCGGCATGGCTTTTCAGGCTGGCGGCAAAGGCTTCGAGCAGCGAGATACGCTCGTCCAGGCTACGCTGCGCCCAGGCCGGAAAAGCCTCGCGGGCCGCCTGCACAGCCTGCTCGACCTGCGCCGCACTGGCGCCGTTGCCGCGCCACAGCACTTGCTGGGTCACCGGGTTCAACGACTCGAGGGCCTCCCCCTGACCCGCGTGCCATTCGCCAGCAATATAAAGCGTGCTCATTATTTCGACTCCCGGGAAGCAGACAACGGGACGGCGCGGACCTGATCACCGGCACTCAACTGAAGACGCTTGGCGGTCAGTGGATCGACCACCAGCGTCCCCGCCGCGAACCGTGCGGGAGCGGCAGTGATACGGCAGTTTTCGCACTGGCGGTTGTGGATCAGGAACGGCGTGGCGTCATCACCCGGCGTACCGATGGCCAGCACCAACGCCTGGCTATCGCGCACCGCACGGATCTTGCCGGTTTCGCACTCCACCGCCGGGCCGGCGTCGAAGATGTCGACATAACCCTGGTAGCTGAAACCTTCGCTCCTGAGCATCGACAGGGCCGGTTCGGTATCGGTGTGCACCTTGCCGATCACCGCCCGGGCACCTTCGGAAAGGAAGCAGGTGTACAGCGGGAATTTCGGCATCAGCTCGGCAATGAACGCCTTGTTGCCGACCCCCGTCAGGTAGTCGGCCTGGCTGAACTCCATCTTGAAAAAATGCCGCCCCAGGCTTTCCCAGAACGGCGAGCGGCCAGCTTCGTCGGACATGCCGCGCATCTCGGCAATGATCTTCTGACCGAACAGTTGCGGGAACTCGGCGATGAACAGCATCCGCGCCTTGGCCAGCATGCGGCCATTGAGGCCACTGCGATAATCGGCATGTAGGAACAGCGAGCACAGCTCGGAGTTGCCGGTCAGGTCGTTGGCCAGGAACAGCGTCGGGATCTCGCGGTAGATGTTCAGCTCCTGCGACGCGCTGACGGTCAGGCCGACCCGGAAGTTGTACCAGGGCTCGCGCAGGCCGACAGCTCCGGCGATCGCCGAGATACCGACCACACGACCATTGTCGTCTTCGAGCACGAACAGGTAGTCCGCATCGCCACGCCCGGCTTCGCCACGGAAGGTTTTTTCCGCCCAGCCGACACGGTGGGCCAGTCGCGCCTCGTTGGCCGGCAAGGTGGTCAGGCCGGTGCCGGTGCTGCGGGCCAGGTCGATCAGAGCGGGTAAATCGCTGCTGCGTACGGGACGAACGATCATGCTATCTCCTCAAACGGGCACCGCCTGGCGGCTCCCGCGAAACTCGCTGTAAGGCTGCTTTCGATACCGGCGTCAGACCGCCACCAGGCGCACACTCGCACCCTCGCCCACTCCCAGGGCTTCGGCCGCATCCTTGTCCAGGGTCACGGGCTTGCCGGGTGCATAGTCGAGTTCCAGCAAGACCGCGCGATAGTCCTGGAGTTGGCCGTTGGAAACCAGGTATTGGCGCACGGCATTGCCGGTTTCGCCGACCTTCACCGGCACCACGCGGCTCTGGGCAATCGAACGAATGCCGCTGACCCGCGCATGCAGGGTCGGGCCACCGTCGAAGATATCGATGTAGTGATCGGTCTCGAAACCTTCGCGCATCAGAATGTCGAAGGTGATCTGTGCCCGCGGGTGCACCTGACCCATGGCTTCTTGGGCGGCATCCGGCAGCAGCGGCACATAGATCGGGTAATGCGGCATCAGTTCGGCGAGAAAGGTCCGGCTCTTGAGGCCACAGAGGCGTTCAGCCTCGGCATAGTTCAGGTCGAAGAAATTGCGACCGATGGCATCCCAGAACGGCGAGTCGCCCTGCTCATCGCTGTAGCCGACGATCTCGGTCACCACCGAGTCGGCGAAACGCTCAGGATGGCTGGCTACGAACAACAGGCGGCCGCGGGAATTGAGTTCCGACCAGGCCGAACCCACCAGTTCGGGCACTACGTAGAAGCTGGTCAGCAGGCTATTACCGGTCAGGTCGTGGCACTGGGAAAGCACATGGATCTTGTTGTGGATCTTCAGCTCGCGGGAGGCGTGCACGAAGGTCTCGTTGCGAAAACTGTAGAAAGGCTCCGAATAACCGGCCGAGGCGACGATCGCCGAACAACCGGCGAGCTTGCCGGTGGCGGTGTCCTCGAGCACGAAGAAATAGCTTTCCTCGCCGTTGAAACTGACTTCGGCGGCAAACGACGCTTCGCTGGCAGCGATCTTGTCGCGCAGCCGATCCTCGTCATCCGGCAGGGAAGTGACACCAATAGGGCTGTCGGCGGCCAGACGCCGTACCTCGTCCAGATCAGCCATTTGCGCGGGGCGCATCACCAGCATGGTGCCACTCCTTAAAAACAGGTCGACCACATCGCCGACACAGGGGAAAAAATGCCGGGCATGCCCGGCACAGAAATAATCTGTCCGTCGTCGGCCAACAGGCTCGACGACGCACATGACAGCTGTCAGCCGATCAAGCCTGAGTCAGCTTGACCACTGCACGCTCGAAACGATCCAGGCCGTCCTGGATGTCGGCGTCCTCGACCACCAGGCTTGGCGCGAAACGGATCACGTCGGGACCGGCCTGCAGAATCATCAGGTTTTCCTGCTCGGCAGCGTTGAACACGTCCTTGGCCTTGCCTTTCCAGGCGTCGCTCAGCACGCAGCCGAGCAGCAGGCCCATGCCACGTACCTGAGTGAACAGGCCGTACTTGGCGCCGATCTGCTCCAGGCGGGTCTTGAACGCGTCGTGCTTGACTGCGACACCGTTCATGACTTCCGGGGTATTGATCACATCGAACACCGCATTACCGACCGCGCACGCCAGCGGGTTACCGCCGTAGGTGGTGCCGTGGGTACCGACCACCAGGTGCTTGGCCAGCGCTTCGGTGGTGAGCATCGCGGCAATCGGGAAGCCACCACCCAGGCTCTTGGCGCTGGTAAGGATGTCCGGGGTCACGCCATAGTTCATGTAGGCGAACAACTTGCCGGTACGGCCCATGCCGCTCTGCACTTCGTCGAACACCAGCAGCGCATTGTGCTGGTCACACAGCTCGCGAGCGCCCTGCAGGTAGGCCAGCTCGGCCGGCAACACACCGCCCTCGCCCTGGATCGGCTCCAGGACCACGGCACAGGTCTTGTCCGAAACCGCAGCCTTCAGTGCAGCCAGGTCGTTGTACGGCACATGGGTGATGCCGGTGATCTTCGGACCGAAGCCATCGGAGTATTTCGACTGGCCACCGACGTTCACGGTGAACAGAGTGCGGCCATGGAAGCTGTTGAGCGCCGCGATGATTTCGTACTTCTCTTCACCGAAACGGTCAAATGCCACGCGACGGGCGAGCTTGAAGGCGGCCTCGTTGGCTTCGGCGCCGGAGTTGCAGAAGAACACGCGCTCGGCAAAGGTCGCGTCCACCAGTTTCTTGGCCAGGCGCAGAGCCGGCTCGTTGGTGAAAACGTTGGACACATGCCACAGGTTGTTGGCCTGCTCGGTCAGGGCCCCCACCAGGGCAGGATGAGCGTGCCCCAGGACGTTCACCGCAATGCCGCCGGCAAAATCGATCAGCTCGCGACCGGACTGGTCCCAGACTCGGGAGCCGGCGCCACGCACGGGGATAAAGGCCGCAGGTGCGTAGTTGGGAACCATTACCTGGTCGAAATCGGCGCGTTGCACCGGAGCTTGCTCAACGGACATCGGAGTCTCCTGAAGAGGAACGCCTGCCTGAAACTGGCGAGCGATGGGGGGATTGTAAGGACAGAACTCGGTCTGGCCTTGTCGCCAAGCGACAACTTCTTATAGCGCCAAACCGGCTTTTGCCGGGGTTTTCGGCAATGCGACAAATAGCATCGCAAAGGCGCAGTTTAAACGGTGAAAGGCTTTTCATGCAGAGTGGCGGCGATGAGATTTTCGACTGACGAACATCGCCGGGTGAATTTCAGGGAAATGCCGTGAATCCAAAGACAAGGCCAGACTGCCGCTCACTCGGATGGCGATGCCTGGCGTGGGGGAGCTAACCGCGCTCGGAAGGTACCGAGGACAGCTCGAACGGGCTGCTGCTACGTCGCTGATTGCGGTCTTCGCGGGGCGTGGCGCCGAAGAAATTGCGGTAGGCGCTGGAAAAATGCGGCCCCGAGGAGAAGCCGCAGGACAGGCCGATCTGAATGATCGACTTGCTGGTCTGCATCAGCATCTGCCGCGCCTTGTTCAAACGCAGCTCAAGGTAGTACTGGCTGGGCACACGATTGAGATACTGCTTGAAGATCCGCTCCAGTTGCCGCCGGGAAACACAGACATGCTGGGCTATTTCATCAGTGGTCAGTGGCTCCTCGATATTGGCCTCCATCAACAACACCGCCTGGGTCAGCTTCGGATGACTGGAGCCCAGACGATTCTGCAGCGGAATACGCTGGCGCTCCCCGCCTTCGCGGATGCGCTCGACCACCAACTCCTCGGACACCGCCCCCGCCAGCTCGGCACCGTGATCACGGGCCAGCACCGCCAGCAGCAGGTCCAGCACCGACATCCCACCACAGGCCGTCAGGCGATCACGATCCCAGTCGAACAGATGGCTGGTGGCGATCACCTTGGGGAAGCGCTCGGCGAAATCGTCTTGCCAGCGCCAGTGCACGGCGGCGCGATAACCATCGAGCAAGCCCAGTTGGGCAAGCGGATAGACGCCTGCGGACAACCCGCCGATCATGCAGCCGGCCCGCACCAATTGCTTGAGCGCGCTACCCAGCGCCGGTGCCAACAACGTCGGCGGTTCGTCGGCCAAAAGGAACAGTTTCTGACAGCCTTCGAGCTTGCCCGCCCAGGGCTCACCCGGCAGTTGCCAGGCCGTCGAAGCGGCCTCTTCACCCGGCGCTTCCGCCTGCAGGAACGACAATTCGTAAACGACTTCCGGATGCACCCGCTGAGCAACACGCAAGGCCTCCTCGGCCAGCGCCAGCGTCAAGGCTTTAGTGCTGGGCCAAATCAGGAAACCAATTCGATGGGCAGTCATGGCGTGCAATCCGAAAGCAGAACAGGGTTAAAGGCCGAAAGCGACCTCATCAAAGTAGACCAGGTCGCGCACGGCACGCAGGATGACCTATTTTGGTGCGCAGCGGCAGCAGAAAAAGCGACGACTATTTCAGGCTGCCCGACAGAAACTGTTGCAGGCGCTCGGATTGCGGATTGACCAGCACTTCACGAGGATTACCACGCTCCTCCACCACCCCCTTGTGCAGGAATACCAACTGGTTGGAGACTTCGCGGGCAAAGCCCATTTCGTGGGTCACCACCACCATGGTACGACCTTCCTGGGCCAGCGACTGCATGACCTTGAGCACATCGCCGACCAGCTCCGGGTCGAGGGCCGAGGTCGGCTCGTCGAACAACATGACTTCCGGCTCCATGGCCAGCGCCCGGGCAATCGCCACGCGCTGCTGCTCACCACCGGACATATGCCCCGGATAGGCGTCCTTGCGATGGGCCACGCCGACCTTGTTCAGATAGTGCTCGGCCTTTTCCAGGGCTTCCTTCTTCGATACACCCAGTACGTGCACGGGCGCTTCGATAATGTTCTCCAGCGCAGTCATGTGCGACCACAGATTGAAATGCTGGAACACCATCGACAGCCGCGAGCGCATGCGCTGCAACTGCTTGGGATCGGCGGCCCTCATGGCGCCATCCTTGTTCGCGACGAGCTTGAGCTCTTCGTTATTGAGCAGGATCCGTCCAGCGTGCGGCTGCTCCAGCAGGTTGATGCAGCGCAGGAAGGTACTCTTGCCGGAGCCACTGGAGCCGATGATGCTGATCACATCACCGGCCTGGGCGGCCAGGGAAACGCCCTTGAGCACCTCATGACTGCCATAGCGTTTATGCAGGTCTTGGACTTCAAGCTTGTACATGCGGTCGGTTCTCACAAAAACAGTCAGGTCAGTCGCTGAGCAGGCGCCCGTGGCGCAGGGGCTCACGCCCCGCCACCTTGGCCAGCCAGATCGCGGGTTGGGCGTAACGCAGCCGTTCGACGGCAAACAACACACCGGCAGTGCCGGCACAGATGGTGCTGGCCCGGTCGGACAAGGGATCGATCACCTCGAACAGCGGCTCGCCGGGCTCGACCCAACTGCCCACCGGACACAAGTAGCTGACCACCCCGGCATGGGGTGCATAGAGCAACTCGGTACCCTCGAACGGCATGGCCTCGCAGACCTCGTGTAGCGCCGCCGGCCATTCGCCGTCGATCAGCCCCTGCTCGGCGAGGAATGCCAGGATGCCTTCGGCATGGGCCACCGCCGCATCGCGACCGGTATCGGCCTGCCCACCCAACTCGATGGTGGTGGACATTCCCGCCAGGGGAATCGAGGCCTGCGGGAAGCGCTGGGACAACCGCAGCCAGGGCAACGAACAGGCCTCGTCGAACGAGGTACCGCCGGAGTCCTCTGCCACCAGAGCCACCCGAACACCCAGGTGCGCCGCCAGGGAGCGCCATTGTGGCCAGTGCTGCGGCAACGCATACAGGTGCAGCGCCGCTTCGCAGTCGCAGTGCAGATCCAGGACGATATCGGCGTCGCAGGCGTGGCCAAGCAGAATCCGCTGCATACCCTGCAACGGACTGACGGCCGGCGGCAACGCAGCCAGCACCTCGCGCATGGCCTGACGAATCAGTTGCACGTTGGCATGGGGGTCATCCCCCAGCCGGCCCTCGACCCGTGCCGCGACCGGCTCGCTCAGCTCGACGAAATCGCGGTTGAAGTTCTTGCCGCTGGCATATTCGAAACGCCCCTGGTGATTGCCTTGCAGCAATTGTCCAAGACCAATCGGGTTGGCGACCGGAACCAGTTCGACGACACCTTTCAGCGCGCCACGGGCCTCAAGCTCGGTCAGGCGTTTCTTCAACTCCCAGGCGGTACGCATGCCCGGCAACTCGTCGGCATGCAGACTGGACTGGATATAGGCCTTGCGCTCACCGCTGCCGAAACGAAATACCGACAACTGGCGCTCGGTGCCCAGGCTGCCCCAGGGCAGGGAATGATCGATACGTTCCATTTCAATGCTTCCGTGGAGCCAGGTAGCTCAGCCAGCGGCGCTCGGCCAGCTTGAACAGGCGTACCAGGATGAAGGTCAGGCACAGGTAAAACGCGCCGGCGGTGATATAGGCCTCGAACGGCAGGTAATACTGCGCGTTGACGGTACGGGCGGCTCCGGTGATGTCGATCAGGGTCACGATGGAGGCCAGGCTGGTGGTCTGCAACATCATGATCACTTCGTTGCTGTATTGCGGCAGCGCCCGACGCAGGGCCGACGGCAGCAGAATGCGCCGGTACATCTTGTAACGCGACATGCCCATCGCCTTGGCGGCCTCGATCTCGCCATGGGGTGTGGCCTTGAGGCTGCCGGCGATGATTTCGGCGGTGTAGGCACTGGTGTTGATGGCGAAAGCCAGGCAGGCGCAGAACGTCGCGCTCGACAGCCAGGGCCAGAGGACACTCTCACGCACCACCTCGAACTGGGCCAGACCGTAATAGATCAGGAACAGTTGCACCAGCATCGGCGTACCACGAATCACATAGGTATAGAGCCATGCCGAGCCGTTCACCAGCGGCTGCCTGGACACCCGCATCAGGCCCAGCGGCAATGCCGCCAGCAGGCCGAACAACAGCGACAGGGCCAACAGTTTCAGAGTGGTCAGCAGACCGCCGAGGTACAGCGGCATGGCTTCCCAGACGACGTTGTAGTCGAAGATCATAGCTCAGCCGCCTTGACGCCTACCGAGTAGCGCTTCTCGAGGTGACGCAATGCCAGCAACGAAACACTGGTGATCACCAGGTACATCGCCGCCACTGCAAGGAAGAAGGTGAAAGGCTCGCGGGTGGCATCGGCCGCCTGCTTGGCCTTGAACATCATGTCTTGCAGACCGACCACGGAAATCAGTGCGGTGGCCTTGGTCAGCACCAACCAGTTGTTGGTGAAACCGGGGATTGCCAGGCGGATCATCTGCGGCACCAGCACCCGGAAAAACACCTGCAGGCTGCTCATCCCATAGGCCATGCCGGCTTCAGCCTGCCCCTTGGGAATTGCCATGAAGGCACCCCGGAAGGTTTCCGACAGGTAGGCGCCAAAAATGAAGCCCAGGGTGCCGATACCGGCCGCCAGCGGATTGAGATCGATGTAGTCGTCATAACCGAGCAACGGCGCAACGCGGTTGATCAGATCCTGACCGCCGTAGAAGATCAGCAGGATCAGAACCAGGTCGGGGATGCCGCGGATCACGGTGGCATACACATCACCAAGCCAGGCCAGCCAACGCACCGGCGACAGGCGTAGCGCCACGCCGATCAGACCCAGAACAATGGCCAGGGCCATGGACGACAAGGCGAGCTGAAGCGTCAGCCAAGCGCCATCGAGGATGACAGCCCCGTAGCCTTTCAACATGATTCAGGTCCTCGAAAGTTGGGATGAAAAAATGGCGCAAACCGCAGGGATCCTGGTGCTTGCGCCATTTCGGACGAGCTTGCGAGATTTACTTGCCGTAAATATCGAAATCGAAGTACTTGTCCTGGATTTGCTTGTATTTACCGTTGGCACGGATCGCGGCGATAGCGGCGTTGATCTTGTCCAGGTCGGCCTTGTCACCCTTGCGCACGGCGATCCCTACGCCGTCACCGAAGTATTTGACGTCGGTGAATTGTGGCCCCACGAAGCCGAAACCCTTGCCAGCGTCGGTTTTCAGGAAACCGTCCTGCAGCAGGGTCGCGTCAGCCACGGTGCCATCCAGACGACCGGCCTCCAGATCCAGATAGATCTCGTTCTGCGAACCGTAAGGCTTGACCTCGGCGCCCAATGGCTTGAGCACTTCCTCGGCGAAACGGTTGTGAATCGAACCCCGCTGCACGCCGATCTTCTTGCCCTTGAGTTCGACCAGGCTGTCGCTGACCGCGAAGCCTTCCTTCATGACCAGACGAGCCGGGGTGTTGTAGTACTTGTTGGTGAAGTCGACAGACTTCTTGCGGTCTTCGGTGATCGACATGGAGGACAGGATCGCGTCGATCTTGCGGACCTTCAGCGCCGGGATCAGGCCATCGAACTCCTGCTCGACCCAGACACATTTGACCTTCATCTCTTCGCACAGGGCGTTGCCAATGTCGTAGTCGAAACCAACGATGCTGCCATCCGGGGCCTTCGACGCGAACGGTGGGTAGGCCGCCTCGATACCAATCTTCAGCGGTTTTTCATCGGCGAATGTAGGCAGCGACAGCACGGACAGTGCCAGGGCACCCAGAAGCACAAGTTTCTTCATCGTAGGACTCCATCGGTAAAGGGCAAAAACGGCAGAGTGAGCGCGAGCCCAATATGCGAAGGGTGGACAGGGATCAGGGCGCCGCGTCCTGCGGGGGCCGGTTAGGCGGCGGTCCATGCACAACGACCAGCGAGTGATCGGCATTCTAACGACAGGCCCGAAGTCGATATTTCCTCAATGCGACAAGTAATTACAGAAGCATCGAGAATGTCGAAGCGGCACATTGACAGCCCCTGAAATTCATGCAGAGGCAAAAGGAAGGTAACCGATCAACTCTGCAAATTGCGGGCCTATTATTCGCAAAGCCTTCTATTACGGCAAGTCCAGTGTGCTGCGAGGCCTTTTTCGACAGAGATCGTCACCTGAAAGCGCGCAAAAGCGTTTCTCTATGCCCCGATTCAGAGCCGCGGGTGACATCTCTGGTTACTTCATCGCATCAGAGTAACAATCAGAAACATCCCACCTCCAAAATCGATATTTATCTCTTTTCAGGAGCCCAGCCATAAGGCTGGGCGACTCCCTCCTGAATAAAAAAACCCCGCCCGGCGCAAGGCCGGGCGGGGCTCGATACGACCAGACAGCCTCAGGCGGCGGTCATGGTCTTGTGGGTATCAATCAGGTGCTGCACCACTCCAGGGTCAGCCAGGGTCGAGATATCTCCCAGTCCGTCATATTCCGCCGTGGCGATCTTGCGCAGGATACGCCGCATGATTTTCCCCGAACGGGTTTTGGGCAGACCCGGTGCCCACTGGATGACATCCGGCGAGGCGATCGGACCAATCTCCCGGCGTACCCAGTTCTTCAGCTCCTGACGCAGCGCTTCACTGGGCTCCTCACCACTGTTGAGGGTGACATAGACATAGATGCCCTGCCCCTTGATATCGTGCGGCACCCCGACCACAGCGGCCTCGGCCACTTTCGGGTGGGCGACCATGGCACTTTCGATCTCGGCGGTGCCCATGCGGTGACCGGAGACGTTGAGCACGTCATCGACACGGCCGGTGATCCAGTAGTAGCCATCTTCGTCACGGCGAGCGCCGTCGCCGGTGAAGTACATGCCACGGAAGGTCTTGAAGTAAGTGTCGACGAAACGGTCATGGTCGCCGTAGAGGGTACGTGCCTGGCCTGGCCACGAGTCGAGGATCACCAGGTTGCCTTCGGCCGCCCCTTCGATGATGTTGCCCAGGTTGTCCACCAGCGCCGGCACCACACCGAAGAACGGACGGGTGGCCGAACCCGGCTTGAGGGCATGAGCCCCCGGCAGCGGACTCATCATGTTGCCGCCAGTCTCGGTTTGCCACCAGGTATCGACGATCGGGCAACGCGATTTGCCGACATTCTTGTAGTACCAGTCCCAGGCTTCCGGGTTGATCGGCTCACCGACCGAGCCGAGCAGGCGCAGGCTGCTGCCGTCGGCCCCTTCGACTGCCGCAGTGCCCTGGGCCATCATGGCGCGGATGGCCGTCGGCGCGGTGTAGAGGATATTGACCTTGTGCTTGTCGACGATCTTCGCCACCCGGGTAATGTCCGGATAGTTCGGCACGCCCTCGAACAGCACGGTGGTCGCGCCGTTGGCCAGCGGTCCGTAGACGATGTAACTGTGGCCGGTAACCCAACCGACGTCGGCAGTGCACCAGTAGACCTCACCGGGGCGATAGTCGAACACTCGCTCGTGAGTCAGTGCCGCATACAACAGGTAACCCGCCGTGGTGTGCTGCACGCCCTTGGGCTTGCCGGTGGAACCGGAGGTATAAAGAATGAACAGGGCTTCTTCGGCGCCCATCTCTTTGGGTGCACAAACGCTGCCGGCTACTTTCATCAGGTCTTCGAACCAGATGTCGCGATGCTGGTTCCACTTGATCTCACCACCGGTGCGCTTGCACACGATGACTTTCTGGATGCTGTTGGTTTCCGGGTTGGTCAGGGCGTCGTCGACGTTGGCCTTGAGCGGGATTTTCTTGCCAGCGCGAACACCCTCGTCAGCGGTAATCACCACTTTCGAACGGCAATCGATAATCCGCCCAGCCAGCGCCTCGGGCGAGAAACCACCGAACACCACCGAGTGGATCGCGCCGATCCGGGCACACGCCAGCATGGCAACCACGGCTTCGGGAATCATCGGCATATAGATGGTCACCACGTCGCCGCGATGAACATCCTGGCCGCGCAGGGCGTTGGCGAACTTGCAGACCTGCTCGTGCAACTCGCGAAAGGTGATATTGCGCGAGTCGGCAGGGTCGTCACCTTCCCAGATGATCGCGATCTGGTCGCCACGCTCGGCCAGATGACGGTCCAGGCAGTTATAGGAAACGTTCAAGGTGCCGTCGGCAAACCATTTGATATCGACGTGATGATCGTCGAAGGACGTCTGTTTGACCGTGGTGAAAGGCTTGATCCAGTCGAGACGCTTGGCCTGTTCGCGCCAGAAACCATCAGGGTTGACGACCGACTGCTGGTACATCGCCTTGTAGGTCGCCTCGTCAGTCAGCGTATTGGCCAGAACCTCAGGGCGAACGGGGTACAGGGAAGCCGCACTCATCTTTCTTACCTCGGTGACATAGTTGTTGTTTTATGGCCCTGTTGTAGCCGGGCTGAGGCTGCTGGACCATTCGACGATGGTAGTAACAAAACCCTACAAAACCTCGTATTGACCGCCAGCAGGGCTCAAGCACGCTGCCCGTGACGCTTTCCAGCTTATCGAAAATAACTCGGGGCAAGACGTTTTTTGACGATTGTTACAGATTTTGTCAATAGTCTTTATCAAAAGACGACCTGTATGAATGTTTTGCGCACTCTTAAAATCAACTTCGCCAACTAAGGCAACGAGTTAACCCAGCGACAGCCCCCACGAAGGCCGTTAATTCGAATTCAAACTTTCCGAGTTTCACACGCGGTCCCACAAGGGCCGCGAGCTCCCACACGACCGTCAATAGGTGAACCGATGAAACTTTTTGCCGCTTTAGTCCTCAGCAGCCTGTGTGCGACCGCCATGGCCGACGAGGCGGCGACCGATGTAGCCAGCCAGAACCTGCCGGTAGAAGAATATACTTACTCCTTGCACCCGGACATTCAGAAAGTTATTTCAATCAGTCCGACTCCGGAAGTGTGCGAAGTTGTACCGGCCCGTATGATTTATGAAGATTCCCAAGGTCATCGGCATATCATGGAATATCGTGTAATGGGCAATGGTTGTTCCAATGGCTGACAGTCTGAACTGATAACCGCCGGCCGCAGGAAGTGATTCTTGCGGCTGCCGCAAAGGTTGATCGGCACCACGACCGACTCCGGGCCGAGCGCTCAGACCAGCCCCCTTCCCCAGCCGCAAACCACTCGTCGCAAACACGCCCTTCGGACAAAAAAATCTTTTGCCAGCAAAGCCCTGCAAACCAGACTCGAGCTCTGAAAAGCATACGCAAGGGCAGAATCCGTCACACCACTGACCGCAAAAAGCCCTTATAATGGCCGGGTAAAACGGGCTCGCAACACTCCCTTGCAGGGTAGCGTTCTCACGCTGGCATCGCTGCTGGAACAGGCGTCATCCCCTGCGCCATCCGCCCCTCGAGGGCCCCGTACGAATTTCCGTTGTTTGCCTGCACTGCCAGAGCAAGAAACGATTCCTTTATCCAACGCGGCCATCGTGCCGTGTGCAAAACCGACCATCAGTGTTTTCACACGGGCGCCAGGCCCTCACGCAGGAGACGACACGTCATGCTGAGCTGGGACGAATTCGACAAAGAAGACGGCGAAGTAGCCGAGAAAGAGAGCAAGAGCGGCCAGGCCAGCGAAGCCACCCTCGATCGCCTGGACAGCGCCGGTGGCGCCGCCGCCCTCGAAGCCCGTGCCGTGACCGCCAGCGACTCCGCCGCGATCATCCGTGCCAAGGCCGCCCTCGATGCACTCGACGTCGCCGAAGGCCTGGCTGAACTCGAAGGCGCCTCGGCCCGTGTCGCGGTCGATGAAAAGCGCATGATCAACTGCCGCGCCGACCTCAACCAGCTCGTCCCCTTCAAGTACGACTGGGCCTGGCAGAAATACCTCGACGGCTGCGCCAACCACTGGATGCCGCAAGAGGTCAACATGACCGCCGACATCGCCCTGTGGAAAGACCCCGAAGGCCTGACCGACGACGAACGTCGCATCGTCATGCGCAACCTGGGCTTCTTCTCCACCGCCGACTCCCTGGTGGCCAACAACCTGGTGCTGGCCGTCTACCGCCTGATCACCAACCCCGAGTGCCGCCAGTACATCCTGCGCCAGGCCTTCGAAGAGGCGATCCACACCCACGCCTATCAGTACTGCATCGAATCGCTGGCCATGGATGAAGGCGAGATCTTCAACATGTACCACGAGATTCCATCGGTCGCGAAGAAGGCGACCTGGGGACTGAAGTACACCCGTTCGATCTCCGATCCGAAGTTCAATACCGGCACCGTCGAAACCGACAAGGAACTGCTGCGTAACCTGATCGCCTACTACTGCGTGCTGGAAGGCATCTTCTTCTACTGCGGCTTCACCCAGATCCTGTCCATGGGCCGCCGCAACAAGATGACCGGCGTGGCCGAGCAGTTCCAGTACATCCTGCGCGACGAATCCATGCACCTGAACTTCGGTATCGATGTGATCAACCAGATCAAGATCGAGAACCCGCACCTGTGGGATGCCGAAATGAAGGAAGAAGCCACCCAGATGATCCTGCAAGGGACTCAACTGGAGATCGAATATGCGCGTGACACCATGCCTCGCGGGGTGTTGGGCATGAACGCGGCGATGATGGAGGATTACCTGAAGTTCATCGCCAACCGTCGCCTGTCGCAGATTGGTCTGAAGGAAGAGTATCCAGGGACAACCAACCCGTTCCCGTGGATGAGCGAGATCATGGACTTGAAGAAGGAGAAGAACTTCTTTGAGACCCGTGTGATCGAGTATCAGACCGGTGGTGCGTTGAGCTGGGACTGATTCGTTCTTTTACGAGTAGATCGCGGTAATGGAAGCCCTGACTTGGTCAGGGCTTTTTTGTTTCAGCGGTGTGCGTATCCGTTGGCGCGTTTTGATGATGGGTTGATTTCGCCCCTTTAGGGCGTGCAGGCCGGCTACCGATAGTCGGATTGCCGAAAAAGCCTTTGATCCAGCTTGAAAACAACTGTACAAAAACACAGTATTTTAAAATCAGCCGATCACTTCTGGAGAGCGCCATGTCCAGCCACGCCGCCTGTCACATGATGAGTACCACCGTTGAACGCATGGTTCTGCATCAATTCACCCCACTGCACTGTTTGCAGGCCCGGGTCATGCTGGGCTGGAGTCGAGAGCATCTGAGCCGCGAGTCTGGCGTCTCGGTCGCCGCCATCCAACGCTTCGAGACCGGGGCAATGCTCAGAGATGTCACCCGCCTGGCACTGGCCTTTCGCCTTGAGGCCGAAGGCCTGGTATTTTTCCCAGGCTTCGCGCCTGGACGCGGGATGAATATCCGCGGGACCACACCAGACCCGATCGAACGGCTGGATTACGAACTGATCGAATAAGCACCCGTTCATATTCATCGGAAGTCCGGAGACTGCAAGGCACTGGAGCCCTGTTCATAGCCATAGGCGATTGCCAGCAGTTCGGCGTCGCTCCAACGGGGACCGAAGAAACTCACCGCTGTGGGCAAACCGTCGGCGTCCATCCCTGAAGGCACGGTAACGGCCGGATAACCCGCAAAGACTGCCGTTCCCAACTCCAGCACCGCGTAGGGATGAGGATCACCCAATAACGCATCCAGCCTGTGGCCCGCCAGCAAGCGGTCCATATTGCGCCGGGCCTCATCGCGCAGTTCGTCGGACAGCCTCTGGTATTCGTCCTCATCAAATACCAGGGCGTTGGCCCGCTTGAGCAGGTCCTGATTGTGCCCCTCCTCATCCGAGTATTTTTCGTTGTAATCGATCAGATCCTGCAAGGTTACGACCGGGGAACCTGGACGCTGGGCCAAATAGCCAGGCAGTACCCGCTTGATCGTCATGTCGAACAGGCGTGATATTCGAACATCATCGTTTTCGCTCCAGTCAGTCGACTTCAGGTCGACCGCAATCAGTTCGGCGCCGCCACGACGCAGGGCATCCAGAGCCTGGGAGAACTGCGGGTGTTCGTCCAGGTCCTTGCTGCCCGGTTTGAAGCGACTGGGGTAACCGATGGTTTTTCCCTGCAGCGCATCAACCTTCAATTTTTGCGTATAGTCCTTGATGACCGGAACCTGCGCCGTCGCCAGATCCTGCGGGTCGAGAACTGCCAGGACATTGAGGAGCAAGGCGCTATCACGTACCATGCGGGTAATCGGTCCGGCAGTATCGAGTTCATGTGAAGCAGGAATGATTCCATTACGACTCAGCAGCCCCACCGTGGGTCTCATGCCCACCACGCCATTTCTCGACGCAGGACAAAGCACCGAGCCGAATGTGTCGGTCCCCAAGGACAAGGGCGCATACCCCGCCGCGACCGCAACCGCAGAGCCTGAACTGGAACCGCAGACATCACCGTCCAGTGCGTGAGGATTCCTCGTCTGCCCACCACGACCGCTCCAGCCATCGGGCAAGCCGTCACCGCGAAAGTTCGCCCATTCGCTCATGTTGGTCTTGCCCAGAATAATGGCACCCTGCTCGCGAAGCCTTTGCACGATGAACGCATCCTCGACCACCATCGCCTCGATCATGGCCAGTGAACCCGCTGCCGTATGCATCTGGTCGGCGGTGTGAATATTGTCCTTGAGCAATACCGGGATGCCATGCAGCGGACCACGAACCTTGCCCGCCTGGCGTTCCTCATCCAGCGTCCGGGCAATCGCCAGTGCGTCGGGATTGAATTCGATCACGGCGTTGAGCGCTGGACCAAACGAATCCAGATCGACCGCCCGTGAAATGAGATAGCTGACCAGTTCCAACGAGGTGAAACGCCGCTCAGCCAACGCCGCAGCCAACTCCTCGGCACTCGCATAGACCATGCCGGACAAAGCCCTGTTTTCGGCTGCGCTCAGCACAGTGGCTTCGGACAGGCCGCTGCGGCTCAGGGGTTTGGCCTGTAAGCTCAGGGAAAGAGTATTCAGCAAGGCAACACCCGTGAGCGCCAAGGCACACCGGGGAAGGGTTCGACTCATTGATCGTGTCCTGATAAATCAAACGCCAGCGATCCATTTCACCGGCGACGACCATACTAATAAGTGCCCGCAGCAGCGGCGGCGAGCCTAAATCGCTTCAGAACGGCGGAAAAATCAATGAAACCCGTGAGGCGGGAGGCAAAACGGCAGATCAGGTCTGATCGGCAGGCGACGACAAGCAGGGCCGGCGACCGATAACGCCGGGCATACGCACAAGTCACTAGCGAACAGTGATGGGCGTATCGATCTTTTCCGTCTGCTCCACTTCCAGCCACCAGGCGCGGCCACGATGGGGCTGCATCAGGTTGAAGGCTTCCCCAATGGCCGGCGTGGTGATGGATACGTTGCGTTCCCAGGCCAGCGCCATGATGCGCTCGAAGGGTTCGTACCAGGCATGGAACGACAGATCGAACGTGCCGTTGTGGATCGGCAACAGCCATCGTCCCTGAAGATCCAGATGCGCCTGCAGGCTCTGTTCAGGCTGCATGTGCACATGGGGCCAGTCGACGTTATAGGCTCCGGTTTCCATCAGGGTCAGGTCGAACGGTCCATAGTGTTCACCGATCTGCTTGAAGCCGTCGAAGTAACCGCTGTCGCCGCTGAAGAAAATTCGCACATCACCAGCGATCATCACCCAGGAGGCCCACAAGGTCTGGTTGTTGTCGAACAGCGTCCTTCCGGAAAAGTGCTGCGACGGCGTGGCAGCAAAGCGAATGCCGTCGACCGAGGTTTCCTCCCACCAGTCCAGTTGCTGCACTTTCTGCGGCGCAACGCCCCATTTGACCAGCAGGTCGCCCACCCCCAGCGGTGCCAGGAAGTGTTGGGTCTTGGCTGCCAGCGCCAGCACAGCCTTGCGGTCCAGATGGTCGTAATGATTGTGGGAAAGAATCACCGCCTCGATCGGCGGCAATTCTTCCAGTCTGATGGGCGGTTGATGAAAACGCTTCGGTCCGGCCCACTGCACAGGTGACGCACGTTCGGAGAATACCGGGTCGGTCAGCCAGAACTTGCCGTGCAGCTTGAGCAGCAGAGTCGAATGCCCCAGGCGGAACACGCTGAAATCGGCGGCGGCGAGCAGTTGCTCACGGCTCAGAGCCTGGACCGGCACGCTGCCCACCGGCCGGGTATTACGCGGTTTCTGGAAGGTCATTCGCCAAAAGATGCCCAGTGTCTTACCCAGGCCGCCGTGGGGTGTCGGCGCCAGATTGCGAAAGGCGCCCTGCTCTTTCAAGGACGAAGGTTTATCGACAATGCGCGAACGAATGGCCATGACAGGGTGACTCCCAGGAACCCGGAGGAGTTCCCACGCTCAGGGGCTGAATGATCGCTGGCTGCTGCTGGCAAACCTTGATCGGATAATGTTGCAGAAAAGAACTACACTACACAGTGTAGTTTCTAGCTTGCGCCAAAGCACTCGACAAGTAAACTGCCGAGTGTAACTTTTATTAACCTGCCGAAGCCTGCCCATGACCGCCCCCCTGCGCCTCACCGACCGTAAACGCGAAGCAATCATCCAGGCGGCCATATCCGCCTTTCGCGCCGACGGTTTCGAGGTGACCAGCATGGATCGGATCGCGGCCAAGGCCGAAGTCTCCAAGCGCACGGTGTACAACCACTTCCAGAGCAAGGAAGACCTGTTTGCCGAAATCCTCCATCGCCTGTGGGCCAGCAGTGCCGCGCAGATGGACATGACCTATGACTCACGGCGGCCCTTGCGGGAACAACTGCGGGAATTGCTCATGCGCAAGATGCGTCTGTTCAACGATAGCAATTTCCTCGATCTGGCGCGGGTGGCAATCGCCGCCACCATCCATGTACCGGAACGTGCGCAAGATATGGTCTCGCGCCTGGCCAACCAGGAGGAAGGTTTCAAACAGTGGATTCGCGACGCCCAGGCCGACGGCAAACTCAAGACGGTCGACCCCGAATTCGCCACCCAGCAGCTTCACTGCCTGCTCAAGGCATTCGCCTTCTGGCCACAGATTACCCTTGGCCAACCGCTGCTGGATGCTCCGACACAGACGCGCGTCATAGAGTCGGCGCTGGATCTGTTCCTTTGCGGCTACGAAATCGTCAAATAACCGACGAAAACTGCGAAGCCTCCCTTCAGACCCTCGAAATGGCCTGGAAGGACACTGATTATTCTTTACGGAATCCTCGACAATATTCATCCTGTTTATCGGACGAACAGCCATTGCGTCCCGAACACAGTGCCTTTGTTCAGAATAAAGAAATTAGTGACGCAGAGACCTATGGAAATCCATCGCGGCAAAGGGCAATCATTTGCCAGACGCATCTACTTGCCCCGCATGGTAGGTGTTGGCATCGGCTGCTTCAGCATAATCGCCGCGCTTGCCCCCTTGTCGATGCCGATGTGGATCTGGGGCCTGCTGATAGTCAATGCAGCCATCTGGCCGCATTTCGCCTACCGGGTCGCTCGGCGCTCCGACTTTCCCTACCAGACGGAACGACGCAATATCCTGATCGACTCGCTGATGGGTGGTTTCTGGGCCGCGACCATCCAGTTCAACATACTCGTCACCGTCACGATGCTCTCCTTGATGACCATGCATAACGTCGCTGCCGGCGGCCCGCGATTGATGCTCAAGGGCTTCGTCGCCCAATTGTTGGGAATCATCGTCTCCTGGCTGATCTTCACCCCGGCCTTCAACGGAGTGACGACCCAGATGCAGATCTACGCCTGCCTGCCGGTGCTGATCCTGTATCCCATGGTCATTGGCATGGGCAGCTTCAAGGTGGCGATCAAGCTCGCCGACCACAAACGCGCCCTGAGTGCCTTGAGTCGCACAGACAGCCTGACCGGACTACTCAACCACGGTACCTGGAAGGATCTGCTGCAAGTCAAGTTTCACAAATGTCGACAAACACAGTGCCAGGCGGCAATTGCGCTGATCGACATCGACCACTTCAAGACCATCAATGACAGCTATGGCCACCTGATCGGCGACAGCGTGCTGCGCCAGTTGAGCCGCGACCTGCGTGCCAACCTGCGCGAACATGACCTGGCCGGACGCTATGGCGGGGACGAGTTCTGCGTGATCCTGCCGGGCATGTCGCTGGCCCAGGCCGGCGAGATCATGGAACGGCTGCGCCAGGTCTTCAGCAATTACCGCAGTGAGGAAATACCGGATCTTCGTGTCACCCTGAGCATCGGCCTGGCCCCCTGCCGCGCGATTTTCAAGGATGCTGGCGCCTGGCTGAACGAGGCTGACAAGGCCCTGTACATGGCCAAGAACACCGGGCGCAACAAGGTCAACAGCGCCGCCGACGAAAACTCCAGCGAGTACCTGGCCACTTCAGCCTGACACCCACTGACTGAGGCGACGAACCGCACGGCAAAATCTTGTACAAACAAAAACGATCTTGTATAAGTATTTCGAGGCAAATTGCCATCTATGGAACGCTGGCTACCGGCGCACTCGCAGACCGCAGTCTGCCGGGCCTCGAAAGGGATTGATTTCCCACTCTCTCCGAGTTGAAACCATGTTTTTTGCCGCCCATAAAAAAACCTGCACGACCTGCAACAGACCATCAACGAACAGGCCTGCCTACTCTCCGCTATCGATCGCTCCATGGCCGTCATCGAGTTCGACCTCAACGGTACGGTCCTACGGGCCAACGACAACTTTCTCAAGACCATGGGTTATCGCCAGGAGCAAGTGCTTGGTCAGCCCCATCGCATGTTCTGTCCCCCGGACTATGCCCGCAGTGCCGAATACAGTCAGCTCTGGTCACGCCTCAAGGCTGGACAATTCGAGTCCGGCACCTTCGAACGGGTCGCCGCCGACGGCCGAAGTATCTGGCTGGAAGCCAACTACAACCCGATCCGTGATGAAAGCGGCAAGACTGTGAAAGTCGTCAAGTACGCGATGGACGTCACCGCCAAGATCCAGCAGGAAAGCGAAGCGAGCAGCAAACTGCAGGCCATCGACCGGGCCATGGCCGCCATCGAATTCACCCCTGATGGCAATGTCATCTGCGCCAACCAGAACTTCCTCAACCTGATGGGCTACAGCCTGGCCGAAATCCAGGGCAAGCACCACCGGACCTTCTGCATCCCGGCGACCACCGGCAGTAGCGAATACCAGGACTTCTGGCGACGGCTGAACCAGGGCGAGTTCTTCAACGGTCAGTTCGAACGCTTGACCAAGCGTGGCCAAAGCGTCTGGCTGGAAGCCAGCTATAACCCGGTCTACGACGCCAGCGGCAAGTTGTGCAAAGTGGTCAAATTCGCCTCGGATGTGACCCAACGGGAAGAAAAGCATGCCCAGGACGCCATGAGTGCGAGCAAGGCCTATCACATCTCGGTGGAGACTCGTAAGGTCGCCGAGCAAGGCACGGAGGTGATCCAGCAGGCAGCCACCGAGATGCGCGAGATCGCCTCGAACATCGAAGGTTCTTCCACGCTGATCGCCAAGCTGGGCGAACGTTCGGAACAGATTACCGCCATCGTCAACACCATTCGCGGCATTGCCGACCAGACCAACCTGCTGGCACTCAATGCCGCGATCGAAGCCGCCAGGGCTGGTGAACAGGGTCGCGGTTTCGCCGTAGTGGCCGACGAGGTCCGCCTGCTCGCAGCGCGCACCAGCGGCTCGACCGCCGAAATTTCCAGCATGATCGGCATGATCCAGAACGAAACCCAGCAGGCCATTCAAAGCATGAACAGCACCCGCGACCGCGCGTCCAAGGGCGTCGGGCTGGCGGACGAGGCTGGCACGGTGATCCTGCAGATCCGCGACGGTGCGAGCAATGCCGTACAGGCGGTCAGCATGTTTGCCAACGACAAGGTACATTGACCCGGAGCAGACTCCGCAGCCCTCAGGAGAACATTGCCCTACGGCATTGCTCACTTGAACGAATATCTATTTTGTTTGCGAAAACGCAGATCTATAGTTCAGCGCAGAGACTGACAAGCCGGAGGAAAACCCTATGGATCTGCGCCCTGCCCTGAAGAATGCCCTGGTCGGCGATCACACCCCCAAGTGATCGCCCCCGTTGCCCTGCAACTGGCAGCCGATTACGTCAACCAGGCAACACCTGACGCAGCGCGGCGATCTGGGGAATCTCCGCCCGTCGCATGTAGACCCGCAACGGCTCGGTGATATTGATCCGCTCGTCGATGTTCTGGTCCAGCAGCAGTTGGATCCGCTCCCGGGCCAGGCACATGGCCTCCTGCTCAGCCGGCAGCCAGACGAATTCGCTGGCTGGAATGATCCCGTCGTCGGCCACATCCATGCCGAAGGAATCTTCACTGAAACGGACGATGTACTGGCCGGTCTTGCGATTCAGGCCCACGAAGCCCTTGAGCTGGTCGGCGGCCTGACAGATGAGTTCGGAAGTGATGCGCATGGTAAACCTCACTGAAGAGCCTGAAGGCCCATGGGTTGATGGTTTACACACAAGGTAGGAATACGTTCCCTCTGCTGGGGAAACTATCGCTCAAGCCTACTGCAAAATCCGCCCGGGTTGTGTCGAAAAAACGACACATCCAGATCTCGACACCATTTCGCGATAGCACTTGAAGCATTCAGTTGTTAAAAGGGGCCTTCACTTCCCACGAAAGGAATTCGAAATGCCTGTCGCCTTCAGCGCCACCACCTTCAAGAAAAGTGCTCTGCTCATGAGCCTGCTGCTGGCCATGGGGCTGGACACCGCACAGGCCAGTACTGCCCCGGCCGAACTCGCCGCCAGGGCGGGGATTCCGTACCCGGCGGTGATCGCCCACCGTGGCGCGTCCTACGACGCTCCCGAATCCACCGCAGCCTCCTATACCCTGGCCCGCGACCTCGGCGCCGATTACCTGGAAATGGACCTGCAGCGCAGCAAGGACGGTGTGATCTTCGCCCTGCACGACAACAATCTGTCGCGCACCACCGACGTCGCCAGCAAGTTCCCCGAGCGCAAGGACAGCCCGGCCAACGCGTTCACCTGGGCCGAGTTGCAAAGCCTGGACGCTGGCAGTTGGTTCAACAAGGCCTATCCCGAGCGCGCACGGCCATCTTATGTCGGCCTGAAGATCCTAAGCCTGGACCAGATCATCGACATCGCCCAGGCCAACCCCAAGCACCGCCCCGGCCTGTACATCGAGACCAAGGAGCCCAAGCAGTTCCCCGGCATCGAGCATGACCTGAAAAACAAGCTGCAGGAACGCGGCCTGCTCGGCCCGGAAAAGATCTACTCCAAGGAGCAGCCGCAGGTTGGCCAGGGCCCCGGCAAGGTGATCCTGCAGACCTTCGAGAAGAGCAGCCTGGAACTGCTGCAAAAGGAAATGCCGGACACGCCGAAGATCCTCCTGCTGTGGGTCGGTGAAGGCAGCATCGAGCCCAAGTCGACGGTCAGCTTCGCCGACTCCGGCGAGAAGACCAAGGCTGCCTATTACGCCAGGCAGGAACCGAAGGACAAGGCCGAGTTCATCAAGTGGATCGACTTCGCCAAGGAGCACGGCGCCATCGGCACCGGTCCATCGGCTGAGCTGACCCATGGCGGCGACCAGAGCTACTCGGACCTGGTCAGGCCGTGGATGAACCAAGTGACCCACGACAAGGGCCTGCTGGTCCATGTCTATACCGTCGACGAGCCGGTGGACTTCAAGAAGGTCATGGACGCCGGCGTCGATGGCATCTTCACCAACCGCACCAGCGAACTGCTCAAGTACTTCAAGCGCGCAGCGCCGCAAACCGTGCCGCAGATCCTCAAGGCCAACGGCTACTGAGTGAACGAGTGGGGCGCATCCCGTCCAGCCCAAGCCGGCTGGACGGCGATTGCACAAACGGCGCAATCGCCAGTCAGGAAGCACGGGTTCAATTTAAGGGTGAATTAAGTTGCAACACTTAGTCTGATCCCACTGAAATCGTCCAGACAAGGAATCACCCATGAAAACGTTCACAACCCTGCTGACCGCCACCGCCCTGACCCTCGCCGCCGGTTTCGCCTCGGCCGACGTCCGGCCGGACCATATTCCCGGGCTGCTGAAATCCGGAACGATCACCGACTTCGACAAACTCAACCAGGCGGCCCTGGCCAAGTATCCTGGCGCGACCATCACCGACACCGAGCTGGACCATGCCGCCAGCGGCGGGTATGTCTATGAAGTCGAACTCAAGGCTGCCGACGGTGTGAAATGGGAGGTCAAGCTCGACGCCAAGAGCGCCGCCGTGCTGCAGGAAAAGCGCGACAATTGATTCGACCGGCATAAACCACAAGCCGCACGCGCCACAAGGAACGTGCGGCTTGCCTGTTTTTACCGGCAGTAGCGCGACACCAGCACTCAGGCCGTGGTGTTGACGGTACCGCCCGAAGTGCTGCTGCCGGAGTCCTGCAGCGCCTGGGTCAAGGCTGCGGTAATCGTCTGGATCGAGGCGGAAATCGTCGCCACCTGGGCTGAGGCAGTTGCCACAGCGGTAGCCTTGGCTTCGTCGCTGTCATTGCTGGCCTGAGCTTTCTGCAACTGCTGCTCCTGTTCCTGCAACTGCTTCTGCAATTCGGCCAGTTGCTTGCGCAGTTCCTTGACGGTATCGGATTCCGAGCTGGAACTGTCACTGCTGCCTGCGGCGCCACCGCCTGCCGCTGCCTGGGTCCCACCAGCCTTGGTGGAATCGGTGGCGGTAGCAGCGACGGTGCCGCTGGCCGTGGTGTCGTCGCTGCTCGCCGCTTTGGTAGCGGTGCTGGTGGACAGGCTTGGAGTGATGCTGACCGAAGTGATGCTGACCATGGGAAACGTCCTATTCAGGTGGTGATCCCCCAATCATCGACATAACCTTGGCCGTCTTGAGACCTATCCTGTATCGCGTTGGTCAGCATCTCGATACATACACACGGGAGTTGGCGGCAGAATTTTGCGAGCGGCTTTTTTCATGGAGCCGACTCCATCCCAAACTGTAACAAAAACGTCAAAAAGCCCTGAGATGATGCCCTTCAAGCGAACCTGTAAAAGAATGTTTCGGGCGCTTCATTTCAGCGAGACTCCATGAACCACAGCCTTGACCAAAGTCACCGCGATCCCGACCTGTTCGGCCTGCTTTACGGTTTTCGCTTTCGCGCAGGCGAACGCGGGGAGGAAATCGACTCCGCCACCGCCCTGCGCTATCTGCAACAGCCCGAAGATTCCGAGCAGTTTCTCTGGCTGCACCTGAACCTCGCTCACGCAGCCTGCGAACGCTGGATGAAGACCCACTTGTCGTTGCCTGAGGAGTTCTTCGAGGCTCTGCACGAAGGTTCGCGCTCGACCCGCATCGAGCATGTCGACAACGCCTTGCTGGCAGTGGTCAACGACGTGGTGTTCAACCTCGGTAACCTGGTGTCATCGGATGTTTCCACACTCTGGGTCTGTGCCCGCAGCAAGCTGCTGATCAGCGCGCGCCTGCAACCGCTGCATTCGGTGGACAAGCTGCGTTCCTCGGTCAAGGCCGGTGAACACTTTCGCTCGCCGCTGGAACTGCTGGTGCATCTGCTGCGTGATCAAGGCGAAGTGCTGACGCAGATCGTGCGCAAGACCACCCTCAGCGTCGACCAGATCGAAGACCAGTTGCTGGCACTGCGCCTGAGCAACAACCGCTCGGAACTGGGCGCCATGCGCCGGGTGCTGGTGCGCCTGCAACGGCTGCTGGCACTGGAACCGGGTTCGCTACTGCGGTTGCTCAACCGCCCGCCGCAGTGGTTGCAGAAGGAAGACGTCAAGGAACTGCGCAAGTCCACCGAAGAGTTCTCGTTGATTCTCAGCGACCTCGAAGCCCTGGGCGAACGGATCAAGCTGCTGCAGGAAGAAATCGCTGCCAACGTCAACGAACAGACCAACCGAACCCTGTTCACCCTGACCGTGGTCACGGTGCTGGCGCTGCCGATCAATATCATCGCCGGCTTCTTCGGCATGAACGTCGGCGGCATTCCGCTGGCCGGTGACCCGGAAGGTTTCTGGATTCTGGTGGCGCTGGTGGCGACCTTTACCGTGCTGGCCGGACGCTGGGCCTTTCGCAAGCGCCAGGATTACTGAAGGGTCAAGTCAACCTTGTGGCGAACCCGTCAGACCACCGGCACAGTAAAATCTATGGATAATGATCTGGAGCAGCCTTTCTGTAACATTTTGCAATGATCATGACCGATATCCGTTCCCAAACAGGATTTCAGGCATGGCTACTCCTTCATTGACTGCTTCGTCCGCCGCTGTCGACGGCAGGCCACAGCTGGAAAGTAAACCTCGCGTTTTTACCGCGGTCCTTTTCTTTGCAGTGCTGGCCATCGGTCTATTGTTCACCGCCTACAGCTTGCTGCACGACATGCACGAGTTCGGCACTGTCGTCACCACCTGGACACCCTTTCTGCTCCTGGGCGTAGCCTTGCTGATTGCCCTGGGCTTCGAATTCGTCAACGGCTTCCACGATACTGCCAACGCCGTGGCCACCGTGATCTACACCCACTCACTGCCGCCGCATTTCGCCGTGGTCTGGTCCGGTTGCTTCAACTTCCTTGGCGTGCTTTTGTCCAGCGGCGCGGTGGCCTTCGGCATCATCGCTCTGCTGCCGGTAGAGCTGATCCTGCAAGTGGGTTCGTCATCGGGCTTTGCGATGATCTTCGCCCTGCTGATCGCCGCTATCCTGTGGAACCTCGGTACCTGGTGGCTGGGTCTGCCGGCCTCGTCGTCGCACACCCTGATCGGCTCGATCATCGGTGTCGGCGTGGCCAACGCCCTGATGCACGGTCGCGATGGCACCAGCGGTGTGGACTGGAGCCAAGTGACCAAGATCGGCTACGCCCTGCTGTTCTCCCCCCTCATCGGCTTCGCAATGGCGGCTCTGCTGTTGGTGGCGCTGCGTCTGTTCGTGAAAAACCGCGCGCTGTACAAGGCCCCCAAGGGCAACCAGCCACCACCGCTGTGGATCCGTGGTCTGCTGATCCTGACCTGCACCGGCGTGTCCTTTGCCCACGGTTCCAACGACGGACAAAAAGGCATGGGCCTGATCATGCTGATCCTGGTCGGAACCCTGCCAATGGCCTACGCGCTGAACCGCACCATGCCGGCCGAACAGGCCCTGCAATTCGCCGCCGTGGCCGAAGTCACCCAGGCTGCGCTGGTCAAGGCCGCTCCGCTACCGGCCCCGGCCGATCCGCGCCCGGTACTCACCGTGTACATTCGTACACAGCAGGCAACCCCGGAACTGATCCCAGCCCTGGCTGCACTGACCGGCCATATCGGTGACGAAGTGAAGGGCTATGGTTCGCTGGCCAAGGTGCCGGCCGAAGCCATGGGTAACGTACGCAACGACATGTACCTGAGTTCCGAAGCCATTCGTCTGATGGACAAGAACAAGGTCGGCAACTTCGACAGCGATACCCAAGGCAAGCTGCAACTGTTCAAGCAACAGATCGACAACGCCACACGCTTCATTCCATTGTGGGTAAAAATCGCCGTGGCCATCGCCCTCGGCCTGGGCACCATGGTCGGCTGGAAACGGATCGTGGTGACCGTTGGCGAGAAGATCGGCAAGAGCCACCTGACCTACGCCCAGGGTGCCTCGGCGGAAATGGTCGCCATGCTGACCATCGGTGCGGCGGACATGTACGGGCTGCCGGTGTCGACCACCCACGTGCTGTCCTCGGGTGTGGCCGGGACCATGGTCGCCAACGGCGGCGGCCTGCAGATGAAGACCATCCGTAACCTGGCGATGGCCTGGGTCCTGACCTTGCCGGCCGCGATCCTGCTGTCGGGCAGCCTGTACTGGTTGTTCACCAAGCTGTTCTGAAGCAGGTGCTGGACGATACGGACAAACCCCACCCCAGGGTGGGGTTTGTCGTTTCAGCCCGTTACCCGTTTCAGGGGCATCTGCCGGTTCACCGGGGATGACATCCTCAGGCCACTCGCCGCTGCAGCAACCGCTCACGCAGCAGGTCATAGCTCCAGTGATAAACATAGGTATACGGCAGAAAAAACAGCAGTACACCGATATCCAGCAACAACGCCGACAACAAGCTCAGCTCCAGCCACCAGGCTACCAGCGGCACACTCACCACGATCAACCCGCCTTCGAACAGCACCGCGTGCAATAGCCGGGTCCAGCCATTGTGCGCCAGTGCCAGACGCTCGCGCAGCCGGTCGAACAGGCCGTTGAATACGACGTTCCAAGCCAGGGCGATAAAGCAGTTGGCAACCGTGACCACCCCCATATCCAGCAGCGGTTTACTCATCACCCAGGCAAACAGCGGTGTGCACAACAACACCGCGAAAAACTCGAAGCCGATGGCCTGGAAAACACGTTCGGTAAAGGATTTGCGGATGTTCATGGCGGGCTCTCCCGATATGTCGAGGCTTGTGATTATCGCCACCAATCCAGATACTAAAAGTCGATTACCATCGATCGAGACGATAGTTCATGGCCTCCAACGAAGTACTCCAGGCCTTTGTCCAGGCCGCTACCCTTGGCTCCTTTTCCGCCGCTGCCCGCAAGCTGGGCAAGAGCCAGTCGACCATCAGCGCGGCGGTGGCCGGGCTGGAAATCGATCTGGGCTTCGAATTGTTCGACCGTAGCACCCGCAAGCCAGGCTTGACCGCCGCCGGCCATGTGATGCTGCGCAAGGCCGAGGACATACTCGCCGCCAACAACCGCCTGGAAATGGCCGCCAGCCAGTTGGCACAGGGGCTTGAGGCCAAGCTCACTGTAGTGATTTCCGACACCTATCAGTCCGATCGCTTCGAAGCGGCGCTCAGCGGATTCGCTAAGCGTTATCCGGACCTGGAGCTGGAGTGCCTGATCGCCGAATGCGCCGACCTGGTGGAACTGGTGCAGCAGGGCCGGGCTCAACTGGCCTTCGCCGAAAGGCAGGACAGCTACCCGCCGGACCTGAGCAGTGCCACCGTGGACGAGCGCACCGAATTCGCCGTGTTCGTCCACCCCGAACATCCCCTGGCCAACCTGGCAAAGATCGACCAGACGGACCTGCAGCAACACCGTGAGTTGCGTCTGGCGACCATCGTCAACCCTTACGAAAGCCGCGCCCAGGGGCGGATCTGGTCGGCATCGAGCTACCTGATGTTACTGGAAATGGCCCAGCGCGGCTTCGGCTGGGCACCGTTGCCGCGCTGGTTGGTGGAACGTTTTGCCGGTGGTTCGCTGGTGCAGTTGCAAGTGCGTGGCTGGCCCAGACCGGTGGCGGTCGATGCCCTTTGGTCGCGCCTGCATCCACCGGGACCAGCGGGCAGTTGGTTGCTGACAAAGATGCTGGAGTGAGTAGCCAAATGGACCGACAAGTGCCTGAAAAACAGTGCATTGGCCGCTTCGAGGGAATATTCCTTCCCCTATACTCCAATAGCGTCCTACTTGGCGATCAGAGTGGCCATATATATGAGATCAGTTGCTCATCAATGGTAAAACTTGAACACTAGGCAAACTTTCCTTTCAGTCATTAAATAAGTCCGAGCCTGCAGTTTTTTAAGAACAGCAGACTCCTCGATTAATTTTTTGAAAGGATTCAATAATAAATGGACATGAAAAACCGGATATCCAACGCAACGCCACCCGTTTCTTCAACCAACGTTCCCGACACCTCGCAACGCCCCGGCACACTGGACCTTGAGTTCGGTGAGTACCAGGACGGCATGGTGATCTTCTCCGAAGCCGGCCCTGGTTTCGTCGGCCCTTCACTCTTACAAAAAGAGGGACGGCATCTGTTTATCGGCGTTCATGACGCATCGTCCAACAGCATGATGCTGGCCGACTTCGTAGCCGAAGGTTTTTATTACAATCATTTCACTTCGTCCTTTCCAGGACCGAGCCGTACATTGATCAATGCGTCACTGGATAATGAACAGAACCTGGTGATACTGGGCAACTTCCGCGCCGATGAACAGGCCTTTTGCACGCGACTGACGACAACCGGCGAACGGGACCTGGCCTTTGGCGACCAGGGTGAAGTCCGACTGCCCTATCGGGCGCCCTGGACAGGCCGGGGGCATCGGATCACCCTGCAGACGGACGGTCATATCCTCATGCTGCTGAAAAAAACCGCCAAGGACGAACCGGAAAGGGACGTCATTGTGCGCCTGGACCGCAGCGGACACCTCGACCACGGCTTCGGTACCTGTGGCGTGGTCACCGCGCAGGAACCCGACATCGCCTTCGAGGCGCTTGCACTGCAGGCGGACGGCAAGCTGGTGGTCGCCGGCAGTCGCGGCCGCCGGGCTGTGCTGATGCGTTACGACAGTACCGGCCTGCCGGACGCCAGCTTCGGCAACGCGGGATATCTGGAGTTCGAGTCGATCAGCGAAGGCAACGCGACGCTGTTTGCCGTTGCCGTGCAACAAGACCAGAAAATCGTCGCCGCAGGTTCAGCGAACCTCCCACGCAATGTCGCACTACTGGTTCGCAGCACCGAGGAAGGCAGGCTCGATCCCGAGTTCAACACCGGCAGTCCGCTCGCCTTCCCTGGCATCGGCATATGCCTGGCAACCGTCATCCAGGAAGACGGCAGAATCGTCAGTGTGGGTCATATCGATAACGGCAGCCAGACCTGGCTGATGCGCCATCTGGGCAATGGCGAGGTGGACCGTGAGTTTGGCGACAAGGGGATCAGTCGCGTCAACCGTATCCCCGGTGACACCAGTTACTTCTCCCACCTGGAGCTGCAACCCGATGGCAAGATCCTGATTTCCGGGCGCTATGCCAGCCACTCGGCGGTGATCCGCTGTCACGGTAGTTAAAACCGTCGTGCGGGCGCCCTCACGGCGCCCGTCGTTTATCGACAGATCGGCAGCCAGACTTCGACTTTGCCGGTGCCCTGTTGCGGGTTGAAATCGGCACTGTAGCGCTCGAACTCCGGTGCATCGGCAGCCGTATGACCTGAGGTGGGCAACCACTCCTTCCAGATCGCCTCGAAGGTCTGCTTGAGAGTATCGAGTGACCCCTGATGCTCGAACACCGCATAGTGCTGCGGCTGTACCTCAACCCAGCGATACAGTTCGGGCAGGTCGTCGAGCTTGCTGATAGCGACTCCCGCAATGTACTCAAAACCGCCCTTACCGTCAGGATTACAGCAGATACCGTACGTTTCATCGCCCAACTGGCCCGGTACCTTTCCGATATGCGGTACGAAGGCATCCCACAGATCGGGGATGGCTGACGAAGTATCGGCGGTGAAACGTCCGCCCAGGCCGGCGATCAATTGAAAGTGACCGTGCTCGAAGCGCGGGGAGGCCAATACAGAGTGTGATGTGTCGTCCATGGTTACGAATCTCCGAAAGAGAAAAGAATCCGCGTCGCAGTATAGAAGTAAAAAAGACTCTGGACAGACGGCCATCAGCGCCATTATCTTCTGCGGCGCAGGCCACCGCAGTGGCCAACGTCGCTCGGACGGTTCCGGGCGCTTACGTATCAGAGGCCTCCATGGCAGACCAAGGTTCGCCGCGCCGCTTTGCGCGCATCGATCGACTCCCCCCCTATGTGTTCAATATCACTGCCGAGCTGAAGATGGCCGCCCGTCGTCGTGGCGAAGACATCATCGACTTGAGCATGGGTAATCCCGACGGTGCGACGCCGCCGCATATCGTCGAGAAACTGGTGACCGTCGCCCAGCGCGAAGATACCCATGGCTACTCCACCTCCAAGGGCATCCCACGACTGCGCCGGGCAATTTCCCACTGGTACAAGGATCGCTACGACGTCGAAATCGACCCGGAAAGCGAAGCCATCGTCACCATCGGTTCGAAAGAGGGTCTGGCGCACCTGATGCTCGCCACGCTCGACCAGGGCGATACCGTCCTGGTACCCAACCCCAGCTATCCGATTCATATCTACGGTGCAGTGATCGCCGGCGCCCAGGTGCGTTCGGTACCGCTGGTGCCAGGCGTGGACTTCTTCGCTGAACTGGAGCGGGCCATCCGCGGCTCGATCCCCAAGCCGAAGATGATGATCCTCGGTTTCCCGTCGAATCCGACCGCACAGTGTGTCGAGCTGGATTTCTTCGAACGGGTGATTGCCCTGGCCAAGCAGTACGACGTACTGGTGATCCACGATCTGGCCTACGCCGATATCGTCTACGACGGTTGGAAAGCCCCGTCGATCATGCAGGTGCCGGGTGCCAAGGATATCGCGGTGGAGTTCTTCACCCTGTCCAAGAGCTACAACATGGCCGGCTGGCGGATCGGCTTCATGGTCGGCAACCCGGAACTGGTCAACGCCCTGGCACGGATCAAGAGCTACCACGACTACGGTACCTTCACCCCCTTGCAGGTGGCGGCCATCGCGGCCCTGGAAGGCGATCAGCAGTGCGTGCGAGATATCGCCGAACAGTATCGGCAACGCCGCAATGTACTGGTCAAGGGTCTGCATGAACTGGGCTGGATGGTCGAGAACCCCAAGGCCTCGATGTATGTCTGGGCGAAGATTCCCGAGGCCTATGCACACCTGGGCTCACTGGAGTTCGCCAAGAAGCTGCTGGCCGAGGCCAAGGTCTGCGTCTCACCGGGCTTGGGCTTTGGTGAGTACGGCGACGACCATGTACGGTTCGCGCTGATCGAGAACCAGGACCGTATTCGCCAGGCGGTACGTGGCATTCGCAGCATGTTCCGCGCCGATGGCCTGGTGAAGAAAACCGCCGAGGGCTGATCCGCCTCTTTGCAGCAGCCAGCTTACTGGCGATGACGTCCGTGAGGTCGATACAAGACCCACTGCCCTCATCGCCAGCAAGCAGGCGCCTACAAGAATCAGACCACCAGCGACAGCAACAGAATAAACACCAGCCCCACCACCGACAGGATGGTCTCCATCGCGGTCCAGGTCTTGAAGGTCTCGGCCACGGTCATGTTGAAGTACTGCTTGACCAGCCAGAACCCCGCATCGTTGACGTGAGACAGAATCAGCGAGCCCGCTCCCGTCGCCAACACCAGCAATTCACGGTTCACCCCGGGAATCAGGTCCACCACCGGCATCACGATCCCGGCACCGGTAATGGTCGCCACCGTCGCCGACCCCGTCGCCACGCGGATCACCGCCGCCACCAGCCACGCCAGCAGGATCGGCGAGATCTGCGCATTCACCGCGATATGGCCAATCACATCACCCACGCCGCTGGTCACCAGCATCTGCTTGAAGCCGCCCCCGGCACCGATGATCAGAATGATTGCCGCGGTCGGCGCCAGGCTCGCATCCAGCAGTTTGAGGATACGCTTGGAGTCCATGCCCTGGCGCTTGCCGAAGGTGTACAGCGCCAGCAGCAGGGCCAGCAGCAAGGCACTGATCGGGTGGCCGATCATGTCCATCCAGATGCGGAAGAAATGCCCGTCCGGTAAAACGACATCGGCGAAGGTCTTGAGCAGCATCAAAAACACCGGCAACAGCACGGTCACCAGGGTCACGCCGAAGCTGGGCAGGCTGCCAGACTCAGGCTCCCGAGCCAGTTGATCCACCAGTTCCTGCGAAGGATTACCAGGAATGTAGCGCGCAATGAAGGTGCCATAGATCGGACCGGCGATGATCGCGGTCGGCAGGGCAACGATCAATCCGTAGAGAATGGTCTTGCCGATGTCGGCGTTGAATACGCCGATCGCCAGCAGCGGTCCCGGATGCGGCGGCACCAGGCCATGCACTGCCGACAGCCCGGCCAGCAACGGGATACCGATCTTGATCAGCGACACACCGGTTCGCCGGGCAACGATGAACACCAGCGGGATCAGCAGCACGAAGCCGATTTCGAAGAACAGCGGAATCCCCACCAGGAACGCCGCGAACATCATTGCCCACTGCACCCGCTCCTTGCCGAAGGCACGGATCAGGGTCTGGGCGATCTGATCGGCACCACCCGAATCCGACATCATCTTGCCGAGCATGGTCCCCAACGCCAGGATGATGCCGACGAACCCCAGCACCCCGCCGAAACCGTCCTGGAACGCCTTGATGATCTTGTCCGCCGGCATGCCCGAGGTCAGGCCGAGAAACGCCGAGGAAATGATCAGGGCGATGAAGGGATGGATCTTGAACCGGGTGATCAGCACGATCAGCCCGATGATGGTGACCACTGCATCGAGCAGCAGATAGGTGTTGTGGGACAGTCCGAACATGAGGTGTCTCCTGGTTGTTGTTCTTATCGTATTCGTCAGTGAACGATAGCCTGGGGACAGCGCTATCTTTTCCAGTCGTTTTTTTCAGGACCTGATATCAGGCGCTTCGTTCCAGGCCGTTGGCCTGCCACCAGCGATTGGCCGATTGGGCCAATTGTTCGACGTCGCGGGTCGCATCGAGCGTCAAGGTCAGCGGCTCGTCCCGCGGTGATTCCAGCGCGGCGAACTGGCTGTCGATCAGGGTACCGGGCATGAAATGCCCAGGACGGTGGTTGACCCGCTCGGCAGCGACCGTCGGGGTCAGTTCGAGAAATACGAAGCCCAGTCCCGGTACGGCACGGCGCAGGCGTTCGCGATAGCGCAACTTCAATGCCGAGCAGGTCAGCACCGGATGTTCGCCAGTCGCCACGATCCGACGCAGCTCATCACACAGGGTGTCGAGCCAGCCGGCACGGTCTTCATCGGTAAGGGGGATACCGGCGCTCATCTTGGTGATGTTCGCCGCAGGGTGAAAGCTGTCGCCTTCGATCAGGGTTGCCGCGCCGAGCCGGCAGATAGCCTCGCCCACGCTGGACTTGCCGCAACCGGAAACGCCCATGATGACCAGGGCAGTGATGGGTTGACTCATCTAACACCTCAGCACGAAGACAGCGCTGTCTTTGTCAGAGCTTCCGATACAGCAAAAGCAAAGCACAAAACACGCGTTGCCGACGTCTTCTTGTCGTTTTTATCGAGTGCCGCGCTACAGCTTGCAGGCGTTACCAGGCGAGTTCAGGCAAACCGCACCCAGGCAATTGCAGGCCCATCGAGACAGCGCTACCTTAGTACCTCGAATTTTGTTTGGCAAGCCGTCCGATGACCTCGACCAAGAACGACAAGAACCCCCGCACGACGGGCCGCCCTACCCTCAACGAAGTCGCACGCCTGGCCGGTGTCAGCCCGATCACCGCGTCCCGTGCGCTGCGCGGCATCAGCAGCGTGGCCACGGATCTGGTGGAAAAGGTCCGACGGGCGGCCGAAGAATTGAACTACGTGGTCAACCCAGCGGCCAGGGCCCTGGCTTCGGCCCAGAGTCATTCGGTGGTGGTGCTGGTGCCGTCGCTGTCCAACCTGCTGTTCATCGATACCCTCGAAGCGATTCACAAGGTACTGCGGCCACGCGGTTTCGAAGTGCTGATCGGCAACTGCCACTATTCCCGCGACGAAGAGGAAAACCTGCTGCGCAACTACCTGGCCTACCAGCCGCGTGGCCTGCTGCTGACCGGTTTCGATCGTTCGGAAAGTGCCCGACGGATGATCGAAACGAGCAATGTGCCGTGTGTCTACATGATGGACCTTGATCCCGGCGCGGGAGTGAATTGCGTGGGCTTCTCGCAACAACGCGCCGGGGCCACCGCCGCCGAGCACCTGATTTCCCGGGGCCGACGCAACCTGGCCTACATCGGCGCGCAGTTGGACCAGCGCACCCTGCTGCGCGGCGAAGGCTTTCGCCAGGCGTTGCAACAGGCTGGCCTCTACAATCCGGACCTGGAGTTACTGACACCTCGGCCGTCATCGGTAGGGCTCGGCGGTGAACTGTTTCTACAGATGATGAACAGCCACCCGCAGGTCGACGGGATTTTCTTCGGCAATGACGACCTGGCACAGGGCGCCTTGCTCGAAGCGATGCGCTGCGGCATCAAGATACCGGAGCAGGTGGCGGTCCTGGGCTTCAACGACTTGCCGGTATCGGCCTTCATGGTCCCGCGCCTGAGCAGCATCCGCACCCCACGCGAAGCCATCGGGCAGCGCGCGGCGGAACAGTTGCTGAACCTGATGGCGGGCAACGCCGTACCCCAGCCGGTGGTGGACATGGGTTTCGAACTGATGGTGCGCGAGAGCAGTTGAGCCGCGCACCGACTTTGCAGGTCACGCGCCCCTGCCCGTGAATCGTCAGGAGCTGACGCTTCACAAGCAGGCGGCAAGTATCGCGGCCATCCCTGCGGATGGCCGGCCACTCACAGCGAGTTGACGTACACCGATTTCGCCACCAGGTACGGTTCCAGCGCCTCCGGTCCCCCTTCGGAACCGTAGCCGGAATCCTTCACCCCGCCAAACGGCATCTCAGCCCAAGGCGTCATCGCCTGGTTGATCCACAGCATGCCGGCCTCGACCCGCTGGGTCAGCCGGTGCACGTTGGCGAACGAACGGGTGAAGGCATAGGCGGCCAGGCCATAGGGCAAGCGGTTGGCTTCGGCGATGGCCTCGTCGAGCGAGTCGAAACCCCGTACGGCGGCAACCGGACCGAACGGTTCATTGTTGAACACATCCGCATCCAGAGGCACACCGGACAGGATGGTCGGGGCGAAGAAGTTACCGGTGTTGCCGATCCGTTCGCCACCGGTTTCCAGACGCGCACCACTGGCCAGCGCGCTCTCGACCACCTGGCTCATCGCACTCAGGCGCCGACCGTTGGCCAGCGCGCCGAGGGTGGTGTCGGCGTCCAGGCCATTGCCGACCTTGAGCGACTCGGCATAACGAACCATCTCCCGGGTGAACTCCTCACGGATGCTGTTGTGCACCAGAAACCGCGTCGGCGAAATGCACACCTGTCCGGCATTGCGGAACTTGGCGCCGGCCATGGCCTTGACCGCCGCCTCGACATCGGCGTCCTCGGCGATAATCACCGGCGCATGCCCGCCCAGTTCCATCGTCGCCCGCTTCATGTGCTGACCGGCCAGCGCCGCCAGGTGCTTGCCCACCGGAGTCGAGCCGGTGAACGTGACCTTGCGCACCACCGGGTGGGCAATCAGGTAGGAGGAAATCTGTGCCGGATCGCCGAATACCAGCCCGACCACCCCCGGTGGCACGCCGGCATCGACAAACGCCCGCAGCAAGGCGGCTGGCGACGCAGGGGTTTCCTCGGGTGCCTTGACCAGGAAGGAACAGCCGGTGGCCAGTGCGGCACACAGCTTGCGCACCACCTGGTTGACCGGGAAGTTCCACGGGGTGAACGCCGCGACCGGGCCAACCGGCTCTCGCACCACGGTCTGCTGCACGGCAACGTTGCGCGATGGGACGACTCGACCATAGACCCGCCGCCCTTCGTCGGCGAACCATTCGATGATATCGGCGGCGGAGTTGACCTCCACCCGCGACTCGGCAATCGGCTTGCCCTGCTCCAGAGTCAGCAACTGCGCGATGCCTTCGGCACGCTCGCGAACCAACTGCGCCGCCTTGCGCATGATCTGCGCCCGCTCGTTGGCCGGCACCCAGCGCCACACGTCAAAGCCGCGTTGCAGGGCCGCCAGGGCCCGGTCCAGATCGGCGATATCGGCATGGGCAACCTGGCCGATGACCAGGCCGGTGGCCGGGTTCAGCACATCGATCGTCTTGCCGCTCTGCGCATCGCTCCATACACCATCGATCAGCAGTTGCGTATTCACATAATTCGCATCGGTCATCGGTACTCTCCCAAATAATCCTTCACGGCGTCGACGGCAGACCACTGAACGCGCGATTGCCCAGGGCTGCAAGTAAACGTTCAAAATGCCAGTGCGGCAAACCCGGCGGCAAGAATTGTCCGCTTTCCGGCCAGAGGCTGCAGGTCTGTATCGCGCCAAGCGCATCAAATCGGGCTTTGTAGCAACCGGCATACAAATTGCTCAGACCTCAAGGTCTTTTTAACACTCAGGTATTTATCCCATGTTGGTCAATGCCCGTCATACGCCGGTGATCCAGCCCACCTACCGTTCGGACCTGGACCCGACCACCGTCGCCAACAACGCGCTGTCCAGCGGTTTCGTCCAAACCGCCCAGGCTGCGGCCGGCCTCACCTCGGGTGCAACCACCCAGAGTGCCGCCGACAAGGTGGCCGACAACGTCAGTGCCGCGTTCGCCAAGACCCGCGTACACCTGCAAGCCAAGGTACCGGACGTGGCCGCTGCAGCCACCCTCACCGCCACACCACCGAGCACCCGCACCGCGCCCACCGCCACCAGTACCGACAGCGATGCGATGAAAGAATTCAAGGACTTCATGAACAAGTCGCCGACCGAACGCCTGCGCGACCAGTTGCTCAAGGATCAGGGGCTGACCGAGGCAAGCTTCCAGCAGTTGCCACCCGAACAGCAGCAGGCGATCAACAACCAGATCGCCGAACGCATCAAGGAACAACTCAACGCACAGAACGCAAAGAACAGCCCTGATCCGGTCGAGCAGCAGACCGCCAGCGCGTTCCTCACCAGCCCTACCTGACCGGTGGGATCAGCGATACGACGCGCCCACCGGGCCAGGCAGGTCGCCAGTCATATGGCCGACTGATCCAGCATCTCGAACAACGCCGCCACTGCCGCGCGCTGGCTGGCCGCGGGACAAGCCACCAGGGCAAACCGACGCTCGACGGGGATATCCAGGGGCAGCACCCGCAGGCCCCTGCGCTCTGGCGGCAAGGTCAGCTCCGGCACCAGGCTCACACCAAGGTTCTCCCGTACCAGGGCGAAAGCGCTGCTCCACTCGCGCACCTCGACCCGCACATCCGCAAGTTGCAGACCAGCCTCGGCAGCGAGGCTGCGGGCGTTGACCGTACAGCCGCCGGTCGCCAGCACAAAGGGCTCGGCCACCAGTTCCGCGAGGCTGACCCGTCCCTCAAGGCCACGAGCCGCCAGATGATGTCCCAAAGGCAGCACCGCCACCCAGCGATCGCGCCCCAGCTCACGGGCTGCACGCCCCGGCTCCGGGTTGAGCACCACCCCGACATCCACCAGGTTACCGGCGAGCATCGCCTCGACCTCATGATCGCTGACCTCCAGCGCGATCACCTCGATACCGGGATAGCGCTGGCGAAAACGCTGCAGCAACGGCGGCAACAAAGTGCTCAGGACCATGGGGAAACTCGCCAGCCGGATCGTACCGCGTGCCAGGCCCTTGGCGCTGTCGACCCGCTGACGAATGTTCTGCAGCGCACCGAGCATCAACCGCGCCTGCTCCAGCACGTGCAACCCGACAGCCGTCGGCACCGCCTGGCGCGCCTCGCGGACGAACAACTGCACGCCGAGTGTTTCTTCCATCCCGGCCAGGGCCTGGCTGGCGGCCGACTGAGTCATGCCGACCTGCTCGGCGGCGCGAGTGATAGTGCCACTGTCGAGGATCGCCACCAGCAGACGCCAGTGCATCAGGTTCATCATTCCAGTAGCTGTCCTTATGGCAGGTTTCTGAAGGATTAATTTTACGCAAACTGGATGCGAATACGAGACTCTCGGTTCTGTGTTTTTGCCTCTGGAGTCCGTCGACCATGAAGTTGTATTACGCCCCTGAAACCTGCTCTCTGTCTCCTCACATCGTGCTGCGCGAACTCGACTTGCCGTTCGAAGGGGTTCGGGTCGACAACCGCAGTAAAATCACCGAGCACGGCGACGATTTCCGAAGCATCAACCCCAAGGGCTATGTCGCCGCGCTGCAACTGGACAATGGCGAGGTGCTGACCGAGGGCGCGGCCATCCTGCAGTTTCTCGCCGACCTCAAGCCATCGGCCGGACTGGCTCCGGCCAATGGCAGCTGGCAACGGGTGCGTCTGCAAGAGTGGCTTAATTTTCTTGGCAGCGAAGTGCACGCAACGATGGGACCGTTGTTCAACGCGGCGATCCCCGAGGAGGTCAAGGCAATCTTCCGCACGCGGCTGTTCCAGCGCTTCGCGTTGCTGGAAAGCACCCTGGCGCGGCAGGACTATCTGCTGGAGGGCGGCTTCAGCGTGGCGGATGTGTACCTGTTCACGGTAATGCGCTGGAACCGTTTCTTCGCTATCGACCTGGCGCCCTGGCCGGCGCTGGTGCGCTTCATGGCCCGCATCGGCGCACGACCGAGCGTGATCAGGGCGCTGGAGGCCGAATCGGCGCACGACCGAGCGTGATCAGGGCGCTGGAGGCCGAATCGGCTCAGTGAAGCCCCCCCACAGCCCGCAAGGGTGTTCGCAGGCCAGGACCATACCCACGGAGCTTTTCTGATAACCGCCCATACGCCTACAACCCAAACAACGCCAAGACTTTTATAATCACGCCCCCCAACCGCCCTCCCAAGCCCCATGCCCGATCTCGACTACAGCCCCCTCCCCCAATCACTGCGTCCCTTGCTCGACAAGTTTTACCGGGCGCACGGCTCTTCCATGCGCGCCAGCGGCGAAGGGCAATTGTGGGTGGCCCGCGATGGCGGGATCATCGCCGGTCTGTCTTTAACCGCGGTCATGGAAGGTTTCTGGCTCACCGGCCTGTTCGTCGAACCGCGCTGGCGTGGCCGGGGTGTGGCCGGGGAACTGATCGCCAACGCCCTGGCGACAGTTGCAGGACCCACCTGGCTGTTCTGCCATCCAGACCTGAGGGGGTTCTACGAGAAACTCGGCTTCAGCCACGCCACTCGACTGCCCCAGGCCCTGGCAGACCGGTTGGTCCGCTACTCACGCAACAAGTCGCTGATTGCCTTGGGCATCAGCTCGGCGGCGAAAAATGAGTGATCAGCCGCCGTTGGCTGCGTGACAGGTGTTCAGTCGTCGGCGGTCGGATCGAGATCGGGAAACAGCACCTGGGTAAAGCCGAACTTGCTGAAGTCGGTGATCCGCGACGGGTACAGACGTCCGATCAGGTGATCGCACTCATGCTGCACCACCCGCGCATGAAACCCTTCGGCGACCCGCACCAGCGGCTCGCCCTTGGGCGTGAAACCCTCATAGCGGATACGCCTGTAGCGCTCCACCGCGCCGCGCAGTCCCGGCACCGACAGACAACCTTCCCAGCCCTCTTCCAGTTCCGGCCCCAGGGGGGTGATCAGCGGATTGATCAGGATCGTCTGCGACACCGCCTCGGCTTCTGGATAACGCTCGCTGCGCTCGAAGCCGAAGATCACCAGTTGCAGGTCGACCCCGATCTGCGGCGCAGCCAGGCCAACCCCGCCGACATGCTCCATGGTCTGGAACATGTCGTCGATCAGTTGCCAGAGTTCCGGGCTGTCGAACATCTCGGGAGGAACCGGCGGCGCCACGCGCAACAGGCGTGCATCACCCATTTTCAGGATTTCACGGATCATGATCAGGCTTCGTCAGTAGTCGATTTGAGAGAGTGCTCGCGGCCGAGGCCATGGATCGGCGCCCGGTCGTCCTGCCCGTGGAAATCCTTCTCGCCGGGATTCTTGCCTTCGGACGACATGTGCTCGATCACCGCATTCATTTCCGCGCCCAGCAGCAGCACCGCCGCCGAGATATAGAAATACAGGAGCAACACGATGATCGCGCCGATACTGCCATACATCGCGTTGTAGTCGGCAAAGGTTTTCACGTAGTAGCCAAAGCCCAGGGAGGCAACGATCCACACCACCACCGCGAGCACCGACCCCGGGGTGATGAACACGAACTTCTGCTTCACATCCGGCATCACGTAGTACATCAGCGCCACGGCGAACATCAGCAGCAGCACGATCACCGGCCAGCGCAGGATGGTCCAGAGCGTCACGACGAACTCCTCCATACCGATCTGCCCGGCCAGCCAACTCATCACCTGCGGCCCGAGGACCATCAGCGCGGCGGCCGCGAGCAGCATGCCAGCGATGCCCACGGTATAGAAAATCGACAACGGCAGGCGTTTCCAGATCGGCCGACCCTCGGCTACATCGTAAGCGGCGTTCATCGCACTCATCATCAGCCGCACACCCGACGAGGCGGTCCACAGGGCGATGACGATACCCACCGAAAGCAGGCCGCCCTTGGATTGCTGCAACTGGTCGATCACCGGGTTGACCTGGTCCAGTGCCTGGGGCGGCAGCACCAGTTCCGACTGCATGCGCAACCAGCTGAAGAAGTCCGGCAGGTGCAGGAAGCCGATCAGGGCAATCAGGAACAGCAGGAAGGGGAACAGCGAAAACAGCATCTGGTAGGCCAGTGCCGACGCATAAGTCGACATCTCGTCGTCGACGAACTCCTTGACCGTACGGATCAATACACGGTGCAAGGGCAGACCACGCAAGTCCGGAAAAATCATAGGGTCTCCTTTCGCCGCAATCATGGAGTCAGTCAGCAGGCGACTCAAGGGTGGGTTTCCTGTTCACGGTAGCGCAGTTGGCAAGCGGTAAACAATTTCCGGGTTTGATACCCGCTTGCCGAGACAGCAGAACGGCCATCCTGGGATGGCCGCTCGGTCGATCATCGGTCGGTGTTTCAGGCCCGATCGATACCTTTCTTGATGGTTTCCTTGACGTTGCCCTTGGCTTTCTGGGCTTCGCCCTTCAGCTCCTGGGCTTTGCCTTCGGCACGCAGCCGATCATTGTCGGTGGCCTTGCCGATGGCTTGCTTGATGTTACCGACCGCTTCGTTCGCCGTGCCTTTGATCTTATCGCCAGTGCTGCTCATGATATTTCTCCGTTGGGAAATGCGGGGTATCCATATCGCTACACAAAATTGACCTTGTGGCGTTGCCAGGAGTTTCATTTTTTTCAGGAGGTTTTTTACAGAAGCCTTCAGAGGGGTTTTCACACAAGCCTGGTCAGCTCTTTCATCGCCGCAGACAGGTTTACCTTTATGTTTGCCGAGCAACCCCCGAGAATAGGCGGCAGATTCAGGCTACGGCGCTGAAGATCGATAACGGTGGGAAAGTAATGAAACTCGACAAAAAGCAGGCTATTGCCCGCAGGAACCAGGAACTGGGCGGTGCGGTGCTGGGTACGAACAACTGCCATTTCACCGAGCTGAGCCGCAACCGGAACATCTGGTGGTTCGACCTCCCGCTGGGACGCTTGGCTATCGGCCAGTACGAATGGGTGCATCTGCTGCTGCACACGCCCAGTACCGACCAGTTGCTGCACCTTAAGGTGCCAACGGTGTTCCTGCGCGAGAAGCTTGAAGGCCTGGAGGTGCGTAACGCCGGCAAGCGCAAGCCGACGCTGAGCCTGGAACTGAGCGCGGACAAGGACGCGTTTCTCCAGGATGTGCGGCCAAACGGTACCGGCGTGAATTTTGCGCAATTCCAGCAGTAAACCCAGGCTACTGAACGGACGTGTGTTGTCTGTAGGCCTGTGTGGTTTGAGAGCTTATGTGGCGAGCGGGCTTGCCCGCGCTGGGGCGCGAGACGGCCCTAAAACGGCAAAGCCCGCTCACCACCACATCAAAAACCGCCCGCAGAGCGCCCCGGAAAAAACAGAGCCCCGCAATGCGGGGCTCTGTTTTTTCGGCACAAGCGTCAGGCCGTCTTCTTCAGGCCGAGCTTCTTCAACTCTTCATCACGCAGCTCGCGGCGCAGGATCTTGCCAACGTTGGTGGTCGGCAGCGCATCGCGGAACTCGACGAACCGAGGCACCTTGTAGCCCGTGACATTGGCCCGCATGTGCTCCATCACCTGCTCCTTGGTCAGGGTCACACCCGGTTTGACGACGATGAAGATCTTGATCAGTTCGCCCGATTTCTCGTCCGGCACACCGATGGCCGCGCATTGCAGCACACCCGGCAACGTCGCCAGTACGTCCTCCAGTTCGTTCGGATAGACGTTGAAGCCCGATACCAGAATCATGTCCTTCTTGCGGTCGACAATCCGCATGTAGCCGTCCGGCTGGATGATCGCGATATCGCCAGTCTTCAACCAGCCTTCGCTGTCGAGGATCTCGTCGGTGGCATCCTGGCGCTGCCAGTAACCCTTCATCACCTGCGGGCCCTTGATGCACAGCTCACCGACTTCACCCAACGGCAGCTCGACACCTTCGTCGTTGATTACCTTGCACAAGGTCGATGGCACCGGGACACCAATGGTGCCCTGCTGGATATTCTGGCTCGGGTTGACCGACGCCACCGGGCTGGTTTCGGTCATGCCATAACCTTCGCAGATGGAACAGCCGGTCACGGCCTTCCAACGCTCGGATGCCGCCAGTTGCAAGGCCATGCCACCGGACAGAGTAACCTTGAGCGCGGAGAAGTCCAGCTTGCGGAACGCCTCGTTGTTGCACAGCGAAACAAACAGGGTATTGAGACCGACAAAGGCACTGAACTTCCACTTCGACAGTTCCTTGACCATCGCCGGCAGGTCGCGCGGGTTGCTGATCAGGATGTTGTGGTTGCCCAGCAGCATCACCGCCATGCAGTGAAAAGTGAAGGCATAGATATGGTAGAGCGGCAACGGCGTGATGACGATCTCACAGCCTTCCTTGAGTTCAGAACCCATCAGCGCTCTGCACTGCAACATGTTCGCCACCAGGTTGCGGTGGGTCAGCATCGCACCCTTGGCCACGCCGGTGGTGCCGCCGGTGTACTGCAACACCGCCACATCACCGCTGGCCGGATTGGCTTCCTGGACGGGTTGGCCAAGGCCCTTGCTCAGTACGTCGTTGAACCTGACGGCCTTGGGCAGGTGATAGGCCGGCACCATCTTCTTCACGTACTTGATGACACTGTTGATCAGCAGGCGCTTGAGCGGCGGCAACATGTCGGCCACTTCGGTGACGATGACATGCCGAACGCCGGTCTTGGGTACCACCGCCTCGGCCAGATGCGCCATGTTCGCCAGGCACACCAGCGCCTTGGCGCCGGAATCGTTGAACTGGTGTTCCATTTCCCGCGCGGTGTACAGCGGGTTGGTGTTGACCACGATCAGGCCGGCGCGAATGGCACCGAACACGGCAATCGGGTATTGCAGCAGATTCGGCAACTGCAAGGCGATCCGATCGCCCGGCTGCAGGTCCGTGTGCTGTTGCAGGTAGGCAGCGAAAGCCCCGGACAACTCATACAGCTCACCATAGGTAAGCGTCTTGCCGAGGTTGCTGAAGGCAGGCTTGCTGGCGAATCGTTGGCAAGACTGTTTCAATACCGTCTGAACATTCGGGTACTCATCTGGATTGATCTCGGCAGCAATCCCAGCTGGGTACTTATCCTTCCAAAAGTCTTCGATCATGGAAGCCCACTCCTCAGCAACGCGAATTCAGCACCGCATTTGATGCGATTATTATTTGTCTGTGTTTGTTATTGGGTGATCTGGCTTTAACCTACGCCGAGAAGTCACAAAGCGCGCCGAGAGTAGCAGCTTTGCCGAGGGTCGACTAGAGCCAAGCACGGCCCCTACAGTCATAAACATGACTGAAGAATAGCTATCAGTCATTTTAGAGCAAACAATCTATTTCTCGACTTACCCCTCTAGAGCAGGGTTTTCAGCCGTAAATGCTTCGCGGGCAAGCCCTGCTCCTACAGTTCTATGTCGTACATAAGTCACAAGTACGATACCGAACTGCAGGAGCGTGGCTTGCCCGCGAATAGGCCCGCAAGACCATCGCAAATCAACCCCTTAGGCGATATCGCGCAACTCCCGCCGCAGGATCTTGCCCACCGGCGTCATCGGCAGCGAATCTCGCAGCACGATATGCTTCGGTATCTTGTAGCCTGTGAAGTTCTCCTTGCAGTAGGCCTTGAGCTCCTCGACGCTCACTCCGGCCTCCCGCGCCACCACGAAGAGCTTCACCGCCTCGCCGGAACGCTCGTCCGGGACGCCGATTACCGCGCAATTGGCAACTTTCGGATGAGCCATCACCACGTCTTCGATTTCATTGGGATACACGTTGAAACCGGAGACGATGATCATGTCCTTCTTGCGATCGACGATGCGGACAAAACCATCCGTGTCGATCACTGCGATATCGCCGGTCTTGAACCAGCCCTCGTCATCGAGCACCTCAGCCGTTGCCTGCGGTTGCTGCCAGTAGCCCTTCATCACCTGCGGCCCCTTGATGCACAATTCGCCACGCTGCCCCAGCGGCTGCTCGACGCCATTGTCATCGGTGATTTTCAAGGCGGTACCCGGCAGCGGAAGGCCGACCGTACCCAGACGACCCAGTTCGCCATAGGGGTTGGTACACGCCACGGGAGAGGTTTCGGTCAGCCCGTAACCCTCGGTGATGCGACAGCCCGTGGTTTTCTGCCAGCGATCGGCGGTAGCCTTGACCAACGCAGTGCCACCGGAATTGGTGAGTTTGAGGGCGGAAAAATCCAGACTCTTGAACTGCGGGTGCTCCATCAGCGCAACAAATAGAGTGTTGAGCCCCAGCAGCGCGGAAAAACGCCACTTTTTCAGCTCCTTGACGAAGCCGTCGATGTCCCGTGGATTGCCGATCAGTACGTTATGGTTGCCGGTGACCATCATGCACATGCAGTGCGCGGTGAATGCATAGATGTGGTACAGCGGCAGCGGCGCGATGATCACCTCCTGGCCTTCCTTGAGCAACGGATGACCATCGGCGCCGATCTGGGACATGCAGGCTCGTGCCTGCTGCATGTTCGCCACCAGGTTGCCATGGGTCAGCATCGCCCCCTTGGCCAGGCCCGTGGTACCACCGGTGTACTGCAGTACCGCGACATCGTCGAGGCTGACCTGCAACGGCTGAATGTCCCGGCCACGTCCCAGGTGCAAGGCACTCTTGAACGAGATCGCCCGGGGCAGTTGGTAAGGCGGCACCAGCTTCTTCACCTTGTCGACCACCAGGTTGGTCAGCCAACCCTTGGCCGGCGACATCAGGTCGCCCATCTTCGCTTCGATCAGGAACTCGATGCCGGTATCGGGCAGCACCTCCTGAACCCGCGAGCCGAACAGGTTGAGGTATACCAGCGCACGGGCGCCGGAGTCCTTGAACTGATGGCGCATCTCGCGCACGGTATAAAGCGGGTTGGTGTTGACCACGATCAGCCCCGCCCGCATCGCACCAAACACCGCAATCGGATAGTGCAGCACATTGGGCAGTTGGACCGCGATGCGATCGCCGGGGCGCAGGTCGGTATGGGCTTGCAGGTAGCCGGCGAAGGCCGCGCTGTAACGCTCCAGTTCGGCGTAGCTGAGGGTCACGCCCATGCAGCTGAAAGCTGGGCGATCGGCGAATTTCTTGCAGGAACGCTCGAACACTTCGACCACCGACTTGTAGGCCCCCACCTCAATGTCCAGGGGCACGCCAGCCGGGCGTTTATCATTCCAGAAATCAGGTTGCATTATTCTTGTCCTCTTGCCTGAGCCTATCCGGAGCCGCCTTCGCCGAAACGAAAAAGGCGCTTCAGCGGACGGTAGCAGCAATGGGGAATCAGGCAAATATGCCGGACACACTCATTAACATCATGAATCTTGCTGCCAATGTGCAGCTTGGTCTGCTCCCGCGACGTGGATGCGCTATACAATGGGGCGACTGCGCATTGCCTCATCTGCCTCGTTTCATCCCGTGCAAAGGAACCGCCATGATCCATGACAGCTTCTGGCTGACCGCGAGTGACCACAGCCGCCTTTACGTCAATCGCTGGTTGCCGCAGGGTGAGCCCGTGGCGGTGATCATGCTGTCCCATGGCATGGCCGAGCACAGCGGGCGTTATGCCCGCCTGGCCGGGGCGTTGTGCGCGGCAGGATACGGGCTGTACGCCCCCGACCAGCGCGGCCATGGCAAAAGCGCCGAACATGCGGTGCTCGGGCACTATGCCGACCAGGACGGCTGGAGCGCCGTGGTCAGCGACCTGGCGAGCCTCGACCAATACATCGGCGAACAGCACCCTGGAAAGCCCATCATCCTGCTCGGCCACAGCATGGGCAGCTACATCGCCCAGGCCTACCTGCTGCATCACAGTGCCAGCCTGCAGGGCGCAATACTCAGCGGCTCGAACTTCCAGCCTGTTGCGCTCTACCGCGCAGCCCGCGCCATCGCCCGATTCGAGCGCTGGCGCCAGGGGCCGACCGGCCGCAGTGCGCTGATCGACTGGCTGTCGTTCGGCGCCTTCAACAAGGCCTTCAAGCCCAACCGTACGGCCTTCGACTGGCTCAGCCGCGATCCGGAGGAAGTCGACAAGTACATCGCCGACCCGCTCTGCGGCTTCCGTTGTACCAACCAGATGTGGATCGACATGCTCGGCGGCCTGCAGCAGATCAGCAAGCCCGGCAACCTCGCGCAGATAGACCCCGGCCTGCCGTTGCTGGTGATCGGTGGCGAACATGATCCGGTCAGCGAGGGCAAGCGTCTGAAGGATCTTGCCGACGCATTGCGCAATGCAGGTAGCCAGAACCTGCAATTGAGCGTCTACCCACAGGCGCGGCATGAACTCTTCAATGAAACCAACCGCGATGAAGTGACCCACGACGTGCTGCAGTGGCTGGAGCAGACCCTGGCGCATCGTCGCCCGGTGCATGCCGAATAATTTTTATCGTTTAAAATCAATAGCTTGATTTTAAAAGTATCTTCACAGGACAGGTATCAGATGACCCAGGTGACCAACACACCTTACGAAACCCTCGAAGTCGGCCAGACCGCTACCTACAGCAAGACCGTGGAAGAGCGCGACATCCAGCTGTTCGCTGCAATGTCCGGCGACCACAACCCGGTGCACCTGGATGCCGAGTTCGCCGCTGCGAGCATGTTCAAGGAACGCATCGCCCACGGCATGTTCAGCGGCGCGCTGATCAGCGCGGCGGTCGCTTGCGAACTGCCTGGGCCTGGCACTATTTACCTGGGTCAGCAAATGAGCTTCCAGAAACCGGTGAAGATCGGCGACACGTTGACCGTACGCCTGGAAATCCTCGAGAAGCTGCCCAAGTTTCGGGTGCGTATCGCCACCCGCGTGTTCAACCAGCGCGATGAGCTGGTAGTTGATGGCGAGGCGGAAATCCTTGCGCCCCGCAAACAGCAGACCGTGACCCTGACCAGCCCGCCACCGATCACCATCGGCGGCGTCTGAAGGTCAGACAGCGGTTGTACACATGCATAAAAAAACGCCGGCTGAACCGGCGTTTTTTCATTCACTCACTCAATCAGCTGGCGCGAGCAATGTTGCGTAGCGCCTTGACCTGGTCATGGTTGCGCAGCACACCCTGATACTGGCGATCGACCACATCGCGCAGGCCCAGCATATTGTGCTTGGCCAGCTTCTCCAGAGCTTCGCGATACTCCTTCTTGGCATGGTCTTCACCACGCTCGGCCTCGTTTAGCACTGCCTCTTCACCCTTACCGGTAAACAGCGACTTCACATCGACCCAACGACGATGCAGGTCGCCGGCGACACTGGTGGAAGTCTCCGGATCGCCACCGAGCTTACGCACTTCGGCCTGCAGTTCTGCAGCCGCAGCCGCACACTCGCTCGAACGTTTGGCGAACAGCGCCTTGAGTTCGGGATGCTTGATATCCTCGGCACAGGTCTTGAAGCCTTCCTGGCCGTCCTTGCTGACTTCGATCAGGTGGTTGAGGATCGAAATGGCTTCTTTATTCACATCGGTCATGACTCAATTCCTTCTGGTGGTGGAAGTTGAGTAGAACATTGCACTCGCCATGCCAGCCTGAAATATAGAATTTTTACCTTTAATTTCAATAACTTAAAAATATACGAAAAAACTGTATCACGGTTATTTGCATGATCTGTCAATTGGCCTGCATGCAGAATGCCGGTATTTTCCACCTTGCGTGAACACCTGAGGCAAGCCCCCGCATGAATCCTGAGAAACTCGAACTGCTGGTCACCCGTGAAATGCCCTTCGGCAAATACAAGGGGCGAATTCTCGCCGACCTGCCCGGCACCTACCTGAACTGGTTCGCCCGCGAAGGCTTCCCTCACGGTGAACTCGGTGGTCTGCTGGCGTTGATGCAGGAGATCGACCACAACGGACTCTCCGATCTGCTTGACCCGCTGCGCGCCAAACACGGCAAACCCAAACCCCGTCACTGACAGAAGGAAAGGCCCCGCCATGCCAGGGAATGAAGACAACGCCCGCAACGAGCACTTCTGGCAAGCCGTAGCCCAGCGCTACGACGTCGAGCCGGGTCCGATCAACCTGGAGAACGGCTACTTCGGCCGCATGAGCCGCAGGGTAATCGAGCACTACCAACACAATATCGACTTCATCAACCGCAGCAACTCGGTGCATGTGCGTCAGCATTTCGACCAGACCGGCATCGTCGAGATTCGTGCCGACCTCGCCGAACTCATGGGCCTCAGCGATCAATCGATCACCTTCAGCCCTAACGCCACCGCCTCCCTGCAAACGCTGATCCGCAACTACAACCGGCTGCAACCGGGTGACCAGGTGCTCTACAGCGATCTGGAATACGAGACGGTCAAGGGTGCACTGAACTGGCTGGAACGTTATCGCGGCGTGCAGGTGATCCGTATCGAGCACGCCCACCCGGCCAGCTTCGATTCGTTGCTGACGAGCTATCGCGAGGCGTTCGAACGCTACCCACGCCTGAAGCTGATGGCGTTGACCCATGTCACCCACCGTACCGGCCTGGTGATGCCGGTACAGGCCATCGTCGAGGCGGCCACCGAGCATGGCATCGAGGTGATTCTCGACGGCGCCCATGCGCTCGGACAAATCGACTTCGACTTGCAGAAACTGGGCGTGATGTTTGCCGGTTTCAACCTGCAGAAGTGGATCGGTGCCCCGCTGAGCCTGGGGGTGACCTACATCGCTCCCGAACGCCTGGCGGACATTGACCCGGACATGGGCGAGAGCCACTTTCCGCTGAGCGACATACGCTCGCGCACGCCCCACAGCACACCGAATATTCCGGCACTGATGACCCTGCCGACGGTGTTCGCCGAACATCGGGAAATCGGCGGTGCGGCGGCCAAGGGCGCGCGCCTGAACTATCTGCGCGACCTGTGGGTGAGCGAGGCACGCAGGATGCCCGGGATCGAGGTGGTCACCCCGGACGATCCACGCTTGTACGGCGCGATCACCTCGCTGCGCTTCACCCGCCACGCAGACCAGCAAGCGATGGTCGAGCGGCTGCTCAACGACTACAACCTGTTCACCGTGACCCGCAGCGGCTCGGCTTGTGGGCCATGTATTCGGGTCACGCCCGGGTTTACCACTTCGGTGCAGGACATTGACCAGTTGATCAAGGCGCTGGCTGAACTGAGTCGCTGAACACATTTTCTGCAGGCGAAAAAAAACGGTGCGCCGACCAAGCGCACCGTAAAGCCGTACAACACACAACGAATTCGGTAAGGCTGAATCAGTCCAGCAGGGCCAGCGCCTCGGCGGTGCACTCCTGGATACGGCTCCAGTCGCCGTTCTTGATCCACTCCGGGTCGAGCATCCAGCTGCCACCCACGCACATGACGTTTTTCAGCGCCATGTAGCTCTTGATATTGCCCGGACCGACACCGCCGGTCGGGCAGAATTTCACTTCGCCAAACGGACCACCGAGCGCCTTGATCGCCGCCACACCACCGCTCACTTCGGCCGGGAACAGCTTGAAGCGGCGATAGCCGAGGGCATAACCCTCCATGATTCCGGAGGCGTTGCTGATGCCCGGCAACAGGGGAATCGGGCTGTCGACACTCGCCTCGAGCAGATCGCGGGTAATGCCCGGGGTGACGATGAACTGCGAACCTGCCGCCTCTGCCGCCGCCAGCATCTGCCGATCGAGCACGGTACCGGCACCGGTCACCAGTTCCGGACGCTGTTCGCGCAGGATCTCGATGGCCTTGAGGCCGAACTGCGAACGCAGGGTTACTTCCAGCGCAGTCAGACCGCCGGCGGCCAGGGCATCGGCCAGTGGCAGCACGTCCTGTTCGCGAGCGATGGTAATGACCGGCAGGATCCTGGCGCGGGTGCACAACTCATCGATCAGGGCGACCTTGTCTACCATGGAGACGGTCGGGGCATTTTTTGTCATAGCGGCTGATCCTTGGCTCATGGGCACCAGTAAATCTCTAGGGGGGGTTGCAGAAACGCGCGAACCGGCATGGCGGCGAAGTCGTCGCCCGCCAACGCAGCGTTCAGGGTGGTCAGTTTCGACTGACCGGAAATTGCCAATACGGTAAAGGTCGCCGAAGCCAACAGGGCCCGACTCATGCTCAGCCGCTGGTGGGGCACGGTCGGCGCCAGCATCGGCCAGACTCGCCGGCTGCCGTCCACCTGCAACGCAGCCGACAGGTTCGGGCTGTCCGGGAACAGCGAAGCGGTATGGCCGTCATCGCCCATGCCCAGTACCAGCACGTCGATGTCCGGCAATTCGGCCAGGAACTGATCGGCATGCTGCGCCGCTTCGTCCAGATTGGCCGCGGCGTTGTACAAACCGATAAAGCGCGCCTTGGCGGCCGGTCCCTGCAGCAGATAGCGCTTGAGCAGCCCGGCATTGCTGTCGGCATGCTCGACCGGAACCCAGCGCTCGTCAGCCAGGCTGATCACGACCTTGCTCCAGTCCAGGTCCTGTTTCGCCAGGTTCTGGAAAAACGCCACCGGACTGCGCCCGCCGGAGACCACCAGGGTTGCCACGCCACGCGCGGCAATCGCCGTGCGCAACTGCTGCGCGACCGCCTGGGCCTGGCCTTCGGCCAACAGCGTCGGCGTGCGGAACTCGCGTACCGTCACGCCCTCGGGCAGTTTCAACTCAGATATCGCCATACCACGACCTCCCATCCCGCGTGATCAGTGCAATAGAGCTCATCGGCCCCCAGGACCCGGCAGCGTACGGCTTGGGCGCATCGCCCGACTTTTTCCAGCCAGCGATCAACTGGTCGCACCACTTCCACGCGGCTTCGATCTCGTCTTTACGAACAAACAGGTTCTGGTTGCCGTGCATCACTTCCAGCAGTAGACGCTCGTAGGCATCCGGAATCCGTGCACTGTGGTAGGTGTCGGAGAAATTCAGTTGCAACGGCCCACTGCGCAGTTGCATGCCCTTGTCCAGGCCCTGGTCCTTGGTCATCACCCGCAGGGAAATACCTTCGTCCGGTTGCAGGCGGATGATCAGCTTGTTGCTGATCTGCAGGCGTTGCTCAGGGGCGAAAATGTAGTGCGACGGTTCCTTGAAGTGGATGACGATCTGCGACAACTTCTGCGGCATGCGTTTGCCGGTGCGCAGATAGAACGGCACACCGGCCCAGCGCCAGTTGCGGATGTCGGCACGCAGCGCGACGAAGGTTTCGGTGTCGCTCTGGGTGTTGGAGTTCTCTTCTTCCAGGTAGCCCGGCACGGACTTGCCTTCGCTGTGTCCGGCAATGTACTGGCCACGCACCACCTGGGTGGTCAAACCTTCCGGACTGATCGGCGCCAGGGCCTTGAGCACCTTGACCTTCTCGTCGCGGATGCTGTCGGCGGAAAGATCCGCCGGTGGGTCCATGGCGATCAGACACAGCAGTTGCAGCAAGTGGTTCTGGATCATGTCGCGCAACTGGCCGGCCTTGTCGAAATAGCCCCAGCGGCCTTCGATGCCGACCTTCTCGGCAACGGTGATTTCCACGTGGGAAATATAGTGCTGGTTCCACTGGGTCTCGAACAGGCTGTTGGCGAAACGCAAGGCGATCAGGTTTTGCACGGTCTCCTTGCCCAGGTAGTGGTCGATGCGATAGGTGCGGTTCTCCGGGAAGAACTGCGCCACCGCGTCGTTGACCTTGCGCGAGGATTCCAGGTCCGAGCCGATCGGCTTCTCCAGGACCACTCGGGTATTTTCGGCCAGGCCGACCTTCGCCAGGTTCTCGCAGATCGCGCCGTACACCGCTGCCGGTGTGGCGAAATAGGCAATCAGCTGTTCGTTACGACCGACGGTATCGGCCAAGGCCACGTAATCGTCGGCCTTGAGGAAGTCCACGTGCAGGTAGCTCAGGCGCCCGAGGAAACGCTCGACAACCGCCTCGTCGATTTCCTTCGCCTCGACGAACTCACGCAGCTCGCTGGCAATGGTTGCCAGGTGCTCGTCGACACTGCCGGCTTCGCGGGCCAGGGCGAGAATTCGCGTGTCCTCGTGCAGCAGACCCGCGCCATCCAGGTGATACAAGGCAGGAAACAGCTTGCGCAGGGCGAGGTCGCCAAGGGCGCCGAACAAGGCAAAGGTGCACGGTTCAACCGTTATCGAAGGCATGATGTTTGTTCTTTTATCAAGTTAAACGATAAATACCTTTTTTCTAGGCATCACTCAAGGAAAAAATGTAGTAATAACTACAACATTTCTTCAAAATCACGATTGCGAGTGGTGGTCCACAAGCACCATCAGTAGGATAGGCCACCGCCGAGAGCTGCCAAAGCACGTTCTCCCTAGCATCGCAGAACCAAGGAACACCCACATGGACCGCGTGCGAAATTTGCTGGAACAGATCCAGAACCGCCTCGAAGACCTGAACAAGGCCGAGCGCAAAGTCGCCGAAGTCATCCTGCTCAACCCACAGCAGGCGACCCGCTACAGCATCGCCGCCCTCGCCCAGGCGGCCTCGGTCAGCGAACCGACGGTCAACCGTTTCTGTCGTTCGTTCGATGTCAGCGGCTATCCGGAACTCAAGCTGCAACTGGCGCAGAGCCTGGCCAGCGGCGCGGCGTATGTCAGCCGTGCGGTGGAGGCCGATGACGCCGCCGACGCCTACACACAGAAAATCTTCGCCAGCGCCATCACCTCACTGGACAGCGTCTGCAAGGTGCTGGACCCGGATCTGGTCAATCGCGCCGTCGACCTGTTGACCCAGGCCCGACAGATCCACTTCTTCGGCCTCGGTGCCTCTGCGCCGGTGGCCATGGACGCCCTGCACAAGTTCTTCCGTTTCAACATTTCGGTCACGGCCCATGCCGACGTGCTGATGCAACGGATGATCGCCTCGGTGGCCCATACCGGCGAACTGTTCGTGATCATTTCCTACACCGGCCGCACGCGCGAACTGGTGGAGGTGGCGCGCATCGCCCGGGCCAACGGCGCTTCCGTACTCGGGCTGACGGCGGCCGGTTCGCCCCTGGCCAAGGCCAGCACCCTGAGCCTGAACATTCCGCTGCCCGAAGACACCGACATCTACATGCCGATGACTTCGCGAATCGTCCAGTTGACCGTGCTCGACGTACTGGCAACCGGCATGACCCTGCGCCGTGGCGTGGATTTCCAGCCACACCTGCGCAAGATCAAGGAAAGCCTCAACGCCAGCCGTTATCCGGTAGGCGACGAGTACGACTGACCACTCTGCCGCGGGTCCCCTGGGTCACCTCACCGGGGCGAGCGGACTTATTGTGCTGAGCGGGCCTGCAGACTCAGGTGCGCCCGCTCTCCCGGGGCCAGGCACAGACTGTCGGTGCCGCCACTCGCCGCCTCGACGCAGACAAACCCCGTCACCTCGCTCCAACTCACCCCCAGCAATGGCCGCGGCCCCGGATGCCAGACCACGGTATCGGCGCTGTTACCGGTATCGATGCACAACTCACGCTGCCAGGCATGATCCTTGAGGTGCAACTCGCCCTCATGCTGGAACACCCGCTGACAGCCCCCCTCGACCCGCAACTCGCCCTGCTGTTGGCAAACCTGGCGGTTCAACTGGTCGTACCCCTGGGCGCCATCCAGCCCAGACAGCGCTACCTCACCCACGTCACCAATACGCCAATAGGCGTGCAAGGCATGACTCAACTGGCAAGGTTCACTGTCCTGGTGCTCGGTGCTCAAGCGCAGATCCATGCTTTCACCGAGGCAGGCGTGCAGGTCGACCTGCCAATCGCACAATTGCAAGCGCCAGTGCAGGCTGACCCCTTGTTCATCGGAACTGCTCTGCAACAGCTTCCAGTCGATCAGCCGCGCCCAACCATGGGACGGCCAGGCATTCTCGCTTGGATGACGGCCATACCACGGCCAGCACACCGGTACGCCACCGCGAATCGCCCCGACCTGCGGCCACTTCGCCGCACACCACAACCAGGGCTTCTGCCCGCGAGGTTGAAAATGCAGCAATTGCGCGCCCTGGCGGCTGAACACCGCCTGACACAGCGGGTGGTCGATCACCAGCACTTCGCGCTGTTGAAAGCGCTCCCACTGGAACACCGGCTGTTCGCGCCGGGATTTGAAGAAACGTTGTAACGGTTGTTCGTGCATGTGCCGCGAATCCTGGAATCTCTATCGTCGGGAAGCCAACGCCTCCACAGGCGCAAAAAAAAGCGGACGGTCAGGTCGACCATCCGCAAGATGCGCACATAGAGAGAGAGCTTATCAGCCGAGGTCTCAGAAGACCGACTGAATTTTCAGACCAGCCACCAGGGCGTTGTCGACTTGATCCACACCACCAGGATGGGTGATGTACTGCAGGTTCGGACGCACGGTCAGCCAGTTGGTGACATGGAAGCCGTAGTTGATTTCGTAGTTGTACTCGGTGTCGCGCAGTGGCGAGTACAGCGGGTTGTCGTAGTCACTGACACCAATGGCTGCGTTGGCCAGCTCGGCATTTTTCTTCACGTCATCGTTGACATGGATACGGGCGAAACCGATACCGATGTCATCCTTGGGACGTGCGTCGAACGGCCCCTTGTACACGAACATCAGCGACTGGTAGTTGTCGACGACGTTGGTGTCCTTGTCGTGGAAGGTCGCGTTGGCCGCAACGTTCAGACCGCGCGAAGCATCGCCGTTGTGGGTGGTGAGCTGCTGTTGGGCAACGAACCAGTAGCCGTGCTTGCTGTCATGAACACGATAGGCACTGCCGCTCGACGCGGCATCGCCACCATTGACGTCCTCACGCACGTCGTTGGCTGGAGCGGTGCTCTTGTAGTAACCGACACGGTATTCGCCCGGCAGGTTGTTGACCTTCGGCGACCAGACCAGTTCGACCGGCAGCACGGTACCCTTGGTGCCACTGCCGCTGAGCTTGAAGCCGTTGCCATGTTCGAGTTGCGACGGGTTCTGGTTGTACGCACCGATCTGCGCATACAGCTCGGGGGTGATGTGATACTTCACGCGCAGAGCCGCCTGGCTGACCGGCCAGTTGTACCAGATGCCGGTGGCCCAGTTACCCGCTTGCGAGCCGCAGAACGCCAGGTTCTGGAATTCGCAGGGGAAGGTGTTGAAGTCTTCGCCTTCACCGAAGTAACCGGCCTTGACGTCCAGCTTGCCGTCGAGGAACTGGTGCTGAATCCACAATTGGGTCAGGCGGACCATGTGACCACGGCCGTAGACTTCCTGGGAAGAACTCAGGGTACCGGCACGCGGATCACCGACACGGTCGTTGGAGATGTTCTGGCCGTTACGGTTGGTCAGCTGGATCTTGGCCTGGGTGTTATCCCAGCCCCACAGTTTTTGCAGATCCAGCGCCACACCCAGACCAAACTGGTCGGCGTAACGCGCGGTCTTGTCGTTGTTGTAGCCACCGTGCAGGTTGCCACCGACTTCACCGACGTAGTCGGCCTTGATGTCGATACCTTGTTCGATGAGCTTGGTACGCTCACCCCCCCAGTCTCCGGTCATCCATTTGGAATCGGCGCTGAAGGCCTCGTCAGCCATGGCATGGCCTGCCATGACCAACGCTGCCGCCGCTGACAATTGGCAGATCAGACGGATATTCGTATTGCTCTTTTTCATCCCTACATCCTCGTCTTTATTTTTATTAACAGTTTTTATTGAACGTGGTTTACATCGATTGCGACGGGCGACGTAAGCCGCCCATCCTGAACTCAGCGGCCCTTGAACTGCGCCACGTTGTCACCGAGAGCCAAAGGCTGGGACTGCCCAGCCCGCCCCAGGCGTTCGCCGGTTGCGGCGTCGAACAGCAACACCTTGGCCGGGTCGAATTGCAGGGTCAGGGTCTCACCCACCTGTGGCGCCACGTCCGGCGCCAGGCGGCAACAGACCTTGCTGTCGTTGAGCGTGACGAAGACCAGGGTGTCGGGACCTGTCGGCTCGGTGACCTGGACCTCGGCACGAATGCTCGGCAGGCCGGTGTCGCCGCTGGCCAGCAAAATCTGTTCGGGACGCAGGCCCAGGACCACTTCACGGTCTTCGAGACCGGCATCGCTGGTGTTCAGCGGCAATTCGCAACGTGCCTGACCACTGTCGAGCAGCGCCACCAGGCGACCGTCCTTGCGCTGCAGGCGCAGCGGAATGAAGTTCATCGGCGGCGAGCCGATGAAGCTGGCAACGAACTGGTTGGCCGGGTCGTTGTAGATCTGCTTCGGGGTACCGAACTGCTGGATGATGCCGTCCTTCATCACCGCAACCTTGTCGCCCAGGGTCATTGCCTCGATCTGGTCGTGGGTGACGTAGACGGTGGTGGTTTTCAGGCGCTGATGCATCAGCTTCATTTCGGTACGCATCTCGACCCGCAGCTTGGCATCGAGGTTGGACAGCGGTTCGTCGAACAGGTAGATCTTCGGCCGCCGCGCCAACGCCCGGCCCATTGCCACGCGCTGCTGCTGTCCACCGGAGAGCTGGCCCGGCTTGCGGTTGAGCAGGTGTTCGATCTGCAACAGCTTGGCGACACGCGCCACTTCCTCGTCGATGGCCGACTGGCTCATCTTGCGGATTTTCAGGCCGAATTCGATGTTCTCGCGCACGCTCATGGTCGGGTACAGCGCATAGGACTGGAACACCATGGCGATGTCACGATCCTTGGGGCTCATGCCGCTGACGTCCTGGTCGCCGATCATGATCGCGCCGCCGGTGATGCTCTCAAGACCGGCGATGCAGTTCATCAGGGTCGACTTGCCACAACCCGAAGGCCCGACAAGGATCAGGAACTCACCGTCCTTGATCGACAGTTCGATGTTCTTCAGGGTGTCCGGCAGGCCGGCGCCATAGGTCTTGTTTACGTTGCGAAGTTCGAGCGTTGCCATGATTACCCCTTGACTGCGCCGGCCGTCAGCCCGCGCACGAAATACTTGCCTGCGACCACATAGACCAGCAGGGTCGGCAGCCCGGCGATCATCGCCGCCGCCATATCAACGTTGTATTCCTTGACCCCGGTGCTGGTGTTGACCAGGTTGTTCAGCGCCACCGTGATCGGCTGCGAATCACCGCTGGAGAACACCACGCCGAACAGGAAGTCGTTCCAGATCTGAGTGAACTGCCAGATCAGGCAGACCATGATGATCGGGGTCGACATCGGCAGGATGATCCGCCGGAAGATGGTGAAAAAGCCCGCGCCGTCCAGGCGTGCCGCCTTGACCAAGGCATCGGGGATGCTCACGTAGTAGTTGCGGAAGAACAGCGTGGTGAAGGCCAGGCCATACACCACGTGAACGAACACCAGGCCGCTGGTGGTGCTGGCCAGACCCATCTTGCCGAGGGTGAACGAGGCCGGCAGCAACACGGTCTGGAACGGCAGGAAGCAGCCGAACAGCAGCAGCCCGAAGAACAGCTGCGAACCGCGAAAGCGCCACATCGACAGCACATAGCCGTTCAACGCACCGATGGCAGTAGAAATCAGCACCGCCGGGACGGTGATCTTGATCGAGTTCCAGAAGTAGCCGTTGACCGTGGCCCAGGCCTTGATCCAGCCGATGTCGGTGAACACCGTCGGCCAGCTCAGCAGGTTGCCGGTGCTGATGTCGTCCGGCGACTTGAAGCTGGTCAGCAGCATCACCACCAGCGGCACCAGGTACAGCAGCACGGCGATGATCAGCACCGCGTAGATAGCAATGCGGCTCAGGCTGAGGGAAGGTTTGGCGGTGAGACTAGTCATGACGCTTGGTCCTCAGCTCGGAGTACAGGTAAGGCACGATGATCGCGAGAATCGCACCGAGCATCAGAATCGCACTGGCCGAGCCCATGCCCATCTGGCCGCGACTGAAGGTGAAGGAATACATGAACATCGCCGGCAGGTCGGACGAGTAGCCAGGACCGCCAGCGGTCATCGCCGCCACCAGGTCGAAGCTCTTGATCGCGATGTGCGCCAGGATCATCACCGCACTGAAGAACACCGGACGCAGGCTGGGCAGCACCACTTTCCAGTAGATCTTCGGCATGCTCGCGCCATCGATCTGGGCCGCACGGATGATCGACTGATCGACCCCGCGCAGACCGGCGAGGAACATCGCCATGATGAAGCCCGAGGCCTGCCAGACCGCAGCGATCACCAGGCAGTAGACGACACGGTCGGGGTCGATCAGCCAGTCCAGGCGGAAGCCTTCCCAGCCCCAGTCGCGCAGCAGTTTGTCCAGGCCCATGCCCGGGTTGAGCAACCACTTCCAGGCGGTACCGGTGACGATCATCGACAGCGCCATCGGATACAGGTAGATGGTGCGGATGAAACCTTCGCGGCGGATACGCTGGTCGAGGAACACCGCCAGCATCACACCAATCACCAGGGTGATGCCAATGAACATGCCACCGAACAGCGCGAGGTTCTTGCTCGCCACCCACCAGCGGTCGTTGTCGAACAGCCGCGCATATTGCGCCAGACCCACCCATTTGTAGGTCGGCAGGAAAGTCGAGTTGGTGAACGACAGGATGAACGTCCACAGGATGTAGCCGTAGAAACCCACCAGCACGATGAACATGCTCGGCGCCAGCACCAGCTTGGGTAGCCAGCGTTGCAGGAAATCGAACGGCGAGGCCTTGCTGAACGTAGCAACAGAGCTCATGGGAAAATCCAGTACAAGAAATAGGAACTACATCAACCTCTCTCTGCAGGAGCAGGGCTTGCCCGCGAAAGCGCCGGATCAGACGACTCACTCGTTGACTGACATACCGCTTTCACGGGCAAGCCACGCCCCTACAAAGGTGGGCGTTTACTTGGCGGACTTGACCGCCGCACCGAGTTTCTTCGCCGCATCAGCCGGATCGGCTTTCGGGTCGTTGATGTAGTTGGTCACGACGTCGAAGAACGCACCCTGTACGGCCAGCGTGGTCGCCATGTTGTGCGCCATGCTCGGCTGCAGGCCGCCATTCTTGGCATCCGCCAGGAAGTCCTTGGCAGCGGTCTGCGCGCAGGAGTCGAAGCCATACTTGGTCATGTCGGCCAGCATGTCGTTACGCACCGGGATCGAGCCCTTGTTGATGCTGAAGACCTTCTGGAAGTTCTCGCCCAGTACAATCTTGGCGATGTCCTGCTGGCCGGCAGCCGTACCTTTGTCCTTCTGCTTGAACACCGCCAGGGAGTCGATGTTGTAGGTGAAGGCCTTGTCGGTACCCGGGAAGGCAACGCACTGGTAATCCTTGCCGGCGACTTTCTTGGCGGCGGTCCATTCGCTCTTGGCCCAGTCACCCATGATCTGCATGCCGGCCTTGCCGTTGATGACCTTGGCCGCTTCCAGGTTCCAGTCCTGGCCCTTGCCGTCGACGTCCATATAGGTCGCGACTTTCTTCAGTTCGGTCAGCGCCTTGACCATTTGCGGGCCGGTCAGGGTTGCGTTGTCCAGGTCAACCAGGGCTTTCTTGTAACCGTCGACGCCCATCACGGAAAGCACCACCGCTTCGAACACGGTGCTGTCCTGCCAAGGCTGGCCACCATGGGCCAGAGGAATGAAACCGGCAGCCTTGAGCTTGTCACCTGCGGCGTAGAATTCCTCGAGGGTGGTCGGTGCCTTCTCGATACCGGCTTTCTTGAAGACCTCGGGGTTGATCCACAGCCAGTTGACGCGGTGGATGTTCACCGGCACGGCTACGTAGTCGCCTTCATACTTCACGGTGTCGGAGACTTTCTTGTCGAGCAGGCTGTCCCACTTCTCTTGCTTGGCGACATCCTTGAGGACGTCGGTGTCGAGCAGGCCGGTGGATGCCCACTCCTGAATGTCGGGGCCCTTGATCTGGGCGACAGCAGGCGGGTTGCCGGCTACGGCGCGGCTCTTGAGTACGGTCATGGCTGTGGCACCGCCACCGCCGGCGACAGCGCCGTCTTTCCAGGTGAAACCGTCTTTTTCTACCTGGGCCTTGAGGACATCGACCGCAGCTTTTTCACCACCGGACGTCCACCAGTGAACCACTTCCACACTCCCTTTGGAGTCGGCAGCCAGTGCGCTGAGCGGGAACAACGAGGCGAGGGAAATCACTGCGGCGAGGCGAGAAATCGAATTCATCTGAAGTACCTTTCTTGTTGTTATGCATGCAAGTCTGGTGCTTGCGCTGCAACGGATTCTAGTAAAGGCGCATGCCTTCGCAGGTAACGAAGGGACGCGCGAATGTCACTGCATGGTTACATAGGCCAAGCCCATGGCTCAGACTCCGGCTTCCTCGGCAAAGTGCCGAGCCAGAGCGCTCGCCAGACTTGTCGCCAGTGGCATGCAGGGTAACAGGAGTGCCTGGTAGGCATGATAGAGGTCGGGCTTGCCGCCCCAGATCCTGGCGCTGGGCCGATTGTGCTCGTCCAGTTCGTGATGCCAGCTGCCGTATAGCCGGTCGATGAAATGCAGCTCGTTGAAGTCCCAGAAACGTCGGTACCAGGTTTCGTACTGCTGCTCTCGCGTGCGCCGCAACAGGGCTGCCGCCGTCGCGCTGGCTTCGCAATGCACCCAGTGCAGACGCTCGCGCACCACCGGGCGATTGTCCCAATCCAGGGTATAGACCAGCCCCGGTCGGCCATCGGCGTTCCAGGCATGGCAACAGGCACCGGCAAACAATTGGCGGGCGTCTTCCAGCAGCCAGTCTGGCGTGAGCAGTCCCACTGCATCGCGAGCCGCCTCGAGATGCAGCAGCAACCTGGCCCACTCGAAGGCGTGTCCCGGCGTCGTGCCGTAAGGACGGAAACCGTCCGCCGGGTTATCCTGGTTGTATTCGCGCAACGGCTGCCAATCCCGGTCGAAGTGCTCGATGACGGTGAAGCCGTTACCTCCCGCCTGCTGGTGAATCACCCGTTCGACGATACGCAATGCGCGATCCAGCCAGCGACTGTCGCCGGTGACATCGGCCAGGGCCAGGAATGCCTCGGTGCCATGCATGTTGCTGTTGGCACCGCGATAGGCTTCCTCGTTGCTCCAGTCACGCGCGAAGGACTCGCGTAGCGCGCCCTCCTCTTCGCTCCAGAAATGCGTGTCGATCACCCGGATCGCTTCGGCCAGCAGGTCTTGGGCTTGCGCGCAGCCGGCGACCACCGCCGAACTCGCGGCGAGGGCGACAAAGGCATGCAGATAGGCAGCCTTGCCACGGTTGCCATCACGGTGTTCCGGCGCCGCGTACCAGCCACCGAAGGTTGCATCACGCAGCGGGCCCCAGAGCGCGGCAACACCATGTTCGACCAGCGGCAGGCAGCCAGGAATGCCCTGGATATGGGCCATGGCAAAACAGTGGGTCATGCGGGCAGTATTCATGGTTTCGGCCATGGCCTGAGCGGGCAGGCGACCCTGCCCGTCGAGATTGCCGAACCCTTCATCGAGCCGGGCGGCCCTGGCGAACGCCAACAGGCGCTGTCCTTCGGCCATCAACCAGGCTCTGTGGGCAGAAGCGTTCAGCCAGCTGCCGAACGAAAATTCAAGGCTGTCGCCCGTCATGCTCTTCACCTTTATTGTTATTCAGGAGCGTATTCAGGAGCAGGTCACTGGCCTGTCGTGCTGCGGATTCTAACCAGCGCCCAGGCGGCGGCAGGTAACGAAGGCTGACGATAATGTCACCAGACAGTGACAATTAGAGCCCTCTGCAGCCGCGTTTTGATCAGGTTCTTTCATGAGCCAAAGTAGGAAAAATGCCGACTAGGCTGCTTCTCTTTTCCATGTAGGAGCTATCCCTAAAGCCTTTTCCCACATTGATGCGTCCCTTTGCCTGAGCGAATCTCGCTCACTGTCATCCCTGAAAGGCTCCATGAAAAACCGACGCCCACCCGAAGAGGCATACCCCATGGCAAACGACATTGCATATCCGGCCCGCCAATGCTGCATCTTTCCATTGCACCAGGAAAATCGGCAGTACGCCTGGAAGGTGGAAGTACGCCGGGGCGGCAAGCTGCTGAGCGAGGTATTCACCTTCGCGGAGCACGGCGGCGAACAGCCCGCACACCTGGCCGCCGAGTCGTGTCGCAATGCGCTGGTGCTGAAAATGCCGGCGGTGCAGACCTATGAAAGTCGCCAACGCCTGCTGCCCCACAACACCAGCGGGCATCCGGGAGTCATGAGGCTCGAAACCAACAACATCGGTTACTGGCGCGCCAGCACCCGCATCCATGGCTACAACCTGAGCCGCAGTTTCAGCGTCGAACGGTACGGTGAGCAGCAGGCCAAATGCCTGGCCCTGAATGAGCGCCAACAGCAACTGGCACTTTGCGAAGAACCCTACGAGCAGGCCATGCAGGCCTTGCAGCAGCATTTCAGCCAGAACAACACACGCATGCGCGAGCACCGTATCCAGGCAGCCATCGGCCAGGCCCGGTGTCGCCGCACCTCAGCAGACAGTCACCTGCCGGACGACCAGGGGCCGCCACTGAGCATCAGCCCGGAACAAGCCTCGTTGTCGATCAGTCGACATTTCGCGGCAAGCACAAAGTAACCCGCAAGCCACCTCCACGCAGGTTCTGCAGACTGACTTCCCCGCCATGGCTATGGGCGATGTTGCGGGCGATGCCCAGACCCAGGCCATAGCCCTGCTGGTGGCCGGACAGGCGAAAATGCGGCTCGAAAACCTGTTGCAGGCGCTGCTCGGGTACCCCCGGTCCTTCGTCGTCGACGTGCAGGACAAAAGCACTGTCATCGTCCTCGATGTGCAGGTGCGCCCGCTCACCATACTTGAGGGCATTGTCGATCAGATTGCCCATGCAGCGACGCAGGGCCAGCGGCTTGCCCGGATAACTTGCCTGCGCCCGCCCGTTGATACTGACCAGACCATTGCCGTTGGGCGACAGGTAACACTCGACCAAGGTATCAAGGGCCTGGTTGAGGTCCACCGGCTCGATATTCTCGTGAATATCGGTGTCCTTCACACATTGCAACGCGCCCTTGACCAACATCTCCAGCTCATCGAGATCGCGGCCGAATTTCAGTTGCAGTTGCTCATCCTCAAGCAACTCGACTCGCAGGCGCAGGCGGGTGATGGGCGTACGCAGGTCGTGGGAGATCGCACTGAACAACTGACTGCGCTCGGTCAGGTAGCGACTGATGCGCTCACGCATGGTGTTGAGCGCCCGCCCGACTTCCATCACTTCGCTGCCACCGCCCTCCATTACCGGACGCACCTCCTCCGCCCCCAGCGACATATCCCGTGCCGAACGGGCCAGGCGCTTGAGTGGCCGACTCTGCCAATGCACCAGCAGACCGATGAACAGCAAAAGGAAACCGCTGGTGAGCAGAATGAACCAGACCTGCTGGGACGGTAGCCCCTCCTCTTCCAGGCTGGTATAGGGTTCGGGCAACAACGAGGCGATATACAGCCATTCGCCGGGCGACATCTGGATCTGCGTGACCAGTACCGGCGGATTCACCGGTTCCAGGGTCAGCGCGTAGTGCGCCCAGGAACGCGGCAGTTCGTCGAGCTTCAGACCGCCGTTGAAGATCCGCAGATTGTCGGGGCTGACGAAGTTCACCGTGATATCGACGTCATTGCCCAGGGACTGGCGCAGCACCTCGTGGACCGCTTCGAGTACCGCCGTCTTGCGTGGGGTCGGGCCAAGCAGTTGCATGTCCAGCGGCTTGTCGTTGAGGGTCACGACGAATCGTGTCCCGCCCATGCTGCGCAACTGGTCGAGCACCAGTGGCCGATAGGCCAGGGGCAACGAGCGCAGGTAACTGACGCTGGCCGTCATCGAGTGGGCCAGGCTACGGGCACTGGTGACCAGCCCTTCGAGCTGGGTTGCACGCAATTGCGAAAGCCAGATGACACTGGACAGCGCCTGGGCCAACAGCACTGCAAGCAACGTCAGCAGCAGCATCCGCCCAAGCAGCGAGCGTGGCACCGGCAGACGCTGGCGCAGTTCAGAGAGCATTGGCGGCGGTGACGTTGGCAGCCAACTGGTAACCGCTGCCACGCACGGTGCGGATCAGCCGTGGAGGTTTCTCGGTATCGCGCAGGCGTTGGCGCAAGCGGCTGACCGCCATGTCGACGATCCGGTCCAGGGGCATCAGGTCGCGTCCACGGGTGGCATTGCCGATGGTGTCGCGATCGAGGATTTCCTGGGGATGGTCGAGAAACAGCTTGAGCAGGGCGAAGTCGGCACCGGAAAGAATCACCTCTTCACCGTCGACGTGGAACAAGCGGTGACTGACCGTGTCCAGGCGCCACTCGTCGAAGGCCAGCACTTCGCTGCCAGCGCGTTCCTGGCCGAATTGGGCACGGCGCAGCAGAGCCTTGATCCGGGCCTGCAACTCACGGGGACTGAAGGGTTTGCCGAGGTAATCGTCTGCGCCAAGCTCAAGACCAATCACCCGGTCTGCCTCGTCGGAACTGGCGGTCAGCATGATGATCGGAACGTGGGCCTGGCGCGGGTGCTGGCGGACCCAGCGGCAGAGGCTGAAGCCGTCTTCGTCGGGCAGCATCACATCGAGGATGACCAGGTCACTCGGCGCTTCATTGAGCGCCTGGCGAAAACCGGCGCCATCACCGACCGTGCGCACCTGAAAACCGGCACGACTGAGGTAGGTGTCCAGCAGTTCACGGATTTCCTGATCATCATCGACCAGGAGAATGGACTTACTGAATGCGCTCACGGGGGATGTCCCTGTTGTTGTGGTTAGGACCGAAACGCGGATTATGCCTCAATCGATTGAGCGGTGAAGATGTGTTGATCTTGAGGGCCTCTTCGCGGGCAAGCCCGCTCCTGCAAGGAATCGGTGGACCCAAGGGTTCCACCGTATCCGTGGGAGCGGGCTTGCCCACGAAGAAGCCAACACCGAATCAGTCGCAAAGCGCCTGCTGCAAGGCCACCCCCGCCCCGATCAGCCCGGAATACGGCGCCGTCACCAACCACACCGGAATGCCCTTGAAGTAATCGCTCATGCAGCCCTTGTCGGCAAAGCTTCTGGCGAAGCCGCTCTTGATGAAGAAATCGGCAAAACGCGGGATCACGCCACCGACGATATAAACCCCGCCACGCCCTCCGGTGGTCAGCACGTTGTTGCCCGCCACCCGACCCAGCCAGCAACTGAATTGCTCCAGCACTTCCTGCGCCACCGGGTCACCCGCGAGGCCGGCAGCGGTGATCGCCTCCGGCGTCTCCAGGACAGGCTGGTGCCCATCCACCGCGCAGATCGCCCGGTAGACCCGCGGCAGGCCGCCACCGCTAAGGGCGGTCTCGGCACTGACATGACCGATCTCGTCATGGATATGTCGCCACAGCTGGGTTTCACGGGGGCTGCTCAGGGGCAGGTCGACATGCCCACCTTCCCCCGGCAAGGCCATGAATCCACCCTCACCCAGGTTCAGCAGGGTGCCAACGCCCAAGCCGGTACCGGGGCCGATCACCACCGCCGGCCGGTGCGGTTCCGCCGTACCTTCGCAGACCACGCGAAACTCATCGGGCTCGAGACGAGTCATCCCCAGGGCCATGGCCGAGAAGTCGTTGACCAGCAGCAACTCGTCAACCTGCAGGGTCGCGCAGAACGCCTTGCGGCTCAGGCGCCAATGGTTATTGGTGAAACGGAACTCGTCGCCGCTCACCGGCCCCGCCACCGACAGACACACCGCGCCAACGGCCCCCAACGGCAGGCCCAGCCCATCCAGGTAGACCTTGATGGCGTCTTCCGGGCACACGTGATCGGCGGTGGCAAGCACCTTCACCGAGTCCAGGCCGTTGTCTTTCCACAGGGCGAAGCGGGCATTGGTGCCGCCGATATCGCCAACCAGGGCCAATTTCATTCAAGGGTCTCCAGGGCCGAAGTGAAGGCACTGGCCCCCTGCTCCGCCGAGCTGAAGGCCATGCGCATGAAGCCGAACAATTCGCGGCCACAGCCGACATTATTACCCAGCAGACCGACCGCCGGCTCGCGCGCTGCGAATTCCGCGTCATCGACCAGCACTTTCAGCGTCCCCTTCACCCCGTCGACACGGATCACATCGCCGTCCCGCACCCGCGCCAACGCGCCGCCCACATGGGCCTCGGGGCAGACATGGATCGCCGCCGGAATCTTGCCCGAAGCGCCGGACATACGGCCATCGGTCACCAGTGCAACCTTGAAGCCACGGTCCTGCAGGACGCCGAGGAACGGGGTCATCTTGTGCAGTTCCGGCATGCCGTTGGAACGTGGCCCCTGGAAGCGCATGACCGCCACGAAGTCTTTCTCCAGTTGGCCGGCCTTGAAGGCATCGGCCAGGTCCTGCTGGTCCTGGAACACCAGCGCCGGCGCTTCAACGACCTGATGCTCAGGCGCCACGGCGGAAACTTTCATCACCCCGCGCCCAAGGTTGCCTTCCATCACCCGCAGGCCACCTTCAGGCGAGAAGGCACGGGCCACCGGACGCAGGATGTTTTCATCAAGGCTTTCGATCGGCCCCTCGCGCCAGACCAGTTCGCCGTCCTGCAGGAACGGCTCGCGGGTGTAGAGGCTCAAGCCACGGCCGGCCACGGTGTTGACGTCTTCGTGCAACAGACCGGCCTCAAGCAGTTCGCGGATCAGGAACGACATGCCGCCTGCCGCCTGGAAGTGGTTGATGTCGGCCTTGCCGTTCGGGTAGACGTGGGACAGCGTCGGCACCACCTCGGAAAGATCGGCCATGTCCTGCCAGGTCAGTTGGATACCCGCCGCCTGGGCAATGGCCGGCATGTGCAGAGTGTGATTGGTCGAACCGCCGGTGGCATGCAGGGCAACGATGGAGTTGACCAGCGAGCGCTCATCGACGATCTCGCCGATCGGCATGAAGTTGCCGCTCTGCCTGGTCATGCGTGTGACCTGGAACGCCGCCTCGCGGGTCAGGGCATCGCGCAGCGGTGTATTCGGGTTGACGAAGGACGCGCCCGGCAAGTGCAGGCCCATGACCTCCATCAGCAACTGGTTGGTGTTGGCGGTGCCGTAGAAGGTGCAGGTGCCGGGGCTGTGGTAGGACTTCATCTCCGATTCCAGCAGTTCCTCACGGCTGGCCTTGCCTTCGGCGTAACGCTGGCGGACATCGGCTTTCTGCTTGTTGGAAATGCCCGAAAGCATCGGCCCACCGGGCACGAAGATAGTCGGCAGATGACCGAAACGCAGCGATCCCATCATCAGGCCCGGCACGATCTTGTCGCAGATGCCCAGCATCAGCGCCGCATCGAACATATTGTGCGACAGCGCCACCGCGGTCGACATCGCGATCACTTCGCGACTGGCGATCCCCAGTTCCATGCCCGGCTCGCCCTGGGTCACGCCGTCGCACATCGCTGGCACCCCCCCGGCGAACTGGCCGACCGAGCCGATCTCGCGCAGGGCCTGCTTGAGCTGCTCCGGGTAGGTCTCGTAAGGCTGATGCGCGGAGAGCATGTCGTTATAGGACGAAACAATCGCCACGTTGGCGGCATTCATCATCCGCAGGGTTTCCTTGTCCTGGCTGCCGCATCCGGCCACGCCATGGGCAAAGTTCGCGCATTGCAGCTTGCCGCGCACGGGGCCATCGCTGGCAGCACCGCGAATCAGTGCCAGATACGCCGCGCGGGTGGCGCGGCTGCGGGCGATAAGCCGTTCGGTGACCTCAAGAACGCGGGGATGCATGTGTAGAACTCCAGGCTAACGGATATGGCGACCTGTGTGCCCTGAAGTGAGCGAACGCCTCGGTTGACGGGGCTTTTCGTTCATCCGGACCCGTTGATTCAGGTCACTCGTTGTAGATAAAACAAAATATTGCCATTAAAAAGGCTTGTTTTCTATTTCTATGCGAATAATCTTGTAATTCCAACAACAAAATTACGACAGGCGCTTTTATCATGACGCTACGCATTGCAATCAACGGTTTTGGTCGTATCGGCCGCAACGTCCTCCGCGCACTCTATACCCAAGGTTACCGCCAGGACTTGCAGGTCGTCGCCATCAACGACCTCGGCGACAGCTCGATCAATGCCCACCTGCTCAAATACGACACTGTCCACGGCACCTTCGATGCCAGCGTAGAACATGACCACGAAAGCCTGACCGTCAACGGTGACCGTATTGCCGTCAGCGCGATCCGCAACCCGGCCGAGCTGCCCTGGGCAGCCGAGAAGATCGACGTGGTGTTCGAATGCACCGGTCTGTTCACCGACCGCGCCAAGGCCGCCGCGCACATCAGCGCCGGCGCGCGCAAGGTGATCATTTCCGCCCCGGCCAAGGGTGCCGATGCCACCGTGGTCTACGGGGTCAATCACGACATTCTGCGCCAGTCGCACGAGATCATCTCCAACGCCTCGTGCACCACCAACTGCCTGGCTCCGGTGGCCCAGGTGCTGCATCGCGAATTGGGCATCGAAAGCGGCCTGATGACCACTATCCACGCCTATACCAACGACCAGAACCTGACCGACGTCTACCATACCGACCCGTATCGCGCCCGCTCGGCGACCCAGAACATGATCCCGAGCAAGACCGGCGCGGCCGAAGCCGTCGGCCTGGTGCTGCCGACCCTGGCCGGCAAGCTGACGGGCATGGCCGTGCGTGTGCCGGTGATCAACGTGTCACTGGTCGACCTGACCGTACAGCTCAAGCGCGAAGCCAGTGCCGACGAAATCAACGCACTGTTCAAGGAAGCCAGCCAGCATTCGAAGATTCTCGGCTACAACACCCTGCCGCTGGTCTCCAGTGACTTCAACCACAATCCACTGTCATCGATCTTCGACGCCAACCACACCAAGGCCAGCGGCAAGCTGCTCAAGGTCCTGGCCTGGTATGACAACGAGTGGGGCTTCTCCAACCGCATGCTGGATAACTGCCTGGCGCTGTGCAACGCACAATGACGGCGCGCGTGCGCGCGAGCAGAAAAAGCCTCGTCGATCACGAGGCTTTCGAGGGAAGACCGGGGCTCAACTTTGCGGTTTGAGCCCCTGGGAAAGACCGAACACGAACAACAGCAGGTCGTGGGTGGGCTGGACATGGGCCGCCACCTTGGCCACCCGTGGCAAGGGACAACGCTCGCCCGCCTGGGCCATGCTCAGCACCTGAGGTTGAGGCTGTTCCCAGACCACCAGCGCCAGGGAAGCGACAGCCAATCCACCGAGTAAAAACAAACCTCTAGCCATTTCTAACTTCATCATCGTAAGCCTTTGATGGTGCTGCCAAACGCCATACTGTAAAAGTAGCTTAGCCGCTTCCAATCCGCTTCACTCCACGACGAATGGCGCCGCAGTTGTTTGAGGTCGTGCTGCGCCGCACGCCGGCGGCTCAAGCGCTGACGTGCCTTCTCGAAATCCAGCAGAGCCACTTCGACACTGGCCGACTCGCCTTCACCGACAACCCGGACGAACAGGTGCTTGATATACAGGCAACCATGCTGCCAGCGCCCACGGTGCATGCGGGCCAGCGTGTTGGCCAGTTCCTGCAGCAGACGATCGTGCACAACCTCGCCATGCCGCTCACGCCCACCGTCGGCGTACCACTGCTCGATCTCGCAGAACCCCTCCAGAGCAGCGGTCACCAGCAACGCCTGCCACTGCCCGCCGGTATCGCGACGCGCACCACAGAACACCAGTTCCGGTACGCCGACCTCAAGCATGCGCAGACTCTTCAGTGCGTCCTGCTCGCGCAGAACGGTCGGACGACCGAATGGGTGCAGCAGACTGCGATAGAGATGCCCCACCTGACGTTTCACATACAACAGTCGACCGGTTGTGCCCACTACGCGTTGCACCCCACTCTCGCCACCCCGACGCCGGTTGGGCTCTTCCACCCACTCACCTTTGCGCGTCCAGAAATGTTCGAAACGATCCGTGGTGGTTCCTGCCGCATACGAAGCGCATTCAACGGTCATCCTGCTACCTTTTGTGTGAGATACAATCCGCCACATGGCGTAAGGAAGGAAAAAGGTCTCGATATCGCTAGCCCGAAACCCACGCGTTTGAATTCTTATTCAATCTTCGCCGTCGGCAAAAACGTAATGATTCGGATATCCGCCTGGACAGGCCAACTGCCGCAGATTGTTGCCTGGGGAAAATGCTAGAGCGTCCCGAACCAACCATTACATTTTTTTACAGGTCGACGATAATAGCAGGGGGCCACATTCGTGAACCCCGTGCAAGTCTGTGCCCCCCCTGACAGGGAGACGGAAGGTCATCAGGTGCTGGAACGATCCAGATCCACCTGGAAACGGCAACCATTGGGCTCCATGGTCGTCAGGCTGACATGCCAGCCCTGGTTCTCGCAGATCCGCTGCACCAGCGAAAGGCCCAGGCCCAGGCCTTCTCCACGTTTTTCATCGCCGCGAACGAACGGCTGGAACATCGCTTCGCGTTTCTCCTCGGGAATCCCGACACCGCTGTCCTCGACCACGAAACCGGTCGGTTCCAGGGTCAGCCGGATAAACCCCTGCTCCGTATAGTGCAGGGCATTGCGCAACAGGTTGCCCATCACTGCGTGGAGGAACGTGGCGTTATAGCGCGTGCTCAGCGGGCTGCCCGGTTCGAAAATCAGCGTCAGGCCCTTCTCCTCGATCGGGGCACGCCATAGGCCAACCAGATCTTCAGCCACCACGCTCAACGAGACTTGCGGCGACATGCTGCCATCTTCCCGCTGGGCCCGGGCGAGCATCAGGAACGTCTGCACCAGTTCGCGCATTTCCCCACTGGCGCGGGCGATTCGTTCGACCTGATTGCGCCCGCGCGGATCGAGCGCCGGGTTTTCCAGCAACAGCTCGCAGGAACTGGCCAGGACCATCAGCGGCGTGCGCAACTCATGACTGACGTCACTGGTGAACAACCGCTCACGGGTCAACGCATCGCGCAGGCGCCCCAGCGTTGCGTCGAAGGCAACCGCCAGCTCGCCGACCTCGTCGGCCGCGTAGTCGGGCGCCAGCAGAGGCGCGAAACCAAGCAACTGGTCGCGATGGCGCACCTGGCGTGCCAGTCTCACCACCGGAGCCATCACTCGTCGCGCCAGGACCCAGCCCAGGAACACCGCCAGTACCAGGGCCAGAACGAACCCCACCAGCACCACGGCGAACAGCACCCGTTCGCGCTCCTCGAAATCACTCTGATCCTGCAGGAGCACATAACGCCGACCGTCGACCACCTCGACCATTGCGTGATAGGACAGTTGCTCGCGAAATACCTCGTGGAAACCCGGGTCGAGGTGCCGCAGGTCCTTGGGCAGCTCGAAATCGCCCTTGCCGCCGCTGTAATAGAACAGCTGATCGGGCTCGGGACGGTGACTCCAGTCGCTCACGTTATCCATCAGCAGCAGGCGCTGCAGGTCGCCGCCGAGCCCAGCGGAGATCAGCTTCTCCTCGACCAGATGGACCACCGCAATGATGCCCATGGCGAAGGTGCCCGCCACCAGCGCGCTCATCAAGGCAAAGGCGATGATGATGCGCTGGGCCAGACTCTGCTTAAACTCCATCACGCCCCTCGGCCAAGCGGTAACCGACACCGTGCACGGTGTGCAGCAACGGTTTGTCGAATGGCTTGTCGATCACCTGACGCAACTGATGCACGTGGCTGCGCAGGCTGTCACTGTCCGGGCAATCGTCACCCCACAACGCCTCTTCCAGCACTTCCCGGCGCAGCACGTGAGGGCTCTTCTGCATCAATACCGCCAGCAGCTTCAAACCGACTGGATTGAGTTTGAGCAGGCGTCCCTGACGCGTCACTTCGAGGGTATCGAGGTCATAGTTCAGATCACTGACCTGCAGAGCCCGCCGGCCGCCGCCCTGGGCACGCCGCAGGACAGCCTCGATACGCGCGGCCAGCTCGGACAGCGCAAAAGGCTTGAGCAGGTAGTCGTCGGCCCCCGACTTGAAACCCTGCAAGCGGTCATCGAGCTGATCGCGGGCGGTCAGCATGATCACGGGCGTGTCGCGCCGGGCATCCTCACGCAGGCGCTTGCAGAGGGTATAGCCATCGATCCCGGGCAGCATGATGTCGAGCACGATCAGGTCATAGTGCTCGGTGGCCGCCAGGTGCAAACCCGAGAGGCCGTCCTGCGCGCAATCGACGGTGTAGCCTTTAAGCCCCAGGTAGTCGGCCAGGTTGGCGAGGATATCGCGGTTGTCTTCAACCAGTAGAATTCGCATGGGTACTCTCTCCGTACGCGGTAACGACCGTCTTGCCCCGCGCAGCTTACGGTGTAGCTCAGCCTACGACTAGGGCGGGCAAATTTAATGTTTTTTTCACCCCTGGCTCACAGGCAGGAAACACCGCTCCCGGCAGAATCGCTTACCGCCCATGCCCTGCAGATGACTCAACGCGCTCGTACACGGCCTGGCGGCAGATCGCAGGCATAAAAAAGCCCCACACAAGGTGGGGCTTTTTTTCAGGCAGGTGCCGGGTGGCTTACATCATGCCGCCCATACCGCCCATACCACCCATGTCTGGCATGCCGCCAGCCGATGGAGCGTCTTTCTTCGGTGCTTCGGCGATCGCAGCTTCGGTGGTCAGGATCAGACCGCCGATGGAGGATGCAGCCTGCAGAGCCGAACGGGTGACCTTGGTTGGGTCCAGGATGCCCATCTCGATCATGTCGCCGTATTGGCCGCTGGCAGCGTTGTAACCGAAGTTACCCTTGCCGTTCTTGACTTCGTTGACCACGACGCTTGGCTCGTCACCGCTGTTGGCGGAGATCTGGCGCAGCGGCGCTTCAACGGCGCGACGCAGTACAGCGATACCGACGTCCTGATCGGCGTTTTCGCCTTTCAGGTCGCTGATGGCTTGCAGGGCACGGATCAGTGCCACGCCACCGCCAGGAACCACGCCTTCTTCCACAGCAGCGCGGGTAGCGTGCAGGGCGTCTTCAACGCGGGCCTTCTTCTCTTTCATTTCGACTTCGGAGCCGGCGCCAACCTTGATCACCGCAACGCCGCCGGACAGCTTGGCCAGACGCTCTTGCAGTTTTTCACGGTCGTAGTCGGAGGAAGTTTCAGCAACCTGGGCACGGATCTGAGCGATACGCGCTTCGATATCACCCTGCACGCCGGAACCGTCGACGATGATGGTGTTTTCCTTGGACAGGGTAACGCGCTTGGCGCTGCCCAGGTGCTCCAGGGTGGTGCTTTCCAGGCTCAGGCCAATCTCTTCGGAGATCACGGTACCGCCGGTCAGAACGGCGATGTCCTGCAGCATGGCCTTGCGACGGTCGCCGAAGCCTGGTGCCTTGACGGCAGCAACCTTGACGATACCACGCATGTTGTTCACAACCAGAGTCGCCAGGGCTTCGCCTTCGACGTCTTCAGCCACGATCAGCAGTGGGCGGCCGGCTTTGGCAACGGCTTCCAGCACAGGCAGCATTTCGCGGATGTTGGAGATTTTCTTGTCGACCAGCAGGATCAGCGGACCGTCCAGTTCGGCGGTCATGGTGTCCGGCTTGTTGACGAAGTAAGGGGACAGGTAGCCACGGTCGAACTGCATGCCTTCAACGACCGACAGTTCGTTTTCCAGGCCCGAGCCTTCTTCAACGGTGATCACGCCTTCTTTACCGACTTTTTCCATGGCTTCGGCAATGATGTCACCGATGGAGCTGTCGGAGTTGGCGGAGATGGTGCCGACCTGAGCGATGGCCTTGGTGTCCGCGCATGGCTTGGACATTGCCTTCAGCTCTTTGACGACGGCGATGGTCGCCTTGTCGATACCGCGCTTGAGGTCCATCGGGTTCATGCCGGCAGCAACGGCTTTCAGGCCTTCGTTGACGATCGACTGAGCCAGAACGGTGGCGGTGGTGGTGCCGTCGCCAGCGTCATCGTTGGCACGGGAGGCAACGTCCTTGACCAGCTGCGCGCCCATGTTCTCGAAACGGTCTTCCAGCTCGATTTCCTTGGCTACGGAAACGCCGTCCTTGGTGATGGTCGGAGCGCCGAAGCTCTTCTCGATGATCACGTTACGGCCTTTCGGGCCCAGGGTCGCTTTTACCGCGTCAGCCAGGACGTTGACGCCAGTCAGCATTTTTTTGCGGGCGGAGTCGCCGAATTTAACTTCTTTAGCAGCCATGATCGTTATTCCTTAAATACTTTGTAGTAACGGGAAGAATGAGCGGGGAATCAGCCTTCGATAACGGCGAGAATTTCGTTCTCGCTCATTACCAGCAGGTCTTCGCCGTCTACTTTCACAGTGTTGCTGCCGGAGTAAGGGCCGAATACGACCTTGTCACCCACCTTTACAGACAGCGCACGGACTTCACCATTGTCCAGCACACGGCCGGCACCTACAGCGAGAACTTCACCATGGTTGGCTTTTTCAGCAGCCGAACCTGGCAGCACGATGCCGCCGGCGGTTTTCTTTTCTTCTTCGCTGCGACGGATGACGACGCGGTCATGCAGAGGACGAAGCTTCATTGTCGATCTCTCCTAATTATGGTTTTCAGCGACCGGTATCAGTACCGGCCAATTAGCAAATCCGGCGTTGCCGGTGACGGCTCGGCAAGCGAACCGCGGAATACTGTCTGGCGATTTACGCCAAAAACCTTGCGGTGACCGTTACATAGGGGCGCCAATGGCGATTACAAGGGCGGCCGACGATTTTTTTTGCAACCCGGCGAGCGGCCAAAACAGACACGGCACCCGAAGGTGCCGTGTCTGTTTTGCTGAATCACTCAGGAATCGCGGTGCTCGAACTCACCTTCGATCACTTGCGGCTGACGACCATTGGCCGGCGCTGCAGCGGACTGGCCACGGGCATGCAGGTCATCGGCGAAAGCCCGTTGACGCAAGGCCTGCTCCTCGGCGCGCCGACGCATGCGGTCGGCCGCCAGACGGCGCGTCATCGGCAGCAGCAACAGCAGGCCGAAAACATCGCTGATAAAGCCCGGCAACAGCAGCAGGCCGCCAGCCAAGGCGAGCATCAGGCCTTCCAGCATGGTTTGCGCTGGCAGCTCGCCACGACTCAGGCTTTCACGAGCGCGCAAGGCCGTCGTCAGGCCGGCGACTCGCAACACCAGCACACCGATCGCCGAGCCGAGAATGATCAACGCCAACGCTGGGAAGAACCCGATGGCCGTGCTGACCTGGAAAAATACGTACAGCTCCAACACTGGAAACAGTAGAAAGAGCAACAAAAAAGCGCGCATCGAATAAGTCCTCTACGGAAGAAGTCCTTCCAGTCAATAACAGATGACGTCGATGTCTCGTGAATTCAACCCTCAACGGCCTGCTTTTTCGGCCATTGTTCAGCGCGAGCCAGAGAAACCAGGGCTGCACGGACCTCTGCTGGCGTATTGCAAGGTGTTTCGAAGCCCAGCCAGTAAAGCCCCTGGCCAATCCGCAGGTGCATGCCCTCGGTGTCGATTCCCGCCAGTTGTGCCGGCACGCCAGCGGGCAGCCCGGCCAATTTCACGTAGTGGCCGATGGCATTGGCATGGTCACTGTTCATGTGCTCGACCATGCTCGCCTCGGCCTTGCCGGCAAACGGATTGGCCAGTGTTATCTGATCCAGCCAGTGGATCGCGCCGAACCCGCCAATGTAGCGATGGCGCACCGGCTTGAGGACCCAGAAGTCGAAGTCATGGGCTTTGTGGTAGTTCTGCGAGTCCGGAAAATAGCGATAGTAACGCTCGGCGGCAGCTTCAATGGCCTCTGGTTCGGCGAGCTTTTGCGCTTCGGCGAGGTAAGTGAGCCGACCGACCGCCTGGACGTCCTCGGCTTCACGCTCGCCCACCAGCAGCGAACATTTCGGATCTTTCTGCAGGTTGTGCGTGTGCTGGGCGATACGGCTGATCAGGATCAGCGGGCGCCCCTGCTCATCCAGGCAATAAGGCACCACGGAGCCAAACGGAAAACCGGGCATGGCCTTGGAGTGCGTCGACAATACCCCCCGATACTCCTTGAGCAACAACTCGCGCGCATTCTTGGCTACTTCAACGCTCACCTTATGACTCCTGATTGGCAACTCAGTGACAAGGTAATCATTATCAGCGACGGTTGCCAGCAGCCAGGCCGGCAGGGGCAGCGCGCCCGACGACCAGAGACCGCCGAACAGCGGTCTTGCAGGAAAGAAGGAATTACCAGGCCACACCGAAGCCGACGGTGTAGCGGGTCTTGTTCAGGCTGGTTTCGTCGTCGCCATTGATAATGTCGCGTTCAGCCTTGAGGTTGAGCGAGGCCCATTCGGTGACCTTGTAGCGCAGGCCAAGCTGGGCATCGAGGGAATACTTCGAAGGACCACTCAGCGGCCGACCGACTTCACCGTTGGTGAACAGCTCGACGGTTTTGCCGACCAGGTAGCGGTTGTAATCCCACTTCATACCCAATGAATAGAAGTTCTTCTTCTCGCCGTCGGAATACTCATAATCGGTGTTGTTGACCAGCGAGCCGAGGGAAAACGCGCCCAACTCGTCATCCCAGAACTGATAACCGGGACCGGTACCGACGGTACGCTGACGCGAAAGGTCCTCGACCCGGTCGCGCTTGTAGGTCAGGCGCCCCTGCCAGAACCATTTTTCGGTGAGAAAGCGGTCGAGGGCATACTCAACGCCCCAGTTGTCCGTGGTCACCACATTATCCTGGAACTCGCGGTTGTACTCGCCTTCGGCGTGGTGGCGCCAGGCGCCATGACGGGCCGTGGTCTTGAAGTCGATGTCGTAGTCATCGGTGTCCTTTTCCGCGCGCTTGTAGTCCATGGCCAAGTCGACATTGCCCTTCCAGACCAGATCCTCGATCAGCGGCTTGGGTTTGACGATCTGCTGGATACTGGCCAGATCCACGGTTTTAGGTGCCTCGCCGTTGGCCAAGGTCACCTTGCCGGCATCGGCCGCCTGCAAGGACTTGGCCTTCTCGCCGCTGTAGGCATCCTGCTTGACCAGCAGCTCCTGATCGCTTTCCAGGGTCTTGACCTGGGACCAGTCCAACGCAACGTTGCCAGCATAGGTGGTCTGAACCACCAATTTACCGCCATCGAACAATTTGATCTTGCCGCTCAGGCGGTCACCGTTCTTCAACCAGACGGTATCGGCCAGCAGGGGCGTGGAGGCACTGAAAACAGCGAGACACAGCAGGGTTCTGGAAAACATGGGCAACACAGGACTCGGGTTTGCAAGAAAAAACCGGCATTATCGCGCTGGATGCCGCCTGAGCAAGCACTGACCAGCCAACCGGCATCGAGTTCAATGACGCAGCCCGATAAACAGAAACCGCCTACTTGAAAGGCGATAATTCCCTACAGGAACGGCCGTGTGAGCGACGCAAGCGCCAGCGAAACCCCCGCCCAGATGCGCCGTACGGCCCTCTATCTGACCCTGGCCCAGGTTCCCGAGGGCAAAGTGGTCACCTACGGCCAGCTCGCCGAACTGGCCGGTCTCGGCCGGGCCGCCCGCTGGGTCGGGCGCACCTTGAGTCAACTGCCGGCCGACACCCGTCTGCCCTGGCACCGGGTGCTGGGCGCCGGCGGTCGGATCAGCCTGCCCGCTGGCAGCCCGTCCGGCGACGAGCAACGCGCCCGGCTGCGCACCGAAGGCCTCAGCGTCCTGAACAATCGCGTCGATATCAAGCGTCATGGCTGGCGCCCGATAGAGCACAGCGGTTAGAGTGCGCGCTTTGTTTCCGTCAACCCTGAGGCAGATTCCAGCCCATGCCCCGTAAAACCTGGCGCGCCGCGCTCGCTGCCTATGCCAGCCCGTCGACATTAGTGTTGCTGCTGCTCGGTTTCGCTGCCGGTCTGCCTTACATGTTGGTGTTTTCAACGCTATCGGTCTGGTTGCGCGAAGCCGGCGTGGCCCGAGAAACCATTGGCTATGCCAGCCTGATCGGCCTGGCCTATGCCTTCAAGTGGGTCTGGTCGCCCTTGCTCGACCAATGGCGCCTGCCGCTACTGGGCAAACTGGGACGCCGCCGCTCGTGGCTGGTGCTGGCACAGACACTGATCGTTCTCGGCCTGGTCGGCATGGGTTTCTGCGACCCGCAAAAGCACCTGTCCTGGCTGATCGCGATTGCCGTGATCGTCGCCTTCGCGTCCGCCACCCAGGACATCGCGGTCGACGCCTACCGCCTGGAAATCGCCAACGACAGCCAGCAGGCTGCCCTCGCCGCCAGCTATATGTCTGGTTATCGGGTCGCGGCACTGCTGGCGACGGCTGGTGCGCTGTTCTTCGCCGAAGGTTTCGGCTCTACCGGCTTCAGCTACAAGCACTCGGCGTGGACCGGCACCTACGTGCTGTTCGGCGTACTGATGATCCCGGCGCTGATCACCACCCTGCTCATGCGCGAACCACCGGTACCGCTGCGTACGCAATTGTCGGCTGGACGCTACAGCTTCGTGCATCAGTTGGCCTCGGTCTTCGTCCTGATCATCCTGCTGGTCTCGGTACCGGCGATGTTCACCCAGTTGTACAACACCAATTTCGCCAGCGTGCTGTTCCACGGCGTCAGCCTGCTCGACCTGCTGCTAGAAGACCGCGCCTTCCTGCGCGCGATCCTCTACACCACCCTGACCGCACTCTGCCTGTCGAGCATGGGCCGACGTGGTCTGGCACCAGTCCTGACACCGGTCAACGACTTCATCCTGCGCTATCGCTGGCAGGCGCTGCTGCTGCTCGGACTGATCGCCACCTATCGGATGTCGGACACGGTGATGGGGGTCATGGCCAACGTTTTCTACATCGACCAGGGTTTCACCAAGGACCAGATCGCCGGCGTCAGCAAGATCTTCGGCCTGATCATGACCCTGCTCGGCGCCGGCATGGGCGGCCTGCTGATCGTACGCTTCGGTATCCTGCCGATTCTGTTCATCGGCGGCGCCGCCTCGGCCGCGACCAACCTGCTGTTCATGTTGCTGGCCGACATGGGGCCGAACCTGAAGATGCTGATCGTCACCATCTCTCTGGACAACTTCAGTTCGGGGCTGGCGACTTCGGCATTCGTCGCCTACCTGTCGAGCCTGACCAACCTGAAGTTCTCCGCCACCCAGTACGCCCTGCTCAGCTCGATCATGCTGTTGCTGCCAAGACTGATCGGCGGTTACTCGGGTGTGATGGTGGAGAAACTCGGTTATCACCAGTTCTTCGTCGTGACCGCAATAATGGGCATTCCGACCCTGCTGCTGATCGCCCTGCACTGGTATCAGGAGGCTCGCCGCGGTGGCACCACGCCTTCTTCGACCGGGGAAACCCAGGAAGGCCAATAAATACAGGGGGGGGAGCAGCACTCCCCCGTGTCAGACCCGCCACATGCCTGTACGTCGCCGGATCACGCCCGTACAATGTCCCGCTATTTCCTGTCATAAGCACCGACAACGGCCAATTCATGCGCACCAGTCAATATTTGCTCGCCACACTGAAAGAAACGCCTTCCGATGCGGTCGTGATCAGCCACCAGCTGATGCTGCGCGCCGGGATGATCCGCAAACTCGCCTCCGGCCTGTACACCTGGCTGCCGATGGGCCTGCGCGTGATGCGCAAGGTTGAAGCCATCGTGCGCGAGGAAATGGACGCAGCCGGCGCCCTGGAAGTGTTGATGCCGGGCATCCAGCCGGCCGAGCTGTGGCAGGAATCCGGTCGTTGGGAACAATACGGCCCCGAACTGCTGCGCCTGAAGGATCGCCATGATCGCGACTTCTGCGCCGGCCCGACCCATGAAGAAGTGATCACCGATCTGTGCCGCAACGAATTGAGCAGCTACAAGCAGCTGCCCATCAACCTGTACCAGATCCAGACCAAATTCCGTGACGAGATCCGCCCACGCTTCGGTCTGATGCGCGGTCGCGAATTCATCATGAAGGACGCCTACTCCTTCCACGCCGACCAGGCGTCGCTGCAGGTCACCTACGACCGCATGCACCAGGCCTACTGCAACATTTTCACCCGCCTGGGCCTGCGTTTCCGTCCGGTGGAAGCCGACAACGGCTCGATCGGCGGTGCCGGCTCCCATGAGTTCCACGTGCTGGCCGAATCCGGCGAAGACGATATCGCCTTCAGCAACGGCTCCGACTACGCGGCCAACATCGAGAAGGCCGAAGCGGTGCCGCGCGAAACCTCGCGCCCTGCGCCGACCGAGGAACTGCGCCTGGTCGATACCCCTGACGCGAAAACCATCGCGCAACTGGTCGAAGGCTACAACCTGGCGATCGAAAAGACCGTCAAGACCCTGATCGTTCACGCCGAGGAAGAGGGCAAGCTGATCGCCCTGATCGTCCGTGGCGACCATGAGCTGAACGAAATCAAGGCCGCCCAGCAACCTGGCGTAGCCAACCCACTGGTGATGGCTTCCGACGCCGAACTGCGCGACGCCATTGGCGCCGGCGCTGGCTCCCTCGGTCCGCTGAACCTGCCACTGCCGATCATCATCGACCGTTCGGTCGCCCTGATGAGCGACTTCAGCATCGGCGCGAACATCGACGACAAGCACTATTTCGGCGTGAACTGGGAACGTGACCTGCCCGTACCGACCGTCGCCGACCTGCGCAACGTCGTGGCCGGCGATCCTAGCCCGGACGGCAAAGGCACCCTGGAAATCAAGCGCGGCATCGAAGTCGGGCATATCTTCCAACTGGGTACCAAGTACAGCGAAGCGATGAAGTGCCAGGTCCTGGGTGAAAACGGCAAGCCGGTCATCCTGACCATGGGTTGCTACGGCATCGGTGTTTCCCGCGTGGTGGCTGCGGCCATCGAGCAGAACAACGATGAAAACGGCATCATCTGGAGCGACAGCCTCGCACCGTTCCAGATTGCCCTGGTACCGCTGCGCTACGAAACCGAGCAGGTTCGCGAAGCCACCGACAAACTCTACGCGGAACTGACCGCCGCCGGTTTCGAAGTGCTGCTGGACGACCGTGACAAGAAAACCAGCCCGGGTATCAAGTTCGCAGACATGGAACTGATCGGTATCCCTCACCGGATCGTGGTCAGCGACCGCGGCCTGGCCGAAGGCAACCTGGAATACAAGAGCCGTACCGAAAGCGAGGCGCAAGCGCTGCCGGTTGCCGATGTACTGTCGTTCCTCCAGGCCCGTATCCGTCGCTGAGCCCAGATAGAAACCTCATGTCCAATCGAAGTACCTTGACCCTCGGGGGCGCCGCCTTGTGCGGCGCCCTGCTGCTCGGCGGCTGTGCCAATCCGATGTCACAGCGCAGCGAGCACGAGGAACGCGTCGAGCGAAAACTGCTCGAGCATAGCCTGCAGATCGATGTCGGCGACCCGAAAACCCTCGAGCTGCCACAGCGCCGCGTACGGATTCACGAGCAGAAGACGTTCGAAGTCACCGAGTTCGATGTCACCCGTCGCTACGACCGCTATACCCCCTACCAGCCCTGGCGCAAGGCCTACGAGATACCGCTGGGCGCCGTCGCCCTGGTCGGAGGCATCGGCGCCAATGTCGTCAACGTGTTCGCGCTCGGCTCCTTGCCCACCAGCGTGACCCACGACTGGCTCAGTTATGGCGTGGATGGCCTCAATCCGTTCATGAACATGCAGTCACACGGCCGGGCGCAGCAAAACCTGGCGGGCATCGAGGAGGTCCAGCGCGACAAGCGCGTGGAATATTCCAGCCTGCCCTGGGCCGAACGACCGGTGCAAGTGCTTGCCGGTCAGCAGACCTACGAGCTGACCACCGATCGTCATGGTGTCCTGCGCCTGAACCTGCTGGACAGCCCGTTTGCCGAACAGGACCTGAACCACATCAGCAACCTGACCATTCGTGTCGAGGACGCCCAGGACGAGATTCATTCGGACTCCAGCCTGTCGATCAGCAGCAAGCTGCGCGGCAAGCTGGTCGAGGCTCATGCCCTGATCTACGACGATCTCGAGGGCGATGATGTCGGCCAGTGGGTGCATCGGGTCAAGCGCCTGTCGGAACTGGGCCTGGAAGAGGAAGCCAGCGAACTGGAACAGAGCCTGATCGAACTGACCCGCAACGATCCCGAGTTGCAGCGTGAGTTCCTCAAGTCGCTGACCAGGAATGCAGGGCGCCTGGTGGCTGACCCAGGGGCAAGCTGAATCACTCTCACCTGTGGCTAGAGGCTTGCCCCTAGCCACCAGTGGCCCCGCCCTTTCGCTGCATTAAAGACGGCTGAACAACTCCAACTGTTCATGCCCACCGCGCAAGTCCTGCAGACGCACCCCGATTCCCAGCAAACGCACGGGCTTGCCACCCCGGGCGAACGCCTGGCTGAGCAACTGCCGATAACTCTCCAGATCCCGCGCCGCGCCCGCCTGCTCCAGGGTGGTCTGGCTAAAGTCATGGAACTTGACCTTGACGAACGGCTTGCCGGGTCGATAACTGCTGTCCAGCCGAGCAATGCGCCCAGCCAGGGTTTCCATCAGTTCAGGAAGCTTTTCCAGGCAACTTTCAAGGTCGGGCAAATCGGTGTCATAGGTATTTTCCACACTGACCGACTGCCGCCGACTGTCGTTCTGTACCAGTCGCTCATCAATCCCACGCGCCAGCCCCCACAAGCGCTCGCCGAAGCTGCCGAACTCACGCACCAGCGAGAGTTTGTTCCACTCGCGCAACTGCAAGCAGTCGACAATGCCCAGGCGCCCGAGCTTGTCCGCCGTGACCTTGCCGACACCGTGCAACTTGCTGACCGGCAAGCCAGAGACAAAGTCCTCCACCTGATCCGGAGTGATCACAAACAGTCCATCGGGCTTTTTCCAGTCGCTGGCGATCTTCGCCAGGAACTTGTTCGGGGCTACCCCCGCCGAGACCGTGATATGCAACTGCCTGGAGACACGACGCCGGATATCCTGGGCGATACGTGTGGCACTGCCGGCGAAGTGCGGGCTATCGGAAACGTCGAGATACGCCTCATCCAGCGAAAGGGGCTCGATCAGTTCGGTATAGTCACGAAAGATCGCCTGGATTTCCTTCGAGACCTCTTTATAGACATCCATCCGCGGCTTGACGATCACCAGATCCGGGCACAGGTTCAACGCGTGCCGCGAGGACATCGCGGAACGCACGCCAAATGCCCGAGCCTCATAATTGCAGGTGGCGATCACCCCACGCCGATCCGCCGACCCGCCCACCGCCATTGGCCGACCGGCCAGGTTCGGATCGTCGCGCATCTCGATGGCGGCATAGAAGCAATCACAATCGACATGGATGATTTTGCGTTGCGTCATGTAGGACAGGTTCTTAAGACAAGTACGTCATGTGTAATCAGTATCGCACCCCTTACTGTATATAGCACCAGTGCTTTGAATCCTCGATGGGGAGGAGCGCAGATCGCCAATGTGAATTTATTTTTTCAATCGAACCCCTGAGCGCAATAGAGCTGAAAGCCTTGCCTGGCATAGCCTCGAGCCCCCCGAGGGATCCTAGGTTGGGTCTAAGCATTTGAACAATAAAGAGGTTTTTTAGATTTAGGGTTTGACAGCCTCGCGGATCTCTGTAGAATTCACCCCATCAGACGCGGGATGGAGCAGCCTGGTAGCTCGTCGGGCTCATAACCCGAAGGTCGTCGGTTCAAATCCGGCTCCCGCAACCAAACATCAGAAAAGGTCATTCGAAAGAATGGCCTTTTTTGTTGCCTATTGTTTCTACTCGACCTCCCTCCCCTCTCGATCACCTCCCCACTCAAAAAACCTTGTGTGCCTGGGACTTACGGAAACAGAGCGGTCATTTTCAACTATTTTGCATTTTTTTGACCACACGGACCATTAACGGTTGACACTACGTCATTGGGCTGTAGAATGCCGCCTCACAGACGCGGGATGGAGCAGCCTGGTAGCTCGTCGGGCTCATAACCCGAAGGTCGTCGGTTCAAATCCGGCTCCCGCAACCAAACAGCAGAAAAGGCTACTCGAAAGAGTGGCCTTTTTTGTATCCGCAGAAAAAGCCCTATCTACAAACAGCGCGAACCCTCGACGCAAATCAGAGTCAATGGCTGCACAGGCTATGCTGAATTCGCAACAAACTTCCTCTACAAAAGCCCCGGGGCGTGGGTCGCCGCAAAGCGGCGAGACGCGTTAATATCTGTAATTATTTGTCCATAGGGATTGGTAACTTGGCTGGATACCCCCATCCTGTCGCGCACAATCCTAGAGGTGATTGATGCGCGCCAACTCGTCTGAACCACAAGACTCCGTCACAGCGATACCACCGATTGCAGCCACTCGTTTGCGCTGGCTGGATCTGTTGAGCAAATATCGCCAATCCGTCGGTCTGGCAATCACTCTGCTGCTGTTTGCCATTGCCCTGATCGCCTGCCGTCATCTATTGATGGAGCTCGATCTGGATGCCCTGCACGACTCGATCCTCAGCGTACCCAAGCCCGCTCTGGGGGGGGCGGTAGCGGCAACAGTCATCGGTTTCATCATTCTACTGGGCTACGAGTGGTCAGCCAGCCGCTACGCGAATGTCCAGCTACCGGCCAAGACATTGATGCTCGGTGGCTTCACCGCTTTCGCCATTGGCAATGCGATTGGCCTGTCCCTGCTTTCCGGCGGCTCGGTGCGTTATCGTCTCTACGCCCGCAACGGCCTGGGCGCCTCCGAAGTCGCACGAATGACCCTGTTCGCCAGCCTGTCGCTGGGTTGCGCACTGCCGCCACTTGCGGCTCTTGCTACCCTGAGCAACCTGCCCGCAGCTGCCGAAGCCCTGCATCTGCACGCCTATCTGCTGGGCGGCATCGCGATCGTGATCCTGGGCTTGTCCGGCCTGCTGGCACTGGGTATCTATCGTCGGCGCCTGCCGGAACAACCGATCCCGAACAACCTGCTGGTCAAGGTCGGCCGCCGCACCCTGCGCTTGCCCAGCGCCCGCCTGACCCTGCTGCAACTGGTCATCACCGCGCTGGATGTGGCGGCCGCAGCCACCGTACTTTACCTGCTGCTGCCGGAAGCTCCACCGTTCGGCGCCTTCCTGCTGGTCTATCTGCTGGCCCTGGCGGCCGGGGTGCTGAGCCATGTGCCCGGCGGCGTCGGGGTGTTCGAAGCGATTCTGCTGGCCGCCTTTACCAATGAACTGGGTGCCGCGCCACTGGCCGCCGCACTGCTGCTGTATCGCCTGATCTATGTACTGCTGCCGTTGCTGCTGGCTTGCCTTGCGCTGCTGAGCACCGAGGCCCAGCGCCTGATCGCCTCGCGCCAGAGCATGCGAGTAGCTTCCGGCATGGCCGCGCCGATCCTCGCGGTGCTGGTATTCCTCTCCGGTGTGGCGCTGCTGTTCTCCGGTGCCACTCCGGAAATCGACACCCGCCTGGAAGGTATCGACTTCCTGGTGCCGGATCGCCTGATCGATGCCTCGCACTTCGGCGCCAGCCTGGTCGGTGTCCTGTGCCTGCTGCTGGCACAAGGCTTGCGCCGACGCCTGTCGGCCGCCTGGATGTTGACCATGATCCTGCTGCTGGTCGGCGCCCTGCTCTCGCTGCTCAAGGGGTTCGACTGGGAAGAAGCCAGCATGCTGACGGCCACTGCCTGTCTGCTGGGGGTTTTCCGACGTTCCTTCTACCGTCCGAGCCGTCTGACCGAACTGCCGTTCTCGCCGCTGTATCTGGTGGCCAGCCTGTGCGTGCTGGGCGCCTCGGTGTGGCTGCTGCTGTTCGCCTACCAGGACGTTCCCTACAGCCACGAACTCTGGTGGCAGTTCGCACTGGACGGTGACGCCCCGCGTGGCCTGCGCTCGCTGCTGGGAGCTGCGGTGCTGCTGGTGGTGGTCTCGCTGACCTGGCTGCTGCGCACCGAACGCCCGGTGATCCATCAGCCCAATCATGAAGAACTCGAGCGCGCCCAAAAGATCCTGCTGGCTTCCGACCAGCCCGATGGCGGCCTGGCACTGACCGGCGACAAGGCGTTCCTGTTCCACCCCACCGATACCGCGTTCCTGATGTATGCCCGCCGCGGCCGCAGCCTGGTGGCGCTGTACGACCCGATCGGTCCGGCACGTCAGCGTGCCGAACTGATCTGGCAGTTCCGCGACCTGTGCGACACCCACCATGCCCGTCCGGTGTTCTACCAGGTACGCGCCGAAAACCTGCCGTACTACATGGATATCGGCCTGACCGCCATCAAGCTCGGCGAAGAAGCACGGGTCGACCTCAAGCGCTTTGACCTTGAGTCCAAGGGCAAGGAGATGAAGGACCTGCGCTACACTTGGAACCGTGGCAGCCGCGACGGCCTGTCCCTGGAGATCTACGAGCCAGGGCAAGCTCCGATGGATGAGCTCAAGGCAATCTCCGACGCCTGGCTGACCGGCAAGAACGTTCGCGAGAAAGGTTTCTCCCTGGGCCGCTTCAGCACGGACTACATCAACCACTTCCGTGTCGCGATCATCCACTTCGAAGGTCGTCCGGTGGCGTTCGCCAACCTGCTCGAGACCCACAGCCATGAACTGGCCAGCCTCGACCTGATGCGTTCGCACCCCGATGCACCGAAGCTGACCATGGAGTTCCTGATGGTCGGCCTGATTCAACATTACAAGCATCAAGGCTATGCCCGCTTCAGCCTCGGCATGGTGCCACTTTCCGGCTTGCAACCCCGGCGCGGGGCCCCACTGACCCAGCGCCTGGGCTCGATGGTGTTCCAACGCGGCGAGCAGCTCTACAACTTCCAGGGGCTGCGTCGCTTCAAAGACAAATTCCAGCCTGACTGGGAACCCCGTTACATGGCTGTGCCAGCCGGACTCGATCCGCTGGTAGCCCTGGCCGATACCGCCGCCCTGATCGCGGGCGGCTTGACTGGATTGGTGAAACGCTGATGATTCGACGCTCCTGGCGGTTGTTACTGATAATCGTGGTGGTACTGGTCGCGCTCGCGGGCGCCGGCTACTGGTTCTGGAACCGTCCCGCGCCGGAACCCACCCTCGAACACCTGAGCCAGGCTGATGGCTCGCCCCTCACCCGGCTGATCCCGGGTACCTCGCCCAAGGCGCAGGTCATCGTCGCCACCCTCGCCGAAGACGCCCTGAGCGACAAACAACTGGCAGCCCTGAGTCGTGGCGGCTCGGCACAGATCGTCCAGGTGATCCTGCCCAAGGACGACTGCAAACTGCAGCAGGCGGCACTCGATGCGGCCATGCAGCAATTGAAGGGCCCGGCGACCGTGGTCACCGGCATTGGCCCGGGGGCGTCCCTGGCCTGGAACTGGCTGGCTACGCAGACTAACGACAAGGCCCAGGCCATCTCGGTCGGTTTCACCCTCGAGCAGCCGGGCTGCAGCACACCGGTACCGAAGTCGGCAGCCCATGGGCACTGGCTGGTGGCCTGGAACGACGGCCCGGACGATCCAAGTGCGGCCTTCGTACGCGATCAACCCAACGCCGAGACCAGCATCAGTGACTACGACATTCATCTGCCGCAGGTACTGAACAACGAACTGCGCAAGATGCTGGTGGGCAACGAGAACGGTGGCCTGGGCATCCCGGTGGTCGAAGTCCCTGCCGGTCAAACCACCGATACCGTGACCCTGTTCCTCTCTGGCGACGGTGGCTGGCGCGATCTGGACCGCGATGTCGCCGGTGAAATGGCGAAGATGGGCTACCCGGTGGTCGGCATCGACACCCTGCGCTACTACTGGCAGCACAAGAGCCCGGAACAGAGCGCCGTCGACCTGACCGAACTGATGCAGCACTATCGGCAGAAATGGGGCACCAAGCGCTTCGTCCTGACCGGTTACTCCTTTGGCGCGGACGTCCTGCCGGCGATCTACAATCACCTGCCGGAAGCCGAGCAACAACGGGTCGACGCGATCATCCTGCTGGCCTTCGCCCGCAGCGGCAGCTTCGAGATCCATGTCGACGGTTGGCTGGGCAAGGCTGGCATGGAACTGGATACCGGTCCTGACATGGCCAAACTGCCAGCGGCCAAGGTGCTGTGTATCTACGGCAAGGAAGAGATCGACGAAAGTGGTTGCACCACCAAGACCGCTGTCGGCGAGGCGCTGCAATTGCCTGGCGGCCATCACTTCGACGAGAACTACCCGGCGCTGGCCAAGCGCCTGATCGATGCGATCGACAAGCGCCAGAACAAGGCCAAGGCTGAATAAGCCAACGCCCACCCACTAAAAAGCCCCCGCTGCCGCAAGGCAACGGGGGCTTTTTCATACTCGGGGCATTATATCTCGATCTGGGTACCCAGCTCGATCACCCGGTTGACCGGCAGCTTGAAGAAACGCAGGTTGCCGTTGGCATTCTTCAGCATGAAAGCGAACAACATCTCACGCCAGCGCGCCATGCCAACGATCTTCGACGCGATCACGGTTTCGCGACTGAGGAAGTAGGTGGTACGCATCGGACTGAAATCCAGCTCGTCGAGATGGCACAGCTTCAACGCTTGCGGTACGTCCGGCTCATCGGTGAAACCAAAGTGCAGGATCACCCGGAAGAAGCCCTCACCGTAGGCATCCACCTCGAAACGGCGCTGGGCCGGAACCCGGGGAATGTCCTCGTAGACCACCGTGAGCAACACCACCTGCTCGTGCAGCACCTGGTTGTGCAACAGGTTATGCAGCAGGGCATGGGGCACCGCATCCGGACGCGCGGTGAGGAACACCGCCGTTCCCTGCACACGATGAGGCGGCTGCACACGGATACTGCCGATAAAGATCGGCAGTGGCAGGCCCCCTTCGTCAAGGCGATCGACCAGCAGCTCCTTGCCGCGTTTCCAGGTGGTCATGAGCACGAACAACACGATCCCCGCCAGTACCGGGAACGCGCCGCCCTGAACGATCTTCGGCACGTTGGCGGCGAAGAACAGCCCATCCACCAGCAGGAAGCCGATCAGAATCGGAACAGTGAGAATCGGTGGCCACTTCCACAGCAGCAACATCACCGCCGACACCAGGATGCTGGTGATCAGCATGGTGCCGGTCACCGCAACGCCGTAGGCCGAAGCCAGTGCGTTGGACGATTCGAAGCCGAGCACCAGCAGGATCACCCCGACCATCAGCGTCCAGTTCACCGCACCGATGTAGATTTGCCCTTGCTCGGCGCTGGACGTGTGCTGGATGTACATGCGTGGTATGTAGCCAAGCTGGATCGCCTGACGCGTCAGCGAGAAGGCACCGGAGATCACCGCCTGGGAGGCGATCACCGTGGCCAGGGTCGACAACGCCACCAGCGGGATCAGCGCCCAGGACGGCGCCAGCAGGTAGAACGGGTTGCGCGCGGCCTCAGGGTCCTCCAGCAACAAGGCGCCCTGGCCAAAGTAGTTCAGCACCAGCGCCGGCAATACCAGGGCGAACCAGGCGCGAGCGATCGGCTTGCGACCGAAGTGCCCCATGTCGGCGTACAGTGCCTCGGCACCGGTCAACGCCAGCACCACCGCGCCCAGAATCGCCACGCCCATGCCGGGGTGCACGACGAAGAAACGCACACCCCACATCGGGTTCAGCGCATTGAGCACCTCGGGATGCTGAGTGATGCCATGCACACCGAGAAGCCCCAGCACCAGGAACCAGGCCACCATCACCGGCCCAAACAGCTTGCCGATACTCGCCGTACCGTGTTTCTGGATCAGGAACAGCCCCACCAGCACCACCAGCGACAACGGCACCACCCAATGCTCCAGGCCGTCGAAGGCCAGCTCCAAGCCCTCCACCGCCGACAGTACCGAGATCGCTGGCGTGATCATGCTGTCGCCGTAAAACAGCGCCGCGCCGATCAGCCCGAGAATGACCAGTACCGAGCGCAACCGCGGATAGGACGACGATGCGCGTCGCGCCAGCGCCGTCAGCGCCATGATCCCGCCCTCGCCCTGGTTATCCGCCCGCAGGATGAACAACACGTACTTGATCGAGACCACCCAGATCAGCGACCAGAAAATCAGGGCGAGGATTCCGAAGACCCCATCGTGATTGACCTGAACCCCATAACCACCGGTGAACACCTCTTTGAGGGTGTACAACGGGCTGGTGCCGATATCGCCGTACACCACCCCCACAGCGGCAACCAGCATGCCCAGTGGTTTTGCCACCGAGTGCCCGGCTTGTGCCTGACTCACTGCCTGACCCATCAACTACTCCCCCACAACTCGGACCGGGGCTTCTTCAAAGAAGCACTATTCTTTTTTCAGTTCAGCATGTCACAGCAGCATGCGCTGATTTTCTTACAGTTGCAGATGCTCAATCTTTTGTCGGTAATTTGAAACAAAAAGTGACACCAAACCGCAACGCGGCGAAGCATAGCGCAGCACTCGTCGCATTTCCCTGCATAAAGCTGTTCAAGTGCTTCGCTCGCCGCTAGAATTGCGCACTTTTTGATCAGAGGCGCGCCAAGCGCCCGTCGTCGCCGATTGACAAAGTCGCCGAACGACCTGACACACCAACCGAGGTTAGACATGTCCACCCCCACCGCGCCGGCCAATCCCAAGGTCGGATTCGTAAGTCTTGGTTGCCCGAAGGCTCTGGTTGACTCCGAGCGCATCCTCACGCAACTGCGCATGGAAGGCTATGACGTCGTCTCTACCTACCAGGACGCCGATGTCGTGGTGGTCAACACCTGCGGTTTCATCGACAGCGCCAAGGCCGAGTCACTGGAAGTGATCGGTGAAGCGATCAAGGAAAACGGCAAGGTCATCGTCACCGGCTGCATGGGTGTGGAAGAAGGCAATATCCGCGACGTGCACCCGAGCGTACTGGCGGTGACCGGCCCGCAGCAATACGAACAGGTGGTCAACGCGGTGCACGAAGTGGTGCCACCACGCCAGGACCACAACCCGCTGATCGACCTGGTGCCACCGCAAGGCATCAAGCTGACTCCGCGCCACTACGCCTACCTGAAGATTTCCGAAGGCTGCAACCACAGCTGCAGCTTCTGCATCATTCCGTCGATGCGCGGCAAGCTGGTCAGCCGCCCGGTTGGCGATGTGCTCGACGAGGCCCAGCGCCTGGTCAAGGCCGGCGTCAAGGAACTGCTGGTGATATCCCAGGACACCAGCGCCTATGGCGTCGACGTGAAATACCGCACCGGTTTCTGGAACGGCGCACCGGTCAAGACCCGCATGACCGAACTGTGCGAGGCCCTCAGCACCCTCGGCGTCTGGGTGCGCCTGCACTACGTCTATCCGTACCCACACGTCGACGAGTTGATCCCGCTGATGGCCGCCGGCAAGATCCTGCCGTACCTGGACATCCCGTTCCAGCACGCCAGCCCGAAAGTGCTCAAGTCCATGAAGCGCCCGGCGTTCGAGGACAAGACCCTGGCACGGATCAAGAACTGGCGCGAGATCTGCCCGGAACTGATCATCCGTTCGACCTTCATCGTCGGCTTCCCCGGCGAAACCGAGGAAGACTTCCAGTACCTGCTCGAATGGCTGACCGAAGCCCAGCTCGACCGCGTTGGCTGCTTCCAGTACTCGCCGGTCGAAGGCGCCCCGGCCAATGACCTGGGCCTGGACGTGGTACCGGACGACGTCAAGCAGGACCGCTGGGAGCGCTTCATGGCGCACCAGCAGGCCATCAGTTCGGCCCGCCTGCAACAGCGCATCGGCAAGGAAATCGAAGTGCTGATCGACGAAGTCGACGAGAATGGCGCCGTGGGCCGCTGCTTCTTCGACGCACCGGAAATCGACGGTAACGTCTTCATCGACGGTGCTGGCGACCTCAAGCCGGGCGACAAGATCTGGTGCCGGGTGACCGATGCCGACGAATACGACCTCTGGGCCGAAGCCCTGTAAGCCGTATAAAGTCAAAAAGCCCCGCTCGTTCCACCCGATGCGGGGCTTTTTTACGACTATCGTTTGGCTGAACCACAAGCCACGCGCCAGACGAGGAACGGCGACATGCACCAGCACTCCGCGATTTACACCCCAAGACCCAACGACTACCCGGAACTGACCGAGGTTTGGGAAGCATCCGTACGTGCCACCCACACCTTCCTTCCGGACAGCTACATCGCACAACTGAAAAACCTGCTGCTGACCCGCTACCTGGACGCGGTGATGCTGATCTGCACTCGCGACGCCCGCCAGCGGATCAGCGGTTTTGCCGGGGTCGCAGCAGGCAAGGTGGAGATGCTGTTCATCGCCCCGGAGCAACGCGGGCAGGGCTTGGGCAAGCAGTTGTTGTGGTACGCGATCGACCACCTGAACGCCGACAGACTGGACGTCAACGAACAGAACCCGCAAGCCATCGGTTTCTATTTCAAACAGGGTTTCGAGGTGGTCGGGCGTTCGGAGCACGATGGCCTGGGCCAGCCCTATCCGTTACTGCATCTGCAGCTCAAGCGCTGAGCCAGAAACAGCAATGCTCTGTGTAGGAGACGTCTCCCGCCCACCAGGGAGGCCAACGACAACAAATGTTGCCGGACGCGAGCGGCGCCAGGCAGGTACAATAAGCCCCCCTTTTCGTTACGGCCGCAGTCATGTCTGAACCCATTCGCCTTTCCAAACGCCTTATCGAGCTGGTCGGCTGTTCGCGCCGCGAGGCCGAGCTGTTCATCGAGGGCGGTTGGGTCACGGTCGACGGCGAGGTCATCGACGAGCCGCAGTTCAAAGTCGACAGCCAAAAGGTCGAGCTGGACCCGAATGCCAAGGCCACCGCTCCCGAGCCGGTGACCCTGCTGTTGAACCAGCCAGCCGGTCTCGATACGGACAGCGCACGCCAGTTGCTGAGCGCTGCCAGCCTCTGCGAGGAACACAGCTTTGGCAAGCGACCGTTGCGTGGACATTTCCTGCGCCTGAACTCGGCAGCCGAACTGCAGGCCAACGCCAGCGGCCTGCTGGTCTTTACCCAGGACTGGAAAGTACTGCGCAAGCTGACCGAAGACGCCGCCAAGATCGAGCAGGAATACGTCGTCGAGGTCGCCGGCCAGATGATCGAACATGGCCTTGAGCGGATCGGCCGCGGTCTCACCATCAAGGGCCGCGAACTGCCGGCGGCCAAGGTCAGCTGGCAGAGCGAAAACCGTCTGCGCTTTGCACTGAAAAATCCGCAGCCGGGGCTGATTGCCCAACTCTGCACAGCTGTCGGCCTCAAAGTCGTGGCCATCCGCCGGATTCGCATTGGCGGTGTGTCCATCGGCAAGGTGCCGGTCGGCCAATGGCGCTACCTGTCGCCCAAGGAAAAGTTTTAATTTCAACGCCGCCATCCAGACGCGGCGTTTACCACCCAGGACTGTCTACATGATTCACAACGACGTAATGCGCAGCGTGCGCTACATGCTCGATATCAGCGATGCCAAGGTCGCCGACATCATCAAGCTGACCGGTTTCGAAGCCTCACGGAACGATATCGTCAGTTACCTGAAAAAGGACGAGGAAGAAGGCTTCCTGCACTGCCCTGACGAGGTCATTGCCTATTTCCTCGATGGCCTGGTGATCTTCAAGCGCGGCAAGGACGACAGCCGTCCGCCGCTGCCAGTCGAGTTGCCGGTGACCAACAACATCATCCTGAAGAAGCTGCGGGTAGCCTTCGAACTCAAGGAAGACGACCTGCATGCGATTCTCAAGTCCGTCGACTTCCCGGTTTCCAAGCCGGAGCTGAGCGCGCTATTCCGCAAGGTCGGCCATAACAACTATCGGCCGTGTGGCGACCAGTTGCTGCGCAACTTCCTCAAGGGCCTGACCCTGCGCGTTCGCCACTAAGCCCCAGGCAGACAAGCGAACGCTTGTGGCGAACGGGCTTGCCCGCGCTGGGGCACACAGTGCCCCCAAACCCGCCGCCAGCACCACAAGTCCCTTGGCTTACTGCGACAAAAGCCCGCCAACCCGCGGGCTGCCCACTCAGATTCGCGCGCGCAATACACTCTCGGGCAACGCCTCGCCCCGCTCGACACTGGCCGCCACCTGCCCGATCAACTCATCCAGCTCATAGCCCTGGGCCCTGAGCCACGCGTCGTCGTAGTAGGTCGTGGCATAACGCTCGCCACCATCGCAGAGAATTGCCACGATAGAACCGCTCTCGCCCGCCTCGACCATCTGCCGCGCCGCCATCAGCGCACCGACCAGGTTGGTCCCGCTCGACCCGCCAACCCGCCGTCCCAGGCGGCGTGCCAGATAGTGCATGGCCGCGAGCGACAAGGCATCAGGCACCTTGACCATCGCGTCGATGACCTTGGGCAGGAAAGATGCCTCGACCCGTGGCCGACCAATACCCTCGATCCGCGAACCGCACTCCAGGCGCAGACTGGCATCTCCCGTCTGGTAGTACTCGAAGAACACCGAGCGCTCGGCATCGGCGCACAGCACCCGGGTCGCATGCTGACGGTAACGCACATAACGTCCCAGGGTCGCCGTGGTGCCGCCGGTGCCGGGACTGGAGATCAGCCAGCTCGGCTCCGGATGCCGTTCGAAACGCAGTTGCTGGAAAATCGATTCGGCGATGTTGTTGTTCGCCCGCCAGTCGGTCGCCCGCTCGGCATAGGTGAACTGATCCATGAAATGACCGCCACTTTCCCGTGCCAGACGCTCGGACTCGGCATAGATCTGCGTCGGGTCCTGTACCAGATGACTCTTGCCGCCGTAGAAAGCGATCTGCGCAATCTTCTCCTGCGAGGTGGTCGCCGGCATCACCGCGATGAACGGCAGCCCCAGCAAGCGGGCGAAGTAGGCCTCGGAAATGGCCGTGGAGCCGCTGGACGCTTCGATCACCGGTGCGCCCGGCTTCAACCAGCCGTTACACAGCGCATAGAGGAACAGCGAACGCGCCAGCCGATGCTTCAGACTGCCCGTGGGATGACTGGACTCGTCCTTGAAATACAACTCGATGCCCGGCAACCCCGGCAATGGCAGGGGAATCAGGTGGGTATCGGCACTACGCTGGAAATCGGCCTCGATGATCCGGATCGCTTCCCGGGCCCACTGTCGGTTATCGCTCATGATGAATACTCATTGTAACGGGCGCACGCAGGCGCTGGCGGAGGGGTGAAGCAATAACTGAGAAACCACGACAAGAACAAGCCGAAAGGCCCGCTCGACAGCAACTATAGGAATTTTCCTACCCGGTGCACAGATACAGTGACCAGCCATTTGGAGAGACAACTGCTAGGCTCCCATGGACTGATCCTCCTATCTCCTGCTTATAACAAATAAGAATATAATTTTTGTTTTAACACCTAACAGTACGGGTTAGGGTGTCCCACCTTTTGACTTTCACTCATGGAGAGCAAACCTTGCCTCTGCGTAGCACTTTCACACGGTTCTTTCAGTTGGAAGCTGCCAGCGGTCTGTTATTGATTGCCGCAGCAGCCCTGGCCCTGATTATCAACAATTCACCGCTGTCGTACCTGTACAACGGCCTGCTGGAGGTTCCGGTGGTCGCCCAGGTCGGCGCCTTGAAAATCGCCAAACCCCTGTTGCTGTGGATCAACGACGGCCTGATGGCCCTGTTCTTCCTGCTGATCGGCCTGGAGGTCAAGCGCGAGGTGCTCGAAGGCCACCTATCCAAGCCTTCGCAGGTGATCCTGCCGGGCGCGGCGGCGATCGGCGGGATGCTGGTGCCGGCGCTGGTCTACTGGTTCCTGAACCGGGACGATCCGACCGCACTGGGCGGCTGGGCAATCCCCATGGCCACCGATATCGCCTTTGCCCTCGGGGTGCTGGCCCTGCTGGGCAAGCGGGTACCGGTGTCGCTGAAGCTGTTCCTGATGACCCTGGCGATCATCGACGACCTCGGGGCGATCATCGTCATCGCGATGTTCTATTCCGGCGAACTGTCGGGGCTCTCGCTATTGCTGGCCGGTGCCTGCCTGCTCGCACTGATCGCCATGAATCGGCTGGGCGTGATCAAGCTCGCCCCCTACCTGATCGTCGGCCTGATTCTCTGGGTCTGTGTACTCAAGAGCGGCGTACATGCGACGCTGGCGGGCGTCACCCTGGCATTCTGCATTCCGCTGCGCACGAAGAACGCCGAGCCGTCGCCGTTATTGAGCCTGGAGCATGCGCTACATCCCTGGGTGGCCTACGGTATCCTGCCGCTGTTCGCCTTCGCCAACGCCGGTGTGTCGTTGACGGGCGTCACCCTGGAGAGCTTCACCCATCATGTGCCGCTGGGCATTGCCGCCGGTCTGCTGATCGGCAAGACCGTCGGAGTCTTTGGCCTGACCTGGCTCGCGATCAAGGTGGGCATGGCGACGCTGCCCCAGGGTGCCAACTGGGGCCAGGTGTTTGGCGTGGCGATCCTCTGCGGAATCGGCTTCACCATGAGCCTGTTCGTCGGATCCCTGGCCTTCGTAGCGGGCAGCAGCGATTACGTTGGCATGGACCGCATGGGTATCCTCACCGGCTCGATTCTCGCGGCGCTGATCGGCTACGCGGTCATGACCATTGCCAGCCGGCGGAAAGTCCAGCACTAGAGGTATCCCATCGTCTGTTCCGGCAAAAAGAAAACCCCGGCCAGTTCCCTGGCCGGGGTTTTCTTTTACAGGCTGATCGCAGAAATCAGTGAGAAACGCGGCTGGTCCCACCGACGGTGGAGATACGTACGCGCTCACCGACACGGAAGATTTCGTTCGGCGCCACTTCCTGAACGTAGGCGCGCAGGCTGCCGTCGTCTTCACGCACGGTGATTTCTACACCCTGGGTCTTGGTCAGGCCTTTTTCAGCCATGTTGCCCAGTACACCACCCGCCACCGCACCGATCACAGCAGTGACGATGCTGCCACGGCCGCCACCGATAGCGCTGCCACCGACGCCGCCGACGATCGCACCGGCACCCGCACCGATTGGCGAGTTGGTGCCTTCGATCTGTACCGGACGCAGGGATTCGATGGTACCCAGGCGGATGGTCTGTACGCGACGGGCCTCATCGCGGGAATAGGTATCGCCGGTCAGGCTGTTGGTGCAGCCACCGAGCAGCATGGCCATAGTGGAGAAGGAAGCAATCAACAAAACAGACTTACGCATGGGGGCAGCTCCAAAAGGACATGGTTCAATTAAACTCCGTGGCTTGACCTCTGTCACGGCAGCCTGCGGATAAAATAGCTTTTATTCAGCACCAGTACAGACTCGGCGCACATCAGAACAGAGACAGGGTAGCGCTTGTAAAGCACCCTCCCCGCCCAGCACAAGGACCGTCATGGATTACTTCATCATTGTCATCACCACCGCCGCCGGTTTGTATTTCCACGGGTGGCTGTATGTGAAAACCAGACGCTGGATGGACCGCGACCTCGCATTATCGCTAGCGGGAGACAACGAGGCACGGAAAAAGTTCATGCTGCAGCGTCTCGAGGACGCCCGGGCGCAGAAGGTCAAGCGTCGGGATCTGCAGCGTTGGCTGGAGGCCGCCGCCGCAGAGTTTCCCGTTTAGGGAGCCAGGCGCGAGCGGTTCCAGCCATTGCCCGCCAGGCGATAGTCGAGTCGATCGTGCAGACGACTGGCGCGGCCCTGCCAGAATTCGATGCGCTCAGGCAGCAGACGATAACCCCCCCAATGCTCCGGGCAGTCCGGCTGCGTATCGCTGAAGCGTGCCTCGGTGGCCTTGAGCAACGCCTCCAACTCGCCGCGATCGGCAATCACCCGGCTCTGCGGTGAAGCCCAGGCGCCCAGGCGGCTGCCCAGCGGGCGGACCTGGAAGTAGGCATCCGACTCTTGTGCCGACACCTTGACCACCCGCCCCTCGATGCGCACCTGGCGCTCCAGGCTTGGCCAGAAGAACGTCATGGCGGCGAATGGCCGAGCCGCCAGTTGCCGGCCCTTGTCGCTTTCGTAGTTGGTGAAAAAGGTAAAACCTTGCTCGTCCAACCCCTTGAGCAACAGGATACGGCAATGCGGGCGACCCTCTTCATCGACGGTTGCCAGGGTCATGGCGTTGGCTTCCACCGGGGCCTGTTCGGTTTTCACCGCATCGGCGAACCATTGATGGAACAACGCGAACGGCTCGGTCGGGGCCTGAGCCTCGGTGAGGCCGTCGCGGGTGTAGTCACGGCGCATATCGGCAAGAGCTTGAGTCATGGCGCGTTCCCTTTCACGCCCGGGGCAGTCAGCCCCGGGTCAATCAATCACGGATCAGTTCTTGGCCGAGTTGTCGGCCGCCGCATCCTTCTTCGCCACCGTGGCCTTGGCTGGTGTGGCCTTGGCTGGCGCCGCCTTCTTGACCGGAGCCTTTTTAGCCGGAGCCTTGGCTGGAGCCTTCTTCGCCGACGCAGCCTTGCCCTTGGCGGCTACCGCTTTCTTCGCCGCAGGAGCCGGCGCTGCGGGCTGGACGTCCTTGGCCGCCACCAGGGTCGCAGGGACCGGCGCAGGCGCAGGAATGCTGTATTTGCTCAGCAGGGCCACCATGGTGTTCTGCGGCGTCAGGATGATTTCCACGCGACGGTTCAACGCCCGCCCTTCGCTGCTGTCGTTGGCAGCGCGCGGCATCACCGAGCCCATGCCGCGCAGGATCAGACGATCACGCTGCAGACCGCTGAGGCGGAAAATCGCCGCAACCGACTGGGCACGCTGCTGGCTCAGGGCCTGGGCTGCATCGGCAGCCATGCTGTTATCGCCGTGGCCGAGCACCAGTACTGCAGTTTTCGGATCAGATTCGAGCGTCTTGGCAACCTTGGAGAAAGGACCGAGGGTCACCGGCAGCAGCATTTCCGGGCGCTTGGGGTTGTAGAAGCCGTCGATAGGCGCAATGACCACCAGCACGTTCTCGCGGCGCTCCAACTTCAGCGAGGTGTCCTGGATCGCTGCACGCAGGCGCGGTTCGTGTTCATCGAGCCAGGCCTGGGTGACTTTCGGGTCAGGCATCGGCACCGGGCTGACCGCGGGCTGGGCGGCATCCTTGGCCTTGTCCGAACCGCCAAACGGCCACCACCAGTGGGTTTCCTTTGGCGGGGTCGGGTTGGTCGCCGCGGCGACCGCGACGGCCAGGGGTACGGGTTTTTCCTCAGCCTTGGCAGCGGCAGGTGCGGCAGCAGGTGCGGCGTCCTTGGCGGCAGGTGCGGGGCTAGCGGCCGCGGCGTTCGGCGCCGCCGGGGTATCCTTTTCGGCAACCTTGTCAGACGAGCCGAACGACCACCAGTGGCCGCCCTCTGCACTTTGTGGAGTTTGTGCGCAACCGGTGATGGTCAGGCAAATGGCCAGGGCGAGGGACTTGTTAGATGACATTGGAGATCCACAAATGAGATAGAAAGTACAAGGGCCCTGAGGCCGTATAAACAGATGCTTTGAAAACACAAAAGCCACAGGGTTCCGGCCTGGGGCTTATCGCGGGCATTCTACAGACAGCCGGCCAGAATCCGTACAAGCTTCTGAGCCCGCGGATCCATCAGGACATACGGCCCAAGGGTATTTGTCACGAAACCGAAGGCGACATCGTGCTCTGGATCAGCAAAACCGACCGAACCGCCCGCCCCCGGATGTCCGAAAGCCCTGGCGCCAAGGCCGAACGTGGCGTTGGCGAGGTCTGGCTGGTCCAGCATGCAGCCCAGCCCGAAGCGGGTCTGGGTCAGCAGGGTCTTGTCCATCCCCAGGCTGTGCTCACGAGTCAATTCGTCGAGCATTTCCCCTTCCAGCAGGCTGCCATCGAGCAGACCACTGTAGAAACCCGCCAGGCTGCGCGCATTGCCATGCCCGTTGGCCGCAGGCTGCTGCATGCGCCGCCACTCCGGCTTATTGGTGCTGGTCATGATCGACGGCGGATTGGTGAATGCGCGGGTGGTCATCGCCGTCGGCTCACGCATGGTCACTTGCAGCAGGCGCTGGGCCGCCGCATCGCCGATATTGCCCTTGCCACGGGCAATATGCGCTACTCGATGGAATTCCTCATCCGCCAGGCCGACATGGAAATCCAGCCCCAACGGACGAGAGATCCGCGCGGCAATGGACTCACCCGGCCCACGACCATCAACCCGGCGCAGCAATTCGCCGATCAGCCAGCCATAGGTGATGGCCGCATAACCATGGCCATCACCAGGCGTCCACCAGGGCGTTTCGGCGGCCAGGGCATCGACCATCACTTGCCAGTCATAAAGTGCTTCGGGGGGCAGCAGCTCACGCAGGGCCGGCAAGCCGGCCTGATGGCAGAGCAATTGACGCAAGGTGATGCGCTCTTTCCCTGCTGCCGCGAATTCCGGCCAGTAACGCGCGACCGGAACGTCGAGTTGCAACTTGCCCTCGGCCACCAGTTGCAGGGCGGCAACGGCAGTGAAGGTTTTGGTGCAGGAAAACAGGTTGGCGATGGTATCGGTGTGCCAGGCCTCGGCACCGTCCTTGTCGGCGGTACCAGCCCAGAGATCGACCACGGTTTCCCCGCCGATCCGGATGCAAAGCGCGGCGCCGCGCTCCTGGGGATCGTCGAAGAGGGCCGCGAACGCCTCGCGAACCGCCTCGAATTGAAGCTCGAAATGACCCTGAATCTGCACCCTTGAATTCCCCCGGGCAAACGCCTGACAAAGTGGAGTGCATTGTTTCAGCGATTATCCGGTTTGGGAACAGACACAGGTCGGACGATTCCTATTCTCACCCTGTAGGAAAAGACGCTACAGGGTGAGTGCAAAACGCTCGACTTGATCAGTGGCCGTTGCCGGAATGCCCACCGGCATGCCCTGAAGCCTCCCCTCCAGCGCTGCCGGCACGGCCCTTGCCACCCGCGTCATCGCGATCGATGCCCTTGGCCGCCTTCTGCTGTGCATCCACCTTGGCTTTCTCGGCGGCCTTGCCCAACAACTCGATGGCCTGCAGGTTGCTCTTGCGCACGCTCTCGACAAAGCCCTGGAACGGCACGTCGGTGATACCGACCAGGCCAAAGTGACCATTTTCGCCATCAAGCAGGCGACCGGTGGCCGGCTGGTCGAGATACTGGAACCAGTGCACCCCGACGATCGACGGCTCGTTCACCGCCTGTTTGAGGAAGTTCGCGTACGCCGGACCGCGATCCTCTTCCCGGGCGACTTCGGTCACACCGCCCCAGAACGGGCCACGGTCACGCGAACCGAAGTTGAACTCGGTGATCAGGACCGGCTTGTCCAGTGTATGCAACTGGTCGAAGTCGTAGCCGTCCTGGGGTTGCAGGGTATAGAAGTTGAAACTCAGTACGTCGCAATACTGCGCGCAGGACGCCACCGCCTCCGGTGTACTGATAGCAAAACGCCCGCCCAGCAACAGATGATTCGGCGCATGCCATTTCAGCGAATCGGAGATGGTCTTGAAGTAGGTATCGGCAAAGACCTTCTGGAAATACTGGAGGTCCGCCTCGATTTGCGGATGCTCCGGATTCGGCAACGGCGCCTCGAAACCCGGGTCCTCCATCTGCTCCCAGGTCGGGATATCCACACCCCAGGCCTTCGATAACCCCTGCTGGTTGCGATACTTGTCACGCAACTGCTTGAGAAAGGCGCGCTTGGCCGCCACGTCGGTAGTCATGCGCAACGTGCCGTAGGCCAATGCATAACGGGATTTGGGATCATCACCGGGACCGGCCCAGGCCAGTTCGTTGTCGGCGAAATAGCCCACCAGCCACGGATCGTCGCGGTGATCGCGGGCGGCGATGGCGACCGCGCGCTCGGTGGCCATGGCAAAACGCGGGTCGAACGGGTCGGGCATGCCGCCCCACCAATCGCTGCCGGTGCTGATACTGGAATAATCACCCACGATCGACAGCGGCAAGGTATAGGGCACCCGCTCGTTCAGATCCAGGGTCGAATCGCTCCAGTTGCCGAGGGTGTTGAAACCCCAGGCCTGCAGCCGGTCGAGGGTATGTGTCTGCCAGCGCTTGGCGTCGAAACCCTCGACACACGGCGGCTTCGGCTCGCCCTCCTTGGGCTCGGCGCAAGGCTTGCCGTAGGTACGCTGCAGGTTGGCGCCATAGAAATCGAACCAGCGGCCACTGCTGAATGCACGCCCGGCGTTGGAAGCCAGTGCCACGCTGTTATCGCCCTTGCCGTAGTAGGCGGCCAACGGCTCACCGTCCTTGGGCAACTCGCCGAACATCCATTCTCGCCCCTCGACGTAGGTCTGCTGGTCGTGGGCGCTCACGGTATTGACCCCGAGCGAATAGAACGGGTGGCCTTCGGGCGTCACCAGATACCAGCGGCCATCCTGTTTTTCAGTGCGGAAAAAACCGCTGGCCTCGAAGCTCGGACCCTTGGTCCAGCCACCGAACTTGTCCAGGCCGCTGCGCTCACGCTCGGCCAGCCAGCCCTTGAGCTGTTGCCCCTCGCGGCTGGCAGCGCTCTTGAGTTGTTCGTCGGAGCTGACCTTCTCCGGCCACTTGGCCCGGTTGGACTGACCATAACCATCGACCAGCGAGCTGTAGGCGGCCTTGATCACATCATCACCGTTCTGCACGCCAAACCGTTCCAACAGAATGTTCTGCGCGACTTTCGGCTTGTCCATGGACAAGGTCACCGAAACCACCTGCTTGCGATCCAGATCCCCCACGCTGCTGGCCAGCAGCACCCGCTGGCCGTCCACGGTCAACGGCATCGGCGGACCGGCGCGCATCCCCTGGCTCAGTGGGGAAAAGGCTTGCAACGGCACCAGCAGGGTCTGTGCCGGGCCGGCCGGCAGGTCAACGCGACTGGTCAGCGTCTTGCCGTCGTTGCTCTGGATCGTCACGTTGAGGGTCAGGGCCCAATCCATCGCACTCTGGATCCGCAGGCTCATCACCCCGGACTGCGACCAATCCCAGGCGCCGCTCTGTGGCGTCAGGCGCAGGCTCGGTTGAGTCGTAGGCGTGAAGGTGACACGACGCAGCACCTCGCCCTCTGCAGTCTGTTCGGCGTTGGATTGTGGTAGATCCGTACCATTGGTCACCACCTGCACCACATCGGCAGGACGGACGAAGTTGAACAGCGTCTGCTGGCCGGCAGGCGCAGCCAGCAATGGCGCGGCGAACAACAGAGCAAAAACGGTGGGCAGTGTGCGGCGAATCATGTGAATCCAGTTCTCCCTATCGGCCAGTCAAAGGCCTACGTGGCGCCGGGCCTGCACGAAAGCGCCTGAGCGATATGCGTGCGGCCCTCGAAAGCGCCATCCATAGACAACGAAATAGGCGATTTAACCTACCTCACATCAAGAAATTTCCCGCCGGAATGGCGGTAAGGCATTGAGGATAGCCTTCCCGTAGCGCTGGGTGACCAGGCGTCGGTCAAGCAAGGTGATGATCCCACGGTCCGCCTCGGTGCGTAGCAGGCGGCCACAGGCCTGCACCAGCTTGAGCGAGGCGTCCGGTACGGCGATTTCCATGAACGGGTTGCCGCCACGGGCCTCGATCCACTCGGCCAGTGCCGCCTCGACCGGGTCGTCCGGCACGGCGAAGGGGATCTTGGCGATGACTACGTGTTCGCAATAGGCGCCAGGCAGGTCGACACCCTCGGCAAAACTCGCCAGGCCGAACAGCACGCTGGAATCGCCGCCATCGACCCGCGCCTTGTGTTTGTTGAGGGTTTCCTGCTTGGACAGGTTGCCCTGGATGAACACCTGCCTGCGCCAGTCGCGGTCCAGGCCGTCGAACACGTCCTGCATCTGCTTGCGCGAGGAAAACAGCACCAGCGACCCGCGCGAGCCTTCGACCAGTTCCGGCAGGTCACGGATGATCGCCGCCGTGTGGGCACTGGCATCGCGGGGATCGGCCTTGAGATCCGGCACCCGCAGCACACCGGCATCGGCATGGTGGAACGGGCTGGGGACCACGGCCGTCACCGCGGTTTTCGGCAGGCCGGCGCGCATGCGGAAGCGATCGAAGGTGCCCAGGGCGGTCAGGGTCGCCGAGGTCACCAGGGCCCCGTAGGCCACATTCCACAGGTTGCGTCGGAGCATATCGGCAGCAAGGATCGGGCTGGCATTGACTTCGATATCGAACAGCGCACCACTTTCGGCCAGGGTCAGCCAACGCGCCATCGGTGGGTTGTCCTCGGGGTCCTCGACGGTGAACGCGGTCCACAGCTCCCAATTGCCCTGAGCCCGGGATAGCAGGCTGCCGAACAACGGGTACCACTCCTCGGCCTGGCTGCTGGTGATACCGATGCTGACTTCACCATCCATGCCTTCCTTGAGCAGGTCGGTCAGGCGGGTAAACAGATCATTGAGGCGCGAGAAGCCCTTTTTCAACTCGATACCGATTTCCCGTATGTGCTCCGGGATCACTCCGCCGACAAAACGATGGCGCGGCCGCTCGCGACCTTCCATATCCTCGCCGCTGCGGAAATCGGCCAACTGCTCGCAGGCGCTGAACATGAACTGCTGCTGGGTCTTGATCTCCCGCGCCAGCTCCGGCACCTGTTCGATCCACTTGCCCAGGTCGCCCGGCAGCGGGTGTTGGGCCAGCAGCTTGGTCAGGTTCTTGGCGGTCTGCTCCAGCCAGTCGGCAGTCGAGCGCAAGCGGGTGTAATGGGCGAAGTGGCCGATGGCCTTGTCCGGCAGGTGATGGCCTTCGTCGAACACGTACAGGGTATCGCGCGGATCCGGCAGTACCGCACCGCCGCCCAGGGCCAGATCGGCGAGGACCATGTCATGGTTGGTGACGATCACGTCGACCTTGCCCATGCCCTCACGCGCCTTGTAGAACGAGCACTGACCGAAGTTCGGGCAATGGCGGTTGGTGCATTGGCTATGGTCGGTGGTCAGGCGCGCCCAGTCGGCGTCTTCCAGGGCGGTGGGCCAACTGTCACGGTCGCCGTCCCATTTGTTCCCGGCCAGTTTCTCGATCATGCTGGTAAACAGCTTCTGGCTGGCCTCATCGACTTCGATCTTGAAGCCTTCTTCCTCGAACAGCTGCGCCGTGGCGGTCTGTGCGTGGCCTTCCTGCAGCAGCATGTCCAGCTTGGACAGGCACATGTAGCGCCCACGCCCCTTGGCCAGGGCAAAGCTGAAGTTCAGCCCGCTGTTGCGCATCAGGTCCGGCAGGTCCTTGTAGACGATCTGCTCCTGCAGCGCGACGGTCGCGGTGGCAATCACCAGACGCTTGCCCGCCGCCTTCGCGGTGGGAATCGCCGCCAGGCTGTAGGCGACGGTCTTGCCGGTACCGGTGCCGGCCTCGACGGCGACCACCGCCGGTTCGCCATCACGGCGGCCTTCGTCATCGGTGTCGATATCACCGAGCACCTTCGCCACTTCGGCGATCATCAGACGCTGGCCGTAACGCGGCTTGAGGCTCTTGGCTTCGAGGAAACGCGAATAGGCGCCCTGGATCGTGGTTTTGAGTTCGGTGCTGATCATGAGTCTTCAGGCGCGAAAAACGCTGGATAAATTTTCAGTGGTTCGAATGGCCGCTATCATACCCCGCTAATTCATCCCGCGCCGAACGGAGTACCCGAATGACCGTTTTTGCCCTCGTCTACACCCTGCATCTGCTCGCCGCCCTGATCTGGGTCGGCGGCATGTTCTTCGCCTGGATGATCCTGCGTCCGGCCGCCATGGCCGCGCTTGAAGGGCCGGCCCGTCTGAAGTTGTGGCTCCAGGTGTTTCAGCGATTCTTCGTCTGGGTCTGGATCGCGGTGGTGATCCTGCCGATCAGCGGTGTCGGCCTGCTACAACTGCGTTTCAGCGGGTTCGAGACGGCGCCCCGCTATGTGCAGATCATGATGGGGCTGTACGTCGTGATGTTGGCACTGTTTCTTCGTATCCAGTCGTTGCAACTGCCAGAGTTGCGCGCGGCAGTCGAAGCACAAGAATGGGCCGAAGGCGCTGCCGTGCTGGGAAGGATTCGCCGCCTGGTGGGGGTCAATCTGTTGATCGGGCTGGCGTTGGTGGCAATCGTGGCGGCGCGGCCGATGTTCTGAACAGCCAGGGGCCGCACCGCCACGCAGATTACAGGCGCTGGATGGTCACGCTGCCCGCCTCGCCCTGAGGTCCGGGCTGTCCGACCAATCCAGGTCGGCCGGATTTGCCGCCAGCAGTATCGTAGATAAAGCAGCCCTTGGACCTGCCTCCGGCTCCCGGCCGTCCCGCTGCGCCCGCTGCCCCACCGGCGCCACCATCGACCTGAACCTTGATCTGCTCGGACGGATAGTCCCGAGGCAGTTCCAGCCGGACCTGCGCCCCTGGCGCACCCTGCCGACCATTACCCCCATTGTCGCCATCGGCACCACGCCCGGCCTGGCCCCAGGTGCAGCCCGGCTCCTCACCGTTGGCGCCGTCCAGCCCGACATAACCCGGCACACCGGTCCCGCCACGAGCGTCCACCGACAACAACGGCCCGCTCAGCGCGTTGATCCGCACGTTCAGGTTACGTCCCGGCAAGGGCGCCTTCTGGTAGCTACCGGGCGCGCCACGGGCGGTAATCTGGCTGCCGCTGTCCAGCTCGGCGCGCTCGACCTTGAGTTCGAAAGCCTGTTCACTGGGCACGATAGCGATACGCGCTTCATGCCCGAGGTGCAGTTGCCCCACGTCGAGCCGGGTGATGCCTGCCGGGACCAACAGAGTGCCATTGTCCGCCACGTCCAGGCGCTCCAGTTGCAACGAACTGGTGTTGCCGGGCAGGCGCAATACCGAATGCGGCTCAACGGTGACCACCTGGGCAACCGCCAGGGGACTGCACAGTGCCGCCAACAGACACAGACTACGCATGGCTGACCTCCTCACGCGACGGCAGCGGCAGCATCTGCACATGGAATATGCCAAATACCAGGATCCGCGCCCGATCCTGCCAGGGATGGGCACGCTCGCGCACGCTGCCGTTGAACAGCAGCACTTCCAGCAGATGCGTCAACAACAGCAGGCTCCCGGCCAGATTCACCAGCAGATGGAACGGACTGATCAGTGGGGTCACCAGGTTAACCAACACCACCAGCCAGAACAGCAGCGTCAGGACCTTCCCCAACCCCCAAAGCACCTTCATACCCGCCCCTCGTGTTTTTTTCTTTGGGCGCACAGTAACGGCTTGCACGGGCAATTTGCCAGTGGCCGGGAGAAATTATTCTCCAACGGTCGGTTTGCCTGCCGGTTCGACGAAATTCGTTGATCCAGAGCCACACGCGCCACTAGGCCAGACCCGTCGGGCAGGCTAGTCTTTGCAGTTCTGATTGAGGATTTTCGATGACCGAAAGCATTTCTTCCCGCACGCCCCAGCAAGCGTTGGCGGCACTCCTGGACCGTTACGCCCCGCAGAGCCTGCTGCTGGTGGGCGCGAGCAGCTTTCCGGCGCTTGAGGCTTTCCAGGCCGCGCACCCGCAAACCCAGGTCGCCTTCGCCGAACCGGGGCCACTGCCGGCTGAACTGGCGGCCCGGCGCTTCGACCTGGCGCTGGTGGTCGATTGCCTCGAACACCTGCCCAAACGCGCTGGTCGGGAACTGCTCGGCGGCATCCGCAACCTCAATGCCAGCCGCATCGCCGTATTGGTAGACATGGCGGCCGCCGACTGGCAGGACAGCGACTTCTTCGCCCTGGCTCTGCAGAGCAGTGAGCGTTTCCAACGTGATCAGCAGGTGCTGACACTGTTCACCTACGACCTGCGCGAATACAAACAGGTCCCGGACTGGCTCAACGCCAAGTTCTGGGCCAACCCGGAAAACTTCGGCAAATACTGGTGGTAATTCCCGTGAGCGTACCCATTTGCCCCTGCGGCAGCGGCAATCAGTTGGACAACTGCTGCGGCCCTTACCACGCAGGCCATCCCGCCCCCTGCGCCGAAGCGCTGATGCGCTCGCGCTACAGCGCTTATGTGCTGGGCCTGGTCGACTACCTGGTAACGACGACCCTGCCGGCCCAGCAGAGCGGCCTGAACCGCCAGTCCATTACCGACTGGAGTGCGCAAAGCACCTGGTTGGGTCTGGAGGTGGAAGGCTCACAAGTGCTGGGCGGCCAACCCGAACATGCCTTCGTCACCTTTACCGCCCGTTGGCACGACCACGGCGGCGAGCATAGCCATCGCGAGCGCTCCGCCTTCGTGCAGAACGCCGGGCGCTGGTACTTCATCGACCCGACCGTGGCGCTCAAGGCCGGGCGCAACGACGCCTGCCCCTGTGGCAGCGGGCAGAAATACAAGAAGTGCTGTTCGAGCTACCTGGCCGGCTGAGGCCGCTCAGCAAAGCTTCAGATGAGAGGTATCGGGGACTGCGGGCGCGGCGGGCTCTGGAATCTGCCCCATATCGCTGCCCACCGGCGCAACACTGAACGCCGACAGGTCGAGAACCGGCGCGAGTGGCGCCGACCTGGGGTCCTGCACATCGCTATCGGCATCAGCGATACCATAGTCCGGCGCATCGACCTCACTGAAAGCCGCCATATAGGCATCACGCGGCACCACCTGAGCCCGTCCGACGGGTTCGGGAACAGCGCTCATCTCGATCTCCTCCATCGGCATTGCCACCACCTCGACCACCGCCCCCGCTCGCTCGATGGTCCCGCGGTACTTCTCGGCGGCAGCCGCATCGAGGTTGTGTTTCAACACCAGCCGGCGTCCGGAGAACAGCAGTTCGATCCTCTGGGCATCGGCCTGGAACAACCGGGCCAGGTTGCTGCGGACCTGTTCGACCGGGGCACTCGGCACCAGCTCACCGCTGAAAACAATCTCGTAAAGGCGCATGACCACGCTCCTGTGTGCCGACTCGATCCATTGCTTGGCGATCTCAGTATCGCCCAGGTGGTTTTCTCGCCACAACCCACGGGGGCCGCGTTAGACTGGCCGTCGAGAGGAGGCTCACCATGCGCTCACGAATACTCGGTACGCTCACCCTGCTGGTCATCCTGGCGTTGTCCGGCTGCGCCTCCTGGCTCGATGCCGGGCCACAAGACCCGGTGGTGAGCCTGGTACGGGTGGAATTGGTCAAGGCCGGCCTCCTGCAACAGAAGTTCAAGTTGCACTTTCGCCTCGACAACCCCAACGACAACACCCTGACCGTGCGCGCGCTGCACTATCGGATCTACCTCGACCAGTGGCTGCTGGCCGAAGGTGAATCCGATCAGTGGCTGACCGTGGAGCCCAACAGCCGGATGTTTTTTGTGGTGCCGGTACGGACCAACCTCTGGCAACACGTGAAGCCGCTGGCCAAACGCCTGGAAAAACCTGGCCGACCGATTCCCTATCGCCTGGAGGGCACCCTGGAAACCGGATTATTCATCGGCTATGACGTGCACCTGGAGCACAAAGGCGAGATAATTCCCCGCAATCTTATTTCGGAGTAGTTCCAGCATGACTCAGCAACCTCACGTCCATGGCCCTGATTGCAATCACGACCATGATCACGCCCATCACGATCACGGCCACGTTCACGGCCCGAACTGCGGCCACGCGCACCAGGAACCGGTACGCAATGCATTGAAAGACGTGGGCCGCAACGATCCGTGCCCCTGCGGCAACGGCAAGAAATTCAAGAAGTGCCACGGCGCCTGACGTCCTCCTGTTTTGGGAGCCGGCTTGCTGGCGATAGCAGTCGTTGGGAATCAAGCGAATGGCCGCCTTCGGCGGATCTCCAGCAAGCCGGCTCCCACAAATGACCCTGCAGCTCCTGTAGAAACAGCCAGTGCGGCCACGTGGCACTAGTCCTCGCGCCGCTCGAAAGCCAGCGTCACCTCCAGCCCACCGCCCTCACGATTACGCAAGGTCATCCGGCCGCCGTGAGCGGCAGCGATGGTATGGGCGATGCTCAACCCCAGACCATAGCCGCCGGTTTTCGCATTGCGTGAGCCCTCGACCCGATAGAACGGCTCCACCACCTGCTCCAGCAGGGCCTCGGGAATCCCCGGCCCACGATCGCTGATGACGATCCGCAGTTGCTGCGGCTGGTCTTCGACCCGTACAACCACTTCACGGCCATAACGCACTGCGTTTTCCAGCAGATTCTGTACGCAACGCTTGAGGCTGCGGGCATAACCCGACAAGGGCCGTTGCGCCCGGCCCTCGACGCTGATGGGTTCGCCGATATCCTCCAGGTCCGCCTGCAAGCTGCGCAGCAGCGCATTGATATCGATGCTCTGGCGTTCTTCGTTCACCTCTCCGCTGCTGACGAAATCCAGGGTGCTGGAAACCATGTGTTCCATGTCCTCCAGGTCCGTGCGAAAGCGCTCCTTGATCTGGTTGTCTTCCAGCAGCTCGGTGCGCAGGCGCAGCCGGGTGATCGGCGAGCGCAGATCATGGGAAATGGCGGCGAAGAATCTCGTCCGTTCGCCAATGCTGGCGATCAATTGCTGCTGCATCACATTGAAGGCCTGGGCCGCCCGACGAACCTCGGTGGGCCCATCCAGTGGCAATGGCGGGCGCCGGATGTCCCGACCCAGTGCCTCGGCTGCCTTGGCCAGGGCGTTCAGTGGACGAATCGCCAGGCGCACTGCGAGCAGCGCGATGATCACAACCACGATGATCCGCAACAGGTAGATGCGCATCACGTAGTCGAACAGCAGGTCCAGCGGCGAGGTGCTGGTCCAGCCCTGCTCCTCGCGGGCCTCCACCTGCAGCCAGCGACCGTCCGGCAAACGCAGCTCGATAAGGAATTGACCGATGGCCGGGCTGGTACCAAACAGGGTCGGCAGCCCGGCCACCTGGCCCTGCTGATCCACCAGCGACAGTTGCAGCAAACGGAGGGACTGCGAATAGCCGGTCTTTTCCGACAGCACCTTGTGCAGCAATCGCTCGGTCCCCAGGTCCTGTTCGCTCAGCTTACTGGGCACAGTGCTGGCCTGGTCACTCAGGGTCAGGTGAAAGTTCGGCGAATCGATCAGTTCGATCAGGCTGTCCACCCGATGCGGGTCAAGATGGGAGAGGCGCACGATATTGGCCAGCCGGGTGGCGATCAGCCGAGTGGGAATCTCCAGTACCTGACTGTGGCGCACGTCGTACCAGATGCTGCTGGTCAGAATCTGCGCCGCGAGCATGCCGCTGACCAGGATGAGTACCAGTCGGCCGAACAGCGAACGCGGCCACAGCCTCACGACTGGGGGTCCACATCGGTGGCGGTCAACATGTAGCCTTCGTTGCGTACCGTCTTGATCAGGCTAGGGTCCAACTGCTGGCGCAGGCGGCTGATACACACATCAATCGAGCGGTCGAACGGCGTACTGTCCTTTTCAAACACGTGATTGAGCAGAAAATCCCGGCTCAACGGCCGATTTGGGTGCTGCAGCAACAGACGCAACACCCGAAAATCGGTATTTCCCAGGCTGATCACCAGCCCCTGCGGGGACAACAGTTGACGGGCACGGGTATCCAGTTGCCAGCCGGCAAAGCGAATGGTCGGCACATCGTCGATCCGCGCGCGCTCGGGAAAACTCTGAGCCCGACGCAACACCACCTTGATGCGTACCAGCAACTCCCGGGGGTCGAACGGTTTGGGCAGGTAATCGTCGGCGCCCAATTCGAGACCGAGGATGCGGTCCACCAGGGTGCCGCGGGCGGTGAGCATGATCACCGGGGTGTTGGAAGTCACCCGCAGCTCTCGGCACAGGCTCAGCCCATCCTCCCCTGGCAACATCAGGTCGAGGACGATCAGGTCGATGACATTCAGTTCCAGGCGCCGGCGCATTTCCTTGCCATCACAGGCCGTGGAGGTCTGGTAGCCGGCATTGCTCAGGTACTCGGACAGCAACTGACGAATTTCCGGATCGTCATCGACGATCAGCAGGTGATCTGGCTTGGTCATGGGAAAGGTCGTTATCCGCAAAATGACGAGATAGCCGAAAGCGTTCGGCCTGTAAAAGTTAAATGTAATGGAATGTGTTGATACGCGTTTTCATGCGTTTCCAATACAAAGCGCGACCTGTGCGCCGGAGCGGGCTCTTTAGACTACCGAATCTAAATAAGATTGATTTTAATTTATTACAAATTGCCCCGCATGCCATCGTCGCCCCAGCCCTCCCCTTCACGTCTGTAAAGACTGGCCCTGACCTGCACCCTGGCCACTTATTCGGCCTCATGGCCCTCGGTGCGCTGGAGTGACGTCTGATGCGCCGCCTGTCCCTGGAGAAATCGTGATGATCCAACCCCGTGCGTTACTGCGCCTGAGCGCGCTGTTCACCGTTCTGTTGCTTGGCCCCGTTGCGGCGGCCTCGGCCCATGAAGTCACCGACGTGCTAGGCCGCAAGGTCGATGTGCCGGACCAGGTCCAGCGCGTGGTGCTCGGTGAAGGCCGACTGATTTCCGCCTTCGCCCTGCTCGACCGCGAAGCCCCGTTCCAGCGGATCGTCGGCTGGCAGAACGACCTGCGCCTGCTCGACCCGCACACCTATGCGGCGTACACGGCCAAGTTCCCCAAGGTCAAGGACATCCCGTTGATCGGCCAGGCCTCGGAGCAGAGCGTCAGCGCCGAGGAAATCCTCAGCCTCAAGCCGGACCTGGCGGTGTTCAGCATCTCCGGCCACGGACCGACCGAACACAGCCCGGTCGCCGATGTACTCGCCAAAGCCGGTATCGCGGTGCTGTTCGTCGACTTCCGGATCAACCCGATCAAGGGCACCCACGTCAGCCTCGACGCGCTCGGCCAGGCCCTCGGTCGCCAGGCGCAGGCCAAGGCCTACCTGGAGTTCTACGATCAACACGTGAAAGCCATTACCGACAAGGTCGGCAACCTGCCGGACAACCAGCGACCCAAGGTCTTCCTCGAACTGCTGGCCGGCGCCTGGCAGGCTCCGGGACACACCACCGGCAAGAGCGGCATGGGTGAAGTGATCCGCACCGTCGGCGGGGTGAACATTGCCGAAGGCGTAGTGCCCGGGGCGCTGGGGGATATCAGCGTCGAATACGCGCTCAAGGCCGACCCGGACGTATACGTCGCCACCGGCAACCACAAGCCAGGCCTGATCCTCGGTGCCGGGGTCAGCCAGAACGAAGCCCGCGAGGCATTCGATAATGTGCTCGCGCGTCCCGAGTTCAAGAACCTGCGGGCGATCCGCAGCAGCAACGCCCATGGCCTGTGGCATGACTTCTACAACTCGCCCTACAACCTGCTGGCGATCGAAGCCCTGGCCAAGTGGATTCATCCAGAGCTGTTCGCCCAGTTGAACCCACAGGCGACCATGGATGCCATGAACCAGCAGTTCCTCGATACGCCGCTCAAGGGCGCGTACTGGATCGATGCGCAAGCCAAGTAACCTCCTTCAACCCTGAGGAAAGGGCTGCCGGAACGGCTGTGATACTGATCCCATGTGCGGAGCGGGCTTGCCCGTGCTCGGCTGCCAGGCAGCCGTAAAACCAGAGAACTCGGTCTATCGGATAGACCGGGTTTTCGGGTTTCAGGGGAACTGCGTTCCCCAGCGGGCAAGCCCCCTCGCCACACAGTCAGCGAATAGCCAAACATCCGCGCAGCGCCCACGTGACCGTGATGACCCCATCTTCAAACGCTGTGCCCCTGGATCTGGCCGCCGCCAGCCAGGGTTATCGCCGCCTGCTGTTGCGCCGCCTGTGGTTGCTGGTGCTGCTCGGTGCTGCCCTGTTGTGCGCGATGCTCGTCGATCTCGCCAGCGGGCCTTCCGGCATGGGCCTGCCAGCGCTGCTCGACGGCCTGTTGCACCCCGACCACCTGAGCCTGACCGACCAAGTGATTATCTGGAACGTGCGCCTGCCCTACACCCTGATGGCCGTGCTGGTCGGCTGCGCACTGTCGTTGGCCGGCGCGGAAATGCAGGCGATCCTCAACAACCCGCTGGCCAGCCCCTTCACCCTTGGCGTGTCGTCGGCGGCTGCGCTGGGCGCCTCGCTGGTGATCGTGTTTCCGGTGACCAGCGCCTGGCTGTCGAACAACACGGCGATATCCCTTTCGGCTTTCATCTTCGCCGCCGCCTCGGTGTTCCTGCTGCAAGCCATGTCGCGGCTGCGCGGCGCAGGGGTAGAAAGCCTGGTGCTGTTCGGTATCGCCCTGGTCTTCAGTTGCAACGCCGTGGTGGCGCTGCTGCAACTGGTCGCCACCGAGGACGTGCTGCAACAACTGGTGTTCTGGACACTGGGCAGCGTGACCCGGGCCAACTGGGACAAGCTGGGCATTCTTGCGCTGGTGATCGCCCTGGTCATGCCGTTCTCCTTCGCCGCCGCACCGCGCCTGACGTTGCTGCGCATGGGCGAGGATCGCGCCATGAGCTTCGGTGTCGATGTGAAGCGCCTGCGCTTCGCCTCGTTGCTGCGCATCAGCCTGCTGTCTGCGACAGCGGTGGCGTTTGTCGGCACCATCGGTTTCATCGGCCTGGTCGGCCCGCATATCGCCCGCATCCTCGTCGGTGAAGACCAGCGTTTCCTGCTGCCCGCCAGCGCCCTGGTCGGCGCCCTGCTGCTGGGATTGTCGTCGATCGCCAGCAAGCTGATCATGCCCGGCGTAGTAGTGCCGGTGGGGATCGTCACGGCACTGGTCGGTGTACCGATTTTCGTCCTGCTGGTGTTCAAGCGTGGGAGGCAACTATGAGCGAGCGAGCACAGGGCCTGATGGTCGAACATGCGGTGATCGGCTATGGCCGGCGCCATGTGGTCCGCGACCTGACCCTGCCGGTCCTGCAACCGGGCACCCTGACCGCCCTGATCGGCCCCAACGGCGCTGGCAAATCGACCTTGCTGCGCGGTATCGCCGGCCTGGAAAAGATGAGCGGCACGGTACGCCTGCACGGTGAAGACCTGGCTCGCCTGTCGGTGGCGGAACGGGCCCGAAGGGTGACCTACATGCCACAGAATCTGCCGCCGGGCCTGAGCCTGAGCGTGATGGAAAGCGTGGTCGCGGCCTTGCGCGTTGGCCGGTTGTCGAATCAGGAATGCCTGGATGAAGCGTTCAACGCCTTGCAACGCATCGGTATCACTCATCTGGCGGACCAGTGGCTGAGCAGCCTGTCCGGTGGTCAGCGCCAACTGGTCAGCCTGGCGCAACTGATCGCCCGCCGGCCGCGGGTGATGCTGCTGGACGAACCCACCAGCGCGCTGGACCTCAATTACCAGTTGAAGGTGATGGCCTGTGTGCAGTCGCTGGTCCGTGAACACCAGTTGATCGCCGTGGTGGTGCTACACGACATCAACCTCGCCGCGCGTTATGCCGACAATCTCGCAGTGCTGCGCCAGGGGCAATTGTTCGCCAGCGGCGCGCCGCAGGCGATCCTCGATACGCAGTTGTTCGCCGAGGTCTATGGCGTGTCGGCACGGATCGAGCGCTGCTCGCGGCAGACCCTGCAGATACTGGTGGATGAGGCGGTGGGCTGATCCTGTGCCCAGCGTTTCCCAGGCATAAGGCCTCCTGAAACCTGCGCTGTTCTCGTGGGAGCCGGCTTGCTGGCGATAGCGGTGTATCAGTCAGCAAAGATGTCGGCTGAAAGATCGCAATCGCCAGCAAGCTGGCTCTCTCAAACGCCATGTGTTGTCCCCAGGAACCTCTATTGCCCCAACACCTCGGCGGCAGACAACACCGTCGCGTATTCGCCATGCAGATTACCCAGGGACATGGCGTGTACCTCCTGGGCGGTACGCAGTTGGCCGAAGTAGTCCGCCTTGTCGAAGGTGTAGCAGGCATCCTCCACCACCCACGTGACAAAACCGAGGTTGCCGGCGCTCCGCGCCGTCGCCTCCACCGAATTGTTGGTCGATACGCCCACAATCACCAACCGGCTGACTCCCGCCGCCTGCAAACGGTCTTGCAAGCCGGTCGCGCAAAAGGCATCCGGCACCTCTTTCTGAATCAGCCACTCTCCCGGCAACGGGCGGAACCGCTCCTGAAATTCGACCCCCGACTGGCCGGGCCAGAACACCGATTCCGACGAACGGGACAGGTGCTGCACGTGGACCACTGGCCAGCCCTGGTCACGCCAATGCTGGAGCAGTTCGGCGATACGCTCCTCGGCTGCGGGATTGTTGCGTGGCCCGAGCCGGGGTTGAAGAATGCCCTGCTGTTGGTCAATCACGATCAGTACCGCATGAACCCCGGTTGCCATGATTTTTTTCGCTCCCTTTGCGACAAGAATCGCCAGGATCGCACAAAACCGCAAAATAACCGCAGCCCCTGTCTTGCGCGGCTTGGTCCCGCTCACTAACGTAGCGCCTTTATTGACGCTACCCCCGCAGGAGCCTTGCCATGGCCTCGCCAGCCTACCCTCACTTTTTCAAAAAATGTGGCGTCGCCGCCGCCGTGGCGGGTCTGCTCGGCCTGGCCGGCTGCCAGGCCTGGAACACCCAGGACAGCCTGCCGCCGACCTCCGGTGTACAACCGATCAAGGGGCTGGCCCAGAACGTGTCGGTGCGCCGCAATAGCCTGGGCATGCCGCTGATCGAGAGCAACAGCTTCCATGACGCGCTGTTCACCCTGGGTTATGTCCACGCCAGCGACCGCATTACCCAGATGGTCACTCTGCGCCTGCTGGCCCAAGGCCGCCTGGCTGAAATGAACGGTGCCGAAGCCCTCGACACCGACCGGTTCATGCGCGCGGTCAACCTGAAGAAAAGCGCCGGCGAGCTGTACAACGCCGCCTCGCCACGCCTCAAGCGTTTCTTCGAGGTCTACGCCCGGGGCGTCAACGCCTACCTGTTCCGCTACCGCGACAAGCTGCCGCCGGACCTGGCTCGTACCGGCTACCTGCCGGAATACTGGAAACCGGAAGATTCCGCGCTGGTTTTCTGCCTGCTGAACTTCCAACTGTCGGCCAACCTGCCGGAAGAGATTTCGTCGCTGGTCATCGCCCAGAAAGTCGGGGTCGACAAGCTCGCCTGGCTGACGCCGACCGCTCCCGACGAACCGCTGCCACAAGCCGATGCGGACAAGCTCAAGGGCGTGGCGCTGAGCCAGATCGCCGGGCTGACCGCAGTCGACAAGGCTTCCGCACAGGTCTCGGCCCTGAACGGCTTAGGTGCCGGCACCTCGACCAACTGGGCCATCGGGCCGCAGCGCAGTCGTAACGGCAAGAGCTTGCTGGCCGCTGACCTGCAGCAACCGACCAGCGCCCCGGCCGCCTGGAACTACGTGCAGATCCGTGCACCGAAGTACCAGGCCGCCGGGCTCTCGGTCGCCGGTCTGCCGGCTATTCTTTCCGGTTTCAACGGCAAGGTCGCCTGGAGCCTGGCATCTGTGCCCGGCGACAGCCAGGATCTGTTCCTGGAGAAGCTCAAGCGCCAGGGCAACGCCCTGTACTACGAGGCCGACGGCAAATGGCTGCCGGCCAGCGTGCGCAACGAGACCTATTTCATCAAGGGCCAGCGTTCAATACGCGAGACCGTCTTCGAGACCCGCCATGGTCCGCTGCTCAACAGTGCCCTGGGTGACACGCCATTGGCTGGCGGTTATGGCCTGGCCCTGCAGATGCCCTCGCTCAAGGACGACAAGAGCCTCGATGCGTTCTTCGACCTGTCCCGTGCCCAGAACGCCGAGAAGGCCTCGGACGCCAGCCGGGAAATCCGCGCTATCGCCCTGAACCTGGTTTTCGCCGACGCCAGCAATATCGGCTGGCAGGTCACCGGTCGCTACCCCAATCGTCGTGAAGGCGAAGGCCTGTTCCCCTCGCCGGGCTGGGACAGCCGCTTCGACTGGGACGGTTATGCCGACGCGATGCTCCACCCCTACGACCAGACCCCGCCCCAGGGCTGGCTCGGCACCGCCAACCAGCGTACGGCAGCCAAGGGCTACGGCATGCAACTGTCCAACTCCTGGTACTACCCGGAGCGTGGCGAACGCCTGGCGCAGTTGGCCAGCGCCGGCAAGCAGGACACTCGCAGCATGATTGCCATGCAGTACGACCAGAGCACCACATTCGCCGACAAGCTGAAGAAGATGTTCGAGGCGCCGGGCATGGCTCAGCCGCTCAAGCAGGCCATCGACGCGCTGCCCGAGGCCGAACGTGCCAAGGCGCGGGAAGCACTCAGCCGGCTGATGGCATTCGATGGCAAGCTCAGCCCGACCTCGGCCGACGCTGCGCTGTATGAACTGTTCCTGCAGGAAAGCATGAAGCAGATCTTCCTCGACAAGCTCGGCCCGGAAAACGGTCCGGTATGGCAGGCGTTCATCGCCAACGGCCGGTTGTCTTATTCGGCCCAGGCCGATCATTTGCTGGGGCGCGAGGACAGCCCGTTCTGGGATGACAGCCGCACCCCGCAGAAAGAAGACAAGCCATCGATCCTCGCCCGCAGCCTGGCCGCGGCGATCAGCGCAGGCGACAGCCAACTGGGCGGCGATCACAAGGCCTGGCAGTGGGGCAAACTGCATCTACTGGAATGGAAGAGCGCCAGCGGCCAGAGCCTGCGCGGCCCGATCCAGGTCGGTGGCGATCACACCACCCTGAACACTACGGCCTACCTGTGGGGCGGCAATAACTTCGAAACGATCCTGGCGCCAGCCGTGCGGATGATCGTCGACTTCGGCCAGCCCGAACCGTTGATGGGCCAGCAGAGCCCGGGCCAGTCCGGCAATCCGGCGAGCCCGTACTATGCCAATGGTATCGACGGCTGGCTGAAGGCCCAGTACGTCAGCTTCCCGATGCAGCCGCAGAACCTCGACAAGGCCTACGGCACCAGCCGATTGACCCTGACACCGGGTAAATAGCTCCCGCGCGAGCGAAGCAGGGGTTGTGAGTTGTGATGGTCACTGGTCCAGATCACACACGCCAACCCCACCCACCCTCTCATCCCGATAAATTTTCGCACCATTAATGAGCACCTGTTTCTTGATGCACGATTTCGGGCATGATCAGCTGGCTTGTAGCCATATTCCTACCTTTTAAAACGTCTGTTCGGGACTATGGTTCGGAAATTGCTACCTTTATCCGGTCATACGCGTTCCAGTAACAGTACTTCGTGCGCCACAAGCGCTCATTTTGGTCTTCAGAGATTAAATAATGAAAAAAGCATTGCTGACTCTTTCCGCATTGGCTCTGTGCATGGCCGCCGGCTCCGCCATGGCCAAGGAATACAAGGAATTGCGCTTTGGCGTGGACCCGTCCTACGCGCCCTTCGAGTCCAAGGCCGCCGACGGCAGCCTGGTCGGCTTCGACATCGACCTGGGCAACGCCATCTGCGCCGAGCTGAAAGTCAAATGCAAATGGGTTGAAAGCGACTTCGACGGCATGATTCCAGGGCTCAATGCCAACAAGTTCGACGGCGTGATCTCCTCGATGACCGTGACCGAAGCCCGTCAGAAGGCGATCGACTTCTCCAGCGAGCTGTTCTCCGGCCCGACTTCCCTGGTGTTCAAAAAAGGCGCGAACTACTCCACTCCTGAGTCCCTCAAGGGCAAGAGCGTGGGCTACGAACAAGGCACCATCCAGGAAGCCTACGCCAAGGCAGTGCTGGACAAGGCAGGTGTGATCACCAAGGCCTACGCCAACCAGGACCAGGTCTATGCCGACCTGACCTCCGGTCGTCTCGACGCCTCGGTGCAGGACATGCTCCAGGCCGAACTGGGCTTCCTCAAGTCGCCAGCCGGTACCGGCTACGAAGTCAGCAAGGCGATCGACGATCCGCTGCTGCCTGCTAAAACCGCGGTCGGTATCAAAAAAGGTAACAAAGACCTCAAGGCTCTGCTGGACAAAGGTATCGAAGCGTTACACAAGGACGGCAAGTACGCCGAAATCCAGAAAAAGCATTTTGGCGACCTGAATCTGTATAGCGGGAAGTGATCCCCTGGGCGCCCCCTTACAAAGGGGGCGCTTTCTTGACAGCCAAAGGCACACTTTCATGTTCGACAACCTCCTGCAAACTCTGGGGCTATCCGCCTTCAGCCTGAAGGGCTTTGGCCCGATTCTGCTGGAAGGTACATGGATGACCATCCAATTATCGATACTGTCGCTGCTGGTGAGCGTACTGCTCGGCCTGCTCGGCGCCAGTGCCAAGCTTTCCAGCCTAAGGCTGCTGCGCCTGCCCGCGCAGATCTACACCACACTGATCCGGGGCGTCCCCGACCTGGTGCTGATGCTGCTGATTTTCTACAGCCTGCAAACATGGCTCTCCAGCCTGACCGACGCCATGGACTGGGACTACATCGAGATCGACCCTTTCGCTGCCGGGGTCATCACCCTGGGCTTTATCTACGGTGCCTATTTCACCGAAACCTTTCGTGGCGCGATCCTCGCCGTGCCACGCGGGCAGCTCGAAGCCGCTACCGCCTATGGGCTTACCCGCGCCCAGCGTTTTCGCTTCGTGATCTTCCCGCAGATGATGCGCTTCGCCCTGCCGGGTATCGGCAACAACTGGATGGTGATCCTCAAGGCCACCGCGCTGGTCTCGATCATCGGCCTGGCCGATCTGGTCAAGGCCGCCCAGGACGCGGGCAAGAGTACCTATCAACTGTTCTATTTCCTGGTGCTCGCCGCCTTGATCTACCTACTTATCACCAGCGCCTCGAACGCTGTGCTGCGCTGGCTCGAACGGCGTTATGCCGCAGGTAGCCGGGAGGCCGTACGATGATCGAACTGCTCGAACAATACTGGCGCCCATTCCTCTACAGCGATGGGCAGCACATCACCGGCCTGGCGATGACCCTGTGGCTGCTCAGTGCCTCGATCTTCTTCGGGTTCCTGGTCTCGGTGCCGCTGTCGATCGCTCGGGTCTCGCCCAAGCGCCGTATCCGCTGGCCGGTGGAGTTCTACACCTACCTGTTCCGCGGCACGCCGCTGTATATCCAGTTGCTGATCTGCTACACGGGGATCTACAGCCTGGAAGCGGTGCGTGAGCAGCCGTTGCTCAACTCGTTCTTTCGCGATGCGATGAACTGCACCATCCTCGCCTTTGCCCTGAACACCTGCGCCTATACCACGGAGATCTTCGCCGGGGCGATCCGCAGCATGAACCATGGCGAGGTCGAAGCGGCCAAGGCCTACGGGCTCAACGGCTGGAAACTCTATGCCTACGTGATCATGCCGTCGGCCCTGCGCCGCTCGCTGCCGTACTACAGCAACGAAGTGATCCTGATGCTGCACTCGACCACCGTGGCCTTCACCGCGACCATTCCGGACATCCTCAAGGTTGCTCGGGACGCCAACTCGGCGACCTACATGACCTTCCAGTCGTTCGGTATCGCCGCGCTGATCTACCTGGCGATCACCTTCACCCTGGTCGGTCTGTTCCGGTTGGCCGAACGCCGCTGGCTGGCCTTCCTCGGCCCGGCTCACTAGGACTTGCCCATGCGTCATGTCAGTCACGACCTGCTGGCACCCGTACCGGGCACCGCACGTCAGATCCACAGTTTTCACTTCGGTCCGGAGCAGGCCGAACGCAAGGTCTATATCCAGTCGTCACTGCATGCCGACGAGTTGCCCGGCATGCTGGTCGCCTGGCACCTGAAGCAGCGCCTGGCCCAACTGGAACAGGCTGGCCGCCTGCGCGGCGAAGTCGTGCTGGTGCCGGTGGCCAACCCGATCGGTCTGGAACAGGTGCTGATGGACGTGCCCCTGGGCCGTTACGAACTGGAAAGCGGGCAGAACTTCAACCGCTGGTTCGTCGACCTCAGCGAAGAAATCGGCAACCGCATCGAACACCAGCTCAACGATGATTCGCGGCACAACCTGTTGCTGGTCCGGCGCGAACTGAAGGCGGCACTGGCGGCGGAAGTTCCGGCGACCCAGCTGCAATCCCAGCGTCTGGCACTGCAACGAATCGCCTGCGACGCCGACATGGTGCTCGACCTGCATTGCGACTTCGAGGCCGTGACCCACCTGTACACCACGCCCGAGGCCTGGCCGCAGGTCGAGCCGCTGGCCCGCTACATCGGTTCCGAGGCCAGCCTGCTGGCGACCGACTCCGGCGGCCAGTCGTTCGACGAATGTTTTACCCTGCTCTGGCTGGACCTGCGACAACGCTTCGGCGAGCGCTTCGCGATGCCCATGGGCAGTTTCTCGGTGACCGTCGAGCTGCGCGGCCAGGGCGATGTCACACATCCGCTGGCAAGCCAGGACTGCCAGGCGATTCTCGACTACCTGACCCAGTTCGGAGTGATCGATGGCGAGATCGCACTGCCCCCGGCCCTGCGTTATCCGGCAACACCGCTGGCCGGGGTCGAACCGGTCGCAACGCCGTTCGGCGGCCTGCTGGTGTTCCACGCGATGCCAGGAGAATACCTGGAGGCCGGGCAACTGATCGCCGAAGTCATCGACCCGATCAGCGACCGGGTAACCCCTGTCCATAGCAGCGCCGCGGGCCTGCTCTATGCCCGCTCGCTGCGCCGCATGGCGACCGCCGGCATGGTCATCGCCCACGTCGCCGGCCGCGAAGCCTATCGCAGCGGCTATCTACTTTCTCCTTGAGGTACCCATGTACAAACTGACCATTGAAGGCCTGCACAAGAGCTATGGCGACCACGCGGTGCTCAAGGGCGTCTCGCTCAAGGCCAAGACCGGTGATGTGATCAGCCTGATCGGTGCCAGTGGCTCGGGCAAGAGCACCTTCCTGCGCTGCATCAATTTCCTGGAAACGCCCAACGACGGCGCCATGAGCCTCGATGGCAAGGCGATCCGCATGGTCAGCGACAGGCACGGCATGCGCGTGGCCGACGAAGCCGAGTTGCAGCGCATCCGTACCCGCCTGGCCATGGTGTTCCAGCACTTCAACCTGTGGAGCCACATGAGCGTGCTGGAAAACATCACCATGGCGCCGCGCCGGGTGCTGGGAGTCGATCGCAAGGAAGCCGAAGATCGTGCCCGCCGTTATCTGGACAAAGTCGGCCTGCCGGCGCGGGTCGCCGAGCAGTACCCGGCGTTTCTTTCCGGTGGCCAGCAGCAGCGGGTGGCGATTGCCCGGGCCCTGGCGATGGAGCCGGAAGTGATGCTGTTCGACGAACCGACCTCGGCGCTCGACCCGGAACTGGTGGGTGAAGTGCTCAAGGTGATCCAGGGCCTGGCCGAGGAAGGCCGGACGATGATCATGGTGACCCACGAAATGAGCTTCGCCCGCAAGGTGTCGAGCCAAGTGCTGTTCCTGCATCAGGGGCTGGTGGAAGAACAGGGTGCGCCGGAGGACGTGCTGGGCAACCCGCAAAGCGAGCGGCTGCGGCAGTTCCTCAGCGGCAACCTCAAGTAATTGGGCAGGGCCTACTGGCCTCTTCGCGGGCAAGCCACGCGCCTACAGGTTCGTGGCCTTGCTCGTCATTGTGCTCGGCACAAAACCGCAGGAACGTGGCTTGCCCGCGAAAGGGCCTTCAAGCCCGGCATCAGTTATGGGCAGCCTGCCACGGATAGGCCAGCCACTTCTGCATGCGCTTGGCAAACCGCCCGCTTTCCATGTCCTGATGCAGCCACTGGTCGACATACTGCTTGAGCACGATGTCACGCGGCAGCAACACGGCCTTCTCGGAAAAATCGAACGGCTGATCCGGGTGCACCGCACAGAGTTGCGGATGCAGCTTCTCCTGCAGGCGCGTTTCCACCGCGTCAGTCATCATCAGGTCGGCCTTGCCGTCGACGATCTGCTGGAAGATGGTGACATTGTCCTGATGCACGACGATCCGCGCCTGCTTCAGGTTGGCCCGGGCGAACTTCTCGTTGGTACCGCCGGGATTGACGATGGCCGTTACCTGCGGCTGGTCGATCTGCTCCAGGGTCTGGAAGTCCTGCTGCCGTGAGCAGAGGGTGATCGGGGTCTTGCCGTCACGTTGGTAGGGCTGCGAGAAAAACGCCTGCCTCTGGCGCTCCATGTTCACCGAAATACCACTGATCGCCAGGTCGAAGCGGTCCGCCTGCAAATCGTTCATCAGCGTCGGCCAGGTCGTCGGCACCAGTTGCAGCTTAGCCCCCATCGATTGCGCCAGCTCCTGTGCCAGCTCGATGTCCAGGCCGATGAATTGTTCGCCACTCTTGTAGCTGAAGGGCTTGTAGTCACCGGTGGTACCCACTCGCAGCACACCTTGCTGGATGATCCGGTCGAGCCGGCCGACCACTTGCATCGGTGCAGCCCCCTGCGGCAGCTCGGCCGCCTCGACCAGCGGGGTAGCAACCAGCAGCGCCGAGAGCAGGAGTTGGGAAAACCTCAGGGGAATGGAAAACGTCATAGGCAGCCCTTTTTATTCTCTGGTGTCCGTGAGTGCGCGTAAATGGCACTGCGGCAGACTACCTGCAAGGGCTGGGACAAGCGACCCCCGGACGGCAGGACGCCATCCGGGCAAGGGCAAATCAGGCGACCGGAGCCGGAGGCGGCTCGTCGGGCAGCACCGGCTCACCAGGTTCGGTGGGCTGTTCGTTGGGGCTGTCGGGCTCGGGTTGGCCGGGAATACCACCGACCAGACTCTGAGGCTGGGCGAGCAACGACCAGGCCAGCAAGCCCACTTGATTGGGTTCCAGTTTCGCCAGTTGAGCGCTGATACTTGGATCGATCTTCATGGGATGACTCCTGAGCGTTGTGGCCCGGCCGGCATGGCGCCAACCGGATCGGTACACCCAATAGAGTGCCCGTACGCCCAGGAATTCCCTCGGATCAGCCGCCCTTCGTCAGGTGCGCGGCAGAGTCACACCACGCTGGCCCTGATACTTGCCGCCACGATCCTTATAGGAGACTTCGCACTCTTCGTCGGACTCCAGGAACAACATCTGTGCCACGCCTTCGTTGGCATAGATCTTCGCCGGCAAGGTGGTGGTGTTGGAGAACTCGAGGGTCACATGACCTTCCCACTCCGGTTCCAGCGGGGTCACGTTGACGATGATCCCGCAGCGGGCGTAGGTGCTCTTGCCCAGGCAGATGGTCAGCACGTTGCGCGGAATGCGGAAATACTCGACGGTACGGGCCAGGGCGAAGGAGTTCGGCGGAATGATGCAGACATCGCTCTTGATGTCGACGAAACTGCCGGCATCGAAGTTTTTCGGATCGACGGTCGCCGAATTGATGTTGGTGAACACCTTGAACTCGTCGGCGCAACGCACGTCGTAGCCGTAGCTCGACACCCCGAAGGAAATCAGCCGGTCGGCGCCTTCGCCACGCATCTGGCGCTCGACGAAGGGTTCGATCATGCCGTGTTCTTGCGCCATGCGGCGAATCCACTTGTCCGATTTGATGCTCATGGCGGGTGTCCTGAATAGCGAGGTGGAGAAATTCTGACCGGCATCTTACCGGGGCGCATCGCCGGGTTCAAAGTCCAGGGTCGATTTGCGCCAAAATAGCTGTCCCACAGCCACCGGCCAAACCCACAGAAAGCTCTTGCAGCGGGCGCCTGCAGGCCAGATGGATGTCCGTCAGTCACGAAATAGGCAAAACCTTGGCAAAGACCATTGGCACGTTCTGGAAAAAGGGTTAAGGTGACGTCACTGTGTTGCTTGTGTCACTGAGAATCTCTACACGATGTTGAATTTCGATCCAACCATCTCCAAGAATTTTTCCTGCTCTTTGCACTCAGTCTCGTTCAGGGCTTTTCCTGAATCGCAGTTAACTTTGTCCAAGGAGACTTCAAATGTCTAATCGCCAAACCGGTACCGTCAAGTGGTTCAACGATGAAAAAGGCTTCGGCTTCATCACCCCACAATCCGGTGACGACCTGTTCGTACACTTCAAAGCCATCCAGGCTGACGGTTTCAAAACCCTGAAAGAAGGCCAGCAGGTTTCTTTCGTCGCTACTCGCGGCCAGAAAGGCATGCAAGCTGAAGAAGTTCAAGTTATCTAACTTGTCCTGATCCAGCAAAAAGCCCCGCTCTCTCACGAGATGCGGGGCTTTTTTATGCCTGGGTGTTTTCCACCTTGGCCAGTGATGCGTTTTTGTAGTGAGCCCGCTTTTGTGTTGAGCGGGCTTTTGTGTTGAGCGGGCTTTTGTGGTGAGCAGGCAGAACAAACCCGGTCGGTCAGTCGTCGCTGATGGTGATATTCGGCAGCGCCTGGCTCGCCGCTTCCTGCAGCACGATCCGCGCACCGACATGGCGAGCCAGTTCCTGGTAGACCATGGCAATCTGCCCGTCCGGCTCAGCGGCGACGGTCGGCTTGCCGCCGTCGGCCTGTTCACGAATGACCAGCGACAGCGGCAACGAGGCCAGCAGCTCGACACCATACTGCGAAGCCAGCTTCTCGCCGCCGCCCTCGCCGAACAGGTGCTCGGCATGGCCGCAGTTCGAGCAGATATGCACCGCCATGTTTTCCACCACGCCCAGCACCGGGATGTTTACCTTGCGGAACATCTCCACGCCCTTCCTCGCATCGAGCAGGGCCAGATCCTGTGGAGTGGTAACGATCACCGAGCCGGCCACCGGGACTTTCTGCGCCAGGGTCAGCTGGATATCGCCCGTGCCGGGCGGCATGTCGATCACCAGGTAATCCAGGTTGCCCCAATCGGTCTGGGTCACCAGTTGCAACAACGCGCCGGACACCATCGGCCCACGCCAGACCATCGGCGTGTTGTCGTCGGTCAGGAAGGCCATCGACATGACTTCCACGCCCAGGGACTCGATCGGCACGAACCATTTCTGATCCTTGATCTTCGGCCGCGTGCCTTCGGCGATCCCGAACATCACCCCCTGGCTCGGGCCATAGATGTCCGCGTCGAGAATCCCCACTTTCGCCCCTTCGCGGGCCAGCGCCAGCGCCAGGTTGGCCGCGGTGGTCGACTTGCCCACGCCGCCCTTGCCGGAAGCCACCGCTACCACGTTCTTCACGTTGGCCAACCCGGGAATCTGAGCCTGGGCCTTGTGCGCGGTGATCACACAATCGATGTCGACTTTGGCCGAGGCCACGCCATCCAGCCCTTCGATGGCCAGTTGCAGCATCTGCGCCCAGCCGTTCTTGAACAGCCCGGCGGCATACCCCAGTTCGAGACGGACGCTGACCTGGTCGGCCTGGATATCGATGGCCTTCACGCAGCCGGCGCTGAGTGGATCCTGGTTCAGATAAGGATCGGTGTACTGGCGAAGGACAGCCTCCACCGCTGCGCGATTGACTGCGCTCATGAGCAACTCCCGAAAAAGACTGAGTGAAACAGGCAGCTATCGTACCCGTTCTGACGCACGCAGGCATGCCTGCCACTAAGGGATGAATTATGTGCGCAGGGGCTTTATAGTGTCCGGTCTCCGTTTCACTTCAAGTAGCCGAGTCCCATGTCCGAGCCACGCCAGATTCTCGTCACCAGCGCCCTGCCCTATGCCAATGGTTCCATCCACCTCGGCCACATGGTCGAGTATGTCCAGACCGACATGTGGGTGCGTTTCCAGAAGCACCGTGGCAACCAATGCATCTATGTCTGCGCTGACGACGCCCATGGCTCGGCCATCATGTTGCGCGCCGAGAAAGAAGGCATCACCCCGGAACAACTGATCGCCAACGTCCAGCTCGAGCACAGCAGCGACTTCGCCGATTTCCTGGTGGAATTCGACAATTTCCACTCGACCCACGCCGAGGAAAACCGCGAGCTGTCGACGCAGATCTACCTGCGCCTGCGCGACGCAGGGCATATCGCCAACCGGGCGATCACCCAGTATTTCGACCCGGAAAAGCAGATGTTCCTGGCCGACCGGTTCATCAAGGGCACCTGCCCGAAATGCGGCACCGAAGACCAGTACGGCGACAACTGCGAAAAATGCGGTGCCACCTACGCGCCGACCGACCTGAAAGATCCGAAGTCGGCGATTTCCGGTGCCACGCCGGTACTCAAGGAGTCCCAGCACTTCTTCTTCAAGCTGCCGGACTTCCAGGCCATGCTGCAAGGCTGGACCCGCAGCGGCACATTGCAGGACGCCGTGGCGAACAAGATCGCCGAATGGCTGGACAGCGGCCTGCAGGAGTGGGACATCTCCCGCGACGCGCCGTACTTCGGCTTCGAGATCCCGGATGAACCGGGCAAGTATTTCTACGTCTGGCTGGACGCACCAATCGGCTACATGGCCAGCTTCAAGAACCTCTGCGCGCGCCGTCCGGAGCTGGATTTCGACGCGTTCTGGAACAAGGACTCCACTGCCGAGCTGTACCACTTCATCGGCAAGGACATCGTCAATTTCCACGCCCTGTTCTGGCCGGCGATGCTCGAAGGCGCGGGCTACCGCAAGCCAACCGGGATCAACGTGCACGGCTACCTGACCGTCAACGGCCAGAAGATGTCCAAGTCCCGTGGCACCTTCATCAAGGCGCGCACCTACCTTGACCACCTGTCGCCCGAGTACCTGCGTTACTACTACGCATCCAAGCTGGGCAAGGGTGTTGACGACCTCGACCTGAACCTTGACGACTTCATACAGAAGGTCAACTCGGACCTGGTCGGCAAGGTGGTCAACATCGCCAGCCGTTGCGCCGGTTTCATCCACAAGGGCAATGCCGGGCTGCTGGTCGCAGGCGACGCTGCCCCTGAACTGACCGAGGCATTCCGCGCGGCCGCCCCAAGCATCGCCGATGCCTACGAGGGCCGCGACTTTGCCCGTGCCATGCGCGAAATCATGGCCCTGGCCGACCGCGCCAACGCCTGGATCGCCGACAAGGCGCCCTGGTCCCTGGCCAAGCAGGAAGGCAAGCAGGATGAAGTCCAGGCCGTCTGCGCTGCAGGCATCAACCTGTTCCGCCAACTGATCATCTTCCTCAAGCCGGTACTGCCACTGCTGGCTGCCGACGCCGAGGCGTTCCTCAATGTCGCCCCATTGACCTGGAACGATCACACCAGCCTGCTCGGCAACCATCAGTTGAATGAATTCAAACCACTGATGACCCGCATCGACCCGGTGAAAGTACAGGCCATGACCGACGCGTCGAAGGAAGACCTCGCCGCCAGCCAGACCGACACCGGCAGCGCCGCGCCCAAAGGCAATGGCGAGCTGGCCAAGGATCCGCTGTCGCCGGAGATCGATTTCGACGCCTTTGCCGCCGTCGATCTGCGTGTGGCACTGATCCTCAAGGCCGAGGCGGTCGAGGGCGCGGACAAACTGCTGCGCCTGACCCTGGATATCGGTGACGAGCAACGCAACGTGTTCTCCGGGATCAAGAGCGCCTACCCGAACCCGGCCGAGCTGGAAGGTCGCCTGACCATGATGATCGCCAACCTCAAGCCGCGCAAAATGCGCTTCGGCATCTCCGAAGGCATGGTCATGGCGGCAGGCCCCGGCGGCGAGGAAATCTACCTGCTGAGCCCGGACAGCGGCGCCAAGCCGGGCCAGCGGATCAAGTAACGCTGCCCTGCCTTGCCTCGCGGGCCACGATCTTCGTGGCCCGCGACGTTTCATAACTAGTACAGCCCGTTCGCTTGCCGGATAATTCAGCCTACACGTTTGCCCGGCACGCCCATGACCGACCTCCTTCCAACCCTCGTCAGCGCCGCCCTGATCAACAACGTCGTGTTGCACTGGCCGCTGGGCGTCGATCCGCTGCTGCAAAGCGCCCAGGTCGAACGGCGTCTGTTGCATGCCGTGGGCATTGCCACCACCTGGGTGATGCTGGTCGCTACCCTGCTGAACTACGGCCTCTACCATCTGCTACTGCTGCCGCTGCAACTGGCGGCCTTGCAACTGCTGGTGTTCCTGCCTCTGTGCATTGCGCTGATCGGCCCGAGCCTGAAGCTGCTGGCGCGCTGCCTGCCCGGGCTGTCATTCGACCGGCTCTGGCCGCTGCTAGTGACCAACGCCGGCATTCTCGGCCTGGCCCTGATCGCCACGCAGGACGACCGCGGCCCGACACATGCGGCCCTGTCGAGCCTGGGTGGCGGGCTGGGGTTCTGGCTGGTCCTGGTGCTGTTCAACGACCTGCGCCAGCGTACCTACCCTGAAGAAGTGCCCCTGCCGTTTCGCGGGCTGCCAATCGAACTGATCAGCGCCGGCCTCATGGCCCTGGCCTTCCTCGGTTTCAACGGACTGTTCAAACCATGAGTCTGATTCAACACATCGACGCGCTGCTGCCGCAAACCCAGTGCGGCAAATGCGGTCATCAGGGCTGCAAACCCTACGCCGAAGGTATCGCCAACGGCGAAGCCATCAACAAGTGCCCGCCAGGCGGCAGCGAAACCATCACGGCCCTGGCCGGGCTGTTACGCGTGCCGGTTCTCGAACTGGACCCGGAGCGCGGTACAGCGCCGGCCCAGGTGGCCTTTATCCGCGAAGCCGAGTGCATCGGCTGCACCAAGTGCATCCAGGCCTGTCCGGTGGACGCCATCGTCGGGGCCGCCAAGTTGATGCACACGGTCATCATCGACGAATGCACCGGCTGTGACCTGTGTGTCGCGCCCTGCCCGGTGGACTGCATCGAGATGCAGCCATTGCCGGCCGCTGTCGTACCGATTGTCGGCGGACTGGCTCACAACGCCGGGCAGCAGCAGGCGCGTAGCGAAAAGCGCGCACGCGCGCGTCGCCGTTTCGACCGGCACAACGCCCGTTTGCACGGCGAAGAGCAACGTCGGCAGGCCGAACGCCAGGCCAGGGCCACACGGACGACACAGGCGGACGCCCCCGCGAATGACCCGGTAAAGGCAGCATTGGAACGGGTCAAGGCGCAAAAGGCGCTCGACTCCGATGCCGCGCTGAAAAAGGCCAAGATCGACCTGGCGATGAGCCGTGCGCAGTTGAACAAATCCCTGAAAGCCTTCGGCCATCCACCGACTGCCGAGAAAGCCGCGCAGTTGGTGGTTCTCCAGCGGCAGTTCGAGACCGCAGAACAGGCTCTCGCCCGCCTGGAAAGTGCTGCACCGGGCAACCCGCACCCTGCCGCGCCGGGAGATGCCGAACTCAAGCGCGCCAAGATCCAGCTGGCGATGCGCCGCGCCGAACTGAAAAAAGCCGAGGCGAACGCGGCCCCCCTCGAGCAGGTTGCGCTTCTGCAGACAGCTCTCGAACAAGCCGAACGGGACTTGCACGCCGCCGAGGACGCCTGCGGGAAGCCGGCCCCGGAACTGGTCCGCCGTGAAAAGAGGCCCATCGACCAACAGCTCAGAACGCTGAAGACCGAACTGGCCTACGCCCGTGCCGAACTCGGCAAACTGCAGCGAAATCCCGAAACCCAGGCCCACGAACTGACCACAGCCCAGCACCGGCTCGAGGAAGCCCAACGCCAGGTCGATGCCCATGTCGCGCCCTGAACTGCCGGACAACCGCGCCCAGCGAGCCATGCAATGGCTGCTGCTGGCGACGTTGCCCGGCCTTCTGGTGCTGTTCGGGTTATACGGCTGGGGAGTGTTGATCAACCTGCTGTTGTGCGCGAGCACCGCGCTGCTGAGCGAAGCCGGCGTCCTGCACCTGCGCGCCCGCCCCGTCCAGCCTGCGTTGAAGGACTGCAGCGCGCTGGTCAGCGCCACCCTGCTGGGGCTCGCCCTACCGCCCTATGCGCCATGGTGGTTGGCGGTATTTGCCAGCGCCAGCGCCCTGCTGGCAGGCAAACATCTGTATGGCGGGATCGGCAGGAATCCCTTCAACCCGGCAATGCTCGGGTATGCGCTGGCGCTGGTGAGCTTCCCACAACCGATGACCCACTGGCCGGCGTCCCATGGGCTGGATCTGCTGGGTGGGCTGCAGCAGGTATTCGGCCTGCATCTATCCGGGCAGCCGGATGCCTGGGCCCAGGCAACTGCCCTCGATACCCTGCGGATCAATAAAAGCCTGACCATGGAAGAGCTGTTCGCCAGTCATGCTGCTTTCGGTCACTGGGGTGGCAAGGGGGCAGAGTGGGTCAACCTGGCCTTTCTGGCCGGCGGTCTGCTTCTGCTGAAACAGAACGTCATCCGCTGGCATGCGCCGCTGGGCATGCTGGCCGGTCTATTCCTCGCCAGCCTGATCGGCTGGAACGGCAGCGGTTCGGATTCCCATGGTTCTCCGCTGTTTCACCTGCTGAGCGGCGCGACGATGCTCGGAGCATTCTTTATCGTCACCGAGCCCGTCTCAGGCCCTACAAGTGCAAGGGCCTGCGTGCTGTTCGGTGCCGGTGTCGGGCTGCTCACCTACATCATCCGAACCTGGGGTGGCTACCCCGATGGCGTGGCCTTCGCGGTGCTGCTGATGAACCTGACGGTGCCGGCCCTCGAACGTTGGTCGATACGCCGCACAGAGCCCATGACGCCATGAACAGAGCCCGCTCGCTGGTGACCCTGATCGCCCTGGCCACACTGGTTGCCGGCCTGACTTGGGCACTGCAACGACAGGCGGCGCCGCGTATCCAGGCGCAACAGTTGGCGATCCAGGCACGCACGCTCAATCAAGTGCTGCCGCCCGGTGAATATGAACACCAGCCGCTTGCCCTGAGTGACGCCGAGCTGAACCATAGCCGCCTGGTGCAGGGTTATCGCATGCTCCGACAGGGACAGCCGGCGGCAGTGATCCTGCAAAGCCTGACGCAGGGTTATGGCGGCCCGCTGCAATTGCTGATCGCTATCGGGGCGAACGGCAAACTGCTGGGCGTGAAGACCCTGTCACAGCAGGAAACACCCGGGCTGGGCGCAAGAATCGCCGAAGAAGGCGCTGGCTGGCTGAGCGGCTTTCTCGGTCAATCCCGCTCAGAGACATCCGACACCGCCTGGAACCTGAAACAGGACGGCGGGCAATTCGACCAGATGGCCGGGGCCACGATTACCTCACGGGCGGCGGTCGAGGCGATCCACGATGCCCTGCGCTACTTCGACGAGCACCGGGAACACTTGCTGGGAGCACCAGCCCATGAATAGAAACACGCTGCTGGGCACCCTGATGCTCACGCCCTTGCTCGGCGTCAGTGACTCGTTCGTCAAGGCCGTATCACTGTGGCTGGCCGGCCTGCTCGTAGTCGGGCTATACGGCGCATCGAGCCGCGCCCTGAGCCCCAAGCTAGGCACTGTCATGAGGTGGCCTGCGCAAATCGTACTCGCGGCAGGCAGTGCCAGCCTGGTTTCGCTGGGGCTGCAAGTCTGGTCCTGGGAATTGCAGCAGGCTCTGGGCATCTACCTGGCTCTGCTGAGCGTGCAATGCCTGGCGCTTGAACAGTTGGGCTTTTTCCGCAAAGGTGAGCTGAGAGAGAATATTCGTCTGTTCACAAGCTTCGGCGCTCTGCTGACCTGCCTTGGCCTGTTGCGCGAAGTGCTGGCGGACGGGACGCTGTTTGACCACCTGCAGTGGTGGACCGGTTCCGCTGCCCCTGGGCCCCTCAGGTTCTTCGCCGCAGAAAGCGGGTTGCGCCTGGCCGGACTGCTGCCGGGCGGCTTTATCCTGCTCGGTCTGCTGCTGGCTGGGAAACAAGCCTGGACCCTGCGTTCAACTTCACACCGAGTGCTTCAAAGGAAATGACTGTCCCATGAATGCCGCTAAACGCCTGGAAATTTTCCGTCGGCTCCACGAAGACAACCCGGAACCCAAGACCGAACTGGCTTACTCGTCACCGTTCGAGCTGCTGATTGCCGTGATTCTTTCCGCCCAGGCCACCGACGTCGGCGTGAACAAGGCCACGGCGCGTCTCTATCCGGTCGCCAACACCCCCGAGGCGATCTATGCATTGGGCGTCGAAGGGCTGTCCGAGTACATCAAGACCATCGGGCTCTATAACAGCAAGGCGAAAAACGTCATCGAAACCTGCCGCCTGCTGATCGAACTGCATGGCAGTGAAGTGCCGCAAACCCGAGAAGCACTGGAAGCCTTGCCCGGCGTTGGCCGCAAGACCGCCAACGTGGTGCTCAATACCGCGTTCCGGCAACTGACCATGGCCGTCGATACGCATATCTTTCGGGTCAGTAACCGGACGGGGCTCGCGCCAGGGAAGAATGTGCTGGAGGTGGAAAAGCAATTGATGAAATTCGTGCCAAAACAATACCTGCTCGACTCGCATCACTGGCTGATCCTGCTCGGACGCTACGTCTGCCAGGCGCGCAAGCCGCGTTGCGGCAGTTGCCGGATCGAAGACCTGTGCGAATACAAGCACAAGACCTCCGACGATTGAGCCATTATTAATATTACTGATGGGTCGATTGAAAAAATCTTTTTTACCCGACAGGTAATTATCGATATAAGGAGCGCCAACGGCAGTCTTAGCCCGGAGTTGACTTTATGAGTACCGATAAAGAAGCACTGGATATAGAGGACGACCTGATACAGGTCGATTCGGACGAAACGGAACCTCCGGTCGAGGTGGCGAAGACCAATCTGAGCAAACGTCGCACCATCGACAACATGCTGGAAGAACGCCGCTTGCAAAAGCAGTTGGCTGATTACGATTTCGACCTGTAACTGAGTTGACCATCCCACCAGCGGCCCATCAAAAGCCTCCTGTCCGGAGGCTTTTGGGCTGTGACGACAAGCTTGTCGCCCTGCCCTCATCATTCTGACCTTGCCAACACTTCCCATACAGCGCTTGAACGACGTTCAGACCAGCCCGTTACGCTGAGCGAGTTCGATCAGGTCGACCAGGGAACGGGCGTTCAGTTTCAATAGCAGGCGTGTCTTGTAGGTACTGACGGTCTTGTTGCTGAGGAACATGCCATCGGCAATTTCCTTGTTGCTTTTCCCCCTGGCCAGTTGCTGCAGCACCATCATTTCGCGACCGGAAAGGCGGTTGACCATATCCGCTTCACTGGCATTGCCCATGCTGGACCGCACGGTATGCAGGGCCTGGTTGGGGAAATAGCTGTAGCCGGAAAGGACAGCCTTTATGGCACTGAGCATCTCGGTAAGGTCCTGCTGCTTGCATACATAACCGGCCGCCCCTGCCTGCATGCAGCGCATGGAGAAATGACCGGGAGCCTGGGAAGTCAGTACCAGTACCTTGAAAGACAGTCCCATGGAAGTTAGACGGGCAATTACTTCAAGCCCGTCCAGCTTGGGAATTCCTATATCGAGTATAACAATGTCCGGGGTATGCTCCCGGGCCAGTTGCAAGGCGTCCACGCCGTTGTCCGTCTCCGCGATGACCTCGTAGCCATGCCGTTCCATCAGCATACGTACGGCAAGACGAATGACGGGATGATCATCCACGATCAGCACTTTATTCATGGGCAAGTCCAATTTTCGCTGTTCGAATTTTCAGAATCAGCACAATAGCCTAGTCACAACCTCCTGGGCATAGCACCTACCCCGGGCAGTATCAGCCAAAGACCTTCCCTACAAACAACAAGGAATTACCCTACAAAAAAAGCACTACAAGAAAAGTACCGTTTGAGAAACAAGGTGATGACCAGGCCGAGTCACAACCTGGGATTTGATCCCGCGAAGCGCCAGGCTCGCTACGTGAATACCACCTCATGACGCAGGCGAACGTATCGATAAACAAAATGAACAAGAATGCAACTCACAACAGCTTGTTCATTACACATCAACCATAAAGATGCCAAGCACTCGATGTCTAATAGTTTTCTGCAACAAGAAATAACCCAGGACCCGTCACCCAGCCGGAACCCTGCTGCCGTTTCCTGATACCGCCCATCATCGAGCATTGGCAGAAAACAAGGTCCCCGCTGGCGCAAGATCAGCCATGACAACGGCTCCCCAAGCAACGGACTAACAGGTCAGCACGGATCGGGGACAGCCGATCACCCCGCAAACATGTTTATCATTTCATTACACAAGGCCCGCCAAAAGAGGCTTATCTAGCCGAGAAACACCCAATACGGCAAACATTGAAAAGCCGGCAACGACAACACCTGTCCCCGGTATCAAATAAATCTGCGTCCAGGGAGGCTCTCAAAACATTAAAGATAAAAAGTCAAAATGCCTGCTGAGAATATAAAAGCCCACATCGACTCAAACTCCAGGAAACGGACTACGCAGCATAAAGAACAATTACCAGAATATTAAAACTTTCCAACCAGAAGAAAACCTGACAACTGATCGATAGGCTTTCTCCTTGCAAACCCCAACGTCTCCCGCTAGCTTTTTTTGAATACAGGAGCCACCCCATAGCATTTTTCCCATACGAAAACTTCCATTACAGCCTATCCCCCTTCACGAGCAGGCTATTACCCATGAAAAACATCAAGATAAACAAAGAGAATAATCATTGCAAACCTCACGACCTGGACTTGGCCATCACCGAGTTCATCAATCGTGGCGGCACAATAGAGATGGCCAGTAAAAAAGAACCAGACACCCATCACGCCCCAACACCAACGCCATCGGAAAAGACACTGCAAACAGCAGAGGAATACACAAGAAAAGTTGAACTTCTGAAAGATCTGATAACGAAAGGAGCAGGAATATCTGCCTTGCAGTATTCGTTGAAGATGAATAAAGACGAAATAAAAAGAATGGCTCGGGAGCAAGGACTGAAAATCGCCCACCGACGCCCTCTGTGTCCCGCCAGGAAATATCGCAACACCCCACCGGCCCCTGGCAGCCCGCAGGATGATGACGTGATCGCAGGACACGCCATGCACTACGCGGCATTGGGTTACACCGCCCAGGAGATTGCGCAGACGCTGGAATTGAGCGTGCGCCAGGTGTGGGAACTGGCGAAAAACTACCGATTCGAACTCGGACATCAGCACCAGGAGAGCACGGATTGAAACAGGTGGCTGGTTTTCGCACCGCTCAAAAAAAACCCGGCCTGCATGGCCGGGTCCTTTCATCCAGCTCGCCAAATCAGAACAGCTTGCGGCCCTTGTTCGCAGCAATGCGCATACGCAGTGCATTGAGCTTGATGAAGCCGGCAGCATCGGCCTGGTTGTAGGCGCCGCCATCTTCTTCGAAGGTCGCGATGTTGGCATCGAACAGCGACTCGTCGGACTTGCGCCCGGTGACGATCACGTTGCCTTTGTACAGTTTCAGACGTACCACACCGTTCACATGAGCCTGCGAAGCATCGATCATCTGTTGCAGCATCAGACGCTCAGGGCTCCACCAGTAGCCGGTGTAGATCAGGCTGGCGTACTTGGCCATCAGCTCATCCTTGAGGTGAGCGACTTCACGGTCCAGGGTGATCGACTCGATCGCCCGGTGCGCGCGCAGCATGATGGTACCGCCAGGCGTTTCGTAGCAACCGCGGGACTTCATGCCCACATAACGGTTTTCGACGATATCCAGGCGACCGATACCGTGTGCACCACCGATACGGTTCAGGGTCGCCAGCACAGTGGCCGGAGTCATCTCGACGCCGTCCAGTGCCACGATGTCGCCGTTGCGATAGGTCAGTTCCAGGTATTGCGGCTTGTCAGGCGCGTTCTCTGGCGAGACGGTCCAACGCCACATGTCTTCTTCGTGCTCGGTCCAGGTGTCTTCCAGCACGCCGCCTTCATAGGAGATGTGCAGCAGGTTGGCGTCCATCGAGTACGGGGACTTCTTCTTGCCGTGACGCTCGATCGGGATCGCATGCTTTTCGGCGTAGTCCATCAGCTTTTCACGGGACAGCAGGTCCCACTCGCGCCACGGAGCGATCACTTTCACCCCCGGCTTGAGCGCATAGGCACCCAGTTCGAAACGCACCTGGTCGTTACCCTTGCCGGTGGCGCCATGGGAAATGGCATCGGCGCCGGTTTCGTTGGCGATCTCGATCAGACGCTTGGCGATCAGCGGACGTGCGATGGAAGTACCCAGCAGGTACTCGCCTTCGTAGACGGTATTGGCACGGAACATCGGGAACACGAAATCACGGACGAACTCTTCGCGCAGGTCGTCGATGTAGATCTCTTTGACGCCCATGGCCTGGGCCTTGGCACGAGCAGGCTCGACCTCTTCGCCCTGACCCAGATCAGCGGTGAAGGTCACCACTTCACAGTTATAAGTATCCTGCAGCCACTTGAGGATCACCGAAGTGTCCAGGCCGCCGGAATACGCGAGAACGACCTTGTTTACGTCGGCCATGCCATCACTCCACGGGGGTTGTACGGAAAGCGCCGATTCTACCGGCCAACACCGTGGATTTACAGAGGCGCGACAGCGAGGGACGGCAAAGCGACAGATAATGTCGAGCGCGCGACGATAACAGCCGTTTCAGGAGGTCGTTGCCGCGCTCCCGGCCGCCGCCGTGGGAGCCGGTTTGTCGGCAGCCGGGGCAGCCGGAGCACGCTCGAGATGGATGTTGACCCGACGATTCTTCGCCCGGTTGCCAGGATTGGTGTTGGGCACCAGTGGATACCGCTCGCCATGGAAACGCATGACGATCTGCGACTCCGGAATACCGCCAGCCTTGAAGAAGTCCATCACCGCCAGGGCGCGACGGCGCGACAGGTCACGGTTGGTCAGACGGTTGCCGCTATTGTCCGAATGCCCATCGAGTTCGATGTGGTTGACGGTCGGATCAGCCTTCATGAAGTCCAGCATACCCTGCAACTGGGCCTTGGCCTGGGCGTTGAGTTCGATGCCTCCATCCGGGAAGCCGACTTCGGCCTGCTTGATCTGCTCGAAGTTCTTCGGCAGCAGTTTGGCGGTACAGCTCTGGAAATCGCTGTAGGCCTGGTTGAATTTCACCGGCAGCAGGCGCACTTCGGAAACCCCGCCCTCGCGGGAATAGTGGCGGACCAATGGGCTACGACCTTCGAGCAGACCATGGAACAGGCTGCCGGCCTGCCCCTGCGAGCTGTTGAACAGCACATCACCATTGCCGACTTTCACCGAACCCAGGTTGATGTCGCCGCGTCCGGGCTGCCAAGGCGCCGCCGCCGCCAACAAGGTCGCCGAACCGCTGCCCAGCACGTGGTTATTGGACTTGAGTCGGAAAATTGCCTGTTCGCCCGCACGACGCACGAACTCGCCGGCACCGAAATCGGTGATCGGCTGAGTCAGCCGACACTCGAATTTGTCCCCTTCCACCTTCCACTCGATGCTCTCCAGACGGGTCTGGAAAGTCAATGCCATGGCCGGCAGGCTGGCAAACATACTGAGCAAGGCTAAATAACGCTGGCGCACGGGAGGCTCCAATGGTTCCACGACTTTGAGACTGACGTACCGGTTCTACGCCATACCTTCGGGCTATCGGTTGCATTCGGCAAAACTTGATAGCGAGTGCCTGAGAGAGTCTTTTCCGGTAGCATTCCCCTGAGTTCGACCCGCCTGGAATCCCCAATGTCCGACCGCCTGACCCTGCTGCGTCCCGACGACTGGCATATCCATCTTCGCGATGGTGCTGCGTTACCCCACACTGTTGCAGATGTTGCGCGCACCTTTGGTCGCGCCATCATCATGCCTAATCTGGTGCCTCCGGTACGCAACGCCGCCGAAGCCGATGCCTATCGCCAGCGCATTCTCGCGGCGCGGCCGGCCGGCAGCCGTTTCGAACCCCTGATGGTGCTCTACCTCACCGATCGCACACAGCCCGAGGAAATCCACGCGGCCAAGGCCAGTGGTTTCGTCTACGCGGCCAAACTGTATCCGGCCGGGGCAACCACCAACTCGGACTCCGGCGTGACCAGCGTCGACAAGATCTTCGACGTTCTGCAAGCCATGGCCGAAGTCGGCATGCCCCTGCTGGTGCATGGTGAAGTGACCCGCAGCGAGGTCGACGTGTTCGACCGCGAGAAGCAGTTCATCGACGAACACATGCGTCGTGTGGTCGAACGCTTCCCGACGCTGAAAGTGGTGTTCGAACACATCACCACTGCCGATGCCGTACAGTTCGTCAACGAGGCTTCGGCCAACGTCGGCGCGACCATCACCGCGCATCACCTGCTGTACAACCGCAACCACATGCTGGTAGGCGGTATCCGACCGCACTTCTACTGCCTGCCGATCCTCAAGCGCAACACCCACCAGTCGGCACTGCTCGACGCCGCCACCAGCGGCAGCGAGAAGTTCTTCCTCGGTACCGACTCGGCGCCCCACGCCCAGCACGCCAAGGAAGCAGCCTGCGGCTGCGCCGGCTGCTACACCGCCTATGCGGCCATCGAGCTGTATGCCGAGGCGTTCGAGCAGCGCAATGCCCTGGACAAACTCGAAGGTTTTGCCAGCCTGCACGGCCCGCGCTTCTATGGCTTGGCGCCGAACAGCGAGCGCATCACCCTGGTTCGCGAAGAATGGACCGCCCCCGCCAGCCTGCCCTTTGGCGAGCTGTCCGTCATCCCGCTGCGCGCCGGTGAAAAACTGCGCTGGCGCCTGCTGGAGGAAACCCTGTGAGTGAAGATCATTTCGACGACGAACTGGAAGGCAACGGCGCCTCTAGCGGCCCCCGCCATCCGATGGCGGCACGCTTTCGCGGCTACCTGCCGGTTGTCGTCGACGTAGAAACCGGTGGCTTCAACGCGGCCACCGATGCCTTGCTGGAAATCGCCGCGACCACCATCGGCATGGACGAAGATGGTTTCGTGTTCCCCGAGCACACCTACTTCTTCCGGGTCGAACCGTTCGAAGGTGCCAACGTCGAGGCGGCAGCCCTGGAATTCACCGGTATCAAGCTCGATCACCCGCTGCGCATGGCCGTCAGCGAGGAAACCGCGCTGACCGACATCTTCCGTGGCGTGCGCAAGGCGCTCAAGGCCAACGGCTGCAAGCGGGCGATCCTGGTCGGCCACAACAGCAGCTTCGACCTCGGCTTCCTCAACGCCGCCGTGGCGCGCCTGGACATGAAACGCAACCCGTTTCACCCGTTCTCCAGCTTCGACACCGCCAGCCTTGCCGGCCTGGCCTATGGCCAGACCGTTCTGGCCAAAGCCTGCCAGGCCGCCGGGATCGACTTCGACGGTCGCGAGGCGCACTCGGCACGCTATGACACCGAGAAGACCGCCGAGCTGTTCTGCGGCATCGTCAACCGCTGGAAAGAAATGGGTGGCTGGGAAGACTTCAACGACTGATCCCGTCCGATTGAATCGCGCCCATGAAAAAACCGGCCCTGTAGGCCGGTTTTTTTGTCCGTGAAACGGCGGCTTACAGCTTGCCGGCGTTCTCGGTCAGGTAGGCAGCAACGCCTTCTGGCGAAGCGTTCATCCCCTTGTCGCCTTTTTTCCAGTTGGCAGGGCAGACTTCGCCGTGCTCTTCGTGGAATTGCAGCGCGTCGACCAGGCGGATCAGCTCTTCCATGTTACGGCCCAGTGGCAGGTCGTTGATGATCTGCGAACGGACAACGCCCTTGTCGTCGATCAGGAACGCGCCACGGAAAGCCACGCCGCCTTCGGATTCGACATCGTAAGCCTTGGCGATTTCGTGCTTCATGTCGGCCGCCATGGTGTACTTGACCTTGCCGATGCCGCCATCGTTGATGGCGGTGTTGCGCCAGGCGTTGTGGGTGAAGTGCGAGTCGATGGAAACGGCAATCACTTCAACGTTACGCGCCTTGAAGTCGTCCATGCGGTGGTCCAGGGCGATCAGCTCGGACGGGCAGACGAAGGTGAAGTCCAGCGGGTAGAAGAACACCAGGCCGTATTTGCCCTTGATGGCCGAGGACAGGGTGAAGCTGTCGACGATTTCGCCATTGCCCAGTACAGCCGGCACGGTGAAGTCGGGGGCTTGTTTGCCTACGAGTACGCTCATTGGATATCTCCTGGTGTTTTACGGGTGTAATAACGTTCAGAACGAGGTCAGTGCAGCATGCCCCCTCAAGGCGACAAGCCTGTGACGCAACCTCGTGTCCCTTGAACCGACCATCATACACCGCGTTTTTTGACCTTCCTAAACGGTTTTTGCAACGACGAGCCGATACCGTTCATCCGCCATTCGTCAGACCGTGCCCGCAGCGATGGAAAGTCAACCCAAACCACTTTGACAATCATTCTCGTTAACATTAAGATCAAGGCCAATCGAGTTCTAACCAGCGACGGTTCTCATCTTATGTATGTCTGCCTCTGCACTGGCGTCACCGACGGACAAATCCGCGATGCAATCCTCGAAGGCTGCTGCAGCTATCGTGAAGTCCGTCAGGCTACCGGCGTTGCCAGCCAATGCGGTAAATGTGCCTGCCTGGCCAAGCAGGTGGTACGCGAAACATTGACCGAACTGCAAAGCAGTCAGGCTGCCCTGCCTTACGCAGTAGAATTTTCAGCGGCGTAAAACAGCGAATTTTAAAGAGCCGGACTCAGTGTCCGGTTTTTTTATGCCTGCAATTCAATCGCTTACATACAAAATGCGGAATACAAACATTCTTATTCCGATTAATTTTCATATATTATTCAATAACTTAGGTTTGACACTCGAAGTTGTCGGGATCAAACTCCGCCCATAGACAGCGATTACAGGGCAGGCCCCATCATGAAAGGCGACAAATCAGTCATCCAGCATCTCAACAAGATCCTTGCCAATGAGCTGATCGCGATCAACCAATACTTCCTGCATGCACGCATGTATGAAGACTGGGGCCTGAACAAGCTGGGCAAACTCGAGTACCGCGAGTCCATCCACGCGATGAAGGACGCGGACAAGCTGATCAAGCGCATCCTGTTCCTGGAAGGCCTGCCGAATGTGCAGGACCTGGGCAAGCTGCATATCGGCGAAAATACCAGGGAAATGCTTGAGTGCGACCTGAAGATCGAAAGAACCAGCCACAAGGATCTGAAGGAAGCCATTGCCCATTGCGAAAAGGCCGGTGACTTTGGCAGCCGCGAGTTGCTGGAAGATATTCTCGAGTCCGAAGAAGAACATATCGACTGGCTGGAAACCCAATCGGGCCTGATCGACAAGGTTGGCATCGAAAACTATCTGCAATCGCAGATGGGCGACGAATAACCGTCTCCCACTAAAAAGCCCCGCCCTCTTGTCGAGAGGCGGGGCTTTTTTATGCGCCCGCTGCCGGAGGGGAAGCGGGCGTCGAATGCGCAGATCAGGCTTCGGTCTTGGCCGCAGCTTTCTGGGCAGCGTCCTTGACCAGGGTCTGCAGCTCACCATTGGCGAACATCTCAGCCATGATGTCGCTGCCGCCGACCAGTTCACCGGCAACCCACAGTTGCGGGAAAGTCGGCCAGTTGGCGTATTTGGGCAGGTTGGCGCGAATTTCCGGGTTCTGCAGGATGTCGACGTAGGCGAACTTCTCGCCACAGCCCATCACAGCTTGAGCAGCTTTCGCAGAGAAGCCGCACTGCGGGGCATTCGGCGAGCCTTTCATGTAAAGCAGAATGGTGTTGTTGGCAATCTGCTCTTTAATCGTTTCGATGATATCCATGGAACACCTCGGCTAAAACTTTCCGACTCGGTTGTCGGCACGGTGAGGCATTGTATCGGAAAGCCGGGCACGCTGCTCGGTCTCCCCGTTGATAATCGCAGGAGCAGGCTGCCGGCAGCGGTTCGCGGGCAAGCCACGCGGCCGCCCAGTGCGCGTGTCGCGTGTGAGAGCCTCAGGCCGCCACCACCCGTACCGGCACCCCGTTCAACGCCGCATTGCCCGAGACCCGGTCCACCTGGCGCTCATCGGTCAGGTCGTTGGCACTGGAGCCCGGCTGGCCGCTGGCGATTTCCATCCGTACCCCAGGCCTTGCATGTCCCCAACCATGGGGCAGGCTCACCACTCCCGGCATCATCTCCAGGCTGGCAAGCACCTCGACTTCGATCGCGCCCACTCGCGAACTGACTCGCACCCGCTGCCCGTCATCCAGCCCACGGCTGGCCAGGTCGTCGGGATGCATCAACAGTTGATGACGCGGCTTGCCCTTCACCAGGCGATGGTAGTTGTGCATCCAGGAATTGTTGCTGCGCACATGCCGGCGACCGATCATCACCAACTCCCCCGCCTGCGGCAGTCGTTGCGCGGCAAAACGCTCGAGGTCAGCGAGAATTTCCCTCGGTGCGGCCTGGATACGCTGGCCGGGTGTCTTCAGTCGCTTGCCGAGATTGGGCGCGAGCGCCCCGAGATCGAGACCATGAGGATGCTCCGCCAGCTTCTGCACCGACAGCTTGTGCTCGGACGCATCGCCATAGCGCCCCAGACGCAAGCCCATGTCGATCATCTGCGCTGGCGGCATCGTCGGTTTCAACTCCTTGCCGGTCTGGGCCGCAAATGCCCGGGCCAGGCCGACAAAGATCTCCCAGTCATGCAGGGCCCCCTCCGGCTTGGCCAGGATCGCCCGATTGAAGCGGGTGACATTACGCACCGCGAACAGGTTGAAGGTCGTGTCGTAGTGATCGTTTTCCAGCGCCGAGGTCGACGGCAGGATCAGGTCGGCGTAGCGGGTCGTCTCGTTGATATACAGGTCGATGCTGACCATGAACTCCAGACCGTCGAGCGCCTGCTCCAACTGGCGCCCGTTGGGTGTCGACAACACCGGGTTGCCCGCCACCGTGACCAGCGCCCTGACCTGCCCCTCTCCGGCATTGAGCATTTCCTCGGCCAGTGCCGATACAGGCAACTCGCCGCCGTATTCCGGCAGACCGGAGATCCGGCTCTGCCAGCGATTGAAATGCCCACCGCCCGTGGATGCCACCAGATCCAGCGCCGGCTCGGTGCACAGTGCGCCACCGACCCGATCCAGATTGCCGGTCACCAGGTTGAGCAATTGCACCAACCAATGGCAGAGCGTGCCGAACGCCTGGGTGGAAACCCCCATCCGGCCATAACAGACCGCCTTGTCCGCCGCCGCGAAGTCCCGCGCCAGCTGGCGGATCTGTTCAGCGGGAATGGCGCACAGCGGGCTCATGGACTCGGCCGTGAACCCCGCCACCGCCGTCCGGACTTCGTCCAGGCCGTCCACCGGCAAGTGACTTGCACGGGTAAGGCCCTCCTCGAACAGCGTGTTGAGCAGGCCAAAGAGCAATGCCGCATCCCCACCCGGGCGCACGAACAGGTGCTGGTCGGCCATGGCTGCAGTTTCGCTACGCCGTGGATCGACCACCACCAGCTTGCCACCACGCGCCTGGATCGCCTTGAGGCGTTTCTCGACGTCGGGCACGGTCATGATGCTGCCATTGGACGCCAGCGGGTTGCCGCCCAGGATCAGCATGAAGTCGGTGTGATCGATATCGGGAATCGGCAACAGCAGCCCGTGACCGTACATCAGGTAACTGCTCAGGTGCTGCGGCAACTGGTCGACCGAGGTCGCGGAAAAGCGGTTGCGAGTCTTCAGTAGCCCAAGGAAATAGTTGCTGTGGGTCATCAGCCCGTAGTTATGCACGCTGGGGTTGCCCTGGTAGATCGCCACGGCATTCTGCCCATGCCGCTGCTGGATCGCCGCCAGCCGCTCGGCCACCAGCGCAAAGGCCTCTTCCCAGCCGATCGGCTGCCATTGCTCGCCGACCCGCCGCATGGGCTGGCGCAGGCGATCGGGATCGTTCTGGATATCCTGCAGGGCCACCGCCTTGGGGCAAATGTGACCGCGGCTGAAACTGTCCTGGGCATCGCCCTTGATCGAGGTGATCTGTACCCGATCTTGCGTGGCGGTGGTTTCGATGGTCAGGCCGCAAATGGCCTCGCACAGATGGCAGGCACGGTGATGAAGAGTCTTGGTCATGGCCAGTCTCTGTCTTGTTCTAGGCAGCCCGGACAGGCTGCGGAGAGAGAACTATGGCCCGTGGCAGAGAGCCCCGCCAGCGACGTTCGTCTTGTGAATCGAGGGTTATCAGGCGAGCCGATGACGACCGCGAAGATCAGGCCAGCGGGAGTCTTGGGGCCGCTTTCATCTGGATTTCCTGAACAGTCTGGACCTGTTCATGGGAAACCTGGACACCGGTCAGTTCACCGATCAACCGCCAATGCTCATCGAGGCCGGAACTGATGGTCGCCATGCGATCGATCATGCGTCGCCCCGATGACCGTGTGACCTCGTCGTCGCTGCGCAACAATTCGAAAGACATTGCGGTCACAGAGGCGGTCATGTGCGTCAGCGCCTGTGCAGTCAGCTTTAGCAATTCCATGAGCTGTTGCTCTTTCGATTCCATTCCAAAGCCTCTGTATGTCTGCAATGACACATTTATAAACTAGCCACATAGTTTAGGAAATGTTTCCACTTTTGCACGGCACCACCAGCATGCCGACAAAAAACCCGACAGCCCATTCGGAAAACGACCCGCAGCCGCCTGCCGCCGCCCGGTGAATTGCCAAAGGCGGTCGCGCCAGTGTACAACTGGCACAGTGCAATTATCGGTACAGGCTTGGAAAACTGTAGCAAAAAGTGCGGAAATCTCATTCGCATCGTCGCTCCGGTACGTCGAAACGAAGCCTGCTATTGGTATCACGCGACATTTTCTTATACGATCGCGTCTCCCCCTATTTCGTCGCCCCGTGCGGCTTACGCCGCAGGTCTCACCCGTTTTTCCGAAAAACCCGGTTTTGAGCATCTGCGGTCTGTTGCAAAAAGGTAGTCAATGATGAGCGCAAGGAACTTTCTCTCCCTGATGGATTGCACGCCCGCAGAACTGACCGGGCTGATTCGTCGAGGCATCGAGCTGAAGAACCTGCGTGACCGAAGCGTGCTGTTCGAGCCACTCAAGGGCCGGATTCTCGGCATGATCTTCGAGAAATCCTCCACGCGCACCCGCGTGTCGTTCGAAGCCGGCATGATCCAGCTGGGCGGCCAGGCGATTTTCCTGTCGCCGCGCGATACCCAACTGGGCCGTGGCGAGCCGATCGGTGATAGCGCCATCGTCCTGTCGAGCATGCTCGACGTGGTCATGCTGCGTACGTTCAAACACAGCACCCTGACCGAGTTTGCCGCCAACTCCCGGGTACCGGTGATCAACGGCCTGTCCGATGAACTGCACCCGTGCCAGTTGCTCGCGGACATGCAGACGTTCCTCGAACATCGCGGTTCGATCCAGGGCAAGACCGTGACCTGGATCGGCGACGGCAACAACATGTGCAACAGCTATATCGAGGCAGCCATCCAGTTCGACTTCCAACTGCGCGTCAGTTGCCCGGAAGGCTACGACCCTAGCCCGGCGCTGCTGGCCCAGGCGGGCGAGCGGGTACGCCTGGTCCGAGACCCACGGGAAGCGGTACGCGGCGCCCACCTGGTGAGTACCGATGTCTGGACCTCCATGGGCCAGGAAGAGGAAACCGCCAAGCGCCTGGAGCTGTTCGCGCCCCTGCAGGTCACCCGTGAACTGCTCGACCTGGCCGCTCCGGACGTCGTGTTCATGCATTGCCTGCCCGCCCACCGTGGCGAGGAAATCAGCCTCGACCTGCTCGACGACAAGCGCTCGGTCGCCTGGGACCAGGCCGAGAACCGCCTGCATGCGCAAAAGGCCCTGCTGGAGTTCCTGGTGAAGCCGGCGTACCGCCCGGCATGAGCCATTCGCTCCTGCTGAACCTGCACGACCTGGCTTGCGGTTATCAGGACCAACGGGTGGTGCGCAATCTCAACCTGCACCTCAATGCCGGTGATATCGGTTGCCTGCTGGGGCCGTCGGGTTGCGGCAAGACCACCACCCTGCGGGCCATCGCCGGGTTCGAGCCGGTCCATGAGGGCGAGATCCAACTGGCCGGCGAAATCATCTCCAGGGCCGGGTTCACTCTGGCCCCGGAGAAACGTCGGATCGGCATGGTGTTCCAGGACTACGCACTGTTTCCCCACCTGAGCGTCACGCAGAACATCGCCTTCGGCATTCGCCAGCACCCGCAACAGGGGCGTATCACCGACGAATTGCTGGAACTGGTGAACCTCAAGGGCCTCGGCCAGCGTTATCCCCATGAACTGTCCGGTGGTCAGCAGCAACGCGTGGCCCTGGCTCGGGCCCTGGCGCCGGAGCCGCAATTGCTGCTGCTCGACGAACCCTTCTCCAATCTCGACGGCGAATTGCGGCGCAAGCTCAGCCATGAGGTCCGTGACATTCTCAAGCTGCGTGGCACCAGCGCGATTCTGGTCACCCATGATCAGGAAGAAGCCTTCGCGGTCAGCGATCATGTCGGCGTCTTCAGGGAGGGCCGGCTGGAGCAGTGGGACACGCCTTACAACCTCTATCACGAACCGGCGACGCCGTTTGTCGCCAGCTTCATCGGCCAGGGCTATTTCATTCGTGGTCAATTGAGCACGCCCGAATCGGTACAGACCGAGCTGGGTGTGCTGCGTGGCAATCGTGCCTATGCCTGGGCGAAGGGCAGTTCGGTCGATGTACTGCTGCGCCCGGACGATATCGTCCCCGCACCGGACAGTCCGCTGAGGGCGCGGGTCACCAGCAAGACCTTCCTCGGTGCCGCAACGCTTTATCGCCTGCAATTGCCCAGTGGCAGCCCGTTGGAGTCGATCTTCCCCAGCCATGCCGATCACCAGCCAGGTGAGGAAGTCGGAATTCGCGTGGCAGCCGAGCACCTGGTGTTGTTCCAGGCGTAGGCCAGATCAGGGCTCTTCGCGACACCATCGGGTTGCGAAAAGCCCCTGCAGGCACAACGCCAGGCTATCGGCTCAATCCAACAACAGCCGCCCGCTGGCCACCAGGGTTGCCTGGCCACCGATCTTCACCCGGTCGCCTTCCAGCCGGCAGAACAACTCCCCGCCCCGCGATGAACACTGATAAGCGGTCAACCCGGTTTTCCCCAGGCGCTGCGCCCAGTAGGGAATCAGTGCGCAATGGGTCGAGCCGGTCACCGGGTCCTCGTTGATGCCGATAGCCGGGGCAAAATAGCGTGAAACAAAATCATGCCGCTCACCCGGTGCAGTGACAATCACCCCCGGCCAGGGCAACTTCGCCACAGCCGCCCAATCGGGCGTGCAGGCGCGTACCGCCTGTTCCGATGCCAACACCACGAACAGTTCGTTGGCCCCGCGCACCTCGAGCACCCGCGTGCCCAGCGCACGCTCGACTTCCAGCGTCACGTCCATCTCGCTCGGCACGCGCGCCGGAAAGTCCAGCCACAACCGATCAGCCTCCCGGCTGACGCTCAACGCACCGGACTTGCAGACGAAATCGATCGTGTCCACCTGCTCGCCATACACCTCGAACAACACGAAAGCACTGGCCAAGGTGGCATGACCGCAGAGCGCAACTTCGGTGATGGGGGTGAACCAACGGATATGCCAGCCAGCGCCCTCGCGGACCAGAAACGCGGTTTCCGCCAGATTGTGCTCGGCGGCGATCTGCTGCATCTGCTCATCGGCCAGCCAGGCGTCGAGCCGGTACACCATCGCCGGATTACCGCTGAAAGGTCGCTCGCTGAAAGCATCGACCTGGTGAAATTCAAGCTGCATGACGTCCTCTCTCCTTAGTCCAAGTCAGCCAGTGTGCTCGCGCCGACGTGTGGACTCCCAGTGACAGAACCGCTGAATTTGCACCATACAGACCACTCAGGCCCGGCCGATGTCCGCGAACGTCGCCTGGGTATGCTCGGCCAGTACCGCCGGGGCCAGTTCCACCTCCAGACCACGGCGCCCGGCGCTGACAAAAATCGTCGCGAAGGGTTGGGCACTCTGGTCGATAAACGTGCGCAGGCGCTTCTTCTGCCCCAGTGGACTGATGCCCCCCAGCAGATAGCCAGTCGCCCGCTGCGCGGCGGCCGGATCGGCCATTTCGACTTTCTTCACTCCGGCGGCGTGGGCCAGGGCCTTGAGATCCAAACTTCCGACGACCGGTACCACTGCAACCAGCAACTCGGCCTTTTCACTGCTCGCCAACAATGTCTTGAACACCTGCGCCGGCGCGAGCCCCAATTTTTCCGCGGCCTCCAGGCCATAGGAAGCCGCTTTCGGATCATGTTCGTAACTGTGTACACGATGTTCGGCACGAACTTTTTTCAGCAGATCCAAAGCAGGCGTCATGGTCACTCCTGGCAGGCGGGAAGGTATGCGCGAATTCTAGGTCATCACAGGGAAAAAGGCTCTAGGACCGACAAGAAAGCGTATACGTCAAGGCCGGAAACACGTTAACGAAAACGTCTGGAAGGCACAGATCCCACAGACAAACCCCCGCCATTCACTCAATCAATACTCAGAATGTGGATGACAGTTCACTTTCGACCTTTGACAGCAGTGTTTCTTGTCTATATTTTTTCGAATCTGAAGATCATAGTCCTACTCCAGCAACACCCAGCGGTAAATCGACTTCAGGGATGGGGATCCCCGACAGTCGATGCAAGGCCACGCCAACCATCGGGTCTGGCGTCACACAACAACAAAAATCGAGGTGTCCAATGACTACCGCTCTGAAACAACCATCGCTCTCGGGACAATGCATCGCCGAGTTTCTCGGCACCGCGCTACTGATTTTCTTCGGTACGGGCTGCGTTGCCGCGCTCAAGGTCGCGGGCGCCAGTTTTGGTCTGTGGGAAATCAGCATCATCTGGGGCATGGGTGTGAGCATGGCGATCTACGTGACCGCCGGCGTCTCCGGCGCCCACCTCAATCCAGCCGTCAGCATTGCCTTGTGCCTGTTCGCCGACTTCGAAAAACGCAAACTGCCGTTCTACATTCTCGCCCAGGTCGCCGGTGCCTTCTGCGCCGCCGCGTTGGTTTACACGCTCTACAGCAATCTTTTCTTCGATTTCGAACAGGCGCACCACATGGTACGCGGTTCACAGGCCAGTCTGGAACTGGCCTCGGTGTTCTCTACCTACCCGAATGCTGCACTGACTACCGCCCAGGCGTTCCTGGTCGAAGTGGTGATCACCGCGATTCTGATGGGCGTGATCATGTCCCTGACCGACGACAACAATGGCCTGCCCAACGGCCCGCTGGCGCCGCTGCTGATTGGCCTGCTGATCGCCGTCATCGGTAGCGCGATGGGCCCGCTGACCGGCTTCGCGATGAATCCGGCACGGGATTTCGGTCCCAAGCTGATGACTTTCTTCGCTGGCTGGGGTGAAGTTGCCTTTACCGGCGGACGCGACATTCCGTACTTCCTGGTTCCGATTTTTGCACCGATCCTCGGTGCCAGCCTCGGCGCCGCGCTGTATCGCGGGATGATTGCCCGCCATCTGCCCAGCGCCACCGTCGTAGAGGAAGAACCCAAGGCCGCTGCCAAGAAGGTCCAGGCTTCCTGAGTCACTGCAACACGCAAGGCCCGGCGGGGCACACCTCTCCTGAGATCCCTCGCCGCCCATTTATTTCTACTTCAGTCCAAGGCAATCGAAAATGACCGACATTCAGAATAAGAACTACATCATTGCCCTTGATCAGGGTACGACCAGCTCCCGGGCGATCATCTTCGACCGCGATGCCAACGTGGTCTGCACCGCCCAACGCGAATTCCAGCAACACTATCCACAAGCCGGCTGGGTCGAACATGATCCGATGGAAATCTTCGCCACCCAGAGCGCGGTAATGGTCGAGGCTCTGGCACAAGCCGGCCTGCATCATGACCAGGTTGCGGCCATCGGCATCACCAACCAGCGTGAAACCACCGTCGTCTGGGACAAGACCACCGGCCGCCCCATCTACAATGCCATCGTCTGGCAATGCCGCCGCAGCACCGAGATCTGCCAGCAGCTCAAGCGCGACGGACACGAAGACTACATCCGCGAAACCACCGGCCTGGTCACCGACCCGTACTTCTCCGGCACCAAGCTCAAGTGGATCCTCGACAACGTCGAAGGCAGCCGCGAGCGTGCCCGCAATGGCGAGCTGCTGTTCGGCACCGTCGACAGCTGGCTGATCTGGAAATTCACCGGCGGCAAAACCCACGTCACCGACTACACCAACGCCTCGCGCACCCTGCTCTTCAACATCCACTCCCTGGATTGGGATTCGAAGATGCTGGAAATCCTCGACATTCCTCGGGAGATGCTGCCTGAAGTGAAGTCGTCCTCGGAAATCTATGGTCGCACCAAGAGCGGGATCGCCATCGGCGGCATCGCCGGCGACCAGCAGGCCGCGCTGTTCGGCCAGATGTGCGTGGAGCCGGGCCAGGCCAAGAACACCTACGGTACCGGCTGTTTCCTGCTGATGAACACCGGCACCAAGGCCGTGAAATCCAAGCACGGCATGCTCACCACCATCGCTTGCGGTCCACGTGGCGAAGTCGCCTACGCACTGGAAGGTGCGGTGTTCAACGGCGGTTCCACCGTCCAATGGCTGCGTGACGAACTGAAAATCGTCAACGACGCCCACGACACCGAATACTTCGCCAACAAGGTCAAGGACAGCAACGGCGTCTACCTGGTGCCAGCCTTCACCGGCCTGGGCGCACCGTACTGGGACCCCTATGCCCGTGGCGCGCTGTTCGGTCTGACCCGCGGCGTGAAAGCGGACCACATCATCCGTGCCGCGCTGGAATCGATCGCCTACCAGACCCGCGACGTGCTGGACGCCATGCAGAACGACGCTGGCGAGCGTCTCAAGGCTCTGCGCGTGGATGGCGGTGCGGTCGCCAACAACTTCCTGATGCAGTTCCAGGCCGACATCCTCGGCACCCAGGTCGAGCGCCCGCAAATGCGCGAGACCACGGCTCTTGGCGCCGCCTACCTGGCGGGCCTGGCTTGTGGTTTCTGGGGCAGCCTGGAAGAGCTGCGCGGCAAGGCAGTGATCGAGCGCGAGTTCGAGCCGCAACTGGCCGAAGCCGAAAAGGAAAAGCTCTACAGTGGCTGGAAAAAAGCCGTGAGCCGCACCCGCGATTGGGAACCGCACGAAGGCAACAGCTAATAAGCGGCGCTTGAGCAGGGCTTGGGGCCCTATTCGCGGGCAAGCCCTGCTCCTACAGAGCCGGTGTCGTACATCAACCTTGCGTACGACACACATCCTGTAGGAGCAGGGCTTGCCCGCGAAGGGGCCCTCAAGCCTGCCCCACCCAGCCGAACCGTCTCCAGTCACTCACCTCAAGCGACCGGCACCGGCCCGGTTTACGACCTGAGAATCGTTTCAGCGGTCCTGCAAGTGGCAGACAGGTTGTTCCTGCGGCATCATGGTGGAATTTGTACGGCAGCCCAAAGGACGCCCCATGAATCTGCCTCCCCGCCAGCAGCAAATCCTCGAACTGGTCCGCGAACGCGGCTATGTCAGCATCGAGGAAATGGCCCAGTTATTCGTCGTGACACCGCAAACCATCCGCCGCGATATCAACCAGTTGGCGGACTCCAATCTGCTGCGACGCTACCATGGCGGCGCGGCCTATGACTCCAGCGTGGAAAACACTGCCTACGCCATGCGTGCCGACCAGATGCGCGACGAAAAGCAGCGTATCGCCGAATCCATCGCCCAGCAGATCCCCGATCACGCCTCGCTGTTCATCAATATCGGCACCACCACCGAATCGATCGCCCGCGCCCTGCTCAATCACAACCATCTGAAAATCATCACCAACAATCTGCACGTGGCCTCGATCCTCAGCGCCAAGGACGATTTCGAAGTGCAACTGGCCGGCGGCAATGTCCGCCGCGACGGCGGCGTGGTGGGCCAGGCGAGTGTCGACTTCATCAATCAGTTCAAGGTCGACTTCGCCCTGGTGGGCATCAGCGGCATCGACGAAGACGGCAGCCTGCTGGATTTCGATTATCAGGAAGTGCGGGTTTCCCAGGCGATCATCGCCAATGCCCGCCAGGTGATCCTCGCTGCCGATTCAAGCAAGTTCGGGCGCAACGCCATGGTACGCCTGGGGCCGATCACCCTGATCGACTGCCTGGTGACCGACCAGGCGCCGGTGCCCGCCCTGGCGCAACTGCTCAACCAGCACAAGATCCGCCTCGAAGTGGTCTGAGCCGACACTTCGGGGCCTTGTGGCGGCGGCCTGTAGGAGCGGCCGGCCGCCCTGCAGGCAGACCCCAAAGGCACCTCGCACCGCTCCAATGTTCGATAATTTTCCTTTCAGCCAGTCTTGATGAATTTTTTCAATCAAGAGCGGGTGGCTGTGGGCGCGCTTATCCGCTAATATTTTCGAAAGTGAACATAAATGTTCGAATTCAAATATAGAAATTCTTGCGAGGCCACCGATGACGTCCACCACCTTGCCTGCACCACCCCTTGCCGAGATCTATGACATCGCCGTGATTGGCGGTGGTATCAATGGAGTCGGGATTGCCGCGGACGCAGCAGGTCGCGGTCTTTCGGTGTTCCTTTGCGAAAAGGACGATCTGGCCAGCCATACCTCCTCGGCCAGCAGCAAGCTGATCCACGGTGGCCTGCGCTACCTGGAACACTACGAATTCCGCCTGGTACGCGAAGCCCTGGCCGAGCGTGAGGTGTTGCTGGCCAAGGCTCCGCACATCGTCAAGCCGATGCGTTTCGTCTTGCCCCATCGCCCGCATCTGCGTCCGGCCTGGATGATTCGCGCCGGTCTGTTCCTCTACGACCATCTGGGCAAACGCGAAAAGCTTGCCGGCTCGCGTAGCCTCAAGTTCGGTGCCGACAGCCCGCTCAAGGCCGAAATAGGCCGGGGTTTCGAATACTCCGACTGCTGGGTCGACGACGCGCGCCTGGTGGTGCTCAATGCCATGGCCGCCCGGGAAAACGGGGCGCATATCCATACCCGCACCCGTTGCACCAGCGCCCGCCGGGCCAAGGGCTTGTGGCAGTTGGAGATGGAACGTGCCGATGGTGCACGCTTCTCGATCCAGGCCAAGGCTCTGGTGAACGCGGCCGGCCCGTGGGTTGCCAAGTTCATCAAGGATGACCTGAAACTCGACTCGCCCTACGGCATCCGTCTGATCCAGGGCAGCCACCTGGTCGTGCCACGACTGTATGAAGGCGAACACGCGCACATCCTGCAGAACGAGGACCAGCGCATCGTGTTCACGATCCCATACCTGGATCGCTTCACCCTGATCGGCACCACCGACCGCGAATATCAAGGTGATCCGGCCAAGGTGACGATCACCGAGGCGGAAACCGATTACCTGCTCAAGGTGGTCAATGCGCACTTCAAGAAACAGTTGAGCCACGGCGACATCCTGCACAGCTACTCCGGCGTTCGCCCGCTGTGCAACGACGAGTCAGACAATCCGTCGGCGGTGACCCGCGACTACACCCTGGCATTGTCGGCCAATGCCGAAGAAGCACCGTTGCTGTCGGTATTCGGTGGCAAGCTGACCACCTACCGTAAACTGGCAGAGTCGGCGATGGCCCAACTGGCGCCGTTCTTCACCCAGATGCGTCCCAGCTGGACCGCCACCTCGACCCTGCCAGGCGGCGAAAGCATGAGCACTGCGCAGGCTTTGGCCCAGGAGATCCGCAGCCGCTTCGATTGGGTACCGAACGACATCGCCCAGCGCTGGGCCGGTACCTACGGCAGCCGCACCTGGCGCCTGCTCGAAAGCGTCCAGGGCCTCGTCGACCTCGGCGAGCACCTGGGTGGCGGTCTCTACACCCGTGAAGTCGACTACCTGTGCAGCGAAGAGTGGGCGATGGCCGCCCAGGACATTCTCTGGCGGCGCAGCAAGCTGGGCCTGTTCACCAGTCCTGAACAGCAGCAGAAGCTGCAGGACTATCTGGACAAGTCCGAGCAGAGTCGCGGTAAAACCGAAGCGGCCTGAGTCCCCTACTGCCAAACAATATCTTTGTAGGAGCCGGCTTGCTGGCGAGAGCGGTCTGACATTCACCGTCCATGGTGTCTGACACACTGCCATCGCCAGCACGTCGGCCCCCTGCAAGACTGCACCCTCCTCTTTATCCCCTCATTCGGTTTTCCGAACAGCCAGTCGGCTTTCATTCGGTGAACCGGACGCCAGTTGCCTCAACTCCCACCGCAAAAACACAAAAAACCCTTATAAATCAATAGAAAAACCCTACGCACCGAGTGTGGCACGAGTCGTGCTCTCTACTCCTGTTACCGAATGCTCACTCAGCCCCTGGGGCCCTGCGAGCGGGTCGCGTTACCCGAGAGCCGACAGAACGGCTCCATAAGAAAAACAATCTCGAGGAAAGTCACTGATGCGTATCGTTCCCCACATCCTGGGCGCAGCCATCGCTGCCGCTCTGATCAGCACTCCAGTTTCCGCCGCCGAACTGATCGGCACCCTGAAGAAGATCAAAGAGTCCGGGACCATCACCCTCGGCCATCGCGACAGCTCCATTCCGTTTTCCTACATCGCGGATGCATCCGGCAAACCGGTCGGTTACTCCCATGATATCCAGCTGGCCATCGTCGAAGGCATCAAGAAAGACCTGAACCTGCCCGACCTGAAGATCAAGTACAACCTGGTCACCTCCCAGACCCGTATCCCGCTGGTGCAGAACGGCACCGTCGACGTCGAATGTGGCTCGACCACCAACAACGCCGAACGCGCCCAGCAGGTCGATTTCTCGGTCGGGATCTTCGAAGTCGGTACCCGCCTGCTGTCCAAGAAGGACTCCGAGTACAAGGACTTCGACAATCTCAAGGGCAAGAACGTCGTGACCACCGCCGGCACCACGTCCGAGCGCATCCTCAAGGCCATGAACGCCGACAAGCAGATGGGCATGAACGTCATCTCCGCCAAGGACCATGGCGAGTCCTTCCAGATGCTCGAAAGCGGCCGTGCGGTCGCCTTCATGATGGACGACGCGCTGCTGGCCGGTGAAATGGCCAAGGCCAAGAAACCGACCGACTGGGCCGTGACCGGCACCGCGCAATCCTACGAAATCTACGGCTGCATGGTTCGCAAGGACGACGCGGCCTTCAAGAAAGCCGTGGATGAGGCCATCGTCGGCCTGTACAAGTCGGGCGAGATCAACAAGATCTACGACAAGTGGTTCACCCAGCCGATTCCACCAAAAGGCCTGAACCTGCAGTTCCCGATGAGCGACAAGCTCAAGACCCTGATCGCCAATCCAACCGACAAGCCAGCCCCGGACGTCAAGATCTGAGTCACGGCTGACCTTGCTTCCCGAAACCGCCAAGGCGGTCCGGGAAGTCTGTTGCACACCTGCTGTACTGGCTTCTTTTGATCGTTACAGGAACAACACTCGGACCGCGAGCGGTACCGGTGTGCCCGACAGACACTGGCGGGCGGGGCGGAGTCCCGGGAAGCACGTGCTTGTACATCGATCGACCTGAGGGGAGACCCGAATGAATTACAACTGGGATTGGGGCGTGTTCTTCAAGACCACCGGCGTGGGCAGCGAGACGTATCTCGACTGGTTCATCTCCGGGCTGGGCTGGACCATCGCGATCGCCATCGTGGGCTGGATCATCGCATTGACCCTGGGTTCGATACTCGGCGTGATGCGCACCGTACCCAACCGCCTGGTAGCCGGTATCGCCACCTGCTACGTGGAACTGTTTCGCAACGTGCCGTTGCTGGTGCAACTGTTCATCTGGTACTTCCTGATACCCGACCTGCTGCCACAGAACCTGCAGGACTGGTACAAGCAGGACCTGAACCCGACCACCTCGGCCTATCTCAGCGTAGTGATCTGCCTCGGCCTGTTCACCGCCGCACGGGTCTGCGAACAGGTGCGTACCGGTATCCAGGCACTGCCACGCGGCCAGGAATCGGCAGCGCGCGCCATGGGCTTCAAACTGCCGCAGATCTACTGGAACGTACTGCTGCCACAAGCCTATCGGATCATCATTCCGCCGCTGACTTCGGAATTCCTCAACATCTTCAAGAACTCGTCCGTGGCCTCGCTGATCGGCCTGATGGAACTGCTCGCGCAGACCAAGCAGACCGCAGAGTTCTCCGCCAACCTGTTCGAAGCCTTCACCCTGGCGACGCTGATCTACTTCACCCTGAACATGAGCCTGATGCTGCTCATGCGCCTGGTCGAGAAGAAAGTCGCGGTGCCCGGCCTGATCTCCGTGGGGGGTAAATAATGGAACTCGACTTCAGTGACATCGTCCCGGCCATCCCCGGCCTGTGGAACGGCATGCTGATGACCCTGCAGTTGATGGTCCTCGGCGTCGTCGGCGGGATCATCCTCGGCACCCTCCTGGCGCTCATGCGGCTGTCTCACAACAAGCTGCTGTCGGGCATCGCCGGTGCCTACGTCAACTACTTCCGTTCGATCCCACTGCTGCTGGTGATCACCTGGTTCTACCTGGCGGTCCCGTTCGTACTGCGCTGGATCACTGGCGAAGACACACCGATCGGCGCCTTCACCTCCTGCATCGTGGCCTTCATGATGTTCGAAGCGGCGTACTTCTGTGAGATCGTCCGGGCCGGCGTGCAGGCGATTCCCAAGGGCCAGATGGGCGCCGCCCAGGCACTGGGCATGAGCTACGGTCAGACCATGCGCATGATCATCCTGCCCCAGGCGTTCCGCAAGATGACCCCACTGCTGCTGCAGCAAAGTATCATCCTGTTCCAGGACACCTCGCTGGTCTACACCGTGGGCCTGGTGGACTTCCTCAACTCAGCGCGCTCGAGCGGCGATATCGTTGGCCGTTCCAACGAGTTCCTGATCTTCGCCGGTCTGGCCTACTTCACCATCAGCTTTGCCGCCTCGGTGCTGGTCAAGCGTCTGCAAAAAAGGTTTGCCGTATGATCTCTATCAAGAACGTCAACAAATGGTATGGCGACTTCCAGGTGCTGACCGACTGCAGCACCGAAGTCAAAAAGGGTGAGGTGGTGGTGGTCTGCGGCCCTTCGGGCTCGGGCAAATCGACCCTGATCAAGTGCGTGAACGCCCTGGAACCGTTCCAGAAAGGCGACATCGTGGTCGATGGCACCTCCATCGCCGACCCGAAGACCGACCTGCCGAAACTGCGTTCGCGGGTGGGCATGGTGTTCCAGCACTTCGAGCTGTTCCCGCACCTGACCATCACCGAGAACCTGACCATCGCACAGATCAAGGTGCTGGGCCGTAGCAAGGAAGAAGCGACCAAGAAAGGCCTGCAACTGCTCGATCGCGTCGGCCTGTCGGCGCATGCACACAAGCATCCCGGGCAGCTCTCCGGCGGGCAGCAGCAGCGTGTGGCCATTGCCCGGGCACTGGCGATGGACCCGATCGTCATGCTGTTCGACGAACCAACCTCGGCCCTCGACCCGGAAATGGTCAACGAAGTGCTCGACGTGATGGTCCAACTGGCCCAGGAAGGCATGACCATGATGTGCGTGACCCACGAGATGGGCTTTGCACGCAAGGTCGCTAGCCGCGTGATCTTCATGGACCAGGGCAAAATCATCGAAGACTGCAACAAGGAAGAGTTCTTCGGCGATATCAATGCCCGCTCCGACCGTGCGCAGCACTTCCTCGAAAAAATCCTGCAGCACTGACAGAGCTGCTGCGCAGTCTTTGTGGGCGCGGCGTGCGGCGCGCCCACAAAGACAATCTGGTTGACCCAAGGCATCTGTGATGAAATGCGACACCCATCTCTATCGTGCGACGCCGCCATCACTTGCCGTGAAACCCCGCCTGATCCGCCACCTGTTCCTGCCGCCCCTGATCATCCTGTTGATGATCGGCCTGGGTTACGTCGGCTATCTGATCAGCGAGCACTACGGCATCCGTACCCTCAGCGAAAACGGCGAACGGGCGCTGGAGCTGCATGCGCGCACTGTCGAGAGCGAGATCAGCAAGTACACCTACCTGCCCAGCCTGCTGGAGCTTGAATCCAGCGTCTCGGATCTCCTGCACGATCCGGACGCAGAACACCGCCAGACCGTCAACCAATACCTCGAAGGGCTCAACCGCCGCAGCCGCAGCCGGGCCATCTACGTGCTGGATACCACCGGCCGGGTTCTGGCTACCAGCAACTGGCGCGACGCCGACAGTTACCTGGGCGAAGACCTGTCGTTCCGTGCCTATTTCCAGGACGCCGTACGCGGCCAGCCGGGGCGGTTCTACGGCATTGGCAGCACACTCGGCGAATCCGGCTACTACCTGGCCCATGGCCTTGAGGACCAGGGCAAGATCATCGGCGTGGCGGTCATCAAGGTGCGCCTCGAAGCGCTGGAAGAGCGCTGGCAGCGCGCCCGCCTGGAAGCCTTCGTCAGCGACGAGAACGGCATCATCATTCTTTCCAGCGACCCCAGCCGGCGTCTCAAGTCGGTCCGGCCGCTGACACCGGAAATCAAGGACCGCCTGGCCCGCAGCCTGCAATATTACTGGTGGCCGCTCAACGAACTGCAGCCGCTGGCGCGCGAACGCCTGGGCGATGGCGTCGAGACCCTGACCTTCCCCGCCAATCCGGAACTGGTCAAGGATGGCGACAATGTCAGCTACCTGGCCCAGACGCGCCGCCTGGTCGACACGCCGTGGAATTTCACGCTGCTCACGCCCTTGCAGGACCTGCGTCGGGAAGCCGCCAATCAGGGCGTCCTGGTCGCGGTGGCCTTTGCCCTGGTGGCGTTCCTGCTGATCGCCTGGAATGAGCGCCGCAAAGTGCTCGCCACCCGCCTCGCGGCGCGGGAAGCCCTGCAGGAAGCCAACAACCAGTTGGAGCGGCGCATCAGCGAACGCACTACCGACCTGCGCGCCAGTAATGACCGGCTCAAGGACCAGATCCGCGAACGACGCCAAGCCGAGGAAACCTTGCGCCGCGCCCAGGACGAACTGGTCCAGGCCGGCAAGCTGGCCGCCATCGGCCAGATGTCCACCAGCATCGCCCATGAACTGAACCAGCCATTGGCGGCCTTGCGCACGCTGTCGGGCAACACCGTTCGGTTTCTCGAACGTGGCGAGCTGGACGTGGCCAGCGCCAACCTGCGGACCATCAACGACCTGATCGACCGCATGGGCCGCATCACCGCCAGCCTGCGCGCCTTCGCCCGCCGCGGCGACGACAAGGGCGAGGCCAGCCTGGGCAAGTCCATCGATGCCGCGCTGCAGTTGCTGGGCAGCCGTATCGACGCCATGCACCTGAAAATCCATCGCGAGCATGATGACGTCCAATTGGCGATCGACCAGACCCGCCTGGAGCAGATCCTGGTCAACCTGCTCGGCAATGCGCTGGACGCCATGCAGTCACAACCGCTGCCGGAGCTGTGGCTGGAAGGCGACTTCGCCGAAGACAAGTATCGCCTGCAAGTGCGCGACAACGGCCATGGCATTGGCCTGGAAGCCCGCAAACACCTGTTCGAACCCTTTTTCACCACCAAGCCCGGCGCACAAGGTCTAGGATTGGGCCTGACCCTCTCGGCGAGCCTAGCGGCCGCCGCCGGCGGCAATATGGGCGTGGAACATCCGGCCGGCGGCGGCACCGCTTTCGTCCTCCATTTACCGCGGGTCAATCCTGCCAAGGCCGAGCCGATATGAACAACGACCTGACCGTCCTGATCGTCGAAGACGATCCCCATGTGCTGCTGGGTTGCCAGCAGGCATTGTCCCTCGAAGACATTCCCTGCGAAGGCGTCGCCAGCGCCGAAGCCGCCCTGGAACGGATCGGCGACAATTTCCCCGGCATCGTCATCAGCGATATCCGCCTGCCGGGCATCGACGGCCTGGAACTGCTGACGCGCCTCAAGGCCCGTGACCGCAGCCTGCCGGTGGTGCTGATTACAGGCCACGGCGATATCTCGATGGCCGTCGGCGCGATGCGCGCCGGTGCCTACGATTTCATGGAAAAGCCCTTCTCGCCCGAACGTCTGGTCGAGGTCGCCCGTCGTGCCCTCGAGCAACGCGGATTGGCGCGGGAAGTCTGGGCGCTGCGCCGACAACTGGCCGAGCGCGACAGCCTGGAAGGACGGATCATCGGCCGGTCGCCGGCCATGCAGAACCTGCGGGAGTTGATCGCCAACGTTGCCGACACCTCGGCCAACGTGCTGATCGAAGGCGAGACTGGCACCGGCAAGGAACTGGTCGCCCGCTGCCTGCACGACTTCAGCCGACGCCAGTCACAACAGTTCGTTGCGCTCAACTGCGGCGGCCTGCCGGAAAACCTTTTCGAAAGCGAGATCTTCGGCCACGAGGCCAACGCCTTCACCGGCGCTGGCAAGCGACGGATCGGCAAGATCGAACACGCCCATGGCGGCACGCTGTTTCTCGACGAAGTCGAAAGCATGCCAATCCCGCTGCAGATCAAACTGCTGCGGGTCCTGCAGGAGCGCACCCTGGAGCGCCTGGGCTCGAACCAGAGCGTCGCCGTGGACTGCCGGGTGATCGCCGCGACCAAGTCCGACCTGGACGAACTGGGCAAGGCCGGCGAGTTTCGCAGCGATCTGTATTACCGTCTGAACGTGGTGACCCTGGAGTTGCCCCCGTTGCGCGAGCGGCGCGAAGATATCCTGCAACTGTTCGAGCATTTCCTGCAGCAGTCGTCACTGCGCTTCGATCGCGCCGCGCCGGAACTGGACAACCAGACCCTGTCGAGCCTGATGAGCCACGATTGGCCAGGTAACGTGCGTGAATTGCGCAACGTCGCCGAACGTTTCGCCCTCGGCCTGCCGGCCTTCAAGAAATCCGGTGCACAAAGCACCGGCGGCCTGGGTTTCGCCGAAGCGGTCGAGGCTTTCGAACGCAACCTGCTCAACGACGCCCTGCAGCGCAGCCGCGGCAACCTCACCCAGGCCAGCCAGGAACTGGGCATGGCCAAGACCACCCTGTTCGACAAGGTAAAAAAGTACGGCTTGAGCCACTGACGTGGATCTGTGGGGCGTTACCCATGCTCCGCGTGGACTCCGTGACTTACACCAATCCTGTAGGAACAGGCGGTGCGGCGATCCGACTTGCCTGCGAAGGCTGAAGTCGGGGCGCTGCAAGGCTTGAGGGCCTATTCGCGGGCAAGCCCGGTTCCTACAGGACCGATACTGCAAGTGAAGCGGATGTATGACGCCACTGGTGTGGCCCGCCCTTTGCATTTACCTGCCAAAGCCCGAATTGCCTGACCTCCAGCCTGGAGAGGCAACCTGACATGCGGGCGCTGCCATGGGTAAATCACCGTTTTGAACATCTTAGATCTCGACCACAGCCTGACGGCCCAGGCGCCGATCCGCAGCCTGCTCGACAGCGGTCGCGCCACGCTGCTGGACCTGCTCGACCTGGGTCCGAAACTGCGTCTATGGACCACCGAACGCCAGTACCGACGCTTTACCGAACGCCTGCGCCAGCTCATTGCGCCGGCGGCGGGCCGACCGCAGATCATCTTTGTCGGCTCCGGTGATTACCATCACCTGACCCCGGCGTTTCTCGGCAACCTGCCGGAACCGATCAGCCTGATCCACTTCGACAACCATCCCGACTGGGTCCACCTGGCCCCACGCCGGCATTGCGGCTCGTGGGTCAACCGCGCGCTGAAGTTGCCGAACGTCCGGCGCATCGTCACCCTCGGCCCGTGCAGCGAAGACCTCGACACCCCGCAACTGCGCGGCGGCAATCTTGGCGCCTTGCGCCGTGGCGACCTGCAACTGTTTCCCTGGCAACACGCGCCCTCCAAGGTCTGGGGGCGGGTCGGCGACGGTGCGGGGCACCAGCAGCAGGAAAACCATCTGCACTGGCGCAACCTCGCCGACGAGCACTGGCCCAGCTTTCTCGAACAACTGATCCAGGGCCTGCCCACCGAGGCGATCTGGATCACCATCGACAAGGACGTACTGGCCAGCGAGGATGCCGCGACCAACTGGGACCAGGGCGGCATGCGCCTAAGCCACCTGCTCGAGGCCATCCGCGCCCTGGCCACGCACAAACGCGTGCTGGGCATCGATATCTGCGGCGAATTCGCCCAACCGGCCTTCAGCAACGCCTTCAAGCGCTGGGAAGCCAAGTCCGATCAACCGCCGGCCGAACGCTGGAGCGCTGCCGATCTGCAACGCAACGCGACCACCAACCAGGCGTTGATCTCACTGTTCGAGGAGCTGTTCCCGTGACCCTGACCGTTGTTCTACTGGTAGCCTTTTCCATTGTCCTGGACGTGGTCGGCCAACTCTGTTTCAAGATCGGCCTGGACCGTCTGCCAGAGCTTGAAGGCGGTTTTCGCCTGAATGCCTTCTGGGGCCAGGTGTTCAACGCGCCGCTGCTGTGGTGCGGCATCGGTGCCTATGCCGTGGAGTTCCTGGTCTGGCTCGAAGCCCTGTCGCGGGCGCCGTTGAGCCTGCTGTTCCCGGCTGCCGCGCTGGCTTATTGCGGGGTGGTGCTGGCGGGCAAGGTGGTGCTGGGGGAAAACGTCAGCCGTCGGCGCTGGATGGGCACTCTGGTGATCACCCTGGGCGTCATGCTGGTTGCCCTCTCGGGCAGTTGAGAATCAAGGAATCTATCTATGAGTCATGCAAAACACATCGACTGGCTTCACGGACGCCTGGGCACCATCGTCCTCTGGGCCTTGCTGATTCTCTTCGAAAGCGCCGGACAGATCGCCACCAAGGTCGGCGGTGACCAACTGGGCCAGGTGGATTTCAATCTGCAATGGCTCACTGCCGTACTCGCCAATCCGGGAGTCTGGGTGGCAATTGCCTGCTACATCGGCGCCTTTTTCGTCTGGATGCTGATCCTGCGGCGCAGCAGCCTGTCCCTGGCATTCCCCTTGAGTTCACTGGTCTTTGTCGCCGTGCTGCTCGGCTCGTGGCTGGGCTTGGGCGAACAGATCAGTACGCTGCACTGGGTCGGCGTGCTGGTAATCATCGGCGGCATCGCCTTGCTCGCCGAAGGCGAGGAGAACTGAGTGATGGCGAGGGGGCTATGCCCCCGCTGGGCCGCAGAGCAGCCCCAAAACCACCACCGCCGATCCTTCAGACAGAACGTATTGGCCGGTCTGCGGCTGCTTCGCAGCCGATCGGGGACAAGCCCCCTCGCCACAAAATCGGGTTTGAGGACTACCTGTTGTGTTTCAGCAGAAAGCCCAGCCCGTGGGACACCGGAATAACCTTCACGCCGGCCTCGCGCTGCTGCTCCCTGATCTGTGCATGAAACGCCTTGACCTTGGTCCAGTGCATCTTCGGCCGGTAGTGGTGCTCGGCGTGGTAGCCGTTGTTCATCCAGATCAGGTTGTAGAGCGTGCTGTAGGAGCTCACGCCCCAGGCGATCGGCAGGTCCGGATTGCCGCCCAGGTGCTCGTAGTAGCCATTGAGCGAAGACAGCGACTGCCCCAGGTACCAGAACGGCAGCAGCACCAGCACCGCATGCCAGTCATAGGCCGCCAGCGCCAGGTAGAACGCCACCGTCGCATAGATCTCGACCTTGACCCAGCGCGCATCCGCCGGATGCTTGCGCTTCATTTCTTCGTAGTAGGCCTTGGGATCATCACGGAAGAAACTCAGGAAGGCGTAGGCCCAGACGTTATCCGGCTGGCCGTCCTTGCCATGCAGGTAGATCGACAGCGGGTCGACGGTGGTGCCGTCCGCACCCGGCAGGTCGGAGTTGCCGCGATGGTGACGGTTGTGGATATCACGGTACATCGTCTGGGAAAACCCGATGGTCAGCGACAACAGCAGGTCGAAGCCGCGATTGAGCCAGAGTGGGGTGAAATAGGGATTGTGGATCTGGTTGTGGGAGATGCTGTTGATGCTCCACGACAGGCTGACGGCATAGAGCAACGCCGTCGGGATGATCAGCCACCAGGTGTGGTCGTGAAAGCCCAGCACCAGCCACAGTACGAAGGCGAAATGAGCCAGCGCCATGACAATGGGCACCAGGTCCCAGAGCGAATAGGCCAACAGGCGATAAGCAGGACGAGCCATCTGAAAGTTTCCCGGACAGTGATTACCGGGCCATCCTTTGCAAACGGCAGACCAGTTTTGCCAGCGCGGCTAAAACTCGCCTGCTCGCCAGGCGCCGTCAGAACTTGTAGCTGATCGCAGTCTGGACCTGGCCCTGGTTGTTATCGCCACGTTCCCTGACGATGCTGCTGTCAGCCGCGTTGCCCACCAGGTGAATCCAGCTGGCGCTGGTCATCAGCGACCAACTGCCACCCAACGGGATCGCAAGGTTCTGGGTCAGGGTGATGTTCTGCAGGCCGCCACCCGGCTTGTACTGCTCGATCCCGGAAGCCTGAGCCTCCTCGGCCGTCACACCGAAGAAGGTCCGGGTCTGCCGGGCATCGGCGAAATGCGCACTCAGGTTGCTGCTGCCGATGATACCCATGCCCAGCGGATACCCCAGCTCGCCACCGACCTTGCCCAACAGACCACCCTGGGCGTTGCCCGCACCGACTGCACTGCCGATCTGCACAAAGACCCGCCAGAAATCATCCGGCGCGTACTGCACATAACCGCCGACCTGAGCCATGTCCGGAACATTGCGCAAACCGCGCAGGTCGCCATTGGCGTTGCGCCCCGACAGATAGTTGATGAACGGTCCTGCTGTGAACCCGCTGTTCTTGACGGCATCCCAGGTCAGGCCATCGTCGCCATCGAGGCTGACGTCCCCCCAATCCAGGTCGAGATAGGGCAACGGCACCGTGTCGTAACGACTGCCCGAGGGGTCGTGGGGTTGATAACCGATACCGGCACCGATCTGCCCGCTGAGCCCTTCCTCGGCCAGCGCACTGGTGCTCAAGCCGCCCAGGGACAACAAACCGGCAAGCAGCACTGAGGGGGTAAACCTGGCCATGACACATTTCCTTGTTCTGAACATGCGCGCATCAATCACCAAAGCGGGGGTTGTAGGCAAGCACTTATCTTGTTTGTAGCAAACTACAAAAATTGTAGCTTCTCGTAGAAAAATTCATACCGCCATCACGCAAACCCCGTGAATAAAGGGCCTCCAGCGGTTTGGCACGCTCCGTGCTCTAGCCCTGATATGCGCAAGGTGCGCTCTCCATTCAACAGGTAACTGCAGATGATGCACTGGCATATCGTGTGTGACTTCGACGGGACCATTTCCCGCACTGACGCGATCGACAACATCCTGGAGCGTTTCGCCGACCCGAGCTGGGAAGCGATCGAGCAGGAATGGCTGGACGGTCATATCGGTTCGCGTGAATGCCTCAGCCGCCAACTGGCCCTGGTCAAGGCCACCCCAGCCCAATTGCTGGCCTACTTCGACACCATCGATATCGACCCGGACTTCCCCGACTTCGTCGACCATGTGACGAGCCTGGGCGCGACCATCGAAGTGGTCAGCGATGGTATCGAACAGGGTATCGCAAGGATTCTGTCGCGCAACTACGTGACTCTGATCCCGATCCTGGCCAACCGCCTGCGCCAGGTCGACCAGACCAGCTGGCGCATCGATTTCCCGTATTCCAGCGATGCCTGCCGCGCCGCCTCCGGCAACTGCAAGTGCAAATCCACGCCCAAGGGCAAACGCGTGCTGGTGATCGGCGACGGTCAATCGGACATGTGCGTGGCCTCTACCGCTGACTTCGTGTTCGCCAAGGACCGCCTGGCCGACCACTGCGAACGTAACGGCATCCCACACAAGCGTTTCGAATCGTTCGCCGAACTTCCCGCCTTGCTGGCTCTGCTGCCATCCAGCGAAGCCGCCAACGCCACCGCTTTCGCGCTCGACAGCGCCGAAAACTCCTCACAAACTCAGGAACTCTTCCACCATGTCTGAGATTCGCATCGCTACCGCCGAAGACCAGGTGCTTCTGGAAAAAGAAGCCAAGTACTGCTCCTACGGCGATACCGTTCACTACATCGAACCACCGCGCATTTTCAGCCGCTGCGAAGGCTCCTACGTCTGGGACACCGAAGACCAGGCCTACCTCGACCTGCAGATGTGGTACTCGGCCGTCAACTTCGGCTATGCCAACCCACGTCTGAACAACGCCCTCAAGCAGCAGATCGATACCCTGCCGCAGATCGCCAGCCAGTACCTGCACAAGGGCAAGATCGAGCTGTCGGAAATGATCGCGGTCGACGCCAAGAAGAAATTCGGCCTCGACGGTCGCGTGCATTTCAACGTCGGCGGTTCGCAGTCCATCGAAGACTCGCTGAAAGTCGTGCGTAACGCCACCAACGGCAAGAGCCTGATGTTCGCCTTCGAAGGCGGCTACCACGGCCGTACCCTGGGCGCTTCCTCGATCACTTCGAGCTACCGCTACCGTCGCCGCTACGGCCACTTCGGCGAGCGCGCGCAGTTCATCCCGTTCCCGTATCACTTCCGCGGCCCGAAAGGCATGACCAAGGAAGAATACGGCAGCTACTGCGTGCAGCAGTTCGCCCGTCTGTTCGAAACTGAATACAACGGCGTCTGGGACCCGAAAGTCGGCGCCAGCGAATACGCGGCGTTCTACGTCGAGCCGATCCAGGGCACCGGCGGCTACGTGATCCCGCCAATGAACTTCTACAGCGAGCTGAAGAAGGTCCTCGACCAGCACGGCATCCTGATGGTCGTCGACGAAATCCAGATGGGCTTCTGGCGTACCGGCAAGCTGTGGTCGATCGAACACTTCGACGTCAAGCCGGACGTGATCGTCTTCGGCAAGGCGCTGACCAACGGCCTGAACCCCCTGGGCGGCATCTGGGCTCGCGAAGAGTTGATCAACCCGAAAGTCTTCCCACCAGGTTCGACCCACTCCACCTTCGCCTCCAACCCACTGGGCACGGCGGTAGGCCTGGAAATGTTCAAGATGACCAGCGAAGTCGACTACGGCGCCATGGTCATGGCCAAGGGCAAGTATTTCCTCGAAGGCCTGCAAGACCTGCAGAAACGCTTCCCGATCATCGGCGACGTCGATGGCCTGGGCCTGGCCCTGCGCTGCGAAATCTGCGGTCCGGACGGTTTCACGCCAGACAAGGCGACCCTTGACTACATGGTCGAAGAAGGCATGAAGGGCGACATGGTGGTTGACGGTCAGAAACTCGGCCTGATCCTCGACGTCGGTGGCTACTACAAGAACGTGATCACCCTGGCGCCGTCGCTGGAAATCAGTTACCCGGAAATCGACCTGGGTCTGAAGCTGCTCGAACAGCTGCTGAACCGGGCCATGAAACGGTGAACATGGCCGAGATCGATCTGGGCGAAGGCGATGCCGGCTTCGTTCTCGGCGACGGTCAGGTCGGGGTCTTGCTGATCCACGGCCTGACCGGCACGCCGACAGAACTGCGCAAGGTCGCCCAGGGGCTGGTCAAGGACGGTACGTGCACCGTGTACGTACCCACCCTGCCCGGTCATTGCGGCGGCAATGCCGACCTGCAGGCGACCGGTTGGCAGGACTGGTACGAAGGCGTGCGCAAGACCTTCGTCGGCGTGAAGCAGCGCCACGCGCAGGTGTTCGTCGGCGGCTTGTCGATGGGCGCAGTGATGTCCATGTACCTGGCCTCCGAGTTCCCCGGCCAGGTTGCCGGGTTGTTGATGTATTCGACGACCCTGCGCTACGACGGCTGGAGCATCAGCAAATTTGCGTTCCTGACGCCGTTGCTGATGAGGATTCCGTTCGGTGTGCATGTCTGTCGGTTCGAGGAGAAGCCGCCGTACGGCATCAAGAACGAGCGTCTGCGGGCGATTGTCGAGCGCCAGATGAAGGCCGGCCAGAGCAGCGATGCCGGGCTGTTGACCATGGAAGGCATCACGGTGCGCGAACTGCATCGGATGAATGCCGTGGTCATGCGCCGCATGCCGGCGATCAAGACTCCGGCGCTGGTGATCCACTCCGTCGAGGACGACATCACCAGCCCGTGGAACGCCAATTACGTCGAGAAGCACCTGGGTGGCCCCGTCACCAAGGTGCTTCTCGACAATTGCTACCACATGATCACCGTCGACCTGCAGTACCGCGAAGTGATCGCCTTGAGCGCCGGTTTCATCGAGCGCCTGAGCGGCGTTTCGAGCCTCCGCGAAGACTATCGGCAACGGGCCTAAAGGACAGACCACGTGATTGACGCCCAAGCCTTCTCCAGCATCGAGGCGATTGACCGTGCAGCCTGGAATGACTGCTTTCCGGGCGCGCTGGAAAATTGGGAGTATTACCTGGCTGTGGAAAAGGCCGGCATCGACGACTTCGAATGGCGCTACCTGGCGTTGTTCGAAGACGGCCGCCTGCTGGCCGTCGCCCCCGCCTTCATCACCCGCTACAAACTCGACACCACGATGCAGGGGGTGGCCAAACGCGTGACCGGCTGGCTCAACCGGGCATTGCCAGGCCTTCTCGAATTGGGACTCTACGCCATTGGTTCGCCCGTGTCGGAGCAGTGCCATGCCGGCATCGCCAGCCAGGTGCCAGCGCAACGACGCCAGGCATTGCTGGAGCGCCTGTTGCGACTCGCGCGGGAAGATGCCGCCAGTCTGAAAATCAGCCTCACAGCAGTCAAGGACGCCCCCAGCGCCGACAACGACTGGACCAGCAGTTGCAAGGCCGCCGGCTTCCAGCAATTGCCCAGCCTGCCCGGATCGACGCTACCGGTGCCCTTCGGCTCGCTCGACGCCTACCTCGGCTCCCTGGGCAAATCCACTCGCAAGGACCTGCGGCGCAAGCTACGCACACCCGGGCCACGGATCGAGTGGCGGCGCAACATCGATGATGTACTGCCGCAGGTCATGCGTCTGTACGAGTCGACCCTGGCGCGCAGCGAAACCCAGTTCGAACGCCTGCCGGCGGACTATTTCACCGGTGTGCTCGAACAACTGGACGAACGCGCTGCCTGCGTTCTCTACTGGATCGACGATCGGTTAGTGGCGTTCAACCTGATCCTGCTGGATCAGGATCGGCTGATCGATAAATTTTTCGGTCACGACCTGAACGAAACCCGTCAGCACAACCTCTATTTCCGTAGCTGGATGGCCAATGTCGAGTACTGTATCAAGCAGGGCATCGCCCGGTACGAATGCGGTCAGGCCGGTTATGCCAGCAAGATCCGCCTGGGCTGCACGTTCCAGGGCAACAACCTGTTCTTTCACCATCGAAACCGGCTGGTCAACAACCTCCTGAAACTGGTCAAATTGATTGTCCGCCCGGATCGATTCGACCCTGCCATGGCTGCCGCGATAAGCGAAACCTGATGACTCCTACCCCAGAACGCCGCCGTAAACGCCGCCCCTTCTCGATATCGCGCTGGAGTGTGCAGCGCAAACTGTTGCTGGCGTTCTGGCTGGTCAGCGTCGTGCCGACCATGATCGCCGCCGAACTGGCGGCGACCACCCTGTCGCAGATTTTCGACAGTAATGTGCGCATCTGGCTGCAGGAGTCGACCAAGATCGTCAAGGACGAGATCAGCGAGATCCAGCGTGACAACGCGCGGGTCGCGCAATTGTTCCTGCTCTACACCAGACCGCCGACTTCGCGCCAGGCGGCCAAGCATGACAAGCTGACCGCCGATATCGCCGATGCGATGGGCATCGACATCGTCGCGCTGATCCGCACGCAGGATCACAAGGTGGTGTTCAGCACCGCCTCCGACGATATCGTCGAACAGGTCAGCACCGCGCCCAATGCCGTGCTGCAGACCATCAAGGTCGCGGGCGTACCGACCGGCGTGGTGGTCTCGATGTTCCCCAGTACCCAGGAAGGCGTCGACTATCAACTGATGATCGCCACTTATCTGGACAGCAGCTTCCTCAACAGCGTCGCCGATGTCCATTCCCTCGACCTGCGCCTGTACCTGGCGAACGCCAAGGGGTTCGCCGAAATCTTCTCGACCCAGCGCTTCGACGATCATCCGCTGCAGATCCCGACGAAAATCGAAAAAAACCTGCGCGACACCCGACTGCCGAGCGAACTCTTCACCAGCCGCTACAGTGGCCTGTACTGGCCGATTTTCAACGATACCGGTGACCTGCAGGGCGTCATTTTCAGCGGCCTGTTGCGCCACAACAGCCTGGTCGGCCTGGTCAACCAGAGCAACCTGTTCATCCTGATTTTCCTCGTGGGCTCGGCACTGTCCCTGAGCGTCGGCTGGCTGGTCTCGCAACGCCTGACCCGACCGTTGCGGGGGCTTGCCGAAGGGGTCGGAGCGGTCATCTCCGGCAACTACAACAAGCATGTCCCGGTGATCGGCAGCGATGAACTGGCCGAACTCAGCCATACCTTCAACCACATGACCGAACGCCTGGGTGAACTGCATCACCTGGAAGCACAACTGCGCCGCCGTGATCGCCTGCACGCGCTGGGCGAAGTCGCCATGGGCCTGGCCCACGAAATCCGCAATCCGCTGGGCATCATCAAGACCGCGACGCAACTGCTGCACCGTCGGGCCAACCTGCCGGACACCGACAAGCGCCACCTGGAATACGTGATCAGCGAAGTGTCGCGGATCAATGACCTGATCACCGAGTTTCTCGATTTCGCCAAGCCGAACGCACCGATTCGGGTTCTGCAGCCCGCTCGGGCCCTGGCCGAAGAAATTCTCGGTTTCTGTGCCCCGGAGCTGACGACCCACAACATCGATGCGCACATCGACGAGCAGGCCCCCGGGGCCACGCTGTACGCCGATACCGGCCAACTGAAACAGGCCTGCCTGAACCTGATCCTCAACGCCATCGACGCCATGCCCAACGGCGGTCGCCTGACGCTCGGCATCGATATGGACCAGCACTACACCGTCATCAGCGTCACCGACACCGGCCAGGGTATCGAGGCGGACATGATCGAGCGGATCTTCACGCCGTTTGTCACCACCAAGGCCTCGGGCACCGGCCTGGGCCTGGCCAAGGTTTTCTCGATCATGGAAAACCATGATGGGCGGATCGAATGCATCAGCGAGAAAGATGCAGGCGCCTGCTTCAAGCTGTACATTCCGGCCCATGGCGAAGACCTGGACGCCGAGGATGACGAGGAACATGACGATGACGCATAAGGTCCTGGTGGTCGATGACGAGCCCAAACTCTGCGACCTGCTCAGTTCGGCCCTGAGCCATAACGATATCCAGGTGTTCACCGCCGGCAACGGCCTGCAGGCGCTGGTGGTGCTGGACCAGGAAGAGATCGACCTGGTCATCAGCGACTGGCGCATGCCCGGCATGGATGGTCCGCAGTTGCTGGCCGAGATCAAGTCGCGCTTCCCGCAATTGCCGGTCATCGTGATGACCGCCTACAGCACGGTGAAAAACGCCGTGCAATCGATGCGCAACGGCGCCTTCGACTACATTGCCAAGCCGTTCGACATCGACGAGCTGGACATCACCGTCAGCAAGGCATTGCAGTTTCGCGACATCCTGCGCGACAACGCGCGGATGCGCGCCGAGCTGGACGAACACCAGCAGATCGACAGCCTGGTGGGCGACAGCCCGACCTTTCGCCGGGTGCTGCAGGCGGTCGATTCGGTACGCGAGAGCAACGCGACCATCCTGCTGACCGGCGAGAGCGGCACCGGCAAGGAGATGGTCGCCCGGGCGATCCACCAGCACGGCAACCGCGCCGACAAACCCTTTGTCGCGGTCAACTGCGCGGCGATCCCCGAAGGGCTGCTGGAAAGCGAAATGTTCGGCCACCGCAAGGGGGCCTTTACCGGCGCCGTCTCGGATCGGGTCGGGCGCTTCATGCAGGCGGACAAGGGCACGTTGTTCCTCGACGAGGTCGGCGACATGCCGCTGGCTCTGCAGGCGAAGATTCTGCGTGCGCTGCAGGAGCGGGTGATCGAGCCGGTAGGCGACACGCGCGAACGCAAGGTCGATGTGCGGGTGATCGCCGCGACCAACAAGAACCTGCTCGAAGCGGTGGCGAACAAGGAGTTTCGTGAAGACCTCTACTATCGCCTGAACGTCTTTCCGATTCCCTTGCCGGCCCTGCGCGAGCGGGCCGAGGACATCGCTCCACTGGCCCGGCATTTCGCCCGTTCCCTGGGTGCCAGCGCCGGCAAGCGCATCACTGGGTTCAGCCCGCAGGCGCTACAGGCGATGGCCAACTACAACTGGCCGGGCAATATTCGCGAACTGCAGAACTGCGTGGAACGCGCGACCATCGTCGCCGCGAACCCGGTGATCGAAGAAAGCGACCTGCCCGCGTACCTGTTCAGCCCATCGCAGACGGAACCGGGCAACCCGACCGTGGCGCTCAATGCCGGCCCGGCGATCCCCAAGGACCTCGACGCGGCACTGGCGGAAGTGGAAAAGGGCTACATCCTGGCGGCCTTGCAGGAAACCAATGGGGTCCAGGCCGCCGCCGCGCAGATGATCGGGATCTCCGAGCGCAGCTTCTGGTATCGCCTGAAGAAGCTGGCGATCCAGGTAGAAAAGATCATCCGCTGACCCCCACGACACATCCTGCGGCGCATCGCCCCCCTGTAGGAGCGCGCTGACTTCATGGCCTGAAGCCCATTCCCATCAAAGCTGCGCGACGTGGCTGACATCCTGCTGATGCGCCCGCAGATAAGGCAGCACCGCCGCCAGCAACGGGGCCTTGAACGCCTCCTGGAACCGATGGGCCAGCCCCGGGATCAGCACCAGTTGGCTGCCCTGGATATGCGCCGCCAGGTGCACCCCATGCATCACCGGCAATAACGGATCGGCGGTGCCATGCACCACCAGGGTCGGCACGCGTAACTGGTTGAGCAGCGGCACCCGGCTAGGCTCGGCCAGTATCGCCATGATCTGGCGCTTCACCCCTTCCGGATTGAACGCCCGATCATAAGAGGCCGCGGCCTGGCGCAGCAGCTTGTTCCGATCGTCCTTGACCTGCGGACTGCCCAGCGCCGCCAACAGGTCGGCCTGCTGCTCGATGGCCACCTGGCGATTGGGCGCACTGCGCCGCGACAGCAACTGCACCAACGCCGCACTCGGCGCCGGCAAACCTTCGGCACCGGAGCTGGTCATCACCAGCGTCAGACTCTCGACCCGCTGCGGAGCCATGGCCGCCACACGCTGGGCGATCATCCCGCCCATGCTGGCACCGAGCACATGAAACTGCTCGACGTGCAGTGCATCCATCAGCCCCAACGCATCGCCGGCCATGTCGGTCAGGCTGTAGGGCGCCGATACCGGCAAACCGAGCTTGTAGCGCAGCACTTCGAAGGTCAGGTTGGCACTCGCCGGTGCATGGCGCCAGGTCGACAGACCGACGTCGCGGTTGTCGTAGCGAATCACCCGGAAACCCTGCTGGCACAAGGCGACCACCACTTCGTCCGGCCAATGGATCAACTGACCGCCCAGGCCCATGATCAGCAGCAGCGCCGGGTCCGAGGCACGGCCGATGCTCTGGTAGGCCAGGCTGACCTGATCCAGATCGACATGCTCGGTGGGAACATTGACATCGCAGCGGCCAGCGGCAAATGCCGGCAAGCCGAACAGCAAGGCGGCCAGCAGAACTGCCGCAGAAAGAAAACGTACATGCATGAAAAAATACCGAAACGCAGAACCCCAGTGGAGCGCGAGTCTGATGATATTTGTTGCAGCGCGCTGCCACAGTTCAATGACAGTTTGATGAAGATTGCATCGGCGGTATCGGCCTATCGGACAAGTCACACGTCTATCGCCAGAGGCGGCAGTCGACAGCCGCGTCATCATGAGACAAACTCACGCTTCTAGCGTCCTTTGCCAAAAATTGCTCATGGAGCCTCTGGTGCTCGAAATCCGTCACTTGAAAACCCTGCATGCCCTGCGTGAGGCCGACAGCCTGGTGGAAGCCGCCGAGCGCCTGCACCTGACGCAGTCGGCCCTCTCCCACCAGTTCAAGGAACTGGAGGAGCGCCTGGGCATGACGTTGTTCGTGCGCAAGACCAAACCGGTACGGTTCACCAGCGCCGGCCTGCGTCTGCTGCAACTGGCGGATGCCACCTTGCCGCTGCTGCGCGCGACGGAACGGGATATCTCCCGGCTGGCCGGTGGTACCGCAGGTCGACTGCACATGGCGATCGAATGCCACAGTTGCTTCCAGTGGCTGATGCCGACCATCGACCAGTTCCGCGATGCCTGGCCGGAAGTCGAACTGGACCTGGCCTCCGGCTTCTCCTTTGCACCGCTGCCGGCCCTGGCCCGAGGCGACCTGGACCTGGTGGTCACCTCCGACCCACTGGACCTGGCGGGCATCACCTACGTGCCGCTGTTCACCTACGAGGCAATGCTCGCCGTCGCCAACCAGCACGCCCTGGCGAGCAAACCGTATATCGTGCCCGAGGATCTGGCCCGGGAAACCCTGATCACCTACCCGGTGGAACGCGACCGCCTGGACATCTTCACCCGATTCCTGGAACCGGCCGATATCGAACCAGCGCAGGTGCGGACCTCGGAACTGACCGTGATGATGATGCAGTTGGTGGCCAGCGGCCGCGGTGTCTGCGGCATGCCGCACTGGGCGCTGCACGAATACAGCTCGCGCGGTTACGTGAAAGCCAAGCGGCTGGGCGAGAAAGGCCTGTTTGCCACACTGTACGCGGCGATTCGCACCGACATGCTGGAGGTGCCCTATATGCGCGACTTTCTGCTGACGGCCAAGGACACCTCGTTCTCCACCCTCGATGGCGTCAGCGCGGTACGCTGACGCGACCTTCTCAGGCGGCCCGGCGTTGTTCGAGCATCAGCCGCAGCGCCAGGCCGCCCAGCACGAAGCCCATGACATAACGTTGCACAGCCAGCCAGCGCGGGTTGTGCATGAACCAACTGGCCAGACCGCCGGCAAACAGCGCGATCAGCAGGTTGACGGTGAAGCTCACGCTGATCTGGGTGACGCCAAGGGTCAGGCTCTGGGCGAACACCGAGCCGTGCTCCGGGGTGATGAACTGCGGAAACACCGAAAGGTAGAACACCGCGATCTTCGGATTCAGGGCACTGGTGAGAAAGCCCATGGTGATCAACCGCGCGGACGAATCAGGCGGCAACTGCCGAGGCTCGAACGGCGACCGTGCCCCAGGCTTGAGCGCCTGCCAGGCCAGCCACAGCAGGTACAGTGCACCGGCCCACTTGAGCAACTCATAAGCCAGCGGCACGGCCATGAACACGGCGGTCAGGCCCAGCGCGGCAGCAAACAGATGGACGAAGAAACCGCCCACCACCCCCAGCAACGACACCACACCGGCCTTGGGGCCCTGGCAGATCGAACGGGAAATCAGGTAGATCATGTTCGGTCCCGGCGTCAGGACCATCAACAGTGAAGCGGCGGCGAAGATCAGCAGGTCTTGAACGGGGATCATGGACGGTCCTCGGGAGGTTTCGCTCAGGCGTCGGGTGCAAGCGAAGCACGATAGAACGGCAGGATCAGGTCCCGTGTCAACGGCGCCAGACACAGATTGCCGTCGGACGCCGGATCGATCCACACCACTTCCTCGATCTCGGCAGCCGGCTCGACCGCTTCGGCGATCTGCAGCAGAAACAGTTCGGCCTGTACCTCGAAGCCCGGCTCGTTGGCAGCCGGTGCGGAAAATTTTCCGAGGTAGCGGGCAGCGGCAGGATCGACCCGCAGCCCCAGTTCTTCCTCAAGTTCGCGGGTCAGGGCGTGCACCGGCTGCTCATGGGGTTCGATCTTGCCGCCGGGTTGCATGAAGGCCAGGGTGCCGCGTTTGCGGACCAGCAGAGTACGGCCATCGGGGCCGATCAGCAGGGCTGCGGCAATACGAATCGTCCTGGAGACAGTAGAAAGAGTCATGGCGTCAATGCAATCCCGGCAAAGGGCGCCAGGATCACACTCGCCGGGACAACAGGCAAGCCCGCCAAAGGTAGGCTTGTCTGGCTGAACTCAGGTCACCTGCTCCAGCGGCGTGACCTCTTCCGGCACCTTGACGAACACGCTGTACTTGGCCCCCTCCATCGCCTCGAAACCGATCAGTTTTTCCACCAACGGCCCACTCAAGACCTTGCCGGCATTGAGCAGCAGCATGCCATTGTCGGCATTGAGGTTGCGTGCCAGGACCATGCCTGCCGCCAGCTCGCGGGTGCTCAGGACCTTCACCGTCGGGTCGCCGGCGGTGACATCGCTCAGGTGCTCGGCGCAGACCTTGATAAAGGGTTCCACCAGCTCGGGATCATAGAGACGCCCGGCATACTTGCGGATGAACAGCAGGGCTTCGTCACTGTTCAACCGTCGTTCGAGAATCAGCCCATGCTGCAACTCGATGAAATCGACGGCCAGCTTCAACACCCGTGAACCCAGGGGAATCGCCTCGCCCTTGAGATGATCGGGGAAACCGCTGCCGTCCCAACGCTCCTGATGATGCAGGATCAGCCGCGCCGCATCCTGCATCGGTTCCAGCGTCATCAGCAACGACTCGCTCTGCTTGGGATAACCGCGATAACGCTCGCGCTCGGTATGGTGCAACTGATCGGCCGGAGCGCCCATCATGCCGTCCGTCCAGCCCATCTTGCCGATGTTGTGCAAGGCCGCGGCCATCGCCAGGTTACGGCTGTCGGCCTCGTCCAGCGCGTTGGCCTTGCTCCAGGCACGGACCAGGTCGATCACCGCCCGGTTGGTCTGCTTGTCCTTGGGCAAGCGCCACTCGACCATCCGCGAAAACACCTCGGCGGTCACCGCGTAGCTGCGCTTGAGCTCTTCGTAGGCCAGGTCGAGCATATCGGCGGTCTGCTGGACCTCGCTGGTTCGCGCCAACACCCGTTTTTCCAGCGTCTCGTTGAGCTGCTGCAACTGTTGGTTCTGTTCCCGGGCCAACACCTGCAGGCGCTGTCGTTCGCGCTCCGAATGCTGGTAGGCCAACGCCTGACGCACCGTCAGTCCCAGTTCTTCGTCGTTCCAGGGCTTGCTGAGATAGCGATAGATCCGCCCTTCGTTGATCGCCTTGGTGATCATGTCCAGGTCGGCATAACCGGTCAGCAGGATCCGCAGGGTCGAGGGGTACAGCTCGTGGATGCGCGCCAGCAGGGTCGCGCCATCCATGTTCGGCATGCGTGCATCGCTGATCACCAAGTCGACGGGCTGCTCGGCCAGGATCTCCAGCGCCCGAGCCCCGCTGTCGGCCAGAACCACCTCATAGGGCTGGCTACGCAGCAGTCGCCGCAGGCTGTTGAGAATCGACTCTTCGTCATCGACCAGCAGAATACGGGGCCTGGTCGGGGAACCGACGGCGGATTCATCCATGGCGCACCTCATGTCGTCGTGGGCTTCAGATTACGGGACCGCGAATAGCCGGCAATCCCTGTCCTCGCCCTAAGGGTAGATGCTTTTACGCCGGATGAATGGTAAACGCCCTCTCTTCGCCAGCACTTGAAGAAAACTGCATCTATGCTGCAAGCAGTCGAGCGCGCATTCGCTGTGCACCTGGGGGAAAGGACTCTTTGTATGCGTTCAATGCATTTCCATCGACCAGCAAGGGCATCACGATGAAAGGTGTATCGGCACGGATCAATCGCCGCATCCTGATCATCGACGACACGAACTCCATCCATGAGGATTTTCGCAAGATCCTCTGCCCCACGGGGGTCGTGGACGACCTGCAATCGGCCGAGCAAGCCCTGTTCGGCGATACGGTCACGGTCAGCCATGCGGAGCAGGTTTTCGAACTGGACTCGGCCTTCCAGGGCCGTGAAGGCCTGGCCAGGGTCGAGCAGGCGCTGATCGAGGGTCGGCCGTATGCCATGGCCTTCATCGACATGCGCATGCCCCCGGGTTGGGACGGCCTGGAGACCATCGAACGGCTCTGGCAAGTCGACCCCAAGCTGCAAGTCGCCCTGTGTACCGCCTATTCCGACTACTCACTGGAGGACATGAACGAACGTATCGAGATGGGCGACCGTCTGCTGATCCTGAAAAAACCCTTCGATGCGATCGAGATTCGCCAGTTGGCCAATGCCCTGACCGTCAAATGGCAGATGACCGAAGAGGCTGCCCTGAAGATGGATCTGCTCGAACAGGCCGTCGAAGAACGCACCCGTGAGCTGTCCGACGCCAACATCATCGTCCAGAACAGCCCGACCATTCTCTACCGCCTGCGCGGTGAGCCGTCGTTCCCACTGATGTACATCTCCCATAACATCACCAAGTTCGGCCATGTCGCCAAGGACCTGATGGCCTCAAGCGACTGGGCCAAGGAACTGATTCACCAGGAAGATCAGCCCAAGGTCGACGCCGCCATGGCGCGGGTGCTGGACAAGGATGCCCAGGGCGCTTCCATCGAGTTTCGTCTGCGTACCGGCGATGGCCAATGGCGCTGGGTGGAGAACCGCTACGTACCGGTGCGCGATGCCGAAGGGCGCCTGCTCGAGGTCGAGGGTATTATCATCGACATCACCGAGCGCAAGGCCGCCGAAGAAAAGATCGCCCTGCTCGCCCGTACCGACGGACTCACAGGGCTGGCCAACCGCTCGACCATGATCGAACGCCTGCACCAGAGCTTTGCCGCCGCCCAGCGCGGGGCCTTGCCGTTCGCGGTGTTCTATCTGGACCTCGACCACTTCAAGCGGATCAACGACACCCTCGGCCATCCGATCGGCGACCTGCTGCTCCAGGAAGTGTCACAACGTATCAGGGACTGCACCCGCGAGGGCGACCTGGTGGCGCGACTGGGTGGCGATGAGTTCGCGATCCTGCAAGCGGAAATGAGCGACCCCTCCATCTGCGGCGCGCTGGCGGCAAAAATCCGCAATGCCCTGGTCGAGCCTTATAGCCTCGATGGCAATGAAGTGCGGATTTCCGTGAGCATCGGCATCAGTACCTACGCAACAGACAGCGATAGTGCCGACACCCTGCTGGTTCAGGCCGATATGGCGCTGTACCGCTCCAAGGAAAAGGGTCGCAACCAGTATCACTTCCATTCTGACGAGATCAACCAGGGGGTCAGCGAGCGGGTAGCGATCGCCAACGACCTGAAAGAAGCCATCTCGCAAAACCAGCTGGAACTGCACTACTTGCCGGAAGTCGACCTCACCAGCGGCAGGATTCTCGGCATGGAGGCGTTGGTACGCTGGAACCATCCTACACGTGGCCTGCTTGGCGCCGATGTGTTCATTCCTGCTGCGGAAAAAACCGGCACCATCGTTGCCCTCGGCCACTGGGTGCTGGACCGGGCCTGCCAGCAGATGCGCCAGTGGCGCGACGAGGGCATGGCGCCGACGGTGATTGCGATCAATCTGTCGCTGGCCCAGCTCAAGAGCGGTACCGAACTGCTCAAGGATGTCATTGAGACCACCAGCCGCTGGGACCTTTCGCCATCGGATCTGCAATTCGATGTCACCGAGGCGACGCTGGCCCAGACCAAATGGACACAGAACGACGTACTGCCACGCCTGCGGGAGCTCGGGGTCAGGATCGCCATCGACGACTTCGGTACCGACTACTCGTCCTTCGACTATCTCAAGACCTATCGGGTCAACAACTTGAAGCTGGCGCAATCGTTCATCAACCACGCCACCGAGGACGCCGACAGCGCCACCACACTCAAGGCAATCATCAACTTCGCCCGCGAAGTGGGGATCGGCATCATTGCCGAGGGTGTGGAAACCCTGGAACAACGCAGTTCGCTGATTTCCACCGGCTCGCCGATGACGGCTCAGGGCTATTATTTCAGCAAGGCCGTCGACAGCCAGCAGGCAGCCCTGCTGCTGCAACGGGGCACCCTCACCCCACAGGCCCTGTCAGAGCCCGAGAGGTCGCGATGAACGCCCGGGTCGGCGCCGCCAACCGGCGCATCCTGCTGATCGACGACACCGCATCGATTCATCAGGACTACCGCAAAATCCTCGGCCCCGAAGAAGAGGATGAGTTGAGCCTGGAGTCGACCGAAACCCTGCTGTTCGGTGTCAGCCAGCCGCAGCGCCAGGTGTTCGAACTGGATTCGGCCTATCAGGGCCAGGAAGCCCTGGAGCTGGTACGGCTGGCTCTGGCTGCCAAACGGCCGTATGCCATGGCCTTCATCGACATGCGCATGCCACCCGGCTGGGACGGCCTGGAAACCATCGAGCAACTGTGGAAGGTCGACCCCGCCCTGCAAATCGCCCTGTGCACCGCCTATTCGGACTACTCCTGGGAATCCATGGCCGATCGCCTGGCGTTCAGCGACCAGTTGCTGATCCTGAAGAAACCCTTCGACAGCCTGGAAATCCGCCAGATGGCCAGTGCATTGACCTGGAAATGGCAACTGGCGCAGGACATGGCGACCCGCATGGCCGACCTGGAACGGACCATCGAGGAGCGGGTTCAGGAACTCTTGCACGTCTCGCGCCTGCTGCAGTTCGATGTCCTCACCGAACTGCCCAACAGCACCCTGCTCGTCGATCGGCTCAGCCAGGCGATCGCCCTGGCCAGGCGGCATGACGAGCAGACAGCGATCATGTTCATCGGCCTGGACCGCTTCAAGCGCATCAACAATGCACTGGGGCATCCGGCGGGCGACGAAATGCTCAAGCATGTGGCGCACAGCCTGATCGGCGCGCTGCGCCAGTCCGACTCGGTGTTTCGTTATGGCTCCGACGAATTTGTCCTGGTGCTGCCCGATATCGCCCACCCGCACCAGACCCACGGTATCGCGCAAAAGGTTCTGAGCGCCATCAACACGCCGCTGGAAGTGGCCGGACACGCCCTGCGGGTCACCGCGAGCCTGGGCATCAGCCTGTATCCCGGCGACGGCGAGGACGCACTGGGCCTGGTCAAGAAAGCCGAAACGGCCATGCGCAACGTCAAGGAACAGGGCCCGGGCCATTTCGGTTTCTTCGTCGAGGACATGAACCTGCACGCACGCCGGCAGCAGTCCATCGAATCAGGCATTCGCCTGGCCCTGGAGCGTGGCGAGTTCGTGCTGCACTACCAACCCAAGCTGGACCTCAGTCGCGGTACGGTGGTCGGCGCGGAGGCGCTGATTCGCTGGCAGCATCCAGAGCGTGGCTGGATCTTCCCCAGTGACTTCATCCCGGTGGCCGAGGACAGCGGACTGATCGTTCCGCTGAGCCGCTGGGTGGTGCAACAGGCCTGCCGCCAGGCCAAGGCCTGGCAGGCACAGGGACTGGGCAATCTGGTCATGTCGGTGAATGTCTCGGCCATCGACTTCCGCCAACGGAACTACCTCGCCGGCATCCGCCAGGTGCTGGAGGAAACCGGGCTGGAGCCGCACTATCTCGAACTGGAAATCACCGAAAGCATCCTGATGCAGAACATCGACGCCACTCTCGAGGTATTACATGCGCTCAAAGCCCTGGGTATTCGCCTGGCGATCGACGATTTCGGCACTGGTTACTCCAGCCTCAGTTACCTGCGGCGCTTTCCCATCGATGTGCTGAAAATCGATCAGTCGTTCGTACGCAACCTCGGCGGTGATAACAACGACGCGGCGCTGGTCAGCGCGATCATCAGCCTGGGCAAGAGCCTGAACCTCACGACCATTGCCGAAGGTGTCGAAACCCGCGAACAGTTGGAGTTCCTCAAGGCCCACGCCTGTGGAGAAGTCCAGGGCTACTACTTCAGCAGGGCCGTCGCAGCCGACGCGTTCGCCAGCCTGTTGCAGGACTGGCGAGAAAAAGCCCCGGGACAGGATTGAACGCCCCCACGACCGTCAACAGCCAGGAAAACGTGCAATGTCATTTCGCCGATTGCTTGTGCTGCTACTGCTCGCCAACGCCTGGGGCCCGCCCGCACAGGCGGTGCCACTGGACGAGCCGCTCAAGCCGCTGCCGGATATCGCCGAACAGGACCCGCGCCAGGTCGAACTGGGTCGCCAACTGTTCAACGAAAAACGCCTGTCGATCAACAACAGCGTGTCCTGCGCCACCTGTCATCAACTGGACAAGGGCGGGGTCGACGACAAACCGCTGTCCATCGGTTTCCATGGCGAAACCGTCGCCGTCAACACACCGACAGTGTTCAACGCGGCGCTGAACTTCAAGCAGTTCTGGAATGGTCGTGCCGACACCCTGGAAGACCAGGCCGGCGAGGTGCTCAAGAGCCCCATCGAAATGGGCAACGACTGGCCGAACATCATCGATACCCTGGTCAAGGACCCCGCCTACAAGGCCGCCTTCAGCGCGGCCTACCGTGATGGCGTGACCGCCGCCAACGTGCGCAGCGCCCTGGCCACCTACGAACGCACGCTGCTGACCCCCGACTCGCGCTTCGACCAGTACCTCAAGGGCAACACCGACATACTCAGTCTCGACGAGAAGTATGGCTATCAGCGCTTCAAGGACTATGGCTGCATCGCCTGCCACCAGGGCGTGAACATCGGTGGCAACATGTTCCAGAAGTTCGGCGTGATGGGCGACTATTTCAAGGCCCGTGGCAACCCGACCGACGCCGACCAGGGACGCTTCCTGGTCACCGGGGACGAGGACGACCGGCATGTCTTCAAGGTACCCAGCCTGCGCAACGTGGCCCTCACCGCGCCGTACTTCCACGACGGCTCGGCCAAGACCCTCGAGGACGCGGTCGACGTGATGTTCACCTATCAACTGGGACGAATTGCCTCGGCCGAGGACAAGCGCCTGATCGTGCTGTTTCTCAAGACGCTGACCGGTGAACGGGGAGACAAGCCACTATGACACCGACCCGGCGTCTGCTGAACCGGATACTGCTGCCACTGCTGACCTCGGTACTGGCGGCGGTGCTGGTGTTTCTCTATGTCATGTCGCGCAGCGACCTGTCCCAGGTGTACGCCCAGGCACGCGACATGATTGGCCAGATCAAGCAACTCGATGCGCAATGGGACACCGAAATTCTCAAGGCCAGGATCACCGTGGCGCGTAACTACGACCCGCTGATCAAACCCCAGGTGGGCATGCACAGCCACTGGCAAAACTTTCAGACCCTGCCGGTGAGCCAGACGCACGACACTTCGGAAGCCTGGAAGGACCGCCGCGCAACGCTGGCCCAGGCCCTGCGGGAGAAAGAGCGGCTGGTCGAACAGTTCAAATCGCGCAACGCGATACTGCGCAACTCACTGGCCTTCCTGCCCACCGCCGAGGACGACATCCAGCGCCAGCTCGGTACGCTGCAAGATGTCGACAAATTGATGCTGCAGTCGACCTCCAACGATATCTACGACCTGCTGCTCAGCACCCTCGAATTCGCCCAGACCACCACCGACGAACGCGCCAGCGACATCCTGCTGGGTATCAACCAGTTGACGGTCGACCAGCAACGGCTGCCGCCGGCCTTCAAGACCCCGATGGACATTCTGCTCAACCACGTGCAGTTGATCCTGCGCGAGCAGCCCAACGTCAATACGCTGCTGGACGAAATTACCGCCGTACCGGTTTCCGAAAGCCTCGATGCCATCACCGACCAGTTGAACCAGGACCAGCAGAGCGCTGAAGGCATCGACCAGCAATATCATCTGTACCTGCTGATCTTTTCTGCGTTGATGGCCGTGCTGCTGCTGTACCTGGGCAGCCGTCTGGCCCGCAGCTATGCGCAGATCAACCAGATCAACCGGGCCCTGCAGACTGCCAACGAACATCTGGAGCAACGGGTCGAGGAACGCACCCGCGAACTGCGCGATGCCCAGAGCGAACTGATGGAAACCGCCCGCCACGCCGGCATGGCCGAGATCGCCACCAACGTGTTGCACAACGTCGGCAACGTACTCAACAGCGTGAACATTTCCGCCGATCTGGTCGCCCGCAAGTTGCGCAACAGCAAGGCGTTGGGGTTGGGCAAGGCGGTCGGGCTGATGAACGAACACCCCGACGACCTCGGCGAATTCCTCACCCACGACGCCAAGGGCAAGCTGTTGCCCGGGTATCTGAATCAACTGGTAGAAGCCATCGCCGCGGAACAGCAAGGCATGAGCGAGGAACTCGGCCAACTGAGCAAGAGCGTCGACCACATCAAGGAAATCGTCTCGACCCAGCAATCCTACGCGGGAGCCTCGAGCCTGGAGGAAGCCCTGCACCTCGGCGACCTGCTCGAGGACGCCCTGCGCATGAATTCCGGCGCCCTGACCCGGCACAACGTCGTCGTGATCCGAGACTACGACAATACGCTGCGGATCATGGGCGACAAGCACCGTCTGCTGCTGATTCTGATCAACCTCATCAGCAACGCCAAGCAGGCGATGTCCAGCCTTTCTGACCGGGCCCGCCAGGTCACCCTGCAGGTGCGGGTGATCGATGACAGTATCTTGCGGATCAGCGTCAAGGACGACGGCGAAGGCATCCTGCCGGAAAACATGACGCGGATCTTCGCCCATGGTTTCACCACTCGCAAGGACGGCCATGGCTTTGGCCTGCACAGTTGCGCCCTGGCGGCGATGGAGATGAACGGACACCTGAGCGCCCATAGCGACGGCCCCGGCCAGGGGGCTGTCTTCACACTCGAACTGCCTTTGAAAACCGTCGAGGAAGCTCCATGAACATACCGCCGAACCGCCGCATCCTGCTGGTGGACGATACGCCGTCGATCCACGACGACTTTCGCAAGATATTGCTGCCGGCCCAGGACGAGAGCCCGGACCTCGACCTGATGGAGGCGGCGCTGTTCGGCCACGAGACCAAGGCCCGCAGCAGCCCGTCTTTCGAGCTCGACTCCGCCTATGGCGGACAGGAAGGCCTGTCGTTGATCGAGCAGGCCCTGGCCGCCGAACGCCCCTATGCCCTGGCCTTCGTCGACATGCGCATGCCCCAGGGCTGGGATGGCGTCGAGACCATCGAACACCTGTGGCAAGCCGATCCGCTGCTGCAGATCGTGGTGTGTACCGCCTACACCGACTACTCCTGGGAAGACCTGCTGGAGCGCCTGCAGGGGCATGACCGGCTGTTGATCCTGAAAAAACCCTTCGACAATATCGAGGTCCAGCAACTGGCCAATACCTTGACCACCAAATGGGAGATGACCCGCCGTGCCAACCTGCAAATGCATCACCTTGAGGATCTGGTCGAACAGCGCACCCAGGCACTGACCCAGGCGAGTCTGGCCTTGCAGCATGAAATCGATGAACGCAAGCAACTCGAAAGCCAGCTGGTGCAATCGGAGAAACTCGCCTCCCTGGGCCAACTGGCCGCCGGGGTAGCCCATGAAATCAACAACCCGATTGGCTTCATCGGCTCCAACCTCGGTACCCTCGACGGCTATTTCAACCAGTTGCGGGAAATGCTCGATGCCTACCGCAGCGCCGAGGAAGGCATCACCTCGCCCGAACTGCTCGGACACCTGCAGGCGGTGCGCGACAGGATCGAGCTGGACTTCCTCAAGGACGACATACCGCTGCTGATCAAGGAATCAAAGGACGGCATTGCCCGGGTCGGGCAGATCGTCAAGGACCTGAAAAACTTCTCCCGGGTCGACTCGAACCAGGAGTGGCAGTGGAGCAATCTGCAGCAAGGCATCGATTCAACCCTGAACATCGTTGCCAACGAAATCAAGTACAAGGCCGATGTGATCAAGGACTACGCCGAACTGCCGGAAGTCGAATGCCTGCCCTCACAGATCAACCAGGTGATCATGAACCTGGTGGTCAACGCCGCCCAGGCCATGGGGCCGGAACGCGGTACCATCAGCCTGCGCGGCGGCAGGGTGGGAGAGAAGGTCTGGCTGGAGGTGGCCGACAACGGCTCGGGCATGCCCCCCCAGACCCTGCAGAAAATCTTCGATCCGTTCTTCACCACCAAACCGGTCGGCAAGGGCACGGGGCTGGGATTGTCGCTGTCCTACGGCATCGTGCAAAAACATGCCGGGCAGATCACGGTCAATAGCGAGGTAGGAGTCGGTACGACGTTCAGGATAGAGTTGCCTATCCGTCAGAACAAAGCCGCCTCCTGAAACAACCTTGTCGAAGGCAGCTGTCTGGTCCTTCCAGAGCCCTCCTGCGTCCCCCTTGAATCACCTCGCATACAGCGACGCGGCCCTCGCCTCCTCGGCGTAGAGCTGCGGCTCGCTCATTTCCCATCGTTACGTCTGATACCGAACTGATCCTGAGCTGATACCGCAGTGGCCTGTCGCCATGAACGCCGCAGCGCCATATTGGCTCTCCCCGATAAGGCCAACACGAAACTGCATAACGGAACTATTCATTAACCCCTTATTGGGCAGGAGCAGATCATGAATGACAAAATGGACATAACAGGCGCCCTCCAAGCCACGGATTACCCGGAGCTCAACGGCGATCTCGGCTATGGTCGAAACCGCCGCATCGCGGGCCGAACAACGAATGAGCCCGTATTTGATCCTGCATCCGGCATTACGCGGCATACGGATACACGACGCGAAGAACACTCATCGCTCTTCAAGTCGGTGCTGGATTATCGCCGCCAAACAAAAGCCGAATTCAACGCCACTGCCAGCTATGGTGCATTCTCTGCCGAATTCCACCTCAGCTTTGAAAATAGATATACCTCCCGCCAAGACAATACGGCCGCTTTGCGGACACTGCGTGTCGTCTTCGGCGGCGCGAAGCTCAAATCGACCTCGGCCGCGACGCTCTCAAGCAAGTTCAAGGAAGAAGTCGAACGTCTACCCAAGAAGTTCACCCCAAAGGACGCAAACAAGTTCTATAGGTTCTTCGACATGTTCGGAACCGATGTGGTGACCGAGATCAAGCTGGGAGGCAACCTGTATTTCCACACCCTGGTGCAGAAATCCAAAGTGACGAATTTCGAAAAAATCAAGGCCTCGCTGGAGGCCGAGTACGGCGCCTTCTTCAAGGCTGATGGTTCGATCGAAGATACGGTCGAGCGCAAGGAATACCGGAAAAGTCGCGAAGCCTCGGTCACCACTGAAGGTGGCGACAACAATATTCTCTCCAACGCCCTCTTCACGCAACCGAACAAGTACAACAAAGATACGAACGAATGGATTACTTCCGTCGGAAAAAAACCGATCGTCGTGGAACGGGAATTCACCGATATCTACAAATTCATTGCCGACGACGAGCAGCGCGCCGCGACAGAGAAGGCCTTGGATAACTATCTCGGTCGTTATCTGAGTGTCCATTCGACCTGGCAATACAGCAGCCTGACCGTCGGCCGCATGAAGCAACAAGAGCGGTCAGCCGGTGCCGTCGGCAATCCCGCTATCAAGGTGCGCGTGATCGACCGCAACACGCTGGAGGGACGTGAAGAATATTTCACGGCCCCCGTTATCGGTAGCGCCGCGTCCGAAATCAACCAGTTCTGGAATACGTTCAAGTCCCGTGTCGAGTCCATGGGACTGGAGCACGCCATCGTACTGCTCGCGACGGAATTCTGGCCGCGTGAAAGTCGCTACAGCCCACCGGATCACATCATCGATTTCCTGAAACATCGATGCGGTGGCTCGGAGGCAACACTGCATCGCTGGCGCGATGACTCCCGTCGCTGCGTGCCATGCCCCTATGCTGGCATCAGCTATGGGCTGATCGGCTACGGCAACGGCGCGCACCATGACCAGGGCAAGGATGTCTATGTGATCGGTTTCGGTGATCCGCAGAGTACGTTGCGGCCGGAACTTGAGATTTTCGCCGACCTCTATACCACTGAAGACGACACGGCAAAGTTCGTTTGCAATGACAGCTTCGAGGGGGAAGCGATCTCCTTCCTGAAGTTCAGCAGCCACCATTGGAACACATGGCAGATCGCCGCCGACCCGCAAGTTCCAGAGCGAGTCACCCTGGTAGACAATAGCGTGGGCGATGCCTCAAAAGTACTGTGGTATGCGCAGCCGGCGGGGCCAAAATACGACATGCAACCTTTCTATCTGATCAACGCCCTGACCTGCGGCGTTCTGCAATGGAACAGCGGCGGCGCAGCCCAGGAGAAGGAAGTAGTACTGAAGCCCTTCGCCCCCAATCTCGACATCAACCTCTGGGACCTGCGCTACCCCTACATCATGAGCCTGTCCTATCAACCGAATTGGGACCTGCGTGCCTTTGAAGATCGCCGCGTGGTCGTGGCGTCGTACCGTAGCCGGGATACGGAACTGCGCTGGTCGGAAAATAAAGTCAGTTGTGTGCTCTGACCCCCGACTTGAACTGCCCATTCTCTGAAAAGGAATATTGAAATGGCTAAGGGATACCAATCGTTTCTGCAGAAATCGACTCGCACCACCTACTGCAGCAGTGAGAAGTTCGCCAATCACGAGCTTGCTGCAACATGGGTCGCCGCTGCCTTGAGGCACTTTAAGATCCAGGCCGGGGACACCAAGGACTACAAGTACCCTCTCGACAGCCAGCCGGCCCGAGCCACAATCTGGGCGGGCTAATCGCAAGCGCTCGCTGGTGCCGTGAAGGACGGCGCCAGCGAGCCACCGCGTCGACAGACGAGGATGTAAAACCCATGCCAGTCAGCTTAACGGACTGGCATTAGCAGTTGAGTGAGCGGCAAGCTGATTGCCGGACTCGAACTCAATGTGCAGGCCGATTGGCCCAGGCTCTCAAGCAGCATCCTCTCCCGGTAATGCGTCGAAGCTATCCGCCCGCGCAGCCTTCCACATGCGCTCATAAAACACCCCACTGACGGCCCCCTCCAGCAGCTCACCAGGCTTGAGGAAGACATGCATCTGGGAAAACAGCTTCACTTCAGTGGCCGACATTCGACGAACCAAGTGACGAGCCGTCAACTGAGACGGATGACTCAGACCGGCAGCCGCCAACATCTCTGCCAACGCCTTCAAAGTACTTCTGTGGAAGTTGTAAACCCGCGTCGCCTTATCCTCGACGACCAGCGCTCTCTGACGCAGAGGGTCCTGTGTCGCAACGCCGGTGGGACATTTGTTCGTATGGCACGATTGGGACTGAATGCATCCAATGGCGAACATGAAACCGCGCGCCGCATTCGTCCAGTCAGCACCAATTGCAAGAACACTCGCAATATCGAATGCACTGATGATCTTGCCACTGGCCCCGATCTTGATCTTGTCACGCAGATTGATGCCTACCAGGGTGTTGTGAACAAACAAAAGCCCTTCTCTCATGGGCACGCCGAGGTGATCCGTAAACTCGACCGGCGCGGCGCCAGTTCCACCCTCGGCCCCATCGACGACGATGAAGTCAGGCAGTATGCCTGTCTCGAGCATTGCCTTGGCGATGCCCATGAATTCCCAGGGGTGGCCCAGACACAGCTTGAAACCCACGGGTTTGCCGCCACAAAGCTCACGTAATTGAGCGATGAATTGCATCAGTTCCAAGGGCGTGTTGAACGAACTGTGCCGAGACGGGGAAATGCAATCTTCGCCCATCGGAACGCCACGGGTGGTCGCGATTTCCTGAGTGACCTTGTGCTTGGGCAGAATTCCCCCATGTCCAGGCTTGGCACCTTGACTGAGCTTGATCTCGATCATCTTCACCTGCGGGTCACTTGCCTGCTTGGCGAACTTCTGCGCATCGAACTGCCCATCACTTGTACGGCAACCGAAATATCCACTCCCCAATTCCCACACCAGGTCTCCGCCGTGCTCGCGGTGGTACGGGCTGATACTCCCCTCCCCTGTATCATGGGAAAAATTGCCCATCCTGGCCCCTTTGTTGAGAGCACGGATGGCGTTTGCGCTAAGTGAGCCGAAGCTCATGGCAGACACGTTGAAGACCGACGCCGAATAGGGCTGTGTACATTGCGGGCCCCCGACCTCGACGCGAAAGCTTTCCGGGTCGGATAAGGGCGCTGGACGCATGGAATGACTGATGAACTCATAGCCAGTCTGGTAGACATTCATCAGCGTACCGAAGGGCTTGTCCGATGCCTCGCTCTTCGCTCGAGCATACACCAGAGCTCTTTGCGCGCGAGAAAACGGGGTGGCTTCATCGTCGGCTTCAAGCAGGTATTGGCGAATCTCAGGTCGGATTCCTTCAATGAGGTAACGGATGTTGCCAAGAATCGGATAGTTGCGTCGCACGGCGTGGCGCGACTGCAGCAGGTCAAAAACCCCCAGAAGGCTTAAAAACCCAACCACCAGAGTGAACGGCCAAAGCCACTCATGCTGGTTTATGAAAGGGAGCGTGGCCAGGGTAAACAGTACGCAACAAACGAAAAATGCATAACGACTCAGCAGGGATAAACTCATGGGATTTCCTTCTGGCATGGCACGGTTTGCTCAACATACCAATAAATTTCCGAATATTACGAATTCAGGGTGCCAGACAAGACTGAAGTGTCCGAATGCCCCATAGCCTGCGCCATAACATAGAGATGTGACATTCAGTAATACCCCGCCTTTGCAATTCCCTGCGATTCACGCCACCCTGCGCGCCGCCGACCGTGCAGTGCAATTTCCGACAGCCGTCACGGTCAAATTCAACATTCGCCCACAGAGCCCGCTGCCATGCTGAACGGACGCGACCCGCGTATCGATTTTTTTCGGGGACTGGCGCTGATCTTCATTTTCTGGGATCACGTGCCCCACAACCCACTCGGCCAGATCACCCTGCGTAACATCGGTTTCAGCGATGCGGCAGAGGTCTTCGTGTTCCTGGCCGGCTACGCGGCGATCCTCGCCTACGGAAAAATCCTGCAACGCGACGGCTACCTGATCGCCTGCGTAAAAATCCTCCGCCGTGCCTGGGTACTCTATGTGGTGCACATCTTCCTGCTGGCGATGCTGATGGGCATCGTGTTCTTCGCCAACAGCCATGTGGAAACCCGCGACCTGATCCAGGAAATGGGCCTGCAACACTTTGTCAGCCATCCCGAGCAAGCCCTGACGGATGAGTTGCTGTTGCGCTTCAAGCCGAACCTGATGGACCCGCTGCCCCTGTACATCGTGCTGCTGCTCGGCCTGCCGCTGGTACTGCCGCTGTTGCTGCGCCAGCCAATGGCGGTGGTCGCGGCCTCGTTGACGGTGTACCTGTTGGCGCCACTGCTGGGCTGGAACCTGGCGGCAATCGGCGACGGCGTGTGGTACTTCAACCCCGTCACCTGGCAACTGTTATTCATTCTCGGCGGTGCCGCTGCACTCCACAGCCAACGCCCACAGCTGCCGGACAACCGGCCGCTGGCACGCCAGCCACTGTTCGTCGTGGCGGCCACCTACGCGCTGGTCGCCGGGGTGCTGACCGTGTCCTGGCGCTGGCCACAGATCCATGACGCGCTGATGCCAGCCACGCTGGGCAACTGGCTGTATCCCATCAGCAAGACCGATCTTTCGCCCGTGCGTCTGCTGCATTTCCTGGCACTGGCCTACGTCACCGCGAAGCTGCTGCCCACCGGCAACTGGACACACCACTGGCTGGCAAGACAGACCTGCCGCATGGGGCGCTACTCGCTCGAAGTGTTCTGCCTCGGCGTCCTGCTGGCACCGCTGGCGGACATGGTCAATGCCATTGCCGACGATGCCTTCGCCATGCAGGTCTGCACCGCCCTGGCGGGTGCCGGGTTAATGGCCCTGCTGGGCGCCTGGCTGGATTTCAACAAGCGCCTGGACCAACCGATGCGGGCCATTCCCGCCTGAAGCGTGCACCGCACAAACCCAAAAGCCTCGGTCTGAAAACCGGGGCTTTGCTTTTCCAACCGACGTTTACCGAACCGGGTCAGCGACCGGTGACAGGTCGTTCGGTTGCAGCTTGAACACATGGAACCACAGCACCCGCCACATCAGGAACGTCGAGTTCCCGACACCCTCCTGACGAATAGCCCCTGAAAGTAGGAAATACCTGACCGCATTAACAAAATTTTCGCAGCTCTTTTGCAGCGTCTAAGCTTCAGGCAAGTGCGATCAATCTGCGTGAATGGATGAATCGACTATGGGCGCTCTGCGGGACTCCAATCCGAACAGGACTGTGACAGCAACCGATAGTCCGGATGAAGCGCCTGTACCGAAAAGACCCCGCAGGCGGCGAGGCTGGTGGCGTCTGTTCTGGCTGGTGCTGCTGATCGCGGTGATTCTGCTCGGCGTTGCCGCTTCCCGGGAAATGCGCAACGCCAAACTCCAGGCCCGGGAAATCAGTCGCTTTGCCAGCGATCTGGACTACTCCATGGCCAAGGGCCCCAGCGACTCGATGCTCTATCCCGGCGCCGGACCTTTCGACAAGCGTCTGGGCTACAGCGACCTGGGTCTTTTCCTCGGCCGGCTGACCAAGCGCGGCTACCTGATCGAGGCGCAGGCACGCTTCTCCCCCGCGCTGCTCGACTACAGCAAAGCCGGCTTCTTCGTACCCTACGCGGAAAAAATCCAGGCCGGCCTGTCGATCACCGACTGTCGTGGCACCGACCTCTACCAGTACAACTATCCACAGCAACTCTATGCGAGCTTCTCGGCCATTCCGCCGGCCGTGGTCAACAGCCTGCTGTTCATCGAGAACCGCGACCTGCTCGACCCCAACCAGCCCCAGGCCAACCCGGCCGTGGACTGGCCGCGCTTCGGCAAGGCGGTGCTGTCGCAGATTGCCAAGGCCCTGCATATCGGCGGGCAGAGCGCCGGCGGCAGTACTCTGGCGACGCAACTGGAGAAGTATCGACACTCGCCCGATGGCCTGACCCTGTCCGGCGGCGAGAAGATCCGCCAGATGATTTCCGCCAGCGTGCGCGCCTACCTGGGCGGGCCGCAGACCCTGGAGGTGCGGCAGAATGTGGTCCGCGACTACCTCAATAGCGTGCCCCTGTCGGCGGTGCCGGGACACGGTGAGGTCCATGGCCTGGCCGAGGGCCTGCGGGTCTGGTACGGCGCGGACTTCGCCGAGGTCAACACCCAGTTGCACAGCACCGCCGAAGACCCGCAAAGCCTCGCCAAACGTGGCCTGGCGCTACGCGAAGTGCTCTCGCTGATGATCGCCCAGCGCCGCCCTTCACACTATCTGGCCCGCGGCCGCGACGAACTGGCTGAACTGACCGACAGCCACCTGCGGCTGCTGGCGCAGAACGCGGTCATCGATGCACCGTTGGCTGCCGCAGCGCTGGCCAGCAAGGTCAACTACCGCGACTGGCAGCAGGAACCAACGATCCAGCCGATCGAATCGAACAAGGGCATCAGCGTCACCCGCAGTCGCCTGGCGGCGATGCTTGATCGCCCGCTGTATGACCTCGACCGTCTCGACCTGTCGGCCACCAGTACCCTGCAGGCGGATCTGCAGGGCCAGGTCAGCGACTACCTCAAGCGCCTGGCGAACCCGGAATTCGCCAACTCCATCGGCCTGCTCGGCGAACGCCTGCTGACGGCCAGCAGCACCCAGCAGGTGCGCTACAGCTTCACCCTGTTCGAACTGACCCCGGACAGCTACCGGGTGCGGGTGCAGACCGACAGCACCGACCAGCCCTTCGATATCAACGAGGGCAGCAAGCTGGAACTGGGCTCCACCGCCAAGCTGCGGGTATTGACCACCTACCTGCAGGTCATTGCCGAGCTGCATGATCGTTATGGCGATCAATCTGCGGCGCAGTTGAAGAAGGTCGAGGTCGACGAACAGGACCGGATCACCCGCTGGGCCCTGGACTACCTGGCCCGCAACAGCGACCGCAACCTGCCCGCCATGCTCGATGCAGCGCTGCACCGGCAGTATTCGGCGAGCCCCGGCGAAAGCTTCTTCACCGGCGGCGGCCTGCATCGTTTCCACAACTTTCGCAACGAAGACAATGGCCGCAACCCGACTTTGCTCGAAGCCTTGCGCGAGTCGATCAACCTGCCGTTCATCCGCCTGATGCGCGATCTGGTGCGCTACAGCACCTATCAGGGGCCGAACAACAGCGCCGAACTGCTCAAGGACGACGACGACCCCCGCCGCCAGGAATACCTGGCACGCTTCGCCGATCGGGAAGGCACGGCGTTCATGTTGCGGTTCTGGAAAAAATATCGGAACAAAGACTCGCAGGCGCGCCTGGACACCTTTCTCGACAGCATGCACCCCACCCCGATCCGCTTGGCGGCGGTGCATCGCTACCTGCTGCCGGACGCACCGCAGAAGGCTTTCGATACCTTCGTGCGGGCCCACCTGAAAACCGAGAAAGTCAGCGACGAACGCCTCGCCAAACTCTACAAGAGCTACGGCCCGGGCGCCTACGACCTGCCGGACCAGGGCTATATCGCCAAGGTCCATCCGCTCGACCTATGGCTACTGGGCTACCTGCTGAAAAATCCTCAGGCCCGGTTCAGCCAGGCAGTGGCCGACAGTGAGTTCGAGCGCCAGGAAGTCTACGGCTGGCTGTTCAAGAGCCGGCACAAGAGCGCCCGCGACAGCCGCATCCGGGTGATGGTCGAGATCGAGGCGTTCCTCGATATCCATCGCCGCTGGCAGCAGGTCGGCTACCCGTTCGACCACCTGGTACCTTCGCTGGCGACCGCTATCGGCAGCTCCGGCGACCGGCCGGCGGCACTGGCCGAACTGATCGGCATCATCCTCAACGACGGCATGCGCCTGCCGACCCTGCGTATCGACAGCCTGCACTTCGCCGCGCATACTCCGTACGAAACGCAGTTGACCAACGATCCGGACAAGGGCAAGCGGGTCATGCCCTCGGAAGTCGCCACGGCGCTGCGCGAAGCCCTATCGCAAGTGGTGGATGCGGGCACCGCCCGACGCGTGTCCGGCAGCTTCAGGCAGCCCGACGGCACGCCACTGGCCATGGGCGGCAAGACCGGGACTGGCGATAACCGGATAGAAAGCATCGGCAGCGGCGGACGGGTGCTCAGTTCCAAATCGATCAATCGCACCGCGACCTTCGTCTTCTACATCGGCGCTCATCATTTCGGCACCTTGACCGCCTTCGTCCCCGGACGCTCGGCGGAAAACTTCAGATTCACCTCGGCCTTGCCGGTGCAGGTGCTCAAGGGCATGGCGCCGATTCTGACCGATTATCTGCAGCCGGACAGCCATACGCTGTGTCGACCGCAGAGCGTTGCGGCATCGCACCTTTAGCGCAGGTGCGACACCTGCGCCCAATCAGTTGCTGGCGTGGAAACGCTTGGCCAGGGTGTAGCTCTTTTTCCAATACGCATTGCTCAACGAGTCGATGCGCACGCTCTTGCCGCTACGGGGCGAGTGAATGAACTTGCCCCCACCCACATACAACCCGACATGGCTCACATTGCCCTGCCCATTACGATTGAAAAACACCGCATCGCCGGGCTTCAGGCTGCCACGCTGGATGGTCCTGGCGCTGGAACGACGCATGCCCACCGTGGTTCGCGGCAGCTTGATATCGGCCTCGTTCTGGAACAGATAGACCAGCAGCCCACTGCAATCGAAACCCTTGACCGACATGCCGCCCCAACGATAGGGCGTGCCGATCAACTGATGGGCACGGTCGATGACATTGTCGATGGACGCGTCTCCCCTGCCATCGCCTGCCCGAGTCTGGGCGACCTTGGCCGGGGAGCTTTTCGCTGAATTGAGATTCGCATGGGCCGACCAGGAGCCCGCCAGCACCCACAGCGACAGTACCGCCGAGATTAACCTGGACATGATAAACACCGCCTTTCTGAAACTTGGCGGCATGGTACGGAGCGGTCCCACGCTTGCTCAGAGTGCTTTTCGTAGTTTTACGTAGGAAACATCTCTTACGAACACAAGAAAAACCCACAACTCCTGCTGGCTTCTCTCCGCGCGCCTCCAGTCGGTCTTCTTCGGACCGCTTACGCGCCTGTCGCACGTTCGTCGCTTTTTCTTGCACAGTATTAAGATATATCTTACGGTATATCTTAAGACAAACGGAGAAAGAGAAAATGAGAGAGCATCATCCTCCCCATCATCGCGAATTCGGTGATGGTCATGACGGTTTCGAACGCCGCCCCGGTCGCGAGCGTGGCGGACGTGGCCCACGGGTGTTCGCCCCGGGCGACCTGAAACTGCTGTTGCTGGCACTGATCGCCGAACAGCCCTGCCATGGCTACGACCTGATCCGCCAGATCGAAGGCATGTTCGACGGCGCCTACAGCCCGAGCCCCGGCGTGATCTACCCGACCCTGACCTTCCTTGAGGAAAGCGAGCTGATCAGCGGCGACGCCGAGGGTGGGAAAAAACGCTACGGCGTGACCGACAGCGGTCGCGAGTTCCTGCTGGAACAGGCGGTCGCCCTGGATGGCGTACGCATGCGCATCGATGTCAGCAAGCGCTCCCTGCGCGGCCATGACCGGCCGCCGGAAATCCACGAGGCTGTGCACAACTTGCGCCACGCCCTGCAAATGCACCACGGGCGCTGGAATCCGGAGGAAATCCTGCGGGTCCGCGACCTGTTGAACAACACCGCCAAGGCTATCGTCGATGGCCCTGCGTCTGCCCAATCCCGTTCGGAGAAAGCGCAATGAATGAGGTCAATCAGCAAGTCATTCATCGAGTCATGCACGAGATCAAACGTCGTCGCCTGCAAGTGCTGCGAGTGCAGGATCTGACCCCACGTATGCGCCGTATCACCCTCGGTGGTCCGGAACTGGCGGGTTTTATCAGCCTGGGCACTGACGATCACATCAAACTGTTCTTCCCACAGACCGCCGCCGAGCAGACAGCCCTGGAAACCCTGGTCATCGGCACCAAGGACAGTGGCCCGATGCCTGCCATGCGCGACTACACGCCACGGCGCTACGACCTGGAACGGGGTGAGCTGGATATCGATTTTGTCCTGCACGGCGACGGCCCTGCCGCGAGCTGGGCGGAACAGGCTGCCCCCGGCCAGTTCCTCAATATCGGCGGGCCACGGGGCTCGATGGTAGTCCCGGATATTTTCGACAGCTACCTGCTGATCGGCGACGAAACCGCCCTGCCGGCCATCGCCCGACGCCTGGAAGGTCTGGCGGCCAACCGGCGGGCGCTGGTGGTGATTGAGGTGGAAAATGCGGCGGAGCAGCAGACATTGCACAGTCCGGCGCAGGTCGAGGTGATCTGGGTACGACGCGACGCGCCGGAGCAGGACCTGCTGCACACCGTCGAACAACTGACCCCGCCGGCCGGCAGCCTGTACGCCTGGGTCGCTACCGAGGCGGCGCTATCGCGCAAGGTACGCCGGGTACTGCTCGACACTCACGGTCTGGATGAGGAGTTCGTCAAAGCCGCGGGCTACTGGCGACTGGACGACAGCGCCGAAGACTGAGCCACGCCAGCAGGCCTGCTCTGGAGGGTGGGCTGACGACTGAGGTAGGCTGCTCCCTGTGGCGAGCGGGCCACATCAAACCGTCCGCCGCCCTCGCCAACGATCCACACCAATCAGCACCAGCGCCACCAGTACGAACCCCAGCAGGATCTGCCCGGCATTGACGAACACCTGGGGATAACTCAGCCGATCAACATCGATGAAGGGATACGGATACGCGCCGATCAGGTGTCCGCGCAGCAGCACATAACCGAAATACACCAGCGGATAGACCAACCACGGCAAGACCTGCCAGAGCCGCAAGGTCCCCTTGGGCACGCAGCCCCACCAATAGATCACGAACAGCACCGGCATCACGTCGTGCAGCAACTCATCCGCCAGCCACTGAAAGCCCTGGGGATGCCACAACGGCCGCAGCAGCAGGCTGTAGCCCAGCCCCACCACGACGATGTTGGCAACGATCGCCGTGCGCACCGATGGTCTGAGAAAAAAACGTCGCCACGCCGAATCCCGCGAGGTCACTTCACAGGTCAGCACCACCGCCACCAGGGTGTTGGTCAGCACGGTAAAAAAACTGAAGAAGGTCACCAGCCCGCCCAGCAGGCTCGCCCCGGTCTGCCAGCGGGCAATCAGGATCAGGTACATCTGCATGCTCAGGCCGCTCCAGCCCAATGCCGCCGCCGTCAGCAACACCGCATGCGAGCAGGCACAGCGCAGGCGTTGATGGCCGGGCACGCCCTTCGATTCCACGGCCAGACCTCAGCGCTTGGTACGCATCAACTTCACGTACAACCGCTCGACCTTCTCCCGTGCCCACGGGGTCTTGCGCAGGAACGTCAGGCTCGACTTGATGCTCGGGTCGCTCTTGAAGCAACGGATATCGATGCGCTCGGCCAGGCCCGACCATTCGTAATGGGCCACCAGGGCATTGAGGATCTGCTCCAGGGTCACCCCATGCAGCGGGTTGTTGGATGTTTCGGTCATGCCGAACCTTCAGTGAGGAAAGGGAACAAGGCGCGCACCTTAGCCGAGCCCTTCGCCAGGGGGAAGAGCTGCGACACGCCAGACCAGCATCGAATGACACAACGACCGCCCATTGAGTCTAGTGGCCTGCACCGGTAATTCGAATACTTGAATTCGAGTCCAGGAGGTTGCCAGACAAATCGAGGTGGCAGGTTTCAGGACCGCTACGCGGCCCCGCGCGGGCAAGCCTGCTCGCCACAGGAGTGTCCGCTCACTGTCCTCAAGCTGATTGCCAGGAAGCCGCCGCTGCTCGATTGCATTCGCGTCGCCGTCCGGTGACTGTTACAGAATCTGAAATGCTCCATGTCAGGGAACGCCCTGTTTCCATTGCCAACCCGGATTTATCCTTCGGTGGCTGACAACTGAATCGTTTAATCCGCACCCTTCCTGCTGATAACGCCCCAGTTCCCAACCTCGAATTCCCATCTGCGCATTCCGGCCCTGCCTGCCGCAGAAGTCGTTTCTGGGTAATTCATCTGAACCAAGTCCGCGCCAGATCGTCATCTACAGTGAATACAGCGCGGTACACTTCAACGTCACGGAGAAAACACACCATGAGCACTGACCGTGCTTCGAATCGAAGCCGCCTGCTACCGAGTCTGCTCGGTATCGTGCTGCTATTGATGGGCCTGGCCCTGCTGGCCGGAGGCATCAAACTGAGCCTGCTGGGCGGCTCGCTGTACTACCTGCTGGCCGGCATCGGCCTGCTGCTGACGGGCGGCCTGTTGCTCGCTGCCCGTCGTACCGCCCTGGGTGTCTACGCCCTGGTGCTGTTCGCCAGTACGCTGTGGGCCCTCTGGGAAGTCGGCCTGGACTGGTGGCAACTGGTACCGCGCCTGGCCCTGCTGTTTGCCCTGGGCATCGTCATGCTGCTGCCGTGGTTCCGCCGGCCGTTGCTGCACAGCGGCGCCGCACCGATGGGCACCCGCGCACTCGGCGTGGCCGTGGTCCTGGCCGGTGCCACTGCCGTCGCCAGCCAGTTCACCAACCCTGGAGAAATCAAGGGCCAGCTCGACCGCGACAGCGTCCCCGGCATGAGCAACACCGCACCGGCCACGGCCGATGGCGACTGGGATTCCTACGGCCGCACTGCCCATGGTGACCGCTACTCGCCACTGGCGCAGATCACCCCGCAGAACGCGCACAAGCTGGTACCGGCCTGGACCTATCGCACCGGCGATATCCCGGGGCCGAACGATCCCGGTGAAACCACGGCGGAAAACACCCCGCTGAAGGTCAACGGCATGCTCTACGTGTGCACGCCCCACAGCCAGGTGATCGCCCTCGACCCGGATACCGGCAAGGAGATCTGGCGCTTCGACCCGAAACTCTCCACGCAGAAGGCCGCGAACTTCAAGGGCTGGGCGCACATGACCTGCCGTGGCGTGGCGTATCATGATGAAAACGCCTACATCGCCCAAGCCACGCCGTCGACCACCGACGCGTCGGCCACCGCCTCGCTGGCAGCCGACAACGCGCCAACCGGCCGCCTGGTTGCCAACGGCCAGGAAAACCAGTGCCCACGGCGGATCTTCCTGCCCACTGCCGATACCCGCCTGATCGCCCTGAACGCCGACACCGGCAAGATGTGCGAAGACTTCGGCGACAAGGGCCAGATCGACCTCGGTGCCAACATCGGCACCTTCGCTCCCGGTGGCTACTATTCCACCTCGCCACCGGCGGTCACCCGCAACCTGGTGGTGATCGGCGGTCATGTCACCGACAACGTCTCCACCGACGAGCCAAGCGGCGTGATCCGTGCCTTCGACGTGCAAACCGGCAAGCTGGTGTGGAACTGGGATAGCGGCAACCCGGACGACACCACCCCGATCGCCCCGGGCAAGACCTACACCCGCAATTCGCCGAACATGTGGTCGATGTTCGCCGTCGATGAAAAACTCGGCATGCTCTACCTGCCGATGGGCAACCAGACACCGGACCAGTTCGGTGGCGCCCGCACGCCCGACTCGGAGAAATACGCCGCCGGCCTGACCGCCCTGGATATCAACACCGGCCATGTGCGCTGGACCTACCAGTTCACCCACCACGACCTGTGGGACATGGACGTTGGCGGCCAGCCAACCCTGATGGACCTCAAGACCGCCGATGGCGTGAAACCGGCTGTTCTGGCTTCGACCAAGCAGGGCAGCATCTACGTGCTCGACCGCAGGAACGGCCAGCCGATCGTGCCGATCAACGAGATTCCGGTGCCACAGGGCGCAGTCGCCGGCGACCATACCTCGCCAACCCAACCCAAATCCGACCTCAACTTCATGCCGCCGCCGCTGAAAGAACGCGACATGTGGGGCGTGACGCCGTTCGACCAGATGCTCTGCCGGATCGACTTCAAGTCGCTGCGTTATGACGGCCCGTTCACCCCGCCTTCGTTGCAGGGCTCGATCGTCTACCCCGGCAACTTCGGTGTGTTCGACTGGGGCGGTATCTCGGTAGACCCGGTGCGCCAGATCGCCTTCGTCAACCCGAGCTACATGGCCTTCCGCTCCAAGCTGATTCCGGCGGCGGAAATTGCCGCACAGGGCCCACGCAAGAGCGAAACCGAGGGCGTACAGCCGAACAAGGGCGCGCCCTACGGCGTGATCCTCGAAGCGCTGCTGTCACCGCTGGGCCTGCCGTGCCAGGCACCCGCCTGGGGTTACGTGGCAGCGGTCGACCTGACCACCCACAAGACCCTGTGGATGCACAAGAACGGCACAGTGCGCGACAGTTCGCCCGTGCCGATTCCGCTGAGCATGGGCGTACCGAGCCTGGGTGGGACCTTCACTACCGCTGGCGGCGTGGCGTTCCTCAGCGGCACCCTGGACCAGTACCTGCGCGCCTATGACGTGAAGAACGGCAAGCAGCTCTGGGAAGGCCGCCTGCCAGCAGGCGCTCAGACCACGCCGATGACCTACACCGGCAAGGATGGCAAGCAGTACGTACTGGTGATGGCCGGTGGGCATGGCTCGCTGGGCACCAAGCAGGGTGACTACGTGCTGGCGTACAAACTGTCCGAGTAAACCTGAAGCAATTGAAAAAGGCGGCTCTCCAGGAGGCCGCCTTTTTCATGCATGTTGTTCCGTCCTGAATAAGGTTTACACCTTCTGAGGGGCCGGCATGACAGCACCTACGGCCCGATATTAGCCCACTACAACCTACCGCCGCTGGATCCACCCGAACCCTGCAAAGCGCCGACAAGCCTGTAACAGATCCGCGCGGATGCGCGGTCAGAGTGTCGGGGCGCCGAACCGCCGCGAAAGGGCCAGCAGCCCCAACACCCTCAACTCGGCCTAGTGCTCGATCACCTCACCACGCATCGGCGCCAGCCGCACGATCAGGCGGTTCTGCACCCGTACCGGAATGCCCTGTTCATCCATCGCGGCGATCAGGTCTTCTACCAGCGCATTGAAATCGCTGCGGCTGACGTTCTGGCCCTTGTGGCTGTCGGCCATGGTATCGCCGGTATAGACACACGGCCCGCCCGCCTCCACGCAGAACTGCTCGACCAGCTTGTTGCGCAGGCGCACGATGTCGATCTTGCGAAAACGCTCGGAAATCCGTGGGTCGTGGGCGATTTTCAGCAACATGCCCTCGACGATCCGGGTGATCCCCGCGCGTTCGCCAAGGTCACGGTAAAGGCTGTCATCCTTGGGTGGCTGCTGGGCGCACCCGGCCAACAGGAAAGCCACCAGCAACAGTTTCAGAGCCCGCATCAGAAACTCCCCTGGACGGACAGATAGGTGCCGTTCTGGTTATCCAGCGTGGCGATTTCGCCCAGCCGGGCATAGGCCAGGACAAAGGACACATGTTTGTTCGGAAAGTAGCCGATGAACACGTCGGCCCAATCGCTTTCCCCAGCGAATGAAAGGTTGTCCGGCTTCTCGCGGTATTCCACCCCCAGCGCCCAGCGCGGGTTGAACAGCACGGCCACGGAGCCTTCCTTGAGCACGCTGCGGGTGTCGCGACGATCACCGCCAAAACCCATCAGCCCCAGCTCGTTGGCTCGGCTGTAGCGCAGGCCGCCGTTGACCAGCACGTTGTAGCCAAAGGCCGCGCCCATGAACAGGCGGCTGGCGGCCAGGTAACCCTCGACATCCTGGTCACGCTTGGCACCGACCAGTTCGGGAATGTCGAAGTTGGTCTGGTGCTTGTACTCCAGCCCCAGCGACACCTGCGGCAGGGTGTCGTAGATCAGGTCGCCGAACAGCCGGACCTTGAGCCCGATGATGTCCTGTCCCAGGTGGTCCTCGGGCAGGTTGAGCTTGTGCACCAGCGACCCCAGGTCGAAGCGCTGGCGGGCGAAAGACACTTCCACCCGGTTGTCATAGGAGGCCGCCAGCCCGGCCACATCCAGCCGGTAGTCGGGGATATTGACCGTGGTGGCGAATGCCGTGGCGCTCCACTCGTTCTTTTCGCCATAGCCGGTCAGCACCGCCCAGGGCGTGATACCACCGCCCGCCGTACCTTCGAGGCTACTGGCGCCGCCGGTGGCGATCAGGCGACCGTTATCGGCCTCGGCAACATTGATTCCCAGGCCGATCAGACCCAGCAGGCACATCAGGGAATAACGACGTTTCATAACAATCAGTGAACCATGGCGGACGGTGAATTCAGGGGTTGTGCGATCCAGCTCTCGAACGCCGCCGCACTCAGCGGACGGCTGATCAGGTAACCCTGGGCAGTATCGCAATGCCAACGCTCCAACAAGCGTAGGCTGTGTTCGTACTCGACGCCCTCGGCGACCACCTTCAGCCCCAGGTTGTGGCTCATTTCGATGGTCGAACGGACGATCACCGCGTCCTCGCTGGTTTCATCCAGATCGCGCACAAAGGACTGGTCAATCTTCAGTTCCTGCACCGGCAGGCGCTTGAGGTGCGCCAAGGAAGAATAGCCGGTGCCGAAGTCGTCCACCGACAGGCTGATGCCACAGGCCCGCAAGCGCAGCAGAACCTCAAGCGCCAGCTCCGGTTCACGCATCACCGCGCTTTCGGTGATTTCAAAGATCAGCTGTTCGGCCGGCAGGTCGTACACCTTGAGCAAGGCCGATACCCGTTCGGACAAGTCCCCGGAAAGCAGGTCTTCGGCGGAAATATTCAGCGACAACTGCAGGCGCAAACCGCGCTGGTTCCACTCCGCCAGTTGGCGCATGCCTTCTTCGATCACCCAGCGGGTAAGCAGCTGGATGCTGCCGGTCCGTTCGGCGAGGGTGATGAATTCAGCCGGCGAGACCATGCCGAAGTGCGGATGCTGCCAACGCAGCAAGGCTTCGGCCTGGCGTACCACGCCCTGGCGGATATCCAGTTTTGGCTGGTAGTGCAGCAGCAGTTCGCCATTACCTGCGGCATGGCGTAGGTCGCGGATCAGGGTGATCTGCCGGCGGTGGGCCAGGTCTCGCCCCTGCTCGTAGATCTGCAGACGCCCAGGCATCTGCGCGGCATCCTTCATGGCGATGGCGGCACGGTCAAGCAGTTGCTCCACCTCCTGGCCGTCTTTCGGAAACGCGGCGATGCCCATCCGGCAATCCAGTGCCAGGTCATGGTCATTGATGCGTTGGGGCTTGAGCAACAGTTGCTGGATCTGGTCGGCTACCGCTACCGCACCATCGCTGCCGACGTTTTGCAGCAACAGGAGAAACTCGCCGGAAATCAGGTGCGCGACCGTATCGCCCGCCCGCAGATTCGCCTGAAGACGCTTGCTGACACTCTGCAACACCTGATCGACCGCGCCAGGACCGCCGGTCTCGTTGATGGTGCGCAGGTTATCGATGTCCAGGTAGACCACCGCCACCGGCCGCCCGGCGGCGATCGCACTGCCCAGCCGCTCGGTTGCCAGTGCCCGGTTGGGCAGGCCGGTGAGGCGATCGTGCAAGGCGTAGTGGGCCAATTGCTGCTCACGTTCGGCGATGGCGCCCTGCATGGTATTGAACACCCTGGCCAGCAGCCCCAGTTCATCGCTGCGCCGCAAGACCACCGGGGTCTGGTAGTCGCCCTGGGCGATACGTTCGGCGGCCTGGGCCAGCGCGCGCACCGGCTGCGAGACCCCGCGTGCCAGCAGCAAGGCACCGACCAGCGAGGCCAGCAACGAGATCAGCGCAACCACCAGAATTTTCTCATCCAGTGGTGCAAACGCCTGCATTGCGGCATCCAGCGGGCTCTGCAACAGGGCGATGACCTGGCTGTCGTTGCTATCGCTGGCACTGGCCAGCCGGAGCGACTGGCTGAGGAAGTTCTGGCTGAGGTGTTCGGTCATCTGCATCTGATGGCCGGAGGAAGCTTCGAGCATCAGCGGAATGATGCTCGAAGCCAGCGAGGCCGGCTGGGTGCTGACCAGTTCGCCCGCTTGCTGGTGGTCGACCGTGAGGAACGACACCTCAAGGTTGGTCAATGAGCGCAGTTGCGAGGCAAAGGCGTTGTCCATGGAAAAACCCATCACCACCCGGGCAATCGGCAGTGGCGCCAAAACCTGCGCCTCGACCAGCAGGTGCGGCTTGCCCAGCAACGGCACGATCACGGCCGATTGCCGGTTGCGCCGGGCATCGCGCAGGGCCTGATCGAAGCGGAACGGCGTGCCGTCGGGCGTATCGCTGAGCGTACTGGCCATGACCGTGCCGTCCATGCTCAACAGGATCATGTCGCTGGCGTTGATGCGTTTACCGTGATTGATCAGTACCGAACGAATGGTCGCCGAGTCGCCACTGGAGACTGCATCGCGGAAACCGAAATCCGCCGCCAGCAGTTGCACACCGTCACCCAGGCGCCGGCTTTGCACGTCCAGCAGCCGTTCGAAAACCCGTGTACCGACGGCCAACTGCGTGCGCGCCTGGCTCTGCACCGCTTCGTTGGTGGCCACCTTGACACTTAAGTACAAGGCACCCACCACCACCAGCAACAGCAGGGTAATGACGACGGCGATCCGCGCCTGAAAACTACTGCGCAGGTTCACTGATAGCTTTATTGAAAGCATCACCAAAGGCACTCGGTGCTGGCGCCGACGGAGCATCCGGCGAGAGCGGTTGGATCGTCAGGCTGAAGCGCTGCTTGAGGCCCGTAGCCGGCACATCGATTTCACCGCCCGATTGCGGCTGCATATCCGCCACCTGCGGATGCCAGAGGGTCACGCGGTAATGACCGGCGGGCAGCTTGTCGACGACGATCCCCCCACTGTCGTTGCTGGTCGCAAACCAGGGGTCATCGGTGACGTAGATGTAACCGAGCATCCAGTCGTGAATATTGCAGCCCAGCACGACCACACCGGGCTTGTCGAACAGCACCGGATCCGACGGTGTGCCTTCATACAGGCGCAGTTCAAAGCGCTTGGGTTGCGAGAAAGAATAGACCTGATGGCGGATGTTGTCGCTGTTGGGAAACTTGACCTGGGTCCCGGTGTGCACCGCCAGGACATGGGGCACGTACTGCTTGTCGCGCTGGTCCATGTCGGCCTTCAGGTTGTAGGCCACCGACGAGGCGTTCCCCTGCAAAGTCAGTACCGCCCCCACCAACGGCTTGCCCTGTTGGTCGACGATCTCGGCCTGCAGATCGGCGGCGTAACTCGGGTTGCTGGAGAACAATCCGGCAACACATAGAAACAATACAGATAGGGAGGTCTGGCGGGCCATGCAGCAACTACTCATAAGTTCGTTCAAAAATGGCCTGCCCTGACACACAGGGATCAGCAAGTGCAGATTACCGGGGTGCGGGCAGAAGATCACGACAAAAATAAGGCATTTGGCCACTATTTATGGCGCACCGACTCACGGCTCGCACCTGTGAAAAACTTCTACATAAAAACAAATTATGTACAGGTCTATTGTCGAGCTATCGGCCGATTTGACCAAAGCTATAGCAGCGGACCATTGAAACCGCCACTCGATCTCCCCATCTAACTTGCATACTCCACTGTGCAGGTGCCCCAATGAGCAACCAGCAAGAATTCCCCGATCACCCGACCCAGCAAGCCGACGCACAAGACCATCACGATGCCGCACACGACGATGGCAAGCCTTCCGGCACCAGCCTCGCCCTGCCCGGACAGAACCTGCCGGACACGGTCTACATCATCCCGATCCACAATCGTCCGTTCTTCCCGGCACAGGTACTGCCGGTCATCGTCAATGAGGAACCCTGGGCCGAAACCCTGGAGCTGGTGAGCAAGTCCGAGCATCATTCCCTGGCACTGTTCTTCGTCGACACCCCGACCGAAGACACCCGCCACTTCGATACCAAGAGCCTGCCGGAGTACGGCACCCTGGTGAAGGTGCACCATGCCAGCCGCGAGAGCGGCAAGCTGCAGTTCGTGGCCCAGGGCCTGACCCGCGTGCGTATCCGCACCTGGCTCAAGCACCATCGCCCACCGTATCTGGTGGAACTGGAATACCCGCACCAGCCGAGCGAGCCGACCGACGAAGTGAAGGCCTACGGCATGGCCCTGATCAATGCGATCAAGGAACTGCTGCCACTCAATCCGCTGTACAGCGAAGAGCTGAAGAACTACCTCAACCGCTTCAGCCCCAACGATCCGTCGCCGCTGACCGACTTCGCCGCCGCCCTCACCTCGGCCACCGGCAATGAGTTGCAGGAAGTCCTCGACTGCGTGCCGATGCTCAAGCGCATGGAGAAAGTTCTGCCGATGCTGCGCAAGGAGGTCGAGGTCGCGCGCCTGCAGAAAGAAATCTCTGCCGAGGTGAACCGCAAGATCGGCGAGCACCAGCGCGAGTTCTTCCTCAAGGAACAACTCAAGGTCATCCAGCAGGAACTGGGCCTTACCAAGGACGACCGCAGCGCCGACATCGAACAGTTCAAGCAACGCCTGGAAGGCAAGACCCTGCCGGCCCATGCGCAAAAGCGCATCACCGAGGAAATGGGCAAGCTGGCGATCCTCGAAACCGGCTCGCCGGAATACGCCGTCACCCGCAATTACCTGGAGTGGGCTACCGCCGTGCCCTGGGGCGTGTACGGCGAAGACAAACTGGACCTCAAGCACGCGCGCAAGGTGTTGGACCAGCATCACGCCGGCCTGGATGACATCAAGTCGCGGATTCTCGAATTCCTCGCCGTCGGCGCCTACAAGGGCGAGATCAGCGGCTCCATCGTGCTGCTGGTGGGCCCGCCCGGCGTGGGCAAGACCAGTGTCGGCAAATCCATCGCCGAATCCCTCGGCCGGCCGTTCTACCGTTTCAGCGTCGGCGGCATGCGCGACGAGGCAGAGATCAAGGGGCATCGGCGCACCTACATCGGCGCCCAGCCGGGCAAGCTGGTGCAGGCGTTGAAGGACGTCGAGGTGATGAACCCGGTGATCATGCTCGACGAGATCGACAAGATGGGCCAGAGTTACCAGGGCGACCCGGCCTCGGCTCTGCTGGAAACCCTCGATCCGGAGCAGAACGTCGACTTCCTCGATCATTACCTGGACCTGCGCCTGGACCTGTCGAAAGTACTGTTCGTCTGCACCGCCAACACCCTGGACTCGATACCCGGGCCGTTGCTCGACCGCATGGAAGTGATTCGTCTGTCGGGTTACATCACCGAGGAAAAACTGGCGATCGCCAAACGCCACCTGTGGCCCAAGCAACTGGAAAAGGCCGGCGTGGCGAAAAGCAGCCTGTCCATCAGCGATGGCGCCCTGCGCGCGGTGATCGAGGGCTACGCCCGCGAAGCCGGTGTGCGTCAGTTGGAAAAACAGCTGGGCAAGCTGGTGCGCAAGTCGGTGGTCAAACTGCTGGATGCGCGCGACAGCGTCATCAAGATCGGCCACAAGGACCTCGAAGCCTCACTGGGCATGCCGGTGTTTCGCAACGAACAGGTACTCAGTGGCACCGGTGTGATCACTGGCCTGGCCTGGACCAGCATGGGCGGTGCCACCTTGCCGATCGAAGCGACGCGCATCCATACCCTCAATCGCGGCTTCAAGCTGACCGGGCAATTGGGCGATGTCATGAAAGAGTCGGCGGAAATCGCCTACAGCTACGTCGGTTCGCACCTCAAGCAGTTCGGTGGTGATCCGCGCTTCTTCGACGAGGCTTTCGTCCACCTGCATGTGCCGGAAGGTGCCACGCCCAAGGACGGCCCCAGTGCCGGGGTAACCATGGCCAGCGCCCTGCTGTCCCTGGCCCGCAACCAGCCGCCGAAAAAAGGCGTGGCCATGACCGGCGAACTGACCCTGACCGGGCATGTGCTGCCCATCGGTGGCGTGCGCGAGAAAGTCATCGCGGCACGCCGGCAGAAGATCCATGAGCTGATCCTGCCGGAAGCCAACCGGGGCCACTTCGAGGAGTTGCCGGACTACCTCAAGGAAGGCATGACCGTACATTTCGCCAAGCGTTTTGCCGACGTAGCAAAAGTACTGTTCTGACGCCTGCGCCAGGGTAGCGAACGGTTTCGCCGTGGGTTCTTCGCCCGCGGCGAGGCCGTTGGCCACGATGGCATCCGTCGCTTCTTGGGTTATGCTCCAGCATCGCTGTAATGATTGGAGACACTATGACCGCGACTCGTTTGTTGCTTCCGTTAAGCCTTGTGCTACTCACCGCCTGCGTGCAGCAACCGCGCCAGAACGTGACCCTGGAAAACCAGAGCGAATGCCCGATGCAGCTCAAGACCGGGCAGAACATGATCCTCAGCCTGCCGAGCAATCCCACCACAGGTTATCGCTGGGCCATCCAGGACTCCGCTGGCGGCGTGCTGAAAAGCCTGGGCCCGGAGGTCTACCACACCCCGGAAAACAGCGATGTGATCGGCGCCGCCGGCCAATCGACCTGGCGCTTCCAGGCCTTCGCCAGCGGCACCGGCCGCCTGCGCCTGACCTATCAGCAACCCTGGGAACCGGAAGTCCCGCCAGCGGAAAGTTTCGACTGCCCTATCGTGGTGAACTGACAGGCCGTGGTTGATTCAAGGCAGCAATGCCCATCACAGCGCTTTATCCGACAAACCGCGCATCCCGGCGCCAACTTGGCTAAAATGCCGACCCTTTTTCGATTGTCGCCGGAATCGCCGTGAGCAAAGACCCCGATCGCCTTTTCGCCCAGCCCCTGGCCCAGGTGCCGGACTTCGCCTTCAACGAAGATGTGGTGCGGGTGTTCCCGGACATGATCAAGCGTTCCGTTCCCGGTTACCCGACCATCGTCGAGAACCTCGGTGTGCTCGCTGCCGAGTTCGCCCAGCCGGGCAGCGTGCTCTACGATCTGGGCAGCTCCCTCGGCGCGGTGACCCAGGCGCTACGCCGGCATGTGCGCAGCGACGGCTGCAGGGTGATCGCAGTGGATAACTCCGCGGCGATGGTCGAGCGCTGCCGCCAATACCTCAACGGCCAGGACTCGATGTTCCAGGAATTGTTGCCGGTGGAGGTGATCGAAGGCGATATCCTTGCCCTGGAGTTCCAGCCGGCCTCGGTGGTGGCGCTGAACTTCACCCTGCAGTTCATCGCGCCCGAACAGCGCCTGGCACTGCTCGGCCGCATCCGCCAGGCGCTGCTGCCCGGTGGTGCATTGATCCTCTCGGAGAAGCTGCGCTTCAACGATGCCGAGGAACACACACTGCTCACCGACCTGCATATCGCCTTCAAGCGTGCCAACGGCTACAGCGAACTGGAGATCGCCCAGAAACGCAGTGCCATCGAAAACGTGATGAAACCCGACAGCCTCGAAGAACACCGCGAACGCCTGCTGGCGGCGGGTTTCTCGAAAGTCGTGCCCTGGTTCCAGTGTCTTAACTTTGCCTCGTTGATTGCCCTGCCATGATTGATCTGTCCCCCCTCGCCAGCCGTCTGGCACGTACTCCCCTGGCCGAATGGGCCAACAGCCTGCAAGCCCGGCTCGATACCCGGCTGGAAAAAGGCCACGGCGACCTGGAGCGCTGGCAGGGTGCTCTCGATGCGCTGCCGCCATTGACGCCGACGACAATCGACCTGTTGAACGGCCTGACCCTGGACAGCGACTGTGACGACGCGACCCGGGCCCAGGTGCGCAGCGCACTGATGGGGCTGAGCCCGTGGCGCAAGGGACCGTTCGACCTGTTCGGGGTGCATGTCGACACCGAATGGCGTTCGGACTGGAAGTGGTCACGGGTCGCCCCGCATCTGGACCTCAAGGGCAAGCGTATCCTCGATGTCGGTTGCGGCAACGGCTACTACATGTGGCGCATGCTCGGTGCCGGTGCCGACACGGTGATCGGCGTCGACCCGAACTGGCTGTTCTTCTGTCAGTTCCAGGCGGTGCAGCGCTACCTGGCGCAGAGCGCAGCCTGGCACCTGCCGTTCCCGTTCGAGGACCTGCCGGCCAACCTGGAAGGTTTCGACACGGTGTTTTCCATGGGGGTGTTCTACCATCGGCGTTCGCCCATCGAACACCTGCTGGCGTTGAAGGACTGCCTGGTCAAAGGTGGCGAACTGGTATTGGAGACCCTGGTGATTGGTGGCGATGTGAACCAGGTGCTGGTGCCCGAGGACCGCTACGCGCAGATGCGTAATGTCTGGTTCCTGCCGTCGGTCCCGGCACTGGAACGCTGGTTGCGGCGGGCCGGGTTCAGCGAGGTGCGCTGCGTGGACGTGAGCGTCACCAGCGTCGAGGAACAGCGCGGGACCGAGTGGATGAAGTACCAGTCCTTGAGCGACTTCCTTGATCCAACCGACCATAGCAAGACCATCGAAGGCTTGCCGGCGCCGATGCGCGCGGTGATCGTCGCCCGCAAGTAGGCCTGTGGCCGGCTGGTTTGTGTGACAAATGGGCTTGTCTGCCAACCAGGCTCATAGGCAACTGAGCCCGCTCGCCACGCAAGCACAGTTGCCACAAGGGCCAGTCAGGCCTTGCTGCGACGAGCCTTGAAGAATTCGCTGAGAAGGGTCCCGCACTCCTCGCCAAGCACCCCACCCTCGAACAGCACCCGGTGGTTGAGAAAGCCCTGGGTGAAGAACTGCCCCTGACTCTGCACCACCCCGGCCTTGGGCTCCAGAGCACCGTAGACCACCCTGGCGATCCGCGAATGGACAATCAGCCCGGCGCACATGCTGCACGGTTCCAGGGTCACGTAGAGCGTGCTGCCCGGCAGCCGGTAGTTGCTCGCGGCCTGCGCCGCCGCACGGATGGCGACCATCTCGGCATGGGCGCTCGGGTCGCTGCCGCTGATCGGACAATTGAAGCCCCGTCCAATGATCTCACCGCCCTGGACCAGCACTGCGCCCACCGGCACTTCACCCAGCGCTGCGCCCTGGGCCGCCAGCGTCAATGCCTCGCGCATGAAGTCCTGGTCGCGGCTGCGATCGATGATCGCGGCGGGACGAATCTGCCGCATCACGCCACCTCGATGGCGGCCATCAGGCCGGTTTCCATATGATCGATCACATGGCAATGGAACATCCACACACCCGGGTTATCGGCCACCAGGGCGACCTGGGCGCGTTCGTTCTTGCCCAGCAGAAAGGTGTCGGTAAAGTACGGGATGATCGTCCGACGGTTCGAGGCAAGCACCTTGAAACTCATGCCGTGCAAGTGGATCGGATGTTGGTACTGGGTCATGTTCTTCAGTTCGAAAATGTAGCTCTTGCCCTTCTCCAGCTTGGCGATGGGCCGATCGGCGCAGGTCTTGTCGGTGATGTCCCAGGCCTTGCCGTTGATCTGCCAGAGGCTGGGCGGCTTGCCATTATCGACGTTCACCGAAACCGAGCCAACCCATTCGAAATTGAAGTTGAGCTTTTCGGCATTGGCCAGGTCCGGCTCGGCAATCGGATTGGGCAGCAACGCCGGCGGCCATGGGCTCGGCGCGTCGGTATTGGCCACCGAGCGGAAAGTGCCGAGCCGAACCGGACCGTTGCGCAGGGCCAGTTCTTCGCCCGCCGCCGGTGCCTTGATCGCCAGGCAGATGCGCATACCGGGACCAAGCCAATATTCCTTGCCCAAGGGCCTAGGTTCGACGGGGTTGCCGTCCAGGGCATAGATCTGCGCCTCGGCATCAGGAATGTTGATGCGGTAGGTCACGGTGTTATCGAGATTGAGCAGACGCACGCGGGTAATCTGCCCGGCCGGCAGGTCGACCACGGCCTGCGGCACACCATTGATCGTCGACAGGCGTCCCGCCGTGCCGCCACGAGCGGCCTCGCGGGGGATGCTGAACGGCACGAAGGCGCCCTCTTCGTCGACATGCCAGCTTTTCAGGCTGACGGTACGCTCGTAACGAAAACCGGTGGGTTCGCGCTCCTCGATGATCAGCGGCCCGACCAGCCCACGGCCCAACTCCTCGCTACTGCTGACATGCGGGTGGTACCAGTAGCTGCCGGCATCCGGCACGCGGAATTTGTAGTCGAAATACTCGCCGGGTAACACCGGTAGTTGCGAAACGTACGGGACGCCGTCCATCTCCAGTGGCAGGCGGATGCCGTGCCAGTGAATGGTGGTCGCCACCGGCAGATGGTTGATGAACCGCACCCGCAACCATTCACCCTGGCGCACCCGCAGTTCGGTGCCCGGTGCCGTAGGCCCGAAGGCCCAGGCCGGGGTCTGGTGTCCGGCTACCAGCTCGACGTCCAGCGGTGCGGCGATCAGTTCATAGTCATGCCCGGCCTCGGCATCGGCCATTTTCCCGAGCCAGTAGCGCGAAGCCCCACCGGCTCCTACACCCACTCCCGCAAGGCCGACCAGGCCACCGAGTATTTGTCGACGGGAAAAAGACATGAACCCAACCACCTCACCGAATCAGCCGCAAGCCCACGGCCCGCAAAAGGCGAATACGATACACCCGCAGTTGGGAAACGGTAAGGCCGGGGCGGCAATGAGCCGCAAGACCCAAGCGTCAACCCAGCCCCACCAATAGATGAACCACGCCACCGGACAAGGCCATTACCCCCGGTACGCCCGCGCTACGCAGCGCCGCCTGATCGATCTGCCGGGCATCGTGCAGCTCGATTCGCCAGCGCGTCAGCGCGACTCGCTGAAGGGACTTGAGATTGTCCTGACCACCCAGCGCCGCCAGGACCGGCTCAGCCAGTGCCGCAGTTGGCGGCGCCGCGTCGGGCCTGGTCACGGCCACCGGCGGCTCGGCGACCAGGTCCGGGGTCAGCGCCTTCCAGAATGCCCGCGTGAATGTTTCGAACATGTTCAGTGCTCCAGGACCGGCACACCTGCCGTCGATTGTTGATGATGACGCAGCAGTTCGCGGACCTGCTCCGCGCTTTCCTGAGCGAGAATTCGCTGCGCCAGCGCCTGGCACTCTTGCAATCTGACCTCACGTATCGCCGCCTTGATCGACGGGATCAACGGCACGCTGACCGACAGTTCATCTACCCCCAGTCCGAGCAGCGCCGGCACCGCCAGCACCTCGGAGGCCAGTGCGCCACAAACGCCCACCCACTTGCCATGGGCATGGGCGGCCTTGACGGTACCGGCGACCAGCCGCAGCACCGCCGGGTGCAGGCTGTCGGCCTGGCAGGCCAGTTGCGGATGATCGCGGTCCATCGCCAGGGTGTATTGGGTCAGGTCATTGGTGCCGATGGAAAAGAAGTCCACCTCGGGGGCGAACAGATCGGCCATCAGCGCCGCCGCAGGCACCTCGATCATGATGCCCAGCTTCGGCGGTTCGGCGATGCCCAACGCTCGGGCCTCTTCGGCCAGCAGCAGACGGGCCTGACGCAACTCGGCCAACTGGGTGATCATCGGCAACATGATATGCAGCCGGGCATGCCCGGCACAGGCGAGAATCGCCCGCAATTGCTGACGCAGCAGCTCGGGGCGCTGCAGGCACAAGCGAATGCCGCGCATGCCGAGAAACGGGTTGGCTTCACTCTCCATCGGCACATAGGCCAGGGGTTTGTCGCCCCCGACGTCGAGGGTGCGCACCACCAGGTTACGCGCCGGTCCCAGGGCCCGGGCAATCGCCGAGTAGGTCGTCCCTTGCTCCTCGACACTCGGCGCGTGGCTGCGCTCCAGATAGAGGAATTCCGAGCGCAACAAACCGACGCCTTCGCCGCCAAGCGCCAGGGACTGTTCGACCTCCTCCAGCGAGGCGACATTGGCCGTCACCTCGATCTGTCGACCGTCGCGAGTGAAGGCTGGCTGATGGGACAGCTCACTGTCGCGCTGACGGCGTTCACGCTGCTGCTGACGCTTGACCAGCAGTTGCTGGACGTCCGCCTCCTCGGGCTTGAGGTGCAACTGTCCGAGATCGGCGTCGAGCAATACCTGGGTGCCATTGGCGACATCCAGCACCTGCGCCGGCAGCCCACACAACGCCGGCAGACCGGAGGCCCGGGCGAGGATCGCGACATGGCTGGTGGCACCCCCGCCGACCGTGGCGAAGCCCAGTACCCGACGGGTATCCAGGCCAGCGGTCTGTGACGGGGTGAGCTGGTCGGCGATCAGGATGCTATCGTCCGGCAGTTCCGCTACACGTTCCTCGACACCCAGTATCACCCTGAGCACCCGCAGGCCGACATCCACCAGGTCCAGGGCGCGCTCGACGAGCAAGTCATTGCCAAGCAGCCGGAACAAGTCCGCCGTTTCATCGGTGGCGGTACGCCAGGCAAACGCCGCGCTCTTGCCCTGCGCCAGCAACGAGCGGGCCCGCTCCAACAGTTCCGGGTCTTCCAGCAACTCCTGGTGAGCCTGGAAGATGCCGAGCTGAGCACTGTCCACCGCGCAGTCGCGCAACGCCTGCAAGGCCAGGGTTGCCTGTTCCAACGCATGGTCCAGAAGCGCAGTCTCATGAGCCACGCCATTCCCCGCTTCCTGAATACTCAGCGGCGGTTCGGACAGTTGCACGACACGGCCGAACGCCGCCCCCGGCGAAGCGCAGACACCCCGCAGCAAGGTCAGAGCCGCCTCCTCGGGAGCACTGAAGGTTTCCAGGACCGTGTCGGCCGTGATGGTTTCGCCGCAACCGTCGACAATCAGCGGCACCAACGCATCGATAGCGGCCTGTGCGTCCTCACCCACCGCACTGATCTGCAAGGCATCACCCAGGGCGGTCTGCAAGGCCATGATCGCCACCAGCGACTTTGCATTGGCGCTGGTCGGCCCCTTGTGCAACTGAATACTGGCGCGAAAACCTTTCGCGGCCTGCGCCAACACCGCTGCCGGGCGGGCATGCAGGCCATTGGCATTGAGCAGGATCAGCACCCTGGAAAACAGCGCCTCGCCCTGCTCCTGCGGCAACGGTTCGTCAGTGGGCGCCGATAGCCCCAGGTGCAGCAGCGGCTGACCATTGTCGACCGTATCCTGCAGCGTGTCCGCCAGCGTGAAGGGTTCGCCACTGACCACCAGCACCAGCGTCAACAGGCTGCGGGCATGCAATGCCAGGTAGTCGGCATCGAATTCGATCAGGGCCTGTCCCGTCTCGACCCGCTCGCCTTGAGCAACCTTGGCAGTAAAACCCTTGCCCGCCAGATTCACGGTGTCCAGGCCAATATGCATCAACACCTGCACGCCGCGCTCGTCGGTAATGCTGATGGCGTGCCCGCTGTCCTGGAGATTGCTGACCACCCCGGCCAGGGGCGCACAGAGCACACTGGACGTCGGATCAATGCACACACCATCGCCGATCAGCCGGCCGGAGAATACCGGATCAGGCACCTGGTCCAGTCGCATCAGCACCCCGGACAGCGGTGCAAGCAGCTCCAGGGAAGGGGTTGTGGTCATGACATCACCTTTTATCGTTATTCTCAGACGTGCCAAGGAGACGCTCGCCCCCACGGCATGGACTTACTTCCACCAGTACTCGACCTGCACACCGACGTTGGAGCCGTGCAGCGCATTGCCGAATGCCCCGCTGTCGGACAGTGCGGAACCGGCCGCAAGCTCGTTGGCGGCGCGTCTTGCCGCTTCGTTCCAACGGGCGTAGGTGTAGTAGAGGCGAACCTCGGGGCGTGCCCAGAAATCCGGGCCCTTGGGCGACCAGGTGGGCGCGAAGGTGAACTTGCTGAGCTTGCGGGTACCGCCTGGCGCCTCGATCTGATCGTGCCCCAGCTCGGTGACCAGCTTGAACTGCTCGGTGAGCGCATAGGCCGGACGTATTCCCAGGGAAATCCAGTTCTGATCCTGGCCGTCGGGACGGATGTCCTTCTGGTACACCGCCTCGACCTGACCGCCAAAACGCGGCGTCAGTTGCCAGTCGAAGAACTCCACCGCCCGGTAGCTCTTGCTGCTGGTGTCCAGCCGTGGGTCGCCGGTATAACCCAGGCCGGTCCCCGGCCCCTCACCGTATTGCAGGGCGAACTTGTTCTTGCCACCCAGGAAATTCGCCTGCACGTGTTGCGCGGTGACCGCCCAGCCCTGGTGGGTATCGCTGCGCCGAGGCGCATCGATGTAGCTGAAACCGAACTCCAGCTCGCCATCGAGATTGCTCTTGAAACCCGCGACGTTGAAGTCATGGCGATTGAGGTAGTCCTTCTGGTACAGGTTGTCCTTGCGCGAGAAGGCATAGCTGTACTTGAGATCGCCGATCCGCACATCCTCGATGCCGCCACCGGTGGCGCTCTGGTTCCAGTAGTAGAAGTCGGAAATATGGATGTCGTTGCGTTTGTAGTAGCGCCGCCCGGCCCACAACGAGCCGCCATTGAGCGACGGCAGATTGGACCACTGGGCATACATCTGCGGCATACGTGCCGAGCCGTTCTCGCCATCGAAGCTCAGGTTGCGGCCATAACGGTTGTACAGCGAGGCCATGGCGTCGACACTCAATACCGAGCCGTCATCAAGGGTCAGCAGGTCCTGACGCAGTTCCAGTTCGGCATACTGTTCGCATTCGTTGCCCAGGCGGTACTTGGAGGGTGCCCCCGGCAACTGGAAACAGCTTTGCTGGCCGCCACTGGTCGAGCCGCCAATCCCGCTGCGCAGGTATCCGGCGAACTCCAGGGCTTGAGCCGGAAACGGCAGCCCGAGACAGACACAGGACACCAACAGACCTCTATTTATTATTGTTTTCATGAATCCCCCGTTCCCATTGTTTTTATTGTGATCCGTGCTCGATTGTCGGGTGCGACCTGCCGCGATACGACCTACTGAAAACTGCAGTTGATGAACGACGTTTCCTATTTTTCTGACAGATACAACGCAAAAGACTCATAGGGCCGCAGGAACATTTCCCGCCCGCGGACCGGACAATCCGCGTAGTTGCCGATCAACAGGCGCTGCTGCCCTGCCCCGAAAATTCCCGTCGGCAGAACGATCTCGCAGCTGTCGGCGTAGAAGTTGTTGACCACCAGCAGACGCTCGCACCGGCCTTCGCGCACATAGGCCCAGACCTGCGGATGCTCAGGTAGCAGTTGGCGGTAGACGCCTTCGACCATCAGTGCCTCGCTGCGCCGCAACGCCACCAGGCGGCGGTAGTGATGCAGCACCGAATCCGGATCCTCAAGCTGCTGCTCGACATTGATCCAGGCTGCATTCGAGGGCACGCCGATCCACGGCTGCGCCGTACTGAAGCCGGCATTCGGACCGGCATTCCATTGCATCGGCGTACGAGCGTTATCACGGGACTTCTGCATGATCGCCGCCATGCTCTGCTCCGGCGATTGGCCAGCCTCGCGCTGGATGCGATGAATATTCAGGGTCTCGACGTCGCGGTACTGGTCGATGTGTTCGAAACCCGGGTTGGTCATGCCCAGTTCTTCGCCCTGATAGATGTAGGGCGTGCCCTGGAGAAAGTGCAGCGCGGTGGCAAGCATCTTGGCCGAACGCACGCGATACTCGCCGTCGTCGCCAAAGCGAGAGACCACTCGCGGCTGGTCGTGGTTACACCAGAACAAGGCGTTCCAACCGCCACCAGCCTGCATGCCCAGTTGCCAATCGGAGAGGATGCGCTTGAGTTCGAGAAAGTCGAAATCGGCCCGCACCCACTTTTCCATGTTCGGGTAATCGACCTTCAGGTGATGGAAGTTGAAGGTCATCGACAACTCTTGCGACTCCGGTCGCGAGTAGCGGATGCAGTGCTCCAGGCTGGTGGAGGACATTTCGCCGACATTGATCAGGTCATGGCCGGCAAACACTTCCCGGTGCATTTGCTGCAGATACCGGTGAACGTTCGGCCCATCGGTATAGAAGCGCCGCCCATCGGAGGCATCTTCGGGAAAGTCCGCTGGCTTGGAGATCAGGTTGATCACGTCCAGGCGGAAACCGCCCACACCCTTGTCGCGCCAGAAGCGCATCATCCTGAAGACCTCTTCGCGCACCCTGGGATTGTCCCAGTTCAGGTCAGCCTGGGTGTGATCGAACAGGTGCAGGTAGTACTGGCCGGTTTGTGCCTCGTACTCCCAGGCATTGCCACCGAACTTCGATTGCCAGTTGTTCGGCTGGTCGCGCCAGATGTAGAAGTCGCGATACGGGTTGTCCAGGCTGCTGCGGGCCTGCTGGAACCAGGCATGCTCGATGGAGGTGTGGTTGACCACGATGTCGAGCATCAGCCGGATCCCGCGCTGGCCGGCCTCGGCTATAAGCAACTCGCAATCGGCCATGGTCCCGTAGATCGGGTCTACGGCATAGTAATCGCTGATGTCATAACCATTATCGCGCTGCGGCGAGCGCAGGAACGGCGTGAGCCACAGGCAGTCGACACCCAGCCACCGCAGGTAGTCGAGTTTGTCGACCACCCCCAACAGATCGCCAGTCGCCAAACCTGCATGGCTGTGAAAGCTCTTCGGGTAGATCTGGTAGATCACCGAACGTTGCCAGTCTTGCATGGAGATTCCCTTGTCGTCGGTAGAGTGGGTATCAGGCGACGCGATAGCCTGGCCGCACGATTTTCAGGCTCAACGCACAGGTGAGCGCAAAGGGCACGAGCATCGCGACAGCCATGCCGACGATGAATACCGTGATGGAGTGCGGGACGATCGAGATGAATCCCGGCAAGCCACCAACCCCGATGGCCGAGGCCAGGACCTTGTTCAGAGACAGGAACACGCAGGCGATCGCCGAGCCGGCCAATGCGGCATAGAAGGGGAATTTGTAGCGCAGGTTGACGCCAAACATCGCCGGCTCCGTGATGCCGAAGTAGGCGGAAATCGCCGAGGTCGAGGCCATGCTGCGATCTCGTGCATTGCGGCTCATGTAGAACACCGCGAGGGCCGCGCTGCCCTGTGCCAGGTTGGACATCACGATCATTGGCCAGATGAAGGTACCGCCATGACCGGAGATCAGTTGCAGGTCCACCGCAAGAAACATGTGATGCATGCCCGTGATCACCAGCGGCGCATACAACAGGCCGAACACCGCACCACCCAGCGCCGGGGCCACATCGAACAGCCAGACCATGCCTTCAGTGATCAGAATACCCAGGTGACGGGTCACCGGACCGATGATCGCCAGGGCCAGGACGCCAGTGACGACAATGGTGGTGATCGGTACCACCAGCAGTTGAATGGCATTCGGTACCCGTGCCCGCAGCCATTTCTCGATCACGCTCATGACGTACGCAGCCATGAGAATCGGCAGGATCTGCCCCTGGTAGCCGACCTTCTCGATCCGGAACCAGCCGAAGATATCGAAGTACGGCAGGCTCTGGCCGTCGAGGCCGGCGACCGCCTTGCCGTAGTTCCAGGCGTTGAGCAGATCAGGGTGGACCAGCATCAGGCCGAGCACGATACCGAGGATCTCACTGCCGCCGAAACGCTTGGCTGCCGACCAGCCGACCAGCGCCGGCAGGAACACGAAGGCGGTGTTGGCCATGAGGTTGATCAGGCTCCACAGCCCCTCCAGCGACGGGTAGGCCTCAAGCAGCGTCTTGCCCTCGATGAACATGCCACTGGCGCCCATGAGGTTGTTCACCCCCATCAGCAGGCCGGCGATGATCAGCGCCGGCAGGATCGGCATGAACACATCGGAGAACACCCGCACCAGGCGTTGCAAAGCGTTGCTCTTGTCGACCCCGGCCTGCTTCACGTCGGCGATGGTCGACGCCGCCAGACCGGTGACCTCACGCAGCGCGGCGTAAACCCTTTCCACCTCGCCTGGGCCGATGACGATCTGGAACAGGCCGCCGGTGAAGAATGAGCCCTTGACCAGATCGATCGCCGACAGGGCGCTCTTGTCGACCTTGTTCGGGTCCTTGAGCGCCAGCCGCAAACGGGTGACACAGTGGGCGGCCTGTTCGAGGTTGTCGGCACCGCCGAGGCTCTGCAGCAGCTCGCGGGCGATATTCGGATAGTCGTGGCTCATGGTTTCTCTTCCGCGCTGATTGTTATTGGAGGTTGTCGCAGCACAGGACAGAAAATACTCGTCTGTACGAGTTAAGGCAACAACTCGTACAGACGAGTCTGCGATATATTGTTAAAAGATTCGACAAATAGACAAAGCCTCGACCTGCCCTTAAGGTTCCATCCCTTGGGCTCCCCCGTTCGCTACGCTGTTAGCGGACGAACTCCGATCCAGAGCGAACACCATGAGCAAATACAACCAGATCTATAGCGATCTGCTTGCCAGCATCACCACCGAGCAATTGGAAAAAGGTGCACGACTCCCCTCCGAAACCGAGTTGATGGACCGCTACCAGGCCAGCCGCGGCACCGTACGCAAGGCCATCGAGCAGTTGCAGGAACGGGGTTTCGCCCAGAAGATCCACGGCAAGGGGACGTTCGTGCTGTCCCGCAGCCCGATCGAATTCCAACTCGGCGGCATCGTCAGTTTCCAGGAAGCCCATTCGAGCATGGGCGGCAGCACCGGCACGGAAGTCGTGGAGTTCAGTGACATTCCCTTGGAAGGTGGCCTGCAGGAGCGTCTACTGGGCGAGCCAGGCAGCCGGGTGATCTGCATCAAGCGGGTACGGCGGCTCGATGGCAAGCGGATCATCCTCGACATCAACCACTTCCTCGTCGACCTGATCCCCGGCCTGACCCGCGAGATCGCCGAGCATTCGATCTACGCCTATATCGAGCAGACCCTGCAACTGAACATCAGCTTCGCCCAGCGCACCATCGAGGCAATGCGATGTGGCAAGGATGACCAGGAACATCTGGATCTGGACGGTGCCAGTCACGTGATCGTGGTGAAGAACCAGACCTTCCTGCAGGATGGCCGGCAGTTCGAGTACACCGAATCGCGGCATACGTTGGACAAGTTCTACTTTTCCGATGTGGCGCGACGCTGAGGCGCTGCCAACCCATCATTCACAACACAAGGGCCAGCAACTCGGGGCTCACCGTGCCGAGCTTGCTGGCGGCCTTGGTGAGGTTCACCTGCTGGGCGGCGCGTGCAGTCTCCAGCAGCCTGGGTTGCAGTTCATAACCCCGGCCATCCAGCCACTCCAGTACCTGCGCCAGATGCCAGACCGATGGACTGCCTTCGTGGACCGCCAGCGGGAAGGTGCTCGAATGGTTGAGCATGAGCTTGCGGATGTTCTGCCGGGACACCCCGGCGATCTCGGCAATGTCAGTGAGCCCGACCAGGTCAGGCACCACTTCGATCAGCCGCGCATCGGGAATGGCCCGCTTGACGTCCTGCAAGGCACTGAGCAGCGCCTGGACGGCGCTTGCGGCGTCCCGGGAAAACGCCAGGGCCAACCGCCCCGGGACTCCGCTGCCGATCAGCGAATCATCACAACCCCATTCGTACAGGCGCTCGATCAGTGCATCCTGGTCATTGTTGTGTTCCGAAAGCTGGTATCTCAGCGTGAATTCATATTCCACGGTGCTACTCCTTGGGTGATGCGGCCAGGGGAACGCCAGCAACACGGTTCATGACACAACCATCCACCACCTGACGCAACCTGCGGGCATGGCTGAAGGCATTACGCGGAGTACAGAAAACACTACTGATGCAGTGATCCTGGCATCGAAACTGCTGGCTGTTGAGTGGGCAATACATCTTTCCCCAGACATGTGAGCCCCCCACACTGATTCGCCACCCTTGTTCCTCCGCGTGCTGCAGAGCCTCCTCGATCGCCTTGATCGCCTTGATCGCCTTGATCGGGTGCCTTGTTCTAGCCATCCATAGCCTCCAGTCTCTCTCTCGCAGGTAAGGTTGTCAATTGACAACTGATCCAGCTTATCGACAAAAAATGACGCAGCCAGCGCGTCAACCCGCGCGGGCTTCGTGAGTGTAGGAAGAGGAAAGAAGCTGGAGGGATCAATGTATTTTCGGGGTATTTCGGAGAATAACAGTGGTAACTTTTCCTACTTAAAAAACTGAAAACAACATGGCATCAGCGTGCTGCCGACTTACGGTTGAGTACCGCATTCTCACAAGACCAACGCACGCCGCGTCCACGGTTCGGCGACAACGATCAGGCGAGGATTATTGCCACCGATATGGACACATGCGCGCCAACAGTTTAAGGCCTGGTAGAGATACCCGTTCGGCTCTGCAGACCGATAACCCGCTCTTCATTATCGAAAAGAAAGTTGTAATGCATAAAGGGCAAGTACCCCGAATTAATATAAGGCTTTGCCTCCGCCGCTTTGAGCGGACGAGTAGAAACGACCTCCGGTCTATAAAGCAACACGTCATGTCCGCCTTTCGCGCCAACCTTTTCAGAAAGGAATTTAAATATCACTTTCGAATCTGTACTGCCTGTGTCGGACAGAACCAGTGCCATCGCTTTTCCCGAGGTGAACACACGCTGCTCGACATCACGCGAGAACACAAAAACATGAGGATCACCGCTGTCGAGAACGGTCGAAGAACACGCGACCTCGGCACCACCCCGCACATTAAGACAGCCGGCCACGGTGCCATTCTTGTCCACTTTCAGACGAGTAAAACCTTTCAACTCGGCCATCGAGGGATCGAGGGTCAACGCGCCAGGCTGATCATCCGCAATAGGGAGTTGCACCACCCAGCGTTCAAACCCAGCAGCAACAAGCGGATTGGGTACCCATTTACCCGCTTGATCAAACAGCCGAATCCCCATGATTGCACCAAACTCCTCGCTGCTGCGGCCATCCACACCTTTTACAAAAGGCGTTGCAGGGTCGAGTTGGGCAACAGGACAGTTCGGCGTGTTCTTGGTACAGAGCAATGTATTGACCACCTGCACAGGGACCGTTCCCAGTGAGCGGCCACCTGCACTGAGGCTTTCGTTTGCCAGGGTGCCCTGCAATTCGCTGCCGCTCTCAAAACTGTAAACCAGCTTTCTGCCGGAAGTGTTCGAGTGGGGGACGACAGCAGAAACAGCCCGTAAACCATTGGAACCCGTATCAAGAATGACATTGGTTTCAGGCCCATCACCTATCCGTAGGCGAACATAGAAAAATCGGTTCCCGGCCACGACCTTGGTCATTACCGGAATAGACAACCCCGAACTGAACGTGACGGTCCCGCTGGAGGGCTCGGTCTGGTCAGACACTCCAACTGCGCGGGTGCCATAACTGGCGCAGCCTGACAAAACAGCGAAAATGGAAAGTATGCCCAGTAACCTCAACATCGCTTTCGCTCCGCTGGAACAACCGAAGAAATGTTATAACACTATCCATTATTGAATATAGAGACTTGATGGGCTGCGAATTTTTCTATAGCCAAAAACGACAATGGCGGTCGACACCAAGGCATCGACCGCCATTGCTTTAGCGTTTTTCGCTTATATCAGGCTGGGATCATTCCCACTCAATAGTCGCCGGCGGCTTGCTCGACACGTCGTAGGTTACGCGGGAAATACCCTCGATCTCGTTGATGATCCGGCCACTGACGGTTTCCAGCAGTTCGTAAGGCAGGTGTGCCCAACGCGCGGTCATGAAGTCGATGGTTTCTACGGCACGCAGGGCCACGACCCAGGCGTAACGACGGCCGTCACCGACCACGCCCACCGATTTCACCGGCTGGAACACCACGAAGGCCTGGCTGACCTTGTGGTACCAGTCGGCCTTGCGCAGTTCCTCGATGAAGATATGGTCGGCGCGACGCAGCAGGTCGGCGTATTCCTTCTTCACTTCGCCCAGGATCCGCACGCCCAGGCCCGGGCCCGGGAACGGGTGACGGTAGACCATGTCGTACGGCAGGCCGAGTTCCAGGCCAAGGCGACGAACCTCGTCCTTGAACAGCTCGCGCAGCGGCTCGACCAGCTTGAGGTTCATCTCTTCCGGCAAGCCACCAACGTTGTGGTGAGACTTGATCACGTGGGCCTTGCCGCTTTTCGCGCCAGCCGACTCGATCACGTCCGGATAGATGGTGCCCTGGGCCAGGTACTTGATGTTGTTCAGCTTGCAGGATTCGGCATCGAACACGTCGATGAAAGTACGGCCGATGATCTTGCGCTTCTTCTCCGGGTCGGCTTCGCCGGCCAGGTTGCTCAGGAACTGCTCTTCGGCGTTGGCACGGATCACCTTGACGCCCATGTTCTCGGCGAACATGGCCATTACCTGCTCACCTTCGTGCAGGCGGAGCAGGCCGTTGTCAACGAAGACGCAGGTCAGTTGATCGCCGATGGCCTTGTGCAGCAGCGCTGCGACCACCGAGGAGTCGACACCGCCGGACAGACCCAGCAGCACGTTGTCGGTACCGACCTGCGCACGGATCTGGGCAATCGCGTCTTCGGCAATTTTCGACGGCGTCCACAACGCTTCGCAGCCACAGATGTCGAGAATGAAGCGCGACAGGATGCGTCCGCCCTGCTTGGTGTGGGTCACTTCCGGGTGGAACTGCACGCCGTAGTAACGCAGGTCGTCGTTGAACATGCCGGCAATCGGGCAGCTCGGGGTGCTGGCCAGGATGTGGAAGTCTTCCGGCATGCGGGTGACCTTGTCACCGTGGCTCATCCACACATCGAGACCGAACAGGCCGTCGGCATCGACGTGGTCTTCGATGCCATCGAGCAGACGGCTCTTGCCGACCACATCGACACGGGCATAACCGAATTCACGCAGCTCGGAACCTTCGACCTTGCCGCCCATCTGTTCGGCCATGGTCTGCATGCCATAGCAGATACCGAAGACCGGTACGCCCAGGTCAAACACCGCCTGCGGGCAGCGTGGGCTGTTGGCTTCATGTACCGACTCGGGGCCGCCGGCGAGGATCACGCCTTTGGGAGCGAATTCGCGAATCGCTTCGTCGTCCATGTCGAACGGATGCAGTTCGCAGTACACGCCGATCTCACGCACGCGGCGGGCGATCAGTTGGGTGTACTGGGAACCGAAGTCGAGGATCAGGATGCGGTGGGCGTGAATGTCGAGGGCCATGGCTCATTCTCGTCTGTGAAATCAGAAACAACACGGGGCTGTCATCAACAGCCCCGGTTCAAATTCGTCAATCGCCTCCCGACCAGCGCCAGGAGGCGATCACTATCAACCTACGCGATAGTTTGGAGCTTCCTTGGTGATCTGCACGTCGTGAACGTGAGATTCGGCCATGCCGGCACCGGTGATACGCACGAACTCAGGCTTGGTGCGCATTTCTTCGATGTTGGCACTGCCGGTGTACCCCATCGAGGAACGCAGGCCGCCCATCAGTTGGTGAACGATGGCGGTCAGGCTGCCCTTGTACGGTACGCGACCTTCGATGCCTTCCGGTACCAGCTTCTCGGCACCTGCGGAGGAGTCCTGGAAGTAGCGGTCGGAGGAACCCTGGGACTGCGCCATCGCACCCAGCGAGCCCATACCGCGGTAGGCCTTGTAGGAACGGCCCTGGAACAGTTCGACTTCGCCCGGCGCTTCTTCGGTACCGGCGAACATCGAGCCCATCATCACGCAGGAGGCACCGGCCACGATGGCCTTGGACAGGTCACCGGAGAAACGGATGCCGCCGTCGGCGATCAACGGTACGCCAGTGCCTTCAAGGGCGGCGGCGACGTTGGCGATGGCGCTGATCTGCGGCACACCGACACCGGCAACGATACGGGTGGTGCAGATGGAGCCAGGGCCGATACCGACCTTGACTGCATCCGCGCCCGCTTCAGCCAAAGCCTTGGCCGCAGCGCCGGTGGCGATGTTGCCGCCGATCACCTGCACTTGCGGGAAGGTTTCCTTGACCCAGCGTACACGGTCGATCACACCCTTGGAGTGACCGTGGGCGGTGTCGACCACCACGACGTCGACGCCGGCATTGACCAGCGCAGTGACGCGATCGCCAGTGTCCTTACCCGTGCCGACCGCGGCACCGACGCGCAGACGACCCTGGTCGTCCTTGCTGGCCAGCGGGTAGGCCCTGGATTTTTCGATGTCCTTGACGGTCATCATGCCCTTGAGGGCGAACTTGTCGTCGACGATCAGGACTTTTTCCAGGCGGAACTTGTGCAGCAGCGCGCGGACTTCGTGCTTGTCGGCGCCTTCGCGAACGGTGACCAGACGCTCTTTGGGGGTCATCACTTCGCGGACCGGGACATCCAGGCGGGTTTCGAAACGCACGTCACGGGAGGTGACGATGCCCACCAGGTCGCCATCGTGCAGCACCGGTACACCGGAGATGTTGTGCATACGGGTCAGTTCGAGCAGGTCACGAACCGAGGCGTCGGCCTCGATGGTGATCGGGTCCTTGACCACACCGGCTTCGAACTTCTTGACCTTGCGCACTTCGGCAGCCTGCTGCTCGATGGTCATGTTCTTGTGGATGATGCCGATCCCACCTTCCTGCGCCATGGCAATCGCCAGACGGGCTTCGGTGACGGTATCCATGGCAGCGGAAACCAGCGGAATATTCAGCTCGATGCCACGGGTAAGACGGGTTTTGAGACTGACTTCGTTGGGCAGTACCTCGGAATAACCGGGCACAAGGAGAATGTCGTCGAAAGTCAGGGCTTCTTGGCTGATACGCAGCATCGCGGGGGCTCCCGGGCGGGAAAATGGAAGCGCGCCATTATACTGATACAAGGCCTGCGGCTCAATGTAAACCTTGGCCTATTTACAGCTCGACCTGAACCCAGGCGACGGGCTGATCCAGCCAATCGGCAAATTCGTCGAGAAACTCCTGCCTGAAGCCGGCTTCGAGCCAGTTATTGAAGATAAAACCGAGGTTGGAAAACGCGCAGGACTGAAGGAACAGGAAACCGTTGATGTCATCCTCATGCCCGCACAATGGGCAGATGAAATTCTCGGTGCGCCCCGGCATCCAGTCTTCCAGGCTGTCGAACAGCGCCTCGCCGACTTCCCGGCGGCATTCGGCGCAACCGGCTTCCTCGACAAAGCCCTTGGACGGGGTGTAGATGCAGCGCTTGGTGACGATCTCCAGGCCGTTGATCGGCTCGCCGAACGGCAGCGCTTCCGGCCGCAGAACCACATTCGCCGCCCCCGGAGCGATGGCATGGGCCATGCGGTTGCCGGTGCGACCGCAGGTGCTCAGTTGCTCCTCGACGATGTTCTTGCGCACCAGCCAGCGCAGGATCGCCCGGGCACGGGGTTCATGGACCGGCAGGGTGGAGATTTTCGGGACGATGATGCTTTGGGTGTTCATGCTTCGGGACTTCATGGCTACGGACTGGAACGCCGAGAGAGCACAGCGCTGTGCTGAAAAGCTTCGCGGGCAAGCCCGCGCCCCACAGGATCGCGAAGCTTTTTCGGCAATCCGGCGCAGCAGCTTAATCCCCTGCTCCATCAGGTCAAGTGCTGAAGTACCGGCTGATCAGGGCAATCCCGCTGGCCAGCACCAACCAGGTCACCAGGCGCACGAAGGCTTCACGGGACAATCTCGCCGTCAGCCGACGACCGATCCACAGCCCCAACGCCATCGCTGGCAGCAGGCACAGCGCCAACAGTAATAAGGGTAGCTCCGCGTAGACCCCGGCGATGACGAACAGCGACAGCCGTACCACCGTGCTGCAACTGATCAGCGCACTTTGCGTGGCTCGGGCCGCGTCCTTGGGCAACCGGCTGTTGAGGTAGATCGCATAGAGAAAGCCGCCACTGCCGAACAGCGCCCCGAACAGCCCGCCCACCGTGCCCATGGGCACCGCCCAACCGGCCTTCAACTGCGCCGGCCGAACCCTGATCAGCAGGCTATAGAGGGCATAGGCGCTGATGAACAGGCCCATCAGCAATAGCAGGATGTCGGATTTGAGATTGAGCAGGAACACTACGCCCAGCGTACAGCCCACCGCCATGCAGGGCAGCAGCCGCAGCAGTTCCGCGCGGGCGACATCCCTGCGCGACGGCAACAGGTTGCCGAAGGCCGCGACAAAATCCAGCAGCACCAGCAACGGCACGATCTTCGACAGCGGCATGAACAGGATCAGGATCGGCCCGGCCACCAGCGCCGTGCCGAAACCGGCCACGCCAAAGACGATATAGGCCAGGGCCACACCCAGCTCCACCACCAGCCAGTCGGAGGCACTGAACGGCCACTGGTTCAACAACGCGACAAGACTCATGACACACGACTTCCACAATGGGTTCGCTTGACTTTAGCCACTGGCGAGCCTTGCGACTAATATGTTCAAAGCCCGTCACTCATCTCGAAAAGGCATGACTTGTGATTTCCACCCGCCAGTTGCGTTATTTCGTCGAAATCGCCGACGCCGGCAGTTTCAGTGCCGCCGCCGAGCGCCTGTTCATCGCCCAGTCGGCCTTGAGCCGGCAGATAAAGGAACTGGAACGTCACCTGCAGACACCGCTGTTCGAACGCACGGCGCGCCAGCCAAGGCTGACCGCCGCCGGAGAGGCCTTTTATCCACGGGCGAGGAACCTGCTGAACGAGCTGAACAAGGCCAGCGAACTGGCGACCCGGGTCGGCCATGGCCAATCGGGCACATTGCGCCTGAGCCACTCCAGCACCGTGCCGATGAGCGGGAGGCTGTTGCGGGCGATCGCTCACTATCTGGAGCAGACGCCGGGGGCGTCGATGGACATCGCCAAGTTGTCCTCGGAGGCCCAGCTTGAGGAACTGGCCGAGGGCCGGCTGGATGTGGGCCTGTTGCGCCTGCCGGTGCTGCGCCAGCGCGAGGGCGTGCAGATCCTGCCGTTGTTCAGCGAGCGCCTGCTGCTCGCCGTACCACCGAACCATGCCCTGGCAGGGTCGACCGAAGGCGTCGACCTGGCGCGACTCAAGGACGAAGCCTTCATCTCGATTCCCCACCCACAACGGGGCGGCTTGAGCTATCTCTCGGCCGAACTGTGCATGCGCCAGGGTTTCTTTCCAAAGGCGGCGCGGGTGGTGTCACGCAAGACTACCCAGTTGCAGTTGATCCAGGCCGGATTCGGTATCGCCCTCTTACCCGAGTCGATGCGGGACATCGCCCCGAGCAACCTCCACTTCCTGCCGCTCAAGGACCCGGACTGCCACAGCACCCTGGCCCTGGCCTGCCGCCAGGAGCCGACACCGTTGGTGGCACAGTTCGTCGAGCGTTTTCAGGAGTACCTGCAAATCTGATCCGCCAGGCGCTGGCGATATCCCACCATAGACATGGTGGTCGGCAACCAAATGCCTTTATCATGCCCACCATGATCAAAGACCCCTTTTCACGCCTGGGCCTCGACCGCGAGGTTCTTACTGTCAGCCAGCTCAACGGCCGCGCGCGGGTGTTGCTGGAGGACGTGTTCAGCAATATCTGGGTCGAAGGCGAAATCTCCAACCTCGCCCGCCCGGCCTCCGGCCATGTCTATTTCACCCTCAAGGACAGCGGCGCCCAGGTTCGCTGCGCGCTGTTCAGGCAGAACGCCGCCCGCATACGCCAGGCCTTGAAGGATGGCCTGGCGGTCAAGGTGCGCGGCAAGGTCTCGCTGTTCGAAGGCCGTGGCGACTACCAACTGATTCTCGACACGGTCGAACCGGCCGGCGATGGCGCCCTGCGCCTGGCCTTCGAGGCGCTGAAGGAAAAGCTCGGCGCCGAAGGCCTGTTCAGCGCCGAACGCAAGGTGCCGTTGCCGGCGCATCCGCAACGGATCGGTATCGTCAGTTCGCCGACCGGGGCGGTGATCCGCGACATCATCAGCGTGTTCCGTCGGCGCTCTCCGCAGGTCGAACTGACCCTGATTCCCACGGCGGTCCAGGGCCGCGATGCCACCGCGCAGATCGTCCGCGCGCTGAAGATCGCCGATGCCAAGGGTTTCGACGCCCTGATCCTGGCCCGCGGCGGCGGCTCGCTGGAAGACCTCTGGTGCTTCAACGAAGAAGCGGTCGCCCGCGCCGTGGATGCCTGCGTGACGCCGATTGTCAGCGCCATCGGCCATGAAACCGATGTATCCATCAGCGATTTCGTCGCCGATGTCCGCGCGCCAACGCCTTCGGCCGCCGCCGAACTGCTGGCCCCCGACTCCAGCGACCTGCAACGCCGAGTCGAAAGCCTGCAGCGCCGCCTGCTGATGCGCATGCGTGACCGGCTGGCGCGCGAGCGCCTGCGCCTGGATGGCCTGGCCCGACGCCTGCGCCATCCCGGAGAACGCCTGCGCCAACAAGCGCAGCGCCTGGATGACCTGGATATGCGCATGCGCCGGGCCTTCGAGCGCCAACTCGATAACCGTCGACAAAAACTCCTGCGCCTGGAAACCCGCCTCTCGGGCCAACACCCGGGCCGCCAACTGGCCCTGTTGCGCCAGCGCCTGGACAGCCTCGCCGAGCGCCTGCCCCGGGCGATGCGCGAAGGCCTGAAGGCCCGCCGCCTGCAACTGCAAAGCCAGATGCAGACACTGCACGTGGTCAGCCCACTGGCAACCCTCGGCCGTGGCTACAGCATCCTGCTGGACGAACGCGGCCAGGCGATTCGCAACGCCGAACAGACGCGCCCCGGCCAACGACTGAAAGCGAAACTGGCCGAGGGCGAGTTGCAGGTGCGCGTCGAGGACAATCACCTGACGCCCGTGACCCTCTCGCTACTGGACTGACTTGCAAAGGATTTGACCATGCCACGTTTTCTTGCTGCCCTGCTGCTTCTGGGCCTGGCCTGTCACGCCCACGCCGACAGCTACATCACCCGGCTGCTGAACAAACCGGTGCCCGGCGGCGTCGCCGTGGTTGACCTCGGTACGGCAGCCCAGGCGCCCAAGGCCAGTTATCAGGGTAACCCGGTGCTGGTGGTCAGGGAGCAGAACAACTGGCTGGCGATCGTCGGCATCCCTCTGAGCGTGAAACCCGGCAGCCAGCAGATCAGTTCGGGCAATCGCAGCCTGAGCTTCAGTGTCGGCACCAAGAAGTACCCGGAGCAGCACATCACGCTGAAGAACACCCGCCAGGTCAATCCCAACCCGGCCGATCTCAAGCGCATTGATGAAGAATTGGCGCTGCAACTGCGCGCCTATCGCAGCTTCAGCCCCGGTACACCGAGCAACCTGCTACTGGACAAGCCGGTGAACGGGCCGCTGTCGAGCCGCTTCGGCGTGCGCCGGTTCTTCAATGGCGAGGAGCGCAACCCGCATGCCGGGCTGGACTTCGCGGTGCCGGCCGGCACGCCGATCAAGACACCGGCTGCCGGCAAGGTGATCCTCACCGGCAATTACTTCTTCAACGGCAACACCGTATTCGTCGATCACGGTCAGGGCTTCATCAGCATGTTCTGCCATATGTCGAAGATCGATGTGCAGGTCGGCCAGAGCCTGGCCCGCGGTGCCGTGGTCGGCAAGGTCGGCTCCACCGGCCGCGCCACCGGGCCCCACATGCACTGGAATATCAGCCTGAACGATGCGCGGGTCGACCCGGCGATCTTCATCGGCGCGTTCCAGCCCTGAGCAGGCGAATGTGGGACAATGCCGGTCAATTGAGCCTTACCTGAATCGACCCTACCCATGAACGCCCCCAGCAAACCCATACCTGCGCGTAAAAAACCCGCCAAAGCCGCCCCGGCCAAGGCGGCAGCGCCGCGCGAAAAAGCCGCCCTGCATCCCCGCAACCGCCATCAGGGACGTTACGACTTCCCACAACTGATCAAGGGCTGCCCGGAACTCGGCCAGTTCGTGATCATCAATCCCTACGGCAAGGAAAGCATCGACTTTGCCGACCCGGCGGCCGTACGCGTATTCAACCGGGCGCTGCTCAAGGCGTTCTACGGCATTGCCCACTGGGACATCCCGGCGGATTTCCTCTGCCCGCCAGTGCCGGGCCGGGCCGACTACGTGCATTTTCTCGCCGACCTGCTGGCAAACCACAATGACGGCGTGATTCCTCGCGGCGCCGCCGTGCGGGTGCTGGATATTGGCGTCGGCGCCAACTGCATCTATCCGCTGATTGGCCATGGCGACTATCGCTGGCAGTTCCTCGGCTCCGACATCAACCCGACGGCGCTGGCCGCCGCCAAGGCGATCGTCCAGTCCAACGGTTTGAACAAGGTCATCAGCCTGCGCCAACAGGACAATCCGAAACATATTCTCGCCGGCCTGCTGGAAAGCACCGAGCGCTTCGATCTGACGATGTGCAATCCGCCATTCCACGCCTCTCTCGACGAAGCCCAGAGCGGCAGTCGCCGCAAATGGCGCGCCTTGGGCAAGGCCGATCCCAAGCGCAAACTGCCGGTGCTGAACTTTGGCGGGCAGGCTGCGGAGTTGTGGTGTGAAGGCGGCGAAGCACGATTCGTGACGCAGTTGATCAACGAAAGCCCGTCCTTGGCGAATCAGGTCTTGTGGTTCAGCACGCTGGTATCGAAGGCGTCCAACCTGCCAGCCATCGAGGCGGCGCTGAAAAAGGCCGGTGTCCTGGAAAGCCGGGTCGTGGAGATGTCCCAGGGCCAGAAGCAGAGCCGCTTCGTCGCCTGGACCTTCCAGGACAAGGCCCGGCAACAGGCCTGGCGCCAGGAGCGCTGGGCACGCTCCCACGACTCAAGCCAGGGATAAATCGAACAACGTTCGCCTGGCGATCGCCAGATGACGACATTTCGCAGGCGAAAAAAAACCGTGCCCGGATCGCTCCGCAGCACGGTTTCACTGCATCTTACTTGTTGACAGCGTCGGTCAGAGCCTTGGCTACAACCAGCTTGATCACTTTCTTGGCAGCGATTTCGATGGCAGCGCCAGTCGATGGGTTACGGCCAGTACGGGCAGGACGCTCGGTCACTTTCAGTTTGCCAACGCCTGGCAGAGTGATTTCGCCGCCATTTTCCAGCTGATCAGCAACGATGTCGGTCAGTTGCTCGAGAACCTTGCGCACTTCAGTCTTCTGCAGAGCGGTAGCTTCGGCGATATCGGCGATCAGTTGGTCTTTAGTAATAGCCATTGAGATGTTCCTTCCCTATCAAATTCATTTGGATTGCAGAGTGCAGTGCCAGACGTCGGGTCAAGCCTCATGGACCTGACACCCCGCTGATAAACCACGACGGATCGCGGATGTAGATAGCAAAAATGGGGTTTGGTTCGACCTGGCACCTGCTGAAAACACGCTTTGCGCGGTTACCTTGCGCAAGACGGGGCAAAGCTAGCACAGAGACGGGGAAATATCCGCTTCCCCCTAGCCATTTGGTCAGCTTTTGCGCTCGTTTTCGAAAAAAAACTGCCAGAAACCGCTGATTGGTCGAGTTTGACCCGGCAAACGCGGATTCAGCGCCGCTGTACGGTACACTGGCAATTTTTCCGGGGAGTCACGCCGCTCCCCCTGACAATCAGCCGAGAAGCCCATGCCGATCCGTCATTGTATCGTCCACCTGATCGACAAGAAACCCGATGGCACGCCCGCCGTGCTCCACGCCCGCGACTCGGAACTGAGCGAGTCCCAGGCCATCGAGCACCTGCTGGCCGACCTCAATGAAAGCTACAACGCCAAGCAAGGCAAGGCCTGGGGACTTTTCCACAGCGAATCGGGCGCCTACCCGTTCAGCGGCTGGCTGAAGGAATACCTGGACGGCGGCAAGGACTTCACCGCGTTCAGCCGGGTAGCGGTCGAACACCTGCAGAAGCTGATGGAGGAATCCAACCTCTCCACCGGCGGCCATGTACTGTTCGCCCACTACCAGCAAGGCATGACCGACTACCTGGCCATCGCCCTGCTGCACCACAGCGAAGGCGTGGCGGTGAACGCCGAACTGGACGTCACCCCGTCCCGTCACCTGGATCTGGCGCAACTGCACCTGGCCGCACGGATCAACATTTCCGAGTGGCAGAACAACAAGCAATCCAAGCAGTACATCTCCTTCATCAAGGGCAAGAACGGCAAGAAGGTTTCAGAATACTTCCGCGACTTCATTGGCTGCCAGGAAGGCGTCGACGGCCCGGGCGAGACCCGCACCCTGCTCAAGGCCTTCAGCGACTTCGTCGAAAGCGAGGACCTGCCCGAAGACGATGCCCGCGAGAAAACCAAGACCCTGGTCGACTACGCCAGCAGCCAGGCGAAACTGGGCGAGCCGGTGGCCCTCGAAGAACTCTCGGGACTGATCGACGAAGACCGCCCACGGGCGTTCTACGAACATATCCGCAACAAGGACTATGGCCTGTCTCCGGAGATCCCGGCGGACAAGCGCACCCTGAACCAGTTCCGCCGCTTCACCGGCCGTGCCGAAGGCCTGTCCATCAGCTTTGAGGCGCACCTGCTGGGCTCGAAGATCGAGTATGACGAGGAAGCCGGCACCCTGATCATCAAGGGTTTGCCGACCCAGCTCACCGACCAGCTCAAGCGCCGCAAGGACTGATCGATGCTCGGTGGCGTGCTGAAGAAGTTCCTGCTGATCCTGCTGGTGGTCGTGGCTTACCAGAACTGGGGCAAGATCGAACGGGTGTTCCACCCGGACTCGGTGGTGTCCGAGCAGACCCGAAGCCAGGCCCGGGTCGTACTCTATGCCACCGACTGGTGTGGCTACTGCAAGGCGACCCGGCGCTTTCTCGACCAGAAAGGCATTCCATTCAAGGAATTCGATATCGAAAAGGACGCCGACGCGCGCAAAGCCTATCAGGCGCTGGGCGGCGGCGGGATCCCGATACTCGACGTCAACGGCACGCTGATTCGCGGTTACCAGCCGGACGAGATCCTCAAGGCTCTGTAAGAGCAGGCGGTGCGGCGTCCGACTTGCCCACGAATAGGCCCGTGCAGCCGCTAAAAGCTTCGCGGGCAAGCCCTGCTTCTACAAGATTGCCGTGTGCACGCGATAGACTTGGCTCATTATCCGCAGGGCCCCTTCAGGACGCCTCGATGCGGAAGCCAAGACGCGGGAAGTGCACATGCACCACGCCCACGCGCTCATCTTCACGTCGCAGGATCAGTTCCTCGCTACCGACAAATACCAACTCGCCGGCTACCGGGTCTACCCCATAGTCGGTCGCCGCAATCACTACCTGTTGACCCACCGTGAAACCGTTCGGGTCGACGAAGCGCTCCTCGGGCAGCGCTGCCGGCACCGTATCCCGAGCCACCTGCACCGCCTCTTCGGACGTCATGTCCTTCGACGCACCGTGTCCAAATCCCAAAACCCGGCCCAGCCAGGCCGAAACCGCAGGGTAGTCGTCGACCAACGGCGAGGTCACCGGCGTGGCCTTGAGGAACCAGAGGATATGCGCCATCGAGAAGTCGGCGATGGAGGGCTCGCCGAACAGGAAATCGCCTTCCTCGCGCTGCAGTTGCTGCTCCAGCCGGGCCATGAGGGTCGGCCAGGAATGCCTGGCTTCTTCCAGGGGAACACGGGTGGCCGAACCACCGCTGAATAACCCGGCCCGATCGGCCATGAACGCCTTGGCCTGCTCCGGGGAAAACCGGGCGAAACGCACCGCAGCCGATTCCGGCTGGAACACCAGGGCGACCGCGAGCCTGAACACCACCGAATCGGCCCAGGCGGCGAAGGTTGCCGCGACCATCTCGCGACCTTCGGGGAACAGCGTCGGCGACACCTTTTCCTGCTCCAGGCGACGGGCAATCAGCGCCGTGTCGCAATAGATATCCGCCCCCACCTGCAACACCGGCGTCTTGCGATAGCCGCCGGTCAGCGCCGTGAGGTCAGGTTTGGGCATCATCGGCGGGATAGTCACGGAGCGCCAGGACAGCCCCTTGAACCCCAGAAGCAACCGGGCCTTTTCGGCAAAAGGAGAAGTGGGGTAGTGGTGAAGAATCAGCTCAGACATGCTGGAGTCCGCCGTACGGATGGGAGTCCGCAGCTTAGCCTGCAAATCGACAGCAGCCTACCCGGGTAGGCTGATACCCGCTTATCAGGGTCGTTGATGGGCGAATGCGAGAGCGGTTTTCGAGACATGACGCTGGCGCCGAAAGGCACGGCCGTTCATGTTCGTGCGGCCGAAAACGCCTCCAGGCAGAAGCTCGCCGCCAACGCTTCCTTGGCGCTCTTGCGCAACTTCTTGATCAGCCGCTCCTGGCGCAAGGCTTCGCCCTTATCGCCACAGGCCTCGACATACACCAGTGCCACCGCCGGGCTCGAGTGAAAGAAGCGCGCGCCCTTACCACTCTGGTGCGAGGCGAAACGCCGTTGCGGATCATCGCTGATACCGCAATACAACGAGCCATTGGCCGCCCGAACCAGGTAGACGTACCAGGATTTGGCCGTCGGAAGCCTGTTATCGGTGGTGGCAACGGGCGCTTGAGGGGTGTTCACGTGGCGAGTGGCTTGGTCAGAAACGGGAACACCAGTTTAACAGACCTCAGCGGCCCGCCTGGAACGCCTTGAAGCCCTTGAGCGCCTGGGCCCGTACGGCGTTCTTCACCAGCGGCGTCCAACCCAGCAGCAGGCCCTTGGTCCCCAGTGCCTGACGCGCCCAGCGCCACAGGTCGAAGTGATCGTGGTGCTCGCAGATCTTGCCATCGCGAAATACGAAGCGGGCCTGGATATCGTTGACCACGATATTGCCGGTCTGGCTGAACAGGTAAGTCGCGACCCAATGCGCCCCGCCGCTACGCTCGTCGGCGCGGATGTTGTCGAACGTCAGGCTGAAGTCCTTCGCACGAGTGGTCAGCATCCGCCACATGTCGCCAGCATCGCGACCGCGCAATTCACCGAAAGCCGGATCGCTGAAGACCACATCCTCGGTATAGCAGGCGCTCATCGCCTCGGCATCCAGCCGCTGGAAGGCCTTGTAGAACTCGGTAATCAACGCGCTGTGGACATCACTCATGAACGGGCTCCGTGCAGGTAAAAGAATTGCCTGCACGATAGTCCGCAAATGCGCCGCTGACTATCGTCATTCGCCATTCGAATAGGAGAAGTACGCAACACTTCAGCGTTTTTCGCTGCTGACCTGTACATAGAGCGCTCGCCCTGCCCCCAACCCGGCGATGATCGCGCCCAGGCCGATCACTGCGAAAATCCAGCCCAAGGCCTGCCATCCGCCGGTAAGATCATGGACCAACCCGACCGCGAACGGGCCCATCGACGCCAGGGTGTAGCCGATGCCCTGGGCCATACTCGACAGGTTGGCCGCCACATGGGCATCGCGCGAACGCAACACGATCAGCGTCAACGCCAGGCTGAACGTGCCGCCCTGCCCCAACCCCAGCAGGATCGCCCAGCCCCACAGGCCCTCGATAGGTGCGTACAGGCAACCGAACAGACCGCCCAGGGTCAGCAGCATGACCACCAGGATCGCCAACCGCTGATCCTTGCCCCGGGTCGCCAGCCAGGGCGCCGCCAGTGAGCTGGCCAACTGGACCAGGATCGAACCGGAGAGCACGATCCCCGCCTGGGTCGGTGTCAGGCCACGGCCGATCAATACCGAAGGCAGCCAGCCGAACACGATATAGGCCAGCGACGATTGCAGGCCCATGTACAGGGTCACCTGCCAGGCCAGGGGATCACGCAATAGACCACGCACGCGATAGGCCGCCTGGTGTGCGCCCTGCCTGCTGCCTACCTGCGGCAACCACACCAAGGCCGCGACCAACGCCGGAACCACCCAGAATCCCAGTCCCATCGCCCAGCTGTTACCGAAGTGCTGGCTGAGCGGCACCGTCGAGCCTGCCGCCATGGCCGCCCCCATGCACAGGGCCATGGTGTAGACCCCGGTCATGGCTCCGGCGTGTTTGGCAAAGTCGCGTTTGACGATGCCCGGCAACAACACGCCGATCACGCCAATGCTCGCGCCGGCCAGGATGCTGCCGGCAAACAGTCCGAACTCGCCGAGGGAACTGCGCAGGATCATGCCGCCTGCCAGGGTCAGGAGAATCCCCAGCACCACCCGCTCACTGCCAAAACGCCGGGCCAGCAGCGGCGCCAGCGGAGCGAACAACCCCAGGCAAAGCACCGGCAAGGTCGTCAGCAGACCGGCCTTGGCCGCCGACAGGCCCAGGCTGCGGGATACCTCGCTGAGCATCGGAGCCATGCTCGACAGCGCCGGGCGCAGGTTCAGCGCCACCAGCACCAGCCCCAGCAGCAATAGCCAGGGACGATGCAGCACCGGCTGGGCCTGCTGGACAATGGCATCGTCGGCCTCGGCATCAATCAGCAACGGCTCGAGGTCGTTTGGCCGGGTTGGGGTCGAGGCGCTAGCCTCGGAAGTGGAACGGGGCATGGTGGTCTCGGATTCAAGGTTCATTGATCAGGGTCCGGCACAGGGCCTTGGCGCGCTCCGGGTCACGTTGCTCGACCGCATCGAGCAAGGCCACGTGCAGATCGAACACCGACTGGCGACGAGGCGTGATGTCGAGAGTCTGGCGCAGAGCGGCGGCGATCATGCTGGAAAAGTAACGATACAGCTCACTGAGCATCGGGTTGTGCGCGGCGTCGATCAGGCGCTGGTGAAACACCAGGTCGCAGGAGATGAAACAGTCGAGATCACCGTGATAGTGATTGCTGCTGGCTTCCAGGGCTTCGCGCAAACCCTTGAGGTCCTCGTCGGTGCGGCGCAGCGCCGCCAGGCCAATCGCCTCGACTTCAAAGCTGTGCCGCGTCTCGCGCGCCTGATCCAGAGAACAGCGCGACAATGCCTGCATGGTCGCCAGCGGATCGGTGGTGGCTCGCAGATAACTGCCGTCGCCCTGGCGAATCTCGATCAATCCGGAAAACGCCAGCACGCGCATCGCCTCGCGCATGGTATTGCGGCTGATCCCCAACTCGGCCGCCAGCTCAGGCTCGGTCGGCAGGCGCTCACCCACCGCCCAGGTGCCATGGGTAATGCGTTCGCGTAGCTGCTCCAGAGCCTGGTCGACCAGGGAGCGCTTGATCAGGGGAATACTGGGTGACATGGCTTCGCCTTAACATCCAATCATAGGATGAATTTTCAGTAGCCTATCCCAGAGGTCAGCAAAAGCTCAAGAAACAAAAACTCCCACAGGCTCAAGAGACGCAGCCGCCTATCCAGAAAAACCCCTTAAAGGGTAATTTTCAGGCTTACTATGGCAAGGGTGTCTTATGGAAAAGAAAACACCTCACTACGATCTGTCGGTCATCAAGGCCGATGTGATCAGGCTTGGCGCTGCTGCGTTCACCCTCAGTGCCAGGGATGGCGCCAGAGGGATGGGACTGACCCTCATGGAGATGCTGCGGATCATCAGATCACTGGAAAGGAGGATGCTTTATAAATCGATGACAACCGATGCCAATCACCGTATCTGGCAAGACGTTTATCACTATCCGTATGCAGACGGGTGGATCTACATAAAGGTGAGTTACCGCCCGGCTGGTGGGCCACCTGTCATCTCCTTCAAGGAGAAAGAATCATGAGACGACAAGACTGCGTCAGTTGCGGCGCAAGCAATAGCATGCAGCACTTTGAGAAACGGGATGTCGAGGTCGACTTCAAGGCGCTGAAACAAACCGTGTCCGGGCTTTGCGGTTGGGAATGCACAGAGTGCGGGGAAATCGAACTGGCCCCTGAAAGTGCCCAGCGGTACTCGGATGCGAGCGATCAACTGATCCTTGAACACAGGCATCAGGTAGCAACCGAGATGCGGCGCATCCGGCGCAAGCTGCATTTCACCCAACGCACGGCAGTAGAGCTGCTTTCGGGCGGCGGGCACAACGCGTTCTCCCGTTATGAAAGAGCGGAAGTCGAGCCGCCAAAACCGCTGCTCGTATTGATGCATCTACTGGACCGATATCCCGAACTGATCGAGGACATCAAGGCCATCAACGCAGACAACAGCCCTGCGCAGCGAACGCCAGGCGCAAGAGCGTCGATCTGATCCCCATAAAAAAACCCGGACCAGGTCCGGGTTTTTCATTCAACGCCTGTCGATCAATGCAGGATCTGGCTCAAGAACAACTTGGTCCGCTCGTTCTGCGGATTGTCGAAGAAGTCGTTCGGCGCAGCCTGCTCGACGATCTCGCCCTTGTCCATGAAGATCACACGGTTCGCCACGGTGCGGGCAAAGCCCATTTCGTGGGTGACGCAGAGCATGGTCATGCCGTCTTCGGCCAGGCCGATCATGGTGTCCAATACCTCTTTCACCATTTCCGGGTCGAGTGCCGAAGTCGGCTCGTCGAACAGCATGATTTTCGGTTTCATGCACAGGGCACGGGCAATCGCCACGCGCTGCTGCTGACCACCGGACAGTTGCCCAGGGAACTTGTGGGCCTGCTCCGGAATACGCACGCGCTCCAGATAGTGCATGGCGATTTCTTCCGCCTTGCGCTTGGGCATCTTGCGCACCCACATCGGGGCCAACGTGCAGTTCTGCAGGATGGTCAGGTGCGGGAACAGGTTGAAATGCTGGAACACCATGCCGACTTCACGGCGGATCGCCTCGATCTGCTTGAGGTCGTTGGTCAGCTCCACGCCATCGACCACGATGCGGCCCTGCTGGTGCTCTTCCAGACGGTTGAGGCAGCGGATGGTGGTGGACTTGCCCGAACCCGACGGACCGCACAGGACGATACGCTCACCCTGCTTGACGTTCAGATTGATGTCTTTGAGTACGTGGAACTGCCCGTACCACTTGTTCACGCCCTGCATCTGAATAATGCCTTCAGGACTCACAGGCTGTTTGATCGCTTCGCTCATCACCTAACTCCTAACGCTTGTGGCCTGTGTCCAGCTTGCGCTCCAGATGCATGGAGTAGCGGGACATACCAAAACAGAAAATCCAGAACACCAGGGCGGCGAATACATAGCCCTCGGTAGCCATGCCCAACCATTTCGGGTCGGCGGCAGCCTGCTTGACGCTGTTGAGCAGGTCGAACAGGCCGATGATGATCACCAGGCTCGTATCCTTGAACAGTGCGATCAGCGTGTTGACGATACCGGGAATCACCAGCTTCAGGGCTTGCGGCAGAATCACCAGGCCCATGCTGCGCCAGTAGCCCAGGCCCATCGCGGCCGCAGCTTCGTACTGACCTTTTGGAATCGCCTGCAGGCCACCGCGGACCACTTCGGCGACATAGGCCGACTGGAACAGGATCACCCCGATCAAGGCTCGCAGCAGCTTGTCGAAGTTCATGCCCTCAGGCAGGAACAACGGCAGCATCACCGAAGACATGAACAGCACGGTGATCAACGGCACGCCGCGCCAGAACTCGATGAAGGTCACGCAGACCACCCGGATCGCCGGCAGGTTCGAACGACGCCCCAGCGCCAGCAGGATCCCCAGCGGCAAGGCGCCGGCGATACCGACGGTGGCGATCACCAGGGTCAGCATCAGGCCGCCCCATTGGCTGGTCGCCACGCTTTCCAGGCCGAAACCGCCGTGCAACAGGACGTAGGCGACGATCGGGAACACCACCAGGAAGCTCAGGCCGTAGATCGCCTTGCGCGGGAAGCGCGGGATGAACAACGGCGCGGCACCGATGATCGCCAGCCACACGGTGGAGTCCACACGCCAGCGCAGTGCCTGCGGGTAGTAGCCGTACATGAACTGACCGAAACGCTGCTGAATGAACACCCAGCAGGCGCCTTCCTTGGTGCAGTCGGCACGCGTGGTGCCGACCCAGTTGGCGTCGAGGATCGCCCAATGCAGGATCGGCGGCACGATCAGGTAGATCAGGTAGAAAGCGAACAGGGTCAGCAGCGTGTTGATCCAGCTGGAGAACATGTTGGCCCGTATCCATGCCATCGGGCCGAAGACCTTGGCCGGCGGTGGCATATCGGGTTTGAAAGTATGGGAACTCATGGGCGTTTCCTCACCGCTCGATCAGCGCAATGCGCTTGTTGTACCAGTTCATCAGCAGGGAAATGCTGATACTGATCGCCAGGTACACGCTCATGGTGATGGCAATGACTTCGATGGCCTGCCCGGTCTGGTTGAGCACCGTACCGGCAAACAGCGAGACCATTTCCGGGTAACCGATACCGGCCGCCAGGGACGAGTTTTTCGCCAGGTTCAGGTATTGGCTGGTCAGCGGTGGAATGATCACACGCAGGGCCTGCGGGATGATCACCTTGCGCAGGGTCGGACCGTTGCGCAGACCCAGGGAGCGCGCCGCTTCAGTCTGACCATGGCTGACCGACTTGATCCCGGAGCGCACGATCTCGGCGATGAACGCCGCGGTGTACACCGTCAGGGCCAGGGTCAACGCCAGCAGTTCAGGAATCAGTACCCAGCCGCCAACGAAGTTGAAGCCTTGCAGCTTGGGCATTTCCCAATGCACCGGAGCACCGAAAACCAGTGCGCAGAGCAGCGGGATGACGATGAACAGCCCAAGGCCGGCCCAGAACTTGTGGAACGGCACACCGGTTTCTTCGAAGCGGCGGTTCGCCCAGCGGCACATCAGGAAGATCGCGACGATGGCCAGCACCACGCTGATCACGAACGGCCAGAAACCCGGTGCAGCAATGGCTGCCGGCATGTTCAGGCCACGGCTGCTGACGAAGAAGGTGTCGCCGAAGTTATGGCTGTTGCGCGGCCCCGGCATGGTCAGGAACACCGCGAAATACCAGAACAGAATCTGCAGCAATGGCGGGATGTTACGGAACACCTCGACATAGATCGTCGCCAGCTTGTTGATGATCCAGTTCGACGACAGACGCGCAACGCCGATGACGAAACCCAGCAAGGTCGCCAGGATCACGCCGATGAAGGTCACCAGCAGGGTGTTGAGCAGGCCGATGACGAAGACACGCGCGTAGCTGTCCGATTCGGTGTAGTCGATCAGGTGCTGAGCGATACCGAAACCGGCACTGCGTTCGAGAAAACTGAAGCCCGAGGTAATGCCCCGGTGCTGCAGGTTGGTCTGGGTATTGTGAAACAGATACCAGCCCAAGGTGATCACCGCGACAACCGTGATGACCTGAAATAACCACGCACGCACTCGCGGATCGCTGAGGCTGAGCCTCTGCTTTGGTGCGCCGACTTGATTTTGCATGAAGTGCCCCAGAAAAAACGGAACAGGGAAGATCGCCCGGCAGTTGGCCCGCCGGGCGACAGGTCAATCAGCGCACAGGAGGTGCGTATTGAATACCGCCGTTGTTCCATAGGGCGTTCAGGCCACGGTCGATTTCCAGAGGAGTACCCTTGCCGAGGTTCTTCTCGAAGATTTCGCCGTAGTTACCGACTTGCTTGACAATCTGCACAACCCAATCCTTGCGCAGTTTGAGGTCCTTGCCGTATTCACCGTCGCCACCCAACAGACGGGCAACGTCAGGGTTCTTGGTCGACTTGGCTTCGGCCTCGACGTTTTTCGAGGTGACGCCAGCTTCCTCGGCGTTGAGCATCGCGTAGCCTACCCAACGCACGATGGCCAACCACTCGTCGTCGCCGTTACGCACGACCGGGCCCAGAGGCTCCTTGGAAATGGTTTCCGGCAGTACCACGTAGTCCTTCGGTGCAGCCAGCTTGCTGCGCTGGGCGAACAGCTGGGACTTGTCCGAGGTCAGCACGTCGCAACGACCGGATTCCAGCGACTTGGCGCTTTCATCGGAGGTGTCGAAGGTGATCGGGGTGTACTTCAGGCCATTGGCGCGGAAGTAGTCGGAAACGTTCAGCTCGGTGGTGGTACCGGCCTGGATACAGATGGTCGCGCCGTCCAGTTCCTTGGCACTTTTCACGCCCAGCTTGTTGTTGGCCAGGAAGCCCACGCCGTCGTAATAGGTGATGAAGCCAGGGAATTTCAGACCCATGCCCGCATCGCGGGAGCTGGTCATGGTGGTGTTACGCGAGAGGATGTCGATTTCGCCGGACTGCAGAGCGGTGAAACGCTCCTTGGCGTTCAACTGGCTGAACTTGACCTTGGTCGCATCGCCGAACACAGCAGCAGCAACGGCACGGCAGACGTCGGCATCGATACCGATGATCTTGCCGCTGGCGTCAGGCACCGAGAAGCCTGGCAGACCGTCACTCACGCCGCACTGTATGAAACCCTTCTTCTGTACCGCATCAAGGGTTGCACCGGCTTGGGCGAAACCACTTACACCCAGAATGGCGGCGGCAGTCACGACTGCCAGGGTGGACTTCAACATCTTCATTCAAACCTCCAGTTGCTCTTGTTGTGTCGGAGCTAGAGTCCCGCCGCACCCTTATGAGGCACTTCTGACCCGGGTTGGCTTATTTTTGGGTCAGCGGCAAAGACTTTGAGCCATGAGTCTAGTGAGGGAAATCCCTCGGGGGGCACTCATTGCTCACCAATCGGCCAAACGGCTTACGCTTTATTGTTCGCGAAGCCTTCCCGGCCGCTGGCGAACATCAATCTGAATCCGTTAACCGGATTCGTGCTATCCCACTACCGACGCTAGCCTGATAGTGTTACCGACAGAGGGGAAAGCACACACTCAAGTCTCCCATAGCAAAGCCCGTACCACAGTGAGGGCTAAAGCGGTTCAGCGATAGGTCAACCGGAAAACGTTCAAAGTTGCGACATCTTGTTAACAGATAAACCACCTGCGCACTGCAATAACGCACTCAATCGGAGCGCGCGCACATTAATGGAGCAGATATGACCACCCCCCTGATCATTCACCCCGCCAAGACCGCCGATGCCTGTGTTATCTGGCTTCACGGCCTCGGTGCCGACCGCTACGACTTCCTGTCCGTGGCCGAGACCCTGCAGGAACGCCTGCCCAGCACGCGGTTCGTGCTGCCCCAGGCTCCGACCCGCGCCGTGACGATCAACGGCGGCTATGCCATGCCCAGTTGGTACGACATCCTGGCGATGAGCCCGGCGCGCTCCATCAGCCACGAAGAACTCGAAGCCTCCGCGGCGACCGTCATCGAACTGATCGAAGCCCAGCGGGCCGAGGGGATCGACCCTTCACGGATCTTCCTGGCCGGCTTCTCGCAAGGTGGCGCGGTGGTCCTGCACACCGCCTTCCTGAGGTGGCAGGGCGCACTGGGCGGCGTGCTGGCCCTGTCGACCTACGCCCCGACCTTCAGTGACGAACTGCAACTTTCGGCCAGCCAGCAGCGAATTCCGGCCTACTGCCTGCATGGTCACTACGATGAAGTGGTACAGAACGCCATGGGGCGCACGGCCTACGAACACCTGAAGCGCCGTGATGTCACCGTGACATGGCAGGAATACCCAATGGGCCACGAAGTGTTACCGGAGGAAATCCACGACATCGGCACCTGGCTGGCCGAACGTTTGCGCTGATCTCCGTAACACACTACGCCGCGCCCGATTCTTGCATTACACTGGCCGGCGTACATTCCTTAACCAATTGATGAGACGACCGTGCTCAAAGCACTCAAAAAAATATTCGGTAAAGGCGAGGCTGAGCAGCTCGCATCAGGCTCTGGCACTCCGACCCCCAACCCGGAAAGCCGCCTGACCGGCCAGTCGTCGGAACACGCCGAGCCCGCGACAAAACCGAAAAGCCAACCGGCAGCCGCACAAGATCTATCCAGCCAAACCCGCGTCGAGCCGCCCAAAACCACGCCAGCACGCCGCGAACGGGCACCGAAGCCAAAACCGCTGCCGTGGAAACTCGAGGACTTCGTCGTCGAGCCCCAGGAGGGCAAGACCCGTTTCCACGACTTCAAGTTGTCGCCGGAACTGATGCATGCCATTCAGGATCTCGGCTTCCCCTACTGCACGCCGATCCAGGCGCAGGTATTGGGTTACACCCTGGCCGGCAAGGATGCGATCGGTCGCGCCCAGACCGGCACCGGCAAGACCGCCGCCTTCCTGATCTCGACCATTACCCAACTGCTGCAGACGCCACCGCCGGCCGAGCGTTACATGGGCGAACCACGGGCACTGATCATCGCGCCAACCCGCGAACTGGTGGTACAGATCGCCAAGGACGCCGCCGACCTCACCAAATACACCGGCCTCAACGTCATGCAGTTCGTCGGCGGCATGGACTTCGACAAGCAGCTCAAGCAACTTGAAGCCCGCCATTGCGACATTCTCGTCGCGACGCCAGGCCGCCTGCTGGACTTCAACCAGCGTGGCGAAGTGCACCTGGACATGGTCGAGGTGATGGTGCTGGACGAAGCCGACCGCATGCTCGATATGGGCTTCATCCCACAAGTACGCCAGATCATTCGCCAGACCCCGCCGAAAAGCGAGCGCCAGACCCTGCTGTTCTCGGCAACCTTCACCGAGGATGTGATGAACCTTGCCCGGCAATGGACCACCGACCCTGCGATCGTCGAGATCGAAGCGCAGAACGTCGCCAACCAGAACGTCGAGCAGCACATCTACGCCGTGGCCTCGGCCGACAAGTACAAGCTGCTGTACAACTTGGTCAACGACAACGGCTGGGAGCGGGTGATGGTCTTCGCCAACCGCAAGGACGAAGTACGGCGCATCGAGGAACGACTGGTACGTGATGGCGTGAATGCCGCGCAACTGTCCGGCGACGTGCCGCAGCACAAGCGCATCAAGACCCTGGAAGGTTTCCGCGAAGGCAAGATCCGCGTACTGGTGGCCACCGATGTCGCCGGTCGCGGGATTCATATCGACGGTATCAGCCACGTGATCAACTTCACCCTGCCGGAAGTGCCGGATGACTATGTACACCGCATCGGGCGTACCGGTCGTGCCGGGGCCGATGGGGTGTCCATCAGTTTCGCCGGTGAGGATGACTCCTACCAGTTGCCGTCGATCGAGGAACTGCTGGGGCGCAAGATCAGTTGCGAGATGCCCCCCACGGAATTGCTGCGACCGGTAGTCCGTCAGCGCCCCTGATGCGGACGGCCCCGACTACGCGGGGCCCTGTTCGCGGATGAAGCGGGGCGCCGGCCCCAGAGTGGGAACGATCAATTCGCGTTCGCCACGGCCCCTGTAGGAGCAGGACTTGCCCGCGAATGGGCCCGCAAGGTCACCTGAACCCTCACTCCCAGCGCTCGACCGCGGCCTGGTCGCTGGCCCGCCCTTCGACCCAGCGCGGGCCTTCGTCGGTGTGTTCCTTCTTCCAGAACGGCGCCCGGGTCTTGAGATAGTCCATGACGAAGTTGCAGGCGTCGAACGCCGCCTGACGATGGGCACTGGCCACCCCGACGAATACGATCGGCTCCCCCGGTTCCAGCGCACCAACCCGGTGCAGCACCTCCAGCCGCAGCAGCGGCCAGCGTTGATCGGCCTGCGCGACGATCTTGCCCAGCGCCTTCTCGGTCATGCCAGGGTAATGTTCAAGAAACATCCCGGCCACATCACGCCCGTCATTGAAGTCGCGCACATAACCGACAAAGCTGACCACCGCGCCAATCCCGAGATTGGCCGCATGCAACGCATTGACCTCGGCCCCCGGATCGAAAGCCCCGGCCTGGATACGAACCGCCATCTCAACCCCCGGTCACGGTAGGGAAAAACGCCACTTCATCGCCATCGACCAGCGCGTCATCAAGGCCGCACAACTCCTGGTTGCGTGCGCACATCAGGCTCTGTTCAGCCAACACCTGCCAAGCCTCGCCACGTTGCAGCAAGTGCTGGCGCAACTGTTCGATATCGGCAAAATCGCCCTCGATCTGCTCGGCATCCACCCCCAGCACTTCGCGGTAGCGGGCAAAAAACTGCACATCGAGTTTCATGAGGCATCCGCCTGGTAGTGACCACTCTTGCCGCCGAGCTTCTCCAGCAGCCGCACATTCTCGATGATCATGCCGCGATCCACCGCCTTGCACATGTCATAGATCGTCAACGCCGCGACACTGGCCGCCGTCAGTGCTTCCATTTCCACTCCGGTCTGCCCGGAGAGCTTGCAGCGCGCCACGATACGCACCGCATCCTCTCCCTCGGCGCTCAGCTCGACCTTGACGCTGGTCAACATCAGCGGGTGGCAGAGCGGGATCAGATCGGACGTCTTTTTCGCCGCCTGGATGCCAGCGATCCGCGCCACGGCGAACACATCCCCCTTCGGGTGGCCCCCGCTGACGATCATGTGCAGGGTTTGCGGCAGCATGCGCACCCGCGCTTCGGCCACCGCTTCGCGAAAGGTCACGGCCTTGTCGGTAACGTCGACCATATTGGCGCGACCTTGGGAATCGAGATGAGTCAGCACAGCGATACTCCTGATCAGGAGCGTCGATTGTAAACCCGTGGGTCAGTTTTCCGCACGCGTGACACGCGTGAACGAAAGCAGGCCGGGCGGCACGAGGCCGCCCGGATCGCGATTACAGGTGGGATTCGGCGTATTCGGCCAGGACCGAACGCGGCACGCCCTGCAGGGTGATGTGCACGCCGTTCGGGAAGTCCTTGAAGCGTTCGGTCAGGTAGGTCAGCCCGGAGCTGGTCGCGGACAGGTAGGGGGTATCGATCTGCGCCAGGTTACCCAGGCACACCACTTTGGAACCTGCGCCGGCACGGGTGATGATGGTTTTCATCTGGTGTGGCGTGAGGTTCTGGCACTCGTCGATCAGGATCAGGCTCTGCTGGAAGCTGCGACCTCGGATGTAGTTGAGGGATTTGAACTGCAACGGCACCTTGCTGAGGATGTAGTCGACGCTGCCATGGGTGCTTTCGTCATCCATGTGCAAGGCTTCAAGGTTGTCGGTGATCGCCCCCAGCCAAGGCTCCATCTTCTCCGCCTCGGTACCAGGCAGGAAACCGATTTCCTGGTCCAGGCCCTGCACGCTGCGGGTCGCGATGATGCGCCGATAACGCTTGCTGACCATGGTCTGTTCGATGGCTGCCGCCAGGGCCAGGATGGTCTTGCCGGAACCGGCGGCACCGGTCAGGTTGACCAGGTGAATGTCCGGATCGAGCAAGGCGTACAGCGCCAGGCTCTGGTAGATGTCGCGGGGTTTCAGGCCCCAGGCTTCCTGATGCAGCAACGGTTCCTGATGCAGGTCGAGGATCAGCAGCACGTTGGCACTGATCTCTTTCACCCAGCCGACAAAACCCTGGTCATCGATGATGAACTCGTTGACGTGTACGGCCGGCAGATTGTCGGTCATCTGCACCTGATGCCAGGTGCGACCATGCCCCTGGCGCGTCTCGACCTTGCTGACACGGTCCCAGAATGAACCCGGAACGTTGTGGAAGCCCTTGGGCAGCAGATCGACGTCATCGACCAACTGGTCGGTGCTGTAGTCCTCGGACGCGATACCGCAGGCACGCGCCTTGAGGCGCATGTTGATGTCCTTGGTCACCAGCACCAGGCGCAGCCCCTTGTCGCGCGCGTGCAGATCGACCAACTGGTTGATGATGATGTTGTCGTTGAGGTTTTCCGGCAGCAGCAGGTTGGGTTCGTTGCGCTTGCTCATCAGGATCGACAGCAGGCCCTTGGGCCCACTCTTGCCCCGCTGGATCGGCACACCCAGCTCGACATCCTCAGGGCTGGCATCGCCCAGAGTCTTGTCGATCAGACGGATCGCCTGACGACATTCGGACGCCACGCTGTGGTGACCACTCTTGAGCTTGTCGAGTTCCTCCAGGACGGTCATCGGGATGGCGACATGATGTTCTTCGAAGTTCAGTAATGCGTTGGGGTCGTGGATCAGTACGTTGGTATCGAGCACGTAAAGGATTGGCTGGTTGGAAGAAGGAGTGCGTCCGTGATCATCCATACTCGGTCACCTTTGTGAGAGCCAGTCGACGCGGCGCCTGAGCGGCGTCGCGCCTCGAAGTGACCGCCGAATTCGCCCGTGAAGGGGCAGGCGTTCTGTGCACAAGGTGGGGTCTTGGGAGACGCCACCTGTGTTGCAGGTTTCGGCGGTCTGACTCCGTAATACCGCAAAACCTGTGACAGGAAAAAGCACTTTGACGCTTTTTTGAAGTTTATTTTTCAGAGTGACGAATAGCCCTTGGCGAGTTGGCCCGACACCGCTAAAGTCGAAAGTCCGCCTGCCTTGAATCCTCTGGGAAATTTCCTACATTTCAGCTCTTTTGGCTTTGCCGAAGCCGCTCTTCGCCCCACGTTTACGGGCATTATCTGAACGCGTCGTTGCAATCGCGCCACCCCAAACCGCTCTCGGCCGTCTGCCGCAGCAGCCAGGGCAATGCAGCCAGGGCCTTGTCCTGGGAATCGTGGAACACGATTACCCCCCGGCGCCATAACAGCATCAGGGTCATCACCCGCTGGGCCGACTGCTCGGCGGTCAGCTTGCCGGTCGCGTCGGCCGAATCGATATCCCACAACACCACCTGCAGCCCCTGCTTCGTGAAAAACGCCCCGCTGTCCGGTTGGCGCTGGCCGTAGGGGGGACGGAACAACGGCAGATAGTTGTCCGGCAACACGCTCTGCGCCAACGCAGCGCTACGCTGGACCGAATCCTGCCAGTCCTGCCAGTGACTGTGAGAACGGTACTGCCAGCCCTCGACGCCCACGCACTGCTCTTTATAGAGATCGCGCACAGCCATGATCGAGCTTTTGTCCACCCGCGCCTGCAGAGCGCCACCCAGGACGAAAAACAGGCCATTCATTTTCTGTCGGCGCAGGTACTCGGCCAACTCGCCAGTGCTGTCCAACGGCGCGCTCGGACCGCCATCGAACGTCAGCAGGAACAGCCGGTCGTGGAACGCCTCACCATTACGCTCGGGCTCGCCGAACAAGGCAATCTCGCTGCTGGTCTGGGGAAACAGCGCGGCCATGCGCAACAGTTCGTCCAGGTAGCGCTCATGAAACACCCGGCTCGGCTCGGCCCAACGCATATAGAAGGAGTCTTCCGGCACCCGGAACTTGCCGGCCTGCTCACGCAGGCTGTCCATGTCCTCGACGTAATAACAGAACGATGCGTCCTGCTCGCAACTCTGCTGGGCAAAGTTGTAGTTCTGCAGCAGACGCAGCCAGAGACGCGCACGCACCCGGTTGATCGAGGCCAGGTTGATCTGTTTGAGCCCCAGACGCTGCTTGAGCGCCGCCTCGTCAGTCATTTCACTGACCAGCAAGGCATGGGCAAAGGTGAGGATTTCCGCCCGCGAGGCAACATCGAACAGGGCCGGGCTGCTCAGTTGCTCGGGCCAGGTGCTGCGGTCCAGCGTCGCAACGTCGTTCGGCGCCGCCGTCGCGCTCAGACAGGCCAACAGGGCCGAACATAAAAGAAGAAAACGCAAAAGGGATATCTCCATGACAGGAACCCGCGCGCACTATAGCCGATCTGGGAGCCGGCCCCCCCTTGTAGCGCTCGTTCCGGCCCATTCGCGGGCAAGCCCGGCTCCTACAGGACCGAGCCGTACGAAAATTTTGCATACGACGATACCCTTGCAGGAGCAGGCGGTGCGGCGACCGGGCTTGCCCGCGAATGGGCCGGCAAAATCACTACAACTCCCAGAGCCTACCACCCAGCGACTATCAGCATCATAGGTGGAGCCAAACCGCCCAACCCCCTAGAATCCCCTGACGATTACAGGAGACGACTTCATGCTGATGGTGATTTCCCCCGCCAAGACCCTCGATTTCGAAACACCACCGGTGACGAAACGCTACAGCCAGCCACAATACCTCGATCATTCCCAGGAACTGATCGAACAACTGCGCCTGCTGAGCCCGGCACAGATCAGCGAGCTGATGCATGTTTCCGACAAGATCGGCGGCCTCAACGCCGCACGCTTCGGCAGTTGGACCCCGGCCTTCAGCCCGGAAAACGCCAAGCAGGCCCTGCTGGCCTTCAAGGGCGATGTCTACACGGGCCTCAACGCCGAGGATTTCAGCGATGCCGATTTCGACTTCGCCCAGACGCACCTGCGCATGCTTTCCGGCCTCTACGGCCTGCTGCGCCCCCTGGACCTGATGCAACCCTACCGCCTGGAAATGGGCACCAGGTTCGCCAACGGCCGGGGCAAGGACCTCTATGCCTTCTGGGGTACGCGCATCAGCGAATGGCTCAATGAAGCCCTGAGCGCACAAGGGGATGATGTGCTGCTGAACCTGGCGTCGAACGAGTACTTCTCGGCAGTCAAACGCACAGCGCTGAATGCCCGCATCATCAACACCGAATTCCGCGACCAGAAGAACGGCCAGTACAAGATCATCAGCTTCTACGCGAAAAAGGCTCGCGGCATGATGGCCCGTTTCGTGATTCGTGAACGCATCACCCATCCAGATCAACTGAAGGCGTTCGACGAACAAGGCTACTGCTTCAGCGCAGAACTCTCCCAACCGGATAACCTGGTGTTTCTGCGCGATCAGCCGCCGCAATAACGCCACGCTGCCGGTTCAGAGCGTAGGAAGGCCTCCCCAAGGCCGCCGTTCGTCCCCCCTATTAGTGGAAGCGGGTAAACCCGCTTCCACCTACTCCAGGCCGGCCGATGGAAAATGGCGGTCGAATCAGGGACGAGTTTTCTGTTACCCTGCCCCACCCCGGTGCACAGCATGCAAGGTGCCGTACCGTCGATTTGCCCTCCCGCCCTCCGTGCAACACCCCAAAAAACCATTTATTTGACGTCAAAAAACCGCCTGTAACAACAATGAAAATTTCTTCACTCGACTTTTTTAATTTTTTTTCGTAGTGGCACCAAAAAAATTTTCTCATGCTAGCAATCAGACATCACTGCATTTTTCGCCCCCGTAATTAAAGGGCGAAACGAGAAGTGCTATCAATATGAAAGCAGTGCCATCCCTATCCATATTTCAAGATTTTGCGGAAAACAGGATGGGCGGACCGGAACTTATGTTACCCAGCATTGCTCATACCACCCGTGATGACTCTCAACGGTTTTGTAAGAGATGACTTACAGATAGCCTGGAGAACTTGTTTAAGTTTGAACCTGAAACTTAGGAAAGAGCCCAGCCAACCGAACATGATCAAAGGACAGGAGATACGCACCATGAATATCCCCTATAAGGCCAGGGTGGCCATTCAGACAACGCACCAGTCAGACACTTGCAGGCTATTGACCCGAAAGGCTCTACAACGGGCATAAGCGAACTGCAAGCCTGCTGACACGCGCCGTCGTGCTGACGGCTGGCCACATTAAAGGGCATGACCCTCACAACAAGGCCAAGTTGCGCACGGCTTGAGTGCAATTATTTAGCCACTCAATATTTATATGCCTGCACTTGATAGAACCGCCTCATGTGGCGGAACTTTCGAGCGCACTACGACTATTGACCACACTAACTTTCGCCTGTTGAGGGCGTAATTAAGATAGAGGTAAATGAAATGCGCATTAGCATATTCGGTTTGGGTTACGTCGGTGCAGTCTGTGCCGGTTGCCTATCTGCACGCGGTCATGATGTCGTTGGCGTTGATATTTCCAAGGACAAGATCGACCTGATCAACAACGGCAAATCGCCGATTGTCGAGCCGGGCCTGGAAGAGCTGTTGGCTCAGGGCATTGCCAGCGGTCGCCTGCGTGGTACCACCGATTTCGCCGAGGCGATTCGGACCACCGACGTGTCGATGCTGTGCGTCGGCACACCGAGCAAGAAAAACGGTGATCTGGAACTGAACTACATCGAATCGGTGTGCCGTGAAATCGGTTTCGTCCTGCGTGACAAGACCACCCGCCACACCATCGTCGTGCGCAGCACCGTGCTGCCAGGTACCGTGAAGAACGTGGTGATCCCGATTCTCGAGGACTGCTCGGGCAAGAAGGCCGGCGTCGACTTCGGCGTCGCGGTCAACCCCGAGTTCCTGCGTGAAAGTACCGCGATCAAAGACTACGACTTCCCTCCGATGACCGTCATCGGCGAACTCGACAGCGCCTCCGGCGATGTCCTGCAAGCCCTCTACGAAGAACTCGACGCACCGATCATCCGCAAGGACATCGAAGTGGCCGAGATGATCAAGTACACCTGCAACGTCTGGCACGCCACCAAGGTGACCTTCGCCAACGAGATCGGCAACATCGCCAAGGCTGTCGGCGTCGATGGCCGTGAAGTGATGGACGTGGTCTGCCAGGACAAGACCCTCAACCTGTCCCAGTACTACATGCGCCCCGGCTTCGCCTTCGGCGGCTCCTGCCTGCCCAAGGACGTCCGCGCCCTGACCTACCGCGCCAGCTCCCTGGACGTCGAATCGCCACTGCTCAACTCGCTGATGCGCAGCAACGAAAGCCAGGTACAGAACGCCTTCGACATCGTCGCCAGCCATGAAAAACGCAAGGTCGCCCTGCTCGGCCTGAGCTTCAAGGCCGGCACCGATGACCTGCGCGAAAGCCCGCTGGTGGAACTGGCGGAAATGCTGATCGGCAAGGGTTTCGACCTGAGCATCTACGACAAGAACGTCGAGTACGCCCGTGTTCACGGCGCGAACAAGGACTACATCGAGTCGAAAATCCCTCACGTGTCGTCCCTGCTCAATGCCGACTTCGAGTCGGTGATCGACAACAGCGACGTGATCATCCTCGGTAACCGCGACGAGAAGTTCCGCGAACTGGCCGAAAAGGCACCGCACGGCAAGCAGGTCATCGACCTGGTCGGCTTCATGTCCAGACCGAGCAGCGCCAGTAGCCACGCCGAAGGGATCTGCTGGTAACCCCCGCGGTCGAGCGTTGACAGACCGGCCCTCACGGGTCCCTCCCCTCCCTGTAGGGGCCGGTTTGCTGACGAAGGCACCCCTCGGGGCGCCTACACCCAGGATTACTAAAGACCCCCTCGGGCCCAGCCCGAGACACAGATGGATGCAGATTATGCACAGGCTGAAACATGGCCTTCTCCAGGCCGCCGGTTGGCTGTTCTACCTGACGTTGCTGATGGGCCTGGCCTCACTGCTGCCCACCTCGACCTTCGATGCCGAATCCAAGGACTTCATCTTCCTGATCGGTGCCGTGGGTATCTGGCGCTATTCCATGGGCGCCACCCATTTCGTGCGCGGGATGATTTTTCTCTACATCGTCTACCCGTACCTACGGCGCAAATTGCGCAAGCTGGGCAAGGCCGCAGATCCCTCCCATGTGTTCCTGATGGTCACCAGCTTTCGTATCGATGCCCACACTACGGCCCAGGTCTACCAGTCGGTGATCCGCGAAGCCATCGACTGTGGTTTCCCTACCACCGTGGTCTGCTCGCTGGTGGAGATGTCCGATGAACTGCTAGTCAAGAGCCTCTGGGCACGGATGAACCCACCGGAACGGGTCAAACTCGACTTCGTCCGTATCGCCGGTACCGGCAAACGCGACGGCCTGGCTTTCGGCTTCCGGGCGATCTCCAGGCACCTGCCGGACAGTCGTGCGGTCGTTGCGGTGATCGACGGCGACACCGTACTCAGCGAAGGCGTGGTACGCCGGACCGTGCCGTGGTTCCACCTGTTCGACAATGTCGGCGGGCTGACCACCAACGAGTTCTGCGAAGTCCGCGGCGGCTACGTGATGAGCGAGTGGCACAAGCTGCGCTTCGCCCAGCGGCACATCAACATGTGCTCCATGGCCCTGTCCAAACGGGTGCTGACCATGACCGGCCGCATGTCGGTGTTCCGTGCCGAAGTGGTCACCGACCCGGGGTTCATCGCCGACGTCGAGAACGACTCGCTGGAACACTGGCGCCTGGGCCGCTTCAAGTTTCTCACCGGTGACGACAAGTCCAGCTGGTACAGCCTGATGCGCCTGGGCTACGACACCTTCTACGTGCCTGACGCGGCGATCCACACCGTCGAGCACCCACCGGAAAAGAGCTTCATCAAGTCCAGCCGCAAGCTGATGTATCGCTGGTATGGCAACAACCTGCGGCAGAACTCCAGGGCCCTGGGCCTGGGTATCCGTCGCCTCGGCCTGTTCACCAGCGTGGTGCTGTTCGACCAGCGCGTGTCGATGTGGACCTCGCTGCTGGGACTGACCGTGGCACTGATCGCCAGCTTCAAGTACGGCATCGAGTTCGTCCTCGCCTACCTGCTGTGGATCGGTATCACCCGTCTGATCCTGACGATCCTGCTGGCCTGTTCGGGCCACAGCATCGGCCCGGCCTACCCGGTGATTCTCTATTACAACCAGATCGTCGGCGCCCTGATGAAGATCTACGTGTTCTTCCGTCTGGACCGCCAGTCCTGGACCCGCCAGGACACCAAATTGAGCCGCGACCTCGCCAGTTTTCAAGGTTGGTTCAACACCTGGTCGTCCCGGACCATGACCTTCTCGGCCGGCAGCATTTTCATTGCCGTGCTGATGACGATGGTCTGACCCGACTCGCCTGAATTAGCCAATTGGAGCTTTAACTCATGAACTCTAAAGTCAACGCCAACGTCGTCCACGAATCCGAAGCGCAGCGCCAGCATGCGCGCGTCAAGATCCCGGCCAAGCTGCGATTCTTCGGTAACGAGGGCAAGCCGCTCGAAGTGCGCCTGCACGACCTGTCCGCCGGCGGCCTGAGCTTCAACCTGCCACAACAACAGGAACTGACCCCCGGTGAAGTGCACAAGGGCCGCCTGCAATTCGTCATCGACAACCTGGGCCTGGCCATGGATGTCGAACTGCAGATCCGTTCCTACGATCGCCAGAACGGCCGGGTCGGCTGCCAGTTCCAGAACCTGGAACCGCAGGACATCGCCACCCTGCGCCACCTGATCACCTCGCACCTGGCCGGCGACATCGTCAGCATGGGCGACGTGCTCGCCACCCTGCAACGCGACAACTTCACCAAGGCCCGCCGCAAGAAGGACGACGGTGGCGGCCTGAGCCCGCTTGGTCGGGTGCGTGCGGTGACCTTCAGCCTCGGCGTGTTCGCCATCGGTCTCGCGGCATTCGGCTTCGTACTCAAGTCGGTCTACGGCATGTACTTCGTCAGCCACGCCCAGGCCGGCCTGGTCAGCGTACCGGGCCTGAACGTCACCATGCCGCGCGACGGCACCGTGCAGAGCCTGCTCAAGGAAGACGGCATCGCCGCCAAGGGCGCGCCACTGGCGAGCTTCAGCACCAGCATGCTCGACGTGCTCAAGGGCCACCTGGACGAAGACCAGTTGCAGCCAGCCAAGGTCGAGGAACTGTTCGGCAAGCAGATGACCGGCACCCTGACCTCGCCTTGCGACTGCATCGTGGCGCAACAACTGGTCGCCAACGGCCAGTACGCCAGCAAGGGCGACGTGATCTTCCAACTGGTACCACGCAACAGCGTCGCCAATGTCGAGGCACGTTTCTCCTATCGCCAGTTCGGTGAAGTGCGTCCCGGCACTCGCGTGAGCTTCCAGGTCGCCGGCGAGGAACAGGTACGCCAGGGCAAGATCGTCAGCAGCTCCAGCTTGAAGAGCGATGACCTGTCCTCCGATATCCGCGTGCTGATCAAGCCGGACGAAGCCCTCGACAGCACCCTGGCTGGCCGCCCGGTGGAAGTGAACAGCGACCGTGGCCCGAGCCTGAGCTGGCTGATCGACAAAGCCACGGCTGCTGGCCGGTAAGCAGAGGACATGTCTGTGACGACCTTACGCACACTGCCCCTACCGCTGACATTGGCCATGACCATCGGCCTGGCCGGTTGCGCCGGCCTGCCCGACCAGCGCCTGGCGAATGAAGCGCTCAAGCGTGGCGACACCGCACTGGCCGAGCAGAACTATCGCAAGCTGGCAGACCTGGGCTACAGCGAGGCACAGGTCGGCCTGGCCGATATCCAGGTGGAAAGCCGCGACCCCGCGCAGATCCGGCAAGCCGAGGCGACCTACCGCGCCGCCGCCGACACCTCGCCCCGTGCCCAGGCACGGCTGGGACGCCTGCTGGTGGCCAAGCCCGGCGCGACCGAAGCCGAGCACCATGAAGCCGAGGCCCTGTTGAAAAAAGCCTTCGCCAACGGTGAAGGCAACACGTTGATCCCGCTGGCGATGCTCTACCTGCAATTCCCGCAGAGCTTCCCCGAGGTCAACGCCCAGCGGCAGATCGACCAGTGGCGCGCAGCCGGTTACCCGGAGGCGGGCCTGGCCCAGGTGCTGCTCTACCGGACCCAGAACACCTACGACCAGCACCTGGACGAGGTCGAGAAAATCTGCAAGGCCGCGCTCAACAGCACCGACATCTGCTACGTCGAGCTGGCCACCGTGTACCAGAAGCGTGCCCAGCCGGAACAGCAGGCCGAACTGCTCAAGCAGTTGCAGGCGGCCTACAAGCGCGGCAGCGTGGGCGCCCAGCGCGTGGACAGCGTGGCCCGCGTGCTGGCCGACTCGAGCCTCGGCCAGCCGGATGCGAAAACCGCGCAAGAGCTGTTGGAACAGGTCGCCCCCGGCTACCCGGCCTCCTGGGTCAGCCTGGCCCAACTGCTCTACGACTTCCCCGACCTGGGTAACGTCGACCAGATGATGGAGTACCTGGACAACGGCCGCGCCGCCGATCAGCCACGTGCCGAGCTGCTGCTGGGCAAACTCTACTACGAGGGCAAGTGGGTGCCGGCCGATGCGAAACAGGCCGAGGCCCACTTTCAGAAAGCGCTCGGTCGGGAAGTCGCCGCCGACTACTACCTGGGACAGATCTATCGCCGTGGCTACCTCGGCCAGGTCTATCCACAGAAGGCCCTCGACCACCTGCTCACGGCCGCCCGCAACGGCCAGAACAGCGCCGACTTCGCCATCGCCCAGCTGTTTTCCCAGGGGCGCGGGACCAAGCCCGACCCGCTCAACGCCTATGTCTTCAGCCAACTGGCGAAGGCCCAGGACACCCCGCAAGCCAATGAGCTGGCCCAGCAACTCGACGAACAACTGCCGCCTGCCCAGCGCGCCGACGCCCAGCGCCTGTTGCAGCAGGAACAGCGCCTGCGCGGCACCCTGAGCCGCAACGCACTGGACCTGCAACAAGTCCTGCAGGAAGGCGACAGCGAGGAAAAGACCCTATGACACTCAATCCTTTCGTGAAGGCCGGCATCGGCCTGAGCTTTGCCCTGGCCTGGTCGACGCCGACCCTGGCGGCATTCACCGAGACCCGGAACTTCGGCCTGGAAGTGAAGATCACCGCGCAGTCGGAAGACGACCGCGACCTCGGTACCCTCAAGGGTGGCGACGCCAACGGCGTCGGCCTCGACCTGCGTCCCTGGGTCTACGGTGAAAGCGGTAACTGGAGCGCCTACGCCATGGGCCAGGCCGTGACCGCCACCGACATCATCGAAACCGACACCCTGCAACAAGCCAACGGCGACCAGGAAAGTTCAAGCAACGACGCCCGCAAGGCGGACAAGAGCTACCTGGCCCTGCGCGAATTCTGGGTCGGCTACCAGGGCCTCACCGCCTACCCCGGCGAGATCCTCAAGTTCGGTCGCCAACGCCTGCGCAACGACGACGGGCAGTGGCGCGACACCAACATCGAGGCGCTGAACTGGACCTTCGACACCACCCTGCTGCGCGCCAATGTCGGCGCGGCCGAGCGTTTCAGCGAGTACCGTACCGACCTCACCGAACTGGCCCCCAAGGACAAGGACCGCCTGCACATCTACGGCGATGTCGCCTACCAGTGGACCCCAGGACAGTGGGTCGGCCTGCGCGCCCATCACACGCACGACGACGGCAAGCTCGACTACCCGACGCCAGGTGTCGCAAGCGACCCGCTGGACAAAAAGGAAAACGGCAACCTGACCTGGCTCGGCCTGGAAGCCAACAGCGATGCCTACAACTTCCGCAACACCAACACCGTCAACTACTGGGCCAGCCTGACCGGCATGAGCGGCCACCGCGATACGGTCAACCCGCTAAACGCCGACGGCAGCCGGCCGGCCGAAGCCAAGCATGGCGAAAGCATCAATGGCTGGGCCACTGACCTCGGTGTGCGCCTGCGCCTCGATCCGAACTGGCAGGTCGGTGCCGCCTACGCCCGTGCCAGCGGTGACTACGAACAGAACGGCCTGGAGAGCAACCGCTCGAACTTCACCGGTACCCGTTCGCGCATGCACCGCTTCGGCGAAGCCTTCCGCGGCGAGATGAACAACCTGCAGACCGCCACCCTGTTCGGCTCCTGGCAACTGCGCGAGGACTACGACGCCAGCCTGGTCTACCACAAGTTCTGGCGCGTCGACGGCAACAAGGACGTCGGCAGCAACGGCATCAATGCCGCGCAGAACACCTACGACGACACCACCGGCGCCCTGCTCTCCAGCACTTCGTTGCCACTGCAGGACGGCAAGAAGGACATGGGCCAGGAAATGGATCTGGTGGTCACCAAGTACTTCAAACAGGGCCTGCTGCCAGCAGCCCTGAGCCAATCGATCGACGAGCCTTCGGCGCTGGTGCGCTTTCGTGGCGGCGTGTTCAAGCCGGGCAGCGCCTACGGCCACGACGTCGATTCCTACATGCACCGCGCGTTCATCGACGTGATCTGGCGCTTCTGATGCAGGCCGCGAAGGGAGTTTCCGAGATGAATCACATCGCCATGCAAGGCTCGCTCAGCGTCCTCGCCGCTGCCCTGCTGCTGGTCGGCAGCACGGCCCTGGCCAGCGTCGAGAAGCCGGCCGGCAACGGCCAGGCGCCGATCATTGCCAAGGAACTGCAACAGGCCAAGAGCTACACCGTCAGCAGCGCGCCGATCGAGCCACTGCACCTGGATAAACCCAAGCTGCCGGACCTCGGCGGCTACACCGCCGAAGCCGTCGCGGCGAAGATCGTGCGCAGCCAGCCGGGCAAGATCAGCGTGCGCCGGATGATGCAGGAAGACGCCCTCAAGGACTTCATCGGCGGCGACAACAAGATGGCCGAATGGGTGGTGCGCCAGCACGGTATCCCCCAGGCGATCTTCATCGACGACGGTTACCTGAACCTCAAGGACCTGGTCAAGAAGCTGCCGGCCAAATACATCAGTGAAACCTCGCCGGGGGTGTTCCTGGCCAGGATACCGATCGTGGTCGGGCGCAAGGGCATCCTCGAAATCGACCAGCAGACCCAGGAACTGCGGCTGTCCCAGGAAGGCGGTGCGTTCCTGGTCAACGACGGGCAACTGTTCGTGCGCGATACCAGGATCACCGGTTGGCGCGAGGCTGACAACGGCCCGGCAACGTTCCGTTCACCCAAGGAGTTCCGCCCGTTCCTGCTGTCCTGGGGGGGCACCGAGACCTACATCGTCAATAGCAGGATGGCCAGCTTCGGCTACTCCAACAGTAAGTCCTATGGCGTGAGTATTTCCCAATACACGCCGAACATGGCCAAGGTGCTCAAGCGCCCCGAACCGACCGGCTGGATCATCGGCTCGGAGTTCAGCGACATGTGGTACGGCTTCTACTGCTACGAAACCCGCGACTTCGTGCTCAAGGGCAATACCTACCGCGACAACATCGTCTACGGCATCGACCCCCACGACCGTTCGCACCGGCTGATCATCGCCGACAACACCGTGCACGGCACGAAGAAGAAGCACGGCATCATCATTTCCCGGGAAGTGAACGACAGCTTCATCTTCAACAACCGCAGCTACGACAACCACCTCTCGGGGCTGGTGATCGACCGCAACAGTGTCAACAACCTGATCGCCTACAACGAGATCTACAAGAACCACACCGACGGCATCACCCTCTACGAGAGCGCCGACAACCTGATCTACGCCAACCGGGTGATCGGCAACAAGCGCCACGGCATCCGCATTCGCAACAGCGTCAACGTGCGCCTGTACGAGAACCTGGCGATGGCCAACGGCCTGACCGGCATCTACGGCCACATCAAGGACCTGAGCAACACCGACCGCGACATCCGGCTCGACCCGTTCGACGCCGAAGTCTCGCTGATCGTGGTCGGCGGCGAGCTGGCTGGCAACGGCAGCGGCCCGCTGTCCATCGACTCGCCACTGAGCCTGGAACTGTACCGGGTGTCGATGCTCGCTCCGACCAAGAACAGCGGTATCAGCTTCACCGGCGTGCTCGGCGATCGCCAGGATGAAATTCTCGACCTGCTGGTGCGCCAGCAGAAAGCCGTGCTGATCGACCCCGTCGAACGCCAGACCGAAATGCGCGATTGAGGATGACCTTAATGAACCCACACCTGCTCAAACTGCTCGGCCTGTCCACCCTGGCCACCGCGATCCTCGCCGCCAGCGGCAATCTGCGGGCCGAGGAAGTCCAGGCACCGAAATTCACGGCAGAACCGTGCTGCAGCCTCTGCCCGGCAGCCCACGATGCCAAGAACTACGTGACCCGCTACCAGCAGAACTTCACCACCCTGGTACAAGCCCAGGGCGACTGGCTGTTCCGTACCCAGGAAGACCTGCGTACCGAGTTCGACACCACGCCAGCCGGCTACAAGCGCCTGCAACAACTGCATGATGCGTTCAAGAGCAAGGGCGTCGAACTGGTGGTGGTCTACCAGCCGACCCGTGGCCTGGTGAACCGCAACAAGCTGTTCCCCGCCGAACGCGACAAGTTCGATTACCAGAAGGCCCTGCACAACTACCAGACAATGCTCGGCCGCTTCGCGAAAATGGGTTATCACGTGCCCGACCTGTCGCCGTTGACCAACGAGCAGCAGGCCCACGATTTCTACTTCCGCGGCGACCAGCACTGGACGCCGTACGGTGCCGAGCGCACGGCAAAAATCGTCGCTGAAACCGTCAAGCAGGTGCCCGGCTTCGCCGACATTCCCCATCGCGATTTCGAGACACATGTCTCCGGGCGCATGGGCAAGACCGGCACCCTGCACAACATGGCCGGCCAGTTGTGCGGCACCAGCTACGCGATCCAGTACATGGAACAGTTCAGCACCGAGCCCAAGGGCGAGGCGGCAGACGGCGACCTGTTCGGCGATTCCGGCAACCCGCAGATCACCCTGGTCGGCACCAGCCACAGCGGCAAGAACTACAACTTCGCCGGCTTCCTGCAACAGTACATCGGCGCCGACATCCTCAACGTCGCCTTCCCTGGCGGCGGTCTGGAAGGCTCGATGCTGCAGTACCTGGGTAGCGAGGAGTTCCAGAAGACCCCGCCGAAGATCCTCATCTGGGAGTTCTCGCCGCTCTATCGCCTGGATCAGGAAACCATCTACCGGCAAATGATGTCATTACTCGACAACGGCTGCGAAGGCAAAACCGCTGACATGAGTGCCAGCACCACGGTCAAACCGGGCAAGAACGAACTACTGGTCAACAGCAATAACCGCGACCTGCGCAACAGCGGTCACCAGGTCGACATCCGCTTCGCCGACACCTCGGTGAAAACCCTGCAAGCCACCCTCTGGTACATGAACGGACGCCACGAGGACATCAAGATCGAGAAACCTGAAACATCCGACACCGACGGACGTTTCGCCTTCGAACTGCGTACCGACGAGGACTGGGCCAACCAGAACCTGCTGGCCATCGAGGTCCAGGGCCCGGAAGCCGGCACGGCACCGCAGAAGGTCGAAACGAAGATCTGCAAACGCAACGTATTCCCCAGCGCCGAGCCCCATCGGGCCCAGGCCGGGTTATGAGGTGCCTGAAGATGACTATCCGCACACTGCTCGTTCCTTCACTCCTGGGCCTGGCGATCTTCGCCGGGGCCGCCCAGGCCGCCGCGCCCTTGCGCCCACCGCAGGGTTATTTCGCCGCCGTCGACAAGGTCAAGAGCGGCGACAGCAGCGAAGGCTGTGACGCCATGCCCCAGCCCTACACCGGCCAGTTGCAGTTCCGCAGCAAATACGAAGGCTCCGACAAGGCGCGGGCGACCCTCAACGTCCAGTCGGAACAGGCCTTTCGCAACAGCACTTCCGACATCACCAGCATGGAGCGTGGCACCAGCAAGCAGGTGATGCAGTTCATGCGCGATGGCCGCCCGCAGGAATTGAGCTGCACGCTCAACTGGCTGACTGCCTGGGCCCAGGCCGACGCGCTGACCTCCAAAGACTTCAACCATACCGGCAAGTCCATGCGCAAATGGGCCCTGGGCAGCATGGCCGCGTCCTATATCCGCCTGAAGTTCTCCGACTCGCGCCCCCTGGCCACCCACCAGAAAGAGGCACAGCAGATCGAGGCCTGGTTCGGCAAGCTGGCCGACCAGGTGGTCAGCGACTGGGACAACCTGCCCCTGGATAAAACCAACAACCACTCGTACTGGGCCGCCTGGGCAGTCATGGCGACCGCCATCGCCACCGACCGCCGCGACCTGTTCGACTGGGCAGTGAAGGAATACAAGGTCGGCGCCAACCAGGTCGATGCGCAGGGTTTCCTGCCCAACGAACTCAAGCGCCAGCAACGCGCCCTGGCCTACCACAACTACGCGCTGCCGCCGCTGGCAATGATCGCCAGTTTCGCCCTGGCCAACGGCGTCGACCTGCGCCAGGAAAACAACGGTGCGCTCAAGCGCCTGGGCGACCGGGTGCTGGCCGGGGTCAAGGACCCCGAGCAGTTCCAGGCCCGTAACGGCCGCGAACAGGACATGACCGACCTCAAGGTCGACAGCAAATTCGCCTGGCTGGAACCCTACTGCACGCTCTACACCTGCCCGGACGATGTGCTGCAACGCAAGCACGGAATGCAGCCGTTCAAGGCGTTCCGCCTCGGTGGTGACCTGACCAAGGTCTACGACCCGGCGCACGAGAAGGGTAACCGCTAGCACGATTGAAACACCTTGTGGCGAGCGGGCTTGCCCACTCGCCACAAAAACCGGGCCACAAAAACCGGTGTACAGCCCCTCATTTTTTACGGGGGGTTTGGGGGGGCTTTGGCCCTGGACTGTTGACTCAGACAAGGAGAGATCAGGATGGTCTTCTCATCCAATGTGTTCCTGTTCCTGTTCCTGCCGATCTTTCTCGGCTTGTATTACCTGAGCGGGCAACGCTATCGCAACCTGCTGTTGCTGGCCGCCAGCTACGTGTTCTATGCCTGGTGGCGGGTGGACTTCCTGGCGCTGTTCGCCGGCGTGACCCTGTGGAACTACTGGATCGGTCTGAAAGTCGGCGCCGCCGGCGTACGCAGCAAACCGGCCCAGCGCTGGCTGCTGCTCGGCGTGGCGGTCGACCTGTGCATCCTCGGCTACTTCAAGTACGCCAACTTCGGCGTCGACAGCCTCAACGCGATCATGACCTCGTTCGGCCTCGAGCCGTTCATCCTGACCCACGTGCTGCTGCCGATCGGAATCTCGTTCTACATCTTCGAGTCCATCAGCTACATCATCGACGTCTATCGCGGCGACACCCCGGCCACCCGCAACCTGATCGACTTCGCGGCTTTCGTGGCGATCTTCCCGCACCTGATCGCCGGTCCCGTGCTGCGCTTTCGTGACCTGGCCGACCAGTTCAACCACCGCACCCACACCCTCGACAAATTCTCCGAGGGTGCCACGCGGTTCATGCAGGGTTTCATCAAGAAGGTATTTATCGCCGACACCCTGGCAGTGGTCGCCGACCATTGCTTCGCCCTGCAAAACCCGACCACCGGCGATGCCTGGCTCGGCGCCCTGGCCTACACCGCGCAACTGTATTTCGACTTCTCCGGCTACAGCGACATGGCCATCGGCCTGGGCCTGATGATGGGCTTCCGCTTCATGGAGAACTTCAAGCAGCCGTACATCAGCCAGTCGATCACCGAGTTCTGGCGGCGCTGGCACATCAGCCTGTCGACCTGGCTGCGCGACTACCTGTACATCACCCTCGGCGGCAACCGTCGCGGCACCCTGATCACCTACCGCAACCTGTTCCTGACCATGCTGCTCGGTGGCCTGTGGCACGGTGCGAACATCACCTACATCGTCTGGGGTGCCTGGCATGGCATGTGGCTGGCGATCGAAAAGGCCCTGGGCATCAACACCACGCCGCGCAGCCTGAACCCGATCCGCTGGGCGCTGACCTTCCTGCTGGTGATCATGGGCTGGGTGATCTTCCGTGCCGAGAACCTGCATGTGGCCGGCCGCATGTACGGCGCCATGTTCAGCTTCGGCGACTGGTCGCTGTCGGAACTCAATCGCGCCAGCCTCACCGGCCTGCAAGTGGCAACCCTGGTGGTGGCCTACGCGACCCTGGCGTTCTTCGGCCTGCGTGACCTGTACCGCAACCCACCCGCCAGCAAGGCAAAAGCCCAGCCGGCCGATGGCCCGGGTGCGGCACAACCCGGCCTGATCAAAGCCGCCCCCGGCGAATCGGCCGGCAGTATCCACGAGCCCGGCTACACCGTCGGCGTCGAGGCCCAGGTGCAACCGGCGTATTGGGTCGCCGACTGGCCGCGCTACGTGATGCGCGCCCTGGTACTGCTGCTGTTCATCGCCTCGATTCTCAAACTCTCGGCGCAAAGCTTCTCGCCGTTCCTCTACTTCCAATTCTGAGGGAGCCGACCATGACCCGCTCATTACGCATCCTCTACATCGCGCTGTTCCTCGTCCTGCTGCTGGTGCTGGGCCTGTGGTCCCTGCGCAGCTTCATCGGGTTCAGCACCAACCCCGACGCAACCGTGCTCAACGGGCGCTGGGCCAAGGCCATCGAGACCCACTACGACGACGAGTTCCCGATCAAGCGCCTGGGCACCAACCTCTGGGCTGCGCTGGACTTCAAGCTGTTCAACGAAGGCCGTCCGGGCGTGGTGCTGGGCCGTGACCAATGGCTGTATAGCGACGAGGAATTCAAACCGGTCGCCGGCCAGCAGCAGAACCTGCAAGGCAACTACGCGCTGGTCGAAGGCGTACGCAAGACCCTCAAGGACAAGGGCGTGAATCTGGTTCTGGCGATCGTCCCGGCCAAGGTCCGGTTGTACCCGGAACACCTCGGTGACGAGCGCCCGGCCAGCATCCATGCCGACCTCTACCGTGACTTCCACGCCCGCGCCGCCGCCGAGCACATCCTCGCTCCCGACCTGCTCGGCCCACTGCAACAAGCCAAGCAGAACGGCCAGCAGGTATTCCTGCGGACCGACACCCACTGGACTCCGGACGGAGCCCAGGTTGCCGCGAACCAGCTGGCCAAGGCGATTGCCCAGGCCATGCCGCTCAGTGGCCAGCCGCAGCGCTTTGTCACCGAGGCCGAGAAGACCGAAACGCACAAGGGCGACCTGCGCCTGTTCCTGCCGCTGGACCCTCTGTTCGAGAACCTGATGCCGGCGAAGGAACCGCTGGAGAAACGCGTGACCCGTGCTGTCGAAACCCCGGCGGCCGGCGACGACGCCCTGTTCGCCGACAACGAGGTGCCGGTGGCACTGATCGGCACCAGCTACAGCGCCAACCCGAACTGGAACTTCGTCGGCGCGCTGAAGCAGGCCCTGCACAGCGACGTGGTCAATTACGCCGAAGACGGGCATGGCCCGATCCTGCCGATGCTCGCCTACCTGAAAAGCGATGCTTTCAAGAACAACCCACCTCAGGTGCTGATCTGGGAATTCCCGGAGCGCTATCTGCCGGTCAACAACGAAATCGGCGATGCCGACCCACAGTGGGTCGCGCAGTTGAAAGCCGCTGGTAACCGCCAACAGAACCTGGTTCTGAACACAAACCGATCCAAGTCGCCTGAACAGGCACAAAACTGAAAAGAGGTATGCACCATGACTTTTACTAAAACTGGTAGAAACGCCCACGGCCGTACCGTCAAGACCCTGGCCATGGCCGCTGGCCTCAGCCTGCTCTCGCTGCAGGCGTGGGCCGCCGGCGACGCCGCCCTGTACGGCCCGACCGCACCGAAAGGCTCGAGCTTCGTACGCCTGTACAACGCCAGCAACCAGGAGGTCAGCGCCACCGTCGGCGCCACTGCGCTCAACGACATCGCACCGTTGGCCAGCAGCGACTTCAGCTTCATGCCCGGCGGCGACTACAGCGCCAAGGTCGGCAGCCAGAGCCTGCCGGTGAAACTTGCCCCCGACCACTATTACACCCTGGTCAACAACGCCAGCGGCCAGCCGCAGTTGATCGAGGAGCCGCCTTTCAAGAACAAGCAGAAATCGCTGGTGCGCGTACAGAACCTCAGTGACAAGGCGCTGACCCTCAAGACCGCCGACGGCAAGACCGACGTGGTCCAGTCGGTGGCCGCCAAGGGCCGTGGCGAACGCGAGATCAACCCGGTGAAAGTCAGCTTCGCCCTGTACGACGGCAACCAGAAGGTCAGCGACCTCAAGCCGGTCGCCCTGGAGCGCGGCGAAGCGGCAGTGCTCTACGTCACCGGCAGTGGCAGCAGCCTGTCGCCAGTCTGGGTCAAGCGCCCGGTGTCGACCCGCTGATGAACTCGCCGGACGAACAATCCCATGAGCACCTGCTCCTACAGGCAGGTGCCACCCCGGGAAGTCGTCCGGCACGAAACAACAACAAGACAGCCCACAGTAGCTCTGAACCCAATATCGTTTAAAGGAGTAACAGCATGATCCCGGTAATCCTCTCTGGTGGTAGCGGCTCCCGTCTCTGGCCACTGTCGCGCAAGCAGTTTCCCAAACAATTCCTCGCCCTCACCGGCGAACAGACGCTGTTCCAACAAACCATCGAACGCCTGGTGTTCGAAGGCATGGATACACCGATCGTGGTCTGTAACAAGGATCACCGTTTCATCGTCAACGAGCAGTTGCAGAGCCGCAATCTCGAAGCCCAGCGCCTGCTGATGGAACCCTTCGGCCGCAACACCGCCCCAGCCGTGGCGCTGACCGCGATGATGCTGGTCAACGAAGGCCGTGACGAACTGATGCTGGTCCTGCCGGCCGACCATGTGCTGGAAGACCAGAAAGGCCTGCAGCGCGCCCTGGCCCTGGCCACCGTGGCCGCCGAGCGCGGCGAGATGGTGCTGTTCGGCGTACCGGCGACCAAGCCGGAAACCGGCTACGGCTACATCAAGTCGAGCAACGATGCGCTGCTGCCGGAAGGCGTCAGCCGGGTTTCGCAGTTCGTCGAGAAGCCCGATGAAAAACGCGCCGTCGAGTTCGTCGAGGCCGGCGGTTATTTCTGGAACAGCGGCATGTTCCTGTTCCGCGCCAGCCGCTTCCTCGAAGAGCTGAAAAAGCACGATCCGGACATCTATGACACCTGCCTGCTGACCCTCGAACGCAGCCAGCAGGACGCCGACAGCGTGATCCTCGACGAAGCCACCTTCGCCCAGTGCCCGGACAACTCCATCGACTACGCAGTAATGGAAAAGACCCAACGCGCCTGCGTGGTGCCGCTGACCGCCGGCTGGAGCGATGTAGGCTGCTGGTCGTCGCTGTGGGACGTGCATGAAAAGGACGAGAACGGCAACGTCAGCAAGGGCGACGTGGTGATCCAGGACAGCCGCAACTGCATGATCCACGGCAACGGCAAGCTGGTGTCGGTGATCGGCCTGGAGAACATTGTCGTGGTCGAGACCAAGGATGCGATGATGATCGCCCACAAGGACAAGGTCCAGGGCGTGAAACAACTGGTCAACACCCTCAACGAACAGGGCCGCAGCGAAACCCAGAACCACTGCGAAGTGTACCGGCCATGGGGTTCCTATGACTCGGTGGACATGGGCGGGCGTTTCCAGGTCAAGCACATCTCGGTCAAGCCGGGCGCGTGCCTGTCGCTGCAGATGCACCACCACCGCGCCGAACACTGGATCGTGGTCAGCGGCACCGCCGAAGTGACCTGCGACGAGAACGTGTTCCTGCTCTGCGAGAACCAGTCCACCTACATCCCGATCGCCTCGGTGCACCGCCTGCGCAACCCGGGCAAGATCCCGCTGGAGATCATCGAAGTGCAATCGGGCAGCTACCTGGGCGAAGACGACATCGAGCGCTTCGAAGATATCTACGGTCGTTCGACGCCGGTTGAGCGGGGTGTATCAGTGAAGACCATCGCCCAGTAATTTCCGCGTTCCACCACCTTTGCCCTGCCAACCACGTCCCCTATCCGTGGCTGGCAGGGCCGGGGTGTCCCCCCGCCCTGAATGCATGGCAATCGCCAAAGTGAATCTACGCCACCTACACTGTTAGGATGAGGCTTCCCGCATTTTCGAGGCATCTCTTCATGTTCATCGGCGTCCTGCTGATCGTCACCTGGCTGATCCTGCTATTGCGCTACCCCGCCAAGGCCTTGCCGGTGTCCATGGCTGCCTTGGCCGGGCTCGGGTTGGTGGCCGCCTGGGTCGCCTGGATGGATACTCGCGAAGCCCGACAACTGGCGCGCCTGGAGATGCGTATCAGCTACGCCGCCGAGCACTGTCCCGCTGACCGGCCACTGCAACTGAAAATGAAAAACGACAATGACGTGCCCCTGGTCGAACTACGCTGGCGCATCGCCGCCTACGCGCCGGGCGATACCGTCAACCTCGCCGAAAACAGCTATGCCGCGCCACGCTATCGTGGCCCCGGCGAACTGCAGCCTGCCAGCGCCTGGGAAGATTGCCTGCCGATGCCGCCGTTGCGCCCCGGCTACCGTCCACAGACCCTGGAATTTCGTGCCGAGCATCTGCAAGGCAGTTTTTCCGGCTGAAATTCGCAGTAGTGGCACATCGCCACCTGTCATTTATGACAGGTTACAACCTCCTGAAATTGACGTTGAATACCCCCTGTCCGCGCAACCAGCCAGCAGGGGGCCCGAATGAAGAGCAACACCACCGTCATCGAGATCAAGACCCGGCGCGCCTTCCGCAGCGAGTTGGGCAGCCTGGAGGTGCCGCTGATCCGCCCCAAGCCCTCGGTGATCCTGGTCTACGGCTATGGCTGCCCGCCATGCGACCAACTCAAGCCGAAGATTGCCGCGCTGGCCGCCGGGCCCTATCGGGACAAGGTGGCGTTTTTCCAGCTCAGCATCCCGATCTTCAGGTTGCTGCAACCGAATCTCGAGATCCAGTACGTCCCCACTCTGTTTTTTCTCGATGGCCATGGCGGCCAGACCCGCATGCATGGCACCAACCGGGAAAAGATCAAACAGGGGCTCGATGCACTCTTTTTTGTACCGGACAAGGTATTCTCGGAGGTCTTCGACTCCCAGTCCTCATAAGGATGTGCCATGCCCGTCACCTTGATCACCGGATGCTCCAGCGGTATCGGCCGCGCCCTGGCCGATGCGTTCCGACAAGCCGGTCATGAAGTCTGGGCCACCGCACGCAAGTCCGAAGATGTCGCCGCGCTGGCCGCCGCCGGGTTCACCGCCGTGCAATTGGATGTCAACGATGGCGATGCGCTGCAACAGTTGGCCAAGCGTATCGAACAGCATCCGGCGGGCCTGGACATCCTGATCAACAACGCCGGCTACGGCGCCATGGGGCCGCTGCTCGATGGCGGTGTCGAGGCCCTGCAGCGGCAGTTCGAAACCAACGTCTTCGCCGTCGTCGGCGTCACCCGCGCCCTGCTCCCGGCGCTGCGCCGCAGCCGTGGGTTGGTGGTGAACATCGGCAGTGTGTCGGGTGTGCTGGTCACGCCGTTTGCCGGTGCCTATTGCGCGTCCAAGGCGGCGGTGCATGCCCTGAGCGATGCGCTGCGCATGGAACTGGCGCCGTTTGGGGTAAGAGTGATGGAAGTACAACCCGGAGCCATCGATACCCACTTCGCCAAAAATGCCAGCCATGAGGCCGAGCAACTGATTGCCGAAGAGTCGCCCTGGTGGCCGTTGCGCGATGGCATTCGCGCCAGGGCCAACGCCTCGCAGGACCGTCCAACTCCGGCGATCGAGTTTGCCGCCGGCTTGCTCAAGGCCACCCGTCAGGCAAAACCACCGCGTCTGCTGCGCCTGGGCAACGGCAGCCGGGCCCTGCCGCTGCTGGCGAACCTGCTGCCCAAGGGCTTGCTGGAGAAAGTGCTGATGAAGAAGTTCGGCTTGGGTACCCGCCTCTGATCAGGCCTGTTCCTTCATGAAATCGATGAACAACCGCACCTTCAACGGAAGGTGCCGGGTGTTCGGGTACAACGCATAGACCCCCTGTTCGGCAAACTCGAAATCGCTCATCAGCCGACACAGGCGCCCCGTCTCCAGGTCCTCCTGCACCAGCCAGTCCGGCAGAATCGCCACGCCCTGCCCGGCCAGGGCAAAACCGCGCAGCACCGACGAGTTGTCCGCAACGATCCGTGACTGCTCAGTCCGCGGCCGGAAGACAAACCGCTCGCCACTCGACACATGGGTCAGCGCCAAGTCGCCCAGGCGGCCATGGACCAGGCTCTGCGCCTGCTGCAACGCGGCAAAGGTCGGCAGGTCGGCGCCGGGCAGCCCAGCGACGAATCCCGGTGCGGCCACGGCGAAAATGCGGAAGGTCGCCAACTGCGTGGCCCGGTGATTGGAGTCGGATACCTGTCCCAGGCGAATCGCCACGTCGAAACGCTCCGAGATCAAGTCGGCATGGGTCGACGACGTCGACAGATGTACCTTCAACGCCGGGTGTAACTGGCGAAATCGCTCCAGCGCCGGCACCACTTTGGCCAGTGCGTATTCCACCGTGGTGGTGATGCGCAGCATGCCGCGCAACTGCGTGTGCTCCGAACGAGCCTCGTCGATGGCCAACCGCGCCTCTTCGAGCATGCTCAGGCAGCGCCCGTAGAAGCGCTCGCCGGCTTCGGTCAGGGCCAGGCGCCGGGTGTTGCGGGTCAGCAGGGTCACGCCCAGCTCAGCTTCCAGACGCTTGATGTTGAAGCTGACCACCGCCCGGGTCTGCCCCAGCAGTTCGGCCGCGGCTGTCAGCGAACCGGCCTCGACCACGGCCTTGAAAGTATCGAATCGATCCAGGCTGACCATGGGTGCTCCGGCTGATTGTCAAAATATCTTTGACAAACTAGCAGCGAAATCACGGTTTCCCAAGGCCAGGGGCGCGCATAACCTGTCTTCATCAATCGATGGAGCCCGCCATGAGCTATCGCTCGAAAATCGCGCTGGTGTACTTGCTGGGTTTTTCCCTGGACCTGGTGAACAGGTTCGTCGCCCTGCGCCTCGATACGCCAGCGGTGCTGGCCCTGCTGACTACCCCACAAGGAAAACCCGCATGAACGACAAGACGCCTTATCTCGATCAAGTGATCGAAACCCACGAGATCATCGAGCAATGGTTTGCCGGCAAGGTGACGAAGGCCGTTCTGGAACCGCTGCTGGCAAGGTTCTCGCCGGAATTTTCGATGGTGACTCCGGCGGGCAGGCAACTGGACAAATCGGGGTTGGCCGAATTGTTCGCCAGTGCGGGTGGACGTCGGTCGGGATGCCGTATCACCCTGGGTGAACTGGAAGTAGTCGCCCTGCACGATGCAGGTGCCACCCTGCATTACCGTGAGTGGCAGGCTGATGACTCCGGAACAAAGACCGATCGCCTCTCGACCGTCGTGTTTGAAAAAACCGCGGACGGCCGGGTGCTATGGCGTCACCTGCATGAGACCTTCACTCAAGGCTGAAACGCTTTTCTCGTTGTGATCATGGACAAGTCTCGGGGGCCTCTTCGCGGGCAAGCCCTGCTCCTTGTATGTTGTGTACAGGCGAGCCTTGTGGGAGCGGGCTTGCTCGCGAAGAGGCCGGTGAGTCATGCCCCCAGTCACTCCGCCGTCGGCTTGACCACCACCGTGCAGGTGATCCCCGCCGCCAACAACACACCGTCCGGCACCTCATCGATGTGAATCCGCACCGGCACCCGCTGGGCCAGACGCACCCAGTTGAAGGTCGGGTTGACGTCGGCGATCAGCTCGCGGCTCTCGGGATTGTCGCGGTCGTAGATGCCTCGCGAGATGCTCTCCACATGGCCCTTGAGCACCTGCCCGCTCATCAGTTGCAAGTCCGCCGGATCACCGACCTTCACATGGGGCAGCTTGGTCTCTTCGAAGAAGCCATAGACCCAGAACGAGTTCATGTCGACCACCGCCATCTTCGCCTCGCCCATGCGTGCATAGTCGCCGCGGTGCACGTTGAGGTTGGTGACGTAACCGTCCACTGCCGCCCGCACCTGGGTCCGCGCCAGGTTCAGTTGTGCCGCTTCCAGTTGCGCCTGGGCCTGCTGGTAGTCGGCCAGGGCCGCATCGGCGAGGTTGCCGGCGTCGTCACGGCTTTCCCTGGAAATCACCAGGCTGTCCAGGTCGGCACGGCGATGGGCGTTGACCTTGCGCATCTCCCAGGTGGCCTTGCGCGAATCCACCAGCGATTGCGCCTGCTTGACGGCGATGCGGTAGTGCTCGGGGTCGATCTGCATCAGCAGGTCACCCTTCTTCACGATCTGGTTGTCGCGCACCGGCACGTCCACCACCTCGCCGGTGACGTCTGCCGCGACGTTGATGATGTCGGCGCGCACCCGGCCGTCACGGGTCCAGGGAGTTTCCATGTACTGCACCCACAGCAACCGGCCGATCCAGATCGCGAGGGCCAGGACCAGCAAGGTGGCGAGCAGGCTGAAAAGCTTTTTCATCAGATCGTTCTCAACGGTAAACAGTGAGCGCCAGGGCGCCGAAGATGCAGCTGAACAGGCTCAGACGCAGCAGCGCCGGATGCCAGAAAAAGCGGTACAGGTCATGGCTGGCGATAAAACGGTCGAGCGCCCAGCCGACGCCTGCGGCGACCAGGAACACCAGGGTCACAGTCGGTAGGTAGAGGCCGTGGAAGGCTATTTCACGCAGCATGGAAGTTTCCTTGTGGGCGGCCCAGGGCTGCCAGCGGCGAATGCGGGTCCAGCAGTGAGGTGCGGATGAAGTGCAGGTAGCTCAGCACCCGGCGCAGCACCGAGGTGTCGAAATGCGGGGCAAAAGGTTCGTCGCTGGCCTGGGCCCGGCTGATGGCGTGATCCACCGCCACCAGCGCACGCTCCAGGTTGCTGGCGCTGGGCTGGATGAACAGGCGCATCAGCGAACGACCCATGACCCGGATCGACTGGCGCCACGGCTGGGATTCGGCGTAGGCCGGATGCACCGGCAAAATCGCCTGCTCCTTGCGCAACTCGATGACCGCGTGGCCGACCTCCAGCACCACGAACATCCAGCGCAGCAGCGCACTCTGTACCTGCGGCTGGCCCGCAGCGAAACCGTAGGCCTGGTGCAGCAGGTCGCGGGTGCCGCTCTCGAACGCCGAACCGAGGCCCTTGAGCTTGCCGCTGATGGCGAACACTACCTGCTCGCGCAGGTCCTGCTCCAGCCGGCGCCATAGCCAGCGGCTGTTGGGCGGCAGGATGATCGCCCCCGCCGCCGCACACACCAGCATGCCCATGACCATGCCGAGGTAGTCGTTGATGAAGGTGTAGGGGTTGTAGATCGTCAGGTTGTCCGGCACCGAGCCGGTGCTGAAGAAGATCAGCAGGCCCACCCCCACGCCCATGTAGGCCGGACGCGACGCAAGGAACGCGCCGAACACGAACACCGGCGCGAGCACCAGGCACAACAATGGGAAGCCGTCGATCCAGGGGAACACGAAGAACATTTCGCCAAAACCGATCAGCGCACCGAGAAAGGTCCCGCAGGCCATCTGGAACGACATGCGCTTGGGGTTCGGCGTCGCCGCCGACAGGCCGACCGTGGCGGCGGCGATCAGAGTCATGGTCGCCCCGCTCGGCCAGGCGGTAGCGACCCAATAGCTGCCCAGCACCAACAGGATGAACGCGGCACGGATACCCGACGCCGAGGCCGCCAGCCAGTTGGTCTTGGGCACGTAGGGCTCATCCCACTGCTCGCGTTCATGGCGGTGCTCGGCCAGGGACGCGTGGGTCAGCGCATAGCTGTGCAATTCCTCGACGAAGCGGTAGAGCAGTTCGAAGGCGGTGTGGAAATCCAGCAGGTCGGCTTCGTCCGGCTCGCTTTCCAGGAACGCCGAGCGCAGGCTGCGGACCTGTTCCGGCAGGCTCGCCTTGTAGTCGGCCAAGTGCTGCGCCAGGCGTGCGGCATCGGCGTCGGTCAGACCCCGCTCGGCAAAGCCGTCGAGCCGTTCGGCGAGGCCCTGGAAGCCCGGCTCGATGGTGGCGAAGACCCTCGACGCCTGGTCACCGTGCAAGCGTTCAATCAGTTGATGCAAGGCATTGAAGCGGGTGGTCAGGGTCATGAACTCGCTGTTGAGCCGGTTCAGGCGACCATTGCGCCGACGCATGTGCGGGTCTTCGAACACGGTGACGCTGCGCAGGCCTTCGATGCCCACGGCCTGGGCGATGAAGCCGAGGTTCGCGGTCTCGAATGCCGCGCTGGCATGCGGGCCACGCAAGCCGCTGCTGACAAATCCGGCAAAGGCGCCAAAACGCTGGTAGAGCGCATTGCGCATGGCCGCGCTGGCACTCTGCGGGAGAATCGCGGCGCTGACGAAGGTCGAGCAGACCAGCCCCAGGGAAATCTCCAGCACCCGCCACACTGCCGCCATGAACGCCCCTTCCGGGTGCGCCAGGGCCGGCAGGCCGACCATCGCCGCGGTGTAGCCGGCAAGCACAAAACCGTAGGCGCGAAAATTGCGGTTGCGCGCCGCACCCGCCGAGCAGACGCCGACCCAGATCGCCAAAGCACCGAGAAACAGCTCGGTGTTTTGCGCGAACAGGGCGATCAGCAGCACCATCACTGCCGAGCCGGCCAGGGTGCCGAGCAGGCGGTAGAAGCTCTTGGCGAACACGTGGCCGCTCTGCGGCTGCATGACGATGAACACGGTGATCATCGCCGTGCGCGGTTGCGGCAGCTCCAGGCGCATGGCCAGCCAGAGGGTCAGGAAGGCGGCAGTGAGAACCTTGAAAATGTAGACCCAGGTCACGCCATCACTACGCGCCCAGTCAAAGAAACCGCGACGCCATTCGAGGGAATACAGCCAGCGCACCGGGGCGGGCAAGGGAGTCATGGGGGAAGTCTCAGTGATCGAAGGCGGCCATCACGGCGGGTGGTTTGGACGGCACGCCAAGCTCCGCTGCCGGCACATCGTTGCCCGCGCCGAGGCCGCCGCCGAGGGCGGTGACCAGTTCGGCGTGGGCACTCAGGCGGGCGGCCTGGACTTGCTGTTCGAGCTGTTGCTGGTGGAACAGCAGGGTCTGGGCATTGAGCACATTGAGGTAATCGGTGAGGCCACGCTGGTAGGCGATCATCGCCAGATCGTAGGTCTTCTGCGCCGCCGCCACCGACTCGGCGGCAAACACCTGCTGCTTGTCCAGCGACTCGCGGCGGATCAGCCGGTCGGAGATACCCTTGAGCGCATTGATCAGAGTCTGGTTGTAGTGGGCCACCGCAATGTCGTAACCGGCGGCCGCTTCACCCAGTTCGGCGCGCAGGCGACCGCCATCGAAGATCGGCAGGGAGATCGCCGGGCCAACGCTGTAGTTGAATTTCTTGCCGGCGAGAAATTCCAGCATGCCACCGCCGGTAGCCATGTAGCCGAGGCTGCCGACCAGGTCGACATTGGGGTAGAAACCGGCGTGGGCGACATCGATACCCCGGGCCTGGGCCGCGACCTGCCAGCGGCTGGCAACCACATCGGGGCGCTGGCCGAGCAGCTCGACCGGCAACGCCGACGGTAGTTTCAGTGCGCTGCGCAGGGACAGCGTAGGACGCTTGAGACGGGCACCCTCACCCGGGCCGAAACCGGCCAGGGCCGCCAGTTGGTTGCGGGTCAGGGCGATTTCCTCGTCCAGCGCATCGAGTTGCCGGTGGGTTTCCGGCAAGGGCGCCTGGGCCTGGCTGACTTCGAACTGGGTACCGATACCACCGGCCAGACGCCGCTGCGCCAAGTCGAAAATCTGCGTCTGCTGGGCCAGGGTCGCCTCGACGATATCGCGCTGGGCATAGTGCAGCGACAGCTGGATGTAGGCGCGGACGATGTTGTCCTGCAGCTCGAGCCGAGCCTGACGCTCTTCGGCGGCGCTCATGTGCGCCAGGTCCACGGCGCGCTCGCTGGCATTGCGCTCGCGTCCCCAGAGGTCGAGGGAATAACTCAGGCCCAGCGCCGCATTGTTGTCCCAGGTGTTGGAACCGGCCAGTTCGCCGGGACCATAGAACTGATCCGTGGCCCATTTATGGCGCTTGAGGCTCGACTCGCCGTTGACCTGCAGCGACTCGGCCGCTTCGGCCAGGCCGGCCATGGCCCTGGCCTGGCGCACCCGGGCAGCGGCCATGGCCAGGCTCGGGCTGCCTTGCAGGGCCTGGTCTAGCCATTGATCGAGTTGCGGGTCGCCGTACGCCTGCCACCAGCGGGCCGTCGGCCAATGCGCGTCGCGAGCGGCGCTCTGGATCGCTTCGTCGGTGGCCAGGGTATTGGCGGCGAGCCTCTTGCCTTGGGGGACAATACCTCCGGTTCCGATGCAGCCGCCGATTGCCAAGGATAAAACCCAAACACTGAGAGTCTTCAACTCTCTGTTGATGCGACGCGGCACTGCTGCGAATTCCCGACGTGGATGAAGAAGCTTTGGAGCGGCAATTCTAGGGGGCGCCCGGCACGGCGATAAGCGTGGATTCCTGCGAATATTTGTTACCGTTCCCGCGATAATCCGTTGCCTGCCGTGGCGAAAAAACAGGCCGAAGCCAGCGGGTCGATGAGCGAATTGTGATATTGGCGGCCCGACCGCCATGCCAGTCTGAATCCACACCGACGTTGTCACCAGACTGACAATAAAAATCACCAGTCAGAGGCGTCCCATGAACCTGTCTCTCGAACTGCACAGACGCCGTAGTCTTTGCGCCAACCTGCTCACCCCGGCGCCCCTCGAACCCTTGAGTGCATTGCAGCAATGCCTGGCCGGCGACCTGCGGATTGCGGTCCGCCGGCAGGATGACCGCTTGCACCTGCGCACCCTCGATGGCGACCCGTGCACCCTCGAATACGCCGACGGCTACCGGATCAACCGCCTACTGCGAGGCCTCGAACATGTCACGGCCCAGCACTGGCAGAAGCTGAACCTGAGCCTGTGCCGCAACTACATGAGTATCGACTGCGGGGACGCCACGCCGGTGGTCAGGGGCCTGATCAGCGCCAGCCTCTGCCAGCAGCAGGTCCTGCAAGACCTGACCGCCTTTTTCAACCTTTCCTCCGCCGCCAAACAGACTGTCTACTGACACAGGACCTCGGCCATGTCCGAAGCCATCCGTGATGACCTGATCCGCCTTCTGCATAACCAATTGCCGGACCACCCGGCCGATTACTTCCAACTGAGCACCGAGCTGAACCAACACCAGCTGTGGCTGGAGTACAACCGGCCCACGCTGCTGCTGATGCTGGCCCGCCCCGGCGCGCAGAGCGCTGGCGGCTCGACGGACTTCATCGCCCGCGGTCCCGGTGAGCCGGTGATGCTGCTGTTCGATACCTGGTTCCGTGAGCAGGCGGCCAGGGCCCTGTTCGTCGAGCCCTGTAGCGGCGAAAGAGCCAGCATCCTCGCCACCTGCACTGTTTTCCTGCAGCGCTGTGCGAGCGCACACCAGGTCCAGGAGTGAACTACCATGGAACTCGTCCTGAACCCGCGCAGCCATCACGCGTTCTACCCCGAGCTGCCTGCAACCCCGGTGCTGTGCAGCTACAAGCCCAGTGACTCCTATTATAATGAAGCCGTTGCGCTGAGCCCTGACACGCTGGATCTGGTCGACCACCTGCAAGGTTCGGCTCCGCCCCTTGAGGAAGGTGATCGCGCCACCGTGGGCGACCTCTCCAGGTTCGTCCTGGATAAACTGGCGGACAGTCCCTCGCCCCCGCCCGCCTCCCTGCAAAAGCTTCACCGGCAGTTACTGTTGTTGAGCATCACGGCCAAGGAACCGGGCAATCTCGACAAAAAAGAGGCGCAGGCCTGCTACGAGTACTTCAAGACCGCCCAGCACACCTTCGACGAGCATGCACGGTCCTGCAGCGCCCCGCAGCAGACCGAATACCAGCAATTGCGCGATCTGTGCCGAATGCTCAAATGGCAGTTTCGCGCCAGCCGCGATCAGCGCACCAAGAGCGTACTCGACCAGGCCCTGGCCAAGAGCCGGGCAGAGGTGGCCGAAGGTGGCTCGCTGGGCAACCGCGCCAAGCTGGGTATCGGTGCCACGGCACTGGGAGGCGCCAGTATCGTGCCGAGCCTGGAGCTGTCGACAAAACTGGAAACCACCCAGGGCCGCATTATCAAGGACACCACCAGCGTCAGTGCCGGCGTGACGGCACAGGTGTCGCTGGCTAACCTCGCCTCATCGCGTATAAGCGCACAGGTGGAGAAGTCCACCACCCGCAAGTACGGCGACATCGACAGTTACGCCAATGCCCGGAGCCTGTCGAAATGGACCTGGTGGAATGGCTCCAAGCGCGACCTGCTCACCCAGAGTCGAACCCTGTTCGCCAGTTGCAACAATTACAAGAGGAACATCCGCCTCGCCGCCCAAAGCCGCCCCTATCTCGAAAGTAGACTGCGTGAAAACGGTCTGGTCCCGCCGAACTTCGAGCATCACGCACCGCAGGCACAACCCTTCCAGGTCGAACGCGGCCAGCGGGTCGCGTTGACGGCGCAGGCCCAGTTCGATGGTCTGGGAATCGTCAACGCCGGTGCGCAAGCCAAGACGGATCTGCTGCGCACCACGAAAAACAAGGCGCTGGACATCATCGGGGTGTACGACTGGTCGAAGGATTTCGCCCGGCAGTGCCTGGGCAGCCCGCGCGACTACGACACCAGCGTGCCGCAGTTGCTCAGCGACCTGCATGCGCATATCGCCGACAGCAGCCAGCAGTTGAGCCGCGCCGTCCTGCGCAACGAAAGTCCACAACGGCTGCGCCAGCTCGGCGAGGAGATCGACCACCGTTCCCGGCAGTTGGCCAACGACTACATACACCTCAAGCTTCAGGGCGCCATCGCCGATGACTCGGCGCATGACGAGAGCATCCGCCAACTGTTCAAGGAACACGCGCTGCTGCTGCGACCCGACAGCCTGAAGCTCTACACGGCAAAGACCGACACCGAGACCCGGACCATTGCCGTCGAGTCGAAACTCAAGCTCGCTGCGGGCGCCAGCGCGCAAGCCAGCGCGAACATCAGCCTGTCGTCCGTCGTCGAAGATGACCCACACCTGAGCGGCACCTACCTGGACATTACACTCCAGGGCCAGTTCAACACCCTGGAAACCCTGCAGAACCTGATTTCCAGCGGCTTGGCCCAGGCCGGCGTCAGTGGTTTCGACCCGGCACCGATCATCGCGCTGATCGCCGGTACCGTGCTTTACCAGTCCCATGGTGGCTCGGCGAAGTTCACGCTGAAGATCAAGGACGGTAAACCGGTATTGCTGCTGAGCCAGCAGTTCCTCACGCAAAGCGATGACTTCAACCAGACCGTGACCGCAGCGACCCCGCTGGCACTCGAAGTAGGCATTGGCAGTCATGTGCACAACCTCGCGGCGGAACAGTTGGGCAGCCAGTCACTGGACCTGGTCCTGCCAATCGCCCTGGGCAAGCTGGACAAGGGCACGCAGGCCGACCTGGAGGCATGGGACAACTACGTCAACAAACACGCCCAGGCCTTCGACAGGTTGCTCAACAACATCGCCAATCGTCGCGACCATCCACTGCTCGACAAGGAACTGACGCAAATCGGCAAGCACCTGAGCCCCGCTGGACGGCAGGCCATGGAGACGTTGGAGCAAGCAGCCCGCAAAGCCCGTGATGAACCCACCCAGCAGACCTTGCTGGCGGCACGGGAAGCGTTCAAGGCAACGCTCCTGGCCTACATCGACGACTACTATGAGGCAAAGGTCATGAGCGCCTGGCGAATCGAATGAGGCCAATGCCGCAGGAGCCCGGTGACCCGACGGCGACAAGCTGCACATCGCATTGTTACTTCGTGTCACAATTTGTCATTGCCCCAGAGAGAGCCCCATGGACACTTTGCAAAACATGCGCGCCTTCAGTTGCGTGGCCGAAGCCGGGAGTTTCACCGCCGCCGCCGTGCAACTGGACACCACCACGGCCAACGTCTCGCGCGCGGTCTCCAACCTGGAGGCCCACCTGCAAACCCGCCTGCTCAACCGCACCACCCGGCGTATCGCCCTGACCGAGGCCGGCAAACGCTACCTGCTGCGCTGCGAGCAGATCCTGGCCTATGTCGAGGAAGCCGAGGCCGAGGCCAGCGATGCCCATGCGCGCCCGGCCGGCCTGCTGAAAGTGCACACCATGACCGGGGTCGGCCAGCATTTCGTGATCGACGCGATTGCCCGCTACCGCAAGACCCACCCGGACGTGACCTTCGACCTGACCCTGGCCAACCGCGTGCCGGACCTGCTCGACGAGGGCTACGACGTGTCTATCGTGCTGGCCAAGGAGTTGCCCGATTCCGGCTTCGTCTCGCAGCGCCTGGGCATCACCTACAGCATCGTCTGCGCCTCGCCCGACTACGTGAAGGCCAACGGCTGCGCGCGCAAGCCCAGCGAACTGCTCAACCACGCCTGCCTGCGCCTGGTCAGCCCGGTGACGGCGCTGGACAACTGGATTTTCAACGGCCCCGACGGCCAGGAGGCAGTGACGCTGTCCAGTTCACCGTTCCTGGTGAATTCGGCCGATGCGATGAAAACCGCGATCACCAGCGGCATGGGCGTCGGTGTGCTGCCGGTGTACGCGGCCATCGAAGGCCTGCGCAACGGCAGCCTGGTGCGCATGATGCCCAACTATCGTTCCCAGGAACTGAACCTGTATGCGATCTATCCGTCGCGCCAGTACCTGGATGCGAAGATCAAGACCTGGGTCGAATACCTGCGAGGCTCACTGCCGGAAATTCTCGCCGCTCACCAGGCCGAGCTGGCAGCCTATGAACTGAACCACGTGCGCCTGGCGACCTGATTTCATGGAAGCGGTAGCAGCAACGCCCGGCGAAAAATGATAGCGTGCTTGCTATTCCCGCCGTTCGATGAGCTTCGCGATGAAAAAAACCGTACTTGCCTTCAGCCGCATCACCCCAGCCATGGCCGATCAATTGCGCCAGGATTTCGAAGTGATCGTCCCGGACCCCAAGCTCGGCGACCTCAATGCCCAGTTCAACGAAGCCCTGCCCCATGTCCATGGCCTGATCGGCGTCGGGCGCAAGCTGGGTGCCGCCCAACTGGACAACGCAGGCAAGCTCGAAGTGGTTTCCAGCGTCTCGGTCGGCTACGACAACTATGACGTGGCCTACCTCAGCGAACGCGGGATCATGCTCACCAACACCCCCGACGTGCTCACCGAAAGCACCGCCGACACCGGCTTCGCCCTGTTGATGAGCGCCGCGCGCCGGGTCGCCGAGCTGGATGCCTGGACCAAGGCCGGTCAGTGGAAAGCCAGCGTCGGCCCGGACCTGTTCGGCACCGATGTGCACGGCAAGACCCTGGGCATCGTCGGCCTGGGCAATATCGGCGCCGCCGTCGCCCGCCGTGGCCACTTCGGCTTCGACATGCCAATCCTCTACAGTGGCAACAGCCGCAAGCCGGAACTGGAACAACAGCTTGGTGCCCAGTACTGCAGCCTCGACGCCCTGCTGGCCGAGGCCGACTTCGTGGTGCTGGTGGTGCCCCTGAGCGAGAAGACCCGTCACCTGATCGGCGCGCGCGAGCTGGGCCTGATGAAGCCGGGGGCAATCCTGGTGAACATCTCCCGTGGCCCGGTGGTCGACGAACCGGCGCTGATCCAGGCACTGCAGGCCGGTACCATCCGCGGCGCCGGGCTGGACGTGTACGAGAAGGAGCCGCTGACCGAATCACCGCTGTTCCAGTTGAAGAACGCGGTGACCCTGCCGCACATCGGTTCGGCCACCCATGAAACCCGCGAGGCCATGGCCAACCGCGCGTTGGCCAACCTGCGCAGCGCCCTGCTCGGCGAGCGGCCACGCGACCTGGTCAACCCGCAGGTCTGGAAAGGCTGACTCCGCCCTCAGGCGTTGCCCAAGGGCGGATTTCCCTCCTTGAGCAACGCCCTGATGGTCCAGTAACGCAGCCAGGCCGTACGCCTGGCGTTGTACTGGAACTGGTTCATGCGGGTACGCCAGAGCAGGCGGTACTCGCTGTCGCCAGGATGGCTGTCGAACGCCAGCAGCTTGCCGAAGACCCGTTGAAAATCGGCTTCATGGGCGCGGATCAGAAAGTTGCTCCAGAGCTCGTTGGCCACCAGGAACCTGATCAGCGGCGAAACATCGTCCTCGGTAGGGACCGCTGCGGGCTCCTGCGGTAATTGCTCGGGTAAGACCTTGGGCGGCTCCGGCGGGATTTCCTCAGGCAAGGGCTCGATCACCTGCGCGAGCAATACCCGGGACGGATCGATGGCGGGCGATTGCGGTGATTGCACGACCAGTTCCTGCTTCAGGACCCGCGCCCTCATATCACCGATCTGTTGCCGGTCGATACTGGCCTGGCTGATGGCGAACAAGCCATTGAAATGATCAGGCAAGCCCAATTGCTGCGCCAGGGCATCATAGTAGGCCCGATACCAGAAGCTCGTCTGCTCCGGGTGCAGGATGCCAACCGCCAGACGCATCGCCTCCAGGCGAAACTGCCCTCGCAAGAGGGTCAACAGCCGTGACTCCACGTCCGCCTGGTCCGCCAGTTTCAACGCTTCATGACAACCCACGAGCAACTCCAGCCGACTGAAGATCTGGTAGCTGGTCGAGCCGGTGTAGCGCAATTGCGCCTCCAGACTGAACAATCTCTCACACAGGCCGGGGTTTTCCGCTGCGGCCTCGAGCAGGCGCCAGACTCGTGCGGTCAAGTCCGTGCGTGCCCCACGATAGTGGGTATTGAAAAAGGTCAGCGGGGAACTCATGCGTTCGAACAGCAGGAAGAACACATCTGCATTCGGCTGATCCCTGACCTGCTGCCAGAGGGCGATCCTGTGCGGGGTCTTTTCCTTGCCCACCGCCCAGCGATCGAGCCCGAGCACAGACGAAAGCGGCAGGTTATCCAGGCCGAAGTCTATCTGAAGCTGCTCATGTCCACGGCGGTAGTTGAGGATCGAGCTCAGGGCCTGCGAAGACAGTGGATTACCCGACAGATCGATACCCTGACAAAGCCGGTCGTGCCCCATGAACAGTTGCACCGGCAGATCGCTGAGCGTATTCCCCCGCAACTCCAGCCAGACCAGGTCCGTGAGTTCGAGCACCCCCACCGGCCATTCGGTGATCCCGGTATGGCTGAGCCGCAGTCTCTGCAAGCGTTGCAACGGAGAAAAGTCAGGCAATACCCCCACGGGATTACCATTGAGGTTGAGCTCCAACAGCCCCTCCAGTCCTGCCAACTCCCTGGCCGTGCCCTGGATCAATCGCAAGCGATTGTTCTCCAGCGAAAGCACCTGCAACGTCTGCATCTGAGCGATGCCATTGGGCAGGCTCCTCAGGCCGTTACGCTCCAGCGCCAAGGTGACCAGGTGGGTGAACCCGCGCAGGAATACACTCAGGTAGCGGGCATTACCCAGCTCCATGCTGTTCATCGACAGCAGGGAGACATGGCTGAAATCCGCCTGCAGCTCGGGCAGGTCCTGCACCTCCAGACCGTCGAGGACCAACACATGCGACAAGGTGCTCGGTCCCTGCACAACGCTCTGGCGGCGCCAGCAACGCCGGATCCGCCTGGCGACTTCCCGGCGCCGGGTCATGCGGCTATCGACATGGAACATTTCGATTTCATGCACATGCGGTGCATCCACCCAGACAGCGAGGTCGCGCTTGAGCTGACGATACTCCTCCTGCAAACCTGTCACCGCCAGGGTGCGCGCTTCGGTGGTACTGCCCAGGCCCGCCAGGATGCTGAACAGTTGTGCATCGGTACAACCGCGATAGAGCCTTTTCAGCTTCCGGAACAACCCCGGTGGATAGTCCTGCGTGCTGGCCCGCCCACTCAGTGGATAACCCAGTGCCCCACTGGCACGCCGCGTCAGGCGCTGCGGCAGGCGGGTCCAGGGCATCACCGCAGGCTGCCCGAGCAAGCGCCGCAGACGATTGCGCTCACCCGCCACGCTCTGGAACATCACTCGCTTGAGGTCCTGCTCGACCGTTTCCCCCACATGGCTGATCCCCAGGGTGGTTTGCCGCAGTTGCGGCAAGGCCAGCAGCATGGCGACGAAGGGATCCGTCTGGATGCCGGCCAGGCTGCGCGCCCCACTATTTTCCAGGACGAACGGCTCATAGCCCTCATCACTCTTGACCAGTACCCGATGAACGCTGGCCGTATCGACGCCGACACTGGCGATCAACGGGCCGGAACTGGTATCACGGCGCAATTCGATTCGCAGGCTTTGCTCCCAACCGGGCAAGCGGTCCAACAGCTGCAACAGCAAGCTATCGTTAAGGTCGCTTCTGGCCGCCGGCAGGCACAGGCTTTCGTACAAACGGCACACCTGCATTTCCTCACTCAGATACCGTGCTTCCTGCGACAACGTCAGGGATAGACGCTTGAAGTCGCGAATCTGCCTAAGTTCAGACGAGTCCGCGCCTTCGAGCAGGTCCTGCGCCAGCTCGCTGCTCAGTAACGGAAACTGCTGCCGGACAAACGTCACCAGGGGCAGCAGTTCGGCGGGCGGCTCAGCGGAAATCGCCCCCTGGGACTGACTGAAGTGGCGCATTACCTCACTCGGCAGCAGTGCCAATGGCTGGTTTTCGAACAACAGCCGGGCGGGCAGGCGGTCGTCCACACCACTGATCGCCAGGACCTGGCGAGCCAACCCATCGGACAATCCTTGCTCGCTTGCGGCCAGGCGCCGCAGCGCCCGGACAGCGTCCCAGTTCCACGGCTGCTCGAATTCATGCCACCAGCCACCGTGGCCATTGTGTTCCAGCAGAGGCCCATAGGCGCCCATGACCGTCGGATGACGACCTCGCCATTCATCGAATCGACCATCCCATTCGACCTCATGAAAGCGCTGTTCCAGACGTATCAGCCAACGCCCATCCAGCGAATAAAGACCGCGCGAGTCCGGCGCCGCAAGGGTTTCGGGCAGGACCTGCCGCTCGTACCGCTCCAGCCCCAGACGCAGACTGCCATCGGCCTGACGCAAGGCCAGCATATAAGCGGCGATGCCATTGCGCAGCGGCTGCAGGTCGGTCGCCGAAGACATGCCCAGCACGCCCTGTTCCTGATCCGACAGGGACGCGGCCAGCGCCCGGTAGAAACTCTGCGCCGGCGATGCCAGGTCGACACTCGGCTGCCTTCGAACCTCCAGGGTGCTGTAGATGCCTTGGCCGTATCGGCGCAACAACAATTGCCCCGATATGGGCAACGCGGCTTCCTCGCCTTCGACCCAGATCAGCGGCTTGCCCAAGCGCTCGCGGAGAAAATCACTGGCGATGCATTGCACCCAGGCATCGGTCGGTTCGTGGAACCTGCGGACCTGATAGGTGCCATCGAGCACGCATCCCAGGGCGCTGAACTGCTGCTCGCGGTCCAGGGCATAACGCAGGCGATAGGGCACCCGTCGATACTCCAGCAGTTCCCTGGCCTGACTCGACGACAGCGGATTGTCCCGCAGGAAATGCGCCAGTCGGGACAACGACAGGTGCGGATAGAGCGAGCGCAGTGTCACCACGGCCTTCGGAATGCCCCTGACGAACACGGGCAGGTAGCTCAGCACCTCTGAGCCCGAGGCGTTGGTAGCGGCATCGAGCTTCAGCCGGCCTGAATGAATCCCGAGCGCCTCGAACACCTCTGTCGAATGCGTCATGGCCAGCGCCCCCAACTGCTGGCGAGCCGCCTTGAGCCAGGCGCGACGGACCGCCGGGTCACGTGCCGAAGGCTGCGAATCGCCGGGTAACAGGCCAAGGATCAGGTCAAGTACACCGGCCTCATGGGCCTGGGTGGTCGACGTATCCGAGAGCGTCTCGGTCTGCTCGACAAAGCCACCCCACGCCAGTTGCCGGATACTCACCGAACGCTTGAACAGGCCCAGTTGCTGGCGCCGACCATAGACCTGGTGCAGTTCACCATCGGCATCGTGTACCCGTAGGCAGAGGTCCTCGGGCCAGTGCCCCAGATGGGGCACCAGACAGAACAGCACACGCTGGGTATCGGGTGATAGCAGGCGATCTTCCTTCTGGGTGGCCGCGACTTCGGCAAGCCCGAGTTCGACCTTGAAGCGCTCCAGCGCCTCGACCAGCGACGCTGGCGGTAGCCCACCAGACCAGATTTCATCCAGATGCGCGCGGGTTATGCCACTGATTTCCAGGACCCGTCGCAACTGCGCGGGCCTGCCCCCTCTGAGGGTGACCATGCGCTCCAGCAAACGGACGTCCGAGAGTCTGTGGCTGTCGTCCAGCGACAGCGCCCAGAGCCGCGCCCCGGGATCGTAGGCCATCGGCGGCTGGAACTGCGCAGGGTCGGGATGAACTGCGCGATACTGCTCCAGGCTCTTGTCGTATTCGAGTTCGAGCGTCAGGTCCTGCCCCTGCTCCCTGGCCAGACCGTACAGCTTGCCGCCCTGGGCGCCCAGCCCGCGATCATCGAATACCGTTGCCAGTTCCAGGCGTTTGCGTGCATACGGCAGCAGGCTCGGTTTCCACAGATGGGCGCCCACGCCCGCCGATTGAACCAGGCGGTATTTGGCCAGGCGCGCGAACTCGTTGCCGATGCGCCGGGACGCCAGGCGCCCGGCATAGCCATGCAAACCGCCCATCAGCAGCATGTTACCGACCTCCAGCATGGCCTGGAGCAGCCCCTCCGGATGCCCTCGACCGGCTTGCTCGAGCCCTTCGTACAGCTCCAGCGCCAGGTTCACACCCAGCGCCGCCATGACCACCCGACCGATACTGCCCAGGCCGCCGGGCACCGGGGTCAGCAGCAAGTCCAGCAATTGGTGCATGACGGTGACGATCCCCTCCTTGACCGCACGCCAGTCCTGCTGCCCCTTGGGTACCGCGATCGCCTCGACATTGACGCGAAAACGCCAGCGGTAGAAGGCGCTCAGCGAGGCTTGCGGGTCCTGCCCGGTGTGCTGGTAGGCAAACTCCAGGTCATCCAGGGTCTGAACCGGAAACACCCAGTGAAAGGCATCGTAGAGTTTTCCCGCCGCCCAGTTCAGGCCTTCCGGTCGGTGTTCCGGATCAAGCAGTTGCCAGAGCCTGCCCTGCTGCTCGAAAGACAGCGACGCGATCAGCCAGCCCAGTGCCTTGCGCGAGTTGTCGACCTTGAGCAGAGCCTTGAACTCATGCTCGAAGGCCGCCTGCGACACGTGATGGCGCAACGCCCCTCCAGGGCGCTCGGCGCAGTAACTGTATACGCCGGCAACACCGGAGACCCGCATGAGCAGCGCGGGAAGATGAATGCGTCCGCGCTCCGAGGGTTTCCAGGTAAACAACTGCAGGGCCGCGTCCTCGATAGCGAACTCGACACGGGCGATATTACCCAGCAACGAGTCAGGAAGTTTGAGCGATAGGTGCTCGACCTTCAGCCAGGGCGCTGCGCGCACCCGTGCATCACGCAGCGAGTCGAACAGTGCCCGGGTCATACCGCTATTGTTGGTATTGCGCGGGGCGTCATAGAGGTTGAAACGAAACAGGTCGTCCATGTGTGCGCTGATCCGACGGCTCAGCGGTGCATCGGGCGCCAGCGCCTGCTCGACCCGAGTGCGCAGGTCGGCGCCCAGGTTGAGCTCACGCACGATGCCGATAAAATCGTCCGCGTCGACCAGCCCCGGCTCGTCGATATCCGCCACGCCCCGGGAACGGCTGATCCAGCGCCGCTTCACCTCGGAGAAGTCGAAGAAGGCAAAGTTCAGGCAGGCCGCCTCCCACAACGACAGGGTCGCCACATCCACGGCAGTCCCGCGGCTGGTATCCAGAGCACGCCCGGTCCGCGAGCCGATGGCATAGGCGGTATGCAGGTAGGTGGTGCCGGGGTCCAGGTCGAGGTTGGCGAGCAGCCTGATGCGCCGGCGCAGCTTGAGCATACCGGCCTGCTGGAAAGCCTCGATCACCTGTCGGCTCTCGCTATCCATCTCACTGCGAGTGGTACTCAATGAGCTGAACAGGCCGACCCAGGTCCGCTGTTCCATCTCGTTGAGCGGGCTCATCGACGCCTGGAACGACTCGGTGAGATGATCGAGGACCTGCTGTTGGGCCCAACTGTCGCGCGAATGCAGCTCCGTGTGCTGACGCGCGACGAAGGCGCCCAGTTGCGGATCGATATCCCCATCGGCAGCCGGTGGGGGCGACGCGATGGTTTTGGGGTGTGATTCTGGCGGGCTCATGCGGCCTCCCTGGCAAGCGTTGAAAGCGCCAGCCTAGGAGGCCCGGACGAACCCGGGGCATTAGCCGGGTATCGCCTGCCGGCTCAGGCCGTCCTCGCCGCAGCCGGCCGCAGGTGCGTACCGGGTTTGCGGAACACCAACACATTGCCCGCCATGACCGCGACCATCCCCAGCAGTGCTGACGCGCTCCATTGATACCCCTCGGCATAGGCCGAGACGTTCAGCGCCACCAGTGGGAACAGCACTGTGCAATAGGCAGCACGCTCCGGTCCCATACGCCCCACCAGGGTCAGGTAGGCGGTAAAGCCGATCACCGAACCCGGAATCACCAGGTACAGCAGTGAACCGAGATAGCGGGTGTTCCACTCCAGGGTGAACGGTATGCCGCTGAGCAGACAATACAGCGCCAGCATCGACGCCCCGTAGAACATGCCCCAGGCGTTGGTGCTCAGCGGTTTGAGACCGGCCTTCTGTTGCAGGCTGGAGAGCAGGTTGCCGGCGGAGAAACACAGGGTACCCAGTAGCGCCAGACCCAGGCCCAGCAGGGTATTCGGCCCGGCGGTATGTCCCGTCAGTTCAGGCCAGAACAGCAGCCCCAGGCCCAACAGCCCCAGGGCGCCGCCCATCAGCACGTTGCGAGCGATCCGCTGCTTGAAGAACAGTCGCGCGTTCAGCGCATTCCACAAGGTCGCGGTGGAAAACACCACCGCCACCAGGCCGCTGGGCACCCACTGGCTGGCAGTGAGGAAACACATGAAGTTCAGGCAGAACAGGCACAGCCCCTGGGCCAGGCAGATCAGGTGGCCACGCCGGTTCATCGGTTGCAGGCGACGGCTGAGCAACAGCATCACGAACAGCACCAGCGCCGCCAGGCCGAAGCGGTAGACGATCGACACCGGGATCGCCACCACGCCCAATTGCAGTTTCAGGGCGATCCAGGTGGTGCCCCAGATCAGTACGGTGAGCAGGTAGAGAAAGAGGTTCATGCGGCGGGCTCCAGAAGGTCGAGCCCAGTGTGCAATCCCGGCGAAACCCGGCGCTTGCATAATCTTGCGCTTTTATCGCAACAGGGCTGGCAGCCGGCCCGCGAGGGAGTAGCATGCGAGACGTTGGAGAACAGACCATGTCCGAACTGGATTCCCTGCAAGTCTTTCAAGCCCTCAGCCGCTCGCCCCATTCGCGCCTGGAACACAGCGCCGACCTGGGGGATGGGCTGTCGGCCGCCGTGTGGAGCAACCATCACGACGCCCAGGACTACCAAGCACCCGGCCATCACACCCTGTCCTGCTACCTCGCTGGCGGCACCGGCACCTTTCGCCGTGGCAGGCCCGACAACAAGGGTGGCCCGGGCAAGCTGTGCATCCTGCCCGCCGAACACCAGTCCGGCTGGGTGATCAACGGTAGCATCCGCCTGGCGCACCTGTACTTCAGCCCGGAGCAGTTCGCCCTCGGCTGCGTGACCCTGCTGGACCGCGAACCACGCGAACTGCAACTGCAGGAACACACCTTTCTCGACGATCCGCAGCAGGCCCGGCGCTTTCGCCAACTGATCGAACTGAACTGGGACGAACCGGCGGAGCGCCTGCTCGGCAGCAGCCTGGCTCATGAACTGCGCAACCATGCCCTGCTCAACCAGGTCGGCCTGCGTCAGGGGCTGAGATTGAAGGGCGGGCTGGCGGCACATCAGCGACGGCTACTGGTGGACTACATCGAGCAGCGGCTGGAGCAGCCATTGAGCCTGGGTGAGCTGGCGGGGTTATGTGCACTGTCCGAATATCACTTCGCACGGATGTTCCGCCACAGCTTCGGCCTGCCGCCGCACCAGTATGTCCTGGCACGACGCCTGGAGCGAGCGCGGACGCTGTTGCGCGCCAGCGCCGAACCATTGGGGGAGATCGCCCTGGCGTGCGGTTTCGCCAGTGCCAGCCATTTCAGCAATCGCTTCCGCCAGGCACTGGGCGCCACACCGGGCCAATACCGGCAGGCCTTTCTATAGCGCCCTGTTCGCCGCGGTGCGGCGTTGCGACATGCCCAATTACTCTGACGAGGGGCTTGCCTCCGCTGGGCTGCACAGCAGCCCCAGGACCTGCCACCGCGCCCATCAGCAAGCGCGCAGCAGACGGTCTACAGCAGCTTCGCCACCGAGCGCGGCAAGCTCGCTCGCCACAGGAGATCAGGCTCAATCGGTCTTGTTGGCCAACGCCGTTACCACCTGATTCTCGATGTCCTTGATCGCCCAGCCACCCACCCGGTAGTTGTTGGTCAGCATCGCGAACACCAGCGGCTGCCCGGTGGCACTGGTGACATAACCGGCCAATGAAGACACGCCCCGCATGCTGCCGGTCTTGGCGTGTACATTGTTGGCCGCCGCCGTCCCGCGCAGGCGTTTGCGCATCGTGCCGCCCACCATCCGCTCGGAATTGCCAGCCACCGGCAACGCGGCATACCAGGCGTTGAACCACGGCCGGGTGCGCACCGCCAGCAGCAGATCGCTGAGGGCCCGTGCCGAAATCTGGTTACGCCGCGACAGTCCGGAACCGTCGAACTGCTGCAGACCGGCCGGCGATACACCCTGGCGCTGCAGGAAGCCACTCACCGCCGCCGCTCCCGCCACTGCCGTGCCCGCATTGGCGGTCTTGCGCCCCATGGCTTTGAGCAGAACTTCAGCCATGTTGTTGTTCGACAGTTTGAGCAACGGCGCCATCAGGTCCGCCAGTACCGGCGACTGATGTTCCACCAATGGCCGGGCCTGCGGCGGCGTGGCCAGACCCAGCACACTCCCCCCTTCGACCACGATGCCGCGCTGGAGCAGCGCCGTACGGAATATATCGGCCACCAGTCCGGTCGGCTCCCAGACACTGAGCTGGATCACCCGCTCGGCGCCCTTGGGCAGTGCGCCGTTGATCCGCAGCAGGTTGCCACCGGAGGCACGGCTGACCACCAGCGGACCACCGCGCCCGGTGGTGGCGCCGTTGGCCAGACTCATGTAGCGATTCTCTGGCGTGAAGCTGATGCGGGGCGGCTGACGCACGCCAGCGGCCCGCACATTGACCAGGATCGAGCCGGCATCGAAGTCGGCATTCGGCGACACGCTCAGCGCGGAAATCTGCGCGGCGAAATACTGCTGCTCATCCGCCGGGTCCCAATCGAGCCCGAGCCGCTGGCGATCGAACGCGGTGTCGTCGAGGATCAGCCGACCACGCACACGGGTGATGCCCTTGCGGGCCAGGTCTGCAGCCAGGGCCTGGTAGTCTTCCTGGCGCATGCTCGGGTCACCGCTGCCACGCAGGTACAGATCCCCCACCAACAGGCCACCCTGCTGCACACCCGTGGTCAACACAGTGGTGGAAAAACGGAAGTCGGCACCCAGCACGTCCATCGCTGCCGCCGTGGTCACCAGTTTCAGGCTGGAGGCCGGCACCAGCCGACTTTGCGCGTTGTATTCGCAGACCAGCTTGCCGCTGCCGGCTTCACGCACCACCAGCGAGGTCACCGCGCCCTGCATCACCGGACTGCGCAGGGTGCTGTCGAGACCGGCGCAAAAATTCGAACGGGGCAGCGGCAGTGGTAATTGCGCCGCCTGCAGGATAACCGTGCGCACCGGCTCGGGTGCTCGCGGTGTCTTGCTGGAACAGGCGCCGAGCAACGCGCAGAAAACGACCACGACGCCCCTGCCGGTGAAACCTTGTAGCCAATTCATCCAATGCCCCAACTTCAACTGACACACATACAGAAGAGCCGCGCATCAAGGCGCGGCCCATCACTCAACGAGGCACGCAGAAAAAAGGTACTTATCGAGCCAACGAGGGGAATTATGCGGTAACAGTGCCCCGGGAATCCATGCAGGATAGCCGGCTTTCCCGGGACATGAAGCGCTCAGACAGCTGCCGTTAAGGCGCCAGGGTGGTCACCGAGAAGGTCCCGGCATGAAAGATCGGATCGGCCTTGGGTTCTCCCTTGGCACTCGCGGGCAAGGTGAAGTCCATCGCCGGCAGGTAGACCTTGCGGCTCTGCGGGTCGAAGGCCATGTTGTAGGCCATCGGCAAGGTGCCGACACTGCCCAGCACCGCGTAATGATCGGCATCCTCCTGGCGCACCAGGGTGAGGTTGGCATCCACTCCGCTGGGAACCAGCAGTCGTCGGCCGACGCTGTCGTAGGCCAGGGCATTGACGTCGCGGGTGATCGGCAGGCTGGCCTTGACCACGCCGCTATCGAGGTCGGCGACGATCAGCCGTGGCTGGTCGCCCCGGCAAGCGACGAACAGGCGCCGCCGCTCGCTATCCTGGGCCAGGGTACTGGGCTTGGCACAGCCGTCGAACTGCCAGCTGTCGAGGACTTCGAAACTGCTCGCCGACAGCCGGGCGACCTTGCCCTCATCGCGCATGGGCAGGAAGAAACTGCCATCGCCCTTGACCAGCAGCGGGTCGATCTTCTTCACGTCCAGTTCATGGGCGGCGCTGATCCGCTCCTGCCGGGGATCGAAAACGAACAGACTGGAACGGTCGGCACGCCGCCCGCTGACGATGATCACCTGGCCGGTCGTGGGTTCGTACACCGCGCTGTTGAGGTTGCTTCGGGCCACGGCAATTCGCTTGAGCACCTTGAGGCTTGTGCGGTCGACCACGGCGAGGCTACCGTCCGTATTGAGCACGAACAGCCGGTCCAGGCCGGGCACGAACACCACGCCGTTGGCCCCGGCAGAGCCTGGCACGGTCTTGACCAGGCGCTGGCGCTTGATGTCGAACACGCTCAGGCCGTTCTCGCGCCGCGCCAGGTACAGATAGGGCCGCGCCGGATCGAGCGCGGCAAAGCCCCAGCTGTCACCGCTACCCGGCAGGCGGACCTGCTGCTCGCGGTGATACAGCAAGTCGTCCGCCGGCTCGGCCAAGGCTGCGGCAGACAGGCCCAGGGTCATGCCCAGGGCCAGGAACACGCGGGCTGGACGCATCCTCAGAACTCCAGGGTGCTGGACAGCGAGACCTGCCGCGCATCACCCATGGAGACGAACACCCGGCTGACCGAAGAGGTGTAGTAGGTCTTGTCGAACAGGTTCTTCACGTTGAGCTGGAACTTGACCTTCTGCCCTTCGACCTTGGTGTCGTAGGTGGCGAAGGCATCGGCCACGGTGTAGCCCGGCAGATCGAAGGTGTTGGCCGCATCGCCGGCACGCTCGCCGACATAACGGGCACCGGCACCGACGCGCAACTGGTCGCCACCGAAGAGGCTGCCGAAGTCGTACACCGCCGACAGCGAGCCGCTGTTCTTCGCCACGTTCTGCAACTCGTTGCCCTGATAGTTGGCGTCCTTGGTCACCTGCGCATCGGTGTAGGCATAGCTGCCGATCACACTCCAGCGATCGCTCAACTGACCGCTGACGTCCATTTCCAGGCCACGGGAACGCACTTCACCGGCGACGCTGTAGACATTGGTCAGGCCCTCGGCGACGGTCACCAGCACGTTGCGCTTGTGGATATCGAACAACGCCGCGCTGGCAGTCACACGCCCCGGCATATCGAGCTTGGCGCCCAGTTCCCAGGATTTGGACTCTTCCGGTTCGATCGAGCCATCGAGGATCAGGCGTTGGCTGCCGGTGGTGGCCAGCGGGGCGATGGTCGAGTTGGGCTTGAAGGACTCGGTATAGCTGCCATAGAACGACAGTTCATCCGTGTAGCGGTAGACCAGACCATAACGCGGCGAGAACTTCTGCCCGTTGGTGTTGGTGTTGACCTGGAATGGACGGCCCTTGCCGGCATATTCGTCGAAGGTTTCGAAACGCCCGCCGGCCACCAGAATCCACTGGTCATCGAGGTGGATCGAGTCCTGCAGGAAAGCCGCATCACTGCGCAGCAGGTCGGTCTGGGCGCTGTCCTTGGCGCTGACGGTGGAGCCGGCCACTTCACGGCCATACACCGGATCGAGGTAATTGAAGACACTGCGCTGGCTCTGGCGGATCAGGTCGGCACGGTAGACCTTGCGGTACTCGTCATCCAGGCCGAACACCAGGTCATGCTGCATACCGGCGAGCTGGACCTTGCCTTCGAGGCTGGCAGTGGTGAAGCGGTCGGTGGTCAGCGCCCCTTGGGTGCCGTCCATGCTGCGAGTCAGGGTGCCGTTGGCGTTGACCGATACGGTACGCACCTGGCTGGCGTCATAGGTTTCGCGGTTCCAGCTGTAACCGAAGTGGGCTTTCCAGTTCTCGTTCAGATCGTGGTCGGCCTCGAAGTGGTAGAGGTCGGAGCGGCCTTCCATGTTGTTGAACGGCTCGTCCAGGCGGCGGCCGGCGGGGATGTCCAGCGGGTGGTTGGTCTTCGGATCGATCGCGGTACCCCGATCGAACGGGGTGAGGAATTCGCGGTGCTCATAGGCGAACAGCAGCTTGGTGTTGTCGCCGAACCAGGCCAGCGACGGCGCGATCAGGGTTTCGCGATGGGTACCGAAGTCGCGCCAGTAATCCTCGTCTTCGTGATCGACGATCATCCGGTAGGCCAGGTTGCTGTCGCCGATCGCCCCGGTACTGTCGAGGCTGCCACCGCTGCCGTTCTTGCCGGAACCGTAGCTGGAACCGCGAATCGTCACCGCGTTGTACTGTTCCAGTTGGGGCTTCTTGCTGACCAGGTTGACCACCCCGCCCGGGTCCTGGATACCGTACAGCAACGAGGCCGGGCCCTTGAGCACCTCGACCCGCTCGGTGGTGGCGTTCAAGGCACGGCCCTGCACCACCGGCATGCTGTCGCGCATGATCGAACCGTTACGGTTGTCGCCAAAACCGCGAATCATCACCGCATCCTGAGTGCTGCCCAGGGTGTTGGCCTGGGTGATGCCGCTGATGTTCTTCAGCGCGTCATCCAGGTTGCGGGGTGTCTGGTCGCGGATGACCTGGGCCGGGACCACGTTGATGGTCTGCGGAATCTCCTGCAGCGAGGCGCTGGAGCGGGCAATCGAAGTGACCTGCGGCGGCTGGTAGCTGGTGCTTTCGACCTCGCGGCTGCCGCTGATCGTGGTCGCGCCGAGATTCAGCGCGCCATCGGTCGGCAGCGGTTCAAGGGCCAGGGTGTGTGCGTCGGTACGGCGGAAGGTGAAACCGGAATTGCCGAGCAGGCGCTGCATGGCCTGCTCGGCACTCAGTTGACCGCTGACCGCCGGGGCCTGCAGACCATAGGGCGCCTCATCGGTGTAAATCACGCTCAGGCCGGTGACCCGGCTGAAATCGTTCAAGGCTTGGGGCAGCGGCTTGGCGGCGATGGAAAAGTTGAAGAGCGCGCTCTGCTGCGTGCTCGACTCGGCCGCCTGGGCGACGCTCAGCGGCAACAGGGCCAGCCCCGAAACCGCCAGCGCAGATGCGCCGAGCCACTGTTTGACCGAATTGCCTGCCACCGATTTTGCCCTGGACTTCATGCTGGAGACCCGTGTGTAGATAAACCATTAATGCGAATGCATCGCACTTTCACCCACTACACGGATGGCGTTCGGGTTTACCTCACTTCTTTTTTGAAAATATTTTCAGGCGTGTCTTAGTCAACGCAGGACGATCACTCGCCCTAGCAGATTATGCTGCTCGAAGCCCAACACCCCGCGCAACGAATCCAGCACCGCTTGCGGGTCCTTGTTCGGGAAACTGCCGCTGACCCGCCGCGCCGCCAGAGCATCGTTGAATAGCAGGATGCGCCCTGGATAGTAACGCCGCAGGTCATCGACCACCTCGACCAGCGAGGCTTTCGAATAATTCAGCCAGCCCTGGCGCCAGGCCAGTTGCAGGTCGCTGTCCACCGTGTGCATCGGCTGCGCCGTGCCATCGGCATAAGCCTGCTGCTGGTTGGCGGTCAGCACCTGCTGCGCCGCGCCCTTGCCTGGCGTGACCCCGACCCGCCCGGACAGCACGGTGACCCGCGCGCCCTCGTCCTGCAGACGGACTTCGAACTGGGTACCGAGCACCCGCGCCTCGCCGCCCCTGGCATCCACCACGAACGGCTCGCCGGTGTGGCTGACCATGAAGAACGCTGAGCCACGGCGCAGCCGCACATGGCGCTCGCCACCGCTGAAATCCACGGCGATGGCGCTATCGGTATCCAGCGTCACCTCGGAACGATCGGCCAACGTCACCGTGCGCACCTGTCCTGGAGCCGACACATAGTCCGCGCCCAGATCATCGAACCAGCGCTGCGGCTGCCAACCGCCACCGACCGCAACCATCAACAACAGGCAGGCAGCCATCGCCAACGGCGCGCAATACCGGCGCAACGCACTCCGGCGCGGACGCTCCATCGCCCGGAGCAATCCTTGCAAAGCCAAGGCGTCTTCCTGCGCCAGCCGACTCGCCGGTTCCTCGCTCAGTTCCCAGAGTACCTGGGCCTGGGAATACGCTTGGGCATGGGCCGGATCGGCCTGCAGCCAACGGCTGAACCGTGCCTGGTCGACACGGCTCGGCTGGTCGTGCAACCGGCTCAACCAGGCCAGTGCGGCCTGTTCCTGAGCGGGCGTCACCTGGACGCTGGAGCTGTTCATTTCGGTGCATTCCCTGGCGTACGCGGTGTCTGGGGGTCACGAAGGCTGGCCTTGCAGGCTTCGAGGGCGCGCATCATATGTTTTTCCACGGCGCTTTGGGACAGGTCCATGGCTTTGGCGATTTCGGCGTACTTGCGCCCATGAATCCGGTTAAGCAGGAAAATCTGCCGCGTGCGCTCCGGCAGCGCCCGCAGTGCCGCCTCGACATGCCGCAGGTCATTGCCGGCCGCCAGCGCTGCATCGGGTTCGAGGCTCTCGTTGTGCTGCTCGGGCAACCACCCCTCATTGACTCGCACACGGGCGCCCTCGCTGCGCAAGTGATCGATGGCGATGTTGCCGGCGCAACGCAACAGATAGGTGCTCAATTCCTCCACCTGCACAAGGGGGCGCCGCCAGAAGCGCAGGAACAGCTCCTGTACCAGATCGGCAGCCGTGGCCCGGCAACCGACGCGGCGGCTGACCAGCGCCTCCATCTGTGACCGTTGGGAGAGGAACACCCGCAGGAAATGCGCGCGCCCGGTACCGCTGTCCGACTCATGGGTTTGCGGCGATTCGGGCGGTGTCAGCATCAGGCTCAAGACAGCACCACCGCAGCCACCGACATGGATAACCGGCTCAACGTCGCCCACGCCAGCGCCAGACGCGAACGGCAGGACTGCAAAACCGGCAGCCATACACGCCGGTCAACCAGACGATAGGAGACGGACAGCCCGTCAGCGCTGCTTTTCATGGACCAACCTTGGGGAAGGAAAGAGGCGAACGGCGATAACAGGAAATCGCCCTACCCGCCGATGAGAATAATCACGCGATATTAATGATAAATATTCTCATACGCAAAAAGTGCCGACGAATCTCCCCGACGAGTGGGCTGCCCAATCAGGGCAAGTACGTGGGTGGGCCGCTTACGGTCTGATCCCCGTCGCGTTCTGAACCTGGATGACCGTGCAAAAAAACGGGCCTGCAATGCAGGCCCGTTTTTCCTTCAGCGTGGACGATCAGCCATTGGCGGCCAGGCGTACACGCTCTTTTTCTTCGAACTCCTCTTCCAGGAGAGCATCCCCCAGGTCGCGGCGCTCGCCTCTGACGACCTCTGCACGTTTGGCCTGCAGCTTGCCAAACAGATGTTCCAGGGCATGTTCAAGTTTGGTCGACGCCCCATCGATCGCCTGTTCCAGCGTATCGGCTTTGTGGGTGACCGAAATCGGTTGATGGCCTTTTGGCCGGGCTTCGATCTGGCAACGAATGTCGTGAGGACCGGGCTTTTCGCCGTTCTCATCTCTCAGGTGGACCTCGACACGGGTCAGGTCTTCTTCGTAGCGTTCGAGCGTGCTCTCAATGGTAGTACGTACCCACTCCTCCAGTCGGTTGCTGCTTTGAATATGGTTATCACTATTGACTTGGATTTGCATAGTTCTTCCCTTATTTCAGCTAGCTCGCAAGAGACTCACCGCACCGCTGGAGGCAGTGCGAAACGTCGCCTCTTGTCTACAGAGTTGGGCAGCTGGAAAAACAATTCAAGCCTTTTGAAAAGATAAATTTTTTTCGACAAAAAAGCCGGACAAGCCATAAAAGCACTGGTATGGTCGGGAATTGGGTCAGGGCTATACGCTGTAATTTCCTGATACAAACTCCGCTGAACCCCCTGCCTGGATCAACCTTCCTCTCTCTTTTGAGCGCTGCGCCATAAACCGGCACAGGGCTTGCTTTGCCATTCCAGAGTTCGGCGGTTACGGGCATGAGGCCAGTGCCGCCGGGCTGCCGACGGTCCGGAATAACGAACCAATCCGGATCTCACGCAGTCAATGTCTTCATGTTTCGATCAGAGCGGTGAAAACCATGGACAATCCCTTTCAGTTGATCAACGACGCCTTCCAGCCCGAGTACCGGGTCAACCTGAGCCTGCAAGGCCTGGATGGCAGCATTCTGCTGACCCTCTCCAATGCCGGCGGTGTCGTGGCCAAACGGATGATCAGCCCCGCACAACGAAATGACCCCCAGCGCCTGAAGCGCTTGATCCAGAGCGTGCAGTTCGGCATTGCCATCGAGCAGGGCCACAGTGCCCTGGATATCCTCACCGCCATGACCGACGACGACAGCCTGAAACTGCTCGCCCGCCCCTCTCCAGGCATCCGGCCGGCACTCGGTTATCTGGCGATCTAGTCGCCACACGGGCTACTAGACCAACTGCAACCCATTGGGGCGCGCACCGGGGAAAACGACCTGCAATTGCGCGGTTGATAATCCCCAGGTCCGCCCCAGCAGGCCGCCCAGCAGGTCACGATAATTATTGAGCACCGGGTAATCGCGGTTCTGCAGCAGGCTGGACGCGTTTACCACCACCTGCTCGCCGACGATCCGTCCGCCGCGCACGCTGCCACCCAGCACCCAATACACCGTGCCATGTCCGTGATCGGTGCCCCGATTGCCGTTCTCGCGAAAGGTCCGGCCAAACTCAGAAACCACCACCACCGTGGTGTTTTTCCACTGGTCGCCCATCGCCTCGGCAAACGCCGCCAGGCCCTGGCCGAGATTGGCCAGGTTGTTCGACAGTGGCCCATGGGCACCGCCCTGATTGACGTGGGTGTCCCAGCCCCCCACGTCGACAAAGCCCAGGCGGTACTGATCGCGCAGCAAGGTGGCGATGCGCCGGGTTTCCTCCGCGAAGCTCCTGGCCGTCGGCGCGCCACGTCCGGCTTTCTGCATTTCGTCCTGCAGATCCCTGGACACCTGCTGGCGCAATTCCAGGCCGTCGGCGACCGGCGCCGCCAGCGGTGTGCCCTGGTACATCGAGGCGAGAATCGTCGACTGGCGTTCATCGAACACCGGCTTGGAGACGCCGCGCAGCGACAGGTTGGGGATATCCCGAGCGCCCTGGAAACTCGGCGGCAAGGCGTCGGTAAAGGCAATCGGGGCACTGCCGGGAACGGCGCCCGCCAGACGGGCGAGAAAACCCGAGCCGTAATGACCAGCCTGTGCGCGGGGCTGACCGGCCTCGATATTGTCCTGGGTTTCGAAATGACTGCGGGACAGGTCGTCGGTCCCGGCGAACGGCACGAAGGCGATCTGCTTGCGCTGCCACAGCGGATAAAGAGAGTCGCGCAGCAACGGGTTCAGCCCCCAGTGACCGTCCAGGGCAATGGCGCTGTCGGCATTGCGTGAATCCGGACGGGCAATCGCCAGGTTCGGGCGCGACTCGTAGTAGAAGTCACTGCCATACGGCACCAGCAGGTTGTTGCAATCGTAGCCGCCGCGCAGGAATACCATCAGAAAACGCGGAGCCGACGCCGGTGCGGCGAACAATCGTGTGGAAAACGACAAGCCCGGCAGGGTCACCGCGGTTGCCGCACAAGCCTGCAGAAAATCTCGACGATTCATCAGGACACCCTAGCGATGGTTGAAGTCGGGTGAAGACAACAGAAAAGTGTTCCATTCCTGCGGCGACCGAGCCTGATTCAGCGCCGCAGTGGTAGCCGCCGACAGATGCGGACCAATGGCGTCGTAGTAAAGCGGCGTGGTGATCAGCGGGAAACCGGGGCCGACGGTCTGGCTGCCTTCCGGTGTGAACAGCTGGTTACTGCCCACGCCGATGGCCCGGGCGATTTCAAAACGCTTGGACATCTGCCCCGAACTGGCCCAGCCGGCGGCGTCCAGTGGCCAACCATCGGGCGTCAGGCGACCGAACAACGGCTCGCCCAACTGGTTCAGCCAATTGAGCAGCGGACGCGGATTGGCGATCGGTTTGCCATCGTAGGCCAGGCGCACCGACGAAACCACGAACTGCATGGGGTCCTTGAACTTCTGGCCAGCGCTCTGCAGCAACTCCGGAGACTCGAACAATGTGCCCATGACCTGGGCAATGTCGCCATCGGTGCGCTGAAAAGTCGCGCTCATCCGTTCCACCAAGGCCGGCGGCGGCTGATCGGCGACGAAATACTCGGCCAGTTTGCGCGAGATGAACCGGGCGCAGGCTTTCTGTCGGGTGATCAACTCCACCGCGCGGGTGATCTCGTCGAAACCGCTGCCGGGGATCACTTGCCCCAACAGCACCTTGTCGCTGAAGTCATGGCGGTTGGGATTGAACTGGAACAGGCCGTCGCGCACCACCAGTGGCGCCACGCGGGGAGCGAACTTCTGCACCCGACCGTCCAGCGGCACGATGCCGGCCCCGGTGAGGATCAGGGCCAGTTGCTGGACATCCTGCTGGGTATAACCGGATCCCACTCCCAGCGTATGCAGTTCCATCAGCTCACGGGCGTAGTTCTCGTTGACCTTGCCCTTGGCGTTCTGCGCATTGTCCAGGAACTCGAGCATCGCCGGACTTTTCAACGTTGCCAACACCAGGTCCTTGAACTTGCCCAGGGCATGGGGGCGGATCACCCGCTCCTCATAGTCCGTCGCCATCAGGCGTACCGAGCCCTTGCCGGAGAACACACTGAAGTGATTGAGCCAGAACCACACCAGTTGTTCCTTGAGCTGATTGCTGCCATAGACCGCACGCAGCAGGACGATCTGCCGGGCCTGGTCGGCGGCGTCGTTGGCCTGCCGCTGCAAGGCCTGCTTCGCGGCGACCTGAGGATCGCCATCGGGCATTGACTTGACCTGCTCCTGGGCCTGCCTGAACGCCAGCAAAGTCGCCTGCAACGGTGCGGCCAGGGTCGGATAGGCCTGCAACTGGGCCTCGATGCTGGGCGGCAGCGAATCATGGAGACGCTCGCTCAATTGCGCCTGCAGAAGCCCGGAACGCCCCATGGCCCGCAAACGCGCGACATTCGCTGCATCCAGGTCGAAACCATCGCGCCGCAACCAGGCCGCATCGGCCTGACTCAGGGGTACCGGGGCCGCCATGGCCGTAACCGGCAACAACCCTGCGATCAATACCCAACAAGACAGCGGTCGAGCAACAGCGCGAACAAACGACATGCGGGAGGCTTCCTGGCTGAGGTGAAAAAGCTGTCCACAACAAGCGCAGTTTCTACTCGGCTGCCTGTATGGATGCTGACAGACCGACACTCATAGCCCCGACTGAAGCACTCCGAAACGGCCCGGCCATTACTGCCCGACAGACGGTGCGTAGCACTGCACAAAGAACCTTCGGGTTCAGCCAAGGGACAGATACATGCTGTTACAACCTATCCAGAGGCCGCACTATGACGGCCCTGCCGCTCCACTACCGACATGCCATGTCAGGAAGAGTCCGAGGAGGTCTGATGTTTTTTCGTTATGCCGTATTGGTCGTCGCTGTCGCCGCCGCATCGGGCTGTGTGCAGGAACGGGTGGTGCATGAACGGCCAGTGATCGTCGAACGGCCGGCACCTGCCCGATACGTCGAAGTGGTCGCGCCACAGCCGCCGCCACAGGAAGTCATCGAAGTCGAACCGGCCTATCGCCCGGGCTTCGTCTGGGCACGCGGCTACTGGCATTGGGATGGGCACCGCTACGTGGCGATGCACGGTCACTGGGAACCGGTGCGTCCCGGCTACCGCTACGTGCACCCGCATTGGGAACAACATAGCGATGGCTGGCACCTGCGGGCCGGGATGTGGATCAACTGATCGGATAACCGTGGCAAGCAGGCTTGCCACGGATCCTGAAGGCGGGTCCTCAGAGCTCGCCCTTCTCCACTTCCGGATGCTCGCTTGAGCCCTCGCCGACCTTGCGCTGCGAGTGCTCGATCTTCACCGAGGGGAACTGCGACGAAGCGTAGCGCACCACCAGGATCGCGAACGCCAGCAGCAGAATCGCCCCGGACAGATACACCACGCCCATATCCGGTGGATTGTGGTGCGACACATTGGAGATCAGCAACCGGGTCAGCGCGGTGATCGCCACGTAGATCAGGAACCGCACCGGCATGTGGTTGGTCTTGAAATAGATCCCGACCATCGCCCCCAGCTCCAGGTAGATGAACAGCAGCAGGATGTCATCGATCTTGATGTGCCCCTCCTCGATCATCACCAGGAACTCCATCACCGCCGCCCAGGCCGTGACCCCGCCAATGGCGAACAGCGCCAGGTAATGGAACGACTCGACGAACAGATTGCCCAGGGACTCGGCGACCTGATGCACGTTTTGCCGCAGTTTCTCGGCCCAATTGATTTTCACGGTGCACGTTCCTTAGATCGGCTCGATCGGATGATGCGGGTTGAAGATGACTGTTTCACTGCATGCAACCCCATGCAGAAAAAAGGCCAGAGGCCGCCATGAGATGGTCGCCGCGATCCTTGAGACACGCTCGCACTCCTGGTGGGAGCCGGCTTGCTGGCGATCTGCCGCAGGCGGCCAGCCCCAACATCTGCATAGCCTGTCAGATCGCTATCGCCAGCAAGCCGGCTCCCACAGGATTATCCCGGGGCCCTGACAAAACTCGAAACCGGTCTACATTAAAAAGCCACTATTCAAAGCATCAGGATTCGCTTATGCTTTTAGCTGTATATAAATACAGTAATCGCAAAAGACAACCTATCGTGAAGGCATGTGAGGTGGTAAATGGCCGTCGAAGTGGTATACCGCAGCAGCCGAGATCTGGAGCGCCTGTTCATGGATAAAGCCGAAGCTGATCGTCATGACAAGATGCTCGAACTCGCCGAATTGCTGGCTGAAGTCCTGCAAAAAGCCGTGCCCTCGCTGAGCGAGCAGCAGGTGGAAGAAGCCGGCATCTACATGGCGAAGAACCGCGATGTATTCGCCAAGGCATTCAAGAGCCAACCGGACGCCCTCGCCGAGCTGCTGTCAGCTCCGGCAGACGCCGAGTAAGCCGGCGCTCAGCGGTACAGCAGGCGCTCCGCCAGTTCGTCTGCTACCCGCGCCGGTGAGCGCTTTTCTGCCTGGGCATGGGCAAAGACTTCGGTCAGTCGCACACCGATGCGTGACAGGTGCGCGGTGATATCCGACAGAGATTCGCCCTGATGCCTGAGCGCCACATAGATCAGTCCTCCGGAATTGATCACGTAATCCGGCGCGTAAAGAATTCCGCGTTTTTCCAGTTGATCGGCGACGTTCAAGCTGGTCAATTGCGTATTGGCGGAGCCGGCAACGGCCGCGCAACGCAATTGCATCACGCTCTGGCTGGTCAGGATATTGCCCAGGCCGCAAGGGGCGAAGATATCGCAGGGGGTGCTGATCAGTGCCTCGGGCGCTATCGGATGGGCGCCCAATTGCTCCATCGCCAGTTGTACCTTGCCCCGATCGTTATCGCTGACCAGCAGTTCCGCACCGGCCGCGTGCAACTGTTCGGCCAGCGCATACCCCACATTGCCAAGCCCCTGGACCGCCACGCGCAAACCTTCAAGATTGTCGCTGCCCAGACGTGCCATGGCCGTGGTGCGGATGCCGCTGAACACCCCCAGCGCCGCGTAAGGCGACGGGTCGCCCGCGCTGGTGGTGCTGGTGACATGCCGGGTGTATTGGGCGATGCAATCCATGTCGGTCGTTGAGGTACCACTGTCGATCGCGGTGATGTAGCGGCCGTCGAGTTGCTCGATGCAGCGGCCAAAAGCCTCGAACAGCGCCGCACGACTCTCGACGTGGACGGGCCGGATGATCACCGCCGTGCCACCGCCCACCGGCAACCCGGCGAGGGCCGCCTTGTAGCTCATGCCCTGGGCCAGGCGGATGGCATCGACTATCGCGCTTTCATCGTCAGGGTAGACCAGGTAACGACAGCCCCCTAGCGCTGGCCCGAGGCGACGGTTATGGATGGCAATCACCGCCTTCAACCCGGTCACCGGATCGACGCTCAGGTGCAGCGATTCAAGGCGAGTGCTTTGCATGAGAGCAAACATCGAATAGCCCCCCTGATCACTTCTTGTACACAGCGAGTATAGGCTTCGCCGCAAAAAACGCTGAACTACAGCAGAATAAGCCGCCGCGCGTTAAAGGCTTTATGACATAACCTGCCAGGACCACCAAAGCCACTGGACGAAATCCCGCCACGGCGCTAAAACGGAATCTCTGCCGGAGATTTCAATGAATTCCCGCCAAGCCTTTTTTGCCTGCCTGGAGCGTACACCGCCTGCGGTGTTCGAGGCGGCGCTCTGGATCGCTGCCGAACACGACCCCAAGGTGCAACCCGAAAGCCTGCTGCGCGACTTCAAGGATCTGCAACAACGGGTCAGCGCGGGATTGCCGATGCTACCGGTCAGCGAGTTGGCGCAACCGCTGCTGCGACGCATGAACGAACTGGGCTTCCAGCAGGACGAGTTCACGCCCCTGCGGCCCCATGCCGCGCTGCTGGACAAGGTCCTGCAACGTCGACGCGGGCAACCGCTGGTGCTGGCGCTGATAGCCTTGGAGCTGGCCCGCGGCCTGGAGATTCCACTGGTGGGGGTGAATTTTCCCGGACACTTCCTGCTGCGGGTGCCCGGCGCGGACCACCTGCTCGATCCCTGCGGCGGTCGCCGTCTCTATCCCAACGATTGCCGGGAGTTGCTGAGCCGGCAATACGGCCCTGGCATGCCCCTGAGCGCCGAGCACATGCAAACGGCCACGCCGCTGGAAATGCTCCAGCGCCTGTCACGCAACCTGCGGCAACTGCACCTGGCCAACGATGACTTCCTGGCCGGCCTGCGCGATGCCGAGCGGGTCCTGGAACTGGGTCAGGGCAATGCCAGCGATTACCTGGCCCGCGCCAGCCTGTACCAGAAGCTGGAGTGCCCGAGCGCCGAGCGCCACGACCTGGAGCGGGCCCTGCTGCTCAGCGACGATCCGATCCAGTGCCTGCGCCTGACAGAACGGCTGGGGCGGCTGCCACCGGATACGGTCGTGCATTAGCCAGATGCACGCTGCAGAGCCATCACTGTCATTGCACCGTTCATGAACACACAGCAACCTCACCATTTCATTTTTCCGTCTTATTGAAATGCTCCATGCTCATCGCTATGCTCATTTCAAATTGGAGATTTTTTGAAATGAGCACGATCAAGGCTCCACCACCGACTCTCCTGAGCCCCTATACCACGATCATCGAGAAGCACATGGGGATGTTCGAGGTGTATCTGGAACTGGCACAGGCGATCGATATCAAGGGACGCTACCAGCATTTCGACGAACTTCGTTTTCGCTGGCCCAAGGGGGTGGATCCACAACTGGCCTGGGCTGTCGTCAAAGCAGAACGCCAAAAACAACAAAGGCCGCTGCTATCGCTAGGCGCCCCTGCACTTCCTTGCCCCCTTCTCTATACACCGGCGATGCATATCGCCATTTCCGCCTGCGATCAGCACACGACTACCGCCGCCTTGGAATGGATGTGCTCTAGAATTGGCGAGGAAAAGCACCTGCAGTACCTGCTCAAGGACCTTATTGAAGACGAGGCAATCAGCAGCAGCCAACTGGAAGGCGCCGCGACCACGACCAAGGCGGCCAAGGAGCTGTTGAAGCGGGTACGAGGCGCCAGGACGCCTGATGAAAAGATGATCATCGGCAATTTCAAGATGATGAAGCTGGCCTGGGAATGCCGGGATCGTGAACTGTCGCTGGAGCTGATTAACGAGCTGCACCAGGCCGGAGTCGAAGGCATCGATGATGAACACTACCGTCCCGGAGCCCTCAGGAATGACGATAGCGTGGTCATCGAGGATGGTCGGGGCGATGTGGTCCATCAACCACCACCTGCAAAAAATCTTGAGGGGCGTCTTCGCTTGATCTGCGAATGGATCAACACCAACCATTCAGACATGAACAACCTCAACTATATTCACCCGCTGGTGAAGGCGATCATTCTCCATTTCGCAATCGGCTTCGAGCATCCGTTCCATGATGGCAACGGCCGCGTCGCCCGCTCGTTGTTCTACTGGTATCTGTTCAAAAGAGGCTTTGGGGCCTTCCGCTACATCGCCATCAGCACCTTGCTGAAAACGGCCCCCATTCAATATGGAAAGAGCTACCTGTACACAGAAACAGACGATATGGACCTCACCTATTTCGTTGACTACCAGTGCCGAGTCATCACCCGCGCCATCAGTGAATTCAAGAAAACCTACGAAGCCACAGTCGAGTCAATGACTCGGTTCAACACATTCCTGTATGAATCCGGCCTCTACTCAACGCTCTCGGAAAAGCAGCGCGTCATTTTTAATGTCGCAAAATACGGTGCTGCGCAGCAATTCACCGTCACGGGCGTAAAAGACAATCTCGGTTGCGCCTACAACACGGCGGCGACGGTATTGAGCGGCCTGGTCGACTTGAATCTGTTCAGGAAGCGCAAGGTGGGTAATGAATGGATCTATGAAATGATGGACACAACATCCATCCAGAAAAACTGTAAGGCCTGAAGTGGCCACGACCAGGAACGGCGGGCCCCTCAGGTAGCAGTCTTCACGCCGGAGTATCCGGCTGGTTCGCCGGATGAGCCTCAAGGAACGCCGGATGCTGCTGTGCCAGCGCTGCGACCCGGCGAATTCGCGGATAGGCCTCCAAGGAAATCTTGAAGCGCTCGGCCGCATACAACTGCGGAACAAGATAGACATCGGCCAACCCCGGCTCGCTGCCGAAGCAGTAGCCGACGTCGCCGATCAACTGCTCGACCGCCGCCAGCCCCTGGCTGACCCAATGCCCGATCCAGGCCTGAACCTGCTGTTCGTCATGTCCCCACTGACGCAGCAGGTTGAGCACGCTGACGTTGTGCAGCGGATGGATATCGCAACCGATCAACGCCGCCACCGCCCGCTCCTGCGCCCGGGTCGACAGATCGCGGGACAACAGCGGCACCTGGGGATAACGCTCGTCCAGGAACTCGATGATCGCCGGCGACTGGGTCAGCAGGTGACCGGTATCGGTACGCAACGCCGGTACGCGCCCCTGCGGATTGAGCGCCAGGTAGACCGGCTGTCGATGCTCACCGCCGCCCTCGGCGATCAGGTTGATCGGCTGCGCATGGTAGTCCAGGCCCTTGAGCGCCAGGGCGATGCGTACCCGGTAGGACGAGGTCGAGCGGTAGTAGGTGTAGAGTTCCATGGCGGATTCCTCTCAACGGGCCGACTGGATCTTGCCGCGACACTCGCCAAAACCGATGGACGCGAAACCTTCGCGGCGGCAACGAGCACGCAGGATGATTTCGTCGCCATCTTCAAGGAATCGGCGCAGTTCGCCCGAAGGCAGTTCCACCGGTTTCTTGCCGCCCTCGGTGATCTCCAGCAGGCTGCCGAACTGACCGGCCTCGGGACCGGACAAGGTACCCGAACCGAACAGGTCGCCGGCCTGCAACTGGCAGCCGTTGACACTGTGGTGTGCAACCATCTGCGCCACGGTCCAGTACATATGGAGAGTGTTGCTCAAGGTCAGGCGCTGGGGCGGCAGTTGCTGCTCGCGCATCGCTTCGGTCTGCAACAGCACTTCCAGTTCGATGTCGAAGGCACCGGATGCCTGGTCCCGCTCATCGAACAGGTACGGCAGCGGTTGCGGATCGCCCGCCGGACGCGCTGGCTGGGCCTTGCGGAACGGCTCCAGGGCCTCGGCGGTCACCACCCAGGGCGAGATGCTGGTGATGAAGCTCTTGGACAGGAACGGCCCCAGCGGCTGGTATTCCCAGGCCTGCACGTCGCGCGCCGACCAATCGTTGAGCAGGCAATAGCCGGCAATGTGATCGGCCGCATCGGCAATGGCAATGGTGTCGCCCATGGCATTGCCCGGGCCGATCCAGATCCCCAGTTCCAACTCGTAATCCAGGCGCGCGCAAGGGCCGAACACCGGCTCGCTTTGTCCGGCTGGCAGGGCCTGCCCCTTGGGCCGGCGCACCTCGGTGCCGGAGGGGCGTACGGTCGAAGCCCGGCCGTGGTAGCCGACCGGCACATATTTGTAGTTGGGCAGCAGCGGGTTGTCGGGACGGAACAGCTTGCCGATGTTCTGCGCATGCTCGATGCCGACGTAGAAGTCGGTGTAATCACCGATCTTCGCCGGCAGGTGCATGACGCAATCCGCCGCCAGCGGCAGCAACTTCGCTCCCAGGGCTTCGATCCGGTCACGCAGGCGGCTGTTTTCCTCGAACAGTTCCAGCAAGCGTTGGCGCAAGGCCTGGCGCGCGCCGCGGCCGAGTTCGAAGAAGGCGTTCAGTTGTCCGCAACGGGTGGCTTCGACCGCCGTTGCGGCCGCACCGTCGAACAGACCGGCGTCCAGCGCCGCCTGCAGGTCGAAGATATGCTCGCCGATCGCCACGCCACTGCGTGGGGCCGAGCCCTGATAGCTGAAGATGCCCAGGGGCAGGTTCTGCAACGGGAAATCGAGGTGCCCGTTGGCGGACGCGACCCAGCTGCACGCAAGGTTTGGTTGACTCATGGGTTATCTCCGATCCGGGGTGAAGGTGTTGGGCAGGCTGGCCCAGCAGGCGTCGTAGTCATTCTGCAACTGCGGGCAGTCCAGGGCGAAGCGGCTCGGACGCAGCACCTGGCTGGTCTCGAACATGAAAGCCATGGTGTTGTCGATCTTGCTCGGCGCCAGCTCGGCGGCGATCGCCTTGCTGCAGGTTTCGCCGTCCGGGCCATGGGCGCTCATGCAACTGTGCAGGGACGCACCGCCCGGCAGGAAACCTTCGGCCTTGGCATCGTAGGCGCCCTGGATCAGCCCCATGAATTCGTTCATCAGGTTGCGGTGGAACCAGGGCGGACGGAAGGTGTTTTCGGCAACCATCCAGCGCGGCGGGAAGATCACGAAGTCGAGGTTGGCCATGCCCGGCACGCTGGTCGGCGAGGTCAGCACAGTGAAGATCGACGGGTCGGGATGATCGAAACTGACGGTACCGATCGTGTTGAAACGCCGCAGGTCGTATTTGTATGGCACGTTGTTACCGTGCCAGGCGACCACGTTCAGCGGCGAGTGATCCAGCTCGCAACCCCACAGTTCGCCGAGGAATTTCTGCACCAGGGTGGTCGGCTGCCGGCGCTCTTCGTAATGCGCCACGGGCGTGAGAAAATCACGTGGGTTGGCCAGGCCATTGCTGCCGATCGGCCCCAGGTCCGGCAGGCGCAGCGGCGCACCATGGTTTTCGGCGACATAACCTCGGGCCTGGGCATCGAGCAGTTCGACGCGGAATTTCAGGCCACGGGGCAACACGGCGATTTCCAGCGGTTCGAGTTCCAGGACACCCAGTTCGGTGGCGATGCGCAAGCGTCCCTGTTCCGGCACCAGCAGCAGCTCGCCGTCGGCATTGAAGAACACCCGCTCCATCGAGCGGTTGGCGCGGTAGCCGTAGATGCTGATGCCGGCCGGTTTATCCGCCGCCGAGTTGGCGACCATGCTCACCAGGCCATCGATGAAATCCGTGGGTTGCTGCGGAATCGGCAGAGGGTTCCAGCGCAGACGGTTGGGAGTCACCTCGCCCAGCGGGCCACCCGCCAACTGCCGTTCGAGCTTGGCGAACGCCGGGTGATTGGCCGAGGGCTGGATGCGGTATAGCCAGGTCCGGCGGGCTTCGCTGCGGGACATGGTGAACGCAGTGCCGGACAACAGTTCGGTGTAGAGCCCATAAGGCGCTTTCTGTGGCGAGTTCTGGCCCACAGGCAGCGCACCGGGCAACGCCTCGCTGCTGAATTCATTACCGAAGCCGGACTGATAGGCCAGCGTCGTCGAGTCGGGATGCATGGCGCCTCCTGGTGGAGTGGACCCGTGGCCGGCGACCCGATCACGGACGCGCAGCAAGGTCGGTTGTTTTTATTGAGCCGAAATTATGAATTGCGTAATTCGATTGTGCAAAACGTAATTTGATTGCCTATGCGCGTCAAGCTATAAAGACGGCCATTCGTCCCGGGATCACATTGCCTCCATGGAAAAGCCGCGCAGCAGCGACAGCAACGCCAAACAGAAAGTCCGCTCGGCCGAGGTCGGTACCGACATCCTCAAGGCCCTCGCCGAGCTGTCGCCGAGCACCTCGCTGTCGCGCCTGGCCGAGCACGTGCAGATGCCGGCGAGCAAGGTGCATCGTTACCTGCAGGCGCTGATCGCCAGCGGTTTCGCCGAACAGAACGTGGCCACCAACCATTACGGCCTCGGGCGCGAGGCCTTGCGGGTCGGCCTGGCCGCGCTCAACAGCATGGACGTGCTGCAAGTGGCGGCCATGCCCGTGGCGGAGTTGCGCGATGACCTGAATGAAAGCTGCTTCCTGGCGGTCTGGGGCAATCACGGCGCGACCGTGGTGCATATCGAGCCGGCAGTGCGCGCGGTGACGGTGGTGACGCAACTGGGCTCGGTGCTGCCGTTGCTCAGTTCCTCCACCGGATTGGTGTTCAACGCCTTTCTCCCGGATCGCGAGACCATCGACCTGCGCGAAGCCGAACTCAAGGCCGGCCATCCGCACCCGCTGGCCGATGCCGCCACCTATGCGGCGACCTGCGAACAGATCCGCCGACGTGGACTGCATTTCGTCAATGGTCTGCTGATGCCGGGGGTCGATGCCTTGTCGGCGCCGGTGTTCAATGCCCTGGGGCAGGTGGCAGCCGTGTTGACGGTGGTCGGCCCGACGTCGTTGTTCCCTGCCGATGAAAAAGGCCCGGCAGCCCAGCGCCTGCTGGCGGCCAGCGAAGCGATCAGTTGGCGGATGGGCTACCAGAAAAACTGAAGCGGCAGCGCCTGCAGGAGCCGGGTTGCTGGCGATAGCACTGCATCGGGTACTACTGATCCCACTGAACGCGCAGCAAACCGACTCCCACACAAGCCGAGCGGCGTTGTGCCTAGCCCATCAGGCCCAGCGCCTTGGCCTTGGCCACCGCCTGGGTGCGCCGCTCGACGCCGAGCTTGCTGTGAATCCTGCGCGCATGGGTTTTCACCGTGTGCAGCGAGATGAACAACTGGTCGGCGATCTGCAGGTTGGAACTGCCCTGGGCGATCAGCTTGAGCACTTCCAGTTCGCGCTGGCTCAGCGGATTATCACCACTGGCGACCAGCTCCTCCTCGACGCCCAGTGCCGACAGCATGCCCGGTTGACGCAGGCGCAACTCCCGCAGCGCCTGCTGCAGATTGCAGCGGCCGACCAGTGCCAAGCCCTCGCCGAGATGGCTCTTGGCCAAGGCGCCATCGCCCTCCAGGAAGGCCACTTCCGCCAAGGCCAGGCGGATCTCCGTTTCGATGCCTTGCATGCCCCGGCGCTGCGCCTGCTCCAGTTGCCGCGCCAATGACTCCAGCGCAGCGACCGGCTTGCGCTGGTAGACCTGGGCCAGGACCAGCAGGTATTCGAGGCGCGGAACCAACTCCAGGCTCGCTGGCGGCGCCTGTATCGCATTGGGTCCGTGATAGTGGCGCAACACCCGGGTCAGCGCCTCGTCCGCCAATTCGGGACGTCCCTGCTGCAACCAGAAATGGCTGCTGATCAACAGCAGCACCGCGCGGTAGACCGTGTCGGGAATATGCCGCTGTTGCATCAACCGTTCGGCGTCGCGCAGACGGACGAAAGCCTGTGGATAGTTGCCGTGGTTGGCATCCAGCAGCGCCAGCCCCAGAAACCCATAGAGCGCCTGTTTATCGTGACAGCGCAGGCATTCGTCGAGCCCGGCCTGGAAATATTCGGCAGCTTGCAGGTCCTGCCCCTGACGCAAGGCCAGACGACCTTGGCGCAGGGCCACGCGACCGCGCAACGGGCCGGTGAGGTAGTGCTTGGCGACCAGCAAGGCCTGGATATTGTCCAGTAACGCCGCACTGCGATGCAGTGCGCCGCGCTGCTCCAACAACTGTGCATGGTCGAGTTCCAGCAGCGCCTCGAACAACAGCGAACCTTGCGCACGCGCCAGGCACAGGGCCTCCCGGCTCAAGGCGTGGGCCTGTTCCAGCTCACCATTGAGCAGGGCCTGCTGGGTCAACCCGGACAGACAGAACAGTCGAGCCGGCCAGGCCGCCGGCGGCAATTCCTGGAGCGCATCGAGAAAATGCTCGCGAGCCGGCCCCGTCCGGCCCTGCAAATGCAGCAGCCACCCCTGCTGCGCCTGCCAGCGCGCCACCAGGTGCCGCTGCGCCACCAACGACGGTTGTGGTGCGAAGCGGGCCATCTGCTCGATGCTGCGCGTCGCGTCGTCGAAACGCCCGGCAAACAACAGCGCAGTGGTAATCAGCCCAAGCAGGTGTGGCGTGCCAAACAACAGCTCGTCCGGACGCTGCTCATGCAGGCGCAGCAACAACGGGACGTTCTGCCCCTCGAACAGGTAGTCGAAACTGAAGTTGTGCAACAGGCTCGCGGCGACTTCCAGTTCTTCGGCAGCCAGGGCCTGCTCCACCGCCGCCTGCCAATCGCCCCGGGCACTGAACCACTGACAGGCGCGACGATGCCAGGAGCGCGCAGCCGGCCAGGGTTCGTCACGCAGCAGCAGGGTCAGCGGGGCAAATATGCGCAACCATTCGGTGGAGTCCTCCCAGGGTTCGACAAAGCACCCCAGTTCCTGCAGGGTACGCATCCACTGGGCGCCCTCCCCGGCCCCGAACAGATGCTCACAGAGGTCAGCGTTGAACCGTGGCAGGTGCGCCAGAACCCGCCAGGCCTCGGCCAACTCGGGCGCCAGCACATCGAACAGTTCGTGCTGCAGGTAATCGAGCAGGGTCGCCGAGCGTCGCGAGCCGGCTTCCGGATCGTTGGCGAGCCAGGCTGGCGCTTCCAGCAGCGCGACCCGTACACCGGCGCACCAGCCACCGGTGTACTGGCTGATCCGCTCGATGCACTGGGGCGATACCTCGACCGTCGGATTGACCACCAAACGTTCGATCTCGCTACGCTCGAAGGCCAGTTGCACCGCACCGACCTCATGGAGTTCGCCCTCCAGCAACAACCGTGGCCAGTTGCAGTGTGGGCGCCGCCGTCCGCCCAGCCACCAGCTCAGCATCGGACTGCTGACCGCCAGCAGACGGTCGAGCAGTTGATCCAGCGCCGGGTCGGGCAGGCGACAATAGTCGTCGAGGAAGATCCAGGTCGGCGTGGTCCAACGGGCCAGCCGCGCCAGCAGACTCGGCTCGTCCCATGTCCCTTCCAGGCCCAGCGCTTCGGCCAGGATCGCGCAGAAGGCATCGGGCGCCAGATTCGCACCGGCCAGGGGCAGCCAACATACGCCACAGTCGGCGGGCGCCTTCAGCAAGCATTCGGCCAGCAGTGCGCTCTTGCCGCTGCCGGCGGGAGCGCACAGCAGACGGACCCGAGCCTGGGACTCGATCAGCGGGACACTCAAGCGTGGGCGCGATACATGGCGGGAGGACAGGCGAGGCAGGAACCCGGGACGATCCAGACGCGGGGTCATGGCGGTCATTGCGGCAGCCTTTCTTGGTTTTATCCGCCTACCCTATTCCTGTTCGAGCCCTGCCATGAACAAGTATTCAGGAAGCTTATCGGACCCCATAAAAAAGATTCAGGAGAGCCCTCCACACCATGGAAACCGGCGTGCCGGCGATAGCGGCGGGTCAGTCAATGAATGCGTTGAATGACCGATCGCAATCGCCGGCAAGCCGGCTTCCACAAGGGGTCTCAGCGTACCCCGCTGGCCCGCAGTGCCGCCGGAGTGTAGTCCGCAGCCTTGCCGACGAAGCCGAACTGGAAGCTGTGCTTCTCCTCGTTCTTCATGCCCAGGGCGATGTAGCGACCGGCAATCAGGTCATACAGGGTTTCAACGGTATAGGCCGGCACCTGGTGGTCATAGTAGAACTGCGCATGCCCCTCAGCCACCCGCCACAGTTGGCCGCGACCATCGTAGTGATCCACCAGCGCGATCTGCCAGCTGTCCTCGTCGATATACATGTGGCGCTTGGCGTAGATATGTCGCTCGCTCGGCTTGACCGTACCCTCGATTTCCCAGACCCGGTGCAGCTCGTAGCGGGTCAGGTCCTGGTTGATATGACCGGCCTTGATCACGTCGGTGTACTTGAGGTTCGGCGAATCGAGTTTGTAACTGTTGTAGGGAATGTACATCTCCTTCTTGCCGATCAGTTTCCAGTCGTAACGATCCGGGGCGCCGGAGAACATGTCGAAGTTGTCCGAGGTGCGCAGACCATCGGAGGCGGTGCCCGGACCGTCATAGGCGACTTGCGGCGCGCGACGCACACGGCGTTGGCCGGCGTTGTAGACCCAGGCCAGGCGTGGTTCCTTCACCTGGTCGAGGGTTTCGTGCACCAGCAGCACGTTACCCGCCAGGCGCGCTGGTGCGGTGACTTCCTGTTTGAAGAAGGTCAGCACGTTGGCGCCCTTGTCCGGTGCCAGGTCCGGGATTTCCGAAGGCACAGCCGCTTCTTCCTCGAAAGTGATCGGGGTGAAGGAGCCGTTGGTCTGCGGCGTCGCCTGGGTGATGGTGCGCCGCAGGTTGCCGCCGTGATAACGGGTGATATGGTTCCACAGCACTTCCACGCCGTTCTTTGGAATCGGGAAGGCGTAGTAGCGGTTGCCGGTAAAATTCGCCAGGCCGTTGCCGTCGTTGATCGCGGTGACGTTGAGGGCGCTGCGCTTGGCCGACTCAAGGACCGCCGGTGGCAGGGCGACAGTACGATGGGTCGGATAAACCGGGATCGTGTAGGTTTGCGGATAACGTTTGAACATCGCCATCTGGCCGTCGGAGAGCTTGGCCTTGTACTGGTCGGCGTTGGCCGCGGTGATCACGAACAGCGGCTTTTCATTGGCGAACGGATCGGCGAGGAAGCCCTTGGCGTCCACCGCGCCGGCGTTTTTCGGGATACCGCCGGTGTAGGCCGGGATCGAGCCGTCGGCATTGCCGGCCTTTTCCGCACCGATCGGGGTCAGAGTGGTGCCGAGCTTGGCCGCTTCCTCTGGAGAAACCGCCGCCATCACGTTGGCGGCCAGCAGGCTCAGGGCCAGGGCGCCGCATTGCAGAATCATCTTGCGCATAAAGTAGTCCTTATTCAGCCTTGATCAGAAGTTCGCGCCGACACTGAGTGCCAGGAAGTCGCGATCAATCAGGGTGTTGTAGCGGCCACCGAAAAAGTCGGTGTAACTGAGGCTGGCGGTGTAGGTGTTGCGGTAGTCGGCATCCACGCCGATGCTGACCGCCTTCGCCCCCTCGTTGAACAGGCCGTTGGGGCCGTAGCCCTTGACGTCGTGGGACCAGGACAGGTTGGGCTTGAGGTTGATCCCGGCAAACACGTTGCTGTAGTCGAGGATCGCCCGGGCGCGGTAGCCCCAGGAAGTGGCGGTGACGTAGCCACCGGTGTCGCCCTGGAAGCCGTAGGCGCCATAGACCGAGTCACGCCCGTAGCGCAGCGTGTCCTTGGACTCCAGGCCACCGACGTAGGTGATCCCGGCCTCACCCACCAGAGTCAGGCGATCGGCGCCCAGGACCTGGTCGAAGAACTGGGTAAGGGTAGTTTGCGCCTGGGTGATTTCCTTGCGGCGGTAGCCGACGTTGTCGGATCCGGCCGTGGTACGGATCGGTGAGGCCGCGCCACCGGCAATCGGATTGAGCAGGGCCAGGGTCAGGTCGGTGGTGTTGAGCTGTACCGGGGCGTTGGGACGATAGCTGATCTCGCCGCTCCAGGCGGTCCCGGTGGGCAAGGTGGTGGAGAAACTCGCCCCGTAGAGACGGATATCCTCCGGGTATTCCAGGTAGTACTGGCCACGTCCCAGCATGATGCTCTGGGCCAGACCGGTGCGGAAGGCGGCGGGGGTCAGCGGCAGGATGCTGCCAAGCGCGTTGATGGTGCCCTGGCCCGCCGTGGTGGTACCGACCGTCGGGGTCCGGCTGTGATAGTTCATGAAATAGAGGCCGTATTCGGTGTCATCGCCCAGCCAGCGCAGGGCAATACCGAACTGTCCGCCATCCCGCGCCTCCCGATCCTTGCTGCGTTGCACGACAACGCCTTCGGAGGTGACTTCAAAACCCTGGCCAAAGGCAGCAGCCAGTGGTTGCAACGGCGCAATGGCCGGGCTGCCGACGGTGTAGTTGTTGTTGCAGCCGTGTTGCACCACGTCGTTGGCGAAGAAGGTGCCGCAGTTATCGACAACCGTGTTCTCCCAGTTCAACTGGTAGAACCCCTCGACCGTCAGTGCATCGGTCAGGCTCTGGGAAGCGAAGAGCATGTTGACCGGAATCAGGCCTTCCTTGATCTCGGCTCCAGGCCGGCGGAAGGCCGAAACGTCGATCGGGTTGATGCTGTTGATCGAGTTGCCGATGAAGGTGCTCTCGCCCCAACTGACCACCTGCTTGCCCAGGCGCACGGTGCCCGGCAGGTCGGCAATCGAGTAGTTGTGATAGACAAAGGCATCGAGCAGTTCGATGCCGGAGGAGCGGGCGCCCTCATCGCGGTGATGATCGCTGAGGTCCTTGAACTGGCGATCGCCGTCCGCCAGTTCGAAGTCGTACCAGTACTTGCCACGCACGAACACGCCGGTGTCGCCGTATTTGAGCTCCAGATCATGGATGCCCTTGACGATCTTCGAGAAGGTCTCGCCCTTCTTGAAGTTCAAGCGTCCGTCATCACCCGTGGAAGCCTGGCCAGTACCACCATTGGGGGTCCCGACCAGCGACTTGTCGGCATCACGCATGCCCCAGCTCGCACCGACCGACAGGGACGAGTCGAATTTGCCCTCGATCTCCCCGATATTGAACGAAACCGCGTTGGCCTGGGCGCTCGCTCCCAGTGCCACGGCAACCGCCAGCGCCTGTGGCGTGAAGATGGCGCGCATTGTTGTTTTTGTCATGCGTCTTCCCCGGTGTGTGACAGAAGGCTTCACCCTACGCACCGCCAGCGGGAGCGATAAGCGCACCAAGGAGGTATTTTCGTTGTACCTCCAAAGGATGAATGGCCGCACGGGCATGGGCTCGCAAGGCACTATCGAGGGGCTGGATAACGCGCCATAGCGCCCATGGATGGAACCCGTCGACGCGACAGGCGACCTCGGCACCGCCCCGGATGACTGTTACGTCTGGTGCAACAGTGATTGTCATGAGACGCACTGTTTCAGGGCGCGGCAATTCCCTATTCTTGCCGGGCGTTCAAGGGGAATCGTTCGCAGGGTCAACGCTTCGGGAGAGGTTCCAGCAGCGAGTCATCGACTCTGCACCGAGGGCGCTCAAGGCCATTGCGGCCATCCCGGTTTCGATATCGGCCCGGATGCGAGCCGATCGTCAAGCGCTTCACTGATGGTGTTTTACCGACGTTGATTTATCGCTCCTTGATCAAACGTCTTCCCTTGGCCGCTGCGTTGACAGCGGCCTTTTTTATGGCCGGCGTTATCCAGCCACAGGGTCTGTCAGCCGCTGTATTTTTGCAGGTTGGCCATCATTTGCTGCAGCGACTCGGGCGTATCGTCGGGATGCACGGCATTGTCGAAATCGCAGATCTTCTGCCAGTTGGCAGCCACCTCATCGACCCCGAAGCCGTTGTGCGGATCGAAACCGACCCCCAGGCTACGCTCCCAGCGGGTCTTGCCGATCCAGCCGCCACCGACTTCGAACAGGCCGGAGGTTTCCTCGCACTGCTCGCTGCCGAGGAACACCACCAGGGGACTGATCAGTTCCGGCTTGAGCAGTTCGAACACCTGCGGCGGGATCAGGCCTTCGGTCATGCGCGTGCCGCCCGTGGGCGCAATGGCATTGACCAGAATGTTGTTCTTGCGCCCCTCGATCGCCAGGGTCCGGGTGAGCCCGTAGAGCCCGAGCTTGGCCATACCGTAGTTGGACTGGCCGAAGTTGCCATAGATACCGGAAGTCGAGGAGGTGAAAATCACCCGACCATAGTTCTGCTCCCGCAGGTGCGGCCAGGCGGCGCGGGTCACCTTGTAGGCACCTTCGACATGCACCCGGTAGACCAGCTCCCAGTCGGTATCCTCCATCTTGAGGAAGGACTTGTCCCGCAGGATCCCGGCGTTGTTCACCACCACATCGACGCGGCCGAAGGCGTCCAGAGCGTTCTGCACGATCTTGTCGCCATCGGTCACCGAATCATGGTTGGCGACGGCAGTGCCGCCAGCCTCACGGATCTGTGCCACCACCTGATCCGCCGCCGAGGCACTGGCACCTTCGCCATGGCTCGAACCGCCGAGATCGTTGACCACCACCCGCGCACCGTGGCGGGCGAACAGCAATGCATGGGCACGCCCCAGGCCACCGCCGGCTCCGGTGACGATCACCACTTTATCTTCGAAGCGCACAGACTCACTCATACAGGTCTCCAGCCAGGGGCAATGGGATACAGAGCCTGAGTGTCGGACACGGGGCATCGGGTCACAATAAATACGGTTGGGGGTGAATGGTGCGCAATAAGGCAGAGGGATAGTCCGCACGCCCCTGCCGCCGACTCAGATCAGCATCGCCAGCAAGGGCGCGGCAAACAGGTTCAGCAGACCGGTCAGGACCATCACCAGACCGGCGACCGTGCCCTCCTCGCCGCCGGCTTCGCGGGCCCGACTGACCCCGGCGCCATGGGCACCGATGCCTAACAGCGCACCCCGCGCCAGACTGCTGCGCAACGGCAGCCATTTGAGCAAGACACCACCGACCATCGCGCCGAACACGCCGGTGATCAGCACGAACACCGCCGTCAGTTCGGGCACGCCGCCCAGATCCCGAGCCAGGGGCATGGCGAAGGGGGTCGTGATCGAACGCGGTACCAGCGACAAGGTCAAGGCACTGTCCAGCGACAGGGCGCGGGCCAATCCGTAGGAGCTGCCGATGGAAGCCACGCTGCCGGCCAGCATGCCCAGCAACAATGCCGGCCAATGACGCACGATCAGGCCCCGCTGCTGCCAGATCGGCACCGCAAAAGCGACGGTAGCGGGCCCCAATACCAGGATCAGCCAATGGGTATCACGCGAATATTCGGCATAGGCGGTATGCAGCGGAATGGCTACCGCCAGCAGGATGACCGGCACCAGGATCAGCGGCGACAACAGGTAACGTCCCGTGCGACGGTAGCTCCAGCGGCTGAAGACATAAGCCGCCAGGGTCAGCGCCAGCCAGAACAGCGACATCCACTCAAGCTTCATGACGGCTGCTCCAACGGCAAACGAATTCGACGGTGAAGGCCGTCGCCAGCATGACCAGCAGGGTACTGCACATGATCACCAGCAGGATCCGCCAACCGTCCTGGCGCAACATCGCGCCATAGTCCAGCAGGCTCATCAGCGCCGGGATGAAGAACAGCAGCATTTCCGCCATCAGCCAGCCAGCGCCCAACTGCAGCGTGGCCGGGTTGACCCGGCCCGAAGCGAAGGCCAGCAACAGCAGCGCCAACCCGATCACCCCAGCGGGAATCGGCCAGCCGGTCCAGGCTGCCACCTGGTCACCGAGCAGATAGAGGCCGCACAGCACCGACAGTTCGGCGAGCAGGCGAGCGGTTTTTTTCAGCAGTGATCTGTTCATCGGATTCAGGCCCTCAATGACGAAAATTCTAGAGCCGGACCTTTCATCCCAAAAGCGAATTGTTAGACTTCCATCCATTCCAAATTGGAATTTGCTTATGGAATTCAAACAACTGCGCAGTTTTGTCGAAGTGGTTCACCAGGGCGGATTCACCCAGGCCGCCAAGACCTTGCACATCAGTCAGTCGGCGGTAAGCAAGCAGGTCGCCCAACTGGAGCACAGCCTCGGGGTCACGCTGCTGGATCGCCAAGGGCCGAAGGTGCTGCCAACCGCCGCCGGTCGGGTGGTATTACAGCGGGCCGAAGAAATGCTGCGCCTGCGCAGCGGGCTGCTGCACGAGCTTGACGATCTGAGCCAGTTGGCCCGGGGAGAATTGCGCCTGGGTCTGCCACAACTGGGTGGCGATACCGTGTTCGCCGGGCTGTTCGCCGAGTATCGACGGCGCTACCCGAATATCTCGATCCAGTTGCTCGAAGGCGGCAGCCTGAGCATCGAGCCGGCGGTGTTGAGTGGTGAACTGGAGTTGGGCGCCGGCCTCACCCCGAACAATCCGGCGTTCGACTGCCAACCGTTCTGCGACGAGCCGCTGGATGTACTGCTGGCGATCGACCATCCGCTGGCCGAGGAAGGCTCGATTCGCCTGGAGCAACTGGCCGATACGCCGTTCCTGCTCTATCAGCGCAGTTTCGTGCTCACTCACCGCCTGATCCAGGCCTGCGAACGGCTGGGGTTCACGCCCAAGGAGAGCGGGCGTAGCGGCCAGGCGGACTTTCTCGCCGCACTGGTGGCCGCAGGACAAGGCGTCGCCCTGATGCCCAGCGTGGTCGCGCGTTCCCTGGTACGCCCTGGCGTGGTCCGCCTCAGCTTGAGTTCGCCCACCGACCTGCGCTGGGATATTGCCTTCATCTGGCGCCGGGGTGCCTATCTCTCGCAAGCCGCCCAGGCCTGGCTGGCACTACTGCGCGAACGGCCAATCAGCCTTTCAGTGCGCTGATGAATTCGGCCAGCCAGGGCTCGGCATCGGTCTCCGGCGTGACCGTTTCGCTGGCGTCCAGGCGCAGCATCGGCTGGAGCTCACGCAGGCCGAGTTCGGCGAACAGTTCACGCAACTGCTCGCCGCCCCCGCAGAAGGTGTCGCCATAACTCGAATCGCCGAGGGCGATCACCGCACCCGGCAGGCCGCGCCAAGCCGCCGGCAACTGATCGCGAATGGCGTAGTAGAGCGGCTGGATATTGTCCGGCAGTTCCCCCATACCGGTGGTGGAGGTCACCGCCAGGAATGCCTCGGGAGCGAACGCCTGGAGGTCGGCCAGGGTGGCGCGTGGATCATGCCAGGCCTCTAGGCCGGCCTTATCGAGAATCCGCTTGGCGTGACGGGCAACTTCTTCGGCGGTGCCATAGACCGAACCGGAAAGAATGGCGACTTTCATCAATCTCATCCTGGAGCTGAGTAAAAGCCTGGGATACTAACAGATGAGAAATATTCTTACTGAAATTACCGCTGCAGGTCGCGGTGAGCATTGACCATTCGAGACATTTTCTTACACTGGTATCGTATGACAATGGACTGCGGACTATTCCAACAATGATCAATCCGAAACTGCTGCAACTGGTCATCAATGCTTCCAACGAAGGTATCGTCGTGGCCGAGCAGGAAGGCGAAGACAACATCCTGATCTACGCCAACCCGGCCTTCGAGCGCCTGACCGGCTACAGCAACGAAGAAATTCTCTATCAGGACTGCCGCTTCCTGCAGTCCGGCGACCGCGACCAGCCAGCGATGGAACTGATCCGCGAGGCCTTGCGGACCCGCACACCGTGCCGTCATATACTGCGCAACTACCGTAAGGACGGCACGCATTTCTGGAACGAACTGTCGATTTCGCCCGTGTTCAATGAAACCGACCAACTGACCTATTTTGTCGGCGTGCAGAAGGACGTGACTGCCCAGGTCAAGGCCCAGCAACGGGTGGCACAGCTGGAGGCACAATTGGCCGAGACCCGGGCAGAACTCGAAGCCCTGAAGGCGACCAACGGAATCAACCCATGACGCCACCCGTTGTCTTAAACGGCGCGCCCCGTCTACTTATGCACGTTTTACCCTGTCGAGCCCGATCATGCCGCGTACTGCCCTTCTGACTCAGGATGAGTTGGATTTCATACAGAACATGCAGCACAACCCCCAGCTCAACAAGCGCGATGCTTCGTCGAGCCTGCTGGTCAATGGCGTGTCGCAAATCCGCGACCTGCTGACCCGATTGGCGGCCCATGAGCAGGTCACCCTTCAGGCCAGTTTCGAAAACCAGAAAATCAGCTTCCCGCTGCATCTGGTGGAAGACGAATTTCATGCCCAGCATCTGCGTCTGGGCGTGCCGAGCATTTTCGAAGATGGCCCCCGGGTTCGCCCCTGGCGTCTGGCACTGGAGGCTCCGGTCTTCCTCGAAAACGTCCGCGGCCGGCAGGGCGCCCTGGCGGTGCGCGAAATTTCGTTCAAGGGGGTGTTGCTGGAAAGTCGCAAGGGCCTCAAGCCGCCCAGGCAGTTCAACCAGTGGTTCAGTCCGTCAGGCTATGAACGAATCGCCCTGCAGGGGTGCTTCGAGCGCGAAACCGAACAGGGCCTGTACGCCTACCGGCTCAAGCAGAACAACCCCGACGAAACCCAGCGCCTGCGCCAGTACATCCTGCAACAGCACCGCCTGGCTCACCCGGAGCTTCACGTCGCCGGGGCCCCGTGGCCAGTCTAGGTGTCGAGCCTGCCGGACAACAGTTGTAGCAGGCGTTGGCGCATCGACTGCCCCTCATGACCCAGGCAACCGATGCTGCTGCCTTCCAGCGCATCCTGCAGCACGTCCGAGACATCGCCGGCCAACATGAGCGGGCACTCCACCGCCAGCGCCAGACGATTCAGCCGCCGAGGCATATCCGAGGCCGGTGAACGATTGGAATACAGCACCAGCGCCCGGGGCCGGGCCTTTTCACAGATCAGTGGCAACTCATCGAGCGGCTGCCCGATGGCCAGCACGCTGACCGGGCACTCGCCATTACCGAGCAACAGCCCGGCGACCAGCAGCTCAAGCTCGCGACAATCGCCCGGCAACGCGGCCAGAAAGATCCGCTGCGAGGCAATGCCCCGGACCGATTGCAGCCGCTGCAACACCCGACCACGCAGGAAACTGTCGAGGAACAACCATTCGCTGGTATGGCCGAAATTGTCCCGCTGGCCACGCAACTCCTGCCAGAGCGGCATCAGGATATTCTGGAAAACCACCGTCAGCGGGTAACTGGAAAAGATCTGCCCATACAAGCGCTCCAGAGCCAGCTCGTCGAAGTTGCCGACAGCACTGCACAGTTGCGACTGGCAGTTGCTCCAGTCCTCGTGCAGAAACGGCAGCGGTCTGTCGGTAGCCAGTACTCGTACCGCAGCGCTTTTCGCCAGCAGCTTGCCAACCTTGCTGACCGCCACGCCGCGCTCGATCCAGCCGAGGATACTGCGCACCGTCTCGATATCGCTCATGGCGTAGAGCCGATGCCCACTTTCGGTGCGGGTGGGCTGGATCAGACCATAGCGTCGCTCCCATGCCCGCAACGTGACCGGATTAACGCCGGTCAGGCGCGAAACCTCCCGGATAGGGAACAGCTCTTCCTGCGTGAACGCAGGTAACGGCAGTTCTATTGCGGCACGTTCGGTGATCACGGTCATGTGGGTTTCACATCAATGTGTATAACTTTATCGATATTCTAGCCTAATACACCCTGCTTTCTTCAAATCTGAAACAACACGTTTAAAAACCTTGAGGTGTATTTCCGGCAAGGGAATGATTCTTGCATAATCTTACCACGCAGCCCATCACCCCGGTGCTGCGTTTCGCAACTGCCTTACCCAGGCAGCCTGCTCGTCTTGTGGAGATACATGATGTCTACCTCACCCGTCACCATGATGGTGGCCCGCCGCGTCGCCGACGGCCATTATCAGGACATGCTCGTCTGGCTCCAGGAGGGCGAACAACTGGCCACCGACTTCCCCGGTTATCTGGGCTCCGGTGTGCTCGCACCGCCTCCCGGCGACAACGAATTCCAGATGATCTTCCGCTTCAGCAATCCCGCGACCCTTCATGCCTGGGAACACTCCGCCTCGCGCAAGGCCTGGCTCGAACGTGGCAGCGACCTGTTCGCGCGGCCCTCAGAGCATCGCGTCAGCGGCCTTGAAGGCTGGTTCGGCCATGCCGACCAGCGCCCGCCACGCTGGAAACAGAGCGTGGCGATCTGGCTGGCGTTCTTCCCGGTCTCATTGCTGTTCAACTTCGTCCTGGGGCCATTGCTGGCCGAACTGGAACTGGTGCCACGCATTCTCGTCAGTACCCTGATGCTGACGCCGCTGATGGTCTACTTTTTCATTCCACTGTCCACCCGCCTGCTGGCAGGCTGGCTGCGCGGTACGACACCCCAGTCGTTGCCGGGCACGGCAGCGAACCGGGGACACTGAGTTCGGCGCAAGCTCGCAGCATGGTTGTCGAAGGCGTGTGGCTGGTATAGTTTGACCGTAACGTCAATCGACACCCCTTCATGGCCTTGCCGCGAGCCTTCGATGCCTTCGTCCACCGCCCCGATCCTGATCACTGGCGCCAGCCAGCGTGTCGGCCTGCATTGCGCAGAGCGGCTGTTGGCCGATGGCTGCCCGGTGATCGTCAGCTACCGCAGCGAACGCCCGGGCCTGCAGGCCCTGCGCGAGCAAGGTGCGATCACCCTGTTCGCCGACTTCGCCAGCGAGGCCGGCATCCTGGCCTTTATCGATAGCCTCAGGCAACACACCCGCAGCCTGCGGGCGATCGTCCACAACGCGTCGGCATGGCTCGCCGAAGCACCCGGAGACGAAAGCGAGGCCTTCACCCGGATGTTCAGCATCCACATGCTCGCGCCCTACTTGATCAACCTGCATTGCGCCGAACTGTTGCACCGCTCGCCCACAGCCGACATCGTGCATATCAGCGACGACGTGACCCGCAAGGGCAGCAGCAAGCACATTGCCTATTGCGCCAGCAAGGCCGGACTGGACAACCTGACCCTGTCCTTCGCCGCCAAGTACGCACCGCGGATCAAGGTCAACGGCATCGCCCCGGCCCTGCTGATGTTCAATCCTGACGACGACGCGGCGTACCGCGCCAAGACCCTGGCCAAGTCGGCCATGGGCATCGAGCCCGGTGCCGAGGTGATCTACCAGAGCCTGCGCTACCTGCTGGACAATCCCTATGTCACCGGCACAACCTTGACCGTCAACGGCGGCCGGCACATCAAGTAAGCCGCCCCGCGAGGAAACACTGCAATGAGCGCATCACTGCCCGAGCATTACCGCGAGATCCTCCAGGGTCTTGGCGAAGACCCTGATCGCGAGGGTCTGCTGGACACCCCGAAACGGGCAGCCAAGGCCATGCAATACCTGTGTCACGGCTACGCCGAAAGTATCGAAAGCGTGGTCAACGGTGCACTGTTCGCCTCGGATAACGACGAGATGGTGATCGTCAAGGACATCGAGTTGTACTCGTTGTGCGAACATCATCTGCTGCCCTTCATCGGCAAGGCCCATGTCGCCTACATTCCAACCGGCAAGGTGCTGGGGCTGTCGAAGGTCGCCCGGATCGTCGACATGTTCGCACGGCGCCTGCAGATCCAGGAAAATCTCACCCGGGAAATCGCCGAGGCGATCCAGCAGGTGACCCACGCCGCCGGCGTCGCGGTGGTGATCGAAGCGCAGCACATGTGCATGATGATGCGCGGCGTGGAAAAACAGAATTCGACCATGAACACCTCGGTGATGCTCGGCGCCTTCCGCGACTCGAGCACCACCCGCATGGAGTTCCTGCAACTGATCGGACGGAGCAAGTAAATGCCACAACTTCAACCGGGAATGGCCAGGATCCGGGTCAAGGACCTGCGCCTGCGCACCTTTATCGGGATCAACGAGGACGAGATCCTCAACAAGCAGGATGTGCTGATCAACCTGACCATCCTGTATGCCGCCCAGGAAGCGGTGCGCGACAACGATATCGACCACGCGCTGAACTACCGCACCATCACCAAAGCGATCATCCAGCATGTGGAGGGCAACCGTTTTGCCTTGCTTGAACGCATGACCCAGGAGCTGCTGGACCTGGTGATGAACAACGAAGCGGTGCTGTACGCCGAGGTCGAAGTCGACAAGCCGCACGCGCTGCGGTTCGCCGAATCGGTGTCGATCACCCTCGCGGCCAGCCGCTGACGCCTTGCCTGGCGCTCGCCGCGCCAGGCTTTTATCATCGCGCCCCACGTTCCCCCAGCACAGAGCCCATCATGACCGAGCAAGAACGCCTCGAACTCGAAGCCGCCGCCTTTCGCCGACTGGTTGCCCACCTGGACAACCGCAAGGATGTGCAGAACATCGACCTGATGAACCTCGCCGGGTTCTGCCGCAACTGCCTGTCCAAGTGGTACAAGGCCGAAGCCGATGAACGCCAGATCGAACTGAGCCTCGACGAGGCCCGCGAAGTGGTCTACGGGATGCCTTACGCGGAGTGGAAAGCCCTGCATCAGAAAGAAGCCAATGCCGAACAACAGGCGGCATTCGCCAAAGGAAAACCCCATGACTGATCTGAACACCCTGCGCGCCAGCCTCGACAGCGGCGAACACGTCTTTGCCGACACCCTGACCTTTATCGCCGCCGGCTACGATTACCAGCCCCAGGCCTTCAACAACGGTGGCGTGGAAAATGCCGCCGGGCAGAACGAAGGCTCGTGCAAGACCCTGGGTCTGGCCCTGCTCGAGGGCCTGAGCGACCAGCAGGCGCTGCTGGCCTTTGGCGAGCATTATCGTTCGGTACTGGCGACGCCCGAAGGCAGCGACCACGGCAATATCCGCGCGCTGATCAAGCACGGCCTGGCTGGGGTGAAGTTCACCGCGCAGCCACTGACACGCCGCTGAGCAAGACACGCCGTCGACTCCCACGACAGGCATAAAAAAACCGGCCCAAAGGCCGGTTTTTTTATTGAAGGCTCACTCAGAACGAAGCGTTCTGCAGGCCATCGAGGTAGCGCTCGGTGTCCAGTGCCGCCATGCAGCCGGCGCCGGCCGAAGTGATCGCCTGGCGGTAGACATGGTCAGCCACGTCGCCGGCAGCGAAGATACCTTCGACACTGGTCGCGGTCGCATTGCCTTCACGACCACCCTGCACCACCAGATAACCATCTTTCAGTGTCAGTTGACCTTCGAACAGCGAAGTGTTCGGGGTATGGCCGATTGCGATGAACACACCGTCGACCTTGATTTCGTCGAAGCTGCCGTCGTTGTTCTTCAGGCGGGCACCGGTCACACCCATGTTGTCACCCAGGACTTCGTCCAGGTTGGCGTTCAACTTGAGGATGATCTTGCCTTCAGCAACACGGGCATGCAGCTTGTCGATCAGGATCTTCTCGGCGCGGAAGGTTTCGCGGCGGTGGATCAGGGTCACGGTGCTGGCGATGTTGGCCAGGTACAGCGCCTCTTCCACGGCGGTGTTGCCGCCACCGACCACGGCGACCGGCTTGTTGCGATAGAAGAAACCGTCGCAGGTCGCGCAGGCCGAAACGCCCTTGCCCATGAACGTCTCTTCCGACGGCAGGCCCAGGTAGCGGGCGCTGGCGCCCGTGGCGATGATCAGGGCATCGCAGGTGAAGGTGCCGCTGTCGCCGACCAGGGTGTAGGGCTTCTTGGAGAAGTCCACCGCATTGATGTGGTCGAAGACGATTTCGGTTTCGAAACGCTCGGCGTGTTCGCGCATACGCTCCATCAGTGCCGGGCCGGTCAGGCCATGCACGTCACCAGGCCAATTGTCGACTTCGGTGGTGGTGGTCAGTTGGCCACCGGCCTGCATGCCGGTGATCAGCAGTGGCTTGAGGTTGGCGCGAGCCGCATAGACCGCAGCACTGTAACCGGCAGGGCCGGAACCGAGAATAATCACTCGCGAATGACGTACTTCAGACATGACTCACTCCTGTCGACCGCCCGTATGACACGGGGACGGAACGCCGGCATACCGGCTGGAATAAAAAAGGACTGCGAAAGCGCTTGGGGAAGGCTTGTAGCACACAGTCCTGAAAAATAATGTTGTGCAGCGTATAGAGGGGTCAAAGATTAAGGAAATACGCATTAACAATCCAGCTCATAGCAGGTCTCTATCCATAAGGACGTTTTGCAAGACGCCTTTGTTACCGTAAATGTCGACACTTTCACCGCCTCTGCAAAGCCGGTAAGGTCGGCGCGTTTTCCCACGTATCGGAGTCCGTTATGCCCGCACCCGTGATGTCCGGCCCACAATACCTGCGTGAGGGCCTGAAGCTGGTCCTCAGTCCAGGGCTGCGCCTGTTTGTCCTGCTGCCACTGCTGGTCAACCTGGTGCTGTTCTTCGGGCTGATCTATTTTGCCGGTCACCAGTTCAGCCTCTGGGTCGACCACCTGATGCCGACCCTGCCGGGCTGGCTGAGCTTTCTCAACTACCTTCTCTGGCCGCTGTTCGTGGTGCTGGTGATCCTGATGGTGTTCTTCAGCTTCACGATGCTCGCCAACATCATCGCCTCACCGTTCAACGGTTTTCTCGCGGAAAAGGTCGAGGTGGTGGTTCGCGGCAACGACAACTTCCCCGAATTCAGTTGGAGCGAACTGCTGGCGATGGTGCCACGGACCCTGGGCCGGGAAATGCGCAAGCTGGGTTACTTCCTGCCCAGGGCCATCGGACTGTTCATCCTGTCGTTCATCCCGGTGGTGAACATTATCGCCGCACCGCTGTGGCTGCTCTTCGGAGTGTGGATGATGGCAATCCAGTACATCGACTACCCGGCAGACAACCACAAGATGAGCTGGCAGGACATGCTCGCCTGGCTGCGCGCCAAGCGCTGGCAGAGCCTGGGCTTTGGTGGCTCGGTGTACCTGGTACTGCTGATCCCGTTCGTGAACATCCTGATGATGCCGGCGGCGATTGCCGGGGCGACTCTGTTCTGGGTACGCGAACGTGGGGATGAGGCGCTGGTGCCGACTTCGCGCTGATGCCCACTGTTGCATGGCGCCGGGTCCGCAATGGACCCGGCACGCCGCTCTAAGCCCAGGCAAGCCGCCAGACGATAGCGCTGATAACGCTTCAGTGACCCGGATATCGAGGACACAGCGGGCAGCGCGGAGCCTTCGTCATAAATCCATCACCCAAATGCCACAAGGCCGCAACGGGGAGGGATCGATACTGCAACCATGACGACAGCTCTGCATATCACCCTGATCACCGAAACCTTCCCACCCGAAATCAACGGCGTGGCCAATACCCTTGGCCGTCTGTGTGAAGGTCTGCGCGCCCGTGGTCATCAGATCGAACTGGTGCGCCCGCGCCAAGGCTGCGACCAGACCCGCCCCAGCGACACCGAGCTGCTGCTGTGCCGTGGCTGGCCGTTGCCGGGTTATCCGGGCCTGCAATGGGGGCAGTCGTCGATGCACAAGCTGTTGCGGCGCTGGAAACGCCAGCGTCCGGATGTCCTGTATATCGCCACCGAAGGTCCACTGGGGCTTTCAGCACTGCGCGCAGCGCGACGCCTGGGCATCTCTGTGGTCAGCGGTTTCCACACCAACTTCCAGCAATATTCGCATCAGTACGGCCTGGGGATGCTGACACGGTTGCTAACCCATTACCTGCGCTGGTTCCACAACCGCTCCAAACTGACCCTGGTACCCAGTGTCAGCCAGCGCGTGGAGCTGGAGCGCCGACACTTCGAACGCCTCGAACTGCTGTCGCGGGGCGTCGACAGTCAATTGTTCCACCCCGCCAAGCGCCAGAATGCCCTGCGCGAAAGCTGGGGATTGGCACAAGAGGATATTGCCGTGCTGTACGTCGGCCGGCTGGCCACAGAGAAGAACCTCGGCCTGCTCGTCCGAACCTTCCAGGCCTTGCAGGCGACTTATCCACAGCGGGTGATGAAATTGATCGTGGTCGGCGACGGCCCGCAACGCCCGGCGCTGGAAAAGCACCTACCCGAGGCGATCTTCTGCGGTACCCAGCGTGGCGAGGCCCTCGCGACGCACTACGCCTGCGGCGACCTGTTCGTGTTTCCCAGCCTGACCGAAACCTTCGGCAATGTGGTACTCGAAGCCCTGGCTTCGGGCCTGGCGGTGGTCGCCTACGATCAGGCAGCCGCCGCCCAGCACATTCGCCATGGCTACAACGGCGTGCTGGCGATGCCAGGCGATGAGGATGCCTTCCGGGATGCCGCCTGCTGGCTGCTCGAAGGCGGCGAAACCTTGCGCAATGTACGCCTGAACGCACGTCAGCATGCCAGCCGCCAGAGTTGGGGAGCGATCGTCGAACAGTTCGAGATGCAGTTGCGCGGGGCCTGCGAAACGCAACAGGGGACAGCACACGTATCCCCTGCCCCGAAAACCGCCCCGATAAGCCTCAGATCAGACTGGTCAAAGCCTCGCGGCTGAACGGCAGAATTTCCTGCTCACGACCATCGCGCACTTTCACCGCCCAATCCGGGTCGACCAGCAGCGCCCGACCGACCGCCACCAGATCGAACTCATCGTTGTTCAGGCGCTCCAGCAGATTCTCCAGGCTGGCCGGCTGGGCCACCTTGTCGGTATTGACCATGAATTGCAGGAACTCGCCATCCAGGCCGACGCTGCCGACGGTGATGGTTGGCTTGCCGGTCAGTTGACGGGTCCAGCCGGCCAGGTTGAGTGTCGAGCCTTCGAACTCCGGCTCCCAGAAACGCCGCGTGGAGCAATGGAAAATATCCACGCCGGCCTCGGACAACGGCTTGAGGAATTCACCCAGCGCCTCCGGCGTCTGTACCAGGCGCGCGGTATAGTCCTGCTGCTTCCACTGGGAGAACCGGAAGATGATCGGGAAATCCGCGCCAACGGCGGCGCGCACGGCCTGGATCAGCTCGATGGCAAAGCGCGAACGATTGGCCAGACTGCCGCCGTACTCGTCAGTGCGCTGGTTGCTGCCTTCCCAGAAGAACTGGTCGATCAGGTAGCCGTGGGCGCCGTGGATCTCGACGCCGTCCATGCCGATCTCGCGGGCATCCTTCGCCGCCTGGGCGAACGCGGCGATCACGTCCTGGATGTCCTGGTGAGTCATGCCATGGACCACGACCTGACCATCCTTGAGTTTCCCGCTCGGACCGTAGCCGGGAACGCTGGCGTCCGGCTCAGTGCCCAGGCGTCGCACATTGCCCACATGCCAGAGCTGCGGAACGATCTTGCCGCCCTCGGCATGCACCGCCTCGACCACTTTTTTCCAGCCGGCCAGGGCAGCTTCGCCATAGAAATGCGGCACGTTCGGATAACCGTTGGCCGCTGGATGACCGACCGTGGTGCCTTCGGTGACGATCAGGCCCACACCCGCCGCCGCACGCTTGCGGTAGTACTCGATGACTTTCGAATTGGGCATGCCACCTGGCGAGAACGAACGCGTCATCGGTGCCATCACCACGCGGGTCGGCAGTTCCAGGGCACCAAGGTGGAAGGGCTTGAACAGGGCTTGGACCGACATGGAGGTACTCCGCAACTGAAGGGGAATTTATGATCGGGATAATATTCCGCCCTCAGGCCAGCGCCCAGCACTATTGATCTGAGTGATCAAGCTCGAAAAGTATCAGGGGTAGCCCACCTTTAACGCGGGCAGGCCCCTACAGAAATGCTCAGGCGAGTGCCTTCTCGATGGCCTGGACTACCGCCGGATCGTCCGGGGCGGTACGCGGCGAGAAACGTGCCAGCACGCGACCGTCCTTGCCCACCAGGAATTTTTCGAAGTTCCAGGTGATATCCCCGGGAAACTCGGCGCCCTCGCCCGCCAGCAGCCGATACAGCTGATGACGCTCATGGCCGTTGACTTCCAGCTTGCGGCTCAATGGAAAGGTCACCCCGTAGTTGAGGCTGCAGAATTCGCGGATGTCCTCCTCGGAGCCCGGTTCCTGACCGGCAAACTGGTTGCACGGCAGGCCCAGGACACTGAAGCCCTGGCCCTTGTATTGCTGGTAGAGGTTCTCCAATGCTGCGTACTGCGGCGTCAGCCCACACTTGGAGGCGACATTGACCACCAGCACGACACGCCCCTTGAAAGGCGCGAGGGGTAGGTCCTGGCCATCCAGCGCTACTAGCGTAAGGTCGTGAAAAGCACTCATGACGAACTCCCGATAATCCCGTGTAACGTCTCGACATTGTCGCCCGACACCACGACCGGTTTCCAGGCATGAAACCGCGGCGGACTAAAAAAGGCGCCCGTGGGCGCCTTCCTACAACCAGAGCTTAGCAGCAGAACTCAGTGGTGATGGCCGCCTTCGCCATGGATGTGACCATGGGCGATTTCTTCCTGGCTGGCGTCACGAACGCTGACAACCTTGACCTTGAAGTTCAGGCGCTGGCCAGCCAGCGGATGGTTGCCGTCGACGGTGACGTCGTCGCCGTCCAGGTCGCGGATGGTGACGATCTGCATCTGGCCGTCCGGAGCGGAGGCGTGGAACTGCATGCCCACTTCCAGCTCATCGACGCCTTCGAACATGCTGCGGCTCAGGGTGCTGACCAGTTCGGCAGCGTATTCGCCGTAGGCGTCTTCAGGCTCGACGGTAACGTTCAGCTCGTCGTCGACGGCCTTGCCTTCCAGAGCTTTTTCCAGACCTGGAATGATGTTGCCTGCACCTTGCAGGTAAACCAGCGGTGCGCCGCCGGCAGAGCTGTCGATGACCTCACCAGCGTCGTTGGTGAGGGTATAGTCGATGGACACAGCCTTGTTGGCGGCGATCAGCATGGGGCGAGACCTTTGCAGAAGAATGAAGAGCGGATAAGTCTAAACAAGGATTCGTCCGAAAGCGAACGGAACCCGGACAGACGGGGTGAAACGCCCCCCTCCTTCATCCTCGGTTTCCACCTGGATGAGGACGGCCACTGGGTCGTCGAGCTGTCCTGCGGCCACACCCAGCACCTGCGCCACCAGCCGCCCTGGCAGTCACGCGCCTGGGTGCTGGAGCCGGCACAGCGTTCGGCCAGAATCGGCCAGCCCTTTGAATGTGGTTGGTGCGCACAGGGCTCGGTTAGCGCTAACCTTGGCGTCTGAATATCGCAGAGGATCAACCATCGGTCCTCGAAGTTGCGCTCCACAAGAGACTACGCATGCAAACTTTCTTTATAGCACCCACCGATTTCGGTGTGGGTCTGACCTCGATCAGCCTCGGGCTGGTTCGGACGCTGGAACGCGCCGGCCTGCAAGTCGGTTTCTTCAAGCCCATCGCCCAGCCGCATCCGGGTGATACCGGCCCGGAACGCTCGACCGAGCTGGTGGCCCGTACCCATGGTCTGAAACCGCCGCAACCACTGGGCCTGGCCCACGTCGAGCGGATGCTCGGCGACGGTCAGCTCGACGAGTTGCTGGAAGAAATCATCGCCCTGTATCAGCAGGCTGCGGTCGGCAAGGATGTGTTGGTGGTCGAAGGCATGGTCCCGACCCGCAGCGCCAGCTATGCCGCACGGGTCAACCTGCACCTGGCAAAAAGCCTGGATGCCGAGGTGATCCTGGTCTCGGCACCGGAAAACGAAGTACTGACCGAGTTGTCCGGCCGGGTCGAGTTGCAGGCGCAACTGTTTGGCGGCCCCAAGGACCCCAAGGTCCTCGGCGTGATCCTCAACAAGGTGCGTACCGACGAAAGCATGGAGGCCTTCGCCGCCCGCCTCAAGGAACACTCGCCGCTGTTGCGCAGTGGCGACTTCCGTCTGCTGGGCTGCATTCCGTACCAACCGGAACTCAATGCCCCACGTACCCGCGACGTTGCCGAGTTGCTGGGCGCTCAGGTGCTCAATGCCGGCGACTATGAAACCCGACGCATGTCGAAGATCATCCTTTGCGCCCGCACCGTGCTGAACACCCTGCAACTGCTCAAGCCGGGCGTGCTGGTGGTGACCCCCGGCGACCGCGACGACATTATCCTCGCCGTCAGCCTGGCAGCACTCAACGGCGTGCCCCTGGCAGGCCTGCTGCTGACCAGCGATACCAAGCCCGACCCACGCCTGATGGAGTTGTGTCGCGGCGCGCTGCAGGCCGGCCTGCCGGTACTGTCGGTGAGCACCGGTTCCTACGACACCGCCAACCAGCTCAACAGCCTGAACAAGGAAATTCCGATCGATGACCGCGAGCGGGCGGAAATCATCACTGATTTCGTCGCCAGCCACCTCGATGCCCAATGGCTGCACCAGCGCTGCGGCACGCCACGGGAAATGCGTCTGACGCCAGCGGTGTTCCGCTATCAGTTGATCCAGCGTGCCCAACAAGCCAACAAGCGTATCGTCCTGCCCGAAGGCAGCGAGCCGCTGACCGTCCAGGCCGCAGCGATCTGCCAGGCACGCGGCATCGCCCGTTGCGTGCTGCTGGCCAAGCCGGCGGATGTCGAGGCGGTCGCCAAGGCCCATGGTTTCGAGCTGCCACCAGGGCTTGAGATTCTCGACCCGGACCAGATTCGCGGACGCTACGCCGAGCCGATGGTGGCCCTGCGCAAGAACAAGAGCCTCAACACGCCGATGGCCGAGCAGCAACTGGAAGACACGGTGGTGATCGGCACCATGATGCTGGCGCTGGACGAAGTCGATGGTCTGGTCTCCGGGGTGATCCACTCCACCGCCAATACCATCCGCCCGGCGCTGCAACTGATCAAGACCGCACCGGGCTGCACCCTGGTCTCATCGGTGTTCTTCATGCTGTTCCCCGAGCAGGTGCTGGTCTATGGCGACTGCGTGATGAATCCACACCCGTCGGCCACCGAACTGGCGGAAATCGCCCTGCAAAGTGCCGACTCGGCCCAGGCATTCGGCATCGCGCCACGGGTGGCGATGATCAGCTACTCCAGCGGCGAATCGGCCAGCGGCGAGGAAGTGGAGAAAGTCCGCGAAGCCACCCTGCTGGCCCACGAAGCCCAGCGCGAACTGCTGATCGACGGCCCGTTGCAGTACGACGCCGCCGCCAACGAAAACGTCGCCCGGCAACTGGCGCCCAACAGCCAGGTCGCTGGTCGGGCCACGGTGTTCGTGTTCCCCGACCTGAATACCGGCAACACCACCCACAAGGCGGTGCAACGCAGCGCCGACTGCGTGAGCCTGGGGCCAATGCTGCAAGGCCTGCGCAAGCCGGTCAACGACCTGCCACGCGGCGCCCAGGTCGACGACATCGTCTATACCATCGCCCTTACCGCGATCCAGGCCGCCAACCGACCCGTGGATATCTGAAATATCTGAAGTAGCTGCACGATACTGCCGGTGTCCGTTACCCTCATGCCATAAGGCGTGAGGGCTACGACCGCTCGCTCAAACAAGAACGCACTTTCGAGAAAGGACACCATGCTCGACTTCCTCCCGGCCCCGTTGCGTGGCCTGCTCGCCTCGCTGCTGCTGGCCTTGAACACCCTGCTGCTGTGCTCGCTCCTGTTCTGCGTGGCACTGCTCAAGGTCCTGCCCTTCAACTTGACCGAGCGCTTCAGCCACTGGCTGATGAACCATATCCATGAGGCCTGGATCAGCAACAACAAGGCCTGGATGCACCTGGTCCGCAAGACCCGCTGGCACCTCAGCGGCCTTGAGGGGCTGGACTATCAGCACTCCTACTTGGTCACCAGCAATCACCAGAGCTGGGTCGACATCCTGGTCCTGCAGTACGTGCTCAACCGGCGCATTCGCCCCCTGAAATTCTTTCTCAAGCAGGAGTTGATCTGGGTCCCGGTGATCGGCCTGGCCTGGTGGGCACTGGGCTTTCCGTTCATGAAACGCTACTCGAAGGCGTACCTGGAAAAACACCCGGAAAAGAAAGGCAAGGACCTGGAAACCACCCGCAAGACCTGCGCGAAATTTCGCAAAAACCCTGTGGGCATCTTCAACTTCGCCGAAGGCACACGTTTCACCCCGGGCAAACATGCACAGCAGCAGTCGCCGTTCCGCTACCTGCTCAAGCCCAAGGCCGGTGGCATTGCCTTCGTGCTGGATGCCATGGGCGAGCAGTTGGAGTCGATCGTCAACGTGACCATCCACTATCCGGGCGGACGGCCGGGATTCTGGAACCTGTTGTGCGGCGACATGCGCGAGGTCGTGGTGCATTTCGAAGAATTGCAGATTCCGCCCCAGTTCATTGGCCGCAACTATGAGCAGGACGCCGAGTACCGCCAGGCATTCCAGACCTGGATCAACCAGCTATGGGCAGACAAGGATGCCTTGCTGGCGCGCTTGCACAGCGAGTACCCCGCCAAGTCCTGAGGTGCCCGCGAAGGCGATCTTAGCCACCCAACGATCTGATGGCCCATGAAAAAGCCCGCGACCGAGTGATCGGTCGCGGGCTTTTCTGTTGCCGGCGAGGCTTAGATCGCGCCGCGCTGACGCAGCAGATCCAGCACCTGCTTGACGCTGTCTTCCAGCGACAAGGCTTGCGTGTCGACGACCAGGTCGGCATTGAGCGGCACATCGTACGGGAAGGACTCACCCGGGATGTTGTCGCCACCCGCCGCGTACAGCCCTTGCGGGTCACGCTCACGGCAGACCAATGGCGAGGCCTGGACGTAAACGGTGACCAGACGCTCAGCACCGATCAACACCTTGGCCTGCTCGCGACCTTCGGCATCCGGCGCCACGAACGCGGCCAGGGTCAGCAGGCCGGCTTCGTTGAACTGGCGCGCCACCTGGGCGGCACGCCGCCAATTTTCGGTGCGACCGGCGCGATCCTGCGCCAGCCCCTTGTTCAGGTCGTGGCGCAGGTTCTGACCATCCAGGACGAACACCGCACGGCCCATATCGAACAGCTTGCGCTCCACGGCATAGGCCAGGGTGCTCTTGCCAGCGCCCGAAAGGCCAGTGAACAGCACGGTGGCCGGTTGCTGACCGAAACGCTGGGCGCGTTCTTCGGTCGCGACATGCGCCAGCTTGCCATGGTGAGTGGCACCGCCATGGGCCAGCGGCTGGGCGACGATCATGCCGGCGCCGACGGTGCCGTTGGTCAGGCGGTCGATGACGATGAACGCGCCAGTAGTGCGGTTGCTGTCGTAACCATCCAGGGCGATTGGCGTATCCAGGGCAATCTTGACCTTGCCAATCTCGTTCAGTTGCAGGGCACTGGCCGAGCCTTCTTCCAGGGTGTTGACGTCGACCCGATGGACGATGCTGGCAATCGAGCCCGGCACATAGCTGGTGGCACGCTTGATGTCGTATTTCTTGCCCGGCAGCATCGGTTCTTCGGCCATCCAGACCAGCATGGCCTCGAAGCTGTCGGTCACCGGTGGCACGCTGTCGGCATGGACCAGCAGGTCGCCACGGGAGATGTCGATCTCGTCTTCCATGGTCAGGGTCACGGCCTGGCCGGGACCTGCGTGTTCCAACTCACCTTCGTAGGTAACGATGGATTTCACGCGGCTGCTCTTGCCCGACGGCAGAACCACCACTTCGTCGCCTTTCTTCACGATGCCGCTGGCGAGGGTGCCGGCAAAGCCGCGGAAGTTCAGGTTCGGACGGTTGACGTACTGCACCGGGAAACGCAGGTCGGTGAGATTGCGGTCGCCCGCCACTTCCACGGTCTCGAGGATTTCCATCAGCGACTGGCCGGTGTACCAGGGCGAACGCTCGCTCTTGTTCACCACGTTGTCGCCCTTGAGCGCCGACATCGGCACGAAGTGCATGCTCGAAGGTTTCATCTTCAGGCCTTCGGCGAACTTCAGGTAGTCGGCCTTGATCGACTCGAACACGCCCTGGTCGAAGTCCTTGAGGTCCATCTTGTTGATGGCGACGACGATGTGTTTGATGCCCAACAGGGAGGCGATGAAGCTGTGGCGACGGGTCTGGGTCTGCACACCGTAGCGGGCATCGACCAGGATGATCGCCAGGTCACAGGTAGAGGCACCCGTAGCCATGTTGCGGGTGTACTGCTCATGGCCGGGAGTATCGGCGATGATGAATTTGCGCTTGGCGGTGGAGAAATAGCGGTAGGCGACATCGATGGTGATGCCCTGCTCGCGCTCGGCCTGCAGGCCGTCGACCAGCAGTGCCAGGTCGATGTCGTCACCGGTGGTGCCGACTTTCTTCGAATCACGGGTGATGGCTTCCAGATGGTCTTCGTAAATCATCTTGGAGTCGTGCAGCAGGCGCCCGATCAGGGTGCTCTTGCCGTCGTCGACGTTGCCGCAGGTCAGGAAACGCAGCAGTTCCTTGCGTTCGTGCTGGCCCAGGTAGGCGAGGATGTCCTCGCTGATCAGATCGGATTGATGCGACATGCTGAAAAACCCTGTTTAGAAGTAGCCCTGACGTTTCTTGTCTTCCATCGAACCGGCACCATCGTGGTCGATGACCCGGCCCTGGCGCTCGGAAGTACGCGTCAGGAGCATTTCCTGAATGATGTCCGTGAGGGTTTCGGCCTCGGACTCCACCGCGCCCGTCAACGGGTAGCAGCCAAGGGTACGGAAACGCACCTTCTTCTTGACGATACGGGCTTTTTCCTCGTCGGACAGGTGCTCGAGGATGCGATCGTCGTCGATCATGATCAGGGTGCCGTTCTTCTCGATGACTTCACGCTCGGCGGCGAAATACAGCGGCACGATCGGAATGCCTTCGAGGTAGATGTACTGCCAGATGTCCAGCTCGGTCCAGTTCGACAATGGGAAGACGCGGATCGACTCGCCCTTGTTGACCTTGCCGTTGTACACGTTCCACAGTTCCGGACGCTGGTTCTTCGGATCCCAGCGGTGCTTGCTGTCGCGGAAGGAATACACACGCTCCTTGGCACGGGATTTTTCTTCGTCACGTCGGGCGCCTCCGAAAGCAGCGTCGAAACCATGTTTGTCCAGCGCCTGTTTGAGGCCCTGGGTCTTCATGATATCGGTGTGCTTGGAACTACCGTGGGTGAACGGGTTGATGCCCTGCGCCACACCTTCCGGGTTGACGTGGGTGATCAGGTCCAGGCCCATTTCCGCGACCATGCGATCACGGAATTTGTACATTTCCTGGAATTTCCACTGGGTATCGACATGCATCACCGGAAACGGCAGCTTGCCGGGGAAAAACGCCTTGCGTGCCAGGTGCAGCATCACGGCGGAATCTTTACCGATGGAGTACAGCATCACCGGGTTGTCGAACTCGGCGGCCACCTCGCGGATGATGTGGATGCTTTCCGCCTCCAGCTGTTTCAGATGCGTCAGTTTGTCGACCATGGCTACTCACGAAAAGCGTTCTTGTGGACGGCCTGCGGGCCGTGTTCGAGCGGGGCATGCTAGCACAGCGACCTATTCTATTGATTAGCTCAGATAGATCGAAACGATATAAGAATATATCGCCCTGTTTGGCAGCCCCCACCCCTGAAAGCGGACGGGATCGCGCCTAGATCGGATTCGGGCAGTCGATGAACAGGTGCTCCAGGGCAAACCGCCGGGCCAGGTATTCACCCAGGGCCTGCACGCCATAGCGTTCGGTCGCATGGTGGCCGGCAGCAATGAAACTGACGCCGTTTTCCTGCGCGCTGTGGAAGGTCTGTTCGGACGCTTCGCCGCTGAGGTACAGATCGACCCCGGCCAACACCGCCTGATCAATGTAACCCTGGCCACCGCCCGTACACCAGCCGACCCGTCGGATCATCTCGCTGCCCTCGATCAGCAACGGTTCGCGCCCCAGCGCCTGCTGGACCTTGCGGGCGAAGTCGCGCGCGGTCATCGGTTCGTTGAGGGAGCCGACCAGCCCCACCACCTTGGGATTCTCGGGGTCCAGCGGACCTTCCACGGTGATATCCAACTGGCGGGCAAGCTGCACGTTATTGCCGACTTCCGGGTGCAGGTCCAGTGGCAGGTGGTAGGCCAACAGGCTGATGTCGTGCTTGAGCAGGGTTTTCAGTCGACGCTGCTTCATCCCCACGACGCAGGGATCCTCGCCTTTCCAGAAATAGCCGTGATGCACCAGCACCAGATCGGCCCCGGCCTCCACCGCCGCATCGAGCAGCGCCTGGCTGGCGGTGACCCCGCTGACGATCCGGGTGACCTGCGGCCGGCCTTCGACCTGCAGGCCGTTGGGGCAATAATCGGCAATTCGCGAACTGCCCAGAAAGCGGTCCGCCTCCTCGACCAGGGTACTCAGTGCAACGGCCATAAAAACTCCTCAATATCCCGTCCCGAGGCGCTCGCAGCCTCGTATAATGCGCGACATTATGGGCCGTCCAAGATGGCCTGCAACCTCCCAGGACTTGTTCAATGCTCAAGGCTCTGCGTTTTTTCGGCTGGCCGCTGCTGGTCGGCGTGCTGGTCGCTCTGTTGATTATCCAGCGTTACCCTCAATGGGTCGGCCTGCCTGATCTGGATGTGAACCTGCAACAAGCCCCGCAGACCGCGACCATCCAGCAGGGCCCGGTGTCCTATGCTGATGCGGTGGACCTCGCCGCACCGGCGGTGGCCAACCTGTACACCACCAAGATGGTCAACAAGAACAGCCATCCGCTGTTCGAGGACCCGCAGTTCCGACGCTTTTTCGGCGACAACCTGCCCAAGCAGAAACGCATGGAGTCGAGCCTGGGCTCGGCGGTGATCATGAGTTCCACCGGCTACCTGCTGACCAACAACCACGTGACCGCCGGCGCCGACCAGATCGTCGTGGCGCTCAAGGATGGCCGCGAGACCCTGGCACGGGTGATCGGCAGCGACCCGGAAACCGACCTGGCGGTGCTCAAGATCGATCTGCCGAACCTGCCGTCGATCACCATCGGGCGCTCGGACAAGATCCGCATCGGTGACATCGCCCTGGCGATCGGCAACCCGTTCGGCGTCGGCCAGACCACCACCATGGGCATCATCAGCGCCACCGGCCGCAACCAGCTGGGCCTGAACAACTACGAAGACTTCATCCAGACCGATGCGGCCATCAACCCCGGCAACTCCGGCGGCGCACTGGTCGACGCCAACGGCAACCTGACCGGCATCAACACTGCGATTTTCTCCAAGTCCGGTGGTTCCCAGGGCATCGGCTTCGCGATCCCGATCAATCTGGCGGTCGAAGTGATGAAGGCAATCATCGAGCACGGCCAGGTGATTCGTGGCTGGCTGGGCATCGAAGTGCAGCCGCTGACCCAGGAACTGGCGGAGTCGTTCGGTCTGAGCGGGCGCCCAGGCATCGTGGTGGCGGGAATTTTCCGCGACGGACCGGCACAACGGGCCGGCCTGCAGTTGGGTGACGTGATCCTGAGCATCAATGGTGAGCCGGCCAATGACGGGCGCCGGTCGATGAATCAGGTGGCGCGGATCAAACCGACCGAAAAGGTGGTGATCCAGGTGCTGCGCAACGGCAAGGAGCTCAAGCTGACCGCCGAGATCGGCTTGCGTCCGCCACAGCAGACCGCGCAGAAGGAAGAGGAGTAAGACCGGGTTCAGCGGCGGCGGCCAGGACGCTATTGCCAGCAAGCCGGCTCCCACGAAACCTGTCTGACACGATTTGTGGGAACCTCAGAGCCCGGACTGCCCCAAGAAGCTGGACACTGATCCAACCCGTGGGAGACGGCCGGGCGGCGCTCCGCTTGCTGGCGATGAATTCAGCGCCGCCCACCCGGCTCCCGCAAGATCAGGCGATCAAAGCTCGCCCAAGGCCTCGATCAACGCCTGGTTCTGCTCGGGCGTACCGATGGTGATGCGCAGGAACTGCGCGATCCGCTCCTGCTTGAAGTGACGCACGATCACCCCCTGCTCCCGCACCTTGGCCGCCAGCGTCGCGGCGTCATGCCGGGGATGCCGGGCGAAGATGAAGTTCGCGGCCGAAGGCAATACGTCAAAACCCTTGGCCTGCAATTGCGCCACCAGCCGCTCCCGGCTTTCGATGACCTGGCGACAGGTTTGCTCGAAGTACGCCCGATCCTCGAACGCCGCCGCTGCGCCAGCAATCGCCATGCGATCGAGCGGGTAGGAGTTGAAGCTGTTCTTGATCCGCTCCAGCGCCTCGATCAGGTCCGGATGGCCGACCGCCAACCCAACCCGCAGACCCGCCAGGGAGCGGGATTTGGACAGGGTCTGGGTCACCAGCAGGTTTGGATAACGGTCGACCAGGCTGATGGCCGTTTCGCCACCGAAGTCGATATAGGCCTCGTCGACCACTACCACCGAATCCGGGCTGGCCTTGAGGATCTGCTCGACCGCATCCAGCGCCAGCAGGCAGCCGGTCGGTGCATTCGGGTTGGGGAAGATGATCCCGCCATTGGGCCGAGCGTAGTCGGCCACACGGATCTGGAACTGCTCGTCCAGCGCCAGCGCCTCGAAACCGATGCCGTACAGGCCGCAGTAGACCGGATAGAAGCTGTAGCTGATATCCGGGAACAGCAGCGGCCGATCCTGCTGGAACAGGCCATGGAAGATATGCGCCAGGACTTCGTCGGAACCGTTGCCGAGGAACACCTGGTTACTCCGCACACCGTAGTACTCGGCCACGGCCTGCTTGAGCCGGTCGCCATTGGGATCGGGATACAGGCGCAGGTTGTCGTTGACCTCGGCCTGCATCGCCGCCAGGGCCTTGGGCGAAGGACCGTAGGGGTTTTCATTGGTGTTGAGCTTGACCAGTTTGGTCAGCTTGGGTTGCTCACCCGGCACGTAGGGCACCAGGTCCTTGACGAATTTGCTCCAGAACTTGCTCATGCTTTTCCCCTTATTCCTGGTCTTCGGCGACGATCCGGTATTCCGCACTGCGGGCATGGGCGCTCAGCGACTCGCCACGGGCCAGCACCGAGGCGGTCTTGCCCAGCTCGGACGCCCCCTGTTCGGAGCAGAAGATGATCGACGAACGCTTCTGGAAGTCATACACCCCCAGCGGCGACGAGAAGCGTGCGGTACCGGAGGTCGGCAGCACGTGGTTGGGACCTGCGCAGTAGTCGCCCAGGGCCTCGGAGGTGTGACGGCCCATGAAGATCGCACCGGCGTGGCGGATCTGCGGCAGCCAGGCCTGCGGGTCGGCGACCGACAGCTCCAGGTGTTCCGGGGCGATACGGTTGGCGACTTCGATTGCCTGTTGCATGTCACGGACCTGAATCAGCGCGCCGCGACCGTTGATCGAGGTCTCGATGATCGGCGCGCGGTCCATGGTCGGCAGCAGTTTGTCGATGCTCGCCGCCACCCGATCGAGGAACGCCGCGTCCGGGCTGACCAGGATCGCCTGGGCGTCCTCGTCGTGCTCGGCCTGGGAGAACAGGTCCATGGCGATCCAGTCCGGATCGGTCTGGCCATCGCAGACCACCAGGATCTCCGAAGGGCCGGCAATCATGTCGATACCCACCTGGCCGAACACATGGCGCTTGGCGGTGGCGACATAGATGTTGCCCGGACCGACCACCTTGTCGACCTTGGGCACACTCTCGGTGCCGTAGGCCAGTGCTGCGACCGCCTGGGCACCACCGATGGTGAACACCCGGTCGACACCGGCGACACAGGCCGCCGCCAGCACCAGCTCGTTGACCTCGCCACGCGGGGTCGGCACCACCATCACCACTTCACCGACGCCGGCCACCTTGGCCGGAATCGCGTTCATCAATACCGACGACGGGTAGGACGCCTTGCCACCAGGCACATACAGGCCGGCGCGGTCCAGCGGGGTGACCTTCTGGCCCAGCACCGTGCCATCGGCCTCGGTGTAGCTCCAGGAATCCTGCTTCTGCCGTTCGTGGTAGCTGCGCACCCGATCGGCAGCCTTTTCCAGGGCTTCGCGCTGGACATCGGTGATGCGGGTCAGGGCCAGTTCCAGGCGCTCGCGTGGCAGGATCAGGTCCGCCATCGAAGCCGCTTCCAGGCCATCGAAACGCTGGGTGAACTCGACCACGGCGGCATCGCCCCGCTCGCGCACAGCCTTGATGATATCCAGCACCCGCTGGTTGACCGAGTCATCGGACACGCTTTCCCAGCTCAGCAGATGATCCAGATGATGGGCGAAATCAGGATCGGCAGCGTTGAGTCGGCGAATGGCGGTGGACGTAGTCATAGCGAGGGCCTCAATAATTGGCGAATGCTTGGGAACAGCAAATCTCAGGCGCCGCAAGACTACCAAGCCATCCGCGTGGGCACCTGAGAATTCTGGCTATGACACGGATAGATGGGCGCGGCTCAAGGCCGCGCGTGTGAGTCAGCTACGGTGTCGCGACTCCACTGCCTTGCGCAGGGTGTCGATCAGGGACTGGATACGGGCGTGCTGCATCTTCATCGATGCCTTGTTCACCACCAGGCGGGAGCTGATGGTCGCAATCATTTCCTGGGGTTCCAGGCCGTTGGCACGCAGGGTGTTACCGGTGTCGACGACGTCGATGATCTTGTCGGCCAGACCGATCAGCGGTGCCAGTTCCATCGAGCCATACAGCTTGATGATATCGACCTGGCGACCCTGCTCGGCATAGTAACGCTTGGCGACATTGACGAACTTGGTCGCAACCCGCAGCCGGCCCTTGGGCTCCACCGCGCCAACGGCACCGGCGGTCATCAGCTTGCAACAGGCGATCTTCAGGTCCAGCGGCTCGTAAAGGCCCTGGCCGCCGTATTCCATCAGCACATCCTTGCCGGCGACACCGAGGTCGGCCGCGCCATGCTCGACATAGGTCGGCACGTCGGTGGCACGAACGATCAGCAGGCGAACGTCGTCCTGGGTCGTCGGAATGATCAGCTTGCGGCTCTTGTCCGGATTCTCGGTGGGCACGATACCCGCTTCGGCGAGCAAAGGCAGAGTATCGTCGAGAATGCGGCCCTTGGACAGTGCAATGGTCAGCATGGGAAAACCTAGGTCCTTCAATTCAGGATATTGCAGCACTCTAACAGACCGGCTCGTCTTTCCTGGAGCCGGCTTGCAGGCGATTGCTATCGGTCAGTCAACATCTGTGCTGCCTGACACAGCGCTATCGCCAGCAAGCCGGCCCCCGCACACTAGCCCGGAACGCGACGGATCTTGGCACCGAGCATCTGCAGCTTCTCTTCGATGCACTCATACCCACGGTCGATATGGTAGATCCGGTCGATCAGCGTGTCGCCTTCGGCGGCCAGCGCCGAAATCACCAGACTGGCCGAGGCCCGCAGGTCGGTGGCCATGACCGGAGCGCCCTTGAGGATCTCGGTGCCGGTGACGATCGCGGTGTTACCTTCGACCTGGATCTTGGCGCCCATGCGATGCAACTCGTACACGTGCATGAAGCGGTTTTCGAAGATGGTCTCGATCACCGCTCCAGTGCCTTCGGCAATCGCGTTGAGGGAGATGAACTGGGCCTGCATGTCGGTCGGGAACGCCGGGTACGGCGCAGTACGCACGTTGACCGCCTTGGGCCGCTTGCCGTGCATGTCCAGTTCGATCCAGTCTTCGCCGGTGGTCACGGACGCGCCGGACTCCTTGAGCTTTTCCAGTACCGCTTCGAGAATGGTCGGATCGGTATCCTTGACCTTGACCCGACCGCCAGTGACGGCAGCGGCCACCAGGTAGGTGCCGGTCTCGATACGGTCAGGCATGACCTTGTAGTGGGCCGAATGCAGGCGTTCGACACCGTCGATGGTGATGGTGTCGGAACCGGCACCGGAGATCTTCGCGCCCATGGCGTTGAGGAAGTTCGCCAGGTCGACCACTTCCGGCTCGCGCGCGGCGTTCTGCAGCACGCTGCGACCACGGGCCAGGGCTGCGGCCATCATGATGTTCTCGGTACCGGTCACGGAGACGGTATCGAAGAAGAAGTTGGCGCCACGCAGGCCGCCTTCCGGTGCCTTGGCCTTGATGTAGCCGCCCTCGACATCGATCACCGCACCCATGGCTTCGAGACCACGAATGTGCAGGTCGACCGGACGCGAACCGATGGCGCAGCCACCCGGCAGGGCCACTTCGGCCTCACCGAAACGGGCAACCATCGGGCCCAGCACCAGGATCGACGCACGCATGGTTTTCACCAGCTCGTACGGCGCCACCAGGGTCTTGATGGTGCGCGGGTCGATTTCCACGGAGAGTTTTTCGTCGATCACAGGCTCGATGCCCATGCGCCCGAACAACTCGATCATGGTGGTGATGTCGTGCAGGTGCGGCAGGTTGGCCACGGTGACCGGGCCATCGCACAGCAAGGTGGCCGCCAGAATCGGCAGGGCGGAGTTTTTTGCCCCGGAGATGCGGATTTCGCCATCAAGACGAACGCCGCCAGTAATAATCAGTTTATCCATAGGAATCTCGACGCCAGTTCAGGCTCAGGTGCGCTCGGCCCAGGCCGCGCTGCTGAAAAATTTCATGGTGACCGCATGGATGCTGCCATCGGCAATCCATGGGTTCAAATGGGCATAGATGCTTTGCTGACGCTTCACCGGGCTCAAGGCTGCCAGTTCGTCGCTGATCACATTCAACTGGAAGTTGCAGCCTTGGCCCTCAACTTCAACCTGAGTTCCTGGCAGCTTTCCTTCAAGGAAGCTCTTTACTTCGGTGGCCTGCATGCTCAACCTCGATCGGCGCCCAACGCGCGCGGGTCGACCATGATACAAAAAAGCCCCGCGCCTGCGAACCCCGCATTCGCAGGACTCTGACGGGGGGCTTGCGATTTGAGTCGATCACTGCACGCCCAACAGCTCCGTCAGCTCGGAAACTTCGGCGATTTCGCGCATTTCCCGGGACATGCCACGAATGCTGAAGGATTTGCCGAGCTGCGCCGCATCGCGCATGAACGCCAGCAGCAGGGCCAGGCCGACGCTGCTGGATTTCTCCACCGACGAACAATCAACCACCAGGGCCGTCGCGCTGCTTGACTTGATCAGCGCCTGGCCCTGCTTGCGCAAGGCCGCGCCCGTGCTGTAGTCGAGCACGCCGGCCAGGTGCAGCTCACCTGCTTCGCCCAGGCGAACGCTGGCCTCACTCACCGCCACTGGCCTTCTGCGGGTTTTTCTCGGACTCGGCCTTGGCCTTCTCCACTTCGCCCGCCCAACCGTCGATGGTCTTGTCCAGGTTGTTGCCGTTGCGTTGCATCGCATCGGCGAACTGGTCACGGAACAGCTTGCCGATGTTGATGCCGTTGATGATCACGTTACGCAGTTTCCATTCACCGTTGATTTTCTCAAGGGTGTAGGAAACCGGATAGATCGCGCCGTTATTGCCCTTGACGGTCATGCCGACGCTGGTGCGGTCGCCCGACTCATCCTTCGGCGCATCGACGGTGATGCCCTGGTTGTTGTACTCCAGCAGTGCGTTGCCGTAGAACTGGAACAGGCCGCGCTTGAAGTTTTCCTGGAAGCGGGTCATCTGCTCGGGCGTGGCCTTGCGCGAGTACTTGACGGTCATGATGCTTTTGGAAATGCCTTCTGCATCCACCACCGGACCGACGATGGTATTGAGCGAATTGTAGAACTCCGTCGGATTCTGCTTGTACTTCTCCCGGTTCGCCGTCAGGTCGGCGAGCATCCGGTTGGTGGTGTCCTGCACTAGATCGTGGGCAGTAGGAGCGGCCAGCGCATTGCCCATCAGCGGCATCGCCGCGAGCAGCACCAACAGACTACGGCGCAAAATAGAGATCATGGAAAAACTCCTCATTTGGCGTCTTTGTTAACGGTGTTGAGCAGGAATTTACCGATCAGGTCTTCCAGCACCAGCGACGACTGGGTGTCATGAATGGTCCCGCCATCCTTGAGCAACGCGTCGTCGCCACCGACGCTGATACCGATGTACTTCTCACCGAGCAGTCCCGCCGTGAGAATCGACGCAGTCGAGTCGGTCGGCAGGTTGTTCACGTTTTTCTCGATTTGCATGGTCACCCGGCCAGTGAAGTGGTCGCGGTCAAGATCGATCGCAGTGACCTTGCCGATGGTCACACCGGCCATGGTCACCTTGGCTCTGACAGTCAAACCGGCGATATTGTCGAAGTAGGCGTAAAGTTTATAGGTTTCGGTATTCGCCGTCGGGGACAGTCCACTGACCCGCAACGCCAGCAACAGCAAAGCCAGGATGCCAGCCAGCAAGAAAAGGCCGACACCGATTTCCAGGGTGCGGTTTTGCATCAGAAATCTCCAAACATCAAGGCGGTCAGAATAAAGTCCAGGCCGAGGACTGCCAGTGAGGCATAAACCACGGTCTTGGTGGTGGCACGACTGATCCCTTCCGAAGTGGGCTCACAGTCATAACCTTGAAAAACGGCAATCCAGGTCACCACGAAGGCGAACGCGATGCTCTTGATAACACCCTTCAGTACATCACCATTGAAGGTCACGCTGTTCTGCATGTTGGCCCAGTACGAGCCGTCGTAGACGCCCAGCCAGTCGACCGCGACCCACGAACCACCCCAGATACCGACCACACTGAAGATCACCGCCAGCAGCGGCAGGGAAATGAAGCCGGCCCACAATCGTGGCGCAACAATATACTTGAGCGGGTCGACACCGATCATCTCCAGGCTGGAAAGCTGCTCGGTGGACTTCATGTTGCCGATTTCCGCAGTCAACGCCGAACCGGCACGCCCGGCGAACAGCAAGGCGGTCACCACCGGGCCCAGCTCACGCAGCAACGTCAGGGCAACCATCTGCCCCACAGCCTGCTCGGAACCATAGCTGGAAAGAATATTGAACCCCTGCAGCGCCAGCACCATGCCGATGAAGATCCCGGAGACGACGATGATCACCAGCGACATCACCCCCACGGCATGCAATTGCTTGACCAGCAGGCCGAAGCCACCGCCGATGCCGCCGCGGCCGAACAGTACGTGAAACAGAAACAGCGTCGAACGCCCGAGCACCGCGAGCACGTCGATGCCCGAACGCCCGAACAGACGAATTCTCTCGATCAATGAATGCTTGCGCATCAGCGCTTCCCCAACAGATCTGCGCGGTAATCCGGCGCCGGGTAATGAAACGGCACCGGACCATCCGGATTGCCGGTCATGAACTGGCGAATGCGCGGATTATCGGCATTCATCAACTCTTCGGGCGTGCCCTGCCCCAGCACCTGCCCATCACCCACCACATAGAGGTAATCGGCGATGCTCGCGGTTTCCGCCAGGTCATGGGAGACGACGATGCTGGTGATACCCAGTGCATCATTGAGCAGGCGGATCAGGCGCACCAGCACACCCATGGCGATCGGGTCCTGACCGACGAACGGTTCGTCATACATGAGAATCTGCGGATCCAGCGCAATCGCCCGTGCCAGGGCCACGCGCCGTTTCATGCCACCGGAAAGTTCGTCGGGCATCAGGTCGACCGCACCGCGCAGGCCAACGGCCTGCAGCTTCAGCAGGACGATGTCGCGAATCATCTCTTCCGGCAGCTCGGTGTGTACCCGCAGCGGAAAGGCAACGTTCTCGAAGACATCCAGGTCGGTGAACAACGCGCCACTCTGGAACAGCACGCCCATGTGCTTGCGTGCGTCGAACAGGGCGCCGCGCGATAGCGCCGGCAGGTTCTGACCATTGACCCAGACTTCGCCACTGCTGGGGCGCAACTGGGCTCCCATCAGCCGCAACAGGGTCGTCTTGCCACACCCGGAGGGCCCCATGATGCCGGTGACCTTGCCGCGCGGAATACGAATATCGACATTGTTGAAAATGCTGCGCGCGCCGCGCTTGAAGGTGACACCCTTCAGCTCGACCGCGTAGGCGTTATCGGCGCTCATCTAAACTCCTTGCGATGCAGCCTCTGACTCGGACACCAGGCCTCTGGTAAAAGAGATGCGCACTTCCTGAGCGGGCCGAACTGGTCGCGAACTATATCACTGCTGATACGAGCCGCCCAAGGCCGAAAGCCGTGCTTGTTCAGGATAGGGACAGTCGGTTTTGACGCACAGATGGGCGAAAACCGACAGCCGACTCCCACGCTCGTGGTGTAAAGAGCAACGATCGAGCGTGAGGGAATTGCTCATTACCGCTATAATCGCGCCTTTTCATCGGGCTATACGATTTCTGACATGAGCCAATCCAGCGACCTGATTCAATCGGCACAACGCACCATCCGCCTCGAAGTAGAAGCCGTAGAAGGCTTGTTGACCCATATCGACGCAGATTTCGTACGCGCTTGCGAGATGATTCTGGCCAGCAAGGGCCGCGTGGTCGTGCTCGGCATGGGCAAGTCCGGGCACATTGGCAACAAGATTGCCGCAACCCTGGCAAGCACCGGCACCCCGGCCTTCTTCGTCCACCCGGCGGAAGCCAGCCATGGCGACATGGGCATGATTACCCGGGACGACGTCATCCTGGCCCTGTCGAACTCCGGTTCGACCTCGGAAATAGTCACCCTGCTGCCGCTGATCAAGCGCCTGGGCATCCAGTTGATCAGCCTGACCGGCAACCCCGAGTCGCCGCTGGCCAAGGCCGCCGAGGTCAACCTCAACGCACGCATCGAGCATGAAGCCTGCCCGCTGAACCTGGCCCCGACGTCGTCGACCACCGCGGCACTGGTGATGGGCGACGCCCTCGCCGTTGCCCTGCTCGAAGCACGCGGTTTCACTGCGGAAGATTTCGCCTTTTCCCACCCAGGCGGTGCCCTGGGGCGGCGCCTGCTGCTGAAAGTGGAGCACGTCATGCACGCCGGCGACGAGTTGCCACAGGTGCTGCGCGGCACACTGTTGAAAAACGCGCTGATGGAAATGACTCGCAAGGGCCTGGGCATGACCGTGGTCGTGGAAGCCGACGGCCGTCTCGCCGGAATCTTCACCGATGGCGATCTGCGCCGCACCCTGGATCGCACCATCGATATCCACAGCGCCCTGATCGAAGACGTCATGACCCCTCACGGCAAGACCGCACGGGCCGAGATGCTCGCCGCCGAGGCCCTGAAGATCATGGAAGACCATAAAATCAGCGCACTGGTGGTGGTCGATGACGAGGATCGCCCCGTCGGCGCCTTGAACATGCACGACCTGCTGCGCGCCGGAGTCATCTGAATGAGCACTGATCTGCTGCAACGCGGTAAGAACATCAAGCTGGCAGTCTTCGACGTCGACGGCGTATTGACCGACGGTCGCCTGTATTTCCTCGAGGATGGCAGCGAATTCAAATCGTTCAGCACACTGGACGGCCAGGGCATCAAGATGCTGATGGCGGCGGGTGTACAAACCGCTATCATCAGCGGCCGAAAGACCGTACTGGTCGAACGCCGAGCCAAAAACCTGGGAATCCCTCACGTATTCCAGGGCCGTGAAGATAAACTGGTGGTGCTCGACGCCCTGCTCGCTCAACTGGGCCTAAGCTATGAGCAGGTGGCCTACCTGGGCGACGACCTGCCCGACCTGCCGGTGATCCGTCGCGTCGGCCTGGGCATGGCCGTGGCCAATGCCGCAAGCTTCGTCCGCGAACACGCCCATGGCGTCACCCAGGCCCGCGGTGGCGAAGGTGCCGCCCGCGAGTTCTGCGAGCTGATCCTGCGCGCCCAAGACAGCCTCGAAGCGGCCCACGCCGCCTACCTGTAGAGCCTTTTATGCTGAGCAAGAAGATTCGCAACATTCTGCTGTTTGGAGTCATTGCCGCCCTGTTCGGGGCCGTTGGCTACTGGAACATCAGCCCGGAACGTTTCCTGGAGCAGACCGCCGCCCCCGTGGACAACACCGCCATCGACTACTATGCGATCAACGCCCACAGCATTCAGTACATGCCCGACGGCAAGATTCAGTACGACATGACCGGCGACAAGGTCGAGCACCTCAAGGTGTCCGATGTCACTCTGGTGACCAAGCCGGACCTGCAGATCTACCGTGGCACCGCCTTCCCCTGGCATGTCCAGAGCGAACGCGCCGAGGTCAACCCGGACGGCACCGAAGTCGAGCTGATCGATTCGGTACGGGTCGCCCGCACCGACGAAAAACAGCGCAATGTGCTTATTACTACAACACGGATGACAGTATTCCCACAGAAGCAATATGCGCAGACCGAGCAAGCCGTTAGAATCGACGGCCCCAACGGCGTGACCACGGGCAAAGGCATGAAAGCCTATCTGGAAGAAAGCAGGATGCACCTGCTATCGAACGTAAGAGGACAGTATGAGTCTCGTTAAAACCCTCCCTATTTTGCTCAGCCTGGGCGCAGCACTGGGAAGCGTGAGCGCCTGGGCTCTGCCGAACGACAGCGAGCAGCCCATCCGCGTTCAAGCTGACGATGCTCAACTGGATGACAAACAAGGCATCGCCACCTACAAGGGCGACGTCATCATCACTCAAGGTTCGATGATCGTTAAGGGCAACACCGTGACGCTCACCCGGACCAAGGACGGCGCCATCGACGTGGTGACCTCCGTGGGCAACCTGGCCTACTTCGAACAGAAGCAGAAAGCCACCGACCCACAGCCGGTCAAGGGTTATGGCAAGACCATCCAGTACCACGCCCAGCAGAACCGCATCGTCCTGATCGACCAGGCCAAGGTGATCAACGAAGGCAACACCACCGAAGGCGAGAAGATCGTCTATGACACGGTGAAACAGGTGGCGACCGCCGGTCGTGCCAACGGCACTCCGATCACCACGCCGCGCCAGCGCATCGACATGGTGATCCAGCCGAAAAAGAAAACCGACGAGCAAAAGGCCCAGTAATGGCAACTTTGAAAGCCCAGCATCTGGCCAAAGCCTACAAGAGTCGCCAGGTGGTGCGTGACGTCAGCCTGTCGATCGAAAGCGGCCAGATCGTCGGTCTGCTCGGCCCCAACGGTGCCGGCAAGACCACCTGCTTCTACATGATCGTCGGGCTGGTCCAGGCCGATCAGGGCCGCGTGCTGATCGACGAGCAGGACGTCAGCCACCAGCCGATGCACGGCCGCGCGCGCGCCGGGATCGGTTATCTGCCACAGGAAGCCTCGATCTTTCGCAAGCTGTCGGTGGCCGACAACATCATGGCAATCCTGGAAACACGCAAGGAACTCGACAAGGCCGCTCGCCGCCAGGAGCTGGAGAGCCTGCTGCAGGAGTTCCATATCAGCCACATCCGCGACAACCTCGGCATGAGCCTGTCCGGTGGTGAGCGGCGCCGCGTGGAAATCGCCCGCGCCCTGGCCACCGCGCCGAAGTTCATCCTGCTCGATGAGCCCTTCGCTGGCGTCGACCCGATTTCCGTGGGCGACATCAAGCAGATCATCCACCACCTCAAGGCCAAGGGCATCGGTGTACTGATCACCGACCACAACGTCCGCGAGACCCTGGATATCTGCGAAACCGCCTATATCGTCAACGATGGGCAGCTGATCGCCGAAGGCGATTCGGCCACTATCCTGGCCAACGAACTGGTCAAGGAAGTCTATCTGGGCCACGAGTTCCGCCTGTAAGCATCTGGATGCCCAATACTCGCCTGAGCGCATGAATGTTCGATAAAAACCACTGTTTTATTGTTACAGCGCTCTAGGCAAACACTCGGATTTCAGGCATATAATTTGCTTATGTTTGGCGCTCCGGCGCCCTGTAGTGGATGGCGCATGCGCGCCGGCGAATAAGGTGTTAAGCCCCTGCCATGAAACCATCGCTCGTCCTTAAAATGGGCCAGCAGCTGACGATGACACCGCAGCTGCAACAGGCCATCCGCCTGCTCCAATTGTCGACTCTGGATCTTCAGCAGGAAATCCAGGAGGCCCTGGAATCCAATCCGATGCTCGAACGCCAGGAAGAAGGCGACGACTTCGATAACAGCGATCCACTGGCCGACAACGCCGAGCAAAAGACTACTGCCGAAGTTCCGGAAACCTCCTATCAGCAGGAAACCGCACCCACCGTCGACAACATCGACGAAGGTGAATGGAACGAACGCATTCCCAACGAACTCCCGGTCGATACCGCCTGGGAAGACGTTTACCAGACCAGCGCCAGCAGCCTGCCCGGCAACGATGACGACGAGTGGGACTTCACCACCCGTACTTCCGTCGGTGAAAGCCTGCAAAGCCACCTGCTGTGGCAACTGAACCTGGCACCGATGTCCGACACCGATCGCCTGATCGCCGTGACGCTGATCGATTGCATCAACAACCAGGGCTACCTGGACGAGACCCTTGAGGAAATCCTCGAAGCGTTCGACCCGGAACTGGACATCGAACTCGACGAAATCGAAGCCGTCCTGCACCGCATCCAGCAATTCGAGCCAGCCGGTATCGGCGCGCGCAACCTCGGTGAATGCCTGTTGCTGCAACTGCGCCAATTGTCAGCCAAGACCCCGTGGCTGAACGAGGCCAAGCGTCTGGTCACCGATTACATCGACCTGCTGGGCAGCCGCGACTACAGCCAGTTGATGCGGCGCATGAAACTCAAGGAAGACGAACTTCGCCAGGTCATCGAACTGGTGCAGAGTCTCAACCCGCGCCCGGGCTCGCAGATCGAGTCGACCGAAGCCGAATACGTGGTGCCCGACGTGATCGTGCGCAAGGACAACGAGCGCTGGCTGGTGGAGCTGAACCAGGAATCGGTGCCACGCTTGCGGGTCAACCCACAATACGCCGGCTTTGTCCGCCGCGCCGACACCAGCGCCGACAACACCTTCATGCGCAACCAGTTGCAGGAGGCGCGCTGGTTCATCAAGAGCCTGCAGAGCCGCAACGAGACGTTGATGAAGGTAGCCACCCAGATCGTCGAGCACCAGCGCGGCTTCCTGGAGTACGGCGACGAAGCGATGAAGCCACTGGTGCTGCACGACATCGCCGAAGCCGTGGGCATGCATGAATCGACCATTTCCCGGGTCACCACCCAGAAATTCATGCATACCCCGCGTGGTATCTACGAACTGAAATACTTTTTCTCGAGCCATGTCAGCACCTCCGAAGGCGGTGAATGCTCGTCCACGGCGATCCGCGCGATCATCAAGAAACTGGTTGCAGCGGAAAATCAGAAAAAGCCGTTGAGCGACAGCAAGATCGCTGGTTTACTGGAGGCACAAGGCATTCAGGTCGCCCGTCGTACCGTCGCCAAGTACCGCGAGTCCCTCGGGATCGCGCCTTCCAGCGAACGGAAGCGGTTGATGTAACCGCCGGGCGTGCCACAGCGTTCCAGTGGCAAGCCACCAGGCTTGCCGCTTTATGCACTGGCAACGAAGGAGAAGCTGTATGCAAGTCAATATCAGTGGACACCAACTGGAAGTGACCGAACCACTGCGGGCCTATATCGGCGAAAAGCTCAACCGATTGGAACGCCATTTCGACAAGATCACCAATGTACAGGTGACAATGGCCGTCGAAAAACTGAAGCAGAAAATCGAAGCCACTTTGCACATCCACGGTGGTGAGGTCGTCGCCAATGCAGAACATGATGATATGTATGCAGCCATCGACCTGCTGACCGACAAGCTGGACCGCCAACTGAAAAAGCATAAGGAAAAGAACCTGCACCTGCTCCAAGGTACGGGTCGTTAACTCCCTCCCATGATTCGACTTGAAAACATCCTGACCCCCGGCCGTTCCCTGGTGAACGTGCCGGGTGGCAGTAAGAAGCGTGCCCTCGAACAAATTGCCAACCTGATCAGCCGTGAAGTGCCAGATCTGGAAATGCAGGATGTCTACGAGAGCCTGATTGCCCGTGAAAAACTCGGCTCCACCGGTTTTGGCAACGGCATCGCCATTCCCCACTGCCGCCTCAAAGGCTGTGAGGCGCCCATCAGTGCCCTGATGCACCTGGACGCCCCCATCGATTTCGACGCCATCGACGGTGCCCCGGTAGACCTGCTGTTCGTATTGCTGGTCCCGCAGGCCGCCACCGATGCCCACCTGGAATTGCTCAGGCAGATAGCCAGCATGCTGGATCGCAAGGAAGTGCGTGACCGCCTGCGTAGCGCACCGAGCAACGAGGCCCTGTATCGGGTTGTCCTGGACGTACAAAACGGTCAGTAAACATGCGCTTGATCATCGTCAGCGGCCGCTCCGGCTCAGGTAAAAGCACCGCCCTCGATGTACTCGAGGACAGCGGCTATTACTGCATCGACAACCTGCCGGCCGGACTCTTGCCGGAACTGGCCGAACGGGCACTGATCAATACCGAGCTGGCACAGCCGCTGGTCGCCGTGTCCATCGACGCACGCAACCTGCCGAGTCACCTGTCACGCTTTCCCGAACTGCTGAACGAAGTCCGCGGCCGGCATATCCAGTGCGACGTCCTGTACCTGGATGCCGACGAGGAAACCCTGCTCAAGCGCTTCTCCGAGACACGCAGGCGCCACCCCCTGAGCAGTGCCAATCGCTCGCTGGCCGAGGCCATACGCGACGAGACCAACCTGCTGGGACCGATTGCCGATCTGGCCGACCTCAAGGTCAACACCACCCATCTGAATCTCTACCAGTTGCGTGACACCATCAAGCTGCGTCTGCTGAACCAGCCGGAACCGGGCACCGCGTTTCTGATAGAATCGTTCGGCTTCAAGCGCGGCATGCCGGTGGACGCCGACCTGGTGTTCGACGTGCGCTGCCTGCCCAATCCGTATTGGAAACCCGAGTTGCGCGAGCAGTCCGGACTCGACCAGCCAGTGGCCGATTACCTTGCCGCGCAACCGGATGTCGAGGAAATGTTCCAGGACATTTCCAGCTACCTGCTCAAATGGTTGCCACGCTTCGCTGCCAGCAACCGTGCGTATGTCACTATTGCCATTGGCTGCACCGGCGGGCATCACCGCTCCGTCTATCTGACCGAGCGTCTGGGTCGGCTCTTGCAACAATCCCTGAAGAACGTCCAGGTCCGCCACCGCGACCTTAGCTGAAAGGATCACCATCGCGATGCCCGCTCTGGAAATCGAAATCATCAACAAACTGGGCCTGCACGCCCGCGCTTCCGCGAAGTTCGTCGGCGTTGCCGGTCAGTACCCTTGCCAGATCCGGGTAGGACGCACCCCCGAGAGCATGGTCGATGGCAAGAGCATCATGGCCATGATGATGCTGGCTGCCGGCAAGGGCACCAAGATTCACATGAAAACCGAAGGCGAGCAGGAAAACGAGGCGATGGAAGCGCTGGTGGCACTGATCAACAACTATTTCGACGAAGGCGAGTAAACACTCGCCCCACACTGCAGGCCAGCCCCACACCAAGCAGTGGGGAGCCAGCTTGCCATCGATCGTTTCACCACCGTCGCCCCTGCTATCAACCGCCTCCCGCCCCGCCGAACAGCCGCGCAACAAGCAATACCACTCCCGCCAGCAACAACAGCAAGCCTACTCCCTGGCGAAATCGTCGCCCTGTGCTCATTGCCACGGTTTCAGTCTCCATCATCGGCTTTGGATCTTGTGGGTCATATGGTTCATGCCAGGGCAGCGAGATAACGCCGTTCGACTTCCGGCCAATTGATCACGTTATAGAAGGCGTTGATGTATTCCGGCCGACGGTTCTGGTACAGCAGGTAATAGGCGTGCTCCCAGACATCCAGGCCGAGGATCGGCGTATTGCCATTCATCAGCGGGCTGTCCTGGTTGCCACTGCTCTCGACCACCAGTTTTTTCTGCGGGGTCACGCTGAGCCAGGCCCAGCCGCTGCCGAAACGCGTCAATGCGGCTTTGGTAAAGGCGTCCTTGAAGGCTTCGAAACCCCCCAGTTGCTCATCGAGAGCCTGCCCCAGCGCCGCCTCAGGCTCACCACCGCCCAGTGGGCTCATCACTGCCCAGAACAACGAATGGTTGGCATGACCACCGCCATGGTTGATCACTGCCGGACGCATTTTTTCCGGCAGTTGCCCGACACCAGCCACCAGCGCCTCGACTGACCAGTCGGCCCATTGCGAACCCCCGACGGCTGCATTGAGGTTGGTGACGTAGGTCTGGTGGTGCGTGGTGTAGTGGATCTCCATGGTTTTGGCATCGATATGCGGCTCCAGGGCGTCGTAACTGTAAGGCAGCGCAGGCAAGGTGTAGGGCATTTCAATGAACTCCATGTTGATGACTCGACGGGACCGTGCCCGAGGAGGCCGTCTGGCTGTGGAGCAGACGGCTGGTGCGGGGGTATTCGCCGTATTCGCTGATGAAGGCCAGCAGTTCGACGTAGGTTTTGCTGCTCTGATGCAACGCCGCTTCACGCAGTGCGGGAGCGAGTCGGGTGTCCTGCATCGCCTGCAACAGGCGCTGGTGAACGGCACACAGGTACTCGACGCTCTCTTCTGGCTGGTTGAGGCGCAGGTGCAGGTCCGCCAGGTTATGGTGGGAAATCACGCAGGCGGCCACCGCCTCCTCGGCATCCGGCCAGCGCTCGAACAGCACCTGCGCCAGGGCCAGCGCCTGCAGGTAGTGTTCGCGGGCATCAACCAGCTCGCCCAGGTTGAAATGGCGGTTGGCCCTTTCGATCGTGCGTCTCCAGTGTTCCATGACGAACCTCCAGACAATCCAGTGGGTTACACGCCGCCAGCCGTGAGCTTTTCCGGATCCAGCAGGGTTTCCAGTTGGCTACGGGGCAGATCGGTATGTTCGAGCGCGACATCAATGATCGGTCGGCCCTGCTGATAAGCCTTCTTGGCTATCTCGGCGGCCTTCTGATAACCGATGATCGGGTTCAGCGCAGTGACCAGGATCGGGTTGCGCGACAGCGCTTCCTTGAGCTTGGCCTCGTTGACCTTGAAGCTGGCGATCGCCTTGTCGGCCAGCAGGCGGCTGACATTGGCCAGCAGTTCGATGCTGCTCAACAGGTTCTGGGCGATGATCGGCAACATCACGTTCAGTTCGAAATTGCCCGACTGGCCGGCCACGGCAATCGTGCCGTCATTGCCGATCACTTGGGCAGCAACCATGGCGGTGGCTTCGGGAATCACCGGATTGACCTTGCCCGGCATGATCGACGAACCGGGCTGCAAGGCCTCCAGTTCGATCTCGCCCAGGCCAGCCAGTGGCCCGGAGTTCATCCAGCGCAGGTCGTTGGCGATTTTCATCAACGACACCGCAGTGGTCTTCAACTGACCGGAAACGGCGACCGCAGTGTCCTGGGAGCCGATCAGCGCGAACAGATTGCTGCCAGGCGTGAACGGCACCCGGGTCAAGGCACTCAGTTGACGACTGAACAGCTCGGCGAATTGTGGGTGCGCGTTGATCCCGGTACCCACCGCAGTGCCGCCCTGCGCCAGGGATTGCAGGCTGGGGAGCAGGTTCTGCAGGTGCACAACGTTAGCCTTGAGCTGAGCCGCCCAGCCATTGAGGACCTGGCTAAGACGCACCGGCATGGCATCCATCAGGTGGGTGCGACCGGTCTTGATGAACGGGTGGACCTGCACCGCCTTGGCCTCGGTGACCTGCACCAGATGCGCCAGGGCTGGCAACAATTGCTCATGCAAGGCCAACGCGGCACTGACATGAATGGTGGTGGGAATGATGTCGTTACTGCTTTGCCCACAGTTGACGTGGTCGTTGGGGTTGACCGGCTCGCCCAACAGACGGCTGGCAAGGGTCGCGATCACCTCGTTGGCGTTCATGTTCGAGCTGGTACCGGAACCGGTCTGGTAGATATCCACCGGGAAATGCGCCATGAAATCGCCTTCAAGCAGCCCCTGGCAGGCATCGAAGATGGCCTTGCCCTGGGCTGCACTCACTTGCTTGAGTTCGACGTTGGCCTGGGCGGCAGCAGCCTTGGCCAGGATCAGCGCACGAATGAACTGCGCCGGCATACGCTGGTGGCTGATGGGAAAGTTATTCACGGCGCGCTGGGTCTGGGCGCCATACAGGGCGTTCGCCGGCACCTGCAGTTCGCCCATGCTGTCGCGTTCGATACGGGTATTACTCATCGGGAAATCCTTGCACCAGTTCAGTCAGGGGAATGGAAGGCAGCAGCGAACAGTTCGCCAATTGCCAGGCAAAGCGTTGCCAGCGCCGCCGCCGACAGTTGCATAACGCCAGGCGCTCCAGGTCACGCAGCGGTCGCCAGGCCTGGTCCAGGCATAACGAACGCCAGTGCCAGGGCAACGCGGTGTCGGTGGCTGTGTCGAGCAACAGGCGCAAGGCGGTTTCGGCGATGGTCCAGGGCGAAGTGGGTGTGCAGCAGGCCAGATAGCGGCCTTCGGCGAGGTAATGATCGATCAGCCGGGGCTCGTCCGGCAGCAGCGCACAGCGGACCTGGCGACTCATCCAGCGCCAGCTGTCCAGATAGGGTTGCTCATGCAAGACAGAACTCATGACCCAGGCTCATTCGATAATGAGATTTATTATTATCCGATATTGATAATCAAAACAATCTTTCTGAACCAGGCACAAAAAAAGGCGTGCCGCTCAACGCGGCACGCCTTTCGTTCGGGTAACGGGGTGAATCAGCTACCGGCGACGGTCATCCGTTCGATCAGCACCGAGCCGGTGCGGATATTGCTGCGCAGTTCGAGATCGCTGCCAACGGCGACGATCTGCTTGAACATGTCGCGCATGTTGCCGGCAATGGTCACTTCCTGGACCGGGAACTGGATCTCGCCATTCTCGACCCAGAAACCTGCCGCACCGCGCGAGTAATCGCCGGTCACCATGTTCAGACCATGGCCCATCAGTTCAGTCACCAGCAGGCCGCGTCCCATCCGGCGGATCAGCGCATCCTGGTCCTCGACCCCGTGGGTGACGAACAGGTTGTGCACGCCGCCGGCGTTGGCGGTACTCGGCAGCCCCAACTTGCGCCCCGAATAGGTCCCCAGAATATAGGACACCAGCGTGCCGTTCTCGACGAACGGCTTGGCATAGGTGGCCAGACCATCGCTATCGAAGGACGAACTGCTCATGGCGCGCATCAGGTGCGGGCGCTCATCGATGGTCAGCCACTCCGGGAACAACCGCTGCCCCAGCGCCCCCTCGAGGAACGAAGACTTGCGGTACAGGTTGCCGCCGGAAATCGCCGACAGGAAGCTACCGAACAGGCCTCCGGCCAGTTCCGCCGAAAACAGCACCGGCACTTCGCAGGTCGGAACCGGGCGCGCGCCCAGGCGGCTGGCCGCCCGCTGCGCGGCCTTGCGACCAATACTGACAGCATCGACCAGCAACTCGCCCTGGCGATTGACGTCGTACCAGTAGTCACGCTGCATCTGCCCCTCACCTTCGGCGATCATCACGCAACTGAGGCTGTGGCGCGTCGACGCGGACCCGGCGATGAAACCATGGCTGTTACCGTAGACCCGGCACCCTTGGGAGGTGCTCAGGGTGGTGCCGTCGGCGTTCTTGATCCGGCTGTCAGCCTCGAAAGCCGCCGCCTCGCAAATCAGTGCCCGCTCGATGGCCTGCTCGGGGGTGATGTTCCATTCATGGAACAGGTCGAAATCCTTGATCTCCTTGGCCATCAGGGCTGCATCGGCCAACCCGGAACACTCATCCTCGGACGTGTGCCGAGCGATAGCCAACGCAGCGGCAACGGTCTCGCGAATGGCTTCGGCGCCGCTGGCCGAAGTGCTGGCCGAGCCCTTGCGTTGCCCGAGATACAAGGTGATGCCAAAACCCTGGTCACGGTTGAACTCGACCGTTTCCACTTCCCGCTGGCGTACCGACGTCGACAGCCCCTGCTCCACGGACACCGCCACCTCACAGGCACTGGCCCCCTGGCGCCTGGCTTCGGCAAGAATCTGCTCGACCTGCTCCTGCAGGACCGGCAGAGCCTGCGGGCCAACGCTTTGTGCTGCGCTCATGGTCTTCTCCACTCAGCTTTCTCCACTCAAATGCAGCTTTCAGTCACGCCCATTGAGCGACCGGGCCGGACAAGCGGCCCCCGACTGGTTATCATGGCGGCGTTTCTTTGCGGACTGCCACCATGGTTGATTCTTACGACGACTCCCTCGATGGGGAGAAAAGCAAATCCCAGGTCAAACGCGAGCTGCATGCTCTGGTTGATCTCGGCGAGCGACTTACCACACTCAAGCCTGACCTGCTGGCAAAACTGCCACTGACCGACGGCTTGCGCCGTGCCTTGGCCGATGCGCCGAAGCACACCGCGAACATCGCGCGTAAACGGCACATCCTGTTCATCGGCAAGCTGATGCGCGACCAGGACATCGACGCCATCCAGGTGGTCCTCGACCAGGTCGACGCGTCCACCAAGCAGTACAACGAACGCTTCCACAACCTCGAGCGCTGGCGTGATCGCCTGATCACCGGCAACGACGATGTGCTGGAAAAGTTCGTCGGCGAATATCCCGAAGCGGACCGCCAGCAACTGCGCTCTCTGATCCGTCAGGCCCAGCACGAGCTGGCACACAACAAGCCACCGGCTTCCAGCCGTAAAGTCTTCAAGTACATCCGGGATCTGGACGATACCCACCGCGGTCTGCGTTGAGTGTCGCCAGGGGTGGGCCGGCATTCGGCTCACCCGTGCCCCCTTCCCTTACGCGCCCGTGCCACCCACGGTGATCGCGTCGATCTTCAGGGTCGGTTGGCCGACACCCACCGGCACCGACTGCCCATCCTTGCCACACGTCCCCACACCACTGTCCAACGCCAGATCGTTACCAACCATCGAAACCCGGCTCATGGCTTCCGGGCCGTTGCCGATCAGCGTCGCGCCCTTGACCGGCGCGGTAATCTTGCCGTCTTCTATCAGGTAGGCCTCGCTGGTGGAGAACACGAATTTGCCACTGGTGATATCGACCTGACCGCCCCCCAGGTTGGCGCAGTAGATGCCTTTCTTCACCGACGCGATGATTTCCGCCGGATCGCTCTCGCCACCGAGCATGTAGGTGTTGGTCATGCGTGGCATCGGCAGGTGCGCGTAGGATTCACGGCGGCCGTTACCGGTCCGGGCCACGCCCATCAGACGGGCATTGAGTTTGTCCTGCATGTAGCCCTTGAGCACACCGTTCTCGATCAGCGTGGTGCACTCGGTCGGGGTGCCTTCGTCATCGACACTCAGCGAACCGCGACGACCAGCCAGGGTGCCATCGTCGACGATGGTGCACAGGCTCGAAGCAACCCGTTCACCCATCCGGCCGCTGTAGGCCGAACTGCCCTTGCGGTTGAAATCGCCCTCCAGGCCGTGCCCGACCGCTTCATGCAGCAGCACCCCGGACCAACCGGAACCGAGCACCACCGGCAGCGTACCAGCCGGGGCGGGAACCGCTTCGAGGTTGACCAGCGCCTGGCGCAAGGCCTCGCGGGCATAACCCATGGCGCGGTCCTCGCTGAGGAAATAGCGATAGTCGGTACGTCCGCCACCACCATGCCCACCGCGTTCGCGGCGACCGTTCTGCTCGACGATCACGCTGACGTTGAATCGCACCAGCGGGCGCACATCCGCCGCCAGGCCACCGTCGGTGGAAGCCACCAGGATGCGTTCCCAGACACCTGCCATGCTCACCGAAACCTGCTGGATACGCGGATCCAGGGCACGAGTGGCAACGTCGATACGCTTGAGCAACTCGACCTTTTCCGCGCGGCTCATGACATCCAGCGGGTTGTCCGGCGCATAGAGTTGCGCCACATCCCGGGAAGTGAACGCCTGCACCCGACCGTTCTGCCCGGCACGGGAAATCGAGCGGGCCGCGCGTGCGGCTGCGCCCAGCGCTTCGAGAGTGATCGCGTTGCTGTAGGCGAAACCGGTTTTTTCACCGGACTGCGCCCGCACGCCGACACCCTGGTCAAGGTTGAAGCTGCCTTCCTTGACGATGCCGTCTTCAAGCGCCCAGGACTCGGAAATCTGTCCCTGGAAATACAGGTCGGCGGCGTCGATGCCAGGCCCGGCCAGGTCACCCAGGACCGATTGAAGGTTTTCGATGGTCACGCCACCCGGCGCCAACAGGTGTTCGCTGACTGAGGACAACAACTCGCTCATAGGTTTTGCGCCTTATTTCGTCATTGCGATGCAGGTCGCTGCGCGCCCTGCGAGAAAAAGCGCCGGTGATTGGCCACCGGCATTCGCGCCCGGATAGACGCCTGTTCATTGCTGTCGCGCTCGGCCAGCAGCACCGCTTCGCCTTGATCGCGTTCGGCGACGATACGTCCCCACGGATCGACAATCGCCGCATGCCCGAAGGTCTCGCGTGGTCCGGGGTGCACGCCACCCTGGGCCGCCGCCAGCAGGTAACACTGGGTCTCGATGGCCCGGGCACGAATCAGCACTTCCCAATGCGCAGCGCCGGTCACCGAGGTGAAAGCCGAGGGCGCGGTGATCAGTTCGGCACCGGCCCGCCGCAGTTCGCTGTACAACTCGGGAAAGCGCAGGTCGTAGCATACGCTCAGGCCCAGGCGCCCCACCGGCGTATCGGCGACCACCACCCGGCTACCATGAGCATAGTCGTCGGATTCACGATAACGACCCCGATTGTCCGCCACGTCCACATCGAACAGGTGCAGCTTGTCGTAACGGGCGACCGTCTCGCCCTGGTCATCGACCAGCAACGAGCAAGCGTTGGCCTTGGCATCCGGCTGATCGCTCGGTGGCAAAGGCAGGGTACCCGCCACGATCCATAACCTGAGGTCGCGGGCGACCTGTTTCAACCATGGCAGAATCGGCCCTTCGCCCAGCGCTTCGGCCCGACCGATCGCCGCAACATCACGGCGGCCCATGGCCGCGAAGTTTTCCGGCAACACCGCCAACCGTGCGCCCCCTTCGGCGGCCTGCTCAAGCAGGCGGCGAGCCTGGGTCAGGTTGGCCAGAACCTCGTCCTGGCTGACCATCTGGATGACGGATAAAGTCATGGCACACTCCTTGGAAGACCAGCCACCATGCTACTCCATGGGGCGCTACTTGGATTTTTCAAAAGGCTTTTCGAAGGTGATTTTCGGTTCTTTCCACGGCCCGGTGACGCTGTACCTCACACTGGCAAACCGTGCGACGCGGTCACCGATCAGCTTGTCGATGAGGAACAGGGCACCACCGATGGCCGGCGCTCCGACGATCAGCGCAGCGATCGGCAGGTTGTTGGTCACCGGCAGGGTCACCAGCAACTTGGCATCGACACGGTCAGCGACCATGTCCAAGGTGCCATTGAGTTCAAGGTTGCTCGATGGCCCGGTCAGCACGATCGGCTCGCGGGTCACGTACACACCGTCACTGGCCACCAGCAACCCCTTGACCCGGTCATAGCTCAGGCCTTTCCCGAGCAAGTCGGAAAAGTCCAGGCGCAGGCGGCGACCAATGGAGTTGAAGTTCAGCAGACCGAATACCCGCAGCGCCTGGGCGCCGCCCTCGACCTCGACGAACTGTCCCTTGCGCAGGGTGGCATCCAGGTTGCCGGAGAACCGTTTGAGCCCGACCCAGGCCGGCGAGCCGGGCCAGCGACCGTCGACATCGAGGTGGAAATCATCACTGGTCACGGTCGGCGCGAAACTCCAGGCCTTGAGCACGTCAGCCAGGTTCTTGCCTTCCAGGCGTCCGTTGAGCCAACTGCCACTGCTGCCGGGCGCCCCCTCCCAGCCGCCATTACCCTGCAACTGCATGCCCTTGAGGCCCAGGTTGAGATCATTGAGCTGAATACCTTTGGGCGTCGGGCGGACTTTCAGCGACCAGGCACCCACCAGGTCCTGGCCCTGGAACAATTGATCGACGCTGATATCCAGCGCCGGAATCTGCCGCGGGTCCACCGAGGCCAAGGGGTCCGGGGCATTCTCGTCGGCGACCACGCTCGGGTCCGGGGCCGGCAGCCGGACATAAGCCAGCTTGACGCCGATGGGAGCGCCCTTGGTATCCGGCAGGGTCACGCTGCCCTTGGCCTGCTGGCTGTCGATCAACAATCCCCAGGCCGTCGCACTACGGGCCATCTGCAGGCTCACCTGATCGAACCGGGTACCGAAACCGCTGAGCGTGCCCACCCGGAAGTCCGCACTGCTGAGCAATTGCCTGGCATTGCCGCCCGGGTCCTGGCCGGCATAACGGTCGACCACCGCCTTCCACGGCTCCAGATCCAGCTCGGAGAGCACGCCACGCACGCGCAGCCCCTTGATCGTCGGCAACTGTGCATCGCCATCGCCGAGGAACAGTTCGCCGCGACCGTCTGCCAGCTTGCCGCTCGGCGCGGCGAAGGTGAAGTTCGCCAACTCGCCATAACCGAACCAGTAACGTCGCTCGGCGCCCTGCAGGGTCATGCGGAACACGCTGTCACGCCCCTGGCTCGCCGGCATGCCGAAGGGGGCAGGCAGGTCGACTGCAACACCCTTGAGGTTGGAGTTGATCATCAGTTGGCTGTCGGCGCCATTGAGGTTCAACTGCAACTGATAAGGCAGGTCGCCGGAAACCGGCAGCGGCTGGCTGACACCCAGCCAATCGGAAAGCTTCTTGATTGCCACCTGCCCCTTGGCAGTCACCCGGGTGCTGAGGTTGCCAGGCTTGCCGTCGGCGCTGATCTGCGCGGTGATCGGTCGGTCGAACACCTGGGCGCTGATCCCGTCGCCACTGAGGCCCTTGTCGCTGTCAAAGCGGAAATTGCCCTTGAGCTGAGTCAGGTCCAGGCTCGGGTCGGCCAGTTTCAGGTGCGCCTGATCAGTGGCGAAATCCACCAACACCTTGGGCTCGTCACCCTTTTCCAGCGGAACATCCAGTTTTACCTTGCCCTGCAGGTTGCCGTCGCCCTGCCAGCCGGCAAAGGTCGGACCGGTGCCGATCGGTGCCTCCTGGAGAATCTTCAGGCCATCGCCGAGGCTACCGGCAAAATTGCCGTCGAGGTGCAGGTGCGGCGCCTTGCCTGCGGTCGAGTGCGGGATGTTGACCATCACGTCGCTGACGGCGGTGTCGAGCAACTGTCCTTTGCTGGCGTTGATCCGCACCCCGCTGTCCTCGATGAAGACATCACCGTTGACCTTGCTGACATGCGGCCAGCCCGGCTGGAAGGCCAGCTCGGCGTCGTGCACCTTGAAGAACAGGCTGATGTTGCGCGCAGCGGCCAGGGCATCGTGATTCAACGAGCCCTGGTACTGGAAGAAACCCTGGTCGACGGCGCCGTGGAGGATCGCGGTACGCAGCCATTCGTCGAGGGACGGGCTCAGGACCGCCGGCAGGTACTTGGGCGTGAAGCGACCGTCACCGTCAACCAGGCCGACACGCAGGTCCATGTAGTCTTCCTGCTCCTGGGCAAAATGCAGGCGGATCAGGAAGTCGGCGGCGATCTTGCCCTCCTCGCCCAACACCTTGATGTACGGCGCGATCAGGGTGAAACCCTGCTGGTCGAGCTTCCAGGTCAGCCGGGCATTGGCCTGCAGGTACTGCCAGGGCTTGTTGAAGATCGGGTACAGGAACAGCGAGAAGTCCTTGCTGTCCATGCGCAGCTCACCCTGGCCCAGGTCGCCGCTGATGCTTCCGGTGACGTTTCGCGCCGCAGGCGCGCCATGGTAGGCATCGAAGCCGACACGCTCCAGGTTGGCCTCGAAGCTCAGGCGGCGGTCGCCGGTTTCCTGTGGACGGTAATCGAGCAGTACATTGCGCAAGGCACCGGTGACCTTCAGATGGTCGATCACGGTCGCCAGCCCCTCCGGCAACGGCGCCAGGCTGTCGAGCAGTGGCGTGATCGGCGTCAGGTCCAGGCGATCGGCCTGCACGTGCCACACCTCAGCACTTTTGTCAGTCGCGGCACTCTGCTGCAACTGCAGATGAGACTCCCAGCGAGTCTGCCCCAGGTTCATCGCCAACGAATCGAGCAACAGGCTGAAGCCCTGTTCATTGCGCTGCAGATAGGCGTTGAGCGCCAGGTTCTCGATCTTCGCCGGCTTGCGATCGGCGTAACCGCCGCGAAATTGCGGGGCATTGAGTCGCGCTACAGCGCTTTGCACCGTGCCGTCGGCCCACTTCAACCAGAATTCGCCGCCGGCCTTGAACTCGGCAATCTTCCATTGGCCGATCAGGCTCGCCGGCAACCAGCGTGACCAGTCACTCTGCGGCAGGCTCAGATAGGCATCGGCCGAAGCATTGCGCCAGTCACTGGGCCGAAGGCGGGTCGTCAGGTTCAGCGCCAACGGCTGGCCGTCGGGCAGGGTCAGACGCAGGTCGAGGCGCTGGCGACTCGGGCCGGTGCGCAGGTTCAGACCGACATAGGTCAGGGTCAACGGCGACTCGCCATACGGTTCGAGGGTCAACTGGCTGTCGAGCACCGACAGTTGCGCGACCATCTGCAGGCGCGTGAGCAACTGCTCGGGGTCCAGCGGCTGATCGTCCTGGCGCGGCAGTCCTTCGAGGGCCCATTGCCCATCCTCACCCTGCCTGAGATCGAGCTTCAACCCACCGACCTCAAGACGAGCGATCCGCAGTTCACGGGCCAGCAGGCTGGCGCGGATATCCGGGATCACCTCTACATGGTCCAGACGCAGGGCCGATGGGCCAGCACCGACCATCACATCATGGGCCGACAACACCGGTGCCAAGCCGCTCCAGCGCCCCTCAAGGCTACCGATGGACAATGGCATGCCCAGGGCGGCCTGTGCCTTGGCTTCGACATCGGCGCGATATTCGGCTATCAGCGGGACGAATTGCCGCCCCAGGCTGACGTACAAGGCCAGCAGCACCAGCAGCAACCCACAGCTACCCAAGCCCCAACGGGTCAACGCGGCAACAAAGCGCGACAAACGCTCCATGTCAGTGGCCCCTCAGGCAAAAGTCGATGAAAAGGCCAGCGTCAGCCAGTGCGGACAATCTGTGTTCAGAACAGGAAATCAGAGCAGCACCACGTCGTATTGTTCCTGGGAATACATGGTTTCGACCTGGAAACGGATGGTACGCCCGATGAAGGCTTCCAGCTCCGCGACATTACCCGACTCTTCGTCCAGCAGGCGGTCAACGACTTTCTGGTTGGCCAATACTCTATAACCTTCGGCCTGGTAGGCACGGGCCTCACGGAGGATTTCGCGGAAAATCTCGTAACAAACCGTCTCTGGCGTTTTCAGCTTGCCGCGCCCGTGGCAACTGCTGCAGGGCTCGCAAAGCACCTGTTCCAGGCTTTCACGGGTGCGCTTGCGCGTCATCTGCACCAACCCCAGTTCGGTGATGCCGATGATGTTGGTCTTGGCGTGATCACGCTCCAACTGCTTCTCCAGGGTCCGCAGCACCTGGCGCTGATGCTCTTCGTCTTCCATGTCGATGAAGTCGATGATGATGATCCCGCCCAGGTTACGCAGGCGCAACTGACGGGCAATCGCGGTGGCCGCCTCGAGATTGGTCTTGAAGATGGTTTCTTCGAGGTTGCGATGCCCGACGAATGCCCCGGTGTTGACGTCGATGGTGCTCATGGCTTCCGCCGGGTCGACCACCAGATAACCACCGGACTTGAGCGGCACCTTGCGTTCCAGCGCCTTCTGGATTTCATCCTCGACACCGTACAGGTCGAAGATCGGCCGTTCGCCGGGATAGTGTTCCAGGCGATCGGCGATTTCCGGCATCAGTTCGGCGACGAACTGCGTGGTTCTCTGAAAGGTTTCCCGCGAGTCGATACGGATCTTCTCGATCTTCGGGCTGACCAGGTCACGCAGGGTCCGCAATGCCAGGCCGAGATCCTCGTAGATCACATTGGGCGCGCCGATGGTCTTGATCTGCGCGCCGATCTGATCCCACAGCCGCCGCAGATAACGGATGTCCATCATGATTTCTTCAGCGCCGGCACCCTCGGCGGCAGTGCGCAGGATAAATCCGCCCGCTTCCTTGATGCCTTCCTGGGCGACGCAATCGCTGACCACCTTCTTCAGGCGTTCACGCTCGGCTTCGTCCTCGATCTTCAGCGAAATGCCGACATGCGCGGTGCGTGGCATGTACACCAGGTAGCGTGAGGGAATCGACAGTTGCGTGGTCAGCCGGGCACCCTTGGTACCGATGGGATCCTTGGTGACCTGCACCACCAGGCTCTGCCCTTCGTGAACCAGGGCACTGATGCTTTCCACAGCCGGGCCTTCGCGCATGGAGATTTCCGAGGCATGGATGAAGGCCGCCCGGTCCAGACCGATATCGACGAACGCCGCCTGCATGCCCGGCAGCACGCGCACCACCTTGCCTTTGTAGATATTGCCGACGATACCGCGCTTCTGCGTGCGCTCGACATGAACCTCTTGCAACACACCGTTCTCTACCACCGCCACGCGCGACTCCATCGGCGTGATGTTGATCAGGATCTCTTCACTCATGGCTGCGTCTCGTTCAGGTGTGCTCACAATTATTGCCGTTCACTGAGGTGCGGCAATCAGCGCACAATAAGGTTTTGCCAACAGGGTATGTCGAAACGGCCAAGCAGTTCTGCGGTTTCGCAGACAGGTAAACCGACAACAGCCGAATAGCTACCGTTCAGGCTTTCCACGAAAACGGCCGCCAAGCCTTGAATGGCATAGCTCCCAGCCTTGTCCCGCGGCTCGCCGCTGGCCCAGTAGGTGTATGCCTCTTCTGTTTTGATAGTACGAAATTTCACGAGACTACGAACCACCCGCGACTCGCATCGTGTCCCGTCCAGCAGTGCAATGGCTGTCAGCACCTCATGTTCGCGTCCGGACAGCGCCAGCAGGGTGGCAACTGCATCGGCCTCGTCCAGCGGTTTGCCGAGGATTCGCCCGTCGAGCACCACCGCAGTATCGGCACCGAGCACGCAGCCTGCGGTAGCTTGGCCCAATACGGCACGTCCGGCCGCAGCCTTGCCACGCGCCAGGCGCTCGACATAGGCCAGCGGGAATTCGTCGCTCAGGGGAGTTTCATCGATGTCCGCGCTGATCGCGGTGAAGGGCACGCCGATCTGAGTCAGCAGTTCACGTCGCCGCGGCGAGCCGGAGGCCAGGTAGAGCGGGGTCATCAAGACATCTCCTTGTCGGGACTCTTCGTACAGATCATCCGGCACCGGGAAATGGCCGACGATTCAGTCAGTTGATCTTGTAGCGTCGGCGCAGTCCGCGCAGCCCGAAGCTGACCCATGGCCAGAGCAGCGCACTGACCAGCGCCGGCAGGACCAGCGCCAGGGTTGGCTGACGATTGCCAGTCAAGGCACTCAGCCACAACTGGACCAACTGCGCCAGACCGAAGATCACCAGAATCACCAGGCTCTGCTGCCACATCGGAAACATCCGCAGACGCTGTTGCAGCGACAGCACCAGGAACGTGATCAGCGTCAGGATCAACGCACTTTGCCCCAGCAGGGTGCCGTAGAGCACATCCTCGGCCAGCCCGAGCAGGAACGCAGTGACCATACCGATCTTGTGCGGCAGATACAGCGACCAGAAGGCCAGCAGCAGCGCCAGCCAGAGCGGGCGCAGGATTTCCATGAACTGCGGCAACGGCGAAACGCTGAGCAACAGACCGATCGAAAAGGTCAGCCAGACGATCCAGCCATTACGCGAAAGAGTAGCGCCGGCCATCATTCCTCCTGCCGTTGAGTGGCCGCCGGCGGCTTGCTGGCTGGCTTGGCGGCGGGTTTGACGGTGCTTGGCTTGACCGCCGGCGTGCTGTTGGCCGCACCATGGGCCGGGGCCACGGCACCATGCGCCGCCGGCTTGACTGCCGGAGTCGTGGTGGCGGGGCTGGCCGGGGTTGTCTGGGTTGCCGCGGGCTTGGGCACGGTCGCCGGGACCGGTGCAGCGCCATCACCCTGCTTGTCGGCCTCCTGGGCCTGCGCCGCTTCATTGGCCCGCTCTTCCGGCGTGCGGCTGTCGCTGAACACCAGCAGCAGATAACGGCTGCGGTTCAAGGCGGCAGTCGGCACCGCACGCACGATCGCGAACGGCTGACCGGAGTCGTGGATCACTTCCTTGACCGTCGCTACCGGATAGCCAGCCGGGAAGCGCTGGCCCAGACCGGAACTGACCAGCAGATCGCCTTCCTTGATATCTGCGGTGTCAGCCACATGCCGCAACTCCAGGCGCTCGGGATTGCCGGTGCCGCTGGCAATCGCCCGCAGGCCGTTGCGGTTGACCTGCACCGGAATGCTGTGGGTGGTATCGGTCAGCAGCAGCACACGGGAGGTGTACGGCATCAACTCGACCACCTGGCCCATCAGGCCACGGGCATCGAGCACCGGCTGGCCGAGCACCACGCCATCGCGCTCACCCTTGTTGATGATGATGCGATGGGTGAAGGGATTGGGGTCCATGCCGATCAGTTCGGCGACTTCGACCTTTTCGTTGACCAGCGCGGAGGAGTTCAACAACTCGCGCAGGCGCACGTTCTGCTCGGTCAGGGCAGCCAGCTTTTGCAGGCGCCCCTGCAGCAGCAGGTTCTCGGTCTGGAGTTTCTCGTTTTCGGCGACCAGCTCGGTACGGCTACCGAACTGGCTGGCCACGCCTTGCCACAGCCGCTGCGGCAGGTCGGTGATCCAGTACGATTGCATCAGCACCAGCGAGGCCTGGCTACGAATCGGCTTGAGCACCGTGAAGCGGGCATCGACCACCATCAGTGCAACCGATAGCACGACCAGCACCAGCAGGCGCACGCCCAATGAGGGGCCTTTGGCGAAAAGCGGTTTAATGAGCCGCTCCTCCCAGGCAAATAGACATTTTATTCATACGGCATCAAACCGGCCCGGATGCAGATTGACAGAAGATAAACGCAACAGGCAGCACTGCAAAGTGCTGCCTGATAATGGACCGTCATAACGTCTGCCAGCGAACTTACTCGCTGGAGAGCAGATCCATGGTGTGCTTGTCCATCATTTCCAGAGCACGGCCACCACCACGCGCCACACAGGTCAGCGGGTCTTCGGCAACGATCACCGGCAGACCGGTTTCCTGGGCCAGCAGCTTGTCGAGGTCACGCAACAACGCACCACCACCGGTCAGCACCAGGCCGCGCTCGGCGATGTCCGAAGCCAGTTCCGGAGGCGACTGCTCCAGCGCGCTCTTGACTGCCTGGACGATGGTCGCCAGGGATTCCTGCAGCGCTTCGAGCACCTCGTTGGAATTGAGGGTAAAGGCACGTGGCACACCTTCGGCCAGGTTACGGCCGCGCACGTCGACTTCACGAACTTCGCCGCCTGGGTAGGCTGTGCCGATTTCCTGCTTGATACGCTCGGCGGTGGATTCACCGATCAGGCTGCCGTAATTGCGGCGCACGTAGGTGATGATCGCTTCGTCGAAACGGTCGCCGCCAACGCGTACGGATTCGGCGTAGACCACACCGTTCAGCGAGATCAGCGCGATTTCCGTGGTACCGCCACCGATATCGACAACCATCGAGCCACGGGCTTCCTCGACCGGCAGACCGGCACCGATCGCGGCGGCCATCGGCTCCTCGATCAGGAACACTTCACGGGCACCAGCACCCAGTGCCGATTCACGGATGGCACGACGCTCGACCTGGGTCGACTTGCACGGCACGCAGATCAGCACACGTGGGCTGGGCTGCAGGAAGCTGTTTTCGTGAACCTTGTTGATAAAGTACTGCAGCATCTTTTCACAGACGCTGAAGTCGGCGATCACGCCATCCTTCATCGGACGAATGGCAGCAATGTTGCCCGGTGTACGACCTAGCATGCGCTTGGCTTCGGTGCCGACGGCGACGACACTTTTCTGATTGCCATGGGTGCGAATCGCAACAACCGATGGCTCATTCAGGACGATACCGCGCTCGCGCACGTAAATAAGGGTGTTGGCTGTACCCAGGTCGATGGAAAGATCGCTGGAAAACATGCCACGCAGTTTCTTGAACATTGGAAAGGGACCCTGGGCAACGCGTGGGTAAAAAAGTGCGGCAAACTCTAACAACGACGGGGATTTTGGGCAAGGCGCCAATATGTTAAATTAGGCGTTTTTCCGAGCACCATCCCATACAATCGCGGCCATGTGACCGTAGAAATGCGGTAGTGTTCCGACAATTTAACACACGGACAGCTTCCATTCTGTTTTCCACTGGAGATTCCCATGGCGCTTGACCGCTCCGACGTGGAAAAAATCGCTCACCTGGCCCGCCTGGACCTGGTCGTAGACGATATTCCACGCACCACTGAAGCTCTGAACAGCATTCTGGGTCTGGTCGACCAGATGCAGGCTGTCGATACCGACGGTATCGAACCCCTTGCCCACCCACTGGAAGCGAGCCAGCGCCTGCGCGCCGACGCCGTGACCGAGCGCAATAACCGCGAGGCCTATCAGTCCATCGCACCAGCGGTCGAAAACGGCCTGTACCTGGTTCCGAAAGTCATCGACTAAAGGGAAAGAGCCTGCAATGCATCAAATGACTCTGGCCGAGATCGCCCGCGGACTCGCCGACAAGAAGTTTTCCGCCGAAGAACTGACCCGCACCCTGCTGGCGCGCATTGCCCAGCTCGACCCGCAGATCAACAGCTTCATCAGCCTCACCGAGGAACTGGCCCTGCAACAGGCCAAGGCCGCCGACGTGCGTCGCGCCAATGGCGAAAGCGGTGCCCTGCTCGGCGCACCGATCGGCCACAAGGACCTGTTCTGCACCCAGGGCGTGCGCACCAGCTGCGGCTCGAAGATGCTCGACAACTTCAAGGCGCCCTACGATGCCACCGTGGTGGCCAAACTCGCCGCTGCCGGCGCGGTGACCCTGGGCAAGACCAACATGGACGAATTCGCCATGGGCTCGGCCAACGAATCGAGCCACTACGGCAAGGTCAAGAACCCGTGGAACCTGGAGCACGTGCCGGGCGGTTCGTCCGGCGGTTCGGCTGCGGCCGTTGCCGCGCGCCTGCTGCCTGCGGCCACCGCGACCGACACCGGCGGCTCGATCCGCCAGCCTGCTGCGTTCACCAACCTCACCGGCCTGAAGCCGACCTACGGTCGTGTCTCGCGCTGGGGCATGATCGCCTATGCCTCCAGCCTCGACCAGGGTGGCCCTCTGGCCCGCACCGCCGAAGACTGCGCACTGCTGCTGCAAGGCATGGCCGGTTTCGACCCGCAGGACTCCACCAGCATCGATGAGCCGGTGCCGGACTACAGCGCCAGCCTGAACGACTCGCTGCAGGGCCTGCGCATCGGCGTGCCGAAGGAATACTTCAGCGCCGGTCTCGACCCGCGCATCGCCGAGCGGGTGCACGCCAGCATCAAGGAGCTGGAAAAGCTCGGCGCGGTGATCAAGGAGATCAGCCTGCCGAACAACCAGCACGCGATCCCTGCCTACTACGTGATCGCACCGGCCGAGGCCTCGTCCAACCTGTCGCGTTTCGACGGCGTGCGCTTCGGCCATCGCTGCGAAAACCCGAAAGACCTCACCGACCTGTACAAGCGCTCCCGTGGCGAAGGTTTCGGCGCCGAAGTGCAGCGCCGGATCATGGTCGGCACCTACGCCCTGTCGGCCGGCTATTACGATGCCTACTACCTCAAGGCGCAGAAGATCCGCCGCCTGATCAAGAACGACTTCATGAACGCCTTCAAGGAAGTCGACGTCATTCTCGGCCCGACCACGCCCAACCCGGCCTGGAAGATCGGCGCCAAGAACAACGATCCGGTCGCCGAGTATCTGGAAGACTTCTACACCATCACCGCCAACCTCGCGGGTCTGCCGGGCTTGTCCATGCCAGCGGGTTTCGTCGACGGCTTGCCGGTCGGCGTGCAATTGCTTGCCCCGTATTTCCAGGAAGGCCGCTTGCTCAACGTTGCGCACCAGTATCAGTTACACACTGACTGGCACACCCGCACCCCCCAGGGGTTTTGAAGCGACTGCGCTCGGCAAGGCTGCGTTGAAAGCTGACTCGTAATGCTCATTGACTAATGTCAACTCCGCTTACTCGTCAGCTTTCGCCTTGCCTTACCTTCGCTCGTAACGCTTCAAAAGTCCCCTGGAACGATTTCGAGGAGAAACACCATGCAATGGGAAGTCGTGATCGGGCTGGAGATTCACACCCAGCTCGCCACCCAATCGAAGATTTTCTCCGGCAGCTCGACCACTTTCGGCTCCGAACCCAACACCCAGGCCAGCCTGGTTGACCTGGGCATGCCTGGCGTACTGCCGGTGCTGAACCAGGAAGCGGTACACATGGCGGTGAAGTTCGGCCTGGCGATCGACGCCGAGATCGGCCAGCACAACGTGTTCGCCCGCAAGAACTACTTCTACCCGGACCTGCCCAAGGGCTACCAGATCAGCCAGATGGAACTGCCGATCGTCGGCAAGGGCCACCTGGACATTACCCTGGAAGACGGCACGGTCAAACGTATCGGCGTGACCCGCGCGCACCTGGAAGAGGATGCCGGCAAGAGCCTGCACGAAGACTTCAGCGGCGCCACCGGCATCGACCTGAACCGTGCGGGCACCCCGCTGCTGGAAATCGTCTCCGAACCGGACATGCGCAGCGCCAAGGAGGCCGTGGCCTACGTCAAGGCGATCCACGCACTGGTGCGCTACCTGGGCATCTGCGACGGCAACATGGCCGAAGGCTCGCTGCGCTGCGACTGCAACGTCTCGATCCGCCCCAAGGGCCAGGTCGAGTTCGGCACCCGCTGCGAGATCAAGAACGTCAACTCGTTCCGTTTCATCGAGAAGGCGATCAACAGCGAAGTACAGCGCCAGATCGAGCTGATCGAGGACGGTGGCAAGGTTATCCAGCAAACCCGCCTGTACGATCCGAACAAGGACGAAACCCGCGCCATGCGCAGCAAGGAGGAAGCCAACGACTATCGTTACTTCCCCGATCCAGACCTGCTGCCGGTGGTCATCGAGGACTCGTTCCTGGCTGACGTACGTGCCAACCTGCCGGAACTGCCGCCGCAGAAACGCGAGCGCTTCCAGTCGCAGTACGGTCTGTCGCTGTACGACGCCAGCGTCCTGGCCTCGAGCCGCGAGCAGGCGGAATACTTCGAACAGGTGGTCGCCATCAGCACCGACGCCAAGCTGGCGGCCAACTGGGTCATGGTCGAGCTGGGCAGCCTGCTGAACAAGCTGGGCGTGGAAATCGACCAGGCGCCGGTCACCGCCGAGCAACTGGGCGGCATGCTGCTGCGGATCAAGGACAACACCATCTCCGGCAAGATCGCCAAGACCGTGTTCGAGGCCATGGCCAACGGCGAAGGCAGCGCCGATCAGGTGATCGAGGCCCGTGGCCTGAAACAGGTCACCGACACCGGCGCGATCGAGAAGGTACTGGACGAAGTGCTGGCGGCCAACGCCGAGCAGGTCGAGCAGTACCGTGCAGCGGATGAGGCCAAGCGCGGCAAGATGTTCGGCTTCTTCGTCGGCCAGGCGATGAAGGCGTCCAAGGGCAAGGCCAACCCGCAACAGGTGAACGAGCTGCTCAAGAGCAAGCTCGAAGGCTGATAGCACCCACGTGTGCGGGCAACCCCGGGGTGAGGAGGCACGTCTCCTCACCCCAACCGCCTGGCAAGGCACCACCGAGGACATCCCATGAAGCGTCTGCTTGCCGCCTTTGCCTTCCTCTCTCTGCTGGCCGGTTGCGCCACCCACGATATCGACCCGCGCGGCTACGACGAAACCGGTACGGCGTCCTATTACGGTCGCAAGCATCACGGCAAGCGCACCGCCAGCGGCGAGACCTTCGACCAGAACGCACTGACCGCCGCCCACCGCCAATTGCCCTTCGGCACCCGGGTGAAAATTACCAACCTCGCCAACGACCGAAGCGTCGTGGTCCGTATCAATGATCGCGGCCCGCACACCCGTGGGCGCCTGATCGATGTTTCCCGACAAGCCGCCGAACAGTTGGGCATGCTACAAAGTGGCACCGCACGCGTGCGCGTCCAGAGCCTCAACGACTGATTCCGGGAGCCCCGCCATTTTCGGATTGACCCAACTGCCGATCCTGAGCCTGATCCAACTGCTCGGCGGCCTGTTACTGCTGATCATCGGCGCCGAATTGCTGGTGCGCGCGGCCGTCCGCCTGGCCGCCAGCGTGCGGGTACGCCCGTTGCTGATCGGCCTGACCATCGTCGCCTTCGGCAGCAGCGCGCCACAAATGGCCGTCAGCCTGCAGGCGGCCTTCCAGGAAAACGCCGATATCGCGGTCGGCAGCGTGATTGGCAGTAACATCTTCAATACGCTGGTGACCCTGGGCCTCTCGGCGCTGATCATTCCCTTGCGGGTGTCGCGCCAACTGGTGCGCCTGGATATCCCGCTGATGATCGTCGCCAGTCTGCTGATCTTCGGCCTGGCCTTCAATGAAGAATTGGGTCGTCTCGACGGCATGCTGATGCTGCTGATATTTGCGCTGTACCTGGGATTACTCCTGCGCACTTCGCAAAACAGCCAGACGCCCCATACCCAGGCGCCGCAAACGCATCGCCGGCGCGCACCCTGGGTCAGCAGCGTCTTCTGGATGCTGCTCGGCCTGGCCCTGCTGACCCTCGCCGGGCGCTTGCTGCTCGACGCCGCCGTGGAGGTGGCCACGGAACTGGGCTTGTCGGAACGGATCATCGGCCTGACAGTGGTTGCGGTCGGCACCTCGCTGCCCCAGTTGGCCACGTCGCTGATCGCCGCCCTGCGCGGTCAACGGGATATCGCTGTCGGCAACGTGATCGGCGGCAACCTGTTCAACCTGCTGGGGGTACTCGGAGTGACCGCACTGATCGCCCCCGAGCCGCTATCGGTATCCCCCAATGCGCTGTCGTTCGACCTGCCGGTGATGCTCGGCGTCGCGTTACTGTGCTGGCCGGTGTTCTACTCCGGTTATCGCATCACCCGCGCCGAGGGCCTGCTGTTTCTCGGCCTTTACCTGGCCTACGGACTGCACGTGGTGTGGTTCACCACCGGCATGCCAATGGCGGTGCGCCTGGAACACCTGATGCTGTTTTTCGTCTTGCCGGCGCTGGGGGCGTACCTGCTGTTCAGCACGCTCAGAGCCTGGCGGCGCCAACATTCCTAGGAGTCACTGCAATGACCGATCAGAAAAAACCCGGCGTCGAGATGCGTCGCCAGGTCATGGGCGATGCATTCGTCGACCGCGCCCTGGGCAATGCCACCGAGTTCAGCCAGCCGCTGCAGGATTTCGTCAATGAACATGCCTGGGGCAGTGTCTGGAATCGTGAGGGGCTACCGCTCAAGACCCGCAGCCTGATCACCCTGGCCGCGCTGACCGCCCTCAAGTGCCCGCAGGAACTCAAGGGCCACGTACGCGGTGCGCTGAACAACGGCTGCACCGTGGAGGAAATCCGCGAGGCGCTGCTACATTGCGCGGTGTATGCCGGCGTGCCGGCGGCGATCGACGCCTTCCGTGCCGCCCAGGAAGTCATCGACACCTACCAGCAAGCCGACTGACTCGCCACAAGGGCCGCTTAGATCCAGCCGCCCCACTGCAGGACGAAAATGCCGATATTGGTGGTCAGTGCCGCCATCAGCGTGGTGATCACGATGATCGCGGCGGCCAGCTCATGATTGCCATTGGCCGCACGGGCCATGACAAAACTGGCCGCCGCCGTGGGACTGGCGAAGTACAGGAACAGGATACCCAGTTCCGCACCACGAAAACCGCAGAGCCAGGCACCCAGGGTGGAGAACAGCGGCATGCCGACCATTTTCACCAGGCTGGCGCTCAACGCCATGTCACCACTCTTGCGCAGCGCCGCCAGAGACAAGGTGCCGCCAATGCAGATCAGTGCCAATGGCAGGGTCATCTGCGCCAGGTAGTTGCCGGAAGTCTCCAGCCAGCCGGGCAGGCCGATCTGGAAATAGGCAAAGGGCGCCGCCGCGATCACACTGATGATCAGCGGGTTGCTCAGCACGCTCTTGCTGATACTCCAGGGATCGGATTTGATCACCGGACTGTAGACCGCCAGAACGATGGTCGACAGGGTGTTGTAGAACAGGATCACCAGCGCCGCGAGAATAGCCCCGAGGGAAATCCCGTAGTCGCCATACATGCTGGCGGCCAGCGCCAGGCCGATCACCCCGTTGTTGCCACGAAAGGCCCCCTGGGTATAAATCCCACGGTCCTCTCTGGGACAACGCCAGATGGCCCAGCCCCAGGCCCCGGCGAATGACACCAGGGTAGCAACGGCAAAATAGCCCAGCACCGCAGGCTTGAGCGCCGAATGCAGATCGGCGTGAATAATGCCGAGGAACAACAGCGCCGGCATGGTGACGTTGAACACCAACGCCGAAGCGGTGTGGATGAAGTTGTCGTTGATCCAGCCCACCCGCTTGAGCGCCACGCCCAGGAACAACATGGCGAAAACCGGCGCAGTGATGGTCAATGTACCGAGAAAGATGGCCAGCATGCCCTGAAAACCCGTTGCCTGTCGTTAGGGGGCTAATGATACGGCAAAGTCGCCCATCTTTCTGTGCAAGCTGTTCAGTCGAACTGCGCGCGCATCCAGGCCTGATAGTCGGCAACGCCCGCCTCGCCTTCACGCGGGGCCCAGGCCGCCAGTTCGCCCTCACCCACGGGGCGATAGGGGCCGGCTTTGCACTCGAACATCACCGTATCGGGTTCAAGCACCACCAAACCGTGGAATACCCCGGCCGGCAGATCCACCGCCGGGCACTCGCCACCCGCCTGCAGGACGCGCCGTACCAGCACCTGACCGTGCTCGTCGAACACCAGCAGACCCAGGCTGCCTCTGAGCACCAACAGGGTTTCCGCCTTGTCCGCACTCAGGTGTCGATGGGGCGGCACATAGGTACTCGGCTGCAAGCCAACTGCCATGCGGTGGCATGGCTCGTCCATCTGATGGAAGTTGTGGTGCGTACGCCCACGCGGACTGGCCGCAGCCTTCGCGGCCAGGTCGGCAAACAACGTCGAATCGAGAAAGCTGGGCGCAGCCATGGGTTACAGGCCCTTGACCGCAAAGATGCCGGCAGCGTTACGCCAGTAACCCTTGTAGTCCATGCCATAACCGAAGATGTAACGGTCTATGCACGGCAGGCCGACGTAATCGGCCTTGAGGTCCGGACGGGCCTTGCGGTCGTGCTCCTTGTCGATCAGCACGGCAGTGTGCACCTGGCGGGCACCGGCGTGCTTGCAGAAGTCGATGATCGCGCCGAGGGTGTGACCTTCGTCGAGGATGTCATCGATGATCAGGACGTCGCGGTCGATGAACGACACTTCCGGCTTGGCCTTCCAGAACAGCTCGCCGCCGCTGGTTTCGTTGCGGTAACGGGTGGCGTGCAGGTAAGAGGCTTCCAGCGGGAAGTCGAGACAAGTCAGCAGTTTGCCGGCGAAAATCAGGCCGCCGTTCATCACGCAGAACACCACCGGGTTGCGCTCGGCCAACTCGGCATTGATCTGCGCGCCGACACGGGCAATCGCCGCCTCGACTTCAGCGTTGGTGTACAGACAGTCGGCTTCGCGCATGACTTGACGGATATGCTCGAGATCAGCGGACATGGCGCTCTCCAAAAGGGACTCAAATGGAACTTGTGCAGAGGGCTGCGCAAGAAAAGCGGGCAAAGGTACGCACCCGCGCAGGCCAGATCAAGCGTTTCTGGACTAACGTACTACGGGTCTATAGGACATAAACCCCGGATAGATTAATCTAGACCGGTTTTTTTGCCCGCCGTCGGAGCCTTTCCCTATGCCCATCCGTGAGATCCGCCATCCGCTGATCCGTCACAAGCTCGGTCTCATGCGCCGCGCAGACATTAGCACGAAGAACTTCCGTGAGCTTGCCCAGGAAGTCGGAGCGTTGCTGACCTACGAAGCAACCAAGGATCTGCCCCTCGAAACCTATGACATCGAAGGCTGGTGCGGCACCGTCCAAGTCGAGAAGATCGCCGGTAAGAAAATTACCGTTGTTCCGATCCTGCGGGCCGGCATCGGCATGCTCGAAGGCGTACTCAGCCTGATTCCAGGTGCCAAGGTCAGCGCCGTGGGCGTGGCCCGCAACGAGGAAACCCTCGAAGCCCATACCTACCTGGAAAAACTGGTGCCGGAAATCGACGAGCGCCTGGCGATGATCATCGATCCGATGCTCGCCACCGGTGGTTCAATGGTCGCCACCATCGACCTGCTGAAGAAAGCCGGTTGCAAGGATATCTGCGCCATGGTGCTGGTCGCTGCGCCGGAAGGTATCGCCGTGGTCGAAAAAGCCCACCCGGACGTCACCCTCTACACCGCCTCCATCGACGAAAAACTGAATGAGCACGGCTACATCATTCCGGGCCTCGGCGATGCGGGCGACAAGATCTTCGGCACCAAGCAGAAGGACGCCTGAACATGCAGGATGAGTTCAACGACCCGCTCTGGCGCACGGTGCTGTCGGGCGCACAGATGCTCTTCGTAGCCTTCGGCGCGCTGGTGCTGATGCCGCTGATTACCGGGCTGGACCCGAATGTCGCGCTGTTCACGGCGGGCCTTGGGACTCTGCTGTTCCAATTGGTCACCGGCCGCCAGGTACCGGTGTTCCTGGCATCGAGCTTTGCCTTCATCACCCCGATCATTCTCGCCAAGGGCCAGTTCGGCCTCGCCGCGACCATGGGGGGGGTGATGGCGGCAGGCTTCGTCTACACCTTCCTCGGCCTGGCCGTGAAGATCAAGGGCACCGGTTTCATCGACCGCCTGCTGCCGCCCGTGGTGATTGGCCCGGTGGTCATCTCCATTGGCCTGGCGATGGCGCCGATTGCCGCGAACATGGCGATGGGCAAGGCCGGCGACGGCAGCGAACTGATCCCCTACCGCACGGCGATGCTGATTTCCATGCCGGCCCTGCTGACCACCCTGATTGTCGCGGTGTTCGGCAAGGGGATTTTCCGTCTGGTACCAATCATTTCCGGGGTACTGGTGGGCTTTGCCATGTCGTTCTACTTCGGCGTGGTCGACACCGCGAAGATCGCTGCGGCGCCTTGGCTGGCACTGCCGCACTTTACCGCTCCGGAGTTCAACTGGCAGGCGATCCTGTTCATCGTGCCGGTGGCGCTGGCGCCGGCCATCGAGCATATCGGTGGGGTGATCGCGGTCGGTAGCGTGACCGGTCGCGACTACCTGAAGAAGCCCGGCCTGCATCGCACCCTGCTCGGTGACGGCATCGCCACCACGGCGGCCGGCCTGTTCGGTGGCCCGCCCAACACCACCTATGCCGAAGTCACCGGCGCGGTGATGCTGACCAAGAACTACAACCCGAAAATCATGACCTGGGCGGCGATCTTCGCCATCAGCCTGGCGTTCATCGGCAAGTTCGGTGCGCTGCTGCAGAGCATTCCGGTGCCGGTGATGGGCGGGATTCTGTGCCTGCTGTTCGGCTCTATCGCGGCGGTGGGCATGAACACCCTGATTCGCCACAAGATCGACCTGGGCGAAGCGCGCAATCTGGTGATCGTCTCGGTGACGCTGGTGTTTGGCATCGGCGGCGTACTGGTGGGCAGTGGCACCGGCCCCGACGATTTCGGCCTCAAGGGCATAGCCCTGTGTGCGGTGGTCGCGATTGCGCTGAACCTGATCCTGCCGGGTAACGATGGCTGGAAGAAGAAGACCGACGAACCGCTGGTGTAATCACTGCCGCTCGCCACAAGGCCAACCCTTGTGGCGAGCGGGCAAGCCCGCTCACCACACAAGCCTATGAAACCAACGGCGCTCGCTCACAGAGCGTGTTCAGCGCCACCGCCCACTGCGGCTCATCATTCAGGCAGGGCACCAGCACCAACTCCTCGCCCCCGGCCTCGATGAACTGCTCGCGCCCGCGATCACCAATTTCTTCGAGCGTCTCGATGCAGTCGGCGACAAACGCCGGGCACATCACCAGCAGTTTCTTCACGCCGGCCTTGGCCAACTCATCCAGGCGCGCCTCGGTATAGGGCTCAATCCACTTCGCCCGCCCCAGCCGGGACTGGAACGATACCGACCACTGCCCATCCGCCAGGCCCATGTGCTCGGCAAACGCCGCTGCGGTACGCAGGCATTGGGCGCGATAGCAGGTAGCAAGCACGGCGGGTGAAGCATTTCGACAGCAGTCTGCATCCTTGAGGCAGTGGCTGCCGGTAGGATCGAGCTTGGTCAAGTGACGCTCCGGCAAGCCGTGGAAACTCAACAGCAAATGATCGAAACCCTGCTCCAGGTGCGGCTTGGCACTGGCGACAAGCGCCTCGATATATTCCGGCTGATCGTAGAACGGTTGCAGGAGGGAGAACTGCACATTCAGCCGCCGCTCCTTGACCACCCGCCGCGCCTCTTCGATCACCGTGGTCACCGTGCTGTCGGCAAACTGCGGATACAACGGCGCCAATGTCACCTTGCGAATGCCCTGCGCCGACAGCCGGGTCAGCACCGACTCAAGCGACGGCTCGCCATAACGCATCGCCAGTTCCACAGGCCCCTGGGTCCACTGGGCCGTCATCTGCTGCTGCAGGCGCCGACTCAGCACCACCAAAGGCGAACCCTCCTCCCACCAGATCGAGGCATAGGCATGGGCCGACTGCTCGGGTCGCTTGATCAGGATCAGCGACACCAACAGACGACGAACCGGCCAGGGCAGGTCGATCACATACGGATCCATGAGGAACTGATTGAGATAGCTGCGCACATCGGCCACCGAAGTAGAAGCCGGCGAACCCAGGTTGACCAGTAGCAGCGCGTGATCGGTCATGCAATGTCCTATGTCAGAGGCGACCCGACAAATCGTCGAGGGCCGCGGGCAGATCGGTAAACTGAAATACGAAGCCGGCATCCAGCAAGCGCTTGGGCACCGCACGCTGACCACCGAGCAATAATTGCGACAACTCGCCAAGGCCAACCCGCAGGATCAGGGCCGGCAGCGGGATCAGCGCCGGACGCCGCAGCACCCGGCCCAACGCCTTGGCGAAGGCACGATTGCGCACCGGCTTGGGCGCGCAGGCATTATAAGGACCGCTGGCGTCACTGCGGTTAAGAAGAAAATCAATCAGGGCGATTTGATCCTGCAGGTGAATCCAGGGCATCCACTGCCGGCCATTGCCAATCGGGCCGCCCAGGCACAGTTTGAACGGCAGCAACAGCCGCGACAAAAAGCCGCCTTCGGCCGCCAGCACCAGCCCCGTGCGCAATAACACCACACGCATGCCCAGCGCCTGCGCACGCTGCGCGGTTTCCTCCCAGGCGATACACAACCGGCTGGCGAAATCCTCGCTGACCGGGGGCGAATCCTCGCTCAGTTCACGCTCCCCACCGTCGCCATACCACCCCACCGCCGACCCGGAAATCAACACCGCCGGACGTTGCTCAAGGCCTTCGAGCCAACTCAGCAGGGTTTCCGTCAGCTGGATGCGACTGCTCCAGAGCAGCGCCTTGCGCCGGTGGGTCCAGGGCCGTTCGGCAATCGGTGCGCCGGCCAGATTGACCACCGCATCCAGCGGCTCGCCAGCAAGATCTTCCAGATCTCGCACACCCCGTACCTGATCCCCACACAGCCGGGCGACATCCTCGGGCCGGCGACTCCAGACCGTCAGGCGATGGCCCTGCGCCAACCAGTGTGCGCACAAGCGACGCCCGATCAAACCAGTACCGCCTGTCAGCAATATGTGCATGAAAGCGTCCTCGTGTAACATTTTGCCAAGTGCGTTAGTCTACTTTTATAAGCAGGAATGTTTTCTTCTCGACTGTTTTAACCATAGGACAGCTTGGCATGACAGGCAGGTCGTAACTTATACCTAAAAATAATATTGTACAGGTTTTGCCGACGGCGTAGTCTGTGCAAACAGGTAACGAGGTCCCAATGACTGTACCTATCGCAATAATTGGTGCCGGTATCGCCGGACTCTCAGCCGCCCGCGCGTTGCAAGCTGCGGGGCATGCCATCGAATTGTTCGACAAGAGCCGCGGCAGCGGCGGACGGATGTCGAGCAAGCGCAGCGACGCCGGCTCGCTGGACATGGGCGCTCAATACTTCACCGCCCGCGACCGCCGCTTCGTCAACGAAGTGCAGCGCTGGCAGGCCCAGGGCTGGGTCGCCGAGTGGGATCCCAAGCTCTACACCTGGCAGAACGGCCAGCTCAATCTCTCGCCGGACGAGCAGACACGCTGGGTCGGCACACCGCGCATGAGTGCGATTACCCGCGGCCTGCTGGGCGAACTGTCCAGCCACTTCAGTTGCCGTATCACCGAAGTCTTCCGCGGCGAACAGCACTGGCACCTGCAGGATTCCGAAGGCGTCACATACGGCCCGTTCAGCCATGTCGTCATCGCCACGCCAGCCCCCCAGGCCACCGCCCTGCTCGCCGCCGCGCCGAAACTCGCGGGGGCTGCTGCCGGCGTGCAGATGGAACCGACCTGGGCGGTCGCCCTGGCATTCGAGACCGCACTGCAAACGCCAATGGAAGGCTGCTTCGTGCAAGACAGCCCCCTCGACTGGCTAGCCCGCAACCGCAGCAAACCGGGGCGCGACAATCATCTCGACACCTGGGTCCTGCACGCCACCAGCAGTTGGAGCAAGCAGCATCTGGACCTGCCCAAGGAGGCGGTGATCGAGCATCTGCACGGCGCCTTCGCCGAACTGCTGCACATCACCATGCCCGCGCCCACCTTCACCCTCGCCCACCGCTGGCTCTATGCGCGGCCGGCCGGAGCCCGCGAATGGGGCGCCCTGGCCGACGCCGACCTGGGCTTGTACGTCTGTGGCGACTGGTGCCTGTCCGGCCGGGTCGAAGGGGCCTGGCTCAGCGGCCAAGAGGCGTCCCGTCGCTTGCTGGAGCACCTTGAGTGAACCGCATCAACCCCCATAAGCTGCTGCTGTCGAAATGGACAGCAGCCCAACCGGAAAACCGTGAAAAACACTTCCTGGTCACCGAGCTGTTCCATGATGAAACCGGCACACTGGTGCTGGAGCTGGAACTGCAAGCAGTGCTGACGCGACGCAACCAACGCATCCCCTGGCAAAACCTGCAGAACGCCGAACGATGGCGCATGGGCTGGCGATAGCCGAGCCGAGCAACCCTGTACAAAGAAATTGACTTGTACAAGATAGAACCTATGATGACACTCAGTTGTACAAGAAAAAACGCTTGTACAAGTAAATCGTCGAGGTTCCTCCATGCCCATGCCCAGCGACCCCGTCCTCAAACCAAAGATTGCCATCAGTGCCTGCCTGATGGGCGCTGAAGTGCGCTACAACGGCGGACACAAGCAATCGCAATTGTGCCGACACAGCCTCAGCGAGCATTTCGACTTTATACCGATCTGCCCGGAAGTAGCGATCGGCCTGGGCACACCTCGCGAACCGATCCGCCTGGTGGGGGATCCACAGCAGCCCAGGGCGGTGGGCACCGTGCATGCGGAGCATGACGTCAGCCAGGCGCTGGCCGACTACGGCACGCGCATGGCGGGCGAACTGACGGATATCTGCGGCTACATCTTCATGCAGAAATCACCCTCCTGCGGACTGGAACGGGTCAAGGTCTATCAGGACCGTGGACGCCCCGCCGAACATGCCGGACGTGGCCTGTTCGCCGCCGCCTTCTGCTCTTTGCAACCTGATCTGCCGGTTGAGGAAGAGGGGCGCCTGAATGACCCGGTACTGCGTGAAAACTTCCTGACCCGGGTGTTGGCTTACGCCGACTGGCAGCAATTGCTTGCCAACGGCCTTACCCGCCGCACTCTCACCGACTTCCACTCGCGCTACAAATATCTGCTGATGGCCCACAACCCGGTGCAATACAAGGTGCTGGGCCATCTGCTGGGCAGCATGGGCAAGGCGGATGCACACGAGATCGGCCCGCGCTATTTCAGCGAGCTGATGAGCGCCCTGAAAAAATGTGCCACCCGTCGCACCCACACAAATGTCCTGCAGCACCTCAGCGGCTACCTGAAGCAATCCATCAGCAGCGAAGACAAAGAGGAAATGCAGCAGTTGATCGGCCAGTACCGTCAAGGCATCGTTCCGCTGGTGGTACCGCTGACTCTGCTCAAGCACCACTTTCGCCAATACCCCGATCCCTACGTGGGACTGCAGGTCTACCTGCAACCCCATCCGGAAAACCTCAGCCTGCGAAACTCGATCTGATCATGCCCAAACCGCTCCCCGAAGACGATGAATCCCATCCCGATTATGTCAATGCGCTGGCCGCCGGCTGGTTGCCGATTCGCGAAGTGGCCCGACAGACCGGGGTCAATGCGGTCACCTTGCGCGCATGGGAGCGCCGTTATGGCCTGATCGTGCCGCATCGCACGGCCAAGGGCCACCGGCTCTTCTCCGCCGAGCATGTGCAGCGTATCCAGGCGATCCTGACCTGGTTGAATCGCGGGGTGGCGGTACGGCAGGTCAAACAGTTGCTCGACGCCCCTCAGCCCCCTGCCGAAGCGCCGGAAAACGACTGGCATCGCTTGCACCATGACCTGGTCCAGGCCATTGGCCGCCTGGACGAGCGCCAGGTCGACGACCGCTTCAACCAGGCGATGTCGCTGTACCCACCGCGTACCGTCTGCGAGCAGTTGCTCATCCCCCTGCTGGCCGAACTTGAGCAACGCTGGCAAGGTCAGTTCGGCGGACAGATGGAGCGGACGTTCTTCTATTCCTGGCTGCGCAGCAAGCTGGGCGCGCGGATCTATCACAACAACCGCCAACTCAAGGGCGCGCCTCTGTTGCTGGTCAATCAGTCAGACCTGCCGCTCGAACCGCACCTGTGGCTGACCGCCTGGCTGGCCAGCAGCGCCGATTGTCCGGTGGAAGTCTTCGACTGGCCGCTGCCGCCCGGCGAACTGGCCCTGGCCCTCGAACACCTCAAGGCGCGCGCACTGCTCCTCTACTCCAGCAAGACCCTGAACCTGACGGCCCTGCCCAAGCTACTGAGCGGCATCGAACACCCCGTACTGATCGCCGGCGCTTCGGTGTGCATTCATGCAGCCGAGCTGCAGGCCTGTACCGACGAGTTCCCCGGACTGAGCCTCGTCCAGGATCCGTTGTCGGCCTGCCAGAGCCTGACCCGGCTTGGCCTGCTCTGACGCGCCCTGGCCCCAAGGAATGACTATGCAATTGTTCTGGCTGCGCACCGACTTGCGCCTGCATGACAACACCGCACTCAGCGCCGCCGCCCGCAGTGGACCGACAGTGGCGATGTTCCTGCTTACTCCCGGGCAGTGGCTGGCCCACGACGATGCACCGTGCAAGATCGACTTCTGGCTGCGCAACCTGCGCGAGCTGAGCCAGACACTGGCCGAACTGAACATCCCGCTATTGATTCGCCAGGCGGACACCTGGGATCAGGCCCCTGCCGTGCTGCTCGACCTGTGCCAGACCCTCGCCATCGACGCCGTGCACGTCAACGAAGAATACGGCGTGCACGAAACCCGTCGCGACCAGGCCGTGGCCAAGGCCCTCGAAAGCCACGGGGTCGATTTCCACAGCCACCTCGATCAGTTGTTCTTCCGTCCCGGCAGCGTGCTGACCCGCACCGGCGGCTACTTCCAGGTCTTCAGTCAGTTCCGCAAGGTCTGCTACAGCCGCCTGCACGGAGCCTTGCCAGCCTTGGTCGCGGCGCCTGCCATTCAAGCGCCGCTACCGCTGAGCAGCGACCCGATTCCCAGCGCGGTCGACGGCTTTGCCAGCCCCACCCAGTCCCTGCGAGACCGCTGGCCTGCCGGTGAAAAAGAAGCCCGGCGACGCCTGGAAAGCTTTGCCGACCAGCAGATCGACTACTACCAGAGCGAACGGGACTTCCCGGCCAAGCCAGGTACCAGCCAGCTTTCCACCTACCTCGCCGCAGGTGTGGTGTCGCCGCGCCAATGCCTGCATGCGGCACTGCAAAGCAACCAGGGCGAGTTCGACAGCGGCAACGTCGGCGCCGTCACCTGGATCAACGAGTTGCTCTGGCGCGAGTTCTACAAACATATCCTGGTGGGCTACCCACGGGTTTCGCGGCATCGCGCGTTCCGCCCGGAGACCGAAGCCGTCGCCTGGCGCAACGCCCCGCGCGATCTGGAAGCCTGGCAGCAAGGCCGCACCGGCCTGCCGATCATCGATGCGGCAATGCGCCAACTGCTCGCCACCGGCTGGATGCATAACCGCCTGCGCATGGTGGTGGCGATGTTCCTGACCAAGAACCTGTTGATCGACTGGCGCGAAGGCGAGCGCTTCTTCATGCGCCACCTGATGGACGGCGACCTAGCGGCCAACAACGGCGGCTGGCAATGGAGTTCCTCCACCGGCACCGATTCGGCGCCCTACTTCCGTATCTTCAACCCGATCAGTCAGTCGGAAAAATTCGACAGCGAAGGCCTGTTCATCAAGCACTGGTTGCCGGAGCTGGCGGCGTTGAACAAGAAGGACGTGCATAACCCCGCAGCGCTTGGCGGCCTGTTCGGCGTTGCCGACTACCCCCAGCCGATCGTCGATCTGGCCAGTAGCCGCGAACGTGCCCTGGCCGCCTTCAAGAGCCTGGCGCCACGCCTCGGCCCCGGAGGCCCGCATGAGTGAATTCCTGTGTGACTTCGCCCGGCGCTTTTGCGAGCTGGACAAGAACAACCTGGCGCTGCTCGACGAACTCTACAGCGAGGACGTGCAGTTCACCGACCCGCTGCACCAGGTCCACGGCCTGCCGGCGTTGCGCAATTATTTCGCCGACCTTTACAGCAATGTCAGTGAGCTGGGGTTCGACTTCCACGGTTTCGACCAGGTTCGCGAAGGCGAAGGCTACCTGCGCTGGACCATGAGCTATCGCCACCCCCGCCTCGCCAAGGGTCAGCCGATTCATGTCGAGGGCTGTTCGCATCTGCTCTGGCTCAACAAGGTCTACCGCCATCGCGACTATTTCGATGCCGGAGCCCTGCTCTACGACCACCTGCCGGTACTGGGCTGGGCCACTGCATGGCTGAAAAGGAGAATGGCATGAGTACGAAATCCCCCCGCAGGATCTGGCTGACCGGTGCCAGCAGTGGTATCGGTGCGGCCATGGCCGAAGTGCTGCTCAAGGGCGGCGCCCAACTGGCCGTCAGTGCGCGTAACAGCGAAGCCCTCGAAGCCCTCGCCGAACGTTATCCGGGCCAGGTCCTGGCGGTCCCGGGTGACCTGACCGACAGCCAACAGGTACGCGAGATCGGTGAACGTATCCGCCAGGCCTGGGGCGCGCTCGACAGCGTGATTCTCAATGCCGGTACCTGCGAATACGTCGATGCCCGAGAGTTCGACGCCGCCGTCGTCGAACGGGTGGTGCGCACCAACCTGCTTGCCAGCAGCTACTGCATCGAGACCGCCCTGCCGCTGCTGCGAGCCGGAATCCGACCGCATCTGGTGGGCATCGCCAGCGCCGTGACCTTCCTGCCCTTGCCGCGCGCCGAAGCCTACGGCGCCTCGAAAGCCGGCATGCGCTATCTGTTCGAATCGCTGCGTATCGACCTGGCCCACGAGGATATCGCCGTCACTGTCGTCAGCCCCGGTTTCGTCGATACGCCGCTGACCCGCAAAAACGACTTTCCCATGCCGCTGAGCTGGCCGGCCGAAAAGGCCGCCGAACATATCTGTGAACGGCTGCCAAAACGACCACTGGAAATCGCCTTTCCGGCGCTGTTCATGGCCGGGCTCTGGCCGTTGTCTTGGCTGCCCCGGCGCCTGCAACTGGCGATCGGCAAGCGCATGGCGCGTAATGGCCAGCAGAACGAGGAGCGCTCATGAAAGTCGCCCTGATCGGCAGCGGCATCTCCGGACTGACCTGCGCCTACCTGCTCAACCGCCAGCACTCGATCACACTCTTCGAAGCGGCCGACTGGATCGGCGGTCATACCCACACCGTCGACGTCACGGTCAATGGCCAGAGCCATGCGATCGACACCGGGTTCATCGTTTTCAACGACTGGACCTACCCGAACTTCATTCGTCTGCTTGGCCAGCTCGGGGTCAGCCACAAACCCACCGAGATGAGTTTTTCGGTGCATGATCCGGCCACCCGACTGGAATACAACGGCAACACACTCAACAGCCTGTTCGCCCAGCGCAGCAACCTGCTGTCGCCGGCTTTTTGGGGCATGTTGCGCGATATCCTGCGTTTCAACCGCCAGGCCATCGACGACCTCGAGCAGCAGCGCATCGCCGCCGACACCACCCTCGGCGCCTACCTGCGCGATGGCCGCTACGGCGAGCGCTTCATCCAGCACTACATTGTGCCGATGGGCGCGGCGATCTGGTCGATGTCATTGACGGACATGCTCGGTTTCCCCCTGCAATTCTTCGTCCGCTTCTTCAAGAACCACGGCCTGCTGTCGGTCAGCGACCGTCCACAATGGCGAGTGATCGAAGGCGGTTCGAGCCGCTACGTGGAGCCGCTGACGGCCAGCTTTCGCCAGCACATCCGCTTGAATTGCCCGGTGAGCCGAGTCGAACGCGACGACCAGGGCGTACTGATCCACAGCGCCAGCGGCAGCGAACGCTTCGACAAGGTGATATTCGCCTGCCACAGCGACCAGGCGCTCAAGCTGCTGGCCGAACCGAGCGACGCCGAACGACAGATCCTCGGCGCCCTGCATTACGCCGACAACGAAGTGGTGCTGCACACCGATACCCGACTGCTGCCGGACCGAGAGCTGGCCTGGGCCAGTTGGAACTATCGCCTAGGCGGACAGCGCCAGGCGGCGGTGACCTACAACATGAACATCCTCCAGGGCATCGCCAGTGACACCACCTTCTGCGTCAGCCTCAACCAGAGCGCCGAGATCGACCCGCGCAAGGTTCTGGCCCGCTACACCTACGCCCACCCGCAATACAACCTGGCCGCCATCGCCGCACAACAACGTTGGGAGGAGTTGTATGGCAATCAGCATACCTATTACTGCGGGGCCTACTGGGCCAACGGTTTCCACGAAGATGGCGTGAACAGCGCCCTGCGGGTAGCCGGTGCCTTTGGGGAACAATTGTGAACAGCGCCCTGTACAGCGGCTGGATCAGTCATCGACGCTTTGCGCCGCGGCGTCATGCGTTCCGTTACCGGATCGGCCTGCTGTATCTGGACCTCGATGAACGGGACAGCGTCCTCGGCCTGTCGCCACTGGCCGGCCACAGCCGCTTCGCGCCCTTTGCCTGGCGCGAGACCGATTACCTGCGCGCCTGGACACGCCAGGGCATGCCGCTGATCGATGCGGTGCGCCAACAGGTCGCCCTGGCCCTCGGCGAGGCGCCGCAAGGTGCCGTGCGCCTGCTGACCCAGGCACGCAGTTGGGGGTTGTCGTTCAACCCGGTGAGCTTCTTCTATTGCTTCGACAGTGACGACCGCCTGGCGGCGATTCTCTGTGAGGTGACCAATACGCCCTGGGGCGAGCGCTACCACTATGTGCTCGCTGCCAACGGCGAGGGCCATCAGCATGTCACGGCCGCCAAGTCGTTCCATGTTTCGCCGTTTTTACCCCGCGACCTGCAATACCGCATGAGCTTCAGCCAGCCCGGCGAACGGCTCGGCGTACACATGGCCGACTGGCAGGGCGAACTGAAACTCTTCGATGCCACGCTCGACCTGCAACGCCAGGCCCTGAGCCGCGCCAGCCTGCACCGCTACCTCTGGCACTTCCCCTGGATGAGCGCCAAGACCTGCCTGTCGATCTACTGGCAGGCCCTGCGCCTGCTGCTCAAACGAACGCCCATTTTCTCCCACCAGGCTGCCGATGGCGCCTTCGGCATTGCTACCGCGCATAACAAGGAGCAGCACCATGAAAAGTTCTAGCCTGGTGAACAGGAGCACTCTGTTTAGCGCCAACCACCTGAGCACCGGCCTGCTGCGTCGGGGAGTGCTGCGTCAACTGCGTTCGCTGCGCCACGGTCAATTGCTGCTGGTCGAAGACGGCGAGCAGCAACTGTTCGGCACACCCGGCACCGGCCTGCTGGGAGAAATTCACATCCAGGACCCGGCGACTTGGGGCCTGGTGGCCGGCAACGGTTCGATCGGTGCCGGCGAGGCGTTCATACACGGTTACTGGACCAGCCCGGACCTGACCGCAGTGGTCCGTGTGTTCGTCAGCAACCTGGACGTGCTCGATGCCATGGAAGGCGGTCTGGCTCGCCTCGGCCGGCCCTTCGTCCAGGCCTTGCACTGGCTCAATCGCAATACCCGCGAAGGCTCACGCAAAAACATCGCGGCTCATTATGACCTGGGCAACGAGCTGTTCGAGCAGTTTCTCGACCCGACCATGATGTACTCGGCGGCGCAGTTCCTCAGCCCCGAAGACAGCCTGGAACAGGCCCAGTTGAACAAGCTGGAGCGGATCTGCCAGAAACTCGCACTGAAACCGGACGACCACCTGCTGGAGATCGGCACCGGCTGGGGCAGCATGGCCATCCATGCCGCCCAGCACTACGGCTGCAAGGTCACCACGACCACGCTGTCACGTGAGCAACTGGCCTATACCCGCCAGCGTGTCGAGGCGCTGGGTCTGCAGGACCGGGTGACCCTGCTGCTCGAAGACTACCGGGATCTCACCGGGCAGTACGACAAGCTGGTCTCCATCGAAATGATCGAAGCCGTCGGCCATCGCTTCCTGCCCGGCTACTTCCAGCAATGTGCCCACCTGCTCAAGGACGATGGGCTGATGCTGCTGCAGTCCATCACCATCCGCGAGCAACGCTATGAACAGGCCAGGAATAGCGTCGATTTCATCCAGCGCTATATCTTTCCGGGCGGTGCATTGCCCAGTGTGCAGAAACTGCTCGATGTCGTCGGCCAACACACCGACATGAACCTGCTGCACATGGAGGACTTCGGTCTGCACTATGCGCGCACCCTGCGCCTGTGGCACGAAAACTTCCAACGGGCCAATGCCCGCATCGGCGAATTGGGCTACGACGAGCATTTTCGGCGTTTGTGGGAGTTCTACCTGTGTTACTGCGAAGGCGGTTTTCTCGAGCGCGCGCTGGGCACCGCGCAACTGCTGCTGGCCAAACCGGCGGCGCGGCCACAGCCGTTGCTCGGGCGTTTCGAGGGCTGAGCGCAGCGGCCTAGCGCGTGAAGCGGTCCACGCCGCCAGGCTTGCTCCATAACAGGGGCAGGATTTTTTCAAGGTGACGGGGCTCGGCACTGGTCCAGAACCGCGCCTCACGCGCAGCTCCCCCAGACAGCAGGTCGCGGGCATCCAGCAGGCGCTGGAGCTGCCGCGCAACGGCGGCACCGGTGTCGATCAAGCTGATGGAAGCGGGAATCATCTGCTGCAGCAACGGCTTGAGGAACGGATAGTGGGTGCAGCCGAGGATGATCGTGTCGCAACCGGCTGCCAGCAAGGGTTCGACATAGCCTTCCAATAATTGGCGCAGGGCCGCGCTGTGCAAGTCGCCCGCCTCGATCATCTCCACCAGGCCCGGACACGGCTGGGTGACCACCCTCACATCGCTGGCAAAACGGTCGAGCAAGGCAGCGAACTTGGCGCTCTGCAGCGTGCCGGTGGTGGCCAACACCCCGACCACTCCGCTGCGGGTGGCGGCAGCGGCCGGTTTGACCGCCGGTTCCATGCCCACCAGCGGCCAGTCCGGATAACGCTGACGCAGGTCGGCGACACCGGCAACGGTCGCGGTATTGCAGGCAATCACCAGCGCTTTGGCCCCCTGCCCGCGCAGGAAGTCGGCAATCACCTCACAGCGTTGGCGAATGTAGTCCGGGCTCTTTTCGCCATAGGGGATATGCCCGCAATCGGCGACATACAACAGCGATTCGTTGGGCAGCAAGGCATGTATTTCATTGAGCACCGACAGGCCGCCAACACCGGAGTCGAATACCCCGATCGGTGCCTCACTCATGGCGGTTGCCACAAACTGCGCACTGCGGGTCGCGCTTGACCCGCAGCTCGCGGAATTTCGTGCCCAGGGCATCGACCAGCAACAGACGCCCCACCAGCGGTTCGCCAAAACCGGCGAGCAATTTCAACGCTTCCAGGGCCTGCAGGCTGCCGATCAGGCCTACCAACGGGCCGATCACCCCAGCCTCGCTGCACGTCAGTTCGGCTTCGCTGCCATGGCCGTACAGGCAGTGATAGCACGGGCTCTCGGCACGTCGCGGGTCGAACACAGACAGTTGGCCCTCGAGACGAATCGCCGCGCCGCTGACCAATGGCTTGCCGGCGGCTACGCTGGCGGCGTTGACGGCTTCGCGGGTGGCAAAGTTGTCAGAACAGTCGAGCACCAGGTCGACGCCTGCGACGGCCAGGCCCAGGCTGTCTGCATCGAGAGCCTGGCGGTGAGCGACCAGGCCCACTTCGGGGTTGAGCGCCGTCAGCCGGCGCAGAGCCGAATCGACCTTGGTCGAGCCGACGCTGTCGGTCTCGTGGATGATCTGGCGCTGCAGGTTGGTCAGGTCGACACTGTCGAAATCCGCCAGGTGCAACTCACCAACACCCGCAGCAGCCAGGTACAGGGCGACCGGGGCCCCGAGACCACCAAGACCGACGATCAGCACCCGACTGTGTTTCAGACGCAACTGGCCGTCGATATCGACCTGCCGCAACAGGATCTGCCGGCTATAGCGCAACAGCTCCTGATCATTCAGCACGATAGCCGCCCCAGGCTGATACGTTGATGGCCGCCCAGGTCGGTGCGGCTGTGCACTTCGCTGAAACCTTGCGCCGCCAGCAGCTCGCGCACCGCCTCGGCCTGGTCGTAGCCGTGCTCGAGCAGCAACCAGCCACCGGTGTCCAGATGCGCAGCTGCCTGGGCGATGATCGTGCGCAGGTCATCGAGACCGTCGGCACCGGCAACCAGGGCACTGGCCGGTTCGAAGCGGACATCGCCCTGAACCAGATGCGGGTCGGCTGCGGCGATATACGGCGGGTTACTGATGATCAGTTGAAAACGCTGGCCTTGCAGGGCACTGAACCAGTGGCTGTGCAGCACCGTGGCATTGTCCAGGCCCAGACGCTGGCGATTGCGCTCGGCCAGAGCCACTGCCTCGGGCACGCGATCCACTGCGGTGACCTGCCAGCCCGGATGTTCGTTGGCCAGGGCCAGGGCGATCGCACCGGTGCCGGTGCCAAGATCGAGCACCTTCACCGGGCTGGTCGGCAGCAGCTCGAGGGCGGCCTCCACCAGCAGTTCGGTATCCGGCCGGGGAATCAGGGTATGGGGGGCGACTTCCAGGTCGAGCTTCCAGAAGCCCTGCTGACCGAGGATGTAGGCCACCGGCTCACCACCACGACGACGCTGAAGGAAGTCGGCGAAGGTCAGCGCGTCTTCGCTGCTGACGATCTTTTCCGGCCAGGTGTGCAGGTAACTGCGGGATTTGCCCAGGGCTGCCGCCAGCAGCAACTCGGCGTCCAGACGCGCGGAGGGTGAGTCAGGCAGTTCAGCGGCGCGCAGCAGGCTGGCAATAATAGTCATTCAATCCCCCAGTGCCGCCAGTTGATCGGCCTGGTATTCGGCCAGCAGCGGTTCGATCACCGCTTCAACACCACCTGCCATGATTTCGTCAAGGGAGTACAGGGTCAGGTTGACGCGATGGTCGGTGACCCGGCCCTGCGGGAAGTTGTAGGTACGGATACGCTCGGAACGATCGCCCGAGCCCACCAGCAGCTTGCGCTCACTGGCAATCGCGTTGGCCGCAGCGCTGGTCTGCTGGTCGTTGAGCTTGGCCGACAGCCAGGACATGGCCCGCGCCCGATTCTTGTGCTGGGAGCGCTCTTCCTGGCACTCGACCACGATCCCGGAAGGAATGTGGGTAATGCGGATCGCCGAATCGGTCTTGTTCACGTGCTGCCCGCCCGCACCCGAGGAACGATAGGTGTCGATGCGCAGGTCCGCCGGGTTGATCTCGATGGCTTCCTGTTCGTCCGGCTCGGGCAACACGGCCACGGTGCAGGCCGAGGTGTGGATACGGCCCTGGGATTCGGTGGCCGGTACGCGCTGGACGCGATGGGCGCCCGATTCGAACTTCAGCTTGCCATAGACGCTCTCGCCCTCGACCCGGGCGATGACTTCCTTATAACCGCCATGCTCGCCCTCGCTTTCCGAGAGAATCTCCACCCGCCAGCCACGTTTCTCGGCATAACGCGAGTACATGCGGAACAGGTCGCCGGAGAAGATCGCCGCCTCGTCGCCGCCGGTCCCGGCACGGATTTCGAGGAACACGTTGCGCCCATCATTGGGATCCTTGGGCAACAGCATGCGCTGCAGAGTGGACTCCAGCTCGACCAGTTGCTCCTTGGCTTCACGGGCTTCCTCGACCGCCATCTCGCGCATGTCCGGGTCGCTGTCCTTGAGCAGCGCCTGGGCGCCTTCAAGGTCCGACTGAACCTTCAACACCTGTAGATAGGCGGCGACGATCGGTTCGACCTCGGCGTATTCCTTGGAGTAGGCCCGGAACTTGGCCTGGTCGGAAATGACTTCGCCATCGCCCAGCAAGGCGGTCAGTTCCTCGAAACGGTCCTGGAGGATGTCCAGTTTTTTCAGCAGTGACGCTTTCATTGCGGTTTTTTATCCGAAAAGCTATCCGATGAGCCCTCACCGAGGGCAAAGAGTTCCTGCGCCATGGCCAGCGCATCGAGACGGCCTTCGGCGGACAACTTCTTCAGTTGCACACTGGGCGCATGCATCAATTTGTTGGTCAGGCCACGGGCCAGTTGCATCAGCACCTCCTCGGCGCTGTTGCCGTTGGCCAGCAGACGCTGGGCCTTTTGCAATTCTTCGTCACGCAGGCGTTCGCTCTGCTGGCGGTAGGCGCGCAACACATCCACGGCGGCCAGCTCGCGCAGGCGTGCCATGAAATCGGCAACGCCACTGCTCACCAGCTCTTCGGCGGCTTGCGCGGCGCCCTGGCGACTCTTGAGGTTCTCGGCGACCACTTCGTGAAGATCGTCGACGCTATAGAGGTAAACGTCGTCCAACTCGCCGACTTCCGGTTCGATATCGCGTGGAACGGCGATATCGACCATGAAGATCGGCTTGTGTTTGCGCAGCTTCAGGGCGCTTTCAACCGCACCCTTGCCGAGAATCGGCAGTTGGCTGGCGGTCGAGCTGATCACGATGTCGCTGTGTACCAGCTCCTGGGGAATGTCGGCCAGCAACACCGCGTGGGCACCGAACTCCTCGGCGAGGATCTTGGCTCGCTCCAAGGTCCGGTTGGCAACCACGATACGCTGCACGCCCTGCTCGTGCAGGTGACGGGCGACCAGCGTGATGGTTTCGCCGGCACCGATCAGCAAGGCGCTGCTACGCTGCAGGTCGCTGAAAATCTGTTTCGCCAGGCTGACGGCGGCAAACGCCACCGAGACCGGGTTCTCGCCAATCGCGGTATCGGTGCGCACCTGCTTGGCGGCGCTGAAGGTGGCCTGGAACAGGCGGCCGAGCAACGGCCCGACGGTGCCGGCTTCGCGCGCCACGGCATAGGCCGACTTCATCTGGCCGAGAATCTGCGGTTCGCCCAGCACCAGCGAATCCAGCCCGGAAGCCACACGCATCATGTGACGAACGGCCGCATCATCTTCATGCACATAGGCACTGGCGCGCAGTTCATCCAGACTCAAGTGATGATAATCGGCAAGCCAGCGCAGTACCGTGTCCGCCGCCAGGTGATCCTGCTCTATATACAGTTCACTGCGATTGCAGGTGGAGAGGATTGCGGCTTCCCGGCTGTCGGTCAGACGGCAGAGCTGCTGCAGCGCCTCCACCAATTGCTCGGGAGTGAACGCCACGCGCTCGCGCACGTCTACGGAGGCCGTCTTGTGGTTGATGCCGAGTGCGAGGAAGGCCATTCAAGGTCGCTGATGATGTCGAGAAGCCGACAATTGTCCTACTTCACCCGGTTCAGAACAACCACCGCCGACTATTGTCATAGTGGAACATTGCTATTAATGCCCCCGGTGAGCGGTCTCGGGTATGGTTCTGCCCACCGCTTGTGTCATGATGGCCCGACCGCAGGTTAGTTGCCCTTCTCCTATATGAATAGATCGTCCGCGTTGCTTCTTGCTTTTGTCTTCCTCAGCGGCTGCCAGGCCTTGGCTCCCGTGTCGCCGGGCCATACGTCACCGGCCGAGGAAACCACGGCGGCCCCGGAAAAGCCCAAGGTCTACGGCTCCTTCAGTGAAGACACGGTCTTCAGCCTGCTGAGCGCGGAGCTGGCCGGCCAGCGAAATCGCTTCGATATCGCTCTGGATAACTACGTCACCCAGGCGATCAACACCCAGGACCCGGGCATTTCCGAGCGGGCCTTCCGCATCGCCGAATACCTGGGCGCCGACCAGGCGGCCCTCGATACCTCGCTGATCTGGGCGAAAAACGCCCCGGACGACCTGGAAGCCCAGCGTGCCGCCGCGATCCAGCTGGCGCGCAGCGGGCGTTATGACGACTCCATGGTCTACATGGAGAAAGTCCTGCAAGGCAAGGGCGATACCCATTTCGACTTCCTCGCCCTGTCGGCGGCCGATACCGACCAGGACACCCGCAACGGTCTGATGAAAAGTTTCGACCGGCTGCTGGCCCGTCACCCGAAGAACAGCCAGCTGATTTTCGGCAAGGCCCTGCTGCTGCAACAGGACGGTGACAACCAGGGCGCCCTGACGCTGCTGGAGAACAACCCTCCGGAAGATGGCGAAATCGCGCCCCTGCTACTGCGTGCCCGCCTGCTGCAAAACCTCAATCGCGGCAAGGAAGCGATTCCGCTGCTGGAAAAAAGCATCAAGAAGTACCCGGATGACAAGCGCCTGCGCCTGACCTATGCGCGCATGCTGGTCGAACAGGACCGCATGGACGATGCCAAGGTGCAGTTTTCCAACCTGGTGCAGCAATATCCGGAAGACGACGAGCTGCGTTTCTCTCTGGCACTGGTCTGCCTGGAAGCCAAGGCCTGGGACGAGGCCAAGGGTTATCTCGAGGAACTGATCGCCCGTGACAGCCACGTCGACTCGGCCCATCTGAACCTGGGACGCATCGCCGAGGAGAAGAACGACCCGCAGGGCGCCCTGGAAGAATACGAACAGGTCGGCGCAGGCAATGACTACCTGCCGGCCCAACTGCGCCAGACCGACATCCTGGTCACCAGCGGACGGGGGGCCGAGGCCTCGAAACGCCTCGCTGCCGCCCGTGATGAACAGCCGGACTACGCGATTCAGCTGTACCTGATCGAGGCCGAGATCTTCTCCGCCAACAATCAGGGCGAGCAAGCCTGGAAAGTGCTGCAACAGGCCCTGTTGCAGTATCCGGACGATCTCAATCTGCTCTATACCCGCGCCATGCAAGCGGAGAAACGCAACGATCTGGCGCAGATGGAAAAGGATCTGCGGGCGATTCTCAAGCGCGATCCGGACAACGCCATGGCACTCAACGCCCTGGGCTACACGCTGTCGGATCGTACGACCCGTTATGCCGAAGCCAAGGAACTGATTGAAAAAGCCCACCAGTTGAACCCGGATGACCCCGCCGTGCTCGACAGCCTCGGCTGGGTCAATTTCCGCCTGGGCAACCTCGACGAGGCCGAGCGCCTGCTGCGTCAGGCCCTGGAGCGTTTCCCCGACCAGGAGGTTGCGGCGCACCTGGGCGAAGTCCTGTGGGCCAACGGCAAACAGGGCGAAGCCCGAAAAATCTGGGGCAAGTTCCTCAAGGATCAACCCGACAGCCCCCTCCTGCGTAGCACCATCAAACGCCTGACCGGTTCCGAGACTCTGTAAGCTTATGTTCCTGCGCCACCTCGTTGTTTTCAGCCTGATCGCCCTGCTCGCCGGTTGTGCGGGCTTCGGCGCCCGTGAGTCCGTCGAGGGCCACGGCGACCCGGCCCAATGGGCCAGCCACAAACAGCAGTTGAGCAGCCTCGACGGCTGGCAGATCAACGGCAAGGTTGGCATCCGCGCGCCCAAGGATTCCGGTAGCGGCACCCTGTTCTGGCTGCAGCGCCAGGACTATTACGACATCCGCCTCTCCGGCCCGCTGGGTCGGGGTGCCGCACGTCTGACCGGGCGTCCTGGCCAGGTGTCGCTGGAAGTCGCCAATCAGGGCCGCTACGAAGCGCAGAGCCCCGAAGCCCTGCTGGAAGAGCAACTGGGCTGGAAACTGCCGGTCTCCCATCTGGTCTGGTGGGTTCGCGGCCTGCCCGCGCCCGACAGCAAAAGCCGCCTGGGCCTGGACAACGACAGCCGGCTCGCCACCCTGGAGCAGGATGGCTGGCAGGTCGAATACCTGAGCTATACCGAACAGAACGGCTACTGGCTGCCCGAGCGCTTGAAGCTGCATGGGCAGGATCTCGACGTCACCCTGGTGATCAAGGAATGGCAGCCACGCCGGCTGGGTCAATGACATGAGCGCCAGCACACTGACCTTGCCCTCGCCGGCCAAGCTGAACCTGATGCTGCATATCCTCGGTCGCCGAGCCGACGGTTATCACGAATTGCAGACGCTGTTTCAATTTCTCGATTATGGCGACGAATTGCGCTTCGCCCTGCGCGATGACGGCGTGATTCACCTGCACACCGCGTTCGAAGGCGTCCCCCACGACAGTAACCTGATCGTACGCGCCGCCAAAAAACTTCAGGAACAGTCCGCATCGACGCTCGGCGCGGACATCTGGATCGACAAGGTCCTGCCCATCGGCGGCGGCATCGGCGGTGGCAGCTCGAATGCCGCGACCACCCTGCTCGGCCTGAACCACCTCTGGCAACTGAACTGGGACGAGGATCGCCTGGCGACCCTGGGCCTGAGCCTGGGTGCCGACGTGCCGGTTTTCGTCCGCGGCCACGCGGCTTTTGCCGAGGGTGTCGGGGAAAAACTCACTCCGGTCGACCCGGAGGAACCGTGGTATGTCGTGCTGGTCCCGCAAGTCTCTGTAAGTACAGCAGAAATTTTTTCGGATCCGCTGTTGACACGTGACTCCGCGCCCATTAAAGTGCGCCCCGTTCCCGAGGGAAACAGTCGAAATGACTGCTTGCCGGTTGTTGCAAGGCGTTATCCGGATGTACGTAATGCCTTGAGTTCGCTAGGTAAATTTACCGAAGCGAAATTGACCGGAACTGGAAGTTGTGTGTTTGGGGCCTTCCCAAGCAAAGCTGAAGCTGATAAAGTCTCGGCCCTTCTTACAGAGACCCATACAGGGTTTGTCGCAAAGGGTAGCAACGTCTCGATGTTGCATCGCAAGCTGCAAAGTCTGCTCTAGGAATTCGAGTACCCAGTACTCGTAGCAACAGATACAGGGGCGTCGCCAAGCGGTAAGGCAGCAGGTTTTGATCCTGCCATGCGTTGGTTCGAATCCAGCCGCCCCTGCCATTTTCTAATACTCATCCAGGTTACCCTCAGCCTTCAGGTACTGCGCGTGTCCAAGATGATGGTCTTTACGGGGAATGCCAACCCCGATCTGGCTCGGCGTGTCGTACGTCAGCTGCATATCCCACTCGGTGACATCTCTGTCGGAAAATTCTCCGACGGCGAGATTACCGCTGAGATCAATGAAAACGTCCGCGGTAAAGACGTCTTCATCATTCAGCCGACTTGCGCTCCGACCAACGATAACCTGATGGAACTCGTCGTGATGGCAGATGCCTTCCGCCGTTCCTCAGCTACCCGAATCACTGCGGTGATCCCTTACTTTGGTTACGCCCGTCAGGATCGCCGTCCGCGTTCCGCACGTGTGGCTATCAGCGCGAAAGTCGTGGCTGACATGCTCACCGTGGTAGGCATCGATCGTGTACTCACGGTTGACCTGCACGCCGACCAGATCCAGGGTTTCTTCGATATTCCTGTAGATAACATCTACGGCTCCCCCGTTCTGGTGGATGACATCGAAGACCAGCGTTTCGAAAATCTGATGATCGTGTCTCCGGACATTGGTGGCGTCGTGCGTGCACGTGCTGTTGCCAAGTCGCTGGGTGTGGATCTGGGCATCATCGACAAACGTCGTGAGAAGGCCAACCACTCCGAAGTGATGCACATCATCGGTGATGTCGAAGGCCGCACCTGCATTCTCGTCGACGACATGGTCGACACCGCCGGCACCTTGTACCACGCGGCGAAAGCCCTCAAGGAACATGGCGCTGCCAAGGTCTTTGCCTACTGCACACACCCTGTGCTGTCGGGTCGGGCAATCGAGAACATTGAAAATTCCGTGCTGGACGAACTGGTGGTGACCAACACCATCCCGTTGTCCGCAGCAGCACAAGCCTGTGCGCGTATCCGCCAACTGGATATCGCACCGGTGGTCGCCGAAGCGGTTCGCCGCATCAGCAATGAAGAATCGATCAGCGCGATGTTCCGCTAAGGGCCAAGCCCCGCGAACACCTCGTTGACGTAAAGCGCCCCGCCCCAACACTCATGTTGGGGCGGGGCTTTTTTGCCCATACCGCTCACGTCGGTCGCAGACGTGCTCGGAAGATGGCTATTTTGGAGATACAACATGACTAATTTTACCCTGAACGCCGAAGCGCGTAACGACCTGGGGAAAGGTGCGAGCCGCCGCCTGCGTCGTCTCGCCAGCCAGGTTCCTGCCGTTGTATACGGTGGCGACAAGGCTCCTGAGTCCATCACCATCCTGGCGAAAGAAATCGCCAAGTTGTTCGAAGACGAGGCTGCTTTCAGCCACGTGATCGAACTGAACGTCGGTGGCACCAAGCAAAACGTGATCGTCAAGGCTCTGCAACGTCACCCAGCCAAGCAGTTCATCCTGCACGCTGACTTCGTGCGCGTTGTTGCCGGCAAGAAACTGACCGCTACCGTTCCTGTGCACTTCATCAACGAAGCTGCTCCAGTGAAGAAAGGCGGCGAGATCTCCCACGTTGTGAACGAGATCGAAGTTTCCTGCGAAGCCAAGGACCTGCCTGAATTCATCGAAGTCGACCTGGCCAACGCCGAAGTCGGTTCGATCATTCACCTGTCCGACCTGAAAGCACCGAAAGGCGTTGAGTTCGTCGCTCTGGCTCACGGTGACGACAAGGCTGTTGCCAACGTTCACGCTCCACGCGTTGCACCAGAAGAAGGCGCTGCAGAGTAATTTCACTCTGACGCCGGAGTGACTGGAAACATCGCGGACTGGAACGTAGCGAGAAAGCGGGCGAGAATGCGAAGTTACCATCATGGTAAATGAGCATTTTTCGTCCACTTTCACCGCCGATTTCACCAGTTGCGGCGTTGTTATCCACCATTCCACAGAAGGGCCCCTGTCGTGACTGCCATCAAACTGATCGTTGGCCTGGGTAATCCAGGCACCGAATACGAACAGACCCGGCATAACGCGGGGGCCCTTTTTGTTGAGCGCATCGCCTCGGCACAAGGCATCAACCTCGTGGCCGATCGCAAATATTTCGGCCTGACCGGGCGCTTCAGTCACCAGGGTCAGGATGTTCGTCTGCTGATTCCCACCACCTACATGAACCGTAGCGGCCAGGCTGTTTCGGCATTGGCTGGATTCTTCCGAATCAAACCCGAAGAGATCCTCGTGGCGCATGACGAACTCGACCTGCCACCCGGCATTGCCAAGCTCAAGCAAGGCGGCGGGCACGGCGGTCATAACGGTCTGCGTGACATCATCGCGCAGCTCGGCAATCAGAATACCTTTCACCGCTTGCGGCTCGGCATTGGCCACCCGGGCGTTGCAAGCATGGTTTCAAATTTTGTCCTGGGTCGTGCGCCACGCGCCGAACAGGAAAAACTCGATGCCAGCATCGATTTTGCCCTCGGCGTGCTGCCGGATATCCTCGCCGGTGAATGGAACCGCGCGATGAAAAACCTGCACACCCAGAAGGCCTGACTCTTACCCGAGGGGAAACACTATGGGATTCAACTGCGGCATCGTCGGCTTGCCCAACGTCGGCAAATCCACCCTGTTCAACGCCCTGACCAAATCCGGCATCGCGGCGGAAAACTTCCCCTTCTGCACCATCGAGCCGAACAGCGGCATCGTGCCGATGCCGGATCCGCGCCTGCAGGCGTTGGCCGAAATCGTCAATCCCAAGCGCATCCTGCCGACCACCATGGAATTCGTCGACATCGCAGGCCTCGTGGCCGGTGCCTCGAAGGGCGAAGGCCTGGGCAACAAGTTCCTGGCCAACATCCGTGAAACCGATGCCATCGCCCACGTGGTCCGCTGTTTCGAAGACGAGAACGTGATTCACGTCGCCAACAGCGTCGACCCGAAACGCGACATCGAGATCATCGACCTGGAACTGATCTTCGCCGACCTCGAAAGCTGCGAGAAGCAACTGCAGAAGGTCGCGCGCAACGCCAAGGGCGGCGACAAGGAAGCCGTGGTCCAGAAAGGCCTGCTGGAGCAGTTGATCACCCACTTCACCGAAGGCAAGCCGGCACGCAGCCTGATGAAGAACATGAGCGTGGACGAGAAAGCCGTGATCCGCGGCTTCCACCTGCTGACCACCAAGCCGGTGATGTACATCGCCAACGTTGCCGAAGACGGCTTCGAAAACAACCCACTGCTGGACGTGGTGAAAGCCATTGCCGCCGAGGAAGGCGCAGTCGTGGTACCGGTGTGCAACAAGATCGAAGCGGAAATCGCCGAGCTGGACGACGGTGAAGAGAAAGACATGTTCCTCGAAGCCCTGGGCCTCGAAGAGCCTGGTCTGAACCGCGTGATCCGCGCCGGTTACGAAATGCTCAACCTGCAGACCTACTTCACCGCCGGTGTCGAAGAAGTCCGCGCCTGGACCGTGCGCGTCGGCGCCACCGCCCCACAAGCCGCTGGCGTGATCCATACCGACTTCGAAAAAGGTTTCATCCGTGCCGAAGTGATCGCCTACAACGACTTCATCCAGTACAAGGGCGAAGCGGGCACCAAGGAAGCCGGTAAATGGCGCCTGGAAGGCAAGGAGTACATCGTCAAGGACGGTGATGTGATGCACTTCCGCTTCAACGTGTAACCCACGACACTCCCTCTGGAACGAAAACGCCGCGTTGATCGCGGCGTTTTCGTATCTGACTGTACGCAACAGGGGCTAGGAAACAGCCTGCCCAACAGACAGGCAACCCTGGCGAATCAGGTAATCCACCACATGAGTGGCCGCTTCCTGCGCACTCATGTGCACTGTTTCGATACGGATGTCAGGGCTTTCAGGCGCTTCGTAGACCGAATCGATGCCAGTGAAACTCTTGAGCTGGCCGCTTCGCGCCTTCTTGTACAGCCCCTTGGGATCACGCTCCTCGGCAACCGCCAACGGCGTGTCGATGAATATCTCGTAGAATTCGTGCTCTTCGAACAAAGCCCGAGCCATTACCCGCTCGGCACGAAAAGGCGAGATGAACGAGACCAACGTGATCAATCCCGCATCCACCATCAATTTCGCGACATGCGCAACGCGGCGAATGTTCTCCGCCCGGTCCTCATCGCTGAATCCAAGATCGGCATTCAGCCCTTGGCGTACATTATCGCCATCGAGCAGATAACTATGCCTTCCCAGCGCATGAAGACGTTTTTCCACCAGGTTGGCGACGGTGGTTTTACCCGCGGCGGAGAGCCCGGTAAACCACAATACGACAGGTTTTTGCCCCATGAGAGTAGCGTGGGCACTCTTGTCGATCTCGATCGACTGCCAGTAAAGATCGCGCTCCGCCGGTTCGGACAGACGTCTGGTTTCGTCACTGCTCATCAATTGCTTCTCCAGCATTGAACCCGACAGGTGCACAGCACCCGTTTCGTAACGGAATCAAAAAGCTCACCCTTTGACAAAGTGTCTCAGTAGACCATGTGCCGCCGAATGGCGCAGGGTGAACCAGATCCATAAATAGGTGCGCCAACGCAACGGCAATTGCCGGTCAAGAAAGATTTTCCTGAAGTAGAAAAACACGGCCCCCCGCTCCTTCGCAGGCTCCTCCCCGGACGCGCCACTCAAAACCGCCTCGCCCACAGACTCCCCGCGTAACGCACGAACGACGCGCCTGGCGGCGTCGCGTCGATTGTCGCTCAAGGTGATAAAAATGGGATCATCCTTGAAGCGCCCACGTTTGCTGTAGGTTTCGTCGAACTCAGCCTTGCCCGTCCGATAATGCAGATGTTCAAAAATCACGTCGTCCAGATAGACAATGCGGTCAAAACCCTCATGCTGAATGCGCTTGAAGATATCGAACAGATGAAAGTCAATGAATGCGCCAGCATAGGCTGCCGGGTAAGGGTCGACCAGTAATTCGCAGGTCGTACGCGAGAGAATGGGGAACGTGGCCAAACCGCCCTTTTTCAAAAGGTCGTTGCAGTAGCCGAGATAGACCCGGTCCGCGAAGCGTTTGTCCAAGGCCCTGAGTTCCCGATCCCAGCCCGGAGTACGCATGACCATGTCATCGTTGACCAATACGATGATCTGCCCGCGAGAGGCACGCAGACAAGCGGTGTTATAAGCACCCATGGACTGGTTGGGGCCTATCAGCCGCACCGTATGCACTGCATCGCAATGCAGATGGTGACTCCCGGGATCATCCTCGTCCACACAAAGGATAACCTCCACTGCAGCCAGACACTCGGCCGTGGCAACCACGCTCGCAAAAAAACGCTCGACCAACTCCGGGCGACCACGGGTCGGCAGCAGCAGGGAGATCAACAAATCCTGTTCCTGTGCCTCGGATACGGGAGCCACCACCGTGGCAGGTATGACAGTACGCTTCATTGTGGATAACTCTGCGTCCATCTTTCATCTCCACTTCCGGAATAAGGCACACGATCAATCATTTGCCAGTAATCGAAGAGATCATGCGGAAAAGGGTGCTCCAGCATGAACCTCGCCGCCATGGCCTCATACTCTGCATGCATACGGACATACAGAGCATCCGTGCCTTCCACATGATCACGCAGAACCTGGAGCCAGTCGGGTTGCTCCAGATTGATTTGAGGGCAGCAGGCGGCAATCTGCGAGGTATCGGCCGTGCCCAGGGAAACCGTCACCTTCCCCACCCTGAGGGCGGCGATAATACGCATCAGTGACAACCAGCGCCAATCCAGACGCTGAGGAATATTGAGAACCAACCGGGCCGAGCGGTTCAGGGCATCGCGTTGGCCACGGGAAACGAAACGTTCCGGACAAGCGATCGAGAAGCCTTCGCCGCGCAACATGTCGAGCATGCGACCCCGATAATCGGTAACGGCTCCAGTAAACAAAAGATCGCTCTGTGCGGAAACGGCCGGATCGGGAGCGACTTTCGGTAGCGAAGGGAAACCGATCGCACGGACAGGTACACCAGGCAACAACCGGTCCATGTTGATCAGTTGGGGAAGGTCCCCCAACATCAGAAAAGCACAGATATGCGGCAGGCACTCGAACAGATGCTGGATACGAGCCACCTGCACGGCCGGATGCATATAGTCATTGTTATTCCAGAGCGGGTCGCCGTGGATCAGTATCTGATTGTCCACGAAGTCGAGGTGTTCGGTCATGATGACGGCCACGCGCTTGCCACGCGCTTCACAGAAATCGATGAGGGTGTCCCGGGTGCTCTCGGAAAAGTTCTCGATGACGATGTTCAAGCGACTGTCGCTGGGGCGCTTGCCGACGCTGACCGGATAACCCTGTTGCTGCAATGCCATCACCAGAAAATCGACCTGGTCGCTGATACCGTAGAAGGAGTGGTTATAGACCCAGAGATGAACCGGTGGCTTTGCATTGAACGGTGCCATGTTCAACTCCTGTGTGCCGCAGACGATGGATTCTCAGGAGCCTCGCACGCTGCCTCGGCGGCCAGATTGGCGATCACCGACTGCTCGACAGCCTGCAAGTCCACACCACTGTGGTATCGGCTGTAACGCGAAGTCCCCAGATGCTCGGGCTCGAAAGCGCCGTCACTTTGCAAGATGGCGTGAAAGCGCTTTGCGTAGCGGATGATGTTGTAACCATGGAAGCCTTCCACGACCAGATGAGGCTGCTCTGCCGCGGCCTGCGGATGAGGGAGGCTGGTCATTTGCGACTGCTGCGCACGACGATAACGACGCAGCCATTGCGAGCATTGACTATGCAGGCGGGGAAAAGGCATCAGCCATCTCGACAGCATCTTCACCAGTGCCGACGGTTCGGGCTGGTCGATCCTCCCCTCCTGTGGCAGATAGGCTCCTGCCAGCTCAAGCAGGCTGTTGGCCCATACAACGGATGGTGCCTGAGTCCGAGTGTACTGGGCCAGTATCGACCAGTCAGGAGGCTGCGAGGAGGAGTTCCCTTCCATCAGCACGAAACACCCGCCCACGGACCAGACACTGCGCAGCCCGGTGTTGATCCTCAACCGTGGGCGCGCGTCCAGGCGGAATACACGTGTCAGGCCCGCCTCATCGAGTAGCCCGCCCTCGATGAGCGGCGTAATCGAACCATTCGCAGAAGGGGACGTCATCACGCGTTCCGCGTAAAGCTGACGGACCCGCGCCCAGAATGTCTCGGCAAACGCCGGCCCGGAATGCTGCGTAACAGCCTTGCGATGACCACAGGCCTGCAACGCCAGGTAAGTCTGCGGCAGCAACAAGCCCGGAACACGAGCCAGCAGCTCATCGACAAGTGAGGCTTCCTCGTGCGCCTGGCGCACGGGATACAGCCATGGCTCCGGCACTTCGGGCTCGACACCAATGCACAAACCGTCCTGGCCGTCCTGCAGATACTGATCCAGCCCGCGAAGCGCGGCGACGACAGGGACGCACCCCAGGCTCATGGCTTGGAGCATATCGAACAAACACGGTACATCGGCTGGTTGCAGGAGAACGTGCGAACCCGCCATCAAGGCCTCGATATCTACCTGCGAAGGGCTGGCCCAAATGATGCTTCGACCGGTCTCCTGTTCTACAAATGCCAGATCCACGCCCGAGGCCGCCAGGGCCTGGGCGTCCGGGCGCTCGCAAGCCATGCTGAGCAAACCGCTGTGACCGGCAGCGCAGAATGCCTTCCAGAAACGCAGGACACGGTGTCCACCGCCAATAAAAAAGTCACTTTCGTGATCCGCAACCGATACGAACAGAAATCGCGGATGAACAAGCTCAGGTTTCTCGGGAAGCCTGCTGCGAGCCTGGGCCGTGGAAACGGGCAAACCGATAGGGGAGTGGAACAACCTTGACTCCAACTTCGGCAACCCCAGGAAATCCTTCAGCGCTGCGAGCGTATTCGGCTGCGAAGAAAAAACCCCCAGGCACAATGGCCCTCCCAGCAATGCACGGTAATGCTCACGAATAAGCGGCAATTGCTCGCGCAGAGTAGCTGGCGACGCAGCCCACGGCGCAAACAGCCCCCGTAACGACTCGCAATGCAAGACAAAGGGCCGGGTCAGGCTGGGAAACGCAATAGAATGAAAAAACTCGATATGACCCGGCAGCGCCTGCGTCAGCAAGCGGTTTTCAGGATCGAAGTGAGTCATGTAGGGCTTGGGCCACTGTTTATGGTGCTGGCTCGCCAACCCCGCCAGCAAACGCTGGCGAACCTGCACGGACTGCTCCAACTGATGCCGCAAGGCAACGTTGTCCCAGAGGCTGACGCTCACTGCTTCGGGCATCGACTCGAACAGCGCACGATACATCGGATGGCACCCACGCCAGGGAATATAGTGACTCTGGTTCCAGGGAACGGCCACTGACAATTGACTCATGATTGCCCTCCTGGCTTGCTGGTGAGTCGGTTCCACAGGCGCTGCCACCAAGGTTGGTTCAGACGACGCAGAATCTGTTCCATTGTGTCGAGACGCGCGTTGGCCCGCGCCAACTGGTCCGCAAGTTCACGACTGGTATGGAGTGCCTGTCCCTGCTGGACAATCCCGTCCTCTTTCAGGGATTCGTAGCTGCACATCAACGGTTCCATCGCGTCGATACGCGCATTGGTATGCGCTAACTGATCCACCCATTCATGGCCGCTATTCTGCACCTGTTCCTGCAACTCTCTGTGCGCGTCGTACCAACGCATCACCATGGATAAGCCATCGATGTGCTCGGCCAACTCCTCCTGCGTTCTGGCGACCAGCAAGTCGCTGCCCGGATAGCGCTTGAGCAGGGTTTGCAAACTGCCGGAAAGATCCATGGGGCCAGCGGCCTGGCGTAGCCCGACGAAACGCTGCTGCATCCTGAACACATTGAAGCCGTTATAGGCCGACACAAGCACCGGCCCCTCCTCAGGCTCGACAGGACGCCCAGCCAGTAGACGGGATATTTCCTGCAGAACGGTCTGCCGCTCCTGGAAAGCGCTCCGGCCCAGAAACAGCAAGGCCTTGAGCTCGCCAATCGACGCCGCCGAAGGCAAGGTTTCCAGTTGCGCCTCGGTCCAGTTGCGCAAATCAACAGCCCCACCCTGCAAAGGCAGGGCATACAGGCGTCGCCTGAAGCGCACCAGATTGCACCCGAAAAAATCACCCTCCAACAGAATAGGTGTCTCGTCGAACCGCTCGGCCGCATAACGTAGCGGCAAAGACTGGCGTTTGCGCCGGTTGGCCGGCAAGTCCATGGTGCCGTCGAGGGGATATCCCAGGGTTGCCAGCAGGTCCTGGTTATGCTCGACGAAGCGGGCAATATCCGCCACAGCCATCTCTCGCTGAAATCCGCCAATCTGGCCCGAACGGAACGTGGCGGATTGCGGATTGAACAGCCTTGCGGCAATAGTTGCCGGCGAGCCGGGAGCCTGGAGCTTGAGCTGGATAGACCAGATCAGGCGCAGTTGATCCGCTTCTCGCCCGCCACCGGCGGCACCGATCAGTTCCTCGAAGGAAAGCGAGGCGACATTGGGGAAGTCCAGCCACGGCAGGAAACCACCCACCCGCTGTCGAAGCGAACCCAGCAACCAGTTGTCGTCCAGCAGGCGGGTTATCCGCCCAGCCACATCGAGCCCACTCAGCCAGCCGGCAAACGTAGTCTTGCCTTCACGCTCATAGTAATTGGCCTCGGACACCAGGATATCCAGAGGATGTCGGTACATGAACAGTGCCGGCGAAGACAGGAATGCATGGTGGCGATTGCCGAAGCTGGAACGCCGCACGCTGTCGACGAAGAAATCGGCCGCGACCGTATGCGAATTACTGTACTCGACGCAGTACCAGGTTTGCGGCTTGGGAAACTCCGGCAATACCACGCCTTCCTGATACCCCAGGGCCCGGGCCAGTTCATAGAGCAGGTGGGTACCCGATTTCGGGATGGAAACCAGGAACAGTGGACGGCGGCTGAAATGGTGATCGGTGATGGGTGCCAGAAGGGAAACATCGCTCATACCGACACAGGAGAGCAGTTGTTCAGCCAGGCGCTGGCCGTCATTTTCAGTGAAGATGATCTGCTGCGGTCCAGCGGATATTTCGTCCCCTCGGGGCAACTCGCGCAACAGCCGGATGCCCTGAGCCTGCGCAGCATCAGCCAGATCCCTGGCCAGGCTATTGTCACCGATCAGCCGAACGGTCAGATCCTGGTTCGACCATGAGGGCGTCAGCCACTCGAGAAAAGCATCAAGTCGAGAAGCACAAAATTGCAGGTTGTTCATTGATGTTTAATCCGTGCAAGCAGGTTCGCCAGTCGCTCATCGACCTGGACACCCGGCAATTGCCTGATATCGCTCGAGAAATCCAATGCGCCCAATGCCTGCGGCAACCCGTAATAGTGACCGCCATAGGCGACGATGTTTGTCGTGCCAATACTTTCGAGCAACAGCGGCGTGCCCAGGCTTGTCGACGGCCCAACCGCGCACTGTGCATTTCCCGCCGCCAGCAGCTGCTCACGATAACCATCAAGCGTCTGCGTGCCGATGCGCAGCGGCTCGAGCGCACGGATCACCCGCTCCACCCGCTCACTGACATCAGCCAGACCGTTGTCCAGCCAACTGGTCAACGCAGCATTGATCACCTCGCAGGTCTCCTCGGCACAATCGGAGACTTGCGCCACCAACTCGTCGTCAGGACAGGTGGAACGCTCGATCTGAGTATGTTTTTTCCACGCAAAGCGTTTGAATGCAAACCGCTCGAGATCCAGATTCGATTTATTGAACGCAAACCCGAACAGATCCTCATCACCATAGTCACGAAATATCTCGCGACGCTCCAACAACCCTGCCAGCTCACGCTGGAATGGCGTATAGGCGCTCTCATCGAAGGTCCCGAAAGCTCCGTACCCATAACGTTGCGCCACACTCTCGAGACCGTAGTCACGTAAAATGTTCAGATGGGTATTGGTCAGCCAGTTCCTCCAGCCGCCCACGACACCCTGCCCCTGCCGCAGGTTGTGCCGATGCGCACCGGTCAGATTGACATGATCAAGACGTTGCCAGATGGCAGCCGCCTGTTGTGCATCGAGGAAAACCCCTTGAACTTCGGCCAGCCCCAGGATGGTCGGGATCGGTGCCTGGATGAGATCCTCCCAGCGCATGATGTGATACTCGCTGGCGTACTCTTCGAACACCCGCATATAGGCCTGAAGCGGTCCGACCAGCGCTTCGAAGAAGTTCAGGTCGGAAAGTTTGTACAATGCGATGCGCTGGCGTAGTTCGTCGTTGTCCTGCTCGGGGGGAATGAAACGCTGAATGTACTCGCTGGCCAGCGCGTTGAACGAAAAACAGGCCGACGTCACGGTTCCAGCAGGATTTCGCAAAGATGAAAAACGCTGGTGCCCAGCGAAAGCCGGGTGGGCCGGCCAGGTATCCGGGCCCACGTGAGAATGGGCAGTCTCGTAGACGGACAGAATCTCCACCGGGTGCGAAGTGATCAGGGTGAAGTCTCCCGCCCCCCGGATGCCTATGTACTTGCGAAAGCAGGCGGTTTGCGGTGCATCGCCTTTCACCCACTTCGGCCCCCCTGGCAGGTACCTGAAGTTGTCGTTGTAGATCAGCGCCTGCGCCAATCCTCGCCGTTCGAAAATACCCTGTATGCGCAAGGCAATCTGTTGGCCCACCGACTGACAGAACGCCTGCAGGAACGCACCACCTGGTGCCGGATCGCTGAGCCCGGTCACACGGCGTATTTCTGCGATGACACTGAGCAACAGCGTGAAACCACTTCTCGGATAGCCGAGGACAAGAGGTTGCTTCAATTTCATGAAAAGGCCTCCTCCAGGCCGGACAATGACAAGACTTCGTGCCTGACCTGCAAATCCACAAACCCGGTTATGCCCGGTGTACCGGCAAAGGTGAGCCGGGTTACCGAACGTCGTACGTCCAGGAAACGGTCGGACTCTGCGGTGATTTGCGAGCAACCGACATTAAGGAAATATTCGCCGCCGACCAAGCGGGCCTGCCAATCGAACCTGATCACCAGACACTCACCGGCATCCGCCGACAGCAAAGGCGCGCCCTGCATATGCAGGTTGGTTCCAAAAACGTAGGTACCGTCGAGCGAGACAATGCCAAAGCCGACCGAAACCCCCTCCACTGCCTCACGAAAAAGCAGCTTGACCAACAGTTCCACAGGCTGATTCGCCGGGATCCGTGGTGGATCAGAACGCCCATCGGCCAGAATTTCGATGTCGATGACCTGCACCTGGCCACTGCCAAGGCGCGTCTCGTGATCATTGTAGAAAGGCCGATCAGCGACGACATCCGTACACCCGGTCCCCAATAGCCGAGCCTGCTCGACATGTGACGACTCCTGCTCGTCGAGACTCGGAGGTTCGTCTGCCGGTGCCCCGAACAAGAGATTCTGGTAGATGTTCACCGCTGTCGTGATCGGGCCGTCGTAAGACAGGCTGCCATGATCGATCACCAGCCCGCGCTTGCATAAACGAAGCATCGTATCGACGCTGTGGGACACGAACAGGATGGTCTTGCCCTGTTCGACAAACTCGCGAATACGCTGGAAACAGCGATGCTGAAACGCCGCATCACCGACACTCAGCGCTTCGTCAATGATCAGGATCTCCGGATCGACGTGGATCGCCGCAGCAAATGCGACCCGTACGAACATCCCTGAGGAGTAGGTCTTCACCGGCTGATCGAAGTGCTCACCAATCTCGGCGAACGCCTCGATGGCTGGCATCCTTTCGATCATCTCACTGCGGGAAAAGCCCATGATGGCGCCATTGAGAATCACATTCTCGCGCCCGCTGAACTCAGGGTTGAAGCCCGCTCCCAGTTCCAGCAAGGCAGAGATCTTGCCATTGACCTGCACACTGCCGGTGGTTGCCTGCATCACCTCGCAAATGATCTGCAGAAGCGTCGACTTGCCCGAACCATTACGCCCAAGCACCCCGATGATCTCCCCCTTCATCACGTCGAAGGAGACCTCGCGCAATGCCCAGAACTCCCGGTGATACTGCTTGCGCAAAGGGTGCAACGCCTCGACAAGACGCTCACGGGGTGAAGCGAACAACCTGAATTTCTTCGAGACATGCGTCACGGAGATGGCGATATCGTTCTGCATGGCTATTAGAGAACATCCGCGAATTCCGGCTTCAGCCGGCGAAAAATGGCTGAGCCGAGGAAAAACAGACCGAGGCTCACGCCCCAGAAAACCAGTGTCTGGCTCATCGGTGGCCAAGAGACCGTTTGAAAGATCAAAAGCCCGCGATAACCCTGAACGATGTAATAGATCGGGTTGTAGACCGCCCATTCCCTGATGGCCGCAGGCATGATCTGTAACGACCACACGATCGGAGTGCTCCAGAACCACAGGTTGAGCAGAATCGTCAGAGCCTGGCCGATATCCCGATAGAACACCTGCAAGGCCGCCAACAACCAGCCCAGCCCCAGCAGCAGGACACTCATACAGAGCAGGAAATAGACAAACAGCAGCCGTTCCCAGAAAAAAGCCACGTCGTAAAACAGCATCATTCCCGCCAAAACGACCAGGAATACCCCATGGGGGACAAGCCCGGACGCCAGGTGGACCACCGGCAGAACCTCCGTCGGAAAGACGGTTTTTTTCACCAGGTGGTCGTTACGGGTGATCGAATGGGTAATGGACTGCAGCGCTTCACTGAAGAAGAACCACGGCACCAGACCACAAACGAACCAGAGGATGAAAGGAGTCCCCACCGGCCCCTGGGCGCGAAAGCCCACCGCGAAGACGAAATAGAACACCACGACGACAGCAAGCGGATGCAGGAAGGCCCATAGCATCCCGCCCAGGGTACCTGCATAACGGTTCTGCAGATCGCGGACTGCCAGCGCCTGAATCATGGAGCGATGGCGAATCACATTGCGCAGTAGATGTTGCCGCGAAGGGTTCTTGAGCAAACGACGATCCTTTCATTCAACCTGGGAACGCGAGAACGTCAGACGTTACCGTAAGCCGAGTTTTTGATCATGGTGAACCCCTTGATCAGATCCCGGATACCGTCGTCCAGCGACATGATAGGTCGGAAGCCGGTCGCTTCCACCTTGGCATTGGAAACCACGTAGTTGCGCTGGTCCTGGTCCTTGCCCACCGGAGCCTCAAGAAACACGAAATCCGGAATGTGGGCCTGAATCCGCTCGCACAGCTCCCGCTTGGAAATGTTCGCGTCCGACAAGCCGACGTTATAGACCTCGCCCTTCATGGACGAAAAGTTTTCCAGGCCATGCTGGAAGACTCGCGCAACATCACGCACGTGGATGTAATTGCGCTTGAACGAACTTTCGAACAGCACCACGAAACGGTCGTACACCGCACGATAGGTGAAGTCATTGACCAGCAGATCCGTGCGCATCCGCGGCGACATACCAAAGACGGTTGCCAGACGGAAGCTGATCGCGTTCTCACGCTGCATCAGATGCTTTTCGACTTCGACCTTTTCCTTGGCGTATTGGGAAATAGGCCGCAGCGGGGAGTCCTCGTTGCAGAAATTGTCGGCATCGCCGGTGCCGTAGGCACTGTTGGTGGTCGGCATGAGCACGATTTGCTCAGGCGACATCAGGCGCAGCATCAATTTGATCGCATCGTGGTTGATGCTCGAGGCGCCTACCGGATCGGCGTTGCAGATCGGTGCACCCACCAGAGCGGCCAGGGGAATGACCACATCGGCCTTGCTCAACAGAGGAGCCATGACACTCTCAAGGCGGATGTCACCCTTCACCACCGTGAAGTTGGGATCATGGCACACATGATTAAGGCTGGCCTGCTTGAACAGAAAGTTATCCAGTACCGTCACCTTGTGACCAGCCGCCAACAGCGCGGGGACAAGTGTGGAGCCCAGATAGCCGGCACCGCCGGTCACGAGAATATTGAGACTCATCGTCTGCTTCCTTTTTCGAGTGAGTAAGAAATGTAAATACCGTAGCAACTCAATGCATGCACCATGCCCAAGTACATCAACCGTATTTCTGCGGGTTGATCAGCACTTGTGCGGCACGCAGGTAATCATGAGGAATACCGATATCGATAAATGACCCCTCGGCGGCGAACCCTGAGATACAGGCTCCACGCTCCAACAGCGTCGGCAGAAGCTCATCCTCCAGTGATACGCTGTGCCCAGCCGCGAACGGCAAGCCGGCGAGGCTTTCCCGACGTACCCAGTAGACGCCACCATTGGCGAGGCAACCCGGTAAACCACGCTGCGATGCCAGTGACAGAATCCGCTGCTCAGAGGTCAGCTCGAGGCCCATGTAACGGTTCGCCTCCTGCGCCCGAAAAAGCGACAGGGCCCAGTCCGAACCGGCCTTGCGGGCAAAGCCATCGAGCGACGCCAGTTCGACGGCAAAGAACGTATCGCCGTTGAGCAGTACGAACGCGTCTTCATCCTTGAGCATTGCCGTCGCCAACAGCAGGCCTCCGCCAGTGCCCAGGCGTTCATGCTCGATTGCATACTCTACTTCGGCGGTACGATAGTGCCCGCCGAAGTGCTCGGTAATGATCGTGCACTGATACCCGACCGACAGGATGAAGCGCGAGATGCCCTGCTCGATCCAATAGTCGAGCAGGTACTCGAGAAACGGCCGGCCATTGATCGGCGCCATCGGTTTGGGGACGCTGGAGACGACACTGCGCAGTCGGGTACCAAGCCCCCCGGCGAGGATAATCGCGGTACGGACTGTCATGGCTTAGACGTCATTGAGATAACGGCACAACTCATCGATTTCCTCATCACGCAAGTCGGGGAAATTACCGATGTAGAAACCGTAGAAATGGACATGCTCGGTTTCGGGGAATTCGCGATAGTAGCCGTCCGGTACGATGCCCTTCAGGTAAGGCTGGCGCAGTTGATTGCCGCCGCCGGCACTGCCCCTGCGGAACTCGATACCGCCCTCACGCATGTGAACCATGAGCCGCTCTACCAACTCGTCATCGGGCTCGCGCAGGATCAGGTTGAACGCATAGTTGCTCGAACCTTCCAACTTGAAATCGGTACGGTACTTGTGCGGATCGATCTGGCTGAGGAAGCGACGCAGGTTCTGCGTACGACGATCGACGTTGGCCGACAAGCGCTTGAGCTGCTTGCGCCCGAGAATCCCGCCGATCTCGGTGTTGCGGGTGTTGAAGGCGGGAAACGCAAAGATGAAGTCAGGGTTGAGCTCGGGGTTGGCGGCCCGGTATTCGGCCTGCGTCTGCGGATCATTGGCCTCTCGCACCATGCCATGGGAGCGCAGCATGCGAGCCTGCTGGTAGACGAGCGGATCATTGGTACAAATCATCCCCCCCTCGATGGTGCTCATGTGGTGGGCATAATAGAACGAGAAGTTCGACACCCAGCCGATGCTGCCCAAACGTTGCCCTGCATGCTCGGCACCGTGCGACTCGCACACATCCTCGATCAGCGGAATGCCACGTCGATCGAGCTCTGCCAGCACCTCGTCATCGATACCGTCGAAACCCTGCACATGAGTCAAGAACACCGCCCGGGTGTGCTCGCTCAGTTTGTCCAGAATCTGTTTGGGATCCATGGAGAGGGTACGCGGATCGATATCGGTGAAGACCGGAGTAAAACCGTTCTGCAGAACGCTGGCGATATCCGAGACCCAGGTCAGAGAAGGCACGATCACCTCCCCGCCCTGCGGGTAGCGCAACTTCAGCAAAGCCATGGTCAGCAGGTTCGACGAGGCACCAGAGTTGACGAAAACGCTGTACTTGACCCCAAGCCACTGCGACCACTCCGCTTCGAAGGCTTTCACATGCTCGCCGTGGGTCAGCTTGGGATCATCCTGACGCAGATGGTCGATGACCGCGTCCAGGTCTTCACGCAGAATGTTGTTGCGCATCAAAGGGTATTTCATGATCGAAGATTGCTCCGTCTTGCTACTGGGCATGGAATCAAAGAGAGAGTGAAGCGTGAAAATCGCGGACTTTGTGGATGACCGCGTCGACCCCGATACCGACCTGCTCATGCAGGACAGCCCGCTCACCCAGTTCGAATCGATACTGAGGCGTCACACCCACATTGAACAAGCGCGTTTCGGGCAGACGCCGAGCCAGCAGATTGAAGAGCAACGCGTCCAGACCACCGCGTCCTTCGAACCCCTCCTCCAGCGAAACGACACCGCGGAACCTGGCGAACAGGGCAATCAACGCCTGCTCGTCAAAACCACTCAGGTCGAACAGGTCGACCACGGTGACAGGCAAACCATCGGCAGTCAGACGCTCGGCGGCCTTGAGAGCTGTCTGGGTCATATAGCCGGTCGACACCAGGCAGAGCGCCTCACCCTCGCAATGGATGTGAAAGCCACGCTGGATGTCCGGCAAGCCCTGTGTGTACAGCACAGGCAGAACCTGGGCATCCAGACGCAGGTACTTGATGCCCGGACGCTCCAGGCATCGTGACGCCAAGGCTGCCGACGTCACCTGGTCGGCAGGCGAAAGTACCTGCATGTTCGGCAGGCTGCGCATCAGCGTGAGATCCTCGTAACACTGATGCGTCGGACCGGAAACCACATAGCTGTAGCCCGCTCCGACCCCGATCAGGTTCACGTTCATGGGCCGCACGGTGGAAAGCAGTGCCAGATTCACGCGAATCTGCTCGAAGCAACGCATGGTGATAAAGGGCGCGATCGCATACGCGAATACCTTGAACCCTTCGAGGGCCAAGCCCGCCGAAACATTGATCAGGTTCTGCTCGGCGATCCCGACATTGACGAATCGATGTGGATAACGCTCGCGGATCTGATCGAGCACCGGAGAACCAAAGTCGGCGGTGGCGAAGAAAATGTCATCATCGACCGCCATGGCCTCAACGATGGACGAAAGCAACGTGTCACGCATCGCCCGCGGCTTTATCGACTGCAGCGTGTCACTCATGATTCGACTCCCAGCAACTGATCAATCAACTGCGGCGCAATCGCGGTGATGTGCGACAACGGCGCATTTTCCAGGCCTGGCACCCGATGGCCCTTGCGGGTATTGACGATGATCGCCCGGGGTTGCGGCTCGCCCGAGGCCCGACTGGCACTCAGCGCATCGGCAATGGCCTGGGGGGAATGGCCATCATCCACGATTTGTACCTGCCAGCCGAAAGCTGTGAACTTGGCACTCAGATCACGATGGGAAACGATGCTGTCCGTAGGGCCGAGCATGCTGATCTGGTTGTTGTCGACAATCACCGTGAGATTATCCAGCCGGTGTTGCGCAGCAAACATGAAGGCTTCCCAGTTCGAGCCCTCGTGCAACTCTCCGTCGCCTGTGACCACATAGACCTGCTGGTCCTGACCCCGTCGTTTCAAACCCAGGGCCATGCCGGCGCCTACACCGGTACCGTGCCCCAGCGAACCATTGACTGTTTCATAGCCAGGTATCACCGGATCGGGGATCCCGCCGAGGAAACTGCCCTCCTGGCACACACGCTCGAGTTCGGCAGCCGGGAAATAGCCAAGGTCGGCAAGAATCGGGTACATGCACAACGAACCGTGACCCTTGCTGATAATGCAGCGGTCACGCCCGGGCCAGAGCGGTTCGGCCGGGTTCTGCCGCAGGAAACCTCCATAGTAGAGCACCACGAAAATTTCGATCGGCGATAACGACGAGGCGACCCGAGTCTCCGGCGTATGCCGATGAATCTTCAAGGTTTCCCGCCAGACCCAATGTGCTTTCTCTTGCAGATAAGTGGCGAGAGCGGGTTCAGGTTCATGCATGGCTGCTCTCCAGAAAAGATGCGTAGGTTCGGCGGATGCCCGCCTCCAGGGAAATCGACGGCTGCCAACCCAGTTCAAGAATGCGCGAACTGTCCAGCAACTTGCGCAATGTGCCATCAGGTCGCTGGGTATCCCAGGCGATATCCCCACGATAGCCGACGACATCCGAGATCAACTCGGCTAACTCGCGAATCGACAGGTCATGCCCTGAACCGATATTGATCGGCAGTTCCACCGTCGAAAGATCCGCCTCCAGCAATACATGGCAGGCTGCGGCCAGATCATCGGCACAGAGAAACTCACGTCGCGGGGTACCTGTGCCCCACAACGTGGTGAGCGGCTCCTGCGTCTTGTGAGCGGTATGGAAGCGACTGATCAACGCTGAAAGCACATGTCCGGACTGGGGGTCGAAGTTGTCGTTCTCGCCATAGACACTGTTCGGAATCACAGGAATGAAACGTTGCTCGCCGTACTGCCGGTTGTAGGCCAGGCACATATGCACACCTGCCAGCTTTGCCATCGCATAGGCGATGCTGGTCATCTCCGGCTTGCCGCTCAACAGCGCATCTTCAGCCATCGGCTGCGGGCATTCCCGGGGGTACATGCAGGATGAACCAAAGAACACGAGCCGCCGCACACCATGGTGGTGGGCGCTCTGGATGACATTGGCCTGGATTTCCAGGTTACGGGTGATGAAATCGGCCGGGTAACTGACGTTATCGACGATACCGCCCACCTTGCCCGCTGCAAGAATGACAATTTCGGGACGATGTTCGGCGAAAAAAGCATCGACTGCCAACTTGTCGGTTAGCTCAAGCTGGTTGTGCTCACGCAGAATCAGATCGGTGAAACCGGCCGCAGTGAAATGCCTGGCAAATGCTGAGCCAATCATTCCACTGTGACCCGCGATGTATATTCGCGAATGCCTTGAGAGACGCTGTGACATGCTTAAAGTCCGTTAGGCTGATAAAGAACTACCCGGCTACCGGAACTCTCGAACTGGAAAGGCACATGAATGAGGGCCTTCAAGCGCTCGCGAACCCGCAACTGCAGTTCCGGCTTGACAAAAAACAGCATGAAACCACCGCCGCCCGCACCCAGCAACTTCCCGCCAGTCGCACCGGCCGACCGGGCGGCTTCATAGATAGCGTCCAGGTCAGAGTTGCTGACCCGATCCGACAGGCCTTTCTTCAGCTTCCACCCTTCATGCAGCAGCGTGCCGAACTCCTCCAGCGAACTCGTCGCCTGGAGAATGGACAAGGACTCATCGGCCATCTGCATGATCTGCGTCAGCTCACTATGACGCGCGGATATATTCTGGATCTGTGATTGCGCGATCTCCGCTGCTATTCGGGAAAATCCAGTGAAGAACAGCATGAGGTGATTCTGCAAATGGCGCAGTCGCGACTCGGGCAGGATCACCGGAGACACCTTGAAATTGCCATCACGCATAAAGTCGATGCGATTGAAACCGCCATAAGCTGCGGCAATCTGATCCTGCGAGCCGACACTCTCCTTGATGACATTCTGTTCGACATGAATGGCCAGCTTGGCCAGAGAGTCCTGGGAAATCTGTTTCCCATCGAGCGCTTTCAGAGCATGCAGCAAACCCACGGTAAACGACGAACTGGACCCCAGCCCCGAGCGCGCCGGAAGATCACCATCATGATGTATCTCCAAGCCACGGTCACACTCCATGTGCTGAAGCACGGCACGCACCGCAGGGTGCTGGATTTCGCTCGGATCCATCACGTTTTCGATCGTCGAATAGACAATCCGGTATTTGTGATCGAAGAACGGTGGCAGGTGACGACAACTGATGTAGCAGTATTTGTCGATGGACGTGGAAATCACCGAGCCACCTTGCTCGCGAAACCAACCTGGGTAATCGGTGCCACCACCAAAAAAAGAAATACGATAGGGTGTACGCGTTACGATCACAGGCTAGTCTCCCAGCAATTTCCGCCGTAGCTTGATACGTGTCATGTCTTCGATATTCAGGCGTTGCGTGGCCCCAAACTTTTTCTCGACAAGACTCAAGTAGGTTGGATTGGTGAAATAACGTTGCCAGGCCTCATCCCTGAACTTCAGTACCTGTGCCGCGGACAGATGCTTGGTCGGTAAAGGCTCGCATTCATAAGACAGAAAGGCATACCCCTCATAGCTTGAGGGCAGCTTCCAGCCTTCCTCCCGGGCTATGCGGTTCATCGGACTGCCCGGCAGTGCCTGGCAGGGATACATGTTGGCCATCTCACAGTTCAATTCGATGGCCAGATCCAGGGTTTCCTGCATCGTGTCCAACGTATCGTCGGGAAAGCCAAAAATGAAATTGCTGATCACATTGATGTCGGTCTGCCGGATCACATCGCAGACATCACGAATGTTGACCTCTTTGAAGGACCCCTTGGACACCTCCTGCCGAACCATCTGGTTACCGGCCTCGACGCCAAGCGCCAACCAGTTGACCCCTGCCTGCTTGAACAGCTCCAGAGCATCACGACGCACCGTATCGACCCGCGAGTAGGTCCACATATTGAAATCGAATTCGCGCTCGATCACCTGGCGCAGGATCGGCTCATAGAATTTGCGATTGAGGAAAAACATCTCATCGCTGATGCGCAATGTGTGCACGCCGAGCTTTGCCAGTTTCTCCATTTCGCGCATCACCCAAGCTGGGCTCCAGAAGCGCATCCCCCGGAAACTGGCGGCGTCCGCAGCCTCGGAGTTGTCAGTCCGGTTGACGATGTTGATCATGCAGAAATTGCAACCGAAGTTGCAGCCCAGAGACGTATAGATCGCCGCAAAGGGGGTACGTTGGGCATGATCGAAGCCGGCGTGCCAGAAGTGCGCCCGATACAGGTCCAGGGGGCGCACCTTGTAGGGCAGAAGATCCCAGGCATACCCAGGCATGTCGATGTCCATGCGCTCCTGGGGGACCAGTCGCTCCGGAGGATTGAGCACCGGCATAGGAAAGTTCGCCGGGCCGCGCTGCTTGTAACCGATACCCTTGATCGTGGACAGATCATCGCCCAGATTGCTGGCGAGCAACGAATGCAGGGCATAGACACCCTCGTTGAGCAGCACCAGGTCAACACAGGCATGCGCCAGAACCTCTCTGGGCAAGGCACTGATGTGGGAACCGACGAAGCAGATCTTGAACAGGGGAGACTGCTCTTTGAGAGCTGCGGCCAGGTCCAGGGCACCAATCATGCTGGTCGTGCCGGAGTTGGGATTCTGTCCGTAGACAACGAATACCACCAGCCTTGGCTGATGCGATTCGACACGCAGAACCGCCTGTTCAAGGCTCAGCTTCTCGGCATCGCAATCCAGGATACCGACCCCGAATCCCTTGCTGCGGCAGGACTCAGCCAAGAGCAGCGACCATGTCGGTGGCTCTATCGCCGAATATACGCTTGCCAGTCCCTGATAGGCCTTCGCCGAAGAATCAGGTGTTACAAATAGTGCATCCATAGGTGCTTTTCTTCCGTTTCCTGCTGCCCGAGGCTCCAAGCCATGAAAAACAAACTGACGCCAACAAGTACCGCAACACGGGGAGACTCACATGCCCAAGGCATGAAAGAACTCGATTAAAGCATAATTTTCGAGAAAGTCTAACGCCCTTTTCTTACAGCATTAAGTCCTTGACTTTTATTAAATTATTAAAATAACCCACGAAAACAACAAGCAAAAAAACCTTTTCCCATCAAAGTAAATGATGGCATTGTGGAATTCCGACAGGCTCTTCAAGCCTGTTTAAAGACGATATAAAAACCAGGAAACAGCTACAGACACGCCGCACACAGTGACAAGCCCTTAGCCATTATCCTTCAGCAAAAGTTTACTCCCTCACACTCCCCTCGCCATCGCTGAAGCATTGGCATGCTACTACTCAATCAACTTCAGCAGTCAAGATACAAACAACCGCCGCGCGCGACATACAACGACACGCCAGTCAAAATAAATTCTTTTAAATCAACAAATTAAAATGTACCGAGACTGATACCAAGTTTCATACATGGGTCATGTTCAGTCGATAATGCGCGCAGTTGCCCCCCTTGAGCCAGCTCATCAGCAAGGGACGTAACAGCTCGCTCGCGCCTATACCAGAAGTCAGCCAATCCAATCTCGCCATGAAGAGGCAGCGCACAGGACTGCGGCATCCTTGCAGCGTCAAATCCCAAAATATGGGATGTTAATTTATATATTGAGATTTACCGCACACTAGGCCTATAGTCTTCTCCATCAGCTCCACGCACTCACTGTCCAAAAACAACTTTCAGGTGACGCGATGCAGGCGCAATTGATCGCGCTCGATTGGGGGACCACCTCCCTTCGGGCCTACAGACTCGCGGCTGGCGGCCAGGTGCTCGAACAGCGCTCACTGTCGTCAGGCATCATGCAGTTGCCCAGCGTGCCGCGGATGATCGCCGGCCAGCTGTGCGCCGATGGCTTTGAACTGGCCTTCGACGAGGCCTGTGGTGATTGGCTCGATGCTCAACCCGGGCTGGCGGTGATTGCCTGCGGTATGGTCGGCAGCGCCCAGGGTTGGACTGAAGCCGCTTATCGTGACACCCCGGCGAATGTCGCCACCCTGGGCCAGTCCTTGAGCACCGTGCGCAGCTTGCGCGGTGTCGATGTGCATATCGTGCCCGGCGTGATCGAGCGTTCGCGCTTACCGAATGTGATGCGCGGCGAAGAGACCCAGGTTCTCGGCGTGCTGCCAAGCCTGTCGGCGGATACCGGCGGTCACCTGCTGATCGGCCTGCCGGGCAGCCATTCGAAATGGGTTGAGGTGGCCGATGATTGCATCGTCCATTTCGACACCTTCATGACCGGCGAACTGTTCGCCGTGCTCAGTGAACACAGCATCCTGGGACGTACACAGCAGCGCGGTGCGCCGTTCGAGGGCGAGGCGTTCGATCGCGGCGTTCAGGTGGCACTGTCCTGCGAGGGTGAAAACGGCCCTCTCTCTACCGTATTCAGCGCACGCACCCTTGGCCTGGCGGGTGAGCTGAATCCGGCCGAACAGACCGACTATCTGTCGGGCCTGTTGATAGGTCATGAACTTGCCGCCCTCGCCGACGTTCAGCGCCGTCGACGCAACAGCACCGACTTGCCGTCGATCCTGCTGATCGGCAATGCCCAACTCTGTGTTCGTTACCGCCGGGCGCTCGATCGCTGCGGTTTTGCCCGGGTGAGCCTGGCCGAACACGCCACCGAACGCGGTTTATGGCACCTGGCCGAAGCAGCCGGGCTGATCGGCCTAGCGCCTGCGGCCAACTAGAAGCGCCTGCGCTCAACCAGACAAGAGGTCCAACATGCTCAAGCAAGCACTGGCGAAAAACGGCCTGATCGCGATCCTTCGCGGCCTGCGTCCGCAAGAGGCGGCGGCCATCGGCGAGGTGTTGTACCAGGCCGGTTTCCGCGTCATCGAAGTACCACTCAACTCTCCCGAACCGTATGAAAGCATCCGCATCCTGCGCAACCTTTTACCCGCCGATTGCCTGATCGGTGCCGGGACGGTGTTGACCCCGGAGCAGGTCGAGCAGGTGAAGGCCGCAGGTGGACAGGTGATCGTCATGCCCCACAGCGATCCCCGGGTCTTGCGCGCGGCCAGGGCGGCGGGTCTGTATTTGTCGCCGGGCGTCGCCACGCCGACCGAGGCCTTTGCCGCGTTGGCCGAAGGTGCCGATGTATTGAAGATGTTCCCGGCCGAGCAAATGGGGCCGGCGGTGGTCAAGGCCTGGTTGGCGGTACTGCCGGCAGGGACGCTGCTGATTCCGGTCGGCGGGATTACCCCGGACAACATGCGACCCTTCGTCGAAGCGGGCGTCAGTGGTTTCGGCCTGGGTTCCGGGCTGTTCAAGCCGGGGCTGGGCGCTGATGAGACAGCGCTGCGCGCCAAGGCTTATGTGCAGGCATGGAACGCATTGCGTTAAGACTTTTTGGCGCCCTGTGGGGTGCATCCCAACAAGAGAGACAACACGATGAAAATCACCAAGCTGACGACCTTTATCGTTCCGCCACGCTGGCTGTTCCTCAAGGTCGAAACCGATGAAGGCGTGACCGGCTGGGGCGAGCCCGTGGTCGAAGGCCGGGCCCACACGGTCGCGGCGGCAGTCGATGAGTTGTCGGATTACCTGATCGGCAAGGATCCGCGCAATATCGAGGACATCTGGACGGTGCTCTATCGCGGCGGTTTCTACCGTGGCGGCGCCGTGCACATGAGCGCCCTCGCCGGGATCGACCAGGCGCTGTGGGATATCAAGGGCAAGGCTCTGGGAGTATCGGTCAGCGATCTGCTGGGCGGCCAGGTGCGTGACCGTATCCGCGTGTACTCGTGGATCGGCGGTGACCGTCCGGCTGACACCGCCCGGGCTGCCAGGGAGGCGGTTGGCCGTGGTTTCACCGCGGTGAAGATGAACGGCACCGAAGAGCTGCAATTCGTCGACAGCTTCGAAAAGGTCGATCTGGCCCTGGCCAACGTCGCCGCCGTGCGCGATGCGGTGGGGCCGAACGTCGGTATTGGCGTGGACTTCCATGGGCGGGTTCACAAGCCCATGGCCAAGGTGCTGATGAAGGAACTCGACGCCTACAAACTGATGTTCATCGAAGAGCCGGTGCTCAGCGAAAACTACGAGGCACTCAAGGAGCTGGCACCGCTGACCAGTACGCCGATCGCCCTGGGCGAGCGTTTGTTCTCGCGCTGGGATTTCAAGCGGGTGCTCAGCGAAGGCTACGTCGACATCATCCAGCCGGATGCCTCCCATGCCGGCGGCATCACCGAAACCCGCAAGATCGCCAACATGGCCGAAGCCTACGACGTGGCGCTGGCGTTGCATTGTCCGCTGGGTCCGATTGCCCTGGCGGCTTGCCTGCAACTGGACGCGGTTTGCTACAACGCCTTTATCCAGGAGCAGAGCCTGGGCATCCATTACAACGAAAGCAATGACCTGCTCGATTACGTCAAGGACCCACGGGTGTTCGACTACGACCAGGGCTTCGTGAAGATCCCGAACGGCCCGGGGCTGGGCATCGAGATCAACGAGGCATACGTGACTGAGCGCGCCGCCATCGGTCACCGCTGGCGCAACCCGATCTGGCGCCATGCCGATGGCAGTTTTGCCGAATGGTGATCCCTGGCTGACTCACTCAGGGAGGTCCGTACCCGGACAACGGCATCGTTGCGAATAAACGCCCTCAATAACCATAAGAAGAGGCAAGCCCCATGCAACCGGAAGTCTTTACCGGGCCAGCGTCCTTGCTGACGCCGAGCCGCAAGCGCTTTTTCATCATGGTGCTGCTGTTCATCACCGTGGTGATCAACTATCTGGATCGCAGCAACCTGTCGATCGCGGCGCCCGCGCTGACCAGCGAACTGGGGATCGATCCGATTCATGTCGGGCTGATCTTCTCGGCGTTCGGCTGGACCTACGCAGCCATGCAGATCCCCGGCGGCTGGCTGGTGGATCGGGTGCCGCCACGCCTGCTCTACAGCCTCGCGCTGCTGCTGTGGTCGGTGGCGACGGTACTGCTCGGTTTCGCCGCCAGCTTTATCGCGCTGTTCGTTTTGCGCATGGCCGTGGGGGCGCTGGAAGCACCGGCCTATCCGATCAACAGCCGTGTGGTGACCTGCTGGTTTCCCGAGCGTGAGCGGGCGACCGCCATCGGTTTCTATACGTCCGGGCAGTTTGTCGGGCTGGCGTTTCTGACGCCGCTATTGGCCTGGCTGCAACATGAATACGGCTGGCACATGGTGTTTATCAGCACGGGTGTGGTGGGGATTATCTGGGCGTTCATCTGGTACGCGGTGTATCGCGAGCCACGGGATTTCAAGGGCATCAACCAGGCGGAAATCGAGCTGATCCGCGAGGGCGGCGGGTTGGTCGATATCCAGGCCGAAACTGCCAGGCGCAAGGCACCGTTCAGTTGGACGGACCTGGGCATCGTCTTGAGCCAACGCAAGTTGTGGGGTATCTACCTCGGGCAGTTCTGCCTCAACTCGACCCTGTGGTTTTTCCTGACCTGGTTTCCGACCTATCTGGTGAAATATCGCGGCATGGATTTCATCAAATCCGGCCTGCTGGCCTCGGTGCCGTTTCTCGCCGCTTTCGTCGGCGTGCTGTGCTCGGGCCTGTTCTCCGACTGGCTACTGCGCCGTGGCGCGACGATCGGTGTTGCCCGCAAGTTGCCGATCATCGGCGGCTTGCTGATTTCCACCTCGATCATCGGGGCCAACTTCGTCGAGTCGACACCGTGGGTCATCGCCTGTCTGGCGTTGGCGTTTTTCGGCAACGGGATGGCCTCGATCAGTTGGTCGCTGGTCTCGACCCTGGCGCCAGCTCGGCTGCTGGGGCTGACGGGCGGTGTGTTCAACTGCATCGGCAATCTGGCGGCGATCGCCACGCCGATCGTGATCGGGTTTCTGGTCAGCGGCGACTCCTTCGCCCCGGCAATCACCTACATCGCCGTGCTGGCGTTGATCGGTGCGCTGTCCTATGTCGTGCTGGTGGGCAAGGTGGCACGGATAGAACTCTAGTGGCCTGTGTGACGGATTCACACAGACCGCCAGGCTGGCAAGCGCAAGACCGGGCGACCATAATGCCGCCCGTTCTCTCGCTCATTGTTGAAGGCCGTATATGCAGGAAGATGCCGCAAAAAACGCCGCCGCACCGACGGGGACACAGACGCTGCTGCGCGGTCTTGCCGTGGTTCAGGCGGTGGCCGGTGGGGCCCGCGACCTCAAGGAGATCGCCCGGCTGATTGGCACCACCCGCAGCACCACCCATCGTCTGGCCAGTTGCCTGGTGGAGGAGCGCTATTTGCGGGTTGTGCCGCAACTCGGTTATCTGCTCGGCCCCAAGCTGATCGAACTGGGCTTTCAGGCGCGTGAAGCCCTGCCATTGGTGACCCTGGCCGGGCCTTATCTGGATGAGTTGTCGGCGCTGACCGGCGATACCATTCACCTGGCGATCCGCGAAGACGATGACGTGCTGTACCTGCACAAGAATCCCGGGCGCAATGGCCCGGAAATGCGCTCGCGGGTCGGACACCGCATGCCGCTGGCGCGCACCGGGATCGGCAAGGCGCTGTTGCTCGATGGCTCGCCACAGGAGTGGCAGCGTCTGTATCGGGTCAGTTTGCCGGTGGACGGGAAGAACCGTGCATGGCCGTCACACCCGGAGTCATCCTGGGAGCAGTTTGAGCAGCGTATGCTGGAGTATGTGGCGGGTGGCTACGCTTTTGACCTGGAAGACAATGAGCCGTCGATCCGCTGTGTCGCGGCGCCGATACGCGATGCCAGCCAGCAGATCGTCGCCGGAATCAGTATCGCCAGTACCGTGCCCTATATGCCGCTGGAGAAAATGGCCGAGCTGGTCCCGTTGATCAAACAGGTCGCCGCCCGGCTGTCAGCGGAGTTGGGGGCCAAGGCCTGAGCCTTATAGCGGGGTAAGGATATTCATCACGGTATCCAGGGCGACCCGGGTATCGTCGAGCTGCACCAGCGAGGCATGTCGGGCGCCGAGGGCGTCGCGATTCCGGATGGCGGTCAGTATCGCCTTGTGCCGGGGCAGGCTGAGCCCTTGAATATCGGGGCGGCGGTTGGTGATGCTGATGGATTCGCGCAGCGGCAACGACAGCATGTTGCACATATAGGCGAGCAAATCGTTGCGGGTGGCGTCGGCAATCGCCCGGTGAAAGTCCAGGTCCGCCTGCAGGAGCTTCTCGTGGGTCTGCGCCGACTCCATGGCCTGATAGGCTTTTTCGATGCTCGCAATGTCTTCGTCGGTCGCCGTGGTGGCGGCCATGGCGGCGATTTCCGGCTCAAGGATCCGGCGCACACCGGCCAAGGTGTTGAAAAACTCGCTGTGGGGCGTCGACTGCATCAGCCAGGCCAGCACGTCGGGATCGAGCAGGTGCCATTTCAAGCGTGGACGCACCACCGCGCCGACCCGTGGCTTGGAGTACACCAGGCCCTTGGCGCTCAGCACCCGGGTGGCTTCGCGCAGCACCGAACGACTGACCTGGTACTCCTCGCACAGCGTCGCCTCCATGGGCAAGCGCTCTTCCGGCTTGAAGCGTCCGGAGACAATCTGCATACCCAGTTCCTGAACGATCTTGGTATGCATGCTCTTGCGCGGAGTGTTCTTGGTTGGCTTAGAGGACTGCTGATCCATAACCGGGACGTTGCTCTGATGAAATAGTTGCATCATAACATCGCTCCCGGCTCCATCAGGTGCTCGCGCACCTGAACCGCTGGGCGATGACGCCATATCATGCCATTCAGTGGGAATGGCGCGGGATCTCGGCACCCCGGCAACCTACCAGGAAGTCGAAGTCGCAGCCCTGATCGGCTTGTAGTACATGGTCGATGTACAACTGACGGTAGCCGCCCAGGATCGGTTGTTGCGGTGCCTGCAGATCGGCCATGCGAGCGGCCAGTTCGGCGTCCGTGATGTCCAGGTGCAGACGTCCACTGGCACAGTCGAGTTCGATCCAGTCTCCCTCTTTTACACAGGCCAAGGGCCCACCGGCAGCGGCCTCAGGCGCGACGTGCAGCACCACCGTACCGTATGCCGTGCCGCTCATGCGGGCGTCGGAAATCCGCACCATGTCGGTGACGCCCTGGGCCAGCAGCTTGGCCGGCAAGCCCATGTTGCCCACTTCCGCCATGCCGGGGTAACCCTTGGGACCGCAGTTCTTCATGACCAGGATCGAACTGGCGTCGACCTCCAGTTCCGGGTCGTTGATCCGCGCCTTGTATTGGTCGAAGTTCTCGAACACCACTGCCCGGCCACGGTGTTGCATCAGTTCGGGGGTCGCGGCCGAAGGCTTGAGCACCGCACCGAGAGGCGCCAGGTTGCCACGCAGCACGCAGATACCGCCGTCCGCCCGCAGTGGGTTGGAGAGCGGGCGAATCACTTCGTCCTGGCCGTAGATCGGTGCGTCCTTGGTGTTGTCGCCGATCGACTTGCCATTCACGGTCAGGGCATTGGGATGAGGTATCAGGTTGGCTTCGCCGAGGCGGCGCAGCACCGCCGGCAGGCCGCCGGCATAGTAGAACTCTTCCATCAGGAAGCGCCCGGACGGTTGCAGGTCGACGATGGTCGGCATGCCGCGGCCGATACGGGTCCAGTCATCCAGATCCAGTTCGACGCCGATGCGCCCGGCGATGGCCTTGAGGTGAATCACCGCGTTGGTCGAACCGCCGATGGCGGCGTTGACGCGGATGGCATTTTCGAAGGCCTCCTTGGTGAGAATCTTCGACAGTTTCAAGTCTTCGCGGACCATCTCCACCGCGCGCATGCCGGACATGTGCGCCAGGACATAACGCCGCGCATCGACCGCCGGAATCGCCGCGTTGTGAGGCAGGGAGGTGCCCAGCGCTTCGGCCATGCAGGCCATCGTCGAGGCGGTGCCCATGGTATTGCAGGTGCCCGCCGAGCGCGACATGCCGCCCTCGGCCGCGAGGAAGTCGTCGAGGCTGATGGTGCCCGCCTTGACCTGTTCGCTGAGTTGCCAGACCACGGTGCCCGAGCCGATGTCCTGGCCCTTGTGCTTGCCGTTGAGCATCGGCCCGCCGGTGACGACGATGGCCGGTACGTCGCAACTGGCGGCACCCATCAGCAGTGCCGGTGTGGTCTTGTCGCAGCCGGTCAGCAATACCACGCCATCGATCGGGTTGCCGCGAATGGCTTCCTCGACGTCCATGCTGGCCAGGTTGCGGGTGAGCATGGCGGTCGGGCGCAGGTTCGACTCACCGTTGGAAAACACTGGAAACTCCACGGGAAAGCCACCGGCCTCGATCACTCCACGTTTGACATGCTCGGCAATCTGGCGGAAGTGCGCGTTGCAGGGGGTCAGTTCCGACCAGGTATTGCAGATCCCGATGATGGGCTTGCCATGGAACTGATGGTCGGCGATGCCCTGGTTCTTCATCCAGCTGCGGTACATGAAGCCGTTTTTGTCAGCGGTACCAAACCAGTGGGCGGAGCGCAGGTCGAGTTTTTTATCAGACATGGTCAGCTCTCTTATTCGTAAGACTATATTGTTCTTCCCGAGGGGTAAAATAAGCGCAAAATCTCCTGTTTGGAAGTGTTGTTGAGTAAATAGTAATACTATATAGTCGATTTCAACTGAGGTAGGTCACTGCAATTTTGCGCCGATACCCGCGGTGGCACTCATGCTTGATAGGCAATCAGGAGAAGCTTCATGCGTTTGGTTCAGTTCGAATTGAGCAACGGCGAGCGTCGGGTGGGAGTGGTCGAGGATGGCCAGGTCCGCGAGGTGCAATCGGCACACACGGTGCGTGAGTTGGCCTTGGCCGCCATCGAGGCGGGCGTCGATCTGCGGCGGCAGGTGGAGAGTCTCGGCCTGGGCGTCAGCCATGACTACACCACACTGCTGGCTGAACTGAGGGTGTTGCCGCCACTGGATCACCCCGACCCGGCGCATATGCTGGTCACTGGCACCGGCCTGACCCACCTGGGCAGTGCAGCGGCGCGGGACAAGATGCATCAGCAGGCCGGTGACGAAAGCGCGATGACCGACAGCCTGCGGATCTTCAAATGGGGCGTGGACGGCGGCAAACCCGCCTCCGGTCAGGCCGGCGTACAACCGGAATGGTTCTACAAGGGCGACGGCAGCATCGTCGTGCGCCCGGGCCAGGCCTTTGCCGTGCCAGCGTTTGCCGAAGATGCCGGCGAAGAACCGGAAATCGGCGGGCTGTATGTCATTGGTCATGATGGCAAGCCTTATCGTCTAGGCTTTGCCGTGGGCAACGAGTTCTCCGATCACGTGATGGAGCGCAAGAACTACCTCTACCTGGCCCACTCAAAACTGCGCAATTGCAGTTATGGTCCCGAGTTGCGGGTCGGTGAGTTACCCCAGCACCTGGTGGGCAGCAGTCGCATTTTGCGTGATGGCAAGGTCGTCTGGCAGGGCGAATTCCTCAGTGGCGAAGCCAATATGTGCCACAGCCTGGAAAACCTTGAGTATCACCACTTCAAGTACAGTCAGTTTTTGCGCCCGGGGGATGTGCACATTCATTTCTTCGGCACCGCGACCCTGTCTTTCGCGGACGGCATGCGCACGCAACCGGGCGATGTGTTCGAGATCAGCCAGGCGGACTTCGGTGCGCCCTTGATCAATGGAATTGCCGTGGTCGACGCGGTATTGGTACCCGGAACCGTAGGAATGCTCTAAGAAAGCGACACGTGACTGTAGGAGCAGAGCTTGCTCGCGAAGGGGCCCTCAAGATCGCCAAAAGCTTCGCGAGCCAGCTCTGCTCCTACAGGGATCGTGTTCCGCCAGTGCCCTTGTCCTGGGCATTGGCATCTGAAAACAACAGTCGGCCAGGAGGCTTCATGTCGTGGACCGCAGTGACCGAACATCGTGCGCAATTGGGCGAAGGCCCGTTTTGGGATGCGCCCGAGCAGGCCCTGTATTGGGTCGATATCGCCGGCCGGCAGGCGCTGCGCCTGACGGGTACCGGCCTGCAGACCTGGCAATTGCCGGAGCCGGTGTCGGCGTTCATCCCTTGTGAAAACGGCGATGCGTTGGTGACATTGAGCAGCGGCGTGTATCGGCTGGACCTCAGCAGCGCATCCCAGGCGCCACGTCTGACACTGCTGTGTGTCGCCGATCCGCAACCGGGCAATCGGGCCAACGAGGCCCGCTGTGATGCCCAAGGTCGGCTGTGGCTGGGCACCATGCAGAACAACATCGGTGAGCAGGGCGAAGATATTCCGGTAAGGCACCGTCACGGTGGTCTGTTTCGGATCGATGCCGATGCGCGTGTAACACCTCTGGCGCGTGGCCTGGGGATTCCCAATACCTTGCTGTGGAGTGAGGACGGCACGCAGCTGTATTTTGGCGACAGCCTGGACGGTACGTTGTATCAGTACGTGATCGCCAGCGACGGCCAACTCGAATCGCCGCAGGCGTGGTTCGGGCCACACCCGCGCGGCGTACCGGACGGTTCGGCGATGGACGCCGAAGGCTATATCTGGAATGCCCGTTGGGATGGCGGGTGCCTGCTTCGGCTGGCGCCCAATGGCGAGGTCGACCGGGTGATCGAACTGCCCGTCAGCCGGCCCACCAGTTGCGTGTTCGGTGGTCCGCAACTTCGCACCTTGTACATCACCAGCGCCGCCAGCCCGCTCGATCACCCGTTGGATGGGGCGGTGCTGACCATCGAGGTGGATACCCCGGGGACACGCTGTCATCGATTTGCAGGATAACGTTCACGCATCAGGTTGTACTCGTTCCAACTCGTTCTCATGAAAAGACACAACAAAAACAAGGAGTCACCTTATGAGTCGTCATCGCGGTATTCGTTCTCTGTGCTGCGCCGCTCTGGCGGTATCGGCCTTCGGCTTGAGCAGCTTGTTGCAGGCCGCTGAGCCTGTGAAGATCGGTTTTCTGGTCAAACAGGCGGAAGAGCCCTGGTTCCAGACCGAATGGGCTTTCGCTGAAAAGGCCAGCAAGGACAAGGGTTTTACCCTGATCAAGATCGCCGTGCCGGACGGGGAGAAAACCCTCTCGGCCATCGACAGCCTTGCCGCCAACGGCGCCAAGGGCTTCGTGATCTGCCCGCCGGACGTGTCCCTGGGCCCGGCGATCGTCGCCAAAGCCAAGGCCAACGGTTTGAAAGTGATCGCTGTGGATGATCGCTTTGTCGATGCCAGCGGCAAGTTCATGGAGGACGTGCCCTACCTCGGTATGGCCGCGTATGAAGTGGGCCAGAAGCAGGGTGACGCCATGGCTGCCGAAGCGAAGAAGCGCGGCTGGGACTGGAAGGACACCTACGCGGTGATCAATACCTACAACGAACTCGACACCGGTAAGAAACGTACCGACGGCTCGGTCAAATCCCTTGAGGCCGCCGGCCTGCCGAAAGAGCACATCCTGTTTGCGCCGCTCAAGACCCTCGACGTGCCGGGCAGCATGGACTCTACCAGTTCGGCCCTGGTGAAACTGCCGAGTACGGCGAAAAACCTGATCATTGGCGGCATGAACGACAACACCGTGCTGGGCGGCGTACGCGCCACCGAAAGCGCCGGCTTTGCCGCGGCCAATGTCATCGGTGTCGGGATCAATGGCACCGATGCCATCGGTGAATTGAAAAAGCCCAACAGCGGCTTCTTCGGCTCGATGCTGCCCAGCCCGCACCTTGAGGGCTACAACACTGCAAGCATGATGTTCGACTGGATCACCACCGGCAAGGAACCGCCGAAGTACACCGCGATGGACGAGGTGACGCTGATCACGCGTGACAACTTCAAACAGGAACTGGAAAAGATCGGACTGTGGAAGTGACAGTCGGTTTTGCTCGGCAGCCTTGGCGACGAGGCTGCCCGGTCGGTGTGATGAGGTGGTTATGCACGCGCAATTGAACAGACAACAGCACAGTGTCGGCGCCAGTTTGTGTTTCAACGGGATCGGCAAGACCTTCCCCGGGGTCAAGGCGCTGGACGGTATCAGTTTCACTGCCCGGCCAGGGCAGGTCCATGCCCTGATGGGGGAAAACGGCGCCGGCAAATCGACCCTGCTCAAGATTCTCGGTGGCGCCTACAGCCCCAGCAGTGGCCATTTGCAGATCGGCGAGCAGACGATGCTCTTCAAGTGCGCAGCCGACAGCATTGCCTGCGGCGTGGCGGTCATCCACCAGGAGTTGCACCTGGTACCGGAAATGACCGTGGCGGAGAATCTGTTCCTCGGGCATTTGCCGAGCCGTTTGGGCGTGATCAACCGCAGTGCATTGCGCCAGCATGCATTGGCGTGTCTCAAGGGGCTGGCCGACGAGATCGACCCTGGGCAAAAGCTGGGTCGCCTGTCTCTGGGGCAACGGCAACTGGTGGAAATCGCCAAGGCCTTGTCCCGTGGTGCCCACGTGATTGCCTTCGATGAGCCGACCAGCAGCCTGTCGGCCCGGGAAATCGAGCGTTTGATGGCGATCATCGAGCGCCTGCGGGACGAGGGCAAAGTGGTGCTCTATGTTTCCCATCGCATGGAAGAAGTGTTCCGTATCTGCGATGCGGTGACGGTGTTCAAGGACGGTCGCTACGTGCGTACCTTTGAGGACATGAGCGCCCTGACCCATGATCAGTTGGTCACCTGCATGGTCGGTCGCGACATTCAGGACATTTACAATTACCGCCCTCGGCCACGGGGCCAGGTGGCGCTCAAGGTCGATGGCCTGTTGGGGCCCGGGTTGCGCGAACCGGTGAGTTTCGAGGCCTGCAAGGGCGAGATTCTTGGCCTGTTCGGTCTGGTCGGCGCGGGGCGCACCGAGCTGTTGCGCCTGCTGGGCGGCCTTGAGCGGAGCACCGCCGGAAGCCTGCAACTGTGCGATGAGGCACTGCGCCTGCGCTCGCCACGCGACGCCATCGCCGCCGGTGTCCTGCTGTGCCCCGAAGACCGCAAAAAAGAGGGCATCATGCCGCTCTCCAGCGTTGCCGAGAACATCAACATCAGTGCCCGCAGTGCCCATTCGACCTTTGGCTGGCTGTTGCGTGACGGTTGGGAGAAGGGCAATGCCGAGAAGCAGATCAAGGCGCTGAAAGTCAAAACGCCCAGTCCGGCGCAGAAAATCCTCTACCTGTCGGGCGGCAATCAGCAGAAGGCCATTCTGGGTCGCTGGCTGTCGATGCCGATGAAAGTCCTGCTGCTCGACGAGCCGACGCGTGGCATCGATATCGGTGCAAAGGCCGAGATCTACCAGATCATCCATGACTTGGCCGCCAGCGGGGTTGCGGTGATTGTGGTGTCCAGCGACCTGATGGAAGTGATGGGCATTTCCGACCGCATCCTGGTGCTGTGCGAAGGCGCGATGCGTGGCGAAAAACGCCGCGAAGAGGCCAATGAATCCAACCTGCTGCAACTGGCTTTGCCGCGCCAACGCGCCGACGCCCTGGAGAATTGAGAGGTGAGCATGACAAGCCAAAACAATGCGTTGCCAACGACCCGCAAGCCCCTGGACCTGCGCAGCATTCTGGATAACTGGGCGATGCTGCTGGCAGCGGTGGGGATCTTCGTACTCTGCACCCTGCTGATCGACAACTTCCTGTCGCCATTGAACATGCGCGGCCTCGGCCTGGCGATTTCCACCACCGGTATTGCCGCGTGCACCATGTTGTATTGCCTGGCGTCCGGGCATTTCGACTTGTCGGTGGGCTCGGTGATCGCCTGTGCCGGGGTCGTTGCGGCGGTGGTGATGCGCGACACCGACAGCGTGTTTCTCGGTATCGCTGCAGCGCTGCTAATGGGACTGGTGGTCGGATTGATCAACGGGATCGTGATTGCCAAGCTACGGGTCAACGCGCTGATCACCACGTTGGCGACCATGCAGATCGTGCGGGGCCTGGCCTATATCTTTGCCAACGGTAAGGCGGTTGGCGTGTCCCAGGATCAGTTTTTCGTCTACGGCAATGGCCAGTTGTTCGGTGTGCCGGTGCCGATCCTGATCACCATTGGCTGCTTCCTGTTTTTTGGCTGGCTGCTCAACTACACCACTTACGGCCGCAACACCATGGCCATTGGCGGTAACCAGGAAGCGGCGTTGCTGGCTGGGGTCAATGTCGACCGGACCAAGATCATCATCTTTGCCGTGCACGGGTTGATTGGCGCATTGGCCGGGGTGGTGCTGGCTTCGCGCATGACCTCCGGTCAGCCGATGATCGGCCAGGGTTTCGAACTGACGGTGATTTCCGCCTGCGTGCTCGGTGGGGTTTCGTTGAGCGGTGGGGTCGGCATGATTCGGCACGTGATTGCCGGGGTGCTGATTCTGGCGATCATCGAGAACGCGATGAACCTGAAGAACATCGACACGTTTTACCAGTACGTGATTCGCGGTTCGATCCTGTTGCTGGCTGTGGTGATCGACCGCCTGAAGCAACGCTGATTCCGACGGAGCCGGGGGCTCACTACGCCGCCCCCACGTTCCTCCGCGCCAACCGCGTTCACCGGGCGCCTTGTGTTCCCCATGCCCACCGCGTTCATTGTAGGAGCTGTCGAGCCTTGGCGAGGCTCGACAGCTCCTACAGGTGATGGGTTATCGGTTTCAGTTGGCCGAGAACTTCAGGATGGTCTTCTGGGCATACGTCTGCCCTGGATCCAGCCGCGTTGTCGGGAAACTCGGCTGGTTCGGCGAGTCGGGGTAGTGCTGGGTCTCCAGAGTGAACGCTCCCCAATGCGCATAGGTCTTGCCCGCCTTGCCCTTGACCGTGCCGTCGAGGAAGTTGCTGGTGTAGAACTGTACCCCGGGCTCGCTGGTGTAGAGCTGCAAGCGGCGACCGGACTGCGGGTCGCGCACGTCGGCGGCGAGTTTGCTTACGTCGCCCTTGGCATCCAGAACCCAGTTGTGGTCGAAACCGCCCTGTTTCGGCTCGGCGAATTTGAGCTGCGGGTGGTCGTCCTTGATGTGTTGACCGATGGCGGTCGGCTGCCGGAAGTCAAAAGGTGTTCCCGTCACCGGAGCCAGTTCTCCGGTGGGGATCAAGGTGCTGTTGACGGGGGTGTACTGGCTGGCGTGCAAGGTCGCGAGCTGCTTGAGCACATCACCGTTACCGGCACCGGCGAGATTGAAGTAACTGTGGTTGGTGAGGTTCAACACCGTGGGCTGATCCGTGGAGGCCTTGTACTCGATGCGAAGCTCGTTGTTGTCGTTGAGGCTATAGGTGACCTCGACGTTGAGATTGCCGGGAAAGCCCATTTCCCCCGCCTTCGACAGGTAACTCAACTTCACGCCGACCGAATCCTTGCTTTTGACCGGCTGCGCTTTCCAGACCCGCTTGTCAAAACCCTGGGCACCGCCGTGCAGCGCGTTGGGGCCGTCGTTAAGCGGTACCTGATAACGCTTGCCGTCCAGTTCGAACGCACCTTTGGCCAGGCGGTTACCGTAGCGACCGATGGTGGCGCCGAAGAAGGCGGTGCCGTTCTGGTAGCCCTGGACATCGTCAAAGCCCAGGACCACGTCTTCGAACTTGCCGTTTTTATCGGGCACTTTCAACGATTGCAGGATGCCGCCGTAGGTAATGACCGTGGCCTGCAGACCATGGCTGTTGCGCAGCACATATTGCTCGATGGCGGTTCCATCCTGGGTCTTGCCAAAGGCCTTGTGTTCGCTGGACAGGCTACTCGCCTGGAGGCCTTGACTGGCAATCATCAGGGAAAGACCGAGGCCGTAAAGCGGGTGTCGGGAGTGCAGCATGGTCGAACCTCTATTTATTGTTTGAGTTGAATAGTTCTACTAATTTGCGATATTTTGTCGTTACAGCCTTAGATTTATAGTCTTTTATGTAGGATTTTCAATATAAAATAAGACTAATTGAGCTGGCAGGTAAAATAATTCCTTGATACCCAAGCATCCTCCGAGCTCAACTGCCTGAAGCCAGGTGCCTACCGTGGAGTAACCGTCATATGAGTCATGAAACAGCCGCCGGCCCGCAGGCCGTTTACCCGGATCTGAAAAATAAAACCGTACTGATTTCCGGGGGCGCTTCAGGGATTGGTGAGGCCATGGTGTGTGCTTTTGCACGACAGGGGGCCAAGGTCGCCTTTGTGGATATGGCCAAGAGCCAAGGTGAGCGACTAGTGGCCCGCCTGACGGCCGAGGGACATCGTGTTGAATTCGCTCACTGTGACATCACTGACGAGATCGCCTATAGAGTGGCGATTGAAGGCTTTGCCCAGACACTGGGGCCGGTGACCGTCCTGGTGAACAATGCCGCCAACGATGTACGCCACACCTTGGATGAGGTGGACTCGGCGACCTTCGAGAAGCTGATTTCGGTCAATCTGAAGCATGCCTTTTTCGCCAGTCGGGCGGTGGTGCCGATGATGAAGGCTGCGGGAAAGGGCGCGATCATCAATCTGGGCTCCATCGGCTGGATGATGGCCTCCAGCGGCTACCCGGTTTACGCGGCCAGTAAAGCGGCGACCCATGGCATGACCCGGGGCTTGGCCCGTGAGTTGGGGCCTTGGGGTATCAGGGTCAACACCCTGGTGCCGGGTTGGGTGATGACCGAAAAGCAGCTCGCGCTCTGGGTGGATGATGCCGCCAGGGAACTGATCAGTCGCAGCCAATGCCTGCCCGGTAGCGTGGAGCCGTTCCATATCGCGAACATGGCGCTTTTCCTGGCCTCCGAGGTGTCAGCCATGTGTTCGGCGCAGAACTTCATCGTCGATGGTGGTTGGGTATAAGGCACAAAGCACACAGCCGGTATCGTTGAGCGACGAAACCGGCTGAGCGAAAGCGCGGCACCTTCCACTTCAGGAAAGCGCCTTATCCCTCAGGACTTGAAGCGCCCTACCAAACCATTCAATTCAGCCGAAAGATCCGACAGTCGCCCCGAGTCTTCACGCGCCGAACTCGCCAGACTTTCGACCAGTCGCGCCTCGTCATAGATCTGCTGGATATGCCGGTTGATCTCTTCGGCCACGCTGTGCTGCTCTTCCGCCGCCGCCGAGATCTGCAGGTTCTGGTCGCGGATTTCGTTGACCGACAACTGGATGCCTTCGAAGCTGTCCCGAGCGTTCTCGATGGAGGAAACGCTGGCCCGCGAGAGGTCCAGGCAGCTTTCCATTTTCTGCGAAACCTCCTGGGTCTTGCTGCCCAGGGTATTGAGCAACTGGTCGATTTCGCCAGTGGAGTCCGAGGTGCGCTTGGCCAGCGCCCGCACTTCATCGGCCACCACGGCAAAGCCACGGCCCTGATCGCCCGCACGCGCGGCTTCGATCGCCGCGTTCAGTGCCAGCAGGTTGGTCTGCTCGGCGATGGCGCGGATGGTGCCGAGGATCTGGTTGATGCTGCGACTGCCCTCCTCCAGCTCGACCATGGCCTGGGACGACTCGGTCAGGCGACTGCCGAGGCGATTGACGTTCTCGGTGGTCAGCTCGATCTGCTGCTTGCCCTCGGCCACTCGGCGATGCCCGCTCTCGGCGGAGCTGGCCGCCGTGCTGCACGAGCGGGCGACTTCGTTGGCGGTGGCGACCATTTCATTGAATGCCGTGGATACCAGTTCCACCGCCTCACGCTGGCGCCCAGCCGCCTCGTTCATGTTGCCGGCCACTTCGCTGTTGGTCCGCGAAGCATCCTGCAGGTTGGTCGAAGCCGCGCCGATGTGCTGGATCAACTGGCGAATGGCGGCCAGGAACTTGTTGAACCAGCCAGCAAGCTCAGCGGTTTCATCCTTGCCCTGCACATCGAGATCGCGACGCAGATCGCCCTCACCCTCGGCAATCGACTGCAATCCGGTGCTGACCTGGCCGATCGGCTTGACGATCACCTTGGCGAACGCTGCGGCGAGCAAGGCGAAAAGCAAGGCCAGCACCACCACGATGCATGCCGTCAGGTAGGTCATGCGGGTAGCACCAGCCATGACTTCGTCGTACTTGATCAGGCCGATATAGCGCCAGCCAAGGCCCGGCGAAGTCCAGATATTGGCCATGTACCTGACCCCATCGATCTGCACTTCGGTGAAGCCCTGGCCGGTAGCGGCCAGCTTGGCATAGGGCTCACCCAAATCCTTGAGCTGCTTGAAACCGTGTGCGGCATCACGGGGGTCGACCAGGACCGTACCGTCTTCGACCAGCATCACGTAGCCGCTCTCGCCAAGCTTGATGCTCTTGACCAGTTCAGTGAGGTTTTTCAGCGAAACACTGACGACAAATACTCCCTTGGGTTTGCCGGAGGCATCGAGCATCGCCCTGGCACTCCCGACCAACGCCACCGCATCCTTGTCGTAGTAGTAAGCGGGAGTCCGCACCGACTTGCCGGGGCTGGCCATGGCCGCCTTGTACCAGGGACGCACACGCGGATCGTAGTTAGCCAGTTGCGGATCATCCGGCCATTTGGCATAGGTGCCATCTTCCAGCCCGATGGACAGGATCGCCGCCGCCGGGTGCGTCGCGCCATAACGCGCAAAGGCATCGATGACCTGTTTCGCTGCCGGCGGCAACGGCCGGCTGGCGGCGTCGGCGGTTTCGTAGTGTTTGAGGCTGTCAACCGAGGTGTATACAGGATCAGTAGCCATCTGATCGACGTTCTGCTGCGTGCCGTCGAAAAACTGCCGGATATTACCGTCGATCTGGCGTATTTCACGGGTGCTGCCATCGATGAACTGATCGGACGCCTCGGTCCGGATATTCACCACGGATATCACGGCGACCAGGCTCACCGGGATGAAGGCCACCAGCACAAAGGCCAAGACGAGCTTGTTTTTGATTTTCATTGCGATGGTCACCATCCGGGGGAGTGAGATGCAAAAGAGCTGAGCCAGGGGGGGGGTTATGGCTCGTTGCTATTAAGCCTGTTTCGGCGGGGTAGTCAAAATCTTTATCGCTTTAATCGTGCACAATAAAATCAGAAATTGTCCCGATTTTTTGAGCAGGTCATCCATCTCCCATCAGTCCGGTCGGCCGCCCATTCTGGATACAGGCGGCCGTCCTCAGGCATCAGGCCTTTTTCGTCTTCGGCAGCAAGACCGCCAACACACCGAACAGCGGCAGGAACGAGCACAGCGTATACACGTACTCGATACCCTGAATGTCCGCCAGATGCCCCAGCAATGCCGCGCCAATCCCACCGAAACCGAACATCAGGCCGAAGAACACCCCGGCGATCATGCCGACATTACCCGGCACCAACTCCTGGGCAAACACCACAATTGCCGAGAACGCCGAAGCCAGGATAAAACCGATCACGACGCTGAGGACGGTGGTCCAGAACAGATCGACATAAGGCAGCGCCAGGGTGAATGGCGCCACACCGAGGATCGAAAACCAGATCACCGCCTTGCGTCCGATCTTGTCGCCGATGGGGCCGCCGGCAAAGGTTCCCGCCGCCACCGCACCAAGAAACAGGAACAGGTGCAGTTGCGAACTGGCCACCGACAACTGGAATTTCTCGATCAGATAGAACGTGAAATAGCTGGTGAAACTGGCCATGTAGAAGTACTTGGAGAACACCAGCAGGCCAAGCACCACCAAGGCACTCAACACTCGCCCTTTGGACAGTCCATGAGTAGCCTTTTGGCCCTGCTTGAGCTTGAACAGGTTCAGGTGAGCGCGGTACCAGCGGCTGATGCCGTAAAGCACGCCCAAGGCAAACAGGGCTAACAAGCCGAACCAGGCGACGTGGCCCTGGCCGAACGGAATGATGATCGCCGCCGCCAGCAACGGGCCGAAGGCCGAACCGGCGTTACCGCCTACCTGAAAGGACGACTGTGCCAGCCCGTAGCGCCCGCCCGAGGCCAGCCGCGCCACACGCGAAGCTTCCGGGTGAAAGGTCGACGAGCCTACGCCGATCAGCGCCGAGGCCAGCAGAATCAAGGGGAAGCTGCCAACCTGGGACAGCATGAGGATACCGATCAGCGTACAGATCATCCCCGCCGGCAGCAGCAACGGTTTGGGATGCCGGTCGGTGTAGAAGCCGACCCACGGCTGCAGCAGCGATGCGGTCACCTGGAATGTCAGGGTAATCAGCCCGACCTGGGTAAAGGTCAGTCCGTAGTTGGCCTTGAGCATCGGATAAATCGACGGCAGGACCGACTGGATCAGGTCGTTGATCAGGTGAGCCAGCGCCACGGCGCCGATGATACGCATCACCAAAGGGCTGGCTTGCGCAGGCGCCGACGCCAGGGTCGGGCCGGAAGAGGTTTCAGTGAGTGCCATGAGGTATTCCGGGATGCGGATGGATGCACAGTTGCAGGTGCGTCAATGTGCCATTTTTTAGTGCAACAAGACCAGATACTTGTTGAGCTAACGATCAGTCCCATCCGACGAATGATCATTGATAGCTCTTTGCTACTGGTCTGAATCTTGCGTACCTTGATTCCTACAGCGCGTCTCCTTACAAAGGGCCGCGAGAATGGGAAGATTCGCTACAGCGGCCGGTGATAACGCCCTCACTGGCGAGCTTTCCGAGGTCTTTAACGACGGCATCCATCATGACCTACCCGTCATGACTGCACTTGAATGGTGCTGGATGCCTAGAGGAGTGGTCGGTAATGCACGCTTTTTTATCACCCGGAATGCGACTGCTCGGACGATTCGGTTTTGCCCGCAAATTTCAGGTGCTGTTCCTGCTGTTTATCGTCCCGCTGATGGCTAGCCTGTATATGATCGGCCAGGATTACCGGGGCAAACTGGCGCTGATCGGCGAGGAACGGGCCGGCGTCCGCCAGTTGCTGGCCCTGGACACCCTCGACAACCTGCTCTCCGCCCAGCGCGACCGGGCCGCCCGCTGGAAAGCCACGGAAACCAATCGCCAGCCGACCCCCGCCACCATCGCTGCCATGGCCCTGCTGGACAAGGCCCAGCCGGACATCAACCAGGCCCTCGAACAATTGGGCCAGACGCTGCAACACGAAGGTGCCGACGCCGAAACCCTGAAGCGTTACCAGGCCCTGCAAGCCACCCTCTCCGGCCTCGACTCGGCCAGCTTGAGCAAGGTCGGCTGGTGGCCCGACGGCTATGATCGTTTCACCGCCGCGCTGAGCGCCCTGCAAAGCCTGCGGGAGCAGATCGCCATGGACAGCCGGCTGATCCTGGCTTCCTGGATGGAAACCTACCTGCTGACCCAGATATCCACTCAACACGCTCCGGACCTGATCGAACGGGTCGGTCGCCTGGCCAGCGTCGGTCAGGCTTCGGTGGTCTCCGGCCAGTTCAGCCTGCAAAGCCGCCTGCAACTCAAGGACCTGCGCAGCCGCATTGGCGACGCCCGCGACCAACTGATCAAAACCGGCGCCCAATTGGAGACCCGCCTGCCGCCCGCACAGCAGGACTGGGCAGGACGCTACCAGGAAAGCCTCAAACATCTGGATGAAGGCCTCAAGTCCCTGGACGACGGCATGTTCGGCGGTAGCATCACGTTCAAGCCCGAAGGTTTCGAACAGACCCTCGACACCCTGCTCGATCAATTGGCCAACCTGCGCCAGGCCTCTCTGAACACCCTCGACAGCCGCCTGGACTACTACCACGGCTCGGCCATTCGCCAGTTCAGCCTGGTGGCGGCGATCTTCGGCTGCCTGCTGCTGGCCGCCCTGTACCTGTTCATCTGCCTGCAGGCCTCGATCCGGCGCAGCGCCAGCGGCATAACCCTGCTGGCCGAATCGCTGCGTGACGGCAACCTGTGCCTGCAAGTGCCGGTGGAAGGCCGCGACGAGTTGGCCATCATCAGCACCGCACTGAACGTCGCAGTGGTGCAACTGCGTACCAGCCTGCAAGGCGTCGATCACGAAACCCTGCAACTGAGCGACGCCGTGCGTGCGCTCAACAGCCATTCCAGCGGCGCACTCAACGAGGTCGAGGCACAGCAGCAACAGATCAGCCAGATCGCGGCAGCGGCCACGCAACTGGCGGCCACGTCCCAAGGTGTCGCCCAGAGTTGCGAACAGGCTTCCGGCAGCGCCCAGAACACCCGGCGCATTGCCTCGGACAGCAGTCGCGACAGCCAGCGCACCACCGCCAGCATCCAGCAACTCAACCAGCGCCTGAACGAAACCGCCACGGCGTTGGGCCGGGTCAGCGAACAGGGCCAGCAGATCCAGTTGGTGGTCGATACCATCCGCGGCGTGGCCGAACAGACCAACCTGCTCGCCCTCAACGCCGCCATCGAAGCGGCGCGGGCAGGAGAACAGGGACGCGGCTTTGCAGTGGTGGCGGACGAAGTACGCAGCCTGTCGCAACGGACCCAGAGTTCCACCGCGCAGATCGCCAGCACCGTCGACAGCCTGCGCACTACCGTGAGCCAAGCGGTGACGCTGATGGAAGCGGCCTGCGTCCAGGCGCAAACTGACGCCGAATCGGTGACCGGTTTGGGCCAGCGTCTGGTGGAAATCGCCAGCGCGGTGCAGAGCGTCACCGACACCCTGGCACAGATCGCCACGGCGGTGGATGAGCAAGCCAGCACCGCAGACGAGGTCAGCGGCAATATCCAGCAGGTCGATCAGGCCGCGGTACGCTTGCTCGAAGGCGCGCGTGCGGTGAACCGCGCGGCGGACACCCTGAGCGAAGGCAGCAAGGCCCTGAGCGACAATACCGGACGCTTCCGCCTGAACTGAGACGAACAACGCTCACGGTTTTCGCGGTTGGGCGTTAAGTTTTTGATAGCGTAGAGAAAATTTTCAGATATTTGCTTGACACATCATCGCTCTCAGCGAATAATGCGCGCCACTTGGCTACATAGCTCAGTTGGTTAGAGCATAGCATTCATAATGCTGGGGTCCGGGGTTCAAGTCCCTGTGTAGCCACCAAGTACCGATGCATAGATGTCTACAGCAGTCTATGAATCACCTCAAGAAGCCCGCCTAGTGCGGGCTTTCTTGTTTCTGGCTGTATCTTCTTGTATCCCCCATACCTAGCCTGCATGTATCCTTTTGAAATAATTGAGCTGAGGGATACAAGCCGTGAAAAGATCCAAAACCAAGCGCCGCCCCTCTCCGACACGGCCCAGCGCCGGGCTTTTCGTATCTGCCCTAACCCAGTCGCCTCATCGATAATTCCATCTTACCCATAAGGTCTCTCTGCTCTCTCAGCGAGAGCACCAACCTGGCTATGGATCTGCTGGTAGAAAGCTCGGACAAAGGCATGTTTGCTACATACAGCTCGATATCGCCTGATGCGGGATTGATGAGCTTCACCGAGAAGCTGTCATTCGCACCGATGAGACATTCGCACCTCGAGGGTAAAAACGCTGTTTCAAGAACTCGCTGGATATCTGGTTTTGAATGCATCGTGCGTCCTCCGCTGCCCAATAGTTTAAACAAGAATAGACAGCCCTACGCCGATTGGTTGCAGATCCATGCCCGTCCTGGCGCCGTTTTTTTCGTTCCAAGCCTGCGGCATCGGCGTGGTTCCGCTCAGAGACAAGTTCCAGGCAACACTCAATTACCCCCAACGTAACTGAATCAGCACCACCCGTCCTCCCATGAAGTCCTGCCCGTCCTCGATGCCATAGGGCACGAATCCCAACGTCGGATAGAACAACAGCCCCGCCAGGTTCTGGTTGAAACAGGACAGGCACATCGGCAATCCGGATCATCCAGGGGTAAAGCGCCCCCCTTTACCTCAGCGGCTGTTGCTCAACCCACGCCGTGCTTCGTGCCGCTCCAGCGCCAGCTCGATCAGGCGGCTGACCAGTTCGCTGTAGGTCATCCCCGCCGCCTGCCACAGCTTGGGATACATGCTGATACGGGTGAAGCCCGGCAGTGAATTGACCTCGTTGATCAGCACTTCGCCGCTGTCGGTGAGGAACACATCGACACGAGCAAGGCCCGAGCAGCCGAGGACCTGGAACGCTTCGAGCGCGACGCTGCGGATGCACTCACTGGCCCCCTCGCTGATAGCCGCCGGCACCACCACTTCGGCTGCCTCGGCATCGATGTATTTGCTGTCGTAGGAGTAGAAACCACTGCGCACGACGATTTCACCGCAGCCACTGGCGACCGGCTGGTCGTTGCCCAGAATCGCGCACTCGATCTCCCGGCCGCTGACCGCCGACTCCACCAGCACCTTGTCGTCGAAGCCCAGGGCCAGCGCCATGGCCGCCTGGAACTGCTCGGCGCTCTCGACCTTGCTCACCCCCACCGACGAACCCTGGTTCGCCGGCTTGATGAACAGCGGCAGACCGAGCTTCGCCCGTGCCTGCTCGAAATCCAGTCGCGCGGCGGTGGCGCGGTTGACGGTAAGGAACGGCGTGACCGCCAGGCCCGCGTCACGCAGCAGGCGCTTGCTGATGTCCTTGTCCATGCACACCGCCGAACCCAGGACATCGGAGCCGACAAACGGCAGGTCCGCCATGCGCAACAGCCCCTGCAGGCAGCCGTCTTCGCCGAGGGTGCCGTGGACGATCGGGAAGATCACGTCGACCTGGTCCAGCAAACTCTGGCTACCGGTCTCGACCAGTTGCTGGCCAGCCTTGCCCGGCACCACCGCCAGTTCGCGGTTGGACTGGTTCAACGCGATCAGCGTCGGATTCTCGGCATTGAGCAGGAAGTCGGAACTGTCGTTGAGGTGCCAACGGCCCTGCTTGTCGATACCGACGAGCACTGGCTCGAAGCGCTCGCGGTCCAGTGCATCGACCACGTTTTTTGCCGATTGCAGCGACACCTCATGTTCCGCACCCAGCCCACCGAAAATAATCCCGACTCGCAACTTGCCCATCATCCAGCCTCGTTTCCAAAATTCGTTGGCGGGAGCCTCCTCCCTAATGTGCGCAGCCTATTCGCAAGCCGCGAAATTCGCATCCCCAAAATCGCCGATCCGGTTATGCTGCCGACATTCGAGTGCTACGCGGAGCAGCCCCAGTGAGTGAGTATGCCAGCAACCTCAGCCAGATCCCGGGGATCCGCCACGGTTTCCTCAACCAGGCCAACGAGGGGCTGCCGGACGGGGTGTTCACCTGCAAGCAGATCCACAGTGCGACGCTGATCGAAGCACCAGACAACCTGCCCGCCGGCTCGCTGCAAGGCGACGCGGTGTACACCGATGGCCCACGGCCGATCGCCGTGATTACCGCCGACTGTCTACCCTTGCTGGTGGCTGCCGAGGACGGCTCGCTGGCGGCGGCGATCCATGGCGGCTGGAAAGGCCTGCGCGGCGGCATCATCGGCAATGCCATCGCGCGCTTCGAGGCGCTGGAGATTCCCCGGCAGTCCCTGCGTATCGCCATCGGCCCATCGATCCGGCCCTGTTGCTACGAGGTCAGCCAGGCGTTCGTCAGCGAGTTGCAGGAGAGCCAGGGGCAACTCTGGGCCGATGGCGCGCCGCCCTGGACGCGCCAGCAGCCGGCGCCACTGTCGCCGCCCCAGCTTGCACCGCCAGCACCGAGACAAACAGACAGCTTCTGGTTCGACCTGCAAGGTTATGCACAACGGCTGCTGCGGGCCGCGGGAATTGCCGACTGGCAGGTGGAAACAAGCCCGGTATGCACCTACTGCTCGTCACCTGCGTTCTCCAGCTACCGACGTCGAACCCATGAGACCGACCCGAACAAGACCTTCCAGTATTCCTGGATCAGCCGAAGCTGAGTCTGCCATCACCATGCCCGGGGCTCGGCACCGGGCGTCTTTCTTCACACGAATGGGAACAGCTCGGCTCAATCGGCCAGCAGCACGCTCAGATCCAGATGCCCATCCTTCACCGGCGGGCACCAGTAGTAGCCACCGGTGATCGGCCGACTGAAGCGGTAGAGGGCGTCGGTAATGCCGTCTTCCTGTCCGCTCATACGCCGTAACTGGGCTTCGAAGGCATCGAGGGTGCAACCGAACGCGGTGAACATCAGACCAGCGCCCTGCTCGTTCGACCATGGCATGGAACGGCGCACGACGAACGCCTCGGGGGCGAAGCTTTCCTGGGCGGTGCGCTTGACATGGGCCGACTCCGGCGCATCGTCCAGCTCTTCGTTGTCACTTTTGCGACGGCCCATGATGTTGTCCTGCTCATGGGAAGGCAGGGCGGCAAAACCATCCAGGTCGTGCTGCCACTGCTGAATCGCGACAAAGCTGCCACCGCGCAGGCCAGCGACGTCGCCTGAAACGATCCCGGCCTCGAGGGCCGCTTCGTCCACCGGGTTCTCGGTGCCGTCCTCATAGCCGGTCAGGTCGTGGCCGGTCTTGTGACGGAAGGCCTCGGTCATCTGCACCCGCTTCAACGCTGGCGCCAGCGCCAGTTCCAGCTCACGACTGCGGTGCAGCAGCTCGCCGCGGTCCTCGCCATGCAGCCAGCACCAAAGCGCCTGCTGGGTCGAAGGGTTGTCCACGCCCGGGCCACTGACCACCGGGAATGTCCGCAATCCCTCGACCCGCGCCCCCAGGGCCTGAACCAGCGACTCGCCAAAACCGACCACGGCGTTTTTCCCATCCACCAGCCGAACCAGGTTGTCGAGCGCAGCCGGCAGGGCCGCAGCGGATTCCAGGGCGAAAAACAGATGGCGTGCCTGCAGGGGCACAGGCTTGGCGAGGATGCCGGGCTGGTAGTGACTCATGGGAACTCCTTTGGGAAAGGCACAAGTTTACCTGTGTTGCACCAACCGCGCTTGCGTGGAATCGCCGACTTGATCGTGATTTCTCCTACGGCAAATACCGACATCGCCCGCTCATCACACAAACAGATCCCATTCATAAATATAGGCAATTTGCCTATATTTTTTCCATGAAATCCGTATTCTTCGAAACATCAAACTTCACCGCCACCCTAGGTCATTACCTTGCGGATGACGAATATCGACAACTTCAGTTGGAGATGCAGACCAACCCTCAAGTCGGGTACCTGATGCCCCGAACAGGCGGTTTTCGCAAAATGCGCTGGCCCGACTCACGTCGGCACAAGGGTAAACGTGGCGGATTGCGAATCATCTATTACTGGCTACTGAGCAGCGGCCAGTTCTGGATGTTTGCCATCTACGACAAAGACGAACTTGAAAACCTGACATCGGATCAGGAAAACATGCTCAAAGCAGCAATCGAGGCTGAGTTGAAGCAACGAGGTAAAGCATGAAAAAACGCGATCTGTTTACCGAGCTGATGCAGGGCGTGACAGAGATGGCTGAGCACCGCGAAGGCAAGATTACCCTGCGCCGTTACGAGTTGGAGGCCCTGCCGCCGCCGATGGTTACAGCAGAGGAAATCGTGGCGCTGCGGGAGAAACTCCATATGTCGCAGCCCGTTTTCGCCAACCGGATTCGAACCAGCCCCGATACCCTCAAGAACTGGGAACAGGCCAAGTCCAGACCCAACGCACAGGCTGCCCTGCTGATCAAACTCGTGGAGCGCTTCCCTGACATGATTGAGCGCCTGAGAGCCGTGTGATTTGATGCATGCCGGGGTTGATCGGCCCCACCCACCCTTATCAGGAAGATAACGATGCCGCACTCAAGACACGAACGCTTTGCCCAGATCGCCGATCAACTCGGCTACAGCTTCGACGGTGAAATGAAAATTGGCGGCAATTATGTGCCGGCAGTGCAGAACGATCTCGAAATCTACGTCAGTGGGCAGATTCCGCGGGTCGACAACACGGTGATGGTGACCGGCCGCGTCGGTGCACAGACCAGCCTGGAACAGGCCCGGCACGGCGCCCGGATCAGCACCATGCGCGCCCTGGCCATTCTGCGGCAGATGCTCGATGGCGACCTGGAACGGATCCGGAAGATCCTGCGCATCAACGTCTACGTACAGAGCGCCGAAGACTTCACGCAACAGAGCGAAGTCGCCGACGGTGCTTCAGAGGTGCTCTACAGCGTCTTCGGCGAAGCCGGGGTACACACGCGAACCTCGGTCGGCGTATTCCAACTGCCGAAAAACGCTTCGGTCGAGATCGACATGACCGTGGCGCTCAAGCCATAGGAAGAAAACGCCACGTTGGCGGCTCAACCGCCAACTGGCCTGGACGCCGGCCTCAGGTGCTCAACTGGTTGGCGAACTGCCCGACCGCATTGACCACCCGCTGAGCGCCGTCCTGGATCTCGACGATCACCGTACCGGCCTCGGCCGCCAGCGCCAAGCCTTCCTCGGCCTGGGTCTTGCCACTGTTCATCAGCGATACCGCATCGCGGGCCATGTCCTGGTTCTGGCGCACCACAGTGACAATCTCATCGGTCGCCTGGCTGGTTCGCGAGGCCAGTTGACGGACCTCATCGGCCACCACCGCAAAACCGCGTCCCTGCTCACCGGCACGCGCCGCCTCGATGGCCGCGTTCAGTGCCAGCAGGTTGGTCTGCTCGGCAATCGCGCTGATGGTTTTGACGATCGTACCGATCACTTGCGACTGAGCGTTGAGCGCCTCGATCCCCTCGCCAGCATGCTGCATGTGCTGGGCCAGATCGCGCATCACCTCGACCGCCTGGGTCACGACGGTGGTGCCACGCTGGGCGCTGGAGTCAGTCTGCAACGACGTGCTGTAGGCGATATTCGCCGCCTCGGCCACGGCCTGCTCCTGATTCACCTGGTCGGTGATCACAGTGGCGAACTTCACCACCTTGTACAGCCGCTCGTTGGAATCGAGCACCGGATTGTAGGAGGCCTCCAGCCAGACCACACGACCATGACTGTCCACACGTTTGAACCGTCCGGCGATGAACTCGCCTGCGTTCAGGCGCTTCCAGAACACCTGGTACTCGGCGCTGTGCACTTCAGCCGGATCACAGAAAATACTGTGATGCTTGCCCTTGATCTGCGCCAGGCTGTAGCCCATGCCATTGAGGAAGCGGTCATTAGCGGTCAGCACGTCACCGGCCAGGTTGAATTCGATGACGGCAGTGGAACGCAGTAATGCACCGATCAGGTTTTCGTGTTCGCGTGAGTTCTCGATGGTGCGGGTCAGGTCGTTGGAACAGATCGAGATATGTTTGACCCGGCCATCGGCACCACGGACCGGCTGGACAATAGAACGCAGCCAGGCCTCCTCGCCCGTGCCCCGTAACAGACGCACTGCTCCGCTGAAATGTTCGGCGCGAGTCAGGGCATTCTTGAAGCGCTGGTGAAATTCCGAGTTTTTCAGATACGCCGGCACGAACTCATCGATATGACGCCCCACCAGAGCACTGCTCTGATAACGCATCTCCTGAGTAAAGTTATGGTTGACTGACTGGATACGGCCATCGGCGTCCAGAATGAGCACCAGCATTTCCTGCTCAAGGCTCTCCCTGACCTGCTGGAGACTGGACAATTCCTCGCGAAGAGCCGACAGCTCCTGCTTCAAGCGTTTGTTGAACATGCTGTACACCAATGCAGAGATGAAATTCAGCTATCGCTCTTGCCATCGGCTATCAGGTTTTTTTCTGAAGGACTATTCCGAGTTAATGCCTGCGAGCAACCGCTCGGCTGATCGATGGAATTTTTCCAACACCGGCGACTCACTCTCAGAACAACAGGGAGGAGTTTCAGATCCATGAGCACGGCAAAGCTATTCGTTATTGACTACACACTGCACGGCACCCGCAAGTCCTTCATCATCCGCAGCGAGCGCATGGACAACGCCGAGGCTTGGCACTGGGCCAGTTGTGACGCCGGCGTCGGCCGGATCGGCAGGTTCGGGCGTGAACAGGTGAAAAAGACCAGCCAACCGATTGCCGAGAAGTTCGGCATCGAGGCAGTCAGTTGGCGTCAGGCCTGATGAGGCTCAGGCTATCGAGTTCCACCAGCGTGAAACAACCACTGCCCCACCCCGCCGTGTCGATGTGATAGACGTTGCCCAGCACGGTGGGCTGGTGCTGCGCAGTGTGTCCGACCATCATCGCCCGCACCTCGCGAATACCGCTGACGTCATGGTTTTTCAGGCGGGTACGTGACCATTGGCAGACCGTCTCGACCGCAATCTGCACCTCGCTGTGGCCCAGCAGGTAGTCACGCAAGTCACTCCATGCCGCAAAAGGACTGTCGGCATGGACCATCCCCACCAGTCCGAGTCGGGTCTCGACCTCCAGCGCAATCGGCAGTTGTGCAAAGCGTGTGGCGAACAGGCGCTGTTGCTGCGCACTGCTGTCGATAAACCAACCGCCGCCACTGGCGCGGTACAGGTCGAGGTCGGGTACCCGGCCCTGCACATGCTGGATCGCCAGCGCTTCGTGGTTGCCCTGGACCGCAGCGAACCACGGACGCGCCAGCCACTCCAGAGCCTGCTCACTCTGTGGGCCACGATCGACCAGGTCACCGACGCTGAACAGGCGGTCACGCTCGGGATTGAAATCCAGCCGATCCAGCGCTGCCTGCAATCGAGAAAAATGCCCATGGATATCACCCACGGCGAAATCCCGGCCACGGGTGTTGAGCGGATAGTGTGCAAATCCAGCCATGCCCCGTTCCTCCTGTGCCAGTAGAACAACGCCGAAATCAGTAGCGACTTCGCGACCTCATCGTTTGAGTAAAACCGATGTCCGCCGGCTCATTCCGGTTTGAGCAACGCCTCATAGTCCGGGCTGATCTCCGCGAGAATCATCAACGCCGCCGCCCCCAACGCCACCGCATCGTGTCCGGCGGTGCCAAGCTGGATGCGTGGGTATTCACGATCCGAGCGGCTGCTGATGGAGCGATGCAACGGTTCCAGCCGAGCCACCAGCCGGGCCAGGATCGCCTCCGGGAGGAAACCGCTGATCAGGATAGTCTGTGGATCGAGCAGCGATTCAAGGATGTTGATCGCCTGGCGCAATGCCGGTGCGGCTTCGTCCAGCCAGGAGTCGACACCGGCCTTGAAACGCGGATCGTCGATACTCCAGGCCGCCAGGTCCTGGTCGCCGGATTGTCCCAGGTGCTCCAGCAATGCGGCAATCGAGATATAGCGCTCAAGACAGCCCTGATTGCCGCAATGGCAGGCCTTGCCACCGGGCACCACCGTCATGTGGCCGATTTCCCCGGCGTTGTGCCAGTGCCCGGAATACAAGCGGTTACCCAGGTACAGGCCCGCCCCGAGGCCGCTGCCGATAAACAGGTGGACGAAGTGGTGCAGGTCACTGGCAATCCCGTACAGCCGTTCGCCCATGGTCGCCGCCGTGGCGTCGTTCTCGATCAGTACCGGCAAGCCGACTGCCTGCTGCAGGCGCGTCGGAATCTGCGGGTCATCCCAGCCGGACATGGCCGTCGGCCCCACGGAGGTCATGCCTTCGACGCTGAACGGCCCGGGCAGAGCCACCCCCACCCCGAGAAAACGCCCATCAGGGCGCAGCGCCCGAAACTGCCGCACGGTATCGAGCAACAGCGGCAGCGCATCGTCGAAGCTCGGATAGCTGACCGCGAGGGTAACCTGGGCCTGAGCGTCGCCCAGCAGGTCGAGCAGCACGCCGATGATCGAATGCTGCTCGACATGAAAGCCGATGGAGTAACCGCCCTGCGGGTTGATCGACAGCGGCACCGGCGGCTGGCCACGACCGATCTTCTCGGCGGCATGCACCCGCAGCACGCCCTCTTCCTGCAGTTCGGTGACGATGTTCGAAACCGTCTGCGCCGTCAGCGAGGTCAGCCGTGTGAGATCGGCGCGGGTCAGGCGCCCGCCCAGACGAATCGCTTCGAGAATCACCCGGCGGTTGTGCAGGCGGGCGTGTTCGGCGTTGGTACCGGTGGTGACCGTACGGGTGTGCTGTGGATTTTTCATGGGCCGATGATGGTTGTCGCTAATTAATTAAATCAAGTTGAATTAATAGTCGTGACGTGTTTTTCTACACATCGATCGGTCGCGGTCGCTTCATGGGCGACCATCCCCATAACAATAACGATACCGAGTCGATGGAAGCCCTCGCCGACGCGCAGCACCCTTGCCACCTGCCCTCCACCTCCCGTCACTCGCACAAGAGGTCGTCACAGCATGAGCACAAGCACTCCCACCGGGCAGGGTTCGTCCGGCATCAAGCGCAAGATCGGTCTGTTTCCCGCCACGGCCCTGAACATGAGCCAGATGTGCGGCGTGGGTCCCTTTATTACCATTCCCACCATGATCGTCATCATGGGCGGTCCGCAGGCTTACCTCGGCTGGATCCTCGGTGCCTTGCTGGCGCTGTGCGACGGCCTGGTCTGGGCCGAACTCGGTGCTTCGCTGCCTGGCGCCGGCGGGACCTACGTTTACCTGCGCGAAGCCTTCGGCAAACGTACCGGCAAGCTATTGCCCTTCCTGTTCGTGTGGACCGCGATGCTGTTCATCCCGCTGATCATGTCCACCGGGATCATCGGCTTCGTGCAATACCTCACCTGGTTCTGGCCGGACATGAGCCAGACCGCCGGCAACCTGGTCGGCCTGGTGCTGATCTGGGGCATCATCTTCATGCTCTGGCGCAAGATCGAGTCGATCGCCCGTTTGAGCATCGCGCTTTGGGTGATCATGCTGATCAGTATCGGCGCGCTGATTCTCGCCGCCCTCAGCCACTTCCATGCCGACCTGGCCTTCAGCTTCCCGGAAGGGGCGTTCAACCTCGGTGACAGCAGCTTCTGGTTCGGCATGGCCGGCGGCCTGACCATCGGCATTTACGATTACCTGGGCTATAACACCTCGGCCTATCTGGCCGGTGAAGTGGAACAGCCGGGTCGGGTGATTCCCAAGTCGATCGTGCTGTCGATCGTCGGCATCCTCGCGGTCTACCTGCTGATGCAGGTCGGTGTGTTGGGTGTGGTCGACTGGCACCGCATGCTCGACCCGGACTCGGCGGCCTACAAGTCCGTGGCCTCGGTGGTGCTGAGCGAAACCTGGGGCAGCACCGCCGCCGGCGTGGTCACCGTGTTGATCCTGATCACCGCCGTCGCCTCGGTATTCGCCGGTTTGCTGGGCGGTTCGCGGGTGCCGTTCGAAGCGGCGAAGGACAACGTGTTCTTCAATGCCTTCAGCGTCACTCACGCCAAGCATGACTTCCCCGTCTACGGCATCCTGAGCATGGGCGTGCTGACCTCGGTCGGCTTCATGATCGGCCGTCTCACCGACCTCACCACGCTGATCCAGTTGCTGACCACGGTGATGATCCTGGTGCAGTCGGTGGCCCAGATCATTTCGCTGTTCGTGCTGCGCAAGACCAAGCCGCACCTTGAGCGTCCCTACAAGATGTGGCTTTACCCGATCCCGGCGGTCATCGCGCTGGTGGGTTGGATCTATATCTACTTAGCTTCCAACCACAACGCCCCCGGCGCCTACCCGATCCAATGGTCGCTGGTATGGGTCGCCGCAGGTTGCGTGGCCTATCTGTTCTGGGCACGGGCACACCGGCTCTGGCCTTTCAACAAGAAGTGATAGCGACGATGTTCGAGCCGTTGAATACCCCGGGCGCCAAGGCGCCCACCCAAGGCGTGCTGCTGGCGATCGATGTGGGCGGTACCAAGACCCAGGTCGCCTGTTATGACCCGTCGAGCCAACACCTGAGTACACGCAGGCTGGCAACCCACGCCGCTGGCCTGCGGGGCAAGCCCGCGCTGGAGCGCATCCTTCAGGCCGCCCGTGAGTGTGCCGCCGACTTTGGCGATGTGCCGGTAGCCAGCGTGGCCGCCGTGTTTCCCGGCGTGGTGCGCGACAGCCGGCTGTTGATGGCGCCGAATACGCCGGGGTTCGAAGCGCTCGATCTGCCGGCACTGCTCGGCAGCGGCCTGGGCACCGAAGCGGTGATGCTCGACAACGATGTCAAGGCCGGGGCCCTGGCGGAAGCGCGCTGGGGTTCGCTGGTGGGGATCGACGATGCGATCTACCTCAACCTCGGCACCGGGCTCGCCGCGGCCGCCATTGCCAACGGTCGTCTGATTCGTGGCCATAACGGCGCGGCCATGGAGATCGGCTACATGCTGGAGCCTTTTCTCGACCCGCTACGCGCCGATCAGTGGCGAACCCACGAAAAAGGTGCGGCGCCCCTGGAGGAATTCTTCTCGGGCACCGCCCTGAGCCAACTGGCCAACGAAATGCTCGGCCATGGGCACCACGCCCTGGACCTGTTCACCAGCGCCGACCGCGCCGTGCGCCAGGCCCTGGAGCAGCGAATCGCCGGCATGGCGGTACAGGTGGCCAACCTCGCGGTGGCGCTGGATGTCAGCCGCATCGCGATTGGCGGCGGCCTGTTCCACCAGTCGTCGACCCTGGCCCCGGTGCTCGAACAACTGATTCGCCAGGCGGTACCCTTTCCACCGCAGATCGTCGCCGCCCATTTCACCCATGATGCGCCGCTCTGGGGCGCGCTGAGCATGGCCATGGACGCCGCCGGGTTGAGTTTCATTCCCGGCGACCTTCTTTCCCTACCCGACAGCCCGCGTGGCTGAAACACTCAGGTAATGCTGTTATGTCGCTGATGCGCCAAGAAACCCTGTCGATTCCCGCCGTCGTGCAACACATGCTCGACCAGGACAGCGCGATCAATTCACTCGCCGACCAACTGGCCGCCGACTTGCCGGAGCTGATCATCAGTGTCGCCCGTGGCAGCTCGGATCATGCCGCCGCTTTCTTCGGCTACGTCATGATGAGCCAGTTGGGCATTCCCTGGCTGTCGATCCCGCTATCGCTGGTCAGCCTGCAACAACCACCGCTGCGCCTGAAGAAATGCTGGGTGGCGGCCCTGTCCCAATCAGGCAAGAGCCCGGACCTGATCGCCAGTGCCGCCTACCTCAAGCAACGGGGCGCCAGCGTCGCGGCCTTCGTCAACACTGCCGACTCGCCACTGGCCGCCGCCAGTGATGCCGAGGTGCTGTTGCCAGCCGGCCTGGAACAGAGCGTGGCGGCGACCAAGAGTTACGTCGCCATGCTGATGGCCGGCGTGCAGACCGTCGCGGCCCTGGGTGCCCGGCAAGGCAACGACAGCGGTTTGCGCGAAGCCCTGCAAAGCCTGCCTGCGGCCCTGGCCGAGGTGGCAAACGAGGAATGGGCGCTGGCGCTGAACGTCTTGCAGTCTGCCGACAAGATGATCGTCATCGGACGCGGCCCGGCGCTGCCGATTGCCCAGGAAGCCGCGCTGAAACTCAAGGAGACGTCGGGCATCCAGGCCGAAGCCTTTTCCAGCGCCGAAGTGCGCCACGGGCCGATGGAAATTATCGAGGCCGGTTATCCGGTGCTGGTGTTCGCCCCCTCCGGACCTGAGCAGGCCGGCACCCTGGCCTTCGCCGACGATATGCGCCTGCGCGGGGCCCAGGTCATGGTGGTCGCCCCGCGCGGCACACCCGGCGTGGAGTTGCCCAGCGTTGCCACGGCCCATCCGTTGCTGGAGCCGTTCACCATGATCCAGGGCTTCTATCTGATGGCGGCGAAACTGGCCGAGTTGCGCGGGCGCAACCCGGATCAACCGCGCTTTCTGAAAAAGGTCACGGAAACGCGCTGAGTTGGCTTGAAGTGATCGTCAAGGGTCAGTGCCCGATACAGGGTTGCGAATCGGCGCTCATCGCGATCCGCCCGCCAAAAAATAGCGCCGTCAGCACCCCGACCGTGCCCATCACCAGGCAATAACCCACGCAAACCCAGGGGCTCCAGGGCATCAGGCCAATCAGCAGCAACGGCGTGGTACTCGCCCAGAGCGCATAGGCAATATTGTAGGTAAACGAAATGCCGGACACGCGGATCCGGCTCGGAAACAACCCGACCATCACCGACGGCACCGCACCGACCACCCCACAGGCCAGCCCGGCCACGGCATAGGCCAGGTTGATCCAGGCTCCGCCCGTGATCAGGCAGGCATACAACAGGCCGATCCCCACCGGCAGCAGTAGGCTGTAGAGCAGCACCGCGCGCCAGGCGCCGATACGATCCACAAGCAGGCCGGCGAGTACACAACCGATATTCAGGAACACGATACCCAGGCTGCTTAGGGCAAAGGTATGGCTGGTACTCATGCCGAAGCTTTTCTGCATCACGGTCGGCGTAATCACCACCAACACCACCACCGCCGACGTGAGCACGCAGGTCAGCAGCATCGCCGGAACAATCGAGCGGCGATGATCACGCAGCACCGCCCCTAAAGGCAGTTCAGCGCCGGCCTCACGTCGGGCCTGCAAGGCCATGAAAACCGGGGTTTCGCTGAGCCAGCGGCGCAACCAGACCCCGATCACCCCGAACACCCCGCCGAGCAGGAAGGGAAAGCGCCAGGCGAAATCGAGAATCTCCGCCGGGCTGTAGACCCGCGCCAGCCAGGTGGCTGTCAGCGCGCCCAGCAGGTAACCGAACGTCAGCCCAGCCTGCAATACACCGAGGGCATAACCACGATGCCCCGGCGGCGCATGCTCGGCCACGAATACCCACGCGCTCGGCACCTCGCCGCCCACCGCTGCGCCTTGCAGCACCCGCAGGCCCAGCAGCAACAGCGGCGCCCAGTAACCGATCTGGGCGTAGGTTGGCATCACCCCGATCAGCAGGCAGGGCAAGGCCATCATCAGGATACTCAGGCTGAACACACGCTTGCGCCCCAGGCGATCGGCAAAGTGCGCCATCAGGATGCCGCCCAGTGGGCGCGCCAGGTAACCGGTGACGAAAATCCCGAAGCTCTGCAACAGCCGCAACCACTCGGGCATTTCCGGCGGGAAGAACAGCTGGCTGAGGGTCAGGGCGAAAAACACGAAGATGATGAAATCGTAGATTTCCAGCGCACCGCCCAATGCCGCCAAGCCCAGGGTCTTGTAGTCGGACCGGGAGAAACGACGGTTTCGCGGGTATGAATCAACGGTCATAAGGAACTCGGAATAGCGTATTCGGGGACAACCAGAGGGGCTGCCCAACCGGTACAAAAAACAGACAAGCGCCAGCTCATCACTCGACACGCAAGGGGCAAAGATTAGTGCACTGAGCGCAGCTCACAATCTCCAACCCGCCATCGGGTCACTTTTTAGCAGAAATGGTCGTGGCGGGTTCCGTTTTTCGACAACCTGCGTCTATCCGTGCACATGCCGAGAAGCCTTTGCAGCAGACGATGAATACCGCATTCTTGCGCGGTTCCGGTCGCCTCCATCGGGGCGACTGTCCTCCCTACAATCATAAAAATCCGAGGTACTGTCATGGCTGCCGATATCGATGAAAGCCGCTATGCCCGCTTTGCCCTGCGCTGCTCGAACTGGGCCGAGCGCTGGTTTCCCGACTCCTGGGTGTTTGCCGCACTGGCAGTGATCGTCGTCGCCCTGGGCACCCTGGCCATGGGCGCCAAGCCGACCGATGCGGCGGTGGCATTCGGCGATGGCTTCTGGAGCCTGATCCCGTTCACCCTGCAAATGGCCTTCGTGGTTATCGGTGGTTATGTGGTCGCCAGCTCGCCGCCCGCCGTGAAACTGATCGACCGCCTGGCGCGGATTCCGAAAAACGGCCGCTCTGCGGTGGCCTGGGTAGCCTTGATTTCCATGGTCGCGTCGCTGCTCAACTGGGGCCTGTCGCTGGTGTTCGGCGGCCTGCTGGTCCGCGCCCTCGCCCGGCGCACCGATCTGCGCATGGACTACCGTGCCGCCGGCGCCGCCGCCTACCTCGGCCTCGGCGCGGTATGGGCCCTGGGCCTGTCGTCGTCCGCCGCGCAATTGCAGGCCAACCCGGCCAGCCTGCCGCCGTCGATCCTGTCGATCACCGGCGTCATTCCCTTCACCCAGACTATTTTTCTCTGGCAATCCGGGGCATTGCTGCTGGCGCTGATCGTGGTCTCGCTGGTGGTTGCCTACGCCACCGCCCCCGGCCCGAACTCGGCACGAGATGCCAAGGCCTGTGGAGTCGATCCGAGCTTCAACCTGCCACCGCTGAGCCCGCGCACCCGGCCTGGCGAATGGCTGGAGCACAGCCCACTGCTGACCCTGTTGCTGGCACTGCTGGCCGCCGGCTGGCTGTTCCACGAGTTCTCGACCAAGCCGGCGATCAGCGCCATCTCCGGCCTGAACACCTACAACTTCCTGTTCCTGATGGTCGGTGCCCTGCTGCACTGGCGCCCGCGCAGTTTCCTCGACGCAGTGTCGCGAGCCGTGCCGACCACCACCGGGGTGCTGATCCAGTTTCCGCTGTACGGCTCCATCGCGGCACTGATGACCACGGTCAAGGGCACCGACGCCCAGACTCTGGCGCACCACATCTCGACCCTCTTCACCCAGGTCGCCTCCCATGACACCTATGCCCTGTTGATGGGCGTGTACTCGGCGGTACTGGGTTTCTTCATCCCGTCCGGCGGTGGCAAATGGATCATCGAGGCACCCTACGTGATGCAGGTCGCCAACGACCTCAAGTACCACCTGGGCTGGGCCGTACAGATCTACAACGCGGCCGAAGCCCTGCCGAACCTGATCAACCCGTTCTACATGCTGCCGTTGCTCGGCGTGCTGGGCCTGAAGGCACGGGACCTGATCGGCTTTTCCTTCGTGCAGTTGCTGGTGCATGCACCGTTGGTGCTGTTCCTGCTGTGGGCGCTGGGGACGACCCTGGCCTATAGCGGGCCGGTGATGCCGTAGACCCACCCTGGCTGATCATCAGGTCATGGTCAGCCAGCCCCCGCCCCCTCGGCATAAAGCCACCACTTTCCTCGCCCTCGACAATAGGCATACTGCAAGGCCCGACGCAGAGCGGCCGTCGTCGTTCTGTCATATTGCATTGCTAGCGTGCGATGCGAAATATTTTGTTACGTCCAACCCAGCCAGCAGGAATCCAGGATGAGTGACGAGAAAGACCTCGAGCAGTCGCCGACCGCCGATGCCGATACCCCGACCAATACCAGCCGCCGCCGTTTCCTCGGCGGCGTCGCCGTGCTGGGGGCCGGCGCGACCCTGAGTGCCTGTGGCTCGCCAAACGAGCCGGGCAAGCCGGCCGAGGTCAAGGAACTGTCCGGAGCCGCGCTGGACAAGGCGCTGCAGGAGCAGGTCAAGACCGTGGTGGTGATCTACGCCGAGAACCGTAGCTTCAACAACCTGTTCGGCGACTTCCCCGGCGTCGAGAAACCGCTGTCGGCACTCAAACCGGCCGACTATCAGCAATACGATCGCGACGGCAGCCTGCTGCAGACCCTGCCTCCGGTCTGGGGCGGTGTGCTGCAGGTCGGCCCGCAGAGCCTCGATGGCGTGACCTACCCGGTGGCCACCCAGTTTCAGGAAAACCTGCCCAACGCGCCCTACGCCCTCAAGGGCCCGAACGCTGAAGACCTGCCCCTGGGCCTGGTCACCCGCGACCTGTGGCATGTGTTCTACCAGAACCAGATGCAGATCAACGGCGGCAAGAACGATCGTTTCGTCGCCTGGGCCGACTCCGGCGGCCTGACCATGGGCTACTACGCCCAAACCCGCTATTCGCTGCGTCTGTGGGATGTGGCCAGGGAGTTCGTACTCTGCGACAACTTCTTCCAGGGAGCCTTTGGCGGCTCATTCCTCAACCACCAGTACCTGATCAGCGCCAAGGTGCCGTTCTACCCGGATGCCGCCAACTCGGTGGCCAAACCGCAGATCGCCAAGGTGCAGAGCGACGACCCGACCGATCCACGCCTGGCACCGCTGGAGCAATCCCCGGCCAGTGCCATGAGCGGCCCGCCACAGTTCGGCCCGAGCGCGCTGACCCCCGACGGTTACGCGGTGAACACCATGGCGCCCCCCTACTGGCCGACCTGGATCCGCGACCCCGAGCGTCCGGACTACGCCAAGCCGGACCTGCCCACCGTGCTGGTGCCGCAGACCCACGAGCACATCGGCGACAAGCTGTCGAAGAAGAACATCGACTGGGCCTGGTACGCCGGCGCCTGGCAGGTAACGCTGGAGCAGTTCAAGGACTCGGGCGGCATTCCGAAGATTCCGAACTTCCAGTATCACCACCAGCCGTTCAACTACTTCACCCGCCAGGGCCCGGAAAACCCCACCGAACGCACCAGGCGCCTGCGTGATGGTGGGCTCGGTGATGAGACCAGTACCAACAAGTTCCTCGCCGATGCCGCAGCCGGCAAGCTGCCAGCCGTGACCTTCTACAAACCCCAGGGCAACCTCAACATGCACGCCGGTTATGCCGACGTGGCCGCTGGCGACCGGCATATCGTCCGGACCTTGAAAGTCCTGCGCGAGAGTCCGCAGTGGCAGAACATGGTGGTGGTGGTCACGGTCGACGAAAACGGCGGCTGGTGGGACCATGTTGCACCGCCCAAAGGCGACCGCTGGGGCCCGGGTACACGGGTTCCGGCACTGGTGGTCTCGCCGTTCGCGCGCAAGGGCACGGTGGACCACACGGTGTATGACACCGCCTCTATCCTGCGTCTGATCACCCGGGTATTCCAGTTGGAGAAGCTCGACGGCCTCAAGGAGCGCGATGAGGCGATGAGTGCGCGGGGGCAGCAACCCATGGGTGACCTGACCAACGCCCTGCGTTTTACCGCCTGATCACTTCTCCTGGTGGGAACGGCTTGCTGGCGATAGCGCCCTTGGCAGCGCCAGAATCTTCTGGATGGCCGCCTTTGGCGGATCGCCAGCAAGCCGCCCACCACAGGTACGGTCATTTAGCGCCCATTGACGCTGTGCCAAGCGCTATCACCCTCGGCCGATAATAGCCAACTGCCACCCACCCCTTTACCCCCTGCTCACTCAGGTAATATCCTGAGCGGATATTTCTGTTTCAGCCTTTTACAGATCGCAAAGGGAGTTCAGCGCAATGATCGTAGGGATCGACCTGGGAACCACCAACAGCCTCGTCGCGGTCTGGCGCGAAGAGGCCAGCGAATTGGTGCCCAATGCACTCGGCCAGTTCCTCACGCCGAGCGTGGTCGGTCTCGACGACGAAGGGCGGGTCCTCGTCGGCCAGGCCGCCAAGGAGCGCCTGCATACCCATCCGCGCAGCACCACCGCGCTGTTCAAGCGCCACATGGGCAGCGCCCAGGAAGTCCGCCTGGGTGAGCGTCTGTTCCGCCCCGAAGAACTTTCCGCGCTGGTGCTCAAGAGCCTCAAGGAAGACGTCGAACGCGCCTACGGCGAAACCGTGCACGAAGCGGTGATCAGCGTCCCGGCCTATTTCAGCGATGCCCAGCGCAAGGCCACACGGATCGCCGGCGAACTGGCCGGCCTCAAGGTCGACAAGCTGATCAACGAACCCACCGCTGCCGCCCTCGCCTATGGCCTGCACCAACGGGACAAGGAAACCTCGTTCCTGGTCTTCGACCTCGGCGGCGGGACCTTCGACGTGTCGATTCTGGAGCTGTTCGACGGGGTGATGGAGGTCCGCGCCAGCGCCGGCGACAACTTCCTCGGCGGCGAGGATTTCGACGCTGTCCTGCTCGAGCGTTTTATCGACAGCCAGCGCAATGCGACGGACTTTCCTGATAGCAACAGCGTGATCCAACCCCTGCGCCGCGAGGCCGAGCGGGTGCGCAAGGTCCTCGGCCAGGAACAGAGCAGCGAATTCACCTTGCGCATCGATGGCCGCCAATGGAGCCATACCTTCACCCAGCAGCAACTGGCCGATCTCTATGCGCCCCTGCTGGAGCGTCTGCGCGGGCCGATCGAGCGCGCCCTGCGCGATGCACGTATTCGCGTCAGCGACCTCGATGAAATTCTCCTGGTCGGCGGCACCACCCGCATGCCACTGGTGCGCAAGCTGGCGGCCGGACTGTTCGGGCGCTTCCCGTCCATCAGCCTCAACCCCGATGAAGTGGTGGCCCATGGCGCAGCCATCCAGGCCGCACTCAAGGCCCGCTCGGCCGCCCTTGAGGAAGTGGTGCTGACCGATGTCTGCTCCTACACCCTGGGGATCGAGACTTCCCAGCAATACGGCCAGCAGATCGAAAGCGGACATTACCTGCCGATCATCGAACGCAACAGCATCGTCCCGGTCAGTCGGGTCAAGAGTGTCTATACCCTGCACGACAACCAGGAAGTGGTGAAGCTGAAGATCTACCAGGGCGAAAGCCGTCTGGTACGTGACAACGTCTTCCTCGGCGAACTGGAAATGCCGGTCCCCAAACGCAAGGCCGGCGAGATCTCGCTGGATGTGCGCTTCACCTACGATAACAATGGTCTGCTCGAAGCCCAGGTCACCGTGCCACTGACCGGCGAACAACATTCGCTGGTGATCGAGAACAACCCCGGCGTGCTATCCCCGGAGGAAATCCAGCAGCGCCTGCAGGCCCTGAGCCTGCTCAAGGTGCACCCGCGCGACCAGCAGGTGAATACCGTGCTGACCGCTCGTCTGGAACGGCTCTACCAGGAAAGCCTGGGCGAGTTGCGCGAGCGTATCGGTCAGTGGGCCGGGCAGTTCCAGCAGGTGCTGGAAACCCAGGACGAACGGCAGATCCGCGAAGCACGCAGCGAGCTGACCAGGCACCTCGACAGACTCGACAGTGGCATCTGGCATTAAGGGAGTGGTGACATGGATTGTTGGTCGATACTGCAACTGACCGAAGATGCCGATCAGCGCAGCATCAAGCGCAGCTATGCGCGACTGCTGAAAACCACTCGGCCGGACGAGGATGCCGAAGCTTTCCAGCAACTGCGCGAGTCCTATGAGCAGGCATTGGAGATTGCCCGTTGGCGCGATGAGGATGACGACGCCGAGGCGCCACGGGACATCCTCGTCGCTGCACCGGCCGAACGGGACAGGCCCGCGTCCACCGGCCTGCTCGACGCCCAACCCGCAGCCCAGCTTGCCATGGACCGTGCCCAGGCGCTGGTGGCGGGCCTCACCGAACAGAATCTGCCCCAGCGCTGGGAACAGGCCCGGCAACAGGATTGTGCCGAAGCCTTTCAGCAGACGCTGCTACGCCTGTGTTTCGAACAACCGGGACTGCGTAACACGATCACCGCGTGGGCGGTGCAACAACTGGAGTGGCTGACGCCCTGGCAGGCCGTCGTCATGACCCCGTCACAGGAAGAAGCGCTGTCCAACGGCTTGCTGCAGGAATACCGTCAGGGCCTTCAGGATCTGCTGGAGGCCGGACAGGAGCGCGAGTTCGTCAATCGTTTGAAAGACTACGGCGAACAGCCCTGGCTGAAAGTCTTCGACCGGCGGCGGGAGTGGCAACCTATTATCCTGCAACTGCTGCATGAAACCCGCTGGAGCCTGCCGCTGTTCGACCGGGTCTGCCAACTGTTCGACTGGGATGAGCGCAAGGGCAATACGCCGGAACCCGAGTGGACCTGGCGGGCCTTGATAGAGCGTTGCGAGCAGGAAGGTTTTTATCAGCAACAGCTGGCCAAGGCACAGATCCCGCGCCCCTGGAGCGCCGACCAACTGGCCGCGCAACTGCTGCTGACGCCACTGACCAGCAAGCAGCAAATGGCTCTCTACCAGCGTTTCGAGGCCGCCGAATGGCAAGCCTGCCAGCAACTGGCCGAGACCCTCGCCTACCAGTATCCGGCCCTGCTCGAGCGCCTGCCCGAGCCGGACGTGTTCTTCTGGTGGAAATTCACTCCACGCCCGGTTCCGAGCAATAGTTGGAGCTGGTTGTGGGCCGCCTCGGCACTGACCCTGCTCCTGCATTTTCTACCGCAATTGATGCACAAGGTCCTGCGCAATGACCCGATCTGGATCACCCTCTTCCTGGCCGGCACCTGGGCGCTGATTCCGGTCTGGGCCGGTCGCTTCCTGATGCCCCGCTGGCTGACCCTGTGCTCGAAGTTCTTCGTCATGGATGCGCAACTGAGCCAACACCTGCTGCCGCAACGGATCAATCCCAATGGGTACTGGCTGGTACTGCGCCATGGTGTTCCGCAGGCAATCCTCGGCCTGTGCTTCTGGACCGCACTGGGCGCCCTCGGGCTCGCCACCTTTGTCGGCGTCGGCCTGATCGGCTTGCTCGATCAGCGACGACGCGGTGCCGAGAAACCGGCATCCGGCTGGAAGCAGCCGTTACAGGCGATCTTGCACTGGACGCACTGGAGCCCACTGCAACTGGGCTTTTTCGTGATCATGCTGGCCGTGACCGTGACCTGTATTTTCGCTTATCCGGGTTTTCCACTGACACGTCCGACCTAGTGGGATCGACCTCACGGGGCGGCGCCCGCAGCAAATCTGTACCAGTATGTACCTACCCCCGATCAAGGGGCCTCACGCTGAAAAGGATCTGAGCATGTCAAAACTCGCAGTGACCCTCACTCTCGTCGCCCTCGGTCTGGGCACGAGCGCCGCACACGCCGATGTCGACCTGAAACTGGGCAGCACCGAACGCGTCACCCAGCTCTTCGCCTATCCCAACAACTGCAACGTGATCTGCTACCGCAACTGGACGCTGGAGCAGACCGCCGAACACTACCTGAACCAGAGCGTACAACGCGACGGCTACAAGGACGCCAAGGTGACGGTGAAAAACGACAATGGTCAGTTGTACGCCCATTTCAGCGGTGTACCGGACGGCTACGACAAACCGCTGGCGGCGCTGCTGGATGCCGGCGACCTGGCCTACAAGGGCGCCTCGAAACTCAACGCCGATGGTAAATGGGAATACAGCTGGTACCTGTTCCTGCCGCTGGGCATGGCCCTGGACAACCGCAAGAGTGTCGAACTGCTGCATTTCCCACCGGATTACTCGCTGACCCAGGCCCAGGACTACCTGGAGTCGAAAACCACCGACCGCTGGGCCGAGTTGCTGACCGACAACGGTATCCCCGCCGAGCAGACCCCGGCCTACCAGACCATCGTCGACATCGCCCCGATTGCCGCGCCGTCCAACGCCGGCAGCACGCTGGAAGGGGTCTACAGCTACTTCACCGACTACCAGACCACCATGGTCAAGGAAGTCAGTGTGACCGCCAAGGGCACTGCGCTGCCGATGGTGGCCTTCGGTGCCCCCGTGCGTAACTGGATCAAGCAGCAATATGGCGCCACGGTCGCGGTGCTCGGCCTGGCCGAGATCAGCCCAAGCGCGGGCGTGAAAGTGCCGGTACTGGGCTCCAACCACCCGAGCTATATCTGGTATGCGGCGGACCCGGCCAGCTACGGTGGCGACCAGGCCAAGGCCGATGCGGCAGGTCTGAAGGTCATGGGCCAGGATCTGAGCGCAGCCTGCTGGCAGGCGGGAATGGGGCAGAAGCCGGACAGCGATCCGTCGGCGCAGCTCACCCGTTGCACCCAGAACTGGCAGGTGACCAACAAGGAGAAGACCTGCGAGCTGTTCTATGTCTCGGTGCGCAACCTGAGCGAGGCCGATGCGCAGAAGAAATGCGCGGCCCCGGCGATCAAGACCCAGCTCAAGCAACTGCGTGAGCCGGCACCGAAGCCGACCACCGAAACGCCACACATCTGACCCTGAAAAAGCAAACGGGGGGAGCCAGTGGCTGGCTCCCCCCGTTGTCACAAGCGCCTGCCGGGATTCGGCAGCAGCGAATCAGGGCGCGCCGACCGGCCGCAGGCGATACTGCGGTGGCAGTTGTTCGAAGCCGCTGATGGTGGTGTCCAGACTTTTCCAGCGACCATCCTTGATCCCGTAGATGCAACCATGCACCGACAGGCTCTGCCCGCGATGCCAGGCGTTCTGGACAATGCTGGTGTGGGCGACGTTGGCCACCTGCTGGATCACATTGAGTTCGCACATGCGATCGACCTGCTCTTCCTCGGTCGACAATTTCGCCAGCACTTCGCGGTTCTCGTAGTAGAGATCGCGAATCGAGCGCAGCCAGCCATCGATCAGACCGAACTGGCGGTCTTGCATCGACGCGCGCACACCACCACACCCGTAGTGACCGGTGACCAGGATATGCTTGACCTTGAGCACGTCCACCGCGTACTGGATTACCGACAGGCAGTTGAGGTCGGTGTGCAGCACCACGTTGGCGACGTTGCGGTGGACGAACAGGTCGCCTGGCAACATGCCAACGATCTCGTTGGCCGGTACACGGGCATCGGAACAGCCGATCCAGAGGAATTCCGGCGTCTGTTGGCGGGCCAGCTTGGCGAAGAACTCCGGGTCCTCTTCCTTGATCGAAGCGGCCCAGCGCTCGTTGTTATCAATCAGGTCTTGTAGTTCGTTCATGCTGTGGAGCCTCGAGATTGGTGCACTGTTCTCTGACAACCAACCTGCGCTCGGGGTCACGCCACTGCCTACCACACATTCAGGCCGTAGTGGATCAGTCGATCAGCGTCGCCGCCATCACCAGCGCATCCTCGCGCCCACCGACCGCCGGATAGTAGTCACGACGACGTCCGACCTCGTTGAAACCATAACGTTCATACAACCGGTACGCCGACCGATTGCTGTCACGCACTTCCAGGAAACACTCGCGGGCGCCCATGCCATAGGCCTGCGCCATCAACTCTTCCAGCAGCCGCAGGCCCAGGCCACGGCCCTGGCTTTCCGGCTTGACGGTGATGTTCAGCAAGTGCGCCTCATCGATGATCACCTGGATCACCCCATGCCCCACCTGCTGGCCGCCTTCGAACATCAGCCAGACCTTGTAGGACTTCAGGGCATCGGTGAAGATGCCGCGCGTCCAGGGATGGCTGAATGCCGCGTATTCGACCTTCAGGATGGCATCGAGGTCCGCCTCGGTAGCCAGACGAAAACTTACCGCATCACTCATCGTTGTGTTTCCAGCGCGCCATCAGCCGACGCATGGCTTGCCAGACATCCGCCTTGCGCTGCGGCTCGTCCATCAGTAATTCCAGGCCAGGCAGCGCCCAGGCCGAGCCCAGGCCTTCGACCTGCAGCTCGCGGTTATAGGATTGCGCATCGGCCTCACCGGCGAAACGCACCGCCGGCAAGCCGATCAGCCACAGACAGGCGCACTCCTCCTCTTCCAGCCGCGCCTGGACAAAGCCCTGGACGAATTCACGGGCGACATCCGGTCCCTGATCCAGGTTGCCGCGCGCCAGCAATGGCCAACGCACCGGCTCGCCGATGATCTGCGGGGCATCCGGCAGGCCGGCGGCGCGCAGCATGTCCTTGAGCAGCAGGTAGGAAGGATCGCGGCTCTGGAACGGCTGCCCGGTCACCAGTTCGACCAGCAGCAGGCAACGTCCGGCCCGCAGCAATTGCAGGGCGAAACGCGGTGGCGGCACCGGCGGCGCCTTGACCGGCGCAGGGGCCTCCTGCTCTTCGACCGACGGTTTGCTGTCGGCACGGGTGCCGGACGACGGCCGGGGCACTTCGATTTTCGGCCGTTCGGCGGGCCGGGCTGCAAGCTCTGCAGACTTGCGCGCCTCAGGCGTCGCCGCTGCTGGCGCAGTCGGTGCCTCGACCAGCGGCTCAGGCTCGACAAACAGTTCCGGGCGCGACGGCGCGGCGAACGGCAGTTCGGTGCGGGGCAGCCAATGGACCACCTGCATGGCGGTCAGATAGGCGCGGCGACGGGACTCGATCAACAAGGGGCGGCCATCTGTGGATAAGTTCAAGGCACTGATTCTACCGCCCTTCGGCCAAGATCGCCCGCAGTTGATCGCAATAACCGCGTGTCGCTGATCGCCTGCGGGTCAACAGGCCGCTTCATGCAGTACAATCTCCCCCTTTTTCAATTTGCCAATCAGTCAGCCATTCCCATGATCGAACCCAAGCGCGTCTTGCGCGCCCTCGCCGAACACTGGGCACTCCTGGAGCCTCTGTGCGAACACTTCGACCAAGGCACCCTGAGCCTTGGCGAACTGCGTCAACAGTTGGCTACCCAGCAACTGGAAAGTACACCCCAGGACATCACCAGCCTGCTGGACGTGTGGATTCGCCTCGACATCCTGGTGCCGGTGGCGAAAAGCCCGAACCGCTTCGAACTGAACGCGCAGATCCACGATTTCCTGGCCTACCTGCGGCGCGAGCACCGCCTCGGCCTGTGCCTGGAGATCGAAGCCTACCTGCGCCACCTCGAACGCCTGGCCGGCTATATTCAGGATGCCTTCGAAATCCGCGATGGCAACGACCTGGCGCGCCAGTTGCGACTGCTCGACATGCGCGTGCGCGACGTGCTGAAAAAGCTCGCCAATGACGAGCAGGCGCTGGTGGCCGTGGCCGAACGGGCCAAGACCAGCGACCGGCAGATTCCGCTACGCCAGCGCTATGCCGAGGTCCTGGCGACCTGGGACGAATACGTCGAGCCGATGATCCAGTTGGTGAACGCCGATGGCGCCTTCGAACAGGGCGTGCGCAAGGTCGAAAACGTCCTGCTGCGCATGCTCAGCGAACAGCAGCGCCTGGGGCATCTGGTCGACGACGACATGCTGCTGCGCACCCACGCGCGGATCCTGGAAATGCAGACCAGTGCCCAACTGACCCTGCGCCACGCCCGCGAACTGCTGTTGCCGCTGCGCGAAGAAGCCCGCCGGCATAACGCCGTGACCCGTGGCGCGGCGCTGGCGCTGTCGGTGATCCGCCGCAAGGGCATCGATGCCGTGCCACAGGCGGCCATGCCGATGTTTACCCGTCCACAGAGCACCTTTCTCGGCAGTTCCGGCCAGGTCGAAGCCTACGTTTACGCCCTGGCACGCTTTGAAGCCAAGCCGTCGCGCTTCCCCAAGGCCCACAAGACCTCCCGCGGCGGCGAGTCGCCAAGGGCACCGCGCACGGTCAAGGAAATGCTCGAGCGCTGTACCGATGCCCTGCCGATGCCGGACCTGATGAACTGGCTGCTGGAGCAGGAGCCGGACGGCGCCACCGACGAATTGCTCTACTGGTTCTCGCGCCTGTCGCGGGAGAAGCGTTTCCAGCGCGAGCGTCTCGAACGCCGCGACTACTACACACAGGAGCACCTGGTCAGCCTGCGCTCCTTCGCCCTGCTCTCGCGTGTTGAAGACAGCACCGAGAATTCCGCGAGCACCCCTCATGCATCTTGATCTTTCCGAACTGTCCCAGCTGGCGCCGATCTTTCGCGAGCTGTTCAAGGGTTACCACATCAGCCGTCGCGACCCGGAGCTGTACGCTCAACTGTCGAACTGCCAGGACCAGTACCGCACGCTGTTCAAGGCGCTCGGTTTCGAGCTGGTCTGCGACACCCGCGGCTTCTACTACTTCGTCCCGGACAACGCCAACGCGCAGGTGAACAAGACCGCCCAGCGCCTGGCGCTGTTCACCTTCATCCTGGTCGAACACCTGGCCGACCAGGGCCGCGACCCGATTGCCGTGCTCGATGGCGGCAGTCTCGGCCGTGACGAACTGCCGTCGCTGCTGGAGAAATACCGCGACCTGTTCGTCCAGGCCGAAGTCACCACCCAGGACGAGTTGGAGGAAAAGATCATGCGCCGCATGACTCAACTCGGCTTCGCCCTTGAGGAGCCGGGCCTGTTCCGCTTCCTGCCGCCGATGCACCGTTTCCTCGATGTCTGCCTGTCGGTCCAGCAGGACCGCGAAATGGCCGCCAGCCTGCACAGCGTATTGCCGCTGCCGACGCCGGTGATCGTGGACAAGGACAGCGACGAAAAACTCCTGCAGACCGACGACCCGCTGGACCTCAGCGAATTCGACCCGGAGCAGGCGGAAAGTGAAGAAGACGCCCTGGCCCGGGCCATTGCCGACGAACAGCAGGAGATGGATGCATGAGCCAGGAACGCTACGGCATTCGCCGCTTCGCCCTGTTGAACACCGCCGGCTACAGCCTCGGGCTGTTCCCGCTGGAAAACCCGCTGTCGGTCTACGGGGCGAACAACCTCGGCAAGTCGGCCTCGATCAACGCCCTGCAGTTCCCGATCCTGGCACGCATGTCGGACATGAGCTTCGGCAAGTACAGCCTGGAACAGTCGCGCCGCTTCTACTTCGCCAGCGACACCAGCTACATCCTCGTGGAAGTCTCGCTGCCCCACGGACCGCATGTGATCGGCGTGGTCGGGCGCGGCCCGGGCGGCGGTTTCGGTCACCAGTTCTTCGCCTATGCCGGACAACTGGACCTGGCGCACTACCAGAAGGACGACACCTGCCTGCGCCAGAAGGAGCTGTTCAACAACCTCGAGCGCAACGGCCTGAAAGCCTACGAACTCAAGCCCGATGAACTGCGTCGGTTGCTGGTCGGTGGGCATACGTCGATTCCGCTGGACCTGACCCTGATCCCGCTGCGTTCCACCAGCGAGCAGAGCCTGAAGACCTTCCGCGCACTGTTCATCAACCTGCTGCACATGCGCGAAATCACTGCGGCCAAGCTCAAGCAGTTGTTCCTCGATGCCTTCGAACACAGCCTGCGTTCCGGCAGCGTCGACTACATCGCCGCCTGCGAGGAAGCGTTCCGCGACGTACGACGCATGGAACAGGACTACAACGCGCTGGTCGCCGCCGGTCCGCTGGTCGAGGCCCTGGCTGCCGGGGTGCGCCAGCGCGACGTGTTGCGCGGCAAGCTGCACCGCATCTCGCCATTGCTCGATTCGCTGCTGGGCACCTGGTCGGACTACGCCAGTGCGCGCAAGGAAGAGCTGCTGATCCAATCCGAGCACTACCGCAACGAACAGGACGCACTGCAGAACGACCAGCGCGGCAGCACCCAGGAACTGATGCGCCTGGAACGGGAAATCAGCGGTATCCAGCGCTGGCTCGGCGAGCTCTCGGTACTCAAGCATCGCTTTGCCCTGGTCGACGACGTCAAGGTACTGGAGCAGCAACTGCTGGCCGCCAAGGATGCCCACGACGAACTCGCCGGTGCCCTGGCGCAGTCCCGGCAGTTCACTGCCGAGGACCTGGAAGAACGTCTGCGCGATCTGGAAAAACGCCTGAAATCGGTCAGACAGCAGCTCGACCACGCCGACAACAACAGCTATGCGCGCCTGCGCGAAGAGTTCTCGCAGCAGGACGTCGAGCGCCTGATGCGCCTGTTCAACAGCGCGCTGTTCAGCCTGCCGCTGGGTGAACATGGCATTGTTCTGGACGACGATGGCGAGTGGGTCAAGTCACTGGAACTGATCCTCGACGGTTTCAAGGGTGAGCGTTTCATTGTTCCAGGTCTGTCCATCGACCTCTCACACATCGAACCGCCGGCCTTGCAGGCCCTGGCCGACCGCGCTGCCCTGCGCGATCAGAAGGAGCGCCTGGAAAAGGAACTCAAGCAGCTCAAGACCCAGCAGGCCGTCGCCGCCGACCGCGCGGCGAGCAAGTCGCAGACCGAAGCGCTGTACCAGCAGGTGCTCGATGCGCAGAAGGCCCTGGAAGACTTCCGCCGGGCCGAGACCCTGAGCGCCGAGGAAGGCGACAAGCTCGAACAACTGGCACAGATGGAAGCCGCCCAGGACGAACTCAAGCGTTCCAGTGATGCCTTCACCGAACGCGTCCAGCAACTGTCGGCCAAGCTGCAACTGGTCGGACGGCAGATCGGCGACATGGAGGCCAAGCAACGCACCCTCGACGATGCCCTGCGTCGTCGACAACTGCTGCCGGCGGACCTGCCGTTCGGTACGCCGTTCATGGACCCGGTCGACGATTCCATGGACAACCTGTTGCCACTGCTCAACGATTACCAGGACAGCTGGCAGGGCCTGCAGCGGGTCGATGGGCAGATCGAGGCGCTGTATGCCCAGGTCCGCCTCAAGGGCGTAGCCAAGTTCGACAGCGAAGACGATGTCGAGCGCCGCCTGCAACTGCTGATCAACGCCTATGATCACCGCAGCGATGAAGCCCTGACCCTGGGCAAGGCCCGTCGTGCGGCAGTCACCGATATCGCCCGGACCCTGCGCAACATCCGCAGCGACTACGACAGCCTCGAACACCAACTGGCGCTGTTCAACCGTGAAATCAACAAACGCCAGGTCTCCAACCTGCAGAGCTTCCGCATCGTCCTGGCGCCGAACAAGGAAGCGCTCAAGCACATCGACCAGATCATCCACAGCGCTGGCCAGTACGAGGAAGGCGAGACATTGTCGGTGTTCGACCTGAGCCAGAGCGCCGAGCAGGACAACAAGAACGAAGAGGCCAAGGAATACCTGGCACGACTGGTGGCAGCCAACCACAACCAGTTGGGCCTGAAGGACCTGTTCGAACTGGCGTTCGAGATCACCAAGGTCAATGGTCAGCCGGTGATCCACACCGACATCGATGGCGCGGCCTCCAACGGCACCACCATGACCATCAAGGCGCTGACCAACATGTACCTGTTGCTGCACCTGATGGATCGTGACCTGGCCGGTCGTGTACGCCTGCCGTACTACCTCGATGAGGCGGCGGACATCGACGAACGAAACCAGGCGGCACTCTTGGAAACCAGCCTGCAACTGGGCTTCGTGCCGATTCTGGCGAGCGTGAAACCACAGGTCTCGGCCCATGTCGCCATCGACCTGGAAGGCGGCAGCGGACCGAACGGTATCTATATCGACGAGGCAGACTGGAAGTACATCCGTCGCCTGGATCAGGTCAAGGCTACGCAGAACCGCGAAGCTGCGGAGCCGGAACTGGACGAAGCCTGATTCCACGGGCCGCAAACAAAAACGCCGCAATCAGCCGATCGCGGCGTTTTTGTTTGCCTTGGATTTATGGTGGATTCTTCGCGGATGAATCGGGGCGCCGGCCCCCACAAGGTTCAGCGGCTGCCACAAGAGCTGTAGGCACCACCAAACAGTAGGAGCTGGGCTTGCCCGCGAAGCTTTCAGTGGCCGTACAGACCTCTTCGCAGGCCGCAGGCAAGCCTTGCTCAGGCTTGTATCCACCTGACCGGTTATTTGCCCAACGGGATCTTCGGCGCCCAGGTCAGCCATTCATCCTCGGACTTGTCGAACAGCGCGAAGGTCTGCTGTGGCCGTGCCGCCGCGCCCATCTGCTCACCGTCCGGCGTGGCAAAGGAAATACCGCCCTGAATCAGGGTTTCCAGCGATTCGGTGCGTATCGTCGCGCCCTTGAACAGGCTGACATCGAAACCGAAACCACTGCTGTTCCAGAACCGGCTGCCGCTACGCACCAGGGGTGCATAACGCGGCTCGATCAGAATGTGGATCAGCACCCGGTCGCCTGTTGTACCCAACTCGTACCCGGTGACCTTGCCCACCGCCACTTCACGATAGGTCACTGGCACGCCTTCCTTCAGCGACCCGCGACGCGGGGCACTCAGGGTCAGCCTCAGGCCGGCTTCGGCCACCGGCATATCCGGCGGCTGCTTGAGCGCGACGAAACGGGTCTGCGCGCCCTGCTGCTTCGCTGCGGGTTGCACTTCGAGGTACTGACCCGTCACCAGAGTTTCCAGGTTGGCGGTCTTGATCAGGCCCAACTCCGGTTTGACCACCCAGAATTGAGATCCCACCCGGGCGATCTTTTCCGGCACTTCGGTGATGCGGGCCGAGAGCAGCACCGATTGCAGATCATCACTGAGGTCGACACTCTCGATCTTGCCCACATCCAGCCCCCTGAAGCGGACCGGTGTACCCGGGCGCAGGCCGTCGGCGCGATCGACGCGAATGGTGATCAGGGTGCCTTGCTGCTCGGCCGCGTCATGATTGGCGAACAGACGGAAACGTGGAATACGCCGTTTCAGCGGCGCCTTCTCGCTCAGGGTTTCGAAAGCGATACCGCCGGCGATCAAGGTCTGCAACGACTCGCTCTTGACCTGGATACCGCCGGTCAGGCCGCCGCTCAGGGTGATGCCGCTGACATTCCAGAAGCGTGTCGAGGCGTTGACCAGGCCCTCGTACTCTTTTTCGATATGGACACCGATCACCACCTGCTTGCGGTCACGGGAGAACTGATAGCTCTGCACCGAACCGACCTTGACCTGCTTGTAGAGGATCGGACTGCCCACTTCCAGCGAACCGAGGTTGTCGGTAAACAGCACCAGGTGCAGACCAGGAGAGCGCAGGTCGAGCGGCGGCGCCTTGGCCCGGGCCTCGAACTCGCGCTTCGGATGACCGCCCTTGTCACCCGGCCGGACTGCGATGTAGTTACCCTTTACCAGTGCCTCCAGGCCCGTGATACCGGCCAGGGAAATCGAAGGTTTGACCACCCAGAACTGGGTGCCATCCACCAGGTAGTCCTCGGCCAGTGGGTCGAGGGTCAGTTCGGCATTGGCGCTGGTGAGGTCCGGATCGATCTTCAGGCTCTTCAGGCTGCCGACCTGGATGCCCTTGTACATCACCGGCGTGCGCCCGGCCTGCAGGCCTTCGAAATCGGTGAGTTTCACCTTCACCCGAATACCCGCCTGGGCCGCGTCGAAGTCTTCGTAGAGACGGAAGGGCAGGCTCGGATCGGTGGGCGGACTGTCCTTGCGATTTTCCGGGGTGGCGAAGGCGATACCACCGGCAACGATGCTGGCCAGGGACTCGCTACGCAGCTTCACCCCCGACAGGTTGGCGTCGATGCTGATGCCGCTGGCATTCCAGAACCGCGTGTGCTTGCGCACCAGGTTGGCATAGGCCGGCTCGATGAACACCTTCAGCTCGACCATGTTCTGGTCCGGGGACAAGGCATAGCTTTTGATCTGGCCCACCTGGATCTGCTTGTAGAACACCGGGCTGCCACGATTCAGCGAGCCCAGCCGGTCGGCCTTGATGGTGATGTGCAGACCGGGCTTGAGGTCCGAGAGCGGCGGCTCCTCGGACAGTGCCTTGAACTTGCGCGCAGGCTCGCCGTCGCCAGGGCTGACGGCAATGTAGTTACCCGAGACCAGGGTTTCCAGGCCAGTGATACCGGCCAGGGACACGTTCGGCTTGACCAGCCAGAAGCGGGTATTGGTACGCAGGGACGACTCGACGTCCTTGTTCATCTCGATGGTGACGTTGACACCCTTGGTGGAGCCTTCGGTGTCCAGGGCCAAGGCCTTGACCTTGCCGATGGGCATGCCCTTGTAGACCACGACGGTCTTGTTGGCCTCGATGCCCTGGCCGCTTTCGAAACGTACCTGGATCTCGATACCGGTCTGGTTGTAGGCCCTCCAGCCGAGCCAGCCGCCAATGATCAGGGCAATCAGTGGCAGAACCCAGATGGCCGACCAGTTCGATGCCGGGCGGGTTTTGGCTTTTGGCAAATCACTCATTGTCGTCGTCCGACTCCGTGTTGTCCCAAATCAGTCGGGGGTCAAAGGTTATTGCAGCAAGCATCGTCAATATCACCACACTGGCAAAGGCCACCGCGCCGAGGTTGGCCTCGACGCTGGCAATTCGGCCGAAGTTGACGATCGCCACCAAAATGGCGATCACGAAAATATCCAGCATTGACCAGCGGCCAATGAATTCGATGAAACGGTACATGATGATCCGCTGCCGAGCCGACATCGGCTGATGCCGCTGTACCGAGAACAGTAGCAGGCCGATGCCCACCAGTTTGAACGTTGGTACCAGAATACTGGCGACAAAAACCACAGCGGCAATCGGAAACATGCCATGTTGCACCAGGGTGATGACGCCCGACATGATCGTATCCGGGTCGCCCTTGCCCAGGGAACTGACGGTCATGATCGGCAGCATGTTGGCCGGGATGTAGAGAATGGCCGACGTCAGCAGCAACGCCCAGGTGCGCATCAGGCTGTTCGGCCGGCGCGGGTGTACCAGTGCACCGCAACGGGTGCAGAGCTGTCCATCGGTATCCGCTTCGTGCCGGTTCAACTCATGGCATTCCGTGCAGATCAGGATACCTGCATCAATCGCCCGCATGTTCATCTTCTCCCGACAGCGCCTGCCAGATCTGATGGGGCGACATCACCACCTCCAAGAGTATCTGTAGCAACAACAGACCGACAAAACAGCCAAGACCCAGCCCCAGACTCAACTCCGCGAGGTCCGCCAATTTCACGATGGCGACCAGCACGCCCATCAGATAGACCTCGAGCATGCCCCAGTCACGCAGGTGATGGTAAATGCGATACAGAAGCAGGCCATAGCTGCGACCGATATCCCAGCGGATGCTCAGCAACACCGCCAATTGGCACAGGAGCTTGAGCAGGGGTATGCCCATGCTGCACAGGAACACCACGACAGCGATGCCGGTCATGCCGGAGTGATGCAGGCCCAGCACACCGCTCCACACCGTATCGTCAGAGGTACGGCCCAGAAGATTGAGTTGCATGATGGGTAAAAAGTTCGCAGGGACATACAACAACAGGGCCGCGATCACCAGGGCCAGGCTGCGTTCGACGACATTGTGGCGGTGCGCATAGAGTTCGTAACCACAGCGCGGGCACTGGGCCTTTTCCCCCAGGCCGAGCTGGGGCTTGCGCATCAGCAGGTCGCACTCGTGACAAGCCACCAGCTCGTCCAGGGGCAGTTCCGACACCTGTGGGGTGTCAACCGGATCCGGCATAGATAGAAGCTCTGGCTCTGTAGAGAATGGGCCTATTCTAGTGGGCTGGCTCGAAAATAACTGTGCAAATTTTTCGGGGCCGTGGGGCTGTGAAGCGGAACATCATGGGATGCATGTCCACGCGGAGCCGGAGAATGATCGCTCGGTGAAACGCCGAAAAAACAAAACCCCAACTGCTTTCGCAATTGGGGTTTCGGAATTTAATCTTGACGATGACCTACTCTCACATGGGGAAACCCCACACTACCATCGGCGATGCATCGTTTCACTGCTGAGTTCGGGATGGGATCAGGTGGTTCCAATGCTCTATGGTCGTCAAGAAATTCTGGTACCGAACCGAGGCCTGTGGCCGCGCTTCAGCAAATTGGGTATGTGACAGTTTTCGGTGTGGTGAGTCGCAAACTTTCGGTTCACTTCGTCTTCATACACCGCAATCTGGCCTTTCGACTCAAATTGCTTGGGTGTTATATGGTCAAGCCTCACGGGCAATTAGTATGGGTTAGCTCAACGCCTCACAGCGCTTACACACCCCACCTATCAACGTCGTAGTCTTCGACGGCCCTTCAGGGAACTCAAGGTTCCAGTGAGATCTCATCTTGAGGCTAGTTTCCCGCTTAGATGCTTTCAGCGGTTATCTATTCCGAACATAGCTACCCGGCAATGCCACTGGCGTGACAACCGGAACACCAGAGGTTCGTCCACTCCGGTCCTCTCGTACTAGGAGCAGCCCCTCTCAAATCTCAAACGTCCACGGCAGATAGGGACCGAACTGTCTCACGACGTTCTAAACCCAGCTCGCGTACCACTTTAAATGGCGAACAGCCATACCCTTGGGACCGGCTTCAGCCCCAGGATGTGATGAGCCGACATCGAGGTGCCAAACACCGCCGTCGATATGAACTCTTGGGCGGTATCAGCCTGTTATCCCCGGAGTACCTTTTATCCGTTGAGCGATGGCCCTTCCATACAGAACCACCGGATCACTAAGACCTACTTTCGTACCTGCTCGACGTGTCTGTCTCGCAGTCAAGCGCGCTTTTGCCTTTATACTCTACGACCGATTTCCGACCGGTCTGAGCGCACCTTCGTACTCCTCCGTTACTCTTTAGGAGGAGACCGCCCCAGTCAAACTACCCACCATACACTGTCCTCGATCCGGATAACGGACCTGAGTTAGAACCTCAAAGTTGCCAGGGTGGTATTTCAAGGATGGCTCCACGCAGACTGGCGTCCACGCTTCAAAGCCTCCCACCTATCCTACACAAGCAAATTCAAAGTCCAGTGCAAAGCTATAGTAAAGGTTCACGGGGTCTTTCCGTCTAGCCGCGGATACACTGCATCTTCACAGCGATTTCAATTTCACTGAGTCTCGGGTGGAGACAGCGCCGCCATCGTTACGCCATTCGTGCAGGTCGGAACTTACCCGACAAGGAATTTCGCTACCTTAGGACCGTTATAGTTACGGCCGCCGTTTACCGGGGCTTCGATCAAGAGCTTCGCGTTAGCTAACCCCATCAATTAACCTTCCGGCACCGGGCAGGCGTCACACCCTATACGTCCACTTTCGTGTTTGCAGAGTGCTGTGTTTTTAATAAACAGTCGCAGCGGCCTGGTATCTTCGACCGGCATGGGCTTACGGAGCAAGTCCTTCACCCTCACCGGCGCACCTTCTCCCGAAGTTACGGTGCCATTTTGCCTAGTTCCTTCACCCGAGTTCTCTCAAGCGCCTTGGTATTCTCTACCTAACCACCTGTGTCGGTTTGGGGTACGGTTCCTGATTATCTGAAGCTTAGAAGCTTTTCTTGGAAGCATGGCATCAACCACTTCGCGTCCTAAAGGACACTCGTCATCAGCTCTCGGCCTTAAGATCCCGGATTTACCTAAGATCTCAGCCTACCACCTTAAACTTGGACAACCAACGCCAAGCTGGCCTAGCCTTCTCCGTCCCTCCATCGCAATAACCAGAAGTACAGGAATATTAACCTGTTTTCCATCGACTACGCTTTTCAGCCTCGCCTTAGGGACCGACTAACCCTGCGTCGATTAACGTTGCGCAGGAAACCTTGGTCTTTCGGCGTGGGTGTTTTTCACACCCATTGTCGTTACTCATGTCAGCATTCGCACTTCTGATACCTCCAGCAAGCTTCTCAACTCACCTTCACAGGCTTACAGAACGCTCCTCTACCGCATCACTTACGTGATACCCGTAGCTTCGGTGCATGGTTTGAGCCCCGTTACATCTTCCGCGCAGGCCGACTCGACTAGTGAGCTATTACGCTTTCTTTAAAGGGTGGCTGCTTCTAAGCCAACCTCCTAGCTGTCTAAGCCTTCCCACATCGTTTCCCACTTAACCATGACTTTGGGACCTTAGCTGACGGTCTGGGTTGTTTCCCTTTTCACGACGGACGTTAGCACCCGCCGTGTGTCTCCCATGCTCGGCACTTGTAGGTATTCGGAGTTTGCATCGGTTTGGTAAGTCGGGATGACCCCCTAGCCGAAACAGTGCTCTACCCCCTACAGTGATACATGAGGCGCTACCTAAATAGCTTTCGAGGAGAACCAGCTATCTCCGAGCTTGATTAGCCTTTCACTCCGATCCACAGGTCATCCGCTAACTTTTCAACGGTAGTCGGTTCGGTCCTCCAGTCAGTGTTACCTAACCTTCAACCTGCCCATGGATAGATCGCCCGGTTTCGGGTCTATACCCAGCGACTAAACGCCCTATTAAGACTCGCTTTCGCTACGCCTCCCCTATTCGGTTAAGCTCGCCACTGAATATAAGTCGCTGACCCATTATACAAAAGGTACGCAGTCACAGAACAAAGTCTGCTCCCACTGCTTGTACGCATACGGTTTCAGGATCTATTTCACTCCCCTCTCCGGGGTTCTTTTCGCCTTTCCCTCACGGTACTAGTTCACTATCGGTCAGTCAGTAGTATTTAGCCTTGGAGGATGGTCCCCCCATATTCAGACAAGGTTTCTCGTGCCCCGTCCTACTCGATTTCATGACTAAGAGACTTTCGCGTACAGGGCTATCACCCACTATGGCCGCACTTTCCAGAGCGTTCCGCTAATCTCAAAGCCACTTAAGGGCTGGTCCCCGTTCGCTCGCCACTACTAAGGGAATCTCGGTTGATTTCTTTTCCTCAGGGTACTTAGATGTTTCAGTTCCCCTGGTTCGCCTCTTGCACCTATGTATTCAGTACAAGATAACCATCTTATGATGGCTGGGTTCCCCCATTCAGACATCTCCGGATCAAAGTCTGTTTGCCGACTCCCCGAAGCTTTTCGCAGGCTACCACGTCTTTCATCGCCTCTGACTGCCAAGGCATCCACCGTATGCGCTTCTTCACTTGACCATATAACCCCAAGCAATCTGGTTATACTATGAAGACGACATTCGCCGAAAATTTGCAATTACTCACAAATTTTACCTTAGCCTGATCCGTTACCAGTGAAAGTAACGTTCAGTCTATCTTTCTATCACATACCCAAATTTTTAAAGAACGATCTAATCAAAGACTAGAAATCAACATTCACCATCACAACGATGGAATGCTCATTTCTAAGCTTTAACGCAGAAACAGTTAACCGCAGTAAATGGTGGAGCCAAACGGGATCGAACCGTTGACCTCCTGCGTGCAAGGCAGGCGCTCTCCCAGCTGAGCTATGGCCCCGTATCGCTACAGGTTCCTACAACTTCCCACCTAAACTGGTGGGTCTGGGCAGATTCGAACTGCCGACCTCACCCTTATCAGGGGTGCGCTCTAACCAACTGAGCTACAGACCCAATATCGGGCTGCTTCTATCGTCTTCTTCAATGAATCAAGCAATTCGTGTGGGAACTTATGGTGCAGCTGATGTCGTCGATTAAGGAGGTGATCCAGCCGCAGGTTCCCCTACGGCTACCTTGTTACGACTTCACCCCAGTCATGAATCACACCGTGGTAACCGTCCTCCCGAAGGTTAGACTAGCTACTTCTGGTGCAACCCACTCCCATGGTGTGACGGGCGGTGTGTACAAGGCCCGGGAACGTATTCACCGCGACATTCTGATTCGCGATTACTAGCGATTCCGACTTCACGCAGTCGAGTTGCAGACTGCGATCCGGACTACGATCGGTTTTGTGGGATTAGCTCCACCTCGCGGCTTGGCAACCCTCTGTACCGACCATTGTAGCACGTGTGTAGCCCAGGCCGTAAGGGCCATGATGACTTGACGTCATCCCCACCTTCCTCCGGTTTGTCACCGGCAGTCTCCTTAGAGTGCCCACCATGACGTGCTGGTAACTAAGGACAAGGGTTGCGCTCGTTACGGGACTTAACCCAACATCTCACGACACGAGCTGACGACAGCCATGCAGCACCTGTGTCAGAGTTCCCGAAGGCACCAATCCATCTCTGGAAAGTTCTCTGCATGTCAAGGCCTGGTAAGGTTCTTCGCGTTGCTTCGAATTAAACCACATGCTCCACCGCTTGTGCGGGCCCCCGTCAATTCATTTGAGTTTTAACCTTGCGGCCGTACTCCCCAGGCGGTCAACTTAATGCGTTAGCTGCGCCACTAAGAACTCAAGGTTCCCAACGGCTAGTTGACATCGTTTACGGCGTGGACTACCAGGGTATCTAATCCTGTTTGCTCCCCACGCTTTCGCACCTCAGTGTCAGTATGAGTCCAGGTGGTCGCCTTCGCCACTGGTGTTCCTTCCTATATCTACGCATTTCACCGCTACACAGGAAATTCCACCACCCTCTACCCTACTCTAGCTCGCCAGTTTTGGATGCAGTTCCCAGGTTGAGCCCGGGGATTTCACATCCAACTTAACGAACCACCTACGCGCGCTTTACGCCCAGTAATTCCGATTAACGCTTGCACCCTCTGTATTACCGCGGCTGCTGGCACAGAGTTAGCCGGTGCTTATTCTGTCGGTAACGTCAAAACACTAACGTATTAGGTTAATGCCCTTCCTCCCAACTTAAAGTGCTTTACAATCCGAAGACCTTCTTCACACACGCGGCATGGCTGGATCAGGCTTTCGCCCATTGTCCAATATTCCCCACTGCTGCCTCCCGTAGGAGTCTGGACCGTGTCTCAGTTCCAGTGTGACTGATCATCCTCTCAGACCAGTTACGGATCGTCGCCTTGGTGAGCCATTACCTCACCAACTAGCTAATCCGACCTAGGCTCATCTGATAGCGCAAGGCCCGAAGGTCCCCTGCTTTCTCCCGTAGGACGTATGCGGTATTAGCGTTCCTTTCGAAACGTTGTCCCCCACTACCAGGCAGATTCCTAGGCATTACTCACCCGTCCGCCGCTGAATCGAAGAGCAAGCTCTTCTCATCCGCTCGACTTGCATGTGTTAGGCCTGCCGCCAGCGTTCAATCTGAGCCATGATCAAACTCTTCAGTTCAATACTGCTTGGGTTTTGAGAAAACCCTAAACTTGGCTCAGCAATCGTTGGTTACATCTTTGATTTCTCGCGGAGTAACTTGCGTTGCTGATAATCTAGTGACTATTCAGTCTGACACCACAAGCACCCACACGAATTGCTTGATTCAGTTGTTAAAGAGCGGTGGGTGAGCTGTTCGCTCAACCGAGGCGCGCATTCTACAGCAGCCTCATTTGCTGTCAAGTGATTATTTTCAGAAGTTTCAGAATTTCCTCTTCAACTTCAACCACTTGCGCTTCCGATCTCTCGTCAGCGGGAGGCGAATTCTACAGCGTTACACGCTGCTGTCAACACCTCTTTTACAGCTTGTTCCGTGCTTCGATGATCTGAAGCTGCACCGCCTGAAACTAGATAACTCGTTGAATTTCAAAGAGTTTTCCGTTCTGGCTGCGCCGGAAGTGGGGCGAATTATAGGCCCCTGACAGCGAGCGTCAACCGTTATTTTCAGATTTCTGTCATAAAGGCCAGAAACCCTATGCCCCTTCCTTATAGGAGCCAGCGGTGCGGCGATCCGACTTGCGCGCGAATAAGCCCGCCACGGCGATGCAAGGCTCAAGGCCCCCTTCGCGGGCAAGCCGGAACGCCGGCTCCTACAGGGAGGGGGTTGTCGGTCTTTTTGCGGCAAGGCGTGGAATCCGCCGCGCTATCACCGGGATACGCAAGAGTAGTAGCAAAGCACCGATACCGGCATATACCGACCACTCCTTCAGATCCGCCCTCACGATCCACAGCATGTGCAGCAGCCCCAGCCCCAGAATCACATAGGCCAGGCGATGCAGCTTCTTCCAGGTCTTGCCCAGACGGCGCTGGCTATAGCGATTCGACGTAACGGAAAGCGCCAACAGACCGAGAAAGCCCAAGGCACCCACAATGATGTAGGGCCGTTTGCTCAGCTCCACGCCCAACTGCGACCAGTCCAACCCCAGCACAAAGACCAGATACGCCACCAGATGCAGCACTACATAGGCAAAACACCAGAGACCCAACTGCCGGCGCACCGCTATCCAGCCAGGCCAACCGCTCAACTTCTGCAGCGGCGTCATTCCCAGCGTGATCAACAACAGAATCAATGTCCCCAATCCCAACCGATCAACCAGCACCTTGCCCGGATCCGGCCCAAGGGCAAAGATCCAGGCCTGATACAGCCACAGCAGCGGCCAAATCGCCACGACGACAAACACACTCAAGCGCCAGAACAGATATCGCATCAATAGTTCTTCCGCAGATCCATACCGGTATACAAGGAAGCCACCTCCTCGGCGTAACCATTGAACATCTGCGTCTCCCGCACATTCGGACTGAACAGCCCGCTCGGCAGGCGCCGTTCACGGGCCTGAGTCCAACGCGGATGGTCGACCGTCGGATTGACGTTGGCATAGAAGCCGTACTCATCCGCCGCAATGCTCTGCCAGGTGGTTTTCGGCTGCTGCTCCACCAGACTGATGCGCACAATGGATTTGACGCTCTTGAAGCCATATTTCCACGGCACGACAAGACGCAATGGCGCGCCATTCTGGTTCGGCAACTCCCGCCCATACATGCCCACGGCCAGAATCGCCAAGGGGTTCATCGCTTCATCCAGGCGCAACCCCTCGACATAAGGCCAGTCGATCAGGGCGAAACCGGAACGCTGCCCCGGCATGCTCTTGGGATCCTGCAGGGTTTCGAAACGAATGTACTTGGCCTTGGAGGTCGGCTCGACCTGCTTGAGCAACGCCGAGATCGGAAAACCTATCCACGGGATCACCATCGACCAGGCCTCGACGCAACGCAAGCGATAGATCCGCTCTTCCAACTGATAGGGCTTCATGAAGTCTTCGAGGGCATAACGCCCTGGCTTGCCGACCTCACCATCGATCACCACCGACCAGGGCTCGGTCTTCAACGACCCGGCATTCTGCGCCGGGTCGCCCTTGTCGGTGCCGAACTCATAGAAGTTGTTGTAGTGCGTCGCATCCTTGTACGGGGTAATGCTTTCATCCCCGGCCGTGATCGCCCCCCAACGGGTATCCGGCAGCTTGCCGGTAAACCAGGCCGGTGCGTTTCCCGCCTCGACATCGGCGTAATGCGCGGCTGGCCCGGCACTGGCCCAACGCGGCAGGCTACCGAGCGCCAACGCACCCAACGAACCGCCCAGCAGGCTGCGGCGAGAGAGATATAGTGCCTCGGGAGTGACCTCCGACTCCCGGGAGTCAGAGGTCTTGGGAAGCTTGATCAGCATGATGACTCCGCAGAACTGGATGACAGATGCACCAATAGACTACGGAGTCTGGGGGAAATTACATCACTTGTTCCGGCGCAAGTGTAACAAGTACTGAATCGGGCCCGACGCCGCGTAAGCGAGGAAGATCAGCAACAGGATACGTGGCGGATCGCTGAAGACCACGGCAAACACCAGCACCACCGCGAGAATCGCCACGAACGGCACGCGCCCCTTGAGGTCCAGCTCCTTGAAGCTGTTGTACTTGATATTGCTGACCATCAGCATGCCGGCCGCCGCCACCAGCAGGGCCACCAGGAATGACATCTTCGAACCCTGGATACCGTAGTCGCTGAACGCCCAGACCGTACCGGCCACCACACCGGCAGCCGCCGGACTGGCCAGACCGATGAAGTAGCGCTTGTCGGCAGTGCCGACCTGGGTGTTGAACCTCGCCAGACGCAAGGCAGCGCCCGCTACATAGATGAAGGCCACCATCCAGCCGACCTTGCCCATGTCACCCAGCGCCCAGCCAAAAGCCAGCAGCGCCGGAGCGACACCAAACGCGACCATATCGGACAGCGAATCATATTCGGCACCGAAGGCACTCTGGGTATTGGTCATCCGGGCAACCCGCCCGTCCAGGCCATCCAGCACCATGGCGACGAAGATTGCAATCGCGGAAAATGCGAAATACTTGCTCGCCCCGGCCGGATCACCGGCGCTGGCGGCGCTCTGTGCGCTCATTGCACTGATGATGGCGTAGAAGCCGGCGAACAGGTTCGCGGTGGTGAAGAGGTTCGGCAGCAGATAGATACCACGATGCCGGACCTTACGGCCTTCGGCGTCATGCCCTTCTTCGACATGTTCATCGATCGGCAGCAGGCTTTCGGCGTCAGGAGCCTGGTTCGGCTCTTCGGGACGTTCGCTCATGGACAGTACCTTGCAACGGTGAAAAAGAATTCGACAGAAGTTCGCGACCGGCATTCGACCGCGAAACGATGCAGCTTTATACCAGAAGCCGCCCCCTAAACGAAAAAACGCGGCCTAAGCCGCGTTTTTCCAGACAGGCTTCGAACTTAGTTCTTGGCTTTGTCGACGATCTTGTTCGCACTGATCCACGGCATCATCGAGCGCAGTTGCTCGCCGATGATTTCGATGCCGTGAGCGGCGTTGTTACGACGCTTGGCGGTCATCGATGGATAGTTGGTCGCGCCTTCGGCGATGAACATCTTCGCGTATTCGCCGTCCTGGATGCGCTTCAGAGCGTTGCGCATGGCCTGACGGGATTCGGCGTTGATGACTTCCGGACCGGTCACGTACTCGCCGTACTCGGCGTTGTTGGAGATCGAGTAGTTCATGTTGGCGATACCGCCTTCGTACATGAGGTCAACGATCAGCTTCAGTTCGTGCAGGCACTCGAAGTAGGCCATTTCTGGCGCGTAGCCCGCTTCAACCAGGGTTTCGAAACCGGCCTTGACCAGCTCGACGGTACCGCCACACAGAACGGCCTGCTCGCCGAACAGGTCGGTTTCGGTTTCGTCCTTGAAGGTGGTTTCGATGATGCCGGTACGACCACCGCCCACGCCAGCGGCGTAGGACAGCGCGACGTTCTTGGCGTTGCCCGAAGCGTCCTGGTAGATCGCGATCAGGTCAGGGATACCGCCGCCCTTGACGAACTCGGAACGCACGGTGTGGCCTGGAGCCTTCGGCGCGATCATGATCACGTCGAGGTCGCCACGTGGCACGACCTGGTTGTAGTGGATCGAGAAACCGTGGGAGAAGGCCAGGGTAGCGCCCTTCTTGATGTTCGGCTCGATTTCGTTCTTGTACAGCTGGCCCTGGAACTCGTCCGGAGTCAGGATCATGACCAGGTCGGCAGCGGCAACGGCGGTGGCAACGTCAGCCACTTTCAGGCCATGGGCCTCAGCCTTGGCAACGGTGGCCGAACCTTTACGCAGGCCAACGGTAACGTCGACGCCGGAGTCTTTCAGGTTGCAGGCTTGCGCGTGACCCTGGGAACCGTAACCGATGATGGCGACTTTCTTACCCTGGATGATCGACAGGTCGCAGTCTTTATCGTAGAAAACTTTCATGAAATACCCCTTTATATCCAGGCCATCAGGCCATTCGCTAAATTAATTTAGATTAGATGCTCAGTACTTTGTCGCCACGGGCAATCCCGGTGACGCCACTGCGTACGGTTTCCAGAATCGAGGCCGTCCCGATCGCCTGGATGAAGCTGTCCAGCTTGTCGCTCGTACCGGTCAGTTGCACGGTATAGACGCTGGCGCTCACATCGACGATCTGCCCGCGATAAATATCGGTGGTGCGCTTGATCTCGGCGCGCTGGGCGCCGGTAGCCTTGACCTTGACCAGCATCAGCTCGCGCTCGATATGAGCACTTTCCGACAGGTCGACCAGCTTGACCACTTCAACCAGCTTGTTCAGGTTCTTGGTGATCTGCTCGATGACCTCATCATGCCCGACAGTGGTCAGCGTCAGACGCGACAGGGTCGGGTCTTCGGTCGGCGCCACGGTCAGGCTTTCGATGTTGTAGTTGCGCTGCGAAAACAGCCCCACTACACGGGACAGCGCACCGGGTTCGTTTTCCAGAAGCAGGGAAATGATATGCCGCATGTTAGGTACGCTCCGTCTTGCTCAGCCACATATCGCGCATGGAGCCGTCTTTGATCTGCATCGGATAGACGTGCTCGCTGGTATCGACCTGGATATCGAGGAATACCAGACGATCCTTCATGGCGAACGCTTCTTCCATCTTCGGCTTGAGGTCTTTCAGATCCGTGATACGGATACCGACATGACCATAGGCCTCGACCAGCTTGACGAAGTCAGGCAGCGATTCCATGTACGAGTGCGAGTGACGGCTGCCGTAGCTCATGTCCTGCCATTGGCGGACCATGCCGAGCACACCGTTGTTGAGACTGACGATCTTCACCGGCAGGCCGTACTGCAGGCAGGTCGACAGTTCCTGGATGTTCATCTGGATACTGCCTTCGCCCGTGACGCAGGCAACATCCACATCCGGGAAGTTCAGCTTGACGCCCATGGCCGCCGGGAAACCGAAGCCCATGGTGCCCAGGCCACCGGAGTTGATCCAGCGGTTGGGCTTGTTGAACTTGTAGTACTGCGCCGCGAACATCTGGTGCTGACCGACGTCGGAGGTGACGAAAGCGTCCCCCTTGGTCACTTCGCACAAGGTTTCGATCACGGTCTGTGGCTTGATGATGCTGCCGTCGCCCTTGTCGTAAGGGAACAGGCCACGATCACCGCGCCATTCGTCGATCTGCTTCCACCAACTGGCGACCGACTCCTTGTTCGGAGTCTCGCCGATGTCCTTGAGGGCAGCGACCATTTCGGTCAGCACGCTCTCCACGGGACCCACGATAGGCACGTCTGCCTTGATGGTCTTGGAGATCGATGCCGGGTCGATGTCGACATGGATGATCTTGGCGTTAGGGCAGAATTTCGGTGCACCGTTGATGACACGGTCATCGAAACGCGCGCCCACGGCCAGGATCACATCGGCGTGGTGCATGGTCAGGTTGGCGGTGTAGCTGCCGTGCATGCCGAGCATGCCGACGAACTGACGATCGGTGCCCGGGTAGCCGCCCAACCCCATCAGGGTATTGGTGACTGGCAGGTTGAGCATTTTCGCCAGTTCGGTCAACGGTGCAGAACCGCCGCCGAGGATCACGCCACCACCGGAGTAGAGCACTGGACGCTTGGCAGCCAGGAGCATCTCGGCCGCCTTGCGGATCTGGCCGGAATGACCGCGTACCGCCGGGCTGTAGGAGCGCAGCTTGGCTTTTTTCGGAAAGACGTATTCGAACTTCTCGGCCGGGTTGGTCATGTCTTTCGGGACATCGACAACGACAGGACCAGGACGGCCGGATTGCGCCAGGTAGAACGCCTTCTTCAAGACCTCCGGGATTTCCGAAGCGTGCTTGACCATGAAGCTGTGCTTCACGATCGGCCGGGAGATACCGATCATGTCGGTTTCCTGGAACGCGTCGGTACCGACCAGCGTGCTCGGCACCTGACCGGAGATGATCACCATCGGAATGGAGTCCATGTAGGCCGTAGCAATACCGGTGATGGCGTTGGTCGCGCCAGGGCCGGAAGTCACCAGCACCACGCCGGCCTTGCCGGTGGCACGGGCGTAGCCGTCAGCCATATGGGTAGCCGCCTGCTCGTGGCGAACCAGGATATGGGTTACATCCGGCTCTTTGAACAGGGCATCGTAGACATGAAGAAGAGCACCACCCGGGTACCCGTAGATATATTTGACGCCTTCGTCACGCAAGAAGCGGACGAGCATCTCACCGCCAGATAAAAGCTCCACGTTGTTCACCTCTAAAACGCCAGAATACCGCCCACACACACTGAGGACGGGTCTTAATAGGTTTACTTCTCGACAGAGCATGAGCGACGGTGGTCGCCGACTACGTCAGCACTGACTGAGCAAGTATTGGGAGTGCCCCTAGTGTTGCGGGGGTTTCCCACCCAGCGCGAGGTAACGCGTTGCGGGTGTAACAGGTCGGCGCGGATGTGCGCCTCATGATCTGCCGAGTGGGCCTGCTTCTGGCAGTCCCTCTACAGCGGACTTTGGATTGTTGTGATTCGCCCCGCTCAAGTCAAGTCATCTGTGCGCTTTCTTCCAACTAAGGGCATGACAAAGCAGAAGAAAACCTTTGCAGAAGGAATATGCTAGGTTGCTGATTGAACTGCCTGACAAGGAAACATGATGCGTACGAGCATTCTCATGGCCAGCCTGCTGTTTGCCTTGAGCCCGCTGTGCCTGGCCAGCCCGATCTACAAATGGGTGGATGCCCAGGGCATCACTCATTTCGACGCCATGCCGCCTCCCGGGCAGACAGCCACTGTGGTCACTCCGGCGATCGGCAACCCGATGCCGCCCAAGACTGCGACGCCCACCAGCACGCCGGTGGGCGACCAGAATGCCGTGGATGCCAAGGTCAAGAAACAGGTGGCAGAACAGGAGGCTGCACGCAAAGTGTTCTGCGAAAAGGCCAGGACCAACCTGGCGCAGTTGCAGAACGACCCGCGGGTTCGCGAGGAGGTGGACGGGGAATTGCGTCGCCTGAGCGATGAGGAACGACAGACTCGGGTGATCGAGACCCGCAAGTTGATCGAGGAGCACTGCTCCTGAGCCCTGCACAGAAGAAAACCGGTGGCGAGGGGGCAAGCCCCTCACCACAGATCAGCGTGACTCGCTGATCAATCGATCGAACTGCGCCAGCAACGCCTGTAACTTCACGCCCTCCCCCGGACGCTGGGCGTAGACCATTTCAGCCATGGCCAGGATGCCCGAGGCATTGGGCAGCGGCAGATCCTCTTCGAGGATAACTTTCATCTTCGGCAGGAAAATCCACTGCAGCCACTGCTCGAAATCCAGCGTATCGACACTGAACGGCTCGACGCTCGATAGCGCCTGCTCACTGGGTGGCACCTCGGCCCACCAGCCCTGGGCACGCAACTCGCGCTCGATCAGCAGCAACTGATCGGCAATCAACGGCAGGCGGTGATCCATCAGAGATTGACCCTGGCTTTCTGACGAGCCTGGGCGGCACCCGCAGCATCACCCTGTTTCTCCCGCGCCTGGGCGATCAGCTCCCAGAGGCTGGCCTGCAGGTCAGGACGGCCATTGGCGAACCCCAGGCCACGCCGTGCCAGTTGCTCGGCCTGGGGCGCATCGCCCTGGGCCATGCGCACCTGCGCCAGACGGTAGAGTACTTGCGGCTCACGGGGTGCCACGCGCTGGGCACGCTCCAGGCTCGACGATGCACCGTTGAGGTCACCACTGGACTGTTGCTGCTGCGCCGTGGTCAACAGCGCCAGCACCGGACCATCCAGTTGCTCGTCCGCCGACAGCCCGCCGCCATTACCCGACGGGATGCCGGTGGGTTGCGGCATGCTGTAGCTGCCCTGATTGATCGACGACGTCTGGATCGGCGTACTGTCGACCGGCCCAGGAGTGATCGGCCCGGTCGTGGAAGGACCCGGACTCCAGGGTTCGCTGCTGACCGGGGCGGAAGTCGCTGCACCACCGCCCGGCACCATCACCACCACACCGGAATCCTGCGGAACGGCCTGGGCCTGGTTCGGCATGGCGCGCTTGATGGTGGTCTGGCGGAAGCCGCCATTGGCAGAAATCCGATCATTGTTGGAGACGGCGGTCCCGGAATCGACAACCGGGATCGAACCACGGGGTACGCTCGAGCAACCGCCAAGCAAAACCAGAGCTGTAAAAGCTGGAAACCACCACTTGTTCACTGCAAACCCTCTTCGCTTAATTCAACCAGCCCTTGACCCAATCCATCACTTCGCTGGCCGGCGCTGGCGCCGACCCACCGCAAGCCACTCCGGGCGCGGGCTCGCTGCCGCGAATATACGGCATCTGTACTGCACCTGGGCAATTGGCATCGGAGCCCTGCCCGGTGTGCGGATCGATCCACGCCTGGACAATGTTATCCGGTTGCGGCATGTCCAGGGGCAACGGGTCGGATTTCTTCATGAAACTGGTCCAGACCTGCAATGCCCCAGTGGCGCCGGTAAACGGCGTCTTGCCGTTGTCGTCGCGACCGAGCCAGACCACCGCCAGCAGATCCTGGCTGAAGCCGGCGAACCAACTGTCGCGGGAATCGTTACTGGTGCCGGACTTACCCGCCAGCGTCAGGGTCTTGGGCAGCACATTGTAGGCACTGGCACCGGTACCCTCGCGCATCACCCGCTGCATCGCCGCCTGGATCAGGTAGATCGAGCCCGGATCGAAGCGTTGCTGGACCTGGAACGGATAACGCTTGAGCGGTTCGCCCTCAGCCGTCAGAACGCTGCGAATACCGCGCATCGGTGTATTGAAACCACCATTGGCAAGCGTCTGGTACATGGTCGCCACTTCGATCGGCGTCATGCCACCGGCACCCAGCAGGATCGCCGGATAGGCAGGGAATTCGCGGGTGATCCCCAGGCGAGCGACCGTCTTGAGCACATTCGGAACACCCACTTCCAGGCCCAGACGTGCCGTCGACAGGTTGTAGGAGTGCGCGAGGCCCTGATAGAGGAAGATCGTGCCGTGGGAGCGGCGATCGAAGTTCTGGGGTTTCCAGACCTGCCCATCCGCGCCTTTCACCGAGAAGGGTTCGTCCGACAGCCAACTGGTCAGCGTGTACTGGCTCGGTTTTTCCAGTGCCGTCAGGTAAACCGCCGGCTTGATCAGCGAGCCGATGTTGCGCACGGCATCCAGGGCGCGGTTGAATCCGGCAAAACCAGGCTGGCGACTGCCGATCATGGCCTGGACCTCACCGGTTTCCGGGTTGGTCACCACCATCGCGGCCTCCACGTCCTCGGCACCCTTGCGACTATCAAGACGCTTGAAGGTGTCATTGACCGAGGCCTCGGCCTTCATCTGCAGAATCGGGTCGAAACTGGTGAAAATCCGCAGACCCTCTTCGGTCAAGTCTTCGTCACGATAGTCTTCGCGCAACTGACGCTTGACCAGATCGAGGAAGCCGGGGAACGAACTGTCGGCCAGGCTGCCACGCTTGGTCACGCCCAGCGGCATCTTCTTCGCCGCCTCGGCCTGCTCGGTAGTCACAACGCCCTGCTGGGCCAGCAGATCGAGGACCAGATTACGCCGTTCCAGCGCCCGATCGGGATAACGCCGTGGGTTGTAGTAGGACGGCCCCTTGACCATGCCCACCAGCAACGCCACCTGGTGCAACTTCAGCTCCGACAGCGGCTGGCTGAAGAAGAACTGGCTCGCCAGACCGAAACCGTGCACGGCACGCTGGCCGTCCTGACCGATGAAGACCTCGTTGAGGTAGGCCTCGAGAATCTCCTGCTTGCTGTAATGCATCTCCAGCAGCAGGGACATCATGGCTTCGGTGAGTTTGCGACTCAGGCTGCGCTCGTTGGTCAGGAAGAAGTTCTTCACCAACTGCTGGGTCAGGGTACTGCCGCCCTGGCGCATCTGCCCGGACGAAGTATTGACCCAGATCGCTCGGGCAATCGACTTCGGCGACACCCCGAAGTGATGATAGAAGTCCCGATCCTCAACGGTCACCAGGGTCTCGAGCAGATACGGCGGCACCTGGTCGAGCTTGATCAGGATCCGATCCTCGAGGTTTTTCGGGTACAGCCCACCGATCAACAGCGGTTCGAGACGGACCACCGAGAGTTTCGAACCATTGACGCCAGACAGCTCGGCCACATAGTCGCCGGAAAAACGCACACGCACCGGCTGAGCGGCCTCCATGCCCTCATAGAACTGGAAGCCACGGGTGTTCAGGTCAACCGTGTTGCCATTGACCGACGCCGCACCCGGTCCGTTGACCACAGGCTCGCGACGATAGCCCAGGGCATCGAGTTCGGTCAGGAAGTCGTCCTTGCTCAGCTTCTGGCCGACGAACAACTCCAGCGGCCGGGCATAGACCTTGGCCGGAATGGTCCAGCGCTTGCCGGAGAATTTCTCCTGCACCACGGCATCGAGGTAGACGGCGAAGCCGGCCAGCACCACGAGACCGACCAGACTGAGCTTGAGTGCCCAGCCGAGCCAGGGACGCAGGCCACCGGAAGGAGGTTTGGGTTTGGAGCGAGGGGATCGGGTACGAGTCATGGGCGCGGATTATACGCACTTTATTCATGATCAACATGCACACCCGCCGGTTTGCACTCCCCTCCTTAGCGGCCATAATGACGCCCTTGAATTTCTGACCCTTGAAGGATCGCTCGTGAGCCAGTCCCTGATCGCCGCCCTGCAAAACCCGGCCCTCTACCCGCACCCGGTAGAAGGATTCCAGCTCATCGAAACCCACATTTCCTGGGTGCTGCTCACCGGCTCCTACGCCTACAAGATCAAGAAACCGATGAACTTCGGCTTTCTGGACTTCACCGAACTGCCCGCCCGTGGGCATTTCTGCAATGAAGAGTTACGCCTGAACCAGCGCCTGACCGACGACCTGTATCTGGAAGTCCTGCCCATCACCGGCAGCGCCGAGGCACCACAACTGGGCGGCGACGGCCCGGCCATCGAATACGCCCTGAAAATGCGCCAGTTCCCGCAGAGCCAGTTGCTCAGCACCCTGCAGGCCAACGGCGAACTGAGCGCCTGGCACATCGACGAGATGGCCCAGCAGATCGCGCATTTCCACCAAAACGCCCCGCAAGTGCCCAAGGAACACTACCAGGGTACTCCGGAAGCGGTCATGGAGCCGGTCCGACAGAACTTCGAACAGATTCGTCCCTTCCTGCAGGACAAGGCCGACCTGCTGCAACTCGATGCCTTGCAAGCCTGGGCCGAGTCCAGCTTCGAACGCCTCAAGCCGCTGTTCAGCCAGCGCAAGGCCGACGGTTTCATCCGCGAATGCCACGGTGACATCCACCTGGGCAACGCCACCGTCATCGACGGCAAGGTGGTGATTTTCGACTGCATCGAATTCAACGAGCCGTTCCGCTTCACCGATGTCTACGCCGACATCGGCTTCCTCGCCATGGATCTGGAAGACCGTGGCCTGAAGAGCCTGGCACGACGCTTCATCAGCCAGTACCTGGAACTGACCGGCGACTACCAGGGCCTGGAAGTCCTGAACTTCTACAAGGCCTATCGCGCCCTGGTCCGGGCCAAGGTTGCGCTGTTCAGCCTGTCGCCCGAGGCCACTGCGGTACAACGCGCGACCACCCTGCGCCAATACCGCAACTACGCCAACCTGGCGGAAAGCTACAGCACCATTCCATCGCGTTTCCTGGCGATCACCCATGGTGTCTCGGCGGTCGGCAAGAGCCATGTGGCCCAACGTCTGGTCGAGGCGCTCGGCGCCGTGCGTCTGCGTTCGGACGTGGAACGCAAACGCCTGTTCGGCAAACAGCAGAACACCCATGACGTCGGCGCCGGCATCTATAGCCAGGATTCCAGCGCACAGACCTACCAGCGCCTGCACGAAATCGCCGACATCATCCTGCGTGCCGGCTTCCCGGTAGTGATCGACGCCACCTATCTCAAGCGCGACCAGCGTGACGCCGCCGCCAAAGTGGCCGAAGCCACCGGCGCACCTTGCCTGATCATCGATTGCGATGCCCCACAGGCCGTCATCGAGAGCTGGCTGGCACAGCGTCAGGCCGATGCTGTCGACCCTTCCGATGCGACTCTGGAGGTCATTGCGGCGCAACAGGCCACTCGCGAAGCACTGGGTGCCGATGAGATCCTGCACACCAAGCGTGTCCAGACCAACGAAAGCGGCAGCCTTGACACGCTGATCGCGCAAATTCGCCTGCGTCTGCCTAACCTGTAAAAACTATTTCAGCCGTGAAGCCACAACCGCTTCACGGCTGAAACATAGTGGCATTATAATGGCGTCATAAATCCAACGGGAGATGCCCCATGAGCCAGCCCAAGCTTCTTGACTCTGCCCTGTATGCCTTGCTGCATAAAGATGATATCGCCGGCTTCAACAAGGCCCGCCCCAAGGACGGCCCCATCGATATGCGCGGCGGCGACTTTCGCGGCCTCGACCTGCGCGAACTGAATGCCGAGGGAGTCGACTTCACTGACGCCTACTTCCGCTCTGCCGACCTGCGCGGAGTCGACTTTCAGAACTCTCGGCTCGAAGGTGCCAGCGTGGCCCACGCGCAGATCTCCGGTGCCTACTTTCCCGTGCAGTTGAAAGCGGCCGAGATCCTGATGTCCGTACAGTTCGGCACCCGGATGCGCTACGAACCCGAGTAACAATTCGGGTATCACCGTAGTCGCCGGCGCAGGCCCCATCAGAACCCTGCGCTGCGGCAGTTCGCTCTTTTTCTGTGCCTGGCTCCTCTGGGCCAGTATGCGATCGCGCTGGCTCTTAGAAGCTTTTGCGCCCAAACCGACCAACGAACCACGCTTTTCCTACTGACCGCTACACTCCTTTCAGGCTTGCCTATTCTCGTCACCGCAGCGTTCGGCCATCGCAAGGAGGCTTGATGAACGATGAACTGCAACATCTGAAAAACCTGGGCAAGACATCAGCACAATGGCTGCACGCGGTGGGTATCCACAGCGCATCCGATTTGCGTCGCCTCGGGGCAGTGGACGCCTATCGCGCAGTGAGAACCCGTGGATTCAGAGCCTCGAAGGTGCTGCTGTACGCGATTGAGGGGGCATTGATGGACATTCACTGGAATGACATCCCACTGGAACGCAAAGAAGCCTTGAATAAACAATTGGAAGCGATATCGTCACGCCATAAGAATTGATTGTGCAGGTTTGTCATGTATCTACTCGGGGAGCAACCCGCCTACGCCGATGAATTGATCAGTCGGCTACAGAGCATTCCCACTCGACTACTGGACGGCTTGTCCCCTTGTGACGAAGCCATCGAGTTCGAACAGACTGCCGACCTGGCTCCCCTGCTGGCCGACGATCGGGTCTTCCTGATCGAAAGCGGTTTATTGCATGCCAGGGTCGACGAGCGCCCCCTCTTCTATCTGTATGAAGGCGACCTGGTCGGACTGCGCCAAGGCATCGACTGGCCACGCTGCCTGCTGAGCTGCGACAGTCCGCTTCGCCTGCTGCCCTACCAGCGACGCGAAGTATTTCAGCATATATATGCCGACGAAGCCCGTAGCGAATTGCTGCTGCGTTACCTGATGGGCCAGACCGCACTGCTGTCGGATGCCGTCACCCGTCTCAAACAACCGGAATTCCGCAGCAGCAACGGCTTCCAGAAAGTCGCGGCGGGCGACGTACTGATCCGCCAGGGCGATGATGCCGATCATGTCTTCATCATCACCGAAGGGCATGCCGAAGCCTTCGTCGACGGACACAAGGTCGGTGATGTGCCCAAGGATGAGATTTTCGGGGCCATGGCGGTATTCACCGGCGAAAAACGCAGTGCCAGCGTGATCGCCAGCCAGCCCTGTTCGGTCATGCTGATCCCCAAGGATCAGTTCCTCAATCTCGCCCAGAGCAACCCGCGTATCGCCCACAGCCTGATCCAGAGCATGGCACGCCGGATCGACCTGCTGAACAAGGAGGTTACCCGCCTGAACGTTGCCAACGCGCCACGTTGAGCGGACAAAAGCACTGGCGACGAGCGGTCGCGAAAAAGCTGTTGACTTAGAAATGAGAATCGTTATGATTATCACAACTGATCGCGAGATCGGTTGGATTCTCTGGAGGCCCTTGGTTCGGACTCTTCAGATTATCTCCTCATCAGGCTAATCACGGTTATTGACCCGGCTTTTTGCCGGGTCTTTTTTTTGCCTGAAACACGCTCATTGTCAACCACCCGGACTGATCGAGCCCCCGGTCGCCCACTCCAGCTGCGCCAACAACTCGTCCAGCAGCCCCGAGGCACCGAGACGCAGGTGATCGGCGTCGACCCAGGCGGCGCCGAAGCGGGACTTGGCCAGCTCGATATAGGTTCGTGCATCGGCGAAGGTGCGAATTCCACCCGCCGCTTTCAACCCGACCAGCCCGCCTCGCTCGGCGATGGCTTCGAGCATGATGCGCACCGCCTGCTCAGTGGCGTTGATCAGTACCTTGCCCGTGCTGGTCTTGAGAAAATCGGCACCGGCAGCGATTGCATCCTGACTGGCCTGGCGAATCATCTGCGGGTCACGCAATTCGCCGGTTTCCAGGATCACCTTGAGTCTGGCCCGCCCCCTGCACAGCTCGCGACAGGCCGACACCATGGCCTGGCCCGTCTGGGTATCGCCCATCAGCAGCGAGCGATAGGGATAGACCAGATCCACTTCGTTCGCCCCGGCCCTGAGCACGGCTTCCGTCTCCGAGACCGCTGACGCCACGTTCGGCCCGCCATAAGGAAAATTGACCACTGTGGCCACCCGGACCACCTGCGCGCCCAGGCTGTCGAGCGTCTGCCGGGCCAGAGTGACGAAGCGCGGAAAGACACACACCGCAGCGACCGGCCCGAAAGGCGTCATGGCCCGCCGACAGAGGGAGACGATGCGCTCGGCGTCGTCGTCATTGCTCAACGAGGTCAGGTCGAGCAGGCCGATGGCCTGATGGGCCAACTGCTGGTCTGTCTGATTGATCTGTTTCATGTTTGCTCTCCCATCCGATCATTGCACCCACGCGACAAGCATCTGCGGCCGAAACGCCAGACGACACTGAAGGCGCGCTGTGGACACAACAATAAAGGAGTCATTCGGGGGAAATCAGGGCGAGCTCAGGACAAAGAGCTGGACGACACAAGAACAAGACTCATCTTCGCCTAACAGTCCATAAGTCTTACAAACCACAGCTTGTCGACTCGCATAGATGTTATTTCCGACTCGACCTACAACCGACGGATGAATCCACTGACGAGTCCATACCCCCGCGTCATCTCAGCGGGCAATGATCAGCGGGTGTCCACGTTCAGGGTACAGCAGCACCAGTACCTCAAGGCCGAACACCGCCTTGAGCCTGCAAGACCTGCTCCGAGCCTGCCAGCGCACCGGAACATCCCTTGTCACAGGTTTCCTGCAATCGCGTCGGTTGCCTTATCCTTGTTCTATAAAGGCAAGATTGGCCTGCAAGGGATCGACATGAAATTTCTCTGTGCTTCACACACCCTCGCCGACAACAGCAGCCGAGGCTTCGAACTTGAGGGCCGCCCAGTGTTGGCCGTGCGGCGTGAAGGTCGAGTGTATGTCTATCACAACCGCTGCCCGCATCGAGGCATTGCCCTGCAATGGCAGCCCGACCAGTTTCTCGATGCCAGCGCCAGCCTGATCCAGTGCGCCAGCCATGGCGCACTGTTCCTGATCGAAAGTGGCGAATGCGTGGCCGGCCCCTGCGCCGGTCAATCACTGACGGCGCTGGCCTGCCGGGAAGACGCTGAAGGCGTCTGGGTCGGGGATTGCTAGAGCTGTACCGGCAAGCGCCGATCCAGGCGGATTTCCTCGACATTCAAGCTGACACCATAGGCAAGGACCTCGACGCCTGCCGCCACCGCCTCACGTAGCGCCTGGGCATAAGCGCCATCGATTTCCTGCGCCGGACGCACCGCTTCGATCCCCGTCAGGTTCACACAGTACAACTGCACCGCTCGTATGCCTTCCCGGGCCAGCGCAGCCAGTTCTCGCAGATGCTTGGCGCCACGCTGGGTCACCGCATCCGGAAACGCCGCCACCGACGTGCCATCAAAACCGAGGGTGACACTTTTCACCTCGACGAACGCCGGCCCTGTCGGATAGTCCAGGCGGAAATCGATCCGACTGTTTTCCTGGCCATAGGCAACTTCGCGTTTCAACCCGGTGAAACCGTCGAGTTCGCTGATCAGCCCGGCACGCAAGGCTTCCTCGACCAGCGGGTTGGCGCGCGCCGTGTTGATGCAGGCCAACCGCCCCTGAGGGGTCTCGCCGATTTCCCAGGTACCGGGCAGTTTGCGCCTGGGGTCGTTGGAGCGACTGAACCAGACCTGCCCTCCCTCGACCATACAGTTGAGCATCGAACCGGTATTGGGGCAGTGGATGGTCAGCAACTCGCCCGTGGTGGTCTCGATATCCGCCAGGAAACGCTTGTAGCGCTTGATCAGCCGTCCTTCTTCGAGTGCAGGAGAAAAGCGCATCAGCCTTGCCAGCTCCGCAGGCCACGGGCAATCCGCTCCACCGCTTCCTGCAAGCGCGGCAGACTCTGGGTGTAGGCGAACCGCACATGCTGACTGGCCAGGTGATGGCCGAAATCCAGGCCAGGGGTGAAGGCCACGTGTTCGGTTTCCAGGAAGTGTTGGCAGAACGCGAAGGCATCGCCGCCGAACGCGCTGATATCCGCATACAGGTAGAACGCCCCTTCGGGCTCAACCGCGATGCCGAAACCCAGCTCGCGTAATGCCGGCAGAAGGAAATCCCGGCGACGGGCAAACTCGGCCCGACGCTCTTCGAGAATGCTCAGGGTCTGAGGTTCGAAACACGCCAACGCAGCATACTGGGCCATGCTCGGGGCACTGATATAGAGGTTCTGGGCCAGCTTCTCCAATTCGGCCACCGCCTCAGGGGGCGCCACCAGCCACCCCAGGCGCCAGCCGGTCATGCCGAAATACTTGGAAAAGCTATTCAGGACAAAAGCACTGTCATCGACTTCCAGCACACTGGTGGCGTCGCAACCGTAGGTCAGTCCATGGTAGATCTCGTCGACCACCAGATGACCGCCGTGAGCCTTGACCGCCCTCGACAGCCCGGCCAGTTCGTCACGCTTGAGCAAGGTTCCCGTCGGGTTCGCCGGTGACGCCACAAGGGCACCGACACTGTCCTGGTTCCAATGGCGATCCACCAATTCGGCGGTCAGTTGGTAACGCACATCCGGTCCGACCGGTACTAACTGCGCAGCACCTTCCACCAGACGCAGGAAATGGCGATTGCAGGGATAACCCGGGTCGGCCAGCAACCAGTGCTTGCCCGGGTCCACCAGCAGGCTGCTGGCCAGCAGCAAAGCCCCGGAGCCCCCGGGCGTGACGAGGATGCGCTGCGGATCGACATCCAGACCATAACGCTGCCGATAAAAACCGGCGATCGCTTCGCGCAACTCCGGCAAGCCGCGAGCCGCTGTGTAACGTGTCTTGCCTGCGGCCAGGGCCGCCTGGCCCGCCTGGATGATCGGCTCGGCGGTGGTGAAATCCGGCTCGCCGATTTCCAGGTGGATCACATCGTGTCCGGCAGCCTGCAACTCGTTGGCGCGCGCCAGCAAAGCCATCACGTGGAACGGTTCGATCGCGCGACTGCGCGCACTATAAGACTGAGCCATTGGCCTTCCTTGCATTCGTGTAGGCAAAATCGGGTTGGGCAAAATCCGATTTTACCCGACCGCCGTCCACCGGGAACCTTTAAAACGTCGCCGAAGTCCATGAAGACCGGTAACGATGCATTCCCGCATCATGCCCAGGATTGACTAAAATGAAATATCAGCCACTGCATTCTGCCAGGCTCGACAACCGGGAGTAGCGCGCCCCGATTTGATCTGGTAAGTTCGCCCGCTTGCAGCCGCGGGGCCGGCAGGTGTCGGTGACGTTGAAATCCTGCGCAATGGATTAGAAGAGTAGAGGCGGTCCATTCATGCCCACCCAAGCAAAGCAGCAAAACATTCAGTCGATCAGCGGCTTCGAACCCTATGTTGAAAGCAAGGGTGAAGAGTACATGGGTGAGCCCATGCGCAAGCACTTCACCAAGATCCTGCAGAAGTGGAAGCAGGACCTGATGCAGGAAGTCGACCGTACCGTTGACCACATGAAAGACGAAGCGGCCAACTTTCCTGATCCCGCCGACCGTGCCAGCCAGGAAGAGGAATTCAGCCTCGAACTGCGCGCCCGTGACCGCGAGCGCAAGCTGATCAAGAAAATCGACAAGACCCTGCAACTCATCGAAGACGAAGAGTACGGCTGGTGCGAGTCCTGTGGCGTCGAGATCGGTATCCGCCGACTGGAAGCCCGCCCGACCGCCGACATGTGCGTCGACTGCAAGACGCTTGCAGAAATCAAGGAAAAACAGGTCGGCAAGTAACCCTCGCCGAAATGAACGAACGGAGCGTGCGAACGCTCCGTTTTCGTTTCTGCGTTTGCTGGCACCACCGGCGAATTCTCCAGTACCCTGCGCCCCATGACTACCCTTACCGCTTCTCCCGCCTATATCGGGCGCTTCGCCCCCACCCCCAGTGGCCAACTGCATTTCGGCTCGCTGGTCGCGGCGCTGGCCTCCTACCTGGACGCCCGTTCGGTTGGCGGACGCTGGCTACTGCGCATGGAAGACCTCGATCCCCCCCGAGAGGAACCTGGCGCCCAGGTTGCAATCCTGGATGCGCTGCAACGTTACGGTTTCGAATGGGACGGTGAACTGGTCCGCCAGAGCGACCGCCACGAAGCCTACGCCCAGGTTCTGGAACGGCTTTTCAGCCAGGGCCTGGCCTACGCCTGCACCTGCTCACGCAAGGAGCTGGAGGCCTACCACGGTATCTATCCGGGCCTGTGCCGCAACCTTGGCCACGCGAGCCAGAACGCCGCCATCCGCCTGCGGGTGCCGGAACTCAGCTACAGCTTCCAGGATCGGGTACAGGGTGAATTTCGCCAGCACCTGGGACGCGAGGCCGGCGACTTCGTCATCCGCCGGCGCGACGGTCTCTATGCCTATCAACTGGCGGTGGTGCTCGACGATGCCTGGCAAGGGGTGACCGATGTCGTGCGTGGCGCCGACCTGCTGGATTCGACGCCACGCCAGCTCTACCTGCAGGAATTGCTCGGGCTGCCGCAACCGCGCTACCTGCATGTGCCACTGATCACCCAGCCGGACGGCAACAAGCTCGGCAAGTCCTACCGTTCCGCGCCACTGACCGCTGACCATGCCACACCGTTGCTGCTGCGCGCCTTGCGCACGCTGGGCCAGAAACCACCTGCAGAGCTGCAACAGGCCATGCCACGGGAAGTGCTCGACTGGGGGATTGGTCATTGGGATGCCACACTGATTCCCCGGGTAGCGACCCTGGCCGAAGCGCAATTGCACTGACGCCCCTTGCAGGTTGGCGCCCATCCGTTACCATCGGCGCACGTTTTCGGGCACGTCACAAAAAAGAGAGGCCAGGATGTACATCTATCGCTTGGTCCTGCTCCTGGTAGTCGGGATTTACCTGTTCTCGCCAGCGATCATGGATTGGTGGATCGACGCGACAGGCGCCTGGTATCGGCCTTATCTGCTCTGGCTGATCCTGATCGTCGTGACCTTCATCCTGCAGAGCCAAAAAGATGCCGATGAGCTTTAGCCTGACCCAGATGCTGCTGATCAGCGCCTTGTACATGTTGGCGCTGTTCGGCGTGGCCTGGATCAGCGAACGGGGCGTGATTCCACGTTCGATCATTCGTCACCCGCTGACCTACACACTGTCGTTGGGTGTCTACGCCAGTGCCTGGGCCTTCTACGGCACGGTGGGCCTGGCGTATCAGTATGGCTACGGCTTTCTTTCCAGCTACCTGGGTGTCTCCGGGGCGTTCCTGCTGGCACCGGTGCTGCTGTACCCGATCCTGAAGATCACCCGCACCTACCAGCTGTCATCGCTGGCCGACCTGTTCGCCTTCCGCTTTCGCAGCACCTGGGCCGGAGCGCTGACTACGGTGTTCATGTTGATCGGCGTCCTGCCGCTGCTGGCGCTGCAGATCCAGGCAGTGGCCGACTCCATCGGTATCCTCACCCGTGAGCCGGTCCAACATCGCGTGGCCCTGAGCTTCTGTGCACTGGTCACGCTGTTCACCATTTTCTTCGGTTCCCGGCACATCGCAACCCGTGAAAAACACCAGGGTCTGGTGTTCGCGATCGCCTTCGAGTCGGTGATCAAGCTGGTCGCCATCGGCGGTGTCGGCCTCTATGCTCTTTATGGCGTATTCGACGGCCCACAGCAGCTCGAGTTGTGGCTGCTGCAGAACCAGACCGCCCTCGCCGCCCTGCACACGCCGCTGCAGGAAGGTCCCTGGCGGACCTTGCTGCTGGTGTTCTTCGCCTCGGCTATCGTGATGCCGCACATGTATCACATGGCCTTTACCGAGAACCTCAACCCGCGTTCCCTGGTCAGCGCCAGTTGGGGCCTGCCGCTGTTCCTGCTGCTGATGAGCCTGGCGGTACCACTGATTCTCTGGGCCGGCCTGAAGCTTGGGGCAACCACTAACCCGGAATACTTCACCCTCGGTATCGGCATTGCCGCGAATAACCCGGCCCTGGCCCTGCTGGCCTATGTCGGCGGGCTCTCGGCGGCCACCGGACTGATCATCGTCACCACCCTGGCCCTCTCCGGCATGGCCCTGAACCACCTGGTACTGCCGCTCTACCAGCCGCCGGCTGAAGGCAACATCTACCGCTGGCTGAAGTGGACCCGCCGCGCCCTGATCGTCGCGATCATCATGGCCGGCTATGGCTTCTACCTGCTGCTGGGGGCCGAGCAGGACCTGGCCAACCTGGGCATCGTCGCCTTCGTCGCCACCCTGCAATTCCTGCCTGGGGTCCTGTCGGTGCTGTACTGGCCGACCGCCAATCGGCGCGGCTTCATCGCCGGCCTGCTGGCTGGGGTACTGGTCTGGATAGTGACCATGATGTTGCCGCTGGTCGGCAACCTGCAGGGTTTCTATATTCCACTGCTGAACATGATCTACGTACTGGACGACACCAGTTGGCATATGGCGGCCATCGCCTCGCTGGCGGCCAACGTGCTGATGTTCACCCTGGTCTCGCTGTTCAGTAACGCCAGTGCCGAGGAAGCCAGCGCCGCCGAGGCCTGTGCGGTCGACAACGTCCGCCGTCCGCAGCGCCGCGAGCTGCATGCGGCCTCGCCACAGGAGTTCGCCACGCAACTGGCCAAGCCACTGGGCGCCAAGGCCGCGCAGAAGGAAGTCGAGCAGGCCCTGCGCGATCTCTACCTGCCGTTCGACGAGCGACGCCCCTATGCCCTGCGGCGCCTGCGTGACCGGATCGAAGCCAACCTGTCCGGCCTGATGGGACCGAGCGTGGCCCAGGACATGGTCGAAACCTTCCTGCCCTACAAGGTCGGCGGAGAAAGCTATGTCACCGAGGACATCCACTTCATCGAGAGCCGCCTCGAGGATTACCACTCGCGCCTGACGGGCCTCGCGGCCGAACTCGATGCCCTGCGCCGCTACCATCGCCAGACCTTGCAGGAACTGCCGATGGGGGTCTGCTCGCTGGCCAAGGATCAGGAAATCCTGATGTGGAACCGAGCAATGGAAGAACTCACCGGCGTCGCCGCGCAACGGGTGGTCGGCTCGCGCCTGGCGACACTGGGCGAGCCCTGGAAAGAACTGTTACAAGGTTTTATCAACCTGCCCGACGAACACTTGCACAAACAGCGCCTGGCCCTCGATGGCCAGACCCGCTGGCTCAACCTGCACAAGGCAGCAATCGACGAACCGCTGGCGCCCGGCAACAGCGGGCTGGTCCTGCTGGTCGAGGACCTGACCGAAACCCAGATGCTCGAAGACAAACTCGTGCACTCCGAGCGCCTGGCGAGTATCGGCCGTCTGGCGGCCGGGGTCGCCCATGAAATCGGCAACCCGATCACCGGTATCGCCTGCCTGGCGCAGAACCTGCGCGAAGAGCGTGAGGAAGATGGCGAAATCATCGAAATCAGCAGCCAGATCCTCGAACAGACCAAACGCGTATCACGCATCGTCCAGTCGCTGATGAGCTTTGCCCATGCCGGCAGCCACCAGCACAACGACGAAGCGGTGTGCCTGGCCGAAGTCGCACAGGATGCCATTGGTCTGCTGGCGCTGAATCGGCGCAATTTCGAAGTACAGTTCTTCAACCTCTGCGACCCGGAACATTATGCCGAAGGCGATCCACAGCGCCTGGCACAAGTGCTGATCAACCTGCTGTCCAATGCCCGTGACGCGTCGCCTGCCGGCAGCGCGGTGCGGGTCAAGAGCGAAGCCTTCGAACATACCGTCGATCTGATCGTCGAAGATGAAGGCAGTGGTATCCCGAAGAACATCATGGATCGATTGTTCGAACCCTTCTTCACCACCAAGGACCCTGGCGAAGGTACCGGACTGGGCCTTGCGCTGGTCTATTCCATCGTTGAAGAGCATTATGGACAAATCACCATCGACAGCCCGGCTGACACCGAAAGCCAACGTGGCACCCGTATCCGGATAACGTTGCCCCGTCATGTCGAAGCGACGTCCGCTGTGAACTGAGACCGTCGAGAGAACCGAATCAATGCCGCACATTTTGATCGTCGAAGACGAAACCATTATCCGCTCAGCACTGCGTCGCCTGCTGGAGCGCAATCAGTACCAGGTCAGCGAAGCCGGCTCGGTACAGGAAGCCCAGGAGCGCTTCAGCATTCCCTCGTTCGACCTGATCGTCAGCGACCTGCGCCTGCCCGGCGCGCCGGGCACCGAACTGATCAAGCTGGGCCAAGGCACCCCGGTGCTGATCATGACCAGCTACGCCAGCCTGCGCTCGGCGGTCGACTCGATGAAGATGGGCGCGGTGGATTACATCGCCAAACCGTTCGACCACGACGAGATGCTCCAGGCCGTGGCCCGCATCCTGCGTGATCGCCAGAGCGGCCAGGGCGCTCCCGCCGAGCGCAGCGCGCCGAAAAGCGGTGGTGCGGCGGACAAATCCGCGAGCGGTAACAGTAACGGCGAGATCGGTATCATCGGCTCCTGCCCACCGATGCAGGACCTCTATGGCAAGATCCGCAAGGTCGCGCCCACCGACTCCAATGTACTGATCCAGGGCGAGTCGGGCACCGGCAAGGAACTGGTCGCCCGCGCCCTGCACAACCTGTCCAAGCGGGCCAAGGCACCGATGATTTCGGTGAACTGCGCGGCCATTCCGGAAACGCTGATCGAATCCGAGCTGTTCGGCCACGAGAAAGGCGCATTCACCGGCGCCAGCGCGGGTCGTGCCGGCCTGGTGGAGGCCGCCGACGGTGGAACCTTGTTCCTCGACGAAATCGGCGAACTGCCGCTGGAGGCCCAGGCCCGCCTGCTGCGCGTGCTGCAGGAGGGTGAGATCCGCCGGGTCGGCTCGGTGCAGTCGCAGAAAGTCGACGTACGGCTGATCGCCGCGACACACCGCGACCTCAAGAGCCTGGCCAAGATCGGCCAGTTCCGCGAAGACCTGTATTACCGCCTGCACGTGATCGCCCTGAAACTGCCGGCCCTGCGCGAGCGGGGTGCGGACGTCAACGAGATCGCCAATGCCTTCCTCGCCCGCCAGAGTGCACGCATCGGCCGCAACGACCTCAAGTTCGCCGCAGATGCCGAACAGGCCATCCGTCACTACTCCTGGCCGGGTAACGTCCGCGAGCTGGAGAATGCGGTCGAGCGCGCCGTGATCCTGTGTGAAAACCCGGAGATCTCGGCCGACCTGCTGGGTATCGACATCGAGCTGAGCGACCTGGAGGAAGAGGACTTCCTGGGCCTTGCGCCGGCGTCTGGCAGCACGGCCAATACCAGTCACGAGCCGACCGAGGACCTGTCACTGGAGGACTACTTCCAGCATTTCGTCCTGGAGCATCAGGACCACATGACCGAAACCGAACTGGCCCGCAAGCTCGGCGTCAGCCGCAAGTGCCTGTGGGAGCGACGCCAGCGCCTGGGTATTCCACGGCGTAAAACCGGAGTGATCAGCGAGAGCTGAGCCACAGTCCAGCCTCCCAGGTAACACCCTGGAATGTGAAAAAACTGTTACCTCGGATTTTTCACGTAACAAAAGCCGGGTCTATCGGTAACGAAGACCCGGCTTTTTTTCGGCCACGAAAAACCGAAAAGCCCTCGAACCCCCGGTTTTACTGGGAATCGCAAAAGTTGGCACGACACCTGCTATATCTCTGGTACAAGAACAATAACAAGCAATGTACAAGACAATAAAAATAAGACGAATCGACTCACGCATAACAAAAACAACACGGCGGAGGCGCAGCTAACTGATTCTTTTGGAGAGGCGTTGTATTTGGGGCTTGCCCCATGACCAGGCCGAGAACAACAAAAACTGCACTCAAAGCAGAGCCTGAACTGGTTAGATCCTCGGATCATGACAACACAGCGACCAAAGCAATCCGTTTGCTCTTGACTCCCGATTGGGAGACGTCACAAGGGTAAAAACTTGTGACACAGGGCGATCAACAAAAACAAAAAGCCCGCGACCATAATAAAAAAGAGCACGCAACTACTTCTGGGGGAGCTTCGGCTCCCCTTGTAGTTTCCGCAATTCCCCTTCCCAGGCCCGCCCCACAAGGCCTTGAGCAATCCTTGGACTCTCACTCTGCAGCGTCCTACACCATCCCTCGACTAAATGCTAGAATCACCGCCCATCATGCGGCCATTCTCCGTGCTCGCCGAATATTCCTTCAAACAGTGCATCCCATGCTGAAGAAGCTGTTCCAGTCATTCCGTTCCCCCTTGCGTAGACCGCAACATAAGCGCAGCACGCCTGAAGTGCTCAACAGCAGCCAGCATTCGCTGCAAAAGGCCCAGTTCAGCCGGTATGCGGTGAATATCGTCGAGCGCCTGCAGAACGCCGGCTACCAGGCATACCTGGTCGGTGGTTGTGTGCGCGACATGCTGCTGGGCATCACGCCCAAGGACTTCGACGTCGCCACCAGCGCCACGCCGGAACAGATCCGTGCCGAGTTCCGCAACGCTCGCATCATCGGTCGGCGGTTCAAGCTGGTGCACATTCATTTCGGCCGCGAAATCATCGAAGTCGCGACCTTTCGCGCCAATCATCCGCAGGATGAGGACGAGGAAGACAGCAACCAGTCCTCGCGCAACGAAAGCGGGCGCATCCTGCGCGACAACGTTTATGGCACCCTTGAAGACGATGCCCAGCGTCGTGACTTCACGATCAATGCCCTGTACTACGATCCCGTCAGCGAGCGCATTCTCGATTACGCCAATGGCGTACACGACATCCGCAATCGGTTGATCCGCCTGATCGGCGACCCGACCCGACGCTACCAGGAAGACCCGGTGCGGATGCTGCGCGCGGTCCGTTTCGCCGCCAAGCTCGATTTCGGCATCGAACGGCACACGGTCGCGCCGATCCGCGACCTGGCAGCGCTGCTGCGCGAGATCCCTTCGGCGCGACTGTTCGAGGAAGTGCTCAAGCTGTTCCTCTCCGGCCATGCCGCAGACACCTTCGAGATGCTCGTCGACCTGAACCTGTTCGAGCCGCTGTTCCCGGCCAGTTTCGAGGCCCTGGAACACAACCCGAGCTACACCCACACGCTGATCAGCCAGGCACTGGTCAACACCGACCTGCGCATCAAGCAGAACAAGCCGGTCACCCCGGCATTCCTGTTCGCGGCCCTGCTGTGGCCAGCGCTGCCGGCGCGGGTGTTGCGCCTGCAGTCGCGCGGCATGCCGCCGATTCCAGCGATGCAGGAAGCGGCTCACGAACTGATCAGCGAACAGTGCCAGCGCATTGCGATTCCCAAGCGCTTCACTATGCCGATCCGCGAGATCTGGGACATGCAGGAGCGTCTGCCACGCCGCAGCGGCAAACGCGCCGACCAGTTGCTGGACAACCCGCGCTTCCGCGCCGGTTACGACTTCCTGCTGCTGCGCGAGACCGCAGGCGAGCAGACCGATGGCCTGGGTGAGTGGTGGACCGATTACCAGGACGCCAACGATGCCGGCCGCCGCGACATGATTCGTGGCCTCAGCGGCAAGGACGAGGCCACTGGCGCCCCGCGCAAACGTCGGCGCAGCAGTACCGGCAAGCGTAAACGCACCGCCGGTTCGGACGAGTAAACTGATGGAACGCATCTATATCGGCCTGGGCAGCAATCTGGCTGAGCCGGCCGAACAGTTGCGTCACGCGGTCCAGGCCCTGGCACAACTGCCGGACAGCGCACTGGCAGGCGTTTCCGCGTTCTACCAGAGCGACTCGCTACTCCCGGGCCAACCGCGCTACACCAATGCAGTGGTGGCACTCGACAGTCACCTGGCGCCACTGGAGTTGCTCGATGCCCTGCAACGCATCGAAATCGACCAGGGTCGCGAACGCCATGAGCGCTGGGGGCCACGCACGCTGGACCTGGATATCCTGTTGTTCGGCGAGCGTCTGATCGACGAACCGCGCCTGAAGGTCCCGCACTATCACATGCACGCCCGTGCGTTTGTGTTGTATCCGCTGGCGGAACTGGCCCCGACCGATCTGCAATTGGCCGATGGCCGCAGCCTGCAGACCCTGCTTGCCCAGTGCCCGTTCGTCGGCCTGGAACGTCTCGCCCCGTAACCCAGCAGGAACGCGGCTTGCCCGCGAATGGGGCCTTGAGGTCGCCAGAAGCTTCGCGGGCAAGCCACGCTCCTATAGAGGATCGTTCTGCCCCAGCCCGGTTAACGCCTGCTGAATCGCATCAGTCAGATGCGGTAACACTCCCCCAGTAACATTGCGGTAACACACACGATTGACTTCCCCAGTTCTCCTCACGACTATAGGCGTCCCGTTGCCGCCCCGGCGGCGTTAAAGGGCGCAATCCAGGCTTTATAAGCACGACAAAAGAACGTGCGCCTGTATAAATGACGAATCACGCGCGTTACTCGCAGTAATTTGCACAGCGCCTGAAGAGGACTTTTCCATGCCAGACATTACCCTGACCACCTTGCAAAGCCTCAAGCAAAAAGGTGAGAAAATCACCATGCTGACCTGCTATGACGCCACCTTCGCCCAGGCCAGCTGTGAAGCCGGCGTCGAAGTGCTGCTGATTGGCGACTCGCTGGGCATGGTGTCCCAAGGGCATGACAGCACACTGCCCGTGACCGTGGCCGAAGTCGCGTATCACACCGCCAGCGTCAAGCGTGGTAACCAGGGTGCCTTCATTGTCGCCGACCTGCCATTCATGGCCTATGCCACCGTCGAACAAACCCTGCACAACAGTGCCCAACTGATGCAGGCCGGCGCCAACATGGTCAAGGTCGAGGGCGCCGCCTGGCTCGCCGAATCCATTCGCCTGCTGGCCGAGCGTGGTGTACCGGTCTGTGCACACATGGGCCTGACGCCGCAATCGGTGAACCTCTTCGGTGGCTACAAGGTCCAGGGCCGTGGCGAAGCCCAGGCGCGGCAGATGCGTGCCGATGCCATCGCCCTGGAACAGGCCGGTGCCGCGATGATCCTGCTCGAATGCGTACCGAGCGATCTGGCTGCGGAGATCACCCAGGCGGTCAAGGTGCCGGTCATCGGCATCGGTGCTGGCAGTGCGACCGACGGCCAGGTACTGGTGCTGCACGACATGCTCGGCCTGTCCATCAGCGGTCGGGTGCCCAAGTTCGTGAAAAACTTCATGGCCGGCCAGACCAGTATCCAGGCCGCTCTGGGCGCCTACGTCAGCGAAGTCAAGGCCGTCACCTTCCCCGGCACCGAACACGGGTTTTCGGCATGAATACAGTCAAGACCGTCCGCGAACTGCGCGCCGCCGTAGGGCGGGCCCGCAGCGAAGGTAAACGCATCGGTTTCGTACCGACCATGGGCAACCTGCATGCCGGTCACGCCGCTCTGGTGACCAAGGCCGCACAGCGGGTGGATTTCGTGGTGGCGAGCATCTTCGTCAACCCGCTGCAGTTCGGCGCCAACGAAGACCTCGACAAGTACCCTCGGACCCTCGCCGCCGACCAGGAGAAGCTGCTGGAAGCCGGCTGTCATCTGCTGTTCGCGCCAACCGTGGAAGAGATGTACCCCGACGGCATGGCCGGGCAGACCCGCGTCAGTGTCCCGCAACTGTCCGAAGGCTTGTGCGGCGCCAGCCGTCCCGGGCACTTCGAGGGCGTGGCGACCGTGGTCAGCAAGCTGTTCAACATGGTCCAGCCGGACCTGGCGGTATTCGGCCAAAAAGACTTTCAGCAACTGGCGGTGATTCGCGCCCTGGTCCATGACCTGAACATGCCGGTCCAGATCATCGGCGAACCGACGGTGCGCGCCGCCGACGGCCTGGCCCTGTCCTCACGCAACGGTTTCCTCAGCGAGCAGGATCGTGCCGCCGCCCCTGCGCTGTATCGCAGCCTGAGCCAGATCGCCACGGCCATCGAGCAGGGCGAACGTGATTATGCAAAGTTGCTCGCCGAACAGGCCAAGCTGATCGAAAGCGCCGGTTTTCGGGTCGATTACCTGGAAATCCGCCACGCCCTGAACCTGCGCACGGCCACCGCGCAGGACCGCGACCTGGTGATTCTGGTCGCCGCCTTCCTCGGTAGCACCCGCCTGATCGACAACCTGCACCTGAACCTCGACGCCCCCGCCTGAGCAGCGATTGCCCGAGCCCCAGGCTTCGGGCAAACTGCCGCCGCACGTGGCCCTCTATATCACTTCAGGGCTGTTCGCCTGCTTACCAAAACCTGGGTGAGTGCGAAAAAGTACCGGGAAAAGGTCAGACAAAGCCAAGACAGATGCCAGCGCGAGGTTTACTGTAATCGCGCTGCGTCTCCCAACCGTGCCGACGCAGGTTGCCGGACACTGCCACCGATAAAGCAGGACGTTCCGGCGTTTCTGGTGTCCAAAAAGCCAAATGTCCAAAAGGCAGTTCTCGTAAAAGGAAATCCGCAGCGATGGCGTACTACCGCACTCCTCACGACGTGACCGCTCTGCCCGCCTGGCAGGCGCTGAATCAACACCGCGAAAACATGCACAACTTCAGCATGCGCGAAGCCTTTAATGCCGATCCGCAGCGCTTCAATCAATTCACCCTCAGCAGCTGCGGGTTGTTTCTCGACTACTCCAAGAACCTGATCACCAGCGAAACCCGCAACCTGCTGGTCGGCCTGGCCAACGAAGTCGACCTGCAAGGTGCCATCAAGGCGCTGTTCGCCGGCGAGCCGGTCAACTCCTCCGAAGGCCGCCCGGCACTGCATACCGCACTGCGCCGACCGGTTGGCGACAAGCTGCTGGTCAACGGCGCCAACGTGATGCCGGATGTGCACAAGGTGCTGAACCAGATCACCGAGCTGGTCGGGCGCATCCACGACGGCCTGTGGCGCGGCTACACCGAAAAACCGATCACCGACGTGGTGAACATCGGTATCGGTGGCTCGTTCCTCGGCCCGGAGCTGGTTTCCGAAGCCCTGCTGTCCTACACCCACAAGGGCGTGCGCTGCCACTACCTGGCGAACATCGACGGCAGTGAGTTCCATGAGCTGTCGGCGAAGATCCGCGCCGAGACCACCCTGTTCATCGTCTCGTCGAAATCCTTCAATACCCTCGAAACCCTCAAGAACGCCCAGGCCGCGCGTGCCTGGTACCTGGCCCAGGGCGGTTCCGAGGCCGAGCTGTACAAGCACTTCATCGCTGTGTCGAGTAACAACGCCGCCGCCGTGGCCTTCGGCATCCGCGAAGAGAACATCTTCCCGATGTGGGACTGGGTAGGCGGCCGTTACTCGCTGTGGTCGGCTATCGGTCTGCCGATCGCCCTGGCCATCGGCATGTCGAACTTCAAGGAGCTGCTGTCCGGTGCCTACACCATGGACCAGCACTTCCAGAACGCGCCGTTCGAACAGAACATGCCGGTACTGCTGGCATTGCTGGGCGTCTGGTACGGCAACTTCTGGGGCGCGCAGAGCCATGCGATCCTGCCGTACGACCACTACCTGCGCAACATCACCAAGCACCTGCAACAGCTGGACATGGAATCCAACGGCAAGAGCGTGCGCCAGGACGGCACGCCGGTGTCGACCGATACCGGCCCGGTGATCTGGGGCGGCGTCGGCTGCAACGGTCAGCACGCCTACCACCAGTTGCTGCATCAAGGTACCCAGTTGATCCCGGCCGACTTCATCGTGCCGATCGTCAGCTTCAACCCGGTCGCCGACCATCACCAGTGGCTGTATGCCAACTGCCTGTCGCAGAGCCAGGCGCTGATGCTCGGCAAGACCCGCAGCGAGGCGGAATCCGAGCTGCGTGAAAAAGGCATGAGCGAAGCCGACGTGCAAAAGCTCGCCCCGCACAAGGTGATCCCGGGCAACCGCCCGAGCAACACCCTGGTGGTCGAGCGCATCAGCCCGCGTCGTCTTGGCGCCCTGGTAGCGATGTACGAACACAAGGTGTTCGTGCAGAGCGTCATCTGGGGCATCAACGCCTTCGACCAGTGGGGTGTGGAGCTGGGCAAGGAACTGGGCAAGGGCGTTTACAACCGCCTGACCGGCAGTGAAGAGTCCGCTGCCGAGGACGCCTCGACCCAGGGCCTGATCAACTACTTCCGCGGCCGCCATCGCGGCTGACCCCGACGGCGGCCGCGCTTGGGCACGGCCGCCGCCTCCCTACCCGCCCAGCGGGAACGGAAAAGGCTGGGGCTGCAAAAGACTGGTAGAATTACGCGCCAATTCCGACCCAAGGCGCGCTCCATGTCTTGCTTGAACCAGGCGCTGCGCGCCGCCCTCGACCAACGCCAGGATCTGCTGGCCGAACTGCATGCCCAGGGCACCGACTGCTACCGACTGTTCCACGGCAGCCAGGAGGGTATCGGCGGCCTCACCATCGACCGCTACGGCCCGCAACTGCTGGTACAGAGCTTCCACCAGTCGCTGGACCGCGAAGCACTGCTGAGCGCCCATGAAACCGTCAACCAGGCTTTGGGCTTGAACACCCTGCTGGTCTACAACGACCGCTCGCGGGGCAATTCGCGAATCGACCGGGAAGACTCCATCTACCGCGCCGAGGAAGACGCCCTCGCCGATCTGGTCGGCCACGAGTGGGGCCTCAACTATCGGGTCCGCGGCCGTCACGCCGGACAAGACCCGCTACTGTTCCTCGACCTGCGCAATGCCCGTGGCTGGGTCAAGCAAAACAGCCTCGACAAAAGCGTACTCAACCTGTTCGCCTATACCTGTGGTGTCGGTCTGAGTGCCGCTGCCGGCGGTGCGCGGGAGGTCTGCAACCTCGATTTCGCCGAAGGTAACCTCGCAGTGGGCCGGGAGAACGGCCAGCTCAATCCGCAACTGCCGACCATGCAGTTCGTCCAGTCCGACTATTTCCCGGCCATCCGCCAACTGGCCGGACTACCGATTGCCCAGCGCCGGGGCCAGAAGCTGCCGAGCTATCCACGTCTGGAACAGCGCCAGTACGACCTGGTGCTGCTCGACCCTCCGGCCTGGGCCAAGAGCGCCTTCGGTACGGTCGATCTGCTGCGCGATTATCAGAGCCTGCTCAAGCCCGCGCTGCTGGCCACCGCCGACAATGGCGTGCTGATCTGCTGCAACAACCTGGCAAAAGTCGGTATGGATGATTGGCGCGAACAGGTCCTGCGCTGCGCGGAAAAAGCCGGCAGGCCGGTACGCGACTGGCAGGTGCTCAAACCGGCCGGGGACTTCCCCTCCCAGGACGGCCAGCCACCGCTGAAGACCCTGATCCTGCAACTCTAGAAATGACGCCAGAAAACCGTAGGTTGCGAAGAAAAAAGGCGATTGCTTCGCAACCATAAACGCGTGCCATACTCCAAGGCATCTTCGACTGAGAAAGACGACGCATCACATGTCCAAAGGATTGAAACGCGCCCTCGGCGCCTTGCTGACCGTCCTCGCGCTCTACACCGTGCTGGGCTTTTTCATCCTCCCGGGCGTAGCGCTGCGTATCGCCAATCAGCAACTGGCGAACTACGCCACGGTTCCCGCCAAGCTCCAGCGCCTGGAGCTCAATCCCTTCAGCCTGGAAGTCACGCTGTGGGGTCTGAACATCGGCGAGCCGGGCAAGGAACAGGTCTCGTTCGAGCGCCTGTATGCCAACCTGCAGATCGACAGCCTGTGGACCCACGCGCTGCACCTGGCTGAAATCCAGCTGGTCAAACCTCACACCGAAGTGTCCTTCAGCAAGGACGGAACCCTGAACCTGGCTCAGTTGTTCAAGCTGCCGGCCAGCGAGCCGACGCCGGCCGACCCGAATGCCAAGCCGTTTCCGCTGCGTATCGACCAGATCAGCCTGGCCGACGGTTACCTGCACTTCCAGGACCTGCGCCCCAGCGAGCCCATCGAGTTCCTCTACGACAAGATGGACCTGCAACTGAAAAACCTCAGCACCCTGCCCGACGACAGTGCCGACATGGTCCTGGTGGCCGCCGGCCCGCAAGGCGGTCGAATCGACTGGAAAGGCAACTTCAGCCTGACGCCGATCGCCTCCGAAGGATCGCTGAAAGTCACCGACGGCAAGATGAAGCTCTGGTGGCCCTATGTCCGTGACGCGCTGCCGCTGGAGCTGGAAAACGGCGTCGTGAACCTCAGCACCGATTACAAACTCGGTCTCGCCAAAGAGACCGAGATGCTGCTGAGCAACGTATCGGTCAGTGTGGCGCCGTTCGCCATCAAGGCGCCAGATGGCCGCCCACTGGCGCGCCTGGAACGCCTGGACGTGAGCGAAACCTCCGTCGACCTGGCCAAACAACAGGTGGTGGTCGGCAAGATCCACAGCAACAAGCTGGAAACCTGGGCCGCCCGTGAAGCCGACGGTCAACTGGACTGGCAAAAGCTGTTCGCCAGCCAGCCAGCCAAATCCACGAAGGAGGCCAGGAAGCCGGCGCCGGCGACCGCCGATGCTCCGCCGCCTGCCCCGGCGGCACCGAGCAAACCGTGGCAAGTCCTGCTCAAGGATGTGCAACTGCGTGACTACCGCGTCCACCTCGCCGACCGGGCCAACAAGACCCCGGTCGCGCTCGATCTCGGCCCGTTGAACCTGGACCTGCAGAACTTCGACAGCCTCAACCACTCCCCCTTCACCCTCAAGCTCGACAGCGGGCTGGGCAAGCAGGGCAAGGTCCTCGCCAGCGGTGAAGTCAACCTGAGCCCCGTCAGTGCCAAACTGAAGGTCAGCACCCAGGACATCGACCTGCGGGTAGCCCAGGCCTATGTCGAACCGTTCATCCGCCTGGAAGTGCGCAGCGGCATGCTCGGCAGCGATCTCGACGTCAATCTCAAGAGTGTCGAGCCGCTGGCCTTCACCGTCACCGGCAAGGCCCGGGTCGATCAGTTGCATACGCTCGACACCCTCAAGAGCCGGGACTTCGTGAAATGGCAGAAGCTGCAGATCGACGGCCTGAGCTATCAGCACGGTGAGAGCCTGTCGATCGACAAGGTCAGCCTGTTCCAGCCCTACGCGCGCTTCATGATCAACGATGATCGCACCACCAACGTCGATGACCTGCTGATCCCACAGCCCGCCAGCGATGGCAAGAAGTCCGCCGCCAAGCCTGCTGCGTCGAACAGCAAACCGTTGGGTATTCATATCGGCGGCATTGCTATCAATGATGGCTCGGCCAACTTCGCCGACTTCAGTTTGACCCCCAACTTCGCCACCGCCGTCCAGCAGCTCAACGGGCAGATCGGCACCATCGACAGCCGCCAGGCAAAACCTGCCGATATCGACGTCAAGGGCAAGGTCGACCGTTATGCACCCGTGACCATCAAGGGCGCGCTGAACCCCTTCGACCCGATGGCCAGCCTGGATATCGCCACCAGTTTCAAACGCGTCGAACTGACCACCCTGACGCCCTACTCCGGCAAGTTCGCCGGCTATCGCATCCGCAAGGGTCGGCTCAACCTCGATCTGCATTACCTGATCACCAAGGGCCAGCTCAAGGCCGAGAACAAGCTGGTGGTCGAGCAATTGCAACTGGGCGAGAAAGTCGACAGCCCGGACGCCGTCGACCTGCCGATCAAGCTGGCGATTGCCTTGCTCAAGGATACCGATGGCAAGATCTCCATCGAGCTGCCGGTCTCCGGTGACCTGAACAACCCGCAGTTCAGCGTGATGCCAATCGTCTGGCAGACCTTGCGCAATCTGGTCCTGCGAGCAGCGACGGCCCCCTTCAAGTTCATCGGCGGCCTGATTTCCGGTGGCGATGCCCAGGACCTGAGCAATGTGTCGTTCGCACCGGGCTCCAGTGATTTGAGCAAGGACGCCGAGTCCTCACTGACCAAACTGGCGGCAGCCCTCAAGGAGCGCCCCAACCTGCGCCTGGAAATCGAAGGCACCAGCGCCCAGAGCAGCGACGGCATGCTGATCGCCCAACAGCGCCTGGAACGCGAGTATCAGGCTACCTACTACAAAATGCTCCAGCGCCGTGGCGACAAGGTCCCCGCCCAGGCGGCCCAACTGCAAGTGCCCGAGGATGAGAAGGCCCCCATGCTGGAAGGCATCTACCGGAACCTGATCAAGCAACAGCCACCGGCCGAATGGGCACAGTTGAGCCGCGACGAACGTACCGCCAAGCTACGCGACGCAGTGCTCAAGAACTGGAGCGGCAATGCCGTGCTGCTGCGCAAACTGGGTCAGGATCGAGCCAGCAGCATCAAGGACTTCCTGGTGGACAAGGGACAACTGGAAGATGATCGCGTGTACTTCATCGATGCCACGCTCGGCGAAGCCGAAGGCGATGGCCGTGTCATCACTCCATTGCACCTGGACAGCGAATAATCATGTCGAAACGCGTCATCTTCAGTCTGGCGGCTGTCTTGTTGATGGCCGCCCAGGCCCAGGCCACAACCCTGCGCTGCGAGAAAGGCCTGATCAGCTATGGCGACAGCAGCTATGACGTGACGCAGAAATGCGGTCAGCCCGTTGCCGTGATCGACAAGGGTTATCTCGAAATACGCCGTGGCAACCGCAGAGACGGGGTCAAGGTCGAGGAATGGATCTACACCCCCAGCGGCGGCATGAAACAGTCGCTGCGCTTCGAGGGTGGCCAACTGATGGATATCCGCAGCACCCGCAGCCCTTAAAGCTTGCCCGCGAAGCCTTTATTTAATAGCTCCCCATAAAATAGAACAGGCCCCGACGCAATGCGCCGGGGCCTGTAATGGTCACGTCCCTGTGACCTGTCGCATGAACCTCATGGGCTCACCGGATGGATGACAGACTCATCCGTTACACCCGACTGCCGGTCCTGGCGAAACTACTCCGTCAGGATTACTCGGTTTTCAGGGCTTCAGCAGTAACGCCTTTGACACCCTTGATGTTCTTCGCGATGTGTACCGCGGTTTCTTTCTGGGCGGCGGTCACCTTGGTGTCAGACGACAGTGCCACTACCCCCTTCTCGGTTTCAACCTTGATATCGCTGCCTGGAATGCCTTTTTCGGTGAGCAGATCGGCTTTGACCTTGGTGGTGATCCAGGTATCGGAGGTCTCATCCTTGACCTTGGTGACTTCACCAGCGGCGAGCATCATCGGCTTGGACGCCTGAGTCTGTTCAGCTGCGAAGGCAGCATTGGCCAGAGTCAGAGTCAGGGCAGTAGCAGCTGCGGTAGCGATAGCGAACTTTTTCATACGAGTCACTCCTGTTCTTCTGGAAAGTCTGCTGCCGTGTCCTGGCAGCAGGGTTACCTGAATATTGCAGGCGCTGTGCCAATCCGAAGAAAGATATAAAAACATTAAAAATCAATAGCTTACACAAACAAGCGAAACGCATGATCGTGCAGATTGCATGACCGACCCTTGTCGGTGCATGCAAGTTGCAGCATCTTTATGCCAGCAAGCCGCTGAAATACCGCTACTTTTCAGCGCCCATTAAAAAAGGACCCCAAAGGGTCCTTTTTTCAACACAAGCCGCCGGGTCGATTAAACGCCCGATGCCTTGGCCGCAGCGACGTCCTTGATGGACAGCTTGATGCGACCGCGGTTGTCCACGTCCAGCACCAGCACTTCAACTTCCTGGCCTTCCTTCAGGATATCGGTGACTTTCTCTACGCGAGCGTCGCTCAGCATCGAGATGTGCACCAGACCATCCTTGCCTGGCAGGATGTTGACGAACGCACCGAAGTCGACGATACGCTCTACCTTGCCCAGGTAGATCTTGCCGATCTCGGCCTCGGCAGTGATGCCCAGGACGCGCTGGCGAGCTGCCTCGGCCGCTTCCTTGGTTTCACCGAAGATCTTGATCGAGCCATCGTCTTCGATATCGATCGAAGCCTTGGTTTCTTCGCAGATCGCACGGATGGTCGCGCCACCTTTACCGATCACGTCACGGATCTTGTCGGTGTCGATCTTCATCGAGATCATGGTCGGAGCATTGGACGACAGTTCGCTACGGGACTGGCCAATGACCTGGTTCATCTGACCGAGGATGTTCAGGCGCGCTTCCAGGGCCTGGCCCAGAGCGATTTCCATGATCTCTTCGGTGATGCCCTTGATCTTGATGTCCATCTGCAGCGCGGTGACGCCCTTGGCGGTACCGGCTACCTTGAAGTCCATGTCGCCCAGGTGGTCTTCATCGCCCAGGATGTCGGTCAGGACGGCGAATTTCTCACCTTCCTTCACCAGACCCATGGCGATACCGGCCACTGGCGCCTTCATCGGTACACCGGCATCCATCAGGGCCAGGGAAGCACCGCAGACCGAAGCCATGGAGCTGGAGCCGTTGGACTCGGTGATTTCCGATACCACACGGATGGTGTACGGGAATTCGCTGTCGCTTGGCAGCATGGCCTGGACCGAACGACGGGCCAGACGGCCGTGACCGATTTCACGACGACCGGCACCACCCATGCGGCCACACTCGCCCACCGAGAACGGCGGGAAGTTGTAGTGCAGCATGAAGGGGTCTTTTTTCTCGCCTTCCAGGGTGTCCAGCAACTGCGCATCGCGAGCGGTACCCAGAGTGGCAACGACCAGAGCCTGGGTTTCGCCACGGGTGAACAGCGACGAACCGTGGGTCTTCGGCAGGACACCGACTTCGATGTTCAGCGGACGTACAGTGCGGTTGTCGCGACCGTCGATACGTGGCTTGCCGTTGACGATGTTTTCGCGAACGGTGCGGTATTCGATTTCGCCAAAGGCGGCTTTCACGTCGGCAGCCGAAGGCTGGCCTTCTTCACCCGACAGCTTGGCAACCACCTGGTCTTTCAACTCGCCCAGACGAGCGTAACGGTCGGCCTTGACGGTGATGGTGTAGGCCTGGGAGATCGCTTCGCCGAATTCGGCGCGGATAGCACTCAGCAGTTCGGTGGCTTCTGCCTGTGGAGCCCAGCTCCAGGTTGGCTTGGCAGCTTCGGCGGCCAGCTCTTTGACGGCCTGGATAACGGACTGGAATTCGTCGTGGGCGAACAGTACCGCGCCCAGCATCTGGTCTTCGGTCAGTTCCTTGGCTTCCGACTCAACCATCAGTACCGCTTCGGCGGTACCGGCGACGACCATGTCCAGGCTCGACGCTTTCAGTTGCTCGTAAGTGGGGTTCAGCAGGTAACCGGTGCTTTCGTGGAAGGCCACGCGAGCGGCGCCAATCGGGCCATCGAACGGAATACCGGAAATGGCCAGGGCAGCCGAGGTACCGATCATCGCAGCGATGTCCGGATCGGTCTTCTTGCTGGTGGAGACGACGGTGCAGACAACCTGCACTTCGTTCATGAAACCTTCAGGGAACAGCGGGCGGATCGGACGGTCGATCAGGCGCGAAGTCAGGGTTTCTTTTTCGGAAGGACGGCCTTCACGCTTGAAGAAGCCGCCAGGGATCTTGCCGGCAGCGTAGGTCTTTTCCTGGTAGTGCACGGACAGTGGGAAGAAACCCTTGCCCGGATCGGCTTGCTTGGCACCGACAACGGTCACCAATACGCTGACGTCGTCGTCAACGGTGACCAGCACTGCGCCGGAGGCCTGGCGAGCGATGCGACCAGTCTCGAGGGTAACGGTCGACTGACCGAACTGGAATTTTTTGATTACCGGGTTCACGGTGTCCTACCTTCTTTGTGGCTCTTGGGGGAACTGGCTTCTTGCGAAATCCTTGGCCAGTAGCGGGCATCTACCCGACTCTGGGTCATTACGAAAACGGCCTGCGTGGCGAGCTTTCGTAATGATCCGGCAGTCCAGATAAAACTTGAGGCTGGGAGCCTGCCCCATGCCCGTGGAAATCCACGAACACAGGACAGACAACCAACCTCTCGCGCAATCGCTGAATTAGCGACGCAGGCCCAGACGACCGATCAGGGTGCTGTAACGGGTCACGTCCTTGCCTTTGAGGTAGTCCAGCAGCTTACGACGCTGGTTTACCATGCGGATCAGACCACGACGGGAGTGGTGGTCTTTACCGTTGGCCTTGAAGTGACCTTGCAGTTTGTTGATGTTGGCGGTCAGCAGTGCAACTTGCACTTCTGGCGAACCAGTGTCACCAACAGCTTGCTGGTAGTCGGTTACGATCTGAGCTTTTTCTTCAACGCTGAGTGCCATGTGGGCAATCCTTATATCAGGAAACCGTCCAGGAACGGTTTCAACAGGCCGAGGACAAATCCCCGTATCTATAAAAGAGTAGTGACCGTGCCTGTTGACAGCCACCCTCGTCCGGTCATTCTGACCGAATCAGTCGACGCGGCGCGATGCGCCCGTCTTCGCTCACTTCACCGATACCGATGAAGCGACCATTATGATCCTGTACCCGAACCATGCCGTACTTCGGCGCGTCCGGGGCACGTACTGGCTGGCCGTTGAGCCAGTAGAACGCACTGTGCTCGGAAAACTTGAGCAGAGGCCAATCCAGCAACCCGCTGTCCGATGGCATCAGGAAGCGGTCGACCGCTTCATTACCACCTTCGGCATGGACGGCTTCCAGCTCTTCGAGCGTCACCGTCTGGGCCAGGCTGAAAGGTCCGGCCTGGGTCCGACGCAGTTCGGCGACGTACGCACCGCAACCGAGCCGCTCACCGATATCCTCCACCAGGGTACGAATATAGGTGCCCTTGCTGCAGTCCACCGCCAGTCGGGCAGTATCGCCTTCGCTGGCCAGCAATTCCAAGCGCGCAATAGTAACAGAACGCGGTTCGCGCTCCACTACTTCCCCTGCACGCGCCAACTTGTAAAGCGGTTGCCCATCGCGCTTGAGTGCCGAGTACATCGGGGGTATCTGACTGATTTCCCCACGAAAATCCGGCAGGACCGCTTCGATATCGGCACGACCAACGGTCACAGGACGGGTCTGCAGAACCTCACCTTCGGCGTCGGCCGTGGTGGTGGTCTTGCCCAACTGCATGAGGGTTTCATAACCCTTGTCGGAATCGAGCAGGTACTGCGAGAACTTGGTGGCCTCGCCAAAGCACAGCGGCAGCACGCCGGTAGCCAACGGATCGAGGCTGCCGGTATGACCGGCCTTCTCGGCGTTGAGCAGCCAGCGGACCTTCTGCAACGCCGCGTTGGAGGTGAACCCCAGCGGCTTGTCCAGCAGGATGATGCCGCTGACGTTGCGACGAATACGTTTGACCTGAGCCACCGATTACTCCCGGCCGTCTGCTGGAGAGGCAGCTTGAGGCTCGCTGTCCTCGCCATGCTGGCTGTCTTCGGCCACTGCACGCTCGATCAATGCCGACAGATGGGCACCACGGGCGACGCTCTCATCGTAGTGGAAATGCAACTGCGGCACGCTGCGCAGCTTCATCTCGCGAGCCAACTGCATGCGCAGGAAGCCGGCTGCCGAATTGAGCACCTTGATGCTCTGAGTGATGTCTTCCTGGCTGTCCTGGCCCATCACGGTGATGAAAACCTTCGCGTGGCCGACGTCACGGCTGACATCGACAGCGGTGATGGTGACCAGGCCGACGCGCGGGTCCTTGACTTCACGACGGATCAACTGTGCCAGCTCGCGCTGCATCTGATCGCCGATACGTTGGGTACGGCTGTATTCTTTTGCCATGTCTTGTTACCTGTTACTGCCCCGAGGTGAAACCCTCGAGGTCTGAAAGCGGCAAACGCCCGGCCTGGCAGAAGCCGGACCGGGCGTTGCGTTTAGAGTCCGCTCGACGGCCTGTGCAGCATGCTGCGCCAGGCCGTGGCGGCTCTTGAAGCTTGCGAGTCAGAGGCTGCGAGCAACCTGAACCTTCTCGAATACTTCGATCTTGTCGCCGACCTTGACGTCGTTGTAGCTCTTCACGCCGATACCGCATTCCATGCCGGCACGCACTTCGGAAGCGTCATCCTTGAAGCGGCGCAGGGATTCCAGCTCGCCTTCGAAGATCACGATGTCTTCACGCAGCACGCGGATCGGACGGTTACGGTGCACGCTACCCTCGATCACCATGCAGCCGGCAATGGCGCCGAACTTAGGCGAACGGAATACGTCGCGGACTTCGGCCACGCCCAGGATGTTCTCCCGCACGTCGCTGCCCAGCATACCGGTCAGAGCTTTCTTGACGTCTTCGATGATGTCGTAGATCACGTTGTAGTAACGCATATCCAGACCTTCCTGCTCGACGATCTTGCGAGCGCCGGCATCGGCACGCACGTTGAAGCCGAACAGTACAGCGCTGGAGGCCAGTGCCAGGTTGGCGTCGGACTCGGTGATACCACCGACACCGCCACCGACGACGCGCACTTGCACTTCATCGTTACCCAAACCGTTGAGCGCACCTTGCAGTGCTTCCAACGAACCACGGACATCGGACTTGAGGACGATATTGAGCGTCTTCTTCTCTTCCTGGCCCATGTTTTCGAAGATGTTTTCCAGCTTGCCAGCATGTGCGCGAGCCAGTTTGACTTCGCGGAACTTGCCTTGGCGGAACAGCGCGACTTCACGAGCTTTCTTCTCGTCAGCCACAACGCTCATCTCGTCGCCAGCATCCGGGGTACCGTCCAGGCCGAGAATCTCGACCGGAATCGCCGGACCGGCTTCCTTGATAGGCTTGCCGTTTTCGTCGAGCATGGCGCGCACGCGGCCATAGTTCGAGCCGACCAGCACCATGTCGCCTTGACGCAGCGTACCGTCCTGTACCAGCACGGTAGCCACCGGGCCACGGCCCTTGTCCAGACGGGACTCGACAACCACACCACGACCCGGAGCCGAAGGGGTGGCAGTCAGTTCCAGTACTTCGGCCTGCAGCAGGACCGCTTCGAGCAATTCGTCGACGCCGGTACCCATCTTCGCGGAAACCGGGACGAATGGCGTGTCGCCACCCCACTCCTCGGAAGTCACACCGTGAACCGACAGTTCGCTACGGATGCGATCGAGATCAGCGCCCGGCTTGTCGATCTTGTTCACCGCGACCACCAGAGGAACGCCAGCCGCCTTGGCATGCTGAACGGCCTCGATGGTTTGCGGCATCACGCCGTCGTCCGCCGCAACCACCAGGATCACGATGTCGGTCGCCTTGGCACCACGGGCACGCATTGCGGTAAACGCGGCGTGACCCGGGGTATCGAGGAAGGTGACCATGCCGCGATCGGTTTCCACGTGGTAGGCACCGATGTGCTGGGTAATGCCACCGGCTTCGCCAGCAGCAACCTTCGCACGACGGATGTAGTCGAGCAGCGACGTCTTACCGTGGTCAACGTGACCCATTACGGTCACAACCGGCGCACGGGAAACCGCTTCACCTTCGAACTTCAGGGACTCGGCCAGGGAATCTTCCAGGGCGGTGTCGCTGATCAGGGTCACTTTGTGGCCCAGTTCTTCAGCAACCAGCTGGGCAGTTTCCTGATCCAGAACCTGGTTGATGGTGGCTGGTGTACCCAGCTTGAACATGAACTTGATGATCTCGGCCGCCTTGACCGACATCTGCTGGGCAAGATCGCCAACCGTAATGGTCTCGCCGATTTTCACATCACGCACGAGCGGGCCGGTAGGGCTCTGGAAACCGTGGGCGTTGCGTTTTTTCGGCTTGCCTTTACCGCGACCGCCACGACGGAAACCATCGCTCTCTTCGTCGGTAGTGCGCGGGGCAACACGTGGGGCCGGAGCCTTTTCCTTGACCGAAGCACGATGCGGAGCATTTTTGCGCTCGCCATCACCACCACTGCCGCGACGATTGCTATCGTCGGCACGTGGTTTGTCCGGACGACGCGGCTCTTCGCGCTTGCGAGCGTCGGCCGCCGGTGCTGGAGCGGAAACCGCTGCTTCACGCACAGGCTCGACCGCCGCCACAGGGGCTGCGACCACTTCAGCTGCCACAGCGGCAGCCGGTTCGGCAGCCGGAGCTGGCTGGCGACGTGCGTCATCTTCGCCGCGACGCCTGGCTTCTTCTTCCGCCTTCTGACGGGCCGCATTTTCTACGGCACGGCGTTCTTCCTGCTCACGCTTGCGCTCGGCTTCGATTTCTTCCGGGCTGCGCTGTACGAAGACTTTCTTCTTGCGTACTTCAACACTGATGCTCTTGCTGCCGGCAACACGCAGGGTGCTGGTGGTTTTGCGCTGCAAGGTAATCTTGCGCGGTTCTTCCACTTTCGCCTTGTGACTGCTCTTCAAATGAGTCAGCAGCGATTGTTTCTCGCTGTCGCTCACCTTTTCTTCGGCGGCGGTGTGCGGCAGACCTGCCTCACGCATCTGCTGCAACAGGCGCTCCACCGGTGTTTTGACCTCATCGGCCAGTTGTTTCACCGTGACTTGCGTCATGCACTTCTCTCCTCAGGCCGCGCCTAATTACTCGAACCAGTGGGCTCGGGCGGCCATGATCAACTTGCCGGCACGATCATCGTCGATGCCGTCGATGTCGAGCAGGTCATCAATCGACTGCTCGGCCAGGTCTTCGCGGGTAATTACGCCGCGCACCGCCAGTTCCACCGCCAAATCCTTGTCCATACCCTCAAGCGAGAGCAGGTCTTCGGCCGGATGGGCGTCTGCCAGCTTTTCCTCTGTAGCGATGGCTTTGGTCAACAAGCGATCCTTGGCACGAGCGCGAAGCTCGTTGACGATGTCCTCGTCAAAGCCGTCGATGTTGAGCATTTCTTCCAACGGTACGTAGGCAATCTCTTCCAGGCTGGTGAAACCTTCATCGACCAGCACCTGTGCCAGCTCTTCGTCGACTTCCAGCTCGTCGATGAAGTTGCGCAGGATGTCACCGGTTTCTGCCTGTTGCTTAGCCTGGATGTCCGACTCGGTCATCACGTTCAGGGTCCAGCCGGTCAACTGACTGGCCAGGCGTACGTTCTGACCACCACGGCCAATCGCCTGGGCCAGGTTGTCGGCACCCACGGCGATGTCCATCGCGTGGGCATCTTCGTCAACGATGATCGCCGCGACTTCAGCCGGCGACATGGCGTTGATCACGAACTGCGCCGGGTTATCATCCCACAGCACGATGTCGACACGCTCGCCACCCAGCTCGCCGGAGACGGCCTGGACACGCGAACCGCGCATGCCGATGCATGCACCTTGTGGATCGATACGCTTGTCCTTGGAGCGGACCGCGATCTTGGCGCGCGAACCCGGATCACGGGACGCTGCCATTACTTCGATCAGGCCTTCGGCGATCTCGGGCACTTCGATACGGAACAGCTCGATCAGCATTTCCGGCGCGGTACGCGACAGGATCAGCTGAGGACCACGGTTCTCGGTACGAATTTCCTTGAGCAGCGCACGAAGCCGTACACCGACCCGGAACGTCTCGCGAGAAATGATATCTTCGCGAGCCAGCAGCGCCTCGGCGTTGTTACCCAGGTCAACGATAACGTTGTCGCGGGTGACCTTCTTCACGGTACCGGAGATGATTTCACCCAGACGCTCGCGGTAGGCATCGACCACCTGCGCACGCTCGGCTTCGCGAACCTTCTGCACAATGACTTGCTTGGCGGTCTGCGCGGCGATACGACCGAATTCGATGGACTCGATCTTCTCCTCGACAACTTCGCCAACCTTGGCACCCGGATGGGTTTGCGCCACTTTGCTCGGCCAGGTCTCGATCGCCGGATCGTCAAGATCGTCTTCCTCGACGACGGTCCAGCGACGGAAAGTCTCATAGGAACCGGTGTGGCGGTTGATTTCCACACGCAGGTCAACTTCGTCTTCAAAGCGCTTCTTGGTAGCGGTCGCCAGAGCAATCTCCAGCGCCTCAAAAATCACGCTTGCCGGTACACCCTTTTCATTGGATACCGACTCAACAACCAGCAATACTTCTTTGCTCATCGTACGCCTCGCCTTTCGCAAGCCATTGGATCCGCGGGATCCGCGTCTCAGTCAAAACTGGGAATAATGTTGGCCTTGTCGATCAAATCGATCGGCAACAGGAATTCATGGTCATCCACCTGCACCACGATGTCCTGCTCTTCCACTCCACGCAGAAGGCCCTGAAAGTTGCGTCGACCTTCGAAAGGCGAACGCAGCCTTATTTTCACTTGTTCGCCGGCATGCGAGGCAAACTGTTCAAGGGTGAACAGCGGGCGTTCCATGCCAGGAGAGGAAACTTCAAGGGTGTATTCAGTGGAGATCGGATCTTCGACATCCAGCACACCACTGATCTGGCGACTGACAATGGCGCAGTCATCCACCAGAACACCACCTTCCTTATCGATATAAACGCGCAACACGGAATGGCGGCCTTGAGCAGAAAACTCGATACCCCAGCATTCATAGCCCAGGGCCACGACCACCGGGGCCAACAAGGCCTGCAACTGTTCTAGCTTGCTCGACACCTGAACCCCCTCGTGCATGATGTGCATGCGATTTAAGAAAACAAAAAATGGGCGAATCGCCCATCCCTGAAATGCCGTCAAACGCGGCATCAATTGTGTCCAGCTAACAAAAAGCCCCTGAAAAGGGGCTCCGCTAAAACTGGTTGCGGGGGCCGGATTTGAACCGACGACCTTCGGGTTATGAGCCCGACGAGCTACCAGGCTGCTCCACCCCGCGACAAAGCTGGGGCGAAAGTATACGACCGATCCCTTTTTGGGTCAATGTAACATTCCACCTACAAGAAAGCCCGCAACAGCGGGCTCTCCTGATAATTGGTACCGAGAAGGGGACTCGAACCCCTACACCCTATGGGCACAACCACCTCAAGGTTGCGTGTCTACCAATTCCACCACCTCGGCAATACAACATTTACAGCATGAAACCCGTTTTACTTCTTCTCTGGAGCTTGAGGTACATCACCTGCCGTATTGGCCGGCTTTTGCTCCTGGAGAACCGGTACATCATCAGATGCCGGCTTTTGCTTTGGCGCTTCCAACACTGCCGGGCTTGGCAGACCTGCTTGAGTCAGCTGGTGAGCTTTCTCTTTAGCAAAGTAACCTAACCCTAAGCTGGTTATGAAGAAACCTGCGGCAAGTATAGCAGTAAACTTACTAAGAAAGGTAGAGGAACCTTGGCTTCCGAACACAGTATTTGAAGCACCTGCGCCGAAAGATGCACCAGCTTCCGCACCTTTACCCTGTTGCAGCAATACCAGAGCAACAACGCCCAGTGCAGCCAACAGATGAAGAACGACTACGATCGTTTCCAGCATTTTATCAGTTTCCCGCGGCGCGACAGATCGCACCGAAATCATCTGCATTCAGGGAAGCCCCACCAATGAGGCCCCCATCGATATCCGGCATGCCGAACAGTTCGACCGCATTGGCCGCCTTCACGCTGCCGCCGTATAGAAGTCGCACACCTTGAGCGACTTCAGAATTCTCTGCCGACAACTGCGCGCGAATGGCTGCATGCACATCCTGCGCTTGTTGCGGCGATGCTGTCAGCCCGGTACCAATGGCCCAGACCGGCTCGTAAGCGATCACAGCCTTGGCAAAAACATCGACACCCAACTCTTCGATGATACTGCCCAACTGACGCGAAACCACTTCCAGCGTCTTGCCGGCTTCACGCTGCGCCAGGGTCTCCCCTACACACAACACCGGAATCAACCCACAAGCTTGCGCGGCGGCGAACTTGCGATTGAGCGTGGCATCCGCCTCACCCAGGATCAGGCGACGCTCGGAATGCCCGATCAGTACCAGGGAGCAACCTGCATCGACCAGTTGGCTCGATGCGATCTCACCCGTCAAGGCGCCCTGCATGGATTCAACTGCGCAGTTCTGCGCGCCGACCGAAATCGACTTGCCCTTCAAACCATCAATCACTTGATTGATATGCAAGCAAGGCGGGAATACCGCAACATCAACACCGCTCGGCAGGGCCAGATTCCGCAGCCCCTCGATCAGCTCAGCGACGCTGGCGCGGGTACCGTTCATTTTCCAGTTACCAGCTACCATGGGGCGACGCATGCTCTACCTCGCGGGTCAAAGTGGGCGCAGATATTACCCAACCAGATCATCACTGGCAAGCCGAATTCAGGCACAAACTTCAGCAACCAGTTTTGCCAGCCCTTCGGCATGCTCACGAACCGAAGCTTCATCCTCACCCTCGACCATCACCCGCACCAGCGGCTCGGTCCCCGACTTGCGCAACAGCACACGACCACGACCGTTCATGGCCGCAGTCACACGCTCGCACTCGGCCACCACCTGCGGGTGCTTGACCGGATCGACACCGCCACCGAAACGCACGTTGAGCAACACCTGAGGACACTTGCGCAGAGCTTGACGCGCCTGGGCCAGCGTCTCGCCACGACGACGCAACGCCAACAGAACCTGCAGTGCCGCGATGATCGCGTCGCCAGTGGTGTTGTGGCTCAGGCAGAGGATATGACCCGAGTTTTCCCCACCTACCAGCCAGTTACGTTCGAGCAGTTCGGCAATCACATAGCGGTCACCGACATTGGCACGCACGAAGGGAATATCCAGCTCGTTCAGCGCCAGCTCCATCCCCAGATTGCTCATCAGGGTTCCGACCACACCACCGTTGAGCTTGCCCCGCTCGGCAAGGTCACGCGCGATGATGAATACCAGTTCGTCACCATCGACCACCGCTCCCGTGTGATCAACCATCAACACCCGGTCACCATCACCGTCGAAGGCGATTCCCAGGTCGGCCTGCTCAGCCAACACCGCAGCCTGCAGCGGCTTGATGTGCGTCGACCCGCAATTGTCGTTGATGTTCAGCCCGTTGGGCTGCACGGACAACGCGGTGACCTGTGCGCCCAGCTCACGAAAGACACTGGGTGCGACCTTGTAGGTCGCGCCGTGCGCACAATCGAGTACCACCTTGAGATTGGACAGCTTGGTGCCGGTCGGCACGCTGCCCTTGCAGAACTCGATGTAGCGACCAGCCGCGTCATTGATCCGCGAGACCTTGCCCAACCTTTGCGAATCGACAACCGTCATCGGCGCATCGAGCAACTCTTCGATCATCAGCTCGACTTCATCCGGCAGCTTGGTGCCTTCACCGGAGAAAAACTTGATGCCGTTGTCGTCGTGCGGATTGTGGGACGCACTGATGACGATCCCGGCCTCGGCATGAAAAGTACGGGTCAGATAGGCAATGGCCGGGGTCGGCATCGGCCCCAGCAGCATCACGTCAGCCCCTGCTGCGGACAACCCGGCCTCCAGGGCAGACTCGAACATGTAGCCGGAGATACGTGTGTCCTTGCCGACCAACACACGACAGTTGCCCAACTTGCGGAACGCCATGCCGGCAGCCCAGCCCAGTTTAAGCATGAAATCAGGGGTGATCGGGTACTGCCCGACCCGGCCACGAATACCGTCGGTGCCGAAATATTTCTTCTTCATAAGTGCTCCATCATTCTTATTCAGCCGTCGCAACGGCAGCGAGCATATTGACGACGTCGACCGTCTCGGCCACATCATGCACACGCAGAATCCGCGCGCCCTTGCTCACCGCCAGCGCTGCCAGCGCCAGACTGCCGTACAGGCGCTCACCCACCGGGCGCCCGAGTGCCTGACCTATCATGCTCTTTCGCGAAACGCCGACCAATAGTGGCCGTCCAAGGGCATGCAACTGCTCCATATGCTTGAACAGGCTCAGGTTGTGCTGCAGATTTTTTGCAAAGCCGAACCCCGGGTCCAGAATGATCCGCTCAGCGGGAATACCCACCGCCTCACACTCCGCCATGCGCTCGACAAGAAACGCCTGCACCTGCTGCGTGACATTCTCGTACTGCGGATTGTCCTGCATGTCGCCAGGCTCGCCGAGCATGTGCATCAGGCAGACCGGCAAGCCGGTGGCCGCAGCCGCATCCAGCGCGCCATCGCGCCGCAGCGAACGCACATCGTTGATCAGGCCGGCACCAAGGCGCGCCGTCTCACGCATTACCGCCGGCGTCGAGGTATCCACCGAAATGATTACATCCAGCTCACGATGAATGCGCTCGACGACAGGTGCCACCCGCTCAAGCTCCTCCAGCGGCGACACGACTCGCGCGCCAGGCCGGGTCGACTCACCGCCAACATCGATCAGGGTCGCGCCAGCCTGCACCATGCCTTCGGCATGCCGCAGCGCCCCATCCAGCTCGCTGAAGCGTCCACCATCGGAAAAGGAATCAGGGGTAACGTTGAGAATGCCCATGACATGCGTCCGGGCCAAATCAAGAACCCGGTTGCCGCAAGGCAACCGGGTCGAGGACTGAACAGAAGTCATTTCAAACCTTAGTGATCAGCCGCAGGGCCACCAATCGGAGCTTCGGGACGTTCATCCTTCACCACCGGCGGCGTTGTGCCCGAGCTGCCCGAACCACCCCAGTCACGCGGCTCGCGCGGTGGGCGACCGGCCATGATGTCGTCGATCTGGTCGGCGTCGATGGTCTCGTATTTCATCAGCGCATCGGCCATGGCATCGAGCTTGTCGCGGTGGTCCGTGAGGATCTGCTTGGCCGTGCCGTAGCAGTGGTCAATGATGCTGCGCACCTCGGAGTCGATCAGCTTGGCGGTTTCACCCGAGAAGCTGGAGTTCTGACCGCCACCGCCACGCCCCAGGAACACTTCCTGATCTTCTTCGGCATACATCAACGGCCCCAGCTTCTCGGACAGACCCCATTTGGTCACCATGTTCCGGGCAATCTGGCTGGCGCGCATGATGTCGTTGGAGGCACCTGTGGTGACACCATCGAAACCCAGGGTCATCTCTTCGGCGATACGGCCACCGTACAGCGAGCAGATCTGGCTGATCAACGCGCGCTTGGAGAGGCTGTAGCGATCCTCTTCCGGCAGGAACATGGTCACACCCAGCGCACGACCGCGCGGAATGATCGAAACCTTGTAGACCGGATCATGCTCGGGCACGACACGCCCCACGATCGCGTGACCGGCTTCGTGATAAGCGGTGTTCTGCTTCTCCTTCTCGGACATGACCATGGTCTTGCGCTCGGCGCCCATCATGATCTTGTCCTTGGCCAGCTCGAACTCCTTCATTTCGACCACGCGCTTGCCAGCACGAGCGGCGAACAGCGAAGCCTCGTTGACCAGGTTGGCAAGGTCCGCACCGGAGAAACCGGGAGTACCACGGGCAATCACCGCGGGAGCCACGTCGTCACCGACCGGCACCTTGCGGATATGCACCTTGAGAATCTGCTCACGACCACGAATGTCCGGCAAGCCCACCACCACCTGGCGGTCGAAACGGCCAGGGCGCAGCAGCGCCGGGTCGAGGACGTCGGGACGGTTGGTCGCGGCGATGACGATGATGCCATCGTTCATCTCGAAGCCGTCCATCTCCACCAGCAACTGGTTGAGGGTCTGCTCGCGCTCGTCATGACCGCCGCCCATGCCGGCGCCACGGTGACGACCGACCGCATCGATTTCGTCGATGAAGATGATGCACGGTGCGTGCTTCTTGGCCTGTTCGAACATGTCACGAACACGGCTGGCACCGACACCGACGAACATCTCGACGAAGTCGGAACCGGAAATGGTGAAGAACGGCACTTTCGCCTCACCGGCGATGGCCTTGGCCAACAGGGTCTTACCGGTACCCGGAGGGCCGACCATCAGCACGCCGCGAGGAATGCGACCACCCAGGCGCTGGAACTTGCCCGGATCGCGCAGGAACTCAACCAGTTCACCCACTTCTTCCTTGGCCTCGTCGCAGCCGGCGACGTCGGACAGGGTGGTTTTCACCTGATCCTCGGAAAGCAGACGCGCCTTGCTCTTGCCAAAGCTCATCGGGCCACCCTTGCCGCCCGCACCGCCCTGCATCTGGCGCATGAAGAACATGAACACCGCAATGATCACCAGGATCGGAAAGCTGGCCACCAGCAACTGGGTCCAGATGCTCTGATGTTCCGGCTGCTTGCCTTCGACTACGACGTGGTTGTCCACCAGATCGCCAATCAGGCCGTTGTCCGGGATCCCCGGACGAATGGTCTTGAAGCTGTCGCCATCGTTGCGTTTGCCGGTGATCACAGGGCCGTCCACGACCACGCGCTCGACCTTGCCATCCTTCACTTGCTGGATGAAGTCGGAATAGTTGAGGGTCTGCGGCTCGTTAGGGCTGGAGAAGTTGTTCATCACCGTCACCAGGACAGCCGCGATGATCAACCACAGGATCAGATTCTTTGCCATATCGTTCAATTAACTACCCTCTGAAGCTTGCTCCGTTCGTGGTGCGCGCTTCGCATGATATTCACCGGCATAACTTACTACATTACCTACAGCTTCGCAGGCGCCGTCTGTAACCCTTTGTGAAACATTGACTACACAATATTCACTTATGTTCACGAGGCGAAATGCGAATTTCCTATCGCCCCCTTCAAAAACCTTGCTTTACTCAGTCCTCCCACGGAAACCGCGACCCAGCAGATACTGCTCACGGGAGCGATCGCGGGATGACACCGGCTTGCGTGTCTGGACCTTGTCGAACTGCTTGCGGAAATTCTTGTGGTACTCGTCGAAACCTTCGCCCTGGAAAATCTTGATCAGGAAATCCCCGCCAGGACGCAACACCCGACCTGCCAGATCCAGTGCCAGCTCGCACAGGAACATCGAGCGCGGCATATCGACTGCGGGCGTACCACTCATATTGGGGGCCATATCGGAAATCACAAGGTCTACCTCTGAATTTCCGAGCGCCTCGAGGATCTGCGCCAGTACCGCGTCCTCGGTGAAGTCACCCTTGATGAAGGTCACATCCGGGATGCTGTCCATATCCAGGATATCGGAAGCGATCAGACGCCCCTTGCCACCAATCAGACGACTGGTCACCTGCGACCAACCACCGGGCGCCGCGCCCAGGTCGACCACGGTCATGCCGGGACGGATCAGCTTGTCCTTCTCCTGAATCTCCAGCAGCTTGTAGCTGGCACGGGAGCGGTACCCATCTTTTTGCGCCATTTTGACGAATGGGTCGTTGAAATGCTCTTTCAGCCAGTTTTGGCTGGTCTTGGAACGGGCCACGGGCCACCTCGAAAAATAGTCGAATCGCGATTAACTGGGCGGTCCCGGACTCGCTCGGGTAAACTAGCCGCCATTTTTTACAAGATCAGACGCAGGGGTCAGATTATGCCGCTCACTCAAGAGCAGAAGAAACAGTACAAATCCATTGGCCACCATCTGAAACCAGTATTGACTGTGGCTGACAACGGTTTGACTGAAGGTGTGCTAGCCGAACTCGAGCGCGCACTGAACGATCACGAACTGATCAAGGTCAAGCTCAACATCCTCGACCGCGAGCAGCGCCTGGCGCACATCGCGCAGCTGTGCAAGACCGGCAAGGCAGACCTGGTACAGGTCATCGGCAAGATGGCGCTGATCTATCGCCGCAACTTCGACGTCAACAAGCAACTGTCGAACGTTCATCGCTTCAAGTGATCACGACACCGGTCAAGGGTACGCTTCGCGTGCCCTGCCATCCTCGCCCGGAACGGACTGCAGCACCAGCACCAGGCCCGACAGGCCGAGCACCAGGTAACTGAACAACTGCCAGCGCAAGGCTTGCGGTTGCCAGTAGCGTACCGCGAAATACATCGCGCACGCGTACAACGCCATCAACAGCAACTGCCCGCGAGTATCGCGCCAAAGGCTCGTACGACCTTCGGACAGCAGCAGCACCAGGACCTGCACGATCACGCAGATCGCTGCAAATCCCACCAATAAGGCGCCTAGCTGAGCGCTGATCTCTTCGATCAGCAGCGGTGCCAGGCCGATTTGCGTGAGGACTGGCAACAGCCCCACATGCAATAACCACAAGCCGCCGACCCAGAGCATCTGGGCCAGTTGCCAGAGCATGGCGCCCGCGCGTAGCGGGCGCCTGCGTTCAGATGTGACGGACTGCGACAATCTCGTACTCGATCACGCCACCAGGCGTCTTGACGGTCACGACATCGCCTTCATCCTTGGCGATCAGGGCGCGAGCGATGGGCGAACCCACCGAAATCTTGCCCTGTTTGATATCAGCCTCATCCTCACCCACGATGTGATAGGTCACGCTTTCGTCGGTTTCGACGTTGGCGATCTCCACCGTGGTGCCGAAAATCACCTTGCCGGTGTGCGGGATGGTCGTGACATCGATGACCACCGAGTTCTGCAAACGGCCTTCGATATCGCGGATCCGCGCCTCGACCATACCCTGCTGCTCGCGGGCAGCATGGTATTCGGCGTTTTCCTTCAGGTCGCCCAACTCACGGGCCGTGCCGATATCCTGGCTCAGCTTGGGACGGACGACCTTGGTCAGGTGAGCGTGCTCATCTTCCAGGGCCTTGGCACCCTGAACAGTCATGGGGTACTTGGTTATGCTCATGCCTTCAATCCTGCGTGTAGATCCTGCAAGCGACGGACGGTCTTCTCGGGACCGAACTTGAGCGCTTCGCAAATAGCTTCGCCAGCAGCAATGGTGGTTGTGCAGTAGATCTTGTGCTGCAGCGCATTACGACGAATGGAGTACGAGTCGGCAATCGACTGGCGACCTTCGGTCGTGTTGATGATCAGGGTGACTTCGTCATTCTTGATCATGTCGACAACGTGCGGACGACCTTCGGTCACCTTGTTGACCCGGCGCACTTTCAGGCCTGCCGCTTCGATCAGCTTGGCGGTACCGGCGGTCGCAACCACTTCGAAGCCCAAGTTGATCAGATCACGGGCCACGCCCGCAACCAGTGGCTTGTCGTCGTCACGCACGCTGATGAACGCTGTACCGCCAGTCGGCAAGACTTCGCTGGCACCCATCTGCGCCTTGGCGAAGGCTTCACCGAAGGTGTCGCCCACACCCATCACTTCACCCGTGGACTTCATCTCTGGGCCAAGGATCGGGTCGACGCCAGGGAATTTGGCGAATGGGAACACCGCCTCTTTCACGCTGTAGAAGTTCGGAATGATTTCCTTGGTGAAGCCCAGTTCCTTCAGGGTCTTACCGGCCATCACGCGGGCAGCGATCATGGCCAGGGACACACCGATGCACTTCGACACGAACGGCACGGTACGCGAAGCACGCGGGTTCACTTCGATGACGTAGATGTCTTCGCCCTGCAGAGCCAACTGCACGTTCATCAGGCCGATAACGCCCAGCTCCAGGGCCATTTTCTTGACCTGCTCGCGCATCTCGTCCTGGATGTGCGCCGGCAGCGAGTACGGTGGCAGCGAGCACGCCGAGTCACCGGAGTGAACACCCGCCTGCTCGATGTGCTGCATGATCGCGCCGATCACCACGTCGGTGCCGTCACTGACCGCATCCACGTCCATCTCGATGGCGCAGTTGAGGAAGTGATCCAGCAGCACCGGACTGTCGTTCGACACCTGGACCGCTTCGCGCAGATAGCGCTTGAGTTCTTCTTCCTTGTAGACGATTTCCATCGCCCGGCCGCCCAGCACGTAGGACGGACGCACCACCAGCGGGTAACCGATCTTGCCCGCCGCACGCACGGCTTCGTCTTCGCTGCGCACAGTGGCGTTCGGCGGTTGACGCAGGTTCAGGCGCTCGACCATCTGCTGGAAGCGCTCGCGGTCTTCGGCACGGTCGATGGCGTCAGGGCTGGTACCGATGATCGGTACGCCGGCCGCTTCCAGGGCACGCGCCAGTTTCAGCGGGGTCTGGCCGCCGTACTGGACGATCACACCCTTGGGCTTCTCGACGCGGACGATTTCCAGCACGTCTTCCAGGGTCACTGGCTCGAAGTACAGGCGATCGGAAGTGTCGTAGTCGGTGGAGACGGTTTCCGGGTTGCAGTTGACCATGATGGTCTCGTAGCCGTCATCGCGCAGTGCCAGTGCCGCATGCACGCAGCAGTAGTCGAACTCGATGCCCTGGCCGATACGGTTCGGACCGCCACCCAGGATCATGATCTTGTCGCGAGTCGACGGGTTGGCCTCGCACTCTTCCTCGTAGGTCGAGTACAGGTAGGCGGTGTCGGTGGCGAACTCGGCCGCGCAAGTATCGACGCGCTTGTAGACCGGGAACACTTCCAGCTTCTGGCGATGGGTACGCAGGTTCTTCTCGGTCACACCCAGCAGCTTGGCCAGACGTTGGTCGGAGAAACCCTTGCGCTTGAGGCGGAACATCAGGTCGCGGTCAATGGAGGACAGACCGAGGGTCTTGACGCGCTCTTCTTCCTTGACCAGGTCTTCGATCTGCACCAGGAACCAGGGGTCGATCATGTTCATGCCGAAGATTTCTTCGACGCTCAGGCCGGCGCGGAAGGCGTCCGCCACGTACCAGATACGCTCGGCGCCCGGCACGGTCAGTTCGCGCTTGAGCACGCCCATGCTTTCCGGGTTGCTCAGGTCGACCTTCTCGTCCAGACCGCAAACGCCCACTTCCAGACCGCGCAGGGCTTTCTGCAGGGACTCCTGGAAGGTCCGGCCGATAGCCATCACTTCACCCACCGACTTCATCTGAGTGGTCAGGCGCGCATCAGCCTGGCCGAACTTCTCGAAGGCAAAGCGTGGCAGCTTGGTCACAACGTAGTCGATGGACGGTTCGAAGGACGCCGGGGTCTTGCCGCCAGTGATGTCGTTCGACAGCTCGTCCAGGGTGTAACCCACGGCCAGTTTGGCAGCGACCTTGGCAATCGGGAAACCGGTGGCTTTCGAAGCCAGGGCCGAGGAACGGGATACCCGCGGGTTCATCTCGATGACGACCATGCGGCCGGTGTCCGGGCAGATACCGAACTGCACGTTGGAACCGCCGGTTTCCACGCCGATCTCGCGCAGTACCGCCAGGGAGGCGTTACGCAGGATCTGATATTCCTTGTCGGTCAGGGTCTGTGCCGGAGCAACGGTGATCGAGTCACCGGTGTGCACGCCCATCGGGTCGAAGTTCTCGATGGAGCAGACGATGATGCAGTTGTCCTTTTTGTCGCGGACAACTTCCATTTCGTATTCTTTCCAGCCGATCAGCGATTCGTCGATCAGCAGTTCCTTGGTCGGCGACAGGTCCAGACCACGGGCACAGATTTCTTCGAACTCTTCACGGTTGTAGGCGATGCCGCCGCCGGTGCCGCCCATGGTGAAGGACGGACGGATGATGCATGGGAAGCCGAGCTTCTCGAGAACCGCATTGGCCTCTTCCATGCTGTGGGCGATACCCGAGCGCGGGCACGCCAGGCCGATGGACTTCATGGCCTTGTCGAAACGCGAGCGGTCTTCGGCCTTGTCGATGGTGTCGGCGTTGGCACCGATCATCTCTACGCCGAACTTTTCCAGGATGCCTTCGCGCTCCAGGTCCAGGGCGCAGTTCAGGGCAGTCTGGCCACCCATGGTCGGCAGCAGGGCGTCTGGACGCTCCTTCTCGATGATCTTGGCGACGGTGCGCCATTTGATCGGTTCGATGTAGGTCGCATCCGCCATGGCCGGGTCAGTCATGATGGTCGCCGGGTTGGAGTTCACCAGGATGACGCGGTAACCCTCTTCGCGCAGGGCTTTACAGGCCTGGGCGCCGGAGTAGTCGAATTCGCAGGCCTGGCCGATGACGATCGGGCCAGCACCAAGAATCAGGATGCTTTTAATGTCTGTACGTTTTGGCATGGGTTTGTCACTCAAATCCGCGGGTCAGTCGGCAAGCCGTTGAACAATCCTTGAAGTTGCCAGGGGGCCGCCGCCATGCGGGGCCGCCCTGGGCATTCAGGCAATCAACGGCGCTTGGCCATCTCATTGATGAAGCGATCGAACAGCGGTGCCACGTCATTCGGGCCCGGGCTGGCCTCAGGGTGGCCCTGGAAGCTGAACGCGCTCTTGTCGGTGCGCTCGATGCCTTGCAGCGAACCGTCGAACAGCGACTTGTGGATCGCCCGGACGTTGCCTGGCAGGGTCGCTTCATCCACGGCGAAACCGTGGTTCTGGCTGGTGATCATGACGACACCGGAGTCCAGATCCTGTACCGGGTGGTTGGCACCGTGGTGGCCGTGACCCATCTTGATGGTCTTGGCGCCGGACGCCAGGGCCAGCAGTTGGTGACCCAGGCAGATACCGAACACCGGAATCTCGGTCTCGAGGACTTCCCTGATCGCCTGAATGGCGTAGTCGCAAGGCTCCGGATCGCCAGGGCCGTTGGACAGGAACACGCCGTCCGGCTTGAGCGCCAGGGCTTCGCTCGCTGGCGCCTGGGCCGGCAGCACGGTGACGCGGCAGCCGCGCTCGACCAGCATGCGCAGGATGTTCGACTTGATCCCGTAGTCGTAGGCGACCACATGGTAAGGCAGATCAGCGGCATCGATGGTCGCGTGACTGTCGGTTTTCAGGTCCCAGACCGTCGAACGCCACTCGTAGGATTTCTCGGTGCTGACGACTTTCGCCAGGTCCATGCCCTTCAGACCAGGGAAACCACGCGCTGCGGCGATGGCCGCTTCCTCGGTAATGTTGTCGCCGGCCAGGATGCAACCGTTCTGCGAGCCTTTTTCGCGCAGGATGCGGGTCAGGCGACGGGTGTCGATACCGGCGATGGCAACAACGTTGTTGGCCTTCAGGTAATCCGACAGGGACAGGGTGTTCCGCCAGTTGCTCGCCACCAGCGGCAAGTCGCGGATGACCAGGCCAGCCGACCACACACGGTTGGACTCGGCGTCTTCCGGCGTGGTGCCGGTATTGCCGATGTGCGGGTAAGTCAGGGTAACGATCTGTTGGGCATAGGAAGGATCGGTAAGGATTTCCTGATAGCCGGTCATTGCGGTGTTGAACACCACCTCACCAACGGTCTGGCCGTCGGCTCCAATGGCTTCGCCGCGAAAAATGCTGCCATCAGCAAGGGCGAGTATGGCTGGCTTAGTCAAGAAGACCTCCCGTAAATAAAGCCTGAAAGGGCGATCGCAGGTTGTAAAAAAGCGGAGTGACGTATGGACACGTCACCCCGCTTTTTTCACTGAATTATTCTGCGCGCTTTTAGTGGACACACTAAAGCTGTAGCTTACAGAAAAAGGCTTTTTTAATCCACCGCTAATGAGCCTTGAAGGCCAGGAAATGCGACAGGACGTCGCGAAGCGGTTTGAAAGGCATGCAACACAATAAGCAATGCACTCACGTGCTTACTGCACGCGCCAACATTCTACTGCATGCATCACGACTGCAGGAGCAGGCGCACCAGAAACAGGTGCGCCACTTACCTCAATGCAGGTCAAGCACATCCTGCATGTCGTACAGGCCGGCCGCCTTGCCATCCAGCCAAAGCGCCGCACGTACGGCACCCTTGGCGAAGGTCATGCGACTCGAGGCCTTGTGGGTGATTTCCAGACGCTCACCCTCGGTAGCGAACAAGACGGTGTGATCACCCACCACGTCACCACCGCGCACGGTGGCAAAGCCGATGGTGTCACGTGCCCGCGCACCGACATGCCCTTCACGGCCATAGACCGCAACCTTCTGCAGATCACGCTCCAGCGTATCGGCAATCACCTCGCCCATACGCATGGCGGTACCCGAAGGCGAATCGACCTTGTGCCGGTGATGCGCCTCGATGATCTCGATATCCGCATCCTCACCCAGCACCCGAGCGGTCAACTCAAGCAGTTTCAGCGACAGATTGACACCGACACTGAAGTTGGCAGCGAAGACAATCGGAATATCCTTGCCCGCCTCCACCAGCAACTGCTTCTGCTCGGCATTCAAACCGGTCGTACCGATCACCATGGCCTTGCCAACCTTGCGGCAGAACGCCAGGTTCTTCAGCATCACTTCCGGCAGAGTGAAGTCGATCAACACGTCGAACTCTTCAGCCACCTTGTCCAATGCATCGGACAACGGCACGCCGATCCGCCCCAGCGAAGCCAACTCACCGGCGTCGGCACCGACCAGCGAACTCCCCGGGCGAACCACGGCAGCCGTCAGACCGGCAACCGGCACCTGCTGCTGCACCGCCTCGATCAGAATCTTGCCCATGCGCCCGGCGGCGCCCATCACAGCTATACGTCGCATGCCACGCTCCTTACAGGTCGCCGAAGAAGCGCTTCATACCCTCGAACCAACCGCTGGCCTTGGGCGAGTGGGAACTGTCGACATCCAGCGAGGCACGGAACTCTTCCAGCAACTCACGCTGACGACGACTCAGGTTCACCGGCGTTTCGACAGCCACCCGGCACATCAGATCACCCGCACCACCGCCACGCACCGGAGCAACACCCTTGCCGCGCAGACGGAACTGCTTGCCGGTCTGGGTACCTTCCGGAATTTTCAGCTTGACCCGGCCATCAAGGGTCGGCACTTCCAGCTCACCACCGAGGGCGGCATCGACGAAGCTGATCGGTACTTCGCAGTACAGGTGCTTGCCGTCGCGCTGGAAAATATCGTGCTCACGTACGTTGATCACCACATACAGGTCGCCGGTCGGGCCACCCTGGGTGCCCGCCTCGCCTTCGCCCGACAGACGAATGCGGTCGCCGGTATCGACGCCCGACGGCACCTTGACCGACAGCGTCTTGTACTCTTCCACACGACCCTGACCATTGCAGGAATCGCACGGATCGGAAATGATCTTGCCCTGACCATGACAGCGCGGGCAGGTCTGCTGCACCGAGAAGAAACCCTGCTGCATGCGCACCTGACCAATACCACCACAGGTCGGACAGGTCACCGGCGAAGAACCCTTCTTCGCGCCGGAACCGTCGCACGGCTTGCAGTTGACCAGGGTCGGAACACGGATATTCACGGTGGTGCCGCGAACCGCTTCTTCCAGGTTCAGTTCCAGGGTGTAGCGCAGGTCACTGCCGCGCTGAGCACCGCCACGGGAACCGCCGCGACCGCCACCGAAGAAATCGCTGAACACGTCGCCGAAGATATCGGAGAAGTTCTGCCCGCCGAAGCCGGCACCACCGCCACCCATGCTCGGATCGACACCGGCATGCCCATACTGATCGTATGCCGCACGCTTGCTGGAGTCGGACAGCACTTCATAGGCCTCGTTGGCCTCCTTGAATTGCTCTTCCGCAGCCTTGTCATCCGGATTGCGGTCCGGGTGATATTTCATCGCAAGACGACGATAAGCCTTTTTCAGCTCCGCCTCGCTGGAGCCACGCTCGACCCCCAATACCTCGTAATAGTCACGCTTTGCCATAAATTGCCCCTGAGGCCAGCACCCGAGCGTTGTCGCATGCTGTAAAAATTTGCGTACTCCAGACACGCCAACGCGGGAGCAAGCTCCCGCGCGGCGACATCCTACCAGTCACCGCTTAAATGCAGTCAACCGGCCGACCAACAAGCAGAATTACTTGTGGTCTTTGACTTCTTCGAACTCGGCATCGACGACGTCATCCTTGTGCGCTTCTTCCTGGGCAGGCTGCGCACCGGCTTCAGGCTTGGCACCCTGTTCGGCGTACATCTTCTGCGCCACAGGCGCGGACACCTTGGACAACTCCTCGACCTTGGCGTCGATGGCAGCCTTGTCGTCGCCCTTCACGGCGGCTTCCAGGGCAACCACGGCCGCCTCGATCGCGGTTTTCTCTTCCGCGGTCACTTTGTCGCCAGCGTCGGCCACCATTTTACGAGTCGAGTGCACCAGTGCGTCGCCCTGGTTGCGCGCGGCAGCCAGCTCTTCGAACTTGCGGTCTTCCTCGGCATTCAGTTCGGCATCGCGAACCATTTGCTGGATTTCTTCATCCGACAGACCCGAGTTGGCCTTGATGGTGATCTTCTGCTCTTTGCCAGTGGCCTTGTCCTTCGCACCAACGTGCAGGATGCCGTTGGCGTCGATGTCGAAGGTCACTTCGATCTGCGGCACGCCACGTGGCGCTGGCGGGATCTCGGACAGGTCGAACTTGCCCAGCGACTTGTTCTGCGCGGCTTGCTTGCGCTCACCCTGCAGGACGTGGATGGTCACGGCGCCCTGGTTGTCGTCGGCAGTCGAGAACACTTGCGACTTCTTGGTCGGAATAGTGGTGTTCTTCTCGATCAGCGCGGTCATCACGCCACCCATGGTTTCGATACCCAGGGTCAGCGGGCTGACGTCCAGCAGCAGAACGTCCTTCACGTCACCGGCCAGTACCGCGCCCTGGATAGCCGCGCCCATGGCGACAGCTTCGTCAGGGTTGACGTCCTTGCGAGCTTCCTTGCCGAAGAATTCGGTCACCAGCTTCTGCACCAGTGGCATACGGGTCTGACCGCCGACCAGGATCACGTCGTTGATCGAACCGACGTCGATACCGGCGTCCTTCAGAGCAATACGGCAAGGCTCGATGGTGCGCTGAACCAGGTCTTCCACCAGCGACTCCAGCTTGGCGCGGGAGATCTTCACATTCAGGTGCTTCGGACCGCTCGCATCGGCAGTGATGTAAGGCAGATTGACGTCGGTCGACTGCGCGGACGACAGCTCGATCTTGGCCTTTTCAGCCGCCTCTTTCAGGCGCTGCATTGCCAGCGGGTCACCCTTGAGGTTCATGCCGCTTTCTTTCTTGAATTCGTCGACGAGGTAGTCGATCAGACGGATGTCGAAGTCTTCACCACCGAGGAAGGTGTCGCCGTTGGTGGCCAACACTTCAAACTGGTGCTCACCATCGACTTCAGCGATCTCGATCACGGAAACGTCAAAGGTACCGCCACCCAGGTCATACACGATGACGGTGTGGTCGCCCTTGGCCTTGTCCATACCGTAAGCCAGAGCAGCTGCGGTCGGTTCGTTGATGATGCGCTTGACGTCCAGACCGGCGATACGACCGGCGTCCTTGGTGGCCTGACGCTGGCTGTCGTTGAAGTAGGCCGGAACGGTGATCACCGCCTCGGTCACGGACTCGCCGAGGTAATCTTCGGCGGTCTTCTTCATCTTCTTCAGGATTTCAGCCGAAATCTGTGGCGGTGCCATCTTCTGGCCGTTCACTTCGACCCAGGCATCACCGTTATCAGCCTTGGCGATCTTGTACGGAACCATCTTGATGTCTTTCTGTACGACTTCTTCGTCGAACTTGCGACCGATCAGACGCTTTACCGCGTACAGGGTGTTGTGCGGATTGGTCACTGCCTGACGCTTGGCCGACTGACCGACCAGGATTTCGCCATCGTTGGCGTATGCAATGATCGACGGCGTGGTCCGAGCGCCTTCGGCGTTCTCGATCACCTTGACGTTGCCGTTTTCCAGAATGGAGACGCAGGAGTTGGTAGTCCCCAGGTCGATACCGATGATTTTGCCCATTTCACTCTCCCGAAACTTGGATTTTTTTGCCGCAGTGGTTATGGCCAACTGTGGTAGCACTTAAACGCTTGACTTATAGATGGGGTCGCTACGACCGATTTCAAGCCTGCTCGTCGATAGTCGGCGAAACCGGTGCAACCGCCTTGCTCACCACGACCATGGCCGGGCGCAGCAGACGACCGTTGAGCTGGTAACCCTTCTGGAACACCTTCAATACGCTGTTGGGCTCGACGTCGGCGCTTTCCTGCATGGCCATTGCCTGGTGCAGCGAAGCATTGAAGGGTTCGCCATGGGGATCGATGGCTTCCAACTGGTGACGCTTGAAGGTGTCCTGGAACATCTTCAGGGTCAGCTCGATACCTTCGCGCATCGGACGGATGCTCTCGTCATCCGGGTTGGACAGTTCCAGACCGCGCTCCAGACTGTCGAGGATCGGCAGCAGGTCACCGGCAAATTTTTCCAGCGCGAACTTGTGCGCCTTCTCGACATCCTGCTCGGCACGGCGGCGAACGTTCTGCAGGTCGGCAGCTACGCGCAAGCTCTGATCCTGTGCGGCGGACAGTTGCTCTTCGAGTGCCTGCACGCGGCTTGCCAAGTCATCGCTCGAAGCGTCGGCAGCCTGAGTGGCTTCTTGATTTTGCGCATCCAGATTCTGTTCGTCAGCCATAAAAACCTCCTTTCAATATCGTCCGCGAGCGTGGCTCACGCTTCTGCCCCCGTATATGGGGCCGCATTTTCCAGGTTCAAGTGGCGAGAAATGCAGCCACGCCGATCGAAGGACAGATACATCGCCGATCGCGCTAAAAAAACCGGACATTCAAGCGAATCGAACTAAGGCCAGGCATTGTCAGGCAAACCGAAACCACTGTATAAATAACCATATCCAACCCTGGGAGCGGCCTTCATGCTGGTGCACCTGTCCGTACACAATTACGCAATCGTCGAGCACCTCGATCTGGAACTGGATCGCGGGATGAGCGTCATCACCGGCGAAACCGGTGCCGGCAAGTCGATCATGCTCGATGCTCTCGGCCTGACCCTGGGTGATCGTGCCGACAGCGGTGTGGTGCGCCCCGGGGCGGACAAGGCCGACATCCTGGCCACCTTCGACCTGCAGGACATCCCGGAAGCGCGCCACTGGCTCGTCGAACGCGACCTGGACAACGAAGGCCCCTGCATCCTGCGCCGGGTCATCACCGCCGAAGGACGCTCGCGTGGCTATATCAATGGCTCGCCCTGCCCCCTTGGCGACCTCAAGGCCCTCGGCGAACTGCTGATCGACATTCACAGCCAGCACGAACACCAGTCCCTGCTCAAGACCGACACCCACCGCCGTCTGCTCGACGAGTACGCCGGCGCGACCGACCTCGCCCGCCAGGTACAGCTCGCCGCCCAGCGCTGGCGCCAGACCCGCCAGGAGCTTGAACGCCTGTCCAACTCCAGCGACGAACAACGCGCCCGCCACCAGCTGCTCAGCTACCAGTTGGAAGAACTGGAAAACCTCTCCCTCGGTGAAAACGAACTGGAGGATCTGGAGCAGGAACACAAGAACCTGACCAACGCCGAAACCCTGCTCGGCGTTTGCCGGCAAGTGGTCGAGCAATGCAGTGAAAGCGATTCGGGCAACGTACTCAATGCTCTCACCACCTGCCTGAATCGCCTGACCAGCGTCAGCAACGGCTCCGGTGCACTGGGCGAAGCCGCCAACCTGCTGGCCAGCGCGCAGATCCAAGTAGAAGAAGCGGTTGGCGAACTGAACCGTTTCGTCGATCACTTCGATGCCGATCAGGGTCGCCTGCAGCAACTCGAAGAGCGCCTGGATGCGATCTACACCCTGGCCCGCAAGCATCGTATCCAGCCGACCGAAGTGGCGACCCTGCAGCAGAAACTGCTGGACGAGATCGAAACCATGAACGCCAACGACGAAGCCGTCGAGCGCCTTGGCGAAGAACTGGCCGCCTATGCCCGACACTATCAGGAACGCGCCCAGGAACTCAGCGAGCTGCGCCGACAGGCCGCCACCGGCCTGGCCAGCGCGGTCGAACAGGAAATCCAGCGGCTGGGGATGCCCGGCGGTCGCTTCAACATCGAACTGCACGCCAATGCCAGTGACGAACCGCTGCCTTATGGGCTGGAGCAGGTCGAACTGCTGGTCAGCGCCAACCCGGGCCAACCACTGAAAGCCCTGGCAAAGGTCGCCTCGGGCGGTGAGCTGTCACGTATCAGCCTGGCCATCCAGGTGATCACCGCGCAGACCTCACGCATCCCGACCCTGGTCTTCGACGAAGTGGACGTCGGTATCGGCGGCCCGACCGCAGAAATCGTCGGCCAACTGCTGCGACGCCTCGGCGACCGCGGACAGGTACTGACCGTTACCCACCTGCCGCAAGTTGCCGCCCAGGGCCATCACCACCTGTTCGTACACAAGGTGCGCGGTAGCGATGCAACGCATACGGCAGTGTCCAAGCTGGGCAAGACCGAACGGGTCGAAGAGGTTGCCCGCATGCTCGGCGGCATCGACCTCACCAAGGAATCCCTGGCTCACGCGAAGAAGATGGTGGTGACCGCCAAAAGCTGAGCGACAACCCGAATCCGAACCAGAACATTTCATGTAACAAAAAAACGAAGGCGACCCTGCGGTCGCCTTCGATCGTTTCACCGGACCTGAATCCGTACGCCAGAATTACCTCTTCTTGCGTACGTACAGCACCAGGTTGTGATCCACCAGCTCATAGCCATGCTGCTCGGCGATAGCGTGTTGGAGCTTCTCGATTTCCGGGTTGATGAACTCGATGACCTCACCGGAATCCACGTTGACCATATGGTCGTGGTGGCCGCCGTCCGCCAGCTCGAATACCGCATGCCCCCCATCGAAGTTGTGACGGACTACCAGCCCGGCCGCTTCGAATTGGGTCAATACACGGTAAACCGTCGCCAGACCGACATCCTCGCCAGCCTCCATCAACGCCTTGTAGACATCCTCGGCGCTCATGTGACGCTGCTCGGCAGAATCGAGCATCTGTAGAATCTTGACCCGTGGCAGAGTCACTTTTAAGCCAGCTTTGCGTAGTTCGCTATTTTCAACCATGGTCAGCTTTCTCGCGGATGCTGCTTCGCAGCTTCTCTTAATGCGGGTATGATCGGGGTTTACGTTGTCCCAGCCAAGATAGTGGAAGTCGCCCACCGATGCAAAACACCAAGCTCTTGCTAACCAGTTTCACCTTAGTGGGACTGCTCGCACTCGCCGGTTGTTCATTCCCCGGGGTTTACAAAATCGACATCCAGCAGGGCAATGTCGTCACGCAGGACATGATAGACCAGTTACGTCCCGGAATGACCCGGCGGCAAGTACGGTTTATCATGGGCAACCCTCTGTTGACCGACACGTTCCACGCCAATCGCTGGGATTATTTGTACAGCCTGCAACCCGGTGGCGGTGAACGCCAACAGGAACGTGTCAGCCTGATTTTCAGTAATGATGACAAACTCATGAGTCTGGCCGGCGATTTCATGCCTGGCGTGAGTCGTGACGAAGCCATCCTCGGCAAGGACAGCGGCACCACCGTCGATGCGCCTGCCCAGAATGCTGAAAAACCCAAGGCAGACAAGCCAGCCAAACCAGGCTCGCTGCTCGACCAGATCCAGAAAGACGTCGATGGCGTCAAAGCCGTGCCGGTTCCGACACCAGAACCACTGGACACCTCGCCGCAGTAATATCGCCACACAACAAAAAGCCCGGCATGCCGGGCTTTTTGTTGCCTGTAAATTTGCCACAGCCAAGCGCACAACATTTTTTGTGGGAGCCGGCTTGCTGGCGATGACAACCGAACAAGCAACGCGAGACTCACGGCCCCATCACCAGCAAGCCTCCCCCACAAGCACTATGGGTTCTGCAGACGAGCCTGGGCCGCTTTCTGTGCCCGCAACCGCCTCACCTCTTTCGGGTCCGCCAGCAACGGTCGATAAATCTCGATCCGATCCCCTTCAGCCACAACCCTGACCTCAGGATCATTGACCACCTTGCCGAAAACCCCCAACGGGCAAGCCGACAGATCAGCCTCGGGAAACTGCTCTGCCATCCCCGACAATCCAACCGCAGCCCGCAACGTCGTCCCCGCCGGTACCGAAACGTCCAGCAGGCACTGACGCCCAACCTCGGCGTACACCACCTCGATGGCAACCGACGACTCAGCCATTCAGCTGCTTCGCCCGCTGACAGAACGCATCCACCAGGGTATTGGCCGCCTGATTGAACAGCGGGCCGAGGGTTGCCCGTACGACCGGCCCGGCGTAATCGAAGGTCAGGTCCAGGCTGATCTTGCAGGCCTTCTCCCCCAGCGCCTTGAACACCCACACGCCATGCAACTGAGTGAACGGCCCTTCCTCGAGATTCATCTCGATCGACTGTCCTGGCACCAGGGTATTGCGCGTCACGAACTGCTGGCTCAGCCCAGCCTTGGCCACCGATAACGTGGCGCGCATCAGTACGTCCGAGCTTTCCAGCACCTGGGAGGCCGAGCACCACGGCAGGAATTCCGGATAACGTGCGACGTCGTTCACCAGGTCATAAAGCGCCTGTGCCGGATAAGGCAGCAAGGCCGAACGTTGAATATGGGTCGTCATGTCAGCGTTGATTCCACGGCTGGGCAGCAAACAAAAGAGGGCGCATTGTCCGGGATTCATCCTACGCGCTCAAGCACGCAGCTTCACCGTAGCCGACGGACGCGCAACCCCCTATAATGCCGCCCCTATGGCTAAACAGAAGAAACACCCCACAGGGACCATCGCGCAAAACAAAAAGGCGCGCCACGATTACTTCGTCGAACAACGGTTCGAGGCTGGCCTGGTCCTGGCCGGTTGGGAAGTCAAAAGCTTGCGGGCAGGCAAGGCACAACTGGTCGACAGTTATGTCCTGCTCAAGGATGGCGAAGCCTGGCTGTTTGGCAGCCACTTCACACCGCTGACCACCGCCAGCACCCACGTCATTGCCGACCCGACGCGCACGCGCAAGCTGCTGCTCAACCAGCGCGAGCTGGAAAAGATCTTCGCCGGCGTGCAGCAGAAGGGCTACACGTGCGTCTGCCTCTCGCTGTACTGGAGCAAGCATCTGGTCAAATGCGAGATTGCCCTGGGCAAGGGCAAGAAGGAATACGACAAGCGCGATACCGAACGCGAACGCGACGCCGGTCGCGAACTGCAGCGTGCGGTGCGCAACAAGGGCAAGGAAGACTAAGCCCGGACACCGGACCGGCGTAGGAGCCGGGCTTGCCCGCGAAGAGGTCCTCAAGACCGCCAAAAGCTTCGCGGGCAAGCCACGCTCCTACAACGCTTACGCACATTCAGCTCAAATGCCTTTGCGCCGCTCCGCCCGCGCCAACCGCTGCACCTCCTGCCGAACCTCCTCCAGCACCTCCTGCACATACAGGATATGCCGGCTCGACACCTCCCGCGCCTGCTCCGCCCGCCCCTCGATAATCGCCAGGTACAACTCCCGATGCTGACTGATCAGCATGTCGCGAGTCTCCGTACGCTGCTTGTACATCCCGCCAATATTCGTCACCACATTACGCTTGAGCAGATCGAACAACCCACGAATGGTATGCAGCAACACCGCGTTATGACTGGCCTCGGCAATCGCCAGGTGGAAGTTCGCATCCGCCTCGCCCTCCTCCGCGCGGCTCACCTCGCCCGCCCGCGAATAACAGCTCTGCAGTAACTCGAACGCCACCCGCAGCCGCTCCCGATCCACCTCGGTGGCGCGCAGCGCCGCGTAATAGGCACAGGACGCCTCCAACGTATGCCGAAACTCCAGCAGATCACGTTGAGCTTCCGGATTGTTTTCCAGCAGGTGCAACAAAGGATCGCTGAACGTCGAGCCCAGCGTCTCCACCACATAGTTGCCACCGCCCTGCCGGCTGACCAGCAACCCCTTGGCCACCAGCTTCTGGATAGCCTCGCGCAACGACGGACGCGAGACGCCAAACTGCTCGGCCAGCGCACGCTCGGCCGGCAGGCGCTCACCGGGTTTGAGCGTGCCTTCGAGAATCATCCCCTCGAGCCGCTCGATAATATCGTCAGACAAACGGCGCTGACGAATCTGATCAAACCCCATCACTTACTCCTCACGCTCCCGAACCCTTGCCGGGGCCGCCTATTCTGGCCTATTGGCGCCGCGCCAGCACCCACCAGACAGCGCATAAATCACCTGATCAGCCGCTTTCCCGAGCCCCTCTGCGACGAAAGTTTCAGGGCGGCAAATTGACACACCCCCTACAAGGCTTTTAACCTAGCCCACAGCGATTGTAAATTGGTATTACCAATTATCCAAATCAGCTCATCAGCGCCTGACCAACAACAATTAGGGGCCACCCCATATGCAAACTTGGCAACAGCTCTACAGCCCACTCGGCAGCCTTGGCCTGTCCGCTCTCGCGGCCGTTATTCCCATCGTGTTCTTCTTCCTGGCCCTGGCGGTGTTCCGCCTCAAAGGGCACGTGGCGGGCAGCATCACTCTGGCGCTGGCGATCCTGGTGGCGATCTTCGCTTTCAAGATGCCGGTGGACATGGCACTGGCAGCAGCAGGCTACGGCTTCGCTTATGGCCTCTGGCCGATTGCCTGGATCATCGTGGCCGCAGTGTTCCTCTACAAACTGACGGTCAAGAGCGGTCAGTTCGAAATCATCCGCAGCTCGGTACTGTCGATTACCGACGACCAACGCTTGCAGGTGCTGCTGATCGGCTTCTGTTTCGGCGCCTTCCTCGAAGGTGCCGCCGGCTTCGGCGCCCCCGTGGCAATCACCGCTGCGCTGCTGGTGGGCCTGGGCTTCAATCCGCTGTACGCCGCTGGCTTGTGCCTGATCGCCAACACCGCCCCCGTGGCGTTCGGCGCCCTGGGCATTCCGATCATCGTCGCGGGCCAGGTCACCGGCATCGACGCATTCAAGATCGGCGCCATGACCGGTCGCCAACTGCCGCTGCTGTCGCTGTTCGTGCCATTCTGGCTGGTGTTCATGATGGACGGCCTGCGCGGCGTACGGGAAACCTGGCCGGCCGCACTGGTCGCGGGCCTGAGCTTCGCCATCACCCAGTACTTCACCTCGAACTTCATCGGTCCGGAACTGCCGGACATCACCTCGGCGCTGGCCAGCCTGATCTGCCTGACCCTGTTCCTGAAAGTCTGGCAGCCGCGCCGTAGTGCCGGTGCACAAATCGCTGGCGTCACCGCCGGTGCCGCGATCACCGCCAGCGTCGGCGGCTTCGGCCAGCCACGTAGCGCCCAGGCATCGCCCTACAGCCTGGGGCAGATTTTCAAGGCCTGGTCACCGTTCCTGATCCTCACCGTGCTGGTGACCATCTGGACCCTCAAGTCGTTCAAGGCGATGTTCGCCACTGGCGGCGCGATGTACAGCAGCGTGTTCAACTTCGCCATCCCGCACCTGGATCAACTGGTGATCAAGACCGCGCCGATCGTCGCCAACCCGACCGCCATCCCGGCCGTGTTCAAGCTCGACCCGATCTCCGCCACCGGCACGGCGATCTTCTTCTCCGCGCTGATCTCGATGCTGGTCCTCAAGATCAATGCAAAAACTGGTCTGACCACTTTTAAAGAGACGCTCTACGAACTGCGCTGGCCAATCCTGTCCATCGGCATGGTGCTGGCCTTCGCCTTCGTCACCAACTACTCGGGCATGTCCTCGACCATGGCCCTGGTGCTCGCGGCTACCGGCGCTGCGTTTCCGTTCTTCTCGCCGTTCCTCGGCTGGCTGGGCGTGTTCCTGACCGGTTCGGACACCTCGTCGAACGCCCTGTTCAGCTCGCTGCAGGCCACCACCGCACACCAGATCGGCGTCAACGACACCCTGCTGGTCGCGGCCAATACCAGCGGCGGCGTGACCGGCAAGATGATCTCGCCACAATCGATCGCCGTGGCCTGCGCCGCCACCGGACTGGTGGGCAAGGAATCCGACCTGTTCCGCTTCACGCTCAAGCACAGTCTGTTCTTCGCTACCATCGTCGGCCTGATCACCCTGGCCCAGGCCTACGTGTTCACCGGCATGCTGGTGCATTAACGTGATGCGCTGATACGAGAGCGCCGGGGTCCGTAAACGGCCCCGGCAACCGTTCCCAGTCAACCAAAGCTGCGAGTTCCCATGATCATTTCTGCCTCTACCGACTACCGCGCAGCCGCCCAACGCAAGCTGCCACCGTTCCTGTTCCACTATGCCGACGGCGGTGCCTACGCCGAGCACACCCTGCGCCATAACGTCGAGGACCTGGCCAGCATCGCCCTGCGCCAGCGCGTGCTGAAGAACATGTCCGAACTGAGCCTGGAAACCCGGCTGTTCAACGAAACCCTGAGCATGCCGGTGGCCCTGGCCCCGGTCGGCCTGACCGGCATGTACGCCCGCCGCGGTGAAGTCCAGGCCGCCCGCGCAGCCGCCGCCCACGGTATTCCGTTCACGATGTCGACGGTGTCGGTGTGTCCGATCGAGGAAGTGGCCCCGGCCATCGACCGGCCGATGTGGTTCCAACTCTATGTCCTGAAAGATCGCGGCTTCATGCGCAACGCCCTGGAACGGGCCAAGGCTGCTGGCGTGACCACCCTGGTATTCACCGTGGACATGCCGGTACCCGGCGCCCGCTACCGCGACGCCCACTCCGGCATGAGCGGCCCGAACGCCCCGCTGCGGCGGATGTGGCAAGCCATGACCCACCCGCGCTGGGCCCTGGACGTCGGCCTGCTGGGCAAGCCCCATGACCTGGGCAACATCTCCCGCTATCGCGGCAACCCGACGGGCCTCGCCGACTACATTGGCTGGCTGGGCGCCAACTTCGACCCGTCGATTTCCTGGAAAGACCTGGAGTGGATCCGCGAATTCTGGGACGGCCCGATGGTCATCAAGGGCATCCTCGACCCACAGGACGCCAAGGACGCCGTGAAATTCGGAGCCGACGGTATCGTCGTCTCCAACCACGGCGGACGCCAGCTCGATGGCGTGCTGTCCAGCGCCCGCGCGCTGCCGGCCATCGCCGACGCGGTGAAGGGTGATTTGAAGATCCTCGCCGACTCCGGCATCCGCAGCGGCCTCGATGTGGTCCGCATGATCGCCCTCGGCGCCGACACCGTGCTGATCGGCCGCGCGTTCCTCTATGCCCTTGCCACCGCCGGCGAAGCAGGCGTGAAAAACCTGCTGGAACTGTTCGAGAAGGAAATGCGCGTTGCCATGGTGCTCACCGGCGCCAAATCCATCAGCGAGATCAACCGTGATTCGCTGGTCCGTGAACTGGGCGCCTGAGCCGCGCCCGCACGACTTACCGCCTGATTGAATGGGGCCGCCCAGGGCACGCCAGATGCCACGGCCTCGTGAGGAGTTTGCATGAGCCTGCCCACCCCGTTCCTCCGCTCGGTAGAACAACTGATTCCCCGCGAACGGCGCTTTGACGATGCGCTCTCGACCCTGGCCTTCGGCACCGACGCCAGCTTCTACCGGCTGATCCCGCAACTGGTGATCCGCGTCGAATCCGAAGACGAAGTGGTCGCACTGCTGCAGTTGGCCGGCCGCGACCAGGTTCCGGTGACCTTTCGCGCCGCCGGCACGAGCCTGTCCGGTCAGGCCATCAGCGACTCGGTGCTGATCGTCCTCGGCGACCAGTGGAACGGCCGCGAGATTCGCCAGCAGGGCCAGCAGATCCGCCTGCAACCCGGGGTGATCGGCGCCCAGGCCAACGCCTGGCTGGCTCCGTTCGGTCGCAAGATCGGACCGGACCCGGCCTCGATCAACGCCTGCAAGATCGGCGGCATCGTCGCCAACAACGCCAGCGGCATGTGTTGCGGTACCGCGCAGAACACCTACCACACCCTGGCCGGGATCCGCCTGGTGCTGGCCGACGGCAGCCGCCTGGACACCGAAGACCCGACCAGCGTCGCCACCTTCCGCCAGAGCCATGGCGAACTGCTCGAGCAACTGGCGACCCTCGCCCGCGAAACCCGCGCCAACAGCGAACTGGCGACGAAGATCCGCCACAAGTACCGCCTGAAAAACACCACCGGCCTGTCCCTCAACGCCCTGGTGGATTTCGACGAGCCGCTGGATATCCTCAGCCACCTGCTGGTCGGCTCCGAAGGCACCCTCGGCTTCATCAGCGCCGTCACTTACAACACCGTGATCGACCACCCGCACAAGGCCTCGGCGCTGATCGTCTTCCCCGACGTGGAAACCTGCTGCACCGCCGTCACCGTGCTCAAGCGCCAACCGGTGTCCGCCGTCGAACTGCTCGACCGCCGCAGCCTGCGCTCGGTACAGGACAAACCCGGCATGCCGGCCTTCGTTCGCGAACTGTCGGACAACGCCTGTGCCCTGCTGATTGAATCACGCGCCGCCAGCTCGTCGCTGCTGCATGAACAACGGGCGCAGATCATGGCCTCGCTGGCCCGCTTCCCGGTGGAAAAACAAGTCGACTTCACCGAAGATCCGACGGAAAACGCCAAGCTCTGGGCGATCCGCAAGGACACCTTTCCAGCGGTCGGCGCCGTGCGCCAGACCGGCACCACGGTGATCATCGAGGACGTGACCTTCCCGGTCGAACAACTGGCCATCGGCGTCAACCGCCTGATCGAGCTGTTCGACAAGCACCACTACGACGAAGCGATCCTGTTCGGCCATGCCCTGGAAGGCAACCTGCACTTCGTCTTCACCCAAGGCTTCAACAGCGCCGCCGAAGTCGCCCGTTATCAGGCGTTCATGGATGACGTGGCGCACCTGGTGGCCGTGGAGTTCGGCGGCTCGCTCAAGGCCGAGCACGGCACCGGGCGTAACATGGCGCCCTTCGTCGAAAAGGAATGGGGCAGCGACGCCTACCAACTGATGTGGGCCATCAAACGCCTGCTCGACCCTCAAGGTATTCTCAACCCGGACGTGGTGCTCAGCGACGATCCGCAGATCCACCTCAAGCACCTCAAGCCGCTGCCGGCCGCCGACGAAATCATCGACAAGTGCATCGAGTGCGGCTTCTGCGAACCGGTCTGCCCCTCCAAGGGACTGACCCTCAGCCCACGCCAACGCATCGTCATCTGGCGCGACATCCAGGCGAAAAAACGCGCCGGCGTCGACACCAGCGAACTGGAGGCCGCCTACCACTACCAGGGCATCGACACCTGCGCCGCCACCGGCCTGTGCGCCCAGCGCTGCCCGGTGGGCATCAACACCGGCGAACTGGTGAAAAAGCTGCGCGGCCGCGAAGCCACCCACGTGAAGCGCGCCGACTGGCTGGCCACGAACTTCGCCAGCACCTTGCAGGGCGTCCGTTTCACCCTGCATGTCGCCAATGGCGCCCGCATGCTGCTCGGCGCGCCACGCCTGGCTCGGCTGTCGGCAGGGCTGACGCGGCTGTCCAAAGGTCGCTTGCCCCAGTGGACCAACGCCATGCCACAACCCGAACGCGCGGTGCGCTTCAGCCCGGCTGTCACCGATGAACGCCCACGCGTGGTCTACCTGGCCGCCTGCGTCTCGCGGGTGATGGGCCCGGCGGCCGGCGACAAGGAACAGATGTCACTGCTCGACAAGACCCGCGCGTTGCTGGAAAAGGCCGGCTACCAGGTGGTCTTCCCGGACAACACCGACCAACTGTGCTGCGGCCAGCCATTCGCCTCCAAGGGTTACGTCGAGCAGGCCGAACACAAGCGCCAGGAACTGATCGGCGCACTGCTGCACGCCAGCCGCGGTGGCCTTGATCCGATCTACTGCGACACCAGCCCCTGCACCCTGCGCCTGGTCCAGGACCTGGGCGACAGCCGCCTCGACCTCTACGACCCGGTGCGTTTCATTCGCACACACCTTATGGATAAGTTGACCTTCACCCCGCAGGACGCACCAATTGCCGTGCACGTGACCTGCAGCACCCAGCACCTGGGCGAAAGCCAGGCGCTGATCGACCTGGCGCGGCGTTGCAGCAACACCGTGGTGATCCCCGAAGGCATCCACTGCTGTGGCTTCGCTGGCGACAAGGGCTTCACCACCCCGGAGCTGAACGCCCACTCGCTGCGCACGCTCAAGGATGCCGTGCAGCACTGCGAAGAAGGCATCTCCACCAGCCGCACCTGCGAAATCGGCCTGAGCCAGCACGGCGACATCGACTACCACGGCCTGGTCTACCTGGTCGACCGCGTCACCCAAGCCAAACCTCTCAAAACCCCACCGCCCAACTGAACACCAACGCCCAACTGTAGGAGCGTGGCTTGCCCGCGAAGCTTTTGGCGATTTTGAGGACGCCTTCGCGGGCAACCGAGCATCGGCCGGCCGCTCCTGTAGTCCCCAACCGCTCTCAACAAAAACAGAACCTTGCACACCCCGTGCAGTCTATTAAGCAAGTCCCACCAACCGGGCCCCATCTGCCGCTTCGGCAACCTCGCTGCCTGAACCCAGGTTCAAGGAGATCCCCATGAAACGTTCCATACTGCCCGGCCTGTTCGTTGTCACCGCACTGCTTGCCGCACCGGCCTTCGCCGACGGCGAAAAAGACCTGTGCGCCAGCAACCTGCAAACCATCAGCAGCGCCAAGACCACTATCATCGCCGCCGACCTCCAGGGCGAGATCGAGAACAGCGTCCAGCAGGCCAGGGCGGCCCAGGCGCAAAACACACAGGAAGGCACCAGGAACTGCATCTCCATCACCCAACGCGCGATCCAGCAAATCCAGAACAGCCAGAAAGGCGGTTAGTCAAAAAACCGCACGCCACGCTTTGGGATGGCCTTTCGAGCCACGTTGGCGTACACTGAACCTACCTGCTGGAAAGCACAGCAGGTTCGGGGCCGTTTTGGATTCGACGCCGGTTGCGAAACTTTAGGTGCATGCCGAGTTGGTAACAGAACTCGTAAATCCACTGTTGCAACTTCCTATAGTTGCCAATGACGACCAATACGGTGCTGCTCTCGCTGCTTAATTGCAGCTGACATGCACTCCTGGTACCTTCGGGTCCAGCAATCATCAGGGGATGTCTGTAAACCCAAAATGATTGTCATATAGAACAGAATCGCCGTGCAGTACGTTGTGGACGAAGCGGCTAAAACTTACACAACTCGCCCAAAGCACCCTGCCCGTCGGGTCGCTGAGGGTTAACTCAATAGACACGGCTACGCATGTAGGACCGACAGCGGAGTACTGGCGGACGGGGGTTCAAATCCCCCCGGCTCCACCAAATGATCAAAAAAAGACGTCCAAGGGCGTCTTTTTTTGTGCCTGCGACTCAGTAAACACGCGGCCTCCAGCGCTTTTACGGTCTTTTGAGAGTTTTTGAGTTCCAGCGGTTGGGGTATTCCATACGGTATTCCAGCTCACCCGATGCTAATCTTTGGAATACCGAATCAGTGCCTGAGGAGAAACTCATGCCTGCTCAAAACCTCCGTCTCTCCGATCGACAGCTCAAGGGAGTCAAACCCGCGTCCAAGGATTACGTCCTCACTGACGGTGACGGTTTGCAGCTCCGAGTACGCAGCAACGGCTCGTTGCTGTGGAATTTCAACTACCGCGACCCGGTGACCAAGAAGCGCATCAACATCGGCTTCGGGACCTATCCCGAACTGTCGCTGGCGAACGCACGTAAGCTGGCAGTCGATGCGCGCGAGCTGCTTGCCCAAGGCATCGATCCGAAGGTGCGGCGCAATACGCTGAATGAAGCCAAGCGCGCAGAAACGGAACACACCTTCGAGAACGTGGCCACCGCCTGGTTCGAGCTCAAGAAAGACTCGGTCACTCCTGCTTACGCCGAGGACATCTGGCGGTCGCTCACGCTGCACGTGCTCCCCGATTTGAAGACGACCCCACTCGCGAAAATCACCGCGCCGATGGTGATCGGACTGCTTCGCCCAATCGAAGCGAAAGGCAGCCTGGAGACGGTCAAGCGTCTCAGCCAGCGGTTAAACGAGATCATGACCTACGGCGTCAACTCCGGCCTGGTCTTCGCCAACCCACTCACCGGCATCAGGGCAGTATTCAAGAAGCCCAAGAAAGAGAACATGGCCGCGCTTCCACCCGAAGAACTTCCCGAGCTCATGCTGGAGATCGCGAACGCCAGTATCAAACGTACGACCCGCTGCCTGATCGAATGGCAGTTACACACGATGACTCGCCCCGCAGAGGCGGCGACCACTCGCTGGGCAGACATCGACTTTGAAAGGCGTGTCTGGACTATCCCTCCTGAGCGGATGAAGAAGCGCCGCCCGCATAGCATCCCGTTGAGCGATCACGCTGTCGCACTGTTGGAGTCACTGAAGACTCACAGCGGCCATCGCGAATACGTCTTCCCAGCAGACAGAAATCCGCGCACCCACGCCAATAGCCAAACCGCCAACATGGCGTTGAAACGCATGGGCTTCCAGGATCGGTTGGTCAGCCACGGCATGCGCTCGATGGCCAGCACCATCTTGAATGAGCATGGCTGGGACCCGGAACTCATTGAGGTCGCCCTGGCGCACGTCGACAAGGATGATGTGCGCAGTGCCTACAACCGAGCCGACTACATCGAGCGACGGCGGCCGATGATGGCCTGGTGGAGTGAGTACATCCAGAAAGCCGCCACCGGCAGCCTGCTCGCTTCAGCGTACGGCCAAGTCAGAGACAAGAACGTGGTGCCGATTCGCTAGCGCTGTGCAGGCGCAAGAATTGCGGCAACAACTGAACGTTCAAGATTCGGGGCAAGCAGCCTCGCTTATCCGCTTCTCAGCGCGGGTCCATCCAAACAGGGCTGCAAAGCCGCCCTGTTTGGATGGACCTCATTTTGAAGAGCTAAAAGCCACGACGTTGTCCGGGATTTACCACGGAATTCCACCGGTGGATAACGGCTTTTCACGTCACCAAGAGCGCTGAATTTCGGCCCTTGACCGGGTTTATCCACAGGCGTAGAACTGGTCGTGCAAAGGCTGTCGATGACAGCACCCCAGGTGACCCGAACCTTAAAGGTCACGCCGCTCCCGCGGTGGTTCTCCCCAAGGGCGATTCGCATCCGGCAGCTCGCCCGGTCACTACCCATGTGATGGATGCTCTTACACATATAGCGCTCGTGCGCCAGCTACACCGTACCTCGCTGCCCTGCAGCAACCTATCCGATTGGCCGAATGTTGCGCCAACCTGTGCCCGTCTCTTTCTTCGGAAAGAGACGGGCACTTTTACCATTGCTGCAGCCCTGATCGCACATGGCTTTGCGGCAATCCCCCTCGTGACAATCGGCGTGACAAACGCCGATGTCACCAGCAACAGCACTGCAGATGATGGTGCCGCAGACCAGGAATGGACTGCACCTGACTGACAGTCAGGCATGCCCCGGTCATCGCACCGCTGCGTACACCCGGCTCAGGATCTTCAGGCGCTGGTCTCGTCAGCCAATGCAGCCTCCACCCGCCCACCGGTAATGGTGTTGAGGAGGCCAGATCATGAGATGCCCTTGCTCCCGGTCGTAAGGAGCCGCCAGTCCCGCGTTAGAGGACATCCCCACAGGTCGCAGGGGCCTTGATCCCTGATAACACTCAGCATTCTTGGCGGGATGACGTGGGGCGAGGATCGGAGAGCGGCTGATGAGGTGACCGACATGGCATTGGTAGGTAGACGCGATGGCCGTAATTTCGGCTACGGCAGGCAATTGAGCTACGCAGGTCCGCAGGCGCTCAAAGACATGTTCGGCGGCGGTCACTACGGCACGGTGAGGGCACACTGTGATCGGTGGCAGGCATTCGTGAAGTGGTGCCGCTCCGAACAAGGGCCCGGTCTCAATGATGCGCGGCTTATTGATCGGGAGGTGCTGGCCGACTATGCGGCGTATCTGCGCGACATGGTTAGCCGCGGTGATCTCGCCGTCAGCACCGCACAAAACCGACTATCCAGCGTTAACAGGACTATGGCGGCGCTTCGTGGTGATCAGTGCGTGAAGTTGCCAAGCCCGAGCAAGGCGCTGGCTATGCAGCGCACCGGGGTTCGACAGTCGGTGCCGCAGGGCCAAGACCGCGAACAGGTTAAGCAAATCGTCGATGCGCTTTGCAGTCTTGACCAGAGACGGGTCGCAGCGATCGTCTTGTTGGCGCGAGCCACCGGCATGCGCTTGCGTGAGGCCATCTTGGCCGACCTGCCGCGGCTTATCCGTGAGTGCGAGCAACACGGGAAGATCAACATCCAGGACGGCACCAAAGGAGGCCGCTCTGGTGCGTCGGCGCCACGCTGGATTACGGTAGATGATCGTATCCGTGACGCCCTGAAGTTTTGCGAGCTGTTCTCGCCCAAGGGTAGCCGCAACCTGCTTGCAGCGAGCGAAAGTTACTCCGACTTCTTGCAGGGAGTCGTCCGGCCCGTACGAGACATCCTCCGTACGCAGTACCTCAAAGGCTTCCATGAATTGAGGGCGGCCTATGCCTGCGAACGCTACGAACAAATTACCCATCATCCCGCGCCGGTGAACGGCGGTATGTGCTATCGAATAAATCGACAGCTCGATCAAGAAGCCCGAAAGCAAGTTAGCTATGAGTTGGGGCATGGCCGTGTTGAGGTGGTAGCGGCGTACATCGGGGGAAGAACATGACCAGGCCCTTTGATATGGAGCTGTTCTTGTCGGGTGTTTTGACGGGATCATGCGCTACGCGCCAACGCCATCTGCGTCAGGCGAAGGTGATCCAATCCGCAATCGCTGAGCGATGGCAATGCGACAATCCGTGGGCTTGGCAGAGGAAACACCTTGCCTGGTTTCTCAATCATCACCTGAAGCAGCGCAGTGGCGCGACACGCTATTACTACTTACTGACCGCACGGTTGCTCATTTCTAGACTGGGAAAATTATGGTTGCTCACCTACTGAGCCGAGGGTCGGAACACGGCTAGAAGCGGCCCCCCGTCAACGGAAGAACTCTGTCAGCACCGGTGCGTTGAGGAGTCTTCAAAACGTAGGTGATCTACCCGCCACAACATGATGGCATGTTGACTCTTATCTCAAACTAATGCCAGAATCGACGCATGCCTCTTGGGGGTGAGCGGGTGCCCTAAAGCTCTGGATTTAGCTATCAGAGAGATGTGCAGCAGAAGTAGAGAAAGCCTCGAAACTGCTGGATTTAGCGATTTATTTTTGCGTGGTTGCATCCGTGGGAAAAAGCTCAGCATTCGTGTTGGGCTTTTTTTTGATCTAGAGGGATCTATGATATTAGAAAAGCAACTCCTCAAATTTATCCAAGCTGAGGCGGAAAAGCTAAGTGATCGTCATCACGCTTACCACAACTCGGTTGACTTAGAATATGAGCGTAGATCTAGAAGATTGTTGGACCCAGGAGAAAAACTTGTCACCTTGCCACCACAATGGAGCGTGGATAAAAAATTCAACCCGTTTTACGTAAATAAAAATCGCAAGAAAATCGCGCACTCAATATCGCGAAAAATACTTTTGGGTACCTACATCCCAAATCCGCCTACACATATGAACGTTCGCAAGCCATCTGGCGGGTATCGCACAGTATCAATTTATCAAATTCCAGATGCTGCGGTATCAGCTTTATTTTATCACCAATTACTGAAGAAGAATAAACATAGGTTAAGCTCGTTTGCTTACGCTTATAGAGATGACCGTAATGCTCACTTTGCAATTCAAGACATATCACTTGAACTAGGTCAAGTTCCTAGGATATTTGTTGCAGAGTTCGACTTTTCAAAGTTTTTCGATAACATTCGTCACGACTATCTATTTCAGCAGTTTGACCAAAACGGATTTTCAATCAGCGAAAGCGAACGAAAAGTAATAAGGGCTTTTTTAGGGGCATCCGGCAAAGGCATACCACAGGGCACGTCAATATCCTTATTCTTAGCGAATCTAGTCTGCTGGCAGCTTGACAAGAAGCTTGAGCTCGCGGGATTAAGATTCGCTCGATATGCAGACGACACGATTATTTGGGCAAATGATTACCAAAAAATCAACGTAGCCTATGAGATTGTTTATAAGTTTTCGGCTGAGACTGGCGTCGCGATAAACTTGGAAAAATCTGAGGGCATAAGTTTGTTGTGCCCTAAAGATCATAAAAGCGAATTCGCACAATGTAAAGATTCTGTAGACTTCTTAGGATACAAACTATCCAAAGAGAAAATATCAATAAAAGACAAATCCGTAGCACATATCAAAAAAGAAATAAGCTATATATTGTACAAGCACCTAATCCAACCGCTTAAGCCTTCCACCCTTAGATCCGTGAGCATCCCCGCAAATAACAAAGACGCTGATCTGTTACGAGCAATTTCCGAAATAAGAAGATTTCTTTACGGAGATTTGACTGATGAAATGATATCTAACTATATCAATGGCGCCAGCAATCGAATTTTCTTTAAAGGTACAATGAGCTTCTATCCGCTCCTCAATGACGAATCACAACTACGCCAGCTCGATACATGGCTGGTATTAGCAGTTTTCAAATCTATTAAGCTCCGCAAAAGCCTTCTTTCTAAACACGGTTATAATAGAAGCCATTCAAGCCCGTTCAACATACGCAAAAAAGATATCGCGTCCACATTGCGCAAACAGAAAGTAGACGGAAAGAAAAGACTACAACTTCCAAGCTTCTTTTTCATATATCAAGCATTGAAAAAAGGGTTATCTGATATGGGCGTTGAAGGCGTCATGAATCCAAAGTCAAACATGTATAACTATTAAATTTACTCTAAAGTTTAGAATATCTATAGAAGAGATAGTTTTACGCTGTTGCACCATTGGTACAGCCTGAGCGCCCGGGTTAAATCTCAACGAGGCCGCAGCGACGTCTCAGCACTACGCAACTCTATCGTACCATCAGTTGAAATTTCGGTAGATTGTGGATGGATAAGGATTTCTAAAAGGTTGAAAAATGGACTTGCCCCCTATCATCCCCCAAACAGTGGGTAAGCCAAGCCGGACGTTGCCGGTTGCCCGGCTCAATCCGCTAGCCCAAGACTATCACGACAAATATTCGACGCGGCGGCTCGCCCGAAAGCTGGTCCGGCGCACCTATCGCTACCTGCACTACCTCACTATCGATACGTCTGGCAGCACCAAGCAAATCCACCAATTTGGTGGAGCGACCTGGGGCATGGCAGCGTTACCTTTATTACATAGCTCGCAAACCTGGACTAAAAAAATGCTTCCAGTTGAAATAAAGCTAATATCCCCAACGCACGAACTACATGTCTTTAACATAGAGTCCTTAGACACCAAGATAACCAAATGCCTTGATGATTTCTTGGTATCAATATGTGAAGGAAGCTCCGATAGTGAATTAGATTTAGTTAAACTAAGACTTAGGAAATTTCTTGAAGATAAAGATGAAAAAACTCGTATGGGAGCAGCCGCAGAGCTCTTTGCGCACTTATATTTAAGAACAGCCGGATACAAACAGGAATTTCTATTCTTCAATCTAGAAGAAGGCTCAATAAAAAAAGGGTTTGATGGCTTTTTCTCTAAGGACGCGGAAACCTATCTACTCGAAAGCAAATCCGGTTCCATTTCTAGTAAAAAAATCAGTCACAAAGACAAGCTAAAACATGCCTATTCCGACTTAGAAAAGTACGTTTCCGGGAAAAGCGAGAAAGGTAAAAATAATCCATGGAAGAATGCCTACAATCATGCTTCCCACATAGATGTAGGGACGGAAAAATCAATTAGAAAGAAAATAAAACTTCTTCAGGACATGTTCGACAAAGGCACCTTTAGTAAGATAACAGAATTCAACATTATTACTTACTCAACTATTTTTTTAAATGGGTCATGGGATTCAACAGCGAGCTCTGAAATCTTAACTGATAATAGCTTCGTACTGGGATTTAACGGAAAAACGATCAAAGCTATGTGCTTGACAAAATCGAGCTTAGATAGCTTTATCAAATACCTGGAGAAGTAAAATGGCAATTAGCCTGACTTGGCTCAAGAACAACAAATTATTCTCAGAAGTCATGAAAAAGACATCTCTAAATATTCAGCTTGATGATAGAGAGCTCGAGTTTATCCTAAGCTGTGCAATTATATTTTTTAACGAATACAGTGGCGACAAAAGAAAATCAACCTACTTTGAAATTGCATACTACATAACCTTGAAGTGCGCAATAAACAACAATTATTATCAGCCACTATTAGACGCAAGCTCGAACTTCGGGATCTATCCGATAGCGCAATACATATCAAAAAACAAATTAACGGAAAACTTAACCAGCACAAATTTCACCTTAGAGTACCAGCTAGAGAAATTCCTGAACAATGATATAACCGAAACCTACGAGCAGAAAAAATATCGGGAGCACATAATTGACAGCAATAGCAAGGAAAACTGTTACATTGCACCAACCTCATTTGGGAAAAGCACATTAATTGTTGACATAATAAAATCAAGGAATCCCAAGACAACCGCAATCATCGTCCCAACAAAGTCACTTCTAATTCAAACTTACAAACTAATCAAAGCAAATTTCCCGCTTCGCCACATTATATTCCATGATGAAATGTATGATGGCGCAGGGGATTTTATTTCCATATTTACTCAAGAACGCGCCCTTAGACTTTTAAAAAATACCAGTATATCTTTTGACCTGCTGGTGATTGATGAGGCCCACAACCTCTTCGAAATGGACGCAAGAAGCATTCTGCTGACAAGGCTGATACGTAGGAATAGGCTCCGAAACCCGGAATCGATAAACTACTACCTGTCGCCACTGATCTCTGAAACTGAAAACCTCAAAACGTATGAAAGCCAGAAAATTTTCGAGAGGCGCATTGCGAGCAATATCAAAGAGCCGGACATATATGAATTAAAAACAAATGGAGAGCAACACGCTTACAACAGATTCATGAACGAATTTTATCACTTAGAAAACGAGTCGAGTTTCGTTAATTACATAATCAAGAATAAAAAAGAAAAAAACTTCCTATACCTCAGAGCACCCAAAAAAGTTGAAGAGCTTTCCATGCTTGTAAGCCAGAAGCTGGCTTATATGGAATCAATAGCTCTCAACGACCTATCTCAAACAATTTCGAACAACGTTCACACCGATTTCTATTGTGTGGACCACATAAAAAAGGGATTGATCTATTTGCATGGAAAGCTCCCGGACTTAATAAAAGAATACTTGGAGCACAAATTTTCGCAAACCAAAGAACTTAAGTACATGGTCGCGAACTCAGTGATTCTTGAGGGAGTCAACCTACCGATCGACAACCTTTACATTCTTAATACTTACGACCTAGATGGAAAATCACTAACCAACCTGATTGGCAGGGTAAATAGGCTTAACGAAGTTTTCGACGACAGCAGAAAATCTCTCGAAAGGCTTCTTCCACCTATACACTTTGTAAACTCAGACGAGTTTAACCGGAAAGGTGGAAAAATGGAAAACAAAATAAGACTTCTGAAAAACGGTACATTTAAAGACAAGATAGAAAACCCGCTACTGCTGAATTTCGACCTAGACCGGATAACTAAGGATTTGGAGATAGCACGCGAGAGCACCGATCAAGAAAGCTTAGATGATCTAGAGCAAAAAATTAGCAAACTGGAATATCTTCGGAGCAAAGAGGATTTCCTGATATACAGTGATGGGGTCGAGTCTAGCAAGGTAAAGCATACTCTGATGGAGTCAGGAATTTCATCCGTATATTATAATCCTGAGTCAGTCTTTGGATTACTTGAAGGGCGTCTCGACACAATTTTTTCAAGCGAGGAGTGGGTCACATCTGACGTAATCGATAAGGTGCATTTGTTTTTTATCAAGACCCTTGAGAATCAGATTTCAGACGCTGCGTTTCTTCGCCTTCAGCACCCAAAAGCCAGGGACTTCTACAAATTATTCACGAGAAATCTACACCGTTTGAACCTTAAGGACCATTTGTCAGAAACGGTGGGGTATTTTCAGAGCATTAAATTTACTGATAGTGGAAAAGAGTTTTTCATTGGAAGTTCCTATGGAGAGATAGCCAAAAATAGGGTCGATGGCGTGCACGGAAATAATGTATATATAGATCTATCAAAAAAAACAGACAAAGAACTGGTAAACTTGGCACTTGTGAAAATCAAGATAGAAAGTGACTTTGTTTCTTATAGTTTAAATGAGTACGTGAAAGCCCTGTATGACTTACGCCTTCTTACTGAAAATGAGTACAACCTGCATATTTACGGGACCACAAAAAAAATGAATGCCGAGTTTGTCAAAATGGGCATTAGCGGATCTTTGGTTAACAAACTGGAACGTGACAAGCAGACGGGGAATATTTCAATAAGTGAATTGGGCGAGGTTAAATACAATAGCGAATTTTCTAAGTATATAAAGTCGCAAGATGATCTTGTTCAGTTTGAAATAAGGAAGTACATAGATATTCAATAGGGTATTTTTTGACGGCAATAATCCAATGATGTCGCCCCATTTTTTCACTAGATCCTAGATCTATGACTAAGGGGCGACTAGAACACACTCTAAGATACGTAAATTATGAAAGCGCCCATACGGTTGACTATATGCGACGATAATCGCGTCTTCGCCCAGTCGATATGTCACTACGCTTAACTGAGCACTAACGTCTTTGTAAATCCCACGTTCTCCACTTGAGAACGGCGAGTCGCTAGCACTGATACTCTTGATTCTACATCGCTCTCCGCCAGACGCTTATCTTGGGCGACATCAGACATCCGCAAACTAAAACTTGCACCCTTACCAAGTGGACATCGCCCCCGCTCGAGAAACCAAAGGGCACAACTCTGTGCCACCGTACGCGCCTCCGATTCGATTCCGCCCAGCAATCTGGCAGCAGTTGGACAGCGTCAGTCCCCATTGGAAAGCGCTGCTGCTCTATCTGCAAACAAACGAACTGGGTGAAGAAAAGGACGCTGGTCGGTGGGCACGATCGTCGTCGCGGCCAACTGAGCTACGCCCGCCGACAGGCACTGGAAGATCTGTTTGTTGACGGCACACTTCGCCACGCTCAAAGCAAATAGCGAACGCTGGCAAGGAATTCGGCCGGCAGACAGCGCGTGAGAGAAACACACAAAAAACCTGCGCAAACAGCGAAAACCCTTACAATCCAATGCCGGATTTCCTACACATTTCTTGCCCCCCACTGATATCCAAGAGATAGCCCCGTGAGTGACTCAGACAGCTCATCCGCGACACTGGTTGACGTAGTGAAGCTTGCCGCATCCCTTCAGCGTTTCGCAGATGATCGCGACTGGCAACAGTTCCACTCCCCCAAAAATCTCATCCTGGCTCTCACTGGCGAGGTAGGAGAGCTGTGCGAGATTTTCCAATGGATGAGCGATGCCGATTCGCTCTCCGCCGCAAAAAGCCCCGAAATGGGCCAAGCCGTCAAGGACGAATTGGCGGACGTACTAATGTACCTGGTTCGCCTGAGCAGCGTACTCGGCGTTGATCTCAACGAAGCGGTGACACGGAAACTCGCCTCGAACGGCCAGAAATACCCCGTGGATAAAGCCAAAAGCAGCAGCAAAAAGTACGACCGACTCTGATCAACCCGAATCTAAGGACAACCCGTGATCGTTTACGCTGCGACCAAACAGCAATTTCTAAAAGACAACGATAACGATGACATCGAGGACGTGATCCTCAGGCATTACAAGGAGGCCACCGGCAAGACCGTTGGCAGGTCGGAAATCAGGTCGTGGCAAGGATCGCTAACGTACATGGCCAAGGTCCTTAGGGATGAAGGCCTGCCGAGCGACGCGGGCCTGGCCATTGAGTTACACATTCCGCAGTCGTCGAAGCGAATCGATTTTCTGCTCACCGGTCGCGACGAAAATCAGGCAAAAAAAGCCGTCTTGATCGAATTGAAGCAATGGAGCAAGGCCAACGCCACCACCAAGGATGCCATCGTCAAAACGGCATTGGGTGGCGGCCTCGTTGAGACCATTCACCCGTCCTATCAGGTATGGTCATACGCCGCGCTGCTGGAGGGCTTCAACGAGGCGGTGTATGACAAAAGCATCGAGATCCGTCCGTGTGCCTACCTTCATAACTACGTCAGCGACGGCATCATCGACTCAGCTCACTACGAGCCCCACATCAGCAAAGCCCCACTGTTCCTGAAAGGGCCGGACGAGCTCACCAAACTCAGAAGCTTCCTGAAAAAGCATATTGCTCAGGGCGACAACAAAGAGGTTCTCTACGAACTGTCCGATGGGAAAATCCGCCCGTCCAAAGCGCTAGCCGAAGCCCTTGAAGGGCTGATGACAGGCAAGCCAGAGTTCGTATTGATAGACGATCAGAAAGCAATTTTTGAGTCGGCGCTTGCGGCAGCAAGCGAAGCCTCGGACCAGGCACCAAAGGTGCTGATCATTGAAGGGGGGCCGGGCACCGGGAAAACTGTTCTGGCTATCAATTTGCTGGTGAGGCTCACAGAATTGAGGCTGTTAAGCAAATATGTCTCGAAGAATGCCGCCCCACGCAAGGTCTACGAAAGCAAACTGGTTGGCACCATCAAACGCAGCCATTTCTCGAATTTCTTTTCAGGCTCTGGGGCGTTCATCGACACTGAGCCCAACACATTCGATGCGCTTATCGTGGACGAAGCTCACCGGCTGAATGAGAAAAGCGGGCTTTATGGGAACCTTGGCGAAAACCAGATCAAGGAGCTGATTGAATCAGCGAAATGCTCAATTTTCTTCATCGATGAAGACCAACGTGTGACCCTGAGCGACATAGGCAGCAAGCAGGCGATACGCGCCTTTGCCAAAGCCAAGGGGGCTGTGGTCGAGGAATATGTGCTGTCTTCACAGTTCCGCTGCAGTGGTTCTGACGGTTACATGGCATGGCTGGATGACGTCCTTGGCATTCGCTCGACAGCAAATCCGACGCTCGACACCTCGGAGTACGAGTTCAAGGTGTTCGACTCGCCTCAGGCGCTGCATGACGCCATCGACGAGAAAAACCATGGAAACAAGGCTCGCGTAGTCGCGGGCTACTGTTGGCCTTGGTTGAGCAAGAAAGCCCCCAACGCTGCCGATATCGTCATCGGTGACTACACGCGACAATGGAACCTGGATCAGGATGGCAGCCTTTGGATCATCGCTGAGAACTCCATCGAGCAGGTTGGCTGCATTCATACCTGCCAAGGTCTGGAAGTCGACTATATCGGAGTCATTATCGGGCCAGACCTGGTCGTACGTGATGGCAACGTTGTGACATCCCCGAATGAGCGCGACAAACACGATAAATCGATTCGCGGCTGGAAAAAAATGATGAAGGAGCAACCTGCTCTGGCGAAAAAAGAAACTGACCTGATCATCAAAAATACGTACCGAACCTTGATGACTCGCGGGATGAAGGGTTGCTACCTGTACTGCACCGATAAAGAGACTGCGCAATTCTTCAAGAGCCGACTTAGTCAACACAGCAGTCACTGACGGAATCGTTTGCTAGGAGCCTCTGTACCTACGAGTGGAGCATCGTACGCGCAGGGGCCATGATCATCAGCAGTTGGTCACCAGCCATAGCTAGTGTTTACACGGCCATTTGCTTGATAGATTCGATGCCGACTCATTAATGGCGTGGTGGAAAAAGCACCGTCCATCGGAATCCAGACCACGCAGCGTTCCAACTGGTATTCCAAGCAAGTTGACCAATAAATTATTAACCAGAAAAAACCGATAGATACCGACTTGTTTCAAATTACCCCGGCCCACCAAACAAAACCCGCCTTGTTCGGGTTTTGTTGTTTCTGGCGTTTGCATTTCGCCAGGTGCTGCATGACCGCCAGTACCTCGACAGCGAGAACATCGACGGCAACCTGCAAGAGCAGTAGCGACGCAGCCTGGCCTTCATCAAACGCAATCTGCACCATCTGCACCATCTGCAGCTCCAGCAGGGCTTCAACACCCTCGGCGAGTTGGAAGTGCCAGAAGAAGTGTTCGAAGAACTGCTGGTCAATGCACTGATCCACCGCGACTACTTTGTCAACGCCTCCATCCGGATCATGATCTTCGCCGACCACATCGAACGGATCAGCTCTGGGCACCTGCCTGACGTGCTCGATACCGATAAAATTCAATTCGGCCTGTCCAACCGTCGTAACCCGACGCTCACCTCCCATGCTGTGCACATTCTCCCCCTATCGCGGTTTGGGCACCGGTATCCCTCGCGCTATCGATGCTTGGCAAATGATCAGGTTGGGGAAATGGGGGAAATGGGGACGAATTTAATTCTTCATTTCCAGCCTTGCTCAAGCAGGTCATGCTGAAACATAGTCGACAATTTCCCTCACACTCCAAAGAAATGTCGCACGCACTTCCTCATATCAACCGTAGGAAGTATGGTATCGAGCATCCGTACTAAATCCCCCCCGGCCTTGCCTGCTCGACACCACAGGACACCTCCGTGACCACGCCCACCCACGCCTCTGCCCAGCTCGTCGAGACCACCCGACTCGCTCAAGCTCTCGAAAAATTCGCCAGCGACCGTAACTGGGCCCAGTTCCACTCCCCCAAGAACCTGGTCATGGCCCTGAGCGGCGAAGTCGGCGAACTGACCGAAATCTTCCAGTGGCTGACCGAAGACGCCTCCAAGTCCGCCGCTCGCACGCCCGAAACAGCCCAAGCCGTCGAGGAAGAGCTGGCTGACGTGCTCATGTACCTGGTGCGCCTGGCCTCGGTGCTTGGCGTCGATCTGAACGCCGCGGCCCAACGCAAGCTGCAACTCAACGGCGAGAAGTACCCGGTCGAGAAGGCTCGGAACAGCGCAAAGAAATACGACCAACTCTGATTGCCCGGCTTCAGTAAGGAAGAAGGACCTTGATCGTTTACGAAGCGACCAAACAGCAGTTTCAGAAAGACAACGATAACGACGACATCGAGGACGTGATCCTCCGTAGTTTCGAGTCAGCCACCGGCCGAATCGTCGCAGCCGCAGAAATGAACGCCTGGAAGAATTCTCTCGGAGCCATGTCACGGGTGTTGCGCGACGAAGAAATCCCCAATGACATCGGCGTGGCCATTGAGCTGCACATCCCACAGACCTCAAAGCGTATCGATATCACCCTGACCGGCATGGATGCCAGCGGCAAGCAAAACGTGGTGCTGGTTGAGCTGAAACAATGGGCTGAAGCCAGTGCCACATTCAAGGACGCCATTGTCAAAACCCTCCTAGGTCGCAAGATCCGGGAAACCGTACATCCGTCCTATCAGGCGTGGTCGTACGCCTCGCTGCTGGAAGGATTCAACGAGGCTGTGTATTCCGGCGGCATCCAAGTGCATGCCTGCGCCTATCTGCATAACTATATGCCAGATAACGTCATCGACGGACCTCACTACCAGGCCTACATCAGCAAGGCCCCGCTGTTCATGAAGGGCAAAGATGAACTGGCCCGTATGCGGGCGTTCATAAAGCAGCACATCGCCAAGGGCGATGAAAAGCGCGTGCTACATGAACTGATGGCCAGCCCCATCCGCCCATCGAAGGCTCTAGCCGACTCGCTGGTCAAACTGCTGAAGAAGCAGGCCGAGTTCGTCCTTATCGACGACCAGAAAGAGATCCATGAGAGCTGCATGGCCGCCGCGACAAGCGCTTCAACGGAGCGCCCGAAAGTGGTGATCATCGAGGGCGGGCCAGGCACCGGTAAATCCGTGGTGGCGCTCAACCTGCTGGTCAACCTCACTAGTCGCGGACTGGTGGGAAAATACGTCTCGAAGAACTCCGCCCCTCGGCAGGTGTACGAAAGTAAGCTGACCGGCGCACTGCCCCGCAGCCATTTTTCACAGCTGTTCACCGGCTCTGGCTCGTTCATGGAATCGCCCACCGATACATTCGATTTCCTGGTGGTAGACGAAGCCCATCGCCTGACCGAGAAAAGCGATCTCTACGGCCAAAAAGGCGACAACCAGATCAAGGAGCTGATCAACGCTGCGCGCTGCACGATCTTCTTCATCGACGAGGACCAGCGCGTCACCCTGAAAGATATCGGCAATCGCGACGCCATCCGTGCGTTTGCCAAGGCACGCGGTGCCGAAATCGAGGAATACGTCCTCACCTCACAATTCCGTTGCAGCGGCTCGGATGGCTACCTGGCCTGGCTCGATAACGTACTTCAAGTGCGAGAAACAGCAAACCACCATCTCAATACCGACGAATACGAGTTCAAGGTGTTCGACACGCCGCAAGCCATGCATGCCGCGATCGAGAGCAAGAACGGCAACAACAAGGCCCGCGTTGTCGCCGGTTACTGCTGGCCCTGGAACAGCAAGAAGCGAGCAACCGAAGACGATATCGTCATTGGTGAGCACTACCGTCGCCAGTGGAACCTGGAGGAAGACGAGAAGCGGTGGATCATCGCGCAGAACTCTGTCGAACAGGTGGGCTGCATCCACACCTGCCAGGGACTGGAGGTGGACTACATCGGCGTGATCATCGGCCCCGACATGATCATACGGGATGGCAGCGTGGTTACAGTCCCGGAGCAACGCGACAAGAATGATCGCTCGGTCTTCGGCTACAAGAAACTCATGAAAGCCGAGCCGGACAAGATGCGGCAACTACTCGACCTGATCATCAAGAACACCTACAGGACCCTGATGACCCGCGGAATGAAGGGTTGCTACCTGTACTGCACAGATGAAGAAACGGCCCAGTACTTCCGCGAACGCTTGCTCGTGCGCAAGGCAAATGCTCCCGCTCTTTCCGAGCCACTATTGGCCTAGTGCAGTAGCTCTCATTGGGCCCCTTGGGCCCAATGACTTCCCCCTTCAATCATTAACGAAAATTCGTACACACTTCCTCATCTTGCCTGTAGGAAGTATGGTGTCGAGCATCTGGAATAAAGGCGAAATGGTGGCCACCACCTTCTCGCCTGCTCAACACCACAGGAATCTTCGTGACCATTACTGCCACCTCCCAGCACCTCGAAACCAGCCGCCTAGCCCTTGAGCAATTAACCAGCAATCTGGACTGGCACCAACTTCGTGCGCCTGACGCATTGGCGCTGGGTCATGAATTCGGCATGGGGTGGTGACAATGGCGGCTCTTGCGACCCTCAAGATCGAAGACTTCTGCTTGGAAGCAGCAAAGCCGGAGTTTATCGAAAGGCTGTGCAAGGACTTCGCCCTGACATTTCCCGATTCGGAACTATCGGCATCCGAAACCCGCTCCTGGAGGAACTCCCTTCCTGAACTCGCCAAGTTGCTCCTACAACAGCAACCGCCACTCCAAGGTCATATCCTGATCGAGTACCCGATGCCGATTGGCTCTGAACGTGCCGATTGCATCCTGATAGGCGAGAGCGAATCGGGACTGGAAATCATCGTCATCGAGTTGAAGCAATGGACACAAGGCTCCGTGAAATTGCGCGCCAATCACGGCCTGACCTGGCTTGAAGTCGCGGCCTCCGAGCCCTACACAAGCAAACACCCCTGTGAGCAAGTGAATATCTACCGATCGGCGCTGGAACATGCGCTCAACTTCGGAGACTTCAAACCCATCATTAACACGCTGGTTTTTCTTCATAACTACCAGGAAAAACCGAAAGAGGAAGTGTTGCGTGCCAATGAGTTCAGCTCACATGTCAGCAGTTCCTTGCTCCGCTCTCTAAACCATGGAGAACAGGATGCCGCGCTGCTGCTATCCCGACTTAAGCGTCCGACACAGGCACTTGCGCACCTGACCTCGCCACAGAGAAAGTACTCGGACGCATTTATCCTGAACTTCAGCGAAAAACTCAATTGCAGTGACCTCTTCAAGGCGACTGGTCAGCAAACGCATGCTTTCAAAAAGATTGCGCCACTGGTGCAACAGGTTCAGACGAACACTTGCGTAATCATCCACGGATTGGTCGGCACCGGAAAAACCGTTCTTGCCATGAAGCTTGTGCAGCACCTCATGAAGCTGGGCAAGAATCCGAAGTATTACGTCAAGTCAGCCGCTATCGGCCAGTGCATAAAAGGCTTGGACTTCGCGGTAAATGGCAGGGCGGTCACTCCTTATCTGGTCGTTGATGAAGCCCATCGCCTGACAAAAGCAACAGCCGCAGGCTTGATGGACAACAAGCACCTCATTGTCTTTTTCATCGATGATTCTCAGTGGATCAGTCCAGATGAGAACTGCCGCAGCAATGACATCCAGCAAATGGCCCATGCACGTGGTTACCACGTGATAACCCATGTACTGGACGAGCAGTTGAGATGTCGTGGTGCCAACAGCTATGTGGATTGGGTCTACGACCTAGTGTTCGGCGCAGCAACCCAGGCGTATTCATCAGTCCCGGAATTCTCAGTGCAGTTGGCTGAATCCCCCCAAGCCATGGAGGACCACCTGAGAGAGCAGGCCCAAGGCAATGCATCAGGCCGAATCGTGGCGGGTTACTGCTGGCACTGGCAGACGGAGCGCACTCCCGGGGTCGGCACAGACATCCATATTGGGCCATGGCAGGCTCGTTGGAACCAGAAAATGGCATTCAAGGAGTGGAATCAACTCGTCGGATACCATGAGGAAGTCGGTGCCATTTATACGGTACAAGGGTTTGAGTATGACTATGTGGGAGTCATTCTTGGGCCGGACATCGTCCTGAGAAATGGTCGAATCGAAATTGACCCAAGCTGCAATGCGGACAGGAGACTAAGCAATATGCGAACAGATCCTGCCGTACGCGAACAAGTCATTCGCAACATCTATTACGTACTTCTCACAAGGGCTCGTCGAGGGGTTGTGCTGTACGCGGTCGATCCGGCGCTGCAGCAGTTTCTGCTCACAAACGTCAACGGCGAAGGTTAGAAGTCACTGGCAAACGCCCTATGACAGTTGCGACGAAGAAGCCGCCCTAATGAGGCGGCTTCATGCTTACGTTGATAAATCAAACATCCAGCGGCGGCGGCGCCCCCTCAAGCAACGCATCCACCACAGCCTTCGCCACCTCCACCGAATGCAACATGCCCCAGAACAACGTCCGTTCCACCGGATTTTCATGCAAGCTGATCTCATCACCGTTCAGCTCAGCAACCTCCAGCAATTTCGACACGTAGCTCAACGCATCATGAGCCGTGACACCAGGCTGGATAGCAAAAATCGTAGGACAGAGCGGGTCAGCGTGATTGACGGTTTTGGAGAGGGTCAACGCGAGGGTATCAAGCAAACGAGCCGCATCCGGCCGTATTGGATTCACAGGATCGTCGGAGCTGGGAGGTGGATCAGGGGTGATCTTCTTAACCATGGTAAATCTCCTAACACTCATACCGAGGGAGAGATCGCCACGAACTTGCTGCGAGACAAGGGTGGCGAACTGTACGCAGGTTCGCAGACCGGTTAGTTAGGATCCCGGCAGGCATAAGCCTCCTGCGCACAGCCCGCCATAACGCAGACATGAAAATGCCGCTTGCGCGGCGCTGTGCGCCTAACTAAACGGGCTGCGAAACCCATATCGCTGAATTTGCAGCGACATTGAGAATGTAGGCACGGTCATTGGCGCACACAACATTCTCCCACGCCTAAATCACGTAGGAAAAGTAAGTTCATTTTGAAAGCTATTTCTGTTCATTACGAGACGCCGACAAGCCATAGGTGAGAAGGGAAAACCTCCCACCTATCCACTCGAAAACGACGACATCCGCCGGGACAAAAATCGGAGAAAGTCCTCACCCCACCCTCTCCCCCACCAACCGCTCCAAACTGATCTCCCGCATCCGAAACTTCTGCACCTTCCCCGTCACCGTCATCGGAAACGCCTCCACAAACAGGAAATGCCTCGGCACCTTGAAGTGCGCAATCTTGCCCTTGCAGAACACCTTCAACTCTTCTTCATCAGCGTCATGCCCCGGATGACACTTCACCCACGCCACAATCTCCTCCCCATACCGCTCATCCGGGATCCCGATCACCTGCACATCCGCCACCGCCGGATGCCGGAACAGAAACTCCTCGATCTCCCGCGGATACACGTTCTCGCCGCCGCGAATGATCATGTCCTTGTTGCGCCCGACGATGCTCACGTACCCCGCCTCGTCCATCACTGCCAAATCACCGGTGTGCATCCAGCGCGCGCCGTCGAGGGCTTCGGCGGTGGCTTCGGGGTTGTTCCAGTAGCCGAGCATCACGCTGTAGCCACGGGTGCACAGTTCACCGATCTCCCCGCGCGGCACGATGCGCCCGGCCTCGTCGATGATCTTGCTCTCCAGGTGCGGCTGGGTGCGGCCGACGCTGGCCACTCGGCGTTCCAGGTCGTCATCCGCAGCGGTCTGGGTGGAGACCGGGCTGGTCTCGGTCATGCCGTAGGCAATCTGTACCTCGGCCATGTGCATCTCGCCGATCACCCGTTTCATCACTTCGATCGGGCAGGTGGCGCCGGCCATGATGCCGGTGCGCAGGGTGGACAGGTCGAACTCGGCGCGGTGCGGGTGATCCAGTTCGGCGATGAACATGGTCGGTACGCCGTAGAGCACCGTGGCGCGCTCTTCGGCCACCGCTTGCAGGGCGGTCAGCGGGTCGAAGGCATCGCTCGGGTAGATCAGGGTGCTGCCGTGGGTCAGGCAGCCGAGGTTGCCCATCACCATGCCGAAGCAGTGGTACAGCGGCACCGGGATCACCAGGCGGTCGTGTTCGGTCAGGCCCAGGCTTTCGCCGACGAAGTAGCCGTTATTGAGGATGTTGTAGTGGCTGAGGGTCGCGCCCTTAGGGAAGCCGGTGGTGCCGGAGGTGTACTGGATGTTGATCGGTTCGTCGAACTGCAATTGGGCACTGCAGGCGCGCAATTGCTCGGCGCTCACCGCCTCGGCCCGTTCCAGCAACTCGGCCCAGCCGAGCATGCCGGCGGCCGGGGTGCGGCCCAGGCTGATGACGCCGCGCAGTTCCGGCAGCAGGTGGCTGTGCAAGTGGCCCAGGGTGCTGTCGGCCAGTTCCGGTAGCAGTTCGCCGAGCATGGCGTGGTAGTCGCTGGTCTTGAACGCGTCGGCGCAGATCAGCCAGCGGCAGCCGGCGTGCTTGAGCGCGTACTCCAGTTCGCTGACGCGGTAGGCCGGGTTGATGTTGACCAGGATGACGCCGACCTTGGCGCTGGCGAACTGGGTGATGCACCACTCGGCGCAGTTCGGCGCCCAGATGCCGAGGCGCTCGCCCGGTTGCATGCCGATGGCCAGCAGCGCGCGGGCGCAGCGGTCGACCTGTTCGGCCAGTTGCGCCCAGCTGTAGCGCAGGTGTTGGTGACGGACCACCAGCGCTTCGCGCTCGGCGTAGCGCGCGACGGTCTGGTCGAAGGCGGCGCCGATGGTCATGGCGAGCAATGGTTTGTCCTGCGGGCCACGGGTGTAGCTGGGTAACGTCATGGTGTCCCCTCGATCTTGTAGTTGTAGGCCGGCCTGGCGGAGAGGCCTGTCGGCGACTGCCAACCAGTGAAGTACAAAACCGTGAAGGGCGCGAAATCCACCCTCGAAATCCAGAGGACAGCCGCAGTAAAAAGATTACCCAACGGTAATGGGGACGGTCACCGAAACGTTACGCAATAGTGGCATAATGCGCGCCGCCCACGGGTCCACGGAACACATCGGTCAAACATCCATGAAACACAATTCAGCACAGTCCGGTTTCACCCTGGTGGAACTGATGGTCACCGTCGTCGTGGTCGCCATCCTGGCCGCCGTCGCTCTGCCGGCCTATAGCAGCTATATCAGCAAGAGCAGTCTCAAGGCAGCCCAGGCCGACCTGGTTGCTCTGAGCCTGAACCTGGAAAATACCTACCAGAAGCAACTGGTCTATCCGACCGCCACCGCTAGCGGCGTCACTCAGATCCAGTGCGTGCTGACCGGCAGCGCATCGTCCTGCACCACCAATCCGTCGTCGGGGTGGAAACCCAGCCAGCAGGACAAATTCACCTACTCGCTGACCTCAACAGCCACCACCTATACCGTGACCGCGACCGGCATCAACGGCGACCTGAGCAATTGCACGATTACGCTGGGCCAAGCCACCGGCAAACCCACCACCAACTCCTCGTGCTCTTACAATTAAAGGTAACCCGTTGTAATGCGCAGCCGTGGCTTCACCCTGATCGAATTGATGATCACCATCGCCCTGTTCGGTCTCATCTTGTTAGTCGGTGTGCCGTTGACCCAATCCTGGACCAACAGCAGCTACCAGCGCGATACCGCCGGCCTGCTCAAGCAGGGGATCAGTCGCGCCAAGGCGACGGCCCTGCGCAACCAGGGCGCCGTGCAGGACACCGCTCCCGCTGCCGTGCTGTGCCGCTCCGGGCCAAATCTCATGCTCTTCCGTCTCAATGCCGGGCAATCCATCGACTGCACCACGGCCAACACACCGGTCTGGACCAGCACGATCCCGGCCGCCGCCGGAATCAAGGTCGGCGGTATCGACATGACCTGCGTGGCCTTCAGCAACCGTGGCCTGGCGGTCAGCGGCAGCCCGTGCACCACCGGCACGCTGCAGGTCACCGCAGGTAGCGAGAGTTCAGTCGATGTTCCGCTCATATAAGCTGCCGGCGCGCCAGCGCGGCGATGTCCTGCTCGAGTCGCTGATCGGCATCCTGCTGATGTCGATCATCGGCCTGGGTATCACCTACGCCTCATCGCGAGCGGCAGTCAGCCAGCGCGACATGAAGCTGCAGAACATCGTGGTCAACCAGATGCGCAGCCTGCTGGAGCAGAACGGTGCGCTGCTGTGTTCAAGCAAGGCCGCGCTGCTGGTGGTATCCATTCCCACCCAGACTGACACCGTGCCGATCACTGCGACCTGTACCAGCGCGCCGGCCATGACCGTCGGCACCAGCACGATCACCGGCGGCACGCCGCAAAGCTCGGTGGTGCTCACCACCCGTTCCCAGGACAGCGCCCTGTTTGGCGGCATCATCCGGGTCGGAGACGAGTCGTGAACCGCGAGCCGCGCGGCTTCACGCTGATCAGCCTATTGATCGGCACGACCATTTCCCTGATCAGCATCCTGGCCATGCTCTCGCTGTACAAAAACGTGGTCTACAACTCGCTGACCTCGATCCAGAGCTCCCGGCAGGACGGCCAGGTGGCCTCAGCGCTGATCACCGCCCAGCGCGAGCTGATGAACGCCGGTTTCTGGAGCGGGAGCGCCACGGCGCGGGCCACTTCCGATATCGACAACAACTTCATCCTGCTGTCCGGTGCCCTGCTGAGCAACGGCACCCTGAGCGGTAGCGCCACCGCCCAGACCAGTTTCCCCACCTTGACCAGCTCTGCGCCGAACGGTATCAGCGGCAATGCGATCGTCTGGTCCTACCAGACCAGTGCGACCGCCACCGCCAGTTGTGCAGGGTTGCTGATCAGCAATGGCGCGTTGCTCAGCCTCAAGGCAGCGACCAGTTGCACCCAGGCCTCGACGCAGTGGAACAACACCACCTGGACCAGCACCCCACTGATCGAAACCGGCCAGGGCAGTGCCTCGTTGTCGGTCGGCTTCGCCACCTGCTGGCCCTATGGCCGCACCACCGACACCACCAATAGCGCCTATCGCCTGCAAGTCAGCCTGAGCGCCAACAACAGCACGCTCGACCCCAACAGCACCGATCCCCAGCCCGCCTATGTCAAAAGCAAGGCCACGGCGTGCCTGATCAACTTCGAAAAACCCACTTCCTGACCGAGCGTCCGATGCCCGCACCTGCGTTTTACAGATCGATGCGCGCCTCGCAACGCGGCATGGCCGCGACGCTGATGATCCTGTTCGTCGGCATGGCTGTGAGCGTGACGGCGCTGAGCATGATGTACGGCATCGGCGGTGCTCAGCAGCAGCAGATGGCCGCTCACGCGACTTCGCCAGCCGAGTCGCGGGTGTGGAGCGGCGTGGAATGGGTGCGCCTGTATCTGCAGGGGCAAATGACCCAGGACAGCACCCTGGCCAACATCACCGTGGGCAACCTGCCCATCAGCGCCACCGGTCTCAGCGTGCAGATCGCCTCCAAGGTCCCCAGCGGCAGCAGCACCCTGGTCACCACGACCATCACCGCGACCAACAACCTGGCCACCAATACCCTGCAAGTGGTCTACGTGCTGACGCCAGCCAGCACCACGGCACCGGCAACCAGCGCCGCCCCCCTTCCGGCCCTGCAGTTCAACGGCGACTTCAACTACAGCGGCGGCAGCCTGTCGATCACCAACGGCACGGCCCTGGCGAACATTGTCGTTAACGGCGTGCTGACCATCTCCAATGGCGCCAAGGCCTATGTCTCCGGCTGTGCAAAAGCGGGTATCAACCTCAGTGGCGGCGGCATCGCGGACAACTCGACGCTCAATACCGAGGGGACTTTTTCCATGAGTTCCAGCAGCGCGCCGGTCAACCTGACGGTGGGCGCCAAGTCGATCAACATCACTCAGTCCGGCGGCAGCTACGTGTCGATCCAGGCCGGAGCGTTCCGGGCCAACGTGCTGTCGGGCGGATCGACCATCGGCACCGCCCTGGTAGGCGGCACGAAGAACACCGACAACACGATCACCGCCGCCAGCACCGGCACCGCGTTGATCACCCTGACTTCCGGCGCGGTCTACACCCTGGACCTGAGCAAGGCCACACAATCGGCCGGGGCCCTGAGCACCAGCGGCGCGCAACTGATCTCCGGCACCGGCACCCTGCCTGCCAGCATCTCGCTGAGCTACAACTCGGTCTACGGCGGCGACATCAACTTCCTCACTGGCACCGTCGGTACGTTCTGGGGCAACACCATGGCGCTGAGCGGCTACAGCGCCACCTACAACACACTCAAGGCCAACAGTGACGTCTCGATCATCACCGCCAACGTCGGCAAGTTTCAGGGCGGCGGCAACCTCAGCGTGACGCAATGGAACACACCGACGTTCAGCACCGCCAGCCAGATCGCTGGCAAAGTGCTCAACCAGGACGGAACGCCCTATACCGGCAACACCATCGCCAACCTGACCCCGAACATCGCCGGCTCCTCCCCCGGCCTGCCGGGCGTGCCGTACTGCAACGTCAGCGCCACAACGGTGGATGTCACGCCGCTGAAAAGCCAGGCCAACTACGTGTTCTCGTTCTCCGGGAACACGCCGATGCTGACCATCCAGAACGTCAAGACCGCGGCTGGCACCACAGTGTCCGCCGGCCCCTACAACCTGGCGACCACCGACCTGCGCACCCTGCTGGGCGCCAACTTCATGATCTGCAATTACGGCAACAGCACCTGCGGCAACGGTGCCACACCGAGCGGCGGCTGGAACCTGACCGGCATCACCGCGTTTCCACCCGGGGTGTTGTGGTTCGACGGCAGTGTCACCTTCAACGGCGTGCAGAACATGAGCCGCCTGACCAACACCGTGCTGACTACCGGTAACGTGACCCTGACCAGCAGCGGCATGGTGCCGCTGTACTCGCCGAACTTCTCCGGTTACTCGAACCTGTGCACCGGCTCGTTCTACCCGACCAACCTATGCAACAAGAGCGCTTCGCCACCGGGCCTGGCGACCTGGACCGACTCATCCAACGTCAGCCACAGTGGCCTGCCGATCGGCAACATCGCGATCGAGGCGAACGGCGGGTTGTCCACCAGTGGCTGGACGCTCTACGGCAACGTCATCCTCGGTGGTCTGGTCAACACCTCGGGTGCCACCACCAACATCAAGGGCTCGCTCACCACCGGCAACAACGGCTCAAGCACGACCACCATTTCCCAGGGCGGCATCGCCATCGATGTATCGGGGGTGACCACCGACCAGAGCATCACCAACCCGCCGACGACCAGCACGGGCAGCACGAGCGGCAGTGGCAGCTCGACCCAGGCGACGACCAGGGTGCGGTGGGTGCGGGCCTACTGAGGACAAGGCAGCCCGTTCCTTTATGTCGGTAAAAATTGACAATTACCGACATAAAGGAACAGGCTCCTGTTATGAAAAACGCACATCAGCAGATTCTCGATCTAGCCGCCCGTAACGGCCTCATCCGCTCGCGAGATGCCGTTGTGCAAGGGCTCCCCCGCGTAGCCTTGACTCGACTGGTCCGGCAGGGCCTGTTGCAACGAATAAGTCACGGCCTCTATGCGCTGCCACAGCATGAAATTTCCGAGCACGTTGCACTGGCCGAGGCGGCCAGCAGATGCCCGGCAGGAGTAATCTGCCTGCTTTCTGCCTTGAGAGTGCATGGACTCACCACTCAGGCCCCTTTCGAAGTCTGGCTGGCCATTCCAAACAAGACTCGCGCTCCGAAACCCGACTACCCCCCGATACGTATAGTCCGCTTCTCGGAAGCGGCGCTCAACGAAGGTCTTGAAAACCACGATATCGATGGTGTGACCATACGAGTGACCAACGTCGCTCGTACGGTCGTTGACTGCTTCAAGTTTCGTAACAAGATTGGGCTGGATGTAGCGCTGGAAGCCCTGTCTGATGCCTGGCACTCCAAACGTACGAACATGGACGAGCTATGGCGTTACGCCACTCTCTGTCGGGTGGCCAACGTGATGCGTCCCTACATGGAAAGCCTGGCGACTTCGTACTTGAAGGGGATTTCGGCGTGATTTGTGTAACGACCGATAGGGTTGAACCCATCGCAGCTCGAGTTTGATTTCCTGCACAGGACTTAAGTGACTTGCAGTGCGACGGCGAACTCGCGCCGTCGGCTTACCCGCCGCTTTCAACAACCGCGCATCAACCCCGCCACAACGTCTTGCCAAAGAACGTCAGCGTGCGATCCCAAGCCAATTGCGACCAGACCGGGTCGAACTGGGTACCGGCGATGCGGCCACTGCCCACTGCCGTTTCGTTGGCGAAAGCGTGGTGCGCCAGGTAGCGGTGGAACGTGGCATCAACGCCCGCTTCATGCAGCTTGGCTTCCAGGGCATCGACGGTTTCGATGGCGAAGAACAGGTCCTGGGTGCCCCAGTGGCCAAGCAGTGGCGCCTTGATCGCCGAGGCGTCGAGGTATTCCAGTGGTGGGAAGCCGTACCAGACCACACCGGCGGTCAGTTCCAGGATCGCGTTCAGCGACAGCAGGGTCAGCGCGCCGCCCATGCAGAAGCCGGTGATGCCGATGTTCTTCGTGTAGCCGCCGAGGTACTGCACCGCCCCACGGATGTCCTGGGCGACCGCTTCGGCGAAGTCGAGTTTGCTCATCAGGTGATGGGCTTCTTCCTCTTCCACCGTGGACTCGCCACGGTACAGGTCCGGCACCAACGCCAGGTAGCCGCTGGCGGCCAGGCGATCGGCCACGCCACGGATCTGGTCGTTGAGGCCCCACCACTCCTGGATGACCACGATGGCCGGAGCACCTTCCAGTTTGGCCGGGCGGGCCAGGTAGCCGCTGACCTCACGGCCATCCGGACGTTTGAAGCTGACCAGGTTGTTTGCTTGGGACATGGGCTCGTCACCTCGAATCGGATTGAATGGAATCGGATCCGATTAAAGCCTCATGCCCAGGCCTTGGCGAGCGCTATTTGAACGTCGGCAAGGCCTCACTTCACCCACTCACTTCAATTCGAATACCAGGCAAGGATTGCCATTGAACCGCCCTTCGAACACCGGCGTCGCCTTTTCCAACGAGGTGCCTGCCAACAGCGCCTGCGCCTTGCGCGACAGGATTACCCAGGCCGGGCGTGGCAACGAGTCCAGGCGGGCGGCGTCCTTCCCGGCAACGAACAGCGGTTTCTCGTCGTGGTCCAGGTTCATCATGTAGCGCACTGCCCAGGTGTCCTGTCCCATATCGAGGAACACCAGCGGCCCAGGATTCACCGCACGCAGGCGCTCCACCGGCTCGACAAACCCCCGCGTGTCGAACTCCAGGTCCTGGGCCGGCTCCACCACCTTGACCAGCAGCAGCCACTGGGTCGCCAGGGCGATCAGGCTCAGCAGCACCAGACGCCGCCCCAGCTCGCCGGATGGCTTCAACCAGAGATTGGCGGCGATCACCTGCAAGACCACCAACGCGCCGACCAACAACGGCAACGACACCTGCGGCCAGAACCCATGCTTGAGCCAGGTGTGGCGCAAGACGAACACCACGATAATCCCGAGCCCCGGCAGCAACGCCACGAGTCCGCTGTAGAAACGCCGCACACCCACCAGCCAACCTTGTGCATGCAGCAGCCCATAGGCCGCCACCGCCGCGAACATCGGCACCATCGGCAAGATGTAGTAGGCACGTTTGAAGTGCGGTACCGACAATCCCAACAGGATCATCAAGCCACAGGCACCGAGCCGCAGAACCAGTTGCACCTCACTGTCACGATCACGCAGCGACCACTTGTGGCGCAACGCGATCAACGTCGCCAGCGCCAGTGGCACCACCGGGAAGTAGCGGTAGAGACTGAGCTGGAAGTAGAAGTAGAACGGCTCGCCACTTTCGCCCAGGCGACCGCCAATCTGCATGGTGTAGACCTGTTTGGCGAAATCCTCACCACCACTCAGACGCGCCAGGCTTATCAACGCCCACCAGCCGGCAGCCAGCAACAGCAGACCGACCAAGCCGTAACCCAGCACCCTGCGCACTATTTGCAGCGTCTCGGCCCGCGAGCGGGCAACGCCCATGGCCCAGTAGACACAGGCCACGCCACAGACTTCGATCAACCCCAACGGCCCGCGAATGACAAACCCCAGTGCGAACAGGGGAAACACCGCATATTGCCGCAGCTTCGACCCCAGACGCTCGCCCGTGTGCAGCAGATAGAAACAGGCCAGGCACAACAACGACGTCATCTGATCCAGGCACACCGAACGGGACTTTTCGAGCAGTTGCGTCGTCAGTGCGGTCAGCAGCACGGTCAGCAACGCCCAGGTGCGGCTCGACGGTGCCAGCAGCCGATAGATCATTGCCAGCACGCCCGCCGAGGCCAGCGCTGTCGGCAGGATATTGGCCAGGTGGTTCGGCGCCCCCAGCAACCGGGCGAACAGGTAACTCAGAAACGTCGCGGTTCCCGGGTAATCGGGATAGGGCTCGCCGTAGGTCGTGGCAAAAAAGCCCGGGCCGTGGCGGAACATTTCCTCAAGGAACAGCCACCAGCGGCCATCGAAACCCTGGGCGGTCTGATCCCAGATACCCAGCGTGAAGAGCAACAGCGCAAGCAGGAAGATAGACAGGGACTGCCTGCCAAGGTGTTTTTCGTTGACCATCGTTCTACGACTCGAAACAGGTTGGGCGGGCAAACCTGCATGGTGTCGTTCAGAGCACTGAATATTTCCTGAACGAATGGGAAAAACCGATCGACTGAGAGAGTTTCCCGACAAGCGCGCAGGCACCGCAACCGCGTATTTGCCCGACCTGCCTCGCCTTTTCTGGCCGGGATAAGGCTCGATCAGGAGCACGCCGTGTTGTTCCTGCCTCCCGCCACCCTCTATAGTCCCAGGTCAGTCCAAGGTAGGAGCCTACGCCGTGCACTCCCGAAACCCGTCCCGTCACCCCGTCCTGCGCAACCTGACCCTCGCCCTCTCGCTGGCGCTCTGCAGCGTCCCCAGTCACGCCAAGCCCGCCATGCCCGACGCCCCGGAGATCGGCTCTGGGTATCGCAGCGGCATGCTCACCCAGCACGCGACCCGGCACATGGCCGCCGCCGCCAACCCGCTGGCCGCCGAAGCTGGACGAGAGATGCTGCGCCAGGGCGGTTCCGCCGTGGATGCGGCGATCGCGATGCAGGCGGTGCTGACCCTGGTCGAACCGCAAGCCACCGGCATCGGCGGCGGCGCTTTCATCATGGTCTGGGATGGCAAACAGGTGCATGCCTACGACGGTCGCGAAACCGCCCCGGCCGGCGCCAGCGAAAAGCTGTTCCTGAACGCCGACGGCACCCCGATAGCCTTCACCCAGGCGCAGATCGGCGGCCGCTCGGTCGGTACGCCCGGAGTGATGCACGCCCTGGAGCTGGCCCACCGCAGCAACGGCCGGCTACCCTGGGCCAAGCTGTTCGAGCCGGCGATCCGCCTGGCCGAGCAGGGTTTTCCGATTTCGCCACGCTTGCACAAACAGATTGCCGCCAGCCCGTTTCTGCCGAAATCGCCGGCCATGGCCGCCTACTTCCTCGAACCTGACGGTCGCCCCAAAGCGGTCGGCACGCTGTTGAAAAACCCGGCACTGGCCGCCGTGCTCAAGCGCATCGCCAACGAAGGCAGCGACGCGCTGTATAAAGGTAGCATCGCCCGGGAAATCGTCGCCGCCGTCAATGGCAGCGCCAACCCCGGCAGCCTGTCGCTGGCCGACCTGCTGGGCTACCAGGCCAAGGAACGTACGCCGATCTGCTCCGACTACAAGCAATGGAAGCTCTGCGGCATGCCGCCACCCTCCTCCGGTGCGATCGCCATCGCGCAGATATTCGGCACCCTGCAGGCGCTGGAAGCGCGCAACAAACACTGGGCACTCCCGGCGCTGCCGCCGCTCAAGACCACGACGGCCGCCGGCCTGGAACCACGCCCGGAGGCCGTGCACCTGATCGCCGAGGCCGAGCGGCTGGCCTATGCCGACCGCGGCCTGTACGTGGCCGACAGTGATTTTGTGCCGGTGCCGGTAGCCGGCCTGATCGACCCGGCATACCAGGCCGAACGCGCCCGACTGATCAGCGAACGCAGCCTGGGCAAGGCCGAACCCGGCGTACCGGCCGGCCTGCAGGTCGCCCTCGCCCCCGACCGCTCGCCGATGCGTATCTCCACTTCGCAGATCGTCGCGGTGGACGACCAGGGCAGCGCGGTGTCCATGACCACCACGGTGGAAAGCTCGTTCGGTTCACACTTGATGGTCGAGGGTTTCATGCTCAACAACCAGCTGACCGACTTTTCCTTTATCCCCAGCGAAAACGGCAAACCGGTGGCCAACCGCGTCGAGCCGGGCAAACGCCCACGCTCGTCGATGGCACCGACCCTGGTGTTCGACCGCCAGAACGGCGAGTTCCTCGGTACCGTCGGCTCACCGGGCGGCTCGCAGATCATCGAGTACGTGGCCAAGACCCTGGTTGGCCTATTGGACTGGAACCTCGACCCGCAGGCGGCGATCAACCTGCCCAACTTCGGCAGCCGCAACGGCCCGACCGAGCTGGAGCCCGGCTTGTTTTCCGCACCGACCATCGACACGCTGAAGCAGCAGGGGCATGAGATCAACGAACTGGAAATGACCAGCGGCACCCAGGCGATCATGCGGGTGCGCGATGCGCAGGGCCGCATGTCGTGGGCCGGAGGTGCCGATCCCCGGCGCGAAGGCGAAGCCCTCGGCGACTGATCGGCAAGGGCGGTGGCGAGTCTGCTCGCCACCGCTGCCGGGCAAGCCCAGCCGGATAACAGTCATTCACAATTTATTAAGATCTTCCCCCGTATAGTGCTGGGTTACTGTGAAGCCCCAGGGCTGAATTTCCTCTTGCCGGTATTTCCATGCGAACGATACGTCCCGTTATCTTGCTGTGCCTGCTTGGCTGTCTCGTCTTCTTCTTTGCCCTCGGCAACCATGAGTTACAGGGCTCCACCGAGTCCCGGGTGGCCGGGATCGCCATGGAAATGCAGCTGAACGGCGACTGGATCACTCCCCGTCTACTGGGCGATGCGTTTCTGGAGAAACCGCCGCTGAGCCTCTGGCTCGATGCCACCGCCATCAAGCTGGTGGGTGCCACGCCACTGGCCGTGCGCCTGGCCTCGGCATTCGCCGGGCTGTTCACGGTGCTCGCCCTTTACGGTTTCATGCGCAGGATCGGCCGACCGACCCTGCTGGCCTGGACCGCCGCCGCCCTGCTGATGACCATGGCCAGCTACCTGGGCAACGCACGCCAGGTCGGTGAGGACGCCATCCTCAGCCTCGGTGTGTCCCTGGCGCTGTTCGCTTTCTTCCACGCCAACGAGCAACGCAGGCGACAAGCCGCCACCTTGGGTGGCTGGCTGGTGTTCGCCGTGGGGATCGCCATTGCGACCCTGACCAAGGGCGTACTGGGACTGGCGCTGCCGGGGATCGTGATTTTCTTCTACCTGCTCAGCGAGAGCCTGATCGACAAGCGCTTGAGCGTCGGCAACTGGCTACGCCCGGCGCTGTTCACCCTGGTCGGACTGATCCCGCTGCTGATCTGGCTGAAACTGCTGTACGGACAGGGCGGTTCGGATGCGGTCAGGGAAGTGCTCTGGGCCAACAGCGTGGGTCGCTTCAGCGGCTCCTTCACCGCCGCCGGTCACTACGAGCCTTTCTACTATTACTTCACCAAGTTGCCGGAGGCCTTTCTGCCCTGGAACCTGCTGGTGTACCTGGGGCTCTGGCACCTGCGCAAGGAACTGGCACGCAAGCGCCACCTGCTGTTAGCCAGCATCTGGCTCCTCGCCCAGTTCACCCTGCTGACACTGGCTTCGAGCAAACGCATGGTCTACATGGTGTCGATGGCACCGGCTGCCGCCATCATCGCCGCCGAATACAGCGTCGTGCTGCTCGACTGGCTGCGTCGGCGATCCGCCACGTCGACGTTCAGCCGCCAACTGGTCGAGCGTCGTCGCCCCCTGGCCGCCACGTTGTTGGCGGTGGTCGTCTGTGGTTACCTGGTAGCCGCCTGGCGCGCGCCGTTGGCCGACCGCAACACTTCGTTCAAGCCGGTAACCGACCAAATCATCGCGCTACAGACCAGCGGCAAGCAGGTCGCGCTGTATCAGCCGGACGAACGCCTGGCCTCGACGGTGTTCTACACCCAGCGCCAACAACAGGTGGTGCAAACCCCGGAGCAGCTGGATACCTTCCTGCGCGCCTCATCGGACAATGTCGCCGTCGTCCAGAACCAGGAGCCCGACGCTTCACACACGATCCTGGCGACCGTCACCATCGGCGGCAAACGCACCTACTACTTCTACACTCGCTGAGCCCCCGGCTTCGGGCATAAAAAAACGGCGCTCCAGGAGCGCCGTTTTTTTCGGGCGGGTACTTACTGAGCTTTCTTCAGCTTGACCACGTCGCCGGACACTTTGGTGGTGTAACCGGTCAGGACCCAGGCCCAGAACCAGTTTTCCTGGATCTGGGTATTGATCAGTGCGTCGCCGCCCTTGGCCTGAATAGCAGCGGTCTGGGCACGGACGAAACGGTCGTTCTGGCGGATCGGGATAACCCCGAACAGCAGCATGCCGGTGGCGGTCGCTTCGCTGTGACCGATCACGGTGTACTGGTTGCTGTCCAATTGCTGGGTTTTCATCGCGGTGCCGGTGCAACCACCCAGAGCCAGGGTGAACAGCAGGGAAGCAGCGATTTTGCTCGCGTATTTCAAGGGATAACTCCATAGGCAAACACCCCGGGATTCATTTCCCGAGGAGCGCGTACTGTAAAGCGGATGACGACAAACTCAAATGAAAGATCGTCTGCCCTGTGGCCGCCCTTCAGACGCGCGCTCAGCGAAACCCGCCTACGGCTTGAACACCTGCGACCAGTCCGAGGCGTCAAGATAACCGATGACCTTGGGGGGCGTGCTCGTCGCAGGCTCGCTCAGGAACAGCGCAGAACCATAGCCGGGAGACGGAATGGAGACGTTCAGCATCTGTTCCAGTGCGTTCATGCATTCGCTGTGGGTGACCAGTACCAGGTTGCGCCCATGCACCTTGTAGCGGCGGATATCGCGCAGCATGGTCTTTCGGCAGTTGAACAGCCAGTCCTGGGTACTGCTGGCCTGGTTGAACATGTAGGTGGAGGTCTGGACCGCACGGGTCAACGGGCTGTTGTAGATATCGGTCCTGGCCAGGCCGAGCCGCTCAAAACGCGCCCCCAGTCCCACTGCCACATCGCGGGCCCGATCAGTGATGCCATCCGGCTCCGCCAGGCATTGAGCCTTGGAGCGGTCACACCGCTCGACATGACGCACCAGCACCACCATCTCGCCCTTTTTCCAGGCGGTAGTGAGGGTAATGGCACTGCTCTCCCCCCCGCGCGCAAGGTCGGCAACGACCGTCGGTCGCAGAATCGACAGGACAAGCAGAATGACGAGGAGCGCTGCGAGCAGGATTGCCAGCACGATCTTATACTTGGCCAAGCGGCTCGATTCGAACGAGCGCCGCACCCAGCCATACGCCAGTCTTGATTCCACGTTTGGGCTGCCCCTACGACAAAGGCTGGTTGAGTAAGTGATACCGGTGACGCTACAGAGCAAAAATGACAACTGAGCATCAGGCGTCACTGCCGCGGGAGAAAGCACTCCGCTCCCGGCTCCCCACTCATCCGGATCCAGAGCCTAGGTCTGCGCCGGTCGTCCTGCGGTGAAAGGAATGTGAAAAATTCCTTAACCCCCAAGCCAGCTCAAAGCCAGGTGAAAGCATCCCGACGAAACGTGCATTCGCCCGGACCGTCTGAATCACCTGCAAGGAGTCAGCTTTCGTGAAACATCTTCCCAAAGAAAAAACCTTTCAGCTATCGGCCCCGCCGCCGATACCCCCCTACGAACAAATTTTGCTGGCACCAATAACAAGACCTTCCAGCCACCCAACGAACACGCAACACAAAGTTACTGGAGGAATTCGATGAATAGCTGGTTTGGCAACATCAGCGTCAATATGAAACTGGGCCTGGGCTTCGGCCTGGTCCTGGCACTTACCACGATCCTGGCGTTGACCGGCTGGACCAGCCTGGGCGGTCTGATCGACCGCAGCAACTGGATGAGTGACATCACCCAACTCAATGCCTCGCTGACCAAACTGCGCGTGGCGCGACTGCAATACATGATGACCAATGGCGACGAAACTGCCGCACAGAACGTCCAGGTCAACCTCGATGCGTTCATCGCCTTGCAACAGAAACTGCTCAACAGTTTCAAGAGCCCGGACAACCTCAAGCTGCTCAAGGAGCAGGCTGCCACCATCAGCGCCTACCAGCAGTCGCTGAACAAGATGCGTGAGGCCTATCGCACCGGTAACAGTGCTCGCAAGGATATGGGCGACACCGCCGAAGTCGTACAGAAGCAGATCAACACCCTCCACGACAACGTGCTGCAGATGGCCCCCGGCGAGGAAAACCGTTTCGAACGGTTCGAGGCCATCACCCAGTCCAAGGAACAGTTTCAACTGACCCGCTACGAAGTGCGTGGCTACACCGCAAACAGTAACCCGGAAACCGAACAGAAGGCTGTCAACCAACTGAATGAAGCGATTGCCAGCCTCAAACAACTGGCGCAGCACTTCAGCAACACCCAGCAAAACGAACTGCAACAACTGGAAGCCGGCCTGCTCAACTACCGCACGGCCTTACAGGCGTACAAAAAAGCCAACGGCGATATCGTGCAGGCACGCAAGGAAATGACCGATCAGGGCACGGACATCGTCTCGCGCAGCGACGACCTGTACCAGATCCAGCTGGACCGCCGTGACAAGGAAAGCGCCCAGGCCCGTAGCCTGCAATTGGGCAGCACCCTGCTCGCGTTGCTGGTCGGCATCCTCGCCGCCGTCGTCATCACGCGCCAGATCACCCGCCCGATCCAGGAAACCCTGAACGTGGTGGAACGCATTGCCTCCGGCGACCTGACACACAGCCTGGTCATCACCCGCCGTGACGAACTGGGTGTGCTGCAACAAGGCATCCAGCGCATGGGCAGTACCCTGCGCGACCTGATCAGCGGCATCCGCGACGGTGTGACCCAGATCGCCAGCGCTGCCGAAGAACTCTCGGCCGTCACTGGCCAGACCAGCGCCGGGGTCAACAGCCAGAAGATCGAGACCGACCAGGTAGCCACCGCCATGCACGAAATGACCGCAACCGTTCAGGAGGTTGCGCGCAACGCCGAAGAAGCGTCGCGGGCCGCCGCTGCTGCGGATGGCGAAGCCCGTGCCGGCGACCGGGTGGTGGGCGAAGCCATTGCCCAGATCGAACGTCTGGCCAGCGAAGTGGTGCGTTCGACCGAAGCCATGAGCGTGCTGCAAAAGGAAAGCGACAAGATCGGCAGCGTCATGGACGTGATCAAGGCCGTGGCCGAACAGACCAACCTGCTGGCGCTCAACGCCGCCATCGAGGCAGCCCGTGCCGGTGAGGCCGGTCGTGGTTTCGCCGTGGTGGCCGATGAAGTCCGTGGCCTGGCCCAGCGGACCCAGAAGTCCACCGAGGAGATCGAAGGCCTGGTCGCGGCGCTGCAGAACGGCACACAGCAGGTGGCGACGGTGATGAACAACAGCCGCTCACTGACCGACAGCAGCGTCGAGCTGACCCGCAAGGCCGGGGTCTCGCTGGAAAACATCACCCGCACGGTATCGAACATCCAGTCGATGAACCAGCAGATCGCCGCCGCCGCCGAGGAGCAGAGCGCGGTGGCCGAAGAGATCAGCCGCAGCATCATCAATGTTCGCGACGTGTGCGAACAGACCGCGGCGGCCAGCGATGATACCGCGGCGTCGAGCGTCGAACTGGCACGCCTGGGCAGCCAGTTGCAGACGATGGTCAGCCACTTCCGGGTGTGACCTGATCGGGCTTGTGCCTGACGGGGTGTCAGTGGTTGGCTACAGGGCTCTCGGCCAGGCTTGAGGGCCCCTTCGCGGGCAAGCCACGCTCCTACAGGAGGGCGTCGTACATCAGATGGGCGAAGTACAAAACTCTGTAGGCGCGTGGCTTGCCCGCGAAGAGGCCGGCCAATTCTGTGCAAATCACGAGACTGTCGAATGGGTGTTCACAGCGTCTGCGCCTAGCGGGCAATCCCGTGCTTGCGCAGCTTCCTGTAAAGGGTGTTGCGACTGACCCCCAACTGCCCCGCCGTGTTGGTCATGTGCCAACGCTGCTGCTCCAGCGCATTGAGCAACGCCACGCGCTCGGCATCTTCCAGCGGATGCGCCTCAATCGGCTCAACCACCACTGCCTCGACCACCGGACGAGCCTGACGAATCATCGCTGGCAGATCCGCAATCCCGATCCGCCCGTCCTCACACAACGCCACCAGGGTACGCAGCACCGTGCGCAACTGCCGGACATTCCCCGGCCAGGCGAACCCCAACAGGGCCTGACGCGCCGCCGCCTCGATCGACACCACCTGCCCCGCCGCCTCCTGCGCCAACAGAAAATCCAGCAACCGCGATTTGTCGCTGCGCTCGCGCAAAGCCGGCAGGGCGATCTCCAGCCCATTGAGCCGGTAATACAGATCCTCGCGGAAACGGCCGTCCTGCACCCGCTCCAGCAGATGACGGTGGGTCGCACTGATGATCCGCACGTTGACCGCCTCGGGCTCGCCACCGATCGGCACCACCTGCCGATCCTCCAGCACCCTCAGCAAGCGGGTCTGCAAGGCCAGCGGCATGTCGCCGATCTCATCGAGAAACAGTGTGCCGCCATCGGCCTGCTGCAACTTGCCGCGCATCCCTTCCTTGCGGGCGCCAGTAAAGCTGCCGCCGCGATAACCGAACAATTCGCTTTCGATCAGGCTTTCGGGGATCGCTGCACAGTTGAGGGCGACAAAGGGCTTTTGCGCGCGCTGGCTGGACTGGTGCACCGCCTTGGCAAAGGCTTCCTTGCCCGAGCCGGTTTCGCCGTTGATCAATAACGGCACATCGCGCTCGAAGACCCGCAAGGCCTTGCGAAAGTCATTTTGCAGCGCCTGGTCATCCAGGCAAATGTCCGCCTGGACGCTCCCCACACCCGGTACCAACAGGGGCGCCGGCACCAGCGGCTTGGGCACGCTGCGCGGCTGACCACGCAACACGGCGAACAGGCTGCGCCCATCGCGGGTACGCAACGGCCAACTGGCGCTGGCCTGGGCACTGGCCCGACCGAGCAGCTCATCCAGCGCACAATCGAAGAACGCCTCTACCGGCTGCCCGAGCAGGCTGCCACGGCCCAGCCCCAGCAGGTTCAGGGCACTCTGGTTGACCGCACAGACCCGTCCTTCGCCATCGAACGCCAGCAACCCCTCGCTGAACAGGCCAACGGATTCGGCCTGCAAATGGAAACGCAACAGCCAGTGCTGGTCGTAATGGCGCAGGAAATAGCAGCTCTCGATCATCTTCGCCGACAGGTTCACCAGCGCCATGGTATGGAACTGACTCTGCCGGGACATTTCCGGACGGGCCGAGGAAACATCCAGCACCGCCAGCAACTCACCCTGGGGATCGAACACCGGGCTGGCGGAGCAGGTCAGGCCGGTATGGCGGCCACGAAAGTGTTCGCCCTGGTGGATGGTCAGCGCCTGCCGTTCAACCAGGCAGGTGCCGATACCGTTGGTGCCTTCGCACGCTTCGCTCCAGTCCGCACCGAGCCAGAGCCCGGCACGTTCGAAGATCTTGCGCTCGGCGGGCGCGGTGACACAGTTGAGGATCACCCCACGGGCATCGGTCAGCAGCACGGCATGGCCGGCGCCAGACAACTGCTGGTGCAGGCTGGTCATCTCGTTGCCGGCAATCTGCAACACCTGGCGCAGACGCTCGCGGCTTTCCAGCAGGCGACCGTGTTCAAGCACGGTCGGTGCAATGCTCAACGAGGGGTCGAGGTGGTAGTCCTCCAGGCAGCGCAGCCAGGAACGGGCAATCGACGGATCACTGCCCGGACCGCCGCTCAAGGCCTTGCCCTGGGTCACGGTGAGCACCTGCTGGGCGTGACGACTCAGATGGTTGTTGTGCATTTCTTATTGTTCTCCCCCTTTGCAGGGACGGCTGGCCATCCCCACAGAAGTTCTGGTGTGTTCGACTTCACCTGAACCGCCAGCATCCTCCTGCACGGCGAGCATTGCAATCACCCCACGACCGATGAGTCACGGACTGCGCCGAAAGCGTTACAAAGTGTCACCCCCGGCTGTACCACCGTTGTCACAGCCCACCCGCCTGCGTCTCGCCCCCACCAGGCGAGGCCCCGTCATAGAGGGCTTGCAACGCACTGGCCCGACCTTTGCTCTACGCTTGTCAGACGCTCAACCGCGTACTCCCTAATAAGCACAAAAGCCAAGGAGACACTCACCATGCGTTACGCCCACCCTGGTACTGCCGGCGCCATCGTTTCGTTCAAGGCCAAGTACGGCAACTACATCAATGGCGAATTCGTCGCACCCGTCGACGGCCAGTACTTCACCAACACCTCGCCGGTCAACGGCAAGCCCATCGCCGAATTCCCCCGTTCCAACGCCAAGGACATCGACAAGGCGCTCGACGCTGCCCATGCCGCCGCCGACGCCTGGGGCAGCACCTCGGTGCAGGCCCGTTCGCTGATTCTGCTGAAGATCGCCGACCGTATCGAACAGAACCTGGAAACCCTGGCGATCACCGAAACCTGGGACAACGGCAAAGCCGTACGCGAAACCCTCAACGCCGACATCCCGCTGGCTGCCGACCACTTCCGCTACTTCGCCGGTTGCCTGCGCGCCCAGGAAGGCAGCGCCGCCGAAATCGACGGCAACACCGTGGCCTATCACATCCATGAACCGCTGGGCGTGGTCGGCCAGATCATCCCGTGGAACTTCCCGCTGCTGATGGCCGCGTGGAAACTCGCTCCGGCCCTGGCCGCCGGCAACTGTGTGGTGCTCAAGCCTGCCGAGCAGACCCCGCTAGGCATCTGCGTGCTGATGGAACTGATCGGCGACCTGCTGCCGCCCGGCGTACTGAACGTGGTGCACGGTTTCGGCAAGGAAGCCGGCGAAGCCCTGGCCACCAGCAAGCGCATCGCCAAGATCGCCTTCACCGGCTCGACCCCGGTCGGCTCGCACATCATGAAATGCGCCGCCGAGAACATCATCCCTTCCACCGTGGAACTGGGCGGCAAGTCGCCGAACATCTTCTTCGAAGACATCATGCAGGCCGAGCCGAGTTTCATCGAAAAGGCCGCCGAAGGCCTGGTGCTGGCGTTCTTCAACCAGGGTGAAGTGTGCACCTGCCCATCCCGCGCCCTGGTGCAGGAGTCGATCTACGACGAATTCATGCAGGCAGTGATGAAGAAGGTCGAACAGATCAAGCGTGGCGACCCGCTGGACACCGACACCATGGTCGGCGCCCAGGCCTCCGAGCAGCAGTTCGACAAGATCCTCTCGTACCTGGAAATCGCCAAGCAGGAAGGCGCACAACTGCTGACCGGCGGCCAGGTGCAGAAACTCGACGGTGATCTGTCCAGCGGCTATTACATCCAGCCGACGCTGCTCAAGGGCAACAACAAGATGCGCGTGTTCCAGGAAGAGATCTTCGGCCCGGTGGTGAGCATCACCACCTTCAAGGACGAAGCCGAAGCCCTGGCGATTGCCAACGACACCGAGTTCGGCCTCGGTGCCGGCCTGTGGACGCGCGACATCAACCGCGCCTACCGCGTTGGCCGGGCGATCAAGGCCGGTCGCGTGTGGACCAACTGCTACCACCTGTACCCGGCGCATGCCGCGTTCGGTGGCTACAAGAAGTCCGGTGTAGGCCGTGAAACCCACAAGATGATGCTCGACCACTACCAGCAGACCAAGAACCTGCTGGTGAGCTACGACATCAATCCGCTCGGGTTCTTCTAACTCCTGAAAGCCCATTCGCGGGCTTGCCCGCGAATGGGCCCATCCTGCCCCCAACATAACGCCTGGCCACACCGGCACGGGCTCTGCGTGCACGCTGTACAGCAAATCGACACCCGAAAGTCCAACAACCAAACAATAAGAAAGACAAGCGAGGACTTATGACAACCCAAACCGAACTCAAACCGACCCTCGGTACCCTGCACCTGTGGGGTATCGCGGTCGGCCTGGTGATCTCCGGTGAATACTTTGGCTGGAGTTATGGCTGGGGCACCGCCGGGACCCTGGGGTTCCTCGTCACCGCCTTGATGGTGGCGACCATGTACACCTGTTTCATCTTCAGTTTCACCGAACTCACCACCGCTATTCCCCACGCTGGCGGCCCCTTTGCCTACAGCCGTCGTGCCTTCGGCGAAAAAGGCGGCCTGATCGCCGGGATCGCCACCCTGATCGAATTCGTCTTCGCCCCACCGGCAATTGCCATGGCCATTGGCGCCTATCTCAATGTGCAGTATCCCGGCCTCGATCCGAAGATCGCCGCCGTGGGCGCCTATATCGTCTTCATGACCCTGAACATCCTCGGCGTCAGCATCGCCGCGACCTTCGAGCTGGTGGTCACCGTGCTGGCGGTGGCCGAGCTGCTGGTCTTCATGGGCGTGGTCGCGCCGGGCTTCAGCTTCAGCAACTTCGTGCTCAATGGCTGGTCGGGGTCGAGCACCTTCAGCCTGGACGCGATCCCCGGTATCTTCGCCGCCATCCCCTTCGCCATCTGGTTCTTCCTCGCCATCGAAGGCGCGGCCATGGCCGCCGAAGAAGCCAAGGACCCCAAACGCACCATTCCCAAGGCCTATGTCAGCGGCATCCTGACCCTGGTGTTCCTGGCCATCGGCGTGATGGTGATGGCCGGTGGCGTCGGCGACTGGCGCCAACTGTCGAACATCAACGACCCGCTGCCCCAGGCCATGAAAGCGGTGGTCGGCAACAACTCGAGCTGGATGCACATGCTGGTGTGGATCGGCCTGTTCGGCCTGGTGGCGAGCTTCCACGGGATCATTCTCGGCTACTCGCGTCAGTTCTTCGCACTCGCCCGGGCCGGCTACCTGCCGCAGTCGCTGGCCAAGCTCTCGCGTTTTCGTACCCCGCACCGGGCAATCCTCGTGGGTGGGGTGATCGGCATCGCGGCGATCTACAGCGACGGCCTGGTCAACCTGCAGGGCATGAGCCTGACGGCGGCGATGATCACCATGTCGGTATTCGGTGCGATCGTCATGTACATCATCAGTATGCTGAGCCTGTTCAAGCTGCGGCGCAGCGAGCCGAACCTGGAGCGTACCTTCCGCGCGCCGGGTTATCCGATCGTGCCCGGCATCGCCCTTGCATTGGCCCTGGTCTGCCTGGTGGCGATGGCCTGGTTCAACACCCTGATCGGCCTGATTTTCCTGGGTTTCATGGTGGCGGGCTTCATCTACTTCCAGTTGACCGCCAGCCAGCGCTCGCAGGCGCCGGCAGACGCTATGCTGACCGGTGACTGAATTGCACCAGCGCAGGGCGTACCACGCCCTGCCCCGGAACACCGAACACCGAACACCGAACACCGAACACGAAACATAGGAACACGGAACACCTCGGGACTGTAGGAGCGTCGCACGCCCGTTTTGTGCACGACACTCCGCTGTCCGCGAACGGCCGGCCGCTCCCACAAGATAGCGTTATCGCCACCCCAGATTCAGGAGGACACCGCCCATGGCCACATTCGCCCATTCCGTCGGCGCCCAGACCTATCGCTTCGACAGCCTCAAGGAGGTCATGGCCAAGGCCAGTCCCGCCCGTTCCGGCGATTTTCTCGCTGGCGTCGCCGCACAGAACGACGGCGAACGGGTCGCAGCCCAGATGACCTTGGCCAATATTCCCCTCAAGCATTTCCTCGAGGAAATGCTGATTCCCTATGAATCCGACGAAGTCACCCGGCTGATCGTCGACACCCACGACAAGCAGGCCTTCGCTGCCGTCAGCCACCTGACCGTCGGCGGCCTGCGCGACTGGCTGCTCAGCGACGCCGCCGACGAACAGAGCCTGCGCGCCCTCGCCCCTGGACTGACCCCGGAAATGGCCGCTGCGGTCTCCAAGATCATGCGCGTCCAGGACCTGGTGCTGGTGGCGCAGAAGATCCGCGTGGTGACGAAATTCCGTGGCACCCTGGGTCTGCGCGGGCGACTGTCGACCCGCCTGCAACCCAACCATCCGACCGACGATCCGGCCGGCATCGCAGCCAGCGTTCTCGACGGCCTGCTCTACGGCAACGGCGACGCGATGATCGGCATCAACCCGGCCACCGACAGCCTGAGTTCGATCTGCGATCTGCTGCAGATGCTCGACGCGGTGATCAAACGCTACGAAATCCCGACTCAAGCCTGCGTGCTGACCCACGTCACCACCTCCATCGAGGCGATCAACCGAGGCGTGCCGCTGGACCTGGTGTTCCAATCCATCGCCGGCACCGAGGCGGCCAACGCCAGTTTCGGCATCAGTTTGAAGATCCTCCAGGAAGGCTACGACGCCGGCCTGAGCCTCAATCGCGGCACCCTCGGCCAGAACCTGATGTATTTCGAGACCGGCCAGGGCAGCGCGTTGTCGGCCAACGCCCACTTCGGCGTCGACCAACAGACCTGCGAAACTCGCGCCTACGCCGTGGCCCGGCACTTCAAGCCATTTCTGGTCAACACCGTGGTCGGCTTCATCGGCCCGGAATATCTGTACAACGGCAAACAGATTATCCGCGCCGGCCTGGAAGACCACTTCTGTGGCAAGTTGCTGGGCGTGCCCATGGGCTGCGATATCTGCTACACCAACCATGCCGAAGCCGACCAGGACGACATGGATACCCTGCTGACCCTGCTCGGCGTGGCCGGGATCAACTTCATCATGGGGATTCCCGGCTCCGACGACATCATGCTCAACTACCAGACCACCTCGTTCCACGATGCCCTTTATGCCCGCCAGACCCTGGGCCTGAAGCCGGCGCCGGAGTTCGAGCAGTGGTTGGCGAAGATGGGGATTTTCACCCAGGCCGATGGCAAGGTGCATTTCGGCAGTAACCTGCCGCCGGCGTTCCGCCAGGCCCTGGAGCAGCTAGGATGAATGACATGGCCAACGAGATCGACAACGACAACCCCTGGTTGCAACTGCGCCGCCTGACCCCGGCGCGTATCGCCCTGGGCCGGACCGGCACCAGCCTGCCGACCCGCGCGCAACTGGACTTCCAGTTCGCCCACGCCCAGGCCCGCGATGCGGTGCACCTGCCGTTCGACCACGCCGGTCTCGCCAGCCAACTGGCCGAGCGTGGGCGGGACACCCTGTTGCTGCACAGCGCCGCCGATGACCGCCACAGCTACCTGCAACGCCCGGACCTGGGGCGCAAGCTCAATGAGGTCTCGGCCCAACGGCTGCGCGAATATGCGCAGGCCCACCCAGGCGGGGTCGACCTGGCGATTGTCGTCGCCGACGGGCTGTCGGCGCTGGCCGTGCATCGACATACCGTGCCGTTCCTGGCCCGCCTGGAAGAACAAATCGAAGCCGAAGGCTGGTCGCGGTCGCCGGTGATCCTGGTGGAACAGGGACGCGTCGCCGTCGCCGACGAGATCGGCGAACTGCTGGGCGCAAAAATGGTGGTGATCCTGATCGGCGAACGCCCGGGTTTGAGCTCGCCGGACAGCCTGGGCTTGTATTTCACCTATAATCCCAGGGTCGGCCTGACCGACGCTTATCGCAACTGCATTTCCAACGTGCGGCTGGAAGGGATGAGTTACGGCCTGGCCGCCCACAAGTTGCTGTATCTGATGAAAGAAGCCTGCCGCCGACAGTTGTCGGGGGTCAATCTCAAGGACGAGGCCCAAGTGCAAACACTGGAAAGCGAATCGGATGTCCACTCGAGCGGCAACTTCCTGCTGGGTTCGCCCAAAGGCTGACGGCCATCCGGATTGCTCTTTTCCTACGCTTTGGGCAGCATCGGCGTTGCGGCTGCCCGAGTGAGTGAACCGTTTGCCGTCATATCCACGAAGTTGAGGCCTGATCTATGCGGATTACTCAAGCGACCCTGGAACATCTGGACCTGTTGACGCCCCTGTTCGTCAAATACCGCGAATTCTATGGCGCCTTGCCCCTGCCGGATTCGTCCCGCAACTTTCTGGAAAAACGCCTGCGCCGCAAGGAGTCGGTGATCTACCTGGCCCTGGCGGATGATGACGACAAGAAGCTGCTGGGTTTCTGCCAGCTCTATCCAAGTTTCTCCTCACTGTCGCTCAAGCGCGTGTGGATCCTCAACGACATCTACGTCGCCGAAGACGCCCGGCGCCAGTTGGTCGCAGACAACCTGATGCGCACGGCAAAGAAAATGGCCCGGGAAACCCACGCGGTGCGACTGCGGGTGTCTACCAGCAGCGACAACCAGGTGGCACAGAAGACCTACGAATCCATCGGTTTTCGCGAAGACACCGAGTTCAAGAACTACGTGCTGCCGATCAGCGATGACTGACCGGCGCCCTCTTCGCGGGGGCCGACGCATCGGTGAATCCCGCATCCACAAGGGGCGGCGGCGAACACAGAGGGGGTGAGTGCCGCCCAACCTGGTGGAAGGACGAGTCACCGATGCGTCGGCCCCTCGCGAAGACAGACTCAAACCCACCACCGGGTAACTGCCCGCATTTGCAAGGGGCCCGCGACACTCTTCGCTACAAACTCTGCAAGCAGAATCCTCTCCAGCTCTTATAATCCCGATTTCATATCAATGTACGAAAAAACTACATCCAATGTAGTTAACTACGCGTCCATTTTTTGCGCAGGTCTGCCGAGCCGGACCGTCAACACAGGTGCCACCCATGGATTTCAACCCGCTGGACTTAATCCTGCATCTCGATGTGTATCTCGACATGTTGGTGAACAATTACGGGCCATGGATCTATGCCATCCTGTTTCTGGTGATCTTCTGTGAAACCGGCCTGGTGGTGATGCCGTTCCTGCCGGGCGACTCGTTGCTATTCATCGCTGGCGCCGTCGCTGCCGGTGGTGGCATGGACCCGGTGCTGCTGGGCGGGCTGCTGATGCTGGCGGCGATCCTCGGTGACAGCACCAACTACATCATCGGCCGCACGGCGGGCGAGAAACTGTTCAGCAACCCGAACTCGAAGATCTTCCGCCGCGACTATCTGCAGAAAACCCACGACTTCTACGATCGCCACGGCGGCAAGACCGTGACGCTGGCGCGCTTTCTGCCGATCCTGCGGACCTTCGCCCCGTTCGTCGCCGGCGTTGGCCGCATGCCCTACCCGCGCTTTTTCATGTTCAGCGTGCTGGGGACCGTGCTCTGGGTCGGCGGCCTGGTGACCCTCGGCTACTTCTTCGGCAACGTCCCGTTCATCAAGAAAAACCTGTCGTTGCTGGTGGTCTTCATCATCGTCCTGTCGCTGGTGCCGATGATCATCGGCGTGCTGCGCAGCCGTTTTGCCGGTGCGTCCAAAGCCGAGACCCACTGAAACCGTGTGGTCGTTGAGTGCCTGGCGGCGCCGCCGAACCCTGGCCCGCCATCCCGTCGCCGGTGAAACCTGGCAGCGGGTGCGCGAACACCTGAGTTTCCTCGATGGCCTGAGCGAAGCAGAAGATCGCTGGCTGCTGGAGCACAGCGTGCTGTTCCTCGCCGACAAGCATCTGAGCGCCCTGCCGGGAGTCGAGCTGGATCAGTACAGCCGCCTGCTGCTGGCCGCCCAGGCGCAACTGCCGTTGCTGCACCTGGGCGACCTGGAATGGTATGCCGGCTTTCATGAAATCGTGCTGTACCCGGACGACTTCCTCAGCCCCCAGCGTCATCGCGATGCCAGCGGGGTCGAGCACGAGTGGGATGCCGAACACAGCGGCGAAGCCTGGCACCGTGGCCCGGTCATTCTCGCCTGGCCCGGCGTACTCGCCAGTGGCGCCTGGGAAGGCTACAACCTGGTGATCCACGAACTGGCGCACAAGCTCGACATGCTCAACGGCGATGCCAATGGCCTGCCGCCGCTGCACAGCGACATGCGGATCGGCGACTGGGCCACGGCGATGCAACACGCCTATGACGACCTCAATCGCCAACTGGACCATGACCCCGACGCCGAAACCGCGATCGACCCCTATGCCGCGGAAAACCCGGCGGAATTCTTCGCGGTGACCAGCGAATACTTCTTCAGTGCCCCGGATTTGCTGGACACCGCCTACCCGAAGGTCTACGAGCAACTGCGTGCGTTCTACCGCCAGGACCCGCTGGCGCGCCTGCGCAAGCTGCAGGAACACGACCCGCACTATCAGTCTGCCGGCTGATCGCGCGCCGGGGCCGCACGTCCTGCAATACGTGGCATCCACCCCGGAATGTGCCTATAATCGCCGCCACTTTTTGGTCATTCCAACCAGATTTCTGGTCAACTAACGGGAGCATCGCCCAATGAGCTACAGCAAGATTCCGGCTGGTAAAGACCTGCCGAACGACATCTACGTCGCGATCGAAATCCCGGCCAACCACGCGCCGATCAAATACGAAATCGACAAAGACAGCGACTGCCTGTTCGTTGACCGTTTCATGGCCACCCCGATGTTCTACCCGGCCAACTACGGTTTCATCCCAAACACCCTGGCCGACGACGGTGATCCCCTCGACGTGCTGGTCGTGACCCCTTACCCGGTTACCCCAGGTTCGGTGATCCGTGCCCGTCCGGTCGGCATCCTGCACATGACCGACGACGGCGGCGGCGATGCCAAGGTCATCGCAGTCCCTCACGACAAGCTGTCCCAGCTGTACGTCGACGTGAAGGAATACACCGACCTGCCGGCACTGCTGCTGGAGCAGATCAAGCACTTCTTCGAGAACTACAAGGATCTCGAGAAAGGCAAGTGGGTGAAGATCGAAGGCTGGGGCAATGCTGACGCTGCCCGCGCCGAAATCACCAAATCGGTGGCCGCCTACAAGGGCTGATTCATCCACCGATCCGTGCTGATAAAGAACCCCGGTCCGCCGGGGTTTTTTATGCCTGCTTTACCTGAAAACAGAGGGAGCGTTTAATGGATAAACATTCACCCTTGCCTAAACAGGCACTGGCGTAGGAATAGTCAACGAAATCAATCACCTTGTGTGCTTTTTCAGACCATTTTTGAACACCTCGTTTATTTAAACGGATGTGACGCGCCAGTAAACTCTGTGTTCATGAATACATCAGGTGATCGCTTAAGAGCTCTCCTGCGGGAGTGCCATCTTTCCGCTTCGGACTTCGCTGCCAACCGGCAAGTGACGCCGCAGCACGTCAATAATTGGTTCAAGCGTGGTATCCCGATGGCACGCATGGATGAGATCGCGGAGTTGCTGTGCGTCAACAGCCGCTGGCTGCGTACGGGCGACGGTCCGAAGCATCCCGGTACCAATACCAGCGAAACGGAAGACGAACTGCCCGCTGGCGAAAAAGAGCCCTACTCGGCCCGGGATAACCTGGCCACCACCGAAGGCAACGACGTCCAGCTCCCGCTCTACAAGGAAACCCCCACGGGACCCGGTTCCAGGCGCACTCAGGTGGCCGTCGTCCCCGGGCGCAAGGTGCGTCTGCCGTATCGCATCCTGCAGGCCATGGGCGTCGAACCGGACCAGGCCATCTGTGCGCCAATGACCGGTAACGGCATGGCTGAAAAGATCGAGGACGGCTCCACCATCGCCATCGACCGCAGCCTGACCCAGGTGGTGGATGGCGAGATCTATGCGCTGGAGCACGACGGCATGCTGCGGGTGAAGTACGTCTACCGCCTGCCGGCCGGCGCGTTACGGCTGCGTAGCCACAACAGCGAAGAATACCCTGACGAAGTGTTCAGCGCCGATGAGATCGAGCGCCAGGGCATCCAGATCCTCGGCTGGGTATTCTGGTGGTCGACCCTGAACAAACGCCGCCCGCCCGTACCGTTCAAATAGTTTCGAAATGCTGCTTTTTCTAAAAACGACCGCTCTACGTGGCGGTTTTCGCTGGGCAGATGTCGCAAATGTGGGTATCCTGCGCCCCACACTCGGGCAGCGCCCCGCAAAAGCAGGTCAGCGCTCCCACAGACACTGTGCAAGACTCATGCACAGCGTACTCCGCTCAGACATTGCAGTTTTTTTGCATGTACCTTTTGAAGGCGGGCGAGGCTTACCAAAAATGAGCCAAACCCGTCCCCGAGAAGCCGGCCACAAGCCGGCTTTTTAATGCCTGTTGAAAAGTCATCCTCAAACGGCCCAGCCCAGTAGCGATAAGGAAGAGCATGATCCTCATGCCTTTGCTGGCTGTATGCATGGGAGTTCGTGATAATACGCGAGGCCGCTCCAAGACCGTATTGGGATATCAAGAATAGGTCCGGGTCGTGTATCAGGTTGATCTGGAACCCAGTTTCAATGCCGATAAGCACCCAACTGACTTATACGCTGGAGAGAAAGGATGCAAGACGGTAAATGGCGTGATGACACATTCGCCAATGAGCTTGAAGCACTGGTCGAGGAGCAACCTTCTTTTGAAGGCAGCAATCCCCCCATCGGTGTCGTCATCCATGCGTACTACCCTGAAGTGCTAAAAAGCATTTTGCTGCGTTTGGCTGAGTTGCATGAACGTCTGCACCTGTACGTAACCTGCGTCGCCGGCCATGAAGAGAAGGTACGCAACCTGCTGGCCGCCAGCGGGCTCGGTCACTCACTGTACCGAGTGCCCAACCAGGGCAGAGATGTTTTGCCATTTCTACGGCTGCTGCCGCTTCTGCGTGCCGATAAGATCCACACGCTGCTCAAGCTGCATACCAAGCGTTCCACACACCCGGGGAAAAGCAATTCCTGGTCCGATGAGCTTTTCGATTACCTGCTGGACCCTGTGCGGTTCCGTCGCTCAGTGGAACATCTTTGCGACCCGACGCATCATCCAATGCTCGGCCACGAGGGATACCGGCTTCCCGTCACCAAACAACTCGATGAAAGCAACCGCCTGCACTTGGTCGCCCTGGCCAAGCGGGCCGACATCGATCCCCGGCAAATCGAAGAGGCGGATTTTTTTGCCGGCACCATGTTCTTCGTACGCACCGAAGCTTTGCTCCTACTGGAACGAATGCACCTGACGAACAAGGACTTCGAAGCTGAACGCGACCAGCTCAACGGCACTCTGGCACACGCCCTCGAACGCTTTTTCGGTGTGCTGGCCAATATCGGCAAGCAACAGCGCCATATCGAACAGTACCAACGCTGGCTGGACTCCCGCCAACTGTCTCCCGCCGAACTCGAAAACTTGCCAGCGCGCCTGGCGAGTTGGCCACGGCAACCGGATATTTTGTTGGTAGTGACCGATACCACCGGTGACATTACGCAGTTGCGCTCCTGTCTGGAAAGCATTGACCGTCAGCTTTATCGAGCGGCAGCCATCGCGGTGCTGTCGGACGCCGAACCGCTAGGGGCGCCGCCGGCCGACAATCTGATCTGGTTACCACGGGCTGAGTCCTGGCCGAGCCAGCTCAATGAGCTGCTGCAGGAGATTCAGGTCGACTGGTGCTATCTGCTAAGGGGCGGCGACCAACTCGATCCCCACGCATTATTGCTGCTGGCCGAGAGTATCGCCCTGAATCCCGGCATCAGCGCTTGCTACAGCGATGAAGACTCACTGACCGCAGCGGGTTGCCAGAACCCGGTTTTCAAGCCGGACCTGAACCTGGACCTGTTGCGCAGTTATCCGTATGTCGGCCGAGCCCTGGCCTTCAGCCGGGAAGCCGCACTGGGTGCCGATGGTTTCGATCCCGCCTTCACCGAACTGGCGCCCCATGACCTGCTCTATCGGCTGCTCGAAACTCACGGGTTGGGCACCGTCAGGCACCTCGCTGACGTGCTGGTGCATCAGACCATCAGCCTTGGCCTGTGGCTCGGCGAGCCACAGGTTATCGCCCACAGCGGATCGATCGTCCAAGCACACCTGCAGCGCCTGGATGTGGCCCATGAGTTGAGCCCAGGGCCTTTGCCGATGATCAACCGGGTAACCTACCAACACATCGGCGAGCCATTGGTGTCCATCGTGATTCCCACCAAGGATCAACTGCCGATGCTGATGCGCTGCATCGAAAGCCTGATGGAGAAAACCCGCTACCCGAACTACGAACTGCTCATCGTCGACAACAACAGTGAAACCGCCGAAGCCCGGACCTGGTTCGGGGAAATGGAGCGTCTGAACGCGTCCCAGGTACGCATCCTGCGTTACCCTCATCCATTCAACTATTCGGCAATCAATAATTTTGCCGTCAGCCAGGCCCGTGGCGATTACCTGGTGCTGCTCAACAATGACACCGCAGTCATTGATGGGGGCTGGCTTGACGCACTGCTGCAGCATGCCCGACGACCGGAAGTAGGCATCGCTGGTGCAAAATTGTTATACCCCAACGGGACTATCCAGCACGCAGGCGTGGTACTGGGATTGCGCAGCGTGGCAGACCATCCCTTCATCGGCGACCCGATGCAGTCCAATGGCTACCTTCACCGTCTGCAGGTTGATCAGAACTATAGTGCGGTGACCGCAGCCTGCCTGATGATCCGCACCGACCTCTACCGCCAGGTGGGCGGCATGGACGAGGCCGGTCTGCAGGTGTCCTATAACGACGTGGATCTGTGCCTGAAGGTCGGCCAGACAGGCCACTTGATCGTCTGGACACCCTATGCACTGCTCATGCACGAAGCCAGCGTGAGCCAGAACAAGGTCGACACAACCACGCTGCAAGCCAAGCGCGAGCGCTTCAAGCGCGAACAATCAGTCATGTACCGACGTTGGCTGCCGCTGCTCACCAACGATCCGGCCTACAACCGCAACCTGACCCTGGAGGGTAACGGCTTCGCCCACGAATACTGCAGCGATACCGGCTGGCAGGCATTCAGCAGTCGCTCCCTGCCTTATGCGCTGTGCTACCCGGGCGATGCGTTTGGCAGCGGTCATTATCGCGTGCACCAGCCTCTAGAGGCCCTGAAAGCAGCGCACCTGATCGAGGGCACGGAGAGCAAGCGAATGCTTCAACCGGTACAACTGGAGCGCCTGGCACCGGATACGATCATTTTCCAGCGGCAGTTTACGACGCCTCAGTTGGAAATCATTCAGAACACCCAGGCCTTCTCCAAGGCCTTCAAGGTTTACGAGTTGGATGATTATGTACTCGACGTACCCGCCAGCCACGCAAGCCGTGAACGGCTTCCCAGGGACATCGCCCTGCGTCTCAGGGAAGCGGTGGGCCTGTGCGACCGTCTAGTGGTCTCGACCGAGCCGCTGGCCGAGGCCCTGAAGGGTTTCAACAGCGACATCCGCGTGGTCGAGAATCGCCTGCCTGCCCAGTGGTGGGGCGGCCTGACCAGCCATCGCCGACAAGGCCGCAAGCCTCGGGTCGGCTGGGCTGGCGGCTCGACCCATGAGAGCGACTTGCAAGTCATCGCCGAAGTGGTTCGTGAACTGGCAAGGGAAGTGGAATGGGTCTTCCTGGGCATGTGCCCACCGACACTGCGCGCTTATGTCCATGAGTTCCATGCAGGCGTGAGTATCGAGCAATACCCGGAAAAACTGGCCAGCTTGAACCTGGATCTGGCCTTGGCTCCCCTGGAAGATCATTTTTTCAACGCGTGCAAAAGCAATTTACGCTTATTGGAATACGGTGCCTGTGGCTTCCCGGTGATCTGTTCGGACATTCCTTGTTATCGCGGTGACTTGCCGGTGACCCGGGTCCGGAACAAGCCAGAAGACTGGATTGCCGCTATTGGCGAACATCTCTCTGAACCCGACGCCAGCGCCGAGGCCGGAGATGCGCTGCGCAGCCTGGTGCTCGATAACTGGATGCTCAGGGATGCCAACCTGTTGACATGGCGACAAGCCTGGCTGGCGGATTGAATGATCCGCCTGGCAGTTCTTCACTCTGTCCAGTCCTGAAAAGGTTTACTGCGGTTTCAGGACTGGCTACGCCACTCACCTTCTCTCGCGCCAACCCGGCCTTTTATCGAAGCACGCATCCACCACCGTTGATCGTCTCTCATTCTCTAAACCCTCCAAAAGCCATACGCCCCCTCCAGAACTCGCCCACTCAGCCGAAACAGAGTAAAGCCGGCACAGATCGGCCTGCGCGCACCTGAACTTCATAATGAGGCATGTGCGAAGCTGCTTTTACGCAGAAGGAGCTGTATCGACCACGACCACAGAGGGTCTTGTGCTAATGCCAGGTCCATTCAAGAAACTTCAGATTCTCATGTCTCTGCCCCTGGATAACCCACGGCTGCTCAAGGCCCAGTACATCGCGCTGGCTCGTCAACTGCCGCTGATGTATTTCATCCTGATCGTCAATACCTGGGCCCTGGTCGCGACCCACGTGGAGAGCGCGCCACTCTGGCTTTCCCTCTACATCCCCGTGGCCATGACCCTGATCTGCGGTATCCGCGGCACCATGTGGTGGCGCATGCGTCATCATCCGCCCGCGCCCGAGCTGATCCTGCGCGCACTGGTTCGCACCACCCTCCTCGCTCCGCCGATTGCGACAGCCTTTGCCCTGTGGTCGGTGGCCCTGTTCCCCTATGGCGACATCTACGCGCAATCCCACGTTGCCTTCTACATGGCGATCACCGTGATCGGGGTGATCTTCAGCATGATGCACCTGCGTCCAGCCGCGCAGAGTACCGCGCTGATCGTCAACCTGGTCTTCGTGGTGTTTTTCTCGACGATGGGCAACAGCGCGTTCCTCGCCACTGCACTGAACGTGGTGCTGGTCTCCATCACCATGCTGGTGATCCTCAACAACCATTACCGGGCCTTTACCCGGCTGGTCGACGCCCAGGCCCAGGCCGAACAACTGAGCGATGAAAACCTCAGGCTGGCCAACGAAGACAGCCTGACCGGGCTGCCCAATCGCCGGCAGTTCTTCACGACCCTCGACACCGAAATGGCCAAGGCCCAAGCCAGCGGTTCGCGCCTGGCAGTGGGCATCATCGACCTCGACGGTTTCAAGCCGGTCAACGACCAGTTCGGCCACAGCGTCGGCGACCGCCTGCTGGCCCAGGTCGGCCAACGCCTGAACGGTCTGCTGGAAGACAACATGCACCTGGCGCGCCTGGGCGGCGACGAGTTCGCGCTGATCCTGAGCAACGATGCCAGCGACCAGACATTGGTCTCATTCGGCCAGCGGGTTTGCGAAGCCCTCGCCACGCCGTTCCTGCTGACCGACCTGCCGGTGCAGATCGGCGGTTCCCTGGGCATGGCGACCTTCCCGGACATGGCGACCAACGCCATCGAGGCATTCGAATACGCCGACTACGCGCTCTATCACAGCAAGCGAACCAGCCGCGGCTCGATGTCGATGTTCACCGCCAGTCACCATCAGCAACTGCTGCATGAAGGCGTGACCGAACAGGCCCTGCGCCGGGCGGATATCGAGCAGGAATTCCATCTGGTGTTCCAGCCGGTGATCGATCTGCGCACCCGCCGCACTGTCTCCTTTGAAGCACTGGCTCGCTGGCACAGCCCCAAGCTGGGTGACGTGTCGCCCTACCGCTTCATCCCCGTGGCCGAGCGGATCGGCCTGATCAACCGCCTGACGCCGCCGCTGCTGCGCAAGGCCCTGGCGACGGCCAACGGTTGGCCGGCCGACATTCGCCTCTCGTTCAACCTCTCGGCCCATGACTGCGCCTCCGACGAGGTGGCGCAACAGATCGTCGAAGTGATCGTGGCGAGCGGTTTCGATCCCCGCCGGCTGGACCTGGAAATCACCGAGACGGCGACCATGCAGGACATCCCCCAGGTGCAACGGACCATCGATGGCTTCCGGCGGCTGGGCTGTGGCATTTCCCTCGACGACTTCGGCACCGGTTACTCCAGCCTCAGCCAATTGCACTCGCTGGCCTTCACCAAGATCAAGATCGATCGCAGTTTCGTCACCGGCTTGCATGAAAAGCCGGCCAGCTACAAGATCGTCAAATCGCTGGTGGCGCTGAGCCTGGACATGCAGTTGGAATGCATTGTCGAAGGCGTGGAAACCCGCCATGAACTGGATGCCCTGATCAGCCTGGGCTGCTCGCTGGTACAGGGTTATTTCTATTCCAAGCCGATGTCGCCGGCATCGGTCGATGCCTGGCTCGACCAGGAAAATACGACGGAACGCGTAGAGTGCTGAATCCCCACCGCAAAGCCCTGATGGACCGACTGGCTGCCGCACCCGACGATATTGCGACACGTGCAGCGCTGTATCGCGATCTGCTCGACACCGCCGACATCGCCCTGGATGGCTTGCGCGTAGCGGCTGGCCTCGGTGATCCGGCCGCTCTGGCGCTGGTTGCCGAGTTGAAGGCCAGGCCACACGCCAACCGCCCCAGAGCCTGGCTGCCGCAGCTTCGCGGGCTGCCGGTCGACCGACTGGAACTGAGCGACGCCGAACCGGACTGGCTGAATGCCCTGGCCGGACTGCCACTGCGTACGCTGCTACTCGACAGCCCCAACTTCAGCTGTGATCAGGAGCTGTGGCGCCGCTTGCCCGCCCTGGCGCTGGAGACGCTGGAGATCAGTGGTTTTGCACGCACGGACAACGAGACCTGCCTGCCGTCACTCGAGCGGCTGCGTCGGCTGAAGCTGGCAACCTACGGTGATGATTTCGACGACGATTTGCTCCAGCGCCTGGGCAACAGTGCGTTGCAGGCACTGTCGCTGAACCGTTGTGATGAAGTCACCGATGCCGGCCTGCTCGAACTTTCCAGGCTGCCATTGCGCTCACTGGAACTGGAGCGTATCGAACAGCTCACCTGGCGTGGCATGGCGCACCTGTCCAGGCACCCACTCGAACGCCTGTCGCTCGGCAAGGGGCGTCTCGCCCTACTGGAAAACACGGACTGGCTACAAAGCCTGACGGCCTTGCGCTCGCTGAGCCTCGATGACTGTTACGCCAACGAGTCCACCCTGCAGGCTATCCGCGAGCTGCCGATCGAGCGACTGTCACTGCAGTCCGCATCGGTCAGCGAGGAGGACATTGCCGAGCTGGAAGGCATGCCGCTCGCCGATCTGGACCTGAAAGCCTCGCGGGTAATGATCGAGCGACTCGATACCCTGCACGGCTTCCCCCTCAAGCGGCTGGGGCTTTGCGACGTGCAGGGCATCAGTGCAGACACGCTGGCCGACCTGCGCGGCCTGGCGCTGGAATCGCTGGACCTGTCCTTGAACGAGATCACCCACAAGGAACTGGAACAACTGGCCGGCCTGCCGCTGAAACGGCTGAGCCTCAACTTCTGCAATGGCGTCGACGGCAAGGCTCTGCGAACACTGGTCGAACTGGGTCTGCCATTGGAAGAGCTTGAAATCGGCGGCCTGAACCTGCGCGATGCCGACCTGGCCTGCCTACGCGGTCTGCCACTGCAACGCCTCGGCCTGTATGACAGTCCCTGGCTCACCGACGACGGCGTCGCCCACCTCGCACACCTGCCGCTGCAAAGCCTGACGCTTACGAGCGGCCCGGGAGAGTCACAGATCACTACGGCCGCAGTGTCCGTACTGGAGGCGTTGCCGTTGCAAAGGCTGTTACTGCAAAACTGCACCGGGATCGACGCCGACGGCTGGGATCGGTTGGCCAAGCTGCCCGCGCGAGTGATCGGCCCGGGGATCTGAAGCTCAGCCGGCTTCCAGCGAGTGCGCAGAGTTGCAGTGTTCTCTCGGGCCCTTTCGCGGGCAAGCCCGGCGCCTACCGTGCGATGTCGTTCACAGATGTTGTGTACGACGCAGTACTTGTAGGAGCCGGGCTTGCCCGCGAAGAGGCCCTCAAGCCTTGCTCATCAACCGGGAACCGCAGCGGTCTCAGGGATAACTGAACTTGCGCACCAACGTCAGCTCACCTGGCGCGCGCATCGGGACGATGAAGGACTCCATCTTCTCGTTCACCGTGCCCTCTTCCGTGATCAGCGTGATCTTCGCCGTGGTCAGCGCCTGTACGGCATTTTCCTGGCCGCCGTCCTCGTCATCATCGCTGCGGTAGCCGCCGCCGTAGTAGTTCACGTAGATCAGGTACTGGCCCTTGATCGGCGCCGGCATGGAGAAGATCTCCGGGCCGTAGCCAGTGGTCACGTCGACATCCAGCGAACCGCCGTTGGGCGCGGTGCGGTCGCCGTACCAGATGTGCGCGCCGTCCGGCGTGACCACGTGCAGGTCGAGGTCGGTGTGGTCGCTGTCCCAGGACAGCAGAATGCGCAGCTTGGCCTTGGTCGCACCGCCGGAATTGAGGAACTGCACGCGCTTGCGCTGCTGGCCGTCGGGGCTGCGGACTTCGACGCTGTTGGTGCCATTGGGGAATGCGAAGGGCCGATCGAAGTTACCCGACGCATCGAGTTTGAGCGGCATGCTCACGCCATTGACGATCAGGTTGCCCGGCTCACGGGCGTTCTTCGGCGCACCCTTGATCTGGCCCATGATTCGCGCCGTGTCAGCCTGGCCCAGCGGCGTGTTGACCGAGGAGGCCGGGTAGTTGACGGTCTGGCTGTAGTTCTCACCGTCCGGCGAGCCCTGGCGCCAGCCACCGCGTGGGGTGTCGAGCTTGATGCCGCTGTCGGCAGACGCCGTGTTCAGCACAGCCAGGGCGGCGAGGAACAGGGCTAGGGTGGAGGTGCGCAATATCATGACCTATTCCAGTAACAGGTGGCGGGCAAGCCCTTCGATGTAGTCTTCGTCCTGACCGTTCGGGTGGGCCTCGAACGCCAGGTGCAGGTATTCATGGGTGAGGTCGAGACGGTCCTGCTGGGTCAGCACGCCGCGCACGTAGATGCGCTGGCGCTCGCGGTCGACGTAAGGCCGGCCGAACGACACACGGCAGACGGCGAACCGGCTCAGTTCGTTATAGCCGACCTCCCGGTCCAGCCGCTGGCGCCAGACCCGGCGCTGTTTGAGCAGCCATTCCTGGGCCGCAGGCAAGGGGTCGCAGGAGGCCACCGGGTTGTCCCAGCGACTCAGGCTCGCCCGGGGGTAGGCGTGCTGGAGAATCTGGTCGAAGCGCGCGCCATTGTTGGCCTGCTCCACCGCCTGCTGCCAGGACAGCTTGTCCGGGCCCGTCTGGTCGGAGTGGTAGGTCACCGGGCTGCCGGCCAGCACCAGGTCGCTGGTCCAGGCCGCAATCCCCCGGGCCTCGGCCGTGGCGGGACGCGGGGCGACGCGTTGACGGCTGCTGCTGTCGTCGATGCTCAGGCAATCGCCGCTGCGCCCGGCGTTCTGCAACAGGTAGCTGCGGATCGCCACGGCCAGGGCCTTGGCGGCTTCGATCGGCTCACTCTTGGCCTCACGCTGCAACACCCGGGCGACGTACTCCTCGCGATCGAGCCGGGCCACCAGTTGCGGCTGGCCGGCGTTCTGCAACAGGAACAGTTCACCGGCACTTTCGATGTCCAGTTGGTTGCCGTTGGCGAAGTCCACCCGGTAGTGACCTTGCAGCGCCCCCTGCGCGGCGGCCTGGCCATCGGCACGACTGACGCCCTTGAGTGGATAACGCGAGAACAGTTCGACCTGTACGCAACGCCCGGCATCCTCCGCCTGCGGCGCGGGCAGGAAAGTACCGAGTACGTCCGAGTAGTGCCGCAGCACCATCTGACTGGTACCGCGACCTCCGCCCCAGAGCGGCGTCCCATCCGCCAGCCAGCCGGCGAAACCGCCCTGGCGCGACTGCGGATCCTGGTCGCCGAGCCAACTCCAGGTCTTGATCCGCAAGCGCCCGCCCAGCACCGCCACGGCCTGGCCGTCGGCGGCGTTGAGCACCACATCGAGCAGCAGCCTGCGCGCCGTGTCCTGGGCCGGCAACGTGCGCAGCACCTCCAGCAGTTGTGCCACGGGGACGCGGGTCTGCGGTTGCAGTTGATCGAGACCGAGCAGCCAGGCAGGTGCCCGACGCGCCTGCCAGTAATCACGCCACCGGCCGGCATCGATATTCAGGCGTTTGGGGTCGAAGTACAGGCCACAGGAACGGACCAGCGCCGCATCGCGGGCGATGCTGCCGCCCGCGGTGCAACAATAGACTTCCTCGCGGTCCTGGCCGTGGCAGTCGTAGGCCGGCTCCTGCTGGTCGGTGTCCACCAGCCAGGCGTAGACGAACAGTTTCCACAGGCTGCCCAGCGGCGTTTGCAGGTCTGCCGGCAGCGGCTCGCGGTTGAGCACCTGGGTAGTGTTCAGGTGCACCAGTTCGTAGCCGTCAGCGGTTTTCCAGGCCAGGCGCAACGGTGCCTCCTCTGCCGTCGCCAGCAGAGGCAGGATGCACAGCAGTAGCCAGGTCAGCGTTCGGGTCATGTCATTCGACCGTGACTTGTCCGAGGGCTGCTTTTTGTTCCTGGGCCTGGAACTGCGGCGCATAGATCTGGCTGAAGCGCGCCGGCGGCAGTTTGAACTGGCCTTTCTGCGAGAAGCGGATCAGGTGGCGCACGCGCACTTCGCCATTGAGGCTGTTGACCGGCACGCCATAGGCCATCTGCCCCGGCTCGAAATGCGCCTTCTCCAGCGGCGTGGCTTCCTCGCCGGCCAATCCGGCGAGGTTGACGCCCCAGGTGGTGCGTTCGACATCCGCACCCGGCGGCAGTGGCAGTTCGAGCATGCCGTAGCGCACGGGCTTGGCGGCCTTGCTGGTGAGGATCACTTCATCCAGGTAGAGGCTGTCGCTGGACAACGGCTTGTCACCCACGGCCTTGAGGCTGAAGGTGTTGGCGTCACCATCCGGCACCAGTTCCAGCAGACGGCGCTTGATCTGCACCGGCAGGTCGGCGGCGGCCTTGTCCTGGCTGAGGTAGCTCAGGTTGGCCCGCAGCGGACGCTCCTGCGCACCGCTCAGGGTCAACACACTCGGCACGCCCGAACCTTGCCACTGCCAGTAGACCTCACCGGCACCGCCCTGGCGGACCTGCCAGCCTTCGCCCGGAGTCAGGTTGACCATTTTCGGCGTCTGCTCGACGCTGCGTTGCAGCCAGGTCAGGGCCAGTGCCCGTTCCAGGGTCGATTGCTGCGGCAGCAGGCGCTGCAGCAGTGCCTGGGCCTGCTCGGCATTGAACGGTTTGAGCGACAGGCTCAGGGCCGTGGCGAACGGCTGCGAGCTGGCGCCGAGGCGCTGTTCGGCGGCCGGCAATTGCTTGCTGAACGCATCCGGCAAGGCCACCTTGCTCTGCCGGGCCAGTGCGGCGGTCAGCACCCGTGCGCTGGCCAGGCCCAAGGCCGAGTCCGGCGCGCCCATTACCACGCTGTCTTCACCGTCATCCAGCAGATTGGCGTTGTCGCCCTCGCCAGCTTTCGCCAGCTCCTCCATCAGCCCGCTGAGCAAGGTATTGACCGGCAGTTGCATGTCCTTGGCGAACGACAGCACCAGTGCCCGTTGCAGCAACGGCGTGGCGGCGGCCTGCTTGCCATAGACGTCCAGCACCCGCTGCCAGTGCTCCGGCGGCAGGCTCACACCCAGGGCCTTGCTGGCGTACCAGTCGGCGTAATAGGCGTAGCCGGTGAGGAACGCATCCGGCGTGACGTCTTCACCCCACCAGGTGAACCAGGCATCGGGACCTGCCATCGACACCAGGCGCAGGCGACTGTTCTGCAGGATCAGGCGCAGGCGATCACGGATCTGCGCGTTACCCGACAGCGCCGGGTAGGCAATGCTCAGCGGCAGCAGCTGGCTGGCGGTCTGTTCAACGCCACCGTAGGGGTAGCTGAGCAGGTCGTCGAGGCTAGCGCGGAACAGCGCTTGCGGGCTGTCGTCGAGGCGCAGACGAATGTCGCGGGCATCGGCCGGCAGGCTCAACGGGGTATCGCCGCTGGCTAAGCTGAGGCTCTGACTCTGGGTCACTTGCCAGCCATCACCCACTGCGGTGAGGTGCACGGCCAGGGTGTCCTGGGCCTTGCCGTTCTGTTGCAGCTCGGCGGTCCAGTCGCCGCTGCTCAGGGCAACCGCCGGCAGCGGGATGTAGTTGATGCCCTTGTTCAGCGACAGCGGCAGGCGCTGCTCCTGGCCGGCGTAGCGGATCAGCAGTTCGGCCTTGGCCGGCTTGTCGTCCTGGCTGAAGGCAAACAGGCCGAGCTTGGGCTGGTCGCCGTTGCGGAAGTGGGTCGGACCACTCCATTTCAGGTACAGCGGCTTGTCGGAACGGATGAACTGGTTGCGTTGGCCCACCTGGCCGCTATCGGCGATGGCGCGGGCGGTGATGCGCCAGCGGGTCAGCGAGTCGGGCATGCGGAAGGTGAAGCGCACCTTGCCGTTGGCGTCGGTGACCAGCTCCGGCTGCCAGGCGGCGGTGTCGACGTCTTCGCGACGCGGCCGCTCCAGCACCTTCACCCCGCGCTCACTGCGGTTGGCCTTGCCTGGTGCACCCGGACTGCCCGGCAGGGCCACGTCGTAGCTGATGAACGACAGACTGGCGCTGGTACGCACGTTGTTGCGGCGTGGGTGATAGAAGAACTGGTCGATGCTCGGCGCCACTTCCGGCTGCAGCGCGTAGATCATTTCATCCACCACGCTGACGGTCAGGTGCGCCGGGATCGGCTTGCCGGCGAACTGGGTGGTCAGGTCCACCGAGACGGTATCACCCGGCTGGTAGCTTTCCTTGTCGGTGGCAATGGCCACGTCGATCTGCGGCGTGGCGACCTTGAGGCCGGCGTTCTGGAAGCTGTATTCGCCGCCCTTGGTGTAGAGCACCGAGAAGGTCAGGTTGGGGGCGAAGTTGTCCTTCACCGGGATCCGCGCGCGGTACTGGTTGTCACTGATTTTTTCCAGGCGCAGCCAGTCGGCGCCCTTGGACAGCAGCGCGGTGGCCTCGACCTTGTCGCGCTCCAACGACAGCAATGCGTCGTTGACCGGCTCCGGGAAAGTGATCAATGCCACGGCTTCGTCGCCGGCGTGGTACTCGGGTTTGTCGAGCAGGATTTCCACGGTGCCGGGCACGGCTTTCACGCCGTCGCCGGTCACCGAGTGGCCGGTGGCGCCGAGGATGCGCTCGTGTTCGTCCTTGAGCGACAGGTTGTAGGTACCGGGACGGTCGAAGGTGATGCTGAAACCTTTGTCACCCGCCGCCAGCTTGCCGCCGCCGGTGGACTGGTCTTCCAGGCGCACCCAGCTATAGCTGCTCGGTTTGCCGGCGTTGGCTTGCACCACGGCGGACTCGTTGGCGTAGCTGAACGCGACCTTCTCACCGCTGGCGCTGAACCGCTGCGGCGCCGACAGGCGATAACGCGAGGCGCCACGCTCGATGAGGATTTCCTTGGTGGTCTTGACCCGGTACGCGGCGCCATCGCTGGCGAACACGGTGAGCATGTAGCGGCTCGGTTTCTCCGCCGCCGGCAGGTCGAGCACCGCCTCGCCCTTGTCATCAGTGGTCAGTTCGGCGCTGGTCAGTTCCACCGGGAATTGCCCGAGGTACTGCAGCTCGTTATCGACCATCGACAGTTGCTGGGCACGCAGGGTCAGTTGCACACGGGCATCGGTCACCGGCTTGCCGTCCGGGTAGAGCAGCAGCAACTTGCCCTTGACCGGCTCGCCGGTACGGAAGTCCTGCTTGGCCAGGTCGAGGGAGATTTCGAAGTGCGGCTTGATGTACTCGGCGACGCGGAAGGCGCTGCTGTAGGTCTGGTCGCGGTAATTGAAACGCAGCTCATAACCGCCGGCCACGGCATTGTCCGGCAGTTGGAAACGGCCCTGGGTACCGGCCTTGCCGTCCAGGTTCAGGTCCAGGGTCTGCAGTGTGGTGCCGGTGGCATCCAGCACGCTGACCCGCACCGGCGCGCCGGTGGGGTTGACCGAGTCGCGGGCGTTCTTGAATTCGCGACCGACGATCTTCAGCGAGACCCAATCACCCGGCCGGTACAACGGCCGGTCGGTGAAGGCGTAGAGCTTGGTGTCGTAGATTTCACTGTCGTAGTAGAAGTTCTCGGAGACGAACACCCCGCCCTCGTCATCCTCGCCGATCATGAACGAGCGCTCCGGGCTGACGTGCTTGAGGCGCAGCAGGCCATCGGCATCGGTCTCGCCGCTGCTCATCACGCCCAGGCCGTCGGTCCACAGCACCTTGACCTTGGGCACCGAGCTGCCTTCGTGCTTGCGCGCGGCCCAGACCAGCAGTTCGTCACCGGCGATCTTGCTGACGGCCACGGTGTTGGAGACGAACACCACGGTGGTCGCGCGGTATTTGCCGACCAGCGCTTCGACCAGGTACAGACCCGGTTTGAGCTTGCCCAACGGGATGTAGACGTTGCCGGGGGCGACATTGACGAATTGGCTGGAAGAACCGGCCAGGTCGACGCCTTTGGGCGGCTGGATCGGCTTGGCCTCCCACAGCGGGTAGCGGAACTGGGTGACCAGCGGCAGGCCCGGCAGCGGCGCGTATTGCGGCGGGTTGTCGTAGGGGGTCGGCCGGTTGAAGCTGTCGCCCATCTTCAGCTCCGGGACTTCCTCGGTCACCTGCTTGCGCGACTCGTAGGAGAACGCACGCTGCATCACCCGGCGGGATTTGCGGTACCAGTTGTCCCACAGATAGGCCAGGGTGTTGGACAGCCCCTCGCCCTTGAACTGACCGTCGCTGACCACCCGGTGCAGGTTCTTCTGGCGCTTGAGGAACTCCAGCGGCTGATCGATGCGGTACACGCGGATGTCCGCACCGCCATAAGGCTCCATGCGGAAACGCCGGTAGTCGCGGCCCGGAGCTTCCAGGCGAACCAGCGCCTGTTCATCGCTGGCGAAACTGCTGTCGGCGAGCAGGAAGAAGCTCTCGCCGGCAATCGGCTCGTAGTTGCTCGGCGCCACCGAGTCATCGGCGGCACCTGCGGCGACCGGCAACAGCACGGCCAGGACGAAAACCATTCGGGATAACAGACGCATCATGGAAGACCCGTTCATCGAGAGAGGAAGTTCAGCCGGTAGACGCCGATGAAGTTGGGGTTCGTTGCATCGGGTATCCATCGGGTGTCCTTCCATGTCATGAGTTGCTGCACGCTGGCGGAGCGCATGCCGTTGTCGGTGGGGGTGGTGGTGCCGGTGTGATAGGCGATGTTGCGGCCCATCCAGATCATCAGGTGCTGGTCGTCGCCCTGGTCGAAGAACAGCAGGTCGCCGGGCCGCGCCTGGTTGAGATCGCGGCTGACCAGTTGGCTGTTGAACTGGATCAGCTTGATCGCATTGACGTACGGTCCGACCTTGCCGCCGCCCTGCTGCCATTGCTGGGCCAGGCTGCGCTGGGACTCGCTCAGGGTCAGCTCGGGCGGCAGATAGCGGTTGGACAGGCCATTGGCCCGCAACCACTTGTCATCGTGTTTCTTCAGCGCTTCGTTGGCGGCGAAACGCACCAGGCCCGCGCAGTCCTGCTGGTACCAGCGCGGACTCGGGCCCTGGGTCAGTTGCTCTTGGGCGATGCGCACGAACCAGGCGCGAAACACCTGGGACTGCTCGACATCCAGGGGCGGCGTTTCAACAGCGAACGTCGGCGCACTGAATAGCAGTGCCAGTGCGCACAGGCGCCCCCTCGTGGCGAAGCGTTGCCGGGAGAAACTGAGCATAGGCGTCACATCGCCCGCCATTGCAGAGGCAGCCACTGCCAGTGGCCGTCAGGATCGGTACCTTCGGGCAGGGTCAGGGCGTATTTGCCGAAACCGGCGAGCTTCTGCAGCTTGGGAATCAGATGAGTCTGCGCGGCGTTGCGAAACACCGGTTCCATGTCCTGGGGCAGGCTGTCGAGGGTTTCCTGCTTCATCAGTTGCGCCAGGGAGTCCGGGCCGAGGTAGACCGGCATCAGCGCATCCTTGGGCACCACATCGGCCAACGGCGGGAAGTGCTTGTCGAGGGTGCCGATAGCCTTGTCCACCAGCTTGTCGTCCAGGGAGAACAGCAGGGTCGAGCCATGTCGCGCCAGACTCACGCGGAAAAAGCCGCGGCCAGTGATGGAATCGGGGTTCTCGGCTTCCTTGGCAGCGTACTGGCCGAAGGTGGAGCTGACCACGCGCTTCCATTGATGGAGGTTGTCTTTCTTCTGCTCGTCGATCGGGAACAGCCCGCCTTCGACGTTGCTTTCCCGGGTCCCGACCATGGAGCCGAACAGCTTGCCAAGGTCAGCATCGACGCTGTCGTTGTCCTTGTTCAAGTTCGCCACCAGCAACGGTGTGTAGAGGCGCGAATCGGCGTACCAGCACAGACCGGCGGCGCCACTCATGTGTTCGGTAAGTTTCTGCGCGGTGGCCGCATCGGCCCCCAGCTTGACCAGCAGCGGTTGTTGCTGCTCGGCCGCCAGCGGCAGGGCGACGCAGGCGCTGGCCCCCACCGGCATGGCCTGCCAGATCGGCTTGAAGTCGTAGTCGACGGACTTGTTCTGCTCGTCGAGCGCGAGGAAGCTGTGCCAGCCCTTGTCATCCATGTCCAGGCGCAGGCCGGCGAAGCTCGGGATAAAGCGCTGGTAACCCATGGCCAGGACGCTGGAGGCGACCGAGATACGCTGCTTGACGGTCGCCTCGCGCGGCTTGAGGCCAAACGCCTCGGGGAACAGCTTGTCGCCGCCGAGCAGCGCCGCCAGGGCCTGGGTCGACACCTCGCCAGGCGCCACGTCGCTGGCATCGCTGGTCTGCTCGTAGAGCCGGTCCGGGTTGGACAGCACCACCAGCTTGTCGCCACGGGAAGCGAACAGCAGCGCCTTGCTGGCGTTGTAGGCCAGGCGGTAGAGCGCCACGTTGTCGCCGGACACCTTCAGTTCACCGACCTTGGTCAGTTGAGTGTCATCCAAGGCAACGTGCGCCAGCGGCTCGAGCAGCTTGGCCAGGCCGCCACGATCCATCACCAGCAGGAAATCCTTGAGGCGGCCATCGGCACCACGCCACAGGGCGATGTCGGCCGGCTGGTCGAACAGTTGCTCGATCAGATTGTCCTGCAGCTTGAGATCATGCTCGTAGATGATCCGCCGCAGACTGCCGATCAGGCCCAGGCGATCGCCATGAGTCTCGTAGTAGAAGACGAAGTCCTCGGTGAGGGTATCGCGCAGGAACGGCACGCTGAGCAGGTCCTTGGGCAACTGGCTCAGCGAGGCGGTTTCCAGCAGTGCGTCCGGACGGCTGACACCGAGTTTTTCCAGGGCCAGTTCCGGCACCGGGGCCACCGGCTTGTGGTGGAAAAACCAGCCCAGGCCACCGACTACCGCACCACTCACGCACAGACCGAGCACGAGGCCCAGCCAACGGCGCGAACCGGTGGATGGAGAAGTGGCCGGCGCGGCGGCGGCCGGGGAAGCAGTGTTATCGCTCATGTTCGCAAAGCCCATTCATCCGTGGAGCGGGATGTTCAATAGTTGAAGGTCTTGACCAGCAGCAGGTCGCCGATGGCGCGCAGCGGTACGGTGAAGCTCTCGCGCTTTTCATTGACGGTATTTTCGTTGAGCACCAGGTTGATCTGCGAGGTGATGACCTCGTTCTGGTTGGCGCCCTCGGTAAAGTTGTAGCCGTCGCCCGCACTGTAGTTGCCCCAGTAGTTCACATAGACCAGGTAGGTGCCGTGCAGCGGCGCGGTCATGGTGAACATTTCCGGGCCGGGGCCGTCGACGCCATCCGGGTCGAGGCCGCCGCCGTTGCTCAGGCGCGGATTGGCATAGAAGGCATGCTGGCCGTCGGGGGTGATGATGTGCAGATCAAGTTCGGCCTTGGGGTCATCCCAGCCGAGCACCACGCGGATACGCGCCGGGGTGATCTGCTGGTTGGCTTCGTAGAACTGCACACGCTTGAGCGACTTGCCCTGCGAGCTGCGCACTTCGACGCTGTTGGAGCCGGCCCCGAACGCATACGGGCGGACGAATCGGCCGTTGTCGTCGGTGTAGAGGTTCAGAGGGTTGCCGTTGACCGACAGGGTATGCGGCTCACGCGGACCGGACGGCGGGTTGATCCGGCCTTCGATTGGCGTGCGGCTGCGCTGGATGCCACGGTCGATGGGCGGCGTCGGATAGGCCACCTGCGGCGCATCACTGCGATCGAGCAGGCCCGAATAGCGCCAACCGCCGGTCGGTTCCTGAAGCTCGGCCGAGGGCTCGGCCCAGGCGGTCGCGGCCCAGAGGGCGATCAGGAGAGGGAATAACCGGCGCATCAACAGCCTCCTTGCCATGCATCACGAAGCCCTGCGCCCGGTCCAGACCAGGCACACCACTGAAACACGAAAATCAGAAAAGAACCTGGCGAGACAGGTCGGGAAGTCGCAGAGGTTAGCGATTCAGATCTTGTTACACAATGGCGAAAAACGGGTATTTACACGGGCAATCAGCAAATGAGAGATCGTGCACACTCAGTGGCCTGGAGGCCCCGTAAAACAAGGCAAAAAGCCATCACTCAGACCGTCATACAGACTGAAGATCGCGCAGCACTTCAGGGTGCTGGCTGGCTACCAGCAGAAGAGTCCGGGCAGCTCCCGTAGGTTGTCGACGCCCCTGCTCCCAATCCTGCAGAGTCCGCAAGCTCACACCCAACAGCTGGGCAAAATCATTCTGGGACAGGCCGACCTTGGTCCGGGCTTCTGCCGCTGCGGTCAGGGTGACGTTGGTAATCCGTGCAGCCTTGCCCGCTTTCATCTGGCGCACGGAGGTCAGTAAATCCTTCTGGAATTGCTCCAGTTCGTCATCCATCACTGAGTTCCTCCTTCAATTGCTTCAAAAAGGCGGCAGGCAGATTGTCGAACCTGGCTTTTGTGTAGGCAATCAGCAGCCAGATACAACCATCGGCAAGCAGGTTGTAGTAAATAACGCGAGTGCCGCCCTGCTTGCCCATGCCCATACGGTACCTGCGAACCTTGCGCAGCCCGCCACTTCCCGGAATGACATCACCGCCTAGCGGATTGCCAGCGATCCAGGTAATGAATTCATGACGCTCGCCTTCATCCCAGATGGGCTCGGCGCTGCGCTTGAAGACTTCGGTCTCGATAATCGTATACATGGGCAAAAAATACGGCAATGCCGTATATACGAGCAATCATACACCTGTATCACGGGATGACAACAATTGCTGTATCGATGCCGGATGCAACCTCAGCGGAAAATCCTCGCCAACCGTCTGAAAACGTTCCTGACAAAAGCCACCAGCGGTGATTGGCAACCCCTCGCATTTGCCCCGAAACCCGCTGTCTGCTAGTGTCGCGCCCGTTAAAACGCCTACCGAGATCGCCGACATGGCCCGCAAAAAAGTTTCCCTGGATTTCGAACAATCCCTCGCTGATCTGCAAACGCTGGTCGAGCGCCTGGAGAACGGCGAGCTGTCGTTGGAAGATTCGTTGACCGCCTTCGAACAAGGTATCCGCCTGACCCGTGACTGCCAGGGCGCCCTGGCCCAGGCCGAGCAGAAGGTGCAGATCCTGCTGGAACGCGATGGCGAACTGGCCGAAGAACCCTTCGACCCGGAACAGCCAGAATGATCAAGACCTATCAGGCCGCGAGCCAGAAGCGGGTCAACGCCGCCCTGGATACCCTGTTCGTGGCGCCCAGCGCCGGACTCGCCCGGCTCTACGAGGCCATGCGCTACAGCGTGATGAACGGCGGCAAGCGCGTGCGCCCGCTGCTCGTCTACGCGGCCTGCGAAGCCCTCGGCGGCAAGCCGGAACAGGCCAACGGCGCCGCCTGCGCGGTCGAGCTGATCCATGCCTACTCGCTGGTCCACGACGATTTGCCGGCCATGGACGACGACGATCTGCGCCGTGGCCAGCCGACCACCCACAAGGCGTTCGATGAAGCTTGCGCGATCCTCGCTGGCGACGGCCTGCAGAGCCTGGCTTTCAGTGCCTTGCTTGACCCGCGCCTGAGTGACCTGAGCGCCGAGATCCGCCTGTCCATGGTCAGCACCCTGGCCCAGGCCGCAGGGCCTGCGGGCATGGTCGGCGGCCAGGCCATCGACCTCGGCTCGGTGGGCCTAAAGCTCGACCAGAAAGCCCTGGAAACCATGCACCGGCACAAGACCGGCGCCCTGATCGAGGCCAGCGTCACCCTCGGCGCCCTGGCCAGCACCGGCGCACAGAAAGACGAGCTCAAGTCGCTGCAGACCTATGCCCAGGCCATCGGCCTGGCCTTCCAGGTGCAGGACGACATCCTTGATGTCGAAAGCGATACCGCCACCCTCGGCAAACGCCAGGGCGCCGACATTGCCCGCGACAAGCCGACCTACCCCGCTCTGCTCGGCCTGGAAGCCGCCAAGGCCTACGCCCTGGAACTGCGCGATCAGGCACTGCATGCGCTGCGACCGTTTGACGCAGCCGCCGAGCCCTTGCGCGAGCTGGCGCGCTACATCGTCGAACGCCGCAGCTGACCGAGCGGTCATGCTGGCCTTTCGCACAATCGAACGGCCAGCCTCCGACCCGCTGATGCGACATCGCGTGGGCAGCGTGCGCTCCATAAGGTAAACTGCCGCGTCCTCATACCTATAACGATTCGCCTGATGCCCACGACGTTCCATGAGATTCCCCGCAAGCGCCCGACCACGCCCCTGCTGGACCGCGCCGACACGCCGGCCGGCCTGCGCCGGTTAGGTGAAGCCGAGCTGGAAACCCTGGCCGATGAACTGCGCCAGGAATTGCTCTATTCGGTCGGCCAGACCGGCGGGCACTTCGGTGCCGGCCTCGGCGTCATCGAGCTGACTATCGCGCTGCACTACGTCTTCGACACCCCGGACGACCGGCTGGTGTGGGACGTGGGCCACCAGGCTTATCCACACAAGATCCTCACCGGTCGTCGCGAGCGCATGCACACCCTGCGCCAGAAGGATGGCCTGGCCGCCTTTCCGCGTCGCTCGGAGAGCGAGTACGACACCTTTGGCGTCGGTCACTCCAGCACCTCCATCAGTGCCGCCCTGGGCATGGCCATCGCCGCGCGCCTGCAGAACAGCGACCGCAAGGCGATCGCGGTGATCGGCGACGGCGCACTGACTGCGGGCATGGCCTTCGAGGCGTTGAACCACGCGCCGGAAGTCGACGCCAACATGCTGGTGATCCTCAACGACAACGACATGTCGATCTCGCGCAACGTCGGCGGGCTGTCGAACTACCTGGCGAAGATTCTCTCCAGCCGCACCTATGCGAGCATGCGCGAAGGCAGCAAGAAAGTGCTGTCGCGCCTGCCTGGCGCCTGGGAAATCGCCCGCCGCACCGAAGAATACGCCAAGGGCATGCTGGTGCCCGGCACCCTGTTCGAAGAGCTGGGCTGGAACTACATCGGCCCGATCGACGGGCACGACCTGCCGACACTGATTGCCACCCTGCGCAACATGCGCGATCTCAAGGGGCCGCAGTTCCTACACGTGGTCACCAAGAAGGGCAAGGGTTTCGCTCCGGCGGAAGTCGATCCGATCGGTTATCACGCGATCACCAAGCTCGAACCGCTGGATGCTCCCGCCGCCGCGCCGAAAAAGGCCAGCGGACCGAAGTACTCCGCCGTATTCGGCGAATGGCTGTGCGACATGGCCGCCGCTGACCCCCGGCTGGTGGGTATCACCCCGGCGATGAAGGAAGGTTCCGACCTGGTGGCCTTCAGCGAGCGTTTCCCGCTGCGCTACTTCGACGTGGCGATTGCCGAACAGCATGCGGTGACCTTCGCCGCCGGCATGGCCTGCGAAGGCGCCAAGCCGGTGGTAGCGATCTACTCCACTTTCCTGCAACGCGGTTATGACCAGTTGGTACATGACGTGGCGGTGCAGAACCTCGACGTGCTGTTCGCCATCGACCGCGCCGGCCTGGTCGGTGAAGACGGCCCGACCCACGCGGGTAGCTTCGACCTGTCATACCTGCGCTGCATCCCCGGCATGCTGGTGATGACCCCGAGCGACGAGAACGAACTGCGCAAGATGCTCAGCACCGGCCACCGCTATAACGGCCCGGCAGCCGTGCGCTACCCACGTGGCAGCGGACCGAACGCGCCGATCGAGAAGAACCTGGAGCCGATCGAGATTGGCAAGGGCGTGGTTCGCCGTCAGGGCAGCAAGGTCGCCCTGCTGGTATTCGGCGTACAACTGGCCGAAGCGCTGGTGGTGGCCGAAAAACTGGATGCGACCGTGGTCGACATGCGTTTCGTCAAACCCCTGGACGAAGCCCTGGTCCGCGAGATTGCCGGTAGCCATGAGTTGCTGGTGACCATCGAGGAAAACGCCATCATGGGTGGCGCCGGTGCCGCGGTCAGCGAGTTCCTGGCGCAAGACAACCTGCTCAAGCCGATTCTGCACCTGGGCTTGCCGGATGCGTACGTCGAACATGCCAAGCCGGCGCAGATGCTGGCCGAGTGCGGGCTGGATGTGGCAGGGATCGAGGCGTCGGTGACTGCGCGGATGAAGCTGCTCGGTCTGTAGATCAGTGAAATGGCGGGCGGCCCCTTCGCGGGCAAGCCCGCTCCCACAGAAAAGCCCTGCGGCTTCAGCCCCTTCTTATCCCCAGGCACTGCCTCACCTTGTGGGAGCGGGCTTGCCCGCGAATAAAGCCACCGAGCTCTACGACCCGCCAGTGCCTCATCAGCCGAGCTGGCGCGGAATCCGGTAGAGGTAGAACAGCACCACGGTGGACAGCACCAACAGGAACAACGGCACCGCCTCCAGGCCAACGAACACCGCCAGGGTACCGATCCAGGTCGGCAGGGCCGCGATCACCAGCGCCTTGCGCCGGACATTGGCCAGTGTGATCCAGGCTGCCGGTTCCTCGGGCGTATCCAACGCTTTCTCGGTCGCGATCAGCGCATGCTTGTAGCCACCGAAAAACCGCAGGGTGAGGAACATCGAAGCGATACCGGCAATGAACAACGGCATCGCCAGCACCGGCAACACCGGCTCCGTCTGGCCAAAGGTCCAACTGGCCACGAACAGCGGCAGGACGCTCAGCAGCAGTTGCTTGTACCAGCCAACCGCCAAGCGGCGCTTCACCTGGCCCCGGGTCACGCCGGGTCGGCCTCGTTCTGGTGCTCGTTGCCCATCATGTGGCCGAGCTTGCCCGCCTTGGTAGCCAGGTAAAGCTTGTTATGTGGATTGTGTCCGGTGTGCAGCGGCACGCGCTCGGCCACGGTGATGCCCATGTCGGTCAGCGCCTTGACCTTGCGCGGATTGTTGGTCATCAGTCGCAGGGACTGGATGCCCAGGTGCTCAAGCATCGGCAGGCAGATCGCGTAATCACGCTGGTCGGCTGCAAAGCCCAGGCGCTCATTGGCCTCGACCGTGTCGGCACCACCATCCTGCAACTCGTAGGCGCGGATCTTGTTCATCAGGCCGATGCCACGACCTTCCTGGCGCAGATACAGCAAGACGCCACGCCCCTCACGGGCAATGGCCTGCAAGGCCGCTTCCAGTTGCGAACCACAGTCGCAACGCTGGCTGAACAAGGCATCGCCGGTCAGGCACTCGGAATGCACACGGCCCAGCACCGGTGCGCCATCAGCCACATTCCCGAGCGTCAACACGACGTGTTCACGACCGGTGGCTTGCTCGAAAAAGCCGTTCATGGTGAAGGTCGCAAAGGGGGTAGGCAGCTTGGAGGCAGCGACGAAAACGACAGGCACCGTGTGCTCCTGATCAGTATGAAGACTGGAAATTCGCGGGAGCCGCATTGTAACAGGCCGTCCCTATAGACGCTTAGGCCGATTTGCTCATGATAACTATCAATAAGTTTGATCGGTCAGGCGCGCAAATTTCCCGTTTTCGAACAGACAAGGCTGTTTGCCATGTTCGAATATTCTGCGCAGCCGATACCGAGCTTGCTCCCGCGAGGCGCGCCGATTGCTCAGGCGAAGAAATGCACCAACCCCTGCATGGCAAGCCAGGCGAATACCCCGGCCAGCACGTCGTCGAGCATGATCCCGACGCCGCCGTGCACATGCCGATCGATCCAGCGGATCGGCCAGGGTTTGAGGATGTCGAAAAAGCGGAACATCAGGAACCCCGCCAGGAGCCAGTACCAGCCTTGCGGCACCAGCCACAGGGTGATCCACATGCCGACCATTTCATCCCAGACGATACCTTCGTGGTCATGCACCCGCAGGTCATCGGCGACCTTGCCGCACAACCAGAAGCCGAACAACATGGTGATGCCGAGCATCAACCAGTATCCCCAGTCCGGCAACATCTGCCACAACGGGATAAACGGTAGCGCAACCAGCGAACCCCAGGTACCCGGCGCCTTGGGCAAGGTCCCGGAGCCGAAACCGAACGCCAGGAAATGCCACGGATTACGCCACACCGACGGCGGCACGAACTCGGCGGGAACCTGCTTGGGATGATCTGTCACGGCGTCTCCGGAAAATGTTGATAACCGCGCACTCGCGGTGTGATGTCCTGACCGTCGGCAGCCAGCAACGCAACGCCCTGCCCGGCGACCACCTGCCCGACCACCCGGACCGAGCCATGGGCGAGCAACAGTGCGGGCAGTTCGGCCGCAGGCAGGGTGAACGCCAGGACATAGTCGTCACCGCCACTGAGCGCCGCGTCCCAGGCTGAAGCCTGACCGAGAAAGCCCAGCAATGCCGGGGACAATGGCAGCTTTTCCCGCTCGACCAGCAAACGTACCCCGGAGGCTGCCGCAATATGCCCGCAATCGGCCAGCAGGCCATCGGAAATATCCAGCGCCGCCGTTGCCTTGCCACGCAATGCCAACCCCAGCGCAAACTGCGGCTTGGGCGACCAATAGTGGGCCAGTAGCGGTTCAGCCAATACGGGCTCGGCCGTACGCTGACCCAACACCAGCGGCAAGGCACCAGCGGCATTGCCCAGGTCACCGCCGACACACAGCAGATCACCCACTTGCGCGCCGCTACGGGTCAGCGCCTGCCCGGCAGGCACGCGGCCGAACACCGTCAGCGTCAGGCTCAGAGGTCCGCGGGTAGTATCACCACCCACCAGGCGCAAGGCACAGTGCCGAGCCATCTGGTCCAGGCCACGGGCAAAGGCCTGCAGCCAGTCGGCATCACTGTGCGCCAGGGTCAGGGCCAGGGTAAAGGCCACCGGCGTCGCGCCCATGGCGGCCAGATCGCTGGCGGCCACGGCCAGCGCACGCTGGCCGAGCAGGAACGGATCGCAGGGGTCGGCAAAATGCACACCGGCCACCAGGGTGTCGGTGGATATCGCCAACTGCTGCCCGGCAGGCACATCAAGCAGAGCGCAGTCGTCGCCAATCCCCAGTGCAACACCTTCACCGGCCTGCGCACACGACGCGGCGGCAAAGAAATGGCGGATCAGCTCGAACTCACCCATGGGAAGGACAAGCGCCGGTCAGCGCTTGAACGCCTTCACTTCGGCTTCGCGCAGATTCGGTGCCAGCTTGTCGAGCACACCGTTGACGAACTTGTGACCGTCGGTGGAACCGTAGACCTTCGCCAGTTCGATGCCTTCGTTGATCACCACGCGATACGGAACGTCGACGCGCTTGAGCAGTTCCCAGGTGGACAAACGCAGGACCGCCAGTTCGACCGGGTCCAGTTCGTCGATCTCGATGTCCAGGCACGGCTTGAGTGCGCTGTCGATCTCGCTCTTGAACTGTGGAACCCCATGAAGAATTTCACGGAAGTACGCACCGTCGACATCACTGAAGTCGTTGTCGACACGGAATTGCGCTTCGATTTCGTTCAGCGACTGCTTGGCCATGTGCCATTGATAGAGCGCCTGGGTCGCGAGCTGACGGGCTTCGCGACGCTTGGCACTCTTGGACGGCTTGCCGGCGCTTTCAGGGCGTGGCTCGCGCGGGTTGAAACGATCGCTGTCGTCGTTAATCACTTGGCCTCCAACTGCGCCAGCAGACTGACCATTTCCAGGGCGGACAGGGCGGCTTCGGCACCCTTGTTGCCGGCCTTGGTGCCGGAACGCTCGATGGCTTGTTCGATGGAGTCGACGGTCAGCACGCCAAAGGCAACCGGTACGCCGAACTCCATGGACACCTGGGCCAGGCCCTTGGTGCATTCGCCCGCGACGTATTCGAAGTGCGGAGTACCGCCACGAATGACCGCGCCCAGGGCGATGATCGCCGCGTACTCGCTACGCTGGGCAACTTTCTGGGCCACCAGCGGGATTTCGAAGGCGCCTGGCGCACGGATGATGGTGATATCGCTTTCGCTCACGCCATGACGAACCAGGGCGTCAACGGCGCCGCTGACCAGGCTTTCGACGACGAAGCTGTTGAAACGGCCGACCACCAGGGCATAGCGGCCTTTGGGGGCGATGAAGGTACCTTCGATGGTCTTCAGGGTCATTCGACAATTCTCTTAAAGAGCCGGGACGCGTCTGCTACGCGCCCCTCAGGGATATTTGTACCGCGAATCAAGGGCGAAAACAGCCGGCCTTTTATTCGGAGGGCACGTATTCTACTACTTCCAGGTCGAAACCGGATATCGCGTTGAACTTCATCGGTGCACTCATCAGGCGCATCTTGCGTACACCCAGGTCGCGTAGGATCTGCGAACCGGCACCGACGATGCTGTAGGTGGTCGGCTTTTTCACCGGCGTATGCTCGACCGTCTCGCGGATATGCGCCAGCAGCACGTCGCCATCCAGCGGGTGACCGAGCAACAGCACCACGCCACTGCCGGCCTCGGCCACTGTGCTCATCGCCGCGCGCAGGCTCCAGCGTCCGGGTTGCTTGACCATCAATAGGTCGCGCAGCGGGTCCATGTTGTGGACACGCACCAGGGTCGGTTCTTCGGCGCAGACCTTGCCCAGGGTCAGGGCCATGTGCACGTCGCCTTCCACCGAATCACGATAGGTCACCAGGGTGAACTGGCCCAGTTCGCTGTCCAGCGGCTGCTCGGCAATCCGCTGAACGGTGCTCTCGTGGATCATCCGGTAATGGATCAGGTCGGCGATGGTGCCGATCTTGATGTTGTGTTCGGCAGCGAAGGCTTCCAGTTCGGCGCGACGGGACATGGTGCCGTCATCGTTCATCACTTCGCAGATCACCCCGCTCGGCTCGAAACCGGCCATGCGCGCCAGGTCGCAGGCAGCTTCGGTATGGCCGGCACGGGCCAGGGTACCGCCCGGCTGGGCCATCAGCGGGAAGATGTGGCCGGGGCTGACGATATCTTCGGCCTTGGCGTCCTTGGCGGCAGCGGCCTGCACCGTACGCGCACGGTCGGCGGCGGAGATGCCGGTGGTCACCCCTTCGGTGGCCTCGATGGACACGGTGAACTTGGTGCCGAAACCGGAGCCATTGCGCGGCGCCATCAGCGGCAGCTTGAGCAGTTCGCAGCGCTCGCGGCTCATCGGCATGCAGATCAGGCCGCGGGCGTGCTTGGCCATGAAGTTGATGTGCTCGGCCCTGCAGCACTCGGCGGCCATGATCAGGTCGCCTTCGTTTTCGCGGTCTTCGTCATCCATGAGGATGACCATCTTGCCCTGGCGAATGTCTTCGACCAGTTCTTCAATCGTGTTGAGCGCCACGCGGCACCCCCTTGTTTCAGGATTTGAGGTAGCCGTTGGCGGCCAGGAAACTTTCGGTAATGCCGCCACTGGTCGGCTCTGCGGCCTTTTCGCCGAGCAGCAGGCGCTCCAGGTAACGGGCCAGCAGATCGACCTCGAGGTTGACCCGGCGACCGGGGCGATAGTCGGCCATGATGGTTTCGGCCAAGGTATGCGGAACGATGGTCAGTTCAAACTCGGCGCCATGCACCGCATTGACCGTCAGGCTGGTGCCGTCGACGGTGATCGAACCCTTGTGGGCGATGTACTTGGCCAGGTCTTTCGGTGCACGGATGCGGAACTGGATGGCCCGGGCATTCTCTTCGCGAGCGATGACTTCACCGACGCCATCGACATGCCCGCTGACCAGGTGACCGCCCAGGCGGGTAGTCGGCGTCAGGGCTTTTTCCAGGTTGACCCGGCTGCCCGACTTGAGGTCGTTGAAGGCGGTGCAATCCAGGGTTTCGCGGCTGACGTCAGCCCAGAACCCGTCGCCCGGAAGTTCGACGGCCGTCAGGCAGACGCCATTGACCGCGATGCTGTCACCCAGCTTGACGTCGCCCAGATCGAGCTTGCCGGTTTCTACATAGACGCGCACGTCGCCGCCTTTCGGGCTCAGCGCGCGGATGCTGCCGATGGATTCGATGATGCCGGTAAACATGAAGTACTCCTCGAAAACGAGCCAGCGCCTGGCGCTGGTCGCGAATTATACGCCGGGTGCCGGGTCAGGTATTGCACTGACTCGCCAGTCATCACCGACCGCACGCATTTCAGTGATTTTCAGCCGTGGTGCCTCGCTCATCAGCTCCAACGGCCAGTCCAGCAGCGGCCGCGCAGTGGAGCCGAGGAACCTGCCGGCGATAAATATCTGGTATTCGTCCACCAACCCCTGGCGGGCAAAGGCGCCGGCCAGACGCGGGCCGGCTTCGACCAGCAGGTCATTGACGCCGCGGGTTGCCAGTTGCTCGAGCAAACGACGCAGATCGACCTGGCCGTCGCTGCCGGGCAAGCTCAGCACTTCATGGCCGGCAGCCTGGTAAGCGCTACCAAGGGTGCTGGTGCAAGTCACCACCAACGCCGGGCCGGCTTGGAAAAAGGCCGCGTCCAACGGCACCCGCAGACGTCCGTCGATCAACACCCGCAGCGGCGGCCGGCTCTCGGCCAGGGCCGTCAGCTCAGGGTCCAGGCCCAGCTCGGCGGGGCGCACAGTCAGCCGGGCGCTGTCGGCCAGCACCGTATCGGCGCCGGTGAGCACTACGCTGGACTCGGCGCGCAGGCGCTGCACCGCGGAGCGTGCGGCCGGACCGGTGATCCATTGGCTCTCGCCACTGGCCATCGCGGTACGACCGTCCAGGCTCATTGCCAGCTTGATCCGTACGAACGGCAGGCCGTGCTCCATGCGCTTGAGGAAACCACGGTTGATCGCCCGCGCTTCGCCTTCAAGCACTCCGCTGTGCACGGCGATCCCGGCATCAGACAAGCGCTTGAGGCCACGTCCGGCGACCTGCGGGTTGGGGTCCTGCATGGCTGCGACGACCCGGCCTACGCACGCCTTGACCAACGCTTCGGCACAAGGCGGCGTCCGCCCGAAGTGACTGCAGGGCTCCAGGGTCACGTAGGCCGTGGCGCCGCGAGCCTGTTCGCCCGCTTCACGCAAGGCATGCACCTCGGCATGGGGCTCACCGGCGCGTACGTGCCAGCCTTCACCGACCACCACCCCGTCGCGCACGATAACGCAACCGACCCGTGGGTTCGGATGGGTCGAGTAGCGTCCCTTGCGCGCCAACTCCAGGGCACGGGCCATGTAGTGGGCGTCGAGAATCGCCTGCTCGGCTGGAAGGTTCATTCCTTGACGGGCTCCCGGGCGAGGCGGTCGATTTCCTCGCGGAACTCGTCCAGATCCTGGAACCGGCGATAGACCGAAGCAAAACGGATGTAGGCGACTTCATCGAGTTTCTGCAACTCGATCATCACCATTTCGCCCACGACCAGCGACTTGACCTCACGCTCGCCGGTAGCCCGCAGCTTGTGCTTGATATGCGCCAGCGCGGCTTCCAGGCGCTCGACACTCACCGGCCGCTTCTCCAGGGCCCGCTGCATGCCGGCGCGCAGTTTTTCTTCGTCGAAGGGTTGCCGGCTGCCGTCCTGCTTGATCAGGCGCGGCAAAACCAGTTCGGCGGTTTCAAAGGTGGTGAAACGCTCACCGCACGCGACGCATTCGCGCCGGCGGCGCACCTGCTCGCCCTCGGCGACCAGACGCGAGTCGATGACTTTGGTGTCGTTGGCACCGCAGAAGGGACAGTGCATGGTGGCAGGCAACAAAAAATGGGAGGGCCATGGTAGCGCATCTCTGTGGCAAGACAAGCCATAGGGTTTGCGGTATACAGTCGGCGGACTAACGTTATCCCATCAGAACCGTTGATTTTCGCCCCAGTTGGAGCTGTAGATGTCAGTACGACCGCTTGTTTTGCTCAGCCTCGCCGGCCTGCTGCTCGCTTGCAGCAGCGCACCCAAGCCCGTGCCGACGCCACCACCGCAGCAGCAGGTGAAAAAACCGCTGAGCGCATATGAAGAACTCGGCCCCCTGCCCGCCTACCAGCGCGAGCTGAGCGGCACCTTGCTGGGCGTGCCGACCAATGCCGAGGTCGAACTGGCCTTGCTGGTGATCGACGAGCGCGGCCGTCCGCGACAATTGCTCGCCAGCAGCAAGATCAACGGTTCCGGCCAGCCGCTGGCGTTCCGCCTGCGTTTCAATCCGGACGTGTTCCCGGTCGGCGGACGTGTCGAGTTGCGCGGGCGGGCCACCCAGTCCGGGCAATTGATCCTGCATCTGCCCTCGGTGACGGTGACACAACCGACCACCCAGGCCATGGGCCAACTGCAATTTGTCACCGCCCCATGATCGTCCCGCTCGACCTGCAGCGGGCCCTCGCCACGCTGCTCGGCGATGCCCGGCTGACGGCCTGTGCCTTGCCAGAGACCGACCTCAAACTGTGGCTGATCGACGCCGAGAACATGGACCGCGCCTTCACCTCGGAAGAAACCCGGCGGATCCTGCAGGAGCCGCCCTACTGGAGTTTCTGCTGGGCCAGCGGCCTGGCCATGGCTCGTTACCTGGCTGAACGACCGCAGTGGGTGGCGGGCAAGCGCGTGCTGGATTTCGGTGCCGGCTCCGGTATCGCGGGGATTGCGGCGGCCAGGGCCGGCGCACTGGAAGTGGTGGCCTGCGACCTCGACCCACTGGCGCTGGCCGCCTGCCAGGCGAATGCCGCACTCAATGGCGTGACGTTGAACTACAGCGCGGACTTTTTCGCCGAAAGCGACCGTTTCGACCTGATTCTGGTCGCCGATGTGCTGTATGACCGGGAAAACCTGCCGCTGCTGGATCAGTTCCTCAGTCGTGGCCGGGAGGCGCTGGTGGCCGACTCACGGGTGCGGGATTTCCGCCATCCGCAGTACCAACGCCTCGAGATCCTCCAGGCCCTGACCTTGCCCGACCTGATGGAACCGCAAGAGTTTCGCCAGGTCAGCCTCTATCACGCCAGCCGGCCCTGAGCCGGCGCACCCGCCAACTCCTGCGCGCACCCGCTTCCGGCCAACCCGCCCAAGCCTTATAGTTGCGCAATATCCCGCTCTTCGAGACTCCCGATGACCCAGGACACGCCCTACATCTTCGACGCCACCGCCCTGAACTTCGACCAGGCGGTGATCCAGAACTCTTTCCACAAGCCGGTGCTGGTGGACTTCTGGGCGGAATGGTGCGCACCCTGCAAGGCGCTGATGCCGATGCTGCAACAGATCGCCGAGAGCTATCAGGGCGAGCTGCTGCTGGCCAAGGTCGATTGCGATGCCGAGCAGGACATCGTCGCCCGTTTCGGCATCCGCAGCTTGCCGACCGTAGTGCTGTTCAAGGACGGCCAGCCGGTGGATGGCTTTGCCGGAGCCCAGCCGGAATCGGCGGTGCGGGCCATGCTCGAACCCCATGTGCAGATGCCTCCGCCCGCCGCTGCCGACCCCTTCGAGCAGGCCCAGACGCTGTTCGCCGAAGGCCGCGTCGCCGAGGCCGAAGCCACTCTTGTGGCCCTGCTGGGAGAAGACAACAGCAACGCCAAGGCGCTGATCCTGTACGCGCGCTGCCTCGCCGAGCGCGGCGAGCTGGGTGAAGCCCAGAGCGTGCTCGATGCGGTCAAGGGCGACGAACACAAGGCCGCCCTGGCCGGCGCCAAGGCGCAGTTGACCTTCCTGCGCCAAGCGGCCGACCTGCCGGATGCCGCCGACCTCAAGGCGCGTCTGGCACAAGACCCGCAGGACGACAAAGCGACCTACCAATTGGCAATCCAGCAACTGGCCCGTCAGCAGTACGAAGCCGCGCTGGATGCCCTGCTCAAGCTGTTCACCCGCAATCGCGGCTACAGCGAGGGCCTGCCGCACAAGACCCTGCTGCAGGTGTTCGAGCTGCTGGGCAACGACCACCCGCTGGTGACCACCTACCGTCGCAAGCTGTTCGCCGCGCTGTACTGAGATTTTCTGGCAGGGTTTGCTGGCCTCTTCGCGGCGGTGCGGCGCGAAGAGGGCCTCAGGTCATGCACCTGCGGGAAGGCGTCTTATTCGATTTCGAACAGGCCGTTACCGACCGAACCGGCACTCAGCCGCTCGCGCACATCGTCATCGATGCGCGGATCATCCGGGCGGTACAGTTTGACCTGGCGAAAGGCATTGATGCGGTTGATCTCTTCCCCCAGGAACTCCCAGACCACGCGGGTACACGCCGGATTACGTCGGTCGCCGCTGGAGACACCGGTCTTCAGGCCATTGAGACGGGTAATGCGGCTCTTGAAGCTGGGAATGAGGATGGTCTGACTCATTTCATTGAGCGTCAACGACTCGTAGTCGATCAGAAACAGCCGATCCTGTAGTTGAAAGGCCGCCCCCAGATAACGACAACGCACCTCGGCATGTCCGTCGTTGGCAGTGCTGCGCTCCTGGCGCTCCTGGCGTTCGAAGAGAAAACGGCCACGTTCCTCGCGCAGGTGCACCAGCGACACCAGGATAGAACCGGGTATCGACATGCAGTTGGAATATTCGAAGTAGTAACCGCAATAACGCGACAGATTGCCCGACTCCTCATGCAACGGCTTGAACAACTCGCTGATCGGGTCGTTCTGCTGCTCGGCCCGCAGGGCCGGGTTGCGTGCACCGATCAGACGGGAAAATTGCTCCGGCGGCAGACCCAACTCGTAATCCTCCACACCGAAGAAGTCACCGATGCGCTTGAGGTTGTAGTTCGTCGGATGGCTCTGGCCGCTCAGGTACTTGTTGAACTGCGCGCGGTTGATCGACAGCTGCCGGCAAACCTCCGAAATAGAGCGGTAATGGCTGCAGGCCAGCTTGAGATTGATCGCGAAATTATCGCTCATGACGATGAACCTGGATGGTGCGAGTGATGCAATTCTAGCATCAACTCGCGTCAAAGCAGAGCAACCCGCGAAATTGTCACCACACCGGCCATGACCAAACATGCGCCCAACGGATAGCAGTGCGCCTGCCGCCTGTTGCTCTTTTCATTCAAAGAATAAGAATCGAGGTCATTCTCCCATGCTAGAAGCACTCAATGATTTCCTCTCGGGGAAACTGCTCATCGTGCTCATCGTCGGGCTCGGCAGTTACTTCACGATCCGTTCGCGGTTCGTCCAGTTCCGCCATTTCGGCCACATGTTCGGTGTGTTCAAGGAATCCCTGCGCGGCCAGGCAGGCCAACTCAGCTCGTTCCAGGCCCTGATGCTCAGCCTCGCCGGCCGCGTCGGTGCCGGTAACATTGCCGGTGTCGGTATCGCCGTGACCCTGGGTGGCCCGGGCGCCGTGTTCTGGATGTGGGTAACCGCTCTGGTCGGCATGTCCAGCAGCTTCTTCGAATGTACCCTGGCCCAGGTCTACAAGCGCGCCGATGGCGATGGCCTGTACCGTGGCGGTCCGGCCTACTACATCCAGCATGGCCTGAAGCTCAAGGGCATGGCGGTGGTGTTCTCGATCCTGCTGCTGGTCACCTACGGCTTCGCCTTCAACGGCCTGCAGTCGTACACCGTGACCCACTCGCTGCAAAACGCCTTCGGTTTCGATCCAAGCCACACCGGTATCGCCCTCGCCGTCTTGCTGGCCATCGTGTTCCTCGGCGGCATCAAGCGGATCGCCTCGGTGTCCGACCTGCTGGTTCCGGTGAAAACCCTGGCCTACATCGGCGTGACCCTGTACGTGATCGGCACCCAGATCGAACACGTCCCGGCCATGCTCGAAACCATCTTCAAGAGCGCCTTCGGCCTTGACCCGGCCTTCGGCGGCCTGCTCGGCAGCGCCATCGTCATGGGCGTCAAGCGCGGCGTGTTCGCCAACGAAGCCGGTCTGGGCAGTGCCCCGAACGTCGCTGCGGTCGCCGCCGTGAAACACCCGGGCGCACAAGGCGTGGTCCAGGCGTTCAGCGTGTTCCTCGACACCTTCGTCATCTGCACCTGCACCGCGCTGCTGATCCTGCTGTCGGGTTTCTACACCCCGGGCTTCGAAGGTGACGGCATCGTCCTGACCCAGAACTCCCTGGCGGCGGTCGTCGGTGACTGGGGTCGTCTGTTCGTCAGCGTTGCCCTGTCGCTGTTCGTCTTCACCTGCATCCTCTACAACTACTATCTGGGCGAAACCAGCCTGCAGTTCCTCAGCCGCAACCGCGCGGTGCTGATGACCTACCGTGCACTGGTGCTGGCACTGATCGTCTGGGGTTCGACGCAGAACCTGTCGACCGTGTTCGCCTTCGCCGACATCACCATGACCTGCCTCGCGTTCGTCAACCTGATCGCCCTGACCCTGCTGTTCAAGATCGGCCTGCGGGTAATGCGCGACTACGACGAGCAGCGTCGTGCCGGCGTCAAGCAGCCGGTGTTCGACTCCAGCAAGTTCGCCGACCTGGATCTGGACCGCGCTGCATGGCCTGCCAACCCACAAGTTGAAACAGTTGCTGACAACGCCGCCGCCCAAGCGCAGCCGCAACGCTGATATTCTCCTTGTGCCAGCCGCCCCGTTCGTGGGCGGCTGTCTTTTTTCTACTCCTCGTTACGGAATGCTCCCATGGGTGCAGTCAAGAATCTTCTCGTCCTCTATACCGGCGGCACCATCGGCATGCTGCAAACCGCCGCAGGCCTGGCCCCGGCCGGTGGCTTCGAGGCACGGATGCGCGAATACCTCGCCGGACGCGCCGATGCGCCACAGGTAAAGTGGTCGCTGCGTGAACTCAATCCGCTGATCGACAGCGCCAACATGCAACAGGCCAACTGGCTGGCCATGCGTGACGCCATCGTCGAAGCCGTCGAACAGCAAGGCCATGACGGCATCCTGGTGCTGCACGGTACCGACACCCTGGCCTACAGCGCTGCGGCCTTGTCGTTCCTGCTGCTCGGCCTGCCGGTACCGGTGCTGCTGACCGGCTCCATGCTGCCCGCCGGTGCACCTGACAGCGACGCCTGGGACAACCTCATCGGTGCCCTGAAGCATTTCGAACACGGTCTGGCGGACGGCGTGCAGTTGTTCTTCCATGACCAGTTGCTACACGGCTGCCGTGTCTCGAAGCTGCGCAGCGAGGCGTTCGACGCCTTCACTACCCTGCCGCGCCATCGCGAAGGCGAACGGGCGACCGCGATTCCGGACCGGCTGGATTACCGTCAGCCACGTGTACCGGTCAACCTGGCCGTACTGCCGGTATTCCCCGGCCTGCAGGCGGCGCATCTGCGCGGGCTGTTCGACAGCGGCATCCAGGGTCTGGTACTGGAATGCTACGGCAGTGGCACCGGCCCATCCGATGATCAGGCGCTGCTCGACGTGCTGCAGACCGCCCGTCAGCGCGGTGTGGCAATCGTCGCCATCAGCCAGTGCCCGGAAGGTTCGGTGGTCTTCGACACCTATGCCGCCGGCAGCCGCTTGCGCGATACCGGCCTGGTCAGCGGCGGCGGCATGACCCGCGAAGCGGCGCTGGGCAAGCTGTTCGCATTGCTCGGTGCAGGTCTGGACGTACAGGCAGCCGAGCAGTGGTTTGCGCTGGACCTGTGTGGGGAGCGCGCGTAAGCGCTGCGCTCAAGCGACTTCGAGCAAGTCGACTCGAAGCGGTACAAGTCTCGGGCCATCAAACGGGGGTGGGATTATTCTCATCCTCTTTTCGATGGGCCGACGCCCACGGAACACGCGCATACAATCAGCCCGCTCAGTCCCCCATCCAGCTGTAAAGCGGCGAATCCACGCCACTCTCAACCTTGACCTCATTGCTGTGACGTAGCCGCACCAGCAGCCGCTTGCCCGCTGCCGTGCTGCCGGTCAGCGCTTCCAATTGCTCCAGCAATTGCGGCCCGCTCAGTTGGCCAGCCTGGCGCAGCAGATCCCGGGCCAGTTGCCATTGGCTGTCGTCCTGGCTCACCGGTTTGCTCGCCACCGTGGGGGCCGTCGCCTGCGGCGGTTTTACGCCCTGCCATTGCGCGCCCAGCCGGGCCCACTCGCTGTCGTCCAGTTCCAGCGTCAAATCCACCGGCCACTCGCCGACGGTCCCCCGAATCCTCACCATGTACCGATCCTCGATCATCTGTGCGCCACATGCTCCCACGCGTCAGCAGGATAGCCAAGCGGGTGGCCGAAACCGCCAGAAACGTTATAAGATCACATAACAAAATTCCCTTTCGCCGTTTCCGGAGAAACCCATGCGCCGCCTGCTTCTCGCCCTGCCTTTCGCCTTGCTGCCCCTGGTCGCCGCCCAGGCCCATGAAAAAGAACACGGCAGCCTCGGTGCCCACGAACACGGCGTGGGCCGCCTGAACGCGGTGCTGGATGCCCAGACCCTGGAGCTGGAACTGCAAAGCCCGGCGATGAACCTGGTGGGCTTCGAGCATGCCGCCACCAGCGATGCCGACAAGGCCAAGGTCGCCGCCGTGCGTGCGCTGCTCGACAAGCCGCTGGAACTGTTCAACCTGCCCAAGGGCGCCGGCTGCGTGATCGCCAACCAGGAACTGGAAAGCCCGCTGTTCGGCGACCAGGCGCCGGAAGATGCCGACCACGACGACGATGATGATGACCATGCCCAGGGCGACGAGCACGAACATCATCACAACCACAGCGAGATCCACGCGCACTATCAGTTCACCTGCAACACGCCGGCAGCACTGAAGCAGCTCGACCTGAGCCAGGTCTTCAAAACCTTCCCCGCCACGCAGAAAATCCAGGTACAACTGATCTCGCCAAGCGGTCAGCAGGGTGTTGATGCGACACCGAAGGCCGCTACCCTGAAGTTCTGACATAACGCCCGTTGTAAGAGCTGGCAGTGCGTCGATACGACTTGTCCGCGAATGCGCCCTTGAGAACGCCAAGAGCTTCGCGGGCAACCGAGCGTCGGCCGACCGCTCCTACAGACCCGTGGCGATCCCAGGCCAACCGGCAAGGCCAGAGAATCCATACACTGTGAATCGGTTTCCATGACCCAAGCACTTATCGAACTGTCTGACCTGGGCTTCAACTGGCCCGGCCATCCGCAGTTGCTGGATATTCCGACGTTCCGTCTGGAGCCCGGCGAAACCCTGTTCCTCAAGGGCCCCAGCGGCAGCGGCAAGACCACTCTGCTCGGCCTGCTCGGCGGCGTGCAGAAACCCAGCCGTGGCAGCATTCGCCTGCTCGGCCAGGAACTGAGTGAACTGGGTGCCGGTGCGCGCGATCGTTTTCGCGTCGATCACACCGGCTACATTTTCCAGCAGTTCAACCTGCTGCCGTTTCTCTCGGTGCGCGAGAACGTCGAACTGCCCTGTCACTTCTCCAGGCTGCGTGCCAGCCGCGCCATGCAGCGTCATGGCAGCGTCGATCAGGCTGCCGCGACCCTGCTCGCCCATTTGGGTCTCAAGGATCCGGCGCTGCTGGAGAGACGTGCCGACTCGCTGTCCATCGGCCAACAGCAGCGGGTCGCCGCTGCCCGTGCACTGATCGGGCAACCCGAGCTGGTGATCGCCGACGAGCCGACCTCGGCCCTCGACTACGACGCCCGTGAAGCCTTCCTCCAACTGCTGTTTGCCGAATGCCGCGACGCCGGCTCCAGCCTGCTGTTCGTCAGCCATGACCAGAGCCTGGCGCCGCTGTTCGACCGGCACCTGTCCCTGGCCGAACTCAATCGCGCGGCCGCGCCCGCGGAGGTTTGAGATGTATCTGTTACGACTGGCCCTGGCCAGCCTGGCCAACCGCCGTTTCACCGCCCTGCTCACGGCCTTCGCCATTGCCCTGTCGGTCTGTCTGCTGCTGGCGGTGGAGCGGGTGCGCACCGAAGCCCGTGCCAGTTTCGCCAGCACCATCAGCGGCACCGACCTGATCGTCGGCGCCCGCTCCGGTTCGGTGAACCTGCTGCTGTACTCGGTGTTCCGCATCGGCAATGCCACCAACAACATTCGCTGGGACAGCTTCCAGCACTTCGCCAACGACCCACGGGTGAAATGGGCGATCCCGATGTCACTCGGCGACTCCCATCGCGGCTACCGGGTGCTGGGTACCAACGAGTCGTACTTCGAGCACTACCAGTACGGCCACCAGCAAAACCTGGAGCTGGCCAGCGGCCGTGCCTTCGCCAGCGATCCGTTCGAGGTGGTGCTCGGCGCCGAAGTCGCCGAGGCCCTGCATTACAAGCTGGGTGACAAGCTGGTGCTGGCCCACGGCGTGGCGGCGATCAGCCTGGTCAAGCACGACGACAAGCCGTTCACCGTGGTCGGTATCCTCAAGCGCACCGGCACGCCGGTGGACCGCACGCTGCACATCAGCCTCGGCGGCATGGAGGCGATCCACATCGACTGGCACAACGGCGTCCCGGCCCACGGTGCCGGACGAATCAGCGCCGACCAGGCGCGCAACATGGACCTCACGCCGCAGGCAATCACCGCCTTCATGCTCGGCCTCAAGAGCAAGATTTCGACCTTTGCCCTGCAACGGGAGATCAACGAATTCCGTGGCGAACCGATGCTGGCGATCCTTCCCGGTGTGGCCCTGCAGGAACTCTGGAGCCTGATGGGCACGGCGGAAAAGGCCTTGTTCGTGGTCTCGCTGTTCGTGGTGCTGACCGGTCTGATCGGCATGCTCACAGCGATCCTCACCAGCCTCAACGAACGCCGTCGCGAGATGGCGATCTTGCGCTCGGTCGGCGCGCGGCCTTGGCATATCGCCAACCTGCTGGTGCTGGAAGCCTTCACCCTGGCGCTGACCGGCGTGATGGCCGGGCTTGGCCTGTTGTATCTGGGCATCGCCCTGGCGCAGGGCTACGTGCAGTCCAACTACGGTCTTTATCTGCCGCTGTCCTGGCCGAGCGAATATGAATGGACGCTGCTCGGCGGTATCCTCGTCGCCGCCCTGTTGATGGGCAGCGTGCCGGCCTGGCGCGCCTATCGACAGTCCCTGGCCGACGGCCTGTCCATTCGTTTATGAGTCTGCGTGCGATGAAGAAAGCCCTATTGTCCCACGTCCTGCTGGCGCTGCTGTTGCTGATGGCGCAGCCCTCCTGGGCCAAGGACACCATCCGTGAGCTGGTCTGGCAGGAGATGATCCCGCCGGACGCACCGCCGGAAGTCCCCGACATGCGTCCGCTGCACGACCTGTCGCAACTGGGCAACATGGACCCCGAGGCCGCTCCGGCGGCCAGGCAATCGTTGCCCAACGCACCGGTGGTCAAGGCCCTCGATGGCCAGCATGTGCGTCTGCCCGGCTACATCGTGCCGTTGGAAGTGAGCGAGGAAGGCCGGACTACCGAGTTCCTGCTGGTACCGTATTTCGGCGCCTGCATCCACGTACCGCCACCGCCGTCGAACCAGATCGTGCATGTGACCAGCGAGCTGGGAGTCAAGCTCGATGAGCTGTATCAGCCGTACTGGATCGAGGGCACGTTGCAGGTCAAGCCGAGCAGCAGTGAACTGGCGGATGCCGGGTACAGCATGGAGGCACAGAAGATCTACGTGTATGAACTGCCAGACTGAGGGAGTGTTCGGCAGGGGGTAGCCCCTTCGCGGATAAATCCACGGAGGGCACACAAAAAATCCTCAAGGCCGCCTACATTGGCCTTTCATTGAGCTGAGTCAAGGACCCGATCAGTCCGCTGCTTACCATTGGCACCAGTGAACTCGAAACATCCTCTGGAGCCCTCCCATGCACAAGTCCCTGCTCAGCGCCTCCCTCGTCGCGCTCGCCTTTGCCGCACCACTTGCCCACGCTCACGACGCCGGTGACATCATCGTTCGCGCCGGTGCGATCACGGTCAATCCAAAAGCCGACAGCTCCAGCGTCAAGGTCGATCGCGGCCCACTGGCCGGCGCCGACCTGGGCGGCAAGGCCACCATGAGCAGCGACACCCAACTGGGTCTGAACTTCGCCTACATGGTCACCGACCACCTCGGTATCGAGCTGCTGGCGGCGTCGCCCTTCGAGCATGATGTGAAGCTCAAGAACACCGCGCTGGGCGCCGCCAACGGCAAGCTCGGTACCCTCAAGCACCTGCCGCCGACACTGAGCCTGGTGTACTACCCACTCGACGCCAAGTCGGCCTTCCAGCCTTACCTGGGCGCGGGTATCAACTACACCTGGATCTACGACGAACACGTGGGCAGCGAAGCGAGTGCCGCCGGCTTCGACAACTTCCGTGCGAAGAATTCCTGGGGCGTGGCCTGGCAGGTCGGTGCCGACTACATGCTGACCGATAAACTGATGCTCAACGCCCAGATCCGCTACATCGATATCGACACCACCGCCTACGTCGACAACAACGCCGTGGCCGGCGGCACCCGGGCCAAGGTCAATGTCGATGTGGACCCGATGGTCTACATGGTCGGCCTGGGCTACAAGTTCTGACCCAGTCCCACGAAAAAAGGCGCCTCCCGAGGCGCCTTTTTCATGTGTGCCACTTGGCCTCAGCGGCCTAGCAAGCGAGCCAGTCCCACGCTCATCGGCGTCGGTTCGGGGAAGGAAAACCGCTCCAGCAGACGCTGGTTGTTCGCTCGCGAATGACGGATATCGCCAGAGCGGGCCGCCGCATAATTCACGGGCGGCAGGGGGCCGACCACTTCGGACAGCGCCTGCAGCATCTGCTTGAGAGTGGTCGAACGGTTCAGGCCAACGTTGATCGCACCCTCCTCAGCGCGTGGCGCTTCGAGCGCCTGCACCAGCACATCCACCAGATCGCCCACATAGATGAAATCCCGGGTCTGCTCGCCATCACCGAACACGGTAATCGGCAAGCCCTTCTCGGCGCGCTCACTGAAGATGCTGATGACCCCGGAGTATGGCGAGGACGGATCCTGGCGGGGTCCGAAGACATTGAAGAAACGGAAGATCACCGGTTCCAGGCCATGCTGGCGACGGTAGAAATCGAAATAGTATTCACTGGCCAGCTTGTCCGACGCGTAAGGCGTCAGCGGTGCCTTGGGCGTGTCCTCGACGATCGACTCACCTTCGCCATTGTTGCCGTACACGGCGGCACTGGAGGCGAACAGCACCCGTTTGACCCCGGCCTGACGCATGGCTTCGCAGACGTTCAGGGTGCCGATGAAGTTGCTCTGGTGGGTGCGCACCGGATCGTCCACCGAGGCCTGCACCGAAGCGACTGCCGCCAGGTGCACCACCGCCTGGCAGCCGATCATGCTCTGGGCGACGAGCGTGGCATCGGCCACATCGCCTTCGATCAGTTCGACCCGTGGATCGTCCAGCGCCAGGTTGCTGCGTTTGCCGGTAGACAGGTCGTCCAGCACACGAACCGAATAACCCTTGGCCAGCAACAGCTCGACCAGGTTGGAACCGATAAAGCCGGCGCCACCGGTGATCAGAATGGGGGCATCAGCCATGACGATAGAACCTGTCCAGTAAAGCCGGCAGCCCGGCGCGCCAGGCGCGGGGCTTGATGCCGAAGGTGTGAAGGATTTTCTTGCAGGCCAGCACCGCATGTTGGGGCTCTTCGGCGGCATCCGGACGGGCCGCGTGGGCCTGCGCGGTCGGCGCCTCGACCGCCAGCGAACGGTAGCTGCGAGCCTCGCCGAGAACTGCCTGGCCCAGTGCCAGAGGCGTGGTCGCCTCATGGCCGGCGTAGTGATAGGTGCCCCACAGCGGCGCCGCGCAATCGAGTTGCTTGAGCACCGAGATGATCACGCGCGCGGCGTCGTCCACCGGCGTCGGATTACCGCGGCGGTCGTCAGCCAGCAACAGTTCCTCGGGCCGCTCGGCACGCGCCAGGAAGCGCCCCAGCGAACCGTCGACGCTGTCATCGAGCAGCCATCCGAAACGCAACAGCACGTGCTGCGGACAAGTCGCCCGCACGCTCTGCTCGATGCGCCACAAGGCCTGGCCACGCAGGCCAAGAGGCACCGGCTCGTCCTTTTCGCTATAGGCAGTCGCCCGCGAGCCATCGAAGACCCGGTAGCTGGACGGCTGGACGAGGATGATATTGTGATGTTGGCACAGTTCGGCCAGACGCTCGACCGCATGCTCCTGGCCGGCCAGGCGCGTTTCGCTGACCGCCTCGGCCTGGAACCAGTCGAAATAGTAGGCGAGGTTGATCAACGCACCTGGACGGGTATCGTCAAGCAGTTGCGTCAGGCTCGCGGCGTCCCAGCCGTCCTGCGGCGGGCGGGGGGCGAGGAAACTGATGTCTTCCTCCGCACCCAGGCGAATCAGCGCCTGCCCGAGGGCATTCCCGCCGCCCAATAACATAAGGCGCATTCGCATAGAGTCAGCTGGCCCAGAATCAGTTCAGAACGATGATGGAGTACGGAAAACCAGGGTTTTCCCCATTGGCAATAACCGTAATCGTTGCATTTTGCGGGTTTTGGATGCAACCGTCACGGAGAAAGTGCCAGCCCTGGTTCGCACAGGTCGGTTCATGGGGTCTGCATCCGCTCCCCGGGCAACACGACCGAACGCTGCTCAGCCTCTTTCTGTCCCTCCTCCACCACCGGAGTCCGATTCGGCAACAGCACCTGCTGTGGATAAGTCTGCGCGAAGTGCACCCACGGGCTCTGGTCCACCAGCTTCTTCAGGCGCTCATTGAACGCCCGACTCACGGCATACTGCCCGCCGGACACCGTGCGGAACTGCGCCGTCAGCACCACGCCGTTGAGGTCCATCCGATCCACACCGAACACCTCCAGCGGCCCTTGCAGGTTGAACTTGAGAAAACTGTCTTCGCTGATCATCTGCCCAGCTTCGCGAATCAGCGCGGTGGCCTTGTCGACATCGGTGTCATAGGTGAACTGCACCGAGAAGAACGCAAAGGCAAACTGCCGCGACTGGTTGGTGACCGCCTTGATCTGACCAAACGGTACCGAATGCACGAAGCCCTTGCCGTCACGCAAACGCAGGGTGCGAATGGTCAGCCCTTCCACGGTGCCGGCGTGGCCGGAGTCGAGGACCACCCAGTCGCCGATGGACAGGGTGTCTTCGATGATGATGAACAGGCCGGTGATCACATCCTGTACCAGTTGCTGTGAGCCGAAACCGATCGCCAGCCCGACCACCCCGGCACCCGCCAGCAGCGGTGCGACATTGATGCCCAGGTTGGCCATGGTGGTGATGGTGCAGATCACCACCAGGATGATCTTCACCGCATTGCGCAGCAGCGGCAGGATGGTTTTCACCCGCATACTCGGCTGGCGCGCGGAACGTGGGTTGATCGGTGGTTTCAGGGCTTCCTGGATCGCCGTGTCGAGCACCACCCAGAGCAGCCAGGTGGCCAGCAGGATCAGGCCGATACGGCTGAGGGCATCGCTGATGGCCCGGCCTACGGTGTTCTGGACGGCGAACTCGTAGAGCGACAGACCCCAGATCCGCCCCAGCAGCTCAATGAAGGCCACCGCCAGGACGATCCGCAACAATGCATGCAACAGGCTCAGCAGGCGCTCCTTGTACACGCTGCTGCGCAGTATCGCGTCGGCACTGCGGGCTTTGAACAGGTGCTGGATGACCGTGCTGAGAAACACCGTGCCGATCAGCAGCACGGTGGTCAGCAAGGCACAGCGCAGGGCTTTCTGGCTGTCTTCACCGGCACCGATCAGATTGATCGCCGATACCAGCACCATCAACAGGATCGGCCAGTACCACAGGCCGGAAAAAATCCGTAGCGACTCCTGCAAGGCCGGCTGACGCAGGCGCTGGGAGAGCGAGCGATTGCGGATCAGGTGGGCCACAGGCCGACGCAGGCGCAACACCAGCACGCCGAACAGGATCGAGGCGAACAGCCCGGTGAACACAGCGACACTGCTGGTGATATTGCCGCCCAATTGCCGGGCGATCTGCGCACTGGTGAGCGCATCGCTGAGGGCCGCCAGGAAGCCGATCAGGAACAGCGGGCGCGGGCTGTATTCACGGATAATCCGCACCGCCCGACGCTTGTGACCGAGATCGAACAGTACGCTCAGGCACAGCAGCAGCCCGGTGGAAAAAATCCCACTGCTGGTCGCATAGGCCAGGCACAGGGCCAGGGCGCGCCCCACCGAGACCGGCAGCAGGTGGCTGGCATAAAGGGTCAGCGGCAGGCTGACCAGGGCCGGCAGCATGTAGGGCAGGACGTAGCCCAACAGTGAACGACCACGTTCTCGATGCAGTAGAAACCGTTGCCGCCCGAGCCGGCGGACGGCAAATCGACCCAGCAGACTCAGCCCGGCGAAGCTGCCGAGCCAGACCAGCGATAACAGCAGGAAATCGGCGGCCACGCTCCACGGCGAGCGCTCGACGGTCTGGTCGACCAGCCGGTCCATCTCGTCGGCGGCGCGGTCGGCGCGCAGGCGCCAGGCATCGAGCAGGTTGTCGTTGAGGTCGAGCTTGTCCTGTACCCCTTCGATACTCGAACTCAGGGCACCGAGCAGACCGCCCTGCACCAACGGTTGGGGCGGTGCCTGGGACGCGTCGGCGGCAGCGGCGCCAACACCACAACTGACGGATAACAGGAAGATCGACAATACGATAGCCAGCTTGACTCTGGGCACGGGCGTAATACCTCTTCGGCGGTCTCTGTAAGGAACTGAGTCCCGCGATGCCAGCAAAGTTCGGTGGTTTTTACACAAAGGCCATCGGCAGGCGGGGTGCAATCCAGCCACACAGCGCATGGGCCGCGTGGGTTCGAAATGCTGGAGGTGCCGGATGCAGCGGTTTGGCAGTCAGGCCGAAGCGTCCAGGTGACTGGACAACAGAGGCATGGTCGCCACGAACCCGAGCGGTTCGCCATCGCGGCGGATTGCCCGCAATGCTTGGGCACTGGCCGGGTCAGCCGTTCGCAACCATTGTTCTGCCGCGCCGATCAGACGCACATGGTGGCGGACCCAGGCACAGGATGCGGACTCCGGGAGCAGCGTCATCTGTTGCCCATGCGCGATCGCCGACTCGAAGTCTCCCGCCAGCAGGCAGACCTCTGCCGCGCTCACCCGAAAACGCAAGGTATTGTGTGCCAGGCACGCCTGGCCCAGCAGCACCTCGCCGCGCTGTAATGCCTGGTGCTTGAGCGTCTTATCATCGAGCAGCAGCGCCAGGCTGCCATAGATCCATGGCCCGATGTAACGCTGCAGGTCGAAACGCTCGACCCGCTCCACCGCCGCCATGATCAGTGTTTGGGCATGCTCGCGCTCACCCCGGCTCAGAGCGGCCCGCGCCAGCCCTTCCAACAGGATCGCCTCAAAACGGTTGGCTCCCAGACTGCTCGCCAGTTCAAGGGCCTCGGACAATTCCTGCTGTGCCGTCCCCCCCTCACCCGAGGCCAACAGCACCCAGGCCGCGGTCAACCGGGAAAACACCTCGGCGCGATGATTGCCGATCCGGCGGCTGCTGACGACAGCCTGCATGGCGTCCTGCAAGGCCTGTTCGGGCTGACCGAGGTAAAACCAAGCGGAACCGCGGGCACTGCGATTGGCCGCCTCCACCTGCACCAGCTCATGGCGTTCGCACAGGCGAACGCACTGATCGAATACTTCGCAGGCAGTCTGCATGCTGCCCTGGGCGTAGTAGGAATCGCCGATACCGCTGAGGGCCTTGGCCTGGGTTTCGAGATGACTGCCGATCCGGGCGAAAGACAGCGACTCCTCGTGCAGGCGCCGACACTCGGCATAGTCGCCACGCGGGAAGTAGATATTGCCGCGCAAGTGATACAGCCGGGCGAGCGCGGTATGGGCGCGCAGGTCGTGGGCAAGGGGCAGTGTCTGTTCGATCAGGTGCTCCTCTTCTTCCAGGCAGTCGAGGGTGTTCAACACCACCGCCAAGCCCAGCGCCGCCTCGATACGTTCTTCGCCCTGGGCCGCCAGCATCAGTGCCTGCTGGAAATGCTCGCGTGCCTGCACCGTCCGCCCCAGCCCCGAACAGGCTTGGGCACACGCGTGGGCCAGGTCGAAGCTGGCCTCGGCGCGCGCGCCCAGGCTCGCCGCCTGCTGGCCGAGGGCGAGGACGCTGTCGTACTGGCAGTTCTGCAGTTTTTCCGCCATGGCGACTAGCAGAGCATCAAATGCCTGCGGCGCATTCGCCCGCAACAGATGCTGCGCACACAGTGCCGGGTCGCGCGTGCGGTAGAGCGACGCCACCTCACGGTGCAGTTGTTCGCGCAGGGCCTGCGGCATTGCATCGTAAAGGCAATGCATGACCAGGTCGTGGACGAACAGGTAGCTGCCCGGCTCGACTTCCCGCAACAGGCTCTGACGCCACTGCGCCTCGGGCACGTAGTCAGGCTGACCGAGCGCCTCGCGCCAGAGCGCCAGCTCAAAACGATTGCCGAACACTGCGGCGTAATGCAGTGCCCGGCGCTGTGGCGCGGTGAAACGCTCAACCCGCGTCTGCACCAGATGCCGCAGGCTGTCGGGGACAATCCCCTCCTGGCTGGACAACAATTGCGTGAGGTACAGCGGATTGCCCTGGGCACGGACCACGCAGTCGGCACGGTAGGCCGGATCGACCTCGCTGAACTGCTCAGCCAGCAGCGTCGCCTCGCGTGCCCGGATCGGGGCGAGGTCGAGCAGGCTCATGGGGCTGGCACAGCGTGGGCGCAGCTCGCTTTCCAGCGGATCACCCTCGGGACGGGAGGTCAGCAGCCAGACGATCGGCGCTTCGCTGCTGGCATCGAGCAACCGGCCGAGCATCGCGAAGAGCCCGCTGTCGCCCCAGTGCAGGTCTTCCATGATGACCAACAACGGCTGCTGTACCGCAACCCGCAGCAACAGTTGCAACAATGCGCTGAACAAGCCTTGCGTGCGGGCCTCGCCACTCATCGCCGCGTACAGCGCCTGCTGCGCCTTGAACGCGCGATCGGCGCCCTGCACGCCCGTCAGCATCTGCAGGAATATCAGCGAGGGCTCCGTCATTTTCAGGCGGCTCGCCGCAGCCTCCAGCGCCTGTGCCGACACCGGCGTCGAGGTGCCCAAGCCCAGCAGGCTGAGCGCCAATTGGCCGAAAGGCCAGAGGCCATGGTCCATGCCGAAATCCAGCACATCGCCACGGTGGCAGGCGAACCCGCCCTGCCGGGCCATCTCGAAGAATTCGCTGACCAGACGGCTCTTGCCGATACCCGCCATGCCCCGCAGATACACCACGTGGCCGTCCTGACACTCCTCGGTGGCCTCGATCACGCCCTTGAACTGCAGCAGCTCTATCGCCCGGCCCACCAGCGGCCGTGGGGTGTTTTCATCGAGGCTGAGCACTCGCAGGCACTTTTGATAGCTGGGCAGCACCGGGTCGGCTGCGGCGAACTCGAAGCGCTGCGACAGTGGCTCGATCAGGTTTTGAGCGACATAAACCGGAGCATGGCCGTGCAGGCTGGGAAACGCGTGATGGGCCAGGGCAGAGACCTCAAGCGGCATCGCCTCGCCCTCGCGCACCAGCCGCAACACGACCCCATCTCCCGACCGGACATACTGTTCACGACTCAATGCCAGGGCACACAGCAGACCCCGCTCGCTGTCGCTGCGATAGGCCCGGGGTGAGCCGAACCGAGCAATGACCAGACCTTGGGCATTTTCGACGCTGACACCACCAAACTGCTGGATCAGACGCTCGATGCCTTCGACCAGGGAAGCGCAGAACGCCCCCTCATCCATCACGAAGCACAACTCCAGCACGTAACGCGTCACCCCATACTCAGGGACTGGGAACACGCGTTCGTGCAGTTCGGCGAGAGTCGCCTCGACTTCGGCCAGCGCCTCGGTGACCAACTGCCCAAGCAGCGTACTGACATCGACGCCGAAGGCCGTCGCCAGGTGGCGAGCCGTACGATAAAGCACCGGTTTACCGGTTTCAGCGCGCTTGATGGAAGCGATGGACACGCAAAGCTGGCGGTTCAGGCAGGCTTCGGCGAGGGTTTCCTGGCTCAGGCCGTGCTGTTTGCGCAGCGCTTTGAGCAAACCACTGTCGAGCAGGACCCGGCCATCGGAAAGCGTCGGTTCGGCGCGGAGCACGGCGGAAAGCGGAAGATCTCTGGTATCCATGTCGATAGCCCTGGCCGCCCCGTCACTCTGGGCTGACATACCAATGAAGGCGCCAGGAGATACGCGAAGAGGCAATGCCAAGTTGCTATCATCCGGCTGTCGCAGGAGTTTACCCCAGCGCCGCCACCGCGTTAACCCGCAGCCGAGACTGTTTGGTCAACTAACTGATACCAAACTGATACCGTACTGAGACCGCTCTGAACTGTCTCGACTGCTCCCTTCTCCCGATACTGGCGCCAACTCGGTTGAGCGAGATTGACTCAATCTGGACGAAGGGAGCCCGCAATGAACAACGAATTGACGGCTATCGGTGGCTCACAGTTGTTGGGGCTCGGCCTGAACAAACTGGATTGGGCCAGCGAAAGTCGGAAGTGCCAGAAGGTCGGCGACACCGAGATCGGCAAGCATCCGATTACGTGCCAAGGCCGCTCCTACAACATGGGCCAACACGTCACGCTTGACCTGGTGACCAGGGAAGACTCTCTCATCGAGAGTTTTTCCTCCCCTGAGGAATACGAACAGCACACCCTGTCAAACCTCGAGACCAAAGGTAGCTACGGCGCCTTCTCGGCCGGCTTCAAGGCCACCTTCGGCAGCGATATCTCGCAACTCCAGGACCACGAAGTCGCCCTCTACAGCCACACGGTGCGCCTGTGGAAACTGAGCCTGGCGGTCACCCCCGACAACGCCACCGAGGTGTTCAAAAGCCGGGTGAATGAACTGCCCGAGGCATTCGATCCGACAAACGCCAAGACATTCTTCGATTTCTTCGTCGATTTCGGCGCCGATATCGTCAAGGAAGTGGTGGTCGGCGGCTCGCTGAACTACGCCATGACCGCCGCCAAGAGCTACCTGAGCGCCAAGGCCAGCCTCAAGGCAATGGTCGAGGCTGAGTATGAGGCGTTTGTCAGCGCCACGGCCTCGACCTCGGTCACCGAAAGGGTCAAGCGCCATATCGCCAACCGCCAAAGCCGACTGACCACCTGGGGTGGCACCCACGCCATCAACTTCAGCTCGACCACCCCACAGAACTACCAGCCGGAATTTGCCCTGTGGCGCCAATCCCTGCCCGATAGCCCAGAGGTGGTGGAGTTGAAACTCACTCCGGTGTATGGCTTCGTCCAGGAAGGACCGGCCCGTACTGCGCTGGAAGCTGCCTATCAGTGGTACACCGGCTATAAGGCCGAGATCGATGCAACCTGGGCCAGTTCGGTGATGGTGCTGGGTCGTGACAGTCGCCGCAGCTCGTTCAATGCCGCCGTCAACGGCCCGGCACTGCGCACGGTATTCATCGACAACAAGAGCAAGCAGACCAACGAAAGCTACCATTACCCCCCGGCCGGCGATGCTACGCCCAAAGCTTTCGAGCAGTTCTGGGATGCCATGGCGCTGTTGCTGAACGCCAAGTCCGAGCACAAATTGTTGCTGACCACCGAGCGCTGGCCACGCGACAAGCGTTACTGTCCGAACATTACTATGCGTGAAGCGCTGCTGAACCACGGCGCCAGCGACAACAGCCTGACCCGTTGGGATAGCCTGACCAGGAACATGCAACCCAATCCCGAATCCGGCCTGACCTACGCATTAGCCGGCAATAACCTGGAAGGTACCGGTGTGGATGGCGTGATCGCAGGTTTCGGCCAGCCGGGACAGAATCTCAAGCCTCGCGTGAAAATCAGCGCGCGACTGTGCCATGACTCCTTCGGCCGGGTGAAAATGGTCCAGACCGCCAAGGTACTGGAAGACACCCAAACCATTCTCTATCTGATACGCAACAACACCGGCGACAACCCGGCACTGACCGCCGACCCGCAAAACAAGAGTCGGCTTGCCCTGCAGAAACCGGATGCACGCTATTCAGGACAACTCTGGTACATGCCGGAGCTGGAGCCCCACCCGGACCTCAACCATCCGACCCTGCTGATCAACTACGAAACCGGTACTCTCCTGCAAGGCATGCAGGACCTTAGTGACAGCCGGCTGCATCCCATAAAGCCAGGTCCCCTGGAGGCCGATGTGATCTGGGACCGGCGTGGCGATGACATCTTTCATCTGCTGATGGCCCAGCAGCACAAGACCGGCCTGTGCCTGACCCAGGTCGAAAAACGCGCCACCGTGCGTCGCTGGCGCGAGCCCCATGGCATGGACTGGTTCCGGGTACAGCAGCAGCCGCAACGTTAAGCAGCAAACGGACTGATCTGGCGCTGTCGCCGGATCGGTCCTTTAATCAACCGGCCTCTTCCTAGCCACTGACCTGGATGGTCCTTGTCATGATGCAGTTCTTCAACAGCATTTCCTTTATCGAAGATGGCGCCCAGCAGCCGCTCGATACCCACAAGTTCCCGTTCCTGTACAACGACCAGGGCCTGGCCGTTCCCTGCAGCGAACCGCGGGGCAAGTTGATCGAGCTGGCCCCCACCAGACCGGAGCTGTCGCTCGGCAAAAGGTACGAAGGCATCAGCGAGAAGAAGCGCCAGGTACAGACTGCCTGCAGTTCCTATCAAATCACCGAGTTCGACTTCCATGCGAAGGAGGTCTACTACCAGCCGCTGTGGGCCACGGAAGAAACGGCCCAGGCTTTCGGCATGACCCTGCTCAGGAGTGGCGAATGCATCCGCTTCGAATACGAGCAATTGATGATTGCGCAATACACCTACGGCAAGTGGGCGGGTCATCAATCGCCCTATCTCGGGCCGGCGCGCCAGCGCGAGTTGCTCAATTACAACCCGACCGACCTTGAGTACCACAACTTCGCCCACGTGTTTCTGGCCCGCTATACCCGACTGCCGTTGGTCATTAGCGTGGCTCGCTGGCGCCCCTACGTGAACCAGATCGAGCTGGCCGACCTCTGGGTCAAACCGGGCGATGCGTTGGTGTTGCCGCCCAAGACATGCCCCATCGACCCGAAAGACCCGGCCAAAAGGTACCTGACCGTCGTCGACATGCATGGCAACCGCAACTCGGCGCTGGCCTGCTGGTTCCAGGGTGAAGAGGATTGCCTGCTGACCGAAACCATCCTCGCCACCCCAGAATTCATGGAGTCCAAGACGGGCCGTCCGCACTACCACGAAGAGAAGACGCCGACGCGGCATGAGTCGTTGTTGTAGGTATCGCCAATACCCTCAACCTTCAAGCGATCAGTGTTTTTGTCGCAGGCAATAAAAAAGCGAAGCCCGGTCAGTGGCTTCGCTTTTCAGGTTCTCAGCGCTGGGAAAGCAGCGACTTAGAACGGGATATCGTCATCAAAGCTGTCGAAATCCGGAGCCGGCTGCGGTGCGGCCTGCTGTGGTGCCGGACGCGATTGTTGCGGTGCCGACTGCTGTGGACGTTGAGCTTGTTGGCGAGGCGCTTGCTGGCGCGGCGCGGACTGATCGTAGCCGCCCTGTTGGTCGCCCTGTTGTGGACGGCCACCCAGCAACTGCATGGTGCCCTGCATGTCGACGACGATTTCGGTGGTGTAGCGCTTGATACCGTCCTTTTCCCACTCGCGAGTCTGCAGCTTGCCCTCGATGTAGACCTGCGAACCCTTGCGCAGGTATTCGCCGGCGATCTCGGCAACCTTGCCGAACATCGAGACACGGTGCCATTCGGTCTTTTCGACTTTCTGGCCGGTCTGCTTGTCGGTCCACTGCTCGCTGGTGGCCAGACTCAGGTTGGTCACGGCGTTGCCATTAGGCAGGTAGCGAACTTCGGGATCCTGGCCGCAAGTGCCGACCAATATGACTTTGTTAACCCCACGGGCCATAACGTTCTCCTAGGCTTCGCACGCTTGCGAGGCTGGCTCATTGACCAGACGCTCAAGGGTGGTGCGATCCAACAATTCGGTGTCCAGTTTGATGTAGATGGCGGCCTCTTCGGCGACGACGACTGCATCGGTTACCCCTACGACGGCCTTCAGGCGCTCGACCAGGCCCGCTTCGCGGATCGCCTCAGGCGATAACGGCAAGCGCAGGCTCGTCACATAGGGAGGTTCACGCATGGTAACAGCAAAGGCCAGCCAGAGGGCAGCCAGTGCCGCGCATCCGAGGAATACCGCCGACAGACCGCCATGCTGAAACATCCAGCCACCCAGAATACCGCCGAGGGCCGAGCCGAGGAACTGACTGGTGGAATACACCCCCATCGCCGTGCCCTTGCCACCAGCCGGTGAAACCTTGCTGATCAGCGACGGCAGCGACGCCTCCAGCAGATTGAAGGCGGTGAAGAACACCACCGTACCGATCACCAGAGGCCGCAAACCATCACCGAACTTCCAGAAGAATAGCTCAGTGAGCATCAGCGTCGTCACCGCGCCGAGTAAAACTCGTTTCATTTTGCGTTTTTTCTCGCCATAGATGATGAACGGGATCATGGCGAAGAAAGAAATCAGCAAGGCGGTCAGGTACACCCACCAGTGTTGTTCCTTGGGCAGATGGGCCTTTTCCACGAAGGCCAGCGGCAAGGCGACGAAGCTCGACATCAGCATCGCGTGCAACACAAAGATGCCCAGGTCCAGGCGCAGCAGGTCCGGGTGCTTGAGCGTCGGCAGCAACGCCTGGCGCGCGACCCCGGACTCGCGGTGCTGCAATGGACTGGTGGCCCTGGGCACCATCAGGGCGATGATCAGGATGCCGATGAGCGCCATGCCACCGGTCGCCAGGAACAACCCGGACAGGCCGAAGGCACGGGTCAGCAGCGGCCCGACCACCATCGCCACTGCGAACGACAGACCGATGGTCATGCCGATCATCGCCATGGCCTTGGTACGGTGCTGCTCACGGGTCAGGTCCGAGAGCAGTGCCATGACCGCTGCGGAAATCGCCCCGGCGCCCTGCAGGACCCGTCCGGCAATGACGCCCCAGATCGAATCGGCGTTGGCCGCCAGCAGGCTGCCGAGGGCAAAGACGATCAGGCCGAGGTAGATCACCGGACGGCGGCCGATACGGTCGGAGATGATCCCGAACGGAATCTGGAACAGCGCCTGGGTCAGGCCGTAGGCACCAATGGCCAGGCCGATCAGAGCCGGTGTCGCGCCGGCCAGATCCATCCCGTAGGTCGCCAGGACCGGCAACACCATGAACATGCCAAGCATACGGAACGCGAACACCAGGGCCAGGCCGCTTGCCGCGCGGGTCTCGCCGCCACTCATGCGTTCGCTGTGGGGATCGTGCATGGATAAACCTCGTGTGAACCGGCGGCGATTCTATCAGTCCCATCGTTTGAGCGGGTATAGGGTGACGCTTTGTCACTCACTCGTTCAGCATCCTGTCATGCAAGGCTGTAACGTCGTGTCGCGATAGTGTGCATCCATCCAGTATTTAGTTTTATACTCCTGCCTTTACCGCCCGCCGTGCGAGGCCACTTTGGACAAGATCCTGATTCGTGGGGCTCGAACCCACAACCTGAAGAACATCGACCTGACCCTGCCTCGGGACAAGCTGATCGTCATCACCGGCCTGTCCGGGTCCGGCAAGTCTTCCCTGGCGTTCGACACGCTGTATGCCGAAGGCCAGCGCCGCTACGTCGAATCGCTGTCGGCCTATGCCCGGCAGTTCCTGTCGATGATGGAAAAACCCGACGTCGACACCATCGAAGGCCTGTCGCCGGCGATTTCCATCGAACAGAAGTCGACCTCGCACAACCCGCGCTCGACGGTCGGCACCATTACCGAAATCTACGACTACCTGCGCCTGCTGTACGCCCGAGTGGGGACGCCGCGCTGCCCGGATCACGATATCCCGCTGGAGGCGCAGACCGTCAGCCAGATGGTCGATCTGGTACTGGCCCAACCCGAAGGCGCCAAGCTGATGCTGCTGGCGCCGGTGATCCGTGAGCGCAAGGGCGAGCATCTGTCGGTGTTCGAAGAGTTGCGGGCCCAGGGCTTCGTCCGCGCGCGGGTCAATGGCAAGCTGTACGAGTTGGACGAAGTCCCCAAGCTCGATAAGCAGAAGAAGCACTCGATCGATGTCGTGGTCGACCGTTTCAAGGTCCGCGCCGACCTGCAACAGCGCCTGGCGGAATCCTTCGAGACCGCGCTGAAACTGGCCGATGGCATTGCCCTGGTCGCGCCAATGGACGACGAGCCGGGCGAGGAGATGATTTTCTCTGCGCGCTTCGCCTGCCCGATCTGCGGCCACGCCATCAGCGAGCTGGAACCCAAGCTGTTCTCCTTCAACAACCCGGCCGGTGCCTGCCCGACCTGTGATGGCCTGGGCGTGAAGCAGTTCTTCGACATCAAGCGCCTGGTCAATGGCGACCTGACCCTGGCCGAAGGGGCGATACGCGGTTGGGACCGGCGCAACGTCTATTACTTCCAGATGCTCGGCTCGCTGGCCGCGCACTACGGCTTCAGCCTGGAAGTGCCGTTCAACACCCTGCCGGCGGATCAGCAGAAGGTCATTCTCAGCGGCAGCGGCAACCAGAACGTCGACTTCAAGTACCTCAACGACCGTGGCGACATCGTCAAACGTTCGCACCCCTTCGAAGGCATCGTGCCGAACCTGGAGCGCCGCTACCGCGAGACCGAGTCGGCCACCGTGCGCGAGGAACTGGCCAAGTTTCTCAGCACCCAGCCGTGTCCGGATTGTCGTGGCACACGCCTGCGTCGTGAGGCGCGACATGTGTGGGTGGGTGAGAAGACTCTGCCGGCGGTCACCAACCTGCCGATTGGCGATGCCACCGACTATTTCTCGGGGTTGAAGCTGACCGGGCGCCGTGGCGAGATCGCCGACAAGATCCTCAAGGAGATCTGCGAACGCCTGCAGTTCCTGGTCAACGTAGGCCTCGACTATCTGACCCTGGATCGCAGCGCCGATACCCTGTCCGGCGGCGAAGCCCAGCGCATCCGCCTGGCCAGCCAGATCGGCGCCGGGCTGGTCGGAGTGATGTACATTCTCGACGAGCCGTCCATCGGCCTGCACCAGCGCGACAACGATCGCCTGCTCGGTACCCTCAAGCATCTGCGGGACATCGGCAACACGGTGATCGTCGTCGAGCACGACGAGGACGCAATCCGCCTGGCCGACTATGTGGTGGATATCGGCCCCGGCGCCGGCGTGCATGGTGGCAACATCGTTGCCCAGGGCACGGCGGCCGAGGTCATGGCCCACCCGGACTCGCTGACCGGCAAATACCTCTCGGGACGCGTGAAGATCGAGGTGCCAGCCAAACGCACCCCACGCAACAAGAAGCTGTCGCTAACGCTCAAGGGTGCGCGCGGCAACAACCTGCGCAATGTCGACCTGGAGATTCCGATCGGACTGCTGACCTGCGTGACCGGCGTATCCGGCTCGGGCAAGTCGACCCTGATCAACAACACCCTGTTCCCCTTGAGCGCCACCGCGCTCAACGGCGCGACCACCCTGGAAGCGGCGGCCCACGACAGCATCAACGGCCTGCAGCATCTGGACAAGGTGGTGGATATCGACCAGAGCCCGATCGGTCGGACCCCACGCTCGAACCCGGCGACCTACACCGGCCTGTTCACGCCCATCCGTGAGTTGTTCTCCGGCGTGCCCGAATCGCGCTCACGCGGCTACGGCCCGGGGCGCTTCTCGTTCAACGTCAAGGGCGGTCGCTGTGAAGCCTGCCAGGGCGATGGCCTGATCAAGGTGGAGATGCACTTCCTGCCGGATATCTATGTGCCGTGCGACGTGTGCAAGAGCAAGCGCTACAACCGCGAGACCCTGGAGATCAAGTACAAGGGCAAGAACATCCACGAAGTGCTGGAAATGACTATCGAGGAGGCGCGGGAGTTCTTCGATGCGGTGCCGGCACTGGCGCGCAAGCTACAGACGCTGATGGATGTGGGGCTGTCCTATATCAAGCTGGGACAGTCGGCAACCACCCTGTCCGGCGGCGAGGCACAGCGGGTCAAACTGTCTCGCGAGCTGTCAAAGCGCGACACCGGCAAAACCCTGTACATCCTCGACGAACCGACCACCGGCCTGCACTTCGCGGATATCCAGCAGTTACTCGACGTGCTGCACCGCCTGCGGGACCACGGCAACACCGTGGTGGTGATCGAGCACAACCTGGATGTCATCAAGACCGCCGACTGGCTGGTCGACCTGGGCCCTGAAGGCGGCTCCAAGGGTGGCCAGATCATCGCGGTGGGTACGCCGGAGCAGGTGGCGGAAATGCCACAGTCGCATACCGGGCATTACCTGAAACCCCTGTTGATTCGCGACCGGGCGTAAGCGGCAGGAATGAAAAAGCCCCGGTCATCGTGTGATGACCGGGGCTTTTTTGTGCGGCTGAAATGGCCTTCGTTGGCAAGCCTAGCGCCTACAGGATCGCGTCGCGCTCCGATGAGGGGTACGCCGTTGCCCTTGTAAGAGCCTGGCTTGCCAGCGAACCGGTGCATAGCACCGGCCACTTACCTCAGAACTGCGACTGCAGGTAATTCTCCAGCCCAACGGACTTGATCAGACCCAACTGCTTCTCCAGCCAGTAGGTGTGATCTTCCTCGGTATCGGCCAGTTGCTGACGCAGGATATCGCGGGAGACGTAGTCCTTGTGCTGCTCGCAGAGTTCGATGCCCTTGCACAGCGCAGCGCGCACCTTGTACTCCAGGCGCAGGTCGGCGGCGAACATGTCCGGCACGGTAGCGCCGACATCAAGGTCGTCCGGGCGCATGCGCGGGGTGCCTTCGAGCATCAGGATCCGACGGATCAGCGCATCGGCGTGCTGCGCCTCTTCCTCACTCTCGTGGTTGATGCGCTCGTAGAGCTTGCTCAAGCCCCAGTCCTCATACATCCGAGAATGGATCAGATATTGGTCACGGGCTGCCAATTCACCGGTCAGCAACGTGTTGAGGTAATCGATTACGTCCGGGTGACCTTGCATCGCCCTACATCTCCCTGCTTGAAAGTCTGTATTTTGAACCAAGCTGACCGGAAGGTCACGGTCAAAACAGCAAAAAAGTGAGAAATAGCAGAGAAAAATCACCGATCTGAAGCGAAAAACCGCCCAAATGAGGGCGGTTCTGCTTCTCGTTTAGACTTACTTCAGCACTACTCCCAGCACCTTCGCGATGCCTTCGCCGTAAGCCGGGTCGGCTTTGACGAAATACTGCAGTTGGCGCTGCACCACATCATCGGAAACACCTGTCATCGCGCCGGCGATGTTGTTGATCAACAGTGCCTTCTGCTCGTCGTTCATCAGGCGGAACAGCGCACCTGCATGGCTGAAATAGTCGCTATCTTCGCGGTGATCGTAGCGATCCGCCGCGCCACTGAGAGCCAGGGCCGGCTCAGCGTAGCGAGGAGCCTGTTTCGGCGCATCGGCGTAGCTGTTCGGCTCGTAGTTCGGCGCCGCACCACCGTTGCTGCCAAAAGCCATGGCGCCGTCGCGCTGGTAGCTGTTGACCGCACTGCGTGGCGCGTTCACTGGCAGTTGCTGGTGGTTGGTGCCGACACGGTAGCGGTGGGCATCAGCGTAGGCGAATACACGACCTTGCAGCATGCGGTCTGGGGACAGACCGACACCTGGCACCATGTTGCTCGGACCAAAGGCCGCCTGCTCGACTTCAGCGAAGTAGTTCAGCGGATTACGATTGAGCTCCAGCTCGCCCACCTCGATCAGCGGGAACTCTTTCTGCGACCAGGTTTTGGTTACGTCGAACGGGTTCTCGTAGTGCGCAGCAGCCTGGGCCTCGGTCATGATCTGGATGCACACGCTCCATTTCGGGAAATCGCCGCGCTCGATGGCATTAAACAGGTCACGCTGGGCGTAATCCGGGTCAGTGCCTGCCAGGCGTGCCGCTTCGGCCGGCGCCAGGTTCTTGATGCCTTGCTTGGTCTTGTAGTGCCACTTGACCCAATGACGCTCGCCCTTGGCATTGATCAGGCTGTAGGTGTGACTGCCAAAGCCATGCATGTGGCGATAGCCGTCCGGAATCCCACGGTCAGAGAACAGGATGGTGATCTGGTGCAGCGCCTCAGGCGAGTGCGACCAGAAGTCCCACATCATTTGCGCACTTTTCAGGTTGCTTTGCGGCAGACGTTTCTGGGTGTGGATAAAGTCCGGAAACTTCAACGGGTCACGGATGAAGAACACCGGAGTGTTGTTGCCAACGATGTCCCAATTGCCTTCCTCGGTGTAGAACTTGAGGGCAAAACCCCGTGGGTCCCGCTCGGTGTCTGCCGAACCGCGTTCACCACCCACAGTGGAGAAACGCAGGAAGGTCTCGGTCTTTTTGCCCACCGAATCGAACAGTTTGGCGCTGGTGTACTGGGTAATGTCCCGGGTGACGGTGAAAGTTCCGTAGGCGCCCGACCCCTTGGCATGTACGCGCCGCTCAGGGATGTTTTCACGGTTGAAGTGGGCAAGCTTCTCGATCAGGTGAAAGTCGTCGAGCAGCAGCGGGCCACGCGGGCCAGCGGAACGGGAATTCTGGTTATCTGCGACAGGAGCGCCGCTGGCGGTCGTCAGCGTTTTGTTCTGGCTCATATTCATCCTTCCTCTCAGGGTCTCGGTGCTGCCGGCTAATCGGCTGAGAAGGAGTATTAACCAGGAAGGTGACAGGCACAAATTCATTACGCGTTGCGGAGCGATAGTTAACAACTATTAACAGTTGTCACTTTAATAGCAGGCACAAAAAACCGGGCACTAGGCCCGGTTCCTTGTTTCAGACTGACGTCTTACTCGGCAGATACAGCTTCGCCAGCAGTAGCACGATCAACCAACTCGACGTACGCCATAGGAGCGTTGTCGCCAGCGCGGAAACCGCACTTCAGGATGCGCAGGTAGCCACCCTGACGGGTAGCGTAACGCTTGCCCAGGTCGTTGAAGAGCTTACCAACCATAGCTTTCGAACGAGTACGGTCGAAAGCCAGACGGCGGTTAGCAACGCTGTCTACTTTGGCCAGGGTGATCAGCGGCTCGGCAACGCGGCGCAGTTCCTTGGCTTTTGGCAGAGTCGTTTTGATCAGCTCGTGCTCGAACAGCGACACTGCCATGTTTTGAAACATGGCCTTGCGGTGCGAGCTGGTGCGGCTCAGGTGACGACCACTTTTACGATGACGCATGGTTCATTCCTTACCAAACACTACGTTCGGTGATTACGACGATCAGGCAGTCGCCTTGTCGTCCTTCTTAAGACTTGCAGGCGGCCAGTTATCGAGGCGCATGCCGAGGGACAGACCGCGGGAGGCCAGAACATCCTTGATTTCAGTCAGGGACTTCTTGCCCAGGTTCGGAGTCTTCAACAGCTCTACTTCGGTACGCTGAATCAGGTCGCCGATGTAGTAGATGTTTTCCGCCTTAAGGCAGTTAGCCGAACGTACAGTCAGTTCCAGATCGTCAACCGGGCGAAGCAGGATCGGATCGATCTCGTCTTCCTGCTCGACAACCACTGGCTCACTGTCACCCTTGAGGTCGACGAACGCAGCCAACTGCTGTTGCAGGATGGTTGCAGCACGACGGATAGCCTCTTCAGGATCCAGAGTACCGTTGGTTTCCAGATCAATAACCAGTTTGTCCAGGTTGGTACGCTGTTCGACACGGGCGTTTTCCACCACGTAAGCGATACGGCGAACCGGGCTGAACGAAGAGTCGAGCTGCAAGCGACCGATGCTGCGGCTTTCGTCTTCATCGCTCTGACGCGAGTCGGCTGGTTCATAGCCACGACCACGAGCTACAGTGAGCTTCATGTTCAAGGCGCCATTCGACGCCAGGTTGGCGATTACGTGATCGGGATTGACGATCTCGACATCATGATCCAGCTGAATATCGGCAGCGGTAACCACCCCCGAACCCTTCTTCGACAAGGTCAGCGTAACTTCGTCACGGCCGTGCAGCTTGATAGCCAGACCTTTAAGGTTCAACAGGATTTCAATGACATCTTCCTGTACACCTTCGATGGCGCTGTACTCGTGGAGCACACCGTCAATCTCGGCCTCGACTACTGCACAGCCTGGCATTGAGGACAACAGGATGCGGCGCAGCGCGTTGCCCAGGGTGTGGCCAAAACCACGCTCGAGAGGCTCGAGAGTGATTTTAGCGCGGGTTGGACTGACAACCTGCACGTCGATATGACGGGGTGTCAGGAACTCATTTACCGAAATCTGCATGGATGCACCTATTTTCTAGCCCTTACTTGGAGTAGAGCTCGACAATCAGGCTTTCGTTGATGTCGGCGGAGAGGTCACTGCGAGCAGGAACGTTCTTGAAAACGCCCGACTTCTTCTCAGCGTCCACTTCTACCCATTCTACGCGGCCACGCTGGGCACACAGTTCGAGAGCCTGGACAATGCGCAGTTGATTCTTTGCTTTCTCACGAATAGCAACCACGTCACCAGCACGAACCTGGTAGGACGGGACGTTTACGGTTTTGCCGTTAACGCTGATCGACTTGTGCGATACCAGTTGACGGGATTCGGCACGAGTAGAACCAAAGCCCATACGGTATACAACGTTGTCCAGACGGCATTCGAGCAGTTGCAGCAGGTTTTCACCGGTTGCACCTTTCTTGCCAGCAGCTTGCTTATAGTAGCCGCTGAACTGACGCTCAAGAACGCCATAGATACGACGAACCTTCTGCTTTTCACGCAGTTGGGTGCCGTAGTCGGACTGGCGACCGCGGCGTTGGCCGTGGATACCAGGTGCTGCTTCGATGTTGCACTTGGATTCGATAGCGCGCACGCCGCTCTTCAGGAAGAGATCGGTGCCTTCGCGACGAGCCAGTTTGCATTTTGGACCAATGTAACGAGCCATTCTTTACAATCTCCTGGATTACACGCGGCGCTTCTTCGGCGGACGGCACCCGTTGTGCGGGATAGGCGTCACGTCGGTGATGCTGGCGATCTTATAGCCACAGCTGTTCAATGCACGGACAGCGGACTCACGACCTGGACCTGGACCCTTGACGTTGACGTCGAGGTTTTTCAGGCCGTATTCCAGCGCAGCTTGACCAGCACGTTCAGCAGCTACCTGAGCAGCGAACGGAGTGGACTTACGCGAACCGCGGAAACCCGAACCACCGGAGGTTGCCCAGGAAAGAGCGTTACCTTGACGGTCGGTGATGGTCACGATGGTGTTGTTGAAAGACGCGTGGATGTGGGCGATGCCATCAACCACTGTCTTTTTGATTTTCTTACGAGGACGAGCAGCAGGTTTTGCCATGACTAAATTCCTGTCGATGCGCTGGTGCGATTACTTGCGGATCGGCTTACGCGGACCTTTGCGAGTACGCGCGTTGGTCTTGGTACGCTGACCGCGTACTGGAAGACCTTTACGATGACGCAGACCGCGGTAGCAGCCCAGGTCCATCAAGCGCTTGATTTTCATGTTGATTTCGCGACGCAGGTCACCTTCAGTGGTGAACTTCGCCACTTCGCCACGCAGCTGTTCAATCTGCTCGTCGCTCAGATCCTTGATCTTTGCGGCTGGGTTGACCCCAGTCACCGCACAAATTTTCTGTGCAGTAGTGCGACCAACACCATAGATGTAGGTCAGCGAGATAACAGTGTGCTTGTTATCTGGAATGTTAACGCCTGCAATACGGGCCATTCAGTGGGACTCCAATTGACAGCTACCTACGCCCCGGAAGCCAAGAAATAGGGCGCGAGATAATATCGCTGTAATAACAAATAATCAACCCAGCAGCGCACTAGCTGCTGGGCTTCAAGCAGATCACACTCAGCCTTGGCGCTGTTTGTGACGCGGTTCCGCGCTGCAAATTACTCGAACCACACCTTCGCGGCGAATAATCTTGCAGTTACGGCACAGCTTTTTCACCGATGCACGAACTTTCATCACCAACTCCTCGAACCTTATGGGTGCTTCAGCGCAGCATGCCGCTGCCGTAGCCCTTCAGGTTGGCTTTCTTCATCAGGGATTCGTACTGGTGCGAAACGAGGTGAGATTGCACTTGAGACATGAAGTCCATCACAACCACGACCACGATCAGCAACGAGGTCCCGCCAAGGTAGAACGGAACGTTTGCTGCAACCACCAGGAACTGGGGCAACAGGCACACGGCCGTCATATATAGAGCACCGAACATGGTCAAACGGGTCAGAACGCCATCAATGTAGCGTGCCGACTGCTCGCCTGGACGGATACCCGGAATAAAGGCACCGGACTTCTTCAGGTTTTCCGCTACGTCTTTCGGATTGAACATCAACGCCGTATAGAAGAAGCAGAAGAAAATAATCCCTGCACTAAACAGCAGAATATTCAACGGCTGACCAGGAGCGATCGACTGCGAGATGTCCTGCAACCAGCCCATACCTTCAGACTGACCGAACCAGGCACCCAACGAAGCCGGAAACAGCAAGATGCTGCTCGCGAAGATAGCTGGAATCACACCGGCCATATTCACTTTCAGCGGCAAGTGGCTGGTCTGCGCAGCGAAGACCTTACGGCCCTGCTGACGCTTGGCGTAATGAACAGCAATACGACGCTGACCACGCTCAATGAACACCACAAAACCGATAATCGCTACTGCCAGCAAACCGATGGCAACCAGGGCGAAGATATTGATATCACCCTGACGCGCAGACTCGAAAGACTGCCCGATCGCTCTCGGAAGACCGGCGACGATACCCGAAAAAATCAGCATCGAGATACCGTTGCCAACACCGCGCTCTGTAATCTGCTCACCCAGCCACATCATGAACATTGCGCCGGCCACGAACGTGGACACCGCAACGAAATGGAAGCCGAAATCAGCAGAAAAAGCTACGCCCTGACCAGCCAGACCAATGGACATGCCAATGGCTTGAACAAGTGCCAGGACGACGGTGCCATAGCGGGTGTATTGACTGATCTTGCGACGACCAGCCTCACCTTCCTTCTTCAACTGCTCCAGCTGCGGGCTGATAGCGGTCATCAGCTGCATGATGATCGATGCCGAAATGTACGGCATGATCCCCAGTGCAAAGATACTCATCCGCTCCAGCGCGCCGCCGGAAAACATGTTGAACAAGCTAAGAATGGTCCCCTCATTCTGTCGAAACAGGTCCGCCAGCCGGTCCGGGTTGATGCCTGGAACTGGGATGTGCGCGCCTATCCGATAGACGATAATCGCCAGGAACAGGAAACGCAGTCGAGCCCAGAGCTCGGACAACCCGCCTTTGCTGAGCGCTGAGAGAGCACCTTGCTTAGCCATTTATTCCTCGAACTTGCCGCCAGCTGCTTCGATAGCCGCACGCGCACCTTTGGTGGCGGCGATGCCCTTGATAGTTACAGCGCGAGTCACTTCGCCCGACAGCATGATTTTCACACGCTGTACGTTCTGGTTGATCACGTTGGCATCTTTCAGGGACTGCACGGTTACGACATCGCCTTCCACCTTGGCCAGCTCGGACAGACGCACTTCTGCGCGATCCATGGCTTTCAGGGAAACGAAACCGAACTTCGGCAGGCGACGATGCAGCGGCTGTTGACCGCCTTCAAAGCCTGGAGCAATGGTGCCACCGGAACGGGAGGTCTGACCTTTGTGACCACGGCCACCAGTCTTACCCAAACCACTACCGATACCACGGCCCGGACGATGCTTTTCGCGACGGGAACCCGGCGCTGGACTCAGATCATTGAGTTTCATCGATTAACCCTCGACACGCAGCATGTAGTAAGCCTTGTTGATCATCCCGCGATTCTCGGGAGTATCCTGGACTTCTACAGTGTGACCGATGCGACGCAGACCCAGACCCTTAACGCACAGTTTGTGGTTAGGGATGCGGCCGGTCATGCTTTTGATCAGCGTTACTTTTACGGTTGCCATGATCACAGGATCTCCGCTGCAGTTTTGCCGCGCTTGGCAGCAATGGACTCAGGGGATTGCATGGCTTTCAGACCCTTGAAAGTGGCGTGAACCACGTTTACCGGGTTGGTCGAGCCGTAGCACTTGGCCAGAACGTTCTGAACGCCAGCAACTTCGAGGACAGCACGCATGGCGCCGCCAGCGATGATACCGGTACCTTCAGATGCAGGCTGCATGTAAACCTTCGAAGCGCCGTGGGCGGACTTCATGGCGTACTGCAGAGTGGTGCCGTTCAGGTCCACCTGGATCATGTTGCGGCGAGCAGCTTCCATAGCCTTCTGGATCGCAGCAGGCACTTCACGCGACTTGCCACGGCCGAAGCCTACACGGCCCTTACCATCACCCACCACGGTCAACGCGGTGAAAGTGAAGATACGGCCGCCTTTAACGGTTTTGGCTACGCGGTTAACTTGAACCAGCTTCTCGATGTAGCCTTCGTCGCGCTTTTGGTCGTTATTTGACATAACTTAGAACTCCAGCCCAGCTTCACGAGCAGCATCAGCCAGCGCCTTGACGCGGCCGTGGTACTTGAAGCCAGAGCGGTCGAAAGCCACCTGCGAGACGCCTGCGGCTTTAGCACGCGAAGCGACCAGCTGGCCAACCTTAGTGGCCGCGTCGATGTTGCCAGTGGCACCATCACGCAGTTCTTTATCCAAAGTCGAGGCGCTGGCCAAGACCTTGTTGCCGTCGGCCGAAATGACCTGGGCGTAGATGTGCTGCGAAGAGCGGAACACGCAGAGACGCACGACTTCGAGTTCGTGCATTTTCAGGCGTGCTTTGCGAGCGCGACGCAGTCGAGTAACTTTTTTGTCGGTCATTTGCTATGCCCTACTTCTTCTTGGCTTCTTTACGACGGACGACTTCGTCCGCGTAGCGCACACCTTTACCTTTATAAGGCTCTGGTGGACGGAAGTCGCGGATCTCGGCGGCCACCTGACCTACCAGCTGCTTATCGATACCCTTGATCAGGATGTCGGTCTGGCTAGGAGTTTCAGCGGTGATGCCTTCCGGCAGTTCGTAATCCACTGGATGCGAGAAGCCAAGTGCCAGGTTCAGGACCGAGCCTTTTGCTTGCGCTTTGTAACCAACACCGACCAGCTGGAGCTTGCGCTCGAAGCCTTGGCTTACGCCTTGGACCATGTTGTTTACCAACGCACGAGTGGTACCGGCCATTGCGCGAGTTTGTTGATCGCCATTGCGAGCAGCGAAACGCAGCTCACCAGCTTCTTCAACAATCTCAACAGACGAATGGACGTTCAGTTCGAGAGTGCCCTTGGCACCCTTCACCGAAAGCTGTTGGCCGGCGAATTTTACTTCGACGCCAGCTGGCAGCTTAACGGGGTTCTTAGCGACGCGAGACATGCTTATCCCCCCTTAGAACACTGTGCAAAGAACTTCGCCGCCGACACCGGCAGCGCGCGCAGCACGATCAGTCATCACACCTTTGTTGGTGGAGACGATAGACACGCCCAGACCGCCACGTACTTTCGGCAGATCTTCGACGGACTTGTACTGACGCAGGCCAGGACGGCTAACGCGCTTCACTTCCTCGATGACCGGACGGCCTTCGAAGTACTTCAGCTCGATGGACAGCGACGGCTTGGCGTCGGTAGTTACCTGAAAACCCGCGATGTAACCTTCGTCCTTCAGGACTTTTGCTACAGCCACCTTCAACGTGGAAGACGGCATGCTTACGACGGACTTTTCAGCCATCTGGGCATTACGGATTCGAGTTAGCATGTCCGCTAACGGGTCCTGCATACTCATGGGCTAGATGCTCCTGATACAAAAAAAATGAGCCTTGCGGCTACAACTAACTGTCGCCGAGGTACTCCACACATAAAAAGCGCGGGCTCAGGCGAGCCGGTCATTCTAGACACACCCCAGAAATGAATCAAGCCCCAAAAGGGGCTTGATTCAATCTCCAGGTCACCACTGGTCAGTATCTTGCGAAACAGACCAGGGCAACTCAGGAAGTGCGGCTTACCAGCTGGCTTTAACCAGACCTGGTACGTCACCACGCATGGCAGCTTCACGCAGCTTGTTACGGCCCAGGCCGAACTTGCGGTAAACGCCGTGCGGACGACCGGTCAGGCGGCAGCGGTTACGCAGGCGCGAAGCGCTGGCGTCACGTGGCTGCTTCTGCAGAGCTACCGAAGCTTCCCAACGCGCTTCTGGACTTGCGTTCAGATCGACGATGGTTGCTTTGAGCGCTGCACGCTTGGCGGCGTATTTGGCAACGGTGAGCTGACGCTTCAGCTCACGGTTTTTCATGCTCTTCTTGGCCATTTTCCTACTCCAATCAGTTGCGGAACGGGAATTTGAAAGCACGCAGCAGTGCGCGACCTTCTTCATCCGTCTTGGCAGTGGTGGTCAGGGTAATGTCCAGACCGCGCAGAGCATCGATCTTGTCGTAGTCGATTTCCGGGAAGATGATCTGCTCTTTAACGCCCATGCTGTAGTTGCCACGACCATCGAAGGACTTGGCATTCAGGCCGCGGAAGTCGCGAACCCGAGGCAGGGAGATCGACAGCAGACGATCCAGGAACTCGTACATACGATCGCGACGCAGGGTCACTTTGACACCGATCGGCCAACCTTCGCGGACTTTGAAGCCTGCGATGGATTTGCGAGCGTGAGTCACAACGACTTTCTGGCCGGTGATCTTTTCCAGGTCGGCAACAGCGTGCTCGATGACTTTTTTGTCGCCGATCGCTTCGCCCAGACCCATGTTCAGGGTGATCTTGGTAATGCGCGGAACTTCCATCACGTTCGCCAGCTTAAGTTCTTCCTTAAGCTTCGGAGCGATTTCCTTCCGGTAAATCTCTTTCAGTCGTGCCATGGTCTTCTACCTAGCAGTGTTCAAGCATCAACCGCTTTTTGGGTCGACTTGAAGACACGAATTTTCTTGCCGTCTTCTACTTTGAAACCAACGCGGTCAGCCTTGTTGGTTTCGCTGTTGAAAATGGCGACGTTGGAAGCGTGCAGTGGCGCTTCTTTCTCGACGATACCGCCCTGTACGCCCGACATCGGGTTAGGCTTGGTATGACGCTTGACCAGATTCAGGCCACCGACGACCAGACGGTCATCAGCCAGAACCTTAAGCACCTTACCGCGCTTACCTTTGTCTTTGCCGGCGATCACGATGATCTCGTCATCACGACGAATCTTTTGCATGTCGGATCTCCTTACAGCACTTCTGGGGCGAGCGAGACGATCTTCATGAACTTCTCATTACGAAGTTCACGGGTCACTGGCCCAAAGATACGGGTGCCGATTGGCTCTTGCTTGTTGTTCAGCAGAACAGCAGCGTTGCCATCAAAGCGAATGATCGAACCATCGGCACGGCGTACGCCGTGACGGGTGCGGACTACAACAGCAGTCATCACCTGGCCTTTTTTCACCTTACCGCGAGGAATTGCTTCCTTGACGGTAACTTTGATGATGTCACCAATTGCAGCGTAACGACGATGGGAGCCACCCAGCACCTTGATGCACATAACGCGACGAGCGCCGCTGTTATCGGCCACATCGAGCATGGATTGAGTCTGAATCATATAATTTCTCCGACCCCTAGTCCTTAGACTTCCACAGCGCGTTCGATAACATCAACCAGCGCCCAAGACTTGGTCTTGGCCAGCGGACGGGTCTCACGAATGGTGACCTTGTCGCCGATGTGGCACTGGTTGGTTTCGTCGTGCGCGTGCAGCTTAGTCGAACGCTTAACGTATTTACCGTAGATCGGGTGCTTTACGCGACGCTCGATCAGAACGGTGATGGTCTTGTCCATTTTGTCGCTGACAACACGGCCAGTCAGCGTACGGACGGTCTTTTCGGCTTCAGCCATGATCACTTACCTGCCTGCTGGTTGAGCACAGTTTTCACACGAGCGATGTCGCGCTTAACTTGCGAGAGCAGGTGAGACTGCCCCAACTGGCCAGTTGCTTTCTGCATACGCAGATTGAACTGGTCGCGCAGCAGGCCGAGCAGTTGCTCGTTCAGCTGCTGTGCGGATTTTTCACGAAGTTCATTCGCTTTCATCACATCACCGTCCGTTTAACAAAGGAGGTGGCGAGCGGCAGCTTTGCAGCAGCCAGGGCGAAAGCCTCACGCGCCAGCTCTTCAGAAACACCCTCGATTTCATACAGGACTTTGCCTGGCTGAATCTGGGCAACCCAGTATTCGACGTTACCCTTACCTTTACCCATACGAACTTCGAGGGGCTTTTTGGAGATAGGCTTGTCCGGGAATACACGGATCCAGATCTTGCCGCCACGTTTTACGTGACGGGTCAGAGCACGACGTGCCGACTCGATCTGACGGGCGGTGAGACGACCGCGAGCAACAGACTTCAGCGCGAACTCGCCGAAGCTGACTTTGCTACCGCGCAGTGCCAGACCACGGTTGTGGCCGGTCATCTGCTTGCGGAACTTCGTACGCTTTGGTTGCAACATTTGGCGTACCCCTTACTTAGCAGCTTTTTTACGAGGCGCTGGTGCTTGTGGTTTCAGTTCTTCTTGGCGACCACCAATTACTTCGCCTTTGAAAATCCAAACCTTCACACCGATCACACCATAAGTGGTGTGAGCTTCGTAGGTGGCATAGTCGATATCGGCACGCAGGGTGTGCAGTGGCACACGACCTTCGCGATACCATTCAGTACGTGCGATCTCAGCACCGCCGAGACGACCGCTCACCTGGATCTTGATGCCCTTGGCACCAATACGCATGGCGTTCTGTACGGCGCGCTTCATGGCGCGACGGAACATTACGCGACGTTCCAGCTGCTGAGCTACGCTCTGCGCAACCAGCATACCGTCGAGCTCCGGCTTGCGGATCTCTTCGATATTGATGTGCACAGGCACACCCATTTGCTTGGTCAGGTCCTGACGCAGCTTCTCAACATCTTCACCTTTCTTCCCGATAACGATACCTGGACGAGCGGTGTGGATGGTGATGCGTGCGGTTTGAGCCGGGCGATGGATATCGATACGGCTTACGGACGCGCTTTTTAATTTGTCTTGGAGGTATGCACGCACGTTCAGATCTGCAAGCAGATAGTCCGCGTAAGTGCGACCGTCTGCGTACCAGACGGAGGTGTGCTCCTTGACGATTCCCAGGCGAATGCCAATGGGATGTACTTTCTGACCCATCTCTTCGACTCCGTTACTTGTCAGCAACCTTGACAGTGATATGGCAAGACCGCTTGACGATGCGATCAGCACGGCCTTTGGCACGTGGCATGATGCGCTTCAGCGAACGCCCTTCGTTGACGAAAACGGTGCTGACCTTCAGGTCATCAACGTCTGCGCCTTCGTTATGCTCGGCGTTGGCTACGGCCGACTCCAGCACTTTTTTAATGATCTCAGCGGCTTTCTTACTGCTGAAAGCCAGCAGGTTGAGCGCTTCGCCCACCTTCTTCCCGCGGATCTGGTCGGCGACCAAGCGGGCTTTCTGGGCGGAGATTCGAGCGCCCGACAACTTAGCGGCTACTTCCATTTCCTAACCCCTTAACGCTTGGCTTTCTTGTCGGCCACGTGACCACGATAGGTACGGGTGCCGGCAAATTCGCCCAGTTTGTGACCGACCATGTCTTCGTTCACGAGAACTGGAACATGTTGACGACCGTTATGCACAGCGATGGTCAGACCGACCATTTGTGGCAGGATCATCGAACGACGCGACCAGGTTTTAACTGGTTTGCGATCGTTCTTTTCCGCCGCCACTTCGATCTTCTTCAGTAGGTGAAGATCGATAAAAGGACCTTTTTTCAGAGAACGTGGCACTGTCGTATCCCTCTATTTACTTGCGACGACGGACGATCATTTTGTCGGTACGCTTATTACCACGAGTCTTCGCGCCCTTAGTCGGGAAGCCCCACGGCGATACCGGATGACGACCACCGGAGGTACGACCTTCACCACCACCATGCGGGTGGTCAACCGGGTTCATGGCAACACCACGAACGGTTGGGCGAACGCCACGCCAGCGTTTGGCACCGGCTTTACCCAGGGAACGCAGGCTATGCTCGGAGTTCGAGACTTCGCCCAACGTTGCACGGCATTCCGACAGCACTTTACGCATTTCACCGGAACGCAGACGCAGGGTAACGTAGACACCTTCACGAGCGATCAGCTGAGCCGAAGCACCAGCGGAACGAGCGATCTGAGCACCCTTGCCTGGTTTCAGTTCGATACCGTGTACGGTCGAACCCACTGGGATGTTGCGCAGCTGCAGGGTGTTGCCTGGCTTGATTGGAGCCAGAGCGCCCGCGATCAGCTGGTCGCCAGCACTCACGCCTTTAGGCGCGATGATGTAGCGACGCTCGCCGTCTGCGTACAGCAGCAGAGCGATGTGAGCAGTACGGTTTGGATCGTATTCGATACGCTCGACAGTGGCAGCGATGCCATCTTTGTCGTTGCGACGGAAGTCGACCAGACGATAATGCTGCTTATGACCACCACCCACGTGACGTGTAGTGATACGGCCATTGTTGTTACGACCACCAGACTTCGATTTTTTCTCGAGCAGCGGTGCGTGAGGAGCGCCTTTATGCAGCTCCTGGTTGACCACCTTGACCACAAAACGGCGGCCAGGGGAAGTCGGTTTGCATTTAACGATTGCCATGATGCACCCCTTCCTTACTCAGCACTGCTGCTGAAATCGAGATCTTGGCCTGGCTGAAGGGAGATAACTGCCTTCTTCCAGTCATTGCGCTTGCCCAGACCGCGAGCGGTACGCTTGCTCTTACCCAGAACATTCAGGGTAGTCACGCGCTCTACTTTCACGCTGAACAGGCTTTCGACGGCCTTCTTGATTTCCAGCTTGGTTGCGTCGGTAGCAACCTTGAAAACGAACTGACCTTTTTTGTCTGCCAGAACCGTAGCCTTCTCGGAAACGTGCGGGCCAAGCAGAACTTTAAATACGCGTTCCTGGTTCATCCCAGCAGCTCCTCGAATTTCTTCACGGCCGACACGGTGATCAACACCTTGTCGTATGCGATCAGACTGACCGGATCGGAACCCTGCACGTCACGAACATCGACGTGTGGCAGGTTGCGAGCAGCCAGGTACAGGTTCTGGTCAACAGCGTCAGACACGATCAGAACATCGGTCAGACTCATGCCAGTCAGTTTGCTCAGCAGGTCTTTGGTTTTCGGGGTTTCAACAGCGAAATCCTGAACAACCACCAGACGATCAGTACGCACCAGCTCAGCAAGGATGGAACGCATTGCTGCGCGATACATCTTCTTGTTCAGCTTCTGGGAGTGATCCTGAGGACGAGCTGCGAAAGTGGTACCGCCGCCACGCCAGATTGGGCTACGGATAGTACCGGCACGAGCACGACCAGTACCTTTCTGACGCCATGGGCGCTTGCCGCCACCGGAAACGTCGGAACGGGTCTTCTGCTGCTTGCTACCTTGACGGCCGCCAGCCATGTAGGCCACGACTGCTTGGTGAACCAGCGTCTCGTTGAATTCGCCGCCAAATGTCAGTTCGGAAACTTCGATCGCTTGAGCGTCATTTACATTTAATTGCATGTCAGCTTCCCCTTAACCGCGAGCCTTGGCTGCTGGACGTACAACCACGTTGCCGCCAGTAGCGCCAGGAACAGCGCCCTTGACCAACAACAGATTGCGTTCAGCGTCCACGCGCACTACTTCCAGGGACTGCACGGTCACGCGCTCTGCGCCCATATGACCGGACATTTTTTTGCCCTTGAATACACGACCAGGAGTCTGGCACTGGCCGATAGAGCCTGGAACGCGGTGGGATACGGAGTTACCGTGGGTGTTATCTTGCCCGCGGAAATTCCAACGCTTGATCGTACCGGCGAAACCCTTACCTTTGGACTGACCGGTTACATCAACCAGTTGACCAGCAGCGAAGATTTCAGCGTTGATCAGATCGCCAGCCTTGTATTCGCCTTCTTCAAGACGGAATTCCAGGACAGTGCGACCAGCGGCAACGTTCGCCTTGGCGAAGTGACCAGCTTGAGCAGCTGTAACACGCGAAGCGCGACGCTCGCCGACAGTGACTTGCACTGCACGGTAGCCATCGGTCTCTTCAGTTTTGAACTGGGTGACGCGATTCGGCTCGATCTCAATGACCGTAACCGGAATGGAGACACCTTCTTCGGTGAAAATACGGGTCATACCGCATTTACGACCGACTACACCAATAGTCATGTTGTAAACCTCATGAGTGTACGGGGCTTTCACCCGCTATGGCCGCCCATTTCAGAGCGTTACACGACTAAGAACAGAGTCTTAGCCGAGGCTGATCTGCACTTCCACACCTGCCGCAAGATCGAGCTTCATAAGCGCGTCAACGGTTTTATCCGTTGGCTGGACGATGTCCAGAACGCGCTTGTGAGTACGGATCTCGTACTGGTCACGCGCGTCTTTGTTGACGTGCGGGGAGACCAGAACGGTGAACCGCTCTTTGCGAGTAGGCAGTGGAATTGGACCACGCACTTGAGCACCAGTACGTTTCGCGGTTTCCACGATTTCCTGGGTTGATTGGTCGATCAGGCGATGGTCAAAAGCCTTCAACCTGATACGGATTTGCTGATTTTGCATTGGATTTCAGACTCCGGCTGCTATTCCCACCGGGCGCAATACGCCCGTTAAAAGGAGGCGCAATTCTATAGACGCCCCAGATAGGTGTCAACCCAATAAAAAAGCCCCCGCTAAGCGGGGGCCCTTTCAAAGCATCAAGCAGACTCTATAAAAGAGGCTTACTCGATGATTTTAGCTACGACGCCAGCACCAACGGTACGGCCGCCTTCACGGATTGCGAAACGCAGACCGTCTTCCATCGCGATGGTTTTGATCAGGGTAACAACCATTTGGATGTTGTCACCTGGCATTACCATTTCAACGCCTTCTGGCAGTTCGCAGTTACCGGTCACGTCAGTAGTACGGAAGTAGAACTGTGGACGGTAGCCTTTGAAGAACGGAGTGTGACGACCGCCTTCTTCCTTGCTCAGAACGTAGACTTCTGCGGTGAACTTGGTGTGCGGCTTGACCGAACCTGGCTTGACCAGAACCTGGCCACGCTCAACGTCGTCACGCTTGGTACCACGCAGCAGAACGCCGCAGTTCTCGCCAGCACGACCTTCGTCGAGCAGTTTGCGGAACATTTCAACACCAGTACAGGTAGTGGTGGTGGTGTCACGCAGACCAACGATTTCCAGCGCGTCTTGAACCTTGACGATACCACGCTCGATACGGCCAGTTACCACGGTACCGCGACCGGAGATCGAGAATACGTCTTCGATTGGCATCAGGAACGGCTTGTCGATAGCACGCTCTGGCTCTGGGATGTAGCTGTCCAGAGTTTCTACCAGCTTCTTGACAGCGGTAGTACCCATTTCGTTGTCGTCTTTGCCTTCCAGCGCCATACGAGCCGAACCGATGATGATTGGAGTGTCATCACCTGGGAAGTCGTAGGTGCTCAGCAGGTCGCGAACTTCCATCTCGACCAGTTCCAGCAGCTCAGCGTCGTCAACCAGGTCAGCCTTGTTCAGGAAGACCACGATGTACGGAACGCCTACCTGACGGGACAGCAGGATGTGCTCACGGGTTTGTGGCATCGGACCATCGGCAGCCGAGCAAACCAGGATCGCGCCGTCCATCTGGGCAGCACCGGTGATCATGTTCTTCACGTAGTCAGCGTGACCTGGGCAGTCAACGTGAGCGTAGTGACGAATGTTCGAGTTGTACTCGACGTGCGCGGTGTTGATGGTGATACCGCGAGCTTTCTCTTCTGGAGCGCTGTCGATCTTGTCGAATTCAACGATTGCGGAACCGAAAACTTCGGAGCAAACGCGGGTCAGCGCAGCGGTCAGAGTGGTTTTACCGTGGTCAACGTGACCGATGGTGCCAACGTTGACGTGCGGTAGGGAACGATCAAATTTTTCTTTAGCCACGACAATTAACTCCTTGCCTAAAGGACTGAATCAGCCTTGTTTTTTGGTTACAGTTTCGACGATGTGCGACGGAGCTGTATTGTATTTTTTGAATTCCATAGAGTAGCTTGCGCGACCCTGAGACATGGAACGAACGTCGGTCGCATAACCGAACATTTCACCCAGCGGAACTTCGGCACGAATTACTTTGCCGGAGACCGTGTCTTCCATACCCAAGATCATGCCGCGACGACGGTTAAGGTCGCCCATCACGTCACCCATATAGTCTTCAGGCGTAACAACCTCTACCGCCATGATCGGCTCGAGCAACTCACCACCGCCCTTCTGGGCCAGTTGCTTGGTCGCCATGGAGGCAGCCACCTTAAACGCCATCTCGTTAGAGTCGACGTCGTGGTAAGAACCATCAAACACGGTAGCCTTCAGGCCGATCAGCGGATAGCCGGCAACAACGCCGTTCTTCATCTGCTCTTCGATGCCCTTCTGGATAGCCGGGATGTATTCCTTAGGAACCACACCACCCACTACTTCGTTCAGGAATTGCAGACCTTCCTGACCTTCGTCAGCAGGTGCAAAACGGATCCAGCAATGGCCGAACTGACCACGACCACCGGACTGACGAACGAACTTGCCTTCGATTTCACAGTTCTTCGTGATGCGCTCACGATAGGAAACCTGAGGCTTACCGATGTTGGCTTCGACGTTGAACTCACGGCGCATCCGGTCAACCAGGATGTCCAGGTGCAGCTCGCCCATGCCAGAGATGATCGTTTGACCAGTCTCTTCATCAGTTTTGACGCGGAAAGATGGGTCTTCCTGAGCAAGTTTGCCCAGAGCGATACCCATTTTTTCCTGGTCATCCTTGGTCTTAGGCTCTACGGCAACCGAAATAACCGGCTCCGGGAAGTCCATGCGAACCAGGATGATTGGCTTATCAGCGTTGCACAAGGTTTCACCAGTGGTGACGTCCTTCATGCCGATCAAGGCCGCGATGTCACCAGCGCGTACTTCCTTGATTTCTTCACGGGCGTTTGCGTGCATTTGCACCATACGACCCACGCGCTCTTTCTTGCCTTTGACCGAGTTGATCACGCCGTCGCCGGAGGCCAACACGCCCGAGTAAACTCGAACGAAGGTCAAGGTACCCACGAATGGGTCGGTAGCGATCTTGAACGCCAGAGCCGAGAACGGCTCGTTGTCGTCTGCATGACGCTCCATCTGAACTTCTTCGTCATCCGGGTCGGTACCCTTGATGGCTGGAATGTCAGTGGGTGCAGGCAGGTAGTCGATAACGGCATCGAGAACCAGGGGAACACCCTTGTTCTTGAAGGAAGAACCGCAAACAGCCAGGACGATTTCACCAGCGATGGTACGCTGACGCAGAGCACCCTTGATTTCCTCGATGGTAAGTTCTTCACCTTCGAGGTACTTGTTCATCAGCTCTTCGCTGGCTTCGGCCGCAGCCTCAACCATGTTGCTGCGCCACTCTTCAGCCAGCTCCTGCAATTCAGCAGGGATAGCTTCGCGACGTGGAGTCATACCCTTGTCAGCATCGTTCCAGTAAACGGCTTCCATGGTCATCAGATCGATCTGACCCTGGAAGTTGTCTTCGGAACCGATAGCCAACTGGATAGGCACCGGAGTGTGACCCAGGCGCTGCTTGATCTGAGCGATCACGCGCAGGAAGTTCGCACCGGCACGGTCCATTTTGTTCACGTAAACGATACGTGGAACGCCGTACTTGTTGGCTTGACGCCATACGGTTTCGGACTGAGGCTCAACGCCGGAAGTACCGCAGAACACAACGACCGCGCCGTCGAGTACACGCAGGGAACGTTCTACTTCAATAGTGAAGTCTACGTGGCCCGGGGTATCGATGACGTTGAAGCGGTATTGGTCCTTGTGCTGCTTCGCAGAACCCTGCCAGAAAGCGGTAATGGCAGCAGAAGTAATGGTAATACCACGCTCCTGCTCCTGAACCATCCAGTCTGTGGTCGCGGCGCCGTCATGCACCTCGCCCATTTTGTGACTTTTGCCAGTGTAAAAAAGGACGCGCTCGGTGGTGGTGGTTTTACCAGCATCCACGTGAGCAACGATACCAATGTTACGGTAGCGATTAATCGGTGTTGTACGAGCCATAAAGCCCTCGCAAAATGAGTGACGCTAAAATTAGAAGCGGTAGTGCGAGAAAGCCTTGTTAGCTTCAGCCATACGATGCACGTCTTCACGCTTCTTAACTGCAGCACCTTTGCCTTCGGCGGCATCCAACAGCTCGCCAGCCAAACGCAGAGCCATAGACTTCTCGCCGCGCTTACGGGCGAAGTCTACCAACCAGCGCATTGCCAGAGCGTTACGACGGGACGGACGAACTTCAACCGGAACCTGGTAAGTAGCACCGCCTACACGGCGCGACTTTACTTCGACCAGCGGAGCGATGGCGTCGAGAGCTTTCTCGAAGATTTCCAGGGGGTCGCTGTTCTTGCGTTCTTTAACCTTTTCCAGCGCGCCATAAACGATACGCTCGGCAACGGCTTTCTTGCCGCTTTCCATCACGTGGTTCATGAACTTGGCCAGGATTTGGCTTCCGTATTTTGGATCGTCAAGCACTTCGCGCTTGGCTGCTACGCGTCTTCTTGGCATGGATAAGCCCTCAAACGGTCTTCAGGTTCGCTCGGAATCGGCGCCGGTTACGGCACGCCTCCGACCTTACTCTTATCGACTCAGAAAAATAGAAATCAGTTTTTTGCAGCAAGCGACCATTACTTCGGACGCTTGGTACCGTACTTCGAACGACCCTGGTTACGACCTTTAACGCCGGAGGTATCCAGAGAGCCGCGAACGGTGTGGTAACGAACACCTGGCAAGTCTTTTACACGACCGCCGCGGATCAGTACCACGCTGTGCTCTTGCAGGTTGTGGCCTTCACCACCGATGTACGAGGAAACCTCGAAACCGTTGGTCAGACGCACACGGCATACTTTACGCAGTGCCGAGTTAGGTTTTTTCGGCGTGGTGGTGTACACACGGGTGCACACGCCACGACGTTGCGGGCAGTTCTGCAGCGCAGGCACGTCGGATTTCTCGACGATACGCTTACGCGGCTGACGTACCAGCTGGTTGATAGTTGCCATCTACTAGCTCCACTGTTGTCTTGCGACGCTATTGTCTTACAAGAAAAGCAAAATGGCAGGAACGAGTTCCCGCCAAATTTAGGGGTACAAGAGTCTAAAGAGGATCTTGTCCCCAGTCAAGGCAAGGCCCCGACCTCTCCACGCATCGAACCTCGACAAATTGTCTCGATTCGATGAACGGAGCGACCAGGGCCTTACGCTCATTTACCGCAGAACTCAGTTACCGCTCGAGTTCAGCGCTTCGGTCAGTGCAGCTTCCACTTCACTGGCGCTCACGCGCAACGGCTTGTCTGCATCACGGCGACGCTTACGCTCGCTGTGGTAGGCCAGGCCGGTACCGGCCGGGATCAAACGACCCACGACCACGTTTTCTTTCAGGCCGCGCAGGTAGTCGCGCTTGCCGGTTACCGCCGCTTCGGTCAGTACGCGGGTGGTTTCCTGGAAGGAAGCCGCCGAGATGAACGATTCGGTGGACAACGACGCCTTGGTGATACCCAGCAGAACGCGAGTGAACTTGGAGACAAACTTGTCTTCGGCGCTCAAACGCTCGTTCTCTACCAGAACGTGAGTCAATTCCATCTGGTCGCCCTTGATGAAACTGGAATCGCCGGATTCAGCGATTTCAACTTTACGCAGCATCTGACGCAGGATGGTCTCGATGTGCTTGTCGTTGATCTTCACGCCTTGCAGACGGTAAACGTCCTGGATCTCGTTAACGATGTACTTGGCCAGCGCGCTCACACCCAGCAGACGCAGGATGTCGTGTGGATCGCTCGGGCCGTCGGAGATAACTTCGCCGCGGTTGACCTGTTCGCCTTCGAACACGTTCAGGTGACGCCACTTCGGAATCAGCTCTTCATACGGATCGCTACCGTCGTTCGGAGTGATAACCAGACGGCGCTTGCCCTTGGTCTCCTTACCGAACGCGATGGTGCCGCTGACTTCAGCCAGAATCGACGCTTCTTTCGGACGACGAGCTTCGAACAAGTCGGCAACACGCGGCAGACCACCGGTGATGTCACGGGTCTTCGAGGTTTCTTGCGGGATACGAGCGATAACATCACCGATCGCAATCTTCGCACCGTCCGCTACACCGACCAGGGCGTTAGCTGGCAGGAAGTACTGAGCAATAACGTCAGTGCCTGGCAGCAACAGATCTTTGCCATTGTCGTCGACCATCTTCACGGCAGGACGGATGTCCTTACCAGCAGCTGGACGATCCTTGGCGTCAAGGACTTCAATGTTGGTCATACCGGTCAATTCGTCAGTCTGACGCTTGATCGTGATGCCTTCTTCCATGCCCACGTAGGTCACGGTACCTTTCATTTCGGTAACGATTGGGTGAGTGTGCGGATCCCACTTGGCCACGATTGCGCCAGCGTCGACCTTGTCACCCTCTTTAACCGAAATCACAGCACCGTACGGCAGCTTGTAACGCTCACGCTCACGACCGAAGTCATCAGCAATGGCCAGCTCACCGGAACGGGACACAGCAACCAGGTGACCATCCACGCGCTCAACGTGCTTCAGGTTATGCAGACGGACGGTACCGCCATTCTTCACCTGAACGCTGTCAGCTGCGGAGGTCCGGCTTGCCGCACCACCGATGTGGAACGTACGCATCGTCAGCTGGGTACCCGGCTCACCGATGGACTGGGCAGCGATTACGCCGACCGCTTCACCGATGTTCACCTGGTGACCACGAGCCAGGTCACGACCGTAGCACTTGGCGCAGATGCCGTAGCGGGTTTCACAGCTGATCGGCGAACGCACGATCACTTCGTCGATGCTGTTCAGCTCGATGAACTCGACCCACTTCTCGTCAACCAGGGTGCCGGCAGGAACGATAACGTCCTCGGTACCCGGCTTGAACACGTCACGGGCGATCACACGACCCAACACGCGCTCACCCAGCGGCTCTACGACGTCACCGCCTTCAATGTGCGGAGTCATCAGCAGGCCATGCTCGGTACCGCAATCGATCTCGGTCACGACCAGGTCTTGCGCCACGTCTACCAGACGACGAGTCAGGTAACCGGAGTTGGCGGTTTTCAACGCGGTATCCGCAAGACCCTTACGAGCACCGTGAGTCGAGATGAAGTACTGGAGTACGCTCAAACCTTCACGGAAGTTCGCGGTGATCGGCGTCTCAATGATGGAACCGTCCGGCTTGGCCATCAGGCCACGCATACCGGCGAGCTGACGGATCTGCGCAGCAGAACCCCGTGCACCCGAGTCGGCCATCATGTACATCGAGTTGAAGGACTCCTGGTCGACTTCGACACCATGACGGTCGATGACTTTCTCTTTCGAGAGGTTGGCCATCATCGCCTTGGAGACTTCGTCGTTCGCCTTGGACCACAAGTCGATAACCTTGTTGTACTTCTCGCCCTGGGTAACCAGGCCGGAGGCGTACTGGCTCTCGATCTCTTTCACTTCGTCGGTGGCAGCACCGATGATGCGGGCTTTTTCATCCGGGATAACGAAGTCGTTAACACCGATGGAAACGCCGGAGATAGTCGAGTAGGCAAAACCGGTGTACATCAACTGGTCAGCGAAGATCACGGTCTCTTTCAGACCCACCACGCGGTAGCACTGGTTGATCAGCTTGGAGATCGCCTTTTTCTTCATCGGCAGGTTGACGACGTCGAACGACAGACCCGCCGGAACCACCTGGAACAACAGCGCACGGCCGACAGTGGTGTCGACGATACGGGTGTTCTTGACGCTGTTGCCGTCACGGTCGTTCACGGTTTCGTTGATACGAACCTTGATCTTGGCGTGCAGCGCAGCTTCGCCGGCGCGGAATACGCGGTCGACTTCCTGCAGGTCGGCAAACACACGACCTTCGCCCTTGGCGTTGATCGCTTCGCGGGTCATGTAGTACAGACCCAGTACCACGTCCTGCGAAGGAACGATGATCGGCTCACCGTTGGCTGGGGACAGGATGTTGTTGGTCGACATCATCAGCGCGCGCGCTTCCAGCTGGGCTTCCAGCGTCAGCGGCACGTGCACGGCCATTTGGTCACCGTCGAAGTCGGCGTTGTACGCAGCACAGACCAGAGGGTGCAGCTGGATAGCCTTACCTTCGATCAGTACCGGTTCAAAAGCCTGGATACCCAGACGGTGAAGGGTCGGTGCACGGTTGAGCAGTACGGGGTGTTCGCGAATCACTTCGGCGAGAACGTCCCACACCTCTGGCAGCTCGCGCTCGACCATCTTCTTGGCGGCCTTGATGGTAGTCGCCAGACCACGCATTTCCAGCTTGCCGAAAATGAACGGCTTGAACAGCTCGAGAGCCATTTTCTTCGGCAGACCGCACTGGTGCAGACGCAGGGTCGGACCTACGGTAATTACCGAACGACCGGAGTAGTCAACGCGCTTACCGAGCAGGTTCTGACGGAAACGACCTTGCTTACCCTTGATCATGTCAGCCAGGGATTTCAGAGGACGCTTGTTCGAACCGGTAATGGCGCGACCGCGACGACCGTTGTCCAGCAGGGCGTCAACAGCTTCCTGCAGCATGCGCTTTTCGTTGCGCACGATGATGTCAGGCGCGGACAGATCCAGCAGACGCTTGAGACGGTTGTTACGGTTGATCACCCGACGATACAGATCGTTGAGGTCGGAAGTCGCAAAGCGACCGCCATCCAGCGGGACCAGTGGACGCAGATCTGGCGGCAGAACCGGCAGAACGGTCAACACCATCCACTCTGGCAGGTTGCCGGAACCCTGGAAGGCTTCCATCAACTTCAGACGCTTGGACAGCTTCTTGATCTTGGTTTCCGAGTTGGTTTGCGGAATCTCTTCGCGCAGACGGCCAATCTCGTGCTCCAGGTCGATCGCGTGCAGCAGCTCGCGGACCGCCTCGGCACCCATGCGGGCGTCGAAGTCGTCACCGAACTCTTCGAGGGCTTCGAAGTACTGCTCGTCGTTCAGCAGTTGGCCTTTTTCCAGGGTGGTCATGCCCGGGTCGATAACGACATAGCTCTCGAAGTAGAGAACGCGTTCGATATCACGCAGGGTCATGTCCATCAGCAAGCCGATACGGGACGGCAGGGACTTCAGGAACCAGATGTGGGCAACCGGCGAAGCCAGTTCGATGTGCGCCATGCGCTCACGACGAACCTTGGCCAGAGCGACTTCAACGCCGCACTTCTCACAGATCACACCACGATGCTTCAAGCGCTTGTACTTACCGCACAGGCACTCGTAATCCTTGACCGGGCCAAAGATCTTGGCGCAGAACAGGCCGTCACGCTCAGGTTTGAACGTACGGTAGTTGATGGTTTCCGGCTTTTTAACTTCACCGAACGACCACGAACGGATCATCTCAGGCGAGGCCAATCCGATACGGATGGCGTCAAACTCTTCGACTTGACCCTGGTTTTTCAGCAAATTCAGTAGGTCTTTCAAGGCCTTTCCTCCTGGCGGAGCAGAGAGCGGGCAGTACCGCCCCGCTCTCGATCGCGTCACGTGTTATTCGGTTTCCAGATCGATATCGATGCCGAGGGAACGAATTTCCTTGATCAACACGTTGAAGGACTCGGGCATGCCCGGCTCCATACGGTGATCGCCGTCCACGATGTTTTTGTACATCTTGGTCCGACCGTTCACATCGTCCGACTTCACTGTGAGCATTTCTTGCAGAGTGTATGCAGCACCGTATGCTTCCAGTGCCCAGACCTCCATCTCCCCGAAACGCTGACCACCGAACTGCGCCTTACCACCCAGCGGCTGCTGGGTAACCAGGCTGTACGAACCGGTAGAACGAGCGTGCATCTTGTCGTCTACCAAGTGGTTCAGCTTCAGCATGTACATGTAGCCAACGGTAACCGGACGCTCGAACTTGTTGCCGGTACGACCGTCGAACAGCTGCATCTGGCCGCTTTCTGGCAGGTCAGCCAGTTTCAGCATCGCCTTGATCTCAACTTCCTTGGCGCCGTCGAACACAGGGGTGGCCATTGGAACGCCGCCCTTGAGGTTCTTCGCCAGGTCCAGGATTTCCTGATCGGAGAAGCTGTCCAGCTCTTCGTTGCGACCGCCGATCTCGTTGTAGATCTCGTGCAGGAACTTGCGCAGGTCAGCGACCTTGCGCTGCTCTTCGAGCATGCGGTTGATCTTCTCGCCCAAGCCCTTGGCCGCGAGGCCCAGGTGGGTTTCGAGGATCTGACCGACGTTCATACGCGAAGGTACGCCCAACGGGTTGAGAACCACGTCGACCGGAGTACCGTTGGCGTCGTGCGGCATGTCTTCGACCGGCATGATCACGGAGACCACACCCTTGTTACCGTGACGACCGGCCATCTTGTCGCCCGGCTGGATGCGACGACGGATTGCCAGGTAGACCTTGACGATCTTCAGTACGCCCGGAGCCAGGTCATCGCCCTGCTGCAGCTTGCGCTTCTTGTCTTCGAACTTGTCGTCCAGCAGACGGCGGCGATCAACGATGTAGGCCTGAGCCTTCTCGAGTTGCTCGTTCAGCGCGTCTTCGGTCATGCGCAGTTTGAACCACTGACCATGCTCGAGACCGTCGAGAACTTCGTTGGTGATCTCCTGACCTTTCTTCAGGCCAGCGCCGCCTTCGACGGTGTGACCGACCAGCGCCGAACGCAGACGCTCGAAGGTCGCGCCTTCAACGATACGGAACTCCTCGTTGAGGTCCTTGCGGATCTCGTCGAGCTGGCTCTTCTCGATGGACAGGGCACGGCTGTCACGCTCAACACCATCACGGGTGAAGACCTGGACGTCGATAACGGTACCCTTGGTGCCAGTCGGCACACGCAGGGAGGTGTCCTTAACGTCGCTGGCCTTCTCACCGAAGATCGCGCGAAGCAGTTTTTCTTCCGGAGTCAGTTGGGTCTCGCCTTTCGGAGTGACCTTGCCGACCAGGATGTCGCCCGGGCCAACTTCGGCACCGACGTAGACGATACCGGCTTCGTCCAGCTTGTTCAGCGCAGCTTCACCCACGTTCGGGATGTCTGCGGTGATTTCCTCTGGGCCAAGCTTGGTGTCACGGGCCACACAGGTCAGTTCCTGGATGTGGATCGTGGTGAAACGGTCTTCCTGAACAACGCGTTCCGACAGGCAGATGGAGTCTTCGAAGTTGAAGCCGTTCCATGCCATGAAGGCGATGCGCATGTTCTGACCCAGCGCCAGTTCACCCATGTCGGTGGACGGGCCGTCGGCCATGATGTCGCTACGCTGAACGCGATCACCCTTGCTCACCAGCGGACGCTGGTTGATGCAGGTGTTCTGGTTCGAACGGGTGTACTTGGTCAGGTTGTAGATGTCGACACCGGCTTCGCCCGGTTCAACTTCGTCATCGGCAACACGAACCACGATACGGCTGGCATCTACAGAGTCGATCACGCCACCACGACGAGCCACGACGCAAACGCCGGAGTCACGGGCAACGTTACGCTCCATGCCGGTACCGACCAGCGGCTTGTCGGCACGCAGGGTAGGTACAGCCTGACGCTGCATGTTCGAACCCATCAACGCACGGTTGGCGTCGTCGTGTTCAAGGAACGGAATCAGCGACGCTGCAACCGAAACAACCTGCTTCGGCGAAACGTCCATCAGGGTGACGTCTTCCGGCGCCTTGACGGTGAATTCGTTCAGGTGACGAACCGCTACCAGCTCGTCGACCAGCACTTTCTGTTCGTTCATGGTCGCCGAAGCCTGCGCGATCACGTGATCGGCTTCTTCGATAGCGGACAGGAACACGATGTCGTCGGTGACCACACCCTCTTTAACCACGCGGTACGGGCTCTCGAGGAAGCCGTACTGGTTGGTGCGGGCATAGGCCGCCAAGGAGTTGATCAGACCGATGTTCGGACCTTCCGGCGTTTCGATCGGGCAAACACGACCGTAGTGGGTCGGGTGTACGTCACGAACTTCAAAGCCGGCGCGCTCACGGGTCAGACCACCTGGGCCGAGTGCGGAAACACGGCGCTTGTGGGTAATCTCGGAGAGCGGGTTGTTCTGGTCCATGAACTGCGACAGCTGGCTGGAACCGAAGAACTCTTTCACCGCCGCAGCCACTGGCTTGGCGTTGATCAGGTCTTGCGGCATCAGGCCTTCGCTTTCGGCCATCGACAGACGTTCCTTGACCGCACGCTCAACGCGCACCAGGCCAACACGGAACTGGTTCTCGGCCATCTCGCCGACGCAACGGACGCGACGGTTACCCAGGTGGTCGATGTCGTCGACGATGCCTTTGCCGTTACGGATGTCGACCAGGGTCTTGAGAACCTCGACGATATCTTCCTTGCACAGCACGCCCGAACCTTCGATCTCGGTACGACCGATACGACGGTTGAACTTCATGCGGCCGACTGCGGACAGGTCGTAACGCTCGGCGCTGAAGAACAGGTTGTTGAACAGGGTCTCGGCAGCATCCTTGGTTGGCGGCTCGCCAGGACGCATCATGCGATAGATCTCGACCAGCGCTTCCAGTTGGTTGCTGGTGGAGTCGATCTTCAGGGTGTCGGAGATGAACGGACCGCAGTCGATGTCGTTGGTGTACAACGTTTCGATGCGAACAACCTGGGCCTTGGCCATCTTGGCCAGCAGCTCGCTGTTCAGCTCGGTGTTGCATTCAGCCAGGATTTCGCCGGTAGCCGGGTGCACGATGACCTTGGCGGTCGTACGGCCCAGGACGTAGTCCAGCGGTACTTCCAGCTCCTTGACACCGGCTTTTTCCAACTGGTTGATGTGACGAGCGGTGATACGACGACCCTGCTCGACAATAACCTTGCCGTTGCCATCCTGGATGTCGAGAACAGCGATTTCACCACGCAGGCGCTGAGGCACCAGTTCCAGGCTCAGGGTCTCGCCCTTAACGTGGAAGACGTTGGTGGTGTAGAACGCGTCGAGTACTTCTTCGGTGCTGTAGCCCAGCGCGCGCAGCAGCACGGAAGCCGGCAGCTTGCGACGACGGTCGATACGCACGAAGACGCAGTCTTTCGGGTCGAACTCGAAGTCCAGCCACGAACCGCGGTAAGGAATGATACGCGCGGAGTACAGCAGTTTGCCGGAGCTGTGCGTCTTGCCGCGGTCGTGATCGAAGAACACGCCCGGGGAACGGTGCAGCTGGGAAACGATTACGCGCTCGGTACCGTTGATAACGAAGGTACCGTTCTCAGTCATCAGGGGAATTTCACCCATGTAGACTTCTTGCTCTTTGATGTCCTTGATCGCTTTGTTCGACGATTCTTTGTCGAAAATGATCAGGCGCACTTTCACCCGCAGCGGAACCGCGTAGGTCACACCGCGCAATACGCATTCCTTGACATCAAAGGCCGGTTCGCCCAGACGATAACCAACGTACTCCAGAGCAGCGTTGCCGGAGTAGCTGATGATCGGGAAAACGGATTTGAAGGCCGCATGCAGACCGACGTCACGGAACTGGTCCTTGGTCGCGCCCGCCTGCAAGAATTCGCGATACGAATCCAGCTGGATAGCCAAGAGGTACGGTACGTCCATGACGTCCGGCAACTTGCTAAAGTCCTTGCGGATACGTTTTTTCTCAGTATATGAGTAAGCCATCAGCGTTCCCCAGCTTGGTCACCTGCTTGTTTGGCCTCTCCCGACGGGAGCAGCCAGAAAATCGTGCAGACCCCATGGTCTGCGCCACCACATAGGGTGGATGAAGCACGTTAGAGGCGCCGACCGAGCCGGCTGCCAATAACGGAAAAAGGCCGGTGGCATAAGCCACCAGCCATCAGCCTTTCGCTTAACGCTTGGGCCGGAGACGCAAGGTCTGAGCTTACTTGAGCTCGACTTTGGCGCCTGCTTCTTCCAGCTTCTTCTTGGCGTCTTCAGCAGCTTCTTTCGAAACGCCTTCAGCAACGACCTGAGGAGCGCCGTCAACTTTCTCTTTGGCTTCTTTCAGGCCCAGACCGGTCAGTTCACGTACAGCCTTGATGACGTTGACTTTCTTCTCGCCAGCTTCAAGCAGGACAACGTTGAACTCGGTTTGCTCTTCAACAACAGCGGCAGCAACAGCTGGACCAGCCGAAGCAGCAGCAGCGGTAACGCCGAAGGTTTCTTCCATCGCCTTGATCAGCTCAACGATTTCCACTACGGATTTCTGGCCGATCGCTTCGATGATTTGTTCGTTAGTCAGAGACATGACTCAATTCCTGAATTGGGGGACAGCCTGCAAGGCCATCGAAATAAACAAAAATACGCGAGAGAGGAAGTGCTCAGCCTCAGGCTGCTGCAGCTTCTTTCTGGTCGCGAATTGCCGCCAGAGTACGAGCCAATTTGCTGGTAGCGCCTTGAATCACGCTCATCAGCTGAGAAATTGCTTCGTCACGGGTCGGCAGAGTTGCCAGTACGTCGATCTGATTCGCTGCGAGGAACTTGCCCTCGAACGCAGCTGCCTTGATCTCGAACTTGTCCTGACCCTTGGCAAACTCTTTGAAGATACGGGCAGCAGCGCCCGGATGTTCGTTGGAGAATGCGATCAGGGTCGGGCCGGTGAACACGTCGTTGAGGACACTGTATTGAGTGTCAGCAACGGCGCGCTTGAGCAGGGTGTTACGTACGACACGTACGTATACGCCAGCTTCACGAGCCTCTTTACGGAGTCCGGTCATTGCGCCTACTGTTACGCCACGGGCATCAGCCACGACAGCGGACAGAGCGACTTTGGCAGCCTCGTTGACTTCAGCGACGATGGCCTTCTTGTCTTCGAGATTAATTGCCACGGGTTTAACTCCTGCTTGTTACCGTTTCATCAGGCCAGGCCCGATGTCGTTTTGGTGTCTGATTCGGTAAGGAACCGGGAGCACCATCTGCGTAGGCTTGAGGTTTAAGACTTGCGCCGCCTACGGTCTTGGATAGCCCCCGCCAGGCAGGGACCCCAATTTTTCAATGGATGCAATCGCTTGCATCCATGCTTGTCTTACGCGTCCAGCGAGCTCTGGTCGATGACCAGACCTGGGCCCATGGTGGTGCTCAGGGTAACGCGCTTGACGTAGATGCCTTTCGAGGAAGCCGGCTTGATACGCTTCAGGTCAGCGATCAGGGCTTCAACGTTTTCCTTCAGCTTGACGGCGTCGAAGCCGACCTTGCCAACGGAAGTGTGGATGATGCCGTTTTTGTCGGTGCGATAACGAACCTGACCAGCCTTGGCGTTTTTGACCGCGTTGGCGACGTCTGGAGTTACGGTACCGACTTTAGGGTTAGGCATCAGGCCGCGTGGACCCAGAACCTGACCCAGTTGACCTACAACACGCATTGCATCCGGGGAAGCAATAACGACGTCATAGTTCAGGTCGCCGCCTTTCATTTCGGCAGCCAGATCGTCCATACCAACGCGATCGGCGCCAGCAGCCAGAGCAGCTTCAGCAGCTGGACCCTGGGTGAACACTGCAACGCGAACGGTTTTGCCAGTGCCGTGTGGCAGCACGGTAGCGCTACGTACGACCTGGTCGGATTTACGTGGGTCAACGCCCAGGTTTACAGCAACGTCAACGGACTCGCTGAACTTGACAGTCGACAGCTCGGTCAGCAGAGCAGCAGCGTCTACAAAGCTGTAGGCCTTGCCTGCTTCGATTTTGCCGGCAATAGCCTTTTGGCGTTTGGTCAGCTTAGCCATTACACACCCTCCACGTTAAGGCCCATGCTACGGGCAGAACCGGCGATGGTACGCACGGCTGCATCCATATCAGCTGCAGTCAGATCGGCGTTTTTGGTTTTCGCGATCTCTTCCAACTGAGCACGAGTCACAGTGCCAACCTTAACAGTGTTAGGACGAGCGGAACCGCTGGTCAGGCCAGCTGCTTTCTTCAGCAGAACCGAAGCCGGAGTCGACTTGGTTTCGAAAGTGAAGCTACGGTCGCTGTAGACAGTGATGATCACTGGAGTCGGCAGGCCTGGCTCGATACCTTGGGTACGGGCGTTGAAAGCCTTGCAGAATTCCATGATGTTCACGCCGTGCTGACCCAGAGCTGGACCGACGGGTGGGCTTGGGTTGGCCTGGGCGGCCTTCACTTGCAGCTTGATGTAAGCGGTAATCTTCTTGGCCATGAGGCACTCCAATTACGGGTTCGAACGCCTCGAGAGGCTCCCCGGTTACTTGCGCGTTTATCCCAGTGACGACAAAACCCCACAGCTTTTGACTGTGGGGTTGGGATGCTTGTCCAGCTAGACCTTTTCGACCTGACTGAACTCCAGCTCCACCGGAGTAGAGCGACCGAAAATGAGCACTGCGACCTGGATCCGGCTCTTTTCGTAGTTAACTTCTTCGACAGTACCGTTGAAATCTGCGAACGGACCATCAGTAACGCGTACCACTTCACCCGGCTCGAACAAGGTCTTCGGCTTGGGCTTGTCGCTACCATCAGCGACACGACGCAGAATGGCCTCGGCCTCTTTGTCGGTGATAGGCGCCGGCTTATCGGCAGTACCGCCGATGAAACCCATGACGCGAGGTGTATCCTTGACCAAGTGCCAAGTACCCTCGTTCATATCCATCTGTACCAGCACATAACCAGGGAAGAACTTCCGCTCGCTTTTGCGCTTCTGGCCATTACGCATTTCCACTACTTCTTCAGTAGGGACCAGAATTTCGCCGAAGCCATCTTCCATGCCTGCCAGCTTTACTCGCTCGATCAACGAGCGCATGACATGCTTCTCGTAACCCGAGTAAGCATGCACAACGTACCAACGCTTAGCCACGGGACACCCTTAGCCAACAATCAAGGAAACAATCCAGCCGAGCAGGGAGTCGAGACCCCACAGCAGCAACGCCATAACCAGAACAACAGCCACTACAATGAGAGTGGTCTGAGTGGTTTCTTGGCGAGTCGGCCATACGACTTTACGAATCTCGGTGCGGGCTTCCTTGAGCAGTACGAAGAACGACTTGCCCTTGGCAGTCTGCAGACCTACATAGGCAGCGACAGCAGCAATGACGAGCAGCGCAAGTACGCGATACAGGACTGGCGAACCAGCGTAGTACTGATTACCTACCACACCGACAACCACCAGCGCGACTACAACGAGCCACTTGAGAAGATCTAAGCGAGAGCCTTGGGCTTCAGTGTTGGTGGTCATCTACGAGGATCCTGTGAGAAGAAAGCCAGACACATCGAGTGAATCTGGCAGGTCAGGAGGGAATCGAACCCCCAACCTACGGTTTTGGAGACCGTCGCTCTGCCAATTGAGCTACTGACCTAAAACTTGAATCAGGCCGACCATTATGCCGACCCGAAAGAGAGATTGCAACCACAACCACTTAAAACAAAGGCGGATATTTGCATATCCGCCTTGTTATATGGAGCTCTTGAGCGGATTTGAACCGCTGACCTCACCCTTACCAAGGGTGTGCTCTACCAACTGAGCTACAAGAGCGAAACACCGTGCAAAATCAGCAAACTTGGAGCGGGTAGCGGGAATCGAACCCGCATCATCAGCTTGGAAGGCTGAGGTTCTACCACTAAACTATACCCGCGGAGCTTGCTGCTTCCGCTAAAATTATGGTGGAGGGAGAAGGATTCGAACCTTCGAAGTCTGAGACGTCAGATTTACAGTCTGATCCCTTTGGCCGCTCGGGAACCCCTCCAATGTGAGGCGCATTCTACATCATGCTGAACCTCTGTCAAGCAATTTCTCATTTAAAATTATGAGGTTAGTTGCATTGACGTCGCTTCGTAGCTAATCCCTCAAGAGGTCTTCGCTGCAGAGCGGGCGCCATTCTATGCAAACTATTCAGCCCCTGCAATACCCTCGCACAACATTATTTTATGTTTTAACTCATTGAATTCTTTAGCAAGATTCTGCAACTGAGCATCGTCAAGCAAACGCCGGCTTTCGGGCGCGATACGAACCCAGTAACCAGGAGCATCGGGAATGTTCACACGCTGCACCCGCGCCTTGACATCGATACCCTGCAGGCGCTGCTGGATCGACTGAGCAAGCTCCTGGCGCGGCACACCACCCAGGTAAAGGCATTCAGACTCGCTTTCCTGATCCTTCGCCGCCGTTTTGCGAGCCCCGGCGTTGTCCGACTCGCTCAGCAACTGGATATCGTGATGAGCGCTGCGATAGAGCGACAAGGGTGCAACCTCTTTCGCCTTCAGAGGCGCTTCCTGCTGATGCCAGACGTAATAGACACCATTGAGCACCAACAACAGCAAAAACAACCAACGCATAGACACCTCAACTCAACGGGCAGGCTATCGCCAGGCCGAAAAATACCAGATACGGCACCCATCGGGCGTCAGGCATCGACGCACTGACCAGCGTCGCATCAGCTCCGGCAAGCAGGTCCTGAAAGCTTGTTCGGGCAACTCGCCACCGGATGAAGTTATTGCCGCAATCGAGTTCAAACATCATCGCGCAACCTCAGACTGAGCTCACCACCATTGAAGACCTTTTCGACACCGTCGACCTCCAGACGTAGCGCACCCTGCTGGTCGACACCCAAAACGGTGCCATGGATGCTGTTGATACCAGCAACCAAAGACACCTCGCGCCCCTGCCAGAGATGATGCTGCTGCCACTCTGCCTGTAGAGCGGCAAAACCCGCCTCACGGTGCAGCTCCAGGTACTCCTGCAGCTTTTTACCCAGGGAGGAGACCAGGTGGTTGCGATCTACCGCACTCCCCAGCTCCGCCCGTACCGATGTCCATGGTTGATCGATCTGTTCGGCAACCTGCATGTTCGCGTTGATGCCAATCCCCAGCACCACGTGACAGACATCCGCCGGATCACCCACAAGCTCCAGGAGAATACCGGCAATCTTCTTGCGCCCGACCAGAACATCGTTGGGCCACTTCAACCCCACCCCCGGCAACCCGTGATCCCGCAGGACACGCAACACCGCCAGGCCAACCACAAGACTCAAGCCTTCGAGCTGACGCATGCCGCCATCGATCCTGAGCAGCAGGCTGTAGTAGATATTTTCCGCGAACGGACTGACCCACTGGCGACCGCGACGACCGCGACCCGAGGTCTGTCGCTCGGCGACCACAATGAAAGGTGCTGGAGCTCCCTGCGCAACCAGTCGCAGCGCTTCGGCATTGGTCGAATCAATCGAGTCGTAGACATGCACAGGCCAGGAGGGAGAAGGCCCATTTGCAACGATTGACTGCTCATCGAGCAGAACCAGGGGAGAAGACAGTTGATAACCGCGGCCACGAACCTTGTGGATCGACAGCCCGAGTTCGGCCTCCAACTGCTGAAGCTGCTTCCACACAGCGCTGCGACTGACGCCCAACGCAGCCCCAAGTGCCTCTCCGGAATGAAACCGGCCGTCTTTCAGGAGTTTTAACAAGGTCAGCATGCAGATCTCGCCTCACAATGAGGCAGGCATGATAGCCATGAGCCGGTTCATTGCATAGAAAACATGGGAAGACCCCAAAAACAAAACCCCTACCTGCATAAGCAGATAGGGGTTTCGGAATTTAATCTTGACGATGACCTACTCTCACATGGGGAAACCCCACACTACCATCGGCGATGCATCGTTTCACTGCTGAGTTCGGGATGGGATCAGGTGGTTCCAATGCTCTATGGTCGTCAAGAAATTCGGGTACCGAATCGAGGCCGTTGGCCGCGCTTCAGCAAATTGGGTATGTGACAGCTTTTGGTGTTGTGAGTCGCAAACTTTCGGTTCACTTCGTCTTCATACACCGCAATCTGGCCTTTCGACTCAAATTGCTTGGGTGTTATATGGTCAAGCCTCACGGGCAATTAGTATGGGTTAGCTCAACGCCTCACAGCGCTTACACACCCCACCTATCAACGTCGTAGTCTTCGACGGCCCTTCAGGGAACTCAAGGTTCCAGTGAGATCTCATCTTGAGGCTAGTTTCCCGCTTAGATGCTTTCAGCGGTTATCTATTCCGAACATAGCTACCCGGCAATGCCACTGGCGTGACAACCGGAACACCAGAGGTTCGTCCACTCCGGTCCTCTCGTACTAGGAGCAGCCCCTCTCAAATCTCAAACGTCCACGGCAGATAGGGACCGAACTGTCTCACGACGTTCTAAACCCAGCTCGCGTACCACTTTAAATGGCGAACAGCCATACCCTTGGGACCGGCTTCAGCCCCAGGATGTGATGAGCCGACATCGAGGTGCCAAACACCGCCGTCGATATGAACTCTTGGGCGGTATCAGCCTGTTATCCCCGGAGTACCTTTTATCCGTTGAGCGATGGCCCTTCCATACAGAACCACCGGATCACTAAGACCTACTTTCGTACCTGCTCGACGTGTCTGTCTCGCAGTCAAGCGCGCTTTTGCCTTTATACTCTACGACCGATTTCCGACCGGTCTGAGCGCACCTTCGTACTCCTCCGTTACTCTTTAGGAGGAGACCGCCCCAGTCAAACTACCCACCATACACTGTCCTCGATCCGGATAACGGACCTGAGTTAGAACCTCAAAGTTGCCAGGGTGGTATTTCAAGGATGGCTCCACGCAGACTGGCGTCCACGCTTCAAAGCCTCCCACCTATCCTACACAAGCAAATTCAAAGTCCAGTGCAAAGCTATAGTAAAGGTTCACGGGGTCTTTCCGTCTAGCCGCGGATACACTGCATCTTCACAGCGATTTCAATTTCACTGAGTCTCGGGTGGAGACAGCGCCGCCATCGTTACGCCATTCGTGCAGGTCGGAACTTACCCGACAAGGAATTTCGCTACCTTAGGACCGTTATAGTTACGGCCGCCGTTTACCGGGGCTTCGATCAAGAGCTTCGCGTTAGCTAACCCCATCAATTAACCTTCCGGCACCGGGCAGGCGTCACACCCTATACGTCCACTTTCGTGTTTGCAGAGTGCTGTGTTTTTAATAAACAGTCGCAGCGGCCTGGTATCTTCGACCGGCATGGGCTTACGGAGCAAGTCCTTCACCCTCACCGGCGCACCTTCTCCCGAAGTTACGGTGCCATTTTGCCTAGTTCCTTCACCCGAGTTCTCTCAAGCGCCTTGGTATTCTCTACCTAACCACCTGTGTCGGTTTGGGGTACGGTTCCTGATTATCTGAAGCTTAGAAGCTTTTCTTGGAAGCATGGCATCAACCACTTCGCGTCCTAAAGGACACTCGTCATCAGCTCTCGGCCTTAAGATCCCGGATTTACCTAAGATCTCAGCCTACCACCTTAAACTTGGACAACCAACGCCAAGCTGGCCTAGCCTTCTCCGTCCCTCCATCGCAATAACCAGAAGTACAGGAATATTAACCTGTTTTCCATCGACTACGCTTTTCAGCCTCGCCTTAGGGACCGACTAACCCTGCGTCGATTAACGTTGCGCAGGAAACCTTGGTCTTTCGGCGTGGGTGTTTTTCACACCCATTGTCGTTACTCATGTCAGCATTCGCACTTCTGATACCTCCAGCAAGCTTCTCAACTCACCTTCACAGGCTTACAGAACGCTCCTCTACCGCATCACTTGCGTGATACCCGTAGCTTCGGTGCATGGTTTGAGCCCCGTTACATCTTCCGCGCAGGCCGACTCGACTAGTGAGCTATTACGCTTTCTTTAAAGGGTGGCTGCTTCTAAGCCAACCTCCTAGCTGTCTAAGCCTTCCCACATCGTTTCCCACTTAACCATGACTTTGGGACCTTAGCTGACGGTCTGGGTTGTTTCCCTTTTCACGACGGACGTTAGCACCCGCCGTGTGTCTCCCATGCTCGGCACTTGTAGGTATTCGGAGTTTGCATCGGTTTGGTAAGTCGGGATGACCCCCTAGCCGAAACAGTGCTCTACCCCCTACAGTGATACATGAGGCGCTACCTAAATAGCTTTCGAGGAGAACCAGCTATCTCCGAGCTTGATTAGCCTTTCACTCCGATCCACAGGTCATCCGCTAACTTTTCAACGGTAGTCGGTTCGGTCCTCCAGTCAGTGTTACCTAACCTTCAACCTGCCCATGGATAGATCGCCCGGTTTCGGGTCTATACCCAGCGACTAAACGCCCTATTAAGACTCGCTTTCGCTACGCCTCCCCTATTCGGTTAAGCTCGCCACTGAATATAAGTCGCTGACCCATTATACAAAAGGTACGCAGTCACAGAACAAAGTCTGCTCCCACTGCTTGTACGCATACGGTTTCAGGATCTATTTCACTCCCCTCTCCGGGGTTCTTTTCGCCTTTCCCTCACGGTACTAGTTCACTATCGGTCAGTCAGTAGTATTTAGCCTTGGAGGATGGTCCCCCCATATTCAGACAAGGTTTCTCGTGCCCCGTCCTACTCGATTTCATGACTAAGAGACTTTCGCGTACAGGGCTATCACCCACTATGGCCGCACTTTCCAGAGCGTTCCGCTAATCTCAAAGCCACTTAAGGGCTGGTCCCCGTTCGCTCGCCACTACTAAGGGAATCTCGGTTGATTTCTTTTCCTCAGGGTACTTAGATGTTTCAGTTCCCCTGGTTCGCCTCTTGCACCTATGTATTCAGTACAAGATAACCATCTTGTGATGGCTGGGTTCCCCCATTCAGACATCTCCGGATCAAAGTCTGTTTGCCGACTCCCCGAAGCTTTTCGCAGGCTACCACGTCTTTCATCGCCTCTGACTGCCAAGGCATCCACCGTATGCGCTTCTTCACTTGACCATATAACCCCAAGCAATCTGGTTATACTATGAAGACGACATTCGCCGAAAATTTGCAATTGCTCACAAATTTTACCTTAGCCTGATCCGTTACCAGTGAAAGTAACGTTCAGTCTATCTTTCTATCACATACCCAAATTTTTAAAGAACGATCTAATCAAAGACTAGAAATCAACATTCACCATCACAACGATGGAATGCTCATTTCTAAGCTTTAACGCAGAAACAGCTAACCGCAGTAAATGGTGGAGCCAAACGGGATCGAACCGTTGACCTCCTGCGTGCAAGGCAGGCGCTCTCCCAGCTGAGCTATGGCCCCGTATCGCTACAGGTTCCTACAACTTCCCACCTAAACTGGTGGGTCTGGGCAGATTCGAACTGCCGACCTCACCCTTATCAGGGGTGCGCTCTAACCAACTGAGCTACAGACCCAATATCGGGCTGCTTCTATCGTCTTCTTCAATGAATCAAGCAATTCGTGTGGGAACTTATGGTGCAGCTGATGTCGTCGATTAAGGAGGTGATCCAGCCGCAGGTTCCCCTACGGCTACCTTGTTACGACTTCACCCCAGTCATGAATCACACCGTGGTAACCGTCCTCCCGAAGGTTAGACTAGCTACTTCTGGTGCAACCCACTCCCATGGTGTGACGGGCGGTGTGTACAAGGCCCGGGAACGTATTCACCGCGACATTCTGATTCGCGATTACTAGCGATTCCGACTTCACGCAGTCGAGTTGCAGACTGCGATCCGGACTACGATCGGTTTTGTGGGATTAGCTCCACCTCGCGGCTTGGCAACCCTCTGTACCGACCATTGTAGCACGTGTGTAGCCCAGGCCGTAAGGGCCATGATGACTTGACGTCATCCCCACCTTCCTCCGGTTTGTCACCGGCAGTCTCCTTAGAGTGCCCACCATGACGTGCTGGTAACTAAGGACAAGGGTTGCGCTCGTTACGGGACTTAACCCAACATCTCACGACACGAGCTGACGACAGCCATGCAGCACCTGTGTCAGAGTTCCCGAAGGCACCAATCCATCTCTGGAAAGTTCTCTGCATGTCAAGGCCTGGTAAGGTTCTTCGCGTTGCTTCGAATTAAACCACATGCTCCACCGCTTGTGCGGGCCCCCGTCAATTCATTTGAGTTTTAACCTTGCGGCCGTACTCCCCAGGCGGTCAACTTAATGCGTTAGCTGCGCCACTAAGAACTCAAGGTTCCCAACGGCTAGTTGACATCGTTTACGGCGTGGACTACCAGGGTATCTAATCCTGTTTGCTCCCCACGCTTTCGCACCTCAGTGTCAGTATGAGTCCAGGTGGTCGCCTTCGCCACTGGTGTTCCTTCCTATATCTACGCATTTCACCGCTACACAGGAAATTCCACCACCCTCTACCCTACTCTAGCTCGCCAGTTTTGGATGCAGTTCCCAGGTTGAGCCCGGGGATTTCACATCCAACTTAACGAACCACCTACGCGCGCTTTACGCCCAGTAATTCCGATTAACGCTTGCACCCTCTGTATTACCGCGGCTGCTGGCACAGAGTTAGCCGGTGCTTATTCTGTCGGTAACGTCAAAACACTAACGTATTAGGTTAATGCCCTTCCTCCCAACTTAAAGTGCTTTACAATCCGAAGACCTTCTTCACACACGCGGCATGGCTGGATCAGGCTTTCGCCCATTGTCCAATATTCCCCACTGCTGCCTCCCGTAGGAGTCTGGACCGTGTCTCAGTTCCAGTGTGACTGATCATCCTCTCAGACCAGTTACGGATCGTCGCCTTGGTGAGCCATTACCTCACCAACTAGCTAATCCGACCTAGGCTCATCTGATAGCGCAAGGCCCGAAGGTCCCCTGCTTTCTCCCGTAGGACGTATGCGGTATTAGCGTTCCTTTCGAAACGTTGTCCCCCACTACCAGGCAGATTCCTAGGCATTACTCACCCGTCCGCCGCTGAATCGAAGAGCAAGCTCTTCTCATCCGCTCGACTTGCATGTGTTAGGCCTGCCGCCAGCGTTCAATCTGAGCCATGATCAAACTCTTCAGTTCAATACTGCTTGGGTTTTGAGAAAACCCTAAACTTGGCTCAGCAATCGTTGGTTACATCTTTGATTTCTCGCGGAGTAACTTGCGTTGCTGATAATCTAGTGACTATTCAGTCTGACACCACAAGCACCCACACGAATTGCTTGATTCAGTTGTTAAAGAGCGGTGGGTGAGCTGTTCGCTCAACCGAGGCGCGCATTCTACAGCAGCCTCATTTGCTGTCAAGTGATTATTTTCAGAAGTTTCAGAATTTCCTCTTCAACTTCAACCACTTGCGCTTCCGATCTCTCGTCAGCGGGAGGCGAATTCTACAGCGTTACACGCTGCTGTCAACACCTCTTTTACAGCTTGTTCCGTGCTTCGATGATCTGAAGCTGCACCGCCTGAAACTAGATAACTCATTGAATCTCAAGGAGTTTTCCGTTCTGGCTGCGCCGGAAGTGGGGCGAATTATAGGCCCCTGACAGCGAGCGTCAACCGTTATTTTCAGATTTCTGTCATAACGGTCGAAAAGCCCTTAAAAGCAGAAGGCCGGCCCCAAGGGGCCGGCCTTCTTATATAGCTCGCAACCCTGGTTACTCAGCTTTCAGAGTGACCCGAGCAAATGCCTTCTTGCCAGCCTGACAAACATGAGTGGCGCCCAGCTTGAAGATAAAGGCACGATCAACCGCCTCACCATCCACGCGCACACCACCGGAACCCAGCAAATCACGAGCAACCGCCGAATTCTTGACCAGACCTGCCTTATTAAGGATCGCCGCGATCGGCATATCTTCGGCAGCAGTCAGCTCGACCTCCGGCAAATCGTCCGGCAGCTCGCCATCCTTCATGCGGTTACCCGCACCACGATGGGCATTGGCCGCCGCCTCTTCACCATGGAAACGGGCAACGATCTCTTCGGCCAGCAGAATCTTGATGTCCCGCGGATTGGCACCCGCCTCGACATCCTTGCGCAACTGATTGATCTCATCCATCGAACGGAAGCTCAGCAATTCGAAGTAGCGCCACATCAGCGCATCGGGAATCGAAACCAGCTTGCCGTACATCACGCCCGGCGCCTCCTGGATACCCACATAGTTACCCAGGGACTTGGACATCTTCTTCACACCATCCAGGCCTTCGAGCAACGGCATGGTGAGAATGCACTGTGCTTCCTGCCCATAGGCGCGCTGCAACTCACGCCCCATCAGCAGGTTGAATTTCTGGTCGGTACCGCCCAGCTCGATATCGGCACGCAATGCCACCGAGTCGTAGCCTTGCACCAGGGGATAAAGGAACTCATGGATCGCAATCGGCTGATTCGAGCTGTAGCGCTTATCGAAGTCATCCCGCTCGAGCATCCGTGCCACGGTGTATTGCGAAGTCAGGCGAATGAAATCCGCCGGTCCCATCTGGTCCATCCAGGTGGAGTTGAACGCCACCTCGGTCTTGGCCGGATCGAGAATCTTGAATACCTGGGTCTTGTAGGTCTCGGCGTTGTCGAGCACCTGCTCACGCGTCAACGGTGGACGCGTTGCACTCTTGCCGCTCGGATCACCGATCATGCCGGTGAAGTCGCCTATAAGGAAAATGACCTGATGCCCCAGATCCTGGAACTGGCGCAGCTTATTGATAAGCACCGTATGACCCAGGTGCAGGTCCGGCGCCGTCGGATCGAAGCCAGCCTTGATACGCAGCGGCTGGCCGCGCTTGAGCTTCTCGACCAACTCCGACTCGACCAACAACTCTTCCGCACCACGCTTGATCAGCGCTAGCTGCTCTTCAACCGACTTCATAACCAACCTGCAAGGCTCAGATTCAAAGGGATCCAACCATACAAGATCGCAGCCCAATTACAAGTTTTGCCCGGCGTACGGCCAAGATCGGGCCCGCCGACACATGACAGACTTGCTTCAATGATGTTTTGGTTATATTTTATACAGTTATTTCATCTTCATCATGTCATTCATCTTTTCCAATTCATCTTTTTCAAAGTCAAATTACTCATGAGCACAGAACCGACTAAAGCGCCGCCGCTTTATCCGAAGACCCACCTGCTGGCCGCCAGTGGTATCGCAGCCCTTCTCAGCCTGGCCCTGCTGGTCTTTCCTTCCAGCGATGTCGAAGCCAAAAAAACCACCCTGAGCCTTGAACTGGAAACACCTGCGGCTCAACTGACACAAGACAATGACGCTGCAGAGCTCGATCAGGCCACAAATGAAGGCAACCCATCGCCTTTCGCCCAGATCGAAAACAGCGACGACGAGAGCAAAAACACCGCAAAAAGCGACCCGGCGCCAGTTGCACCAGAGAAAAAGGCCCCCGGCCACCGCGAAGTGACCGTAACCCGTGGCGATACACTCTCCACCCTGTTCGAAAAGGTCGGACTGCCTGCCGGCGCCGTGCATGAAGTACTGGCAAGCGATAAGCAGGCCAAACAGTTTTCGCAGCTCAAGCACGGCCAGAAACTGGAGTTCGAACTGAGCCCGGATGGCCAGTTGAACAACCTGCACAGTCGGATCAGCGACCTGGAAACCATCACCCTGACCAAGGGCCCGAAAGGCTTTACCTTCAATCGCGTGGTCACCAAGCCAACCGTCCAGTCGGCTTATGTACACGGCGTGATCAATAGTTCCCTGTCTCTCTCCGCCCAGCGCGCCGGCATGCCCCACAGCCTGACCCGCGAGATGGCCAGCGTATTCGGCTACGACATCGATTTCGCCCAGGACATTCGCCCAGGCGACGAATTCGAAGTCATCTACGAACAGAAAGTGCTCAACGGCAAGACTGTCGGTACCGGCAATATCCTTTCCGCACGCTTCACCAACCGCGGCAAGGTCTATACCGCCGTGCGCTACACCAACAAGCAAGGTACTAGCAACTACTACACCGCTGACGGCAACAGCATGCGCAAGGCCTTCATCCGTACCCCGGTGGACTTCGCCCGCATCAGCTCGCGCTTCTCCATGGGCCGCAAACACCCGATCCTGAACAAGATCCGCGCCCACAAAGGTGTCGACTACGCCGCCCCACGCGGCACGCCGATCAAGGCTGCCGGCGACGGCAAGGTGATCCTGGCTGGCCGCCGCGGCGGTTACGGCAACACAGTGATCATCCAGCACGGCAATACTTACCGCACCCTCTACGGTCATATGCAAGGTTTCGCCAAAGGCGTCCAGACCGGCAGCAACGTCAAGCAGGGCCAGGTGATCGGTTATATCGGCACCACCGGCCTGTCGACCGGCCCGCATTTGCACTACGAGTTCCAGGTCAACGGCGTTCACGTCGACCCGCTGAGCCAGAAACTGCCCATGGCCGACCCAATTGCCAAATCCGAGCGCACCCGCTTCCTGCAACAGAGCCAGCCACTGATGGCGCGCATGGACCAGGAAAAAGGCACCAAGCTCGCTTCGGCCAAGCGCTAAGCCATGGCGCTCTATATCGGCGTGATGTCCGGCACCAGCCTCGATGGGCTGGATATCGCGCTGATCGAGCTGAACAGCGGTATCAAGCTGCAGGCCACCCACTACATTCCCATGCCTGAAGCGCTGCGGGCCGAATTGCTCGGTCTCTGCGCCAGCGGCCCGGATGAAATCGCCCGGGCCGCGATAGCGGAACACAACTGGGCGACCCTGGCCGCTCAGGGCGTCAACACCCTCCTCGGTCGCCAGTCACTCGCCGCAGAATCGATTCGTGCCATCGGCAGCCATGGCCAGACAATTCGCCACGAACCGGCCCGCGGCTTCACCGTACAGATCGGCAACCCGGCACTGCTGGCCGAACTGACCGGAATCAGCGTTGTCGGTGATTTCCGTCGGCGTGATGTGGCGGCTGGCGGCCAGGGCGCACCGCTGGTTCCGGCCTTCCATGAAGCCTTGTTCGAGAAACGCAGCGCGAACTGTGCGGTGTTGAATATCGGCGGTTTCAGCAATCTGAGCCTGATCGAGCCGGATAAGCCCGTCTCGGGTTTCGACTGCGGCCCCGGCAACGTGTTGCTGGACGCCTGGATTCACGATCAGCGCGGCGAGATCTACGACCGCAGCGGTCAATGGGCAGCCAGCGGCCAGGTCGAGCCACAGTTGCTGCAGACCCTGCTGAGCGATCCGTTCTTCCAGACCACCGGTCCCAAAAGCACCGGACGGGAAGTGTTCAACCTGAACTGGCTCAAGCAGCACCTGGGGCGTCTGCCCACCTACCGCGCCGAGAACGTGCAAGCCACCCTGCTCGAACTGACCGCGCAAAGTATTATCGAGTCACTGACCCAGGCCCAGACGGGCACCGAAGAGCTGCTGGTCTGCGGTGGTGGCGCCCATAACACGACGCTGATGGCACGCCTGGGCCAACTGCTGCCAGGGGCCAAAGTCGCCAGCACCGCAACCCATGGCGTCGATCCCGACTGGGTGGAAGCCATGGCCTTCGCCTGGCTGGCCCACTGCTGCCTTGCAGGCATCCCGACCAATCGCCCCAGCGTGACCGGCGCCCGCGGCCTGAGGGTACTGGGCGCGATCTACCCGGCCTGAACCCCACACAGCAAGACGCCGCGAACATTCGCGGCGTTTTGCTCAAGCGTTCACTGATCTGTCAGATCGAGAACGACGAACCGCAACCACAGGTCGTGGTGGCATTCGGGTTCTTGATCACAAACCGCGAACCTTCCAGACCTTCCTGGTAATCGACCTCCGCACCGGCCAGGTACTGGAAGCTCATCGGATCGACCACCAGGCTGACGCCTTCGCGCTCAACGATGGTGTCGTCTTCGGCCACATCCTCATCGAAGGTGAAACCGTACTGAAACCCTGAACAACCACCGCCCGTAACGAATACGCGCAGCTTCAAGCGATCATTACCCTCTTCATCGACCAGGCTCTTCACCTTGTGCGCGGCACCTTGGGTGAATTGCAAAGCCGTGGGGGTGAAGGATTCGACGCTCATGCTGACTATCTCCCGGCGTTACGCCGCCATTGCGTGATGGCGTGCATTATCCGCTTCTCCTAGAAAAGCGGTCAACTATTGTTAGGGTATATCAATAAACCGGCAGCACACTGCACAATGCAAAAAGGCCCGCATCGCGGGCCTTCCTGGTCAGCCGTTAACGGCTGTTACGGCAACATGCCGGCATGGGAGAGACCCAACCGCTCGTCCAGGCCGAACAGAATGTTCAGGTTCTGCACCGCCTGGCCCGAAGCGCCCTTGACCAGGTTGTCGATCACCGACAATACCACTACCAGATCACCGTCCTGCGGCCGGTGCACGGCGATCCGGCACACGTTCGCGCCACGAACGCTGCGGGTTTCCGGGTGGCTGCCAGCCGGCATCACATCCACGAACGGCTCGTTGGCATAACGTTTTTCGAACAATGCCTGCAGATCGACAGAACGATCGACCACGGTCGCGTACAGAGTGGAATGAATGCCACGGATCATCGGCGTCAGGTGTGGAACGAAGGTCAGACCGACATCCTTGCCAGCGGCACGGCGCAGGCCCTGGCGAATTTCCGGCAGATGACGGTGGCCCTTGACGGCATAGGCCTTGAAGCTCTCCGAGGTCTCGGAATACAGCGAGCCAACACTGGCACCACGACCGGCACCGCTGATACCGGACTTGCAGTCGGCGATCAACCGCGAAGCATCGGCCAGGCCGGCCTCCAGCAGCGGCAGGAAACCCAGTTGGGTCGCGGTTGGATAGCAACCCGGTACGGCGATCAGACGCGCCTGGCGAATCTTCTCGCGGTTCACTTCCGGCAGGCCATAGACCGCCTCGTCCAGCAGCGCTGGCGCGCCGTGCGGCTGACCGTACCACTTGGCCCATTCATCGGCGTCCTGCAGACGGAAGTCGGCGGACAGGTCGATAACCTTGGTCCCGGCGGACAGCAACTCGCCAGCCAGGGCATGGGCAACACCGTGCGGCGTGGCAAAGAACACCACATCACAGGCACCCAGAGTCTGGACATCCGGCACGCTGAACTTGAGGCCATCGTAATGACCGCGCAGGTTCGGATACATATCGGCCACGGCAAGCCCGGCCTCGGATCGGGAGGTAATGACCACCACCTCTGCCTGCGGGTGCTGCGCCAACAGACGCAGCAATTCGACACCGGTGTAACCCGTGCCGCCGACGATACCGACCTTGACCATGACCTGCCCCTCAACGAACCCACTGGAAAGCCAACGATAATAGGACGCGCGCAAGCCTGCGACAACCGCCAACGTGACGCGCGCACGCTCAAACCACTACTATTTGATCCACCGTGAACCTGGAAATAATCAAAATGCTCTATCTGTGGCTCAAAGCGTTTCACATCGTCAGTGTCGTCTGCTGGTTTGCCGGCCTGTTCTACCTGCCGCGACTGTTCGTCTATCACGCCCAGAGCGAGGACACCATCAGCAAGGAACGCTTCAGTGTCATGGAGCGCAAGCTGTACCGCGGCATCATGGGGCCGGCGATGATCGCCACGTTGATCTTCGGCGGCTGGCTGATCAGCCTCAATCCCGGCGCCTACTTCAGCCAAGGCGGCTGGATGCATGCCAAACTGACACTGGTGGTCCTGCTGATCGGTTACCACCATATGTGCGGCGCCCAGGTGAAGCGCTTTGCCCGAGGCGAGAACACCCGCAGTCATGTCTTTTATCGCTGGTTCAATGAAGTGCCGGTGGTGATATTGCTGGCCATTGTCATTCTGGTCGTGGTCAGACCGTTTTAAGGCAACAAGCTGCCACTCCCGAGGCATCGACGAGGTCGCTGCCCCTGCTGCTGGAACAACGACGGCGCCGTCTCTCGTGACGCCGTCGTTGTTCCCGCTCGCCGACCCGCACTGATCCTGGCAGGCAGGCATCTCGCGAGCCTACACTACGCGTTATCCATCAGAGCCGTGACAGGGATGCCTCAATGAGCAACACCCGCTTCAAAATCGTATTCGACGGCACCTTGCTGCCTGGCGTGGAACAGACCACCGCCCAGTTCAACCTGGCCGAACTGTTCAAGAGCGACGTCGCCTCCGTGGAGAAACTCTTCAATGGCCAACCGATTGCGCTCAAGCGCGATCTTTCAGCCAGCGAGGCGCAGAGCTATCTCGAAGCCCTGCGCAACACAGGGGTCGATGCACGCATCGTCGAGGAAACACCGACTGGCGAACTGAGCCTGGCTGATGTCAACGAACTGCCCGCCAGTGTGCCACCTCAAGCCATCGGCGAGTCCCATTCGTCTTACGCTCCACCGCCGGCCAGCAGTGAGGCGTATTCACCGTATGCGCCACCTGCCGCCAAGGTCGCTGAAATGCTGCCTACCTTTGGACCGCTAAAGGTATTCACCCTCAACGGCCGGATCGGGCGGCTGCGCTACCTGGCCTGGAGCATGACGGCAGCGCTGGCGACACTCGTGCTGATAATGCTGTTGGTCAGCGTCCTGAGAGGTTTTGCGGTCGTGAGCGGCCTGGCAATCATCGTCGCCGTGGCCTTCTACATACTGCTGACCATCCAGATCGCCGTGCAACGCCTGCACGATATCGGCTGGTCCGGCTGGCTCTGGCTGCTCACGCTGGTACCCATCGCTGGTTATGTGCTCCCCTTCGTCCTGATGTTCTATCCAGGTAATGTTTCGGCCAACAGGTACGGTGCTCCGCCGCCGCCCAACAGCAAGGCGGTCAAGGTGCTTTCGATTGTGGCAACCTTCTTCGTCTTCCTGATCGGCGTGTTGTTCGCGCTGGGTACCGCCCTCGTCAAGCACACCTAGGCCGGCCTGGTCGAGAGCAGCGCCAAGTCACCTTGGCCCCTGTAGACTGTCGACAAAACAAACAGCGCTGACCTTGCGACCTACCGGCCCCGAGGCTGCGCGCCGTTGCCATGGAGAACTGCATGACCCGTTACGCCCTGATCACCGGCGCCTCCAGCGGTATCGGCCTGGCCCTGGCCGAAGCCCTGGCGCGCCGCGGTCGCAACCTGATCCTGGTTGCCCGTCAACGTGATCGGCTGGAAAGCATTGCCATCGAACTGACCCAGCGCTTCGGCGTCGAGGTGCTGTTCCGCGCCTGTGACCTGAGCGAACCGCTGCGCCTGTCCGGTTTCCTGCTGGAACTGGAAGAAGGCACGCATCCGATCGACCTGCTGGTCAATTGCGCCGGCATCGGCACCTGCGGCCCATTCCTCGCCCAGGACTGGGGCACCGAGCAGGACCTGATCGAAGTGAATGTCCTCGCCCTCACGCGCCTGTGCCACTCCCTCGGCAACCTGATGGCGATACAGGGCGGCGGGCAGATCCTCAACGTTGCCTCGATCGCCGCGTTCCACCCGGCGCCGTGGATGAGCAGCTATTACGCCAGCAAGGCTTATGTCCTGCACTTCAGTGAAGGGCTGCGCGAAGAACTGAAGAAAACCGGGATCAAGGTTTCAGTGCTCTGCCCCGGCCTGACCCGTACCGCCTTCTTTGATACCGCCCAATTGCAAACCGACAAGCTCAAGCACAGCAAGCTGATGATGAGCCCCGAGGAAGTTGCGCTGTACACGGTACGTGCCCTGGACAAGAACCGCGCGATCATCATCCCCGGTTGGCGCAATCGCTGGCTGACCCGTTTGCCCCGCCTGGGCAGTCGCTGGATGATCCGCAAGCTGGCCGGCCTGATTACCCGGACATACTGCCCACGCTGACACTTGAACTCGCAGGCCGCAGCAGACAGACTCCGGCCCATCCCACCCAAATGGAGAAACCGTTGTGGATACTCTGTTCACCAAGATCATCAACCGGGAAATACCCGCGAAGATCATCTACGAAGACGACCAGGTCCTGGCGTTTCACGATATTGCCCCGCAAGCACCGGTGCATTTCCTGGTCATTCCGAAGAAGCCGATTGCGACCCTCAATGACCTGACCGAGGAAGACAAGGCATTGGCCGGGCATATCCTGTTCACGGCCCAACGCCTGGCCCTGGAGCAGGGTTGCAAGGAAGGCTTTCGCGTGGTGATGAACTGCAACGAGAAGGGTGGCCAGACGGTTTACCACATTCACATGCATGTGCTGGGTCAGCGCCAGATGAACTGGCCGCCGGGCTGATACGCCGATTTCAGGAGCAGACTGGGTGGCGCTGCGCTTGCGGGTGATAGCGCCCGCCCATCCTGCCGATGACCCAGCTCAAACCTTCCGCTACGGATTGGGGTAAACTGCCGACAGAGATTCTTCTGGAGGTCAGCATGACTACCCAACGTCACTACTCGCCGATTGACCGCCTGCTGCTGCAAGCCGATGCCGCCATGCGCACCTTGCTCCCGTTCAGCGGCCAGCCCTATCGACCCTCGCCGGCGATCGTCCAGCCCGAAGCGCAGATGAGCGAGGAAGATACCCGCCATGTTGCCGGTCTGATGCGCATCAACCATACCGGCGAAGTCTGTGCCCAGGCGCTGTACCAGGGCCAGGCGCTGACCGCCAAGCTGCCCCACGTACGCGCGGCCATGGAGCACGCAGCCGAAGAAGAAATCGATCATCTGGCCTGGTGCGAACAACGTATCCGCCAACTGGGCAGCAGTCCGAGTGTGCTCAATCCAATGTTCTATGGCCTGTCATTCGGCATCGGTGCGGTGGCCGGACTGATCAGCGACAAGGTCAGCCTCGGATTCGTCGCCGCGACCGAAGATCAGGTCTGCAAGCACCTGAACGAACACCTCGAGCAATTGCCTGCCGAAGACGAAAAATCCCGGGCGATTCTTGAACAGATGCGTATCGACGAGGAACATCATGCCGAAGTGGCGCTCGACGCAGGCGGCTTCCGTTTCCCGGCACCCGTGAAATTCGGCATGAGCCTGCTGGCCAAGGTCATGACCAAGAGCACCTATCGTATCTGAAACCGCAGGCCTTGATTGAAGTGGCCACCTGTTCGCGGCGATATGCCTTGGATGTGAATCCCCCTTGTGGGAGCAGGACTCATCCGCGAACAAGGCCCACGGTGATCTCAGCCGAGTTCGACGATCTCGTAGTCATGACTGATAGCAACCCCGGCAGCGCCGAGCATGATCGAGGCCGAACAGTACTTCTCGGCAGACAGTTCGATCGCCCGCTTGACCTGGGTTTCCTTCAGGCCACGGCCCTTGACCACGAAATGCAGGTGGATCTTGGTGAACACTTTCGGATCTTCACTGGCCCGTTCGGCTTCGAGGAAAGCCTCACAGCTCTCGACCGGCTGGCGCGCCTTCTTCAGAATGCTGACCACATCGAAGTTGCTGCAACCGCCCAACCCCAGCAAGACCATTTCCATGGGGCGCACACCCAGATTACGGCCACCGCTTTCCGGCGGACCGTCCATTACCACCACATGCCCGCTACCCGACTCTCCGAGGAACATGGCTTCGCCAGCCCATTGGATGCGTGCCTTCATCGCCAAGACTCCACTGATAAAAAAGGGCTATCAGCTTAGCACAGCGCCAGACAAGCTCAGGCGACGACTGGTTGGCCGGCGCGTTAAATTCCGTCATCACGGGACAACGCGTCTGTTAAGCTGACGCCAAATCGCTGGCGTTATGCCAGCTTTTTTTGGTTACGACAAAAAATCAAATCAAACCGCGCAGTCTTTCCGGGATACAAACATGGTTGCTCTGGCTTCCACCTCCAAGATCAAGAACCTCGACAAACTGCTGGCGCACTGCCAACGCCGTCGCCACCAGGCAAAGAGCAACATCATCTGCGCCGGGGATCGTTCGCAAACCCTGTTTTTCATCCTCAAGGGCTCGGTCACCATCCTCATCGAAGACGATGACGGACGAGAAATGATCATTGCCTATCTCAACGCCGGAGACTTTTTCGGTGAACTGGGACTGTTCGAGCAGGCCGGGCAGGAACAGGAGCGCAGTGCCTGGGTACGTGCCAAGGTCGAGTGTGAAGTGGCGGAAATCAGCTACGGCAAATTCCGCGAACTGGCCCAGCAGGACCCGGACATCCTCTATGCACTCAGCGGGCAGATGGCTCAGCGCTTGCGCAATACCACCCGCAAGGTCGGTGACCTGGCGTTCTTCGACGTCACAGGGCGTGTCGCTCGCTGCCTGCTGGACCTGTGCAAGCAACCGGACGCCATGACCCACCCGGACGGCATGCAGATAAAGATCACCCGCCAGGAGATCGGTCGCATCGTCGGTTGCTCACGGGAAATGGTTGGCCGGGTACTCAAGGATCTGGAAGAGCAGAGCCTGGTAAACGTCAAAGGCAAGACCATGGTGGTCTTCGGCACTCGCTAGGCCTTGAGCAAATCGGCCAGCAACTGCTGGTACGAGCCGGCCAACCGCTCAAGGAATAGCGGTGCCGGATAAACCTCATGCAAGGCAATATGGCTCGCGGCACGAACCCGCTGCTCCAGCTCACACGCCTGATTGAACCGATTGACCGCCGCAGCCATCGACTCACGCTCGTCGTCGATCAGCATCGCCCCATGCACCAACCCCACCGGACGCGTTCCCCCCCGACTCTGCCGCCAACGCTGAGCCGTGCCGACCAGTTTGCGGCCATTGAGGTTGACGTTGTAACGGCCATCGCAGAACGCCCCTTCGATTTCGCCCAGCGACGCGACGCCTCCCAGCTCATCCAGCGCAGCGCAGATCGGCTGACACAGACGCAGATAACCGGTTTCGATACGGTTCTGGTCTCCCTCGCTGCGCGGCGGCGCATAGACCAGGGCAATATTGACCGTCGACGACGACTGCGGAACCGGCTCGCCACCGGTTTCACGCAGTAGAACCGGCCAGCCGCTGGCGGCCAGCGCTTCACTGGCCTGTTCGAAGCCCGACAACCGACTCAAGCGCCGCGGCATGACCAGGGCGCGGTCGCTGGGTTGCCAGAACAGCAGCCCCCCATCGCGCTCACCGGCACACACCTCGGCCAGCAGATCCTGTTCGGCACGCAGGCCGACTTCGACGGTAAGTACAACAGGCAGAGTCATGGCAAAAAAATCCGTTTAATCGTGGCCATGAAAAAGCCGGCAACGCCGGCTTGTTCGAACAACAGGTTTCAATCGAGAGTGGAGCCGCTAATCACCGGCGTCCCGCGCTCAGGGAAAAACAGCCGCTGCAGTTCATCACCCGGGCTCTGTGCGCGCATGAACGCTTCACCGACCAGGAACGAGTACACCTGACTGATTTCCATCAGTTCGACATCGGCGCGATTGAGGATGCCGCTCTCGGTGATCACCAGACGGTCGCGGGGTACCATCGGCAACAAATCGAGAGTGGTTTCCAGGCTGACGTCGAAGGTATGCAGGTTGCGGTTGTTGATACCGATCAGCGGCGTATCCAGATGCTTCAGTGCCCGCTCCAGTTCGGCGGCGTCGTGGGACTCCACCAGCACATCGAGCCCGACATCCTTGGCCAGCGAGGCCAGCTCGGCCATCTGCCCGTCTTCCAGCGCGGCGACGATCAGCAGAATGCAATCGGCGCCCATGGCCCGGGCTTCGACGATCTGATACGGATCGACCATGAAATCCTTGCGGATCACCGGCAGTTTGCAGGCGGCACGAGCTTGTTGCAGGTACAGGTCCGAGCCCTGGAAATAATCCACGTCAGTCAATACCGACAGGCAGGTCGCCCCACCCTTCTCATAACTGCTGGCGATCTCGGACGGAACGAAGTGTTCGCGGATCACGCCTTTGCTTGGCGAGGCTTTCTTGATTTCGGCAATCACTGCCGGCTGCTTCAGCTTGGCCTGCTCAAGCAACGCCCGGGCAAAGCCACGCGGGGCATCGGCAGCACGGGCCAGTTTTTCCAACTCGGCCAAGCTCAGGCGAGCACTGCGCTCGGCAACTTCCTGCGCCTTGCGGGCGAGGATTTTCTCCAGAACGGTTGGCACACTCATGCTTCATTCTCCTGCTTGAATACCGCGGTGAACGCGCCCAGCTCTTCGAGTTTTTCTCGAGCAAGGCCGGTATGCAAGGCGTCATGGGCCAGGGCCACGCCTTCCTTGAGACTGCTGGCATGGTCAGCGGCATACAGCGCGGCGCCAGCGTTGAGCACGATCATTTCCGCAGCCTTCTGGCCATTTTCGGTCTTGCGGCGCCCCAGTGCGTCACGAATCAGCTCCAGGGAAGCCGCCGGGCTTTCCACCACCAAGCCAAACAGACTCTGACTCTTTATACCCAAGTCTTCGGGCTGAACCCAATACTCGGTTATTGCACCATTTTTCAGTTCGGCCACGTAGGTCGGCGCCGCCAGGCTGAATTCGTCCAGACCGTCCTGGGAATGCACCACCAGCACATGCTTGCTGCCCAGGCGATGCAGCACCTCCGCCAATGGTCGGCAAAGTGCCTGAGTGAACACGCCGACCACCTGATGCTTCACGCCAGCCGGATTCGTAAGCGGGCCAAGCATGTTGAACAGGGTGCGCAGGCCCAGATCGCGACGCGGACCGGCGGCATATTTCATCGCACTGTGATGGGTCTGGGCGAACATGAAACCGATGCCGACGTTATCGATGCAGCGTGCCACTTGAACCGGCGTCAGATTGAGATAGACACCCGCCGCCTCCAGCAGATCGGCACTGCCGCTCTTGCCCGATACGGCGCGGTTGCCGTGCTTGGCGACCGTACAGCCAGCCGCCGCGACCACGAAGGCCGATGCCGTGGAAACGTTGAAAATATTCGCGCCATCGCCGCCGGTGCCAACCACGTCGACCACGCCGTCAAGGCTCTTCAACTCGACCTTGTCCGCCAACTCGCGCATGACCGAGACCGCGCCGACGATCTCGTCGATGCTTTCACTCTTCATGCGCATGGCCATCATGAAGGCGCCGATCTGCGCCTCGGTGCATTGCCCAGTCATGATTTCACGCATGACATCACTCATCTCGGTGGTGCTCAGATCCAGATGGCCGACGATACGGCCCAGGGCTGTCTTGATATCCATGAAAACTCCTTAGCGCACGCCACCGGTCTGTTTGAGAAAGTTGGCGAACAGCTCATGTCCCTGCTCGGAGAGGATCGACTCGGGGTGGAACTGCACCCCTTCGATGTTCAGTGTCTTGTGGCGCAAGCCCATGATTTCGTCGATCGAGCCGTCCTCCAGTTGGGTCCAGGCGGTCGGCTCCAGACAATCGGGCAAGGTTTCACGCTTGACGATCAGCGAATGGTAGCGCGTGACGGTCAACGGCAGGTGCAATCCCTCGAACACACCCTTGCCTTCGTGGAACAGCGGACTGGTCTTGCCATGCATCACCTGGCGGGCCCGCACCACGTCCCCACCAAAGGCCTGGCCGATGGACTGGTGTCCCAGGCACACGCCGAGGATCGGCAGCTTGCCGGCGAAATGCTGGATGGCTTCCAGGGAAATACCTGCCTCGGTCGGTGTGCAAGGGCCGGGCGAGACCACGATGCGCTCAGGCTTGAGGGCTTCGATTTCGGCCACGGTCAGTTCGTCGTTACGCACAACTTTGACGTCCGCGCCCAGTTCACCGAGGTATTGCACGACGTTGTAGGTAAACGAGTCGTAGTTATCGATCATCAGCAACATGACAAAGGGTTCCTCAGGCGTCGGACGCGGGGGTTTGTTCAGCAAGGGCAACCGCACGGAACATCGCGCGACGCTTGTTCAGCGTTTCTTCCCATTCCAGCGCCGGTACCGAGTCGGCGACGATGCCGCCACCGGCCTGCACGTGCAGCTCGCCGTCCTTGATCACCGCGGTACGAATGGCAATCGCGGTATCCATGTTGCCGTTCCAGGCGTAGTAACCGACCGCGCCGCCATACACGCCGCGCTTGACCGGTTCCAGCTCGTCGATGATTTCCATGGCACGGATCTTCGGCGCTCCGGACAACGTACCGGCCGGCAGGATCGCCCGCAGTGCATCCATGGAGGTCAGGCCATTCTTGAGCTGGCCGGTGACGTTGGAGACGATGTGCATCACGTTGGAATAACGTTCGATCACCATCTTCTCGGTGAGCTTCACCGAACCGATCTCGGAAACCCGACCGGTATCGTTGCGGCCCAGGTCGATCAGCATCAGGTGTTCGGCGATTTCCTTGTCATCCGACAGCAGGTCCTCCTCCAGCGCCCGGTCGGCCTCTTCGGTGGCGCCACGCGGACGGGTACCAGCGATTGGCCGGACGGTGATCAGGTTGTCTTCGACCCGCACCAGCACTTCCGGCGAGCTGCCGACTACGTGGAAATCACCGAAATTGAAGAAGTACATGTACGGCGTCGGGTTGAAGCAGCGCAGCGCCCGGTACAGATCGATGGGAGCGGCCTTGAAGTCGATGGACATGCGCTGCGACGGCACCACCTGCATGCAGTCGCCGGCCAGGATATATTCCTTGATGGTATCGACCGCGCGCTCGTAGTCACCCTGGGTGAAACTGGAACGGAACACCGGGTCGGCCGCCGGTGGGCGATCCAGTTCGAGGCCGCGACGCGGGGTGATCGGCTGGCGCAACTGTTCAAGCAACTGCTGCAGGCGCGCCTGGCCCTGCTCGTAGGCATTCTCCTGCGCCGGATCGGCCAGGACGATGGCGTGCATCTTGCCAGCCAGGTTGTCGAACACCACCACGGCATCGGACACCATCAGCAGAATGTCCGGTACGCCCAGTGGATCGGGGTTCGGACACTTGCCCAGGCGTTTTTCCACATAACGCACGCAGTCATAACCGAAGTACCCCACCAGGCCGCCGTTGAAACGTGGCAAACCAGGAATGGTCGGGACGTTGTAACGCGCCTTGAAGGCCTCGACGAAAGCCAATGGGTCTTCGGCCTCGCACGCTTCGACCTCGACGCCGTCGTGGGTGACACGGACCTGGTGATCATGCACCCGCAACACGGTGCGGCATGGCAGGCCAATGATCGAATAACGACCCCATTTCTCGCCGCCCTGCACCGACTCGAGCAGGTAGGAGTTGGGCTGGTCGGCCAGTTTCAGATAGATCGACAGCGGGGTATCGAAGTCGGCCAGGGTTTCGCAGGCAAGCGGGATGCGGTTGTAGCCGGCAGCGGCCAAACGCAGGAATTCTTCGCGGGTCATCATGTGCCTCGTGGCTTGAGGTTCAAACGGTCAGGTATGCAAACGCGCCGCACGGGGCGGCCAGATAAATGTCAGGCGCGCCAACGCCAACGGGCCAAGGCCTTGATGACTTTCATCCAGAGTTTGCGAGTGACCACCACGATGGCGTTTCCAGGAGGGGATTGATTACAGTCCGCCGACATTAGCTCAGCGCCGCCCTCCAGGCAACCAGGAATCAGCTCGCGCAGATCGTCGATGACCAGCGCCGGGTGTTCTTCGGCGATCGGTCGACCATGGTTGTAGCCATAGCTGAGTGCAATGCAGGCCACTCCGGCAGCCTTGGCCGCCTGCACATCGCTGCGCGAATCGCCGATGAACAGACTTTGCGACGCCGCAATACCGGCCATTTTCATCACATGGAACAACGCCGCCGGATCGGGCTTGCGTTGCGGCAGGGTGTCACCGCCGATGATCCAGCGGAAGAACCGTCCCAATTTCATCTCATCGAGCAACGGCGCAACGAAACGTTCGGGTTTGTTGGTGATCAGGGCCATTTCCACACCCTGCTTCTGCATCCAGCCCAGAGTTTCGCGCACGCCTGGGTAGACCGTGGTCCGGTCATGGCCGCCGTCGTAGGCCTCCATGAACAGTTCCAGCCCTTGCTCGGCATCGCTTTCGCTCACCGCCGAGTGATCGAGACCGCCAGCCAGCGCCCGACGCACCAGCACCGGAGCGCCGTTGCCGACCCATTCACGCACCGCGTCCAGGCCGGCGGCGGGCCGCCCCAGAGCGAGCAGCATCTTGTCGACGGCCGCCGCCAGATCCGGTACCGAGTCGATCAACGTCCCATCCAGATCGAACATCACCAGCTTGGGCAGCCTTCCGGCGAAGAGCTGCTCGAAGGCGCTCATGGACGAGCCAGCGCCAGTTCGGCGCGCATCTTCTGGATGACTTCACGGTAGTCCGCAGCGTTGAAGATCGCCGAACCGGCAACGAAGGTATCCGCGCCAGCCGCCGCGATTTCGCGAATGTTGTTCACGTTCACCCCACCGTCGATTTCCAGGCGGATATCGCGCCCGGAGGCATCGATCAGCGCCCGTGCCTCGCGCAGCTTGTCGAGGGTACCGGGGATGAATTTCTGGCCGCCAAAACCCGGGTTGACGCTCATCAGCAGGACCATGTCGACCTTGTCCATCACGTATTTGAGCACATCCAGCGGGGTCGCCGGGTTGAACACCAGGCCGGCCTTGCAACCACCGTCACGGATCAGTTGCAGGGAGCGGTCGACATGCAGAGTGGCTTCGGGATGGAAGGTGATATAGGTCGCACCGGCCTCGATGAAATCGCCGATGATGCGATCGACCGGACTGACCATCAGGTGTACATCGATCGGCGCGGTCACGCCGTACTTGCGCAGGGCCGCACAGACCATCGGGCCGATGGTCAGGTTGGGGACGTAGTGGTTGTCCATGACATCGAAATGCACGATGTCGGCGCCAGCGGCGAGGACGTTGTCCACTTCCTCACCCAGGCGGGCGAAGTCGGCAGAAAGAATCGACGGAGCAATTGCGAAGGGCTGCATGACGCACCTTTTTGAGCAGAATCACGGTGGCGCGCATTGTATACCTCATATTTCGCCGAGCGCACCGTGACCGCGATGATTGGCCGCACTTACAGCAGGCTCTTTCCTACGACTTTAGTCGCCTCGCAATAACCTCTTCATGGCCTTCAGAGTGGCATCAGACTTGGGCAGTACGCAGTTTCTCGCTGCGGCCCCGCAACCATTCCAGGGTCAGCAGCAGGATCACCGAGAAGGCAATCAGCAACGTCGCAGCGGCCGCAATGGTCGGGCTGAGGTTCTCGCGGATGCCACTGAACATCTGCCGTGGCAACGTTGCCTGCTCGGGGCCGGCGAGGAACAGCGTCACCACCACTTCATCGAAGGAGGTCGCGAAGGCGAACAACGCCCCGGAAATCACCCCTGGTGCAATCAACGGCAGGGTCACCCGGCGAAACGCCGTCAGTGGCGATGCCCCCAGGCTGGCTGCGGCGCGCACCAGGTTGTGGTTGAAGCCCTGCAAGGTTGCCGAAACCGTGATGATCACAAACGGCACACCCAATACCGCATGCACCACGATCAGTGACAGGAAGCTGTTACCCAGTCCCAGTGGGGCAAAGAACAGGTAGCTGGCAACTCCGATGATCACCACCGGGACCACCATCGGCGAAATCACCAGGGCCATGACCAGCGGCTTGCCAGGAAAATCACCCCGAGTCAGGCCGATGGCCGCCAGGGTACCGAAGATCATCGCCAGCGCCGTCGCCGCCGGGGCAACAATGATGCTGTTCTTGAGGGCCCGCATCCACTCGGCGGAGGCGAAGAAGTCCTGATACCAGTGCAGGGAGAAACCCTGCAGTGGATAGACCAGGAAACTGCCGGCATTGAACGACAACGGAATGATCACCAGCACCGGCAGGACCAGGAACAACAGGATCAACCCGCACAGAATGCGCAAGCTGTAGAACCAGACCCGCTCGACGGGCGACATGTACGGACTGAGCATTTCGATTCTCTCCTTAACCCAGGCTCAGGCGGCTCGCGCCCACCAGCCGGCTGTAGATCAGGTACAGCACCACGGTTGCCAGCAGCAGCAGGCCGCCCAGCGCCGTCGCCATGCCCCAGTTGATGCTGGTGTTGGTGTAGAAGGCGACGAAATAGCTGACCATCTGATCGTTCGGGCTGCCCAACAGCGCGGGGGTGATGTAGTAGCCGATCGCCAAAATGAACACCAACAGGCAGCCGGCGCCCACACCGGCATAGGTCTGCGGGAAATACACCCGCCAGAAACTGGCGAACGGATGGCAACCCAGGGAAATCGCCGCGCGCATGTAAGTCGGCGAGATGCCTTTCATCACGCTGTAGATCGGCAGGATCATGAACGGGAGCAGGATGTGCACCATGGAGATGTAGACCCCGGTGCGGTTGAACACCAGCTCCAACGGTTTGTCGATCACGCCCATGGCCATCAGCGCACTGTTGATCAGGCCGCCCGACTGCAGCAGCACGATCCAGGCCGCGACGCGTACCAGGATCGAGGTCCAGAACGGCAACAGCACGAGGATCATCAACAGGTTGCTTTTGCGCGCTGGCAGATTCGCCAACAGGTAGGCCAACGGGTACGCCAGGACCAGACAGATCGCGGTGATCACCAGCCCCATCCAGAACGTGCGAGCAAAGATATCGAGATAGATGGCCTGGTCAGGAGTAGCCGGGGCCAGTTCGCCGAGGTCGTCGATACGGTGATCGACAGCCGCCAGCAGGTAATAGGGGGTGATGCTACTGGTATTGCGGCGGATCGCCTGCCAGTACGCCGGATCGCCCCAACGTTCATCGAGCGCTTCCAGGGCATCCTTGTAGGAGGCCGGCTCGGCCTTGAACGGCAGGGAACGAGCAGTCTTGGTCAGCAGGCTGCGATAGCCGGCCAGTTCCATGTTCAGGCGCTTGGACAGATCGCCCAGGCTCTGATTCTTGCGGGCCTCACTCAGCTCTTCACCGAGGACCTTGTACACCGCTTCGCCAGGCAGGCCTTTACCGTCCCAGGCCGACACGGCCGCCACGGTACGCGGCAGGGCATTGACCACCTCGGGGTTGCCGACGCTCTTGTAGAGCAGTGCAACGATCGGTACCAGGAACACCAACAGCAGGAACAGCACCAGCGGCGCGATCAGGGCCTGGGCCTTCCAGCGGTTGACCCGCTCGGCACGCGCCAGGCGCTGCTTCAGGGTGGGACTGGTCCCCTCGTTCAGAGGAACGGTGATGGCCATGACGAACTCCGGAAAATTTTTATTGTGACTGACCGCATACCGACACCCGATGTGGAAACCAGCCCTGGAGGAGCGAGGCTTGCCTGCGAAGCTTTTGACGGCCTCGAGGGCCTATTCGCGGGCAAGCCACGTTCCTACAGGTCAAGGCAGGCCGGATGTACGGCGTCCGGGTGGACGCCGCCGCCAGCAAGCCGACTCCCACAAGGGGCAGTGGCGTATTACTTGGCCGCCCAGGCGTTGAAGCGCTGCTCCAGTTGCTCGCCGTTATCAGCCCAGAAGCTGACGTCGATCTGCACCTGGTTGGCGATGTTTTCCGGAGTGGTCGGCATATCCTTGAGGATGTCCTTGGCCAGCAGCGGTACCGCCTGGGTGTTGGCTGGGCCGTAGGCGATGTTTTCCGAGTAGGTCTTCTGCTGCTGCGGCATGACCGAGAAGGCGATGAATTTCTTCGCGACATCGGCACGCGCCTTGTCCAGGCCCTTCGGAATGGCCCAGGCATCGAAGTCGTAGATCCCGCCGTTCCACACCACCTTCAGGTTGCTTTCCTTCTGTACCGCAGCGATCCGGCCGTTGTAGGCCGAGCTCATCACCACGTCACCGGAAGCGAGATATTGCGGCGGCTGGGCACCGGCTTCCCACCACTGGATGTACGGCTTGAGTTCGTCGAGCTTCTTGAACGCGCGATCCTGGCCATCCTTGCCGGCCAGCACCTTGTAGACGTCTTTCGGCGCAACACCGTCGGCCATCAGAGCGAATTCCAGGGTGTACTTGGCGCCCTTGCGCAGGCCACGTTTGCCCGGGAATTTCTTGGTATCCCAGAAGTCGGCCCAGCTGGCGGGTGCGGAGGCGAGTTTATCGGCGTTGTAGGCCAGCACCGTCGACCAGACGAAGAAACCTACGCCACAAGGCTGGATGGCGCCCTTGACGTAGTCTTCGCTCTTGCCGAACAACGCAGGGTCCAGTTGCTCGAACATGTCTTCGTCACAGCCACGGGACAGCTCAGGCGACTCGACCTCGACCAGGTCCCAGGACACGCTCTTGGTGTCGACCATGGCCTTGATCTTGGCCATTTCGCCGTTGTATTCGCCGGCAACGATCTTGCCATTGCCCGCCTGGGCTTCCCAAGGTGCGTAGAACGCCTTGACCTGGGCCGCCTTGTTCGCGCCACCAAAGGACACCACGGTCAGGTCGGTCGCCGCCATGACATTTGCCGCGCACATCAGCCCTACTGCGAGGGCGCTGAATTTCAGGGATTTGAGCATTTATTCTTCTCTCCACGAGTGCAGGTTGGTGAAGCACGGGGCGATGGGTTCGCCTCTTGGGGGTACAGCGATCAGCCGGCGTCGAGCAACGGGTCCAGCGCACGAACGTGCTCGACCTGCCAGCCAAGGGGAACGACATCGCCGACCGCCAGCGCCGGGTCGAGCTCGGCGATGGGTTGTTTCACGAAAAAGTCGGTTTTGCCGCAGACTTCCAGGCGGACACGAACGTGGTCGCCCAGATAGATGAATTCAGCCACGCGTCCGGAGAAACGATTGACGCAGGATTCGCTGGAACCGTTGAGGCTGATGCGCTCGGGGCGAATCGACAGGGTCACCGGCTCGCCAGCCTTGCCGACATTGACCGCCAATGCCTCGACCTTCTCGCCACGGCCCAGCTCGACCACGCAGCGGTCGCCGGTATGACTGTGCAGGCGTCCGCTCAGACGGTTGTTCTCGCCGATGAAGTTGGCGACGAAGGTATTGCACGGCTCTTCGTACAGGGTACGTGGCGGCGCAATCTGCTGGATCTCGCCCTGATGGAACACCGCCACCCGGTCGGACATGGTCAGGGCTTCGCCCTGGTCGTGGGTCACGTAGACCACGGTCACACCGAGGCGCTGGTGCAGGTGCTTGATTTCCATCTGCATGTGTTCGCGCAACTGCTTGTCCAGCGCACCCAGCGGTTCGTCCATCAGCACCAGCTGCGGTTCGAACACCAGCGCCCGGGCCAACGCCACCCGCTGCTGCTGGCCACCGGACAACTGCGCCGGATAACGCTGGGCGAACTTGTCGAGCTGGACCATGCCGAGCACGCGCTTGACCCGCTCGCTGATGTCGGTCTTGCTCAGACCGCGCACGCTCAGCGGGAACGCCAGGTTCTCGGCCACGGTCATGTGCGGGAACAGTGCATAGTTCTGGAACACCATGCCGATATCACGCTTGTGCGGTGGCACGTTGTTGATGGAGCGGCCGGCCAGTTGGATCTCGCCGGCGGTCGGGGTTTCAAACCCGGCCAGCATCATCAGGCTGGTGGTCTTGCCGGAACCGGAAGGCCCGAGCAGGGTAAGAAATTCGCCCTTGCGAATGTCCAGGTTGAGGTCCTTGACGATCAGGTTCTCGCCATCGTAGCTCTTCTGCACGCCACGAAAGCTGACCAGGATGTCCTTGGCCCCAGCACTTGAATCAACCTCGCTCATACCCACACCTTCTTGTTTTGACTGCCGTGGTCTAAGCCTAGTGAAGGCTGCCGGCAGCGCAAATCGGGGGGTGTGAGAGATTGTCCTCAGCAGTCTGGAAGAGTTGGTGTAAGGATTGCCCTACAGGGATGACGCGATTGGATAAGCCGACAAACGGCTCATCACGGCAGAGCCCATCACTGCGTCAGCCCCCCATGCGCAGCTGTCGCAAATGGATATGCCAACGCAATTTTTCTGTAGGGCCGGCCTCAGAGCAATTTGTGCTCCATGGCGTATTTCACCAGTTCGGCCAGCGAGGTGATGTTGAGTTTCTGCATCAACCGGGCCTTGTGGGTACTGATGGTCTTGCTGCTCAAGGCCAGTTGGTGGGCGATGTCGTTCACGTTGGCGCCCTGGGCCAGGCGTTCAAACACCGAAAACTCGCGTTCCGACAGCAACGCATGCAAGGGTCGGGAGTCGGTCAGGCCGACCTCGAAGACCATCCGATCGGCCAGATCCGGATCGATATAACGCCCACCCGCCGCGACCTTGCGAATGGCCGTCAACAACAGGGATGGATCACTGTCCTTGGTGGCATACCCGGCTGCGCCGACCTTGAGCGCCCGAGCCGCCATCTGCGCCTCGTCATGCATGGACAGCACCAGGATAGCCGGGGGATCGTTCAACGCACGAATCCGCGGAATCGCCTCCAGGCCGTTCACCCCAGGCATGGAGATATCCAGTAGCACCACCTCGCAGGGCGTATGCCGCAAGGCTTCCAGCAACTGTTCGCCATTACTCGCCTCACCCACCACCTGCAGGTCCTTGGCCAGACCGATCAGTTGCTTGATACCCTCGCGGACGATGGTGTGGTCTTCGGCTACCAATACGCGGATCACGTCTTACTCCTGCTCGGTCAAAAGGCTCACATGGCCTGCGGCAGATCCAACGGTACACGAACGCTCAGGGTCGTGCCTTCGCCAACGCTGCTTTGCAACGACAGAGTGCCGCCCAGCATCAGCACGCGCTCGCGCATGCCCACTACACCGAACGAAGTCGGCCTACCGCTCTGGGCAGCAAATCCCACGCCGTCATCGCTGATGGTCAGACACAGGTCACTCCCATCGATCACCAGCGTCAGTTCCACAGTATGCGCCTGGGCATGGCGCATGACATTGGTCAGCGCCTCCTGAAGAATCCGGAACAGCCCGGTGGCCTTGGCATCGCTGAGCGCCGGCAGGTTTTCCGGCACCTGGACCAGGCACGGGATCTGCGTTCTTGCCTCGAAACGCCTGGCCTGCCATTCGATCGCCGAGGCAATGCCTGCGTCGAGAATCGGCGGACGCAGGGCAGTCGCGACATCGCGCACCAACTGGAACAACTGCGCGATCAGCTTCTTCATGCTGTTAAGGCGCTCGTTCAGCCCAGGGTCCAGCTCTGCATAGGCCAGCTCGCACATGGACGTTTCCAGCTTGAGCACCGTCAGCATCTGCCCCAGTTCATCGTGGACTTCCCGGGCGATACGGGCCTTCTCCTCTTCCCGGACACTTTCCAGGTGCGCCGACAGCTCACGCAGTTGCTCGCGCGAACTGGCCAGTTCCAACTCGATCCGCTTGCTTTCGCTGATGTCCCAGACAATACCGTCCCAGACCATCGTGCCGTCTGCCAGGCGACGGGTGATGGCCTTGATCTCGGCCCAGCGTTGCCGGCCTTCGCGGGTCACGATGCGCCCCTGCCAGGACCAGTCGCTGCTGGAATCGATTGCCAGGTCCTGAACACGATGATAATCGGCCCGATCATCCGGATGGACGACGCTGCGCAGGCCGATCTCCTGCCGCCGCAGGGTTGCGGGTGCATGGCCCACCAGACTGTCGCTGCCTTCACTGATATACGGGAAATACAGCTCGCCGGTCTGCGGCACCCGCTCCAGGCGGAACACCAGGCCCGGGACGTTGGCCGCGATGCCCTTGAGCCGGGCCTCGCTCTCCTGCAGCGCAGCCAGGGCACGACGCCGCTCGGTGACATCATTGAGATAGACCACCAGGTACTCGCCATCACGAAAACGCAGAAAGCTCAGGGACACATCCGCAGGCAGGACACTGCCGTCGGCGCGCAGGCATTGGGTCTCGAAGCTCTGCGGGGCCTCGTCAGTGGCCCGGGCGCGCTTCCACAGGTTCAGCCAGCGGTCCATGTGCAGGTTCGGCTCGAAGTCGATCAGCGGCCGGTCGAACAACGCGCCGGGGGGATAGCCGAGCATGTCCTCGGCCGCCCGGTTGGCGTAACGCACATGACTGTCCCAGTTGACCCAGAGGATGCCCACGGTGCTCTGGTCGATGGAGAACTGGGTCAGACGCAAGGCCTCCTCGCTGGCCTCGCGTCGGGCCAGATCCTCGCGGGCGGTCAGCAGAGCCTGTTCAAGAGCACGCTGCTGGCGACGCAACCAGAACACGATCGCCAGACAGGCCAGAAACATCACCAGCAACAGCAGGCAAAGGTTCAGCCAGAATCCCGGCGACGCCGACAGACGCGGGTACTTGGGCTGCAGCCAGCGCAGATGAAGTTGATCGAGATCCCGGGCCGGTATCGCATGCAGGGCTTTCTCGACGATACCCGCCAATTGTGGCCAGTCGCGCCGGGTCGCCACCCGCAACAACTGCGGCAGACCGATATCACCAACCACCGCCAGCCCGGCAAACTCCTCCTCGGTAGACAGGCGACTGAGCTGGGCCTCGTCGACCACCGCATAACGAGCCTGCTGGCTCAACAGCAATTGCAGGGCCTGGCGCTCCATCGGCACACCCTGCAAGTTGAGGTTGCTGTAGGTACTGCGCAAATAATCGGCGATGACACTGGGCATGCGCACGGCGACCCGGGTCTGGCTGTCGAGCTTCTCCAACTCGACAGCCCCGGCCCCATTACGCTCGCCGACGACCAACTGCGGCACCCGCATATAGGGGTCGGAGAACAACCACAGGCGCAAGCCGGCCGGTGTCTGGGTCAAGCCGGGGGCGATATCGATCTCATCGTCCTGCAGGGCCTTCTCCAGGTGTGCCTGGTCGGGGAAGTTTCGCCAGGTCAGCGCGACCTTCATCGTCGCGGCCAACCACTGCATCAGTTCGACATTCGCCCCCGACAGCCGCTGAAGGCGTCGATCGTACTGCGCGTAAGGCGCCTGCAGCACCAGACCGACACGCAGTTGCCGGTGCCCATCAAGCCAATGGCGCTGCTCGCCGGACAATGACAGATCGCTCGCGGCAGGTGCCGGCGCGGCCCAGGCCATCAAGGGAAGACACAGCCAGCCGATAACCCACAGACAGCAAAAACGCATGATTCGACTCATCCACACTGACAAATACTGACCAACCCATTAGGCTGCCAGGATTACCTCTGGCCTGGAAAATCCGATGCCCCCTGTCTACCGCTCGGCACTACCTGCGCTGTGCCTGTCGTTGATACTACCGCTAGCCGCACCGGTTCTGGCGGCAGATCCGGCAGCCCCCGCACAAGCGCCTACCGAGAAGCCGGCTGAACGTCAGTCATTGCCAGAACGCAGCCAGGAAGATGCCACAGCCCTGGAGCGGCAATTGCCACGCCAGGAGCAACAACAGTTGCAGGCGGCCGGCGACACGTTCCTGGCATTGTGGAAACCGGCCAACACGCCAACGCCCAACGGCGCGGTGATCATCATTCCCGGAGCCGGCGAAACCGCTGACTGGCCTCAAGTCGTCGCGCCCTTGCGCAACCAATTACCGGACGCGCGCTGGAGCAGCCTGAGTCTGACACTGCCGGATCTGCAAAGCGACGCCTCCTTGCCTCGGGTCGTGGAAGCGCCAAAACCTGCGGAGCCGGCCTCCAGCAACAGCAAGAACGCCAGCACCACTAGCAAGCCCATTGAACAGGCGGCCAGCGCCGAGACCGACGCGCCCGACCAGGCGCCAGCCGCGAACGCCGAAGACCCGCTCAAGGGTGACGCCGAACGGATTTTCGCTCGTCTCGACGCTGCCGTTGCCTACGCCCAGCAACAGAATGCCCGCAGCATCGTCCTGCTCGGACATGGAACCGGCGCCTATTGGGCTACCCGTTACCTGATCGAGAAAGCCTCGCCACAAGTGCAGAAACTGCTGTTGGTGGCCGCACAGACGCCGGCCAGCGCCAAGACAGACCTGGCACAACTGACCCCCGAACTGAAACTGGCGACCGCCGACTTCTTCTATAAGGACGAATCACTGGATCGCAAAGCGGCCCTGCAGCGCCTGCAAGCCAGCAAGCGTCAGAAGACGTCCAACTATACCCAGGTAGGACTCAAGGCGTTCCCCGGCAAGCCGGGGCAGGAGCAACTGGTGCGGCGGGTCCGCGGCTACCTGAACCCGCAGGACCTGGACAGCCAGTAAGCCCCTGGCACCTCAGCGAAAATCCCGGCGCTCGCGAATCAGTGTGTAAGCCTGATGCAGCTCCCGGGTCTTTTCGGTCGCGTCCTGCACCTGGGCCGGCGTTGCGCCGGCCCCCGCCACTTTGTCCGGATGATGGCGGCTCAACAAGCGACGATAAGCGCGCTTGATCTGCGCCGGTTCGCTGGTCGGGGTCACGCCCAGAACAATCAATGCGTCCTGGTAACTGCCGGCGCTGCTCAGCAGCGGTGTACGACCGGGTTCGTAGTCGCTGGCCAGTGCCTGGATCTGCTGCGCCGTCCAACCGAGCCACTTGCCCCAGAGCAGAATCAGCTCCCGCTCCTCACGCCCGGCACGGCCATCGGCCCAGACCATTCGCCAACAAGCACGCAATACGCCCTCGGCCGCGTGGGGCTGGGCCTTGAGATGACGCAGGTAGCCACGCAGGCGATCCTCTCCCGTCTTGCCACGATTGAAGGCGGCAATTGCCCGCCGCTGGGCGGCCTCACCCATATCCAATTGGCGCATTTCCTGGCGCGCCTGCTGAATATGCCCATCGACCACGCGACCGTCGCTCTTGGCCAGCCGGCCGAGCAGGACAAACAGCAGCTCGTCATTACGCAACGCCGGCTTGCCACCCAGGCGCTCGCGCAGATGCGCCAAGCTATGCAACTGCAAACGCCGATCCAGCGCCTGCCCCAACAATGCACCCAACATGGCCCCCGGAATACTGGCGATGGCAAAACCCGCCCCGGCTCCAATCAGAGTCCCTGGCCACAACATATCAGTGTCTCTCTTTCAACAATTGCTCGACTTGTGCCAAACGTTCCACGGTACCGACATCAACCCAGGCGCCGTCAAGATGCTCGCCACTCACCTGTCCCCGGGCCATGGCCTCGCGCAACAACGGCGCCAACTTGAAAGCCCCGGCGGTACAACCGGCAAACAGTTGCGGATGCAGCACCGAGATGCCGCTGAAGGTCAACCTCGGCACATCCGGCCGGTCGTCGAAGATTCGACCATCCAGCAGGGTGAAATCGCCTCCGGACGGATGATGCGGCGGATTATCGACCATCACCAGATGCGCCAGTCCACTCAGAGGACGACGCAACGCCGAAAAATCATAATCGGTCCAGATATCGCCATTAACCACCAGGAAGGGCTCATCGCCCAGCAATGGCAGTGCGCGGAAAATCCCGCCGCCGGTCTCCAGCGGCTCACCTTCCGGCGAATAGGCGATACTGAGACCATAGCGCGCCCCGTCACCCAGGTAGTCCTCGATCTGCTGCCCGAGCCAGGCATGATTGATGACGACCTCGGTGAAACCGGCTGCCGCCAGCGCCAGCAGGTGATAATCGATCAGTGGAACGCCTTGGGCACGAATCAGCGGCTTTGGCGTGTGCAGGGTCAGCGGGCGCATGCGCTCGCCCTTGCCCGCAGCGAGGACCATCGCCTTCATGACCCGGCCTCGACCGACGAACGCAGGCTGTCGAGCAACTCACCCAACTCGGCCAACTCCGGCCGACGCGCCAGGACTGACTCTATATAGGCAAAGAAACGCGGCACGTCCGCCAGGTAGCGCGGCTTGCCATCACGGTGGCAGATACGCGCAAAGATGCCGATCACCTTCAAGTGACGCTGCACGCCCATCAGGTCGCTGGCTCGACGGAAATCCTCGAAATCCGCCTGAACCGCAATGCCTTGCTGGCGAGCCCGTTGCCAGTAATCCTGTAACCAATCGGCAACCCGTGCCTCGGGCCAACTGAGAAACGCATCCTTGAACAGACAGGTAATGTCATAGGTCACCGGACCGTAGACCGCGTCCTGAAAGTCCAGCACACCCGGATTGGGCAGACTCAACATCAGATTGCGCGGCATGTAGTCGCGGTGCACCAAAACCTTCGGCTGCGCCAGCGCACTGTCAATCAACAAGGTACTGACACGCTGCCACAGCTCCAGCTGCTGCGGGCTGAAACGGGCACCCAGCTCGTGGCCCACATACCACTCGGGGAACAGTTCCAGTTCGCGGCGCAGCAAGGCGACGTCATAGCTGGGCAGTTGGGCATCCATCGGCAACTGCTGAAAGGCCAGCAAGGCATCGATGGCGTCGGCGAACAAGGCATCGGCGTTTTCCGCGTTGATGACATCCAGGTAGGTCTGATTGCCCAGGTCGTTGAGCAAAAGAAAGCCGTTTTCCAGATCCTGCGCATAAATTTCCGGCACGTTGATGCCGGATTTCGCCAACAGATGGGCGATATCCACGAAGGGAGCACAGTTCTCCCGGGGTGGCGGAGCGTCCATCACGATGAAGCTGCGGCCCTCGCCCAGCCAGCGGAAATACCGGCGGAAACTCGCGTCGCTGCTGGCTGCGGTCAATGTGGCATCAGATACGGGTCCCCAGCCCTTGGTCAGGAACAGGGCTGCCAGTTGCTCATCCAGCCAAACTTTCAGGTGTTGCAAGCGTAGATCTTGATCGGGCATCACAAGGGTCTCCGACGGCGCTAGCCGTCAAGCGGGTCATGCTTTATTATCCAGCATCTTTTTCAGACCATCGATAGGCGTGCGGCCCTTACCGCGGGCAGATGGCACGCAGGAAGCCCGGACTAATAAGATGGCATTGAAATCCCCCGCGTTTCGTAGAAAGTTTCCGTTGCTGGTCACCGGCAGTTTGCTGGTACTGCAACCTCTGGCCACTTCGTTCGTCGTTGCTGCTGAACAGTATGACTGTTCGGCCTCTGCTTCGGGCGCCTGGAACTGTGCGCCGAAAGCGACCACAGCACAGTTGCCACCGCGCCCGGTGCACGACGCCGGCTCGATCGGTGGCACTTCCCAGGCCACGGCGGACGGCAGCGCCGGCAGCGACAGCGCGCCAGCGACCAAACTGGTCACCGAGGCCAAGGGCCGCGGTCTGAAATCCCGCAGTGCCGACTACAGCCACCTCGACTGGGTTCCCCGCGAGAAGCTGACGCCTGCCCAGTTGGCCGAGACCGGTCCTTACTGCTCTGGTGCCTATATCGAACCGATTCGTCCTGGCATGAATGACAAGACGAATAAAAATGACGCGCCGACCTTCATCGGTGCCAAGGCGTCGCGCTATGAGCAGGAACAGCAGGTCGCCAGTCTGGCCGGTGACGTGGTCATGCGCCAGGGCAGCATGCAGGTCGAGGCCGACGAGGCGAATCTGTACCAGGCGGAAAACCGTGGCGAGCTGAGCGGCAACGTTCGCGTGCGCGATAACGGTGCACTGCTGGTCGGCGATCACGCCGACGTCCAGCTCGACACCGGCGAAGCCAAGGTCGACAACGCCGAATACGTTCTGCACAAATCGCGCGTGCGCGGCAGTGCGCTCTACGCCAAGCGTGCCGAAAACGCGATCATTCGCCTCAAGGATGGTACGTACACCACCTGCGAACCGAACAGCAACGCCTGGCAGCTCAAGGGTAACAACATCACCCTGAACCCGGCGACCGGCTTCGGCACCGCGACCAACGTGACACTTCGGGTCAAGGACATTCCCGTCCTGTACACGCCGTACATCTACTTCCCGATCGACAACCGTCGCCAGTCCGGTTTCCTGCCGCCCAGCTTCAGTTCGGGTGGTGATAACGGCTTCACGCTGGTCACGCCTTACTACTTCAACCTGGCGCCAAACTACGACGCCACGTTGTACCCACGCTACATGACCAAGCGCGGCCTGTTGATGGAAGGCGAATTCCGCTACCTGACCCAGTCCAGCGAAGGCCAGTTCGGCGGCGCATACCTGAACGACGACAGCAATGATCGCTCGAAGCAGACCGACTCCGAAAAAACCCGCTACATGCTCAACTGGCAGCACAAGGGCGGCCTGGACTCACGGGTACTGACCGAGGTCGACTACACCAAGATCAGCGACCCGTACTACTTCCAGGATTTGACCAGCGACCAGATCGGCGTCAAGGACGCTGGCGCCTACGTCAACCAGCAGGCGGCCGTCAGCTATCGTGGCGACAGCTATACAGCCAAGCTGAACGTACAGGCCTATCAGATGGCCAGCGTGTCGAACATCACGCCTTACAACCGCTTGCCGCAGATCACCTTCAACGGTGAACTGCCTTACCACCCTGAAGGTCTCGACTTCACTTACGAGACCGAAGCGGTGCGTTTCGAGCGTAGCCTGGAAAGTGGCAACTATTTCGATAAGGATGGTGGCCCGTTCGATGCCAACGGCAATGCTATCGGCACGCCACGCCTGGACACCAACGTCGTCGGCCTGGCCCGCGCAAACGGCGATCGCCTGAACCTGAAGCCCGGTGTCAGCCTGCCGCTTAACTGGACCTATGGCTACGTGAAGCCATCGCTCAAGTACCAGTACACCAAATATGACCTGGACCTGGGCGCTCAGGGCAGGGCTGACCTGGTCAACAATACCAGTAATGCCTCAGCACTCGGCGAGACCTTCAACAGCTCGCAAAGCCGTGGTGTGCCCATCGCCAGCATCGACAGCGGCCTGTACTTCGACCGCAACACCAGCATGTTCGGCACCAACTATCGCCAGACCCTGGAACCACGCCTGTTCTATCTCTATGTCCCCGAGAAAGACCAGAAAGACATCCCGGTCTTCGACACCGGCGAATACAGCTTCAACTACGCCTCGCTGTTCCGCGATAACCGTTTCTCCGGTTCGGACCGTGTGGGCGACGAGAACAAGCTGTCCCTGGGTGTGACCAGCCGCTGGATTGAAGACAATGGTTTCGAGCGCCAGCGCATCAGTGTCGGCCAGGCCATGTACTTCAAGGACCGTACCGTCCAGTTGCCGGGTGTCGATTACCGTACCCGCGCCGATGCCAAGGCCAATGTTTCGCCGTACGCTCTGGAATACGCCTACCGCTTCAACCGCGACTGGCGTGCGACAGCCGACTACAACTGGGATCCGGACAGCCACAGCCCGCGCTCGGGCAGTGCAATGTTCCACTACCAGCCTGAAGACAACCCGAACAAGGTGGTCAACGCCGGCTATCGCTATCGCAACGACCAGGTCATCTACAACCAGAACACCGGTCAATGGCAGTTCGGCGGCGACTACGGCACTCCAGGCACGGCCAACTACGTGAAGGACTACTACAAGATCCAGCAGCATGACTTCTCGGTCATCTGGCCGGTGCTGCCGCAGTGGAACCTCATCAGCCGCTGGCAATACGACTACAACCGCAACCGCACGCTGGAAGCCTTTGGTGGTTTCGAGTACGACAACTGCTGCTGGAAACTGCGCCTGATCAACCGTTACTGGGTCAAGTATGACGAATTCAGTCAGGACGCCCCACAGAACGAAAAAGGCGACCGCGGCATCTTCCTCCAAATTGTCCTGAAAGGTCTGGGCGGCGTTGTTGGCCAGAAAGTAGAAACCTTCCTCGACAAAGGCATCCAAGGTTATCGTGAACGTGAAGATCAAGCTTTCTGATTGTCTGCGCCCGCTGATGCTGGGCGTACTGGCCCTGAGTGCTGCGGTTCATGCCGCAGTACAACCGCTCGACAACGTCGTGGCGATCGTCGATAACGACGTGATCATGCAGAGCCAACTGGACCAGCGTGTCCACGAAGTCCAGCAGAGCATTGCCAAGCGCGGCGGCGGCGTGCCACCCAGCAGCGTCCTGGATCAGCAGGTTCTCGACCGCCTCATCGTCGAAAACCTGCAACTGCAGATCGGTGAACGCTCCGGTATTCGCATTTCCGACGAGGAACTGAACCAGGCCATCGGCAGCATCGCCCAGCGCAACAACATGTCGATCGATCAGTTCAAGGCCGCCCTGGTCCACGACGGCCTCTCCTATGAGGACGCCCGCGACCAGGTGCGCCGCGAAATGATCATCAGCCGCGTGCGCCAGCGCCGGGTTGCCGAGCGCGTGCAGGTATCCGAACAGGAAGTGAAGAACTTCCTCGCCTCGGACCTGGGCAAAATGCAGCTCTCCGAAGAACTGCACCTGGCCAACATCCTTGTCTCGACCCCGGACAGCGCCAGCTCGCAAGCCATCCAGGCAGCGGCGGCACAGGCTCAGGACATCTACCGGCAGCTCAAGCAGGGCGCCGATTTCGCCCAATTGGCCATTGCCAAGTCGGGTAGCGACAACGCCCTTGAAGGCGGCGACATGGGCTGGCGCAAGCCGGCACAACTGCCACCGCCGTTCGATCAGATGTTGAGCAACATGCCAGTGGGCGGTATCACCGAACCAGCCCGCGCACCCGGCGGTTTCATCATCCTCAAGGTGCTGGAAAAGCGTGGCGGCGAGACCCAGATGCGTGACGAAGTGCATGTGCGTCATATCCTGATCAAGCCGAACGCCATTCGCAGCGAAGCCGAGACCCAGGCCCTGGCCCAGAAAATCTACGAGCGCATCCAGAATGGCGAAGACTTCGCCACCCTGGCCAAGAGCTTCTCGGAAGACCCGGGTTCTGCCCTCAACGGCGGCGACCTGAACTGGATCGACCCGAAAGCGCTGGTCCCGGAGTTCCAGGAAGTCATGGCAAAGACCCCGCAAGGTGTGTTGTCCAAACCTTTCAAGACTCAATATGGCTGGCACGTGCTGGAAGTGCTGGGGCGCCGTGCCACCGACAGCACCAATCAGGCTCGCGAGCAACAAGCCATGACCGTACTGCGTAACCGCAAGTACGACGAAGAGCTGCAAACCTGGCTGCGTCAGATCCGTGACGAAGCCTACGTCGAAATCAAGCTCCCTGGCGCAAACCAGGCCGCCAAGTGAAACCCAAGCGTTTCGCGCTGACACCCGGCGAGCCGGCAGGCATCGGTCCCGACCTTTGCCTGCTACTGGCCTCGCAGCCCCAGCCCTACCCCCTGATTGCCATCACCAGCCGTGACCTGCTCGCCGAGCGGGCCGCGCAATTGGCGGTGGCCATCGAGTTGCTGCCAGTGGGACCGGATAACTGGCCCATTCAATCGGCTCCGGCGGGTAGTCTTTACGTCTGGGACACGCCATTGGCAGCGCCCGTCGTGCCCGGCCAACTGAACCAGGCCAACGCCGCCTTTGTGCTGGAAACCCTGACTCGCGCCGGACAGGGCTGCCTAAGCGGTGATTTCGCCGGCATGATCACCGCCCCGGTCCACAAGGGTGTGATCAACGATTCCGGTATCGCGTTTTCCGGCCACACTGAATTCCTCGCGGACCTGACCCGAACCGACCAGGTCGTCATGATGCTGGCCACCCGTGGACTACGGGTGGCGCTGGTGACCACACACCTGCCGCTACGCCAGGTGGCCGATGCAATCACCCCTGAGCGCCTGGAGCGCGTCACGCGAATCCTGCACACCGATCTCAAGGAAAAGTTCGGCCTCGGCCAACCGCGAATCCTGGTATGCGGGCTCAACCCCCATGCCGGCGAAGGCGGTCACCTGGGCCACGAAGAGATCGACATCATCGAACCCACCCTGGAGCGTCTGCGCAGCGAGGGCATGGATCTGCGCGGCCCGCTGCCTGCCGACACTCTGTTTACCCCCAAATATCTGGAGCACTGCGACGCGGTGCTGGCGATGTATCACGATCAGGGCCTGCCCGTGCTGAAATACAAAGGTTTCGGCGCGGCAGTCAATGTGACCCTGGGCTTGCCGATCATCCGCACTTCGGTCGACCACGGTACCGCCCTGGATCTGGCCGGCAGCGGCAAAATCGACACCGGCAGCCTGCAGGTCGCCCTGGAAACCGCCTACCAGATGGCCGAGACCCGTTTATGAGCGAGCAATACCAACACCGGGCGCGCAAGCGTTTCGGTCAGAACTTCCTGCATGATGCCGGCGTGATCGACCGCATTCTGCGGGCCATCCATGCCAAGTCCGAAGACCGCATGCTGGAAATCGGCCCCGGCCAGGGTGCCCTGACCGAAGGCCTGCTGAGCAGTGGTGCCCAGCTGGATGTGGTCGAACTGGACAAGGACCTGGTCCCGATCCTCAATCAGCAGTTCGCCGGCAAACCAAACTTCCAACTGCACCAGGGCGATGCGCTGAAGTTCGACTTCACCACCCTGAACGCTGCACCGAACAGCCTGCGAGTGGTCGGTAACCTGCCCTACAACATTTCCACCCCCCTGATTTTCCACCTGCTGAACAATGCCAACCTGATCCGCGACATGCACTTCATGCTGCAAAAGGAAGTTGTCGAGCGGCTGGCAGCCGGCCCTGGCGGCGGTGACTGGGGTCGCCTGTCGATCATGGTCCAGTATCACTGCCGCGTGGAGCACCTGTTCAATGTCGGGCCCGGGGCATTCAATCCCCCGCCCAAGGTCGATTCGGCAATTGTCCGCCTGGTGCCACATGCGGTACTGCCACACCCGGCCAAGGACCATCGCCTGCTGGAGCGCGTCGTTCGCGAAGCCTTCAACCAGCGCCGCAAGACCCTGCGCAATACCCTCAAGGCCCTGCTCGGCAGCGCCGAGATCGAGGCGGCGGGGGTCGATGGTAGCCTGCGTCCGGAACAATTGGATCTGGCAGCCTTCGTACGCCTGGCCGACAAACTCAGTGAACAGGCCGCCCAGCCGCCCGCCGCAGACTGACACTCACTTCATCGCCCCCGGGTACAACGCCAGCGACCATAGCTGGCCGACTACCCGGCAGTTGACCTAGACTAAGTGCCATCAGTCGCATCTTTCGCTTTTGCTTCCAAGGCCTCTTGCATGTCCGATCCTCGTTATCAGGTCGACGTCAGCGTCGTCACCCGGTTCCTTGCTGAACAATCACAGCCCGAACAGAACCGTTTCGCCTTTGCCTATACCATTACCGTGCGCAACAACGGACAACTGCCTGCCCGGCTGCTTTCCCGACACTGGGTGATCACCGATGGCGATGGGCATGTCGAAGAAGTCCGTGGCTCCGGCGTGGTCGGTCAGCAACCACTGATCGAAGTCGGGCAAAGCCATACCTACAGCAGTGGTACGGTCATGACGACCAAGGTCGGCAACATGCAAGGCAGCTACCAGATGCTGGCCGAGGATGGTCAGCACTTCGACGCCATCATCGCGCCCTTCCGCCTTGCCGTCCCCGGAGCCCTGCACTGATGGCGGTGTATGCCGTCGGCGACCTGCAAGGCTGCCTGGAGCCACTCAAGTGCCTGCTTGAGCGGGTCGCTTTCGACCCCGCCAGCGATCGCCTCTGGCTGGTCGGTGACCTGGTCAATCGTGGCCCTCAGTCCCTGGAAACCTTGCGCTATCTTTATCGCATGCGCGAGTCGCTGGTCTGCGTGCTCGGTAACCACGATCTGCATCTGCTGGCCGCCGCACAGAATGTCGAGCGTCTGAAGAAAAGCGATACCCTGCGTGAAATCCTTGAAGCCCCTGATGCGCCTGAACTACTCGGCTGGTTGCGCCAGCAGAAGCTGCTGCATCATGACGCCGAACGTAACGTGGCCCTGGTCCACGCCGGCATTCCCCCGCAGTGGTCGCTCAAGAAGGCGCTCAAGCTCGCGGCGGAAGTCGAGTCGGCCCTTCGCGACGATCAGCACTATGCGTCGTTCCTGGCCGGCATGTACGGCAACGAACCGAACAAGTGGGATGGCGACCTGGAAGGCATCACACGCCTGCGGGTGATCACCAATTACTTCACCCGCATGCGTTTCTGCACGGCCGAGGGCAAGCTCGACCTCAAGGGCAAGGAAGGCGCCGACACCGCGCCGGCCGGTTATGCGCCCTGGTTCAGCTTCAAGGAGCGCAAGACCCAGGGGCTGAAAATCATCTTCGGCCATTGGGCGGCACTCGAAGGCGAATGCAACGAACCGGGAATCTTTGCCCTCGACACCGGTTGTGTCTGGGGCGGTGCCATGACCCTGATAAACATCGATACCGGCGAGCGCCTGAACTGCAAATGCGACAGCCTGGGTGGGGTTGCGCCACCGCCAACCCTGGCCGAGCGATTCCGCGCCTGGCTCTATCGTTGACCCTACGACCTAACCGCCCCAGACGGAACCCATGATGAGCGAATTCAAACGCATCCCCCCCGAACAAGCCCAGGCCCTGCGCGAGCAAGGCGCCGTGGTCGTCGATGTCCGCGATCCACAGGCATTTGCCCTGAACCACATCACCGGCTCGAAACACCTGGATAACCATTCGCTGCACGACTTCATCACCAACGCCGATCTGGATCAGCCGCTGGTGGTGTGCTGCTACCACGGCAACTCCAGCCAGGGCGCGGCGGCCTACCTGGTCAGCCAGGGCTTCTCCGAGGTCTACAGCCTGGATGGCGGCTTCGAACTGTGGCGTACGACCTATCCGGCAGAAATCGCTCAGGATATTTCCGAATAATTTTTTTCCGTTGCTCCAGCCCGCATGAATCGCGGGCTGGAGCATTTCCAGACGAACGGTAAAGCACAACTAATTGTGCATCCCGCCTTGACCTCCCCGATTCCGAACTATCCTTAAGCGCGAGGCCATCCAAATCAGGGGAGAGCCGGTACACCGGCGTACGGGTCAGCGGTAGTAGGTTTCAAGGCCATCGCGCCTTGAGGGTGTTCTGGGGGGGTAAACATCAACGGTTTCACCGTTGCATGCCAGCACTTGACTGACTGATCCGGCACCGGCTCCAAGTATCGAGCGAGGTGACGTCATGAGCATATTCAGCCATTTCCAACAACGCTTCGAATCCACACGGCAGGAAGAACTCACGCTGCAGGAGTATCTTGAGCTGTGCAAAAAGGATCGTAGTGCCTACGCCTCGGCAGCCGAAAGGATGCTACTGGCAATCGGTGAGCCCGAACTGCTGGATACGTCCACCAACTCACGGTTGTCGCGTATTTTTTCCAACAAGGTGATCCGTCGCTATCCGGCCTTTGAAGACTTCCATGGAATGGAAGAATGCATCGACCAGATCGTCTCGTATTTCCGCCATGCTGCTCAGGGTCTGGAAGAGAAGAAGCAGATTCTTTATCTGCTCGGTCCGGTAGGCGGCGGTAAATCGTCCCTGGCGGAAAAACTCAAGCAACTGATCGAGAGGGTGCCCTTCTATGCCATCAAGGGCTCGCCGGTCTTCGAGTCACCACTGGGACTGTTCAACGCCACGGAAGACGGGGCGATCCTCGAGGAAGACTTCGGGATTCCACGGCGTTACCTGAACACCATCATGTCCCCCTGGGCGACCAAGCGCCTGGCCGAATTTGGCGGCGACATCAGCCAGTTCCGTGTGGTCAAGCTGTACCCTTCGATCCTCAACCAGATTGCCGTGGCCAAAACCGAACCCGGTGACGAGAACAACCAGGACATCTCTGCCCTGGTGGGCAAGGTCGATATCCGCAAGCTGGAGGAATTCCCGCAGAACGACGCCGACGCCTACAGCTACTCGGGCGCACTGTGTCGGGCCAACCAGGGCCTGATGGAATTCGTCGAGATGTTCAAGGCGCCGATCAAGGTGCTGCATCCACTGCTGACCGCCACCCAGGAAGGCAACTACAACAGCACCGAGGGGCTGGGCGCGATCCCGTTCACCGGCGTGCTGCTGGCCCACTCCAACGAATCGGAATGGCACACCTTCCGCAACAACAAGAACAACGAAGCGTTCATCGACCGTATCTATATCGTCAAGGTCCCGTACTGCCTGCGGGTCAGCGACGAAGTGAAGATCTACGACAAGCTGTTGCACAACAGTTCGCTGTCCAAGGCCCACTGTGCGCCTGACACCCTGAAGATGCTCGCACAGTTCACCGTCCTGTCGCGCCTCAAGGAGCCGGAAAACTCCAACATCTACTCGAAAATGCGGGTATATGACGGGGAAAATCTCAAGGACACCGATCCCAAGGCCAAGTCGATCCAGGAATACCGCGACTCTGCCGGCGTCGATGAAGGCATGAACGGCCTGTCGACCCGCTTCGCGTTCAAGATCCTGTCGAAAGTCTTCAACTTCGACCCCCACGAGATCGCCGCCAACCCGGTGCACCTGCTGTATGTGCTGGAGCAGCAGATCGAGCAGGAGCAGTTCCAGGCTGAAACCCGCGAGCGCTATCTGCGCTACCTGAAGGAATACCTGGCACCGCGCTATATCGAGTTCATCGGCAAGGAAATCCAGACCGCCTACCTGGAATCCTACAGCGAGTACGGCCAGAACATCTTCGACCGCTACGTGCTGTACGCCGACTTCTGGATCCAGGACCAGGAATACCGCGATCCGGAAACCGGCGAGATCCTCAACCGCGTTGCCCTCAACGAGGAACTGGAAAAGATCGAGAAACCGGCCGGCATCAGCAATCCGAAGGATTTCCGCAACGAAATCGTCAACTTCGTATTACGCGCCCGTGCCAACAACAACGGCAAGAATCCGACCTGGCTCAGCTACGAGAAGCTGCGGGTGGTGATCGAGAAGAAAATGTTCTCCAACACCGAGGATCTGCTGCCGGTCATCAGCTTCAACGCCAAGGCCAGCAAGGAGGATCAACAGAAGCACAACGACTTTGTCACCCGGATGGTCGAACGCGGCTACACCGACAAACAGGTACGTCTGCTCTCCGAGTGGTACCTGCGGGTTCGCAAGTCGCAGTAACGGCAGCTGCAAGCGTCAGGCTGCTGGTCGTCGACACGTCATACGACGTGTTTACGGTCCGTGCAGCCGACCGCTTGTCCCCGAGTTTCCAGCCCGGCGCTGGAAGCTTGTAACTTGAAGCTGCCCGGAGGGCTCCCCATGAGCTATGTGATCGACCGACGCCTCAATGGCAAGAACAAGAGCACGGTGAACCGCCAGCGCTTCCTGCGGCGTTATCGTGACCACATCAAGAAAGCGGTCGAGGAGGCCGTGAGCCGCCGTTCCATCACCGATATGGAACACGGCGAGCAGATCAGCATTCCCGGTCGCGACATCGACGAACCGGTGCTGCACCATGGGCGCGGCGGCAAGCAGACCGTGGTCCATCCCGGCAACAAGGAGTTCACCAGCGGTGAACACATCCCTCGCCCGCCCGGCGGAGGCGGTGGTCGCGGCCCCGGCAAGGCTGGCAACTCCGGCGAAGGCATGGATGAGTTCGTCTTCCAGATCACCCAGGAAGAATTCCTCGAATTCATGTTCGAGGACCTGGAACTGCCCAACCTGGTCAAGCGCAACCTCACCGGCACCGATACCTACAAGACCGTCCGCGCCGGGATCAGCAACGAGGGCAACCCTTCGCGCATCAACATCATCCGCACCCTGCGCTCGGCCCATGCGCGGCGAATCGCCCTGTCCGGCAGCAGCCGTGCCAAACTCAAGGAGGCCAAGGCCGAACTTGAGCGGTTGAAGCGTGAAGAGCCTGATAACTTCGGCGATATCCAGGAAATCGAGATGGAAATCGAGAAACTCAGCGCACGCATCCATCGCGTGCCGTTTCTCGACACCTTCGACCTCAAGTACAACCTGCTGGTCAAGCAACCCAATCCCAGCTCCAAGGCCGTGATGTTCTGCCTGATGGACGTGTCCGGTTCCATGACCCAGGCAACCAAGGATATCGCCAAGCGCTTCTTCATCCTGCTGTACCTGTTTCTCAAGCGTAACTACGACAAGATCGAAGTGGTGTTCATCCGCCATCACACCAGCGCCCGGGAAGTCGACGAGGAGGAGTTTTTCTACTCACGGGAAACCGGCGGCACCATCGTCTCCAGCGCCCTGAAGCTGATGCAGGAGATCATGGCCGAACGCTACCCAACCAACGAATGGAACATCTACGCCGCCCAGGCTTCGGACGGCGACAACTGGAACGACGACTCGCCGATCTGCCGTGACATCCTGATCAACCAGATCATGCCGTTCGTGCAGTACTACACGTATGTGGAGATTACCCCGCGCGAACATCAGGCCCTGTGGTACGAATACGAACGCATCAGCGAAGCGTTCAGCGATACGTTTGCCCAGCAGCAGCTGGTGTCGGCCGGCGATATCTATCCGGTCTTCCGTGAACTCTTCCAGCGCAGGTTAGTGACATGACCGCCAGAGAGCAGAAACAACCCAAGCGCCAACCCCTGTCCACCGGCTCGGAATGGACTTTCGAGCTGATCCAGGCTTACGACCGCGAAATCGGTCGTATTGCCGAGCGCTATGCGCTGGACACCTACCCCAACCAGATCGAGGTAATCACCGCCGAGCAGATGATGGACGCCTACGCCTCGGTGGGCATGCCGCTGGGCTACCATCACTGGTCCTACGGCAAGCACTTCCTCAGCACCGAAAAGTCCTATAGCCGTGGTCAAATGGGCCTGGCCTACGAAATCGTGATCAACTCCGATCCGTGCATCGCCTATCTGATGGAGGAAAACACCATCTGCATGCAGGCGCTGGTGGTGGCTCATGCCTGTTATGGTCACAACAGCTTCTTCAAGGGCAACTACCTGTTCCGGACCTGGACCGACGCCAGCTCGATCATCGATTACCTGGTCTTCGCCAAGCAGTACATCACCCAATGCGAGGAGCGCCACGGCATCGATGCCGTCGAGGACCTGCTCGACTCCTGCCACGCCCTGATGAACTACGGCGTCGACCGTTACAAACGGCCCTACCCGATTTCTGCGGAAGAGGAACGGCGGCGGCAGAAAGACCGCGAAGAACACCTGCAAAAGCAGATCAACGACCTGTGGCGGACCATTCCCAAGGGCGCGGACAAATACAGCGAGAAGGACAACGCCCGTTTTCCGTCCGAACCGCAGGAAAACATCCTCTATTTCATCGAGAAACACGCACCGCTGCTGGAGCCCTGGCAGCGGGAAATCGTGCGGATCGTGCGCAAGATCGCCCAATACTTCTACCCGCAACGCCAGACCCAGGTCATGAACGAAGGCTGGGCGACGTTCTGGCACTACACCCTGATGAATGACCTCTACGACGAGGGTCTGGTCACCGACGGTTTCATGATGGAGTTCCTCACCTCCCACACCAGTGTGGTCTTCCAACCCGGCTTCGATAGCCCCTACTACAGCGGTATCAACCCTTACGCCCTGGGTTTCGCGATGTATCGGGATATCCGCCGGATGTGTGAAGAACCAACCGAAGAGGATCGTCGCTGGTTCCCCGAACTGGCGGGGAGCGATTGGCTGTCGAGTATCAAGTTCGCCATGAGCAGCTTCAAGGACGAGAGTTTCATCCTGCAGTACCTGTCGCCCAAGGTGATGCGCGATCTGAAGCTGTTCAGCATTCTCGACGACGATCAGCGCGATGACCTGCTGGTGCCTGCCATTCATGATGAAAGCGGCTACCGCACCATCCGCGAAACCCTCGCGGCGCAATACAACCTGGGCAACCGCGAACCCAACGTGCAGATCTGGAGCATCGACCGTCGCGGCGATCGCTCGCTGACCCTGCGTCATCAACAGCACGACCGCAAGCCACTCGGCGAGTCGACCGACGAAGTGCTCAAGCACCTGCACCGACTCTGGGGCTTCGACATCCACCTGGAAACCCTGCAGGGCGACCAGATCATGAAGACCCACCATGTCCCGCCCAGGAGCGAACACAGCGAAAACGAATACGGTCGCCTCGACCTGGCCGTCATTCACCTCTGAGCAACGAGAGTCCTCCGCTGGCGCGACACAAGGGTTATCCTGTCGCGTCAACGGAGGTTTTTCATGCAGATCTATAAAGTCGGCGGCGCGGTTCGCGATCGTCTGTTGGGCCAACCTGTCACCGATATCGACTGGGTGGTGGTCGGCGCAACCAGCGATGACATGCTCGCCAAGGGCTTTCGCCCGGTCGGGGCCGACTTCCCGGTGTTTCTCCACCCCAAAAGTGGCGAGGAATACGCCCTGGCCCGCACCGAGCGCAAGAGCGGGCGCGGCTACGGCGGCTTTACCTTCCACGCCAGCCCCGAAGTCACTCTGGAAGAAGACCTGATCCGCCGCGACCTGACGATCAACGCCATGGCCGAGGACGATCATGGCCGACTGACCGACCCCTACCACGGCCAGCAGGACCTTGAAGCCCGCATATTACGCCATGTTTCCCCGGCATTCGCCGAAGATCCCCTGCGTGTCCTGCGGGTTGCCCGCTTCGCCGCCCGGTATGCCGGCCTGGGCTTCAGCGTGGCACCGCAGACCCTCGCACTGATGCATCAGTTAGCGGACTCAGGCGAACTGGAAGCGCTGACACCGGAGCGCAGTTGGAAGGAAATCTCCCGCGCCCTGATGGAAGAACAACCCCAGGTGTTTATCCAGGTGCTGCGGGACTGTGGCGCATTGGCGGTACTGTTTCCTGAAATCGATGCCCTGTTCGGCGTCCCGCAGCCTGCGGTCCATCACCCGGAGATCGACACGGGCCGGCATACGCTGAGCGTGCTGGAGCAGGCCGCCCGCCATCGACAACCGCTGACTGTGCGCTGGGCCTGCCTGCTGCATGACCTGGGCAAGGGCCTCACTCCCGAGGAAGAATGGCCAAGGCACATCGCACATGAGACCAAGGGCCTGACACTGATCAAGGCCGTCAACGAGCGCTACAAGGTACCCCGCGACTGTCAGGAATTGGCCTTGCTGGTGGGCGAGTATCACACCCACGGCCACCGCGCCCTGGAATTGAAAGCCTCGACCCTGCTGGAGTTGCTGCAGAGCTTCGACGTCTATCGCCGTCCGCAACGCTTCGAGGAGTTTATCGCCGCCTGTGAAATGGATGCCCGGGGACGGCAGGGGCTGGAGGCGCGTGATTATCCACAAGCCGCCTACCTGCGCGGCGCGGCGCAGGCCGCCAAGGCCGTTGCGGTCCAGCCGCTGATTGAAAAGGGCTTCAAGGGACCGGAACTGGGTGAGGCGCTCAGAGGCGAACGCCTGACCGCTCTCAAGGCCTACAAGCAACGCGCGGCGGTCTGACTCAGGTAGCCGTCATCACGCAGACAGCCATTGTGAAGGGGTCAATGGCTGTCCACGCCACTCGAATGCCACCGGCGCCAGCACCTGATCGATCTGCGCTTCGTCCCACAGGGTCGCAAAGCTCTTCTCGACTTCGGGATGCAGTTTGTCCGGGGCGATCAGCGACAATGGCCACAAGACGAACGCATTTTTCAGGATTTCCGCGCGAGGCAAGATCAATCCGTCGAAATTGCCCACCTGTTCGCCATACAACAAAACGTCGATGTCCAGCGGCAACCCCTTGCGATCGGGGGCATAACGGCCGTTATCGGCCTCGATGCACTTCAACCGACGATCCAGTTCCAGCAGGGGCAGATCGGTCGATGCCGACACCACCAGATTGAAGAATGGCCCGCTCTTGATCCCCACCGGCTGGCTCTCGAACACCGCCGAGCAGCGCATATCCGAGAGAAAACCGGCCAGGGCATCCAGACCGGCGCACAAATGGGTTTCGCGCTCGATATTACTGCCGAGCCCTAGATAAACCTGAGTTAGCGACATCCGCGCTCGATCTCCACGCCCACGCCCCTGGCGGCCGCAACCGCCCCCGGCTTGGTCAACTTGAGGTGCAGCCAGGGAATCTGGAACTCACTCATGAGCACTTCGGCCAGACGCTCGGCAAAGGTTTCCACCAACTGGAACTGCGACTGCTCGGCAAAGGTCTGGATACGCGTCGAAACGCTGGCGTAGTCGAGCGCCAGGGTCAGGTCATCCCCTGCGGCAGCCGGACGGTTGTCCCAGGCGAAGCTGAGGTCAAGACGCAGGCATTGCCTGATGCCGCGCTCCCAGTCGTAGGCCCCGATCACCGTGTCGACTTCCAGGCCCTCGATAAACACTCTGTCCAAGCACTCTTCTCCGCAGCACGACAAGGGCGCAATGCGCCGTTAGAATCAGGGCGTCCTCGCCCGGAATAGTTAGCATGTTTTGGTTACTGGCGATCCTCGCCTACCTGCTCGGCTCTCTGTCCTTCGCCATTTTGCTCAGCCGCCTGACCGGAACCCCCGATCCGCGAATGAGTGGCTCGGGCAATGCCGGCGCCACCAACATGCTGCGCCTGGCCGGCAAGAAGCTGGCGATCCTGACCCTGCTCGGCGACCTGTTCAAAGGCCTGCTGCCGGTGCTGATCGCCGGACTCGCCGGACTGGCGCTGCAACAACAGGCCTGGATCGGCGTCTGCGCCGTCCTCGGCCATCTGTTTCCCCTGTACTTCCGCTTTCGCGGCGGCAAGGGCGTCGCGACAGCCGCCGGCATGCTACTGGGGCTTTACCCACCTGCAGCCCTGCTGGCCATCACCACCTGGATCCTGACCTTCTACCTCACCCGCACCAGCTCGCTGGCCGCACTGATCGCCACACCCTTGACCCTGCCGCTGCTGGCCTGGCAGGAACCGGCGGCACTGCTGCCGATGAGCGTACTGACCGGGCTGATCGTATGGCGCCACCGCGGCAATCTACGCGACCTCTTTGCCGGTCGCGAACGGCATTTCTGACGCTGTACGTGAAAACCGTTCCAACCGTCGATGGGCAACCGCTCAAAGCGGCGGCAACTGCTCCATCGGCCAGCGCGCCTGCACGCTGATCGCCAGGCTCTCCTGTTGTCCCGCCTGCAGGCGCTGGCAACCGGCAAAAGCGATCATCGCGCCGTTATCGGTGCAGAACCTGGGACGCGCATAGAACACCTCGCCCTTCAGGTCGCCGAGCATCTTCTCCAGCGACGAGCGCAAGGCCTTGTTCGCACTGACACCGCCGGCAATCACCAGACGCTTCATACCGGTCTGCTTCAGCGCGCGCTTGCATTTGAAGGTCAGAGTCTCCACCACCGCCTGCTGGAAGGCCAGCGAGATGTCGCAACGGGTTTGCTCGCCGTCGTCCCCAGCGCTGACACACTGCTGCCAGGTATTGAGCGCAAAGGTTTTCAGACCACTGAAGCTGAACTCCAACCCGGGGCGATCACACATCGGCCGAGGGAACACAAAACGCCCAGGGACGCCCTGCTCGGCCAGCCGGGCAATTTCCGGGCCGCCCGGGTAGTTCAGGCCGATCAGCTTCGCGGTCTTGTCGAACGCTTCGCCGGCGGCATCGTCCAGGCTTTCGCCCAGCACGCTGTACTTGCCGATACCCTCGACCTGCACCAGTTGCGTGTGCCCGCCCGAGACCAGCAAGGCGACGAACGGAAACTGCGGAGGCTGCTCTTCGAGCATCGGTGCCAGCAGATGACCTTCCATATGGTGCACGCCCAGCGCCGGAATATCCCAGGCAAAGGCCAGCGCCTGAGCGCACGATGCGCCGACCAGCAAGGCGCCGACCAGGCCCGGGCCTGCGGTGTAGGCAATCGCATCGATCTCGGTCGCGGTGCAGTCGGCCTCGGCCAGCACCTGGCGGATCAATGGCAGCATGCGCTTGACGTGATCGCGCGAAGCCAGCTCCGGCACCACGCCGCCATAGGCCCGGTGCAGGTCGATCTGACTGAACAACGCATCAGCCAGCAGCCCGCGTTCACTGTCGTACAATGCGACGCCGGTCTCGTCGCAGGAGGTTTCTAATCCCAGTACTAGCATGGGTTTGCGCCCTGAGGCTGAATTCGAAGGCGCGCATGATAGTCGCCCCTCCCAGGCCCCGACCAGCGGTTTTCGATCAGAGGCTTTGCATTCCGCGTCCCGAGGGGTTAACATCCGCAACCCTTAAAAACCGATGATCTCCAGTGCGCTTTTGCCTGAGGACATCGACCCCGGTAATGAATGAAGGTAGCTCTGGATGCCAGCCGTCAAAGTTAAAGAGAACGAACCCTTCGACGTAGCTCTGCGTCGTTTCAAGCGCTCCTGCGAAAAAGCCGGTGTTCTGGCTGAGGTTCGTAGCCGCGAATTTTACGAGAAGCCAACTTCCGAGCGTAAGCGCAAAGCAGCTGCTGCTGTTAAGCGTCACGCCAAGAAAGTTCAGCGCGAACAGCGCCGCGCCGTTCGTCTGTACTAATACACAGACGTTCGTTGCAAGCTTCTGCCAAGCCCGGCCCTCAGCCGGGCTAATGGCATTTGCGGATAACGCTTGATGCTTCACCGTCAAAGCCGCTGATGTGGCCTCGACAAACCCGCTTCACCACGTCAGAACTGGCTTATAGCCAGCGGTGCACGTCTTTACTGACGAGCCTACCAAGGCTACCGACGAGCACACCCTTTCCAGCTTGCGGGCAATTCCGTGGTCGCCTTGACCTCCAACGGACCCGACAGCACATTGTACAAATCGAAACCTGAAAGGCCGTACGATTCAAGGTCAGTCAGTTTTGACAGATACACTTCCCGACGATGATTGAGCAGACGACGAACGGTCGCGCAGTGAACTGACCTGCATGCCCACGTCGACAGGCCCATTCGGGATTTCCTTGCAGCGCAGTGACGACGAGAACGCCATGGCCGGGCTGATACCCCAGAGCTTCATTGACGACCTGCTGAACCGTACCGACATCGTCGACGTGGTCAGCTCGCGCGTGCAGATGAAAAAGGCCGGCAAGAACTACACCGCCTGTTGCCCGTTCCACAAGGAAAAGACCCCCTCCTTCAGCGTCAGCCCGGACAAGCAGTTCTACTACTGCTTTGGCTGCGGCGCAGGGGGTAACGCCCTCGGCTTCATCATGGACCACGACAACCTGGACTTTCCCCAGGCCATCGAGGAACTGGCGAAAGCCGCCGGCATGGAAATCCCCCGCGAGGAAAGAGACAACGGCCGTGGGCGCAAGCCCCGCCAGCCGACCGACTCGCCGCTCTATCCGCTGCTGACCGCCGCCGCCGACTTCTACCGCCAGGCGCTCAAGAGCCACCCGGCCCGCAAGGCCGCCGTGGACTACCTCAAGGGCCGCGGCCTGACGGGCGAAATCGCCCGCGACTTCGGTCTGGGCTTCGCCCCACCGGGTTGGGACAACCTGTTCAAGCACCTGTCCAGCGATACCCTGCAACAGAAAGCGATGATCGACGCCGGCCTGTTGATCGAGAACGCCGAAACCGGCAAACGCTACGACCGCTTCCGCGATCGCGTGATGTTCCCCATCCGCGACACTCGCGGTCGTATCATCGCCTTCGGCGGCCGAGTACTCGGCGACGACAAGCCCAAGTACCTGAACTCGCCGGAAACCCCGGTATTCCACAAGGGCCAGGAACTCTACGGCCTGTTCGAAGCACGCAAGAACAACCGCAACCTCGACGAAATCATCGTCGTCGAGGGCTACATGGACGTCATCGCGCTGGCCCAGCAAGGCCTGCGCAACGCCGTCGCGACCCTGGGCACCGCGACCAGCGAAGAGCACATGAAACGCCTGTTCCGGGTGGTGCCCAACGTGCTGTTCTGCTTCGACGGCGACCAGGCCGGTCGCAACGCCGCCTGGCGCGCCCTGGAGGCGACCCTGAGCAGCCTGCAGGACGGCCGCCGGGCGCGCTTTCTGTTCCTGCCGGAAGGCGAAGACCCCGATACCCTGATCCGCGCGGAAGGCACCGACGCCTTCCGCGCCCGAATCAACCAGCATGCTCAACCGCTGGCCGATTATTTCTTCCAGCAATTGACGCAAGAGGCCGACCCGCGCTCACTGGAAGGCAAGGCCCACATGGCCACGCTCGCCGCGCCGCTGATCGACAAGGTGCCGGGGGCCAACCTGCGCACCCTGATGCGCCAGCGACTGACCGAAATCACCGGCCTGAGCAACGAAACCGTCAACCAGCTGGCTCAAAGCGCTCCGACGCAGATGCCACCGAGTTACGAACCGGCTATCGACTACGGTTTCACCCCGGACTACGCGGGCCATTCGGACTACTCCGATTACCATCAGCCGCAGGAAAGCTACGCGCCCCAGCAGGAATGGACACCGAAGAAACCCGGGGCCGGCGGCAAGAAATGGGACAAGAAACCCTGGGACAAGAATGGCAAACGAGGTGGCGATCGCGACCAGCCACGTGCCCCGAGAGTGCCGGCGCCCGTCGAACCTCCTATACAAGCTGCGGTGCGGACCTTGATCCACCACCCGCAACTGGCCGGCAAGGTCGAGACGGCGGGTCACTTCGCCGATGAAGACAACAGCACGACCCAGTTACTGGTGGCCTTGCTTGAGGCCGCACAGAAGAATCCTAAGCTAAGCTCAATTCAGATGCTTTCTCGTTGGCACGGCACCGAACAGGGCCGATTGCTGACCCGCCTGGCGGAAAAGGAATGGCTGATTGACGGAGAAAACCTTGAACAACAGTTTTTCGACACCATAACTAGCTTGTCAGCCCGCCAGCGCGAGCGAAAGCTGGAAACACTTATCAGGAAATCGCGACAGAGCGACTTGAGCAGCGAGGAAAAATCCCTGCTGCTCGAATTGCTCAAACGCGATATTCCTGCATCAAACCCGACCTCAACTGGCGCGTGAGGTCATAGCTCAGGTATAATCCTCGGCTTGTTTTTTGCCCGCCAAGACCTTCAGTGGATAGGGTGTTATGTCCGGAAAAGCGCAACAGCAGTCTCGCCTCAAAGAGTTGATCAGCCGTGGTCGTGAGCAGGGTTACCTGACTTACGCGGAGGTCAACGACCACCTGCCGGAGGATATTTCAGATCCGGAACAGGTGGAAGACATCATCCGCATGATCAACGACATGGGGATCAACGTATTCGAGAGTGCTCCGGATGCGGATGCCCTTTTGTTGGCCGAAGCCGATACCGACGAAGCCGCTGCCGAAGAAGCAGCTGCAGCGCTCGCGGCTGTGGAAACCGACATCGGTCGCACTACCGACCCGGTGCGCATGTACATGCGCGAAATGGGCACGGTAGAGCTGCTCACACGTGAAGGCGAAATTGAAATCGCCAAGCGTATCGAAGAGGGCATCCGTGAAGTGATGGGCGCAATCGCGCACTTCCCTGGCACGGTTGACTACATCCTCGACGAATACAATCGCGTCACCAGCGAAGGTGGCCGTCTGTCCGACGTTCTCAGCGGTTACATCGATCCGGACGACGGCATCGCGCTGCCTGCCGCCGAAGTACCGCCACCGGTCGATGCCAAGACCGGCAAGGAAAACGCCACCGATGACGAGGACGAAGAGTCCGACAGCGACGACGAGGACGAGGTCGAAAGCGGCCCGGACCCTATCGTTGCCGCACAGCGTTTCGGTGCCGTCGCCGATCAGCTGGAAATCGCTCGCAAGGCGCTGAAAAAGCACGGTCGCGGCAACAAGGCGACCATCGCCGAGCTGCTGCTCCTGGCCGAGCTGTTCATGCCGATCAAGCTGGTTCCCAAGCAGTTCGAAGTCCTGGTCGAGCGTGTTCGCAGTGCTCTGGAGCGTCTGCGTCAGCAAGAACGCGCCATCATGCAACTGTGCGTGCGTGATGCCCGCATGCCGCGTGCCGATTTCCTGCGCCAGTTCCCAGGCAACGAAATCGACGAAAGCTGGACCGACGCCCTGGCCAAAGGCAAGAGCAAATACGCCGAAGCCATCGGCCGTCTGCAGCCGGACATCATCCGTTGCCAGCAGAAGCTGACCGCACTCGAGGCCGAAACCGGCCTGACGATTGCCGAGATCAAGGACATCAACCGTCGCATGTCGATCGGTGAGGCCAAGGCCCGCCGCGCGAAGAAAGAGATGGTTGAAGCCAACTTGCGTCTGGTGATCTCCATCGCCAAGAAGTACACCAACCGTGGCCTGCAATTCCTCGACCTGATCCAGGAAGGCAACATCGGTCTGATGAAAGCGGTGGACAAGTTCGAATACCGTCGCGGCTACAAGTTCTCGACCTATGCCACCTGGTGGATCCGTCAGGCGATCACTCGCTCGATCGCCGACCAGGCCCGCACCATCCGTATTCCGGTGCACATGATCGAGACCATCAACAAGCTCAACCGCATTTCCCGGCAGATGCTGCAGGAAATGGGTCGTGAACCGACGCCGGAAGAGCTGGGCGAACGCATGGAAATGCCTGAGGACAAGATCCGCAAGGTATTGAAGATCGCCAAAGAGCCGATCTCCATGGAAACGCCGATCGGTGATGACGAAGACTCTCATCTGGGTGACTTCATCGAAGACTCGACCATGCAGTCGCCTATCGATGTCGCCACCGTAGAGAGCCTCAAGGAAGCTACCCGCGAAGTGCTGTCCGGCCTCACTGCCCGTGAAGCCAAGGTACTGCGGATGCGTTTCGGTATCGACATGAATACCGACCACACCCTCGAAGAAGTCGGCAAGCAGTTCGACGTGACCCGCGAGCGGATTCGTCAGATCGAAGCCAAGGCGTTGCGCAAGCTGCGTCACCCGACGCGAAGCGAGCATCTGCGCTCCTTCCTCGACGAGTGATAAACAAAACCCCCGGCCTGCCGGGGGTTTTGCTTTTTAGCGCAGCACAAAAGCCTCCCCTCCCCCACAGCCCGTCTACACTCGAATCAATCCCCGTGCCATAACGAGACCGTTATGCCCAGACTGCCAGCCCTGCTCATGCTGACGCTGCTTAACTGGACCGCAACGGCTGGCGCGTTAAGTCTCACCGATGAAGAACGTAGCTGGCTCGCGGCCCATCCGAACCTGCGCCTGGGCATCGACTCTTCCTGGCCGCCATTCGAGTTTCGCGACGAAGACGGGCGCCATCAGGGGTTGTCCGCCGACTACATGGCGCTGGTGGAAAAACGCCTGGGCATCCAGCTCACCCCCGCCGAGCCGATGAGTTGGGGCGACGTGCTGCGACAGGCGCGCGACAACCAGCTCGACCTGTTGCCCAGCGTGATGTCCACGCCCGAGCGTCTGGCCTATCTGGCCTTCACCCGGCCTTACCTGGACTTTCCAATCGTCATCCTGGCTCATGAAGGCGGTGCCAAGCCGCGCAACATGAAGGAGCTATATGGCCGGAAAGTCGCCGTGGTCGAAAACTACGCCTCCCACGAGCTGTTGCGCACGCATCATCCGGACCTGAACCTGGTTGTCCTGCCCAACGTCAGTTCGACCCTTCAGGCCCTGGCCACCGACGAAGTCGATGCGGTGGTCGGCGATCTTGCGTCCATGGTCTGGAGCCAGCGCGAACTCAAGCTCGATGGCTTGTATGTCAGCGGCGAAACGCCCTATCGCTACCAACTGGCAATGGGCGTACCGCCGGAACAGAAGATTCTGGTGGGCATTCTCGACAAGGTCATGGCCGACATGAGCCCCGCCGAAGTCGACGCCATCCAGAAGCACTGGGTCGGTAACGTGCTGACCGCCCCCTCGTATTGGGCCGATATCCTCAGCTACGGCCTGCCGGGCTTACTGTTGCTGGTCAGCGTGCTGGCGGTAGTGATCCGCATCAACCGGCGCCTGAGTTCGGAAATATCCCGAAGAGTGGCCCTCGAACGGGAACTGCGCAGCAGCGAGTACCACTACCGCGGCCTGGTGGAGAGCCTGTCGGCGATCGCCTGGGAAGCGCGGATGAGCGATTACAGCTACATTTATGTTTCGCCCCACGCCGAAGCCCTGCTCGGTTACCCATTGTCCCACTGGTTGACACCGGGCTTCTGGAGCAGCATCACCCACCCCGCCGACCTGACCCGCGCCCACGCCTTCTTCGACCATGAAGTCCTGGCCGGCCGAGACCACAGCCTCGATTACCGGGTCATCACCGCAGACGGCCAAGTCCTCTGGGTCCGCGATATCGTCAGCCTGATCGAACAGGGTGAGGAACGGCTCATACGCGGCCTGATGATCGACATCAGTGAAACCAAGCGCACCGAAGAAGCGTTGCGCCTGTCGGAACAGAAATTTGCCTCGGTATTCCAGCAATGCCCGGACATTCTGGTGATCGCCCGCCTTTGCGATGGCAGCCTGCTGGAAGTCAACGAAGCCTTCGAGAAACAGATCGGCCTGAGTGCCGCCCAGGTCGTCGGACGCACGGCCACCGAACTCAATATCTGGGGCCTCGAAGGGGTTGGCCCAGGACTCCTGCAACGCCTGCAGAATGGCAATATCCGCAATCTGGAAATGCCGCTACGCCGCAGCAACGGACAACTGTTCACCGGCCTGATTTCTGCCGAGGCTTTCGAACTCGACACCACCCCCGCGCTGGTGGTCGTGGTCCGTGATATCAGCCAACTCAAGGAAACCCAGCAGCAACTGGAAACCTCGGAAGAGAAATTCGCCAAGGCCTTCCATGCCTCCCCGGACGGCATGCTACTGAGCCGTCAACGCGACGGCCTGCTGCTGGAGATCAACGAGGGCTTCAGCCGCATTACCGGCTACAACAGCGCCAGCTCGCTGGATCACTCCACGCTGGACCTCGGCCTGTGGGTCAATCTCGACGAACGCAAGCACATGCTCAACGTGCTGCAGCGCGACGGTTTCGTCCGCGATTTAATGTGCCATATTCGCCGCAGCGATGGGCAGGTCCGTCTCTGTGAAGTTTCCAGCCGGCCACTGCCCATCGGCGGCGAAGACTGCATGCTGACCATCGCCCGGGACATTACCGAACGCCACCTGATGCAGGAAAAACTGCAACAGGCCGCCACGGTCTTCGAAAGTACCGCCGAAGGCGTGCTGATCACCGACACCCAGCAGCGCATCAGCGCGGTCAATCGGGCCTTTACTGAAATCACCGGCTACAGCGAAACCGAGGCGCTGGGCAATACGCCGCGCCTGCTCGCCTCGGGCCAGCACGATAGCGCCTTCTACATTGCCATGTGGTACCAGTTGAGCGCCGAAGGCCACTGGCAGGGCGAGATCTGCAACCGGCGCAAGAACGGCGAACTCTACCCCAGTTGGCTGACCATCAGCGCCGTACGCAACCGCGACAAGGTCATCACCCACTTCGTCGCCGTGTTTGCCGACATCTCCAGCCTCAAGCATGCCCAGGCCCGGCTCGACTACCAGGCCCACCACGACCCGCTGACCGGCCTGCCCAACCGCACGCTGTTCGAAAGTCGGCTACAGGCCGCGCTGGATAGCCAACCGGAGAATGGCGGCCAGGGCGCGGTGCTGTTTCTCGACCTGGATCGCTTCAAACATATCAACGACAGCCTCGGTCACCCGGTCGGCGACCTGCTGCTCAAGGGCATTGCCCAGCGTCTCAAGGAACAGTTGCGGGATATCGATACCGTGGCCCGTCTGGGCGGCGACGAGTTCATCATCCTGCTGCCCGGGCTGCACCAACCCAGCGACGCCGAGCACCTGGCCAACAAGCTGCTGGACTGCTTCAGCGCGCCCTTCCAGGCCGGCGAACACGAGTTCTTCATCAGCGCCAGTATCGGCAGCAGCCTTTACCCCAGGGACGGCAACGACGTCGCTACCCTGGTCAAGAACGCCGACGCTGCGATGTACCGTTCCAAGGCCAAGGGCCGCAACCGGGTCGAAAGCTACACCCGCGACCTCACCGCCCAGGCCAGCGAGCGAGTGGCGCTGGAACACGAACTGCGCCGCGCCATCGAGCGCCAGGAACTGCAACTCTATTACCAACCCAAGATCAGTCTCGAAACCGGCAGCCTGCTGGGCGCCGAGGCACTGATCCGCTGGCGCAATCCAACCTTTGGCGACGTACCGCCCGAACACTTCATACCGCTGGCGGAAGACAACGGCATGATCCTTCAGCTCGGCGACTGGGTACTGGAACGAGCCTGTCGCCAGATGCAGCGCTGGACCGCCCGTTACGGCGACTTCGGCGCACTCTCGGTCAACCTCGCCGGCGCGCAATTGCGCCAACCGAACCTGCTGGCGCGCATCGAACAATTGCTGAGGGACAACCACCTGCGCCCCGAGCGCCTGCAACTGGAAATCACCGAAAACTTCATCATGAGCCAGACCGAAGAAGCCCTGGAGGTGCTGCACCAACTCAAGCGCCTGGGCGTGCAACTGGCCATCGACGACTTCGGCACCGGCTACTCATCGCTGAGCTACCTCAAGCGCCTGCCGCTGGATGTACTCAAGATCGACCAGTCCTTTGTCCGCGGCCTGCCGGACGATCCTCACGACGTCGCCATCGTCCGCGCCATCATCGCCCTGGGCCGCAGCATGCAATTCACCGTGATCGCCGAGGGTGTGGAGAGCCTGGCGCAGCAGGAATTCCTGGCGGCCGAAGGCTGCGAACAGATCCAGGGCTACATCGTCAGCCTGCCGCTGGCGGCCGACGAATTTGCCGCGACCTTCCTTCATATGACGCTTTCGGAGTTTTCGGATAGCACAGGAGAGAAACCATCGTTATAATCCGCGGCCAACTGAGGGCCTATAGCTCAGTCGGTTAGAGCAGAGGACTCATAATCCTTTGGTCCACGGTTCGAGTCCGTGTGGGCCCACCAACTTCAAAGCCGCGCATTGCGCGGCTTTTGCGTTTCTGGTTTGCATGTTTTGACAGACTGACGATGACCCAGCTCTATTCAGGCGTTCTCTCCAAAAACGCCGGTAATCCCACGGTCAATGTCTGCCCACCGCCAGGTGCGTGTTGCACAATCCAATTCCGAATGTATGCCAACACCTGATTAGCACCTTCGACTGTTTCTGCCAGCTCTATCGGACGCTCCCCATCCAGGTACTGGTTGGGTTGCTCCATCCATTTGAACACTGCGGCCTTACTACCACGTACGGAAATTGCCAGCGCCAGAATCTCCGTAAGCGTACGGCGAACTCACCTTCCGAACTCCAGCATTAAGGGCGATGGTGTCCGCGTATTTTTAAGCGGACGCAATCACCCTTATCGCCAGGATTTTCATGCGCCAACGAAGCTCTTATCCGAAACCGTTCAAAGCCCAGGTCGTTCAGGAATGCCTGCAACCAGGGGCAACCGTGTCGAGTGTTGCCATCAGCCACGGCATCAATGCCAATGTCATCCGCAAATGGATGCCGCTCTATCGAGACCAGCCTGCAGCGACTTCACTACCGGCATTCGTTCCGCTAAAAGCCGCACCTAAACGGCCAGCCGAAGCGTCAGTGATCATCGAGTTGCCCATGGCCGGCCAAGTGATCACAGTGAAATGGCCAACCTCAGATCCCGAGGGCTGCGCGCAATTTATACGGGCTGTGGCCCAATGATCCGCATCAATGCGATCTGGCTGGCCACCGAGCCGATGGATATGCGCGCCGGTACCGAAACCGCATTAGCCCGGGTGATAGCGGTGTTCGGTGCGGCGAAGCCGCACTGCGCTTATCTGTTCACCAATCGCCGGGCTAACCGGATGAAGGTGCTGGTGCATGATGGTGTGGGCGTCTGGCTTGCCGCGCGGCGCCTGAATCAAGGCAAGTTTCACTGGCCCGGCATTCGCCACGGCTGCGAGGTCGAACTCGACAGCGAACAACTCCAGGCGTTGGTACTGGGTTTGCCGTGGCAGCGAGTCGGCGCGGGTGGCGTGATCAGCATGCTGTAATCGCCGGCCATTTGACCGGTCTGCTTATCGTCGTTTCGGGCCTGCTCTGGCACAATCGGTGGCATGACTTTCTCGCCCAACCTCGACCAGATGACCCCGGAACAGCTTCGTGCCTTGGCGGCACAGGCGTTGCAGTTGCAGTCCCAAGTCGAGGCGATGAGCAGAAAGATCCAGAACGATGAAACCATCATCGAGCAGCTCACTTACGAAATTGCCCTGCTCAAACGCCACAAGTTTGCCAAGCGCAGCGAGCAAATCAGTCCGGCGCAAGGCAGCTTGCTGGATGACCTGCTCGATACAGACCTTGAAGCTATCGAGGCAGAGCTGAAACAGCTCCTCCCAGCTTCGTCACAGGCCGAGCCACGGCAATCCCCCAAACGTGCGCCATTGCCACCGCAGTTTCCACGCACGGTGATTCGTCACGAACCGGAAAACACTCAGTGCGCTTGTGGCTGCCAACTTCAACGCATCGGCGAAGACGTTAGCGAGAAGCTGGATTACACGCCAGGCGTGTTTACCGTCGAGCAGCATGTACGTGGTAAATGGGCCTGCCGTCAGTGCGAAACACTGATCCAAGCGCCGGTGCCAGCGCAGGTTATCGACAAAGGTATCCCGACCGCAGGCTTGCTGGCCCACGTAATGGTGGCCAAGTTTGCCGATCACTTGCCGCTGTACCGGCAGGAGAAAATTTTTGGCCGCGCCGGGCTGGCAATCGCTCGCTCGACCTTGGCCCAGTGGGTCGGACAAACCGGTGTGCGGCTCCAGCCGCTTGTCGATGCACTGCGTGAAGCCGTGCTGAACCAAGGTGTGATTCACGCTGATGAAACACCGGTGCAAATGCTTGCGCCGGGTGAGAAGAAAACCCACCGAGCCTATGTCTGGGCCTACAGCACGACGCCGTTTTCGGCGCTCAAAGCTGTGGTTTACGATTTCAGCCCAAGCCGTGCAGGCGAACATGCGCGCAACTTCCTGGGCGACTGGAACGGCAAGTTGGTCTGCGATGACTTCGCTGGCTACAAAGCAGGTTTTGAGCAAGGCATCACTGAAATCGGCTGCATGGCCCACGCCCGTCGCAAGTTTTTCGACCTGCATGTTGCGAACAAAAGTCAGTTGGCCGAACAAGCGCTGCACTCGATCAGCGGCTTGTACGAAGTCGAGCGCCAAGCGCGGGACATGAGTGATGAAGATCGTTGGCGAATACGTCAGGAAATGGCGGTACCGATCTTCAAAAAACTGCATGACTGGATGTTGGCCCAGCGCGACTTGGTGCCCAACGGATCAGCCACGGCCAAAGCCCTCGACTACAGCCTGAAACGCTGGGTAGCGCTGACGCGCTACCTGGACGATGGAGCTGTGCCGATCGATAACAATCAGGTCGAGAACCAGATACGGCCATGGGCACTCGGGCGCTCGAACTGGCTGTTTGCCGGGTCGCTGCGCAGTGGTAAACGGGCGGCTGCAATCATGAGCCTGATCCAGTCGGCACGCATGAATGGGCATGATCCGTATGCCTATCTCAAAGATGTGCTGGCGCGGCTGCCGACACAGCGGGCCAGTGAGATCGGGCAGTTGCTGCCGCATCAGTGGGTGCCTGCCTAACTTACGCAAGGTGAGTTGGGCGGACGCTTACCTATCGGACGCTCCCCATCCAGGTACTGGTTGGGTTGCTCCATCCATTTGAACACTGCGGCCTTACTACCACGTACGGGAATTGCCAGCGCCAGAATCTCCTGCAACAACGCTGGCTGGCCGTACCAGGATTCAGGTTTGATAGTCGGCTTTCGGCCTGGAATCACTCGGGGTAACTGGCAGTCGGCTAGCTCCTGTGCGTTGATGTGCTTTCGCTTCCAGTGAGCAAACAGCCGTAGTAAAAGTTGTATCCGTCAATAATAGATGCGGGTGCGTAGAGACTCTAGAACTGGTTTCCCTTGCATTTCCGTACTCCGGAAACGAAAAAACCGGCTTGCGCCGGCTTTTTTCCCCTCCAACCAGATGGTCAAGCCACACCGGTCATGAGGGTTAGTTGTTGGACTGAGTATTGCGCAATGGTGACCGCGAAGCAAGGCGGTTTGAAGAGGGCAAGTAGCAACAAAACGTAACCCACACGCCAGTAACCGCCGATTTGACTGACAGTTACTGGCACAGTTTTAGACTGACGGCTGCGGCTCACCGGAGGCCAGAAGGGAATCCACCACGGCTCGCGACAACTCAAGCGAGTGCATCACACCGATGAACAGATCCCGATCGATACCATAGAGGCGCGGACCGATCTCGTCGCCATTCAACTCAGCGATTTTGAGCAGATCCGACACATGGGCTAGCGCGACTCTGGCAGTAATGCCCGACTGAACAACAAACAAAGGCTGTTGAGCAGAGCCGGAGGCGGCGGGATCGAAAGCGGTGCTGACGAGGCTATCGAGCAGAAGCGGCGGTGGTGGGTCTGAGTTGATCTGATCAGGCGTTACGCATGACGCTGCGTAAATAATCGCCTTTTTCAGAAAGACTGGATGTGCGGCAAGGTGGCGGATCGGGCGTAATTTTTTTGGTCACGAGTAAAACTCCTTCCGAATTACTGAGAGGAGTTCGCCAGTTTTCTCTTGTCCAGTGAAAGGGGTGGCGAATTGTACGCGGGTGGACAAACCGGGGGATTAGGACCCGGCACACACAAAGTGTCCCGCGCACAGCCCGCCATATCGCGGGCACAACGGCACCGTTCTCACGGCGTTGTGCGATTAATCCTAAATAAGCCACGGGTGTCCAGTCCGCATCGCTGATTTTGCAGCGATAGTCCAACACTAGGCGCCTAAACGGGTGCGATCAACGCAAATACCGTAGGAAAAGCCGCTAAAAAAACGCTCTGATTTCCCAACTAGCCCGCAGAAAAAGAAGCGTCCGTGAATAAGCCACAACTGGACGCTAAGCCGAATAACTCGCACAATCGGCTCACAAAATGAGCCGAATAGCCTTTTTATTCGGCTCACGCATCCGCCGAGACGCTAATGACCAACATTCCCTACTGGATCTGGCAGCAGTCCGACTGGCCCAATTTCAGCTGGCAAGCCGAAGCTCTGGCTCCCGACCTGCTGGCATGCAGTAAGGCCCAGGGGCGCTTGCTCGGCATGGCTCGCGCTATCGACAGAGACAGCAGCGCACAGAACGAACTGGATGCCCTGCTGCAAAACATCATCACCTCCTCGGCTATCGAGGGCGAGCAGTTGAATGCCGGCTCGGTCCGCTCCTCGCTCGCAAGACGCCTGGGGCTGGCTGCGGATCATCAGGTCAGTCCGCGCAGCGAAGGTCTGGCCGAGTTGCTTCTGGATGCGACCCAGCACCACGCACAACCACTGAGCCTGGAACGCCTGCTGCATTGGCACACATTGCTTTTTCCTGCTGACGAAGGTCCTTTGATAGCGCGTATCAGTCTGGGCAAGTTGCGGGGTGACGAGCCGATGCAAGTCGTCTCTGGGCGGCTCGATCGGCCAGTCGTGCACTTCGAGGCGCCACCGCGTAACAAGCTCGACCAGGAATTGCTGACCTTTATCCAGTGGTTCAACATCAGCCAAACGGATAACACACTGCATCCACTCCTACGTGCCGCCATCGCCCACTTCTGGTTTGTGACGCTGCATCCGTTCGATGATGGCAACGGCCGTTTGACCCGCAGCCTCACCGACCTGGCCCTGGCGCAGGCCGAGCAGCAGGCCATCCGCTTTTATGCGATGTCCGCCAGCATCCTCGAAGACCGCAAGGGCTATTACCAGATACTCGAAAGCAGTCAGAAAGGCTCGCTGGATATCACCGCCTGGTTGCAGTGGTTTCTCCAAACCTTGCTACGCAGTCTGGAACAAGCCCAGCATCGGATAGATCGCGTATTGATCAAGACCCGGTATTGGCAGCAGCATCGTCAGCATCAGCTCTCGGCCGAGCAGTTGAAGGTACTGAATCGCTTGCTCGATGGCGGCGAGAAAGGCTTCGCGAACGGGATCAGCGCCGCGCAGTATCAGGCGGTCGCCAAGGTCAGTAAGGCCACGGCAACGCGCCATCTGACCGACTTGCTGGAAAAGGGTTGCCTGATCCGCCTTCCCGGCGGTGGGCGCAGTACTCGCTATCAGATCCCTGGCCTGCACGCCGCGGATCAACTCGACCAATAATGTGAGCACGCCTCACCGACGGAGCAGCACCGTGCCTGACAGCCGTATCACCCTCGACGAAATCGACCGACAACTGATCGCTGCTTTGCAGATCAATGCCCGCGAAAGCGTGGCGATGCTCGCTCGGCAGTTGGGCATCGCCCGCACGACGGTGACCTCGCGGCTGGCACGGCTGGAAAAGGCCAAGGTGATTACCGGTTATGGCGTTCGTCTCGGCCAGCGGGTGGTCGATGGCGGCTTGCAGGCCTATGTCGGGATCACGGTGCAGCCGCGCTCCGGCAAGGATGTGGTGCGCAGGCTCAGCGCCATGGCGCAGATCCAGCAGCTCTGTGCGGTGAGCGGGGAATTCGACTACGTGGCATGGTTGCGCAGTGATTCGCCGGAGCAACTGGATCAGTTGCTCGACCAGATCGGCAGCGTCGAGGGCGTTGAGAAGACCACAACCTCGATCATTCTCAGTAGCAAGGTGGATCGAGGCCAACCGCTCTAATCCGGTTCCTGTTTTTGTTTCTTCCCTGACGCCCACATTCGCGAGCAAGCCCGCTCCCACAAGGGGCCGGCTCAAACCAAAGTCTTGCATACGACATCAACCCTGTGGGAGCAGGCCAGCCCGCGAATGGGTCGACACCCCTGCTACACAATAGCCAATGCTCTCGTCATAAAGCATCGAAGACCAGCAAAACGACGACACTCTGCGTCTTATTTACGTACTCCCCGCTGCCTACAATGGCGTCAGTCTTTTCCTAATTATACTTCTGTCGGGTAACGTTTCCGGCAGGGGTCGCCAGCAAGGTCCGCCATGAACAAGAAGAATCGCCACCCAGTCGACGGTAAAAAACCGGTGACCATTTTCGGCCCCGACTTTCCTTTCGCCTTTGATGACTGGATCGAGCACCCGGCCGGACTGGGCAGTATTCCTGTGGAAAACCATGGCGCCGAAGTCGCCATCGTCGGCGCCGGTATCGCGGGACTGGTAGCCGCCTACGAATTGATGAAGCTGGGCCTCAAGCCAGTGGTATACGAAGCCTCGAAGATGGGCGGCCGCCTGCGCTCCCAGGAGTTCGAAGGCGCCAAGGGCATCATCGCCGAGCTGGGCGGGATGCGCTTTCCGGTCTCGTCCACTGCGTTCTATCACTATGTCGACAAGCTCGGCCTGGAAACCAAACCCTTCCCCAACCCGCTGACCCCAGCCTCCGGCAGCACGGTGATCGACCTCGAAGGGCAAACCCACTACGCGGAAAAGCTCGCCGACCTGCCGGCGTTGTTCCAGGAAGTCGCCGACGCCTGGGCCGATGCCCTGGAGGACGGCTCGCGTTTCGGCGATATCCAGCAGGCCATCCGCGACCGCGATGTACCGCGCCTGAAAGAACTGTGGAACACCCTGGTGCCACTGTGGGACGACCGCACCTTCTATGACTTCGTCGCCACCTCGAAAGCCTTCGCCAAGCTGTCCTTCCATCACCGCGAAGTGTTTGGCCAGGTCGGTTTCGGTACCGGCGGCTGGGACTCGGACTTCCCCAACTCGATGCTGGAAATCTTCCGCGTGGTCATGACCAACTGCGACGATCACCAGCACCTGGTGGTCGGCGGCGTCGTGCAGGTGCCGCTGGGCATCTGGCGCCATGTCCCCGAGCGCTGCGCCCACTGGCCGGCCGGCACCAGCCTCAGTTCACTGCACCACGGCGCACCACGCACCGGGGTGAAACGCATTGCCCGTGCCGCCGACGGGCGCTTCGCCGTGACCGACAACTGGGGCGACACCCGCCACTACGCCGCCGTGCTCACCACCTGCCAGAGCTGGCTGCTGACCACCCAGATCGAGTGCGAGGAATCGCTGTTTTCGCAGAAGATGTGGATGGCCCTCGACCGCACCCGCTACATGCAGTCATCGAAGACCTTCGTCATGGTCGACCGACCGTTCTGGAAGGACAAGGACCCAGAGACCGGTCGCGACCTGATGAGCATGACCCTCACCGATCGCCTGACGCGCGGCACCTACCTGTTCGACAACGGCGACGACAAGCCGGGGGTGATCTGCCTGTCCTACTCGTGGATGAGCGACGCGCTGAAAATGCTCCCGCAGCCTATCGACAAGCGGGTCAAGCTGGCGCTGGACGCACTGAAGAAGATCTACCCGAAAGTGGACATCGCCGCGCGTATCATCGGCGACCCGATCACCGTGTCCTGGGAGGCCGACCCGCATTTCCTCGGTGCCTTCAAGGGTGCGCTGCCCGGCCATTACCGCTACAACCAGCGGATGTACGCACACTTCATGCAGGCCGACATGCCGGCTGAACAGCGCGGTATTTTCATCGCCGGTGACGATGTGTCCTGGACGCCGGCCTGGGTCGAAGGCGCGGTCCAGACCTCGCTCAACGCAGTGTGGGGCATCATGAATCACTTCGGCGGCCACACCCATGCCGAGAACCCAGGTCCGGGCGATGTCTTCGCCGAAATCGGCCCGATCGCCCTGGCCGACTGAATGGAGTCGCACCCATGCGCGTAGCGCTTTACCAATGCCCGCCGCTGCCCCTGGACGTGGCGGGCAACCTGCAACGATTGCAGCACCTGCTGAGCGAAGCCCATGGCGCCGATGTACTGGTGCTGCCGGAAATGTTCCTGACCGGCTACAACATCGGCCTCGAGGCGGTCGCAGCGCTGGCGCAACCCCGCGACGGCGCGGCGGCGCAGCACATCGCGGCGTTGGCCAAGGCCTCGAACATCGCCATCGTCTACGGTTATCCGGAGCGTGCCGAGGATGGCAGCCTCTACAACGCCGTACAGTTGATCGACGCCCAGGGCAACAGCCTGTGCAATTACCGCAAGACCCATCTGTTCGGCGATCTCGATCACTCGATGTTCAGCGCCGGGCCGGACGAGTTCCCGGTGGTCGAACTCAATGGCTGGAAGCTCGGATTGCTGATCTGCTACGACGTGGAGTTCCCGGAAACCACCCGCCGTCTGGCCCTGGCCGGGGCCGAGCTGATCCTGGTGCCCACCGCCAACATGGTGCCGTTCGACTTTGTCGCCGACGTGACCATCCGTGCCCGCGCGTTCGAGAACCAGTGTTACGTGGCCTATGCCAACTACTGCGGTCACGAAGACGACATCCACTATTGCGGCCAGAGCAGCATCGCCGCTCCGGACGGCAGCCGCATCGCCCACGCGGGCCTGGATGAAGCGCTGATCATCGGCACCCTCGATCGCGTCTCGATGCTGAAATCGCGTGCCAGCAACCGCTATCTGCTGGACCGGCGCCCCGCGCTCTACCGCCACCTCGGCCGGGACTGACCCGGCGTTATCCGCTAGCATGGGCGCTTCTCTGAAACGGAAGTGTCCATGCCTGCGCCCATCGCCCACGCCCCCCAATGCATGACCCTGGCCAATGGCCTGCGGGTCTCGCTGCGCCATGCGCCCCACCTGAAACGGTGCTCGGCGGCTTTACGGGTTGCGGCAGGCAGCCACGACGCTCCGCTGGCCTGGCCGGGGCTGGCGCACTTCCTCGAACACCTGGTGTTCCTCGGCACCGAACGCTTTGCTGCTGCCGATGGGCTGATGGCCTACGTCCAACGCCATGGCGGCCAGGTGAATGCGCAGACCCGTGAACGCAGCACCGAATTCTTCTTCGAACTGCCCCCCCAGGCCTTCGCCGGTGGACTTGAGCGTCTGTGCGATATGCTCGCCCGGGCACGCCTGGCAGTGGATGAACAGCGGCGCGAACGCGAGGTACTGGAAGCGGAGTACCTCGCCTGGTCGCGCGACGCCGTGGCCCAACGACAATTCCAACTCTACGCCGGGTTATCCGCAGACCATCCGCTGCGCGGCGTGCATGCCGGCAATCGCGCCAGCCTGCAGGTCGAAGAGCCAGCGTTCCAACAGGCGCTGCGAGAGTTTTACCAGGACTTCTACCAGACCGGACAAATGACCCTGAGCCTGGTCGGCCCGCAGTCGCTGGAGGAGTTGAAAACCCTGGCGCAAACCCTGACCGCCGACCTGCGGCCCGGCACGGCGATCGCCCGGAAGACACCACCGATGCTGTTCGAACATCACAGCAGACGTTATCAACAGGCTGACGCCCAACAGCTCGACCTGCTCCTGGGCTGGGAAGACCTGCCCGAAGGCGCCCGGCAGGCGTTGGACTTTCTCTGTACCTGGCTCAACGACAGTCAGCCCGGCGGACTCTCGGCAGCCTTGCATGAACGCCTGTGGATAAGCTCGCTGAATGCCACGCCGCTCTATCAGTTCGCCGGGCAAGCGCTTGTGCGAATCGAATGTGCACTGACGCCGCTGGGCGCCCACCAGGGCGCCGCGATCAGCGCGCTACTCGAACAATGGCTGGCCTTCTTCGCCAGCCACGCCGACTGGCCAGGGCTGCGCCGCGAATATCGCCTGCTGCAGAACCGCAAGATCCGCAGCAGCAGCGCCCTGGAACAGGCACGACGGGACGCCACCGACGACTCGCCAGAACTCTCGCAAGCCGCGCTTTTGGCCCTCAAGGCCCTGCTGAGCCAGACCCAGCCTGTGGATAATTTCACCGAGTCCTGGCGGCTGCCTGCGGCCAACCCCTTCCTGCGTTCCAGCGCGCCCGCCGAGCATCCGGGCCTGATTCGCGGACAGACCAGCGCCCACCGCGGGCTGCGCACCTTCGCCCAGGACCGCCTGCACAAGCGCCGGGACTTGTCCGCCATCACCCACACCGAGTTGCCGACGGACGACAGCGGCGAAGCAGCGGTCTACTTGCGCTGGCAACTGGACAACCCGAGCGATAGCTATCCTCTGCAGGCGCGACTGAACCAGAGCCTGAACCCTCTGCGGACCCAGGCACGCCAGGCCGGCGTGGAGCTGTCGTTCACAGTTCAGGCGAATGCCTGGCAACTGCAGCTCATCGGCTGGCGCGAACCGATTCCGGCGATTCTCGAACAGGCGCTGCGCTGCCTGACCCACCCGGCCGACACCTGCTGGCAAGCTCCGCTTGAGCAGCCCAAGCCGCTGATTCCCATCCGCGAGTTGCTCAGGCAGCTATCCGAGCAGGCACAACCGGCCGATGCCACCACACCCGCCTGGGATGCCGAGCGACTGGGCAATCTCTGGGCCGATACAAAATGGCAAGGCATGGCCCTGGGTTTTCCGGCAGCCGCCCAACCGGCCCTCAACAATGCCCTGAACCGCGCGCCCGGCAACCCGACACGGCAAGCTCCCACACTGCCGGTGACACCTGGCGAAAAGCGCTGGCAAACCATCCCCTGCGACACGGCCGAACAGGCCCTGTTGCTGTTCTGCCCAACCGCCAGCGACAGTAGAGTCGATGAGGCCGGCTGGCGAGCACTCGGCCAACTGATCCAGGCTCCGTTCTACCAACGCCTACGGGTCGAACTACAGTTGGGCTACGCGGTGTTCAGCAGTGTCCGTCAGCTCCAGGGCCGGACCGGCCTGTTGCTCGGCGTGCAGTCTCCCGGTGCATCGCTCCCGGAATTGCTGGGGCACTTCGAAGCATTCCTGGCGAGCCTGCCCGAACGGATCGACAGCCTGGATGAAGGCGCCTGGCAGGCCCAGCGCGAAGCCTTGGCCGCACAGTTCAAGCTGGCGGACCTGCCCCTTGCCCAAGCTGCCGAACTGCTCTGGCAGGCGCATCTGGCCAACCACTCGTCGGATTACCTCGAGCAACTTGCCTCGGCCATTCGATGCCTGGAACGCGAGCAACTGCAAACGGCCGCCAGGCAACTCAATCAGGCCGCAGGTGGCTGGCTGTGCCTGGCCAACGGCCCCGCAGTGCAACCGGGCTGGCAGACGGCGAGCGGATCATTACCCAGACTGCAATGAGCTTTCTCCAAGAAAACGGTCCACTCAGCCGGTAAGATTCAGTAACATTAGCTTGCTAAGTATTGGAACATCTCCCGTTGGAGGTGGACTATATGTAGAGATACCCATCCACCCAACCGAAGGAGTCACTCATGTCCTGGACCAAACCCGCCTACACCGACCTGCGCATCGGCTTCGAAGTCACCATGTACTTCGCCAACCGTTGATCCGGCGGTATGCAGAGCAACGCCTCGGCTCGCCGGGGCGTTTTCATTTTCAGTCCTTGTGTGAGTGACAGCGTCATGTTCGTCCAGATTCTCGGTTCCGCCGCCGGCGGCGGCTTTCCCCAATGGAACTGCAACTGCGCCAACTGTGCGGGGTTCCGCGCCGGCAGCCTGCGGGCAACGGCGCGCACCCAATCGTCCATCGCCCTCTCCGACGACGGCGTGAACTGGATACTGTGCAACGCCTCGCCGGATATCCGCGCCCAACTCCAGAGCTTCGCCCCCCTGCAGCCAGGCCGCGCCCTGCGCGATACCGGTATCCGCGCGATCATCCTGATGGACAGTCAGATCGACCACACCACCGGCCTGCTCAGCCTGCGCGAAGGCTGCCCGCACGAGGTCTGGTGCACCGACATGGTCAAGGAAGACCTGAGCACGGGCTTCCCACTGTTCAACATGCTGACCCACTGGAACGGCGGCCTCGACTGGCAACGCATCGAACTCGAAGGCCGCTTCACCATCCCCGCCTGCCCCAACCTGCTGTTCACCCCGCTGCCGCTGCGCAGCGCCGCGCCACCCTACTCGCCACATCGCTTTGACCCGCACCCGGGTGACAACATCGGCCTGCTCATCGAAGACCTGCGCACCGGCGGCAAGCTGTTCTATGCCCCGGGTCTGGGCAAGGTCGACGCCCCGCTGTTGCAAGTCATGGCCCAGAGCGACTGTCTGCTGGTGGATGGCACCCTGTGGGACGACGACGAAATGCAGCAGCGTGGCGTCGGCACCCGCACCGGTCGGGAAATGGGCCACCTGGCACAGAACGGCCCCGGCGGCATGCTCGAAGTGCTGGAGCAACTCCCGGCACAGCGCAAGGTCCTTATCCATATCAACAACACCAACCCGATCCTCGACGAAGATTCTGCGCAACGTGCCGAACTGCAGCGGCGCAATGTCGAAGTCGCCTACGACGGCATGAGCATCGAGCTGTAGGAGCACCAACGAATGAGCGACACCCCGCTGTCCCGCGCCGAATTCGAGCAGGCGCTGCGTGCCAAGGGCGCCTACTACCATATTTATCACCCCTACCATGTGGCGATGTATGAAGGTCGTGCCACCCGCGAACAGATCCAGGGCTGGGTCGCCAACCGTTTTTATTACCAGGTCAACATTCCCCTCAAGGACGCGGCGATCCTGGCCAACTGCCCGGATCGGGAAATTCGTCGCGAGTGGATCCAGCGCCTGCTCGACCATGACGGGGCCCCCGGCGAGGACGGTGGCATCGAGGCCTGGTTGCGCCTGGGCCAGGCCGTCGGCCTCGATCCCGACCAACTGCGCTCCCAGGAACTGGTATTGCCCGGCGTGCGTTTCGCCGTGGACGCCTACGTCAACTTCGCCCGCCGGGCCAGTTGGCAGGAAGCCGCCAGCAGTTCTCTGACCGAGCTGTTCGCGCCACAGATCCACCAGTCGCGTCTGGATAGCTGGCCACAGCATTACCCGTGGATCGATCCGGCCGGCTACGAATATTTCCGCACGCGCCTCGGTCAGGCCCGGCGCGATGTCGAGCACGGGCTGGAGATCACCCTGCAGCACTACACTACCTACGAAGGCCAGCAACGCATGCTGGAAATTCTCCAGTTCAAACTGGACATCCTCTGGAGCATGCTCGATGCCATGAGCATGGCCTACGAACTGAACCGACCGCCTTACCACAGCGTGACCGACCAGCGGGTCTGGCACCGAGGAATTCCCCTATGAGCTTCGATCGCGGCATGACGCCGAAATGGCGCCCTGGCTACCGCTTCCAGTACGAACCGGCGCAAAAGGGCCATGTGCTGCTGTACCCGGAGGGCATGATCAAGCTCAACGAGAGCGCGGCGCTGATTGGCGGCCTGATCGACGGCCAACGCGATGTCGCGGCAATCATCGCCGAGCTGCAGCAGCAGTTCGCCGACGTCCCCGAACTCGGAGAGGATATCGAGCAGTTCATGGAGGTCGCCCGTGCAGAGCACTGGATCGAACTGGCCTGATTCCAACCTGCCGCCCAAACCGGAAGTCGGCCTGCCACTGTGGCTGCTCGCCGAACTGACCTACCGTTGCCCGCTGCAATGCCCGTACTGCTCCAACCCGCTGGATTTCGCCCAGCAGGGCCAGGAGTTGAGCACCGAACAGTGGTTCAAGGTGTTGCGCGAGGCACGGGAAATGGGCGCGGCCCAACTGGGTTTTTCCGGCGGCGAACCGCTGGTGCGCCAGGACCTCGTCGAACTGATCGCCGAAGCTCGCCGGCTGGGTTTCTACACCAACCTGATCACCTCAGGCATCGGCCTGACCGAGCAGAAGATCAGCGACTTCAAGCAGGCCGGCCTGGATCACATCCAGATCAGCTTCCAGGCCAGCGACGAACAGGTGAACAACCTGCTGGCCGGTTCAAAGAAAGCCTTCGCGCAGAAGCTGGAGATGGCCAGGGCGGTGAAGGCCCACGGCTATCCGATGGTGCTGAACTTCGTCACCCATCGGCACAACATCGACAGGATCGACCGCATCATCGAGCTGTGCCTGGCTCTGGAAGCGGACTTCGTCGAACTTGCCACCTGCCAGTTCTACGGCTGGGCACAGCTCAACCGCCAGGGCCTGCTGCCGACCCGAGAGCAATTGCAGCGTGCCGAGCGCATCACCAATGAATACCGCGCCCGGCTGCAGGCCGAGGGCAACCCGTGCAAGCTGATCTTCGTCACCCCGGACTACTACGAGGAACGCCCGAAAGCATGCATGAATGGCTGGGGCAGCCTGTTCCTCACCGTTACGCCAGACGGCACCGCACTACCCTGCCATGGTGCCCGGCAATTGCCGGTGCAGTTCCCCAATGTACGCGATCACAGCCTGCAACATATCTGGTACGACTCGTTCGGCTTCAACCGTTTTCGCGGTTATGAATGGATGCCCGAACCGTGCCGCTCCTGTGATGAGAAGGAGAAGGACTTCGGCGGCTGCCGCTGCCAGGCCTTCATGCTCACCGGCGACGCCAGCAACGCCGACCCGGTCTGCGCCAAATCCCATCACCACGAGGTGATCCTGCAAGCCCGCGAAGAAGCCAACCAGGCTGGCCCGGCCATCGAGCAATTGGTGTTTCGCAACGAGCGTAACTCGCGCCTGATCGCCAAGGGCTGACCCTCGGCGCCCAGCGCACCAAGGGGCTCAGGCGAGTATCTGCAAGCCGTGCTTCTGGACGATGCTCAACAGCTTGAGCGCCATGCCGCTGGGCTGCTTGTCGCCCGCTTCCCACTGCTTGACCGTCGATACGCTGGTGTTCAGGTAGCGGGCGAACACCGGCTGGCTGACATGGTTACGCTCGCGCAGCGACTTGATCTGTTCGGGTGCGATCTCGTCGGGCACCGATGCCAGGCACGACTCGTCGAAGTCACGCAGGGTCGCCTTGCTGATCGCGCCAATCGCATGCAGGGCGCTGGCCGACTCGTGAACCGAGGCCAGGGCCTCGGATTTATACCGCTTGCTCATACGCTATCTCCACAAACTCTCTCATATCCAGCAACTGCCGGATCTGCCGGCTGCTCAGGTTTTCGTAGGCCTTCGCCAGGGCCTTGAAACTCTTGAGTTCCTGCTGGCTGATGTTGCTCTGGTCACTCTTGGCGAACAGGAACTGGAAAATCCAGTAACACCCGCCCCGGGCCAGGACGATGGAGCGATGGTGATTTTCGTTCAGGCGCTTTTTCCACACCCCGCCTCCCAGATTATCGGCCTGCCCCCTGATCACCGCGCCTATTGCCAACACCAGTTCGGCATCGTCGATCTTTGCCTTTCTGGCGCTGGCAGCGAATCCCCTGGTTTTGAAAACCCTGTATCGCATGGAAATCCTTCTCCATAAACGTACCACCAGGTGGTACACAAATTCAATTCCATTGAGGCTCTTTCCGCCCAAAGGCAACAGCCCTGCCGGTACCGGGAAGGCCCCTCGCAATAACGCCCAGACAAAAACACCCCGTGCCAAAAGAGTCAGGCACAGGGCGATGCGTTATACCGCGAGACGGTTCGGAATCAGGTTCAGGAAAAGGCGACGGACTGGGTCAGACGGCAATACCCTTGCGGCATTGCACCTGCGCGGTACGTACGCGGGAGAAGGCGCGGGCCAGGCGCAGCAGCATTTCGTCGATGGTGCCTTGGCTGACGGTCAGGGCCGGAGAGAAACGCAGGCTGTCGGCGGTCGGGGCATCGAGCAGCAGGCCTTCCAGCAACGCGGCCTTGACCACCGCCTCCGCCGAGGCATCGCTCAGGGTCAACCCCCAAAGCAGCCCGGCACCGCGCAGTTCGCCCTGTTCGTAACGCTGCGCCAGCCGCTCCAGGCCCTGCTGCAGATACCGGCCACGTTCGGCCACCTCGGCGAGAAAACCGTGCTTGAGCAACGTCTCGAGTACCGCGAGGCCGGCTGCGCTCATCAGTGCGTTGCCGTGATGACTGCCGCCGATCTCACCCGCCTCGAAACAACAGGCCTTGCCCCGGGCCAGTAGTGCCGACAACGGTGCACCACCGCCCAGGCCCTTGCCGAGGGCAATGATGTCGGCACGCACATCATAGAGTTGCTCGGCCAGCAGGCTGCCACAGCGTCCGATGCCGGTCTGCACCTCGTCGAAGATCAGCAGGATGCCCAACGCCCGACACAACTGCTCGACACCCTTGAGATAGTCACGGGTTGCCGGGGTAACGCCGGCTGCACGCTGGATGGGTTCGAGCATGATCGCCACGGTCTTGGCGTCCACTGCGGCATGCAACGCCTCCAGATCATTGAACGGCACCTGGCTGAAGCCCGGCAGTTGGGGTTCGAAGCGGTTGCCGAAACAATCCTGACCGGACGCCGACATCGCCCCGAAACTGCGACCGTGACAGGCGTTGCTCGCGCTGATGATGTGGTAGGCGCCGCCGCGATGCAGTTGGCCCCACTTGCGTGCCAGCTTGATCGCCGCCTCGCAGGCTTCCGAGCCACTGTTGAGAAAATACACCTGGTCGCTGTCAGTGGCGCGGCACAGGCGGTCGGCCAGTTTCGATTGCACCGGGTTATGGAAACCCGCTCCGACATTGATCAGGCCATGGGCCTGGTCCGCCAGGGCATGGGCCAGCACACCCGGGCTGTGGCCGAGGCTGTTGCTGCCACCGCCCTGGCTGAAATCCAGATACGCACGCTCCTCGCTGTCCCACACCCAGGAACCCTGACCACGGACGAACACCGGGCTGGGGCGCTCGGCGGCAGGCATCAGGCGTTCACTGGCGGCGTGCTGGTGGCGGGCACGGGGCTGGAAGTCGGCAGTCAGGTCATCGAGGCTCGGTTGTGGTCGACGCAGCTTGAACAGATTCATGCTCGGTCCTGCCCGAGGTTTTTTGTCTTGCCTATGTAAACACCATCCACATAAACGGTATTCATCGCACGCTCTGGCCCTGTAAGCCCATTGGATTGGGGTTAGACTAGGGCCCCCGGGCATTCACGGCCATTTCGTTTTTCGAGCATTTTCGATAAGTATTACTTATGGATTTCAAGCAACTGCGTTATTTCGTCGCGGTGTATGAAGAAGGCCATGTCGGCCGCGCCGCAGAGCGGTTGTCGATCTCCCAGCCGGCCCTGTCACAACAGATACGCCACCTGGAACACAACCTCGACGTGAGCCTGTTCGAACGCAGCAGCAAGCGCCTGCTGCCAACCCTGGCCGCGCACACGCTGTACAATCATGCCCTGCCGCTGCTCGACGGCCTGCAACGGGCGCGCGAAGCCTTGCGCAACTTCCAGGGACAAGCCTTGCGCACCATCGCCATCGGCGTGCTGCAGACCGTGCACACCAGCCTGGTACCCCAGATGCTCGAACGGGTGCGCAAGGCTCATCCCCACCTGGTGGTGCAGATCTACGAATTGACGGGTATGGAGATCGAACGGCGGCTGCTCAATGGCTCGCTGGATATCGGTATCAGTTATCTACCACCACGCCAACCGGGGTTGCACGGCCTGCCGCTGTACGAAGACGAACTGCAACTGGTAATCCCCAATGACCATCCATTGCGCGAATTCAAGAAGGTCTCCGTCAGCCAGGCGGCAGAACTGCCCATGTTGTTGCTAGGCGAAGAGTTCCAGGTCCGACAGATCTGGCAGGCGCAACTGGCCAACCTGGGCCGACGCCCGCAGGTGCAGGCCGAATTGAACAACATGGTGGGTATTCTCGACAGCTTGCCCCATACCCGTCTGGCGACCGTACTGCCGGGGCGCTCGCGGGACGAACACGCTGATCAGGCACTGCTGTGGAAACCGCTGACCGAACCGCGCGTACCCCTGCGGGTAGGGCTGGTGTGTCGCGATGTGCAACGCCAGCAGGCTTCACTGAAACTGCTGCGGGGGCTGCTGGAAGACGTGATGCACAGCCCGGTCGAACATCTGCCGGGCGCTGCGGGGCTCGAAGGCCTGAGCTGAGGAACACTTTTTCGCGGGCAAAAGAAAACCCCGCCGAAGCGGGGCTTTGCAGACTGTTTCCCTGACATCCATTTCGCTCCACCATCCTGGCAGAATCCTACGTGTCCTTGTTTTACTTTGAGCTTCCTGCTCGACGTCCTTGGTATGTAGATTACTGCTGGATCCAATTGAGCGATATGGGCAAACAGCAGCGCGTTATGTAAGCAAATGCTTACATATCAGACTGGACCTCAAAACTGCTCGGCATCGAGCAGGAACAGCGACTCGCTCCCCGCTTTAACCGACGCTGTCAGCGAGTGAATACGCGGCAGCAGACGTGCGAAATAGAACCGTGCGGTGCCCATCTTGCTCGCATAGAACGTCTCTTCCTTCTCCTTGCCCTGGGCTGCCCTGGCCATCAGCGCCCACATGTAGGCATAGGCGGTGTAACCGAAGGCATGCAGGTATTCGACGGATGCCGCACCGATTTCGTTCGGATTGGTCTTGGAGCGGTCCAGCACCCAGGCGGTCAATTCGTCGAGGTTATCCACCGCCGCAGCCAGGGGCCGAGTGAATTCGGCAAGGTCTGCACCGGCAGTGTCGATGAAGTGACGCATTTCCTCGGCAAACAGCCGGTAGTAGGCGCCGCCGCTGCCGACGATCTTGCGCCCCACCAGGTCCAGTGCCTGGATGCCGTTGGTGCCTTCGTAGATCTGGGTGATACGCACGTCACGCACCAGTTGCTCCTGGCCCCACTCGCGCACATAACCGTGACCGCCGAAAACCTGCTGGCCGTGCACCGTGGTTTCCAGACCCAGGTCGGTGAGGAACGCCTTGGCCACCGGCGTCAGCAAGGCCACCAGCTCATCGGCACGCTGGCGGGTCGCGGCGTCTTCACTGAACTTGGCGGTGTCGAGTTGCATCGCCACATAGGTGGAGAACGCCCGACCGCCTTCGTTCGCCGCCTTCATGGTCAGCAGCATGCGCCGCACATCGGGATGCACGATGATCGGGTCGGCAGCCTTGTCCTTGGCCTTGGGGCCGGTCGGCGAACGGCTCTGCAGGCGATCGCGGGCATATTCGATGGCGTTCTGGTAGGAGCGTTCGCCGGAAGCCAGGCCCTGGATACCCACGCCCAGACGTTCGTAGTTCATCATGGTGAACATCGCCGCCAGGCCCTTGTTCGGCTCGCCCACCAGATAACCGACAGCCTCGTCGAAGTTCATCACGCAGGTCGCCGACGCCTGGATGCCCATCTTGTGTTCGATCGAGCCGCAGCTCACCAGGTTGCGCGCGCCCAGGCTGCCATCGGCGTTGACCAGAAACTTGGGGACCAGGAACAGCGAGATGCCTTTCGGGCCAGCCGGTGCATCCGGCAGCTTGGCGAGCACCAGGTGAATGATGTTCTCGGTCAGGTCGTGCTCGCCGCCGGTGATGAAGATCTTGGTCCCGCTGATCTTGTAGGAACCGTCCGCCTGGGGCTCGGCTTTGGTCCGAATGATCCCCAGGTCGGTACCGGCGTGGGGTTCGGTCAGGCACATGGAGCCGGCCCAGGTACCGGCGTACATGTTCGGCAGGTAAGTCGCCTTGAGTGCTTCGCTGGCGTGGGTGTTGATCAAGACGCAGGCGCCGGACGTCAGCATCGGGTACAGGCCAAAGGCGAGACTGGCCGAGTTGATCATCTCCTCGACCTGGGCCGACACAGCCTTGGGCATGCCCATGCCACCGAAAGCCGGGTCGCCGCCGACACCGACCCAGCCGCCTTCGGCATAAGTCTGGTAGGCCTGTGGGAAACCGTTGGGCGTTTTGACCGAGCCATTGTCCCAGCGGCAGCCTTCCTCATCGCCCGAGCGACTCAGGGGCGCGATGCTCCTGGCAGTGACCTTGCCGGCTTCCTCCAGGATCGCCTCGACGGTTTCTGCATCGACGGTCTCGGCCAGGGCAGGCAACTGGGCCCAGAGGTTGGCAACCTCGAAGACTTCATTGAGGACGAAGCGCATATCGCGCAGGGGCGCTTTGTAGTCAGCCATGGCAAACCTCGCAGGATCTAGAACGATATGGCCCGCGCGGGGCCGATTTCCGAAGGCTTGAGTGTACCTGAACAACTTTTCAGACACATAGGGTCATCACGTGACGTTTTTGTTATTTTTAGTCACATGACGATGAAAGGATTGTTGCGGTGGATGTTCTGGCCTCTTCGCGGGCAAGCCCGCGAAGAGGTTCTGCAAGCCTCACACATCCACTACAGGGCAAACAGATCCGCCGGCAACCGCATCAAGCTCTCGCTCCCCGCCTCCACAGCCGCCCGATGACTGGCCGTGCGCGGCAGCAAGCGCTTGAAGTAGAACTCGCAGGTCGCCAGCTTGCCTTGGCAATAATCCGCCTCACCACTGCCGTCCGCCCACTGCGCCTGGGCCACCAGCGCCATGCGCAGCCACAGGTAGGCCAGGACGATATAGCCGCTGTACATCAGGTAATCCACTGCCGCCGCCCCCACTTCGTCAGGGTTCTGCATGGCCGCCTTGCCAACCTGCATCGTCAACTCGCCCCACTCCCGGTTGAGCTGATCGAGTTGCGCTACATAACCGCCCAACTGCGCATGCCCGGCGTTGGCTTCGCAGAACTTGTGCACGATCCGCGTGAAGCCGCGCAACAGCTTGCCCTGGCTGCCGAGCACCTTGCGCCCCAGCAGGTCGAGCGCCTGGATGCCATTGGTCCCCTCGTAGATCGGCGCAATCCGGCAATCACGCACCAGTTGCTCCATGCCCCACTCGCGAATGAAGCCGTGGCCGCCGAATACCTGCATACCATGGTTGGTCACCTCCAGCCCGGTCTCGGTCATGAAGGCCTTGCAGATCGGGGTCAGGAAGGCCAGCAGATCCTCGGCCTCCTGGCGCTGCTCGGGTTGCTCGGCGCGATGGGCGATATCCAGCCACTGCGCGGTGAAATAGGTCAGTGCCCGGTTGCCCTCGTTGAACGCCTTCATGGTCAACAGCATGCGCCGCACATCCGGGTGCACGATGATCGGGTCGGCCGCCTTGTCCGGCGCCTTGGGGCCGGTCAGCGCGCGCATCTGCAAACGGTCATTGGCATAGCGGACCGCGCCCTGGAAGCTGGTCTCGCCCAGGCACAGGCCCTGCATGCCGGTACCCAGACGGGCATGATTCATCATGGTGAACATGCAATTGAGGCCCTTGTTCGCCTCGCCGATCAGAAAGCCCTTGGCCGCATCGAAGTTCAGCACGCAGGTGGCCGAAGCCTTGATGCCCATCTTGTGCTCGATGGAGCCACAGTTCACCCCATTGCGCTCGCCCGCTTCGCCCGCCGCATCGGGCAGGAACTTGGGCACTATGAACAACGAGATGCCCTTGGTACCGGCCGGCGCATCCGGCAGCTTGGCCAGCACCAGGTGCACGATGTTGGCGCTCATGTCGTGCTCACCGGCGGAGATGAAAATCTTGCTCCCGGACACCGCATAGCTGCCATCGGCCTGAGGCACCGCGCGGGTCTTGATCAGCCCCAGGTCGGTGCCGCAATGGGCTTCGGTCAGGCACATGGTGCCGGTCCACTCGCCGGCGGTCAGCTTGCCCAGATAGGTCTGTTTCTGTTGCTCGGTGCCATGGGCGTGGATCGCCGACATGGCACCGTGGGTCAGGCCAGGGTACATGCCCCAGGAAGTGTTGCTGGAGCCGATCATTTCACTGATCACCAACCCCAGCGACTGCGGCAGGCCCTGCCCGCCATAGTGCGGATCGGCCGCCAACCCATGCCAGCCAGCTTCGACATACTGGGCAAAGGCCTGCTTGAAACCCTGGGGCGTGGTCACCACGCCCTTGTCGAAATGGCAGCCTTCTTCATCACCGGAGCGATTCAGCGGTGCCAGCACCTGCTCGCAGAATTTCGCGCCCTCGTCCAGGATCGCAGCGACCATATCCGGGCTGGCCTCGCTGGCACCGAGGCGCTTGTAGTGGGTGTGGAAATCGAAAACATGGTCGAGCAGAAAGCGCATGTCACGCAGCGGGGCTTTGTATTCAGGCATGGTCGTTTCTCCGGCAGCAGATGATTCAAGCTACTGTCGGCTCACACCCGGGGGCAATCACAGTCCAGCCGCTGAATGCCCCACCATCACTCAGCCCACGGCCTCGCCGGTACGCACGGCGCCACGCTTGGCGGTCTGTCCGGCGGCGATCACACAGTTGCGCCCGGCACCCTTGGCGGCGTAAAGCGCCTGGTCGGCGGACTTGAGGACTTCCTCAGCGGTACGCTGGTCCGGCTGACGCTCGGCCACGCCGATACTGATGGTCACCGACACGCTGGTCGCCGCGCTGCCGGCGCGGCGCTGCCGGCCTTGCTGGTCATCCTGCGGGCGATTGTCCGGGTTGCGCAGGTGGATGCTGTAGTTGGCGATGACCTCGCGGATCACCTCCAGGTGCGGCATGCATTCCTCCAGGCTCTTGCCGGCGAACACCACCGCGAACTCCTCGCCACCGTAGCGATAGGCCCGTCCGCCGCCGCTGACTTTTGCCAGTTTGCTGGCCACCAGGCGCAACACCTGATCACCCACATCGTGACCATGGGTGTCGTTGAATTTCTTGAAGTGGTCGACGTCGGTCATCGCCAGGACATAGCTGCGACCTAGCCGCTGCATCCGCTCGTTGAGCGCGCGACGGCCCGGCAAGCCGGTCAGCTCGTCGCGGAACGCCATCTGATAAGCCTCGTGGGCCACCGCCGCAGCGATCATCAGCATCACCTGGCTGCACATGATGTTCAGGGTGAAGGGCAGGATGAAAGTCATCGGCAACATCCAGAACAAGCCCAGCAGGCCGATCAACTGCGCCGCATGCAGCGGCCGTGGATGACGCCAGTACTGGACCGCCAACAGCAGGAAGGTGGCGAAGAAGACCGGATAGGACAGCTGGATCAGGCTCATCCAGGAACCATGCAACGCCGGCCAGCGGATCTCCGCCAGCCAGTCGAGCAAGGCCTGCGGGTAACTCTGTTCCAGGCCCAGGGCCACGCCGCCCACCGCCAGCAGCACGGCAAACCGCGCCACCATGTCCTGGAACAGGTGAGTTCGTTCCTGCCAGGCGGCAAAGACCCCAAACAGCAGGGGCAGCAGCAGACAGACAAGATGGAAAACTACCGCAGCATCCTCTCGGACCTTGCCGTGGTCACGGTAGAAATCCGCCTGTGTGGAAAGCAGGAAGTAGGAGATGTACACCGTGATCATCAGGAACAGTTCGCGCTGACGGCGATAGACCGCGCAATACGAGCCACCCAGCAGCAACACCAGGGTCGGCAGGACATTGAACAGTGAGGTGAAGAAAACGTTGAGGTCCTTGACGTAGGCTGCCGCAAGCCCCGCCAGCAACAACAGGGCGGAAGGTAAAAAGTGGCTGGCATGTTCAGCGGAAGAACGCGACAAGGGTAAAGCTCCGACCGACGGGCTCAATTGATGGCATTGTGCCTTGATTTGCCCATGGAAAGTACAAAGAAAGTGACACAGATCACGAATGCTCTCTCTTTAACGGCAGCTGACGGCTTCTTCTTAGGGTTTTAGCCAGGAATTTTGACGATTGACGCCAATAAATCGACAACACCGAAAAGCGCCCATGAAAAAGCCGCTTCCCCCAAAGGGGAAGCGGCTTCTGCGTGTCACTTCGCCAGGACTCAGTAGCCCAGGCTGAAATGCTCTTCTTTCATGTCCATCAGGTTGTTGGCGCCCGACAGCATGGTTGCCACGTAGGTCCGGGTGCGTGGCAGGATGCGCTGGAAGTAGAAGCGCGCGGTCTGCAGCTTGGCGGTGTAGAACGCCTCGTCGGTGGTACCTGCAGCCAGTTTCTCGGCAGCCACACGCGCCATGTCGGCCCAGAAATAGGCCAGGCAGGCGTAGCCGGAGTACATCAGGTAATCCACCGAAGCGGCACCGACTTCCTCACGGTCCTTCATCGCCGCCATGCCCACTTTCATGGTCAGCTCGCCCCACTCCTTGTTCAACGCGGCCAGCGGCGCAACGAACTCGCTGACGGCTTCGTTGCCTTCGTTGTTCTGGCAGAACTTGTGGACGATCTTGGTGAAGCCCTTCAGCGCTTCGCCCTGGGTCATCAGCACCTTGCGACCCAGCAGGTCGAGGGCCTGGATACCGGTGGTGCCTTCGTACAGCATCGAGATACGGCTGTCGCGAACGTTCTGCTCCATGCCCCACTCGGCGATGAAACCGTGGCCGCCGTAGATCTGCACGCCATGGTTGGCGGCTTCGAAGCCGACTTCGGTCATGAACGCCTTGGCGATCGGGGTCATGAACGCCAGCAGTGCGTCAGCCTTCTTCTTCTCTTCCTCGTCCTGGCTGTACTTGACGATGTCCACCTGCTTGGCGGTGAAGTACACCATCGCCCGGTTACCCTCGGCGAAGGCCTTCATGGTCAGCAGCATGCGCCGCACATCGGGGTGCACGATGATCGGGTCAGCGGCCTTGTCCGGCGCTTTCGGGCCAGTCAGGGAACGCATCTGCAGACGCTCGCGAGCGTACTTCAGGCCACCTTGGAAACCGATCTCGGCGTGGGCCAGGCCTTGCAGCGCGGTCCCCAGGCGAGCGGTGTTCATGAAGGTGAACATGCAGTTCAGGCCTTTGTTCGCCGGGCCGATCAGGAAGCCGGTGGCGCCGTCGAAGTTCATCACGCAAGTGGCGTTGCCGTGGATGCCCATCTTGTGTTCGATGGAACCACAGGACACCGCGTTGCGCTGGCCGACCGAGCCATCGGCGTTCGGCAGGAACTTGGGCACGATGAACAGCGAAATGCCCTTGGTGCCAGCCGGTGCATCCGGCAGACGCGCCAGAACGATGTGGACGATGTTGTCGGCCATGTCGTGTTCACCGGCCGAAATGAAGATCTTGGTCCCGCTGACCTTGTAGGAACCATCGGCCTGAGGCTCGGCCTTGGTGCGCAGCATGCCCAGGTCGGTGCCGCAATGCGGTTCGGTCAGGCACATGGTGCCGGTCCACTCGCCGGAGACCAGTTTGGTCAGATAAGCCTCTTGCTGCTCGGGGGTGCCGTGCTCGGAGATGGTGTTCATCGCGCCATGGGACAGGCCAGGGTACATGCCCCACGACCAGTTGGCCTCGCCGACCATTTCGCTGACCGCCAGGCCCAGCGACTCCGGCAGGCCTTGGCCGCCGTGCTCGACGTCGTGGGCCAGGCTTGGCCAGCCGCCGTCGACGAACTGCTTGTAGGCTTCCTTGAAGCCGCTCGGGGTCTTCACACCCGACTCGCTCCAGGTACAGCCTTCGGTATCACCAACACGGTTCAGCGGTGCCAGGACTTGCTCACAGAACTTGGCGCCTTCCTCGAGGATAGCGTCAACCATGTCCGGGGTAGCGTCCTGGCAAGCCGGCAGGCTCTGATAGTGCGCTTCGTAGCCAAGCAGTTCGTCACGAACGAAGCGAATATCACGCAAGGGGGCCTTGTAGTCAGGCATAGCGATAAACCTCTGCTGATGAAACCTGGAATAAGCGACCGCGTCGATTTGCCACGCCGGTCAAACAGTTGTTTGAAACATACGTTTGCGCCCATGCCTTGTCAAGCCTCGTTCATGAGCCATTGGTCATCCGGGCAGGACAACAGAGACAGGACAAGGCCAGCAGCCTGAGGGCAGGTACAGGAAAGGATAGTCGAGGGATGAAGATGATCTACCGCGCGGCCCTGGCCGATCACGGCATGGGACTGAAAGCGGCTATCGCGGTAAAACAGAATAAACACAGGAGAGATGCGCGATGTGTGAAACATCGCGCAAGACGAAGCGAACGTAGTAGTGCCCGACAGGCAGGCGTCGCGCGAACGATCAGGCGTAGGTGTCGATCAGCGTGCCAAGCGCCTTGTCTGCGGCCTTCTCGACCTTGGTGCCCAACTCGACCTGCATCTTGCCCTGGGACAAATCGGCCAGACTGTTCGACAGGTCCTGCTGGCTACGATCCAGCGACAGCAGGCGCTCGACTTGAGAGTCGGAGGACTGGCTCTTCAGCGAACGCTCGACAGTGGTATTGGCGATCTGACCGGCGGCCTGATCGACACGGTTCTGCCCGGACTGAATAGTGCTCAGACCGGCATAAAAAGCGGTATTTCCTGAGATTTCCATGGGCGAACTCGACTGTACGAAACGATTACACCTGCATTGAAGCAGACCTCGGGCCAAAACGCCCGTCAAAAACACTAATGGCACAATGCCCGGTAATAGGCAAAACCTAGCACCTGCCGCGCCTCAATCCAGCAGATCCAGTTGCAAGTGCTCTGCCACGGCCTGCGCAGTGGCGGCCTTGAGTCTGGGCACCCGCCCCAGGCACGGTGCCGGTAGGCGTTCGGCCAGCGTCGCGAGGTTTTCTTCCAGACGAGAGGTCGTCGGTTCAATGATGTTGGCCACCCAGCCAGCCAGTTGCAGACCGTCGCGGGCAATGGCTTCGGCGCTCAGCAAGGCATGACTGATACAGCCCAGGCGCACGCCCACCACCAGGATCACCGGCAGCCCCAGACCAGTGGCCAGGTCCGACAGATTGGCCTGGTCCGCCAAGGGTACCCGCCAGCCGCCCGCCCCTTCGATCAGGGTGAAATCGGCCTGCAGGGCGAGGATCTCGCGCATCGGCTCCAGCAGTGCCTGCACCGTCAATGCGATGCCGGCTTCGCGCGCCGCCAGATGCGGGGCGATGGCCGGCTCAAGCGCCACCGGATTGACCTGTGCGTAGGACAACGACAGCGAACATTCGGCCAGCAGCGCCAGCGCGTCGGCATTACGCAGGCCCTTGGCCGTGACCTCGCAGCCGGAGGCCACCGGCTTGCCGGCCGCCGTACTCAACCCAGCGGTCCGCGCCGCATGCAGAAGGCCTGCGGCGATGGTGGTCTTGCCGACATCGGTGTCGGTCCCGGCAATGAAATAGGCTGCACTCATAGCGGTTTCTCCAGCACGGCATAGACCACTTGGTAGGTCGCCGGCAGCCCCTGCGCCTGGCGAAACTCTTCATAGGCGTCGATCAGGCCGAGCACCCGCGCCCGTCCGGTCAATCCGCCCGGGCGCCCGGGGTTGAGGTTGTGTGCCCCCAGCGCCTTGAGTTCGTGGGTCAGGCTGCGCACGTCCGGGTAGAACAGTATTTGAGCCTGGTTTTCCAGGCTCAGCACACGCAAGCCGCTGGCCGCGCACAGCCGCTGGTACTCGGCAAACCCACGGAAGCGATTGACGTGCACCCGGCCATCCACCGCCCGCCAGCTTTCGCGCAGCTCATCCAGGGTACCGACACACAGGCTGGCGAACGCCATCAGCCCACCGGGCCGCAGCACCCGCCGAGCTTCGCCGAGCACGGCGGCAAAGTCGGCGCACCACTGCACCGCCAGGCTGGAAAACACCAGGTCGCAACACTCTGCCTGCAATGGCAGGCGCTCAGCATCACCGGCGACGAAGTACTTGGCGCCCCCCAGAGGACGGGCGTGCTCGAGCATGCCCTGGGCGATATCCAGCGCCACGCCCTGCTCTTCACCAAAGCGTGCGCCCAAAGCCCGGCTGAAATAGCCGGTACCGCAACCGACATCGAGCCAGCGCGACCGATTGCCCTGCGTGGGCAGGCGCCGCAGCAGTTCGTCGCCGACATCGCGCTGCAACTGCGCAACGCTGTCGTAACTGGCGGCTGCCCGGGAAAACGAGGCCGCAACCTGGCGCTTGTCGGGCAGGCTGCCCGGCAACGGCGGATGGGAAAGATCAGTCATCACCAGACTCGTGCAAAAAGGCCTGGATAGCCCCGGCCACTCCATGGGGGTCATCCAGAAGAAACGCATGGCCGGCCTGTTCGATCAGGCCGACTTCGACATCCGGCAACAACGCCAGCAGTTCACGGGCCGCCTCGGCCGGCACCAGGCCATCGAGCCCGGCAAACAGGTGCAACTGTGGCCCGCGATAGGTTTGCAGGGCCTCGCGGGTATCCAGTTGTGCCAGCACCTGGAGCCCACTCAGCAACACCTCGGCACTGCTGCGCGGAGCCCCGCCCGAGAGCAGGCGCGATTGCCCGCGCGGGTCAGCCGAACCTTGAGCGCACAGCAGGCCGAAACGCTTGAGGGTGGCCTGGGGCTGCTCGCGGCAGCCGTCGAGGAACTGTTCGAAGGTCTCGCTCGCCATGGCACTGGACCAGCCGGCACCGGCCACGAAACGTGGATTGCTCGCCAGCGTCAACAACCCGCAGCAGCGATCGCCACGGCGCGCCGCCAGTTGCGAAGCGAGCATACCGCCCAGCGACCAGCCGCCCAGCCAGGTGTTTTCCGGCAGCGTCGCGTCCAGTTCCTCGATCCACTCCGCCAGTTCGCCACTGGCAAGGTCCGGCAGCGGTTCGATCTCCACCCGCAGGTGTTCATTCAGCCCGCGCAAGGCCGCCGCCAAGGGTTCCAACGGCGAAATGCCAAGGCCCCAACCGGGTAACAGAATCAGACGATCACGCATGAGGTAGCTCCAACGGCTCATGGGGCCCCAGCCATCTGGAACACTCTGCCAACGCATCTAACAATAGCTGCACCTGCGTCTCGCTGTGGGCGGCCGTCAGGGTCACCCGCAACCGCGCACTGCCAGCCGGCACCGTCGGCGGCCGAATGGCCGTGACCATCAACCCACGCTCGCGCAGCAATTGCGAGAAGCGCAGCGCCCGCCCGGCATCACCGATCAGGATCGGCTGGATCGGCGTGAAGCTGTCCATCAATTGCAGGCCGATCTGCTCGGCGCCCGCGCGGAACTGGCGGATCAGCGTGTTCAGGTGCTCCCGGCGCCAATGCTCACTGCGCAGCAGTTCCAGGCTTTTCAAGGTGGCGCAGGCCAGCGCCGGCGGCTGGCTGGTGGTGTAGATATAAGGCCGGGCGAACTGCACCAGAGTCTCGATCAGCTCTTCGCTGCCGGCGACGAACGCCCCCGCCGTCCCAAAAGCCTTGCCGAGGGTGCCGACCAGCACCGGCACGTCGTCCTGGCTCAGGCCGAAGTGTTCGACGATGCCGCCGCCATGGGCGCCCAGCGGGCCGAAACCGTGGGCATCATCGACCATCAACCAGGCCCCGCGTGCACGGGTCTCACGGGCCAGAGCCGGCAGGTCGGCGATGTCGCCATCCATGCTGAACACCCCATCGGTGACCACCAGCGTATTACCGGTGGCTTTTTCCAGGCGTTTGGCGAGGCTGCTCGGATCGTTGTGCAGATAGCGATTGAAGCGCGCCCCCGAAAGCAGCCCGGCATCCAGCAGCGAGGCGTGGTTGAGGCGGTCTTCCAGCACCGTGTCACCCTGCCCGACCAAGGCCGTGACCGCGCCGAGGTTGGCCATGTAGCCGGTGCTGAACAGCAGCGCCCGAGGCCGCCCGTTCAGGTCGGCGAGAGCTTCTTCCAACGCATGGTGCGGACCGCTGTGACCGATCACCAGATGCGACGCGCCACCGCCCACGCCCCAACGCGCGGCGCCGGCCTGCCAGGCCTCGATCACCTGCGGGTGATTGGCCAGGCCAAGGTAGTCGTTGTTGCAGAAAGCCAGCAGCGACTGGCCATCGACCACCACTTCAGGCCCCTGGGGGCTTTCGAGCAGCGGCCTGTGGCGGTAGAGGTTTTCGACACGACGGGCAGCCAGGCGTGCGGACAGATCAAAGGACATGGGCGCCTCGCAGATGCAATCTGAAGAACACTACCGCCCCCTGTAGGAGCGGCCGGCCGACGCTCGGTTGCCCGCGAAAGCGTCCTCAAGATCGCTAAAGACTTCGCGGCAACCGAGCGTCGGGCCGTTCCTACAGGGGGGCGGTGGTGCCAGGAATCTGGCAGTGTTTCTCTTGGAATAGCGGTACCGTCAGACCGCCGCGTTATAAAACTGCTCGCTGCTCTTCTGCTCCACCAACGCCTGCTCGATCGCCGCCTGGTGCACTTCGTCGGCGTGTTCCTCGCGGGCTTCCGGCTGGATGCCCAGGCGCGCGAACAGTTGCATGTCTTTGTCGGCCTGCGGGTTGGCGGTGGTCAGCAACTTGTCGCCGTAGAAGATCGAGTTGGCGCCGGCAAAGAACGCCAGGGCCTGCATCTGCTCGTTCATCGCCTCGCGGCCCGCCGACAGGCGCACATGGGACTTGGGCATGAGAATCCGCGCCACCGCCAGCATGCGGATGAAGTCGAACGGATCGACTTCCTCGGCATTCTCCAGCGGCGTACCGGCGACCTTCACCAGCATGTTGATCGGCACCGACTCCGGGTGTTCCAGCAGGTTGGCCAGCTGGATCAGCAGACCGGCACGGTCATCGAGCGATTCGCCCATGCCGAGGATGCCGCCGGAACAGATCTTCATCCCGGCGTCGCGCACGTAGGCCAGGGTCTGCAGACGTTCGGCGTAGGTACGAGTGGTAATGATGTTGCCGTAGAACTCCGGCGAGGTGTCGAGGTTGTGGTTGTAGTAGTCCAGGCCAGCCTCGGCCAGCGCGGAAGTCTGTTCCTGGTCGAGCCGCCCCAGGGTCATGCAGGTTTCCAGGCCCATGGCCTTGACGCCCTTGACCATCTGCAGCACGTACGGCATGTCCTTGGCCGATGGGTGCTTCCACGCCGCGCCCATGCAGAAACGGGTCGAGCCGATGGCCTTGGCCCGCGCGGCTTCCTCCAGCACCTTCTGCACTTCCAGCAGCTTCTCTTTTTCCAGACCGGTGTTGTAGTGACCGGACTGCGGACAGTACTTGCAGTCCTCCGGGCAGGCGCCGGTCTTGATCGACAGCAGCGTCGACACTTGCACACGGTTGGCGTCGAAATGCGCGCGATGCACAGTCTGGGCCTGGAACAGCAGGTCGTTGAACGGCTGTTCGAACAGTGCCTTGACCTCGGCCAGGGACCAATCGTGACGCAAAGTGGCGGTAGTGCTGGCACTCATCGCTGGAGTTCCTTGTTTTATGCTGGGCAAGTGACCGGGCAACAGCCACGACCACGACACGGATGCCGGCATATTTAAGGAAGCGACATGGACTGTCAACCACATGACAAACAACAGGTTTACATCTGGTCAAAAAGCAACCAAACCTGTTTGCTCTGCGACGAACCCAGCGACAACCCCCATCCACTCTGCTCTCCCTGCGAAAGCGAATTGCCCTGGCTGCTGGACTACTGCCAGACCTGCGCCCTGCCCTTGCCGATGGCTGGCCTGACCTGTGGCCAATGCCTGAAACAACCGCCCAGCTTTGAACAGGTCATCGCGCCCTGGACCTACCACTTCCCGGTCGACAGCCTGATCACCCGCTTCAAGCACCAGAGCCAGTGGCCGCTGGGACGCCTGCTGGGCGAACTGCTGGCCCTGGCCCTGCGCGAACGTTTCGACCACGGCCTGCCCCGCCCGGACCTGCTGCTGCCAGTACCCATGGCGGTGAAACGGCAACGCCAGCGCGGCTACAACCAGGCCGCGATGCTGATGAACTGGCTGGGTAAATGCCTGCAGATTTCGGTAGATGAACACCGTTTGCTGCGTATTCAGGACACTGTCGCCCAACAGGAACTGGACGCCAGGGCGCGCCGACGCAACCTGCGGAACGCCTTTGCCCTGGCCTCCGGCGCCTCGGTCGAGGGCCTGCACCTGGCGCTGGTCGACGACGTACTGACCACCGGCGCCACAGCCGAAAGCCTGGCGCGTCTGCTGCTCAGGGCCGGCGCCAGACGGGTCGATGTCTACTGCCTGGCGCGTACACCCAAGCCCGGCGAGCCGGCTTGACGCCCGCCGCGCCAGCGGGCACCTTCGGGCGCATTGCCACCGTTCGAAGCCTGACCATGTCCCTGCCCGTCCTGCTGACCCAGTACATCGCCCGTCGCCCGCAGCGTATCGCCCTGCTGCAACACATCGCCGAACAGGGCTCGATCACCCGCGCAGCGAAAAGCGCGGGGCTGAGTTACAAGGCCGCCTGGGACACCATCGACGAGTTGAACAACCTCGCGCAAAAACCGCTGGTGGAGCGCAGCATCGGCGGCAAGGGTGGCGGTGGGGCGAAACTGTCGATCGAGGGCGAGCGGGTGTTGCGCCTGTATCAGCGCCTGCAGATCATCCAGGCGCAGGTGCTGGAAGCCGCCGAGGACGCTGGCGATCTCGATCTGCTCGGTCGCCTGATGTTGCGCACCAGCGCCCGCAACCAGTTGCATGGCACCGTGGTCGGCATCGACAGCCACGGCCGCAATGATCGGGTACGCCTGGAACTGCCGGCCGGCCTGGCCTTGCAGGCGCAAATCACCCACGACAGCACCTTGCGGCTGGAACTCGAAATCGGCACCCAGGTGGTCGCACTGATCAAGGCCGGTTGGCTGGAATTGCTCGCACCGCAGACCACGGCAACACCTGGACACAATTATCTGGATGGTATCGTCGAGAACATTCTGGAAGACGAAAACGGCCCATCCGAGGTCAGGATTGCCCTGCCGAACGGGCAGACACTTTGTGCCCTGAGCGCTCCAGAAAAACTCGCGGCCCTTGGTTTGACAGGCGGGAGCGCGGTGCGGGCGCAGTTTGCGCCGTCCTTTGTGTTGCTCGGTACGCCACTTTGACGCTTTCGCGGGCAAGCCGCGCGCCTACAGGGGTAGGTGTCGTTCTGTAGAAGGGGGTGGTGGACGAAACACTTCGACTTTTTCCTGCAACAAATCCGTCATCCGCGCTGATTAAGGTGACTGCCTAACCGCAGGGAGCCTGATGATGAGCCTATTAGAAGAAAACCAATCCACCGACCTCGAGCAGATGGTCGGCCTCAGCCGCCGCAGCTTCATCAGTGCGGGTGCCCTGTGCGGCGCGGCACTGTTCCTCGGCGGCAACCTGTTGACCCGCAGCGTGATGGCCGCCAGCACCGGCACACCTCCCGGCAAGCTGCTGGGCTTCGACAGCATCGCCGCCGCCACCAGCGACAGCCTGAGCCTGCCACCCGGCTACACCAGTTCGGTGCTGATCAGTTGGGGCCAGCCGCTGGAGAAGAACGGCCCGGCCTTCGACCCGAGCGGCAACGGCACCGCCAAGGCCCAGGAAGTCCAGTTCGGCGACAACAATGACGGCATGAGCCTGTTCCCGTTCCCCGGCGACGACAACCGCGCGCTGATGGCGATCAACAACGAATACACCAACTACCGCTACCTGTTCGCCCACGGCGGCCAGCCGCAATCGCTCGAAGATGTGCACAAGGCTCAGGCCAGCGAAGGCGTCTCGGTGATCGAGATCCAGCGCAAGGACGATCAGTGGCACTTCGTCCAGGGTTCACCCTACAACCGACGCATCCACGGCAACACGCCGATCCGCATCGGCGGTCCGGCAGCCGGTCACCCCTGGCTGCAGACCCGCGCCGACAAGCAGGGCCGCAAGGTGCTCGGCACCTTCCAGAACTGTGCCAATGGCAAGACGCCCTGGGGCACCTACCTGACCTGTGAAGAGAACTTCACCGACTGCTTCGGCAGCAGCAATGCCGAACAGAAGTTCGATGCCGCGCAGAAGCGTTATGGCGTGGTCGCTACCAGCAAGGAGATCGGCTGGCACGTCCACGACCCGCGCTTCGACCTGGCACTGAACCCCAACGAGTTGAATCGCCATGGCTGGGTGGTGGAGATCGATCCGTTCGACCCGCAGTCCACGCCGGTCAAGCGCACCGCCCTTGGCCGCTTCAAGCACGAGAACGCTGCCCTGGCCGAAACCCGCGACGGTCGCGCAGTGGTCTACATGGGCGACGACGAGCGCGGCGAGTTCATCTACAAATTCATCAGCCGCGACAAGATCAACCACAAGAACCCCAAGGCCAACCGCGACCTGCTCGATCACGGCACCTTGTATGTGGCGCGCTTCGACAACGGCGACGGCAACCCGGACCGGCCCAAGGGCGCGGGCGAGTGGGTCGAGCTGAGTTTCGGCAAACATGGCATCAACGCCGACAGCGGCTTTGCCAGCCAGGCCGAAGTGCTGATTCATGCCCGCCTGGCGGCCAGCGTGGTCAAGGCCACGCGCATGGACCGCCCCGAGTGGATCGTCGTCAGCCCCATCGACGGCCAAGTCTATTGCACCCTGACCAACAACGCCAAGCGCGGCGAAGACGGCCAGCCGGTGGGCGGCCCGAATCCACGGGAGAAGAATGTCTACGGGCAAATCCTGCGCTGGCACGCCGCCAGCAACGATCACGGCGCCCACACCTTCGAGTGGGACCTGTTCGTGGTCGCCGGCAACCCGGGTGTGCATGCCGGAACGCCCAAGGGCGGCTCGTCGAACATCAACCCGCAGAACATGTTCAACAGCCCCGACGGGCTGGGTTTCGACAAGGCCGGGCGGCTGTGGATTCTCACCGATGGCGACTACAGCAATGCGGGCGACTTCGCCGGCATGGGCAACAACCAGATGCTCTGCGCCGATCCGGCGAGCGGCGAGATCCGCCGGTTCATGGTCGGGCCGGTGGCGTGTGAAGTCACCGGGATCAGCTTCTCGCCAGACCAGAAGACCCTGTTCGTGGGGATTCAGCATCCGGGCGAAACCGGCGGATCGACCTTCCCCGAGCACCTGCCCAATGGCAAGCCGCGCTCATCGGTGATGGCAATTCGGCGCGAGGACGGCGGGATCATCGGCGCCTGACGTCCCCTCTGGTGAGCGGGCTTGTCGGGACGCCGCACCGCCGCGCTCGGCGGCAAGGCAGCCGTAAAATCGGCCAGCGGAGTCTACCTGCCAGACTTGGCCAGCCGGTTTCGGGGGCGCGTCGCGCCCCAGCGCGGGCAAGCCCGCTCGCCACCGACGGTGCACCAACAAGCGCGCTCGCCACAGGAGTCCATCACCTTTCTTGGCCCCGGTGCGCTAACATGCTTGGCCGAACGCGGCCGCCTGCCGCCCGCAGGAGCCAGTATGTCCCATCCGTTTGAAACACTGACCCCCGATCTGGTCCTCGATGCCGTGGAGAGCCTGGGTTTTCTCAGCGATGCTCGCGTACTGGCGCTCAACAGCTACGAAAACCGCGTCTACCAGGTGGGCATCGAAGACAGCGAACCGCTGATCGCCAAGTTCTATCGTCCCCAGCGCTGGACCAACGAGGCCATCCTCGAAGAACACCGCTACACCTTCGAACTGGCCGACTGCGAAGTACCGGTGGTCGCGCCGCTGCAGCACAATGGCGAAAGCCTGTTCGAACACAAGGGCTTTCGCTTCGCGCTGTTCCCCCGGCGTGGCGGACGTGCCCCGGAGCCAGGCAATCTCGACCAGCTCTACCGCCTCGGCCAGCTACTGGGCCGTCTGCACGCCGTCGGCGCGACCCGGCCATTCGAGCACCGCGAAGCCCTCGGCGTGAAGAACTTCGGCCATGATTCCCTGGCCACCCTGCTCGACGGCAATTTCATCCCGCGCAGCCTGTTGCCGGCCTACGAATCGGTAGCCCGCGACCTGCTCAAGCACGTAGAACGGATCTACGGCGAAACCCCGCACCAGAACATCCGCATGCACGGCGACTGCCACCCCGGCAACATGATGTGTCGCGACGAGGTATTCCACATCGTTGACCTCGACGACTGCCGTATGGGCCCAGCCGTGCAGGACCTGTGGATGATGCTGGCCGGTGACCGCCAGGAACGTCTCGGGCAACTCTCGGAACTGATCGAGGGCTACAGCGAATTCCACGATTTCAACCCGTGCGAACTGGCCCTGATCGAACCCCTGCGAGCCCTGCGCCTGATGCACTACAGCGCCTGGCTGGCACGGCGCTGGGACGACCCGGCCTTTCCGCACAGCTTCCCGTGGTTTGGCAGTGAGCGCTACTGGGGCGACCAGGTTCTTGCCTTGCGCGAGCAGATTGCAGCCTTGAATGAAGAGCCGCTCAAGCTGTTCTGAGTCGAGCACAAGGGCACAGCCACACAAGACTCCTGTAGGAGCGGGCTTGCCCGCGAAAGCGGTTTATCAGTCCAGCATCGTTGCTGAATACACCACGCAATCACCGGCAAGCCCGCTCCCAAACCGGATTTACGCCGCTCGCACCCAAACCCGGCAAATCTCCTTACAATCGCTTTTCTGCCCGTTGCCCAAGCAAGGATTCTGCATGCAAGCCGCCAACCCGCGCCGCGGGTACATCCTCGGCCTCACCGCCTACATCATCTGGGGCCTGTTCCCGATCTACTTCAAAGTCATCGCTAGCGTGCCGGCCGTGGAAATCATCATCCACCGCGTGCTCTGGTCAGCCCTGTTCGGCAGCCTGCTGCTGCTGGCCTGGAAACATCCCGGCTGGTGGCGTGAGCTGCGCGAGAACCCGCGCCGCCTGGCGATCCTGGCCCTGAGTGGCACGCTGATCGCGGCCAACTGGCTGACCTACGTGTGGTCGGTGAACAACGGGCGCATGCTCGAAGCCAGTCTCGGCTACTACATCAACCCGCTGATCAACGTCCTGCTGGGCATGTTGTTGCTAGGTGAGCGCCTGCGCCGCCTGCAGTGGGTCGCGGTTGGCCTGGCGGCCATCGGCGTGGCGCAACAGGTGTGGCAAGTCGGCAGCCTGCCGTGGGTTTCGCTGGTGCTGGCACTGACCTTCGGTTTCTATGGGCTGATCCGCAAACAGGCGCCGGTCCAGGCACTGCCCGGCCTGGTGGTGGAAACCTGGATGCTGGTACCGCTGGCCCTCGGCTGGCTGCTGTTGCATCCGGAGACGAGCACCGCCCACCTGGAATTCTGGAGCAGCTCCCAGGCCTGGTGGCTGGTGGCCGCCGGCCCGGTGACGCTGATCCCGCTGGTCAGCTTCAACGCTGCCGCCCGCCACCTGCCCTACACCACCCTCGGTTTCCTGCAATACCTGGCACCGACCCTGGTGCTGCTGGAGGCGGTGCTGCTGTTCGACGAACACCTCTCCTCGAGCACCCTGACCGCCTTCATGTTCATCTGGGCGGGCCTGCTGGTCTACAGTGTGGATATCTGGCTCAGCCTGCGCAAACGTAGCTGATCAGAAAACGTACAAAAGCCTGTAAGCCCCATATAACGTGGGCTGCAGGCTTCTACTCCAAGGTTATCCACAAGCCGGTCCACGCCGTTTGTGCACAAGCCCTTGAAACTGCTCATTTTTTACTCAAAACCTGGAAAGCCGCGGCCCGCCTGACCGGGCGCCGGGTCTCCCCAGGTTATCCACAGGCCCGTCCCCGTTAAAACTGGATAACCCGCCTCACGCTTCGTCGCCGTGTAACTGCAATTCCACCATCAACTCGTCCGCCAGGGTTTCGAGGCGCGACTGCAAGGTTTCCAACGGCAGGTCCAGCGGCACCGCCAGCATTGCCTCGGCGTGGAACAGCGGGTCGCCGCTCATGGGCGCGGCGTTCACATCGGTCACCAGTTGCTCCAGATTGATGCCCTGCTCGGTCAGCAAGCGGGTAATGTCCCGGACAATGCCCGGGCGATCATTGCCCACCAGTTCCATCGCGATGGGTTTCCAGTGACCGGGTGTTTCGCCGCCACCGGGAATAACCTGGATCTGAATGCCCTGGCTGGCGAGCGCCTGCAGCGCCTTGATCAGCGCATCATGGGCCTGGACCGGCGCCTCGATCCGGACAATACCGACAAACTGCCCGGCCAGGCCCGCCATCCGGCTTTCCAACCAGTTACCGCCATGCTCGGCGACACACAGGGCAATCCGCTCGACCTGGCCGGCCTTGTCGGGTGCGAATACAGTCAGAACGAGATGGTCCACGGGATAGCCCTCTTGTTATGGATCGATCCAGTATAGGCAAGAGGTCATGCCTGTGGGCTCGACACGACTTGAAGCCGAATACCTCGTCTAACGTAAACTTCTGATGTACTCCCAACACATCCTTGTAATCAAGGTAGGCGGTGCTTTCCTACGTCAAACCATGATCGTGTACAATTTTCAGATTTATCTGGAACAACCCGTACATTTCTTGAGAACATCAATGACTCATGCGTGACCAGACAGAACCGCCTGGTCGCAGAACGACGTATTTGGTCTGATTTTCACAACCGCAATCCATCATGTAGTATTCGCCAGCGCGGACTACAAGAGGTTGCACGGATGTCCGCCGAAGTGCCTGTGAGATCACGGAAAGCCCCGTCGGCGCTGCTCGCCGGGGTTCGCCCAGCCGCCTGCAAGGGCATGTTCTGGTACTGTGTTCAGAGAAGCACGCAAGGCTTTAAACAGAAGAGCTGAATAGCTGAGCAGAGTGAGGCAAGCAATGACTGAACACGTTCAAGTCGGTGGCCTTCGGGTCGCCAGAGTCCTGTTCGACTTCGTGAACAACGAAGCCATTCCCGGCACCGGTCTGACCGCAGACCAGTTCTGGGCCGGCGCCGACAAGGTCATCCACGACCTGGCACCGAAGAACAAAGCCCTACTCGCCAAACGCGATGATTTCCAGGCCCGCATCGACGCCTGGCACCAGTCGAGAGCCGGCCAGGCTCACGATGCCGTGGCTTACAAAGCCTTCCTGCAAGACATTGGCTACCTGCTGCCAGAAGCGGCGGATTTCCAGGCCACTACCCAGAATGTCGACGACGAGATCGCCCGTACCGCCGGTCCGCAACTGGTCGTCCCGGTGATGAACGCCCGTTTCGCCCTCAACGCCTCGAACGCCCGCTGGGGTTCGCTGTATGACGCTCTGTACGGCACCGACGCCATCAGCGAAGCCGACGGCGCGGAAAAGGGCAAGGGCTACAACAAGGTCCGTGGCGACAAGGTCATCGCCTTCGCCCGCGCCTTCCTCGACGAGGCCGCTCCGTTGGCCGCCGGCTCCCATGTCGACTCCACCGGCTACAGCATCGTCGCCGGCAAGCTGGTGGTCGCCCTCAAGGGCGGCAGCAACAGCGGCCTGCGCAACGACGCCCAACTGATCGGCTTCCAGGGCGATGCGGCCAAACCGACCGCCATCCTGCTGAAGAACAACGGCCTGCACTTCGAAATCCAGATCGACGCCACCAGCCCCATCGGCCAGACCGACGCCGCCGGCGTGAAGGACGTGCTGATGGAAGCCGCCCTGACCACCATCATGGACTGCGAAGACTCGGTCGCCGCCGTCGATGCCGATGACAAGGTGGTGATCTACCGCAACTGGCTCGGCCTGATGAAGGGCGACCTTGCCGAAGAAGTGGCCAAGGGCGGCAGCACCTTCACCCGTACCATGAACCCTGATCGTCGCTATACCGCCCTCGATGGCAGCGAACTGAGCCTGCACGGCCGCTCGTTGCTGTTCGTGCGCAACGTCGGTCACCTGATGACCATCGACGCGATCCTCGACAGCCACGGCAACGAAGTGCCTGAAGGCATTCTCGACGGCCTGCTCACCAGCCTCGCGGCGATCCACAACATCAACGGCAACACCGTCCGTAGCAACAGCCGCACCGGCTCGATCTACATCGTCAAGCCGAAGATGCATGGCCCCGAGGAAGTGGCATTCACCAACGAGTTGTTCGGTCGTATCGAAGACGTGCTGAACCTGCCGCGCAACACCCTCAAGGTCGGCATCATGGACGAGGAGCGACGGACCACGGTCAACCTCAAGGCCTGTATCAAGGCCGCCAGCGAACGTGTGGTGTTCATCAATACCGGCTTCCTCGACCGTACTGGCGACGAGATCCATACCTCCATGGAAGCCGGTGCGATGGTGCGCAAGGCCGCCATGAAAGCCGAGAAGTGGATCGGCGCCTACGAAAACTGGAACGTCGATATCGGCCTGAGCACCGGCCTGCAAGGCCGTGCCCAGATCGGCAAGGGCATGTGGGCGATGCCGGACCTGATGGCGGCGATGCTCGAACAGAAAATCGCTCACCCACTGGCCGGCGCCAACACCGCCTGGGTACCGTCGCCGACTGCCGCCGCGCTGCATGCGCTGCACTACCACAAGGTCGATGTGTTCGCCCGCCAGGCCGAACTGGCCAAGCGCGCCCGGGCGTCGGTGGACGACATCCTGAGCATCCCGCTGGCCAGCAACACCGACTGGTCGGCCGAAGAGATCCGCAACGAGCTGGACAACAACGCCCAGGGCATCCTCGGCTATGTGGTGCGCTGGATCGACCAGGGCGTCGGCTGCTCGAAAGTGCCGGATATCAATGACGTCGGGCTGATGGAAGACCGCGCGACCCTGCGCATTTCCAGCCAGCACATCGCCAACTGGCTGCGTCACGGTATCGTCAGCGAAAGCCAGGTACTGGAAAGCCTCAAGCGCATGGCCCCGGTGGTCGACCGACAGAATGCCGGTGACGCGCTGTACCGTCCGCTGGCACCGGATTTCGACAGCAACATCGCCTTCCAGGCGGCAGTCGAACTGGTGATCGAAGGTACCAAGCAGCCCAACGGCTACACCGAGCCGGTGCTGCATCGTCGTCGGCGTGAGTTCAAGGCCCGCAACGGCCTGTAATCACCCGCGCAACAAAAAGCCCTGATCGGTGACGGTCAGGGCTTTTTCATGTCAACGAGGTGATCAGACAACCATGCCCAGCTCACGTCGGGCCAGCTTGAGCAACTGGTCGGCATTGATCGGCTTGAGCAGGAAATCCACCACGCTCAGGTGCATCGCATCGATGGCATCACGTACCTGGGCATTGCCCGAGATGATGATGATCGGCAGCGCCGCACGCTCGGAACCGCGCACCTTGCGGATCAGGTCGAGGCCATCGTCAGCCATGCGCAGATCGGTGATCAGCAGACCAATGGCGCGATTGCTCTCCAGCAACTTGAATGCCGCACTGCCACTGGCGGCAGTCAAACAGTGAATACCATTGATGGCAAAAATCTCCGACAACAGCTCGCGCGCATCCGGATCGTCGTCAACGATCAACACACGTTGCGAAGGCAGCTGGGGAGCATGCATCACCTGCAGTAATGCCTCACGCTCGGCATCGCTCAAAATATCGTGGTCGGTCATACGCTTCTCTGGCTTCCCTTGGCCATTCAATTCTCTGGCTCTGTGGTCAGACATCATTAAACGGTTGCTCAATGTGCACTTCGTCGGAAAGTTTTCCAAGAGGCTCATTATCAAGAACTCGACCCATTAACTGTAGGTTATTTCCCAAAGTGGTGGAGTTGAACTGAAGATGACTGCACCGACCGCAAATGCCTCATGCGCACCCGAGTGGCCTGTACGGTTGATGTGCGGGGGCGAACCGGCCACACAGGCCACTAGACTTACGTCCAATGGGCACGCGCCACCAAGCGTCCGACCATGGGTGAAACAGCGACAGTCCTCGACAAAAAATCCCGATAACAACAACGGACAACAGCGGTAGCGGCCATGAGCAAAGCGGATGCCTTCACCCAGGCAGGGAAGACCGCGGTGTTGCAAAACATCCACGGCACCATGCAGTTCCTGCAACGTTTCCCCCCTTTCAACCAGATGGAACACGCTCACCTGGCCTATCTGGTCGAGCAGTGCCAACTGCGGTTCTACGGCCAGGGCGAGAGCATCATCAAGCCCGCCGACGGCCCGGTGGAACACTTCTACATCGTCAAGCAGGGGCGCATCGTCGGCGAGCGTCCGCACACAGCCAAGGGCGGCACCCAGACTGTCTTCGAAATCGCCACGGGCGAATGTTTCCCCCTCGCCGCCTTGTTGGGCGAGCGCGCCACCCGTACCGAACACCTGGCGGGCGAAGACACCTTCTGCCTGCAACTGAACAAGCCGGCGTTCATCAAGCTGTTCTCGCTGTCCGACAGTTTTCGCAATTTTGCCCTGCGGTGCGTCAGCAGCCTGCTCGACCAGGTCAACCAGCAGGTACAACAGAAGGCCGTGGAAACCCTCGGCACCCAATACTCGCTCAATAGCCGTCTCGGCGAGTTGGCCATGCGCCACCCGGTCACCTGTGACCCGCTCACGCCGCTGCGCGAGGCGGTCAGCCTGATGCATGAGCAGCAGGTCGGCAGCATCGTCGTGGTCGATGAAAACAAGGCGCCGCTGGGGATTTTCACCCTGCGCGACTTGCGCCAGGTGGTCGCCGACGGCGTCAGCGACTTCAACCAGAGCATCGACCGGCACATGACCCAGACACCGTTCGCCCTGACCCCGGAGCACAGCGCCTTCGATGCGGCGATTGCCATGACCCAGCGGCATATCGCCCATGTCTGTCTGGTGAAGGAGCAGCGGCTGTGTGGGGTGGTGTCCGAGCGCGACCTGTTTTCCCTGCAGCGGGTCGACCTGGTGCATCTGGCACGGACCATCCGCAACGCACCCCGCGTGGAAAACCTGGTGGCAATAAGAGGCGAGATCGGCCAACTGGTCGAACGCATGCTCGCCCATGGCGCGTCCTCGACCCAGATCACCCACATCATCACGCTGCTCAACGACCATACCGTGTGCCGGGTGATCGAACTGACCCTGCAGGAGCGCGGCGATCCCGGCGTGCCTTTCAGTTGGCTGTGTTTCGGCAGCGAAGGTCGCCGCGAACAGACCCTGCACACCGACCAGGACAACGGCATTCTCTTCGAAGCTAGCGATGCGGTGCACGCCGCCGAGATTCGCGGCAAGCTGCTGCCCTTGGCCCAACAGATCAACCAGTACCTGGCGTTGTGCGGCTTCACCCTGTGCAAGGGCAACATCATGGCCGGCAATCCCGAGCTGTGCCTGTCCCGCGCCGAATGGGCCCGGCGCTTTGCCGCGTTCATTCGCGAGGCCACGCCGGAAAACCTGCTGGGATCGAGCATCTATTTCGACCTGCGGGTGGTCTGGGGCGAGGAGCAGGCCTGCCAGCAACTGCGCCAGGGGATTCTCACCCAGGTCGCCGACAATCGCCTGTTCCAACGCATGCTGGCGGAAAACGCCCTGCGCAACCGGCCGCCGGTGGGGCGCTTCCGCGAGTTCGTGTTGAGCCGCAAAGGCAGTGACAAGGCCACCCTCGACCTGAAAGTCCAGTGTCTGACGCCGTTCGTCGACGGTGCCCGCCTGCTCGCGCTGGCCAATGGCATCGAGGCCAACAATACCCTGGAGCGCCTGCAGCAACTGGTCGCCCGAGAAGTGATCGACCCGCTCGACGGCGCCGCCTATGAAGAGGCCTATCACTTCATCCAGCAGACCCGCATGCAACAGCATCAATTACAGACCCGCAGCAACCTGCCCTACTCCAACCGGGTCGACCCGGAGAGCCTCAACCATCTGGACCGGCGCATCCTGCGCGAATCGTTGCGCCAGGCCCAGCGCCTGCAAGGCAGCCTGGCCCTGCGGTATCAGCTATGAAGCTGTTTTCCTGGTTCAAGGCCAACGCGCCGCAACTGGGCGCCGAGCAGGTCGAACGCCTGCAACAGCTCGTGGCGTCGCCCCCCCTGGGCGAGTGCTCGTTGCGCGAACAACGCTGGGTCGTGGTCGACCTGGAAACCACCGGCCTCAACCTCAACCGCGACCAGGTGATTTCGATTGGCGCGGTGGCGATCGAAGACGGCGCCATCGACCTCGGGCAATCGTTCGAACGCACCTTGCAACGCACCGAGCGGACCGTCAGCCCCAGCGTGCTGATCCACGGCCTGGGGCCCAGCGCACTGGCCGCTGGCAGTGACCCGGTCGAGGCGCTGCTGGACTTCATGGCGTTTGTCGGCGACAGCCCGCTGCTGGCCTTCCATGCACCGTTCGACCAGCACATGCTCTGCCGCGCCCTCAAGGAAAGCCTGGGCTATCGCCTGCAACATGTGTTTCTCGATGTCGCCGACCTGGCGCCGCTGTTGTGTCCCCAGGCGCAGTTGCGCGAAGCCGGGCTGGATGACTGGATCGGTCATTTCAAACTGCAGGTCGAGGAACGCCACCACGCCAGCGCCGATGCCCTGGCCACCGCCGAGCTGGCGCTGATCCTGTTCAGCCGGGCCCGACAGCAGCAGTTGGACAGCCCGCTGGCACTGCAACAGCGGCTGAGCCAGTGGAAGCGGCGGCAGCAGACACCGTCCTTCTGAAGATAGACAGCGCCTGGTTCGCGGCGGTCCGACGCCTGGGTAAATCCGGCTCCCCCAGACGCTCATCTTGTGCACACCGCATACAGTGTGGAAGCCGGTTTCATCCGCGAAGGGGCCTGCAGACACACCCTCCCACACATTCATGATGGCAATCCGACCGGCAGTTATTGCACCTTTCCTGGCGCCCTGACACAATCGCGAATAATTCTCGTTATTTTAAACTTCCTGCCGGTAATCTCCGTGTCGTCAGTCCGAAGCCCGCACAATGAGCTTGTTGGCGCCTTGTATCGCGACCATCGCAGTTGGTTGCTGGCATGGCTGCGACGCAATATTGCCTGCCCGCAACGCGCCGAGGATCTGAGCCAGGATACCTTCGTGCGCCTGCTCGGACGCGATGAACTCAAGGCTCCCCGCGAACCTCGCGCGTTCCTGGCGGCCATTGCCAAGGGCCTGCTGTTCGACCATTTCCGTCGAGCGGCGCTGGAGCAGGCCTACCTCAACGAACTGATGCTGCTGCCGGAAAACGAGCAACCGTCCCTGGAAGAGCAGCAACTGATCCTCGAAGACCTCAAGGCCATCGACCGGATGCTCGGCAAACTGTCGAGCAAGGCCCGCGCCGCCTTCCTCTACAACCGCCTCGAAGGCCTGAGCCATGCCGACATCGCGCAAAAGCTCGGCGTCTCGGTACCGCGCGTGCGCCAGTACCTGGCCCAGGGCATTCGCCAGTGCTACATCGCGCTGTACGGCGAGCCGACATGAACCCGTTCAACAACAAGCCGGTGTCCGCCCGCGTGCTCGACGCCGCCATTGCCTGGCAACTGTGCCTGGAGGGCAGCGGCCGCAGCGCCGTGGAACAGGCCGAGTTCGACAAATGGCATTCGGCCCATGAAGAACATGCACGGGCCTGGCGCCAGTTGGGCATGCTCGACCAGCGTTTCAGCGGCACCAGCGCGCCGGCGCGCAGTGCCCTGCTCAAGTCCCGTGACGGCGTTCACCAGCGGCTGCGCAAACTCGGCGGTGGCCTGGCGAGCGTCATGCTGGCCTGCGGCCTGGCGCTGCTGCTCGGCAAGCATTACCTGCCGATCGACTATTGGCTGGCCGACCAGCGCACTGCCACCGGCGAACAACGCACCCTGCACCTGGCCGATGGCACGGTCATTCAGCTCAACACCCACAGTGCGCTGGATGTGCGTTTCGATGAAAAAACCCGCCGGATCGTGCTGCGCGACGGCGAAATCCTGATCCAGACCGGTCATGGCGATACTCGCCCGTTCATCGTCGAGACCGACGACGGGCGCATGCGCGCGCTGGGCACACGATTCCTGGTCAAGCGCGAAGACCAGGGCACGCGCCTGAGCGTCCTGCAATCGGCGGTAGTCGCGCGTCCGGAGCAGCGATCCGATGAACAGATCCTGCATGAAGGCCAGCAGGCACTGATACAACACGACCGCCTGGGCCCGTTGCAACCCCTCGCCCCCGGTGCAGACGCCTGGACCCGGGGCATGCTGGTGGTGGACAACGTCCGCCTGGCGGACATGCTCGACGAACTGGGCCGCTACCGACGCGGCCACCTGGGTGTCGACCCGAAAGTCGCCAACCTGCGGATCACCGGCAGCTTCCCGCTGCACGACACCGACCTGGCGCTGAGCGCTCTGCTGCCGACCTTGCCGGTGCAGATCGAACGGCATACGCAGTGGTGGGTGACGGTACAGGCCAAGGCCGATACCAAGCCCTGAGTTTCCCCAACTGATCGTTCCCAATCGGGAACGATCATCCCCCATGACCGGCCACGGAATGCCCACACCCGAGTTCCCTTGTGGGAGCCGGCTTGCTGGCGATTGCGCTCTTCCAGACACCGCCTGGTTGCTTGAGCCCTCGCGATCGCCAGCAAGCCGGCTCCCGCAGGAGGATCGCGTTCATCCAGGCGAGCCAACGTGAATCTAAATTATTTTCAATCAACCCTATCACTTTTCCAATTTCGTCCGGCCCATAGGCATTGAGAAACATTTCCATTCAGGAATCTGCCCATGTCCCGCACGTTCGATACCCTGCTCCGTCCCAGTCTGCTGGCCGTCGCCATCGCCCTCGGCGCCCCGCTGCTCAGCCCGACACTGCTCGCCGCCGAACAGGCCTCCAGCGTGCGTAGCTACAACCTGCCAGCCGGCCCGCTGGGCGCAGTCCTGAGCCAGATCGCCAGCCAGGCCGGCGTGGCCCTGAGCCTTGACCCGGCCCTGGCCGCCGGCAAAACCTCGGCACCGGTCCAGGGCCAGTTCGACACCCTCACCGCGCTGCACACCGCCCTCAACGGCACCGGCCTGCAACTGGTGCAGAGCAGTGTCGAGACCTATACGCTGGTGGCCATTTCCACTGGCGCGCTGGCCCTGCCGGAAACCAGCATCACCGGCCAGGGTTACGCCGAAAGCGCCTGGGGACCGGTCGAAGGCTACGTCGCCACCCGCACCGCGGCCGGCACCAAGACCGATACCGCACTCGTCGAAGCGCCGCGCTCGATCTCCGTGGCGACTCGTGAACAGATGCAGGAACGCAACGTGCAGAATCTCGACGACGCCGTGCGCTACATGCCCGGCATCGTCGCCAGCAGCTATGGCAGTGACAGCCGTGCCGACTGGCTACAGGTGCGCGGCTTCGAACCGACCCAGTTTCTCGACGGACTGCCACTGCCCAAGGGCGTGTACGCCAACCCGAAAATGGAAACCTGGAACCTCGACCGCGTCGCCCTGCTCCGTGGCCCCGCCTCCTCGGTCTATGGCCAGACCCCGCCAGGCGGCCTGATAGACATGGTCAGCCGTCGTCCCAGCACCGAAACCAGCCATGAAGTCGAAGTGCAGTACGGCACCGACAACCATCGCCAGATCAACTTCGCCAGCACCGGCAAGATCGATGACGCCGGACAGTTCCTCTACAACCTCAGCGGCGTAGTGCGCGACGGCGGTACCCAGATCGAAAAGATCGATGACAAGCGCTACAACATCGCCCCCAGCCTGACCTGGAACATCGATACCGACACCCAGCTGACCCTGCTATCGCAGTTCACCCGCGACGATACCGGGATGACCAGCCAGTTCCGGCCGATCCAGGGCACCAAGATCAAGATGCCGTTTGGTGACATCTCCCGCGACAAGAACCTCGGCGACCCGAACTGGGAATACTACGACCGCACGTTCTACGCCCTGGGCTATGCCTTCGAGCACCGCTTCAACGACACCTGGCAGTTCCGCCAGAACCTGCGCTACACCAAGTCCGAGCTGCACTTCCAGGCCATTACCCCATCGTCCTACCCTTACGGGCAAGTGGATAACCAGGGCAACCTGTCTTCGCGCAGCACCACCAGCACCGACGAAAACATCGGCCAGATCGCCGTCGACAACAACCTGCAGGGCAACTTCAACACCGGTGACATCGCCCATACCCTGTTGCTCGGCCTGGACCATCAGCGCAGCGATACCACCTACACCTCGATCTTTGGCAGCGCGCCAGGCATCAACGTGAACAACCCGACCTACGGGTTGGCGATCACCCGCCCGGCGCGCTCCACGGCCTATTACGACTACAACCAGAAGACCAACCAGACCGGTCTCTACATCCAGGACCAGATGGCCCTGAATCAATGGCGCCTGGCCCTCGGCGGTCGTGACGACTGGGTTCACAGCGCCACCACCTACTTCAACAAGAACGACGCCACCAATACCCAACGCGACAAGGCCTTCACCGGCAACGCGGCGATCAGCTACGTGTTCGACTCGGGCGTTGTGCCCTACCTGTCGTATGCCGAGTCGTTCCAGCCGGCCAGCAACGCCAGCACTTCGCCCACCGAAACCTTCAAACCGACCGAAGGCAAGCAGTGGGAACTGGGGGTGAAATACCAGCCACCGGGTAGCAACACCCTGCTCACTGCCGCGGTCTACGACCTGACCCAGAAAAACGTCCAGGTCACCGATATCGTCGGCAATGTCTCGGTCACCAGCCAGACCGGCGAAGTGAAGGTCAAGGGCCTGGAGCTGGAAGCAGTCTCCGACGTCACCGAGAACCTCAAGCTGATCGCCAGCTACACCCTGTCCAAGTCCGAAGTGCAGAAAGGCATCTACAAAGGCAACCGCCTGCAACTGATGCCCGAACAACAGGCCTCGCTGTGGACCGACTACACCTGGCACAGCGGTGTCCTCGACGGCTTCGGCGTGGGCGCCGGTGCCCGCTACACCGGCAACACCTATGGCGACCAGGCCAACACCTGGCTCGGCAAGGCCGATGCCTACACGGTGTTCGACGCCTCGGTCCACTATGACCTGGGCCGCGTGGACAACGCCCTCAAGGGCACCACCGTGGCGGTCAAGGCGACCAACCTGTTCGACAAGGAATACCTGTCCACCTGCGACAGCTATTACTGCTACTACGGTGACCAGCGCAGCGTGGTCGCCAGCGTGAACTACAAGTGGTAAGCCGCCAGGCGTTGAAACAGGGGTCATGGGCAGCCGTGACCCTTTTGCATCTGGAAAAACCATGAACAGCCGAACCCTGCGCCGCTGGTCCTTCATCCACACCTGGACCAGCCTGATCTGCACCCTGTTTCTGCTGATGCTGGCGCTGACCGGGTTGCCGTTGATCTTCCACCATGAGATCGACCACCTGCTGGGCAACGAACCCGAGCTGCGGCAAATGCCCGCCGATACCCCGCACCTGAACCTGGAACAACTGGTCCAGGCCGCCCGGGCCCATCGTCCCGGCGAAGCCCTGCAGTACCTGGCCTGGGACGAGGACGATCGAAACGGGGTGATCGCGATCATGGCCGCCACTGCCGGCACCGAGCCCAACGCCTCGCATTCCTTCATGCTCGACGCCCGCACCGGCGAGGCCCTGGAAACACCGGCGGCGAATGGCGGACTGACGCTGTTCCTGCTGCGCCTGCACGTGGACATGTTCGCCGGACTGCCGGGCAAGCTGTTGCTGGCGTTCATGGGCGTGCTGTTCGTGCTGGCGATCATTTCCGGCACGGTGCTGTACCTGCCCTTCATGCGTCGCCTGAAGTTCGCCACGGTGCGCCAGGACAAATCCACCCGTCTGCGCTGGCTCGACCTGCATAACCTGATCGGCGTCGTCACCCTGACCTGGTGCCTGGTGGTCGGCATCACCGGCGTGATCAGTGCCTGTGCCGACCTGATCATCGACGCCTGGCGCAATGAAAGCCTCGCTGCCATGGTCGAGCCCTACCGCAACGCCCCACCGCTGACCCAACTCGCGCCGGCCAGTGACCTGCTGAAGATTGCCGGGCAAGCCGCACCCGGCATGACCCCTGACTTCATCGCCTTCCCGGGCACGCGCTTCTCCAGCGAGCATCACTACGCGGTGTTCATGAAGGGCGCCAGCCACCTGACCTCGCACCTGCTCACACCGGTGCTGATCGACGCCAGCAACCTGCAAGTCACCGCCGTCGCCGAGCGGCCCTGGTACATGGATGCAATGGGGATGTCACAGCCGCTGCACTTCGGCGACTACGGTGGCATGCCGATGAAGATCCTCTGGGCCCTGCTCGATATCCTGACCCTCATCGTGCTCGGCAGCGGCCTGTACCTGTGGTGGGTCCGCCGGCATGCCAAAGCCGCCACGACGAGGGAGGCCAGCCGATGAAACCCCGAACGTCGAGCTTCTGGAAGGTCTTCACCCTCCCCCTGCTGATCGCCGTGCTCACCGCCTCTGGGCTGTTCAGCGCCCTGCTCGGCGATGGCCTGTGGGATGCGCTGAGCTGGCTGGGGCTGGGTATTCCAACCGTCATCGGTCTCCAGGCGCTGCTGCGGCGCCGCCCATAGCAATAAGCCAGTCATACGACAACACCAAAAGCGCCCGTTGGCAAAACGCCTCTACGGGCGCTTCTTTATTGAAAAATCCATTGACATGACCTCTTGGCAGTCCTTATAAAGGCCACAGTCATACGACGACATACAACGAAACAAATTTGCTCCAATAAAAATAATTCAAAGAGTGTCAATGCAAATGATCAAATTCCTCGCTGTCCCCGCAGTTCCGTGCACCTCGCGCATCGCCTTCTCCCCGACGGCCAACTCGCCGCCCTGCTGATGCCCCTGTAAACCGGTTCCCCCTTCAAGTACGGGGCGCTGCGTACCACCTCGACTCCAAAAAAAACAATGGTGAAGTGATGAAAATCAAAGGCATCCGCTGGTGGATGATCGGCCTGGTCACCTGTGGCCTGATGGTCAACTACCTGGCTCGCAATACCCTGTCGGTGGCCGCTCCGACGCTGATGAGCGAGATGAGCATTTCCACCGAACAGTATTCGCACATCGTCGTCGCCTGGCAGATCGGCTATGCGCTGATGCAGCCGATTGCCGGCTACATCGTCGACGCCATCGGCACCAAGCTGGGCTTTGCGATCTTCGCTATTGCCTGGTCCCTGGCCTGTGCGGCCGCAGCCATGGCGAGCGGTTGGCAAGGCCTCGCGGTCGTGCGCGGGTTGCTCGGCATTACCGAAGCCGCCGGCCTGCCGTCGGCGGTCAAGACCACCACCGAATGGTTCCCGGCCAAGGAGCGTTCCGTCGCCATCGGCTGGTTCAACATCGGCTCGTCCTTCGGTGCGCTGCTGGCACCGCCGCTGGTAGTCTGGGCGATCCTGCACAGTGGCTGGCAACTGGCATTCATCATCGTCGGCGCCCTGGGCATCCTCTGGAGCCTGATCTGGCTGTGGCTGTACAAGCACCCACGGGACCAGAAGCACCTCGGCGACGCCGAGCGCGACTACATCCTCAGTGGCCAGGAAGAACACTTCAAAGACCCGGTGTCGAAAAAGGGCAGTTGGAAGAAAGTCGTCATCAGCCGTAACTTCTTCGCCATCGCCAGTGCACGCTTTCTCTCCGAACCGGCCTGGCAGACCTTCAACGCCTGGATTCCGCTGTACCTGATGACCGAGCGGCACATGAACATCAAGGAAATCGCGATGTTCGCCTGGCTGCCATTCCTGGCCGCAGACCTGGGCTGCATTCTCGGTGGCTACCTGAGCCCGTTCTTCCACAAGCACCTTAAGGTCAGCCTGTTCACCTCGCGCAAGATGGTGATGTTCCTCGGTTGCAGCTTCATGATCGGCCCGGCCTGCATCGGCCTGGTGGAAAGCCCTTACATGGCCATCGCCCTGCTCTGTGTCGGCGGCTTTGCCCACCAGACACTCTCGGGTGCACTGTACGCAATCACCTCCGACTCTTTCGGCAAGAACGAAGTGGCCACCGCCACCGGTGTCGGCGGCATGTTCGGCTACTTCGGCGCGGCGCTGTTCACCATGCTGCTGGGCATCATGGTGACCAAGGTCGGCTACAACCCGCTGTTCGTGGCCCTGGCGATCTTCGACATCGTCGCCGCGCTGCTGGTGTGGAACGTGGCTCGCCCGGTCAAGGCGGTACCGAACGAACCAACGCTGAGCGGTACTCCAGCCACGGCATGAGACTGAAGTAAGGTTCAAGGGCCCCTTCGCGGGCAAGCCCTGCTACTACAAGTGCGTTTCGACCACCGCCCCTTGTAGGAGCAGGGCTTGCCCGCGAAGCTCTTGGCAACCTCAAGAACGCCCTCGCCGATAAGCCGTGCCAACTCCATCCCCCACTGCTGATCCTCGCGCAACCCCAGCGACCTACTCATGGCGCACCTCAGCTGCGACCGGCTGGCCCTCGACCACCTTGGCCTGCCCAACCCCATACCAGTCGAGCTTGCGAGTCAGCACCATGAACACGCCAAGCAGGCAGAACAACAGCAACGAGCCCATCAGCAACGCGTAGTCCTCGGCGCTCAGCAACCCATACAGCAAGCCATAGAGAGCGGCCAACGCGCTGGCGAAACCCAGACCATGTCCCAGGCTGCGCAACACATGGCAGGTATAGAAGCCGATCAAGCCGACACAGGCCCCCGCCGACACCAGGTAGGCCAGGCCAAACCCCAGGTGCTCCGACAACGACAGCAACAACAGGTAAAACAACGCCAGCGCCGCGCCCACCAGGGCGTACTGGATCGGGTGGACCGCCAACCGCTTGAGCACTTCGAACAGGAAGAAACCGGCGAACGTCAGGGCAATGAACAGCAACGCATATTTGATCGCCCGATCGGACTTGAGGTACTGATCCACCGGATCGATCAGGCTCACCCCGAAACTGCGCTCGTTGAAGGCCTCGCAACGGTTGGTGTCGACGCAGTTGCTCATCGCTTCATGCAGGTTGGTGGAGAAGAACGAGGTCTGCCAGTTGGCACTGAAACCCTGCTCGGTCACTTCACGCTGGGTCGGCAGGTAGTTGCCGATGAAGCTTGGGTGCGGCCAGTCGGCACTCAGGTGCACGTTGCTGGTCTTGCCCACCGGAATCACCTGCAATTGACCGGTCCCCTGCAAGGCCAGGTCGAAGGAGAAGTCCAGGCGCTGCTGCTGACGACCGTCAACCCGTGGCAGAGTCACATGCACGCCGTCGCCCAGCCAACTCACCTGGGTCCCCGGCATGAACTCCAGTTGCCGCTCGCCCAATTGCAGCGTCAGGGCGTTCTCGATACCCCGGATATCGCTGATGCCGACCGCCAGGTAAGGCTCGTCGAAGCGGTAATCGGCAAAGTCTTCGTCAATTCCCAATTGTGCCGGCAGGACGAAGGTGCCGCTGATATGGTTATTGGCGTGAAACAACCGCGCTTCATAAATGCCGCGCGCACGGCGTTCGGTCTGGACCTTGCCGTCAAGCTCGAAACGGTCCGGCAGCAGGTACAGGCGCCCGCTGACTTCCTTGCTCTCCTGGATCCGCTTGCCCTTGGCGTCGGTCTTCCACTCGCGCACGGTCTGGCGATAGGGCACCACCAGCACCGGTCCGCTGATCAGTTGGCTGTTGCTGGAGCTGCGGGCGATATCTTCCAGGACACCGTCACGCAGGTACTGCCGCTCGCGGATCAAGCCGTCGATCATCATCAACGGAACCAGCAACAACAGCATCAGTAGGGCAATCGCCCCGAATTTTATCGCCAGACTGCGGTTCATGGGTCTCTCTCCCTGTTGGAATGGGAGAAAGTCTGAGCCGCCCGTGTGGGCCGTTGATGGAGCCTATGTGAAGACTGTGTGGAAATTCACGGCAGACGCAACGTCACCTCGACCCCACCTTCGACGTTGCCGATCAGCAACTGACCGCCGTGCAGCTTCACCACTTCCTCGACGAAGTTCAGCCCCAGCCCGGTGCTCTTGCGGCCGCTGTGGGGGCGCGGCAGCGAGTAGAAACGCTCGCTCAGGCGTGGCAGGGCGTAGTCGGGAATCGCTTCGGCCTGGTTGAACAGGCTCAACTGCAATTGCTCTCCGTCCCGCTCGGCGCTAAAGCGGATCACCCCGCCGCTGGGTGTGAAATCCAGGGCATTGTCCAGCAGGTTGCCGATGGCCTGGCGCAGCAGGAAACGCTCGCCGAACAGGCTGAGGTCGGCGGCGATCCGGCGCTCGATCTGCAGGCCGGCCTTTTCGATACGGGCAGCCTGTGCCAGCAGCACTTCGTCGACCAGCGCCGCCAACGGTACCTCGACCTGATCCTCCAGCACCTGGCGTTGCTCCACCAGCGCCAGGTTCAGCAGCCGTTCGATCAACTGCTGCATGCGCGCACTTTCGCTCTCGATGTTGCCGACGAAACGCTCGCGCTGGACCTGCGGCATCTCGCCATGCAGTAACTCGGCGGCGCCGCGAATCGCTGCCAGCGGGCTTTTCAGCTCATGAGTCAAAGTGTGCACGTAACGCTCGACGTAGGCCTTGCCCTCCAGTTGCGTACGCATGTGCTCCACGGCACTGGCCAACTGCTCCATTTCCCCACCGCGATAATGCGGCAGCTCGGCGCGCCGGCCCTCGCTGACGGCCTGGGCGTAGCCGGTCAAGCGCCGGAGCGCGGCGCTCAGCCACCAGGACAACAACGCCCCGAACAGCAAACCCATGGCGATCAGGCCGATGCCCCAGAGGATCAGGCGATGCTCGGTGCGATCGACATAGGGCTGCAATGAACTGTTGGGCTTGGCCACGGTGACCACGCCGATGATCTCGCCGTTATCTGTGATCGGCGCACCGACGTGCATCACCGAGGAATTCGGGTCGTCGGGATCGGAGCGGGTCGAGCGCGCACCGTATTCGCCACGTAGCGTCAGGTACACATCGTTCCAGCGAGAATAATCCTGCCCCAGCGCCAGCCCGGCGGAGTCGAGCAGGACGATGCCCTTGGCGTCGGTCACGTAGATCCGGTGGTTGACCTGGTTCTTCGGCAAACCCCAGATATTCGCCGCTGGCTTGCGCTTGCCGTAGGCCTTGAGCACTTCGGGCAAGCGGCTCTGGCCGAGGGAGCCAGCCTTGACGTCGTCATGGAGGATTTCCGCCAGCAGGTTGGCGGTGTCCACCAGGGTTTCCTCGGTGGACTGGCGCACACCGGGGCGGATTTCCTTCATCACCGTGCTCAGCACGAAATAGCCGGTCAGGCCGACGAACAGGAAATACACCAGAAAGATCCGCAGCCCCAACGGCATCAGCTGTTACTCGGGCTGTAGCTGTAACCCAGGCCGCGATGGGTCTGGATCGGCTCGGCATCGCTGGCCACCAGTCGCAACTTGGCCCGCAGGCTCTTGATGTGGCTGTCGATGCTGCGCTCGTAGCCGGCGTCCGCCGCGACCCCGACGGCGTCGAGCAGTTGCTCGCGGCTGAACACCCGCTCGGGCTGTTCCAGCAGGCAGGCGAGCAGGCGGAACTCATGCCGGGTCAGGCTCAGCAACTGTGCGCGGTAACTGATCTGCACCCGTTCGTGGTCGACCACGAAACGCTCGCTGCCCACGGCTGCCGGCGCTGCGGGCACCACCCGTTTGAGAATCGCCCGGACCCGCGCCGCCACTTCGCGCGGGCTGAAAGGCTTGACCACATAATCGTCGGCGCCGATCTCAAGACCCACTACACGGTCGATCTCGCCGTCACGGGCACTGAGAAAAATCACCGGCACCTCGGTGAACCGGCGCAATTGCTTGCAGACCTCGAAGCCAGTGATGTCCGGCAGGCCGATATCGAGAATCAGCAGGTCGGCCGGCGTCGTACGCTGGTACTCGACCGCCGCGCTGCCGAGGTTCAGCCAGGTGGTGGTGAAACCCTCGCCCTGCAAGGCATAGACCAGGGTATCGGCAATCGCCGTTTCGTCTTCGACTATCAGAATATGGGGCATGGCGTCCGAGCACTGTGGGCAATGGCGCAACGGTGCCGGACGCGTGTCGCCCCGTCAATCAGCAGTCGGGCTGGTCGGCGGTATAACGCCGGGCCGGGTTCACTGCCGCACCGAACTCGCGCAGGGCCTTGGCGCCGATCAGCAGCGGGTAGTTGAAGCTGCTGCGGTTGGTCAGGTTGACCTCAACCGTGCGTTTGACGTTGCCCAGGCACATTTCCAGGTCCACCACCGGGCGCTTGCTCGGGTCGGCGACTTCGCCCTCCTCGTCCTCTTCGGAACGGGTCTTGATCTTGCTGATGCGCGAGACCTTGTGCTGGTAGACCTTGTTGTCGGCATCGGCGGTGCCGAGGCGGAAACGCACCCAGTCCTCGCCATCGCGCTTGAACAACTCGATGTCCTTGGCCGACAGCGACGCAGTGAGCGCGCCGGTGTCCATCTTGGCTTTGAACGTCTGGCCGATTTCCGGCAGGCGAATGTATTCGTAGCGCCCGTAGAGGGTCGGCTCGGCGGCCATGACCGGCAGGGCCAGGAGGGACAACAGGGCAAGAACGGATTTCACTGGGATTGCACCTTTTGAGTGGACGCACAGAGAGCGCCATTTTAGACCGTGCCGACGTCATTGGTTCATGAACAAAGCGGCGAAATGACGGCTGATCCCGTGAAACCTGCGTCGGCCGGTCGATTTGGCGTCTGCCGGCCACGCCTTTATCATGGCCCGTCCTCTGGCCCTGGAAGAGTCCTGTATGCGCCGCCTGCTCACCGGCAGTCTCGTCACGCTGCTGTTACTGCTCAACACACTGGTGCTGTTCGGCCCGCTGATGCTGTTCGCCCTGCTCAAGCTGGTGCTGCCCGGTCGCCTGCGCGATCACGCCAGCCGCGCGGTGATGTGGATCGCCCAGACCTGGGCCGAAATCGACAAGCTGATCTTCAACCTGTGCATCCCCACCCGCTGGGAGATTCGCGGTGCCGAAGGGCTGCGCCGCGACACCTCGTACCTGGTGGTGTGCAACCACCAGAGCTGGGTCGATATTCCAGCCTTGATCCAGGCGCTCAACCGGCATACGCCGTTCTTCAAGTTCTTTCTCAAGAAGGAACTGATCTGGGTCCCCTTCCTCGGCCTGGCCTGGTGGGCGCTGGACTATCCGTTCATGAAACGCTACTCCAAGGCCTTTCTGGACAAACACCCGAAACTCAAGGGCCAGGACCTGGAAATCACCAAGGCCGCCTGCGAGCTGTTCAAGCGCCAGCCGGTGACCGTGGTCAACTACCTGGAAGGCACCCGTTTCAGCCAGGCCAAGCGCCAGCAGCAGGCGTCGCCGTTCCAGCACCTGCTCAAACCCAAAGCCGGCGGCGTGGCGTTCGTCCTGGCGGCGATGGGCGAACAGCTGGATGCGGTCCTTGATGTCACGGTGGTTTATCCACAGGACAGGATTCCGGGCTTCTGGGACCTGATCAGCGGCAACGTACCCAAGGTGATCATCGACTTCCAGACCCGGGCCATGGACCCGAGCCTGTGGCAGGGCGACTACGAGAGCGACCCGGTGCTGCGCAAGCGCGTCCAGGACTGGGTCAACCAGCTCTGGAGCGAGAAAGACCAGCGCATCGCCGCCCTGCGCAACGAGCGCGACTGAAGCTCAGTCGAGGATGATGTGCGGCAGGAAGCGGCTGGTGTCCTTGGTGATCAGTGAGTGGTCCTCGCGAATGCCGATGCCGGCCGGCTGGTCACCGATCATCCAACTGCCAAGCACTGTGTAGCTGCCGGCGAACGTCGGCAGCGGTTGGAACTGCTGCAGCACGAACGGCCCCTGGTCATAGGGGCCCGGCTCACTGAACCGTTCGCCGGTCGGCGTCTGGATCTCGACGTTGGCACCTTCGCGGGAAAAGAACGGCTTGCGCACCCAGCCGCGGGCAGGACGGCCGCTCGGGTCCGGGTCGATGAAGGCCGGCAAAAGGTTCGGGTGGCCTTCATGCATTTCCCACAGTAGCGCCAGGGCGCCTTTGTTCGAGAGGATCGCCTTCCACGGCGGCTCGACGAACAGCGTTCGGCTGTGGCCGATGGCTGGGCCGAATGCCTCACTGAACAGGTTTTCCCAAGGGTAGAGTTTGAACAGCGTACTGATCGGCTGGTCCTGCTCATCGACAAAACACCCAGACCGGTCCAGCCCAATCGCCTCGATATCGATCAGGTGCGTTACCAGCCCTGCCTGGCGGGCGATATCACTGAGATACTCGACCGTGCCACGATCCTCCAGCGAATCGCGCACCGAAGCGAAGTGGAACGGCGACTGGAAACCCGTCTCGACGAATGCCTGGAGCAACTTGTCTTCGAGACTGTTGAACTGGTCGGAGTGGGCCGGCAACTGCCCGCGCCGCATCTGTTCTTCGAGCCAGACGTACTGGAAGAAACTCGCCTCGTACAGCGACGTCGGCGTGTCGTAATTGGTCTCAAGCAGCTTGGCCGGGCCGTTGCCGTCGTAGCACAGGTCCATGCGTCCATAGAGATGCGGATGCCCCTGTCGCCAGGAATGACGGATCAGGTCACGATAACCCTCGGGGATCGCCAGTCGGTCGAGCAGTTGCTCGCTGTCCACTACCCGTTCGACCAACTCCATGCACAGCTCATGCAACTGGCGGGTCGGCTCTTCGAGGTCGTCCTCGATCTGGCGCAGGCTGAACTGGTAGTACGCCGACTCATCCCAATAGGGTTCGCCATCGAAGGTATGGAAGTGAAAACCCAGCCGTTCGGCAGTGGCCTGCCAGTCCGGGCGGGGGGCGCTGAGGATGCGTTTCATCAGCCGCCCCTGCTGCTGCCATGGGACGAACCGAAACCGCCGCGACTGATCGCCTCAGGTGCCGACCCGCGGTAGGACGCGGTGGTGAAAGAGCCTGGGCTCGACAGGCGAAAGCGTGCGTTGGTCGATTGCTCGAAAGTCTTGCCGGCCCGGGCCTGCTGGTTGAGGCTGCTGGCCTGATAACCGCCACGGCCGTCACGCTCGTTGTACAGCGGCTCGCTGAAGTAGCGCGGGGCGTAGGGATCGGAGCCCAGGCCGATCCAGCGCCAGAGCCGGCTGCCCCAGCTATTGGAATGGCTGGAATAACCGGAGCCGCCGTAGCTGCCACCGGTCGACGACGATGTCGTGCTGCTCTGCGCTGCAGTCTGCTGCTCCTGCTCCTGCTCTTGCTCCTTCTCCTGCTCAGGACTCACTGGCACCGCTTGCACAGTGGTCAGGTTGAAACCGGCCATCAGCGGATGGAAGCTTGCACGTTCCAGGTCGATCACACAGTCGCCGTGGGAAAAGTCACTGGCGCAGTCCGACTGGCTGGCATATTGCGGAGCGATTTCCAGGTGCTGCTCGCGGGCCGTTTCCGCCGCGTCGGCACAGACCTCGGCCGATACACCGGCCCTGACACAGGCCGCCTCGTCGGCGTATTGCACGGTTTTGCTGATATCTCGCGTCTGCACCTGCTCCCCGTCGCAGGCCACCAGTACAAAGGGCACGCTGCCCAACAACACCAGGCCGACACGTTGGCTACGTTTCATCGCCATCCCCTCAGACCGGTGGGGTCATGCAGGCCGCATTGAGCAGGCCGACACTGATGGCAATCGCCGCCGAGAGAATCGCCGCCGCCGACTCACCCTGACTGATCCGCGCCGACAAACCACGGATCAGCCAACTGACCAGGACAAAGGCCAGCAACTGGGCGACCAGGGCGATCAGCGCCCAGATCAGGAAATCCAGCAGCGATACCGAATGGGCGATGGCGCTGGCCGCCGGAATCGCGAAGCCGATCAGCGCGCCGCCCAGGGCAATCGCGGCGGCCACATTACCCTCTCGAATCAGCGTCCATTCCTTGTGGGGCGTCAACCGGGTATAGAGGCAGGCATACAGCCCGAACACCAGCAATGCCACCAGCAGGTACAGGACGAACCCCATCACCGCATCCAGGTGCAACGACATTTTCACCGCATCGACCAACATGCTTGCGCCACTCTCTCCATGAACTGGCGGCGACAAATACCACACTGCGCGCCGGAACAGAACCGGCCTTGCACCGGCACCCGGAAAAACGCACCGGAACCTTGCGCAGCCCGGTGCGTCAGTCAGTCGTGATCGCGGCTCAGTTGCCCGCGCCCCATATACCCCCGAGGCTCTGCAGCAGCGGGCCGCCGACGCCCTGATCGCCCAGATACTTGAGGATGATCGGCGCAAACTGGCCGACCATGCCGCTGTCCATGCCCAGGGCGCCGAACGCATTGTTCAGGTCGTTGGTGTTCTTCACATTACCCAGCGCATTGCCCACCGCCGACGAACCGTTCGACTGGCCGAGCAGGCCGCCGAGGCCGGCCAGGGCACCGCCGCCCGACAGTTGGTCGAGGCCCGGTACGCTCTGGCTCAATTGCGAATAGTCGTTGCCACTGAGCTTGTTCTTCGCCAGCCCAAGCATCGCGCCAGTGCCACCGATGGCCTGTTCCGGAGTGACGTTCAGTTGCGAGCCGAGGGCGCTGAGCAGGCCGCCCGCTGGCGCCGTGGCATTGCCGTTCTGACCACCTTGCATGGACGACAGCGCATTGGCCGCGTCATTCAGGCTGAAGGCCGCGAACACCGGGGTAACGGCGAAGGTCAGGAGCGAAGCCAGTACGACACCGCGTGGAATTTTCATTGCAGCCACCTCACAAGTCATCGAAGGCCGCCGCGGGCAAGCGGGCGGCGCTGGCCATTGGAGTGGAAAAAGCCGGTCTTGTTCCGCCCCATGACCACGCCCGGCAATCAACCGCAGCGGGCCGCCGATTTATCGTCAGCCGGGAAGCTGCTCGATGGCCGCCTGCAATATCGGCCGAGCCCATTCGGGCGTGTCTTGCAGGGCCTGGCCGTCCTGCGGATCGGGATAGAGCAATTGACCGTCGGCCATTTCCAGCAGCAGTTGCGGGTCGGGAATGTCTTCACCCGGTTCGACGTCGGTGCTGTTATCGAACACCTGCAAATGCGCCAGGTAGGGCATCAGGATAATCAGGTTGAGCCGCGACTTGACCCAGCGCTCGCGAATCTTCTGCTCCGGGATATCGTGTCCACCACGAGCGACCCGCAGGCCTACCCGGCGCAGATGCTGCTCCGGCGAGGACAGGCCGCAAAACAGCATCACCACATCGTGGGTGCGCGTGGCCTGGGCCAGCATCAGGGCAATGGTGTTGCCGCCCAGAGTGGTTTCGAAAGCGTAGTTGCGCCTCGCGCGCAGGGCGCTTTCCAGTTGCTGGCGCCCCTGTTCCCAGGCCAGGCCGTTGGCCTTGGCCATATCGATGCCCAGGGAAGCCGCCAGCTCGCGGGCAAAGGTGTCGGGGTTGAACCAGTCCAGGCCATGTTCGGCGAGCAGCGCACCGCCGACCGAACTCTTGCCGGCGCCGTTGACACCGGCCAGAACGAACACGAACGGCCGCTCGCTGGCGGACGTCGCCGACATCAGAACGTGGAGCCGGCTTTCGGCCGCCGGGCCAGCTTGCCCTTGGCCGCCAGCAGCGAACGCACGCCCTGGGCTGCCTGGGGTTGCTGCAGACTTTGCAGGCGCGTCTCGAAACGCTGGGTCAATTCATCCAGCGCCGATTGCTCGCGCGCCTTGTAGGCCTGCACCTGGGCGGTCAGTTGCTGATAGGTCTCGGCGTCGAGCAGGACCATCTCCACCGTGGAGTGATTGGTCACCGCGACACTGCCGGTCTGGTGCACCAGACGAACGACGTCGGCCCACTTGTTCTTCACCTGGGAGGCATTCTGGCGCGGCAAATCGAGAAGATCAGGCAGGGCAATCATGGCGTGTGCTCGCAAGCGGGGATGGCCAGATCACTATAACAACCCCTCGATATTTTGGCTATTTTTGCCATACAAGGCCATTTTCCCTGTGCGGCTCGGCGCAGGCCGGGAAACGCGCGGTGTCACGCAGTGGCTGCCGGCGATGCCGTGCAGTAGAGTACGGCTCCCCCTCATGAGACTCTGTACATGGACGTGAAAATCGGCGGCGGCGCCCTCGCACTCATCCTGATGGGCCTGGCAATTGCCTTTGGCATCAACGAATGCCAACGCGGCCCGCTGGACCCAGCGCGTCCGGAAAACATCAGCAACGAAGACAATGCCTGGCTGACCCTGCAACACCGGGTCAAGCGCACCGACCCGGCACTGACCGAGATCAGCCGCGAGTCGCAGAAACTGACCATTCTCTACCAGCCGCAGCCCGTTGCCGGCGACGACGAAGCCTGGGTTCCGCGCCTGTTGCGCACGCTCGGCCAGGGCCTGGCGGCGGTGAATAGCGCACCGGGGGGCAAGTCGTATCACCAGGTAACCATCAAGGCCCGGATCGTCGCCGACGATGATGTCGAGCTGGTTTACGACATGGACGGTTTCGACGCCATCAAGACCCAACAAGGCGGCTACACCACCTTCGCCAGCATGCCCCGCGAGCTCCGGTTCAGCCGCGAGACACTGGCCCAGGCCCGCGATTACTGCCGCGAACCGAGTAGCGCAGGTTTCTATCCGGAGTTCTGCCAACGTGTCAGCACCGCGAAGGCGGAGCCGCAGCGCTGAAGGGTTAAACGAATGCTTACAATGTGGGCCTTTCGCTACCTTGTTGACGGGAAAGACTGCGACTTATAGTCCGGCAGTCGCCCTCATTGGCGATACGAGTTTGGCGACTCGTTGTACACTACTTCATGCGAAGGCCCCGTGCTGGTTTGCAGGCGCAATCGTATCCGCAAAGTTGCACTATGGCGGCTGTGCGCGGGAGACCTTCGGGTCTGCCGGTTTGGGAGTAGTGTCCGGTTCGCCAACCTGCGTACAGCTGCCACCCTTATTTCGGAGATAGAAACGCGGTGGCCTCGTCCTAAACTCCCGAGGTTTTATCCATGACGAAGTACATTCCCCTTACCGCCATCGACTGCCTGGTCCCCAGCCTGCTGATCGATTCCGAAAGCCCGCTCGATGTCCTCCACGCCAATGCTACCGCACGTATCCGAGCGGCGACGCAGATGCTCGAATCCCTGGCCCGCATCGAACTGCACAATGCCAATGACATCGACTTCCAGCAGATCCTCCAACTACCGGCAATGGTGCTGCGCGATGGTTGCGACTTGATGGATGTGCTGGGCTGGAGGTTGCGGGCCTGAGGAAAGGGCTAAACCCCCGGCCGGTTATTTCAAAACAACCTAAAAACCTGTCAAATCTGACAGTAGCCGCTCCCCTCCCGGGCAATTCACCATGGAGACCCAAGACAACGGAAGGGAGTACCGACTCATGCGGAACAGACTTTCAACCAGCCTTGCGATGCTTATCCTGCTGCTCACGGGTCAGGCCTATGCCGACACTCCCGTGCTGACCGCCGCCTGCCCACGCCCGGAGGCCATCGAACAGACGGCCACCGACAACGGTTACGTCTACCAGGCTTCTATCCCCGGAATGGGTTACTGGATGGGCGAAAATCCGGAGACCCAGAAGCCTTACAAAGTCGCCTTCGACAGCGCCAGCTACAAGGACAGTACCCAGGCGATAATCTGTGACTACCTGGGCGATGGGGACGCGGCGATCCGCCTGACGCTCAAGGGCGTCCAGAATTGGAAACCCAGCCCGGATACCGACTGGAAAGATGGCTTTTGCCAGAGCAGGGAAGCCAATCGCTGTGGATTTGAATACAGTGCCGTAACAGGCGCGCAGTAACCGGCTGAACGTAAAAAGGGCGACCGTAGTCGCCCTTTTTTCAGCTACCGATCTACGCCGCGCTGAACAACTTGTGCGGGTCGATCACGAACTTCTTCGGTACACCGGCATCGAACTCGCCATAGCCCTTGGGCGCATCGTCCAGGCTGATCACCTGCACACCGACGATCTCGGCAATGTTGATGCGATCCCACATGATCGCCTGCATCAACTGGCGGTTGTACTTCATCACCGGCGTCTGACCAGTGTGGAAGCTGTGGGACTTGGCCCAGCCCAGGCCGAAACGGATGCTCAGGCTGCCGATTTTCGCCGCAGCGTCCACCGCACCCGGGTCTTCGGTCACGTACAGGCCCGGGATACCGATCTTGCCGGCCACCCGCACCACGCCCATCAGCGAGTTGAGCACGGTGGCGGGAGCCTCGTGCTTGACGCCCTCATGGCCGTGACCACGCGCTTCGAAGCCCACGGCGTCGACGGCGCAATCCACTTCCGGCTCACCCAGCAGCGCAGCGATCTGCTCATGCAGCGGGGTGTCCTTGGACAGGTCGGCGATTTCAAAACCCTGGGCCTTGGCGTGTGCCAGGCGCACCGGGTTGACGTCGCCGACGATCACCACCGCGGCGCCCAACAGGCGGGCCGAAGCGGCAGCGGCCAGGCCGACCGGACCGGCACCGGCGATGTACACCGAGCTGCCTGGGCCGACACCGGCGGTGACGGCACCGTGGTAGCCGGTCGGCAGGATATCGGAGAGGCAGGTCAGGTCGCGGATCTTGGACATGGCCTTGTCGCGATCCGGCAGTTTCAACAGGTTGAAGTCGGCGTAAGGCACCAGCACGTACTCGGCCTGGCCGCCGGTCCAGTCACCCATGTCGACATAACCGTAGGCACCACCGGCACGGGCCGGGTTGACTGTCAGGCAGACGCCGGTGTGCTGTTCCTTGCAGGAACGGCAGCGGCCGCAGGCGACGTTGAACGGTACCGACACCAGGTCGCCGATCTTCAGGTTCTCGACGTCGCTGCCCTTCTCGACCACTTCGCCGGTGATTTCGTGGCCCAGCACCAGACCCACCTGGGCCGTAGTACGACCGCGGACCATATGCTGGTCAGAGCCGCAGATATTGGTGGAGACCACGCGCAGGATGACCCCGTGCTCGATCTTCTTGCCACGCGGGTCCTGCATTTTCGGATAGTCGATTTTCTGTACTTCTACCTTGCCATTGCCAAGGTACACCACACCACGATTGCCAGACATGCTTTCACCTCGCTGTTGTTTTTATGTAGCGGCGCGTTGCCAGGGGGCAGCGCGTTGATTGCTCGGGGTTGTGCGTGTGTCTTTTTTTGACTGCGTTGTTTGTCAGATTTCCTTGCGGATAAATCCGGCTCCCACAGGTCTTCGGTGTTGACGCGTTTTGTGGAAAAAACCGATCCCTAGGGGAGCAGGATTCATCCGCGAAGGCCCCCAAAAAGACTCAGAGAACCACCGTCCGGTTGGCATTGAGAAACACCCGCCGTTCGATGTGATAGCCCACCGCTCGCGCCAGGGTCAGTCCCTCGATATCCCGGCCCTTGGCGATCAAGTCCTCGGGGTAATGGCTGTGATCCACCACTTCCACGCCCTGGGCGATGATCGGGCCTTCGTCCAGGTCGTTGTTGATGTAGTGCGCGGTGGCCCCCACCAGCTTCACGCCCTTGTTGTAGGCCTGGTGATACGGCTTGGCGCCCTTGAAACCGGGCAGCAGCGAGTGATGGATGTTGATCGCCCGGCCATCGAGCTTGCGGCACAGTTCCGGCGACAGTACCTGCATGTAGCGGGCAAGAATCACCAGCTCGGCACCGGACGCCTCGATCACCTGCAATACCTGCCGCTCCTGGGCCGGTTTGTCGTTGGGGTCGAGGGGGAAATGGTAGTAGGGAATGTCGTGCCAGTCGGCCAGGGGCTTGAGATCGGGATGGTTGGACACCACCGCGACCACGTCCATCGACAGTTGGCCGATCCGCTGACGGTAGAGCAGGTCGTTGAGGCAGTGATCGGCCTTGGAGACCATGATCACCACTTTGGGCCGGTAGTTCGGCGCGGTCAGCTCGAAGATCATCCCGAACGCCTTGCCACGCTCGGCCAGGCCTGCGCGGAACAGCTCCTCGTCGAAGCCTCCGGGCTGGCGGAACTCCACACGAATGAAGAACCGCCCCGAGAGGCGGTCATCGAACGAATGGTGCTCGGTGACATAGCAACCCTGCTCGAACAGGAAGCGGGTCACCGCATCCACCGTGCCGAGCACGCTGGGGCAGTCGGCGGTCAAAATCCATGTATCGGGGGCGCGGCTCATCGGGTGACTCCTGTTTTTGTGGGATAACCGCCCAGGCGGTTGATCGCGAAATCCCTGCGCTCATGGGCAACACCGCCCTTGTAGGAGGCGGTGTGTTTTCGAGATCAGGCCTGGACGCTCAAGCCGTACTCGGCCGACGCATCCTGCAACCACAGCCACCAGTAGTCCGAGAAGCTGCGGCGGATCACCAGTTCCCAGGTGTCTTCGGCGGTGTGACGGATGATCAGTTGCGACTTGGCGAACACCGTGCCCACGGCCTTGCCCACCGGAAAGTTGTTGGGGTGCACGTCGTAGCTGGTCGACTTCATCAGCACCTGGCGCACGTTCGGGCCGCTCAGTTCCAGCAGTTGCTGGCCACCGCTGACGTTGACGATAGCGATGTGCAGGTCGCCCAGCGCTTCACGCAGGGCCTTCTCGGCGGCGAACTCTTCACCGCTCGGGACCACCAGCAGCCACTCGTCCGGGCCCAGCCATTGCAGGCTGGTCTCGCCCTTGACGACGACGGTCAGCGCCGCTGGCAGTTCCAGGCCCAGGGCCTTGTGCACGCCCGCAGCGAAAGCCGGGTCATGGCCATCGCCACGAAGGGTCAGGTGGCCGAGCAGTTTCTTTTCCCGCACGGTCACACCGGCGTTCTTGCGGCCCTTGCCCACCAGGCTGGCGAGATCGGCATGGTGCAACGACGACTCGGCCTTGGCCCCGGAAGTCGGGCGTTGCTGGTAAACGTTGGCTGTGCTCATGTGAAACACCTGTATTGAATTCTGTTTTTCGGTGGATGGCGGATCCTGTGGTGCTGTGCTGACGTCATCGCCAGCAAGCCGGCTCCCACCAGAGTCCGCCCCAACCTGGAGTCGTTGCATCAGATGTTCTGGCGATCACCTTTCGGATCGAAGAACACCGAGGAAACGATCTCCGCCTCGATCACCCGGCCATCGGCCAAGGGCGCGAACACTCGCTCGCCCATGCGCTTGAGCCCGCCCTTCACGACCGCCATGGCAAATGAATAGCCAAGGGAGTTGTGGGCATAGCTGGAGGTCACGTGACCGACCATCTTCATCGGGATCGACTGCTTGGTGTCGAACACCAGTTGCGCACCTTCCGGCAGCCACTGGGTCGGATCGATCGGCTTGAGGCCGACCAGTTGCTTGCGATCCTCACGCACGCAGTCCTCGCGGTTCATCCCACGCCAGCCGATCCAGGAGAACGGTTTGGTGCGGCCAACACACCAGCCCATGTTCAGGTCGTCCGGGGTCATCGAGGCGTCAGTGTCCTGGCCGACGATGATGAAGCCCTTCTCGGCCCGCAGCACGTGCATGGTCTCGGTGCCGTACGGGGTCAGGTTGTACTTTTTGCCCGCCTCGGCGATCTGTTCGAGCACGCCCATGGCGTAGTCGGCCTGGATGTTGACCTCGTAGGAGAGTTCGCCGGTGAAGGAAATCCGGAACACCCGCGCCGGTACGCCACCCACCAGGCCTTCCTTCCAGGTCATGAACGGGAACGCGTCCTTGTCCAGGTCGATGTCGGTGACTTCGCGGAGCAGTTTGCGGCTGTTGGGGCCGGACAGGGTCAGGGTCGCCCAGTGGTCGGTCACGGAGGTGAAGTACACCTTCATCTCCGGCCATTCGGTCTGGTGGTACAGCTCCAGCCACTGCAGGACACGCGCCGCCCCGCCGGTGGTGGTGGTCATCAGGAAGTGGTTGTCGGCCAGGCAGGCGGTCACGCCGTCGTCGAAGACCATGCCGTCTTCCTTGCACATCAGGCCGTAACGGGCCTTGCCCACATCCAGCTTGGTCCAGGCGTTGGTATAAACGCGGTTGAGGAACTCGCGGGCATCCGGGCCCTGGATGTCGATCTTGCCCAGGGTCGAGGCGTCGAGCAGGCCTACGCTGTCGCGCACGGCCTTGCACTCACGCTTGATCGCCGCATGGATGTCTTCGCCGTTGCGCGGGAAGTACCAGGGACGTTTCCATTGGCCGACGTCCTCGAACTTGGCCCCCTGTTTCACATGCCAGGCCTGCAAGGCGGTGTAGCGCACCGGCTCGAAGATATGCCCGCAGTGACGGCCGGCCACCGCACCGAAGGTGATCGGCGTGTAGTTCGGACGGAACATGGTGGTGCCCATCTGCGGGATGGTCACATTCAGCGAACGAGCAGCAATCGCCAGGCCGTTGACGTTACCCAGCTTGCCCTGGTCGGTGCCGAAGCCCAGCGCGGTGTAACGTTTGACGTGCTCGACCGACTCGAAGCCCTCGCGGGTCGCCAGTTCGATGGCGGCGGCGGTGACGTCGTTCTGCAGGTCGACGAATTGCTTGGGAGCCCGTGCGGTGCCTTTTTCATGGGGCACCTGGAACAGCGCCAGGGTCGGTTCTTCCTGACGGGACAGGGCCTTGGGCAGTACGCCTTCGACGGTCTTGAAGCCGGCTTCGCTGGCTGCGCGCGCGCCGCCTTCGAAACCATCAGCCAAGGTATCGGCCAGGCTGTAGACACCGTTGAGGCCACCGACGCAGACGCGTTTCTGTGGCGCTTCACCGGCAACGAAACCGAGGATGTCTTCGCGCCAGACCGGCTTGCCGCCCAGGTGCGACGCCAGGTGCACCACCGGGCTGTAGCCGCCGGAGCTGGCGATCAGGTCGCAGTCCAGCCACTCCCCGGGGCTGGTGACCTTGTGGGCGCGGACGTCGATCGCGGCGATCCGGGCTGCGGTCACGCGCTTGCTGCCACGGGCCTCGATCACGGCGCTGCCGGTGAGGATACGAATGCCCTTGGCGCGAGCCTCTTCCACCAGCGCACCACGTGGGTTGCTGCGGGCGTCGGCGATCGCTACTACCTGCAGGCTGGCGTCGAGCCAGTCCAACGCGACGCGGTAGGCGTGGTCGTTGTTGGTGCTCAGCACCAGTTTCTTGCCCGGTGCCACGCCATAGCGGCGGACATACACCGAGACGGCACCGGCGAGCATGTTGCCCGGCACGTCGTTGTTGCCGTAGACCAGCGGACGCTCGTGGGCGCCGGTCGCCAGGACCACACGCTTGGCGCGCACCCGGTGGATACGCTGGCGCACCTGGCCGATCGGCGCGCGATCACCGAGGTGGTCGGTGAGGCGCTCGTGGATGGTCAGGAAGTTGTGGTCGTGGTAGCCGTTGACGGTGGCCCGTGGCAGCAGCAGCACGTCCGGCAGTGCCTTCAATTCGGCGATGACGCTGGTGACCCACTCGGCCGCCGGCTTGCCGTCGAGGCTTTCGCGGGAGTCGAGCAGGCTGCCGCCGAACTCTTCCTGTTCATCGGCGAGGATCACCCGCGCACCGCTGCGCGCAGCGGCCAGGGCGGCGGCCAGGCCAGCAGGGCCGGCGCCGACGATCAGCACGTCGCAGTGCTGGTTCATGTTGTCGTAGGTGTCCGGGTCGTTCTCGGTCGGCGAACGGCCCAGACCTGCCGCCTTGCGGATGTACTTTTCGTAAGTCATCCAGAAGGACTGCGGGTACATGAAGGTCTTGTAGTAGAAACCCGGTGGCATCAGCTTGCCGCCGACCTTGCCAAGAATGCCCATCACGTCGTTGTTGACGCTCGGCCAGCCGTTGGTGCTGGTGGCGACCAGGCCCTGGTACAGCGCCTGTTGGGTAGCCCGCACGTTGGGGATCTGGGTGGCTTCGGTGGCACCGATCTGCAGCACGGCGTTCGGCTCTTCGGCACCGGCGGCGAAGATGCCCCGTGGCCGGGAGTACTTGAAGCTGCGGCCGACGATGTCGACACCGTTGGCCAGCAGCGCGGCGGCCAGAGTGTCACCCTCGAAGCCCTTGTAGCTCTCGCCGTTGAAGGTGAAGTTCAAGACTTTGTTGCGATCGATGCGACCGCCGTTGGACAGGCGATTGACCTGGCTCATACCTTTTCTCCCACAGCCACGCCGGGCGCTTTCGAGCTTTCCGCCTTGGCAGCGGTGAATTGAGGCTTCTCGCCGATCTTGTAGGTTTCCAGGATTTCGTAGGTCACCGTGTCACGGGTGACGTTGAAGTACTGGCGGCAACCGGCGACGTGGTCCCAGAGTTCGTGGTGCAGCCCGCGCGGGTTGTCGCGGAAGAACATGTAGTCACCCCACTGCGCGTCGGTGCAGTTGTTGGGGTCCAGCGGACGTGGGATATGCGCCTGGCCGGAAGCGTGGAATTCCTCTTCGGAGCGCAGTTCGCCGCAATGAGGACAGAAGATATGCAACATGGGGATTTCTCCTCTCAAGCCTCTTGAAAACGTAGCGAGCGAAGGCAAGACAAGGCAAAAACAGGTGAGAAAGCGGAGCTTAGTTTACTAAGTGAGCATTTCGAGCCTGTTTTTAACGCCGTATTGCCGAGCGCAGTAGTTTTCATGAGGTCTTTGTTAGTGGGCGACCGCTGCAGCGCCATGTTCATCGATCAACGCACCGTTATGGAAACGGTCGATGGAGAAAGGGGCGGCCAGCGGGTGCATCTCGCCCTTGGCGAGGCTGGCGGCGAAGACGTTGCCCGAACCCGGGGTGGCCTTGAAGCCGCCGGTGCCCCAACCGCAGTTGAAGAACATGTTCGGGACCGGGGTCTTGGAAATGATCGGGCAGGCGTCCGGCGTGGTGTCGACGATGCCGCCCCACTGGCGGTTCATGCGCACCCGCGAGAGCACCGGGAACATTTCGACGATGGCCTGGATGGTGTGCTCGATCACCGGGTATGAACCACGCTGGCCGTAGCCGTTGTAGCCGTCGATACCGGCACCGATCACCAGGTCGCCCTTGTCGGACTGGCTGATGTAGCCGTGAACGGCGTTGGACATGATCACACTGTCGATGATCGGTTTGATCGGCTCGGACACCAGCGCCTGCAGCGGGTGGGATTCGAGTGGCAGGCGGAAGCCGGCCAGTTTCGCCATGTGCCCGGAGTTACCGGCGGTGACCACACCGACGCGCTTGGCGCCGATGAAGCCCTTGTTGGTTTCGACGCCGATGCACACACCGTTTTCCTTGCGGAAGCCGATCACTTCGGTCTGCTGGATCAGGTCGACGCCCAGGGCGTCGGCACCGCGGGCGAAGCCCCAGGCCACGGCATCGTGACGGGCCACGCCGCCGCGACGCTGGACGGTGGCGCCCAGTACCGGGTAACGGGTGTTCTTCGAGCAGTCCAGGTACGGGATCTCGTCCGCCACCTGCTGGGCGTTGAGCAGTTCGCCGTCGACGCCATTGAGGCGGTTGGCGCTGACCCGACGCTCGGAATCACGGATGTCCTGCAGGGTGTGGCAGAGGTTGTAGACGCCACGCTGGGAGAACATCACGTTGTAGTTGAGGTCCTGGGACAGGCCTTCCCACAGTTTCATCGCGTGTTCGTACAGGTGCGCCGATTCGTCCCACAGGTAGTTGGAGCGCACGATGGTGGTGTTGCGGGCGGTGTTGCCGCCGCCCAGCCAGCCCTTCTCGATCACCGCGACATTGGTGATACCGTGCTCCTTGGCCAGGTAGTAGGCAGTGGCCAGGCCATGCCCGCCACCGCCGACGATGATCACGTCGTAGACCTTTTTCGGCGTCGGCGTGCGCCACATGCGCTGCCAGTTCTCATGATGGCTGAGAGAGTGCTTGAAGAGGCCGAAGCCCGAATAGCGTTGCATAGTCATTTACTCCAAAACCGCTCTCAGCGATAAACCGGGAAGTCCGCGCACAGGGCCGCCACGTGCTTGGCAACATTCGCTTCGACGTCGGCATCGCCGAGGTTGTCGAGGATGTCGCAGATCCAGCCGGCCAGTTCGACACACTGGCTGACCTTGAACCCACGGCTGGTGACTGCCGGGGTACCGATACGCAGGCCGGAGGTGACGAAAGGCGACTGCGGGTCGTTCGGCACGGCGTTCTTGTTCACGGTGATATGGGCACGGCCCAGGGCCGCATCGGCGTCCTTGCCGGTCAGGCCCTGACGGATCAGGCTGACCAGGAACAGGTGGTTATCGGTGCCGCCGGACACTACATCGTAGCCACGTTTGACGAAAACGTCGGCCATGGCCTGGGCGTTGTCGATCACTTGCTGCTGGTAGGTCTTGAAGCCCGGTTCCAGCGCTTCCTTGAAGCACACGGCCTTGGCGGCGATCACGTGCATCAGCGGGCCGCCCTGGGCACCCGGGAATACCGCGGCGTTGAGCTTTTTCTCGATCTCTTCGTTGGCCTTGGCCAGGATCAGGCCGCCACGCGGACCGCGCAGGGTCTTGTGAGTGGTGGTGGTGACCACGTCGGCGAAGGGGATCGGGTTCGGGTACAGACCGGCTGCGACCAGACCGGCGACGTGGGCCATGTCGACGAACAGCAGTGCACCGACCTTGTCGGCAATCTGACGGAAACGTGGGAAATCGAGGGTTTTCGAGTAGGCGGAGAAACCGGCGACAATCATCTTCGGCTTGTGCTCGACCGCCAGGCGCTCGACTTCATCGTAGTCGATCAGGCCGGTATTGGTGTCGATCCCGTATTGAACGGCGTTGTACAGCTTGCCCGACGACGACACCTTGGCGCCGTGGGTCAGGTGACCGCCGTGGGCCAGGCTCATGCCCAGGATAGTGTCGCCGGCCTGCAGCAGTGCCAGGTACACCGCGCCGTTGGCCGAGGAGCCGGAGTGAGGCTGGACGTTGGCGTAGTCGGCGCCGAACAGGTGCTTGGCACGCTCGATGGCCAGGGCCTCGACCTTGTCCACGTGCTCGCAGCCACCGTAGTAGCGCTTGCCCGGGTAGCCTTCGGCGTATTTGTTGGTCAGGCCACTGCCCTGGGCCTGCATGACGCGCTTGCTGGTGTAGTTTTCCGACGCGATCAGTTCGATGTGATCTTCCTGGCGCTGCTCTTCGGCATTGATGGCCGCCATCAGTGCATCATCGTAACCCTGGATCTGGTCTTGCTTGCTGAACATCGCGTCTCTCCCAGCGGCAGTGCGCCATTTCTTTATTGGTGGGACCTGCCTGTTCGGCGGTGTCCTTTGATAGCGATGGTATGACCGGCGCAGACGCGTCAAATGCCTACGCACGCCTTGCAAGGGTGCATTTACGACATGCTCTGGCGCGCATGGATGAGGAAACAAAAACCGCTGACGGGTGGGCTTGTCGGGATGCCGCAAAATAGAGGGTTTTCCTACGGCAACTGTACCTGTGCGCTGACGTCGATTCTGGTTACAGTGCACGTCGTAAACGACCATAAGGACCGGGCCATGACCGACAAGAGCCAACAATTCGCCAGCGACAACTATTCCGGTATCTGCCCAGAAGCCTGGACCGCCATGGAACAGGCGAACCACGGCCACCAACGCGCCTACGGTGACGACGAGTGGACCCAGCGCGCCGCTGACGGTTTCCGCAAGCTGTTCGAAACCGATTGCGAGGTGTTCTTCGCCTTCAACGGCACCGCCGCCAACTCCCTCGCCCTGTCGTCGCTGTGCCAAAGCTACCACAGCGTGATCTGCTCGGAGACCGCCCACGTCGAGACCGACGAATGCGGCGCCCCGGAATTCTTTTCCAACGGTTCCAAGCTGCTCACCGCGCGCACTGAAAACGGCAAGCTGACCCCCGAGTCCATCCGCGAAATCGCCCTCAAGCGTCAGGACATCCACTACCCCAAGCCACGGGTCGTGACCCTGACCCAGGCCACGGAAGTCGGCAGCGTCTACACCCCGGATGAAATCCGCGCCATCAGCGCCACCTGCAAGGAGCTGGGCCTGCACCTGCACATGGACGGCGCGCGCTTCTCCAACGCCTGCGCCTTCCTCGGCTGCTCACCGGCCGACCTGACCTGGAAAGCCGGGGTCGACGTGCTGTGCTTTGGCGGGACGAAAAACGGCATGGCCGTGGGCGAGGCGATCCTGTTTTTCAACCACGACCTGGCGGAAGACTTCGACTACCGCTGCAAGCAGGCCGGGCAACTGGCCTCGAAGATGCGTTTCCTGTCGGCGCCGTGGGTCGGCCTGCTGGAAAACGACGCCTGGCTCAAGCACGCCCGCCATGCCAACCATTGCGCGCAACTGCTCAGCAGTCTGGTCAAGGACATCCCCGGCGTGGAACTGATGTTCCCGGTCGAGGCCAACGGTGTGTTCCTGCAACTGTCGGAACCGGCGATTGCCGCCCTGACCGCCCGGAGCTGGCGCTTCTATACCTTCATCGGCAAGGGTGGGGCACGCTTCATGTGCTCGTGGGATACCGAGGAAGCGCGGGTGCGGGAACTGGCGGCGGATATCCGCGAGGTCATGTCCGCCTGAAGAAAACACCTTGAAGACCGTGCTCCCGCGCAATACGGGAGCGCTCAGATACGGCTGGATCCTGAAAACAGAGGTTCCCGGTCTCTATCGCATAAGGCTCACCGAGTGAACCCGAACAACCGAGGACGGGCGCCATTTCCAGTTACCCGTGGAACTGACACCACCCAGTCATCGACCAGCGAACGTCGTGCGACTCAGTTCTGCCCGATGGTTTTCGAAATCACGTCGACCGTGGCGCTGACCTGTTCCTGATAACGGGCCAGCACCTCGCGGTGTTCGCGCTGATCCTCGATCCGCTGGGAACACAGATTCAGAGCCGCCAGGACCAGTAACTGCTCGCCAATCAACGTGGGAAACTTCTTCTTGGTGTCGACCAGGGCCGTCTTGAGCATCTGGGTCGCATCGTGCAAGGTCTGCTCCTGCCCGGCAGGTGCCTTGATCGAATACTCTTCGCCGAGAATAGAGATGACGGTCACGCCGTCGTTGCTGGCTCTCATGCGCTGACAGGACCTGCGCTGACGCGCTCGACCAGCGCCTGGATACGGGCGGCGGTGGCGCCATGCTTCTCTTCCTGCTCCATCAGACTCAGTTGCAGGCTTTCGTTTTCATCCTTGGCCTGGGCCAGCTCGGCGCTCAATGCGCTGTTGGCCTTCAAGAGTTCCTGTTTCTGCTGCACCAGCTCGCTGACCAGTTGCTCCAGTTGATTGAGGGAAGTCTCCAACATGTTCTTGATCTCTCGGGCAGTTTCAAAGGGCGCGTACGATAAAGAAAAGCCCCTCGGTTTGCCAGGGAAAAACGCTCGCAAAGCCTTGATTTTCCTGGCACGGAACTTCTCGTCGCCCCCTAGGGACTGCGATTGGCGAAACATGTTCCGCACCTTCCGTCGCAAAACTCGCTCTGCGACAAATCCGCACATCCCCTCTAGACTTTAGTCGCACAACCGATAAGCCCGCTAGACCTTCATCTCAAAGGCCGCACGGAACGCGCTTTTCTCAGGAAACATCATGTCTCTACGTAAAATGAATATCGCTCCGAGAGCGTTCCTCGGCTTTTCCCTGATCGGCGCATTGATGCTGATTCTGGGCATCTTCTCGCTGAGCCAGATGAGCAAGATTCGCGGCGCCGCCGAGCAATTGACCAGCAACAGTGTACCCAGCATCAAGACCCTGGACGAGTTCACCCAACTGACCCTGCGCCTGCGGGTACTCTCCTATCGCCTGCTGACCAATCGTGAACAGGACGTGCAGGCCAAAACCATGGAGCTGCTCGCCCAGCGCAACCAGCAGATCGATCGTGCCAGGGCCGCCTACGAAAAACTGATCGTCAGCCCAGAAGAACGGGCGGCCTATGAGCAGTATGTGCAATTGCTCGGGCAGTACCGGCAGATTGAAGAGCGCATGAAGAGCCTGTCGCGCAACAATCAGATGACCGAACTGACCAGCCTGCTCAACAGCGAGCTGCTGACCAACTCCGAGCAGGTCAACACCGCGCTCAACCGCCTGCTGGAAATCCTCGACCAGCAGACCCAAGACAACAACCAGCAAGCGAGTGATCAGTACGACACGGCGTTCAACATGGTCGTGGCCCTGTTGCTGCTCGCTACCGCCCTGACCTTCCTGTTCGCCTGGTTGCTGACCCGCAGCATCACCCAGCCGATCGACCAGGCCCTGAAGGCTGCCGAACAGATCGCCGAAGGCGACCTGACCCATACGGTCAAGGTCGACGGCACCGACGAAGCCGGCCGGTTGCTGCAGGCCATGCTCAAGATGCAGCAGAAACTGCGCGATACCCTGCAACGCATTTCCGGCTCGGCCACCCAACTGGCGTCCGCCGCCGAAGAGTTGAACAGCGTCACCGACGAAAGTGCGCGCGGGCTGCAACAGCAGAACAATGAAATCGAACAGGCGGCCACCGCAGTCAATGAAATGACCAGCGCCGTGGAAGAAGTCGCACGCAATGCCGTGAGCACTTCAGAAGCCTCGAAAAGCGCCACCGCCTCGGCCAGCGATGGTCGCGACCTGGTGCAGGAGACCGTCAGTGCCATCGAACGCATGAGCAGCGACGTCCAGAGCACCGCGACGCTGATCGGCAACCTCGCCGAAGAGTCACGGGACATTGGCAAGGTCCTGGACGTGATCCGTGGCCTGGCCGACCAGACCAACCTGCTTGCGCTGAACGCGGCGATCGAAGCGGCACGGGCCGGCGAAGCCGGGCGTGGTTTTGCGGTGGTCGCCGATGAGGTGCGCGCACTGGCTCATCGCACCCAGCAGTCGACCAGCGAAATCGAACGGATGATCGGCAGTATCCAGGGCGGTACCGAGCAGGCAGTGGACTCGATGCGCAACAGCACCGAACGGGCCGAGTCGACCTTGAATATCGCCAAGGGCGCAGGCCTGGCGCTGGATACCATCAACACGGCGGTCATCGAGATCAACGAGCGCAACCTGGTGATCGCCAGCGCCGCCGAAGAGCAGGCCCAGGTGGCCCGCGAGGTCGATCACAACCTGGTGAACATCCGCGACCTGTCGGTGCAGTCGGCCACCGGCGCCAGTCAGACCAGCACAGCCAGCAACGAGCTGGCACGCCTGGCGGTGGACCTCAACGGGTTGGTGGCGCGGTTCCAGCTCTAGACCGTGGTGCGCCCTTCGCGGGCAAGCCACGCGCCTACAGGAGCGTGTCGTGCACAAGATCTTTGTACGATACGGACCTGTAGGCGCCGGGCCTGCCCGCGAACAGGCTCACACCATTCTCAATCAATACTCGACCCGCACATCGCCTTTCGGCACGCTGCAACACGACAGGATGTAACCCTCGGCCACGTCTTCGTCGGTGATCCCGCCGTTGTGCTCCATCTCCACTTCCCCACCCAGCTTGAGCACCTTGCAGGTCCCGCAGATCCCCATGCCGCAAGCCTTGGGAATCATCAGGCCAAGCTTGGCCGCCGCCGCGTGCACGGTTTCCCCAGGTGCCACGCGAATGCTCTTGCCGGTGGCGGTGAACTCCACCTGATGCAGGTCCGCGGCGTCCGGCTGTGGCGCATCGGCGGCCTGCTCGGCCTGCTCCACCGCATCGGCACGGGCCTCCGGTGGCGTCGCGCCAAAGGATTCCTCGTGATAACGACTCATGTCGAAGCCCGCCGCCTCCAGCAGACGCTTGACCGCGTTCATGTACGGCGTCGGGCCGCAGCAGAACACTTCACGTTCGAGGAAGTCCGGCGCCATCAGCTCCAGCATCTTGTGGTTCAGATAACCGCGATAGCCAGCCCAAGGCTCGCCCAGGCCGTGCTTCTCGCAGATCAGGTGCAGGCTGAAGTTATCGATCCGCGACGCCATGTGTTCCAGCTCGCGGTGATAGATGATGTCCTTGGGCGAACGGGCGCTGTGGATGAACACCATGTCGACGTTGGCATTGGTGTCGTAGAACCAGCGAGCCATGGACATCACCGGGGTGATGCCGACACCGCCGCTGAGGTAGAGGGCCTTGGGGCTGGGGAAGTCGATTGCGTTGAACAGCCCCACCGGACCGTGCACCGCCAGCTCCTGGCCTTCGTGCAGGGTGTCATGCAGCCAGTTGGAAACCTTGCCGCCCGGTACGCGCTTGATGGTCACCGAAAAACTGTAGGGCACCGACGGCGAACTGGAGATGGTGTAGGAGCGCATGATCGGCTGCCCCTCGATTTCCAGCTCCAGCGTGACGAACTGCCCCGGCTTGAAGAAGAACATGATTGGCTGATCGGCCATGAAACAGAAGGTACGCACATCCCAGGTTTCCTGGATGACCTTCACGCAACGCACGATATGCCGACCATTGGCCCAGGTCTGGGTCGTTACCGGATTCAGGAAATTGTTCGACATGTTGTTCTCCACCGCCGACTGTCGGCTCTTATGGAGGCGATTCTGCGCAAGGCCCGAAGGCTTCGTTTACCTATTCGCGACATTGGCATACTTATCGCGACCAGCCCCCAACGACCGGGGCTTGCGCGTCGGGAACGGATTCGGCCATGTCGCCCATGGATAAGGTCCGCGTCGCTGCCAGCCCCACACTCCGTCGCAAATGACCCGCTGTATTTCGTCTTGCGTCGCAACCGTGTGGTACGAGCCCGCAGCATCGACCACTTAGCCAATATTCGTCGGCCACACCGTATGGCCATGAGGACACAATCGATGGACACCACCACCACACTGAGCCTGGGCGACCCACTGGAGCCCGCACGCAAGGCCACCGCACAGATGCTGCAGGAGCGCGAGCGAACCTTTTCCCTGCCGCAACCATTCTATTCGGACGACCGCCTGTTCGACATCGACATGCAGGAGATCTTCCACAAGGAATGGCTGATCGCCGGCATGACCAGCGAGATCCCGACCAAAGGCAACTACCTGACGCTGCAGATCGGCAAGAACCCGATCATCGTCATCCGTGGTGCCGATGGCGTGGTCCACGCCTTCCACAACGTCTGCCGGCACCGTGGCTCGCGCCTGTGCACCGGCGAAAAGGGCAAGGTCGCCAAGCTGGTCTGCCCCTATCACCAGTGGACCTACGAGCTCGATGGCCGCCTGCTGTTCGCCGGCACCGAGATGGGCGCCGACTTCGACATGAAGCAGTACGGCCTCAAGCCGGTCAATGTGAAGACCGCTGGCGGCTACATCTTCATCAGCCTGGCCGAGAACCCACCACCGATCGACGAGTTCCTCAACACCCTGAGCCACTACATGGAACCCTACGACATGGAGAACACCAAGGTGGCGGTACAGACCACCTTGATGGAAAAGGCCAACTGGAAACTGGTGATCGAGAACAACCGTGAGTGCTACCACTGCAACGGCTCTCACCCGGAACTGCTGAAAACCCTGCTGGAGTGGGACGACGTCACCGATCCGCGCGCCGACCAGGCATTCAAGGACCACGTGGCCGCCTCCGCCGCCGCCTGGGACGCCGAGAAGATCCCCTACGCCCACGCCAGCTTCGGTCTGCGTAACCGCATCGTGCGCATGCCGCTGCTCAAGGGCACCGTGTCGATGACCATGGACGGCCAGCCGGGCTGCAAGAAACTGATGGGCCGGATCAAGAACCCGGACCTGGGCTCGATGCGCATCCTGCACCTGCCGCACTCGTGGAACCACTGCATGGGCGACCACATCATCGTCTTCACCGTATGGCCGATCAGCGCCCAGGAAACCATGGTCACCACCAAGTGGCTGGTGCACAAGGACGCGGTCGAAGGTGTCGACTACGACGTGACCCGCATGCGCCAGGTATGGGACGCGACCAACGACCAGGACCGCCGCCTGGCCGAGGAAAACCAGCGTGGCATCAACTCCACGGCCTACCAGCCGGGTCCGTACTCCAAGACCTATGAGTTCGGCGTGGTCAACTTCATCGACTGGTACAGCGAGCGCATGCTGAGCAACCTCGGGGCAGAGCCTGCGCCGTACCTGAAGGGCGTGCCGGTCAACGGCTAAGAGCAGGGCTTGTCGGGGCGCCGAACTGCCGCGAAAGCGCCAGACCGGCCTCCCCCACCCACAACAACACCACAAGACTTGCTGGCCCTAGTCGCCAGCAAGCCGATTCCGACATCGCCCTGCAATACCCTATCCGTGTGACGCCCACCTCACCGAACCATCCTCGCCAATGAACTCCTCGATGATGTTCGGCCCATTCAGCCGGATCTTCACGAAGCCATTGAGCACCCGCTCCGGATAATCCGGGTCGCCGGCATTGCACGTCTCGGAAAACAGCACCCGGTCATTACCGTCCAATTCGCTGGTCACGCCATAGGGAATCGCCCCGTGCCCGGCACAACGGGCTTTCAGACCACCTTGCTCGGCATAGACGATGCCATTGTGCAAATGCCCCCAGTACCAGTAGTCCGGCACCCGCCCCAGGGCATCGCAGACCTGCGTGTACAAGCCGTTCGGGTTGTGCCCGGAGATGTCGAACCCCTGGTGGTGACTGAGCACCATCAGCCTGCTGCGCTTGGGCAGGGTCTTCATCCAGTCGATCTGCTGCGGGTTCAGGGTGCCGTCCATGTATAGGTTCAGCGGTGCGGCGGCATAGGCCGAATCCAGGCCGATGATCAGCCAGTCATCGTTATAAAGGGCAAAGTAGCTGGTGCCCTGTTGTACCGGGAAACGTGCATTGAGTTCGGCGAAATAGCCATGGGCGCCGCTGTACATCTCATGGTTGGAATTGAGCGTGAACGCGCCGTGCTTGCCCATCGGCCAGCCGGCCATGTCGACCCCCTCCTCGGAGCCGGTGCCAGCGTAGTAAACATCGCCCAGGTGAATGCTGAAATCGGCCTGCACCAGACTCATCTGGTTGGCCACACTGACCGCCGGCGCATGGCTGTCGAACGGCCCGGTGCCCCAGTCGCCGGCAATCGCCAGGATCACGTCGTGGTCGATACGGATCACCGTCGGCGTGGTGACAAACGTCGCATGGCGCCGCAGATTCTCGATCCACTTGATCAGCGCCTCGCTCCACAGCAGGTCCAGCAGTTCCCATTTGCGACAGCCCAGCAGCGTGCCGTCCTTGAGCACGCGGGTCGGCAACTGCGCCTCAGAAGTCGGCAGGGCCTGGGCGCTGCCCAGGTGCAGGATCGACAGGCCATGGGACAGCTCCCACGGTACCACTGGCTCGTCGCTCGGCAACTCGCCGTGCTCCAGCACGTACTGGGCCTGGTCGTGCCCGCGCTGCAACAGTTGCTGGATGGCCTGGAATTCCTCGGGTTCAATATCGTTGACGAGTTTCTTCCAGGACAGCTCCAGCCGGGCCTTGAGGCCACTGAGCCGGACGCGGATTTTCGCAAGTTCGTGTTCCAGATGGGACAGGCTCATGGCGTTCTTCCTATAACGTCTTCATGAATTCGATCAACGCCCATTTCTCGGCGTCGCTCAGTTGTGTCCCGTACAGGTGACCACCGTTGTGGTTGCCCTCCAGGCGGGTGTCGTACTTGAAGTAGCTCGGCGCCTGGACCGGCGCTCCGCTGGTGACGAAGCCGACCTTGATCGGATCGTAGACATCCGAGCCGGTGCTGAAGGTCTGCGGGCGCTTGGCCGGGGTCTGCAGCAGGTCCCACAGGCTCGGTACCGAACCGTTGTGCAGGTACGGCGCGCGCATCCAGATGCCGTCGGTGGGGGTATTGCTGTAGCTCTGGGTCTTGCGATAGGCACTGAAATCGAACGGCGGTTTCTTGAAGTCGTGGAACGCCTGGACCAGGCCGGTGGTGAACGAGTTCAAGCGATGCGGGTCGGTACCCAGGGTGTCGATAGGTACCGTGACCTGGCCGGTGTCGGCCTTGCCGAACGCATGGCAACCGGCGCAATTCTTATCCCAGAGCGGCTTGCCCTGGGCCACCCGCGCCTGATCGAGGGGGAATGGCCAGGCCGGTGGCTGGGTGCCGAGCAGCCAATTGGTGACCCGGTTGAAACTCTGCGGCAACACCGACTGTGGCGTCGCCCCTACGGCCATGGCCGCCGCGTAGTTGCGCTCGTGGATATTGTTGTTATTGCCGTCCCAGTGCAGGTACAGCGACTCGCGCGGTTTCTGGTTCCAGATCTGCGGCAGATCGACGGTGCCGATGGTCGAGTCGTCCGGGAAGCCGAACACCACCATCTTGGTCGGGTTGAAGGTGTCGGTACGCCCCGGGCCTTGGGCCGGCCGCAGTTTCTGCCAGGCGTACGCCTGCTTCTGCTTGAGCAGCGCATTTCGGGCCATCGGCATGATCAGATAGCGGTTGTACAACTTCTCGAAAAAGCCCAGCTGAAACTTGGCATTGATCGCCGCCATCACCGCATCGGTGGTGAATTTCGGATCGCTGGCACAGTCGTAGGCGAACCACTGGAAGGCCTGTAACTGCAGGGTGTTGGCCGGCGCCGTGACGAGTGGTCGGGCAACGTCGCTGGCCGAGGCGCGATAGGAACCGGTGTGACACAGGGCGCAGTTGGGCTCGACGGTCGGATAGCCGATCTGCCGCCTGGCCATGCCGATGGGCAGGTCACGGCCGTTCTCATAGAGAAAACCGAAGGCTTCCCAGCCACCTGGCCTGGGCATTTTTTCCGGGCACATCTGTGGCAGTACGGAAAACAGGTAGTAGGGAATTCGCGCCTCGATCCCCAAGCCAATGGCGGCGTACTTGAAGTGATCCTCGTCGGCGGCGAATTTTTCCTCGGGCACCACCCGCAACATGTTGTACCAGCTCTGGTAGCCGATGAAACCCACGACCAGCACAGTGATCAGCAAGCCGACCCGGAAGCTGTGGCGCTGCCAGCGCACCGACCAGCCGTGACACCAGGCGTGCCAGCCATCGACCAGCAGCGCCCACGGCCGAGTGGCTGGCGGGCTGCCCAGGTACAGCGTGATGCCCAGCAGCAGGAACATGCTCAGGTCGCCATAGAGCATTGGCACGAACACCGACGGTGTGGTGCTGGTCTGGATCAGGTAGATCCAGAACGCCACGGCGATCAACCGGCTCAGGACACAGAGCCAGGAGTTGATCGGAAAGCGCCGGGCGTTGAAGCCCGACGGCATGTAGAACAGGCTGATGCCCACCAGCAGCATGCCGGCGTTTTCCAGCCAGGGGTCCGACAGCACCGGCGGCAGGCCGACCACCGAGGTCAGCATGGCCGGAGCGAACAGGGCCGGCAGTGCGAACAGCATGTTCATCACGATGCCCAGCCAGATGAAGCGTTGGTACCAGCGAATGTAATTGTCCATATCACCCTCTAACTGCAAATCCATTTCTATCGAGGCACCGCAGCCCCATCCTGCTCCTGCAGGTTCGATGGCGTATTCAGAAAGGGCTGATCAGCCCAGCGCGGTTTTCTCCAGGTGCGCGAGTATCAACGGATACACATCGACCACCGCGTCCTTGCCGAACATGCAATCGATATGGCCGTACCCGGGCACCACGTGCCGGCTGTACAACTGCGGTCCGTGCATCTGCACCAGGCGCTCGTAGGTCTTCTCGGTGCTCTCTGGCAGGTAGCACTGATTGTCGGCACCGCTGATGAAGCAGATCGGCAGATCCAGGCGGTCGAAATGCGGCATGTAGACATCGTGGCCCTTGAAGTCCACCAAGTGCCCCTTGCGGCAGATCAGCGCCAGGTGCTCGAAGGTCTGGATATTCGACTCGCCGAACAGTTCGTGCAGGTTGTCGTGCAGGGTTTCGTTGAGGGTGTCGTGCCGATACAGCGAGGCATACATGAAGGTGATCCGGTGACAGACCGGGTTGGTGCAGTAGCCCTGGGCCTCGACCCGCGCATAGACATCCAGGGCCTTGTCATACAGTTTGTTGAACCAGCTTTCCTTGCTGTCTGCATAGGCGGTCAGCGACTTGATCCCCACCGTATCGAGCACACCCGGCAGGTGCAGGCCGGCCTTGATTCCGGTCGCCGTGGCCACCACCGTGTCAGCGGCGATCTGCGAGCAGACCACCGAGCGCACACCCTGCAGCCCCGCCAGCAGGGACATGAAGAAGGTCGTGGCGCCGTAGCAGTGCACCACGCATTGCACATCGAGGGCCCCGGTGGCCTCGCGGATCTGTGCGATGGCCGCCTTGAAATCGTACTGGGCGATCTGGTCGCCGTTGCATTCCTGCTTGCTCGCCGGCAGCAGGATGCTGACACGGAAATCCAGCAGCCAGACGTCATAGTCATGCTTGCACAGATACTCCAGCAGGTTGGTCTGGATGGTATCGGTGGAGAAAATGTTCGACCCCACCCCCAGGCCGTGTACCAGCATCACCGGGCCCTTGCGGCCAGCCTGGTAGCGGGTGAGGCGTAATTGCACCTGGTCTTCGGTTTCGAAGAAATGCACGGTTGGCACCGGTGCATCCAGCGGGCGCTTGTGCCGTGGCGGCGCATCCGGGTTGAAGTAGATATCGCCGGCAAAGACCCCGCCGTAACTTTCCCAGAGTATCCCGGCGAAGAACTTGCCGAAACGCGCCAGTGCGTCAATCCGCTCGCGCTCGTTGCGCGCGTTGAGCACCTTCATGGTGGTCATCTGTTTGGCGAAGTCGGCGGGCTCGATGTGCATGACGCCCGAACCGATCACCGGGCCGGTCTTGTCCGTGCCCTGGAAGAGGGTGACATAGAGGGTGCTGGTATCCGGCCAGATATTGAGCAGGCCATGATCCTCGGGAACACTCTTGAAGGCGCTGAAGTAATAGTCGCGGCCATCCTCGGCGGTCAGCTTCATGTCGTAGTTCATGTGCCGTACGCCAACCTGCTGCTCATACTGCTCGAACAGGTTGAACACCCCATTGCTGGCGGTCAGCGGATGCGGCGACAGCGCCGGAGCATCGACGGTGCCGACCAGGGTTGCGGCGTGGCCGGGCTGGTTGATCAACCGGTCGAGATCACCCGCCGTGATGGTCAGGGTGAACTCGATGGGTGAGTTCTGCGCCTCGCCGCTTTTCGCCGCAGCCTCGTAGACCTTGAGGTCGGTGCCCTGGGGCTGGGTGAAATCCCGGGAAAAATAGCCCTTCATGGTCTCGGTGAACTGCACGCCGAGGGTCGGTGCCGGTACCGGTTTGCGCGGCGCCGAAGGCAGGCTGTAGTCGATGAGCCAACCGCGATCGGCCGCCAGCAGACTCATGTTGCGCTCGCTGACTGCGGAAATGGTCAGCAACGGATTGACCGCCAGCGACGTCGGGATCACCGCGCCATCGGCCACGTACAAACCAGGGTACACCTCGCTGCCACTGGCCCCACTGAACACCTGCCCCTTGTGGTTGACCACGCCCTGCCCGGCGTCCTCGCCCATCACACAGCCACCCAGCGGATGCACCGAGACGATGCTGTGCTTGAGCAGCCTGGTCCAGATCGGGTTCGGCACCCAGACGCCGCCCAGAGCCTTGGTCGACTGGTGCAGGCGCTCATTGCCCAGCTTGACGTTCTCCTGCTCGCCAACACCCGGCCAGTCGATGCGCAACTGGTCCTGGGCATCAAGCACCATGCGCCCCTTGCCGTTGTCATGGCTCATGATCAGGTAGGTTTGCATGTTGTGCAGCGCGCCATAGTACGGGCCACGCAGGAAACTCTCGGCCTCGCGGGCCTTGTAGTGCAGTTCGGCGCTGACGCCCTTCTCGCTCGCCTCGCCGATCAGTTCGGCGAAGCCGGCCATCGCTGGCACCATGGCCCGCCCCAGCGCGCCCGGGATCGAGCCCTCTTCGATCACCATGCGGCTGCGCCAGTCGCCGCTGGTGCGCAAGTCGATGATCGAGGTGATACAGGGACCGACCGGCTGCAGGTCCTTGGCCGAGTGAGTACCGAAGCCGATGCCGTTGATGGTCTGCCCGCAGTTATGGCCGAAACCGAGAATGTCGCCATTGCCGCTCATGTGTTCGCCCAACTGGTCAGACAGGGTCAGGCCCTTGTTGCGCGAACGCAGCAGGATCTCCGTCGAGCCCAGGGTGCCGGCGGACAACACGACGATCTCGGCCCGGACGAACAGGGTCGGCGCCGAGAATTTCTCGCGACCACTGTCCAGGTACTGGAAGTGCACGATCCAGCCATCGCCATCGCGTTCCAGGTGACGGACCTCGGCCTGGCAGAAAATTTCCGCACCATGGTTCCAGGCATCCGGCAGGTAGTTCATCAGCGTGGTGTTCTTGGCCTTGTTGTTACAGCCCGAAACGCAGTCACCGCAGTGGTTGCACGGCAGTTGCTCGACACCGACGTGGTTGAGATTGGCGGGCAGCGGATCGAAAGTGACATTGATCGGCGGCGTATAGAAATGCGCTTTTTCCTGCAGGTAATCCGCCGACTTGCGATTGGCTTCCAGCTTGTCCAATCGCGGCGCGGAAGAGGGATAGGGGTTGGGCTTGAGCATCTCGCGGGCCCGTGCATACCCCTGGGCGAGCAGCGTGTCGCGATGTTCACGCACCGCCTGGGGCCAGCGCGGGTCATCGAACACTTCGGGCTCCGGCTCCAGGGACACGTTGGCATTGATCAACGAGGTACCGCCCAGGCCGCAACCGACCACCACGTTCTGCTGCGCATTGACGTGCAGGTCGTAGAGGCCGGTGCGCGAACCGATATGCCCATCCGGGTCATGGACCTGCAACTGCTCGGTGGCCGCCACCAGGGTATTGGGATATTCCCCCGGCTGGATCTCCCGACCGCGCTCCAGCAGGCAGACGCTTCTTCCGGCGCGGGACAGTCGCGAGGCGGCGATACCGCCGCCATAACCGGAACCGATGACAATGACGTCGTAGCGTTCCTTGATCTCACTGATGGGTGTCGAAATCCGTGTCATGGTTATTTCCTCTATCGGGCTAAGTCGGACAACTCTGCGGTTGCCTCTACGGGGCAGACGGTGGTGCTACAGGCAAACGCGCACACAGGTTCTCCAGACAATCCGGGCATGCGGAACAGGGGCGCAATGGCGTGCAGAACGATTCAGGCGCTACAGGCGAACACGCGGGTGGGAGGTATCACGATAAACACGCCCGTGCATCAGGCTCAGTCGCCTGGTCAGGGAATGGGGGATGGGGGTTTGCAACAAGCGGTAAGGCAAATGGGGATCCATAAAGCGCTCTCCCTGAACCTGGCATGGATGCCGACGACGTTCTGTCCTTGTGTCCTGAGTGAAGACCGCAGCCCAGAGTGTGTCAATAAAGGACTTTAGAACTGTACGAAATTTGATCTATAGCTCCCTGCACTTTAGAAATCGGGGCTCTCGGCACTTAGCGAACACTTTATCCACAGAGCCACCCACAGCAAATGTGGGCAACTAACGATTCAGCCCCTTCGACGCCCAAAGAAACTGAATAAAATCCGTGACTTATTCAGAAAGGCCAGTTTCAGCAAGGATTGATCGTTTTTTGATCTAAACCTTGTAGACCAGGTAAATAAAGGGCCCTAGAGGAACGCGAACACCTTATCCACAGAAACGCCAACAGACTTTGTGTGCAACTCGCAGCCTTTTCTGGGAATCTGTGGAAAACCCGCGAAAAGCGCGCTCCCTGAAGCGTTCAGGCGCATGCATGGAAGAAAAAGGCACAATTGGGTGTTTTTTGATCAATCACTTGCAGACCCTGTAAAATAAGGCCTGTAGCGGATAGCAAACAACTTATCCACATAATCGCCAACAGAGTTTGTTGACAAGTCGAGCACCACGCCGTCCTCTGACTGAGGCTTATCCACATTAAAACCTCAGAAAAAACCGTCAGTTAGCTTGATCACTTTTCATACTGCGGGCTACAGCCGTTAATCTGCAAGGGATTCAGCAATGCACGAACAACTTATCCACAGAGCCACCAACAGTCTCTGTGGACATGTATCCGCGAACAACCAGACCTGACGATTACAAGCGGCTCGCCTGGCATCCTCGAACTATCAACTACACTTCTCCCACAGCGCGCCATGTTCTTGCAGTAAAGGTGTCTTGGCCTGACGCATTTACCCGAGGACCTCCCGATGGTGCGATCTCCATGTGGCCGCTCCCGCTATTTTCCCTAGCGCTTCGCCGCCCATCCGCAGCCGGCTTCACCCTGATCGAGTTGCTGCTGACCCTGGCCTTGCTGGCAACCCTGGCAACGGTGGCCTATCCGCTGACCGCCCTGGTGGGCAAACGCGAACGTGAACTCGACCTGCAACGCTCGTTGCGGGAAATCCGCCGTGCCATCGATGCCTACAAGGAAGCCACCGACGACGGCCGGATCGACAAGGGAATCACCAACGGTTATCCGCCCACTCTGCAAAGCCTGGTCGAAGGTGTGGTCGACCGCAGCGACCCGGGCGGCCGGAAGATCTTCTTCCTGCGGCGTATTCCACGCGATCCGGTCTGCGAATGCCCGAACCTCTCCGCCGAAGCAACCTGGCGCCTGCGCAGCTACAAGAGCAGCGCCGAGGACCCGGCCGAAGGCGAAGACGTCTTCGATATCCGCTCCAGCAGCCAGCGGGAGGGCCTCAATGGCATTCCATACAACCAATGGTAAGGCCGGCGGTTTTACCCTGATCGAGCTGCTGGTGGTGATGGCCATTATCGCGACGCTGATGACCCTGGTCATGCCGCAGTATTTTCGCCAGCACACCAAGGCCCAGGAAACCGTGTTGCGCCATAACCTGGTGTCGATCCGTCAGGCACTGGATCACTACCGCGAAGACAAGGGCAACAACCCCGAGACCCTGGAAGAGCTGGTCAACGGCCACTATCTGCGCGAGATCCCCCGCGACCCGATCACCGGCCGGCGCGATACCTGGCAGTTGCAGCGCAGCGAGGACAGCGGGTTCGGCGATGTACACAGCGGCGCTCCCGGCCGCGCGGTGGATGGCAGCGACTATGGCAGCTGGTAACCGTCGGTGCCGACGAACAGCGCAGCGCGGCTCGGTGTTCATGGGCCTGCTGGTCTCGGTGGCCATCGTTGCCGTGCTGCTGATGGAGGTCGGCGTGCTCTGGTCGACCCGGCTGCGCCGCGAGCGCGAAGCGCAACTGCTGGCCCAGGGCGAGGAAATCCGTCGGGCCATCGGCCTGTACTACGAGTCACAGTCTCGACAGTACCCCAAGACGCTCGAGGACCTGCTGCTGGATCGCCGCCAACCGACGCTCAAGCGCTATTTGCGCCGGGTCTACCCCGACCCGCTGAGCGGATCGGCCAATTGGGGAATCATCCCCGGTCCCGGCGAAACCATCATGGGCGTGTTCAGCCAGGCTGCGGGACAACCCCTCAAGCAAGGCAACTTTCGTCAGCACCAGGAGAGTTTCACCGGGCAAGGCAGTTATCAGGGTTGGCAGTTTCTGTACCGGCCTGGACAGAGTAACCCTCCAAAAAGAACGTAGAGGCTACGTGGGAGGTGGGCATGTCTGGTGATCAAGCCAGTCGTTAAGTGAAAAGCCAAGGTTCCGAACGGTTCGGAACGTTTCTTCCAACTTGAACGTGGGTTGAACAATGAACAGCTTACATTTCTGCGCACACCCGATCATCCGCTGTGCTCTGGCGACGCTAATGGCAATACCCGTGCTGGGCTGGGGTCATGGGGCGGTGGAAACGCCCCCGACACGCCAGGTCATGTGCCGAAGTTTCCAGGACTTCAACGGCTCTGCCGAACAGATGAAGGACGAGGGTTGCCGCCAAGCCAAGACCGAACAACCTGGACAATTGGTGCACGGGATCAATCAATGGCATGAGGTCAGCGCGAACATCGGTGGTCGCTATGCGGATCCGGACAACGGCGACGCTGCCGTCAGGGAGGTCGTGCCCAACGGCAAGATCTGCTCGGCAAACCGCCCGGGGATGGATGTGTTCAACAAGGTCATGCCGCAGTGGACCAAGACCAAGGTCACGCCCGATACTGCGGGCAAGATCACTGTGCGCCTGGCCACCACCCAGCCCCATATACCCAGTTTCATCAAGATCTACCTCAGCAAGCCCGACTATGACAGCGCGACCCGTCAACTGAAGTGGGAGGACCTGGAACTGATTCACACCGAGGAACTGACCGATGTCCGCAAGGATTGGGCCCCCGCCCCGATCATCTCGGACCCCAACAGTTTCTTTCTGCTCAAGGTGCAGATCCCTCCTGGTCGCCATGGGAATGCCGTACTCGTCACCCGCTGGCAACGTCGGGATCCGGTCGGTGAAGGTTTCTACGGCTGCAGCGATATCGTCTTCGACGACAAGACCCAACCCTCCCCCTGGACCAAGGAAAAGGTGTTTATCGACGGCAACGGGATCAATCCGGAACCCGGTGATACGGTGCACTTTCGCGTATTCGGACATGACCGCGCGGTCAGTGAACTGGTCGACCTGAAACTGCCCATCACCGCCAGCAACCAGAATCCCAGGGTGTGGGGGGCGCAGTTGGTAAACCAACTGAGCAATAGCCAGCACATCATTCGTGTCGGCGTCAAAAAGAACGAAACCATCACGTTCGATCCCACCAACATCTACAGCAACTACAACTACCTGCTCGATGCCAGGGACTCCACGCAGATGTCCGTCGACTCTGGAGGCGGTGGCGAGAACCCAGGTCCGGTGGATGAACGTCCGCCCGTGGCGGTGATCGAAGGGCGCACCGAGATCAAGGCTGGTGAGCGTTTCGTCCTGGATGGCAGGAAATCCGTGTCCTACAACAACACGCCACTGCTCTATGCCTGGTCGTTCCAGGGCGGAGGCGACTGGACCTACGGATCGAGCACCGACCCGACCTTCACCATTACCACAGCGCCCAGCGACAAGCTCTCGACGGCGACGCTGCGGCTCAATGTCTACGATGACACCAACAAGAAACGCCACGAGGCACAGGTGACACTGACCGCCAGGCCGGAGTCCGGCGGTGGCGATTATCCGCAGTACGTGGAAGGCACCGAGTACGGGGCCGGCGAGATCGTCACCAATGCCGGCGCCAACTACAAATGCAAACCCTGGCCGGCCACCGGCTGGTGCAAGGGCGCGGCCTGGGCCTATGCCCCTGGCACCGGCGTGCATTGGCAGGAGGCCTGGGACAAGCTCTAGGGCAGTGAGTGATAACGCCGCACAGGCTGTGCGGCGTTATCCCGCCGGTGCTCTCGGTTATGCGTCTCCCTTGCAGGAAACACGCGACCTAATAGTAAAGAGATATAACCCTGCGCTCCTTGCCCTCGGGGGTATTGAACTAGAGTTACAGTCAGTCATTCACCCCGAGACATGTTCAACGTGTACCTGCCGGTGGTGCCCACCTGATGTCGGGCCGGAATGGGTTATGAAGTAACCACGTTCCTTGTCCCCAGCAATGGGCCGCACCCATGAAGGCATTCTCGTCACGTCGGCATCCCCACATCCGCCCCTGCGCCAGCGGCTTCACCCTGCTCGAATTGCTGGTGGTCCTGCTGATCATCGCTCTGCTGGCCGGCTACGTCGGGCCGAAGATGTTCGACCGCCTGGAACTGGCGAAAGTCCAGACCGCCAAGGGCCAGATGAAATCCCTGGCCGATGCCCTGAACCAGTACCGCCTGGACAATGGTCACTACCCCAGCGAGGCCCAGGGCCTCAACGTGCTGATCGAACGGCCCGCCAGCGAACCCGCCTGGCATGGACCGTACCTGTCCAAGGGCGTGCCGCCCGACCCCTGGAACAATCCCTATCTGTTCAAGAACCCCGGCGCCGGTCATGAGGTCGAGATCATCTCGCTGGGCCGCGATGGCAAGGCCGCAGGTGACGGCACCAACGCCGACATCGTGTATGGCTTCTGAGCCCGGAGGCCCTGCCCATGCGCCACTCATTCGCACTGCCGGTCGTCCTTGGCGCCCTCCTCACGGCGGGAGCCAGCGCCGCCAACTGTTTCCAGGACGCCGGCGAGCGCTACCGTATCGATCCCCTGCTGCTCTACGCCATCGCTCAGGTCGAGTCCGGGCTCGATCCCCGGGCCCGCAACACCAACCGTGATGGCAGTCACGACATCGGCCTGATGCAGATCAACAGCCGTCACCTGGGACGCCTGGCCGCCTTTGGCATTGGCGAACAGAACCTGCTCGACGAACCGTGCACCAGTGTCATGGCCGGGGCCTGGATTCTCGCCCAGTTCGTCCAGCAACTGGGTTACGGCTGGCAAGCCGTGGGCGCCTACAACGCCGGGGCCCGTGCCGAGCGCGACGCCAACCGCGACCGCTACGCAAGGCGGGTATGGGGCTACTACGCCAGCCTGCTGCAACTGCGCCAACGCGGCGCGCGCGCATTGGCCTCGGGCAACGGTGCGCGGCCATGAAGACGTTCGATGCCCGTATCGTCAGCCACGGCCAGTTTCGCCACCTGCGCCTGCAGGCCGTCGACCTCGATGATGCCCGGCGCCAGTTGCAGGACGCCCAGGTGGTCTCGCTGCGCCCACGCGCCTCGCTCACCTGGCCGGGTCGTGGAGCACGTTTCGCCCTCGGCCTGTTCATTCAGGAATTGGTGGTGCTGCTCGACGCCGGGCTGGTGCTGGTGGAATCGGTGGAAACCCTGCGCGACAAGGCTGCGCCGGGGATCAACCGGCAGGTGTTGAGCGAGCTGCTGGAGTCGATGTACCAGGGCCACGCCTTTTCCCGGGCGATGCAGGCCAGGCCAGCGATCTTTCCCAACCTGCTGGTGGCGACCGCCGCTTCCTCCGAACACAGCGGGCAGCTATCGGTGGCGCTGCGCCGTTACCATCATTTCGAAGCCCATCTGGAAACCGTGAAGAAGCGCGTCAGCAGCGCATTGATGTATCCGCTGGTGGTGCTCGGCGTGGGCGCGGTGATCCTGCTGTTCCTGTTGTTCTTCGTGATCCCGCGCTTCGCCTCGGTCTTCGACGCGATGAGCGACCTGCCGGCGACTGCGCGTTTCATGGTCTGGTGGGGCGAATTGGTGGAACGCCACGGCGGCCTGCTGATGGGCGCCCTGGCGGGAGTGGTCGCCGCGCTGGTGCTGCTGGTACGCACCGCGACGGTCAGGCAACAGTTGGCGGCCCTGCTGTGGAAAATCCCCAGCCTCGGTGCCCAGCGCACACTGTTCATTCTCGCGCGCTTCTACCGCACCGCCGGCATGCTGCTGATGGGCGGGATGCCGGCGGTGTCGGCGGTGGAAATGGCCGGGGCCCTGCTACCGGCCGAACGCCAGGGCGACCTGAACCGCAGCCTCAGCGATATTCGCGCCGGCCAGCCGCTGTCGGCCACCCTCACCCGGCACCGGCTCACCACCCCGGTGGCCGAGCGCCTGCTGCGTGTGGGCGAGCAGAGCGGCGAACTGGCGGCCATGTGCGAGCGTATCGCGCAGTTTCACGACGAAGCGCTGGAGCGTGCCATCGAGCTGTTCAGCAAGGTCTTCGAGCCGCTGCTGATGCTGGTGGTCGGCGGCTTGATCGGGCTGATCGTGTTCCTGCTGTACATGCCGATCTTCGAACTGGCCGGATCCATCCAGGGGTAGCACGATGGATACACTCAGACAGCAATGGCAGCAGCAGGCACGGCAGGACAACCGACCGTTGTCGGAACACCTGCAACAGGTGCTGGCGCAGTCGCCGGAACATCTGGCCGACGTCGCCGCCCTGCTTGGCCTGATGCCCCTTACCGAGGCCCAGCTCGAGGGTCGCGAATCTTTCACCACGCTCTCCCTGCCCCAGGCCCTGGCGCGCCAGACCCTGCCGGTGGAGATCGACGGCCAGGGCTACCTGGTGCTCGGCGCACCCTTCTCCCTGAGTGCCCGCCAATGGCTGCAGGCCCATGCCGAACTGGCGCCGATGACCCTGGCGATGAGCCTGCCGGGGGTAGTCGAGGCGCAGTTGAAAAAGGCCGAGGCCAGCCAGCGGGTGATGGACCCATTCGCCCGCGACGACGAAGACGCACGGGTGGCCGAGGCCGTCGAGGAAATCTCCCTGAGCAGCATCGCCCGCGATGACAATCCGGTGGTGCGGCTGGTCAACTCGATGCTCTTCGATGCCCTGCAGAGCCGGGCCAGCGATATCCACGTCGAGAGCACCCCCGAAGGTCTGGTGATCAAGTACCGGATCGATGGTGTGCTGCAGCAGATCGGTCAGAGCGCCGGGCTCGACACCGCCGAACAGGCGCTGTCACGGCTCAAGGTGCTCTCCGGCCTGGACATCGGCGAACGCCGGGTACCCCAGGACGGTCGCTTCAAGGCGCGTATCCAGCAACGCGACGTCGACTTCCGGGTTTCGATCATGCCCAGCATCCACGGCGAGGATGCGGTGTTGCGGGTGTTGGACAAATCCCAGCGCGGCGAGTCCCTGAGCCTCGACAGCCTGGGCCTGGACGCGGACGCGATCGGCCGTATCCGCCTGCTGGCCAGCGAGCCCTACGGCATGCTGCTGGTCACCGGGCCCACCGGCAGCGGCAAGTCGACGACACTCTATGCCGCCCTGTCGGAGACCAATACCGGCGAGAAGAAAATCATCACCATCGAAGACCCGGTGGAGTACGAACTGCCCGGCGTGCTGCAGATCCCGGTCAACGACAAGAAGGGCCTGACCTTCGCCCGAGGCCTGCGCTCGATCCTGCGGCACGACCCGGACACCATCCTGGTGGGCGAGATCCGCGACGGCGAAACCGCCGGGATCGCCGTGCAGGCTGCCCTCACCGGCCACCTGGTGCTGTCCTCGGTACACGCCAACAGCGCCTTCAGCGTACTGGAGCGTTTCAATTACCTGAAGGTGGAGCCGGCCAGCTTCGTCGAGGCGCTCAACGGCGTGGTCGCGCAACGACTGCTGCGCCGGGTGTGCAGCGAATGTGCCGAACCCTGCGAGCCGGACGCGCAGCTGCTGCGACTGGCCCACCTGCCGGCCGACGCACCCGACAGCCACTACCGGGTCGGCCGGGGCTGCGAGGCCTGCCGCCAGACCGGCTATCGCGGCCGGTTGGCGCTGGCCGAGGTGCTGAGCGTCACCGACACGCTCAAGGAGGGCCTGCTGCAACGCCGCTCGGCCGCCGCCCTGCGCGAACTGGCGCGCGAATCGGGCCACCGCTTCATGCGCGATATTGCCCTGGCGAGCGCTGCCGCCGGCCAGACCACCTTGCAGGAGGTCCATCGTGTCCTCTCCCTTTATTGACCATGTGGTGCTGCTGGCCCAGGACGAGGTGCACTGGGCCGCGCGTCCATGCTGGCCCAGGGGCCCGCTCTGGCAAGGCCATGAACGTGGCGATCCGCTGGAGGCCTGCGCCACGCTGCTGGAGCGGGCGCCCCATGGCCGCCTGGGCTATCTGGAGCGGGTCACGCTGCTACTCGGTTTCCCCCATGTGCATTACCTGATTCTGCCCTGGCAGGAGGGGCTCTACAGGACTCGCGACTGGCAAGACTTCGCGCTGGCGCTGTTGCGTCAGCACCACGATCTCGATCCCGAGCAATGGCAGGTCTCGATCGATCCCGCGCCGTTCGGCCGCGAGCGCCTGGCGGCAGCGGTCGACAAGGCCCTGATGGCCTCGCTCGAGAGCCTGTTCCGCGCACGGCACCTGCCCATCAAGCATTGCGCGCCGTTGCTGCTCGATGCCCTGCAACGCCATTGGCGCCAGTTACCCCGCGACTGTCGCTTCGCCGTCCGCGAACCCACGGCCCTCGGTTGCGTCTTCGCGCACCAGGGCTGGCCGGCGCAAGTCTGCGTATTGCCACTGAACCGGCAGACCTCCCTGGCCGATGCCCTGCTGATGGCCGATGTGCTGTGCGACGAACCGGAACAGCCGACCCTGGTGGTGGCCGCCGAGCCGGCGCTCGAAGCGTCGACAATACTGCCCTGGCACTGGCTTGGGCCGCTGCACCCCTGGCTGGCGGAGCAGGCCTGATGAACCTGGTGCGGCTTCGCCGCTGGCGGCAGCCACGGGCACCGTCGATCGACCTGCGCGGTGAGCGGCCCCGGTGTTGGCTGTGGGTGCTGCTGGGTGCGGTCGCCCTCGGTGTGTGGCTGCTGCTCTGGTCGGACTGGCAGGCCCTGCAGATCCAGGAGGCCGAAGCCGAACAGGTGGAACGGCAATTCACCGCCCTGGCGATTCAGCAGGAGCAGCAGATGCAAGCCGCATTGCGCACCTCGCCCCAACAGAAAAAACAGCTGGAGGCCTTTGCCCGGCAGGGCGCCACGCCCTTCGCCCTGCTCGATGCCCTCGGCCGGGCCTGGTCAGCGGACGTCGCACTGTTGCGCCTGGAGGTCAACACCACGGCCCGCGAACTCAGCCTGGAACTGGAGAGCCAACGTCTGGAAGGCAGCCTGCACTTCATCGAGCAACTCAAGGCCGACACCGGCCTCACCGTCAGCCTGCAACAGAGCGCGCGCAATACCCGCGATCCCATGCTGCCGATGAGCGTCAAATTCAAACTCGGCGCCCAGCCATAGGGAGCGAAGAGGTCATGCAGCCGACACCCCGTCCATGGCACGACGCCAGCCAACTGCAGGCCCGGTTGCGCTGGTATCTGGCCCAATTACAACGCTTGCTGGGTGTGGGAGGTAGCCTGGCGTTGCTGCTGATCGTTGCCGCGCTGGTGATCCGCCAGGGCGTGATCGTCCCTGGCCTCGACGACAGCGCCCTGCGCCTGCACGAAGCCCGGGCAGGTATCGCCGAACAGCCACTGGACCTGCATGCCGACGAGCCCCAGGCAGTCAGGCGCCTGCCCGACACCGGCAGTTTCGAGGCGCGCCTGCAAAGCCTGTTGACGGCCTTGCAGCAGAACGGTTTCGCGGTCTTGCAAACCGACTTCCAGTATTCGTCCGTGGCAGATGACCAGACCCAACGCCTGGAGCTGGATATTCCGCTGAGCGGCACCTACCCGACCTTGCGCAAGGCGCTCGACGACGTCGCGCGCCAACCGGCAGTACGCATAGAAAACCTGAGCCTGCAACGCAAGGACATCGCCAGCGCGCAACTGGACATCCGCCTGCGCCTCAGCCTGCTGGCGGTGCTCAAGTGACACTGCCGGTGTACCTGCGCGTACTGCTCGCAGGCGTACTGCTCGGCTGTGGCTGGCTGTTCTGGCAGGACCTGAACACCCCGACAGCGCCGACCGCCGCCACGCCCACTGCCGACTCACGCGAGCCGGTCGCCACGCCATCCGCCTCCGCCGAGGCCAACATGCCCGAGCAGGCCACTCGCCCGGTCGATCTGTTTCCCAGCCAGAGCTGGCTGCCCCCACCACCGCCCGTGGCCGCAACGAAACCGAGCGCCCCGCAGGCGCCGCCGATGCCGTTCACGGTTAGTGCGCAGTGGCGCTATCAGGGCCAGTCGAAGATCGTCGTGCTCCAGGGCCAGGGCGTGCGCTACACCCTGTGCACAAGTTGCTCAGTGGAGGGCCACATCCGGCCGGGCGCGACCTTCGGCAAGGATTACCGGCTGGACAAACTGACCGAATCCCGCGTGGTGCTGACGTACTTGCCACTGCGCCAGGTGACCACGTTGCGCCTGGATACTCCATGAGCACGGATGGCTCTAGCGAAGAGAACGATCATGTCAAAATCTATCCGGCCATGGCTGGCCCTGCTGCTGATCGCCCTGACCGCCTGCCAGTCCCGCGGACCGCTCAACGAGAGTGAACAGTTGCGCCAGGACGGTGATCTCACCCGCTCGGTCGATGTGCTGCGCGCTGCCGTGCGCGAGCATCCGGACGACATCCAGTTGCGTGCCGCGCTGTTCGGCAGGACCGAACAACTGGTCGACCAGTACAGCCGTCAATCGGCCGAGGCACTGGGACGCAACGACGATGCCGGGGCCATTGCCGCCATGCAGCAGATCCTCAAGTACGACCCCGGCAACCTCGGCGCCAGCCAGGCCATCCGCACCATCCGCAACCTCGCCCGGCTGCGCCCGGAACTGGCCCGGGCGCAGGCCCTGAGCGAACGCAAGCCACGGGAGGCATTGGCCCAGGTCCGCCAGATCATCGCGCAGCAACCCAACTACCGTGAGGCCCTGGACCTGCGCGACAGCCTGACGCGCACCCTGGTCAGCGTCGACAGCCTCAAGCCGAAGCTGGGCGAGGCGATGAAAAAGCCGGTCAGCCTGCACTTCAGTTCCCAGAGCCTGACCACCATCTTCGAGACCATCGCCAAGCTCTCGGGCATCAACTTCGTGATCGACAAGGACGTCAATCCGAACGCGGCCGCCAGCATCTCCGCGTCGCGTACCACCGCCGAAGATGCGCTGAACCTGCTGTTGTCGACCCACCAGCTACAGATGAAGGTGCTCAATGCCGACACCGTACTGATCTACCCCGCACGCCCGGACAAGGAGCGCGAGTACCGCGAACTGGCGGTGCGCACCTTCTATCTCAGCCATGCCGACCCGAAACTGGCGGCGGCCGAGATCAAGCAGTTGCTCAAGCCCAAGGAAGTGCTGGTGGATGAACGGCTCAGCGCGGTGATCGTCCGTGACGGCCTGGAGACCCTGAGCGCCGTGGAGAAACTGGTGCAAGCCATCGACCTGGCCGATTCGGAAGTGACCATCGACATCCAGGTGATGGAGGTCACCCTGGTGGACGAACTCAACCTGGGGATCAATTACCCCGGTTCCATCGGCCTCTCGCTGCCCGGCACGGCTTCGTCCACCACCAGCCTGGGGCGCCAACTCGAAGTCGGCAGCCTGGAGGCCAAGATCAACCTGCTGCAGCGCAGCGGCAATACCGTCACCCTGGCCAATCCGCGAATCCGCGTGAAGAACCGGGAAAAGGCCGAGATCAAGATCGGCGACAAGATTCCGGTGGTCACCTCGACCACGGCCAACCTGACGACCACCGCGTCGGTCTCCTACCAGGATGTCGGCCTGAGCATCGAGGTCCAGCCCAATATCAGCCTGAACGACGAGATCAACCTGCAGATGGTGATCGACATGACGCACATCACCAAGCGCAACGAAGGGACCGACAATATCCCGCCGACCTTCGAGCTGGGGTCGCGCTCGACCCGCACCACGCTGACCGCGCGGAACAATGAAACCCAGGTGGTCGCTGGCCTGATCCGCACCGCCGACATCGACGAGGGCAGCGGTTTGCCGGGGCTCAGCCGTCTTCCAGGCTTGGGCCAGGCGATTTTCGGCACCAACAAGAGTGAGCAGGGCAAGAGCGAAATCATCCTGCTGATCACCCCACGGATCGAGCGTAACCTCGACCTGCCGGCGTCCCAGGTCAGTACCTTCAGCAGTGGTACCGAGGCGCGCAGTTCGACCGAGGGCATGGTCCTGCACAACAGCCAGAACCTGAACATGCAGACCAGCGGCGGCGCCGGCGGCAGCGCCATCCCACCGCCATTGGCGGTGCCGCGCGCGAATGAAAACTGGCAGCCACTGCCAGCGCCGGTGGAGCAGCCGGTGATGGAATCGCCGCTGCCCAAGCCGGTTGAGCCACCGGCTGCACCGGCGCCGGCAGCCGCTCCCTCAGACCAACAGTGACAGGCAGTGTGGCGAGCGGGAATACCGCAGACGAGGGATCAGCGCACCACGCCTTCCTCGACCAGCAGCTTGAGGATCGCCTCGGCCCCGGCTTCGGCACTGACGCCCTTGAGCACCTGCCCCCCGCCGCCGCTGGCCTTGGCCGTGGCGGCTTTCATCCGGTCGGCACCGCTCTTCGCCTTGATCACCTTGAGGCGCTTGGGCCGGGGCTTGGCCGGTTGCAGTTGCGCACCGGTGAACAGCTCATCCTCAAGCACTTGCACTTCTTCGGCCTGCAACACACCCCGTTGCGCAGGGCCATAGGCACTCTGACGTGGCTTGGGCGCAGCGTTATCCACCGTGGCGAGAAACGGCAGGCGCACCTTCAGCCGCCGCCGCTGACCGCGCGGCAAGGCTTGCAACACCTGGGCCACGCCGTCATTGATCGACTCGACCTGGGCCAGCCCCACCACCAACGGCCAACCAAGGTTCTCCGCCAACAGAAAGGGCAACATCCCCGAACCTTCGCCGGTTTCCGCCTGGCTGCCGGTGAGCACCACCTGAGCCCCGACATCGCGCAGGTAGTCGGTCAGCACCGGCAGCGCATCGGCTCCGGCCGGCTGTTCGAGCACCCGCAATTCGTCCAGGCCCATGCCCAGGTAAGCGCGCAGCGCCGGCTCGGCGACATCGCCGGCATGCACCACCTGCAAGTTATCCCCAGCCAGTTGCAGCCCCAACTCCACCGCCCGCGCATCCTGCTCGGCGCGGCGGGCGCGGCCGGAAGTCGGGTGGGCTCCGATCGACACCAGGCTGATTACATTCGTGTTCATGAATTCGTTCCCACCTTAGGCCGCATCGCGCTTGGCGCCATTGCGATATGCCGTCACTGCGGCGATCAGTGCACGGCAGATCTCGTTGCTGTCGCCAATCACCGACAGGTCGGCACGCTTGATCATGTCGCAACCCGGATCAAGGTTGATCGCCACTACCTTGTCGCAGGCACCGATGCCTTGCAGGTGCTGGATCGCCCCGGAAATCCCCACGGCGACATAGACCCGCGCCGTGACCCAGGTACCGCTGGCCCCGACCTGCCGATCGCGGCTCATGAAGCCATCGTCCACCGCCACCCGCGACGCGCCTTCGGTGGCGCCCAGGGCCGCCGCCGTCTCGTGGAACAGCGACCAGTCCTGAACGCCGTTGCCGCCGGAGAAAATGAACTCGGCCTCGGCCATGGGAATCGCCGCCGGGTCGACCGCCACCGCGCCAAGATCCTCGATGCGTGGCAGACTGCGCACGACACTTGTGGATAACTCCACGGGCAAGGCTTCGTGACGGGTTTCGCTGACCGATTCGGCACATTCGGCAGCCGCCAGGATCAGCCTCGCCAACGGCCGCGCCAAATCCTGCAGGCCGGCGCCGGCACGGCCGATGCACTCGCCGTCCTTGACCTGCCAGACCCGCGTGGCCGGCCGTTCACCCAGGCTCGCGGCAAAGCGCCGGCCCAGTTCCCCACCGCCGCTGCGGCTGTCCGGCAGCAACCAGTGGCGCGGACTGAACTGGTTATCCACAGCCCGCAGGCCCTGGACCCTTTGCTCCGGTGAATAACCACTGAACTCGTCGCCTTCAAGCACCAGCAGGCGATCGACGCCAGCGGTCTCGAAAGTGCTTTCCTTGTGTTCGCCAAAGACCACGGCCAGTACCGCACCGTCCTTGCCCGCCAACTGATGGGCCAGGCCGAGCAGATCGCGGTCGTGGCTGCTCAAGCGGCCACCGACCATGTCCGGCACCACACAGATGTGGAACGCCGGCTGCACCACCTGATGCAGCGGCAATTGCACCTCGACGCTGGCCGAACGCTTGGTCGCGCCGCCCTGCTGGGCGCCGCTGCGGTCGATACGCTTGATGCCGTTGGGGCCGATGAAACCGACGCCATGGAGATTCTTGCGGATGATCCCGTTAGGCCCCATCCAGCTGTGTTGTACCGGCTGCATCGCCGCGTGCAGCGGATGCAGCCGGTTGCGGGCGATCCGCTCGGCGCGCGGGTCGCGCCGGATAATATCGCTCATCAGTGCACCTCCGCAGGTTCACGCCGGGATGCCGGCTTGCTCGCTGGCGCCTCTTCCAGCAGGGCATCGGCCACCAGTTCGGCCAGGTCCTTGATCATCGGGCGAGGTTCGACCACACCTTCGAGCATCGCCGTGCATTGTGGACAACCGACCGCCACCACTTCGGCGCCGGTTTCGCGGATATCTTCCATGCGCATGTCGGGAATCCGCTGCTTGCCGGGAATGTCGGTGATCGGCGCGCCGCCACCGCCGCCGCAGCAACGGGAACGGAAACCGGAGCGCTGCATTTCCTTGACCTCGATCCCCAGAGCCCGCAGGACTTCGCGCGGTGCCTCGTACTCGCCGTTGTAGCGGCCCAGGTAGCACGGGTCGTGATAGGTCACGCTGTTACCCTTGTGCTGGCCGATGTTCAGGGCACCGGCGCCAATCAGCTCGGCCAGGTAGGTGCTGTGGTGCTGCACCTGGTAGTTGCCGCCGAAGGCGCCGTACTCGTTCTTCAATACATGGAAGCTGTGCGGGTCGCAGGTGACGATGCGCTTGAAGCTGTACTTGGCCAGGGTCTGGATATTGCGTTTGGCCAACAGTTGGAAGGTCGCCTCGTCACCCAGGCGACGGGCCACGTCACCGCTGTCGCGTTCTTCCAGGCCAAGGACGGCGAAGTCGACCTTGGCGGCTTTCAGGACCTTGACGAAAGCGCGCAGGGTGCGCTGGTTACGCATGTCGAAGGCGCCGTCGCCGACCCAGAACAGCACGTCGGTGCTCTGCTTCTCGGCCAGCAGGTCGAGGTTCAGGTCCGCCGCCCAGTTCAGCCGACCGCCAGGGGCGAAACCGCCCGGGTTGTCGGTGGCGATCAGGTTTTCCAGGACCTCGGCGCCCTTGTTCGGCGTCGCGCCCTTTTCCAGGGTCAGGTGCCGGCGCATGTCGACGATGGCATCGACGTGCTCGATCATCATCGGGCATTCCTCGACGCAGGCGCGGCAGGTGGTGCAGGACCACAGGGTCTCGGCGTCCACCAGGCCGTTGACGATCGGTTGATGCGGATTACCCGCATGCTCGCCGATCGGTTTGCCCGGATACGGGCTGCCGGCGAACTTCGCATCGGTACCGCCGGCCAGGCCGACGACCATGTCCTGGATGAGTTTTTTCGGGTTCAGCGGCTGGCCGGCGGCGAACGCCGGGCAGGCCGCCTCGCATTTGCCGCACTGCACGCAGGCGTCGAAGCCGAGCAGTTGGTTCCAGGTGAAGTCCTTGGGTTTTTCCACCCCCAGCGGTGCCTGCGGATCACTCAGGTCCAGCGGCTTGAGGCCGGTGGAGCGGCCGCCGCCGAAACGTTCGGCGCGGCGGTGCCAGGCCAGGTGCAGAGCACCGGCGAAAGCGTGCTTCATCGGCCCGCCCCAGGTCATGCCGAAAAACAGCTCGGACACGCCCCACAGCACGCCAAGGCCGAGGATCAGCGCCAGTACCCAGCCGCCGAAATCTTCCGGCAGGATCCCGGCCACCGGCAGGGTCACCAGAAAGAACGACGCCGAGAACGCCAGCAGGCTTTTCGGCAGGCGCATCCACGGGCCTTTCGACAGCCGCGACGGCGGGTTGCGTCGACGCCGGTAGACGAAGATCGCGCCGACGAACATCACCGCCGACATCAGCAGCAAGGCATAGCCGAGGATACGGTTGTGCAGGCCGAAACCGTGCACCAGCAGCGCCAGGACAATCGACGCCACCGCGCCACCGGCCGTGGCGACGTGGGTGTTGGCGATGTATTTGTCGCGCGCCACCACATGGTGCAGATCGACCATGTAGCGCTTGGGCATGGCGAACAGGCCGCCGAGCAGATCGACCTTCGACGGTCGGCCGCGGCGCCACATGGCGACCCGCCGCAGCGCGCCGAGGACGGCGAGGCCCAGGGCGGCGAACAGCAGGATGGGCAGAAGGGTGTTCAACATGGTGAAGCTCCCAAAGACCTAGGGTCTTGCAGGTCGAGATGCCTGACTCGGTTCCCGTGGGAGCGGGCTTGCCCGCGAAAGCGATAGGTCAGCCGACACTGGTGTTGAATGTCGGTCCGCCTTCGCGGGCAAGCCTCGCTCCTACAGGGTTATGTGCAAGCCGTTAGAAATCCTTGCACAGGCGCAGGGCATCGTAGATCGCCGCATGCGTGTTGCGCTGAGCCACGCAGTCGCCGATACGGAACAGCAGATAACCGTCGCCAGGCTGGCTCAGGCATGGCTGCGGCTGGATCGCGAACAACGCCTCGACATCAATCTGGCCCTTGTTGCGCGAACCGTCCTTGAGCCCGTAGTAGAGCGCTTCGTCCGGCCGCACACCGTTCTCCACCACCACCTGGTCGACCACTCGCTCTTCCTTGGCACCGGTGTATTCGTTCTCCAGCACCGCCACCAGCTTGTCGCCCTCGCGATAGACCTTCTCCAGCATCATGTCGCCGGTCATGATCACTTCTTTCGGGTACATGCTGCGGTAGTAGGTCGGGAACGACGTACCACCAATCGCCACGCCCGGCTTGATGTCATCGGTGACGATTTCGACCTGGCTGCCCTTGTCGGCCAGGAAGTCGGCCACCGACATGCCGGTGAATTCGCAGATGGTGTCGTAGACCAGCACGTTCTTGCCCGGTGCGACCTTGCCGTCGAGCACGTCCCAACTGCTGACCACCAGCCCTTCGGCAGCGCCCCAGTGTTCGTTCTGCTCCAGGTTCGGATGGCCGCCGACGGCCAGCACGACGATGTCCGGACGCAGGTCGAGGATGGTTGCCGCGTCGGCGGCAGTGCCCAGACGCAGGTCGACCTTCAGCCGCGCCAACTCCAGCTGGAACCAGCGGGTGATCCCGGCGATCTGGTCACGCTGCGGCGCCTTGGACGCCGTGGTGATCTGCCCGCCGATGCTGTCCTTCTTCTCGAACAGGGTCACCTCGTGACCACGCTCGGCAGCGACCCGGGCGGCTTCCATACCGGCAGGGCCGGCGCCGACGATGACCACCTTGCGCTTGGCACCCGTGGTTTTCTCGATGATATGCGGCACGCCCATGTATTCACGGGAGGTCGCGGCGTTCTGGATGCACAGCACATCCAGCCCTTGATACTGGCGGTCGATGCAGTAGTTGGCGCCGACACACTGCTTGATCTGGTCGACCTGGCCCATCTTGATCTTGGCGATCAGGTGCGGGTCGGCGATGTGCGCACGGGTCATACCGACCATGTCCACGTAGCCGCCTTCGAGGATACGGGTGGCCTGGTTCGGGTCCTTGATGTTCTGCGCGTGCAGCACCGGGACCTTGACCACTTCCTTGATGCCGGCAGCCAGGTGCAGGAACGGCTCCGGCGGGAAGCTCATGTTCGGGATGACGTTGGCCAGGGTGTTGTGGGTGTCGCAACCCGAGCCGACCACGCCGATGAAGTCGAGCATGCCGGTGTCGTCGTAGTACTTGGCGATCTGCTTCATGTCCTCGTGGGACAGGCCGTCCGGGTGGAACTCGTCACCGCAGATACGCATGCCGACGCAGAAATCGTCACCGACTTCCTTGCGCACGGCCTTGAGCACTTCCAGGCCGAACTTCATCCGGCCCTCGAAGCTGCCGCCCCATTCGTCGGTACGCTTGTTGACCCGCGGGCTCCAGAACTGGTCGATCATGTGCTGGTGCACGGCGGACAGCTCGACGCCATCCAGGCCGCCTTCCTTCGCCCGGCGTGCAGCCTGGGCGTAGTTGCCGATCACCCGCCAGATCTCTTCAGGCTCGATGGTCTTGCAGGTGGCACGGTGCACCGGCTCACGCACGCCCGAGGGCGACATCAGGGTCGGCCAGTGATAGCCGTCCCAACGCGAGCGACGGCCCATGTGGGTAATCTGGATCATGATCTTGGCGCCATGCTTGTGCATGGCATCGGCCAGGTTCTGGAAGTGCGGGATGATGCGGTCGGTGGACAGGTTCACCGAACTCCACCACTGCTGCGGGCTGTCGATGGCGACCACCGACGAACCGCCGCAGATCGCCAGGCCGATACCGCCCTTGGCCTTTTCCTCGTAGTACTTCACGTAACGGTCAGTGGTCATCCCGCCGTCGGTGGCATACACCTCGGCGTGGGCGGTACTGAGCACACGGTTGCGGATGGTCAGCTTGCCGATCTGGATCGGCTGGAACATTGCTTCGAAAGCCATGGTTCGATCCTCGACTTACAGCGGCTTGACGGTGAACAGGCCATCATCGTGGCCCTCTTCGGAACCGCCATAGACCTGCTCGGCCACGGTGCGGATCTGGCTGCCACGGGCGGCGAGGATCTGGTCCATGGCACCGGCGAACCAGCCGGTAAACATGTAGTCGACCTTGCGCCCGACCTTGCCGTAGACGTAGACGAACGCCGAGTGCTCGAGCTTGACGCTGGCCGTGCCCTTGTCGAGGTCGATGTCCTGGATCTTGAACAGGCCCCAGCCGCGCTGCGACAGGCGCTTCATGTAGTGCTCGAACACCGCGACGCCTTCGAGGCCGTGGCATTCGGCTTCCTTTTCACACCAGTGCCAGGCGGACTTGTAGCCAGCCTTGTAGAGAATTTCGGCATAGGCTTCGGCGCCCAGCACTTCTTCGATGCCCATGTGGTTGTTGACGAAGAAATGGCGTGGCACGTAGAGCATCGGCAACGCATCGCTGGTCCAGACACCGGTTTCGCTGTCGACTTCGATGGGCAGTTGCGGGGCGATTTTAGCCATGGGAAACACTCCAGAATTCATTGTTTGCGGCAGGCCGCGTACGCCCTGCGCGACCGGCGCGCAGGGGGAAATATCGAAAGCGGATGGGGGCGGGACTTACTCGCCCCAGACGTCCTTGAGCACGTTGACCCAGTTCTCGCCCATGATCTTGCGCACCACGCGCTCGCTGTGACCGCGCTTGAGCAGGGTCTCGGTGAGGTTGGGGAACTCGCCCACGGTGCGGATACCCAGCGGGTTGATGATCTTGCCGAAGCTGGTCAGACGGCGGGCGTAGCCCTTGTCATGGGTCAGGTACTCGAAGAACTCCTGGCCATGGCCCTGGGTGAAGTCGGTGCCAATGCCGATGGCGTCTTCGCCGACGATATTCATCACGTACTCGATGGCTTCGGCGTAATCGTCGATGGTCGATTCGATGCCCTTGGCCAGGAACGGCGCGAACATGGTCACGCCGACGAAACCGCCATGGTCGGCGATGAATTTCAGTTCCGCGTCGGACTTGTTGCGCGGGTGCTCTTTCAGGCCCGAAGGCAGGCAGTGCGAGTAGGTCACCGGCTTCTTCGATTCGAGGATGACTTCCTCGCTGGTCTTGGAACCGACGTGGGACAGGTCGCACATGATACCGACACGGTTCATCTCGGCGACGATCTCGCGACCGAAGCCCGACAGACCGCCGTCACGCTCGTAGCAGCCGGTGCCGACCAGGTTCTGGGTGTTGTAGCACATCTGCACGATGCCCACGCCGAGCTGCTTGAAGATCTCCACGTAGCCGATCTGATCCTCGAACGCATGGGCGTTCTGGAAGCCGAAGAGGATGCCGGTCTTGCCCAGTTCCTTGGCCTTGCGGATGTCGGCGGTGGTGCGTACCGGCATCACCAGGTCGCTGTTCTCGCGAATCAGCTTCTGGCTGGCAGCGATGCTGTTGACGGTGGCCTGGAAGCCTTCCCAGACCGACACGGTGCAGTTGGCGGCGGTCAGCCCACCCTTGCGCATGTCTTCGAACAGTTCGCGGTTCCATTTGGCAATGATCAGCCCGTCGATAACGATGCTGTCGGCGTGTAACTCGGCTGGGCTCATCAGGCTGTCCCCTTTTTAGGCGATTCATGCGCCGAATCGTCTGCCGGCGCTTTGGACCCAGCATATGCCCAGGCCATGTCGGAGCCGGGTGCAAAAACGACAGGGGAATTGCCGAAAGCGTCAATCCGCGACAAAGGGCATCAAGACAGTAGGCTCAAGCACTTATCGTTGTACGACTATTCTTTGCATTCGGCTTGAGACAGAATTGCCGTTGACCGTTCCCCTATCAGCTTCAGGACGCCGTAATGAAATCGATTTTCCTGGCCTTGGCCCTTGTCAGCGTGGGTGTTCATGCGGCCGAAGACACCGACACCTCGCCGTGCGACGCGGTTGCGGACGACCAGCAGACCCTGGAATGCGCCACCTACAACAAAAACACCGCCGATCAGTTGCTCAAGGAAAACTTCCAGGCCTTGCTGGATCGGGTGACGTCGCAATACGCGAGCAAGAAAGCCGAGCAGGCCGATATCACCGCCCGCCTGCAAAAAGCCCAGCAGCTCTGGACCCAGTCGCGCGACGCCGACTGTGCCATCGCGCCGCTGCCGGCCAAGATCGGCAGCAAGCCGTACAACATCGACCTGAACGACTGCCTGGCGAGCAAGAGCGACGAGCGCTCGGAGTTTCTCGAATCGCTGCTGCAGGAATGACGCGCATGGGTAACGACAGGTCGCTGCCCGATCCGGCCTGGCCGTTTGCGGCCAGCGCCTTGACAAGCCCCACGACGAAACTTAACTGATAGGCAGCAACTCACGCCCTGAACTGGCTGTACAGGCGAGTCGATCACGATAATCAGAGGATTTTCGTATGCGCTCACTTTCAGCCATTCCGCTGTATGCCTGCCTCATTTTCATCGCCATCGTGCTGTTCATCGAGATCGGTCGGCGGGTCGGCGCGCGCCATCTGGCCGCTGATCCCGAGGGCGCACGCACCGGCATCGGCGCCATCGAAGGCGCGGTGTTCGGCCTGCTGGCGCTGCTGATCGCCTTCACCTTCTCCGGCGCGGCCACGCGCATGGACACCCGGCGCACACTGATCGTCGAGGAAACCAATGCCATAGGCACCGCCTGGCTACGCCTGGACCTGCTGCCGGCGGCCAGCCAGCCGGTCCTGCGCCAGGCCTTTCGCGACTACCTCGACGCGCGCATCGCCTACTACCGCGACCTGAGCGAAATCGACCTGGCCAGCCAGGAAAGCGCCCAGGCCAACGCCCTGCAACTGGATATCTGGAAACAGGCGATTACCGGTTTGCAGCAAATGCCGACACCGACCCTGGGCGTCAGCCTCTTGCAGGCGCTCAACGCGATGATCGACATCACCACCACCCGCAGCGTCGCCCTGGAAACCCACCCGCCGCTGATCATCTACCTGATGCTGATCGCCCTGACCCAGGTCAGCGCACTGTTCATCGGCTACGGCATGGCCGGCAGCGTCCGACACAACTGGCTGCATATCTTCGGTTATGCACTGGTGATGGTCTGTGTGCTCTACGTGATTCTCGACTTCGAGTTCCCCAGGCTGGGCATCATCCGGGTCGACCACTTCGACAAGATCATGCTGGACTTGCGTAACAGCATGCATTGACCTTCTATAGAGGGCTTGCTTCAACCTTGCCAACTCCCCCCCAAGGACTCAAATGACTATCTGCGGTATTGAAATCAAGGGCAGCGAAGCCATCTTCGCCCTCGCCGGCCTGCAAGGCGCAAACCCGGAACATGTAGCTGTCGCCATCAAGAAGCTCGGCCTGGATGACGATGAGGACGCGGCGGGCGTCAAGGCGTTTGCGGCGCAATTGCGGGCGTTTGTCGAGGCCAATGGCATCACGCGGATCGTGATCAAGAAACGCAGCAAGAAAGGCGAATTCGCCGGTGGGCCGATCACCTTCAAGATCGAAGGGATCCTGCAGTTGCTGGATCACTGCGAGGTGACGCTGCTGTCGCCGCAGACCGTCAACGCCCAGCACAAGAAGCACGGCTTCGAATTGCCGGGGACGCTGAACAAGTATCAGCACGAAGCCTACAAGACGGCCTGTGCGGCGCTTTTGAAGCAGTAACCCCCGACAGGGACACCGCTAGGCCTTGAGCGTCCGACGGTCCTCGCGCGGGCACTGGGCAAACCGGGCCCGGTAGCTACGGGTGAAATACGACGGCGATTCGAACCCGCTGGCGATGCTCACTTCCAGCACGCTCATGTCGGTCTGGCGCAGCAGTTGTCGGGCTTTCTCCAGGCGCAGGCCCAGGTAGAAGTTGCTCGGGGTGTCCTTGAGATAGAGGCGGAACAACCGCTCCAATTGCCGCCGCGTGACCTTGATCGACTGCGCCAGCTCCAGGGTGCTCAACGGCGGCTCCATGTGCTGTTCCATCTCGCCGATCACCTGCACCAGCTTTTTGTTGCTGATGCCGTAGCGCGTGGCGATCTGCATGCGCTGGTGATCCTTGCGCGGTCGAATACGCCCGAGCACGAACTGCTCCGAGACCTGGATCGCCAGTTCCGGGCCGTGGGCCTGGCCGATCAGGTCGAGCATCATGTCGATCGACGCCGTACCGCCCGCGCAGGTGATACGCCGACGGTCGATCTCGAACAGTTCCTGCGTCACTGTCAGTTGGGGATAAGATTCCTTGAACGCCTCCAGGGCTTCCCAGTGCAACGTCACCCGGTGACCTTCGAGCAGGCCGGCCTCGGCCAGTACCACGCTGCCGGTGTCGATCCCACCGAGAGTGACACCCTCGGCATCCAGGCGGCGCAACCAGTGCTGCAGCGTCGGGGTAACGAATTTCAGCGGCTCGAAGCCGGCGACCACCAGCAGGGTCGCGCCCTTCTTCAATGACTCCAGCGCGGCATCGGCGTTGACCGACATGCCGTTGCTCGCCAGTACCGCACCGCCGTCGGCGCTCAACACATGCCAGCGATACAACTCGCCACGAAAGCGATTGGCCACGCGCAGCGGTTCGACCGCCGAGATGAAACCCATCGCCGAGAAACCCGGCATCAGCAAGAAATAGAGATCCTGGGACATGGAGCGCACTCGCAAGACGGGCAGCGTTGTCGCTGTGATACGCCAGTTCGTCGATGGCGACAAGAGGACGGGTCGCCGCTGTGCAAGAGTCGGTCGCCACAGTGCGTTTTCAGGCATGCCAAGCTGAGTAACTTGAGCATCAACGGCGCATCAGACGCCGGAACCGACAACAACAATCTGCCGAGGAAACCCGCATGAAACGACTGATCAGCCGCTGTGCTCTCGCACTCACCGGCGCCGCACTCTTGAGTACCAGCGTGATGGCCGCCGACCAGGCCTCCTGTCAGAACGTCCGCCTCGGTGTGGTCAACTGGACCGACGTGATCGCCACCAGCGCCATGACCCAGGTGCTGCTCGACGGACTCGGCTACCAGGTAAAACAGACCAGCGCCTCCCAGCAGATCATCTTCGCCGGCATCCGCGACCAGCGCCTGGACCTGTTCCTCGGCTACTGGAACCCGCTGATGACCCAGACCATCACCCCGTTCGTCGACGCCAAACAGGTCAAGGTGCTGGCCGAGCCGAGCCTCAAGGACGCCCGCGCGACTCTGGCCGTGCCCACCTACCTGGCCGACAAGGGCCTCAAGACCTTCGCCGATATCGCCAAATTCCAGAAGGAACTGGGCGGCAAGATCTACGGCATCGAACCGGGCTCGGGGGCCAACACGCAGATCAAGGCAATGATCGCCAAGAACCAGTTCGGCCTCGGCAAGTTCCAGTTGGTGGAGTCCAGCGAGGCCGGCATGCTCGCCGCCGTCGACCGCGCCGTACGACGCAAGGAAGCCGTGGTGTTCTTCGGCTGGGCACCGCACCCGATGAACGTCAACGTGCAGATGACCTACCTCAGTGGCAGCGAAGGCGCCCTGGGGCCGGACGAAGGCATGGCGACAGTCTGGACCGTGACCTCGCCGAACTACGCCGAGCAGTGCCCGAATATCAACCGGTTGCTGACCAACCTGACCTTCAGCGCCGCCGACGAAAGCCGGATGATGCAACCGCTGCTCGATCACAAGGATCCCCTCGACTCGGCCCGCCAGTGGCTCAAGGACCACCCGCAGGACAAGGCGCGCTGGCTGCAGGGCGTGACCACCTTCGATGGCCGCCCGGCCGCCGAGAACCTGCAACTGACCAGCCAGTAACCCCGCGCTATAACTCCCCGCAGCCTTGACCGGCTGCGGTGTGAACCACCACGCCTGTAAGGAACCCGCATCATGAACCACGACGTCATCATCACCTGCGCACTCACCGGTGCGGGCGACACCAGCGCCAAGAGCCCGCATGTCCCGGTCACGCCCAAACAGATCGCCGCTGCGGCCGTCGAAGCGGCCAAGGCCGGTGCCACGGTGGTGCACTGCCATGTGCGCAACCCCGAGACCGGTCAGTTCAGCCGCGACGTGGCGCTGTACCGCGAAGTGATGGAGCGCATCCGTGAGGCCGACGTCGACATCATCGTCAACCTCACCGCCGGCATGGGCGGCGACCTGGAGATCGGCGCTGGCGAGAACCCCATGGAGTTCGGTCCCAACACCGACCTGGTCGGTCCGCTGACCCGCCTGGCCCATGTCGAGGAACTGCTGCCGGAAATCTGCACCCTGGATTGCGGCACCCTCAATTTCGGCGACGGCAACACCATTTATGTCTCCACCCCGGCGCAACTGCGTGCCGGTGCCAAGCGCATCCAGGAGTTGGGGGTGAAGGCCGAGCTGGAAATTTTCGACACCGGCCACCTGTGGTTCGCCAAGCAGATGATGAAGGAAGGCCTGCTCGATAACCCGCTGTTCCAGCTGTGCCTGGGCATCCCATGGGGCGCCCCGGCCGATACCACCACCATGAAGGCCATGGTCGACAACCTGCCAGCGGACGCGGTGTGGGCCGGCTTCGGTATCGGTCGCATGCAGATGCCGATGGCCGCACAAGCAGTGCTGCTGGGCGGCAACGTGCGGGTTGGCCTGGAAGACAACCTGTGGTTGGACAAGGGTGTGCTGGCAACCAACGGCCAACTGGTCGAGCGGGCTACGGAAATTCTCAGTCGCCTGGGCGCCCGCGTTCTGACTCCAGCCGAAGGGCGGGCAAAGATGGGGCTGACCCGGCGCGGCTGAGCCACCGAATTCAACTGTAACCGTGGGAGCCGGCTTGCTGACGATAGCGGCCACATGAACACCCTCGATGTATGGGATGGCCGCCTTCTGCGGATCGCCAGCAAGCCGGCTCCCCATGAGTAACCGCGTACTTCTTCAGGAATTCGTCATGAGCTTTATCACCGACATCAAAACCTTCGCCGCCCTCGGCAGCGGTGTCATCGGCAGCGGCTGGGTCGCCCGCGCCCTCGCCCACGGACTCGACGTGATCGCCTGGGACCCGGCGCCCGGTGCCGAGGCTGCCCTGCGCAAGCGCATCGCCAACGCCTGGGGCGCCCTGGAAAAACAGGGCCTGGCCCCCGGAGCCTCGCAGGACCGACTGCGCTTCGTCGATACCATCGAGGCGTGCGTGAAAGACGCCGACTTCATCCAGGAAAGCGCCCCGGAACGCCTGGAACTGAAACTCGAACTGCATGCCAGGATCAGTGCTGCGGCCAAGCCTGACGCGCTGATCGGCTCCAGCACCTCGGGTCTGCTGCCCAGCGAGTTCTACGAAGGTGCCACCCACCCGGAACGCTGCGTGGTCGGCCATCCGTTCAACCCGGTGTACCTGCTGCCGCTGGTGGAAGTGGTCGGCGGCAAGCAGACCGCCCCCGAAGCCGTGCAGGCGGCGATCAAGGTCTATGAATCGCTGGGCATGCGTCCATTGCACGTACGCAAGGAAGTCCCGGGTTTCATCGCCGACCGCCTGCTCGAAGCGCTGTGGCGCGAGGCGCTACACCTGGTCAACGACGGTGTCGCCAGCACCGGCGAAATCGACGATGCGATCCGTTTCGGCGCCGGGCTGCGCTGGTCCTTCATGGGCACCTTTCTCACCTACACCCTGGCCGGTGGTGACGCCGGCATGCGCCACTTCATGGCTCAGTTCGGCCCGGCGCTACAACTGCCGTGGACCTACCTGCCGGCGCCGGAGCTGACCGACAAGCTGATCGACGATGTGGTCGAGGGCACCCAAGAGCAGTTGGGCAGCCACAGCATTTCGGCGCTGGAGCGCTATCGTGATGATTGTCTGCTGGCGGTACTGGAGGCGGTGAAGAACACCAAGGCCAAACATGGCATGAGTTTCAGCGAGTAAGTTCAGTTGCGCTCAGGAGGCCCTCTTCGCGGGCGAGCCCGCGAAGAGTACCGCCCTGACACACTCCCTCTTCGATCCAACCACCCTCGGGAGCCTTCCTGATGTCCCACCTCACCACCTACACGACCCCCGTCCTCCCGGACTGGGTCGACTACAACGGCCACTTGCGCGACGCCTTCTACCTGCTGATCTTCAGCTACGCCACCGACGCGCTGATGGACCGCCTGGGCCTCGACAGCGACAACCGCGAAGCCACCGGCAGTTCGCTGTTCACCCTGGAACTGCACCTGAACTACCTGCACGAGGTGAAGCTCGGCGCCCAGGTCGAGGTGCACACCCGGATCATCGCCCACGACGCCAAGCGCCTGCACCTCTACCACAGCCTGCACCTGGTCGGCGGCGACAAGGAACTGGCCGGCAACGAGCAGATGCTGCTCCACGTCGACCTTGCCGGACCACGCTCGGCACCGTTCAGCGAGGCCGTGCTGGAACGCCTGCAGAGCCTGCTCGATGAACAGCGCGAACTGCCACCCCCGGAGTACATCGGCCGGGTGATCGGGCTACAGGAAAAAAAATAACCACAACCGAAAAGGGGCTCACCGTGAACACCGTCGCCGCGTTTGCCGACTTCCGCCATTATCCCCTGATCAGCGCCCTGACAACCGTGCAACTGCTGGCGGACCAGGTTCGGGTGAGCTGGGCCGATGGCCGGATCAGTCCATTTCATCACCCCTGGCTGCGGGACAACTGCCCGTGTCCGCAGTGCGTGTATACGGTGACCCGCGAGCAGTTGCTGGAGATCGTCGATGTGTCCGAGGACCTGGCACCGACGGCCGCGCGTATCGACGAATCAGGCTGCCTGTGCATCGATTGGCAGGATGGCCATGCCAGCCGCTTCGATCCGGGCTGGCTGCGGGCCCACGCCTACGATGGCGCCTCACGTGCCGAACGCCAGGCCGGCAGGCCGAAAAGCCGCGTGTGGGACAGTGCCCTGGAACTGCCGACATTCGATTACGCCGACCTCAAGGCTGACCCGCAAGTACTGCTGCAATGGCTGCTGGCCCTGCGCGACGTCGGCTTGACCCAGGTGCGTGGCGTACCCACCGAACCCGGTGCACTGGCGGAGGTGGCCAAGCTCATCTCGTTCATCCGCCAGACCAACTTCGGCGTACTGTTCAACGTGCAGTCCAAGGCCGACGCCGACAGCAACGCCTACACCGCCTTCAACCTGCCGCTGCACACCGACCTGCCGACCCGCGAACTGCAACCGGGGCTGCAGTTCCTGCATTGCCTGGTCAACGATGCCGTGGGTGGCGAAAGCATCTTTGTCGACGGTTTCGCGATCGCCGAGGCGCTGCGCCGGGAAGATCCGCCAGCCTTCCGGGCACTGAGTGAGATTCCCGTGGAGTTTCGCAACAAGGACCGCCACAGTGACTACCGCTGCCTGGCGCCGGTGATTGCGCTGGATAGACTCGGCCAGGTCAGCGAGGTGCGCATGGCGAACTTCCTGCGTGGGCCGTTCGATGCGCCCGAGGCGCAGATGCCGGTGTTGTATGGCGCTTACCGGCGCTTTATCGCCATGACCCGCGAGGCGCGCTTTCGCGTGGTGCGGCGACTCGATCCGGGCCAGTTATGGTGCTTCGACAACCGCCGCACGCTGCACGCGCGCAATGCCTTCGACCCGGCCAGCGGCGCGCGACACTTCCAGGGCTGCTATGTCGACCGGGATGAACTGCTGTCGCGCATCCTGGTGTTGCAGCGCGGGCCGGCCTGACGCATTCACGGCGATGCGACGAAGAACGATAACGCGGAACCACCCGAATACACCGCAGAAAAACAGGCAAAAAAAACCCCGATCAAGCCGTGACAGGATCGAGGTGAGAGAGTGTCTTCAGCAGTGGCTTCGAGAAGGTGACCAAACCGTCGACTGACCTAGCTGGAAGCCAGTCTGCCGGTTCATCCGGGCCCCGACTTTGCCGAAAACGACATGTTCATAGGCATCCATGACATCGTGACAATCTGTCCTTGCCGACACTCCCATGGCCTACCAGAATCGAGACACGAACAGCCCTGAATAGGAAAAGCGCCATGATGTACGCAGATCTGATTGACCAGGAAGACCTGTTGGGCCAGCTCAAGTCCCTCGGCCTGCAAGTACCCGGCGGCGTCACCGCCGAACAGGCGTGCGAACATGCGGTACGGGGCCTGGACGATGCCCGTGCCTATGCGCTGCGCAAGATGGTCAAGGACATGTACACCAGCAGCGCGACGATCCTGCCGGCCGTGCGCCAGGCCATCGACAAGCAACTGCTGCCGGCCCTGGCCGAATACCAGCAGCAAAGACGCGCCTGACCCGTCCTGCTTCTGATGAGAACATGGCCAATCTGGCACAGGCCAGTAGGCATGACTGCCACAACGCCTTCGGCTTCGAGGAAACCGAGGGTGTGGTGCAGTTAAGACAGCGTCTCCCAGGAAAGCCTCTCTAAAGACGCCTTGTGGCGAGGGGGTGGCCCACGCTGGACTGCACGGCAGTCCCAACCCCGCAGAACACGTCCTGTCAGGGACCAGGCGTTTTCCGGGTTACGCCCGCCAAGCGACCGGGCACGAGCAAGCTCGCTCGCCACAGAGGGCACGCCGCGCCATCGTTAGAGACGCACACTGGCAAAGGTCGACTCGTTGCGTGCCTGGCTCAGTGCCGACATCGGCCCGGACAGCGGCGCCAGCACCAGCGCCTGCGGGATCGGCATCATCGCCACCTGCTGGGCGGTGTTGGAGCCGACGCGCTCGTCACGCGGCGGAATGCCGAAGTACTCGCGGTAGCACTTGGAGAAGTGCGGCGTGGAGACGAAGCCACAGACCGAGGCCACCTCGATGATCGACATCGGCGTCTGCTTGAGCAGTTGCCGTGCACGGATCAGCCGCAGCTTGAGGTAGTAGCGCGACGGCGAGCAGTGCAGGTATTTCTGGAACAGTCGCTCCAGCTGCCGGCGGGATACGGCAACATAGACCGCCAGCTCGTCGAGGTCGATCGGCTCTTCCAGGTTGGCCTCCATCAGCGCGACGATTTCCTGCAGTTTCGGCTGGTTGGTGCCGAGCATGTGCTTGAGCGGCACACGCTGGTGATCCTGCTCGTTGCGGATGCGCTCATAGACGAACATCTCGGAGATCGCTGCCGACAGTTCACGCCCGTGATCACGGCTGATCAGGTGCAGCATCATGTCCAGCGGCGCAGTACCGCCAGAACTGGTGAAGCGGTTGCGGTCGAGGGTGAACAGCCGGGTGCTCATGGCCACCCGGGGGAAGGCTTCCTGCATCGCCGCCAGACATTCCCAGTGCACGCTGCAATCGAAACCGTCGAGCAGACCGGCGCAGGCCAGGGCCCAACTGCCGGTGCACACTGCACCCAGGCGGCGGGACTGGCGGGCCTGGCTCTGTAACCAGGAGACGTGTTCGCGGGTGACGGTGCGTTGGATACCGATGCCGCCACAGACGATCACGGTGTCCATCGCCGGGGCCTTGTGCATCGCCGCGTCAGGGGTGATCTGCAGACCGTCGCTGGCCCAGACCTGTCCACCGTCGACACTCAGGGTAGTCCAGCGATACAGCTCTCGACCGGACAACTGGTTGGCCATTCGCAGCGGTTCGACTGCGGAGGCCAGGGAAATGAGAGTGAAATTATCCAACAGCAGGAAGCCGATGGACTGAGGCGCACGGTTCTGAGGCTGAGCCCCGGAGTTGAACGACGTCATCGCGATATCTCCTCACACAAAGCGGGTGATGGCCTCAGGCGGAGGCTCTTGTTATTGCCCTTGTCCAAGTGGGAAAAGGCGCTTTGCTTTGACAGAGCAATTGCCATGCCTAAATTTGAATATGCATTCAATAACTCCTGAAAACGACATGACAGCGTGTCTGAATAGCCCTTGCAGGGAGTACGGGTTATCCGCATGGAAATCTTCGGCAGACGGCTTGCACCCGGGAGTTGAGCAGATCGGTAGCACTTGTGTTTCGGGGCTGGAGAGCGCCGTGGGGGAGTGTCACCGCAGGTACGGAAGAAGAGGTTTGAGAGGTGTTGCCGACGAAGTGGGCGGCAACGCTCGGTTATCTGTTTGCGACGCGCCAAAAGGTGGCGCATGGGAGGGTGTGTGGGCGATTAGTGCACAGTATTTGAGGTTCTCAGCACTCCACCGTGCTGACCGCCAACCCACCCCGCGAAGTTTCCTTGTACTTGTCATGCATGTCGGCGCCCGTATCACGCATGGTGCGGATCACCCGGTCGAGGGAGATGAAATGCTGGCCGTCGCCACGCAGGGCCATCTGCGCCGCGTTGATCGCCTTCACCGCGGCAATCGCGTTGCGCTCGATGCACGGCACCTGCACCAGGCCGCCAACCGGATCGCAGGTCAGCCCGAGGTTGTGCTCAAGGCCGATTTCGGCGGCGTTGCACAATTGCTCGGGGGTCGCCCCAAGAATCTCGGCCAGACCGGCAGCAGCCATCGCGCAAGCCGAGCCGACCTCGCCCTGGCAGCCGACTTCGGCACCGGAGATCGACGCATTCTTCTTGCACAGGATGCCGACCGAGGCCGCCCCGAGGAAGAAGTCGACGACATTGGCGTCGGTCACCGCCTCGCTGAATTTCATGAAGTAGTGCAGCACCGCCGGAATGATCCCCGCCGCGCCATTGGTCGGTGCCGTGACCATCCGCCCGCCGGCGGCGTTCTCTTCGTTGACGGCCAGGGCGAACAGGTTGACCCACTCCATCGCGCTCAGGGTCGAGCCGATCACGTTCGGCTTGTTCAGTTCCTGCAGGCTGCGGTGCAGCTTGGCTGCCCGCCGCCGTACGTTCAGCCCGCCAGGCAGGATGCCTTCGTGCTGCAGGCCCTGTTCGACACATGACTGCATGGCCCGCCAGAGTTTCATCAGCCCGCTGCGGATCTCGTCCTCCGAACGCCATACTCGCTCGTTGGCCATCATCAGCTCGGCCACCCGCAGGTTGTGCTTGCGGCACAAGTCCAGCAGCTCGACCGCACTGGAGAACTCATAAGGCAGCACGGTGCGGTCCATGTCCGCGACACCACTGGCCGCCTGCGCTTCGTCGACGACAAAACCGCCACCCACTGAATAGTAGGTGTCGCGATGCAGCTCGCCGTGATCACCGAAGACCACCAGGCTCATGGCGTTGGGGTGGAATGGCAGGTTCTCCTCGAGCAGCAGCATGTCCCGCGACCAGATAAAAGGCACCGGCAGGCGATTGTCGAGCAGCAGCGTGTCGGTTTCACGCAGGGTGGCGATGCGCAAGCCGATCTGCGACGGGTCAATCGCGTCCGGCCATTCGCCCATCAGCCCCATGATCACGGCGGTGTCGCTACCGTGGCCGATGCCGGTGGCCGACAGCGAGCCGTACAGCCGCACCTCGACCCGCCGGACCTGCTCCAGCAGGCCACGCTCGCGCAGCCCCTGTACGAACAACGCCGCTGCCCGCATGGGTCCCACGGTATGGGAGCTGGAAGGGCCGATGCCGATCTTGAACAGGTCAAACACACTGATTGCCATGACTGCGAGGTCCTCTGAATACGGGTTCCGGGTGGCCAGGCGCCCGGTGGCGCAGATGCTACGCTGACTGCGCGATCTGTCGGAATGAAAACATCATCAGCCTTTTGAAACCGCCCTCGACGTCTCGCACCGACGCAATCTTGTCCAACAACGCCAGACGCCGCCGACAGGCTTTTTTCAGCACTTTTTTGCGTTCACGTGACAGAAAAAACCGCTGAAAAGTCTGTAAGCGACCTCATCGACACTGGATGCGACCCCCCCTGTACTGGATACGACGCACCCCGTAGGCGACATTTTCAGGCTGGTACATGATCAAACCCGACTCGATTGCAAGGCACCGGGGTAGAGCTGTCCTCGACGCCTCCAACCGCAACAGAACAATTAAGTGCAATCGTCCCCTTGGACACTGCCAAAAAGAAACCGATAGGAGTCCACCCCGATGAAAGGTTCCCCCTCGTTGTTGTTGGCCGCCATGCTGAGTCTCCCGATGCTGGCCCAGGCCGCCGAACCGGCACAGTGCAGTACCGTGAACTTCTCCGACGTCGGCTGGACCGACATTACCGCGACCACCGCGACCACCAGCGTGGTCCTCAACGCCCTTGGCTACAAGACCAAGACCACGATGATTTCCGTGCCCGTGACCTACAAGTCCCTGGCCGACGGCAAGAACATGGACGTGTTCCTCGGCAACTGGATGCCGACCATGGAAAACGACATCAAGGCCTACCGCGATGCCGGCACCGTGGAAACCGTGCGCACCAACCTCAAAGGCGCCAAGTACACCCTCGCCGTTCCCCAGGCGCTGTATGACAAGGGCCTGCACGACTTCGCCGACATCGCCAAGTTCAAGAAGGAGCTGGACGGCAAGATCTACGGCATCGAGCCGGGCAACGACGGCAACCGCCTGATCCAGAGCATGATCGACAAGAACGCCTTCGGCCTCAAGGACGCCGGCTTCAAGGTGGTCGAATCCAGCGAGGCGGGTATGCTCTCGCAGGTCGACCGCGCCCAGAAACGCGACACCGCCGTGGTCTTCCTCGGTTGGGCGCCGCATCCGATGAACAAGCGCTTCAAGATCCAGTACCTGACCGGCGGCGACGACTTCTTCGGCCCGGACTTCGGTGCCGCCACCGTCTTGACCAACACCCGCAAGGGCTACGTCCAGGAATGCAGCAACGTCGGCCAGTTGCTGAAGAACCTGGAATTCACCGTCGATATGGAAAGCTCGCTGATGGGCAACATTCTCGACGACAAGATGAAACCGGAAGCCGCAGCCAAGGCCTGGCTGCAGAAAAACCCACAGGTACTCGATACCTGGCTGGCTGGCGTGACCACCATTGACGGTAAACCCGGCCTGGAAGCCGTGAAAGCCAAGCTCGCGCAATAACCGCCGACTCCGGGCGGGTCCGCCCGCCCGGAAAGGCATTTATTTCCCTGCATGTGGACGTTCGATACCATGCTGACTGAACACAAGATTCCCCTGGGCCAGTACATCGCCGCCTTCGTCGAATGGTTGACCAAACATGGTGCCAACTACTTCGATGCGATCGCTTCGACACTGGAAACGATGATCCACGGCGTGACGTTTGCGCTGGCCTGGTTCAATCCGCTGGCATTGATCGCGCTGATCGCACTGATCGCCCACCTGATCCAGCGCAAGTGGGGCCTGACCGCCTTCGTGATCGCCTCCTTCCTGCTGATCCTCAACCTGGGGTACTGGCAGGAAACCATGGAAACCCTCGCCCAGGTGATGTTCGCCACCCTGGTCTGCGTGATTATCGGTGTGCCGCTGGGCATCGTCGCCGCACATAAGCCGATGTTCTATACCGTGATGCGTCCGGTCCTCGACCTGATGCAGACCGTACCGACCTTCGTGTACCTCATTCCAACCCTGACCCTTTTCGGCCTGGGCGTCGTCCCCGGTCTGATCTCCACCGTGGTGTTCGCCATCGCCGCGCCGATCCGCCTGACCTACCTGGGCATCCAGGATGTCCCCCAGGAACTGCTGGACGCCGGCAAGGCCTTCGGCTGCTCGCGCCGCCAGTTGCTGTCGCGGATCGAACTGCCCCATGCGATGCCGAGCATCGCTGCCGGTATCACCCAATGCATCATGCTGTCGCTGTCGATGGTGGTCATCGCCGCCCTGGTGGGTGCCGACGGTCTGGGCAAACCCGTGGTCAACGCACTGAACACCGCCGATATCGCCCTGGGCTTCGAAGCAGGTCTTGCGATCGTACTGCTGGCAATCATGCTCGACCGTATCTGCAAACAACCCGACGCACAGGTAAGGGGTGACGCATGAGCATCATTCGCTTCGACAAGGTAGACGTTATCTTCTCCAAGAACCCGCGTGAGGCGCTGGCGTTGCTGGACCAGGGCCTCAAGCGGGAAGAAATCCTCAAGAAAACCGGCCAGATCGTCGGTGTCGAGAATGCCAGCCTGGAAATCGAGAAAGGCGAGATCTGCGTGCTGATGGGCCTCTCCGGCTCCGGCAAATCCAGCCTGCTGCGCTGCATCAACGGCCTGAACACCGTCAGCCGTGGACAATTGTTCGTCGAGCACGAAGGTCGGCAGATCGATATCGCCTCCTGCACGCCCGCCGAACTGAAGATGATGCGTACCAAGCGCATCGCCATGGTGTTCCAGAAATTCGCCCTGATGCCCTGGCTGACGGTGCGTGAAAACATCAGCTTCGGCCTGGAGATGCAGGGTCGCCCGGAAAAGGAACGGCGCAAGCTGGTGGACGAGAAGCTGGAGCTGGTGGGCCTGACGCAATGGCGCAACAAGAAGCCCGACGAACTGTCCGGCGGCATGCAGCAGCGGGTCGGCCTGGCCCGTGCCCTGGCGATGGATGCCGACATCCTGCTGATGGACGAACCGTTCTCGGCCCTCGACCCACTGATTCGCCAGGGCCTGCAGGACGAACTGCTGACCCTGCAGAACAAGCTGGCGAAAACCATCGTGTTCGTCAGCCACGACCTCGATGAAGCGCTCAAACTGGGTAGCCGCATCGCGATCATGAAGGACGGCCGGATCATTCAGTACAGCAAGCCCGAGGAAATCGTGCTCAATCCGGCGGATGAATACGTACGGACCTTCGTCGCCCACACCAACCCGCTCAACGTCCTCTGCGGACGCAGCCTGATGCGCAGCCTGGACAACTGCAAGCGCGTCAATGGTTCGGTGTGCATCGACCCGGGTGGCGATTCGTGGATCGACCTGGCCGAAGGCAACACCATCAAAGGTGCCCGCCAGAACGGTGCCAGCCTCAACCTGCAGAGCTGGGTCCAGGGCCAGGCGGTAGAAAGCCTGGCACGGACCCCGACCCTGGTGGACTCCAACATCGGCATGCGCGATGCCTTGCAGATCCGTTACCAGACCGGCAACAAGCTGGTGCTGCACGAGAACAACAAGGTGGTGGGGATTCTGGGCGACAGCGAGCTGTATCACGCCTTGCTGGGCAAGAACCTGGGCTAAGAGACAGAAACAAGAACGCCGCGAGCATCTCGCGGCGTTCTTGTTTGTGGGCCACCCCAAGCGACCCACCCCGTACTGCAGGAGCCGGGCTTGCCCGCGAAAGCGCACTTTCGGGCAACGCAAGGCTTACGGGCCTATTCGCGGGCAAGTCCGGCGCCTACAGGGTTCAGGGACAGGCCGGGGGATGTGGGTATCAGGCCGAGGGGTGGGGTCAGGCGATGATGAGCAGGAGTGGGCGGTGCAACGAGTGCACCGCGCAAACCTCAGCTATAAACCCGGCCCAGGAGCTGCCGATGGCTTTCGAACTGATCGAGCACATCACGGGTGATCTGCTCTTGTGTGAAGCCCATCAGGTCGTATTCCTGGCTACCGTTGTGCAAGTACACCTCGGCGCGATAGTAACGGGCCCGCACTTCGCTCTCGCCACCCTCGACCTGCGCCGATTCGCTCGGCGCCGCCAGGTAGCCATCCAGACTCACTTCATAGACGAAGGGATTGCCCTCCTCCATTTCCACCCGCAGGCCGATCAGGCTCCTGGACTTGCCCAGTTGCGTCTGTACCGTCAGGCCCAGTTGCCGCAGTTGCACCGCCGCCTCTTCCAACGCCGGGCTGATCTGCTTGTCCATGTAGCGCTGGACGATCGCCTGGGTCGGTTGCAGGTCCAGCAGGCTCAGGCGCTCGCTGAAACCACGACGCCCGCGGGCTGCCAGTTCGGCCTGTTCTTCTTCGATCTGTACGTCCTGGCGCATGGCCTTGTGCAAGCCGAACATGAAGAACACCAGCACCACCGAGAACGGCAGGCCAGCCAGCACCACCATGGTCTGCATCGCCTCGAAGTTACCGGCGAACAGCAGGCCGATGGTCACCAGGGTGATCACCGCCGACCAGAAGATCCGCAGCCAGTGTGGAGCGTCCTCGTCAACCTGCCCCCCGGTGCACGACAGGTTGGCCATCATCACGGCACCGGAGTCCGCCGGCGTCAGGAACAGCACGAAGCCGACGAAGATCGACACACCGATCACCACCTTGGACGCCGGGTAGTGGTCGAGCAACTGGTAGATCGCCATCGACGGCTGCTCCAGCGCAGTTTTCCCCAACTCCACGGCGCCATGGTTCATCACCAGGTCCAGGGCCGAGTTGCCGAAGATCGACAGCCACGCCAGGGTGAAGCCCAACGGGATCAGCAGTACGCCGGCCACCAGTTCACGCACGGTACGGCCACGGGAAATACGCGCGATGAACATGCCCACGAAAGGTGCCCAGGAAATCCACCAGGCCCAGTAGAACAGGGTCCACAGGCCGAGCCAGCGGTCGGACTTCTCGGCGTTGTTTTCATAGACGTAGAGATCGAAGGTCTTGAGCACCGCACCGTTGAGATAGTCACCGATGTTCTGCACGAAACCGTTGAGCAGGTGCAGGGTCGGGCCGAACAGCAGCACGAAGATCAGCAGGCCGCTGAACAGCACGATGTTCAGGTTGGACAACCGACGAATGCCGTTCTCCACACCCGACACGGCAGCGATGGTCGCCACGGTGCTCATGACGATGATCACGATCAGCAGGTTGGTGTTGCTGTGCTGCATGCCGAACAGGCTTTCCAGGCCGGAAGACACCTGCATCGCGCCGATACCGAGGTTGGTGACCAACCCCAGCAGGGTGACGAACATGCCGAAGCCGTCCACCGCGTGCCCGGCCGCGCCCTTGACCCAACGCTCGCCCGCCAGTGGGTACAGCGCCGAACGCAGGGCCAGCGGCTGGTTGTGCCGGTAGGCGAAGTAGGCCACCGCCAGGCCGACCAGGGCGTAGATCGCCCAGCCGTGCAGGCCCCAGTGCAGGAACGTCAGTTGCAGCGCCTGGCGTGCGACCTCATTGCTGCCGGGTGTGCCCTCTGGTGGGTTGAAGAAGTGGTCCAGCGGCTCGGAAGCACCGAAGTACAACAGCGAGATGCCGATCCCCGAGGAGAACAGCATGCCCGCCCAGGCGCCGTAGCTGAAGTCCGGGGTGTCCTGCCTGGAGCCCAGTTTCAGCTTGCCGTAGGAAGAGAACGCCAGCCCGATGACGAACACCAGGTAGGCGGCGATGACCACCATGTAGTACCAGCCAAAGCTGCGCGACAGCCAGGCCTGGGCCACGCCGAGCAGTTTGCCGGCCTCTTGCGGGGCGATGATCAGAACGGCAGTCAGCAGCAGTATCAGTGCGGTCGAGGTGTAGAACACCCAACCGTTGACCCGGACCTTTTCGGCGGGCGTTTTTATAAGAGAGGCAGAACTCATTGCACAGATGCTCCAGGCAGTGCGAGAGAAAGACACAAGGCAACACGGGATCCGACCAATCGGTTAGTGGGCAGCCGACCAGCGGGTGATATAAAGACACCCCGAAAAAAACCGATCCTGCGGGGATTGCGCCTGAACCGGCACGCAAGACCTCTGGGCAGAAACGTCGCCGCGCTGCCAGATATCTTTCGTGCCGGTCCGCAATATCCGTCTTCGCCCGCGCAGAGTGTCTGCCCCGCAGGTCTGGTATTTTTCGGAGGTCGTTTTTCCGTCAGCTGCCTGTAGGAAATACCTGTAGGCAGCGACGATTTGTCGCAGAGCTTATTCTTTGTTGATTGAACGTTCAATCAAAACAAAATAGACTGGTCCGCAGGCCGGTAGCCGTTTCACGTCTGTCGGCGGGCCTAAGGAGAGATGCACGATGCCCAAGGTCGGTATGCAACCCATACGCCGCCAACAATTGATCGAAGCCACGTTGATGGCAGTCGATCAGGTCGGAATGGGGGATGCCAGCATTGCGCTGATCGCCCGTCTGGCCGGTGTCTCGAATGGCATCATCAGTCATTACTTTCAGGACAAGAACGGCCTGATCGCTGCCACGATGCAGTACCTGATGAATGTCCTGAGCGAGAGTGTCGCCGCGCGCCGCCAGGCGCTGACAGATGGCAGCCCACGGGCGCATCTGCAGGTGATCATCGAAGGCAACTTCGACGCCAGCCAGGTCAATGGCCCTGCAATGAAAACCTGGCTGGCCTTCTGGGCCACCAGCATGCACCACCCGTCTTTGCACAGGTTGCAGCGGATCAACGATCACCGTCTGTATTCCAACCTGTGTTACCAGTTCCGTCGTGTCCTGCCGGCCTCAACGGCACGCAGCGCGGCAAGGGGACTGGCAGCGTTGATCGACGGTTTGTGGTTGCGCGGCGCATTGTCGGGAGACGCTTTCGACACCGCGCAGGCGCAACGGATCGCTTACGAATACATGGATTTGCAACTGGCGAAACAGGAGCACTAGAGCACAGAGAACCGCTCGGTCCCTGAACGACTGCCCATCAGCGTTGCCATAGTTTCATGGCGCGTCCGGCGGTTAACGCCCACCACTCATGCACTTGCGAGGACACTATGGCCCGTTTCGAACTGCAAAAACTCTACATTGACGGCGGCTACACCGATGCTGGCAGCGATGCCACGTTCGATGCCATCAACCCGGCTAACGGTGAAGTTCTCGCCAAAGTGCAGCGTGCGACCAGGGAAGACGTTGAACGCGCCGTGGTCAGTGCCGAAAAGGGCCAGAAGATCTGGGCGGCCATGACCGCCATGGAGCGTTCGCGCATCCTGCGTCGCGCCGTAGAGATCCTGCGTGAGCGCAACGACGAACTGGCCGCGCTGGAAACCCTGGACACCGGCAAAGCCTATTCCGAAACCCGCTATGTCGACATCGTCACCGGTGCCGATGTGCTCGAATACTACGCAGGCCTGGTGCCGGCGATCGAAGGCGAGCAGATCCCGCTGCGCACCACCTCGTTCGTCTACACCCGCCGCGAGCCGCTGGGCGTGGTCGCCGGTATCGGCGCATGGAACTACCCGATCCAGATCGCTCTGTGGAAATCCGCCCCGGCCCTGGCCGCCGGCAACGCGATGATCTTCAAGCCGAGCGAAGTCACTTCGCTGACCACCCTGAAACTGGCCGAGATCTACACCGAGGCCGGCCTGCCGGCAGGTGTGTTCAACGTCCTGACCGGCAGCGGCCGTGAAGTCGGCACTTGGCTGACCGAGCATCCGCGCATCGAGAAAGTCTCCTTCACCGGCGGCACCGACACCGGCAAGAAGGTCATGGCCAGTGCCTCGAGTTCGTCGCTCAAGGACGTGACCATGGAACTGGGCGGCAAGTCGCCGCTGATCATCTTCGACGACGCCGACCTGGATCGCGCCGCCGACACCGCGATGATGGCCAACTTCTACAGCTCCGGCCAGGTCTGCACCAACGGCACCCGTGTGTTTGTACCGAGCCACCTGAAAGCCGCCTTCGAAGCCAGGATCGTCGAGCGCGTGGCACGCATTCGCGTCGGCAATCCGCAAGACGAGAACACCAACTTCGGTCCGCTGGTCAGCTTCGCCCACATGGAAAGCGTGCTGGGCTACATCGCCAAGGGCAAGGAAGAAGGTGCCCGCCTGCTGTGTGGCGGCGAGCGCCTGGGTGGCGAATTCGCCAACGGTGCCTACGTGGCGCCGACCGTGTTCACCGACTGCACCGATGACATGACCATCGTGCGCGAGGAAATATTCGGCCCGGTGATGAGCATCCTCACCTACGAGACCGAGGAAGAAGTGATCCGTCGCGCCAATGACACCGACTTCGGCCTGGCCGCTGGCCTGGTGACCCGCGACCTGAACCGCGCCCACCGCGTGATTCATCAGCTCGAAGCCGGTATCTGCTGGATCAACGCCTGGGGCGAATCCGACGCGAAGATGCCGGTCGGCGGCTACAAGCAGTCGGGTGTGGGCCGTGAGAACGGCATCAGCTCGCTGAACAACTTCACCCGAATCAAATCGGTTCAGGTCGAACTGGGCGACTACGTCTCGGTGTTCTAAGCCCGAGTTCTGTCTTGCCCGTGAGGCCGTCTTCGCGGGCAAGCCCTGCTCCTACAGGGACGGCGGTGTACGCATGATCGATGTACGCCATCGTCCTGTAGGAGCGCAGGTCTTGCCCGCGAAAGGGTGCACCACACCCGCCACGGCCCACCCTGACCCACTTCAACAGAGGGAGTGCATTTCATGTCCCAAGAATACGACTACATCATCGTTGGCGCCGGTTCGGCCGGTAACACCATCACCACCCGCCTGACCGAAGACGAAGGCGTCACTGTTCTGCTGCTCGAAGCCGGCGGCCCCGACTACCGCTTCGACTTCCGCACCCAGATGCCCGCCGCCCTGGCTTTCCCGCTGCAGGGCCGGCGCTACAACTGGGCCTATGAGACCGACCCGGAGCCACACATGGACGGTCGCCGCATGGAATGCGGGCGCGGCAAGGGCCTGGGCGGCTCCTCGCTGATCAACGGCATGTGCTACATCCGCGGCAACGCCATGGACTACGACGGCTGGGCCAAGCTGCCGGGTCTCGAAGACTGGAGCTATCTGGACTGCCTGCCGTACTTTCGCAAGGCGGAAACCCGCGACATCGGCCCCAACGACTACCACGGCGGCGAAGGCCCGGTACGGGTGACCACACCCAAGGCCGGCAACAACCCGCTGTTCCACGCCATGGTCGAGGCCGGTGTGCAGGCCGGCTACCCGCGTACCGAAGACCTCAACGGCTATCAGCAGGAAGGTTTCGGTCCGATGGACCGTACCGTGACGCCGAACGGCCGTCGTTCCAGCACCGCCCGTGGCTACCTGGACATCGCCAAGAAGCGTTCGACCCTGACCATCGTCACCCACGCCCTGACCGACAAGGTCCTGTTCGAAGGCAAGCGTGCAATCGGCGTGCGTTACCTGGTGGGCTCGGCCGAAGAGCGCGTCGAAGCCCGCGCACGCAAGGAAGTCATCGTCTGCAGCGGCGCGATCGCCTCGCCACAATTGCTGCAGCGCTCCGGCGTCGGCCCGCGCAAACTGCTGGAAAGCCTGGATATCCCGGTGGTACATGACCTGCCGGGCGTTGGTGAGAACCTGCAGGATCACCTCGAGCTGTACCTGCAATACGCCTGTACCCAGCCCGTGTCGCTGTACCCTTCGCTGCTGTGGTGGAATCAGCCGGCCATCGGCGCCGAATGGCTGTTCAACGGCACCGGGATCGGCGCCAGCAACCAGTTCGAAGCTGGCGGTTTCATCCGTACCCGCGAAGAGTTCGAGTGGCCGAACATCCAGTATCACTTCCTGCCGGTGGCCATCAACTACAACGGCAGTAACGGTGTGAAGGAACACGGCTTCCAGGCGCACATGGGCTCGATGCGTTCACCGAGCCGTGGCCGCGTGCAGCTCAAGTCCAAGGACCCACGCCAGCACCCGAGCATCCTGTTCAACTACATGGCCACCGAGCAGGACTGGCAGGAGTTCCGCGACGGTATCCGCCTGACCCGCGAGATCATGGCGCAGCCGGCACTGGATGCCTACCGCGGTCGCGAGATCAGCCCGGGGATCGAGGTGCAGACCGACGAGCAACTGGACCAGTTCATCCGCGAGCACGCCGAGACCGCGTTCCACCCGTCCTGCTCGTGCAAGATGGGCACCGACGAGATGGCGGTGGTCGATGGTCAGGGCCGTGTCCATGGCATGCAGGGTCTGCGGGTGGTCGATGCGTCGATCATGCCGATCATCACCACCGGCAACCTGAACGCGCCGACGATCATGATCGCCGAGAAAATCGCCGACAAGATCCGTGGCCGCCAACCGTTGCCGCGCAGCACCGCGCCTTACCACGTTGCGGGCGATGCGCCAGCGCGTGGCAAGCCGTTGCGTGAAGTGAGCCGTACCGCGCAGTAAGTCACTTCCCTCCGGGTGGGGGCTTGCTGGGCTGGATGGCCGCCTTGGGCGGATCGCCAGCAAGCCGGCTCCCACAGAATTTTGTGTCGTTCGCAGCATTGGCCTACGACACAAATCCTGCGGGAACGGGCCGGGCGTTGCTCCGCCTGCCCGCCCATAGGCCCGCAAGGCCTACGCAAACCCTGAAATCCCCCGGCATTTTGTTTCACCGACTGGATTGCGCGCGCCTGACGCCGCACTATGAGGCAACTGGCGCGATGCGCCCCTCACCGATATTTCCAGGGAGGTTTCCTCATGTTCGACTTCCACCCCCAGCTCAAGCAGCACTTCGCTGCCTTGCGCACCGGGGCCGAATTCTTTTCGCTGCGCTACGTTCGGCAATCGGGCCAATACCTGTCGGTACGCAAGAACGTCCCGGAGCCACCCAGCCTGAGCCGCGACGAAGGTGCAATGCTGACCGTGCGGGTCAATGGCGTCGAAGCCTATGCCGCCACCAACGACCTCTCGCGCCAAGGCCTGCAGGCCGCGCTGCAACGGGCCGAGGAACAGGCACAGCGGATCGGTCCGTACGCCCTGCTCGACCTGCGCCAGCAAGCCGTTTCCACTGAGCGGGGCGATTACTGCTCGCCACAACTCGCACAGCCGTTCCCGGCGCTGAGTGACTGCTATGGGTTGCTGGCCGCCGAGTCCGCCGCCGTGCCCAGGGACGAACGCCTGGTCAACTGGGAAGTCAGCCTCGGTGTCAGTCACGTCGAGCAGATCTACCTCAACAGTGCCGGCGCCGAACTGCGCCAGGCCCAACGCTTCGTGTTCCCGGGTCTGAGCGTCACCGCCTTCGACGGCACGGACAGCCAGACCCGCACCCTGGGTCGGGAGAACTTCGGCCAACAGGGCGGCGCCGAAGTGCTCGGTCGCTCGGGCCTGATCGGCGCCGGGGCGCTGGTCGCCGACCAGGCCCTGCAACTGCTGCTGGCGCCCAATACCCCAGCGGGGCCGCGCGATCTGCTGCTGATGCCGGACCAGATGACCCTGCAGATCCACGAGTCCATCGGCCATCCGCTGGAACTGGACCGCATCCTCGGCGACGAGCGCAATTACGCCGGTACCAGCTTCGTCCAGGCCAGTGATTTCGGTCACCTGCAATATGGCTCCAGCCTGCTCAACGTGACCTTCGACCCACAGATCCCCGAGCAGTTGGCCAGCTACGCCCATGACGACGACGGCAGCGCCGCCCACAAGCAGTTCCTGATCCGCGAGGGACTGCTGCTGCGACCGCTGGGCGGAGCACTGTCGCAGTTCCGGGCGAATCTGCAAGGGGTCGCCAACAGCCGCGCCAGCAGCTGGAATCGACCGCCGATCGATCGCATGGCGAACCTGAACATTGAGCCGGGCGACCGCTCGTTCGAGCAACTGGTCGGCGGTATCGAACACGGCATTCTGATGTCGACCAACCGTTCGTGGTCCATCGACGATGCCCGCAACAAGTTCCAGTTCGGCTGCGAATGGGGCCAGTTGATCGAAAACGGTGAACTCAAGGGCGTGGTCAAGAACCCCAACTACCGGGGTATTTCCTCACAGTTCTGGCGCAACCTCAGCGCGGTCGGTGACGCCGGCACCTTCAAGGTCCTCGGTACGCCGAACTGCGGCAAGGGCGAACCCAACCAGGTGATTCGCGTCGGGCACGCCTCGCCCGCCTGCGTGTTCAGCCATGTCGATGTCTTCGGAGGGGATGCCTGATGGATCACACTCATTTCCAGGCGCTGGTGGATTGGCTGCAAGCGAACCTGCGGACCTCGGAACACTTCACCCTCGGTTATGCCGCCGAGTCGTCCGAGTTCATCCGTTTCAACCATGGCCGGGTACGCCAGGCCGGCCAGGTGCAGCAGGCCAGCCTGGACTTCAAGCTGATCGACACGGGCCGCCACGCCGACCTGCGGATCACCCTCTGTGGCGAACGGGAACAGGATCGCCAGCGCCTTGCCGATGGCCTGCAGCAATTGCGCGAAACCCTGCCGCTGCTGCCCGCCGATCCTTACCTGTTGCTCAACCATGACACCTGGCAAAGCCGCAGCGTGCAGGAACAGCCGCTGCCCGAGAGCGCTCAGGTACTTGAGGAAATCCGTCAGGCCGCGGGTGACCTGGACCTCGTCGGTTTCTACGCCGCCGGCCCGATCAGTCGAGGTTTCGCCAGCTCGGATGGCGCCTTCGGCTGGCACCAGGCCAATAGTTTCAACTTCGACTGGAGCCTGTTCCACCAGAACGGCCAGGCGGTCAAGGCCAGTTATGCCGGTGAGCACTGGAACAGCGAGCGCTTCGCCCGGCGCTTCCAGCAGGCCCGTGAACAGTTGGCCTTCCTCGGTCGGCCGCTACGCACCCTGGCTCCGGGCAAGTACCGCGCCTACCTGGCACCGGCGGCGCTGGAGGAAATCATGGGCATGCTCTGCTGGGGCGGCTTCTCGGCCCAGGCCATCGCCAGCAAATACAGCCCGTTGCAGAAGCTGTATGCCAGCGAAGCGTCGTTCCACCCGGATGTCTGGCTGGACGAGCAGGTCAGCGGTTCACTGAGCCCGGCGTTCTCCAGCGAAGGTTATCCGCGCAGCGATCTGTCGCTGGTGGCCAAGGGCTCGGCCAACGGCCGCATGGTCAGCTCCCGCAGCGCCGCCGAATACGGCCTGAGTGCCAATGGGGCGGACAGCGGCGAGTACCCCGGCGCCCTGCAGATGCGTGCGGGTGATCTGGCACAAGAGAATATTCTCAAGGAACTGGGCACCGGCCTGTACATCAGCAACCTGTGGTACCTGAACTATTCGGACCAGTCGGCGGGTCGCATGACCGGCATGACCCGCTTCGCCACCTTCTGGGTAGAAAACGGCGAGATCCAGGCGCCGGTCAGCACCATGCGCTTCGATGACAGCGTCTACAGTCTGCTGGGTAGCGAATTGCTGGGCCTGACCCGGGAGCGCGAGCTGCTGCTGTCGGCCAGCACCTACGATCAGCGGCAGACCTCGTCCAACCTGCTGCCCGGTGCTCTGATCGGCCAACTGACACTCACACTCTAAAACGATGACCCGCTGGGAGCTGGCGCAATGCCGCTCCCACGCCGCCGCGCTGGCCCAGCTACCCGCGCACCTATCCGTTCAGACGGTTGTCCCGCCAACACAGGCGCGTTATACATACCCTTCCCTATAGAGCGGCATTAAAAAGCCACCACCTCGTTCGTCTTCCGATCATGGAACCATCAGGCTTCGCCTACGATTTCGTTACTCAATGCCGCGTCTCTTTCCCCTTTCGAAAGTGTTTTGCTGGAGTTTGATATGAATCATGGAAGCTTCGTCATCACCAACCTGTTCAGGCATTTCAACCTCCACATCGAGCGCATCGGCGACGATCCACAGCGTAATACCGTGCTGATGGTCAATGGCGCCCTGTCCACTACCTCCTCCTTCACCCGCACCAGCAAATGCCTGGCCGAACATTTCAACGTGCTGTTGTTCGACCTGCCCTTCGCCGGCCGCTCGCTGGCCTACAACCCCGATCCCGGCCTGGTGACCAAGAACGACGAGGTGCAGATACTGCTGACGCTGATCGAACGCTTCAAGGTCAACCACCTGGTATCGGCCTCCTGGGGCGGCATCTCCAGCCTGCTGGCGCTGGCCAGGAACCCGCCAACCATCGAGAGCTCGGTGATCATGGCCCTGGCGCCCAACCTCAACCCGCCGATGCTGGCCTACGTGCAGCGGGTGCATGAGCTGATCCAGGTCGACGACAAGTCCGCCATCGGCCACCTGCTCAACGACACGGTCGGCCACTTCCTCCCCCCCCGCCTCAAGACCACCAACCACCAGCACCTCGCCAACATGACCAGCACCGAATACCGTCAGGCACGTTTCCATATCGACCAGGTGCTGCAACTGGGCGACGGCAACTACCTGAAGAGGCTCTGCGATATCCGCACTCCGGTGCACTTCCTCAACGGTGCCAAGGACATCTACACGCCCGCCGAAGGTGCCCGACTGTTCCAGCGACACATTCCCCGGTGCAGCTTTTCGGTCGCCGAGGACACCGGTCACCTGCTCGACCTGGAGTCGCGGGTGGCGGCCAACAACGTGCACCGGGCACTACTCGGTTTCCTGCTGCAAAAGGCGCAAATAGAACAGCAACGTAACGCCCAAGTACAAATCGATCAGGCATAATCAGGTCCATAGCCTGCTAACGAAGAGCCGTTTCATGCCCGACCGTGCCCCGCTGGACGCAACGACCGCTCGCTGGCTGCCCTGGGTGGTGGCCATTGCCTTCTTCATGCAATCGCTCGACGGGACGATCCTCAACACCGCCCTGCCCGCCATGGCCCGCGACCTGGCGGAAAACCCCTTGCGCATGCAGGGCGTGGTGATCGCCTACATGCTCACCGTGGCCTTGCTGATCCCGGCCTCGGGCTGGATCTCCGACCGTTTCGGCACCCGGCGGGTGTTCTTCAGTGCCATCCTGCTGTTCAGCATCGGCTCGTTGTTGTGCGCACTGTCGAGTTCGCTGAACATGCTGGTCGGTGCCCGGGTGATCCAGGGCCTGGGGGGCTCGCTGATGCTGCCGGTCGGGCGGCTGGTGGTGCTGCGCGCCTACCCGCGTTCGGAACTGGTGCGGATCATGGGTTTCATCACCATTCCCGGCCTGCTCGGCCCGCTGATCGGCCCGACCATGGGCGGCTGGATGGTGCAATTTCTGACCTGGCACTGGATCTTCCTGATCAACCTGCCGGTGGGGCTGATCGGTTGCTACGCCGTGTGGAAATTCATCCCCGACCTGCGCGGCAGCGAACGCACCCGTTTCGACGGCATCGGTTTCGTGCTGTTCGGCGCAGCGATGCTGCTGATCACTATCGCCATGGAGGGTCTGGGCGAGCTGCAACTGCCGCACTTGCGGGTGATGTTGCTGCTGTTCGCCGGCCTGGCCTGCCTGGCGGCCTACTGGCTGCGTGCCGGACATATCGACAATCCGTTGTTCGCGCCGTCGCTGTTCAAGACCCGGACGTTCGCCGTCGGCATCCTCGGCAACCTGTTCGCCCGCCTGGGCAGCGGCGCCCTGCCGTTCCTGGTGCCCTTGCTGCTGCAGGTGGCGCTGGGCTACTCGCCGTCCCAGGCCGGCATGAGCATGCTGCCCCTGGCGGCGGCGGCGATGTTCGCCAAATCGATAGCGCGGCCGCTGATCGAGCGCCTGGGTTATCGCATCGTGCTGACCGGCAATACTCTGGCCCTGGGGGTGATGCTCGCCGCACTGGGGCTGGTCACCGAACACACGCCGTATCCGCTGCTGCTGGGCATGCTGGCGATTGCCGGGGCGATCAACTCGCTGCAATTCACCGCGATGAACACCGTGACCCTGATCGATCTGGACGACAAGGCCGCCAGTAGCGGCAACAGCCTGCTGTCGGTGGTGGCGCAGTTGTCCCTGAGCCTCGGCGTGGCCTGTGCCGGCGCGCTGCTCGGCGGCTTTACTGCGGCCATCGGCAACGATGGCGTGGAGACGGTGCTCGGCGCCTTCCAACTGACCTTCCTCACCGTGGGCATCATGGCGATGCTGGCGGCGACAATCTTCCTGCAGCTCTCACCCCAGGACGGTCGCCGGGCTCGGGTGGTGCAGGAGCAGCATATCGAGCACTGACAGTTCGATGGTTCCTACAGGGGCCCTGGTGGTTTTGCGACAGGCACCGGGATATTTGGCTACTTTTCGTCCAGAAGTTACGGATTGACGAGAAGGTGCTGATACACTGCGCGACATTTTGTTTTGCAGGCCCGCCTCGTGACCACCATTGCCACCGCTTTCAACTCGCTGCCCCTGTCCGCCGCCATGCTGGCTAACCTGGAGTCCCTCGGTTATGCCCAGATGACGCCGATCCAGGCGCAGAGCCTGCCGGTGATCCTCAAGGGCATGGACCTGATCGCCCAGGCCAAGACCGGCAGTGGCAAGACCGCCGCCTTCGGCATCGGCCTGCTGAACCCGATCAACCCACGGTTCTTCGGTTGCCAGGCATTGGTGATCTGTCCGACCCGCGAGCTGGCCGACCAGGTGGCCAAGGAAATCCGCCGTCTGGCCCGTGCCGAGGACAACATCAAGGTCCTGACCCTGTGCGGCGGCGTGCCCTTCGGCCCGCAGATCGCCTCGCTGGAGCACGGCGCGCACATCATCGTCGGCACGCCCGGACGAATCCAGCAGCACCTGGACAAAGGCACGCTGGTCCTGCAGGGCCTGAACACGCTGGTGCTCGATGAAGCCGACCGCATGCTCGACATGGGCTTCTACGATGCCATCGAGGCGATCATCGCCCAGACCCCGGAACGCCGACAGACGCTGCTGTTCTCGGCCACCTACCCGACCGGCATCAAGCAGTTGTCGGCCAAGTTCATGCGTGACCCGCAGCAGGTCAAGGCCGAGGCGATGCACGCCGACAGCCAGATCGAGCAGCGCTTCTTCGAAGTCGCGCCAGAGGAACGCCTCGATGCGGTGGTGAAAGTGCTCAACCACTATCGCCCGCAATCGTGCGTGGCGTTCTGCTTCACCAAGCAGCAGGTACAGGAAACCGTCGACCTGCTCAGCGCCAAGGGCATGTCCGCCGTCGGCCTGCACGGCGATCTGGAGCAGCGCGACCGCGACCAGGTCCTGGCGATGTTCGCCAACCGCAGCACCTCGGTGCTGGTGGCCACCGACGTCGCCGCCCGCGGCCTGGACATCGATGCGCTGGACATGGTGATCAACGTCGAACTGGCCCGTGACGCCGAGATCCACATTCACCGTGTCGGCCGTACCGGCCGGGCGGGCGAGAAAGGCATGGCGATCAGTCTGGTAGCACCGTCCGAAGCCCATCGCGCGCGGGCGATCGAAGAATTGCAGAAGGCCCCGCTGCTCTGGGAACAGCTCGATAGCCTCAAGGCCAAGGAGGGCGGCCCGCTGCTGCCAGCCATGAGCACCTTGTGCATCGCTGCCGGGCGCAAGGACAAGGTGCGTCCAGGCGATATCCTCGGCGCCCTGACCGGCGATGCCGGGATTCCCGGGGCACAGGTCGGCAAAATCGCGATTTTCGATTTCCAGGCCTATGTCGCCGTGGAACGTGGCGTCGCCAAGCAGGCCCTGCAACGCCTGAACAGCGGCAAGATCAAGGGCCGCTCGCTGCGCGTGCGGATTCTCTGATCCCCGCCGGAATCTCCCGCCCTTGTGGGAGCCGGCTGGCTGGCGATAGCGATCCGTCAGTCGGCATCTCCATTGGCTGACACAACGCTATCGCCAGCCAGCCGGCTCCCACAGGAAAAGCAGACAAGCTTGCACCCACAAAACACCTTTCCGCCAGAAACCGAGTGAGGACAGCGTTGTGCGCTCTACTGAAGTTGTGATCATCGGCGCCGGTGCCGCCGGCCTGATGTGTGCCCTGACCGCCGCCGCCCGCGGGCGCCAGGTGCTGCTGCTCGACCACGCCAACAAGGCCGGGAAGAAGATCCTGATGTCCGGCGGCGGGCGCTGCAACTTCACCAACCTGTACACCGAGCCGGGCAACTTCCTCTCGCAGAACCCGCATTTCTGCAAATCGGCACTGGCCCGCTACACCCAGTGGGATTTCATCGCGATGGTGGCCAAGCATGGCGTGCCCTATCACGAGAAAAAACTCGGCCAGCTGTTCTGCGACAACAAGTCCAGCGACATCCTCGAGATGCTCCTGGAGGAATGCAACCAGGCCGGCGTCAGCCTGCACCTGGACACCTCGATCCAGCAGATCGAGAAACTGGAAAACGGCTACCTGCTGCAGACCAGCCTCGGCCCGATCACCTGCCAGTCGCTGGTGATCGCCACCGGCGGGCTGTCGATCCCGACCCTCGGCGCCACCGGTTTCGGTTACCAGGTCGCCCGGCAGTTCGGCCACCAGGTGTTACCGACTCGCGCGGGACTGGTGCCCTTCACCATTACCGATCAACTCAAGACCCTGTGCACGGAACTCTCGGGTACCTCGGTCGATTGCCTGGTGAGTTGCAACGATCAGGGCTTCCGGGAAAATATCCTGTTCACCCACCGAGGTCTCAGCGGCCCGGCGATCCTGCAGGTTTCGTCGTTCTGGCAGCCTGGCGACACGGTGCATATCAATCTGCTGCCGGACCATGATGCACTGCAATGGCTGCAACAGCAGCAGGCCGAACGCCCCAACAGCGAACTGAAGACCCTGCTGGGTGAAGTTTTCACCAAGAAGATGGCCAACCTGCTGGCCGAACACTGGTTCGTCTCCAAGCCGATGAAGCAGTACACCCCGGCCGAGCTGGCCGAGATCGCCGGCAAGCTCGGCGACTGGCAGGTGGTGCCTGCGGGCACCGAGGGTTATCGCACCGCCGAGGTTACCCTGGGCGGGGTCGATACCCGCGAGGTGTCCTCCAAGACCCTGGAGTCGCTGAAGAGCCCGGGCTTGTATTTTGTCGGTGAAGTGCTGGATGTCAGTGGCCACCTGGGCGGTTTCAACTTCCAGTGGGCCTGGGCGTCGGGGTATGCGGCCGCGCAGTTTGTCTGACGTTTTTCCGTAGGCCTGCCTGACGCTCCCGGAACAAATTTTGCTTTGTTTCCATGTGGCGCCATTGCGTCGTCACCCGTCTATAGGCACATACTGATCAACCGCTCGGCAGGCTCTCACACCTTCATGGCATCGACCTCGTTCAACCACTCTCTGCGTCGCCTCTGGGCACTGGATAAATTCAGTTATAGCGTCCGGGTATTCATCGCCCTGACCGGCATCATGACCCTGTGCTGGTTCCAGAACGAGATGAAGCTGCTGATCCCACTGTTCCTCGGAGTCATCGCCAGTGCGCTGGCCGAAACCGACGACAGTTGGCAGGGCCGTCTCAATGCGCTGGCGGTGACCCTGGTATGTTTCAGCGTTGCGGCCTTCTCGGTCGAGCTGCTGTTCCCCTATCCGCTGCTGTTCGTCTGCGCCATGGCCCTGGCGGCCTTCGGCCTGACCATGCTCGGTGCGCTCGGCGAACGTTATGGCGCGATTGCCTCGGCGACGCTGATTCTCTCGGTCTACACCATGATCGGCGTGGACCAGCGCGGCGGCGAAGTCTCCAACCTCTGGCACGAACCCCTGCTGCTGGTGGCCGGCGCCGGCTGGTATGGCGTGCTGTCGGTATTGTGGCAGGCGATGTTCTCCAACCAGCCGGTGCAGCAGAGCCTGGCCAAGGTGTTCCGCGAGCTGGGTTACTACCTCAAGCTCAAGTCGTCACTGTTCGAGCCGATCCGTCAGCTGGACGTCGAGGCCCGGCGCCTGGAGCTGGCCCAGCAGAACGGTCGGGTGGTCGCGGCACTGAACACCGCCAAGGAAATCATCCTGCACCGGGTCGGCAACGGTCGGCCGGGCTCGAAGGTCAGCCGCTACCTGAAGCTGTACTTTCTCGCCCAGGATATCCACGAACGCGCCAGTTCCTCGCACTACCCCTACAACGCCCTGGCAGAGGCGTTCTTCCACAGCGACGTGCTGTTCCGCTGCCAGCGCCTGCTGCGCCAGCAGGGCAAGGCCTGTCGATCCCTGGCGGCATCGATCCAACTGCGCCAGCCGTTCGTCTATGACGCCAGCTTCGCCGAAGCCCTGGCTGATCTGAATGCCTCGATGGAACACCTGCGCATCCAGAGCAATCCGGCCTGGCGCGGCCTGCTGCGTTCGTTGCGGGCGCTGGCAGCCAACCTCAGCACCCTGGACCGGCTGCTCAGCGCCGCGAGCAACCCCGACAGCCTGGCCGATGCCACCGACAGCAGTCTGCTGGACCGCTCGCCGCGCAACTTCAAGGACGTGCTGACACGCCTGCGCACCCAACTGACGCCTACTTCGCTGCTGTTCCGCCATGCCCTGCGCCTGCCACTGGCCTTGAGCATCGGGTACGGCATGGTGCACCTGGTGCACCCGTCCCAAGGTTACTGGATCATCCTCACCACGCTGTTCGTCTGCCAGCCGAACTACGGCGCAACCCGGCGCAAGCTCGGCCAGCGGATCATGGGAACCGCCATTGGCCTGACAGTGGCCTGGGCGCTCTTCGACCTGTTCCCAAGTCCGCTGATCCAGGCACTCTTCACCATCGCCGCCGGCCTGGTGTTCTTCATCAACCGCACCACCCGCTATACCCTGGCGACCGCCGCCATGACGCTGATGGTGCTGTTCTGCTTCAACCAGGTCGGCGACGGCTACGGGCTGTTCCTGCCGCGCCTGTTGGACACCCTGCTGGGCAGCCTGATCGCCGGCCTGGCGGTGTTCCTGTTTCTGCCGGACTGGCAGGGTCGACGCCTGAACAAGGTGCTGGCCAATACCCTGAGCTGCAACAGCCTGTACCTGCGCCAGGTGATGCAGCAATACGGCCAGGGCAAGAGTGACGACCTCGCCTACCGCCTGGCCCGCCGCAACGCCCACAACGCCGATGCAGCACTGTCGACCACGCTGGCGAACATGTTGATGGAGCCGGGGCATTTCCGTAAGGAAGCCGACGTCGGCTTCCGCTTCCTGGTGCTGTCGCACACCTTGCTCAGCTACCTCTCCGGGCTCGGCGCGCATCGCGAGAACCAGCTACCGGCAGAAGTCCGCGACTACCTGATCAATGGTGTCGGAGCAACCCTCGCCGCCAGCATCGAGCAGATCGCCACGGGACTGGCGAACAAGACCGCCATCGAGGTCCAGAGCGACGCCGAGGAAGCCCTGGCGACCGAACTGGAACAGATGCCGGACGAAATCGATGAGATACAGCGTCTGGTGCAGACACAACTGGCGCTGATCTGCCGTCAGTTGGGGCCGCTGCGCACGCTGGCGGCGCATCTGATCAAGGGACCGGAAGAACAGGCGCCGGTGTGAGCCGGCGAGACTGGCCACCGCGAGGAACATGACCGAACCGGTCGTAAACCTTGCGGCTGGACATCGTGTCCCGTCACGCAATCACATCCCATGCAGCTTGAGCAGCCGCTGGTAGCTGCCGTCAGCTTTCATCGCGGCAATCTCACGGTCGAACCCGGCGACGATCTGCGCATGCTCCGGGTTGCGCTCACTGACCAGGATATGCAGACCATTCTCGATGAGCGACTTGGGCAGGAACTCTACCGCGTCGCGGACCTCGGGCGGCTCACTGTTGAGGTAGTAGCGCGCCACATATTCGTCTTCCAGTGTCAGCTTCACTCGTTCCGCCGCCAGCATGCGCACGGCCATGGCGAAGTTGTGCACCGGAACTTTGCGTAATCGCGCATCCGCGTCGAATTCGTCGGAATAGGCATAGCCGCGCACCACGGCAATAGGATAGTCGTACAACTGCGACAGGTTGTCGTAGGTGATCGGTGAGTCACGGTGCTTGAGAAACATCACGCGGTTGACTAGGTACTCATTCGAGAACTGCCCCAACTGAGTTCGTTCCTTGCTGTACCAGGCATTGATCAGGACATCATAACGCCCCTCACCGACGCCCTTGAGCGCCCGGGCCCAGGGGACCTGCTCGTATTCGCTGGCATAGCCGGCCCGGGCCAGGGCCGTACTGACGATATCGGTCGCCAGGCCACCATTGACCAGGTTCGTATCGGTGAACGGTGGCCATGAATCAGCCACCAATCGCAATTTTTCCGCGGCGACTTCCTGCGCGAACAGTAGCCATCCAAGCAAGGCAAAAGCTCGATGCAATCGCGGCATGCCGAAGATCCTTAGCGGGCGGGTCTGCCCTACAGAATGAGGCTAAGCAGAAGATTCGGCGAAAGCAAATGGCCATCTCCGTGTTCCTAACAGTAGCTCATTCGCGCCCGGACAAACGTCCTGGCGGGCAGATTACACAAAGATAATGAAGCCGGGCAACGCAGTAGGGTAAAGCCCTGAATGACTTCACCTGTGCGAATCAACCACTCGAGCCGCTATTATCGGTACCGGGTATTCGAATCAGAGTGAATGACATGAGCATCGACTGGATCTGCAAGCACCATAGCGACCTGGGTAAGGAACAGCTTTACGCCATCCTGCAACTGCGTACCGAAGTCTTCGTGGTCGAACAGAAATGCCCCTATCAGGAAGTCGATGGCCGCGACCTCCAAGGCGACACCTATCATCTGATGGGCTGGCGCGATGATCGGCTGGTGGCCTATCTGCGCCTGCTCGACCCGCTGTCACAGGGCGGCAACGTGGCGATCGGGCGGGTGGTCATCGCCCCCCAAGCCCGCGGAATCGGACTGGGGCATGAACTGATGCGCGAAGCGCTCAAGCAGATCGAGAAAGTCTGGTCAGGACTGGAGATCTATTTGGGGGCCCAGGCGCATCTGCAGGACTACTACGGCCGCTATGGCTTCGTCGCCGTGGGCAAAACCTATCTGGAAGACGGCATCCCGCACGTCGGCATGCGCAAGGTTTGAAGCGACTCAGGGGTAACCCAGCACCTGCTTGATCGACATCAGGTTACGCTCGATCCAGCCCTTGTCGATCGCCCCCCACCCATGGATCCGGTAGTGTCCGGCATGGTTGCGGGCGCCCTCCTGCTGTTCGAATTCGCAGAGGATGTCCAGATCGGCCAGCGCCACGATCGTGTCCTGGGCCGTGCGCCGGGGCATGCCGGTCACCTCGGTCAACGCCGGGACACTGCTGGCCGTGCCGCTATCGATCAGCCAGGCCACGTACAGGCGGCGATAGAAACTGCTCTTGGTCTTGCTGATATCCATCGGAAAATCCTTGTCGATCGATCAATCGGCCGCGGCGGCCTTGCCTTGCAGATCCCGCCAGGTCAGGTAGACCCGCAGGTCGAACTCCAGCTGGTGATACCCTGGCTGCATATATTCGCACAACTGGTAGAACGCCTTGTTGTGGTCGCTTTCCTTGAGATGCGCCAGCTCGTGCACCACGATCATCCGGAGAAATTCCGGCGCCGCCTCCTTGAACAGCGAAGCAATGCGGATCTCCTTCTTGGCCTTGAGCTTGCCACCCTGGACTCGCGAGATCGCGGTGTGCAGGCCCAGGGCGCGGTGGGTCAGGTCCAGGCGATTATCGAACAGCACCTTGTCGATAGCCGGCGCGTTACGCAGGTGCTCCTGCTTCAGGGCCAGGGCGTAGCCGTACAGCGCCTTGTCACTCTGCACCGCATGCCGGCCGGGATAACGCTGGCTCAGATAATCGCCCAGCCGGTCCTGGGCGATCATCTGGCGCACCTGCTCCTGCAGCGACGCAGGATAGGCCTGGAGGTATTTCAGCACAGTCATGGGGGGCCGTCGGGGACATCGGGAAAGACTGCCAGTTTAACCAAATCAGCCCGACAGTGCGCTCCAGTCGAAGGTCTTGCCAAACTCGGTGGCGTCCTTGGCGATCAACGGGCGGGCGACCAGGAAGCCCTGGACGAAGGGGCAACCATTGGCTCGCAGCCACTGAGCCTGCTCCAGGGTCTCGACTCCTTCGGCAATCACCAACAGACCGAACTGCTGGCAGAGCTCAATCACGCTGCGCGCCAATGCGGCATCCCGTGGCGAATCGAGAATCCTCGCGATCAGGTGGCGGTCGAGCTTGAGCGTATCCAGTTCAAGATCACGCAGGTGGTTCAGCGAGCAATGACCGGAGCCGAAATCATCCAGGGCAACCCGCACACCCTGTGCGCGAACCCGCCGCATTTGCTTGCGCGAAGCTTCCAGGTCCTGCATCAAGGCCGACTCGGTGATTTCGACTTCCAACTGGCTGGGACGCAGGTCATGTCGCTCGATCACCTCCTGCAATTCATCGATCAGGTTCGGCATGCAAAATTGCGTGGCGCTCAAGCTCACGCTCAGCACCAGCTCGTCGGCGAATACGCCATTCCAGGCATGACGCTGGGTTGCCGCCTGGCGATAGATCCAACTACCCAGGCGGCTGATCAGCCGGACCTCCTCCAGCAGCGGCAGGAACAGGCCGGGCGGGACATCGCCGACGCTTGGGTGATGCCAGCGCAGCAGGGCCTCGAAGCCGCGCAGGCTGCCGTCCTCCAGGGACACCTGCGGCTGATAGACCATCTTGAATTCGCGGCCCTCGATGGCCGAACGCACGCTTTCCTCGAGCATCAGCCGCGAACGGGCGCGGCCGTTCATCTCATGGTCGTAGTAGCGATACTGCTGCCGTCCGGCGCGCTTGGCCTCGTACATGGCGATGTCGGCCGCCCGCAGCAGACCTTCCAGATCCGAGCCGCAGTCGGGATAGATGGCGATACCGATGCTGACGCCCAGGGTCATCTCCATGCCGTCGATCTGCTGGCGGATCGAGACGCGCTCGATCAGTTTTTCCGCCACTTTCGCCGCCTGCTCCGGGCGCTCCAGCTCCAGCAGGGCGGTGAATTCGTCACCGCCCATGCGCGCCAGGATATCGAAAGGCTTGAGGCAGACCTTCAACTGTTCGGAGACCCAGCGCAGCACGCGGTCGCCGGCATCGTGCCCGAGGGAGTCGTTGACCCGCTTGAAACCGTCGAGGTCCAAATACATCAGCACCATCGACTTGGGCGTATGGTCGCTGCGCAGCAGGGTATTTTCCGCCGTCTGGTAGAACCCCCGGCGATTGAGCAGGCCCGTCAGCGGGTCGGTCACCGCCTGGAACTCCAGTTGCTCATGCAGATGGCGCACCACCGACATGTCGAGCAGCGTCACCACCATGGCCTTCTGGTCACTCGGCAGGGGCGCGAACGACATCGCCACCGGCAGCGACTCGCCGCTACTGGTGCTCAACAGGGCGTCATGCAGGCGGTAGGTCTCGCCCTGGCAATACCCCTCGTAGAACGGCGACGTCAGCCACTCGTCGAAATGCGGTGTCTGCATGAAGTGCAGGAACGGCATGCCGATCAGCATGTCCAACGGCGCCCCCAGCAAGCGCGAAATCGCCGGGTTGGCGAAACGGATGCTGCCGTCGTCGTTGACGACCAGGATGCCTTCGGCGGCGTTGTCCAGCACCGAGGCATTGAATGCCCGGGCCGCCTCCAGATCGCGGGTCAGGCGTTGCAGCGTCCGACGGTTGCGCTGCTGCTCGAGCAACGCCTGGATCTTGGGCTTGAGAATATCCGGGTTGAATGGTTTGAACAGATAGTCCACTGCACCACTGGCATAGCCCTTGATCACGGCGTCCTGGGACTGCTCGTTGGCGGTCAGGAAAATGATCGGGGTCAGCCGCGTACGCTGACTGCCACGCATCAGGCGAGCGACTTCGAAACCGTCCATGCCAGGCATCTGCACATCCAGCAGGACGAGGTCGATTTCATGTTCGAGCAGTAGTGTCAGCGCTTCGATACCGGACGCCGCCGTCACCACCTGCCAGTCTTGCCGCTCCAACAGGGCCCGCATACTGATCAGGTTTTCAGGATAGTCGTCGACCACCAAAAGGACAGAACTGCTATCACCAGCCTTAAGTTGAGCGCAATCCATGCTGCATCTCTATCAGGTTCAGAGGACTCCACCCATGTCAGACGGAACCGGACTTCATCACAAAACCAACTCTAGTCCGAGTTTTCGCGAAGCGTAGTGATCATTACGCCATCATTTAACGGAAGCCGAAATCTCCCGACTAACGGTAGATGGAGGCAATGAGCCAGCTAGCGTAATAGCATCTTGCCAATCCGACTAACGGTCATCCGGGCAAACCGCCACCCGCCGGGGACCGTGCATTTCGTCGGAGGATTGACGTCAACCGTTCGCCGGAACGGCGTTAACAAACTATCGTTCAACCCTTATAAAGGGCGCGCAAACCTGCGGGCCAAAGCGGTTTGTCCGAAATACCGGACTTCGCCCGTGTTTCCGCGAGTCTTACGTTTTTCACGGAACAGACGATCATGATCGACCTGACGACCTGGAACCTCAGCGTCCCCGTCGGCACTCCGCCGGCAACCATCGATACGCCCAAACTGGTGCAAGGCTTCAAGGACCAGTACTTCCATTCGGATAGCGGCACCTTGTTCTTCTGGTCACCGGTGACCGGGTCCAAGACCGAGAACGCTATCTACCCGCGCAGCGAACTGCGCGAAACCTACCCCGACGGACGCCTGCGCAACTGGCTGTACGGCGAAGCCAACAACTACTTGCGCGCGACCCTGGCAGTGAACCAGGTCCCCTCCTCGGGCAAAATCGTCATTGGCCAGATCCACGCCTACAACAGCACCCAACCGATGCTCAAGGTCGAGTACCAGTACAAGGACAGCCGCAAGACCGGGATCATCGTGGTGAAGGTTCGCAATCATCCGGACGACAAGGAAAGCCGCGTGATCCAGATCGCCGACGACGTGCCGCTGGACAAGACGTTCACCTACGTCATTCACCTCAGTCGTGGTGGCTACCTGAGTGTGCGTGCCGCCGACGCGGCGTGGAATACCCAGGTCAGCACCAGTTGGCGTGACAAGCCGCTGTACTTCAAGGCCGGGGTCTATGTGCAGGACAACACCGGATATACCAGCGAAGGCGGAATGGTGACGTTCTACAAGCTGGATATCGATCACGAGACGGGCTGACGGCCCCAAATGCAGGGCGGGGCTGGAGAGAGGTGCCGGTCAATCAGGGTCAGAACAGGGATGACTTCCTGTAGCTGGCGATGGGATCGATCTGTTCGATCTCATCGAACTTCACGCTCCGGTACAGGCCGCTTTCCGCGCAGTAGATGAGTATCCGCGCGCTCCAGTCGATACTGCACAGCTCACCGCGCTCACAAGCCGGTTGCACACCCGGAGTGCGCCGGGTCACGTTGATCTTCTGGCGGACCTTGAAGTGCATCAGGTGGCTGTGATCGCTTTCTTCCTCTTCGCTCATGGTAATGGGCCTCGCTGGCTGGATGAGCCGCCAGCGTGGCGTATCGCCCCCCATCCATACCACTGTCATAATTGACAGTCCGCTATATCGTTTCCTCATAGTGCCAAGGTCGTTCACTTATAGCGTCGGTAGCGTGGTGCCCATAAAAAAACCCGCCTTTCGGCGGGTTCCCTTGAGCGCTGGAGGCCTTAGTTGACCTTGGCGTTCAGCTCACCTTTCAGATACCGCTGGAACATCGCTTCCAGGGAGATCGGCTTGATCTTCGAAGCGTTGCCGGCAGTACCGAAGGCTTCGTAACGGGCGATACACACGTCACGCATCGCGGTCACGGTGGCGCCGAAGAACTTGCGCGGGTCGAACTCGCTCGGGTTGGTAGCCATCAGGCGACGCATCGCACCGGTGGACGCCAGGCGCAGGTCGGTGTCGATGTTGACCTTGCGCACGCCGTGCTTGATACCCTCGACGATTTCCTCGACCGGCACGCCGTAGGTTTCCTTGATGTCGCCACCGTACTGGTTGATGATCGCCAGCCACTCCTGCGGTACCGAGGACGAACCGTGCATCACCAGGTGGGTGTTGGGGATGCGCTTGTGGATTTCCTTGATGCGGTCGATCGCCAGCACGTCACCGGTAGGCGGCTTGGTGAACTTGTAGGCGCCGTGGCTGGTGCCGATGGCGATAGCCAGGGCATCGACCTGAGTCTTCTTGACGAAGTCGGCGGCCTCTTCCGGGTCGGTCAGCATCTGGCTGTGATCCAGCACGCCTTCGGCGCCGATACCGTCTTCTTCACCGGCCATGCCGGTTTCCAGCGAACCCAGGCAACCCAGCTCGCCTTCCACCGAAACGCCGCAGGCGTGGGCCATGGCCACGGTCTGCTGAGTCACACGGACGTTGTATTCGTAGTCGGTCGGGGTCTTGCCGTCTTCGCCCAGGGAGCCGTCCATCATCACCGAGCTGAAGCCCAGTTGAATGGAGCGCTGGCAGACGTCAGGGCTGGTGCCGTGGTCCTGGTGCATGCACACCGGGATGTGCGGGAACTCTTCGATGGCCGCCAGGATCAGGTGGCGCAGGAACGGCGCGCCAGCATATTTGCGGGCACCGGCCGAAGCCTGGACGATCACCGGGGAGTCAGTCTTGTCAGCGGCTTCCATGATGGCGCGCATCTGCTCAAGGTTGTTGACGTTGAAGGCCGGAACGCCGTAGCCGTACTCGGCTGCGTGGTCCAGCATCTGGCGCATGCTGATAAGTGCCATTGTGTGTGTCTCTCCCGGTCGAGGGTCGTTAATCGTGCAAGCCTGCCGGAGCGGCGGCTGCTATTCAAGTGATTGCGGATCAAGCTGTTACCGGTCAGGGCGCCTTGCAGGCCCGACCGATCAAATCGTTGGTGGCAACCCAGTAAACCAGGCCTTCGTCACCCTTTTTGTGAAACGCCAACATGTTGTCGCTGTACAGCACGCCGCTGTCGACGGCACCGACTTCCGGCTTGAGGCGATACACCTGATCGGCGCCGCCAATGCGCACGTCGACCGACTGCTGGCTGCCATCAGCATAACGCCAGAACACTTCGGTCTGGCTGTCGCAGACCCAGCGGGTCCAGTTGTCCTTCGCCGATGTCGACGACGGCAGGTTGAAGGCGGCGCAACCGCCAAGCAGTGCCAGTGAAGCGAGGGCAATAAAGCCTTTCATGCCGGTTCCTCGACTGACGGCCCAGGCCGCCAGTGCTGCATGTAATAAGTCAGACCCGTCAGGGGCAACCCTGTTCCCGAGTCGGGGACGGAGCCTCGTATTTTTCCAGGCCATCCGGGCCCAGACGCTTGTTCAACACCGGCGCAGTTTCCGCCTGCCAGTCCGCTTGGTGGCAGCCCTTGCCGGCTGGCTCGGGAGCTTGCTCCGCGGGCCGGGTGCCGGGTTCGCTGGCGCATCCGGCCAGCGTGGCAACAACGATCAGCAGCGCAACGGCCTTGATCCTATGAATATTCCCTTTCAACGGCCAATACCCGCTCAGGCCTTGGCGCGGCTTTCGAGCACTTCCACGGCTGGCAGCACCTTGCCTTCGACGAATTCGAGGAAAGCACCACCTCCGGTAGAAATGTAGGAGATATCCGCAGACACGCCGTACTTGTCGATGGCCGCCAGGGTGTCACCGCCACCGGCGATGGAGAACGCGGAGCTTTCGGCGATAGCCTGGGCCAGCACCTGGGTGCCGTTACCGAACTGATCGAACTCGAACACCCCGACCGGACCGTTCCACAGGATAGTCTTCGACGACTTCAGCAGTTCGGCGAACTGCGCAGCGGTCTGCGGGCCGATGTCGAGGATCATGTCGTCAGCGGCCACGTCGGCGATCAGTTTCACGGTGGCGGCAGCACTTTCGGCGAATTCCTTGGCAACCACCACGTCCACTGGCAGCGGTACGCTGACCTTGGCGGCGATGGCGCGGGCGGTGTCCAGCAGATCTGGCTCGTACAGTGACTTGCCTACCGGATGACCGGCAGCGGCCAGGAAGGTGTTGGCGATGCCGCCGCCGACGATCAGTTGATCGCAGATCTGGCTCAGGCTGTTGAGGACATCGAGCTTGGTCGATACCTTGGAGCCGGCCACGATCGCCGCCATTGGCTTGGCCGGTGCACCCAGGGCCTTGCCCAGCGCGTCCAGCTCGGCCGCCAGCAGCGGGCCCGCAGCCGCGACCTTGGCGAACTTGGCCACGCCATGGGTCGAACCCTCGGCACGGTGAGCGGTACCGAAGGCATCCATCACGAACACGTCGCACAGGGCGGCGTATTTCTGGGCCAGCTCGTCGGCGTTCTTTTTCTCGCCCTTGTTGAAGCGCACGTTCTCGAACAGCACCAGGTCGCCGGCCTTGACGTCGACGCCGTCCAGGTAGTTGGCCACCAGCGGCACTTCGCGGCCCAGGACGAGGCTCAGATAGTCAGCCACCGGCTGCAGGCTGTTCTCGGCCGAGAACTCGCCTTCGGTCGGACGGCCCAGGTGCGAGCAGATCATGACTGCAGCACCTTTTTCCAGGGCCAGCTTGATGGTCGGCAGCGAAGCCAGGATACGCGCATCGCTGGTGACAACACCGTCCTTGACAGGGACGTTGAGGTCTTCGCGGATCAGCACGCGCTTACCTTGCAGATCGAGGTCGGTCATCTTCAACACGGTCATGGGTCGCAATCTCTGGTTTACGGTTTTTGGTGGACAACGTTCAGGTAATGCCCTGCAACGTCGATCATTCGGTTGGCAAAACCCCATTCGTTGTCGAACCAGGCCAGCACGTTCACCAGCCTGGGGCCACAAACGCGGGTCTGACCGGCATCGACAATTGCCGAATGAGGGTCATGATTGAAGTCACAGCTGGCGTGGGGCAGCTCGGTATAGGCCAGCAGGCCCTTGAGCGGACCGCTGGTGGCGGCCTCGCGCAGGATCCGGTTGACCTCCACGGCATCGGTGTCGCTGACGGTCTGCATCGTGATATCGAGGCAGGACACATTCACAGTCGGCACCCGTACCGCTTTGGCCTGGATTCGCCCGGCAAGTTCCGGCAGCAGGCGTTCGATACCTCGGGCCAGGCCGGTCGACACCGGAATGATCGACTGAAAGGCCGAGCGCGTACGCCGCAAGTCTTCAGCATGGTAGGCGTCGATCACCGGCTGATCGTTCATCGCCGAATGGATCGTGGTGATCGACACGTGCTCCAGGCCGATGGCCTGATCCAGCAGGCGCAGCAGCGGCACACTGCAGTTGGTGGTGCAGGAAGCGTTGGAAACCAGCAGTTCGTCGCCGGTCAGGCAATCCTGGTTGACCCCGTAGACGATGGTGGCATCCACCGCAGTCTCGCTGGCCATCGGCTGGGAAAACAGCACACGTGGCGCGCCGGCCGCGAGAAAGCGCTGGCCGTCCTCGCGGGTGTGATAGGCACCGGAGCACTCCAGCACCAGGTCGACGTTCAGAGTCACCCAATCGATGTCTTCGGGATTGGCGCTACGCAAGACCTTCACGCAGCGGCCATTGATATGCAGACAGTCGTCCTCGACCCGCACGTCGCCAGGAAAGCGGCCGTGAGTGGAGTCGAAGCGTGTCAGGTATTCAACACTGGCCATGTCGGCCAGATCGTTGAGGGCAACAATTTCCAGCCCGGCACGGTCTCCTCGCTCGAATAACGCGCGCAGGACACAACGACCGATACGGCCGTAGCCGTTAAGGGCAACTCTGTAGGGACGCGGTTGAGGCATGGAGATCTCGCCGGAGCTTGAACATCAAGAACCCATGCCAAGGCATGGGTTACATGAAAACGGGTGAGTTTGGGAGGCAAGCGGTATCTGGGCCGCCGTCTTCGCGGGCAAGCCCTGCTCCTACAAGGTTTGCGCCGAACACAAAGTGTGTGCACGACACTCTCCTGCAGGAGCAGGGCTTGTCCGCGAATGGGGCCGCCCCGCCTGTCACCGACCTCAGTCTTCCAGCAGTTCCTCAGCCTGACCCAGGATGTTCTCCAGGGTGAAGCCGAACTCTTCGAACAGGGCCGAGGCTGGCGCCGACTCACCGTAAGTGGTCATGCCGATAACGCGGCCTTCCAGGCCCACGTACTTGTACCAGTAGTCCGCATGCGCGGCTTCGATAGCGATACGCGCGCCGACCTGCAATGGCAGAACCGCCTGCTTGTAGCTGGCATCCTGGGCATCGAACAGGCTGGTGCATGGCATGGACACCACGCGGACCTTGCGGCCCTGCTCGGTCAGCTTGTCGAAAGCCTGCACTGCCAGGCCCACTTCCGAACCGGTGGCGATCAGGATCAGCTCAGGCTCGCCCGCGCAGTCCTTGAGTACATAACCACCACGGCTGATGTTGTCGATCTGCGCCGCATCGCGCTGCTGATGCTGTAGATTCTGACGGGAGAAGATCAGCGCCGAAGGGCCGTCCTTGCGCTCGATCGCGGACTTCCAGGCCACGGCGGACTCCACCGCGTCGGCAGGGCGCCAGGTGTCGAGGTTAGGCGTGCTGCGCAGGCTCGTCAGTTGTTCGATCGGCTGGTGGGTCGGACCGTCTTCGCCCAGACCGATGGAGTCGTGGGTGTAGACATGGATCACGCGTTTTTTCATCAGTGCCGACATGCGCACCGCGTTGCGGGCGTATTCCATGAACATCAGGAAGGTCGCGCCGTAGGGCACCAGGCCACCGTGCAGGGCGACGCCGTTCATGATCGCGGTCATGCCGAACTCGCGCACGCCGTAGTACATGTAGTTGCCGCTGGCATCTTCAGCGCTGACACCCTTGCAGCCTTTCCACAGGGTCAGGTTGGAACCGGCGAGGTCCGCCGAACCACCGAGGAACTCAGGCAGCAGCGGGCCGAAGGCATTCAGGGTGTTCTGGCTGGCCTTGCGGCTGGCAATGGTTTCGCCCTTGGCCGCGACTTCGGCGATGTAGGCCGAGGCCTTTTCCGAGAAGTCGGCCGGCAACTCGCCGCTCAGACGACGGATCAGTTCATTGGCTTCGGTCGGGAAGGCTGCGGAGTAGGCAGCAAAACGCTGGTCCCATTCGGCCTCGACGGCGCGACCGGCTTCCTTGGCGTCCCACTCGGCATAGATGTCGGCCGGGATTTCGAAAGGACCGTAGTTCCATTTCAGCGCCGCACGGGTCAGGGCGATTTCCGCGTCACCCAGCGGGGCGCCGTGGCAATCTTCCTTGCCCTGCTTGTTCGGCGAACCGAAGCCGATGGTGGTCTTGCAGCAGATCAGGGTCGGCTGCTCGCTCTTGCGGGCGGTTTCGATGGCGGTCTTGATCTCTTCCGGATCGTGGCCGTCGACGTTGCGGATCACCTGCCAGTTGTAGGACTCGAAACGCTTGGGCGTATCGTCGGTGAACCAGCCTTCGACTTCACCGTCGATGGAGATGCCGTTGTCGTCATAAAAGGCGATCAGCTTGCCCAGACCCAGGGTACCGGCCAGGGACGCGACTTCATGGGAAATGCCTTCCATCATGCAGCCGTCACCCAGGAACACATAGGTGTGGTGGTCGACGATGTTGTGACCAGGGCGGTTGAACTGGGCACCCAGAACCTTTTCCGCCAGGGCGAAACCGACCGCGTTGGCCAGACCCTGGCCGAGTGGGCCGGTGGTGGTTTCCACGCCCGGGGTGTAACCGAATTCCGGGTGGCCCGGGGTACGGCTGTGCAGTTGACGGAAGCTTTTCAGGTCATCGATCGACAGGTCGTAGCCGGTCAGGTGCAGCAACGAGTAGATCAGCATCGAGCCGTGGCCGTTGGACAGTACGAAACGGTCACGGTCGGCGAACGACGGGTTGCTCGGGTTGTGTTTCAGATAATCGCGCCAAAGCACTTCGGCGATATCCGCCATGCCCATGGGGGCACCGGGATGGCCGCTGTTGGCTTTTTGCACGGCATCCATGCTGAGGGCACGAATGGCGTTGGCACGCTCACGACGGCTGGGCATCGCTGATCTCCTGGGGTTTGATATTGAAACGAAACGGAAAAAAGGCCTGCATTTTCCCTCACGGAGCGCCTTCGGGGCAATGACAGATAGTCGTTCAACCGTGTTTTTCCCGTCGATAGTTGCGCATATCGCTGATGAATCCTTTCCGCGCTTCGTCTGTAGAGCGACGAGAAAAGCAGAAAGTGCCATTTATCCCGCAATATCAAAAGTTTTTGATATTGCCCTTGCGAGTCATCGATACGCTGACTAGACTGCTGGCCCTATGAACCTACCCGCGCCCGCGCTGCATCATGATCACTGCGATGAGCTGTCCGCCCTGTGCAAGGCCGGCGGCGACCCATTGCGGCTGAACGTCTTGCGGGCGCTGGCCAACGACTCGTTTGGCGTACTGGAATTGGCGCAGATATTCGCCATCGGCCAATCGGGCATGAGCCACCACCTCAAGGTATTGGCCCAGGCTGCCCTGGTGGCCACGCGTCGGGAAGGCAATGCGATCTTCTACCGCCGCGCCCTGCCCCATACCGAATTGCCGGGGGGCAAGCTGCATGCAGCACTGCTCGACGAAGTCGACGCCCTGCCACTGCCCCTCGATGTGCAGGCGCGGATCGCCCAGGTGCACGGGCAACGGGCCGCCGCCAGCCAGGACTTCTTCGCGCGGGTGGCGGAAAAATTCCGCGCCCAGCAGGACCTCATTGCCGGCCTGCCGCAATACCGCGACAGCGTCCTGGCCCTGCTCGACAAGCTCAACTTCGCTGCCGACGCCACGGCTCTGGAAATCGGCCCCGGCGACGGTGGTTTCCTGCCCGAGCTGGCGCGACGCTTTCAGCAGGTCACGGCGCTGGACAACAGCCCGGCGATGCTTGAGCTGGCCCGCCAGCTGTGCGAACGCGAAGCGTTGAGCAACGTCAGCCTGCAACTGGCCGATGCCTTGCAGAACAACAGTCTCCAGGCCGACTGCGTGGTCCTGAACATGGTCCTGCACCATTTCGCCGCGCCGGCCGAAGCCTTGAAGCAGATGACCGGGTTGCTGCAACCCGGCGGCAGTCTGCTGGTAACCGAGTTATGCAGCCACAACCAGAGTTGGGCCAGAGAGGCCTGCGGTGATCTCTGGTTGGGGTTCGAACAGGAAGATCTGGCCCGTTGGGCCATCGCTGCGGGACTCGTGCCCGAGGACAGCCTCTATGTAGGCTTACGTAATGGTTTCCAGATTCAGGTTCGCCACTTTCAGCGACCGGCTGGTGCCACTCAACATCGGTAAACTCAGGAAAACCATCGATATGAGCGAATATTCCGTTTTCACCTCCGAGTCCGTGTCTGAAGGGCATCCGGACAAGATCGCCGACCAGATTTCCGATGCGGTACTGGACGCCATCATTGCTCAGGACAAATTTGCCCGCGTCGCGTGCGAAACCCTGGTCAAGACCGGCGTGGCGATCATCGCTGGCGAAGTCACCACCTCGGCCTGGGTCGACCTGGAAGACATCGTCCGTAACGTGATTCTCGACATCGGCTACAACAGCTCCGAGGTCGGCTTCGACGGTGCTACCTGCGGCGTGATGAACATCATCGGCAAGCAGTCGGTGGACATCGCCCAAGGCGTTGACCGCAGCCGGCCGGAAGACCAGGGTGCCGGCGACCAGGGCCTGATGTTCGGCTACGCCAGCAACGAAACCCCGGAGCTGATGCCAGCCCCGATCGCCTACTCCCACCAGTTGGTCCAGCGCCAGGCCGAGGCCCGCAAGTCCGGCCTGCTGCCGTGGCTGCGCCCGGATGCCAAGTCGCAGGTGACCTGCCGTTATGAAGGTGGCAAGGTGGTTGGCGTCGACGCCATCGTCCTGTCGACCCAGCACAACCCTGACGTGTCCTACAAGGATTTGCGCGAAGGCGTGATGGAACTGATCGTCAAGCAGGTCATTCCAGCCGAGCTGCTGACCAAGGACACCCAGTTCCACATCAACCCGACCGGTAACTTCATCATCGGTGGTCCGGTAGGCGACTGCGGCCTGACCGGCCGCAAGATCATCGTCGACAGCTACGGCGGCATGGCCCGTCACGGCGGTGGCGCATTCTCCGGCAAGGACCCGTCCAAGGTTGACCGCTCCGCGGCCTACGCCGGTCGCTACGTGGCCAAGAACATCGTCGCTGCCGGCCTGGCCGACCGTTGCGAAATCCAGGTTTCCTACGCCATCGGCGTCGCCCAGCCGACCTCGATCTCGTTGAACACCTTCGGCACCGGCAAGATCAGCGATGACCAGATCATCAAGCTGGTCCGCGAAATCTTCGACCTGCGCCCATACGCCATCACCACCATGCTCGACCTGCTGCACCCGATGTACCAGGAGACCGCAGCCTACGGCCACTTCGGCCGTACCCCGGAGCAGAAAACCGTGGGCGAAGATACCTTCACCACCTTCACCTGGGAAAAAACCGACCGCATCGACGCCCTGCGCGCAGCTGCCGGCCTGTAAAGAGCCCCGTGTCACAAAAGCCCTTCATGGTCCGCCATGAAGGGCTTTTTCATGCAGGCCACGGCAAGCGATGCCAGTGCCAAGCCTGCGGACGGCCCGTTGCAGTCAGCCGACACACGCGGTAAGAAAGCCCTGCCCATTGCAGGGTTTGTCAATGCCGGGACTGATCTAGGCTGTGCTTTTGAGTCGAGCAAGGATGCTCCGGCATGCACCTTTTCCCTGGTTTCGTATTTTCCCTCTGCTGTTTCACTGCCCATGCCGCGCCCTGCCCGGACTGGCCGAAAGAACGTGGCCTGCGCGAAATCGAGGCCCTGGGGCAACAGATCGCGCAATGGGATGAACGCTACCATCGCCAAGGCGTTTCGCCGGTGGCCGACGAACTCTACGATCAATCCCGTCAGGCCCTACAACGCTGGCGTGGCTGTTTTACCGCCAACGAAACCCCACCGGACAGTCCACTGCTCAAGGCCCGCGGACCGACGCCCCATCCCTTTGCCCATACCGGTCTGGACAAACTGCCGGACGAACAGGCGGTCCGCGACTGGATCGGCAAACGCCAGGATCTGTGGGTCCAGCCCAAAATCGATGGCGTGGCGGTGACGCTCAGCTATCGGCAAGGCCGATTGCACCAGATCATCAGCCGGGGCGACGGCCTCACGGGCCAGGACTGGACCGACAGTGCCCGTCTGATCACGGCTATTCCCGCGCAGTTGCCACATCCGCTCGACCTGGTACTGCAGGGCGAGCTGTACTGGCGCCAGAACAACCATATCCAGGCCGAACACGGCAGCCTGAACGCCCGCAGCACGGTCGCCGGCCTGATGGCCCGGCACCAGTTGCAAGCCCACGAAGCCGAAGGCATCGGGCTGTTCGTCTGGGACTGGCCCGATGGCCCGAAGACCCAGCTTGAACGCCTGCAGGGGCTGAGCGCACTGGGCTTCCCCGACAGCGCGACCTACAGCCAGCCGATCAGCCAGTTTGCCGAGGCCCGACACTGGCGCGAGTACTGGTTCCGCCAGCCGTTACCGTTCGCCAGCGACGGCGTGGTTCTGCGCCAGGGCCAACGACCACCTGCACGTCTCTGGCAGGCACGACCACCGCATTGGGGCGTCGCCTGGAAATACCCTTACGCCCAGGCCCTGGCCCATGTGCGCAAGGTCAGCTTTGCGATCGGCCGCACCGGACGGATCACGCCTCTGCTCGAACTGATCCCGGTACGCCTGGATGATCGACAGATCAGGCGGGTCAGCGTCGGCTCCCTGCCACGCTGGCGGGAACTGGACGTGCGCCCCGGCGATCAGGTGGCGATCAGCCTGGCCGGCCTGACCATCCCGCGCCTGGACGACGTGGTCTGGCGCAGCGTCGAGCGTGAACCAGTGGCGGTTCCCGACCCGGAAGATTTTCATGAGTTGAGTTGCTGGCGCTACAGCCCAGGCTGCGAGAGCCAGTTTCTCGCCCGCCTGGCCTGGCTGAGCGGCAAGCAGGGGCTGGCGCTGCCAAGACTGGGACGCGGTACCTGGGAAAAGCTGATTCGTGCGGGGCGTCTTGAACAACTGCTCGATTGGCTGACCCTTGATGCCCGCGAGCTTGCTAACATTGCCGGCCTGGGCCCGCATGGCAGTCGACAGTTGCTCGATAACGTACAAATGGCCCGGCAGCAGCCATTCGAGCGCTGGCTGAAAGCCCTGGGATTGCCGGCAACCGCCGGCATCAGGCTGGACGGTACCTGGCAATCGCTCGCCAGCCGAAGCATTGAGGACTGGCAAGGCCAACCTGGGATCGGTCCCGAACGGGCCGCGCAATTGAGTGCCTTCTTTCGGCACCCGCAAGTGCTGGCCTTGGCTGAATCATTGCGTGTAGCCGGAATCGATGGGTTCTGAGGAAGAATTTGCACGCCGACCCGGAGCAGTCATACAACCGAATCGGCTTTATTTCGTTCATTGTCACTTTTCAGTATTTTTCAACACGGAGCCTTTCATGAAATTTCCCTCTCCACTGGTGCTTTTCACCCTGTGCACCGTCATGGCCGCCCCGCTCCTGGCTGCCGAAGAACAACCCGAACTGACCGGCTGTGCAGCCAAGCGCCAGGCGATCGGCAACCAGCTTGAAATCGCCAAGACCCAAGGCAACAGCGAACAACAGGCCGGCCTGGAAAAAGCCCTGGATGAAGTCACCACCCATTGCACCGATGCTTCGCTGAAAAAGGAGCGGGAAAACAAGGTGCTCGACGCCAGGCACGAAGTCAGCCGCCGCCAGTCCGATCTCGACAAGGCAATGAAAAAGGGCGACCCGGACAAGATCAACAAGCGCAAGGACAAGCTGGCCGAGTCGCGCAAGGTGTTGCAGGAAGCGCTGGACGAGTTGGACAAGTAACGCAGCGTCTACTCAGTGATCGCGAAACTCCTTGTGGCAGGCATCGCAGGCATCCTCGACCCGCTCTACCGCCGGCCTGAGCAGACTGGCCTGGTAGGGCTGAACCTTGCTGGCAATCACCAGCTCGCCGGTGGCGCCCTCCAGCGAACGGGCCAGTTCCTGGAAGCGCGCCTGTTTTTGCCAGACATCAGCCTTCGCGCTGGTATGCTCCGTTTCCTTGACCTGTGGGAAGTGTTTCCACGGCTCATGGGACAAGCTGTCCAGTTTGATTGCGCCCTCGGCAAAACGCGGGCCGTCGAAAGGAATCCGGCCGCGCAACATGCCGCCCAGATCCTCGCTGGTCTTGAGCATCTGCTTGAAAATGGCCTTGCGCTGGCCCAATGGCGAATTCGGATCGATACCGCCACAGGCGGCGAGGCTCAGGCCGGCCAGCAATACAACGAATATTTTCTTGATAGTCATGATGGCATCAGGTCACGGGAAACGGCGGCCAGTATCCTCGCCTGAAGATCAAAGACCAATAGGCCAGGCCGCCAATACCCACAATAAATGAATGGATTACCTGAACAAAGACTGAACAGGTAGTCGCTCAAGGAATACGCTTGTTCATGAAAAACACTTACAAACGCCTTGGCTGGAGCCTGCTCGCCCTGGCACTGCTAGCCGGCTGTAACGGCAAGGACAACCAGCCCCATGTGGCGGTGACCACCTATGTAAAGGCTGACTGGAAAGCGCTGCCGAGCGTTTCCGATGCCGACCTGCAGGCCGGCTTTGCCTCGTGGCGCAGTGCCTGCACCCGTTTGAAGAACGACGCTACCTGGGCGAACACCTGCGCCGCCGCGAGCAATGTGCCCACGGAGCCAGCAGCCATTCGCGCCTTCCTCCAGCAGAACCTCGAGGTCTACGGACTGCGCTCGGCGCAAAACAGTGCAGACGGCTTGATCACCGGCTATTACGAGCCGGTCTACCCCGGCAGCCTGACCCGCACGGACAAGGCCACGGTGCCGGTCTACGGCGTACCAGACGATCTGATCATCGTCCAACTGGAAAGCATCTACCCCGAACTCAAGGGCAAACGCCTGCGCGGACGCCTGGAAGGCCGCGTCGTCAAACCCTATGACGATGCCGCACTGATCGCCACCCAGGGCGTCAAGGCGCCGGTGCTGGCCTGGCTGACCGACCCTATGGACCTGCAGTTCCTGCAGATCCAGGGCTCGGGTCGAATTCGCCTGGATGACGGTCGACAACTGCGGATCGGTTACGCGGACCAGAACGGCTACCCCTACCGCGCCATTGGCCGCTGGCTGGTGGAACAGGGCGAGCTGAAAAAGGAAGACGTCACCATGGGCACCATCAGCGCCTGGGCCAAGGCGCATCCGACGCGCATCCCGCAGTTGCTGGGCAGCAACCCGAGTTACGTGTTCTTCGCCCGCAACCCGGACAGCAACGAAGGTCCGCGCGGCTCGCTGAACGTGCCGCTGACCGCCGGCTATAGCGTCGCGGTGGACCGCAAGGTCATTCCACTGGGCAGCCTGCTGTGGCTGTCGACGACCCGCCCGGACGGCACGCCGCTGGTGCGGCCGGTGGCTGCGCAGGATACCGGCGGGGCCATCGCCGGCGAAGTGCGTGCCGATCTGTTCTGGGGTACCGGTGATGCCGCCGGGCAACTGGCCGGGGACATGAAACAGAAGGGCAATATCTGGATGCTGTGGCCCAAGGGCATGGCGTTGCCCCAGGTGCCGGATATCGGTAGCTGATTGCGGCGCAAGCCGTCATGGCCTATTCGCGGGCAAGCCCGACTCCTACAGGTTCACCCCCCCTGCAGGAGCCGGGCTTGCCCGCGAAAAAGCCTTCGCCAGACCTCAGATGGATACGAAGAAGAAACTCAGAATCAACCCCATCCCCACCAACCACACCACCGAGCGCAACACCGCCCAGTCAGCCAGGTAGCAGATGATGTACAGCAGCCGACTGGTGACGAACAGCACCGCCAGCACATTGATTGTCACCAGCGAGGCGTGTCCCGCCAGATGCGCAATGATCACCGCCGCCGCGAAGGCCGGCGTCACTTCGAAACTGTTCAATTGCGCCGAATGCGCGCGTTTGGCAAAACCGTCGAGGGTTTCCAGAAACGCCCGCGGATCGTGGTTTTGCCGGGGCCCGTACTTGCCGCCACTGAACTTGGCAATGCCAGTGCACAGGTACGGCAGGATGATCGCGATCAATACACACCAGAATGCTGGAGTCATGACAAGGTCCTTGTTATTAGCGTTTCATGATGAACAGGCCGACCAGCAACGCAAGCACGCTGGTTTCGCGCACAACCACGGCTCGCCCCCTTGAGCCAGCCGCAGCGACCACAACACTAGCGCATAACACCCCCTCCGGGGGCACATTGTACAAATAGGTTCACAACGTGGCGATCAACACGCCTCCACGAATGCAACACACACGCACAGAGACCAATCGGTCACTTTCGAGACGACGCCCCCGACTCCGACCCTGAGCTTTCGCTGCGAATCTGCGCATGACTGATCAGGGCGAAGATAAAGCTGCCGCCAATGATATTGCCGGCCAGCGTAGGGCCGGCGAAGTGTAACCAGAACTCGTGCCAGGACAATTCCCCGGCGAACACCAGATACGAAACCTCGGCCGAGCCAACCACGATATGGGTGAAATCCCCTAGCGCCATGAGGTAGGTGATCAGGACGATGATCCACATTTTCGCGCTTTCCATGGACGGAATCATCCAGACCATGGTGGCGATCATCCAGCCGGAAACGATGCCCTTGGCGAACATCTGTGGCGGTTCATTCTCCATGACCTTGCGGCCGATCTCCAGGAAAGCCAGGTCGGTCTTGGCGTCGAAGATCGGCAGATGCAGCATCACATAGGCCACCAGCAACGTGCCGCAGAGGTTGCCTGCCAGCACCACGCCCCACAACCGCAGCAAACGGCCAAGGTTGAACAGGGTCGGCTGGCTCATCAACGGCAGCACCGCCGTCAGGGTGTTTTCCGTGAACAACTGCTGACGCCCGAGGATCACCGCAAGAAAGCCTGCGCAATACCCGAAGCTGGCGATCACCTTGAACGCTTCGCCTTCCGGCAACCGGGAGTTGAGCAAGCCCATTGCCATCAGCGACAGGCCCATGGTCAGGCCGGCAGCCAGCGCTGACCAGGCGAGCGCGGCCACGCTGCGTTCCAGTTCCTGATCGCCCTGCAGGCGGATGATTTCATGCAACACCGCCGCCCGTGGCGGCTGGTTGCGCTCGACGTCCTGCCGCTCTTCGGGCGACAGATCGGGAGTCTTGCCGTCTTTTTGCGTATCCATCGAAGCCTGCCCCAAGGTGTGCCTGCAAATGGGACACCAGGGGCTGGCAGCTGTTCACTGGCTGGAGGCGGTCTCGTCGTCCTTGAACTGATCCTTCACGTACTTGATTTCGGTCCGGCCATGGGGCGCCGGCAGGCCGTCTTCGCCGAGGTTGACGAAGACCATCTTTTCCACGGTCAGGATGCTCTTGCGGGTGATCTTGTTACGCACCTCGCAGGTCAGGGTGATCGAGGTACGGCCGAATTCGGTGGCGGTGATGCCCAGCTCGATGATGTCGCCCTGGCGCGAGGCGCTGACGAAGTTGATCTCGGAAATGTATTTGGTCACTACCCGCTGGTTGCCCAGCTGGACGATGGCGTAGATCGCCGCTTCCTCGTCGATCCAGCGCAGCAGGCTGCCGCCGAACAGGGTGCCGTTGGGGTTGAGGTCTTCGGGTTTGACCCATTTGCGGGTGTGGAAATTCATGCGCGCTCCTGACCGTCTTGCCATTGATGCCGGCTATCATGGCAGACCGTACGGTCAAGCTCTATGAGCACTCGACTATGGTCGTCATGAGCATTCTTCATCGAACCGACGGAAACCCTTGGGAAGTGCGCAGCAGGCCGCTATAATCAGCGCCGATCAAAACGGTCATCTTCAGCTGATACCGTTTTCCCGCCACCCGTCCGAGGGGCGCTGCAGCAGGTCCGACCTGTCAGGCTCGGATGGGGCGTTCTCCGGTCGTGATACGCGTCCGGATACTAAACGCACAACGGCGCCCATTCGCACATTACGAATGGAGGCTCTCTATGAGCGCTGTCAACACGCCTGCAGATTTCACTGACTACAAAGTCGCCGACATGTCCCTGGCTGCCTGGGGCCGTCGCGAAATCATCATCGCCGAATCGGAAATGCCAGCCCTGATGGGTCTGCGTCGCAAGTATCTGGCCGAGCAACCGCTCAAGGGCGCCAAGATCCTGGGCTGCATCCACATGACCATCCAGACCGCCGTGCTGATCGAAACCCTGGTTGCCCTGGGTGCCGAAGTACGCTGGTCGTCCTGCAACATCTTCTCGACCCAGGACCAGGCCGCTGCCGCCATCGCCGCTGCCGGTATCCCGGTTTTCGCCTGGAAAGGTGAAACCGAGCAGGAATACGAGTGGTGCCTGGAGCAGACCATCCTCAAGGATGGCGCACCGTGGGATACCAACATGATCCTCGACGACGGCGGCGACCTGACCGAACTGCTGCACAAGAAATATGCAGCCGTACTGGAAAAAGTCCACGGCGTCACCGAAGAAACCACCACCGGCGTACATCGCCTGCTGGACATGCTGGCCAAGGGCGAGCTGAAGATCCCGGCGATCAACGTCAACGACTCGGTCACCAAGAGCAAGAACGACAACAAGTACGGCTGCCGTCACAGCCTGAACGATGCCATCAAGCGTGGCACCGACCACCTGCTGTCGGGCAAGCAGGCCCTGGTGATCGGCTATGGTGACGTGGGCAAGGGTTCGGCCCAGTCCCTGCGTCAGGAAGGCATGATCGTCAAGGTCACCGAAGTCGACCCGATCTGCGCCATGCAAGCCTGCATGGACGGCTTCGAAGTGGTTTCGCCGTTCATCGACGGGATCAACAACGGCACCGAAGCCAGCATCGACAAGGCCCTGCTGGGCAAGATCGACCTGATCGTCACCACCACCGGTAACGTCAACGTCTGCGATGCCAACATGCTCAAGGCCCTGAAGAAGCGTGCCGTGGTCTGCAACATCGGTCACTTCGACAACGAAATCGACACCGCTTTCATGCGCAAGAACTGGGCATGGGAAGAAGTGAAGCCACAGGTACACAAGATCCACCGTACCGGCCATGGCGATTTCGACCCACAGAACGACGACTACCTGATCCTGCTGGCCGAAGGCCGTCTGGTGAACCTGGGCAACGCCACGGGTCACCCAAGCCGTATCATGGACGGTTCGTTCGCCAACCAGGTACTGGCGCAGATCTTCCTGTTCGGCCAGAAATACGCCGACCTGTCGCCAGCCCAGAAAGCCGAGCGCCTGACCGTTGAAGTACTGCCGAAGAAACTCGACGAAGAAGTGGCCCTGGAAATGGTCCGCGGCTTCGGCGGCGTGGTGACCCAACTGACCAAGACCCAGGCCGACTACATCGGCGTGGGCGTCGAAGGTCCGTTCAAGCCGCACGCCTACCGCTACTGATTGGTCTGGCTGCCTGCTCTCCCGGCGAGAGCAGGCTTTTGTGGGAGCGGCGGTGCGGCGCCCCGACTTGCCTGCGATAGCAACGCCTCGATATGGCTGAAAAGCCGTGGGGCCTGCATCGCGGACCTGTCGGAGAGCCCCACCGCCGCTTGCACATCGGTATTCTGAGCTTCCATAGGTATTACCATGTCCCAAGATCGTCGCTACAGCTTCGAGTTCTTCCCGACCAAGACCGATGCTGGGCATGAAAAACTGCTTGCCACTGCCCGCCAGTTGGCCAGCCACAACCCCGACTTCTTCTCCTGCACCTATGGCGCCGGTGGTTCGACCCGCGACCGCACGCTCAACACCGTGCTGCAGCTCGAGAATGAAGTGAAGATTCCGTCTGCGCCGCACCTGTCCTGCGTGGGCGACAGCAAGGACGACCTGCGCGGCCTGCTGACCCAGTACAAGGACGCCGGCATCAAGCGCATCGTCGCCCTGCGCGGCGACCTGCCATCCGGCATGGGCATGGCCAGCGGCGAACTGCGCCACGCCAATGATCTGGTCAGCTTCATCCGTGAAGAGACCGGCAGTCATTTCCACATCGAAGTCGCCGCCTATCCGGAAATGCATCCGCAGGCACGCAACTTCGAGGACGACATCCAGCATTTCGTGCGCAAGGCCAACGCCGGTGCCGACAGTGCGATCACCCAGTACTTCTTCAACGCCGACAGCTATTTCTACTTCGTCGATCGCGTACGGGCACTGGGGGTGAACATCCCGATCGTGCCGGGCATCATGCCGATCACCAACTACAGCAAGCTGGCGCGCTTCTCCGACGCCTGCGGTGCAGAAATCCCACGCTGGATCCGCAAACAGCTGGAAGCCTACGGTGATGACAGCCAGAGCATCCAGGCATTCGGCGAGCAGGTCGTCACCGAGATGTCCGAACGCCTGCTGCAAGGCGGCGCTCCAGGGCTGCATTTCTACACCCTGAACCTGGCCGAACCGAGCCTGGCGGTTTGGAACAACCTCAAGCTGCCACGTTGACTGCAGTAAGGGCAGCTCAGTGAAAAGATCCTCGCACAAGCCCGGGCCTTTTTAATAAGCTCTTCTAGTGGCAATACCCTGACCCAGAGCCCTCACAAGGCTCTGGCTATTTGCTACCGCCCCATCGTACCCTCTGACAATGCCCGTCATTGTCCAGATTCTGACCACCCTCCTCCTCACCTGCCTGAGCCTGACGGTTCGGGGTGAGCGGCTGCACATCGTCACCGACCCATGGGCACCCTATGCCTATGAGGAGAGCGGCCAGGCCAGAGGGCTCGACTACGAAACCACAGCGATTGTCTTCCAGCGCCTGGGAATAGACGTGGAGTGGCAGTTCATGCCCTGGAAACGTTGCCTGGCGATGATCGAACAAGGCCAGGCGGACGGTGTCCTGGATATCTTTCACAACAGCCAGCGCGATGACAGTCTGCTGTATCCCGACGAAGCCCTTTCCGAAGTGGAGTTCGTACTGTTTTACGCCAAGGCGCACCCCCACCCCTTCAACAGCCTGGACGACCTTCGGGGGCTGACCGTGGGCGTCACCCCCGGCTACCAGTACAGCCCGCAATTCAACGAGTCGCGCCTGTTCAAGCGCGAACCGGCACCCAGCCAGGAGTCCAACTTCGGCAAACTGGCATTGGGGCGCGTCGACCTGGTGATCACCGACCGCCGGGTCGGCCACTACACCCTGCACGCCTTGAACCTGCAGGAGCAGATCGCGCAATACCCCACCGTGATCAGCCGCAACAGGCAGTACCTGGCCTTGCGCCGCAACGCCGGGATGGATCTGCTGATGCAGCGTTTCAACGCCGAACTCAAGCGTTTCAAGCGTGAACCGGCCTACACCGAACTCCTTGCCCGCTATACCGGCACGTACAGCGCCAAGAAAGCCCGGTGAACCGTTGAGCAGCAGGAAAGCAGCACAGAACGATTGCTCTGTTATACTGCCCCTTCCCGCCAGGCTTACGCCCGGACGCTCGACCTTGCATCAGGTATTCCGACACAGTGACCTGCGCCGCCAAAGAGCCAGCGCGCGCTGTGCGTAGAGCCTCAAGATCCAGCATTACCGGACGGGATTGCGTCCTCCAGGACTGGATGAAAAAACGCCGCACATACTACCGGCCACGTTCGTTCAGCGCCCAGACGCCATTCGCGCCAGGCAAGATTCCCATCGGGCTTTGCCCTAACTGAACAGGATTACTCATGTCCTTTGCTTCCCTCGGTCTCTCCGAGGCTTTGGTCGGCGCCATCGAGGCTGCCGGCTACACCGAGCCTACTCCGGTGCAACAGCGGGCCATTCCCGCCGTGTTGCAAGGCCGCGACCTGATGGTCGCCGCACAGACAGGTACTGGTAAAACCGGCGGCTTCGCCCTCCCGATTCTGGAGCGGCTGTTCCCCAATGGTCACCCGGACAAATCCCAGCGCCACGGCCCGCGCCAACCTCGCGTGCTGGTCCTGACCCCAACCCGCGAACTCGCCGCCCAGGTCCATGAAAGCTTCAAGCTCTATGCCCGCGACCTGAAGTTCGTCAGCGCCTGCATCTTCGGCGGTGTCGGCATGAACCCGCAGGTGCAGGCCATGGCCCGTGGCGTCGACGTGCTCGTCGCCTGCCCGGGCCGCCTGCTGGACCTGGCCGGACAAGGCAGCGTCGACCTGTCCCACGTGGAAATCCTCGTGTTGGACGAAGCCGACCGCATGCTCGACATGGGCTTCGTCCATGACGTGAAAAAGGTTCTCGCACGACTGCCGGCCAAACGGCAGAACCTGCTGTTCTCGGCAACCTTCTCCAAGGACATCACCGACCTCGCCGGCAAGTTGCTGCACAACCCGGAACGCATCGAAGTGACGCCGCCGAACACCACGGTCGAGCGCATCGAGCAACGCGTGTTCCGCCTGGCCGCCAGCCACAAACGGGCATTGCTGGCCCACCTGATCACCACGGGTGCCTGGGAACAGGTGCTGGTGTTCACCCGTACCAAGCACGGCGCCAACCGTCTGGCCGAGTACCTGGACAAGCATGGCCTGAGCGCTGCGGCGATTCACGGTAACAAGAGCCAGAACGCCCGCACCAAGGCCCTGGCCGACTTCAAGGCTGGCGAAATACGCATCCTGGTCGCCACCGATATCGCGGCCCGTGGCCTGGATATCGACCAGCTGCCACACGTGGTCAACTTCGAGCTGCCGAACGTCGATGAAGACTACGTCCACCGTATCGGTCGTACCGGCCGCGCCGGGCGCTCGGGCGAGGCGATTTCCCTGGTTGCCCCGGACGAAGAGAAGCTGCTTAAAAGCATCGAGCGCATGACCCGGCAGAAGATCGCCGATGGCGACCTGGTGGGCTTTGACGCCAGTGCCGTGGAAGCCGAAAAACCGGAAGTGCGCGAGCGTCCGGAAGGCCGCAATCCGCGCAATGCCCGCGCCCCTCGGGGTGAGTCGGACAAAGGCGGCGGCAGTGGTCGCAAGGACAAGGGTAAGGACAAGGGCGGCAAGGAAAAGGAAAAATCGGCGAGCAGCGGTCGTGGCGAACGTCCAGCCCGCGAGCAGAAACCCCGTGACCCACAACCACGCCAAGTGCCACGCCCGGCCCCGGACCGTGATCCGGAAGAGTTCCTGGATGATGATGTGGACAACTTCGGCAATCGCGTCGACTACGTGCCGCCGGCAGCGCCGAAAAACCAGGGCCGTGGTCGCCGTCCAGGCACCGCCGCACCGGGCGCCCCACGTAGCAGCGCCAGTGGTGCGGCCCAAGGTCGCCAGAATAGCCAGCGCAGCAATAATGGCACGGGCGCCAGCACTGGGTCCGGAGCAGGCGCTGGCACGCCGAAACGCAATGGCCGCAACGGCGCATCGCGCGACGGCCAGCCACGCCGCGATGATTCGCGCAGCCGCCGCCCGGCACGGGACGAGCAATCGGCCCGTCAGGAACCGGCCGTGAAAAGCCCGCGTGAAAACCAGCCGAAGATCATGCACAAGGAGCCAAAGATCGATCGCTCCCTGACGCCTGAGCAACTGGATCAGTTGCCGAACCGCCCACGTGGCGAAAAACCGGCGTTGCTGACCCGCAATCGCTGAGTTTTCCACGGCAATGAAAACGCCCCCGGTTCTCACGAACCGGGGGCGTTTTGTTATGCAGACAAGCTTGAAGTATTACTTGGCCTGTACGCCTTCGAACGAAATATCCAGGTCCAGGGTCTGGGAGGATGGACCTGGGCCTTTGATACCGAAATCGTTCAGGTTGAGGGTGGTGGTGCCGTTGAAGCCGGCACGGTAGCCGCCCCATGGATCCTTGCCTTCACCGTTGAAGGTTGCCTTGAAGGTCACCGGCTTGGTCACGCCGTGCAGGGTCAGGTCACCGGTCACGTCAGCAGTTTTCGCGCCAGTGGACTTGACGGCGGTGGAGACGAACTTGGCTTCCGGATACTTGGCGACGTCCAGGAAGTCTTTGCTGGCGATGTGCTTGTCACGCTCGGCGTGGTTGGAGAACAGGCTGGCGGTTTTCAGCTCGACTTCGATCTTGCTGGCTTCAGGCGCCTTGGCGTCGAAGCTGAACTTGCCGCTCCAGTCCTTGAAAGTACCGTGAACGAAGCTGTAGCCCAGGTGGCTGATTTTCCAATCGATGAAAGCGTGCTGGCCTTCCTTGTCGATCACGTAGTCAGCGGCCATCGCCTGACCGGCAGTGAACAGTGCGGTACCGATTGCCAGAGCGGCGAGAGTCTTTTTCAACATACTTCTATTCCTTTTGAGTCGAGGTTGAACATCAGGCTTTGCGACCCAGCATGCGGGTCAGCGTCGCATCACGATCGATAAAATGGTGTTTCAGAGCGGCCAGGCCGTGCAGGACGGCAAAAACCACTACCGTCCAGGCCAGGTACAGGTGAACCGTGCCCGCGACATCCGCCTGATCGGGGATGCTGGAAATCCAGGCCGGCACGTCGAACAGATTGAACACCGGAATCCCGACACCTTCTGCGGTGGAAATCAGGTACCCAGAGAACATCAGGGCAAACAGCCCCAGATAGAGGAGCGCATGACCGAACTTCGCCCCCAGGCGAGTCAACCGGCCATGATTGGACGGTGCTGGCGGCGGCGGACTGACGAAACGCCAGAGCACCCGTACAACCATCACCGCGAACAGGGTCAAGCCGATACTTTTATGCAGGTCCGGAGCAGCCTTGCGATATTCGCTGTAATAATCGAGACCGACCATCCACAGGCCCAGCGCAAAAAGACTGAAGACCACCAGCGCCACGCCCCAATGCAGGAACATGCTGACAGCACCGTAGCGAGAGGATGAATTACGTAGCTGCATGGTCGAAGAGATCCTGTAAGTACTGCGCCCAAGACTAATGATTTACCTATCGAATTAAAGCGAAAAATTTCGCTTTGAAATATCGAGAAATACGATCATAAGTCTGGGACAAGCGAGTTAAGAAAATATTAAGGTAGCCGCTTATCTGGGACAGGCTGGCGAACGAGTTTATCCAGGGTATCTGTAAATAATCCTTGGCGCGGCTGCAAGCCACGTCGGCCGGGCTTTTCGCCCATTCCATGGATGTCTGGATAGCCGGCACGGGTTGTCGCTTCGTCCGGCATTGCATAGGCTTGCGCGATTGTTGGCCGGCGCCTGTCGCAAGCGGCCCGTGGGAGATTGGAAATGAGCCTGAACAACCAGTGGATGCAACGCGACCTCGCGGTGCTGTGGCATCCCTGCACCCAGATGAAAGATCACGAGCAACTGCCGATGATTCCCATCAAGCGCGGCGACGGCGTGTGGCTGGAGGATTTCGACGGCAAGCGCTACCTCGATGCCGTCAGCTCCTGGTGGGTCAATGTGTTCGGCCACTGCAATCCCCGCATCAGCCAGCGGATCAAGGATCAGGTCGACCAGCTGGAACACGTGATCCTCGCCGGTTTTAGCCATCAGCCGGTGATCGAGCTGTCCGAACGCCTGGTGAAGATGACACCCGAGGGACTGACCCGCTGCTTCTATGCCGACAACGGTTCGTCGTGCATCGAGGTCGCGTTGAAAATGAGCTTTCACTACTGGCTCAACCGTGGCCAACCGCAGAAGAAACGCTACATCACCCTGACCAACAGCTACCACGGCGAAACCGTGGCGGCGATGTCGGTCGGCGACGTGCCGCTGTTCACCGAAACCTACAAGGCGCTGCTGCTGGACACCATCAAGGTGCCAAGCCCGGATTGCTACCTGCGGCCGCAGGGCATGAGCTGGGAAGAGCATTCGCGCACGATGTTCCAGGTCATGGAGCAGACCCTGGCCGACAACCACCAGAGCGTCGCCGCGGTCATCGTCGAGCCGCTGATCCAGGGCGCTGGCGGCATGCGCATGTACCATCCGGTCTACCTCAAGCTGCTACGCGAGGCCTGCGACCGTTATGGCGTGCACCTGATCCACGACGAAATCGCCGTGGGCTTTGGCCGGACCGGCACGATGTTCGCCTGCGAGCAGGCCGGTATCCGCCCGGATTTCCTCTGCCTGTCCAAGGCCCTCACCGGCGGCTACCTGCCCCTGGCGGCCTGCCTGACTACCGAGGATGTCTACAGCGCCTTCTACGATGACTACCCGACCCTGCGGGCGTTCCTACATTCCCACAGCTACACCGGCAATCCGCTGGCCTGCGCGGCGGCACTGGCGACCCTGGACATCTTCGAGCAGGACAACGTCATCGAGAACAACCGCGCCTTGGCCCAGCGGATGGCCAGTTCCACCGCGCACCTGGTGGATCACCCGCATGTGGCCGAAGTGCGCCAGACCGGCATGGCCCTGGCGATCGAGATGGTCCGGGACAAGGCCGACAAAACCGCCTACCCGTGGCAGGAGCGGCGTGGCCTCAAGGTGTTCCAGCATGCCCTGGAGCGTGGCGCCCTATTGCGGCCGCTGGGCAACGTGGTGTATTTCCTGCCGCCCTACGTGATCACCCCGGAGCAGATCGATTTCCTCGCCGAGGTGGCCAGCGAAGGGATCGACATCGCCACCCGCAGCGCGGTCAGCGTGGCCGTGCCGAAGAACTTCCACCCGGACTTCCGTGATCCGGGCTAGGGTGCAGGCCCATGACGCCGCACCGCCGCGAATGGGTCCGGCCCGGCAACACATCATTTCGATATTCAGAGATACACCATGAGACTGTCCCGCTTTTTTATCGACGCCCCCCTGAGCCCCGGCGAACACCAGTTGCCGGAAGCCCAGGCCCACTACATCGGCCGCGTACTGCGTATGGCCGAGGGTGACGCGCTGCAAGTGTTCGACGGTTCGGGCAACGAATTCCTCGGCAGCCTGCTGGAAGTCGGCAAGAAACACGTGCGCGTGCAACTGACCGAAACCTTCGCCGGCCAGCCGGACTCGCCGCTGCATCTGCATCTCGGCCAGGGCCTGTCCCGGGGCGAGCGCATGGACTGGGCGATCCAGAAAGCCACCGAGTTGGGCGTGAGCGAAATCACCCCGATCGTCAGCGAACGCTGCGAGGTACGACTCAAGGACGAACGCGCCGACAAGCGCCTGGCTCATTGGCGGCAGATCGCGATCAGCGCCTGTGAGCAATGCGGTCGCTCCACCCTGCCGGTGATCCACCCGCCACTGCTGCTCAATGAATGGCTGAAACAGACCGAAGCCGAGCTGAAACTGGTGCTGCACCCGGTCGCCGAGCCGCTGACCAGTCACCCCAAGCCCGCCAGCCTGGCCTTTCTGATCGGCCCGGAAGGCGGCCTGTCGGATGCCGAAGTCGAGCAGGCGGCACGAGCCGGTTACTGGACGGCGCGCCTCGGTCCGCGCGTCTTGCGCACCGAAACCGCGCCGGTGGTTGCCCTGGCGGTGGCCCAGCAGCTCTGGGGCGACTTCTGACCAGTCAGATCACGTACCAGGAGATCGCCACGAAGTGCAGGAGACTGCCGGCGATCACGAACAGGTGCCAGATCCCATGGGAATGGCGCAGCCGGTGGTCCAGGGCAAAGAAGATGATACCCAGGGTATACAGCACGCCCCCCGTGGCCAGCCAGATGAACCCGGCCATGCCCAGCGCCGCCAGCAAGGGTTTGATCGCCACCAGCACGATCCAGCCCATCACCGCATAAATCACGATCGACAGGACCCGCGCCTCCGAACGCGGCTTGATCTCCTGCAACATGCCGATGACCGCCAGGCCCCAGACGATGCCGAAGAGCGTCCAGCCCCACGGCCCGCGCAGGGTGACCAGGCAGAACGGCGTGTAGCTGCCGGCGATCAGCAGGTAGATCGACAGGTGATCGACCTTCTGCATGATCACCTTCGCCCGCCCGCGTACGCTGTGGTACACGGTCGAAACGCTATACAGGGTCATTAACGTGACCCCGTAGATCGCCACGCTGACGATCTTCCAGGGGCTGCCATCCAGGCTCGCCATCACCAGCAGCCAGATGGCGCCGATGCACGCCAGCACCGCTCCTACCAAATGAGTCCAGGCGTTGAGTCGTTCCCCGTGATACATCTGCCACCTACCTCCATTGACCAGAACACTGCATCAGACTCGGGCCTGGCCGCGCGCAACGCAATACCCAGCCCATGAGCCCGATACCCTATACAGCTGCTTCCTGCTTCGAAAGAGGAAACACGCCGCCCTCAGCAACCTCGTCGGTTGATGGACAAGGCAATCCGCCCCGTCAGGAAAAGCTGCTGCGGAAAAAAGCCTCGGCCAACCACCTGGGACTTGGGCACAATCGGAGCATTCGAAAAAGAGTCCGGCCCATGTTGATCGATGAAGAACTGACCCTGAAAAAGCTGGAAGTGTTCCTGGCCTTCATGCGCACCGGCAATCTGGCCCGCGCGGCGGCCGAGCTGCAGACCAGCAACGTCAGCGTGCACCGCGCCATCCACTCTCTGGAAAATGCCCTGCGCTGCCCGTTGTTCAAGCATGAGGGACGTAACCTGACGCCGCTGGAAAGCGCCTATGTGCTGGAAGAACGGGCGCAGAAACTGATTCAGGACGTGGTCGAGAGCATCCGCGTGACCCGCGAAGCCGCCGGTTTCTCCGCCGAACGCTTCAAGCTCGGCTCGCTCTATTCGCTGACGGTGAAGACCGTGCCGCAACTGATCATGGGCCTGAAGATCCGCCGCAGCGAACTGAACATCGACCTGATCCTCGGCTCGAACATCGATCTGCTGTACAAGCTCAGGAACATGGAAGTGGACGCGATCCTCGTGTCGCTGGACGAAACCACCCATGACGCGGACTGCGCACACCTGCCCCTGTTCTCCGACGATATCTTTCTCGCCACCCCCGCCGACTCGCCCTTCGCCCATCAGGAACAGGTCGATCTGGCGGACCTGCGTGACATGACCTTCATCACCCTGACCCAGGGTTTTGCCACTCACCGTGACGGCAACCGGGTATTCGAGCAGGCGGGTTTCGAGCCCAAGGTGGCGATGCAGGTCAATGACATCTTCACCCTGTTGAGCATGGTCAGTTCAGGCGTCGGCTATGCCCTGCTGCCGGGGCGGATCGCCGCCGTGTACGAGAACCGGGTAAAACTGATCCCGTTGCAGGCGCGTTACCACCTGCAACAGCATATCGGCGTGGTGTTCCTCAAGGCCAAGGAACGCGATCCGAACCTGCTGGCACTCCTTGCGGAGTGCCGGATGTACGCCAACCACCGGCGTTGAACACGGTTCAGCCGACCAGCCCACGCACGATGAAGAACAGCACCGATGGCCCAAGCAGGCAGCCAAGACCGGTATGGAACGTGGCGGTCAGCGCACCATAGGGCACCAGTCGCCGATCCGTCGCCGCGAGCCCGGCCGTTACCCCGCTGACCGTGCCAGCCAGGCCGCCGAACACCATGGCCGAACGCGGGTTGTCCAGGCCCATCCAGCGCGCCGCTACCGGCGTGCCGACCATCACGATGATCGCCTTGATCAGGCCCGTGGCGATCGACAAGGCCATCACATCGGAACTGGCGCCAATCGCGGCACCGGTCACCGGCCCGACGATATAGGTCACTGCGCCGGCACCGATGGTGGTCATGCTCACTGCATCACGATAGCCGAAGGCCCAGGCCATGCTCGCGCCGACAATGAACGGCAACACCGTGCCCAACAGCAGGGATACCGCGCCGATCAGGCCAGCTTTCCTCGCCTCGGTGGCCTGCACCTCGAAAGCGGTCGCGACGATCGCGAAATCCCGCAACATGGCACCGCCCATCAGGCCAATGCCGGAGAACAACGCCATGTCCGCCAGGCCCTTCTGCCCGCCGGTCAGCGTGCCGCCGATCCAGGCCAGTACCAGGCCGATCACGATGGCGATCGCCGAACCGTGAATACGACCCAAAGTCAGGTGCCTGGACAACAGCACCGACAGCCACATCACCACCCCGACCAGCGCGAATGCGGTGATCAGCCCATTGTGTTCCAGTGCTTTCTCGACAAGTGTCCACATATCAGCGACCTCCCGCGACATGGGCATCCGGCACCGATGGCTCGGCAGGCAACGGCTCGCCCTTGTTGGTACGGCTGATCAGGGCGATGGTGCAACCGCACAGCAGCACCGAACCGACAGCCGCCAGCACTGCAACCGGGCCACCGTGCAAGGCGGTGACCACGTTCTGGTTGGCGGCCATCGCGACCACCACGGGAATGTACAGTGCTCCCCAGAAGCCGACGCCCATCTCGCAGTCCTTGCTCATGCCGCCGTGCTTGTCCATCCACAAGCGGGCGCAGATCAACAGGATCATCGCAATCCCGACGCCGCCAACATTGGATTTGACGCCCAACAGCACGCCGAGCATGTCACCCAGCACCACCCCTGCCAACGTACAGACCGCCAGCAGTGCCACACCGTAAATAATCATTGTTGTTATCCTCGCATCGCGTTGTCGAAGTTGTTGTTTTTGTCCTTCGAAGCAGCCGGTCTTTATCGGTGGCGGCGTCCCTCCTCATCCAGCAGTGCCTTGAGACTGTCCAGCCGGGCACCGTCGAAGGCCATCACGCTGCCTTGTTCGAATACCCGGCGCGCCAGGCCGGTCAAGACCGCGCCCGGTGGCAATTCGATCTGCAGGCGCACGCCGCGCTCGTAGGCGCTTTGTACGGTGCCGCGCCAATCGACGAGCCGGCACATGTTGAACGCCAGGTCATCGCGGATCTGCTCAGCGCTACGCAACAGCCGGGCGCTGCTGCCACTGAGGTAGCCCAACCGTGGCACCTGCATCGGTATTCCGGCGAATGCGCTCGCCAGCTCTTGCGCCGGTTCATCCAGCAACGGGCAGTGCGAAGGCACGCTGACCGCCAGACGCCTGGCTACGCCACCCTGCTGTTTCATCGCTGCGCCGACCCGTGCCATCGCCTCCTCGCTGCCAGCGATCACACACTGGTTGTCGGCATTGATATTCGCCAGATAGACCGGGGTGCCTGGGCCATGCACCTGGGCCAGCAACTTATCCACAGCCGTCAGGTCCAGGCCGATCAGCGCGGTCATTCCGTAGCCCTGTGGATAAGCCTGCTGCATCAGGCGGCCGCGCAGGCCGACCAGCCGCAGCGCATCGGCGAAATCCAGCGCTCCAGCCACGACCGCCGCCGGATAGGCGCCGATCGACAGGCCGGCCACGTAGGCCGGCGGCATACTGTTCTCCAACAGCAGCCGGGCTCCGGCGACGCCGGCGACCAGCAGGCAGAGCTGCACGGCACGGGTCGAGGCCAGTGCCTGTTCCGTGTCCAGCAACCCCAGGTTTTCCCCCAGCACATCGCTGGCTTCGCCCAGGCACTCGCGGACCACCGCCACATCGGGCAAGCGCCGCAACATGCCGGGCTGCTGCGCGCCCTGGCCGGGAAACACCAGCAGACTGCTCACGCCGCGTGCTCCTGGAGATTCCAGGGATCGCTCACCAACAGCGCACCGGCAGCCCCCTTGAGCAGCACACGTTGCGCCGATCCCGCCCACTCCGCCAAGGCCACCGCCCCCAGCGGGGTCTGCAACTGCAGGTCGACCCGACAGAACGGATTATCGAGTTGCTGCAACAGCTCGGCAGCCCGATGTCGCGGGAGCATCTGTGGTGTGCGCAGGATCAAATCGAGATCGCTCTGCGGGTGCACGGTCGGCAAGCCGGTCGCCAATTCGAAACCGGCACTGCCACTGATGCCCCAGACCAGCCCCCAGGCATCGAGCAACGGCCGCAGTTGGCGCAGCGCCTGCAATGCCGGCTCGTCCCGCGTAACCAACGAACAATCGACCAGCGCCTCGGGACGGACCCGACGCTCAACCAACCCGCGTGGCATAAGCGTCGCGAAACGCTGCTCGCGCAGTGTCCCGCGCACACCGACCGGCACCTGATCTGCCACCGTCAGCGCCCGCCGTACCACCACCGGCTGCCCCTGGCCCAGCACCTCGCTCACCCAGGCCGGGGCATCCGCCGGCAACTGCGCCGGGGTCAAACCCCAGAGCAAGTCGTGGGGCTGGTATTGAGCCTCGCTACACATCGCAGCTCACCACTGTTCGCGCAACAGTTGCCGGACACGACTCGACGCAGCCCGGTTGTTTGCGCCCAGACGTACGCTCAGATCCGTACCGTGCTGCGCCACATCGCCGATGGCAGCGCCCAGGCAATCCTGCACGCGAGCCAGGTCCTGCGCCGTGGGCTGTTCGATCCGCTCCACATCGAGGGTGTGCCAGAGCAGGCCGAGGCTGGCATAGCTGTCGATGTCATAAGCCATCGGCGGCACGCTGGCGGCCAAGGCCTCGAGTTCCTCGACACTGCGCAGGGTCACCAGCGCCGCCGACGCCTTGCCCATGGCATGCACCATCACGCCCGGATCACGCAGGGCGATCAGTCGGTTGGCCTGGTAGCCGTGGGCGAGAAACGCCCCGGACATCGCCTTGCCCACCAGCAATGCAATCACCGCATGCCCCGCCAGACGAGCCCTGGCATAACTGTCGGCGGCAGCGGCCAGGGCCAGGTGGATGCCCAGGGCTTCCTCCCGGCGTCCATAGGCTTGGCTCGGCACATCGACAATGGCGATCAGCGCGCGTTTTGCGCCACGGGTGCTGTCGGCCTCGATGACCTCATCCACCGCCTTGGCCAGGCCCCAGCCCTCCAGCAGGCCAACCTCGCCGTTGCGGGCACGGACAAAACGGTTGGCCGCATCGGGTACCACCGCCAACAGCCGTACCGGCTGGTTACCCAGCACGGTATCGGCCACCTTGAGTGAAGCCGGCAGCCCGGCGACCTCGACCGCATCGCCAGCCAAGGCCTGGAACCAGTGCAAACCGCGCAGGGAATAGGCACTCATGGGCGCTCTCCTTGGAAAAGGTCACGTACCGTGGCCGGATCGATCTGCGGCTCGGCATCCAGTTCGGCCAGCCGTTGCAGATACCAGTCCGCTTGCCGGCTGCGCTGCGTCTCGGGCAGGCCGACCTCCAGCAAGGCAGCGACCTGTTGTCGAATCGCCGCCACGTCATCGCTTACATAGCGGTCCACCAGGCCGCTGGCGAAGCGCTGTTCACCCCCGGTCAGGCTCCAGATGAAGGGCCGGTCGCGAGAGTCGTACTCTTCCAGCCCCGCTTCCTGTTCGATCACCTGCGGACCATTGAGCCCCAGACGGGCCTCCCGGGTCAGCACCAGGTAACTGCACAACGCCGCCGCAATCGACATGCCGCCAAAACAGCCGACACTGCCAGCCACCACGCCGATCACCGGCTGATAACGCCGCAGATCGACAATCGCCGCATGGATATCGGCGATGGCCGCCAACCCCAGGTTGGCCTCCTGCAAGCGCACGCCGCCGGTTTCCAGCAGCAACACGGCGCGGGTCGGGATGCCCTTGCGGTTGTCCTCGGCGGCCAACTCCAGGGCACCGGCGATCTTCGCGCCCCCGACCTCACCGAGGCTGCCGCCCTGGAATGCGCCTTCGATGGCCGCGATCACTACCGGCAGGCCATCGATGCTGCCCTTGGCGATCACCACGCCATCATCGGCCTGGGGGACCACGCCCTGGCGCTCGAGCCAGGGCGACATGACCCGGGCAAACGGATCGAGCAACTCACGGAAACTGCCGCTGTCGAGCAACGCCCTCGCCCGCTGCCGGGCACCGAGTTCGACGAAACTGTGCTTGTGCAAAAGACGCTCGCTGTCAGTCATGGCCGACCTCCTCGAAAGCTTGTTCCAGGCGCAACCGGACCACTCCGGGCGTTGCGCCGAAATCGTGGATGTCGATCGCCAGCGCCGGTGGCAGGCGACCCTCGAAGAGTCGCTCGAACAGGTGTTGCCAGCGGGCGGAACTGCCATTGACCGAGGTCGTCACCTGAATCGACAAGGTGCCGGGACGACCGGGCTCGAGCAGTACTTCCAGGTCGCCGGAGCCGACGCAACCCACCAGCGCACGGCCCTTGGGCGGCTGCCCGGCGGGGAATTCAAAGGATAGTTTTTCCATCACAAGGCTTCCTGTTCGAGACGATCGATCAGCAGACAGGCGGCGAGCAGATCCGCCGCACCGCCTGGTGATGCGTTCATCGCCAAAAGCTGTTGATCCAATTCGTGCAGGCAACGCCGACCGGCCAGACTGGCACTGCCGCCGGCCTCCAGCACGGCGCGGGCACCCTGCTGCATGGCCTGCAGGCCCGGCAGGCCGGCGCGGTAGAGCACGCAGGTGTCGGCCAGGCTGGTCATGATCGCCAGCAGCGCATCCAGCCGGGCATTCTGTTCGCCATGACCGGCCAGGCGGCTGCGGCGCAATTGCGGCAGGCCGAGCCGGGTCACGGCGGGGAAGCCCAGTTGCGCCTCTTCACGGGCACCACGGGCACCGTAACGTTGGGCTACCTGCTGCCCATGGCTATTGCTGCCGGGAGCGTAACGATCCTCCAGCAGCGCCAAGCGCGCGGCCCGCAGGGTCAGGGCAGCCGCAGAGAGCGAGCCGGGTTCCTGCGCCGCCGCCGCCACCAACAGGCCCAACGCCCAGATGGCCCCACGGTGGGTATTCACGCCGCCAGTGGTCTTGAGCATTGCCTGCTCGCCCTCCCGGCCGATACGGCCAAGGGCTTCGCGCAAGGCCAGGCTGATCTGCTGTTGTCGCTGCTGTGGGGCGGCGGCGTCACAAAACCAGACCCTGCGGTGCAGCAGGAGAACCGAGTGTTTCGGGTGTGCGGCGGCTTTGCCACCGAGCGCGGGAAAGCCCGCTCGCCACACCTTCGAGTCACGGCTCGCCGCGATCGCGGCATCGGCCATTTCCTTGAACATCGGCCACAACGACAATGCCGAGGCATGCATCAAGCCCAGGTGCAGGTCGCTATGCGCGCCGCTGCCACGCCGGTCGACCAGCGCCGGTTTGGGTGACAGATCGGCTTCGTCGATCAGCGCTTCGACCGCGAAGTCCGCCAGACGCTCGGCCAATGAAAGGGCTTGGGGCTGCAGATTGAAGGCGTGCATTTACCAGCTCCTGAATCGTGCAGGCGGGTTGTAGAGACCACCCGACCACTCCACCAGGTCGGCCACACTCTTGGCCGCCAGCAGTTCGCGGCTGGCGTCGGTACGACGGATACCCAGGTCCTCGGGCAAGGCGATCAGCCCTTCGCGGCGCAGCCGCGCGGTGTCTTCAGGCTTATGCCGCAGACCGATGGCGGTGACCCCGGCCACGGCGGCGATCATTGCCTGGCGCTCCTCCAAGGTGCGGGCCTTGTACAGGTAGGCGATCCCCTCTTCGGTCAACAGGTGAGTGACGTCGTCGCCATAGATCATGATCGGCGCCAGCGGCATGCCGCTTTTGCGCGCCACCTCCACCGCATCGAGGGTCTCGACGAAGGTGGGTTTGCCACCCTCCTGGAACGTCTCGACCATCTGCACCACCAGCTTCTTGCCGCGTTCGAGCAGGGCCTGGGGCGCATCGCTGCTGTCCAGGCGCATGTCGAGCCAGGCCGGCGTGCCATGGCGCCGGCCCCGGGGATCATGGCCCATGTTCGGCGCCCCGCCGAAACCGGCCAGGCGGCCACGGGTCACGGTGGAGGAATGACCGTCACCATCGACCTGCAGGGTCGCACCGATAAACAGGTCGACCGCATACTGCCCGGCCAGTTGGCAAACCATCCGGTTCGAACGCAACGAACCATCGCGCCCGGTGAAGAACACATCCGGCCGGGCGGCGATGTACTTTTCCATACCCAGTTCGGTGCCGAAACAGTGCACGCTCTCGACCCAGCCGCTTTCGATCGCCGGGATCAGCGTGGGATGCGGGTTGAGTGTCCAGTTGCGGCAGATCTTGCCCTTCAGGCCCAGGGATTCGCCGTAGGTCGGCAGGATCAGTTCGATAGCGGCAGTGTTGAAACCGATCCCGTGGTTGAGCGACTGGACGTTGTGCTTCTCGTAGATGCCACGAATCGCCATCATCGCCATCAGCACATGCACCGGCTTGATATGCCGCGGATCGCGGGTGAACAGCGGTTCGATATAGAACGGTCGGTCGGCCACCACCACGAAGTCGACCCAGGACGCGGGAATGTCCACACGGGGCAATTCGCTGACATCGTCGACCAACTGGTTGACCTGGACGATAACGATGCCATCGCTGAACGCCGCCGGCTCGATCAGCGCCGGGGTGTCTTCGGTGCTGGGGCCGGTGTAGATGTTGCCGGCGCGGTCGGCCATGAAGCCGGCGCTGAGCACCACATTGGGAATCAGGTCCACCACCAGCCGTGCATACAGTTCGATGTAGGTGTGGATCGCACCGATTTCCAGCAGACCGTCTTCGAGCAACTGGCTGATGCGCAGGCTCTGGGTGCCGGCGAAGGAGAAGTCGAGCTTGCGGGCGATGCCACGTTCGAACAGGTCCAGATGCTCAGCCCGACCGACACTGGGCATGATCATGTGCAAATCGTGGAGCCGGGCCGGGTCGACCTTGGCCAGGGCGCGGGAGAGGAAGTCCGCCTGCTTCTGGTTGTTGCCCTCCAGCACCACCCGGTCGCCGGGCATGATCAGGGCTTGCAGCGCGGCGACGATCTGCTCGGTCGGCAACACCACGCCATCGGCGAGGGCTCGCACCTGTTCGAGACGGCGCTGCTTCTCGGCACGGCGCCGCGTCCAGCGCGAGTCGGGGGAATTGGGGGTTGTCATGCTCACTCCACGGGTTCGCTGTCGTGGACTAGACAGTAGGAGTGATCGGACAGGGCATCAATCAAGCCCAGAGAGGAATTGTTACGCTCAGGTTAACGATCAGATAGGCTGGTGTTTATCGTCACCGTTTTTATCAGTGCCATAGTCCGTATGAGTTGAAGCCAGGCTTGAGTTTTATCGCGTTCAGCGGCGTGGGATGGGACCTAAATCTGCAGTAGGGTAAAGCTCGACCATCGCTTGCTCAACGACGATCTTCAGCGAAAGGGTATTCTCGATCAGAGCTGCCAGTAACCCTTCATCTTCGTCCATATAGCCTTCAGGCCAACCCCGACTCCAATACCAACTGCTCCAGCGCTGGCAGGTCCGGTATCTTCGCCACCAGGTCTGCGACCTGAACCGCAGCCTTCTCCAGGCGGCATAGCGGCACATCGACGAAGCTCAGCTGGCTGTCGAGTTTGTACGACCGCGGGATCCCCTGGATCACCAGGGCGATAAAGCGCAGTTCCGGGCGCCCGCCGAGGGTATTGAGCACCACGATCCGAGCCCGCTCGCCCACGGCGATCGCCCCGCCACAGGCCGCTTCGAAGCTGATCAGCGGCAACTGGCGGTCGCGCCAGACCACTTGCCGCAGGTACCACGGCGGCGCATCGCTGGCCGGTTCGCCACGCTGGAAATCGATCAACTCGGCGACCGCCACGTTCGGCAATAACAGGTAGCGATCGGCCAAGGGCAGCATCAGGCCGGTCAGGCTGCTGGTACTGTGTTCATGCATGGGCAGAGCTCCACTGGGCGATGCTTTCCAGCAACACCGACTCCTGGTAAGGCTTGCCCAGGTAGTCGTTGACGCCGATGGCCATGGCCCGGTCGCGGTGCTTCTGGCCGGTCCGGGAGGTGATCATGATGATCGGCAGGTCCTTCAGGCGGGGGTCGTTGCGCACCCGGGTCGCCACCTCGAAACCGTCCATGCGCGGCATCTCGATGTCCAGCAACATCAGGTCCGGGGTGTGCTCCTGCAACAGGGTCATCGCGTCGACCCCATCCTTGGCGGTGATCACGCTCATGCCGTTGCGCTCCAGCAGGCGGCTGGTGACCTTGCGTACGGTGACCGAGTCGTCCACCACCAGCACCAGCCGTGACCGCAGCGGCGTAAAGTCTCCCGCCAGGTCGCTCAAGGCCCGTGGCACCGGCACCCAGGCCTGGGAGGTGCGCACATGTGCCAGCAGATCGAGAATCGGTACCACCCGACCATCGCCGAGAATCGTCGCACCCGACAACCCCGACACCGCCGCGAACTGCGGCCCCAGGCTTTTGACCACGATCTCGCGAGTGCCCGCCAGGCTGTCGACCTGCAGCGCCACACGCTGCTCATTGCAATGCACCAGCAGCACCGGCAGCGGTTGGCTCAGGCCGAGCAGCTTGGGCTTGCTGACGGTTTTCAGCAGTTCGCCCAGATAACGCAATTCGTAGGTCTGCCCGGCGTACTCGTAACGCGGCGGGTTGATCAGGTAATAACCTTCCAGCTCGTTGGGCAGCACCCGCACCAGGCCTTCGACCGTATTCAGCGGGATCGCATACTGTTCCTCGCCACACTGCACCATCAGTGCCCGGTTCACCGACACACTGAACGGCAGGCGAATCTGGAAGTGCACACCCTGACCCTTGATCGAGTCGATGGTCATGGTCCCGCCCAACTGCCGTACTTCCTCGTGGACCACATCCATGCCAACGCCACGCCCGGAAATCTGGGTGATGCGCTCAGCGGTGGAAAAACCCGGCTGGAGAATGAACTGCAGGACGTCACGGTCACTGATGGGGGTACTTTCCTCGATCATCCCGCGCTTGATCGCCTTGCGTCGCACCGCCTCAAGCGGCACTCCCGCGCCGTCGTCATGAATATCGAAGACGATATCGCCGCCCTCATGGGACAGGTCCAGCGTGATCCGCCCCTGCTCCGGCTTGCCGGCAGCGAGGCGCGCCTCGGTGCTTTCCAGGCCATGGTCGACGGCGTTGCGCAGCATGTGTTCGAGCGGCGCGACCATCCGCTCCAGGACATTGCGGTCCACCTCGCCCTCGGCGTTACCGACGATGAACTCGACGTCCTTGCCCAACTCCCCAGCGACCTGCCGCACCACCCGCTTCAACCGCGGCACCATGCGCTCGAACGGCACCATGCGCGTGCGCATCAGGCCCTCCTGCAGCTCGGTGTTGACCCGTGCCTGTTGCAGCAGCAGATTCTCGGCGGCCTGGTTGCGGCCGGCCAGGGTTTCCTTGAGGTCCAGCAGGTCGGAAGCCGACTCGAACAAGGCCCGCGACAACTGTTGCAACTGCGAGTGGCGGTCCATCTCCAGCGGGTCGAACTCCTCGTAGCCCAGGCGCTCGGCCTCCACCTGCTGGCGGCTGAGAATCCGTCCCTGGGTCTCGGTGTCGAGACGACGCAGTTGGTCGCGCATCCGTTCGATGGTGGTTTCCATCTCGTTGAGCGCCACCTTGGCGTCATTGACCTGCTGCTCGATACGCCCACGGAAAATCGACGTCTCGCCCGCCAGGTTGACCAGGTCTTCCAGGACATCGGCGGACACCTTGACCATATCCTGGGGTGGGCGCTCGGCCTCGGGCGCCGCCGGCTCGCCCTTGAACGCGACGGGCGGCGGCGGCTCCACGACCAGTGGCGGCTCGACCGGCGGCTGCCGGCCAAACGCCTGGATCTCGGCGATCAGCGCATCGGCCGGCAGCACCGGCTGCTCGGCCCGTACCGCATCCAGCATCTGCGCCAGGCGGTCATGACCATCCTGCAGCAGCTCGAACAACGCCTCGCCAGGCTGCAACAGCATGGTCGACACGCCTTCGTAGAGAAACTCCAGCTCATGGGCCAGATCGCCAATAGCGGCGATCTCGACCATCCGCGCGCCCCCCTTGAGGGTGTGCAGATCACGCAGCAGGTTTTCCACTTCCTGGCGGCTCGACGGCTCGGCGCGCCAGCGCTGCAACGCGCTGCCGGAGCTTTCGATGAGGTCGAATCCTTCTTCGAGGAACACTTCGAGCAGTTCCGGATCATGCCCGGCCACTGTGGATTCGACCGGCTCGACTACCGGTGACGCGACGCCCTGCTGGCGGAACGTCCGAAGGCGCTCGATCAGTAACGCCGGATCGCTCAGCGGCTGCTGACCTTGCAACTGCTCCAGCAGCACGGCCAGATGGTCATGGCTCTTCTGCAGCAGCAAGGCCAATGGCGGCGAATGAAGGAAACGTCGATCCAGCAGGCCTTCGTAAAGATTTTCCAACTCGTGCGCCAGGTCGCCGACCGGACCGACCTCGGCCATCCGGGCACCGCCCTTGAGCGTGTGCAAGTCACGTTGCAGCGATAACAGCGGCGCGGCGTTGTCCGGTTCCTCAAGCCAGCGCTGCAGGGCCTGCCCGGCGCTGTCGAGGATGTCCGCCGCTTCTTCGAGGAAGATCGCCACGATCTCGTCGTCCAGGTCCACGTGCCCGATCTGTGCTGCAGCGGTGGCCGCGCTCAGTTCGCTGATGCTCTGGGCATGACCGCCGTCGGTCCTGATCAACCCGGTGGCGGACGGGGCGAGCGCTTCGTCGAGCAATTCGCGCAGGGCCTGGATCCGCGCCGGTTGCGCGTTGATCGCCTGACCGGCGGCCAGTTCGTCGAGCATATTGATCAGCGCTTCATGGGCCTGTTGTGCCTCATGGAAGAACCGCTCGCTGACCGCCAGGCTGCTTTCCTCGACAGCACCGTAGATATCCAGCAGGGCTTCGCACAACGCGTCCACCGGTTCCAGGTCGGCGATGTGCGCCGCCTGGCCGAGGGTGGTCAGCTCGTCCAGCAGGTCATTGAGTTCCTGGCGCTCGCCCGGATGCTGCTGCCAGCGCAGCAACAGGCTCTCGGCATCCAGCAGGATATCCATGCCCTGGGCCAGGAAGCTGCTGATCAGTTGTGGATCACGCCGGGGCCGCGAGGCACTGCTGGGTACGCTCAGCAGGGCTTCGAGCCGCTCTGCCAGCAACGCTTCGGCACGCTGGATCAGTTGCGGCGCCCCCTCGATGGCGATCAGCGGATCATCCACCAGTTGCTGCAAGCCCTGGCGAAACAACCCTTCGGCCTCGAACAGCAACTCGACCTCGTCCAGGTCCAGCGCCAGCAGATGGGCCTTGAACTCGCGCACCAGGTAGTAGAGCGGCCCGGCCAGCTCGGCCATCGGCAGGACGCCCGCCATGTAGGCGCTGCCCTTGAGGGTATGCAGCGCCCGTTGCAGTTCATCGCTGACCTGCAGCGGCAGGTGTTCGGCAGCCTGTTCGAGAAACCGGTTGAGGCTGTCGAGGTGCGACTCGGCTTCGTTGCGGAAGATCTCCAGCAATTGCAGATCGAGTCCTTCCACCCAGTCCTCGGTCTCGGCATCCTGCTCGCCTGCGACGTTCGCCAGGGCATGGGCGCGGGCCGCCAACTGGTCGACATCGTCGCGCTGGCGCTGGGCATCGGCGGCGAATTCGGCGACCAGCTCCGGCAGCAGGCGCACCACCTCCTCGATCAGTTGCGGCACCTCGGGGCCGGGTTCCAGGCTGCGCTCCAGAACCCGATTGAGCAGGTTCTCCATGGCCCAGGCCAACTCGGCCAGCACCAGCGCGCGCACCATCCGGCCACTGCCCTTGAGGGTATGGAAGGCCCGACGCAGTTCGCCCAAAGCCGACTTGCCTTCAAGATCGGCGAGCCAGCGCGGCAGGTAGTCGCGCAGGGCATCGAGGACCTCAGCGGCTTCCTCGAGAAACACTTCGCGCAACTCGTCATCGACCGGCGCCTCGTCAGGCGGCGGCGGCAGCAGGCTGCGGGGCACTTGCCGGGCCGGCGGGTTGAGTTCCGAGACCGGGTTGGCCAGCACATCGGCCAGGGACTGCACCACATGGGGGTCGTCCAACGCCTGCAGGTCGCGCATGACCAGCGCTTCGGTAGGGCTCAGCACCTCCTCGAGCAGCGGCACCTCCAGCTCCACCGGCAAGTAACCCAGGGCATCCAGGCTCTGCTCGACCTTGTCCAGCACCTGCTCGCCCAGGGCTTCGTGATCTTCTGCCAGGCGTTCGAGGTAATACTCGATGCCGCTCAACGCATCGGCCAATCGATCGAGCTGCTGCCAGGACGGCGCTGCCGGCCCGTCGATCAACTGTTCGCGGATGCAGTGATTGCAGGTTTCCAGCAGGCTCGCCGCACGCCCCAGAGGAATCATCGACAAGGCGCCGCGCACCTGGGTCAGCAGCTCGGGCAGCGGCGCCAGGCGCTCGCGGTCCCAGTCGGCATCGATATAGTCGACGATCAGGTCCTTGACCTGCTGCAGGCAGAGCAGCGCCTCCTTGATCACGATCTGATGAATCAACGTCAGATCGGTGGTTGGCAGGCGGTTTTCCTCACGACTTTGCGGCTCGACCGTGCCGACCATCCCGGCCAGTGTCGCCTCGACATAGAGCAAGGCGCCAGCCACATCCATCAGAACCGCATCGTTGGGTTCGCGCTGGCCCTGGGCCAAGCCCTGGACCACCGCCAACTGGTCGATTATGACCTTGCGCGGCTGGCCAAAGCCCAGCACCGCCAGGGTATCGGCGATCTGCCGCAAGGGTGCCAGCAGACTGCCCAGGTCGTCGGTGTGCAGGCGATCACTGCGCACGAACAGATCCAGTCGCTCCTTGACCCGCACCAGTTCCTCGCAAAGTGCCGAGACCACCGAACGCATGGCATCGCGGTCGGGACCGGCAAGACGTGCGCGCTCCTCGTCGACCACGGTCGTCTCCGGCAAGGCGTCGTCGAGGCCGTAACGAGCCTTTAGCACGAGCATTTGTGCGGTGGGGTGTTCGGCCTTGGCAATGTAGAACAGCAGGCTCTTGAGCAACTCTTCCGGCGCAGGTTGATTGATCCCTTCGATGCCCTGCTCCAGCAGGCGCTTGAGCTCCTTGTCGGCATCCTTGAGCAGGCTGCGCAGCGCCGGGCTGTTGCCGATTGCGCCCGCGAGCATGCCTTCGACCAACGCCGAACCGACCTGCCACAGCGGCGCCAGCGGAGCGCCCTGGCACAACCCTTCGAGACGGCTGAATACCTTGGCCATGTAGCCCAGGTTGGTGGCGTCGTCCTGCTCACGCAACAACCCGACCAACGCGGTCTGCAGCATCTGTCGCCACTTGCGCAGCAGCCCCGGCAGCTCTGCGGTTGCCAGCTCGACCAGCGCCTGGGCATCGAGGGGCGGCAACTCCAGCAGGGCCGGACTGAACAGGCTGGTCTCCGACAGCCGGCTTTCACCACGGGCGCTGCGCAGGTCGTTGAGCAATGGCAGCACCACCAGCGGCAAGTCGCGCCGGGCGCTGTGCACACGCTCCAGGTACAGCGGCAACTGGGCAAAGGCCTGGTGCAACAGGCTGACCGCCTCGGCCGGTTCGCTGACCCGCCCTTCTTGCATGGCCAGTACCAGTTGTTCCATTTCCTCGGCCAACAGCGCCGCGCCGTAGAACTCGACCATCTGCAAACTGCCATGCACCTGGTGGATACAGGCCAGGCACTCGGCGATATCCTGGCCCGCGTGCTCCGGCTCATCGAGGCCATCCAGCGCCTGGCGGGCCTGCCTCAAGGTATCGGCGATCTCATCCTTGACCCATTCGAGGGCCACGTAGTCGTGCTGGTCGCTCATGCTTGCACTACCGGGTTTCCCGCGCATCTTGCGCCTGGGGCAAGGTGAAGCCGGAGACCGAGCGCCGCAGTTGGCTGGCCATTTTCGCCAGGTTGCCAATGCTCTCGGCGGTGGCGGTCGAACCGGAGGATGTCTGGGTGGTGATCTGCTGGATCACGTTCATCGTCAGCGAAATCTGTCCCGCCGACGAGGTTTGCTGCTGGGCGGCATTGAAGATGCTCTGGATCAGCGCCGCCAGGGTTTTCGATACGCCTTCGATTTCCTCCAACGCCACACCGGCATCCTGCGCCAACCGGGCACCGCGCACCACTTCGGTGGTGGTCTGCTCCATGGAAATCACCGCTTCGTTGGTGTCGGTCTGGATTGCCCGCACCAGGGTTTCGATCTGCCGGGTCGCGGCGGACGAACGCTCTGCCAGGCGCTGGACCTCGTCGGCGACCACTGCGAAACCGCGTCCGGCATCCCCGGCCATGGATGCCTGGATCGCCGCGTTGAGCGCAAGGATGTTGGTCTGGTCGGCGATATCGTCGATCAGGCTGACGATATCGCCGATCTCCTGGGAAGACTCGCCAAGACGCTTGATTCGCTTGGCAGTGTCCTGGATCTGCTCGCGGATGTTGTCCATACCGTGGATGGTGTTGTGAACCACCTCGTTGCCCTTGTTGGCGATTTCCACCGAGCGTTCGGCCACCGCCGAGGATTCGGCGGCGTTGGCCGATACCTGGTCAATGGATTGAGCCATGTCGCTGATTGCCGCAGACGCCTCGCTGATCTGCTGGGCCTGGTGCTCCGAGGCCTCGGCCAGTTGCATCGCGGTGGCCTGGGTTTCCTGTACGGCAGCGGCGACCTTGCCAGCCGTGAGGTTGATGGTCGCGACCAGGTCGCGCAACTGGTCCACCGAATAGTTGATCGAGTCGGCAATGGTCCCGGTGAAGTCTTCGGTCACCGAGGCGGTCACGGTCAGGTCGCCGTCGGCCAGGTCTTCGATTTCATCCAGCAAGCGCATGATCGCGTGTTGGTTACGCTCATTCTTTTCGGCCGTTTCGTGCAACTGGCGATTGGTCTCTCGGACCATGACCAGCCCGATCAGAATGATCGAAGCCAGCGCCAGCAGGCCGAGCACATAACCGCCGATGGTGTCGAGGGAGCGCCCACCCGCCAGGTTCTCGAACCCGTTGGCCAGGTGCGAGGCTTCGTCCAGCAGGGTCTGCGACAGGCTGAAGATGCTGCTGGCGGATTCACGGACCTGGAACAGCTCCGGCGAGGTTTCGAGGATCTCGTCGACGGAGCCGGAAACGAACTCGAAGAGTTCGGCAATCTCGCCGAGGCGGGCGCGGGCATCCTTGTCTTCGACCTGGGAAATCTTCAGCGCGGCATTGCCCTGCAGCATGCCATTGAGTACCTGGCCGAAGCGGGCCGCATCGCGCCCGAAGGCGTCGGCGGCCTGGGACGAGTTTTCGTCGCCGGCCAACACGGTGTTCACCGCACCGAGAATGCGTTCGGCGAGCAACGACTGACGCTGGGCCATGGCCACCTGGGCCGCCGGCGCGCCACGCTGCAGGAGGATTTCCACGACCTTCTCGTATTCCACCTGCAACTGCGGCACGGTTTCAGCCAGGGTCGCCGCCACCTGGTGCAGGGACAGCACGGTCTGTTCGCTGGCGAGAATCGCGTCCGTGTTTTTCAGCAGGTTTTCCCAGTCCTGCTGCACTGCATGCATTTCATTACGCACGGCCGGCGGTGCGGCGGGCAGGCCGGTGGCCGGGTCGCCTTTCTTCAAGTAGCCCCAGCGCTGGGCGAAATCGTTGCGCGCATCGCTGAGCAACTTGAATGCCGCGGCCTTGCCGGAGGCGGCTTCGGTGGCGTTCTTGGCGATGCGCTGGGACAGCACGCGCAACTCGCCGGCGTGGCTGATGTACTGCTTGTCGTAGGTGGACTGGGTGTTGAGATACGCGAAATTGGCGAACAGCAACATGATGAACACGATCAGTGCGATAAACAGCACGATGATCTGCGAACGGCTGCGCGAGGCCTGTTCGGGGTTGCCGGTATTACCTTTGATCATCTCTGGCCCCTGCCTGTACGACTGTGGAAGCGGGCCCCGCGCAAGCCGGACACATGATTAGACCGCAACATCAAGAAACCCCGGTGCCTGTGCCAGGATGAACGGGCTGAACACCCACCAGTTGCGCTCACGCTCGAAACAGCCTTGTACAAAGGGCGCGACCACCCGCTCCGGGCGCGCCACCGAATGCAACTGCCGGCTGTGCCGGGGAAAGTGCTGCATGCCTGCCACCTCATCCACCAGCAGGCCGGCGAACACGTCCTTGTGCTCCAGCACCAGCACCCGCCGCTGTTTGCGCAATACCGACAACTCGTGACCGAAAAAACCACACAGGTCCATGATCGGCAGCAGCCGCCCACGCAGGTTGGCTACGCCCTTGACCCAGGGTTTCACCCCCGGCAGCAGGGTATAGCGCGGCTCATGCAGCACTTCGGCGACCTCGCCCATCGGCGCCACGTACCACTGCTCGCCGAGCCGGAAACCGATGCCGCTCCAGGTGTCCGGGCGGGTTTCCTGGGACGGCAGGTCGGCAGCCAGTGCCCGGCAGCGCTGGTCGATCTCCAGCAGCAGCTGGAAGGCGGTCGGCGATTCGGCCATGTCTGCCGGCCGTCAACCGGCCAGAACGTTGTTCAGGGTCTTGAGCAGGGTTTCCTCGTCGACCGGCTTGGTCAGGTAATCCCTGGCGCCCTGGCGCGTGCCCCAGACCTTGTCGGTCTCCTGGTCCTTGGTGGTAATGATGATCACCGGAATCGCCGAGGTTTCAGGATCCTTGGTCAGTTGTCGGGTCGCCTGGAAACCGTTGAGGCCTGGCATGACGATATCCATCAGGACCGCATCGGGCTTTTCCTGGCGGGCCAGGGCCACGCCGTCGGCGCCGTTCTCGGCCTTGAGGACTTCATGACCCTGCTTTTCCAGCATACCGGTCAGTTTGTACATTTCAGTCGGCGAATCATCGACGATCAGGATGCGTGCCATGGTGTTCCCCATTCTTATAAAGCAGGCGGCCCGGCGGCCACCCGTCAAAGTACTTGTTCTATTGCCGCGAAACCCGGGACATGAGCCTTGATCGCCGCCAGCAGTTCTTCCCGGCTGAAAGGCTTGGTCAAAAACTGATCAGAACCGACGATACGCCCCTTGGCCTTGTCGAACAGGCCGTCCTTGGAGGACAGCATGATCACCGGCGTCGACTTGAACGCACGGTTGTTCTTGATCAGGGCACAGGTCTGGTAGCCATCCAGGCGCGGCATCATGATGTCGACGAAAATGATCCCCGGGTGATGATCGGCGATCTTGGCCAACGCCTCGAAACCGTCGACGGCGGTGATGACTTCGCAGCCGACGTGCTTGAGCAGCGTCTCGGCGGTGCGGCGAATCGTCTTCGAGTCATCGATGACCATGACTTTCAAGGCTGTGGAATGCTGTTCCATATCTGCTCTACCATCGCCACAGCGACGCATTTTCCAGGGATGCCCGATTTCCGGGCGCGAAACCGTTGATGCGCAAGGATTTCGTACAGGATGCGAACCTTTTTAGCACAGTCTCCCCATGCAATCCATGCGCGGCCCCAGACCCAGCTTTTCCTTGACCGCAAACATCCGCAGCGCCACTCTGACGCCACTTTTCAAGTCATTACGGCCTTCACGGCCTACAGAGGATATAGCCCATGAGCGTTCGTCTCGGGATTGTCATGGACCCCATCGCGAGCATTTCCTACAAGAAGGACAGCTCGCTGGCCATGTTGCTGGCCGCCCAGGAGCGCGGCTGGACGCTGTTCTACATGGAGCAGCAGGACCTTTACCAGGACGCTGGCGTGGCCCGGGCACGGATGAAACCGCTGAAAGTGTTCGCCAACCCTGAGCACTGGTTCGAACTGGAAGCCGAGACCGACGCGGCCCTGAGCGACCTGGACGTGATCCTGATGCGCAAGGATCCGCCGTTCGACATGGAGTTCGTCTACTCCACCTACCTGCTGGAGCAGGCCGAACGTGCCGGCGTGCTGGTGGTGAACAAGCCCCAGAGCCTGCGTGACTGCAACGAAAAGCTGTTCGCCACCCAGTTCCCGCAGTGCACGCCACCGACCGTAGTCAGCCGCCGCGCCGACGTGTTGCGTGAGTTCGCCGCCAAGCACGGCGATGTGATCCTCAAGCCACTGGACGGCATGGGCGGCACTTCGATCTTCCGTCACCGGGTGGGCGACCCGAACCTGTCGGTGATCCTCGAGACGCTGACCGCGCTGGGCGGCCAGCAGATCATGGCCCAGGCCTACCTGCCGGCGATCAAGGACGGCGACAAGCGCATCCTGATGGTCGATGGCGAGCCGGTACCCTATTGCCTGGCACGTATCCCGGCCAGCGGCGAAACCCGTGGCAACCTGGCGGCCGGCGGACGTGGCGAAGCACGCCCACTGACAGACCGCGACCGCTGGATCGCCGCCCAGGTTGGACCTACCTTGCGTGAAAAGGGCCTGTTGTTCGTCGGTCTTGATGTCATCGGCGAGCATCTGACGGAAATCAATGTCACCAGCCCGACCTGCATCCGCGAGATCGACAACGCCTTCGGCACCCAGATCGGCGGCCTGCTGATGGATGCCATCGAGCAGAAGCTCAAAAGCCGTTGATGTAGAACAGCCGAGATGAAACCAACATTGCGCTATGATGCACCGCCTCTGATATGCGTGATGTTGGTTTTCTGGTCATGACTCTCCCCGCCGATCTGCCTCCCGAACTCTACCGCACCGGCGTGCGCCCGGCCGACAGGCTCGGCTTTACCCTGTTTCTCGCCGCGCTGATCCACCTGGCATTGCTGCTCGGGGTCGGGTTCAGTTTCGTCGAGCCCAAACAGATCAGCAGGACCCTGGAAATCACCCTGGCGACCTTCAAGAGCGAGACCAAGCCGGCCAAGGCCGATTTCATCGCCCAGGAGAACCAGCAGGGCAGCGGCACACTGGACAAGAAGGCGATCCCGACCACCACCGAGGTCGCGCCATTCCAGGACAACGCTGTCAACAAGGTGGCCACACCACCGCCAGCCAAGCCGCAAGTCACCGAAGCAACGCCCAAGGCTGCCGTCGCCACGGTCGCGCCCAAACCGAAGAAAACCGTCACCCACCACGAAGAACGCAAGCCTGAGGCGGCGCCCCAGGCCGAAACGCCGACCTTCGACAGCTCGCAGTTGTCCAGCGACATCGCCAGCCTGGAGGCGGAACTGGCCAAGGAACGCCAGCTATATGCCAAAAGGCCACGTATCCACCGCCTGAGCGCGGCGTCGACCATGCGTGACAAGGGTGCCTGGTACAAGGATGAGTGGCGCAAGAAGGTCGAACGGATCGGCAACCTCAACTATCCCGAAGAGGCCCGCCGCCAGCAGATCTACGGCAACCTGCGGTTGATGGTGTCGATCAACCATGACGGTTCGCTGTACGAAGTGCTGGTGCTCGAATCCTCCGGCCAGCCGCTGCTGGACCAGGCCGCACAGCGTATCGTCCGCCTGGCGGCGCCCTTCGCGCCCTTCACCGGCGACCTGTCGGACATCGACCGACTGGAGATCATCCGCACCTGGCGTTTCGCCCGGGGTGACCGTCTGTCCAGTAATTGAGGGCCACCCCTGCTTGTCAGTTCGCCCGCCCACCGCCACACTAGAGTTCATGAAAAACCTCACACCGACGTACCTCAAGCATCACTTCCTGATCGCCATGCCGCATATGGCCGACCCGAACTTTGCGCAGACCTTGACCTATATCGTCGAGCACAGCGCAAACGGTGCCATGGGGCTGGTCATCAACCGCCCGCAATCACTGAACCTGGCCGATATTCTTGAGCAGTTGCGCCCGGATATCGATCCTCCCGCGCGCTGCCAGCATTTACCGATCTATTCCGGTGGCCCGGTGCAGACCGATCGCGGCTTCGTCCTGCACCCCATCGGCAAGTCCTACCAGGCCACCGTCGAACTCGAAGGCCTGGCCTTGTCGACCTCCCAGGACGTGCTGTTCGCCATCGCCGACGGTATCGGCCCCGAACACAGCCTGATCGCCCTCGGCTACGCCGGTTGGGAAGCCGGACAACTGGAGGCCGAACTGGCCGACAACGCCTGGCTGACCTGCCCGTTCTCCCCGGAAATCCTCTTCAACACCGACAGCGAAGACCGCCTGGCCGCCGCCGCCGCGCACCTGGGCGTCAACCTCAACCTGCTCACCAGTCAGGCGGGTCACGCCTGATGGCCAATATTCGTCTGCTGCTGGGTTTCGACTACGGTACCCGGCAGATCGGTGTTGCCGTCGGCCAGATGATCACCGGCCAGGCCCGTGAGCTGTGCACGCTCAAGGCGCAGAATGGGATTCCCGACTGGAATCAGGTCGAAGCCCTGATCAAGGAGTGGAAACCCGACGCGGTGGTGGTCGGCCTGCCCCTGAACATGGATGGCACACCCAGCGAGATGTGCGCTCGGGCGGAAAAATTCGCCCGCCGGCTGAATGGCCGCTACAACGTGCCGTTCTTTACCCAGGACGAGCGCCTGACCACGTTCGAAGCCAAGGGCGAGCGCATGGCCAAGGGCGGACACAAAGGCAGCTACCGTGACAACCCGGTGGATGCCATCGCCGCCAAACTGCTGCTGCAAAGCTGGATCGAAGAAAACCCCGTATCCCCCGAATCCTGACGGCGCCGCGCGTCGTACCGTCTCAGCCCTCGCCGCGCTTGCCGGGCGAGGCCCTTGAAGGAGCAACCATGAGCCTGCCCAATCCCGCCGAACTGATCGACCAGATGGCCACCCGCCTCACGGCCCATCTGCAGCAGCGAGCCATCGACACCCCGCGCTATATCGGCATCCGCACCGGCGGCGTATGGGTCGCGCAGGCGCTGCTCAAGGCGCTGGACAGCGACTCGCCGCTGGGCACGCTGGATGTTTCCTTCTACCGCGACGACTTCAGCCAGAACGGCCTGCATCCGCAGGTGCGCCCTTCGGAGCTGCCGTTCGAAATCGAAGGCCAGCACCTGGTACTGATCGACGACGTGCTGATGAGCGGCCGGACCATCCGCGCCGCCCTCAACGAGCTGTTCGACTACGGTCGCCCGGCCAGCGTGACCCTGGTCTGCCTGCTGGACCTGGACGCCGCCGAGTTGCCGATTCGGCCGAATGTGGTGGGGGCAACCCTGTCGCTGGCCCCCACGGAACGGGTAAAATTGTCCGGCCCCGCGCCGCTCCAGCTTGAACTTCAAGACCTGGCCCTTCAAGCACCTTAAAAAGAGTCCTCTGCGATGACGCCTCCAGACGCCAAGCGCCCCCTGCAGCTCAATGCTCAGGGCCAGTTGCGCCACTTCCTGTCGCTCGACGGCCTGCCCCGTGAGCTGCTGACGGAAATCCTCGACACCGCCGACTCATTCCTCGAAGTCGGCGCCCGGGCGGTGAAGAAAGTCCCGCTGCTGCGCGGCAAGACCGTATGCAACGTGTTCTTCGAGAACTCCACCCGTACCCGAACCACCTTCGAACTGGCGGCCCAGCGGCTGTCGGCCGACGTGATCTCGCTGAACGTGTCGACTTCGTCGGCGAGCAAGGGCGAAACCCTGCTCGATACCCTGCGCAACCTTGAAGCCATGGCCGCCGACATGTTCGTGGTCCGCCACGGCGACTCCGGTGCCGCGCACTTCATCGCCGAGCACGTCTGCCCGCAGGTGGCGATCATCAACGGCGGCGACGGCCGCCACGCGCACCCGACCCAGGGCATGCTCGACATGCTGACCATCCGTCGGCACAAGGGCGGTTTCGAAAACCTCTCGGTGGCGATCGTCGGCGACATCCTGCATTCGCGGGTCGCCCGCTCGAACATGCTGGCGCTGAAAACCCTCGGTTGCCCGGATATCCGCGTGATCGCGCCGAAGACCCTGCTGCCGATCGGCATCGAGCAGTACGGCGTGAAGGTCTACACCGACATGGCCGAAGGCCTGAAGGATGTCGACGTGGTGATCATGCTGCGCCTGCAACGTGAACGCATGACCGGCGGCCTGCTGCCCAGCGAAGGCGAGTTCTACCGCCTGTTCGGCCTGACCACCGCGCGTCTGGCCGGGGTCAAGCCGGATGCCATCGTCATGCACCCGGGCCCGATCAACCGTGGCGTGGAGATTGAATCGGCGGTCGCCGACGGCCCGCATTCGGTCATCCTCAACCAGGTCACCTACGGCATCGCGGTACGCATGGCCGTGCTGTCCATGGCCATGAGCGGGCAGACCGCCCAGCGTCAATTCGAGCAGGAGAACGCCCAGTGAAGCTCAGCATTATTGGCGCCCGCGTCATCGATCCGAGCAGCGGCCTGGATCAGGTCAGCGACCTGCATCTGGAAGCCGGCAAGATCGTCGCCATCGGCGCCGCCCCGGCAGGCTTCGGCCCGGTCGAAACCCTTGACGCCAAGGGTCTGGTCGCCGCTCCCGGGCTGGTCGACCTGAACGTCGCCCTGCGCGAGCCGGGCTACAGCCGCAAGGGCAGCATCGCCAGCGAAACCCGTGCCGCCGCCGCCGGCGGCGTCACCAGCCTGTGCTGTCCACCACGGACCAAGCCGGTGCTGGACACCTCGGCAGTGGCCGAGCTGATCCTCGACCGCGCCCGTGAGGCCGGCAATACCAAGGTGTTCCCGATCGGCGCCCTGAGCAAGAGCCTGGAAGGCGAGCAACTGGCGGAGCTGGTGGCCCTGCGTGACGCCGGCTGCGTGGCCTTCGGCAACGGCCTGGAGAGTTTCCGTAACAGCCGCACCCTGTGCCGGGCGCTGGAGTACGCGGCCACCTTCGACCTGACGGTGGTGTTTCATTCCCAGGACCACGACCTGGCCGAAGGCGGCCTGGCCCACGAAGGTCCGACTGCCAGCTTCCTCGGCCTGCCGGGGATTCCGGAAACAGCCGAGACCGTCGCCCTGGCCCGTGACCTGCTGCTGGTCGAGCAGACCGGCGTCCGCGCGCACTTCAGCCAACTGACCAGCGCCCGTGGCGTGGCCCTGATTGCACAGGCACAGGCCAGGGGACTGCGGGTCACCGCCGATGTCGCCCTGTATCAACTGATCCTGACCGACGAAGCGTTGATCGACTTCTCCAGCCTGTACCACGTGCAACCGCCGCTGCGCACTCGTGCCGACCGCGACGGTCTGCGCGAGGCGGTGAAATCCGGGGTGGTCAGCGCCATCTCCAGCCATCACCAGCCCCACGAGCGTGACGCCAAGTTGGCGCCATTCGGGGCGACCGAGCCGGGTATCAGCAGCGTCGAACTGCTGCTGCCGCTGGCATTGACCCTGGTGGAGGACGGCCTGCTCGACCTGCCGACCCTGCTCGCCCGTCTGAGCGCCGGCCCGGCCGACGCCTTGCGGCTGCCAGCGGGCAAGCTCGCAGTGGGCGCCGCAGCGGACCTGGTGCTGTTCGATCCGGGCACCTCCACCGTGGCCGGTGAGCAGTGGCTGTCACGCGGCGAGAACTGCCCGTTCATCGGGCATGCGTTGCCGGGTGCAGTGCGTTACACGCTGATGGATGGGCGGATTACCCACCGCGCGTAAATCGCGGCGCGCCCATTCGCGGACAAGCCTGTTCCCATAATCCGGTGGTGAATGGGCTTGTGTGGCGAGCGGGCTTGCCACAAGGCAAGCCGCTCACCCCGGGAGGAAGCCAGACAGGCCTGTTCAACACAATCAGTCCGATGCCAGGCGTCAGCCCTGCCCGTTGTTCCTCAGCGAAATCTGGTCATTCAACGTCCAGAAGTCGTACAGCACCCCCAGCCCCAGCAACCCGCCCGTCACCAGGTACAGCAAGCCGGTGATCCACTTGCCCTGGTACATCCGGTGCACACCGAAGATGCCGAGGAAAGTCAGCAACAGCCACGCAACGTTGTAATCCAGCGGACCCGAGGTAAAACGCAGGTCAGCCTCGCGATCCATACCCGGAATCAGAAACACGTCGATCAGCCAACCGATTCCAACCAACCCGAAGGTAAAAAACCAGATCGTTCCGGTCACCGGCTTGCCGTAGTAGAAGCGGTGGGAACCGGTGAAACCGAAAATCCACAGCAAATACCCGAGTAAAACGTTGTGGGTATTAGCCGGTGTGCCATCTTGCCGATAGCTGTTCATAAGTGTCCTCTCCACGGCCGATAGATAAATTTTTCGTCATTTCGTGTGACTTTTTTACTGTCTCAAAACATGTAACAGAGTCTTGCCGAAAATCGCTGAAAGCCTTGTTCTACCTGACTTGCGCGTGACCCACGAGTCTCTTTTCGCCGCCGGGAAGCTCTTTTGCCCCCTGTATGGTTTCGACAAACGGCCTCGGAAAAGACCAAAAAGCTGTTATAAAGTTGCGCGCTAACCTATATGAGCCTTGCCTAATGCGACCATTTTTCAAGACATGGCTGACCATTTGCCTTTTGATGCCACTGGCCGCCCACGCCACCAATCGTGAGCAACGTCTTCCCAACGTCGACGGTCACACTGCAAAGTCACCTGCAGCTGTTGCCAAACTTTCCGAGATCAGCGTCCCTACTCACAAGCGCCCTGGCAAGCACAACAGCCACGGTAAAGTGAAACACACCGAACTCACCAGCACCGTCGCCGGCGCACCGAATGCCAAGCAAAGCAGCGCCGCGCTGAGCCGTGCAGTGAATGTGCTGGGTACTCCCTACCGCTGGGGCGGCAGCAGCCCGAGCAAGGGCTTCGACTGCAGCGGCCTGGTCAAGTACGCCTTCAATGGTGTCGCCGCCAGCGACCTGCCGCGGACCTCCAATGCCATGGCCTCCGGCCACGGCATGAAAGTCGACCGCAAGGACCTGAAGCCGGGTGACCTGCTGTTCTTCAACATCAAGAGCCGCAAGGTCAATCACGTAGCCATTTACCTGGGCAACGACCGCTTCATCCATGCGCCGCGTCGCGGCAAGTCCGTGACCATCGATACCCTGAAGAAACCCTACTGGGCCAGCCATTACGCGGTCGCCAAGCGGGTAATCGCGAAAGAGCAGACCGGCCATATGCGGGTCGTTCAGCGCTGAGCCTGAAGCCCTGCGCACGCAGGGCCTGATCCCTCAGACAAGGCAGGCTCTCTTGGGGTCTGCCTAGAAGTTGTCGGGGATTTTCGCCTTCTCCCGAGCACTGTCGCGGCCGATCAGTCCCTTGGTCAGCAGTTCCTTGAGGCACATGTCCAGGGTCTGCATGCCCAGCGAGCCGCCGGTCTGGATCGATGAATACATCTGCGCCACCTTGTCCTCACGGATCAGGTTGCGAATCGCCGGGGTGCCCAACATGATTTCATGGGCCGCCACCCGCCCGCCGCCGATCTTCTTCAGCAGGCTCTGGGAAACCACCGCCTGCAAAGACTCGGAGAGCATCGAGCGGACCATGGACTTCTCTTCCGCCGGGAACACGTCGACCACCCGGTCGATGGTTTTCGCCGCCGATGTGGTGTGCAGCGTGCCGAATACCAGGTGCCCGGTTTCGGCGGCGGTCAGCGCCAGGCGGATGGTTTCCAGGTCGCGCATCTCACCGACCAGGATCACGTCCGGGTCTTCGCGCAGGGCCGAACGCAGCGCGGCCGAGAAGCTCTGCGTATCACGGTGGACTTCACGCTGATTGACCAGGCACTTCTTCGATTCGTGGACAAACTCGATCGGGTCCTCGATGGTGAGGATATGGTGGTGCCTGTTGTTGTTCAGGTGGTCGATCATCGCCGCCAGGGTGGTCGACTTGCCCGAACCGGTCGGCCCGGTCACCAGCACCAGGCCACGGGGCACTTCGGTGATCTTGCGGAACACCTCGCCCATCCCCAGCTCGTCCATGGTCAGGACTTTTGACGGAATGGTCCGAAATACCGCACCCGCGCCGCGGTTCTGGTTGAACGCGTTGACTCGAAACCGCGCCACCCCGGGCACTTCGAAGGAAAAGTCGGTTTCGAGGAACTCCTCGTAGTCCTTGCGCTGGCGGTCATTCATGATGTCATAGATCAGGTCATGAACCTGCTTGTGGTCCAGCGCCGGCAGATTGATCCGGCGCACGTCACCATCGACCCGGATCATCGGCGGCAGCCCGGCCGAGAGGTGCAAGTCCGACGCGCCCTGTTTGGCGCTAAAGGCCAGCAGCTCGGTGATATCCATGAGGCTCCCCAATACAGGTAGAATGCCGCAGACTTTTCAACTGCGGGCGAGATTGAATGACCACGATAGCAGACAACATTGCCTCCGTTGCAGCCCGGATCCACGCCGCCGCCCAGGCCGTGGGGCGCGATGGTGATGAGATCGGCCTGCTCGCCGTGAGCAAGACCAAGCCCGCCGCCGCCATTCGCGAAGCCCATGCCGCGGGCCTGCGGGATTTCGGTGAGAACTATTTGCAGGAAGCCCTCGGCAAACAGCTCGAATTGACCGACCGGCCCTTGTGTTGGCACTTTATCGGCCCCATTCAATCGAACAAGACTCGGGCCATTGCCGAACATTTCGACTGGGTGCATTCCGTGGATCGTCTGAAAATCGCACAACGCCTGTCCGAACAGCGTCCGGCCGACCTGCCGCCGCTGAACATCTGCATTCAGGTCAATGTCAGCGGCGAGGACAGCAAGTCCGGCTGCACCCCGGCCGACCTGCCGGCCCTGGCGGCGGCCATCAGCGCCCTGCCGAACCTGACACTGCGCGGCCTGATGGCGATCCCCGAACCGACCCAGGAACGTGCCGCACAAGACGCCGCGTTCGCCAGCGTGCGAACCTTGCAGGAACGCCTCGATCTGCCGCTCGACACACTTTCCATGGGCATGAGCCATGACCTCGAGTCGGCCATTGCCCAAGGCGCCACCTGGGTGCGGATCGGTACCGCCCTGTTTGGCGCCCGCGACTACGGCCAGGCCTGAAAGGGCCCCACACTCTCGTTCTAAGGATCCAGCATGAGCAAGAACCGAATCACCTTCATCGGCGCCGGCAACATGGCAGCCAGCCTGATCGGCGGTTTGCGCGCCGAGGGCCTGGATGCCGCATTGCTTCGCGCCAGCGATCCGGGAGCCGAGACCCGTGCACGGGTTGCGGCCGAGCACGGTATCGAAGTATTTGCCGACAACGCCGAGGCCGTCCAGGGAGCCGATGTGGTGGTGCTGGCAGTCAAGCCACAGGCCATGAAAGCCGTGTGCGAAGCCCTGCGTCCCAGCCTCAAGCCCAACCAGCTGGTGGTATCCATCGCCGCCGGCATCACCTGCGCCAGCCTGAACAACTGGCTCGGCGAGCAACCGCTGGTGCGCTGCATGCCCAACACGCCGTCGCTGCTGCGCAAGGGCGTCAGCGGCCTGTACGCCACCCGCCAGGTATCCGCCGAACAGCGCCAGCAGGCACAGACCCTGCTGGCGGCCGTCGGCTCGGCCCTGTGGCTCGACGAAGAACAGCAGTTGGATGCGGTCACCGCCGTATCCGGCAGCGGCCCGGCGTACTTCTTCCTGCTGATCGAGACCATGACCGCCGCCGGTGAAAAACTCGGCCTGCCGCGTGACATCGCCATCCAACTGAGCCAGCAGACCGCTCTGGGCGCCGCGCACATGGCGGTCGCCAGCGATGTGGATGCCGCCGAGCTGCGTCGTCGGGTAACCTCCCCGGCCGGCACCACGGAAGCCGCAATCAAAACATTCCAGGCCGGTGGCTTCGAAGCCCTGGTAGAAAAGGCGCTCGCCGCCGCCGCCCAGCGTTCGGCCGAAATGGCCGAGCAACTCGGTCAGTAATCGAGGAACTACTTGATGTTCGCACTCAATAGCGCTGCCATTTTTGTCATTCAAACCCTGGGCAGCCTGTATCTGTTGGTGGTGCTGCTGCGCTTCATCCTGCAACTGGTACGGGCCAACTTCTATAACCCGCTCTGCCAATTCACCGTGAAGGCCACCCAGCCGCTGCTCAAGCCGATGCGCCGGGTGATCCCGAGCCTGTTCGGCCTGGACATGTCCTCGCTGGTGTTGGCGATCATCGTGCAGATGCTGCTGATGGCGGTGATCCTGCTGCTCAGCTACGGCATGACCGGCCATATCGGCTACCTGCTGATCTGGGCGATCATCGGTATCACCTCGCTGTTCCTCAAGGTGTTCTTCTTCGCCATGATCATCAGCGTGATCCTCTCCTGGGTCGCACCCAGCAGCCAAAGCCCGGCGGCCGAGCTGGTGTACCAGATCAGCGAGCCGGTGCTGGCGCCCTTTCGCAAGATCCTGCCGAACCTCGGTGGCCTGGATATCTCGCCAATCCTGGCCTTCCTGGTGATCCAGTTGCTGCAGAGCTACGTGATCCCGCCGCTGGCGGTGATGAGCGGCATGCCTGAAGTGCTGTTCCGCCTGATCTGATGCACCACTGCAAGGCAACTTGCCCTTGTGGGAGCCGGCTGGCCGGCTCCCACAAGATTCGCTCCCCAGCAGGCACGGCCCGCGCTGCTTGCCGCTGATCCCCCCGCTCATTAGACTTACGCCTCATTCAAGCGTGAGCAGGGTCGATGTCCACTGTCTTTCCCCACGATTCCGTCGGGCTGGTCGTGCCGCAAACGGCACACTTCAGCGAGCCCCTGGCCCTGGCCTGTGGTCGCTCCCTGCCGGCCTACGACCTGATCTACGAAACCTACGGCACCCTCAACGCCACGGCGAGCAACGCGGTGCTGATCTGTCACGCCCTGTCCGGCCATCATCACGCGGCGGGCTACCACAGCGCTGAAGACCGCAAGCCCGGCTGGTGGGATAGCTGCATCGGCCCCGGCAAGCCGATCGATACCCGCAAGTTCTTCGTGGTCAGCCTGAACAACCTTGGCGGCTGCAACGGTTCCACCGGCCCGAGCAGTCTCAACCCGGAGACCGGCAAACCCTTCGGCGCCGACTTCCCGGTACTGACCGTGGAAGACTGGGTGCACAGCCAGGCGCGCCTTGCCGATCGCCTCGGTATCGGCCAATGGGCCGCAGTGGTCGGCGGCAGCCTTGGTGGCATGCAGGCCATGCAATGGACCATCACCTACCCGGATCGCGTTCGCCATTGCGTCGCCATCGCCTCGGCGCCCAAGCTGTCGGCGCAGAACATCGCCTTCAACGAAGTCGCACGCCAGGCGATCCTCACCGACCCCGAATTCCACGGCGGCTCTTTCCAGGAACACGGCGTGATTCCCAAGCGCGGGTTGATGCTGGCGCGAATGGTCGGGCATATCACCTACCTCTCCGACGACTCCATGGGCGAAAAATTCGGCCGCGGGCTCAAGAGCGACAAGCTCAACTACGACTTCCACAGTGTCGAGTTCCAGGTCGAAAGCTATCTGCGCTACCAGGGCGAGGAATTTTCCGGACGTTTCGACGCCAATACCTACCTGGTCATGACCAAGGCCCTGGACTACTTCGACCCCGCGGCCAATTTCGACAACGACCTGGCGAAGACCTTCGCCGACGCCAAGGCCAGCTTCTGCGTGATGTCGTTCACCACCGACTGGCGCTTCTCGCCGGCCCGCTCGCGGGAACTGGTGGATGCGCTGATGGCCGCGCGCAAGGACGTCTGCTACCTGGAAATCGACGCCCCGCAAGGCCACGATGCCTTCCTGATCCCGATCCCGCGTTACCTGCAGGCGTTCGGCAACTACATGAACCGAATAGCGCTGTGAGGACCCCATGAGAGCCGACCTGGAAATCATCCAAGACTGGATCCCCGCTGGCAGCCGCGTACTTGACCTGGGTTGCGGCGACGGCGAACTGCTGAGCTGGCTGCGCGATAACAAGCAGGTCACCGGCTACGGCCTGGAAAACGACGCGGACAACATCGCCGCCTGCGTGGCCAAGGGCATCAACGTCATCGAACAGGACCTGGACAAGGGCCTGGGCAACTTCGCCAGCAACAGCTTCGATATCGTGGTCATGACCCAGGCCCTGCAAGCCGTGCACTACCCGGACAAGATTCTCGACGAAATGCTCCGAGTCGGGCGCCAGTGCATCATCACCTTCCCCAACTTCGGCCACTGGCGCTGCCGCTGGTACCTGGCGAGCAAGGGTCGCATGCCGGTTTCCGAGTTCCTGCCGTACACCTGGTACAACACGCCGAACATTCACTTCTGCACCTTCGAAGACTTCGAAGAGCTGTGCCGCGAGCGCCAGGCCAGGGTCATCGATCGGCTTGCGGTGGATCAACAGCACCGTCACGGGTGGGCCAGTAAGCTATGGCCTAATCTGTTGGGAGAAATCGGTATCTACCGCGTCAGCAGCCCTGGCCTGCTGGAGCACAAGATCGCGATATGAATCACGAGGGTTCGAGGAGGATGATCATGGGACGTCTGGCGATTTTTCTGTTGAGCGCCTGCCTGGGCCTGTCGGCCATGGCCGCCGACGCCATCAAGGGCGAGCGCCAGGAAGTGTTCGGTGATATCACCGTGCACTACAACACGCTCAACTCCACCTACCTGCAACCGGACATCGCCCAGGCGACCGAACTGGTGCGCAGCAAGAACCAGGGCGTGATCAACGTCGCGGTACTCAAGGCCGGCAAACCGGTGGTGGCCCAGGTCAGCGGTGCTGTCAAAGACCTGACCAACAAGCGTCTGCCGCTGAGCTTCAAGCAGATCACCGAGCCCGGCGCGGTCTACTACATCGCCCAGTTCCCGGTGCCCCAGCAGGAGAATCGGACCTTCGAGATCGCGGTCACCAGCGGCGGGCAAACCCATACCTTCAGTTTCAACCAAGAGCTTTTCCCAGGCGAATGATGAACTTCACCCAATTGGTATTGGCCAGCCATAACGCTGGCAAACTCAAGGAACTGCAGGCGATGCTCGGCGAGTCGGTGCAATTGCGCTCGATCGGCGAGTTCAGCAGCGTCGAACCTGAGGAAACCGGCCTGTCGTTCGTCGAGAACGCCATCCTCAAGGCCCGCAATGCCGCGCGCATCTCCGGCCTGCCGGCGCTGGCCGACGACTCGGGCCTGGCGGTGGACTTCCTCGGCGGCGCACCGGGCATCTATTCGGCCCGCTATGCCGATGGCAAGGGCGATGCGGCGAACAATGCCAAGCTGCTCGAAGCCCTCAAGGATGTGCCTGAAGCCGAACGGGGCGCACAGTTCGTCTGCGTGCTGGCGTTGGTACGGCACGCAGACGACCCGCTGCCGATCCTCTGCGAAGGCCTCTGGCATGGCCGCATCCTCACCGCCGCCAGCGGCGAGCACGGTTTCGGCTACGACCCGCTGTTCTGGGTGCCGGAGCGCGACTGCTCCAGCGCCGAGCTGAATCCCGTGGAAAAGAATCAACTCAGCCATCGCGCCCGTGCCATGGTCCTGCTGCGGCAACGCCTGGGCCTGAAATGACCCGGACTTCCTCCGCGCTGCCGCTGATCCACGGTGGCGCGCAACCTCCTCGGGCAGCCTTGCCGCAGTTGCCGCCCCTGGCGCTGTACATCCATATTCCCTGGTGCGTGCGCAAATGCCCGTACTGCGACTTCAACTCCCACGCCGCCAGCCCGGAGTTGCCGGAAGAAGAGTACGTCGATGCGCTGCTGGCCGATCTCGAACAAGACTTGCCAGCCGCGTATGGTCGCGAGTTGAGTTCGATTTTCTTCGGTGGTGGCACGCCGAGCCTGTTCAGCCCCCAGGCGCTGGGACGGCTGCTCAAGGGGGTCGAGGCACGCATCCCGTTCGCCGACGACATCGAAATCACTCTGGAGGCGAATCCTGGAACCTTCGAGCAGGAGAAGTTCACCGCCTACCGGCAGTTGGGCATCAATCGCCTGTCGATCGGCATCCAGAGTTTCCAGGAAGACAAGCTCAAGGCCCTCGGCCGCATCCACAGCGGCGGCGAAGCCATGCGGGCAGCGGACATGGCGCGCCAGGCCGGCTTCGACAACTTCAACCTGGACCTGATGCACGGCCTGCCCGACCAGTCTCTGGAAGACGCCCTGGGCGATCTGCGCCAGGCCATCGCGTTGAAACCGACGCATCTGTCCTGGTACCAACTGACCCTGGAACCGAACACGGTGTTCTGGAACCAGCCGCCGACGCTGCCGGAAGACGACACCCTGTGGGACATCCAGGAAGCCGGCCAGGCCCTGCTGGCCGAGCATGGCTACGCCCAGTACGAGGTGTCGGCCTACGCCCAGCCCGGCCGAGCGGCACGGCACAACCTGAACTACTGGAGCTTCGGCGACTTCATCGGTATCGGTGCTGGCGCCCACGGTAAGCTCAGTCACCCGGACGGGCGTATCGTGCGCACCTGGAAAACCCGCCTGCCCAAGGACTACCTGAACCCCGCCAAGCACTTCCAGGCCGGGCAGAAGGCCCTGGACAACGACGAGCTGCCGTTCGAGTTCCTGATGAACGCCCTGCGCCTGACCGAAGGCGTCGACGCGGTCTTGTTTGCGCAACGCACCGGGCTTGGTCTCGACAGCTTGAACGAAGGGCGGGCCGAGGCAGAACAAAGCGGCCTGTTGCAGGTCGAACCGACACGACTGGTTGCGACCGCTCGCGGACAGTTGTTCCTCAATGACCTGCTGCAACACTTTTTGACCTAAGGAAACCCCATGGATCTGATACTCGGCCTGCTTGCCACGGTATCGCGCTGGAGCCGCAGCAACCTATCGGAAATTTCCCTGGCGCTGGTGGGATGCCTGCTGGTGCTGTTCGGGGCGGATCTCAAGGCCTGGGTCGACCAGCGCCTGGGCAGCATCGCCGGCGCCCTGCGTGTGCCGCTGATGGCCCTGCTGTGCATGATCGGCAGCGGCCTGGCGCTGATCTACGCCACGCCCTGGGTGGTGCGGGGATTGAGCCAGTTCAACAACTACAGCCTGGCGCCGGTGCTGTTGGTGGTGTTGATCCTGATCGGGGTGGTGGCGGATAGGCGTTGAGTGCCTGATACCGCTATAACTGCAAAATCGATCACGTTGTGGGAGCCGGCTTGCTGGCGATAGTGGCGTGTCAGTCGCTAAAAATGTCGACTGTCAGATCGCTATCGCCAGCAAGCCGGCTCCCACTCGTATCACGTCACTCCCACAAGGGGTGTCAGGCCAGCTTTTCGAACTTCAGGTCCCACACACCGTGCCCAAGGCGCTCGCCACGGCGCTCGAACTTGGTGATCGGCCGCTCGGCCGGACGCGGCACGCACTTGCCGTCTTCCGCCAGGTTGCGATAACCCGGCGCGACGTTCATCACTTCCAGCATGTACTCGGCATACGGCTCCCAGTCGGTCGCCATGTGCAGAATGCCACCAACCTTCAACTTGCTGCGCACCAGTTCGGCGAAGGACGCCTGGACGATACGGCGCTTGTGATGCCGGCTCTTGTGCCATGGATCGGGGAAAAACAGCATCAGCCGGTCCAGGCTGTTGTCCGCCACGCAGCGGTTGAGCACTTCGATGGCGTCGCAGTCATAGACCCGCAGGTTCTTCAGGCCCTGGGTCAGTACGCCATTGAGCAACGCCCCCACCCCCGGACGGTGCACTTCGACACCGATGAAGTCCTGATCCGGCGCAGCCGCCGCCATCTCCAGCAGGGAGTGACCCATGCCGAAGCCGATTTCCAACGAGCGCGGCGCAGAGCGGCCAAACACCTGATCGAAATCCACCGGCGCATCAGCCAGCGGCAGGATGAACAGCGGCCCACCCTGCTCCAGGCCCTTCTGCTGACCTTCGGTCATGCGCCCGGCACGCATCACAAAACTCTTGATACGGCGGTGTTGGCGCTCTTCGCCTTCTTCCGTGTGGATTGGCGTTTCGTTCGATTCAGTCATCAAAGGCTCTTACTTGATCAGACCATCCAGCGGCGAGGACGCGCTGGCATAGAGTTTTTTCGGCATGCGGCCGGCGAGATAGGCCAGGCGACCGGCAAGGATGGCGTGCTTCATCGCCTCGGCCATCAGGATCGGTTGCTGGGCATGGGCGATGGCCGAGTTCATCAGAACCGCTTCACAGCCCAGTTCCATGGCGATGGTGGCGTCGGAGGCAGTGCCCACACCGGCATCCACCAGCACCGGGATCTTCGCTTCTTCCAGGATGATCTGCAGGTTGTAGGGGTTGCAGATACCCAGCCCGGTACCGATCAGGCCGGCCAGCGGCATGACCGCGATGCAGCCGATTTCCGCCAACTGGCGGGCGATGATCGGATCATCGCTGGTGTAGACCATCACGTCGAAACCTTCCTTGACCAGCACTTCGGCGGCCTTGAGGGTCTCGATCACGTTGGGGAACAGGGTCTTCTGGTCCGCCAGCACTTCCAGCTTGACCAGCTTGTGGCCGTCCAGCAGCTCACGGGCCAGGCGGCAGGTACGCACGGCCTCGATGGCGTCGTAGCAACCGGCGGTGTTCGGCAGGATGGTGTAGCGATCCGGCGGCAGCACATCCAGCAGGTTCGGCTCGCCCGGGTTCTGGCCGAGGTTGGTCCGGCGCACCGCGACGGTGACGATCTCGGCACCCGAGGCCTCGATGGCCAGGCGGGTTTCTTCCATATCGCGGTATTTGCCGGTGCCGACCAGCAGGCGGGATTGGTAGGTACGGCCGGCCAGCACGAAGGGCTTGTCGCTACGAACAGTGCTCATGCACACATCCTCTTGAAGGGTTCAGGGCTTGCTGGGTGGATCAGGGCGTGAAATCGGGACGGACTAACCGCCGCCGATGGCATGTACCACTTCGACCTGATCGCCTTCACGCAGGGCGGTCTCGGCGTGCTGGCTACGCGGGACGATATCCAGGTTCAACTCGACCGCCACTCGCCGCCCGACCAGGTCGAGGCGGGTCAGCAACGCCGCGACGGTTTCGCCGTCGGGCAGTTCAAAGGATTCGCCGTTCAATTGAATGCGCATGCGCCGGGCTGCCATCATTTTTTAGGGGCCAATATTCTAGCCCGATCAGTCCAGGCGACCCAAGCCATTCGTCTTTAATACGGCCCCAGCGGTCCGCTCAGGCGCCAGGCAACCAGGCCCAGGCAGAACCAGCCGACGAGAAAGGCCAGACCACCGAACGGCGTGATGATGCCCAACTTGCTCACGCCGCTGAGGGTCAGCAGGTATAGGCTGCCGGAGAACAGCAGGATGCCGACGGTAAATGCCGAGCCGGCCCAGGTCACCAGCCGCCCGGGGACGTGCGCAGCCAGCAGCGCCACACCGAACAGCGCCAGGGCATGTACCAACTGGTAGGTGACGCCGGTGTGGAAGATCGCCAGGTAGTCGGCGCTCAGGCGGTTTTTCAGGCCGTGGGCGGCAAAGGCCCCGAGGGCAACGCCGGTGAAACCGAAAAACGCGGCAAGCAGCAGAAAACCACGTAGCATGACGAACTCCATTCAGTGGGCACAGGGTCTGTATAATGGCCCGCTCCTACGCCCCGGCCAAGCCATCTCTATGCTGCAGTTCCTTTTCCGTCGCCTGCTGACCGCCCTGAAATGGTTCGCCATCGCCAGCATCCTGCTGGTGCTGCTGTTTCGCTGGGTGCCACCACCGGGAACGGCGCTGATGGTCGAGCGCAAGATCGAATCGTGGACCGACGGCCAGCCGATCGACCTGCAACGGACCTGGAAACCCTGGGACCAGATCAGCGACGAACTCAAGGTCGCGGTCATGGCCGGCGAAGACCAGAAGTTTCCGGAACACTGGGGCTTCGACTTCGACGCGATCCAGGCGGCCCTCCAGCACAACGAGCTCGGCGGTTCGATCCGTGGCGCCAGCACCCTCAGCCAGCAGGTGGCAAAGAACCTGTTCCTCTGGTCCGGCCGCAGCTATCTGCGCAAGGGACTGGAAGCCTGGTTCACCGTGCTGATCGAGACACTGTGGCCCAAGCAGCGGATTCTCGAGGTGTATCTGAACAGCGTGGAGTGGGACGACGGCGTGTTCGGCGCGGAAGCGGCGGCGCGGCATCATTTCGGTGTCAGCGCGGCGGCCCTGTCGCATCAGCAGGCCAGTTTGCTGGCGGCGGTGCTGCCCAATCCGCGGGAATGGAGCGCCAGCCATCCGAGCACCTACGTGGCGCGGCGGGCGGGCTGGATTCGCCAGCAGATGAGCCAGCTGGGCGGCACCGGGTATCTGGCTGGGCTGAACGATTCACGCAAGGCGCCCTGGGCGCGATAGCCGGGTTACCGTGGTGCCTGGTCGGACTGCATAAACCCGCCAAGCGCTGAACAACCCGCGCACCGGCACACCAAACAAAAACGCCCCGAACAAGTCGGGGCGTTTTTCATTGCAGCGAAGGCTTAGGCAGCAATCGACAGCTTCAGCTTGTTCATCGCACTCTTTTCCAACTGGCGAATCCGCTCGGCCGAAACGTTGTACTTCTGCGCCAGGTCGTGCAGCGTGGCTTTCTCTTCCGCCAGCCAGCGCTGGTAGAGGATGTCGCGGCTACGCTCGTCCAGGACTTCCAGGGCCTCGTGCAGGTTGCTGTTGGAGTTCTCGCTCCAGTCGGCATCCTCCAGCTGACGCGCCGGGTCGTAACGATGGTCTTCCAGGTAGTTGGCCGGGGACTGAAACGCGCTGTCATCGTCGGCTTCTGCCGCCGGATCGAACGCCATGTCCTGGCCGGTCAGCCGGCTTTCCATCTCGCGCACTTCACGCGGCTCGACACCCAGGCTTTCCGCCACACGGTGGACTTCCTCGTTGTTCAACCAGGCCAGACGTTTCTTCTGGCTGCGCAGGTTGAAGAACAGCTTGCGCTGGGCCTTGGTGGTCGCCACCTTGACGATCCGCCAGTTGCGCAGGATGAACTCGTGGATTTCCGCCTTGATCCAGTGCACGGCAAACGACACCAGGCGCACACCCATTTCCGGGTTGAAGCGCTTCACGGCCTTCATCAGACCGACGTTGCCTTCCTGGATCAGGTCAGCCTGGGCCAGGCCGTAGCCGGAATAGCTACGCGCGATATGGACGACGAAACGCAGGTGGGCCAGCACCATTTGCCGAGCGGCCTCGAGATCCTGCTGATAGTAGAGACTCTCGGCCAGTTCACGCTCCTGCTCCGGCGATAACAGCGGAATGCTGTTCACCGTGTTGACGTAGGCCTCCAGGTTCGCACCCGGGACCAACGCATAAGCAGGTTGCAAAGAAGTGGTCATACGAAAAAACCTCCGACTCACATGACTCGTGCAGTGAAGCACTGCGAAAATTGACCGGGAACCGCAGAACAAGTTCCTCGAACCGCTACTACGGTCAATACCAACAAAAACACATTAATTTGACATTAATTGGTTCAATTACTTCGGTGCCAGCTCCCGCAGGTGCCGTGCGACCGCAATCCACGCACCGATATACCCCAACAACACGGCGCCAAGCAAGAGCGACAGACCATCGGCGACAGGGACACCCGTCAGAGCAAAATCGCTGCCGTAGAGGCCCGCGAGCCCGACTACCGCTTCGTTCAGCCAGTCCAGACCGAACGCCAGGACGCCCCAGGACAGAATCCCCGCGCCAAAGCCATAAAGCGCGCCCATGTACAGAAAGGGCCTACGCACATAGCTATCGGTGCCGCCCACCAGTTTAATCACTTCTATCTCGGTGCGGCGGTTTTCAATATGAAGACGAATGGTATTGCCTATCACCAAAAGTAATGCGGACACCAGCAACACCGTCAGACCGAAGACAAACTTGTCGCCGAGCTTGAGAATCGCCGCCAAACGCTCGACCCAGACCAGATCCAACTGCGCCTGCTGCACCTTGGGCAGCTCGGCCAGACGCTGGCGCAAGGCTTCCAGCGCCGGCTTGTCGACTTCGTCCGGCGTCACCAGCACCACACCCGGCAACGGATTCTGCGGCAACTCCTTGAGCGCCTCACCCAGCCCGGACTGCTGCTGGAACTCGTCCAGCGCCTTTTCCTTGCTGATGAATTCGGCATCGGCCACGCCAGGCATGGCCTTGATCTGCTCGCTCAGGCTCTCACCTTCGCTCGAGCTGGCATCCAGTTGCAGGTACAGCGAAATCTGCGCCGCACGCTGCCAGGAACCGCCCAGGCGTTCGACATTGTTCAGCAGCAGCGACAGCCCCATCGGCAGGCTCAGGGCCACCGCCATCACCATGCAGGTGAAGAAGCTGCCGATCGGATGCTTGCCCAGCCGCCGCAGGCTGTCCGCCAGGCTGGCGCGATGGTTTTCGATCCAGGCACGCAGCAGGGTACCGAAGTCCGGACCGTCGTCTTCGTCGCGTTTTTTCTTCGGTGGTGGCGCGTCAGAGGCTTTCGGAGCCACGCGCTCGGCCACTTTCGGGCTACGGGTCGCACTCATACACCAGCCTCCCCATCGCCGATCAATCGGCCGCGTTGCAAGGTCAGCATGCGATGGCGCATGCGGGCGATCAGGGCCAGGTCGTGACTGGCGATCAGCACGCTGGTGCCCAGGCGGTTGATGTCCTCGAACACCCCCATGATCTCCGCCGCCAACCGCGGGTCAAGGTTACCGGTCGGTTCGTCGGCAAGCAGCAGTGCCGGGCGGTGAACGATGGCCCGGGCGATACCGACACGCTGTTGCTGGCCGGTGGACAGGTCGCCGGGGTACAGCTCGGCCTTGTCCGACAGCGCCACGCGCTCCAGGGCCGAATCCACCCGTTTGGCGATCTCGACCTTGGACAACCCCAGAATCTGCAACGGCAGGGCGACGTTATTGAACACCGTACGGTCGAACAGCAGTTGGTGGTTCTGGAACACCACGCCGATCTGCCGGCGCAGAAACGGAATCTGCGCATTGCTGATCTGGCCCAGGTCCTGGCCGGCCAGCAGCAGCTTGCCGGAGGTCGGCCGCTCCATCGCCAGCAACAGGCGCAGCAAGGTGCTTTTACCGGCACCGGAGTGACCGGTGACGAACAAGAACTCGCCACGACGAACTCGAAAGCTCAGCTCATGCAAGCCGACGTGACCGTTCGGATAGCGTTTACCGACCTGTTCGAAACGAATCATGAACGCTCCCGCTCGGCGAAAAGAGCCTGGACAAAGGGTTCGGCCTCGAAGGTCCGCAGATCGTCGATGCCTTCGCCCACCCCGATATAACGGATCGGCACAGCGAACTGCTTGGCCAGCGCGAAGATCACCCCGCCCTTGGCGGTGCCATCGAGCTTAGTCAATACCAGGCCGGTCAGTTGGACCGTCTGGTTGAATTGCTTGGCCTGATTGATCGCGTTCTGCCCGGTACCCGCGTCGAGCACCAGCAGCACCTCATGAGGCGCGTGCTCATCGAGCTTGCCAATCACCCGACGGACCTTCTTCAGCTCCTCCATCAGGTTGTCCTTGGTGTGCAGGCGACCGGCGGTGTCGGCGATCAAGACATCGATGCCACGGGCCTTGGCCGCCTGCACCGCGTCGAAGATCACCGAAGCCGAATCGGCACCGGTGTGCTGGGCGATCACCGGAATCTGATTGCGCTCGCCCCAGACCTGCAACTGCTCCACCGCCGCAGCCCGGAAGGTGTCGCCAGCGGCCAGCATGACTTTCTTGCCTTCGAGCTGCAGCTTCTTGGCCAGCTTGCCGATGGTGGTGGTCTTGCCAGCGCCGTTGACGCCGACCACCAGGATTACGTAAGGCTTGTGCTGCGAGTCGATCTGCAATGGCTGCTCGACCGGCTTGAGCATCGCCGCCAACTCTTCCTGCAACGATTTGTACAGTGCATCGCTGTCGGTCAACTGCTTGCGGGCGACCTTCTGGGTCAGGCTGCGGATGATCACGCCAGTGGCCTCGACACCGACGTCGGCGGTCAGCAGGCGGGTTTCCAACTCTTCGAGCAGCTCATCGTCGATGGCCTTCTTGCCGAGGAACAGGCTGGCCATGCCTTCGCCGATACTGGCACTGGTCTTGGACAGGCCTTGCTTGAGACGGGCGAAGAAGCCGGTCTTGAGCTCCGCAGCGGCTGGCTGGACCGGTGCTTCGACGACCGGTTCGGCCACCACGGGCTCAACAGCCACGACCGGCGCGGATACGGGAGCAGGCACCGGCTCGACCACCGCAGGAACCACTGGCGCTGGCGCCTCGACCACGACTGGTGCAGGTGCAGGTGCCGCTTCGACGATCTGCGGCGCAGACACGACCGGTTCAGCAACGGCTGCCGGTGGAATGGGCGGCACGACATGCTCGGCCTGGACATCTTCGACCAGCGCCACCGGCTCTTCAGCCACCGGCAACTCTGGCCATGGCGCGAGGGCTGGAGCAACCTCGGCAGCAGACTGCTCGCGCAGCGGCTCGCTGGTCGCTGGCGGCTCGACGGCAACCGGAGCCGTTTCGGCTAGCGGCGCTGGCGCCACCTCAGGCTGGACGGGCGGCTGTTCGACGACGGTTTCCTGCGGCTTTTTGCGCAGCCATCCGAACAGGCCTTTTTTCTCGCCAGCCGCAGCTGGTGTCTTCTTGTCGTCGTTGGAACCAAACATGGAGGACGGCTATCTCAAGGTAGCAACGCGCCATAGGCACGTCGGCAAATGATATTCGATGCAGAACAGACTGCGATTTAACCCGCTTGTTCACGCGCAACATTTTGTCGAGAAGATCAAACTTCTCTCAAGTCAGACGCCAAACGAAGATCTGGAACGGCAAAATCGGCGAAAACACCACGATCTGCAGAGTCAGAGCGCGGGTTTCGACCGTTGACCCATACAGCCTTTTCGGGCCTGGCACGCAGCACAGGAACCGGATAGACGTGGCCGCCAGTAAAACGGATCAGTATCCTAGCACCTCCTCGCCCGCCGACGCTAAACCCAGCGGGCAGTCCTACAGGTTTAAGAACGAATGAATGCTCTAGCCCGCCGCGCTGCCGGCCTGTTGCTCAGCACGCTTTGCCTACCGCTCACGGCGCTGGCCGCCGATCCGCAACCGACCCACGAATTCACCCTCGACAACGGCCTGAAGGTCGTGGTCCGCGAAGACCACCGTGCGCCCGTGGTGGTGTCGCAGGTCTGGTACAAGGTCGGTTCGAGCTACGAAACCCCGGGCCAGACCGGCCTGTCCCACGCACTGGAACACATGATGTTCAAGGGCAGCGAGAAGGTCGGCCCCGGCGAGGCCTCGCTGATCCTGCGGGATCTGGGTGCCGAGGAAAACGCCTTCACCAGCGACGACTACACCGCCTATTACCAGGTCCTGGCCCGTGACCGCCTGGGCGTGGCCTTCGAACTGGAAGCCGACCGCATGGCCAGCCTGCGCCTGCCGGCCGACGAGTTCAGCCGCGAGATCGAGGTGATCAAGGAAGAACGCCGCCTGCGCACCGAGGACAAGCCGATGGGCAAGGCCTTCGAGCGCTTCAAGGCGCTGGCCTACCCGGCCAGCGGCTACCACACGCCAACCATCGGCTGGATGGCCGACCTCGACCGCATGAAAGTCGAGGAACTACGCCACTGGTACCAGGCCTGGTACGTGCCGAACAACGCGACCCTGGTGGTCGTCGGCGACGTCACCCCGGACGAGGTGAAAACCCTGGCACAGCGCTACTTCGGCGCGATCCCCCGGCGCGACACGCCACCGGCGAAGATCCCGCGCGAACTGGATGAGCCCGGCGAACGGCAGATCACCCTGCACGTGAAGACCCAGTTGCCGAGCCTGATGCTCGGCTTCAACGTACCGAGCATCGCCACCGCCCAGGACCCACGTTCGGTCAATGCCCTGCGCCTGATCGCCGCGCTGCTCGATGGCGGCTACAGTGCCCGCCTCTCCTCCCAACTGGAGCGCGGCGAAGAGTTGATCTCCGGTGGTTCGGCCAGCTACAACGCCTACACCCGTGGCGACAGTCTCTTCACTCTGTCGGCGACGCCAAATGCACAGAAGAAGAAAACCCTGGCCAACGCCGAGGCCGGTCTCTGGCGCCTGCTGGACCAGCTCAAGACCAAGCCACCTACCGCCGAAGAACTTGAACGTGTACGCGCCCAGGTCATCGCCGGACTGGTCTACGAGCGCGACTCGATCACCAGCCAGGCCACCGCCATCGGCCAATTGGAAACCGTCGGCCTGTCCTGGAAACTGATGGACAGCGAACTGGCCGACCTGCAAAGCGTGACGCCGGAAGACATCCAGAAGGCCGCCCGCACCTACTTCACCCGCGAACGTCTCAGCGTCGCCCATGTACTGCCCGAGGAAACCCGCCCATGAGCAAGCCCAAGGGTTCGCGTTTCACCCTGCCCGGCCTGGCCCTGATTGTCGCCGTCGGCAGCTTCGGCCTGCCCCTGCTAGGCCTGTCCAGCGCCCAGGCCGGCCAGGCTCTGGAGGAGGCCAAGTCGGGCCATAAGTTGCAATCGCTGAGCGAACTGGACGACAAGGCGCCCGCCCGGCGCAGCCTGAACGTACAAACCTGGAATACCGCCGAAGGCGCCCGGGTGCTGTTCGTCGAGGCCCACGAACTGCCGATGTTCGACCTGCGCCTGACCTTCGCCGCCGGCAGCAGCCAGGACGGCAAGACCCCGGGCCTGGCCACGCTGACCAACGCCATGCTCAACGAAGGGGTGGCCGGCAAGGATGTCGGCGACATCGCCCAGGGCTTCGAAGGCCTCGGTGCGGATTTCGGCAACGGCTCCTACAAGGACATGGCGATCGCCTCGCTGCGCAGCCTGAGTGCCGCCGACAAGCGTGAGCCGGCCCTGAAGCTGTTCGCCCAGGTGGTCGGCAAACCGACCTTCCCGGCCGACTCCCTGGCCCGGATCAAGAACCAGCTGCTGGCCGGTTTCGAGTTCCAGAAGCAGAACCCCGGTAAGCTGGCGAGTCTGGACCTGTCCCAGCGCCTGTACGGCGACCATCCCTACGGCCACCCCAGCGAAGGCACGGCGAAAAGCATGCCGCCGATCACCGTCGCCCAGTTGCGCGCCTTCCACGCCAAGGCCTACGCCGCCGGCAACGTGGTGATCGCCCTGGTCGGCGACCTCTCGCGCAGCGAGGCCGAAGCGCTGACCGCCGAGGTTTCGGCGGCCCTGCCCAAAGGCCCGGCACTGCCGAAGATCGCCCTGGCCAAGGACCCGCAAGCCAGCAAGGGACATATCGAATTCCCTTCCAAGCAGACCACCATCCTGATGGCCCAGATGGGTATCGACCGCGCCGATCCCGACTACGCCGCGCTGTCGCTGGGTAACCAGATCCTCGGTGGCGGCGGTTTCGGCACCCGCCTGATGAGCGAAGTGCGGGAAAAACGCGGACTGACCTACGGCGTCTATTCCGGTTTCAGCCCGATGCAGGCCCGCGGGCCGTTCATGATCAACCTGCAGACCCGCGCCGAAATGAGCGAAGGCACGCAGAAGCTGGTCGAGGACGTGTTGGCCGACTACCTCAAATCCGGCCCGACCCAGAAGGAACTCGATGACGCCAAGCGCGAAATGGCCGGCAGCTTCCCGCTGTCCACCGCCAGCAACAGCGATATCGTCGGTCAGTTGGGCGCGATGGGTTTCTACAACCTGCCGCTGAACTACCTGGAAGACTTCATGCAGCAAACCCAGGCGCTGACCGTCGAACAGGTCAAGGCCGCCATGGACAAACACCTGAGTGTCGACAAGATGATCGTCGTCACCGCAGGCCCCACGGTACCGCAAAAGCCGTTGCCGCCGCCGACTGACAAACCCGCCGAGCAACCGCTCGGGGTTCCGGAGCACTAATGGCCAGCCCATCACGTCCCAGCAAGAAACCCGCCCACCCGCATAACGGGGTGAACAAACTGCGCATCATCGGCGGCGAATGGCGCAGCCGACGCTTGAGCTTTCCCGATGTTCCCGGGTTGCGCCCCACCCCGGACCGCGTGCGCGAAACCTTGTTCAACTGGCTGGCGCCGTATGTCGCCGGGGCCAAGGTCCTCGACCCGTTCGCCGGCAGCGGCGCGCTGTTCCTCGAAGCGTTGTCCCGTGGCGCCGCCATGGGCCAGGCACTGGATGCGAGCAACGTTGCCGTGTCCAACCTGCGTGAGCACCTGGGGACGCTACGCTGCACCGTCGGCCAGGTACAGACCGCCGACGCCCTGCGCTACCTGGAGGCCCAACCGGCCACCGCCTTCGATCTGGTGTTCCTCGACCCGCCGTTCAACCAGAACCTGCTGCCGGGTGTCTGCGCGCTGCTCGAAGAACGCCAGTGGCTGACCGACGACGCCTGGGTCTATACCGAAAGCGAAACCGCGCCCTCGACCCTTGCCCTGCCAGGCAACTGGCGCCTGCACCGCGAGCAGAAGTCCGGCCAGGTGTACTATGCGCTATGGCAACGCAGCGCACCGGCCGCCGGCTGATCGACCGACCGGGTGCGCCGCCTGGCGCACCTTCGACGAGACAGACCACCGCCCATGTCCAACCGTTTCAGCCCGGCTCCCGGCCTGGGCAACCCTCACCTGCAAACCCTATGGGGCCCGCTCTGGCGCAAGAAAACCGTCCTTGAGCGCCAGCGCGAACGACTCTGGCTGGAGGACGGCGACTTTCTCGATCTCGACTGGTTCGGGCCCCACGAGGCCACCGTGCCCCTGGTGCTGCTCCTGCATGGGCTGACCGGGTCTTCCAACTCACCCTACATCGTCGGCATGCAACAAGCCCTGGCTGCCCAAGGCTGGGCCAGCGTCGCGCTGAATTGGCGCGGCTGCTCGGGAGAACCGAACCTGTTGCCGCGCAGCTATCACTCCGGCGCCAGCGAAGACCTGGCCGCGACCATCGCCCACCTCAAGAGCAAGCGGCCACTGGCGGCGCTTTACGCCGTGGGTTATTCGCTGGGTGGCAATGTGCTGCTCAAGCATCTGGGGGAAAGCGCCGGCGACAGTGGCTTGCAGGCGGGCGTCGCGGTCTCGGTGCCGTTTCGGCTCGACCAGTGTGCAGACCGTATCGGCCAGGGTTTTTCCAAGGTCTACCAGGCGCACTTCATGCGCGAGATGCTCGCCTACATCAAGGACAAGCAGCGTCAGTTCCAGCATGACGGCCGGGTCGATGGGCTGGCGACCCTCAGCAGCCTCGGCCCGCTGACGGGGATGCGCACCTTCTGGGATTTCGATGGCCGGGTGACGGCGCCCCTGCATGGCTACCGGGATGCCGAAGACTATTACCGCCGGGCATCGAGCCGCTACTTTCTCGGGGCAATCCGCACGCCGACGTTGATCATCCAGGCGGCGGACGATCCCTTCGTGTTCCGCCACAGCCTGCCGGAGCCGGCCGAGCTGGCAACGGACACCGAGTTCGAACTGCAGGACAAGGGCGGCCATGTCGGCTTCGTCGACGGCAGCCTGGGCAAACCCGGCTACTACCTGGAGCGACGGATTCCAGAGTGGCTGGCCGGGCGCTGAAGCAATACCGCCAATCCCTGTGGGAACCGGCTTGCTGGCGATGGCAGTGTTTCAGCTGGCGAACAGGTCGACGGTTGAATCGCAATCGCCAGCAAGCCGGCTCCCACAGGTTTGCTTCCAATTCTGACTTCAGCGCCAGCCCCGGAACTCAATCGCCGGTAGCGATCGCGCGCTGCGAATCGGTGATCCACTCACTCCACGAGCCCGGATACAGGGTCGCCAGGGGATAACCCGCCAGGCTCAGCGCGAACAGGTTGTGGCACGCGGTCACCCCGGAACCGCAGTAGGCCACCAGTTCCTGCACGGAGCGATCGCCCAGTTTCGCGGCGAAGCGCTGCCTGAGCTGATCGGCCGGCAGGAACCGTCCATCGGCACCGAGGTTTTCATTGAATGCCGCACACTGCGCTCCCGGAATATGCCCGGCGATCGGGTCGATCGGTTCGACTTCGCCACGAAAACGCGGCAACGCGCGCGCATCCAGCAGGGTCATGGAAGGCTGGCCAAGCCGCTGTTGCAATTGTTCGGCACTGATCAACAGCGCAGAGTCCGCAGTGCCGTTGAACGTGCCACGACCACTCGGCGCCGGATTCAGGCTCAGCGGCAAGCCGGCCGCGTGCCAGGCTTTCAGGCCGCCATCGAGAATGAACACACCATCGCGCTTGCCCAGCCACGCCAGCAGCCACCAGGCTCGGGCCGCGTACATGCCGGGGCCGTCGTCATACAGGACGATTTCACTGTCGGCGCTGATCCCCCAGGCCTGCAGACGCTCCACCAGCGCCGCCGGCTCGGGCAGCGGGTGGCGCCCGGTCACGCCCTTGGTCACCGGACCGCTGAGATCACGCTCCAGATCGGCGAAGTGCGCCCCCTCGATATGCCCCTCGGCATAACTGCGCTGGCCATAGTCCGGGTCTTCCAGGGCAAAACGACAATCCAGGATCACCAACCCTGGCCGGGCTTGACGCTCGGCCAGTTGCTGCGGGCTGATCAGTTGCGCAAGGGGCATGACTCATTCCTCGTTAGTGGATAAACGCCAACCGGTGACCCCTAAGCCCCCTCAAGAGCCTTGGCCAGGGGGACATAAAATTCATTCAGCAACTTGTCGACGGCCTCACGGGCCTGGGGCGTGACGAAGCCCGACTCGAGCACCAGCACCTGATACACCCCGCGCTTGATCGACTCTTCACTCAGGTGATTGGCACTTTCCCGGGTGGTGCTGAGAAAACGCACCCAGGAAGTCAGGACAATCCAGGCATTGAGAGTCAGCGACTCGATCTGCACCGCGTCCATCGCCAGAATCCCGGCTTCGACGAAACCACCGTAGATCGACTGTCCCTGGATCAGGCAGCGCTGGGAAAATCGCCGATAACGCGCCGCCAGCTCGGCATCGCTTTCCAGCAGGTGTTCAAGGTCACGGTGCAGGAAACGATAGCGCCACATCGCCGCCAGCAGCGCCTTGAGATAGAAGCGCTTGTCGTCGATGGTCGCGGCGCGGCCCTGAGGCGGGCGCAGGAAGCTGTCCACCAGCGCCTCGTACTCGGCGAACAGCACGGCGATGATCGCCTGCTTGTTGGGGAAGTGGTAGTAGAGGTTGCCCGGCGAAATATCCATGTGCGCCGCGATGTGATTGGTGCTGACGCTGCGCTCGCCCTGCTGGTTGAACAGGTCGAGGCTGTTCTGGACGATGCGCTCGCTGGTTTTTATTCGTGGGGCCATGACTCGGCTTTACTTCAAGAATGCGATGCCCAGCATCTTACGGCCTATCACGCGACGGATAAACGGTTCGTGGCGCACACGGCTGTTGACATTTTCGAGCTTTAGCTCTAAACATTTGTTTAAAAATAAAAACACACCCAATGGAGCGCACCATGTCTGCCGAAATTGCCTACCTGCAGGAGTCCCAGCAGCAACTGAGCCAGCTCCAGCATCAATTCCAGGCCCTGCGCCAGGCTTACGCGGCGCATCCGATGCCGCCGGCCGAGCAACGCCGGCAGTGGCTGGAGAGCCTGCGCCAATTGCTCAGCGACGAACGGCAGGCAATCATCGACGCCATCAGCGTCGACTTCGGCAACCGCAGCGCCGACGAGACACTGCTCGGCGAACTGATGCCCAGCCTTCACGGCATCCATTACGCACGCAAACATCTCAAGGGCTGGATGAAGCCCGCACGGCGCAAGGTCGGCCTGGCCTTTCAACCGGCCTCGGCCAAGGTCATCTACCAGCCTTTGGGGGTGGTCGGGGTGATCGTGCCGTGGAACTACCCGCTGTTTCTCGCCATTGGCCCGTTGGTCGGCGCCCTCGCGGCGGGTAACCGGGTGATGCTCAAGCTCAGCGAATCGACTCCGGCCACCGGCCTGCTGCTCAAGGAGCTGTTGGGCCGGGTATTCCCGGAAGACCTGGTGTGTGTGGTCCTCGGTGACGTGGACATCGGCATGGCTTTCTCCAAGCTGCCGTTCGATCACCTGCTGTTCACCGGCGCCACCAGCATCGGCAAGCACGTGATGCGCGCCGCCGCCGAGCACCTGACACCGGTGACCCTGGAACTGGGCGGCAAGTCGCCAGCGATTGTCTCCAGCGACGTTCCCCTCAAGGACGCCGCCGAACGTATCGCCTTCGGCAAGACCCTCAACGCCGGCCAGACCTGCGTGGCCCCGGACTACGTGCTGGTACCGCAAGAGCGAGTAGACGCCTTCGTCGAAGCCTATCGCCAAGCGGTACGCGGCTTCTATCCGACCCTGGCGGACAACCCGGACTACACCAGCATCATCAACGACCGACAATTGGCACGGCTCAACGGCTATATCAGCGACGCCACCAGCAAGGGCGCGCAGGTGATTCCGCTGTTCGACCAAGGCCAACAACGCCGCATGGGTCACAGCCTGCTGCTGAACGTCAGCGATGACATGACCCTGATGCAGGACGAAATCTTCGGGCCGCTGTTGCCGATCGTCCCGTACAACGGCATTGATGAAGCTTTCGCCTACATCAACCAAAGACCTCGACCACTGGCGCTCTACTACTTCGGCTACAACAAGCGCGAGCAACAACGGGTCCTCCACGAAACCCACTCGGGGGGTGTCTGCCTCAACGACACCCTGCTGCACGTGCCCCAGGAAGACCTGCCATTCGGTGGCGTCGGTCCCTCTGGGATGGGCCACTACCACGGGCACGAAGGTTTCCTGACCTTCAGCAAGGCCAAGGGTGTGCTGACCAAGCAGCGCTTCAACGCTGCCCGGCTGATCTACCCGCCCTACGGCAAATCGATCCAGAAACTGATCCAGAAGTTGTTCGTTCGCTGACCTTCCATCCTTGCTCAGGTGAATAACAATAATGACTTACAGCCTGTCCGAATCTCCCGTGCTGTCCCGACGCGGCCTGCTGAAAATCGGCCTGTGTGCCAGCGCCTTCCTGACGACCGCCGGGCTGGCCGCCAGCCTCAGTGGTTGCTCGGCGGCCGGGCCGGCCAACAGTTTTGTCGTTCTGCAGAGCGCTGATCTGCCGTTCCTGCGGGCGCTGATCCCGGTGATGCTCGAAGGTGCCGTCAGCCCCGACAAGATGCCAGCCGCCATCGAGCAGACCCTGGCCAGCCTCGACAAGAGCCTCGCCCACCTTTCGCCGGAAATGCTCAAGCTCACCCGCCAACTGTTCGACGTACTCGGCATGGGACTGACCCGTGGACCGCTGACGGGAATCTGGGGCGGCTGGGAAAGCGCCAGCACCGAACAGATCCGGGCCTTTCTCAATCGCTGGGAAAACAGCTACCTGAGCCTGCTGCGCATGGGCCATGCCTCGCTGCTGCAACTGGTGATGATGGCCTGGTACAACCGCGCCGAATCCTGGGCCCATTGCGGCTACCCGGGGCCACCCAAGGTCTGAGCCCTCCTCGATCAGCCACACCTGTCAAAACAACAATAAAAGAGGCGTCACATGCCCGTACCCGATCTGTTCCGCGAAGGCCTGGCCCGCGGCTGGAAAACCTATAACGGCGCACAGCTGGAGCAGGACCTGAACCTGGAAGCCGATGTCGCGATCATCGGCAGCGGAGCCGGCGGCGGCACCACCGCCGAAATACTCAGCGCTGCCGGCTACAAGGTCCTGCTGATCGAGGAAGGGCCGCTGAAAACCAGCGACGACTTCAAGATGCTCGAAGACGAGGCCTACACCAGCCTTTACCAGGAAGGTATCGGCCGCATGAGCAAGGACGGCGCCATTACCATTCTCCAGGGCCGGGCCGTCGGCGGCACCACGCTGATCAACTGGACCTCGAGCTTCCGCACACCCGAACCGACCCTCGAACACTGGGCCAGGGAGCACAACGTCAAGGGGCACAGCGCCGCCGAAATGGCGCCCTGGTTCGAGAAAATGGAGCAACGGCTCGGTGTCGCCCCCTGGGTGATGCCGCCCAACGCCAACAACGACGTGCTGCGCAACGGCTGCGAAAAGCTCGACTACAGCTGGAAGGTCATTCCGCGCAACGTACGCGGCTGCTGGAACCTCGGCTACTGCGGCATGGGCTGCCCGACCAACGCCAAGCAATCGATGCTGGTCACCACCATCCCCGCCACCCTGGAAAAGGGCGGCGAACTGCTCTACCTGGCCCGCGCCGAACGACTATTGATCGATGGCGACAAGGTCAGCGGCCTGCACTGCGTGGGGATGGATGCACGCTGCGTGGCACCCAACGGCCGCACGATCACCGTCAAGGCCCGGCACTACGTGCTCGCTGGCGGCGGCATCAACAGCCCAGGGCTGCTGTTGCGCTCCAAGGCGCCGGACCCGAACGATCGCCTGGGCAAACGCACCTTCCTGCATCTGGTGAATTTCTCCGCCGGGCAGTTCAGCGAAGTGATCAATCCCTACTACGGCGCCCCGCAATCGATCTATTCCGACCATTTCCAATGGCTGGACGGCACCACCGGACACATGTCCTACAAACTGGAAGTACCACCGCTGCAACCGGCGCTCGCCAGCACGCTGCTGGGTGGCTTCGGCCCACAAAGCGCACTGCGCATGGAACAACTGCCACACACCCACATGATGCTGGCGCTGATGCGTGATGGTTTTCACCCGGACAGCCCGGGCGGCAATGTGGAACTGCGCGGCGACGGCAGCCCGGTACTCGACTACCAGGTCTCGTCCTACGCCTGGGACGGCCTGCGTCGGGCGTTCCACAGCATGGCCGAGATCCAGTTCGCCGCCGGAGCCCAGTCGGTGCTGCCGTTGCATGCCGATGCCGGGTACGTGAGTTCGCTCGCCCAGGCCAGGACACTGATCGATGGCCTGCGCCTGGAAACCTACCGCACCCGCCTGGGCAGCGCCCACGTGATGGGCGGCTGTGCCATGGGTGAAGACCCGAAAACCGCAGTCGCCGACAGCCTCGGCCGTCATCACCAATTGCGCAACCTGTCGATTCACGATGGCTCGCTGTTTCCCACCAGTATCGGCGCCAACCCCCAGCTTTCGGTGTATGGGCTGACCGCCCAGTTGGCGACAGCCCTGGTCGATCGCCTGAAAACCCCATGAAAAAAGGAATATTCACAACGTCCATGGGGCTTTCTTCCGTACGCACTGACTTGGCCGACAGGAAAGGCTGCGATACCATCCGATTCCCCAACGGACTCCCGCCAGGACGACGCGATGAACCGAGTGTTGTACCCAGGTACCTTCGACCCGATTACCAAGGGCCATGGCGATCTGGTCGAACGCGCCGCGCGCCTGTTCGACCACGTGATCATTGCCGTGGCCGCCAGCCCGAAGAAAAACCCGCTTTTCCCGCTGGAACAGCGTGTGGAGTTGGCCCGCGAGGTCACCCGGCACCTGCCCAACGTCGAAGTGATGGGCTTTTCCACCCTGCTGGCGCAGTTTGCCAAAGAGCAGAACGCCAATGTGTTTCTGCGCGGACTGCGTGCCGTATCGGACTTCGAGTATGAATTCCAGCTGGCGAACATGAACCGTCAGTTGGCACCGGAGGTCGAGAGTCTGTTCCTCACGCCATCGGAACGCTATTCGTTCATTTCCTCGACGTTGGTCCGTGAGATTGCCGCACTGGGCGGAGATATCAGCAAGTTCGTCCACCCGCTGGTGGCCGAGGCACTGACCCTGCGCTTCAAGAAGTAAACCCGCGTGGCAGCTTCCAGAAGCTGCCGCGCACAACGCCCACGACGCCCGCATCGTCGCGCCCGCGTGCACTGTGCGCGTCAATGCGGCACAATTGGCACATCAGTTTTTACGTTGCCCGGGTCTGTCGCCCTGGCCGGAGTGCCCATGTCCCTGATCATTACCGACGATTGCATCAATTGCGACGTCTGCGAACCCGAGTGTCCGAACGCCGCCATTTCCCAGGGCGAAGAGATCTACGTGATCGACCCGAACCTGTGCACCCAGTGCGTCGGCCACTACGACGAACCACAGTGCCAGCAGGTTTGCCCGGTGGATTGCATCCCGCTGGATGAAGCTCACCCGGAAACCCAGGATGAGTTGATGACCAAGTATCGCAAGATTACTGGCAAGGCCTGATAGTCCAAGACCTGCGCGGGGCGGGAGGGTTACGGGCAAGACGTGGCGAACTCTTCGCGGGCAAGCCACGCTCCTACAGGTTGGTGTGGCCCACAAACTGCTCATACGACAGCCATGGATTTATCCGCGAGTAGGCCCGCCTGCTCACTGATCGCCGTCGAAACCTTCCGCCGTACAGCCCAGGCAGCGGGCGAATGCCGCCTTGCCGGGGTCGACCACCAGCGCCTTGCCGGCCTTGCCCACGCCCTTGAAACCACCAAACACGGTGAACGGCAGCGAAACCACGAAAACCGCCGAGCCGACCAACGTCGCACCCACCAATAACGGGCGGGCAACCAGCAGGTCGCCAATCATCGCGTAGGCCGGTGGATTCTGGATCTGGTAGGTCGGGTCGCCACTGGTCCCGTCATCGGCCAGGGCCGGCAGTGCCTGCAGGCCAAAGGTCAGGGCCAGCAACAAGGCCAGGGTACGGAACGGGTTCATGGCACTATCCTTCGGCTAAGCAACGGGGTGGCAAAGACTCACTATAGCGCCTGCCGGCCACTCGGGTCAGCTCTGGCAGCGCGGACAATAAACGCTGGCGCGCTGGCCCAGGCGAATCTCGCGCAAGAGGCTGCCGCAGACCTTGCAATGCTCGCCGCCACGACCATAGACAAACAGCTCCTGCTGGAAGTAGCCGGGTTGGCCGTCGCCGCCGATAAAGTCGCGCAGGGTAGTGCCGCCACGCTCGATGGCATGGGCCAGGATCCGCTTGATCTCGATCGCCAGCTTGAGATAACGCGCCCGGGAAATCCCGCCGGCCTCGCGGCGTGGATCGATCCCGGCAGCGAACAGCGCCTCGGTCGCGTAGATATTGCCCACGCCCACCACCACCGCGTTATCCATGATGAACGGCTTGACCGCCATCGAGCGCCCACGGGACAGCTGAAACAATCGCTCACCGTCGAACAGGTCGGTCAACGGTTCCGGCCCCAGCCGCGCCAGCAACTCGTGCTTGAGCGGTTCGAGACTCCAGAGCATGGCACCGAAGCGCCGTGGATCGGTGTAGCGCAAAGCCAATCCCGACTCCAGCTCGATGTCCACATGCTCATGCTTGGCCGCCGGCAGGCCGACCTCGACCAGACGCAGGTTGCCCGACATCCCCAGGTGACTGATCAGCGTACCGACCTCGGCATTGATCAACAGATACTTGGCCCGTCGCTCGACCTGCACGATACGTTGCCCGGACAGCCGCACATCGAGATCCTCCGGGATGGGCCAACGCAGGCGCCGGTCGCGGACAATCACACGGCTGACCCGCTGCCCTTCCAGATGAGGCGCGATACCGCGCCGGGTGGTTTCGACTTCGGGTAATTCAGGCATGGAGATTCCAGGTCAGGCAGTGGCGAGCGCCAAATCAGTGAACACCCAGTTCGCGGATATTTTCCCTGAGGGTCTCGAAGTCGTAGTCGGACAGTCCGACATAATCGAGCACCAGAGGGGCGATGGCATTCCACTCGCGATCCTCGGATTCACCGCCCAGTACACGGTGGGACGCGCAGATGTGCTCAGCCATTTTCAGGATCGCCAGCAGATTCTTCAACTGACTGTTGCGGGTAGTCTCATCGCTGAAGATCGCCAGCGCGTTGTGGTGGTTGGCGATGGCGTCGGTCACATGCTCCGGCAGGCGCCAGGACTTGGCCGTGTAGTAGCCGACCACCGCATGGTTGGTGTTGAACGCATCGTTCTCGGTATCCACCACTCGTTTATCGGGACCAGCATTGGTGTAGGCCTGCTCCAGCACCGTCATGTAATCGGGGAAACGCTTGATCATCAGCGGAATCCCGCAATCGTGGAACAGCCCCAGCGCATAGGCCTCGTCGATGGCCTGGGAACCGGTACGCTTGGCCAGCGTCAGGCTGGTCATTGCCACGTCCTGGGCGGTATCCCAGAAGCGGTTGAGGGTGACGATGGTTTCATCGGCCATCTCGCCCTTGATCGACTGCGCATTGATCAGATTGATGATCGAACGGCTGCCCAGCAGGGTCACTGCCCGTTGAATAGAGGCGATCTTGTTGGTCAGGCCGTAATAGGGCGAGTTGACGATTTTCAGCAATGCGCCGGAGAGTCCAGGGTCCTGACTGATCAACCGGGCGATGACATCCAGGTCCGGGTCAGGCATGTATTGCTCCATCTGCAGATCCACCATGATCTGCGGTTGGGGCGGCACGCTGATGCCTTGCAAGGCCTGCTGGATCTGTTCGGCTGTAAGTTCTTGGGACATGAGTACACACTCCGGGCGAGTCGCCGATTCTATCGGAAAAGTCGACCCGGATGGGCGATCTGTGAACTCAATCACATGAAACATGACGAGCCGGCGAGGGACAACTCCCGCTATAATTCCGCTCTTTTTTCCGGAGCGACGTCATGTCCCTGCCCAGCCTGCGCCTCAAAGCCAATGCCGATCGCCGCCTGCGCGCCGGTCACCTGTGGGTCTACAGCAACGAAATCGACGTGGCCGCGACCCCACTGCACGGCTTCAAGGCCGGTGACCAGGCCATCCTCGAAGCCGCTGGCGGCAAGGCCCTGGGCATTGTCGCCATGAGCCCGAACAACCTGATCTGTGCCCGCCTGCTGTCGCGCGATGCCCGCCTGCCGCTGGACAAGTCGCTGCTGGTGCACCGCCTCAACGTCGCCCTGTCGCTGCGCGAGCGGTTGTTCGACAAGCCGTTCTACCGCCTGGTCTACGGCGACTCCGACCTGCTGCCGGGGCTGGTGGTCGATCGTTTCGGCGACATTCTGGTGGTACAACTCGCCTCGGCGACCATGGAACAGCACAAGGCCGACGTAATTGCGGCGCTGGTCCAGGTGCTCAAGCCCAGCGGCATCCTGTTCAAGAACGATTCGGCCGCGCGCGATGCCGAAGGCCTTGAGCGTTATGTCGAGACCGTGTTCGGCCTGGTGCCGGAATGGGTCGCCCTGGAAGAGAACGGCGTGAAGTTCGAGGCCCCGGTAATGGAAGGCCAGAAGACCGGCTGGTTCTATGACCACCGCATGAACCGCGCGCGCCTGGCCCCCTATGCCAAGGGCAAGCGGGTCCTCGACCTGTTCAGCTACATCGGCGGCTGGGGTGTGCAGGCTGCGGCTTTCGGTGCCAGCGAAGTGTTCTGCGTCGACGCTTCCGGCTTCGCCCTCGATGGCGTGGAACGCAACGCCACGCTGAACGGTTTTGCCGATAAGCTGACCTGCATCGAAGGCGATGTATTCGAGGCACTGAAAGAGCTGAAATCCGCCGAAGAGCGTTTCGACGTGATCGTCGCCGACCCGCCAGCGTTCATCAAGCGCAAGAAGGACCTGAAGAACGGCGAAGGCGCCTACCGCCGCCTGAACGAGCAGGCCATGCGCCTGCTGAGCAAGGATGGCATTCTGGTCAGCGCGTCCTGCTCGATGCACCTGCCCGAGGACGACCTGCAGAACATCCTGCTGACCAGCGCCCGCCACCTGGACCGCAATATCCAACTGCTGGAGCGCGGAGGCCAGGGTCCGGACCACCCGGTACATCCGGCGATCCCGGAAACGCGTTACATCAAGAGCATTACCTGCCGCTTGCTGCCTAACAGCTGAGTAGTTGCCGCCCGCCCTGCTCCTGGGGCGGGCAGCACCTCACAGACAACCTTCTGCCAACACCCAAGTTGAAATCCCTGCGACGCACTTCTTCCAGAAAGTGCCGCCGACACGCGCCTGTAGCCAATAACTGGATATGACCGACATATAACTCGGATATACCCTACATATCTACTCTTTGCCAACTGCCTGTACAAGCCTACTATCTGAATGATCGCCTTATTCTTGAGGCGATATAAACAGAAAGGAGATACGACAATGGCAAAGATAAAACTTGAACATGAAGTATCCGCCGGCCATCACACGATGCTCGGAACATTAAAATAAACCCGAGTCAGGCTGGATCGATTCCCCCTTCATCGATCCAGCCTGAAACCGAGAAACGGGTATAAGTTCATGTATATAAACCCAGATCTGTTCATCCTGATAAAGTCACCTGCACTTGTCATCTGGAATTACCAGTCCCATGAACAGTATTCGATGGATAAATCCCATGCCGAGCGGCTGATCGAACTGCTCGAAAAGCCCTCCCGTTTCGACCCGAATCACCCGGTCGACTCGACCTTGGTGACCACCGGCGTCCTGAGCGAAAGTCCCTTCGCCAGCGCCTATTGGGGCTGGGATGACCTGTCGAGAATCTTCCATATCGGCACCCGTGATCTGCCGCAGTCGAACCTCCCGGCCAACAACACGCAATGGGCCCGGGACTACCTCGCTCACTGTCGGGACGTCATGCAGCGCCCGCAACCGCAGCCCCACCGCCATGCCAGCGCCCTGCAGCAGGACATGATCCACCTTCCCCTCCCCTTGCCAGGCCATGACGATGGCAGCAACGTCGGCTTCACCAGCGTGCTCCTGCAGCGCAAGACCTGCCGGAAGTTTCTGAGCTGGCGTGTTTCCCTCAAACACCTCAGCACGGTGCTTTATCTTTCCCTGGGGTATTTGAAAGAACGCGAACATGATATCGATCCGTGCATCCCGGAAGCTTTTCGGGCTCGTCGCAGCAGTCCATCGGGAGGTGGCCTGAATTGCAGCGAAGGTTATCTGTATGTCCGTAACGTCGACGGTATCGGGCCGGGGTTTTATTATTACCACCCGGACCAACATGCGCTGACACTTATAAGAGGCCTGAACACCTCCCTGGCGATGTTGGTGCAAGGACAGCACTTTATCGAGAACTTGCCTTTCGGCCTGTTCATTACCTGTCGATTCGACAAGATGTGGTGGAAGTATCCACACTCACAGGGTTATCGCGTCGCCCTGTTGGAAGCCGGGCATATTTCGCAAACTTTCCAACTCGCCGCCACCGCCCTGGGCCTGAAGACCTGGGTGACCGCCGCCCTGACCGAACGGAAGATCGAGCAGGCATTGCGCCTGGAAGACCTTGGCGAACAGCCGCTGTTGTTCGTCGGCGCTGGCTACAGCCATGGCGAGTCGATCTGCGACGAACTTCGGGAACTGCTCAAGACGTCCTCGGAAAACCTTTGATGCCTTCGACCGCAACCAACCCACGATCATCGAACCGCCCCCGACTGCTGCTGGTAACGGGCATCTCGCTGATCAGTTTTTTCCCGCTCAACGTCCTGCTACCAGCGTTTCCCACCCTGGCGGAGCAGTTCGCCACGTCGACCGCCGATATCGCCCTGACGGTCAGCCTGTTCACTCTGGTCTTCGCCTTCTCGCAACTGCTGACCGGGCCGCTCTCCGATCGACTCGGACGCAAGGAAGTGCTGCTGGCATGCCTAACCATTGCCTGTATGGGTGCCATCGGTTGCACCCTGACCCTGAACTTCACCACCTTCCTGTTCTTTCGTGGCGTCCAGGCCCTGGGTTGCGGCTTCTTCGTTCTCGGCCTGGCATTGGTCGAAGACCTCTTCGAGCCGCAGGACCGCGCCTGCGTACGTATCAGCTACATGAGCTTCAGCGGCCTGTTCGTGGCCCTGTCGCCCCTGCTCGGTTCCTGGTTGCTGGACCACTTTGGCTGGAAGAGCAGCTTTCATGCCTTTGCCATTGTCGCCGCGGGCCTCTTCCTGTTGGCGCTGCGGGTGCTACCCCCGCGCTGCGCCGCAGACGCAACACATAGCCCGGCCCAGCGCCTGTCGATCGGGGAAATCCTCAGCCATGGCGACTTCCGCCGTTACTGGCAGATTGCAGCCCTGGTGTTCTGCGCCTACTTTGCCCTGACCAGCGTCTCCCCACTGATCTTCATGGACGGTTTGCGGCTCTCCGAGTACCAGTACGCCATCGTACTGCTGATCTATGGCACGGCCTATCTGTTTGGCGGCGTGGCCGCCGCCTGGTTGCAGAAGCGCCTGGGAGTACGGGCCCAGATCGACATCGGCCTGCTTCTGCTGGGCGCCGCCGGCCTGGCGCTGCTGTTGATCCTGCAACTGGGGCTGGTTTCCACCGCCAGCCTGTTGCTGCCCATGTGCCTGAGCGCCGCCGCGGTCAGTATCACCCGCCCTGCGGCGATCTCCGCGGCGATGCTGCTGTTCTCGGCCAACGCCGGTACTGCGGCATCGGCGGGCAACACCCTCATGTTTCTCGCGGCCGCCGCCGGTAGTGCAGTCCTGGCCCGGAGCGATACCCTGCTGCTGCCGACCCTCGGCATGGGCTTCATCATCTGCAGCCTGCTCGGCCTGTTGAACAGCGCCAGGATCGGGCGCTGAGCGCAGCCTCAGGCCCGCGAGTCGATGCCCTCGCACCACCGGCCCCGGAAATCCATGGCACGTGGATGAAGCCAGGCCTACTCCCCTTGAGCGTCCGCCCCATTCCTTCCAGGCGCCAGCGGTGTAGAATCGCTCTATTCATCGCCAGTCATCCCCCGGCGGGTTTATGAGCTCAGGCTGAAACGCACGGCGATCCCGTGTCGTTATCGGCAGCTTTCGGACACACGGCCATTTTCCAGGTGTTCCCGAAGGTCAATAGAAGCTCACTCCCCACTTGTTACCTGATTAGCCGCCCGGAGTGCTCCATGCCTGATTACCGCTCGAAAACATCCACCCACGGCCGCAACATGGCCGGTGCCCGTGCCTTGTGGCGCGCCACGGGGATGAAAGACGCCGACTTCAAGAAACCGATCATCGCCGTCGCCAACTCCTTCACCCAGTTCGTACCTGGCCACGTCCACCTCAAGGACATGGGCCAACTGGTCGCCCGCGAGATCGAACGCGCCGGTGGCGTCGCCAAGGAATTCAACACCATCGCCGTGGATGACGGCATCGCCATGGGTCACGACGGCATGCTCTATTCGCTGCCGAGCCGCGAGATCATCGCCGACTCCGTCGAGTACATGGTCAACGCCCACTGCGCCGACGCCATCGTCTGCATCTCCAATTGCGACAAGATCACCCCTGGCATGCTGATGGCCGCCCTGCGCCTGAACATCCCGGTGATCTTCGTGTCCGGCGGTCCGATGGAAGCCGGCAAGACCAAACTGGCCTCCCACGGCCTGGACCTGGTGGACGCCATGGTCATCGCCGCCGACTCCAGCGCTTCCGACGAGAAGGTTGCCGAGTACGAGCGCAACGCCTGCCCGACCTGCGGTTCGTGCTCCGGCATGTTCACCGCCAACTCGATGAACTGCCTGACCGAAGCCCTCGGCCTGGCCCTGCCGGGCAACGGTTCGACCCTGGCGACCCACGCCGACCGCGAGCAGCTGTTCCTGCAGGCCGGCCGGACCATCGTCGAGCTGTGCCAGCGTCACTACGGCGACAACGATGACTCGGTCCTGCCGCGCAACATCGCCAACTTCAAGGCGTTCGAAAACGCCATGACGCTGGACATCGCCATGGGTGGTTCCACCAATACCATCCTGCACCTGCTGGCGGCTGCCCAGGAAGCCGAGATCGATTTCGACCTGCGCGATATCGACCGGCTGTCCCGTCACGTGCCGCAACTGTGCAAGGTTGCGCCGAACATCCAGAAGTACCACATGGAAGACGTGCACCGCGCCGGCGGGATCTTCAGCATCCTCGGCGAACTGGCCCGTGGCGGCCTGTTGCACACCGACCTGCCGACCGTGCACAGCAAGACCCTGGCCGACGGCATCGCCAAGTGGGACATCACCCAGACCGACGACGAAGCGGTGCACACCTTCTTCAAGGCCGGCCCGGCCGGTATCCCGACCCAGACCGCGTTCAGTCAGTCGACCCGCTGGGAAACCCTGGACGACGACCGTGAAAACGGTTGTATCCGCAGTGTCGAGCATGCCTATTCGAAAGAAGGCGGCCTGGCCGTGCTGTACGGCAACATCGCCCTCGACGGTTGCGTGGTGAAAACCGCCGGGGTCGACGAGTCGATCCATGTGTTCGAAGGCAACGCGAAGATCTTCGAAAGCCAGGACAGCGCCGTACGCGGCATCCTCGCCGACGAAGTGAAGGCCGGCGACATCGTGATCATCCGTTACGAAGGTCCGAAAGGCGGCCCGGGCATGCAGGAAATGCTCTACCCGACCTCCTACCTGAAGTCCAAGGGCCTGGGCAAAGCCTGTGCCCTGCTGACCGATGGTCGTTTCTCTGGCGGTACCTCGGGCCTGTCCATCGGCCATGCGTCTCCGGAAGCGGCTGCTGGCGGCGCGATCGGCCTGGTGCAGGATGGCGACAAGGTACTGATCGACATTCCGAACCGTTCGATCAACCTGTTGATCAGCGACGAGGAAATGGCCAGCCGCCGTGCCGAACAGGACAAGAAAGGCTGGAAACCGGTGGAAACCCGTCCACGCAAGGTGACTACCGCGTTGAAGGCCTACGCATTGCTCGCCACCAGCGCCGACAAGGGCGCGGTCCGCGACAAGGCGATGCTGGACAAGCTGGTGCCATAAACCACCCGCCCAATGAAAAGCCCGGTCAATGCCGGGCTTTTTATTGCCTGCTGGATTACTGGATATCTTCAGGCTTGACGATCACCCAGTTCTTGTCCGCCGTCACCGGCAAGCCTTCCTTGGCCTGAGCCTCGGCGTAAGTCTTCATCATGCCGTTGAGCTGGGTCATGTACTTGTCCTTGCGGTTGACCCACAGGTGCACGCCGCCCTTGGCCACGTCGACGCTGTGGAACAGCATGTAGCCATCGCTCGAAGGGGTGTCGCCGCCCACCAGTACCGGTTTCTTCCACTGGTCGATATAGGTCAGGATGGCCGCCTGCTTGCCGGCCATCCAAGTCGCCGGAGTCCACAGGTACGGGGTCAGTTCCAGGCCGAGGTTGGCCTTCTCTTCATATTTGCCGGCGCTGATCTGCTTGCGCGCGGTGGTCAGTTCACCGGTCTTGCGGTCCTTGAGCAGCGTTGTCACACCGATCACGTTCTGCGGCTTGACGTTATAGCCGTACTTCGGATCCGCCGCGACCATGCGCACCAGCTCTTCCGAAGCGGCGGTCACCACATAGACCTCGATGCCGTTTTCCATCAACTTGTTGTACAGCTCAGCCTGGCCGGTGAAGACCTTCGGCGGCTGTACCTCGATGTTCTTCACCACGTCGCCATCGTAATAGGTGCTCGGCACCGGCTTGCCCGAAGCCATCATCTCGTCGACGTAACCCTTGAGTTCCTTGAGGGTGAAACCGGAGAACACCTGGGCCACCCAGGGGTAGCAGACCATGTCGTCGATTTCGCAGAGGCGGTAGTAGTAGCTGAACAGGCTTTCCTTGTGGTCGGCAGTGTCCTTGAACGGGATCAGCTTCAGCGAAGAGTCCAGGGTATCGCGGGTGATCAGCCCCTTGTTCTCCAGGTAGGGCAGCAGCGACTCCTCCAGGTCATAGCGATAGCTGGTGTTGTCCATGTCGAACACCGCGAAATTACCCTTGTTGGCGTTGGCGGCGATCATCGCCTCCAGTTGCTTGGCCTGGGCTTCGGGCCAGTGCTTGAGTTCGGTGGCGCAAGCCTGTCCGGCAAGGCCCAGGCAGAGTGCGACGGCGAGGAGTTTCGGGACGAATTTCATGGACGATATCTTCCTGGCTGAAAGGCATCGACGCTAACAAATCCATGTGACAGTTCTCATCCGAGGACGACCGCCCGCGTCCTGATCCCGCCACCGGCATACGTTCCAGCGCCAACGGCTTATTCCAAAAACGACACCCGACATTCCATTTAGATATTAAATCTATATATATCAAGCTGTTAGTCTGATCTGTTCACAGTCACTGACCCAGAGTGATTGGCATCCATTGTTTTCGGAGTTTTCATGAACCTGCCGCTGATCCTCAATCTGCTGGTGTTCCTCGCCCTGTTGCTGGGCCTGGCGCAAACCCGCCATACCTCCTGGAGCCTGGCCCGCAAGGTGCTGTTCGCCCTGGCCCTGGGTGTGGCGTTCGGCCTCGGCCTGCATACCGTCTACGGCGACGGCAACCCGGTGCTCAAGGCCTCTATCGCCTGGTTCGACCTGGTGGGCAATGGTTATGTGCAGTTGCTGCAAATGATCGTGATCCCGCTGGTCTTCGCCTCGATTCTCAGCGCCGTGGCCCGTCTGCATAACGCCTCGTCCCTGGGCAAGATCAGCTTCCTGACCATTGGTACGCTGCTGTTCACCACCGCCATCGCCGCGCTGATCGGCATCGTCCTGACCAACCTGTTCGGCCTGACCGCCGAAGGCCTGGTGGCCGGCAGCCAGGAAATGGCTCGCCTGCAGACCATCCAGACCGACTACGCGGGCAAGGTCGCCGACCTCAACGTGCCGCAACTGCTGCTGTCGTTCATCCCACAGAATCCTTTCGCCGATCTGGCCCGGGCCAAACCGACCTCGATCATCAGCGTGGTGATCTTCGCCGCCTTCCTGGGCGTCGCCGCCCTGCAGTTGCTCAAGGACGACGCGGAAAAAGGCCAGAAGGTGGTCAATGCCATCGACACCCTGCAAGCCTGGGTGATGCGCCTGGTGCGCGTGGTGATGAAGCTGACGCCCTACGGTGTGTTGGCGCTGATGACCAAGGTGGTGGCCGGTTCCAACCTGCAGGACATCATCAAGCTCGGCAGTTTCGTGGTGGTGTCCTATATCGGCCTGGGGCTGATGTTCGTGGTCCACGGGCTGCTGGTATCGCTGGCCGGAATCAATCCGCTGCGGTTCTTCCGCAAGATCTGGCCGGTGCTGACCTTTGCCTTCACCAGCCGTTCCAGTGCCGCGAGCATCCCGCTGAGCATCGAGGCGCAGACCCGGCGCCTGGGTATTCCCCAGTCGATTGCCAGTTTCGCCGCTTCGTTCGGGGCGACGATTGGCCAGAATGGTTGCGCTGGCCTGTATCCGGCGATGCTGGCGGTGATGGTTGCGCCGACCGTGGGGATCAACCCGCTGGACCCGCTGTGGATCGCGACGCTGGTGGCCATTGTCACCCTGAGTTCGGCGGGTGTGGCCGGCGTGGGTGGCGGTGCAACCTTCGCCGCGCTGATCGTGCTGCCGGCGATGGGCCTGCCGGTATCACTGGTGGCGCTGTTGATCTCGGTGGAACCGCTGATCGACATGGGCCGTACCGCGCTGAACGTGAGCGGTTCGATAACCGCCGGGACCATCACAAGCCAGGTGATGCAACAGACCGACAAGCGTCTGCTGGATGCCGATGAGCATACGGAGCTGGCGCAGGCCTGATCAGCTGTTGTGGTGAGCGGGGTTGTCGGGACGCCGCACCGCCGCTCTCGGCTGCCAAGCAGCCGCAAAGCCGGCACCGGCGTTCAGCCGCCCCGTCAGGTTCTTTCCCAGACCTCGAAACTGAACGCCGGCTTGTCGCCTTCCGCCGGATGCGGCTCGTCGGAAACCCGCTGCCACACGCTCAGGTCGAATTCCGGGAACCAGGCGTCGCCTTCCAGACTCAGACCGACCCGAGTCAGATACAGACGGTCGGCCTGCTCCAGCCCCTGGGCATACAACTGCGCCCCGCCGATCAGCATCAGCTCATCGACGCCCTGCTCCAACGCCCATTCCTCGGCCCGCACCAGCGCGGCGTCCAATGATGAAAACACCTCGGCACCGTCCAGTTGCAACCCGGCCTGACGGCTCACCACCAGGTTCAGGCGGCCCGGCAATGGTCGACCAAGGGAATCCCAGGTCTTGCGGCCCATGATGATCGGCTTGCCCAGAGTAGTGGCCTTGAAATATTTGAAATCCGCCGGCAAATGCCAGGGCATGCGATTGTCGACACCGATCACGCGGTTTTCCGCGAGGGCCGCGATCAGGCTGAGGGGGAGTTTGGTTTTCATGCCGCCGAGGATACCCGACACCCGGGTGCAGGCACTAGCCGCAGGGGTTATGCTTCTGACTCTCCCCGGAAACAGGACGGCGCGTGACTGAACCGACTCCCCTGCAACGCCTCTGGCTGACCGAGACCGTGCGCCTGCGCGAAGAACAGGCCGGTTCCCTGGAGGATCTCGAAGCCAATCGTCGCGCCCGCGCCGCCGGTGGCGACCTGGCGACCCGCATCCAGAATCGCGCACTCTGGCTGGCCGAACGCGATGGTCAGCTCGCCGCCCTGCGCCACTGGCTGCAGGGCGCACGACTGGCCTTGTTGTTGCTCGCCATGTTGACGGTCCTCAGCGGCGCCGGCCTGGCGTTCGCCGCGCTGGGCAACGGCCCATTGCCGGTCAATGTGTTCTGGGCGCTGGGCAGCCTGCTCGGGCTGAACCTGCTGCTGTTGGCAAGCTGGGCCCTGGGCCTGTTCTTCGCTGGCGACCACAGTGCCAGTCTCGGACGGCTGTGGTTGTGGCTCAGCGAAAAACTCGCCCGTGATGCCCAGGCGGCCCAACTGGTACCGGCGCTGGTGCTCCTGCTGCAACGTCAGCGCCTGAACCGCTGGGCCATCGGCCTCGTCGTCCACGGTCTGTGGCTGCTGGCCCTGGCCTGCGCACTGGTGGTGCTATTGACGTTGCTCGCCACCCGGCGCTACGGCTTCGTCTGGGAAACCACCATTCTCGGCGGCGACACTTTCGTCGGCCTGACCCAAGGCCTCGGCGCCCTGCCGGCTCTGCTGGGCTTCAGCGTGCCCAGCGAAGCGATGATCCGCGCCAGCGGCAACGCCAGCGTCGATCTGGAAAATGCCCGCCAGGCCTGGGCCGGTTGGCTGGTCGGAGTGCTGGTCGTATACGGTGTGCTGCCCCGCCTGCTACTGGCGCTGCTGTGCCTGTGGCGCTGGCGTGTCGGTGTTCGCGAACTGACACTGGAGCCGAACCTGCCCGGATATGCCCAACTGCGCGAGCGCCTGATGCCCAGCAGCGAACGCCTGGGCATCAGCGATGCCGCACCCGCGCAGTTGCCCAACGCCGAAGCCGGAGTGACCCGTCAGGACAGCGCCGGCGCCTTGCTGGTCGCCATCGAACTGGACGACCAGCGTCCCTGGTCGCCAGCACTGCCCAGAGATGTCCGCGACGCCGGGATTCTCGACAGCCGTGAGTCACGGCAGAAACTGCTCGAACAACTGAGCCGCTTCCCACCGGCCCGCCTGGCGATCGCCTGCGACCCACGGCGCTCGCCAGACCGTGGCAGCCTCGCGCTGATCGCCGAGTTGGCCCGCAGCGCCGCCGCCACCCGTGTCTGGCTGCTGCAGGCGCCACCCGGCCAGGCGCTGGACGCTGACCGTCTCGGCGACTGGCACAACGCCCTGCAACAATTGGAACTGCCATTCGCCGACAGCGCACCGCTGACCTGGCTGGAGACCGGCCATGACTAAACCATTGAAACTGGCCGTGGTCGGCCACACCAATGTTGGCAAGACCTCGCTGCTGCGTACCCTGACCCGGGACGTCGGCTTTGGCGAAGTCTCCCACCGCCCCAGCACCACCCGCCATGTCGAAGGGGCGCGGTTGTCAGTCGACGGCGAGCCGCTGCTGGAGCTGTACGACACGCCCGGCCTGGAAGATGCCATCGCCCTGCTCGACTACCTCGAACGTCTTGACCGGCCCGGCGAACGCCTCGATGGCCCGGCCCGGGTCAGTCGCTTCCTTGATGGCAGCGAAGCCCGCCAGCGTTTCGAGCAGGAAGCCAAGGTACTGCGCCAGCTCTTGGCCTCGGATGCCGGGCTGTATGTGATCGATGCCCGCGAACCGGTGCTAGCCAAATACCGCGACGAACTGTCGGTGCTCGCCAGTTGCGGCAAACCGCTGCTGCCGGTGCTCAATTTCGTCAGCAGCGCCGCCCAGCGCGAGCCCGACTGGCGCGAAGCCCTGGCCCGCCTGGGGCTGCATGCCCTGGTGCGCTTCGACAGCGTCGCGCCGCCGGAAGACGGCGAACGCCGTCTCTATGAAAGCCTGGCACTGCTGCTCGAAGGTTCGCGAGCACAGTTGGAACGACTGGTCCGCGATCTGGAAGCACAACGCCTGGCCCGTCGGCAAAGCGCCCAACGGCTGATCGCCGAGCTCTTGATCGACTGCGCCGCCTGCCGACGCCAGGTGGCCGGTGATGCGGCAGCCGAAACCAGTGCCATCGCCGAGCTGCGCCAGGCGGTGCGCCAGCGCGAGCAACGTTGCGTCGAGGCCCTGCTCACACTCTATGCATTTCGTACCAATGACGCGGCAGCCAGCGATCTGCCACTGCTCGACGGCCGCTGGGGCGACGATCTGTTCAACCCGGAAACCCTCAAGCAGTTGGGGGTGAAGGTCGGCGGTGGAATTGCCGCCGGAGCGGCGGCGGGGGCTGGCGTCGATCTGCTGGTCGGCGGCCTGACCCTGGGCGCCGCCGCCCTGGCCGGTGCCATCGCTGGCGGCGCCCTGCAGACCGCACGCGGCTACGGCGGCCGCCTGCTCGGCAAGCTCAAGGGCAAACGCGAACTGACCGTCGACGACAGAGTGCTACGCCTGCTGGCACTACGCCAACGGCAACTGCTGCTAGCCTTGGAGGCGCGCGGTCATGCGGCGCTGGACAGCATTACCGTTGCAACGCCTGTGGACAAGTCCTGGCGCGAGGGCAAGCTGCCGCAAGCCCTGGACAAGGCCAGAGCGCATCCGCAATGGTCGTCGCTCAACCCACAGCCGAAACTAAGCCAGACCGAACGCCAGGAACAGCTGGAAAAGCTTCTGCAAAAGCTTGATGAAAGCTGAAAAAGAAGATCATCAGATAGCGGGCGTCCTCAAGAACGGAGTCTGGTGCTCCAGGCGTCAAACGCCAGAAAGCTCTTGATCAGCCTCCGGATCAGTTCCTTGTCGGCTGTATCGGCAATGCCGTTGCCATCGACGTCACTGTTGGTAAAGGATTCAAAAATGCCGTCGTTATCCCCGTCATACCCGGCAGCCCGGTAAACCAGCGTCTGCGGCCCCGAAGCCGTGCAATCCTCATGGAACTCCAGCTTGACGACATTCGGCGAGCCATCGTGGTGATAATTTTCGGCCAGCATCTTGAGATAACGCTGTTCATTCCCACCCTGGTTGAACCAGTTCAGTTGCAGGAAAACATCCGTGAATGCCCGCAACAGATGCTGGTCCCGCAGGGAAAACCGGCCGTCCAGGTCAATGTCGCCGGCCATCGCGAAATCAACAAGGGCATCTCCCGTATGATCGACGGCCACGGCAATACCCACCTGTTGTTCCGGCAGGCAGAGCATATCGTTGTAGAACTTGAGCAGGACGGTATTGGCCTGTCCGGTTTGCCCCAGATCCTGGGCAATGGCTTTCAGGTAACGCATGACGACTCCTTTCGGTGAATGTCGCTTCAGGCTAAAGCCATCGCAGGCGAGTGCTCCAGTCAACAACTCCCGGCGCCTCGTGGGAAACCCCGGCAGACTCTGAGAGCCGTCGCCCTACGCCCTCTCGCAATCCGGCGCGGCTCAATCCGGGCGGACGCCAGAAGCGGATCGACCTGCTTGCCGCCTCTCGCTCGATGACCATTGCCGATGATGAAAAGCCTCCATCCTCGGCAGGTACAACCAGTCTTGCGGGGCTTCGAGAATGAAACCCTCCAGCGCCTTGAGCCAATGCGCCCGCATCTGCTCGATGGGACCGCGGAAAACCCGCTCGATAACCCGTAGCTCTCCCACCTGTCCCAGGCAGACTCGATGCCCCACCAGCAAGAGATCACAGCCCAGCTTCGCGGCCAGGAACAGCGGACCTTTGACAAACTGGGCATCGCGCCCGAAGAAGCGGCCACTCATCGGCTCACCAAACTGAATACCATCAAGACTTACCGGCAGATCGCAGAAAATGATCACCTGATCACCCCGTTTCACGCCCCGGGCAATCGCCAGCGCGCTCCTCGGATCATTGCTGTCCAGAACCTCGACCACGTGCCCGAGACCTTCAAGGTTCTTGAGCGATCCATGGGTAAACGGATCCTTGAAGTTCCAGATCGGAATGATGAACCGTGTCGGCGCGCTCGTTCGCTCGACGACGCAGGCGACGGCCATCCAGTACTCGCCGCAATGCGGCAAAGCGATGATCGTCGAACGCCTGGCGCCGCGTTGCCAGTGATCGCCAGGGTCGCTCCAGCGGATCGACCGGATCCAGGCCCGCAGGTGCTCCGGTTCATGGCTTCGGTAGAGATGCTGGTAAAGCCCACGCTGAAACTGGATCGCGCTGTGCTGGCAGGCCAGGACTCGACAACGATCGGCATCCAGATCGAAGAGCTGCAGATTCTGGCAGCTGCGACGGTAGTCCACCCCTCGCAAACGCCGGGGCAATTTCATCAGCATCGCAGGCAGCAGCGTCAGCAGAACGTGAAGCGCATTGACCCGAAAGCACCAGGCCAGGACGAGCAAGCCGTATCGGCGCAGCCGGGCCTTGACCATCGCCCAGAACAACCAGCGCCTCACCGGGCCACTCAAACCGCGGGTCAGCATGCTTGCGCCAACGGTACCAGGCGCCCTTCGCACATCTGCAGCACCGTCGTGCAGGCGTGCGCCACCTCCCGGTCATGGGTGACCACCACGCAGGACAAGGGCAGATGACGAATCATTTCAATCACCACATCGCGTGATGCCAGGTCCAGATGCGCCGTCGGCTCGTCGAGCAGCAGCAACTGAGGGCGCCGATACAGAGCCCGGGCGATCAACAGACGCTGCCGCTGCCCGGACGACAGTTGAATACCCGTCGACCCCAGTTGCGTGTTGAAACCATTGGCCAATTGCAGCACGCACGGGAGCAGCCCCACCTGCTCGACACACGCCTGCAACCATGGGCCATCGAGTTCATTATCCATCACGACATTGTCCACCAGGCTGCCGTCGACGATTTCACCCTGAGCCATGACATAAGCCACACCCTGGCGATAACGGCGCAGACCGAAATGCCGCATCGCCTGGCCGTTGATCCGGAACCGCCCCTCATCCAGAGGATAAAAGCCGGCCAGGACCTTCAGAAAGGTGCTCTTGCCACAACCGGAAGGTCCCAGGATGGCGATCTTCGCCCCCTGGTCCTCCAGGGTGAAATCCAGCTTGTCGAAGGTCGGGCGCTCGAACGAGCTGTAGCAGAATCGTGCGTTCTGCAGGCGAATGGAACGGATCGCATCGGGCTGCCCCAACGGGCTGCTGCTGTAGACGCAGGACTCGAACGGCTCCGGCTGCTCGTCGATGATGTCATCCAGCCGACCCAGCTCGACCTGCACCAGTCGCAGGTTCATGTAGCCCTCCACCAGCTTGAAGGCACACGCCATGAACATGTCCTTGTACAGCACAAAGGCAAACAGATCGCCGACGCTGTTCTCACCGTTCAACACAGTGAGGGCCCCCAGCGCGCTGACCAACAGGGAGTGTCCATGGGCCAGGCCGTCATGGATCACCTGATTCATTGCCTGCATGCGCTGGACCCCGGCGCGGGCCGTTTCGGTGTCCGCCTGCCGGTTGCTCCAGGTCGCCAGTTTCGTCGCTTCGTAGTGATGGAGTTTCATCGACTCGATCCCCCCCAGCACGCCCAGCAGCGTGACATTACGCAGGGTCTCGGCCTCGATCGAGGCCTTGTGGCGCTTTTCCATCACCGGCAAGGTCAGACCACGGAAGAGAAAAAACAGCAGGCACAGCGCCAGGGACAACCCCGCCAACTGGATATTGATCAGTGCCATCAATATCAGGAAGACCAGGCCGAACAGGCTGTCGATGCCGATGTCCATCCACCCCGAGGTGAACGGCAGGAACACCTTGTCTGCCGCCTGGGTGCGACGCAGGATGTCTCCCGGCGCACGCCGCTCGAAGTAACCGAGCGGCAGCCGTAACAGGCGGGCAATGACGCCGGTCGAGAGATCCTGCGTCAGCGCGACCCGCAGTTGCGCATCCAGCAGCGCCCGCAGCCAGGCGGCAATGGTCTTGAACACAAAGATGCCGCCGAAGACATACAGGATCAGGTACAGGAAATCCTCGTCGTTCTTGGCGACGACTTCATCGATCGTCAGGGAAAACAACTTCGGCGCGGCAATCCCGCCCAGGTAGCCGACCACCGACAGCAGCCCCATGGGGATCAGGTAACGCAAGAGCCAGGGGTTCTTGCGCAGCAGGCTGGCAAAGCCCAGCGATGCCGAAGGCCGGGGACCGCTCTGGAGGGTAAAGGCCAGGCCCGGGAGCATTTCCAATGCCACGCCACTGAACATCGGCAAGGCTTCTTCCCAGGTATAGAAACGCCTTCCCACAGCCGGGTCGACCACGTGCAGGCCGGTTCTGGTCACCGATTCCAGCACCACGAAATGTCGCTTGTTCCAGAACAGGATCGATGGCGTTCGCAACTGCCTGAGCCCGTCGAGCAAGGTTTTCAAGGGTCGACAGGTAAACCCCAGTTCGTCGGACACCTTGATGATCTGGAACAGCGACATCCCATCGCGCGCCACGCTGTAGTCGCGGCGCAATTGGCGCAATCTCAGGTGTTTGCCGTGATAACCGGCAACCATGGCAATCGATGCCAGGCCACACTCGGACATTTCGTCCTGCAGGATCACCGGCACCCGCTTGCGCAGCCTCTGTGCGGAGCGTGCCAGGGCATCGCGCAGTACCGCCTTGAGCTGACTCATGCCGGTTCGTCCACCCTTACAGGCTCCGCTCGGGCCGCCGGCCACACGCCTGGATTACGCTTGATGCCCTTGAGCACCGGCAGGAACAACCATTCCATCAGGCTCAGGCGCTCCAGCCTCAAGGAACCCCGGACGGTCATGCCGTCCTTGAGCCAGTCCGGGCGAATACGAACGTGAGCGGCGCTGAAATCGGGTTCCACCTCCACCAGATAGGTGGGCACCTCGCGCGACTCATCGTTGCTCGCACCGGGAATCGCCGCCGTGTAGGTACTGGCGGAACTGTGGACGACGGAACCTTTGACAACCCCATGGCGCTCATAAGGAAAAGCATCGAAACGCAAGGTCACCTCGGTACCGGGAGTGGCGAAACCAATGACCGATGGGCCGACGTCCAGCAGAACCCGAAGCGGCGGATGCCGAGGCTGGACAACACGCAGCAGCAAGATCGGCTGGCCGCCCTCGACCCTGCCACCGGCAAACACCACCACCGTATCGACGATACCGTCCACCGGAGACAGCAGGACATAACCCTGGCTTTTGCCCAGTGATTCCAGACGCTCCAGCCACTCGTTGCGCTGGCGGCCAAACTGCCCCAGGCGGGCCGCCTGGTCCTGCTCCGCCTGGCTCAGGCGCTGCTGCAACTCCAGGCGGCGCTGCTGCGTACTGACCTTGGCCAACTCGTTGCCGGCCTGGTCTTCCAACGCGGATTGGTGGACGACGACCACACGGTCCAGGTCGGAACCGGAAACCGCGCCCTCACCCGCCAATTGTTCATGGCGCTGCCTTTCTTCCAGGGCAACGCGAACTCGACGCTCGATCGATTGCCCGATCCTGCTGTTGAGCGCCAGGTCCTGATCCAGTTGCTGCAACTGGCGTTGTAGAAGGTCTTTTTCGACCGTGTGGGCGGAGCGGGCCTGGCTCTCCTGCGCCGCCAGGCCATCGAGCAGCTCGTTCAAACGCTCGATATTCCTGAGCGAGAGGGCCTGATCACCGTCAGTCTCGATATTTTCCGGGTTCACCGTGTGCAGGCGGATCAAAGGCTGGCCACGCTTGACCGGCTCGCCGGTAGCGACCAGCATCTCGTCGACATGGGCCGCCTTTTCACTGGCGATACGGACCACATCGCGGGTCATGACCCGTCCGGGGACGTCTTCCTTCCTGGCGTAACTTCCCGTCGACAACAGCACCAGCACCGCCACGACAAAGAGGCCGAGTACCCCGCCCAACAGCAAGGGCTGGAGCGCTGATCTCGGGGTGACCGTTCCCCATTCGAGCATGAGCAAATCCGTACAGGGGAAAGTTCGCCGTCGATCAGGCGCCAGACGGAGCAAGGCCATCAGCCGCCCCGCCTGACGCTGTCACTTCAGCTCATGGCCTGTCAGTGAGGGTTACGACTTGACCGTATGTTTGAAAAACTGACCCAGTTCGCTGAAGAAATCTCTAACCGCCTCTCCTCCCTCGGCGCCCCAACCAGCCCCACGGATCTCCATGGTTTCTTCGAGGGTCATTTCCTGCGGGGCATTGTCTTGCTGCTTAACGTCTTCCATCGGGATACCTCATTGATCGAGTTATGAAAAACACATCAGGCCGAACACACGATCCGGCTTGAATTTCATCGCACCCCACAGGCCCGAGGGCATGGCTGGAGTGCCCGACCATTCTCCCAATCAGCGAAAAAGCCAACTATAAGACCCGCGAATACTCGGCGCCTGAATCGTCACCGCCGGAGTCAGAACTAAGCGCCAGGCGTTGTAGTATCGATTACGGATCGGCTCAGCAGATGTTGCGCCTTGCTTCTCAAAAGCTGCAGATCGATGACCGGAATGTGCAACTGCTTGGCCTGCTCGTCCCACTGACGCATGCGCAGGCTCAAGTCGCAGAGGGGGTTCAGGGCGAAGTCCGCGGCCTCCTGCCGGGTCATCATGCCGCCCTGGTACTCCAGCGTCCGCCGGCTGGCCTCGCTCAAGCGCTCGTAGTACCCGGGCTCGACCCGTGTCAGATAACGCTTGGCCTGCACGTGATACTCCACCAGCCGCGCCAGGCGTTCGCTGAAACCCAGGCGGCGCAGATAGTCCGCGCCCAGCCGTTCGTGGCTGACAACACCATAACCGCCCATGCTCTCCCCGGCTGACTCCGGCCGTGGACAGATATGGCCGATATCGTGGAAGAACGCCGCAAGGACCACTTCGTCGTCGCAGCCTTCGGCCATCGCCCGTTGCGCGGCCTGGGACATGTGCTCCAACTGCGAAACCGGCTCGCCGATGTAGTCGGCGCTGCCAAACTGCCGGTAGAGGCCGAAGACTTCGTCCAGCACCTGCTCGACCCGGCTCACCGCGACTCTCCCAGCAGAGAGGCGAGATTGGCCTCGGCCAACGCCGGACCGACGCTCATCCCGACCCCGGTGTGCATCAGCGCGGCATGCACGCCGGGCGCGGCCTGCAGGAACGAAAACGGCCCCGGCCCGCGGGCACCGTAGACGCCCTGCCAACGCTCCAGCACCTGGACCTTGCAGCCGAGGGTGTGCTCGGCCAGTTCCAGCATCCAGTTATCCACCTGTTCGGCATTGAACGGCGAAGGATCGCTGCCGTAGTGATGGGAATCGCCGATGATCAGCTCACCGTGGGGCGTTGGGCTGATCAGCAGATGGATACCATGGTCCTGCAGATGCGGGCTTTCGCGCTGGATCTGCGCGCGGATCGCCGCCGCTTCCGGCAGGTCGGCGAAAGCGCCGTAGTGCACACAGCTCAAGCCGGTCAGCACCGCATGTTGCAGGTTCAGCCCGCTCAACAGCGGACGGGCGCGGAGCATCTGTAGGCGGCAGATACTCGCCTGCAGAGTCGCCAGCGACTCGGCCAGCAGGGTCTGGTAATCGTGCCCCGAGCAGACCACGATGCGTTCGCCGCGAAAGGTTCCGGCGGTGCTGTGCAACTGGCCGGGGGTGACTTCGCGGACCAGGGTCGAGAAGTGGAACTCGACGCCCAGTTCACGGCGCAGGTAATCGATCAGGGTGAGTATCGCCTCGCGGGAATACAGTTGCTGGTCGTCCAGGCCATGCAAGGCGGCGCGGTGATGGCTGAACTGGCCGCCGTGCAAGTCCGCCAGGGCCCGGCCCTGCAACAGTTTTACCCGGTAGCCATGCTCCCGCGCCCGGCCGGCGCAGAAGGCTTCCAGCAGATGCTCCTCGGCTTCACTGCGGGCGAAGAGGAAACTGCCGTGGCGCTTGAGTTCGAAACCGGCCTGCTGCGACCAGTGGCTCCAGATTTCGCGGCTGGCGCGGGCCAGGTCGAGCATGACACCCGGCGGCTGGCCGGTGACCAGCGCCTGGCCGAAATTGCGGATCGACGCGCCCAGGGGCGTGGCGCTGCGTTCGAAGACCCTGACCTTGAGGCCACGGCGAGCGGCCGCGTAGGCATGGGACAGGCCGAGGATGCCGGCGCCGACGATGAGAATATCGCTGTGAGGGGTCATGAAGGGTCCTGAAGCAATGGTTATGTTGATCGTTTCCCCGGCAGCCCTTGACGCTGCACGTCACCAGAGCGGACGCCGAGCTCGGGGAACGATCGAAACCTGTGGCGAGCGGGTTCGCCCGCGCTGGGGCGCACCGCGCCCCTGAAGCCAGCAACCCGGTTGTGTCAGACAGCATCAGGTCACTGGATTTACGACGGCTACGCCGCCGAGCGCGGGGGGCGGCGTTCCGACAAGCCCGCTCGCCACAGGGTTGGTGTGCAGCCGGTTGGATTACTGGGCAACCTTCTCCGACTTGCCGTCATAACGCTTGCGCCACTCGGCGAGGATTTCGTCGCGGTGCGTCGAGGCCCAGGCGAAATCGTTCTTGATCAGACGCTGCTCGTAGTCGGCCGGCAGTTCGGTCTGCGGCTTGGCGATGCCCGGCTGGGCCAGCACGGCAAAGTTTTCCTTGTACAACTGCATCGCCGCAGGACTTGCGGAGAAGTCGGCCAACTTCTTCGCCGCCTCTTCATGCGCTGTCCCCTTGATCACCGCAGTCGCCTCGATCTCCCAGCCCAACCCTTCCTTCGGCAGAATGATGTCCAGCGGCGCGCCCTGGCGCTTGAGCTGCACTGCCGGATACTCGAAGGAGATGCCGATCGGGAACTCACCCGCCGCCGCCAGCTTGCACGGCTTGGAGCCGGAGTGGACGTACTGGCCGATGTTCTGGTGCAGGTCATCCATGTACTGCCAGCCCTGCTTCTCGCCGAAGGTCTGCAACCAGGCGCTGACATCAAGGAAACCGGTGCCGGACGAAGCCGGGTTGGGCATGACGATCTTGCCCTTGTACTCGGGCTTGGTCAGGTCCTGCCAGCTCACCGGCTTGCTCAGGTGCTGCTTCTCGGCTTCGACGGTGTTAAAGCAGATGGTGGCGGCCCAGACGTCCATGCCGACCCAGGCCGGAGGATTGGCCGAATCGCGGTAGTTGCCACCGATCTTGCCCAGGTCCTTGGGTGCGTAGGGCTGCAACATGCCCTGCTGGTCGAGGATCGCCAGGCTCGACGCGGCCAGCCCCCACACCGCATCCGCCTGTGGCCGGGCCTTCTCGGCCAACAGCTTGGCGGTGATGATGCCGGTGGAGTCGCGCACCCACTTGATGCCGATATCCGGGTTGGCCTTCTCGAAGGCATCCTGGTAGCTCTTGAGCTGCTCGGCTTCGAGGGCGGTATAGACGGTCAGTTCGGTTTTTGCTGCAAAGGCATTCAGGCTGAACAGCGAGAGGACGGCAGCGGCAAGAGTCAAAGGCTTGAACATGATGCGGTTCCTTGGGTTATGTGGCTGTGGTTCAGGCAGGTGTTGTGGGCAGATCAATGGCCGGGCGTGGTCTGTCGCCAGGCCTGGGTACGCTGCAGCAAACCGCGCGAGGCCCAGGCCAGCAGCAGCGACACGCCCGCCGAGGTGAACAGGATCAGGGTCGACATGGCCGCTGCGCCGCCGACATTGCCGGCGTCGTCCATGTTCAGCACTGCCACCGCCGCGAGGAGGGTGTCGGGGCTGTAGAGGAAGATCGCCGCCGAAACCGTGGTCATCGCCGAGACGAACAGGTAGCGGATGATGTCCAGCAGGGCCGGCAGGCAGATCGGCACCGTGACCCGCAGGTAGTGGCGGTACAACGGCGTCTTCAGCGACAGCGCGGCGGCCTCGAACTCACTGTCGAGCTGGCGCAGGGCAGTGGTCGCGGTCATCTGTGCGGTGGTCAGGTAGTGCGCGATCGTGCACACCACCAAGAGCGTCATGCTCCCGTAGAACACATGCAGCGGGTTGCCGCCGAGGTTGAAAAAGAACACATAGCCCAACCCCAGGACCAGGCCGGGTACCGCCATCGGCACAAAACTGAGCAGACGCAGCACCCGGTTCAGGCCGCGCTGACCGCGAGTCTTTTCCATCAGGTAGGCGCCGGTGAAGATCAGCAGGCTGCCGACCAACGCCGTACACAGCGCCAGGGTCAGGCTATTGCGATAGGCCAGCCAGCCGCCGCCCGCCGTCTCGTCGAAGCGGTAATGGCTCAAGGACAACGACAGGTTGTATGGCCAGAATTTCACCAGCGACGAATACACCGCCATGCCAAACACCAGCAGCAACGCGGCGCAGACCAGCAGGACAATCACCAGGTAGCAGGCATCCCGCGATCGGCAGCGCACCGGCTGGAACACCTGGGCCCGACCCGTCATCGCCTCGCCCTGGCGCCGGCGCAGCCAGGCATCGACGGCAAAGCTGAACAGCGCCGGCAGCAGCAGGATCATGCCGATCAGCGCACCACGGCCGAACTGTTGTTGGCCGACCACCGCCTTGTAGGCTTCCAGCGCCAGCACCTGGTAATCGCCACCCACCACCACCGGCACACCGAAATCAGTGATGGTCAGGGTGAACACCAAACACAAGGCGGCGAACACCGCTTGCCGGGTGGCCGGCCAGGTGATGCTGCGATAGGCCTTCCATGGACTGGCGCCCATGCTCGAGGCCGCGTCGAACAGCCGGGCATCGGCCAGGGACAGCGCCGACAACAGGATCATCAGCGCATGGGGAAAGGTGTAGATGACTTCGCCGACGACGATGCCCCAGAAGCCATAGATATTCTCCGCCAGCCATCCGCGCAGCAGGCCCTGGTTGCCGAACAGGTAGACCAGGGCGATCCCCGGCAGCATCGAGGGGGCCATCAACGGCAGCAAGGACAGGCCGCGCCAGAGGGGCTTTCCGGGAATCAGCGTGCGTTGCAGGGCGTAGGCAAACAGATAGGCCAGCGGTACGACAATCGCCGCAACGCTCAAGGATACTTTCAGGCTGTTGCCCAGCAGCCAGTGGAAATTGTCGCTGCCCAGCAATTCCCGTGCGGCGAGCCAGCCGCCGCCCTGCCCGGCTTCGCTGCTCAAGCCACGCCAGAAGATCGCCAACAGCGGCAATAGCACCGCGACACCCAGCAGGCAGAGCCAGAGCAGCTTGCCGCCGACCACGAACAGGCGATCGCCCCAGTCACCGCGCCTGACGGTCGAGGTCGATTTGCGCAGCGGCGCCAGGCTGATTGCAGCGGCCATCTCAGGCAAACACCTGCAGGCTGCGCGGGGGCAACGCGACCCAGATATCCGGCGAGCCCAGGCGCGGCATGTCCTGCGGGCCGACTTCGGCCAGCAGCGGATGGCCGGGCAGTTCGTTGAGTTCGAAACGCATGCGGCAGCGATTGCCGAGAAAGGTGATTTCCCGCACCCGCGCGGCAAACAGGTTTTCCTCATGCACCGGCGGGTTGACGCTGATCGACTCGGGGCGGCAGAACAGCCGACCGGAATCGGCCCGCGCAGCGCCATCGGCCAGGCGCAATTGCATGCTGCCCACCTGGGCATGCTGGGCGTTGCGCTGCTGGAACGGCAGCCAGTTGCCCTGGCCGACGAACTCGGCGACGAACGGTGTGGCGGGCTTGTCGTAGATCTCCTGGGGCGTGGCGTACTGCTCGACCTTGCCGTTGTTGATCACGGCGATCCGGTCGGCCATCAACATGGCTTCGTCCTGGTTGTGAGTCACCATCAGCGTGGTCACACCGAGACGGCGTTGCAGTTGGCGCAGTTCGCTGCACAGGTGTTCACGGACCCGCGCGTCGAGGGCCGACATCGGTTCGTCGAGCAGCAGCAACGACGGTGCCGGGGCCAGCGCGCGAGCCAGCGCCACCCGCTGCTGCTGGCCGCCGGAGAGCTGGCCGGGGTACTTTTTCTCGCTGCCGACCAGGCCGACCAGTTCGAGCATCTGGACCACGCGCTGGCGTGCTTCGTCGCGACCGCTGCCCGTCAGGCCGTAGGCGATGTTGGCCTCCACGGTGAGATTGGGGAACAGTGCGTAGGACTGGAACAGGATGCCGTAATCGCGGGCCTGGGGTGGCAGTTCGGAAACATTGCGCTCGCCGAGGAACAGCTCACCGTCGTCCTGGCGCTCAAGGCCGGCAATACAGCGTAACAACGTGGTCTTGCCGCAACCCGACGGCCCCAGCAGACACACCAGTTCGCCAGCGGCGACGTCGAGGGAAACGTTCTCCAGTGCGGTGAAGGCGCCAAAGCGTTTCTGCACGCCGCGAACTTTCAGCGCAGCACCGGGGTTGGCCTGGGGGTGAACGATCGGGTTGTTCATGGACGGACCTCATCAAGCGGATGAGGCTCATGCTAGGGAGGCAATGCGTACGTCGTGTGGCAATAAGGCAAAAGCTACCGATAGTGGTATTGGCGGATTTGGGTAGGAAACGAACTGTAGATATTGTGGAAATTTCCGCGCTCTACTGCTGCGCTGAAGAGATTATGTGACCATCCACGCCAAGTCAGACCGGCGCCATCTCCTGCGCCAACCCCATGAACGCCGCCGGCAGGCGCGCCGACTTGCGCTCCTTGAGGCAATACAGGTACTCGGGGATCTGTGGCGCGTTCTCGATGCTCAACACCCGCAACTGCGGGTCATGGGGCACTTCCTGACGGGCAATGATGCTGATGCCGATGTTGCGCAGCACCGCCTCACGGATCGACTCGCGACTGCCGATCTCCAGCAACGGCCCATGGCTGACCCGGGCATCGCGCAACAGCTCTTCCGTCAGTTGCCGGGTGGTCGAGCCCGGCTCGCGCATCAGCAGGCAATGCCCGGCCAGCGCACTCAACGGCACATGATCATGAATCGCCAGCGGGTGATTGCGATGCACCGCCAACACCAGCGGGTCGCTGCCCAGTACCCGGCGGATCAGCCGCGGGTCGTCGAGCAACTGCGACGAGGCGGCGACATCGACTCGATATTCTTCCAGCGCTTCCAGCACCTGCTGGGAGTTGCCGATCTCCATCGATACCTCGACCTGCGGCAGACGCTCGCGGAACGCCTTGACCAGATCGAGAATGTAGTACGGCGCGGTCGCGGCAATGCGCAAGGCGCCCTGAACCTGGCCACTGTTGCGCAGGAAGAACTCGATATCCGCCTCCTGCTGCAACAGCGCCTTGACCATCGGCAGCAGCCGCGCGCCCTCCTCGCTGACACTCAGGCGGCGACCGCCACGATAGAACAGTTCAACCGAGTACTGGCTTTCCAGGTGACGGATCTGAGTGGTCACCGTGGGCTGGCTGAGGCCGAGTTTTTTCGCCGCCTCGGTGATGCTGCCCAGGCGAGCGACCATGTAAAACGCCTTCAGCTCGGCACTCTTCAATTCGGCACTCTTCAACTCGGCACTTGGCGCACAGCGGCCTCTCATCGTTTATTTGCGCAACAGGCGCAGCCCATTGAACACCACCAGCAGGCTGACACCCATGTCGGCAAAGACCGCCATCCACATGGTCGCCATGCCAAGGAAGGTGACCGCCAGAAAGATCGCCTTGATGACCAGGGCCAGGGCGATGTTCTGCTTGAGGATACTCGCAGTCTGGCGTGACAGGCGAATAAACGCCGGAATCTTGCGCAGATCATCGTCCATCAGGGCTACATCGGCGGTTTCGATAGCGGTATCGGTACCGGCTGCCGCCATGGCGAAGCCGATCTCGGCACGAGCCAGGGCCGGCGCATCGTTGATGCCGTCACCGACCATACCGACACGATGCCGCTTGGCGTACAGCGCCTCGATGGCTTGCAGCTTGTCGGTCGGTAGCAGATCGCCGCGAGCTTCATCGATACCAACCTGAACGGCGATCGCCTTGGCGGTGTGGGGATTGTCGCCGGTAAGCATCAGGGTCTTGATGCCCAATTCGTGCAACTGACGAATGGCCTCGCGACTGCTGTCCTTGACCGTATCGGCCACGGCGAACAGCGCCAACGGCCCCGAGCCATCGAGCAGCAGCACGACGGTCTTGCCCTGCGCTTCCAGGGCGAAGAGTTTTTCCTCCAGGGCCGGCGAGCACAAACCCAGTTCTTCCACCAACCGATGGTTGCCCAGGTGATAGCGCTGACCCGCGATGTCGCCACGCACGCCACGTCCGGCCAGGGCTTCGAAGGCCTCGACTTCCTGCAGTGCGAGTTGCTTGTCCCGGGCATCGCGGGCAATCGCCAGGGATACCGGATGGTCGGAACGAGCCGCGAGGCTGGCGGCAATGGCGGCGGCGCGCTCACGGTACAGCGGCTCCAGCGGCAGGAAGTCCGTCAGCACCGGCTTGCCATGGGTGAGGGTGCCGGTCTTGTCCAGGGCCAGGTAATCGAGCTGATGGCCGCTTTCCAGATAGACCCCGCCCTTGACCAGAATGCCCTTGCGGGCTGCGGCCGCCAGACCGCTGACAATCGTGACCGGCGTCGAGATCACCAGCGCGCACGGACAGGCGACCACAAGCAGGACCAGCGCCCGGTAGATCCAGTCGAACCAGGCAGCGGCCATGAACAACGGCGGAATAACCGCCACGGCCAGGGCTAACGCGAATACCGCCGGGGTATAGACCTTCGAAAAACTGTCGACGAACCGTTGGGTCGGTGCCCGCGCGCCCTGGGCCTGCTCTACCGCATGGATGATCCGTGCCAGGGTCGAGTCACCCGCCGCCGCCGTTACCCGGTACTCCAGGGAACCGGCCTGGTTGATGGTGCCGGCGAACACCTTGTCGCCCGGATTCTTCTCGACCGGCAGGCTTTCGCCGGTGATCGGCGCCTGATCGACGCTGGAAGAGCCTTCGACCACCTCACCATCCAGGGCGATGCGCTCGCCAGGGCGGACCCGGACTCTCGCGCCCAACTCGACGCGCTTGACCTCAAGCTCAAGCCAACTGCCATCGTCCTGGCGGACCGTGGCGGTCTCCGGGGTCATCTGCATCAGGCCACCAATGGCATTGCGCGCACTGTCCAGCGAGCGCGCCTCAATCAACTCGGCGATGGTGAAGAGGAACATCACCATCGCCGCTTCCGGCCATTGGCCGATCAGCACCGCACCGGTCACGGCGATGCTCATCAGCGCGTTGATGTTCAGGTTACGGTTCTTCAGGGCGATCCAGCCCTTCTTGTAGGTACCGAGACCGCCGCTGAGGATCGAGATCAGCGCGACAATGGCCACTACCCAGGTGGGCGCGGCGTTGCTGAAGTGAATGACTTCAGCGGCCAGGGCGCCAATACCGGAGATAGCCAGCGGCCACCAGACTTTCTTCGCTGGAGGCTGGCTGGCAGCCTGGCTGTCCGCACCGTCGTCCAGTGGCTCGGCGTGCATGCCCAGCGACTTGATCGCCTCGACGATTGGCGCGCTCGACGGCAGATCGTGGGTCACACCGAGCACCCGGTTGATCAGGTTGAACTCCAGTTGCTGGATACCTGCCAGCTTGCCCAGCTTGTTCTGAATCAGCGTCTGCTCGGTAGGGCAATCCATGGCCTCGATACGAAAGCGGCTCAAGCGACCATCGGTGCTGCTGCCGAGTTTGACCAACGCCGGAGCCTCTGCATTCGAGCAACAGTGGTGGGAGTGCTCCGAGTGGCTGTGGGCATGAGCGGCTTTCACGGGCTGTAGCGGTTGGCAGGCACCCTGGGCCTGTTTGTCGGCATGGCCATGATCGTGATCGTGATCGTGATCGTGATCGTGATCGTGATCGTGATCGTGATCGTGATCAGCATGCGGGTGACCCGCGTCGGAAACTGGCTCGACGGAATGCGAGCAGCAGGAGCCGCCATGCTCATGCTTGTGCTCATGAGCGCCGTGCTGGTGGGCGCTGCCAGGTTGGCGCGGAGTGTGAATGGAGTCGCTCATGGGATACGTCCCTGAAAAGGTGCCTGTTGCCAAGTGAACACCCTGTAGCCACTATAGGGTCAAGCATCCTTTTCGGGAGATCGATCGATGAAGATTGGCGAACTGGCGAAACTCACCGACTGCCAGGTGGAAACCATCCGTTATTACGAGAAGGAAAACCTGTTGCCGGAACCGGCACGCAGCGAGGGCAACTACCGTCTGTACACCCAAGCCCATGTCGAGCGCCTGACCTTCATCCGCAATTGCCGCAGCCTGGACATGACCCTGGAGGAGATCCGCAGCCTGCTGAGCCTGCGTGACAGCCCGCAGGACCAGTGCGAAAGCGTGAATGCGCTGGTGGACGAGCATATCCACCACGTCAAGGCGCGGATCGACGGGTTGCTGGCATTGCAGGCCCAGTTGCTGGACCTGCGCCAGCGTTGTGGCGGCGGGCCGGAGACCGACCAGTGCGCGATCCTGCAGCGCCTGGAAGTCAGTGGCAGCGTGGTGCCGACCGAAGTCGAACACTCACATGTGGGCAGGAGCCACGGCCACTAGAGTCCGGAACCGATCAGACCGCCATCGGTGCTGTCAGCGGCGCATGGTGCTGGTAGCCGTCCAGCGAGAAGTCTCCCGGCTCCACCAACTCCAACCATTGCGGCTGGTACACGCCGGTCTTGGCAAACTCCGGCACGCGCTCGGAAATCACCAGTTTGGGCATCGGGAACGGCTCGCGGGCGAGTTGTTCGTTGAGCATGTCCAGGTGGTTTTCATACACATGGGCATCGCCGATGAAATAGGTGAACCAGCGCGGCGTGTAGCCGGTCAGGCGGCCGATCAGGCTCAGCAGCGCCGCGCCTTCGGTCAGGTTGAACGGCGTGCCCAGGCCCAGGTCATTCGAACGGATGTAGAGGGTCAGGGAAATTTCCTTCGTCTCGACATTCGGGTGGAACTGGTACAGCAGATGGCACGGTGGCAGGGCCATTTCGTCCAACTGTGCGCAGTTCCAGCCATGGAACAGGATGCGCCGGCTGCCCGGGTCGTTGATGATGGTGTCGACGCACTGGCGAACCTGGTCGATTGCCTTGTACAGCACCACATAGGCCTGACCGTCTTCCTCGCCCTGGGCGATCTGCCGGTAGCCCTGGGCCAGGGTCTGCTCGATGGCCGCGCGATTGCTCGCCGGGATCTGCTTGTAGGCTGGCCACTTGCGCCATTGCACCCCGTAGATCTCGCCCAGGTCGTCATCGCCCTGGCGGAACGGGTTGGCCAGCCACTGGGCGTTTTCGTTGGCGTTCTGGTCCCAGACCTTGCAACCCAGCGCACGGAACTCGGCAGCGTTGTTCACCCCACGAAGGAAACCGCACATCTCGCCGATGGCGGCCTTGAACGCCAGCTTGCGGGTAGTGATCGCCGGAAAACCTTCCTTGAGGTCATAACGCAGCATCGCACCCGGAAAGCTGATGGTGTTCACACCCGTGCGGTTGGCCTGCTTGGTGCCGTTCTTGATGACATGGGCGACCAGATCGAGATATTGCTTCATGAATTACCTGCATCCTTGAATGCGGGGCCCGTGGGCCCCGATTCGAATTTAAAGCGCGGCGTCTTTCGTTGCCGGCGTGTTCGAGGCGCGATGATAGGCGAACCAGATCAGCCACAAGCCGCCAATGATCATCGGCAGACTGAGAATCTGCCCCATGGTCACCCAGCCGAACGCCAGATAGCCGAGCTGTGCGTCCGGCACCCGGACGAACTCGACGATAAAACGGAAGATCCCGTAGAACAACGCGAACATGCCCGATACCGCCATGGTCGGCCGTGGCTTGCGCGTGAACAGCCAGAGAATGACGAACAGCGCGACGCCTTCCAGGGCGAACTGGTAAAGCTGCGAGGGGTGACGCGGCAACTGGGCCGGGTCGCTGAACGGCGGGAAGATCATCGCCCACGGCACGTCGCTCGGCTTGCCCCATAATTCGGCGTTGATGAAGTTGCCGATCCGGCCGGCACCCAGGCCGATCGGCACCATTGGCGCGACAAAGTCCATCAGTTCGAAGAACGACTTGCCATTCCGCCGGCCGAACCACCAGGCCGCCACCATCACCCCGATGAAGCCACCGTGGAAGGCCATGCCGCCCTTCCACACCTCGAAGATCAGCGTCGGGTTGGCCACATAGGCCGGCAAGTCGTAGAACAGCACATACCCCAGCCGCCCACCGACAATCACCCCCATGGCCAACCAGAAGATCAGGTCGGAGAGCTTTTCCTTGGTCCAGGTCGGGTCGAAACGGTTCAGGCGCCGGGAGGCCAGCAGCCACGCACCGCCAATGCCGACCAGGTACATCAGGCCGTACCAGTGGATTTTCAGCGGACCGATGGCCAGGGCCACCGGGTCGATCTGCGGGTAAGGCAGCATTGCGACTCCTTGATAGAGTAGAAAATTCAGGGTCTGCTCGCTCAATCGACGAGCAGACCAGCGGGCCATGATGGGGCCCTGCGATTAAGCCAATATTGCGCCCGACACACTGAACCGGGCCTGAGGTTCAGAGCAGGAACTTCATCCCGACACAGAACAATAGCCCGGCAAACAGCCGCTTGAGCAGCAGCGGCGAGAGCTTGTGTGCCAGCTGCACGCCAAAGCGGGCGAAAAACATACTGGTCAGAGCGATGCCGAGCAAGGCCGGCAGATAGATGAAGCCCAGACTGTGCTCCGGCAACAACGGGTCGTGCCAACCCAGCCAGATGAAACTGAGGGTACTGGCCACGGCGATCGGCAGGCCACAGGCCGACGACGTCGCCACCGCCTGTTGCATCGGCAGACTGCGCCAGGTCAGGAACGGCACGGTCAGCGAGCCGCCACCGATGCCGAAAATCGCCGAGGCCCAGCCGATCACTGCGCCCGCCAGCCCCAGCCCGAGCTTGCCGGGAATCTCCCGACGGCCTTTGGGTTGGAGGCCCAGCGCCATCTGCACGGAAACGATCAGGGCAAAGATGCCGATGATCTTCTGCAGGTTCGGCCCGGCAATCGCCTTGGCCGTCAGCGCCCCCAGGCCCGCGCCCAGCAGGATCCCCAAGGCCATCCAGGTAAAGATCGGCCAACGGACCGCTCCCCGGCGATGATGGCCGCGAATGGTGTTGATCGACGTGAAAATGATCGTGGCCAGGGAAGTGCCGACCGCCAGATGCGTGAGGATCGAGTTGTCGAAACCCTGCAGGGTGAAGCTGAACACCAGTACCGGGACGATGATGATCCCGCCACCGACGCCAAACAACCCGGCCAGCACGCCCGCACAGGCGCCCAGCAGCAGATAGAGCAGAAATTCCATGCAACCCCCGAAACAAGACCGGCATGGTAACGGATGCACGGCGCTCGTCTCTACTGGATGACGACGGGCACCCTGCGTAAAGTGAAGGAAAACACAGAGGGACCACCTGATGTGCCTGATTGTCTTCGCCTGGCGCCCCAGCCATGCCCAGCCGTTGATCGTCGCCGCCAACCGCGACGAATTCTACGCCCGCCCGAGCCTGCCGCTGGGACAGTGGCCGGAAAACCCGCAGATCTACGCCGGACGCGACCTGGAAGCCGGCGGGACCTGGTTGGGCGTTGGCGCTCATCGACGCTTCGCCGCGTTGACCAATATCCGTAATCCGCACCAGCCGCCAGCGCGCCGATCGCGGGGCGAGCTGGTAGCGCGATTTCTAGGCGAAGACCGCTCGATTGTCGATTATCTTCAGGATATCGCCGCACGATCACCGGAGTACGCCGGATTCAACCTGTTGCTGGGTGATGCCCATGAGCTATGGCACTTCAATTCACATGAGGGCCAGCCACGCCAACTGCAGGAAGGGATCTACGGTCTGTCCAATGCCGGACTCGACACCCCGTGGCCCAAATTACTGAAAGCCAGGACGGCCCTGGGACAGGCGCTGGAACGGCCAGCCCCGGAGCATCTGCTGGCGCTGCTCGGCGACCGGCAGACCGCCGCATTTGCCGAACTGCCGGATACCGGGGTGGGCCTGGCGACCGAGAGCCTGTTGTCCAGTGTGTTCATCGCCAGCCCCAGCTACGGCACACGGGCGAGCACGGCGCTGATCGTTAATGCCGATGGCACGCGGCATCTGCTCGAGCGCAGCTTCGGGCCCCATGGCGGGCATCTGGGGGAAGTGGAACTGAAAATCTGACAAGGCCGCCCGGTGCAGGGGCGGCCCAATGACTCAGTGCTTGACCACCGGGTTGGCCATGCGGCCCAAGCCGAGGTTCTTCAGCGCCAATTGCAGGGTACTGTGGATAACTTGCGGGTTATCGATGGTCATCACCTGGGCCAGCAGTTCCTGGGACTTGCTCAGGCTGATCTGACGCAGCATCCATTTCACTTTCGGCAGGTTGGTGGCGTTCATCGACAGGCTGTCAAAGCCCATCGCCATCAACAACACCGCAGCGGCCGGATCGCCGGCCATCTCACCGCAGATACTCACCGGCTTGCCTTCGGCGTGGGCATCACGCACCACGTTCTGCAAAGCCTGCAGTACCGCCGGGTGCAGGTAGTCATACAGGTCGGCGACCCGCGGGTTGTTACGGTCAACGGCCAGCAGGTACTGGGTCAGGTCGTTGGAGCCGACCGAGAGAAAATCCACCTGGCGGGCCAGTTCGCGGGTCTGGTACACCGCCGCCGGAATCTCGACCATCACCCCCACCGGCGGCATCGGCACGTCGGTGCCTTCGTCACGGACTTCGCCCCAGGCCCGGTGGATAAGATGCAGCGCTTCTTCCACCTCGTGGGTCCCGGAGATCATCGGCAACAGGATGCGCAGGTTGTTCAGCCCTTCGCTGGCCTTGAGCATGGCCCGGGTCTGCACCAGGAAAATCTCCGGGTGGTCGAGGGTCACGCGGATACCACGCCAGCCGAGGAACGGGTTGTCTTCGACGATAGGGAAGTACGACAGCGACTTGTCGCCGCCGATGTCCAGGCTGCGCATGGTCACCGGCTGCGGATGGAACGCCGAGAGCTGTTCGCGGTAGATCGCCAGCTGTTCCTTCTCGCTCGGGAAGCGCTGGTTGATCATGAACGGCACTTCGGTGCGGTACAGCCCAACACCTTCCGCGCCACGCTGTTGCGCACGGGCGACGTCGGCCAGCAGGCCGGTGTTGACCCACAGCGGCATGCGGTGACCATCGGTGGTCACGCAAGGCAACTCGCGCAGGGCATCAAGCCCCTGGGACAACTGACGCTCTTCTTCCACCACATTGAAGTACTGCTTGCGCAGCAACTCGCCGGGGTTGGTGAACACTTCACCCCGGGCACCGTCGACGATCATATCGATGCCGTCGACCTTGGAGTACGGCAGATCGACCAGCCCCATCACCGTCGGAATGCCCATGGCACGGGCCAGGATCGCGACGTGGGAGTTGCCCGAACCCAGTACCGACACCAGACCGACCAGATTGCCCTCCGGCACCTCGCCGAGCATGGTCGCCGTCAACTCTTCGCTGACCAGGATGGTGTGCTTGGGGTAGACCATGTTCTGCTGGCGCTCGGACTGCAGATAGGCCAGCAGGCGGCGGCCCAGGTCCCTGACGTCCGAGGCGCGCTCGCGCAGATAGTCGTCATCCATCAGTTCAAAGCGATTGACGTGGTCGGTGACCACTTGGCGCAAGGCGCCCTGGGCCCATTGGCCGGTCTTGATGATGCTGGTGACCTCGCTGCCCAGTGAGGCATCGTCGAGCATCATCAGATAGACGTCGAACAGCGCCCGCTCTTCCGGGCGCAACTGTGTGGCCAGCTTGGTCGACAGGGTGCGCATGTCGTTGCGCACCCCCTCGATGGCGGTCTTGAACAGGGCCAGCTCGGCATCGATATCGGTGACGGTCTTGTCCGGCACCACGTCCAGGTCCGCTGGCGGCAGCATGACCACTGCGGTACCGACCGCAGCACCCGGCGAGCCCGGCACGCCGACGAACTTGGCTTCCTGGATGCCCTTGCCTTCACGCCCCAGGCCCCGGATGGAACCGGTGGCCTCGGCATGGGCGATAACACCGGCCAGTTGGGCACTCATGGTCACCAGGAAGGCTTCTTCACCTTCATCGAACTGGCGACGCTCTTTTTGCTGGATGACCAATACGCCGACAACGCGGCGGTGGTGGATGATCGGCGCACCGAGGAAGGAGGCATAACGCTCCTCACCGGTCTCGGCGAAGTAACGGTAGCGCGGGTGGTCGGCGGCGTTTTCGAGGTTCAGCGGCTCTTCGCGCGTCCCCACCAGACCGACCAGGCCTTCATTCGGTGCCATGCTGACCTTGCCGATCGAACGCTTGTTCAAGCCTTCGGTCGCCATCAGCACAAAGCGGTTGGTTTCGGGATCAAGCAGGTAGACCGAGCAGACCTGGCTGCCCATGGCCTCTTTGACGCGCAAGACAATAATCCCCAACGCCGTCTTGAGATCCTTGGCGGAGTTAACTTCCTGGACGATCTTGCGCAGCGTATTGAGCATGGCTCGGGGTCGAACTCCGTGTCAGTCGCGCGTTAAAAGGCGCGGGGCAAGCTCTTTGAGCGCGCGACGATAAACCTCGCGCTTGAATGTCACCACCTGGCCCAACGGGTACCAATAGCTGACCCAACGCCAGCCATCGAATTCCGGTTTACCGGTCAAATCCATCCGCACCCGCTGCTCGTTGGACAGCAGACGCAGGAGAAACCATTTCTGTTTCTGGCCGATGCACAGCGGTTGACTGTGGGTACGCACCAGACGTTGCGGCAAACGATAGCGCAACCAGCCCCGGGTACAGGCCAGAATTTGCACATCCTCACGTTCCAGGCCGACTTCTTCGTTCAATTCGCGGTACAAGGCGTCTTCAGGCGTCTCGTCAGGGTTGATCCCACCTTGCGGAAACTGCCATGCATCTTGATTGATCCGCCGAGCCCATAGGACCTGCCCAGCATCATTTGTCAGAATTATCCCGACATTAGGACGGAAACCATCGGGGTCGATCACGGCAACCACCTCGTAAACGCATGTCATCGCATTGTTCCACAAAGGTTGTGAAAGCAGCAACGCACCGTCCCAGCTTATGTGCACTCTTGTGAAAAGACCGTATTCTGATCACCTTTTTACAGGCTTTTCAGCGAGTAACTGCAATGCGTCTGGCTTTATTCGACTTGGACAACACACTTTTGGGCGGCGACAGCGACCACGCCTGGGGCGATTACCTGTGCGAACGGGGCATTCTCGACCCGGTGGCCTACAAAACCCGCAACGACGAGTTCTACCAGGACTACCTGGCCGGCAAGCTGGACAACGCCGAGTACCTGAACTTCTGCCTGGAAATCCTCGGCCGCACCGAAATGGCGCAACTGGACGAGTGGCACCGCGACTACATGCGCGACTGCATCGAACCGATCGTGCTGCCCAAGGCCCTGGAGCTGCTGGCCCGGCACCGTGATGCGGGCGACAAGTTGGTCATCATCACCGCGACCAACCGCTTTGTAACCGCGCCGATTGCCGCACGCCTGGGCGTCGAGACCCTGATCGCCACCGAGTGCGAGATGCAGGACGGCCGTTATACCGGGCGCAGCACCGATGTGCCGTGTTTCCGCGAAGGCAAGGTGACACGCCTGAACCGCTGGCTGGAAGAGACCGGCCACAGTCTGCAGGACAGCTATTTCTACAGTGACTCGATGAATGACCTGCCACTGCTGGAGCAGGTGAGCCATCCGGTGGCGGTGGACCCGGACCCGAATCTGCAGGCCGAGGCCGAACGGCGTGGCTGGCCGGTGATCAGCCTGCGCGGCTGAGCTACTGGAACCGGGCAGGGCCTACTGGCCTCTTCGCGGGCATTCAGACTTGCCCGCGAATGGGCCCGCAAGGCGCTCAGGCGGGCTTGGCCACCATCAGATAGAAAATCACCATGAACGCCAGAAACGCCGGCCAGCCCAGCACAAACCACCAGCGCATATACGTCTGCGCCTTGATCGGCATCGCCGTCCCCTCACGCAACGCCTGATCAGCCATCCGGTGCACCCGAATCTGCAGCCAGACCACTGGCAACCAGCAGATGCCCGCCAGCACGAACAGCCCCATGCTCCACATCAGCCAACCCTGGGTCAGCGGCCAGCCCGCCAGATGCACCAACCCCAACCCGCTCAAAGGCTGGAACACCGCCGTAGTCGTGGTAAAGGCCCAATCGGCGAACACCAGGTGGCGGAACGTCACCGCAATCACCTCGACCTTGCCGGTACGCCAGGCACGCAGTGCGTAATAGGCCGAACCGGCACCCAGGCCGAAGAGAATGGTGGAAGACAAGATGTGCAGGGTCTTGAGTATCAGGTAAGCGCTCATTGACGCGGTTCAGTCCATAGAAGCCAGAGAGTCGCCACCATCAGCACCAGGTTCTTGGCGACGGCGGCGTAAGGGTCAAACCAGTAGTGCGGGAGCACCAGGGTAATGATCAGGGTGTAGCTGGCCATCAGCAGCAGCTGGGCCTGGAACGTCCGACGACGCCAGCGCCGGAACAGCATGCCCAACCCGAGCAGGCCGTCACACAACGAGCCGAGCCACACGGCGAAGCTGGCAGCGCCGCCCGTCACGCCGAATTCAGCCATGATCCGCAGGCTCCAGTCGTAACCCGGCCCCAGGCAGACCGCCGCCGTACCGAACCAGATGAGCAGCATGACCGCCAACATCAGCGGGCGCAGAGCCGCCTGGACGCTTTGCGCGGGGTTCGGCCAGTCGACCAGATGAGTCGCCAACGGCGCCGCTCGGTAGCCGCACAACGTACCCAGCAGCTCGGGATCAGCAACATTGTCGCGCCGGGCCATGCTCAGGCACTGGCGATTCAACGCCCGCCAGCCCAGGCGCTCGCCACACCAGACACCGACTGTCGCCAACCACTGCGGGATCTTGCAGTAACGGGCTGGCCCCCAGCCCTGGGCAGCGCGCAAATGATCGAGCAACTGCGCCAGAGTCAAGGCCTGCGGCCCGACCAACGGCACCACACGCGAGGATGACGGCCAATGCCGCAGCAACGCGAGTACCGCACCGCAGACATCGTCGATATGCACGGGCTGCAAGCGTGCATCGAGGTCAAGCAGGGGAATCAGCGGCCAGGGCGACAGACGCGTCAACCAGCCACTGCTGGTCCCTCCCGCCCCCACCAACAGCGACGGCCGCAACACCACTGCGCAGATATCCAGCCCCATCAGGTAGGCATCCGCCTCGGCCTTGCTGGCCAGGAAAGCCACATCCGGCTGCTCGCCGGCACCCAATGCGGAAATATGCAGAACCCGTAGCCCCCGCTGCGCCGCGAGATCGAACAACGCCCGCGTGCCGCGATCCTGAGTACGCCGCAGGGCCTGCGGGTCGACACTCAGCAGACCGGCAGCGTTGATCAGCAGGTCGACGCCCTGGGGCATCACGAAATGTTGGGGATCGCTGGCCAACAGGTCCAGATCGAGAACTTGCCATTCAACTTCGGGCAGATCCCGGGAGTGGCGACGCCGACTGGTGGCAATCACCTCGTGACCATTGGCGACCAATGCGGCGAGCAAGTGGCGACCCACGAAACCCGTGGCCCCCACCAGGAGAACTTTCATGACGATCCTTGGCGGACTAAACCGGCTTGGCGCCCATCAGGGCAGCAATCCCGACGAAACACAGCGTACTGAAGATCGCCAACGTCAGCGTAAACTTCCAGTGGCCGCCCGCCTCGCCCCGGCGCAGGCGATTGAGCCGCACCACGAGCCAGACCCAGGCCAGGCAACCGAACGTGTAGAGCACGCTGGAGCCAAGCAGCCAGGCCTGGCTCAGCGCAAACCCGCCCAGATGCACCAGCCACCAGCCACTGACCGGCTGCACCACCAGACACAGAGCCATGAGCACCCAGGCCAACACCCAGGGCATCTTCAGCAACCGCCCGGTAATCGGCAGATCCCCGCCACGGCGTCCACGCCAGAACCCGATGGCCACGGCCAGCGCGCTGCCCAGCAGCAACACCGTGGCCACGCTGTGAAGCACTTTCAAGGCGGTGAAGGTTTCCATCGGATCTTTCCTTAATCATTGCCCATCAGCTTAGCAGTCATCCGCCCGGCTTCAGCCCAGAAACAGGCGATAGGCCGGGTTGTCGCTTTCGTCCCAGTACGGGTAGCCGATTTCCGCCAAGGCCGCCGGCACCAGGTGCCGTTCCTCGCTCGGCACCTGCAGGCCAGCGACCACCCGGCCATCGGCCGCGCCATGGTTGCGGTAGTGGAACATCGAGATATTCCAGCGACCGCCGAGCTTGTTGAGGAAATTGAACAACGCGCCCGGACGCTCGGGAAACTCGAAACGCAGCACCATTTCGTCACTGACCCGCGCTGCGTGCCCGCCGACCATATGGCGGATATGCAGCTTGGCCAGCTCGTTGTCGGTCATGTCGAGCACCGGGAAACCCTGGCGGGTCAGGCTCTCGATCAAAGCACTGCGCGGATCGCTGTCCGGGTGAGTCTGCACGCCAACGAAGATGTGCGCTTCGCTGCCGGTGTGATAGCGATAGTTGAACTCGGTGATCTGGCGTTTGCCGATCGCCTCGCAGAAGGCCTTGAAGCTGCCCGGCTGCTCGGGAATGGTCACAGCGATGATGGCTTCACGGCCCTCACCCAGCTCGGCACGCTCGGCGACATGGCGCAAACGGTCGAAGTTGACGTTGGCCCCGGAATCGATCGCCACCAGCGTCTGCCCGCTGACCTTGCGCTGCTCGACGTATTTCTTGATCCCGGCCGCAGCCAGTGCCCCGGCCGGCTCGGTAATCGAACGGGTATCGTCGTAGATGTCCTTGATCGCCGCACAGATCTCGTCGGTACTGACGGTGATCACTTCATCGACATGGTCCTTGCAGATATCGAAGGTGTGCTGGCCGATCTGCGCCACCGCGACGCCGTCGGCAAAAATCCCCACCGAAGACAGCACTACCCGCTCACCGGCCGCCATGGCCTGCTGCAGGCAGTTGGAGTCGTCCGGTTCGACGCCGATCACCTTGATTTCCGGGCGCAGGTATTTCACATAGGCCGCGATCCCGGCAATCAGCCCGCCGCCGCCGACCGGAACAAAAATCGCGTCCAGCGGCCCCGGGTGCTGACGCAGGATTTCCATGGCCACCGTGCCCTGCCCGGCAATGGTGTGCGGATCATCGTAGGGGTGAATGTAGACGTAGCCCTTTTCCTCGACCAGTTTCAGCGAGTAGGCCAGCGCCTCCGGAAAGGAATCGCCATGCAGCACCACCTTGCCGCCTCGGGAACGCACGCCCTCGACCTTGATTTCCGGGGTGGTCTTGGGCATCACGATCGTTGCCTTGACCCCCAGCACCTTGGCCGCCAGGGCCAGACCCTGGGCATGGTTGCCTGCCGAAGCAGTGACCACGCCACGGGCGCGCTCGGCGTCGCTGAGCTGGGTCAGCTTGTTGTACGCGCCGCGAATCTTGAAGGAAAACACCGGCTGCAGGTCTTCGCGCTTGAGCCAGACCTGGTTGCCCAACCGCTCGGAGAGCTGGCGAGCGCTGTGCAACGGGGTTTCCACGGCAACGTCGTAAACGCGCGAGGTGAGGATCTTCTTGACGTACTGTTCGAGCATCGGAAAGCATCACTGGCGGGTTGGGCAGGGACCGAGCAGTCTACCCCAGCGCTTGCGGCAACGACCACAGGGGTCCTGAGGTTTTGCTCGCCCCTTTTGCCGGGCCGACGCTTATAATGCCGGCCTTTCGCTCACACCTTGCCCGCTTCCGGAGCCCGCATGACCCAGGATCAACTCAAACAGGCAGTGGCCCAGGCCGCCGTCGACTTCATCCTTCCCAAGCTCGATGACAAAAGCATCGTCGGCGTGGGCACCGGCTCCACCGCCAACTGCTTCATCGATGCCCTGGCCCGACACAAGGGCGCCTTCGATGGCGCGGTCGCCAGCTCCGAAGCCACTGCCGCGCGCCTCAAGGGCCATGGCATTCCGGTCTACGAACTCAACACCGTCAGCGACCTGGAGTTCTACATCGACGGTGCCGACGAAAGCGACGCACAACTGAACCTGATCAAGGGCGGCGGCGCGGCCCTGACCCGGGAGAAAATCGTTGCGGCCGTGGCCAAGACCTTTATCTGCATCGCCGACGGCAGCAAGCTGGTGCCGGTGCTCGGCGCCTTCCCACTGCCAGTGGAAGTGATCCCGATGGCCCGCAGCCACGTGGCGCGTCAGTTGGTGAAGTTGGGCGGCGACCCGGTGTATCGCGAAGGCGTGCTGACCGATAACGGCAACATCATCCTCGATGTGCACAACCTGCAGATCACCCACCCGGTGGAGTTGGAAGCGCAGATCAACGCGATTGTCGGCGTGGTCACCAACGGCCTGTTCGCCGCGCGCCCGGCGGACCTCCTGCTGCTGGGCACCGGCGAAGGCGTCAAGACCCTCAAGGCCTGAGCCTGGCGGGATAGCGCGCGGCCTGGTGCCGCGCGCGACGGTTATTCTGCAGTGCGCTTGAAGACGTAGAACAGGTTCGGCTCGCTGACCACGTACAGGTACCCCTCCTCGTCCATGGTCACGCCTTCAGCACGCGGAATGGTGTTTTTCAAACCATTGAAGCCGCCGAGCAGGGTCATGAAGCTGACCTGACTGCCTTTCTCATCCAGCTCCAGCAACAGATGCGACTCGGCCGACAGCACCAGCAGATGCTGGGTCCGCGGGTCGATCGCCAGCGCTGAAAGATTGCGCACATCCAGCTGATCGCTCGCCAACCTTTGCTTCTCGCCCGAGAATCGAGTGCCGTCGCTTTTCAGACTGAACAACGCGGGTGGCCGCTCTTCGCCGAGCAAAATCTGCTGGTTGCGCGCATCCCAGACCGCCGCCTCGAAAGCCTTGTTCTGGTTCTTCGACGGACCGAGGTCGTACTGCGGGAAGTCCTTGATATTCAGCTCACGGGTGCTCGCATCCACGGTGACGATGCTCAGAAGGTGCATGCGCTCATCGACGATCGCCATCTTGTTGCCTTCCAACACCGTCACGGCCTCGGGATTGTTCCAGCCGACCAGAGGAATCTTGCGCAACACATCGCCTTGCAGGGTCAACTCGGCCAGGAAAGGGTTCTTGCCCATGACCGAAAACAGCGTTTTGGTCTGCGGGCTGTAGCTGACATCGGACGCCTCGTCCTTCTCCATGCCCAGCAAGCGCTTGGCGTCGATCACCACGCGATAACCCGGCAGCCAGACGCTGCCTTCACGCTCGGCCTGGGTCTTGAAACGCTCCTTGAGCCACAGTACACCGCGATCATCCCAGTGCATCGGTACCCCCACCCCGGCGGCCAGCGCAAGCACCAGCAGCAGCCAGTAATACCAACGCAGTGCAAAGCGGGAGCGACGGGAGGAAGACGAAGAGAGCGACAAGGGACGAGCCATGTAAGGATACTTTCCTGGTTTCGTGGCGTTCGGAAAAGACACTGTAGACAAGCCAGAAGGCCAGCCGGGAAATTATCCAGAGCGTATGTGAAAAAAATGGCAAAAAGCGGGAAAGTGGCCTGATCACAAGCCAAAGTGGGCGGCGAACGCCCGAAAAAACGCTCCCACGTGACACGTGGGAGCGATCAACGCACGACTCAGCGCACGCTGCTGTTGAAGCTGCTGGCGCCCGGCAACTCCAGTACCAGCTCGTCACCGACATTCAACGGGCCGACGCCAACCGGCGTGCCGGTCAGGATCACATCGCCGGCCTGCAACGAAAAACACGCGGCCATGTACTGGATCATCGGTACGATGGGGTTGAGCATGTCGCTGCTGATGCCGTCCTGGCGCACCTGGCCATTGATGGTCAGGCGGATGCCGATGCTGGTCAGGTCGGAAAAGGTGCTACCGACCACGAACGGAGCGATCACTGCCGCACCGTCGAACGACTTGGCGATTTCCCACGGCAGGCCCTTGGCCTTCAACTCTGCCTGCTTGTCGCGCAGGGTCAGGTCCAGCGCCGGGGCGAAACCGGAAATCGCATCGAGCACTTCTTCCTTGCTCGGTTTGGTCGACAACGGCTTGCCAATCAATACGGCAATTTCCGCCTCGTAATGCACCGAGCCGCGATCGACCGGAATGCTGAAGCCACCCTCGAGCGGCACGACACAACTGCCGGGCTTGATGAACAGCAGCGGCTCGGTCGGCACCGGATTGTCCAGCTCCTTGGCGTGTTCGGCGTAGTTACGACCGATGCAGACCACCTTGCCCAGGGGAAAGTGAATGCGGGTACCGTCGACATACTGGTGCTGATAACTCATTGAGCAACTCCTGTTCGGTCTTAATCATCGTGACGCGGGGTTCAAACCGCGAATATCTTGCCCGGGTTCATGATTCCATTCGGATCGAACACCGCCTTGATCGCCTTCATGTATTCGATTTCGGCCAGCGAACGGCTGTAGCCCAGATAGTCACGCTTGGTCATGCCCACGCCGTGTTCGGCGGAAATCGAGCCGTTGTACTTCTCGACGATCTCGAACACCCACTTGTTGACCTTGGCACACGTGGCGAAGAACTCGTCCTTGCTCAGGTTTTCCGGCTTGAGGATGTTCAGGTGCAGGTTGCCATCGCCGATGTGACCGTACCAGACGACTTCGAAATCCGGGTAGTGTTCGCGGACGATCGTGTCGATTTCCTTGAGAAACGCCGGAACTTTCGACACGGTGACCGAGATGTCGTTCTTGTACGGGGTCCAGTGGGAGATGGTTTCGGAGATGTACTCGCGCAGCTTCCACAGGTTCTGCAACTGGGTTTCGCTCTGGCTCATCACGCCATCGAGCACCCAACCCTGCTCGACGCAATGTTCGAAGGTTTCCAGGGCCAGATTGGCCACCTCTTCGGTGGTCGCCTCGAACTCCAGCAGCGCGTAGAACGGGCACTCGGTTTCGAATGGCGCTGGCACGTCGCCACGTCCGAGGATCTTGGCCAGGGCCTTGTCGGAGAAAAATTCGAACGCGGTCAGGTCCAGTTTGCCCTGAAACGCGTGCAGTACCGGCATGATCGAGTCGAAGTCCGGGGTACCGAGGACCATGCAGGTCAGGTTCTTCGGTGCACGGTCCAGGCGCATGGTGGCCTCGACCACGAAGCCCAGGGTACCCTCGGCGCCGATGAACAGTTGGCGCAGGTCATAACCGGTGGCGTTCTTGATCAGGTCCTTGTTCAGCTCCAGCACGTCGCCCTTGCCGGTGACGACCTTGAGGCCGGCCACCCAGTTGCGCGTCATGCCGTAGCGAATCACCTTGATCCCGCCGGCATTGGTGCCGATATTGCCGCCAATCTGGCTGGAGCCCGCCGAAGCGAAATCCACCGGATAGTACAGGCCCTGTTCTTCGGCGCGGCTCTGCAACTGCTCGGTGACCACGCCCGGCTGGCACACCGCGGTACGGTCGGTGAGGTTGATGTCGAGAATCTGGTTCATGTAATCGAACGACACCACCACTTCGCCGTTGGCCGCCACGGCCGCCGCAGACAGGCCGGTACGCCCACCCGAGGGCACCAGCGCAACGCGATGCCGATTGGCCCAACGCACGATGGCCTGGACCTGTTCGATGGTCTTGGGAAACACGATGGCCGTGGGCGCAGGGGCGAAATGCTTGGTCCAGTCCTTCCCGTAGGTATTCAGGGAGTCGGCGTCGGTCAGGACCTTGCCAGCGTCAACCAGGGTTTTCAGTTCATCAATCAGGACGGCATGGGTCATCGATAGAACTCTCAAACATTTCATGGTCACCCTGAGAACGCTTCACGTCGCAGAATGAGTGTTTGCGGGTCGCATATGCTAGCATACGCCCCCCGCAGAAGCGTGCTATGAGGCCGATCTGCGGAACCGGCGAACACGCCGCGAGGTCAGCTCAAGCTGTCCATTTTCCTGCCATTTTTCTCCGGGACACAGGTTTACGCAGATGAGCAAGACTTCTCTCGATAAGAGCAAGATCAAGTTCCTTCTCCTCGAAGGCGTCCACCAATCCGCAGTCGACGTCCTCAAGGCCGCCGGGTACGTCAACATCGAGTACCACACCAAGTCCCTGCCGGACGCCGAACTGAAGGAAAAGATCGCCGATGCCCACTTCATCGGCATCCGCTCGCGCACCCAACTGACCGAGGAAATCTTCGATCACGCGAAGAAACTCGTCGCCGTGGGCTGCTTCTGTATCGGCACCAACCAGGTCAACCTCGACGCAGCGCGTGAGCGCGGTATCGCCGTGTTCAACGCCCCCTACTCCAACACCCGTTCGGTTGCCGAACTGGTGCTGGCCGAGGCGATCCTGCTGCTGCGCGGTATTCCCGAGAAAAACGCTTCCTGCCACCGCGGTGGCTGGATCAAGAGCGCGGCCAACTCCTTCGAGATCCGCGGCAAGAAACTGGGGATCATCGGCTACGGCTCGATCGGTACACAGCTGTCGGTCCTGGCCGAGGGCCTGGGCATGCAGGTGTTCTTCTACGACACCCTGACCAAGCTGCCACTGGGTAACGCCACCCAGGTCTCGAGCCTGCACGATCTGCTGGGCATGTCCGACATCGTCACCCTGCACGTTCCGGAAACCGCCGAAACCCAGTGGATGATCGGTGAGAAGGAAATCCGCGCTATCAAGAAGGGCGGCATCCTGATCAACGCCGCCCGCGGCACCGTGGTCGAACTGGACGCCCTGGCGGACGCGATCAAGGATCAGCACCTGATCGGCGCGGCCATCGACGTGTTCCCGGTGGAGCCACGCTCCAACGACGACATCTTCGAAAGCCCGCTGCGCGGCCTGGACAACGTGATCCTGACTCCGCACATCGGCGGCTCCACCGCCGAAGCCCAGGCCAACATCGGCCTGGAAGTGGCAGAGAAGCTGGTCAAGTACAGCGACAACGGTACCTCGGTATCGTCCGTGAACTTCCCGGAAGTAGCCCTGCCGGCTCACCCTGGCAAACACCGTCTGCTGCACATCCACGAGAACATCCCGGGCGTGCTGAGCGAGATCAACAAGGTCTTCGCGGAAAATGGTATCAACATTTCCGGTCAGTTCCTGCAGACCAACGAGAAGGTCGGCTACGTGGTGATCGACGTCGACGCCGAGTACTCGGACCTGGCGCAAGAGAAGCTGCAGCACATCAACGGTACCATCCGTTGCCGCGTGCTGTTCTAAGCCACCCGCGCTGAACGAAAAAGGGAGGCCCTCACAGGCCTCCCTTTTTTGTGCCCGCTATTTCGGCTACGGCTTACTTCACATTGACGGTAATGACCTTCGAGGCCACCGTCGGCTCGAACTGCATATGAATCTTGTCACCCGCCACCAACTGCAGGGTGTGCTTGCCCGGAGCCAGGGTCAGCTGGGTTTCGGTCTGGGCCTTGCCGTAGTGGATCACCTGTTCAGTTGCCGGAATCGGCAGGCTCGGGTCTGGCAGTTCCTTCTGGTCGACCAGCAGGTGATGATGGCCAGAGTTCGGGGTGGCGTCACCGGCCGGCTTGAGCTCCAGGCCCTTCATGCCAAACTTGACGGTGAAGGTCTTGTCGACCGTGGCACCATCCTTCGGCGACAGGATCTCGACCTCGGCGCCCTTGGGCGCTGGCGTGCGCGGAATGCCGTCCGCCGCGACGGCGAGCAGACTGGAACTCAACAAGACAGTGGCTAAAGCAACGCGAGACACTAAGGTTTTCATTAACTTCTCCGGTTTTTCCACAAAATTTGGGCCGTCATGACAACTTCGAGACAAATCGTTGTCCAAACTTGCCCATCAACATAAAGCAAAGCGAGCTGCCGTGGCGCACCGCCCGCTCGATTTCATCCTAGGAGTGACCATGCGTTTCTTGCCTGGCCTGTTGCTGTTACTGCCCCTTGCAAGCCCTTTCGCACAGGCCGAACTGATCGATGACGTCAACGACCGGGGCGAACTGCGCATCGCCCTTGAAGGTGACATGCGCCCTTTCGGCTTCAAGGATGGCGAACGCCTGACCGGCTTCGAGGTCGAGCTGGGCGAACTGCTGGCCCGGGAACTGGAGGTCAATCCGTCGTTCATCACCACCGACTCTGCCGACATCCTGCTGGGCGTCGAGAGCGGCAAGTACGACGTTGCCATCAATCACATAGCAATGACCCCGGAACTCAAGGAACGTTTCGATTTCAGCGAACCGTATAGCTACACCAGCGCCCAACTGATCGTGCGCAAGGAAGAACAGCGACCGCTCAGTACACTCGAATCCTTGAAAGGTGGCGCCTTAGGTGTAGCCCAGGGCAGCCAGTTCGTCGACCAGCCCCGTACGGTCGAAGGCGTCGACCTGCGCAGTTATCCGAATGCACAACAACCGCTCAAGGATGTGGCCGACAAGCAGATCGACGCGGCCATCAGCGACCGCCTGCTGATTCCCTTCGCCATCCGCGACAGCAACCTGCCGATCAAGGAAGGCGCGCCCGTGGGGCCGACCGTGACCCTGGCCATCCCGTTCCAGAAAGGCAATCCGGCGTTTGAAGCCAGCATCAACCTCGCCCTGCAGCGGATCAAGGCCGATGGGCGGCTGATGGCATTGTCGGAAAAATGGTTCGGCATGGACGCAAGCGAGCCGCCGAAGCCTTGACTCAGGAGGCGTCCAGCAGCGCCAGGGCAACGACAGCCTCAGGTAGTTCCAGCTCGCTGAACACCTGGACGCCGGCCCGCCTGAGCAGTGCCGTCGTTACACCCTCGCCAGCAACCTTAACGCCGCTGAAGCTGCCATCGTAGGTCAGCAGATTGCCGCAGGACGGACTGTTGGCCTTGAGGACGGCGATCCGTATGTCGTGGCGCTGCACCAGTTCGAGCGCCTGGTGGGCCCCGTCAATGAACGCCTGGCTGACATCCTCGCCATCATCGGTCACGACCGGGACAATCCCCTCCAGTACCTGCTCACCCTGCCCGCCGGGAATCTCCGCCGCTGCCCGTGGAGTCGGCAGGCCGCCGGCAACTTCCGGACACAGCGCCACCACCCGGCCTTCGGCCTGCCAGGTGGCCAGTTGCTGATAAGGGCCGCTGGCACCACCGTCGTAGCGCACCCGATGCCCGAGCAGACACCGGCTGACCAGAACCTTGCTCGTCATCAGAACGGCTCGTCGCCGCGACGGCGGAACCAGCCGGTCAACGACAGGCGCTCGCGAGTCGCCGGCAGGACTTCATGAGGAATGTCGCCAGAAAGAAATATCACCAGGCAACCGCCGATCGGCAGCACATCACGCTCGATGTCATCGGCCAGGTACATCCGCAACTGGCCACGCTCTTGCGGCTGCCAGTCGTCATTGAGATAGAGCACCGCCGAGACCGAACGCCGGTCATCGTCGCGAAAGCGATCCAGGTGCTTGCGGTAGAACGCCCCGGCCGGGTACAGCGCGAAATGGCACTCGAAGTCCTCAAGCCCCAGGAACAAACCGCGGTTCAGCGCCTGGCGCAAGCTGTCCATCAGCTCCAGATACTGGTCGCAGGGCACGGCCTGGCCCGGTTCGAGCCACTGGATATGGTCGCCCCGCACGCCCTCGCGCACCTGCTGCGCCGTGCCCCGACCGACGCCGGCCGGTGCCAGCTCGCCGTCAGTCGCACGTTTACGGCACTCGGCGGCCAATTGTAGGGTCAAATCAGCGGGCAGGAAAAAATCCTGTTGCGACCAGCCACGCTCGGCCAGATCGTCGACGATAGATAACAGCAACGGATGATCAGAAGGTATTTGCATGGCGTGCATAGTATCCATACCCCCAGGAACCTGACAGAGCCGCCAGACATGACAATACGAATTCTCGACAAGTACGGCGCTCGTCGGGAGAATAGTCGGCTGTAGACAGGAGTCCCTATGCGCCGTTTGCTTTTTTCGCTACTGATGTTCTGCACCTTGCCCGCCTGGGCAGACAGCCACGACCAGTTATACAAGGTCGCCGGTTGGCCAGAGCAGCGCGCGCATTTCAGCGATGCTCTGGGCGCTGCCCAGCAAAAGTACCGCAACAGCTTGCCACCGGCGGTCTACCAGGCCCTGGTCGACAACAGTAACCAGCGCTTTGCGCCCCAGGCCATGGACCAGCGGGCCGAGGCCCAGTTGCGCCAGAACCTGGCCAACCCGGCACCTGCCCTGAAATTTTTCCAGTCGCCTTTGGGCCGCAAGATCATCGCCGCCGAATTGCTCGCCACCCGCCGCGACCAGTTGGCCAAAAACGCCCAGGGTCTGCCGCATATCGAAGCCAGCGCGACCCGCCGGCTGCTGATCAATCACCTGGCCAATGCGCTGCCGGCCCGTGAAGCCGGGGCCGAAGTCAGCCTCGCCATTGCCGGTGTCGCCGCCGACAGTCTCAGCTCGATGATTCCCGGCTTGCTGGGAGCCGGCTCGGCACAAGGACTGCTCAACGGCCAGCGCGAGCGGCTGATGCAGCAGATCGGCAACGATCTGGACAACACCCTGCTGTATGTCTATCGCGACCTGTCCGATCCGGAGCTGGAAGAGTTCTCGACCTTCGCCGAATCGGCCGAAGGCAAAGCCTACTACCAGGCCGCCCTGGCAGCCATCCGCGCGGGGTTGGCCGTGGGCCAGAACCTGACGCCAGCTCAACCTGGAAACTGACTACGACATGACCATGCCTGCAAAAGGTCTATAATCCAGGCGCAATATGAAAGTCCGGGCGCCATCCGTGCAGTAGGCTCACCTCCCCTCAGGAGACTACTCATGTACAGGATCAACCTGGCTACCGCCGCAGACATCGAGGGCATCGCCCTACTGCTCCAGGCCAACTCGCCCTCCCGGGGCGGATCTCTGACCGGGGAATTCCCGCTCGACAAGGTCAGGCAGATGGCCCTTGGTTCCTCGCCCGTAGTGGTCGCTTCCCGTTATGACAGGGTCGTTGGCGTGCTGTTCAGCGCGGCAAAGGACATGCATCCCGCCCCGGCATCGATCCAGGCCATGCTGCGCGCATGGCCGGGTACGCCTGCATCGCCAGCACGGAAAGAGGCCAGGGCCTGCTGCCTCGGCTCTATGCGCAACTCCAGCAGCATTACCCTGGCCGTGAAGCGATTCTTTTTATCCGCAGGGACAATACCGCCTCGCTGCGCGCCCATGAGCGCCTGGGCATGCGTGAAGTCGCGGGCTTTACCTTGGAGAAGGACGAGTACGCCGTGCTCAGCGACCGACCGGCTGCCGAACAGCAAGACGCAGACATCCACAAGGCCTAGGCGGTTTGTGCATGCCACTCATGGGACCGTGCCGCGACCCACTCCCGTACTTGCGCATAGGGATAGGCCTCAAGCGCCGAAAACCCCGGAAACGCCCTCGCCTTCAACTTGGTGAACAACGGCGCGCTGATACCGCACAGAAAGCGCGTCAGGCACTCGGCGCTCGGTGCATGCCCGCTGTGCTCCTGGTGACTGTGGATAAATCCACTGCAAAGCGCCGGGAAATCATGCTGATCGAGAGCCGCCAGTGCCGGAGGCTCAGGCAGCCGGGCAACCTGCCCGTGGCACACCGAGCAATGCCCGCAGCGCTCAGGCGCCTGCTCGTCGCCGAAATAGCGTGCCAATCGATGTCCCAGGCATTGCTCGGTCGCAAACAACGCCAGCATTGCGTGAATCCGCGCAATCTCACTGACCTCATGCTGAGCGAAACAGGCATACAGCTCCAGACTCAGCGCATGGGGATCGAAATCACTGACCAGCAGGCTGTAGACCTCGGTCATCTGCTTGCTTTCCAGCTCGATCCAGCGCCGCTCCTGAAAGAAGTCCAGGGCTTTCACCACCCGCCCGCGCTCGGCCTGATGCTGCTGGTACAAGACGTCGAAATTCACCGTGGCCCAGGTCCGGGCACGACTGGAGGTCTGGATGATCGCCGCGACAAAATCGCGCCGCTCCCCCTCGAATTTCGCCAGCAGCACCTCGGGCTCCACCAGGAACTTGAAGCGGTATTCGGCAAAATACGCATAACGTGGCGCGATCAAGCCACGCAACTCCAACTGCACCAGCAGGGTCTTGAGCGGCAGTTGGCGAATATTGCTCTGGTCCGCCAGGGGGCCGAGCAGAAACTCCCACTGGCCGTCCGCGCTCGCGCCCTGCAACTCATCCAGTACCCGCCGAATTCCCTCCAGCTCCGGCGTATCACCGTAGACGAAGTTCTCAAGCACATTGAGGCTGTCGCGGTTGGCCAGCACCAGGCAATCGGAAGGCTGGCCGTCGCGCCCGGCCCGGCCGATTTCCTGGCTGTAGTTCTCGATGGACTTGGGCAGGTCGAAGTGCACCACGTTGCGGATATCGGACTTGTCGATGCCCATGCCGAAGGCGATGGTGGCGACGATGCAATTCAGTTGCCCAGCCATGAACTGCTTCTGGATCGCCTCGCGCTGCTCATGGGGCAAGCCGGCGTGATAGGCGTGCGCCGCAATCGCGCGCTGGCTCAAATGCTCGGCGATCTGCTCGGCGGTCTTCTGCAGGGTGACATAGACGATACTCGGCTGCCCGCTGCGCGGCGCCAGCCATTCCACCAGGCGACGACGCTTGTCCGGACCGCTGACCGGTTCCACCAGCAGGTTCAGGTTCGGCCGGTAAAAGCCGGTGGTCACCACATCGTCCGGCGCAATGGCAAACTTGCCCTGCATATCGGCGATCACCTTTGGCGTCGCCGTGGCGGTCAGCAGCAAGGCCTGGGGAATACGGAACTGGCGCTGATAGTCCGGCAGCTTGAGGTAATCCGGGCGGAAGTTGTGACCCCACTCGGAGATGCAGTGCGCCTCGTCCACCACCAGCAGGGAAATCTGCACCTGCTGCAGAAAATGTCGAAAACGCTCATTTTTCAGGCGCTCCACGGAAATCATCAGGATCTTCAACTCGCCGGAGCGAGCCCTGGCCATCACCGCATGGGTTTCATCGCGACTTTGCACCGAGTCGATACTCGCCGCCGCAATACCGTGACGTTGCAGAAAGGCCAACTGGTCCTGCATCAGCGCCAGCAGCGGCGAAACCACCAACGTCAGATGCGGCAAAAGCAGCGCCGGCAGTTGATAACACAAGGACTTGCCGGAACCGGTAGGAAAGATCGCTGCCGCCGAACGCCCGGCCAACACCGCACTGACCACCGCTTCCTGACCGTCACGAAACTGTGGATAACCAAAAACCCGCTGGAGGGTGTCGTGCATAAGCTGTCACTCCGTTGACCGCCATGGATAAAACAAACCCTAGGCGGTCAGGCGAGAAAAGGTCCGAGGCAAGCATTACAAAGCGCTACAACGCGCCAGACTAGCGCAAAGCAGGCCGTGGTTGCGCGATAGCGACCAACACCCGGATACAAATCCACGGATGCGCTGCGGTGAAAATACCGATTACATCGAAGCAACCTTGAAGACTGATACCCGATTGCCGATCACTGCGTCGTTGAAATGGGCAGTTCAACGACTTTCGTTTGCACAGGAGCTTTACATGGACACTGCACCGCGCCCTTTCTCATCACTACCCCGTTACGGCCTGTTGCTGGCGCCTCTGTTACTGAGCGGCTGCCTGTCGGGCCTGGATTCGGGCCTGCACAAGCCGGCTACGGCCGGGACAGAGGCGCCCGCCAAGCGCTTTGAAACCCCGGAATACAACGCCCAACGCGCACTGGCGCTGGTCAAGGCGTCGGCCCTTTATGCCCTGGGAGGCACCGGCAAAGGTGTCAGCGTGGCGATCATCGACTCTGGCCTCAACAGCGACCTGCCAGAATTCAAGGACCGTCTCGCCACCCCCGGCCACGATTATGTACGCAACGTCCCCGGCCTGATCGATCCCCACGGCCATGGCACCCAGATGGCCGGGATTGTCGCCGCCAACCGCGACGGCCAGGGCATGCACGGTATCGCATTCGACGCCAGGCTGATCGTCATGCGCATTGGCGACAACAACGAACCGTTCTTTTTCGACGAGCAGATCGCCCGCGCCTGGAAAGACAGCTTCGCCGCCGGAGCGCGGATCCTCAGTAACTCCTGGGCCAACGATATTCCCGCCACCGAAATCACTGAGGCACGTTACAAACAAGTGATGGGCGATTCCTTGCCGGTCGCTCGCCAGTTGGTGGCTGACGGTGCGGTGTTCGTTTTCCCCACGGGCAATGAGCTACGCCGCGAACCCTTGGCCGAACCGGGTCTGCCCCTGGCCTTGCCGGAACTGGAGAAAGGCTGGATCGCGGTGGTGGCGCTGAAGAATGACGGCACCGCCATCAACCAGAAGTCCAACTACTGCGGCGTGGCCGAACGCTGGTGCATCGCGGTCCCGGGCGGGGATGGTGGCGTCGACCGAGGCTTGCTCACCACCAGCGCCAAGGGCGGCTATACGCAAACAGCCGGGACTTCGCCTGCCGTGGCGCTGGTCAGTGGTGCGCTCGCGGCCCTGCAGAGCCGTTTTCCCGAACTCACACCCCAGCAACTGCGCGAGGTGCTGCTCGATAGCGCCAACCACAGCGGACTGTACGCCAAGGGCGAAGCCTACGGACGCGGCCTGATGGACCTGGCGGCAGCGGCGCAACTGGCAGCCGAACGGGTGAAGCAGCAGCCGATAACGCCAGCCCAGCGGTAACGAACCTACACAAACGAACAACGCGCCAGACAGGGCGCGTTGTGGGGCTGGATCAACTCGCTATTCAGCGATTCTTGACCCGCTCGATCGCCGTGTCATACACCGGGTTGGCCTTCTGCTCCTTGGCCAACTCGTAGTGACGCAGTGCGTCGGAGAACTGCCCGGCGTTTTCATAGATGCGGGCAATGTTGTAGTAGGAACTGGCGCGCACGGTGTTCGCCGAATTGCCGGAAGCCAGGGCAACGGCCTTGCGGTTGGCCCAGATGGCTTCAGCGGTGTTACCGGCCTTCTGATAGGCCAGGCCGAGGTTGCTATAAGCCTGACCGAAGCTGTTGTTCAGATCGATGGCCTGACGGAACAGGGCAATCGACTGTTCCAGATCCCCGGCCTTATAGGCCGCTTCCCCCTTCACGTTCAGCGCGCGAGCATCAGCCTGGGCCGTAGAACTGACAGCCACCTCGGCAATCGCCACCTTGTCATCGAGCAGCGGCGAAACCTCATTCAGCACATTCTGAGGCTGTACATTCACGCCACTGAAGGTATTGATGTCCTGGAAGTCACCATTGCCCGTCATACGGAACACGGTCCACAGGTTGCCGCTGCGGTTGGTCGGCACATAATAGGTCCGCACCAGAGACTGCCCCATGTAGACGAACACCTTGGCCTGGCTGTTGGACAGCTGGCGCGAGCCGGGGTTTTCGCTGTTGGTGAAGTCGTGCACGGCATAGACGTAACTCTCGCCGTAGTGCTTTTTCTGCAGGGTGATGGTTTCCGGACCGTAGCTGTCGGTGTCATCCACGTCCAGATCGGCGTCGGCGCCTTGCTTCTGATCGAAGTAGATGTTGTTGCCGGGGAAGATCATGTGCGAGTCGAGGTCCGCCGGGGTCTTGCCCCAGGTCAGTACCACGCGCAGGCCGTCAAGGTTCTGCATCACCGGGCTGATGGCGTAGGTCATGTCCTTGCACGGGCACTTCACCACCAGGTTGGAATAACCGGCCTTCTTGATGATCAGCAGGCTACCGGCGTCGTCGGCGAAACTGCTCTGAAGCGTGACCTGGCCCTGGGCGTTGGTCTTGCCGACCACGTTTTGCTCGCCATTGCGCTGCAACAGCACGTCGGCGTCGGCGATCTTCTGGTCCTTGACCACGGCGCTGAGTACTTCGACCGGCAGCGATTCAGCCTGAACTGACCAGGCCATGGCACACAACGAAAATACCGACGCCATGCGAAGCAAATGCATACCCAACTCCCTTTAAGATCAAGACGTGGGCACCGAAGGTCCCCTGAAAGATGCAGCGGAACATACCGATTTTTTGTGTGAAACGTCTCGTGTGTGCGCAGAAAATTTTAGTTTTGTGGACTCGTTAGCGATAGCAAAAAGCTACTTTGCAAATTTAATCCGCAATCCCGCTCAAACCTATGAAAAAGCGCCGCACAGGCTTCGCAAAACTTCCTATGGCCAGCGGATATTCCGGCAGCCCTTGGTGCCGGCATGCTCGGCTAAATTGCGTACAACCGCACCGCCCACAAAGCCAACCGGGGCCAAAGCCTGCCGCTCCCGTAGCGGCTGAGCCTTCGGTGCGGCCTGAAGATCCAGAGGCCGGGCTGATCACAGACGCACATCAATAACAGTCAGGTCATCATCACTATCAGGTTCAGGCATCCAGCCAAGTGTCAGAAACTGCTGTTGCTTGGCCACAGCCAAGTCGGCCCAGAAACCATCTGTTGCCAATATCCAGCGTGTGCCCTCTGAAATTCGGAATCGACTGACTTGCGGAAAGTGTTCACGTCTTGCGCTAAAGCATCGAGTCAAACTATGCCGGTCAACGTGAACTGCAATTTGTGCATGACTCAAATGCCCACGCCAGTTGGCTCGACAGTGAGGTGATGTCAGCCATTCAACCACTCCTGACTCATCGACTCGACCGAAACAGCAATCGCCGGCATGAATCACGAGTGCCTCACTTGGCATCAACAGTAATATCAGATAACTGGCGCTGGCTGACGCAAACGCCCGAGTTACCTCGATATGAGCATCGTTCAGCAACTGCAGCAGATCAGACTCGATTACATCCGGACACAACTGCCTTGCAGTTAACCGAACAAAGCCTTGCTCCATATATCGGACCCAGGCTTGAGCAAGCTCTGCGCCCTGAAAGGACGAGGTCGAACCATCTGCCAACAAGTAAAGGTGATGCCCTTCTTGAGACGAGAACCCCGCATAGTCGCGGTTATCAGCAGTCCGCCCGCCCCGAATCGATGAAACAAAGTGCGTGGGCGTCAATTACCTTCCTTCACCATCTGCTTCAAACGACCAAAAATAATCTTTTCCCGGGCCAGATCGCCCCGCGTTGCGCTTTGCACAACGTAGGCAAAATCCCTGTTGTTGATCAGGTCGACCAGATGCTCGCGAAGATAGCTCCTGAGCTGGTCAGAAGAGCCCCTCACTTCATTGATCAACTCTTCACGACCATCGACCAGATTGAAGATATCCTCGATATCCTTGCTGTTAAGGGCATCACCTGAGCCTCGCCCCTTATAGGCCTCGAACTTGGTCCCGAGGAAATAGGGTGGGGAGAAGACGCGTATTTGCGCACCGCTGGGAAGGTAATGGAGCTGCGCATGGTGAAAACCTTCATCGAACCACAGGTTGCTGTAGCCCAGAATGGCTTCATCCGAAGGCATGAAATCGACCTTCAACTCACCTAGACGCATGCGGCAATTCACTTCATCGAAGGGACTCTCCATGAATCCCCTGCGACGAAGTTGCTCCATCAGTTTCGGCCAACCGGCATAGCCGGACAGTTGGATGACCAGATCAACGTCATCCGTAAAACGCAGGTCTTCCAGGGTCACCTCATCGGTGACAAGCAGTACAGTGGTGCATCCGCCCACAAACGCCACCTGCTGGCATAGATCCTCACCCAAGGCTTGAGCAACCGTGTCCAGCATGTCCAGAAGGGCTGCGTACTGCTCACTCATGAAGGATCCATTTTCTCAGTAGTTGATTCGCCTCGGCAGATTCTCGCGAGCTTCCCAAGCGGATAGCGTCGACCAACGCCAGATAGTGGTAAAGCAGATAATCACGTTTCACCGCTTCTGGAACGGTCTTATAAATGGGTGCTATAGCCTGCCCTTTTTTATTTCCTTGAGGATCGGGCCAGACCGGGATCATATCCCCGCCACTCCTGAGTCTTCCTTCAAGAATCGGTGCAGCAAAAGCCGTAGGAATGCCTCGAACAACTGCTCCCGGCTTTACAGGAAAGATGTATTTAATTGCATGGGTCACGATGTCCAGCAAAGCACGTTTATTGACTATTGGGAGCCCGCTTTCGTGTCCAAGGGTTACAAGGCCGATTTCGCGCGAGCGTGTCAGGGAATTGGCAACCTCGCTTTTGCTCATGCTCAAGGATTGAGCCAGGGAACGGACGGTATAACTATCGGGACTCACTGCCTTGTTGCTGGCGAGTTCCTGATCCCAGCCCTGCCAATTCAATGTTTCCGGGAAATAGACATCCACACGCTTTGCCACATGGATGATAAACCCTCCCAAAATCGTTGGCTCTTGCGACTTATCTGCCGGGAAGCTCGATAGACGAATCGTCTTATCCACATCTCCGTGTAACCGCTCTTCCAGGCTTATGAGTTTGAAGAGCAGTAAAATATCCTGACTTTTCATGGCAGAAACCCTCATTCGTCCACGGTCCATGGACTGTGGACGAATAAATCAGACGACTGCGGGTGTTGTCAACATCCAAATCTCCGGGGCGACCTCACGCGTCGAGCCTTCAATCCCAAGCAATCAAAACGCAGCGTTAGCCTCGACGACCTGTAAACCAGCGCCTATCAACGTCTCCAGGCTGCCAGCAACCTGTTGGAAACAATGACCTGCATAAGCCTCAATACCCCCTGCGACAAGGATCAGAGCCATATCATCCATGCGGCCTATCTTCTGGTACGGGAGGTTTTTGATTTGCTGCAGCTGACGCAACATTGAACGATGGCACTGACCAACCCAATAAAAAAACCGCCCCGAAGGGCGGTTTTTTCAAGCGGATTGCAGGATCCGATTACAACTTCGGACCAGCAGCCTTGATCGCGTCGCTCACGTCGAACTTCTTGAAGTTCTCGATGAACAGGCCAGCCAGGGCTTTTGCCGCTTCGTCGTAGGCAGCCTTGTCAGCCCAGGTGTTGCGTGGGTTGAGCAGGCCGGTTTCGACGCCCGGTACGGCCAGTGGCACGTCCAGGTTGATGGTGTCCAGGTGCTCGGTTTGCGCACCGACCAGAGCGCCGCTCTGGATAGCGGCGATCACGCCACGGGTGGTCGGGATGTTGAAGCGCTTGCCAACGCCGTAGCCGCCGCCGGTCCAGCCGGTGTTGACCAGGTAGACCTTGGAGCCGAAACCACGGATACGCTTGATCAGCAGTTCAGCGTATTCGCCAGCCGGACGCGGGAAGAACGGTGCGCCGAAGCAGGTGGAGAAGGTCGACTTGATGCCGCCGCCCGAACCCATTTCGGTCGACCCGACCAGCGCGGTGTAGCCGGACAGGAAGTGATAGGCCGCCTGCTCTTCGCTGAGGATCGACACGGGCGGCAGTACGCCAGTCAGGTCGCAGGTCAGGAAGATCACCGCGTTCGGTTCGCCACCGAGGTTTTTCGGTGCACGCTTTTCGATCAGTTCGCGCGGGTAGGCCGCACGGCTGTTCTGGGTCAGGCTGCTGTCGGCGTAGTCGGCCTTCTTGTTGGCATCGAGTACGACGTTTTCCAGTACGGCGCCGTGCTGGATGGCTTTCCAGATAACGGGCTCGTTCTTCTCCGACAGGTCGATGCACTTGGCATAGCAACCGCCTTCGATGTTGAACACCACGCCTTCACCCCAACCGTGCTCGTCGTCACCGATCAGGTAGCGGCTTTCGTCAGCCGACAGGGTGGTCTTGCCGGTACCCGACAGGCCGAAGAACAGGGTCACATCGCCCTCTTCGCCCATGTTGGCCGCGCAGTGCATCGGCAGTACGTCGACAGCCGGCAGCAGGAAGTTCTGCACCGAGAACATGGCTTTCTTCATTTCACCGGCGTAACGCATGCCGGCGATCAGGACTTTCTTGGCCGCGAAGTTGAGGATCACGGTGCCATCGGAGTTGGTGCCGTCGCGCTCAGGCACGCACTCGAACTCCGGAACGTTCAGGATCTGCCACTCGCCCTTGCCACCGGCGTTGTACTGGCCAGCTTCCGGGTTGATGAACAGGCAACGGCCGAACAGGTTGTGCCAGGCGGTACCGGTGGTCATCTTCACCGGCAGGTAATGCGCGGGATCGGAGCCTACATGCACGTGGGAGACAAAACGCTCGCGCTCGCCGACGAAGGCTTCAACGCGGTCCCACAGGGCATCGAACTTGTCGGCCGGGAACTTGCGGTTGATCGGGCCCCAGGCGATGGCGTCCTGGGTAGATGGCTCTTCCACGATGAAACGGTCTACCGGCGAACGACCGGTGCGGTGACCGGTGCGTACTACCAGCGCGCCGGTATCGGCGAGTTCACCTTCACCACGAGCCAGGGCTTCCTTGACCAGATCATCGACACTCAGATCGGTGTACACGGCATTCTTTGCTTGCGTCATGAAATTCCCCGTCGGCCGCTGGCCGAGTGCTCCAAACGTTTTGTAGTAGAAAGTCGCGCACTACTACCGTGAAAAAAGTGCGCCGGATTATGCCAGAAATGCCCAAAAAGAGTAGGGCCCTCCTGTCAGAACGCCTATTTTCCGGCGTTTGACAGGGGATTTACCTGCGCTGAAGCGTTTTAGTGACGAGTATCTGACGGGGTCTCGACCCCTGCGCCGGCAAACAATTGCGCAATATCGGTCGCATCGAACAGATAACGCTGGTTGCAGAACTGGCAATCGATCTCGATTGCGCCGCCACGTTCGGCCACCAGTTGCTGGGCATCTTCCAGCCCCAAACTGACCAGCGCGTTGCCCGAACGCTCACGCGAGCAACTGCAATGGAAGCTTAGCGGCTGGTGATCGAACAGGCGCAGCGCTTCTTCGTGGTAGAGGCGGTGCAACACGGTTTCGTTGTCCAGGCCAAGCAGTTCCTCGGCTTTCAGGGTGCTGGCCAGGGCGGTGATGTGCTGCCAGTTGGCGGCGCGCTCGTCCTCATCCTTGATACGGTCGGCAGGCAGTTGCTGCAGCAGCAGGCCGCGAGCCCGCTGGCCATCGGCATTGAGCCAGAAGCGGGTGCCGACCTGCTGGGACATGACGAAGTAATTGGTGAAGCACTCCGACAAGGTGGCACCGTCAAGGTCGACGATCCCCTGGTAGCGCTGCCCCTGGGTCGGATCGACAGTCAGGGCCAGCACGCCATTGGGCATCAGGTCCGCCAGGCTTGCGCCAGGAGCGATCTGCTCGGCATCGTAACGGGCCAGACCACGGATCTCACGCTCGCTGGAGCACTCGACCATCAGCAATGGCACCGCGCCTTCGGAACGGGCCTGAAGAATCAGCAGGCCGTCGAACTTCAAGGTGCCGACCAGCAGCGCGGCGGCGGCCATCAGTTCGCCGAGCAATTGGGCGACCGGCTGTGGATAGGGATGCTTGGCCAGGACTTCAGCGTAGCTGCGTTCCAGCGACACCAGTTCGCCACGCGTGTCGCTGTCATCGAAGATGAAGCGTTGGGAGTAATCGGTGTCTGGTAGATCTGACATAGGTTTCGATTCTGGAAGTAGTAATAAAGGTGTTCGACTCAGAGAATCTGAGCATTTTATGAACAAATCGCGGTTCTGACCACGCAACATGGGGGCGAATGGCTGTCAGTCAAGGATAGACAGGATTATTCGGCACCTGCGTCGCGGAATTTGAACAGGTCACGGCGTTGCTTCTTGGTCGGTTTGCCATCGGTGGTCAGGCCCAGTGCGCCGGCCTTGCGCTGTGCCGCCTGGGCCTCACGCTTGGCAATGCTGGCGGCGGTCTCGGCATAGAGCTCCTGCGCTTGCGGTGCCCCACGGCGTACGACCGACAGTGCCTGAACCACCACGGTACGCTCATCGAAACCGGTACGGATCAGCAGTTCGTCGCCGACCCGGGGCTCTTTCGACGGTTTGCAACGCTCCCCCCGGCAGTGCACCTTGCCGCTTTCGATCGCCGTCTTGGCCAAGGCGCGGGTTTTGTAGAAGCGTGCCGCCCACAACCATTTGTCGAGCCGAACCTTGTCATCCTCTTCCGTTTTTTGTGCCACGGGGATTCCTCAAACTGAAATATTGCTGAACTGTACTACCGTTGCCGTCGAAGCTGAATTTCCCCGTCCAGTCTAGAATATGGGCAACCCAGTGATAGGTTCACGGCCTGAAAACAAGTCGCACAGATATCTGTCGCCATTTACCGATTATTCTGCGTGAATATCGCCATGACCGCTGCCTGGCGGCCTGAGCAGTTTTTTCACCGGTTGAGCATTTTGAAGACATTTGACCATTTGACTGTTGTGGGTCTGCGCGAGTGGGTTGCGCTCCCGGATCTGGGAGTCGCCGGCCTGCGGGCGAAGATCGACACCGGTGCCAGCACCTCCAGCCTGCACGCCACCGATATCGAACCGTTCGAGCGCGATGGGGCGAAGTGGGTCCGCTTCACCGCCCACCTCGGCACGGTGGTGCAGTTGCGCCATCGACGCTGCGAAGCCCCGTTGCTGGCGATGAAAACCATCAAGAGTTCCAACGGCCATGCCCAGGTCCGCTATGTGATCGCCACCACTCTGGCCCTGGGTGACCGGGTCTGGCAGGTGCAGTTCACGCTCGCCTGTCGCAAGGCCATGCGTTATCGCCTGTTGCTCGGTTCCAAAGCCCTGGTCGATGGCCAACTGGTGGTCAACCCGGGGAGCAAATACGTTCAAGAAAAGCCGGTGTTCCCGGTTACTACTACCTCTGCCACAGGTGTTGCATGAAGATCGCCGTGCTGTCGCGTAATCCGCGTCTGTATTCCACTCGTCGCCTGGTCGAAGCCGGCGTAGCACGTGGCCATGAAATGGTGGTGGTCGACACCCTGCGCGCCTATATGAACATCGCCAGTCATAAGCCGCAGATCCACTATCGCGGCAAACCGCTGGAAGGCTTCGACGCGGTCATCCCGCGAATCGGCGCTTCGGTGACCTTCTATGGCTGCGCGGTATTGCGCCAGTTCGAGATGATGGGCGTCTTTCCCCTCAACGAATCGGTGGCGATCGCCCGCTCGCGGGACAAGCTGCGCTCGCTGCAACTGCTATCACGCCGGGGCATCGGCCTGCCGGTCACCGGTTTCGCCCACTCGCCGGACGACATTCCCGACCTGATCGAGATGGTCAACGGCGCCCCATTGGTGATCAAGGTGCTGGAAGGCACCCAAGGTATCGGCGTGGTGCTGTGCGAGACCGCAACGGCGGCCGAGTCGGTGATCGAGGCGTTCATGGGCCTCAAGCAAGACATCATGGTCCAGGAATACATCAAGGAAGCCGGCGGCGCCGATATCCGCTGCTTCGTGGTCGGCGACAAGGTGATCGCGGCCATGAAACGCCAGGCCCGGCCCGGAGAGTTCCGCTCCAACCTGCATCGCGGTGGCAGCGCCAGTCTGATCAAGATCACCCCGGAAGAACGCATGACCGCCCTCAGCGCCGCCAAGGTGATGGGCCTCAGCGTGGCCGGGGTGGACATCCTGCGTTCCAATCATGGCCCGCTGGTGATGGAAGTGAACTCGTCGCCAGGCCTGGAAGGGATCGAAACCACCACCGGCAAGGACGTCGCGGGGATGATCATCCAGCACATCGAGAAGAATGGCGGGCCGAACATGACCCGGACCAAGGGCAAGGGCTGAAAACCCCGACCGCCAGCCGACGCGGCTCTAGACCGCGTCGCGCGGTAGCATCAGCCCCAACGGCAACCGAACCCGTGCCTCCAGGCCACCACCGGAGCGGTTGCGCAACTCGACGTTGCCACCGTGCATCGAGGCGATCCGCTTGACGATCGCCAGGCCCAGTCCGGTGCCCTTGCCGCCGCGCGCCTTGTCGCCCCGGGTGAACGGGTTGAAGATGCCTTCCAGTTCAGCCGGGTCGATACCCGCACCACGGTCCATGACGCTCAGCACCACATAAGGTGCGTTGGTGTCGCCCGACACGTAGGCGGCCACTTCCACCGCCTCCCCGGCGTGGTTGAGGGCGTTGCCGATCAGGTTGTTCAGCAGGCGCTTCATTGACACCCGGCGCAAGGGGAACGGCTGGATCGGCTGCAGGCGCATCTGCACCCGCTGTTCGTTCTGGTTGTAGGGCGCCACCACCTCGCGCACCAGATCGCTGAGGTCCACCGGCTCCACCGATTCGTCGCGCCCATCGCGGATGAAGGCGAGGAACTGGTCGAGAATGGCATCCATGTCCTCGATGTCCCGCACCATGTCCTCGCTGAGGTCGCTGTGATCGCCCATCAATTCGAGGGACAGACGCAGACGGGTCAACGGCGTGCGCAGGTCGTGGGAAACCCCGGCCAACATCAGCTCACGCTCGCGGCCGGCCTGCTCGACATCTTCGGCCATCTGGTTGAAGGCGCTGTATACCTCGGTCATTTCACTCGGGGTATCGCTGATCGGCAGGCGCACGCTGCGGCCCTGGCCCAGTTGCCGGGCGGCGAAGACCAGGCGTTTCAACGGTTGGTTGAGCTGGCTGACGAAAATCCAGGCCGATGCCGTCGACAGCAACCCGATAGCCAGGAACCAGCCCAGCACGCTCCAGATCTTCTGCCCACGCAACGGATGCGGGTACAGCGGCACCTTCAGCCAACCCGCCCCCAGGCTCGGCGCGCGCACCCAGAGGGCCGGAGGTGCATGCATGCGCAGACGGACCTCGGTGTCGGCACCCAGTTCGGCCTGCATCTGGCGTTGGTAGATCTCACTGTACGGCCAGTGTTGCTCGCCTTCGGGCACGCCGCCGCTGACCACGCGGATCAGTCCCGCCGCGTCGGCGATCTTGTCGCGGTCGCTCTCGTCCGCGGCCCAGTAGGCACGCAGGGTCAGGGCCACGCCATGGCTGTACTGGCGGTCCACCAGGACGTCCTCGTTCATCAGCAGGTAGACCAAGGTCAGCGCCTTGGAGAACAACACCACGATGAGCACCAGCCAGAGGGTGCGCGAGAAAAAGCTTTGGGGAAACCAGAGAGGGGTTTTCATAAATACGGCCGCTACATACTTTGCAGGAGCGAGCGGACGGGCTCGCACAATTGCGGATCGCGACTTGTCCGGGCGGCTTTCGCACACCCGGACAACTCGCTCCTACAAATCACCGATCACTTGGTCGCGGCGCCATCCGGCACGAATACGTAACCTACACCCCAGACGGTCTGGATGTAGCGCGGTTTGGAAGGATCGGGCTCGATCATGCGACGCAGACGGGAGATCTGCACGTCGATGGAACGCTCCAACGCATCCCACTCGCGACCACGGGCCAGGTTCATCAGCTTGTCGCGGGTCAGCGGTTCACGGGCGTGCATCACCAGAGCCTTGAGCACGGCGAATTCGCCGGTGGTGAGCATGTGCACTTCTTCACCGCGCTTGAGCTCGCGGGTGGCCAGGGACAACTCGTAGTCGCCGAAGGTGACGCTCTCGTCCTCGCTGCCCGGGGCGCCCGGAACCGGCGCAGACTGGCGCCGCAGCACGGCCTTGACCCGCGCCATCAGTTCGTCGGGGTTGAACGGCTTGGCCAGGTAGTCGTCGGCGCCCAGTTCCAGGCCCTTGATCCGGCTCAGTTCGTCGCCCTTGGCGGTGAGCATGATGATCGGCACCTGGTTGTTCGCCGCACGCAGGCGACGGCAGGCCGTCAAGCCGTCTTCACCCGGCAGCATGAGGTCGAGCACCACCAGATTGAACACTTCACGGGACAGCAGACGATCCATTTGCTCGGTGTTGGCCACCGCGCGGGCACGATAGCCCTTGCTGGTGAAAAAACGCTCCAGCAGGCTGCTCAGCCCCGGATCGTCGTCCACGATGAGAATTTTTTCGCCTTCAGCAGTTTGTGCAGTGCTGCTCATGGGTTGCTCCTTTGATCTCGGCGCGCATTATGGGGCCAGCAGGCTCTCCTGCGTATCCTGTGCATTGTTAGCAGATTTTTCCTCGACTACCAGCAAACACCGTTTTATGCCTACACGCGCACAATCCCCCCAAGCCCGGAACGCTGGTTATAATGCCCCGCCTTCTGCGTCAGGCAACGTCTGATCATTGCTGTTCGATGCCATCTTTTTTCAAAGGCTCACAGCAATGTGCTGATTTCACGGGTCACAAGGTGCGCCTTTTGATCCCAAACCAGGCACGCCCGACAGGCCCAAAGGCCCGGCTTGCCTGATTTCACACTTTGTCAGGTGGTTTTATGGACAGCATCAACAGCCGCATCGCCGAAGAACTCGGCGTACGCCCACAACAGGTCGAAGCGGCCGTCGCCCTATTGGATGAGGGTTCGACAGTACCCTTCATCGCCCGTTACCGCAAAGAGGTGACCGGCAGCCTGGACGACACCCAACTGCGGCACCTGGAAGAACGCCTGCGTTATCTGCGAGAACTCGACGAACGGCGTGCCAGCATCCTCGCCAGCATCGAGGAGCAAGGCAAGCTGACCCCTGCCCTGGCCCGCGACATCCAGCTCGCCGACACCAAGACCCGCCTCGAAGACTTGTACCTGCCGTACAAGCAGAAGCGCCGCACCAAGGGCCAGATCGCCCTGGAAGCCGGCCTCGGCGAACTGGCCGACAGCCTCTTCAACGATCCGTCGCTGACGCCGGAAAGCGAAGCGGCGCGCTTTGTCGATGCCGAAAAAGGCTTCGCCGACACCAAGGCCGTCCTCGAGGGCGCCAAGTACATCCTGATGGAGCGCTTCGCCGAAGACGCCAGCCTGCTGGAAAAACTGCGCAGCTTCCTCAAGCAGGAAGCGATCCTCAGTGCCCGCGTGATCGCCGGCAAGGAAGAGGAAGGCGCCAAGTTCCGCGACTACTTCGAGCACGACGAACCGCTCAAAAGCATGCCGTCGCACCGTGCCCTGGCGATCTTCCGTGGCCGCAACGAGGGCATTCTCGCCTCCTCGCTGAAAGTCGGTGACGATCTGCCCGGCACGCTGCATCCCTGCGAAGGCATGATCAGCCAACATGTCGGCATCCAGAACCAGAACCGTCCCGCCGACAAGTGGCTGAGCGAAGTGGTGCGCTGGACCTGGAAGGTCAAGCTCTACACCCACCTGGAAACCGATCTGCTCGGCGAGCTGCGCGATGGCGCGGAAACCGAGGCGATCAATGTCTTCGCCCACAACCTGCACGACCTGCTGCTGGCCGCCCCAGCGGGTCCGCGCGCGACGCTGGGGCTCGACCCCGGCCTGCGTACCGGCTGCAAGGTGGCCGTGGTGGACGCCACTGGCAAGCTGCTCGACCACGCCACCGTCTACCCGCACGTGCCGCATAACAAGTGGGACCAGACCCTGGCCATCCTCGCCGCGTTGTGCGCCAAGCACTCGGTGGACCTGATCGCCATCGGCAACGGCACCGCCAGCCGCGAAACCGACAAACTGGCCGCCGAGCTGATCAAGAAATACCCAGCCATGCGCCTGACCAAGGTCATGGTTTCCGAGGCCGGCGCTTCGGTGTACTCGGCATCGGAGCTGGCCGCGCGGGAATTCCCGGACCTCGACGTATCGATCCGTGGCGCGGTGTCCATCGCCCGCCGACTGCAGGACCCACTGGCCGAACTGGTGAAGATCGATCCGAAATCCATCGGTGTCGGCCAGTATCAGCACGACGTTTCGCAGTTGAAGCTGGCCCGTGGCCTGGACGCGGTGGTCGAGGACTGCGTGAACGCCGTCGGCGTCGACGTCAACACCGCGTCGGTGGCGCTGCTGGCACGGATCTCCGGCCTCAATACCACCCTGGCGCAGAACATTGTCAGCCACCGTGACGAAAACGGCGCGTTCAAGACCCGCGCCGCCCTGAAAAAGGTCCCGCGCCTGGGCGAAAAAACCTTCGAACAGGCCGCAGGCTTCCTGCGTGTGATGAACGGCGACAACCCGCTGGACGCCTCCGCAGTGCACCCGGAAGCCTACCCGCTGGTGCAGCGCATCGCCGCCGAAACCGACCGCGATATCCGCTCGCTGATCGGCGACAGCGGCTTCCTCAAGCGCCTGGACCCGAAGAAATTCACCGATGAGACCTTCGGCCTGCCGACTGTCACCGACATTCTGCAGGAACTGGACAAACCGGGCCGCGACCCGCGCCCCGAGTTCAAGACCGCCGCGTTCCAGGACGGTGTCGAAGACCTCAAGGACCTCGAACTGGGAATGATCCTCGAAGGCGTGGTGACCAACGTGACCAACTTCGGCGCCTTCGTCGACATCGGTGTCCACCAGGATGGTCTGGTGCACATCTCGGCGCTGTCGGAGAAGTTCGTCAAGGACCCACGTGAAGCGGTCAAGGCCGGCGACGTGGTCAAGGTCAAGGTCATGGAAATCGACATACCGCGCAAACGCGTCGGCCTGTCGATGCGCATGGGCGACACCCCGGGCGAGAAGATCGACGGTGCCCGTGGCTCGCGTCCGGGCTCGGCACCACGCCAGTCGCAGAACAACGCCCCGCGCAAGGAAACCGCAGCCCCGGCCAACCAGGCCATGGCCTCGCTGTTCGCCAACGCCAAGCAGTTGAAGAAGCGTTGATGGAAATTCCTGACGGTCTGACCCAGAGCGCCTTCAGCGAGTTGCTCGGCTGCCGCGTGCAACGCCTGGACACCGGCATTGCCGAGGTGGCGCTGGCGCTGACGCCGCAACTGCGCAACCGTGGCAACGTGCTGCACGGCGGCGCGCTGTTCAGCCTGGTGGATATCACCATGGGCCTGGCCTGCTCGGCCACCCATGGTTTCGACCAGCGTAGCGCTACCATCGAGTGCAAGATCAACTACATGCGGGCGGTGGCCGAAGGCGAGGTGTTGTGCACCGCCAGGGTCATCCACCCCGGTCGCCGCACCCTGGTGGTCGAAGCCGATGTGCATCAGGGCGACAAACTTGTCGCGAAAGCACAAGGTACGTTCGCTGTTCTCTAGCTGTCCCGTCTCGATTTGGGTTAATTTCGACACTGCAAGCGCAGTGTCGGAATTTTCCTCCGACACCGTGCCCGACTCAGGGAAGAAGTGTCGGCGTTTTCTGACATTTACCAGGCGACAACGCCAGTTCTCCACTTCACCCTTGTAGACCGTCTTGCCCACCCCCATATTGGGGCGACCGACGCGTGAAGGAATCCAACTTGAGCGAACTTCTCAACCGCCGCCTGGCTCTGCTCGGCGAGCGCGACCACCTCTCCCTGCTCGAACAGTGCTTGCACGGCATCGAGCGCGAATGCCTGCGCGTCACCCGTGAGGGTCGACTGGCGCAGACACCGCACCCGGAAGAACTCGGCTCGGCGCTGACCAACGAGCAGATCACCACGGACTATTCCGAGTCGCTGCTGGAATTCATCACTCCGGCCCTGAAAGACCCGGCCGACACCCTCGGTAGCCTGGACAGCATTCATCGTTTCGCCTACAGCAAACTCGGCAACGAGTACCTGTGGAGTCCGTCGATGCCTTGCCCGCTGCCGTCCGAGGAAGATATCCCGATCGCCTATTACGGCACCTCGAACATCGGCAAGCTCAAGTATGTGTACCGTCAGGGCCTGGCCCTGCGCTACGGCAAGACCATGCAGTGCATTGCCGGGATTCACTACAATTTCTCGCTGCCGGAAAAACTCTGGCCTGTGCTCAAGCAGGCCGAGGGCTTTACCGGCACTGATCGCGACTATCAGTCGCAGGCCTACATCGCCCTGATCCGCAACTTCCGCCGCTACAGCTGGCTGCTGATGTACCTGTTCGGCGCCTCGCCGGCGCTGGATGCCGGATTCCTGCGCGGCCGCTCCCATTCGCTGGAACAGTTCGACGCCGAAACGCTGTACCTGCCCTACGCCACCAGCCTGCGCATGAGCGACCTCGGTTACCAGAGCAACGCCCAGGCCGGCCTGACACCGTGCTACAACGACCTGAGCAGCTATACCGACAGTCTGCGCAAGGCGGTGGCGACTCCCTATGCGCCGTATGTCGAGATCGGCACCCACAAGGATGGCGAGTGGGTCCAGCTCAACACCAACATCCTGCAGATCGAAAACGAGTATTACTCCAATATTCGCCCGAAACGCGTGACCTACACCGGCGAGCGGCCGATCCAGGCGCTGATGGCCCGGGGCGTGCAGTACGTCGAGGTGCGCTGCCTGGACATCAACCCGTTCCTGCCGACCGGCATCGACCTGGACGAAGCCCGCTTCCTCAACGCCTTCCTGCTGTACTGCGCGCTGAACGACAGCCCGCAACTCGCAAGCGGCGAGTGCGGCAATGCCACCTCGAACTTCCTCACCGTGGTCAAGGAAGGCCGGCGTCCAGGCCTGCAATTGCAGCGTGACGGCCAGGCGGTGAACATGAAGGCGTGGGCCACCGAGCTGCTGGAGCGGATCGCACCGCTGGCCGCGCTGCTGGACCAGAGCCATGGCGGCGATGCCCACAGCAAGGCGCTGGACGAGCAACTGGCGAAGATCAAGGATGCGTCCCTGACCCCGTCGGCGCGGGTGCTGGCGAGCATGACCGAGCACAAGGAAAGCTTCGCCCAGTTCTCCATGCGCCAAAGCCTGGCACATGCCGAATATTTCCGTAATCAGCCGTTGAGCAAGCAAGAGCAGACCGCGTTCGAGGAAAGCGCCCGCCAGTCGCTGGTCCAGCAGTTGGAGCTGGAGCAGAACGAAGTGGGCGATTTCGACGTGTTCGTCGGGTCTTACCAGGCGAGTATCCTGGCGATCAGTAACTGACGCGCCAGCAGGTCTGACGCGTTCGCGGCGGTTCGGCGTCCCGACAAGCCCGGCTCCTACAGGGTCCGTACCGTAGACAAAGTCTATGTACGACACAAAACCCTGTAGGAGCCGGCGGTGCGGCGATCCGACCTGGCCGCGAAGAGGCCCTCAAGCCATGCTCAAGGGCTGAAGGTCAGAGCGCCTTCTCGAAGATCTTCGAATTACGCTGATAGTTGTACAGCGACGCCCGCGCACTCGGCAGGCGCTCGACGCTGCTCGGGACAAATCCGCGCTCACGGAACCAGTGCGCGGTCCGGGTGGTGAGGACGAACAGGGTCTTGAGCCCCTGCTCCCGGGCACGGGCCTCGATGCGCTCGAGCAATTCGTCGCCGCGACCGCCGTGACGATATTCAGGATTCACCGCCAGGCACGCCAGCTCACCGGCGTCCGAATCGGCAATCGGGTACAACGCCGCACAGGCGATGATCATCCCCTCACGCTCGACCACACTGAACTGCTCGATCTCGCGCTCCAGCACTTCGCGCGAACGCCGCACCAGGATGCCCTGCTCTTCCAGCGGACTGATCAGGTCAAGCAAGCCGCCGACATCTTCGATCGCCGCCTCACGGACCCGTTCGAACTGCTCCTGGGCGACCAGCGTACCGCCACCGTCACGGGTGAACAGTTCGGTCAGCAGCGCACCGTCTTCGACATAACTGACGATATGGCTGCGGGCTACGCCGCCACGGCAAGCCTCGGCTGCCGCATCGAGCAGTTCAGCCTGGTAGTCGCTGCCCAGGCGCTGCAGGTGCGCAGGCACCTGTTGCGGGCGCAATTCGCGGACCAGACGGCCATTTTCATCGATCAAACCATGATCGGCACCGAACAGCAGGAGTTTTTCTGCGCCCAGGTCGATCGCTGCACGGGTCGCCACGTCTTCGCAGGCCAGGTTGAAGATTTCCCCGGTGGGCGAATAACCCAGCGGTGACAACAACACGATGGAGCGCTCGTCGAGCAGGCGGTTGATGCCCTTGCGGTCGACCCGGCGCACTTCGCCGGTGTGGTGATAATCGACACCTTCGAGCACACCGATCGGCCGCGCCGTCACCAGGTTGCCGCTGGCGACGCGCAGGCGCGCGCCCTGCATCGGCGAAGCCGCCATGTCCATGGACAGGCGCGCCTCGATGGCGATGCGCAAATGGCCAACCGCATCGATCACGCATTCCAGGGTCGCCGCGTCGGTAATACGCATACCATGGTGATAATGCGGAGTCAGGCCACGGGCGGCCAGGCGGCTTTCGATCTGCGGGCGCGAGCCATGCACCAGCACCAGGCGTACGCCAAGGCTGTGCAGCAGCACCAGATCGTGGACGATATTGCCGAAGTTGGGGTGCTCGACGCCGTCGCCGGGCAACATGACGACAAAGGTGCGATCGCGGTGGGCATTGATATAGGGAGACGCATGGCGAAGCCAGTTAACGTATTCGGGCATGACCTGACCTGTATAAAAAACAGCCAATGAAAAATGGGTGCAACATGAAAACGCACAACAGGCTGTTGGTTATCGTCGGAACAGGCTTGGCGACACGCGCGCTCTCCTTATCAGTAATGGATGGTTGGGCCTGGCATTTAACGCAAGGTCGGGGCCGGGCTCAAGCAATAATGTTCAATCAGTTCGCGCAACAGCTCTACAGTAGGCTGCAAACGTGACATTTCGAGGTATTCCCCCGGTTGGTGCGCACACGCGATGTCGCCAGGGCCGAGTACCAGGGTCTCGCAACCCAGCCGTTGAAGATAAGGTGCTTCGGTGCCGAACGCTACCGCTTGTGCACGGTGCCCGGTGAGTTTTTCGGCGATACGCACCAGTTCGGCATCAGCCAGCTGTTCGAAGGGCGGCACCTCGGGGAACAGCGGCGCATAGTCGATCTTGACCTGATGCCGCTCGGCCAGGGGTTCGAGCTTGGCGCGAATCGCCGCGCGCAGCAGGCTCGGGTCCATGCCCGGCAGCGGCCGCAGGTCGAACTCCAGGGCGCATTGGCCGCAGATGCGGTTGGGGTTGTCGCCACCATGGATGCAGCCCAGGTTCAGGGTCGGTTGCGGCACCGTGAATTGCGGGTTGTTGTACTCGCGCTGCCACTGTCCACGCAGCCCCCGCAGTTCGCCGATCACGTCATGCATGGCTTCGAGGGCACTGTGCCCCAGGCTCGGGTCGGACGAGTGACCGCTGCGGCCCAGGATGTCGATGCGTTCCATCATCACGCCCTTGTGCAGGCGGATCGGCTTGAGCCCGGTCGGCTCGCCGATCACCGCTGCGCGGCCCAGCGGCCGCCCGGCCTCGGCCAGGGCACGGGCGCCGGACATCGAGCTTTCCTCGTCGCAGGTGGCGAGGATCAGCAGCGGTTGCTTGAACGGCTGAACGAGCAGCGGCCTGACCGCCTCGATCGCCAGGGCGAAGAAGCCCTTCATGTCGCAACTGCCCAGGCCAACCCAACGGCCATCGACCTCGCTGAGCTTGAGCGGGTCGGTCTGCCACAGCGCTTCGTCGAACGGCACGGTGTCGCTGTGGCCGGCCAGCACCAGGCCGCCGGGGCCGCTGCCGAAGCTGGCGAGCAGGTTGTATTTGCCGGGGCTGACCGGCTGGATATCGCAGGTGAAGCCCAGGTCGCCCAACCAGTTGGCCAACAGGTCGATCACCGGGCGGTTGCTCAGGTCCAGCGCCGGCTGGGTGCAACTGACGGAGGGGACTGCGATCAGGGCAGCGAACTGGTCTTTCATCGATGGCAAAGGCATGCGCTTGCTCCTCATTCACAACACGTCAGGTGCAAACTCCCTTTCATTTGGGAGGGCCCATGGCTCCGGGCAAGGCTTGCGGGCCCATTCGCCGGCAAGCCGGGCTCCTACAGGGATCGCGTAGGCCTCAAGGTCCCGGACGAGCCCCATCATAGAGCCATCCGGCGCCTGGAATAAACCGCCACGACACGTGCCATGCGCTTGTCCTGTACACTGCATACCCCAAGGCGGCCACTCTTTTCCCCGGCCGCACTCCCGATCCTGGATTTTCCGGCCATGCAGAAAGAAACCGAAATCAAACTCCGCGTCAGCCGCGAAACCCTCGCCGCCCTGCGCGAGCACCCGCTCTTGAAGAAGCGCAACAAAAGCGGCTGGGAACGTCGTGAGCTGATGAATCAGTATTTCGACACGCCCGAACGCGATCTGGCCAAGGCCAAGGTTGCCCTGCGCCTGCGCCGTGACGGCGAAGAAGTGATCCAGACCCTCAAGACCCGCGGCCAGAGCGTTGCCGGCCTGTCGGAGCGCAACGAGTACGACTGGCACCTGGCCAAGGCCAAGCTGGACCTGAAAAAACTCGACGGCGAATGCTGGCCGGAGCCACTGGCCGAGCTGGACAAGAAAACCCTCAAACCGATCTTCACCACCGACTTCGTCCGCGAACGCGCCGAAATCGCCTGGGGCCGGGGCAAGTCCAAGGTAGTGATCGAGGCCGCGCTGGACCTGGGCTTCGTCATCGCCGGCAAGCAGAAGGAAGAAATCTGCGAGCTGGAGCTGGAATTGCGCGAAGGCGAACCCGAGGCGCTGCTGGAACTGGCCGCCGAACTGGCCGAGAAACTGGCGCTGATGCCCTGCGATATCAGCAAGGCCGAGCGTGGCTACCGGCTGTTCGACGCCAATAGCTATTCGCTGAGCCTGCCGGCGCCGCAACTGACCGCCGAAACCACCGTGGACGACGCCTTCGCGGCGCTGGCCTGGCATCTGCTCGGCAGCAGCCAGCGACTGGCCGAACAATACCGCTTCAACGGCCACTGGCGTCTGCTGCAGGACTGGTTGCAGCAACTGATCGAACTGCGGGCCCTGGTCGGCAGCCTCGGTCAGGTGGCACCACGGCAATCGACCAGCGAACTGCGCAAGGCATTGGATGCGTTGCTGGAGGACTGGCGCCCGCTGGTCAACGCCGGCCTGGAAGACGAAGACGTGCGCAAGGTCGCGCCAGAGCAGTTCCTCGAAGAGCTGGAGGACGTGCGCTGGGGTCAGTTCTCGTTGAACACCTCGCGCTGGTTGCTGGCTCGCAGTTGGACCGTCGAACGTCCCGGCCGTGGCAATCGCCAGGGAGCCGCGCAGTTGCAGAGCTGGCTGCCGCGCCTGCTGGCCGAAGAAGCCGCGTCGCTGCAACTGGGTCGCTACCAGCAGCAGCCGGAAGATCTGGCCGAACAACTGCCACGTATCGAGCGCCTCCAGGCCTGGCTGCACCTGGCCCGCGGCGTGCTGGAACTGCCGGAGCTGGACCGTCTGTTCGGCGAACTGAACAAGCTGGCGCAGTTGGCGCAGCTGGATATCAGCGATGAAGTGCTGGAGGCACGGGTACAGCAGGCCCTGACCGTCTCCCAGGGCCGTGCCTGGAAAGCCCTGTCGCGCCTGTAACGGCAGCACGCCCCAGCAGGAGCAGGCGGTGCGGCGATCCGACTTGCTCGCGAAGAGGCCATCAAGGTCGCCATGACCTCGCGAGCAAGCTCCGCAACGACGCAGGCCAGCAAAATTTCCTTGCAGGGGAAAATCTGGTCTACATTTGAACCTGACTAGCACGATAAAACCGCCAGGAACATTCCCAAGTTCCTTGGGTTCTATCGACAAGACACGCAGGCGACACCTTTAAGAACACCATCGTGTGCCTGACGGCATGCAGTACGACGGCATTGTGTGATTAGCCGTATCTGTCCCCTTTCAAGATCTTCTGGAATGGTACGGATACTGTCATGCAGCCTTCAGACGACGATGATGTCAGAAACCTGATGCGCAAGTTCGGCGCCAGCACCGACCGCTATCGGGAAATCGAGGTGGCCCGGGTCTTCGCCGAAAAGCCGCTCCCCGCGCCTGACAAGCCTCACTCGCCAACACCAATACCCGCCACCGAACCACCCCGGGGGCCCGCCGCCGAGCCGACGATGGCCGGCCAGAGTCCCTCGCCCCCCTTGCGCACGCTGCTCGGCGACCTCGCACGCCAGCGCCAGGCGCAGTCCGGGCAACCACGCCAGGTCACCGCCATGCCGCAGGTGGCGGCACGGATTGTCGCCGTGGTCTCGACCCGTGGCGGCGTGGGCCGCAGCACCCTGGCCAGCCTGCTCGCGGTACTGCTCAACAGCGCTGATCGGCAGGCCCTGGTGCTCGAACTCGACCCACAGAACGCCCAGCACCAGCACCTGGGCATCCTCCCGCAGGCGACAGGCATCTGCCGGGCCAGCCTGGAGGGCCGGGGCTGGCAGGACCTCGCCAAGAGCGGCTACGCCAGCACCCGGTTGCTGGCCTTTGGCGAAAGCGAACCGCAGCAGTTGCACACCCTCGAACGCCAGCTCGAAAACGACCCGCACTGGCTCGCCCGGCATCTGGCCACGCTCGGCCTTGGCACCCATGACACGTTGATCATCGACACCGCAGCCGGCAGCAGCGTCTTCCAGGAACAGGCCCTGCACATGGCCGACCTGATCATCGCCGTCGTGCGGCCCGATGCCGCCTCCCACGCCGCGCTCGACCATCTGGTCAGCACCCTCGCTCCCCACCTGGGCGGCGAACGGCCCGCCATCTGCTGGTTCGTGATCAACGGCGTGGACAGTTCCCATGGGTTGTCCGTGGATATCGCGCAGATCCTCGAGAACCAGCTCAAACCCCAACTGCTCGGGACGGTCGCCTGGGACGAAGCCATCTCAGAGGCCCTGGCCTACGAGTGCAACCCGTTCGAACAGGCCGCCGATGCCCAGGGTTGCCGGGACATCCTGGCCATCGCCGACAAGCTTCATGACCAACTGGAGCCGCGCCTGCCATGACCCTCGAACGTCGCATCGAACGCCTGCTCGGCACCAGCCTCAGGCGCATCCGGCAATGGCCCGGGCACCTGCAACGGCTTCTGCTGCTGTGCACGGCGCTGCTCTGCGTGGTGGTCTTGGCCGGCGTCATCAGCGCACCGGCGAGCCTGTCCCAACAGTTTCTGCTCGGTCTTGCCCTGGTGATCGCGGCGCTGGTGCTGCGGCGCTTCGGGGGACGCCTGCCGATCATCGCGATGATCAGCCTGTCGCTGATCGCCTCGCTGCGCTACATGTACTGGCGCCTGAGCGAAACCCTGGAACTGGAAAGCTTCCACGACACCCTGTTCGGCTACACGCTGGTGGTGGCCGAACTCTACGCGCTGGTGGTGCTGGTCTTCGGCTACGTGCAGACCGCCTGGCCGCTGAAGCGCCGGCCGATCCTGCTGGAGCAGGCGCCCGAGGACTGGCCGAGCGTCGATGTGTTCATCACCACGGTCAACGAGTCCCTGGAGATCGTCAAGATCACCGTGTTCGCCGCACAGGGCCTGGACTGGCCCGAGGACAAGCTACGGGTGCATGTGCTGGACGACGGCCGCCGCGAGGATTTCCGCGAGTTCTGCGAAAGCGTCGGCGTGCACTACCTGACGCGCGACAACAACCTGCATGCCAAGGCCGGCAATTTCAACGCGGCGCTAAAGGTCACCCACGGCGAGTACATCGCCGCCTTCGATGCCGACCATGTGCCGTCGCGCTCCTTCCTGCAGATCAGCATGGGCTGGTTCCTCAAGGACCCCAAGCTCGCCATGCTGCAGACCCCACACTGCTTCTTCTCGCCCGATCCGTTCGAGAAGAACCTCGATACCTGGCACTCGGTCCCCAACGAAGGCGAGCTGTTCTACGGGCTGGTCCAGGACGGCAATGATCTGTGGAATGCCGCCATGTTCTGCGGCTCCTGCGCCCTGATGCGCCGCGCGCCGCTGCAGGCCATCGGCGGAATGGACGAAACCACCCTCACCGAAGACGCCCACACCTCGCTCAAGCTCAACCGCGCCGGCTACAACACCGCCTACCTGGCCTTGCCCCAGGCCGCCGGCATGGCCACCGAGAACCTGGCGCGACATATCAACCAGCGCGTTCGCTGGGCCCGGGGCATGACCCAGATCTTCCGCACCGACAACCCCATGCTCGGACGCGGACTGACCCTCGGCCAGCGCGTCTGCTACACCAACGCCATGCTGCACTTCTTCTACGGTTTCCCGCGCATGGTGTTTCTCACCGCGCCGCTGGCCTACCTGATTTTCGGTGCGCAGATCTTTCATGCCGCACCACTGATGGTGGCCGCCTACGCATTCCCGCACCTGCTGCTGGCCAACCTGACCAACTCGCGCATCCAGGGACGGTTCCGCCATTCGTACTGGAACGAGGTCTACGAGACGGTCCTGGCCTGGTACATCCTGCCGCCGGTACTCAAGGCGATGATCAACCCCCGCTCCGGGCACTTCAACGTCACCGACAAGGGCGGCGACCTGCACCCGGAGTTCTTCGACTGGAAGATGGCCCGTCCCTATATCGTGCTGCTGCTGTTGAACATCGCCGGCGTGCTCTTCGGCCTCTACGACTACATCGGAGCCGACGACACCACCGACATCACCGTGCTGCTCAACCAGATCTGGGCGATGTACAACGTGATGGTGACCAGCGCGGCCCTGGCGGTCGCCAGCGAAAGCCGGCAGATCCGCAGCGAGCCACGGGTCGAGGCGCAATTGCCGGTCAGCCTGCAACTGGCCGATGGCCGAGTGCTGCAAGGCACCACCGAGGATTTCTCGCAACATGGCCTGGGACTCAGCCTGGGCGAAGGCCTGTCGATTCCCCGGGGCGAACGCCTGCGGGTTTCGCTGTTCCGCCATGGGCAACACTACGACTTCGATGGCACCGTGGTCTCAAGCCAAGGCAGCAACATCGGCATCCAGTTCGAGCCGATGACCCTGCACCAGCAAAGCGACCTGGTCCACCTGACCTTCGCCCGCGCCGACACCTGGGCGATGAACTGGGGTACCGGCAAACCGGACTCACCCCTCGCGGCCCTGCGCGAAGTCAGCGTCATCGGTCTGCATGGGATTGGCGAACTGCTCAAGGCCACCGTACGCCTGCTCCCTACGCTGCCCGCAAGGCGCCGCGCCTCTTCCACCTCCGCCCTGGACACGCCATGACCACGACCTCCTCCGTTGGCAGCGCGGGACGCTGCACCCGTTATGCCCTGGCACTGCTGGCCTGCGGCAGTCTGTTCCCCGCAATCGGCAGCGCCCTGCCGCCAGCCGAGGTCCAGGGCAACACGACCACTGCGCCGGCTGTCAGCCCGCTGCCACAGGCAAGCCCCGCTAACAGCTACAGCCTGAGCTTCAAGCAACTCGGGCGCCGCGATCCCATGTACCTGCGGGGGGTCGAGTCCACCGACAGCGCCGATTTCGGCATCCGCACCGACCAGGTCGTCACCGGCGTGCAACTGGTGCTGCGGTTCAGCTATTCACCGTCCATGCTGCCCGAGCTGTCGCAGCTCAACGTGCTGGTCAACGACAAGGTCGCCGCCAGCCTGCCGCTGCCGAAGGAAGAGGCCGGCAAGGACCTGGAAAAAGTGGTCGAGATTCCGGCGCGGCTGGTCACCGACTTCAACCGGATCGACCTGCAACTGATCGGCCACTACACCATGCAGTGCGAAGACCCATTGCACTCGAGCCTATGGGCCAGAGTCAGCAATGACAGTCAGTTGAACATCCAGTACTCGCCCATCGCGCTGAAGAACGACCTGGCCCTGTTGCCAGCACCGTTTTTCGATCGCCACGACGCCCGGCCCTTGAAGCTGCCGTTTGTCTTCGACGCAGCTCCCGGCCCCGCCAAGCTGGAAGCGGCCGCCGCACTGTCGTCCAAGTTTGGCGCGCTGGCCAGCTACCGGACCGCGACCTTTCCCGCCAGCATCGGCCAGTTGCCCAGCCGCGGGAATGCCATCGTGCTGGTCACCCGACGCGATGCCCTGCCCCTGGGCGAACTGTCGGGCAACCCGGCCACCGGCCCCAGCGTGACCATGATGACCAACCCCAACGACCCCTACGGCAAGCTGCTGGTGATCAGCGGGCGCAACGACGCCGAACTCAAGACCGCCGCCCTCGCCGTTGCCCTGGGCAGCAAGGCGTTGTCCGGGGCCACCGCGCTGATCGACCGACTGGACCCGGTGCCGGTACGGATTCCCTACGATGCGCCCAACTGGCTGCCGGCCGACCGGCCGGTCAAGCTCGGCGAGCTGGTCGATGCCCAGCAATTGCATGTCTCCGGCTACAGCCCGCGGGAAATCATCATTCCCCTGCGCCTGCCACCGGACCTGTACGAATGGCGTAACCGGGGCGCCCCGCTCCAGCTCAAGTATCGCTACACCCCCCAGCAGTTCTCGACCAACTCGGCCCTGCTGGTGCACCTCAACGACCACCTGATCCGCTCGATGCAACTGCCGTCGGTACCCAATCTCAATGGCGAGCCGCAGTGGCTGGAATGGCTGAAGAAAGACGACAGCCTGCCCCGCGAGGCCAGCATGTACCTGCCGCTGGACATCTCCACCTTCAAGGCCCAGTTGCAACTGCGCTACATGTACGACTACATCAAGCAGGGCGAATGCCGGGATGTCATCGTCGAGGACATGCGCGGCCAGATCGAGTCGGACTCGACCCTCGACCTCAGCGGCCTGGACCACTACACGCCGATGCCCGACCTGGCCAAGTTCCGGGACAGCGGCTTCCCCTTCACCCGGCTCGCCGATCTCTCGGAAACCGCCGTGGTCATGCCCGACGCCAACGGCCCAGAGGTACTCAGCGCCTACCTGACCGTCTTCGGTCGCTTCGGTGATTCCACCGGCTACCCGACGACTGGCGTACAAGTGATCCAGGCCCGCGACGTCGAGACTGTCAGCGACAAGGACCTGCTGGTCCTGGCCTCCGCCAGCGACCAGCCGCTGCTCAAGCTCTGGACCGACTCGATGCCGGCGCGCAGCGAAAGCAGCCATCACTTCTTCGACCTGAGCGACCTGGCGCTGCGCATCCATGACTGGTTCAGCCCCGACTCCGAGGCAGCGGTCCGCAAGACCCGCAGCACACTGGCCTGGTCGGGCAGCGGCACGCCTTACCTGGCCGGTTTCGAGTCGCCCCTGAAAAGCGGACGCAGCGTGGTGGTGATCGCCAGCAGCGAACCGTCCCGCCTGGAAGAAGTGACGGCGGCCATGATCGGCGGCGATGATTACAAGGAACTGATCCAGGGCCGTCTGGCGGTGATCCAGGACAAGCAGATCACCAGCCTTACCGCCGACCAGCCGTACTATGTCGGCCAACTGGGCTGGTTCCGCCATCTGCAGTTGCTGCTGTCGCGGCATCTCGGCTGGCTGCTGTTCAGCGTCCTGCTTGGCTTCGCCCTGCTCTGCGCGTTGATCTTCCTGGGGCTGCGGGCCCAGGCCAAGCGGCGGCTGTCATGAGCCGGCTGGCGAAGCGCACGGGCCTGCGCCGAACCCTGCCGCTAGCAGTGTTGCTGGTGCTGGGCAGCAGCACGGTCCGGGCCGATGACCCGCAGGCACAACTGATTGAGCAGGGCCGCTACTGGCAGGCCCAGCACAATCCCGACCGGGCCATGGACGCCTGGAACAAACTGCTGCTGCTCGCCCCCGACCAGCCCGAGGCGCTCTATGGCCTGGGCCTTGGCAACGTGCAGCTCAAGCGCCCGGACGAGGCGCGCAAGTACCTCGCCCGACTGCAGGCGCTGGTGCCACCGCCGCGCCAGGCGCAGCAACTGGAACAGGACATCGCCCTGGGCAACGACGAACAGACCCAGTTGTTGACGCGGGCGCGGCAACTGGTCGATGGCAATCAGTACGACGAAGCGGTGAAAGTCTATCGGCAACTGTTCAATGGCCGTCAGCCCCAAGGCGACCTGGCCCGCGAGTATTACTTCATGCTGGGCTATTCACGCGGTGGCGAACAGGAGTCCCGCACCGGCCTCGAACGGTTGCTGCGCGAACACCCCGACGACCGTGCCGCGGCGCTGTTCCTGGCCAAGCACCTGGTGCGCAACCTCGATACCCGCGCCGAAGGTATCCGCCGCCTGGCCGTCCTCGCCAAGGACAAGGATGTCGGCAGCGATGCCAACGAAACCTGGCGCTTCGCCCTGACCTGGATCGGCCCACCGGCGCCGGCGCAGGTGCCGCTGTTCGAACAGTTCCTCGCCGCCCACCCGGACGACAAGGAAATCCGCGAACTGATGAACAAGGGCAAGGCCCTCGCCCGCACCAATGCCGGCACGCCAAAAGCCGCCGCCTGGCGCCGCGACCCGCAGGACGCCCGTGGCCTGCAGGCCCTCGAGGCTGGCGACCTGGCCGCCGCCGAGCAAGCGTTTCAGGCGCGTCTGCGGGAAAAGCCCGACGACCCCGACGCCTTGGGCGGCCTGGGTATCGTGCGGCAGAAACAGGAACGCCTGGACGAAGCCGAAGACCTGCTGCTCAGGGCCACCCGTCAACCCGCTGGGCAGCCCTGGCGACAGGCCTTGGACAACGTTCGCTACTGGCGGTTGATGGCCGGTGCGACCGCCGCGCAGAAAGCCGGGCGCCCGGACCAGGCACGCACGCTGATCGAGCAGGCCGCCAGCCAGAGCCCTGGGCAACCGGCCAGCCAGGTGGCGCTCGCCAACCTGCAGGCACAGCAAGGGCAACTGGCGAAGGCCGAAGCCGCCTACCGGAAAATTCTCGCCAATCACCGCGACGATCCCCAGGCCCTCACCGGCCTGATCGGCGTCCTGGCACAGCAAGGCAAGGCCGATGAAGCGCTGAAGCTGATCGACTCGCTGTCGCCCGCCGCTCAGACAAGACTCAATGCCGAGGTTTCCGTCCGCTCCCTGCGTGCCACCCAGGTGGCCCATGTGGCCGAACAGCGCGGCGACACAAAGGCTGCCGAACAGGCCTATCGCCAGGCGCTGGCCGATGACCCCGGCAACGCCTGGACCCGCTTCGCCCTCGCCCGGATCTATCTCGACCAAGGCCGGCCCCAGGCTGCCCGGGAGCAGATCAACGACCTGCTCAAGCGCCACCCCGACCAGCCCGACGCGCTCTACACCCGAACCCTGCTGGCGGCGCAACTGGGCGAATGGCAGGACGCCCAGGCCAGCCTGGCGCGTATTCCACCGGCCAAACGCAGTCGCGAGATGGACGAACTGGGCAAGGAAATCGCCCTGCATGTGCAGACCGAAGCCGCCGTCGCCAACCTCCGCCGCGGCCAGCGCCAGGAAGCCCAGGCGCTGCTCGCCCGCAGCCAGGCGCTGACCGAGGGCAAACCCGAACGCGTGGCAATCCTGGCCTCGGCCTATATCGACGCCGGCCAGCCAAGGCAAGGCGTCGCGCTGATGCGCGACCTGGTGGAGCACTCGCCGAGTCCCACCAGCCGCCTGCAACTGCTCTATGCCGACACCCTGTTCAAGGCCGACCAGGACAGCGACGCCGCCGATATCCTGCGCAGCCTGCAGGGCGAGCGCCTGAACGACAGCGACCGCCGTCATTATGCCGCCCTGGTGAAGCTGTACCGGATCAAGCAGGCCGACCAGTTGCGCGAGAAGGGCAACCTGGTCGCCGCCTACGACATGCTCAAGCCGATCCTGCGCCAGTCCCCTCGTGATCCCCAGGCGAATGCGGCCCTGGCGCGGATGTACAGCGCCAGCGGCAACACCGCCAAGGCCATGGCCCTCTACAAACCGCTACTGGAGAACGACCCGCGCAATGCCGACCTGCAACTGAGCGTCGCCAGCCTCGCCGCCCAGGCCCACGACAATACCCGCGCCGACAAGGCCCTCAAGACCGCCCTGGCCCTCAAGCCGGGGGTGCCCAAGGTGCTGACCAGCGCCGCCGCCACCTACCGCGCCATGGGCAAGAGCGCCGAGGCCGCCGACCTGCTGCGCCAGGCCGTGGCCATCGAGGGCAGCCAGCGGCGCGCCAACCCGGCACTTGAAACGGCCGACAGCGACGGCGACAACCCTTTCCTTGATCTGCCGGGCCAGCCGCGTAGCGTTGCCTCGCGTGACGAAGACCCCTTGCGCGTCAGCAATGAGGCGGCCGATACGATGCCCGCCGACCCGGCCTTGGCACCTGCGCTCTACAGCCGTCGCGACAGCCTGCTCGACGGCGGCCTGGACGACGATCCGGCGCTGGCCGGCAACCCCTTCGCTGCAGGCCGGCGCTCCGGTAACGCCGAACGGGAGGACCTGAGCCCGGCGCAATTGGCGCTGAGCGAGATTCTCCAGGAACGCAGTGCCTACATCGCCCAGGGCCTGAGCGTGCGCAGCAACAACAATGAATCGGGGCTGAGCAAGTTGACCGACGTCGAGGCGCCGTTCGAAGCCAACCTGCCGGCCGGCGACAACCGCGTCGCACTACGGGTGACGCCCGTCTCGTTGCACGCCGGCAGCGTCCGCGACTACAGCCTCGGCCGCTTCGGCAGTGGCCTGCCCGGCGGCTCACCCGGCTCGCAACAGGCCAGTGGCGTGGGCCTGGCGGTCGCCGTGGAAAGCCCGCCCCACGGGATCAAGGCGGACATCGGTGTCAGTCCCGTGGGCTTCACCTACAACACGGTGATCGGCGGCATCAGCCTGGAACAGCCGCTGGTCTCCAGCCCGAACATGCACTACAGCATCGCGCTGTCGCGGCGACCGGTCACCGACAGCCTGGCCTCCTTCGCCGGCGCCAAGGATCGCCGTACCGGCATCAGTTGGGGTGGCGTGACGGCCAATGGCGGGCGCGCCTTGCTGGGCTACGACGACCAGGACGTCGGGCTGTATGGCTATGGCGCCCTGCACAAGCTGGTGGGCAATAACGTCGAGTCCAACACCCGCGCAGAACTGGGCGCCGGCATCTACTGGTACCTGGACAACCAGCCCGACGACAAACTCACCGTGGGCCTGAGCAGCATGCTGCTGTCCTATGAAAACAATCAGGGCTTCTTCACCTATGGCCACGGCGGCTATTTCAGCCCGCAGACCTTCTTTTCGGTGGCGGTGCCGGTCAGTTGGTCACAGCGCTCCGAACGTTTCAGCTATCGGCTCAACGGCGCGCTGGGGGTCCAGTACATCGACCAGCGGGGCGCCGACTACTTTCCCGGGCACAGCGCCGAGCAGGCCGCCAACGACCTCTCGTATCCGGGCAAGAGCAGCACCGGGGTCGGCTACAACCTGAATGTGGCAGGCGAATACCGGCTCGGCTCGAACCTGCTGCTGGGGGGCGAACTGGCGCTGGATAACGCCCAGGATTACCGCCAGGTCACCGCCGGGGTGTACCTGCGTTACCTGTTCGAAAAGATGACCGGGCCGATGGCCTTGCCGGTCAGCCCGTACCGTTCGCCCTACTCCAACTGATTCACGGGAGCGCACAACATGGCAACTTCATCGGTCGTGGCGGGCCTGACCTTCCTGATCATCGGCGACAGCCACCTGGCGACTCCGTATTTTTTGCTCAATCCCCTGCATGAAGCGCTCAGCCGCCAGGGAGCCCAGGTGCACTCCCTGGGTATCTGCGCAGCCAACGCCGGCGACTGGCTCAAGGCCACGCCCAGCCCCTGCGGCGGTGCCGAACGGCGCGGCAATGCCGAAGCCACGGTACTCGACAATGCCTCGACCCGAGCCATCGGCGAACTGCTGGACAGCGACAAACCCGACCTCGTCGTGATCGTCATGGGCGACACCATGGCCAGCTACGACAAACCGAGCTTCCCCAAAGCCTGGATCTGGCAACAGACCAACAGCCTGGTCAAGGCCATCGCCGCCCACCAACGCCCATGCGTCTGGGTCGGGCCTAGCTGGGGCAGCGAAGGCGGCAAATACGGCAAGACCTACGAGCGGGTGCGAACAATGTCGGACTTTCTCAGCAAGAGCGTTGCGCCCTGCCGCTACATCGATTCGTTGCAGTTCTCCGGCAAGGGCGAGTGGGCAACCATCGACGGCCAGCACCTGACGCTCACCGGCTACAAGGCCTGGAGTGATGCCATCGTCAAGGCGCTGCTGCAGATGCCATTGCCGCGACCAGGAGGCCAATGAACCTCAGGAACGCAACACCGGCAGGCTGGTGGTGGATTTGATCTCGGACAGCGCAACGATGGAGTTGACCTCCTGGATCCCCGGGACCATCGACAGTTTCTCGAAGAAAAACCGCTCGTACGCCTCGATATCGGCAGTGACGATCCGCAACAGGAAATCCACCGCGCCCATCAGCACGTAACACTCCAGCACCTCGGGAAAACCACGGATCGCTTCGGTGAACTCGGTGAAGTTGGAACGGCCGTGGGCGTTGAGTTTCACCTCGGCGAAAATCTGCGTATTGAGGCCGATCTTCTTGCGATCGAGCAGCGTCACCTGGCCGCGGATCACCCCCTCGTCCTTGAGCCGCTGGATTCGCCGCCAACAGGGCGATTGGGACAGCCCTACCTGCTCGGCGATCTGGGCACTGGACAGTGAAGCATCCTCCTGCAGCAACGCCAGGATCCGACGATCATACGCATCCAGCTCACCCTGCATAAAAATACCCCAAACTGTTTATCAGACGAATAATACAATTCTTATTTATGCCAAACCTGTCCATCATAGATAAGAAATACCTGGCTCAGCATGTAAAAATTTCTCCAGCCGATCCAGGAGAAAGACCATGTACCACCTTGATGCCCTCCCCCTTCCACGCCCCGATACCTGGTCTTCCGATAATCCGCACTGCCGGGTGCATTATCAGGTGCAGGCCGAAGCCGAACCGGACCTGCTCTGCCGCCTGCTCAATCTGTTCGCCCTGCAACTGCTCACGCCCCTGCAAGTACAGGCTCGGCAGCATGACGGCCGGTTCCTGATCGAGCTGGAACTGGACGGCCTGAGTTGGCACCGCGCCCAGGTGATCGGTGAAAAAATGCGCAACCTGATCAGCGTTTTCTCCGTGCAATTGCAGTCGTCGGCCCACGTCCAACCACAGGCCCTGCAAGCGGCGGGCTGAGTCCGCGTCGACAAAATCACCGGCCCTGATCCGGTATCGGCACAGACATCAGCCGGCCTCGCGACTATTCTTGGCATTTCGAGGTCAGACAGGGACTACGTCTGGACCATCGTCAAACCAGGAGCCCGCATGCCCGTCGCCTCTCTCACCCAGGATCGCTGGCTGGACCTCAATGAACTGCTGCGTGAGCTGGTCAGCCAGGGCTTCATCAGCCAGGACTCGGCCGAACACGCCATGACCACCCGGCGCAACTTGCAGAACAGCCAGTTGCACCCCCTGGAATTCATCGCCAGCCAGCACTTGCCCGACCTGAGCCGCTCCGGCAAGCCGCTGGACCTGGAAAACCTGACCCTGTGGCTGGCCCAGCAAGCCGGCCAGCCGTACCTGCGCATCGACCCATTGAAGATCGATGTCGCGGCGATCATGCCGTTGATGTCCTATGCCTTCGCCCAGCGCCACAAGATCCTCGCCGTGGCGGTGGACCACGACAGCGTGACCGTGGCCAGCGCCCAACCCCACGTCAAGGCCTGGGAAGCCGACCTGAGCCATGTGCTCAAACTGCCGATCCGCCGCGTGGTGGCCAACCCGGCGGATATCCAGCGCTACACGGTGGAGTTCTTCCGCCTGGCCAAATCGGTCAGCGGCGCCACCCTGGTCGACCAGAAAGGCCACAACCTGGGCAACTTCGAACAACTGCTGAACCTCGGCGCCAGCGACCAGGAGCCGGACGCCAACGACGCGCACATCGTCAACATCGTCGACTGGCTGTTCCAGTACGCCTTCCAGCAGCGTGCCAGCGATATCCATATCGAGCCGCGCCGCGAGCAGGGCACCGTACGCTTTCGCATCGACGGCGTGTTGCACAACGTCTACCAATTCCCGCCCCAGGTGACCATGGCGATCGTCAGCCGGCTCAAGAGCCTGGGCCGGATGAACGTCGCGGAAAAGCGCAAACCCCAGGACGGCCGGGTCAAGACCAAGACTCCGGACGGCGGCGAAGTGGAACTGCGCCTGTCGACCCTGCCGACCGCGTTCGGCGAGAAGATGGTGATGCGGATCTTCGACCCGGAGGTGCTGCTCAAGGATTTCGACCAGCTCGGTTTCTCCGCCGAGGACCTGCGCCGCTGGCAGGACATGACGCGCCAACCCAACGGCATCATTCTGGTCACCGGCCCCACCGGGTCGGGCAAGACCACCACGCTGTACACCACCCTGAAGAAGCTGGCGACGCCGGAGGTCAACCTCTGCACCATCGAAGACCCGATCGAGATGGTCGAGCCGGCCTTCAACCAGATGCAGGTCCAGCACAACATCGACCTGACCTTTGCCAGCGGCGTACGCGCGCTGATGCGCCAGGACCCGGACATCATCATGATCGGCGAAATCCGCGATCTGGAAACCGCCGAAATGGCGATCCAGGCGGCTCTGACCGGCCACCTGGTGCTGTCGACCCTGCACACCAACGATGCGCCAAGCGCCATCAGCCGCCTGCTCGAACTGGGCGTGCCGCACTACCTGATCAAGGCCACGGTGCTCGGGGTCATGGCCCAGCGCCTGGTGCGAACCCTGTGCCCGCACTGCAAGGCGCCGCAGACCCTGTCGGAGGATGACTGGCAGACCCTCACCCGGCCCTGGCAGGCGCCTCTGCCCAGCGGAGCACAACAGGCGGTCGGCTGCCTGGAATGCCGTGACACCGGCTATCGCGGGCGCGCCGGGGTCTACGAGATCATGCTGCTCAGTGACAGCGTCAAGGCGCTGATCCATGCCGACACCGACCTGCTGGCGGTGCGGCGCCAGGCGTTCAAGGACGGCATGCGCAGCCTGCGCCTGTCCGGCGCGCAGAAGATCGCAGCGGGGCTGACCACCATCGAGGAAGTGCTGCGGGTCACGCCCCAGAGCGAGCAGCGTTGAGCTGACAGGAACTCACTGCGCCGGGGTGACGACAAACCAGTCGATCACCCCGACTTCGCTGTTGGGCTTGATGGTCACCGGGGTGGTATCACCGCGCCGCTGGAGAATCGACTGTCCCTCGGCAACCTTCTCGCCCGTGCGCTGGTTGATCGCGTCGTGTTCGCCGGTGGGGCTGAACAGCCAGGCGCCGCGCTCATCGCCACGGACCCGGGTGCCCTGTGGATAAAGCCACTCGCCCAGCGTGGCGGGCCGCGCCAGTTGCCCGTCCCACTTTTCGACGCGCCGTTGGCTGTCGAGATCCAGGCGCAGCGCGGACAGGTGCAGACCATCCAGGGCGATATCCAGGTCGTCGGCGTCCTCGGCCCGCAACATCCAGCCCTGGCGATCGCCACTGAGCACGGTACCGGCCGGCCAGATCACACCGGCCACGTGCACACCGGGAACCAGGTTGCACTGGTCAAAGCGCCAGCGGCTCGGACGATACGTATCCTGCGCCTCGCGCCGGAAACTCACCCATTCGCTCGCGGCACAGGACCAGTCCTCGATGACCCGGTCCCGTTCCAGACGCAGGCGCGATTCACTGTAGCCCGGTGAAAAATCAATCGCCGACACCGGCATTCCGAGGACATCCTGGGGCTCTGGCAGCTCGATGGCCTTCAGGCTCTCCAATCCGTGGGCCTGGGGTTTGCCCTGCCAGTCCTCGGCGTCGAGGGTGACCAGATGCGCCTGGCTGCCTGCCGGAAAACTCAACTCCCCCAGGTGCAGCTCAGCCTCCAGCCGTGGGTTCAGCGCTTGTTGGCGCGCCTGGGACTCGGCATCGATACGCTGGAAATCGCGCCACATCGTGCCGCCCAACCCTGCAAATACCAGGCTCACGACCACCAGGCAGCCATAGCGCCAGGGATTGCGCCGCAGATGGCGCCGCGTGCGCGCGAACAGCAGGGCCACCAGCACCCACAGCAACCCGATCGCGCTGACCACGGCCAGCGCAGCCAACAGGAAGATCAACAGAATGGCGGACGGATCAGGACCGAAGATCATCGAACTCAGACGCTCACAAGCGGGGGCGATGGCCTGCACCTTAACATGGCTCGCGTCCTACAGCCCCGAACACAAATGACACACTTATTATCGAGTCAGAATCGTTATAATCGGCTCATTATCGGCACCTCGATCATCACTCGAACAGGGAATAGTCATGCAAATCGGTAGCGTGCTTCTGCTCTTCGTCGGCCTGGCCATCGCCATCGTCTTCATGGGCTTCAAGGTCGTACCCCAGGGGTATCAATGGACGGTGGAGCGCTTCGGCCGCTATACCACCACCCTCAAGCCGGGCCTGAACATCATCGTCCCGGTCATGGACCGCATCGGCCGCAAGATCAACGTGATGGAAAGCGTGCTGGACATCCCGCCGCAGGAAGTCATCACCTCCGACAACGCCACGGTGCAGATCGACGCTGTGTGTTTCTTCCAGGTGGTCAACACGGCCCAGGCCGCCTACGAGGTGAACAACCTCGAACACGCCATCCGCAACCTGCTGCAGACCAACATCCGTACCGTGCTCGGCTCCATGGAACTCGACGCGATGCTCGGCCAGCGTGACACCATCAACGAAAAGCTGCTGCGCACCGTCGATGAAGCCACCGCGCCGTGGGGCATAAAGATCACCCGGATCGAAATCAAGGACATCAGCCCGCCGGCCGACCTGATGGCGGCCATGTCCGGGCAGATGAAGGCCGAGCGGGTCAAGCGCGCGCAGATCCTCGAAGCCGAAGGCCTGCGCGCCTCGGCAATCCTCACCGCCGAAGGCAAGAAGCAGGCACAGATCCTCGAAGCCGAAGGTAATCGCCAGGCCGCCTTCCTCGAATCCGAAGCCCGCGAGCGGGAAGCCGAAGCCGAGGCCCGGGCGACCCAGGTGGTGTCCGAAGCGATTGCCAACGGTAACGTGCAGGCGGTTAACTACTTCGTCGCACAGAAATACGTCGAGGCGCTTGGCAAACTGGCCTCCGCCAACAACAGCAAGGTGATCCTGATGCCGCTGGAAGCCAGCCAGGTCATCGGTGCCGTGGGCGGCATCGGCGAAATCGTCAAGGCCACCTTCGACGGCAAGAAGACCTGAGGCAGCGGCCATGTGGCAATTCCTGCAACACCTGTCCTTCTGGGACTGGCTGGCACTCGGCACCCTGCTGCTGATACTCGAAGTCTTCGGCGCTGGCGGCTACCTGCTCTGGGTCGGTATCGCGGCGGCGGCGGTCGGCGTACTGACCTTCGTGATTCCCGGCCTGCCATGGGCCTTGCAGTTCCTGCTGTTCGGCCTGCTGTCGGTGCTGACCGCCGTGTACTGGTGGAAGCGCCAGCGCGCCGCCAGCAGTGCCAGCGACCAGCCGGGGCTCAACGAACGCGGCCATGAGCTGATCGGCAAGACCTTCCTGGTGCAATCGGCCATCACCGGTGGACGCGGCAAGATCAAGGTCGGCGACGGCGTGTGGCTGGTGACCGGCCCGGATGCCGAGGTCGGGGCGCGCGTGCGGGTGATCAGCCAGAACGGCGCGATCCTGCAGGTCGAGACACTTGAATAAACGCAACGGAACTCCGTATCGCTGGCTGCGATCAAAGGCTACATACCACCCCAGCGGAGTAACCATCATGCGTCTCAAATATGCTGTCGCCACTGCGGCATTGCTGTCTCTCCCCATTGGTTCGGCCATGGCCGATGGTTTCTGGCGCAATGTCATTTCGTCCGGCGCGACCACCGGCTCGACCTACCTGACCTTCAAGGATCACAAGATGATCGTCGCAGCCCAGGATGATGCCGGCAGCTTCGTCGCCAGCGACGGCAACATCCGTGGCCCCTACCTGGAGGCCGCCATGCAGAAAGTGCGGGCCGACAACCCGGATCTGAAGGCCAGTGACATGGAGCTGGCCAACGCGATCCTGGCGAAAAACGCCCTGACCGACGAGTGATCCACAGGCTCGCTCGTTGATCCATTAAAAACGCCGACAATCAGTCGGCGTTTTTCATCGCCTCACGGCAACACGGGCGAACACTGCGTTGCGAACACTGTAAAAACCGCCTGGCAACCCGTTACCCCGACCGTCGCGAAGCATCCGTTCAGCGTCAGGACAGTAAAAAGCACCGAAATTTCACATCAGATCAGTATCATCGATGACCTCGCGGTATTGCTGCCTATCCTTTACCCTCTGTGAATATTTCCCGGCCTTTAACATCGGACGTCACGACCCCATGAGCCCACTGCCTTTCCTGCCCTTCTCCAAACCCACCATCGATGAAGCGACCATTTCCTCGGTTGCCGAAGTCCTGCGCTCCGGCTGGATCACCAGCGGTCCGAAGGTGGCGGCCTTTGAGGCCCAGTTGTCGGAATACTTCGGCGGACGTCCGGTGCGTACCTTCAACTCCGGCACCTGCACCATGGAGATCGCCCTGCGGATCGCCGGCATCGGCCCGGGTGATGAAGTCATCACCACACCGATTTCCTGGGTCGCCACCGCCAACGTGATCATCGAAGTCGGCGCCACCCCGGTGTTCGCCGATATCGACCCGGTGACCCGCAATATCGACCTGGACCAGGTCGAGGCCGCAATCACCCCACGCACCAAGGCGATCATCCCGGTGTACCTGTCCGGCCTGCCGGTGGACATGGACCGCCTCTACACCATCGCGAAAAAGCACAACCTGCGCATCGTCGAAGACGCCGCCCAGGCTTTGGGTTCGGAGTGGAACGGCAAGAAAATCGGCGCCCTCGGCGACTTCGTCTCGTTCAGCTTCCAGGCGAACAAGAACATCACCTCTTCCGAAGGCGGCTGCCTGGTACTGAACAATGCCGAGGAAGCGCGTCTGGCGGAGAAATATCGCCTGCAAGGCGTGACCCGCACCGGCCATGATGGCCTGGATGTGGATGTGCTCGGTGGCAAGTTCAACATGACCGACGTCGCCGCGGCCATCGGCCTCGGGCAATTCGCTCATATCGACGCGATTACTGCCCATCGCCGTGCAATGGCCGAGTACTACTTCGAATGCCTTGGCAGCGATTTCGAGGAAAAGTACGGCGCACAACTGCCGGTGAAGGACTTCACCCACAGCAACTGGCACATGTTCCAGCTGGTGTTGCCTGAGCGTCAGGACGGTCGCCCGGCGCGGGATACGTTCATGGAGGACATGAAGCAGCAGGGCATCGGCATCGGCTACCACTACCCGGCGATCCACCTGCTGAGCCTGTACCGCGCCCGCGGCTTCAAGGAAGGCATGTTTCCGATCGCCGAGCGGGTTGGCCGCCTGATCGTCTCGTTGCCAATGTTCAACGTGATCACCAAGGCCGATGTCGAGCGTTCAGCGGCTGCGGTCAAGGCCGCACTCTCGCGCTGAGACCGAGGCGACGGCTCTATTCGCGATTCGCGGGCAAGTCGGATCGCCGCACTGCAAGCTCCTACCGTTTTGCAGTCGTCCGTAGTGCTTGTATACGGCCGATAACCTGGAGCTGCTGCAGTGCAGCGATCCGACTTGCTCGCGAAAGGGGCCTGAGACCCTGCGCCGATTTACTCGCCGATGATGGCCTTGTAGCCAGCGGCATCCAGCAGTTTTTCCAGCTCGGCCGGATTGCTCGGCTTGAGCTTGAATATCCACGACGCGTAAGGTTCTTCGTTGAGCAGCTCCGGCGAATCCGCCAGGTCCTCGTTCACTGCAATCACTTCGCCGGACACCGGCGCATAGATATCGGAAGCGGCCTTCACCGACTCCACCACACCAGCCGCATCACCCGCAGCGAAGACTGTGCCGACTTCCGTCAGCTCGACGAATACCACATCCCCAAGGGCTTGCTGAGCGTGGTCGCTGATACCCACGGTCACCGAACCATCGGCTTCCAGACGGGCCCACTCATGACTTTCGGCAAAACGCAGATCGGCAGGGATAACGCTCATATTTAAGTATCCTCGAGAAAAAGTGTCAGCAGCCTGCAATGCAGGCTCGCCGGATAAGATCAGATCAAGGTTTTGCCATGACGCACGAACGTCGGCCTTACCACGCGAACCGGGTACCATTTGCCGCGAATTTCAACTTCAGCGCGATCGGCCGTAGCCATGGGAACACGCGCCAACGCAATGGACTTGCTCAGCGTAGGAGAGAAACTACCACTGGTGATCTCACCTTCGCCAACCTCGGCGATACGAACCACTTGATGAGCGCGCAAAACCCCGCGCTCTTCCAGGACCAATCCGACCAGTTTGAGCCCAGGTCCCTCCGCTCTCTGCCTCTCAAGGGCGGCACGGCCGATGAAATCGCGGGTGCTCGGCTCCCAGGCGATGGTCCAGGCCATGTTGGCGGCCAGCGGCGAGACATTCAGGTCGATGTCCTGGCCGTAGAGGTTCATGCCGGCCTCGAGCCGCAGGGTGTCGCGGGCACCGAGGCCGATCGGTGAAATGCCGGCGCCGACCAGATCGTTGAAGAACGCCGGGGCCTGCTCGGCCGGCAGCACGATTTCCAGGCCATCCTCGCCGGTGTAGCCGGTACGGGCGATGAACCAGTCACCGTCGCTGCGGCCTTCGAAGGGTTTGAGCTGCTGGATCACTTGACTACGGGACTGGCTCACCAGCTCACCGATCCGGTGCCGGGCCTGCGGGCCCTGGATAGCCAGCATCGCAAGCTCGGGACGCTCCAGCAACTGCACGTCGAAACTGCCGAGCTGGGCGTTCATCCAGGCCAGGTCCTGGTCGCGGGTGGCCGCGTTTACCACCAGCCGGTAACCGGAATCGGTGCGGTAGACGATCATGTCGTCGACCACCCCGCCCTGCTCGTTGAGCATGGCGCTGTAGAGGGCTCGGCCCGGGCTGCCGAGTCGCTCGACATCGTTGGCCAGCAGGTACTGCAACCAGGCCTTGGCCTGGCTGCCGGCGACATCGATCACCGTCATGTGCGAAACATCGAAAACCCCGCAATCGCGACGCACCTGATGGTGCTCCTCGACTTGCGAGCCGTAGTGCAGAGGCATATCCCAACCGCCAAAATCGACCATCTTCGCGCCGAGGGCGAGGTGCAGGTCATACAAAGGCGTGCGCTGTCCCATGGGTTTCTCCTTCCGGGCGTGGCGAAGGTGCGGGCAGGTGATGGACTGACTGTAGCCCTTTATGAATGGGGCCTTGAGCCATATTCCCGCACCCGGTCTGTCAGACGGACCGCACCGAATGCCGCGCATTGTAGCCGCAAGGCACCGAGCTGGCACCTAACCGATTTGCCTGGCCGAACGCCGGATCAGGCCGATCACCGGCAACAGGCCGACCAGCACCAGGGTCAAGGCCGGCAACGAGGCCCGCGCCCACTCGCCTTCGCTGGTCATCTCGAAGACCCGCACCGCCAGCGTATCCCAGCCAAACGGGCGCATCAGCAGGGTCGCGGGCATTTCCTTGAGCACATCGACGAACACCAGCAACGCCGCACTCAGGGTGCCGGGCACCAGCAACGGCAGATACACTTTGAAAAACAGTCGTGGTCCACCGACGCCCAGGCTGCGGGCCGCCTCAGGCAACGACGGACGAATACGCTCCAGGCTGTTTTCCAGCGGCCCATAGGCGACGGCGATAAAACGCACCAGGTAGGCCAACAACAGCGCCGAAAGACTGCCCAGCAACAAGGGCTTGCCAGCGCCGCCCAGCCAACTCGACAACGGAATCACCCACTCGCGGTCCAGGTAACTGAAAGCCAGCATGATCGACACCGCCAGCACCGAGCCGGGCAGTGCATAACCGAGATTGGCCAGGCTGACGCCGCTCCGAATCACCCGGGTCGGTGCCTGACGGCGCGCGAAGGCCAGCAGCATCGCCACCGCCACCGTCACCAGCGCAGCCATGCCACCCAGGTACAGGGTATGCAGGATCAGCCCGGTGTAGCGCTCATCGAGGTCGAAGCGCCCGCGCCGCCAGAACCACGCCAGCAGTTGCAGCAACGGCACGACAAAGGCACAGGCGAATACCAGCAGACACCAGCCACTGGCCGCCCAGGCCTTGAAACCCTGTAGTCGGTACAACGCACTGCCCCTTGGTCGCTCGTTGCCAGCGCGACTGGCGCCCCGTGCCCGCCGCTCGCCATAGAGCACCAGCATCACCGCGAGCAGCAGCAGGCTGGCCAGTTGAGCGGCGCTGGAAAGACTGAAGAAGCCGTACCAGGTCTTGTAGATCGCGGTCGTGAAGGTATCGAAGTTGAACACTGAGACCGCACCGAAATCCGCCAGGGTTTCCATCAGCGCCAAGGCCACACCCGCACCGATGGCCGGACGTGCCATCGGCAGGGCAACCCGCCAGAACGCCTGCCATGGCGACTGGCCGAGGACCCGGGCGGCCTCCATCAGCCCCTTGCCCTGGGCCAGGAACGCACTGCGCGCCAATAGGTAGACATAGGGGTAGAACACCAGCACCAGCACCAGAATCACCCCGCCGGTGGAACGCACCCGTGGCAGGCGCAGGCTGCTGCCGAAGACTTCGCGCAGCAAGGTCTGCACCGGGCCGGAAAAATCCAGCAGACCGACGAAGACAAACGCCAGGACATAGGCCGGAATGGCGAAAGGCAGCATCAGCGCCCAGTCGAGCCAGCGCCGACCGGGGAATTCGCAGAGACTGGTCAGCCAGGCCAGGCTGACACCGAGCAGGGTGACGCCGACACCGACACCGGCCACCAGGGTCAGGGTATTGCCCAGCAGGCGGGGCATCTGGGTATCCCAGAGGTGGGACCAGATCTGTGTGTCGACCGACTGCCAGGACAGCAATAATACGCTCAGCGGCAACAGCACCAGGGCGGCGACGGCGAAGACCAGCGGATACCAGCGGCGTTGAATGGGGTGGGCCAAGAAGTTTCTCGGTTGAGGTTATGTACACCCCCTTGCAGGAGCGGGGCTTGCCCACTAAGAACGATAACGCGGTCTCACTGACGCACCGTATCGTCTCATTCGCGGGCAAGCCGCGCTCCTACAGGGAAGGTGTAGGTGGGGTCAGTTCCAGCCCGCGCGGTCCATCAGGCGGATCGCCTCGGCCTGGCGCTTGCCGGCGATTTCCACTGGCAGGGCATCAGGCACGAACTTGCCCCAGCTCGCCACTTCCGCCGACGGCGGTACCGCCGGGTTTGCCGGGAACTCCTGGTTCACATCGGCAAAGATACGCTGGGCCTCAGGCGTGGTCATCCACTCCACCAGCGCCTTGGCCGCTTCCGGGTGCGGGGCATGTTTGGTCAGGCCGATACCCGACAGGTTCACATGCACGCCACGGTCGCCCTGGTTCGGCCAGAACAGCTTCACCGCCAGGTTCGGGTTCTGCTTGTGCAGGCGCCCGTAGTAGTAGGTATTGACGATACCGACGTCGCACTGCCCGGCATTGATCGCCTCAAGCACCGCGATGTCATCGGAAAACACGTCGGTGGACAGGTTGTTCACCCAGCCCTTGAGGATCTGCTCGGTCTTTTCCGCGCCATGGACCTCGATCAGCGTGGCAGTCAGTGACTGGTTGTAGACCTTCTTCGCCGTGCGCAGGCACAGGCGGCCTTCCCACTGCTTGTCAGCCAGCGCTTCGTAAGTGGTCAGATCCGTGGGTTTCACCCGCTCGGTGGAGTACGCCAGAGTCCGTGCGCGCAGGCTCAGGCCGGTCCACTGATGGGCCGAGGAACGATACTGCAATGGAATATTGCTATCGATGGTCTTCGAGGTGAACGGCTGCAGGATGCCCATCTGCTCGGCCTGCCAGAGGTTGCCAGCGTCGACGGTCAGCAGCAGGTCGGCGGTGGCGTTCTCGCCTTCGGCCTTGATCCGCTGCATCAGCGGCGCTTCCTTGTCGGTGATGAACTTCACCTTGACCCCGGTCTTCTGGGTATAGGCATCAAACACCGGCTTGATCAGTTCGTCGATCCGCGAGGAATAGACCACCACTTCGTCGGCAGCGTGGGCGGCGCCCGCCGCCAGGGTAAGGGCCAGGGCTGTCAGTAGGCGCTTGGGTGCCGACATGGGAGCGATCTCTCGAGTTCGAAATGAACGCGAAATGATAGTGACTCACATTTGGTGCCTCAACCGAAGTCGGAACAGAGGCGTTACCAGATGTTGCACGAGTCGCCGAAAGCCCCTCAGGCCCTCGCCAGTTCCGGCAGATCGCCCGTCAGGCCCAATGCCTGGCGCACGAACAGCGCCTTGGCCTCGGGCATCTGCTCGACCATCTTCAAGCCGGTGTTGCGCAACCAGCGCAATGGCAGCCGATCGGCCTGGAACAGCCGCTCGAAGCCTTCCATCGCTGCCATCAACCCCAGGTTGTGCGGCATGCGCCGACGCTCGAAGCGGCTCAGCACCTGCACATTCGCCAGCCGCTCACCCCGCTCGAGCGCATGCAGCAACACCTCGGCCAAGACGGCGGCGTCAAGGAAGCCCAGGTTCACGCCCTGTCCGGCCAGCGGATGGATGGTGTGGGCCGCATCGCCGATCAAAGCCAGCCCTTCGGCGACGTAACGTTTGGCGTGACGCTGACGCAAAGGGACGCAGAGTCGCGGATCGACGGCGATCACCTCGCCGAGACGCCCCTCGAAGGCCCGCTCCAGTTCGCCACGGAATGCCCCCTCGTCGAGCGCCATCAGGCGCTCGGCTTCGCCCGGGGTGGTCGACCAGACGATCGAACACCAATCCTGCCCGCCATCGCGATCCAGCGGCAGAAAGGCCAGCGGCCCATCATCGGTAAACCGCTGCCACGCGGTCATCCGGTGTGGCCGGCTGCTGCGCACGCTGGTGACGATGGCGTGATGCATGTAATCCCATTCCCGCGTCGCGCAGCCGGCCAGGCGGCGCACCGCCGAATTGGCACCGTCGGCGGCAATCACCAGCGCTGAACGCAGCTTGCGGCCATCGGCCAGGGTCAGCAGCCAGTCGTCACCGGAACGGCGCATCTGCTCCAGCCGCGCATTGGCCAGCAAGCCCATGTCGCAGTCGTGCAGACGTTCGAGCAAGGCGTCCTGGACCACCCGGTTCTCGACGATATGCCCCAGCACCTCGGCATGCACGCTGGCGGCCGAGAAATGCACCTGTCCGGTACCGCTGCCGTCCCAGACCTGCATGTCACGGTAGGGGCTGGCACGTCGGCCGGCAATGCCCGGCCACACATCCAGACGCTCAAGAATACGCTGGCTGGCGGCCGACAAGGCACTCACCCGGGGTTCGAACGGGGCCTGCGGATCGAACGGCTTGACGCTCATCGGGCCGCCGTCGAGCAGCAGCACCTGCAGGCCACTGTCTTTCAACGCCAGGGCCAGGGCACTGCCAACCATCCCAGCCCCGACAATCAGCACATCTGCGCGCATTTCCATGCTTCAAGCCTGTAGTAAAAAGTGAGCCTGCCCCTTGCAGGAGCCGTCTTGCTGGCGATCAACGATAACGCAGCCCGACAGACGCACCGCGCCGTCAGCTATCGCCAGCAAGCCGGCTCCCACAGGGAATGGAGTGATGGGTCGATCAGACATCGGCACGTGTCCCCAGGCCCATGGCCTGACGGGCGAACCAGCGCTTGGCCGGCGGCAGCAGATCGAGCCCCAGCAGGCCGAGATTGCGCCCCAGCGCGACCAGCGGTTGGCCGCTGCCGAACAGGCGGGTGACCCGGTCCGAAAAGCCGACGGTCAGTGTCTGGTCCAGGCGCTGACGCTCCTGATAACCGCGCAGGGTGGCAAACTCGCCCAGCGGTGCCTCGCTGGCCAGCAAGGCTTCGGCCAGGGCCTGGGCATCGCGCAGGGACAGGTTGAAACCCTGTCCGGCAATCGGGTGCAGGCTGTGGGCGGCATTGCCCAGCACCACCAGGTGTGGGCGGACCTGCTCCTCGGCCTCCACCAGGGTCAACGGATACAGATGTCGCGCGCCGACCTGCTTCAACGTCCCGAGGCGATAGCCGAATACCCCCTGCAGCTCGCTGAGGAAGCTGCGCTCGTCCAGTTGCGCGAGTCGCTGGGCGTCCATTCCGAGGCGGGTCCAGACCAACGCACAACGGTTGTCCGCCAACGGCAGCAGGGCCATCGGCCCTTCGTCGGTAAAGCGCTCGAAGGCCATGCCATGATGGGCTTCGCTCGGCGAAATATTGGCGATCAACGCGCTCTGGTTGTACGGGCGCTTGCGCACGCCGATACCCAGTTGCTCACGCAGACCGGAACGGCCGCCATCGGCCAGCACGGCCAGGTCGCAATCGAGCACGGTGTCATCGTTGAGGCTCAGGCGATAGCCGTCTTCCAGTGGCTGCAGACGGGTCACCTCGGCCGGGCAGCGCCAACTGACCACATCCTGATCCAGCCCCTGCCAGAGGCATTGCCCGAGCCAGGCGTTCTCCACCACATAACCCAGGGCCGGCACGCCTTCTTCGATGGCCGACAGCCGCGCCGTGGAAAAACGCCCACGGTCGGACACGTGAATCTGCTTGATCGGCTCGGCGCGCTGGGCAATCGACTGCCACAGGCCGAGGCGTTCGTAAATCTGCCGGGCGCCGAAGGACAACGCCGAGGAACGGGCGTCATAGCTCGGCTGGTAGCTGTCGCCAGGAGCAAAAGGCTCGATCAGCACAATCTTCCAGCCGCGCGCCTTGGCGCCGGCCTGCAGCGTCAGCGCCAGGCTGGCACCGACCAGGCCGCCACCAATGATTGCCAGATTGAACCGGCTCATGCTGCCGAGGCTCGGGCAGCGGCCATCAGGGCCTCGATCTCGGCCACGGTCCTGGGCACACCGCCGGTCAGAATTTCACAACCTTGCTTGGTCACCACTACGTCGTCCTCGATGCGTACGCCAATGCCGCGCCATTTCTTCGCCACGTTCTGGTTGTCGGGGGCAATGTAGATCCCCGGCTCCACCGTCAGCGCCATGCCCACCTCCAGCACGCGCCATTGGTCACCGACCTTGTAGTCGCCGACATCATGCACATCCATCCCCAGCCAATGGCCGGCACGATGCATGTAGAAGGCCCGGTAGGCCTCGGTGCCGATCAGATCCTGGACTTCGCCCTGCAACAACCCCAGCTCCACCAGACCCCGGGTGATTACCTGTACCGTGGCTTCGTGCGCCTGGTTCCAGTGCTTGTCCGGGGCGATCTCGGCGAATGCCGCTTCCTGGGCGGCCAGCACCAGTTCGTAGATCGCTTTCTGCTCGGGCGAAAACTTGCCATTGACCGGCCAGGTCCGGGTGATATCGCTGGCATAACAGTCGATCTCGCAACCGGCATCGATCAGCACCAGGTCGCCATCCTTGAGCAACGCGTCATTCTGCTGGTAATGCAGGATGCAGCTATTGCGCCCGGCGGCGACGATCGAACCGTAGGCTGGCATCTTCGCGCCGCCCTTACGAAACTCGTAGTCCAGTTCGGCCTCCAGGCTGAACTCATGCAGGCCGGCACGCGCCGCCTGCATGGCCCGCACATGGGCACGGGCGGAAATCGCCGCGGCCTCACGCATCACCTTCACTTCCGCCGCCGATTTATACAGGCGCATGTCGTGCAGCAGATGATCCAGGGCAACGAATTCGTTCGGCGGCTGCGCGCCGAGGTGCGCCTTGGAACGGATCACGTTGATCCAGTCCATCAGGTGCCGGTCGAACTCCGGGTTGCTGCCCATCGCCGAATACACCCGGTCGCGCCCTTCGATCAGGCCCGGCAGGATGTCGTCGATGTCATTGATGGGAAACGCATCGTCGGCGCCATAATCGCGGATCGCGCCCTCCTGACCCGCACGCAGGCCATCCCAGAGTTCGCGCTCGGCATTGCGCTCGCGGCAGAACAGCACGTACTCGCCGTGGACCCGGCCGGGGATCAGCACGATCACCGCCTGGGGCTCGGGAAAACCGCTGAGGTACTGGAAATCGCTGTCCTGGCGATAGACATGCTCGACATCGCGGTTGCGGATGACCACTGCGGCGGCCGGCAGGATCGCGATGCTGTTGGGTTCCATCTGCGCCATCAACGCCTTGCGACGTCGGGCGTATTCCGCTTTGGGGATATGGATCATGGGCAGATGGAACTCCCGTCAGGCTGGCCCTGAGACTCAGTGCAGCGAAGGCTTGGCAGCCGGTTCGGCCGGCTTGTTGACCTCGGTGAACAGCAGCAGCGGTGCGACGCGCAGGTACTCCATGACCTCCATGTAATCGCCCTCGCCGTCGTCGGACTCTTCCAGGGCATCCTGGACCTGGGCAATAGCCGCCAGGTCCTGCAGCACCTCGGTGGCCTCGACGCTCAGGGCATTGGCGCGATAGGTCAGGCCGAAACCGGCGAGGAAGCCCTGGCACCACTGGCCCAGCGCGGCGGCACGCTCGGTCAGCGGCGCATCGTCACTCGGCAACAGCAGGACCACGGTCATGTCGTCGCTGGTCAGCTCGCCCTTGACCATCTCCTGCAGGCCGATCAGGGCATTGCGCACGTTGTCCTGCGGTTCGCCTTCCAGCAGCTCGGCGGCATCCACCAGCCAACTGTCGGCCTCGAAGCCGGCGCCGGCACAACTGCGACCGAGCAGCAGTCCGTGCAGTTCGGCGGGCGAGACCGGATGGCCATTACTGTTCAAGAGGTTGGCGAAAGCGTTATAAGGGGAATTCTGAATAGGCATGGGCGGCTAGGCGCCGAACGGCGCAGTGTCTAGAATGAAGGCCTTGTATCCTAGCACCCAGGGACATGCCAAGACCATCGAGCCACACAACTCGTTTGCCGAGTGCTCCCCTCACAACCGCTCATCAGTCCTATTCAGTCGACATCAAAGTAGATAACGAATGGAAGACAACGACCTGCACGCGCTGATGGCCAGACTCGAACTGCTGATTACCCGGGTCGAGCAACTAAAAAGCCAAAACGGACTCCTATTAGCTCAGGAAAAGACCTGGCGCGAGGAGCGCGCACACCTTATTGAAAAGAACGAAATCGCCCGGCGCAAGGTTGAATCGATGATTGCGCGCCTCAAGGCCCTGGAGCAAGACTCATGAGTTCAAGCAATAACGTTACCGTGCAAATACTCGACAAGGAGTATTCGATCATCTGCCCCCAGGAAGAGCGCAGCAACCTGGTCAGCGCCGCCCGTTACCTGGATGGCAAGATGCGCGAGATCCGCAGCAGCGGCAAAGTGATCGGCGCCGATCGCATCGCCGTGATGGCCGCGCTGAACATCACCCACGACCTGCTGCACAAGCAGGAACGCCCCGATGTGCAGGCCAGCGGCTCGACGCGCGAGCAGGTGCGCGACCTGCTGGACCGGGTGGATCTGGTGCTGTCTTCCGATTCGGACACCAGCAAGGGCTGATTCCCACGGCCCTTTCGGTTATACTGGCATCACTCCCTGGGGTGCTTGCCAGTTGACGATGTCCCTGAGCCGATTTGCACTACCCTGGAATTTGCACGTTGGGCCGGTGTGCATGTCCGCTAGACGGAAAGCCTTAACGCCTACTGCACCTTCCACCTTGAACTTTCGGGTTCAAGGGCTAAGTCGACAGCGGTTCATCCGGGGAGCCTGACTTCCAGGCCAGTGTCGGTGAGTCCCGACATTCGCCGTCACGGGCTGCCGTTCTGGCCGCTCCACTGCCTACAGCACGAATCCATGACCGAACCTGCGCCGCTTTCCCGCCCGCAACTTCGACGACGGCTGCGCAAGGCCCGCCGCGCCCTCACGCCCGGCGAACAACGCCAGGCCGCACGCGGTCTGTATCGGCAGTTGGCCCAACACCCACTGTTGCGCCGCGCCCGCCATATTGCCCTGTACCTGCCGACCGACGGCGAAATCGACCCGCGCCTGCTGCTGCGCGAAGCCCAGCGTCGGGGCAAACACACTTATCTGCCGGTACTCAGCGCCTGGCCGCGAACCAAGATGGTGTTCCAGCGCATTCGCCCGGGGGAAAAGCTGCGACCCAATCGCTTTCGCATCCTTGAGCCACGGATCAACCCGGCCGCCCAGCGCAAGGTCTGGGCACTCGACCTGGTGCTGCTGCCGCTGGTCGGCTTCGATCCGCTGGGGGGGCGACTGGGCATGGGCGGCGGATTCTACGACCGCAGCCTGGCCTATCGGTCGCGCCGTCAGAACTGGCACAAACCCACGCTGCTGGGACTGGCCCATGAATGTCAGAAAGTCGAAAGACTGGACCAGGCCAGTTGGGATGTACCCCTGCGGGGAACGGTCACCGACAAGGCGTGGTATATCGCGCAATGAATCGACGGGAGTAAAGGCGTCAACGCGGATGGCGACGCCTTTGTGGTGCTATCAACGCTTGAACAGGGTCGACTGCTGAGGCTGGTTTTGCGCGACTTCTACTGGAGCGTCCTTCTTGCCGGACCACAAGCCTTGAGCATAACCTGTAGTTACCACACCCAAACCGAACAAAATAACCAAAGTCCATAGTAAATCCGGTTTGCGTTTCATCGATTGCCCCCCTAGGCAAATCACATACGATGACAGCAGCGGTTCGTTTGATAGGCCGTGCAGCAGCGTCAAGCTTAAAATCCCGGCATTTTGCGATAACGTGAACCAACACGCAAACGCTGACGTCAACCGACCGTCGGTTTGTATGAAATTGCCCAACAAACTGCCCAAGGAGCAACACAATGGCCTATTGGCTGATGAAATCCGAGCCGGACGAACTCTCGATCCAAGGGCTGGCCAAGCTGGGCGAAACCCGCTGGGATGGCGTACGCAACTATCAGGCGCGCAACTTTCTGCGGGCCATGGCGGTCGGCGACGAGTTCTTCTTCTATCACTCCAGCTGCCCGGAGCCGGGGATCGCCGGGATCGGCAAAATCCTCGAGGCCGCCTACCCGGACCCGACAGCCCTGGACCCGCAAAGCCATTATCACGACCCCAAGGCCACCCCCGAGAAAAATCCCTGGAGTGCATTGCAGGTCGGACATGTCGAGACCTTTGCCAAGGTGCTCGGGCTCGGCTACCTGAAGCAGCAGACCGCGCTGGCGGAAATGCCGCTGGTGCAAAAAGGCAGCCGCCTGTCGGTGATGCCGGTGACGACGCAGCAGTGGGCCGCCGTTCTGGCCTTGCGCTGATTGCGCTGACCCCTTCGCGCCGAACCGCCGCGAAGAGACCCGGCCAGCCATCAAAAATCCCGAATCACTGCACGATCAGGTTGTTGAACAGCAGGTCTTCCACCTGGGGCTTGCCGGTCTCGTCGGTCATCACCTGCTGGACCTGTTTGAGCGCCTCCTGACGCATCTTCTCCTTGGCTTCGACGTTGTTCATCGAATCCACGGTCTGCTGGGCGAACAGGGCCACCAGTTGGTTGCGAATCAACGGCTCGTTGGCCTTGACCGCCTGAGCAGCGGCATCGCCGGTCACGCGCACGGCCACATCGGCCTTGTAGACCTTCAGCTTGGGGCTGCCATCCAGGCCATAGTTGCCGACGAACGGCGGGCTCAGGCTGATATAGCTGACCTTGGGCCCCGCACCCTCGCCCTCCTTGGCCTCTTCTGCCATTACCGCCATCGGCAGCGACAAGGCCACCATCAACATGATCCACGCTTTCACGATTCGCTCCTTATCCGGTTTACGGCCTAGCATAGCGAGCCCTGCCAGATAGCCCAAGCACAAAGCTTATAGGTGACTATCAGGCCAGGGCATGCTCGTTGACCCATTGACTCACACTCCTACACTTATCGGCCATCACTCCCAAAGGAATAGCCCGATGAAAGCCTTACTGTGCAAAGCCTTCGGCGCCGCCGAAACGCTGGTGCTGGAGGAAATCGCGAGTCCGACGCCGAAAAAGAACGAAATCCTGCTGCAGGTCCATGCAGCCGGGGTGAACTTTCCGGATACGCTGATCATCGAGGGCAAATACCAGTTCAAGCCGCCGTTCCCGTTTTCGCCCGGCGGTGAAGCCGCCGGCGTGGTCACGGCGGTGGGAGAAAAGGTCAGCCATCTCAAGGTCGGTGACCGGGTCATGGCGCTCACCGGCTGGGGCAGCTTTGCCGAGGAAGTCGCGGTACCGGGCTACAACGTGTTGCCAATTCCCGCCGCGATGGACTTCACCCGTGCCGCCGCCTTCAGCATGACCTATGGCACCTCGATGCATGCCCTCAAACAGCGCGCCCAACTGCAACCGGGGGGAACTCTGCTGGTGCTCGGCGCCTCCGGCGGTGTCGGCCTGGCGGCGGTGGAGATCGGCAAGGCAATGGGTGCCCGGGTGATCGCCGCGGCCAGCAGCGCCGAGAAGCTCGCAGTGGCCAAGGCCGCCGGCGCCGATGAACTGATCAACTACAACGAAAGCAGCCTCAAGGACGAGATCAAGCGCCTCACCGACGGCAACGGCGCCGATGTGATCTACGACCCGGTCGGCGGCGACCTGTTCGACCAGGCCGTGCGGGCCATTGCCTGGAACGGTCGATTGCTGGTGGTCGGCTTCGCCAGCGGACGTATCCCCGAGTTGCCGGTGAACCTGGCACTGCTCAAGGGCGCGGCGGTGGTCGGGGTATTCTGGGGCTCGTTCGCCCAACGTCAGCCACAGGACAACGCCGCGAACTTTCAGCAACTGTTCGCCTGGTTTGCCGAAGGCAAGCTCAAACCACTGGTCTCGCAGACCTATCCACTGGCCGAAGCGGCCCGGGCCATCGATGATCTCGCCCAGCGCAAGGCGGTGGGCAAGGTGGTGGTGCAGGTCCGCTGACGCCGTGATGGGGTGAACGGGCCTTCCCGCTCATCCCAGAAGCCCGCCTGCTCGGCAGATCGCGACAAGGATGATCCCCATCCCGAGAACGTCCTTCAGTTAACTCTGCGCGACATGTTCATAAAACAACATCGATCATGCTCCATTTCTTACATTTGTAGATGAGAAAGCCTGCTATTTTCGGTAACGAAAATGTAACATTCGCATCCGCAGTCAAAACAAGAAATCTGGAGCTCTTGAATGTTTGCCTTCTTTCGACCTGCCGCACACCGGGCGCCGCTGCCCGAGGAAAAAATAGACAGCACCTATCGACGTCTGCGCTGGCAGATCTTCGCCGGGATCTTTTTCGGTTACGCCGGCTACTACCTGCTGCGCAAGAACTTCTCCCTGGCCATGCCGTACCTGATCGAAGAAGGTTACAGCCGTGGCGATCTGGGCCTGGCAATGTCGGCGATCGCCATCGCCTATGGTCTGTCGAAGTTCCTCATGGGCCTGGTATCAGACCGCTCCAACCCGCGCTACTTCCTGACCTTCGGCCTGCTGGTATCCGCCGCGGTGATGTTCATTTTCGGCTTCGCCCCCTGGGCCACCTCCAGCGTGACCATGATGTTCATCCTGTTGTTCATCAACGGCTGGGCCCAGGGCATGGGCTGGCCGCCAAGCGGGCGGACCATGGTGCACTGGTGGTCACAGAAGGAACGCGGCGGCGTGGTCTCGGTGTGGAACGTCGCGCACAACGTCGGCGGCGGCCTGATCGGCCCACTGTTCCTGCTCGGCATGGGCTGGTTCAACGACTGGCACGCGGCATTCTATGTCCCGGCGACCGTGGCACTGGCTGTGGCGGCCTTTGCCTTCATCACCATGCGTGATACTCCACAGTCGGTCGGCCTGCCGCCTATCGAGAAGTACAAGAACGATTACCCCGAAGGTTACAACGACAGCCACGAGAGCGAATTCAGCGCCAAGGAAATCTTCGTCAAGTACGTGCTGCGCAACAAGATGCTCTGGTACATCGCGCTGGCCAACGTCTTCGTCTACCTGCTGCGCTATGGTGTGCTGGACTGGGCGCCGACCTACCTCAAGGAAGCCAAGCACTTCAACGTCGACAAGACTTCCTGGGCCTATTTCTTCTATGAGTGGGCAGGGATTCCGGGCACGCTGCTGTGCGGCTGGATGTCGGACAAGATCTTCCGTGGCAACCGGGGCCTGACCGGCATGGTGTTCATGGGCCTGGTAACCGTGGCGACGCTGGTGTACTGGCTCAACCCACCCGGCAACCCGACCATCGACATGATCGCGCTGTTTTCCATCGGTTTCCTGATCTATGGCCCGGTGATGCTCATTGGCCTGCAGGCGCTGGAGCTGGCACCGAAAAAGGCCGCAGGCACCGCAGCCGGCTTCACCGGACTGTTCGGCTACCTCGGCGGATCGGTCGCGGCGAGTGCCGCCATGGGCTACACCGTGGACCACTTCGGCTGGGATGGCGGCTTTGTCCTGCTGGTCGCCTCCTGCCTGCTGTCCATGGTGTTCCTGGCGCCCACTCTGTGGCACACCCGCGCGGCGAGCACGAGCCGTACCGCTACCGCATAGGAACCCACCGCCTCTCCCACCCGGCGGGAGAGGCGACTCAATGGGATCCCGAGCGACAACGCTTGAGCCGCGCCTCCAGATTGCGGTCCGGCATGGCATGGCTGCGCAAGGCGCTGGCGGTCTGCTCGACGTAGTCGCGGGTGGTGCCGTAGCGCCCACAGGCACTTTGCAGTACCTGGGTCAGCACGCTGTCGGGCAGATTGCCGGCATAACTGGGCAAGTGCCGTTCCAGCACGAAGCCCAGGGCCTGGACCGTATGCCCGCTTTCCAGCCGACAATTGAGCCAATGCGGGCGATAGGACGGTACCGGCATCTCGCGCTGCCACAAGGCATACAGCGATGCCTCCAACTGCTCCTCCGGCAGCCGATAGGCAAAACCGCTGCAGGAGCCACCGCGATCGAGGCCAAACACCAGCCCCGGCAACTCCGGCGTCCCGCGATGCTCATGAGACCACAGGTACAGGCCACGGTGATAACCGTGGACCCGTCCCCGCACCCGCTCAACCGCCGAGCACTCTGGTCGCCAGATCAGCGAACCGTAGGCGAACAGCCAGACCGGACCGCCCTTGTGCCGGGCCATGGTGGCCTGCATCGAGCTGAGCAATTGTTCGTGGGTCAGTTGCGCCCCCAATTCGAGGCGCGGCGGATAGGTCAAACCCGATAACACAGGATCTGTAACAGCCATGACGAATCGCTCGGGACTCCTGAATCATTACCAGTTATAGGTCACTTTACCGTAATAAAACGCACCGCTGTAACCGTACGGCGAATAAGTGCTATAGGCCAGATTGCCGCCGCTGTTAGCGTAGGCACTGAGTTTTTCCGGATACTTGTCGGTGACGTTGTCGCCACCCACGGTGAAGGTCCACTGCTTGAGCTTGTAGTCCGCCGCCAGGTCCAGCAGCCAGGCCGCCTTGAAGGTCTGGTCATTGACCGCATCGGCCTGGTAACTGGTGAACGAGCCGTAGCGGGTCAGGTTGCTGTGCAGCACCCAATTGCCGAAGCTCAGGTCGTTGCCCAGGGTCAACTTGTGCCGGGGCGTAGTATCCCCCAGCAGACCGAGCCTCTCGCGGCGGTCGACCCGCACCAGGTTGACCCCCAACTGATTGAGGATCGCCGGGTTGTCCTTCACATCGGTGACCTTGGTCCGGTTGTAGTTGTAGCCCAGGGTGCTGTTCCAGCGCAGGCCGTTGTCCAGTTGATAGCGATAGTTGGCCACCAGGTCGATGCCGTTGGTGCTGGTGTTGGTGGCATTGGTGAAATAACGCGCGCTGGTGTAGTTGATATTGCCGACACCGTTGGCCTGCAGGTAGTTGATCGCCGCGTTGTTCAGCACCAGGTTGGACGACAGGCTGATCCGGTCACGAATGTCGATCCGGTAGAAATCGGCCGTGACCGTCAGGTTATCCGTCGGCTCCAGCACCAGGCCGAGGCTGTAGTTGCGCGACTTTTCCGCCTTCAGGTCTTCAGCACCGAGCAGCTTGGCCACCTGGCTGTTGGCGGCGAACGTGCCAGCCTCCTGGATGGTCGAGCCGATCAACTGCGACGAGGTGTAGGTAAAGTTCTGCTGGGCCAGGGATGGCGCACGGAAGCCGTTGGAGATACTGCCGCGCACCGCCACCTGTGGAGTGAAGTCGTAGCGGGCCGCCAACGAGCCACTGACGTTCGAGCCAAAATCGCTGTAGTCTTCATGCCGCACCGCCGCCGAAGCACTCAGCTTCTCGGTGAAGTTGGTTTCCAGGTCCAGATACTGGGCGAAGTTGTGCCGCGAATAGCTGCCGGCATCCGCGGCGCGGAACCCACCCAGCCCGGAACTGCCGCTCTGGTAGTAGGACTCTGGCTGGCCGGCGCTGATCTGGTAGCCCTGGCGCAGGTACTCGGCCCCCAGCGCCACCGACACCGGGTAAGGCAGCCAACCGAGGTTGAATTCGCGCGACAGGTCGAAGTTCAACTGGCGCTGGTCGTTGCTCAGGGTGCCGTTATCAAATTTGCGCGGGCTGTTCAGGCCCAGCGAGGTGTTGATGGTTTCGGTACTCAGTTCGTACTCGTTCTTGCCGTAGTTGGCCGACAGGTCATAGTGCCAGTCGTCCATCAGCAGGCCACGCAGGCCGACCACCAGCGAGGTGTCCTCTAGGTTGCCGTGGATCAGCGGCAGGTAGCCATTGGGGAAGATCGCCGGAATGTTGTTCGAAGCGTTGCTCGCCCGATAGAACGCTGCGGTTTCGCCCCGGCGCTTGCTATAGCCGCCAAAGCTGTAGAGTTCGGCAGCGTCATTGAAACTGTAGGCGGAGTTGAACTGCAGCTTGCCCTCGTTGGTCGACGGCTCGCCCTGGCGGAACACCTGCTGGCCATAGGTCGTCGAACCGACGCTGGCCGGGCGATAGTCCTTGCCGGCACGGTTGGTGTAGTCGTTGTCAGAGCCTTCGCCCGAGACGTTGAAGAAACCGTTGTCACCCAGGGCAAAGCCGCTGTTGCCGTCGAGCTGGCGATGAATGCCGTCGCCCTTCTTGTATTCGCCGAACTTGCTGGAGACCGAGCCCCCCTGGTCGGCGCTCTTGAGGATCACGTTGATCACCCCGGCAATCGCATCGGAACCGTAGCGGGCCGAAGCACCATCACGCAGCACCTCGATATGGTCGACCGCTGAAATCGGGATCGCATTCAGATCAGCCGGGGCCGAGCCACGTCCGACCGCGCCGCCAAGGTTGACGAAGGCGCTGGTATGCCGGCGCTTGCCGTTGACCAGCACCAGTACCTGATCCGGCGACAGGCCGCGCAATTGCGCCGGACGCACCAACTCGGCACCATCCACCAGCGATGGGCGTGGGAAATTGATCGAGGGAATCAGCCGTGCCAGCACCGTGCCCAGTTCATCCGAACCGCTGCTGCGCAGGTTGTCGCCACTGATCACGTCGATCGGCGACAGCGAGCCACTGGCCGTGCGCTCCTGGGCGCGAGTGCCGGTGACGATGACGGTATCGAGTTTCGGCGCATCGGCCGTGGTGTTTTCCGAATCGGCGGTTGCTATCGGGGTGAAGCTCATCGCACCTGCGGCGGTCAGCAAATGAGCGGACAAAATCGCCGAGTACAGCCGGTGTTGCGTGTTGCTCCCCATACCGCTCCCCTTGGAATCCAAAGTCGAGGCGTCATGCCTCGAGTTCGCACGATCGGTCCGTGTGGCGAACGGTGTCGGTCATTGTGTTGATGATTGGCAAATACTCAGCCGGTGGTCCGATTCATATACCTTAAAGATATTTAATAAATAAAATAAATAACATAATCGAATATATCTAAACCAAACGTTCTACTCGCAACAATTCCTACAGACCTTTCAGACACCAAGGACTGACGACCCAGAGCTGGCTTCGTATAACAGCCCACTCTTGAAACGTCCTGCACCCGAAGGGTCAAGCACCATGAACAGACCGATACTCACCGCAGCCTTCGCCCTGCTGCTGGGGCAAGCCACACCTGCCCTGGCCACCGAGCAGGGACCACCGAAACCGGGCTTCTGGTATGCCCAGACCAGCCTGTATTCCCGTCACTACTCACCTGCGCCCGAACACAACAACCGCCAGGACCTGATCGGCCTGGAACGTCATGATGGGGATGGCTGGCTGTACGGCGCGGCGACCTTTCGCAACTCGTTCAGCCAACGCTCGTACTACGGCTATGTCGGAAAGCGTTACGACAGCGCACGTTATCCGCTCTATGTGAAGGTGACGGGAGGGCTGTTGCAAGGCTATCGCGGCGAGTACCGCGACAAGATTCCGCTGAACCGGCTGGGCGTGGCGCCGGTGATCATCCCGTCGATCGGCACCCATTACGGGCCGGTGGCAGCGGAGCTGGTGCTGCTGGGGTTCAATGCAGCGATGATCACCACGGGCGTCAGGTTCTGACTGTGCAGGGAGGTGCTGGCTAGGACCTCGGCGCGTAGGCGAAGGCATCAGCGCGCATCTGATGCGCATCCATGCCCGCTTCCACCAGCGCATCCAGGGTTGCGTAGATCATCGCCGGCGAACCGCTGGCATAGACCCGCACACTCGACAGGTCGGCGATATCCTCGCAGACCGCCTCGTGCAGCATGCCGCAACGCCCTTCCCAGCCACATAGCTCACTGACCACCTTGTGCAGGAACAGGTTGGGCAGCTTCTTCCACTCGTCCCAGTGCTCCAGCTCGTAGAAGTCCTCGGGCCGCCGCACACCCCAATACAGATGCACCGGATACTCGAAACCCCGAGAACGGCAATGCTCGATCAGGCTGTGCATCTGCGCCATGCCGGTGCCCGCCGCGATCAGCACCAGCGGCGCCTCCGGCAGTTCGGCCAGGTGGGTATCGCCGAATGGCAGTTCGATCCGCGCCATCCGGTTGCGCTGCAACTGTTCGATCAGCCCGCGCGCACTGGCTTCGCGAACCAGCACATGCAACTCCAGATCGCGCCCGGCGTGTGGCGCCGAGGCCAGGGAAAACGCCGATTTATCGCCGCTGTCGCGCTCGATCATCACGTATTGCCCAGCGTGATAACGCGGCGGCTTGCCCGCAGGAGTCCGCAGTCGGACCCGCCAGACATCACCGCCGATTTCGACACATTCGCTCAACTGACACGTCAGGCTGCGCACCGGTAGTTCTCCCAGGGCCAGGACACCGTCCCAGAGCACCACGCAATCTTCCAGCGGCTCGGCGATACACGTGTAGAACTCACCATGGTCACGCACGACACCTGCCTGCGCGACCCGGCCTTCCACCAGCAACGCCGCGCAGACATGACAGTTGCCATTGCGACAGCTTTGCGGGCAGTCATAGCCCAGGCGCCGGGCGCCATCGAGAATCCGCTCGCCGGGCCGTATCTCCAGCACGGCTCCAGAGGGCTGCAAGGTCACACGCATCAATCTATTCCTAACTGATTCCAGATGGCATCGATCCGCCGGGTTACGGCTTCATCCTTGACGATCACCCGACCCCACTCACGCGTGGTCTCACCGGGCCACTTGTGGGTGGCATCCAGCCCCATCTTCGAACCCAGGCCGGAGATCGGCGAGGCGAAGTCGAGGTAGTCGATCGGCGTGTTGTCGATCATCACCGTGTCGCGCTTGGGGTCCATGCGCGTGGTGATGGCCCAGATCACGTCGTTCCAGTCCCGTGCGTTGATATCGTCGTCGGTGACAATAACGAACTTGGTGTACATGAACTGTCGCAAAAACGACCAGACGCCCAGCATCACGCGCTTGGCATGGCCCGGATAGGACTTTTTCATCGTCACCACGGCCATCCGGTACGAGCAACCCTCGGGCGGCAGGTAGAAATCGGTGATTTCCGGGAATTGCTTCTGCAGGATCGGCACGAATACTTCATTCAACGCCACACCCAGAATCGCCGGCTCATCCGGCGGCCGTCCGGTGTAGGTGCTGTGGTAGATCGGCTTGATCCGGTGGGTGATGCGCTCGACGGTGAACACCGGGAAGTCGTCAACTTCATTGTAGTAGCCGGTGTGGTCGCCATACGGGCCTTCCGGGGCCATTTCGCCCGGATGGATCACGCCTTCGAGGATGATCTCGGCGGTGGCCGGAACCTGCAGGTCATTGCCACGGCATTTCACCAGCTCGGTGCGATTGCCCCGCAGCAGGCCGGCGAAGGCGTACTCGGACAGGCTGTCCGGCACCGGTGTGACTGCACCGAGGATGGTCGCAGGGTCCGCGCCCAGGGCCACGGATACCGGGAACGGCTGGCCCGGATGCTTTTCGCACCACTCGCGATAATCCAGCGCGCCGCCACGATGACTGAGCCAGCGCATGATCACCTTGTTGCGGGCGATCACCTGCTGGCGATAGATGCCGAGGTTCTGGCGATCCTTGTTCGGCCCCTTGGTGACCGTCAGGCCCCAGGTGATCAGCGGCGCCACGTCGCCCGGCCAGCAGTGCTGCACCGGCAGCTTGCCGAGGTCGACGTCGTCACCCTCGATGACGATCTCCTGGCAGGCTGCGTCCTTGACGACCTTGGGGGCCATGGCAATGATCTTGCGGAAGATCGGCAGCTTGGACCAGGCATCCTTGAGCCCCTTGGGCGGCTCCGGCTCCTTGAGGAAGGCCAGCAGCTTGCCGATTTCACGCAGCTCACCGACATCATCGGCGCCCATGCCCAGGGCGACCCGGTGCGGGGTGCCAAAGAGGTTGCCGAGCACCGGGATATCGAAGCCGGTGGGCTTTTCGAACAGCAGCGCCGGGCCCTTGGCCCGCAGGGTGCGGTCGCAGACCTCGGTCATTTCCAGGATGGGGGACACCGGAACCTGAATGCGCTTGAGTTCGCCGCGCTGTTCCAGGCCGCTGATAAAGTCGCGCAAGTCGCGATACTGCATGCGTGAGCCTCGTAGGGTCCGTGGCGTTCGGGGTGGGCAGTGTACCCGGTTCGCCCCGATATCGTGCAAGCGAACACGCACGCTGGCTGGCGTCCAGACAGCAAAAAGCCGGGTTTCCCCGGCTTTTCTGCTCTGTTCGACTTACTTGCGTTTCATCGACAGGAAGAACTCATCGTTGGTCTTGGTCGCTTTCAGCTTGTCGATCAGGAACTCGATGGCCGCTACTTCATCCATCGGATGCAGCAGCTTGCGCAGGATCCACATGCGTTGCAACTCGTCGTCGGCCGTCAGCAACTCTTCGCGGCGGGTACCGGAACGGTTGATGTTGATCGCCGGGAAGACGCGTTTTTCGGCGATCTTGCGGTCCAGCGGCAGTTCCATGTTACCGGTGCCCTTGAACTCTTCGTAGATCACTTCGTCCATCTTCGAACCGGTTTCAACCAGTGCGGTGGCGATGATGGTCAGCGAACCGCCTTCTTCGATGTTACGCGCGGCACCGAAGAAACGCTTCGGCTTCTCCAGGGCGTGGGCATCGACACCACCGGTCAGGACCTTGCCGGAGCTCGGGATCACGGTGTTGTAGGCACGGGCCAGACGGGTGATGGAGTCCAGCAGGATCACGACGTCCTTCTTGTGCTCGACCAGGCGCTTGGCTTTCTCGATGACCATTTCGGCCACCTGCACGTGGCGGGTCGGCGGCTCGTCGAACGTCGAGGCAACCACTTCGCCGCGCACGGTGCGCTGCATCTCGGTCACTTCTTCCGGGCGCTCGTCGATCAACAGGACGATCAGGTGGCACTCGGGATTGTTACGGGTGATGTTGGCCGCGATGTTCTGCAGCATGATGGTCTTGCCCGCTTTCGGCGGGGCGACGATCAGGCCACGCTGACCCTTGCCGATCGGGGCGCAGAGGTCGATGACGCGGCCAGTGAGGTCTTCGGTGGAACCGTTGCCGGCTTCCATCTTCAGGCGCTCGTTGGGGAACAGCGGCGTCAGGTTTTCGAACAGAATCTTGTTCTTGGCGTTTTCCGGACGATCGTAGTTGATCGTGTCGACCTTGAGCAGGGCGAAATAACGCTCGCCTTCCTTTGGAGGGCGGATCTTGCCAACGATGGTGTCACCGGTGCGCAAGTTGAAACGACGGATCTGGCTCGGCGACACGTAGATGTCATCGGGACCGGCCAGGTAGGACGCGTCGGAAGAACGAAGGAAGCCGAAGCCGTCCTGGAGGATCTCCAGCACGCCATCACCAGAGATTTCCTCACCGCTTTTCGCGTGCTTTTTCAGCAGGGAGAAAATCACATCCTGCTTGCGCGAACGGGCCATGTTCTCTATGCCCATTTGTTCGGCCAATTCGAGCAGTTCGGTAATCGGCTTTTGCTTGAGTTCAGTCAGATTCATATAGGAATGACGTAATCATTTATAGAGGGGGGGAAATTAAGCTTTTGGCTTAATGAGGCCGCGCCGCAGAGAAGGCGACAGGATCGCGTACTTGTTCGAAAAGGAGTGCGTCGGCGACGGCTTGCAGGGGGCACTGGAGAAACCAGTGCGGGACCGAATGTAACACCTGCTTTTGGCAGCGTCTAGCCCTAAACAACGAAAAAGCCCCGCAATTTGCGGGGCTTTTTGATGACACTCAGATGTGAGCGTCGAGGAAAGCTTGCAGCTGGGACTTCGACAGTGCGCCGACCTTGGTCGCCTCGACGTTGCCGTTCTTGAACAGCATCAGGGTCGGAATGCCACGCACGCCGTGCTTGGCCGGGGTTTCCGAGTTCTCGTCGATGTTCAGCTTGGCGATGGTCAGCTTGCCTTCGTAGGCGCTGGCGATATCGTCCAGAACCGGCGCGATCATTTTGCAGGGACCACACCACTCAGCCCAGTAGTCAACCAGCACAGGGCGCTCGGCCTTCAGAACTTCTGTCTCGAAGGACGCGTCGGTGACGTGCTTGATAAGATCGCTGCTCATGGAAATCTCCGCAGTGGTGAGCCAAAAAAAACGTTGCCCATCATAGCCGTCCTTCCTACGTACAGGAAGCCGCAGATGATTGAGTCTAACTATGAGGCCCCATGGGTTTGAGTATGGGCAAAACGGTGAGAACCGCACTTACTTGTGCAAGTAGCTTCAGCGAGGATCAGGCGGGCGTCACAAAAGCGATCCCGGTACGCAGCGCGGCATTGCGCACATGCTCCTGCATAGCCTTCTGCGCCGGCCCCGAAGCGCGCCGAGCCAGGGCACGGAGGATCTTGCGATGTTCCTGCCAGGTCTCCATCGCCCGCTCGGCGCGGATGAACGGCAACTTCTGGCTCTCCAGGAACAGTTCGGCGGTGGCGCTGAGAATCCCCAGCATCGCCTGATTGCCACTGGCCAGCAGGATGCGCCGGTGAAAATCGAAATCCAGCCGGGCGGCAGCCTCGAAATCTGCGGCGCGCAGTTCGGCGCGCATGGCGTCGACATTGTCCTGCAGCGCATCCAGCTCATCCGCCGTCAGCGTGACCGCCGCCAGCCCGGCGGCAAAACCTTCGAGCGCATAACGCAACTGGAAGATGTCTTCGGCCGACGCCTGGGCCGCGAACGGCCAGGCCAGGCCGCCTGTCACCGGCGCTTGTGAGGGTGCCTGGACGAACACGCCCTTGCCCGGCTGCACGCTGATCACTCCCAGCGCGCTGAGGGACGACAGCGCCTCGCGCAGCGATGCCCGGCTTATCCCCAGGCGCTGCGCCAGGTCTCGCTGCGAAGGCAGCGCGTCGCCCGGGCCGAAGCCCTCCTCGCTGATCAGTTTACGAATGGCTTGCAGCGCCACTTCAGGTACGGCGCGGGAAATCGAGTTCATTGTGTTCAGGCTGGTCGGTCCGGTGGAGCACTAGTTGTAAAGCTATTGCGAGCGGGCGGCAAGTCGCGCCCAGCACTGGTTCGGCCCGCACGCCGAATGCCCGATAACGGTGCGCAAACGCTGACAACTGTTCAGACCAGTAAGACCATGAAAAGCCTACCGAGGCCAGCAACAGCGGGCTTTGCGACCGGCATGGCATGGGCTGTGCAATGTTTCCAGGCAGCCAACATCCCCTTTTTGCATTCGGAGACCCGCCATGACCAAAGGCTTCAGCGCCCTGCTCGCAGCCCTGTTCACCAGCCTGATGCTGGGCCAGGCAACCGCCCAGGCCAACGGCCTGGACGATATCGTTGCCCGTGGCACCCTCAAGGTCGCCGTGCCTCAGGACTTCCCGCCCTTCGGCTCGGTCGGCCCGGACATGAAACCCCGTGGCCTGGACATCGACACGGCGAAGCTGCTGGCAGAGCAGCTCAAGGTCAAACTGGAACTGACCCCGGTCAACAGCACCAACCGTATTCCGTTCCTGACCACCGGCAAGGTCGACCTGGTGATCTCCAGCCTCGGCAAGAACGCCGAGCGGGAAAAGGTCATCGACTTCTCCCGGGCCTACGCGCCGTTCTATCTCGCGGTCTTCGGCCCACCTGACGCCGCGATCGCCAGCCTGGACGACCTCAAGGGCAAGACCATCAGTGTCACCCGCGGCGCCATCGAGGATATCGAACTGACCGCCGTGGCGCCCCAGGGCGTGACGATCAAACGCTTCGAAGACAACAACTCGACCATCGCCGCCTACCTCGCCGGCCAGGTCGATCTGATTGCCAGCGGCAACGTAGTGATGGTCGCAATTGCCGAGCGCAACCCGAAACGGATTCCGGCGATGAAGGTGAAGCTCAAGGACTCCCCGGTCTATGTCGGCCTGAACAAGAACGAACCGGCCCTGCTGGAAAAAGTGAACCAGATCCTCGCCGCCGCCAAGGCCGACGGCAGCCTGGACAAAAACGCCCAACTGTGGCTCAAGCAACCGCTGCCAGCCGATCTCTGATCAGGTTTTTCCGAGGTCCGTTCCATGGCTTATCAGTTCGACTTCCTGCCGGTGCTGCAAAACGCCGACCTGTTGCTGCGCGGCGCCCTGTTTACACTGGAGCTGACCACCATCGGCACCCTGCTCGGGGTTGGCCTGGGGATCCTCGGCGCGGCAGTACGAGCCTGGAAGATCCAGCCGTTCTCGACACTCTTCGGCGTGTATGTGGAACTGATCCGCAACACGCCGTTCCTGGTGCAACTGTTTTTCATCTTCTTCGGCCTGCCGTCCCTCGGCCTGCAGATTTCCGAATGGCAGGCAGCGGTACTGGCCATGGTGATCAACCTCGGCGCCTATAGCACGGAGATCATCCGCGCCGGCATCGAGGCGATCCCGCGCGGGCAGCTGGAAGCTGCGGCAGCACTGGCCATGAGCCGTTTCGAGGCGTTTCGCTACGTGGTCCTGCGTCCGGCGCTGGGCAAGGTCTGGCCGGCCCTGAGCAGCCAGATCATCATCGTCATGCTCGGTTCGGCGGTCTGTTCGCAGATCGCCACGGAGGAGTTGAGCTTTGCCGCCAACTTCATCCAGTCGCGCAACTTCCGCGCCTTCGAAACCTACGCCCTGACCACCCTGATCTACCTGTGCATGGCCCTGTTGATTCGCCAGTTGCTGAACTGGCTCGGACGCCGCTACCTGGCGAGGAGTCGCTGATGGATTTCACGTTCTGGGACATACTCAGCAACCTGCTGGTCGGCCTGCAATGGACCCTGCTGCTGTCGCTGGTAGCCTTCGCCGGTGGCGGCCTGCTCGGCCTGTTGCTGATGGTCCTGCGCATTTCCGCGAACCGCCTGACCCGTGGTCTGGCCCGCGCCTACATCGAGCTGTTCCAGGGCACGCCGCTGCTGATGCAACTGTTCATGGTGTTTTTCGGCGTGGCATTGCTCGGCGTGGATATTTCACCCTGGCTCGCGGCCGCAATCGCCCTGACGCTGTTCACCAGCGCCTACCTGGCGGAGATCTGGCGCGGCTGCGTCGAGTCGATTTCCCCCGGCCAGTGGGAAGCTTCAGCGAGCCTGGCGCTCAACCGCTACGAACAACTGCGCCATGTGGTCCTGCCACAAGCGCTGCGGATCGCCGTGGCGCCGACCGTGGGCTTCTCGGTGCAGGTGGTCAAGGGTACCGCGGTCACCTCGATCATCGGCTTCACCGAACTGACCAAGACCGGCGGCATGCTCGCCAACGCTACCTTCGAACCGTTCATGGTCTACGGCCTGGTGGCCGCCGGCTATTTCCTCTTGTGCTACCCCCTGTCCCTCAGCGCGCGCTACCTGGAAAGGAGACTGCATGTCGCTTCTTAGAATTTCCGCCCTGCATAAATACTACGGCGACCACCATGTGCTCAAAGGCATCGACCTGAGCGTCGAGCAAGGCCAGGTGGTGGCGATCATCGGCCGCAGCGGCTCGGGCAAGAGCACCCTGCTGCGTACCCTCAACGGTCTGGAGTCGATCAACGACGGCGTGATCGAGGTCGATGGCGAATACCTCGACGCAGCCCGCGCCGATCTGCGCAGCCTGCGCCAGAAGGTCGGCATGGTGTTCCAGCAGTTCAACCTGTTCCCCCACCTGAGCGTCGGCGAGAACGTCATGCTTGCGCCCCAGGTGGTGCAGAAGGTGCCCCGGGCCAAAGCCGCCACCCTCGCGCGACAGATGCTCGAGCGGGTCGGCCTGGGCGAGAAATTCGATGCCTTCCCCGATCGTCTCTCCGGCGGCCAGCAACAGCGCGTAGCTATCGCCCGAGCCCTGGCGATGTCGCCGAAAGTGCTGCTCTGCGACGAAATCACCTCGGCCCTGGATCCGGAGCTGGTCAATGAGGTCCTCAGCGTGGTGCGACAATTGGCCCAGGACGGCATGACCCTGATCATGGTGACGCACGAAATGCGTTTCGCCCGGGAAGTGGGCGACAAACTGGTCTTCATGCATCAGGGCAAGGTCCACGAAGTCGGCGATCCCAAGGTACTGTTCGCCAACCCGCAGACCGCCGAACTGGCGAACTTCATCGGCAGCGGGGAATCGCAGGCCTGAGTGCCGGCGCCCCCATCACCCAGTCCATCCCCTCGCCTGCCGTCACGTTCCGGCGTGACGGTAACCCGGTCCCCGCAGCCGCCCTGCCATCCTCGTCACTGAAATGTAATATTTCAGCCGGAAAAACCCCTTAATATCGTCGCGCTGATAATAGCTTCCAGATACGCAAAGCCCTTTCAAAGCAGTCCTACTCATCGTCCGAATCCTTCCTGCATGGCCGGGCCAGTCCCCCTGCGACCCACCCAACGCCGAGCGGCATCCGTTGGCGGCGGCGATTGATCGTGGCACGATGACTGGGTTATCGACCGAGATCCCTCAACCATGCCCCATTCCAAAGCCAAGAATCTTTCCCTGATCGCCGCTATCGACCTGGGCTCGAACAGCTTCCACATGGTCGTGGCCAAGGCCCAGAACGGTGAAATCCGCATTCTGGAGCGGCTCGGCGAAAAGGTTCAGTTGGCCGCCGGCATCGATGAAGAACGCAAACTCAGCGAAGAATCGATGCAGCGCGGGCTCGACTGCCTGAAGCGCTTCGCCCAATTGATCAACGGCATGCCACTGGGCGCCGTGCGGATCGTCGGCACCAACGCCCTGCGCGAAGCACGCAACCGGATCGAATTCATCCATCGCGCCGAAGAGATTCTCGGGCATCCGGTGGAAGTCATTTCCGGCCGTGAAGAAGCCCGCCTGATCTACCTCGGCGTCTCCCACACCCTCGCCGACACGCCGGGCAAGCGCCTGGTCGCCGATATCGGCGGTGGCAGCACCGAATTCATCATCGGCCAGCGCTTCGAGCCGTTGTTGCGCGAAAGCCTGCAGATGGGTTGCGTCAGTTATACCCAGCGCTATTTCCGCGACGGCAAGGTCACCCCGGCCCGCTACGCCCAGGCCTACACGGCGGCGCGCCTGGAAATCATGAGCATCGAGCACGCCCTGCACCGCTTGAAATGGGACGAGGCGATCGGCTCGTCCGGCACCATCCGCGCCATCGGCCTGGCCCTCAAGGCCGGCGGCCACGGCAATGGTGAAGTGAATGCCGAGGGCCTGGCGTGGCTCAAGCGCAAGCTGTTCAAGCTCGGTGAAATCGAGAAAATCGACTTCGAAGGGATCAAGCCGGACCGCCGCACAATCTTCCCCGCCGGCCTGGCGATTCTCGAAGCGATCTTCGATTCCCTCGACCTGCAGCGCATGGACCACTGCGACGGCGCGCTGCGTGAAGGTGTGCTCTATGACCTGCTGGGCCGCCATCATCATGAAGACGTCCGCGAACGCACCCTCACCTCGCTGATGGAGCGTTATCACGTCGACCAGGAACAAGCGGTACGCGTCGAACGCAAGGCACTGCACGCCTTCGACCAGGTGGCCAAGGACTGGGAACTGGAGGATGGCATCTGGCGCGAACTGCTCGGCTGGGCGGCCAAGGTCCACGAAGTCGGCCTGGACATCGCCCACTACCAGTACCACAAGCACGGCGCCTACCTGATCGAGCACTCCGACCTGGCCGGCTTCTCCCGGGAAGACCAGCAGATGCTCGCACTACTGGTTCGCGGGCACCGTCGCAACATTCCCAAGGACAAGTTCGCCGAGTTCGGCGATGAAGGCATCAAGCTGATCCGTCTGTGCGTGCTGCTGCGCTTCGCGATCCTGTTCCACCACATCCGTGGCACCCAGGAAATGCCGCAGGTCACCTTGCGGGCCGACGGCGATAACCTGGATGTGGTGTTTCCCAAGGGCTGGCTGGAGGAGAACCAGCTGACTCAGGCCGACTTCGCCCTGGAGGCGGAGTGGCTGACCCGAGTCAGCATTACCCTCAACGTACGCTGAGGACCGGGTTGCTCAGGCGATCGAGCAGGGTCGCCTGGGCACTGCGCGGGTTCTGGTTGCCGGTCGGCGTGTTGCGGATGTAGCGACCGTCCGACTGCAGGCTCCAGCTGTGGGTGTTATCGGTGAGATAACTTTCCAGCTCTTTCTTGACCCGCAGGATCAGCTTCTTGCCCTCCACCGGGAAGCAGGTCTCGACACGCTTGTCGAGGTTGCGCTCCATCCAGTCGGCACTGGACAGGAACATCTGTTCCTCGCCACCGTTGAGGAAGTAGAACACCCGAGTGTGTTCCAGGAAACGGCCGATGATCGAGCGCACATGGATATTGTGCGACACCCCGGCAATGCCCGGACGCAGGCAGCACATGCCACGCACCACCAGATCGATACGTACGCCGCACTGGCTGGCCTTGTACAGCGCGCGGATGATCTTCGGATCGGTCAGCGAGTTGAACTTGGCGATGATGTGCGCCGGCTTGCCATCGACGGCGAACTGGGTTTCCCGGGCAATCATGTCGAGCATGCCCTTCTTCAGGGTGAACGGCGCATGCAGCAGTTTCTTCATGCGCAGGGTCTTGCCCATGCCGATCAACTGGCTGAACAGCTTGCCGACGTCTTCGCACAGGGCGTCGTCGGAGGTCAGCAGGCTGTAGTCGGTGTACAGGCGGGCGTTACCGGCGTGGTAGTTGCCGGTACCGAGGTGCGCGTAACGCACGATCTCGCCGGCTTCGCGGCGCAGGATCAGCATCATCTTGGCGTGGGTCTTGAAGCCGACCACGCCGTAGATCACCACCGCACCGGCCGCCTGCAGACGGCTGGCCAGTTGCAGGTTCGACTCTTCATCGAAACGCGCACGCAGTTCGATCACCGCAGTGACTTCCTTGCCGTTGCGCGCCGCATCCACCAGGGCGTCGACGATTTCCGAGTTGGCGCCGCTGCGGTACAGGGTCTGGCGTACGGCCAGGACGTGCGGGTCCTTGGCGGCCTGGCGCAGCAGGTCGACCACCGGGGTAAAGGATTCGAACGGGTGCAGCAGCAGGATGTCCTGCTTGCTGACCACGCTGAAAATGTTCTCGCTGTTCTGCAGCAGTTTCGGGATCTGCGGGGTGAACGGCGTGTATTGCAGCTCCGGATGGCTGTCCAGGCCAGTGATGCTGAACAGACGGGTCAGGTTCACCGGACCGTTGACCTGATACAACTCGGTCTCGGCCAGGTTGAACTGCTTGAGCAGGTAGTCCGACAGGTGTTTCGGACAGGTGTCGGCCACTTCCAGGCGCACGGCATCGCCGTAGCGACGCGAGAACAGTTCGCCGCGCAGCGCGCGGGCCAGGTCCTCGACGTCCTCGGAGTCCAACGCCAGGTCGGCGTTACGGGTCAGGCGGAACTGGTAGCAGCCCTTGACCTTCATGCCCTGGAACAGATCGTCGGCATGCGCATGGATCATCGACGACAGGAATACATAGTTATCGCCAGGCCCCCCCACGTCTTCGGGTACCTTGATGATCCTCGGCAGCAGGCGCGGCGCCGGAATGATCGCCAGGCCGGAGTCGCGACCGAAAGCGTCGATACCCTCGAGTTCGACGATGAAGTTCAGGCTCTTGTTCACCAGCAACGGGAACGGGTGCGTCGGGTCGAGACCGATCGGCGTGATGATCGGCGCGATCTCGTCGCGGAAATAGCGGCGAACCCAGGTCTTGAGCTTGGTGGTCCAATAGCGGCGACGGATGAAACGCACCTGGTGCTTTTCCAGCTCCGGCAACAGGATATCGTTGAGGATCGCGTACTGGCGGTCGACCTGGCCGTGCACCAGCTCGCTGATGCGGGCCAGCGCCTGGTGCGGTTGCAGGCCGTCGGCACCGGCCTGTTCACGGGCGAAGGTGATCTGTTTTTTAAGCCCGGCGACACGGATCTCGAAGAACTCATCGAGGTTGCTGGAGAAGATCAGCAGGAACTTGAGCCGTTCCAGCAACGGATAGGACTCGTCCAGCGCCTGCTCCAGCACGCGGATGTTGAACTGCAGCTGCGACAGCTCGCGGTGGATATACAGACTGCTGTCATCCAGGTTCGTAATCACCACCGGCGGCGCGGGCACAGGAGCTGCTTCGGCAACCACCGGCGCCGGTTCCAGCTCCGGCGGGGTTTCGACGATCTGCTCGACCACCGGTTGAGCGTCTTTTACTTCAACTTCGCTGAGTCCTTCGGTATTCATCGAGTGTTCCTGTGAGGGCTATTTTTGCTCTCGTAGCAATTGAGCGGCGCGAACGGCAAAGTAAGTCAGGATGCCATCAGCGCCGGCACGTTTAAAAGCGGTCAGGGATTCAAGAATGACCCCTTCACTCAACCAACCATTCTGGATCGCCGCCATGTGCATGGCGTATTCACCGCTGACCTGATAGACAAAGGTCGGCACCTTGAATTCAGTCTTGACCCGGTAAAGGATGTCCAGGTACGCCATGCCCGGCTTGACCATGACCATGTCGGCGCCTTCGGCAAGGTCGGCCGCCACTTCATGCAGGGCTTCGTTGCCGTTGGCCGGATCCATCTGGTACGAGGCCTTGTTCGCCTTGCCCAGATTAGACGCCGAGCCGACCGCATCGCGGAACGGACCATAGTAGGCACTGGCGTACTTCGCCGAGTAGGCCATGATTCGCACATTGACGTGACCGGCCAGCTCCAGGGCTTCGCGAATCGCCTGGACGCGACCATCCATCATGTCCGACGGGGCCACCACCTGGGCACCCGCCTCGGCGTGGGACAGCGCCTGGCGCACCAGGGCGTCGACGGTAATATCGTTCTGGACGTAGCCTTGCTCGTCGAGAATACCGTCCTGGCCATGGGTGGTGAATGGGTCCAGGGCTACGTCGGTGATCACCCCCAGTTCCGGGAAGCACTCACGCAGCGCACGAGTGGCACGCTGGGCAATGCCTTGCCGATTCCAGGCCTCGCTGGCATCCAGCGACTTGAGTTCGGTCGGCGTCACCGGGAACAGCGCCAGCGCCACAATCCCCAGTTCGACCCACTTCGCTGCTTCTTCGAGCAGCAGGTCGATGGTCAGGCGCTCGACCCCCGGCATCGATGCCACTGCCTCGCGACGGTTCTCGCCATCGAGCACGAATACCGGCAGGATCAGGTCATCGACTGTCAGAACATTCTCGCGCACCAGGCGCCGGGAAAAGTCGTCACGACGATTGCGGCGCAGGCGGGTGGCAGGGAACAAGCGATTGGCGGGGGTAAAGCTCACGGCAGACTCCTGAGCCCGCACGGGCGGGCGAGCATGGCAGTTATAAGCGCCCATTATGACGAATGAATGACAGTTGTGCTTAGTCCTGCGACCGGGCGCCGCAGCCGCCGCTTTTGTAGGAAATGTTAACGTTGAGACACATTTGGACACTTTCCTCTGTGTCGTCGAAGGGGTAGGCTGCGCGTTCATTTCGCCAGCATCCAGACAATGCTCCAACAATTTCTGCAGGATTTCGGCTACTTCGCCCTGTTTCTCGGTACGTTTTTCGAAGGCGAGACCATTCTGGTACTCGCAGGCTTCCTGGCGTTTCGCGGATACATGGATATCAACCTGGTGGTTATCGTAGCGTTCTTCGGCAGCTATGCCGGCGATCAGCTGTGGTACTTCCTGGGGCGCAAGCATGGCCGCAAATTGCTGGCGCGCAAGCCACGCTGGCAGATGATGGGCGACCGGGCCCTGGAGCATATCCGCCGCCATCCGGACATCTGGGTATTGAGCTTCCGCTTCGTCTACGGCCTGCGCACGGTGATGCCGGTGGCGATCGGCCTGTCGGGCTATCCGCCGGGACGCTACCTGCTGCTCAACGGTATCGGCGCGGCGATCTGGGCTGCGGCCCTGGCTGCTGCCGCCTATCACTTCGGGGCAATCCTCGAAGGCCTGCTGGGCAGCGTGAAGAAATACGAACTGTGGGTCCTCGGCGGCCTGCTACTGGTCGGCCTGCTCCTCTGGAGCTGGCGCCGCTTCAAGAGCGCCCGCCTGGCGCGCAAGACCGAGGCCGAGCAGTCCCTGGCCGGCCCTACGAACCCGCCAGCCGAATGATCCGCCCCCTGCTGCAATAGAGCCCGATCGCGCTCAGCAGGCTGTAACCGAGCAGGCCGATCCAGCCCAACGGGCTGGCCGGCCACAGCCCGACCAGCGGAGCCAGCCAGACCAGCGGTACATTCGACAGTAACCGCACCACTTCCAGCTTCAACGCCCACGGCCGGTTCTCCAACCCCACCCCGAGCACGAACAATCCCAGCAGCATCGCTCCCCAGCCCAGCACCAGCGCCGCCTGCGGCAATTTTTCGGCGAAGTTCATCAGGTAGCTACCCAACGCCACGTACACCGCGAACTGCAGACCGATATAGACCTGCTGGCGCAACTGCAGCGGCACGTCGAACTTGCGAAACCGCGCCAGATCATGCTTCGCCATCGGGTACTTCGCCGCGACATCTGCCGGACGCCAGCCGGTCGGCATGAACCAGATACGCAACTTGTCCCGGTAGCTCCCCGTATGCCGGGCATCGGCCGCCAACTGGACATAGAACTGCAGGTTGGCCCAGAGCGGGTTCCAACTGGCCAGCGGCGTCGTCACCCCGAACACTGGCGGCTCGGCGTCATCCTCCTGCTGGAAGGTGCCGAACAGACGGTCCCAGAGAATGAACACACCGCCATAGTTACGATCCATATAAAGAGGGTTCTGTGCATGATGCGCCCGGTGGTTGGATGGCGTGACAAAGAATCCTTCATACCAGCCGAGCTTGGGAATGTGTCGGGTATGCACCCAGAACTGATAGAGCAGGTTCAACGCTGCCACGGTGATGAACACCGCCAGCGGTACGCCGAGCACCGCCAACGGCAGATAGAAGATCCAGCTCAGCAGGAAGCCGGTACTGGTCTGGCGCAAGGCCGTGGAGAGGTTGTACTCCTCGCTCTGGTGATGCACCGAGTGCGCGGCCCAGAGGATGTTGCGCTCATGCCCCAGGCGATGCAGCCAGTAGTAGCAGAAGTCGTAGACCACGAAAGCCATGAGCCAGACCCACGGGCTGTCGGCCGGCAACTCGAACAGTGCCAGGTGATCAAGGGCGATGGCGTAGGTCACCAACCCCACGCCCTTGGTCAGCAGGCCAGTGGTGGTCGAGAGTACGCCAGTGCTGAGACTGTTGATCGCATCGGCCACGCGATAGTGGCGGGTACCACGCCGATAGTCGGTCAGCAGCTCGACAATGATCAAGACGACGAAAAATGGAATCGCATAGGGAATGAGGTCCATGGCGCTACCCAAGAGAAACGATTGGACCAAGATTAGGTGGAGTCCGCGTAAATGCCGCTGACAATGAATGCCAGATTGCTAGACATTTAACGCCAGACATCGGGAGATCCGACATGAGCAGGAAAATCGCTGTAATCCTATCCGGCTGTGGCGTGTACGACGGCGCGGAGATCCACGAGAGCGTCCTCACGCTGTTGCGCCTGGACCAGCGCGGTGCCCAGGTGCAGTGCTTCGCGCCGAACATCCCGCAGTTGCAGGTGATCAACCACCTGACTGGCGAGGAAATGCCCGAGTCGCGCAATGTGCTGGTGGAGTCGGCCCGCATCGCCCGAGGCCAGGTCCGGGACCTGCGCGAAGCCGATGTACGGGAGTTCGACGGGCTGATCGTGCCCGGCGGTTTCGGCGCGGCGAAAAACCTCTCCAACTTTGCCTCTGAAGGCGCCAATTGCAGCGTACAGGCCGACGTCCTGGCACTGGCCGAAGCTTTCGCCGAGTCCGGCAAACCGGTAGGGCTGATGTGCATCACACCGGCGCTGGCGGCGAAGATCTATGGTCCAGGCGTGACCTGCACCATCGGCAACGATGCCGACACCGCCACGGCGCTGACCACGATGGGCGCCACCCACCACGAGTGCGCAGTGGATGAAATCATCGAGGACCCGGCCCGCAAGCTGGTGACGACCCCTGCCTACATGCTCGCCCAATCGATTGGCGAAACAGCGGCGGGAATCAACAAGCTGGTGGACCGGGTGCTGGAATTGGCCCAGGAAGGTTAAGTCGCGCGAGCAAGCCGGGTCAGGATCCGATCCAGCGAATTGGCGAACGCCTGCTTCTCACGTTCGCCATACGGTGCCTGGCCTCCACCGACCTGCCCCTGCTCACGCAGGTCGGTGAACAGGTTGCGTACCGCCAGCCGCTCGCCCATGTTCTGCTCGTCGAAGGGCTTGCCCCGTGGATCGAGTGCGGCCACACCCTTTTTCACCAGCCGGTCGGCCAGCGGCACATCGCTGCAGATCACCAACTCCCCCGGCACCGCGTGCTCCACCAGATAGTCATCGGCGGCATCCGGCCCACTGGGCACCACGATCAGCCGGACGCAGGCGAAAGGCGGTCGGGGTTGCGGCTGCCCCGCCACCAGCAGCACCTCGAACTGACGCTTGAGGGCGAACTTCACCACCAGGTCGCGGGCGATCCGCGGGCAGGCATCGGCGTCGATCCACACGCGCATGCTCAGGACGCCTGCAACCGGCGTTTCTCTGCCAGCCGGCTACGACCGTAGAGCACGATGATCGCCAGCAAGGCGACCACCTGAGCACCCAGCGAGTAGGCGTCGGCATGAATTCCCAGCCAGTCGAAATCGAAGAACGCCACAGGCCGCGTACCGAAGATCCCAGCCTCCTGCAGTGCCTTGACACCATGTCCGGCGAACACCACCGACAATGCACACAGCAACCCGGCATTGATCCCGAAGAACAGCGCCAGCGGCAGTTTCGCCGAACCACGCAGGATCACCCAGGCCAGCCCGATCAACAGCACCAGCGCCGTCGCACCACCGGCCAGCACCGCGTTGTGCCCGGCAGGACCGGCTTGCAGCCAGAGGGTTTCGTAAAACAGGATCACTTCGAACAGCTCGCGATAGACCGAGAAGAACGCCAGTACCGCGAAACCGAAACGGCCACCGCCGCTGACCAGGCTGCTCTTGATGTAATCCTGCCAGGCTGCGGCATGCCGACGGTCGTGCATCCACACCCCCAGCCAGAGCACCATCACGCTGGCGAACAAGGCCGTGCAACCTTCGAGCAATTCACGCTGGGAACCGCTGACATCGATCACATAGGCCGCCAGCGCCCAGGTTCCAGCGCCGGCCAGCAGGGCCAGGCCCCAGCCGATATTGACGCTGCGCACCGCCGATTGCTGGCCGGTGTTGCGCAGGAACGCGAGAATCGCCGCCAACACCAGGATCGCTTCCAGGCCTTCGCGCAGCAGAATCAGCAAGCCCGAGATAAAGCTCAGCGACTGGCTCAGGCCATCGTTGCCCAGCAACCCGGCGGACGCCTTGAGCTTGTCCTTGGCAAACGCCAGGCGCTGTTCGACCTGCTCCACCGACAGGCCGTCCTGCAGGGACTGCCGATAGGCCATCAGCGACTTCTCGGTGTCCTTGCGCACGTTGGCATCGACGTTGTCCAGAGAGCTTTCGACCAGTTCGAAGCCTTCCAGGTAGGCCGCTACGGACAGGTCGTAGGCCTGCTCGCGGTCGCCGGCGCGGTAAGCGGCCAGACTCTTGTCCAGGGTCGTCGCGGTGTAGTCGAGCAACTGCGACGGGCCACGCTTGACCTGCGGAGGCTGCGCACGCTGGGCGCGGAACAGCGCTGCAGCCTCGTCCCCTTCGGCGGCCTGAATCTCGCCGGGGGTCTGACGCGCCAGGTCGGCGATGTTATAGGCCTTGTCGGTCTTCGCCACCGGCGCGGCGCTGAAACTGGCGATGTAGGTGGCCAGATCCCAGCGCTGGCGTTCGTCGAGCTGGTCGGCGAACGACGGCATATCCGTCCCCTCCACGCCCAGGGTCAAGGTGTTGTAGATGCCATAGAGACTCAGGCGATCCAGTCGCGCGACGTCACGCAGGTTGGCCGGCGGCGGCGTCATGCCACTGCCTGCCGGGCCATCGCCAGCGCCGTTCTCACCGTGGCAGACCGAACACTGCTGGGCATAGAGCGGCGCGCCACGGGCCGGGTCCGGAGTGATCGCCGGGGCCTGGCTGACCTCGTAGGCCACAGCCAGTCTAGCGCCCAACTGCCGAGCCTGGCGTGCCACCTGCGACCCGTCCTGACGGCCGCTGATGGCCTGGCGCAGAGCGGCCACGCCCTGCTCCAGCGCCGCCCGCTCGGCACGGGCCGGCAACGCGACAATCAGCTTTTGCAGCGCCGTGAGAAATTCCAGTTGCTCATGGTATTCGGTTTCGTCGATGACCTTGCCATCCGCCACCGTGGCCGGATAGTCGGCGCCGATGTAATCGATCAGGTGCAGGGCCTGGGGGGCACCTTCCACCGTGTTCGCCAGCAGGTTGGAGCTGCATAGGGCGAGTATCGGCAGCATCAGCCAAACCAGGAAACGCGTGGGAACAATCATTGAAACAACCTAAATGGAAATGCGAAGTAACATATTGTTCCTTCTCGCCGCGCCTCACTCAAGGGCTACGCGGTACAGCGGGACAAATAGCCGCGTGCAACGCTTGCAAGGAAGACACTAAAAACCATGGTTTGGCGCCTGCTCACCCCCCTGCTGCTCTGCTACCTGTTGAGCAGTTGCGCGATCTACCGCGACTACAACTACGAAATGCAACTGACCAACGAGCAGTTGAGCGCCGGCAATGCCGACCAGGCCCTGTCCCTGCTCGAACGCCACAACCCCTGGGACGACAAGGACCTGCTGTACTACCTGGAGAAGGGCGAGCTGCTGCGGGCCAAGGGCGACCTGACCGCCAGCGAGACAGCCTGGCGGGCGGCGGACCGCGCGGTGGTGGTGCGCGAAGACTCGACGGACATCGACTACCTGAAAATCCTCGCCACCCTGGGCAGCCTGGCGATCAATGACAAGGTGCGTCGCTACGATGGTTACGACTACGAAAAGGTCATGCTGACCACCCAGATGGCCCTCAACCGCCTGGCGCTGAATGACTTCGAGGGTGCCCGCGTCGATATCCGCAAGACTCACGAACGCGAGACGCAGATTGCCGAGCAGCGCGACCAAGAGTACCTGCGCCTGGAGACCGAGGCCCGCCAGCAAGGCATCGATCTGCGCTACAAGAACCTGCAGGGCTACCCCGTGCAGATCCTCGATGCGCCACAGGTGCTGGCCCTGAAGAACGGCTACCAGAGTGCCTTCAGCCATTACCTCTCTGGATTTGTCTACGAGGCACTGGGCGAACGCGACCTGGCGGCGCCCGGTTATCGCCAGGCCATAGAGCTGCGGCCGAACATCGGGTTTCTCCAGCAGGCCCTGGCGAACCTCGGCAAACCCCCTCGGGCGCAGGACGGCAGCGATGTGCTGATCATCGTCCAGACCGGGCTGGCACCGGCCCGCAGCTCGATACGCCTACCCATTCAAGTACCCATGAATGACGGCCAGACCATCACCTCCTTCGTGTCCTTTCCCATTCTGGTGCCGGACAACTCAACGCCCCAGCCAGACTCCGCCAGCATCGACGGTCATAAGCAGCCACTGAACCTGCTCAACAGTATCACCGACATGTCCCTGCGTACCCTGCGGGATGATATGCCAGGCATCATTCAACGCACCCGCCTACGTGCCAACGCCCACGCGCTGGTCCAGGCCCAGTACAACCAGAAACATCCGAAAGAAGCCAAGCAAATCGCCGAAGCCCCCTTCGAACAAGCCGACACGCGGACCTGGCGTACCCTGCCGGACAATACCTTCGTCGTCCGCCTGCGACTCAAGCCGGGGCTGCATCAGGTGCGCCTGCCCCAGGCCGAAGCGATCACTTTCAACATCGACCAACCGTTCCAGGTAATCGGCCTGCGGCTCATCGGCAAGCGGGTATTCGTCAGCGGCTATGCAACTCAATCGGCCGGAGCGAAACCCTGATGTTTCTTGCGCAGGGGTAGGACAACCCTGCATCGGCCCACGCCAGATGAGCAAACACCCACCAATCCCCCGATTTTTCCGGCTGAAACGGATGCCGACGCCTACACCATCTTCGTCCCTCGACACGCCGACACCACAACACACGGCCCTTTAACGTGATCGGGTATCACAACCGCGCAAGGCTCAATAAGCCATCACTTCTGGAGCAAAAAGCCATTACATAGCCAGCAATCACTGCCTATAATGCCGCGCCGCGTTATGGGCAAAAGTAATAAAAGCTCCTCTTTTAATGAGGAATTGTCAGGATAGAGTTCGCCTGCCAATGGGTTCATCCAGCCAGGCCCGCCCTCCGGCTTTTTTCACCATCAGGGAAGATGTCGCTCATGACACCCAGCACCCGCCTTTTGATCGCCCTTGGGGCCGTGACCCTATTGTCCGGTTGCTCGGTGTTCCGCAACTACGACAGCGAACTTGCGCAAACCAACCAGCAACTGGCCTCCGGCAACGTCGATGGCGCGCTGGCGCTGCTGGAGAAGAACAACACCGGAGAAGATCGCGATCTGCTGTTTTTCTTCGAGAAAGGCGAGCTGCTGCGGGCCAAGGGCGATATCGCCGGTAGCCAGAAGGCCTGGGGCAGCGCCGACCAGGTCGTCGGCCAGTGGGAAGATGCGGTCAAGCTCGACTACGCCAAGTATGCCGCCCAGTTCGGCAGCTTCCTGGTCAACGACAAGGTCCGCCGCTACGAAGGCTACGACTACGAAAAGGTCATGCTGACCACCCAGATGGCGCTGAACTTCCTCGCCACGAATGACTTCGAAAGCGCCCGTACCGCGATCAAGAAGACCCACGAGCGCGAAGCGGTCATCGCCGAACTGCGTGACAAGCAATACCTCAAGCGCGAAGAGGAAGCCGACAAGGAAGGCATCAAGACCCAGTACAAGGACCTCAAGGGCTACCCGGTGGCCAGCCTGGACGCACCCGATGTGGTCAGCCTGAAGAACAGCTACCAGAGCGCCTTCAGTCACTACCTGGCCGGCTACGTCTATGAAGCCCTCGGCGAGAAGGATCTGGCTGCGCCAGGCTATCGCCAGGCGGCCGAACTGCGTCCCAACACCCCGTTGCTCGAACAGGCCCTGGTCAATCTCGACAAGCCGGCGGCCAAGGACGATGACAGTGACATCCTGATCGTCGTGCAGAGCGGCCTGGCTCCAGCCCGCGACTCGATCCGCATCCCACTGCCGCTGCTGATCTCCAATAACGTGGTCATCACTCCGCTGTCGTTCCCGATCATCAAGGCCGACACCTCGACCCCGGGCTTCAGCCAGATCGGCGTCGACGGCCAGCAGGTCAACCTGACGGCCCTCAACAGCACGACCGCCATGTCCAGCCGCGCGCTGCGCGACGACATGCCGGGCATCATCCTGCGCAGCAGCGTGCGGGCGATCAGCCGTGGCATCGCCCAGAAGAACCTGAACAAGGTCAATCCGATGGCGGGCCTGGCCGTGGGCCTCACCTCCGCCGTGCTCGAAGGCGCCGACACCCGCACCTGGCGTACCCTGCCGGACACCACCCAGGTGGTGCGCCTGCGTCTGAAGAAAGGCGAACACCAGGTGTCGCTGCCCAGCGCCGTCGGCGGCTCGCTGGTCAAGGTCACGATCGATCAGCGCTACCAGGTCATCAGCCTGCGTGCCATCGGCAACCAGGTATTCACCAGCGGCCTGGCGGCGCAACGGGTCCCGAGCGTCAATCCGACCGCCGTGGCCACTATCAAACAACCTTGAGAACGGAGTCTTTTTCCATGCGTTTCAAACTGACTGCTGTCGTTGCGCTGGCCCTGCTGGCCGGCTGTGCGACGCCTGCGCCACCACCGGCGCCGGGCAGCGCCGCGAGCAAGATCGTCGCCATGGGCGAAATGGAAGACATCCAGGTGGGTGCCATCCGCGTTGCCCGGGAAAACGGCTTCCTGACGGTCAAGGTGCAGTTGAGCAACACCCGCACCAAGAACAAGATGATGTACTACCGCTTTGCCTGGCTGGGTAACGACGGCTTCCCGGTCGCCGATGAAGAAACCTGGAAGACCCTGAGCCTGTATGGCGCCCAGAGCACCTTCCTGCCCGCCATCGCTCCGACGCCCAAGGCCACCGACTTCCGCCTGGAAGTCAAGACGCCCTGATGCAACGCCACTCCTTGCGCCCCCTTGAAGAGAACCTCTCCATGTTTGCACGTTTTTCGTTCATCGCCGTCGTTGCCCTGCTGGCCAGTGGTTGTGCCCAGAACACCTCGCCAGTCCTCGGCGGCAAGAACATCAGCTACGGCGATACCAAGGCCGTCGAGCTGGTCACCAACGAGTTCGGCTCCACCGACCTGCAGATGATTGCCGAGTCCATGACCCGTTCCCTGGCTCAATCCGGTGTGCTGCAAGGCCGTCCGGTGGTCCAGGTGTATGACGTGAAGAACAAGACCAGCGAATACATCGATACCCGTGAGATCACCACTTCGATCAAGACCCAACTGATGAAGTCCGGCACTGCCCGCTTCGCCAGCGACAACACCGAGATGCAAAGCCAGGTCGACCAACTGAAGCTGCAGAACCAGAGCGGTCTGTACAAGAAGAGCACTGTCAGCAAGACCGGCAACATGATCGCCGCCAAGTACCGCCTGGAAGGCTCGATCAGCTCGATCGTCAAGCGCAGCAGCGACTACAAGGACGTGTTCTACAAGTTCAGCCTGCAACTGATCGACGTCGAAAGCGGCCTGGCCGAATGGATGGACGAGAAAGAGATCCGCAAAACCACGGAGCGTTAACAATGCGAGCATGGATTGGCATTATCGGTCTGGCCTGGGCCTTTGGCGTGCAGGCCGCACCGAAGGTCGCAGTGGCCGACCTGGCGTATCAGGCACAAGTGGAGCAGTACATCCGCAGCGTCTCGGCACGCAGCAACTACCAGCAGAGCTATTACGGTGCTTCCGGTTCGGCGAGCTACGACGAGTATGAAAGCCGCAGCAGCTATATCGAGCAGGGCGAACTGCGCAAGTTCACCGGCGATATCAAGGGCGAGATCCTGCGTAGCGGCATGTTCCAGTTGGTCCAGGGTACGCCCTATACGTCCAACTCCAAGGGTGACGTCTACGACGTCATCAAGCGGATCAAGGGCGGCAGCTTCAAGGGCGCCGACTACGTGCTGTTCGGCACGGTGTCGGATATCGACTTCACCCAGGACATCAATGAACTGGCCAACACCAACAGCTACTCGGCGGTGCTGGGCCTGACACTGGTGGGTGATTTCAGCCTGATCAACACCCGGACCTACGAGATCACCTCGGCGTTCACCGCCATGGGTGAAGGCCAGGACACCAAGCTGGTCAACAGCCGGGACATCCGGGTGTCGTTGAACCGTCCGCGGGTGGTACGCGATGTGTCGAAGGCCCTGGGCGAGGACGTCGCACGGCAGTTGAGCATGCAGTTGGGCGGACCGGACCTGTATCCGGATACACGCCCACCGCTGCAACGCAACAACCTGCCGCCGGATCAGCCGGCCAGGATTCTGCAGTAATTACGCGTGGCACAAAAAAGGCGACTTCGAGTCGCCTTTTTCTTTGCACCCTTGCGCCTCAGGCCGTGGCCTTGTGCAAGGTTGCGAGGAAACCCGCCGCGCCCACGAACAGCCCGGCAAAGGTCCGGTTCATCCGGCGCTGCTGGCGAGGTGTGCGCAGCAAACGCAGGACCTTGGCCGCCAGGCCGGTGTAGCCGGCCATGACAATCATGTCGACACCGATCATGGTGACCCCGAGAATCAGGTACTGATGCACCAACGGCGCATGCGGATCGATGAATTGCGGCAGCACCGCGAGCATGAACACCAGGGCCTTGGGGTTGCTCACATTGACCAGGAAGCCCCGCAACATCAGGGTCATGGGCTTGCCGACCGGACGAATCGCCGCCTCTTCGGTCATGTCACTGGGCAGCGCACGCCATTGCTTGACCGCCAGATACACCAGGTAAATCACACCGAACCATTTGATGGCGTAGAAGGCCGTGGAGGATGCCGCGAGAATCGCGCCAACGCCGGCAGCGATCACCGCGATCTGCGCCGCCAACCCCAATTGCAGACCAAGGGCGTTCCAGTAGCCGCGCAGGAAACCGTATTGCAAGCCACTGGACATCGAGGCAATGGCACCAGCCCCAGGAGACAGGCTGATCACCCAGCATGCAGCGAAAAAGGCCAGCCATGTCTCAAGCAGCATCACGCACCTCGGATCAAGAGTTGTCACAAACCTCTAAGCTAATCCGAAGGCGTGGACTTGACCACCGTTTTCTTGGCCTGCCGATAACGGCGGCGGGACGTGTCCGTCAGGACAACGCCTCCAGTTCCGCCTGCATACCTTCCAGCAGTTCCAGGGCTGCCATCCAGGCCTCCTCCAGCTCGGATTCGCGCCCTTTCAGCTTGGCCTGCTCGGCCAGCAGATCACGCAGCTCGTCCTTGCGGGCGGCTTCGTAGATCGCGCTGTCGCCCAGGCTCGTCTCGATCTTCGCCAGACGCTCATGCAGCTTGCCCAACTCGGCTTCAAGCTTGTCGGCTTCGCGCTTGTGGGGCGCCAACTGCTGACGCAATGCAGCTGCGGCCTGACGCTGGGCCTTCTTGTCGGTCTTGTCGGGATTGACCGGCGTGCTGCTGACCGGCGCATTGCGCTGACGATATTCCACCAGCCAGCGGGCGTAGTCATCCAGGTCACCATCGAACTCCTCGACCTTGCCGTCGGCGACCAGGAAGAAGTTATCGGTGGTGCTCTTGAGCAGATGACGATCGTGGGAAACCACCAGCACCGCCCCGCTGAACTCCTGCAAGGCCATGGTCAGCGCCAGGCGCATTTCCAGGTCGAGGTGGTTGGTCGGTTCATCGAGCAACAGCAGGTTCGGGCGTTCCCAGGCGATCAGGGCCAGGGCCAGCCGGGCCTTTTCCCCGCCGGAGAAATTCAGCACCGGTTCGTCGAGGCGCGCGCCACGGAAATCGAAGCCACCAAGGAAGTCGCGCAGAGTCTGTTCACGCTCGGTCGGCGCCAGGCGCTGCAGATGCAGCAACGGGCTGGCCTTGGCATCCAGCGAATCGAGCTGGTGCTGGGCGAAATAGCCGACCACGGTGTTTTCACCCCGGGTCAGGCGACCCGACAGGGGCGACAGATCGCCGGCGAGGTTCTTGATCAGCGTCGATTTGCCCGCGCCGTTGGGGCCGAGCAGACCGATGCGGGCACCCGGGGTCAGTTGCAACTTGACCTTCTCCAGGACGGTTTTCTCGCCATAACCCAGGCGCGCATCGGAGAGGTCCAGCAGTGGGCTGGAGATCTTGTGCGACTCGCGGAAGGTAAAGTCGAATGGCGAATCGACATGGGCCGCCGACAACTCTTCCATCCGCTCCAGGGCCTTGATCCGGCTCTGGGCCTGACGGGCCTTGGTGGCCTGGGCCTTGAAGCGGGCGATGTAGCTTTCCATGTGCGCACGTTGCGCCTGCTGCTTCTCGTAGGCCTGTTGCTGCTGGGCCAGACGCTCGGCACGGGCGCGCTCGAAAGCACTGTAGCCGCCACGATAGAGCACCAGCTTGCGCTGGTCGACATGGGCGACGTGATCGACCACTTCGTCGAGAAAATCGCGGTCGTGGGAGATCAGCAGCAAGGTGCCCGGGTAGCTCTTGAGCCAGTCTTCGAGCCAGATAATCGCATCGAGATCGAGGTGGTTGGTCGGCTCGTCGAGCAACAGCAGATCCGACGGGCACATCAGTGCCTGCGCCAGGTTCAGGCGCATCCGCCAGCCACCGGAGAAGTCCCCGACCTGACGATCCATCTGCTCGTTGGTGAACCCCAGCCCGGCCAGCAGCTTGCGGGCACGGGCATCGGCGGTATAGCCGTCGGCGCTGTCGAGTTCCGAGTGCAGACGTGCCAGGGCCGCGCCATCGTGGGCGGCTTCGGCGACCGCCAGGTCGCGTTGCACCTGGCGCAGACGCACGTCGCCATCGAGCACATAGTCGACCGCCAGGCGTTCGAGGGTATCGACCTCCTGGCGCATGTGGGCGATACGCCAATCGACCGGCAGGAAGCAGTCACCCGAGTCCGGGTGCAGCTCGCCCCGCAACAGGGCGAACAGGCTGGATTTGCCGGCACCGTTGGCACCGATCAGGCCGGCTTTCTGGCCGGCGTGCAGGGTCAGCTCGGCGTCTTCTAGCAGACGTTGCGGGCCACGCTGTAAAGTCAGGTTCTGAAGTCGAATCATAATGGCGGCGGAGTCTACCAGCTTCCCTCGCAACTGGCGCGGATCTCACCATGCATGCTGACCTGTGGACATTTTCCCTGGATATTTACGCCAACCCTGACGTGGAGGCAGCCTGTCTGGCGCTGCAAGGGCATGGGGCAAATGTCTGCCTGTTGCTCGGTGCGGCCTGGCTCGGAGCCCGCGGCGTCCGGTATGAACCTGAGCGACTGGCAAACCTGCAGCGGGTCGCGCACCCCTGGCACGAGCAGGTGGTGCAGCCCCTGCGACGACTGCGTGAGCAATGGCGAACCATGGCCTTGCAGGACAGCGAACTGAAGGGATTACGCGATCGAGTCAAGGCGCTCGAACTGGAAGCCGAGCAGCAATTGCTGTTGCGTCTGGAGGGAGTGAGTCGGGATTGGCCACAGGGTGTTGCCGACGATCTGGCCGTGTGGCTGGAAGGTGCGGCCAGCGAGGCGGCGCACCTGAGCCACGACGCGCTGCACAAGCTGCGCGTCATGGTGAGCCAGGCTTAGGAAGCGCTGGTCGGGGTGCTGCTGGCGGCCGGAGTGGTCGCTGGAGTGGCTGGGGCTGGAGCAGCCGCGGCTGGAGCCGATGCTGGTGCTGCAGCAGTGGCCGGCTTGGCCGCAACAGGTTTGGCAGCAGCGGGCTTGGTGGCAGGCTTCGCAACAGCTGGCTTCGCAACAGCTGGCTTGGCGGCAGCGGGTTTGGCAGCGGCTGGTTTTGCAGTTGGCTTGGCGGCAGCAGTTTTAGCAGCGGCTGGTTTTGCAGCGGGCTTGGCGGCAGCAGTTTTAGCAGCGGCTGGTTTTGCAGCGGGCTTGGCGGCAGCAGTTTTAGCAGCGGCTGGTTTCGCGGCTGGCTTGGCAGCAGCAGCTTTAGCAGCAGCCGGTTTCACGGCTGGCTTGGCAGCAGCAGTTTTAGCAGCGGCCGGTTTCGCGGCTGGCTTGGCAGCGGCAGTTTTAGTAGCGGCTGGTTTCGCGGCTGGCTTGGCAGCAGCAGTTTTAGCAGCAGCCGGTTTCGCGGCTGGCTTGGCAGCGGCAGTTTTAGCAGCGGCTGGTTTCGCGGCTGGTTTGGCAGCAGCAGTTTTAGCAGTGGCCGGTTTTGCAGCTGGCTTGGCAGCAGCAGCTTTGGCAGCTGGTTTTGCAGCAGGTTTGGCGGCGACCTTGGCAGGTGCGGCAGGCTTGGCCTCGCGGGTCGACAGCGCCTTGGACACGGCCTCTTTGACACGACCGACGCCCTGAGCCAACTTCAGGCTTTCCTGTGCATCGCGCTTGAGTTGCAGGATGTAGGCACGGGTCTCGGACTGGCTGGTTTTCAACTTGTCGAGCAGCTCTTCCAGTTCGCCAACAGCGGCCTTGGCCTTGGCTTGTGCCTTGGCTTTACCGGCAGTGGCAGCGTCCTGCAATTTGGTGCGGGACTTGTGCAATTTTTCCTGGGCCTTGCCGCGTTGTTTTTCCAATTTGGCGAGCAATTTTTCAGCATCAGCCAAGGCTTGGGAACAAGCGTTTTCCAAATGCTCGAGCAGGCTGCCCGACAGTTGTTGGAGTAAGTGCAACGGAGTATTTACAGGCTTCTTGGTGGCCGACATGGTTTACCTCCTGGCTGAAGTGATTGCGGCTCATACTAGACCTTCTGTGACTACCGCCGCTAGGGCATGTTGACAGTATTGAAGAGCCGGCGTTGCATACGGCAAAAAATGTTGTCCGGGATCATTCGCACAAACCCACAACCCATGTGCCGCACTGGCATAATCCGTCGGGTCTCAGTCGGAGAGTCCCCATGTCGCGTTACCTACTGCTGTCGCTGTGTCTTGTCCTGCCGCTCGCCCATGGCGCGCCGGAAGAAAAAACCGACGACGCCCATGACCTCGCCTACAGCCTCGGCGCCAGCCTCGGCCAACGCTTGCGTCAGGAGGTCCCGGACCTGCAACTCAAGGCCCTGGTCGACGGTTTGCAACAGGCCTACCAGGGCAAGCCACTGGCGCTGACGAGTGAACGGATCGAACAGATTCTCGCAGCTCACGAAGCACAGAACACCGAGGACTCGGCCAAGCCGCAAAGCGAGATCGCCCTCGAGGCCGAGCAGAAATTCCTCGCCGAGGAAAAAGCCAAACCGGGCGTGCGCGAGTTGGCCGATGGCATCCTGGTTACCGAAGTGACACCGGGCACCGGCGCAAAGGTCGCCGCCAATGGTCGGGTGCAAGTACGCTACGTGGGGCACCTGCCCAATGGCACGATCTTCGACCAGAACAGCCAGCCGCAGTGGTTTCGCCTGGACAGCGTGATCAATGGCTGGCGCATCGCACTGCCGCAGATGCCGGTCGGCGCCAAATGGCGGCTGGTCCTGCCATCATCCCAGGCTTATGGATCGGACGGCGCAGGCGACCTGATTGCCCCCTACACCCCCCTGGTATTCGACATCGAGCTGCTCGGCATCGCCAACTGACCTGCCGCCAAAAAGAAAAACGGCGCGCCATGCACACCGTTTTCAGGGCCCCACCACCGCAATTCAAGCCTGGGCGACAGCCTCTTCCTTGTGTGCGTTGTGCAGCACTTCGATCAGGCAATCCTCAAGCTCGAAGCGCTCATGCAACAGACCGCCCAGTTCCTTGAACTTCTCTGCCACGCACTTGCCGGCGTCGCACAGATCGTTGAAGGCCAGCAGCTTTTCGGTAATCACGTCGATACGTGGGTAGATCGTGTCGGCCAGCTTCAGCCCGCGTTGGTCGCCAAAGGCCTTGGCTTCGCTGGTGAGCTGTTCATAGATTTCGAAGTGTCCCGCCGACACGTAGTCCACCAGAACCCCACAGAACTCCTGCAACGGCTGGCGACTGTCCGCCAGGGCACCGGGCTCGGCCCCCAGCGCATCGTAAGCCCGCACGAGTTCATGACGATTCTGCAACCAGCGGTCAATCAGCAGGTGCACCCCGCCCCAGCGTTCCTGAGCATTCTTACAACTTTCGAGCATGGTGATTTCTTCCCTTCTGGGTCATGCCGCCCGACACCTCGTACCCGCCGAGGATCCTGACTTGGCCAAACAAGGCAACCTGGTTTGGACTGAATGTATGCGGGCCAGATTATGCCCGCCCGACACCTGCTTCAAGGTACGCAGCCGATAAAGTTCATACAAGCGTTTAAAGCACGGGGGCGACTATCGGTCGCTTCCGGCGCCCCACCTGGCTCCGACCACCGAGGCCGCTATCTGGTAGATCGCCATGAGACTCATGCCGACAAAGGCCAGCAGGCTCCATTCCGGAATGCTCAAGTCGAACAGCGTCCAATGAATCTGGGCACACTCGGCGGTTGCGCGGAACATCAATTGCAACGCCTTGAAGAAAGAGACCTGCTGCATCAGGCAATGCAGCCCGGGCTGACAGATCATCAGTTGCTCCAGCGGTACCTGCTGCAACAGCACCTGACGGGCCGCCGTCGCAGCGCCCGCCAGGGCGAACAACAGCCCCAACACGCCATACACTCGGCGACCGAGCCTGCCGGGCCCATGCAACGCCCCCAGCAGGCTGACCAGACAGAAGCCGGCGAGGAACAACCGCTGCACCACGCACAACGAACAAGGTTCCAATCCAACCCCATGCTCCAGGTACAACGAGGCCCCCATGACCAGGGCCGCTGCCAGGAAAGCCAGGGAGAACAGAGAACGTGAGCGGGCCAAGAACATGGCTTTTCCGTAACAGGAGAGACAGGCAGTTACGGTAGAGGAAAGGCTGCGGCCCTTTCAAGGCGAGCCAGAGCAGATAATTCCTCAAGCCTGTAAGGAATTACCGATAGACGTCCTATGAAACCATTACCTGGAAAGTAGGATTTCGGTATCAAGGCATTACAGGGAAATAGACAGAGAAGACGGGACAGGGCAGCGACGACCGCTGCCCCGCCCGTACAGCCCCTAAGCGCTCACCGGAACAGGCAGAGGTCGGGCGAGCAAACGCTCATCCAACAGACCGAGACCTTCCTGAAACAGCTGGTTGCTACCCTCGGTATCCCCCAACTGGGCCAGCAATCTGGCAAGCTCGGCACAGGTCTCCGGGTTGCGTTGCACTCGCAGGCTGCCCTCCAGGTAATCCCGTGCCTTGCCCCACAGGCTGTTCTGCAGGCACAGGCGTCCCAGTGTCAACAACAGGCTGGCATCGGCCGGATGGTCCTTGAGCCAGCCCTCGGCGGTCTGCAACTGGCGCACCGGGTCGCGTCCGCGCAACAAGCCGTACAACCGCGCCAGGTGACTGTCGTACTGGCGCTTGAGCGCTGTACGCAGTATCTCTTCGGCTTGCCCGTCAGCACCCAGTTGACGCAACTGCTCGGCATAGGCCAGGACCAACTGCGGCTCCTGCCGCTGGGCCGCGGACAACTGCTGCCAGGCCCGTTCCAGCGATTGCAGCCCAGCCTCGCCATCCTGTTCGCGGCGTGCCGCCAGGCTCAGGTTCTCCCCCCAGGCGCGTCGTTCCAGCTCAGCCAGTTCGGCCTGTGGCAGCGCCTTGTCCTTGCGCAGTTCCGGCAATAACCGGACCACCGCCGACCAGTCACCGCGCTGCTGATGCAGGCGCTGCAACTGGCGCAGCACCTGGACGCTGTGCGGATGCAGATCATGCATGGCCTGCAGGGTACTCAAAGCCCCCTCGGTATCGCCACGGTCCACTTGCAACTGCGCGTGACTCAGGGCGATCGCCAGTTCGGCCTGCGGCTGGCGACTCAGGGCGCGTTCCAGCAGGCTGTCGCACTCCTCATACTTACCCTGCTCGTTGGCCGCACGTGCCGCGCCCAGGTAATAAAGCAACGGTTGACGCTCGGCCTCGGCAGCCCGGTGCAGATGTTTCTGGGCACTGGCCCAGCGGCCTTCGGCCAGATCCATCTGACCTTGTTCGATGGCCAACTGCACCCGTCGACTACGGTTACGCCGGGACCAGGGATTGGCCGCCGAGCTGGATGCCGTGACCAGACCGATCAGGAATTTCAGCAATCGATAGGCCAGCCACAGCACCAGCAGCACCGCGAGAAATGCCCACAGACTGGATTCGTAACGGAAGCTGTCGTAGGCAATCAGGACGTAGCCGGCGTGCCGATAAATCGCGAACCCCAGCAGACCTATGACAACGGCGACCAGCAGTGCAATCGCGATGAAGCGCTTCATCGGGTGGTCTCCTGCTCCGGATTCGCCTCACCGCGCGCTGGCGTCTCGGCGTCCACGTGTCGCCGCTCAAGGTAGGCCTGGACTGCACTCAGCGTCGCGGCGAGATCGGGAGTCAGCACCGTCACCGGCTTTTTACTCAACTCGGCGAGCTGTTCGACCATGACCTTGCTCTGCGGGTTGTCCGGATTGAAACTGCCGGTCAACACATCGCGGGCCTCCCTCAGGGCCTGGGTATAGACGTCTGCCTGCCCGTTCAGCGCAGCCCACTGCGCCTGCTCCAGCGCCAGGCTCAGGGCCAGGCGGACCTGGGTCAGGCTCTGCCCGGCCAGCAGCGGACGGATGTTCTTGTTGGCATTGAAGTCGATGCGGATGTAATGCGAAATCTCGTCCCACCACTGCGACCAGCGGCTGGCGCCGTCGCCATCGGCGGTCAGCCCCAGCAACGAGTCGCCGCGATCCTTGTATTCCGGAGCCAGTTCGTTGAGCTGGTTGACCTGATCACGCAACGCACCCAGTTGCAGGAACAACCCGGTGCGATCCGGTTGTTCGGTACTGCGCAATGCCGCCAGGCTCTTGGCCAGTTGCTCACGGGCGGCAAACGAGCCCGGATCGTTCTGCTCGCGCAGGATTTCGTCGGCACCCTGTACCAGCGCCAGGGCACTGCTGATGTCCTGCAACGCGGACAGACGCAGAGTGGCCAGGCGCAGCAGGTGCTCGGCCTCGGCCAGGCGCCAGTCCTTGCGGCTGGCGCCCAGCACGCTTTCCAGGCGCTGGCTCAGACGCTGCTGATCACCCTGCAGTTGCGCCACCAGCCGCCGCCGTTCCTCAAGCTCGGCGGCAGCCGGCAGTTGGTCCAGGCGCGTGGCCAATTGTTGTTCGCTGAGTTTGAGCGACTGTGCCTGGTTGCCCAGGTCCTGCAGTTGCCCACTCTGCTGCTGGTGATTGGCCTGCAGATTGCGCATCTGCCAGACGCCCCAGCCGCCAACGGCCACCCCGGCGGCGCCCACTAGCAAGGCGAGGACCGCCAGGCCGTTGCCACGGCGCTCGACAGGCGCCGCCGACGGTTTGGCCGGCGTCTCGGGCGCCGGTTGAGCTTGTTCTTTTGGCAAGGCTGTTTCGCTCACGTGTCCATCCTTTGCATTCAGAAAGCGGGTACAGGGTGCTCCTGTAGCGCCGCCAGCAAGGCCGTGGCGCTGGCACCACGACAATCCACAACATGTTCTGCCCCGGCAGTACGGGCCATCTGCGCGACCCGAGGGCTGGGAACAAACAACGGTAACCGGGCCACCTGGGACCAGTTCGCCCCCGCCACCTGCTGCAGGTGTTCAAAACCCTGTCCACTGCTGACCACCAGCCCGTTCAGGCGTTCCGCTTGAATCTGCCGGGACAGGGTGCCGTCGGGGTACTCGGGCAGGCGACGACGGTACAATTCCAGATAGTCGACACTAGCACCTTGGGCGCGTAAACGCTCGGCCAGCAGTTCACGCCCGCCCTCTCCACGCAGGATCAGTACGCGCGGCTCAGGCTGGGCCAGCGCCTCCTGCAAGGCTGGCAGTTCCAGCAGGGCTTCGCTGTCGTCGCCCTCGGCCGGGTAATACACCCGCAGGCCATAGTCGTCCAGCAGGCCCGCCGTCGCGGCCCCGACGGTAAACCAGCGCAACATCGGCGGCTGCGGCCAATAGCGATCGACCAGGTCGAGCCCCAGGCGCGCGGCCGGCTTGCTGACGACAATCGCCGCCGAGTAGAACGGCAGTTCGAGAATCTTGCTCAGTTCGGCCCCTTCGACGGTCAGCGGCTCGATCGCCAGCATGGGCAGGGCACTGCTGAAGACCCCGGCGTCGGCCAGCGTCGTCGCGAGTGCGGCACACTCATCCGCAGGTCGCGTCAACAGCAGACGCCAGCCGCTCATTGCGCGTCGGCCTCACCATAAACCGCCTTGAGGATGGCGTCCGCGCCCTGCTCCAGCAGCGCCTCGGCAACTCGCACACCCAGGGCCTCGGCGTGCGCCTGCGGTGCACGGGCCTCGGCGCTCAGCAACAGGCCACCGGCCGGCTGGCCAACCAGGCCACGCAACCAGACCTGCTCGCCTTCCAGCACGGCGTAACAGGCGATCGGCACCTGGCAGCCACCATTGAGATGTTTGTTCAGGGCCCGCTCGGCCGTGACCCGCACGGCGGTGTCGGCATGATGCAGAGGCGCGAGCAGCGCATGGATCTCGCTATCGGCACTCCGGCACTCGATCCCCACGGCACCCTGCCCGCCAGCCGGCAGGCTGTCCTCGACGCTGATGGCCGAGGTGATCCGGTCTTCGAAGCCCAGGCGAATCAGCCCCGCCGCCGCCAGGATGATCGCGTCGTACTCGCCGGCATCGAGCTTGGCCAGACGGGTATTGACGTTGCCTCGCAGGAAGCGGATCTGCAGATCGGGCCGACGGGTCAGCAGTTGCGCCTGGCGACGCAGGCTCGAAGTGCCGACCACTGCACCGGCCGGCAAGGCCTCAAGGCTGGCGTAGGTATTGGAAACGAAGGCATCGCGAGGGTCTTCACGCTCGCAGATGCAGAACAGTCCGAGCCCTTCCGGGAAATCCATCGGCACGTCTTTCATCGAGTGCACGGCGATGTCCGCCTCGTTTTCGAGCAGAGCGGTTTCCAGCTCCTTGACGAACAATCCCTTGCCGCCGATTTTCGACAGCGGCGAGTCGAGCAGCTTGTCACCGCGACTGACCATCGGCACCAGGATCACCTGCAAGCCCGGATGCGCCTGCTCCAGGCGGGTCTTGACGTATTCGGCCTGCCACAGGGCGAGCGCGCTCTTACGGGTAGCGATGCGGATTTCGCGAGAAGACATGGATCGGTCCGTACTGAATAGATACGGCAGATAATAACAGTTCAGCCCGGCCAGCTTTGATTTGTGTCAGGAACTGCGCAGCCTCCCTGGCCAGCAACAGCGGAAGAATGAACCGCGGGGCCCATTGCAAGCCCCGGGTTAAAGCTGTTGCATCATCTTGCGCACCCCGGCGACATGCCGTCGGCTGACGATCAACGCATCACCGTTGAGCCCCTTGAGGAACAGTTGGAAATGTCCCAGGGGCGTGCGTTGCAGACGCTCGATACGTTCGCGGGCCACCAGCGCATTGCGGTGGATACGCACGAAACGCTCGCCGAATTCGTCTTCCAGGGCCTTCAGCGGCTCGTCGAGCAGCACTTCACCGCCTTCATGGCGCAGAGTCACGTACTTGTGGTCTGCGATGAAATAGATCACCTGGCCGATGGGGATCAACTCGATACCTTTGCGGGTCCGCGCACTGATATGAGTACGGGGCCCGGTACCGCTTTCCGCCGCCGGCCGGGTCAACGCAGCCAACTGCACACGGTTGGGCCGCTCGGCCTTCTTCAAGGCTTCGAGCAGATGCTCGGGGCGCACCGGTTTGACCAGATAGCCCACGGCGCTGACCTGGAAGGCTTCCAGGGCAAACTCGTCGTGGGCGGTGCAGAACACCACAGCCGGCGGCGTCTCGCGTTCACACAAGCGCGCGGCCACCTGCAGGCCGTCCAGGCCGGGCATGCGGATATCGAGCAGAACGACATCCGGCTTGAGGCTGTCGATCAGGGCCAATGCCTCTTCGCCATTGCTGGCGCTGGGCTCCAGTACAGTGTAACCCTCGAGTTCGCCCACCAGTCGGGTCAGGCGTTCGCGGGCCAGGGGTTCGTCATCAACGATCAGGACATTCATATTGCGCTGGATTCCTGCGTGAGTCTCGGACAAGGATAGCGTAGACAAGTGAAGTGACGTCCGTCACGGCGGTCCACGCTAAGACTAGCGCGAGGCCCAAAAAGTGCCGTAAGTCGGGCACCAATGTTCACCAGCGCCAAGTGAGTACCGGTGGACGCCTGCCGCACGGCGGCGTCGTCATAGGGATTGCTGATACACAATACGAACTCTCCCTCTTCATAGTCGGCTTCAACTCTGACCACCCCACCTTCGACACGCGGAGCGATGCCATGGATCAGAGCGTTTTCAAGCAAAGGTTGCAAGGTCAGCTGCGGGATCGGCAAATCGTCCGGAATGGTGCCTACCCTCCAGTCCAACTGTAGACGGTTGCCAAGACGATAGCGTTCGATCGACAAATATCGTTGCGCTAATTCCAGTTCCTCACGCCAGGTCACCAGGTTTCCCGGCTTGGCCAGGCTGGCCCGGAACAGATCGGACAGATCCAGCACCGCCTGCTCGGCCTGGCGCGGATCGCTCGCCACCAGGCTGGCAATGCTGTTGAGGCTGTTGAACAGAAAGTGCGGGCGTATCCTTGCCTGCAGGGCCTCCAACCGCGCCTGCAACTCGGCCTGTTGCTGGCGCCGCCACTGACTCTGCAGATAAAAGTAGCGCAGCATCAGCGCCGACATGATGAGACTGATCAGCGCATGGCGCAGGTAACGGCCAGGACTGCCGCTGTCGACCTGGCTGGTGACGAGAGAAAAGTACTCGGTCAGGGCGGTGCAGATCAGCGTCAGACCGACCACCAGAGCGCAACATAATGCACCGGCTACCCCTGGCTGCAAGCGCGCCAGCCTGCCCCGGGTAGCGCACAACACCGCCGCCGACACCAGCACGATCCACTGCACGTACAGCGACGTCAGGGCCAGGCGCACCCAATCGAAACCGGCGGGCATCGGTTCGCTGAGCACCAGCACCATCACCAACAGCTCAGCCAATACCACCAGCACCAGCAGCGCTTCTGGCAGGCAGAGCTCCGGGAGGAAGAATTCCGGTGTCACGGACGCATCACGCCCGGTGTTCGTTCGGGAGGTTGGCATGCCCCCAGTGTCAACGTCTGTGCTGTCGGCGACAAGCCATGCGACCGATTCGGTCGAAATAAAAACCGCACGACCGCCGTCAGCCCCAGCCGGAGCAACCCTGCTATGATCGGCAACGATTTTTCCGGCAATCCATCTTCAGCAGATCACGAGCGAATTCATGAGCACCGACAAGACCAATCAGTCCTGGGGCGGCCGTTTCAGTGAGCCGGTCGACGCCTTCGTTGCCCGCTTCACCGCCTCCGTCACGTTCGACCAGCGCCTCTACCGCCACGACATCATGGGCTCGATCGCCCACGCCACGATGCTGGCCAAGGTCGGCGTACTGACCGATGCCGAGCGCGACAGCATCATCGACGGACTGACTACCCTCCAGGGCGAAATCGAGGCCGGCAACTTCGACTGGCGCGTGGACCTGGAAGACGTGCACATGAACATCGAGGCGCGTCTGACCGATCGCATCGGCATCACCGGCAAGAAGCTGCACACCGGGCGTAGCCGCAACGACCAGGTTGCCACCGACATCCGCCTGTGGCTGCGGGACGAGATCGACCTGATCCTGGCGGAAATCACCCGTCTGCAGCAAGGTCTGCTGGAACAGGCCGAGCGCGAAGCCGGCAGCATCATGCCCGGTTTCACCCACCTGCAGACCGCCCAGCCGGTAACCTTCGGCCACCATCTGCTGGCCTGGTTCGAAATGCTCAGCCGTGACTACGAGCGCCTGGTCGACTGCCGCAAGCGCACCAATCGCATGCCTCTGGGCAGCGCCGCGCTGGCAGGCACCACTTACCCGATCGACCGCGAGTACACCGCGCAGTTGCTGGGCTTCGAGGCTGTGGGCGGCAACTCCCTGGACAACGTCTCGGATCGCGATTTCGCCATCGAATTCTGCTCGGCGGCCAGCATCGCGATGATGCACCTGTCGCGCTTCTCCGAAGAGCTGGTGCTGTGGACCAGCGCGCAGTTCCAGTTCATCGACCTGCCCGACCGGTTCTGCACCGGCAGCTCGATCATGCCCCAGAAGAAGAACCCCGATGTGCCGGAGCTGGTGCGCGGCAAGGCCGGCCGGGTATTCGGCTCGCTGACCGGCCTGCTGACCCTGATGAAAGGCCAGCCGCTGGCCTACAACAAGGACAACCAGGAAGACAAGGAACCGCTGTTCGACGCCGCCGACACCCTGCGCGATTCGCTGCGAGCATTCGCCGACATGATCCCGGCGATCAAGCCCAAGCACGCGGTGATGCGCGAAGCGGCCCTGCGCGGCTTCTCCACTGCGACCGACCTGGCGGATTACCTGGTGCGCCGCGGCCTGCCGTTCCGTGACTGCCACGAGATCGTCGGCCATGCCGTGAAGTACGGCGTGGAAACCGGCAAGGACCTGGCGGAAATGAGCCTGGAAGAGCTGCGCCAGTTCAGCGACCAGATCGAGCAGGACGTGTTCGCGGTGCTGACCCTGGAAGGCTCGGTCAATGCCCGCGACCATATCGGCGGTACCGCGCCTGCCCAGGTCAAGGCAGCGGTCGCCCGCGGCAAGGCACTGCTCGCCAGCCGCTGACGCCCACCAGGGCCTGTGGTTGCCACAGGCCCTGGCAACGCCGAGTCAACCTGTGGTCAGCGGCCTGGCTGGCGATAGCGTCCGCCAGGACGCCAGCAAACTACTTCTTCGCCGCAATCATCGCCAGGAACCCCGGCATCACCGCAGCCTTGTCAGCCGCGATGCGCTTGGCATGGTCCATCTGCTGCAATTGCGCCAACAGAGCCTTCGCCTCCGGCATCTCGGCCAGCAGATCGATCCCGAGCAACTTCGTACCCACCTCACAGGCCACGTCGACGCTGTAGAGGAAATACAGATCCGCCACGCTGAACTCGCTGCCTGCCACATAAGGGGCAAACTTGCCATGACGCTTGAGCGAGGCAAAACCCAGCAGCAATTCGTCGCGGGCCTTGTCCTTGATCGCTTGCGGCACCGACATGCCGAAAAACGCTTCGGCAAAGCAGGTGCGCGCCGGCAGCTCGATGTACAGCTCGATCTCCCTGGCCAGCGCCAGCACCTGAGCCCGCTGAAACGGCTCCTGGGGCAACAGCGGCTTGCCGCCCTGAGTGCTCTCGAGGTATTCGAGGATCACACTGGTTTCGTGGATGAAGCCCTGTTCCACAGCCAATACCGGAACCTTCCCGCGCGGGCTGATCGCCAGGGTCTGCGGGGTCTGCCCGGGGTAGAACAGTACTTCCTCGAAGGGCAGGCCCTTTTCGAGCAAGGCCAGCTTGACCATGTTGTAGTAGTTGCTGACCGAAAATCCATAAAGCTTGAGCATCAAAGAGCCTCCAGGCCGTGCGGGGTTGGCGCACGCAGTTATAGTGCACAGGGTAAAAATTGACCAGCAGCATCAACCCGGCCAATGCAGGTAAACTGGTGACCTTTCCCCAAGGAGCCTGCCATGAGCGAGCCAAGCGATATCGACAACGACGACGAAGCGTTCGCCGAGACCACCCTGGTCCAGGCCATCGAAAACCAGATCGAAAGCGACAACCCGCCAGCGGCCAAGGCCACGTTCAACAAACTGACCCTGGTCGGCTACGAGCGCGACGAGATTCTCAACCTGATGGCCCATGTGCTGGCAGTGGAGATCGATGCGATGCTCGACGACGACCGTCCATTCGATGGCGAATGGTACGAAGCGGCCCTGCGGGCGCTGCCGGAACTGCCACCCGAGAAAGAGTGAGTTCTGCCGTCTACACTGAAAACGCCTCGGCACTGGACAGGCCGCGCAAGTGGGATCACCTTAGTGGTGCTGTCGCTCGATAATAATTTCTGAAAGTCTGGAGTCCTTATGTCGTATACCCCTGAGTTGGTTGCCGAACTGGAAATCCTTGCACTGTTCAACCTGGGGAGTTCCCAGGAGGGCCTGAAAATTCATCAGACTGCCGCCCCATCCGCCATTGCCGCCGCCCAACGCCTATTCGACAAGGAACTGATCACCCAGGTCGATGGCGGCTACCTGACCAGCCTGGGCCGCGATGCCGCCGAACATGCCCAGGGCCTGCTGACCATCCTGAACGTCAAAGAAGCCGCCTGAACCGCTCCCTGCCCACGCGGTCCTTTGCTGCACGGACTGCGCGGGCCCGTTGTGGCGGGTGATCGGGCCATCTGAAAGCCATCGACAAATTCAGCTTAAAGCGGCGCACGCTTAGCCTGTAAACTGCCATTCTTCAGATATTTCCTACTGTCGAGCGCCGCAAGCCGATGACGCGCACCCACGAAATACGCCCGAACCTGGACGAGGGCATCGACCGCCAGGTGCTCAACCAGTTGCGCTCGCGCTTCCTGAAGCTCAATCAGGGCCGCCTCGCGCGGGCGCTGGAAGGCCTGTCGCCACGCCAGCAGGTGGTGCTGAACGTGCTGCCGCTGTTTTTCCATGTCAATCATCCGCTGCTGCCCGGCTACGTCTCGGGCAGCACACCGGCCGGCCTGTCGAACTACGAACCGAACGATTCGGCCCTGGCCGAAGCCCAGCGTCTGACTCGCTCGTTTTCCTACAAGACCCGCCCTGCCAGCCTGCCCCGTCCGATCCACGGGCTGTTCCTGATGGGCAGCCTGGGTACCCTGGCCCAGGCCGATCAGAGCGACATGGACTTCTGGGTCTGCCATGCCAGCGATCTGAGCCAGGGCGAGTTGGCCGAACTGCGCAAGAAATGCCAGTTGCTCGAAGCCTGGGCGGCCAGCCAGGGCGCCGAAGCCCACTTCTTCCTGATCGACCCGGCCCGCTTCGTCCGTGGCGAGCGCGACGCACAACTGAGTTCGGAAGACTGCGGCACCACCCAGCACTACCTGCTGCTGGACGAGTTCTACCGCACCGCCATCTGGCTCGCCGGACGCACACCTCTGTGGTGGCTGGTGCCGGTGTACGAAGAGCCGCGCTACGACCAGTACACCCATACATTGCTGTCCAAACGGTTCATCCGCGCGGATGAATGCCTGGATCTGGGCCACCTCGCGCACATTCCACCGGGAGAGTTCATCGGCGCCGGGCTCTGGCAACTGTTCAAAGGTATCGAATCACCCTACAAGTCAGTGCTCAAACTGCTGCTGACCGAGGTCTATGCCAGCGAACATCCCCAGGTCGAATGCCTGAGCCTGCGGTTCAAGCAGGCAGTGTTCGCCAACCGGCTCGACCTCGACGAGTTGGACCCGTACATGGTGGTCTACCGGCGGATCGAGGAATACCTCAAGGCCCGCAACGAACCGGATCGCCTGGAGCTGGTGCGGCGCAGCCTTTACCTCAAGGTCAACCGCAAGCTCACGGGCGGCAATACACGCAACAGCAGCTGGCAACGCCTGCTGCTGATCCGCCTGGCCGGCGAATGGGGCTGGGACCGTCGACAACTGACCCTGCTCGACAGCCGCAGCCAGTGGAAAGTCCGTCAGGTCAGCGCCGAACGTCGTGCGCTGGTCAACGAACTCAACCACAGCTACCGCTTCCTGACCCAGTTCGCCCGTACCGAACAGGCCGTCAGCCTGATCAACAAACGCGACCTCAACGTGCTCGGTCGCAGGCTCTACGCAGCGTTCGAGCGCAAGGCCGGCAAGATCGAATTCATCAACCCCGGCATTGCCCCGGACATGGCCGAAGACACCCTCACCCTGGTCCAGTCACCCAACCGCAAGGAGCCGGGGCAGACCCATTGGGCGCTCTACAATGGCAGCCTGGGCGCCCACGAGTGGGAGCATTTCGCACCGATCAAGCGCAGCCGCGAACTGCTCGAACTGCTCACCTGGTGCCATCGCAACGGCGTGATCGACAGCAGCACCCGCCTGGCCCTGCATCCCGGCAGCAGCGACCTGACCGAATTCGAACTGTTCAACCTGCTCGGCAGCCTGCAGCAAGTGATCGCCCTGCCGCTCAACAGCGTCGACGAGGAACAGTTGCTGCGCCCCAGCATCCCGGGCGAGGTACTGATTCTGGTGAATGTCGGCGTCGACCCGCTCAAGCATCACCGCGACCTGAATATCCTGATGACCACCGAACGCACCGACTCGCTGAGTTATGCCGGTGTCCGGGAAAACCTGGTCCTGACCCTCGACCAGGTTACGCTCAACACCTGGAACGAGGTGCTGATCAACCGCTACGACGGCCCACATGCTCTGCTCGATTGCCTGCGAGACTACCTCAACAACCTGCCGCTGGGCCGCGACATGCCCCGGCTACGGGTACGCTGCTTCTGCCACAACCGTGCACAGTTCATCGCCCAGCGCGTCGAGGAAGTGCTCAACACCGTCCAGGAACTGCTGCTGGGCAACCTCAACCATCGTTATCTGGTACAGGTCCAGCAGCATTACCACGCACTGGAACTGGTACCCGGCCACGTCAACCACATCGCCCTGGACAGCACGTCGATGCTGCTCGACTACCTGAGCACCGACCGGTCGAGCTATAGCCCGTTGCACCTGGACCTGCGTGCCATGGAAGAACACGACCTGGCCCTGATCCTGCCGATGGGCCAGCCCGAGTGCGTGCAGGTGTTCTACCGAATCAACGAAGACCAGGCCGATCTGTACGTGCTGGATGAGTTCAATGCCCTGTGGCAACAGCGCCTGCCGTTCCACGACGAGCAGAGCCTGCTGGTGCCGCTGCAACGCTTCCTGCAGTCGATCCTCTACCGTCGCGAAGCCTTGATGCCGATGGACGCCTCAGCTCCCGCCAAGGCCCTGGATACCCTGTATTACCAGTTGCAGCCTTCGGCACCCGGCCGGGCACGGCGGGTCGAGGCACGGCCTGCGCCGCAAACACCCGTGAACAAGCCGTTCTACGACGTCCAGGCGATTGTCGGCAAGACCGGCCAGGACGAAGTCCAGGTCACCCTGTACTGCAATCAGCGGGAATTTTCCGAACTCGACTACGGCAACCAGCTGTACATCGCGGTCGCCCAGGAAATCGTCGGCCAGCGGCGCGAGGTCGAGCGCTACCGCTGCTATATCACCGACCTGGACCTCAGCGGCCTGGTCGGCGAAGGGGTGGGATCAACCAATCTGCACCTGCGCTACAAGGCCGAGCTGGAAAGCTCGCTGAATATCGCGCTGGATCTGGTCTGAAACCGATCAGAGGTGATAGTCGCCAGCGGCTTCGGGCTGGTATTCCACTTCGAGCAGAGCCAGCTTCAGGGTCTTGCCGCCCGGCGCCGGCCAGTTGATGTGCTGGCCCACCTGCAAGCCGAGCAAGGCGCTGCCAACCGGCGCGAGGATCGAGATCCGGCCTTCGTCGGCATTGGCGTCCTGGGGGTAGACCAGGGTCAGGCGGTAATCCTTGCCGCTGCCTTCCTCGCGACAATGCACCCGGGAATTCATGGTTACGACACCGGCCGGCACTTCTTCGTGCCCCACGACGCTTTCAGCGCGGTCCAGTTCGGCCTGCAAGGCGACGACACCCGGCAGTGAATCATCCAGGCTGTCGATCAGGCGCTCCAGACGCTGCACGTCGAGGCGGGTGAGAATGATGGAAGGTGCGGTGCTCATGATCCAGGCAGACTCCTTTTTTCTGCGCGATAAAAGCAAAACCCCGCCACGAAAGGCGGGGTTCTCACTCCCCACTTCAGTGTGGGGCATAGCCGGACACTACCACAGCAGCACCAATACACAAACCACAGCGCGTTGCTCAGGCCTGTGCCTTGCGCACCCCGGCCCGCTCGCAGATCACCCGCCGGCGCTCATCGTCCGCCGATCGCCATTCGCGGATGTCCTCGACATGCCGAAAACAGCCGATACAAATTTTCTGCTCATCGAGCCGGCAAAGACTCACGCAGGGCGAAGGTACCGCCGGGCTGACATTGCTGTAGAGCGGTTTGGCGGGTCTCACGGGAGCGGGTTGCTGCGTCACCATCAGATCTCGTCGAAGTCCAGCTTGACGCCGGCCTGCTCCCAGGTCGCACGGGCGACGATCTCGCTGAGCAGTTCCTCGCTCTTGTCGCAAACCCAGCGGCTGCTCTCCGGGTCATAGTCGAAATGATAACCGCCAGAGCGCGCGGCCAGCCACATCTGGCGCAGGGGTTCCTGGCGACTGAAGATCAGCTGGCTGCCGTCCTCGAACTTCACGGTCAACACACCGGCGGAGTTTTCCAGGTCCACATCCAGGTCACTCTCGTCGAAGACGTCTTCCAGGTTTTGCTGGGTGTTATCCACCAGATCGTGAAAACGGGCTTCATTCAAACTCATAGTGCGAACCTCGAAAAAAACGTGTGACTCCAAGCGAACGAAGATACGGGGGCTGCCGAATGTTTGCAAAGCATAACCAGCCGGCGGCCACCCGGACATCCATCAGCGCTCCGCCACTGTCCGGCTGGCGGCTCGCATAGGCAAGCCGCCGGGTGGCCGGTATACTCGGGCGCAATCAATGCTTTTACAAAGGATTTCGCCATGAAGCGCCTGATCTCTTCCCTTGCTGCGCTCCTCGCGATCGCTTGCCTGGTCTCTGCCTGTGGGCAAAAAGGTCCACTGTATCTTCCTGATGACAGCCAGAACCCCAACGACCAGGCCAAGTCCTCGCAAAGCAAAGCGCACAAGCACGACACCTACGAGTAAGGGATCACCATGGACGCTTTCAACTACCGCGACGGTGAACTGTTCGCGGAAGGCGCGGCTTTGTCCGCCATTGCCGAGCGCTTTGGCACGCCCACCTATGTCTACTCGAGGGCCCATATCGAGGCGCAGTACCGCGCCTATGCCGACGCCCTCGAGGGCACACCGCACCTGGTATGCTTTGCGGTCAAGGCCAACTCGAACCTTGGCGTGCTGAACCTGCTGGCCCGCCTGGGTGCCGGCTTCGACATCGTGTCCCGTGGTGAGCTGGAACGTGTACTGGCCGCTGGCGGCCGTGCCGACCGGATCGTTTTCTCCGGCGTCGGCAAGACCCGCGAAGACATGCGACGGGCCCTGGAAGTCGGCGTGCACTGCTTCAACGTCGAATCCGCCGAAGAACTGGAGCGCCTGCAACAGGTGGCCGCCGAGCTGGGCGTACGTGCGCCGATCTCGCTGCGGGTCAACCCGGACGTGGATGCCGGCACCCACCCGTACATCTCCACCGGCCTCAAGGAAAACAAGTTCGGCATCGCCATTGCCGACGCCGAAGAAGTCTATGTTCGCGCGGCACAGTCGCCGAACCTGGAAGTGCTCGGCGTCGATTGCCATATCGGCTCGCAGCTGACCAGCCTGGATCCGTTCCTCGATGCCCTCGACCGCCTGCTGGGCCTGATCGACCGCCTCGGCGAGTGCGGCATCTACCTGCAGCACATCGACCTCGGTGGCGGTGTCGGCGTGCGGTATCGCGATGAAGAGCCGCCATTGGTGGCCGACTACATCAAGGCCGTGCGCGAGCGTACCGCTGGCCGCGACCTGGCCCTGATGTTCGAACCCGGCCGTTTCATCGTCGCCAATGCCGGCGTGCTGCTGACCCGGGTCGAATACCTCAAGCACACCGAACACAAGGATTTCGCCATCGTCGACGCGGCGATGAACGACCTGATCCGCCCGTCGCTGTACCAGGCCTGGATGAACGTCACCGCCGTGCGCCCACGCGATGCACAGCCGCGCACCTACGATGTGGTCGGCCCGATCTGCGAGACCGGTGACTTCCTGGCCAAGGACCGTCAACTGGCGCTGGAAGAAGGCGATCTGCTGGCCGTGCATTCGGCGGGCGCCTATGGCTTTGTCATGAGCTCCAACTACAACACTCGCGGTCGCGCCGCCGAAGTGCTGGTGGATGGCGAGCAGGTGATCGAGATCCGTCGCCGCGAAACGCTGGCCGAATTGTACGCCGGCGAAAGCCTGTTGCCGGAGTAAGCCCATGCTGCTGCGTTTTACCAAGATGCACGGCCTGGGCAACGACTTCATGGTCCTCGACCTGGTCAGCCAGCACGCGCACATCCAGCCCAAGCATGCCAAGCAATGGGGTGACCGGCATACCGGCATCGGTTTCGACCAGTTGCTGATTGTCGAGGCGCCGAGCAATCCCGAGGTGGACTTCCGCTACCGGATCTTCAACTCCGACGGTTCGGAAGTCGAACAGTGCGGCAACGGTGCGCGCTGCTTCGCCCGTTTCGTGCTGGACAAGCGCCTGACCGCCAAACGCCGGATTCGTGTCGAGACCAAGAGCGGTATCATCGAGCTGGATGTCCGTCAGGACGGCCAGATTAGCGTAGACATGGGCGCCCCGCGCCTGGTGCCGGCGGACATTCCGTTCCAGGCCCAGGCCCAGGCCCTGAGCTACCCGCTCGACGTCGATGGCCACACCGTCGAACTGGCCGCCGTGTCCATGGGCAACCCCCATGCGGTGCTGCGCGTCAACGATATCAATGCGGCTCCCGTCCACGAACTGGGCCCGAAGATCGAACACCATCCGCGCTTCCCGGCACGGGTCAACGTCGGTTTCCTCCAGGTGATCGACCGCCACCGCGCACAATTGCGCGTCTGGGAACGCGGTGCCGGGGAAACCCAGGCCTGCGGTACCGGCGCCTGCGCGGCGGCGGTGGCCGCCATCAGCCAAGGCTGGATGGACTCGCCGGTCACCATCGACCTGCCCGGCGGACGCCTGTCCATCGAGTGGGCGGGTGTCGGCCAGCCGGTGGTGATGACCGGACCGGCCGTGCGGGTGTATGAAGGACAAGTGCGTCTATAAGCGAGCGAATGTCATGAGCGATCAGCCACAGGCTCCAGCCGAACAGCCCAACGAACTGCCAGAGCAGAGCCTGGAGGCGGCCACCGTGGCCGCCTACCTGGAGGCTCATCCGAACTTCTTCGTCGACCACGAGGAACTGCTGCCGGCGCTACGTATCCCGCACCAGCGCGGCGATACGGTGTCGCTGGTCGAGCGGCAGATGAAAATCCTGCGCGAGCGCAACATCGAGATGCGTCATCGGCTGTCCCAGTTGATGGACGTCGCCCGTGACAACGACCGACTGTTCGACAAGACCCGTCGGCTGATTCTCGCGCTGATGGACGCCGCCAGCCTCGACGACCTGGTGATCGCTGTCGAGGACAGCCTGCGCCAGGACTTCCAGGTGCCCTTCGTCAGCCTGATCCTGTTCAGCGACAACGCCATGCCGGTGGGTCGCTGGGTCAGCGGCGCCGAAGCCCAGCAGGCAATCGGCGGGCTGCTCTCGGAAGGCAAGAGCGTCAGCGGCAGCCTGCGCGAGCACGAACTGGACTTCCTGTTCGGCGAAGAACAACGTCGGCAGATCGGCTCCACTGCCGTGGTCGCCATCAGCCATCTGGGCCTGCATGGCGTGCTCGCCATCGCCAGCCGCGACCCGCAGCACTACAAGAGTTCGGTCGGCACCCTGTTTCTCAGCTACATCGCCGAAGTCCTCGGGCGGGTCGTCCCGCGCTTCACCCACTCCCTGCGCTCGGTACGCTAGCCATGGAACGACAACTGGACGCCTACTGCGAGCACCTGCGCAGTGAGCGTCAGGTGTCGCCACACACCCTGCAAGCCTATCGCCGCGACCTGAACAAGGTCCTGGCCTTCTGCGAGAAGGAGCAGGTCGCCGGCTGGGCCGCCCTGGACATCCAGCGCCTGCGCCGGCTGGTCGCGCGCCTGCACCAGCAGGGGCAATCCTCGCGCAGCCTGGCTCGACTGCTGTCGGCGGTGCGCGGCCTGTACCAGTACCTCAATCGCGAAGGGCTGTGCAATCACGACCCCGCCACCGGCCTGGCCCCACCCAAGGGCGAACGCCGGCTACCCAAGACCCTCGACACCGATCGCGCCCAGCAACTGCTCGACGGCGCCGTGGAGGACGACTTTCTCGCCCATCGTGACCAGGCGATCCTCGAACTGTTCTACTCCTCGGGCCTGCGCCTGTCGGAACTGACCGGGCTCAACCTCGATCAGCTGGATCTGGCCGACGGCCTGGTCCAGGTCCACGGCAAGGGCAGCAAGACCCGCGTGCTGCCGATTGGACGCAAGGCCCGCGAGGCCCTGCAGACCTGGCTGCCACTGCGCGCCCTGAGCAATCCGGCGGACGATGCGGTGTTCGTCAGCCAGCAGGGCCGGCGCCTCGGGCCTCGGGCCATTCAATTAAGGGTCAAGGCCGCTGGCGAGCGTGAGCTGGGACAGAACCTGCACCCGCACATGCTCCGCCACTCCTTCGCCAGCCACCTGCTGGAGTCGTCCCAGGACCTGCGCGGCGTGCAGGAACTGCTCGGCCACTCGGACATCAAGACCACGCAGATCTACACCCATCTGGACTTCCAGCACCTGGCAACTGTCTATGACAGCGCCCATCCACGGGCCAAACGCAGCAAGGACTCCTCGCAATGACGATTGAGCTGGTCACCTTCGACCTCGACGATACCCTGTGGGACACCGCTCCGGTGATCCACAGCGCGGAGAACATACTGCGCGAATGGCTGGCCGCACACGCCCCCGACCTCGGCGGCGTGCCGATCGAGCACCTGTGGGCGATTCGCGAACGGATACTGCTCCAGGAACCGCCCCTCAAGCACCGTATCAGCGCCCTGCGGCGCCGGGTGTTGTTCCACGCCCTGGAAGAAGCCGGTTATCCACATGCGCAGGCCTCGTCACTGGCTGAGGAAGCGTTCGAGGTGTTCATCCACGCCCGACACCAGATCGAGGTGTTCCCGGAGGTCGAGCCGACCCTGGAGGTTCTGGGCCGCAGCTTTGCCCTGGGCGTGGTCACCAACGGCAACGCCGATGTGCGCCGCCTGGGTCTGGCCGACTACTTTCGCTTTGCACTGTGTGCCGAGGATATCGGCATCGCCAAGCCGGATTCACGGCTGTTCCACGAAGCCCTGTCCCGCGGCGGCAATATCTCAGCCAGCGCGGCGGTGCATATCGGCGATCATCCGGGTGACGACATCGCCGGGGCTCAGCAGGCTGGGCTGCGGGCGGTCTGGTACAACCCCACGGGCAAGGCCTGGGAAGCCGAGCGCCACCCGGACGCCGAGATTCGCAGCCTCACCGAACTGCCAGCCCTGCTCGCCGCCTGGAACCGCCAGCCTGCACGCTCCTGACGCTTTGTGGGAAGGGGGGCTTGTCCCCTCGCCACTGCTTTCGTTCAAACCTCTGCTCCAGCTCCAGCCATTCTGCAGACATGAAAAAGCCCGCAGCGACGGCGGGCTTTTTCAGCAAGCATGAAGCGACACTCAGATAGGTCGGCTGCCGTACTTGTTATCCGGCTTCTTGGGCGGATCGGCGACCACATTGGCCTCCACTTCCTGCACCTTGCCACCGCGCGCCAGGAACTCTTCCATGGCACGTGCCAGAGCATCACGCTCCTTGTTCTTGGCCTCGACACTGGGCAATTCGTCGATCGATACCGCAGCCTTGGCCTTGCCCTTGGCGGTCGGGGCAGGGGCATCGCCGCCATCGTCGTCCGCCACGTCCACGTCTTCTGCAGACGCTTCCAGGCCTTCTTCGGTCTCGTCTTCGTCGCCTACTTCGAGGTCATCATTTTCCAGATCATCGTCGCTCATGTTCTACCTCATGACTTGCGAAAAGCAGATTAGTTATAGACCAGCCATGCCGACTGTCGAAGGCCGCTGGAAAAAATCAACATCCGCTGGAGACCAGCGGCTCAAGCCCATTCACCCTGAAGGGTGGCAAGGACTTTACGAGCACCACCCTGATCGCGGTGCTCGCCAAGATAAACGCCCTGCCAACTACCCAGCGCCAGCCGCCCCGCCGTGACCGGCAAGGTCAACTGACAGCCTAGTAAACTGGCCTTGAAGTGCGCCGGCAAGTCATCCGCACCTTCGTCGTTGTGTTCATACTCGAGGCCACCTTGCGGGACCAATCGGTTGAAAAAACGTTCGAAGTCGCGGCGAACCGCCGGATCGGCATTCTCGTTGATGGTCAACGAAGCCGAGGTATGTTGCAGCCACAGATGCAACAGACCGACGCGACATGCCTGGAGTTCAGGCAAGCCGGCGAGCAACTCCTGGGTCACCAAATGAAAGCCCCGGGGCCGGGCCCGCAAGGTAATCAGTGTCTGTTGCCACATACAGTTCTCCGCCCATCGGCGCGCATTCTAGCGCGCTCAGGAAAAAAGCAAAGCGCCTAATACGCCTGCCATGCTGTAAGTAATCGTCCCATGGCAGCGGGCTTCGATGTTTTGTCCGCAATGCCCTTGGATAAATCCTTTCAACCCTCTTCACGTTGACAAAACCCAGACAAAAAAATGCCCGGCAAGCCGGGCATATTTTTTCAACGCGCTCAGAGGTTATAGCCGCGCTCGTTGTGTTGTGCCAGGTCCAGACCGACCGATTCTTCTTCATCGGTCACACGCAGGCCCATCACCACATCCAGGACTTTCAAGATCACGTAGGTGACGACTGCGGTGTAGAGGACGGTGAAGCCGACACCCTTGCACTGAACCCAGACCTGGGCGGCAATGTCGGTGGTCGCGGCGTTGAAGCCACCCATCGACGGTGCAGCGAATACACCGGTCAGGATCGCGCCGAGGATACCGCCGATACCGTGCACGCCGAAGGCGTCCAGGGAATCGTCGTAGCCCAGCTTGCGCTTCAGGGTGGTGGCGCAGAAGAAGCACACCACACCGGCCGCCAGGCCGATGATCAGCGAGCCCATCGGGCCGACAGTACCGGCAGCCGGGGTAATGGCAACCAGGCCGGCCACTACGCCCGAGGCGATGCCCAGTGCGCTTGGCTTACCGTGGGTCAGCCACTCGGCGAACATCCAGCCCAGTGCGGCGGCGGCGGTGGCGATCTGGGTCACCAGCATCGCCATGCCGGCGGTACCGTTGGCCGCAGCGGCGGAACCGGCGTTGAAGCCGAACCAGCCGACCCACAGCATGGCTGCGCCGATCAGGGTGTAACCCAAGTTGTGCGGTGCCATCGGGGTGGTTGGGAAGCCTTTGCGCTTGCCCAGCACCAGACAGGCCACGAGACCTGCAATACCGGCGTTGATGTGCACCACGGTGCCGCCCGCGAAGTCCAACACGCCCCAGTCACCCAGCAGGGAACCCGGACCGCTCCAGACCATGTGCGCGATCGGCGCATAGACCAGGGTGAACCAGATGCCCATGAAGATCAGCATCGCGGAGAATTTCATCCGCTCGGCGAACGCACCGACGATCAACGCCGGAGTGATGATCGCAAAGGTCATCTGGAAGGTGACGAACACCGCCTCAGGGAACAACGCCGTCGGGCCGGTAATGCTCGCTGGCGTGATACCGGCGAGGAAGGCCTTGGCCAGGCTGCCGACAAAGGAGTTGTAGTTGACGACGCCGGCTTCCATCCCGGTGGTATCGAACGCCATGCTGTAGCCATAGATGAACCACAGGATGGTGATCAGACCGGTAATGGCGAAGCACTGCATCATCACGGAAAGAATGTTTTTCGACCGCACCATGCCGCCGTAGAACAGCGCGAGGCCTGGAATGGTCATGAACAGCACGAGGGCTGTGGAAGTCAGCATCCAGCTGGTGTCGCCGGAATTGAGGACTGGAGCCGGTACCGGGTCCGCCGCCATGGCCAGGGCCGGCATTACGAGGGACAACAGGGCTCCTAGCCCTGCGAATTTACGCAGAGTCATATTGTTTTCTCCTGGGGCGTTGGGGTTTGGTCGGCTTAGATAGCGTCGGTATCGGTTTCGCCGGTACGGATGCGAATAGCCTGTTCCAGATTGACCACGAAGATCTTGCCATCACCGATCTTGCCGGTGTTGGCGGCCTTGGTTATCGCCTCGATGACCCGGTCGAGATCCTTGTCGTCAATGGCGACATCGATCTTCACCTTGGGCAGGAAGTCGACCACGTATTCCGCGCCGCGATACAGCTCGGTGTGACCTTTCTGCCGACCGAAGCCCTTGACCTCAGTGACGGTAATGCCCTGCACGCCGATCTCGGACAACGACTCGCGCACATCGTCCAACTTGAACGGCTTGATGATGGCAGTGACTAGCTTCATGAAACTTTCTCCCGAATTGGTGGACTTGCCCCAGGAAAACAAACCCGACTCAAGTCTAAGCGCAGTGCCTGGCTTTGTAACGCATCGTCGGCCCTGATCAGCTTGCCGACATCCGCTAACCGTTGCCGGCGCAGCCTTGATTGACGGCTCCGACCGCACTGCCTGGTCACGGCGACTGCATCAGTGCATGGGTCATAACCGACTAAGCAGAAACCTTGCCATCTCTGCAAAATCCATTGTTTTCAAGCTTTTGCCCGTCACATTGCAGGAAAATCCGTCGCGTACCCGCACCACACGCACAACAACGGTGCGTGAGCGCCCGGCACGTTGCGCAAAAATCGTGCATCGCTGCCGACAGAAATCACTATAGACACTGCGTGGTACACTGCAGCGACCTGTATCCGGAAATCCACACCATGCTCGCGCCCAAAGCCTTCCTCGACGCCCTGAGCGGCCAAGCCTCCCGCCTGTTCAGTGGCGAAAGCCCGTTGCCGCGCAACGAAATCGAAAGCCAGTTCAAGGCCCTGCTGCAGAGCGGTTTCAGCAAGCTGGATCTGGTCAGCCGGGAAGAGTTCGACAGCCAGATGGTGGTTCTGGCCCGTACGCGTGCGCGCCTGGAAAGCCTGGAAGCGAAGGTCGCGGAACTGGAAGCGCGGCTGTCTCCGACTCAGGAGTAAGGCGCCCGGCATTAGCCGCCGGGTTCGACCCGAGGCCGGATCGAACCCGCGCGATGGACTCAGAGCCGGAAACGGCTGACCAGCGAGTTGAAGGACAGGGCCAGGTTCGACAGTTCCTGGCTTGACGCGTTGGTCTGGTGGGCGCCAGCCGCCGTCTGGGTCGACAGATCCTGGATATTCACCAGGTTGCGATCCACCTCGCGGGCCACATGAGCCTGCTCCTCCGATGCCGTGGCGATCAGCAGGTTGCGGTCATTGATCTGCGAGATGCCGTCGGCAATCTGCTCCAGTGCCGCGCCCGCCGCCCGAGCCAGGTCCTGCGTCTCGGTCACCAGCGCCTGGCTCTTGCCCATCGCGTCAACCGCGCTGTCGGCACGATCCTGCATCGAATGGATCATGGTCTCGATTTCGCCGGTGGATGCCTGGGTCCGCGCCGCCAGGGCCCGCACCTCATCCGCGACCACCGCGAAACCCCGCCCCTGCTCACCCGCACGGGCCGCCTCGATGGCCGCGTTGAGCGCCAGCAGATTGGTCTGTTCGGCAATCCCACGGATCACATCCAGCACCTGGCCGATATCGCGTACCTGCACGGCCAGATCCTTGACCAGGCCGGTGGACGAGGTGATTTCCTGAGTGGCGTTGTTGATCGCCTGCACCGCACTGCGGGCCTGATCGCGTCCGCTGCTGGCCTGCGTGCTGGTCGATTGCGAAGCGTACGAGGTCGAAACGGCATTGCGCGCCACTTCCTCGACCGCCGAGGTCATTTGCGTCACCGCCGTGGCGGCCTGCTGGATTTCGTCGTTCTGGCGGGTCAGCGCCCGGCTGCCGTCATCGGTGACCGCCGTCAGCTCCTCGGCGGCGGAGGCCAACTGGTCGGCGGCGCTGGCGATCTGCTGGATGGTGGCCTTGAGGCTATCCTGCATGCCACTCAGGGCTTGGAGCAACTGACCGGCCTCGTCGCGGCCATGACTGGTGATGCGCTGGGTCAGATCGCCCTCGGCAATACGCTGCGCGCACAACACGGCCGTAGAGATTGGCCGGCTGATCAGGCGACTGATGAAGAAGCCCAACAGCAGGGCCGCAATGAAAGCGATGACAATACCGCTGTACAGCAGCGTCCTGGCGCTTGCCTCCTGGAGCGTCGCCGCCTGGGCATCTTCGCGGATCTGGCGGTCATTGGAGTCGATCATGATGGTCAACTGATCCATCACCTTGCGGTAGGCCAGTTGCAGATCGCCCAGCAACAGGACCCGGCCATTCTCCAGGTCGCCCGCCGCCATCAACGCCACATAGCGCTGTACCAGCGCCTGGTAGACCGGCCAGTCGCGCGCCATCTGGTCGCCGGCGATACGCTCGTCATCAGCCAGCTTGCCCTTGCGATAGGCAGCGAATGCCTGCTCGCTGGCCAACTGGTTGGCCTTCATCGAAGCCAGGAACTCATCCTTGAGGCTCTGCGGGGCATTGCCGGCGGTGGCGACATACAACCGATACATGTCACGGGTCTGACCGACCGCCTTGGTCTTGGTCTGCGAGGTGTTGGCGACCGACACCAGGTTGTTGTTGAACACCGCCTGCAGGCGCGCCGACAACGCGGAGACGCCACTGATGCCCAACATGCCCACGGCGAGCGTGATCAGGGTGCAGAGGAAAAAGGAGGTGATCAGTTTGGTCGAAAGCTTTGCATCATTGAGCCAGTTCATCGGTGGATCCTTGTGGGTACGGGTCGAGTGGCCCTTTTCATGTGTGCGTTTCCCTGCCCCCGCGTACGGCCAGGTGGCGGGCCGGTGTAGGGATTCCATCGCTGCGTGCGCCCGACAAAAGCACGGGCACCACGGGCACATGGCGAGTTTTTCGGCCAATGACGTCGTACCACAGCACAAACGTACAAGCCGAATCGCTCTTTTCCCCTCAAGCTTGCTCGGATCAATTCCTTTCTCGCCGACCCCTCATGCGCACGACGCCGGCGGACCACAAAACTCTGAAACATGCGTTACAGAGCTATCCGATGAAACAAATACGTAATGGCCTTTTGCCATAGTCGTAGCCAAATGTTACAGCATGTGAAATATTAATCGCAAACATACGACGTCATACGACACTATTTCAGTCATGAAAGTGACAGGAGTCGAGGTGTCACCCACGCACGTCAAACCGTGAGGAGTTACACATGCATCCGCAAAGGATGGGTCGGCTATTGCCTGGCGTGCAGAAGGCAAGATCCATGAGCAAGACCCTGGCAGGTTGGCTGGCCCTGATGACCATCAGCCTGGGCGCCCAGGCCGAGGCACTCGACGCCAACGCTTCGCCGGGCAAACGCCTGGCGGTGGCCGCCGACTGCGTGGCCTGCCACACCCGCGCTGACGGCAAGGCGTTTGCCGGCGGCTACCCGCTGAATTCGCCGATGGGCGTCATCTACTCGACCAACATCACGCCGTCCAGAACAGCCGGAATCGGCAATTACAGCGAGGCGGACTTCGCCCGCGCCGTACGCGACGGCACCACGCCGGACGGCACTCACCTGTACCCGGCGATGCCCTACACCGCCTACGCGAAGATGACCGACAGCGACATCGCCGAGCTGTACAAATACTTCATGCATGAAGTGCCGCCGGTGGATACGCCAAGTCCCAAGACGACACTGGACTTCCCCTTCAACATCCGCGCCTCGATGCTCGGCTGGAACGCCCTGTTCCACAGCGACAAACGCTTCGCCCCGGATCCGGCCAAGTCGGCCCAGGTCAACCGTGGCGACTACCTGGTCAACGCGCTGGCCCACTGCGACACCTGCCACACACCACGTAACGGGCTGATGGCCGCCAACAACGACAAGGCGCTCGCCGGCGGTTCGCTGGGCGCCTGGTACGCGCCGAACATCACTTCGGACAAGATCAGCGGCATCGGCGCCTGGTCGAGCGACGAGCTCGTCGCCTACCTGCGCACCGGCCATGTCGAAGGCAAGGCCCAGGCCGCCGGTCCAATGGCCGAAGCCGTCGAGCACAGCCTGCAATACCTGGGCGAGGACGACCTCAAGGCCATCGCCGCCTACCTGCTGCAGACCACCCCGGTCGCCAGCGGTGAGCGCCAAGCGCGCCACACCTTCGGCCAGGCCTCCAGCGACGAACTGACCCTGCGCGGCGGCAACCCGCAGGACAACCCGGGCTGGCACATTTTCAGCGGCACCTGCGCCAACTGCCACCAGGCCAACGGCCAGGGCAACCGCGAGTACCCATCACTGTTCCACAACACCACCACCAGCCGTGCCGACAACCTGATCGCGACCATCGTCTACGGCGTACACCGCACCGTCGACGGTGTCGCCATCGACATGCCGGGCTTCGGCCCCGAGGCGCTGTACACCGATCGTCTCAACGACCAGGAGATCGCCGAAGTCAGCAACTATGTACTGACCCGCTACGGCAACCCTGAAACCACCGTGACCGCCGCCGACGTGGCGCGCGTGCGCGAAGGCGGTCCCAAGGCACCGCTCGCCGCCCTGGCGCAGTACAGCGTGCCGGGCCTGATCATTCTCGGCCTGCTGGTCATCCTGGCGCTGTTCAGGCTCAAGGCTCGTCGCCGGCGCCTGGAGGCCTGAACCATGGAAACTTCGATGACTGACAAGCAAATACCCGCCCACACCCTGTCCCGCCGCAGCCTGTTGCGCGGCTCGGTGACCCTGGGCCTGGCCGCCATGGTCGGCAGCCTCGCGCCATGGCAATCGGTCCTGGCCGCCGACGACCAGGACTTCATCACCCTGTCGCAGTTCCTCGTCAGCCGCCCGGTCAACCCGATACTGGCGGCGCGTTACTACCGCGCCCTGAGCAAGCGTGCGCCGAACTTCAGCGGCAACGTCGATGCCCTGCGCCAACTGATCGCCAGCCAGGGTTTCAAGCACGTCGACGAATACCTGGCCCAACCCGGTGCGGATGCGTCGTTGAAAGCGACCGCCACCAGCATCATTTCGGCCTGGTACCTGGGCATCGTCGGCGAACTCGCCGATGCCGAGTTGATCAGCTACGCCGAAGCACTGATGTACAGCCCGACCCACGGCATCCTCGCCATTCCGACTTACGGCGGCGGCCCCGACTCCTGGGGCAACAAGCCAACCGCTAAACAGGACTTCACACTATGAGCAGCGCTGCTTACGACGCCGACGTGGTCATCATCGGCTCCGGCGTGATGGGCGGCCTGATCGCCGCCGAAATGGCCAAGGCCAACAAATCCGTGATCGTCCTCGAGGCCGGTCCACGGGTAAACCGTCGCGACATCGTCGAAACCTTCCGCAATGCGCCGGTCAAGCTGTCGCTGGCCAACGCCAAGCTGCAGGGCGCCGGCTCGCCGTATCCGAGCCTGCCACACGCGCCGTCCACCTATGGCGACTACCTGCAGCAGATCGGCCCGGTCAAATACAACACTTCCTACCTGCGGGTGGTCGGCGGTACCACCTGGCACTTCGGTTCATCGCTGTGGCGCATGCTGCCCAACGACTTCCGCCTCAACAGCCTGTACGGGCGCGGGCGTGACTGGCCGATCAGCTACGACGAACTGGAACCCTTCTACGCCCGCGCCGAAACCGAACTGGGCGTGTCCGGCGTCGACGGCCAGGACGAAAGCGGCCAGGGCGGCGCAGCCTTCCCGCCGCGTTCGATCCCCTACCCGATGGAAGGCCTGAAGCCGAGCTACATGTTCAAGCGCCTGTCGACGATGCTGAGCAAGGGCGGCTACAACCCGATCCTCGAACCCAACGGCCGGGCCACCCGCCCCTATGGCAAGCGCCCACCGTGCGCGGGCAACAACAACTGCAACCCGGTCTGCCCGATTGCCGCCAAGTACGACGGCTCGATGCACATCGACGAAGCCGAACGCCATGGCGCCAAGCTGCTGGACAACTCGGTGGTGTACAAGATCGAAGCGGGCGACGACGGCAAGATCACCGCGATCTGGTACATGCGCCCGGACAAGACCCAGCACCGCCTGACCGCGCGCTACTTCGTACTGGCGGCCTACGGCATCGAATCGCCGAAGCTGTTGCTGATGTCCACCTCCGACAAATACCCGAACGGCATCGCCAACGCTTCCGACCAGGTCGGCCGCAACCTCATGGACCACACCGGCATCAGCATGAACGTGATGACCCAGGAAGACATGTGGCCCGGCGAAGGCCCGACCCAATTGCTGGTGTACCTGAACAGCCGCGACGGTGGGTTCCGCAAGGACTACCCGAGCTACAAGATCAAGGTGCGCAACACCGTGCCGACCTCGCAGATCACCAGCAGCCTGATCGCCAAGGGCGTACTCGGCTCGAAGCTCGACGAGCAGATCCGCCTGCAGTCGGCGCGCTCGCTGAACTGGGCGGTGGACTTCGAAACCCTGCCGCTGCCGGAAAACCGCGTCACGCCGAGCAAGACCAAGTTCGACGCCATCGGCCTGCCGGTGCCGGAGATCTACTACAGCGTTCCGGACTACTGGCACGCCGGCAAGGAAAAGGCCCTGGAGGACTTCAAGCAGTTCGCCAAACTGCTCGACGCCGACATTCTCAGCACCGACGTGGGCTTCCAGAACCGCCAGCACATCATGGGCACCACGATCATGGGTGACGATCCGAAGAACTCGGTGGTCGACCGCGACTGCCGCACCCATGACCACGCTAATCTGTTCATCGCCGGTACCAGCGTGATGCCGTCGTCGTCCTGCGTGAACCCGACGCTGACCGGTGCCGCCCTGAGCCTGCGTATCGCCGATCAACTGCTCAAGGATTTCCAGGCGTAACGCCCGATCCCGCAGCAATCGACGTGACAGGCCGTCCTGGCCTGTCACGCTTTGCTCACCGCGCGTCCAGCGCCCCTCCCTTCTCTGCCATGCCCCACGCAAACGTCCGCTCGGAGCCTTTTCAGCCCTCAGGAAAGCTTCGAAAATATTGTCCCTGTTTTGGAATCAATCATTCTCATTTTTGCCAGATTGTCTCTATCAAGACTCAGCCTCAAACTACACCCATACCGCAGCCACTGAGCAAAACGCCAGGCCGGTGCCGAATCCGCTTCACTCACTTTATCGACTTAAAAGGAACTCAATCATGTCCAACCGCGAACTGCTGAACCCAACCAACTCCGCCCTGATCCTGATCGACCACCAGCCACAAATGGCCTTCGGCGTGCAGTCGATCGACCGCCAGACCCTGAAGAACAACACGGTCGGCCTGGCCAAGGCGGCGAAAATCTTCAACGTACCGACGATCTATACCTCGGTCGAAACCGAAAGCTTCAGCGGCTACATCTGGCCGGAACTGCTGGCCGTAAATCCGGGCGCCAAGCCGATCGAGCGGACCTCGATGAATTCCTGGGAAGACAAGAAACTGGTGGAGGCGGTGAAGGCCACCGGTCGCAAGAAACTGATCATGGCCGCCCTGTGGACCGAGGTCTGCCTGACCTTCCCGGCCCTGGAAGCCCTGGCTGAAGGCTACGAGGTGTACATCGTCACCGACGCGTCCGGCGGCACCACCCAGGAAGCCCATGACATGTCCGTGCAGCGCATGATTCAGGCTGGCGCGATCCCGGTCACCTGGCAGCAAGTGCTGCTCGAATACCAACGCGACTGGGCACACAAGGACACTTACAATGCGGTGATGGACCTGGTGCGCGAGCACAGCGGCGCCTACGGCATGGGCGTGGACTATGCCTACACCATGGTGCACAAGGCCCCACAACGTACCTTGAGCTGATCCCGCCGAACACTGACCCGCCAGGCTGTACTGCTGGCGGGTTTTTACCGTCTTACTGAAGAAAGGGAATGCTCCCATGCCACACGAAGGCAGTCTGCTGCAGGCCTCGGTCATTTTCCTGATGGCCGCCGTCATCATCGTCCCCCTGGCCAAGCGCCTTCAACTCGGTGCCGTGCTCGGTTACCTGCTGGCCGGCGTGCTCATCGGTCCGCAAGTGCTGAAGCTGATGGGCAACGCCGAACACGTCGCGCATTTCTCCGAGATGGGTGTGGTGTTCCTGCTGTTCATCATCGGCCTGGAACTGTCGCCCAAACGCCTCTGGCTGATGCGCAAGGCGGTGTTCGGCGTCGGCCTGGCGCAAGTGCTGCTGACCGGACTGGTGATCGGCACCGTGGCCATGATCGCCTTCGGCCAGAGCCTGCAAGCAGCGCTCGTACTGGGTCTGGGCCTGGCCCTGTCGTCAACCGCACTGGGCCTCCAGAGCCTGGCCGAAAGCCGCCAGTTGAACAGCCCCCACGGTCGACTCGCCTTCGCCATCCTGCTGTTCCAGGACATCGCCGCCATCCCACTGATTGCCCTGGTGCCATTGCTGGCCGTCACCGGCGTACAGGAAACCGGTGAAAGCGGCCTGGTCCACGGCCTTAAAGTGCTCGGCAGCATCGCCGTGGTGGTGGTCGGTGGTCGCTACCTGCTGCGTCCGCTGTTCCGCGCCGTGGCACGCACCCGCCTGCCGGAAGTCGCCACCGCCACCGCGCTGCTGGTGGTGATCGGCACCGCCTGGCTGATGGAACTGGCCGGGGTGTCGATGGCCCTCGGCGCGTTCCTGGCTGGCCTGCTGCTGGCCGATTCGGAATACCGCCACGAACTGGAATCGCAGATCGAGCCGTTCAAAGGCTTGCTGCTGGGCCTGTTCTTCATGAGCGTGGGCATGGGCGCAAACCTGCCGCTGCTGTTCGAAAATCCGGGCCTGATCATCGGTCTGACCCTGCTGCTGATCGCCATCAAGCTGCCCCTGCTGATGTTCGTCGGGCGCATGGCCGGTGGGCTGTCGCGCATCGCAGCCCTGCGTCTGGGCGTGGTGCTGGCCGCGGGCGGCGAGTTCGCGTTCGTGGTGTTCAAGCTCGGCCAGAACCTCGGCCTGTTCGACACCCGGACCTACGACACACTGATCATGACCATCACCTTGTCGATGGCCGCCACCCCGCTGCTGCTGATGGCCTGCGCCCGCTTCATCAAGACGCCACCACCGCCAACTCGCGACGTACCGGAAGAACTCAAGACGATCAAGAGCGACGGCCCTCGCGTAGTCATCGCCGGCATGGGCCGTGTCGGCCAGGTCGTCGCGCGGATCCTGCATGCCCAGGGCATACCCTTCATTGGCCTGGACACCTCGGTCGACACCATCGAGATGACGCGCAACTTCGAGCATGTTCCGGTGTTCTACGGCGACCCGATGCGCCCGGAGATCCTCAGCGCCGCCAAGGTGGGTGAAGCCGAGTACTTCATCGTCGCGCTGGATGATCCGGAACAGGCGGTGAAGACCGCACAAGCGGTGCAACGCCTGTATCCACAGGTCAAGGTCCTGGCCCGCGCCCGTAACCGCCAGCATGTGCATCAATTACTCGATGCCGGCGCAGAGCCGGTGCGCGAAACCTATTACTCAAGCCTGGAAATGACCCGTCGTGCCCTGGAGGGCCTGGGCCTGGGTTCGGCCCAGGCGGAGCGTCGGATCCAGCAGTTCATGGCCCATGACGAAGAGACCCTGACAGCCCAGCACCTGGTACGTGGTGACCGGTCGAAGGTCATGCAGACCGCGCAGGAAGCGCGGGTGGAATTGGCGCGGTTGTTTGCCAGTGATACCGATGAGGCGCAGCACTAGCCGATTGCACGCGGGGCCGATTTCAGGCGGTAGGAACCGGGAGAACAGCCGAACCAGCGATTGCAGGCTCGATAAAAACTGCTGACCTCATTGAACCCCAGCGTTTGCGCAATCGTCGCCGAACTCTGATCCGTCGCGGCGATCAAGTGCCTGGCCAACTGGAAACGGCACTCGTCCAGCAACTCCCTGAAGCCGGTCAGTTCCTCATCCAGTCGATTGCGCAGCATGCGTGGGCTCAGGTTCAGCACGCTCGCAATACCCTCAAGGGAAACGACGATGCCCTTTGCCAACCCCACCACAATATGATTTTTCACCACCGACGACACCTTCACCGCAAACTGCTGAAGCTCCGAGTTGACCAGGCTCTCATGATGCAACTTCAACTCGGTCGAGGCGGTTGATAACTTCTGGTGCCAGTCCCTGGCAGAAAAGGTGACTTTGTTGACGAGGCTGGAAAACGTCAGGTTCTTGCCGAAAAGAGCCTCCAGCCCGGTGCGGTCAGGCGGCGCGTCATAACTGAAAGTCGCCGCAACCGGCACCACCCGGTGCAAGGGGTGCAACCAATGGGCGATGGCCATAATCGTCGACAGAAAACAATCGATATAGGACCTGCACAGGCCCAACAACTCCAACCTCAGGAACACAATACTGTAGGAGTCGGCTTCCTCCAGGATGACCATCGGCACCCCATCGGATAACAGTGATGAATACCGAGCAAGCATCGTGAGTGCTTCACCCAGCGTAGCGCTGGACATCATGGGGTAGAGCTGAGAGTGCAGTTGACCTGGATGGAACAGCTCATAACAACCCAGGCCGATGTCGGGATACTCTGCCTCGGCCTGAAGACAATCCACAAAACTGGAAATGTCCTCGACATTCACGCGATGTCCGTCTGCTGCCATACCGCTTAAACCGACATACAGGCTATCAACTTGATGAGAGGTGGGAGGCGCCAGTTCCTTGAGTCTGAGGACCACTTGGGCGCAAGAGGGGGCGATTGTCGACATGGATAACTCAGCAAGCCTGCAGATGTTTGGATTTTCCTGCCCTGAGCTGGCCAGGTGATGAGCCAAACCAACGCCGGCAGGCCTTGTGCAGGCTGCTTGCCTGGCAAAACCCCAGTATCGAGGAGATTTTCTTCAGGCTCAATGTGGAAATGGACAGCAGATTACTGGCAATTTCCTTGCGTAGATCCTCCTGCAGTTCAGAGAACGTGACGCCTTCGCGCTCCAGAGATTTTTGCAGTGTTCGCATGCTCATGCGCAGGGTGAACGCCACCTCCTGAAGCGAGGGTAATTTCCCCTCGGCAACGCCTGCGGAAAACGCTGAGCGAACCTTTTCAACCAACGACCCGTTTATTCTCTCTTCCAGCAGCGCATCTGCATACCTGCAATGAATATCTTCAAATGCGGAATTCGCAGTAAACACTGGCGCATTTTTTATATCGCTATTGAACGACAGACTAAGATGGGAAGCCCCGAATGTTATGTGACTACCCAACAACTGTTGCAAATTTTTCGTATCAGCCGGTTCGGGATAAGGCAGTTCCACCCGACATGGCTGGATATTCACAAGATGCCCAAGCCAATGAATGACACCGAGAATAGCCGCCGCTGCCGCATCAATAATATATCGAGGGACCTGGGTACCAGACAGGCTATGGGCATGCACACTGATTACAAGAGTTCCGTTCTGCTCATCCAGACTGAGGAATGATGAGTCGGCGATCAGCGGATAATATTTGACCAAGCGCTCCAGCGCGATTCCAATAGTCGCGCTGGACATCACCGAGTAGCCGGGTACACCAAAGAAATAGGGCCTGGCGTATTGGTAGGCGACAAGCCCCACATCAACGTCCCCCGTGCACTCATGGGCTTCAGTGAAGAAACGATAGGCCAGGGCAAAATCCAATGGGTGAGGTGCGGCCGACTCGGACAGTTGCACCTTATAAGCCTCAAAAAGACTTTCTATCCTGGAGTGCCTCATCAAGATCGCCTGGGCAATGTTAGTAGATGCATTCGCTGAAATCTTAAACATTGCTCACCCTGAGTATCTTTATTGAAAACTTACCGCACACGCCAACATGATGAAAGAGTGATCTGCGCGAGAGGACATCATAAAAGAATCTCAAGACACTAGGCAAGGTAGAGCACCGGTGTAATCATCGCCCGGGAGACTGCGCATGACTAGTTCATATAGGCCGCCTCGCATGCCCGCCCAAGGGGGACAAGCACGGGCATTTCTGTTTGACAAGCAGTAGGCCGGCTTTTTTAGAATACATGCGAGTGTGAGCCGTTTAATTTCGCCGTATGGGCTCGACATCGCTGTTGAGAACCCTGACCCATTAAGTGCACAGGTGCCTGTTACCGGGGAGGGGATACTCATGGTCTCTCACGCAGATATAGATTACGGCTTGGAGTTCTGCAGCGTTGACTCCGAGGAAACGCCAGATTTCGCTCACTGGTTCTACGATGAGCTGGCGCAAGGTCATTTTTTCCTCGCATTCCAACCGATCATGTCTGTCGGGACGAAGACGAATTTGTACTACGAGGGGCTGCTGAGGCACTGCGATGGCCCCATGAAGCTCAACCCCTTTCCTATCCTGGAAGGCAGAAAATGCATAAGGACGCTCGATCATTGCGTCGTGTCGAGCGTTATCAACATGCTGCGCGATTATCCAGAGATACGGCTGGGTTGCAATATATCTGCACAAAGTGCAGTGCTGGACGAAAAATGGAATCGCATCATTTCACAGCTGGAAGCCGAGCCCGGGCTAGCTGAAAGACTGGTTATTGAAATAACCGAAAGCGCCTCTTCAAATAACACGGCCGCTGCAGACTTTGTTATTCGCATGCGCCGATTAGGTTGCCTGTTGGCTGTGGACGATTTTGGTTCCGGGTTCAGCACCCTCGAATTCATCCGCGCGGCATCTCCAGACATTATAAAAATTGACAAGGGCTATTTACAACGCGCAAGGACTTGCGAAGTGGCTGACCAGGCATTCGGGCATCTAGTGGGGCTGTGCAAAACATTAGCACCTCATGTGATAGCCGAGGGCGTGGAGTTTGAGAGTGATACTGAGCGCTTGATGAACTGCGCGGCGGCATGGATGCAGGGTTTTTTAGTAGGCAAGCCCCAACGCCTTTTGCCTGGAGTGTTCAGGCAATGTGTGATCGAAAACCATCTGCCCTGACCCAACTCCTCCCGGAAGCCTCCGGTCATCTCACCATATTCCAGTTTTTGACTATTGAATCGAGGTAATACATTTTGCTGCGAAAAATGAAAATCGCCAATCGGGTGCTGGTGTGTTTCGCCTCGATCGTCCTGATTGTCTTGATGTTGGGTCTTTTCAGCCTGATGCAGATCGCCCAGGTAAGGGAAGAAGGGCAGAAAATCGAAAATGATGCCTTGCCCGGCATCGCTCTGGGTGACGATATAGCCTTGGCGTTCTCAAACACCAGGACCGACGTCGTCCGCCTGTTGTCGGTAGATCAGGCAAAACTGCCCGAAGCCTATGCCAGCACTCAGCAAAAACAGAAACAGTTCCATTCGGCAATCGAATTGTATCGCCCCCTGATAGGGACTGACGCGGAACAAGCAGCGATCGACACCATTGTTAAGCTATTTGCCACGTACAGTGCAGATACGGAAGCCAGTTATAACCTTTTGAAGGATGGCAAACACGAAAATGCCCAGGAACTCGTCATGGGCAAAATGGTTGCGACCGCCGACCAGATCAAGGAGCAGTTGAAGAAGATTGAAACGATAAACGACGATGCCAAAGCGCATGCCTCGGCTGCCGCTGAAGCCGCCTACAGTAGTGCCAAACTGGTGATCGGCATCGTACTGGTCATGTCGCTCTTGTATACGCTGACCCTCGCCTGGCGATTGATCGTCAGTCTGGCAGGCCCCATTAGCCAGGCACTCGGCAGCTCGGAAAAAATCGCCGCCGGCGACCTGCGCAAGGTCACCACGGACATCGACGGTACCGACGAAGCGGCCTTGTTGCTCCAGTCAATGGAGCGTATGCGGGGCAATCTGAACACCATGCTGCAGCAGATTGGCGCTGCCGCCAACCAGTTGGGATCCGCAGCAGAAGAACTCAACGCGTTGATGCGCGATAGCCATGCCGATTTGAATGCGCAGAATATTGAAATCGAAATGGCGGTAACCGCCGTCACGGAAATGACCCAGGCCGTGGAGGAAGTGGCTCGAAACGCCGCCTCGACCTCCGACGCTTCCCGTTCGTCCAACAGCGCCGCACGTTCAGGACAGGAAGAACTCGATGTCACCCTGGGCTCGATCACCAACCTTGTGCGCAATGTGGGCGACGCCTCTGCACAGGCGCAGTTGCTTTCGGCTCATACGCAAGCGATCAGCAAGGTGCTGGAAGTCATTCGCGCCGTCTCCGAACAGACCAACCTGCTGGCGCTGAACGCCGCGATCGAAGCGGCACGAGCGGGCGAAGCCGGCAGAGGTTTCGCCGTGGTGGCCGACGAAGTACGCGGCCTGGCACATCGTACGGGTGAGTCCACACGAGAAATCGAAGGCATGATCGAACAGGTTCATGTCGGGACGCATAACACGGTCAAGGCTCTCGAACTCAGTACCTCACAGGCAGAGCATACGCACAGCCAGGCGACCTCTGCCAACCAGGCGCTGTCGACCATCGTCAAATCGGTGGCCGAGATCGATGAACGCAATCTGGTGATCGCCAGCGCTTCGGAGGAACAGGCCCAGGTTGCGCGGGAAGTCGACCAGAACCTGGTCCGGATTCGCGATCTCTCCGCCCAGTCCGCCGTACGTGCAAGCCAGACCACAGGGGCAAGCCAGATGCTGGCTCAACTGGCCGGCGAACTCAATGGCACGATCGGACGGTTCACGCTCTGACTGAGCTGCAAGCGGCTGTTGGGTGGGCGGGAGTTCGCAAGCACAAGGACCGTGCTGATTGTGTAGAGCCAGAAGGTTTAGGCCTTGCCGGGCGCAGACCAGCGGGCAAACCCTGACTGACACTTGCTCGGAACAGGGTGACCCAGGCCAATGCCGAAGGGATAAGCCTGGTTCCAGCGAACAGGGTGAGCACTTCGACCTGGCATCAACCAGGTCCCATGCAAGGGCTCACCCTCTGCCGGTCAAACCTTGAAGCGCTTGATCAATTGGTCCAACTCGCGCGCCAGATGCTCGAGATCCTGACTCATCTCATTGTTCTGCGCTGTCATGCCCTGCGTCTGACTGATGTGACGGGATATTTGCGTCAGACTGTGGTTCACCTCTGCACTGATACTCGATTGCTCTTCGGCAGCCGTCGCAATCTGATTGTTCATACCGGTAATGTCCGAGACGGCCTGACTCACGCCCGACAGGATCTGCCCCGTGCCATTGGCTTTGGTCACCGCCACTTCACTGACCTTGATGCTGTTCTGCATGGTCAGCACTGCCGCGCGAGCGCCCTGCTGCAACTGACTGATTTTTGCCTGAATCTCTTGCGTACTCGTTTGCGTACGCGATGCCAGCGAACGGACTTCATCGGCCACGACGGCAAATCCGCGCCCCTGCTCGCCCGCACGGGCGGCTTCTATCGCGGCGTTCAAGGCGAGCAGATTGGTCTGCTCGGCGATTGCACGAATGACATCGAGAATGGAACCGATGGATTCGACATCCTGGCCGAGCGTCTGAATATCTTGCGCCGCCGTCTCGATATCGGTAGCCAGGCCACCGATCGACTTGATCGTCTCATCGACGTTGACCTGGATGGCGCGGGCCTGGTCATCGGTATCACGTGTCATCTGAGCAGCGCTTTGCGCTGACTCTGCAACATTGTGAGTGGCTTGTGCCATCTGCTCCATCGCGTGAGCGACCTGTTCGGCATCGGCATTTTGACGGACCAGGGCATCAGCTGCCTGCTGGGTGCTATGGCGCAACTGACCGTTGCGTTCTTGCAGGGCATGCACACAACGCGTCAAATCCAGAATCATGTCGCGAATCTTGCTGACAAACAGGTTGAAAGCATTCGCCATCGCGGCTGTTTCTTCATTGCCATCAACCGGCAGATGATGCGTCAAATCCCCATCTTCGGAGGCCAGCAACTGCAGGTTGTTGGTCAGCAGCCGTATAGGACGCACAAGAGAAGCCGCCACCCAGGAAGCCAGAGCGGCGAGAGCCACCAACAGCACGGCCAGTGTCAGCCACTGCTTCATGCGCATCTCATCCAGCGCCTTCTGCTGTTGCTGCATCTGATCGTTGATCAGGGCATCGACGCCATCAATGTAGAAACCAGCGCCAAGCGTCCAACCCCATTTTTCCAGGTAACGAGCGTAGGACAACTTCGGATAGGACGCGCTGTCGCCCGGTTTGGGGAAGTAATAGGTGACAAAGTCACCGCCACGCTTGGCCGCGCCAATCAACTCGCGGATCAGGTAAACACCGTTGGTGTCCTTCAGATCCCAGAAATTCTTACCCTCGTCTTTCCCGGCCAGAAAGATACGATCGCCCTTGTCGGTGTAGGCAAAGAAGTAACCGTCGTTGCCATAACGCAACGCCCGCAAGCGATCGGCGGCTTCTTTTTTGACTTCAGGTGACTGGGCATCAGGGCTTTCATAAAGCGTTTTAATCGCCGTAAAGGCGATATCCATGTAATGCAGCAACTCGTCCTTGCGCGTTTTCAGCAAGTTTTGGCGGGTTTCCTCCAAGCTTCGCTCGCTCAAGGCTCTTTGCTCGGAAATGGCCAGGAACTGTACGACAAGAGCGGTGAAGAACGCAGGAATGATGGCCAGCATCAAGACCTTATTACGAATATTCCATTTCATACGGTGCCGCCAATTATTAATATTATGATGCAGACTCTATCGGCAGATTATGAAAATCTTGAGTTGAACCGACAGGGTTATAGGGACTGAAACGCAGTGTCTTGATAAAGCTCAAGGGCTTCAAGGTGCGACGTTATCCTGCTGAACCGGTTTCAGGGGACAGAGATCACAATGGTGCGGACCTCTTGCGAGGTGGATGAGCGTTTTCACCGCTCAGCGCTACCTTCTCAGTGCATTCGTTATTCAACTGTTGGTTGAGAACAAGCGGAACTCAATCAAGCGTGAACGCAACCGGCGACACACAGAACGAGAGAGACCATCTGGCTCGCCAAGGCACTGGCGGCATGTTTCATCCAATACTGGGTGTCAAATAACTATCATGGGTGAAGGAAAAACCAAAACATTAAGGATTCTCCCATTCCATGATGGAAATTGCTGAGCTTGAAGCCTTCAAGGCAATCGTTGATCACGGCAGTGTGACGCAGGCGGCGGTTCGCTTGAACCGGGTTCAGTCGAGTATATCTTTTCGTATCAAGACGTTGGAATCACGGCTAGGCGTACGCTTGTTTGAACGGGTTGGCCGCCGGATCGTTGCCACCAGGGCCGGACAAGAGTTGTACGGTTACGCCTCTGAAATCCTGGAGCTGACAGCTCGTGCCCATGCGGTCCTGGAAAACATAAAGGTAACCCAGCGAATCCGACTCGGTGTGATCGAGTACTTCACCATCGCAAGGCAGCCGCTACTGCAGCGCATTATCAGCAATCCCATAGATCTGCAGGTTGATATCACTGTTGGGAGCTCAACTCTCCTTATAGAAGCGCTCCAGGCGGGAACCTGCGACGCGGTGATCGTCGGTGCAGGGTTGGCCCCACCGCATTTGGGCCGATCGAAGCTTTTTGACGACTCGCTAGTGCTGATCTATGGAAACACGCATCCCGCGGTTGATCTTGCTTCCTTGAGCGGTTACCAGTTCCTGGTCAATAGCAGTCAAAGCGCCTCACACCGTAACCTGAAGGAACTATTGACCCTAAGTCGGGCCAACCCAACACGCATCGTGGAGTGCGGTTCCTATGCGCTACTGTTTTCCCAGGTTGCTGCCGGGGCCGGCATATCCCTTGTTCCGAAATCCCTGGTGGACGCGCTGAGCGACAGCTACAACGTACAGAGCCTTGCGTTGACAGGCTCATTTTCAGTATTCAGCACAGAATTCGTTTTCGCGGACGCCTCGCCTCACTCGGCGGCGAGGAAGTTAGTGGACTGGGTTCTCTTGCCCGAGCAAAAGCACGAGATGCTCAGTGATTGATATCAAAGGCGGGCGAATTGAACCACCCGCGCGATTCCGGACTCCTCAATGGGCTCAACTGTTGCAGGAACACCTGATAGCCTCATCGGCGTAGGCTACCTCAATATTGAGATCACCGATCTCTGAGCTGGCCCTGATGACATCGCCATGCTGCAGCAGCAATCCATCCCTGTCGGTGCTGATAGAGGCACCGAGTAGGACGAAGTGCAAAGCCCCTGGTTCGCAGAAACTGTCATGCTGGAATAGCATAGCTTCAAGGTCAGGCAGCGAGACGTTTAGCTGATCCAACCCAAGCTTCGACGACTTCTGCCATACAAGCTGTCCGTCCCGAACGACGGAGCTGCTGACTACTGTGCTCAAAGGCGGCAGCTCAAGTATCAGTTCAGGAGATATGACGGTCTGTCTCAGCTTTGACAGGCCGGCAAGGCTTGGATGGCGATGGCGCAAATCCGGATCCGAAAAGTCCAAGGCCAAGGTATATCCGCAGTAACGAGGGTTTCCCAACTCATCAATGAGGTACGCACAGAGATACTCCACCTCATAACCTGAGCCGCAGGCATGGAATGGTGTGGTGACCTCCCCTCCTGAAATCACAACGCTGTTACCGTTGCCTTTGAAGTACCAGTCCGGGGCGTCCCGCTGCGGTACAGGGACGCCGTTGATCTCCCGATGGGTGTAACCGAAGCTGCTAACCCAGCAGTCACGTGGCTCGTGAGTCTGCAGGGGCATTACGGCTCTGGCGCCTTTAATACGATAGCCGTCATCTGAGAGAATCCCGATACCGTGAAGAAAGTCCGACCAGTCCATCCCGCTCAGCGACTGTTTTCTGAGCACATCGATACTGCGTGTGAACCCTGAGACTGTCCGACGCGACACGCTAGCGGCGTCCTCGGAAATTTCTACCCAACGCATGCCATCTTCAGAAAGCCATTCGGTCAACTTCTTCATTGCGCAGCCTCCACTTTAGCCGTCAGTTGGAGCTTTGGCTTGGCTGAGCACATGACCACCCCGACAGCAATCAGCAGCAGGCTGACCAAGTGGTAGATGTGCAACGGCGTCCCCAGGAAAACGATGCTAAGCACACCACCGGACAGGGGGACCAGGTGCGTGAAGATCTCGCCACGGGTAGCCCCTATCTCAGCGATGCCGCGATTCCAGAACAGGTAGGAGAGATAGGATGGGAAGATAACCAAGTAGGCAAGACCCCAAAGATTTACCGATTTCAGCGATTCCAACACCCCGACCGTTGCAGGCTGATAGAGCGTGTACAGCGTGAACGGCACTAGCAGCACGGTTCCGACAACGGCCGAATAGGTGACGAAGGCTTGTCCAGGAATCGACTTGGGCTTGGTGCGCAGAAATGCACAATAAGACGCCCAACTGGCAGCCGACAACATCGTCCACAGATCACCCTTGTTGAATTGCGTGAGGAAGCTCAGATCCGAAAGCTGTCCCATGGTGACCAACCACGCGACGCCGATTGTGCTCGCCAACACGCCCAGCCAGTTGCCCCGAGTGATGGTGTCACCAAACACGAAACGATTGATCGACAACACCAGGCACGGCGTTGCGGAAAGATAGATCGCCGCGTTAAGCGATGTGGTGTATTGCAGACCAATGTACAACGTCAGCGGGAAAAGCACCTGGCCGCAGATAGCGAGCATGGTCAATGTTGACCAGGCTTTACGGATTTCACCGGCGGAGCGAACCAGTGGCCGCATATTGATGACCAGTAACAGTACGCTGGTCAGCAGCCACCGAGCCTGGGACAGAAGTATCGGGTCCATGTCGACAACCATCAACTTGCCGACGACGTAGTTGCCACCCCAGAAAATGGCAGCCAAGGATAAATAGAGATAGGGCATCGTCGTCACCTCATGCTTTTTGAAGGACGGCGAAGTCCTGCTCGTTCAGACGAATGTCCGGCAATCTCTGCCAGTCGCCAGAAAGATCCTGCGAAGCTTCCAAATCAGACAGCGGGTAAAGCACTACACCACCCGGTGCGCAGACTCGCAGCCCCTCGGCCAGGACGGTGGCGGGTTCAGTGCTATCGCTGCTGCCAATGATGACCACCCCGTAGCCCAACTTACGACGGTAGTGATAGTGGCCGCCGCTGATAAAAGGCAATGCAGTTGCGCTCAGATCACCTCGAACACGAAGACGGCGTTGGCCGTTATCCTGTGCCCATTGGAGCAACGCTGCGAAGTGTTCACGGGAGTGGGAGATGATGTCGGTCGAATGCTCCCGAAAATAGGGCGCCAGTTGCGCTGCTTGCGGCCCTATCAATAGCACTGAGGACAGGTTTGCAAACAGTGCATTCACGCCCGTCGAGGTGTAAACCGATTGCAGAGGGTTGTCGCGATAAGTCGTAAGCCAGTCCGAATTGACCGCAGCCCAGTCACTTATTTGAAGTGTTTGCTCAACCGCTGGTTGAAAACGCTCCATCAGCCAAGCCTTGTAAGGCAGATACTGTAGAACCTTTCCTTGATCACCAACGATCGAGTAGTCACCCACCCAACTGTTCACGACACTGCGCAATCCAACGATACTGCTTTTACCCAGGTAATCAGCGTTCCAACCGACAATCGCTTCGCGACCGACCCACGCATAATCGCATAGGCGCACGGCAGGAAGCCGTGTCATCGCTACCGTTCGAGAGCCCACCGAGGGACGACCGTACGGATCATGATCCTGACGCAGCAATTGCGAACCTGGGGATAGCCAGACGGCGTCACCCACATAGACATCGCCACCGGCGTTGATTGCTGCATTACGCCCCAGACGCACGTATTTTCCGACCTGGATCTTGGGAAGGTCAGCAATAGAGTGCTCAAGTTGATGATCAGCATGGGGATGACTGAAGTAGGCGCCGTTTTCAAAGTGAGTTGGCGAGATGACGTGCTCACCTGTTGACTCACGCACAATCAGCGGGCTGCCGGATGTGTCGAAGTGATAGTGGCTAGCGCTAAGGTCAAGCTCGGCGGCAACAGCCCTCAAACGCGCATGAGCAGTATGCGAAAAGCGAATTTCGTCTCCGTGCCCGTTGATCGCCTGAGAACCTTTGCGCAATTCTCGCAACGCGTTGACGTAGAGAGGAATTGGACGACGATCCTCAGGGTCCCTAAGCGCCTGTTCGAGCGCGCCGATAGTACTACCCACTTCAGGCGCTGCGACCGCTTCAACGTTTACATTCCGATCCAGATAGCGCTCGAACATATCAATCTCTCTTTATCCCATCACTTGGTCGAGCGTCTTGCTCGAAGGACGTGAAAGTAGGCTGCATGGATACAGGCGACTATCGAGAAATTTCGCTGAATCGATTCGGGAAATTCGATTCGGCTGTTTGGCAAGACGCTCACCTGGACCTCTTCGTGAACAGCGCACACGAGCGCTACGATCCGCTGAAGCACACGAAGCCGATCAGGTTCGATCTTTATCCTGCCGATCCGGCTTCAGGCATCACCGACGCTGATTTCTACAGCACGGCACAGACAACGAATCGTCTCGACACACAAAGGCACCCTGCTCCCTCCCCCTACTCAGCTAGCCTTTCCAGAACCGCAACAACCCCGCTCCGCGTTCAAGGAAAGAACATGTCCCTGGCCATCGTCCACAGCCGCGCCCAGGTCGGTGTGGAAGCCCCTGCCGTCACCGTCGAAACCCATCTCGCCAATGGCCTGCCGAGCCTGACCCTGGTCGGGTTGCCGGAAACCGCCGTGAAGGAAAGCAAGGATCGGGTGCGCAGTGCGATCCTCAATTCGGCCCTGGAGTTTCCCGCCCGGCGCATCACGCTGAATCTGGCTCCGGCGGACTTGCCCAAGGACGGTGGCCGCTTCGACCTCGCCATCGCCCTGGGCATTCTCGCCGCCAGTGTGCAGGTGCCGGCACTGACGCTGGACAACATGGAATGTCTGGGTGAACTGGCGCTCTCCGGTGCCATTCGTTCGGTGCAAGGAGTGTTGCCGGCAGCGCTGGCTGCACGGGCGGCCGGGCGTACGCTGGTGGTGCCGCTGGCCAATGCCGAGGAGGCTTCACTGGCCTGTGGGTTGACGGTGATTGCGGTCGATCACCTGCTGCAACTGGTCGCCCATCTCAACGGTCACACGCTGATCAAACCCTTCGAGTCCAGCGGACTGCTGCATGCGGGCAAGCCCTACCCGGACCTGAGCGAAGTACAGGGCCAACTCGCCGCCAAGCGGGCCCTGTTGATCGCCGCTGCCGGTGCCCACAATCTGTTGTTCAGTGGCCCGCCCGGGACGGGCAAGACCCTGTTGGCCAGCCGACTACCCGGGCTGTTGCCGCCGCTGGACGAGCATGAGGCGCTGGAAGTGGCGGCGATCCAGTCGGTTGCCAGTCATGTGCCATTGACCCGTTGGCCACAGCGACCGTTTCGCCAACCCCACCATTCCGCGTCCGGACCGGCGCTGGTGGGTGGAGGGTCGAGGCCGCGTCCTGGCGAGATTACCCTCGCCCATCATGGTGTGCTGTTTCTCGATGAGTTGCCGGAGTTTGATCGCAAGGTGCTGGAAGTGTTGCGCGAGCCACTGGAGTCGGGCCATATCGTGATTTCACGGGCCCGCGACCGGGTGCGTTTTCCGGCACGCTTCCAATTGGTGGCGGCGATGAATCCGTGTCCCTGTGGATATCTTGGCGACCCGACCAACCGCTGCCGTTGTACACCGGAGCAGATCCAGCGCTATCGCAACAAGCTGTCCGGCCCGTTGCTGGACCGTGTCGACCTGCACCTGACCGTCGCCCGAGAGGCCACCGCACTGAGCCCGGTCAAGGAGCCGGGAAACACCACGGCCGAGGCCGCCGAGCGGGTTGCGCAAGCCCGTCAGTGCCAGCAGCAACGCCAGGGGTGTGCCAATGCCTTTCTCGATCTGGAAGGTTTACGTCAGCACTGCAAGTTATCCACAGCCGATGAAAACTGGCTGGAAACTGCTTGTGAGCGCCTGACCCTGTCGCTGCGGGCGGCGCATCGGTTGCTGAAGGTGGCGCGGACGTTGGCGGATCTGGAGCAGGTGGAGATGATCAGCCGCCAACATCTGGCGGAAGCACTGCAATATCGGCCTGGCAGTGCCTGATGAAGCTGGGATAGGGGCTACTGCAGTGAGATTCAGGGCCTATTCGCGGGCAAGCCCTGCTCATACAGGCTGTTGTCGTGCACAAGATCTGTGATCGACACAGGTGTGTAGGAGCAGGGCTTGCCCGCGAATGGATCTCAAGACAAGACCGACGGTGCCTCACCGAAACCGATCAACCTCCTGCCGCAACTCCGCTGCCAGTGCTTCCAGCTCACGTGCAGTCTGCGCCAGGTTGGACACCACTTCGCGTTGTTCGCTGTTGGCCAGGGCGATGCTCTGCAGGTTGCTGCTGAGCAGGGTTGCGGTGCTGCTCTGCTCCTGGGTGGCGGTGGTGATGGCAGCGAATTGCTGGCCGGCCGAACGGCTCTGTTCGTCGATCCGGGCCAATGCCGAGGCGACGTTGGCATTGCGCGACAGGCCTTCCTGCATCAGCGCATTGCCCTGCTCCATGGTCTGGATGGCATGGCCGGTTTCCTGCTGGATGCTGTGGATCATGCTGGAGATTTCGTCCGTGGCCTCGCGGGTGCGGCCAGCCAGACTGCGCACTTCGTCGGCGACCACGGCAAACCCACGGCCCTGCTCGCCAGCACGGGCGGCTTCGATAGCGGCGTTCAGCGCCAACAGGTTGGTCTGTTCGGCAATCGAGGTGATCACACCGACGATGCCGCCGATTTCCTGGGAGCGCTGGCCGAGGGTGTTGATGACCGTGGCCGTACCGCCCAACGCGGCGGCGATCTGCTCCAGGGACGATGAAGCCTCGTCCATGGACGCGCGGCCGATGCGGGTCTGCTGGGCGTTCTCCTGAGCCAGACGCTCGGTGTTACCCATGTTGTCGGCAATGTTCAGGGAGGTGGCGCTGAACTCCTCGACCGCACCGGCCATGCTGGTGATTTCGCCGGACTGCTGTTCCATGCCTTCGTAAGCCCCGCTGGACAGGCCGGACAGGGCCTGGGCACGCCCGTTGACTTCCTCGGCCGCCTTGCGGATGTGCTCGACCATGGTCGACAACGCCTGGCCCATCTGGTTGAAGTTGCTGGCCAATTGGCCGATCTCGTCGTGGCTCGACACATCGAGTCGCACGCTCAGGTCCCCCGCCCCCAGAGCCTGCGCCTGGCGTACCAGGTCGCCGAGGGGACGCAACTTGCTGCGCAGCAGCCAGACCGCCGCACTGACCGCCAGCAGCATCGCCAGCAGGCTACCCAGTACCAGGCTGATCCCGACGCTCCAGGTCACTTCGCTGATCTCGGCCTTGGGCATGCTGGCCACCACCGTCCACGGGCCCTCCGCAAACGGTACCGCGACGCTGTAGATATCGTCGGCCTTGTCGCTCCAGAAACGCCCCTTGCCCGGCTGCTTGGCCATGTCAACGATCGTCGGGATCGCCTGTTCGGCGTCCGTCACACCCGCCGGCGGCACCAGCCAGTGTTTTTGCTCATCCAGCAGCGCCAGGGAGCCGGTGGTGCCGATGCGGAAACGCTTGAGGTTGTCGAACTGCGCCTTCTGCGAATCGGTGTAGTCAAAGCCGACGAACAGCACCGCGAACACCTTGCCGCTGCTGTCGCGCACCGGGGTGTATTGGGTCATGTAGTAACGGTCAAAGAGCAACGCGCGCCCGACATAGCTCTGGCCCGCCATCAGCTTCGCGTAGGCCGGGTGCTGGTGGTCGAGCAGGGTGCCGATGGCACGGCTGCCGTCCTGCTTGGTCAGGGAAGTGCTGACGCGGATGAAATCGTCGCCACTGCGCACGAACAGGGTCGCGACGCCAGCGGTCATCTGCTTGAACTCGTCGACTTCGGTGAAGTCGTTGTTGAGCAGACTGTCGCGCAGGTAAAGGCTCGGGGCCTGGGTGCCGGCCACGCTGACCGGCGCATCGGCACGCAGGCTCAGGCCAGTGCTGAAGCGCTTCTCGAACAGCCCGCTGAGACGTTGGGTACTTTCGCGCAGGGTGCTATGGAAAGTATTCAACTGGTCAGCCAGCAGGCGCGCTTCACTGGCCAGATGTTCTTCGCGGGTATCGAGGTTAGCCGAATCCAGCGAACGCAGGGCAAAAACGGTACTGCCGCTGATAACCACCGCCAGGATGACGGAAAGCGCAAGGCCGAGTTGCGTGGCGATTCGGGCACGGGGTTGAGGCATGAACAGCTCCTGACCGAGTGCCTGGGTCATCCTAATCCCTGGGCGCAACCCGGCTTTTTAAATTGAGTCGTGAGAGGCCTTTCTGAACGAAGGTTCCATGTCGCAACAGTCGGCAGCTCATACAGATACTTGAGCAAACAACCGGGATATTTGCCAGATATCTGACCAATGGGTTATGACTTCACCCCAGACGCTCACCATTTGAGCAGGCTTGGGCCACACCAGGGACCTTGCGAAGACGCAATGGAGCAGAGTTTGGCAGAAATACCTTGCATGGGTTTTTTATCATGCGAGTTATCGCTTTATCCCTTTGTACAAAGCCTTGCAAGCGCCGAGAATCAACCTTTTACCTACCCTGCCACTCATCGAGCCTCATGATCATGCAGCATCCAGCACGTACCGAACTCCGGGCCATCCTGCGGCTGTCAGGGCCGTTGATCGCCTCGCAGTTGGCGCACATGTTGATGGTGCTGACCGACACCCTGATGATGGCCCGCCTCAGCCCCGAAGCGCTGGCCGGGGGTGGCCTGGGGGCGGCGAGCTATTCGTTCGTGTCGATTTTCTGTCTCGGGGTGATTGCCGCAGTCGGCACCCTGGTCGCCATCCGTCACGGAGCCAGCGATGTGGAGGGGGTCACCCGTCTGGCCCAGGCCGGGCTCTGGCTGGCCTGGGCCATGGCGCTGGGCGCCGGCCTGCTGCTGTGGAACCTAAAACCCCTCCTGCTGCTGTTCGGCCAGACGCCCAGCAACGTGCAGGCCGCCGGCCAGTTCCTGATCGCGCTGCCGTTCGCCCTGCCCGGCTATCTGAGCTTCATGGCCCTGCGCGGCTTCACCAGTGCCCTGGGACGGGCGACGCCGGTGATGGTCATCAGCCTGTGCGGGACCGTCGCCAACTTCCTGCTCAACTATGCGCTGATCACCGGCATGTTCGGCCTGCCACACCTGGGTCTGACCGGGATTGGCCTGGTCACGGCCATTGTCGCCAACTGCATGGCGCTGGCCCTGGCCTGGCATATCCGCCGGCATGCGGCGTATCGCGATTACCCCCTGCGCCGTGGCCTGTCGCGGCCGAACTGGCACTACCTGCGCGAACTCTGGCGGCTGGGCCTGCCGATTGGCGGGACCTATGCGGTGGAAGTCGGGCTGTTCGCCTTCGCCGCCCTGTGCATGGGCACCATGGGTAGTACACAGTTGGCGGCGCACCAGATCGCCCTGCAGATCGTTTCGGTGGCGTTCATGATTCCGGCGGGGATTTCCTACGCCATTACCCTGCGCATCGGCCAGCACTATGGCGCCGGGCAATTGCTGGACGCACGGCGGGCGGGACGGGTCGGTATCGCCTTCGGTGCGGCGACCATGCTGGCCTTCGCCATGCTGTTCTGGCTGGCACCGCATCAGTTGATCGGGCTGTTTCTGGATCACAACGACCCGGCGTTCCGGCCGGTGATCGATCTGGCGGTCAGCCTGCTGGCGGTGGCCGCGTGGTTCGAGCTGTTCGACGGCACCCAGACCGTCGCCATGGGTGCGATTCGCGGGCTCAAGGATGCCAAGACCACCTTTCTGGTGGGGCTCGGTTGCTACTGGCTGATTGGTGCGCCGTCAGCCTGGCTGCTGGCGTTCAACCTCGGCTGGGGGCCGACCGGCGTCTGGTGGGGGTTGGCGTTGGGGCTGGCGTGTGCGGCCACCGGGTTGACCCTGGCGTTCGAATGGCGGATGAAACGGATGCTTGGCAAAAGCCAGAAGAATGCGGCAACTCGAACTGCCACGAACGCCTCCCTGTAGGGGAGGCGCTTGTGGAATTGTGGTCTGACCGAAAAATCGAAGTGGCTTGAAAGCCGCCCTCAGCAAAAGGCCTGGATCGCCGGCTGGCTGGCGGATGACGTCAGGTACTGGGCCAGTTCCTCCAACGGCAGCGGTTTGCTGATCAGGTAGCCCTGTACCTGGTCGCAACCAAAGCCGTGCAGCAGCGCCAGTTGTTCCGGCGTCTCGACACCTTCGGCCACCACTTCCAGGTTGAGGTTGTGGGCCAGGTTGATCATCGCATGGACCAGCTTGCGGTTCTCTTCGCGCTGCTCCATGCCGCCGACGAAGCTCTTGTCCACCTTGAGCAAGGCGATCGGCAGGCTGTTGAGGTGCACGAACGACGAAAAACCGGTGCCGAAGTCGTCCAGGGAAAACCGCACCCCCAGCCGCCCCAAGGCATCCATGGTCTGCTTGACCAGGTCGCTGCGGCGCATCACCGCCGTCTCGGTGAGTTCGAATTCCAGCCATTGCGCCTCGACACCCCGCTCGGCGATCAGCCGACTCAGGGTCGACAGCAACTGGCTGTCCTGGAACTGCCGGAACGACAGGTTGACCGCCATGTGCAACGGCGCCAGCCCACGTTCACGCAGGTCTTGCATATCGCGCAGGGCCCGGGAAATCACCCAGTAGCCCAGCGGCACGATCAGCCCGCTCTGCTCGGCCAGCGGCACGAACTCGCTCGGCGGCAGCAGGCCACGCTCGCCGTGACGCCAGCGCACCAGAGCCTCCAGGCCGACAATCTGTCCGCTGCCCAGGTCAAGCCGCGGCTGGTAGTGCAGTTCCAGTTCGTCACGACGCAATGCCCGGCGCAGCTCGCTTTGCAGGTCAGCGAGGCTGCGGGCATTACGGTTGATACGGTCATTGAAGGTATTGAAGGTGCAACCCTGGATACTCTTGGCCTGCTGCATGGCAATGTGCGCATGCCACATCAGCGGGTCGGCGCCGGCATTGGCACGGGCATGCGCGATGCCCAGGCTGCAGCCGATCAGCAGGCTTTCGCCGTCGACCCAGTAAGGCTCGGCCATGACCTCGATGATCCGCTCGGCCATCCACTCGGCACGTTGCGGCGCCCGGCGGGTGTCGATCAGCAGGGCAAACTCGTCGCTGCCCAGACGGGCCAATTGGTCGCCGGCCTCGAGTTGGCTCTTGAGCCGCGCGACCACTTGCAGGATCAGCCGGTCGCCGGCCTGGTGGCCCAGCGCGTCGTTGGCATGACGAAAGCTGTCCAGGTCGAGGTGACCCAGGGCCAGGCCACGCCCTTCATTCTCGGCCAGGCGCGCAGCCAACAGGGTCTGGAACCCCTGGCGGTTGGCGATGCCGGTCAGCGGATCCTGTTCGGCCAGACGTTGCAGAGTATTTTCCAGCACGCCGCGCTCACGCACATGGCGCAGGCAGCGACGCAGGGTCGCGGTATCCAGGGTGTCGCGCACCAGCCAGTCGCTGACGCCGAGCGGCGCAACCTCGGGTTCGTCGTCAAGCAGCAGGACGCTCGGCAGGCTGCAACGCCCCGGCGCCGGCTGCAATTGAGGCTCAGTCAACAGGATCGCCGAGCGCTCATGATCGAAGAGGTCGCGGACCAACTCCCACGAAGTCGCACTGACCAGCATGGCCGTGCCCTCCAGCGGAGCGAGACACTCGCGCAACAACGCCGCCCAGGCCGGATCATCGGCCAGCAGCAGCAAACGCAAGGGTTCGACAAGCGTAGACAAACCAGCTCCCTAGACTCTGCAAAAACATTGGCGAAGTCATCATGAATCGCCATCGAGCGATTTCAATACAAATAGTTATCAACCGCTACCTTATACAGCGTAAGGTTGAACAATAGCCTCAAATAATCTGCGCATCCTGCGGGAAAGTAACAAAACCGGCAAATTTAGATCGTCAGGGGTGTCCCCTCTGTCGCAGAGGCGCGGCAGAATCCGTTCAGCCTGTTAAAATGCCGGCCCTTTTTCGTAACCGATCACTTACTTCGTCATGTCCCGACTCAATCCCCGGCAGCAAGAAGCCGTGAACTACGTCGGCGGCCCTCTTTTGGTGCTCGCCGGTGCAGGCTCCGGCAAGACCAGCGTGATCACCCGCAAGATCGCGCACCTGATCCAGAATTGCGGCATCCGCGCCCAGTACATCGTCGCCATGACCTTCACCAACAAGGCCGCCCGCGAGATGAAGGAGCGGGTCGGCACCCTGTTGCGCGCCGGCGAAGGCCGTGGCCTGACGGTTTCGACGTTCCACAACCTGGGCCTGAACATCATCCGCAAGGAGCATGCACGACTGGGCTACAAGCCGGGTTTCTCGATCTTCGACGAGGCCGACGTCAAGGCCCTGATGACCGACATCATGCAGAAGGAATACTCGGGCGACGACGGCGTCGACGAGATCAAGAACATGATCGGCAGCTGGAAAAACGACCTGATCCTGCCGGCCCAGGCCCTGGAAAACGCGCGCAACCCCAAGGAACAGACCGCCGCCATCGTCTACACCCACTACCAGCGCACGCTCAAGGCGTTCAACGCGGTGGACTTCGACGACCTGATCCTGCTGCCGGTGAAGCTGTTCGAGGACAACGCCGACATCCTGGAAAAATGGCAGAACCGCGTACGCTACCTGCTGGTGGACGAATACCAGGACACCAACGCCAGCCAGTACCTGCTGGTGAAAATGCTGATCGGCAAGCGCAACCAGTTCACCGTGGTGGGCGACGACGACCAGTCGATCTATGCCTGGCGCGGCGCGCGCCCGGAAAACCTGATGCTGCTCAAGGACGACTACCCGTCCCTGAAGGTGGTCATGCTGGAGCAGAACTACCGCTCCACCAGCCGCATCCTGCGCTGCGCCAACGTGCTGATCTCGAACAACCCCCACGAGTTCGAGAAACAGCTGTGGAGCGAGATGGGCCACGGCGACGAGATCCGTGTGATCCGCTGCCGCAACGAGGACGCCGAGGCCGAGCGGGTGGCCATGGAAATCCTCACCCTGCACCTGCGCACCAACCGTCCCTACAGCGACTTCGCCATCCTCTACCGGGGCAACTACCAGGCCAAGCTGATCGAGCTGAAGTTGCAACATCACCAGGTTCCCTATCGACTGTCGGGCGGCAACAGCTTCTTCGGTCGCCAGGAAGTGAAGGACCTGATGGCCTACTTCCGGCTGATCGTGAACCCCGACGACGACAACGCCTTTCTGCGGGTGATCAACGTGCCGCGCCGGGAAATCGGCTCGACCACTCTGGAAAAACTCGGCAACTACGCCACCGAGCGCAAGATCTCGATGTACGCCGCCACCGACGAGATCGGCCTGGGCGAACACCTGGACAGCCGCTTCACCGAACGCCTGTCGCGCTTCAAGCGCTTCATGGACCGGGTGCGCGAGCAGTGCGCCGGCGAGGACCCGATTTCCGCGCTGCGCAGCATGGTCATGGACATCGACTACGAGAACTGGCTGCGCACCAACAGTTCCAGCGACAAGGCCGCCGACTACCGGATGAGCAACGTCTGGTTCCTCATCGAGGCGTTGAAGAACACCCTGGAAAAAGACGAAGACGGCGACATGACCGTCGAAGATGCCATCGGCAAACTGGTGCTGCGCGACATGCTCGAACGTCAGCAGGAAGAGGAAGACGGTGCCGAAGGCGTGCAGATGATGACCTTGCATGCCTCCAAGGGGCTGGAATTTCCCTACGTGTTCATCATGGGCATGGAGGAGGAGATTCTTCCCCACCGCTCCAGCATCGAGGCCGACACCATCGAGGAAGAACGGCGCCTGGCCTATGTCGGGATCACCCGCGCCCGCCAGACCCTGGCCTTCACCTTCGCCGCCAAGCGCAAGCAGTATGGCGAAGTGATCGATTGTGCACCGAGTCGTTTCCTCGATGAACTGCCGCCGGACGACCTCGCCTGGGAAGGCAACGACGACACGCCGACCGAGGTGAAAGCCGTACGCGGCAACTCGGCGCTGGCGGATATACGAGCGATGCTAAAGCGCTAGAATTGACCCATTTTACCCCCCGCTCCCGCCCTTCCTGTAGGAGCGTGGGGTGATGGGACAACTACTCTTATTTTTTCAGCGCCACAAGGCGCTGTTCGAGGACGTTACGTGGAAGCACTGCATAAGAAAATTCGCGAAGAAGGCATCGTGCTTTCCGATCAGGTCCTGAAGGTCGACGCCTTCCTGAACCACCAGATCGATCCGCAATTGATGAAACAGATCGGTGACGAATTCGCTCGGCGGTTCGCCGACTCGGGCATCACCAAGATCGTCACCATCGAGGCCTCCGGCATCGCTCCGGCAGTCATGACTGGCCTGAACCTCGGCGTTCCGGTGATTTTCGCGCGCAAGCACCAGTCCCTGACGCTGACCGAAAACCTGCTGTCGGCGACCGTGTACTCCTTCACCAAACAGGTGGAGAACACCGTGGCGATCTCGCCACGCCATCTGACCAGCAGCGACCGGGTGTTGGTCATCGATGACTTCCTGGCCAACGGCAAGGCGTCCCAGGCGCTGATCTCGATCATCAAGCAGGCCGGTGCGACCGTCGCCGGCCTGGGCATCGTCATCGAGAAGTCGTTCCAGGGCGGCCGCGCCGAGCTGGACGCCCAGGGCTATCGCGTGGAATCGCTGGCGCGGGTCAAGTCCCTCGCCAATGGTGTGGTGACCTTTATCTGAGCCCCGCAGGCGTGAGCCCGGAATCAGAAACCCACCGCGTTGGAATCCCGTAGCGAACTGGACAACTTGAACAGTTCGCTGTCGGTCTTGATCCCCAGCTTGCGATAGGCCGACTGTTTCTGTGTGCTGATGGTGTTGGCGCTGCGCGAGAACTTCTCGGCAATGCTGTTCACCGACATGCCGTCAAGGAAACAACGCAGTACCTCCCGCTCACGGGGCGACAGAATGTCATGGGCACAGGCGTGTGTCGCCTCGTTGGCACTCGCTGCCTCGTAAACCTCCGTCTCCGTCACCGCGGCCACCTCCCGGGCCATGATCGGATGCAGATAGATCTTGCCCCGGGCCACGGTGCGGATCGCGGCCGCCAGACCGTCCAGGCGCTGGCTCTTGCCAAAGAATCCCCAACTGCCCGCCCGTAGCGCCAGCGACACCGTCGCCGGGGTGTAATGGGCCGACAGCACCAGCGGCCGGCAATCGGGATAACGCACACGCAGCGCACGGATCAGGTTGATCCCATCGATCTCCGTCGGGCCCAGCATGAAGTCGATTACCAGGATATCCGGCTGCCTCACGGCCAGCGCGTCGAGCAACTCCCTGCCCGTGGAATAGGAACCGACCACCTCGAGGTCAGGCTCTTTCGACAACCACAGGGAAGTACCCACCCTTATCAGTTCGTGGTCGTCCAGCAGCATGACTGTGTAGGAACCAGGGATTGCACTAGTCATCTTTGTTTAGTCCTCCCGAGAAAAGAGCCGAACCCGCAGGTCAGAGGCGCGGCGAATACCTACAGAACTTTCAGGCTTATAGCACCCGGCGCCCAGAGCGCAAATGGAAAGCCTTTCGAGAAATCTCGAAACTGCCGCGTTTCGAGTTATCTCGATGTTCCAGCGGGAGCGGCTGCGCGAGAGTAGCCCCTCATCCGACAGGCTAGCACCCTCCACATGGAGGGCTGCCGGAAGAGAAACCAACTGAAACCATTCAAGGTAATTCCATGAAAATCTCGCAAGTCTCTGCCGCAGTCTCCCTCGCCCTGGCCGCGCTCATCAGCCTCCCGGCTGCCGCCGCCAATGACGGGGTTATCAACTTCGACGGCCGGGTGTCCGACGTGACCTGCACCATTGAAGGCGAAGCGCCGGGCGGTGGCACCGTGGTCAAGAACGTCGACCTGGGTGGTGTGCCCGCCTCGCTGCTGACCAACGCCGGTGATCGCCGCAACCTCACCGGCTTCTCGATTCGCATCGGCGCACCAGGCGAGGCGGCTTGCACCAACGGCCGTACCGCCATGATTGCCTTCGACCCGACCAGCCCGGCCATCGATGTCGCAACCGGCCGCCTGAACATCGACGACACCGCGGACGCCGCGACCAACGTCCAGATCGAGGTGACCAAGCGCGACGGTACGCCGATCCACGTCTACACCGAAAAATCCGACGGCGTGGTCATCGCCGACAACCAGGCGATCATTCCCCTGGCCGCCCAGTACTACGCCACGGCCGCCGCAGGCGAAGGTCTGGTCAAGACCCGTGTCGGTTTCATGGTCGAGTACGCCGACTAAGCGTCGCCCAGCGGACCCGCGCCTGGCGCGGGTCCAGCCTTAAACACGAGAGCTTCGCCAATGAACAACCTGGCTCGTTCGGGCATGGTCGTCTGTGCCCTTCTGACGGCATCGCTGCACGCTGCTTCCTCGTTTGCCGCCGTGGTCATCCACGGTGCACGTGTGATCTATCCGGCCGAACAACAGGAGGTGGTGGTCCGGCTGGAGAACAAGGGCGAGCGCCCTGCCCTGGTCCAGCTCTGGCTCGACGACGGTGACCGGTATGCGACACCCGCGACGGCGCAAGCCCCTTTCACCGCAATCCCGCCGATCCTGCGCATCGAGCCGAACAGGCAGCAGGCCCCGCGCCTGCGTTACACCGGCGCGCCACTGCCCACCGACCGCGAAAGCCTGTTCTGGCTGAACGTGCTGGAAGTCCAGCCAAGCCTGGCCGGCGCCACGGACAGGAACCTGCTGGAACTGTCGTTTCGCTCGCGGCTACGGGTGTTCTTCCGGCCACAGGGGCTGCCCTATCCCAAGGGAGCCGCAGCCCCCAAGCTGAGCTGGAAACTGGTGCGCCACGAGGGTGGGCATGCGCTGGAAGTCGTCAACCCGACGCCGTATCACGTCTCGCTGGGGTCGGTCGAACTGGTGGGCAAAGGTCGCAACGAGCGTTATCCAAAGGCCCCGAACAAGGAGGTCAACGACAGCCTGTTGCTGCCATCCGGCGATATCAAGCGCTTCCCGCTGCCGGCTCTGCGCACGCCGCCCAGTGGTGCCCTGAAAGTCGAGTTCACCGCCATCAGCGACTTTGGCGCGCGCGTCAGCCACAGCGCCGATATCAACTCTTGAACCGGACCGATCATTGCTCATGAACACCCGCAGATTGCCATGCCCCAACACGTTCGCCCGTTTCATCGGCCTGTCCATGCTGGCGGCTGTGGCACTGGGCAGCAGTTTCATGACGCAGGCCAGCGTCATCATCACCGGCACCCGGGTGGTGTACCCGGCAGACCAGAAGGAAGTGACGATACGCTTCGAAAACAAGAATCAGAAACCGGCCCTGGTGCAGGTCTGGCTGGACACTGGCGACGAAGGCGTACTACCGGAAAAAGCCCGCGTGCCCTTCCTCGCCACCCCGCCGATCTTCCGCATGGAGCCCGGCAGGCAACAGGTCGTACGGTTGGCCTACACCGGCGAACCATTACCCACGGACAAGGAGAGCCTGTTCTGGCTGAACATGCTGGAAGTACCGCCCAAGGCTCAGGACGCGCCCGAGAGCAACCAGTTGCAGCTCGCCTTTCGCACACGCATCAAGGTGTTCTTCCGCCCGAAAGACTTGCCCTACCAACCTTCGCAGGCAGCGCAGAAACTGCGCTGGAGCTTGGTGCCCAGCGAGCACGGGCAAGCTCTGCACGTCCATAACCCGACGCCCTATCACCTGAATTTCGACTCGGTGGAACTGGTCGCGGCGGGCCAACACCATGTCAAGCCCATCGGCCAGACCGGGGCGCAGAACATGGTCAACCCCATGACCGATAACCGCTTTCCCCTGCCGAGCCTGAAGGCGGCGCCCAAGGGCGAGGCCTGGGTCGAGTTCCAGACCATCGACGACTACGGCGCACGGCATTCGCACAAGGCCCAGGTCACCCCATGACCGGCTGAAACAGCGCCTGGCGCGCCTGAAGCGCCAGCCCGTTAAAGAGACTCCCGCCCTGTCCGCACTTGCGTGACGGTCGGGCCCGGCTTGCCCGAATCCGGCAGCACACAAGGTTTGGAATGATTAGTGATGAGACCGAAGACCCAGTCTGTACCCAGCGGCCTGCGTACCCCGCGCAGCCGCCTGGCCAGCGCCATTCATAGCCTCCTGCTGCTGGCGGCCGGCAATGCCCTGGCCGCGAACGAAGTCGAGCGGGTGGAATTCAACCCGGCGTTTTTTCCCGCAGGTAGCGGCCAGATCGACATCTCGCGGTTCAACGAAGGCAACGTCGTCCTGGCGGGCCAGTACCGTGCGGATGTCACCGTCAACGGCAACTGGATCGGCCGGGAAGAACTGACCTTCGCCAACGTCGAGGGGCTGAACAACGCCCAACTCTGCCTGGAGCGGCCGCTGCTGACCCGGCTCGGGGTCGATCTCGACGGCATCGCGCAAAAGGCCACCGATGCAGGTGACAGCGTGCCCCCGGTATTACCGCCCGTGGCGACCTGTGGTGATATCGGCACCTACGTGCCCGGCGCCAGCGTCAGCTTCGACCCCGGCGAAGGGCGGCTGGACCTGTTGGTTCCACAACTCTACCTGTCACGCACCGCACGCGGTTACGTCAGCCCGGAACACTGGGACAGCGGCGTGAATGCGGCATTCGTGCGCTACGACGCCAACGCCTTCGTCAACAACAATGGGGGAAGCTCCTCGTACTCCAACTCCCTGCGGCTGAACACCGGTCTCAACCTCAACGGTTGGCACCTGCGGCACAACGGGTCCTACAGCAGCAGCCAGTCCAGCAGCACCTACCAGAGCAGCGCCACCTACCTGCAACGGGAACTGCCCGGGCTGCAGTCGCAACTCATGGCCGGCCAGATCTACACCACCGGCGACCTGTTCGACAGCATCCGCCTGCGCGGTGCCACCTTGTCCACCGATGACCGCATGCTGCCCGACTCGCTGACCGGCTACGCGCCGATCGTGCGCGGCGTGGCCGAGACCAACGCGCGGGTCAGCGTGCGCCAACGCGGCGTGCTGCTGGACGAGGTCACCGTGCCGCCCGGCCCGTTCGTGCTCAACGACCTGTTTCCCACCGGTTACGGCGGCGATCTGGAGGTTACCGTCACCGAAGCCGATGGCCGCCAACGGCAATTCATCGTACCGTTCGCCTCCAGCGTGAACCTGCTCCGACCGGGCTACAGCCGCTACTCGCTGAGCTTCGGCGAGATGGACGAACTCGGCGTCGACAGCCAGCCGTGGCTGGCCCAGAGTACCTTCCAGTACGGTCTCAACAACTTCGCCACCGGCTATGTCGGCGCCCTGGCTTCGCAAGGCTACTACTCGCAACTGCTCGGCGCGGCCTTCAACACCCCGGTGGGAGCGATTTCCCTCGACCTGACCACCTCCCAGGCTGAACTTCCAGGGGTTGCCAAGCGCCGCGGGCACAGCCTGCAGGCCCGCTACAACAAGAACTTCGCCGACACCGGAACCAACTTCGCCCTCGGTGCCTTTCGCTACTCGACCGATGGCTTTCTCAGTGCCCGCGACACCGCGCAACTGCGCGACATCGCCCGCCAGGGCGGCGATCTGGAAAACGTCAGCCGGGTTCGCGAACGCCTCGATATCAGCCTCAACCAGAGCCTGGGCAAGGGCTCGGTGTTCCTCACCGGCTCGTCGCAGAACTACTGGAATCGCAAAAGCGGCAGCCTGAGTTTCACCGCCGGCTACAGCTCCTCCTGGGAGCGCATCAACTACACCGTCAGCGCCCAACGCAGCCGCGACCTGCTGACCGAGCGCAGCACCAACCAGGTCGACCTGACCATCAGCATGCCACTGGGCCACTCGAGCCGTGCCCCGAACCTGTCGAGTACGCTCTCCCATGGCGACCAGCAAAGCGCCGTCCGCACCGGCCTCGGCGGCACCTGGGGCGAACGTAACGAAATCAACTACGGCGTCTCGGCCAGCCATTCCGACCGTGGCGCCGGCAGCAGCTTCAACGCCGACCTGCAATACCGCAGCCGCTACGCCGTGACCTCCACCAGCTTCAGCCAGGGCAATGGCTACAACTCGCAATCGCTTGGCGTGACAGGTGGCCTGGTCGCCCATGCCGACGGCCTGACCCTGACTCCGGAACTGGGTGACACCATCGGCCTGGTCCATGCGCCCGGAGCCCAGGGAGCCTGGGTCGGCAGCAACAACAACGCCCAGATCGACGACAACGGTTACGCCGTGGTCCCGCACCTCACGCCGTACCGCCAGAATGTGGTCGAGCTGGATCCCCGGGACATGTCCCACGACGTCGAACTCAAGTCCGCCTCGCAGAACGTCGCCCCCCGGGCCGGCTCCGTGGTGGTGATGAAGTACGAAACCAGCAGCGGCCGGGCGGTGATCATCAACGCCAGTCGCGAGGATGGCAGCCCGTTGCCCTTTGGTGCCGACGTGTTCGATGAGAACGAGGCCAATGTCGGCGTGGTCGGGCAGAACAGCAAGGCGTTCGTCCGCGTATCGCAGGACAGCGGTCAGCTTCAGGTCAAGTGGGGGCCGAGCAGCGCGGACACCTGCCAGATCACCTACAACCTGGGCACCCTGGCCGAGAAAGAAGGCTTGCGACAGATGGAGGCGCAATGCCGTGCCGAGGCGAGCGATGCACCTCGTTCAAGCCCGTCCGAAGCGGCTCAGGATGAGTCCCCATGATCAGCCGCGCCGGCTCCGCCAACACCCCGTCGACAGACCCCAGGCCTTCATTTACGCGAGACCGAAAATGAAATATTCCATCCCCTTCGTGTACGCATTGCTGATGTCGCTGCTGCCGCTGGCGGCCCAGGCGGCGTGCAACTATTACCCGAACAACCCGCGCAACCTTGCGACTTTTCCAGCGACGATCAACGTGCCGTCGACACTGCCGGTGGGCGCCCTGATCGCCAGGGCGACCTTCAGTGGCCCGTACCCCAGCGGCATCAGCACCTGCACGCCACCGACCATGCAGCAAACCACCGGGCGATACACCGCAGCTGACTGGATCACACTTCCGGGAGGTATCGGCGTCTATCGAACCAATGTTCCCGGGGTTGGCATACGGGTCTATGCAACGCTCAGGGGCGGCGTCCCCCACACACTGTCCCTGCGCAGCAGCTCGATTGCATTGCCCCACATCGCCTATGAGCACACCCTCGTCACGCTGGAGGCTCAGTTCTACAAGACCGCGAACGTCTCGAACGGCACCGTCCCCAGCGGCAACCTCATGGTGAACAACTGGGATGGACGAACGATCCACACGGTGGTGCTGAGCAATCCGGTCAGCTTTGTCGCGCCCGTTGCCACCTGCGACCTGGCCACCAGCGACCTCAACCGGACCATCACCCTGGACCCCGTGCGGATCACCAACTTCACCGGCGTCTCGGCCGGACTGAAGTATTTCGACCTGACCGCCACCTGCAGCAATGCCTCCAACGTCACCTTCCGATTCACCGGCACACCGGCCACCGGCAACCCCGCGCTCTTCGCCAATACCGGCACGGCGGGCGGCGTGGGGCTCTGGCTGCATACGCCGAACCAGACCGTCAGCCACAACAGCACCCGCAACGTGGCGGTGTCGGGCAACCGGGCGGTACTGCGCCTGGGCGCGGAGTACCACAAGACCAGCGGTGCCCTGACCAAAGGTACGTTGGTGAGCACAGTCACCGTCAACATTTCCTACAACTAGAAAGGCCAGTGACCGATGACGCGTTTCGTTAAACAACATGAACTGACCACCGTCCCAACCCGCAAGGACCCAATGATGAAAACACCTCTTTTTGTACTAGCCCTGGGCATCAGCGCCGCCATCGGCAGCGCTCATGCCGCAACCACTGGCAACCTGACCTTTCGCGGGGATATCCAGGGCGGCACCTGCAACCTGGCCACCAGTGACGTCTCCCGCACGATCACCCTGCCGCCGGTCAAAGTCAGCGATTTCGATAGCGCCAGCTGGGCCGGGCTGGCGGAATTCAACCTGACCGCCAACTGCGACACGGACATCCGCAATGTCACCTTCACCTTCGCCGGAACCCCGTCGACCGTTGACCCCACCCGCTTCCACAACACCGGCACCGCGGCAGGGATCGCCACCGTGATTCAGTCGCGTATTGGCGGCAGCGCCTACAACTTCCCCGCCAACGGCAACGCCACCGCCCGCTCGCGAACCATTGCCGCCGCCTCCGGCCGGGCGGTGCTGCCCATGGCTGCCCACTACATAAAAGTCGGCACCGTGTCCAAGGGCACGCTGCTGACTACGGCCTCCGTGACCATCACCTACAACTGACGTGCCCAGGCCCTACTTGGCCGCCACCTCAGAGTCGGCCAGCCAGAACGGACAACACTTCATGAAAACGTACCTGATACCCCTGGCGCTGACGGTGGTGACCTTCACCCAAGCTTCGGCCAGCGAGGTCCTGAACCCGGGCAACCTGCAGTTCGAAGGCACTGTCGAGGGGGGGACCTGCAGCCTGATTGCCGATGACATCGAGCGTCTCATCACCCTGCCGGAGGTCAAGGTCAGTGATTTCGCCCATGCCGATTCGGCGGGGCACAAGCCCTTCGAACTGAGCGCGCGCTGCGACTCGGATATCAACAGCGTCACCTTCACCTTCCACGGCACCCCGCTGCCCTCGGACGGTGCCCGCTTTGCCAATACCGGCGATGCCGCCGGCCTCGGGCTGTGGCTGTACTCGCGGATCGGCGGCGTGCAACGGACCATCCGCGCCGACGGCAGCGACAATGCCCGCACCCTGGCTCCCAGCGAAGGCCTGGCGGTACTGCCTCTGGGAGCGGCCTACTGGAAAGCCGGTGCGGTCCATGAAGGAACGCTGCAAAGCCTGGCGACAGTGGACGTCACCTACAACTGAGACAGGAGTCGGCAGGCAACTGCTTCAGGTAGACGGCGAGTGCCTGTCCCGGAAGCCTCCAGAACCCTAAAGGCTTGAAAAATGATCGGACCCTATCAGGCAATACCCGCAGCGGCGCTGCTCTTGTGCATATCCGGGCAGGCGTTCGCCGCGTGCTCGTCTTCCGTCTACCACCCCGGTGGATATTCCGGTGATATCGGTACGGTCACGGTGACGAATGTCGATGGGCCCGTCGGCAGTACCCTCAGCGGCTGGCGAGATTTTCCCAGTATCAGCCAGGGCACCAAGCGCGTCAGCTGGTATTGCTCCAGCCGCACCGATGTGAAGTTCAGCGCCCAGGGCGCTGCCGGCGCGGTATCGAGCTACAGCGAGGCGGGGCGAACCTACAGCGTCTACCCGACCGGCATGCCGGGCATCGGCATTGTCTTCAAGACCAACGGCAACACCCAGGTGGGGGCACACAACACCATCACCGGCATCCAGAGCAACATCACCCAGCGCCGCTACAGCCAGACCAATCTCTCGGCGAGCAACAAGACCTATGCCTACGAAATCGACTATCGGCTGATCAAGACCGGGAGCATCAGCTCGGGCAATATCATCCCTCGGGTAATTGCCCGGACCTGGTGGGAGCCGGTCCCCACGAACTTCGACCCGCGCGAGTACAACATCCTGCTGGGCCGCGGAACCATCATTGCGCCGTTGCCGACCTGCGACCTGAACGTGGGCGATACCAATCGCACGATAACGCTGGATACCGTCCGGCTGTCGAATTTCACCGGCAACTGGCTGGCGAAGAAAACCTTCGATATCAGCGCCAACTGCCGCAATGCCAGCAACGTGACCTTCCGGTTCACCGGCACACCGGCCACCGGCAACGCCACGCTGTTCAGGAGCACCGGCACCGCTGCTGGAGTCGGTCTGTGGCTCTACTCGCGAATCGGTGGGGTCGAGGCAACCCTCAGCAACAACGGCGCGCGGACCGTAACGGTGTCCAACGACCGGGCCGTGCTGCCATTGGGCGCGGCCTATCACAAGACCACCGGCACGCTCACCAAGGGCTCGCTGGTCAGCACCGTCACCGTCAATATCACTTACAACTGAGGTCAGCGGCCTGGCGTCACACCCCCGCCACTGGTGGCCTGCAGCCCCGCTAGCAGCAGGCGCTGGTAGAGGTCCTCGCGCAGGCCCTGCGGTTGCATCAGGCCCATGCGTTGCAAGTGCTGGGGGAACGCCGACGGTTCGGGCGCATCCAGGGTGGCCTTGCCCAGTTCGAAGACCTCACTGAGCTTGAACTTGCTCTTGAGCCAGTTCAGCGCCCTTAGCAGGTCGCGTTCTTCGGGGCTGAAGTTGCTGCCCAGCGGATACTCGGCAAACAGCCGCGAGTGCCGTGCCTGAATCGCCTGCAGGCGCTGCGGGCTGTTATCGACGAAGCGTGGATCGAGGCGAAAGTCCCTGGGCAGCTTGCCAGCCTGCTGCGCCTGCTCGATCAACCCGGCCTGGAACCGCGAGTCGCTGATGTTGAGCAAGGCCTCGATCACCACGGCATCGCTCTTGCCACGCAGATCGGCAATCCCGTACTCGGTGACCACGATATCGCGCAGGTGCCGGGGAATGGTGCAATGCCCATATTCCCAAACAATATTCGAACTGACCTCGCCCCCCGCCTCGCGCCAACTGCGCAGGATCAGCACCGAGCGCGCGCCCTCCAGCGCATGCCCCTGGGCGACGAAGTTGTACTGGCCGCCCACACCGCTGAGCACCCGTCCATCTTCCAGTTGGTCGGCGACCCCGGCGCCGAGCAGCGTCATGGTGAAGGCACTGTTGATGAATCGCGCATCCAGCCGTTGCAGACGCTTGAGCTCCTCCTGGCCATACAACTCGTTGATGTAGCTGATGGCAGTCATGTTGAACTCGGCGAGCCGCTCTCCGGGCAACTCCCGCAGGCGCTGGTAGAAGCTGTCCGGTCCGAGAAAGAAGCCGCCATGGATGACGTTGCCGCCCGGGGTGTGGGCGTCGAGCAGACCGGCATTGGCCTGTCGCTGCACGTCGATATCGGCATAGACCTTGCGCCGCACGATCCCGGCATCCGCCAGCACCAGCAGGCCATTGACGAACATCTCGCTGCAACCGTACAGGCCCCGGGCAAAGGGCTCGACGCCGCCTTCACGGTCGATCAGCGCCTGCCAGGGCTGCACGTCGATATCGGCCAGCAAGGCCCGATAACCCTCGCTGTCGGCGTGACGCGACAACAGCGCAGCGGTCAGCGCATCACCCATGGAGCCGATGCCGATCTGCAGGGTGCCGCCATCGCGTACCAGGGTGCTGGCATGCAGGCCGATAAAGTGATCCTGATAGCCGACCGGCATGTTCGGGGTAGAGAACAGCGTGCTGCGTTCAGGCTCGTCGATCAGCAGATCGAAAGTGTCGCGCTCGACCTGCGCATCGCCAGGCATGTAAGGCAGGTCGGCGTGGACCTGGCCGAGCATCAGGATGGTTTCGCCGGCGGCGCGCCGCCGGGCGATCATCGGCAGCAGGTCGAGGGTGATGTCCGGGTTGCAGCACAGGCTCAGTCGATCGCACTGCTGCGGATCGCCAGCGACCAGTTGGGCCACCAGATTCAGGCCGGCGGCATTGATGTCGCGGGCGGCATGGCTGTAGTTGCTGCTGACGTAGTCCTGCTGGGCCGAGGTACTGTGGAGCAGGCTGCCGGGCTGCAGGAAGAACTGCTCGATGCGGATATTGGGCGGCAGACTGTCGCGGCGCAGGTCGGCAAGGAAATCCAGCTCCGGGTAATCACCGAACACCCGCTCGACGAAGGGTTCGAGAAAGCGCCGCTGCAAGCCATCGCCCAACGGCGGGCGCCCCAGGCTCAACGCCGTATAGACGGTCAAGCGCCGCTGCGGCAACTGGCTGACCCGCCGGTACAGTGCATTGACGAAGCGATTGGGCTTGCCCAGCCCGAGCGGCAGGCCCATGTGGATATGCGCTGGCAGCCGCGCCAGCACCTCGTCGACCGCCCGCTCGATGGAACACGTCAGCGTCATCCGCCCACCCTCACTGATCCTTGAATGAAGGTTGGACCGAGCTTGTCGGGTCTTTGCTGCACATGCCCAGCGAAAAATCCGCAAAACAGACACGAAAAAGCCGCTTGCGAAAGCGGCTTTTTCGGGAAGCTGCGCGCTCTTACAAGCCGGACATCTTCTTGATCGCGCCCTTGAGCTCGTCGTCCGAGCAATCGGAGCAGGTGCCTTTTGGCGGCATCGCATTGATGCCGGTGATGGCCTTGGCAAGGATGCCATCCAGGCCGCCCTGGTGATCGGCACGTTCCTTCCAGGCTGCGGTGTCACCGATTTTCGGCGCACCCAGCAGCCCGGTGCCGTGGCAAGCGTTGCAATGCTTGGCAATCACTTCGTCCGGGGTCTTGGCACCGCCGCCACCGCCTACCGAGGCCGCGACCTCCATCCCCTTGCATTCCTGCCCCTGAACACACACCTGGCCGACCGGCTCCAGGCGCTTGGCGATATCGTCGTTCGTCGCAGCTTGAGCGCTGACAGCCCATAGGGCCAATACGGTTGCTGGTGCAGCCAGCATTTTCATAATTAGGTTCACGCGTACACCCTCAATGGTGGCTAAATCAGGCCTACAACCACGGTTTCGCAGGCGGGCGTGAGTATAGCGGCAAGACCGCCACTGCGAAACAACCCTTGTAGTTACAGGGGTATTGCTCCGGTTGCATCGCACACCGCCGCACGTACACGCTGCCTGGCCTGGCGCCTGCGAACCTCAGAAGTTCGCCGGTGTCGCTGCGCTGATTAGTCGCGCCGGGGTGTCGAACGGGTTACGAAAACGATGCGGTTTGGTGCTCTCGAAATAGTAGCTGTCACCGGCTTCGAGGACGAATGTTTCCAAACCCACCACCAGCTCCAGCCGGCCTTCAACCAGAATGCCGGTCTCCTCGCCTTCGTGGATCAGCATTTCTTCGCCAGTATCGGCACCTGGTGGGTAGATTTCATTGAGAAAGGCAATGGCCCGGCTCGGATGAGCGCGGCCGACCAGCTTCATGGTCACGGCACCGTCGGAGATGTCGATCAACTCATTGGCCTTGTAGACGATCTGCGTCGGTTTCTCCTGAAGAATTTCTTCGGAAAAGAACTCGACCATCGACATGGGAATGCCGCCAAGCACCTTGCGCAGCGAACTGATCGAAGGACTGACGCTGTTTTTCTCGATCATTGAAATGGTGCTATTGGTGACGCCCGCACGCTTGGCGAGTTCACGCTGAGACAGACCTTTCATTTTGCGGATGGATTGCAGTCGTTCACCGACGTCCAATGCGGCAGCCCCCCTGGGTTTCAGGCGATGTTGTAATTGAGCGATATCATGGCATAGCGTTCAGTATTTACAACACTTGGACCCGAATCCAGCGGGAGGGAAACCGTCTGTGGCGTCGTGCGCTGGCCGCTAGTCCCCGGTATAGAGCCTCGGGACCCGGCGCAGGTTGCAGAAGATCTGATACGGGATGGTCTCGGCCCGGGCCGCCACTTCACTGGCCAGAATATTTTTACCCCACAGCTCGACGGTCGAGCCCAGCCCGGCCTGGGGAATGTCCGTCAGGTCGACAGAGAGCATGTCCATCGACACCCGCCCCAGCAACTGGCTGCGCTGCCCGGCCACCAGCACCGGCGTGCCGGTCGGCGCATGGCGCGGATAACCATCGGCATAACCCATGGCAACCACGCCGAGGCGCATCGGCCTGGGCGTGACGAACTTGGCGCCATAACCCACCGGCTCGCCAGCCGGCAATTCCCGCACGCTGATGATTTTCGACTCGAGGGTCATGACCGGCTGCAAACGTGCCGCCAGCGGATGCGCCTCTTCGAATGGAGTGGAGCCGAACAGCATGATCCCCGGGCGCACCCAGTCACTCGGTACCTTCGGCCAGCCCAGCAGCGCGGGCGAATTGCGCAGGCTGACTTCGGCCACCAGCCCCTGGCGCGCCGCCTCGAACACCGCGACCTGCTCTTCGCTGCGTTTGCAGCCCAGTTCGTCAGCGCGGGCGAAGTGGCTCATCAGGACGATTTTCGCCACCTTGCCGCTGGCCAGCAGGCGCCGGTAAGCCGCCTGGTAATCGTCCGGATGCAGACCGACGCGGTGCATCCCGGTATCGAGTTTCAGCCAGACGGTGATCGGCGCACCCAGGGTCGCTTGTTCGATCGCTTCCAACTGCCACAACAAATGCACCACGCACCAGAAATCGTGCTCGACGATCAGCGCCAGTTCATCGGCCTCGAAAAAGCCTTCCAGCAACAGGATCGGCGCGCGAATACCTGCAGCCCGCAGTTCCAGTGCTTCCTCGATGCAGGCCACGGCAAAGCCGTCGGCTTCGGCTTCCAGAGCCTGGGCGCACCGCACTGCGCCATGACCATAGGCATCGGCCTTGACCACGGCGAGGGCCTTGGCCCCCGACACTTCGCGGGCCAATCGGTAATTGTGGCGCAAGGCTTGGAGGTCGATCAGGGCACGGGCAGGACGCATGGCGGCAAACTTCTAGGCAGTCAGTGGGCAATAAAAAACCGGCAGGGCAAGCGGTGGTGCCGCAGGCCATGCCGGAAGAGGGATCGGGTTAAGGCAGGGCTGCGACGACAGACAGCTCCACCAGGATTTCCGGTTCGCACAGCTTGGCTTCGACCGTGGCACGGGCCGGGGCAACGCCCTTGGGCAGCCACTTGTCCCAGACCGCGTTCATGCCGGCGAAATCGGCATCGATATCCTTCAGGTAGATCGTCACCGACAGTAAGCGGGTCTTGTCGGTGCCTGCCAGATCGAGCAGACGCTCGATATTGGTGAGGGTTTCACGGGTCTGTTTCTCGATCCCGCCAGACAGGTCGTCACCGACTTGTCCGGCCAGATACACGGTACCGCCGTGAACGACGATCTGGCTCATGCGCTCATTGGTGAGCTGGCGCTGGATTGCCATGTCTTGCAGTCTCCTGGTGGGTGCCATAACGGGAAATATCGAGGCCTTCGGCACTGATCTGCGGCTTCTTTTTAGCCATCAGGTCGGCCAGCAGACGACCGGAACCACAGGCCATGGTCCAGCCCAGTGTACCGTGACCGGTATTCAGGAACAGATTGCGCAGCGGCGTGGCACCGACGATCGGCGTGCCATCGGGGGTGGTCGGGCGCAGACCGGTCCAGAAGCTCGCAGCCTGGAGGTCGCCCCCCTGAGGATAAAGATCGTTGACGATCATCTCCAGTGTTTCACGCCGACGCGGGTTAAGCGACAGGTCAAAACCGGCGATTTCCGCCATGCCGCCGACGCGGATGCGGTTGTCGAAACGAGTGATCGCGACCTTGTAGGTCTCATCGAGAATGGTCGAGGTCGGGGCCATCGCCGGGTTGGTGATCGGCACGGTCAGCGAGTATCCCTTGAGCGGGTAGACCGGCGCCTTGATCCCCAGCGGCTTGAGCAATTGTGGCGAATAGCTGCCCAGGGCCAGCACGTAGCGGTCGGCGGTTTCCAGCTTGCCGTCGATCCATACGCCGTTGATCCGGTCACCGACCTGATCCAGACGCTGGATGTCCTGGCCGAAGCGGAATTCCACTCCCAGCTTGATGGCCATTTCAGCCAGACGGGTGGTGAACATCTGGCAATCGCCGGTCTGGTCGTTCGGCAGGCGTAGGGCGCCGGCGAGGATATCGGTGACGTTGGCCAGCGCCGGTTCGACGCGCGCGATGCCGGCGCGGTCGAGCAGTTCGAAGGGCACGCCGGACTCCTTGAGCACGGCGATGTCTTTCGCCGCACCGTCCAGTTGCGCCTGGGTCCGGAACAGTTGGGTGGTCCCCAGGCTGCGGCCTTCATAGACGATACCGGTTTCGGCGCGCAATTCGTCGAGGCAGTCGCGGCTGTACTCGGACAGGCGCACCATGCGCTCCTTGTTCACCGCATAACGGTTGGCGGTGCAGTTGCGCAGCATCTGCGCCATCCACAGGTACTGGTCGACATCGGCGGTGGCCTTGATCGCCAGCGGCGCATGGCGCTGCAACAGCCATTTGATGGCCTTGAGCGGCACGCCCGGGGCGGCCCACGGCGAGGCATAACCGGGCGAGACCTGACCGGCGTTGGCGAAGCTGGTTTCCATGGCGACTGCTGGCTGACGGTCGACCACCACCACCTCGAAACCGGCCCGGGCCAGATAATAAGCGCTGGCGGTTCCGATGACGCCACTACCCAAGACCAGAACTCGCATGTTGATGCCCCTCAATCGCGGCCTGCCGCCGATGTTTAATGTTCAAAGCGAAGATGTGTGCAGTGTAAAAAACAATAGCCAGTGCTTTTCACTATATAAGCACCTATATTTGGCGAGAATTCTCGGCAGAATAGCTTTTTACGGAGGCGCATTCCCTATGCGAACCAACCACCAGAGCAAACGTGAGCTGGACAAGATCGACCGCAACATTCTGCGGATTCTTCAGGCAGACGCGCGCATTTCGTTCACCGAACTGGGCGAAAAGGTCGGTCTGTCCACCACGCCCTGCACGGAGCGGGTGCGCCGGCTGGAACGCGAAGGGATCATCATGAGCTACAACGCCCGGCTCAATCCGCAACACCTGAAGGGCAGCCTGCTGGTGTTCGTCGAGATCAGCCTGGACTACAAGTCCGGCGACACCTTCGAGGAGTTCCGCCGCGCGGTACTCAAGCTGCCCCACGTGCTGGAGTGTCACCTGGTGTCGGGAGACTTCGATTACCTGGTCAAGGCGCGGATTTCCGAGATGGCGTCCTATCGCAAGCTGCTGGGCGACATCCTGCTCAAGTTGCCCCACGTGCGCGAATCGAAGAGTTATATCGTGATGGAAGAAGTGAAGGAGAGCCTCAACCTGCCGATCCCCGACTGAACCCGCCGCCCTTGCAGGAGCCTGCCTGCTGGCGATAGCGGTGTGCAGGCAACAAGGGTGTCGACGGCCAGATCGCAATCGCCAGCAAGCCGGCTCCCACGAGTTGGGCGCGTACCCGAAAGATGCTAGACCAGTACCTGCCGGGTGCTGGCGATGTAGTCGTGAACCTGCTTCTCGATCCGCGGATGGATCATCTCCACCGGTCGTCGGCCATTCGGGCACGGCAGGCTCGGCGTGGTGCCGAACAGCCGGCAGATCAACGGGCGCTCGTCATACACCGTGCAGCCGTTCGGCCCCAGGTGCACACAATTGAGTTCGTTGAGCGCGGCCTCCTGCTCGGCGGCAGTCTTGCGTGGCAAGCGAGCCATTTCCTCAGAAGAAGTGGTCACCGGCCCACAGCAGTCATGGCAGCCCGGTACACACTCGAAAGACGGAATCTGCTGCCGCAGAAAGCGGATTTTCTGGCTGTTGCAGCTCATCGAAGCGGTTACCCAAGGCCTGGAAAGGTTCGAATTCTGCCTGAAAAGCCCGGTACCAGACAGCACCCTCCGTAGCGCGGTTGCCCGTGCGGTGGGCGGCGGCTTATCCTCCCCCGTCCAGTTTTCCAAACACCACCCTCAGGATCACGCACATGAACGCCCCTGCCCGGCATGCCGCTTCCTATTACGCCGCCAGCAGCCATCCGCATCCCGAATACCCGCAGTTACAAGGCGAGGTGCAGGCCGATGTCTGCGTGGTGGGCGGCGGTTTCTCCGGGCTCAACACTGCCATCGAACTGGCCGAACGCGGCCTGAGCGTGGTCCTGCTGGAAGCCTGCAAGATCGGCTGGGGCGCCAGCGGGCGTAATGGCGGGCAACTGATCCGTGGCGTCGGCCACGGCCTGGAGCAGTTCACCGACATCATCGGCCAGGACGGCGTACACCAGTTGAAACGGCTGGGGTTGGAAGCCGTGGAGATCGTCCGCCGTCGCATCGAACAGTTCCAGATCGACTGCGACCTGACCTGGGGCTACTGCGATCTGGCGAACAAACCCCGTGACCTGCAAGGTTTCGCCGAGGAGGCCGAGGAACTTCGGCAACTGGGTTATCGCCACGAAACCCGCCTGCTGCAGGCCGATGAAATGCACAGCGTGGTCGGTTCCAGCCGTTATGTCGGCGGCCTGATCGACATGGGCTCTGGGCACCTGCACCCGCTGAACCTGGCACTCGGCGAAGCGGCGGCCGCCGCGCAACTGGGCGTGCAACTGTTCGAACAGTCTGCCGTCACCCGCATCGATTACGGCCCGCAGGTGCGGGTTCACACGGCTCAAGGTGCGGTACGTGCCAAAACCCTGGTGCTGGCCTGCAACGCCTACATCAATGGACTCAACGACGAACTGAGCGGCAAGATCCTGCCCGCCGGCAGCTACATCATTGCCACCGAACCTTTGAGCGAAGAGCAGGCCCGCTCGGTGCTGCCGCAGAACATGGCCGTTTGCGACCAGCGAGTCGCGCTGGACTACTACCGGCTATCGGCCGACCGCCGCCTGCTGTTCGGCGGTGCCTGTCATTATTCGGGGCGTGACCCGCAGGACATCGCCGCCTACATGCTTCCCAAGATGCTCCAGGTGTTTCCACAGCTGGCCGGGGTGAAGATCGATTACCAGTGGGGCGGAATGATCGGTATCGGCGCCAACCGCCTGCCGCAGATCGGCCGCCTGCCAGACCAGCCCAATGTGTATTACGCCCAGGCCTACGCCGGACATGGCCTCAACGCCACCCACCTGGCGGGCAGGCTGCTGGCCGAGGCGATCAGCGGCCAGCACAGCGGCGACTTCGACCTGTTCGCCCGGGTGCCCCATATCACCTTCCCCGGCGGCAAGTACCTGCGCTCGCCACTGCTGGCGCTGGGCATGCTCTGGCATCGGCTCAAAGAGTTGCGTTAACGCCAGAAAGGTTTGTGAGCTTCGGCCAGGGCCTCGGTGCGGCTCAGGCCGATGTCCCGTAACTCGTCGGGCGTGAGTTCGCGCAGCGCCTTGCGGGTGCAGAGGCGATGCCAGAACCATTTCATCCGACTCATCTCAGGTGGGCATGGGGCCACGCGAGAAATCACGCCTGCCCGCTCCTGCTCGGCCATCAATTCCTGCCCACGCAAAACCAGACGCACATCGCTCAAGCCATTCATTGCCACTGCTCCTTCGTTACTCGGTTGCCAGAGCCGTCAGAATGGCCTTTCAGACAAAACCATTACAGATCCAAAAAACCTGTATTATTTCCATACAGATTTGCCGAAATCTTCACTGAATCCCCAATTTTCTGGCAATCTGTACTGGTAATCCGTTCGCCTCCTGATCGAGCCGCCGCCATGAGCCTCTACGTAAACCTCGCCGAACTGTTGGGAACCCGCATAGAACAAGGTTTCTATCGTCCGGGCGACCGCCTGCCCTCTGTACGGGCGTTGAGCGTGGAACATGGTGTCAGCCTGAGCACCGTGCAGCAGGCCTATCGCTTGCTGGAGGACAACGGGCTGGCCCTGCCCAAGCCCAAGTCCGGCTATTTCGTCCCGGCCAGCCGTGAATTGCCGGCGCTGCCGGTGGTAGGGCGTCCGGCCCAGCGGCCGGTGGAAATTTCCCAGTGGGACCACGTACTGGAACTGATCCGCGTGGTACCCCACAAGGACACCGTACAGTTGGGCCGTGGCATCCCCGACATCGGCAGTCCGACCATGAAGCCGCTGCTGCGCAGCCTGGCGCAGATCAGCCGTCGCCAGGACCTGCCGGGCTTGGGATACGACAACATCTACGGCAACCTCGGCCTGCGCGAACAGATCGCCCGGCTGCTGCTCGACTCCGGTTGCCAGCTCGAACCCCAGGACCTGGTGATCACCACCGGTTGCCACGAAGCGCTATCGGCCAGCATCCGGGCCATCTGCGAGCCTGGCGACATCGTCGCGGTGGACTCACCGAGCTTCCACGGCGCCATGCAGACCCTCAAGGGCCTGGGCATGAAAGCCCTGGAAATCCCCACCGACCCGCTCACCGGCATCAGCCTCGACGCCCTTGAACTGGCGCTGGAACAATGGCCGATCAAGGTCATACAGTTGACGCCCAACTGCAACAACCCGCTGGGCTACATCATGCCGGAGTCGCGCAAACGCGCCCTGCTGCAACTGGCACAACGCTTCGACGTGGCGATCATCGAGGATGATGTGTATGGCGAACTGTCCTATACCTACCCACGTCCACGCACCATCAAGTCCTTCGACGACGATGGCCGGGTGCTGCTCTGCAGCTCCTTCTCCAAGACCCTGGCCCCAGGCCTGCGAGTCGGCTGGGTCGCCCCCGGACGCTACCTGGAGCGCGTGCTGCACATGAAATACATCAGCACCGGCGCCAGTGCACCGCAACCGCAACTGGCGGTCGCCGACTTTTTGCGCAACGGTCATTTCGAACCCCATCTGCGGCGGATGCGTACGCAATACCAGCGTAATCGCGACCTGATGCTCGACTGGGTCAGCCGCTACTTCCCCGCCGGAACCCGCGCCAGCCGGCCCCAGGGCAGCTTCATGCTGTGGGTCGAGCTGCCGGACGGATTCGACACCCTGCGACTCAATCGCGCACTGCTCGACCAGGGCGTCCAGGTTGCCGTGGGCAGCATCTTCTCGGCCTCGGGCAAGTACCGCAATTGCCTGCGGATGAACTACGCTGCCAAGCCAACGGCACAGGTCGAAGAGGCGGTGCGCAGGGTGGGCGTAACCGCCACTCGACTGCTGAACGAAAATTCGCACAGTAGCGATTGATCTTTATCTGCCAGACAACGTCCATATCCCGATACCAGCCAGACGTGGGGCGATCGCGCGTGAAATCCTCTTTCCTGTTGCTCGCCCTGCTCCTGGGCGGCTGCGCCTCAGTGGACGTCCCCCGGCTCCCCAGCCAGGCCCTGCCGGCTGCGGATTCGGCCTTCGGTCGCGACCTCCAGGCACAGGCGGCGGCCTATCAGGGACGTTCGGGCTTCCGCCTGCTGCCCAATGGCGGCGAGGCGTTCCGGGCACGCGCCGAACTGATCCGCAATGCCCGGAGCAGCCTCGACCTGCAGTACTACATCGTCCATGACGGCCTGAGCACGCGGCTGCTGGTGGATGAGTTGCTCAAGGCCGCCGATCGCGGCGTCCGGGTGCGCATCCTGCTCGACGATACCACCAGCGACGGCCTCGACGACCTCATTGCCACGCTGGCCGCGCATCCGCATATCCAGATCCGCCTGTTCAACCCGCTGGACCTGGGCCGCAGCACCCTGGCCACGCGCACGCTAGGCCGGCTGTTCAACCTGTCCCGCCAGCATCGGCGCATGCACAACAAGTTGTGGCTGGCCGACAACAGCGCAGCCATCGTCGGCGGACGCAACCTGGGCGACGAATATTTCGGCGCGCAACAGGACCTGAACTTCACCGATATCGACATGCTCAGCGTCGGGCCGGTGGCCGAACAACTCGGCCACAGTTTCGACCAATACTGGAACAGCGCCCTGAGCAAACCCATCGCCGAGCTGCTGTCACATCAACCGACCGCCAGCGACCTGACCGAGACCCGCGAACGCCTGCAGCGCTCCCTTGCCGTCTTGCGCCAGCGCAACCCCGCGTTGTATCAGCGCCTGGCCGACTACCAGTATCACCCCAAGCTGGACACCTGGCGCCGCGAGCTGATCTGGGCCTGGAACCAGGCACTCTGGGACGCACCGAGCAAGGTGCTGGCAAAGGACGAGCCCGATCCGCGTCTGCTGCTGACCACCCAGTTGGCTCCCGAGTTGAGCAGCGTGCACAGCGAGCTGATGATGATCTCCGCGTACTTCGTCCCCGGCCAACCGGGGCTGCTGTACCTGACGGGGCGGGCCGACGCCGGAGTCTCGGTCAGCCTGCTGACCAACTCCCTGGAAGCCACCGACGTGCCAGCCGTGCATGGCGGCTACGCGCCCTACCGCAAGGCGCTGCTGGAGCACGGGGTGAGGCTGTTCGAGCTGCGCCGCCAACCCGGCGACCCAGGCAGCAGCGGCCCGCGTCTGTTCCACGCAGGCTCCTCCAAGGGCTCGGATTCCAGCCTGCACAGCAAGGCAATGATCTTTGACCGGCGCAAGGCCTTTATCGGCTCGTTCAACTTCGACCCACGTTCGGTGCTGTGGAACACCGAAGTCGGGGTGCTGGTAGACAGCCCGCTACTGGCCGAACACGTCCGCACCCTGGCTCTGCAAGGCATGGCGCCGGCGCTGAGCTACGAGCCGCGCCTGGAGGCCGGGCAACTGGTGTGGGTCACCGAAGACAACGGCCAGATCCATGTCCTGCACCGCGAACCCGGCAGTTGGTGGCGCCGCTTCAATGCCTGGCTGACCAACCGCGTCGGCCTGGAGCGCATGCTTTAAGCCACGGACACCGGCTCGGTCCGGCCAAACGCACCCTGGCGCGACACCAGCACCACCAGGCCAAGCGCACCCGCTGCCATGAACAGCGGCAAGGCATGTCCGCTGATCCACTGGCTACCCGCCCCCGCCGCCAACGGCCCGAGCAGGCAACCGATGCCCCACAGTTGGGCGATGTGGGCGTTGGCCCGAACCAGAGCGTCGTCACGGTAACGCTCGCCGATGAGGATCAGCGACAAGGTGAACAAGCCGCCCGCACTCGCCCCGAACAGCACCCACAACGGCCAGATCAGCAGGGTATCGATCAGCATCGGCACCGCCAGGCTCGACAGCATCAGCGCCACCGCGCAGCCGACGAACATCGTCCGCCGCGATATCCGGTCAGCCAGCGCGCCGATAGGCAGTTGCAACAGCGCGTCGCCGACCACCACGGTGCTGACCATCGCCAGGGCGATATCCGCCGTGAAGCCCTGGCGCAGGCAATACACCGGCAGCAAGGTCAGGATCATCGCTTCGAAAGCGGCGAACAAGGCAATGGCCCAGGCGATCGCCGGCAGCCCGCGACAGAAGCCCAGCAGGTCCACCAGCGTCACCCGTCCGGACTCTGCACTCGGCGCACCGCTACGCCCCAGCAACAGGAACGGCGAGGTCACCAGCAACCCCACACCCACCCAGAAACCATAGTCGCCGTCGGTGCCCACCGCCGCCAGCAAGAGCGGCCCGGCCAATTGGCTCAAGGCGTAGCTGCTGCCATAAAGCGCCACCAGGCGCCCACGCCAGCGCTCGAGCACCAGCTGGTTGATCCAGCTTTCGCCGAGGATGAACACGATCGTCAGGATCACCCCGATCATCAGGCGCAACGCCAGCCACACCGGATAGCTCGGCAGCAATGCCAGCAGACCGATGGACAAGGCCCCCGCCCACAGACACAGCGCCATCAGCCGGGCGGTACCCAGGCGTGCCGCCAACCGACTGGAGAGACTGGCCCCGACCAGCACGCCAATGGCCGGCATCGCCGCCATGACGCCGATGGCGAACGAGCCATAGCCCCAGCCCTCCAGCCGCAACGACACCAGCGGCATGCTCACCCCCAGCGCCAGGCCGACACTGAGTACCGAAGCCAGGACGGCGAAATAAGTCGCCCAACGCATTTCCACGCTCCTGTGGATAAGTTCTCGTCAGAGACGACGCAGCCGGACCTCCTCGCGGAAAGCCCGGCTGCGTCGTGGATTATCACCTTGCTGCAAGCAGCCCCGATCTGCGGGAGCTGGCTTGCCAGCGAAAGCGGCCTTGAGGGCGCTAAAAGCTTCGCCGGCGAGCCCGCTCCCACAAGGACCGCATCAGGCGCGCATTACAGCTTGATCCAGGTCGACTTCAGTTCGGTGTACTTGTCGAAGGCATGCAGCGACTTGTCGCGGCCGTTACCCGACTGCTTGAAGCCACCGAACGGCGCGGTCATGTCGCCGCCATCGTACTGGTTGACCCACACGCTGCCGGCCCGCAGGGCCTTGGCGGTCAGGTGCGCCTTGGAGATGTTGGTAGTCCAGACCGCAGCGGCCAGGCCATAGGGCGTGTCGTTGGCGATCTGGATCGCCTGCTCGACGGTATCGAAGGTGAGTACCGACAGCACCGGGCCGAAGATTTCTTCCTGGGCGATTTTCATCGCGTTGGTCACGCCGTCGAAAATCGTCGGCTCGACGTAGGTACCGCCGCTGTCCTGCAGGGTTCGCTTGCCCCCGACCACCAGCTTGGCGCCGTCGGCATGCCCGGCGTCGATATAGGACAGTACGGTGTTCATCTGCTGGGTATCCACCAGTGCCCCAACGTTGGTCGCCGGGTCCAGCGGATTGCCCGGCTTCCAGGCCTTGAGCGCCTCGACCACCAGCGGCAGGAAGGTGTCCTTGATCGAGCGCTCGACCAGCAGACGCGAACCGGCGGTGCACACCTCGCCCTGATTGAAAGCGATCGCACTGGCAGCCGCCTCGGCGGCGGCCTTCAGGTCGGGGGCGTCGGCAAACACGATGTTCGGGCTCTTGCCGCCGGCTTCGAGCCAGACGCGCTTCATGTTCGACTCGCCGGAGTAGACCAGCAGTTGCTTGGCGATCTTGGTCGAGCCGGTGAATACCAGGGTGTCGACGTCCATGTGCAGGGCCAATGCCTTGCCAACGGTGTGACCATAGCCAGGCAGCACGTTGAGCACGCCGGCCGGGATACCGGCCTCGATAGCCAGGGCGGCGATGCGAATGGCGGTCAGCGGGGACTTTTCCGACGGCTTGAGGATGACCGAGTTGCCGGTGGCCAGGGCCGGGCCGAGCTTCCAGCAGGCCATCATCAATGGGAAGTTCCACGGCACGATGGCACCGACCACACCCACCGGTTCGCGGGTCACCAGCCCCAGTTGATCATGGGGCGTCGCGGCGACTTCGTCATAGATCTTGTCGATGGCTTCGCCGCTCCAGCTCAGCGCCTGGGCCGCGCCCGGCACGTCGATGAACAGCGAGTCGGTGATCGGCTTGCCCATGTCCAGGGTTTCAAGCAGGGCCAGTTCTTCGGCATTGGTTTTCAGCAGCGCGGCGAAACGGATCATCGTCGCCTTGCGCTTGGCCGGCGCCAGGCGCGACCAGACGCCGGAATCGAAGGTGGCACGGGCATTTTCCACCGCGCGCTGGGCGTCGGCGCTGTCGCAGCTCGCGACCTGGGCCAGCAGCCGGCCGTCGACCGGGCTGATGCACTCGAAGGTTTCGTTCGAAACGGCGGCGGTGTATTCGCCATTGATGTAGGCGCGGCCTTCAATCTTCAGCTCGCGGGCGCGTTGTTCCCAGTCAGCACGAGTCAGGGTGGTCATGCGAGTGTCCTCCTCTTATTGAATTAGAAGCGCCACGCACTCTCGCGTCAGCACCGTCGAGAATTCTGTCCGGTGGCCATTTTTGGCCCGCAGTAACCACCACCCTAAACCAGCGGCCGCTGAAGTTTCAATATATTTGACAGCAGACTGGCAAACACCGTTGCCATGTTCGTTTTAATAAACATAGACTCGAAGCTTCCGAGTACCTGCCTTGTCACTGTCGAGGGAAAGCAGCAATGAACATCCAGGACATCGTCGACTTCAGCGAAGCCAGCACCGCGCCCGAACGTTTCCGCCCGGCGCCGGAGAAGGTCCTCAAGGGCGATCCGGAACAGACAGTCTTCAACCACTACAACAGCCCCTGTGGACAGATGAATGCGGGCGTCTGGGAAGGCGCGGTCGGCCTGTGGAACGTGAATTACACCGAGCACGAATACTGCGAAATCGTCCAGGGCGTCTCGGTACTGCGCGACAACGACGGCAACGCCAAGACCCTGCGCGCCGGCGACCGCTTCGTGATTCCGGCCGGTTTCAAGGGCACCTGGGAAGTGCTGGAACACTGCCGCAAGATCTACGTGGTGTTCGAACAGAAAGCCTGATCAGGTAGCGACGCACCAGCTCCGAGGAGCTTCGACGGAACGCTGTGGATACGGGATGTAGAGCGTAAGGTCGGCCCGTTCAAGACGTAGCCGGCCTTCGGCGGTTTTCTCCAGCTCGGCCGGAGCCAACGCCACAATCCAGTAGAGATCCTCGCGGCCGCATGCCGATTTCAACTGGGTGGCAACCGTGGCCGCCCGAAGATCGATCCGGCCATCATCCAGGGCGAATCCCGCGCTCACCCCGACTTCGATCGTGCCCGGCTGCGTGCTCAGCCGGTAGGAGTTGCTCACTTCGAAACTACCCGACATGGCCCGGTTCGGTACCAGCAAGTGCCCACCGGCCGGATCATGGAAGCGCTGCAGGAATGGCTCGAAGGCTTGCGCCGCCTGACGGTTGGCTGCGGCGATGGCCTTGCGGATGCGTCGCTCCATGGTTTCGTCGGCAGGCGCGGCAACCGGTGTCACCGACTCCAGAAGCATCGCCAGCGGTGTTTCGCCCTGGGCCATGCGCGCGAGCCAGTCGACACCCTCACGTTCGAGCAGATAGCCGGCCAGGTCGCCTAAAACATAACTTTCCAGATCAGCGGCCAGAAAGTCCGTCTGCGCCTGATGGGCCAATGCCTCAAGCATCAGTTGCATCCCTTCGGCCGAGTCCGGACGCAGACCCCGGGCCAGCAGGTTGGCAATCGACTCCACATGACGTGCACTGCCCTCGGAGCGATCGGTCTGGCGCAGACGCTGCACCTCCTCGGCATGTTCGTCCAGCCAGCGGCGATACCAGTAACTGGCCTGCGCCAGCCCCTCGGAGCGTCCCTGGACCGCAGCCAGCAACTGGTGAATGATCCGGTTACGATAAAGCCTCGGCTCGGCACTGGCAGGATAGCTGATGCTGCGTTCCGCCCCCGGCAAGGGCAACCAGTCGGCTTCGACATAAAAATGAAAGGCTTCGTGGGTCGCCAGGCTGAACAGCTCGGGCACCGCCAGTGGATCCTTCAATCGCTGCCGCTCCGATGCCGGTGGCGCCTCTCCCAAACCGATAAAGATGGCGGGACGCCCCCGCCAGAGCAGCTTGCGATAGCGTTGGTACTCGTAGCTGACACCGAGGTCCCGGACCTTCGCCATCTCCACCTCACGACCACCCTGCGCATCCATCACCCAGGCCCGCCGCCCATCACTAGCCAATAGCTGGATACGGGCAAACACCCGGGTGGTCTGGTGGTACCGGGCCAACTCCGGCCAGGCCGTACGCGTCGCCTGGACCAGCCTGAGCACATAGGCTTCGGTGGTGAGGTCGGCGGCGGCCGAGGGCGCCGCCGAAACCGCGACGCTGGCTGCCGCCAGGCATACCAACAGCAGCAATGCCAACATCCTTGCGATGATCATGAGCGTCCTCCGTGACTGCGTTTTCGGGTTGTTCAGGCAGTCTAGGAAAGGAACAACGGGAAAAACGCAGGAAATGGCGTCACGACATGCAGGAAATGGCCGAAAAAAGGCGAAAAAAAACCCCGAACAAGTCGGGGTTTTTCTCGAAGAACAAAATCAATTACTTGATTTTGCCTTCCTTGTAGATCACGTGCTTACGAACAACCGGATCATATTTCTTGATCTCGATTTTGTCCGGAGTAGTGCGCTTGTTCTTGTCAGTCGTGTAGAAGTGACCAGTACCGGCGCTCGAGATCAAACGAATCAATTCACGCATGATTTAGCTCCTTAAACCTTGCCATCGCGGCGCAGTTCGGCCAGCACGACATCAATGCCGCGCTTGTCGATGATACGCATGCCCTTGGCGGAAACGCGCAGACGCACAAAACGCTTCTCCGACTCGACCCAGAAGCGGTGATGCTGCAGGTTCGGCAGGAAACGACGACGGGTTTTGTTGTTTGCGTGGGAAATGTTATTCCCAGTCACCGGACCCTTACCGGTAACTTGACAGACTCTAGACATGCCTCAGCCCTCTAAAACCACATGCCCAACCCGGCATGGGTTGGCCGCTTAATCTCTCAGTCATTTGGCGCCAGGCGCCGCGTTTCTTTAAGGGTCTTACCGGCTACACCTACAAGCGAAGGAACCGGGCCCCTAGAAAAGAGCGCTGCTTTATACCAGAAAGACTACGGTGCAACAACATTAAGTGCGATTAAAACCGTGCCTGACGCCCGAAAACCTGGGTACGGGACCCCAATGCCGGGCTCCTGCTGGACAAATGCCGCTCGTCGCACAAAATCCCTGGTACGCCGTAAGAGCCCGGAAATCTCGTACAGAGAACAGCGGCTGATTGTAAGACAGCCACGACCCGCCAGTAAAAATGGGATAGTCAATTGCCGCCCGGGGCACTAGGGTAGAGGTTTTTCCAGACTGCACTCGCAGATGGGACAACGACCTGCAAAGGAAACTGAACATGCGCTTCGCTGCCCTACCGCTATTGCTCGTCCCGTTTTTCGGCTCGCTGGCCCATGCCGCGACCTCGCTGAGCGTCTGCACCGAGGCCAGTCCCGAAGGCTTCGACGTCGTGCAGTACAACTCGCTGACCACCACCAACGCCTCGGCGGACGTCCTGATGAACCGCCTGGTCGACTTCGACGCCGCCAGCGGCAAGCTGGTGCCGAGCCTGGCCGAGAGCTGGACTGTCTCCGATGACGGCCTGACCTACGATTTCAAGCTGCGCCCGGGGGTGAAGTTTCACCGCACCGATTACTTCAAGCCCACCCGTACGCTGAGCGCGGCCGATGTGCGCTTCAGTTTCGAGCGCATGCTCGATCCGGCCAACCCCTGGCACAAGATTGCCCAGAGTGGTTTCCCCCACGCCCAGTCGCTGCAATTGCCGGCGCTGATCAAGCGGATCGAGGTCACCGACCCACTGACCGTGCGCTTCACCCTGGACCACCCGGACTCTACCTTCCTCGCGGCCCTGAGCATGGGTTTCGCCTCCATCTACTCGGCGGAATACGCCGACAAGCTGATAGCGGCCAACACCCCGGAGAAACTCAACAGCCAGCCGATCGGCACCGGTCCGTTCGTGTTCGGTCGCTTCCAGAAAGACGCCTCGATCCGCTACAGCGCCAACCCGGACTACTTCGCCGGCAAGCCGGCGGTGGACACTCTGGTGTTCGCAATCACGCCCGACGCCAATGTGCGCCTGCAGAAATTGCGGCGCAACGAATGCCAGATCGCCCTGTCCCCCAAACCCCTGGACGTCGGCGCGGCGAGCAAGGATCCGACGCTCAAGGTGGAAAAGACCGCCGCGTTCATGACCGCCTTCCTTGCGATCAACAGCCAGCATCCGCCGCTGGACAAGCCTGAAGTGCGCCAGGCGATCAACCTGGCCTTCGACAAGACCAGCTACCTCAAGGCGGTCTTCGAAGACACGGCAGAGGCCGCCGATGGCCCCTACCCACCAAACACCTGGAGCTACGCAACGGACCTGCCCGGCTATGCCCACGACCCGGAGAAGGCCAAGGCGCTGCTGGCCAAGGCCGGGCTCAAGGACGGCTTCCAGACCACCATCTGGACCCGACCGTCGGGCAGCCTGCTCAATCCCAACCCGAGCCTGGGCGCGCAACTGCTGCAGGCCGACCTCGCCGAAGTGGGCATCCAGGCGGAAATCCGCGTGATCGAGTGGGGCGAACTGATCCGCCGCGCCAAGGCCGGTGAACACGACCTGCTGTTCATGGGCTGGGCCGGTGACAATGGTGATCCGGACAACTTCCTGACCCCGCAATTCTCCTGCGCCGCCGTGAAGTCCGGGACCAACTTCGCCCGCTACTGCGACGCCAACCTGGACAAGCTGATCAGCGCCGGCAAGAGCACCAGCGAACAGGGCGTGCGCAGCAAGCTCTACCAGCAGGCCCAGGCACAGATCCAGCAGCAGGCGCTCTGGCTGCCCTTGGCTCACCCGACTGCCTTCGCCCTGCTACGCAAGAATATCCAGGGTTACCAGGTGAGTCCGTTCGGCCGCCAGGACTTCTCCAAGGTCAGCGTCAGGCCCTGACCTGCCGTGCAGCCCCGAAGGCGGGGCTGCACCTACATCATTCCGTGCTCCATCATCGAAAACGGCTCGCCATCGCCGATCACGAAATGATCGAGCACCCGCACGTCGACCAACTCCAGCGCGGTGCGCAGCCGATCGGTCAGCAGCCGATCGGACTGACTGGGCTCAGCCACCCCCGACGGGTGGTTGTGGCACAGGATCAGCGCCGCCGCGTTGTGTGCCAGCGCGCGCTTGACCACCTGCCGTGGATAGACGCTGGCATTGTCGATGGTGCCCCTGAACAGCGCCTCGAAGGCCAGCACCCGGTGTTTGGCATCCAGAAACAGGCAGCCGAACACTTCATGGGCCTCATGGCGCAACATCGCCTTCAGATAATCGCGCACCGCACGTGGGCTCTCCAGCACCGATTCGCGCCGCAGGCGCTCGGCCAGATGGCGGCGGGCCATTTCCAGCACGGCCTGCAACTGGGCGAACTTCGCGGGGCCCAGCCCCAACTCACGACTGAATTCCCGCTGCCCCGACTCCAGCAGACTACGCAAACTGCCGAATTGCCCTAACAGATGCCGCGCCAGATCCACTGCGCTGCGGCCACAGACACCCGTGCGCAGGAAGATCGCCAGCAACTCGGCATCGGAGAGGCTGGCCGCCCCCAACTCCAGCAATTTCTCCCGCGGCCGCTCCGCTGCGGGCCAATCACGAATACTCATCACACCTCCCTGTCCTCTGGAGGCCCGCTGTTCCATGGCGGGCGCTGTGTTATCGTAGTCCATCTTTTTTACCCCCGAACTGGCCTGGGGAGGCGTCCTCGGGGGTAGCAATCACTGGACTAAAAGGCAGGCCTATGCAGCGGCTGTATCGGAAACGCATCGTTCTCGGCGTCGGCGGCGGCATTGCCGCCTACAAAAGCGCCGAGCTGGTTCGCCGACTTCTCGACCAGGGTGCCGAAGTACGCGTGGTCATGACCCGTGGCGGCAGCGAGTTCATCACACCGCTGACCATGCAGGCGCTATCCGGGCACCCGGTACACCTGGACCTGCTCGACCCGGCGGCCGAAGCCGCGATGGGCCATATCGAACTGGCGAAATGGGCCGACCTGGTACTGATCGCCCCGGCCACCGCCGACCTGATCGCACGCCTGGCCCAGGGTATCGCCGACGACCTGCTGACCACCCTGGTCCTCGCCACCGATGCCACGGTCGCCATCGCCCCGGCGATGAACCAGGCCATGTGGCGCGACCCGGCCACCCAGGCCAACACCCAGCTGCTGCAGAGCCGCGGCCTCAAGGTCTTCGGCCCGGCTTCAGGCAGCCAGGCCTGCGGCGATGTCGGCCTGGGGCGCATGCTCGAAGCCACTGACCTGGCCCAGCACGCCGCCGACTGCTTCGAGCATCTGGCCCTGACCGGCAGGCATGTGCTGATCACCGCCGGCCCGACCCAGGAAAACATCGATCCGGTGCGCTACATCACCAACCACAGCTCCGGGAAAATGGGCTTCGCCCTGGCCGAGGCCGCCGTCGAAGCCGGCGCGCGCGTCACCCTGATCACCGGCCCTGTGCACCTGCCGACACCCGACCGGGTCACCCGCATCGATATCGTCAGCGCCCGCGACATGCTCGCCGCCTGCGAGGCCGCGATTCCCTGCGACCTGTTCATTGCCTCAGCTGCAGTAGCGGACTACCGCCCGGAAGTCGTTGCCCCGCAAAAACTGAAGAAAGACCCTACGACCGGCGACGGCCTGCTCCTGCAAATGGTCCGTAACCCGGACATTCTCGCGACCATCGCTTCGCGCCCCGACCGTCCCTTCAGCGTCGGTTTCGCCGCCGAGACCGAGCATCTGCTCGACTATGCCGCCCGCAAGCTCAAGGACAAGAACCTCGACCTGATCGTCGCCAATGACGTGGCCAACCCCAGCATTGGCTTCAACAGCGAGGAAAACGCCTGCAGCGTCATCGACCGCGACCTGCAGGCCACCGTCTTCACCCAGACCAGCAAGGGCAAGATCGCCCGCCAGCTGATCTCTTTCATCGCTTCACGACTGAACCAGGTTTAATCCCCATGCACGCTTTGCAAGCCAAGATCCTCGACCCACGCATCGGTAGCGAATTCCCGCTGCCACAGTACGCCACCCCCGGCTCCGCCGGCCTCGACCTGCGTGCCATGCTCCAGCAGGACACCGTACTGGAACCGGGCCAGACCTTGCTGATCCCCACCGGCCTGTCGGTCTATATCGGCGATCCCGGCCTGGCCGCGCTGATCCTGCCGCGCTCGGGCCTTGGCCACAAACACGGCATCGTCCTGGGCAACCTGGTGGGCCTGATCGACTCCGACTATCAGGGCGAACTGATGGTCTCCTGCTGGAACCGTGGTCAGAGCGCGTTCAACATCGCCGTCGGCGAGCGTATTGCCCAGCTGGTACTGGTGCCCGTGGTGCAGGCACACTTCGAAATGGTCCAGGAATTTGACGAAACCCAACGCGGCGCAGGCGGTTTTGGGCATTCGGGCAGCCATTGACCTACGCTGATCCTGGCCGGGTCCGAAGATCCGGCCAGGACCATTCGCGCTGCATTTCAGGATGAGTATTGCGGAGGCGCTATTTGAAAGGCATCAAGCGCAGTGCAAAGACGGCCAACAGCGCCGAGCACCATGACCAGACGTCTGCGAGCGAAACCGCCAACCCGTTGCTGCCGGGCCTGAAAATTGCGCTCGGCGGCCTGCTCCTGGCGGCAGCCCTGCTCTGGTTCGGCGTGCTGGCGCCCTGGAACCAGCTCTTTCGCTCGCAAATGGCGCAAGCAGCCGCGACCACGACCGCCTCGAAACTGTTCCAGGCCATTACCAACCTGACCGCCGAGACCGACGCCGCCGCGCTCAATCCGGCCCTTCTCAAGGCCCTGCAGAGCCCGGACAGCAATGCCGTGAAAATGGCGGAAAACGGCCTGCGCTATCTGCCCGGCCTGGTGGATGCGCAACTGAACCTGCGTGACGCCGCCCAACCGCTCACCGATCGGGCGGCACCGCTCAATTTCTCGGCCCTGGACCTGATCCGCCGTGCCGAGCGTGGCGTCAAACCCGCACCGGAAGCCTACAAGATCGGCCCGCGCTGGCTGATCTACAGCGTTGCACCGCTGCACGAGACGCCCGACGCGCCGGTGGCCGGCACCCTGCTGATGGTCTTCGACCTGCAGCAACTACTCCAGACCCTGACCAACTGGCCCGAGAGTGCCGGCTCGTTACAACTGACCCAAAGCATTCTCGGCAGCCCGGAGCAGGTGCTCGATCAACGCGGGACTGCCGCCTCGACCGACGTCTATCCATTTTCTACCGGCAACTGGACGCTGAAATACAGCCCAGGACCTGCCTACCAGTTCGGCTACCCACTCAGCGCCTACGGCATCATGCTGCTGGCCGCCGTACTGCTGCTCGGCAGCGCCGCCCTGGCGATCCGGCTGACCCACCGCCGCCTGCAAAGCCGCCTGGACAGCGATGCTCGACAGCTGGAACAGCTGTTTCAAGAACTCTCAGGCGGAAAAGCCGTCAAAGCCTTCAGTTTGAGCCTGCCGGCACTCAGTGGACTGGCACAGGAACTGGCGCGGTTCTCCCAACGCAATAGCCAGCCTGCCGCCACCACGAGCCAAACCGGCATCGATACAGGCCCGACGACCCGTAGTGCCCCGGAGCCGATCCAACCCGCCACTCAAGGTGACGACTGGATCGATCCGCTATTCCAAGATGTCGACATCCTTGATATCGACATTCTCGACGAAAACCAGGACTTCCTGAGAACGGAGCACCCTCACCTCATGAACAGCACCGCACCGACACTCCCCGACAGCATCTTCCGCGCCTACGACATCCGTGGCACCGTCCCCGAAACCCTGAACGGCGAAACCGCCTACTGGATCGGCCGTGCCATCGGCTCCCAGAGCCTGGCCCAGGGCGAAGCCAATGTCTCGGTAGGCCGTGACGGCCGCCTGTCCGGCCCGGAACTGGTCCAGCAATTGATCCAGGGCCTGCACGACAGTGGTTGCCATGTCAGCGATGTCGGCCTGGTACCGACCCCCGCCCTGTACTACGCCGCCAACGTGCTGGCCGGCAAGTCCGGCGTCATGCTGACCGGCAGCCACAACCCGTCGAACTACAACGGTTTCAAGATCGTCATCGCCGGCGACACCCTCGCCAACGAACAGATCCAGGCCCTGCACACGCGCCTGAAAACCAACGACCTGAGCAGCGGCAAGGGCAGCATCGAGAAAGTCGACATCCTCGATCGCTACTTCGAGCAGATCCGTGGCGACATCGTGCTGGCGAAAAAACTCAAGGTGGTGGTCGACTGCGGTAACGGCGCTGCCGGCGTGATCGCGCCGCAACTGATCGAGGCCCTGGGCTGTGAAGTGATCCCGCTGTTCTGCGAGGTCGACGGTAACTTCCCGAACCACCACCCGGACCCTGGCAAGCCGGAAAACCTCGAAGACCTGATTGCCAAGGTCAAGGAAACCCATGCCGACCTGGGCCTGGCCTTCGATGGCGACGGCGACCGTGTCGGCGTGGTGACCAACACCGGCAGCATCGTCTTCCCCGACCGCCTGCTGATGCTGTTCGCCAAGGACGTGGTATCGCGCAACCCGGGCGCGGATATCATCTTCGACGTCAAATGCACCCGCCGCCTGACCCCGCTGATCCAGGAATATGGCGGCCGTCCGGTCATGTGGAAGACCGGTCACTCGTTGATCAAGAAGAAAATGAAGCAGAGCGGCGCCCTGCTCGCTGGCGAGATGAGCGGTCATATCTTCTTCAAGGAACGCTGGTTCGGTTTCGACGACGGCATCTACAGCGCCGCACGCCTGCTGGAGATCCTCAGTCAGGAGAAATCCAGCGCCGAAGAGCTGTTCGCGACCTTCCCGAACGATATTTCCACGCCGGAAATCAACATTAATGTGACCGACGAGGGCAAATTCAGCATCATTGAAGCCCTGCACGACGCACAATGGGGCGATGCCAACCTGACCACCATCGATGGTGTGCGGGTCGACTACCCCAAAGGCTGGGGCCTGGTCCGCGCGTCCAACACCACACCGGTGCTGGTACTGCGCTTCGAGGCCGATACCGAGGAAGAGCTGCAGCGCATCAAGGATGTGTTCCACGCCCAGCTCAAACGTGTTGCACCTGATCTCCAACTACCGTTCTGATATCCGGGCAGCCTAGAAAACCGCCCGACCACCTGTTTCACCGGAGCCCTGAATGACCCTCGAACGCGAAGCCGCTGCCAACACCGCCAAGGTTCTTTCCGAAGCGTTGCCTTACATCCGCCGATACGTCGGCAAGACGCTGGTGATCAAGTACGGCGGCAACGCTATGGAAAGCGAGGAGCTCAAGACCGGCTTTGCCCGTGACATCGTGCTGATGAAGGCGGTGGGCATCAACCCGGTGGTCGTGCACGGCGGTGGCCCGCAGATCGGTGATCTGCTCAAGCGCCTGTCCATCGAGAGCCGTTTCGTCGACGGGATGCGCGTCACCGATGCGCAGACCATGGACGTGGTGGAAATGGTCCTCGGCGGCCAGGTGAACAAGAGCATCGTCAACCTGATCAACCGCCACGGCGGCAGCGCCATCGGCCTGACCGGCAAGGACGCGGAACTGATCCGGGCGAAGAAGCTCACCGTGACCCGCCAGACGCCCGAGATGACCGCGCCGGAAATTATCGATTACGGCCAGGTGGGCGAAGTGGTCGGGATCAACACCGACCTGCTCAACCTGCTGGTCAAGGGCGATTTCATTCCGGTGATCGCGCCGATCGGCGTCGGTGCCAACGGTGAGTCCTACAACATCAACGCCGACCTGGTGGCCGGCAAGATCGCCGAGGCGCTGAAGGCCGAGAAGCTGATGCTGCTGACCAACATCGCCGGCCTGATGGACAAGGAAGGCAAGGTCCTGACCGGCCTGAGCACCGACCAGGTCAACGGACTGATTGCCGACGGCACCATCTACGGCGGCATGCTGCCGAAGATCCAGTGCGCGCTGGAAGCGGTTCAGGGCGGCGTGGGCAGCTCGTTGATCATCGACGGCCGGGTACCGAATGCGGTCCTGCTGGAGATCTTCACCGACACCGGCATGGGCACCCTGATCAGCAACCGCAAGCGCCACTGATCGACTCACATCAAAAAGCCCCGCACCGGGAAACCGGGCGGGGCTTTTTTCGTCGTAAGCTCAGCGCAACAACTGCTCGACCCGCGCCCGATCGGCGGCAAAATCCTGCTGGGCCTGGACCCGCGCCGCCTGATAGCGGGCGATCTCGGCCTTCATGCGCGCCTGCTCGTCACGCAAACCACCGAGCTGTGCCAACAGCTCCGGCGAAACCTCCCGGCCCGCACGCTCCTGCTCCGCCGCCTGGCCTTGCAGGCCGGCCTGCTGGGCCAGCAAGGCCTGGAGATGGGTCTGCGTGCTGGCAATCACCGCATCCAGTTCGGCCAGCTTGCGCGCTTGCGCCTTGTCGACCTCGTCGACACTGGAATAGCGCTGCAACAATTGGGCGTTGGCATCGGCGCGGGCCTTCTCGACCCGAATGCGCTGCAGTTGCTCGGGCGTCAGCGCGGGGGCCACGGTCTGCACCACACGGCCCTGCTGGTTCAGGACCTGATAGCCCTTGCCGACGTACTCCGGCGGCACACCCTGGCGGTCCAGCACGGTGACGCCCTTGTCATCGACATAACGATAGAGCAGCACCTCGTCCGCCTGCACGACGAACGAAGCCACAAGGGCCAGGGCCAGACACAGGTAGGCAGGCTGCAAGAGCGGTCAGATCCCGTACTGTGCGCGGTAAGCCTCGACCGCAGGCAGGTGCTGCTTGAGCTGCTCGTCGCCAGCGAGGAATTCCAGCACCTGGTTCAGGGAAACGATGCTCACCACCGGGATACCGAAGTCGCGCTCGACTTCCTGGATCGCCGACAAGTCACCGTTGCCGCGCTCCTGGCGGTTCAGCGCGATCAATACGCCCGCAGCCTTGGCGCCGTCCTGGGATTCGATGATCTGCATCACTTCGCGAATAGCGGTACCGGCGGTGATCACGTCGTCGATGATCAGCACGTTGCCCGTCAGTGGCGCGCCGACCAGGCTGCCGCCTTCGCCGTGGGCCTTGGCTTCCTTGCGGTTGAAGCACCAGGGCAGATCGCGCTGGTGATGTTCGGCCAGGGCCACGGCGGTTGCGGCGGCCAACGGAATACCTTTGTAGGCGGGGCCGAACAGGACGTCGAAGGGAATGCCGCTCTCGACGATCGCCGCCGCATAGAAACGCCCCAACTGGGCCAGGGCGGAGCCGGAGTTGAACAGGCCGGCATTGAAGAAATACGGGCTGGTGCGACCCGACTTCAGGGTGAACTCACCGAAGCGCAAAACCCCGCGATCGATGGCAAAACGGATGAAATCGCGCTGATACGCCTGCATGAAAAAACCCCAAATACCACGAATTTAGCTAATTAGGTAGACCTCGGGTATCATACACGCACGTGATTTTTGGGGCCATTTATGCGGATCATCAGTGTGAACGTCAATGGTATTCAGGCTGCAGTCGAGCGTGGTTTGCTCAGTTGGCTGCAAGCCCAGAATGCCGACGTCATCTGCCTGCAGGACACCCGCGCCTCCGCCTTTGAACTGGATGACCCAGCCTTCCAACTGGATGGCTACTTCCTTTATGCCTGCGATGCCGAAGTCCCCGCCCAGGGTGGCGTGGCTCTGTACTCGCGGCTGCAACCGAAGGCTGTCATCAGCGGTCTCGGTTTCGAGACAGCGGACCGCTACGGGCGCTACCTGCAAGCCGATTTCGACAAGGTCAGCATCGCGACCTTGCTGCTTCCTTCCGGGCAGAACGGCGATGAAGATTTGAACCAGAAGTTCAAGCTTATGGACGACTTCGCCCGCTATCTGGATAAACAGCGGCGCAAACGTCGTGAGTACATCTATTGTGGCTCACTCTATGTGGCGCAACAGAAGCTCGACATCAAGAATTGGCGCGACAGCCAGCAGTCCCCGGGCTTCCTCGCACCGGAACGGGCCTGGATGGACGAGATTCTCGGCAACATGGGTTATGTCGACGCGCTGCGTGAAGTCAGCCGCGAAGCCGACCAGTACAGTTGGTGGCCGGACAACGAACAGGCCGAGATGCTCAACCTCGGCTGGCGTTTCGACTACCAGATCCTGACCCCGGGTCTGCGCCGTTTCGTGCGTAGCGCACGCCTGCCACGCCAGCCGCGCTTCTCGCAGCACGCGCCGCTGATCGTGGACTACGACTGGACGCTGACCATCTGAGCCAACAGCCACAAAAAAGCCGACATCATGTCGGCTTTTTTGCATCTGCCTGGACTGATCAGTCAGCCAGGGCTGCGTTCTGCAGGTCGAAAATCTCGCCCATGCCCTTCTTCGCCAGCTCCAGCATCGCGTTCAGCTCTTCGGGCTGGAACGGCGCGCCTTCGGCGGTGCCCTGGACTTCGATGAAACCGCCCGTGCTGGTCATCACCACGTTGAGGTCGGTCTCGGCAGCGGAGTCTTCCAGGTAGTCAAGGTCCAGTACCGGCTCGCCCTGGTACATGCCCACCGACACGGCGGCGATCATCTGCTTGAGCGGGTTGCCGGCCTTGAGGCCACCGCGTTTCTTGATCACTTTCAACGCATCGGCCAGCGCCACCATGGAGCCGGTGATCGACGCAGTGCGGGTACCGCCATCGGCCTGGATCACATCGCAGTCGACATACAGGGTGATGTCGCCGAGCTTGGACATGTCCAGCGCGGCACGCAGCGAACGGCCGATCAGGCGTTGGATTTCCAGGGTCCGGCCACCCTGCTTGCCACGGCTGGCTTCGCGCTGGGTACGCTCGCCAGTCGCCCGCGGCAGCATGCCGTATTCGGCGGTCAACCAACCCTGGCCCTGCCCCTTGAGGAAACGCGGCACGCCGTTCTCGACACTGACCGTGCAGATCACTTTGGTGTCACCAAACTCAACCAGCACAGACCCCTCGGCGTGTTTGGTGTAGTTGCGGGTAATGCGGATCGAGCGAAGCTGATCGGCGGCGCGACCACTTGGACGTTTCATCTGGGAATACCTGTACTGGGACGGAAATCTACCCGGCATTATAGAGGTCATGGCCGGCACTGGGCACTTCTAATAAATCCGACTGTGTATCAGTGCCCTTCTGCCCACCGGCATTGGGGCATTCGCCACACTGCGCTACAATCCTGCGCCTTTGCTGCCCATCAGCGTCAATCTACCCATCAGGCCCGCCCGGCAACACTGGCAGGCCCGAACAGCGAGGTACTTCCATGGTCCATAGCATGACCGCCTTCGCCCGTGTCGAAAGTGCCGGCGCCCGGGGCACCCTGAGCTGGGAGCTGCGCTCGGTCAACAGCCGCTACCTGGAACCGCACCTGCGCCTGCCGGAGTCGTTCCGCGACCTCGAGGGCGCCGTGCGCGAAGCCCTGCGCCAGGGGCTGTCCCGCGGCAAGCTGGAATGCACCCTGCGATTCACCGAGGAAACCAGCGGCCAGCCGTTGCAGATCGACCGCGAACGCGCCACCCAACTGATCGCCGCCGCCGAAACCGTCGCCAGCCTGATCAAGCAGCCGGCCGCCCTCAACCCACTGGAAGTGCTGGCATGGCCCGGCGTGCTGGTAGCCGACGCGAGCGACCCGCAAGCCCTGAACAACCAGGCCCTGGCCCTGTTCGCCGAAGGCCTGAAGGAACTCAAGCACGGTCGCGAGCGGGAAGGCGCGGAACTGGCCCGCCTGATCAACGAGCGCCTGACCTCGATCGAGGAAGATGTCGCGACCCTGCGCGAACAGGTGCCGCAGATGCTCGCTACCCAGCGCCAGAAGGTCCTCGACCGCTTTGCCGACATGCGAGCCGAGCTGGACCCGCAGCGCCTGGAACAGGAAATGGTCCTGCTCGCCCAGAAAAGCGACGTGGCCGAAGAGCTCGACCGCCTCAGCACCCACATCATCGAAGTGCGCCGGGTGCTCAAGTCCGGAGGAGCCGCCGGTCGGCGCCTGGACTTCCTGATGCAGGAACTCAACCGCGAAGCCAACACCCTGGGCTCCAAGGCCTTCGACACGCGCAGCACCGCCGCTGCGGTCAACCTCAAGGTGTTGATCGAGCAGATGCGCGAACAAGTACAGAATATCGAGTAAGGCTACCTATATGAACCAGAGTACTGGAAATCTCTACATTATTTCCGCCCCTTCCGGCGCGGGTAAAACCAGCTTGGTTAAAGCGCTTACTGAGGCACAGCCAAAAATTCGTGTTGCGGTCTCACATACCACTAGACCTATGCGCCCAGGCGAAGTTAACGGTGTGAACTATCACTTTGTCGACCGTGCCGAGTTTGTGCGAATGGTTGAACACGGCGACTTCCTGGAGCAGGCCGAGGTGTTCGGCAATCTGTACGGTACGTCTCAAAGCCACCTCCAAAAAACGCTGGATGCAGGGTACGACTTGATCTTAGAGATCGATTGGCAAGGCGCTCAGCAAGTACGACGACTAATGCCGCAGGCTCATAGCATCTTTATCCTCCCTCCGTCCCAAGAGGCCTTGCGACAAAGACTGACCTATCGAGGACAAGATAGCGAAGAAGTAATTGAAGGACGGATGAAAGAAGCAGTCAGCGAAATGAGCCACTATGTTGAATATGATTTTTTAATCATCAACGACGATTTTGCACAAGCTCTTGATGAGTTGAAGGCCATTTTTCGCGCCGCAAAACTACAACAACGTCATCAGCAGCAGCGTTTCGGCAATTTGCTGAGCCAATTGCTGGCGTAACAAAGACTTTCCAAACGCGCGGCAAGGGCTTTACATTGCACCTTGTAGCGCGTTGGAGAGGTTGCTGAAAAAATCAGCGCTTCCCTAATCGCTGGTGTTTTTTTAAACTGTCGAGTCCGCTCGCCCATCAGGGCAGCCCGCCTACCGCATTTGCTACGAGGAACACCATGGCCCGCGTAACCGTTGAAGACTGCCTAGAACACGTGGATAACCGTTTCGAGCTGGTCATGCTCTCCACCAAGCGTGCTCGTCAACTGGCGACCGGCGGTAAAGAGCCGAAAGTGGCATGGGAAAACGACAAGCCTACCGTCGTTGCCCTGCGTGAAATCGCTGAAGGCCTGGTGAGCTACGAAATGATCGCCAACGAGGAGATCGTCGAAGACGAACCTCTGTTCGCGGCGTTCGAGGACGAGTCCAACGAGGCCGTCTAAGCCTATGCCTGGTCGACGTAGCACGGCGCAGGGTACAAGGCTTCGGTCGGGGGAAACCTCATGCCGAGCATAGACGCCCTCGCCAATCGCTTATCGGCCTACCTCGGTGCCGACCAGGTCAACCTGGTCCGCCGGGCGTACTTCTACGCAGAACAAGCCCACGACGGCCAACGCCGCCGCAGCGGCGAAGCCTACGTCACGCACCCGCTGGCGGTGGCCAATATTCTTGCCGACATGCACATGGACCATCAGAGCCTGATGGCCGCGATGCTGCATGACGTGATCGAAGACACCGGAATCGCCAAGGAAGCGCTGCAGGCGCAGTTCGGCGAGACCGTCGCCGAACTGGTCGACGGAGTCAGCAAGCTGACTCAGATGAACTTCGAGACCAAGGCCGAGGCACAGGCGGAAAACTTCCAGAAGATGGCGATGGCCATGGCCCGCGATATCCGCGTGATCCTGGTCAAGCTCGCCGACCGTCTGCACAACATGCGTACCCTGGAAGTGCTCTCGGGGGAAAAACGCCGGCGCATCGCCAAGGAAACCCTCGAGATCTATGCGCCCATCGCCAACCGGCTGGGCATGCACGCGGTACGCATCGAGTTCGAGGACCTGGGTTTCAAGGCCATGCATCCGATGCGCTCCGCGCGCATCTACCAGGCGGTCAAGCGCGCCCGGGGCAACCGCAAGGAAATCGTCAACAAGATCGAGGAATCCCTCAGCCACTGCCTGGCGGTGGACGGCATCGAGGGCGAAGTCAGCGGCCGGCAGAAACACCTCTACGGCATCTACAAGAAGATGCGCGGCAAACGTCGGGCCTTCAACGAGATCATGGACGTCTATGCGTTCCGGGTCATCGTCGACAAGGTCGACACCTGCTATCGCGTGCTCGGCGCCGTGCACAACCTGTACAAGCCATTGCCCGGCCGGTTCAAGGACTACATCGCGATTCCCAAGGCCAACGGCTACCAGTCGCTGCATACCACGCTGTTCGGCATGCACGGCGTACCGATCGAGATCCAGATCCGTACCCGAGAAATGGAAGAGATGGCCAACAACGGCATCGCCGCCCACTGGCTGTACAAGTCCAGTGGTGACGAACAACCCAAGGGCACCCATGCCCGCGCCCGCCAGTGGGTCAAGGGCGTGCTGGAAATGCAGCAGCGCGCCGGCAACTCCCTGGAGTTCATCGAGAGCGTGAAGATCGACCTGTTCCCGGACGAGGTCTATGTGTTCACGCCCAAAGGCCGGATCATGGAGCTGCCCAAGGGCTCCACGGCGGTCGACTTCGCCTATGCGGTGCATACCGACGTGGGCAACAGCTGTATTGCCTGTCGGATCAATCGCCGTCTCGCACCGCTGTCCGAACCGCTGCAAAGCGGCTCCACGGTCGAGATCGTCAGTGCGCCCGGTGCCCGGCCGAACCCGGCATGGCTCAATTTCGTGGTAACCGGCAAGGCCCGTACCCATATTCGCCACGCCCTGAAGCTGCAACGCCGCTCCGAGTCCATCAGCCTCGGCGAACGCCTGCTGAACAAGGTGCTCAATGGCTTCGACAGTGCCCTGGACAAGATTCCGCTCGAACGCGTGCAGTCGATTCTGCACGAGTACCGCCTGGAACTGATCGAGGACCTGCTCGAGGACATCGGCCTGGGCAATCGCATGGCCTACGTGGTCGCCCGACGCATGATGGGCGAAGGCGAACAGTTGCCGAGCCCCGAAGGCCCGTTGGCGATTCGCGGCACCGAGGGCCTGGTGCTCAGCTACGCCAAGTGCTGCACACCGATTCCGGGCGATCCGATCGTCGGCCATCTGTCGGCCGGCAAGGGGATGGTCGTGCACCTGGAAAACTGCCGCAATATCAGCGAAATCCGCCACAATCCGGAAAAATGCATCCAGCTCTCCTGGGCCAAGGATGTCACCGGCGAATTCAATGTCGAACTGCGCGTCGAGCTGGAACACCAGCGCGGCCTGATTGCCCTGCTGGCCAGCAGCGTCAACGCGGCCGACGGCAATATCGAGAAAATCAGCATGGACGAGCGCGATGGCCGCATCAGTGTGGTCCAACTGGTCGTCAGCGTGCACGACCGCGTGCACCTGGCCCGCGTGATCAAGAAGCTGCGCGCCCTCACCGGCGTGATCCGTATCACCCGCATGCGTGCCTAGCTCGCCAGCGCCCGGACACTACAAGGAATCATTCATGACCCAGAGCGTTTTCAGCATCGACAAGGCCACTGCCGCCATCGGTGTGGCGGCGCTGCCATGCGGCGCACAAGTCGAAATGGACACGACTCTGGTCATCGAATAAGCCTTTCCAGAACCACCCGCACTGCCTGCAAGGATTCCACCATGCGCAAAGCGCTCGCCCTCCCGCTGTTCGCCCTCCTGCTTGGCGGTTGCGCCAGCGATCCCGCCAAATATGACATCAGCGGCACCTGGATCAACCAGGCGGCCATTGACGCTGCCGTGAAAAAAGGCAGCCTGCGCGAAGCCCTGGATACCTACGGGCCGAACCTGGAATGGAACATCGACACGCGCAACGGCCAGGCCAAGTACAGCAACGGCTTCGAACGCCCCGAAGGACATGTGCGGGCGGACGGCAAGCAGAAGTGGCACGCTGACTTCTACGGCAGCACCGGCACCCCGCTGGTGCGCGACGGCAAGGAACTGATTCAAGGCGCCAGCGAGTCCGAACCCGAGCAAACCTTCGCGCGCGCCCAGAATGAACTGCCGGCCGGCGCGCCAGTCGGCGCCAGCTTCGAACAGACGCTGTATACCGACTACATGGGTGGCGACTGGAAGATCGTCAGCGGTCCCGGCGAAGGTGCGCAGGTGAAGTTCCTGCCGGACGGCCGCCTGGAGGGCCTGCCCGGCGCCGATCGCTACGCCCTTTGCCTGGCGGGCGATTGCGCGAACATGAGCGGCAACAACGACAGCATCTGGCTGCAGCAGGGCGACAAGGGCAATGCCTGGATCTTCGTGCGCAAGGGCAAGCAACTGGAGATTTTCCAGGCCCTGAACTCCGCCCAGGCCGACGAACAGCCGCAGCTCTATCCCGGCAATCGCCAGTGGCTGCTGGAGAAATAACCGATACCCTGTAGACGCCAGCGCCTACAGGGTACGTGTCAGCAACGCCCTTCGAGAATCGCCGCGTATCCTTCACGATAACTGGGATAACGCGGCACCCAGCCCAGAGCCCGCGCACGGGCATTGCTGCAACGCTTGCTGCCGGTACGGCGCACGCTGGCCTCGGCATCCCACTCGGTCACGCCCAGATAATCGCGCAACCAGCCCACCACCTCGGCCAAAGGCGCCGGCGAATCGTCGACGCCGATGTAACAGTCCTCCAGCACCTTGCCCGCCCGATCGGCCTCCAGCAGGAACGCCAGCAGCCCGGCGGCGTCATCGGCATGAATGCGATTGCCATACAGGGGCGGCTCGACCGCCACCTGATAGCCACGGCGCACCTGCGTCAGCAGCCACTCGCGACCAGGCCCGTAAATGCCGGTCAGGCGTACCCGGCTCGCCGCGATGCCGCTGTCGAGCGCCAGTTGCTCGGCCTCAAGCATCAGACGCCCGGAATAACTCTCGGCCTCGGTCGCCGAAGTTTCATCCACCCACTCGCCATGCTGCTGCACATAGACACTGCTGCTGGAGACGAACAATAGCCGCCGCGGCTGCTGCCCGGACTCCTTGAGCCAACTCAGGACATGCCGCAGACCGTCGACATAGGCAGCTCGATAACCGGCCTCGTCGTGATCGGTCGCAGCCGCGCAATACACCACGTAATCCAGAGAGCCCGTCGGCCAGGTCGCAGGTCGCTGAGCGTCGAACAGATCGCCCGCTACCCCGCGCACGCCTTCGGGCAGACGGGAAATCGACCGGCGCAAACCGTGCACCTGCCAGCCCTGGCCCAGCAACTGGCTGGCCAGCCGGCCACCGACATCGCCGCAACCAGCGATCAGAACAGAAGGAGCGTACATCGGAAATCTCCATACAAAGGGGCACAGACTAGCCTCAGGAATGGACGAGCGGCTAGCAATCGAAGAAAAAAAGAGACGCTATTACTTCTGCTAACAAGAATTACTTGCAATAATACCCGACCATTTGTTCTCGGCCCCCACGAGGCCTGGAAGGACAAGACCCACTTCTACTTCTCTCAGGTCCGGCCAGCATGACACGCAATCACTCTTCCGCCTCGCCAACCCAGCCCCACCGCCCGTCACGCGCCTGGCGCTCGTTAGCGGCGGTACTGTTCAGCCTGTTGCTGGCCCCGACTGCCGCTTTTGCTGATGAGCCAGCCAACCACGCCGCACCTGCCGCCACCGCTCCAGCCACAGCTCCAGCCGCCGCGCCGGTCGTGACGCCCGTCGCTGCCGACCAGGCCCCAGCGCAAAACGCCGCAGGTGCCGAAGGCTCCGAGGCCGATGCGCAACCCGCCGAAGCCAACAGCCTGGGCATGTCCCACGACCTGTCGCCATGGGGCATGTACCAGAATGCCGACATCGTCGTAAAACTGGTAATGATCGGCCTGGCTATCGCTTCGATCATCACCTGGACCATCTGGATCGCCAAGGGTTTCGAACTGCTGGGCGCCAAACGCCGCCTGCGCGGTGAAATCGCCAACCTGAAGAAAGCCATCACCCTCAAGGAAGCCAGCGCCAGCGCCGCCAAAGAAGGCACCCTGGCCAACCTGCTGGTGCACGACGCCCTCGAAGAAATGCGTCTGTCGGCCAACAGCCGCGAGAAGGAAGGCATGAAGGAGCGCGTCAGCTTCCGCCTGGAGCGCCTGGTTGCCGCCTGCGGCCGCAACATGAGCAGCGGCACCGGCGTACTGGCTACCATCGGCTCCACCGCACCGTTCGTCGGTCTGTTCGGTACCGTATGGGGCATCATGAACAGCTTCATCGGTATCGCCAAGACCCAGACCACCAACCTCGCGGTGGTTGCACCAGGTATCGCCGAAGCCCTGCTGGCGACCGCCCTGGGCCTGGTCGCAGCCATCCCGGCCGTGGTGATCTACAACGTCTTCGCCCGCTCCATCGCTGGCTACAAGGCGCAGGTCTCGGACGCTTCGGCACAGGTTCTGCTGCTGGTCAGCCGCGACCTCGACCACCTGCCACCAGAGCGTGCCAGCCAACCGCAAATGGTCAAAGTGGGGTAAGCGACCATGGGCCTGCATTTGAAAGAAGGCGCAGACGACGATCTGGCCGAGAATCATGAAATCAACGTCACGCCGTTCATCGACGTGATGCTGGTGCTGCTGATCATCTTCATGGTCGCGGCGCCCCTGGCCACCGTGGACATCAAGGTCGATCTGCCCGCCTCGACGGCCAAGCCGTCGCCGCGCCCGGAGAAGCCGGTGTTCCTCAGCGTCAAGGCCGACCAGAAGCTGTTCCTCGGTGAAGAAGAGGTCAAGGCCGAGTCCCTGGGCCCGGCCCTGGACGCCAAGACCCACGGCAAGAAAGACACCACCATCTTCTTCCAGGCCGACAAGGGCGTGGACTACGGCGACCTGATGCGTGTCATGGACTCGCTGCGCGCAGCCGGTTACCTGAAGGTCGGCCTGGTCGGACTTGAGACGGCAGCCAAGAAATGATCACGACGCGCCACAAACTGACGCGTTACGGCGGTAGCCTGGCCCTGGTCCTGGGCGTTCATGCGGTGGCGATCCTCGCCGCCCTGAACTGGTCGGTGTCCAAGCCGATCGAGCTACCGCAGCAGGCCATGATGGTCGAGCTGGCACCGCTGCCACCCGCACCACCACCGCCGGCACCGCCCAAGGTGGTGACGCCGCCCACGCCGCCGGCACCGGAAGAGGAATTGCCGCTGCCCAAGCTGGCCGAAGCGCCCAAGCCGACCATCTCGGTACCCAAGCCGGTCAAGCCCAAACCCAAGCCACAGCCGCCCAAGCCGGAAGTGAAGAAGGAACCGGAAAAGGAAAAACCCAAGGAGGAAGAAAAGCCTTCCGAGGAGCCCCCGACCACCCGTCCGCCGGAGAAATCCGCAGCGCCGGCACCAGGTCCGTCGCCCCAGCAGCTCGCTGCCAAGGCCAGTTGGGAAGGCACCTTGCTGGCACATTTGGGCAAGTACAAGAAGTACCCGCAGGCCGCACGACTGCGAAACAAGGAAGGCCTGAACCGTCTGCGTTTTGTCGTCGACGCCGAAGGCAAGGTGCTCTCGTACGAACTGGTGGGCCGTTCGGGGAACGCCGATCTGGACCGGGCGACCCTGGAAATGATCCGCAGCGCCCAGCCGCTGCCCAAGCCACCGGCAGAGATGCTGACCAACGGCAGCATCGAGATCGTCGCGCCCTTCGTCTACTCCATCGACAAGCGCAACCGCTAGCCCTCCCAGAATCCCACGCAACCCGTGGGATTCTTCTCCCTGCGCCAACATTAACGACAATCTTCACCCAAACCTTCACCTGATAACGTGCGTCTATCGATGGCAGCCGTTATGCTTGGGCGGCAACCTCATGGACGCCCACGATGACCCTGACCGAATTACGCTACATCGTTACCCTCGCCCAAGAACAACACTTCGGTCATGCGGCCGAGCGCTGCCATGTCAGCCAGCCGACCCTGTCAGTGGGCGTGAAAAAGCTGGAAGACGAACTCGGCGTGCTGATCTTCGAGCGCAGCAAGAGCGCCGTGCGCCTGACGCCGGTTGGCGAAAGCATCGTCGCCCAGGCCCAAAAGGTCCTGGAACAGGCCCAGGGCATCCGTGAACTGGCCCAGGCCGGGAAAAACCAGCTGACCGCGCCGCTGAAAGTCGGTGCGATCTACACCGTTGGCCCCTACCTGTTCCCGCACCTGATCCCGCAACTGCACCGGGTCGCCCCGCAGATGCCGTTGTACATCGAGGAAAACTTCACCCACGTCCTGCGCGACAAGCTGCGTAACGGTGAATTGGACGCCGTGATCATCGCCCTGCCGTTCAACGAGGCCGATGTGCTGACCCTGCCGCTGTACGACGAGCCGTTCTACGTGCTGATGCCGGCCTCGCACCCCTGGACCCGCAAGGAAACCATCGACAGCGCCCTGCTCAACGACAAGAGCCTGCTGCTGCTCGGCGAAGGCCACTGCTTCCGCGACCAGGTTCTCGAAGCCTGCCCGACGCTGGCCAAGGGCAGCGACGCGGCCAAGCACACCACGGTCGAATCCAGCTCCCTGGAAACCATCCGCCACATGGTCGCCTCCGGCCTGGGCGTGTCGGTGCTGCCGCTGTCGGCGGTGGATAGCCATCACTACGCCCCCGGTGTCATCGAGGTGCGTCCGCTGACGCCACCCACGCCGTTCCGCACGGTGGCCATCGCCTGGCGGGCCAGTTTCCCTCGGCCCAAGGCGATCGAGATCCTCGCCGACTCGATCCGCCTGTGCTCGGTGGCCAAGCCGCCCGCTGCGAGCTGAATGCCGTGACTGAGCTGTCGCAGGTGCCCGTCACGGCACTCAAGGGGGTCGGCGAAGCCATGGCCGAGAAGCTGGCCAAGGTCGGCCTGGAAACCATCCAGGATGTACTGTTTCACCTGCCCCTGCGCTACCAGGACCGGACCCGTGTCGTCCCCATCGGAGCCCTGCGCCCCGGCCAGGACGCGGTGATCGAAGGCGTGGTCAGCGGTGCCGATGTGGTCATGGGCAAGCGTCGCAGCCTGCTGGTAAGGCTCAATGACGGCACCGGCGGGCTGAGCCTGCGCTTCTATCATTTCAGCAACGCCCAGAAGGAAGGTCTCAAGCGCGGCACCCATGTGCGCTGCTACGGCGAGGCCCGGCCCGGCGCCTCGGGACTGGAAATCTATCACCCGGAATACCGTGCCCTGACCGGTGACGAGCCGCCGCCGGTCGACCAGACCCTGACCCCGATCTACCCGCTGACCGAAGGCCTGACCCAGCAACGCCTGCGCCTGCTGAGCCAGCAGAGCCTGGCCATGCTCGGGCCGCGCAGCCTGCCGGACTGGTTGCCACGGGAACTGGCCAGCGACTACCAGTTGGCCCCCCTGGACGATGCGATCCGCTACCTGCACCAGCCACCGGCCGATGCCGATGTCGAAGAACTCGCCCTCGGCCATCACTGGGCCCAGCACCGCCTGGCCTTCGAAGAGCTGCTCACCCATCAGCTGTCCCAACAACGCCTGCGCGAAAGCCTGCGGGCCCTGCGTGCGCCGGCCCTGCCGAAAGCACGCAAGCTGCCGGCGCAGTTTCTCGCCAACCTCGGCTTCCCGCCGACTGGCGCCCAGCAGCGGGTCGGCAACGAAGTCGCCTACGACCTCAGCCAGCCCGAACCGATGCTGCGCCTGATCCAGGGCGATGTTGGCGCGGGCAAGACCGTGGTCGCCGCCCTGGCCGCCCTGCAGGCGCTGGAAGCGGGCTATCAGGTGGCACTGATGGCACCGACCGAGATCCTCGCCGAGCAGCACTTCATCAATTTCCAGCGCTGGCTGACCCCCTTGGGCATCGAAACCGCCTGGCTGGCCGGCAAGCTCAAGGGCAAGGCCCGCGCCAGCGCCCTGGAACAGATTGCCAGCGGCACGCCGATGGTGGTGGGTACCCACGCGCTGTTCCAAGACGAAGTCCGGTTCAAGAACCTCGCCCTGGTGATCATCGACGAACAACACCGCTTCGGCGTCCAACAGCGCCTGGCCCTGCGCCAGAAGGGCGTGGGCGGGCGGATGTGCCCGCACCAGCTGATCATGACCGCCACGCCAATCCCGCGCACCCTGGCAATGAGCGCCTATGCCGATCTCGACACCTCGATCCTCGACGAACTGCCGCCCGGCCGTACACCGGTCAATACCGTGCTGGTCGCCGACAGCCGGCGCTTCGAGGTGGTCGAGCGGGTCCGCGCCGCCTGTGCCGAAGGCCGCCAGGCCTACTGGGTGTGCACGCTGATCGAAGAGTCCGAAGAACTGACCTGCCAGGCCGCCGAAACCACCTTCGAAGAATTGACCGCCGCTCTGGGCGAGTTGCGGGTCGGCCTGATCCACGGGCGCATGAAGCCGGCGGAAAAGGCCGCAGTGATGGCCGAATTCAAGGTGGGCAACCTGCAACTGCTGGTCGCCACCACGGTGATCGAAGTCGGCGTCGATGTGCCCAACGCCAGCCTGATGATCATCGAAAACCCCGAACGCCTGGGCCTGGCGCAACTGCACCAGTTGCGTGGCCGGGTCGGCCGGGGCAGCGCCGTCAGCCACTGCGTACTGCTCTACCACCCGCCGCTGTCCCAGATCGGCCGCCAGCGGCTGGGCATCATGCGCGAGACCAACGACGGCTTCGTCATCGCCGAAAAAGACCTGGAACTGCGCGGCCCTGGTGAAATGCTCGGCACCCGCCAGACCGGCCTGCTGCAGTTCAAGGTCGCCGACCTGATGCGCGATGCCGACCTGCTACCGGCCGTCCGCGATGCGGCCCAAGCGCTGCTGGCACATTGGCCACAACATGTCAGCCCGCTGCTGGAACGCTGGCTGCGTCACGGTCAGCAATACGGCCAAGTGTGATAGACCTCACAATTCGTGGACCATCCACTGGTACAAGCTGGTTATACTGCTGAGATTGTAGGTACACGGATACAGACCATGACAGAAGTTGCCCTCATTGATGCAACCCCGCACACCCCGTCTGTGGTTCGAATGCTGCTCGACAAGCTTGCCATCCGCTATCGCGAAGTCACTGACGAACCTGGCCTGCCGGCTTCACGCAAGGTTCAGGCGGTGCTGCTCGATGACGCAGTCGGTGCGCTCATGGTCCTGTTCGCGCAGAACCAGTTGCTCGACCTCAACCGCCTGACCGAACTCACCGGCCGCAGCCTGACGGCCGTTTCCACCGAACGTCTGGAGCGCATGCTCGGCAAACACAGCCTGCACCTGTTGCCCGGCCTGCCGGCACTGACCAGCTCGCCGTGCCTGTACGAAGAACAGTTGCTGCGTGAACCGAGCCTGTTGATCAACTCCGGCGAACTCGGCCTGTTGCTGGAAATCTCCAGCGACGACTTCAAGAGCATGCTCACCAAGGCCAGCGCCGCCAGCTTCGGCGAAGCCCTGAGCAATATTCGTCCGAACCTCGATCGCCCCGATGACGATCGCAAGGAAATCACCCAGGCGGTCCAGGTCTTCACGGCACGGCGCATCCAGCAACGCCTGGAAGCGACCATCGAGATTCCACCGCTGGCGGAAACCGCACAGAAGATCATCAAGCTGCGGGTCGACCCCGATGCGACCATCGACGACATCACCGGTGTGGTCGAGACTGATCCGGCCCTGGCCGCGCAAGTGGTGAGCTGGGCGGCTTCGCCGTATTACGCCTCGCCGGGCAAGATCCGCTCGGTGGAAGATGCCATCGTGCGGGTGCTGGGTTTCGACCTGGTGATCAACCTGGCGCTCGGCCTGGCCCTGGGCAAGACCCTGAGCCTGCCCAAGGACCATCCGCAGCACAGCACGCCGTACTGGCAGCAATCGATCTACACCGCTGCTGTGATCGAAGGCCTGACCCGCGCCATGCCGCGTGCGCAGCGCCCCGAAGCCGGCCTGACCTACCTGGCCGGCCTGCTGCACAACTTCGGTTACCTGCTGCTGGCCCATGTGTTCCCGCCGCATTTCTCGCTGATCTGTCGGCATCTGGAGGTCAACCCGCACCTGTGCCACAGCTACGTCGAGCAGCACCTGCTGGGCATCAGCCGCGAGCAGATCGGCGCCTGGCTGATGCGCTACTGGGACATGCCGGACGAGTTGGCCACCGCGCTGCGGTTCCAGCACGACCCGCACTACGACGGCGACTATGCCGCGTACCCGAACCTGGTGTGCCTGGCGGTGCGCCTGCTGCGCAGCCGCAACATCGGCTCCGGGCCGGACGAGGCAATCCCCGACGCCCTGCTCGACCGTCTGGGCCTGAGCCGCGACAAGGCCGAGGACGTGGTGAGCAAGGTGCTGGAAGCCGAAGTGCTGCTGCGCGAACTGGCTTCGCAGTTCGGCCAGCACTGATAGCAGCGGTCATCAGACCGCTATCGCCACAAGCCGGCGTGGGAGCCGGCTTGTGGCGATAGCGGCGGAACAGTCACCCCAGATATCAAACCTTCAGCAACGCCTCAGGCCTTCTTTTTCTTCGGCTTGAGGTACTTGGTCAGCCCCTGGAACCAGATCACCAGGGCCGGATTGCCCTTGATCTGGATCGACTTGTCCTGAATCCCCGTCATGAACGCCAACTGCTTGTTCTTCGCCTGCAGCGTGGCGAAGCCGTACGCGGCATCCTTGAAGCCGATGGCGAACGCCGGCTCCGGATAGGTTCCGGACTGGCTGGTGATACGTTGATCCTTGACGATGAAGTGACGGGCGATCTTGCCGTCCAGCGTCTGCAGCTGGAACACCAGTGCCTTGTCGGCCAGTTGCTGCTGGAACGCGGGGTTATTGCGGCTGGCGCGGGCCATCAGCAGGCCCATTGCCCAGAGAAGAAAACGGAATTTCATGCACAACGCCTCGGCAGAAAAATGGAATCGCCGGCGCAGTGTAGCGGTTTGTTCGAGGAACGCCACCGATCTCCTTCTTTGCAAGAAGATCGGCTGGCGTTTGCCGCTTATGTCAGCATTTTCATGACCAGGCGGTCACTCAGGCATTCGGGCAAGGTACTGGTGCCCAGTCGCCCAGGTCCGGGTTTTTGCACATGCTGTTGACCTGCGATTGACCGGTGGCCGCCACTTGCTGGCTGGCCGCTTTCTTCGCGTTGGCATCCTGGATGGTTTTTTCAGTCGCTACGGCCTCTTTCGGCACGGTCGGCAGCGCTGGCTTCTTGATGACCTTCTGCTTCTTGCCTTTACCCGTCGGGGCGATCGCAGGAGCACTATCGGCCGTGGCAACGGTCACCACGTCAGTCCGTTGTACACCAACGGTCTGCAGGTCCTTTTCGTACGCCTGGGTGTAGTTGTTCAGGTCTTCAGCGGCCTTGCCATTCACCGCGACGATCAGGTCGTTGGACTCTTTCAGGCCGGCAACGATTTCCGCCAGGCGCTTGCGACCTTCGGCGTCACCGATGGTCTTGGCCTTGCGGGCGCTGACCAGGTTGGTGAACTCACGCTGGTAGCAGCTCTGCGAAGCCTGGGCATAAGCGGTGCTGCGATCGATATCGGCGGAGCGCTTGCTGACGTCAGCGGCGTAGGAACCAATGCGCTGATTGTCGTCGGCGATCTGCTTCTGCTTCTCGGTGTAGTAGCCCGCTGCACCACCGGCCAGTGCGCCACCGGCGGCACCGATGGCGGCATTGCGACCGCGCTTGCTCGAATCGTCGCCAGTCAACGCGCCGAGTGCGGCACCGCCCAGGGCACCGATCACCGCGCCGGTAGCGATGGAACGGGTCATGCTCGAGTCCGTGTCACGCAGGTGCTGCACCGGCTCGTAGCAGGTCGGGTAGTACTCGACCTTGGTGCTCTGGCCGACCTTGGAGGTCGGCGACGTGGCGCAACCGCCCATCAGCACGGTGCTGAATCCGGCGGCAACCCACAGCGCGGCACGGCACTTGGAGGTTGAAACAAGGGGTTTACTGGAGAAAATCATGTTCATGTTTCCTTTCTTGGTTTGACTTGGCCGATGCGGCACCTACCGCCCGGATCCCCTCTACACTCGCCGGACTCCGACCGCTCAAGGCTTCTGCGCGGTCGATGCGAGTAACGCTTTCAAGATCGTCGCCGGATCGGCCCGCTGTTGCTTGCGGTAATCCCCGACATGACGAACGAACAAGGTTGCCCGTGCCACCAGGCTGTTGCCGAGCACGGGTTTGCGACTGAGTTCTTCCTTGACCCGCTGGAACTGCGCCTGGATCACCGCATCGGTGTAGCGCGTGGCTGTTGCCAGGTTGTCGATGTAGATCGCCACGGCGCCGTCCAGCGCGCTGGTGCCGTTTTCGATGGCCGTGGCGAACAGCGCAGCGCTGGCCTCGTCCTTGGCATCGACGGCCTGCTGGCGACTCTTCTTCAGGTTGGTCAGGCGGATGTTGTAGTTGTTGACGGTCTCGGCCACCAACGCGGCCGACTGGATCAGGTTGCCGGCGGCCTCTTCACGCTGGCGGGCGATCAGCGACACGTTGCGTTTGAGTTCTTCGTTGACCAGCCCCAGCTCGGCCTGCAGACGCGTGTCGGTGGTGCCGGAAATGATGCTGTCCAGGCGCTTGGTCGGGTCCTGGGCATCGTCGATGGCGTCGGTCAGGGCGGCCAGGCGACCTTCCTTCTGCCACTGCTCGAACAGTTCCTTGTAGCGCGAGCGCGGCGCCGACAGCGCGCCGATGGCAACCCGAAAGCCGGTGGTCTCGTTGCTCTGCTCGGTGCCATCGGCGGCGAACAGCGGATACTCGCGACGCATGCCGGTAAACAGCGTGCCTTCACCTTCGAGGTAGTTGCCGCCCTTGACCACGAAGCCGCCATAGGCGCCCTGGCGCCGGCCGGCATGCACCAACTGGAAGGACTCCTGGACCATTTGCGCGGCATTGCCGATCACATCGAACAGGCCGATCGGGTTGGGCAACTTGGTGCCCACCGGCATCAGCCGTGGCGCCTGCCCGGTACCACCGGCCACCTGGTTGAATACCGCGTAGTCGGACAGCGGCCCGTCGCTGTCGCTGCCCGGCTGGCGCCGCGGAAACAGCCGGCCTTCCAGCTCCTGGCGGCCCACTGCCTGGGCACCACGGGCGGCATACTCCCACTCGACCTCGGTCGGCAGGCGGACGAAGCCGGTACCGCCATCCTCGGCCGAACTGCCACGACCACTGACCGGCAGCCGATCGCGGTGATACCTCATCAGCCAGGCGCTGTAGACCGCCGAAAAGCGCTCGGCATCGAAACGCGACACCTTGACCTTGGGCAAGCGCCCGGCAAGGCCTTCCGGTGCCTCGCAGGCCGGTGCCGGCTCACCACTGGACAACGATTGCGCCTGGGCCATGACCAACGCGTACTGGCGCGCCGTCACCGGATACTTGCCCATGAAATAGAACATCGGTTTCAACGGCGAACCGGCATCGGTTTTCGGCAGGGCCGGGGCAATCGCCTTCTGCCAATCGCTGGGCAGGTCCTTGAGGGTGAACTGGCCGTTGATGAAGTCCCGGCGATAGCCGGAAATGAACGACTGCTTGTAGCCCGGCTCGTCCTCGCTGAAGGGGTAGCCCAGGCTGATCTCGCGGTCATCGAGGCTGCCCTGGGCGAGGATATAGACGTAGCGGAAGACCATCTCGCCATCGCAGGGCAACGGCAGGCTGATGTCGCCGCTCAGCGGCTTGGGATTGTCCAGCTTGTTGCTGTCGTCGTCGGCCCGCGCCAGAGCGCCCAGGCCCAAAGAACCCAGGCCCAGGCAACCGATCAAGACCATGTGGGTCGCGCTGCGCAGCTTAAACATCTCTGATTCCTTCCGAAGCTTCTATCCGCGCCACCCGCCAGCCACCGAGGGCTGCAGCCAGAGCACAGACCACCAACACCGAAAAAAGTGCCAGCACGTAATGGCCCAACAGTAACTGGCTCGCATATTCGCCCGTCGACTGCACAAAAAGATGATTCAGGCCCTCTTCCGCGACGCGGTACAACACAGCGCTCAACACCGCAGCCAACACCCCGCTGTACAACGCCTGCAGCACCACGAACAGCAGCAAGGCACCGGTGCCGAGGCCGAGCAGGCGCAACACCGACAACTCGCGCCGCTTGCGCTCGACCGCCGCCAGCGCTCCGGCGAAGATCGCCGCGAACGCCCCGGCCAGGGCCAGGGTGGCGATGATCCAGAATACGATGGACAGGTTGCGACTCAGCGACTGGACCTGGGCGATGGTCTGCGCCTGGGTCGAAACCAGCAGGCCACGCTCGGCGAAATAGCGGCGCAGCGGCTCGACATCGTTGAGGTCACGGGCATACAGCCGGAAAGCCGGGTACACCCGCTGCGCAGCGGAGCCCGGCGGCTCGCCGCTCCAGCCCAGCAATGGCACGCCACGACCGTCACGATAATCCTCGGCGGCCTCCAGCAACGCCAGCGGAGCGAACAACGCATCACGCCCGAAGGCCTCCAGCGGCAGCACCGCCTGCACCTGGATCTGCGTGTGCTGGCTTTCCACCCGGCCAGCCACTTGTCGACCAAAGGCCACCTCAAGCCAGTCACCGGCCTTCACACCGAGCTTTTCCGCAGCGGTGTGGCTCAGCAGCATCGCCGCCAGGCCGGTCGGTGCCGGCAGGCCGCCGAGCAGCGGGTCGCCCTCGGCGGTCGGCAGCATCTCGACGTTCAACGCAGGCCCCTGGCGACTGATGGACAGATCGGCGGTGGCGGCGATCTGTCGGGTCCGTGGCAGGGCGAACGCCACGTCGTCACGCCGGCCCAGTTCGGCGATGTAGGCGGCACCGAAGCGACCGCCGCCCAGAGGAATGATCTCGCGTACCAGCGGGTCTCGCTCCAGCCGTTCGGTCAGGCTGCTGACCAGCCCGAATTTGAGGCCGAACAGCACCAGCAACGGCGCGATCACCGCCACCAGCGCCAACACCGTGCAGGCCGACAGGCGTGCGTCGGCGCGATAATCCTGCCAGGCCAGGGCCGCCACCAGAGCACCGCGCATCAAGCGTCGCTCCCCAGTGTCGCAGTCACGCCACCATCGGCATCACGCCGACAGGTAATGCGCAACACGCTCATGCCCAAATCGCGCACCAGCGTCTCGTCATGACTGGCGACCACACAGCAGGCTCCCTGCTCGCCGGCCTGCCTGAGCAGCAACTGCATGACCCGACCGGCATTCAGCGGGTCGAGTGCGGCGGTCGGTTCGTCGGCCAGCAACAGCCGCGGACCATGGGCCAGCGCCCGGGCACAACTGACGCGCTGGCGTTGCCCGACGGACAAGGCCTGGGGCTTCTTGTCCAACTGGTCGGCGATCTCCAGTTGTTCGGCCAGGCGCCGCACGCTGCCGTCGTCCGCCAGACCCAGCAGTTTGCGCGACAGTTCGATGTTCCCGCGCACATCGAGAAACCCCAGCAGCCCGCCGGTCTGCAGCACATAACCGAAATAGCGGCTGCGCAGTTGCGCCAGCGGGTCATGTCGTCCTTCACGCCACAGCGCGGCGATATCCTGCACGCCAGCGGGCCCGTCGAAGGCGAACACGCCGGCCCGATCGGGCGCCAAAACCAGCGCCAGCAGGTCGAGCAAGGTACTCTTGCCGCAACCGCTCGGACCCACCAGCGCCCATTGCTGACCGGGCGCCAGGTCCAGGCGCGCAATCACCAGGCTGTAGCGCTGGGCGCCCTCGCCCCGCGTCTTGCGCACCTCGCGCAGACTGAACATCACGGCAGCGTCGACAGCGGTACGCGGTACAACGCGTCACCCGGCTCGGCATCGCCGAACCGGACCCAGTTCGCCACATCGTTGTGGAAGGTCTCGTAGAGACGGATCTTCGACTCCAGTTCATCGATGAAGTCTTCCTGTTCGGCAACGCTGAGCGACAGCCACAGGTCCTGGGTCATGCTCAGCGACTTGCTGCGATACGGCAGGCCTTCCAGGTACTCACCGAGCACCCCGCCATCGGCGAGATTGCCGCCCTTGCGCAGGGCCGCCGGGTCACGACTCATGTAGGCACTGGCGCTGGCGATTTCCTGGAAGAAGTCCTTGGGCGAACTCTGGGTTTTACGCGCGGCATCGACGATCAGTTTCAGCGACTGCTGCAACTCGTTGAGCTGCAGCTTGGTCAGCATCACGCAGACCTGGAACGCCGGCAGCGCCGGGTTGGTCAGGTCGCGGTCGGCGGTCCAGGCACTGACCAGTTGCGGCGCCTGGCTGGCGCCCTTGCGCCCGAGGAAATCCATGTGCATGGCATAACCGATGGCCGCCGACTTGTCTGCCAGGGTCGGTGCCGACGCCAGCAGCGGCGCCGCCTGAGTCTGGTTGCTGCGTACCTGGTGCACCAGGTTGGCGAACACCGAACCGATTTCCTCGACCCGCTCGCCGAGCTTGCGCACATCGCCGCCCTGGACCGGAATGTAGAGGTCGCCGATCTTCGGGTTGGCGTCGGCGGTCAGGGTGCGGTACTGCTGCTCGGCAAAGGCGTGGTTCTTATTGCCGGCCGCACTGCGCAGGTGCAGTGCGTAAATCTTGATCTGCTTGCTCAGTGCCGCCTGGCGAATCTCCGCCTCGTTCATCCGGGTGCTGCTGTAGGGGTCGTTCTTGCGCAACGATCCGGCATCAGTGACCAACAGAATCAGCCGCCCGCCATAGCCGGACCAGCCCATGCCATCGACCGCCTGCATGATGCCGGCGAAGGAATCCTCGTTGAACGAATGGCTCGACACCGTCGACGCCTTGACCTGCCGCGCCAACTCCAGGAAACGCTCGGGATCGCGGCCCTGGTCGAGGCTGATCAGGGTCTTGCTCAGGTACTCAAGGCCCGGGGTCTTCTGGATGTTGTTACGAAAGCCCACCAGGCCAAAACTGACGCTGTCCAGCTCGCCGCGCTGGGCGATCTGGCTCTGCAGTTCATGGACCACGTCGCGAACCTGGTCGATGTAGGGCTGCATCGACACCGTGGTGTCGACCACCAGCACGATCGCGGTGCGGAACTTGTCCGCCGCGGCCACGGGTGCCGCGCCGCTGACGCTTTTTTGCGCGGCGCTGCCCGGGTCGATCGAGGCGACATTGAGCAACTGCACCGGCTGGCCGTTTTCGTCGATGCTTTCGCGCGAATCGAAAATCGGCAGCAGATAGAACTGGTTCTGCGGCACGGCGCTGGCCGCCGGTTCCAGGGCCAGCACCCGCTGGTTGTCAGCCGGGTTCTTCTGCGCGCTGAGCAACAGGTTCTTCGCCGCCGCCGGATTGGCCAGCAACTTGTCGATATCGGCAGCGTCACGCAGGAACATCACCGGTTCACGACCGGAGCGCTCGGTGAACTTCAGTACCAGGCTCTGTTTCCATTCGCTGACTTTCGCGCTGGGTAACCAGCCTTCGCTGCGTCCGTCACTGGCGGCCCCGACCCGCATCCAGGAAGCGCCATCGACGGTCTTGCGCTGGTAGACGTACAGCACCGAAAACGCCGGCAGGGCCTTGTCGGCCTGACCGCCAGGCGAGCTATACAACTGCGCGCCGGGTTGGCTCAACACGCGCTGGAACAAGGTCTTCTTGCCGACCATCAGCAGCGGCCGGTTGCCGCCGTCAGCTTCGCCAGGCGAAGCCTGGACGGTTGCGGTCGTGCTCACCGGGTCCGCCGGCCTGTTCGAGGCAGACGACGTGGTCGAGGTGGGGGCTGTACCGGCCACGGGCGTGGTAGAGGCCGACGGCGTGGCACTGGCGGTCGCTGGCGCTTTCACCGGTTTATCACTGCCCAGCCACCAATAACCGGCACCGGCGACCCCGATGGCGGCCGCCACCGCGACGGCCAACAAGGCCAGCACCGGGCCACGGCGTTGCTGCGAGTCGGCGTTGTCACGCAGTACCGGTTGCGGGCTCGGCGTAGGCTGTGGGCTCGGCCGCGACGCCGGTTGCGCCGGTGCCTGGCTGGGGATCTCGATCGATACCGGGGTCAGCCCGCCCAGATCAGGGGCCGCCGGTTTCTCGACGGCGGCCGTGGGCAGGGCCAGGGGCTGGATCAGGGTCGACTCCAACGCCTCGCTCGGCAGGTTGTCCAGTGCTGCCTGCAATGCCGCCGCGTCGGGGAAACGCTCGGCCGGGTCCTTCGCCAGCAACCGCTGCAGGATGTGCTGGTAGCGACCATGCTGGATCGGCAGTTCCGGCAACGGTTCAGTGAGGTGCGCCAGCGCCGTCGACAACGCATCGGTGCCGGTATAGGGCAGCTTGCCGACGAGGATTTCGTAAAGCACCACGCCCAGCGCATAAAGGTCGGCGCGCCCGTCGATCTCCTGGCCACGGGCCTGCTCGGGGCTCATGTAGCTCGGCGTACCGACGGCGAAACCGGCCTGGGTGAACTGGGTGCGGTCGTCCAGCGACTTGGCGATGCCGAAGTCCGAGAGCACCGCCGTACCGTCGGCACGGAACAGGATGTTCGCCGGCTTCACATCACGGTGTACCAGACCCTGGGCATGGGCATAACCGAGCGCGGAGGCGATCTGGCGAATGTACTGCAGGCCCTGCTCCGGGCTCAGGCCCTCGGCGATACGTTCCTTGAGCGTACCGTTGGGCAGGTACTCCATGGCCATGTAGTACAGCTCGCCGACATTGCCGATATCGTGGATGGTCACGGTATGCGGGTGCGACAGCCGCGCCAGGGTTCGGCCTTCGCGCAGGAAGCGCTCGCAGAAGGTCGGGTCGGCGGCCAGCGCAGCCGCCATGACTTTCAGCGCCACCTTGCGTTCCAGCGACCGCTGGGTCGCCAGATAGACGGTGGCCATGGCGCCTTCGCCAATCTCGCCGTCTATGTCGAATCCGGGAATCAGTATGTCCATGTAGGGAAGTGTCTTCAGGTGGCTTTGACGACGATCGCCGTAATGTTGTCGGGGGCTCCCCGGGTCAGGCCCAGGTGGACCAGGCTGCGTACCACTTCGTAGGGTTGCGGATGGCCGAGCACGTCACGGATCTCGGCATCCTCGGCGGTCTTGTTCAGACCGTCGCTGCACAGCAGGAAGCTATCGCCAGGGAGCACCTGGAAATTGCTCATCGACAGCTCCAGTTGTGCCTCGACACCAATCGCCCGGGTGACGATATTGGCCCGCGGATGCACCCGCGCCTCGGCCTCGCTGAGCAGGCCGCTGTCCTGCAGGTCCTGGACGTAGCTGTGATCGCGGGAAATGCTCTCCAGTTGCCCATCGCGCAGGCGGTACAGGCGGCTGTCGCCGGCCCACAGGCAGGTCGCGCTGTCGCCGCGTACCGCCAACAGCACCACGGTGCTGCCCATCATCGTCACGCCACGGTTTGCGGCTTCCTCGCGAACCGCCGCATTGACTTCGGCCAGGCGGGTGCGCAGGGCATTGCTGTAGATCGCCAGGGAATCGGACGGCGGGATGCGCCGCAGGGTATCGACGATCAGGCTGGCGACATAGTCGCCCGCCGCATGCCCACCCATGCCATCGGCCACGGCCCAGAGGCCGGCATCGGGCAATTCGAGGCAGGCGTCCTCGTTGATCTGGCGCACCATGCCGACATGGCTGTAGCTGGCGGACCGATAGTTGATTACTGGGGTACTGGCCATCTAGCTCGCCGCCCCCTTGCCCAGCAGGAAGCTGCCGAAATCGGCGCTGGCCGGCAGGCCTTCGCAACGCATCAGGCCGGCGTCGATCCGCTGCGAACCGCGTCCCCACCACAGGCTCGCGCCCGCGCAGGCCTGTTCGGCCAGGGCCTGGCCGCGACTCTGCGCGTCGAGCGCGGCAAAGCGCTGCAGACCGGCGAACTCGCTGGTCGGGGCCTTGTTGGCGAACGGCAACTTACTCAGGTGCTGCACGCCATGATCGAACGCCTCGAAGCTGGCCCCCTCCTCCAGGGTCGCCAACAACAAGGCTTCGGCCCGTTCGAACCAGTCATCAGCACCGCCGACCACCTTCGCCAGGGCATGCTCGGCATCCAGCGGCTGGGCCACCGTCAGCGGAAAATAGCGGCCAACCCGGTCGATGCTCGGCATCAGTACCCCGGCCACCGCCTCCGGACCGCAGACCCCCGGCGCCAGCACGAACCGCCAGAGCGGGCTGACCAGGTACACATTCAACCAATCGCTACCCAATTGCTGCTGGCTGGCGTGCAACCCGGACGCCAGCCAGGCATCCCACGGCTGCAGGAAACCCTGGGGCAGCGCCCGGCTGACAAAGTCGCCGCGACTGGCCAGTTTGCCGTAGTAACCCACTGTCGTCATAGGCGCTCCGGCAGGCTGAAGCCACTGAGCACGCGGCTCTTGAACGGGTTGAAGGCGCTGTTGGCGCGCAACTCGTAGGAGATGCTCGCACCATCGACCCGCAGACGCAGGTTGAAGCGGTCCGGCGAGTTGCCGGCCACCAGGTCCGACTGCTCCAGCAGACGGAACCAGGCCCACGGGCCGTCCAGGGTCACGCCGGAACGACCGGTGGCCGAAGGCGGCGAAATCGACAGGCGCACCACCCCGATACTGCCCGGATTCGGCCACTGCATCGCCACCGGCCGGCTCGGGCCGTGGTCATAGCTGATCTGCTGGCCGTCGAGGTCGAGCAGGAACTGGGTGATCGAGGCATCCATCGCCACCGGCTTCAGTTCGAAACGTACGATCGGCTGGGTACCGCCGGAGCGGAAGAACGCATCACGAATCGCCGCAGCGCGCTGGAAGGTCTGCAACACACCCGGCGAAATCCCCAGTTTCTGCGCCGCACCCGGCTGCCAGCGCCAGGTCGCGGTCGAGGTGTCGACGTAGGGTTGCAGGTACTTGCGGAAGTAGTTGTCCATCACCCCGCCCACGCCAAAGAACTGGCCGAAGTCGTCGAGGGTCGCGTCCCGGGCGCTGCCAGGAGACAGCGGATAACGGCCGCTGAGGGACTGCCGGTAGACGTTCACCACCTCGCTGACCCAGGCCGCGTTCAACTGGTTACGCACCCCGCCCATCATGCTGTTGGTGGTCGAGCTGACTACCGACTTGACCAGCCCCTGGACCAGCGCTGGCTGTCGCTCGGCATTCAGGCTGACCCGCGCCGCAGCGCCCGCCGCCTGGTTCTTCGCTTCACCGAGCAGGGCATCGCCGCTGGCACCGACCATCGCACTGACCTGCACATACAGCGCGTTCATGTCCGCCAGCAGGCTATCGATGGCTGCCGGTTCGCCCTCGCCCTTGCTGACCAGGGCGTTGAGTTCGGCGAAATGCGCGCTGACCGGATCTTCGGCCGGCGCCGCTGGCGCATCGCCGGACGGTTGATCCTGGCCAAGCATCGAGCCCAGGCGTTGCTTGATCTGGTCGACACCACTGTCGACCTTCTTGCCCTGGGCTGCCAACAGGCGTTCTTCCTGCTGCAGATCGGTTTCCTTGGCCACCGCCACCAGCAGCTTTTTAAGCGGCGAAGTCGGACCGGAGATCACCCGCAGCACATCGGCCGCCTGGGCCACGCTGGTGATCGGCACGAAGTCGATATCCGCCAGCAAGGCATCCCACTGGCGCTGGTAATCCTGGAAGTACAGACGGCGCACATCCGCCGCCAGGCTGGCGACGTTCTGCTGCTCGCCCTGGTCGCGGCCCAACACCCACTGTTCTTCAGCCAGGGTTCCAGCCTGGTTCAGACTGGCCAGCAGGAATGCCTGGCGATAACCCTTGGCGGTGAAGAAACCGCTCAGCGGCTCACTCAGCGGCTTGCCGCTCTTGCGGCTGAACACCAGCGCGGCATCGCGGCCAGCGGCGTCACTCAGGCGGAAATCCGCTACACCCTCGGGCAGCTTCTGGCGCTTGACCCGGTCGTAGACCCGCTGCGCCACCGGCAATTGCTGCAACTGGCGGCGCAGGTCGTCGATCAGTCGCTCATCCAGCCGGGCATTCGGCGGATGCCGATCGAACAACGCCTTGAGGTGTTCACCCAGGGCCAGGCGCTGCTCCGGCGGCAGGTCCCGTGGCAGGTTGCGGTCCCAGTCGAGGGCGATCCAGGCCTTGATGAACTCCGGGTCATAGTGCTCGTTGTCGGCCAGCATCAGGTAGGCCTTCAAGCCCTCGTAGAGGAAGTCCGAACTGCCGCCACTGCGCAACTGTTCTTCGACACGAGTCACCAGCCGCGGCGCGAACACCGCGATCAGCAGCTTGCGATAGACGCTGGCGGACTCCGCTTCGAGCATGTCGCCCTGGTACAAGCCCAGGCCCTCGGACCAGCCCGGTGCATCGCCGGCCAGGTGCCTGACCGCATTGAGCAGCGGCAACACCGCCAGCACGTCACGTTGTGCCGGGCTGAGGTTCTGCACACTCTGGGCCAGCGGCGCGACCTTCTGGTCGACCTGGGCGATATAGGCCTGGTTGGCCTTGTAGCTGATCAACCACAAGGTACTGACCAGCAACACCACCGCGACCGTCGCCGCCAATACGCCGCGAGCCAGCCACTTGCGCCGCCGCTCGACCTTGGGGTTGACCCCGACCAAGCCGCGCTCGGCAAAGGCCACGGCAGTGAACAGTTTTTCGATGAAGTAACTGCGCCCGGTACCACTCTGGCGGGCCAGGTGCTGGCGGTCCAGGCTCATGCTCTGGGCCATGGCGCCGATCAGTCGGTCGATCGGGCTGCCTTCCTGGGTACCGCTGGTGAAGTACACGCCGCGCAACAGCGCCCGGTCTTCATAGGCATTGGGCTTGAACACACCGTCGAGGAAGCTCTGCAGGGACTCGCGCAGCGCGCCGAACTGCTGCGGGAAGCCGTAGATCAGATCGCGCCGCGCCGGGTCGCGCTCCTGTTGCAGACGTTCCACCAGACGCTCGTTGAGCCGCTGTTCCAACGCGGCGAACTCGCCCTTGAAGTGCACCAGCGGGCTTTCGGCGTGCTTGCCGTCGTCCAGGGTAAAGGTCGTGCCCCACACCTGCGCCCGCTCTTCCTTGCTCAGGGCGTCGAAGAACTCCATGAAACCCGGCACCAGGTCGAGCTTGGTCAGCATCAGGTAGATCGGGAAGCGCACGCCAAGCTGGGTATACAACTCCTGGATCCGCGCCCGGATCGCCACGGCGTGAGCCGCGCGCTCGGCATCGGTACCCAGCAGCAGGTCGGAAAGACTGATGGCGATAAACGCACCATCGATAGGACGGCGCGAACGCTGGGTCTTGAGCAGATCGAGAAAGCCCAGCCAGGCCGCCTTATCCACCTGGGCATGACTGTCCTGGGTGGTGTAGCGGCCAGCGGTGTCGAGCAGCACGGCTTCGTCGGTGAACCACCAGTCGCAGTTGCGCGTACCGCCGACACCCCGGATCGCTCCGGCGCCGAGTTGCGCTGCAAGCGGGAAATGCAGACCGGAGTTGACCAGTGCGGTGGTCTTGCCCGAGCCGGGTGGGCCAATGATTACGTACCACGGCAGCTCATACAGGTTACGGCGTTCATCGCCTCCGAGCCGGGCCTTCTTCAACAGCACCAGCGCCTCGTCCATGCGCTGGCGCAGGGTCGCCAGCTCTTCGGCGGTGGCGACACTGGCCGCATCCGGTGGCGTGTCGGCGGCCAGACTCTGCATGACTTTCGCCGCCTGGCGCCGGGCCTGGATCAGACGGAACAGGCGATAACCGATCCAGATCGCGAAGATCAGGATGATCAACGCCCAGCGCCGCCCTTGCGGCACCAACATTTCGAGCAGCGGGCCGACGAACCAGATGATCAGGCTCAGGGCGATCAGCCCCAGCACAGGGATCACCCAGCGAATGACAAAACCGAAAAACGCCTTCACTCGACTCCCTCCGCCAAGACTGTGATTTCCACCCGACGATTCTTCGCCCGGCCCTCGGCCGTGGCGTTCGACGCCAACGGCTCGGTATCGCTGCGCCCTTCGGCACTGAAGCGCTCAGGCTGGCCGGTCTTCGCCGCGAGGATCTGCAACACCTGCTCGGCCCGCGCCTGGGACAACGCCCAGTTCGACGGGAAGCGCAGGGTGGCGATCGGACGGTTGTCGCTGTGCCCGGTGACCCGCACCTGGCCCTTGACCTTGTGGATGGCGTCGGCAATACGCAGCATCAGTGGCTGGAAGTCATCAACGATGCTGGCGCTGCCCGAGGCGAACAGTTCGTCGCCCCGGATGGTCACCACCGAACGGTCGACCTTGTCCTCGACCGCGACCTTGCCGGCCTTGATCTCTTCGGCCAGGAAACCCGCCAGGCGCGGCCGCTCGACCAGCTTGGGCTGAACCACGGGCCGGTCGATGGTCTGCACCGGAATCTCGCCCAGGGCATGGATATTCTTGAACACCGGCTCGGCATCGGCGGCCAGCTTCAGGCGCAGGCCGAACAGCAGCGCCAGCAGCAACGCCAGGCCGATGGCCACCCCCACCCAGGGCGGCATGAACTGGCTCAGGCGGTCGCGGGCCACGCTCAGGCCACGCCAACGCGGCGACAGCTCACGCTCGTATTCGCCACGGGCACTGCGGATGGTCGCGGCGGTGCGCTCACGCAGCGCTTCCAACTGACTGCGACCGTCGTTCATCACCCGATAACGGCCTTCGAAACCCAGGCACATGCACAGGTACAGCAACTCCAGCAGGTACAGGCGCTCGCGCGGGCTCTGCAGGCAGTGCTCGAGCAACTGGAACACCTTCTCGCCGCCCCAGGCCTCGTTGTGCACGGTGATCAACAGGCTCTGCTTGCCCCACTCGCTGGTGCTGCCCCACGGCGTGCTGAGCACCGCTTCGTCGAGGGCAGTGCACAAGGCGTAGCGGGCCAGCAACACTTCGTTGCGCGCCATACCGGCAGCTTCGGCGCGCTCCTCGAACTGGCGCAGGTAACCCAGCAACTGCGCGCGCAGGCTGGCCGGGGCCGGATGGGCAATGGTATTGCGCAGCCGCGTGAGCAGCGCCAGCAGCGGGCCGGCAGCGCTCTCCAGCGGGTTCAGGCCCTGGGACTGGCCGATCGGCAACGGCGCGGCCGGCATCGACAGCGCGGCCGCCGGCTCGGCCCGTGGGGCGGCCTGGGACTCGCGGCCACCGGGGCGCGGCATGAACTGGGTACGGTCGTTGGGGGCCGGGGCAGGCTGACCCAGCGGATCTTCATTGGAGTGCATCGCCGCTTATCCTCGGATGGCCCAGAACGCCAGGTTCAATCCCGGGAACTCCCCGGCGACATGGAAGGCGAAACCGCCAGAGTGCATCAGTTGCTTCCAGTGCTCGCTGCCACGATCAAGCTCGTAGTAGGTGGAGCCGGCATGGAACGGGATCTGCCGTGGCGCCACCGGCAACGGCAGCAGGCCAATGCCCGGCAGTTGCAGGTTGACCAGGTCGCGAATGTGTTCCACCGAACCGATCTTGCTCTGCTGGGCGAAACGTCCGCGCAGGGTCTCGCTGGGGATATCGGCACGCACGACCAGGATGAAGCTGGCGTTGTCGATCAGCGTCCTGTCGGCCAGCATGGCCACATGGATGCCATAGGCCTTTTCCACGATAGGGATCGGCGTCGCCTTGCTGTCGATCAGCATCGACAGCGCCTCGCGCAGCGCCTGCATGACCGGGGCAAAACTCAGCGCCAGGGCATCATGCTGGTACTGCGGGTACTCGGCCGGGCGCCGGCCACTCTGGGAAAAGGTCGAAAATTCGCCGGCCAGGCTCACCAGTTCGCTGTAGAAGCGCTCCGGGTGCAAGGGGCTGAGCTGGCTCAGATGGCTGACCAGCGGCTCGGCGCGGTTGACCAGTTGCAGCAGCATGAAGTCGGCGATTTCCGAGGCACCGCCCGCCCCCGAGGCCACCACCCGCCCGGCGAGGGCTTCGCCGCGCTGGTGCAACAGACCCAGCAACTCACTGCGAAACGCCGCCAGCGGCTTGCTCGAGGCAACGTCGAGCACTGGAGGGATGTAACTCTCGTCCAGCACCAGGGCGCGGTCGGCGCGTTTTTCCTTGACCCGTACCAGGCCGATAGCGGCGTAGTCGCTCAGGCCGTCACCCTCGGTCAGCAGGCGCAGGGCACGGGAACCCACGGCCACCGGCGCACGGTTCTCGAATGGCGCATTGTCGTCACGGACCTCGCGCACCTGGCTCAGGTAACGCGCCCCACCCAGCTCCTCGCCTTCGTCCACGGTGTCGCGGGCACCGGCACGCTTGAGCGGCAACGCCAGGTAGATCACGCCGTCGCGCAGGCTGTCCTCGATGCTCAGCGGGCTCGGCGCCAGGTCGTCATGGGGAATGTTGAACGGCGTGCCATCCGGCAGCAGGCCCTTGGCGGAAACGATAGCCAGCTTGCCCTGGGCCAGCAGGCCCTGGTCGATCAACAGTTCGGAGAATCCCCAGGCGCCGGCCGACAGCGGACGGCTGCGGGCGTCGATCAGGTTTTCCAGGTAACGGTCATGCTGCTGGAAGTGCTGCGTTCCGATGAACATGCCTTCCGACCAGACCACTCGATTGTTCCAGGACATGGCTTCTCCGTTTGCCTAAGGGGCGGAGCCTTCGACGGCGCTGCGCACGGCGCGCACATCGAGGCTGATCTGATAATCGGTGACCTGCCGAGGCGGCACGTTGAGCACATTGCGCCACAACGCCTGGTCGATCTCGCGATAGCCCACCACCAGTCCGACATGGCGGGTCGCGGGATTGAGCGGGCGTTCGACGCTCAGTTGCTCGCCAGGCTGGACCAGCACTTCGTCCTGGTCGATCAGGTCGGCGCCGAGGGTCGCCTGGGCCCGTTCGGCCAGGGCGAAATAATCGGCACGATTGAAGTTGGCGGTGTTCTTAAGCTCGAAAATGCGCACCCGGACCGGCGCCGGCGCGCCATTGGCGCCGGGGTTGAGGCCGTAGATGGCATGAAAGTTCAGGACAGCGGTGGCGCTATCGGCCGCGGGCTCGTCGGCGGGCGCCGGGGCGGCTGCGTCCTTGCTGCATGCGTTGAGCAACAGCGCCATGGCTGCGGCCAGTAAAACTCGGTGAATCATCCTGCGTCCTCAGTGACGGTCTGAACTTTCCGTTAAATCCGTGTGTTGCCGTGCTAGCCCTTGCCCAGACGGGCACTGTGTTCCTCGTACGCCCGGCTGAACTCGCGCCCGAAGAGGTCCTGGAAGTCGTCCTCGGCCTCACGGGACATCTTCGAGTACAACTCGGTGAACTGCTGCCAGTACTGGGCCTGGCGCGAGCCGCTGAACAGGTTCGACAAGCCGCCGGGGCGGCTCATGCGGGCTTCCAGTTCGGCCGGTTCGAAACGCTTGAGCAGATGCTTGATGGCCGCTTCCACCCCGGCCATCACCGCCAGTTGGTGCGCCCGCAGGTCATCGAAACTGTCACGCACCGCCTGGTCCGGCGCCATGAACGCCTGATTGCCATGGCGCAGCAGGAGCAGCAACGCCTCATCGGCATTCGGAGCGAACTTGAGCGGGTTGTTTTCCACCGGACGGATCATTGTCTGCTGCATGCGGAACTCGCCCTTGAGGCTGCTGCGCGCACGCAGGACATCGATCAGACCTTCGACCATCAGCCGGTAACTGCGACCGACCGCTTCCATCTGCGCCTCCACCTGGGCGCTGTCGATGCGCAGTTGGTCGAGCCCGGCACCACGCAGAAAGGCTTGCAGCAGGTTGGCCTGCGAGTCGCCTCCCGCAACCGGAGCGAGCACCGGCGCCGGCACGGGCTCAGGCACGGCGACTGGAGCTGGAGCTGGAGCTGGAGCTGGGACAGGTTCCATCGCCAAAGGTGCCGGCGCAACGATCTCGGGAATCACCACCGGGATCGGCGCAGGCTGGCTGACGGGGGCTTTCGGTGTATCGCCGAACAGGTCCCAGTCTTCCGGGATCACGTTCGCGCTGGGAGCAACGACCGCAGCCGTGGCTATTGGCGGAATCGGCTCCACGACCGGCGCAGGCGCAATCACCGGCGTCGGCGGACGGAAATCATGCTGCTGCGCCGGCACATGATCCGGCACGGCCGCCGGCGGCACACTCGCAGGGGCCAGGAAGTCGAACAGGTCAGGCAAGGTATCCATCGCCGAGCCGCCCTGAAAATGCGCCGCTGGAAGATTCACAGGAGGTGGCGTCGGGGCGGCAGCACGGCCCATCAAGGCCTCGAAACTGTTGGAGGTGTCCACCCCGGAGAGCGGCGAATCGGCCCACTGCAGATTGAAGTCGATGCGCACGCGGATTTCGTACTCACCGATCCGGATAACTTCGCCATCCTGCAACGGCTCACTGTTGCCCCTGCGCAAACGAATACCGGCATTGACCAGTTCCACGCCGTTGGTACTGTTATCGGTCAGATAGTAACGACCATCCTTGTATTGGATAACGCAATGTCGTGAAGAAACCAGCCGCTCCGGATCGGGCAGCACCCAGTCATTCTCAGAACTACGGCCAATTGCCATCACCCCCTTGTCCAAGGTCTTCTCGGGACATTGGCCAGGGGTAATCTTGTGGTAACTAGTAATAGTCAAGCACAGCGACATTGCGCCTCCTTGCAGTACTTCCACGCACAGCCGGCCCGCTGCAATGCTCGTGCAGCAAGCTCGGGCCGGGCCTTGTGAGCCCTGGGATAAAACCCATCACTTTCAGACATTTCGGCGAAACTGGGGGATTCTACCCACAAATTTCTTACAATCGTACCGCTCATGACTCGGTGGTCGACGGCCTTGCCGAACCCGTCACAACTGTAACAAAGGCTGAGTAGCTTACCTTGACAAGCTCCAAGTACTACACCAAAAATGCACAACTTCCTGTTTATACATGGTGGCCGCTTGATATCAAAGAGCCTATATCAAGCCAAACTATGAAATTTTCCTTCAGGGAACTTTCTCGGGAAGTACCTGTCACTCTGCCGGACGATAAGGAGATCGAACTTGCTGGACCTGCCCTTGTTGCTTGCCGCCGTTTCCGCGAACTCGCCCTGCGGCGAGGACTTGGAATATGACGCGCAATTCCTGCAATTGGAACGCGACGCCCAAGGCAAGCCCGAGCGCAGCATGGGCGATTCCATACAGCCGGCCGAACCGCCTGCCTGGCGTGTCATCGAGCAATCGAGCACGGCTTTGCTGCAACGCAGCAAAGACCTGCGCATCACCCATTTCCTGACGCAAAGCAGCCTGGCCCTCGAAGGCTTCAGCGGCCTGCGCGATGCCCTCGAACTGATTCATCAGTTGCTCCAGCAATACTGGGGCGAGCTCTATCCGCTGCTCGACGCCGATGACGACAACGACCCCACGGTACGGGTCAACGCCTTGTCGGGGCTGGCCTGCGAGACCAACGTGCGACTGCTGCGTGAAAGCGTACTGACTCGCTCCCGCGCCTTCGGTACCGTGACCCTGCGGGCCGCGCTGAACGCCAGCGGCCTGTTGAGCTTCGCCGACGAAAGCCTGAGCCCGGACGAACTGAGCGGCGCCCTGCGCGACACCGATCCGGATGAACTGCAGGCCGTGCGCAACGCCATCACCGAGGCCCGCACGACACTCGACGCCATCGAGAGCTACGTTTCCGAACAGGTCGGCTCGGCCCAGGGCGTCGACCTGAGCGCCTTGCGCCAGCCGCTCAAGCTCGCGCTGCAAGTGCTCGCCGAATACGCACCGGGCGGTTCCGTCCCGGCCTCGGACAGCTCCGACAGCAGCGACGAAGATGCCGGATACGCCTCTGCAAAGGCCCCGGCAGTCGCGGCACCACGGGCCAGCGGCGAGATCGGCAACCGCGACGACGTGCTGCGCAGCCTCGATCGTATCCTCGTCTACTACACCCGCCACGAGCCTTCGAGCCCGCTGCCGGTGTTGTTGAACCGGGCGAAGAATCTGGTCCACGCCGATTTCGAAGCGATCGTACGCAACCTTATTCCCGACGGCATGTCCCAGTTTGAAAATCTGCGGGGCCCCGAGGGCGAGTAAGCCCGACAGACCCGCGCAGTTACGTTAACGGCCTATACCGATGACGCCTACACCGTCGCAGCAGCGACCAGGAGCAGCAACGTGGCGAAGCAAAGTTCTCAGAAATTCATCGCGCGCAATCGTGCGCCACGGGTCCAGATCGAGTACGACGTGGAACTCTACGGCGCCGAGAAAAAGGTCCAGTTGCCTTTCGTGATGGGCGTACTGGCCGACCTGGCCGGCAAGCCCGCCGAACCGCTGGCCGCCGTCGCCGACCGCAAGTTCCTGGAGATCGACGTCGACAACTTCGACTCGCGTCTCAAGGCCATGAAACCACGGGTCGCGTTCAACGTACCGAACGAACTGACCGGTGAAGGCAACCTGAGCCTGGATATCACCTTCGAAAGCATGGACGACTTCAGCCCCGCCGCCGTGGCGCGCAAGGTCGACTCCCTGAACAAGCTGCTCGAAGCGCGGACCCAGTTGGCCAACCTGCTGACCTACATGGACGGCAAGACCGGCGCCGAAGAAATCATCATGAAGGCGATCAAGGACCCGGCATTGCTGCAGGCCCTGGCGAGTGCGCCAAAGCCCCAGGACTCCGAGCCCAGCGCTTAATCAGGACGAACGATCATGACCCAGCTGCAGCAAGACAATCAGCCTGTATCCGGCACCAGCACCGAGCCGAGCGAGTTCGCCAGCCTGCTCATGCAGGAATTCAAGCCCAAGACCGAGCGGGCCCGCGAAGCCGTCGAAGGCGCCGTGCGGACCCTCGCCGAACAGGCTCTGGCACAGACCGACCTGGTCTCCAACGACGCCATCAAGTCGATCGAATCGATCATCGCGGCCATCGACGCCAAGCTCACCGCCCAGGTCAACCAGGTGATCCATCATCCGGACTTCCAGCAGTTGGAAAGCGCCTGGCGTGGCCTGCACTACCTGGTCAACAACACCGAAAGCGATGAGCAACTGAAGATTCGCGTGCTGAACATCGCCAAGCCGGAATTGCACAAGACCCTGAAGAAATTCAAGGGCACGGCCTGGGACCAGAGCCCGATCTTCAAGAAGATGTACGAAGAGGAATACGGCCAGTTCGGCGGCGAGCCTTACGGCTGCCTGGTCGGCGACTACTACTTCGACCAGTCGCCACCGGATGTCGAGTTGCTCGGCGAGCTGTCCAAGGTCTGCGCGGCGATGCACGCGCCGTTCATTTCCGCCGCTTCGCCGACCGTGATGGGCATGGGCTCGTGGCAGGAACTGTCGAACCCGCGCGACCTGACCAAGATCTTCACCACCCCGGAATACGCCGGCTGGCGCTCGCTGCGTGAATCGGAAGACTCGCGCTACATCGGCCTGACCATGCCGCGCTTCCTGGCGCGCCTGCCGTACGGCGCCAAGACCGACCCGGTGGAAGCCTTCGCCTTCGAAGAAGATACCGACGGCGCCGACAGCAACAAGTACACCTGGGCCAACGCGGCCTACGCCATGGCGGTGAACATCAACCGCTCGTTCAAGCATTACGGCTGGTGCTCGCGGATTCGCGGCGTCGAGTCCGGCGGCGAGGTCCAGGACCTGCCGGCGCACACCTTCCCGACCGACGATGGCGGCGTGGACATGAAGTGCCCGACAGAGATCGCCATCTCCGACCGTCGTGAAGCGGAACTGGCGAAGAACGGCTTCATGCCGCTGCTGCACAAGAAGAACACCGACTTCGCCGCGTTCATCGGCGCCCAGTCGCTGCAGAAACCGGCCGAGTACGACGATCCGGACGCCACCGCCAACGCCAACCTGGCCGCGCGCCTGCCGTACCTGTTCGCCACCTGCCGCTTCGCCCACTACCTGAAGTGCATCGTTCGCGACAAGATCGGTTCGTTCAAGGAAAAGGACGAAATGCAGCGCTGGTTGCAGGACTGGATCCTCAACTATGTCGACGGCGACCCGGCTCACTCCACCGAAACCACCAAGGCCCAGCACCCGCTGGCGGCGGCGGAAGTGGTGGTCGAGGACGTCGAAGGCAACCCGGGCTACTACACCTCCAAGTTCTTCCTGCGTCCGCACTACCAGCTCGAAGGCCTGACCGTGTCGTTGCGCCTGGTGTCGAAGCTGCCGTCGGCGAAAGGCGCCTGACCCCAAACCTTGTGGGTGCCACCCCCTGTGGGAGCCGGCTTGCTGGCGATCGAGTGCGCAGCACTCGCAAAACCGCTGGACGCGTTGTGCCTGATGGACCGCGTACACCGGATTTACGACCGTTTCGCGGCCGATCGCCAGCAAACCGGCTCCTACAAGGGACCGTGTAACCCGCGATAACAGCGAATCCGCTACCTACCTGGCGGGTCCTGGCTAACAACATCGTGGTGAAGACCACACTGGAGAAAACATGGCTGTTGATATCTTCATCAAGATCGGCGACATCAAGGGCGAGTCCCAGGACAAGGCCCACAAGGACGAGATCGACGTCCTGAACTGGAGCTGGGGCATGTCCCAGTCCGGCAACATGCACATGGGTGGTGGCGGCGGCGCCGGCAAGGTCAACATCCAGGACCTGTCGCTGACCAAGTACGTCGACAAGGCCTCGCCCAACCTGATGATGCACTGCGCCAGCGGCAAGCACATCGACAAGGTCACCCTGGTGGTGCGCAAGGCCGGCGGCGAAAGCCAGGTCGAGTACATGAAGATCGATCTGGAAGAAGTGCTGGTCACTTCCCTGAGCACTGGCGGCTCGGGTAGCGATGATCGCCTGACCGAAAACGTCACACTGAACTTCGCCCAGGTAATGGTCGAGTATCAGGAGCAGAAAGCCGATGGCTCCAAGCAAGGTGGCCCGGTCAAGTTCGGCTGGAACATCCGCTCGAACACCAAGCGTTGATCCTCGTGCCCCCGACGCATCGCGCCGGGGGCACTGGGCGCTACTCCCCCCGAATTCGATTCATTGCCGGTGTCCGAGCATGGCCAAGCCTTCGTTTCCCGATCAGTGGAGCTGCCGCACCGCAGCGTCCAGCCCCTGTGACGTTGCACGATGAGCAGCGTGCCAAGCGACTTCGCCCTGCGCGAACGCCTGCAACCGTCGCTGCTCGATCGGCTGACCGACGACGAGCCCGGGCATCAGCAGGAAGGCACCGACAAGCGCGTGTTGTCGATGAACCAGCTCAAGGCCTCGGTCCTGCGTGACCTGACCTGGCTGCTCAATACCACTTCGCTGCTCGACGCCGATGACACGCTGCATACGCCGGCCGGTACCTCGGTGGTCAACTACGGCCTGCCGGCATTGGCCGGCTACAGTGCTTCGAGCATCGACATCCCGGCGCTGGAAAGCCTGATCCACAAGGCTATCGCCACCTTCGAGCCGCGCATCCTGGCCAGCAGCCTGCGAGTGCGCGCCCAGGTCGCCTATGGCGAGATGAACCACAACGCCTTGAGCTTCGAGATCGAGGGCGACCTGTGGGCCTTGCCGGCACCACTGCCCTTGTTGCTACGCACCGACCTCGACCTGGAATCGGGCCACGTGCGCGTGGTCCCTGCCGAGCAACGGAGACGTTCATGAACCCGCGCCTGCTCGACCTCTACAATCAGGAACTGCAGCACGTGCGCGAAAGCGCCGCCGAGTTCGCCAAGGAATACCCGAAGATCGCCGGGCGCCTGTCGCTGTCTGGAGTCGACTGCGCCGACCCGTATGTCGAGCGCCTGCTGGAAGGCTTTGCCTACCTCACCGCACGCGTGCAGCTCAAGCTCGACGCCGAGTACCCGACCTTCACCCACAACCTGCTGGAAATCGCCTACCCGCACTACCTGGCACCGACCCCGTCGATGACCGTGGTGCAGTTGCAGACCGACCCCGACGAGGGTTCGCTGGCCAGCGGCTTCACCCTGCCGCGCGACAGCGTGTTGCGCGCAACACTCGGCAAGGACACCCAGACCTCCTGCGAATACCGCACCGCCCATGCCGTGACCTTGTGGCCCTTGCAGGTCAGCCAGGCCGAGTACTTCGGCAATCCGGCAGCAGTGCTGGGCCGCCTGGCCGCCAGCGAGCCGAAAGCCAAGGCCGGCCTGCGCCTGACCTTGCGCACCGGCGCCGAGCTGCCATTCGCCAACCTCGAACTGGACAACCTGCCGCTGTACCTCAACGGTGCCGACGAGCAACCGTTCCGCCTCTATGAACAACTGCTGGGCAATGCCTGCGCGGTGTTCGCCCGGGCACCGGGCGGCGACTGGGTCGAGCGCCTGCCGCAAGACGCCCTGCGTGCCTGCGGCTTCGACGACCGCGAAGCGGCAATGCCGGTGGTGGCCCAGGCTTTCCAGGGCTATCGGTTGCTGCAGGAATACTTCGCCCTGCCGCAGCGCTACCTGTTCGTCGATGTCGCCGGACTGAGTCGTGCCGTGAAGCGCTGCAGCGGCCAGGAGCTGGAGCTGATCGTGCTGTTCGAGCGTTTCGACCCGAGTCTGGAAGGCAGCGTCAGCGCCGCGCAGTTCGTGCCGTTCTGTACCCCGGCGATCAACCTGTTTCCCCGGCGCCTGGACCGCATCCACCTGTCCGAACGGGTCAACGAGCACCATGTGATCGCCGACCGGACCCGGCCGATGGATTTCGAGGTCCACTCGCTGACCGGCCTCACCGGCCACGGCACTGGCGCCGACCAGCCGTTCCTGCCTTTCTATGCCGTGCGCGACCCGTCGCGCTATGGTCGTGACCAGGCCTATTACATCCTGCGCCGCGAGCCGCGGGTGCTGTCCAGCGAACAGCGGCGCAAGGGCACCCGCTCGACCTACATCGGCAGCGAGACCTTCGTCAGCCTGGTCGACAGCCAACAGGCGCCCTACCGCCACGACCTGCGCCAACTGGGCGTCAGCGCGCTGTGTACCAACCGCGACCTGCCGCTGTTCATGAACGTCGGCAGCGGCAAGAGCGACTTCACCCTGGCCGACAGCGCCCCGGTCTCGGCAGTGCGCTGCCTGGCCGGACCGAGCCGGCCACGGGCCAGCCACGCCCATGACAACAAGGCCTGGCGCCTGATCAGCCAGCTGTCGCTGAACTACCTGTCGCTGAGCGAAGCCGGCCAGGGCGCCGCCGCCCTGCGCGAGCTGCTGCGGCTGTACGGCGAAAGCAACGATGCCGCCCTGCAGTTGCAGATCGAGGGCCTGCGCGAAGTCAGCAGCAAGGCCTGTACCCGGCGGCTGCCGATGCCCGGGCCGATCGTCTTCGGCCGTGGCCTGGAGATCACTCTGGAATTCGACGAGAACGCGTTCCGCGGCACCGGGGTGTTCCTCCTCGGCGCGGTGTTCGAACGCTTCCTGGCACGTTACGTGTCGATCAACAGTTTTACCGAGACGGTGATCCGTACCACCGAACGCGGCGAGATCATGCGATGGAAAGCCAAGCCCGGACGCCGTCCGACCCTGTGAGCACGCTCACGGCGATGCAATCCGAGCCCTGGGAATACGATTTCTTCCAGGCGTTGCGGCGTATCGAGTGCGAATCGCCGCACCTGCCGCGTTTTGGCCATTCGCAACGCCTGGCGGACGACCCGTTGCGCCTCGGTCAGCAACTGGACTGTGCATTTGCCCCGGCCACCCTGGCGTCGATGACGCCAGCCAGCGACACTGCGCCAGCGCGCCTGGAGCAGTTCTTCTTCGGCCTCGGCGGGCCCAACGGGCCGCTGCCGCTGCACCTCACCGAGTACATACGCGAGCGCCAGCGCAACAACGCCGACAGCACCAGCAAGCGTTTTCTCGATGTGTTCCACCATCGCCTGCTGAGCCTGTTCTACCGGGCCTGGGCCGAGGCGCGGCCGACCGTCAGCCACGACCGCCCGGATGACGACTACTGGTCCGAACGCCTGGCCGCCTTCAGTGGCCGAGGCATGCCCAGCCTGCTCAAACAGGGTCTGATCCCGGCCACCGCCAAGCTGCACTTCAGCGGCCACCTTGCCGCGCAGACCCGCTACCCGGACGGCTTGAAGGCGATTCTCAGCGAATACTTCGGCCTGCCGGTGGAGATCGAGGAATACGTCGGCCAGTGGCTGGAGTTGCCGGAGCGCAGCCGCCTCGGCGTCAACGCCAGCCAACTGGGCGTGGACTTCTGCCTGGGGCGCCATGTGTGGGACCGCCAGCACAAGTTCCGCATCCGCTTCGGCCCGCTGAAACTCGACGAATACATGGGCCTGCTGCCCGATGGCGAACCGTTCCGCCATCTGGTGGCCTGGGTCGCCGAATACCTGGGGCACGAGCTGGACTGGGACCTCAACCTGGTTCTGGAACAGCCCGAAGTCCCCCGATTGCAACTCAACGGTCAGTTCCGCCTGGGCTTCAACACCTGGGTCGGCCAACCCAAAGAAGACGCCAGGGACCTGATCCTGGCACGGCATTACGCCGAACACGCCACACCAGCCCCCCACTCAAGGAGCACAGAGCATGGGTGAAATCAGTCGCGCCGCGCTGTTCGGCAAACTCAACAGCGTCGCCTACAAGGCTATCGAAGCCGCCACGGTGTTCTGCAAGCTGCGGGGCAATCCGTATGTGGAACTCGCCCACTGGTTCCACCAGTTGCTGCAGTTGCAGGACTCGGACCTGCACCGCCTGGTGCGCCAGTTCAATATCGAGCCGGCGCGCCTGGCCCGTGACCTGACCGAAGCACTCGACCGCCTGCCGCGTGGTTCGACCTCGATCACCGACCTGTCCTCCCATGTCGAGGAAGCGGTGGAACGTGGCTGGGTCTATGGCAGCCTGATGTTCGGCGAAAGCCAGGTACGTACCGGCTACCTGGTGCTCGGCATCCTCAAGACCCCGAGTCTGCGTCATGCGCTGCTGGGGCTGTCATCGGAGTTCGACAAGATCAAGGCCGAGGCCTTGAGCGAGCGCTTCGACGAGTACGTCGGCGACTCGCCGGAAAACAACCTGGGCGCCAGCGACGGCTTCAATGCCGGTGCGGTGCCGGGCGAAGCCAGCGGTGCCATCGCGCCGAGCGCCATGGGCAAGCAGGAAGCACTCAAGCGCTTCACCGTCGACCTGACCGAGCAGGCCCGCAGCGGCAAGCTCGACCCGATCGTCGGCCGTGACGAGGAAATCCGCCAACTGGTGGACATTCTCATGCGCCGTCGCCAGAACAACCCGATCCTCACTGGCGAAGCCGGGGTCGGCAAGACTGCGGTGGTCGAGGGCTTCGCCCTGCGCATCGTCGCCGGCGACGTACCGCCTTCGCTCAAGGATGTCGAACTGCGCAGCCTCGACGTCGGCCTGCTGCAGGCCGGCGCGAGCATGAAGGGCGAGTTCGAACAGCGTCTGCGTCAGGTCATCGAGGATGTCCAGGCCTCGCCCAAGCCGATCATCCTGTTCATCGACGAAGCCCACACCCTGGTCGGTGCCGGTGGCGCCGCCGGTACCGGCGATGCGGCCAACCTGCTCAAGCCGGCCCTGGCCCGTGGCACCCTGCGCACGGTGGCCGCGACCACCTGGGCCGAGTACAAGAAACACATCGAGAAAGACCCGGCCCTGACCCGCCGCTTCCAGGTGGTGCAGGTCGCCGAGCCGTCGGAAGACAAGGCCCTGCTGATGATGCGCGGCGTCGCCTCGACCATGGAGAAGCACCACCAGGTGCAGATCCTCGACGAAGCCCTGGAGGCCTCGGTCAAGCTGTCCCACCGCTACATCCCGGCGCGGCAACTGCCGGACAAGTCAGTCAGCCTGCTCGACACCGCCTGCGCCCGCGTCGCCATCAGCCTGCACGCGGTGCCAGCCGAGGTCGACGACAGCCGTCGGCGCATCGAGGCGCTGGAAACCGAATTGCAGATCATCGCCCGCGAGCATGCCATCGGGATCGACACCCGCAGCCGCAAGCGCACCAGCGAGGACCTGCTCGGCACTGAGCGCGAACGCCTGGCCGAGCTGGAAAGCCGCTGGGCCGAGGAAAAGAGCCTGGTCGACGAACTGCTCGCCACCCGCGCCGCACTGCGTGAAAGCACCGGCGTGGTGGACAGCGATGCCAGCGGCGAACAGGGCCACGCCCTGCGCGAAAAACTGATCGACCTGCAACAGCGCCTCAGCGCCCTGCAGGGCGAAAGCCCGCTGATCCTGCCCACCGTGGACTACCAGGCGGTGGCCTCGGTGGTCGCCGACTGGACCGGTATCCCGGTCGGCCGCATGGCCCGCAACGAGCTGGAAACCGTGCTCAACCTCGACCAGCACCTGAGCAAGCGCATCATCGGCCAGGACCACGCCCTGCGCATGATCGCCAAGCGCATCCAGACCTCCCGCGCCGGCCTCGACAACCCGAGCAAGCCGATCGGCGTGTTCATGCTCGCCGGCACCTCCGGCGTGGGCAAGACCGAAACTGCGCTGGCCCTGGCCGAAGCCATGTACGGCGGCGAGCAGAACGTCATCACCATCAACATGAGCGAATTCCAGGAAGCCCACACTGTCTCGACCCTCAAGGGCGCCCCACCGGGCTACGTCGGCTATGGCGAAGGCGGCGTGTTGACCGAAGCGGTACGGCGCAAGCCCTACAGCGTGGTGCTGCTGGACGAGGTGGAAAAGGCCCACCCGGACGTGCACGAAATCTTCTTCCAGGTGTTCGACAAGGGCGTGATGGAAGACGGCGAAGGCCGGGTGATCGACTTCAAGAACACCCTGATCCTGCTTACCACCAATGCCGGCACCGAGCTGATCTCGCACCTGTGCAAGGACGCGACCAACGTGCCCGACCCGGAAGATATCGCCAAGGCCCTGCGCCAGCCGCTGCTGGAGATCTTCCCGCCAGCGCTGCTGGGGCGCCTGGTGACCATTCCGTACTACCCGCTCAGCGACACCATGCTCAAGGCGATCACCCGCCTGCAGTTGGGCCGCATCAAGAAGCGCGTGGAAAGCACCCACAAGGTCGCCTTCGATTTCGACGACGAGGTGGTCGACCTGATCGTCTCGCGCTGCACCGAAACCGAAAGCGGCGGACGGATGATCGACGCAATCCTGACCAACAGCCTGCTGCCGGACATGAGCCGCGAGTTCCTCACGCGCATGCTCGAAGGCAAGGCGCTGGCGGGGGTGCGGATCAGCGTGCGGGATAACGAATTGCACTACCAGTTCAGCGACGTGGAGGTCTGAGCCGACGCTTTCGCAGCGCTGCGGCCAGACCGAACCACACAGAGCCCAGAGATAACCGATGCTATTCACACAAGCCACCCGCCTGGCCCAGGTCCACAGCCCTCTCGGGCCGGATGTGCTGCTGCTCAAGGACATGGGCGGCGGCGAGGAACTGGGGCGGCCGTTCGAATACGAATTGCACCTGACCTCCACCGACGGTGCCCTCGACCTGAACCAGCTGCTGGGCAAGCCCATGAGCCTCTCCCTGCAATTGCAGGGCGGGGCCAGCCGCTATTTCCACGGCATCGTCGCGCGCTGCAGCCAGAACGTCGACACCGGCCAGTTCGCCAGCTACCAGGTGACCCTGCGCCCCTGGCTCTGGCTGCTGACCCGCACCTCCGACTGTCGCATCTTCCAGCACATGACCATCCCGCAGATCATCAAGCAGGTGTTCCGCGACCTCGGTTTCTCCGACTTCGAAGACGTGCTCAGCCAGCCCTACCGCGAGTGGGAATACTGCGTGCAGTACCGCGAAAGCAGCTTCGACTTCGTCAGCCGGCTGATGGAACAGGAAGGCATCTACTACTATTTCCGCCATGAAAAGGACCGCCACGTGCTGGTCCTGGCCGACGCCTACGGTGCCCACCACCCGGCGCCCGGCTATGAGTCGATTCCCTACTACCCACCGGACGGCCAGCACCGCGAACGCGACCACCTCAACGGCTGGCAACTGGCCCAGGAAGTCCAGCCCGGCTCCCTGGAGCTCAACGACTACGACTTCCAGCGCCCCAGCGCACGCATCGACGTGCGCTCGACCATGCCGCGCCCACACAGCGCCGGCGACTATCCGCTGTACGACTACCCCGGCAGCTACGTGCAGAGCCAGGACGGCGAGCACTACGCGCGCACCCGCATCGAAGCGATCCAGAGCCTGCACGAGCGCGTGCAGCTCAACGGCAATGCCCGTGGCATCGGCGCCGGCAACCTGTTCAGCCTGACCGGCTTCGGCCGCCAGGACCAGAACCGCGAATACCTGATCGTCGCCGCGCGCTACTACATCGCCCAGGAAAGCCTGGAGTCCGGTACCGGCAGCGCCGGCTCGCAGTTCGAGAGCAGCCTGACCTGCATCGACGCCCAGCAGAGTTTCCGCCCGCTGGCCAACACCACCCGGCCCATCGTTCGCGGCCCGCAGACGGCAGTAGTGGTCGGCCCCGCTGGCGAGGAGATCTGGACCGACCAGTTCGGTCGGGTCAAGGTGCACTTTCACTGGGACCGCCACGACCAGTCCAATGAAAACAGCTCCTGCTGGATCCGTGTGTCACAGGCCTGGGCCGGCAAGAACTGGGGCTCGATGCAGATCCCGCGAATCGGCCAGGAAGTCATCGTCAGCTTCCTCGAAGGCGACCCCGACCGGCCGATCATCACCGGCCGGGTCTACAACGCCGAACAGACGGTGCCCTACGACCTGCCCGCCAATGCCACCCAGAGCGGCATGAAGAGCCGGTCGAGCAAGGGCGGCAGCCCAGCCAACTTCAACGAAATCCGCATGGAGGACAAGAAGGGCGCCGAGCAGCTGTATATCCACGCCGAGCGCAACCAGGACATCGTGGTCGAGGTCGACGAAAGCCATTCGGTGGGCCACAACCGCAACAAGAGCATCGGCCGCGACGAAACCGTGCTGATCGGCAACAACCGGGTGCGCATCGTCCAGCACCAGGACGTGCTCACCGTCGGCCAGAGCAAGACCGACAGTATCAGCCAGAGCTACCTGATCGAGGTCGGCGAAAATCTGCGGCTGGTCTGCGGCGCCAGCGTGCTGGAACTCAATGCCAGTGGCCAGATCAACCTGTGCGGCGTACAGATCAGCTTCCACGCCAGCGGTGACGCGCAGTTCAATACTGGCGGCGTCCTGCACCTCAACAATGGCAAAGGCCCCGACGCCGCCCCGCAAGGCGACGGTGTGAAAGGCACCATCGACGCCAAGGTGGCGTCGGCCTTTCCCAAGCCCAAGTAAAAAGGACTTCACGCCATGACCTATCGCCTCAACGAATTCCAGTTCCAGTTGCCCGACAGCGAGCTGCTCGATGCCTCGATCAACATCCTCAAGTTCCCCGAACTGGGCACGTCGCTGATCATCAGCCGCAGCCAGCTGGGCGACGGCGAAGACTTGCGCAGCAACTTCGACAGCCAGCTCAAGCGCCTCGAACAGCAGGTTCAGGAACTGCGCTACCAGCCACGCCAGGACATACGCCTGGGCGCGGACCAATCCCTCGATGCCATCGAGTCGCACAGCCAGTACAGCAAGGGCGCGGACAAGGTCTATCAGTTCCAGCTGGCCTTCGTCCTGCCCGGCACGCGCAAGATGACCGCTCTGAGCTACGTCAAGGCGCAACCGCTGGGTGATGCCGAAGCCGCCCACTGGGCCACGATCAAGCACAGCCTGGCACTGGCCTGAGTCATGTCCGACGCGCTTTGGGCCGCCCGCCTGGGAGATGGGCTGGAACACACTGCGGTGATGGCCGACATCCTCGGCGGCGTGCTGGAGGTGGCGGCCAACGTCGCCATCGGTGCACTGGCGACAGCAGCGGTGGTCGCTGCGACCGGCATCACGGTCGCCACGGGTGGCCTTGGCGCCTGCGTACTGGGTGCGGTGGTCGGGGTGATCGTCGGCGTGGTCATGAGCAAGACCGGCGCCGACAAGGGCCTGAGCGACATGTGCGAGGGAATCGGCAACGCGCTGTTCCCGCCCACGGTGCAGGCGACCATCCAGACCGGCTCCAAAAATACCCTGACCAACTCGATTCCCGCGGCACGCGCCGCCGGTACCGCGCCACCGCCGGCGCCGGCTGGCGGCGTGCCCGACAGCGAGGCCGCCAATACACCTGAAGAAGCGCCTGCGGAAGAGGAAGGCCCCGGCTTCCTCGACATGGCCAAGGGGTTCTTCTCCCAGATGTGGCGACCCACGGTTGCCAACCCGGCTCCCGGCACGCAACCCAAGCCGCTGGATCTGGTGACCTGTACCAAACACTCGCCGATGCCACAACAGTTTCTCGCCGAGGGCTCGGAAAAGGTCAGCATCAACGGCCAACCGGCGGTGCGCAGCGGCGACCGCAGCACCTGCGACGGCAAGGTGGTGTCCTCCGGCATGGTCTCCTCGAACGTGACCATCGGCGGCAATTCGGTGGTGGTACGCGAGATCCGCAGCGGCAAGACGCCCGGCATCGGCCTGGCGATCACGGTGTTGATGATGCTCAAGGGCGGCAAGGGCAAGTTCATGAGCAACCTGCCGTGCATGCTGCTCTCGGGCGTCAACTCGTTCGTAGTCAGCCAGGCCACCGGCGCCCTGACCCAGGCCATCGCCGGCTCCCCCAACCCGGTGCACGCTGCCACCGGCGCCAAGATACTGGGCGGCGAGGACGAACTGGACTTCGTCCTGCCCGGTATCCTGCCCATCGACTGGCAGCGTTTCTACAACAGCCGTGACGAGCGCCACGACAGCCTGCTCGGCAGCGGCTGGAGCGTCCCCTATGAAACCTGTGTACAGATCGAGCCCCATCCCGAGGGTGGCGAGCGGCTGATCTACACCGACGAACAGGCACGGCGGATCGACATGGGCTCGATCCCCCTCGGCGGCGCGGTATTCAGCGCCGGCGAAGGTCTGGCAGTGCGCCGCCACGGCAACGGCCAACTACTGATCGAGAGCGATGACGGCCTGTACCGTCTGTTCGAGCCGACCCTGATCAATCCTGCCCATCTGCGCCTGAGCCAGTGGGGCGATCGCAACGACAACCGGATCTATCTCGACTACGACGACTCGGGAAAACTGGTGCGGCTGCGCGATACCTTCGATCAGGTCCAGGTGGAACTGATCTACAGCCCGCAATGGCCGCGACGGATCGCCCAGATCGAGCGCCTGTATCCCGATCACCAGCGCGAGGTGCTGGTCAGCTACGCCTACGACCACGGCGGTGACCTGGCCGAAGTACGCGATGCCCTCGGCCAGGTCCAGCGCCGCTTCGCCTATGACGCACAGCGACGGATGGTCGAGCACCAGTTGCCCACCGGCCTGCGCTGTTTCTACCAGTGGGCCGAGGTCGGCAACCGCGAATGGCGGGTGATTCGTCACTGGACCGACGAGGGCGACGAATATCGCTTCGACTACGACCTGGACAACGGCACCACGCGGATCACCGATGGCCTGCGCCGGGTCAGCACGCGACGCTGGAACCCGCAGCACCAGATCACCGAATACACCGACAACCTCGGCCAGACCTGGCAGTTCGAATGGAACGACGAGCGCCAGTTGCTCGGCGCCATCGATCCCCAGGGCGGGCAGTACCGCTACAGCTACGACGAGGCCGGCAACCTCAGCGACAGCCTCGACCCGCTGGGGCGCAGCGAGTCGACTGTCTGGCTGGAACATTGGGCCTTGCCACTGGTGGAAACCGACAGCGCCGGCCACAACTGGCAATACCGTTACGACCCGCGCGGCAACTGCACCCACGAGACCGACCCGCTGGGCCAGGTCACCCAGTACCGCTACGACGCACGTGGCCAGGTGGTGCAGATCATCGACGCCAGCGGCAAGCACAAGACCTTGCAGTGGAACAATTTCGGGCAACTGATCGAGCACGTCGACTGCTCCGGCTACCCGACCCGCTTCAGTTACGACCGGCGCGGGTACCTGCAAGTGGTCACCGATGCCCTCGGCGAACGCACTACCTACCAGCATGATGCCCAGGGCAACCTGTTGCAGACCACCCTGGCAGACGGCCGTGTCGAACAGTATCAACGCGACAGCAGCGGCCAACTGACCGGGCATGTCGACCCGGCCGGCCATACCACCGCCTACCAGTACGACCGCCGCGGCCAGGTGCGCCAGCGTATCGATGCCGTCGGCCGCCAGGTGCAATTCAGCTATGACGCCTATGGCCGCCTGCAAGCGCTGACCAACGAGAACGGCGAGAGCTACCGCTTCCTCTGGGATGCCGGCGACCGCCTGGTGGAACAGCAGGACCTCGACGGCAGCGCCCGGCGCTATACCTACGACGGGCTGGATGACGTCACCCGCCTGGAGTACGTGCCGGCCCCGTTCGGCCATGGACTGGCAGCGGTACCGAACGAGCCGATCAAGCCCATCGTCCACCGGTTGGAACGCGATGCAGTCGGCCGTCTGGTCGCCAAGGTCACCGACGATGGCCGCACCGAGTACAGCTACGACCCGGTCGATCAACTGACCGCCGTGACCTTCACCGACAATGCCGGACAGGTCCAGAGCCTGGGCTTTGCCTACGACGCCCTCGGCCAGTTGCTGGAAGAACAGAGCGCGGCGGGCAGCCTGCAACATCACTACGACGAACTGGGCAACCTGCAGCAGACGCAACTGCCGGACGGGCGCTGGATCAATCGCCTGTATTACGGCAGCGGCCACCTGCATCAGCTCAACCTCGACGGCCAGGTGATCAGCGACTTCGAGCGCGACCGCCTGCACCGCGAGGTCCTGCGCACCCAGGGCCAGCTCAGCACCCGCAGCGACTACGACCGCAGCGGCCGCCTGCGCTCACGCCTGCGCCGCCCCGCCGGTCCGCCTACGGCACTGCCGGCCCCGGTACAGAAACACTTCGACTACGACCCGGCCGACAACCTGATCGGCCGCCTCGACCAGCAGCCCCGTGGCGACCAGCGCCAACTGCTGCACTACGACGCCACGGGACGGATCATCGCCAGCCAGGACAACGTCCAGGGCCAGAACGAGACCTTCGCCTACGACGCCGCCGCCAACCTGCTCGACGGCCCGGCGGCCAGTGCGGGGTTGGTGGTGCATAACAAACTGCTGACCTACCAGGACAAGCGCTACCGCTACGACGCCTTCGGCCGGATGATCGAAAAACGCAGCGGCAGTCGGCGGGTGCAGCGCTTCAGCTATGACGCCGAGCACCGGCTGATCGAAGTCCACAATCAGGAAGGCGCCCGTGAGACCGTGGTGCGCATGCGCTACGACCCATTGGGACGGCGTATCGAGAAGACCGAGCAGGACAGCAACGGCTATCCCCTGGGCGAAACGCGCTTTACCTGGGATGGGCTGCGACTTTTGCAGGAGCATCGCCATAGCCAGACCAGCCTGTACCTTTATGCTGGAGGTTACGAGCCGATAGCCCGGGTCGACGGCCTGGGCGCGCTACAGAAGGTGCGCTACTACCACAACGACATCAACGGCCTGCCGGAACAACTGACGGAAAGCGACGGCCATACGCTGTGGCAGGCGCGCTACAAGGTCTGGGGTAATACCCTGGAGGAAGTACGCGAACCTTACTACATCGAGGAGCAGAACCTGCGGTTTCAGGGTCAGTATCTGGACCGGGAGACAGGGCTGCACTACAACACGTTCCGCTTTTACGACCCGGACATCGGACGGTTCACCACACCGGATCCGATTGGACTGCTGGGTGGTTTCAATCTTTATCAATACGCTCCGAACCCGTTGGCCTGGTCAGACCCACTAGGATGGGCGCCCTGGGCTTATGGGAAATTTGATGACTGGTTCAATACGGCATCTATTAAAGATATCAGCAGCAACAAAGAGTCGGTAAGTGCCGCCTTGCGTGGATCAGGGAATATGCATGAGATGTTCCCGGTTTCCCTTGCGGCCAAAGCCAAGGAACTCGGCTTTACCGCTCAAGAGCTGAAAAAATATGTTGTTGAAACGAAGAGGATTACCTTTACTAACGTCACGGACTCAAAAGGCAGGCCTGTTCCAGATGGAGCACATCACGGAAGCAGTGCTGGTAGACACTTCCATAACAAGCTGATTGCAGACTTGGAAACGGCCGCCAGCAAAAGGGAAGCCAAGATGATCATTGCACGACATCATAGAAACCATATGAAATTAAGTAGGTGCTTATAAATGTCAAATGAAAACAATCATGTTCACGTATGGATAGGCAGTAACTTTTCCTCGGAAGAGGAATACATGAGTTACTTCGCGCTGGACTACTCTGTCGAAGGAAATTTTGACGACCCAAACTATAAGCTCTGCGGTTTCTGCAAGGACATCGGCACCCGTTGGTATGACGAGGACTTCATTGGCATCATTCCTCGTAACGAGCAGGAAGTTTCTCTGGATGAAATCCTGATCGAATCCTCTGTGGACCAGGACGAATTACCCCTGGTCAAATCTCGTTGCGCTGCCTTGGGAATCAAGAAGGCCAATGCAATCTTCTGGTATCAGGATGCAGAGCTTGTGCTCAAAGAACCCATCAAGGACAGCTATAACGGATTGAAGTACATCGGCCTGTTCCAGGGTGATTGAGTTACCCCCGAAGATCAACCCGACATACCCTGCCCAGGCGCATTGGCAGCAACCGAGACCCCACTCAGGCGCGGCATAAACATGAAAAACCAGGTAACGCTCCCTATACTGATAGCCCTGGCGCTTTCTGTGCTGTGCATCCCCGCACAAGCGGCAACCTGGCAGATCTGCCGCCTGGACCTGCGCGTTACCGAGGTGGTTAAGCAACCCTATCCACAACTACAGGCCCAGGTCCTGAAAGCCAGCCCGCAATCGACAACGGTCGAATGTCCGGAGGTGGGCTCGAGCATCACCTTCACCCCGGAAACGCCCGACTACCAAACCACCCTCCCACGCAAACGCTGGCCGACAAAAGGGCAGTCGGTAAAGGTCGACTACCGTTACCTCGATGGCATGTGCAAGGGCGATGGCAACAGCCATCCATGCCGCATCAAACACTACCCGGTCGTGGGGCGATAACGTCGATAGGCGGGTGCGACCTTGCGTCTCGATGTTCTCTTTGCGGCTTGGTCACAATCGTGGTCTATTCTTGAGTCTTCAGCAGGATCGTCAACATGGGAGATGGCGAATGGATGCACGAGAAAGAGCGTTGATGCGGGCCAGCGTAGCGCTGGGGTTGCTGGTCAGCACGCTGAAGAAGCATGACCTGGGCGCCCCGCTATCCCTGGATGATCCCCTGCTCAGGGACATGCTCAGGCAACTTCAGGAAAACCTGCAGGAAGCCGAGGCCAACCATGCGGTGTCCAGCGCCATGGTCCCGTTGAACAAGGCGTTCGCCCAGGGCACGCTGATCAATGCCGGCAACGTCGGCGCCCTGCTCAATCAGCTGAAGCAGGTCGACGCCCTGCTCAAGGACGCCGGCAACCCCGCACAGGCCATGACCGCCTGAGACAGGCTCAGGCATTGGCCGGAACGAAGTCCGGCCCGCCCAGCTTGTCCCGCACCATCAGCGCCGAACGCATCAGCGGCGTCCACATGCCATCCGGGCTGTTCCAGGCCGCGCCCGCCCAGCGGGTGTCAGCCTGCAGGTCGGCCTTGCGGCTTTCCAGCTGGCGCTTGAGCGCCACGGCCACGCTGCCCAGGTCGATGTCGAACAGATCACCATAAGGGCCCTGCGGCTGCTTGCGCTGCTTGTCCTGGCAGAAACGGTAGTACCAGACCCAGTCCTGGGCGATGTAGATCGCCCGGTTGCGATCCGGATAGGTCGCCAGAAGGGTCAGCAGGGCCGCGACGAAACGCGTCGGCAAGCTCGCATCGTGGGTCTGGCGCCAGTACGGCAGGACCAATTGGTCAAAGGCTGCCACCACGTTCTGCGGCTCGTCGTTGTCGACCTTGGCCTCAAGGAAGTAGAACGGCTCGCCGACCAGGAACTTGTCCAGTTCGTCGTTGGCCAGGGCCAGTTGCAGTACGTTGTCGAGCGGGTTGTTCATTGGATTTTCACTACATCGTGGGTCGACATCAGCACATTGACGTCGTTACCGTGGGAAATCGGCACATTGTCCAGCACCGCCTCGCGCATGCCGCCCGGATGGGTCAGGCCGCCAGGGCGCCAGAGCGAGTTGACGCCGCCCTCGTTGCCGGTGGGCATCAGCACCTTGGGATTGTCCAGGCTCACCATATAGATATCCTTGCCCACCAGTGATCCGGGATCGTAACCCAGAGCCGACTCCAGCACCGAGACATCGCCGGCCTTCTGGTACTCGGCCACCACACCATTGAGGTCGGATTTTGCCATGACGAACTTGTTCGGGTTGAACGAGCCGTACTTGGGGTTGGAGATGTCATCGGCGGTGAACAGAAAGCCGCCACCCTCGTCCTTGAAGGTCTGCAGGTGTTTGTCGATGTACGAACCCTCGAGATAATCACTCGGTGGTGGTCGACTGCCCTTGGGGATCGCCATGATATCGGCTTCGGTCATGCCGGCCTTGTACACCGCCGCGCGCGGCACGGGCGCCTCGCCCAGACGGGCCATCTTCGGCCCCATGCCGAGCAACGCCATGCCGGCGACACCCTGCAACAGATCGCGGTAGCCCGGCCCCAGGCGATCGCCCAATTGGCCAAGCAGTTCCATACCGCCCATCATCGCGCCGCCAATCACGACGAAGCCACCCAGGGCCGCGAGCCCGGTCATCGCCGCCAGTATCGCCGCCCCACCGAGCGCCGCCAGGCCCAGGGCTTCAAGGCCGGTGTGCAGCCAGCCCTCGATATCGAGGACGAACGCCACGGCTACCGTCGGCCCGCCGATGAAAGTATTCGGGCTACCGGTCTTGATGTGCGCGCCACAGCTCATCTTGCTCTTCAGGCGTGCCGCCGGCTGGCCGTTGATGTAGACCGTAGCGCTGCCTTCGGCGATCTCGACGTTGAACGGCCAGTACGGATGGTTCAGCGGCAGCCCCGAGCAGGAGTCCGCCGCGTCGACACCGGCACGCATGGCGTTGCGACTGTTGATGAAGACATTCTGGCTACCGAGTATCAACGTCCCGGTCGTCGGCTCGGGCAGGTTGAAGATCGTGTTCAGGCCCTTGACGATCTGGAACATCGACAGCCCGCCAGCGGCAATCGAACCGGCCATGATCGCCAGTGCCACGCCGCCGGTGGCCACGGTGGCCGTCACCACTGCGGCACCGATCAGGGCGCCGGCCACGGCACCGGCGACCATCGCCGCCACGCCGAAACCGTGGGCTATCTCATCACCGAGACGGGCAGCGGCCAACATGTCCATGCTGTCGAGGAGCGCCGGTCAGGTCTGGGGTTGCAGCTTGAGCGTCTGCAATGCCGCCTTCCACGCCGGCTCGTGATACACGAGATCGTTCGGCGTGGTGGTCAGGGTGGCAATCAAGCCCACCGGTTTGCGGTCGATGAATACCTGACGCAGCATCAACTCGCGTCCTTCACGCTGCCAACTGTAGTCGAGCAGCACGGCGGCGTGCTCGCTCAGGACGAAATCCCAGCGCTTGATCAGGCTGAAACCGGGCAACTGCTGCTCGGCACTTTTCAGTTGGGCCTCGACATAGTCGACGAACGGCGTGTCGCCACGGCTCGGGTCGCGGCTGATGACAAAACTGGCTTCGCGGGCACCGCCGACAGCAGGCAGCTTGAAGATATTGAGGCTCTGGTCCTGCCAGGTCTCAGGAATGTCCAGGTCGGCTTCCTGAAGGCGGTATGCGGTCATGATGGAAACACGGTCCATGCAGGTGGATGACTCGATGAGCCGCGAATCTTCAGGCAATAACTGGTAACAATCAAGGTGTCCACGGCGGGCGTTCGCCGAGCCATGACGCCGCTCTCACTTTTATCCGTACGGGCAATGAAAATGGGCACCCGATCCGATCGGCGTGCCCATTGCTTCCCAACACTCCCCTTGCTCCGGGAGTACTGCCATGAGGCTTACGGGTTGACGCTGTCTTTGAGCGACTTGCCCGGCTTGAACGCCACGGTGTTGCTGGCCTTGATTTTAACCGGCTCGCCGGTTTGCGGGTTCTTGCCGGTACGGGCGCCACGGTGACGCTGCAGGAAGGTGCCGAAGCCCACCAGCGTCACGCTGTCTTTGCGGTGCAGCGCGCCGGTGATTTCTTCGAGAACCGCGTTCAGTACACGGTTGGCTTGTTCTTTGGTGAGATCCGCTTTTTCAGCGATTGCAGCGGCGAGTTCTGGTTTACGCATAGTGAAGCCTCTTTGACGGTTTTTTGTTGTTATGTCCGTGCTGTTCTCCCGGAACAGCGCCCAAAGCGCCGCAGGCTCTACGCTGCGACAGACGGGAGGAGAATGGCACGGCACCGAGCCCCGCGCCAGTCTGCCTGCGACCTTTGTAGCAGCAAAAGCGGGGGGTTTGCGACAGAAGGAGCGCTATTTACGCCAGCAGCGCCGGCAGTTCCTTGTTCAAGGCCAGCTTTTGCGCAACGGCGCCGCCGGTCAGGGCATAGCCGAGCAGGCGACCGCTGGCATCACGGCACAACGCCGTGATATCGGCCCCCTGCCCCTCGACCGTCCACACCCCTTCCATGCCCCGTGGCACAGGCGACACGACCAGCGGGCAGACCGGCGTCTTGACCGTAATGGGCATGGCGCCGTAGGTCACGGCGGTAGGGTTGCCCGCCAGGGTCTGGGCCAAGGCACGGGCGCAGCTCATCAGCGGCATCACATACAGCAGGTTCAGCCCATCGACCTCGGCGCAGTCGCCCAGGGCGTAGATATTGGCGTGGGACGTGCGCAGATGGCGGTCGACCACTACCCCACGGTTGACCTGCAGGCCCGCCGCCGCCGCGAGGTCGATGCGCGGGCGCAGGCCGATGGCCGACACCACCGCGTCGCAGTCGAGGGTTTCACCATCGGACAGATGCGCCTGCAGATGGTCGCCGACGCGCTGCAGGCGGGTCAGCACCGGCCCGAGATGGAAACGCGCGCCCAGGCCTTCCAGGCCAGCCTGCACCGCCGCTGCGGCAGCCGGATGCAGCAGGGTCGGCATGACCTGCTCGCAAGGCGCTACCAGATCGACCTGGTAACCGCCGAGGATCAGGTCGTTGGCGAACTCGCAGCCGATCAGTCCCGCGCCCAGCAACAGCACGCGCTGCTTGCCGGCCACGGCGGCGCGAAAGCGCGCATAGTCCTCCAGGTCGTTGATCGGGAAGATCGCCTCGGGCGCATCGCCCTCGACCGGCACACGCACGGTTTCCGCACCCCAGGCCAGGATCAGGTCACGATAGCTCACCGCCTCCTCGCCGATCCACAGGCGCTTGTGACCCGGGTCGATGCCACTGATGCGGGTATGGGTGCGTACTTCGGCCTTGAGCTGCTCGGCCATGGCGCCAGGCTCGGCCATGCTCAGGCCATCGGCGTCCTTGTTCTTGCCAAAGCCGGTGGACAACATGGGCTTGGAATAGGAACGCCCGTCATCGGCGGTGATCAGCAACAACGGCGTTTCGCCGTCGAGCTTGCGAAACTCCCGGGCCAGGTTATAACCGGCCAACCCGGTACCGACGATCACGACAGGTGCGTTCATTCCTTTCTCCACATCCATGATTGCTTGAAATTTGCTCGATCAGGCGATTTCGATCATTTCGAAGTCGGCCTTGCCAACACCACAGTCCGGGCACAGCCAGTCTTCCGGAACATCTTCCCAGCGCGTGCCGGCAACGATGCCATCGTCAGGCCAGCCATCGGCCTCGTTGTAGATCAGGCCACAGACCACACATTGCCACTTCTTCATTCGCTACTTCCTCGGTTCCCAGGCATGTTTGGCACGGACGATCGTTGGATACAGCGTTGCCGTCCGGCTCAGGGCGTTTTGTACTGACCGAAGCCGCCAGATGCAAGCACGATCGCTAGCGATGGCGTCCCAGGCGCTCTAATTGGCCGGACACCCTGTGGTAAGCTCGCCGCCTCACTGGCTGCCGATCAACTGCCCATCGTGTCGCACAACACTCCATCCTCGGCCTCGCCCGCCTGGCTCACCCGGAGCCGGCTGGTGCCCCTGCCCAGCATTCAGACGCTTGACTGGCTGTTCGACGAGGGTTCTCTGACCCGCCGTCTGACACGGCTTTCCGATAATGCCTTCAGCGTCATGCCACTGTTCGAGGGCTGGCAAACGTTGCGCGAGGATGAGTGTCATGCCCTGGAACTGCCCGTCGACAGCCTCGGCTGGGTCCGCGAGGTCTATCTGCGCGGCCATGGCCAACCCTGGGTGTTCGCCCGCAGCGTGGCGGCGCAGAGCGCCTTGCAGCAAGGCGGCTTGAACCTGGATGAGCTGGGCAGTCGCTCGCTGGGCGAACTGCTGTTCTGCGACCAGGCTTTCGAACGCCAGGCGATCGAGGTGTGCCATTACCCCGCGCCCTGGCTGCCGGCCGAATATCGTGCCGACGATCTCTGGGGCCGGCGCTCGCGCTTCAATCGCGGGCCGTTGAGTCTGTTGGTGGCGGAGATCTTCCTGCCGAGTCTGTGGCGCGCCATCGATGCCACCCAGGAGCCTTGCTGATGTACCTGAATCTGCTCAAATCGCTGAATCGGCTGCACCCACGCGCCTGGGATTTCCTGCAACTGACGCGAATGGACAAGCCCATCGGCATCTACCTGCTGCTGTGGCCGACCTTGAGCGCGTTATGGATCGCGGCCAAAGGGGTTCCGTCGCTGAGCCACCTGCTGATTTTCGGCCTGGGCGTGGTCCTGACCCGAGCCGGCGGCTGCGCGATCAACGATTTCGCCGACCGCAAGGTCGATGGCCACGTCAAGCGCACCGAGCAGCGGCCCATGGCGGCGGGCAGGATCAGCGGCAAGGAGGCACTGACGGTATTCGCCCTGCTGATGGGGATCAGTTTCGTGCTGGTGCTGTGCACCAACGCCACCACCGTGTGGTTTTCCTTCGGCGCCCTGGCCCTGGCGGCCTGCTATCCCTTCATGAAGCGCTACACCTACTACCCGCAGGTGGTGCTGGGCGCCGCCTACTCCTGGGGCATCCCGATGGCGTTCACCGCCCAGGATGGCAACCTGCCGGCGGCCGCGTGGCTGTTGTACATCGCCAACCTGATGTGGACAGTGGCCTTCGACACCTACTACGCCATGACCGACCGCGAGGACGACCTGAAGATCGGCGTGAAATCCACCGCCATCCTGTTCGGCGATGCTGACCGGGCGATCATTCTGACACTGCAAGGGCTGATGCTCGGCTGCCTGCTACTGGCCGGCGCGCGTTTCGAGCTGGGCGGTTGGTTTCACGCCGGCTTGCTGGTGGCAGCGGCGTGCTTCGCCTGGGAATTCTGGATGACCCGCGACCGTGATCCGCAGCGTTGTTTCAGGATGTTCCTGCACAACCATTGGGCGGGGATGGCGATCTTCATCGGCGTGGTGCTCGATTACGCGATGCGCTGAACCGGGAAGACCCAGGCAGCCCCCTTGTAGCAGGGCTTGCCCGCGAAGCTGTTGGGTCTCAAGGACCCATTCGCGGGCAAGCCCTGCTCCTACAGGTTCGAGGGGCCTCCTGGTTCGTGAGCCACCCACCTATGGCGTGACTCAAGCGCCCGCCCCATTCGCCCTCAGGGCTTGGCTACGTGCCAGACACCGCCCTTGCCATCACCGGTCATGTCGCCGTCCTTCTTGTCGGCCTTGAAGGTGTACAGCGGTTTGCCATCATAGGCCCACTGCAGCTTGCCATCATCGCGCTTGATCACGCTCCACTTGCCCGAAGCCTTGTCCATTGCAGTGGCAGCCAGCGGTGGCCAGTTGGTTTCGCAAGGGTCGCCGTTGCACACTGACTTGCCCGCCGTATCCTTGTCGAAGGTGTACAGCGTCATGCCATGGTGATCGACCAGCATTCCACCCTTGGCCATGGCAGGTTCGGCGGCGGCCGCCAGTGCCGGCAGCGACAGGGCCGCTGCGACCAACAGGGCTTTCAACGAAAACGAAGAACGAGTCATCAGAACCTTCCTTTTGTGGTTGTAGATTCGAACTCCCAGCTTAGTTCATGAACATGAATATCGTCTGCCTCCCGGAAAAGCTGTCACATGACTGCAATAATTTCGTTATCTAATGCGGCGCAAGACAGTTAAATGACAAGAGGATTAAGGGACATGGTTGGCAGGAGCATTCTGATCGTCGACGACGAAGCCCCGATTCGGGAGATGATCGCTGTCGCCCTGGAAATGGCCGGCTATGACTGCATGGAAGCCGAAAACTCCCAGCAGGCCCATGCGATCATCGTCGACCGCAAACCTGACCTGATCCTGCTCGACTGGATGCTGCCCGGCACCTCCGGCATCGAGCTGGCCCGACGCCTCAAGCGCGACGAGCTGACCGGCGATATCCCGATCATCATGCTCACCGCCAAGGGCGAGGAAGACAACAAGATCCAGGGGCTTGAAGTCGGCGCCGACGACTACATCACCAAGCCGTTCTCCCCTCGCGAACTGGTTGCCCGCCTGAAAGCCGTATTGCGCCGCGCCGGCCCGACGGACGGCGAAGCACCGATCGAAGTCGGTGGCCTGCTGCTCGACCCCATCAGCCACCGCGTGACCATCGACGGCAAGCCGGCAGAGATGGGCCCTACCGAATATCGCCTGCTGCAGTTCTTCATGACCCACCAGGAACGCGCCTACACCCGTGGGCAGCTGCTGGACCAGGTCTGGGGTGGCAACGTCTATGTCGAAGAGCGGACCGTCGACGTGCATATCCGCCGCCTGCGCAAAGCCCTCGGCGACGCCTACGAAAATCTGGTACAAACCGTGCGCGGCACCGGCTATCGGTTTTCCACCAAGGGTTGAACCGCTTTTTGCGCGCTGACTGCTGACAAGGATGCATGTTGAAGTGAATCAGAACTGGCATGGCACCCTGATCCGCCACCTGTTGCTGCTCATCACCGGCTGTCTGCTGGTTGGCCTGATCAGCGGCTATTACAGCTGGGCTCTGGCCGTGGGCCTGGGGATTTACCTCGCCTGGACCCTCAAGCAGTTGATGCGGCTGCACGAATGGCTACGCCTGCACAAGCCCGACGAAGCACCGCCGGATGGCTATGGGCTGTGGGGCGACGTGTTCGACAGCATCTACCACCTGCAGCGCCGCGACCAACGGGTACGCGGACGCCTGCAGGCGGTGATCGACCGGGTCCAGGAGTCCACCGCGGCCCTCAAGGATGCGGTGGTCATGCTCGACAGCGACGGCAACCTGGAATGGTGGAACCGCGCCGCCGAAACACTGCTCGGCCTCAAGACCCCGCAGGACAGCGGCCAGCCGGTGACCAACCTGGTGCGCCACCCGCGCTTCAAGGAATACTTCGAGCAGAACAATTACGCCGAGCCGCTGGAAATCCCCTCGCCGACCAACGATCGCCTGCGCATCCAGTTGCACATCACCCGCTACGGCAACAACGAACACCTGATGCTGGTGCGCGATGTCACCCGTATCCATCAGCTGGAACAGATGCGCAAGGACTTCATCGCCAACGTCTCACATGAGCTGCGCACGCCGCTCACGGTGATCTGCGGCTACCTGGAGACCCTGCTGGACAATGTCGAGGAAGTGAACCCGCGCTGGGGCCGTGCGCTGCAGCAGATGCAGCAGCAAGGCGGCCGCATGCAGACCCTGCTCAACGACCTGCTGTTGCTGGCCAAGCTGGAGGCGACCGACTATCCGTCGGACAACCATCCGGTCCAGGTCGATACCCTGCTGCAGACCATTCGCAACGACGCCCAGGCGCTCTCCGGGCCACTCAACCAGACCATCACCGTGGAAGCCGACGCAAACATCCGCCTCAAGGGCAGCGAGGGCGAACTGCGCAGCGCCTTCTCCAACCTGGTGTTCAACGCCGTCAAGTACACCCCGGCCGAAGGCAATATCCGCGTGCGCTGGTGGGGCGACGAACAGGGCGCGCACCTGAGCGTGCAGGATTCCGGGATCGGCATCGACAACAAGCACCTGCCGCGCCTGACCGAACGGTTCTACCGCGTCGACTCCAGCCGCAACTCCAATACCGGGGGCACCGGCCTGGGCCTTGCCATCGTCAAGCATGTGCTGCTGCGCCATCGGGCCCGCCTGGAGATCAGCAGCGTGCCGGGCCATGGCAGTACCTTCACCTGCCATTTTGCCCCGGCCCAGGTCGTGCGCACGCACCAGAACGAACTCTCCGTCTGAACGCGCGTGGGCCTCGCGCCCCAGGGGCCCGTACGGTCAATTCGCACACAGGCCACTAGGCAAGGGGATCGCGGGCCGCTACATTGGATGGCTTGGGCCTGCCTTTCAGGCCGCGAAACACACCTTCATATTGAAATACGGAACCCGTAAAACTCCATCATGGACCCTTCCTCTAGTAGCTTGACCCTCGCTTCGATATTCGCCGATTTCGGCATGATTCTCTTTGCTCTGATCCTGGTGCTGCTCAACGGCTTTTTCGTTGCGGCCGAGTTCGCCATGGTCAAACTGCGTTCGACCCGGGTCGAAGCCATCGCCCAGCAGAACGGCTGGCGTGGGCAGATCCTGCGTACCGTCCACAGCCAACTGGACGCCTACCTGTCCGCCTGCCAGCTGGGTATCACCCTCGCCTCCCTGGGCCTGGGCTGGGTCGGCGAGCCGGCTTTCGCCCACCTGCTGGAGCCGGTGCTCGGCGCCGTCGGCGTCAGTTCCCCCGAAGTGATCAAGGGCGTGTCGTTCTTCACCGCCTTCTTCATCATTTCCTACCTGCATATCGTGGTCGGCGAGTTGGCGCCCAAGTCCTGGGCGATCCGCAAGCCGGAGCTGCTGTCGTTGTGGACGGCGGTGCCGCTGTACCTGTTCTACTGGCTGATGTACCCGGCCATCTACCTGCTCAACGCCAGCGCCAACGCGATCCTGCGCATCGCCGGCCAGGGTGAACCCGGTCCGCATCACGAACATCATTACAGCCGGGAAGAACTCAAGCTGATCCTGCACTCCAGCCGTGGCCAGGATCCCAGCGACCAGGGCATGCGCGTACTGGCCTCGGCCGTGGAGATGGGCGAACTGGAGGTGGTCGACTGGGCCAACTCCCGCGAAGACCTGGTGACCCTGGACTGCAACGCGCCGCTCAAGGAAATCCTGGCGCTGTTCCGCCGCCACAAGTTCAGCCGCTATCCGGTGTACGACGCCGAGCGCAATGCGTTCGTCGGTCTGCTGCACATCAAGGACCTGCTACTGGAACTGGCGGCACTGGACCACATTCCCGAATCGTTCAACCTGGCCGAGCTGACCCGCCCGCTGGAGCGTGTGTCCAAGCACATGCCGCTCTCACGCCTGCTGGAGCAGTTCCGCCAGGGTGGCTCGCACTTCGCCCTCGTGGAGGAAGCCGACAGCAAGGTGATCGGCTACCTGACCATGGAAGACGTGCTCGAAGTGCTGGTCGGAGACATCCAGGACGAACACCGCAAGGCCGAACGCGGCATCCTCGCCTACCAGCCAGGCAAGCTGCTGGTTCGCGGTGATACGCCGCTGTTCAAGGTCGAGCGGCTGTTAGGCATCGACCTGGACCATATCGAAGCGGAAACCCTCGCTGGCCTCGTCTACGATAGCCTGAAGCGCGTACCGGAGGAGGAAGAGGTGATGGAGGTCGAAGGTCTGCGCATCATCATCAAGAAGATGAAGGGGCCGAAGATCATCCTGGCCAAGGTCCTCAAGCTCGACTGATCGGGGATAGATAGACTCCTTGTGGGAGCCGGCTTGCTGGCGATAGCGGTGTCATGAACGCTACAGAATCGGTAGATGGCCGCCTGCGGCGGATCGCCAGCAAGCCGGCTCCCACAGGATGGACTGCCCCGGATTAGTGTCCAATTTCTTGGGGGCAGTCCAGGATCACTGCCCACCCACCGCGAAGTTCGGCAACGCCTCCATTGGCTGGTTGAACTGGTACGGAATCGACACCAACCCCAGCCCGGTATTGCGTTGCACCACGAAATGCAGGTGCGGCCCGGTGCTGTTGCCGGTGTTGCCCGACAGCCCCAGCGGGCTGCCCACTGCCACCCGCTGGCCCTCGCGCACGCTCACCGAGCCCTGCTTGAGGTGCAGGTAGACGCCCATGGTGCCGTCGTCGTGCAGAATCCGGACAAAATTGCCCGCCGGGTTCTTGCCGCGCCCGGACTGTTCATTCTCGGTCTTGACCACCACCCCGCCCCGCGCCGCAATGATCGGTGTCCCCACCGGCATGGCGATATCCATCGCGTAGCGGCTCTTGGCACCGTGATGGCTGTACTCGCCGTTCGGCCCCTGGGTCAGGCGAAACGGACCGCCGCGCCAGGGAAACGGATAACGATAGCCCTGGGCCTGACCGCCGGGATCACCGAGGGAATAACGGAATTTCGGGGTATACAGGAAGGGCTGCCCGGCCTGGGCGGCGCTGAGCAGCGCCAGGCGCTGGTTGCTGCGCGCCGGCAACACCTTGCGAATCGGCTGCATGGGCGCTCCGTTGACGTTCTTCAAGGCGCCGAAACTCAGCTCGATCTCCACCGGCGCATACAGGTCGTTGCGCACGAACACCTCGTCGCCGCCCTTGTGCTTGCGAATGTCCAGGCGCACCTGACGCTCCAGGTGCTCGACCATCCGATCGCGAAACACGAACACCTGGGCTCCCGGTACCGGGCGGTCGCTGTAGGTGACCACGCCATTGGCGTCCACGTACTTGTAGATCGTCATGGCCGAAACCGAGGTAGCGACCATCAACAGGCCACAGGAAAACAGCAGGCGCAGGAACAACATGGGGAAAGCCGCCAAACGAAACGTGGCGAGCAGATTAGCAGGCCGCCAAGATGTTTGTGTGAATCAGCTCGACTGGACCACTCCTTGCCCGAAGCACAGGTCGACACCCAATTGCGCCGGTTCCGACAGGTTGACCAATGCGTCCAGGGAGAACTTGTCGATCTTGCCATTGAGCAGATCGTTCAACCTCGGCTGGCTGATTCCCAGGCGCTTGGCCGCCTCCTTCTGGGACAGCTCCCAGGCATTGATCCTGCCGATCAGCTCCATCATCAGCCTGGAGCGCAGGCGCATGTTGGCCGCCTCCCTGGGCGTCTCCTCCAAGGCATCCCAGACGGATGAAAAACGTTCGGCATTGGCGTGACCTGTCATGGCGTTGCTCCTATTTCCTGATATCTCAACCTGCCCAACTCGATATCGCGGGCCTGGGTCTTCTGGGTCGTTTTCCTGAAGGCGTGAAGGACATACAGGGCATCAACCCTATTGGCCACATAAAACACCCGGAACGCCCCGCTCTCGTCACTGACGCGGATTTCGTAGACACCCCGGCCTACCGTCATCATGGGTTTCCAGTCACAAGGTGCTTCACCCTGCTGCAGAAGATCCAACTGAAACCCCACTGCTCTTCGCGCCTCCAGCGGGAAGGCTCGCAGATCCCTGAGCGAGCTCCCCACAAACACCACGTCCTTGTGCCTTGCCATCGTTGCCTCCTGTGGTTGCCAGGAAGAAGCGTAATCAACGGGCAAGCAGTGCGTGGCACGAGGTTGTTGCAAGGATTGGCTGGCAGCCATGCCCTCTGATCAATCTATATCAAAATAGATATAAATAAATCGGACGAACCTGGATTCGGACGAAAGGTTTTTCGATACACAAGGTAGGAACAACGAAAACAACCCGATGCGTCAGGCACATCGGGTTGTCAGGCGGGCATCAGGCGCCAGGAACGAAGTGTTTCTGGGCGGTGCCGCGGGCGATCAGGCGGGAGATGTAGTCGAGCTTCTGGGCATCCTGGTCGATGAACCGGAAGGTCAACTGCAGCCAGTCGCTGTCCGGCTTCGGCTCATGGGCGACGATCGCGTGCAGGTAGCCGTTCAGGCGGGCGACCTCGGCATTGTCACCCTGCTCCAGGTCGAGCACGGCGCTTTCCAGGACCTGTGGCAGAACCTCACCACGTTTTACCAGCAGCAGGGCTTCCTTGATGCTCAGGCCCTTGATCACGCACTGCTGGGTGCCACTGGACAGGCGCAACTGCCCCTGGCCACGGCCACCCGTCGCCGCGCTCGCCGCTGGAGCGGCTGCCGGGCGCACCGGTGGACTGTTGAGGATGCCCCTGGACGCAGCTGGCGCAGCCGCAGGAGCTGCCGGGGAGGCAGGTGCCACGACCGCCGATTTGCCGCCGGTCAACGCGCTCAACGAATCGTTGCCGAACGCCGAATTCGCCTTCGGCGCGCTGCTCATCAGGGCGTCGAGCTTGCCGACCTTGTGCAGCACCTGCTTGACCTTGGTCAGCAACTGCTCGTTGGTAAAGGGCTTGCTGACGTAGCCGGACACCCCGGCCTGGATCGCCTGTACCACGTTCTCTTTGTCGCCACGGCTGGTGACCATCACGAACGGCATGGCCTTGAGGGCGTCCTGGGCACGGCACCAGGTCAGCAGTTCCAAACCGGACATCTCGGGCATTTCCCAGTCACACAGCACCAGGTCGAACGCCTCACGCGCCAGGATAGCCTGGGCTTTGCGTCCGTTGACGGCGTCTTCGATCCGCACACCCGGGAAGTAGTTGCGCAGACACTTTTTCACCAGGTCGCGGATGAACGATGCGTCATCCACCACCAACACACTGACTTTGCTCATTGACCATTCCTCTAAAAATCCCGGCCAGCATACTGGCTAATCGCCACTTGCCCAAAACTGACGCAGTCACGCCGGGATTTTATCGCTCGCAAGGCGCGTAAAATTCGTAGGCCACAAACAAAAACGCCCGGCCTTTGGCCGGGCGTTTTTCTCGGGCAATCTTACTTATCGTCAGCTTTGTCCATAACATTAGCAGTTTCGGGGGACACGCCCTCAACTTCCTGACGCATGCGCTTGAGACCCATGTGCCGTACGTCGGTACCGCGTACCAGATAGATTACCAGCTCCGAGATATTACGCGCGTGGTCGCCGATACGCTCCAGCGAACGCAGCACCCAGATGATGCTCAGAACCCGCGAGATAGAGCGGGGGTCTTCCATCATGTAGGTGGCCAGCTCACGCAGCGCGGTCTTGTACTCGCGGTCGATGATCTTGTCGTACTGCGCCACGGAGAGTGCCAGCTCGGCGTCGAAGCGGGCGAAGGCGTCCAGCGCGTCGCGAACCATGTTACGCACCTGGTCGCCGATGTGCCGCACTTCGACATAACCACGCGGCGCTTCGCCCTCTTCGCACAACTGGATGGCACGACGAGCGATCTTGGTGGCTTCATCGCCGATACGCTCAAGGTCGATCACCGACTTGGAGATACTGATGATCAGCCGCAGGTCGGATGCCGCCGGCTGGCGCCGGGCGAGAATGCGCAGGCACTCTTCGTCGATATTGCGTTCCATCTGGTTGATCTGCTCATCGATCTCACGCACTTGCTGGGCCAGACCGGAGTCGGCCTCGATCAGCGCGGTCACCGAGTCGTTGACCTGCTTTTCCACCAGTCCGCCCATGGCCAGCAGGTGGCTGCGCACTTCTTCCAACTCCGCGTTGAACTGCGCGGAGATGTGATGGGTTAGACCTTCTTTATCAATCATTGGGTTCGCTCCGCGAAAGTTGCGGGTGTCACGCCGCACGTTTCAAGCAGTTATGGGTTGATCCGGGTTCTGCACAGCGTCCATCTTGCCGCCCCTGGAGTACGGCCCGCCGCCGCTGCTAGCCATAACGACCGGTGATGTAATCTTCGGTCTGCTTCTTCGCCGGATTGGTGAACAGGGTATCGGTATCGCCGAATTCCACCAGTTTGCCCATGTACATGAACGCGGTGTAGTCCGAAACCCGGGCCGCCTGCTGCATGTTGTGGGTCACGATAACAATGGTGAACTTGGATTTCAGTTCGTAGATCAGTTCCTCGACCTTGAGGGTCGAGATCGGGTCGAGTGCCGAGCACGGTTCGTCGAGCAGCAGGACTTCCGGCTCCACGGCGATGGTCCGGGCAATCACCAGACGCTGCTGTTGGCCACCGGACAGGCCAAGTGCGGATTCGTGCAGGCGGTCCTTCACTTCATCCCACAAGGCGGCACCCTTGAGCGCCCATTCCACGGCCTCGTCGAGCACGCGCTTCTTGTTGATGCCCTGGATCCGCAAGCCATAGACCACGTTTTCGTAGATGGTCTTGGGGAACGGGTTGGGCTTCTGGAACACCATGCCGACCTTGCGACGCAGCTCGGCCACGTCCTCGCCCTTGCGATAGATGTTGTTGCCGTAGAGGTTGATCTCGCCTTGTACGCGACAGCCGTCGACCAGATCGTTCATCCGGTTGAAGGTGCGCAGCAGGGTCGACTTGCCGCAACCGGACGGGCCGATGAAGGCCGTCACGCGTTGCTTGGGAATGTTCATGCTGACGTCGAACAGTGCCTGTTTCTCACCGTAGAACAGGCTCAGACCGGGCACTTCGATGGCCACGGTTTCGCTGGCCAGGTCCAGGCTCTGCTTGCTGCGACCCAGGGCGGACATGTTGATGCCGTGGGGTTGGGTTTCATGCTGCATGGGTAAACTCCCTGCGCTAACAAATTCGTTTCGGTACGCCGCTTCGCGGCGTGTGCAATCAATCTCTGTGCAGGAGCCGGGCTTGCCCCAATTCCACCGGCGCAGTAGCGACTCCGGGATGACGGGCAAGCCTTGCTCCTACAGGTAATGCGTCATCAGCTGTCCAGCGCCTTGTACTTCTCGCGCAGGTGGTTACGGATCCACACGGCCGACAGGTTCAACGTGGCGATCACCAGCACCAGCAGCAACGCGGTGGCGTACACCAGTGGGCGCGCCGCCTCGACGTTGGGGCTCTGGAAGCCGACGTCGTAGATGTGGAAGCCCAGGTGCATGATCTTCTGATCCAGGTGCAGGTACGGGTAGTTACCGTCCAGCGGCAGCGACGGCGCCAGTTTCACCACACCCACCAGCATCAGCGGTGCCACTTCGCCAGCGGCACGGGCCACGGCGAGGATCATGCCGGTCATCATCGCCGGGCTGGCCATTGGCAGGACGATCTTCCACAGCGTCTCGGCCTTGGTCGCACCCAGGGCCAGCGAACCTTCGCGGACCGTACGCGGAATCCGTGCCAGGCCTTCCTCGGTCGCCACGATCACCACCGGCACCGCCAACAGCGCCAGGGTCAGCGAGGCCCAGAGCAGGCCCGGGGTACCGAAGGTCGGCGCCGGCAAGGCTTCGGGGAAGAACAGCCGATCGAGCGAACCACCCAGCACGTAGACGAAGAAGCCCAGGCCGAACACGCCGTAGACGATCGCCGGAACGCCGGCCAGGTTGTTCACGGCAATGCGGATCACCCGGGTCAGGGCATTCTGCTTGGCGTATTCGCGCAGGTAGACCGCCGCCAGCACGCCGAACGGGGTCACGATCATGGCCATGATCAGGGTCATCATCACGGTGCCGAAGATCGCCGGGAAGATCCCGCCCTCGGTGTTGGCTTCACGCGGGTCGTCGCTGAGGAATTCCCAGACCTTGCTGAAGTAGAAGCCCAGCTTGGTGAAGGTGCCCATGGCGTTCGGCTGGTAGGCATGCACCACCTTGCCGATACCGATCTCCAGTTCCTTGCCATTGGCATCGCGGGCCGTGAGGCTGTCGCGGTTGAACTCGGTGTGCAGGTCGCTCAGGCGCGCTTCGATAGCCTGGTAGCGGGCATTCAGTTCAGCCTTTTCGGCGTCCATGTCAGCCTGGGCGGCGGCATCCAGCTTGCCTTCGAGTTCCAGCTTGCGGCCGTGCAGACGGATGCGTTCCAGACCGGCGTTGATCGCGCCGATATCGGACTTCTCCAGGGTCTTGAGCTGCTTGGCCAGACCGTTCACGCGCTCGATCCGCGCCTGCAGTTCGGGCCAGGCAGCCTCGCCCTCGGCGACGACCTTGCCGTTTTCCTTGACGTTGACCAGGGTGCCGTAGAAGTTGCCCCACTCACGACGCTCGAGGGTCATCAGTTCAGTTGGCGTCGTCTGGTTGGTCAACCATTCGCCGACGACCCAGGTGAAGTCGTTGCCGTTCAGGTCACGGTTGCCGACCTTGATCAGCTCGCGGGTCATGAACTCGGGGCCGTTTTCCGGCACCGGCAGGCCCGCTGTTTTCAGGCGCGCGCGCGGTACTTCTTCCTTCTGTACCACTTCACCGACCACGACCTGCGGGGCCTGGCCTGGAACAGCGTACTGGGCGTGGATCACATCCGCCGGCCAGAAATGCCCCAGCCCACGTACCGCGATCACCGCCAGCAAGCCGAGGGTCATGATGACCGCGATGGACACCGCACCACCGCTGATCCAGACGCCAGGGGCGCCGCTCTTGAACCAGCCATTCAGGGAGTTCTGTTTCACAGACTTCTACCTTTATTAAAGCGACGAGTATTTCTTGCGCAGACGCTGACGAATCAGTTCCGCGAGGGTGTTCATGATGAACGTGAACAGCAGCAGCACCAGTGCCGAGAGGAACAGCACACGGTAGTGACTACCACCCACCTCCGACTCCGGCATCTCCACCGCGACGTTCGCCGCCAGGGTGCGCAGGCCCTCGAACAGGTTCATCTCCATGACCGGGGTGTTGCCGGTGGCCATCAGCACGATCATGGTCTCGCCAACGGCGCGGCCCATGCCGATCATCAGCGCCGAGAAGATGCCCGGGCTGGCGGTGAGGATCACCACCCGCGTCATGGTCTGCCAAGGCGTGGCGCCCAGGGCCAGGGAGCCCAGGGTCAGGCTGCGCGGCACGCTGAATACGGCGTCTTCGGCGATCGAATAGATGTTCGGGATGACCGCGAAGCCCATGGCCAGGCCAACCACCAGGGCATTGCGCTGGTCGTAGGTGATGCCCAGGTCGTGGGAGATCCACAGGCGCATGTCGCCGCCGAAGAACCACGATTCCAGGTGCGGGCTCATGAACAGCGAGAGCCAGCCGACGAACAGGATCACCGGGATCAGGATCGCGCTTTCCCAGCCGTCCGGCACCCGCAGGCGCAGCGACTCGGGCAGGCGGCTCCAGGCGAAACCGGCGACCAGGATACCGATCGGCAGCAACAGCAGCAGGCTGAAGATCCCCGGCAGGTGCCCTTCGACATACGGCGCCAGGAACAGGCCGGCGAAGAAGCCGAGGATCACCGTCGGCATCGCCTCCATCAGTTCGATCACCGGCTTGACCTTGCGGCGCATACCCGGGGCCATGAAGTAGGCGGTGTAGATCGCCGCGGCAATCGCCAGCGGTGCTGCCAGCAGCATGGCGTAGAACGCCGCCTTCAGGGTACCGAAGGTCAGGGGCGACAGGCTCAGCTTGGGCTCGAAGTCGGTGTTGGCGGCGGTCGATTGCCAGACGTACTTGGGCGCGTCGTAGTTCTCGTACCAGACCTTGCTCCACAACGCGCTCCAGGACACTTCCGGGTGCGGGTTATCGAGCACTAGCGGCTGGATCTTGCCAGCCTGCTCGACGATCACCCGGTTGGCCCGTGGCGACAGACCGAACAGGCCCGGGCCGTCGACCACCTGCTCCACCAGCAGGGTACGGTGTGCGGTACTGTGGAACACTCCGAGCTTGCCCGAGGCATCCAGGGCGACGAAGCCCTTGCGACGCTCTTCGGCCGTGATCTCGATGATCGGCGTGGTGCCCATCTGGAAGCTGCGGATCGGTTTCAGGCGTTGTTCGCCATCCGGATCGCGAGCCATGAACCACTGGCCCAGGCCGCCCTTGGAGTCACCGATGATCAGCGAAATACCGCCGACCAGTTGTGCACTGGCAGTCACTTCGGTATTGGCATCATCGAGCAGCTTGTAGCGACCGTTCAGGCTCTTGTCGCGCAGGCTGAACACATCGGCCTGGGCACGCCCGTTGATCACGTACAGCCACTGCTGGCGGGGATCGATATAGATCGCCTTCACCGGCTCGGTCATCTGCGGCAGATCGATACTCTTCTGCTCGCTGGTGACCTCGCCGGTCATCATGTTCTCTTCCTTGGTCAACGCCAGCACGTACAGCTGCGCACCACTGGAACCCGCGGCGATCAACGTCGAATCGCTGGCGTTGAGGTTCACATGCTCAAGGGGGTGCCCTTGTGCATCCAGGGTGATCGGCGTTTCGCCGTAAGGGTACTCGATCGCCGGATTGATGGTCTTCTTGCCATCCGGGTAGGTCACTTTGTAGCTGTGACGGAACACCAGCGCCTGGCCATTGGACAGGCCGACAATCACCAGCGGGACGCCCGGCTGGTCCTTGCTGATGGACGTGACCTGGGTTCCGGGCGGAATCGGCAGGCTCACCCGCGACAGCTCGGTGGCGCCGTCAACGGCGAAGAACAGTACCTGTCCCTGGTCGGAGACACGCATGCCCACCTGGTTCTGCTCTTCCAGGGAGATCATCAGCGGCTTGCCGGCATCGCGCATCCAGGCGGGGCTGAGGGCTTTTTCGGCTGTCAGCGAGGCACCCTGGAACAGCGGCATGACCACATAACCGAGGAAGAAGAAGATCAGCGTGATAGCGGCCAGGACAGCCAGGCCGCCGACAAACACATACCAGCGGGTCAGGCGGTCCTTGAGCGCGCGAATTTGGCGCTTGCGCTTGAGTTCAGGCGTATTGAAGTCAATGCGCTTGGGGGGAGAAGTCGTAGTCATGGTGGAATTGGCCAGATCGTTCATGCGCACACCCTAGCGATCCTGTATGACAGAAAGATGACAGTGCAGTGACGCACGGAAGCCGCCGCCCAGCTTGGCTGGCAGCGGATTCGAAAATTGAGTGCGGGCTGCGCACTGCCCGGCGAAGCGTCCTTGCAGGATCACTTACGCGGACCGGTGCGCTCCCACATACCAGGGCTCCCGTGGCCTGCGCGAATCAATCACACAGGCCACCCTGCCCCGGCCCGGTGCTTACTTCTTGGCGCCTTCGCTCAGGCCCAGATCAGCCAGTGCCTTGGCGGCAACCTTGGCTGGCAGCGGGATGTAGCCGTCTTTCACAACCACTTCCTGACCCTGCTTGGACAGAACCAGCTTCACGAACTCGGCTTCCAGCGGGGCCAGAGGCTTGTTCGGGGCCTTGTTGACGTAGACGTAGAGGAAACGCGACAGCGGGTATTTGCCGTTCAGTGCGTTTTCTTCGCTGTCTTCGATGAAGTCGGTGCTGCCTTTCTTGGCCAGGGCAACGGTTTTCACGCTGGCGGTCTTGTAGCCGATACCCGAGTAGCCGATACCGTTCAGCGAGGAGCTGATGGACTGCACGACGGAAGCCGAACCTGGCTGCTCGTTCACGTTAGGCTTGTAGTCGCCTTTGCACAGGGCTTCTTCCTTGAAGTAGCCGTAGGTGCCGGATACCGAGTTACGACCGAACAGCTGAACCGGCTTGTTGGCCAGGTCGCCGGTCACGCCCAGGTCACCCCAGGTCTTGACGTCGGCCTTGGCGCCACACAGACGAGTCGACGAGAAAATCGCATCAACCTGTTCCATGGTCAGGTGCTGGATCGGGTTGTCCTTGTGCACGAATACCGCCAGGGCATCGACAGCGACCGGGATAGCGGTCGGCTTGTAGCCGTACTTCTGCTCGAAGGCAGCCAGTTCGGTGTCCTTCATCTTGCGGCTCATCGGGCCCAGGTTCGACGTGCCTTCAGTCAGAGCGGGCGGCGCGGTAGCGGAACCGGCGGCCTGAATCTGAATGTTCACGTTCGGGTATTCTTTCTTGTAGTTCTCAGCCCACAGGGTCATGAGGTTTGCCAGGGTATCGGAACCGACGCTGGACAGGTTGCCCGACACGCCTTGTACCTTGGTATAGGCGGGAATGGACGGGTCTACACCAGCGGCCACCGCGTGGGCAGTCGCGACGCCAGCAGCGACAAAAGTCATTGCCGCCATCAAACGTTTCAGTTTCATGCCTTACTCCTAGCAGAGAGGGTTATGTTAAGTCGGGGCCAAGTATCGGCAGGCCGCATGAACACTCTATGACTGGTATATGACAATTAGATGAAAGGCCAGCATCCGCGAAGATGGCTGGCCTTTATTCAGGAAACGCTGGAAACCCAGGAAATACGCGGCTTAGCGGCGCTTCGACCAGAGATAGCCACCCACCAGCACGCCGACGCTGCAAATTATTGCAACATAATACGCCGGGCCCATCGGGCTCTCCTTGAGCAGCAGGGTGACCACCATCGGCGTCAGGCCGCCGAAGATCGCGTAGGCCAGGTTATAGGAGAACGACAGACCGCTGAAACGCACCACTGCCGGGAACGCCTTGACCATCACGTAAGGCACGGCGCCGATGGTGCCGACGAACAGGCCACTCAGGGCATAGAGCGGGAACAGCCACTCGGGGTGGGTCCCCACGGTGCTGTAGAAAGCCCAGAAGGTGATCATCAGTGCCAGGCTGCCGCCGACGAACACCCGACCCGCGCCGAAACGGTCGGCCAGCGCGCCGGAAACGATGCACCCCAGGGTCAGGCAGACGGTCGCCAGGCTGTTGGCTTGCAGCGACACGGTCGGGGCGAAGTGGAAGACGGTCTGCAGCACGGTCGGGGTCATCAGGATCACCACCACCACACCGGCAGAAAGCAGCCAGGTCAGCAGCATCGAGATGATGATCGCACCACGGTGGTCACGCAGCACTGCGCCCAGCGGGATGCCATCGGACAGCGCCTTGCGCTGCTGCAGTTCGGCAAACACCGGGGTTTCGTGCAGCCAGCGGCGCAGGTACACCGAGAACAGGCCGAACACGCCACCGAGCAGGAACGGGATACGCCAGGCGTAGTCGCTCACTTCCACCGGGCTATAGAGACTGTTGATCAGGGTCGCGACCAGCGAGCCGAGCAGGATGCCGGCGGTCAGGCCCGAAGTCAGGGTGCCGCAGGCAAAGCCGATCTGCCGCTCCGGTACGTGCTCGGCGACGAATACCCAGGCGCCCGGGACCTCACCACCGATGGCGGCGCCCTGGATGACGCGCATCAACAGCAGCAGGATCGGCGCCCAGATGCCGATCTGCGCATAGGTTGGCAGCAGGCCCATGATCAGGGTCGGCACGGCCATCATGAAAATGCTCAGGGTGAACATCTTCTTGCGACCCAGCAGGTCACCGAAGTGCGCCATGACGATGCCGCCCAGCGGCCGCGCCAGGTAGCCGGCAGCGAAGATTCCGAAGGTCTGCATCAGGCGCAGCCATTCCGGCATATCGGCCGGGAAGAACAACTTGCCGACCACCGCCGCGAAGAACACGAAGATGATGAAGTCGTAGAACTCCAGCGCGCCTCCCAGGGCCGACAGCGACAACGTCTTGTAGTCATTACGGGTCAGCGGGCGCGCGGGCTGCGCAAGGCTGGGAGACACAGTACTCATGCAAGGCTTCTCTTATAGTTACAGTAGGTCTGTCAATGGCCCGGCCTCAACGCCACCGGTGTCAACCCGGCAAAGATCGCACAAGCCAGGTTGTAGGAAAACGCTAAACCGGTAAAACATGTCTGCGGCGGGAAAACCTCTCGCCCATCGACGGGCTCAGAAAGGCGACAGAAAGGCATGGAAGGCCGGGAAATGGCAATAAAATGTTTCAGAAAGTAAATAATGGCCCGATATAGAGCGATCGAAAGGGCTTTCTGACGGTCGTAGTCCAGCGGGTCGCTCGATATACTGCTGACTGTTGCCCTGCAAGGGTACTGTGCGAAAACGTCGTTGGACCCGCGCTCCAGCCGGTTTCGCAGAGTTTCCCTTTAGTGCGCCTTGGAGAAACGTGACGAACGTAGCTTGTTCGGGCTGAATCGTTTTTTCTGAAGACGGCTATTCACCTGCAATACCCACGTAGCGTCATGGGTCAGAGGCCCTGCATATGATCGAACTCGAACAAGAAGACCCTATCCCGCAAGGCGATCTCGCCCTGCAAATCACCGCCCTACCGCGTGAAACCAACGGTTTCGGCGATATCTACGGCGGTTGGCTGGTCAACCAGATGGACCTCGCTGGCACCGCGATGTCCAGCAAGATCGCCGGTGGCCGCGTGGCTACGGTGGCCATCGACCGCATGGCGTTCCTTGTGCCTGTGGCCGTCGGGGCACAGTTGTCCTTTTATACCCAGGCGCTGGAAATCGGTCGCAGCTCGATCCGCATGATGGTCGAGGTGTGGAGTGACGACCCGCTGTCCAGCGAATGGCGCAAGGTGACCGAAGCGGTCTTCGTTTTCGTCGCCATCGACGGCAGCGGGCGTACCCGCTCCGTGCCACGGCGCACTTGAATCGACGCCATTTTTTGCGGTCCATTGCAGTCCATGTTGCCGAGCGAGAACACCATGAGCACGCCCCACGTCGAAACCGTCAAGCTGGATGAACTCAATTGCTGGCGGATCCGCCACGGCCAGGCCGAGTTGCTGATCGCCCAGCAAGGCGCCCAGATCCTCAGCTATCAGGTGGCCGGCGAACCGCCGATCATCTGGCTCAACGATCAGGCCCAATTCAAGCACGAGCAGAATATCCGCGCCGGTGTGCCGGTCTGCTGGCCGTGGTTTGGCGTGTTCCAGCGCAACCCCGAGAGCGTCCAGGCGATGCGCCAGAGCAACGAAGCGGCGACCGCCCACGGTTTCGTCCGGACCCGGGAATGGACCCTGTTGGGCATCCAGGCACAGGACGATGGCGTGCTGGCCGAGTTCGCCCTGCCGCTGCCCGAAGCGGGCTTTGCGGGTTGGCCGCACAAGGTCGGGTTGAAGCTGTCGGTGCATCTGGGCGAGCAGTTGCAGATCCGCCTGACCAGTGAGAACCTCGATGATCACCGCGTCACGCTGAGCCAGGCGCTGCACACCTACTTCGCGGTCAGCGACGTGCGTAACGTGCACGTCGAAGGCGTCGACGGCCTGACCTATATCGATACTGCGGATGAGTGGAAACATGTCCAGCAAAACGGCCCGTTGCGCTTCAGCAGCGAAACCGACCGCATCTACCTGGATACGCCGGCGCAGCTGAACCTCGTCGACCCGACCTGGGAGCGGCGTATCGAGCTGACGACCGAAGGCTCACGTTCGGCGGTGATCTGGAACCCGTGGATCGACCGCGCCAGTCAACTGGCCGACATGGCCGACGATGGCTGGCAGAAGATGCTCTGCATCGAGACGGCGAACGTGATGGATGATGTGGTGACACTGGCACCAGGGGCCAGTCACGCACTGAGCGTGACCATCGGCAGTCGCCGCCTGGCCTGAGATGGTGTTGCCTGGTTCGCGGCGGTCCGGGGCGCCGCGAACAACGATCTGACAGACCTACACCCTACAGATCCGATTCCTTCACTACCCGCACCTTCGCCGCATCCAGCGCATACGCCGCATCGGCCAGGTCATTGTTGACCTTCTCGATCTTCAGGGTGCCCACCACCCACAGCGGCGTATAGATGTCGTCCAGCTTCAGGCCCTTGGGATAACGCACCAGCACCAGCTGGTTCGGCGGTGGCGGCGGCACGTGGATGCAGGCGCCCGGATAGGGAACCAGGAAGAACAGCGTACTGCGCCCCTTGGCATCGGTTTCCAGTGGCACCGGATAACCGCCGATGCGGATGTCCTTGCCATTCATGGCCGCGACGGTCTTGGTCGAGTACATCACCGCCGGCAAGCCCTTGGCCTGCTTCAACCCGCCCTTGGCGGTAAAGGTGCCATTGGCTTCCGGGGAGTTGTGGCTGATTTCCGGCATTTGCTCGAGGGCTTTCTGGTCCGACTTGGGCATCAGTTCCAGCCAGTCGGTTTCCGGGAGCTCGGCGGCATGGGCCAGGCCGCTGCCCAGCAGGAGAAGTGTCAACAGGAGACGGCGCATGAGGAACTCGGCAGGAGAGAATCTGGGCCGACATTCTAGCCCCTCTGCGCGCGATGCGCAGAGGGGACTGCCCAGGTGACGATCAGTTCTTCTTGATCAGGCCGTAGATCACCAGCAGGACCACGGCACCCACCACCGCGCCAATGAAACCGGCACCTTGCCCGGCCTGGTAGATACCCAGGGCCTGACCCCCGTAGGTCGCGGCGATCGAACCGCCGATACCCAGCAGGATGGTCATGATCCAGCCCATGCTGTCATCACCCGGCTTGAGAAAACGCGCCACGAGGCCAACGATCAAGCCGATGAAAATGGTTCCGATGATACCCATGACGTTTCCTCTGAATGGTTACCCCAACTGAAGCATAGCCTCAGCATCTTGCCATCAGATGACGGCGGGTAACGATGGTTCCCGCCCGCCCGGATAACTTTACTCGGCGATCAGCGCTTCGACCCGCAGGATCTGCTGCTGCAGTGTGGCGCGATCGGCGCAACGCAGGTTGGCGTGGCCGACCTTGCGTCCCGCCTTGAACGCCTTGCCATAGTGGTGCAAATGGCAGTCGGCGATTGCCACGACCCGCTCCACCGGCGGCACGCTGCCGATGAAGTTGAGCATGGCGCTCTCACCGATCTTGGCCGTCGAGCCCAGCGGCAGGCCAGCAATCGCCCGCAGGTGGTTTTCGAACTGGCTGCATTCGGCGCCATCGGTGGTCCAGTGCCCGGAGTTGTGCACGCGCGGGGCGATTTCGTTGGCCTTCAGGCCACCGTCGACCTCGAAGAACTCGAAGGCCATCACGCCGACGTAGTCCAACTGCTTGAGCACCCGGCTGGAATAATCTTCGGCCAGGGCCTGCAGCGGGTGGTCGGTGCTCGCCACCGACAGCTTGAGGATGCCGCTCTCGTGGGTGTTGTGCACCAGCGGATAGAAACGGGTTTCGCCATCGCGGGCACGCACGGCGATCAGCGAGACTTCGCCGGTGAATGGCACGAAACCTTCCAACAGGCAGGGGACGCTGCCCAGCTCAGCGAAGGTGTCGACCACATCGGCCGCCGTGCGCAGAACCTTCTGACCCTTGCCGTCGTAACCCAGGGTGCGGGTCTTGAGCACCGCTGGCAGGCCGATGCTGGCCACCGCCGCGTCGAGGTCGGCCTGGGACTGGATGTCGGCGAAGGCCGGGGTCGGAATCCCCAGGTCCTTGAACATGCTCTTCTCGAACCAGCGATCACGGGCGACGCGCAGGGCTTCGGCACTCGGATAGACCGGGACGAACTGCGACAGGAAAGCCACGGTTTCCGCCGGCACGCTCTCGAACTCGAAGGTCACCAGGTCGACTTCGTCGGCCAACTGGCGCAGGTGATCCTGATCACCGTAATCGGCCCGCAGATGTTCGCCCAGTGCAGCTGCGCAGGCATCCGGCGCCGGGTCGAGAAAAGCGAAGTCCATCCCCAGCGGAGTGCCCGCCAGCGCCAACATGCGGCCCAACTGGCCGCCACCGATTACACCGATCTTCATCGTCAAAAACCTCAGGCGACGCGTGGGTCCGGATTGTCCAGGACGCTGTCTGTCTGTTCAGTACGGAATTTTTTCAGTACGGCATGGTACTGCGGGTGCTTGGCGCCGAGGATGCTCGCCGACAGCAGCGCGGCGTTGATCGCGCCGGCCTTGCCGATGGCCAGGGTGGCGACCGGAATACCGGCGGGCATCTGCACGATCGACAACAGCGAATCCACACCCGAGAGCATCGACGACTGCACCGGCACGCCCAGCACCGGCAGGTGGGTCTTGGCCGCACACATGCCCGGCAGGTGGGCCGCGCCACCGGCACCGGCGATGATCACCTCGATACCACGACCTTCGGCCTCTTCGGCGTACTGGAACAGCAGGTCCGGGGTGCGGTGGGCCGATACCACTTTCACCTCGTAGGGGATACCGAGCTTTTCCAGCATATCGGCGGTGTGGCTAAGGGTGGACCAATCGGACTTGGAGCCCATGATCACGCCAACCAGTGCGCTCATCGTCGTGCCTCTTCTATTGGGCGCCCGCAGGCGCGTCAAAAAACAACAAGCCACGCGGGAGGACCGGCGTGGCTTGTCATACGAATAATGGCCGGGCAAACCGACCGAAGGCCGCGCAGTATACCGAAAAAATCGCGCTTGACGCACCTTTGGTCGCTCGGGCGACTTTAGCCTCCAAAGGCCGGTTTACCTGACTTTCAGGTCAATCCGGACAGGGCAGTCCCCGCCACCGAAGCCTGCGCCGTACCGCCCTCCAGCTTACGCCACAACAGCCGCACGTTGGCCTTGCGCACCAGTGCACAGCGATACAGGCGAATCTCCAGCGGCACATGCCATTGCGCACCGCCACACACCACCAACTCGCCCCGCGCCAACTCGGCGCGCACGCTCAACTGCGGTACCCAGGCAATCCCCAGCCCCTCCAGCGCCATGCTCTTGAGACTGTCGGCCATCGCCGTCTCGTACACGGTGGTGAAACGCAGATTGCGCTGGCGCAGCAACAGGTTCACCGAACGGCCGAGAAAAGCCCCGGCACTGTAGGCCAGCAGCGGCACGCTGCCCTCGCCTTCGAGGTCGAACAGCGGCTTGCCATCCGGCCCCGTCGCGCACACCGGCAACATCTCGGTGTGGCCCAGGTGCAGCGACGGGAAAATCTCCGCATCCATCTGCAACGCCGCATCCGGGTCATAGAAAGCCAGCATCAGGTCACAACCGCCTTCGCGCAGGGCGTGCACCGCGTCGCCGACGTTGGTCGCCACCAGCCGCGTGGCGATGTTCAGGCCCTCGTTGCGCAGTTGGGCGATCCAGCGCGGAAAGAAGCCCAGCGCCAGCGAGTGCGCGGCGGCCACCTGCATGACCTCGCCCTGGCCACTTTCCAGATGATGAAGGTGACGAACCACTTCACCCAACTGCTCGACGACCGTGCGTGCGGTCACCAGAAACAACTGCCCCGCCGCCGTCAATTCGATCGGTGTGCGCGAGCGGTTCACCAGGGTCAGCCCCAGTGCCGCCTCCAGGCTGCGGATACGCCGGCTGAAGGCCGGCTGCGTGACGAAGCGGCGCTCGGCAGCCTGGGAAAAGCTGCGGGTGGCCGCCAAGGCACTGAAATCTTCCAACCATTTGCTTTCGAGATTCATCAACTTCTCCGTCACGCGCACCATTTTGGTTCACACGTTCATCACGCAAGCGGCGTCACACCTACATTATGCCGTTTATGCATGGGGCAGTGTGTAACAGCATTGGCCCAAAAAATCCCTCAGGCCTAGCATTGACAACGTTCCGGCACCGCCCGGGTTCATATCGAGATGATTTCTATCATGTCCTCCGCTGCATCCTTCCGCACAGAAAAAGACCTCCTTGGCGTACTTGAAGTACCCGGCGACGCGTATTACGGCATCCAGACCCTGCGAGCGGTGAACAACTTCCGCCTCTCCGGCGTCCCGATCTCGCACTACCCGAAATTCGTCGTGGCCCTGGCCATGGTCAAACAGGCCGCAGCCGACGCCAACCGCGAACTGGGCCACCTGAGCGAAGCCAAGCACGCCGCCATCAGCGAGGCCTGCGCCCGCCTGATCCGCGGCGACTTCCACGAGCAGTTCGTGGTGGACATGATTCAAGGCGGCGCTGGCACTTCAACCAACATGAATGCCAACGAAGTCATCGCCAACATCGCGCTGGAGGCCATGGGCCACAGCAAGGGCGAATACCAGTACCTGCACCCGAACAACGACGTGAACATGGCACAGTCGACCAACGACGCCTACCCAACGGCCATCCGCCTGGGTCTGCTGTTGGGTCACGACGCCCTGCTCGCCAGCCTCGACAGCCTCATCCAGGCTTTCGGCGCCAAGGGCGAAGAGTTTGCCCACGTCCTGAAAATGGGCCGTACCCAGCTGCAGGACGCCGTACCGATGACCCTCGGCCAGGAGTTCCACGCTTTCGCCACCACCCTGAGCGAAGACCTGGCCCGCCTGAAGACCCTGGCGCCGGAAGTACTGACCGAAGTCAACCTCGGCGGCACCGCCATCGGTACCGGCATCAACGCCGACCCACGTTACCAGAAGCTGGCGGTCGATCGCCTGGCAACCATCAGCGGCCAGCCCCTGGTCCCGGCGGCCGACCTGATCGAAGCCACCTCCGACATGGGCGCCTTCGTGCTGTTCTCCGGCATGCTCAAGCGTACCGCAGTCAAGCTGTCGAAAATCTGTAACGACCTGCGCCTGCTGTCCAGCGGCCCACGCACCGGCATCAACGAGATCAACCTGCCAGCGCGTCAGCCAGGCAGCTCGATCATGCCCGGCAAGGTCAACCCGGTTATCCCGGAAGCGGTCAACCAGGTGGCATTCCAGATCATCGGCAACGACCTGGCCCTGACCATCGCGGCCGAAGGCGGCCAACTGCAACTGAACGTGATGGAACCGTTGATCGCCTTCAAGATCTTCGACTCGATCCGCCTGCTGCAACGCGCCATGGACATGCTGCGCGAACACTGCATCGTCGGCATCACCGCCAACGAAGCCCGCTGCCGCGAACTGGTGGAACACTCCATCGGCCTGGTCACCGCGCTGAACCCGTACATCGGCTATGAAAACGCCACCCGTATCGCCCGTGTCGCCCTCGAAAGCGGCCGTGGCGTACTGGAACTGGTCCGCGAGGAAGGCCTGCTCGACGAAGCGATGCTCGCCGACATCCTGAGCCCGGAAAACATGATTGCTCCGCGCCTGGCGCCCCTGAAGGCCTGACCTTCGGTTCCTGTGCGCAACACGCTCACCAGGTCGAGGGACTAGACACCTCTCACCTTTTGAGGGCTTGAAGGCCAACCCTTCAAGCCCTTTTTTTTAACTGGATTTTTCATCGCAACACCACCAACCCATCGTTTATCAGACAGCGGCACTCGTCATCCGAGTGGCGAGGTGTCTGGGACAACGGGTACAGAGTGAATCATGAAAAATGACAGGCTGTGCAGACGCTGGCGGTCCTGATCGGTATAGTGCCGCCCCTCTACGCGTTAGCGATCCGCGGCACAGCGGCACTGAAACACGCGAAAAAACACTAAAAACAACCCGCGCAAGCTCGGGAAACCTGTCGCCAGCCCACACTGCCCGCAACACCGGGTGTTAACGCGACCGGCCGATCGAGCCGCCTTTGCAAAAGAAGCGAGGAACCATCCATGCTTGAAGTCATCAACGACTTCCTCTCGGGGAAACTGCTCATCGTGCTCATCGTCGGGCTCGGCAGTTACTTCACGATCCGTTCGCGGTTCGTCCAGTTCCGCCATTTCGGCCACATGTTCGGTGTGTTCAAGGAATCCCTGCGCGGCCAGGCAGGCCAACTCAGCTCGTTCCAGGCCCTGATGCTCAGCCTCGCCGGCCGCGTCGGTGCCGGTAACATTGCCGGTGTCGGTATCGCCGTGACCCTGGGTGGCCCGGGCGCCGTGTTCTGGATGTGGGTAACCGCTCTGGTCGGCATGTCCAGCAGCTTCTTCGAATGTACCCTGGCCCAGGTCTACAAGCGCGCCGATGGCGATGGCCTGTACCGTGGCGGTCCGGCCTACTACATCCAGCATGGCCTGAAGCTCAAGGGCATGGCGGTGGTGTTCTCGATCCTGCTGCTGGTCACCTACGGCTTCGCCTTCAACGGCCTGCAGTCGTACACCGTGACCCACTCGCTGCAAAACGCCTTCGGTTTCGATCCAAGCCACACCGGTATCGCCCTCGCCGTCTTGCTGGCCATCGTGTTCCTCGGCGGCATCAAGCGGATCGCCTCGGTGTCCGACCTGCTGGTTCCGGTGAAAACCCTGGCCTACATCGGCGTGACCCTGTACGTGATCGGCACCCAGATCGAACACGTCCCGGCCATGCTCGAAACCATCTTCAAGAGCGCCTTCGGCCTTGACCCGGCCTTCGGCGGCCTGCTCGGCAGCGCCATCGTCATGGGCGTCAAGCGCGGCGTGTTCGCCAACGAAGCCGGTCTGGGCAGTGCCCCGAACGTCGCTGCGGTCGCCGCCGTGAAACACCCGGGCGCCCAAGGCGTGGTCCAGGCGTTCAGCGTGTTCCTCGACACCTTCGTCATCTGCACCTGCACCGCGCTGCTGATCCTGCTGTCGGGTTTCTACACTCCGGGCTTCGAAGGTGACGGCATCGTCCTGACCCAGAACTCCCTGGCGGCGGTCGTCGGTGACTGGGGTCGTCTGTTCGTCAGCGTTGCCCTGTCGCTGTTCGTCTTCACCTGCATCCTCTACAACTACTACCTGGGCGAAACCAGCCTGCAGTTCCTCAGCCGCAACCGCGCTGTGCTGATGACCTACCGCGCACTGGTGCTGGCACTGATCGTCTGGGGTTCGACCCAGAACCTGTCGACCGTGTTCGCCTTCGCCGACATCACCATGACCTGCCTGGCGTTCGTCAACCTGATCGCCCTGACCCTGCTGTTCAAGATCGGCCTGCGGGTAATGCGCGACTACGACGAACAACGTCGTGCCGGCGTCAAGCAACCCGTGTTCGACTCCAGCAAGTTCGCCGACCTGGATCTGGACCGTGCGGCCTGGCCGAGCAATCCTCAGGCTGAAATCGCCGACAAAGCCGCCGCCCAAGGCGCACCGGCCACGCAACGCTGATTGCAGCCACCGGGCGGCGCCCTGCCGCCCGCTGAACCCCAGTCAGCCTGTGCTCGCTGGGGTTGCAGCACCTTTCCTACAGCTCCCAGCAATATCTCCCCGATATATCTGTAGGGTAATTCCTATAGGCCCTCCAGGTACTACACCCCTCCACAACGCGTCGGGTAGGCTTGCTCCAAGTTGCCGTGCACCGACAGGAAAGTTCTCGCCCGTTGTTTGAACGCCCTGTCTTCCAACAACAAGAAACATGTCAGGCCAATCGCACAAATAGAGCAACTTGCTACGTTCCAGTAGCAACTTCGGGTCAGACGCCAACGCCTTGTCACGCCTGCACAGAGGCGCCGACAGCCTTATGCGTGGCGTCTGCCCATTACCTCGAGAGCCAGTTGGGAGGGGCGGCCTGCCCCGAACGGATGAAGTGTGCCGGTCACGGAAGTATTGGCTCTTTCTGATTCGAACAGCTGCCAGAGCAGCCATAGGAAACCCATGAAAAAGCAAATCGTACTGGCTGCGCTGTGCAGTCTTGTTTCCCTGCCGGCTCTTGCCGACAAAGCCTTGGTCTGCACGCCTGTGAAACCTGCGCAGATAGCAGACCTATTCGATGAGTGGAACGCCGCATTGCAGACCGGTGATGCAAAAAAGGTGGCGGATAAGTATCTGCAAGATGCCGTACTGCTACCCACCGTATCGAACAAGCCGCGTCTGAGCGATGCCGAGCGGATCGACTACTTCGAGCATTTCCTGGCGAACAAGCCGATGGGCACCATCGACAGCCGCACGATCCGACTCGGCTGCAACGAGGCGATCGACACCGGCACCTACACCTTTGCCTTCAAGGACATGTCGAGCGTGTCCGCCCGCTACACCTTCACCTACGCCTGGAACGGCCAGGACTGGAAGATTTCGACGCATCACTCTTCGGCGATGCCGGAGAAGTAAACAACGCCCGCCCCCCCTGTAGGAGCCGGGCTTGTCGGGACGCCGCACCGCCGCGAATGGGCCCTCTAGACCGCTAAAAGCTTCGCGGGCAAGCCCGGCTCCTACAGGTTATGTGTTCAACCTTGATTACCCTGCCTCCCCCTAATCGCCAAAACCTGAATAACTCAAGATCAAGACAAATCCCTTTTACTTGAAGGACATTTCCGAGAAGATCCCAACGTATTGCGTCTTTTCAACCACGTGCCTATCTTCCTTGCGTCACCGCCAAATTTGCGGTGATCGGGTTTAGCAGCCCACGCTCAATAGGCGCACAGCGCCACCATGACTCATGGCTGGCGCTTTTCATGCCCCCGCTTCATGGCGGCTGTGCGTGGGGCACCCTCGGGTGCGCCGGTTTCCTATTGGCCGGTCTGCTAACCCGCGTACAGCTGCCACCCACTCGTTTAGCAGCGACAGGTGCCAGCTCCCATGCAGCAATAGGAGTTACACCATGAACAAGATCGTCCCCGATCCACCCAGTCAAAACACCCGCCGCCGCATTACGGCAATTCTGCAACAAGCCAACGCCGACCTTTTACAAGTCCTCCACAACCAGCGCGACGAACCGTCACTGCTCGAAACCCTGAAGGAAACCGCCGCCCGCCCCGGCAACCTCCGCGACGGCCGCCATCGCTCGCTGTTCGACGTCAAAGCCGGCATCAACGCCGAAACCACCCTCAACCATGTTTCGCTGCTACTCAGATGCGCCGAAGAAGTCTCTGATGAAATCACCGAACAGGGCAGCGGCATCGAACGCGGACTGATCTGGTCGATGGTGCATTCGGTGGAAATGGCCCGGGCACTGGTGGATGCGTTGCTGGAAGGTTCACAACTGACGTGTGTAAGTGACTGATCAAAAGGCGGCCATTGGTCGGAGGATCACTCATGACCCCGACCATGCCAGATGCAAGCGATACCTCCTACTCGCCACCACAGGACGCTGAAAATACTGACAAGATTTTTCAGAGCCATGCAGTAACCAGTATCCACGTCATCCGATACCCTAAGATCAGCCGCGCAATATCACTATGATATCATCCGTCGTCGACAAACCCGCTCCGTGGCAATAGACATCAGCTTTTCTCTGGATTCGAATTGCTAGTAGCGCAAACAAGTACCAAACAGGAAGTTTCGTATGACTGATGAAGTAAAAAGCGAAAATGAGTCAAGGCTGCTCAAGGCTGTCGAATCAATCGCCATCAGCCCAAAGGATGCCAAGGCGCTGGTTTCGCAATACCAAAGCCAGGTGAAGTCCTCCAAGCCTAAAGCCTCGGAAAATGAAGTGCAGGCACTCGTTGCCAAAAAAATCATCAGCAGGTACGCAACAATGTCCGCAACGAGCGGAGGGGTTACGGCTTTGGCTGGTGTAATTCCAGGGCTGGGTACAGCAGTGGCCATGGTTGGCGGTGGCCTGACAGATGCTACTGTCGGCATGAAATTTCAGGTTGATATGTGCATGTGCCTGGCCGAGGCCTTTGGCTGGGACCTGACCAGTGAGGACGCTCGGCAACTGGCATTCATGATTGCCGCAGGTGGATCGCTCGAGAAATTTGGCGTGGAAGTCAGCACCAAGTTCGCTTCAAAAGCTGGCGTGAACATGGTTCGTCAGTACTTGAAGGGCGCCGCCCTACAAACGATCAAGGAAATGTTCAAGCGCATCGGCATTACCTTCACCCGAAAAGCAGTTGAAAAAGCGATCCCATTTGGTGTGGGTGTCGTAATTGGCTCCTCTGCCAACTATGCCCTCACAAAATACGTCGGGAACACTGCCTTGGGTTGGTTCACAACTGATCGCGACATGGGCAACCAGCCAAATGTCGTAGAAGATACTCCAGAAGCTATTCAGCCTGCCTGACCTAAGGACCATCAAACTAGGTCACCCTTTCAGCGGCACGCAACTTGCTCGATTCCAGCACCTCCCAAGGCCGGAATCGAGCATGCTCCACTCCCACCTGACCACCCTCAACGCCGTCTCCCTGGTGCTCAACACCTTCCGCGAACAGGGCCTGCCCGCCGACACGCTGCTGGCCGGCAGCGGCATCAGTGCCGCCGACCTGAGCCGCGCAGACACCCGCATCACCACCAACCAGGAAATGCGGGTATGCGCCAATGCCGTGGCCCTGCGCCGGGAAATCGGCCTGGAACTGGGCCGGCGCATGCACGTGTCGTCCTATGGCATGCTCGGTTACGCGCTGCTCACCAGTGCCACCTTCGGTGACGCCTTGCGCCTGGCCCTGCGCTACCCGGCGCTATTGGGAACACTCTTCGAGCTGAGCCTGGAGGAAGACGGCGAGCGCATCTGGTTCACCGCCGCGGACTACCGGGAGAACCCGCTGCTGGCGACCTTCAACGTCGAATTCTGCCTGGTCTCGCTGAAAGTCATCTGCGACGACCTGCTCGGTCGCCCCCTACCGCTGCTCGCCGCGCGTTTCGAGCACGATGCGCCGGACTATCAGGCCAACTACGCCGACAGCTTCGACTGCCCGCTGCGCTTTTGTGCCACCCGCAACGCCTTCGCCTTCGACCGCGCCTGGCTCGACCAATCGCTACCCCTGGCCGACCCGATTACCCACCAGGCCATGGCCGAGCGTTGCCGCAAACAGAATCTGGAGTTCACCGGGCGCCAGGCCTGGCTCGGGCGCATCCGCCAGTTGCTCACCGCTCAGTTGCATACCGCGCCCGGCCTGGAGGGCCTGGCCGAACAGATGAACTGCTCGGCAAGAACCCTGCGCCGACACCTGCGCGACCTGGGTTGCAGCTACCAGGAACTGCTCGACGAACTACGCTTCGAACGAGCCAAGCAACTGCTGGCCGACGACCAGTGGCCGATCCACCGGATCGCCGACGAACTGGGCTTCAGCGAAACCGCCAGCTTCCGCCATGCCTTCGTGCGCTGGAGCGGTGTCAGTCCTAGCCAGTTCCGCCCCTGACCGCTCTGTGCCACGCCAAGGTGCGGCGCTGCCTCATTGAGGGGCGAAATCAGGACAGATGTTTTGGCCACATCGATCCCCTTTTGGCCGCTCCTGCCGTTCTCCGAACCGTGCCGGGCATCAAGAATGATGTCCAGGTCCACGCCAATGGAGAACAAGAAATGCTGACGGTCTACTCAGACGATCACCACCTGCACCACGGCCGCTGCGAACTGATCGACGGGCAACTGATGCCCTGCTTCGAGATGCCTTCACGTGCCGACCACGTGCTCGCCCGCGTCCACCACCAGGCCCTGGGGCCGGTGAGTGAACCCGAGGACTTCGGCCTCGAACCGATTCGCCGCATCCACGACAATGCCTACCTGGAATTCTTCAAGGGCGCCTGGGAGCGCTGGGCCGAACTGGGCCAGGACGGCGACCTGCTGCCCTTCACCTGGCCGGCACGCACACTGCGCCAAGTGCTGCCCAAGAGCCTCCACGGCCAGCTCGGCTACTACAGTTTCGACGGCGGCGCGCCGATCACCGCCGGCACCTGGCAAGCCGCGTACAGCGCAGCCCAGGTCGCCCTTACCGCCCAGGCCGCGATCCAGCAAGGCGCCCACAGCGCCTTCGCCCTCTGCCGACCGCCAGGACACCACGCCGCCAGCGACCTGATGGGCGGCTACTGCTACTTGAACAACGCCGCCATCGCCACCCAGGCCTTCCTCGACCAGGGCTGCGGCAAGGTGGCGATCCTCGACGTCGACTACCACCACGGCAACGGCACCCAGTCGATTTTCTATGAGCGCAGCGACGTGCTCTTCGCCTCCATCCACGGTGATCCGCAAGCGGAATTCCCGTTCTTCCTTGGCTATGCCGACGAACGAGGTGAAGGCGTCGGTGAAGGTTTCAACTTCAACTACCCGCTGGCCGCCGGCAGTGGCTGGGAGCGCTGGAGCGCGGCCCTGGAACAGGCCTGCGCCGAGATCGAGCGCTACGACGCCGAGGTGCTGGTGGTGTCCCTCGGCGTGGACACCTTCAAGGACGATCCGATTTCCCAGTTCAAGCTCGACAGCCCCGACTACCTGCGCATGGGCGAACGCATCGCCCGCCTGGGCAAGCCGACGCTGTTCGTGATGGAAGGCGGTTATGCGGTGGAAGAAATCGGCATCAATGCCGTGAACGTACTCGAAGGTTTCCAGAACGCCCAATGAGGAACTAGAAGAATGAACAGACTCAAGCGTTTCATCGCCCCGGCCCTGTGCGCCGCCGTGCTCAGCGCCACAGCGCAGGCCGAAGACCGCACCCTGCGGGTCTATAACTGGTTCGACTACATCACGCCCAAGGCACTGGACGACTTCAAGGCGCAGAACAGCCAGGTCAAGCTGGTCTACGACATCTTCGACACCAACGAGGCGCTGGAGGCCAAGCTGCTCACCGGCAACTCCGGCTATGACGTGGTGGTGCCGTCCAACGTGTTCCTCGCCAAGCAGATCGAGGCCGGGGTGTTCCAGCCGCTGGACCGCAGCAAGCTGCCGAACTGGAACCACCTTGATCCCAAACTGATGAAACTGCTGGAGGCCAACGACCCGGGCAACAAATTTGCCGTGCCCTACATGTACGGCACCATCCTGATCGGCTTCAACCCGGCGAAGGTCAAGGCGACCCTGGGCGACAACGCGCCGGTGGACAGCTGGGACCTGATCTTCAAGGAAGAGAACATCAGCAAGCTCAAGCAGTGCGGCGTCGCCCTGCTCGACTCGCCTTCGGAGATCCTGCCACTGGCCTTGCAGCACCTGGGCCTGGACCCCAACAGCAAGAACCCCAAGGACTATGAAAAGGCCGAGGCGTTGATGCTCAAGATCCGCCCCTACATCACCTATTTCCACTCGTCCAAGTACATGGCCGATATCGCCAACGGCGACATCTGCGTCGCCGTCGGCTACTCCGGCAGCTTCTCCCAGGCCGCCAACCGCGCCAAGGACGCCAAAAACGGCGTGGTAGTCGACATGCGCCTGCCCAAAGAAGGCGCACCGATCTGGTTCGACATGCTGGCGATCCCCAAGGGCGCCAAAGACCCGGAAGACGCCTACACCTTCATCAACTACCTGCTGCAACCGCAGGTGATCGCGCCGATCAGCGATTTCGTCGGCTATCCGAACCCGAACAAGGACGCGATCGAGTTGGTTGACCCGGCCATTCGCAACAACATCAACCTGTACCCAACCGAAGCGGCGATGAAGACGCTCTATACCCTGCAACCGATGGATCAGAAAGCCGAACGTATCCGTACACGGGTCTGGACACGGATCAAGTCGGGGACCTGAGGAACAGCCCTGTCGCCGACTGGCCGGCGGCAGGGCTACCAGGACGTGGGGGACAGGAACAGTTCGCTGGCCGATGTCGCGTCGATCCTGGCCCGCAAGATAGCGTCGACACCCTGATTCGATTGTTCCTGAGCCCTCTGGTAGTTGATGCCCTGAAAACGCTGCCGAGGAGTCTTCAGGTGAGCCGCCGTATAGTTCTTGTCTACCGCATCCAGACTCGAATAGTGAAAGTGTGCGTACCACAGGGGGGTCCGCTGCAAGTCCGAAATCTCATACTCCTGTAGAAAGTCCCGGCCCTTGCCGCCAGAAATATCCTTGCGCGGCCCCAGGGACCGAATGCGGATCTGCTGCTTACTCCTGAGATACGAGACGCCGATGATTGTGGGCGGATCGATCTTCACTCTTTCGATACGCAGGCGTGTGCCTTGAGCTCGCAGGAGTTTCGCGCCAGCGTCGAGCTTGTCCACCAGTTCCTTGGGATACTCGTCCAAACCGTGAGCCAACTCCTGCAGTTTGGCCGACAGGTCGCTGAACAACTTGGCATCGTTGATGAGCCGGTCCTCGACATCAGCGGGGCCATGAGCAATACGCAGAAGTTTCTCACTTCGGCCCAGCCGGCCAGGCAGTGAGTCAAGCAGTTGGCGGGCCTGGTATTTCAGCGTGTTGAGCCTCTTTCTGCTTCGTAAACTCAATTCACCGGCGCCACCCAGCAGCCGGGGGCCCCGATCCAGCTGCCAGCTTCCCGAGGTATCGCGGATCAACCAGGGGCCCAGACTGGCCGGATGCCGGATATCGACGATCCTTACACCTTCGATAGTGCGCGAAACATGAAACCAGTCGCCATGGATATGGGCATAGAACAATCCACCATATTGGTAAAGACCCCGCCATTCTCCCTCGGCCGGCAACATATCGGCAGGAGCCGTGGTCGCCAGTTTGAATCGGTCAAGCCGCTCCAGTTCGGACGCTGAAAAATCGCGCCCACCGCGAGTCCAGATGAACGCCCGCAATCCACCGTCCCCGTCTACCGATGGTTTGACGATCGCTGCGCCGGCACCGGCGGTTGCCAATGGTTCAGGCGACAGTCGGCGGTGATAGACCAACACGGCCGCCAAGTTGAGCAACACATCGGCGAATGCCGCCCAGGGCCGTTGTGTATTCGGATCCGTCAGCGCCTTGAGACTGGGCAACAGTTGCACGATCAACCCCACTCCCGCCAGAGCACCCGGCGCCCAGGGAATCAGTAGGCTGAACAGCGCCCAGCCAAGATCGGTGAGGAGCTTGCGGCGCGCTTCGGCATTCGACACCGAGATCGCCTCGGCATGCCTGATCAGTGTCTCGACGCTGGCGGCGAACAGCGCCTCAACGACCGTGCCGGACAAGACCGTGGTATCCAGCGTAGGCGGCTCAGGAATCTCTGGCAGGTCCCAGGTGCTGAGGATGATCCGCGTCAGATGCGGCTCCAGAAAACCACCCTGGTCATAAATCTTGCGACTGTAGTCGTCCAGGCCCGCCAACACCGACTGCTGCAACTCCCCTTCAACCTGGATAGCCGCCAACAGGTGCGCGAGCGAGGCGAACTCGAGCAAGGGTTCTGTCGCCCCCGGTCGTAGCAGCACCTGCGGCCCTCGATCGACCATCCGCGGGCCAATGACAAAATGATTTAGCACAGGGTCCGCCGCAGCTCCAGGGTGTGCCAGCAACGCCAGGGGGCGGACCACGATGGACAGCCCCGACAGCACGAGCACATGGGTGTCCATGCTCATCACCGCCGTGACGTATAGACGCGCACACTCCGTCAGCCTCTGCGTCAGGCGCAGTTCCAACGCCAGCATCGGCAGCAGGACCTGCAAATAGTGGGTGAACAACGAGTGCTGCCGATATCGCTCAGTCGTGTTGCGCTGCAGTTTCTGTTTGAGCAGAGCAGGATAGGTCGCGCCGACATTGGCATCACTGACGGCGGCTCGCAGTCGTTCATAGGTCATCCAGCTCGGTGGCGTCTGCTCCTCACCTGCCGCCGGCTGATCGTAATGAACCTGCGCGGTGGCCGAGAGCGGAAAGGCATCGACGTTCAGCAGTGCCATTTCCACATAGCTCCGGGTAGAGGACTGGGTACGCAGATCTTGAGCGGCGAACCCCGGACCCGCCATTTCCCACGGGCTGCTGTCGCTCTGGGTGAGCGTCACGCGGATACGATCAACCACTACGTCCTTGGCCTTGGGATCAAGCTTGAGCAGGCTCTTGGCCAACTCCTGCTGCGCAAACTCGAAAATGCTGGGAATGCTTGCGAGAAACGCCTCGCCGAAATGGAACCGGTGCACCTCTGATAGCCGGCAGACGTAGCGGCCATAGGTGGCCCGGTCCACTGCCGAAGCCTGCTGTAACCAGTCGGGAAGTAAATCATGCAACTGCCGCAGCGTCTCTTCGTGCGCGGAACTGAAGGCCCCGACCAGCACCTGTGGGCCGGTCAGCTCGTACAAGTGTCGGTCGAGAGCGGCACGGTCGTAGTAGTCGCCCGCGTTGAGGGTGCGGATGTTTTCCAGCTGCCGGGTCAGCAAGGTAGCCGTCAGGGCATCAAAGACATGATCATCCGCAGAGTAATTTTCCGGATCCGGATCACTGTCACTCAAGGTCTGTCCCAAGTCGGCTTCCAGCACCTTGATGGAGTCGAACGACTTGATTCCACCCAATAACGTGTACAGCAATACGATCTGCCGCTGACCGACCTGGCGTGTCAGGACCAGGGCCTGCTGGTACAACGGGGCGTTGCCCGGGACACGAACGAGGGTGATGCGCGCCTTCGTGCAGTCGTTTCCCAGCGCCTGGGAACGCGCCTTGAAATCGGGAAAATCGAGTACACCGTGGACGGTGTCCAGTTCGTCACCCGTGAGCGCGGTGCTGGCTTTGCGTAACTGGGTCGCGATGAAATCCGATAGCTGTTGCCAGGGCGAAACACCCTGCGCCAAGGGCGACCGCCAGACATCCGATAACTTCTGGCCGGACAAGGCTGGCGAACTCCAGAAGTCGACCAGGCTCTGCATGTAGCTCTGCAGCAAGGCTGGAGCCCACTCACTCACCAATTCTTCGGCTTTGGCGACCTGCAGGCGCAACATCTGCGGAGCCTCGGCTCCCGGGTAGAGCGTCAGGTAGCTGCCAAGAGGATGATCTGGCATTGCTTTGCCCAGCCAGCAGTCAATCAGCCGATGGGTCAGAGGAATGATCTGGTAGCTCGCCGGGGCCGCGCTGGTTGTACCCACCGTAAGGTTGATAAAGGCGGCAGTCCGCAATGCTTCTCCCTGAGCCGGGAAATAGTCTTCCAGCATCGCCTGTACCAAGTGGGCCGTAGCGCTCTCCAGGCTGGGCCGGGCGGCCAGGCAATCACCCAGACCAAGGACCTGCAAGGCCTGATCGCTCTCGCTCAGCGGAGCCGAAACAGCAGAGTCCGTCATGCTCTGCTCCCTGCACAGGAAGACACAGGACAAACAGGCAAGCAGGAGCATGTTGAACTTGAAACGTTGAGCATGAAAAAACCTCTGAGCGAAAGAATCTCGCTCACGACCTTAGCCATGCACCGAGCACGACGAGCGGTAACTAAGTAGTCCGTTGCGCACCGCCGTTCTCAGCTCAAGGGCCGGCCGTCCCCCCGAACTGCGCCGACCCCGCACTCACGCCAGCCAAACCTCGCGCAAACGCTTCAGGGCCGCCACGATATCCACCTCCGGCACGGCCGCGAACCCCAGGACCAGGCCCGCATGCCGCTCTGCAGGCGGTTCCGGCAGAGTCAGCCAGAAGCTGCTCAGGGGGCTGATCTCGACCCCGACACTCGCGGCCTGGGCGATCAGTTCCTGCTCACGCGCCAGGCTCTGCACCGGCACCATCAGGTGCAGGCCGGCGACGGCTTCCGGCAGGCTGCCGCAGCCGCGGATATTCGTCGGCCAATGGGCCAACAGAGTGTTACGCCGGCTCAGGGCGGCACGGCGCATCCGCCGGATGTGCCTCTGGAAATGTCCGGCGGCCATGAATTCGGCCATCACCACCTGGGTACTGACCTCCGAATGCCGCATATCCAGCGCACGGCGCTGGGCAAAAGCCGCCACCAGCGTCGGCGGCAGTACCAGGTAACCCAGGCGCAACGCCGGAAAGGCGATCTTGCCGAACGTGCCGACATACAACACCCGCCCCTGCCGATCCAACGCCGCCAGAGGAGCCAGCGGCGCGCCGCTGTAGCGGTATTCGCCGTCATAATCGTCCTCGACGATCCAGCCGCCGGTACGCTCGGCCCAGGCCAGCAGTTCCAGACGCCTCGCCAGGCTCATGACCACCCCGGTGGGATACTGGTGGGACGGCGTCACATAGACCAATCGGCAATCCGGCAATTGCCCGAGGGCCGCGCAGTCCAGCCCGTCCTGATCCACCGCAACACCCTGCACCCGGGCACCCGCCACCGCGAACGCCAGGCGTGCCGCGCGGTAACCGGGATTTTCCACCGCAACGCCCTCGCCCGGGTCCACCAGCAACTGTGCACAAAGACTGATGCCCTGCTGTGCGCCGCAGGTGATCACAATTTGTTCAGCACTGCAGGACAATCCGCGCGAACTGCGCAAGTACGCTGCAATCAGGCCCCGCAGGCGCGCGTCGCCCGACGAAGCGCCGTAACACAGTTGCCCAGGGTCGGGAGCGCGCCAGAAAGCCGCCTGCAGCTTGGCCCAGACGCCGAAAGGAAACAGATCGAAGGCCGGCACACCCACACGAAAAGCCCGCGGCGGACCACTCGGCGGCGGGTTGATCGGGTTGTCGCCGATACGTTGCAACGCCTGATTGTGGATAACTTTACTGGATGTAACCCCAGCGGTTTCGGCCGATTTTGTGGATAAACCTGTGGGTAAGCCTGTTGAAAACCCTGTGGATACTTTTGTGGACAACTTCTTGATGGGCAACGCCTTGCCCGGCAGTTGCGCAACGTAGGTGCCATCGCCGATCCGCCCCTCGATGAAGCCTTCGGCATACAGCTGGTCATAGGCCCGAACCACGCTGTTACGGGAAATGCCCAGAGCGTTGGCCAGATCGCGGCTGGCCGGCAAACGGCTGCCGCTGCCCAGGCGCCCATCCAGCACACGTTGACGCAGGGCCTGATAGAGCTGGCGGCTGAGCCCCTTGGCCGGGTCCAGCTGAATACCGGCCGGATCGAACGACAGGGGTAACGATGGACTGGGCATGGTATTGGACCTATGAAAATCACTGGCAATGGCTCTTACAAGCAACCAATAGCCTGCCTAGGATGGCCGTATTCGCCAAGGAAAACTTCCATGTACACACCCAGCGCCTTCGCCGAACCCGACCTGACCTTCCTGCACCGGCATATCCAGGACACACGCCTGGCCATCCTGGTCACCCATGGCAAACAAGGGCTGCAAGCCAGCCACCTGCCGCTGCTGCTCGATCCGCACCAGGGCGCCCATGGCACCCTCTTCGGGCATCTGGCGCGCGCCAACCCGCAGTGGCAGGAACTGGCCGAAGGAGCCGAGGCGCTGGTGATATTTCCTGGGGCCGACGCCTATGTCAGCCCGTCCTTCTATGCCAGCAAGGCCGAACACGGCAAGGTCGTGCCGACCTGGAACTACGTGGCCGTGCACGCCTACGGCCAGGCCGAGGTCTTCGACGACACCGAGCGCCTGCGCGCGCTGGTCAGTGCCCTCACCGACCGCCATGAAGCCGGCCGGGCCAACCCCTGGAAAGTCGACGACGCCCCCGAGACCTACATCGCCTCTATGCTCAAGGCCATTGTCGGCATCGCCCTGCCGATCCAGCGTCTGGAGGGCAAGCGCAAGCTCAGTCAGAACCGCAGCGCCGTCGATATCGCCGGTGTGCAACAAGGGCTGGCGGCCAGTGCCGACAGCCAGGACCAGGCCCTCGCCCAATTGATGCGTTAAGGAGTCAGCATGAGTGCTATTGAAATCCGCCCGGTGACCGCCGCCGACCAGGCCGTCTGGCACCCGCTGTGGCAGGCCTACCTGAAGTTCTACGAGACTGAACTGCCCGAAGCGATCTACCAGTCGACCTGGCAGCGCCTGCTCGACCCGGCCGAAACCACCCACGCCGCACTCGCCTGGCAGGACGGCAAGGCTGTCGGCCTGGTGCATTTCATCTACCATCGCTCGAACTGGAGCATCCAGGACTCCTGCTACCTGCAGGACCTGTTCGTCGCCCCCGAAGTCCGCGGCAGCGGCCTCGGCCGACGGCTGATCGAACACGTCTATAGGACTGCAGCGCAGGACGGTTGCAGCAAGGTGCACTGGCTGACCCACGAAACCAACGCCACCGCCATCCAGCTGTATGAGCGGATAGCCGAGCGCCCAGGCTTCATCCAATTTCGCCACGCCTTGTAGGCCTTGAGGAAAGCGTCATGTCGACACCCGTAGCAAACTGGCAAGGGGCTCCGGCGCCCGCCACCCGACGCCTCGAAGGGCGTTTCATCGTCCTGGAAAAACTCGACGCCGCCCGTCATGGCGACGACCTGTACCGGGCCCTGGAAGGTCCAGGTGCCGACCCCAAGCTGTGGGACTACCTGCCTTACGGACCATTCCCGCAGCGCAGTGCCTTCAATGACTGGCTGGACGGCCATGCGGCGAGCGCCGATCCGTATTTATTCGCCGTGGTCGACAAGGCCAGCGGCGAAGTCCAGGGCCTGCTCAGCCTGATGTCGATCGTGCCGGCCCAGGGCCGTATCGAGATCGGCCACGTGACCTTCGGCGCGCCGATGCAACGCTCACCCAAGAGCACCGAGGCGGTCTACCTGCTCGCCAGGGAGGCCTTTGCCCTGGGCTACCGGCGGCTGGAGTGGAAGTGCAACAACGACAACGCCCGTTCCCGCACGGCTGCCGAACGCCTGGGCTTTCGTTTCGAGGGTGTGTTCCGCCAGCACATGGTGGTCAAGGGCCGCAACCGTGACAGCGCCTGGTACAGCATCATCGACACGGAATGGCCAACGGTGAGTGCCGGATTCGAGCGCTGGTTATCAGCCGACAACCTGACCCCAGCCGGACAACTCCGTAGCCTGATCGAATGCCGGGGATAATCGATAACCGCTGGGCACAGTGCCCGGCAAACAGGCCATGCGGTGGCTGATGCCTCAGTCACCACGTCTGACACCACCCCGACAACCCGATAAACATCGGCCATTTGCTGACATATCCCGCAAAGTCTGGGTAAAACCGCCGACATTTACCCGCTGACGGGATCGATACATTTCCTCCTCGACTTATCCGAGGAGGAAATGGAATGTTCCCCAACAAGACCCCGCTTGCCGTAGCCCTGGGGCTGGCACTGAACGGCCTGCTGGCTCAACAGGCCCAGGCCCAGCCCCCCTTGACTCTCACTCACCCGGAACGGCCGACCACACTCGCGGTCACTCAACCGCCACAGGTGTGGGGTGGCCAGGGTGGCAACTACAAACCACCGATTCCGCGACCAATCGAATCGCCCTTGCGCGATGCCCTGTCCCGGCTCGACCCGGCGGCCAAGGAAGCGGCCTTGGCCCAACTGGCCGGCGCGGACCAGGCCAGCCTGGCCCAAGCCACCCTCAGCGGCGCCAGCCAGGTCGGCAACAGTGCGCTTTCGACCATGCGCCAATTGGGCCACGCCGCAAACAGCAGCACGCAACAGATCCCGCTTTCCGGACACGACCAGGCACGCCCTGGCGAAAGCCGCGTATGGCTACAGGCCCTGGGCAACACCGGGCGATTCGAACAGGCGCAAGGCCGCAAGGATTTCCAACAGACCACGCAAGGTATCGTGCTGGGCGCCGACTGGTCCCTGGGCAACGAATGGCGTCTGGGCCTGTTGGGCGGCAAATCGCACTCCACCCACGAAGGCAGTCGTTTCAAGGGCAAACTGGACAGCTGGCATGCGGGGGCCTATGCCTTGCGTCAAAGCGGCCCCGCCGCCTTGCGCCTCGGCGCGATCCACAGCGACCACGACGGCACGACCCAACGCCACGTGGCCTTCAGCGGTTACCAGGATCGCCTCAGCGCAAACTACGCCGCCACCAGCCAACAGGCCTTCGCCGAGTTCGGCTACACCCTGGGTAATGCCCGACTGAGTGCCGAGCCCTTCGCCAGCCTGGGCTACGAACGCTACTCACGCAAAGCCCACCAGGAAAAAGGCGGCGAAGCGGCGCTGAAAAACAGCGCCCAAACCCAGGACAACGTCAGCAGCACCCTGGGCCTGCGCGCCGCCAGCCTCACTCGACTGGACAACCGGATGAGCCTGACCCCGCACCTGAGTGCCGGCTGGAAACATCGGTACGGCTCCCTCGACAGCAGCACCACCCAGGTCAACCCGGCGACCGCCAGGACCTTCACCAACAAGGGCTCCGGCCTGGCCCGCGACAGCCTGGTGGCCGAAGCCGGGCTGGACTTCAACCTGTCCGCGGGGCATTCGATCGGCGTGGCCTACAACGCTGAACTGGGTGGAAACAGCAGCAGCCAAGGGGTCATGGGCCAATGGCAGATGGCGTTCTGACAGGATCCAGCCGAGCTTTCACCGCCTGACCGCTGGTCAGGACTGTCATTTCTGACAGTAGATGCGCCTTTCCCAACCCTCGTAGCCTGAAGACGTAGCCCGCTCGCCACCCCGGGAGCGGGCGTGGATCAACTTCAGCAATGAGGTGCGACATGTTTGAGAACACACTGCAAGACAGCCCACGGGTCGATCTACCGGAGGAGGCGGTCGTGGGGAAAAGAGTCGACCTCGCGGGACCGGCCGTCAACACATTCAGCGGCATCTATAAGCTCGAATTTCGCGGCCCCGGCGAACCCTACTTCGTCACCCTCTATCGCACGTACTGGGACAGCATCTCTTTCATCGTTCCCGACAAGGTCGGCGAGCACGTGGTCGAGGGCTACTATTCCTCCGGTACCTCCGTACCGGAGGACGCGCACATCTTCGGGACAATCAACATAGTGCCGGCGTGAACACATCCGAACCTGATCGTCAATGAATGATCGATGCAGTCATCCAGGCCCGACCGTTGATCGGGACTGTCATTTCGCAGGAGATGCAAAATGATTAACCAAAAAGTGCACGCCAATCCAAAATTGGATCTGCCCGAACAAGCGAAGGTGGGAGATGTCCTCACACTCACGGGACCGATCGTGAACGTATTCAGCGGGCTCTATCAGCTCCACTTCCACAAGGGTGGTTCAGACGCTGCAGTAGTTACCGGTTTCAATATCCTCAGCTGGGACACCCTCGCTTTCACCGTTCCCAACAAGGTCGGCAAGGTCACCGTCTCAGGCATCTATGCCACCCTCACTTCCTTGCCAGAGGAAGTACAGTTCTCCGCGCCGCTCACGATAGAGCCGGCCTGAAGCCGCAGGGGCGCTACGATGCTGTTGCACCGGGTAAATCCACATAAAAAAAAGGGGGGCACATGCCCCCCCGAGGATTAAGCGTTACAGATGAGGGCCTTGCTCAGCCCTCGATCTCGATCAGGATTTCGCCCGGATTGACCCGGTCGCCCTTGGCCACATGGATGGCCGTGACCTTGCCGGCGACTGCGGCCTGCACTTCGGTCTCCATCTTCATGGCTTCGGTGATCAGCACGGCCTGGCCGGCTTTCACCACGTCGCCTTCCTTGACCAGCACATCGACGATATTGCCCGGCATGGTGGTGCTGACGTGGCCCGGTGCGCTGGCCTGCTTGCGCTTGCTGCTGCCACCGCCGACAAATTCGTTGAGCGGTTCGAACACCACTTCTTCCGGCATGCCATCGATAGACAGGTAGAAGTGGCGCTTGCCCTCAGCCTTGACGCCGACACCGGTGATGTCGACGCGGTAGGTTTCGCCATGCACATCGATGACGAACTCGGTCGGTACGCCCTCGCCGCCCGGCGCACGCACACCGCCCGCCTCGGGGATGGGCAGCAGCACTTCCGGTACCAGGGTGCCGGCTTCGCGCTCTTCAAGGAACTTGCGCCCGATATCCGGGAACATGGCGAAGGTCAGCACGTCTTCTTCCGACTTGGCCAGGGTACCGATGTCGTTACGCAGCTTGACCATTTCCGGCTTGAGCAGGTCGGCCGGGCGCACGTCGATCACCTCTTCGCTGCCGATGGCCTGGCGGCGCAACTGCTCGTTGACGGTACCCGGCGCCTTGCCGTAGCCACCCTGCAGGTAGAGCTTCACCTCGTTGGTGATGGTCTTGTAGCGCTCGCCGGCCAACACGTTGAAGAACGCCTGGGTGCCGACGATCTGCGACGTCGGGGTCACCAGCGGCGGGAAGCCGAGGTCTTCGCGCACCCGTGGAATCTCCGCCAGCACTTCGCTCATGCGGTTGAGGGCGCCCTGCTCCTTGAGCTGGTTGGCCAGGTTGGAAATCATCCCACCCGGCACCTGGTTGACCTGCACCCGGGTGTCGACGGCGGTGAATTCACTTTCGAACTGGTGGTACTTCTTGCGCACGGCGTAGAAGTACAAGCCGATTTCCTGCAGCAGCTCCAGATCCAGGCCGGTGTCGAACTCACTGCCCTTGAGGGCCGCGACCATCGACTCGGTCCCCGGATGGCTGGTGCCCCAGGCAAAGCTGGAGATGGCGGTGTCGATATGCTCGGCGCCATTTTCCACCGCCTTGAGCTGGCACATCGCGGCCAGGCCGGCGGTGTCGTGGGAGTGGATGAACACCGGCAGCGACTGCTCGGCCTTCAGCGCCTTGACCAACTCGCCGGTGGCGAACGGGGTCAGCAGGCCAGCCATGTCCTTGATCGCCACCGAGTCGCAACCCATGGCTTCCATCTGCTTGGCCTGGGCCACGAACGCCTCGATGGTGTGCACTGGGCTGGTGGTGTAGGCGATGGTGCCCTGGGCATGTTTGCCCGCCGCCTTCACCGCCTCGATGGCCACGCGCAGGTTACGCACGTCGTTCATGGCGTCGAAGATACGGAATACGTCGATGCCGTTGACGGCCGCCTTGGCGACGAAAGCCTTCACCACGTCATCGCTGTAGTGGCGGTAGCCCAGCAGGTTCTGGCCACGCAGGAGCATCTGCAGGCGCGTGTTGGGCAGCGCCGCGCGCAGCTTGCGCAGGCGCTCCCACGGGTCTTCCTTGAGGAAGCGCACGCAGGCGTCGAAGGTCGCACCGCCCCAGACTTCAAGCGACCAGTAGCCAACCTTGTCGAGCTTGTCGCAGATCGGCAGCATGTCTTCGGTACGCATGCGGGTGGCGAGCAGCGATTGGTGGGCGTCGCGCAGGATCGTGTCGGTTACATGAATTTTCTTGGACATTGTTCTATTCCTCACAGGCCTGCGTGGGCGGCGATGGCGGCAGCGATGGCCAGGGCCAGCTCTTCGGGTTTGCGCTTGATCGAGTAGTTGGTCAGTTCCGGATGGCTTTCCACGAAGCTGGTATTGAACTGACCACTACGGAATTCCGGGTTACGCAGGATTTCCTGGTAGTACGCGGCAGTGGTCTTCACGCCTTGCAGGCGCATGTCGTCCAGGGCGCGCAGGCCACGGTCCATCGCCTCTTCCCAGGTCAGCGCCCAGACCACCAGTTTCAGGCACATGGAGTCGTAGAACGGCGGAATGGTGTAGCCGGTGTAGATCGCCGTGTCGGTCCGCACGCCAGGGCCGCCGGGCGCGTAGTAACGGGTGATCTTGCCGAAGCTGGGCAGGAAGTTGTTCTTCGGGTCCTCGGCGTTGATCCGAAACTGCAGGGCAAAACCCCGATGGATGATGTCTTCCTGCTTGACCGACAGCGGCAGCCCGGACGCGATACGGATCTGCTCGCGAACGATGTCGATACCGGTGATTTCTTCGGTGATGGTGTGTTCCACCTGCACCCGGGTGTTCATTTCCATGAAGTACACCTCGCCATCGGCGAGCAGGAACTCCACGGTGCCGGCATTCTCGTAGCCCACCGCCTTGGCCGCGCGCACCGACAGGTCGCCGATGTAGGCGCGCTGTTCAGGGGTCAGCTGGGGGCTGGGGGCGATTTCGATCAGCTTCTGGTTGCGACGCTGGATCGAGCAGTCACGCTCGAACAGGTGCACCACGTTGCCGAAGCTGTCGCCGAGAATCTGCGCCTCGATATGCTTGGGATTGACGATGCATTTTTCCAGGAAGACTTCCGCCGAGCCGAAGGCCTTGGTCGCTTCGGAAATCACCCGTGGGAATGCCTGTTCCAGTTCTTCGCGGCTGTTGCAGCGACGGATACCCCGCCCGCCACCACCGGAAGTGGCCTTGAGCATCACCGGATAACCGATCCGATCACCTTCACTCAGGGCTTCCTCGATGCCGGAGACGTTGCCTTCGGTACCTGGCGTGACCGGCACGCCGGCCTTGATCATGCTGCGCCGGGCTTCGGTCTTGTCGCCCATGCGCCGGATCACTTCAGCAGAGGGACCAATGAATCTCACCCCACGCTCGGCGCAGATTTCCGCCAATTCGGCGTTTTCCGAAAGAAAGCCATAACCGGGATGCAAGGCATCGCAGCCGGTTTCCACCGCCAGGTTCACCAGCTTGCGGGGGTTGAGGTAGCCGGCCAGGGGCTCGGCACCAATGCTGTAGGCCTCGTCCGCACGTTTGACATGCAGGGCGTGCCGATCAGCGTCGGAGAAGATCGCGACCGAACGAATGCCCATTTCGGCACAGGCTCGCACGATACGTACGGCAATCTCACCACGGTTGGCGATCAGGATCTTTTTTATCACTTGTAAATTCCTAAGCCGCTGAAACAAAACCACCTGTCGGAACCGCTGGCGGTCCGATGTCCTGCTTGCCATCACCCAAGTGCAGGGCAAGCGAAAGGACCTGGGCCAGCCCGCGATGATGTCCGTCAAAACACCAGAAGCCTCGCGGGCCAGCCCTCTGTCCACGACCCGAAATCTGTCCCACAGCACGGGTCGACGAGTGACTAAATGTTTCAAGCCAGTCGCGTCACCACACTAGCCCCGGCCAGCGATAAACTAAAATCAATAATTATTGGGTTGCTCATAAGCAATAATTTATAGTTGACCGACCCACCGCGTGAGAGTGTTCGCCGAAAATGCGTAAGTCTTTGATGCGTATGACATTACGCCAACTGAAAATCTTCAACGAAGTCTGCGATCTGCGCTCCTACAGCCGTGCGGCCGAAGAAATGTCGCTCACGCAACCCGCCGTCAGCCTGCAGATTCGTCAGTTGGAGGAACTGGTGGGGCAGCCTTTATTCGATTACGTCGGCAAAAAGCTCTACATGACCGAAGCGGCGGAAGCGTTACAGCGGGCAAGCCGGGACATTTTCGGCCGACTGGAAAACCTCGACATGCAGCTCTCGGACATGCAGGGATCGCTGCAGGGGCAACTGAAACTGGCAGTGGAGTCCAGCGCCAAGTATTTCGTGCCGCACCTGTTCGCCGCGTTCAAGCGCCAGTACCCCGAGGTCAGCCTGCACCTGACGGTGGTCAACCGCGCCCAGGCCCTGCGACGGCTGTCGGACAACCGCGACGACCTGCTGATCATGTCCATGGTGCCCCAGGACATGGGCCTGGAATTCCTGCCGTTCCTGAACAATCCGATCGTCGCGGTGGCGCCGCCCGATCATCCGCTGTGTCAGAAGGGCCCGCTGCGCCTGCAGGACCTGGAACCCTATACGTTGTTGATCCGCGAACCGGGATCGGGAACCCGCATGGCCTGTGACGAATACTTCAAGGAGAAGCGCGTGCACTTCTCGCAGACACTGGAGGTGACTTCCGGCGAGGCGCAGCGTGAATGTGTGGTGGCGGGGCTGGGCGTGGCACTGTTGACGCGCCACGCCCTGAGCCTGGAACTGGCGACCGGTATGCTCCGGGAACTGCCGGTGGAAGAGCTGCCGCTCTATCGCAGTTGGTGCGTGGTTCAGGCCAGAGATAAACGCCTGTCACCGGTCGCGCATGCGTTCCTGGGGTTCATCCGAAATGAACGGCTGCAGATCAGCGGGCTGGTTGAGCGCTTCGATGGTCGGCTACCGAATCCATCTGCCAGTAATTGAGAGCCGCCACGTCTTCTTGCAACTGACGCAGTTCGTTGCGGTCTTCAATTGCACGACGGAACTCCATGCGGCGCTGGTCTTCCTGCTGCCGACGGGTCTTTACGCTGCTTTGCTCTTCGTGGTGCCGGGCCATTTCGAGTCTCCCAGGTTGGGTTGGAGACTCCAAGATGACTACAAGTCGTTACGATTTGGCGGCAGCCGGGTGACAGGCAGATGAATTCAGTCTTCGAGGTTCTTCAGCGACTTGGGCGATAGCCGCAAGCTGCGCAGGCTGCGCTTGACGCTCTTGAGGTGGTTGACGAGGCTCGGACCACGGGCCATCGCCACGCCCATCGCCAGCACGTCGATCACCACCAGGTGGGCGATACGCGAGGTCAGTGGCGTGTAGATTTCGGTGTCCTCGTGCACGTCGATCGCCAGGTTGATCGTCGACAACTCGGCCAACGGCGTCTGGCTCGGGCACAGGGTGATCAGCGTGGCGCCGCTTTCACGGACCATGTTGGCGGTGATCAGCAGGTCCTTGGAGCGCCCCGACTGGGAAATGCAGATTGCCACATCGCTGGGCTTGAGGGTCACCGCCGACATCGCCTGCATGTGCGGGTCGGAATAGGCCGCGGCGGTCAGCAGCAGGCGAAAGAACTTGTGCTGGGCATCCGCCGCCACCGCACCCGACGCACCGAAGCCGTAGAACTCCACGCGCTGGGCCGCCGACATGGCCGTCACGGCCCGCTGCAGAGCCGCCGGATCGAGCTTCTCGCGCACTTCCATCAGGGTATGCAGGGTCGTGTCGAAGATCTTCAGGCTGTAGTCGGAGACGGAGTCGTCTTCATGGATCGCGAACTGGCCAAAACTCGCGCCCGCCGCCAGGCTCTGCGCCAGCTTGAGTTTCAGATCCTGGAAACCCGAACAGCCGATGGCCCGGCAGAAACGCACGATGGTCGGCTCGCTGATCCCCACGCTGTGGGCCAGGTCGGCCATGGAGCTGTGCATTACCGCCGCTGGGTCGAGCAGCACGTGATCGGCAACCTTGAGCTCCGATTTGCGAAGCAGGGTGCGGGACTGGGCGATGTGTTGCAACAGATTCACGGGCTGGACTCGATTGTTATGGGCGAATGCCTGGGATGTAGCATTCTTGTAGTTATACTACATGAATTCGTCGATTGCCTGCTCCATTGCGTGGGGGAATACGTTTTCAGCAGCCGATTTCGCCCGGAAATGGCCGCCTTCGGCGGTTCGCCGGACCGCCGACGCCTACCGAGCGCGGCGATCCGGGACAGGCGGTCCGTGATCAGTGGGCGCGCTGATCGTCGCGCAGCAGCCGTACCAGTTCGGCGGCCTCCACCGGCCGGCTGATCAGATAGCCCTGCACCTCGTCGCAACCGTGCACCTTGAGAAACTCCAGTTGCTGCGGATTCTCCACGCCTTCGGCCACCACTTTCAGGCCCAGGCTGTGGGCCATGGCGATGATTGCCCGGGTAATCGCGGCGTCTTCACTGCCTTCGTCCAGGCCGCGGATGAAGGCCTGGTCGATCTTCACGTAGTCCACCGGGAAACGCTTGAGGTAACTCAGCGACGAATACCCCGTGCCGAAATCGTCGATCGCCAGTTTCACCCCCAGGTCGCGTAGCTGCTGAAAGGTCGTGATGATGTGTTCGACGCTGTCGAGCAACTGACTTTCCGTCAATTCCAACTCCAGCAGATGTGGCGCCAGCCCGCTTTCCTCAAGCACCTGGCGAACCAGGCTGACCAGCTTGCCCTGGCGCAACTGGTGCACCGACAGGTTGACCGACACCCGCATCGCCGGCAACCCCTGGCGCTGCCACTCACAGGCTTGCCAGCAGGCACGGCGCAGCACGAATTCACCGATGGGACCGATCAGCCCGGTTTCTTCGGCCAGCCCGATGAAGTCCCCGGGCGGCACCCGGCCCATGCTCGGATGCTCCCAGCGCACCAGCGCTTCGGCGGCATTCAGGCGCCCCGTGGCGAGGCACAGCTTGGGTTGGTAGAACACGCTCAGTTGCTGTTCTTCGATGGCCTTGCGCAACTGGTTTTCCAGTTGCAGACGCTCCAGGGTGCTGGCTTGCAGGCTGTCGGTGTAGAACTGGAAATTGTTGCCGCCCAGATATTTGGCATGTTGCATGGCGATATTCGACTGACTGACCAGCGCCGGAATCTCCCGGGCGCTGTCCGGCAGCAGGCTGATGCCCATGGAAGCACTGACCACCAGTTCGTGCCCGTCCACCGTCAACGGCAGGCGCAGCTTGCCGAGCAGGCGCGTCGCCACCCTGGCCAGGCTGGACAGGCTGCCGTAGGCGTCGAACAACACCGCGAACTCATCGCCGGACAAACGCGCAATGGTGTTCGCCTCCGGGAGCGCGTTCACCAGGCGTCGGGCCATTTTCTGCAACAACTGATCGGCGATTTCATGGCCCAGGCTGTCATTGAGCAACTTGAAGCGATCCAGGTTGATATGCAGCAGCGCCAGGCTGCGCCCTTCCTGGCGGGCGCGCTGATTGGCCTCGCGCAGGCGCTCCTTGAACAGCGAGCGGTTGGCCAGGCCCGTCAGCTCATCGTAGTGCGTGAGAAAGCGCATGCGCTCTTCGGATTCACGCCGCGCCGAAAGATCGGCGAAGAAGCCCACGATATGACTGACTTTTCCCCGAGCATCGCGCACCGCATTCAATTGCAGCCATTGCGGGTACAGCTCGCCGTTCTTGCGCGCCTCCACCAGTTCACCCTGCCAACTGCCGTGCTGCTCCAGGGACTGGTGGATCATCGAATAATGCCGGCGGGCATCACGGCTGCACGGCAGTTCGACGACACTGCGCCCCAGCATGTCCTCGATCAGGTAACCGGTGACACGGCTGAACGCCTGGTTGACCGCCAGCAGCGAGTAGTTCGGATCGAAGATCACAATGCCTTCACTGGCCGCCTCGAACACCGTCGCCGCCAGTTGCCGCTGCCCCTCCAGCTCCTTGTGGGAGCTGATATCGCGCCGTGTACCGACCATTCGTAGTACGCGTCCGCTGGCACTACGCTCCACTGCCCGGCCACGGTCCTCGATCCAGACCCAGTGGCCATCACCATGGCGCACGCGGTACTCGATGACGTAGTCCTCGCTGCGGCCCTTCAAGTGCTCCACCAGGGCCCGCTTGAGTGCTGGCAGATCCTCGGGATGCAGGCGCGGCTTGAGGTGGCTGAGCATGGCCGTGACATATTCGGGGTCGAGGCCGAACAGCTCCTTGATCTGGGTGTGATGAACCTCGTCGGTCTGCAGGTTCCAGTCCCACAGCCCCAGCTCACTGGCCTGCAGGGCCAGCGCCAGGCGTGTTTCACTCTTGCTCAGGGCCTGGTTCGCCAGGTCCAGTTCCAGGCTGCGCTGGGCGACGCGGTTTTCCAGCTCGGTCTGGGCCTCGCGCAACTCCAGTTCAGCCCGGCGTCGTTGCTCGACCTCGCGCGCCAGATCCTGGTTGAGTTGTTCGCTGCGCGCCTGGGCTTGCTGCAGGTTGTCGATCAGTGCCTGGTTCTGGAAACGCCGCAACAGGTCGCGCTGGATAAACCGGTTGACCTGCAACGCCACCACACTCAGCGAGACCAGCAGGATCAGCCCCAGCCAGCCCCAGCCCTGGCGCGCATCGTCGCCGTCCCATAACAGATAGCCGATGGCCGGCAGCAGGCAGGGCAAGGTGAAGGTCAGGAACGCCGGGAAGCTCACGGCATAGGCGATACTGGCGGACAAGGTTGCCGCACCGATCAGGCCGAACACCCAGGCCTGCTGGAGAAAACTGTCGGTGGGCACCAAGGCGATCCCGGCACACGCCAGGGTCAGGCCGCTGACGGCCGAGCCGAGCAGGAACATCCGCCGCCAGACCGGCTGGGCCTGGCGACTGGGAATGGCCGAATCGAACGCAGCCACCTGGATCACCCGCAAGGCCACCAGTGCCATCAGCCAGACCACCCAGACGCTGACCAGCAGATAACGTTGCGGACTCCAGAGCAACCAGGCGCAGACCAGGCCATTGATCAGCATGAACAGGGTGGGCAACAGGGAGCCCTGGTACAACAGCCGGGTGCGCTCGACCGCCAGCTCGGTGGCGAACTGCTTGCGAATAACCCGTCCCGCCTCCACAGAAGGGTTGAGCGCGTCAGAGCTGTGAGTCATATGGGCATTGTTCTTATAATGGTTGAGCCATAAATGTCGCAGGAGCATACACAAGCCTCCGGCCGGACCAAACTGCTCCAAGTCATAAAATGTAATGGAATTGCCCGCGATAGCCCCTTCGAAACAGGGCCAGGTCAGAGCCCGTGCCGCTTGCAAGCGCTGACCGGCCAGTCGTCATCATGCGACTTTTTTCTCTGACCCTGATCGCGACCACCCGGCATTAAGGTTTGCCCGCCCGTAGCCAGCACCCTAGAATGCGCCGATGCGCGATGACGATCTCTCCCTTCTGCTGAACTCCCTCAACGATGCCCAACGCCAGGCCGTAGCCGCCCCCGTTGGCCGTCAGTTGGTCCTGGCTGGCGCCGGCTCCGGTAAGACCCGGGTGCTGGTGCACCGTATCGCCTGGTTGATCCAGGTCGAAAACGCCTCGCCCTACTCCGTCCTGTCGGTGACCTTCACCAACAAGGCCGCTGCCGAGATGCGCCATCGCATCGAGCAGCTGATGGGCATCAGCCCGGCCGGCATGTGGGTCGGCACCTTCCACGGCCTGGCGCACCGCCTGTTGCGGGCGCACTGGCAGGAAGCCGGGCTGAGCCAGACCTTCCAGATCCTCGACAGCGACGACCAGCAGCGGCTGGTCAAGCGGGTGATCCGCGACCTGGGCCTGGACGAGCAGCGCTGGCCGGCGCGCCAGGCGCAGTGGTTCATCAACGGGCAAAAGGACGAGGGCCTGCGGCCACAGAATATCCAGGCCAGCGGCGACCTGTTCCTGGCGACCATGCGCAGCATCTACGAAGCCTACGAGGCCGCCTGCGCGCGCGCCAACGTGATCGACTTCTCCGAGCTGCTGCTGCGCGCCCTCGACCTGTGGCGCAACAACGATGGGTTGCTCAAGCACTACCAGAAGCGTTTCCGGCACATTCTGGTGGACGAGTTCCAGGACACCAACGCCGTGCAGTACGCCTGGCTACGCATGCTGGCCAAGGGTGGCGACAGCCTGATGGTGGTCGGCGACGACGACCAGTCGATCTACGGCTGGCGCGGGGCAAAAATCGAGAACATCTACCAGTATTCCGAAGATTTCCCGGATGCCGAGACCATCCGCCTGGAGCAGAACTACCGCTCCACTGCCGGCATCCTCAAGGCGGCCAACGCCCTGATCGCCAACAACACAGGGCGTCTGGGCAAGGAACTGTGGACCGACGGCGGCGACGGCGAGGCGATCAACCTCTATGCCGCCTTCAACGAACACGACGAAGCGCGCTACGTGGTCGAAACCATCGAAAGCGCGCTGAAGACCGGTCTGGCGCGCAGCGACATCGCCATTCTCTATCGCTCCAACGCCCAGTCGCGAGTGCTGGAAGAAGCCCTGCTGCGCGAGCGCATTCCCTACCGGATCTACGGTGGTCAGCGCTTCTTCGAACGGGCCGAGATCAAGAACGCCATGGCCTACCTGCGCCTGCTCGAAGGTCGCGGCAACGATGCGGCGCTGGAGCGGGTGATCAACGTTCCGGCCCGAGGCATTGGTGAGAAGACCGTCGAAGCCATCCGCGAACACGCCCGTCACAGCAATGTGTCGATGTGGGACGCCATGGCCCAACTGATCGCCAATAAAGGCGTCACCGGCCGTGCCGCCAGCGCGCTCGGCGCCTTCATCGAGCTGATCGAGAACCTGGCAGCGAAGACCCAGGATACGCCGCTGCACCTGATGACCCAGATCGTCATCGAGCAGTCCGGGCTGATCGCCTATCACGAAGCGGAAAAAGGCGAGAAAGGCCAGGCCCGGGTGGAAAACCTTGAGGAACTGGTCAGCGCGGCGGGCAACTTCGAAGCCGCCGAGGGCGAGGAAGACTTGTCGCCGCTGGCCGCGTTCCTCGGTCATGCCTCGCTGGAAGCCGGCGATAGCCAGGCCGACGAGCATGAAGACAGCATCCAGCTGATGACCCTGCACAGTGCCAAGGGCCTGGAATTCCCCTACGTGTTCCTGGTGGGCATGGAAGAAGGCCTGTTCCCGCACAAGATGAGCCTGGAAGAACCGGGCCGCCTTGAGGAGGAACGTCGGCTGGCGTACGTGGGCATCACCCGGGCGATGCAGAACCTGGTCATGACCTACGCGGAAACCCGTCGCCTGTATGGCAGCGAGACCTACAACAAAGTCTCGCGCTTCGTACGCGAGGTACCGAAGGGCCTGGTGCAGGAAGTGCGGTTGTCCAACAGCGTCAGTCGCCCGTTCGGCGGCGGCCAGCAACAGAGCAGCAGCCTGTTCAGCGGCAGCGCCATCCCGCAGACCGATTTCAGCCTGGGCCAGACGGTCCGCCACAGCATCTTCGGCGACGGCGTGATCCTCAACTTCGAAGGCTCGGGTGCTCAGGCCCGGGTGCAGGTGAACTTCAGCGAAGGCAGCAAGTGGCTGATGCTCGGCTACGCCAAGCTGGAAGTCATCTGAGGCAACACCCTCGATGCCGGGATCGTTCCCACGCTCCGCGTGGGAACGCCGCCCAGGAGGCACAGCGTCCGTTCCTTGGGACGCAGAGCGTCACGGGATGCAGGCCCACGCTGAGTGTGGAAACGATCGAACCGTCAGTCACCGGAGTAAACGGCACATGGGCCCAGGCTTTCTTTCCTCGTGGACATTCTGGGCGCTTTTGTCGGCAATTTTTGCCGCGTTGACCGCGATTTTCGCGAAGATCGGTATCGATAACGTCAACTCTGACTTCGCCACCCTGCTGCGCACCGTGGTGGTACTGATCAGCCTGGCCTTGATTTTGTACGCCACCGGCCAATATCAGCCCCTGGGTTCGATCTCCGGCAAGAGCTACCTGTTCCTGCTGCTGTCGGGTCTGGCTACCGGCGCTTCCTGGCTGTGCTACTTCCGCGCACTGAAAGTCGGCCCGGCTTCGCTGGTGGCGCCGGTGGACAAGCTCAGCGTGGTGCTGGTGGCGATCATCGGCGTCCTGCTGCTGGGCGAAAAGCTCGACCTGCGCCAGTGGGCCGGCATCGGCATGATCACTGGCGGCGTGGTCCTGCTGGCCCTGCGGCGCTGACACTTGCCGGGCACACCGGCCCTGTGGTGTTGAAACGCCCCGGACACCACGACCCTGCGGCGCTGAAACAACCCTGGGCACCATCCGCTCTCCTGTAGGAGCCGGGCTTGCCCGCGAAGCTTTTAGCGATCTCAAGGACCCCTTCGCGGGCAAGCCCGGCTCCTACAGGGGGTGGCGAACTGGAAATTTCATACAAAGTTTAAAGAGACGGCCACAACCCAATGAACATTGGTCCTACTGGCTTTCATGAAATGTTCAACCTTGAAGTGAGAGTATTCAGGCAAAAGCCAGAAACACTCTCTTACTAGCCAGTCACACTTGAGCTGTGCAGTATGACACGCGTGCACTCCACAAACGGGAATACCCTTTATGCAACGTTTTCTTAGCATCGCCCTGGCGCTCTGCATCGGCCTGACGATGAGCCTCGACGCCAACGCCAAGCGCTTTGGCGGCGGTAAAAGCGCGGGCGCGGCCCCGACCCACCAAACCAGCCAAATGGCCCCTGCCGCAGGCGCGGCCGGCGGTGCAGCGGCCACGGCTGGCGCAGCCGGTGCCGCAGGCGCGGCAGCCAAGGCCGGCGGCGCTTCGCGCTGGCTGGGCCCATTGGCCGGCATCGCCGCTGGCGGCCTGTTGGCGTCCATGTTCATGGGCGGCGGCTTCCAGGGCATGCAGTTCTTCGACATCCTGATCATGGCGGTCATCGCTTTCGTGATCTTCCGCTTCATTGCCGCCCGTCGTCGCAAGCAGCAGGAGCAGATGGCTCCAGCCGGCATGCCGTACCAACGTGAAGTCTTCGAGCAACCGGCTCCGGCCCAGAACTCGATCTTCGGCGGTTCCGCAGCCCCTGCCGCGCCACGTCGCGTGATCAACGCCCCGGCCTGGTTCAACGAGCAGAACTTCCTGGAAGCCGCTCGTAACCACTTCCAGTCGCTGCAGCAGCACTGGGACGCCAACGAAATGGACAAGATCGCCGAGTTCGTGACCCCGCAAATGCTGCAGTTCCTCAAGCAGGAACGTGCCAGCCTGGGCGACGGCTTCCAGTCCACCTACATCGAAAACCTGCAGGTGCAACTGGACGGCGTGGACGATCGTGCCGACAAGACCATCGCCACCCTGACCTTCAGCGGCGTGTCGAAATCCTCGCGTTTCGACCAGGGCGAAGTCTTCAGCGAAAGCTGGAACATGGAGCGCCCGCAAGGCGACAACCAGCCTTGGCTGGTCGCCGGTATCCGCCAGAACGGCTGATCCAGGCGCGTTGGCCGCTACACCAAAACCCCGGACTTGTCCGGGGTTTTGCATTTCACGATTGCACTTGTAACAAGCTACTGTATAAAACGCGTCATACCCAACCGCGCCATGTAGCAAGAGGATGAGGCCGTGGAAGAAGTCATCGAACAATTGCGTGAAGCCAACGAACCCGTACCGGTGCCCCTGGAGTTGCCTGACGAGGATCAACTGGTCGAGATCGAAGAGGAGCTGTTCATCAACATCCCCTTCGTCTTCAAGGAATTCCTGCTGACCGTCAGCGACGTGGTTTATGGCAGCCTGGAGCCGGTGACCGTCACCGACCCACAATCGCATACCTACCTGCCCGACGTGGCGGCCAATGCCTGGGACAGTGGCGTACCCCGCGACCTGATCCCGATCTGCCAGGATGGTGATGACTACTACTGCGTCGAAGAAGACGGCACCGTGGTGCTGTGGTCCGGTGAAGAAGAACTGATCACCGAAGAGTCCTGGGAGTCGGTCTGGCACTGGGCACGGGACGTCTGGCTGGAAAGCTGATACCCCGCCAACCCACCCCATTTGTAGCTGCCATCGTTACCCTCAAAGGGCACATGGCTGATCTCGGAGCTACACTCCCTCCAGCTTGAGCGCGCAGGGATTGGAGTACATCCAACACGATGCAAGGCACCCTCGTCGATGGTGTCCAAGCATCTGCTAACAACCGCCAGAAAGCGTTGAGAACGAGCGATCAACACAGGACGTTGACGCTCAGTGCGGATTGCTCAAGGCTACAGAGGCCAGATGCATAGGTAGCGTCAACCTACCGAGAACGCGAGACGCCTACCCCTTGTTTTTTTGGAGAATGCGGCTTACGATCTTTGTATGTCAGTGACTAGGAGTATCTCCAGTCGCAAGCTGACCTCTAGAGGCCTGTATCCGTGTTACTTTTGTGTGACTTCCCCATTTTCTTGACTGGGGAAGCCGCACGAATAGTAAAGCAGCCCTTATTTTTTCTCCCCCCGCCTCAGTACCGCCCCGCCTATCATCTATTTTGATTTTTATTCGCTATGTGCTTACAGTGCATTCTGCCTAATTATCTGGTCACGATTTTTTTTGTTACAGTGGGAAATTTCGAATAAATTGCCATAGAAAATACATTAGACTTATGGCATCCACAAAATAGTATAAAATAGATCGTTACGAAATTTTGCCTAACGCGTAACGCTCTAATAGGTTTAGGGGCTGATTATGGTAAAAAAAGAGTTAGGCTCAATATTTGAAGCCATGTATCATGGAAAACATAACTTTCAAGATTTTTTGACTGGAAATATAGAGCCTCACTATAAAATCACCACCCTAAAGGGCATGAAAATATATAGGCCGGATGAAAAACTGAAGGCTTACCATAAGTTTTTGAATCTATTTGTTTTTGACTTTCTAAAAATAAATAAAGACGTTGTTTACTCCTATAGAAAAGGCGTAAACGTCGTAAGCGCAGTAAAAAAACATGCCAATAATAAGCATTTCTTTCAAACCGATCTAAAAAATTTCTTCAACAGCATCGATAAAGAACTAGTCCGCAACACTATACATAGCAACTTAGAACATATACCAATTTCCAATTTAGATAAACACCTAGACAGAATCTTAGAACTATCTACGGTGGAAGATAAATTACCTATTGGTTTTTCAACATCACCTATAATCAGTAACGCTTGCCTTCAAAAATTTGATAGCGTACTAGAAGACTACTGCGCTTCAGAAGACCTAATCTACACTAGGTACTCAGATGACATAATTCTATCTAGCGGTGGTAACACTAGGCTTTATGGAATTGAAGCGAAAGTTTCGGAAATACTGAGAGAATGCTTTGGCGGAAAACTCAATCTAAACCCCAGCAAAACAAAATTCTCGTCCGTCGGCAATAAAATAAAAATCTTAGGAATGGTTATTTTACCTAATGGCACGGTAACTATCGACTCCAAACTAAAAAACACAATTGAAGTTTTACTTCATTTCTACGCCAGTGATAAAGAAAAGTTTAAAGATCGACTCGCCTCAGAAAGCTCAAAATTAAAAGGCGAAAACAGTATCGGTCTACTACAAATATCCGGATATCTAAATTATGTAAATACAACCGACCCTAATTATTTAAATAAACTCAGAAAAAAATATGGCTCCGTAGTCGTTGATGCATTCATTCGCGGCACGGTGAAATAGCCATGAAATTAACTATACAAATTTCGAACATCCAACATGTGCGAAGTATGGTTGTAGATTTTGATCTCAGTTTGTGTAAGCTAACCTGTGTGGTAGGAAGGAACGGTGTAGGTAAAACTACATTAGTTAAGGCGATGCAAAATTTGCGATTTGCAGACACTTTTGCGCAAACCTCACCCACTAGTATTTTCGGTGAAAATAGCAAGCTAACTTATATCACAGATGAGAATAAATACAGCTTCCATTATGACCCTGACCTTAGGACGCTTAATTCTAAGGATATAATCCCAGAAAAAATAAAAACTAGCGTTGACGCTGAGCTGCCAATGCCTTACGGGCAAAGATTTAACTTTTTCCAAAGCATCGTTTCCGCCGATTTAGAAATTCGACGTTCAATTGTTCTAGAAATTTATGAGCACCCTGAAGAGCTCATAAATATGCTAAACGGCATATACTCAACATCAAGATTCGATAAATTAGTTGAAATAAAAATAAAGAAAACCTATTACTACTGCGTTTTACTTGAGGATAGCAAATATATCCGAGAAGACCATCTAAGCTCAGGTGAATTTTTCCTAATTAGCTTATATCGAAAAATCAAAGGCGGATCCAAGTTAATAATTATTGACGAAATAGATATATCTCTGGATGCCGCCGCCCAAACAAAGCTAGCCGAAAAATTAAGAGTATTTTGCCAAAAATATAGTGTTAACATATTTTTCACTACCCACTCTCTTCCGCTTATGAAAACCTTAGAATACGGAGAGCTGTTTCACTTAGAAGAAACAGATGGTATTCTGAGCCCGGCCACTGTTTCCTATAACTTCATAAAAAGCTTGCTGTTTGGGTTTGAAGGGTGGGACAAGTACATCCTGACTGAGGATGAAGTACTACAACGTTTTCTAGAGTTTATTATCAACAAATTTTGCTCAAAAATTTTCTATCGCTTCAAAATAATTTACATAGGTGGCGCACACAACGTTGTAAATCTAATGAAGCGGAACGCTGCCGAACGATTCCTAACAACCGAAGACAACGTAATATCTATATTGGATGGAGATCAGGCTGACCAAAAACATGTCATCAACTACAAAAACGTCCACTGCATTCCCTTTAATAGCGTGGAAAAGAAAATTTATGAGGATTACCTGGCAGGCTCGGAAGATTTGGTAAAAATTTCAAATGGAATAAAGTTTCGAGATAACAAAGATATGTTTAGTAAGTTAACTGGCAAAAAACTCATGTCAGAAAGTCAAATATTTGAGTATCTATGTAACGCTTACGTTAATGAAATAACCGAATTCTCTGAAAAACTTAAATCTTTTTTATACGACCCTATAGACTCGGAAATCCAGTTTCGCATCAAATAAAAACCTCAAAAAACTGGGTTCCCGCGCTATCGTTACATCCCTCGCAAGATATTAAAGGCCGAGCGCCGATTCTTGAAGCTCCCTATCGTACACCTGCCCTCACACGCAGTGAAACTATAGAAACAAGCCTCCCTGTAAACGATAACGCGGTCAGATTATTGAATCGTAAGCGCTCCATAAACCCCACATTCAAAGCACTAAGCTAACGCGGGATGCTGGGCTCCCGATACTCTCAGGAGCCCGTGCGCCATGATGCGACCCGACGCCAAAGTCGAAAAAGTGTACCTCTACCCCAAACCTGTAGACTTTCGAAAATCCATCGACGGACTGGCTGCGCTGGTCGAACTGGATATCAAGGTTGCCGTGTTCGACCCGGTACTTTTCGTTTTCCTCAACAAGCCGCGCAACCGAGTGAAAATCTTGTACTGGGAGCGCAACGGCTTCTGCCTTTGGCTCAAACGCCTGGAATCAGAGCGATTCAAAACATCGCCCGATGCCACCGACGAGGCGATTGTCCTCACCGTCCAGGAACTGAACTGGCTGCTCGACGGTTTTGACCTCTGGCGTAACCGTCCCCATCAGGTTTTGACGCCGCGATTCGTGGCCTGATTCGGTATAATCCAGGGCATGAAATCCATGCCCGACAACCTTCCCGACGATCTCCAACTGCTCAAGCAAATGCTTGCGAAGATGCAGTCGCGGGTCGGTTTTCTAGAAGAAGAGAACGCATTGCTGCGCCAGCGCTTGTTCGGACGCAAGTCCGAGCAAACAGCCGATCCGGCCACACCGCAGTTGGCGCTCTTCAACGAAGCCGAAAGCGTCGTCGAAGCTATCGACGAAAACGCTGAAGAAGAGGTTGTCGCCCCCGCCAAGCGCCGTGGCAAGCGCAAGCCGCTGCCTGCCGATCTGCCGCGCATCGAAGTCATCCACGAACTGCCCGAGCACGAACTGACCTGCGCCTGCGGTTGCCGTAAACACAGCATTGGTGAGGAAATCAGCGAGCAGCTTGAGATCGTGCCAATGCAGATCCGCGTGATCAAGCATGTGCGCAAGATCTACGGTTGCCGTGAATGCGAAGCCGCCCCAGTCACTGCGGACAAGCCTGCTCAACTGATTGAAAAAAGCATGGCCAGCCCCAGCGTTTTGGCGATGTTGCTGACTACCAAATACGTTGACGGTTTACCGCTTCATCGATTTGAAAAAGTGTTGGGTCGCTACGGTATTGATATCCCGCGCCAGACTTTGGCTCGCTGGGTGATCCAGTGCGGCGAACACTTTCAGCCGCTGCTGAATTTGATGCGCGACCGGCTACTGGAAAGCCGCGTCATCCACTGCGACGAAACGCGCGTGCAAGTGCTGAAAGAACCAGATCGAGAACCGAGCAGCCAATCCTGGATGTGGGTGCAAACCGGCGGCCCACCGGATAGGCCGGTCATCCTTTTTGACTACTCCACCAGCCGTGCGCAGGAGGTGCCAACGCGCCTGCTCGAAGGTTATCGCGGTTACGTGATGACCGATGACTACGCCGGTTACAATGCCTTGGGCGCGCAGGACGGAGTTGAGCGTCTAGGCTGCTGGGCGCATGCGCGACGCAAGTTTGTTGAAGCACAGAAAGTGCAGCCCAAAGGTAAAACGGGACGTGCGGATATCGCGCTGAATCTGATCAACAAGCTGTATGGGATCGAACGCGACTTGAAGGCCAGTAGCGACGCTGATCGTAAAATCGGCCGTCACGAACATAGCCTGCCGATACTGGCTCAGTTGAAAAGCTGGATCGAAAAGACGCAGCCCCAGGTCACCGCTCAGAATGCCTTGGGCAAAGCCATCAGTTACCTCGCAAGTAACTGGAGCAAGCTGGAGCGATACGTCGAGGAAGGGTATTTGCCGATGGACAACAACGCGGCAGAACGCGCGATCCGCCCCTTCGTGATCGGAAGAAAGAACTGGCTGTTTAGCGACACGCCCAAGGGCGCGACGGCCAGTGCTCAACTTTACAGCTTGGTCGAGACTGCCAAAGCCAACGGCCAAGAGCCTTATGCGTGGCTGCGCCACGCACTGGAACGCCTGCCAACGGCGACTTCGGTTGAGGATTACGAAGCCTTGCTGCCGTGGAACTGCGAACCTCGACTTCACAGCTAAGCGCTTTACCTATCTTTAGCCAAGTGGGGTTTATGGAGCGCTTACATTGAATCTGCCCCACCTCTCTCATCACACGTTGCTCGACAACACTCAATACATCGCAACCATCATCGAGCAACGCGTAGATCACCTCCAGCACATGCCGGAAGTCCTGTTCATCCAGATTGTTGATCGTGGCACAGGTCAGGGTTTGCGAAAGATCGCGGGCGCCGCGCAGCCGGCGGCTAGCGAATGCACACAAGTCCTGCAAAGCGGCATCGGGATTGAAGAACAGGACCGGGGTTTCGGTGGTGTTAGACTGAAATGCAATGAAGTTCGTCATGAATAGCTCCGTTTCATAAGGAACTACCACCGTCAGCCGCGATGCTGGTGGGGTGGCAGCTGTGCAAGGGTTCGCGGACCGGAAACGGAACAACCGGCACACCCGAGGGTGTCCCTCACACAGCCGCCATAACGCAGGTGCTAGGCAGCAAATCACCATCAATACGATGGCGATTGTGAGGTTCCGTAAATGGACCGCGACGTCCAGTCATTGAATTGGCAATGACAGGATGGACTATAGAGACGTTACACAACCCTGCGCAAGCCAGTGCGCGGTCGGGATGTTTGAGCAAATACGTCAACCCTACATCAGTGCCCCGCCGAGTCCTTGTTGTTTTCCAGCGTCTCCAGCAAGGCCACCTGCATCCGCGTATGCACCCGGATGAACCAGCGCCAGAGCAGCGCCGCTACCGCCGCCGCGACCACCGCGATCAGCACCAGCAACTCGTTGGTAGGCAGAATGCTCGCCGACAGCGCCGACAGCAGCAGGAAGATCACCAGCAGCGACAGGATCGGAATGACCTCGGCGATCACCCGCCGCACGCGCTGGGTATGCCGCCCGGCCATATCCGCCTTCACCCCCATCTCCGCCAGCAGCATCGACAGCGCCTTGAGCTTGCGATAAGCGGCAATCAGGAAAGGCAGCGACAGCAGCAGCGCACCACCCCAGATCAACGCCTTGTGCCAACTCGGCTCGCTGACCCAGCCTTCCAGGTAGGCGGCGATCGGCAGGGCAAAAAAGCCGCCGGCAAAGAAGATCGCCACCACCAGCGCCAGGTTCACCCCGACCTGCAGCAGAATCTTGCGGATCAGCGAGGCCAGCAAGGCACCCTCACCTTGCGGCTGGATACTGCGCAGCCATTCGCCATACAGACCGAGCACCCGCCCGATGCGCCGTGGCACCACAGCGGCGAGCTTCAGCGACAGCGGGTCGGCCGCGCGGATCAGGTACGGCGTGAGCAAGGTGGTGATCACCGACACCGCCACGGCGACCGGATAGAGGAAGTGGCTGGTGACCTGCAGGGTCATACCCAGCGCGGCGATAATGAAGGAAAACTCGCCAATCTGTGACAGCCCCATCCCAACACGCAGTGAGGTCCGTCCATCGTTACCGGCGATAAACGCGCCCAGGCCGCAGGACAGCATCTTGCCCAGCACCACCGCGACGGTGATCACGGCGATGGGCCAGGCATAGTCCAACAGCACCGCCGGATCGAGCATCAGCCCGATCGCCACGAAGAAAATCGCACTGAACAGGTCACGAACCGGCTCGATCAGCCGCTCGATCTTCAGCAACTGCCGCGACTCGGCCATGATCGCGCCAATCAGGAACGCGCCCAGCACCATGCTGTATTCGAGTTTCACCACCAGCAGGCAGAAACCGAAGCACAGCCCCAGCACGGTGATCAGCAGCATCTCGTTGCTTTCGAAGCGCGCGACATAGGCCAGCAGGCGCGGCACCAGCAAGATGCCGATGACCAGAGCGACGATCATGAACAGCGACAGCTTGCCGACGGTGGAGAACACTTCGCCGGAGCTCACCGTGCCGCTGACGGCGATACTCGACAGCAAGGCGATGATGCCGATGCCGAGGATGTCCTCGACGATCAGCACGCCGAAAATCAGCTGCGCGAAGCGCTGGTTCTTCATCTTCAGGTCATTGAGCGCCTTGACGATGATGGTGGTCGAGGAAATCGCCAGGATCGCGCCGAGGAACAGCGAGTCCATGGTGTTCCAGTCAAACCAGCGGCCGATCTCGTAGCCGATCCAGATCATCAGCACGATTTCCAGGAACGCGGCGATGAACGCCGTCGCCCCGACCTTGAACAACTTGCCCAGGCTGAACTCCAACCCAAGGCAGAACATCAGGAAGATCACCCCGAGTTCGGCCAGGGTCTTGATGGTGCCTTCGTCGTGGATCAGGCCGAACGGCGGGGTGTGCGGGCCAATGATGAACCCGGCAATGATGTAGCCGAGGACCACCGGCTGCTTGAAGCGGTGGAACAGGATGGTGACTACGCCCGCCACCAGCATGATCACGGCCAGGTCCTGAATAAAACTGATGGCATGCATGGCGGGACGCTCCTTGTGTCGTGCGGACGCGCCCACGACTCCAATGAGCCGTCAGCGATCACCGCTCCAGATGTAAGAATTTTCTATGGCATGGTTTTTTGCAGATTAACACCGGGACTTCCGACAAAAAGCCGATGCAATATGTAGAAACAGATCGCTGGTTGCGTGACGATGCATCCGTCCCTGGCGTCCCGTTATCGCGTGTTTGAGAAAATACGCAAAGCGCCCGCAGAGGTGCGTGAACCTGTCCCTGCCTACCCTACCGTGAGCGTGCTATGGAACCCGGAAATGCCCAGCTGTCGATGACCGTTTTGATGACCCCGGATATGGCCAACTTTTCTGGCAATGTCCACGGCGGCACCCTGCTCAAGTACCTCGATGAAGTGGCCTATGCCTGCGCCGCCCGTTATGCCGGGCGCTACGTGGTGACCCTGTCGGTGGACCAGGTGATTTTTCGCGAACCGGTGCATGTCGGCGAGTTGGTGACCTTTCTCGCTTCGGTCAACTACACCGGCAATACTTCGATGGAAGTCGGTATCAAGGTGGTGACGGAGAACATCCGCGAGCGCTCGGTGCGCCACACCAACAGCTGCTTCTTCACCATGGTCGCGATCGACGACCAGCGCAAGCCGGCGTCGGTACCGCCACTGCAGCCGGAAACCAGCGAGGGCAAGCGCCGCTACGCCCAGGCGCAGCAGCGCCGGCAGCTCCGTCAGGAGCTGGAAAAACGCTATCAGGACATCAAGGCCGACGCGCCGTAAGCCTACAGCGTGATCGGCAACGCCTCGAAGCGTACCCGCGGATGGGCGATGCGATCCTGGGCCCGCACCAGTTCCAACTCGTAGCTGGCGCAGGCCTGGGTTTCCAGCAGCACTTCATGCACCGCCGCCGCCGTGAACTCGAATGCCGCCACCAGGCTGTCGCCCAGCAGCATGCGGGCCAGGAACAACCCGGAAGTCAGATCGCCCACCCCGACCGGCTGACGCGGAAACGCCAGCAACGGGCGGCGCAGGTGCCAACTGCCGTCGGCAGTCACCAGGAGCATTTCGAAACTGTCAGCGGCCTTGCCCGGGTAGGACAGGTGCTTGACCAGCACCACCTTCGGTCCACGCGTCAGCAGGCTGCGGGCCATCGCCAGGCAATCGAACAGCGATTGCGGCGAACGGCCACAGAAACTGTCCAGTTCCAACTGGTTGGGACAGAGAATATCGGCCTGTGCCACGGCCTCCTGCAGCAGGAAATCGCTGACCTCCACCGGCACGCTGCAGCCCTTCTCCGGATGCCCCATCACCGGGTCGCACAGGTACAGGGCCTTGGGATTGGCCGCCTTGATCCGCGCCACGCCACTGAGGATCGCCCGGCCCTGGGCCGCGCTGCCCAGATAGCCGGACAGCACCGCGTCACAGTTGCCCAGTTCGCCGATGGCGGCAATGCCTTCCACCAGTTCCGGGATCCGATGAGGGGACAGCACTTCTCCCGCCCACTGGCCATATTGGGTGTGGTTGGAGAACTGAACGGTGTTCAACGGCCAGACATTCACCCCGACCCGTTGCATGGGAAAAACCGCCGCGCCGTTGCCGGCATGGCCAAAAACCACATGGGATTGGATGGCAAGCAGATGGGGAGTACGTTTCATTCCGAATTCCAGCAAGGCAGAAAGATTCAAGCCACGCAGTATGCGACTAAACGGAGCCTGTACGACAGACCGGCGAGACAGTTAAGCTGCTCTCAACTTGTTGGAGTGGCGCTCATGCTGACCCTGGGAAATATGTTCGTGCTGATGTTGCTGGCAACCGGCGCTGCCTGGCTCTGGCACAACCATGGCCTGCGCGAACGGGCCCTGGAGCGGGTCAAGCAGCATTGCGCCAGGCTCGACCTGGAGTTGCTCGATGGCGCCGTGGCCCTCAAGCGCATCGGTTTCGTGCGCGATGCCAACGGCCGGCGGCGCCTGGCGCGGATCTACCACTTCGAATTCACCGTCACCGGCGAGCAGCGGCACGTCGGCACCATCACCCAGTTCGGCGCCCACAGCGCACAGATCGAACTGCCGCCCTATCCGTTCGAAGCCAAGGCCGAGCTGCCGAGTGCCGAGGTCATCGAACTGAGCCGGTGGCGCCAGGATCACCCCAAGGACCACAGCCAGTCGCGTCACTAGCCCAACCGGCAGGCCTGCATGCCGGCCTGTAGTCGCTCGGCATTGCCGGGCTGGCTGAAGATCAGTTCCAGCCGCGAATCCCGTCGCCATGCGCTGGGCTGCCAGTCCAGCGGCGAGTTATCCACAGCGTTGCTCGAAAGCCAGCCCCCTGGGCTGCGGATAACCAGCTTGGCCCGCAGCCAGTCCAGGCTGGACAGCCATTGAGCGATGCGTTGCGGGTCCAGTTGCTGACTCGGATGCCAGCGCCAGCCGATGCTCCAGTTGCCGTCCTCGGCGTGTGTCTGACAGATCGGCTGGGTCGGATCGGTCCAGATCGCCGGCAGCACCGCTGGCGCCGAAGCCGCAGGCAGTACGCCCGGCGTGGCAGGCTCAACCGGCGCAGGCACGGCCAGCGCCAGCAATTGCTCCAGGGCCAACCCACCCTGTTCGGTCCAGCGCAACGGGCAAGCCGGCATCCGCGCCAGCACCTGCGTGCGCTCGGCCTCGCTCAGCCCCTGCGACTTGTTCAACAACAGCAGCCCGGCTTGCGCCAATGCTTCCTGCTGCGACGCCGGCAGCGGTTTGCCGGCGGCCAGCGCCGCAGCATCGAGCACCACGACGCAGGGCTGCAACGCCAACACACCGAGCCAGGGCGCCGCGCCCAGTTGTCGGAGAATCTGCACCGGATGCCCAAGACCGGAAGGCTCGATGAACAGCCGATCGGGCCGGGCCTTGCGCAGCAGCCGAGCCAATCCGATCTGGAACGGCGCGCCGTTGACGCAACAGACACAGCCGCCAGCCACCTCGCCCAGTGCGATACCATCCTCCGCTTGGGTCAGCAGCGCGGCATCCAGGCCGATCTGGCCGAACTCGTTGATCAACACGGCCCAGCGCTCGCCTGACGGTTTTTGCGCCAGCAGGTGACGGATCAGGCTGGTCTTGCCGGCGCCAAGGGGACCGGCGATGACATGCGTGGGAATGTTCTGCAACATAAGCGGGCCGATAGGTCTGAAGAGGTGGGTGAATGATGCGGTCGATTGGCCTGGCGCTGCTGACGGCGCTGGGTTCGAACCAGGTCCTGGCGCAAGCCTGTGTGGTCCACAGCCATGGCGAGCGGCTCGACGTGAAGGTTTGCCAGGAGAACGTCAATATCCCGGACAAGCTGTTCAACGACGGTTTCTGCCAACCGAGCCTGGCGGGCCAGAAGGTCGAGGTCGAATACGTCGAACAGTGCCCGGGCGGTTCGTTCGGGGTCTGCCGGAACGCCCAGGTTGCCAATATGCCCTACCGGCAGAATATTCACTATTACGGCGTGGCGACGGATGCGGCGTATCTCAAGCCGTTTTGCGAGGGCCAGAGTGCCGGCCAGTGGCAGACACCTTGAGCAGGTCTGCCTCTCAACTCAAGCCAACCAGTCCAATGTCAGGATCAACCGCCGTTCGCCCGCTGCCACCTGCGGCGAACGATGCACCAGGCCAGCCCCTTCATTACCATGCCAGCGCTCGCCCTTGAGCAGGGCCACCGCGCCACTGTCGATCTGCCGGATTGCTTGCGCATCCATCGGCTCCGCTGTTGGGCTGCCCAGTTGTCGCCGATCCATCGCGCCTTCCGCCAACCACTCGCTGCCTACACCGGCATAGGTGGTGATCAGCCTGACCGGCACATGGTCGACGTGAAATCTGGGGCACATCGCCTTGTCCAGCACCCGCAGGCGCAAGCCGACCCGGCGCGCGCCCAGCAGGCAAGTGTAGGCGCTGACCAGCCAGGACACGTCGCTGATAAAACCCTCGTAACCTTCCAGGTCACTGAACCCTGAAGCCAACCCCTGCAGGTTCGGGATGGCCTCATCGTCGGCCATCTCCAGGCTCAGCGATTCCGCCAGCGGCTCGCCCAGCGACAGCAGCAAGTGGGCAAAGTCGGCGATATGGCTGGGCAACCGGCGTTGCCAGACCGCCAGGTTCACCCCGTCCTCGAGAATCTCCCCGAGCACGGTCGGCATCTCGCCCTGAACCTGACGAATCGGTGGTCGCATCTGCAAACGTGGCGCCAGCATCAGGCGGCCGCCTCTTCGTCGTGCCACACGCCGAACGGATCGTGCAGCAATTGCCAGCCTTCGACCCCCAGCGCCATCTCGTCATCCGTCAGCAGGCATTCGTCCAGACCGGCCGTCAGTTGCGCGAAGTCGATACCCTGGCCGATGAACACCAGTTCCTGGCGGCAATCGCCCGTGGCCGCCGTCCAGTTCTGCATGATCGCCGCGATGCTTTCCTCATCCTGCGGCCAGTGCTGTTTCGGCACGAAGCGCCACCAGCGCCCGGCGAAACCATGGCGCATCAGGCCACCGGCCTGGGACCAGCTGCCGGCCTCCTGATACTTGCTCGCCAGCCAGAAGAAGCCCTTGGAGCGCAGCAGCTTGCCGTTCACCCACGGCCGGTCGATGAAGTTGAAAAACCGCTCGGGGTGGAACGGCCGCCGCGCCCGGTAGGCGGTCGAAGCAATGCCATATTCCTCGGTTTCCGGCACATGCTCGCCCCGCAATTCCTGCAGCCAGCCCGGGGCCTGGGCTGCGCGCTCGAAGTCGAAGCGGCCGGTATTGAGGATCTTCGCCAGGGGCACTTCACCCATCACCATCGGGATGATCTCGGCCTGGGAATTGAGGCGCGCGAGGATCGCCATCAGCTCTTCGCGCTCCTGGCTGGAGATCAGGTCGATCTTGCTGATCAGGATCACGTCGGCGAACTCGACCTGTTCGATCAGCAGATCGGTGATCGAGCGCTCGTCTTCCTCGCCGAGGGTTTCGCCGCGGGAAGCCAGGCTTTCCGCCGCCTGGTAATCGAGCAGGAAGTTCATGCCATCGACCACCGTGACCATGGTGTCGAGGCGGGCGACATCGGCCAGGCTCTGATCGGTCTCGTCGCGAAAGGTGAACGTCTCGGCCACCGGCAGCGGCTCGGAGATGCCGGTGGATTCGATCAGCAGGTAATCGAAGCGACCGTCGCGGGCCAGCCGGCCGACTTCCTCCAGCAGGTCCTCGCGCAAGGTGCAGCAGATGCAGCCGTTGCTCATCTCGACCAGTTTTTCCTCGGCGCGATTGAGGCTGACGTCACGCTGGACCTCGCTGCCGTCGATGTTGATTTCGCTCATGTCGTTGACGATCACTGCCACCCGCAGATTTTCGCGGTTGCGCAGGACATGGTTGAGCAAGGTGCTCTTGCCGGCGCCGAGAAAGCCCGACAGCACGGTTACGGGAAGACGTTGGGTCATGATGGGTTCCTCATCAGGTCGGCCGAGTCAAAGCGCCCGTTTGTGGCGCTCGCGCAGCTCTTCACGTTCTTTGGCTTCGATGCACAGGCTCGCGGTAGGCCGCAGCAGCAGGCGTTTGAGGCCGATGGGTTCACCGGTCTCGCGGCACCAGCCGTATTCACCACGGGCCAGGCAATCGAGGGTCTGGTCGATCTTGTCCAGCAGCTTCTTTTCCCGCTCCAGCAGCCGCAGTTGCCACTGGCGCTGTTCTTCGGCGCTGCCGATATCCGCCGGATCGCTGCTGGGTTCCTGTTCGCGCAGCACCACGAACTCACCGCTGATGCGCTCCTGCAACTCACGACGCTGCTGCAGCAGACGCTCACGGAAGAACGCCAGCTGTGCATCATTCATGTAGTCCGTCTCAGGCTGAGCGAGCAGTTCTTCTTCGGTCATGGTGAGTCAGCTGCCGGGGATTTATTTAATGTTATATTATAACAGTGCATTTTAGCCAATCCCCCCTTGCTCCCAGCGACGAAGGGGGTGATGCTGAACCCGACCCTGCCTTGAGAATGCCGATGCGCCCTGCCCTGAAATACTCGTTGCTGAGCCTGTTGCTGTGTGCCGCCGGCGCCTCGGCGCAGGTTCCCGGCCCACTGGCCAATTGCACCCGCAGCGCCACTCTGCTGGCGTGCAAGGACGCCGCCGGCAACGCCTATGGCGTCGCCACGGTGGGCAAGACGATTTACCTGCAGGGATTCGAAGTGATCGGCAAACGCTACTGGGCGCAGGCCAGCAGCCGTTATGGGCAACTGACCTTCTTTACCGGCATCGCCTCGGATGGCGAGGCCTGGGTGGGCTATAGCCGACGGGTCGGCTGGACCACGGTGAACCGCTTCTCCAGCTCCGGCGGGCTGAGCAAGAAGTTCACCTGTGATCGGTTGGTGGGCTGCTGAGCAAAGGCCTGAGGCTGCCCGATGAAGTGAGGAGACACTTTGTTGTGGCGAGCCTATTCACCACAAAGAGAGTCTGCACTCACCCCAAAGAGGCGCTAGACCAGCACCTCACTCGCCTGCTGCTGCCGCCAGGCAATGTAGCTGTCCTGCGGCGGGTTCTTCTCGAAGTAGGTCTTCAGGCCCCGGAACAACCCATCGGCAATCGCCTGTTGATGCCGGGCCGTCACCAGCCGCTCGCTGTCGCGGACGTTGGAAATGAAGCCGGTCTCGACCAGAATCGACGGCACGTCCGGTGACTTGAGCACCGCGAACCCAGCCTGTTCCACGCGCTTCTGGTGCAGGGTGGTGATGCCTTCCAGGCTGCCCAGCACGGTATGCCCCAGTTGCAGGCTGGCAGCGATGGTGGCGTTCATCGACATGTCGAGAATCACCCCGGCCAGCATCGGGTCCTTGTCCTTGAGATTGAGCAGGCTCTGCGCGCCGATCAGGTCGGCACCGTTCTCGCGCTGGGCCATGAAACGCGCAGTGGTCGAGGTTGCGCCGCCTTCGGACAGGCAGTACACCGAAGCCCCCGAGGCAGTGATCCGCGGCGCCGCGTCGGCATGCACCGAGATGAACATGTCGGCGTTGTGCTTGCGTGAGAACTCCACACGCTTGCGCAGCGGCACGAAGAAATCGTCGTTGCGCACCAGGCGCACATCGAAGCCTTTTTCGCGCTTGAGCCGTTTGGCCAGCAGTTGGGCGATCGACAGCACCACATCTTTCTCGCGCTGCCCCTTGGAGCCCAGCGCACCGGGATCCTTGCCGCCGTGCCCGGGGTCGACCACCACCATGATGTCGCGCTTGGGATGGGCCTTGCCCGACGCCGGCTCATGACTGACCTGCGGCGCTGCTGCCGCGGCCAGGGCCTGAGGCGCCACGGCAGCGCTGCCGTTGCTGGCCAGGTCGAGCACCAGCCGATGCCCCTGACCGTCGCCGGGCGGTAGCAGGAAGCTGGTCAACTGCACCGGGTTGCTCAGGTCGAGAACGATCCGCGTGTCGCCCTGACCGAAATGCCCCGAGCGAATCGAGCGGATCACCGTGTTCTTCAGGGCCAACTGACTGAAATCCCCGGTCAGCTTGGCCCCACTCAGATCGATGATCAGGCGCTCGGGCGCGGTCAGGGAAAACGTCTTGTACTGCACCGGGCCACTGAGATCGAGCACCAGCCGCAGCTTGTCAGCGGAACGCCATAGTCGGGCGTTCTGGATCTGTGCTGCCGACACACCCAGTGGAATAAAGGCCGCGCTGGCCAACAGAAAATTAAGCAATTGACGTCTATGCATGAACCGATAACCACGAATCAAGGGAGCGTCCATGCTCGATATGGCGGTGTAGAGCCCTGAAAAAAAGGCTTCGTCTAGCTAATCGTTATAATATAACATGTCATTTTATTTCAAACGATGGGCCTGTTCATGAATGCGTTGACGCTGCCGGATATCGCCGCGCAGTCATCCCGCCAAGCCTTGTCCCTTGAGTGGGTTGGCATGTGCGGCATTGCTCTGCCCGTGACCATCGAAGGCCAGCGCCTCAGCGCCAAAGCCGACGCAGGGGTCAGTCTCAACGATGGCGAAGCACGGGGCATTCACATGTCACGGCTGTACCTGGCCCTGGAGCGACTGGAGCAACAGGACCTGACGCCGACGCTGCTGCGCGACGTGCTGCAACAGTTCCTCGACAGTCACGACGGTCTCTCCCACAACGCCTACCTGCGTCTGCATACCGAACTGCTACTCAAGCGTCCGGCATTGGTCAGCCCGTTGGCCGGCTGGAAAACCTATCCCGTCAGTGTGTTAGCCGAACTGAAAGGCGGAGTGTTCCACGTGGAACTGAAAATTGACGTGGCCTACTCATCCACCTGCCCCTGCTCGGCGGCACTCGCCCGGCAACTGATCCAGCAACAGTTCAAGAAAGACTTCGCCAACCAACCGCTGGAACATGACCAGGTCTTCAACTGGCTCGGTAGCAGCCAAGGCATCGTCGCTACGCCCCACAGCCAGCGCAGCATGGCACACCTGCACATCCGACTTGATGAAACAACGTACAGGTTTGCCTTCGAGGACCTGATCAATGCTGCCGAGTCGGCCCTCGGCACCGCCGTACAGACCGCCGTGAAACGTGCCGACGAGCAAGCCTTCGCCCTCGCCAACGGCCAGAACCTGATGTTTTGCGAAGACGCGGCACGGCGCCTGAACACGGCGCTCAAGGATTCCGACGCGGTACAGGGTTTCCACCTGCGGGTAGTGCATGCCGAAAGCCTGCACGCCCATGACGCCGTGGCTGAAAGCCGCTGGAACTGGAGTCAGGCATGATCCGCTGCCAAGGCCTGCGCTGGGGCGCACCGGGCCAACCACTGACCCCCGCCGTGGATTTCAACCTGGCAGCCGGCAGCCTGACCGCAGTGATCGGCGCCAACGGCACCGGCAAGAGCAGCCTGCTGAAAGTCCTCGCCGGCTTGCAGAAGCCGCTGGCCGGCAAGGTCCATCTGGACGTTCCACGCCGTGGCGGCCTGTCGTTCCTGCCGCAACAGCAACACCTCGACCGGCAGTTTCCCATCAGCCTGCAGGAGCTGGTGGCGGCCGGCCTGTGGGGGATCAAGCAGACCCCGCAACAACGCAACGAACGCCTGCAGGCGGTGATCGCCGACTGGGATCTCGAAGGCTTGGAGCAGCGCCCACTGATGGCCTTGTCCGGTGGCCAACTGCAACGTGCGCTGCTCGCCCGTCTGAGCCTGGCTGAAGCCCCCGTACTGTTGCTCGACGAGCCCCACGCCGCTCTCGACGAAGAAGGCCAGGCACTGCTGTGGAAACATATCCACGCCTGGCATGCGGCCGGTCGGACCCTGGTGGTGGTCTGCCATGACCTCGCCGCCGTACGCCTGCACATCCCCGATGCCCTGCGGATCAAGGACAGTGGCTGTGTCCTGGCGCCGAGCCACGAGTTGATCGTGCAACAACCGATCACGCAGGTGGCCTGATGCTGATGTTCGTCCAGCACCTGTGGCAGCCGTTCCACGATTTCGTCTTCATGCGCCGGGCCCTGCTCGGTGGCCTGGTCCTGGCCTGCAGCACGGCGCCACTGGGGGTATTCCTGATTCTGCGGCGCATGAGCCTGATCGGTGACGCGGTGGCCCACGGCATCTTGCCCGGTGCCGCCATCGGTTTCTGGATCGCCGGCCTGAGCCTGCCGGCACTGACCCTCGGCGGCCTCGGCGCCGGCATGGGCATGGCCGGCCTCTCGGCCTGGATCACCCGTAAAACCGGCCTGCGTGAGGACGCCAGCCTGGCGGCGATCTATCCGATCTCGCTGGCCAGCGGCGTGATGCTGCTCGGCATCGCCGGCAAGCGCCTGGACCTGCTGCACCTGCTGTTCGGCTCAGCGCTGGCGGTGGATGGGCCGACCCTGACCGGCATGCTCTGGGTCTGCAGCATCAGCCTGGTGCTGCTCGCGGCGATCTACCGGCCACTGCTGCTGGACACCCTCGACCCGCTGTTCCTGCAGACCGTCAGCCGCCTCGGCCCGCTGGCCCATGGTGTGTTCCTGACGCTGGTGGTGCTCAACCTGGTGATCGGTTTCCAGGCCATCGGCGCCCTGATGGTGGTCGGCCTGATGATGCTACCGGCGATCGCTTCACGCTTCTGGAGCCGCCGCCTGCCGGTACTGATGCTGATCGCCGCGCTGCTCGGCTGCGTCTCGGTGGCCGCCGGATTATTGCTGTCGTTCTACTACTCGCAACCCAGCGGCCCGGCCATCGTGCTGGTCGCCGGCTGCCTGTACCTGCTGTCCGTGGTCTTCGGTCCGGTGCACGGTCTGCTGCGCCGCCCGCCCCTGCCATCCCAATGAGGTGTCACCTGATGCGCGCTTTACTCGTGTTGTTCAGCTCCATGCTGGCCTTGTCGTTGCCCCTGTCCAGCGCCCAGGCGGCGGACAAGCTGCCCGTGGTCGCAAGCTTCAGTATTCTCAGGGACATCACCCAACAGATCGGCGGCGACCATATCCAGGTCACCGCGATGGTCGGCCCGGACGCCGACGCCCACACCTACGAACCCACCCCGGATGACGCCCAAGCACTGCTCAAGGCCAAGCTGATCGTCAAGAACGGCCTGGAGTTCGAACCCTGGCTCGACCGCCTGGTCACCAGTACCGAAACCAAGGCCCCGGTGGTCACCGCCAGCAAGGGCGTGATCTCGCACACCATGGAAGAGGACGGCGAAACCGTTCCCGATCCGCACGCCTGGCACAACCTGGCAAACGCCGAGCTGTATGTGAACAACATCACCAAGGCACTGATTCAGGTCGACCCGGCCAACAAGGCCGATTACACCCGCAACAGCCAGGCCTACCTGAAACAGATCTACCGCCTGCTGGCCGAAGCCAAGGTCAAGCTCGGCAACCTGCCGGCCGGCAACCGCCGTATCGTCACCTCCCATGACGCCTTCGGTTATCTGGGCCAGGCCTATGGCATCCAGTTCATGGCGCCCCAGGGCCTGTCCACCGAGCGTGAACCGTCGGCGGCCGAAGTGGCCAGCCTGATCCAGCAGATCCGCAAGGACAAGGTCAAGGCCGTGTTCATGGAGAACATCAAGGACTCGCGCCTGCTGCAACAGATCGCCGACGAAAGCGGCGCGAAGATCGGCGGCACGCTGTACTCCGACGCCCTCGCCGCCGAAGGCCCGGCCAGCACCTTCCTTGGCCTGTTCGAATACAACATGAACACCCTGCACGCCGCCTTGAGCCAGTGATCGCCCACCACAGGGCCCTTCGGGAGACTCCAGCATGATTCGCAAGAACCCTTCCGGTGACCTGCCGGTGATCGCCGAATCCGCCTATGTGGACAAGACCGCGATCATCTGCGGCAAGGTGGTGATCGGTGAAAACGTCTTCGTCGGCCCCTACGCGGTGATCCGTGCCGACGAGGTCAACGAACGCGGCGATATGGACCCGATCATCATCGGCGCCAACTCCAACATCCAGGACGGGGTGGTCATCCACTCCAAGTCCGGTGCGGCGGTGACCATCGGCGAGTTCAGCTCCATCGCCCACCGTTCGATCGTCCATGGCCCCTGCACGGTCGGTAATCGGGTGTTCATCGGCTTCAACAGCGTGCTGTTCAACTGCGCGGTCGGCGACGGCAGCGTAGTGCGGCACAACTCGGTGGTCGACGGTCGCGATCTGCCGCCGGGGTTCTACGTGCCCTCCACCACCCGTATCGGTCCCAACACCGACCTGTCGCAATTCCCACCGGTCAGCGTCAGCGCCTCGGAGTTTTCCGAGGACGTGGCGCGCACCAACGTCGACCTGGTGCGGGGCTACAAAGCCCTGCAAAACGAGTTCTGAGCATGAGCAGCCTGCTGATCCGCAATGCCCGCGTGGTGAACGAGGGCCGTCAGTTCGACGCCGATATCCGGGTGATCAACGGCCGCATCGACACCATCGCCCCAGAGATCAGCAACGCCAGCGCCGACGTGGAAATCGACGCCGCTGGCGACTGGCTGCTGCCGGGAATGATCGACGACCAGGTGCACTTCCGCGATCCGGGGTCGCCGGCCAAGGGCAGTTTCCACAGTGAGTCGCGGGCCGCAGTGGCCGGCGGCATCACCAGCTACATGGACATGCCCAACACCCGTCCGGCAACCCTGACCCTCGATGCTCTGGCCGACAAGAAACGCCGGGCGGCAACCGCCTCGGTGGCCAACTACGCTTTCCACTTCGGGGTCAGCAACGACAACCTCGACACCGTGGCGGCCCTCGATCCGCGCCAGGTGGCCGGAGTCAAAGTGTTCATGGGCGCCTCCACCGGCAACATGCTGGTGGACGACCCACACATCCTCGAGCGGCTGTTCGCCGAAGTGCCGACCATCCTGTTGGCCCACTGCGAACACACGCCGACCATCGACACCCGCCTGAAGAATCTGAAGGACCTGTTGGGTGGCACGGTTCCACCGACCGCCCACCCGCTGATCCGCAATGCCGAAGCCTGCTACCGCTCCTCGTCGCTGGCGGTCGAACTGGCGAAAAAGCATGGCACCCGCCTGCATGTGCTGCACCTGACCACCGAGCGCGAACTGGAACTGTTCGAAAACAAACCGCTCGGCGAAAAGCACATCAGCGCCGAAGTCTGCCTGCATCACCTGCTGTTCGATGAAAACGACTACCCGCGCCTGGGCAACCAGATCAAATGCAACCCGGCGATCAAGCAACGCTCGGACCGCGACGCCCTGCGCCAGGCCTTGTTGAGCGACCGACTGGATGTGATCGGCAGCGATCACGCGCCGCATACCTGGGAAGAAAAGCAGCGGCCCTACGAAGAGGCCCCCTCCGGCCTGCCACTGGTACAACACGCGCTGCCGGCACTGATGGAACTGGTGGCGGACCATGTTCTGCCACTGACCACGCTGGTGGCCAAGACCAGCCACCGGGTCGCCGACCTGTTCGCCATCGCCGAGCGCGGTTATCTGCGTGAGGGTTACTGGGCCGACCTGGTGTTGCTCAATCGCCAGCCCCTGAGAAGGCCGGTCAACAGCGAACGGATTCTCTATGAGTGCGGCTGGACGCCCTTCGCCGAACGCAGTTTCCGTCATCACGTCGGCACCACAGTGGTCTCCGGGCAGATCGCCTGGCATGCCGGCCAGATTCAGGACGGCTGCCAGGGCCTGCCCCTGCAGTTTCTTCGCTGATATGCCCCTATTCGACCAAGGACCTCATCGATGATCCGCATCACTTTGCCCGACGGCTCGCAACGCGAGTATGACCAGCCGCTCTCGGTCTTCGAAGTGGCCGCCAGCATCGGTGCCGGCCTGGCCCGCGCGACAGTGGCAGGTTGGGTCGACGGCGTCCTGGTCGACTGCACAACCCTCATCGAACGGGACGCGACGGTGACTCTCGTCACCCCGCGTGACGACGAAGGGCTGCAGATCCTGCGCCACTCCTGCGCGCACCTGCTGGCCATGGCGGTCAAGCAGCTCTATCCCTCGGCCCAGGTCACTATCGGCCCGGTGATCGAGGATGGCTTCTTCTACGACTTCGCCTACGAGCGACCCTTCACCCCCAAGGATCTGGAGCTGATCGAGAGCCGGATGCAGGCCCTCGCCGCAACCAACCACTCGATGCGCCGCCGCACCCTGCCGCGCAACGAAGCCATCGCCCATTTCGAGGGACTGGGCGAGCACTACAAGGCCGAGCTGATCCACGCCATTCCTGAAGGCGAAACGCTGTCACTGTACCGCCAGGGCGACTTCGAGGACCTGTGTCGCGGCCCTCACGTACCGTCGACCGGCATCCTGAAGGCGTTCAAGCTGACCAAGGTGGCCGGTGCCTACTGGCGCGGCGACGCCAGCCAAGCGCCGCTGCAGCGGATCTATGGCACCTGCTGGGCCAACATCCAAGACCTCGACGCCTACCTCACCCGCCAGGAAGAAGCCGGCAAGCGCGATCACCGCAAGCTCGGCACGCAACTGGACCTGTTCCACTTCGACGACTGCGCACCGGGCTCGGTGTTCTGGCATGCCAAGGGCTGGACGCTGTTCCAGCAGTTGATCAGCTACCTGCGCCAGCGCCAGGAACAGGCCGGCTATGTCGAAGTGAATACCCCGGACGTGATGGACCGCGGTCTGTGGGAAACCTCCGGGCACTGGCAGAACTACTGTGACCACATGTTCACCACCACGACCGAGGACCAGCGGGTTTTCGCCCTCAAACCGATGAACTGCCCGGGCGCGGTGTCGATCTTCGGCCACGGTCTCAAGAGCTACCGCGACCTGCCACTGCGGATCGCCGAGTTCGGCAAGGTGCACCGCTACGAACCGTCCGGCGCCTTGCATGGGCTGCTGCGGGTGCGCCACTTCACCCAGGACGACGCGCATATCTTCTGCACGCCGGCGCAGATGCAGGCCGAATGTGAAACGGCGATGGCGCTGGTGTTCGATATCTATCGCGAATTCGGCTTCAACGAGGTCGTGGTGAAACTCTCGACCCGCCCCCTCAACCGCATCGGCAGCGACGACACCTGGGACCAGCTCGAAGGCGCCTTGATCGGCGCCCTGGGCCGGATGGGCATCGATTACCGGGTCAATCCCGGTGAAGGCGCCTTCTACGGGCCGAAACTGGAATTCGTGCTGCGCGACGCCATCGGCCGCGACTGGCAATGCGGGACCTTGCAGGTCGACCTCAACCTGCCGGAGCGCTTCGATATCGGCTACATCGGCGAAAACGGCGAACGCCAGCGACCGGTGATGCTGCATCGGGCGCTGTTCGGTTCGCTGGAGCGCTTCATCGGTATCCTCATCGAGCACTACAGCGGCGCCCTGCCGCTGTGGCTGTCACCGTGCCAGGCGGTGGTACTGAATATCAGCGAGGGCCAGGCCGACTATGCCCGCAGCATTGCCCAGCAGCTCAAGGCCCAGGGTCTGCGAGCGGTGGCGGACCTGCGTAACGAGAAGGTCGGGTACAAGATTCGCGAGCACAGCCTGCAGAAGGTGCCGTATCTGCTGGTGGTCGGCGAGAAGGAAAAGGCGGCGGGCGTGGTCAGTGTGCGCCGCCGCACGGGGGAGGACCTGGGAACGATGGATATCGAAGACCTGCTGCAAAACCTCTCTTCCTGACGCCACGCATCTTGCAGGAGCAAAACCTGTGGGAGCCGGCTTGCTGGCGATAGCGGTGGATCAGTCAGCGAAGGTTGCTAAAAGATCGTAATCGCCAGCAAGCCGGCTCCCACAAGGTGTCCGTGTTCCTGCGGTCATCAGGAACGCGGCTTCACCGCCCCGCAGTCCTGCCCCAGCCAGACCGCCTTGGTGTCCATGCTGCCATTCTGCTGGACGCCGGTGGCATTGAAAGTACCGCTGACCTTGGTGTTGAACTCGCGGTCACTGACGAAATGCGCCGTGCCCGCCCCTTGGGCTTTCGGACAACTGAAGCGGAATTTCCAGTCCGGGCCGTTGCGCTCGGTGACCTGCTGCTGGCAACCGGATTGCGGATCGGTCAACGGAATCGATTCGGACGCCACCTGTTGTTGCGTCAGGCAAACCCGCACGCCCTGCCCGCCCAGATTGATCCCCTGCTTTTCCAGGGCCGCCCGCTGCTCCGGTGTGGTGTTCTGCTTGAGCACGCCCAACAGCATGCCGACATCCAGCGACTGGTTTTCCACCTGCACATTGCTGGAGGTCAGTTCCCACAGGCCGGGCTGCAACACTTGCGCCTGGGCGACGGGAATCACAAAGGCACAGGCAATGGCCAGACCCGGCAGACGAAGGTTCATCGTATAGCTCCTAAGAAATGGTCCTGCTTAGACGTCAGAATCATGCTTGGGTTGCGTAAGGAATTAAATAGCGACAATCGCGCCGGAACATGGTCTGTTAGACGTCAAGGATTCCAGGATCAGGACCCCATGGATTATTTCGGCCCCCATGTCTTCGGCTATCTGATAGCCCTTATTCACTCACTCGGCACCCTCGCGGCGATTCACGCCGTGTTGACCGTACGCACCGCCCAGGGCTCGATCGCCTGGGCGCTGTCGCTGATTTTCATGCCTTACCTCACGCTGATTCCCTACCTGGTCTTCGGCCGCAGCACCTTCGACGCCTACATCCAGGCACGCCGCCAGGCCAACGTGGAAATGCGCAAGGCCATCACCGACCTGAACTGGCGCCCCTGGGTCGAGGAAGCGCTGGCCGCGCGCAACTCGCAGGCCTATGCCGCGCTGCGGGCAATGCCCAAGCTCGGCCGCATGCCGTGCCTGGCCAATAATCAGGTGCGCCTGCTGGTCAACGGCGAGGCCACCTTCGAGGCGATTTTCCAGGCCATCGAGCAGGCTCGTCATGCCGTGCTGGTGCAATTTTTTATCGTCCACGACGACCGCCTCGGCCGGCGCCTGCAGGCGCTGCTGAAAAAAAAGGCCGCCGAAGGGGTCGAGGTCTACCTGCTGTATGACGGCATCGGCAGCCATGCCCTGCCCCACGGCTACGTCGACAGCCTGCGCGAAAGCGGTGTGCGGGTGAAGGCGTTCGCCACCCGCAGCGGTTGGCTCAACCGTTTCCAGGTCAACTTTCGCAACCATCGCAAGGTGGTGGTGGTCGATGGGCTCACCGGGTTCCTCGGCGGCCACAACGTCGGCGACGAATACCTCGGTGCCAAACCGCCACTGTCGCCCTGGCGTGATACCCACGTGCAAGTCAGTGGTCCGGTGGTGGCCTGCCTGCAGGAGTCGTTCGCCGAAGACTGGTTCTGGGCCGCGCGCCAGCTACCGCCGCTGATCCTGCCAGACACCTACCCCGATGACGGCATACTCTGCCAACTGCTCGCCAGCGGCCCGGCCGACCCGTTCGAAACCTGTTCGCTGTTTTTCGTCGAGGCCATTCACGCCGCCCGCGAACGGATCTGGATCACCAGCCCGTACTTCATCCCCGACGAAGCGGTGTTCGCCGCCCTGCGCCTGGCGGTCCTGCGCGGCGTCGACGTGCGTCTGCTATTGCCGTCACGGCCCGATCACCGGATCGTCTACGCCGCATCCAGTCTCTATGCCTTCGAGGCGGTGCGTGCCGGCGTCCGGGTGTTCCGCTACGGGCCAGGTTTCCTGCACCAGAAAGTGGTGCTGGTGGACAACGAAATCAGCGCAATCGGCAGCGCCAACCTGGACAATCGCTCGTTCCGGCTGAATTTCGAGTTGATGCTGCTGACCGTGGACGAAGCCTTCGCCCGCGAGGTGCAGACGATGCTCGAGAAGGACTTCGACCTGGCCCACGAAGTCACCCGCGAAGACAGCCGGGAAACCCACCGCCTGCAACAACTGGGCATGCGGGTCGCGCGGCTGATCTCGCCGATTCTCTGACCTCAGCGATACAGGTCGGCGCGGGTCCAGGGCAGGTCATGGCTGCCATTGGCGAACGGCTTCACCGCGAGAATCTGATGCAGGTTGATCCAGCCTTTCTCGAACGCGTAGGCACACCCGGCCAGGTACAGCCGCCAGATCCGCAGGGCCTTTTCCGGCACCAGCCGGGCAGCGGCGTCCAGGTTGTTCTCCAGGCGCTGACTCCACTGGTTCAGGGTCTTGGCGTAGTGCAGGCGCAGGCTCTCGACATCGACCACCTCCAGCCCGACCTCGCTGACGGCGGCCGAGATCATCGACAGGTGCGGCAGCTCGCCATTGGGAAAGACGTAGCGGTCGATGAAGTCCCCGGCCCCACGCCCGACCGGACGCCCGTCGGTGTGCTTGGCGGTGATGCCGTGGTTCAGCACCAGCCCACCCTCGCGCACCGCGCCGAACAGGATGTTGCTGTACGACCGCAGATTCGCGTGGCCGACGTGTTCGAACATGCCGACACTGACCACCTTGTCGAAGCGAGCATCCTGCGGCAAGTCGCGATAGTCGAGCAACTGCAGGTCGACCTGGTCCTGCAGACCTTCGGCGACCACCCGTTCCCGCGCCAGCGCCAGTTGTTCCTTGCTCAAGGTGATACCAAACACCTTGGCCCCGAATTCGCGCGCGGCGAAGCGCGCCAGACCACCCCAGCCGCAGCCGACGTCCAGCAGATAGTCGCCCGGCTGCAGGCGCAGCTTGCGGCACAGGTGGCGGAACTTGGCTTGCTGGGCCGCCTCCAGGCTGGCGTTGGCGGTTTCGAAGTAGGCGCAGGAGTAGACCATGTCGCGGTCCAGCCAGAGCTGGTAGAAGGCGTTGGACAGGTCGTAGTGGTAGGAAATCGACGCCGCGTCGGTGGCCTTGTCGTGGGACTGGCGCGGCACCTGGTGGTCGTCTTCGTCGTTCAGCAGGGCCTGGCTCAACTCATCGCAGATTCGCACGACTTCGCTGACCGATCCTTCGAGTTCCAGCTGGCCTTCGACGAAGGCACTGCCGAGCAGGTCCAGGGTCGGATGGCTGAATTGCGCGACGAGTTGTGGGTCCTTCACGATGATCGTGATACGAGGTTGCGGCCCGAGGTCGAACTGATGGCCATCCCAGAGTTTAAGACGCAGCGGTAGCTGTAGATTCTGTAAGGCCGGTGGAAGTTGCGCGAGCATGAGTAATCCCCCCTTGTTTCAGACGTCTGAACAAAGGGTAGCCCATGTGTGAAAACTGTCATCCTATCGGGATGATAGACCCGATTGATGAGGTTCGCCTGCTGGCCTGCAAGAAATGCGAACCTGTAGGCGAAAAGGCCTGCAGGAGCCGGCTTGCTGGCGATAGCGATGTATCAGCCAGCCACGTTGTCGACTGAATAATGGTTATCGCCAGCAAGCCGGCTCCTACAGGATGGGGATGACTCCGGCAGCTTGAGCAACGGCTCCTGGAAGCGCAGCAACCGCCCCGCATTGCCCAGTACCAGCAAGGTGCTGAGGTTGTGCAGCAGCGCCGCGATCATCGCCCCCGCCACGCCCAGCCAACCGAAAGCCGCCGCAGCGACGATCGCCAGGGTCCAGCCCAGACCGATCACCACATTGACCTGCAAGGTCCGCCGGCACTGGCGACTCAGGCGCACGCAGGTGCCCAGGCGGCGCAGGTCGCTGCCGATCAGCACCACGTCGGCCGAGGCCAGGGCGATATCCGCCCCGCCAGCCCCCATCGCCACGCCGACCACCCCGGCCTTGAGCGCCAGCGAGTCGTTGATGCCATCCCCCACCACCATCGGCCGAAAGCCGCTGTCGATCTCGCCAAGCACCCGCTTGAGCTTGTCTTCGGGCAGCGCCTGGGCGGCGACATCGCTGATACCGACCTCCCGGGCCAGGCTGTCGGCCACGCTCTGGCGGTCGCCGGTCAGCAGCAGCTGCCGGCCCAGGCCCAGCTCACGCAGCTCGGCCAGAGCATGGCGGGCCTCGGGTTTGGTGCTGTCGGCGAGCAACAGCCAGCCGAGGAACTCGCCGTCGAGGGCCAGCCCGGCAATCGGCCCGTCGTGCGCGGGCACCGGCGCGGTGGCGATCGACAGTTGGCTGAACAACTCCGGCCGCCCCAACGCGGCCTGCCCCTGGGCAGTGGTGGCGACCACACCCAACCCCTGGCGCTCCTGCACCTCGCTCAAGGCGACAGGCTCGACCGACTCCACCAGGCCGGCCAGCGCCCGGCTGACCGGGTGACTGCTGGCCGATCCGAGACTCGCCGCCAGGCGCAGCAATGGTTCATGGTCCTCGACCGTCGTCTGCAGCGACTGCAAACGCAGGCTGCCGTAGGTCAGGGTGCCGGTCTTGTCCACCACCAGCGAAGTCAGGTCGGCCAGCTCTTCGAGAAACGCCGAGCTGCGAATCAGGATGCCATGCCGCGCCGCCACGGCGATCCCGGCAATCGCCGTGGCCGGCGCCGACAGCACCAGCGCACAGGGACAAGCCGCAACCAGTACGGCCAGCATCGCCTGGGCATCCTGGGTGATGAACCAGGTGACCGCAGCGATCATCAGGACCAGCACCAGATAACTCCCGGCATAACGCTCCAGCAGGCGGGTGATCGGCGGCTTCGCCCGTTCGGCGCTCTGCATCAGCGCAATCACCTTGCCCAGGGTCGACTCATGGCCGGTGCGGGTCACCTCGATGCGCAGCAGGCCGTCGAGGTTGATCGCCCCGCCGAACACCTGGACGCCAACACTCGCCTCCAACGGTACCGACTCACCAGTGATCGGCGCAGTGTCGAGACTCGCCTGGCCCGACAGCACCACGCCGTCGGCCGGGACCCGGTCACCGGCGCGCACTTCCACCCGGTCGCCGGCCTTGAGGCGGCTGTTATCCACCTCAAGCACGCTGCCGTCGGCCTGTACCTGCCGCGCCTGGCTGCGGGTCAGTCGGCCCAGGGCATCGATGGCTTCCTGGGAACCGATGACGCTGCGCTCCTCGAGCACGTGGCCGAAAATCATGATGATCGGCAGCAGCGCGGCAGTCAGCAGGTCGCCGGTGGCCCAGGCGCCAAGCATCGCCAGGGCGATCAGTTGGTCGGTAATGCCGTGCAGGCTCGGATAACGCAGGCTGTACCAGGCCGAGCGCATCACCGGCACCGCCACCAGGATCGAGGCGAAACCGAGCAACAGCTGGCTGACTCCGACCTGCCCGGGCGCCAGCCAGCGCCATACCAGGCCGAGCCCCAGCAAGCCGAGGGCGAGCATCGCCAGCAGCAGTTGGCGGGCCGCGTTGCGTTGTTCGGCGCTGCTGAGCAGGCTGGCCGGCGGATTGGCCGCGAGGGTCGCACTCATTGTTCAGCTCCCTGGATGATCAGGCGGGAATCGTCCCGAGGGTCGACCGTGGTCACCGACCCGGCCTGTTGGAGAATCTTCGGCAGGCGTTCGCGGTAGAGCCGCAACAACAGGCCCGGATCGCTGCCGTTCTGTTGCGCCTTGGCGAGGCTTGCCACCGTCGCCGTGTCAGCCTGGGCCTTGGCCAGACGCTCGCTGGCCTGGGCTTCGGCGACCCGGACCAGGCGGTCGGCGTCCTGGGTCGCCGACTGGTTGAGCTTGGCCGCTTCGTTACGGGCGTTGGCTACGGCCTTGTCGGCTTGCTGGCTGGCGGTCAGCACGGCATTGAACGCGTTCACCGCAGGGCCCGGCAGGCTCGACTGAACATCGACCCGCGCCACTTCAAGACCAATCCCCTGCCCGCTGGCCGCCAGCTCGGCCAGGCGCCGATTGACCGCTTGCAGCAGATCGCCGCGCAGGCGCTCGCGTCGTTCGGCGGCCTGACTGTCGCTGCCGATCAGCTCGGGACGGGCCACCAGGATGGTGTCCAGGTCCCGCGCAGCGGTCAGGGCCACCGCGCTGCGGGTGACGATCCGGTCCAGAGCCGGCAGCACGTGGTCGGCCTGCAACACAAAGGCATAGGGGTCGGTCACCTTGTAGAACACCCGGACATCCAGTTGCACCACGCCAGCGTCGCCCGTCAGCAGGTAACCGGAGCCGGCCAGGGCATCGGTGACCGGCACCGTCGGGGTCGCCTGACGATCAGCCTGCAACGCGGCATCGGAGCGCAGCAGACCCTCGACGCGGCGTTCGATCACCCGGTCGGCCGCCGGCAGGATCACCACCTGTTCGAACGGACGCGGCCAGGCCAGCAGCAACCCGGCATTCTGGATGCGCTCCAGCGCACCGAGGCGCAGGACCACCGCACGCTCCTGCGGGTCGATCTGCCGGACATTGGAAAAAGCCCAGGCCAGCGCCGCCAGCACGGTCACCGCGTACAGGCCGAGAAACGCCAGGCGTCCTGCCTGGATCCACGGGCTGTCGAGGCCTCTCGGTTGCTGTGGGTGCTCACTCATGGTTGCGACCCGGCCTTGCCTTCAGCCTTGTCGAGCGCTGTGGGCGGCCCATCGACCAGCACCCGGAACGGCGCGGCGTCGGTGCGCAGGATCAACCGGGTGCCCGGCGTGACGATCGTGCCAAGGGTGTCCAGCGAACGCAGCAGGTTGTACAACTGCGGCGAGCCAGCGTAGGCCCGGCCATAGATCTGCGCCGCCTCGACCCGTGATTGCGCCTCGATATCGGCGGCCTTGACCGTCGCCTCGGCCTGCAAAATGCGCGCATCGCGCTCGGCGGCAGAGCGGATCTGCGCGGCCTCGCGCTTGCCGATCGCCGTACGCTCGGTGGCGATGGTTTCCCGTTCCGCGCGCATCCGGTCGACCGTCGCCGTCAGCGTCACCGAAGGCAGCGTCAGGCGCTCGATCCCGACCTGCAAGACCCGCACACCATAAGTCGACAGCAGTTGCTGGTCGATCTGCTGGCGCAACTGCGCCTCGAAATCGGCAATGCGGACCTGGCTGGCGTCGGTGTTGACCAGGCTCGACAGGTCGAAACTGGCGGCAGTGGTTTCCAGTGCCGAGCCGACGAACGTACGGATCTGCCGCGCCGCTTCGTCCGGCTGGTTCTGCACCGCACGCATGAAGCGCTCGACGTTCTGCCGGTCGCCCTGGACCTGCCAGGCCACGTAGGCCTGGATGATGATCCGCAGGCCGTCGCGGGTTCCGACATCCTGCAGGCCACTGGAGGTGGTGCGCAGACGCAGGTCAACCGGAATCGCCGCTTCGAACGGTGCCGGCCAGCGCCAGCCGAGGCCGGGTTCGAGCAGCACCCGCGACGGGTTGCCAAAACGGGTGATCACCGTGGCCTCGCCGGAACGCACCTGCACCAGGCTCGCCGCGGCGACCGCGAACAGGATCAGCAGCAGCGCCCAGCCCATGCGGCGCCACGGAAAGGGCCCGCCGCTGCCGGCATCACCGTGGTGATGGTGGCCGTGATGGTGATGCCCGTGAGGGTGACCGGCATGATCGTGATGAGCATGCGACTCGTGGGAATGGGAGTGGGACAGGCTCACGGGGTGACTCCTTGCTGAACGGCTTTACGCGCAGGCATCGGGTCGGCCGGCAGCGTGAATGAACGCAGATCGAGGGTGGGCGCACTGTTGCCGCCCAGACGGTGATCGAGCACCAGCAACTTGGCCCTGGCCAGCCCCTGGCTCAGTTGTGCCAGGTACTGCTCCAGCACGAAGGCCCGGCCGGCCTGGGCATAAGCCTGGCGTTCGGCGCTGAAGCGCAGGTCCGCCGCACGGGCACCGGCCTGTATCTCCTGGGCACTGGCCAGGGCCTGGTCCTGGACGACACTGGCCTGCAGTTGCGCCTGGTTGGCCTGTTCGCTGGCGGCGCCGCGCTCGCGGGAAATCAATGCCTGGGCGCTGATCTGCGCCGCCTGCACCGCGTGATAGGCGTTCGCCGCCCCCGCCGGCGGATGGATCGCCTCGACCACCGTGGCGAGGATCTCCACGCCGCTGTCCAGGCGCTGCAGGTCGGCCTGCACCGCCCGACCGATATCCTCGGCCAATGCCGTGCGCTGCTCACCGAGCAGGCCATCGAGGGTCCGCGAGGCGAAATCATGCACCAGCACCCGGCTGGCAGTGCTGCGGATCAGCGTGGGAACGTCGGCACTGTTGTAGGTGGCGGCCAGCGCCGCCTGGTCGCTCAGGCCGATGCGATAGACGAAGCGCACGTCCATGTTGACCACTTGGAAACCCTGTCGGTCGCCACTGCTGCTGGCGATCACCTGAGATTTTTCGTTCACGTGACTGGCGTCCCACAGACGGTTGGCGCTGGCCGGTGGCAGACCTTCGGCCGGTTCGGGCTCGGCGCCAGCGGCGGCATCGACGCTGGTGGCCAACTCATGCACGACACCGTTCTCCACCGCCAGCACCCGGCCCAACGGCCAGGGCAGGCCAACATGCAACCCGGGGCCGAAAACCTCCACCGGCTTGCCGAAACGTTCGTAGATGCCCCGTCCCTGCAGTGGTACCTCACTGACCCCGCTCAACAACCAACCCACCGCCAGCACCACCAGCAGCACTGGCGCGAACGCCCGGCGCATATAGCTGAAAGCCCAGATCTGGCGCAGGTCGATGCCGAAGCGGTTATGTAATTCGTCCTGCAACGCCAGCAGCGGTTGTGGCGGCCAGCGCAGCAGGCCGGCAATGAAGCTGATTGCCACCAGACGCGGTTCCAGGCTGTCACGCCGGGGGCTGAACAGCGACAATAGCGCCCGCAACAGCAGCTCTGCCGCGACCAGTGCTGGCAACAGCCCGAGCAGCGTCAGCAGGCGGGCTGGCCACAGGCTTTGCGGGCCGCTGAACAACAGGCAGAGGGCACTGAGCACCTGAACGACGATCGCCACCCTGACGAGCCGGGCCAGAGCCCCGGCTTCCGGCCACTCAACCGCAGGGGCCTGGGCAAACTGGCGCTCCAGCACCAGCAGGGCAAACGCCAGCAGCAACCCCAGGGCCGCCGCCACGGAGCCGCTCAGGCCCATATTCGCGCCAGCCAGCGTCAGGTTCCAGGTCTGTTCGACACTCACCAGCGCCAACAAGGCCCAACCGGCCAGCCACAACGTCGCCGCGCCGATCTGCGCCAAAGCGTTGCGCCACAGGCCCTCCAGGCGGACGAGCAGGCGCTCGTAGGCGCCCAGGGGCTCCATCGGTGCCATGCCCGCAGCATCGCCAGGCGCAACGTCTGCGGGGGCGCTGGCCTGCTCGCGCCAGCGCGCCACGCCGGCCGCCGACTGCAAGGCCGCGACCAGCACCAGCAAGGCCGCCGCGTTGTTGTTCAACAATGTCGGCCAGATCGACACCGGCGCAAACAGCCCGACAAAGAACCCCAGCACCAGGCCACTGAGCGCCAGTCCCGCCAGGCCCATGCTCAGGCGGCGCAGTTGGCGGACCTGCACACCCGCCCGTTGGAAGCGCGGCAGGCCCTGCAAACCGGCCCGCGATGCTTCAAGATCCACTTGCATGTCCACTCCAGACCCGATGCCAGCACCGAGGTCATCCATCGTCCAAATAGCCGGCGACCCGACGCTGACGTCAGGTCGCTGCGCCAGCAGGCACCTTTGAAATATTTAGTTACCTTATAACAGAAAAGATGAATTTTCCGTCCAAGAACCGGTTTTTATGCGCCCTGCGCCATCCCGTAGTGCTCCAGCACTGTTATGAATGAAACCCCATGACGAGAATCGTCCAGAAGCGGATGAACCCCGCATAAAAAGGAAATTTCCTTAATACTGATTCATCTCCCCAGACATTACTTACACTCACAATATATAAGTCCTACAGATAAAACCGAGCCTATAAACTAAAGCCCAGCGCAATGTAACAAAATCCAACAAGAGAGCAGCTTGATTGGTCAATCCTCAGTGACTAACATCCGAACATCCGGACGATATTTGTCGGGACTTTCATACCCCACCCCACTAAAACCGCAACGTCGGAAGACCCCGGAGACCCGGCAACACAAGCCTGCAAACGATTATCCACGGCACATCCCGGCACGATGTCCATTGTGGATAACAATGAGGTAAAACCGATGAGTTGCAATAATTTATAACTATATGCCAAACGGCAAACACACTTGACACCCCATTGTGCGTGCTGGTGAACCATAATATCGCCAACACTCAGCCCGCACCCCAACGACGGAGCTGCCATGAGTCGTGATCTGAATCAGTATTGTTTCTTCCAACCGCCTTCCGGGTCTTTCGGCAATCACAGCGGGATCAGTTGCCTGACCATCAATCAACCCGGTTCACGCCTGGCACTGAATAACCTGCTGGATGTCATCAGTCATGAAATACGCCAGGAAGACAATGAGAACGTCCATCGCCTGACCTTCAAGAGCGGCCAGACACTTTGCATAAAAGTCGACGCCAACCTGATTACGGTTCGAGGTCCGCGTATCAGCTTCCATAGCGACGCGCGCCATCCCCAGGTCACGTACCTGGAAGATCCCGCACTGAGCAATAGTGGCAATAAGATATCAGTCTAATCACTCCAGCACCTGAATCCAGCGGCTTACGACTGGATTCAGGCTGCAGCCAGCCGCCTTTTACCCCGCCCCTGCAAAGTTTGTTTCTTGAATGTGCATGACTGCACGGATTTTTATTCCGAAGCTAATGTCAGCGTTAAGCATTTGTGGCAATAATCCATCCACTTCGCCGATAAACGGCAGTGCCTGAATCCGCCCCTTCCGGACCCTCGCCCTCTCAGACAAGGACCGTCGCTTCCATGCCTTCGATCTACCAGCTCAAACCCCGCTTTCAGAACCTGTTGCGGCCCGTGGTCCAGCGTCTTTTCGACAATGGCACCACCGCCAACCAGGTCACTCTCAGCGCGGCATTGATCTCCCTGCTGGTCGGCGCGCTGGTTGCCACCTTCGCCAGCCACGCCTGGGTATTCGCGATCATCCCGTTGTGGATGATCCTGCGCATGGCGCTGAACGCCATCGACGGCATGCTGGCCCGCGAGTTCGGCCAGCAGTCGAAGCTCGGCGCCTACTTGAACGAATTGTGCGACATCATCGCCGACAGCGCGTTGATCCTGCCTTTTGCCTTGTTACCCGGGGTCAGCCTGCCAGCGGTGCTGCTGGTGACCCTGTTCGCGCTGTTCAGTGAATACGCTGGCGTGATGGGGCCGCTGGTCGGCGTTTCGCGCCGTTATGACGGCCCGATGGGCAAGAGTGACCGGGCCTTTGCCCTTGGCGTGGTCGCCACCGGCGTCGCCCTCGGGCTGCTCAACGCCCTGTGGATAAACGGCCTGTTCCTGCTGATGGCGGCATTACTGGTGGTCACACTGATCAATCGTGTCCGCCAGGGTCTGAAAGAAGCCGGCTGAACCTACTGATCCGCAACCCCGGACCCGCTCCCTACGGGCTCTCTCCAGATCTGCGACACGGCAAAAGGACATAGCGATGCGCGACGAACACAACCAGACCTTCAGCACCCACGATGGCGTCGAGCTGTTTTATCGCCACTGGCCGGCCAGCGCGCCGGTCGCCGGCGAGCCGCGCAAGGCCATCCTGCTGTTCCACCGTGGCCACGAGCACTCCGGACGGATTGCCCACCTGGTGGATGAACTGAATCTGCCGGAATTCGATTTCTTCGCCTGGGATGCCCGAGGCCACGGCCAGTCACCCGGCGCGCGCGGCGACAGCCCGAGCTTCGCCACCAGCGTGCGCGACGTGCAGACCTTCTGCGATCACCTGGGCGCCACCTTCGGCATCGCCGAGGAAAATATCGCGGTAGTCGCCCAGAGTGTCGGCGCGGTGATCGTCGCCACCTGGGTCCACGACTACGCCCCGAAGATCCGCGCGCTGGTGCTCGCCTCGCCTGCGTTCAAGGTCAAGCTCTACGTACCGTTCGCCCGGCCGGGGCTGGCGCTGATGCGGCGCTTTCGCGGCAACTTCTTCGTCAACAGCTACGTCAAGGCCAAGTTTCTCAGCCATGACCCGCAACGTATTGCGTCCTACGACAGCGACCCGCTGATCACCAAGGCGATCTCGGTGAATGTGCTGCTCGGCCTCTATGAAGCCGCCGAACGGGTGGTGGCCGATGCCAATGCGATCCAGGTACCGACCCAACTGCTGATTTCCGGTGCCGACTTCGTGGTCCATCGTAAACCGCAGGAGCAGTTCTTCCAGCGCCTGGGCAGCCTGAAAAAGGAACTGCACGTGTTGCCGGGGTTCTTCCACGACACCCTCGGCGAACGCGACCGGCACCTGGCAGTCAGCCGCGCCCGGCGCTTCATCGAGCAGGGCTTCCTGACGCCGGTCAACCGCCCCAACCTGCTCGATGCCGACCGCATCGGTGAAACCTGCGCCGAGTCGGAAGCGCTGTCCGCGCCACTGCCGCACAACTCGCCACGCGACCTGTACTGGCGCCTGACCCGCGCCAGCATGGCGGTGGGCGGCAAATTGTCGGCCGGGGTCAAGCTTGGTTTCGACACCGGTTTCGACTCCGGCAGCACCCTGGACTACGTCTATCGCAACCAGCCGACCGGGCAGACGGCGCTGGGCCGGATGATCGACCAGAACTACCTGAACTCCATCGGCTGGCGCGGCATCCGCCAACGCAAGCTGCACGTCGAGGAGCTGCTGCGCCAGGCCATGGCGCAATTGCGCGAACAGGGCCGCGAAGTGCGCATCGTCGACATCGCCGCTGGCCATGGGCGCTACATCCTCGAAGCCCTGCAAGGGGTCACGCCACTGCCGGAGTCGATCCTGCTGCGCGACTACAGCGATATCAACGTGCGCGACGGTAGCGCGCTGATCGCCGAAAAGGGATTGGGCGACATCGCCCGCTTCGTCAAGGGCGACGCCTTCGACCGCGCCGACCTCGCCGCGCTGGACCCCAAGCCGAGCCTGGCGGTGGTGTCGGGGCTGTATGAACTGTTCACCGACAACGGCATGGTCGGCAATTCCCTCGCCGGGTTGGCCGAAGCCTGCGAACCGGGCGCCTACCTGGTCTACACCGGGCAACCCTGGCACCCGCAGTTGGAACTGATCGCCCGTGCCCTGACCAGTCACCGCCAGGGCCAGGCCTGGGTCATGCGCCGGCGCAGCCAGGCGGAGATGGACCAGCTGGTGGAAGCCGCCGGTTTCCGCAAGATCACCCAACGGGTCGATGAGTGGGGGATCTTCAGCGTCTCCCTGGCGCAACGGGTGCAATGATGGACACCACCGCGCGCGAAGCCGGTCTGCTCAAGCGCGCCGTGCTCTGGCTATTGCTGCTGGCGCCGTTGTTCTTCAGCAGTTACGGCTTCGCCACCTGGTACACGGCCCAGCGCACTGACGTCGGCACCTATGTGTTTGGCTGGGAACACCAGATACCGTTCTGGGCCTGGACCATCGTGCCCTACTGGTCCATCGACCTGCTGTATGGCCTGTCGCTGCTGCTGCCGCGCAGCAAGCGCGAACTGGACCGGCACGCCCTGCGTCTGCTGACGGCGCAGGTCATCGCGGTGTCGTGCTTCCTGCTCTGGCCACTGACCTTCACCTTCGCCCGGCCACCACTGGATGGCGTGTTCGGCTGGCTGTTCGCCGTGCTGGCGGGGTTCGACAAGCCGTTCAACCAGGCGCCGTCGCTGCATATCGCCCTGCTGGTGATCCTGTGGGTCATGTACCGCCGGCATTTCAACGGTGCCGGGCGCTGGCTGGTGCACGGCTGGTTCGCGTTGATCGGCGTGTCGGTGCTGACCACTTATCAACACCACTTCATCGACGTGCCGACCGGCGCGCTGGCCGGCTGGCTGTGCGTCTGGCTGTGGCCGGACGATCGCCCCAACCCACTGGCGATGGCGCGCCTGGCCGGCGACGGACAACGCCTGCGACTGGCGACCCGCTACGGGCTGGCGGCGCTGCTGCTGGCGGCGTTCGCGGGCTACTTCGCCGGCACCGCATTGTGGCTGTTCTGGCCGGCGCTGGCCGTGGCGCTGGTGGCCCTCAACTACGCGCTGTTCGGCGCAGCGGGTTTCCAGAAACGCGCCGATGGCAGCCTGAGCCCGGCTGCGCGCTGGCTGTTCGCACCCTACCGGGCTGCGGCCTGGATCAATTCCCGGCTGTGGACAAGATCTCATCCACAACCCGACCCGGTTGTGGATAACCTTTGGCTCGGACGCCTGCCAAACCGGGCTGAACTGAAGGCCGGCCCGTTCAAGGCGATTGTCGACCTCTGCGCTGAACTGCCCCTGCACCCGCAGGGCCAAGCCTATCGCCACATTCCGGTACTGGATCTGGTCGCGCCTTCTGCCGAACAATGCCGGGAGGCCGCGCTGAGCATCGAACAACTGCGCGAGCACGGGCCGCTGCTGGTCTGCTGTGCCTTGGGTTATTCGCGCAGTGCCACGGCCGTCGCGGCCTGGCTGCTGCACAGTGGCCGGGTCAAAGATCTCGACGAGGCCCTGGCGCTGATCCGCGCGGCACGCCCTGGCGTGGTTCTGCAGCCGACACACCGGCAGGCGTTGGAAGCGATGATCCACCTGCAACCGGCTGCGGCACCCGCCCACCCGAGGATCGCCGATGTCCGCTGATATGCCCCTGCAAGTCGTCGCCAGCCTGTTGCGCCGGGGTCGCTCGCTGGATCAGTTATCCACAGGGCTGACGCTGCTCGGCGTGCTGCTGGGCCTGGCCCCGCTGCTGATCGGCACACTCAGTCTGTGGTGCCTGGGGCTCGGCCTGTGGCTGCTGCTGTCGGGGCTGCTGCAGAAATACTGGGCGTTCAGGGTCGCCTTCGACGCCGACCTGTTCCAGTTGATGGCCGGCGACCCGAGTGCCCTGGGCGACCGCACCGAGGCCCTGGATACCGCGTTGCAGGGCCTGGGCCTGCAACCGCGACAATCGCTCAACCGGCCCTGGCACGAACGCAGCCGCGGTGCGCTGCGCCTGCTCAAGCGTCAGGTCCTGTGGCTGGTGCTGCAAATAGTTGCACCCTTGATCGTCATCCTGGCCAGCCCCTGGCTGCCTTTCGCCGGATAAGGAATCGTCATGCTCGAACCCGTGGTAGCCACCCTCATCACTTCCGCCGCGCGTCTGATCACCGGCGCCCGCAGCCTGTGGATAGGTTGCGGACCCGACCCGGTGCAACGGATCTACTTCGCCAATCACAGCAGCCATGGCGACTTCGTGCTGCTCTGGGCCTCGTTGCCGCGGGAGCTGCGCAAACTCACCCGGCCGGTTGCCGGCGCCGATTACTGGAATAAAAGCCTGCTGCGCCGCTACATCATCCGCCGGGTCTTCAATGGCGTGCTGATCGACCGCGAACGCAAGGAGCCTGGGGATAACCCTCTGCAACCGATGCTCGATGCCCTGGAACAAGGTCACTCGCTGATCATCTTTCCTGAAGGCACGCGCAATCAGGACGAGGGCCTGCTGCCGTTCAAGAGCGGGATTTTCCACTTGGCGCGGACTTATCCACAGGCGCAACTGATTCCGGTGTGGATCGCCAACCTCAACCGGGTCATGCCCAAGGGCCGGGTCTTGCCGCTGCCACTGTTGTGCACCACCAGCTTTGGCGCTCCGCTGCAATTGGAAGACGACGAAAGCAAAGAATATTTCCTGCAACGCAGCCGCGACGCGCTGCTGACCCTGGCACCGGAGCAACACTGAAATGGATAGGCAGACCCTGATGTTGTTCGCCGGGATCGGCATGATCCTGGTCCTGGCTTCGCTGATCGGCTTTGTCCTGAAACGGCGCGCCGGCGACACCCCGAACGCGGTCATCGACAACCTCAACGCGCGGATCAACGCCTGGTGGGTGATGGTGCTGGTGATCGGCACCGCCTTCTGGCTCGGTACCGGCGCGGTGATCCTGTTGTTCTACGCGGTGTCGTTCTATGCCTTGCGCGAGTTCCTCACCCTGACGCCGACGCGGCGCAGCGACTACCCGGCGCTGGTGGCGGCGTTCTATCTGGCGCTGCCGTTGCAGTACCTGCTGATCTATTCCGACTGGTACGGCCTGTTCTCGATCTTCATCCCGGTCTATGTGTTCCTGCTGCTGCCGATCCTCGCGTCGCTGGGCGGCGACAGCACGCACTTCCTGGAACGCGCCTCGAAGGTGCAATGGGGCCTGATGATCGCGGTGTTCTGCGTGTCGTTCGTGCCGGCGCTGCTGACCCTCGACATTGCCGGCTACGAAGGCCGCAACCTGCTGCTGATCGCTTACCTGGTGATCGTGGTGCAACTGTCGGACGTGCTGCAGTACGTCTGCGGCAAGCTGTTCGGCAAGCGCAAGATCGCCCCCAACCTGTCGCCCTCGAAGACCGTCGAAGGCTTCGTCGGCGGTATCGCCCTGGCCTCGCTGATCGGCTGTGCGCTGTTCTGGATCACCCCGTTCAAGCCCTGGCAGGCGTTGCTGATCGCTCTGTTGATCAACCTGTTGGGCTTCGCTGGCGGCATCGTCATGTCGGCGATCAAGCGTGATCGCGGGGTCAAGGACTGGGGCCACATGATCGAAGGCCATGGCGGCATGCTCGATCGCCTGGACTCGGTGTGCTTCGCCGCACCGATCTTCTTCCACCTGGTGCGCTACTGGTGGACCTGAGGGACCAGGCCTAGGCTCAGGTGGGAAGGTGATCGAGCGGCAGCGGTCCGGGCGTCTTCACCGCCTGGATCGCGAAATTGCTGCGAATGTCCCGCACACCTGGCAGGCGTAGCAGTTCGCCGGTAAGAAAACGTTCGTAGGCACGCAGGTCAGGGACCACCACCTGTAGCAGGAAGTCCGACTCGCCGGACACCAGGAACGCCGAGATCACCTGGGGCAAGGCCGTGACCGCCAGCCGAAAGGCTTCGGCGTCAGCCTCGTGGTGCCGCTCGACCTTGACCCCAACGAACACCGTCAGCCCCAGTCCGACTTCATCCCGGTCCAGGCTCACCTGGTAACCGCGAATCACCCCGGCTTCTTCGAGCATGCGCACCCGACGCAGGCACGGCGAAGCCGACAGGCCAATCTCATCGGCCAGTTCGACATTACTCAGGCGGCCATCGCGTTGCAGCGCGGCGAGAATTTTCCGGTCGTAGGCATCGAGTTTCAGTTTTGGCATATCTGACTACCGGAATATTCACTGTTGGTATTTTGTGCCAAGTCTAAGCCTATTCCGGGTCGAATACGCAAGCACCTGTCCCGGCCTTCCAGCATAGACTTTTGCCTGTCCCCCCACTCAACCAGGAGAACAGCCACGATGTTCCTCTACCTGCTCGCGCTGGCGATGGTCTATCTGCTTCCCGGCCCCGACATGATCCTGCTGCTGCAAACCGGCGCCCGTCATGGGCGCACCCTGGCGCTCACCACTGCACTGGGCCTGGCCATCGCCCGCGCCTGCCATATCGGCCTCGCTGCCCTGGGCCTGGCGGCGCTTTTCAAGGCGGCCCCGTGGACCTTCGACCTGGTGCGCCTGGCAGGCGCCACCTACCTGCTGTGGATCGGTATCCGCATGCTGCGCCCCGGCACGCTCGCCAGCCTGGGGGGCGACGCCCAGGCCGCAAGCGCCCTTCGACTGGGTTGGCGTGGCGCCTTTCGCCAGGGGCTGCTGACCAATCTGCTCAACCCCAAAGCGCTGCTGTTCTGTTCGGTGCTGCTGCCGCAGTTCATTGATGCCCAGGCTGGCGCCGTCGGCGCCCAGTTCCTCGCACTGGGTACGACGCTGGTGGTGGTCGGTCTGCTGTTCGACAGCGCCTATGCCCTGACAGGCGCCTGGATCGGCCGCTGGCTGGACAGCAACCCGCGGGCGCAGCGCCTGCAGCAATGGCTGTTCGGCGGCCTGCTGATCGGCTTTGCCGCGCGCCTGGCCTTCATCCAGCAAGCCTGAAGCTTCGTTCATGACAAACGCCGTTAGCAGGTGAGACGACGGCGTTTTTCTTATACATTTCATTCCTCATTTATTCAGGCAAGTTCAGTCACCATGACCAGCACGCTCGATCGTCTTATCGCCGGCACTCCCATTCTCTATGCGGGTAATCGGGTTTCCCCGGTGCCGCCGGAATTGGCCGAGCGTTTCCAGCCGGGTGATCACCTGCTGGTCGATCAGAGCAGCGGCGAATTGCTGCTGATCCCGCAATCGGTGCAGCAGCTCGCCGCAGGCGCCATCGATGCGGCCCAAAGCGCCTTCACCGCCCTGGCACAGGTTTCGGACGAGGCCATCAGCCGCTTCTTCGATCTGTTCGCCGGGTACCTGGAGGCCGAAGAATCCTGGGCCTTGATCGAGGCGGCGAACCAGTCGGACCTGGCCCGGGCCCAGGCGCTGGGCCGCTCCACCACGCGGCTGGCCACCAGCCAAGCCATGCGCCGCGACATGATTGCCGGGCTGCGGGCCTGGCGCGATGCGCCGCTGATTCGTGGCCGGGTGCGTGAATCCGTGGAACATGAAGGTTGGAAAGTCGAACAGGTGGTTGCGCCGCTCGGGGTTGTGGCCTTCGTTTTCGAGGGCCGACCCAACGTCTTCGCCGATGCCGCCGGCGTTCTGCGCACCGGCAATACTGCGGTGCTGCGCATCGGCAGCGATGCCCTCGGTACCGCCCAGGCGATCGTCAGGCACGCCCTACAACCGGCGCTGCGTGAAGCCGGCTTGCCGGCGGGTGCGGTGTCGCTGGTGGAAAGCCTCGACCGCGCGGCGGGCTGGGCCATGTTCGCCGACCGTCGTCTGTCCCTGGCCGTGGCGCGCGGTTCGGGCCATGCGGTGAAACAACTCGGCGGCATCGCCCAACAGGCCGGTACGGTCGTCAGCCTGCACGGCACCGGCGGTGCCTGGCTGGTCGCTCACCAGGATGCCGACACGGCGCGTTTTGCCGAGGTGGTGCGCCACTCCCTCGACCGCAAGGTGTGCAACACGCTGAACGTCTGCGTGATCCACCGCCAACGGGCGGTAGAGCTGGTGCCGGTATTTCTGGAGGCCCTGACCCAGGCCGGCAAGGCCCGAGGCCAGAGCTGCAAGCTGCATATCGTCAGCGGCGACGAAGGCGTGCTGCCCGAACAGTGGTTGCAGGCGCGGGTACAGGTTCGTCGTGCCGAGGGCGATCAACAGGAAGCCCAGACCGAGGTCCTGCCTGAAGAGCAACTGGGACGCGAGTGGGAATGGGAAGACACGCCGGAAGTCAGCCTGAAGATCGTCGACGATCTGGATCAGGCCATCGCCCTGTTCAATCGTTACAGCCCGCAGTTCACCGTGTCACTGCTCAGCGCTGATCGCCAGGCGCATGACTACTTTTACAACAGCATCAATGCGCCCTTCGTCGGTGACGGATTCACCCGCTGGGTCGATGGGCAATACGCGCTGAACAAGCCGGAGCTGGGCCTCTCAAACTGGGAGAACGGCCGCCTGTTCGCCCGTGGCGCGATTCTGTCGGGTGACGGTGTGTTCACCCTGCGCAGCCGGATGAGCCAGGTCGACACCAGCCTGCGCCGCTAAGATGGATCAGGTTGCTGCGAATGGGATGACCCTGTTCGCAGGGTTTACCCACCTGTAGGAGCGGGCTTGCCCGCGAAGCTTTTGCCGGCCCTGAGCACGCTTTCGCGGGCAAGTCCGCTCCTGCAGGGCACCACCTACAACCCTATGGTTCAGAGATCCAGCACCAACGGTTCCTCGCTCTGAGCCGGTACTGCGCAACAGATCAACACCTGCCCTTCCCCCGGCAACTGCGCCGGTGGATGCGGATAATGCACCTGCCCACTGATCAGGCGCGTACTGCAGGTCCCGCATGAGCCACCCCGGCAACTGAATTCCGGACGCAAGCCACGGCTTTCCGCCAGCTCCAGCAGGCTGGCGCCCTGCGGCTGCCAACGGGCTTCCTTCGCCGACTGGTTGAACAGCACCGGCACGGCAACCGTGGCGATCGGCGGCTGTTCGATCGGCTCAACCCCGGGATCCAACTGCCGACGGAGTGTCGAAGGCCCAAACGTCTCGGCATGGATCTGTTCGTCACGGATGTCCCTGTCACGCAGTTGATCGTACAAACCCTGGGTGAAACCACGCGGTCCGCAGAGCACGAAATCCACGGCATCGTAGTCGTCGATCAGCAACAGCTGCTGCATGACCTCGGCACTCAGGCGGCCGCGAACATCGTAATCCTTCCCCTGCACCGCCTGGGTTTCCGGCTGACTCAGCAAGCGCAGCACCTGCACCGTTTCCCCGGCGTCCGCCACCAGCTCAGCCAGTTCGTCGGTGAACGGCAATTCCGCCAGCGAGCGGGCACTGAGAAACAGCACCGCTGGGCGCATCCGCCGCGTGCGCTTGCCCTGATACACAACCTCCCGCAGCATCGACAGCAACGGCGTGATACCCACACCCGCCGCAAGCAATACCAACGGACGCGGCGCACTCGGCGCAACCGTGAAGTGCCCTTGCGGCGCACGCGCTTCGAGCACATCACCCACCTGCAAATGGTCGTGGACATGCGACGACACCAAGCCGTCCCGTTTCACACTGATCCGCAGAAATGAATCCGACGGCGCGCTGGACAGACTGTAGGTACGAATATGGGTTTGCCCGGCGACGTTGAATCGCAAGGGCAGATGCTGCCCGGCCTGAAACAACGGGCTCCCCGCACCATCGGCCGGCCCCAGGTAAAGCGAACGGATATTCCGGCTTTCCTCCACAATCCGTTCGATCCGCAACGGCCGCCAGCTATTGCCCAAGGCTTCGGCCTGCAAACGGGCAGCGGCTTGCTGCCAATTGCCGGTCATCAGGCTGTTGGGGGAGAAACCTTCGAACTTCCAGCGCAAGGTCGAACCGGCTGGCCGACGCACGAAATGTTCCACGTGGAACGTCCACAGCCGCTCGGCGCCCTGGAAGGCTTTCACCTGCCGACCGTCGAGAATGATTTCAGTACGACCACTCAGTTGCAGCAGGTCGCCGGTGTTGAAATCGATGAACAGCAAGCCGGCTCGCGGATTGACCAACAGATTGCCCAAGGTGTTGAAAAACAGATTGCCGGCAAAGTCCGGAATGGTCAGGCAGTCGCCCTCCACCTGGACGAACCCGCTTTGCCCGCCGCGATGGGAAACGTCTACCGAGCGGACACCCTCCACCTCGACATAGCTGGCGACGAAGAAGGTGTCGGCGCCCCGAATCATCGCGGTGGCCTGTGGGTCCAGGGTGTTGCCACGCTGAACGATCCGTTGTGTCGGATCGACCGGCGTCACCCGTTCGAACTGGCGCAATTGAATGTACTGCGGGCAATTGCCGAAGCTGTGTTCCACGACGATCTCCAGCCCCTGCTCCCCCAGGCCGCGAATATGCCCATTGAGCCGGTTGCGCCGCCGCGTGTGCAGCTCGATACCCAGCAGCCCCAGAGCAGCACCCGCCTCCAGGGCAGCCGATGCCGGGTCCTCGAGTTGAGGAAAACTGTCGATCCGTAGATGCTGGGGATCAGGAGAAAAGGCGAAACCAGGTTCGCCCTCGAACAGACTGGCCCAGGGTCGTCCGGCCTCATCGACCGCACCAAACAGCATGAACGGCAACTGCCGGAAGAACTCGCGATGCTGGTCCGGCATATAATCTCGGACCACACGGGAGCCCAATTCAGCCATCCGCTCGGCAACGCCGACTCGCGCCTGCATTTGCCGTTCGCCTGCATGCCAGGGTGAAACGCCGGACTTGTTCATCGCGATCTCTCCCGCAAGGCCTCAGGCCGTCTGTAAACCGACCAGGGTGCGTGGCATCGGTACGAAACCAGGCAAGGCCTCGATACGTGCCAGCCATGCCCGCACGTCAGGGTAGTCCGCCAGCGAGACGTTGCCCTCCGGCGCATGGGCGATGTAGCTGTAGCAGGCCACATCAGCGATGGTCGGTTCACTGCCCACCAGATACGGCCTATGGCTCAGTTCCTGCTCGACCACCTTGAGCAACGCGTGGGAGCGACTGATCGCCTCCTCGGCATCGAAAGCGGCGCCGAACACGGTGATCAGCCTCGCCCGCGCCGGACCGAAGGCAATCGCTCCGGCCGCCACCGACAGCCAGCGCTGCACCTGAGCAGCACCCAGCGGATCGCTCGGCAGCCAGCGACCGTTGCCATATTTCTGTGCCAGGTACACCAGAATCGCGTTGGAGTCGGCGAGGATCACGCCCTGGTCGTCAATCACCGGAACCTGACCAAAAGCGTTCAGCGCCAGGTACTCGGGTTTCTTGTGGGCACCGCTGGGAAGATCGACATGGATCAGTTCGACCGGCAGGCCGAGCAGGGAGAGCATCAGCTCGGCACGGTGGGCATGGCCGGAGCGGGAGAAGTTGTAGAGTTTGATGGCAGGCTGGGACATGGTGCACTCCAGAAACGCTGAACGATCCGGGATGAATCGCGCGGTGGAGTCATCTTCCGCTTCTGGCGAAAACAACAGAATCACCAGAAACGGCAATCCGTTATTTCATCTGATGAAACAAACCCTGGCCGAGATGGACCCACGATCAGCGTCCGCCCACCTACTGATGGGAGCCGGCTTGCTGTCGATAGCGCCCGCCCAAGCGACTGCGGATTTGAGCGTGTTCAGCCCCTCAACACCAGATTTTCCCGCAAGGCCGCCACCATGAAATCGACAAAGCTGCGTACCCGCACCGGCGCCGTGCGGCCGCCCTGATACACCACATGGATCGGCAGCGGCGGCAACTCGAAGTCTTCCAGCACCACCTCCAGCGCTCCCGAGGCCAGCGGGTCGGCCACCTGGTAGGACAACACCCGAGTCAACCCCGCTCCCAGGCACGCCGCCCGAATCGCCGCCTGGTTCGCGGTAACGGCCATGCGCGGCTCCAGCCGAACATTAAGCAGCTTGTCGCCCTCGACGAACTGCCAACTGCGAATCGGGGAAGCCCCCGACGTCATGATGATGCGCGCCTGGCGCAACTCATCCGGATGCCTGGGCCGGCCATGCCTGGCCAGATACCCGGGCGAGGCACACACCACCCGACGCACCTGCCCTACCCGCACCGCGTGATGACCGCTGTCCGCCAACTCGCCAATCCGCACGGCCACATCGATACCGTCCTCGACCATACGGACCACCCGGTCGACCAGCAGGGCATTGATACTCACCGCCGGATACTGTTCCAGATAACGCACCATCACCGGCGTGACGTACAACTCGCCAAACAGCACCGGCGCGGTCATGGTCAGTTGCCCGCTGGGTTGGGCATGGCTGTCGGCGGCGCAGGCTTCGGCTTCTTCCAGCTCGGCGAGAATCCGTCGGCAGTCTTCGAAATAGCGCTGGCCCGGCTCGGTCAGATACACACTGCGCGTGGTGCGGATCAGCAACTGCGCGCCGATGCGTTGCTCCAGTGCCGCCACTGCCCGGGTCACACTGGGCGCCGACAGATTCAGACGTCGCGCCGCCGCCGAGAACCCCTGCTCCTGGGCCACGGCAAGGAACACCTGCATTTCCTGGAATCTGTCCACAGCGCCCCCGCTACACATGGCAAAGAAAAGAGCCGCATCGGCAGCCCTTTTCAGCGTATCGAAAACCCGGCGGGATTACCCGGGGAGTTTATCCAGGAACGCCAGCAGCGCCTGGTTCACGCAGGCCGGATTCTCGACGCTGGAAATATGCCCGGCCTCGGGGATGCCGATGTACGCGCAACCGATGATCTCGGCCATTTCCCGCGCTTCGCTCGGTGGCCGTGGTTTGTCCTGCTCGCCGCACAGCACCAGCGTGGTTTCGGCCGGCAGCGCCGCCAACGCCGCGAGGCGGTCATCACGGCCGAAGATCAGCCGCCCAAGCGGCACGATGCTGTCGAGCAGTTGCTCGCGGGAGTAGCGGCTCAGTGAGTGACGGAAAGCCTGGTAGAACGGCGTCTGGGGATCGATGCCAGACTTGAAGAAGATCGGCACGATGGCATCCAGCAACGGCGGCGGAATGCTGCCCGCGTCCTCGATCATCTTCAGCATCGAGAAATAATACTGCCGGGTGGCTTCCGGCTCGGCGCCGGCATAGGTGTCCATCAACACCAGCCCGCGAATACGTTGCGGCGCAGCCAATGCCAGGCGTGCCCCCCACATGCCGCCCACCGACAGGCCAACCAGGCTGAAACGCTGGATATCCAGCCGATCGAGCAAGGTCAGCACCTGGTTGGCGAGGTCATCCAGGCTGCGGGTGTTTTCCGGCAGTCGCCCGGATTGCCCATGGCCCCACAGCTCCGGCACGATCACCCGATAGCGCTGAGAGAGTACGCTGATCTGCGCAGCCCACATGGCGCTGTCCCACAGATAACTGGAACCCAGGACGACCACCTCGCCCTCCCCCTGATCCAGGTAATGGAGCGGTTGCCCATCGATAGTCACAACTGGCATGGAATCCTCCTTGGGTGTGGATAAGCCGACAAATGCCTGAACGGCATGCAGTAAGTGGATGTTGCAGGGATGGGACATCGTTGGCTACCTGAGTTCAATGGGTAGCAAGGCTGATTTGTAATGGAAATCATCGTGCAACGAAAGCTCGTACCATCGCTGCGGTTACTCGCCACTGTGCTCAAGAAATTTGTGTCCAAAAATGAGCCTTGTTGACGATTTTGCTGTTTTTCATTAGCCTGAACGGGTCTGAATGTATACGGAGCTTTGAGCCCTTAAAGCCAAAGTGTTCAGATGCCGCCATTGGTTCTCGGCCGTGCCGGTTGATGGGGTCCCATCCCTAAGGGCTTCCGCGAAACCCCCTTGATTGGGGGTTTGTTTTTTATATCCCCTCTCCTTCTTTACCTAGCTTGGCTTAAATGCGCTATTGCGAGCAGCCTTGATCGATTTTCCTCGGCTTTTATTCAAAAAAAGTTTCCAGGCTTTGATTTTGTCGGCTTTCTTGAAATTGATCGGCTGATTGTCCGCCATACCATCCCTGACGTACGCACTTTCAATGAACACTATCAGGGTGTTTTTCACTTCTCCCTTGCGTACGTTGAAGTAGATCTCATAGTGAGCGCCCGCCGCGTAGCCTTGCATCGAACTACTCAGCTCAAGCGTCAGAAAGTTTTCTCGTCCGGTAAAAAAGCATCTGCGTTCAGAAAACGACGCAATGACGTCTGGAAGCAGAAAAGACAACGCATGTCGTTCTGGATGAAAAGCGCGACGTACATTGCGATGGTCAATCACCAAATATTCATGGCCCAAAACCTGGAAATCGATAGGCTGATTTTGCTTCGGGCCGCGGCTAATACAGTGGGAACTGAATTCAATACTCAAGGTAAGAGTAACGGCAGGATTCCCTGAGGCCGCGGGGATAACCAAGGTCTGGGTGCCGCCCTGCAAGTGGCCAAGCAGCCAGCAGACACCTCCAATTTCAATATGCTGCGCCTTTTGGTGGTCCGACCAATACTTTCCTTGCACCACTGATTCCCTTGCGCCAATAAAGGCAACTTAGAATCAGCCAGCTTCTCGAACGAAAGCCGGCTGGATTGAGGCAGTATTTTCGATTTATCCACCATGCCATTGCAGGCGTCCTTATCTGCGTTCCCCGTATGATTACTCCGAACTCTTCGTGCTTATAAAAGAAATAATCCGGTGTATTTCTAACGCGTAATTTCATCAGAGAATTTTCTGACAAAAGACGGCAAGCGTTCAGGTGTCTGACCGGTGTGCGCCACATAGCAATGCTTCCACCACAGCCCGGGCCATCTCGACCGAGTGGGTGATCGACCAGATCTGATCACGGGCCAAGTCGCGGGCGGAAGAACCGAGGTCATCGGCAACGTATTCAGCGGCCTTGAGCAGGAATGAAACGTGCTGCAGCGCCACCTCCACATCGATGCCTTCACGGACAGTGAAAACCGGCAGTTTGTGGGCGTTGAGGTAATCCGTGGGAGGTGCGGCGGTTGTGTCGATCACACCAAAACGCGGGGGCTTTGTCGGATCGGAATCGGGGGCAAGATAGTCGATGCAACGGCCGATAACATCGCGTACCACGGCGCATTTTTCATCCAGTATGGAGGTATGGGGCGGGTCTGGAACGATCTTGGTTTTCATGGAAGTCAGCTCCTGGTTCGAGTCACCACCACCTACCGTCGTCAAACAATAAGGTGGCAGCTGTACGCAGGTTGACGAACCGGGAACCAAGGAACCGGCAGACCCTAAGGTCTCCCGCGCACAGCCGCCATAAAGCATTCCATTCAGAGGATGAACTCTGGGTGGACATGTTGGCGCCAAGGCGCTCTGATTCGTTCGGATCGTCAAACCCGCTCGTTGATTTTGCAACGAGAACCAGAGCCTAAAGGGAGGGTGACTTGATCAACAAGTCAGCCAAAGCCGACGGCATTGTAGGCACAAGCCAGCCAAATCAGTAGGCCGACCGACGAACTGTGGATAAGCCTGCCGAGCAGCCAGCCGTGATCCATTAACACTTTGAAACCTTCGTTTTCAGCCCTGACTGATCGGCTGCGCTAACCTCGTGGCTTTCCAGCACCGAAATTGCCTACATGAACTACTCAGGACTTCTCTGCACTGCCCTGCTGTTGTCGCTCACCGGATGCGAACAGTCAGCACCTTCGAGCAGCCTGGTTTCCGAAACGGCTACCGATGCCCACACCCTCAAGGGCGGTTTTCGGGCGACCGGCAATGAGCCGGGCTGGGTCGTTGAAGTGGGTGCAGGAGAAACGCCGCCGGTGCATCTGGAAATGAACTACGGCCAACAGAAAACCGCAGTGGCCAAAACCGAATCAACCCCGGATGGCTTTTTCGGCAATGCCGCGGATGGTACCGAAATCCAGGTACTGATCGACAGGAGCACCTGCACCGACGACATGAGCGGCAAGCAGTTCGAGGCCACCGTGCTGCTCAAGGTCGGGGATCGGGACTACCACGGTTGTGGTGGGTGGTCTGTGGGGCGCTAGCGCTCATCCGGAATGATGAATTCAACGGCTACTACAACAAAGCCCGTACGAGACGGGCTTTGAGCTGAAACCATCGCAGCCATTCCAGCCAGCTCGACTTACTCCACCGTCACCGACTTCGCCAGGTTGCGCGGCTGGTCGACGTCGGTGCCCTTGAGCACTGCCACGTAGTACGACAGCAGTTGCAGCGGGAGGGTGTAAAGGATCGGCGCCAGGGTATCGTGGATGTGCGGCATGCTGATGACATGGGTGCCCTCGCCATTGCTCATGCCGGCCTGCTCGTCGGCGAAGACGATCAGCTCACCGCCACGGGCACGGACTTCCTGCAGGTTGGACTTGAGCTTCTCCAGCAACTCGTTGTTCGGCGCCACGGTGACGATCGGCATGTCGTTGTCGACCAGGGCCAGTGGGCCATGCTTGAGTTCGCCAGCCGGATAGGCTTCGGCGTGGATGTAGGAGATCTCCTTGAGCTTGAGCGAACCTTCCATCGCAACCGGATATTGCGCTCCACGCCCTAGGAACAGGGTGTGGTGTTTGTCGGCGAACAGCTCGGCGATCTTCTCGACCTTGGTGTCCATCGCCAGAGCCTCGCCCAGACGAGTCGGCAAACGACGCAGTTCTTCCACCAGTTCGGCCTCGACCCCTTCGGCCAGGGTGCCACGGACCTGGCCCAGAGCCAGGGTCAGCAGCAGCAAGCCAACCAGTTGAGTGGTGAACGCCTTGGTCGACGCCACACCGATTTCGCGACCGGCCTGGGTCAGCAGGGTCAGGTCCGACTCACGCACCAGCGAGCTGATGCTGACGTTGCAGATTGCCAGGCTGCCGAGGAAACCCAGCTCTTTGGCGTTACGCAGGGCGGCCAGGGTGTCGGCGGTTTCGCCGGACTGGGAGATAGAGACGAACAGGGTATCCGGCTGCACGACGACCTTGCGGTAGCGGAACTCACTGGCGACTTCGACCTGGCACGGAATACCCGCCAGGCTTTCGAGCCAGTAACGCGCGACCATCCCGGCGTGGTAGCTGGTGCCGCAGGCGACGATCTGCACATTGCGCACCTTGGCGAACAACTCGGCGGCCTGTGGGCCGAACGCCTGGACCAGCACCTGGTTCTGGCTCAGGCGGCCTTCCAGGGTGCGCTGCACCACCGAAGGCTGCTCGTGGATTTCCTTGAGCATGAAGTGGCGGAACTCGCCCTTGTCGGCAGCTTCGGCGCCATCGCGATACTGCACGGCTTCGCGCTCGACGGCCTGGCCATCGACATTCCAGATCTGCACGCTGTCACGGCGGATCTCGGCGATGTCGCCCTCCTCCAGGTACATGAAGCGGTCGGTCACCTGACGCAGGGCCAGTTGGTCGGACGCGAGGAAGTTTTCGCCAAGCCCAAGGCCGATCACCAGCGGGCTGCCACTGCGGGCGGCCAGCAGGCGGTCGGGCTGCTGGGCGTTGATCACCGCCAGGCCATAGGCACCGTGCAGTTCCTTGACCGTGGCCTTGAGGGCCTTGGTCAGATCACCGAGGTCCTTGAGCTTGTGGTTCAACAGGTGGGCGATCACTTCGGTGTCGGTGTCCGACGTAAAGACGTAGCCCAGGCCCTTGAGCTGTTCGCGCAGGACCTCGTGGTTTTCGATGATGCCGTTATGCACCACGGCGATATCGGAACCGGAGAAATGCGGGTGAGCGTTACGCTCGCACGGCGCACCGTGGGTGGCCCAGCGGGTGTGGGCAATGCCCAGGCGGCCGACCAGTGGCTGACCGGCCAGGGCCTGGTCCAGCTCGCTGACCTTGCCGGTCCGGCGAGTACGTTCCAGCGTGCCGTTATGGGTGAAGACGGCCACACCGGCGCTGTCGTAGCCACGGTATTCCAGGCGCTTCAGACCCTCGACCAGAATGGCCGTGATATTACGTTCAGCAACTGCACCGACAATTCCGCACATGCTTTTTTCTCCTAGCTGACGGCCGCGCAAATCAAGTGAATACCGCGGGCCTGAATCTGTTCGCGTGCCTCCAGAGGCAAGCGCTCATCGGTAATAAGGGTGTGGACACTGCTCCAGGGCAGTTCCAGGTTGGGAATGCGTCTCCCGATCTTGTCGGACTCGACCATCACCACCACTTCACGGGACACTTCGGCCATCACACGGCTGAGGCCGAGCAATTCGTTGAAGGTGGTGGTACCGCGCTCGAGATCAATGCCATCAGCGCCGATGAAGAGCTGGTCGAAGTCGTAGGAGCGCAGCACCTGTTCGGCAACCTGGCCCTGGAACGACTCGGAATGCGGGTCCCAGGTGCCGCCGGTCATCAGCAGTACGGGTTCGTGCTCGAGTTCGCTCAGGGCGCGGGCGACGTTCAGGGAGTTGGTCATCACCACCAGGCCGGGTTGCAGCCCCAGCTCGGGAATCATCGAGGCCGTGGTGCTGCCACTGTCGATGATGATCCGCGCATGTTCGCGCAGACGCCCGACCGCAGCACGGGCGATGGCCTGCTTGTATTTCGATATCGAATGAACGGGATCGCTGACCAGTTCATGAGGCATGCTGATCGCGCCGCCATAACGGCGCAGCAGCAGACCATTGCTTTCGAGTGCGGCCAGATCCTTTCGAACCGTAACCTCGGAAGTTTCGAAGCGCCTGGCCAGTTCATCCACACTCACTTCACCCTGTTCGGTAAGCAAGGCGAGGATGCTGTGACGACGTTGAGGTGTATTGCGTTTCGACATGGGGCGCTATGTTTCGATTCGAAAGATAATGGTCGCAATCAAAACCTGAAATCGAAATGTCGTCAAGTGAAGGTTTTCAAATAAAAGGAATGGGAATTTTTATCCACAAGCACAGAGGGCCACCCTCGGTGGCCCTCCCTTTGCGCTGCCGTGAAAAAGGCTGTGGATAATTCAGCTCTTCTTGATCTTCACCGGCCGTTTCCAACCATCGATATTGCGCTGGCGTGCACGGGCGACTCCCAGTTGGCCTGGGTCGACGTTCTGGGTGATGGTCGAACCCGCAGCGGTGGTCGCGCCATGGGAGATATCCACAGGGGCCACCAGGGAGTTGTTGGTGCCGATGAAGACATCATCACCCAACACTGTCTTGTGCTTGTTGGCGCCATCGTAGTTGCAGGTGATGGTACCGGCGCCGATGTTGGTCCGTTCACCGATCTCGGCATCGCCCAGGTAGGCCAGGTGTCCGGCCTTGGCGTCATTGCCGAGCACGGCGTTCTTCAGCTCGACGAAGTTACCCACATGGGCCCGCGCGCCCAACACGCTGCCAGGACGCAAGCGGGCGAACGGACCAGCATCGCTGCCCTCGCCCATGATCGCACCGTCGAGGTGCGTGTTGGCCTTGAGCACCGCGCCCTTGCGCAGGGTGCTGTCCTTGATCACGCAGTTCGGACCGATCACCACGTCATCCTCGATCACCACACGACCTTCGAGGATCACGTTGATGTCGATCAGCACATCACGGCCCACGGTGACCTCGCCACGCACGTCGAAACGCGCCGGATCGCGCAGGGTTACGCCCTGGGCCATCAGACGCAAGGCGGCGCGCTTCTGGTAATGCCGCTCGAGTTCGGCCAGTTGCCGACGGTCGTTGGCGCCCTGCACTTCCATGGCGTCGTGGGGTTGCTCGGTTTCCACCACCAGGCCATCGCTGACCGCCATGGCGATCACGTCGGTGAGGTAGTACTCACCCTGGGCATTGTTGTTCGACAGGCGGCTCATCCAGTCGCCAAGGCGCTGGGCCGGCAACGCGAGAATGCCGGTGTTGCCTTCGGTTATGGCCCGCTGTGCCTCGTTGGCGTCCTTCTGCTCGACGATCGCACAAGCCTTGCCTTCGGCGTTACGCACAATGCGGCCGTAGCCGGTCGGGTCTGCCAGTTCGACGGTCAGCAGTGCCACCTGCTCTGGCGTCGCGTGCTGCAACAGCCGCTGCAGGGTTTCCACTTCGATCAGCGGTACGTCACCGTAGAGCACCAGCACGGTGTCGGCGGTAATGAACGGTACCGCCTGGGCCACGGCATGGCCGGTACCCAGTTGTTTGTCCTGCAGGACGAAGTTCAGGTCGTCGGCGGCCAGTCGTTCGCGCACCTGGTCCGCACCATGGCCGATCACCACGTGGATGCGCTGTGGATTCAATTGCCGGGCGCTGTGGATAACATGTCCAAGCATCGAGTTGCCGGCGACAGGATGAAGAACCTTCGGCAACGCCGAACGCATGCGGGTGCCTTGGCCGGCCGCGAGAATAACGATTTCGAGAGACATGACTGGCTACCAATCCTGGGTGGTCAGCGGTTGTGACCAGGTGATGAATATCGGAAAAGAAAAAAGGGTAGCCGAGGCTACCCTTTTTAATCAATCACGCAACAAGTGCTGGCTTAACCGCCGAACTTCTTGCGGATCTGCTGGACGGTGCGCAGCTGGGCTGCGGCCTCGGCCAGACGTGCAGCAGCGGAACCGTAGTCGAAGTCCGCGCCTTTTTCGTTCAGGGCCTTCTCGGCAGCCTTGACGGCTTCCTGAGCGGAGGCTTCGTCCAGGTCGGCAGCACGTTGCACGGTGTCGGCAAGGACCTTGACCATGTTCGGCTGAACCTCGAGGAAACCACCGGAGATGTAGAACACCTCGGCTTCCCCGCCCTGCTTGATCAAGCGGATCGGACCCGGCTTGAGATTGGTGATCAACGGCGCGTGGCCCAGGGCAATACCCAGGTCACCCAGCGCACCGTGTGCAATCACCATCTCGACCAGACCGGAGAAAATTTCCCCTTCCGCGCTGACGATATCGCAATGGACTGTCATAGCCATCTGATTGCCTCAACCTAAATTAGCGCCCGTTGCCGGGCGCCGGGATTACAGTTTCTTGGCTTTCTCGATCGCTTCTTCGATGCCGCCAACCATGTAGAACGCTTGTTCTGGCAGGTGGTCGTAGTCACCGTTGAGGATGCCTTTGAAGCCAGCAATGGTGTCTTTCAGGGAAACGTATTTACCCGAGGCACCGGTGAAGACTTCAGCCACGAAGAACGGCTGCGACAGGAAACGCTGGATCTTACGAGCGCGGGATACCAACTGCTTGTCGGTTTCCGACAGCTCGTCCATACCCAGGATCGCGATGATGTCCTTCAGTTCCTTGTAGCGCTGCAGCACGTACTGAACACCGCGAGCGGTTTCGTAGTGCTCGTTGCCGATGACGTTCGGATCCAGCTGGCGCGAAGTCGAGTCCAGTGGGTCTACCGCTGGGTAGATACCCAGGGAAGCGATGTCACGGGACAGTACGACGGTGGCGTCCAAGTGGGCGAAGGTGGTCGCCGGCGACGGGTCGGTCAGGTCGTCCGCAGGTACATATACGGCCTGGATCGAAGTGATCGAACCTTGCTTGGTCGAAGTGATGCGCTCTTGCAGCACGCCCATCTCTTCAGCCAGGGTCGGCTGGTAACCTACTGCCGAAGGCATACGGCCCAGCAGTGCGGATACTTCGGTACCGGCCAGGGTGTAACGGTAGATGTTGTCGACGAACAGCAGAACGTCGTTACCTTCGTCACGGAACTTCTCGGCCATGGTCAGGCCGGTCAGGGCTACGCGCAGACGGTTTCCCGGCGGCTCGTTCATCTGGCCGTATACCAGTGCCACTTTGTCCAGAACGTTGGAGTCCTTCATCTCGTGGTAGAAGTCGTTACCCTCACGAGTACGCTCACCCACACCGGCGAACACGGAATAACCGCTGTGCTCGATGGCGATGTTACGGATCAGTTCCATCATGTTTACGGTTTTGCCTACACCGGCACCACCGAACAGACCGACCTTACCACCCTTGGCGAACGGGCAAACCAGGTCGATAACCTTGATGCCGGTTTCCAGCAGTTCGTTGCCGCCTGCCTGTTCTGCGAAGGAAGGAGCGGCGCGGTGGATACCCCAACGCTCTTCTTCGCCGATCGGGCCGGCTTCGTCGATCGGGTTGCCCAGCACGTCCATGATCCGGCCCAGGGTCGCTTTACCGACTGGTACGGAGATGGCTGCGCCAGTGTTGTTCACGTCCAGGCCACGCTTGAGGCCTTCGGTGGAACCCATCGCAATGGTACGTACCACGCCGTCGCCCAGCTGCTGCTGAACTTCCAGAGTGGTTTCGGCGCCTTGAACCTTCAAGGCGTCGTAGATGCTCGGTACGCTGTCGCGTGGAAATTCCACGTCAATGACGGCGCCGATGATTTGAACGATACGTCCGCTACTCATAGCTGGATCCTCTGAATATTTGAACCGTTAAACCGCGGCAGCGCCGCCGACGATTTCCGAGATCTCTTGGGTGATCGCAGCCTGACGCGCCTTGTTGTAGATCAGCTGCAAATCGCTGATCAGATCACCGGCGTTGTCGGTAGCGTTCTTCATCGCGATCATCCGCGCCGCTTGTTCAGCTGCGTTGTTCTCGACCACCGCCTGGTACACCTGCGACTCCACATAGCGCACCATCAGGCCGTCAAGCAGCTCTTTGGCGTCCGGTTCGTACAGATAGTCCCAGTGGTGCTTGAGTTTCTGATCCGGGGTTGCCACCAGTGGAATCAACTGCTCCACGGTAGGCTGCTGCGTCATGGTGTTGATGAACTTGTTGGACACCACGGACAGGCGGTCAATACGGCCATCCAGGTAGGCATCCAGCATCACCTTGACGCTGCCGATCAAGTCGTTGATCGACGGCTCTTCACCCAGGTGGCTGATAGCTGCAACGACGTTACCGCCGAAGTTGCGGAAAAACGCCGCACCCTTGCTACCCACGACACACAGATCGATCTCGACGCCGTTTTCGCGGTTTACCGCCATGTCCTTGACCAGGGCCTTGAACAGGTTGGTGTTCAAGCCGCCGCACAGACCACGGTCACTGCTCACCACAACGTAACCGACGCGCTTGATGGCGCGGTCGATCATGAATGGGTGGCGGTATTCCGGGTTGGCGTTGGCCAGATGCCCAATTACCTGGCGGATACGCTCCGCATAAGGACGGCTAGCAGCCATGCGCATTTGTGCCTTGCGCATTTTGCTGACCGCCACTTTTTCCATGGCGCTGGTAATTTTTTGCGTGCTTTTGATGCTCGCAATCTTACTGCGAATCTCTTTTGCGCCTGCCATGTAACACCTATCAGGTTAGCAAGCGGGAGCCTTGCGGCTCCCGCTGCGGCTTACCAGGTTTGGGTGGCCTTGAACTTCTCGATACCAGCCTTCAGGCCAGCGTCGATTTCGTCATTGAAGTCACCCTTCACGTTGATCTTTGCCATCAAATCGGCGTGATCGCGGTTGAAGTAAGCAATCAGCGCTTGCTCGAAGCTGCCGATCTTGGCGATTTCAACGTCGGTCAGGAACCCACGCTCAGCGGCATACAGCGACAGCGACATGTCAGCGATCGACATTGGCGCGTATTGCTTCTGCTTCATCAGCTCGGTAACGCGCTGACCATGCTCAAGTTGCTTGCGGGTCGCTTCGTCCAGGTCAGAAGCGAACTGGGCGAATGCCGCCAGTTCACGGTACTGAGCCAGAGCGGTACGGATACCACCGGACAGCTTCTTGATGATCTTGGTCTGAGCGGCACCACCTACACGGGATACCGAAACACCGGCGTTCACTGCAGGACGGATGCCCGAGTTGAACATGGCCGATTCCAGGAAGATCTGACCGTCGGTGATGGAAATCACGTTGGTCGGAACGAACGCGGAAACGTCGCCAGCCTGGGTTTCGATGATCGGCAGAGCGGTCAGGGAGCCGGTTTTGCCGGTCACTGCGCCGTTGGTGAACTTCTCGACGTACTCTTCCGAAACGCGCGATGCACGCTCCAGCAGACGGGAGTGGAGATAGAACACGTCACCTGGGTACGCTTCACGTCCTGGTGGACGACGCAGCAGCAGGGAGATCTGGCGGTAAGCCACAGCCTGCTTGGACAGATCGTCATAAACGATCAGCGCGTCTTCACCGCGGTCGCGGAAGTATTCGCCCATGGTGCAACCGGAGTACGGAGCCAGGAACTGCAGGGCAGCCGATTCCGAAGCACTGGCGGCAACGATGATGGTGTTGGCCAGGGCGCCGTTTTCTTCCAGCTTGCGAACCACGTTGGCGATGGTCGATTGCTTCTGACCGATAGCCACGTAGACGCAGAAAATGCCGCTGTCTTTCTGGTTGATGATCGCGTCGATCGCCAGAGCCGTCTTACCGATCTGACGGTCACCGATGATCAGCTCACGCTGGCCACGGCCGACCGGGATCATGGCATCGACAGCCTTGTAGCCAGTCTGTACAGGCTGGTCTACCGACTTACGCCAGATCACGCCTGGAGCAACTTTCTCGACCGCGTCGGTCTCGGTGTTGTTCAGCGGACCTTTGCCGTCGACAGGGTTACCCAGTGCGTCGACAACGCGACCCAGCAGTTCCTTACCAACCGGAACTTCCAGGATGCGGCCGGTGCACTTGGCACTCATGCCTTCAGCCAGAGTCGTGTACGCGCCCAGTACCACGGCACCCACGGAGTCTTGCTCCAGGTTGAGAGCCATACCGTAGACGCCGCCCGGGAACTCGATCATTTCGCCGTACATAGCGTCGGCCAGACCGTGAATCCGTACGATACCGTCAGAAACGCTGACAACGGTACCTTCGTTACGGGCTTGGGAGGACACATCGAGTTTCTCGATGCGGCCCTTGATAATTTCACTTATTTCGGAAGGATTGAGTTGCTGCATTGCTCTGCTGCCCCTTCAAACTCAAGATTTCAATGCTTCGGCCAGTTTCGCGAGTTTGCCGCGTACTGAGCCATCGATAACCAGGTCGCCGGCGCGAATGACAACACCCCCGATGAGGGATGCATCTTCCGCAACTTGCAGGCGCACTTCCCGGTCGAGTCGTGCACTGAGAACCTTGGCGAGTTTGTCTTGCTGTTCTTGGTTCAATGCAAAAGCACTGGTGACTTCCACGTCTACCGACTTCTCCCGCTCGGCCTTGTACAGGTCGAACAGGGCGGCAATCTCCGGCAACAGCGGGAGACGGTCGTTTTCGGCAACGACATGGATGAAATTCTGTGCCTGGGCATCAAACTTGTCGCCGCACACGTCGATAAACGCGGCGGCCTTATTTGCGCTCGTCAGTCGCGGGGCCTTGAGCACACGCTGCATGGTGTCGTCTTGCGACACCGCTGCTGCCAGGCCGAGCATGGCTGACCAATTGGCCAGTTGCTGGTGGGCCTGAGCGTGCTCGAAGGCCGCCTTAGCGTAAGGTCGGGCCAACGTGGTCAGTTCTGCCATGATCGCCCTCGCTTAGATTTCAGCAGCCAGTTTGTTAACCAGCTCCGCGTGCGCGTTTTGATCGATTGTGGCACCCAGGATCTTCTCGGCACCGCCGACTGCCAGGCTACCCAGTTGGGCGCGCAGCGCGTCTTTGACGCTGTTCAGTTCCTGCTCGATCTCGGCATGAGCCGAAGCCTTCACGCGTTCAGCTTCGACGCGGGCTTTTTCAACAGCCTCTTCGACGATCTGATTGCTGCGTTTCTTGGCTTGCTCAATGATTTCGGCTGCCTGTGCTTTCGCTTCACGCAGTTGGTTACCCACTTTCTCTTGGGCCAACTCCAGGTCGCGAGCTGCACGGGTGGCAGCGTCCAATCCATCCGCGATCTTCTTCTGACGTTCGTGCAGCGCCGTGATGACCGGAGGCCACACGAACTTCATGCAAAACAGTACAAAAATGAAGAACGCAACGGACTGGCCAATCAGGGTTGCATTAATGTTCACGCCAACACCTCGCTCGTTCGTTGTCCATCAATCAACTCGAAAATTCGAGTGATTAGCCAGCGAGTTGACCAACGAAGGGGTTCGCGAAGGTGAAGAACAGAGCGATACCAACGCCGATCATGGTAACGGCGTCGAGCAGGCCGGCTACGATGAACATTTTCACTTGCAGCATTGGAACCATTTCTGGCTGGCGAGCAGCGCCTTCCAGGAATTTGCCGCCCAGCAGGCCGAAACCAATTGCGGTACCCAGTGCGCCCAGGCCGATCAACAGTGCAACAGCGATAGCGGTTAGACCAACTACAGTTTCCATCTTTCCTCCCGACTTTTACGTCGTATGGTTTAGGTTTTTTTAATTTAAAGCGGTAAAACAAATCGTTTCAGCGGGCCTGACGTGGTTTCCCAGTCCAGGCCCTCTCCCGTTTGACCGGGAGAGACATCAGACAGGCCGAAGCCGGTCTTAATGGTTTTCTTCGTGCGCCATCGACAGGTAGACGATGGTCAGCATCATGAAAATGAACGCCTGCAGGGTGATGATCAGGATGTGGAACACCGCCCACGCCCACTGCAGGACAACGCCCAGGCCGCTGAGCCAGAGCAGACCGCTGCCGAACATCACGGCGATCAGGATGAACACCAGCTCGCCGGCATACATGTTGCCGAACAGACGCAGTGCCAGGGAAATCGGCTTGGCGATCAGGGTCACGAATTCCAGCAGGAAGTTGACCGGAATCAGCAGCGCCTGGACCAGAACATTCTTGCTACCGAACGGGTGCAGGGTCAGTTCGCCGATGAAACCGCCGATGCCCTTGACCTTGATGCTGTAGAAAATGATCAGTGCGAACACCGAGAAAGCCATGGCCAGCGTGGCGTTCGGGTCGGTGGTCGATACGGCGCGGAACGGAATCTCGTGGTTGCCGGAGATCAGCGCAGCCAGTTGCGGGATCCAGTCAACCGGAACCAGGTCGATGGCGTTCATCAGGAACACCCAGACAAAAATGGTCAGGGCCAGCGGTGCGATGACCGGGCTACGGCCATGGAAGCTGTCCTTGACGCTGCCGTCGACGAACTCGACCAGCACTTCGACGAAGTTCTGCAGGGCGCCCGGCTGACCGGAGGTCGCCTTCTTCGCCGCCATGCGGAACAGCAGGATGAAGATCAGACCCAGTGCCACGGACCAGCCCAGGGTATCCACGTGGAATGCCCAGAAGCCCATGGCCTTGGCTTCTGCTGCGGAATGGGCAAAGCCCCAACCGCCGCCGTTAGGTAGCTGACCGAAGGTCAGGTTCTGCAAGTGGTGCTGGATATAGCCCGAAGCGGATTCTGCTGACATGTTTGCCTCAAACGCCCTAAGGTCTCAAAAGTCTTGTTTTCATTAGCAGGGGTGCGAACCAGCTGACCGATTGGGTCAGCACGAAGACGCCGAATACCGCGATCGGCGCCAATGGCTTCACACCTGCAAACGTCAGTGCGAACAGCACTGCCGTCAAAATCAACTTGCCCGCCTCGCCGGCATAAAAAGACCGGACGATGGACTGAGCTGCTCGGGCGCCGGAAAACCGAAAGGCCCTGTGAGCAAAATACGCATTGGGGAGCAATGCTATCAGGCCTCCGCAGAGTCCTGAGTATCCTGCAACGACACCCCGCCATTGCCAAAGCGCCAGTGCGGCCACCAGCAATACGACCAGTTGAGCCAACAACACCGGAAATACCGCCAGGCGATGGAACGGCAACCTGTTTGGCCTGCGGGTTTCCATCACTTGCGCTCCTCCAGGGTCGGCTGCCACAAATCAATAACTTGGCATAAATTGTGCCGACAAAATGCGCGCAGAGTATAGGGGCGGTTCAGCCCCTATTCAACTGCCGGGTAGTCTTTTCCGACTGCGCGCTACATGAGGAAATGTTTCAGCGGATGTGGGCAAGGACACCTTGCAACTCGTCGAGCGAGTTGTAGCGGATCACCAGTTGGCCTTTTCCCTTCTGCCCGTGGCGGATCTGCACCGCAGAGCCTAGACGCTCGGCCAGGCGCTGCTCGAGACGACTGATGTCCGGGTCGGCCTTGGGCGGTTCGACCGGTGCCGGTTTACCGCTCAGCCACTGGCGAACCAGCGCTTCGGTCTGACGTACGGTGAGGCCACGTGCGACAACATGTCGCGCCCCTTCAACCTGCCGATCATCCGGCAATCCGAGCAGGGCACGTGCGTGGCCCATTTCCAGATCACCGTGGGACAGCATGGTCTTGATGACTTCCGGCAATGCAATCAGACGCAGCAGGTTGGCCACGGTCACGCGAGACTTACCCACAGCCTCGGCGACCTGCTGCTGGGTCAACTGGAATTCCTGCTGCAGACGCTGCAGGGCCAGAGCCTCCTCGATCGGATTGAGGTCTTCGCGCTGGATGTTCTCGATCAATGCCATGGCAATGGCGGTTTCATCCGGCACATCACGGACCATGGCCGGAATGGTTTCCTGACCTGCCTGCTGGCTGGCACGCCAGCGACGTTCGCCGGCAATGATTTCAAAACGCCCGCTGCCGATCGGACGGACCACGATCGGCTGCATGACGCCCTGGGCCTTGATCGAGTTCGCCAGTTCTTCCAGCGCCTGCGGGTCCATGTCGCGGCGCGGCTGGTATTTGCCGCGCTGGATCAGGTCCAGCGGCAGGTGCTGCAGCTCGCGTTCATCGGCCTGGACAGCCTGCTCTTCCAGCGAACTGACGGTCGGACCACTCAGCAGAGCGTCCAGTCCACGTCCGAGTCCTCGTTTCTTGACGGCCATGGGGACTCCTTAGGTTGCCGGGGCGGCGACGCGTGAATTTTTGCGTTGGCGACGAACCATCTCACCCGCCAGGGCCAGGTAGGCCAGCGCGCCACGCGATTGTTTGTCGTAGGCCAGAGCCGGCATGCCGTAGCTCGGGGCTTCGGCCAGACGGATGTTGCGTGGAATCACGGTGTCGTACAACTGCTCGCCGAAATGTTCCTTGAGCTGTGCAGAAACGTCGTTCATCAAACTCAGACGTGGGTCGTACATCGTGCGCAGCAAGCCTTCGATTTTCAACTCGGGGTTGAGCAACTCACCGATGCGCTTGATGTTATCCACAAGGTCACTCAAGCCTTCGAGCGCGTAATACTCGCACTGCATGGGAATAATCACCCCATCGGCGGCGACCAGGGCATTGAGGGTCAGCATCGACAGCGACGGCGGGCAGTCGATGAGGATGTAGTCGTAATTCTCGCGAATCGGCGCCAGGGCGCTGCGCAGACGGCTTTCCTTCATCTGCATTTCCAGCAGTACCACTTCGGCGGCCGTCAGGTCACGGTTGGCCGGCAGCAGTTGATAACCGCCATGTTCGGAGAAGTGCATGGCCTGCGCCAGATCGCATTCGCCGATCAGCACATCGTAGATGGAGTTTTCCAGGCCGTGCTTATCCACACCGCTACCCATGGTGGCGTTGCCCTGTGGATCGAGATCGATCAGCAGCACCCGGCGCTTGGTCGCGACCAGGGATGCTGCGAGGTTGATGCAGGTGGTGGTCTTGCCCACACCACCTTTCTGGTTCGCTATCGCGAATACCTTAGCCATTCTTGCTTGTGTTCCCAATCATGCCGTGCGGCGCAGTATCAGCAGATGACGTTGGCCTTGGCAACCGGGTACGGCCAAGGCGTGTTCGCTATCGAGGTGGAAGTCTGCCGGCAATGCTACCAGCTCATCCGCAGGATGGACGCCCTTCATTGCCAGCCAGCGTGTATCGCGGTCGCCCAGGTGACGCGTCCACTGGGTGAAATTTTCCATGCTGCTGAACGCCCGGGAAATGATGCCGTTGAAGGGCTGTTCGGGCTGGAAGGCCTCAACGCGGCTGTGGATAACTTGCAGGTTATCCAGCTTGAGTTCGAGTTTGACCTGGGTCAGGAAGCGGGTCTTCTTGCCATTGCTGTCCAGGCAGGTCACTTGCGAGCCCGGAAACAGGATCGCCAGGGGAATACCTGGCATGCCGCCACCGCTGCCCACATCGAGCCAGCGTCCGTCTTCGATGAAGGACATCACGCTCAGACTGTCGAGCAGGTGTCGCGAGACCATTTCGTCCGGATCCCGCACGGCGGTCAGGTTGTAGGCCTTGTTCCACTTGATCAACAGAGACAGGTAACCCAGCAACTGCTCGTGCTGGGCTGCGCTCAGGCTGACACCGAGCTGGCGAGCACCTGTGGATAACTCTTCGGCGTGTTGCGAGGTGACCAACGAACTCAAGCGCTTTGCTCCAACTGACGGCCGGCGCCGCGTTTTTTCAAATGGATCATCAACAGGGAAATCGCCGCCGGCGTGACGCCCGGGATACGCGAAGCCTGGCCCAGGGTCTCGGGGCGGGTGGCGCCGAGCTTGCTCTGGATTTCCTTCGACAGTCCGGAAATGGTCGTGTAATCGATATCCACAGGCAGGCGGGTATCTTCACTGGCCCGCAGGCGAGCGATTTCGTCCTGCTGGCGATCGATGTAGCCGGCGTACTTGGTCTTGATCTCGACCTGCTCGGCGACCTGTGGATTTTCTGCGCCCTGTCCAGTCACTTCGACCAGGCCAGCGTAGTCGATTTCCGGACGACTCAGCAGATTCAGCAGGTTGTATTCATGGGTCAGTGGCGTGCCGAATTTCTCGGCAATCGCATCGCCCTGTTCAGTACCCGGGCGAACCCAGGTGCTTTTCAGGCGTTGTTCTTCCTGCTCGATCGCTTCGCGCTTCTTGCAGAAAGCCGCCCAACGGATGTCATCCACAAGCCCAAGCTCACGACCTTTTTCGGTCAGACGCAGGTCGGCGTTGTCTTCACGCAAGATCAGACGGTATTCGGCACGGGAGGTGAACATCCGGTAGGGCTCTTGGGTCCCCAGGGTAATCAGGTCGTCGACCAGCACCCCGATGTACGCCTCATCGCGACGCGGGCACCAGCTGTCCTTGCCCTGGGCGCGCAGTGCAGCGTTGGCACCGGCGAGCAGACCCTGGGCACCGGCTTCTTCGTAACCGGTGGTGCCGTTGATCTGTCCGGCGAAGAACAGACCCGCGATCACCTTGGTTTCCAGGCTGTATTTGAGATCGCGCGGGTCGAAGTAATCGTATTCGATGGCGTAGCCCGGCCGGACGATATGGGCGTTTTCCATACCGCGGATCGACTGGACGATCTGCAACTGCACGTCAAACGGCAGGGATGTGGATATCCCGTTCGGGTACAGCTCGTTGGTGGTCAGGCCTTCCGGCTCGATGAACACCTGGTGGCTCTGCTTGTCGGCGAAACGATGGATCTTGTCTTCGATCGACGGGCAATAGCGCGGGCCAATGCCTTCGATCACACCGGAATACATCGGCGAACGGTCGAGGTTGGCGGCGATGATTTCGTGAGTTCGGGCGTTGGTGTGGGTAATCCAGCAACTGACCTGCTGCGGATGTTGTTCTTTCGAGCCCAAGAACGACATCACCGGAATCGGCGTATCGCCCGGTTGCTCGGTCATGACCGAGAAATCCACGGAACGCGCGTCGATTCGCGGCGGCGTACCGGTTTTCAATCGGCCGACACGCAGTGGCAGCTCACGCAGACGATGGGCCAGGGCAATCGACGGTGGATCGCCGGCACGACCGCCGGAATAGTTCTGCATCCCGATGTGGATAAGTCCACCGAGGAAGGTGCCGGTGGTCAACACCACCGAATCGGCGAAGAAACGCAGACCCATCTGGGTGACGACACCACGGACCTGCTCCTGCTCGACGATCAGATCGTCAGCGGCCTGCTGAAATATCCACAGGTTCGGTTGGTTTTCCAGGATTTCCCGGACGGCCGCCTTGTACAGCACGCGGTCGGCCTGTGCACGAGTGGCGCGCACGGCGGGACCTTTACGGCTGTTGAGGACACGAAACTGGATGCCGCCCTTATCGGTGGCGATGGCCATCGCGCCGCCTAGGGCGTCGATTTCCTTGACCAGGTGGCTTTTACCGATACCACCAATGGCCGGGTTGCAGCTCATGGCACCGAGGGTTTCCACGTTATGCGTCAGCAACAGGGTTTTTGCACCCATGCGTGCTGATGCTAGTGCTGCCTCGGTACCGGCATGACCGCCGCCGATGACGATCACTTCAAAACGGGAAGGGAAATCCACCACGCACCTCGTGCCTGCTTCCAGGTAGGTAAATAAGAAAAATTTGGACTGAATGACCAAGTATAGGGAATTCGCCCTTCCTAAAGAACCCTTTGCACAAAATTTAACCAGCTGTGGATAATCACGGACAATAGAAATTAAAAGAGAAGAAATTTATTAAAGCTTTGTTTTTATGTTTATTCTTAGACACCCTCCTATCTGTGGATAACACTCTACAGGCCATGTTTTTAATGATGTACAGAGATTCATAACTCTGTGGTCATGTGGCCATGAGGGGTTGGGATAACCGGCATAAGCCTGTGGATGAAAGAGGTGTTTATCCACAGAGCGGTTCATCCTCAGTTTTCAGGCCCGGTTATCAACCGAGCTGAGGCAGGGTTATTCACAGGGCTTAATCCACAGAAAAAGGCCTGAGGGGATAAATCGCAGGCAGCCGAAAGCCGCCGGGACGATTGAAATCATCCGGCCAGCAACGAAATGTAGACATGAGTGCGATCTTGGGACGCCGCGATACCTGACGTAGCGGCATTAGATCGTGAGAACACCCTAAAACCTGTAGGAAGCCTTGCTTGCCAGCGAAGCTTTTGCCGGTCTCAAAGACGCTTTCGCGGGCAAGCCCTGTTCCTGCCAGGGGATGCGGTGGCTGCCGGGAGGGCTATTTACCGATGCAGAAGCTGGAAAAGATTCTTCCCAGCAGGTCATCGGAGCTGAATGCACCCGTAATTTCGCCGAGGAACTGCTGTGCCTGGCGCAAATCTTCCGCCAACAACTCGCCTGCCCCTGCCAAGGTCAGTTGTGCATGACCATGTTCGAGGGCCGAACTGGCGAAACGCAACGCCTCCAGATGCCGACGACGGGCACTGAAGCTGCTCTCCGAGGTCTGCTCATAGCCCATGCAGGCCTTGAGATGGTCACGCAGCAACTCCAGGCCCTCCCCTGCGGACTTGGCGCTGAGGCTGATGGTGACATGGCCATCCTCACTGACTTGCAGAGCGATCTGCTCGCCCGTGAGGTCAGCCTTGTTGCGGATCAACGTCACCTTGGCCGGATCCGGCCGCTGTTCGAGGAACTCCGGCCACAAGGCAAAAGGATCCACAGCCTCGGGGGCGGTGGCATCTACCACCAGGAGCACGCGATCAGCTTCGCCAATGGCCTTGAGCGCGCGTTCCACACCGATTTTTTCCACATGGTCGTCGGTATCCCGCAAGCCGGCGGTATCAACCACGTGTAGCGGCATGCCATCGATGTGGATATGTTCGCGCAGAATATCCCGGGTAGTGCCGGCGATCTCAGTGACGATGGCCGCTTCACGTCCGGCCAGGGCATTGAGCAGGCTCGATTTGCCGGCATTCGGTCGGCCGGCGATCACCACGGTCATGCCATCGCGTAACAACGCCCCCTGCCCGGCCTCACGGATGACTGTGGACAACTCGTCGCGCACGGCATCGAGCATCGCCAGTACATGACCATCGGCAAGGAAGTCGATTTCCTCTTCGGGAAAGTCGATGGCAGCCTCGACGTAAATTCGCAGGCTGATCAATTGTTCCGTGAGGTGATGCACACGCTGTGAAAACGCCCCCTGCAGCGAGCGCAAGGCATTGCGCGCGGCCTGGGTGGAACTGGCCTCGATCAGGTCGGCAATCGCTTCGGCCTGGGCCAGGTCGAGCTTGTCGTTGAGGAACGCGCGCTCACTGAATTCTCCAGGACGTGCCAACCGGCAACCCAGTTGCAGGCAGCGCTGCAGCAACATGTCGAGGACGATCGGACCGCCATGTCCCTGCAGTTCCAGGACATCTTCGCCCGTGAACGAATTCGGCCCGGGGAAATACAGGGCCAGGCCTTCGTCCAGCACTTCGCCGGTTTCACCCATGAACGGACCATAGTGGGCATAACGTGGTTTCAGTTCTCGACCACTGATGGCCAGCGCTGCGGCTTGTGCCAGAGGCCCGGAAATACGGACGATACCGACACCACCACGACCCTGGGCGGTGGCGACGGCGGCGATGGTTTCCCGAGGGACGTTCATGGAGCGGGCCTCAAAACAGAAAGTGACAGATAGCAAAACGCCCCACTAGGGGGCGTCTTGAGTGTTTATCCACAGCGTAGATCAGGCAGCGGCTTTTTTGCTCGCAGCTTCGATACGGCTGGTGATGTACCACTGCTGTGCGATCGACAGGCAGTTGTTCACGACCCAGTACAGTACCAGACCGGCAGGGAACCACAGGAAGAAGAAGGTGAAGATGATCGGCATCAGCTTCATCACCTTGGCCTGCATCGGATCCGGCGGAGTCGGGTTCAGACGCTGCTGGATGAACATGGTGGCGCCCATGATGATCGGCAGGATGAAGAACGGATCCTTGATCGACAGGTCGGTAATCCACAGGATGAACGGTGCCTGGCGCATTTCCACGCTTTCCAGCAACACCCAGTACAGCGAGAGGAAAACCGGCATCTGCACGAGGATTGGCAAGCAGCCACCCAGCGGATTGATCTTCTCTTTCTTGTACAGCTCCATCATGGCCTGCGACATTTTCTGCCGATCATCACCATGCTGCTCTTTCAGTGCCGCCAGTTTCGGGGCAACTGCGCGCATGCGTGCCATCGACCTGTAGCTGGCCGCCGACAGCGGGAAGAACAGGCCCTTGATCAGCATCGTCAGGACGATGATCGAGAAGCCCCAGTTACCCAGCAGGCTGTGGATATGTTGCAGCAGCCAGAAGATCGGCTGGGCAATGAACCACAGGATGCCGTAGTCGACCGTCAGTTCCAGGCCTGGGGACAACTGCTTGAGCACTGCCTGGCTCTTCGGACCGGCATACAGGATTGCGCTGGTTTCAGCTTTCTGGCCTGGCGCGACGGTCATCGAAGGGCCGGTGTAGCCAATGATGTAGTTGCCTTGGCTGTCCTTGCGGGTGGTCACGACATTGCTATCGCCCTTGGCGGGAACCCACGCGGTAACGAAGTAGTGTTGCAACCACGCAACCCAGCCACCCTGGACGGTTTCTTTCAGCGAGCCCTTGTCGATATCTTTCATCGACACTTTCTTGTACGGCTCGGACTTTGTCCACAGGGCGGCGCCCAGATAAGTCGCGGTGCCGGTGGCGGTGCTGGAAGAAGGATCGGCGCTGGCGTCACGCTTGAGCTGAGCGAACATCGCACCCGACCATGGCTGGGCGCTTTCGTTGTCGATCAGGTAGGAAACAGTGACGTCATACAGCCCGCGTTTCAGGGTGAAACGCTTGATGTAGTTGACACCATTGGCGCTGTACTTCAGGTCGACGACCAGTTGGTCCTGACCAGGGGCCAGTTGATAACTTTTCTGTTCGGAGGTGTACAACGGACGACCAGCGGCATTGGCGTCTGGGCCGTTGGCACCGATCAGGCCACTCTGTGCCAGATAGGTACGCTCACCACCGTTATCGAACAGCTGGAACGGGATTTCCGGATGATCCTGGCGACGTGGGTACAGCGGCAACTTCAGTTGCGCAACGTCACCGCCTTTCGGATCGATGGCCAGTTCGAGCACATCCGTCTTGATCTGGATGAGGTCCTTGCTGACGGCCAGCGGCGCTTCGGCAGGAACGCTGGTGTCATTGGTAGCTCGTGGAATGTCATCACTGGCGGCGGCATTGCTGCCGGTTGCGTTATCCGGCAAGCCAGAAACGGTGGTGCTGGCAACATTCTGAGTCGGCAGGGCAGCCTGACCGTAGTCCTGGTTCCATTTCAGGACCCCGACATAGGTCACGATTGCCAGGGCGACGATCAGGATCGTGCGTTTGATATCCATGATTACTCGGCCATCGAAGAAGAACGGGAGGTAGGAAGAGGTGGAACCGGGTCATAACCACCGGCATTCCACGGATGACAGCGACCTAAACGACGAAAGGCCAGCCAGCCACCGCGCAGAAGTCCATGATTTTCGATGGCTTCGTACGCGTAGCAGGAACAACTGGGGTAGAAACGACAGTGACTGGCCATCAGGGGACTGATGGCATAGCGATAAAACTGGATCGGAACGAGTGCCAGTTTACGCATCAGGACTGTCTACCCCCGCAGGTTCGGTTTTGACTGCGGCCGCAGGCGTGTTACGGGCCAGGCGTTTCCACAGTTTGCCGAAATGCTGAATCAGTTCGGGACTTTCTACGTCCCCCAAACCTTTGCGCGCGACGATAACGATGTCCCAGCCCGCCAGTAGATCCTGGTGCAGACGGAACGATTCACGCATCAGACGTTTGAGGCGATTGCGCTCAACGGAGAGCTTGACGCTCTTTTTACCAATAACCAGCCCCAGGCGGGGATGATCGAGGTCGTTGTTGCGCGCAAGGAGCAGGAGATTTTTCCCCGGAACCTTGCCGGTGGGGGAGTCAAAGACTGCCTTGAAGTGTCGTGGAGTAAGCAGACGCTTTTCCCGACTGAAGTCCTGACTCACCACCAGTGCCGGAGTATCAAACTGCCAGACGGGCACGGCCTTTGGCGCGGCGACGCGACAGGACGGCACGACCGTTTTTGGTTGCCATGCGAGCACGGAAACCGTGGGTGCGGGCGCGTTTGATAGTGCTGGGTTGGAAAGTACGTTTCATGGCGTTGCTACCTGGTTCGTCACAACGGGCCGGAATGGCCCCCGTTTTAAGAGACCGGCGATTCTAGAGAAAGCAAGCCCTCAGGTCAATTTCCAACCAGCTTTTCCTTCCTACAGGTATTCGACCCCCTGTGCTTGATCCACTCGACGTCCAGATATAGAAATAAAGAAGCGAAGTTATTTAAAGCTTTTCTGTAAAGCTTATAGAAGCTTAGGCAGCCATTATCTGTGGATAAGTACCTGTAGGCCATAAAACACCTACTGTACAGAGAATGACAACACGGTGGGGAAACGGTGCTCTGCCTGTGCTGCGCAGGCGTATAAGGTGTGGGTGAAAAGGGCTTTTATCCACAGCGTGGTTACCCACAGACTTTCGCCCCCACTTGTGCAACGACCTCAAGGGCGGTTATCCACAGGGCTTATTCACATACCGCTGGTCGCCTTGTTCACAGATAAGCGGTTGATTCTCCGGGTGCTCCCTGCAATCGACATGTGGATAAGTGCTCGGCCTGCCGGTACAATGGCCGCTTGTTTTTGCCTCACCGGCTTTCAACTTAGGGGATATCCGTGTCAGTGGAACTTTGGCAGCAGTGCGTGGAGCTTCTGCGTGATGAGCTGCCTGCCCAGCAATTCAACACCTGGATCCGTCCACTACAGGTCGAAGCCGAAGGCGACGAGTTGCGTGTCTATGCACCGAACCGTTTTGTGCTCGACTGGGTGAATGAAAAGTACCTGGGACGTTTGCTCGAACTGTTGAACGAGCATGGCAATGGTCTGGCGCCTGCCCTTTCCTTATTAATAGGCAGCAAACGCAGTTCGGCTCCACGTGCTGCACCCAACGCGCCTCTGGCGGCCGCCGCCTCCCAGGCCTTGGCCGCCAGCGCTACAGCGGCGGTGCCAACCGTACCTGCGGTCGCCCCGGCAGCGTCAGCCTCCTTACCGAAGGAAGTGGCCGAGGTCAGCGAAGAGCCATCCCGCGACAGCTTCGACCCGATGGCTGGCGCCGGTTCGCAACAGGCTCCCGTACGTGCCGAACAGCGTACGGTCCAGGTCGAGGGTGCTCTCAAGCACACCAGTTACCTGAACCGTACCTTCACCTTCGAGAACTTCGTCGAAGGTAAGTCCAACCAACTGGCTCGCGCTGCGGCCTGGCAGGTGGCGGATAACCCCAAGCATGGCTACAACCCGTTGTTCCTTTATGGCGGCGTCGGCCTGGGTAAAACCCACTTGATGCACGCTGTGGGTAACCACCTGTTGAAGAAGAACCCGAATGCCAAGGTGGTCTACCTGCATTCGGAGCGTTTCGTCGCGGATATGGTCAAAGCCCTGCAACTGAACGCCATCAACGAATTCAAGCGCTTCTACCGTTCGGTGGATGCGCTGCTGATCGATGACATTCAATTCTTCGCCCGCAAGGAACGCTCGCAGGAAGAGTTTTTCCACACCTTCAATGCCTTGCTCGAAGGCGGCCAACAGGTGATTCTCACCAGTGACCGCTATCCCAAGGAAATCGAAGGTCTGGAGGAGCGTTTGAAATCGCGTTTCGGCTGGGGCCTGACCGTTGCGGTCGAGCCGCCCGAGCTGGAAACCCGTGTGGCGATCCTGATGAAGAAGGCTGATCAGGCCAAGGTCGAACTGCCTCACGATGCAGCGTTCTTCATCGCCCAGCGTATCCGCTCCAACGTTCGCGAACTGGAGGGTGCCCTGAAACGGGTGATTGCCCACTCGCACTTCATGGGGCGCGACATCACCATCGAGCTGATCCGGGAATCGCTGAAAGACCTGCTGGCGCTGCAAGACAAGCTGGTGTCTGTGGATAACATCCAGCGCACCGTGGCCGAATACTACAAGATCAAGATTTCCGATCTGTTGTCCAAGCGCCGCTCGCGCTCGGTTGCTCGCCCGCGTCAGGTGGCCATGGCCTTGTCCAAGGAATTGACCAACCACAGCCTCCCTGAAATCGGCGATGTCTTTGGTGGGCGTGATCACACCACCGTCTTGCATGCGTGCCGCAAGATCAACGAACTAAAGGAATCCGACGCGGACATCCGCGAGGACTACAAGAACCTGCTGCGTACACTGACCACTTGAGAGTTGCAGCGCAGCTTATTAAGGCAAGGGACTAGACCATGCATTTCACCATTCAACGCGAAGCCCTGTTGAAACCCCTGCAACTGGTCGCAGGCGTCGTCGAGCGCCGCCAGACCTTGCCGGTACTTTCCAATGTGCTGCTGGTCGTCGAAGGCCAGCAACTGTCGCTGACCGGTACCGACCTGGAGGTCGAACTGGTCGGCCGCGTCCAGCTCGAGGAGCCTGCCGAACCCGGTGAAATCACCGTGCCGGCGCGCAAGCTGATGGATATCTGCAAAAGCCTGCCGAACGATGCCCTGATCGACATCAAGGTCGACGAGCAGAAACTGGTGGTCAAGGCTGGCCGTAGCCGCTTCACCCTGTCGACCCTGCCGGCCAACGACTTCCCGACCGTGGAAGAAGGTCCGGGCTCGCTGACCTGCAGCCTGGAGCAGAGCAAGCTGCGCCGTTTGATCGAGCGTACCAGCTTCGCCATGGCTCAGCAGGATGTGCGCTACTACCTCAACGGTATGCTGCTCGAAGTGTCCGCCGGTGTGATTCGCGCCGTGGCCACCGATGGTCACCGTCTGGCGATGTGTTCCATGCAGGCCGACATCGGTCAGCCGGATCGGCACCAGGTCATCGTGCCGCGCAAGGGTATTCTGGAACTGGCCCGCCTGCTGACCGAGCCGGAAGGTAATGTCAGCATCGTTCTCGGCCAACACCACATCCGCGCGACCACTGGCGAATTCACTTTCACCTCGAAGCTGGTCGATGGCAAGTTCCCCGACTACGAGCGCGTCCTGCCAAAAGGTGGCGACAAACTGGTACTGGGCGATCGCCAGGCCCTGCGTGAAGCTTTCAGCCGCACTGCGATCCTGTCCAACGAGAAGTACCGCGGTATCCGTCTGCAACTGGCCAGTGGTCAATTGAAGATCCAGGCGAACAACCCGGAGCAGGAAGAAGCGGAAGAAGAAGTGGGCGTCGACTACAACGGTGGCTCCCTGGAAATCGGTTTCAACGTCAGCTACCTGCTGGATGTGCTGGGCGTGATGACCACCGAGCAGGTGCGCCTGATCCTGTCCGACTCCAATAGCAGTGCGTTGCTGCAGGAATCGGACAATGACGATTCGGCCTACGTCGTCATGCCGATGCGTCTGTAACCGTGCCCCTTCTTTCTATGTTCAGCACACGCTAGATGTCCCTCAGTCGTGTTTCGGTCACCGCGGTGCGCAACCTGCACCCGGTGACCTTCTCCCCCTCCCCGCGCATCAATATCCTTTACGGCGCCAACGGCAGCGGAAAAACCAGCGTACTGGAAGCGATCCACCTGTTGGGGTTGGCCCGTTCGTTCCGCAGTACCCGCCTGTTGCCGGTGATTCAGTACGAGCAGTTGGCGTGTACGGTGTTCGGCCAGGTCGAACTCGCCGAAGGGGGACACAGTGCCTTGGGGATATCGCGTGATCGCCAGGGTGAATTCCAGATCCGCATCGATGGCCAGAACGCCAGGAGCGCAGCTCAACTGGCGGAAATTCTGCCGCTGCAACTGATCAACCCGGACAGTTTCCGTTTGCTGGAAGGTGCCCCGAAGATTCGCCGACAGTTCCTCGACTGGGGAGTGTTCCACGTGGAACCACGCTTCATGTCGACCTGGCAGCGCTTGCAGAAGGCCCTGCGGCAGCGGAACTCATGGCTGCGGCATGGTACACTTGACGCCGCTTCGCAAGCGGCCTGGGACCGGGAACTGTGCCTGGCCAGTGCCGAAATCGATGAATACCGCCGCGCCTATATCAAAGCCTTGAAACCAGTCTTTGAGCAGACCTTGAGCGAGCTGGTCGAGCTCGAGGGGCTGACGCTGAGCTATTACCGTGGTTGGGACAAGGAAAAAGAGCTGAGCAACGTGCTCGCCTCCTCCCTACAGCGGGACCAGCAAATGGGTCATACCCAAGCCGGACCACAGCGAGCTGATTTGCGCCTCCGATTGGGTGCACACAATGCCGCAGACATTCTGTCGCGGGGTCAGCAAAAGTTGGTGGTCTGTGCGCTGCGCATTGCCCAGGGGCATCTGGTCAGCCAGGCCCGGCGTGGACAATGTATTTATCTGGTGGATGACTTGCCGTCCGAACTGGACGACCAGCATCGCCGTGCATTATGTCGCTTGCTAGACGAATTACGCTGCCAGGTATTCATCACCTGTGTAGACCACGAATTACTGAGGGAAGGCTGGCAGACGGAAACGCCAGTTGCTTTGTTCCACGTGGAACAAGGCTGTATCACCCAGATCCACGACCATCGGGAGTGAAGGCATGAGCGAAGAAAATACGTACGACTCGACCAGCATCAAGGTGCTGAAAGGTTTGGATGCCGTACGCAAACGTCCCGGTATGTACATTGGCGACACCGATGATGGTAGCGGTCTGCACCACATGGTGTTCGAGGTGCTCGACAACTCCATCGACGAAGCACTGGCTGGCTACTGCGACGATATCTGCGTGACCATTCACCCGGACGAGTCGATCTCCGTTCGCGATAACGGTCGCGGCATCCCGGTTGATGTGCACAAGGAAGAAGGCGTCTCCGCAGCCGAGGTCATCATGACCGTACTGCACGCCGGCGGTAAGTTCGACGACAACTCCTATAAGGTTTCCGGTGGTCTGCACGGTGTGGGTGTTTCGGTAGTGAACGCCCTGTCCGAAGAGTTGGTCCTGACCGTGCGCCGCAGCGGCAAGATCTGGGAACAGACCTACGTCCATGGCGTACCTCAGGCTCCGATGGCGATCGTCGGTGACAGCGAAACCACGGGTACCCAGATCCACTTCAAGGCTTCCGCCGAAACCTTCAAGAACATCCACTTCAGCTGGGACATCCTGGCCAAGCGGATTCGCGAACTGTCCTTCCTCAACTCCGGTGTCGGCATCCTGTTGCGTGACGAGCGCACCGGCAAGGAAGAGGTTTTCAGGTACGAGGGGGGGCTGCGTGCCTTCGTCGAATACCTGAACACCAACAAGACCACGGTCAACCAGGTGTTCCACTTCAACATCCAGCGTGAAGATGGAATCGGTGTTGAAGTCGCCCTGCAGTGGAACGACAGCTTCAACGAAAACCTGCTGTGCTTTACCAACAACATTCCCCAGCGTGATGGCGGTACCCACCTGGTGGGCTTCCGTTCCGCGCTGACCCGTAACCTGAACAACTACATCGAGCAGGAAGGTCTGGCGAAGAAGCACAAGGTCGCCACCACCGGTGATGATGCTCGTGAAGGTCTTACCGCGATCATCTCGGTCAAGGTGCCCGATCCCAAGTTCAGTTCCCAGACCAAGGACAAGCTGGTGTCGTCCGAGGTCAAGGGTGCGGTCGAGCAGGAAATGGGCAAGTACTTCTCCGACTTCCTGCTGGAAAACCCCAACGAAGCCAAGCTGGTGGTCGGCAAGATGATCGACGCCGCCCGTGCCCGTGAAGCGGCGCGCAAGGCGCGTGAAATGACCCGCCGTAAAGGCGCACTGGATATTGCCGGCCTGCCGGGAAAACTGGCGGACTGCCAGGAAAAGGACCCTGCCCTTTCCGAACTGTATCTGGTCGAGGGTGACTCCGCAGGCGGTTCCGCCAAGCAGGGTCGCAACCGTCGTACCCAGGCGATCCTGCCGCTCAAGGGCAAGATCCTCAACGTCGAGAAAGCCCGTTTCGACAAGATGATCTCGTCCCAGGAAGTGGGCACGCTGATCACCGCGCTGGGCTGTGGCATCGGTCGCGAAGAGTACAACATCGAGAAGCTGCGTTATCACAACATCATCATCATGACCGATGCTGACGTCGACGGTTCGCACATCCGTACCCTGCTGCTGACCTTCTTCTTCCGTCAGTTGCCGGAGCTGATCGAGCGCGGCTACATCTACATTGCCCAGCCACCGCTGTACAAGGTGAAGAAAGGCAAGCAGGAGCAGTACATCAAGGACGACGATGCCATGGAAGAATACATGACGCAGTCGGCCCTTGAAGATGCCAGCCTGCACCTGGGCGAAGGTGCACCGGGTGTTTCCGGCGAGGCCCTGGAGCGTCTGGTCAATGATTTCCGCATGGTGATGAAGACTCTCAAGCGCCTGTCGCGTATCTATCCACAGGAGCTGACCGAGCACTTCATCTACCTGCCGGCGGTAAGCCTTGAGCAACTGGGCGACCATTCGGCCATGCAGGATTGGCTGGCTCAGTACGAGGCTCGCCTGCGCTTGAACGAGAAGTCCGGCCTGGTCTACAAGGCCAGCCTGCGCGAAGATCGCGAGCGTAATATCTGGCTGCCTGAGGTCGAACTGATCTCCCACGGCCTGTCGAGCTACGTCACCTTCAACCGTGACTTCTTCGGCAGCAACGACTACAAGACCGTGGTCACCCTGGGCGCGCAACTGAGCTCGCTGCTCGACGAAGGTGCCTACATCCAGCGTGGCGAACGCAAGAAAGCCGTGCGCGAATTCAAGGAAGCCTTGGACTGGTTGATGGCTGAAAGCACCAAGCGCCACACCATCCAGCGATACAAAGGTCTGGGCGAGATGAACCCGGATCAGCTGTGGGAAACCACCATGGACCCGACTGTCCGCCGGATGCTGAAAGTGACGATCGAAGACGCCATCGGTGCGGACCAGATCTTCAACACCTTGATGGGCGACGCGGTGGAACCTCGCCGCGACTTCATCGAGAGCAATGCCTTGGCGGTGTCTAACCTGGACTTCTGATCGGTGTAGGTGGGCAAAGTGAGGTGGTTCGGTCAAAGTTAATGGCCTACTGCCCTCCTCTTGGCAAACCCCGGTTGACTGAAAGGTCTGCCGGGGTTTTGTTATTCTGGAGTTTCATCCTCGTGTGATGGAGCTACCGGCTAGCGTGCAGGGCTACGTCATCGTCCATGAGCTGTGCCATACCGTGGAAAAACCATACAAAGGCTTTTTGGGGCGCTAGTGGCCAGCCATATGCTGGATTGGCAGAGGCAGCATAAGGTGCTGGAGCAGGATGCTTTTGGGGATGCGGTGTGAGGGTGCCATGGCTATCTAAACTTGATTAAACTTGATTTTTTTGAACAGGGCACTACACTGGTCAGCTATGCAAAATACCCTTCATGTCGAGTCGCTCCGCGCGGCTCTAGCCCAGCGTGGCTGGACACAAAAAGACCTAGCGGAACAGTTGGGGGTTTCGGCACAGTCCGTGACCAACTGGTTCAAAGGTAAGGATTTCCCGCGCCCAGACAAACTGCTCAAGCTGGCGACAACCCTACATCTGCCTTTTGCTCAGTTGGTAGAGCCGCCCAAGGATCAGCCTATCGTGGCTTTCCGTAAGCGAGCCGGAACCAAGACCACGGATGCGCACATTGCCAAGGCTATCGGCATCGGTGGTTTGCTTAAGCCCCTCGTGGACTTTCTGCCAAAACTGCCGACCTTGCGTACTCAAATATCTTCACCATCTACGTCATATGCACGACTGCAAAGCGATGCATTACAGGTACGCAGTAAGCTGGGAATGGGTGAGCGCAGCGTCCTTGGTTACCAAGCGCTGATTGGTGAATTCAAGTCGTGTGGTGCTGTGCTCGTGCCGGTGCTCTGGGGACAAAAACAGCAGCACAAGAATGCGCTGCATATTTTGTTGCCGTCTTCTGACGTGACGTTTGTATTCGTCAACCTGGATACGAAACTGGAAGACTTCAAATTTTGGATGGCCCACGAGCTGGCGCATGTCTATACCCCAGAGCTAGCCGGAAGCGATGAAGGGGAAGATTTTGCCGATGCTTTTGCAGGTGCACTACTGTTTCCGGAAGCCTGCGCTGAGCTAGCGTATGCCGAAGCGGCGAAAGCGTCTGGCGCTGCTGGGGAAATTCCCGTCCTGCAAAAATTCGCGGTACAGCATGAGATTTCGTTGAACACGGTGTTCCATCAGGTTCAGGCTTATGCACAGGAGCATCAGCTCCAGCCGCTACGAGTGGCTGATAAGACCATTCATGCTGTACGGAACAGCTCAGCACCTCAATGGGTGAGTGCGCTCTTGTTTGACCCTGCTCCGCCTAAGCCTGCGCATTACATTGCTGCCGCAGAAAACGTCTTCCAGTCGGCGTTTTTCCATGCGCTGAAGTGCATGATTCGTGAACACGGCACGGGCGCATCTTATGTTCAGCAGATTATGGACATTTCACTTGTGGATGCGATTGGGATCCATGAGGAACTGGTGAGTTGAGTTCTGCGCAGACGCTGGTACTGCTAGATACGAATGCCTATCTCCGTCTCGCCAAGCGTGTAAGGCCGATGCTTGGCGTCGCGTTTGGTCAAAAAAACTATGTGCTGACCATTCTGAAAGACGTAGAGACGGAAGTGCATCGTAACGGTGCGCTGAAGTTTAAATACCCTTGGTTCGACGGCGAGGATATAGCTGCTGAACGCGGGGCGAAGCAGGTGCGCCTCAAGGCGGAAGAAAAGGCCAAGCTGGATGCAGCACAAAGCGTATTGCACGGTTGGGTTTTGATGAACCCGGTTGCCTATACCACACGTAAGCGCTCTCCTCCGTCATCAACAGACTGTCGAGTTCTGGCCTTCGGTCAAATCAGAGATGCCATTGTGGTCACCGATGATTTGGGGATGCATCAATTGGCCGCCGACTTTGGCATTACGATTTGGCATGGCCATGAGTTGCTGAAAAAAATGCTGACGGCAAAATTGATCACCAACGATCAGGTTAGGGAAATTTTTGAGGCCCTTGAACTCAATGGTGATTTGACCGAAACCTGGCGCGAAGCCAAGCACTCAACCTTTCCCAAGCTCTTTGGTAAGGCTTAAGAAAGTGTAGTGGTCAACTGATCCCGGACACCTGTGCAAGTAGCTGAGTTGCTACTAGGCCCACGTTACGGAGAGGTTTGGCCGGATGCCCGCGCGCGGTTGGTCAATTTTTCTATTGGATTGAGACTGCCAAACACCTAGTCATCACAGTGTCGAAGACCATTTCGTTGACTCCAACAAAATGGTCCTTTTGGGATCTGGTTCGAAACGGGACCTGAATGATGTCCATCTCTCGCGTTATGCTCGTTATGAAGATCTACCTATCCCTGAGAAAAGCATCAAACAACTCGAAGCTGCGGCCAAGAAACTGAAATAGAGTCAGCCGCTATCTATTCTGCAAGTAAAGTTACTTGCTCCGAAGCGCACAGCTCCAGCAGAAAATCCCACACCACTCTCAGCCGTACCGACTTGTGCAGCTCCCGGCGAGTGCTCATCCAGTAACTGCGCTGGATCGTCTCCTGGGGCAGTATCCGCACCAGTTCCGGGTCGTCCTTGGCCATGTAGTTGGGCAGCACCGCGATGCCCAGTCCGGCTCGGGCAGCGATCTGTTGGGCGATGACGCTGGTGCTGCGGAAAATCACGTTGGGCGAGCGGCAGAAGTCATCGAGAAAGAGTAATTCCTGGCTGAACAGCAAGTCGTCGACATAGCCGATCCACTGATGCTGCGCAAGGTCGTCGCGGCTCTTCAGGCGCGGCGCCCGGGCCAGGTAGGTGGGACTGGCATAGAGCGCCAGGCGGTAGTCGGTGAGCTTGCGGGTGATCAGCATGTCGGCATGCGGACGGTCCAGATGGATGCTGATTTCCGCTTCGCGGTTGAGGATGCTGACAAAACGCGGTACCGCCACCTGCTCCACTTCCAGCCCCGGATAGCGCTCGAACAGCGTTCCCAGGCGTGAAGTGAGAAACATGATGCCAATGCCTTCGGTAACCCCCAGGCGAATCTTGCCCAGCGGCGCAATGGCCTGGGTGATCTCCTCCTGAGCCAGCAGCGCGACGTTCTCCATCGCCTCGGCATGCTTGAGCAGGGCCTGGCCTGCAGGTGTCAGTTCGTAGCCTTGGGCATGCTGGACGAACAGCGCGGTGCCCAGGCTCTGCTCAATGGTTTCGATATGCCGGGCCACGGTGCTATGAGTAGTGTTCAGCCGCTTGGCCGCAATCAGCAAGCGCCCGCTGCGCTGCAGCTCCAGGAAAAAACGCAGATCATTCCAGTCAAACATGGAGCTTCCTTGTGAATCGTGGGGTTCACTTGCCTTGCTTGAAAACGCACAGCACTTGCGCAAAAACGAAGGTTTTCATCCCGAAAATAATCAATAACATGGGCTTATACAAGAACAATAAAGGCGAGGTCTGCGATGGCATCTCCCCATTTGCCCTATGACTATGTGATCGTCGGTGCCGGACCTGCTGGCTGCGTACTGGCCAATCGGCTTTCTGCCGACCCAAGCAACAAGGTGCTGCTGCTCGAAGCCGGTGGCCGGGACAATTACCCCTGGATTCATATTCCAGTGGGCTACCTGTTCTGCATCGGCAATCCCCGTACCGACTGGTGCTTCAAGACCCAATCCCAACCCGGCCTGCAAGGCCGCAGCCTGAGTTATCCCCGGGGTAAGGTGTTGGGCGGGTGTTCCTCCATCAATGGCATGATCTACATGCGTGGCCAGGCCGGCGACTATGACCACTGGGCCGAGCAGGGTAATCCGGGCTGGGCCTGGAAGGACCTGCTGCCGCTGTTCAAGCGCAGCGAAAACCACTTCGGCGGTGCTGACGATTTCCACAGTGACGCGGGTGAATGGCGGGTGGAACAGCAACGTTATTCCTGGCCGATCCTCGATGCTTTCCGTGAGGCGGCTGCGGAAAACGGTATCGCCAGCGTCAGTGATTTCAATACGGGTGATAACCAGGGCTGTGGATACTTTCAGGTAAACCAGCGTTCCGGCGTGCGTTGGAACTCGGCCAAGGCGTTCCTGCGGCCGGCGCTCAAACGCCCCAACCTGACCATCCTGACTGACGTTCAGGTTGACCGGGTCAGTCTGGAAGGTGGCCGGGCAAGCGCGGTTGTGGCCCGTTGGCAGGGCGAGGAACACACGTTTTCAGCCCGCCGGGAAATCATCCTCTGCGCCGGTTCGGTCGGCTCACCCGGGATTCTGCAACGTTCCGGCATCGGCCCGCGTCCGTTGCTGGAAAGCCTGGGGATTGGTGTTCGTCACGAACTGCCAGGCGTGGGGGGGAACCTGCAGGATCACCTGCAACTGCGGCTGATCTACAAACTGAGCAATGCCCGTACCCTCAATCAAATGGCCAACAGCCTGTGGGGCAAGGCCGGCATGGGCCTGCGTTATCTCTATGATCGCAGTGGACCGTTGGCGATGGCCCCGAGTCAGCTGGGGGCGTTCGTCAAATCGAGCCCGGAGCAGGCGTCAGCGAATCTGCAATATCACGTGCAGCCATTATCGCTGGAGCGCTTTGGCGAGCCACTGCATCGTTTCCCGGCTTTCACCGCCTCGGTGTGCAACCTGCGTCCGCAGAGCCGTGGCCGGATCGATATCCGCTCGGCCAACCCGGACGATGCGCCGCTGATCGATCCCAATTACCTCAGTGATCCCGAAGACCTGAAAGTCGCCGCCCAATCCATTCGTCTGACCCGGCAGATCGTCTCCTCCCCTGCCCTGCGCCAATATTCACCCGAGGAGTACCTACCCGGCCCGGCGTTGCAGACCGAGGAACAGTTGCACGAAGCGGCGGCGAAGATCGGGACTACCATCTTTCATCCGGTGGGTACTTGCCGGATGGGCAACACTGCACTGGATGTCGTCGATGCCCGCTTGCGAGTGCATGGCGTACCCGGCCTGCGGGTGGCGGATGCCTCGATCATGCCGCAGATCACTTCGGGCAACACCTGCTCGCCGACGGTGATGATTGCCGAGAAAGCCGCGCAGATGATCCTGGCGGACGTGCGCGTAGGTGCACAGGCGGTGATGGCGTGAACAGCGCGATCTTGTAGGCGCGGGCAAGTCGGATCGCCGCACCGTCTGCTCTTACAGGATTGTGCTGTTCAAAACCAATGGCGGGTGCAAGGGAGATCAGCAGCACAGCAAAACAGGGGTTCCGGTAGCAGTCAGCCGGAATCCACAGTGGAACAACAAGAATAATCACTGTGGCCCACGAGGCCGAGGACATCACTTATGTCGGACTACATCCAGCAACAGTCGGCGTCTGTCTCCAAGAGCACCGGCAAAGAAGAACGCAAGATCATTTTCGCGTCATCCCTCGGGACGGTTTTCGAGTGGTATGACTTTTTTCTCTACGGCGCCCTGGCTGCGGTGATCAGCAAACAGTTCTTTGCCGGAGTCAACGACACCACCGCGTTCATCTTCGCCCTGATGGCCTTCGCTGCCGGCTTCCTGGTGCGACCGTTCGGTGCGCTGGTGTTCGGGCGGTTGGGGGACATGATCGGACGCAAGTACACCTTCCTCATTACGATCATCCTGATGGGCCTGTCGACCTTTGCCGTCGGTCTGCTGCCAACCTATGCCAGCATCGGCATTGCCGCACCGATCATCCTGGTCCTGCTGCGCATGCTCCAGGGCCTGGCGCTGGGCGGGGAGTATGGCGGCGCCGCGACCTACGTCGCCGAGCACGCGCCCGCTGGCAAGCGTGGTTTGCACACGGGCTGGATCCAGTCCACCGCGACCCTCGGTCTGCTGCTGTCGTTGCTGGTGGTTCTGGCCAGCCGCTATATCAGTGGCGACCAGTTCGAAACCTGGGGCTGGCGCCTGCCGTTCCTGCTGTCGATCGTCCTGCTGGGGATCTCTACCTGGATCCGCATGAGCATGCATGAATCGCCGGCTTTCGTGAAAATGAAGGCCCAGGGCAAGACGAGTCGTTCGCCGATCCGTGAGTCGTTCGGCTCCTGGCAGAACCTGAAAATCGTGCTGACCGCCCTCTTCAGCATCAACGCCGGACAGGCGGTGACCTTCTACACTGCCCAGTTCTACGTGCTGTTCTTCATGACGCAGATGCTCAAGATGGACCCGGCCCAGGCCAACACCTTGCTGATCATCAGCGTGGTGATCGGTGCGCCGTTCTTCGTCCTGTTTGGCTGGCTCTCGGACAAGATCGGCCGCAAGCCGATCCTGATGATCGGCCTGCTGCTGGCGACGGTCTGCTACTTTCCGTTGTTCAAGGCCCTGAGCCACTACGCCAACCCGCAGATCGATGCGGCCAGCCGCCAGGCACCGATCGTGGTAACGGCCGATCCGGCCGGCTGCACCTTCCAGTTCGACCCGGTGGGCAAGGCACGTTTCGACAGCCCTTGCGACAAGGTCAAGACCTTCCTGGTCAAGCAGGGCCTGCCCTATAGTTCCCAATCCGCTGCGCCTGGTACTGAAGTGGTGGTCACGGTGGGCGCGCAAAAGATCAGCGGTTTTGACGAAGCGGCCATGCGCTCGGCGATCACCCAGGCCGGTTATCCTGCCAAGGCTGACGCCGGTTCGGTGAACGAACCGATGGTGGTATTGCTGATCGTATTGATGATCCTGATCGCCACCATGACCTATGGTCCGCTGGCGGCGGTGATGGTCGAACTGTTCCCGACCCGCATTCGCTACACTTCCATGTCGCTGCCCTATCACATCGGCAACGGCTGGTTCGGTGGCTTCCTGCCGACCGTGTCTTTCGCGCTGGTGGTCTATACCGGGGATATCTTCTACGGCCTCTGGTACCCAGTGCTTATCACCGGGGTGAGTCTGGTCGTCGGGCTGTTCTGCCTGAAAGAAACCCGGGATGTGGATATCGACAAGGTCTGAGATATTCGTAGGCATGAAAAACCGGCATTAACGCCGGTTTTTTATCACTCGAAAAACTTATGCACGATCTTCATAAGAAAGTCATACAAGAAAATAAGTATTTAAATCATCTACTTACATGACTTTTTTGAGAAAAAATAAAATCTTGTGCACAAGTTATCCACAGATTGGTCAGGCGGTGCTGGGAGCCTCGGCAGCCGCAGCCGGCGGCAGTGAGCCCATCTCCCGCTGGGTATTCTCGTTCCAGGCCTGGGCCCTTTCGTTCAGGTCGGCAATTGCCCGGGGGCCAGTGCCTTCGGCGAACATCGGGGCACCGATCACGACGGTGATAGTGCCAGGGTTCTTCGCCCAGCCGGACTTGGGCCAGAACCTGCCTGCGTTGTGGGCAATCGGCAAAACCGGTAGCCCGGCGTTCACCGCCAGGGCCGTACCACCACGGGAAAACTTGCCGACCGTGCCGTAGGGCACACGGGTACCTTCCGGGAAGATCAGCACCCAGGTGTTGTCCTTGAGCAATTCATCGCCCTTTTTCGCCACGTGCTTGAGCGCTTCCTTCGGGTTGTCCCGGTTGATGGCGATCGGTCGCAGCATGGCCATGGCCCAACCGAAGAACGGCACATAGAGCAATTCACGCTTGAGCACCTGGCTCAGGGGCGAGAAATAGGCCGACAGGAAAAACGTCTCCCAGGTGCTCTGGTGGTTCGACAGAATCACACAGGGCCGCTCGGGAACGTTCTCCGCGCCTTTCACCTCGACGTGGATGTTCAGGAACACCTTGGTCAGCCACAAGGCGCAGCGGCACCAGTACACGTTGATGAAACGATAGCGCGCCTTGAACGGCAGGAACGGCGCGATGAAAAAGCTCAGTGAGCACCACAGCAGGGAACTGGTGCCCAGCAGCAGGTAAAAGAAAAAGGTTCTGATGGCCTGCAGAATCGACATGGCGACATTTACCGTTGCGGGCATTGCCCGCCTGTTAATAAGTTAACCCCTGCACAATCCTTGGTCAGGAAGTCAGAAAGGCGCTAATTGTGGATAAGTTCAGCGGCGATGGCAGCCAGATCATCAAAGATCAGCGTGCCCACTGGCAGGTTTTTCCCCACAGTCTTCTCGCCCTTGCCGGTCTTTACCAGAACAGGTTGGCAATCGACGGCGCTGGCGGCTTCCAGGTCACTCAGGCTGTCGCCGACAAACCATAGCCCAGACAGCTCGACAGCGTAATGCGCAGCAATGGTCCTGAGCATGCCGGGCTTGGGCTTGCGGCAATCGCAGCCTTCGTCCGGTCCATGGGGGCAATACACCACCAGGCCGAGTTCGCCACCCTGTTGCGCCACCAGCGAGCGCAGGCGCTCGTGCATGGCGTCCAGCGTGGCCAGATCGTAGTAGCCGCGGGCGATGCCGGACTGGTTGGTAGCCACGGCTACCGTCCAGCCCGCCCTGCTCAACTGCGCGATGGCTTCGATCGATCCGGGGAGCGGAATCCACTCCTCCACCGACTTGATGTAGGCGTCGGAGTCATGATTTATCACACCGTCGCGATCGAGTATCAGCAGCTTCAAGTCGCGTCCTCAGCCCAGCAGCGAAATGTCGGCGACGCCCAGGAACAGGCCACGCAGGCGTGCCAGCAGCGCGTAGCGATTGGCCCGCACGTTGGCATCTTCGGCGTTGACCATCACCGCTTCGAAGAACGCATCGACCGGCTCGCGCAGGGCGGCCAGGCGTGCCAGCGTTTCGTTGTACTGACGGGCGGCGGCCATCGGCTGGACAGCCTGGTCCGCCTGCTGGATCGCCGAGTACAGCGAGAACTCGTTGGCGTTGTCGAAGTACTTCGCTTCGACCGTGGCCGCGATACCGCCCTCGGCCTTGCTCAGCAGGTTCGAGACGCGCTTGTTCACCGCCGCCAGGGCAGCCGCTTCCGGCAACTGGCGGAACTTCTGCACCGCCTGCACACGCTGGTCGAAGTCCAGGGCGGAACCCGGCTTCAGGGCGCGCACCGACAGGTAGGTCGCGACGTCGACGCCTTCGTCTTCATAGCGGGCACGCAGACGATCGAAGATGAACTCCAGCACCTGTTCGGCGAGGCCGGCGGCCTTGACCTTGGCACCGAATGCGTTGACCGCGAAGGCCACGGTCTCGATCAGGTCGAGGTCGAGCTGCTTGTCGATCAGGATGCGCAGCACGCCCAGGGCGGCACGGCGCAGGGCATACGGGTCCTTGCTGCCGGTCGGCAGCATGCCGATACCGAAGATACCGACCAGGGTGTCGAGCTTGTCGGCGATCGCCACGGCGGCACCGGTCAGGGTGCTTGGCAGTTCGGCGGCGCCGGCACCACGCGGCATGTACTGCTCGTTCAGGGCCAGGGCGACGTCTTCCGGCTCTCCATCATTGAGCGCGTAGTAGTAACCGGCGATGCCTTGCATCTCCGGGAACTCGCCGACCATCTCGGTCGCCAGGTCGCACTTGGACAAGAGGCCTGCCCGGGCCGCGCGCTGGGCGTCGGCGCCGATACGCGGGGCGATGAACGCAGCCAGTTTCGACACGCGCTCGGCCTTGTCGTAGACGCTGCCCAGCTTCTCCTGGAACACCACGTTCTGCAGGCGCAGGTTGAAGTCGGCGAGCTTCTGCTTCTTGTCCTGCTTGAAGAAGAACTCGGCGTCGGTCAGGCGCGGGCGCACTACCTTCTCGTTACCGGCGATGATCTGCTTGGGATCCTTGCTCTCGATGTTGGCCACGGTGATGAAGCGCGGCAGCAGCTTGCCATCGACGTCCAGCAGGCAGAAATACTTCTGGTTGTCCTGCATGGTGGTGATCAGCGCTTCCTGAGGCACGTCGAGGAAACGTTCCTCGAACGAGCAAACCAGCGGCACGGGCCATTCGACCAGGGCGGTCACTTCGTCGAGCAGGGCCGGCGGCATGATCGCGGTGCCTTCCTGCAGGGTCGCCAGTTCGGTGGTGCGCTTGCTGATCAGCTCGCGACGCTCGTTGGCATCGGCCAGCACATAGGCGGCACGCAAGTCCTCGAGGTAGCTGGCTGGCGAGCCGATGCGGACGTTTTCCGGGTGGTGGAAACGGTGACCACGGGATTCGCGACCGGCTTTCTGGGCGAGGATGGTGCAATCGATGACCTGGTCACCGAGCAGCATCACCAGCCACTGGGTTGGACGCACGAACTCTTCCTTGCGCGCGGCCCAGCGCATGCGCTTGGGAATCGGCAGGTCGTTCAGCGAGTCTTCGACGATGGTCGGCAGCAGGCTGGCGGTCGGCTTGCCCGGGATGTTCTGGCTATAGCGCAGCTTCGGCCCGCTCTGGTCGATCTCGCTCAACTCGACGCCGCACTTCTTGGCGAAGCCTAGCGCGGCCTGGGTCGGATTACCCTCGGCATCGAAGGCGGCCTGGCGTGGCGGGCCATCGAGGTTGATGCTGCGGTCCGGTTGCTGGGTCTGCAGTTGCTTGAGCACGACGGCCAGGCGGCGCGGCGCGGCATAGACCTGCTTGGCTTCAAAGCTCAGGCCGGCGGTTTGCAGGCCTTTCTCGATACCGGCGAGGAACGCTTCGGCCAGGGTATTGAGGGCCTTGGGTGGCAGTTCTTCAGTGCCCAGTTCTACCAGAAAATCTTGCGCACTCATTGTGCCGCCTCCAACTTAGCCAACACTTCATCACGCAGGTCCGGGGTTGCCATCGGGAAGCCCAGCTTGGCACGGGCCATCAGGTAGGCTTGAGCGACGGAACGCGCCAGGGTGCGCACACGCAGGATGTACTGTTGGCGCGCGGTCACCGAGATGGCCCGGCGAGCGTCCAGCAGGTTGAAGGTGTGCGAGGCCTTGAGGACCATTTCATAGCTCGGCAACGGCAGCGGCTGATCCAGTTCGATCAGGCGCTTGGCTTCGCTTTCATAGAAGTCGAACAGTTCGAACAGCTTCTCGACGTTGGCATGTTCGAAGTTGTAGGTCGATTGCTCCACTTCGTTCTGGTGGAACACATCGCCATAGGTCACCTTGCCGAACGGACCGTCGGCCCAGACCAGGTCGTAGACCGAATCCACGCCCTGCAGGTACATCGCCAGGCGCTCGAGGCCGTAGGTGATTTCGCCAGTGACCGGGTAGCACTCGATGCCACCGGCCTGCTGGAAGTAGGTGAACTGGGTGACTTCCATGCCGTTGAGCCAGACTTCCCAGCCCAGGCCCCAGGCACCGAGGGTCGGCGATTCCCAGTTGTCTTCGACGAAACGGATGTCGTGTACCAGCGGGTCGAGGCCGACGGCCTTGAGCGAGCCCAGGTACAGTTCCTGGAAGTTTTCCGGATTGGGCTTGAGCACGACCTGAAACTGATAGTAGTGCTGCAGACGGTTCGGGTTTTCGCCATAGCGGCCGTCAGTCGGACGACGGCTCGGTTGCACGTAGGCGGCGTTCCAGGTTTCCGGGCCGATGGCGCGCAGGAACGTGGCGGTATGAAAAGTCCCGGCGCCTACTTCCATATCGTAGGGCTGAAGTACCACACAACCTTGCTCGGCCCAGTACTGCTGGAGGGCGAGAATCAAGTCTTGGAAGGTACGCACGGCTGGCGTAGGCTGGCTCACGAAATTCACCTGTTACTTGGGCTGCGATTCAAAAGGCGGGAGTATACCCGATTCGGTCGCCCCTCCACCTCCCCGGAGCCTTATGCCACGCTGCGTTTGGTGCAACGACGATCCCCTGTACAAGGACTATCACGATCAGGAGTGGGGCGTACCGCTGCGCGATGGGCAGCGATTGTTCGAGTTGCTTTTGCTCGAAGGGTTCCAGGCCGGGCTTTCGTGGATCACGATCCTGAAAAAACGTGAGCACTATCGCCAGGTGCTGTTCGGTTTCGATGTGCAGAAAATCGCCGCCATGAGCGACGAATACCTGGAAAACCTGCTGCTCGATCCCGGTATCGTGCGCAACCGCCTGAAGCTCGAAGCGGCCCGGCGCAACGCCCGCGTCTGGTTGACGCTGGAGGATCCGGTGAGCCTGCTCTGGTCCTTCGTCGGTGGTGCGCCGCAGGTCCATCACTTCAAGAACCGCAGCGAGGTCCCGGCGGTCACCGCCGAGGCCGAGGCCATGAGCAAGGCGCTGAAGAAGCTCGGCTTCGGCTTCGTCGGTCCGACCATCTGCTACGCCTTCATGCAGGCCTCGGGCATGGTCATGGACCACACCACCGATTGTGATAGCTATGCCGCGCTGGCCGCACCGCGGCTACAATAGCCGGCTGACGATTAGCCAAGCACACCGGGAGTGACCTGTGGAAAAGTTTAAAGGCGCCATGCTGGTGGGGGCATTGCGTTTGTTTGCGATGCTGCCCTGGCGTGCCGTGCAGCGTGTCGGCTCGGCCATCGGCTGGGTGATGTGGAAGCTGCCCAACCGTTCCCGCGAGGTCGTGCGGATCAACCTGGCCAAGTGCTTTCCCGAACTCGATCCGGTGGCGCGTGAGCAGTTGGTTGGAGAGAGTCTCAAGGATATCGGCAAATCCCTGACCGAAAGCGCCTGTGCCTGGATCTGGCCGGCCCAGCGCTCCATTGACCTGGTGCGCGAAGTCGAAGGCCTCGACGTGCTCAAAGAGGCCCTGGCCTCGGGCAAGGGTGTGGTTGGTATCACCAGCCACCTGGGCAACTGGGAAGTGCTCAATCACTTCTACTGCAGCCAATGCAAACCGATCATTTTCTACCGTCCGCCCAAGCTCAAGGCGGTCGACGAATTGCTGCGCAAGCAACGGGTGCAATTGGGCAACCGGGTAGCGGCTTCGACCAAGGAAGGTATCCTCAGCGTCATCAAGGAAGTGCGCAAGGGTGGTTCGGTGGGCATCCCCGCCGACCCGGAACCGGCCGAATCCGCCGGGATCTTCGTGCCGTTCCTCGGTACCACGGCCCTGACCAGCAAGTTCGTGCCGAACATGCTCGCGGGCGGCAAGGCGGTCGGGGTGTTCCTGCATGCGCTGCGCCTGCCCGACGGGTCGGGGTTCAAGGTGATCCTCGAAGCGGCGCCGCAAGAGATGTACAGCACCGATACCGAAGTGTCGGCGGCGGCCATGAGTCGGGTGGTCGAGCGTTATGTGCGGGCTTATCCGAGCCAGTACATGTGGAGCATGAAGCGCTTCAAGAAGCGGCCGGCGGGTGAACAGCGCTGGTACTGAATCCATTTATTGGCGATCTGTGGATAAGATCTTCGAAGATTTATCCACAGCGATTTTCCCAGGGCGCAAAGATGTCCGAAAACAAGAATTATCTGCGCATCAAGATCCAGCACCCGAGCATTGGTGAATGCCTGGGACGCACGCGCAATCTCTCCAGCCAGGGCGTGTATGTGCAACACCCCGGGCTGTCGCAGTTGGCGACCGGGGCGGTGGTCTACGGCCAGGTGCAGGACCTGCCGGTCGCCGCGCCGCGTATCCGCATGGAAGTGGTCCGGGTCGACGCCGAAGGCATCGGCCTGCGGTTCATTGATCTCTGAGTGCGGTCTTTTCCAGCTTCTTCAGAAATACCGTCATTTCCTTTTCCGCCTGCTTGTCGCCATGGACGCGGGCGGCCTCCAGGCCCTGTTCCCACGCCTGCTTCGCTGCGGCGAGGTCACCGGCGCCCTGATGGGCCTTGCCCAGCAGTTTCCAGGCGGCCGAGTACTTGGGGTCGAGGGTCACGCAGCGTTGCAGATGCTCGGCGGCACGAGCCTGGTCGCCGAGGTCCAGGTAACCCTTGCCCAGGCCGAAGCGCAGCAGCGGGTTATCCACACCCTTGGCGAGCATCTTTTCCAGTGATTCGAGCATTGCGATCCTCCTGTTAACGATGATCAAGGGCGAAAGCAGGGTGGTCAGAAAAAGCTCAGGCCCACATGGAACAGCTTCTCCACATCGCGGATATGCTTTTTATCCACAAGGAACAGAATCACATGGTCGCCGGCCTGGATCACCGTGTCGTCGTGGGCGATCAGCACTTCCTCGTCGCGGATGATCGCACCAATGGTGGTCCCTGGCGGCAGGGCGATGTTTTCGATGGCCCGGCCGATGACCTTGCTCGAGTTCATGTCGCCGTGGGCGATCGCCTCGATGGCTTCCGCCGCACCCCGGCGCAGCGAATGCACGCTGACGATATCGCCGCGGCGCACGTGAGTGAGCAGGGTGCCGATGGTCGCCAGTTGCGGGCTGATGGCGATATCGATGTCGCCGCCCTGGATCAGGTCGACGTAGGCCGGGTTGTTGATGATGGTCATGACCTTCTTCGCGCCCATGCGCTTGGCCAGCAGCGAGGACATGATGTTGGCCTCGTCGTCGTTGGTCAGTGCGAGGAACAGGTCGGCATCATTGATGTTCTCTTCCATCAGCAGGTCGCGGTCCGAAGCACTGCCCTGCAGCACCACGGTGCTGTCGAGGGTGTCGGACAGCTGCCGGCAACGGGCCGCGTTCATCTCGATGATCTTTACCTGGTAGCGGCTTTCGATCGCTTCGGCCAGACGTTCGCCGATCTGCCCGCCGCCAGCAATGACGATGCGCTTGTTGCTCTCGTCGAGCCGACGCATTTCACTCATCACCGCACGAATATGCGCCTTGGCGGCGATGAAAAATACCTCGTCATCGGCCTCGATCACCGTATCGCCACGGGGCATGATCGGCCGGTCGCGGCGGAAGATCGCCGCCACTCGGGTGTCGCCATTGGGCATGTGTTCGCGCAGCTGACGCAGTTGCTGGCCCACCAGCGGCCCGCCGTAGTAGGCCTTGATCGCCACCAATTGGGCCTTGCCCTCGGCGAAGTCGATCACCTGCAAGGCGCCGGGGGTTTCGATCAGACGCTTGATGTAGTTGGTGACCACCTGTTCGGGGCTGATCAGCACGTCCACCGGGATCGCGTCGTTGTCGAACAACTCGTTGCGGGTCAGGTAGGCCGACTCGCGCACCCGGGCGATCTTGGTCGGGGTGTGGAACAGGGTATGGGCGACCTGGCAGGCGACCATGTTGGTCTCATCGCTGTTGGTCACCGCCACCAGCATGTCGGCATCGTCCGCGCCGGCTTGGCGCAGGATGGTCGGGAACGAGGCGCGGCCCTGTACGGTGCGGATGTCCAGGCGGTCGCCGAGATTGCGCAGGCGTTCGCCATCGGTGTCGACCACGGTGATGTCGTTGGCTTCGCTGGCCAGGTGTTCGGCCAGCGTTCCGCCGACCTGGCCTGCGCCGAGAATGATGATTTTCATCGGGTAGCTTTCATCCCTGTCGCTCCGTTTCGAGCCGATCAGCCGCGAGCGGCGGCGATCTTGATCAGTTTGGCGTAGTAGAAACCATCGTGGCCGCCTTCCTGCGCCAGCAGTTGCCGGCCATGGGGCTGCTTGATGCCGAAGCTGCCGGCAATATCCAGCTCGCGGGCCCCGGAGGTGCGGGCCAGGAAGGCCTCGATCACTTCGGTGTTTTCCGTTGGCAGGGTCGAGCAGGTGGCGTAGAGCAGGATGCCGCCGACTTCCAGGGTGGTCCACATCGCATCCAGCAGTTCACCTTGCAGGCTGGCCAGGGCGGCGATGTCGTCGGGTTGGCGGGTCAGCTTGATGTCTGGATGGCGACGGATGACGCCGGTGGCCGAGCAAGGCGCGTCGAGCAGGATCCGCTGGAACGGCTTGCCGTCCCACCAAGTGGCGGTGTCGCGGCCATCGGCGGCGATCAGTTCGGCTTCAAGCCCGAGGCGCTCGAGGTTCTCGCGCACGCGCAGCAGACGCTTGGCCTCCAGGTCGACGGCGACCACCCCGGCCAGTTGCGGCTGGGCTTCGAGGATATGGCAGGTCTTGCCGCCTGGCGCACAGCAGGCATCCAGCACCCGTTGGCCGGGGGCCAGGTCGAGCAGGTCGGCAGCCAGTTGTGCGGCTTCGTCCTGGACGCTGATCCAGCCTTCGGCAAAGCCTGGCAGGTCGCGCACGTCGCAGGCTGCGTCGAGCACGATGCCGTCACGGCTGTAATTGCACGGCTGGGCCGCGACCGTGGCATCGGCCAGCAGCTTGAGGTAGGCGTCGCGACTGTGATGGCGGCGGTTTACCCGCAGGATCATCGGCGGGTGGGCATTGTTTGCCGCGCAGATGGCTTCCCACTGCTCTGGCCAAAAGGCTTTCAGCGACTTCTGCAGCCAACGCGGGTGGGCGGTACGTACCACCGGATCACGCTCCAGCTCGGCCAGCAGCTCGCTGCTTTCGCGTTGGGCGCGGCGCAGCACGGCATTGAGCAGGCCCTTGGCCCAGGGTTTCTTCAGCTTGTCGGCGCAACCGACGGTCTCGCCGATGGCGGCGTGGGCCGGGATGCGGGTGTAGAGCAACTGGTAGAGGCCCACCAGCAGCAGCGCCTCGACATCGGCGTCAGCGGCCTTGAAGGGTTTCTGCAGCAGCTTGGCCGCCAGCGCCGCCAGCCGTGGCTGCCAGCGGGCGGCGCCGAACGCCAGGTCCTGGGTCAGGCCGCGATCGCGGGCCTCGACCTTGTCCAGTTGCGTCGGCAGCGAGCTGTTGAGCGAGGCCTTGCCGCTGAGTACGGCGGCCAGTGCCTTGGCGGCGGCCAGACGTGGATTCATTGGCCGAGCACCGTACCGAGGGCGAATTTCTCCCGGCGGCTGTTGAACAGGTCGCTGAAGTTCAGCGCCTTGCCACCGGGCAGCTGCAGGCGTGTCAGGCACAGCGCGCCGTGGCCGGTGGCGACGATCAGGCCGTCCTTGCTCGCGGCGAGGATTTCACCGGGCTGGCCTTGGCCTTCTGCGGTGCTGGCAGCCAGCACTTTCAGGGCTTCGCCGTTGAGGCTGCTGTGGCAGATCGGCCACGGATTGAATGCGCGGATCAGCCGCTCCAGTTCGACGGCCGGTCGCTGCCAGTCAAGGCGCGCCTCGTCCTTGTTCAGCTTGTGGGCGTAGGTGGCCAGGCTGTCGTCCTGTACCTCGCCGACCAGGGTGCCATCGGCCAGGCCGGCGATGGCCTGGAGCACGGCGGGCGGGCCGAGTTCGGCCAGGCGGTCATGCAGGCTGCCGCCGGTGTCTTCGGCGCTGATCGGGGTGACGGTCTTGAGCAGCATCGGCCCGGTGTCCAGGCCGGCTTCCATGCGCATCACGGTGACGCCGCTTTCTGCGTCGCCGGCTTCCACTGCACGCTGGATCGGCGCCGCACCGCGCCAGCGCGGCAACAGCGAGGCGTGGCTGTTGATGCAGCCCAGGCGCGGGATATCCAGCACTACCTGCGGCAGGATCAGGCCGTAGGCGACCACCACCATCAGGTCCGGCTTGAGCGCCGCCAGTTCGGCCTGGGCCTCTGTGTTGCGCAGGGTCGGCGGTTGCAGAACGGCGATGCCGTGCTCCAGCGCCAGTTGCTTGACCGGACTGGGCATCAGCTTCTGCCCACGCCCTGCCGGACGGTCCGGCTGGGTGTAGACCGCAACGATCTCATGGGGGCTGCCGAGCAGGGCCTTGAGGTGTTCGGCGGCGAATTCTGGAGTGCCGGCAAAGACGATGCGCAGTGGCTCAGTCATGGATAGGGCTCGCTTGAGAGAGGACAGGACATTGTCGTAATGCCGTTTTCTGTAGGGGCGTGCGGTGCGGCGATCCGACTTGTCCGCGAATGGGCCTTTGAGACCGCTAAAAGCTTCGCGGGCGAGCCCTGCTCCTACAGGATGTGGTGGGATCAGGCGTTCTGGCGGTGCTGCTTTTCCAGCTTCTTCTTGATCCGGTCGCGCTTGAGCGTGGACAGGTAATCGACGAACAGCTTGCCGTTGAGGTGATCGCATTCATGTTGGATGCACACCGCCAGCAGGCCATCGGCTTCCAGTTCGAACGGCTTGCCGTCGCGGTCCAGCGCCTTGATACGCACGCGGGTCGGGCGATCGACGTTTTCGTAGAAACCCGGCACCGACAGGCAGCCTTCCTGGTACTGGTCCTTCTCTTCGGTCAACGCCTCGAACTCGGGGTTGATGAACACCCGTGGTTCGCTGCGATCTTCGCTCAGGTCCATGACCACGATACGCTGGTGCACGTTGACCTGGGTCGCGGCGAGGCCGATGCCTGGGGCTTCGTACATGGTTTCAAACATGTCATCGATCAGTTGCCGCACCTTGTCGTCCACCTCGGCCACGGGTTTGGCGAGGGTGCGCAGGCGCGGGTCTGGAAATTCGAGGATGTTTAAAATGGCCATAGGCGTATTTGCTGCACATGTGAGGTAAAGTCAGAGACGGCTGCCGAAACATCCCGGCGGGATCGGCTACCGTTGTAAAACGTTCTCCCTGGGAGCGAGCCGCGGGGGCTCTGGCGTTTCACGCGAAGACACATGATAAAGGGATTCACTGCATGAGGAAAACACTACTCGCCCTGCTGCTGGCCTTTACCGGTGTCGTGCAGGCGCAAGTGCAACTCAAGGATGGTTATCCACAACGCTACACCGTGGTGCGCGGCGACACGCTGTGGGACATTTCCGGAAAGTTTCTTCGCGAGCCCTGGAAGTGGCCGCAGATCTGGCATGCCAACCCGCAGATCGCCAACCCCGACCTGATCTACCCCGGCGATACCCTGACCCTGCAGTTCGTCGACGGCCAGCCGCGGCTGGTGGTTGAACGTGGTGCCTCGCGAGGCACCATCAAGCTGTCACCGCAGGTGCGCCGCTCGCCGGTGGCCGATGCGATTCCCAGTATCCCGCTGGAGAAGATCAACGCCTTTCTGCTGAGCAACCGCATCGTCGACAGCGTCGAGGCGTTCAAGCGTGCGCCGTATATCCTGGCCGGTAGCAACGAGCGGGTGCTCAGTGGCATGGGCGACCGCATCTATGCGCGCGGTGCGTTCGATCCGGCGCACAACGTGTATGGCCTGTTCCGCCAGGGCAAGGTCTATACCGATCCGCAGACCAAGGAATTCCTCGGCATCAACGCCGACGACATCGGCACCGGTGAACTGGTGGCCACCGAAGGCGATGTCGGCACTCTGACGCTACGGCGGACCACCGAGGAAGTTCGGCTCGGTGACCGGCTGTTCGTCAGCGAGGAACGGCCGATCACCTCGACTTTCATGCCGAGCGCGCCCCTGGCTCCGGTCAACGGCGTGATCATAGATGTGCCACGAGGTGTTACACAGATCGGCGTCATGGACGTGGTGACGATCGACAAGGGACGCCGCGACGGATTGGCCGAAGGCAATGTTCTCGCGGTGTTCAAGACCGGTGAGACGGTTCGCGACCGGGTCACCGGGCAACAGGTGAAGATTCCCGACGAGCGTTCTGGCCTGTTGATGGTGTTCCGCACCTACGAAAAGCTCAGCTATGGTTTGGTACTCAATGCCACGCGGTCGCTGGCGGTGCAGGACAAGGTACGCAATCCGTAACGGCTTTCGCAGCGGCTGCGGCCGCTTGCTGAACAGGTTACTCACAGAGTTATCCACAGCTTGTCCGCTTTGATCACGACTGCCACGGATCAAGGATGAGCTGATGTCGCTGTCTGTTTGTACCTCCCTGTCGCCGGCGGAGCTGGAAGCCCGCCTGCGTCTGCATCGCCTGCCGGAGATCGGCCCCAGGCGTTTCCACCAACTGCTCGAAGCCTTTGGTTCGGCCTCCTCCGCCCTGAGTGCCCCGGCTGCCGCCTGGCGCTCGCTGGGGCTGCCCGCAAGCAGCGCCGAGGCGCGCCGCAGCCCTGCCGTACGCGATGGCGCCAGTGCTGGATTGGCCTGGCTAGAGCGTTCGGACCAGCATTTGCTGATGTGGGACCAGGTTGGCTACCCGGCGCTGCTGGCCGAACTGAACGATGCCCCGCCGTTGCTGTTCGTCGCTGGCGATCCGACGATTCTCGACAAACCGCAACTGGCGCTGGTCGGTAGCCGGCGCGCTTCACGACCGGGCATGGACACCGCTGCGGCCTTTTCCCGTAGCCTGGCCGCCGCCGGTTTTGTCATCACCAGCGGCTTGGCCCTGGGCATCGATGGCGCGGCCCATCAGGCAGCTCTGGACGTGGGCGGGTTGACGGTGGGCGTGCTCGGCACCGGCCTCGAGAATTTTTATCCACAGCGCCATCGTGCCCTGGCCCGGGCCATGATTGCCCAGGGCAGCGCCGTGGTTTCCGAGTTTCCCCTGGACTGCGCGCCGCATCCGGGCAACTTTCCCCGGCGCAACCGGATCATCAGCGGCCTGTCCCTGGGTGTACTGGTGGTCGAGGCCAGCGTGGCCAGCGGCTCGCTGATCACCGCGCGGCTGGCGGCGGAACAGGGGCGCGAGGTGTATGCCATACCCGGCTCGATCCATCATCCCGGTGCTCGCGGCTGTCACCAGTTGATCCGCGATGGCGCGGTGCTGGTGGAGACGGTCGACGATATCCTGCAGAACCTGCGGGGCTGGCAGCGCATGCCGGCCAGCGTGCAGCCCGAAAGCCCCACTCACCCGCTGTTGGCCTTGTTGCAGGTGGCCCCGCATAGCAGCGAGGCGCTGGCCCGCGCCTGCGGCTGGAGCCTGGCGCGGGTGCTGGCGAGCCTGACCGAGCTGGAACTGGAAGGCCGGGTTGCCAACGACGGCGGTCGCTGGTTGGCTCGCTTGGGGTAAACTGCCGGCAGCGTAAAAAACCGGAGAGCAAGCAATGGTCAAGAGTTGGCGTGTGCAAGAAGCCGCACGAGAAATTCGCGCAGGAGCGGTGATTGCCTATCCAACCGAAGCGGTCTGGGGGCTGGGGTGCGATCCCTGGAACGAAGAGGCGGTGGATCGGTTGCTGGCCCTCAAGAATCGTTCGGTGGACAAGGGCCTGATCCTGGTGGCCGACAATATTCGCCAGTTCGATTTCCTCTTCGAGGACTTCCCCGAGGATTGGATCGATCGCATGGCCAGCACCTGGCCGGGGCCCAATACCTGGTTGGTGCCGCATCAGGACCTGCTGCCCGAGTGGATCACCGGCCGACACGACACCGTGGCCTTGCGCGTCAGCGATCATCCGCTGGTGCGGGACCTGTGTTCGCTGGTGGGGCCATTGATCTCCACCTCGGCCAACCCGCAGGGTCGGCCGTCGGCCAGGACCCGCTTGCGGGTGGAGCAGTATTTCCGTGGGCAGCTGGACCTGGTGCTGGGTGGTCATCTGGGTGGGCGCAAGAACCCGAGCCTGATTCGCGATCTGGCGACGGGCAAGGTGGTGCGCCCGTCGTAGTGCTCACTGGCCGCTGCCACAGGGCAGCGGCCATCCCCACTACCTCAGGGCAACAACACCGTCGACCCGGTCGTCCGCCGCCCTGCCAGTTCGATCTGCGCCTTGGCCGCCTCGGCCAGCCCATAACGCGCGCCGATCTCGATCTTCAACTGCCCACCGATCACCAGCCCGAACAACTCGTCAGCCATGGCCTGCAACTGCTGTGGATTACTGGCATAGGTGCCCAGCGTCGGCCGGGTCACGTACAGCGAACCCTTGGCCGAGAGAATCCCCAGGTTGACCCCTTCCACCGCCCCCGAGGCATTGCCGAAGCTCACCAGCAGACCACGCGGCGCCAGGCAGTCGAGGGACGTCAGCCAGGTGTCCTTGCCGACACCGTCGTAGACCACCGGGACTTTCTTGCCATCGGTCAGCTCCAGCACCCGCTTCGCCACGTCTTCATGGCTGTAGTCGATGGTTTCCCAGGCGCCCAGTGACTTGGCATAGGCGGCTTTTTGCGCCGAACTCACGGTGCCGATCAGCTTCGCACCGATGGCCTTGGCCCACTGGCAGGCCAGCGAACCGATGCCACCCGCTGCGGCGTGGAACAGCACCGTCTCACCGGCCTTCAGTTCGTGGGTCTGGCGCAGCAGGTATTGCACGGTCAGGCCCTTGAGCATCACCGCAGCGCCCTGCTCGAAGCTGATCTGCTCCGGCAGCTTCACCAGATGGGCTTCGGGCAGCAGGTGAAACTCGCTGTAGGCGCCCAGCGGCCCGGTGCCATAGGCGACCCGGTCACCGACCTTGAAACGGGTGACCTCGCTGCCCACCGCGTCGACGATCCCGGCGCCCTCGCCGCCCAGTCCGGACGGCAGGCTCGGCGGTGCATACAGGCCGCTGCGCCAGTAGGTGTCGATGAAGTTCAGGCCGATGGCCTTGTTCTGTACCCTTACCTGCTGTGGTCCCGGCTCGGCGGGGGTGTAGTCCACGTACTCGAGGACTTCGGGGCCGCCATGGGCACGGAACTGGATTCGCTTGGCCATCGATACGCTCCTTGAACAGATTTCTTGGAAAGCCTGTAGACCCCCTATCGGACTCCTTCGTTTGACCTTCGTCAACTGCGACGGTCATGGGTGCGGTGTTATGCTACGGGCCCTTTGCCGCCGGCCGTCAGACGTGCCGCGTAGCTTTGCCCGATTCAAGGTGATGCCATGACTACCCGCACCGAAGCCGTTAAAGCCTACCTGCTCGACCTGCAAGACCGTATCTGCGCTGCGCTGGAAACCGAGGACGGTGGTGCGCGCTTCGTCGAAGACGCCTGGACCCGTCCGGCCGGCGGTGGCGGCAGGACCCGGGTGATCGCCGAGGGCCAGGTCATCGAGAAAGGCGGCGTGAACTTCTCCCACGTCTTTGGTGCCGGCCTGCCGCCTTCGGCCAGTGCCCATCGGCCGGAACTGGCCGGGCGCGGTTTCGAGGCGCTGGGGGTGTCGCTGGTGATTCACCCGCACAACCCCCACGTGCCGACTTCCCACGCCAACGTGCGTTTCTTCATCGCCGAGAAGGAAGGTGAAGAGCCGGTCTGGTGGTTCGGTGGTGGCTTCGACCTGACGCCCTACTACGGCAACGAGGAAGACTGCGTGCACTGGCACCGCGTCGCCGAGCAGGCCTGCGCGCCGTTCGGGGCGGACGTCTACCCGCGCTACAAGGCCTGGTGCGACAGCTACTTCCACATCAAGCATCGCAACGAACCACGGGGCATTGGCGGCCTGTTCTTCGACGACCTGAACGAGTGGGACTTTGACGCCTGCTTCGCCTTCATGCGGGCGATTGGCGATGCCTACATCGAGGCCTATCTGCCGATCATCCAGCGGCGCAAGGCGCAGGCCTGGACCGAACAGCAGCGCGAATTCCAGGAATTCCGTCGCGGCCGCTACGTGGAGTTCAACCTGGTGTATGACCGTGGCACCCTGTTCGGCCTGCAATCGGGCGGGCGTACCGAGTCGATCCTGATGTCGCTGCCGCCGCAAGTGCGCTGGGGTTATGACTGGAAGGCGGCGCCGGGCAGCGAAGAGGCGCGGTTGACCGAGTATTTCCTGCAGGATCGGGATTGGCTGGCGGTGTAGGCAAGGTTCATATCGCTGGAATCTGCGCCCTATTGATCTGACGGCTGGCTCCCCAGCCCACACAGGACCTTGTTTGATGGATCGTTACGTTGTCTTCGGCAATCCCATCGGCCACAGCAAGTCGCCGCTGATTCACCGCCTGTTCGCCGAGCAGACCGGTCAGCAGTTGGACTACAGCACGCTGCTGGCGCCGCTGGATGCTTTTTCCGGTTGTGCCCGGGCGTTTTTTCAGGAAGGCCGTGGTGCCAACGTCACAGTGCCGTTCAAGGAAGAAGCGTTCCGCCTGGCCGACAGCCTGACCGATCGGGCGCGGCGGGCCGGGGCGGTGAATACCTTGAGCAAGCTGGCCGATGGCAGCCTGCAGGGCGACAACACCGATGGTGCCGGGTTGGTGCGCGATCTGGAGGTCAACGCCGGTTTCAGCCTGCGGGGCAAGCGCATCCTGCTGTTGGGTGCGGGCGGTGCGGTCCGTGGCGCCCTGGAGCCGCTGCTGGCGCAACGACCGGCCTCGGTAGTGATCGCCAACCGCACCGTTGAGAAAGCCGAGTTGCTGGCTGAGCTGTTCGCCGATCTGGGCCCGGTGGCCGCCAGCGGTTTCGACTGGCTGCGCGAGCCGGTGGACCTGATCATCAATGCCACGTCGGCCAGCCTGTCCGATGAGGTACCGCCGATTGCGCCGAGCCTGGTGGAGTCGGGCAAGACGGTCTGCTACGACATGATGTACAGCAAGGAACCGACCGCGTTCTGTCGTTGGGCCAGCGAACACTCGGCGGCCGTGGCGCTGGATGGCCTGGGCATGCTGGCCGAGCAGGCGGCGGAGGCCTTCGAGCTGTGGCGTGGCGTACGCCCAGATACGGCACCGGTGCTGGCGGAGTTGCGGCGCCTGCTGGCCATCTGAATGCTAGCCAATCATTTGGTACCACCGCGCCCCCTGTAGGAGCGTGGCTTGCCCGCGAACCGCCAAAGGCGGCCATCATCCCGAGGCTGTGTGGCGCCGGTGAAATCGCATTCGCGGCGGTTCGGCGCCCCGACGAGCCCGGCTCCTACAAGGGGTGGCGTTGTACAGGGAAACAGCGGTGTATCAGGAGAGAGTGCTCAATCCTCGAAGCGGATCGGGCACTTATCCACACCCTCGAGTTTCACCAACTCCTCGACCACCTGCGCCCGTGCCTTGCGCAACGTCAGGCTGCGTCCCTCGCGGGCCAGCCGGCGCGCCTCCTGGTGCAGCATTTCCACCCCGGAATAGTCGATGAAGTTGATCTGCTGCGCCTCGATCACCACCCGTGGTCCCTGTAGCCGTTGCAGGCGCACCTGCAGGTAATGGCTGGCGCCGAAGAAAATCGAGCCGCCGACCCGCAGCACCTCCTCCTCGCCATCGCGCCAATGCTGTACCCGTGGCTGCGAGGTACGCTTGAGGTAGAAAAACAGCGAGGCCAATACCCCGGCATAGATCGCCGTCTGCAACTCCAGCAGCAGGGTTGCCACGCAGGTCAGGGTCATCACCACGAACTCGGCGTGGCTGACCCGCCACAGAGCCCGGATGCCACGATGATCCACCAATCCCCAACTGATCAGCAGGATGCTGCCGGCCATGGCCGGAATCGGGATATGGGCGATCAGCGCCGAGCCGCAGACCGCGAACAGCGCCACCCAGAGGGCCGAGAACACCCCGGCCAGCGGCGAGTGCGCGCCGGCTTCGTAGCTGAGAGCGGCACGGGTGAACGAACCGGCGGACAGGTAGCCGGAGAACAGGCTGCCGACGATATTCGACAGGCCCTGGGCACTGACTTCCTGGTTGGCATCGAGCAGTTGTTGCGAGCGGGTGGATAACGAGCGGGCAATCGACAGGCTGGTCACCAAACCGAGCATGCCCACGGCGACGGCGCTGGGCAGCAACCGCAGCACGGTTTCCAGGTCCAGCGGCAGCGGGCTGAACGGCGGCAGTTGTCCGACGAAGCCCTTGACCCGTTGCACATGGCCGAACAGCCCCGGCCACAACCAGACCAGCAGGCTGGCGAGCACCAGGGTGAACAGCAAGGTCGGCCAGCGCGGCAGCAGCGATTTGAGCAGCAGGCCGACCACCAGCGTCCCGAACCCGAGGGCCAGCGAAGGCCGGTCGAGCTCGCCGATATGCTGGATGAGCGCCAGCAGGCTGTTGAGTGCGGTGGCCTGGTTCGCCACATCGAGACCGAGCAGGTTCGGCAGTTGCCCGAGGGCGATGACCACGGCCGCGCCGAGGGTGAAGCCGAGCACCACCGAATGCGAGACGAAGTTCACCAGGGCGCCGAACCGCAACATGCCCAGCAGCCACTGGAAGATGCCGGCAATGAAGGTCAGCAGCAGGATCAGGGTGATGTAGTCCTGGCTGCCGGGAACGGCCAGCGGACTGACGCTGGCGAACAGGACAATGGAGATCGCCGCAGTAGGACCGCAGATCAGGTGCCAGGACGAGCCCCAGAGACAGGCGATCAGCACCGGGACGATCGCCGCATAGAGCCCGTACTCCGGCGGTAGGCCGGCGATCAGGGCATAGGCGACCGACTGCGGCAACGCGAGGATGGCACCGCTCAGGCCGACGATCAGGTCACGGCTGACACTGGCGCGGGTCTGCCGGGGCAGCCAGCTGAGAAATGGCAGGAGTGCGTGGCGGTTGGTCCAGCCCATGGCTCTCTCGGTTGGATAAGTCGGTGTCGGGGTGAGGAACAGTGTGTCAGCAGGCCTGGCATATGGGGCATGGGGTTTATTCCATACGCGAACTACAGGCCATACGTTGTCTTCTTGTGGGAGCCGGCCGGCTCCCACAAGAGCCCCGTAGGTGAGGCCGGACTCCCAGGCTCAGAGCTTGGCCTTCACCGCCGCCAGCCCATCCTGGCCATCTTCGGTTTTCACGCCGTCCAGCCACTTGTCCAGCACCGCCGGGTTGGCCTTGATCCAGGCCTTGGCCGCCTCGGTATTGCTGAGCTTCTTGTTCGTCACTTCGGCCATGATGCTGTTTTCCATGTCCAGGGTGAAGCTCAGGTTGGAAAACAGCTTGCCGACGTTCGGACAGGCCTGTGCATAATCCTTGCGGGTCACGGTATAGACGCTGCCGCTATCGCCGAAATACTTCTCGCCGCCCTTGAGGTAGTGCATCTTGATCTGCACGTTCATCGGGTGCGGGGTCCAGCCGAGGAACACCACGAACTTCTGCTTCTTGATCGACCGGCCGACCTCGGCCAGCATCGCCTGCTCGCTGGACTCCACCAGTTTCCACTGGCCCAGATCGAACTCGTTGTTCTTGATGATCTGTGCCAGCGAGGCGTTGGCCGGTGCGCCGGAGCCGATGCCGTAGAGCTTCTTGTCGAACTGGTCGGCGAATTTATGCAGGTCGGCGAAGTCATGCACGCCGGCGTTCCACACATAGTCCGGGACCGCCAGGGTGAACTCGGTCCCTTCGAGGTTCTTCGCCAGTTGCGTGACATCGCCATTGGCGATGAATTTGTCGTAGAAGCCCTGTTGCGCCGGCATCCAGTTGCCGAGGAACACGTCCACCTGGCCGTCCTTGAGGCCGCCATAGGTGATCGGTACCGCCAGGGTATCGACCTTGGACTTGTAGCCCAGGCTGTCGAGCAACAGGCCGGCGATGGCGTTGGTCGCGGCGATATCGCTCCAGCCCGGATCGGCCATTTTCACCGTCGCGCAACTCTGGTCGGCATGGGCGCCCAGGCTGCTCACGGTCAGCAGCCCGGCGCAGAGCATTGTGGATAACTTCTTCATGGCTTCCCCTTGTGTTCGTTATTGGTTTTGGCAGGGTTGTGGATAACGGGCCTTGCGCTCCAGATCGTCGAGGTCGATATGGTTGCGCATGTATTGCTGACTGGCGTCTACCATCGGCTGGTGGTCCCAGCTCTTCAGCGTTCCGAGGGCCAGGGCATCGGCGACGAAGCGCCGGCGCCGCTGGCTGGCGAGTACCTGTTGGTGGATCGCCGGGATATTCCATTTCGCCCGGGCTTCGGCCAGGAAGTCGTTGAACAATTGCTGGTGGTCCGGTGACTGGCTGAGTTCTTCCTCTTCGCGCGGATCGTTGTGGATATCGTAGAGCAGGCACGGATCGTCTTCGCTGTAGACGAACTTGTAGGCACCACGGCGGATCATCATCAACGGGCTGACGGTGCCCTCGGCCATGTACTCGCCGAACACTTCGTCATGCCCGCCCTCGCCCTTGAGGTGCGGCAGCAGCGAGCGGCCATCCAGCGGCAGGTCGGCCTGCAGGCTGCCGCCGGCCAGTTCCACCAGGGTCGGCAGCAGGTCGGCGGTGGACACGGCGGCGCTGACGCGCCTGGCGGCGAACTGTCCCGGCGCGCTGATCAGCAGCGGCACCCGGGCGGACATCTCGAACCAGTGCATCTTGTACCAGAGCCCGCGCTCGCCGAGCATGTCGCCGTGGTCGCCGGAGAACACGATGATCGTGTCATCGGCCAGGCCGATGTCTTCCAGGGTCTGCAGCAGCTTGCCGACGTTGCTGTCGATGTAGCTGCAGGCGCCGAAGTAGGCGCGGCGGGCATCACGGATCTTATCCACAGGCAGCGGCTTGCCCCACAGGTCGTAGACCTTGAGCAGGCGTTGCGAGTGCGGGTCGAGGCTGTCCTGGGGCGGGGTGTGCGGCAGCGGGATGTCCTCGTCGCGGTACAGGTCCCAGAACGCCTTGGGAATGGTGTACGGGTCGTGGGGATGGGTCATCGACACGGTCAGGCAGAACGGTCGGTCGCCGTCTTCGCGCACGTGGTCGTACAGATACTGTTGGGCCTTGAACACCACCTCTTCATCGAAATCCAGCTGGTTGGTCCGCACGCACGGGCCGGCCTGCAGCACCGAGGACATGTTGTGGTACCAGCTGGGGCGCACGTCCGGTTCGTCCCAGTTCACCGCCCAGCCGTAGTCCGCCGGGTAGATGTCGCTGGTCAGGCGTTCCTCGTAGCCATGCAGCTGGTCGGGGCCGCAGAAATGCATCTTGCCCGACAGCGCGGTGCGGTAGCCCAGGCGGCGCAGGTAGTGGGCATAGGTCGGTACGTCGGCGGGGAAATCGGCGGCGTTGTCATAGGCGCCGATGTTGCTCGGCAACTGGCCGCTGACCAGGGTGAAGCGTGAAGGCGCACACAGCGGGCTGTTGCAATAGGCCGCGTCGAAGACCACGCCTGCGGCGGCCAGGCGGCTCAGGTTCGGCAGCTTGATCGGCGACGGGCCGTAGAGGGGCAACAGCGGGGCGGCCATCTGGTCGGCCATGATGAAGAGAATGTTCTTGCGCTTCATGGTATCGCGGCGTTCCATAGTCGAATGTTATGCGATAGTGCTGCGATTGAGCATGTGGCCGTTGCCTATTGACGGTAAAGCCCACGCCACACAATGACTAGGATAAGTACAGCTTATGTTTGATGCGCTGGGTGAGTTGTCTCTCGACTTGCTGCGGGTGTTCGAAGCGGCGGCCCGTCATCGCAGTTTCACGGCGGCGGCAGTGGAACTGGGCACCACCCAGCCGGCGATCAGCCAGCAGATCAAGCGCCTGGAGGAACAGTTGGCGACGCGGCTGTTCGATCGCATCTACCGTGGCATCGAGCTGACCGAAGCCGGTTCGCTACTGTTCGAGCAGGTTCAGGTGGGGTTGCAGAGTATTGAAAGCGGCCTGAGCGCGGTGACTGCCCATAGCCGGCATGAGGTGCTGCAGGTGGCCACCGACTTTGCCTTTGCCGCGTACTGGCTGATGCCGCGCCTGCATCGCTTCCACGCGGCCAACCCGCAGGTCGACGTCAGCCTGGTGACCAGCGAGCGCAGTCACAACATGCTGCGTACCGATATCGACGTGGCCGTGCTGTTTGGTCAGGGCCGTTTCAAGCAGGGTGAGAGCCACTGGCTGTTCAGCGAGGAAGTGTTCCCGGTGTGCAGCCCGCAATTGCTGCAGGGACGCGAGCGGCCGCTGGCGACCGATGTGCTGCTGGAGTATCCCCTGCTGCACCTCAAGGGCGAGAGCAGCAGCCACTGGTTCGACTGGGCCGGGGTATTTCGCGAACTGGGCCTTTCCACCGCGCCGGCACCGGGACAGTTGCGCTTCGACAACTACACTCTACTGATCCAGGCGGCGATTGGCGGCCAGGGTTTTGCCATTGGCTGGCGGCACCTTGTGGATAACTTGCTGGAGCAGGGTTTGTTGTGCCGACCGATCAACCAGACGGTGCTGTCGACCTTCGGTTACTACGTGGTGCTGCCGCCGCGCAAACGACGCGGGCTGTTGATCCAGCGCTTCTTCGACTGGTTGATGGCCGAGCAGGCCAGCAGCGCGCAGTCACTGGTGGGACTGGGCTTGCCGTCGATTGCGGTGTAGCGTTGAATCTTTCCCCCTGGGGCCAATGGAAGAGAGCGGTATGCAACGTATCAAGGGCTATCACGCCCACGTCTATTTTGACGCCTCGACCTTGGAGCAGGCGCGCGAACTCTGTGAGTTGGCGGCGACGACGTTTGCGTTGCAGATGGGGCGCATGCATCAGCGCCCGGTGGGGCCGCATCCGGACTGGAGCTGCCAGCTGGCTTTCGAGGCCCAGTATATCGGCGTCGTGCTGCCGTGGTTGGCGCTCCACCGCAAGGGGCTGGTGGTGTTCCTGCATCCGCTGACCGGCGATGATCTGGCCGATCATCGCGACCATGGGGTCTGGATGGGGGCTGTCAGGCCGTTGGACCTGTCGATCTTCCAGGCGCGGAGTGAGGGGCCAGCGGCGAGTCAGTGACCATGGGGCGATCAGTACAGGACGTCGTTCAGCACTTCATAGACGATCCCGGTACCGATCGCGACCAGCGCGACATCGCCGCCGACCCGGCGCCATTCGTAGCCGTGGTAGGCCGGTAGGCGCGCTACGGCACGCGGATCGAGGCGTTCGCCATAGTAGCCGGGTGGCAACGGTTGGCCGCGAACGATACGGATGCCGGGCGGCGGTGGCGCGCCACGGGTGAAGTGCTCGCGGTCGTCATGGATGATCTGGCGAACCGGGCCGAAATCCTGTGGCGGGCGACGCCAGTTCGGCTCGCCTGGGCCCCGGTCGGGTCCCCTGCCGTGGTCTTGCTGACCATAGCCGCCGCGATCCTGGTCCGGACCGCGGCCATCGAATTGCGGCGCCGCCTGCAACAGTGAACTGGCGCCGAGCATGAACACGCCAAGACCGGCAATCAGGCGTTTGGACATTTTCATTGGGGTCTTCCTCACACACAGCCAATACAGCAAAAAAGGAGGTTTGAAGACGCGGCTTCAAACCTCCTGGGTCTTGCTGTTTAGTCTGTCGGGAAACCTATAGATTCCTTTGTATCAGGAACTTTACCCTTGGCCGGATTCAGTCCCTGGACATCGAACTCCTTACCTGCCGCAGATGAATGTGAGTCTTGCCATCGTCCGCGACGTTCACCGACTCCGGAATGTACCTGCCGCCATGCCTGAAGACCTTGTAGCGGTTGCCATCGGCCTCTGCTTCACTGGGCGTCCCCTCGATCATGAACACGACATTGCTATCCTTGCTGGCTGAAGGGGCTGGATCTACCGGCATGAATTTGTCGATGAGAACGGAGCCCTTGTCGTTTATCCGGTTCTTGTACAGATTGATTTCTTTTTTGGATAAACAGGTTTCGTAGCGGTAGGTGCTGGTCGAGTCCGAGGGATGATTGGCAAAGCCATCATTCAATAGCTGGATGATATCGCTGCGGGAGACATTTTTTAACGTATCTGCCAGCTTCGGTTTCTTGTCTGTTTCCCTGTTCAGATAGTCGACGGTGCCCGGTTCGATAAAAAGAGCGAAAGCGGCTTTGGTCATCTCCTGTTTGATGGCTTCCCGCTCCTGGTATTTTTGTTGTTTGGCGTACTGCTTGCCTAGAGCCTTTTGATGTTTGCTCATGGAAACTTCATTTCTGTCCAATGCCTTGTGCTGTATGTTGACGTTGGATATTTCTTCAAGCAGTTCGAGGGGTGTCCGCTTGTTGACGCCATCGATTCTTTCTCCAATGTAGTCATTAAGCTGGCTTATCTTGGCGGATGCCTGGTTATATCCCCCATCATACTTTGAAGGCGCAACCGTGAGCGCTGTGTTGAAAATCCGATCACATTTTTCCGCCCAGTATATTTTTACCCCCTTGCGTGGGGTTATATGTATCTGATCGTTTTTTTGACGAACAAAGGGACGTGGGTTTTCGCTCAGTCTCCAGGGTGATGTATATTTTCGGTAGGCTTTGCAGCGAGGCCTGGCATCGGCTGTGGCACTCTTCAGTTCACTGGCAATTGCCCTGTGTTCAAGGATGCGTTTTTCCTGTTCAAGGAAACTTTTTTCACGGTTATGAACATTTTCCAGGCCGGCCACCAGTTTGCTGATCTCGCCCTCGCATTTCTTGAGATCCTGAGGGGCACTCAATATGTTTTGAATATTACGACTTCCGATCTTGAATGGCATATTCAATCCTGTTCACGGGAAGTGAAAGTCAGGCGGGAAGAGATTATTATCGCCGATAATGATCTCTTCCCTGTGGTTTTTCGAGTTATTGCATAGCCGATGGCTTAAACCGAGCCGGACTTGCTCTGTACCTCCCAGTAAGCTCTGATATCGTTGAACGTATTCTCTGTTGTTCCTGTTGTACTGCTTGCAGGATCGCTCTGGGTCCTATTCAGAGTTTTCAGTAGATCTATTTTTCGTGGTGGTCGAATTGGCGCGGAACGTGTACCTGCTTCCGACTCGCTACGCTTGACCTGTGACGATGGCAGCACACCCCGATCATCAGGTGTTTTTTGTTCGCTGTTGAAGAGTTTCTCGAACGCTCTTTCTGTAGCCTTTGCAAGCACTGGTTGCGCCGGGTTGGCTTGGATGTTTTTGTCAGGAGCGCTTGTGCGTTCTTTATACGGAGACGTTCGTGGTGGTACTGGGGGGCGGAACGCTCCAGATTTATTATCTTTTTTCTCGGTGGATATCTGGTCAATTGACTCTATTGATTGTTGCGAAATTATTTGCGCGGTAGGGTTGCCAGTTGTATCGAAATTTGATTGTGAGTCTTGTTTTTCAGGGTTTTTCCGGTCGTTTAAAATAGATTCGAGGTACTCAATCTGATCGTCAGTCAACTCTGCTTTATCGCATTTTAAGTGATTTGAAATTAACGAGTGAACAAATTGATTTTGTGGTTTTTCCTTGGGCCATGGGCTCAGCACATCGTTCATGTCCTCATGTTGGTCGCTTTTTATTTCGTCGGGCGTATTTGAATCTGCGTCATTTGTTGTGGGCCGCTCGGCAGATAATTTTCCTTCTTGAAGTTTTATTCTATCCCCAAGGGTATTGATATATTTATCCTGATCAGCCAGTTTTTCATCTATTTTAGAAATTATGTTTTCCTTGCTCGTTTTTTTTCCAAACTCGAGTTCGAGTCCATCAAATTTTTTCTCGAATTTCGCAGCGCCGGCATCACGTAAGCCGACGGTTTCAAGTATTTTGAAATGGTTGCTCAAATAAAGATCTTTTGTTTCGGAATAACGAAGAAAACCCTTGTCGGGTTGGTTCGTGACGCTATCGATTTTTTCTTTCAGGCTTATCAAGCTATTTTTAAACGCCTGCGCGTTGTTCTGTGCAGTCCGTAGTGTATCTATGGCGCGGTTGACTCGGGTCACTGCGTCTTCGGTTTCATTCACGCAAGCGCTTATTTCGATGGGGGTTCCTTTCTCATTGGGGACGTTTTTGACAACTTGAACTTCCTGGTGTGCTCTGGAATTTTTTTCCGAGTGCTGGCCCGGGAATAGGCTGGAGGGAAGTTTCGTGAAACTTACAAGGGGGGTAAAGGGAAGAAACATGGGGGCTCGTTCTTGAAATTGAAACGACCCAGTACGTCGGTACTGGCGCGATCCGCCGTTATAACGGCGGTACGCGCGTTAAATGGTTGGCGCTCAAGGGCGGGTACACTTCCAATAAACGCCCATCGCTGGCGAATCGGTTCGCAGGTCTGAACACCGGGTAGGGAAAGGATTATTGCGACCATGAAAAAGGGCCTCAGCGCTGTAGCGCTGAGGCCCTTCGGGTGTTGCCTGTGACTCGGTGAATCAGTTGCGCGCCGCGCGCACCCCTTGCGCCAGTGCCGCGCACAGGCTCAGTACGCCATCGACGGCTTGTGCGTCGTTTTCGGCCTTGGCGATCTGGTCGATCAGCGCCGAGCCGACCACCACGCCATCCGCCAGGCGGGCGATGGCGGCAGCCTGCTCCGGTGTGCGGATGCCGAAGCCGATGCTGATCGGCAGGTCGGTGTGGCGACGCAGGCGGCTCACCGCCTCCTCGACGTGTTCCAGGGTGGCCGAGCCGGCGCCGGTCACGCCGGCCACCGACACGTAGTAGACGAAGCCCGAGCTGCCATTGAGCACGGTCGGCAGGCGAGCATCGTCGGTGGTCGGTGTGGTCAGGCGGATGAAGTCCAGCCCCGCGGCCTGGGCCGGGTCGCACAGTTCATTGTTATGTTCCGGCGGCAGGTCGACCACGATCAGGCCATCGACACCGGCGGCCTTGGCATCGGCGATGAAGCGCGGTACGCCGTAGTAGTGAATCGGGTTGAAGTAACCCATCAGTACCAATGGCGTCTCGTTGTTCTCGGCGCGGAACTCGCGAACCATCTGCAGGGTTTTCGCCAGGTTCTGCTGGGCGGCCAGCGCGCGGATGTTCGCCAGCTGGATCGCCGGGCCATCGGCCATCGGATCGGTGAAGGGCATGCCCAGCTCGATCACGTCGGCACCGGCCTTGGGCAGACCCTTGAGGATCGCCAGGGACGTGTCGTAGCCCGGATCGCCGGCGGTGACGAAGGTCACCAGGGCGGCGCGGTTCTGTTGTTTCAGCTCGGCAAAGCGGGCTTGCAGGCGGCTCATCAGTGTTTCTCCTGCTGGGACTGTTGCATGTGGTGCATGACGGTTTGCATGTCCTTGTCGCCACGACCGGACAGGTTGACCACCATCAGGTGATCCTTGGGCAGGGTCGGTGCGCGCTTGAAGACTTCAGCCAGGGCGTGGGCGCTTTCCAGGGCCGGGATGATGCCTTCGAGGCGGCAGCACTGGTGGAACGCGGTCAGGGCTTCGTCATCGGTCACCGAGGTGTACTGGACACGGCCGATGTCGTGCAACCAGGCGTGTTCCGGGCCGATGCCGGGGTAATCCAGGCCGGCGGAGATCGAGTGGGCGTCGATGATCTGGCCGTCGTTGTCCTGCAGCAGGAAGGTCCGGTTGCCGTGCAGCACACCCGGTACGCCGCCGTTCAGGCTGGCGGCGTGCTTGCCGGTCTCGATGCCGTGGCCGGCCGCCTCGACGCCGATGATCTCGACGCTGGTGTCATCGAGGAACGGATGGAACAGGCCCATGGCGTTGGAACCACCACCGATGCACGCCACCAGGCTGTCGGGCAGGCGCCCTTCCTGGGCTTGCATCTGGTCGCGGGTTTCCTTGCCGATGACCGCCTGGAAATCGCGGACCATGGCTGGATACGGATGCGGACCGGCGACGGTGCCGATCAGGTAGAAGGTGCTGTCGACGTTGGTCACCCAGTCACGCAGGGCTTCGTTCATGGCGTCCTTGAGCGTGCCGGTGCCGGCGACCACCGGGATCACCTCGGCGCCCAGCAGTTTCATGCGGAACACGTTGGCCTGCTGGCGCTCGATGTCGGTGGTGCCCATGTAGATCACACATTGCAGGCCGAAGCGTGCGGCCACGGTGGCGGTGGCCACGCCATGCATGCCGGCGCCGGTCTCGGCGATGATGCGTTGCTTGCCCATGCGCCGCGCCAGCAGGATCTGGCCGATGCAGTTGTTGATCTTGTGCGCGCCGGTGTGGTTCAGCTCTTCGCGCTTGAGGTAGATCTTCGCGCCGCCGCAGTGTTCGGTCAGGCGTTCGGCGAAATACAGCGGGCTGGGACGGCCGACGTAGTCGCGCTGGAAATAGGCCAGCTCCTCGATGAATGCCGGATCGACCTTGGCGGTCTCGTACTCGCGGTTCAGGTCGAGGATCAGCGGCATCAGGGTTTCAGCCACATAGCGGCCGCCGAATGCGCCGAACAGACCATTGGCATCGGGGCCGTTGCGCAGGAGGGACTGGGTCATGGGAGGCTCCAGGTGGATGATGGAAAGATCGATGGCTTCACTCTAACCATGACAGACGCAGATGAAAACCGATAAGATCGCTGAAACCTGTCAGGAAAACTCACAGATATCATGAGCCGTGACCTGCCCCCGCTCAACGCCTTGCGCGCCTTTGAGGCCACTGCCCGTCTGAACAGCGTCAGTCAGGCCGCCGAACAGCTGCATGTGACCCACGGTGCGGTCAGCCGGCAATTGAAAGTGCTCGAGGAACACCTGGGGTTGAGTGTGTTCATCAAGGATGGACGCGGCCTTAAACTCACAGATGCCGGCATCCGCCTGCGCGATGCCAGCACCGAAGCCTTCGAACGGCTGCGCACGGTGTGTGCCGAGCTGACTCGGGATGCCGAAGATGCGCCATTTGTCCTCGGTTGTTCCGGTAGCCTGCTGGCGCGCTGGTTTATTCCGCGTCTGGGGCGGCTGAACGCCGACCTGCCCGATCTGCGCCTGCACCTGTCGGCCGGTGAAGGTGACCTGGATCCGCGCAAGCCGGGGCTGGATGCCCTGCTGCTGTTCGCCGAGCCGCCCTGGCCGACGGACATGCAGGTGCACGAGCTGGCCTGCGAACGCATCGGGCCGGTGATGAGTCCGCATTTCGCCCGTTACGAGGCGCTGCGCACGGCGTCGACCCACGGGCTGGTCGGCGAGCCCCTGCTGCATACCCGTTCACGGCCGCAAGCGTGGCCGAGTTGGGCGCAGAGTAACGGCATCGAGGCAAACGAGTTGAAGTATGGGCAGGGCTTCGAACATCTGTACTACCTGCTGGAAGCGGCAGTCGCCGGGCTCGGGGTGGCGATTGCGCCACAGGCGCTGGTGGCGGATGACCTGCGGGCCGGACGGCTGGTCGCACCGTGGGGTTTCAAGGAAACCCCCGGGCGACTGGCCTTGTGGTTACCAGGGCGCGCCGTCGATGGGCGCGCCCTGCAACTGGCGCAGTGGCTCAAGGCCGAGTTGGCAAACGGCGCCTGAGCTGCACAAAAAGGGTGGGCTGGGCTTGCCCGCTCAATCCCCGCGTTTGCACAGCAGGTAAGCCGCCAGCAGTCCCAGTGCCCCCACCGCCACACCTGCCGTGGTCCACGGATGTTCCTGGGCGTAGTCACGGGTGGCGATCCCGGTTTCGCGGGTCTTGACCTTGACTTCCTCGTAGGCGTCGGTGAGCAGATGACGCGATTGTTTCAGGGCATTTTCGGCGTTGCTCCGCAGGGCCTTGAGGGTCTTGCGCGATTCATCCGAAGCGTCGTCCTTCAGACTTTCCAGGGATTTGAGCAGGCTCTCGATTTCCGCTTCCATGCTTTGCAGTGCAGCTTTACGCAACGATGAACTGGCCATGTCGGCTCTCCTCTCAGTGATGAATGGTGCATGTAAAGTCCGACTGCACCCGTTGGCGAAAGTGCAGAAAATCTGCGGTCCAATGTGCAGGAACAGATCCCGGCCCCGTGAATATTCACTGCTAGGCTGTCCGTAAAGTCCCCACAAGCCCAAGGAGAGCACCATGACCGATCATCACACCTACAAGAAAATCGAACTGGTAGGTTCGTCGCCCAACAGCATCGAGGAAGCGATCAACAACGCCCTGGCGGAGGCCGGCAAGAGCCTCAAGCACCTGGAATGGTTCGAGGTGGTCGACACCCGTGGACACATCCGCGACAACAAGGCGGCGCATTTCCAGGTGACCCTCAAGGTCGGGTTCAAGATCGCCAATAGTTGAGAAGATGCTGGCCTTGTGAACTGCAGCACTGGCCGATTGCCATAGAGCTTGCTATACAGAAGGCTCTATCAAGCCCCGTGCGCCCGCCAAAAGCCGGCGCACTTTTTTGATTCGACCAGGGAATGTACCGATGAAGAAGTTGATGTTGGCGCTGGGTTTGCTGAGTATCGCGGGAACGACCCTTGCGGCAGGCAAGCCATGTGAGGAGCTGGAAAAGGAGATCAGGGATAAGCTGGAGTCCAAGGGCGTGCACGGCTATGCGTTGCAGATCCTGGACAAGGCTACTGGTGAGAAAGGCGCTGACGGTAAGGTAGTGGCTTCTTGCGAAGGCGGTACCAAGGTCATCACCTACAAGCGCAAATAAGCGTACGCAGGATCAGGGCCGGCGCAGTGCGCCGGCTTTTTCATGGGCGTCGATCAGCTTTCAGCCCTTCATCACCTGGGACAACAGCTCGTAGGAGTGCAGGCGGTCGGCGTGTTCGTACAGGTCGCAGGTAAAGATCAGCTCGTCGGCCTGGGTCTGTTCGATCAGCACCTCCAGCTTGGCGCGGATTTTCTGCGGGCTGCCGACCATCGCCAGGCCGAGGAAGCTGGCCACCGCTTCTTTTTCGTGAGGCAACCACAGGCCGTCCATGCTCGGCACCGGGGCCCGCTGCATCAGGCTCTGGCCGCGCATCAGGGCGAGAATGCGCTGGTACACCGAAGTCGCCAGGTAGTCGGCCTGCTCGTCGGTGTCGGCGGCCACCAGCGGCACGCCGAGCATCACGTAGGGCTTGTCGAGTACTTCGGAAGGTTTGAAGTGGTTGCGATAGACGCGGATCGCCTCATGCACGTAGCGCGGTGCGAAGTGCGAGGCAAAGGCGTAGGGCAGGCCGCGCTCGCCGGCCAGTTGAGCACTGAACAGGCTTGAACCGAGCAGCCAGATTGGTACCTGGGTGCCGGTGCCGGGGACAGCGATCACCCGTTGGTCGGAGGTTCGCGGGCCGAGGTATTTCATCAGTTCGGCGACATCCTCAGGGAAGTCGTCGGAACTGCCTGAACGCTCGCGGCGCAGAGCGTGGGCGGTCATCTGGTCGGAGCCGGGCGCGCGGCCCAGGCCGAGGTCGATCCGGCCTGGGTAGAGGCTTTCCAGGGTGCCGAACTGTTCGGCGATCACCAGCGGAGCATGATTGGGCAACATCACGCCACCGGAGCCGACCCGGATGCTGGACGTGCCGCCAGCCAGGTAGGCCAGCAACACCGAGGTGGCCGAGCTGGCGATGCCGTCCATGTTGTGGTGCTCGGCGACCCAGAAGCGGGTGTAGCCGAGTTTTTCCACATGCCGGGCCAGGTCCAGCGAGTTGCGCAGCGATTGCGCCGGGCCGCCGTCCGGGCGCACGGGCACCAGGTCGAGGGTGGAGAATTTGACGTCGGACAAGCGCTTCATAAGCCTGTTACTCCTGTTTGAGGGACAGGCTTGCAAGGCGCAGCGAAGAACCTGTCTATGTTCTGGCAATATGGGCATATACCCGAGTTTCAAGAGCAGTCTGAGTTTTTAGCCTTCAGAAATCAAAGGCAACTCCTACAAGATGAACTTTGAGAGGCCGACTATTCTCAAAATTTTCGTCAGGCGCGAACCCGCGTCGGCTAATTAGGAGGCTGTCATGAGTATCAAGAAGAAAGCATCGGCCCACTGGGAAGGCGACCTGAAAAACGGCATCGGCTCCATCTCCACCGAAACCGGCGTACTGCGCGAGGCGCCCTACGGCTTCAAGGCGCGTTTTGAAGGTGGCCCGGGCACCAACCCCGAAGAACTGATCGGCGCGGCCCATGCCGGCTGCTTTTCCATGGCCTTTTCGATGATTCTCGGCGAAGCCGGGCTCAAGGCCGACAGCATCGACACCCACGCCGAAGTGACCCTGGATCAGGTGGACGATGGCTTTGCCATTACTGCGGTACACCTGACGCTCAAGGCAAAAATCCCCGGCGCCAGCCAGCAGCAGTTCGATGAACTGAGCAAAAAGGCCAAGGAAGGTTGTCCGGTGTCCAAGGTGCTGAATGCGAAGATCAGCCTGGAGGCGACGCTGCTGGGTTGATCCGGTGGCAGCCGGCTTGCTGGCGATCCGCCGCAGGCGGCCATTCAATCCGATCCATGGAGATAGAAAGATTGCTGTCGCCAGCCAGCCGAGCACCGTCCTGCCGTCCGGCACAATGAATGGCGGTGCTCGTTTCAGGTTGTGAAACGGGTCAGAACTTGATTCTTTCGGTTGTGGTCGAATCAGCATGTGGCAACTGATTGCGTACGCCCTTGCGACGCGTTGCCACCAGAAGGAGTCTGAATATGAAACGCATTGCCCTGGGAATTTTCTGTTGTGCGCTGACGGCGCAGGCCCTTGCGGACCCGAAGGACTGTCAGGAGTTGAAGAGTGAGATCGAGGTGAAGATCCAGGCCAACGCCGTGCCCTCCTACACCCTGGAGATTGTTTCCAAGGAAGAAGCCGAGAAGCACGACGTCGCCATGGTGGTCGGCAGCTGCGAAAACGGCACCAAGGCGATCATCTACCAGAAGAACGACACCTGAGGCCTGCCTGCGGGCCTATGGGATGCAGATGATCCGCTGATCCGAGGCGATCTGCACGCCCTTGTCGTCATAGAGCCTTGCACTGGCCTGAAAGCCCAGGGCAACGCCCTCCAGGTGATAACGCCGCCCGGCCTCGAAGTTCGGATAGGCGATGCTGATGTAGCAGATCCGTTCCAGCGGGTCGGTGTTCATCGCCATGCCGCCCACGTAGACCTCATAGTCGAAGCGCACGGTCAACTCGTGGGGCCCTGGCGTGATCTGGAAAAAGCGCCCGTCGTTCAGGCGTTTCTTGTCCACGCTTTCGGCCATGACCAGCTTGCCGGTGCGGGTGCCCATGTCGATCCAGGCCATGTTCGGGTCGACCGCCGGCAAGGGTCCGGCGCAGCCGCCGAGGCTGGCGAGGGCGAGAAAGGAAAGTAGCTTGCGCATGATCGATTTCGCTCGGTGAGAGGGGGGCAGCATACCCGCCCCGATTGGGCGCTTGTACCGGGTGTGGAGAATCTTCATGGAACCTGTGTCGCTCCACGCGATAGGCTGGGTGCAAACCTCGACTGGATGATCCCCATGCCGCACAGGCCGTTCGTTTGCATTCTACGCCTTGGGTGGGCGGTCCTGCTGCTGTTGCTGGTTGGCGGCTGCAGCAGCGTTGACTATTACCGCCAACTGGCGACCGGGCAACTGAGCCTGCTGCGCGCCCGCGAACCGGTGGCGGAGGTGATCGCCGACCCGAGTCGCCCCCAGGCGTTGCGCGAGCACCTGATCCGCTCCCAGGCAGCGCGGGCTTTCGCCAGCCAGCACCTGCACTTGCCGGATAATCGCAGTTATCGGTTGTATGCCGACATCAAGCGGCCCTATGTGGTGTGGAATGTGTTTGCCACCCCGGAGTTTTCTCTGGCGCCGCAAAGCCACTGTTTTCCTATCGCCGGTTGTGTTGCCTATCGTGGTTACTACAGTCAGGGCGCGGCCCGTGGCGAGGCCGCCGTGCAGCGTCAGCAGGGCCTGGATGTGTACATCGGCGGGGTCGAGGCCTACTCGACGCTGGGCTGGTTCGATGATCCGATTCTCAGTTCGATGATGAACTGGGGTGATGAGCGCCTGGCGACGTTGATCTTCCATGAGCTGGCGCACCAGCGCTTTTATGTGAAGGACGACACCGAGTTCAACGAGTCCTACGCCAACTTCGTCGAACAGGAAGGTACCCGCCAATGGCGCGCGGCGCGTGGCCTGCCGGCGACCCAAGGCAACGAATCGCGGCAGAAAGACCAGTTCATCGAGTTGGTGCTGGAAACCCGCAAACGCTTGCAGGCGCTGTATGCGCTGCCATTGCCGGTCGAGCAGATGCGCCAGCGCAAGGCTGCCGAGTTCGAGCGGCTACGCCAGGAATACCGGCGGATGCAGGCGACGCAGTGGGCCGGTGACAAGCGCTACGACGGCTGGATCAACACGCCGCTGAACAATGCCAAGTTGCTGCCGTTCGGGCTGTATGACCAGTGGGTGCCGGCGTTTGCGGCGCTGTTCCGGCAGGTCAACGGTGATTGGCCGGCGTTTTTCCAGGCGGTCGAGAAGCTGGGCGGCTTGCCGGTGGACGAGCGGCGGGCGGCGTTGCGTCGATTGATGCCTGGCTGACGGGCCCTTTCGCGGGCAAGCCCGCTCCCAAACGGACCGCGTAGGGCGTCAGACCGAGCCGGCCTCTTCGCGGGCAAGTCACGCTCCTACGGTGGGAACGGGCTTGCCCGCGAAAAGGGCGACGCCTTACACAAACGCCCGGTGCAACTCATCCAGCGTCTGGAAGTGATACTCCGGCTGCTCGGCATTCAGCTCTTCGAAGCTGCCAAACCCATAACCTACCGCTGCCGCCGCCAGACCGTTGCGACGGGCGCCGATCAGGTCGTGCTTGCGGTCGCCGATCATCAGCGTATTGCCCGGCTCCAGGCCTTCCTCGGCGACCAGATGGGCGATCAGCTCGACCTTGTCGGTCCGTGTGCCATCGAGTTCGCTGCCGTAAATCACCTTGAAATGCCGGGCAAAGTCGAAATGCCGGGCGATCTCGTGGGCGAAGACCCACGGCTTGGACGTCGCGATATACAACGTGCGCCCCTGCCCACCGAGGGTTTCCAGCAGCGGCATGACCCCATCGAACACGCGGTTCTCATAAAGACCGGTGACCTTGAAGCGCTCGCGATAGAAGTTCACCGCGTCCCAGGCCTTGGCTTCGTCGAAACCGTAGAACTGCATGAACGCCTGTAGCAACGGCGGGCCGATGAAGTGTTCCAGCTTGCCCAGGTCCGGCTCATCGATACCCAGTTTGGCCAGGGCGAACTGGATCGAGCGGGTGATGCCTTCGCGCGGGTCGGTCAGGGTGCCGTCGAGGTCGAACAGAATCGTCTGGTAGTGCATGAAATATCCCAATTCGTACAAAAAACGATCAGTCGGCGCGGTCGTAACCTTCGGCGATGTGCTGATCCTTGAGCCTCACATAGTTCGACGCGCTGTAGGTGAAGAACGCCCTTTCCTTGTCCGTCAGTGGCCGTACCTGCTTCACCGGGCTGCCAACGTAGAGAAAGCCGCTGGCCAAATGCTTGCCCGGCGGTACCAGGCTGCCGGCGCCGACGATCACCTCGTCCTCGATCACCGCGCCATCCATGACGATGCTGCCCATGCCGATCAGGATCCGGCTACCGACGCTGCAGCCGTGCAGCATGACCTTGTGGGCGATGGTCACGTCATCGCCGATCAGCAGCGGGAAGCCATCGGGGTTGAAGGGACCTGCATGGGTGATGTGCAGCACACAGCCATCCTGCACGCTGGTGCGCTCACCGATGCGGATGCGGTGCATGTCGCCACGGATCACGGTCAACGGCCAGATCGAACTGTCGGCGCCGATTTCGACATCGCCGATCACCACCGCCGACTTGTCGACAAAAGCCCTGGAACCCAGGGACGGCGTGTGATTCTGGTAGGTACGAAGGGTCACGATAGGCTCTCTCTCTGTCGCTGATAGCTGCGGTGGGCATTGATTGTAATTAAGATGGCCCCATCTTTGTTCCTACATGTTTTTTCAGCCAAGGTGTCCACCGTGAGCGCGAACAACCCGCTTCTGCAGTCCTACGACCTGCCGCCGTTCTCGGCGATCCGTGCCGAGCACGTGCAACCGGCGATCGAACAGATCCTCGCCGACAACCGCAAGGCCATCGAAGGCATCCTGCAAAGCCAGGGGAAAAATCCGAGCTGGGCCGGCCTGGTACTGGCCATGGACGAGCTCAACGACCGCCTGGGTGCGGCCTGGAGCCCGGTCAGTCACCTCAATGCGGTGTGCAACAGCCAGGCACTGCGCGAGGCCTATGAGGCCTGCCTGCCGGCGCTGAGCGCCTATTCCACCGAGCTGGGCCAGAACCGCGAACTGTTCCAGGCCTTCGAAGCCCTGGCCAACAGCCCCGAGGCCGCCGGCTTCGACGTGGCGCAGAAAACCATTCTCGAACACTCGCTGCGGGATTTCCGCCTGTCGGGTATCGACCTGCCCGAGGCCGAGCAGAAGCGTTATGCCGAAGTGCAGAGCAAGCTGTCGGAACTGGGCAGCCGCTTCTCCAACCAGTTGCTCGATGCCACCCAGGCCTGGACCAAGCACATCACCGACGAAGCCGCCCTCGCCGGCCTGAGCGCCTCGGCCAAGGCGCAAATGGCCGCCGCGGCCCAGGCCAAGGGGCTGGAAGGCTGGCTGATCACCCTGGAGTTCCCCAGCTACTACGCCGTGATGACCTACGCCGAAGACCGCGCCCTGCGCGAGGAGGTCTACGCCGCCTACTGCACCCGTGCCTCGGACCAGGGACCGAATGCCGGCCAGTTCGACAACGGTCCGGTGATGGCCCAGATTCTCGACCTGCGCCAGGAACTGGCCAGACTGCTGGGCTTCGCCAGCTTCTCCGAGCTGAGCCTGGCGACCAAGATGGCCGACTCCAGCGACCAGGTACTGACCTTCCTGCGCGACCTGGCCAAGCGCAGCAAGCCGTTCGCCGCCCAGGACCTGCAACAGCTCAAGGCCTACGCCGCCGAACAGGGTTGCGCCGAGCTGCAGAGCTGGGACAGCGGTTTCTACGGCGAGAAACTCCGTGAGCAGCGCTATAGCGTTTCCCAGGAAGCCCTGCGCGCCTACTTCCCGATCGACAAGGTGCTGGGCGGCCTGTTCGCCATTGTGCAAAAACTGTACGGCATCGAGATTGCCGAGCAGACCGGTTTCGATACCTGGCACCCGGATGTCCGCCTGTTCGAGATCAAGGAAAACGGCCAGCACGTCGGCCGCTTCTTCTTCGACCTGTATGCCCGCGCCAACAAGCGTGGTGGCGCCTGGATGGACGGCGCCCGCGACCGTCGGCGCACCGCCGATGGCGTACTGCAGAGCCCGGTGGCCAACCTGGTGTGCAACTTCGCCCCGGCCGACAGCGGCAAGCCGGCGTTGCTGACCCATGATGAAGTGACCACCCTGTTCCACGAATTCGGCCATGGCCTGCACCACCTGCTGACCCGCGTCGAGCATGCCGGCGTATCCGGTATCAACGGCGTGGCCTGGGATGCGGTGGAGCTGCCGAGCCAGTTCATGGAGAACTGGTGCTGGGAGCCGGAAGGCCTGGCGCTGATCTCTGGTCATTACGAAAGCGGCGAGCCGCTGCCCCAGGATCTGCTGGAGAAAATGCTCGCGGCGAAGAACTTCCAGTCCGGCCTGATGATGGTCCGTCAGTTGGAATTCTCGCTGTTCGACTTCGAACTGCACGCCACCCATGGCGATGGCCGCAGCGTCGCGCAGGTACTCGAAGGCGTGCGCAACGAGGTCTCGGTGATGCGTCCACCGGCCTACAACCGTTTCCCCAACAGCTTCGCGCACATCTTCGCCGGCGGTTATGCGGCCGGCTACTACAGTTACAAGTGGGCCGAAGTGCTGTCGGCGGATGCCTTCTCGAAGTTCGAGGAAGAAGGCGTGCTCAATGCCCAGACCGGCCGTGCATTCCGTGAAGCGATCCTGGCCCGTGGTGGTTCCCAGGCACCGATGGTGCTGTTCGTCGATTTTCGTGGCCGCGAGCCTTCGATTGACGCACTGTTGCGCCATAGCGGCCTGAGCGAGGACGCGGCGGCATGAGTGAGGTAGCTGTGACCAAGACCAAGAAACGCTTTATCGCCGGGGCAGTCTGCCCGGCGTGCAGCGAGCAGGACAAGCTGATGATGTGGAGCGAGGATGACGTTCCACACCGTGAGTGCGTGGCCTGTGGTTATGCCGACACGCTCAACGCGCAAGGCCTGTCGGTACCCAAGGAACTGAGCACGCGGGTCACCGCGCCGGTGGTCAAGGTCGCCGACAAGACCGTGCAGACCGTTCAGTTCTTCCCCAATCCCAAACTGAAAAAACCGAGCGAATAACCCTCCGCGCTATCCGTCGGGCCTATCTATATAGGTCCCTGGAACAGCGTGTGCCACATAGGCTCGCTGCTTGAGTGGTCCCGTCGCGGGGCCGCGCTTCTCAAGGAGTGAGCCATGGGTACCTACAACCCGCTGCTGCATCATTGCGGCGAACTGCCGCCCTATTCTTCGGTGCAGGCCCATCATCTGGTACCTGCCCTGCTGCAGGTTCGCAACGAGGCCCGCAGCACGATCAAGACCCTCCTCGTCAGCCAGCACGACGCCCCCACCTGGGACGATTTCGTCGTGCCGCTCGACGTGCTCGGCGCCCGCATGTCCTGGTGCGTGGGCACGCTCATGGTGCTGGCCCGGGCGCGTTCCGGTCCCGACTGGAATCGGGCGTTCATGCGCTCTGCCCGGCTCAAGGCGCAATTCGATCGTCTGCTCTGGGGCAATGCGTCCTTGTATGCCTTGTACCAGAAGCTGGCGGCCAGCCCGCAGGCACGGTTGTTCGACCGACCGCGCCAGGTGCTGCTCGAAAGGGTTCTGCAGCGCTTTCGGCTGGCAGGTATGGAACTGCCTGTGGACCAGCGTCGGCGGTTCAAAATGCTGGGCGATACGATCGATGAGCTGCGTCTGCGTTTTCTGGCGAATGTCGCCGGGGCCGCCCGTTGTACCAGCCTGCAGATCGGCGTGGAGCAGGAGGCGCAACTGGAAGGGCTGTCCCTGCAGGACAAGGCCGCCATGGCGCGTTATCAGGACAGGCAACTGCTGGGCTGGCAGATCGACATGGGTGATCCCCAGCTCATCCGGACGATCATGACCGATGCCCGAAACCGCAGTGTGCGTCAGCACATCTATCAGTTGGCCGGCACGCAGGCGTCCGACCACGGGTTGCAGGTGTGCAGTACCTTCGATAACAGCGCGGTGCTCGAGCAGTTGCTCAAGCTGCGGCTGGAACAGGCGCAGATGCTGGGTTTCACCAGTTCCGCCGAGCTGGCGCTGCAAACCCTTTCGGTACACGATCCGGCCCAGGTGCTGTGGTTTCTCGGCCAGCAAGTCAAACAGAAAAATCCCCACTGGATCCGGCAGCGAGAGGAACTGGTCACGGCGGCTGCCGAGGTGCAGCCACTGGAACCGTGGGACCATCTGTTCTACGGGCAACGGGCACGCATCGACAGCGGTGCCTTGGAGGAAGACGAGTTCCGTAGCCATTTCGAACTCGAACGGGTGCTCGAGAAGATGCTGGATCTGCCCAGGCGGCTGTTCGGTATCGAGTTCATCGAGCGCCAGGAGCTGGATACATGGCACGCCAGTATTCGCTCCTTCGAGGTTCGCGAGTCAGGGCAGACGACCGGCTATCTGTTCCTCGACCTGTTTGCCCGCGAGGAAAAACTGTTCAAGTCGGGCGCCATGTTTTCGCTCGGACATCGTCTGCTTTCGGTCGAGGGACGGGAAATGCAGAGGCCGATGGTGGTGCTCTCCTGTGCCCTGCCCGCCTCGCCGACCGGCACCCCCGTGCTGTTGAAGCACGAGCAGTTGCGCACGCTGTTCCATGAGTTCGGGCATTGCCTGCATCAACTGCTCGACGACTCGCAAACCTGGCAACTGTCGTGTATCGAGCATTCGGGGCTGGATGTCCGGGAGTTCTTTTCCAGGCTGCTGGAGCGCTGGTGCTACAGCGTCGACTTCCTGGTCGACATGAGCCGTCATCACCGGACGGGGGCCGGCCTGTCCGGCGAGCAGGCTCGACGCTTGCGCATTGCCCTGCACAGCCAGACCTGGCTGCAGGAAAGTGCCCAACTGATGTATGCCAGCGTGGACCTGCTGCTGCATCTGCACCAGCCTGTCGATACCGCGCAGATCAGGCAACTGGTGAAATCGAGCCTGGTCGATTGGCCCAGGCCCGTGCATGAGCGTTTCATCTACGCATTCAAGCATCTGGTGACAGGCTATGAAGCCCGCTACTTCACGTATGTGTGGGCGCTGGAGCTGGCGACGCAAGTGTTTGCCCGCTTCGAGGACAAGGGGCTGTTCGATGCCGTGGAGGGCCGTCGGCTACGCGCCGAACTGTTCACCCCGTCGGCCACCCGGAGCCTGCCAGACTCCATCGAGGCCTTCCTGGGGCAGCCGCCGAAAGCCGCCATGCCCGCCACCGACGCTGCGGCTCCTGGCACGGCGGTGGAACCGATCTCAGTGCCCGTCGATGGAAGCTGACTTGAACCAGTTCTGCACGTTGCAGGTAGCGAAGGGACTGGTGCTGCAATCGCCATTGGCCAGGGCGGTGCGCAACTTCTCGATATCGGCCTTCATCATGTAGCGGATGCCGTCCTTGTGGTGCGAGCTTTCACCGAAGCCGCCCTGGGTCATTTCGGCCAGAGCGTCCTCCTTGCTCCAGCCTTCGACGACCACCCGGTACATCGCGGCCATCAGGCCGGTGCGGTCGGAGCCGTGCTTGCAGTGCATCAGGACCGGGCCGTTGGCTTGTGCTTCCTTGATGGCCCGCAGGGCGGCCAGCACGTCGGCATCGTCGACATGGTTGCTGCGGTAGGGCAACTGCACTTTCTTGATGTTCGGCGTTGCCAGCCAGCTGGAATCCGACTCCGGCAGGAAGTTGATCACCGTGCCGATTTTCAAGTGTTCCAGCAGCGGCAAGGCGTCCGCGTCCGGCAGGGCACTGCGATAGAGCGTCGGGCTCATCTGGTTCAGGTTGTACTTGTCGCCGACCGGCTGGGCCCATTGGGGCGGGCGGACGTCGCGGCTGTCGGCGTGTGCCTGGGCCAGCATGAACAGGCTGTTCACGGCCAGGCACAGGAGCGAGAGGACTCGAAGGATGGACATGTCAAGGTGACCCGAGAGAGGAGTGGGAGACTGACACGCAGCTTGCTGTGCACAGGGTTAAAAGCCTGTGAGGCCGACGTCAAAGATTTGTAGCTCGGGCTTCCACAGGTCGGTTGGGGGCTGGTCAGATCCCGAACGCTCCATTACTGTATATAAATACAGTTATGGAGCGTTCTCCAATGTCAGTCCCTCTCCCGCCGCGCGGCCGTGGCACCGCGAGCAATCCGCACAACCGCTTCGCGCCGAACCGCTCGGTGGTCGAGGATGACGGCTGGTACCAGGAGGTGCCCGCGACCCAAAGCACCGAGGTGCGTATCGAAAGGGCGAAGACCGTCATCAGCCGCAATACTTCGCCCGACCTGCCCTTCGACCGTGCGATCAATCCCTATCGCGGTTGCGAGCACGGTTGTATCTACTGCTACGCCCGGCCCAGCCATGCCTACTGGGACATGTCGCCGGGCTTGGATTTCGAAACCCGCCTGATCGCCAAGAGCAACGTGGCCGAGGTGCTGGAGCAGCAGTTGTCGAAGCCGGGTTACCGCTGTGCAGCGATCAACCTGGGCTCCAATACCGATCCCTATCAGCCGATCGAGCGCGAGCACCGGCTGACCCGGCAGACCCTTGAAGTGCTGCTGCGCTATCGGCACCCGGTGACGATCGTGACCAAGGGGTCGTTGATCCTGCGCGACCTCGACCTGTTGGTGGAACTGGCCCGGCAGCGGCTGGTGGCGGTGATGATCAGCCTGACCACGCTGGACGATGAACTCAAGCGCATCCTCGAGCCCCGTGCGGCGGCACCCAAGGCGCGTCTGCGGGCGATCCGGGTCATGCGCGAGGCGGGCATTCCGGTGGGGGTGCTGTGTTCGCCGATGATTCCGATGATCAACGACTGCGAGTTGGAAAACCTGCTCGCCGAGGCCCATGCCGCCGGTGCGCAAAGTGCCGCCTACATGATGCTGCGCCTGCCGCTGGAGGTGGCGCCGCTGTTCGAGGAGTGGCTGGCGGCGCACTATCCGCAGCGCGCGGCCCATGTGCTGAGCCTGGTTCGCCAGAGCCGTGGCGGTGAGCTGTATGACAGCCGCTTTGGCGCGCGAATGCGCGGTGAGGGCCCGTTCGCCGACCTGTTGGCCCAGCGTTTTGCCAAGACGCTCAAGCGCCTGGGCCTGGACTGGCGTGAAGGATTCAACCTCGACTGCAGTCTTTTCTGTCCGCCGGGTGCGCAAATGACCTTGCTCTGACGTAAGCTTTGGACGAGCGAAGCCGTAAGACTTTTTCTTTGTATCGCGGCCAGCGGCCTTACCCTTGAGGTCATGTGGAACGCCCGTTCTAGAGCCCCTGATTCAGTTTGAGTTAAGTTTCCAGGGTTATGCTGACCCGGCCTGTTTTCGACAGGTAGTGTTCAAGGAATCGGGCGTGCTGACCCGAAGAACGCTGGCTCTGAGCAAGCCAAATCAGGAAAATCCCCTTAAATCCGTCAGAAAAGAGGATGAATCATGAGTGACAAGGATAAACAGCCGTTGGCTGCGTCGGCTTCAGTGCTCCCCGAGACCGAAAGCGCCGATGCAGCACTGCAACATATCGTCGATGGTTTTCTGCGTTTTCACCATGAAGTCTTTCCGCAGCAGGAAGAACTTTTCAAGAAACTCGCCACGGCCCAGGCTCCCCGGGCCATGTTCATCACCTGCGCCGACTCGCGCATCGTTCCCGAACTGATCACCCAGACTGCCCCCGGCGACCTGTTCGTCACCCGTAACGTCGGCAACGTGGTGCCGCCCTACGGCCAGATGAACGGCGGTGTGTCCACGGCCATCGAATACGCCGTGCTGGCCCTGGGTGTACAGCACATCATCATCTGCGGGCATTCGGACTGCGGCGCCATGCGGGCGGTGTTGAATCCCGACAGCCTGGACAAGATGCCCACAGTCAAGGCCTGGCTGCGCCATGCCGAGGTGGCACGGACCATGGTCCACGACAACTGCAATTGCGCGGACGAGCGCGAAAGCATGCACGTGGTCACCGAAGAGAACGTGATCGCCCAGTTGCAGCACCTGCGTACCCACCCTTCGGTGGCTTCGCGCATCGCCAGCGGGCATTTGTTCATCCATGGTTGGGTGTACAACATCGAAACCAGTGAAATCAAAGCCTATGACGCGGATCGGAGCGATTTCCTGCCTCTGGATGGCACCTCTCCCATCCCCTGCGCGACGCCCAAGGCACGCTTCTAGCGCTGACTCGCCAATATTCACCCTTTTGACGGTCATCGACGCCGTCAGAAGGGATCGGTATTGCCGAGCACGCCAACCTCACTTTTCCTAATCGATAAGGTTTTGTCATGACTGCCGTAGAGCGGTCTGGCTTTGCCATGCCTGAAGAAATCCTCAGGAGATTCGTCATGCGTGCTGCGCAACTGAAAGCTGTTTTACCCAGGGAGCTGCTGGCTTCCGTGGTGGTGTTCCTGGTCGCCCTGCCGCTGTGCATGGGGATCGCCATTGCTTCCGGCGTGCCGCCGGCCAAAGGCTTGTTGACCGGTATCATCGGTGGCCTGGTGGTCGGCTGGTTCGCCGGCTCGCCGTTGCAGGTCAGCGGCCCTGCTGCGGGTCTTGCGGTGCTGGTGTTCGAATTGGTGCGCCAGCATGGCCTGGCCATGCTCGGGCCGATCCTGCTGTTGGCGGGCCTGCTGCAATTGCTGGCCGGGCGTTTACGCCTGGGCTGCTGGTTCCGGGTCACGGCGCCCGCCGTGGTGTACGGGATGCTGGCCGGTATCGGCGTGCTGATCGTGCTCTCGCAGATCCATGTGATGTTCGATGCCTCGCCGTTGCCGTCGGGTCTGGACAATCTGCTGGGCTTTCCCCAGGCGCTGGGCAAGGCCCTGCCGATGGTCGGTGCCGGCCTGGGCTGGCAGGCCGGATTGCTCGGGCTGATGACCATTCTGGTGATGTGGCTCTGGGAGAAATTCAAGCCGCAGCGTCTGCGTTTTGTGCCGGGGGCCTTGCTGGGTGTCGGCCTGGCAACCCTGGTGAGCCTTGTGCTGGCGTTGCCGGTTCGGCGCGTGGAGGTGCCGGACAACCTGGCCGACGCCATCGACTGGTTGCGCCCGGCCGACCTGCTCAACCTGGCCGATCCGGCGATTCTGATCGCGGCCTTCGCCGTGGCTTTCATCGCCAGTGCCGAAACCCTGCTCTCGGCGGCGGCGGTTGACCGCATGCATGACGGCCAGCGCTCCGATTTCGACCGCGAACTGTCGGCGCAAGGGGTCGGCAACATGCTCTGCGGCCTGCTCGGCGCATTGCCGATGACCGGGGTGATCGTGCGCAGTTCGGCCAATGTCCAGGCCGGCGCGCGCACTCGGTTGTCGACCATGTTGCATGGTCTGTGGCTGCTGGCCTTCGTACTCTTGCTGGCGAGTGTGCTGCAGAGCATTCCAGTGTCGAGTCTGGCCGGCGTGCTGGTGTTCACCGGCTTGAAGCTGGTCGACCTCAAGGTCTTCCGGGGGCTTGGGCGCTATGGGCGGATGCCGATGTTCACCTACGCGGCGACGGCTCTGGCGATCGTCTTCACCGACCTGCTGACCGGGGTGCTGATCGGCTTCGGCATGACCCTGGCGAAACTGGCCTGGAAAGCCTCGCGACTGAAAGTCAGCCTGGTGGACCTGCCCGAGAAGGGAGAGATGGAACTGCGCCTGATCGGCGCGGCGACCTTTCTCAAGGTACCGGCGCTGACCCAGGTGCTGTCGACGATACCGCCGGGGACCACGGTGCATGTGCCGCTGAACAATCTGAGTTACATCGACCATTCCTGCCTGGAACTGCTTGAGGAATGGGGACGTGCCAACGCGGCCAAGGGCTCGCGCCTGGTGATCGAATCCCGTGGATTGAAACGGCGGTTGGAAGGTCGCCTGCGCACTACGACCGGTGTCGGGTCGACTGCTTAGTGCGCAGTGGCAAGGTCAGGCGGCGGGCTGTTCCAGTTCCAGCTCCACGCCCAGTTGGCGGGACAGGCAAGGCCAGCGTTTCCACGCCGCTTCGGTGTCCGGGCTGTTGAGGCGGTCGCGGTAGGCTTCCACCGACTCCAGGGCAAAGCTCTCCTCGTCGAGCATGGCATCGACCGCATGATGCACGGCTTCATCCAGTTGGTTGGCGAACGCTTCGCCGATCAACTGGTGGGCGATCAGGTTGGCCACGGTGGTGTTCAGCGGGATCAGCGTCTGGCCGAAATGCACGATGTAGAGGTCGTTGACCTCCTCCACCAGACGGTGCGCCAGATACGCCTCGTCCAGCAGGCTGTCGAGGCCGACATGCCCTTCGAGGAGGCTGGGCGGTTGCAGGAAAAACTGCTCGGCGATTTTCAGCACCGGTTTGATCTGCGACTCGATACCGGCTTCGCGGGCAACCGCATTGGCGGCATCCAGCAGTTCGGGGACCAGATCGATGTAGGCCGTAACAAAGCGGGTCATGACACCCGTGGTATCTATTTCCGGTAGTTGGATGGATGGATGGAGGTGCGGCAACTGAACTTCAAGGTGTCGCGTCAATTGGCCAGTTTCGGCCTCGTGTTGATGTGCACGTTGTATTTGCTCGCGCAATGCGGCGGTGTTCATGAATGCTCCAGTCGGTATTACAAAGGGAAAAAGGGAGACCATAAGGTAGCTGGGTTATAAAAGCTGTTAAGACGTATTTGTAATAATTATTTCATGGTTATATGTCTGCGTTATATCGAATTGCCATGATTTTGCTGAAAGCCACGTCATTCATGGTCTGTAGCCTGATCGCAGGCTGATTTTTCTATGGCGTTGCGTGGACCCGGTCACTGTCTATACTCGATTTTGTACAGCGTCAGTTGATGACGTTCGGCTTTATGTTTCGGCAAGACCGAATGGTCCGCGTGCGTAGTCCGACCATTCCCCTTTGCCCCAGGTGAAAGCCGACGGGATAACAAGAACGTTAAGGGGAACGCGCAATGATGCGACATCCACGGGTCTGGATGGGCCTTCTGTTGTGGTCGGTATTCAGCCAGGTGCAAGCCGCCTGGACCACGAATATGACGCAAGGGGCTACCGATGTAAGTCACGCGGTCTTCGATCTGCACATGACCATTTTCTGGATCTGTGTGGTGATCGGCATCATCGTCTTCGGCGCGATGTTCTGGTCGATGATCGTTCATCGCCGCTCCACCGGGCAGGTCGCCGCCAAGTTTCATGAAAGCACCACGGTGGAGATCCTCTGGACTGTCGTGCCGTTGCTGATCCTGGTGGCCATGGCGATCCCGGCCACTGCCACACTGATCAAGATGTACGACACCAGTGAGTCGGATGTGGATATCCAGATCACCGGCTACCAGTGGAAGTGGCACTACAAGTACCTGGGCCAGGACGTCGAATTCTTCAGCAACCTCGCCACCCCCGCCGAACAGATCCACAACCAGGCCGCCAAGGGCGAGCACTACCTGCTCGAAGTCGACCAGCCGCTGGTGCTGCCGGCGGGGGTCAAGGTGCGTTTCCTGGTGACCGCCGCCGACGTGATCCATTCCTGGTGGGTGCCGGCCTTTGCGGTCAAGCGCGACGCCATCCCCGGTTTCGTCAACGAGGCCTGGACCAAGGTCGACAAACCCGGCCTCTACCGCGGCCAGTGCGCCGAGCTGTGCGGCAAGGACCATGGCTTCATGCCCATTGTCGTCGACGTCAGGTCCCCGGCCGATTACGCCAGTTGGCTGGCCGAGCGCAAGGCCGAGGCGGCCAAGCTCAAGGAATTGACCAGCAAGGAATGGACCCTCGATGAACTGGTGGCCCGTGGCGACAAGATCTACCACACCACCTGCGTCGCCTGTCACCAGGCCGAGGGCCAGGGCCTGCCGCCGATGTTCCCAGCGCTCAAGGGCTCGCCGATCGCCACCGGGCCGAAGGAGGACCACCTGCACCGCGTCTACTTCGGCAAGCCCGGCACGGCCATGGCGGCCTTCGGCAAGCAGCTGTCGGAAGTCGATATCGCCGCAGTCGTCACCTACGAGCGCAACGCCTGGGGCAACAACAAGGGCGACATGGTCACGCCGAAAGACGTGCTGGCGCTGAAACAGGCAGAAAGCCAATGACCGGGCCTATCGCGTTCCCGGGCCGTCCGGTTCAAACCGCTGCAGGAGACAGGACATGAGTGCTGTGATCGATGACCAGGGTCATGCCGGTGACCACGCCCACGGCCCCGCCAAGGGCCTGATGCGCTGGGTGCTGACCACCAACCACAAGGATATCGGCACGCTGTACCTGTGGTTCAGCTTCGCCATGTTCCTGCTCGGCGGTTCCTTCGCCATGGTGATCCGCGCCGAGCTGTTCCAGCCCGGCCTGCAGATCGTGCAACCGGCGTTCTTCAACCAGATGACCACCATGCACGGCCTGGTGATGGTCTTCGGCGCGGTGATGCCGGCCTTCGTCGGCCTGGCCAACTGGATGATCCCGCTGATGATCGGCGCGCCGGACATGGCCCTGCCACGGATGAACAACTTCAGCTTCTGGCTGCTGCCGGCGGCGTTCGGCCTGCTGGTCTCGACCCTGTTCACCGCCGGCGGCGGGCCGAACTTCGGCTGGACCTTCTATGCACCGCTGTCGACCACCTATGCGCCGGAAAGCGTCACCTATTTCATCTTCGCCATCCACCTGATGGGTATCAGTTCGATCATGGGCGCGATCAACGTGGTCTCGACTATCCTCAATCTGCGTGCCCCGGGCATGACGCTGATGAAGATGCCGCTGTTCGTCTGGACCTGGCTGATCACCGCCTTCCTGCTGATCGCGGTGATGCCGGTGCTGGCCGGGTGCGTGACCATGATGCTGATGGATATCCACTTCGGCACCAGCTTCTTCAGTGCTGCCGGTGGCGGTGACCCGGTGCTGTTCCAGCATGTGTTCTGGTTCTTCGGCCACCCCGAGGTGTACATCATGATCCTGCCGGCCTTCGGCGCTGTCAGTGCGATCATTCCGACCTTCTCGCGCAAGCCGCTGTTCGGCTACACCTCGATGGTCTATGCCACGGCGAGCATCGCCTTCCTGTCGTTCATCGTCTGGGCGCACCACATGTTCGTGGTCGGCATCCCGCTGGTGGGCGAGCTGTTCTTCATGTACGCGACGATGCTGATCGCGGTGCCGACCGGGGTGAAGGTATTCAACTGGGTCAGCACCATGTGGCAGGGCTCGCTGACCTTCGAGACGCCGATGCTGTTCGCCGTGGCGTTCGTCATCCTGTTTTCCATCGGCGGGTTCTCCGGGTTGATGCTGGCGATCGCCCCGGCGGACTTCCAGTACCAGGACACCTACTTCGTGGTGGCGCACTTCCACTACGTGCTGGTGCCGGGGGCGATCTTCGGCATCTTCGCCTCGGCCTACTACTGGCTGCCGAAATGGACCGGCCACATGTACGACGAAACCCTGGGCAAGCTGCATTTCTGGCTGTCGTTCGTCGGCATGAACCTGACCTTCTTCCCGATGCACTTCGTCGGCCTTGCCGGCATGCCGCGGCGGATCCCCGACTACAACCTGCAGTTCGCCGACTTCAACATGGTTTCGTCGATCGGCGGCTTCATGTTCGGCACCACCCAGTTGCTGTTCCTGTTCATCGTGATCAAGTGCATCCGGGGCGGTCCGGCGGCGCCGGCCAAGCCGTGGGATGGCGCGGAAGGCCTGGAGTGGAGCATTCCGTCACCGGCGCCGTACCACACCTTCACTACGCCACCGCAAGTGAAATGACCGCGAGGACCGTCCGATGAGCGATTCGGTGTCACTCAAGCGCCTGGTCACCCGACTGCTGCTGGTGGTGGTGGCGATGTTCGCCTTCGGCTTCGCTCTGGTGCCGCTCTATGACGTGATGTGCAAGGCGTTCGGCATCAACGGCAAGACGGCCGGCCAGTATGAGGGCGAGCAGGTGGTGGACGCGTCACGCCAGGTCGGCGTGCAGTTCCTCTCGACCAATGCGGTGGACATGGTCTGGGAGTTCTACCCCAAGGCCGAGCGGATCGATGTCCACCCGGGCGCGGTGAACGAGATGATCTTCGTCGCCTACAACCCCACCGACAAAGTGATGAAGGCCCAGGCCATCCCGAGCATTTCCCCCGGAAATGCGGCGGTGTATTTCCACAAGACCGAGTGCTTCTGCTTCACCCAGCAGACGCTCAAGCCCGGCGAACGGATCGAGATGCCCGTGCGTTTCATCGTTGACCGTGACATGCCCAAGGACGTGAAGCACCTGACGTTGGCCTACACGCTGTTCGACATCACCGCCCACAACCCACCCGTGGCCCACTCGGGCGGGTAGGCCATTCGGCGTGCCCGACAAGGAGAACAATAAAATGGCAACTCCCACCCACGCGCACTATTACGTTCCGGCCCAAAGCAAGTGGCCGATCATCGCCACCCTCGGCCTGCTGGTGACGGTCTACGGCCTGGCGACCTGGTTCAACGATTTGAAGGCGGCGCGTCCTGAGTCCCATGGCCCGCTGATCTTCTTCGTCGGCGGCCTGCTGCTGGCCTACATGCTGTTCGGCTGGTTCGGCTCGGTGATCCGCGAAAGCCGCGCCGGCCTCTACAGCCCGCAGATGGACCGCTCGTTCCGCTGGGGCATGAGCTGGTTCATCTTTTCCGAAGTGATGTTCTTCGTCGCCTTCTTCGGTGCGCTGTTTTATGTGCGGCACATGTCGGTACCCTGGCTGGCCGGTGAAGGCGGCGCCAAGGGCCTGGCGCACCTGCTCTGGCCGCAGTTCCAGAACACCTGGCCATTACTGAACAATCCCGACCCGAAACTGTTCCCGGCGCCCAGGGGCACGATCAGTCCGTGGGGCCTGCCGTTGATCAATACCGTGCTGCTGGTCAGTTCCAGCGTGACGGTGACCTTGGCCCACCATGCCTTGCAGAAGGGCCATCGCCGTGCACTGAAAGCCTGGTTGGCGCTGACGGTGCTGCTCGGGCTGGCGTTCCTCGGCTTCCAGGCCAAGGAATACCTGCACGCCTACCACGAGCTGGGCCTGACCCTTGGTTCGGGCATCTACGGCGCGACGTTCTTCATGCTCACCGGCTTCCACGGTGCCCACGTGACCATCGGCACGTTGATCCTGTTCGTGATGCTGGTGCGCATCCTGCGCGGGCACTTCGATGCCGAGCATCAGTTCGGCTTCGAGGCGGCGAGCTGGTACTGGCACTTCGTCGATGTGGTCTGGATCGGTCTGTTCGTTTTCGTCTACGTGCTGTGAACGCGGCGCCTGCTTACCAGGGGGCACTGGAGACCAACTGGCCGCTGTAGAAACCCCAGGTGATCAACGCCAGGGTAATGGCGGCCAGGCTGACGCGAATCGTCAGCGCGGTGAGCAGGCGATGAGACGGTCCCTCGTCCCTGACCAGAAAAACCAGACCGCTGAACAAGCTGACCAGCGTGGCGATCAGCATCAGGACAATCGCCGCTTTGAGCATGGTGAGACTCCGGGGGAGATGCACGTGTATTTCAGTATAGCGAGTCCGATTCCTGCCCACGGGGCGCCGTCATGAGGCGCTTTCGCCCCGGTGTCGCGCCGACCCTGGTGGTGCTGCTGTTGCTGCCGCTGCTGGTGTCGCTGGGCTTCTGGCAACTGCACCGCAGCGAGCAGAAGCGCCTGCTGCTCGACAGCTATGCCCAGCGGCGCACGGCCGAGCCGTTGAGTGTCGAACAGCTCCATGGCAATCCCGATCCGGCCTTTCGCCGGGTACGGCTGCGCGGCCAGTTCGACACTGAACACAGTTACCTGCTGGACAACCGCATGCGCAATGGCCGGATCGGTGTCGAGCTGCTCCAGCCGTTTCACGACCAGGCCAGCGGGCTCTGGTTGCTGGTCAATCGCGGCTGGTTGCCGTGGCCGCAACGGCGCACGCCCGTCCTCTTCAACACGCCTGGGCAGGCGCTGAATATCGATGCCTGGGTCTACGTGGCGCCTGGCGCGACCTTCCAGTTGCAGGCCGACCCGGCCGGTGCCGCCTGGCCACGCCTGGTGACGGCCATCGAACCCGACAAACTCTGGACCGAACTGGGTCGTGAAGGCTTCGCTTACGAGTTGCGTCAGGCCCCCGGCCCCGGCAGCTATGAAACCGACTGGCCGGTGGTGGCCGAAGGCATGGGGCCGGAAAAACACCTCGGCTACGCCGTGCAGTGGTTCGCCATGGGCCTGGCCCTGTTCGGCCTCTATCTCTACCTCGGATGGCACAACGCAAGGGAGAAACGGCATGGGAGCGGCCATGAATCGATTCGACACCACTGAGCCACGACCGGCGCAGGCCCGTGGCCGCTGGCAACTGATCCTTATCGTGCTGATGGTCATCGGCCCGATGATCCTCGCCACCGGCATGTACAAGCTGCAGTTCTGGGTACCGGAAAGCCGCAGCTATCACGGCGAACTGATCGGCAATGGCCAGGGCCGTGCCGACCTCGGCGTACAGGCCGACGAGAGCCGCTGGCAGATGCTGGTGACGGCCCCGCAGGAGTGCTCGGTGGACTGTCAGCAACTGGTCTACCTGGCGCGGCAGATCCATATCGGCCTGGGCCGCGATGCGCCCCGCGCCAGCCATGCGCTGGCGACCGCGCAGCCGCTGGACGATGACTACGCGGCCAAGCTGCAACGCGAGTACCCACAACTGCAGCGTTATTCACTCGATCTTCCGGCCTATACCCGGGAAACCAAGGGCAGCGGCATGCCGCAACTATGGATCATCGATCCCCACGGCAACCTGGTGCTGCGCTATGACGCCCGGGTCAAGGGCAAGGACCTGCTCAACGACCTGCGGCAGCTACTGAAGCTGTCGAACATCGGCTAAGGAGGTCGGCATGGCCAGGCCAGGATTTCGTCTTGCACTGTTCGCCACCCTGCTGGCACTGATCGTCGTGCTGCTCGGTGCCTACACGCGCCTGACCCATGCCGGCCTCGGCTGTCCCGACTGGCCGGGCTGCTACGGTTTTATCAGCGTGCCCAGGAGCGAAGCCCAACTGGCCCATGCCGAGCTGCATTTTCCCGATGCGCCGGTCGAGGCCCACAAGGGCTGGAACGAAATGATCCACCGTTATTCTGCCGGCACCCTGGGGTTGTTGATCCTGGTGCTGGCGGTCCGTTCCTGGAGGGAGCGGCGTCGTGAAGGGCAGCCGCTGAAGCTGCCGTTGTTCCTCCTGGCGCTGGTGTTGGCCCAGGCCGCGTTCGGCATGTGGACGGTGACCCTCAAGCTCTGGCCACAGGTCGTGACCGGCCATCTGCTGGGCGGCTTCGCCACCTTGAGCCTGCTGTTCCTGCTGACCCTGCGTCTGTCCGGTGTGCTGCCGGCGCTGGCGGTGCCACGCCGCCTGCAACGTTGGGCGACGGCCGGGCTGCTGCTGGTGATCCTGCAGATCGCCCTCGGGGGCTGGGTCAGTTCCAACTATGCCGCCGTGGCCTGCATCGACCTGCCGACCTGCCACGGCCAATGGTGGCCAGCGGCGGATTTCGCCAACGGTTTCCACCTGACCCAGCACATCGGCCCCAATTACCTGGGCGGCCAGCTCGACAGCGACGCGCGCACGGCGATTCATCTGACTCATCGCCTCGGCGCCCTGTTGGTCACTTTGGTGCTGCTGGGGCTGGCCTGGCAGTTGCGGCTGGTTGGCATGAGCCGTCTGTCCGGGTTGCTGCTGTGTGCCCTAGCGGCGCAGATCGGCCTGGGCCTGAGCAACGTCTACTTCCACCTGCCACTGCCGGTGGCCGTGGCCCACAACGCCGGTGGCGCGTTGCTGCTGCTGACCGTGGTGCTGATCAACTATCACGTGCGAACCGCCCTGGTGCGGGTGCGCAAACAGGCGCCCGCGCGTTGGCGGCTCAGCCCACGCGGGACGGTACATGGGCCTGTCACCCTCAAGGGAGAACTGCCATGGCGATTTTAGCCGGCGACCGTCACCGCCAGGCGATCTGGCGCGACTACCTGGAACTGACCAAGCCCAAGGTGGTGGTGCTGATGCTGATCACCTCGTTGGTCGGCATGTTTCTCGCCACCCGCGCCGGCGTACCGTGGACGGTGCTGGTATTCGGCAACCTCGGCATTGGTCTGTGTGCGGGCGGTGCGGCGGTGGTCAACCATGTGGTGGATCGGCGGATCGATGCCGTGATGGCCCGGACCCACAAGCGGCCGCTCGCCGAGGGCCGTATCTCGCCCTCGGCGGCACTGGCCTTTGCGCTGTTGCTGGCAGTGCTCGGTCAGGCGCTGCTGCTGGCCTTCACCAACCCGCTGACGGCCTGGCTGACCCTCGCCTCGCTGCTCGGCTATGCGGTGATCTACACCGGTTTTCTCAAGCGCGCCACGCCGCAGAACATCGTTATCGGCGGCCTGGCCGGCGCGGCTCCGCCGCTATTGGGCTGGGTCGCGGCCACCGGGCACCTGAGCGCCGAGCCGCTGCTGCTGGTGCTGATCATCTTCGCCTGGACCCCGCCGCACTTCTGGGCGCTGGCGATCCATCGCAAGGACGAGTACGCCAAGGCCGATATCCCGATGCTGCCGGTGACCCATGGCGAGCACTACACCAAGGTGCATATCCTGCTCTACACCTTCGTCCTGCTGGCGGCCAGCCTGCTGCCGTTCGTCATCCACATGAGCGGCGTGCTCTACCTGCTCTGTGCCCTGGGCCTGGGCGCGCGTTTCCTGCACTGGGCCTGGGTGCTGTACCGTGGCAGCCGGCCGCAGGCGGCGATCGCCACCTTCAAGTACTCTATCTACTACTTGTTCCTGCTGTTCATCGCGCTGCTCGTCGATCACTACCTATTGTTGAATCTATGACTCGAAATCAAAAAACCGTCTTCATCCTCGTCGCCGTGGTGGCCCTGATCCTGGGGCTGACGGTCAACAAGGTCCTCAACGGCAAGGGCCAGGGCGATAGCACGGCGCTGATCGATGCCGGGATCATCCTGCTGCCGCAGAGCCGCACGCTGCCGGACGTGAAAATGACCGACCAGGACGGCCAGCCGGTGCAGATCGACCAGCTCAAGGACAAGTGGACCCTGCTGTTCTTTGGCTACACCTTCTGCCCGGACATCTGCCCGACCACCCTCGCGCAGTTGCGACAGATCAAGAGCGAGTTGCCCAAGGACGTCGTGGGCAGGTTGCAGATCATCCTGGTGAGTGTCGACCCCCATCGCGACACCCCCCAGCAGCTCAAGCAGTACCTGGGGTATTTCGATCCGCAGTTTCGTGGGCTGACGGCCGGTTCCATCGAGGACCTGCAAAAGCTGGCCAATGCGGTGAGCATCCCGTTCATTCCGGCCGATACCAGCAAACCGAACTACACTGTCGATCATAGTGGCAACTTGGCCATTGTCGGCCCCGATGGCCGTCAGCGTGGGTTTGTTCGGGCACCGCTGAACAACCAGAAATTGGTGGCGCAGTTGCCCAGCCTGCTCAAACGCGAATAAACAAGACGGGTGGGTGAAACTTTCCAGCCGAACGGTGCTCAGAGTTTGATATCATTTCGATATCATCTGGCTATTCCCAGCCCATTCTTCAGGACAAGCCCATGAGCAGTTCCTCCGACACCGAACAGGAACGACTCGCAGCCGTCCACGCCTTGCAATGGCTGGAAACAGCCGGTAGTGAGAATTTCGACCGCATCTGCCGGCTGGCCGCCACCTACTTTCGGGTGCCCACGGTGCTGATTTCGCTCGTGGAGCGCGAGCGTCAGTGGTTTGCCGGCCGCGTGGGTTTTGCCGCCAGCCAGACGCCTATCGAGCAATCGTTTTGTCGCTACACCATTGAGCAACCGGGTGTGATGCAGATCCTGGATGCCAAGCAGGATCCGCGTTTCGCCAAAAACCCGCTGGTCACGGCACCCGCCGGCATCTGTTTTTATGCCGGTGCGCCGCTACGTGACCACCATGGGCGTGTTTTGGGCAGCTTGTGCCTGATCGATAGCGAAACGCGCCAGCTCGATGACGATCAAGTCACGGTGTTGCAAGACTTCGCCGAGATGGTCATGGTCCAGATCGAACAGCGACAACTGCTGAAGTACCGTCACCCCGTCAGCGGCTTGCCCAATCTGCAGCAATTTCTACGCGACACCCAGGTGCTCTCTCTCGCCGAAGGGATGGCGCGGCTGATTGTGATGGTGCAACTGCAGGAAGAGCCTTCTGGTGGTCAGTTGAGCCAGGAAAGAAGGCTTGACGCTCAAATTTCGCAGAGCTGTGAGTTGGCCGCGAACCTGCGTCGCCGCCTGGATGGGGTGGCCGAGCTTTATCATGTCGGCGATCGGGATTTCTGCGTGCATTTGAGCTGTGAAGCCAAACGGCATCCGGAACTGTTCTGTGTATTGTTGGCTTTGATTTCCGAGTCGTTTGTCGATCAGGTGGTTCGCGTGGGCCTGGCCGTTTGCGAAAACGGTGAGCAGACAGCCGCGACGCTGGTGCGCAAGGCCACTTACGCGGTTGGCCTGGCGAATTACCGTCACAGCCTCTGGGCTGCCTATGATGACACCCTCGATTGTGCCCAGCGACGTGCCTTCACCTTGCTTGCGGACCTCAATGACGCCCTGGCCGGCGGTGATGTCTACCTGGAGTATCAACCGCGCTTCAGCGTACAGGATGGTCGTCTGATCAGTGCCGAGGCCTTGATCCGCTGGCGTCATCCGACACTGGGCAAGCTGTCACCGGCGGAATTCATTCCGTTGATCGAGCGCTCCGGAAGGATCAGCACGGTGACCCGCTGGGTGATTGATCGTGCCCTGCAGGATCTCAGTGTCTGGAGTGACGTCGACATTCGGTTGTCGGTGAACCTGTCGGCCCAGGACTTCCAGAACATGGATATCGCCCAGACATTGCTCGATACCTGTGAACAGTACGCTGTCTCGCCCCGCCGCCTGGAAGTGGAAATTACCGAGGGTGAGTGGATCAGGGCCGATAACCAGGTGATCAGCCAATTGACGGCCATTCGGGCACTCGGCATTGATGTGGCTATTGATGACTTCGGCACCGGCTACAGCAACTTCGCCTACCTGCATGAAATCCCCGCCAATATCCTGAAACTGGACAAGTCGCTGGTGACCGATCTCGAAAACAATTCGCGAAACCGCACGATCACCCGTTCAGTGCTGCAACTCGCCCAGGAACTGGGCTATCGCACGGTGGCCGAGGGGATCGAGACGTTCCGCTGCCTGAGCCTGGTGCATGAATACGGTTGTCATGAAGCGCAGGGTTATTTCCTCAGTCGGCCACTGGGCATCGATCATTTCAAGCGCCATTGGGCCGATATCGCCCTGACGTTCAACCCGGACCTTTGGCACGACAGTGCATCGGAAGTCGTGCCTCTCCACGTTTGAGGTCCGCCCTGCGCGGCTATTTGGCGAACAGTTGCCCGATATCCTTGAATGCCTTGAACTCCAGCGCGTTACCACACGGATCGAGCAGGAACATCGTCGCCTGCTCGCCGACCTGCCCCTTGAAGCGCACGTAGGGTTCGATCACGAACCGGGTGTCCCGGGCCCGCAGGCGTTCGGCCAGTGCTTCCCATTCTGCCCAGCCCAGCACCACGCCGAAATGCGGCACCGGCACGTCATGGCCGTCCACCGGGTTGCTCATGACCTGTTCCTGGGCGGCGGTCCTGGCCTGGTAGTGGATCACCAGTTGGTGGCCGAAAAAATCGAAGTCGACCCAATGATCGCTGCTGCGTCCTTCGGCACAGCCGAATACCTCGCCGTAGAAGCGTCGGGCTGCGCCCAGGTCATGGACGGGAATTGCCAGATGAAAAGGAGAAAGCGCCATGACTGATACCCGTCTTGAGAAATGAGCTTTCAGTCTAGAGACGATTATTTTGTTTAAAAGCGCATATTCTTACCGTCGAGCACAAATTATTTTGTCGTATCCTGCTTGCCTGTTTCATTCCGCTTCTGGATGCGCCCGATGCTGCGAGAGCTCAAGACCTTTATCCGTGTGGCCCGCGAAGGCACCTTTGTCGCCGCCGGGCAGCAGTTGGGGCTGACGCCGTCGGCGGTCAGTGCGCAGATGCGGGTATTGGAGCAACACCTGGGTGTACGGTTGTTCGACCGCAGTGGCCGCGCCGCCGTGCTGAACGCGGCCGGACGTCACGCCTTGCCGCTGGCCGAGCAGATTCTCGCGCTGTACGGCGCGATGGCGCTGCCCACGGCGGCAGCGGAGTGGCAGGGCGAGCTGCGCATCGGTGCAATCGCCACGGTGCAGACCGGCCTGCTGCCGCGCGCGCTGCCGAGGTTTCGCGAGGCGGCGCCGCGAGTTGAACTGAAGCTGGTTCCCGGGGTTTCGCTCAACCTGTTGAGCCAGGTCGAAGCCGGTGAGCTGGACCTGGCCCTGCTGATCAAGTCGCCGTTCGAGTTGCCCAAGGAGTTGCTCGAGATCCCGCTGGCCCGCGAGGCTTTTGTGCTGATCGCGCCATTGCGTCTTGCCGGTGATGATCCGCTGCAACTGCTCGCCGAGCAGCCGTTCGTCCGGTATGACCGGGCTTCGTTTGGTGGGCGCTTGGTCAGTCAGTTTTTGCGCGAGCGGCGGATTCAGGTGCGTGATGTGCTGGAGCTGGACGAGATCGAGGCGATTGCGCGGATGGTCGAGTGCGGGCTGGGGGTGTCGTTGGTGCCCAAGGCGGGATTGTGGTTGCAGCGGGCGGATCAGTTGCGGGTGATCGAACTGGGCGAGTTGACCTTCGAACGGCAACTGATCGCGGTATTGCGCCGCGCCCAGCGCCAGCCAGCATTGGATTGTCTGCTGGACTGCTTGCAGGCCTGTGGAACTACGCCATAGGACCTGCGGGAGCCGGTTTTTGTGGACGCAGGATTTACTCGAGAACAGGACGGCGCGGTTTTTCTGAAGACCCCGTCATCGTTCTTCGCGGCGCCGAAGCGCCGCGAAGAGGCTCTGGAGCTTAGAACGCAGGAACGATCGAACCCTTGTACTTATCCAGAATGAACGCCTTCACTTCCGGGCTGTGCAGCGCGGCTACCAGTTTCTTCATGGCATCCGAGTCCTTGTCGTCCGGGCGGGCGACCAGGATGTTCACGTAGGGCGAGTCTTTACCCTCGATGAACAGCGCGTCCTTGGACGGATCGAGCTTGGCTTCCAGGGCGTAGTTGGTGTTGATCAGCGCCAGATCGACCTGGGTCAGCACGCGTGGGATGGTCGCGGCTTCCAGTTCACGGATCTTCAGGTCTTTGGGATTCTCGGCGATGTCCTTGGGCGTCGACAGGATGTTGTTCGAGTCCTTGAGCTTGATCAGGCCGGCCTTTTCCAGCAGCAACAGCGCACGACCGCCGTTGGTGGCGTCGTTGGGGATCACCACGGCAGCGCCGCCCGGCAGGTCGGCCAGTTGCTTGTACTTGCTGGAGTAGGCGCCCAGCGGCTCGATGTGCACGCCGGCGACGCTGACCAGGTGGGTGCCCTTGGACTTGTTGAACTCATCCAGGTACGGCTGGTGCTGGAAGAAGTTGGCATCCAGGCGCTTCTCGGCCACCTGCACGTTCGGCTGCACGTAGTCGGTGAAGACCTTGATCTTCAGGTCCACGCCTTCCTTGGCCAGGGTCGGCTTGATGAATTCGAGGATTTGCGCGTGTGGCACAGGACTGGCGCCCACGCTCAGGATTTCTGCGGCCTGGGCGGAAAAGGCCGCGACGGCTGCGACGACTGCGATCAGTTTTTTCATCGAACGACTCCATGTGGGATGCCGCTTGGCATCTGCCGGCCCACGGGCCGGCAATTCAGTAGATTGCGAAAGCGTTTGAGGTTACTTGCGCGAGAAACGCGCCACGAGTTTGTCGCCAATGGTCTGCAGCACCTGGACCAGCACCACCAGCATGACCACGGTGACCAGCATCACATCGTTCTGGAACCGCTGGTAACCATAGCGGATCGCCAGGTCGCCGAGGCCGCCGGCACCGACCACGCCGGCCATGGCGGTATAGCCTACCAGCGTGATGGTGGTCACGGTGATGGCTGCCAGGATACCCGGACGGGCTTCCGGCAACAGCGCATTGAAGACGATCTGGCGGGTGGTCGCGCCCATGGCCTGGGTCGCTTCGATGATGCCACGGTCGACCTCGCGCAGGGCGGTTTCCACCAACCGGGCGAAGAACGGCGCGGCACCGATCACCAGTGGTGGAATGGCACCGGCCACCCCCAGCGAGGTGCCGGTGAGGAACACGGTGGTGGGGATCAGCACGATCAGCAGGATGATGAACGGCAGCGAGCGCACCACGTTGACCACGAACGACAGCGCCGAGTAGGTCGCCTTGTGTTCGAGCAGTTGGCGCGGGCTGCACAGGAACAGCAGCACGCCCAGCGGCAGGCCGAGCAGTACGGTGAACAGTAGCGAGCCGCCGAGCATCATCAGGGTGTCGCCAGTGGCTTCCCAGATGTCCGACCAGTCGATATTGGCGAAGAAGCTCAGAAACAGGTCCATCAGCGCAGTACCTCCATATGGACGTCAGCCGCAGCGAAGCGGGCGAAGGCAGCATCCAGATCACCGCCGGTGATGGCCAGCGTCAGTTGCCCATAGGGGGTGTCCTTGATGCGGTCGATGCGGCCGGCGAGGATGCTGTAGTCGACCCCGGTTTCCCGGGCCACGGTACCCAGCAGCGGCGCGTAGGTGGCATCGCCCTGGAAGGTCAGGCGCACGATACGGCCCGGTACATGGGCGAAGTCGTTGCGTTGCTCGTTTTCGTCGATCTGCTCGTCTTCCTGAACGAAGCGCCGGGTGGTCGGGTGCTCGGGGTGCAGGAACACCTGGGCCACCGGACCCTGCTCGACGATCACGCCGGCATCCATTACGCCGACCACGTCGCAGACGCGGCGGATCACGTCCATCTCGTGGGTGATCAGGACGATGGTCAGTTTCAGCTCGCGGTTGATCTCGGCCAGCAATTGCAGGACCGAGGCGGTTGTCTGCGGGTCAAGGGCGCTGGTGGCCTCGTCGCACAGCAGGATTTTCGGCTTGGTCGCCAGGGCGCGGGCGATACCGACGCGCTGTTTCTGCCCGCCGGACAACTGCGAGGGGTATTTCTTCGCGTGGTCGGCCAGGCCGACACGCTGCAGCAGTTCGGCGACGCGCTGGTCGATCTCCCGGCGGGACAGTTCACCGGCCAGGGTCAGCGGCAGCGCGACGTTGTCGGCAACGGTCTTGGACGCGAGCAGGTTGAAGTGCTGGAAGATCATCCCGACCTGCTGGCGAAAGCGCCGCAGGCCATTGGCGTCGAGTGCGGTGATTTCCTCGCCGTCGACCACGATCTTGCCGCCGGTGGGTTCTTCCAGGCGGTTGATCAGACGCAGCAGGGTGCTTTTGCCAGCGCCGGAATGGCCGATCAGACCGAACACCTGTCCGGCTTCGACGCGCAGGTGGGTCGAATGCAGGGCGGGAATATCCTTACCGGCAACCCGGTAGGTTTTATGGACGTTATGAAACTCGATCACGTAGCGAACCTTGTGGGGCGCAATGGAAAGGGGTCAGCGGTTAGCCGGGCGCGCATTTTAGCCTGTCCGTATAGATGCTATTAGCATTTATTTCGCATGCAACCTGCGATTTGGCAATAACACGATCAGTGGTCAGAAAAAAGGAACGGCTCGTCATCAGCGGCAGTCACTCGTTAGGTACGTCGAATCCCACTCCCGTGGACCCTGTCGGTTATCCGGCCGGTCTGCGGCGACTGTCACCGAGGAATCCGTCTGATGAATACCCAGAAACCTACGGCCACCCAGAGCCAACTGGCTGGAACCGATACCCAGGATCGTGGCAACACCAACGACAAGTTGCAGAGCCTGGAACCCTTTCGCTCCGACGCCACCGGGCAGGCGTTGCGCACCAATCAGGGGGTGAAGGTCGCCGATAACCAGAACAGCCTGAAAGCCGGGGCCCGTGGGCCTTCGCTGCTGGAAGACTTCATCATGCGTGAAAAGATCACGCATTTCGACCATGAGCGGATTCCCGAGCGCATCGTGCACGCACGAGGCACCGCCGCCCATGGCTACTTTCAGGCCTACCAGAGCCACGCGGCGTTGACCAAGGCCGGCTTTCTCCAGGACCCTGGCACCCAGACGCCGGTGTTCGTGCGCTTCTCCACCGTTCAGGGACCCCGTGGCTCCGGGGATACCGTACGGGACATCCGCGGCTTTGCGGTGAAGTTCTTCACCGAAGAAGGCAATTTCGACCTGGTCGGCAACAACGTGCCGGTGTTCTTCATTCAGGATGCCATCAAGTTTCCCGATTTCGTCCACGCGGTCAAACCCGAGCCCCACAACGAAATCCCCACGGGCGGTTCGGCCCACGACACCTTCTGGGATTTCGTGTCGCTGGTGCCGGAGTCTGCTCATGCGGTGATCTGGGCGATGTCCGACCGGGCGATTCCGCGCAGCCTGCGAGCTATGCAGGGCTTTGGGGTGCACACCTTCCGGCTGGTCGATGCCGACGGCGGCTCGCGCTTCGTCAAGTTTCACTGGCGCCCCACCGTCGGCACTTTTTCGCTGGTCTGGGACGAAGCGCAGAAGCTGGCCGGCAAGGACACCGACTTTCATCGTCGCGATCTCTGGGAGTCGATTGAAAGCGGCGACTATCCGGAGTGGGAACTGGGCGTGCAGGTCATTGCCGAGGAGGATGAGCACAGCTTCGACTTCGATATCCTCGACCCGACCAAGCTGATTCCCGAGGAGCTGGTGCCCATCCAGCCGCTGGGCAAGATGGTGCTCAACCGCAATCCGGACAATTTCTTTGCCGAAACCGAGCAGGTCGCCTTCTGCCCCGGACACATCGTGCCGGGGATCGATTTCTCCAACGACCCCTTGCTGCAAGGCCGGCTGTTTTCCTACACCGATACCCAGATCAGCCGCCTGGGCGGGCCGAACTTCCACGAGATCCCGATCAACCGGCCGCTGGCGCCGTTTCACAGCAGCCAGCGCGATGCCCAGCATCGTACGGTGATCGACAAGGGTCGGGCGTCCTACGAGCCCAACTCGATCGATGCCGGCTGGCCCAGGGAAACCCCGCCGGCTGCCCGGGATGGCGGCTTCGAGAGTTATCCCGAGCGGATCGATGCGGCGAAGATCCGCCAGCGCAGCGAGTCGTTTTCCGACCACTTCTCCCAGGCCCGGCTGTTCTTCCACAGCATGAGCCCGCACGAGCAGGAACACATCATCGCCGCCTACAGCTTCGAGCTGGGCAAGGTGGAGCGTGAGCATATCCGCGCACGGCAGGTGAACGAGATCCTCGCCAACATCGACCTGGAGCTGGCGGCGCGGGTTGCGGCCAACCTTGGCTTGCCAGCACCGACAGCCGGTACGGTGGCACCGCGCAAGACCGCGTTGGAACAGTCGCCGGCATTGAGCCAGGCGAACCTGCTGGCGGGAAACATCAAGACGCGCAAAGTGGCGATTCTGGCCGCGAATGGCGTCGATGGTGCGGCGATCGCGGCGCTCCGCAAGGTATTGGAAGCCGAAGGCGCCCATGCCCGGCTGCTCGGGCCGACTTCGGCAGCCGTGACGACCGCCAAGGGCGAGAGCCTGGCGGTGGATGCCTCGATGGAGGGCTTGCCGTCAGTGGCGTTCGATGCGGTGTATGTGCCGGGTGGCGCGGCGTCGGTCAAGGCGCTCGGCAGTAACGGCGTGGCGCTGCATTACCTGCTGGAGGCCTACAAGCACCTCAAGCCGATTGCTGTCCATGAGGACGCGAAGCCGTTGCTGGAGAAACTGCATCTGCAGGCGGATGCGGGGTTGCTGGTGGGCAGTGACGCCAAGGCGCTGAAGGCGTTTGTCGCGGCGCTGGCCGAGCATCGGGTCTGGGAGCGCGAGGAACGGGCCAAGGCGGTGCCGGCCTGACGGACGCTTTCGCTGGCAAGCCAGCTCCCACACTGACCGTGTCGGACACAGGTCTCGCGTGCGCCGGGATACTGGGTGGCAAGCCAGTGCCCCTATTGACCGTGCCTGATGCAGATCTTGTGTACACCGCACTACCTGTGGGAGCGGGTTTGCCCGCGATCAGCGGTATCAGGGCTTGCGTGGGCTCAGCACCACTTGCGCCTGCACATTGCGGTCGATCTGCTTGTCGAGCTTCAACGCAAAGTCCGGGTCGAGCTTCTTCACCCGCTTGCCCAGCAGGGTCGCCAGCCACGGGTAGTCCTGGGTACGCGGTACCTGGAAGGTCACCGCGCACTGGTAATTGACCACATCCGCCGCCAGCGCATCCATCTGCTTGCGCAGCAGCGCAATGTCCTGGATGTTCAGGGCGATGGTGCTGCTTTCGGCACTCGGGTCGATCAGCCTGGCTGCAGGTTTGGCTTCGGCGGCCTGGAGTTCGGCCTCGGCTTTTTCCAGTTCTGCCTTGCGCGCCTGGGCGATGGCGCCGTTGACGCCGCCGGTCAGCGCCGGGGCCTTGGGCATCAGCGCTCGGGCACGACTCAGTGCCGTGGCGGCGGCATTGACGTCGCCCTTCTGCAGCACGATCTGGCTGCGTTGCAGATAGGCTTCGGCCAGTTGTCGCTGGTACTGGACCAGTTGCGGGTCGTCGGGGGACTGCGCCTGCAAGGTGGCCAACTGGTCCTCGGCGGTGGCCAGTTCGTTGCTGTTGATGTTCTGTTCCAGCGCGGCAATCGCCGTGGCCCGGGCATCGGGTACGGCGGTGTCGGCCGGCGGGGTGCTCTGACAGGCACCCAACAGCAGGGAAAATGCGGCAAGGAGCAGATAACGGGAGGCGGAAAGCTTCATTCCTGCGACTCTCTAATTGCGCAAAAAACGAGCAAGTCTACACCCCTCTGCGTGGCAGAACAAAACTCAGCAGAAACAGGCCGGCAGCCACCACCACAATGGACGGCCCGGCGGGGGTGTCCTTGAACCACGAAAGCGCCAGTCCGCCACATACCGCGAGGATGCCCAGCAGGCTGGCGCCGACGGCCATCTGCTCCGGCGAGCGGGCGTGGCGCTGCGCGGCGGCGGCGGGGATGATCAGCAGCGAAGTGATCAGCAGCACACCGACGATCTTCATCGCCACCGCGATCACCACGGCGATCAGTAGCATCAGCGCCATGCGCAATGTCGCCACCGGCAGGCCCTCGACGGTCGCCAGTTCCTCATGCACGGTGATCGCCAGCAATGGTCGCCACAGCGCGACCAGCAGCGCCAGCACCGCCGCGCTACCGCCGAGAATCCAGGCCAGGTCGGTGCCGCTGATCGCCAGCAGGTCGCCGAACAGGTAGGCCATCAGGTCGATCCGCACTTCGTGCATGAAACTCAAGACCACCAGGCCCAGGGACAGCGTGCTCGGCGCGAGAATCCCCAGCAGCGTGTCGGACGCCAGCGGCTGGCGTTGTTGCAGAGTCACCAGCAGCACCGCCAGCAGCAGGCAGCCGACGGTCACCGCCAGGGTCGGGCTGATGTCCAACAGAAAGCCCAGGGCTACGCCGAGCAGCGCGGCGTGGGACAGGGTGTCGCCAAAATAGGCCATGCGCCGCCAGACCACGAACGAACCCAGCGGGCCTGCCACGATCGCCAGGGCCAGGCCTGCAAGCAGGGCGTAGAGCAGAAAATCAGCCATGCTTGCAGCTATCTCCGTGAACGTGGGCATGGGCCGTCGCGGCCGCTTCGCTGACCACCGTGCCATGCAGGTCATGGGCGTGGTCGTGATGGTGGTGGTAGATCGCCAGGCTCGGCGCGTTGCTGCCGAACAGCTCGACGAAGGCCGGGTCGCCGCTGACCTGCTCGGGATGCCCGGAGCAACAGACGTGGCGATTGAGGCAGACCACCTGATCGGTGGTGCTCATCACCAGGTGCAGGTCGTGGGAAACCATCAGCACGCCGCAGCCATGGCGGTCGCGCAGGCGGGTGATCAGGCTGTACAGCTCGGCCTGGCCGGCGACGTCGACGCCCTGCACCGGCTCGTCGAGCACCAGCAGCTCGGGTTCGCGCAACAGCGCCCGGGCCAGCAGCACCCGCTGCATCTCTCCGCCGGAAATGCTCTGTACCGGGCTGTCGATCACCTGTTCGGCACCGACTTCACCGAGCGCAGCCAGCGCCCGGGCGCGGTCGACTCCCGGCACCAGACGCAGGAAACGCAGCACCGACAGCGGCAGGGTCGGATCGACGTGCAGCTTCTGCGGCATATAGCCGACCCGCAGCCGGGGTTTGCGCCAGACACTGCCGCGCGTCGGCTTGAGCAGGCCGAGCACGGCCCGTACCAGGGTGGTCTTGCCGGCGCCGTTGGGGCCGATCAGGGTGACGATCTGCCGCGGCTCGACGCTCAGCTGGATATTGTCCAGCACGTCCTGCCCGGCGAAGGTCACGCCGACCTGGTCGAGGCGAATCAGCGCAGTGCTCATCAGGCCCCCTGGCAGCCCGAGCAGAGGCCGACCACTTCGACGGTCTGGCCCTCGACGACGAAACCGACGTCCCTGGCGCTCTGGACGATGGCGTCGCTGATGGTCTTCTGCTCCAGCTCGATGGCTGCGTGGCAGTTGCGGCAGATCAGGAACTGACCCTGGTGGGTGTGCTCCGGATTGTTGCAGCCGACGAAGGCATTGAGCGAGGCGATGCGATGGACCAGGCCGTTGTCGAGCAGGAAGTCCAGCGCGCGGTACACCGTCGGCGGCGCGGCGCGGCGGCCGTCCTGCTCGCTGAGCACGGCGAGGATGTCGTAGGCGCCCAGCGGCTTGTGGCTCTGCCAGACCAGCTCCAGCACGCGCCGGCGCAGAGCGGTCAGGCGCAGGCCCTGCCGCGCGCACAGCGCATCGGCCTCGGACAGCGCGCTGTGCACGCAGTGGGAGTGATCGTGGGGGCGACTGGCGAGAGGGGTTTTAGGCATGAGCGGCGACGATTGTTGTGAGAGACGTTATTATGTTACCTGTTCCTGCCGCCTTGAGTGTTCCTCGTGCCCCGTCTTTTTGCCTTTTTTGTCGCTATAAGCGCCGGTTTGTTCGTGATCGGACCTGTCCAGGCCCAGGTCAGCGTGTTGACCAGCATCAAGCCCTTGCAACTGATCGCCGCGGCGGTCGAGGACGGCGTCGACACGCCCGAGGTACTGCTGCCGCCGGGCGCTTCGCCGCACAATTACGCGTTGCGGCCGTCCGATGTGCGCAAGGTGCAGTCGGTGGAGTTGCTGTACTGGATCGGCCCGGACATGGAAAGTTTCCTGCCCCGCGTGCTCAAGGGCCGCAACCTGCCGACCGTGGCTGTTCAGGACCTGCCTGGCATGAAGTTGCGCCGGTTCGCCGAAGATAGCCACTCCCACGCCGAAGATGCCGACGAGCATGACCACGATCACCGTCCGGGGTCGCTGGATGCGCATCTGTGGCTGTCGACCGTCAATGCGCGGGTGATCGCGGCACGCATGGCCGAGGACCTGGCCAAGGCCGATCCGGCCAATGCCGAGCGCTACCGGCATAACGCCGAGGCCTTCTCGGGCCGCCTGGATGCCCTGGATGCGCGGCTCAAGGCGCGCCTGGCGGGTGTGGCGAACAAGCCGTACTTCGTCTTCCACGAGGCGTTCGATTACTTCGAGAGCGCCTATGGGCTCAGGCATGCCGGGGTGTTCAGCGTGGCAACCGAAGTGCAACCGGGCGCCCAGCATGTCGCGGCGATGCGTACGCGGCTGCAGGAAGTCGGCAAGACCTGCGTGTTCAGCGAGCCGCCATTGCGGCCGCGGTTGGCCGAGACACTGGTGTCCGGGTTGCCGGTGAAGCTGGCGGAACTGGATGCGCTGGGCGGTTATACGCCGGCGGGTGCCCATGGCTATGAGCAGGTGCTGGAAAAACTCGGTAACGATTTGGCCGGTTGCCTGGAATCCTTGTAGGCAGGACCGGCCTCTTCGCGGGCAATCCGCACTCCTACACGTTTTCGGCGTTCGCAACATAGTGCACGCCACAGGCCTGTAGGAGCGCGGCTTGCCCGCGAAAGGACCCGGAAGGGCGCTGAAAGTCCTTCTGTCGATCAGAGGGCAAACGGCAACAGCACACTCACCTGCTGCCGCTGCGCCAGCCGCAGCTGGAACTCCATCGGATCGTGAATCAGCACGTCCTGCCCGGCAAAGGTCTCGGCGGCAATCAATCGTGACAGCCAGAAGCGCACGCAGGCCACCCGCAGCAGGGGCGGCCACAGCTCGGCCTCGCTCGCGGTGAACGGTCGCAACGCTGCATAGGCACCCAGCAGGGCGCGGGCGCGTTGGCCATCGAGCAGGCCGTCGTCATCCGAACACCAGTCGTTCAGGGCGATTGCCACGTCGTACAGCATCGGCCCCGAGCAGGCGTTGTAGAAGTCGATCAGCCCTGTCAGGTGCGTGCCTTCGAACATCGCGTTGTCGCGGAACAGGTCGGCATGCAGGTTGGCTCGCGGCAGAGCGAGGATCTTCGCCTTGCAGCGGCCGATTTCTTCCAGGGCGGTTTCCAGCAGGTCGTGGGCCTCGGTGCCCAGGTGCGACTTCAGCGTGTTGCCTTCCTCGAGCATCCAGTCCAGGCCGCGATCGGTCTTGCGTTCGATGATCCGGTCGCGGGTCGCCAGGTGCAGGTGGCCGAGCAGTTCGCCCACCTGGGCGCAATGCTGGGCGTTGGCCTGCTTGATGTGCTTGCCGGCCAGGCGCGGTTGCAGCAGGGCCGGCTTGCCAGCCAGCTCACGCAGGGCCTGGCCGTCGCTGGTGCGCAAGGCGTAGGGCACCGGCAGGTCGGCGTCGTGGAGCACGTCGAGCAGTTCGATGAAGAACGGCATTTCCTGCACCGGGCCGCGCTCGACCAGGGTCAGGACATACTCGCCCTGCTCCAGGCTGATGAAGAAGTTGGTGTTTTCACTGCCAGCGGCAATTCCCTGGAAATCGAGCAGGCGACCGAGCCCGTAGGGGGCGAGAAAGGTTTCCAGCTCGGGTCGAGCCAGGGGGGTGAACACAGACATGTTTAGAGCTGCCAGTCCGGGCGCCGCGATCCAGCCGACGCCGCTTAGGGTTAAAGGGTTATTTCCACTCGAAGATCTTCCATGACGGAATCAGCATATCCGGCTGATCCGAACGGATAAAGTTTGCATCAGTTCCGTCGGCGCGTACCAGAAAGTACGGCTTGCCCCCTTTCGGGATGACCTTGATGGCGTACAGAAAGCCATTTTGCCGGTATTCCTGGATGGTTTTGTCGCCTTCCGTGCGGATGGTCACCTCTGGATCGGCCGAAGGTGCATCCTCCGCGGCCATCGCCGCCAACGGAGTGAGTGCAAACAGGCCGGCCAACAACAAGCGATTGAGCGTACGCATGATAACCTTGTCCCTTTGTCGTCAACGGTCCCATTATTCTACCGCTGGACCCGCCGAAAAGGTTGATCGCGCTCATGAGCAAAGCTCCCCTCGTCCTGGTGGACGGTTCTTCGTACCTGTACCGCGCGTTTCACGCGATGCCGCCGCTTACCAATTCCAAGGGGGTGCCGACCGGTGCAGTGAAGGGCGTCCTGAATATGCTCCGCAGCCTGCGCAAGCAGTACCCGGACAGCCCGTTCGCCGTGGTGTTCGATGCCAAGGGCGGCACCTTCCGCGACGAAATGTTCGCCGACTACAAGGCCAACCGGCCGAGCATGCCCGACGAAATGCGGGTGCAGATCGAGCCGCTGCATGCCAGCGTGCGCGCCATGGGCTTCCCGCTGCTGTGCGTGGAAGGCGTGGAAGCCGACGACGTGATCGGCACCCTGGCCCGCAGTAGCGCGGCGGCGGATCGCCCGGTGGTGATCTCCACCGGCGACAAGGACATGGCTCAGCTGGTCGACGGGCATATCACCCTGGTCAACACCATGTCCGAGACGTCCATGGACGTGGAAGGCGTGAAGGCCAAGTTCGGCGTCGCGCCGGAGCAGATCATCGACCTGCTGGCGCTGATGGGCGACTCCTCCGACAACATCCCCGGGGTCAAGGGCGTCGGTGAGAAGACCGCCGTGGCCCTGTTGGTGGGAGTCAACGGCGGCCTGAAAGAGTTGTATGCCAACCTCGACCTGGTCCCGACCCTGCCGATCCGTGGGGCCAAGACCCTGCCGGCCAAGCTGCTTGAACATCAGGAAATGGCGTTCCTGTCGTATCGGCTGGCGACCATCAAGGTCGATGTGGAGCTGGAGGTCGGCCTCGACGACCTGCACCTGGGCGAGCCGGACCGGGACAAGCTGATCGAACTGTATACCTCGCTGGAATTCAAGGGCTGGCTCGACGAGCTGAGCCGCGAAGCCAAGCGCGCCAGCTTGCAGGAGACTGCCGCGCCAGCGTCAGCGGCGACCCAGGCAGCGGTCGAGGATGCGGCGGCTGAAACCGCTGCGCCGGCCCCTGCCGAGCCGCAGTACGAAACCATCCTCGACCCGGCGCGCTTCGACGCCTGGCTGAAGAAGCTGCAGGACGCCAAACTGTTCGCCTTCGATACCGAAACCACCGGGATCGACGCCCAACAGGCGCAACTGGTCGGGGTGTCGTTCTCCGTACAGGCCAACGAAGCAGCCTACATCCCGCTGACCCACTCCTACATCGGTGTGCCGCAGCAACTGGACCGCGACAGCGTTTTGCTGGCGCTCAAGCCGCTGCTGGAAGACCCGCAGAAACTCAAGGTCGGCCAGCACGCCAAGTTCGACATGAACATCCTCGCCAACTGTGCGATCGGTGGTGATCCCGAGCAGGGCATCAGCGTGCGTGGCATCGCTTTCGACACCATGCTCGAATCCTATGTGCTGAACTCCACCGCGACTCGCCATGACATGGACAGCCTGGCGAAGAAGTACCTGGACTACGACACCGTCAGTTTCCAGGACATCGCTGGCAAGGGCGCCAAGCAACTGACCTTCGACCAGATTCCCCTGGAACAGGCCGGCCACTACGCGGCCGAAGATGCCGACGTGACTCTGCGCCTGCACCAGGCGCTGCACGAGCAACTGGCCGCGATTCCGAGCCTGGCCAGCGTGTTGAGCGACATCGAGATTCCGTTGGTGCCGGTGCTGGCGCGCATCGAGCGCCAGGGTGCCCTGGTCGACAAGGACCTGCTGGGCGTGCAGAGCATCGAGCTGGGCAACAAGATGGTCGATCTTGAGCGCGAGGCGTTCAAGATCGCCGGTGAGGAGTTCAACCTCGGTTCGCCCAAGCAACTGGGGGTGATTCTCTACGAGAAACTCGGTCTGCCGGTGCTGAAGAAAACCGGCAAGGGTCAGCCCTCGACTGCCGAGGAAGTCTTGGCCAAGCTGGCCGAGGACGATTATCCGCTGCCCAAGGTGCTGATGCAGTACCGTTCCATGAGCAAGCTCAAGAGCACCTACACCGACCGCCTGCCGGAGCAGATCAACCCGCGCACCGGGCGTATCCACACCTCCTACCACCAGGCGGTGGCGGCGACTGGCCGGCTGTCCTCCAGCGACCCGAACCTGCAGAACATCCCGGTGCGTACCGCCGAAGGCCGGCGCATCCGTCAGGCGTTCGTTGCGCCCAAGGGCTACAAGCTGCTGGCGGCGGACTATTCGCAGATCGAGCTGCGGATCATGGCCCATCTGTCGAAGGACGAGGGGCTGCTCAATGCCTTCCGTGACAACCTCGACGTGCACACGGCCACTGCGGCCGAGGTGTTCAAGGTCGAGTTGAACGAGGTCACCTCCGACCAGCGACGCAGTGCCAAGGCGATCAACTTTGGTCTGATCTACGGCATGGGCGCGCAGAAGCTGGGCAAGGACATCGGCGTCGATACCAAGACCGCCAAGGCCTATATCGACGTGTATTTCGCCCGTTACCCCGGGGTTCGCGAATACATGGAGCGCACCCGTGGTCAGGCGTCCGAGCAAGGTTATGTCGAGACCCTGTTCGGTCGCCGGCTGTACTTGCCGGACATCCACTCCAACAAACCCCAGGAGCGCGCGGCGGCCGAGCGTACGGCGATCAACGCGCCGATGCAGGGCACGGCGGCGGATATCATCAAGAAGGCCATGGTCAAGGTCGACGACTGGCTGACCAGCTCCGGGCTGGATGCCAAGGTCATTCTTCAGGTGCACGACGAATTGGTGCTGGAGGTGCGCGAGGATCTGGTGGCCGAGGTCAGCGAGCAGATCCGTGTCCACATGAGCGGTGCGGCGCAACTGGATGTGCCGTTGCTGGTCGAGGTTGGCGTGGGCAACAACTGGGATGAGGCGCACTGATCGCGGGCTTCCCAGGTGTTCGCGGGGTGATGGCCGCCTGCGGCGGTTCGCGGGCAAGCCCGGCTCCTGCAGGGAGCGTGTGGTATGTGCATTCCGTGCCCCGCACCGCACTGTTGGAGCCGGGCTTGTCGGGGCGCCGAACCGCCGCGAACAGGCCCGCAAGTGTATCGAAGGGCTTTGGTTCTGAATTCTTCAATGGCTATGCGAAATAGTTTTTGAAGAGAGGGGGAACTAAATCGGCCTGCGGCCACTCAGAGTTATTGAATGGCTGGTGAAGCCCTTCGATGCTCCTATGTTGTGTTAAGTGTTGGCAGATATTCTGGACCCCGCCCTAGCGGTCCGGAACTTGGACCCCGAACTTCCCCTCCCCACACGAAGTCCGGGGTTTTTTTTGTCCAAGCGGTTTGTGGTGCGTTCATGCTGCGTTAAAAGTGCGGCTCGAAATGCGCATTCAGACGCCCTGAATTGCGCTTTTTCGCCGCTTTTCCTTGCCTGAACCACCAAAGACCGTTTGGCGTGCGCAGCAGCTCGTGGGCGCATCGCTTCCTGTAGGAGCCGGGCTTGCCCGCGAACCGCCGCAGGCGGCCATCCTCAGGGCTCTGCTGCCCCCATAAACCGCCATCGCCCGCAGTCAGCCAGAACCAGGCGCTGAAGCGGATTACTCCGCCTCTTCCTCCGCACCGTTCTCCATCAGCCCCAGCCAATCGGCCAGCACCGTGTAGGCCTCTTCCAGACCCTGGCGCTTGGGCGCCGAGAACAGCTGGATGGTCACTGCCTGGCCCCAGCCCTTGCGGATTTCCGCCTGGACCTGGAGCAGGGTGTTCTTCGCCGCGCCATAGGTCAGCTTGTCGGCCTTGGTCAGCAGGATATGCATCGGCATGCCGCTGGCGATCGACCAGTCGAGCATCAGGCGGTCGAAGTCGGTCATCGGATGGCGCACGTCCATCATCAGGATCAGGCCCTTGAGACTCTCGCGGCTGCCCAGGTAGGCCTCCAGGTGACGCTGCCAGTGCTGCTTGAGCGGAATCGGAACTTTTGCATAACCGTAGCCCGGCAGGTCGACCAGACGGCGTTCATCGTCTAGTTTGAAGAAATTCAACAGTTGTGTGCGCCCCGGGGTTTTCGAGGTGCGCGCCAGGCTGGCGTGAGTGAGGGTGTTCAGCGCGCTGGATTTGCCAGCATTGGAGCGACCGGCGAAGGCCACTTCAAAACCGGCGTCGTCCGGGCATTGGTCGACTTTGGCGGCGCTGAGCATGAAGGTGGACTGTTGGCACAGGCCGAGAATGGGGTTTTTCAGTTGCATGGGATTTCCAATAGGGGCGGTGCCGGGAGGCGCGACAAGCTGTGTCGTTTCCGTTTCATGGACGCCAGTATATAATGCCGCAGATTTAGTGTGTGCTTTGTCCCGACGTAGGACGAAGAACATGGGAGCGATTGACCTAGGCCGCGCATTAGAACGTGGCACGTTCCCAACCCTGAAGTTCATGACTGGAACGATCAGTTCATGACCAGATGGCTGCTAGCTGCCAGTGTCCTGATCCCGCTTCACGGCGCTCAGGCTACACAGGATCCGGAAGCCGTGTACAACCGTGTTTGCATTGCCTGCCATGCCGGACAGCTGCCGATGGCCCCACAGAAGGGCGACAAGGCCGCGTGGAAGCCAAGAATGGCCCAAGGCATGGACGTGCTGGTGCAACACGTGACTCAGGGTTTCAAGGCGATGCCGCCGCGTGGTTTGTGCATGGACTGCAGTGCCGAGGATTACCGAAGCATCATCCGCTGGATGAGCGAGTAAGCCCGGTCCATAACTCTTAACCCTTAGCCGTATTGGATTAGCTGATGAACAAATTGATCGTGAGTCTGCTGTTGACCCTGGGGATCACCGGTCTCGCCCATGCCGCCGGCGATGCCGCTGCCGGTCAGGGGAAAGCCGCCGTCTGTGGCGCTTGCCATGGTCCTGATGGCAACAGCATGGCGCCCAACTTTCCGAAACTGGCGGGTCAGGGTGAGCGGTACCTGGACAAACAGTTGCACGACATCAAGTCGGGCAAGCGAACCGTGCTGGAAATGACTGGCCTGCTGACCAATCTCAGCGACCAGGATCTCGCCGACATCGCCGCCTACTTCGCCAGCCAGAAAGGCAGCGTCGGCGCGGCCGATCCCAAGCTCGTGGCGCGGGGTGAAGAACTGTTCCGTGGCGGCAAGCTGGACCAGGGCATGCCGTCCTGCACCGGCTGTCATGCGCCCAATGGCGCGGGCAACGCCGCCGCCGGCTTCCCGCACCTGGGTGGTCAGCACGCGCAATACGTCGCCAAGCAGCTCACCGACTTCCGCGAAGGTGTACGCACCAACGACGGCGACACCAAGATCATGCAGAGCATCGCCGCGAAGCTGAGCAACAAGGACATCGAGGCCGTTTCCAGCTATGTCCAAGGTCTGCATTGAGGCGCATCTGATGATTGACGCGGCGTGCTCGCGTTAATGATCGATTAATCCTTTGTTGCAAAGATAAAAGGGTGGCCTTGGCCGCCCTTTTTTGTGGCCGCTGCCGTTACACTAATCGAACCAAGAGCCCGCTCGGTCTGTCAGAAATTACAGGTCGCGACGGAGGCGACGTCTAAATTCCCAGGAGTAATGCATGCGTAATCTGATCCTCAGCGCCGCACTCGTCACCGCCAGCCTGTTCGGCATGACGGCCCAGGCGGCGGATGTGCCGCTCGAAGCCGGCAAGACCTACGTTGAACTCAAGACCCCGGTGCCGGTGCAAGAGCCTGGCAAGATCGAAGTGGTCGAGATGTTCTGGTACGGCTGCCCGCATTGCTATGCCTTCGAACCGACCATCAATCCATGGATCAAGAAGCTGCCTTCCGACGTACACTTCGTCCGCATTCCTGCCATGTTCGGCGGCCCGTGGGACAAACACGGTCAGCTGTTCCTGACCCTGGAAGCCATGGGCGTCGAAGCCAAGGTCCATTCGGCGGTGTTCAATGCCATCCAGAAGGAAGGCAAAAAGCTGCTCGAACCTGAAGACATGGCCAACTTCGTGGCCACCCAGGGTGTCGACAAGGAAAAATTCCTCGCGACCTACAACTCCTTCGCCATCAAGGGCAAGATCGTCGCTGCCCGCGAACTGGCCAAGAAGTATGAGATCAGTGGCGTACCGACCCTGATCGTCAACGGCAAGTATCGTTTTGACCTTGGCACCGCAGGCGGTCCCGAGGCAGCCTTGAACGTGGCCGACCAACTGATCGCCAAAGAGCGAGCGGCTGGCGCGACCGCCGGCAAGTAAGGCGCCCCGGCCATGGCTCGCTGGGGATCGGAACGCAATGTTGGCCTTCATCAGCCGAAGGTCAATGAACACCATCTGCACTCCAGCGGCCTGCCGGCGGACAATCGCCTGAGGCTGCTCAGCTTCAATATCCAGGTCGGTATCAGCACCCAGCGTTACCGGCACTACCTGACCCGTGGCTGGCAGCATCTGCTGCCGCACACCGGGCGCGCCGACAACCTGCAGAAGATTGGCAGCCTGCTGGGCGACTTCGACCTGGTGGCCTTGCAGGAGGTCGATGGTGGCAGCCTGCGTTCGGGCTACATCAATCAGGTCGAGCATCTGGCTCAACTGGGTGCCTTTCCCTACTGGTACCAGCAACTCAATCGCAATCTCGGCCGCCTGGCCCAGCACAGCAACGGCGTGCTCAGCCGCCTGCGGCCGTGGGCGATCGAGGATCACCCGCTACCCGGCCCGGCCGGTCGTGGGGCGATCCTGGTACGCTTCGGCGAAGGTCCGGATGCCTTGGTGGTGGTCATGATGCACCTGGCGTTGGGCGCACGGACACGCACCCGGCAACTGGCGTATATCCGCGAGCTGATCGGCGGCTTCAAGCATCAGGTGCTGATGGGCGACATGAACACCCACGCCACCGACCTGCTGCAACACTCGCCCTTGCGCGATCTGGGGCTGCTCGCGCCGCAGGTCGAGGCCACCTTTCCCAGTTGGCGCCCACAGCGCTGCCTTGATCATATTCTGCTCAGCCCGAGCCTGACGTTGGAGCGGGTTCAGGTCCTGGCCCAGCCGATTTCCGACCATTTGCCGGTTGCCGTTGAAATTCGCCTGCCAGGTTCCATCGGTTCTGATACGTTGCCCGCCTTGAGTCGTTGAATCTCACGGACGCCCTGCAATGAGCAGCGAAGAAGCCCAGCGCTGGAAAGAGAAGTACCTTAAGAGTATCGAACAACAGGAAAAGCTCGAGCGGCGCTGGGATGCCCGTCTCGACCTGCTTCGACGCGGCTTGGTGCGCAGCACCCTGGCGGCTGAAGGCACCGACCGGGCGGTGGACCAGTGCATGAAGGAAATGCGCGAGGTGATCCGCAGCGACGATATGGATGCGGCACTGGCCAACCTGCTGCCGCGTCTGGAAAAAGCCGTGCTCGATTCCGAGCAGCGCCGCGAAACCCGCGTCGAACAGATGGGCACTGCGCTGACCGCGCTGGTGACGCAACTGCAAACCCTGCCGCTGCCGCGGGAGGTGCGTCGGCCGCTGAAGAACTTCGCCAAGCAGCTTGATGGACGGGTTGGCCAGGCTCGCGAGATTCCCCTGTTGCTCAGCGAACTGAGCAGCCTGCAGGGCAAGGCCCTGACGGAACTGGAGCACCCCGCCGAGCAGAGCCGTCCGGGCCTTTTGCAACGGTTGTTCGGAGCTAAGGAGAATACCGAGGCGGGTGCTGAAATTGCGTCGGTGGCGGCCGATGCTGCGCCTGCGGCTGAACCCGTGCCGGTCCCTGCCTTCGCCCCCGGCCTCGTCTCTGATGACGATGAGGCGGTTGAGACGGTTGAGCCCGTGGCGCCAAAACCTGCCCCTGCCCCAACGGCTCCCGTTGTGCAGCCCGTCGCCGTCGAGGCGGTGTTGCCTGCGGTCGAGGCATCTGCCCCACCCTTGGCAGTCGTCGAGGCCGTTGTTGAGACGCCGCCACCGCTGGCGCCAGTCGAGGTGGCGACCGACACACCACCTGCGGTCGTGTCCGCCCCTGCTTCTGCCCTTGAGTCCACACCCGAATCCGCGTCCAAGCCAGAGCTCACAACTGATCCCAAGCCAGAGCCGGTCGCGCTGGCGCCTCAGGTATCACCAGAGCCCGGCACTGCGGTGCTCGAAGCAGCGCCGCAGGCAGTCGTGGACGCTGCGCCCAAGGCCGAGTTGCCCGACCCACCCGAAGTGGTTACTGCCGCGCCGGCACCGTCGCAGGTCTTCCTCGACAGCCTGCCACTGCCAACGGTGATGGCCGAAGCCCTGGCGGCGGTCCATCCCGAGGATAACGAGCAGGATGTGCTGTATGCCCTGCCGGAGTCCCCGGAACCGTCCTACAGTTCGGTGGCCGAGCACATCGAATCGACGCTGCTCGGCCTGCTGGATGAACTGTCGTTGCCCGAACGCCACAAGCCCCATGCCGAGTCGATGCGTCATCGTCTCGAACATGGGCTGAACTGGTACGAATTACTGCCAATCCTCGACGATCTGGCGGTGCTGATGCTGGCGATCAACGACAGCGGTCAGCATGATTTCGAGGTCTACCTCAAGCAGCTCAACGAGCGCCTGGAGTCCTTCCAGAGCAACCTGCGCGCGGCCAGTGAAGGCCATGCCGAGGGCCGTTCGGCGGCCAACGACCTGCACAGTCAGTTGCGCGAGCACGTCGACGGCCTGCAGAACAGCGTGCTGGCCGCCGCCGACCTCGACAGCCTCAAGCATGTCCTGGAAAACCGCCTAGAAGACCTGCTGGGCACGATGGATCGACACCAGCAGGAGCGTGATATCCGCGAGCATGAAGTCGCGACCCGCTTGCAGATGCTGGCCGAGCGTGTCGCGCACATGGAAGAGGAAGCCCTGGTCTATCGCGATCACCTTGAGGAGCAACGGCAGAAAGCCCTGATCGACCCGCTCACCGGTCTGCCGAACCGCGCCGCCTGGGGCGAGCGCCTCGATCATGAAGTCGGGCAATGGCAGCAGCATGGCAACACGCTGTTGATCGCCATTCTCGACCTCGATCATTTCAAGCGTATCAACGACAACTACGGCCACCTGGCGGGTGACAAGGTGCTGAAGATCATTGCCAGCGTGTTGCGCAAGAACCTGCGCGGCAGTGACTTCATCGCCCGTTTCGGTGGCGAGGAGTTCGTTCTGCTGATGCCGGGGACATCCGTGGCAGCGGGACTCAAGTTGGCCGAGACTCTGCGGGCGGCCATCGAGGCCTGTCCTTTCCACTTCAAGGGCGAGCGGGTGACCATTACCGTGTCCCTGGGGGTGTCGGCCTTCAAGGTCGGCGAACGCAGCGATCATGTGCTCAAAAGAGCCGATGAGGCGTTGTACCGAGCGAAAAATGCCGGGCGCAATCGGGTCGAAGTGGGCTGAACCGGACCTGTCGATTTGTCACCGAGTCTTGCCTGAGCCTATGTCGGTGCCTGCGGTACGTTATGCTAGAGCGTCACTGCCCTGGTTTTTGTTACTGCCATGAAATTGCTCTCTCTCCTTAGCGCGGCCCTGCTACTCGCGGGCTGCGCCAGCGGCCCACGCTTGGACACCAGCCACCCCTCGGTCAATTACGACAGCCGCGCGCAGTTCGTGATCGTCCACTACACCTCGGCGAACCGGGAAAACTCCTTGCGTCTGCTGACCCACGGCCAGGTCAGTAGCCACTACCTGGTCGGCGACGACAATCCGGCCACTCTCTACAAGCTGGTGGACGAGAGCCAGCGCGCCTGGCACGCCGGGGAAAGCGAGTGGCAGGGGCGTACCTGGCTGAACTCCAGTTCCATCGGCATCGAGATCGTCAATCCGGGGTTTCGCGACACACCCGCCGGACGTGTCTGGTATCCCTACAGCGAAGCGCAGATCCAGGCGTTGATCGTTCTGCTCAAGGATATCGTCAAGCGCAACCACATCGAGCCGCGCAATGTGATCGGCCACAGCGATATCGCCCCGCTGCGCAAGCAGGATCCGGGGCCGTTGTTTCCCTGGAAGCGCCTGGCTGCCGAGGGCCTGGGCATGTGGCCGGATGAGCAGGCGGTGGCCCGCCAGCAGCAGGTGTATGCCTACCAGTTGCCGAGCGCCAGCTGGTTCCAGCAGCAACTGCGGTACCTGGGCTACACCGCCACGCCGCAGACCGGCGAGTGGGACGCCGGCACCCAGCACACGCTGGCGGCGTTCCAGATGCATTTTCGCCCGGCGCGTTTCGATGGTGTGGCCGATGCGCAGAGCGCAGCGATCCTGCAGGTACTCAATCGGTCAAAATAACCTCAGCGCTGGATGGTCCGGGCGAACCGTTCAGCGAGATGAGCACCCCATGAGCATGCGGCGTACCTAGAGCGGCAGCGCCATATAGAATTGGGTGCCCTGCCCCGGCCGTGAGTAGACGCCCATGCGTCCGCCATGCAACTGGACGATTTCCTTGCACAGGGCCAGCCCCAGACCGGCCCCGCCTTTCTTGCGCCCGACCTGGACGAAGGGTTCGAAGATCCGCCCCTGCTGACCGTAGGCAATCCCTTCGCCATTGTCTTCGACGCTGATGATCACACGTTCGTCATGTCGCCGCGCCTGCAAGCGAATCTGCCCGCCGCGGCTGGTGTGACGCAGGGCGTTGCCCAGCAGGTTGTCGAGTACCCGTTCCAGTTGTGCCTGGTCGGCGTGCAGGCGCGGCAGCGGCGGTTGGGTCTCGATCTGCAGATCGATGCCCTGGCTGCTGGCCTGCTCGGCAAAACGCTCGCGCGCCTGTTCCAGCAACTGCCCGATATCGCACGGAGCCAGCGTGAGTTTCTGCAGGCCGTTCTGGTAGCGCGAGAAATTCAGCAGGTCGTTGATCAACTGCATCAGGCGCTGCATCTCTTCTTTGACCGTATTGAGCAGGTCCGCTTCACGGGACTCGGCGTCGAAGTGCACGCGCTCCTGCAGCAGGCCGAAAGCCATGTGCATGCCGGTTACCGGGGTCCGCAGCTCATGGGAGGCGCGCAGGACGAACTCGCTGCGCACCCGCTCGAAGGCCCGCTGTTCGGTAACGTCGTGCAGCACCATCACCGCCCCGAGAATATGGCCCTGGGGATGGCTGACCGGCGTCAGGCTGTAGGTCAGCAGGCGGGATTCGCCTTCGACTTCGAATTCGAGGTCTTCCGGCGCCCGTTCCAGGCTGCCGCCACGCAGGATCAGGCTCAGTTGCTCGTCGAGTTCGGGGCGCCCCAAGGCGTCTCCCAGGCCCTGGCCGAGCTGTTCGGCGTCCCAGCCCAACTGGCGCTGGGCCACCGGGTTGAGATGCTCCAGGTGGCCCTGGCGGTCGATCATCAGCAGCCCGTCGTCGATACTGTCGAGCACCGATTGCAGGCGCTGCTGGCCGGCCAGCAGTTCGTCGACGTTGGTTGCCTGATGCTGGCGCAGGGCCTCGGCCATGATGCCGAAGCGTCGGGTCAGCTGGTTCATCTCGGCGGCCGAGGAAATCGGCAGGGTGACTTCGAAGTTGCCCTGGCCGATATGGTCTGCCGCCTTGGCCAGCGCCTCGATCGGCGCACCGAAACGCTGGGCGATACCGTGGGCGGTGATGAAACCGATGATCAGCACTGCCAGGGCGACCAGGCCGAGCAGCGCGCAGATCAGCATGGCCCGGTCGCGGGCTGAGCTTTCGGCGCTGCTGATTTCCTCCAGGGCCCGCTTGTGTGCGGTGAGCAGGCCATAGCGCAGGGTGTTGAGGCTGTTGGCCAGTTCACTGTTGCTGATCTGCCCACCGCGGGAGTCGAAGGCCTGCAGAAAGCTCTCGTAGTCGATCTGGGCCTGGGCGAAGCCGCCTTGCAGGTGGTTGTTCTGCTCGTGTTCGATGCCTTCTTGCAGCAGGTGCCGATAGTGCTCGCGGGAGGCCTGCAAGGCGCCCTGATCGGGTTTTTCGCTGAGCATGATGACCAGTTGGTCGCCCAGGCTCTGGCGCAACTTGAGACCCAGGTCGAGGGTGATGAAGTTGTCGCGGATCAGTGATTCCTGGCTCTTGGCCATTTGCATCACGCTGACCAGTCCCAGCAGCAACCCGAGCAGGGCCACGGTCATCAGTGCCGAAATGCTCAGGAACAGTCGGGTGCGCAGCTTCATCGCAAGCTTCATGGGGTGGGGCTCACAAGTTGTACTGTTTGCGTTTGCGGTACAGCGTCGAGGCGTCGATACCCAGGGTCCTGGCGGCCTGGTCCAGAGTGTCGCTGGTGGCCAGCACCGCACCGATATGGGCTTTCTCCAACTCGTCCAGGCTCATCGGCGCACCGATGCGCGGGGCGTTGTTGGTGGGTTGTTCGCCCATGCCGAGGTGGCCGATTTCCACCCGCTCCTGCGGGCAGATGATGCTGGCGCGTTCGATGACGTTACGCAGTTCGCGGATATTGCCGGGCCAGCGGTAGTTGACCAGGGCTTCACGGGCTTCCTCGCTGAAGGCACGCGCCGGTCGTGCGTACTCCTTGACGAAGCGAGCCAGGAAGCGGTCGGCCAGGGTCAGGATATCCTCGCTGCGTTCGCGCAGGGGCGGCAGGTGCAGGGTGATGACATTGAGCCGGTAGAGCAGGTCTTCGCGAAAGCGCCCCTCGCGCACCATGTCTTCCAGGTTCAGGTTGGTGGCGGCGAGGATGCGTACGTCGGCCCGGCGGGTTACCGGGTCGCCGACCCGTTCGTATTCCTTGTCCTGGATGAAGCGCAGCAGCTTGGGCTGCAGCGTCAACGGGAAGTCGCCAATCTCGTCGAGGAACAGCGTGCCCCCATCGGCCTGGTTGACCCGGCCGAGGGTACTTTCGCTGGCGCCGGTGAAGGCACCACGACTGTGGCCGAACAGTTCGCTCTCCATCAGTTCGGCGGTCAGCGAGGGGCAGTTGATGGTCACGCAGGACTTTTTCGCCCGCTTGCTCCAGCCGTGAATGGCCCGGGCCAACTCGCCCTTGCCGGTCCCGGATTCGCCGAGAATCAGAATGTTGGCATCGGTGCCGGCAACCTGGCGGGCGGTTTCGAGCACCACCATCATCGCCGGGCTGTGGGAGTCGAGGCCGTCCTTGGGTTTGCGCACTTCACCTTCAAGGGCTTCGAGGCGTGCCGACAGTTGGCGGACTTCCAGTTGCTTGGCCGTAGCCAGGCGCAGCTGATCGGGGCTGCACGGCTTGACCAGATAATCTGCGGCGCCTGCCTGGATCGCGTCGACGGCGGTGTCGACGGCCGAGTGGGCCGTGACGATCACTACCCGCATCCACGGCGCCTGGATGCGCATCTGTGCGAGGACGTCGAGCCCGTTGTCTTCGCCCAGGCGCAGGTCGAGGAAGCACAGGTCGAACACCTGGCGCTGCAGCAGCGTATCGGCCTGCGCGGCGCTGTTGGCCGTGGCCACGCTGTAGCCCTCGTCCTCCAGGCAGTAGCGAAAGGTGCGAAGGATGGCGGACTCGTCATCCACCAGCAGAATACGGCCTTGGTGTTCCGGGGCTGATTCCATGACCCGCGCTCCTTATTTATGAATGTGCCCGATGAACCCAGGGCGAGTCGTGCAGCTTGCCTGATCCGTTCTGGTCGGGACCATGACGTGCAGGGTAAACATCCCTGGCGCTGATTGCTAACCCGCTGATTTGGGGAATTTTTTGCTTCCTCTGCTTCCGACAACCGACATTGCGGCAAATTCCAGCGGATTTACCGTTGTGTTGTCTGCCCATCTTAGGCGCTGGCCCAAGGGCTTGTCGTGCATTGTGCACGACGGCAAAGGGGGGATCGTGCAGGATGCTGCCTCAAGGTCGCGGCGTTTGTTTATAACTATATGATTTTATTGGATTTTATCTGAAAAAAAAATTGGCATGCGCTCTGCAATATACCTCTTACGCAGGGTTGGACAGGCTACACGCCACCCCAACCGCAATAAACATAAAGACAGTGTCGGAGGAGTCTCGGGATGAATCGCCAACTTGCCGCCCCATTGCATATTTCGTCGCTGCATGTTCAGCAAGGGCTTTTCGCTCTCCTCGCGTTGCTGGTCACCCTGGTCGTTGGCCAAGCGTTCATGCGTTGGACCCAACCGACCGTCGAGCATCAGCGCGTGTTCTTCCAGGCTCCCGTTCAAACCCATTTCAGCGCCATCGGCAGCGCGTCGGCTTCGGGTGACCGTGTCGCCTACAGTCTGACGCCGGTGGAGCAAGCCGATTCGCTCGGCGACCTGCCTCGTCAGGATCGTTGGGTGTTCTAGGCAACACGCATGGGCCGGTCGGCCAGATGCGGTCATACGCAGTAAAAGGCAAAAAGCCGAAAATCGCAGGATCAAGATAAGGAGAATCATCATGCTGAGTTGGGCCATTACATTCCTGATCATTGCCATTGTCGCCGCAGTACTGGGCTTCGGTGGTATCGCTGGCACCGCGACAGGTATCGCCAAGATTCTCTTTGTCGTGTTCCTGGTGATGTTCGTGGCTTCGTTCCTGTTCGGTCGTCGCGGTCGAGGCTGAGTATGTTCAAGCCAACCCTGAAGGTCGTGGCCGCTGCCCTGCTGTTGGGCGGTGGCGCCACGGCCCTGGCGGCCAACGATGGTCAGGCCCGGGCCAACGAGCTGTTGAGTTCGGCCCCGGAGTATCGTGAGGCCTGGCAGAAAGTGGTGGAAAAGGAAGAGCGTCTGCCTGAATGGGTGATGAACCTGTCGGGCAGCGCCGAACAGATGAATGCGGTCGAGGAAGACGGCGACCCCTATCTGGTCGGAGCTCTGTGCGAAACCGCAGACAGTTGCCGCAACAAGCGGCTGATCGTCGCCTTCAGTCTCGATAAGGAACATGCCTACGCCATGCTGGTGGAGGTCCCGGCGGGGTTGCCGGCCGACAAGTCGCCGACTCGGCACGCCGATTACCGTTTTCTCGGTAAACCCGACGAAAGCATGCAGGCGCTACTGAAGGAGCAACTGAAAAAGGATCCGAACTGGTACTGAGTTCGCGGATTGAAAGAGCAGAAGCTCGTCGTGAGCTTCTACCCCTGAAGCGCCCGAAGACGGCGAATGCATGACCAGGGGGCCGGGATGCTTTGATTGTTACAGGATCGGAGCGACCTACGGGTACAGGGAGTGCCTGCGCAAGGGCCGGGTCAGGTGAAGGCGGCAGTTGGCAAGTCGGGTGGCGGTCCTCTCGATTGGTCGCTGCTGCCGACTTATGTCATTAGGGCATTAAGTGCGGATTAGTATCGAATTCAATGTCCCTTCGACCGTATATCCAGAAAAACCTTTTCCCCAGACGCTTGTCCAAGCAGCTTTTTGTAAGGTTTTTCGACAATTTCTCGATTGTTTTACTCTCCCTCCCGCTGATACGAATTGCTCTGTGATGGCCGGATTATGGCCATCGCGGCGGCAGAAATGCCTTGTTTTTCATGCCCGGAATGAACCGATTGTCCGACAAAGATTATGCCGATTCGGCATAGGGTAGACGGTTATGGCATTAGACGGCCCTCCCCTGCGCCGCAATAGTTGCGCCTTTTTTCGCCAACCAGCGAGCTTTCGGCTCGCTCGTGGTGACCTTCCATGGAGGGCTGATGGGGACTTCCTGCGCGCCTGGCGTGCGGGCAGGACGCGTCGGCCCGAGTCCACTTGAAGTAAGGGTAATGACATGAAGAAGGCAAAGCTCAGCCTCGCCTGGCAGATCCTCATCGGTCTGGTACTGGGGATTGCACTCGGGGCGCTGCTCAACCATTTCAGTGCCGAGAAGGCCTGGTGGATCAGCAACGTGCTGCAACCAGCGGGTGATATCTTCATCCGCCTGATCAAGATGATCGTGATCCCGATTGTCATTTCCTCGTTGGTGGTCGGCATCGCCGGTGTCGGCGATGCGAAGCAGTTGGGGCGCATCGGTCTCAAGACCATTCTCTATTTCGAGATCGTCACCACCATCGCCATTCTCGTCGGTCTGGTGCTGGCCAACGTGTTTCACCCGGGCTCGGGCATCGACATGAGCACCCTGGGCACCGTGGACATCTCCAAGTACAAAGCCACCGCCGCCGAAGTCCAGCATGAGCATGCGTTCATCGAGACCATCCTCAACCTGATCCCCTCGAACATCATTGCCGCCATGTCGCGTGGTGAGATGCTGCCGATCATCTTCTTCTCGGTGATTTTCGGCCTTGGCCTGTCGAGCCTGCAGGCCGAACTGCGTGATCCGCTGGTGAAGATGTTCCAGGGCGTCTCGGAAACCATGTTCAAGGTCACCCACATGATCATGAACTACGCGCCAATCGGCGTGTTCGCCCTGATCGCGGTGACTGTGGCCAACTTCGGCTTCGCTTCGCTGCTGCCGCTGGCCAAGCTGGTGGTGCTGGTCTATGTCGCGGTTATCCTGTTCGCCTTTGTCGTGCTTGGCCTGATCGCCCGCCTGTTCGGCTTCTCGGTGATCAGGCTGATGCGTATCTTCAAGGACGAGCTGATTCTGGCCTACTCCACCGCCAGCTCGGAAACCGCCTTGCCGCGAATCATCGAGAAGATGGAAGCCTATGGTGCGCCAAAGGCCATCTGCAGCTTCGTGGTACCGACCGGCTACTCGTTCAACCTTGACGGTTCGACCCTGTATCAGAGTATCGCGGCGATCTTCATTGCCCAGTTGTACGGCATCGACATGCCCATCAGCCAGCAATTGCTGCTGGTCGTGACCCTGATGGTCACCTCCAAGGGCATCGCCGGTGTCCCGGGCGTTTCCTTCGTGGTGCTGCTGGCGACTCTGGGCAGCGTCGGTATTCCGCTGGAGGGCCTGGCCTTCATCGCCGGTGTCGACCGCATCATGGACATGGCGCGTACCGCCCTGAACGTGATCGGCAATGCCCTGGCAGCCCTGGTCATCGCTCGTTGGGAAGGCCTGTACGACGATGCCAAGGGCGAGCGCTACTGGAACTCGCTGCCGCACTGGCGCAGCAAGGCCTGATCGCACTCTCCTCGACAAACCCCGGACTTTCCGGGGTTTGTTGTTTCTGGCCCGCCCGTTATCATTCGCCGCATCTTCCAGGAGTTTTCCCGATGCTCAATGGCCTGTGGCTTGGCTTTTTCGTGGTGGCGACCGTCTCGGCGCTGGCGCAATGGCTGGTGGGTGGCAACCACGCAATCTTCGCCAGCATGGTCGAAAGCATCTTTGCCATGGCCAAGCTGTCGGTGGACGTCATGGTCCTGCTGTTCGGTACCCTGACCCTCTGGCTCGGCTTCCTGCGCATCGCTGAAAAGGCCGGGATCGTCGATTGGCTGGCCAAGGCCCTCGGGCCGCTGTTCAGCCGCTTGATGCCGGAGGTGCCCCGAGGCCATCCGGCCATCGGCCTGATCACCCTCAATTTTGCCGCCAACGGCCTGGGGCTGGACAACGCCGCCACGCCGATCGGCCTCAAGGCCATGCGTGCCTTGCAGGAGCTCAATCCGAGCCAGACCGTGGCAAGCAACGCGCAGATCCTGTTCCTGGTGCTCAACGCCTCGTCGCTGACCCTGCTGCCGGTGACCATCTTCATGTACCGCGCCCAGCAGGGCGCGCCGGACCCGACCCTGGTGTTCCTGCCGATCCTGCTGGCGACCAGCGCCTCGACCCTGGTCGGCCTGTTGTCGGTGGCGGTGATGCAACGCCTGCGCTTGTGGGATCCGGTGGTGCTGGCCTATCTGGTTCCGGGGGCATTGATCCTCGGTGGTTTCATGGCGGTGCTGGCCGGGTTGTCGGCCACGGCGCTGGCCAGCTTGTCGTCGATCCTTGGCAACCTGACGCTGTTCGGCCTGATCATGCTGTTCCTGGTGATCGGCGCCCTGCGCAAGGTGAAGGTCTACGAGGCCTTTGTCGAAGGCGCGAAGGAAGGTTTCGACGTGGCGAAGAACCTGCTGCCGTACCTGGTGGCGATGCTCTGTGCCATCGGCGTGCTGCGCGCTTCCGGGGCGCTGGACTTTGGCCTCGACGGTATTCGCCACCTGGTGCAGTGGGCCGGTTGGGACACGCGCTTCGTCGATGCGTTGCCGACGGCGATGGTCAAGCCGTTCTCCGGCAGTGCCGCCCGCGCGATGCTGATCGAAACCATGAAGAGCCAGGGCGTGGACAGCTTCCCGGCCTTGGCGGCGGCGACCATCCAGGGCAGCACCGAGACCACCTTCTATGTGCTGGCGGTGTATTTCGGCGCGGTGAACATCCAGCGTGCCCGCCATGCGGTGGGCTGTGCCCTGCTGGCGGAGCTGGCCGGCGTGGTGGCGGCGATCGCGGTGTGCTACTGGTTCTTTGGCTGATCCCTGCCGTTAAGCGGGGCTTTGTGATGAGCGGGCAAGTCCGCTCACCACAAAGCCCTCAGTGACCAAAACCTCAGTTTTTAGCCGCCGCCTCGCCCTGCTGCACGGCCCAACCAATCACCTGCCCCGTCAGCTTGTCCCCGGCTTGGCCAAAGCCGGCCACCACCGCAGGCACCTGCTTGTCGCTCAACGGCTGGCGCACTTCGAAGCGGCGGCTGGCGAGAATCCGTTGGTCGCTGTCGCGCACCAGGCGCGCATCGAAGCGGATCACCACCTCGGCGTCCTGCCCGTGATACTCGCTCTGGAATGCCTGCAATTCACCGCCCAGTTCGAAGTCCGCCCGCAGGTTGCTGTCGTCGGTACTCAACAGGCGCACCCGGCCGTCACGCTGGAACGCATCGAGGATGCGGTTGCGCAGCAGCACCGGGGCCGGGTCGCTCCAGCGCGAAGCCTTGTAGTGACTGATCAGGTTGCCCTGGGGGATGACGGCGATATCCGGACTGTTCAGGGCTTCGCCGGCAATCGGCTTGGCGATGCGCAACGACCATTCGACCGTCTGGCCGGCAGGTGCCGCCGAACTGTTCTGCGCGGTTGGCAGCCGATAGACGTCCATCGGCTCGGCTTCGGGCAGGATCGAGCAGGCGCTGCCCAGGGCCAGGCCGGCGATCAGGGTCAGGTGGCTCAGGACGCGATGGGCAAGCCTCATGGAGTGAATTCCTTGTTCTTGTCACGGCCCAGCAGGTAGCCGCTGGGGTTGGCGTTCAAACGTTGCGAGACGGTCCGCAGGCTGCCCAGGGTGTCGCGCAGTTCGCGGATCGCCGGGCCCAGTTCGTTGAGCCCTTGCAGGCCGCTGTTGACCGAGTCCTGGTTGTTGGCGAGCAGCTTGTTGAGGGTCGCGCTGCTCTGCTCCAGCGACTGCATGGCCCGCTCGGCGTTGCCCAGGGCCTGGGTGCCCTGCTTGTCGAGCAGGTTGTTGGCGTTGCGCATCAGTTGCGAGGTCTGCTCCAGGGTGCCGCTGACTTGCTTGCTGACCTGGGTCATCTGCTGCAGCACCTGACGAATGTCGTCGCGCTGGCTGGCGATGGCGCCGGTGGTCTGCTGCAGGTTGTTCAGGGTCTTGCTGACGTTCTCGACGTTTTCTGTGGAGAACAGTGCGTTGGCATTGTGCAGCAGCACGTTGATGCTGCTCATCAGGTCACTGCTGTCGCTGAGCAGGCGGGAAATCGGCGACGGGCTGGCGATGATTTCCGGCAGCTTGCCGTCCTTGCCCTTGAGTTCGGCACTCTGCGGCGTACCGCCGCTGAGCTGGATCAGCGAGGTGCCGGTGATCCCGGTCAGGGCCAGCTTGGCGCTGGTGTCTTCCTTGATCGGGGTGTCGCCAGCCAGGCGGATGCGCGCCAGAACCCGGCGCGGGTCCTTGGGGTCGAGGCTCAGTTGCAGCACGTCACCGACCTTGATCCCGCTGTACTGCACCGGGCTGCCGCGGGACAAGCCGCTGACCGCCTCGTTGAAGACCACTTCGTAGTCCTTGAACGCGGTGTCGACACTGGACTTGGCCAGCCACAGGCCGAAGCCCAGTGCAGCGAGCACCACCAGTACGCTGAACAGGCCGATCATCACATGATGGGCACGGGTTTCCATCTCATCCCTCCTTGAGCGGTGTGGCCGCAGCGTAGGCCGCACGGCCTCGTGGGCCGTGGAAGTATTCATGAATCCAGGGGTCGTCGGTTTCGGCGACCTGTTCGATGGCGTCTGCCACCAGGACGCGTTTCTGTGCCAGTACCGCGACCCGGTCGGTGATGGTGTAGAGGGTGTCGAGGTCATGGGTGATCAGGAATACGCTCAAGCCAAGGGCGTCGCGCAGGGTCAGGATCAGTTGGTCGAAGGCGGCGGCACCGATCGGGTCGAGGCCGGCGGTCGGCTCGTCGAGGAACAGGATATCCGGGTCCAGAGCCAGGGCACGGGCCAGCGCGGCACGCTTGATCATGCCGCCGGACAGCGATGCCGGGTACTTGTTGGCGGCCGACAACGGCAAGCCGGCCAACGCCAGTTTCACGCAGGCCAGGTGCTCGGCGTCGGCACGGCTGAGGCCGGCGTGCTCGATCAGCGGCAGGGCGACGTTCTCGACCACGGTCAGGGAAGAAAACAGCGCACCCTGCTGAAACAGCACGCCAAAGCGTCGCTCGATCTGTGAGCGTGCCCGTTCCGACAGGCTTGGCAGGTCCTGGCCGAACACCCGCACCTGGCCGTCGCTGGGCTGGCGCAGGCCGATGATGCTGCGCATCAGCACCGACTTGCCGGTGCCGGAGCCGCCGACCACCGCCATGATCTCGCCCTTGTACAGGTCGAGGTCGAGGTGTTCGTGCACGCTCTGCGGGCCGAAGCGGTTGCACAGCCCGCGAACCTGGATCACCGCCTCGCTGGGCGGTCGTGCTACCCGGCTCACCAGCCCATCTCCATGAAGAACAGGGCGGCGATGGCGTCGAGCACGATGACGATAAAGATCGACTGGACCACGCTGGAGGTGGTGTGGGCACCGACCGACTCGGCGCTGCCGCTGACCTTGAAGCCTTCCAGGCAACCCACGGCGGCGATCAGGAAGGCGAAGAACGGCGCTTTCACCAGGCCGACCAGAAAATGCTGGATGCCGATATCGGCCTGCAGCAGTGACAGGAACATCGCCGGCGAGATCCCCAGCGACAGCGCGCAGACCACGCCGCCGCCGACGATCCCGCAGATCATGGCGAGGAAGGTCAGCATCGGCAGCGCGATCAGCAACGCGAGCACCCGTGGCAGCACCAGCAGTTCCATGGGGTCCAGGCCGATGGTGCGGATGGCGTCGATTTCCTCGTTGGCCTTCATCGAACCGATCTGTGCGGTAAAGGCACTGGCGGTACGACCGGCCATCAGGATCGCGGTCAGCAGCACGCCGAATTCACGCAGGAAGGAGAACGCCACCAGGTCCACGGTAAAGATACTGGCGCCAAAACTGGCCAATACCGTCGCGCCGAGAAACGCCACCACGGCACCGACCAGGAAGGTCAGTAAGGCGATGATCGGCGCGGCGTCGAGGCCGGTCTGCTCGATATGCGCGACCATTGGTGTGAGCCGCCAGCGTGAGGGCCGGAACAGACCGCGTGCGAGGGTTTCGAGGATCAGGCCGATGAAGCCCAGTAACTGCTGGGTGTCCTTCCAGACCTGGTCCACGGCCCGGCCGATCCGTTCGAGCAGTTGCAGGCCGGCGGCCTGCTCCGGTTCCTTGACCGGTTCGCAGAAGTCGGTCAGCGAGCAGTAGACGGTCTGCAGCAGCGCGCGGTCAGCGGCGGACAGGTGTTCGCTGTGCTCGGCCAGTTGACCGAGACGCTGGGCGCCCAGCAGTTCCACCAGCAGCGAGGCTCCGGCGGTGTCGAGGGCGCCCAACTGGTCCAGGTCGATGGTGGTGCTGGCGTCATAGTGACCGAGCAGCGCGGTGCTGCAGCGCTTCAAGGCGTTGTAATGGGCCAGCGTCCAGTCGCCGCTGATCTGCAGGCGCGCGGGTGTCGTCGAGGTGTCCAACTGGGCGTTGCCGGCCATCGTGCTGATGATCATGAGCTTCCGGGCTTAACAGACATTTGCGCAAACCACTGTAATAGCACGATAGGCCGGACCATCACTAGGACCCTTGTGCGGTCTTTGCCGGGTCGGTGATTTCGAAACGCAGCACGCCAAGCATCTGCCCATCTTCGGTCAGCACCCGTACCAGCCAGCTGCCGCTCGGGTCGGCGGGGAAATTCTGCTTGTGGGTCCAGGCGCGGTAACCCTCCTTGCGCCCGCCGTGGATGTCCAGGGCGATCCGGTCGACTTCCTGGCCGTTGAATTCCCAGACGTGGTAGATCCGTTCATCCAGGCCGCGTGGCGCATTGATCGAGGTGTAGGCGTAGAGCCCGCCGCCGCGTACCTGGGCAGCGTCGACCTGTTCGAGACTGGCGCCGGGGGTGCGATCCTGCAGGTGTGTGGTCACCGCGACCTCGGTCATCCACAGGGTCGCCGGTGGCACCCAGGAGCGCAGCAGCCAGCCGGCACCGCCGATGGTCAGGGTGACGCTGACCAGCATCAGCCAGCCCCGCACGCTGCGCAGCGGCAGGCTCACCGCCAGGCTCGGGACCGACAACAGCAGCGCGGTGCCCAGGGCCAGCTTGTAGCTCTGGGCGGTGGTCAGGTGCAGGATGATCGGCAGTGCGGTGAGCATCGCGGCGAACAGCGTCAGGGTATGCAGGCCGAGCAGCAGCCAGCGTTTGGGGGCCAGCCATTTGTAGTACAGCGGGTCGGTGATCGACACCAGTGCGGCGGCGCCGAGCAGGCTGGTGAAAATCAGTTGGCCGCTGTTCCAGGTCGTGGTGATGAAGAAGAACGGCAGGACGAAGAACAGGCTTTCCTGATGGATCAGTTGTGTTGCGTAGCGCAGCAGCGGCTCGGGAATCTCGCGCTTGAACAGCCGGCTGAACAGTTGGGTCAGGGTGTTTTCCAGCATCAGCCAGATCCAGCTCAGCAACAGCACGATGGCAATCAGGCTGGCCTTGCTCTGCTGGCGATCGACGAGGATGAAGCTGGCGATCCCCGAGCAGAAACCGAAGGCGGCAATCGCTCCAGGGTAACGCTTCATCAATTCGAGGACGCGTTGGATGAGGAGGGTCAGCTTGGGCATTCGGCGGTTCACAGGACTGGCGGGTGAAATAGCCCGATACAATACCGTTTTTGCAGGGCCTTATGGGATAAAGCCGATCTGTTGTTGGTGGGCTTGAGGGCCTGTTCGCGGCGGTCCGGGGTGCCGAACCGCCGCGAACAGGCCCCGGAGGCTAGCGCCGCCGCCAGGCCCGCCAACCCAACGGGATCAGGATCAGCAACGCCAACAGCCCCGCGCCCAGCCACATCAGTTGGTCATAGCTGAACAACGGCTTTTCGATCCGCAGATAACCCGGTTGCGCGAACAGCTTGCGCATCGCCTTGTCGGCATCCTTGAGCGTTACCGCCTGCAGGGCCTTGGCCGGGTTGCTGAAATGGCCGTCCTCATAATCGCCCAGGGCGCCCCAGTAGTAGTCGGCCAATGCACTGTTGCCCTGCACCGCCCAGGCCTGGCGGGCGATCGCGGCCTGCTGCAGGCGGGTAAAGGTGGCCGGGTCGAGGCCGTCCTTGAGCAACCGGGCCTTCAAGTCGGCCAGTACCTGCTTGGCCTGTTCGAGATTGTCCCGTTCGACATCGGCATTGAGGCTCAGGAAACCGACGCCGCCGAGCACTTCACGCTCGCTCCAGGGGCCGTAGGACAGGCTGTGCTCCAGGCGCAACTGGCGATAGAGCGCCCAGTCCAGGTAATCCTTGAGCAAGTCGACAGCGGCATCGGGCTGGTCTTCCTGCACCGGCTCGGGAAACAGCCAGTGGATTTTCGCGCCGTTGCCGACCCAGCCACGGGTCAGGTTGCGCTGTGCGGCGCCATGGTGAAGGATCTGCGGCAACGGCAGATGGGCGTTGGGCTCGACCGGCTGCAGTGCGCCGAAGGCCCGGTCCAGATAGGCCGGCAGCAGGCGATCGAGTTCGCCGACCATGATCAGGGTCATGTTGTTCGGTGCGTACCAGTTCTTGCGCAACGCTTCGAGCTGCGCCCGGGTCAGGTGGCCGACGCCGGCGTGCTCACGGCACTTGAGGCCCAGTTCCTCGGCCAACTGGTCGCTGCTGCGATGGCCGCCCTGCGGTATGTCCAGCCAGCGCTGCAGGTGCGAGTAATGTCCGCCGTCCTCGCGTTCGACCACCTGCTTGGCGGCGGCGATATCGGCATCGCTGAACCGGGTTTGGGTCAGCACGGCGAGCAGCAGGTCGAGAATCTTGCGCTGGTTGGCCGCCGGCGCCTCGATCACGAACGTGGTGTCGGCGTCGCTGGTGTAGGCGTTCCACTCGCCGCCCAAGGCCTGCATGCGTTCTTCCAGGCCGCCTTCGCCACTGGCATCGATGCCGCTGAACAGCAGGTGTTCGAGCAGGTGCGGCAGTTCCTTGTCGGCACAGGCGAAATCGTCGAAACCGACCCCTACCACCAGCCGGATAGACACGTGCCCACGTTCGCTGCCCGGCTTGAGCAGCAGTTGCAGGCCATTGGGTAGTTGGTAGCCCTCGACCTGGAAACGATCAAGGGCTTGGGCGGGGACGAGCGTGAACAACAGACAAACGAACAGCAGGCAACGCATAACCAATTTCCGCGGACGGGTTCCTACGCACAGACAACGGTCGAACCGTGGACGTTCAAGGCGAGTGGGTGATATCGGCTGTTTCTTCCGAGGCCAGCGCCCCGGTCTCGGAGGTCTCCAGGACTACGTAGGCGCTGCTGCAGAATAACGAATTCAGCCGTTTCATGTCGGCTATCAGTTCCAGATGCAGGGAGCTAGTCTCGATACTCTGTACGATCTTTTTCTGCAGGCGGCTGACATGGGCGTGGGCCAGGCGCCGTTCCTGGGCGCGGAAACGGCGTTTTTCCCGCAATAACTGACGGGCGCTTTCCGGGTCGGCACTGAGAAACACCGACAGGCCCAGGCGCAGGTTGTCGATCAACTGACGGTGCAGGCCGGCCAGCTCTTCCAGGCCATCCTCGGAAAATGAGCGGCGTTTGTCGGTCTTCTGCTGCTGGACCTTGCGCAGCATGCGTTCGATCAGATCGGCCGCCAGTTTCAGGTTGATCGACAGCTCGATGATTTCCGCCCAGCGCCGGCTGTCCTGCTCGCCGAGGTCTTCGCGGGGCATCTGCGCCAGGTAGAGCTTGACCGCGTTGTAGAGCACTTCGACGTCATCGCTCAGACGGCGCATCTCGATGGCGATGGCGGTCTGCTGGCCGCGCAGCACCGACAACACGGCGTCTAGCATGTTGTCGATCAGGTCGCCGAGGCGCAGGGTCTCGCGGGCGGCGTTGGACAGCGCCAGGCCCGGCGTGTCGAGGGCCGCCGGGTCGAGGTGGCGCGGTTTGAGCTTGCCGTTGGTCTCCGGGCGTTCCGGCAGCAGCCAGGCGCACAGCCGCGCCATCGGCCCGACGCTGGGCAGCAGGACCAGGCAACGCACGGTGTTGTAGAGCAGATGGAAGCCGATGACCATTTCCTGTGGGCTGAAGTCCAGGTCGTCGAGCCAGTCCACCAGCGGGGTCAGCACCGGAATGATCAGCAGCAGGCCGATAAGCTTGTACAACAGGCTGCCGAGCGCCACCTGGCGTCCGGCGGCGTTCTGCATGCTGGTACTGAGAAACGCCAGGACGCCACTACCGATATTCGCGCCGATCACCAGGCCGATGGCCACCGGCAGGCCGATCACCCCGGCGCCGGCGAGGGTGGCTGTCAGCAGCACGGCGGCGAGGCTGGAGTAGGAAATCATGGCGAACAGGGCCCCGATCAGGGCATCGAGCAGGATGTCGCCGGTCAACGAGGCGAACACCACCTTCACACCCTGGGCATGGGTGATCGGTGCGGCGGCTTCGACGATCAGTTGCAGGGCGAGGATGATCAGCCCCAGGCCGATACCGACGCGGCCGAGCTGACCGGCACGGGTCTGCTTGCGCGAGAGAAAGAAAATCACGCCGAGGAAAATCAGCAGCGGCGACAGCCAGGACAGGTCGAAGGTCAGCACCCGGGCCATCAGTGCGGTGCCGACATCGGCGCCGAGCATGGTCGCCAGGGCCGGGGTCAGTGCCATCAGCCCCTGGCCGACGAAAGAGGTCACCAGCATCGCCGTGGCGTTGCTGCTCTGCACCAGGGCCGTGACCAGGATGCCGGCGACGAAGGCCAGCGGCCGCCTGGCCATGTTCTGACCGATCACCTGGCGCAGGTTGGAGCCGTAGACCCGCAGGATGCCGGTGCGGACGATATGCGTGCCCCAGATCAGCAGGGTCACGGCGGAAAGCAGATTGAGCAGGGTCAGCATGGAGGGTCCCCTGGGTGCTGGTGCCCCAGAGGGGCAAGTTGGACAGACCACGCGCCTTTCTAGGGCTTGTACTTAAGCTTTAGCCGGCTATCGGGACAAGCGCCAGCATCGCATGGTTGTCAGTGGCCATGAAATAAAACTGTCATAAATGAAAAGCAAAAAAGGGGCCACGCAGGGGCCCCTTCTTTTCTTCGGTGCGCTTCGGGTTTATTGACCCGGAACATCCTTGCGCAGTTTCACCGGATCCTGCTGGGCTTTCTTTTTCGCCATCGCGGTGCGCATCTTGATGTTGATCGCCTCGACCGCCAGGGAGAACGCCATGGCGAAGTAGACGTAGCCTTTGGGGACGTGCACGTCGAAGGCTTCGGCGATCAGCACGGTGCCGACCACGATCAGGAACGACAGCGCGAGCATCTTCAGCGACGGATGCTTGTCGATGAAGTCACCGATGGCCCGCGAGGCGAGCATCATCACCAGCACCGCGACGATGATTGCCGCGACCATCACCGGCACATGGGACACCATGCCCACGGCAGTGATCACCGAGTCGAGGGAGAACACGATGTCGATGATCGCGATCTGGATGATCGTGTAGAGGAAGTTGCCGCCCTTGCCTGCCGGGCCGTCCCCGGTTGCTTCGTCTTCGCCTTCCAGACCGTGGTAGATCTCCTGGGAGCTCTTCCACAACAGGAACAGGCCACCGAAGAACAGGATCAGGTCGCGTCCGGAGATGCCTTGGCCGAGGACCACGAACAGGTCGTCGGTCAGGCGCATGACCCAGGTGATCGACAACAGCAGGAGGATCCGCGTGATCATCGCCAGGGCGAGACCGAAGATCCGGGTGCGCTGCTGCATGTGCTTGGGCATGCGGCTGACCAGGATCGAGATCATGATGATGTTGTCGATGCCCAGGACAATTTCCAGGGCGGTCAGGGTAAAGAAGGCAACCCAGATTTCCGGGTTGGTCAGCCAATCCATGTGTGTTCCTTTGCTCGAGTGTTGGGCCAGCCCCGCATCGTTCGCCGGGCTGGCGGTGAATCGTTATCGTTATAGACTGCCGAAGAGCGGGAATGTCCCCAGCAGCAATGCGCCCACCAGTATGCACAGACACACCAGCACCGCCCATTTCAGGGTGAAGCGCTGGTGATCGCCAAATTCGATGCCGGCCAGCGCCACCAACAGGTAGGTCGATGGAACCAGTGGACTCAGCAGGTGGACGGGCTGACCGACGATCGAGGCACGTGCCATTTCCACGGGGCTGATGCCGTAGTGGCTGGCGGCTTCGGCCAGTACCGGCAGCACGCCATAATAGAACGCATCGTTGGACATGAAAAAGGTGAACGGCATGCTCGCCAGTGCGGTGATCACCGCCAGGTAAGGCCCGAGCGCCGGTGGAATCACCGCCAGCAGGCTCTTGGACATGGCGTCGACCATGCCGGTGCCGGACAGGATGCCGGTGAAAATGCCTGCTGCGAAGATCAGCCCGACCACCGCCAGCACACTGCCGGCATGGGCTGCGATACGGTCCTTCTGCTGTTGCAGGCAAGGATAGTTGACGATCATGGCGATACTGAACGCGACCATGAACAGCACCGGCAGCGGCAGCAGGCCGGCGATCAGCGCGCACATCAGGCCCAGGGTCAGGGCACCGTTGAACCAGATCAGTTTCGGCCGGCGTGCTTCGGGGAACTGCGAGACGCTGATTTCGCTGTGGTCGATGTCATCGCCGAGGATATGCAGCTCACCCAGGCGGGCCCGCTCGCGCTTGCCGTAGAAGTAGGCGATCAGCAGGATCGCCAGCACGCCGGCACACATCGCCGGGATCATCGGCACGAAGATGTCCGAGGGGTCGACGTGCAGCGCACTGGCGGCACGGGCGGTGGGGCCACCCCAAGGGGTCATGTTCATCACGCCACCGGCAAGAATGATCAGCCCGGCCATGATCCGTGGGCTCATGCCGATGCGGCTGTACAACGGCAACATGGCGGCGACGCAGATCATGTAGGTGGTGGCGCCGTCACCGTCGAGCGAGACCACCAGGGCCAGCACGGCGGTGCCGACCGAAACCTTCAGCGGGTCGCCCTTGACCAGCTTGAGGATCTTGCGCACGGCCGGATCGAACAGGCCGGAGTCGATCATCAGGGCGAAATAGAGAATGGCGAACATCAGCATCACGCCGGTCGGCGCGAGCTTGGTGATGCCTTCGATCATCATCTTGCCGATGGTGGCCCCGAAGCCGCCGAACAGGGCAAAGAGGATCGGTACGATGATCAGGGCGATCAGCGCGGACAGGCGCTTGGTCATGATCAGGTACATGAAGGTAATGACCATGGCGAAGCCAAGGAAAGTCAGCATGGGGAGTACTCCGGGCGTAACGCGGCTAGGGAAAGGCGAAGCGGCTGGGATCAGCGCAAGGCGGGCGCGGGCGTTACGGGCGGATTTGCAGCGAACAGGCAGGTTGGGACGGACATCGGTATCACCATTGTTGTTGTTGATTGGGCCATGGCGCGCCTGCGGGGCACGTTCTGGCCGACCGGTCTGATGCCGGTGGTGAGGTGATGCTAATGGGGGAAGCTTTCAGCCAGCTTTCGTGGGCAAAGGTCAGACGGGTGGTAGAAATGGACTCATGACTGTGTCGGAACCTGCCGAGCCTTGTAGGAGCAGGGCTTGCCCGCGAAGAGACCGGTGAAATCGCCAGGGTGTCCTTTTGCTCCCCAGGTATTCCAGCCGCCTCACGGGCTCAGGGCAACTCCAGGCCGCCCGCTGCCTTGTGCAGACTGCGCAGGTGTTCGCCGACGATCTTCAGGTTGGCTTCGCTGGCTTCGATCTCGGCCTCGCGGGCCGGGTCGAGCAGCTTGCGCACTTCCTTGTCGAGGTCGCCGGTCAGACGTTGCAACTGTTGCTGGCGCTGGCTGCTCTCGGCCTCCAGGCGCTGCCATTCGCCCGGCTGCGGCAGGCCGTAACCGCCGCTGCCGAGCAATTCCGCCGGGCGGCTGAGGAAGCCGCTGTTGGCCAGGATCGCCTGTAGCGTGCGGTTGGCCTGGTCCATGCCGCCATCCTTGAGGTCACGTCCGCCGAGGTACTTCTGCTTGACCTCGTCCTGGGCCAGCAGCAGTTGTCGGCGATAACCCGCCTGCTCCAGCAGCAGCAAGGCGGCACTGGTGCGCAGGTCGGCCTGGGCGAACCAGGGGCGGCGTGCTTCAGGACGCAGGGTCAGCCAGTCCTCGACGGTGTCCTGTTTGATCGGCAGATGTTTTTTCAACACCTCGAACATCGCCTGGTAACGGTCCCGGTAGGAGTCGAAGCGATAGCCCAGGCGCAGGGCTTCACGCGGGTCGTCGAGCACGCTGGTGTCTGCCAGTCCGCGGCCCTTGAGCACTTCCAGCAGGCCGTTGGGCATGATGCTGTCCAGGCCCTTGAGCTGGGCGTTGTCGGTGCCGCTGCGCAACAGCTTGAGGGTTTCGACCGCACAGTTGTTGGTCACGAAGTAATAGTTGCCGTCGTAGCTCCAGTGCATTTCGGCGGCGTGCTCGACCACTTCCTCGATTTCCCGCCGTGACAGTTTCAGCGGCACCGAGGCCAGGCTGCGCAGTTCGGTCTTGGTGTATTCGTCGATGACCTGGGCCAGCGGCAGTACGAACAGCCGCGATGGATAGGCGCCGGTCAGGCCGCCCCAGGTCGAGAGCTGCACGTCGTTGACGAAGGCGCGGTAGGACAGCACCAGGTGCTGGTCCAGGTCCAGCCGGCAGTCCGGCCCGCGTGGCCGGCCGGGCGCGCAGATCACCAGACGCAGCATGCTGTGGCCCCAGCGGCTGACCCAGTTCTGGTTGGCTTCGGCCAGCAGATAGTCGACTTCGTAGACTCGCTCGGGGTCGATCTTGCCCAGGGGCGTCTTGCCGAAGTCGTTGCCGGCGTTGAGGAACGGGAAAGCCGTGGCGCAGGTGTCCTTTTTCGGCGGGGCCCAGCCGAAACGTTCCTGGTAATAGCGGTACAGCGCCGGGCGGCGACAGGCATAGGCCGGGTCGAGGAGGAAGTACTCCATGTTGACCGCGACGAACTCCTTGGGATTGGTGGTCTCGTAGATATCCGGGCTGCGTGCGATCTGCTTGTTGTGTTCCTCGCGCTGACCCCGGGTACCGACCGACTGCTGCCAGCCGGCCAGGTCCAGCAGGCGCGGGTCGTCGCTGAGGGTGAAGCGGCGATGGGTCTGGCCCCGACATTGATCGGGCAGACCGACCAGGCCGGTGTTGTCGCTCTGGCGGCTGCAGCGCTGGATCAACGTGCGCTCGGCGTCGGGCCACAGGCGGGCGCGATCGTAGATATGGGTCAGTTCGTGCAAGACGGTGGCGAGCATTTCCTCGCGCACGGTGCCGTGGGGGCGATTGGTCTTGCGGGTTGCCGCCGAACCGTCGACCAGGCCGGGCAGCAGGTTGCGGTTGAGCTCGACTTCCGAGACCAGGGATGCCTCGCCATAGGCGTTGTCCGGCATCCGGGTGGACCAGCTCATTTCGACGCGTCGGTCCAGCCGCTCGATGAAGCTGGGCGGCAAGTGCGCGATGGCCTCATCCAGCAGCGCCTGGGTGGCGCGTTGCTCGGCCGGGCTCAGGCCATCGGTCTTGAGCTGCAATTGCAGGCCGGCCTGGGCCGCGTTGCCGACAAGCAACAGCGCGCAGGCCAGCAGCCAGCCGGCAAATGGCTTCACAGTGCGAGAATGGCTTCTGCGAGGGTCTGGTCGCTGGCGTCGCGGGCTTCCGGTACCTGGGTGCGCAGGGCGTTGAAGGCGGCTTCCAGTTGCGCGCCACGGATCTCGCCACGGCTGGCAACGAAACTGGCAGCGTCGTCGTGGGCTTCGCGGACCACTTTCGAGTCGCGGATCGAGGTGGTGGTGTCCGAGGTGAAGTCGATGGTGCGACCCGAGGCACGGACGATGATGTTACTGGTGGCCACCAGGGTGTGCGCCGACGCTACGTCGGCCAGCAACAACAAGCCGAGGGTCGCGGCGATCAGAGGGGTACGCATGAAATGTCTCCGGAGACAAAAGTGACTATTGGACGAGAATTGCCTCGGCCAGTTCAAGGTCGCTTGCATGAAGTTTTGGCTGGCTGTGGCGTAACCAGTTCAAGGCCGACTCCAGCTGTGCTCCCCGCACCTGGCCGTCGCTGGCGACAAAGCTGGCGGCATCATCTCGGGCCGCCAGTATCAGTTTATGGTCGAAGGGCGCGGTGGTCACCTGACTGGTGACATAACCACTGACCACGACGCCTTGTGTCGTCATGTCGAATGCGTGGGCCTGAGTGATCCAGCTGAGGGCTATGAGCAGTAAGGATAATGAACGCATGAGTCTCGATGGCTGATTGAGCGAGTGCCAAGGCTAGCGGAATGAGCCGGCCAGGACCAGCGTGGTGCCTGTCAGATCGCCAGGATCGCCTGGGCCAGTTGTGCGTCGCTGGCCTGAAGTTGCGGGGCCTGGCGACGTATCGTGTCGAAGGCGCTTTCCAGCTTCACGCCGCGGATCCGGCCATCGCTGGCGACGAAGCTGGCGGCGTCGTCGCGGGCGGCGCGCACGATCTTGTTGTCGCGCAGCGACGAGGTCGCGTCGGAGGTGGTGTCAGTGGTGGCCTGGAGTGCGCCGACCACGGCATCGGTGGTCACGAGGAAACTGCTGGCATGGGCAGTGGCGGCCAGGCACAACAGGCTGGCGGTGCCGAGCAGGCGAAGACGGGACATGGTGGATCTCCTGGACAGATAGAAGAACAGTGGCCCAAGGCAGAACAGCCACTCGAGCACGATCACCTTCAGACGCGCAGGCGGCGCTTCAGGCTACAGGTTTAGTGGTGTAGCGGTCTCGGCAATTGCCTCTGAACCGACAGATTTCGCCACGCCGGCCATTATGACCGCGATATTAGGCGTAGTTCACTCGGGGCGGGAAGCCGGGTTTGTTGCCCGGAGAGCTGTTCTAGAGCCTTTTCGTCGGATTTCACCAACTGTACTGGTTGTACTTGAGTATTTTTTAAATTGTACCTGTCTGGATATTCCGGCAGGTCCGCCAGGAAAATCTGCTGGCCGAAAACGACAGAGCCCGTCGCGGTTTCCCGCGACGGGCTCTGTTTTTTCAATTCGGGTGCTGGCGGTGGACCCGGTGGGTCAGGGCCAGCGGGCGCTTAGCGCCAGAACGGCTTGCTCAACTCTTCGTAGCGCTGTGCTTCGCTGATGCCAGCGTCGGCGAGCAGGCGTGCATCCAGACGAGCCAGTTGATGGCGGCTGGCGATACGGCGCTGCCACAGCATCAGGTTGGCCAGAACGCGCAGAGGCAGGGAAGCCTTGGCTTCGGTAGCGGTGTTTTCGTAGAACAGTTCGGAACTGAGTGTACGTTCCATGGTTGACATCCTTCCGCTTATGGCGGGATTAGGGAGTGGTTTAACTTCGACTGATGCCAATGATCCTCTCATTTGCCTAGCCTCTCTAGATACAGTTCACCTGTATTGTGAGGGACCAGTTAACTGTTTATAGGGGCTGTACTGCTCGGAATTGAGGCAACTGTACCTATCTGCACTTTATTGGTGCAATTTTACGCGAATGAGGGTGTTTCGAGGAAGGTCGGCGGGAAAAATGACCGGTACAGCAGTACAGTTCTTTCAGGTTTGTAGGGGAAGGCTCGCCCGCTGACGAAACTGTGTTGGCGTCAGCGGGGAACTGTTTCAATCAATCGACGAGCATTTTCCCGGTTTCTTCCAGGTTCATGTGCCAGCTCAGTGCTTCGCGCAGGATGTGCGGAGTATGGCCACCCAGCGCGCAGGCGCGTTCGAAGTAGTCATTGAGTGCGGCGCGGTACTGCGGATGCACACAGTTGTCGATAACTGCCCTCGCCCGTTCCCGTGGCGCCAGGCCGCGCAGGTCGGCGAGGCCGATCTCGGTGACAAGGATGTCGACGTCATGCTCGGTGTGGTCGACGTGGCTGACCATCGGCACCACGCTGGAGATGGCGCCACCCTTGGCGATCGACTTGGTGACGAAGATCGCCAGGTGCGCGTTGCGGGCGAAGTCGCCGGAGCCGCCGATACCATTCATCATCCGCGTGCCGCAGACATGGGTGGAGTTGACGTTGCCGTACAGGTCGAACTCCAGGGCGGTGTTGATGCCGATGATGCCCAGGCGACGGACCACTTCGGGGTGGTTGGAGATTTCCTGTGGACGAAGCACCAGCTTCTCTTTATAGCGCTCCAGGTTGCCGAACACGTCGCTGTTACGGCGGCTCGACAAGGTGATCGAGCTGCCGGAGGCGAAGGACAGCTTGCCGGCGTCGATCAGGTCGAAGGTCGAGTCCTGCAGCACCTCGGAATACATGGTCAGGTCTTCGAACGGCGAGTCGATCAGGCCGCACATCACCGCGTTGGCGATATTGCCGATGCCCGCCTGCAGCGGGCCGAGCTTGTTGGTCATGCGACCGTCAGCCACTTCTTCTTTAAGGAAGGCGATCAGGTGGTTGGCGATGGCCTGGGTGTCGCTGTCCGGCGGGGTCACGGTGGACGGCGAGTCGGGTTGCTCGGTGATGACGATGGCGACGATCTTGGCCGGGTCGATCGGGATCGCCGTGCTGCCGATGCGGTCGTCGACCTTGACCAGCGGGATCGGCGTGCGGGTTGGGCGATAGCTGGGGATATAGATGTCGTGCAGGCCTTCCAGGTTTGGATTGTGCGCCAGGTTGATCTCGATGATCACCTGCTTGGCGAAGATCGCGAAGCTGGCCGAGTTGCCCACCGAGGTGGTCGGCACGATATGCCCTTCTTCGGTGATCGCCACGGCTTCGATGACTGCCAGGTCCGGCAGCTTGAGTTGCTTGTTGCGCAACTGCTCGACGGTTTCCGACAGGTGCTGGTCGATGAACATCACCTCGCCGGCATTGATTGCCTTGCGCAGGGTGCTGTCGACCTGGAACGGCATGCGGCGTGACAGTACGCCGGCTTCGGTGAGTTGCTTGTCGAGATCGTTGCCCAGGCTGGCGCCGGTCATCAGGGTGATTTTCAGCGGCTGCAGCTTGGCGCGTTCGGCCAGTGCATGGGGCACCGCCTTGGCTTCGCCGGCGCGGGTGAAACCGCTCATGCCGACGGTCATGCCGTCCTGGATCAGTGCGGCAGCGTCAGCCGCGCTCATCACCTTACTGGAAAGAGAAGGCAAGCGAATACGATCACGGTACATGGATTTTTATCTCGGGCAACGGAGGCAAGGTGCGCAGTCTAGAGGTTTCGAAAAGTTTCGCCGCGCGACCAAGGTCGAATGCCGTCCCTTGAATCAGAGCCTTTGGTCGGTTTTTCGCGGGCAAAGAAAAGCCCCAACCTACCTCAGGATGGGGCTTTGGGTATTGCGCTGGGGCAAGGTTTATTCGACGGCCTTGACCATGTCTTCGATAACTTTCTTCGCGTCGCCGAAGACCATCATGGTCTTGTCGAGGTAGAACAGTTCGTTGTCCAGGCCTGCGTAGCCGCTGGCCATCGAGCGCTTGTTGACGATGATGGTCTTGGCCTTGAAGGCCTCGAGGATCGGCATGCCGGCAATCGGCGACTTCGGATCGTTCTTCGCCGCCGGGTTGACCACGTCGTTGGCCCCCAGTACCAGCACCACGTCGGCCTGGCCGAACTCGGAGTTGATGTCCTCCATCTCGAACACCTGGTCGTAAGGCACCTCGGCCTCGGCCAGCAGCACGTTCATGTGCCCGGGCATACGACCAGCAACCGGGTGGATGGCGTACTTCACGGTGACGCCCCGGTGGGTCAGTTTTTCCGTCAGTTCCTTCAGTGCGTGCTGGGCACGGGCCACCGCCAGGCCGTAGCCGGGCACGATGATCACGGTGTCGGCGTTGGTCAGCAGGAAGGTCGCGTCGTCGGCCGAGCCGGATTTCAGCGGCCGCGCCTCTTTCGAACCCGCCGGGCCGCCGGCATCCGGCGCATTGCCGAACCCGCCGAGCAGTACATTGAAGAACGAACGGTTCATCGCCTTGCACATGATGTACGAGAGGATCGCACCGGACGAACCTACCAGCGAGCCGGCGATGATCAGCATCGAGTTGTTCAGCGAGAAGCCGATACCCGCCGCCGCCCAGCCGGAATAGCTGTTGAGCATCGACACCACCACCGGCATGTCGGCGCCGCCGATCGGGATGATGATCAGCACGCCGAGCACGAAGGCCAGTGCCAGCATCAGGGCGAAGGCCGTCAGGTTGCCGGTGAACATGAACGTCAGGCCCAGGCCGAGTGTCGCCAGGCCCAGCAGCAGGTTCAGCTTGTGCTGCCCGCCAAACTGTACTGGTGCGCCCTGGAACAGGCGGAACTTGTACTTGCCCGAGAGTTTGCCGAAGGCGATCACCGAACCGGAGAAGGTAATGGCACCAATCGCTGCGCCGAGGAACAGTTCCAGGCGGTTACCCGCCGGAATCGAGTCACCCAGCTGTTTGACGATACCCAGCGACTGCGGCTCGACCACCGCCGCAATGGCAATGAACACCGCCGCCAGGCCGATCATGCTGTGCATGAACGCCACCAGCTCGGGCATCTTGGTCATTTCCACGCGCTTGGCCATGATCGAGCCGGCGCTACCGCCGATCAGCAGGCCGACGATCACATAGCCGATGCCGTTGACTGCCAGCTCGGAGCCGAGCTTGAACACCAGGCCGACCGTGGTGGCGATCGCCAGGGCCATGCCGAGCATGCCGAACAGGTTGCCGCGCCGCGACGTGGTCGGGTGCGAAAGGCCCTTGAGGGCCTGGATGAAGCAGACCGACGCGATCAGGTAGAGCGTCGTTACCAGGTTCATGCTCATGACTTGGGCGCCTCTTCTTTTACGGCTTTCGGGGCTTTTTTCTTGAACATCTCAAGCATGCGGCGCGTCACCAGGAAGCCGCCGAACACGTTGACCGCCGCCAGGGCCACGGCCAGGGTGCCCATGATCTTGCCCAACGGGGTCACGGTCAGGGCGGCGGCGAGCATGGCGCCGACGATCACGATCGCCGAGATGGCGTTGGTCACCGCCATCAGCGGCGTATGCAGCGCGGGTGTGACGTTCCAGACCACGTGGTAACCGACATAGATCGCCAGCACGAAGATGATCAGGTTGTAGATACCGGGGGAGATAAGCTCTTCCATCTTCTGAATCCTCTGCTCAGGCGTTTTTGCGGATGACCTGGCCGTCGCGGCACATCAGGCACGCGGCGACGATGTCGTCTTCAAGGTTCACTTCGAACTGTTTTTCCTTGTTGAAGACCAGCTTCAGGAAATCCAGCAGGTTGCGCGCATACAGTGCCGAAGCATCGGCGGCGACTTCGCCGGCGAGGTTGGTCGGTCCGACGATGGTCACGCCGTGGGCTACCACCACCTGGTCGGCGACGGTCAGCGGGCAGTTACCACCCTGGGCGGCGGCGAGGTCGATGACCACCGAGCCGGGTTTCATCTGCGCAACGGTCTCCGCGCTCAGCAGCACCGGTGCCTTGCGCCCCGGGATCAGAGCGGTGGTGATGACGATATCGGCCTGTTTCGCCCGCTCGTGCACGGCCGCGGCCTGCCGCTGCATCCAACTGGCCGGCATGGGGCGGGCGTAGCCGCCGACGCCGACTGCGCATTCACGTTCCTCGTCGGTTTCGTACGGCACGTCGACGAATTTCGCACCCAGGGATTCGATCTGTTCCTTCACCGCTGGGCGTACGTCCGAGGCTTCGATCACCGCGCCCAAGCGCTTGGCGGTCGCGATGGCCTGCAGTCCCGCTACGCCGGCACCGAGGATCAGCACGCGTGCCGCTTTCACGGTACCGGCGGCGGTCATCAGCATCGGCATGAAGCGCGGGTAATGGTGAGCGGCCAGCAACACCGCCTTGTAACCGGCAATGTTGGCCTGGGACGAGAGCACATCGAGGCTTTGCGCGCGCGAGGTGCGCGGTGCGGCTTCCAGGGCAAAGGCCGTAATACCCTGGGCGGCCAGCTTGGCGATGATTTCATTGCTGAAGGGGTTGAGCATGCCCACCAGTACGGTGCCGGTCCTGATCAGCGTCAGTTCGTCGTCGCTTGGGGCCACCACCTTGAGCACAAGCTCGGCGCCAAAAGCTTCGGTCGCGCTGCCAATACTGGCGCCCGCTGCTTCATAGGCACTGTCGATGACGCTGGCACGTAAGCCGGCGCCGCTTTGAACAGTGACCGTATGGCCTTGGCCGACTAACTTCTTGATGGTTTCCGGAGTTGCAGCAACCCGAGTCTCACCGGTCTGGGTTTCGAGGGGAACACCAATGTGCACGTCAAATCTCCTGCGTGATCTTTTTTTATAAGAAGGCCAGCGCACACGAGGGGTGCATCTGGAGCGGCCGATCAGCACGATCCCGCCATTTTCGAGGCGGGGCGCGGCATTTTGCAGGCGAAAAACACACCCTTCAAGAGATTATGAAGGGTGACGTAAAATTAACTACAAGTCACCCTGTGACCGAATGACGCACTGAAGGGGCTGAAACCAGTAAAATAGAGGCCTACAAAGGGTTCTGACAGGAATTTGGAAAATTTTGTATCGGCGACGTGAATAGCCCGACATTGCACGAGAAATTGCCTGTAACCCTTACGTTCAGGTACTTTCGTACCGAATTGGCAAGGTTTTAGACAGTTTGTGCAAAAGCGACATATTGTTATGTCTGTAGGGTTATGGGTATTTGACTACCAGGTCAACTATTGCTGTAGGTCTTTAATTCAGAAGGCTGTAGCTTTGTGCCTGGGTTACCAACCAGTCGCGAAAAGCCCGCAGGGACGCTGATTCGACTTTTCGCTCGGGAATCATCAGGTAATAGGCCTTGATGCTGGAGAGTGCGCTGGGGTTGGCGATCACCAAGCGTTTTTCCGCCAATTCCCGTTGAATCAGGAACGGTGGAATCAGCGCGACTCCCATCTCATGCATGGCTGCCTGGGCCAGCATGGAGAAGAGTTCATAGCGTGGGCCTGTCAGGTCGCGAGGGATATTCAGCCCCTGGGCGTTGAACCATTGGCGCCAGGCGTAGGGGCGGGTGGTCTGCTGCAGCAGCGGCAACTCGGCGATCTCTGCCGCGCTCAGGCTCGTCCGGTTGTCCAGCAATGCCGGGCTGCACACCGGCATCGGGTTTTCGCCCATCAGTCGATGGGACTCGGTGCCCGACCAGTCGGCGTCGCCGAAGTAGATGGCAGCGTCGAAATCGGTATCAGCGAACAGGAACGGCCGGGTACGGTTGGTCAGGTTGACCGTGACTTCCGGATGCTTGTGTTGGAAATCCTTTAGCCGCGGCAGCAGCCACTGCGTGCCAAAGGTCGGTACCACGGCCAGCTCGATCACATTGGCGCCCTGCTGGCCCATGACCGACAGGGTGTCGCGCTCGACCGCATCCAGTTGCGTGGCGACCCGGCGACTGTAGGAAAGCCCTGCTTCGGTCAGCTTCACACCGCGTCTGGAGCGGCGGAACAGTTCGACGCCGAGGAACTCTTCCAGGCTGGCAATCTGTCGGCAGATTGCTCCTTGGGTGAGTGAAAGCTCGACCGCAGCCTTGGTAAAGCTCTCATGGCGGGCGGCGGCTTCGAAGCTGATCAGCGCGGCGGTACTGGGGATTTTCCTGCGCATGTACGGCAATCTCACTAAAGGTGCTGGAATAAGGCAATCGGTAAGCTTTCGGAGTGAGAAATTAGCACAACAGCATGCAAAATCCTCGTTTGCCCGATGGCCCGGCGGCGCCTAGGATCAATCCACGATATTTGACCTGTTTTGCGAGGATTCTCTGATGGGCGCTAAAGCTAGCTTCAACTGGATCGATCCGCTGCTGCTGGATCAACAGCTCACTGAAGAGGAGCGGATGATTCGTGACACCGCTGAGCAGTTCGCCCAGGACAAGCTCGCGCCACGGGTGCTCGAAGCCTTCCGCCATGAGCGGACCGACCCGGCGATCTTTCGCGAAATGGGTGAAGTCGGTTTGTTGGGTGCGACCATTCCGGTCGAGTACGGTGGCAGTGGCCTGAATTATGTCAGCTATGGCCTGATTGCCCGTGAGGTGGAACGCGTCGATTCGGGCTATCGCTCGATGATGAGTGTGCAATCCTCGCTGGTGATGGTGCCGATCAACGAATTCGGTACCGAGGCACAGAAGCAGAAGTACCTGCCCAAGCTGGCGACTGGCGAGTGGATCGGCTGCTTTGGCCTGACCGAGCCGAACCATGGTTCCGATCCAGGAGCGATGATTACCCGTGCACGCAAGGTCGACGGCGGCTACAGCCTGACCGGCAGCAAGATGTGGATCACCAACAGCCCGATCGCCGATGTATTCGTGGTCTGGGCCAAGGACGATGCTGGCGATATTCGCGGTTTCGTACTGGAGAAGGGCTGGAAAGGCCTGAGTGCTCCGGCAATTCACGGCAAGGTCGGCCTGCGCGCCTCGATCACCGGGGAGATCGTCATGGACAACGTGTTTGTGCCTGAAGAGAACATCTTCCCGGATGTACGTGGCCTGAAGGGTCCGTTCACCTGCCTCAACTCCGCCCGTTATGGCATCTCCTGGGGTGCGCTGGGGGCTGCCGAGTTCTGCTGGCACACCGCTCGCCAGTACACTCTGGATCGCCAGCAGTTCGGGCGGCCACTGGCAGCCACTCAACTGATCCAGAAGAAGCTGGCCGACATGCAGACCGAGATCAGTCTCGCCCTCCAGGGCTGCCTACGCCTGGGGCGGATGAAGGACGAGGGTACGGCGGCGGTGGAAATCACTTCGATCATGAAGCGCAACTCCTGCGGCAAGTCCCTGGACATTGCCCGCATGGCGCGGGACATGCTCGGCGGCAACGGTATTTCCGACGAGTTCGGGGTCGCCCGTCACCTGGTCAACCTGGAGGTGGTGAACACCTATGAAGGTACCCACGATGTGCATGCGCTGATTCTCGGGCGTGCGCAAACCGGCCTCCAGGCGTTCTATTAATAGGAACTCGGCTCATGGGCGCGCTTTCGCATTTGCGGGTATTGGATTTGTCGCGGGTATTGGCTGGGCCCTGGTGCGGTCAGATCCTTGCGGACCTGGGGGCCGAGGTCATAAAGGTCGAGCGCCCCGGCAATGGGGACGACACGCGTGCCTGGGGGCCGCCCTTCCTGAAGGACGCTCGCGGTGAGAACACCAGCGAGGCGGCTTATTACCTGTCGGCCAACCGCAACAAGCAATCGGTCACCATCGACTTCACCCGGCCCGAGGGTCAGCGCCTGGTGCGTGAGTTGGCGATGAAGTCCGACATTCTGATCGAGAACTTCAAGGTCGGCGGTCTGGCGGCCTATGGTCTGGACTATGAATCGCTCAAGACGCTGAATCCGAAGCTGATCTATTGCTCGATTACCGGATTCGGCCAGAACGGACCCTATGCCAAGCGCGCCGGCTACGACTTCATGATCCAGGGCCTGGGTGGTTTGATGAGCCTGACGGGCAAGCCTGAGGGGGATGAGGGGGCTGGGCCGGTAAAAGTGGGTGTGGCGCTGACTGATATCCTCACCGGGCTGTATTCGACGGTGGCGATTCTGGCCGCCCTCGCCCATCGGGATCGTGAGGGTGGCGGCCAGCATATCGACATGGCCTTGCTGGATGTCCAGGTGGCGTGTCTGGCGAACCAGGCGATGAACTACCTGACCTCCGGAGCGGCGCCCAGGCGCCTGGGTAATGCTCACCCGAATATCGTGCCGTATCAGGATTTTCCTACCGCTGATGGCGACTTCATCCTGACGGTGGGGAATGACGGACAGTTCCGCAAGTTCGCCGAGGTGGCGGGTCAGCCGCAGTGGGCGGACGATCCACGGTTTGCCAGTAATGCTGCGCGGGTGGCCAATCGCGCGGTGCTGATTCCGCTGATCCGCCAGGCGACCGTCTTCAAGACGACGGCTGAGTGGGTGGCACAGTTGGAACGGGTGGGTGTGCCGTGTGGGCCGATCAATGATCTGTCGCAGGTATTCGCCGATCCCCAGGTAAAGGCGCGGGGCTTGGCGATTGAGCTGCCCCATGCGCTGGCTGGGCATGTACCGCAGGTGGCGAGCCCTATCCGGCTTTCCGAAACGCCGGTGGAGTATCGCAATGCGCCTCCTCTATTAGGAGAGCATACGCAGGAGGTTCTGCAGCGGGTATTGAGCCTGAGCCCGGATGCGGTTGCGGCATTGCGTGAGGCCGGGGTGCTCTAGGTGCCCTGCTCTCTTCCTGTTAATAGCCAGACCCTTTTCTCTCTGCACGCCGACTCCTACAAGGAGGGGCATAGGGTTTCTGGCCTTTATGACAGAAATCTGAAAATAACGGTTGACGCTCGCTGTCAGGGGCCTATAATTCGCCCCACTTCCGGCGCAGCCAGAACGGAAAACTCCTTGAAATTCAACGAGTTATCTAGTTTCAGACGGTGCAGCTTCAGATCATCGAAGCACGGAACAAGCTGTAAAAGAGGTGTTGACAGCAGCGTGTAACGCTGTAGAATTCGCCTCCCGCTGACGAGAGATCGGAAGCGCAAGTGGTTGAAGTTGAAGAGGAAATTCTGAAACTTCTGAAAATAATCACTTGACAGCAAATGAGGCTGCTGTAGAATGCGCGCCTCGGTTGAGCGAACAGCTCACCCACCGCTCTTTAACAACTGAATCAAGCAATTCGTGTGGGTGCTTGTGGTGTCAGACTGAATAGTCACTAGATTATCAGCAACGCAAGTTACTCCGCGAGAAATCAAAGATGTAACCAACGATTGCTGAGCCAAGTTTAGGGTTTTCTCAAAACCCAAGCAGTATTGAACTGAAGAGTTTGATCATGGCTCAGATTGAACGCTGGCGGCAGGCCTAACACATGCAAGTCGAGCGGATGAGAAGAGCTTGCTCTTCGATTCAGCGGCGGACGGGTGAGTAATGCCTAGGAATCTGCCTGGTAGTGGGGGACAACGTTTCGAAAGGAACGCTAATACCGCATACGTCCTACGGGAGAAAGCAGGGGACCTTCGGGCCTTGCGCTATCAGATGAGCCTAGGTCGGATTAGCTAGTTGGTGAGGTAATGGCTCACCAAGGCGACGATCCGTAACTGGTCTGAGAGGATGATCAGTCACACTGGAACTGAGACACGGTCCAGACTCCTACGGGAGGCAGCAGTGGGGAATATTGGACAATGGGCGAAAGCCTGATCCAGCCATGCCGCGTGTGTGAAGAAGGTCTTCGGATTGTAAAGCACTTTAAGTTGGGAGGAAGGGCATTAACCTAATACGTTAGTGTTTTGACGTTACCGACAGAATAAGCACCGGCTAACTCTGTGCCAGCAGCCGCGGTAATACAGAGGGTGCAAGCGTTAATCGGAATTACTGGGCGTAAAGCGCGCGTAGGTGGTTCGTTAAGTTGGATGTGAAATCCCCGGGCTCAACCTGGGAACTGCATCCAAAACTGGCGAGCTAGAGTAGGGTAGAGGGTGGTGGAATTTCCTGTGTAGCGGTGAAATGCGTAGATATAGGAAGGAACACCAGTGGCGAAGGCGACCACCTGGACTCATACTGACACTGAGGTGCGAAAGCGTGGGGAGCAAACAGGATTAGATACCCTGGTAGTCCACGCCGTAAACGATGTCAACTAGCCGTTGGGAACCTTGAGTTCTTAGTGGCGCAGCTAACGCATTAAGTTGACCGCCTGGGGAGTACGGCCGCAAGGTTAAAACTCAAATGAATTGACGGGGGCCCGCACAAGCGGTGGAGCATGTGGTTTAATTCGAAGCAACGCGAAGAACCTTACCAGGCCTTGACATGCAGAGAACTTTCCAGAGATGGATTGGTGCCTTCGGGAACTCTGACACAGGTGCTGCATGGCTGTCGTCAGCTCGTGTCGTGAGATGTTGGGTTAAGTCCCGTAACGAGCGCAACCCTTGTCCTTAGTTACCAGCACGTCATGGTGGGCACTCTAAGGAGACTGCCGGTGACAAACCGGAGGAAGGTGGGGATGACGTCAAGTCATCATGGCCCTTACGGCCTGGGCTACACACGTGCTACAATGGTCGGTACAGAGGGTTGCCAAGCCGCGAGGTGGAGCTAATCCCACAAAACCGATCGTAGTCCGGATCGCAGTCTGCAACTCGACTGCGTGAAGTCGGAATCGCTAGTAATCGCGAATCAGAATGTCGCGGTGAATACGTTCCCGGGCCTTGTACACACCGCCCGTCACACCATGGGAGTGGGTTGCACCAGAAGTAGCTAGTCTAACCTTCGGGAGGACGGTTACCACGGTGTGATTCATGACTGGGGTGAAGTCGTAACAAGGTAGCCGTAGGGGAACCTGCGGCTGGATCACCTCCTTAATCGACGACATCAGCTGCACCATAAGTTCCCACACGAATTGCTTGATTCATTGAAGAAGACGATAGAAGCAGCCCGATATTGGGTCTGTAGCTCAGTTGGTTAGAGCGCACCCCTGATAAGGGTGAGGTCGGCAGTTCGAATCTGCCCAGACCCACCAGTTTAGGTGGGAAGTTGTAGGAACCTGTAGCGATACGGGGCCATAGCTCAGCTGGGAGAGCGCCTGCCTTGCACGCAGGAGGTCAACGGTTCGATCCCGTTTGGCTCCACCATTTACTGCGGTTAACTGTTTCTGTGTTAAAGCTTAGAAATGAGCATTCCATCCTTGTGATGGTGAATGTTGATTTCTAGTCTTTGATTAGATCGTTCTTTAAAAATTTGGGTATGTGATAGAAAGATAGACTGAACGTTACTTTCACTGGTAACGGATCAGGCTAAGGTAAAATTTGTGAGTAATTGCAAATTTTCGGCGAATGTCGTCTTCATAGTATAACCAGATTGCTTGGGGTTATATGGTCAAGTGAAGAAGCGCATACGGTGGATGCCTTGGCAGTCAGAGGCGATGAAAGACGTGGTAGCCTGCGAAAAGCTTCGGGGAGTCGGCAAACAGACTTTGATCCGGAGATGTCTGAATGGGGGAACCCAGCCATCATAAGATGGTTATCTTGTACTGAATACATAGGTGCAAGAGGCGAACCAGGGGAACTGAAACATCTAAGTACCCTGAGGAAAAGAAATCAACCGAGATTCCCTTAGTAGTGGCGAGCGAACGGGGACCAGCCCTTAAGTGGCTTTGAGATTAGCGGAACGCTCTGGAAAGTGCGGCCATAGTGGGTGATAGCCCTGTACGCGAAAGTCTCTTAGTCATGAAATCGAGTAGGACGGGGCACGAGAAACCTTGTCTGAATATGGGGGGACCATCCTCCAAGGCTAAATACTACTGACTGACCGATAGTGAACTAGTACCGTGAGGGAAAGGCGAAAAGAACCCCGGAGAGGGGAGTGAAATAGATCCTGAAACCGTATGCGTACAAGCAGTGGGAGCAGACTTTGTTCTGTGACTGCGTACCTTTTGTATAATGGGTCAGCGACTTATATTCAGTGGCGAGCTTAACCGAATAGGGGAGGCGTAGCGAAAGCGAGTCTTAATAGGGCGTTTAGTCGCTGGGTATAGACCCGAAACCGGGCGATCTATCCATGGGCAGGTTGAAGGTTAGGTAACACTGACTGGAGGACCGAACCGACTACCGTTGAAAAGTTAGCGGATGACCTGTGGATCGGAGTGAAAGGCTAATCAAGCTCGGAGATAGCTGGTTCTCCTCGAAAGCTATTTAGGTAGCGCCTCATGTATCACTGTAGGGGGTAGAGCACTGTTTCGGCTAGGGGGTCATCCCGACTTACCAAACCGATGCAAACTCCGAATACCTACAAGTGCCGAGCATGGGAGACACACGGCGGGTGCTAACGTCCGTCGTGAAAAGGGAAACAACCCAGACCGTCAGCTAAGGTCCCAAAGTCATGGTTAAGTGGGAAACGATGTGGGAAGGCTTAGACAGCTAGGAGGTTGGCTTAGAAGCAGCCACCCTTTAAAGAAAGCGTAATAGCTCACTAGTCGAGTCGGCCTGCGCGGAAGATGTAACGGGGCTCAAACCATGCACCGAAGCTACGGGTATCACGTAAGTGATGCGGTAGAGGAGCGTTCTGTAAGCCTGTGAAGGTGAGTTGAGAAGCTTGCTGGAGGTATCAGAAGTGCGAATGCTGACATGAGTAACGACAATGGGTGTGAAAAACACCCACGCCGAAAGACCAAGGTTTCCTGCGCAACGTTAATCGACGCAGGGTTAGTCGGTCCCTAAGGCGAGGCTGAAAAGCGTAGTCGATGGAAAACAGGTTAATATTCCTGTACTTCTGGTTATTGCGATGGAGGGACGGAGAAGGCTAGGCCAGCTTGGCGTTGGTTGTCCAAGTTTAAGGTGGTAGGCTGAGATCTTAGGTAAATCCGGGATCTTAAGGCCGAGAGCTGATGACGAGTGTCCTTTAGGACGCGAAGTGGTTGATGCCATGCTTCCAAGAAAAGCTTCTAAGCTTCAGATAATCAGGAACCGTACCCCAAACCGACACAGGTGGTTAGGTAGAGAATACCAAGGCGCTTGAGAGAACTCGGGTGAAGGAACTAGGCAAAATGGCACCGTAACTTCGGGAGAAGGTGCGCCGGTGAGGGTGAAGGACTTGCTCCGTAAGCCCATGCCGGTCGAAGATACCAGGCCGCTGCGACTGTTTATTAAAAACACAGCACTCTGCAAACACGAAAGTGGACGTATAGGGTGTGACGCCTGCCCGGTGCCGGAAGGTTAATTGATGGGGTTAGCTAACGCGAAGCTCTTGATCGAAGCCCCGGTAAACGGCGGCCGTAACTATAACGGTCCTAAGGTAGCGAAATTCCTTGTCGGGTAAGTTCCGACCTGCACGAATGGCGTAACGATGGCGGCGCTGTCTCCACCCGAGACTCAGTGAAATTGAAATCGCTGTGAAGATGCAGTGTATCCGCGGCTAGACGGAAAGACCCCGTGAACCTTTACTATAGCTTTGCACTGGACTTTGAATTTGCTTGTGTAGGATAGGTGGGAGGCTTTGAAGCGTGGACGCCAGTCTGCGTGGAGCCATCCTTGAAATACCACCCTGGCAACTTTGAGGTTCTAACTCAGGTCCGTTATCCGGATCGAGGACAGTGTATGGTGGGTAGTTTGACTGGGGCGGTCTCCTCCTAAAGAGTAACGGAGGAGTACGAAGGTGCGCTCAGACCGGTCGGAAATCGGTCGTAGAGTATAAAGGCAAAAGCGCGCTTGACTGCGAGACAGACACGTCGAGCAGGTACGAAAGTAGGTCTTAGTGATCCGGTGGTTCTGTATGGAAGGGCCATCGCTCAACGGATAAAAGGTACTCCGGGGATAACAGGCTGATACCGCCCAAGAGTTCATATCGACGGCGGTGTTTGGCACCTCGATGTCGGCTCATCACATCCTGGGGCTGAAGCCGGTCCCAAGGGTATGGCTGTTCGCCATTTAAAGTGGTACGCGAGCTGGGTTTAGAACGTCGTGAGACAGTTCGGTCCCTATCTGCCGTGGACGTTTGAGATTTGAGAGGGGCTGCTCCTAGTACGAGAGGACCGGAGTGGACGAACCTCTGGTGTTCCGGTTGTCACGCCAGTGGCATTGCCGGGTAGCTATGTTCGGAATAGATAACCGCTGAAAGCATCTAAGCGGGAAACTAGCCTCAAGATGAGATCTCACTGGAACCTTGAGTTCCCTGAAGGGCCGTCGAAGACTACGACGTTGATAGGTGGGGTGTGTAAGCGCTGTGAGGCGTTGAGCTAACCCATACTAATTGCCCGTGAGGCTTGACCATATAACACCCAAGCAATTTGAGTCGAAAGGCCAGATTGCGGTGTATGAAGACGAAGTGAACCGAAAGTTTGCGACTCACCACACCGAAAGCTGTCACATACCCAATTTGCTGAAGCGCGGCCAATGGCCTCGGTTCGGTACCCGAATTTCTTGACGACCATAGAGCATTGGAACCACCTGATCCCATCCCGAACTCAGCAGTGAAACGATGCATCGCCGATGGTAGTGTGGGGTTTCCCCATGTGAGAGTAGGTCATCGTCAAGATTAAATTCCGAAACCCCTATCTGCTTATGCAGGTAGGGGTTTTGTCTTTATGTAGAAGTTCCTCATTTTGCTGGAGCGTTGCACAGGCAACGAACTGGCCACAGAATTTCTTGACGACCATAGAGCATTGGAACCACCTGATCCCATCCCGAACTCAGCAGTGAAACGATGCATCGCCGATGGTAGTGTGGGGTTTCCCCATGTGAGAGTAGGTCATCGTCAAGATTGAATTCCGAAACCCCATCTGCGAAAGCGGATGGGGTTTTGTTTTTGCGCGGTAAAAAGGCCGGAAGCGGTGCGTCCCCAAGGTGGACGCTCCCCACCGGATACCGTGTTGCGGCGCGTACGTGCCCCCAAACGAATACCGAGTTGCCACAACCGCCCCTGTAGGCGCTTGGCTTTCCAGCGAAGGCATCCTCAAGCACGCCTCAAGACTCAGCGGCCAGCCGGCTCCTGCGCTCGGTACCCGTCCGCCCGTCCACCGCCCTTGCGCCGAGCTTCCAGTTTGCGCCACCAGATATAGATCCCGGTGGCCGAAAATCCGGCAATCAGAAGCCCCAGCACCGCGATAATCGATTGCCCTACCACCCCAATGATCCTGCCGCCATGTATCGGTAGCTGCAGGCGATAGAAGCGCTCTCCCAACGTCCCCTGCCCGGCGATCTCCTGACCCAGCAAGCGGCCATCGGTACCATGGAAGAACAACCAGGACTTTCCATGAGCCTCGGTATCGTGCTGGCCGAACCCCGCACCATAGAAATTGTATTCAAAGCTGTAGTACAACTCGCCGATAGGGGCTGTCAGCCCCAGGCGTTGGCCTTCCTGCAAGGCCCGTTCATAGGCCTGCCGGTAGTCCAGGCGAGTCTCGCCCAACTGCTCCGCCGGCATCCTGCCACGGGCCTCGTAGACGCTCGGCTCGATCGTGGAAAACCACGAAACCGCCGGCTTGAATACCTGGCTGGGCAGGTTCATCGCCACACTGCTGACGGCGATCGGCAACAACAACAGCCAGAGCCACAGTCCGCCGGCGCGGTGCAGGTCTATGTTCAATCGATACACATGCCCGCCCTTGATCTTCCAGGCCTTGGCCCACTTCCGCCAGAACGGCCGGCCCCGGGGAAAGGTCAGCCATAGGCCGAAGAAGCAGTCCACCACCCAGAACACCGCAACCAGCCCCATCAGCCATAACCCCCAGTTGCCCGGCAGCGTAAGGTTGTAGTGAAACTCCAGCAGGAAGGGGATCAGGTTCTCCCGCTGGAAACAGCACTCACCCCAATACCGCTGGCCCATGGATGCACCGCTGACCGGATCGACATAGAACACCTGGTTCTTCTCGGCAAAGGGCTTGCCGGTCGCCGGGTCCTTGCGCGGTACGGTCGCCAGCATCGCGTTGTGCCCAGGTTCCTGCGGGTACTCCAGGTACCAGACCTGCAGCTTCGGATGCTCGCTCTGTAAACGCTCCACCAGGCTTGCGGGAGGCAGCCGCGGCCCTTCTGCCCGGGCCTGGTAGAACCCCGGGTTGAGCCATTCGTCCAACTCGTGGTTGAACGCCAGGATGCTGCCGGTCAATCCGGCCAGCAGCAAGAAAAGAGCTGTCGCCAGCCCGATATAACGATGCAGGAAGACCACAATCGGTCGCATGGAAGTTTCCCCTGGAAACGACGAAGCCAGCACCTGTCCGGGCGCTGGCTTCAAGAAGACGTTGCATTGATTCAGAACTGGTAGCTGACCGTTGCGCTGACGTTGCGCTCCTCGCCCAGGTAGCAGAAGCTCAGGCTGGCACAGGAAGCCACGTAGGATTCGTTGGTCAGGTTATTGGCATTGAGGCGCACATCGACGCCCTTGAGGCCGAGCTTGCCCAGGTCATAACCCATGGATGCATCGAACAGCGTGTAGGCCGGCACCTTCAGGGTGTTTTCCGCATCGGCCCAGCTGTAGCCGACGTAACGCACGCCGCCGCCCAGGCGCAGGCCGTCCAGGACGCCACCGGCAAACCTGTAGTCGGCCCACAGCGAAGCCATGTGGCGCGGGGCCTGGGTTGGCGAATTACCCTGGTTCTCGATCAGGTTGCCCGGGGTGCTGAGGGTGCTGACCATCGACTTGGAGTATTTGATATCGGTGAAGGTGTAGCTGCCCAGCACCTTCAATTGCTCAGTCAGTTGCAGGTGGCCTTCAAGCTCCAGGCCCTGGGAACGTACCGCCCCGACGGCACGATAGAAGTTCTCCTGTGGCAGCTTGGAAGCCAGGTTCTCCTGGTCGATGCGGAACACCGACGCGGTGAACAGATTGTCCGTGCCCGGCGGCTGGTACTTGAGCCCCGCTTCCCACTGCGTGCCATCGGTCGGTGGCAATGGATTGCCCGCGGCGTCGGAATACGAGTTCGGGTTGAACGACTCGGAGTAGCTGATGTACGGCGCGATGCCGCTATCGAACAGATACAGCGCACCGGCCCGCCCGGTCAGCTTGGTACGGCGGTCGCTGATTTGCGTGCCCAGCGGGCGGGCGGCCTCGGCGATGCGGTTCTCGTCGGACGTCTCGACCCAGTCCTGGCGCAGGCCCAGGGAGAAGCGCCACTTGTCCATTTCCACCAGGTCCTGCAGGTAGACGCCGGTCTGTTCCAGGCGACGCAGGTAGCTGGTCGGGCTGTAGTAGCTGATGGCCGAGTTGCCGTAGACCGGGTTGAAGGCATTGATCGGCGCCAGCGCACCCTGGCTCCAGTCCACCACGGTTTTGCGCCGTTGGTAGTCGGTGCCCATCAGCACGGTATGCCGGGTTTCGCCGAGCTGGAGCTCGGCCTGCAGCATGTTATCGATGATAAAGGCATGCAGCTGTTCATTGCCGCCGGAGTAGTAGCGGTTGAGTTCGTTGCTGGTCGGGCTGGTCCAGCCATAGGCATAGACCTGGTCGAGCTTCACCTTCGAATCCAGGTAGCGGAAGTTCTGCCGGGCGGTGAAGACATCGTTGAAGCGGTGCTCGAACTGATAGCCGAACGACTGCTGGTTGCGGCTGTAGCCGTCGATGCCGGGTTCGCCTTCGAAGAAATGTTCGGAGATACGCTGGCCATTGCGCTGGTGCAAGGTGCCGTCGGCCGGCATGCCGCCATGATAGCCGCCATCGGGATCGTTCTGCAGATAAGCCTGCAGGGTCAGCGAGGTGTCCTCGCTGAAGTCGATGCTCAGGCTCGGTGCCAGGGCGTAGCGTTTTTCCCGGGTGTGCTCGAACTGGGTGTCCGACTGGTCCGTCAGGCCCGTCAGGCGATAGGCAATATGCTTGTCATCATCGAGCGGGCCGCTGAAGTCGAAACCTACCCCACGCTTGTTCTGGCTGCCCACCGTCGCCTGGATCTCGTGATAGGGCGTGAACAGCGGCTTCTTGCTGGTCAGGGCCACCAGGCCGCCTGGCGAGCTGCGACCATAGAGCACCGAGGACGGCCCCTTGAGAATATCCACGCGTTCGAGGAAGTACGGGTCTACCTGCATGGTGCTGTAGGTACCGCTGTCGCCCATGGACTTGAGGCCGTCGAGGTAGATATTGTCCACCGAGCCGTCGTTGAAGCCACGCATGGCCACGTAGTCATAGCGGTGGGTCGCGCCATAGGGGTTGGTCAGCACGCCGGGGGTGTAGCGCATCGCCTGGGCGACCGTCTGAGAGCCCTGGTCGTCCATCTGTTCACGGGTGACCACCGAGACCGTCTGCGAGGTTTCCAGCAGCGCGGTGCTGGTCTTGGTGGCGATCTGGCTGTGGGTCGCGTTGTAGCCGTCCATGCTCCCCAGCGCGTTGCCCAGGGCGAAGCCCTTGACCTCGGTGCTCGGCAACTCCAGGGCAGCGCCCTCGGCGGCACGTTGCAGGACGTAGCTGCGACCATCCTCGCTGGTCGCCTGCAGGCCGGTGCCGTCCAGCAGCCTGCGCAGCCCTTGCTCGGTGCCGTAGTCGCCCTGTAATCCTGGCGACTGTTTGCCCTGGGTCTGTTCCGGGGTCGTCGCGAGACTGATCCCGGCCTGACGGGCGAACTGGTTGAGGACGTCGCCCAGGGACCCCGGCGCAATCTGGTACACCGTGACCGGCTCGGCGGCCATGCTTGGCAGCGGTAGGGTACTGATGCTCAGGGCGGTGGATAACAGGGTGATGCGCGCGGCCTGGCCAAGGGTGGTTCGGGCCGTGGCGGCAGGAGAGGCTGGAAGCAGGGTGCACCGGGTCATTGCGGGTTTCCGTAAGGGTCGAGTAAGGCTGAATGAAGGGCTTACTGACTAAGCCGGACCCGAACGCAAAACCCGCCAGAAATAATTTCGAATCAGGCCTGGCGCTCCAGCGTGACCCACCAGCCGGTGCGATAACGCACCCGTACCGGCAGGGTGCGTGGCAGCAGCACCAGCAGCTTGTCGGTGTCTTCCAGGCGAAAGACTCCGGACAGGCGCAGGTCGGCGATGTCCGCCGCGCAGCCCAGGTAGCCACGGCGATAACGCCCGACTTCATCGAGAAAGTCGGCCAGGCGCATATTGCGCGTGACGATCAGGCCATCGGCCCAGGCGCCGATATCCATGTCCGGTGGCGCGATACGCTGCGCCCCCCGGGCGCTGACCCGATAGCTCTGGCCGGCCGGGACCTCGATCGTGCTCCCACTGGCCGGCGAGAGGATCAGCACATTGCCGCTGGCCACGCTCAGGCGTGTGCAGCCGGGCTCTTCACGCAGCACGAACCGCGCCTCCCGCCCCTCGAACAGGCCATGGCGACTCTCGACCCGCAACGGTCGCGACACCGGGACTGCGTGCTCGGCGCCGCACGTGACCATGATCTCGCCGCGATTGAGACTGATCAGCCGCTGCCCGGCGTTGAAGTGCAGGTCGACGGCACTGTCGGTATCGAGTTGCAGGCGGGTGCCGTCGGGCAGGTAGAAGCTGCGGCGCTCGCCCGTGGCGGTGGCGAAATCGGCGGTCCATTGCTGCCAGGCCAGACTATCCCTGGCCAGCCACGCGGCCGAGCCCAGCATCAACACGCCGGACAACAGCTTGAGGGCCTGGCGGCGACCCAGTTGGCGACTGCTGTTCTCCAGGGTTTCGAACGCCACCCCGGCACCGGGCACCCGGCTCAACTGGCTGCTCAGCTCCCGTTGCAGGCCATGCACCCGCTGCCAGGCCAGTTCATGATCCTGGTGGGCCGCGCGCCAATGCCGGCATTGTTGCTGCAGGTGCGGGTTGGGCGCTTCGTTACGCAATCGCAACATCCATTGGATCGCCTGCTTGACGACCTGCGGTTGCGGCGCGGGACGAGTGTCCAGGTTAAGCGGGCCGTCCACGGGCTCAGGCCTCATAACGCAGGAGGTAGCAGTGGTAGAGCGCTTCGGCGACATAACGCTCGACGGTACGCAGCGACAGCTCCATGCGTTCGGCAATCTGCTTGTGGGTCAGGCCTTCGCACTGGGCCAGCAGGAACGCCTTGCGCACCTTGGGCTTGAGACCTTCGAGCAGACGCGCGATGTTTTCCAGCAATTCGAGGATCAGTGCCCGTGACTCTTCGCTGGGGGCTTCGGCTTCCGGCAGCAGGGCGAGGGTGTCGCGGTAGGCGCGTTCGATTTCCTCGCGGCGCCAGTGATCGATCACCAGCCCGCGGGCCACCGTGCGCAGGAATGCCCGGGGCGCCTTGAGTTCCAGGCGCTCGGTGCGCTGTAACAGGCGGACGAAGGTGTCCTGGGCCAGGTCGGCGGCATCGGCGGCATTGCCCAGGCGTACACGCAACCAGCCATGCAGCCAGCCGTGATGATTGCTATAAAGGATATGCAGCGCAGTGTCGGGAGAGGACATGAGGCCTGATGGCGGGTAAATGATAATAAGTCGCATTGTCTTGAAGCGAGATTGTTTTTGCAACCACGAATCAGCGCGTGACGATGCTCCTTTCATCAGGTAATCAGGACCTCTCCGAAAACTCGCTAAGTTTTCTTTGCGTGGTGCCGACAAGAAGATGAATCGTGCGTGCTCCAAAATGGAGCATCCATGGAGCGCTGCCTGCGACGCTACAAGGAATGTTGTCTCCCGTACGCACCCCATTTCCGGCATAAAGAAGTCCTATGAAATGAATCTTAAATTCAGCCATAAAATCCTTTTGGCCGCCTCCGGTGTCGTGGTTCTGGCGTTTGCGTTGTTCACTCTCTACAACGACTACCTGCAACGCAGCACCATCCGGCAGAACCTCGAGTCATCAGTCGAGCAAGCGGGCGACCTGACCGCCAGCAGTGTGCAGAACTGGCTGAGTGGGCGAATCCTGGTTCTGGAGAACCTCTCGCAGAACCTCGCGCACCAGGGCAGCAAGGCCGATTACCCAGGCCTGGTGGATCAACCTGCCTTCACCTCGAACTTCCAGTTCACCTATGTCGGCCAGACTGACGGCACCTTCACCCAGCGTCCCGATGCGAAGATGCCGGATGGCTACGACCCACGTCAGCGTCCCTGGTACAAAGCCGCCGTGACGGCGGACAAACCCATGCTCACGCCTCCTTACATGGCCTCGGTCGGTGGTTTGGTGGTGACCATCGCCATGCCGGTGAAGAGCGGCGGGCAACTGCTCGGCGTGGTGGGCGGCGACCTGAGCCTGGAAACCCTGGTGAAAATCATCAACTCGGTGGATTTTGGCGGGATCGGCCATGCCTTCCTGGTCAGCGGTGACGGTCAGGTGATCGTCAGCCCCGACAAGGACCAGGTGATGAAGAACCTCAAGGACATCTACCCGGGGTCGTCGGTGCGTATCGCCAAGGGCATCCAGGAGGTCACCCTGAATGGCCAGCAGCGGATCCTGTCTTTTACCCCGGTAGTGGGGCTGCCATCGGCGGACTGGTATATCGGCCTGTCGATCGACAGGGACAAGGCCTATGCGCCACTGAGCAAGTTCCGCACTTCGGCACTGATTGCGATGGTCATCGCCGTGGTCACCATCGCGGTGCTGCTGACCTTGCTGATCCAGGTGCTGATGCGTCCGTTGCTCACCATGGGCCGTGCCATGCAGGATATCGCCCAGGGCGAGGGTGACCTCACCCGTCGTCTGAACATTGTCCACAAGGACGAATTTGGCGAGCTGGCCGGCTCCTTCAACCAGTTCGTCGAGCGGATTCATGCCTCGATCGCCGAAGTGTCTTCGGCCACGCGTCAGGTACACGATCTGTCCCAGCGGGTGATGAACTCATCGAACGCCTCGATCATCGGTTCCGATGAGCAGAGTGCCCGCACCACCAGTGTTGCGGCTGCGATCAATCAGTTGGGTGCGGCGACACAGGAGATCGCCCGAAATGCCGCCGATACCTCGCAACACGCCAGCGGTGCGAGCGAGCAGGCCGATGACGGTCGTCAGGTGGTGGAGCGCACCATCCAGGCGATGACCGAGTTGTCGCAGAAGATCAGCCAGTCCTGCATCCAGATCGAAACGCTGAACTCCAGCACCGACAACATCGGCCACATCCTCGATGTGATCAAGGGTATTTCCCAGCAGACCAACCTGCTGGCCCTCAACGCCGCCATCGAGGCGGCGCGTGCAGGCGAGGCTGGTCGCGGTTTTGCGGTGGTGGCCGACGAGGTGCGCAACCTGGCCCACCGTACCCAGGAATCGGCGGAGGAGATCCACAAGATGATCACCGCATTGCAGGTCGGCTCCCGTGAGGCAGTGACGACCATGAATGCCAGCCAGACCTCCAGTCAGGAAAGCGTCGAAGTCGCCAACCAGGCCGGTGCCCGGCTGGTCAGCGTGGCTCAGCGGATCGGCGAGATCGATGGCATGAGCCAGTCGGTGGCGGCGGCGACCGAAGAGCAGACGGCGGTGGTGGAGACCCTCAACATCGACATCAGCCAGATCAACCTGCTGAACCAGCAGGGCGTGGCCAACCTCAATGAAACCCTGAAGGATTGCGATGCCCTGGCGAAGCAGGCCGGTCGCCTGAAACAGTTGGTCGATAGCTTCAAGATCTGACCCTGGTCGATACCCTGCTCCTCGCAGTGCCAGGAGCAGGGCGTGTCGGGACGCCGCACGGCAGTCGCCCGTCGCTGCCAGGCCCCGAGCGGGATGGAATCTCTCGGCGGCCTATGTATATTCCCAAATAGTATTTAAAATATTTCTCTTATGACTATATTGTCATTCTCCTGCGTACCCACCGACCAATCGGCGCGCCGCACGAACTGAACCAACACGGGACCACCGTGAGTTTCTGATCGGGGCGCGCTATGGGGCGTGCTCTGCGTGGGAGTGAATATATGTCTTTGGTTTCTGCGGTTTCCCTGGCGCCCGTGGCGGTGCCCCAATCCTTCGAGATCCGCCCTTTCGTCGGCACGACAGGTGCCGAAATCATCGGCCTGGACCTGCGCCAGCCGGTCAATGAGCAGGATTTTGCCCGCATTCATCGTGCGCACCTGGATCACCACGTGCTGGTGTTTCGCGATCAGCGCATCAGCCCGCAGCAGCAGATCGATTTCAGCCGGCGCTTCGGCGTGTTGCAGATTCATGTGCTCAAACAGTTCCTCCTGGCCGGGCACCCGGAAATCCTGATCGTTTCCAACATCATCGAGAACGGTCAAAACATCGGCCTGGGCGATGCCGGTAAATTCTGGCACTCGGACCTTTCCTATAAGGAACTGCCAAGCCTCGGTTCGATGCTGCATGCCCAGGAATTGCCGACCGAAGGTGGCGACACGCTGTTCGCCGATCAGCACAAGGCCTGGGACAGCCTGCCCGAAGCGCTGCGCAAGGCGGTCGAAGGCCGCTCGGCGGCGCATTCCTATACTGCCCGCTACAGCGAAACCAAATTCGAAGGTAACTGGCGTCCGACCCTGACCCCGGAACAATTGGCCCAGGTTGCCGAAGTGGTGCATCCCATCGTCCGTACCCACCCGGAGACCGGACGCAAGGGGCTGTTCGTCAGCGAAGGTTTCACCACCCGGATCGTCGGTCTGCCGGAAGACGAAAGCCGGCAGGTCCTCAGCGAGCTGTACGCCCACAGCGTGCTCGCGGACAACGTCTACCGCCATCAATGGCAGGCCCACGACCTGGTGTTCTGGGATAACCGCTCGCTGATCCACCTGGCTGCCGGTTGCCCGAACCATTTGCGCCGCAAGCTCTACCGCACCACCATCCAGGGCGATGCCCCGTTCTGATTCGATCGCTGGTAAGGAGCATCCTCATGCCTGCACCCTTTGCGCGGTTGCCGAAACTCGGCCGCCTCACCACCACCCTCGGCCTGAGTTTGAGTCTGCTGGCCGGCGCCCTGCTGGCACCGGCGACGGCCCACGCCGAGGGCGAAATCCGCATCGCCGAACAGTTCGGCATCGTCTACCTGCTGCTCAACGTGGTCCGCGACCAGCACCTGATCGAAAAGCACGGCAAGGCCGAAGGCATCGATATCAAGGTCGACTGGACCCAGCTGTCGGGAGGCTCTGCGGTCAACGACGCACTGCTCTCCGGTTCGGTGGACATCGCCGGTGCCGGCGTCGGCCCGCTGCTGACCATCTGGGACCGCACCTACGGTCGGCAGAACGTCAAGGCTGTGGCTTCGCTGGGCAACTTTCCCTACTACCTGGTGAGCAACAATCCGAAGGTCAAGACCATTGCCGACTTCACCGAGCAGGACCGCATTGCCCTGCCGGCAGTGGGCGTCTCGGTGCAGTCGCGCTACCTGCAATACGCAGCGGCCAAGTTATGGGGCGACAAGGAATTCAATCGCCTGGACAAGTACACCGTTGCCGTTCCACACCCGGACGCCACTGCGGCCTTGCTGGCCGGCGGCACGGAACTGAGCGGACACTTCTCCAACCCGCCGTTCCAGGAACAGGCGCTGGAAAATCCCAACGTGCACGTGGTGCTCAACAGCTACGATCTGTTCGGACCGAACTCGCCGACCGTGCTGTTCGCCACCGAGAAATTTCGCAACGACAATCCCAAGACCTACAAGGCCTTTGTCGACGCCCTGGCTGAAGCGGCCGATTTCGCCCAGAAGGATAAGGGCGCAGCGGCGGACACCTACCTGCGGGTGACCAAGGCCAAGATCGACCGTGCGGCGTTGCTGAAGATCATCGACAACCCGCAGTTCGAATTCACCGTGACGCCGAAGAACACCTACCCGCTGGCCGAATTCCTCTATCGTGTGGGCGCCATCAAGCACAAACCCGAGTCGTGGAAGGACTACTTCTTCCAGGACGCCAAGCCGCTGCAAGGGAGCTGATCGTCATGAATGCTGCCTTGCCAGGCCACACGGCCAGCAAACCGATCGCTGCGGCGCCTGCGCTGCTGACGGTCGACCGGGTCAGCCTGGAGTACCGCACCCCGGAGCGGGTGGTGCGGGCCACGCACCGGGTCAGTTTCGACGTCGACCCGCAGGATCGTTTCGTCCTGCTCGGACCCTCGGGTTGCGGCAAGTCGACCTTGCTCAAGGCCGCCGCCGGGTTCATTCGGCCCTGTGAGGGCGAGATCCGCCTGCAGGGCCAGGTGGTCACCGAGCCGGGCCCGGATCGTATCGTGGTATTCCAGGAGTTCGACCAGTTGCCGCCGTGGAAGACGGTCAAGCAGAACGTCATGTTCCCGCTGCTCGCCTCCGGCACCCTCAAGCGTCGCGAAGCCGAGGAACGGGCGCTGCAATATCTGGAGAAGGTTGGCCTGGCGGCTTTTGCCGATGCCTACCCGCACACCTTGTCCGGCGGGATGAAAGCCCGGGTGTCGATCGCCCGGGCCCTGGCGATGCAACCCAAGATCCTGCTGATGGACGAACCGTTCGCCGCCCTCGATGCGCTGACCCGGCGCAAGATGCAGGAAGAGCTGCTGCAACTCTGGGAGGAGGTGCGTTTCACGCTGCTGTTCGTCACCCACTCGATTGAAGAGGCGCTGGTGGTGGGCAACCGCATCCTGTTGCTGTCACCCCATCCGGGGCGGGTACGGGCAGAGATCCACAGCCATCAGTACGACCTGCAGAGCCTGGGCGGCACGGCCTTCCAGGAATCGGCGCGGCGCATCCACCGGCTGCTGTTCGACGAAACCCCGCAGGCCGAAACCGAACTGGATTTCGCCGATATCCGCATTGCCTATTGAGTGGCTGGAGAGTCCCCGATGAGTCTTTCACCTCCCGTGCGGGAAGAATATGAAGTCACCCTGGAGCCGGTGCTCGAAGTACCGCTGGAGCGCGATCTGTCGCTGGCGCAACGGCTGTGGCAACAGGGCTGGCTGCGCAAGAGCCTGATCCTGGTGTTGCTGGCGCTGCTCTGGGAAGCCGTGGCGCGTTACCAGGACAACGACCTGCTGTTGCCGAGCTTTCTGCAGACCGCCAGCGCCTTTTATGACGGTCTGCTCAGTGGTGAACTACTGAGCAAGGTGTGGATTTCCCTGGTGGTGCTGCTCAAGGGCTACGTGGTTGGTGTGCTCCTGGCATTTGCCTTGACCACGCTGGCGGTGTCGAGCCGTTTCGGCCGCGACCTGCTCGGCACCCTGACCTCAATGTTCAACCCGTTGCCGGCCATTGCTCTACTGCCGCTGGCGCTGTTGTGGTTCGGGTTGGGACAGAACAGCCTGATCTTCGTGCTGGTGCACTCGGTGCTCTGGGCATTGGCGCTGAACACCTACGCGGGTTTTCTCGGGGTCTCGGAAACCCTGCGCATGGCGGGGCGCAACTATGGCCTCAAGGGGCTGCGCTTCGTGCTGTTCATCCTGATCCCGGCGGCGCTGCCATCGATCCTCGCCGGGCTGAAGATCGGTTGGGCCTTCGCCTGGCGTACCCTGATCGCGGCAGAACTGGTGTTCGGCGCCACCAGCGGCAAGGGTGGGTTGGGCTGGTACATCTTCCAGAACCGCAACGAGTTGTACACCGACAAGGTGTTTGCCGGCTTGGCAGTGGTGATCCTGATCGGCTTGCTGGTGGAGAACCTGGTCTTCGACAGCCTGGAGCGGGTGACGGTGAAGCGCTGGGGCATGCAGCGGTAATCTCTGTTGTCCGGGCCGACGCCTTCGCGGGCAAGCCCAGCTCCTGCAAGGCGGTGTCGATCACGGACTTTGCGTACGACATGATCCTGTAGGAGCCGGGCTTGCCCGCGAAAGCGTCGACCCAGACACCGCCAGACTCAAGGATTCTGCAAAAACACCACATACCCACGAAACCACTCACTTACCTTCAAATACGCGGGCTCCTGCCATTCCCCACCCTGGATCAGCCCGATCTTGAACGGTAATCCCAGCCGGTTCATCCGTGGCAGGTACGCGGCATAATCGGGAATGCTGTGGCGTCCCTGGTAGGTCTGCACCACCACCTCATCCACCACCCCCTTGAGTTGGGCAATGGCCGCCGGATCGGCGTTGCTGCTCCAGTCCATCAGCCCGGTGATGCTCAGGCGCAGATCCGCCGGCAGTCGTCTGCGCAGGTCGCGCAGGAAATTGGCGTATTCGTCGAGGTAGCGGGTGCGGGCATCGAAGTCGATCTGGATGCCCACCACCGGGTTGCCCGCCTGCTGCCAGCGTTTGACCTGGCCGAGCAGTTGGCGATAGACCGATTCCGGCCAGCGCAGGGTTTGGGCGCGATAGACCACCCAGACCTCGCCTCGGTTCAGGCGCGGAATCGCGATGCCCTGGGCGATGAAGTTGATCGCGCCCTGGCGTGACTGGCTGATCTGCCCCTGCAACACATACAGGCTGCGCGCCTGGGCCAGCACCGGCTGTGGCGCGACACCGCTCCACAGCCAGAACGCGTCATGCTCGCGGGCATCGACCGCTGCCAGCGCGCTGCCGCTGCTCAGCCAACTGGCCAGCAGCAGCCAACACCAACGAGCCATCGGCGCTTACCAGTAGTACTGCAGTGACTCGCCCCATTGGGTGTCGGCATACTTGCTCTTCAACTGCTTGAACCAGGCCTTGCGCTGCGCCGGCTCGACTTCCTTGCCGCCGCAACTGTTGTAGCCCGCCGGGGCGTAGCAGTTGATCGCCCGGAACAGCGCGTAGGCCTTGTCCGTGTGCGCTGCCTTGGGATCGGCCAGGACCTGCTGGTAGCCGTCGAGACGCGAGTACAGCGGCCCCTTGAACAGCGACGGGGTGCCGCCCAGTTCGTCCTTGCTGCGCTGGCTGTCCAGCGGCATGCCGTCCAGGCCATTGCGCAGGATGAACTCGCCCAGGCAGTTCAGCGCGGCCGGGGCCTTGGCGTCGGCCTGCAGGCTGGCGACGGTCTCGGCGATGGCCGGGCACGCGTAGCCGGACTCGGCCTTGGCGCCATTCCAGCGGAACAGCCTGAGCGACTGGCCACCACTGTAGACGTAGCCCAGGCTGGTACCCAGCTTGGTGTCGGCCGGTTCGGCAGGCAGTTGCTTCAAGTCTTCGCTGAAGTCCGGGTAGTGGCCCAGGCGCAGATCCTTGTAGAGCAGCACGAACAGGGCGCTGTCGCGCTCAGTGGCATCCGGGCCCTGCTTGACCTGCTGGCGCAGCAGTTCGGCATCGGCCACGTGGCGCAGCAGGATAGCGCGCACCTGGGCGGTCTTGATCGGCGAGTCGGCGGCGAACACCTTGGCCAGTCGCGCGCTGCGCTCGTAGTTGTTGGCCAGTGCCAGTTCCAGCTGCTCGCGTTGCAGCGGCTGCTTGACCTGGGCCAGCAACTGCAGCCACAGCGTTTCCGCGGCCGGCCAGTCCTGTTTGGCTTCCAGTGCCAGCCCACGCAGCATCTGCTGGCTGAAGGCGAAGTAGTCCAGCTTCGACGGGATCTCGGTCGGCAGGCTCTTGAGCGTCAGGTCCGGGTTCTTCTCGACATACAGGTGGAACGCTGCCAGCAGGTAATCATGCATCGCCGGTTGGGCGGCGAAGATCGACTTGTGGGCTTGCAGGGTTTCCAGGGTCAGTTGTTTCCTCGACTCGTAGTCGCCTATGGTGCGCATCGCCATCAGGTCGTTGACCAGCTGGAACAGTGGCTGGTTGATCTCGCCCACGCCGAACACCAGCTTGCTGTCGATTTCCTGCACCAGGTTGTCCGGGGAGACGTTGCGTGGAGCGTTTTCGGGCAGGTTGAACTGCCAGAGATACTCGGCCGCCTGCTTGTCGACAGCGCCCGCCTGCCAATAGACCCGGCGCAGCAGACCACGGGCGGATACCGCATAAGGACCTTGCGGATAGGCCTTGAGGTAGGCGTTGAAGCCGTCCTCGGCCTGTTTCAGTTGGGCCGGGTCGGCTTCCTTGCCGGTGGGCATGCCATCGCTATCGAAGGTGTTCTGCTGGGCCATATTCAGAGCGGTACGCGCCTGCATGTACAGCGCGGTTTCCTTCAACCAGGGCTGGTTGCTCTGGGCCAGGCTGGCGAAACCGCTGGCGGCTTCGCTGAAGCGGCCGCTGTAGAAATCGCTGGCGGCCCGCAGATAAGTGACAAACGCCTGGCCTGGCGCAGATTGCACGTCGGTGGGCAACAGCGCCGCCTGCTGCGCCGGGTCCCAGTTGCAAGTTCCGAGCATCTGCACCCGCGAGCGGGCCAGCGCCTTGCGCTCGCCCTCGGACAACTCGCCGGTGCCGACCAGCGCCTCGACGAATGCGCCAGCGCTTTCTTCCGAGTTGCTGCGGCAGCGGCTGCCCTCGCCGGAGAGGAACGCGTCGCCGGCCGGGGCTTCGCTGTCGCGCTTGATCCCGAGTTTTTCCAGGGCCTCGTCCAGCTCGACGCTCTCGGCGTTGCTCACTTCGCCGCTGCCATCGGGCGCACTCGATTGCACGCGGGTATTGGCGAACGGCACCGGGCCGTAGCCTTCGGAGAGTTCTTCTTCGTTCAACTCGTTGGGAGCCAGGGGCAGCTTGTCCTGGTCCGCCAGCAGCAGGCGCAGGTTGACCCGGCTGTCGTTGCTCGGGCTGAGGAACGCCAGGTTGCTGCAGCGGTCCAGGCCGTACTGCATCATCGACCAGCGCGGGTAGCAGAAATTATCGGAACTGGCCTGGGCCAGGGACGAGAAGGCAACGCCCAGCGCCAGGGATGTCAGAAGAGCGATACGCATGAATTTTCCTTAATCCTTAAACGTGCGGCGCCGTGGCCGGGAGGGAGCCAATCATACCGAAGCCCGGGATCTACACCTATGCTTGTACCGGGCGAGGCATCGCAGGCTGTGACCTGCCGCACATCGGCGAGCCGGGGGGCGATACTGGCAATTTGCTTGACGCTCACCCTGGCTACCGTAGACTCGCGCTTGTCCGACAAGGAGTCACGGTTATGCAACGTTTTCGCGGTTTGGTTTTCGGGTTGTCCTGTGTGGTGTACGTGGCTCAGAGCCAGGCTGCCGAGACCGATCCGCTGTTGGACACGACCGCACCAGCGGCCCATGCGACCACCGCCAGCGAAGCCCGTGGCGTGTTGCGCGCGCGCGACCAGGCGTTGCTCGCCAGTGAGCTGTCCGGGCGCATCGTCGAGCTGCCGTTCAGCGAGGGCGAGACCTTCAAGCAGGGTGAAACCCTGGCGCGTTTCGACTGCTCGGCCTACCAGGCCCAGCTCAACGCCGCCCAGGCCGCCGGCCGCGGCGCCAACGAAGAACTGGCGCATAACCGCCAGCTCGCCTCACTGAATTCGGTTGGCCGTTTCGAGGTGGCCCGGGCTGAGGCCAAGGTTGCCGAAGCGCAGGCCCAGGCCCAGGTCTACCAGGTTCAGGTCAAGCGTTGCAGCGTGATCGCGCCCTATGACGGGCAGGTCGTACAACGCAAGGTTCAGCGCTACGAAAGCGTCTCGGTCGGTTCGCCGATGCTGGAGATCGTCGACAACCGTACCCTGGAAATCCACCTGCTGGTGCCGTCGCGCTGGATGAGCAAGCTCAAGCCCGGGCAGACCTTCAGTTTCGTCCCGGATGAAACCGGCCAGCCGTTGACCGCCACCATCAAGCGCCTCGGTGCGCGTATCGACGAAGGCAGCCAGACCCTGCTGCTGGTGGCCAGTCTGCCCAAGGCCGACGGCCTGCTGGCGGGCATGAGCGGCACGGCGCATTTCGCGGAGCTGAAATGAACGCACCGGTCGCGGGCGCGGCGGAGCGGGTCTTTGCCCAGTTTCTCGATCTGGAACGGCTGACCCGCGCGGCCCGTACTACCGAACAACTGGCCTACAGCCTGGTCAACGACGGCCAGGCGCTGTTCGGCTTTCGCCATGCCGCGCTGCTGATCGCCGGCAAGGTGCGGGCGGTGACCGGAGTCAGCGCGGTGGAACCGAATGCGCCGTTCGTGGCCTTCGTCGAACACGCGGTGGCGCAGTTGTTCAAGCTGGAGCGGGCCAAGCCTGCCACGGTGGTGCCAATGGAGGCCTTCAGTGCCTCGGTCCGTGAGGACTGGCAAAGCCTGTCGGCATCGCAGGTGTTCTGGCTGCCGCTGCTCGACCATCAGGGCGAGGTGTTCGGCGGCTTGTGGCTGGCTCGCGACAATCCCTGGAGCCCTTCCGAACAAGTCTTGCTGGCGCAACTGGGCGATACCTACAGCCATGCCTGGCTGGCCTTGCAGCCACGTCGGCCGTGGCGCCTGCGGTTGACCCGCAAGCGCCAGGTGCTGCTGGTGGTACTGGCGTTGGCCAGCCTGCTGATTCCGGTGCGCCAGTCGGTGCTGGCGCCGGCCGAGGTCGTGCCACTGGCCGGCCGGGTGGTGGCGGCGCCGCTGGACGGGGTGGTGGCCGAGTTCCTGGTCAAGCCCAACCAGACGGTGAAGAGTGGCGACTTGCTGGTGCGTTTCGAAAGCACCACCCTCAAGGCCCAGGCCGATGTGGCCCAGCGGGCTCTGGGCGTGGCCGAGGCCGAGTTGAAGGCCAACTCCCAACGGGCCTTTGCCGACGCCGAATCGAGTTCGAAGCTTGATCTGCTGGCCGCCCGGGTCGAGCAGAAGCGCGCCGAGCGCGACTACGCCGCCGAATTGCTCAAGCGCAGTGAAGTGCGCGCCGAGCGCGACGGCATCGCGGTGTTCGCCGATGCCGAACGCTGGACCGGCAAGCCGGTGCAGACCGGCGAACGGCTGATGGAAATCGCCGACCCGAGCCAGGCCGAACTGCGCATCGAGCTGGCGGTGGGCGATGCCATCGCCCTGGAACCGGACGCCGAAGTGGCGTTGTTCCTCGACAGCGACCCGTTGCAGCGCCACTCGGCCAAGCTCGAGCGCGTGGCCTATGAGGCGCAGGCGACACCGGCCGGGCAGTTGGCCTATCGCCTCGATGCCGGGTTCACCGACTCGCCGCCACCGCGTATCGGCTTGCGCGGCACGGCGAAGATCTTCGGTCAGCGTGCACCGCTGGCCTTGTACCTGCTGCGCCGGCCACTGGCCGGGCTGCGCCAGAGTGTCGGCCTGTAATGAACCTGCCCAGCCTGCGTGCGGACCTGCAACTGACGCCCGCCTCGACAGCCCTGGACGGTTCGCCACGCTGGACCCTGGCCGACCCGGTGCGCGGGCGTTACTTCAAGCTGGGGGCCCAGGCCATCCGCCTGCTGCAACATTGGTCGCTGGGCGATCCGCAACGGGTGCTGCAGGCGGCGAACCGGGAGCCTGGCTTGCCCCTGGGCGAACCCGAGCTGGAGCAGATGCTGGCCTTCCTGCGCAGCCATGACCTGATCGCCGCGCTCGATCCGCAGCAGCGCGCCAGCTATGCCTGGAAAGCCGCCGCCTCGCGCCAGAGTCTGTGGCAGATGGCGCTGCATCAGTACCTGTTTTTCCGCATTCCGCTGTGGCGGCCGGATGCCTTTCTCAATCGGGCCTGGCCGTGGATGGCGCGCTTCGGGCCACGGCTGTTGCGCTACGGCCTGCCGCTGACCCTGGGCCTCGGCGTGTTCCTGGTCTCGCGGGATTGGCAGCGTTTTCTCGCGACCTTTCCCCACCTGTTCAGCCTCGGCGGGGCGATGGCCTTTGGCGTGGCGCTGTTCTTTGCCAAGCTCTGCCACGAATTCGGCCACGCCTTCATGGCCAAGCGTGCCGGCTGCCGGGTGCAGAGCATGGGCGTGGCGTTCATGGTCATGCTGCCGTTGTTCTATACCGATGTCAGCGATGCCTGGCGGGTCAACGACCGCAAGGCGCGGTTGCTGATCGGTGCCGGCGGGGTGTTGGCCGAGATGCTGCTGGCCTGCATCGCGCTGCTGGCCTGGTCGCTGCTGCCGGATGGCGCCGCGCGCACGGCGGCGTTCATGCTCGCCAGTGCCACCTGGCTGACGACTCTGGCGGTCAACCTCAACCCGTTCATGCGTTTCGATGGCTATTTTCTGCTCAGTGATTTCTGGGAGGTCGACAACCTCCAGGGCCGGGCCTTCGCCCTGTGTCGCTGGCGCCTGCGCGAAGCGCTGTTCGGTTATGGTGAACCGGCCCCGGAGCCCTGGTCGGCGAGCATGCGCCGACGGCTGCTGGGCTGGGGCTTCATGTCCTGGTTGTGGCGGGCGGCGCTGTTCTTCGGTATCGCCCTGGCGGTCTATCACCTGTTCTTCAAGTTACTGGGTATCTTCCTGATGCTGGTGGAATTGGGTTGGTTCATTTTCCTGCCGATTTTCAAGGAAACCCGCGAGTGGTGGGCGCGCCGCGAACAGGCGCACACCCCGCGGGTGCTGCTTAGCGGCCTGGGGTTGCTGGGCCTGCTGTTACTGGTGGCGGTGCCCTGGCGAAGCAGCGTGGAAGTGCCGGCGATGCTTGAGGCCGGGCGGGTCACGGCGATGCATGCGCCGGCGGCGGCGCGGGTCCGCCAGGTCAATGTGCAGGATGGCCAGCGGGTTGAACAGGGCACGGTGTTGGTGGAACTGGAGTCACCGGACATCGACTCGCGCTCGGTCATCGTCCGGCGCGAGATCGATATCCTGCAGTTGCAACTGCGTCGTCAGGCCGGCCGTAGCGAAACCGCCGCGGACGTGGGCATTCTCGAACAGCGGCTGGCCGAGTCGGTGGCCGAGTACCGTGGCCTGCAAGCCCGGCGCGAACGCCTGCTGCTGCGGGCAACCCAGGCCGGCCAGGTGCGTGACCTGATGCCGAACTTGCGCGCCGGACGCTGGGTTTCTACCCATGAGCCGCTGGCACGGATCGTCGAGGAGGGCACGCGTCTGCGCGGCTACCTGGCCGAGGAGGACCTGTGGCGGGTTGCCCCGGGCGCGAGCGGGCGCTTCGTCGCCGATGATCCGATGCGCCCCGCCTGGCCGGTGGAACTGCTGGATATCGACGCCAACGGTGTGTCCGTGATCGACCAGGAAGCGCTGACCTCCGACCACCACGGGCCGATTGCCGTGCGCCGTGACGAGAATCGCCGGCCAGAGCCGGTGCAGGCACAATATGGCGTGCGGCTCAAACTGCTCGAAGAGGTGCCGACGCCGAGCCACCCGCTGCGTGGCGTGGCCGTGTTGCAGGGCCGCAGTGAGTCGCTGCTGGGCATCGCCTGGCGCCGAATCGCGGCGCTGGGCGTGCGTGAAAGCGGTTTTTAGTCATCACCCAAGTACAGGGAGTGCAAGCGATGTTGAACAATTCCTCGGCCGACGGCTTGTCCATGCGGCCGTCACGGCCCGCCGACGGTCCGTTCCTGCAGAGCCTCTACCAGTCGGCGCGACCGGAGTTGCAGTGGATCGATGCCGATCCGGAGGTGATCGAGCAGGTGGTCGCCCAGCAGCTCGAGGTCCAGAACCAGGGGATCGGCGAGCATTTCCCCAATGCCATGCATTACGTGGTGGAGAAGCTCGACACCCCCATCGGCGTGCTCAGTGCCGACTTCGGCCCCAACGAAATCCGCGTGTTGTACCTGGCGTTCGTTCCGGCGGCGCGCGGCAAGGGCTTTGGTCGCAGCGTGCTGCAAGGGGTACAGAGGGCCGCCCAGCAGGTACGCTGCCCGGTGACGACGGTGGTCTGGGCCAGCAACCCCCAGGCTCGCCAGCATTACCTGGCGCTGGGGTTCGGGGTTGAGGAGCGCTCGCCGGGGGCCGAGCGGCTGGTGTGGTATCCGGGCATCAGTTGAAGACGATGTTGAAGTAACCCCGGGCCGGGTCCCGTCCCAGTGACGGCTCGCGCGAGACGAAGATATCCTCCACCCGGCCCATCTGCGGCAGTTCCAGGCCGCACAGGCCATCGATGAAATCCGTCGGTTGCAGGCTGTGCAACTGCACGCTGAAAGGCATGCGCGAGTTCTCCGGCAGCCGCGATTGCGGGTGCAGCGCTACAGCCTCGACCTGGACCGGCAGCACGCTGCCGTCCGGCAGGTGCAGTGGGCAGGTCTGGTCCAGCAGCCACTGGAAGTGTTCGCTTGAAACTTGTTGCAGCATTGATGTTCTCCATATACGCGGTAGGTGGGAGCCCTTGCAGGTACCGGTTTGCGGGCGATGAAGCCCGACAAGCCGGCTTTTGCAGGTTTTGCAGCAGACTCAGTTGCGCGATGGAAAGATCCCTTGCAGGGCGATGCTGAAGTTCACCGCGAGGAACGGGTTCATCAGGCTGATCGGCTGGCCGCCGCCGGGTATTACCAGGTCACTCTTGAGGGTGGTGGTGACGCCGTTGAGAGGCACCGGGGTGCCCGTGCCCAGGGCGTCGGAAAAGATACCGGCCGAGGGCGGTCCGGACGGCGCTGACGCACCGATATAGGAGTTGAGAGTGGTCGGTGCCGTGACCGCATTGCTCGGGGCGCTCGCCAGATTGATGGTGGTGGTGATGGGCAGGCTGCTACTCGGGATCTTCTGCGGGGGCAAGTTGGTGGTCGTGATCAATACGCTCTCGGTGCCGCTGGCCTCGCCCATGACCCGTGGCGTCAGTCCCAGACCTGTGCCCTGGCCGACGGGTAGCCGGCTCTGCAGGTTGGGTATGCCGAAGGTCGTCTGGCCGTTACCGCCAAAGTAGGTGCCCAGCAGTGAGAACAGTGCCGAGTTCTGTGAGACGGACATCATCTGCCCGTTGCACAGTGCCCAGCCCCTTGGGGCAAAGTTGAAGCCGAACATCTGAATGGTGCCGATAAATACTTCCATGGATCCCTTTCCTTTAGTTGTATTGAGTGAGGCGCTTCGCCTGGTTGTCCCAAGTCTGTTGTGCACCGAATGACAGCGTAGTATCAGTCTTTGACAATCAGGTTTTTTTTGTAGGGCAAAGGTCGGAAATGGAACAGCCAGGCAAGTCCATGTCGTTCTAGCCTACAATCAGCACGTCGTGCAGCCCGAGCGGGGGCATCGTTGATTTTCAGAGGGTGGTGATGGGCGTTCCAGGCAGTAACGAGGCGATAAAGCGGCTGTATGATCAGCCGGTCACCCTCCCGCAATCGCTTGCACAACTGCTTCGCGAACCCTGGTTGCTGCCGATCCTGGCCGTGGCCGTGGCCGTACGTCTGTATCAACTGACCGCTGCGGCCATCTGGGGCGACGAAGGTTCCAGCCTGTTGCTGGCGCAGTATCCGCTGGCCGAGCTGTGGACCCATGCGGCCCGCGACGTTCACCCTCCCCTGTACTTCGCGCTGCTGCGTGGCTGGATCGGCCTGTTCGGCGACTCGATTTTCTCGATCCGCCTGGCCAGCGCCCTGCCCGGGATGGTGGTGGTGTTCCTCGGCATCTGGCTGACGCACCTGGTCGGCGCCCGGCGCCGAGTGACGCTGCTGGCTGGTCTGCTGCTGGCGCTGCTGCCCACGGCGGTGCGCTACAGCCAGGAAATCCGCATGTATTCGCTGATGGGCGTGTGGTTGCTGGGGGCAACCCTGGCCCTGGTCTACTGGGTTCACCATCCGCAGCGCAAGCGCTACCTGGTGGTCTACGTGCTGCTGATGGCCGCCGGGTTCTACACCCACTACTTCACCGCGCTGTGCGTGCTGTCGCACTGGTGCTGGCTGCTGTTGCTGCGCCGCCATCCCGACAGCGGACAACGCCCCATCGCCTGCCGGGACTGGTGGTTGGCCAACGTGGCGATTGTGGTGCTGTTCCTGCCCTGGTTGCCGGGTCTGATCGACCTGGTGCTGCACATGGATGAGCTCAAGGTCGGCGGCGATGTCGGCTGGGAGCCGCCGGTGACGCTGCATTCGCTGCCGTCGATGATCTGGCAGGTGTTGGCCCAGGAGGACGGTGAAGGCATGTCAGGGTGGTTGTTCGCCAGCCTGCCGAGCGTTATTGCGCTGGTGATGGTGTTCATCGCCTGGACCGACCGCAGCCGCTTCCACCTGGAAACCCTGCTGGTGATCTACAGCGCCGTGCCGCTGTTGCTGGTGTTCGCCGTGTCGTTCGTTTCGCCGGTTTTCATCGAACGCTACCTGACTGTGCCGGTACTGGGGCTGCCGATCATCCTGGCCCTGGCTATCGACCGCCTGGCGCAACAGCGCAAGGTCCTGGCCGGACTGTTGCTGGCGGTGGTACTGAGCGCCGAAGGCGTGGGCTTGAAGAACAACTACGCGGTGGATGCCGGTGACCAGTTCAACAACCTGGTCGAGTACATGAACCGGCACAAGCAGGCGGGCGACCAGGTGGTCCTGGGTGACATGTTCTGGTACCTGACCTGGGGTTACTACGACCAGAGCGCCACGGCCCCGCGGCTGTATACCCCGCCAACCGCCAAGGGGGTGTCGACCCGACCGAATCGTTACGGTTTCGGGACCCTGACCGATGAAAAGGCCGGGGTCTATCTGGATCATCTGGAGGACTTGCCCCTGGGCAATGGACGGGTCTGGTTGGTGATGAGCCGGGTGGCACCGGATGAATTTCCGTCGATTCCGACCGGCTGGCGGAAAATCGACCAGCATGCGGGGGGGGATACCCAGGCGGTTTTATATGAGACCTGCCATCTTTCATGTAGTGGACACTAACCGCCAAGTCCTTGATATAGAGCGATAGGGCCATTCGCCGAGTCCATGAGTCGCGGTGCCTATGTGTCCGTTCTGATTTAAAATCGCTAAAATTGATATCAAAACACTACTAGTCCGAAACACTTCCTTACGCTACGCTCCGTCCATAGAAGGGACTTATGCTTAGGGTGAAGGGATGCGCCGTTTCCATTTTATTTCCGGTTTACCGCGCTCAGGCTCGACCCTGCTGTCCGCCATTCTCCTGCAGAACCCGCGTTTTCACGCCGGCATGAGCAGCCCGGTCGGCATGCTGTTCAATGGCGTGCTGGAAAACTGCAGTGCCGGCAACGAGTTCGGCGCAATGATCGACACCGATACCCGCCGTCGGCTGTTGCGTGGTCTGTTCGAGTCCTATTACGGCGACAAGACTCCCCAGCCGGTCATCTTCGATACCAATCGCCAATGGTCCGCGCGCCTGCCGGCACTGCAGGATCTGTTTCCGCGCTCCAAGGTCATCGTCTGCGTGCGCAACGTCGCCTGGGTCATGGACAGCCTGGAACGGCTGTACCGCGCCAATCCCTTCGAGAACACCAAGCTGTTCAACGACGACGTCGAGCGCAACACCGTCTACAGCCGTTGCGAAACCCTGGCCCAGCGCAACCGCCTGGTGGGGTATGCCTGGACCGCGCTGAAGGAAGCCTATTACGGCGAACACGCCGAATCCCTGCTGCTGGTCGACTACGACCTGCTGTCCCAGGCCCCGGAGCGGGTGCTGCGGCTGGTCTATGAGTTCGTCGACGAGCCCTGGTTCGAGCACGATTTCGACAACCTGGCGTATGACGCGCCGGCGTTCGACCAGGCTCTGGGTGTTGCCGGCCTGCACAAGGTCAAGCCCAAGGTGGCGCTGGAGTCGCGGCATACCATCCTGCCGCCGGATCTGTTCGAAAAATATGCGCAATTGTCGTTCTGGAATGACGGAACCGCCAGCGCGGCGAATGTCATTCGCATGAAAACCAACACCGCGGTCAGTTGATCGCGGTTTTTAATCACACTAGAAAAATTCTTTGAGCGTCTGTGCGCTCAAGTGCAGGTGAAACATGTGGTGGAGCAAACCGAAAGCGCGGAATGAAGGCGTGAGAACACTGGTTTCACCCATGATCATCCCTCTTGAGCCGCGCATGCTGTTCGATGGTGCCGTGGCGGCGACCGTGGCCGAGGCTGCGCAGCCGACCGATCACGCCAGCGCCGATACGGCGAAGGCGCCGACCAGCGATCATGCGCCGGCCAGCAGCGATACCCACGCGCAGGCCGATGCCACGCCGGCCGCATCGCCGACGGCGGTGCCCGGCCAATCGGTGGTGTTCGTCGACTCGCGGGTCAAGGATTTCGACAGCCTGCTCAAGGGCGTTGCCCCTGGTAGCCAGGTGGTGGTGCTCGATGCCAGCAAGGACGGCCTGCAGCAGATCGCCGACTACCTGGACACCCATCAGGGTGTGAGCACCGTGGAAATCATCGCCCACGGCAACTCCGGCGATCTGTGGCTGGGCAACACCTATCTGTCGGCCGACAACGTTTCGGCGCGGGCCGACGTGCTGGCGCGTATCGGCAACGACATGAACGTCGGCGGCGACATTCTGATCTACGCCTGCAACACCGCCGCCGGCGACAAAGGCCTCAGCTTCGTTGACTCCTTGGCGCAGTACACCGGGCGCGACATCGCCGCGTCCACCAACCGCACCGGCTTGGGCGGCGACTGGACCCTGGAAGTCGCCACCGGCAGTATCGAAAGCCGCAACCTGCTCTCAGCCGACTCCATGGCGGCCTACCAGTACGGCCTGGCGACCATTACCGTAAGCAACAACAACGACGCGGGTGCCGGTTCCCTGCGCCAGGCGCTGCTCGATGCGGTGTCTGGCGATACCGTCACCTTCAACGCCAACATGATAGTGAACCTGAACAGCCAGTTGGTTATCACCAAGAACCTCACCGTCGATGGTGACCTGAACAACGACGGGGTCGCCGACGTGACCCTGAGTGGGCAGTACAAGACCCAGGTGCTCAAGGTGAACGCTGGGGTCACTGCGGCCCTGGATGGCCTGGTCATCACCCAGGGTCTGGCGGCCGGCCAGGGCGCCAACGGCGGTGCGGATGGCACCGCAGCGATGGGGGGTGGTATTACCAACGCCGGTACCCTGACCCTCAACAACGTCACGGTGACCGGCAATGCTGCGTCTGGCGGTGGCGGTGGCGGTGGGGTCTCCGCGGGGGCCGTTGGCGGTGGCGGCGGTGGCGGCGGCGCCCTGGGTGGGCAGGTCGGTGGTCGTGGCGGCAATGCGGGGGGCTACATTGGTACAGCTGGCACGGCCAACACGGGTGGCAATGGCGGTGGCTATACCCCGACCACCATGGGTGGCCGTGGCGGTAGCAGCGTAGGTGGCGCAGGCGGTCAGGGCACCTTTGGTTACAGTAATGGTGGCGATGGGGGCAGGGCGAACAATGGCACCCTTTCCATCGGTGGCGGTGGTGGTGGTTCCGGTTGGGACAAAGTCGGACGTGCCGGCGCTGCGGCCACTGGCGGTATCTTCAACGACACCACGGGTACACTGACCATCATCGGCAACTCGGTCATCTCCAACAACCTCGGGGCCGGCGGCGGCGGCGGCGGTGGCGGCGGTAATGGCCAAGGCGCCTCTGCCGACCCGGGTGGTGCTGGCGGCAAGGGCGTCGGAGCGATCTGGAACAAGGGCACCCTGCTGATCAGTGCGGCCAACATAACCGCGCTGACCAACGGCAACAACAAGGGTGGCAGCGGTCTCGGCGGTAAGGGCGCAGGTGGGACGGGAAGCAGTCCGGCGTCGGTGGACGAGATCTACAACGAAGGTGTCATGAACCCGCCGCCTACCGCGACCATCGTGGTCAGCAATACTTCCCAGCGCATCGGCAGCACCTCGCAGGTGACCATTACCTTCAGCCAGGCGGTGACCGGGTTCACCAACAGCGACCTGACGGTGCCCAATGGCACACTCAGCGCGGTGAGCACCAGCGACGGCGGCGTCACGTGGGTCGCGACGTTCACGCCGAGTGCGAACAGGAACAGCGCCAGCAACGTCATCACGCTGGACAATACCGGTATCAGCAGCACCTTGCTCGGTACGCCGGGCACCGGTACTACCACGTCCAACAACTACAGCGTCGATACCACGCGCCCCACCCTGTCTATCGTGGTCAACAGCTCCACCCTGACCACCAACGGTCCGGCGACGGTTAATTTCACGTTCAGCGAAGCGGTGAGCGGCTTTAGTCTGAGTGGTATTGGCGTGAGTAATGGAACCCTGAGCAACCTGACCACCAGCGACAATATTCACTGGACTGCCGACCTGACCCCGGACGCGGACAAAACCAACAGCGGCAATATCATTGCCGTCAATAATGCGCTCTTCTCCGATGTCGCCGGCAACACTGGCCAGAGTATATCTGTTTCGAACACTTTTTCCGTCGACACCCAGCGGCCGACCGCCACCATCGTGGTCGGTACGCCTTCGCTGAGCATCGGCGGCAGCTCCCAGGTGACCATCACCTTCAGCGAGGCCGTGAGCGGTTTTGCCCTGGGCGACATCGTCGCCCAGGATGGCGTCCTGAGCAACCTGACCACCAGCGACAATATTAACTGGACCGCGACCCTGACCCCGAACAACGGCGTCACCCAGGGCAACGATGTCGTGACGTTGACGAATTCCGGAATCGCCGACCTGGCGGGCAACGCCGGAACCGGCAGCACCCTCTCCAACACCTATTCGGTCGACACTCAGCGGCCCACCGCGACCATCGTGTTCGCCAACCCGACCCTCGGTATCGGCCAGACCTCACAGGTGACCATTACCTTCAGCGAAGCCGTGACCGGTTTCACCAACAATGACCTGACGGTGACCAACGGCAGCCTGAGCGCGGTGAGCAGCGGTGACGGCGGCGTCACCTGGACCGCCACCTTCACGCCGAACGCGGGCATCGTCAGCGCGAGCAACAACATCGTCCTGGACACAAGCCTCGTGATGGACGCTGCGGGCAACGTCGGCAATGGCTCCACTACCTCCAACAACTTTGCCATCGATGGCGTGCGGCCAACCTCCACGGTGGTCATCGACAAGAGTTCGCTGATCGTCGGCGAGACCGCGCAGGTGACCATTACCTTCAGCGAAGCGGTGACCGGTTTCACCAACACTGACCTGACCGTGGCGGGCGGCACCCTGAGCTCGGTGAGTAGCAGTGATGGCGGTATCACCTGGAACGCCACTTTCACCCCGACGTCGAACATCACCAATGCCGGCAACGCCATTACCCTGGACAATACCGGCTACACCGACAGCGCCGGCAATATCGGGACCGGCACCAGCACGTCCAACAACTACGCCATCGACACTCAGCGTCCGACCGCCACCATCGTCCTGGCGCATCCAAACCTCACCGCCGGTGAAACCACGCAAGTGACCATCACCTTCAGCGAAGCAGTGAGTGGTTTCACCCTGGCCGACCTGAGCGCCAGTCACGGGACCCTGAGCAACCTGAGCAGCAGCGACGGCGGTATCACCTGGACCGCCACCTTCGCCCCGGATGGCAATACCAACAGCATCAGCAACGCCATTACCCTGACCAACACCGGTGTGGCCGATCTCGCGGGCAACAGCGGCGCGGGCACGACCCAGTCGGCCAACTTCACCATCGATACCGTACGCCCGACCGCGACTATCGTCGTCGCCAACCCTGCGCTGGCGATCAACGGTACTTCGCAGGTGACCATCACTTTCGATCAGGCGGTGATCGGCTTCAACAACGCCGACCTGACCGTGGTGGGCGGTACGCTGAGTACGGTGAGTAGCTCCGACGGCGGTGTCACCTGGACCGCCACGTTCACCCCGGCCAGCAATATCAGCAGCGCGGTCAACCACATCACCCTGGATAACAGCGGCGTCAAGGCGGCCGCTTCGCAGAACGACGGGGCTGGCATCAGTACATCCAACAACTATCTGATCGACACTCAGCGGCCGACGGCGACCATCGTGGTGGCGAACGATCACCTGGGCATCGGTGGCAGCTCGCAGGTGACCATTACCTTCAGTGAAGCGGTGACCGGTTTTAGCCTGTCCGACCTGTCAGTGGACAACGGCACCCTGACCGGGCTGTCCACCTCCGACAACATCACCTGGACCGCCACCCTGGTTCCGGCGACGGCTATCACGGTGAACAACAACCAGATCACCCTGAATAACAGCGGGGTGTTCGACGTCGTCGGTAACGCGGGTGCCGGCACCACCGCTTCGAACGTCTATGCGGTTGACAGCGTGCGGCCGACGGCGACCATCGTGGTGAACGACCCGGTCCTGGCGGCGGGCGAGAGCAGCCTGGTGACCATCACCTTCAGCGAAGCGGTGATCGGTCTCGACAATGGCGACCTGAGCGTACCCAACGGTGCCTTGAGCGCACTCAGCTCCAGCGATGGCGGGATTACCTGGACGGCGACCTACACCCCGAACGTCAACGTGCGTGATACCAGCAACCTGATCACCCTGGACAACACCGGCTATACCGACCTGGCCGGCAACGTCGGTATCGGGGTGACCAACTCGGCCAACTTCACCATCGACACGGTGCGCCCGACCGCGACAATCGTGGTGTCCAACCCGACGTTGAATGTCGGTTCCAGCTCGCTGGTGACCATCAGCTTCAGCGAGGCGGTGAGCGGTTTCACCAACGCTGACCTTTCGGTAGCCAGCGGCACGCTGAGTACGGTGAGCACCAGCGACGGGGGCGTCACCTGGACCGCCACGTTCACGCCGAACAACAACATTGCCGACACCACCAACATCATCACGCTCGACAACAGCGGCGTGCAGAACGCCTCGGGCAATAGCGGTGCCGGTACCACCACGTCGAACAACTATGCGATCGACACCCAGCGGCCCACCGCGACCATCAGCGTCGATAACAACAACCTGGGCATCGGCCAGACCTCCACCGTGACCATCGCCTTCAGCGAGGTGGTCAGCGGTTTTGATCTATCGGACCTGAGCGTGGCCAATGGCGTCCTGTCCAACCTCGCCACCAGCGACGGTGGCAAGACCTGGACTGCGACCCTGACGCCCACTGCCGCCATCACCGACGCGACCAACCTGATCGTGCTCGACACCGCGCTGGTCAGCGACGGTGCCGGCAACACCGGCTCAGGGGTTTCCATCTCCAACAACTACGTGATCGACGGCGACCGGCCGACCGCGACCATCACAGTCGGCAACTCGAACCTGGCTGCCGGCCAGACCACTACGGTGACCTTCACCTTCAGCGAGAAAGTCAGCGGTTTCGACCTGTCGGACCTGAGCGTGGCCAACGGCGTGCTGTCCAACCTGGCGAGCAGCGACGGTGGCAAGACCTGGACCGCGACCCTGACGCCGACGGCGAACCTTACCGATCCGAGCAACTTCATCACTCTGGATGTCAGCCAGGTCGCCGACCTGGCGGGTAATGCCGGCACAGGATTCGCCAACTCCAACAACTACGCGATTGCCACGTTAGCCACGGGCGGTGACCCGCAGTTCCGCATCAGCGGCCCAACCGGCCCGGTCCTCAGCCAGCCGAACCAACCGTTGCAACCGATCGTCTTCGGGCCGCCTTCGGGCAACCTCGGTTCACCCCTGGGCTTCCCACCCTTGTTCGAACAGCGTGACATGGGCGCGGGGCTGCCGCCGACCGGGAGCATTTTCATCAACAAGGGTGCCCTGGCGCCGAGCTTCATCGCCCAGGTCTTCAGCTCCAGCGATAGCGGTGGCAACGCTAACAGCCAGGGCTTCCTCGGCTTTGGCGGTGGCGATGGCGGGGTCTTCGGCAGCAGCACCGTGGCGGGCCTGTTCAGCCGCGAGTCGTCGAGCAGTGATAACGGTGCTGCCAAGGCATTCGACCGCCAGGGCAGCAAGAGCCTGGGTGATGCCTCCCAGGGTCTGCGTGGCATTTTCGGCGCGCCGACCCTCGGCCAGCAGTTGCAGCAACTCAAGGACAACGAGCAGAAACAACTGCATCAGTTGGCATGGGCGTTGAACGAGGTGGGTATCAGCGAAATACCGGCCTGAAATCTATGGGCAATCTGCGCCGACATGAGTCGGCGCCTATAAAAAAGAAAACAGCAGTCAGGGGCGATGCTAGGGATGAAAAGAAGTCAGAAGTTGTTCAGCGTCAGCCTGCTGGCGCTGGTAATCAGCGGTTGTGCCGTCACCAGCCAACCGATCGATCGTGGTGTCAGCGAGCAACGGGCCAAAACCGATCTGCAGAACATGTACAAGGACCAGGAGCCGCTGCGCGGTCCGCTGACCTTGCACGACGCCATGGCCCGTGCGGTGAAATACAACCTCGAAGGCCGCCTGAAGATTATGGAGGAGGCCCTGGCCAAACGTCAGTTGGACCTCGCCAGCTTCGACATGCTGCCGCGCATGGCGCTGTCGGCCGGCTACGCCGGGCGTAACAACGTCAGTGGTTCGAGCAGCGAGAGTGTGCAAACCCATACCCAGTCTCTGGAGCCATCGACCTCCCAGGATAAAGACCGTCGAGTTGCCGACCTGACCATGGTCTGGAACGTACTCGACTTCGGCGTCAGTTATATCAACGCCAAGCAGCAGGGTGACCAGCGCCTGATTGTCCAGGAGCGCCGGCGCAAGGTGGTCAACACCATCGTCCAGGACGTGCGTTCGGCCTACTGGCGGGCGGTCGCGGCCGAGCGTCTGCTCAAGCAGATCGACAGCCTGATGGCGCGGGTCGATTCGGCGCAGAACAACAGCCAGAAGATGAGCGACCAGCGTATCGGCGACCCAATCCAGGCCCTGGGCTACCAGCGCGCGCTGATCGAGGCGACCCGTCAGTTGGAAGAGCAGCGCAGGGCGCTGACCCTGGCCAAGACCGAACTGGCGACGCTGATCAACCTGCCGCTGGGAACCGAGCTGACCCTGGCGACCCCGGATGACTATGCGATTCCCGAGCTCAAGGTCGACATGGCCAAGCTCGAACAGGAAGCCCTGGCCAGCCGTCCCGAGCTGCGCGAGCAGGACTACCAGACCCGCATCAGCGCCAACGAAACCCGCAAGGCCATGCTGCGGTTGCTGCCTGGGCTGGAGTTCTCGGCCGGTGGGCATTACGACAGCAACTCGTTCCTGGTCAACGACAAGTGGGCCGACTACGGCGTCAAGGTCACCTGGAACCTGTTCAACGTGATCTCTGCCCCGGCTGCCATCGACGTGGCCAAGGCCGGTGAGGAAGTCGCCAGCGCCCGGCGTCAGGCGATGTCCATCGCCGTACTGGCCCAGCTCTATGTGGCCAACGCCAACTACCGCGAAGCGCTGCGCCAGTTCAAGACCAGCCAGAAGCTGTCGGACATCGACGGGCAGATCGTCGGTCAACTGCGTAACCGTCACCAGGCAGCGGGCATCGGCGAACTGGATCTGATCCAGGGTGAGCTGAACAACCTGCAGGCCGACCTGCGTCGTGACCTGGCCTATGCCGATTTGCGCAATGCCTACGGCCAGATCTTCGCCAGTGCGGGCCTGGACCCGTTGCCAGCGGAAGTGGCCTCGACCAAGGTCGAAGCGATTGCCGGGGCCCTGGCAACACGCGAGTCTCAGTGGGCGGCGGGCAACATCAGTGCGTCTGAAAACCATGCCAAACAGCAGCAGTAACCGCTTGGCGAGCAGTGTTCGTACCTGGCATGAGCCATGCCGCCTTGGCCATCGTGCCGGGGCGGTGATCGTCAGGGTGATTTCCTGAGTCTGCCGGTCTTCTCCCGCCTGCCTGTCACGGTGGCCTTGCCCCTGTTGCTGCAGGCGCTTTCGCGTATTCCCGAACAAGCCTGGAAGGCCCACTTCAATACCGGTTACTACGACGGCGACTGGAGTGGGGTGGCGTTGATTTCGCCCGCCGATGCGTTGAGCGAACTGGCCCACGGGAGCAGTGTGGCGGTCGAACGTGATCCGTGGCGGCGGGATGCGGCCTGGGCGAGCGCGCTCGATCTGCCGTGGCTGATTCGTTCGGCGCGGCTGCTGCGTCTTGGGCCGGGCGGGCGTATCCATGAGCATCTCGACTACGATCTGGGCGCGCCGCAGGCGGATCTAAGGCTACATGTTCCCCTGCTCAGCCCGCCGGATGTGGATTTCATGCTCGATGGGCAACGTATTCCCATGAGTGCCGGTGAGTGCTGGTTTCTTGATCTGGCCCGGCCCCACAGTGTCGATAACTGGGGGGAGCGTGAGCGCATTCACCTGGTGCTCGATTGTCGGCCCGATGCCTGGCTGCTGCAGCAGATCGCCGCTGGTCTCCCGACCACGCCGGCCGCCGGTATTGGCCGTGCTGCGGGCGATCTTGCACGGTTTCGTGCCTTGCTGGAGAGCGAGCCGGCGCTGTGTGATGCCTTGCAGAGCCTGCACGACAGCGACGCCTTCATTGCTCGCACGTTGGCCTTGGCGGCCGAGCGCGGTTTGCATTTCGGTCGTGAGGATCTGCGTGCGGCGATGCGCCAGGGGCGCCATGCCTGGAGCCAACAATGGAGCTTTTGAGGAACTGGCTGCCGATCCGCGTCTGGCAGCAGGCCGGCGACTGGCGGGTGGATTGGTGTTGGTTCGGTGAGCGCAAGCTGGTGCAGCCGTTCTTTCGCGATGCGGTCGACGAAGCATTGCGGTTGCCGTTCAACCAGGCGTTTCGCCGGGAAACCCCGTTGGCGGTGCTCAGCGAATGGCGAACGCCGGCGGTCGCACCGACGGCCTTTATCTACCATGCCTCGCGCTGCGGTTCGACCTTGCTCAGCCAGATGCTGGCGCAGCTTGACGATCACATCGTCATCAGCGAACCGCCCGCGCTGGACAGCCTGCTGCGCAGCGGGCTCGCGCCCGAGGAGCGCCGGGCCGCACTACGAGGGCTGCTGGCGGCCTACGGTCAACGCCGGTGTGGCGATGAGCGGGCGCTGGTGATCAAGCTTGATGCCTGGAACATCGGTGAGCTGGTGCTGCTGCGCGAGTGTTTCCCCGAGACGCCGTGGTTGTTCGTGTACCGCGATCCGTTGGAGATCGCCGTTTCCCACTGGCGCCGGGCGGGCATGCACATGGTGCCGGGCATGATTGGCGAAACCTGCCTGGACACACCCGGCCAGGAAGACTCACGGGAAGACTACATCGCCGCGCGCCTGGGGCGGCTGTTCGAGTTGGCGGCGCAGCATTGCCAGGCCTTGGGTGGGCTGCCGGTCAACTACCGGGAACTGCCGCTGGCGTTGGGAGGACACCTGGGTGAGTTCTTCGGGCTTGATGCCCAGGAGCGTCAACAGACGTTTGCCGCGACAGGGCAACATGCCAAGCAGCCTGACCAGGCCTTTGTGCCCGACAGTCAGGACAAGCACCGCGACGCTCCCGAGCGGCTCAAGGTGCGCGTTTCATTCTGGGCCGAGGCCCCGTACCAGGCCTTGGAACATCTGCGTCTGGCTTGATTGCCTGCTTGGCGATGCTCAGTGTCGGGCGGACTTGTCGGGACGCCGCACCGCCGTGCTCGCCATCCACCCAGTTCACTGTTCGCTCCCAGGCAAGACCCATGGAAAGTCCGCGCAAGGGCACAAGCGCGCAAACACCATTCTGGTTTCAGATGCAGCCGATTTCGGACGGCCTGGACGCTTACCCATGGCTGACCACAGTGTCATCGCCCCGGATGCTCCAGGCATGGCGCTGAACCTTTGTGCCTTTGATCCCCTCAACTGAAGGCGCGGGCATACCGGAACGCCGCGCTCCGATCGTTCACTGATAACTGGAGATTTCCATGGATTCCCCGACCCACAGTCTCACCGCTCTGTTCGAACAACTGGGCTTGCCCAGCGACCCGGTGAGCATCGACCAATTCATCGCCACCCATTCCCCGCTCAAACCGGAACTGCATCTGGCTGATGCGTTTTTCTGGAACAGGGCCCAGGCCGACTTCCTGCGCAACGAAACCCTGAAGGACGCCGATTGGGTCGAAGTGATCGACCAACTGAATGTGCTGCTGAGGAAAGGGCGTAGCGGCTGAGATCGCAAATTTGTTTCAAGACTTGACGAAATCCTGATCGATGCGCGATATTGATAGTTAGCAAACTAACATTATGCGAATCCTCCCGTGCCCCAGTATCTCGAACAGCTCCAGCAGAGTATCTGCACCGGCATGGTGCTCGCCTCGCGCCACTGGCGGCGGGTCTGTCAGACCACGCTGGCCAACTATGGCATCTCCGAGGCCTGTGCCATGCCGTTGCTGATCATCGGCCGCATGGGGCCGGGTGTGCGCCAGGTGACGGTGGCGCAGATCGCCGGGATGGAGAGTCCGTCGCTGGTGCGCCTGCTCGATCAACTGTGCAACGCCGGTTATGTGCAGCGCACCGAAGACCCCAGCGATCGCCGGGCCAAGACCCTTGGCCTGACCGAGACCGGCCAGGACCTGTTTCACGACATCGAAAAGCAACTGGTTCACCTGCGCCATGAGGTGCTCGGCGGACTTCCCCTGGCCGACCTGGAAGCTTCGCTGCGGGTGATCCGCGCCTTCGAGGCCGCCGTGCACATGCCGGGAGTGGCGGATTCTTGAAAGGCTTCTGGACAGGCATGCCGCCGGCCCGCGACTGGTTCTATGGGGTGCGGACCTTCGCAGCGTCGATGATCGCGCTGTATATCGCGCTGATCATGGAAATGCCGCGGCCCTATTGGGCGATGGCGACGGTGTACATCGTCTCCAGCCCCTTCGTCGGCCCCACCAGTTCCAAGGCGCTGTACCGCGCGGTCGGCACCTTCCTCGGCGCGGCGGCGGCGGTGCTGTTCGTGCCGCTGTTCGTGCAGACCCCGTTCCTGCTGGCGGTGGTGGTCGCGCTCTGGACCGGCACCCTGCTGTTCCTGTCGTTGCACCTGCGCACCGCCAACAGCTACGCGCTGATGCTGGCCGGCTACACGATGCCGATGATTGCCCTGCCGGTGGTGGACAACCCGCTGAACGTGTTCGATATCGCCGTGTCGCGGACCGAGGAGATCTTTCTCGGCATCGTTGTCGCGGCGGTGGTCGGCAGTCTGTTCTGGCCGCGCCGGTTGGCGCCGGTACTGCTCGATGCCGCCGGCAAATGGTTTGTCTCGGCGTCCAGCTACAGCCAGAAATTCCTTTCGCGCAACGTGCAGACCGATGAAGTGAGCGCCCTGCGCTCGGCCATGGTCGCGACCTTCAACAGCCTGGAACTGATGATCGGCCAATTGAGCCATGAAGGTGCCCGGCCACAGACCGTGCGCAATGCCAAGGAACTGCGCGGGCGGATGATCCACCTGCTGCCGGTGGTCGACGCCCTGGATGATGCGCTTTACGCCCTGGAGCGGCGCACGCCGGAGTTGGTCGCGCGCTTCCAGCCGTTGCTGGCGGCGACCCAGTCCTGGCTGGAAAGCACCGCCCAGAGCGCGCCGCACGAACACTGGCAAGCCCTGCGCGCCCAGATCGACAGCCTGCAGCCAGGCCCCGTCGAACTCGATGACCGCCGGCAACTGCTGTTCTCCAACGCCCTCTATCGCCTCGGCGAGTGGGTCGACCTGTGGCAGGACCTGCGCAGCCTGCAGGAGGCCATCCAGTGCGACAGCCAGGACAGCTGGCGCGCGGTCTATCGCCATTGGCGGCTGGCGCGCCTGTCGCCGTTCATCGACCGTGGCCTGATGCTCTATTCGGCCGGCACCGCGGTGCTGGCCATTGCCGTGGCCTCGGTGCTGTGGATCCTCACCGGCTGGGCTGACGGTGCCAGTGCGGTGATCCTTGCCGCCGTGGCCTGCAGCTTTTTCGCCGCCATGGACGACCCCGCGCCGCAGATCTACCGGTTCTTCTTCTGGACCGCGCTGTCGGTGATCTTCGCCAGCCTTTACCTGTTCGTGGTGCTGCCCAACCTGCACGATTTCCCGATGCTGGTGCTCGCGTTCGCCGTGCCGTTCATCTGCGTCGGTACCCTGACGCTGCAGCCGGCGTTCTACCTCGGCACGTTGCTGACCATCGTCAACACCTCCTCCTTCATCAGCATTTCCAGCGCCTACGACGCGGACTTCCTGAATTTTGCCAACGCCAACCTGGCGGGGCCGGTGGGCCTGCTGTTCGCCTTCGTCTGGACCCTGGTAGTCCGGCCTTTCGGTACCGAACTGGCAGCCAAGCGCCTGACCCGTTTCAGTTGGCGCGACATCGTCCGCCTGACCGAGCCGGCCACCCTGGCCGAACACCGGCAGATGGGGGTGCGGATGCTCGACCGGCTGATGCAGCACCTGCCGCGCCTGGCCATGACCGGCCAGGACACCGGTGCCGCGCTGCGCGAGTTGCGCGTGGCGCTGAACCTGCTTGACCTGCTGGCCTATACCCCACGTGTTTTGGGTGTGGGCAACGTGTTGCTCAAGCAGGTGGTGGAAGAGGTCGGCGAATATTTCCGCGCCTGTCTCAAGGCTCGCGAACGCCTGCCGGCACCCGCGCCCCTGTTGATGACCCTGGACCGCACGCGTCGGGCCCTGAGTTCCCAGGGGCTGGACGACGGCGAGACCCGCCGACACCTGCTGCACGCGCTGAGCGGACTGCGCCTGGCATTGCTGCCCGGCGTGGAGTTCGTCGACAGCGGCGATCAGTCGGACAACGTGCCCTATGGGATCAATGGAGTGCCGTTATGATCGGTGACGTGGATATCAGCGGGGTGTTCCTGCCCACGCTGCTGGTGCTGATGGGCATCACCTATGGCTTGTACCTTGTGGTGCACGGGTTGTTGACGCGCATCCACTTCTATCGCCTGGTCTGGCACCGGGCATTGTTCAACGTCGGTCTCTACGCTTTGTTGCTGGGCGTTGTGGATTCGTTCAGTCGATACCTGATGACATGAAAAAACCTCTATTGACCATTGGCCGCGTGGTCCTGACCTTGCTCGTGGTGGCCTTCGCCTGTCTCGTGATCTGGCGCATGGTGATGTACTACATGTTCGCGCCCTGGACCCGTGACGGGCATATCCGTGCCGATATCGTGCAGATCGCCCCGGACGTCTCGGGCCTGATCCAGCAGGTCCAGGTGCGTGACAACCAGCCGGTCAAGCGTGGCCAGGTGCTGTTCAGCATCGACCAGGACCGCTTCAAGCTGGCGCTGCGCCAAGCCCAGGCGGCGGCCGCCGATCGCCAGGAAACCCTGGCCCAGGCCCAGCGCGAGTACAAGCGCAACCGTGGTTTGGGCAACCTGGTGCCGGGCGAGCAGTTGGAAGAAAGCCAGTCGAAGGTGGCGCGCGCCGAGTCGGCCCTGGCCGAAGCCCGGGTGGCGGTGGACGCTGCGCAACTGAACCTCGATCGTTCGGTGATCCGCAGCCCGGTGGACGGCTATGTCAACGACCGCGCCCCGCGTGATCGGGAATTCGTCACTGCCGGCCGCCCGGTGCTGTCGGTGGTGGACAGCGCCTCGTTCCATATCGACGGCTACTTCGAGGAAACCAAGCTCGACGGCATTCATGTCGGCCAGCGCGTGGATATTCGTGTGATCGGCGACAACGCCCGCTTGCGTGGTCATGTCGAAAGCATCGTTGCCGGTATCGAGGACCGTGACCGCACCAGCGGCTCGAACTTGCTGCCCAACGTCAACCCGGCCTTCAGTTGGGTGCGCCTGGCCCAGCGCATTCCGGTGCGGATTGCCTTCGACGAGGTGCCGGAGAACTTCCGCATGATTGCCGGGCGTACGGCGACCGTCTCGATCATCGACGACGCGAAGGACTCGACCAAGTCGCCAGCCAAGCCTGAGGCCGTGCAATGAAACCGCTGGCGAAAGTCACCACCCTGGGTCTGGGCCTGTTGCTGTCGGCATGCTCGATGGTCGGTCCGGATTATCACCTGCCGAGGGATTCGGCCATGCAGCGCAAGGACCTGCAGGGCTCGATCGCTGGCGAGAGCGATAACGTCGTTTCGGCTCCGGTGCCGGCCGACTGGTGGCGTCTTTACCAGGATCCCCAACTGAATGAACTGGTGCGCCAGGCCCTGGCTTCCAACACCGACCTGCGCGTGGCCGCAGCCAGTCTGGCGCGGGCCCGTGCCCAGGTGGAAGAGGCCGAAGCCGCCGGTGGTTTCAGCGCCGGGATGAAGGCTGGCGCGCAGCGTTTGCAGGAGTCCGGCCAGGCCTTCCTGTTGGCCGAGAAGGTACCGGTGGCGAACGTCGCCGACATCTCGCTTTCCGCGTCCTACCAGTTTGACCTGTGGGGCACCCTGCAGCGGGGCATCGAGGCGGCCAAGGCCAATGCCGATGCTACCCAGGCGGCGGGCGATGTGGCGCGGATCACCCTGGTTGCCGATGTGGTGCGCTCCTACACCCAGGTTTGCGCCGCCAACGAAGAACGTGAGATTGCTGAGCATTCCCTCGACCTGCAAGCCGAGAGCACCGAGCTGACCAAGCGCCTGCGCGATGCCGGGCGTGGCGACGAAACCCAGGTCACCCGCTCGCAAACCCAGTTCAAATCCCTGCGCGCCGAGCTGCCGCGCTACACGGCGGCGCGCCAGGCCGGCCTGTATCGGCTGTCGATGTTGCTGGCCAAGCCGGTCGACCAACTGCCGGCCGGTGTCGCCGATTGCGCGGCGCTGCCGCATATCGCTCAACTGCTGCCAGTGGGCGACGGCGCCGAACTGCTCAAGCGCCGTCCGGATATCCGCCAGGCCGAACGCCGGCTCGCGGCGGCGACTGCCGGGATCGGCGTCGCTACCGGCGAGCTGTACCCGAACATCAGCATCGGCGCGACGGTGGGCACGGTCGGCTTCGCCAAAGACCTCGGCGAGCCGTCGACCAACCGTTGGGGCTTCGGCCCGGCGATCAGTTGGACGGTACCGACCAACGGCGCTCGCGCGCGTATCCGCGAAGCCGAAGCCACCACCCAGGGCGTGCTGGCGCATTTCGACGGCGTGGTGCTCAACGCCATCCGCGAGACCCAGACCAGCCTGGCCCAGTACACCGCGCAACTCGACCGCCGCGATGCCCTGGCCGATGCCGAGCAGTCGGCCAAGTTGGCCGCAGAGCAGACGCACCGCTTCTTCGCCGCCGGCCGAGCCTCGTTCCTCGCCGACCTGCAGGCCACCCGTACCTACACCGATGTGCGGGCGCAGTTGGCTTCGGCCAACACCCAGGTGGCGATGAGCCAGATCGAGCTGTTCCTGGCATTGGGCGGTGGTTGGGAAAGCACGTCCGCAACAGCTGGCAAGTGAATCGGGAACCGGTCAGACGGCAACGTATAATCGTTGCCTTGTCAGCCACTGTCAGGAAATCAGCAGAACATGGATTCCGATACTCTTTCGGTAGTTTGTACGGTCATCAGCATCGTTGCCTCCGGTGTTATCGCCTGGTGCGTCTATGTCGTCCAGAGGCGTGACGCAGAAATGAAGGAGGTGATCTCTGCGCTGGACAGCCAGCGTATCGAGCGGAGCCTGGAACTCCAGGAAATGAACTCTTTGCGCACTGCGTTGCTGAGAAATCAGCAGGACATGCAAACCCGAATGCTCGAAATGCAAGACTGGCTGGGGCATCACATCAAGGAGCAGGTGGAAGACCTGCTGATGACGGAGCGTCATCCAGGATTTTTTGCTTCTGAAAATATGCTGGATCTGACGCCACCACGACCTTCTGTCTCATCGGACATCCCACGGCTGGGCGAGCTACGTCTCGATTCGCGTGTGATCAAGGCCGGCCAGGCAGTTGAAGTGCTGTTCCGAGTCGATGATGACGGGATCAACTTCCCGGTCCCTCACGGAGCGCTTGTCCGGTCGGGTGGGCAGGTAATTCCGGTTGTGCGTACATCTGCCAAGTACATGCGTTGCCAGGTATTGATACCTGCCGATTCCGGTTATGAACATGAACTGGAGTTTGTCATGAAAGACGCGGCGAATAACGAGAATACGCAGAGCGTTCTCATTCCCGTGCGCGGTTGAGCTGCTCCTTGCTGGTCGGCAGAACTTCGGACGAACGAGCTTCGGTCTTACGCCGTCCCCCCAAGTCCATTGCTATGCTCTGAATATCGGCTGGCCGCCGTCGTTTCGGGGCTTCGGGTGAATCTCCCCATGCGGCCTGCGTGGCCTGATGGGGATTCTAATAATGAAAAACCCTTATGCTCCCGGTTTCTGGTGTGCGGTGGTCGTCCTGGTGCTGCTGTCGGCGGCGTACTTCTATGGCGTGATGCTTGCCCACCAGATCGACAAGGCGCTGGTGTTCCTCGACAGCGTCAGTGCGCTGATCGCGGTGATGTCCATCGTGGTGGTGGCCTGGGCCAGTTACCAAAGCCAGCAGATCAAGAAGCGACAGCTGTCACAGAGCAAGACCCTGGTCCTGGTCTGGGACACCAAGGTCGCCCTGCGTCGGGTCGAAACCGTATTTGACCGCTATTTCTGGGGCAGTTACTGGCAGCCCGGGCGGACCTTCCAGGAAGTCATGGGCGAGCTGACCGGCACGCCGCTGGAGAAAAGCCTGGAAACCCTGAAAAGCCAATGTCTGAAACTCGACCGCGAGGTGGCCCGTGACGAGCGCCACTGGCTGAACAATGCCCGTGAGCTGGCCGATGTCGCCAGTGCCATGGCCCGCGAGCGTTATCTGCTGGACGTCTGCGATCCGCGCAACGACTCGGCGGACGGTGTGGTGATCAATCGCGACTTCGAGGTCATGGTGTACACCTGGACCGTGCGGCTGAAGACCTTCGACCACCAGTTGGACGATATGGAAACACAATTCTCCTGAGTGTATACCGGCCTGGAACCGGGGCTTCGGCCTGAGGTCCATCCTACCGCTGCCCGGCGAACCGTTCGGGCGGCGCGTGTCTTTCCGCTTATTTTGCTTTCTGCGTCACAGGCCGGTGCCGGAACGGCAGGTGCACCCGTCTTGGTGCAAATGCTACTCTGCGCGCTTTCGGGGCGCCGTCGAGCCGAACCCGGTCAAGGGTTCAGGGAAGACCAGCACTGTTCAACACAACGGATATCTGATCGGGTCAATTCATGAATAAATCAGCAGGCGTACTGTTAGGGTTTGTCGTCGTGGTCGGTGCCTTGAGCACTGCCGGGGCGTGGTACACCGGCAATCAGCTGGAAGGGGTACTCAATTCCTCGATCCAGGACGCCAACGCCCAGCTCAAGACTTCCATGAGCAGTGGCGGCGCCAGCGCGAGCATCGAGTTGGTATCGCTGGAGCGCAATCTGTTCACCAGCACCGCACATTACCGGCTCAAGCTGCAGAATCTGCAGCTCAGCGAAGGGAACAAGGACGTCGAGCTGCTGTTCGTCGACCATATCGAGCACGGCCCGCTGCCGTGGTCGCGGCTCAAGTCGTTCAAGCTGATGCCTGTGTTGCTCAACAGCAACTATGAGCTGGAAAAGAACGACCTGACCGCCAAGTGGTTTGACGCCGCCAAGGGCGCCGCGCCGCTCAAGGGCACGGTCGCGCTGAGTTACGACCGTTCGATCGATGGCAACCTCGAACTGATCCCACTGGATTTCGCCCCGGACGACAAGAGTTCGGTGAAGTTTTCCGGGCTTAACCTGAACCTGGCCGGCACCGAAAAGGCAGCGAAAATCAAGGTCAATGGCTACATGAACAGCCTGAAGATTTCCGCGCAGTCCGAAGAGAACGGCCCGGTATCGGTCGAATTGGGTGGCCTGACCCTGGCCAGCGACCTGAGCAAGAGCGACTTCGGTTTCTACCTGGGCGGCAACACCCTGGAACTGAGCAACGCCAAGATCACCTACGGTGAGCAACCTGCGGTGGTGACGGTCAAGGACTTCGAACAGAAAGACGCCCTGGAAGCCACCGGTAACGTCCTGGCTGGTCGTCTGGACTACACCGTTGGCGACATCGGCTACAACGGCAAGTCGGTGGGTAGCGCGAAAATGAACCTGAGCGCGAAGAACCTGGATATTCCGGCGATCCGTTCCCTGACTGAAATGTACCAGGCCGAACTGAAGGCCATGCAACACGCCACCGCCGAGGGTGAGGATGTGCCGCCGGTACCTGAGCTGAGCGCCGAGCAGCAGATCAAGGCCCAGGCCGACATCAAGCAACTGCTGGCCGGCAAGCCGCAGATCGCACTGGAAAACTTCTCGTTCAAGACCGCCAATGGCGAGAGCCGTTTCAACCTGCTGGTGAACCTGGACAACCCGTCGTCCACGCAATTGCCGCCACTGGAACTGGGCAAGCAATTGGTGTCGCAACTGGACGCCAAGCTGTCGCTGTCCAAACCGATGATCGCCGACCTGGCCGGTGTGCAGGCGCAGCTCGAAGGCCAGACCGATCCCAAGCAGATCGCCCAGCAGGCGTCGATGGCCAGTGAAATGGCCGGTACCATGGCGGTCTCCACCGAGATGGCAACCATCGAGGGTACGGATATCGTTTCCAAGCTGCACTACGCTGCGGGCCAGGTGGAATTCAACGGGCAGAAAATGCCGGTCGAAGATTTCATCGTCCTGATCATGTCCAAGGCCGGTGGCCTGGGCGGTGCGGAAGCGGCCGAGTAACGCTGCGAACCTGGCATCGGTCGTCCTGACCGGTGCCAGCCCACTTTGGATCTTGATCTGTCTTTTTTCGTCGACCCGCTGAAAGACAGCTGAGCTGGGCGTTGCGCTGTGCAGCCAATTACTGTGGCCGCTCGCCGCCTTCGCCGATACCTCCTACGACTCACTGATCCGCCAGGCTCGTGCCTATCGTAACCTGAAGCGCTGGGACGATGCCGAGCATCTGTACTGTCAGGCGCTGGAGCGCGAGCCGGGCAATATCGACCTGTAGTCGGGCCTGGCGCTCACCTTCGTGTTGTCGATCATCGTCTGTTGCTTGGGCCTGTCCGTCGAACTCCCCGAGGCGATCAACGAGCAACGCATCTTGCCCTCCGGCCTTTACCGGGCTGCTGTTGGCGGTGGTCTGTCTGGACCATTTACCGGGTCGAGCCGTGCGAGTAGCTACCGCCGCTGGCGCCGTCATTGCATCTGCAGGTGATTTTTCTGCTGTCGGAAGCGAATGGTAAACCACAGGATTAGCCGGTTCGGTGGTATATGTGGAGGCAAGCAGTTTGCTGATCTATTAGTCAGAACCATATGCACCAGTACAATTGGATTTTGTCTCATTAACGTCTCAGGCCTCTTGCACCTGCATTGACCGAGTAAAACTTAATGCCTACCACAGTATGTCGGGTTGGTTGGCCCTGTGGCAGGGTGCAGGCCAAGGCACCACAGGTTACAATTTCATCTGCAACGAGCACGGCTGCGTGAGAGGATTGTAAGAAACGCGGGTGGGATGATGCTGAATTGGCTATCAGCGGTATTTACAGAGTGTAATCCTATCCCGTTTCCTCAAGGCCGTGCATGGGGCTTCTCTTCGGTAATGGTTCTGGGGTCATGGTGCGGGATAGGGCTTTTCAGGGCATGGTGTTGAGTCATTGAGCCCATTATTTCATCGGTATGGTTTTTATATTTATTTTATGAAGCTGTATAAAAGTAAGGGTAAGGAATGAAAAAGGCGTCATTCGGTATTGATGGATTTTATCAGCAGAATCGTATTTTCGATCTCGATGACGCTATTGCCAATAGAGATGATTTTCTTCACGCTTTTTTTTCCTTGAAAGCGGAGCTGTTTTCTCTAGGGTATGATTTGGCGACTTCGGATATAAATAAGATCGAGGACTCTGAGTTTGTGATATATCTTGATATGCCTACAGTGCTGCCTGATATTGAGGCGCGCAGTAAATCATATTTGTTGATTTTTGAAAGTGAGATTATACGGCCCGATAACTGGGATTTGGAAAAGCATAAGTATTTTAGCAAAATATTTACCTGGCATGACGAATTTGTCGATGGAATTAAGTATTTCAAGATGAATTTTTCACATAAGTTCCCTGAAGTGATTGGTGGGGGCGGGGGGAACAAAAGGAAACTCTGCGCACTCATCGCAGGCAATAAAAAAGTCTCCCATCCGCTTGAGCTGTATAGTGAGCGAGTCAATGCAATTAACTGGTTTGAGAAGAATCATGTAAATGATTTCGACTTGTATGGGGTCGGTTGGGATCACTATCGATTTTCTGGAGTGAAATTAGTCAGGGCGCTAAATAGGATTAAGCCACTTACGAGATGGCTTGCGCCAAAATTGCGCTCATACCAAGGTATGGTGGTTAGGAAAAAGGATGTTCTGGAGAATTATAGATTTGCCATTTGTTACGAAAATGGACGAGATATCCCTGGGTACATAACCGAAAAGATATTTGACTGTTTCTTTGCCGGGTGTGTTCCTGTATATTGGGGGGCTAACAATGTACGTGAACACATTCCTGGCAGTTGCTTTATCGATAGAACTCAGTTTTCTTCCTATGAAGATCTATATGATTTTATGGTAAATATGTCGGGCGACCAATATTCGGAATATCAGCGTGCTATCGAAAAATTTCTGAAATCTGAAAGCGCCGATCAGTTTCGTAGTGGTACCTTTGCAAGGGTGGTGTCAAGGATTGTTTCAAATGATAGGTAGCCTGGACAGAAACTTTTTTTCTCTTGCGCTGGGACGACTGCTTCAGGTTGCAGTAATGCTCGCAAGTATCAAGGTGTCAACAGCATTTCTCAGTACTTCAGAAATAGGTAATCTTTATATTATTGTGACGCTTACCGGATTTTTTGGGCTTTTTCTAATAAATCCAGTAGGGCAATATATTAACAGGAAGACGCATGAGTGGTATGCCTCAGGTGTTATACTGAATAAGTTAGTTGTTTATTTTATGTATGTATTGCTTGCGACGTTGCTCTCTCTATTCTTGGTTCTCGTGCTACCGTTTTTTGGCGTGGCGCGCTCAATGAATTATATTCTTTTGGCGTTGGCTATTCCGGGCTTTGTTTTTTTTAATACCTGGAATCAAACTGTCATACCAATGATAAATTTATTGGGTAGGCATGTAGTGTTCTCTGTGCTGACGGTGTTGTCATCTTTTTGTGCGTTATTGTTTTCTTCGGCTCTGGTTCTCTTGGGGCATGTGAGTGCAATTTTCTGGTTTTTTGGCCAGGTTTTAGGTGTCGGTCTGCTTGCTATTGTTGGCATGCTTTATTTTTTAAAAAGAATAGAACATCGATTTGATTTTAAGGCGGTCGTGGAATATGTTCGATTCAAGAATATAAAAGCGATTTCGTTGTTTTCCTTTCCGCTGGCCTTGAGCGTTCTTTTTTTGTGGTTGCAGGGGCAATCCTATCGGCTCCTGATCGAGAACTATATAAATCTCGAGTTTCTGGGTTTTTTCGGTGTGGGGATGTCGATAGCGACATCGATATCGAGTTCTTTTGAAAGTATTGTCATGCAGTGGCTGTACCCGGCGCTTTATAGGAATATGAACGATGACAAAATTTTTGAAAATGCCTTGTCGGGTATGATAAGCGTTTTGCTACCGGTATACTTCTTTTTGGCGCTGTTTGTTTCTTTTTTAGCTCTCTATCTGGTCGAGATACTTGTTGGCTCCGAGTATTCGCGCTCATCAATATTTGTCGTTTTTGGGATATGGGTCGAGTTTTTTCGTATGTCTGCAAATCTGCTATCGATGGCAGCACATTCAAAAATGAATACTCGTTCGCTATTCGTTCCCTATGCGATAGGTGGTGTGGGTGTTTTTGTAGGTGTATTTTTTGCGGCCCAATTTGAATGTTATAGAGTTGCTATTCCGCTGGTGCTGTTGATAGTAGGTGGGCTCTCCTGTGCAGTGATGTTCTTCAGAATGAATCGTCTTGTGCGGATTGATTTCAGGCCTCAAGGTTTGTTGTTCCTAGGTGTTTGTAGCGCATTTTTTCCAAGCGCGATGTTTTTTTCTGAGAGCGCAAGTAACAAGATTGTGTCAATGGTGATTTTATTGGCATATGGTATTTTGTTCTTGGCTGGGTTGCTGAAGTTTTTTTTCGTGAAGGGGAATCGTGAGGCTCTTCTGATGGGACAGAGAAATTGATTTTCTTGTGGCTGCTCTGGCTCTATGGCTTGAGTTTTCAGTTTCTTAAAGATGGTACCATTATCAATGTTAATAACCCGATTTCTTGATGTTTGTGACGGATATTGGCTGGAGGCTCATGTTTTCTCCTCTGGCTGTGCGCAGGAGTATTAAATTTCGTACGGTGCCTTTAGTTGCACGTACAGGGTGTATGGGGTGGTGTTGTGAGGGCTGAAACAGGTCGGAAAGTCAAGGTGCTGACTTTTGTTGGGTATTATATACCGGGATATAAGGCTGGCGGTCCGTTGCGGACGCTTTTGAATATGGCCGACAGTCTTCATGAATCAATTGAGTTTTTGATTATAACGCGTGACCGTGATCAGGATGAGCCTGAAAGCTATCCATCTATTGCTGTCAATGTATGGCAAAAAGTTGGCAATGCTCAGGTTTACTATACGACGCCTGATAAGTGTACGATCAAGGATATGGCCAGGGTTGTTTCGTCTACATCACATGATCTCGTATACCTTAATAGTTTCTTTGATCCGATTTTTACTTTGAAGCCATTGCTTGGACGTTTGTTGCTTCGCTCAACAGATAAACCTGTAGTGCTGGCACCCAGAGGGGAATTTTCCAAGGGTGCTTTGGATATAAAAAGACTCAAGAAGAGAGTTTATAAATTTGTTTTTTCTCGTCTGTATCGAGGGCTGAAGTTTCAAGCTTCCAGTGAGTACGAGAAAGAGGATTTTTTAAATAAGCTATCCTGGCTTAAACGAGATGATGTTTCGGTGGCAATGGACTTGCCAAGCCCAGTAGGTGCAAAGCCCTCGCGTGACTCGACAGTGGCTAGCGAAGAAAATTCGAAGAAAGGATCTCTGAGGATAATTTTTCTTTCACGTATTGTTCGTATCAAAAACTTGAGCTATGCATTGGCTGTATTGATGAACGTGAAAGAGAGTGTGGTATTTGATATATATGGCCCCAAGGAAGACCCTGAGTATTGGGCTGAGTGTGAAACGCTCATTGCTCGATTGCCATCGAATATAAAAGTTGATTACTGTGGCAATGTTCTCCCTGAAGATGTAAAAAATAAATTTGCGGCGTACGATTTATTTATTCTTCCGACTCAGGGAGAAAATTACGGTCATGTTATCGCGGAGTCTATCAGTGTGGGCACTCCTGTTCTTATCAGCGATCAGACCCCATGGCGAAACCTTGAGGAGGAAGGGCTGGGGTGGGATTTTCCACTGGAAAAATCTCAGGCATTTTCCGATAAAATTGATCAGCTTGCACGAATGGGGAGTGAGGAACGCAACCATTTTTGTGAGTTAGTGTATGAAAAGGCCGTCGAGAAGCTCACCGATCAGGTTTCTATCGATGCCAACAAGGAGCTATTTTTTTCCGTGTTGAAAAATAAAGAGCTTTAAAGATGCGGATATTAATGCTCAGTCAGTACTTTTATCCGGAAAGTTTCATCATAAATGACATAGTTTCAAAGTTGGTGGAGCAAGGGCATGAGGTCACTGTAGCCACCGGAAAGCCAAACTATCCAGATGGCAAGATTCTGGATGGTTATACCGCTGGTGGGGTACAGCGCGAGAAGTATCTCGGCGTCGTTGATGTCGTACGGGTGCCACTATGGCCGCGCGGTCATGGGGGCGCCAGAAACCTTATTCTCAACTACCTGTCATTTCTGCTCGCTGGCCTTGTGTATTTCCCCTGGCAGCTACGCAAGCACAAGTTCGACGCTATCCTGGTGTTCGCGCCTTCGCCCATCACCCAGGCCATTCCAGCCATTGTGCTCAAATGGCTCAAGGGCGCCAGGCTGGCCTTGTGGGTGCAGGATCTGTGGCCTGAAAGTCTTGCTGCGACAGGGTTCGTCAAGAGTCGGTACGCTCTCGGTGCCGTGGGCTGGATGGTCAAGGCTATCTACCGTTGCTGTGATGTGCTGCTGGTACAGTCACGCGCATTTTTCGAGCCGGTGGCGCGCTATGCCGATAGGCGCAAGATTGTCTATCATCCCAACTCCTACAACGCGGATATCGAAAGCAACACGCCGGTCGAACAAGGATTGCTTGACGTGTTGGATAATCACTTCTGCGTCGTATTCGCGGGTAATCTGGGGATGGCCCAGAGTCTGGATACCCTGGTTCAGGCCGCTATCGAGCTACGCGATGACCCGTCTATTCGCCTGGTGCTCATCGGGAGTGGGAGTCGGTTTCGATGGCTTGAGTCGCAACAGTCATCCCATGGATTGGATAATCTGATATTACCCGGACGTTATCCCATGAGCGCCATGCCGCAGATTTTTGAGCGGGCGTCGGCGTTGCTGGTTTCGCTTACCGATGAGGCTATTTTTGCCCAAACCGTTCCGAGTAAAATTCAGGCTTACCTGGCCTCTGGGCGTCCTGTTATCGCCAGTGTCAGTGGCGAAGGGGCGCGCGTGATCCTGGAGGCCGGAGCAGGGTTTGCATCCGACGCTGAGCAGGTAGAACCACTGGTCGCCAATATTCGACGGATGAAAGCTCTACAGACATCCGAGCGTGAAGCCATGGGTCGTTCGGGGCGTACTTATTTTGACGAGCATTTCGATATGAATCGCCAGGTTGAAGTCCTGGTGCAATTGCTCGGCCATGAATCAAAAGACAGGGCAATCTGAGATGAAAGTGCTGGTACTTGGCGTTACAGGCATGCTGGGTCATGCCGTGTTTCGTGTGTTCGGTGATGATGCCCAGCATGAGGTCTGGGGAACGATGCGTAATGCGTCCGCGCTGCAGCATTTTCCCAAGACTGACCATTCCCGTTTGCTGACGGGGGTCGACGTATTGGATCAGGATGCGCTTGCTGCTGCGCTCTCGACAGTTCGTCCGGATGTCGTGATCAATTGTGTCGGTTTGATCAAGCAATTGGCGGATGCGCAGGATCCTCTGACCGCGCTGCCTATCAATGCGATGCTGCCGCACCGTCTTGCGCGCTTCTGCGAACTGATGGGGGCCCGGTTGATCCATGTCAGCACCGACTGCGTTTTCTCCGGCCGGAAGGGGGCTTACCTGGAGTCAGACGTATCCGATGCCGAGGACTTGTACGGCAAGTCCAAATATATTGGCGAACTCTCTGGTCTGCCTCATGCAATTACCCTGCGTACATCGATCATCGGTCATGAGTTGGGCTCCAATTATGCGTTGATCGACTGGTTCCTCTCCCAGACGGGAAGCGTCAAGGGGTTCTCCAGGGCGATTTTCTCCGGATTGCCCACGGTGGAACTGGCACGCGTGATGAAGGATTATGTCCTGCCCAACCCTGAACTGTACGGGTTGTATCATGTGGCAGCCGAGCCGGTTAACAAGCTGGAGTTGTTGCGCATGGTCGCCAATGAGTACGACAGGAACATCGAGATTCAGCCGGATGACGCGCTGGTGATTGACCGCTCCCTTGATGGTCGGTGTTTTCGTGAAGCGACGGGTTATAGTGCAGATTCCTGGCCGGCGTTGATCAAGCGCATGCATGCCAGCCGTCCGGGCGGTTGAACGGCAGGGGATTTGGTCGATATTTTCCTGACCCTTCGGGGTTGTATACGATTTGGAAGGTTCTATGTTCAACGACAAGGTATTGATGATCACCGGTGGCACCGGCTCATTTGGTCATACGGTGTTGCGGCGGTTTCTCAATACTGATGTGCGTGAAATTCGCATTTTCTCTCGTGATGAGAAGAAGCAGGAGGACATGCGCATCGCCTTGGCCAATGACAAGGTCAAGTTCTACATCGGAGACGTACGTGACTACGATAGCCTGAAGCAGGCCATGGTGGGTGTGGACTATGTCTTCCATGCCGCCGCGCTCAAGCAGGTGCCTTCCTGTGAGTTCTACCCCATGGAAGCGGTGCGAACCAACGTGCAGGGGACCGAGAATGTCATGAATGCCGCTGTCGATCGCGGAGTCAAGCGCGTGGTGGTGCTCAGCACCGACAAGGCGGTGTATCCGATCAATGCCATGGGTATCTCCAAGGCGATGGCGGAAAAGCTGATGGTTGCCAAGTCCCGCATGATTCCTGATGGCGGCACCGTCATCTGTGCTACCCGCTATGGCAACGTAATGGCCTCTCGTGGTTCCGTGATTCCGCTGTTTGTCGACCAGCTTCGGACCAACGAGCCGCTGACGGTCACCGATCCGAACATGACCCGCTTCCTGATGTCGCTGGAAGACTCTGTGGACCTCGTGCTGCATGCCTTTGAGCATGGACAGCAGGGTGACCTTTTTGTCCAGAAAGCGCCGGCTTCGACTGTCGGTGAGCTGGCTCAGGCGCTCAAGGAGCTGTTCGACCGGGAAAACCCTGTCCGGGTGATCGGTACCCGTCATGGCGAAAAACTCTACGAGTCGCTGGTATCACGTGAGGAGATGGCCAAGGCTGAGGACATGGGGCGCTACTACCGTATTCCTGCCGACAACCGTGACCTGAACTACAAGAAATATTTCGTTGAAGGTGAAGAGAAAATCTCCAACTTTGATGACTACACCTCTCACAACACCGAGCGTCTGGATGTTCCGGGCATCAAGCAATTGTTGCTCAAGCTCGATTACATCAAGGAGCAGCTCGATGCTTAAGGTCATGACCCTGCTAGGAACTCGCCCCGAACTGATCAAGATGAGCAGGGTGATTGCGGAGCTGGACAAGCAGGTCAATCACGTTTTGGTGCATTCGGGGCAGAATTACGACTATGAGCTGAACCAGGTGTTTTTCGATGACCTGGAAATCCGCAAACCCGACCATTTCCTGGGGGCCGCAGGCGAGACGCCTGCGCAGACCATAGCCGAAGTGATCGCCAAGGCTGACGCGGTGTTCGAGCAGGAGCAGCCAGATGCCCTGTTGCTGTATGGCGACACCAATACCTGTCTGGCAGTGATTGCAGCCAAACGGCGCAAGATTCCCGTGTTTCATATGGAGGCAGGCAATCGCTGCTTCGATCAGCGGGTGCCTGAAGAACTCAATCGCAAGGTTCTGGATCACCTGTCGGACATCAATATGGTGTTGACCGAGCATGCCCGGCGTTACCTGATTGCCGAGGGCATTCGTCCGGAAACCATCATCAAGACCGGTTCGCACATGCAGGAGGTGCTGGACTACTACATGCCCAAGATTCGTCAGTCCGACGTACTCGAGCGCAGTGGTCTGGAGTCCGGCAAGTTCTTTATCGTCAGTGCCCATCGTGAGGAGAACGTCGACTCTCCCGACAATCTGCGCGATCTGTTGGTGAGTCTGCGGGCATTGGCAGATGAATACGGCTATCCGCTGATCGTCTCGACCCATCCGCGGACACGCAAGCGTCTTGAGGCCTTGGGAGAGTCCCTGGATCATCCGCTGATTCGTTTCGTCAAGCCTTTTGGTCTGCTGGATTACATCAAGCTGCAGATGGAGGCGTTCTGCGTGCTTTCTGACAGTGGAACCATCACCGAAGAGGCTTCGCTGCTCAATCTGCCTGCAGTGACGTTGCGTAATGCCCATGAGCGTCCGGAGGGAATGGACGAAGGCACTCTGATCATGAGTGGGCTGGACAAGGCGTCGATGATGGCGGCAGTAAAGGTCATCACCAGCCAGCATGATCGCCAGCATCGGATGATTCCATTGGTCCCGGATTATCAGGGCGGTCCGGTGTCGATGCAGGTGGTGCGTGTGGTGCTCAGTTACACCGGCTACATCAATCGCACCGTATGGCGCAAAGTCTGATATGAATCTGTTGTTGACGGGGGCCAGTGGTTTTGTCGGGCGGGAATTGCTGGCTCGCTTACTGGCGGATGGCAATCATCGACCCAGGGGGGCTTACCGACGCTTGCCTAATTCGATTGCTCCCGGTGCAGAAGCCTGTGTGGTGAGCGATCTTGGGCCGGGTGTCGATTGGCGGGAAGCTCTGCTCGACATCGATACGATCGTGCATTGCTCTGCCCGAGTGCATGTAATGCAGGAGAAGGCTGGCGATCCTTTGGCTGAGTTTCGGCGCGCCAATGTTGAAGGCACGCTTCATCTGGCTCGCCAGGCAGCTGAAACCGGGGTAAGGCGCTTTGTCTTTCTCAGCTCCATCAAGGTCAATGGCGAGGGGACCGAGCCTGGTAAACCCTATACGGCGGATGATGTGCCTGCGCCATCCGATCCTTACGGCGTTTCCAAACTGGAGGCTGAGCGGGGGTTGTGGTCAATAGCGGCTGAAACCGGGATGGAGATCGTGATCATACGCCCTGTCCTCGTTTATGGGCCGGGAGTGAAAGCCAACTTCCGAAACATGATGAAATGGTTGAGCAAGGGCATTCCTTTGCCGCTTGGCGCAATCCATAACCAGCGCAGCCTGGTTGCATTGGGCACGTTGGTCGATCTGATCGTGACTTGTCTGGAGCATCCCGACGCTGCGGATCAGGTCTTCCTGGTCAGTGATGGAGAGGATCTGTCGACGACCCAATTACTTCGACGGATGGCACGGGCGCTGGGCAAATCTGCATTCCTGTTACCTGTTCCTCAAGCTTGTCTGAGCGGCGTGGCGCGTATGTTGGGCCGTGATGCTCTGGCGCAGCGTCTGTGCGGATCGTTGCAGGTGGATATTCAAAAGACCCGTCAGGTCCTTGGGTGGGAGCCGCCGTTGACGGTTGATGATGCGTTGGGGCTGGCTGCTCGCCACTTCCAGACAAACAGGTCGTGAATATATGGTTTTTGTCTGGTGCAGATAAAAGCTAGATAGATAGCGAACATGCCGCCTGCCTCTCAGGGGGGGGCGGCACCCGGACTGTGCTCGAAATTGCAGCGCATACGAAATCACCGGGAGTGGCCATTAGTCTCGTGCTCACTTTTTTGCGGCCTTCAGAGGACCGGACAAAAGGACATTCTGTTAAAATGGCTCCTTTGTCTTGCGACAACTGACTTGGGGAGCGTCCCCTGGCGAATTATCAAGGTTTTCAAGCAGACCACCCATGACCTTCAACTCAATTACGCCCGTTGTTTTATGCGGTGGTTCGGGATCCCGGCTATGGCCCCTATCGCGCAAAAGCTTTCCCAAGCAGTTTGTTCCGCTGATTGACGGTAAAAGCCTCTTGCAATTGACGCTTGATCGCGTGGCGGGGCTCGCAGACCATGTGATGATGGTGACTGCCGATGAACATCGTTTCCTGGTGTCTGAGTCGCTGCAGTCCGGCAGTGCAAATGGTTCCATACTGCTTGAGCCTTGTGGCCGCAACACTGCCCCGGCGATGGCTCTGGCCGCGCTCCAGTGCGAGCGCGAGGGGCGTAATCTGCTGCTGTTCTGTCCGGCTGATCATCACATACCGGACGCTCGGTATTTTGCAGAAACCGTAGCCACCGGTATCCGCGAGGCTGAGGCGGGCGCTATTGTCACATTTGGAATAGTGCCGAGCTTCCCTTCGACCGCCTATGGTTATATCGAACAAGGTGCCAGCAATTCTGGTCCCGCCAGGAATGTCGAGAAGTTCATCGAAAAGCCCGATCTGGGTAGCGCACAGCGTCTGTTGCTTGCCGGTAATGTGTTGTGGAACGCCGGTATCTTTCTGTGCAAGACCAGCACGCTGATTCAGGCGCTGGAGGACTACGCACCGGACATCCTGGCGCAGTGCCGGACCAGTCTGGAAGCGGCTACAAGTGAAACCATCTCGGGCTCGACGACGTTCATTCGCCCGCAAGCCGATGCATTCTCCGCGTGCCGGGCACAGAGTATCGATTATGCGGTGATGGAGCATCATCACAATGTCTCCGTCATCCCATTCAATAGTCAATGGAGCGATGTTGGCAGCTGGAACTCTCTGGCGGAGCTGACAGAGGCTGATGAGGCCGGTAATCGGGTTCATGGAAAGGGAACCGTGCACAATTCGAGCAACACTTTTGTGCATGCACCCTATCGTCCGGTTGTAGCGCTGGGTACCGATAACCTTTTGATTATCGACACGCCTGATGCCGTGCTGATTACGCATAAAAACAACGTGGAGCAGGTCAAGGACGTTGTTGCGCAGTTGGACAAAGAGAAATGCAGTGAGGCTGTGTCCCATCGCAAGGTACTGCGGCCTTGGGGGTGGTATGACAGCATCGACCGGGGCGAGCGTTTCCAGGTCAAGCGTATTGGTGTGAAACCGGGTGCGTCGTTATCGCTGCAAAAACACCATCATCGTGCAGAGCACTGGATCGTGGTCAAGGGCACTGCCGAAGTCAGTCGAGGTAATGAAACATTCCTCCTGAGTGAAAACCAATCTACTTACATCCCGATCGGGGAGATGCATCGTCTGAAGAATCCCGGCATGGTTGAGCTTGAAATTATCGAAGTTCAGTCAGGCAGTTATTTAGGTGAAGATGATATCGTCCGATTTGAAGACAATTATGGAAGAGCAAATGACTAAAATAGCACTCATAACCGGCGTCACCGGTCAGGACGGAGCCTATCTGGCCGAGCTACTCTTGAACAAAGGTTACGAAGTTCACGGCATCAAGCGCCGTAGTTCGCTCTTCAATACGGCTCGAATCGATCACCTGTTCCACGATGTGCATGAAAAGGGCCTGCCTTTCTTCCTGCACCATGGAGATATGACCGATTCCTCCAGTTTGACGCGCATCATCCAGAAGGTGCAGCCCGACGAGATCTACAACCTGGCAGCACAGAGCCACGTTGCCGTTTCGTTTGAGGAGCCGGAATACACGGCCAACTCTGATGCCTTGGGTGCGTTGCGAATCCTGGAGGCCATCAGAATTCTGGGTCTGGAGAAGAAGACTCGCTTCTATCAGGCTTCTACTTCCGAACTGTACGGTCTGGTTCAGGAAACCCCGCAAAAGGAGACGACTCCTTTCTATCCGCGTAGTCCTTATGCGGTTGCCAAGCTGTATGCCTACTGGATCACGGTCAACTACCGGGAGGCTTATGGAATCTATGCGTGCAACGGGATTCTGTTCAACCACGAAAGCCCGATGCGTGGCGAAACTTTCGTGACCCGGAAAATCACCCGTGCCCTGGCTCGCATAAAGCTGGGACTGCAGGACTGCCTCTACCTTGGCAACATGGACTCGCTACGTGACTGGGGACATGCCAAAGACTATGTCGAGATGCAGTGGCTGATGCTCCAGCAAGAAAACCCTGAAGACTTCGTGATCGCGACGGGTGTTCAGTATAGCGTTCGTGACTTTGTGAATGCTGCTGCTCAGGAACTGGGTATACACATCACTTGGAAGGGCAAGGGCGAAGAAGAGAAGGGCTATGACGACGAGGGCAAGTGCATTGTTGCCGTCGATCCTCGCTACTTCCGTCCGACAGAGGTTGAAACGCTGCTGGGCGATGCCTCGAAAGCGAAAACCAAACTGGGCTGGACTCCGAAAATCAGTTTCAGCGAGCTCGTCAGCGAAATGGTGCGCGAAGATCTGAAGAGTGCTGAGCGTGATGAGCTGATCAAAAAACATGGTTACACCACGTTCAGTTATAACGAATAAGATATGGCCTGCTACCCATGAGCAAAATGCGAATATTGTTGACTGGCGGGGGCGGAATGGTAGGGCGCAATGTGCTCGACCACCCCAGGGTTTGCGCCTTTGAAGTGCTGGCACCGCGTAGCACCGAGCTGGATCTTCGAGATTTTTCAGCAGTACAGGCGTATCTCGAAAAATACAAGCCGGACATGGTTATCCACGCCGCTGGCAAAGTAGGTGGGATCCAGGCGAACATCAGGGAGCCGGTTTCCTTCCTTCTGGATAACCTGGATATGGGGCGAAACATCGTTTGGGCAGCTCGTAAGGCGGGTATCAAGCGCTTGATCAATCTCGGCAGTTCCTGCATGTATCCGCGTAACCATTCGGAGCCATTGGCCGAGGAAATGGTGCTCAAGGGCGAATTGGAACCTACCAACGAAGGGTACGCGCTTGCCAAGGTGGCTACCGCACGCTTGTGCGAGTACATCATGAAAGAAGATGCGGCTTTTCAATACAAGACATTGATTCCCTGCAATATCTACGGCTGTTTTGACAAATTTGACCCACAGCACTCCCATCTTCTGCCGGCCATTATCCACAAGATTCACACTGCAAAATCAAATGGGGATGAGTCGGTAGAAATATGGGGGGATGGCAATGCGCGGCGTGAGTTCATGTATGGCGGTGATCTGGCCGATGCCATTGTTCATGCTGTCGAACACTTCGAATCGCTGCCTGCCTACATGAACGTTGGCCTGGGACATGATTACTCGATTAATGAGTACTATCAGGCCGTGGCGGCAGTCATGGACTATCACGGCCAATTTGAGCATGACCTCAGCAAGCCTGTCGGAATGGCCCGCAAGCTGGTGAGTATCGAGCGTCAGGAGCAGTGGGGATGGCAACCATCCCATAGTTTGCAAGAAGGCGTTGAAAAGACGTATCGCTATTATCTGGAGCACGTTCAATGAGCATCAAGTTTCCGCTGGCCACTTCTTCCTGGGAAAAGGAAGAGCTTGAAGCAATGCAACGTGTCATTGCCTCGGGCATGTTCACCATGGGCGAGCATGTTAAAACCTTTGAGCGTGACTTTGCACAGTATGTAGGGAGTAACCACTGCGTCATGGTGAACTCCGGATCTTCAGCCAACCTGCTGATGGTCGCTGCGTTGTTTTATACAAAAAATGCCTCTCTCAAGCTCAAGCGCGGTGATGAAGTTATCGTCCCGGCTGTATCCTGGAGCACCACCTACTATCCACTGTATCAATACGGCTTGAAGATCAAGTTTGTTGATATCGATCTTGAAACGCTGAACTACGATCTGGATGCGTTGGAATCTGCGGTCACTGACAAGACTCGGGCCATCATGGCGGTGAATTTGTTGGGTAACCCGAATGACTTTGGGCGTATACAGCAGATTATCGGTGAGCGCAGCATCGTCCTGATCGAGGATAACTGCGAATCCATGGGCGCGACCTACGAGGGCAAACAGGCGGGCACCTTTGGCGTGATGGGCAGCTTCAGTTCCTTCTTCAGCCATCACATCTCCACTATGGAAGGTGGGCTTATCGTCACTGATGATGAAGAGCTTTATCAGATTCTGCTTTCGTTGCGTGCTCACGGCTGGACCCGTAATTTGCCCAAGGAGAATCTGGTCTGTAGCGAGAAGAGTGACGACCCATTTGAAGAGTCGTTTCGCTTCGTGTTACCGGGCTACAACGTTCGTCCCCTGGAGTTGGAGGGGGTGTTGGGTATTGAGCAGGTCAAACGCTTGCCAAGTATTATCGACGAGCGTCGTAAGAATGGTGCGCTTTTACAAAATGTCTTGAAAGATCATCCCGACGTTCTTATCCAGCGAGAGATCGGTGCGTCGAGCTGGTTCGGTTTTAGTCTGGTTATTCGTCCTGGGAGCAAGCTGACTCGCAAGGTGCTTGTTTCGAAGCTGACTGCGTTTGGTTTTGAGTGCCGTCCTATTGTTGCCGGAAACTTTGCCAAGAATGAAGTGGTTAAATATTTTGACTCTGAAGTTCATGGGGTTTTGAAGAACTCGGAGCACATTGATCAATTTGGGCTTTTTATTGGTAATCATCATTACGCCACCCCGGAAGCTTTTGAAATCCTGGCAAAAAATCTATAATGAGGAAGAAATGAGTTTTCTTAAGAAAGTAGTTGCAAGGCTCATCCTTCTTTATAAAGTTCATATTAAGAAGGATAGTTTTCTCCTGGAAGCGAAAAGATGGTTCAGGGATGAAGGTGATAAAACCCTCAGACTGAATTACCCGCTTGATGAAAATAGCGTTGTTTTTGATCTGGGTGGGTACCAGGGAGATTTTGCCGCCGATATTTATGAAAAATATAATTGCAATATCTATATTTTTGAACCGGTCAAGGCGTTTTACGATAAATGTGTCTTGCGTTTCTCAGATATCCCCAAGGTGAAATGCTTTAACTATGGCCTTTCTTCGTCCGATGGTTGGCTTGATATTTCCCTTGCGGAAAACGCCTCAAGCTTTTCATCGCCACTGGCCAAGGGTAATACAGAACGTGTTGAGGTTCGCTCTATTGCTCCGTGCATCAAAGCATTGGATGTAGATAAAATCAACCTCATCAAAATAAATATTGAAGGGGGTGAGTATGATGTGTTACCAGCACTTATTGCCTCTGGTGATATTAGTAAAATCGAAAATATTCAAGTCCAGTTTCATAACTTCGTTGCGGGTGCTGAGAGTAAGAGGGAAACCCTGCGTGAGGCTTTAGAAGAAACTCATGATGAAACATGGTGCTATGAGTTTGTTTGGGAAAATTGGAAGAAAAAAAATAAATCGGTTGTCTAAGAATTCTTCTTTGCGTAGCAGTGCTGGCGGTTTGATCTAGCCAGTGTCAGTAATGTAATGATTGCTCCTGAAAACTACCGCTCAGGCGGTAGTCATGAAATTGGAATTTAAGCGTAATTTTTGGGTGGCCTATTAAGGGTGGTTGATTCAGGTTTGCATGATAATACACACAACTTATTCAAGGTTGACATTTTTTGCCGCTGGTTTCAAGGGTGCTCGATGTGAAAAAAAGGAAAAGCTAACATGATTATTTCCAATATCATTGGCGGCCTTGGGAACCAAATGTTCCAATATGCCATGGCTCGTTCCCTGTCTCTTGAACTTAAGTCCGACTTGTTGCTCGATATTTCATCATATGACTCCTACCCTCTGCATCAGGGATATGAACTGGATCGGGTATTCAAAGTTAGAAGCTCCTTGGCAAAAGTTGAAGATGTAAAAAGTGTGTTGGGTTGGCAACAAAATCTTTTTATCCATCGAGTCTTGAGGCGACCACAATTTTCCTGGTTGCGAAAAAAAAGCCTGGCCATTGAGCCTTTTTTTCAGTACTGGGAGGGTGTTAATTTTCTTCCGAAGAATTGTTATCTGTTTGGTTATTGGCAGAGCGAAAAATATTTCAATAAATTTTCTGAAGTTATTCGTCAAGACTTTTCCTTCGACTCGAATATGTCAGAAGAGAACTCCTTCTATTCTGAAAGAATTCGTAAGTCGAATTCTGTAAGTGTCCACATAAGGCGCGGGGATTATTTAAATAATTCTGTTTATGCCTCTTGCTCTTTGGAGTATTACAGGTCGGCGATTGCACATGTCTCGGCGAGGTCTGGTAATCCTGTATTTTTTGTCTTCTCTGATGATATCGAGTGGGTGAAAGATAATTTGGAGTTTGAGGCAGAGTCTTATTTTGTTGCTCATAATAAAGCTGGCGAAAGCTATAATGACATGCGCCTCATGAGTTACTGTAAACACCATGTCATTGCCAACAGTTCATTTAGCTGGTGGGGCGCCTGGCTAAACCCCTCTCCTGAAAAAATAGTGATCGCTCCCAAGCAGTGGTTTACTGACGGTACTAATACCAAAGATCTGATCCCCTCCGAGTGGATGGTTTTATGAGCACTCGAAATGCCTCTGAAAAAAGCACCCTGGTGATCGGTGGAGGAGGCTATATCGGCGCCTACCTCGTTCCTCAGCTTCTGGCCACGGGCAGGCGAGTCACTGTTCTCGGGAGAAGTGCTTCGCCACGATTTGCGCTTCCGGAAGAGGCTGTCTACGTGTGTGGTGACTTTGGTCAGCCAGCTCTGATAGGCGACCTGCTCGATGCCCACCAGGAAGTCATACACTTGGCATATGCCACGGTGCCAAACACATCTTTTGAAAATCCTCTGGCGGATCTTCTGCAGAATTTGCCACCGACCGTACAACTCTTTGCCGAGGCGGCAAGGCGCTCCATCAAGCTTGTGCTGATTTCATCGGGAGGGACGGTATACGGAGAGGCGCAGTCTGTTCCGATTATGGAGGGACATCCGGCCAACCCGATTTCACCCTATGGCGTGACAAAGCTGACACTGGAAAACTACGCTTATCTGTACGCGAAGACGCATGGTCTGCAGTTTATTTGTGTTCGCCCCGCCAATGCCTATGGTGTGGGGCAACGGCCGTTCATTGGCCAAGGTTTTATTTCTACTGCAATAGCTTCCGCGATCAAGGGGTTACCAATAAAGGTATTTGGTGATACAGGCTCTGTCCGAGATTACTTGTACATCTCCGATGCTGCTTCAGGCATAGTAAGTGCCCTTGAGTTTGGAAAGGTTTCAGAGTGCTATAATCTGGGCTCTTCTATTGGCTCGACTAATATGGACATTGTCAATCATATCCGACCCTTGATGCGGCAACTTAACTGCGAGGTTGATGTTGAGCACCAGGCCGAGCGTGTCTTTGATGTGAAAAAAAATGTGCTTGATAGTTCTAAGTTGACACGCGATACCGGCTGGAAGGCAAAGATAGATCTTCTTGACGGCCTTGTTGCTACACGTGATTGGTTGTGGAGTGGTAGAAATGGATTCTAGCTTTCAGGCGGACGTCCTGAGCGGCAGGATAAAGCCTCTGATTTCTGTAGTGCTTCCAGTTTACAACGGGCAGCCTTTTCTTGTTGAGGCTATCGATTCCATACTGGCTCAATCAGTCACGGATTTTGAGCTCATTGTCATCGACGATGGTTCCAGCGATGGTTCACTGGGAATACTCAGGGAGTATGAGCGAAAAGATCCCAGGGTCAGAGTTTTTACTCAGAAAAACCAGGGGTTGACCAGTACCCTGAATAAGGCACTGGAGCTCGCAGAAGGTCAATGGGTTGCGAGAATGGATCAGGATGATATTGCGCTACCCTTCAGGTTCGAAAGACAACTCGACTACTTGGTGCATTCCAATGTTGATCTTGTCGGTAGCTGGGTGAAGCGCTTCGGTTCTTCTGATCAACGTACGGTCAGACTGCCGGAGTCGGAGGCAGCAATAAAAATGGAAATGCTATTTGGCTCCCCGTTCGCACACCCAACCGTCATGATGTCCGCAGATTTGGCAAGACAGCTTCGCTATGATCCTTCCTGTGACAAGGCCGAGGACTATGATCTGTGGGTTCGGGCAGCTATCGCGGGATGGAAGATGGCTAATGTCCCAGAGGTGCTACTACTGTACAGGGTCCATCCTGCGCAAATTTCCACAGCGGCTTCGAACCGTCAGGCGCTCCTGTCACAGGGAATAAAGCAGCGATATTGGGAGCACGTATTTGAGCGCTTGGGTAAGGATAAATCCTGTATCCAGTCGATAGTTGCAGTACGCAGTCCTGGCTCGAAGGTTGACATCGAGGCAATAGACACAGCTCTGAGAGAGGTATTGCAGAGCTGCGATGAGGATGCGAGGTCTATTGTGCTCAGTCACGCATTGCGCATTTACTTCAGGGTCGCGGCTGATTGCCCTGATATCGTTTCTCGCTGGAAAAACCTGAGTAACGACCCTCTAAACAAGGCCTCATTCAGAACTTTGTTGACCTTACGCTTGCTGCGCCTGTTCAGAGTGCGACCGGATGGTAGGCTTTTCAACAGTTTGAGACATTGGCTGATAGCGTTGTTTTATCGCTAAACGACAATTGCTTTCCAGAGCAGGTTCAAACCTCAATCATTATCCTCTGGTAGTCTGATTTCGCTTGGCAGGGCTAACTATCTAACGCCTGCACCCGGCGGGTCGCGCTTTAGGCTTTTACCTTTTTCCATGGAAAGAGGGAAAGCTCATGGAGCGTGTTCCGCAGGGTACGGCCAGTGCCGATCGAGCGGCGATTTTGCCCGCGCCCGACGCCGTGCTGCTCAAGCATTTCGACGAGAAACTGCTCGCCTATCTCGCTGCATCGCCGCATCCCAGCCTGTCGCTCAATCGGCTGCAGGCGGCACTGGCGCGTGGCCTCGACAGCCAGCGCCAACTCAGCAAGCTGCTGGAGCGTGCGCCACGGATCGCCGTGGTCCTCGAGCAGATCCTCAACGAAACCTTCGGGCATGATCCGCATCGGCTGCTGTTCACCCCACCGCCAGGCGACACTCGCCAGGGGCCGCGCACCTTGGTGCAGGTCGCCCTGTCGCTGTTGCGCAATCCGTTCCTGGTCCTGGAAACGGGCGTGGAACTGAGCCTGTCCGATGTGTCGGACAGCCCGCTGGCCTGGACCTCAGCCCAGCTGTTGCAGCGCCTCAAGCGCTTGGGGCTGGCTTCCCGGATCGCGATGGCCCTGGATGACTACTGGCAACTGCCGGCCGATGGCAGCCACCTCTCGCGCCGCGATCGCCTGGTCGAACTGCACAGGTTGCTGTTTCACGACAAGGTCTTGCTGGCCCACGGCCTCGGTGTGTTGTCTTCTGCGGCGAGCGGAATGCTGATGGGGCTACTGGAGGCGCCGACGGCCCAGGCCCGGGCGTGGGCCGGTGGGCGCTGGGCCCAGTTGGCGGTGTCCGGGCTGGTCTGGCCCGGGCTCGGTCAGGTCGCGCCGGTGGTCAGTGGTGCCCTGCATGTGTGGCGCGCCGACAATGACACGCGGGGCCGCCAGGTGGTTTTTGTGCCGGGATTTGCCGAGGAATTCTTCGAGTTCGCCAGCCTGGCCGAATTGCAACGCGAACTGCCACGGCACCTCAATGCGCCGGGAAACTATCGACTCTGGCAACTGCTGCCGTTGCAGGAGCGTCATCACCTGTTCGGTCAGACCGACACGGCGGCCCTGGCCTACGGCTTCCAGGCATGCGCGAGCCTCACCGACGACGCCCTGGCCCACAGCGCCCTCGGCCGGCTGGATACGCAACTGGCCAATGAATGGGCCGGCGCCTTGCTGCTCAATGCGGCGTACATGCTGCCGGAACGCTTGACCGACGCCGAGCGCCTGACCCCATCGCAGGCAGTGGAGGCGATGCAGGCCGGGCGCTCCGCGTTGACCTACCTGCCGGCCCTCAAGCCGCTGCTCGCGCGATGGTTGCGTCGCGATGAGCAGTATCGGATGTTGGAGATCACCTTTGGCAGCCTGGCCGCCGATATTCCCCAGCGCATGCGTCAGAGCAAGGTTCGGCGTCAGGAGCGGGGGTTGCTCAAGCTGCTCGAACAACGGACGGCGCAGGTCGGGGCGTCGCAGCAGAGCGTCCTGCTGGATGATCATGAACCGTGGCTGAAGCAGGCGGCCCTCGTCCGTGAAATGCTTCAGGGCCGCGACGACTATTCCCGAGCGGACTTCTGGAGCACCCAGGACGAGCAGGGCTTCGAGCTTGCCGAGCGGTTGTTCAAGGGGCGCTGCCAGGCCCTGCTGTACGAGGCGCGCATGCAACGTCAGCTCGGGTTGATCGAGCAGCCCGAGCTGGAGCGTCTGCTCGAGGTATTGCCGGCGCCGTCGTCGGTGGCACCACGCCGCGCGCCCGATACCCGCATAGCCAGCCTCTGCGTCGGGCCAGAGGCGTCGTCCTGGACGCTGACCGGCGCCTGTGTCATCACCACTCGCCAGGCGCTGGTGGATCGAACGTTGAATACCCCGGCTTTGCTGTTCGTGCCGGGACGGCTGGGTGGCCTTGAGGCGTTCAGCAACCTCGAAAGCCTGTCGCAGCAGGTGGGCTTTACCTTGCTCGCCCCGGAAGGCGAAACCCTCTGGCCGCTGGTGGCCCGCGATCAGCGTGCTGCACTGCGCGACTGGCTGCGCCAGTTACCGGCGGAGGGGCGAGTGGCGGTGCATTATCGGCCCGTCACGGCCGATGCTCTGCGAGAGGGAGTGCAACAGCAGATTCAGCAGCACCTGCGCATCTGTCGGGCGATCGAGGGCGGCTTGCGACCTTTCTCGGAGATCGCCGATGTCCGTGGTTCCCTGCAAATGCTCGCCCATGAGTTGGAGCAGAGCCTGGTCGTCCCCGGGCACGATGCCCGCGAGCAGGCGTTGGACAACCTCGCGGCCCTGCAATTCGCTACCGCGCAGGCCCGCGAACTGCCTGCTTGGTTATCCGACGCGGCGCTGGCGGTGCGTCGGCAGTATGCGCGTCTGCTCGGTCGCCACCAGCAAAGCCTGCAGGCCCTGGAGCGTCGGCTGGAGCGGCAGTTGCCGGACCTGGACGATTTCGCCCGGGGAAAAATCATCGAGCGGCTCAAGCAGGACGGCCTTTATCCGGGACTGGATGTCGATAGCCCGCTGTTCGACCTGCCCGACAGCGTCGAGCGGGTATGGAGCCCGCACCCCGAGCAGCCGGTGGGCGGCTCGGGGCCGAAGACGGTGGTCAGCGAACGGCACCGGAACTACAGCTTCCTGCAACTGGCCCTGGAGAACCTCGACCCGCAACTCCCGGGAACCCGTCGCCGGTTGGAATATGGGCGGATCCTGGACAGCACCTGGGAGTCGCGCCTGACGCCCGATTATCTGATCTCGACGATTTTCGCGTTGGACCTGGGCGGGCAGTACGACACGCTGATTCAGCGAGCCTTCTACGGCGTCGACGATCCCCGACGCGAAGCGCTGCCGCTTCTGGAACGGGCGCTGCTGTATCGATTGGTCCGGCAACGTGCCCGGTTGGAGTTGTTCAGCGCCCGGCAACAGGGGCTCGGCGAGCGGGCGGCGCAGCTGTTCGAGCGGGCCCTGGGTGGCGAGTCCGCCACGCTGTCGCCTGGTGAGCGCATGGCGATCGAACTGTACTTCGTCACTTTCGCCGGTCGGGCCTTCGCCCGCGCCCGGCATGTGGGCAATGCGGTGGCGATCCACGACAAGGTCTCCGGGCTGACGCTGCTCTATCTGCCTGGTGCGCCCCATGCCCAGGTCCTGACGCAATACCCGGACCTGCAGGCGGCGCAGCGGGCGCTGGTCGATCGCGAACGGGCGTCGCAGCGGGTGACGGATATCGTGCAGCGGTTGGCGGCGGGCTGGGCCGAGGAGGTCATCGAGGAGTACCCCGCCGAACTGTCATCGGCGCAGGACTGCCCGCAGTCAGGCCATGTTGCGACAGCGGTTTCCTCGTCGATGAGTCCGCTGTTGGCGGTCAGCTCCGGCTGGCTGTTCAAGGTGGTCAGAAGCTGGTGGACCAGCGAACCGGAGCAGGCCGTGCCAAGTCCGCAGGCATTGGAAAAGGAAGTCCGCCGCGAGATCGCGCAGAACCCCGAGCAGTGGCTGCACCTGGAAAAGACCACGCGCACGGACCTGTCGCTGATCCTCGCTCATGCCTTTGTGCTGCGGGCGCAACTGCGGGCCAGGGCTGTCTCGAATTCCGCGCGACAGTTGTCGCAACAGCGCGAGGTCCTCGCGCGGGAACAACGTACCGCCTTCTGGCTGAGGGTGCTGTCGGTGGTGCCGGTCGCCAGTATTGGTGTCAATGTCCATGAAACGGCGGTGGCCTTGCGTCAGTTCCATCGCAGCGGCGATCTGCGTGATGCGTTCGAACTGTTCAAGGCCGCGCACATGACCCTGGCCGACATCGCCCTGACCCTCTACCCGGCGGGCTGGGCCGCGCGGCCGGCACGAGTGGCCAGTGGTGCCGGGGCGCGTGCGGTGCTCAGGAGCATCAGCCGACGACGCACGCTGTATCACAAGGGCGCGGCGGCGTTGAAAAAGCGCGATCCGCCAACCCGGCCCGAGCCCTTGCTGCAGGGGTACGCAACGACCCTCGCCGACGACGACGCGGTGGCCCTGCGTGGGCCGATCAACGCCGGCAGTCAGGTGAAAAACGGCGTGCAGTTCATCAGCGATGGTCGCCAGCACTACGAGGTCTATCGGCCAAAGGGCGAAAGCGCCTTGCGCCTGAAGAAAACCGCCGAGCAGGAGAATGAACTGATCCTGCATATTCGCGAGCCTGGCGAGCACCTGTTGCGTGCCGATGCACCCGAGCCGCAGCCCGGCCCCAGTCGTGCGGCCTATCACCGTCCCTGGGTGCAGGCTGCCGAGCCGGCGCCCACGGTGGCTCCGGTATCAAGGTTGGCGTGGATGAGCCGCCGACCGGCAACGGCGCGTACGCACTGGAAGGCCTGGGGCCTGGCTCTGGAGGACAGCGACGTTATCGAGTTGTCGGCGGACAAGGGCCTGTATCGCTACCGCGACAGCGACGTTCGTCTGCTGAAACTCGATGGGCATTATTTCGAACTGCTTGCCGAGGGTTCCGACATCGATCCCGAGATCGTGTTCATCCGGCGTCCCGGTGCCTTGGCCGAGCTGGCGCTGAGTGATTTCGAGCGCTGGTGGTCGCACCTGGACCAGCAACCGCTGCCGGCCACCTTCGACCCGCAGACTCGGCTGTGGACGCCGCGCGAGCCGTTGTTCGATGTGCCCGCGGAGCGCTCGCTCGCCGCGATTGCACCGGGAATGACCGCTGACAGCCGGACACTCACGCTCAATCGGCTGGTCGAGCGTGCCGACACAGCAGGCACCGCCACCACCGCCAGCCGCATGGTCGCGCTCAGGCGCACGCTGGAAACCTGGGAAACCCGAGGCCTGGACCTGCACGTGCTGTTCCGGGAACTCGACGACCGGCCCATTCGGAATCCGTTTCGCATCGGTGCCCCGGGCAGCGCGGGCTTTTCCCGACTGGATTTCGACCCTGGCCACGTGATCAATCCGCGCTTCTTCGACATCGAGGGGCGGCACCGTATCCAGGACCTGTCGCTGCATACCGAGCGTGCCGTCAAAGACATCCTGCGGCGTCACGGTTTTGTCGTGACCGAGATCCCCAAGGCCCGCTCCTACCTCTCGGTCAACCTCGACTGCGTGCATCCGGGGTCCGAGCATCACTACTTCATCCATCTCAAGTGGACCAAGGGCAACTCGGTGGTGCTGTTCAGCTCCCCGCGAGCGCCGTTGCAACTGACGGATGACTGGCTGCGGCGGTTGGTCGATACCCGCTCGACCAGCCACAGCGCGCTGCTGCAACCGGCCAGGGTGGCGCTCGAAGAGGGGCGATTGGTGAAGTTGGTGGCGGGCCTGCAGCGGGTGCCGGGGTCGCAGCGGATCGTGGTGTTTTTTATCCGTGTAGCGTGAGTGTCGGTCGCCCTGGTCCGGTTGCTCGATTGTGCGCAGCAGTGGATCAAGGCGGCTGCGCCCCTCTCGATGGAGCGCGATACCGTGAACAGACTGATGCGGTGCTCACGCGTTTCTACTGCATGAAGGACTCCGGGTTTTCTTGCCAGTTAACAGGGAACTCTGCAAGGTTGGCCGTATCAATGAGTCAGCGGTTTGCGAAGGTCGTCGATAAAAACTCAGGGATGGAGAACAGCAATGAACAACCGGAACAACGTCAATCAGGCACGTCATGGCCATCGGGTTGCGACCGCACTGTTCGCGACCCTGGGGCTTGGTGGCTGTGCCTCGTCAATGTCCACCACCGGCGAGCCGGGGGTGAAGATGGGCGATAGTTATCCACAGGTGCTCGCGGTGGTGAGCCGTAACACTACCGTGACCAAGGAGGTCAAGGGGGAGGGGTTCAGGGCCGAGGGCTATTCGCCGACGTTCAAGGATTGTCGCATCAAGTACTTCATCTTTCAGGGCGCCAATGGCTTGCAGCGCGTGAGCTTCGAACCGGCACCGCAACTGTCCGTCACCCAGAACTGCCGTCAGCCCTGACAGGCCTGTCTTTCTCAAGCCTGTTCACGAGCTGAAGAGTGACGCTCGGCGATCTTTCACGCCCTATGGGCTGAGCGCCACAGGCCATGAACAGGCTCTCAGCGAGTCGATTGCCCATGAAAATTCTACGTGTTGCCCCTGCCATGCTCCTGGTGCTGCTCGGCGGTTGTGGTCAGGTATCCAATATCCGTTCGTTCTCGACCGCCTATACCTCGCCGCAAGCGGGGGAAACGGCCCGGCTACGTGTCGTCAGTGACGGTATGGTGCGTGCGGTGCCTGGACGCAACTGCCTGGACTGGACGAGCCCTGGTGCCGGTGTGATGGTTTCGGCGCAGTCAGGCTTTACTGATCGCAACGGTGAGCGTCTGGGGATGCCAGGAATGGCACCACGCTCGGCGGATGTCGTCTCGTCGGAGCTGGTTATCCCGGCGAACAAGCCCATTGCGTTTCATTACCTGGCGCAACAGCGTTATGCCCGGCAGTGCTTCAATACCCTGAGCTTCGTGCCCCGTCCCGGCGTGGATTACCAGCTGCAGGCAACCATGGCCGGCGGCTGCCGGATTGAACTGGATGAACGGCGCGCAGGTGAGGAGTGGTTGCAGATCGTCGATGCGACGCAGACGGCGAAGGCGTCGATGTGCAATGTGATGGATAATTTCTAGAGGCGGGGTTTACGAATCCTGAAAACAAAAATGCCCCGGATCGACGATCCAGGGCATTCTTGTTAAAGATGGCGCACTCGGCGGGATTCGAACCCACGACCCCTGCCTTCGGAGGGCAGTACTCTATCCAGCTGAGCTACGAGTGCTTGTGCGGGCGCCATCATACCTATCTCGACCCTAGGCGTCCACGGTGGTTTTCAGCCGGAGACTTTACGCCGTCCCCGTGGTGCATTTTCCTGCCTCTGCCACTCCTTGCGCCCGGCTAGAGCGTCTTCTGGCGCTTTGGCGCAACGGATCCATGGTTTTTCTGCTGCGCATTGGCCTGGGTTTTCCGGGTTGGCGCCGCCTTCCGATGCACCATCAGACCCGAAGGGACGCTGATCAGAAAATCCCTGCCAAGTGTCGGTTCTCGTTCTTTTTTTCGAACAGACTATTGTCCTTTAACCCCATTGATCCTAGGATTCGTTTGAGATTTCAAACGCTCCTGTCTGGGTGCTGAACCGCACGGCTCTCTTCTGTGCGCTATTTATGTGCTTCGGCCCGGTGAATGAACTTCCTGACGGCAGCCCCCAAGGCGCCTTTCTACAATCAATAAAACGCTGCGCGCACGCGCGGTGCTGTTAAGGAAAGCCACATGCAGCTCAAAGATAGCCAGTTGTTCCGCCAGCAAGCCTTCATCAACGGGGCCTGGGCCGACGCGGACAATGGTCAGACGATCAAGGTCAACAACCCGGCCACCGGCGAAATCCTGGGTACCGTGCCGAAGATGGGCGCTGCCGAAACCCGCCGTGCCATCGAAGCCGCCGACAAGGCGCTGCCGGCCTGGCGCGCGCTGACCGCCAAGGAGCGTTCGAACAAACTGCGTCGCTGGTTCGAACTGATGATCGAGAACCAGGACGACCTGGCACGGCTGATGACCCTCGAGCAGGGCAAGCCGCTGGCCGAAGCCAAGGGCGAAATCACCTACGCCGCGTCCTTCATCGAGTGGTTCGCCGAAGAAGCCAAGCGCGTCTATGGCGACGTGATTCCCGGCCACCAGCCCGACAAGCGCCTGATCGTGATCAAGCAGCCGATCGGTGTGACCGCAGCGATCACCCCGTGGAACTTCCCTGCCGCGATGATCACCCGTAAAGCCGGCCCAGCTCTGGCCGCCGGTTGCACCATGGTGCTCAAGCCCGCTTCGCAGACCCCGTTCTCGGCTCTGGCCCTGGCCGAGCTGGCCCAGCGTGCCGGCATTCCGCAAGGCGTGTTCAGCGTGGTCACCGGCAGCGCCGGCGAAGTCGGCGGCGAGCTGACCAGCAACCCGATCGTGCGCAAGCTGTCCTTCACCGGCTCGACCGAAATCGGTCGCCAACTGATGGCCGAATGTGCCAAGGACATTAAAAAGGTTTCCCTGGAGCTGGGCGGCAACGCGCCGTTCATCGTGTTCGACGACGCCGACCTGGATAAGGCCGTCGAGGGCGCGATCATCTCCAAGTACCGCAACAACGGCCAGACCTGCGTCTGCGCCAACCGCCTGTACGTGCAGGAAGGTGTCTACGATGCCTTTGCCGAGAAACTCAAGGCGGCGGTCGCCAAACTGAAGATCGGCAACGGCCTGGAAGAGGGCACCACCACCGGTCCCTTGATCGACGAGAAAGCCGTGGCCAAGGTCAAGGAGCACATCGCCGATGCCCTGAGCAAAGGCGCCACCGTGCTGACCGGCGGCAACGCGATGGAAGGCAACTTCTTCGAACCGACCGTACTGGTCAACGTGCCGAACAACGCTGCCGTGGCCAAGGAAGAAACCTTCGGGCCGCTGGCGCCGCTGTTCCGTTTCAAGGATGAAGCCGACGTCATCGCGATGTCCAACGACACCGAGTTCGGCCTGGCTTCCTACTTCTACGCCCGTGACCTGGGCCGCGTGTTCCGCGTGGCCGAGGCTCTGGAATACGGCATGGTCGGCGTCAACACCGGGCTGATCTCCAACGAAGTCGCGCCGTTTGGTGGCATCAAGGCTTCGGGCCTGGGCCGTGAAGGTTCCAAGTACGGCATCGAAGACTACCTGGAAATCAAATATCTCTGCCTGGGCGTCTGACCCGGTCGGATGGTTCGGCGACAGGGGCACGAGAGCGTTGTCCCTGTCGCGTTTCAAACGTCACTCCCCATGTGGCCGGAACGCTGTGCCAGTCGATCATCGTATGCTGGTGCAGTGCTTTCTCTGCCGCGTCATCCTTGAACCACGCCGCCCGATGAGCGGTGAATGAGGACAATATGAGCAAGACCAACGAATCCTTGATGCAACGCCGCCAGGCTGCCGTTCCACGCGGCGTCGGCCAGATCCACCCGATCTTCGCCGAGTCGGCGAAGAACGCCACCGTGACCGACGTCGAAGGTCGCGAGTTCATCGACTTCGCCGGCGGTATCGCCGTGCTGAACACTGGCCACGTGCACCCGAAAATCATCGCCGCAGTGACCGAGCAGTTGAACAAGCTGACCCACACCTGCTTCCAGGTCCTGGCCTACGAACCTTACGTAGAGCTGTGCGAGAAAGTGAACGCCAAGGTTCCGGGTGATTTCGCCAAGAAAACCCTGCTGGTCACCACCGGTTCCGAAGCGGTGGAAAACGCCGTGAAGATCGCCCGTGCCGCCACTGGCCGCGCCGGTGTGATCGCCTTCACCGGCGCCTACCACGGCCGCACCATGATGACCCTGGGCCTGACCGGCAAAGTCGTGCCTTACTCGGCCGGCATGGGCCTGATGCCCGGCGGTATCTTCCGCGCGCTGTACCCGAACGAACTGCACGGCGTGAGCATCGACGACTCCATCGCCAGCATCGAGCGCATCTTCAAGAACGACGCCGAGCCCCGTGACATCGCCGCGATCATCATCGAGCCGGTCCAGGGCGAAGGTGGTTTCTACGTCGCGCCCAAAGAGTTCATGAAGCGCCTGCGTGCCCTGTGCGACCAGCATGGCATCCTGCTGATCGCCGACGAAGTACAAACCGGCGCCGGTCGTACCGGTACCTTCTTCGCCATGGAACAGATGGGAGTCGCTCCGGACCTGACCACTTTCGCCAAGTCCATCGCCGGTGGCTTCCCGCTGGCCGGTGTGTGCGGCAAGGCCGAATACATGGACGCCATCGCTCCGGGCGGCCTGGGCGGCACCTACGCCGGTAGCCCGATTGCCTGCGCTGCGGCCCTGGCCGTGATGGAAGTGTTCGAGGAAGAGCACCTGCTGGACCGCTGCAAGGCTGTTGGCGAGCGTCTGGTCAGTGGCCTGAAGAAGATCCAGGCCAAGCACCCGGTGATCGGTGAAGTGCGTGCCCTGGGCGCGATGATCGCGCTCGAGCTGTTCGAAGACGGCGACAGCCACAAGCCGAACGCGGCAGCCGTGGCGCAGATCGTCGCCAAGGCCCGTGACAAGGGCTTGATCCTGCTGTCTTGCGGCACCTACGGCAACGTCCTGCGCGTGCTGGTCCCGCTGACCTCGCCGGATGAGCAGTTGGACAAGGGCCTGGCGATCATCGAAGAGTGCTTCGCCGAACTCGCCTGAGTCGTGATGCGTTAGACAAAAAGACCCGCTTCGGCGGGTTTTTTTTGTTTCAGGATCCGCCAATCGGGGGGCCCGGTTGTATCTGGGCGGCTGTTTTGACTAATGTGTCAGGACTGCTCTCGGAGAGTGCAAGATGACTGCTTTGGATTTGCCCGCTGTACCCCGTGTATTGATTGCCGAGGCGGACCCTTGGGCACGGGACCTGTTGAAACAGGTGCTGCTGACGGTGCGTTGTGATGCGCGGCTGGAACTCTGTGCCAATGGCCAGGATGCCTTGCAGCAACTCAACGAGCAGCCCTTCGATCTGGTGATTGCCGACCGCGAGTTGCCAGGCGTCGATGGCTTGAGTCTGCTCTACAACATTCGCCAGAAAAAACGTCATCCACTGTTGCCGTTCATCCTGATCAGTTCGCGCAGCGACATCGCCAGCGTCCGCGAAGCCCTGCCGCTGCAACCGACGGCCTATCTGACCAAACCCCTCAACATGGATGGCCTGACCCAGCGCCTGCAGGATCTGCTGCTCGATGCCGGGCAGAGCGTATCCTGCGAGATTCCGGCCCTGGCGCCGGGTATGGACCTCAAGACTTTCCTCGAACGGCGACGCGAACAGTCGGATGGCGCGCCGCTGATGGCCGATGTGCAGGTTGCGGTGAAACGCAGCCTCAATCCTGCCGGCCTCGATCTCAAGCTGCTGGAGCAGGAAATCTCCACCGACCCGCAGATCACTGCGGTGCTGATCTCCGCCGCCAACAGTGCGGCGCAGCATCATGGCAGCGCGGTACAGACCTTGGCCCAGGCCCTGATGCGCCTGGGCTCGGCCCAAAGCATGAACCTGATCCTCGGCCTGAGCCTCAAGCGCAGTGCCAAGCTCAGCGACGCCGCTCTGGCCGATTACGCCGAGCGCTATTGGGGGTTGTCGCTGCACACGGCCGAGTACGGACGCACGTTGGCACGGATGTTCGATCTGGATCAGGAGCGTTGTTATTGCGCGGGGCTGTTGCACCGTCTGGGCGACCTGGCGTTGTTGCGCTGTCTGCAGGAATGGCGGCAGGCGGGTGGCGAGCTGGATGATGAGCAGATTGGTGAGTCGCTGTTTGCGCTGGGCGCCAGTTATGGTTCCGCGCTGCGTACCCGCTGGCGCTTGCCGCTGGAACTGCGGGAGTTGATCGCGGCGATCTATCAGCTCGGTGGCGGGGTGTATTCCCGTGAAGCGCTGGCGATGAACCTGGCGGCACAACTGGCGCACCTGACGCCCAGGGAGGGCATCGAGGACGTCGCCAAGAGCCGTGCCGCGCGACTGCTCAAGATCGGCCTGGCGGACCTGACGCGACTGCGCAAGAACTGACCCTCTTTCCCTTGTGGGAGCCGGCTTGCTGGCGATAGCGATCCGAGCGTCGACCCTTTCGGTGGCTGCTACACCGCTATCGCCAGCAAGCCGGCTCCTACAGGTGCTGTGTCGCCTGTGGAGTCGGGGCTACGCCAGTACGATCTACGCCAGCACGATCTGATTCTTGCCCTGGCGCTTGGCCTGATACATCGCCCCGTCTGCTCGGGCGAACAGACTGTCGAGTAACTCATCCTCTGCTGTCAGGTTGGTCAGGCCCTGGCTGACGGTGGTGCCGAAGTTTTCCCCTTCCTGGTTGAACGCCAGGCGCTGAATTTCCCGCTGCAGGCGCTCGGCGATCATCAGCGCCATGTCCGGGGCACAGCCGGGCAGCAGGGCGGCGAACTCCTCGCCGCCGATACGTCCGAACAGGTCGCCGCTGCGCAGTGCCGAGCGGCCGGTTTCGGCGATCCGTTGCAGCACCTGGTCGCCTGCCGGATGACCGTAGGTGTCGTTGATCTGCTTGAAATCATCGATATCCAGCAGCAGGAACGCCAGCGGCGACCCCTGCAATCGCGCCTGTTCGAACTCGCGGTGGGCACATTCGAAGAAATGCCGACGGTTGCTGCTGCCGGTCAGTACATCGGTGGTTGCCAGGCGCTGCAGTTCGTCTTCCAGCAGCTTCTTTTCGGTGATGTCCTCGGCGATCCCGACCACGATCACCCGCTGGTCCGGCTCGGCCTGGCGGCTGATGAAGCATTTGTCGCTGAGCCAGCGGATTTCCCCATCGGCACTGATGATGCGGTACTCGCGGTCTTCCACCGCGCCCTTTTCCAGCACCTCGGCCAGGCTGCGCTCGGCGTAGTCGAGATCGTCCGGGTAGATGCTGTTGCGCCACTCGTCGTAGTCGGCCAGCAACAGCCCGGCCGAGCGCCCGAAGATGCGCTCGTAGGCCGGGCTGACATAGAGCATCTGCCGGGCCTCCCAGTCGAAGGCCCAGAGTACGGCATTGACGCTGACCAGCAGGGAACTGAACAGTTGTTCGCGCTCGCTCAGGCGCGCGACCTCGCCCTGTGCATGCACCAGCGCAAGCAGGGTTTCAGCGGCTTCCGGCCACTGTTTGAGCAAAGACGGTTTGGGTTTTTTTATTACCATCGACACACATCTCACTGGGTGGGCCGCGCCGATACCTGGCACGACGACACTGACAAACCGCCGGGATGGCGAAGTGCATTTGAGATAGATGAATGGACGCTAAGTTCCGAACGGCGCGCCTCGTAACGAGGCGCGCCGATCAGCGGTGTTCAGGCGGCGCTGGGGCGCAGGGAGTAGGTTTTCAGCTGATTGGCGAACTCGCGCAGCGAATGAATACCGCTGGCCTCGGCTTCATGGACCCAGTCCTTGATCGCCGCGAGCATGTCGTGGCCATTCGAACTGGTCTTGACCCAGATCTGTTGTAGCGCCAGGCGTTTCTCGTAAATTACTTTCAGCGCCTGGCTGTGCTCCAGCATGCCTTCGATATGCAATTGGTGCTTGTCGTTGAGCAGGCTGGTCTCGCGCGACAGCAGGCGCTTGGCCCGGCGGAATTTCTGGCGCACGGAATGATCGACCTTGGCCAGTTCCTGTTTCACCAGCGGAGCGATCACCAGCTTGCGGTACTGGGCCATGATCTGGAAGCGGTTGTTGAGAATCGCCATCGCGGTGTCCATGTCCAGGTGGCCCTTGCCCTCGACCCGGTGGGCGATCGGCGCGACACGCTGTACCCTGGCCAGACGCAGGAAGCTGAAGACCTTGATCCAGGCCCAACCCAGGTCGAACTCCCATGCCTTCACCGAGAGCTTGGCCGAGTTGGGATAGGTGTGATGGTTGTTGTGCAACTCTTCGCCGCCGATCAGGATGCCCCAGGGCACCAGGTTGGTGGCGGCGTCGCGGCACTCGAAGTTGCGATAGCCGATGGCATGGCCCAGGCCGTTGATCACGCCGGCGGCCCAGAACGGAATCCACATCATCTGGATCGCCCAGATGGTGATGCCGATGGCGCCGAACAACAGCAGGTCGATAATACCCATCAGCGCCACGCCCAGCATCTTGTAGCGGCTGTAGAGGTTGCGCTCCAGCCAGTCGTCCGGGCAGTTCTTGCCGTAGATGCGCAGGGTCTCGGCGTTGCGTGCCTCGGCCCGGTACAGTTCGGCCCCGGTGCGCAGCACGGTCGAGAGGCCGAGGACCACCGGACTGTGGGGATCATCGACAGTTTCGCATTTTGCGTGATGTTTACGGTGGATTGCGGTCCACTCGCGGGTATTCTGTGCCGTGGTCAGCCACAGCCAGAAACGGAAGAAGTGCTTGAGACCGCCGTTCAGCTCCAGGGAGCGGTGGGCGGAATAGCGGTGCAGATAAACCGTGACGCCGACGATGGTCACGTGGGTCATCAACAGGGTGACCGCCACCAGTTGCCAGGCTGACAGGTCAAGGAAACCGTTGTACCACATAGGCTGTATGGCCCTCGATAAAGTGAAGAACAGCAGATGCATTATCACTGAGCCACCAGAGAAAACCAGTCGCCGTTTCAGATAAGAGTGCCGGGATGTTTCTTACTCTATAATTCCGGTCGTTTTGTAGGGCAATTTGGCATTTCTAGAGGGAATTAGTACCGCTTATGGCAAGTTCATACCGCAGTGCCTTGAAGGCGGGAGTGTTGTACCTGTTGTTGTCGGTCCTCTGGATCCAGCTCAGCCAGCACGTGTTGAACCGTTTTTTCGATGAACCCGAGCAACTGGTGCATTGGCAGATCGTTCGCGGCTACCTGTGGATAAGCGTCAGTGCGGTGCTGATTTTCCTGATCCATGCGCGCTACCAGCGGTTTGCCCAGGCCGCGCGGGAGCAGCAATCCGCAGTGGCGGTCGAGGATCGCGAGCGCCTGCGTCGGGCCGCAGCGGTGTTCGACTGCACCCGCGAAGGGGTGTTGGTCACCAACCGCGATGGCTTGATCGTCCACGTCAACCGGGCGTTCGTCGCCATTACCGGTTATCAGGAGGCCGAGGTGCTGGGCAAGCGGCCGAGCCTGTTCAAGTCCGGGCGCCATTCGGCCGAGTTCTACCAGAAGGTCTATCAGGCCCTGGAGGCGAGTGGCGAGTGGAATGGCGAGATCTGGAACCGGCGCAAGAGTGGCGAAATCTACCCGCAGTGGCAGACGATCCGGGCGGTTCGCGATGATCAGGGCCAGCTCAGCCAGTATGTCGCAGTGTTTTCCGATATCACCGCGATCAAGAACTCGCAGCACGAGTTGAGCCAACTGGCGCACTACGATCCCCTGACCGGCCTGCCCAATCGCCTGTTGTTTTCCGACCGAACCTCCCAGGCCCTGGCTTCGGCGCAGGTGCACAAGCGCGGCTGCTCCCTGCTGCTGATCGACCTCGACCATTTCAAGATCATCAACGACAGCCTTGGCCACAATATCGGCGACCAGTTGCTCAAGGCGGTGGGCGAGCGCCTGCAGGGCCTGTTCGGCATCGGGATCAGCCTGGCGCGGCTGGGTGGCGACGAGTTTGCCGTGCTGGCCGAGAACTGTCCGCAGGTAGTCCAGGCGGCCGCCCTCGCCCAACGGGTGATCGAAGGGCTGAAGGAGCCGTTCCTGCTTGACGGCCACCAGCTGTTTATCAATGCCAGCATCGGCATCAGCCTGTTCCCCAGCGATGCGCTGAATGCCGAGCAATTGCTGCGCAACGCCGACTCGGCGCTGTTCAAGGCCAAGAGCGCCGGCCGCGAGGGGTACGCGCTGTACACCGAGGAGCTGACGGCCCATGCCCAACATCGGGTGGAAATGGCCGGTGAGCTGCGCCGGGCGCTGGAGCAGCATGAATTGCGGGTGTACTACCAGCCGGTGCATGAACTGCGGGGCAGTCGCCTGGTCGGGGTCGAGGCTCTGGTGCGCTGGGAGCATCCGCAGCGTGGCCTGGTTTCGCCCGGTGAATTCATTCCGATTGCCGAGCGCACCGGATTGATCGCCGAGATCGATGCCTGGGTCATGGAACAGGCCTGCCGGCAGATGTGCCAGTGGCAGCAGGACGGCCTGGCGCTGTCGTTCATTGCGGTGAATGTCTCCAGCCGGCTGTTTGCCCGGCGCGAGCTGTACCAGCAGGTGGCCAAGGTCCTGGACGACACGGGCCTGGACCCGGCACTGCTCGAACTGGAAGTGACCGAAAGCGCGGTAATGGACGATCCCGAAGTCGCGCTGGAGCAGTTGCATCGTCTGCGTGAGCTGGGAGTGAGCCTGGCGATCGACGACTTCGGTACCGGCTATTCCTCGCTGTTGCGGCTCAAGCGTTTGCCGGTGCAGAAGCTCAAGATCGACCAGGGCTTCGTCGCCGGCCTGCCTTGGGACGAAGACGACGCGGCGATCGTGCGCGTGGTGATCGCTCTGGCGCAGAGCATGGGCATGCAGGTGCATGCCGAGGGTATCGAGCAGCAGGAACAGGCGGGTTTCCTGCTGGAGCAGGGGTGCGACCTGGGCCAGGGTTACTGGTTCGGTCGGCCGGTGCCGGCGCCCAGGCTGGATTGGCAGCATGCCCCGCAGATCTGCGCAACGGTCTGATGCAGGTGGCGCCTGTCCGGACGTTATCGCCAGCAAGCCGGCTCCCACAGGTCTTTCAGTGCCCACAAGCTCTGTCTCTGGCACAACACCCTGTAGGAGCCGGCGTGCTGGCGATCCGCCGCTATGCGGTGACCATCTTTCTCAATTGTTCTCATTTTAGTTATATCAAAATTCTTAAATAGTATTTTTAAGAATAACCGTGCCTGACTAAGATTGCCTCAACGCCAAAAAGCAGTGCCGCCACTGCCGCGGCAACTCTCATTTCAGGAGCACGACCATGAGCGCATCTCTGCGTAGCGTTGACGGCCAGGACGAAGCAACCATTCTGCGTGAGATCCAGAGCGCCTTGCGCGACCTGCGTTTTGGTGCGGTCGAGATCACCGTGCACAACGCCCAGGTGGTACAGATCGAGCGCAAGGAAAAATTCCGCCTGCAAAACCCCAGTAACAAACCCAGCTGAATCTCGCTCAGCCCTCTGAGCCGTCAGAGGTCCGACGGGTCACCGGAGGGCACATTCACCCGTGCCTTTCCAGGAATACAGCAGCGTTCAGGCGCGAATGCAGACCTGATGTGCCATAAGAAAAAAGCCAATACCTCACATTTTTTCGGGAGCTTCACCATGTCGTCGATTCGCCGTTACGCCCTGGCTGCGCTCGCCAGCGCCATGTTTGCCGGTTCCGCCGTTGCCAAGGATTACGAACTGCTCAATGTGTCGTATGACCCGACCCGTGAGCTGTACCAGGACTACAACGCCGAATTCACCAGCTTCTGGAAACAGGCGCACCCTGGCGACAACGTGAAGATCCAGCAATCCCATGGTGGCTCCGGCAAACAGGGCCGTGCGGTGATCGACGGCCTGCGCGCCGACGTGGTGACCCTGGCTCTGGCCGGCGACATCGACGAAATCGCCAAGCTCGGCAAGACCCTGCCCGTGGATTGGCAGAAGCGTCTGCCGGACGCCAGCACGCCATACACCTCGACCATCGTGTTTCTGGTGCGCAAGGGCAATCCCAAGGGCATCAAGGACTGGGGCGACCTGATCAAGAAAGACGTGTCGGTCATCACCCCGAACCCGAAAACCTCCGGTGGTGCCCGCTGGAACTTCCTCGCCGCCTGGGCCTATGGCCTCAAGGCCGGTGGCAGCGAAGCCAAGGCCCAGGAATATGTGAAAGAGCTGTTCAAGCACGTGCCGGTCCTGGACACCGGTGCTCGCGGCTCGACCATCACCTTCGTCAACAACGGCCAGGGCGACGTCCTGCTGGCCTGGGAAAACGAAGCCTTCCTGGCCCTGAAGGAAGATGGCGGCGCCGACAAGTTCGATATCGTCGTGCCTTCGCTGTCGATTCTCGCCGAACCGCCGGTTGCGGTGGTCGACAAGAACGCCGAGAAGAAAGGCAACACCGAGATCGCCACCGAATACCTCAAGCACCTGTACAGCCCGGCTGGCCAGGAAATTGCGGCGAAGAACTTCTACCGTCCACGGGACGAGAAGGTCGCCGCCAAGTACGAGAAGCAATTCCCGAAACTGCAACTGGTGACTATCGACAAGGACTTCGGCGGCTGGAAAACTGCCCAACCGAAATTCTTCAATGACGGTGGCGTGTTCGACCAGATCTACCAGGCCCAGTGACCGGAATCGGTAACCTGAAATAAGCCAAGCCCAGGGCCCCGATAGCATTCGGGGCTTTTGTGCGTCAAAACCAAGGACTTTTATGTCGCGTCGTATCTCCCCCGTCATACCCGGCTTCGGGCTGACGCTGGGCTACACCTTGGTGTACCTCAGCCTGATTGTGCTCATACCGCTGGCGGCGATGTTCGTGCATGCCGCCCAGCTCACCTGGGACCAGTTCTGGAACATCATTTCGGCCCCGCGGGTGATTGCGGCGTTGAAGCTGAGCTTCGGTACCGCCCTGTACGCAGCCATCATCAACGGCATCATCGGCACGCTGCTGGCCTGGGTGCTGGTGCGCTACACCTTCCCCGGCCGCAAGATCATCGATGCGATGGTCGACCTGCCGTTCGCACTGCCCACCGCAGTGGCCGGTATCGCGCTGACCGCGCTGTACACCCCGACCGGGCTGGTCGGGCAGTTCGCCGCCGACCTCGGTTTCAAGATCGCCTACAGCCCGCTGGGCATCACCCTGGCGCTGACCTTCGTGACCCTGCCGTTCGTGGTCCGTACGGTGCAGCCGGTGCTCGCCGACATTCCCCGTGAAGTCGAAGAGGCCGCCGCCTGCCTGGGCGCCCGGCCGCTGCAGGTGTTCCGCCATATCCTGGTACCGGCGCTGCTGCCGGCCTGGCTGACCGGCTTTGCCCTGGCCTTTGCCCGTGGCGTCGGCGAGTACGGCTCGGTGATCTTCATCGCCGGCAACATGCCGATGAAGACCGAGATCCTGCCGCTGCTGATCATGGTCAAGCTCGACCAGTACGACTACACCGGCGCGACTTCCATTGGCGTGCTGATGCTGGTGGTTTCCTTTGTCCTGTTGCTGCTGATCAACTTGCTGCAGCGGCGTATCGAAACCCCATAAGGAAGCGCGAACATGTCCCAATCGTCCATTGCCGCCGCGTCCTCGGCCAATGCCGCCCGGCGTGGCAGTGCCACTTCGCGGCGGATCCTGATCGGCCTTGGCTGGCTGGTCTTTGCCCTGTTCCTGCTGCTGCCGCTGTTCATCGTGGTGTCCCAGGGCCTGAAGAACGGCCTGGGGGCGTTTTTCACCGCGATCTTCGAACCCGACGCCCTGTCGGCGTTGAAACTGACGGTGATCGCCGTGCTGATCTCGGTGCCGCTGAACCTGGTGTTCGGCGTCAGCGCCGCCTGGTGCGTGAGCAAGTACAGCTTTCGCGGCAAAAGCATCCTGGTGACCCTGATCGACCTGCCGTTTTCGGTGTCGCCAGTGATCGCCGGCCTGGTTTACGTGCTGATGTTCGGCGCCCAGGGCCTGTTCGGCCCGTGGCTGTCCGACCATGACATCCAGATCGTCTTCGCGCTGCCGGGCATCGTCCTGGCGACCATCTTCGTCACCGTGCCCTTCGTCGCCCGTGAACTGATCCCGCTGATGCAGGAGCAGGGCACCCAGGAAGAAGAGGCCGCCCGGTTGCTGGGCGCCAACGGCTGGCAGATGTTCTGGCATGTCACCGTGCCGAACATCAAGTGGGGCCTGATCTACGGCGTGGTGCTCTGCACGGCGCGGGCGATGGGTGAATTCGGCGCGGTATCGGTGGTTTCCGGGCACATTCGCGGGGTGACCAACACCCTGCCGCTGCACGTCGAGATCCTCTACAACGAATACAACCACGTGGCCGCGTTCGCCGTGGCGAGCCTGTTGCTGATCCTGGCGCTCTTCATCCTGCTGCTCAAGCAGTGGAGCGAAAACCGAATCAACCGCCTGCGCGCCAGCGCCGCGGAGGAATAAGTCATGTCGATCGAAGTCCGTAACGTCAGCAAGAACTTCAATGCCTTCAAGGCCCTGAACAGCATCAACCTGGATATCAACAGCGGCGAGTTGGTGGCCCTGCTCGGCCCGTCCGGCTGCGGCAAGACCACCCTGCTGCGGATCATCGCCGGGTTGGAAACCCCGGATGCCGGCAACATCGTGTTCCATGGCGAAGACGTGTCCGGCCATGACGTGCGTGATCGCAACGTCGGGTTCGTGTTCCAGCATTACGCGCTGTTCCGCCACATGACGGTATTCGACAACGTCGCCTTCGGCCTGCGCATGAAACCGAAGAACCAGCGGCCGAACGAAAGCCAGATCGCCACCAAGGTCCATGAGTTGTTGAACATGGTGCAACTGGACTGGCTGGCCGACCGTTACCCGGAGCAACTGTCCGGTGGCCAGCGCCAGCGCATCGCCCTGGCCCGTGCCCTGGCGGTGGAGCCCAAGGTGCTGCTGCTGGACGAGCCGTTCGGCGCGCTGGACGCCAAGGTCCGCAAGGAACTGCGCCGCTGGCTGGCGCGGCTGCACGAAGACATCAACCTGACCTCGGTGTTCGTGACCCACGACCAGGAAGAGGCGATGGAAGTGGCCGACCGCATCGTGGTGATGAACAAGGGCGTGATCGAGCAGATCGGCTCGCCGGGCGAGGTCTACGAGAACCCGGCCAGCGATTTCGTCTACCACTTCCTCGGTGACTCCAACCGCCTGTACCTGGGCGAGGACAACCACGTGCTGTTCCGTCCGCACGAAGTGTCGCTGTCACGGCATGAGCTGGAGGATCACCATGCCGCCGAAGTGCGCGACATCCGTCCGCTGGGCGCGACCACCCGGGTCACGCTGAAGGTCGAGGGCCAGAGCGAATTGATCGAGGCCGAAGTGGTCAAGGACCACGACAGCCTGATCGGTTTGGCGCGGGGCGAGACGCTGTTCTTCAAGCCGAAGGTCTGGCAGAAGCTGGCGAGCGTCTGATCCTCAAGGCGTGTTGGGCTTGCTGGCCTCTTCGCGGGCAAGCCCTGCTCCTACAGGTTATCGGTTGTACGCAACACTGATGTACGACCCCGAACGGTAGGAGCCGGGCTTGCCCGCGAAGAGGCCCTACCCAACACTACAAAACCATCAGACCGCCGCGCGCTTCTCGCGCAACCGCACCACTCCCGTCCGCGCCTCGATTGCCTGCTTGAGCGCCTTGCGCAAACCCAGCAGAAAGGCCAATTCGGCCACCACGAACAACGGCCCGACGATCAACCCGCTCAGGTCGTCGACGAATGCCGGCTTGCGTCCCTCGTAGTAATGCCCGACGAACTGGATGATCCAGCCGACCACGAACAGGCCGATCCCGGTGCTCAACCAGACCATCGTGCTCTGCGCCGCAATGATCTGGCCTAGCCAAACGGATAGGCCGAGCAGTACGGTCATCAGCACTCCCAAGGCCACTTCCAGGCGCAGATAGAACCAGGCCGAGGCCACCGTCAGCAGCACCGCCGGAGTCAGCCAGAGCCCGGCCACCGGCCATCCCGGGCGTGACAGCAGTGTCGCGACAGCGATCACGATCAGCGGAATACCGATGAAGTGGCTGGCGATGTTTCGCGGATCACGGTGGTACTCCGCGTATTGACTGAGATGCTCGACGAGGTTTTTCATTGTTATTCCTCCTGTAGGGTGATGGGATCATGCCCTGCTCGAAAACTTTGCGCTGTCGGCTAGCCGACAATCGTCTCGGAGTTCCCATGGAAGTATCTGCCTGGCGCTCGCGCCTGCTGACGGGTCACTGGTTCAGCAATCTGCCGGCTCATTTACAGGATAGCCTGCTGGCTGCGGCCAAGGGCCGGCGCCTGACGCCAGGCCAACGACTATTCAAGCGCGGTGATCCGCCCTGTGGCCTGTATGCGGTGCTCGAAGGCTCGGTGCGGGTCGGTTCGGTCAGCGAAAAGGGCAAGGAGGCCCTGCTGAGCGTGATCGAGTTGCCGTACTGGTTCGGTGAGATTTCCCTGTTCGACGGCTTGCCGCGTACCCACGATGCCTATGCGGCCAGCCACACCATCCTGCTGCAGGTGCCGCAGGGGGCCTTGCTGCAGCTGTTGGAAGAGCATCCCGAATACTGGCGGCATTTCGCCTTGCTGATGAGTCAGAAACTGCGCCTGACCTTTATCGGCCTGGAGCAGTTGAGCCTGCTGCCCGCCCGGGCGCGGCTGGTGCATCGGCTGCTGCAGATCGCCGAGGGGTATGGCGAACTCAATCACTCGCGCCAACTGATCCCGCTGGCCCAGGAGCAGTTGGCGGCGATGCTGTCGCTGTCGCGTCAGACCACCAATCAGATCCTTCAGGGGTTGCAGGACGAGGGCATCCTGCACCTGAACTATGGCGAGATCGAAATCACCGATTTGGCGCGCTTGCGGGCTGCGGCCGAGGACTGAGCGGTAGTCTGTGCAGTGGGGCCCTTCGCGGGCCCTGCCATTCAGCGCATGCCATCGCGAAACTGCCCCGGCGTGATCCCGGTCCAGCGCTTGAACGCGCGGCTGAAGCTGCTGGTATCGGCAAAGCCGAGCAGGTAGCTGATTTCACTCAGCGAACATTGCGGGTCACGCAGGTGCTGCAGCGCCAGGTTTTCCCGACATTGATTGAGCAGCGTGTCGTAGCGGCAACCCTCGTCGGCCAGGTGCCGTTGCAGGCTGCGCAGGCTCAGGTGCAGGGCCTGGGCGATGCGTTCGGCCGAGGGCTCGCCCTCGGGTAATTGCGCCTCGATGGTCTCGCGCACCCGGCGCTCCCAGGTTAACGGCTTGAGCTGCGCCAGCGTGCGGTCGAGTACCGCTTCGTTGTGTTCGGCCAGCTCCGGGTTGGCGTCGTCCAGGTGGCTGTCGAAATCGCTGCAGGCAAACTCCAGGCGATCCTCTTCGGCACCAAAGAACACCGGTGCGCGAAACACCGTGTGCCAGGGTTTGGGATCGGCCGGCTCGGCGCGCCGCAGGTGCACCGCCAAAGGCGCGTAGTCGCGGCCCAGGCGGTTGCGGCAGGTCCGTACGTAGATCGCGGCGAAGGCGTCGATGGCTTCCTGGGCCGGCTCCGGGCTGCCCTTGGGCACCCGCAGGCTGAAACGGTAGTGCTCGCCTTCACGGCTCAGTTCCAGTTCCAGGGCATCGCTGATCACGGTGTGATAACGCACGATGCGCTCGAACACTTCGCGCAGGCTGCCGCTGGCGACCAGTGCATAACCGAGGGCGTGAAAGGTGGTCGGGCTGACGAACCGCGACACCCGCAGGCCGATCGCCGGGTCGCCGCTGGCCGTCACCGCCAGTTGCCACAGACGGGTGGTGGCCGACAACGGGTAGCGGGCGTTGGGATCGTCCATCAGTTGCGGGTCGATCCCGGCCTCGCGGCACAGGGCGGCGCTGTCGAGGCCGAGGGCGTCGAGCTGCTTGCGCAGGGCGCGGGTCCAGCTGGAAAGCGAGGTCGGTTCAGGCATGTTGGCGCGTCCGGTCAACGGGTTGGCGTTCGCGGCTACGGCCTTCAGGTGATGCTACGGCGCAAGATACGAACATCAATGACCAGAGGATGGAATCATGGAAGGTGTTTGCGCAAGTCCCCAGGCCGCGAATGGTCATCTGCTGGACGATCAGCAGCGTTCGGCGCGCATTCGTGAAGTGGTACTGGCCAGGGGCGTCGAGCTGCGTCGGCGCTACCCGCTGCTCAACCATCAGGACGCCATTGGCGCCAGCATCCTGGCCTTTGCCCTGGCCGGCATGATCGTTTCGGCGGCGCTCTATATCGAGGGTTACCTGGCTTGGTGGGGGTGCCTGCTGGTCAACGCCTTCCTCGCCTCGCTGACCCACGAGCTGGAGCACGACCTGATCCACAGCCTGTATTTCCGCAAACAACGCCTGGCGCACAACCTGATGTTGGCGCTGGTCTGGCTGGCGCGGCCGAGCACCATCAATCCGTGGGTGCGCCGCCACCTGCACCTCAACCACCACAAGGTCTCCGGCAGTGAGGCTGACATGGAGGAGCGGGCGATCACCAATGGCGAACCCTGGGGGCTGGCGCGGCTACTGATGGTCGGCGATAACCTGATGTCGGCGCTGATCCGCGTGGGCCGGGCGAAAACCTGGGCGCACCGGCGCAGCATTCTCAAGCGCGTGGTACTGGTTTATGCGCCGCTGGCCCTGCTGCACTGGGGCGCCTGGTATGTATTCCTGGGTTTCCATGGCGCCAACGGCGTCGCTGCGCTGCTGGGCACGTCGATCGACTGGTCGGCCGGGACCCTGGCGATGATGCGGGTGATCGATATGGCGGCGGTGGTGATCATAGGGCCGAACGTGCTGCGCACTTTCTGCCTGCACTTCATCAGTTCGAACATGCATTACTACGGCGATGTCGAGCCGGGCAACGTCATCCAGCAGACCCAGGTACTCAATCCTTGGTGGCTGTGGCCACTGCAGGCGTTCTGCTTCAACTTCGGCAGCACCCACGGGATTCACCATTTCGTGGTCAAGGATCCGTTCTATATCCGCCAGATGACCGCGCCGGTGGCGCACAGGGTGATGGCCGAGATGGGTGTGCGCTTCAATGATTTCGGCACGTTCGGCCGGGCGAACCGCTTTGTTCGGCGCGAGCGCAACCGTGTCCAAGAGGTGAGCAGCGCTCGAGTCTGAGGCGTTTTGGTTTGGCTGGACAGGGGCCGCCAAGGTCGGAAAAGCCGAGGTCGTCGGCCCGGCTCACCAGGCAGTTCGGGCGTTGCGCCATGTCGGGGTGCCTCTCAGCAGGCGATGAAGGTCAGGGGCAGGTCGCGGATCTGTTCGGGCAGCGGCGGCTGGTAGTGATCGTCGCTGGTGAGTTCGTGCAGCAGTTCCTCGCGCAAGCGGTGGAAGTCGAAGCCACTGCGCTGGCGTGGATGGGGCAGGGCGATCTCGACCACCTGCTTGATCCGCCCGGGGCGCGGCTCCATCACCACCACCCGGTCGGCGAGAAAAATCGCTTCGTCGACATCGTGGGTGACCAGCAACGTGGTGATCTGTGCGCGCTCGCGGATCGCCAGCAGTTCGTCCTGCATCTGTTGGCGAGTCAGCGCATCGAGGGCGCCGAACGGTTCGTCCAGCAGCAGGATGCGCGGGCTGGTCACCAGCCCCCGGGCAATCGCCACGCGCTGGGCCATGCCACCGGAGAGCTGGTGCGGGTAGGCACGGGCAAAGTCGGTGAGCCCTACCAACTGAATGAAATCCTTGATGCGCTGCTGGCGTTCGTTATTGCCCAGTGTCTCGTTGACCAGGCCCAGGCCGATGTTTTCCTCGACCGTCAGCCAGGGAAACAGCCGGTGCTCCTGAAACACGATGCCGCGCTCGCTGCCGATGCCGTCGATGGCCCGGCCGTCGACGCGGATCTCGCCCTGAAAGGTGGTGTCCAGGCCGATCAGAAGGCGCAGCAGGGTCGACTTGCCGCAACCGCTGGAACCGACGATGGCGACGAATTCGCCTTCGGCGATGTCCAGGCTGAAATTGTCGATGGCCTGCAGTTCGGCGCCGTCGACGTCGAAGGACTTGCCGACCTGGTTGAAGCTGACCAGTGGTGCGTTCATGCGTTTCTCCAGCGGGTGGCGCGGGTTTCGAGGCGTTGACCGAGCAGGTTGATCAGCGCGCCGGTGGCACCGACCAGCAGCATGCCGGCCATGATCACGTCCATTTGCAGCAGTTGCTGGGCGCCGATCATCAGCGAACCGATGCCGCCGTTGGACGGCATGAAATATTCGGCGCCGAGGGTGCCCAGCCAGGCGTAGATCAGGCTCAGGCGCAGCCCGGCGAAAATCCCCGGTGCGGCGCCGGGCAGTACCAGCTTGCGCAACCGTTGCCAGAGGCTCAGACGCAACACCTGGGCTGCTTCGGTCAGTTGTGGCGAGAGCGTGGCGACGCTGCGCTGGGTGGCGATGAACAGCGGAAAGAACGCCGCAAGGGCAACGAACACCGCCTTGGCCCATTCACCCAGGCCGAACCAGGCGGTGATCAGCGGCACCCAGGCGAAAATCGCGATCTGGCGCAGCGCCGACAGGCTCGGGCCGAGCAGACGTTCGCAGGTCGTCGACAACCCCAGCAGCAAGCCCAGGCCCAGGCCCAGCGAGCCGCCGAGCAGCAGCCCGGCCAGGGTACGTTTCAGGCTCAGGCCGAGGCTGCGCGGCAGGCTGCCGTCGAGCAGGCCGTTCCAGGTGCTATGCAGCACCGCAAGGGGGCTGGCGAGGATGCTGCCGTCGACCCACTGCAGCTCGCTCGCCAGTTGCCAGAGCACCAGCAGCGTCAGCGGCAACAGCCACGGTTGCAGGCGTTGCCAGCCCTGGTAACGCGGGCCGCGAGGAATCTGCGCGGTGGCCGGATGCGGCCAGTGCACCAGGCGCTGGTCGAGCAGGGCGATACCGCGATCCATCAGCACGCCGATCACACCGATGACCAGGATGCAGACGAAGACGATATCGAGCATGAACAGCTGCCGGGCATAGACCATCAGGTAGCCGATGCCCTCGCTGGAGGCCAGCAGTTCCACCGCCAGCAGCGAGGTCCAGCCGGCGGCCAGAGCCAGGCGCAGGCCGGCCATGAACGCTGGCAGTGCGGCTGGCAGGATCAGCCGGCGCACCAGCAGAGACGGTGGCAGCCGCAGCACCGCAGCGGCTTCGCGCAGGCGCGGTTGAGCGTCGCGTACACCGACCAGGGTGTGCAGCGTCACCGGCACCACGATGGCCTTGATCAACACCACCAGCTTGAGCAGTTCACCAATGCCGAAAAACACCATGAACAGCGGGATCCAGGCCAGGGTCGGGATTTGTGCCAGGGCGCTGAAGGTGGGGAACACCAGGCGCTCGGCGCGGCGACTGAAACCGAGGCTGGCGCCAAGCAGGGCGCCGAGGCCGACGCCGGCGAGCAGGCCGTACAGCAGCCGTTGCAGGCTGATCCACAGATGGCTCCACAGCTCGCCACTGCCCAGTTCCACGGCGCTTTGCCCCACCAGCACGGGCGATGGCAGGATCTGCTCGCTCATCCAGTGCTGGCGGCTGGCGGTCCACCACAGGGCGGCCAGGGCCAGTGGCAGCAGCCAGGGCAGCAGGCGTTGGCCGAGATCGGGCCAGCGTCGCGGATGGCGGGCGGGCGGCAGCGCCAGCGGCAGGCTGAGCAGGGAAATGCGGGCCATGGCAGACCTCCGTTGTCGGTTTTCCGGGCGATACACGGCGTCGGTGATGAATATGCTTTTTGGATCTGTAAAAAATCGTATCAATGCTATTGAGGCATAATAAAAGGCCATTTAAGGCCGATGGAGGGCCGGCATCCAATGCATTTGGGGAATATTTTCCATGCGTTTTGTGCATGACCCCGGCAGGGTTGAGTTTCGCTGCCTATATTTCTTAAAGTTACTAAAATGTGAATTATTAGTATTTTATGGGTGGTCAAAACTGTGCCTACCTTCTGCGCCTCGAAGCCTGTCGCATAGGAGCACCACCGATGAAAACCCTCTTCCAAGGCCGCCTCAGCCGGCTGTTCGTTACTCCCTTGCTGGCCGGCGTGCTGGGCTGTCTGTCGCTGTCCGTTGATGCGGCCGAGGTCAAGGAGATCCGCATCGCGGTGCCTGACCTGAGCGCCGGTACTCAACACAGTGGCGGTGGTGTGGTCGATGTGCTGCGCAGTCAGCAGATCCTGGAAAAGGCCTTTGCCGACCAGGGCATCAAGATCCAATGGAATTTCTTCAAGGGCGCCGGTCCGGTGATCAACGAGGCCATTGCCAACGGCCAGGTGGATTTCGCCTACCTGGGCGACCTGGCGGCAATCATCGGCAAGTCCAATGGCCTCGATACCCGCCTGCTGAGCGCCAGTGCGCGAGGGGTCAAGCAGTACCTGGGCGTGGTACCCGGTTCGGGCATCAACTCCCTGCAGGACCTCAAGGGCAAGCGCGTGGCGGTGTTTCGTGGCACCGCCTGCCAGTTGTCCTTTGATGCCGCGTTGGCCAGCCAGGGCCTGAGCGAGAAGGACATCAAGGTCATCAACCTGGACTTCAGCGCAGCGGTGGCGGCACTGGCGGCGAAACAGGTCGATGCCTCCTGGGGCGGGTCGAACCTGGCGGCGCTGAAAGCCAAGGGCCTGGCAGAGTTGCCGGTGACCACCAAGACCCTGGGTGGGGCGGGCAGCATCCAGAGCGTGCTGCTGGGCTCGGGAGCCTTTGTCGATGCCCATCCGGAGGTGGTCGCCACGTTGCTCAAGGCGCAGCAGCAGGCGGTGGACTGGCTGACCCAGGATGACAACAAACAGGCCTACGTCGAGCTGGTGTCGGGGCTGGCGAATTATCCACAGCTGATTCTGCAGCAGGACCTCAAGGACGAGAAACTGAGCGAGATCTTCCCTTCGCAACTGGACCCGGTTTTTCTCGGCAAACTGCAGGATTCGGTGGACCTGGCGGTGCAGCAGAAACTGATTCGCCGGTCGTTCAAGGTGACGGACTGGGTGGCGCCGAATCTGGCGGCGGCGGGGTTGTGATGCTGGCTGTCCTTTAAGGCCTCTTCGCGCCGAACCGCCGCGAAGAGGCCAGTCAGACCGCCACGCGTTCTTCCTGGTTATCCACAGTCACTAGCGTCTCGATCATTGCCCGCGCCGCCGGTGACAAGCGGAACCCGGTGCGGCTGACGATGCCGCAGCGTGCACTCAGGTGCTCGATGTTCTGCGGCAGGTTGCGCCAGTGCAGTTGCACCAGCGCACCCTTCTCCACGTCTTCCTCGAACGCCTCCCGACTGCCCAGGCCGATCGCATTGGATCGACGCACGATCTTCACCAGCGCCGGAAAATGCTCGGTCTCGATGTTCGGCGAAAAGTCCGTGCGTCCGCTGAGGTTTGCCAGCAGCTTGCGAATGCCCGGTGGAATCAGCGTGGCCGCCAGCGGGTAATCGAACATGTCGTTGGTCGACAGGCTGTCCTTGGCCAGCAGCGGATGCCCTGGTCGGCAGAAGAACACCCCACCGCGTGGCCGCAGCGGCTGGGTCTGGAAGTTCGGGTCGGCCTCGAAGTGGCGGATGTCGGCGATGAAAAACTCGATCTCTTCGCGACTCAGGCTGCGGCTGAGTCGTTCCCAGTTATCCACCCGGAAACGGGTATGGATTTTCGGGTGGGCGTTGAGGAACCGGGCCACCGCTTCCGGCACCAGCTTCACCGCCGGTGCCGGTCCGCAACCGAAGCGCAGTTCGCCGGCGTCGAGCTTGGTCATCTGCGTCACTTCGGCATTGAGCAAGGCCGCGCCCTGCACCAGGCTCAGGGCGTGCTGTAACACCACCTGGCCTTCGGGCGTGGGGCGCAGGTCCTTGTTGCCGCGGTCCACCAGCACGCAGCCGAACTCCTGCTCCAGCCCCTGGATGCTGCGGCTGAAGGCCGGCTGGGTGATGCCCATGGCGTCCGCCGCACGGACAAAACTGCGGTGTTCGTTGAGGGCGATGAAGTAACGCAACTGGCGAAGATCCATATGCTTTCCCGGCATCCGAAAAATAGCTCGAAGGTATTGGCGACGAGCAAGGCTTGAGGTTTTAAATGCAAGCTCTTATTCCGTCAACGAAGCATGTAGATATCTATTAGACGTAAATTGAATATAGATAGAGCATTGTTTCGCGGCGGCTCAAACCGTAAGCAGTCGACGAGGGGTTATCCATGAGCAATGCCGCACGTGCTGTAAAACCCGCTGTACACGCCCTGGGCATTCATCCGGTGGCCGGTCGGATCGGCGCCGAGATTCGTGGCGTCGCGTTGTCCGGCGAGCTGGACGCCAGCGTTATCGAGGCGATCCAGCAGGCGCTGTTGCAGTACAAGGTGATCTTCTTCCGGGGGCAGACTCACCTCGACGACCAGAGCCAGGAGGCCTTTGCCCAGTTGCTCGGCGAGCCGGTGGCGCATCCGACGGTACCGGTGCGCGATGGCACCCACTATCTGATGGAGCTGGACGGCACCAAGGGCCAGCGGGCCAACTCCTGGCATACCGACGTGACCTTCGTCGATGCCTATCCGAAAGCCTCGATCCTGCGTTCGGTGCTGGCGCCAGCTGCCGGTGGCGACACGGTGTGGGCGAACGCGGCGGCGGCCTACGACGAACTGCCGACGGAACTGCGTGAGCTGGCGGACAAGCTCTGGGCGGTGCACAGCAATGAGTACGACTACGTCGGCTTGCGGCCGAACGTCTCGGCGCAGGTGCAGGAGCGTTATCGCCAGGTGTTCACCTCGACCGTGTACGAGACCGAGCACCCGGTGGTGCGTGTGCATCCGATCAGCGGCGAGCGCAGTCTGTTGCTGGGGCACTTCGTCAAGCGCATCAAGGGCTACCTGCCGGCGGATTCGGCGCATCTGTTCAGCGTGCTGCAGGGTCACGTGACCCGCCTGGAAAACACCGTGCGCTGGCGCTGGCAGACCGGTGACGTGGCGATCTGGGACAACCGCGCGACCCAGCATTACGCGGTGGACGACTACGGCACCCAGGAACGCATCGTGCGCCGGGTGACGCTCAAGGGCGAGGTGCCGGTGGGCGTGCAGGGGCAGCGGAGCCAGACCATCCGCGGGGCTTGAGCCACTGCGGTGTAGGGCTTATGGGTCCCTTCGCGGGCAAGCCCTGTTTCTACAAGAGGTGTGCGAAACCTGTAGGAGCAGGGCTTGCCCGCGAAGGGGCCATCAGGGAATTTCACCACACCCCGATCTGCACCACTTTTTCCGCCTCCGGCTCGCCGTAACGGAAGCGCTGCCCGCGCAGGTCGATCTCTTCATGGCTGATGGTGGTCCGACGTTTCAGGCCGCGCAGCCAGTCGAACAGATACCCCAGGTGTTCCTCGCGCACCGCCGCGAACGCCGGGTCGGCGCCCAGGTCATGCAGTTCCTGCGGATCGTTCTGCAGGTCGAACAACTGCGGGCGGAAGCCATCGTAGGCCAGGTACTTCCAGTGTTCGCTGCGCACCATGGTCATCCGGCAACGATCGATCGGCTGGCTCAAGCGCTCCCGCGCGGGGGCCTGGAAGGCGTAGTCGTATTCGGCGATGGCGTAGCGGCGCCAGTCCGGTTGTTCGCCATGCAGCAGCGGCACCAGCGAACGGCCTTCCAGCCGATGTTCCGCCCCCGGCAGCCCCAGCGCGTCGAGAAAGGTCGGCAGCGCGTCAATGGTTTCCACCAGCCGCTCGTCCACCGTACCCCGGGTGCTGTTCGCCGCTGTGCGCGGGTCACGCACGATCAGCGGCACACCGACTGCCGGTTCCAGCAGGAACTCCTTCTCACCAAGAAAATGATCGCCGAGGAAGTCGCCGTGGTCGCTGGTGAAGACGATCAATGTGTCGTCCCAGCGCCCGCTCGACTGCAGTACGTCGAACAGCCGTCCGAGCTGGTCGTCGATTTGTTTGATCAGGCCCATGTAGGTCGGCACGACGTTCAGGCGCACTTCGTCGCGGGAGAAGTTCTGACTCTCCTCGTGCTGGCGAAAGGCGTTGTACACCGGGTGGTCGCTGGCTGCGCCAGGCTGCGGGCGGATCGGCGCCAGTACCTGCTCGTGCCCGTACAGCGCGTGATACGGCGCCGGCGCGAGGTAGGGCCAGTGCGGCTTGATGTACGACAGGTGCAGGCACCACGGCTGCTCGCCCTGTTCGCTGATGAAGTCGATGGCGCGGTCGGTGGTGTAGACGGTTTCCGAGTGCTGTTCGGGAATGCGTGCGGGCCGGTGGGCGTTGCGCATTTTCCAGCCGCTGAGGATTTCACCGTCGGCGCCTTCGGCGGCGTTGGCCCAGTCGTGCCAGGGGTTCCGGCCGCTGTAGCCGAGTTCGCGCAGGTAGTGGGTATAGGGCGCCGACTCACGCTTGTCGGCGAACAGCGGGCTGTCCGGGTAGATGCCGTCGTGGCGCATCCAGGGTTCGAAGCCGACCTCGTTCAGCGGCTCGGCCTGCGGGCTGTCGGGGTCGATGGCCAGCCGTTGCAGGGCGTCGAGATTGGGCGTTGCATGGGTCTTGCCGACCAGTGCGGTGCGGATGCCATGGGGCCGCAGGTAATCGCCGAGGGTCAGCTCTTCCAGCGGTAGCGGTACGGCATTCCAGGCCACCTGGTGGCTGCTGACGTAGCGTCCGGTGTAGGCCGACATCCGCGACGGGCCGCAGATGGTGCCCTGGGTGTAGGCACGGCTGAAACGCACGCCGGCAGCGGCCAGGCGGTCGATGTTCGGCGTGTGCAGGTGAGGGTGGCCGTAGCAGGACAGATAGTCGCGACGCAGTTGGTCGCACATGATGTAGAGCACGTTGCGCACGTGGGGCATGGGAGTTCACCGCAGTGGAAGACAGGTAGGCGATTTCGCGTTCCGTGGTCGGTTTCGGCAAGTGCATTCGGTGACTGTTTTTCATGCAGGGGCTGCATCATGCGCTGAGCATGAGGGCCTCTTCGCGGGCAAGCCCGCTCAGACAGCCACCTGCTCCAGATTGCACACCTCATTCACCTCCACCGCATCCTCGTTCTTGATCTGCTCGATCATCGCCTCCGCCAGCGGCGACAGCCGATAGCCGGCGCGGCTGACGATGCCATAGCGGGTGTACAGCTCCTCCCGCTCATCGGCCAGGCCGTCGACCTTCAACCGCACCAGATCACCCCGGGCATATTCCCAGGCATCGCTGTTGTCGCCACAGATGCCGATGGCATCCGAGCGCAGCACCACGCCGAGCAGGCTGAAAGCACTTTCGCACTCCACCTGCGGGGTGAAGTCCGGGCGCCCGCTGAGGTCGGCGATCACCTTGCGCAGGTTTGGCGGGCGAATCGTCGAGGCCAGGGGATAACTCAGCAATTGTTCGGCCGTCACGCTCTCGGGCGCCGCCAGCGGGTGTCCGGCGCGGCAGCAGAAATGCCAGCGGCGGGGGCGCAGGCGCTGGGTCTGGTAGTCCGGATTGGCCTCGAAGCTCCGGGTGTCGGCGACGAAAAACTCGAACTCATCGTTGAGCAGGCGTTTGCTCAGACTTTGCCAGTCATCGACCTGGAACTGCACCCGGGCCTTGGGATAGCGGCCGATGAAATGGCCGATGGCCCTTGGGATCAGCCCCGAAGCTGGCGCCGGGCCGCAACCGAAGCGCAGCTCACCCGCCTCCAGACCGTTGAACTGGCTGATCTCATTGGCCAGTTGCTGGGCTCCACTGACCAGCCGCCGGGCGTGTTCGAGCAAGACCTGGCCCTGTTTGGTCGGCGCCAGGTCCTTGCGTCCGCGGTCCACCAACTGGCAGCCGGCGCTGTTTTCCAGGGCCTGGATACTGCGGCTGAAAGCCGACTGCGACAGGTTCACCGCCAGTGCGGCGGCGACGAAGCTGCGTTGCTCGGCGAGGGCGATGAAATGGCGAAGTTGGCGCAAATCGATATGCATTTTTCACATAAAAAATATCGGGGAAATGCATTGGCTATGCATCCGCTCAACTCCTTATAAAGGCAATCTCTTATGCAGTAAATCTTCATATAAACATAAATAAATAACTTTAAGGAATATGCGGTTGTGTATTTCTTGACCAGGAGCCGCCCATGACGTCGCCCCATCTTGCCGTGCCTCATCCTTCGCGACGGCTCAAGCGCCTGCCTCTGGCGCTGTTGCTGGCAGGCAGTGCCAGTTGCTCGCTGGGCCAGGCTGCCGAGAGCGATCCCGCGCAGGACAGTGTCCCGCTTGCCAGCACCAGCAAGACCAAGGCCGACAGCGGCCGGCTGGAAACCGTGACCGTCACTGCCCGCCGTCGCGAGGAAAGTTCGCAGAGCGTGCCCACGCCCATCAGCGTGGTCAGCGGCCAGGCCCTGGAAAGCCAGCGCGTCTATCGCATCCAGGACCTGCAGCAACTGGTGCCCAGCGTCAACGTCGCCTACATGCATGCACGCCAGTCCAGCGTGTCGATTCGCGGCCTGGGCAACAACCCGGCCAGCGATGGCCTGGAGGGCAGCGTCGGGTTGTACATCGACAACGTCTACCTCGGGCGGCCGGGCATGGCGGTGTTCGACCTGATGGACATCGAGCAACTGGAAGTGCTGCGCGGTCCCCAGGGCACGCTGTTCGGCAAGAACACCACCGCCGGGGTGATCAACATCAACACCCGTGCGCCGACCTTCACCCCGGAGCGCAGCATCGAGAGTTCGGTGGGCGAGGACGGCTACTTCCAGACCAAGGGCAGCATTTCCGGACCGATCAACGACCAGTTGGCCGGACGCCTGTCGGCCTACCGCACCCGCAGCGACGGCGACATCAAGAACGAGTACGACGGCCATGACCTCAACGGCGGCTCGCGGGACGGCTTTCGCGCGCAACTGCTGTTCAAGCCCAACGAGAACTTCAACCTGCGCTGGATCGGCGACTACAACGAGGAAGACTCAAGCGCGGGCACCCGCGTGCTGTACAGCACCGGGCCGACCATCAATGGCGTCAATCTCTACCAGTCGCGGGCCAGTGCCGCCGGCGCAACCCTGGCCAACGGCGCGCATCGCGAGGTGAATCTCAATGGTCAGCAGCGGGTCACGGTGTTCCAGGGCGGCAGCTCGCTGGAGGCCAACTGGACCCTGCCCAACGACTTCACCCTGACCTCGATCAGTGCCTACCGCTGGTGGAACTTCACCCCGCGCAACGACGATGGCCTCAACACCACCGCGTACTACAACGCCGGAGTCTCGGTAGAAGACAAGCAATGGTCCCAGGAAATCCGCCTGGCATCGCCTACCGGCGGCGCCTTCGACTATGTGCTGGGGGCGTACTACTTCGGCTCCAAGCTCGATAACAAGAGCTTCAACTACTATGGGCCCCAGGCCGATATCTGGAATGGCACCGCCAGCGGCGCGCTGAACAACGTCACCAGCATCGGCAACGGGCATATCGATACCGACAGCTTCGCGCTGTTCGCCCAGGGCACCTGGCACCTGACCGAGCGCCTGGACTTCACCGCCGGCCTGCGCGGCAGCTACGAGGAAAAAAGCGCCTGGGTGACCCGCGACGCACCGCTCGGCGGCGCTGCGGTGAGCGGTGCTGCCGCCACCGCCCGACTTGCCCGTGCCGGTGCCTACGACTCTGGCAATCTGAGCCAGTACAGCACCAGCCCGTCCGGCCTGCTCAACCTCAGTTATCGCTTCAGCGATGAACTGCTCGGCTATGCGACCCTGTCCCATGGCGAGAAATCCGGCGGGGTGAACCTCGTGGTGGGCTCGGCCCCGACTGCGGGCGCCGACTCGCTGCTGATCGGCACCGAGCGGGCGAACAATGCCGAGCTGGGCTTCAAGAGCACGCTGTGGGACAAGCGCCTGCAGCTCAACGCCAACCTGTTCTGGACTCAGGTCAACGGCTACCAGACCAACGCCTATGACTACGCCAACCGCGTGCAGTACCTGACCAACGCCGGTTCGGTGCGCTCACGGGGTGTGGAAGTGGAAAGCACGCTGATTCCGGTGCGGGGGCTGACGCTCAACCTCAATGGCTCCTACAACGATGTGCGGTACCTGTCCTATAAGGATGCGCCATGCCCACCGGAAGTCAGCTTGCGTCCGGGAGCGCCAGCGTCCTGCGATCTCAGCGGGCACCAGGTGGTCGGCGCCTCGAAATGGATCGCCAATGCCAACGGCGAGTACAAGTGGAACCTGGACAACGGCCTGGAACCCTACGTCACGGCCAGCTATGCGTTCCGTTCCCGGGCGGTTGGCACGGTCGAGGACTCCACCTACGGGCAGATCCCCAGCTACGCGGTGGTCAACCTGTCCACCGGTCTGCGCGGCGACTTCAACCAGGGCCAGTGGGATGTCTCGCTGTGGCTGAAGAACGCTTTCGACAAGACCTACTACACCACCCTCTGGACCGCCAGCAACGGCGGCTATGAAGGCCTGCTCGGTACCCCAAGAACCTTGGGTGTCACCGGTCGCTATGACTTCTAGGTGCTCAATCCCATGCCTTGGGGGAATATTTTTCATGCCCGGAAAGCATCGATTTTTCGTCGATTGACTGCAGCCCTTCATACGCGTGGCTTTACGAAGGTCGTCAGAAACTCATATTCACTTTTGGAATATTCATAACTTTAAAGATTACTTTCAGGACTAAACAGCCTGCGAGGATCATCGCCACCTCGACGCGGCCCAATGCAGCCGCGACGATTTTCAGCTGAAGACCGCAGGAGTGATTCAATGGGCAATGTCCAGACCGCTGCCAGTGCACACGAGGTGCTCTGGCGCCAGGCACCGGGTGGCGAGTTGGTCGATCTCGGCCGGCCCCACCGTGCGCCGCTGGGGCAACTGCGCTTGCAGAAAACCCCCAAGGGCATTCTCAGCCGGCGCGAGGCGTTATTGCTCGGGGTGTTTGCCCTGGTGCTGCATGGCGCGGTGATCTACTGGCTGAGTCAGCAGCAGACCCCGGTGCTGCCGGTGGTACCGCCGGAAATTCCGCCGATGACCATCGAGTTTTCCCAGCCGGCACCGCCCGTGGTCGAACCGCCGCCGCCGGTCCAACCGCCACCGCCGCCGCCCGTCGTGGAGCCGCCGCCCCCGGTGGTCGACGAACTGGCGGCGAAGCCGGCACCGCCCAAGCCGAAACCCGTGCCCAAGCCGAAACCGGTACCCAAGCCCGAGCCGAAGCCTGTGCCCAAGTCGGTCGAGCAGCCGCCCGCACCGCCGCAACCTGCCGTGCCGCCCGCCCCACCGGCGCCACCGGCCCCGACACCCGTGACACCGGCCTCGGCCAACGCCGCGTACCTGAAGAACCCGGCGCCGGAATACCCGTCGTTGGCCCAGCGTCGTGGTTGGGAAGGCACGGTCGTACTGCGGGTGCAGGTCCTGGCCAGCGGTAAGCCGGGCGAGATCCAGATTCAGAAAAGCAGTGGTCGCCAGCAACTCGACGACGCTGCGCTGGCAGCGGTGAAGCGTTGGAGCTTTGTCCCTGCCAAACAGGGCGATGTCGCCCAGGTCGGCTGGGTCAGCGTACCCATCGACTTCAAGATCCACTGACCGGCCGCCCACGCGCTAAACGCTTTCAAGAGGAAACACATCATGAGTTTACTGGCATCTCCACTCCAATCCATCGAAAGCGCGGTGATCTGGCTGCTGGTGGTCTTCTCCGTCGCCACCTGGGGCCTGGCTCTGCTCAAGGCGGTGCAGTTCGGCCGCCTGAAGGGCCAGGATCGGCGTTTCCACAAACAGTTCTGGGCCGCCTCCAGCCTTGATTCGGCTGCCGAACTGAGCGAAACCCAGCCCGGCGCCGCGGCTCGCGTGGCCCAGGCCGGTTACGCTGCGATCCAGGTCGGTGATGGCAGCCCGGCCGCCGACCTGAGCCAGGCGATCAACCATCAGGACCGCCTGGAGCGCGCCCTGCGCCAGCAGATCGTACGGGAGCGTCGCTCGCTGGAAACCGGCCTGGCGGTGGTCGCCAGTATCGGCAGTACCTCGCCGTTCATTGGTCTGTTCGGTACCGTGTGGGGGATCATGGAAGCCCTGAAAGGCATCAGCGCCGCCGGTTCCGCCAGCCTCGAAACGGTGGCCGGGCCGATCGGTGCCGCGTTGGTGGCGACCGGTGTCGGTATCGCCGTCGCCGTACCGGCGGTACTGGTCTACAACTACTTCCTGCGCCGCCTGAAGCTGACCGCTGCCGACCTCGATGATTTTGCCCACGACTTCTACAGCCTGGCGCAGAAGAGTTCATTCCGTGTGCTGGTGCACCCGACCGTGAACAAGGGCCAGGCCCAAGGTGCCACGCAGAAAGTGAAGGAGGCGTCCTGACATGGCCTTTTCCACTCAAGACAGTGATGAGGTACTGAGCGAAATCAACGTCACGCCGCTGGTGGACGTGATGCTGGTACTGCTGGTGGTGTTCATCGTCACCGCGCCGTTGTTGACCAATTCGATCCCGATCAACCTGCCCAAGACCGAAGCCGTGGCGCCGGTGGAGCAGAAGGACCCGTTTGTGGTGAGCATCGACGGCAACGGCAAATTCTTCCTCAACAAGGACGAGATCCAGCCCGACCTGCTGCAAGCCAACCTGCAGGCGGCGAAGCTCAAGGACCCCGAGCTGCGGGTCCAGTTGCAGGCCGACAACGGCGTGAACTACGGCGAAGTGGCGCGGGCTATGGCCTCCATCGAGCGGGCGGGCATCACCAAACTGTCGGTGATCACCGCACGCTGAACGCAACACATTCTTCGCGTTTTTCGGGCCGTCTCCTTGGCAGGGTGCGGCCCTTTTTTATTTCCGCGAAAACAACCTCTGGGCTGCCCCCAGGAAGTTGGACACTAATCCCCCCTGTGGGAGCCGGCTTGCTGACGATCCGCCGCAGGCGGCCATTCTTCACCTCTTCGGCGAGCATCGCGACGCCATCGCCAGCAAGCCGGCTCCCACAGGGACTGACGGTCACCCTGACTACCTGGTTTATATTTCTTTGTGATCTTAATAAATAGCTTCTTATTCCTTAACGAATATATCTCTCGTCCCTATACTCGACCAGGAACGCAAACGCTGGAGGAGTACCCCATGCGCAACGAGTCGATTCGTTATCTGATCGTGCCGGGCTGGCAAGGATCGCCAGAAGATCATTGGCAAACCCACTGGCAGAACAGCCTGCCCAACGCTGCGCGGGTGGAGCAGGCCGACTGGCTGACGCCGCGCCGCGAAGACTGGGTGGCGGCCCTGGCCGAAGCCATCGCTGCCGACAGCACGCCGGTGATCCTGATCGCCCATAGCCTGGGTTGCATCACCGTGGCCCATTGGGCCCGCACCGCGCCGACCCACCTGCTGCACCAGGTCCACGGTGCGCTGCTGGTGGCTCCGGCCGATGTCGAGCGGCCCGCTTGCGCGCCAGCGTTGCGCAATTTTGCGCCGATCCCCAGCGACCTGCTGCCGTTCCCGAGCCAGATCGTCGCCTCGGACAACGATCCTGCGGTCAGTGCCCCCAGGGCCCTGGAGTTGGCCCGTCAATGGGGCGCCGAAGCCGGCATCATCAGTGGTGCCGGGCATATCAACGTCAAGTCCGGCCACCAGCGTTGGGAGCAGGGATTCGCCTACCTGTATCGCCTGCAAACCCGCATGGAACAGCATTCCCTGCGCCGCGCCTGAATTCTTTTCTTCGTTCAACGCCCCCGCCTTCAGGCGGAACCGGGCGGGAGTCTGTCATGAGCCTGCATGAAACCTTCGGTCAGCCGTTGCTGACCTTTCCCGATGCGGAAAAAAGTCCGCTGAGCATCCGCGCCAAGGCGCTGGTATTTGTCGACCCGCGTTCGCGCCAATTGCGTGAAGAGCTTGAAGAACTGGCGCCGAAGGCCTTGCCGGTGCTGATCCGCGGCGAGACCGGCAGCGGCAAGGAGCTGTTGGCCCGGCATATCCACCGTGCCAGCGATCGTGGCGGCTTGTTCGTTTCGGTGAACTGCGGCGCCATCAGCCCCACCTATGCCGACGCCGAGTTGTTCGGCCATGCGGTCGGTGCCCACAGCGGCTCGGTGAGCAGTCGCGCCGGTTGGTTCGGTTCGGCCAACGGTGGCACCCTCTACCTGGACGAGATCGGCGACCTGCCGCTGCCCATCCAGGTCAAGCTGCTGGCGGCGCTTGAGAACCATGAAGTCACCCGCGTCGGAGCACACCATCCGAGCCCGGTGGATGTACGACTGGTCGCGGCGAGCAGCATCGACCTGGCCCAGGCGGTCGCGGTGGGCAAGTTTCACGAGCGGCTCTACCACTACCTCCGCGAAGGTCACCTGGAGTTGCCGGCGCTGCGCGAGCGGGTCGGTGACATCCTGTCTCTGGCCGAATACTTCATCGGTATCTACAGTCAGCGCCTGAGCCTGCCGCTGCCGCTGATCAGCGAAAGCGCCCAGCGTGCCCTGGAGCGTCACAGTTGGCCGGGCAATACCCGTGAGCTGGAAAACGTCATCCACTTCGCCCTGCTGGTCAGCAGCGGCGACGAGATTCTGCCGGAGCACCTGAACCTGCCACAGCCGCTGGCGGTGATCGAGCATCTGCTGGCGGGCAGCACAGCGCAGGAGCGGGCGGCGCTCAAGCGTCTGCTGGACTGATCGAACGTCTACGCTGTGGAGTGTTCATTCCTCCTGCGGCGTGCGTGTTTCCTGTGGCCTGTACATTCCTGCGGCGTGCCCGTTCCCTGTGGCCTGTACATTCCCTGCGGCGTACGCGCTCCCTGGGGCATGCACATCCCTGTAGGAGCCGGGCTTGCCCGCGAACCGCCATCGGCGGCCATTCAAAACAGTTTCGGATGGCCGCCTGCGGCGGTTCGCGGGCAAGCCACGCTCCTACAGGGGCGGGTCGGGGCGGGGAAATCTTTATATGAGTAAAATGAATATGAAGATGAATAAAAGGTATTGTTCGGGAATAAAAAATCCCGGTATCTTCCACTCCATGCAAGCGATATCAAATTGCTTGCACCTCTCTTCTCCAGGCTGTCGTCGGTGACGACCGTGATTTTCGATAAGGACACTGCATGAAAAAGGTTCTGTTGTTTACCGCATTGGCGGCTGCTTTGACCGCTGGCCTGGCCCAGGCTGGGGAAAAACTGGTAGTAGCGGCCACGCCGATCCCGCACGCGGAAATCCTTGAACTGATCAAACCGACCCTCGCCAAAGAAGGCGTGGATCTGGAAGTGAAAGTCTTCACCGACTACGTACAGCCCAACACCCAGGTCGCCGAGAAGCACCTGGACGCCAACTACTTCCAGACCAAGCCTTACCTGGATGGCTTCAACAAGGGCAAGGGCACCAACCTGGTCACCGTGATCGGTGTGCACGTCGAACCTTTCGGCGGCTACTCGAAGAAGGTCAAGAGCCTGTCCGAGCTGAAGGATGGTGCGACCATCGCCATTCCTAACGAGGGTAGCAACGCCGGCCGCGCCCTGTTGCTGCTGCAGAGCAAGGGCCTGATCGAACTCAAGGACCCGAAAAACGCCCTGTCGACGCCCAAGGACATTGCCAAGAACCCGCACCACTTCAAGTTCAAGGAACTGGAATCGGCCCTGCTGCCGCGCGTCCTGGACCAGGTCGATCTGGACCTGATCAACACCAACTACGCGCTGGAAGCCGGCCTGAACCCGGCCAAGGATGCCCTGCTGATCGAAGGTGCCGACTCGCCTTACGTGAACTTCCTGGTGGCCCGTCCTGACAACCAGAACAGCGACGCCATCCAGAAGCTGGCCAAGGCGCTGACCAGCCCTGAAGTGAAGGCTTTCATCGAATCGAAGTACAAGGGCGCGGTCCTGCCGGCGTTCTGATTCACCGACAACCTCTTCAAGGTTTGAACGCCGACGAGCGACCAGCGTCGGCGTTTTTTTATGCCTGTTGGAAAGGGCTGGATGGCGCCGCGTTCAGCGCCCTGCGCAACGCCACCAGCAGTTTCACGATGTCCTGTGGGTCGAGTTTTTGCGGCGCTTGTACCGGGGGCATGGTGTCTTCCTTGTTATGAAACGGCCAGCGAGCAGGCCGTTCTTGCCCCTGCTTGGAGCGTCCTCGGGGAGAAAAGATCCGTACCCGAGGCAAGGAAAACAGCGGTCCGGCGACCCTGCGGAAAATCCAGTACCGCTCAGTCAGTCCGGCCATTTCCAGGCCGGCTCGTCGAGCATGCCCTGGCCGACGAGCCGCGTTTGACCGAGTACCTTTTCCAGCACGATGCAATTGCACGCCGGGTCCTGCTGCAAGGCCGCGATCAGCCGGCTGGCATGGGACACCACCCACACCTGGCAGTGCTGCGAGGCACGGATGATCAGCCGTGCCAGCGCCGGCAGCAGGTCGGGATGCAGGCTGGTTTCCGGTTCGTTCAACACCATCAGCGTCGGTGGCCTGGGCGTCAGCAGGGCTGCCACCAGCAGCAGGTAGCGCAGCGTACCGTCCGACAGCTCGGCGGCGGACAACGGTCGCAGCAGGCCGTCCTGGTGGAACTCGATGGAAAAGCGTGCGCCCGCCGATACCTCGATGCCGAGTCGAGAGCCAGGAAAGGCGTCGCTGATCGCTTCCTGCAGCGCCTGCGGGTCACCGATTTCGATAATGGTGCGCAGTGCCGCCGCCAGGTCGCGCCCGTCGTGGTGCAGCACCGGGGTGCGGGTGCCCAGTTGGGGCTGGCGCATCGGGGCGTCGGCATCGCTGCGAAAGTGATCGTAGAAGCGCCAACCGCGAATGTGTTCGCGCAGCAACAACACTTCCGGCGAACTGCGCAGGTTGCCGACCTGGTCGAACAGGCTGTCGAAGCTCGGCGTGTGTTGTGCCAGCACTGCCCAGTTGCGCCCCTCGCGTACCCTGACCATGGGTCCCGAGCGATCCACCAGCAGGCTGGCCGGGCGGTACACGGTGCTTGCCCAGATGCATTCGCGCTTGATCTCGGGGTCGAGGGAGAACCATGAACTGCTGGGCTCCGGCAGTCCCAGGGAAATGGCGTAGCTGAAGTCCTCGCCGGCAAAACCCAGGCGCAGGCGCTTGGCCCCTTGGCGCACCGTGCCTTGTACGTCGACCTCGCCATTGTGCATGCGCCGGCTGATCGTCTCCGGCCCGGCCCAGAACGTCGAGTCCAGCCCTCCCTCGCGGGCCAGTGCATTGACCACGCCGCCCTGGGCGGTTTCCGCCAGCAGACGCAACGCGCGGTACAGGTTGGACTTGCCGCTGCCGTTGGGACCGGTGATCAGGTTCAGGCGGTCCAGCGGCACCACCAGTCTGTTGATCGAGCGATAGTTGGCCACGGCGAGGGTCTTGAGCATGGGGCGGATCCTGGCGGTTTGACCCACAGTGTGCCCGATTGCCTGGGTCGATACATGGCTGGTTTGTGGTGAAATCACTGTCATGCAGAGACGGAACCCTGTTCTACGCTAACAGTCGTAACGACACGGTGGTCAGGTATTACGCGAAGGAGCGTGGATGAACGGGCGTCGAATGAAATGGCAAGCCGCCTGGGTGCTTCTGGCGCTATTGAGCGGTTGCGGTCATGAAAAGCCGCCGGAGCAACTGCGTACCCGCGTCTTCGTCGAACAGGTTCAGCGCAAGGATTTCGGTGCGTCCGTGACGCTCACCGGTGATATTCAGGCCCGGGTACAGACCGATCTGTCGTTCCGGGTCGGCGGCAAGATCATCCAGCGCAATGTCGATGTCGGGGCGCGAATCTCCGCTCGGCAGGTGCTCGCCAAACTCGACCCCAAGGACCTGCAGACCAACGTCGACAGTGCTCAGGCCGAGGTCAGCGCCCAGCAGGCGCGGGTTCAGCAGACCAGCGCGGCGTTCGTCCGCCAGCAGAAACTCCTGCCCAAGGGGTATACCAGCCGCAGTGAATACGATGCCGCCCAGGCCGGGCTGCTCAGCGCCAAGAGCGCCCTGAGCGCGGCCCAGGCACAACTGGCCAATGCCCGCGAACAGCTGGGCTACACCGCGCTGATTGCCGAGGCGCCCGGGGTGATCACCGCGCGCCAGGCCGAAGTCGGCCAGGTGGTACAGGCGACCATGCCGATCTTCAGCCTGGCCCGGGACGGTGAGCGCGATGCGGTGTTCAATGTCTACGAGTCGTTGCTGGCCGAGCCGCCGCAGGAGCAGCCGATCACCGTGACCCTGCTCGACAACCCGGCGATCAAGGCCGTGGGCAAGGTCCGTGAGGTGACTCCGGCCGTTTCGGCCCAGAGCGGCACGGTGCAGGTCAAGGTGGCCCTGGACGCGTTGCCGGCCGGCATGGACCTGGGTTCGGTGGTGAGCGCCACCGTGACCGCGCCAGCCAAGGCCAGTATCGAGCTGCCCTGGTCGGCGCTGACCAAGGACGTCAGCGAGCCTGCCGTGTGGCTGGTGGACGATGCCGGCAAGGTCAGCCTGCGCCGGGTCAAGGTTGCGCGCTACCTGACCGGCCACGTGATGATCGGCGAAGGCCTGCAGGGCGGCGAAAAGGTCGTGGTTGCCGGTGGGCAGTTGTTGCATCCCGGCATGTTGGTGGAGATCGCCAGGCCACCGTCCCAGGTCGCCGGAGGGAGTCCGCCATGAAGCGTCTGTCGCTGCTGTTGCTCGGCGGCCTGCTGGTTGCCGCCTGTTCGAAGCAGGAACCGCCGCCAGAGCCGGTGCGGCCGGTGCTGTTTATCGAGGTCCAGCCGGAGTCGGTGCAGAGCCTTGGGCGCTTTGCCGGCAGTATCCAGGCTCGTTACGAGAGCACCCTGGGCTTTCGGGTTTCAGGGCGGATCGCCCGGCGCCACGTCGATGTCGGCAGTGAAGTGGCCCAGGGCGCACTGCTGGCCAGCCTCGACCCGACCGACCAGCAGAACCAGTTGCGTGCGGCCCAGGGCGACCTGTCGCGGATCGAGGCGCAGTGGATCAACGCCCAGGCCAATGCCCGTCGACAGCAGGAACTGTTCGACCGTGGCGTCGGCGCGCAGGCGCAGTTGGACGTGGCCCAGACTGATCTGAAAACCACCGGTGCTTCCCTCGAACAGGCCCGTGCCTCGGTCGGCCAGGCCAAGGACCAGTTGGGCTACACCGAACTGCGCAGCGACCATGCCGCCGTGGTCACCGACTGGAAGGTCGAGGCCGGCCAGGTGGTCAGCGCCGGCCAGGAAGTGGTGACGCTGGCGCGCCCGGATATCAAGGAGGCGGTGATCGACCTGCCGGCCAGCTTGGCTGACCAGTTGCGCGAAGGGGTTGAATTTCGCGTCGCCAGCCAGCTCGACCCGAGCGTCAACACCACCGCTCACCTGCGGGAAATCGAGCCCCAGGCCGACAGCGCCACCCGCACTCGCCGGGCCCGGTTGAGCCTGGTCGATACCCCGGCGGCGTTTCGCCTGGGCACCTCCATCAGCGTGACCCTGAGTTCGGCCATCGAGCCGCGCATCCAATTGCCGCTGTCGGCGTTGTGGGAGAACCAGGGCAAGACGCAGATCTGGACCATCGATCCGCAGACCTCGACCGTCTCGCCCCGTGAAGTGAAGGTTGTCAGCCGCGATGGCGAGACGATGCTGCTGGGCTCGGGGGTCAAGGCTGGCGAGAAGGTGGTGAGCGCCGGGGTGAACAGTCTCAAGCCTGGACAGAAAGTCAGAATCGACGAGGAAAACCCACGATGAAAGGGAGTTTCAACCTGTCCGAGTGGGCGCTCAAGCACCAGTCGTTCGTCTGGTATCTGATGTTCGTCGCGCTGTTGATGGGGGTGTTCTCCTACATCAACCTGGGGCGCGAGGAAGACCCGTCCTTCACCATCAAGACCATGATCATCCAGACCCAGTGGCCCGGCGCGACAGTGGACGAGACGCTGGAGCAGGTCACCGACCGCATCGAGAAGAAGCTCGAAGAACTCGACTCCCTCGACTACGTGAAGAGCTACACCCGGCCGGGCGAGTCGACGGTGTTCGTTTACCTGCGCGACACCACCGGCGGCAAGGACATCCCGCAGATCTGGTACCAGGTGCGCAAGAAGATCGACGATATCCGTGGCGATTTCCCCCAGGGCATCCAGGGCCCCGGCTTCAACGACGAGTTCGGCGATGTGTTCGGTTCGGTCTATGCCTTCACCAGCGACGGCCTGAGCATGCGCCAGTTGCGCGACTATGTGGAGCAGGTCCGCGCGCAGATCCGCGATGTACCGGGCCTGGGCAAGATCGAGATGATCGGTGAGCAGAACGAAGTGCTCTACCTGAACTTCTCCACCCGCAAGCTGGCCGCCCTGGGCATCGATCAGCGCCAGGTGGTACAGAGCCTGCAATCGCAGAACGCGGTGACTCCGGCCGGGGTGATCGAGGCTGGTCCCGAGCGCATCTCGGTGCGGGCTTCCGGACAGTACGCCTCGGAAAAAGATCTGCAGGCGGTCAACCTCAAGCTCAACGATCGTTTCTACCGGCTGGCGGACATCGCCGATATCAGCCGCGGTTATGTCGATCCGCCGACTCCGCTGTTTCGCTACAACGGCCAGACGGCCATCGGCCTGGCGATAGCGATGAAGAAGGGTGGCAATATCCAGGACTTCGGCAAGGCCCTGCACGAGCGCATGGACAGCCTCACCGCCGACCTGCCGGTGGGTGTGGGTGTGCACAAGGTTTCCGACCAGGCCGAAGTGGTGGAGAAGGCCGTCGGCGGCTTCACCAGCGCGCTGTTCGAGGCGGTGATCATCGTCCTGGTGGTGAGCTTCGTCGCTCTCGGCCTGCGCGCCGGGCTGGTGGTGGCCTGCTCGATTCCGCTGGTGCTGGCGATGGTCTTCGTGTTCATGGAGTACAGCGGCATCACCATGCAGCGCATCTCCCTCGGCGCGCTGATCATCGCCCTCGGCCTGCTGGTGGACGATGCGATGATCACCGTGGAAATGATGGTCACCCGCCTGGAGAAGGGCGACAGCAAGGAGCAGGCCGCGACCTTCGCCTACACCTCCACGGCCTTTCCGATGCTCACCGGGACCCTGGTGACCGTCGCCGGTTTCGTGCCTATCGGCCTCAATGCCAGCTCGGCCGGCGAGTACACCTTCACCCTGTTCGCGGTGATCGCCGTGGCGATGCTGGTGTCGTGGATCGTCGCCGTGCTGTTCGCGCCGGTCATCGGCGTGCACATCCTCAGTGAGAAGGTGAAGGCCCATGACAATGGCAACGGGCGGGTGGCCCGGGTCTTCAATGCCGGGCTGCTGTGGTCGTTGCGCAACCGCTGGTGGGCCATCGGCCTGACGGTGCTGATCTTCGCCTTGTCGGTGTTCGGCATGGGGTTCGTGCAGAACCAGTTCTTCCCGTCCTCGGACCGCCCGGAAGTCCTCGTCGACCTCGACCTGCCGCAGAACGCCTCGATCAACGAGACCCGCAAGGTGGTGGACCGACTGGAGGCCAGCCTCAAGGACGATCCGGACATCCTGCGCTGGAGCACCTACATCGGTGAAGGGGCGATCCGTTTCTACCTGCCTCTCGACCAGCAGTTGCAGAATCCCTACTACGCGCAGTTGATCATCGTCAGCAAGGGCCTGGAGCAGCGCGCGGCCCTGATGGATCGGCTGAACAAGCGCCTGCGCGATGACTTCGTCGGCATCGGCAGCTTCGTCCAGACCCTGGAAATGGGCCCGCCAGTGGGGCGGCCGTTGCAGTACCGGGTCAGCGGCAAGGACATCGACCAGGTACGCAAGCATGCCATCGAGCTGGCGACCCTCCTCGACAAGAACCCCAACGTCGGCGAAACCATCTACGACTGGAACGAGCCGGGCAAGGTCCTGCGCATCGATATCGCCCAGGACAAGGCGCGACAGTTCGGCCTGTCGTCCGAGGATGTGGCGAAGCTGATGAACACCATCGTCAGTGGCGCGCCGGTGACCCAGGTGAAGGACGATATCTACCTGATCAACGTGGTCGGGCGTGCAGTGGACAGTGAGCGCGGTACGCCGGAAACCTTGCAGAACCTGCAGATCGTCACGCCCAACGGCACCTCGATCCCGCTGCTGGCATTTGCCACGGTGCGCTACGAACTGGAGCAGCCGCTGGTCTGGCGCCGTGATCGGCTGCCGACCATCACCCTCAAGGCTGGCGTGCGCGGCGGGATCCAGCCAACCGACCTGGTGCGGCAGTTGAAGCCGGATGTCGATCAGTTCGCCGCCGGCTTGCCGGCGGGCTACAAGGTGGTCACCGGCGGTACGGTGGAAGAGAGCGGCAAGGCCCAGGGACCGATTGCCCAGGTGGTGCCGCTGATGCTCTTCCTCATGGCGACTTTCCTGATGATCCAGCTGCACAGCGTGCAGAAGATGTTCCTGGTGGCCAGCGTTGCGCCGCTGGGGCTGATCGGCGTGGTGCTGGCGCTGGTGCCGACGGGGACGCCGATGGGCTTCGTGGCGATTCTCGGGATTCTCGCGCTGATCGGCATCATCATCCGCAACTCGGTAATCCTGGTGACCCAGATCGATGAGTACGAGCGCAATGGCTACGAGCCGTGGGATGCGGTGGTGGAAGCGACCGAACACCGGCGCCGGCCGATCCTGCTGACGGCAGCGGCGGCGAGTCTGGGGATGATCCCGATTGCCCGGGAAGTGTTCTGGGGGCCGATGGCCTACGCGATGATCGGCGGGATCATCGTCGCAACGGTACTGACGCTGATGTTCCTGCCGGCGCTGTATGTGGCGTGGTACAGGATTCGCGAGCCGAAACGCGACGCGGCCTGAGGCCTGCTCCTACAAGTAGGCTGGCAAACGCAGAGGTTGCGTTTGCCAGCGAAGATTGTGGGAGCGGGTGTCGATCACTCTGCCGTCGACGGCTTTTCCCACAAGTTGATCCCGCCTTCCTGAGCGAAACGGTCGATCTCCGCCAGCTCTTCCTGGCTGAACGCCAGGTTCTTCAGCGCCCCGACGTTCTCGACGATCTGCTCCGGGCGGCTTGCGCCGATCAGGGCCGAGGTTACCCGTGGATCACGCAGGGCCCAGGCCAGGGCCAGTTGCGCCAGGCTCTGGCCGCGGCGCTTGGCGATCTCGTTGAGGGCCCGCACATGGGCGATGTTTGCCTCGGACAAATGCGATTCGCGCAGTGAGCCACCGCCCGGGCGGTTGACCCGTGCGTCCTGCGGAATGCCGTTGAGGTATTTGTCGGTCAGCAGGCCCTGGGCCAGCGGGGTGAAAGCGATCACGCCAGTACCGAGTTCCTCGACGGTGTCCAGCAGGTCCTTTTCCACCCAGCGGTTGAGCAGGTTGTAGGCCGGTTGGTGGATCAGCAGCGGAACTTTCCATTCCTTGAGCAGCGCTGCGATCTCGCGGGTTTTCACTCCGGAATAGGACGAGATGCCAATGTACAGCGCCTTGCCCTGCTGCACGGCGGTAGCCAATGCGCTGGCGGTTTCTTCCAGCGGGGTGTCCGGGTCGAAGCGGTGCGAGTAGAAGATATCCACATAGTCCAGGCCCAGGCGCTGCAGGCTCTGGTCGAGGCTGGCGAGCACGTACTTGCGCGAGCCGCCGCCCTGGCCGTAGGGGCCGGGCCACATGTCCCAGCCGGCCTTGCTGGAGATGATCAGTTCGTCGCGGTACGCCTTGAAGTCCTCGCGCAGCAGGCGGCCGAAGTTGATCTCGGCGCTGCCGTAGGGCGGACCATAGTTGTTCGCCAGGTCGAAGTGGTTGATGCCCAGGTCGAAGGCGGTGCGCAGCAGGGCGCGCTGGGTGTCGATCGGCGTGCTGTCGCCAAAGTTGTGCCACAGGCCCAGCGACAGTGCTGGCAACACCAGGCCACTGCGGCCGACGCGGCGGTAGGGGATGGAGTCGTAGCGGTTTTCGGCAGCTTGATAAGTCATCGAATCCTCTCTTGTTGCGCGAGAAATTTCACAGGGCAGCGCCCACTTCATTACGGTCTGGATCAATCAGCATACGCTTGAGACAGACCACACTAGCCTCGGATTCGATCCGTGACTGAAACGTTTCATGTTTTCCGAATTCCGTTCCGGGCTTGCTGTCGCTCGCGCAAATTTCCCGGCAGGTACATTTCTGCCGACTCCGAAAATTTACGCTTGACTTTCAATTTCCCATAAAAAGATCTTTTTGGATCAGTACAAATTAGTACATACCTGCGTACTTTTGACCCTGTACAAGAAATTGTGTTTTCCCAAGCAATTACTAGGAAATTCAAAAGTTTAGATGCGGTACACGTACTGCGTATTACGATAAAGTACGATTTGATGACTCGGGTTGGTTAAAAAGCGATCAATTTGTCACCGAAAGTCGTCTCCCGGGCCTGCAAGGGCTGTGCGAGGCGGTTTACCGGCCGCTCAAGCCCGAGGTGTTCGCGTAGCGTGGTGCCCTCGTACTCGGTTCGGAACAGCCCGCGCCGCTGCAGTTCTGGCACCACCGAGGCGGCGAACTCCTCCAGCCCGCCTGGCAGGTGCGGCACCAGTACGTTGAAGCCATCCGCTGCGCCTTGTTCGAACCAGACCTGCAACTCGTCGGCGATCCGTGTCGGTGTACCGACCAGGCTGTAGTGCCCGCGGCCTCCGGCAATGCGTCGGCCCAGCTGCGCCAGGGTCAGGTTTTCCGTGCCGGCCAGTTCGGTCAGCAGCTTCTGCCGGCTCTGTTGGCCACTGTCGGTCAGTGGCAGTTCGGGCAGCGGACCGTCCAGTGGATAACCCGACAGGTCGAAGTTGCCGAGCATGCGTCCGAGCAGGGCGACGCCGACCTCGGGCTCGACCAGTTGCTGGAACGCTTCATGTTTCTCCCGGGCCTCGCTTTCGCTCTGGCCGACCACGACAAACACCCCCGGCATGATCTTCAGGTCGTCGGCCGAGCGCCCGAAGCGCCTCAGGCGGCCCTTGAGGTCGGCGTAGAACGTTTGCGCCCTGGCCAGGGAGGATTGCGCGGTGAACACCACTTCGGCGGTCTGTGCGGCCAGTTCCAGGCCGCTCTGCGATGAGCCGGCCTGGACGACCACCGGCCGGCCCTGGGGCGAACGGGCGACGTTCAGCGGGCCGCGGACCTTGAAGTGTTTGCCCTGATGATCGAGCACGTGCAGCTTGGCCGGGTCGTAGTACTGGCCGCTGGACTTGTCACGGCTGAAGGCGTCGTCTTCCCAGCTGTCCCACAGGCCGGTGACCACCTGGTGGAATTCGCGCGCCCGCTCATAGCGTTCGGCGTGACTGATGTGCTCGGTGCGGCCGAAGTTCAGGGCTTCGGCAGCGGCATCCGAGGTCACCAGGTTCCAGCCGGCGCGGCCGCCGGACAGGTGGTCCAGCGAGGCGAACTTGCGGGCCACGTGGTACGGCTCGTTGTAGCTGGTGGTGGCGGTGGCGATCAGGCCGATGCGTTCGGTCACCGCGCTCAGCGCAGAAAGCAGGGTCAGCGGCTCGAAGTGGTCCGAGCGGGCCATGCGACTGGCGATTTCACCTTCGGCAGCGGCAACGCTGTCGGCCACGAACAGCGCGTCGAATTTCGCCGCCTCGGCGATGCGCGCCAAATGCTTGTAGTGGGCGAAGTCCAGGCCGGCGGTGGCCGGGACTTCCGGGTGACGCCACGCCGCGACGTGGTGCCCGGTGGCCATTAGAAACGCGCCCAGCTTGAGCTGGCGAGGAGCAGGGGGCATGGGTCATTCCTTGAGTTTGCGGTTGGGGTTGAAAAGCTTCGTGGGCAGGCCCGCTCCCACAAGAGGCTTTGTTCAGCCCGGGAGCTGTGGGAGATGACCAGATGGCGCTGCACTTGCCGGCAAGTAGTGTCTATGCGCCGCAATCAGAAATCCTTGCGCACCTGAATGCCGAAGTAGCGTTCGTCATCCCGTGGTACGGCCCGATAGATGTAGTTGCCACCGCTGGCCAGCAACGGCGAGTAGGACTTGTCGCCGAGGTTTTTCCCCAGCAGCGCCACGCGCCAGCCCTGGTTGTAGTCGGCCAGGGCGATGCTCGCGTTCCAGATGCCGTAGGCGCCCTGTTTGGTGTCGACGTTCTGGGCAATGTCGTACTGCACTTCGCTCTGCCAACTGAAGTCGGTGCCCAGTTCCAGGTCCAGGCCGTTGTTCAACGGCATGCTGTAGTCGGCGCGCACGTAGCTTTTCCAGTCGGGGCTGAACGGCAGCGGCTTGCCATTGACATTGCAACTGGCCGCTGCACCTGGCGGGCAGGAGAACTCGTCGATCCGCGCACGGGTATAGGCCAGGGCACCGGACAGTTTGAGGCGGGTCGTAGCCTGCAAGGCGTAGTCGGCTTCCACGCCTTCGGTGCTGACGCTGCCGGCGTTGATCAGGCGGGTCACCACTTGCCCGGCTACGGTGTCGAAGAAGTTCGCCTGGTAGTTGTCGTAGTCACTGTGGAACACCGCCAGGTTGGTGGTCAGACGGTTGTTCCAGCTGGTGGCCTTGATCCCGGCTTCCCAGGTGTTGGAGGTTTCCGGTTTCAGCGCGTCGGTGTCGCGCGGCTGCATGTTGAAGAACACGTTGTAGGCCGGACCCTTGTAGCCGCGCGAGTAGGTCAGGTAGCTGGTGACGCTGTCGCTGAGGTCGTACTGCACGCCGAGGCGCCCGGACCAGCCGTCTTCGTCCACTGAACCATGGCTGCTGGTGTTTGGCTGGATGCCGCTGACGGTGGTGGCGGAAGTCGAGACGCGGCGGTGATCGTAGGACAGGTCGTCGTGGGTGTAGCGCAGTCCGGCGATACCGCGAAAGGTCGGGGTGAAATTCAGCGTGCTTTCGCCGAACACCGCGTAGCTGTCGCTGGTGGTGCTGTAGTCGGCAACGCCGCGGTTGACGCTGGTGGTGGTGGTCAGGGTGCGCTGGTAGGTCTCTTCGTCCTTGCCGTGCATGTAGAACAGGCCACCGACGTACTCCAGGAACTGGCCCTTGGGCGAGGCCAGGCGAATTTCCTGGGAGTACTGGTTGAAGTCCAGCGCGCCACGGTCGGCGGTGCCGGGGAAGGCGGCGGTGACGCTGCCGAGGCGGTCGCCGTCCTGGTACTGTTGGTTGCTCCAGCCACGCCAGGCGGTGATCGAAGTCAGGGTGTAGTCACCGAGGTTCCAGTCGAGCTGACCGGACAGGCCCTTGTTGATGTCGTCGACGTAGCTGCGGGTATCGGCGTTGATGTCGCGGTTGTCGGAGGACGGCCGTACCGGGCTCAGGGCATTGGTGAAGGCCGGGCTCAGCGACTTGCTGACCACGCCGTTGGGGGCGTCGTCATGGGACTGCATGTAGTCGGCGGCGAGGGTGAATTTCACGTCCTCGTTGGGGGTGAACTCCAGCTTGCCGCGCACGCCCTTGTGGTTGTAGCCGTTGACTTCCTGGCCGTTGGCCTTGTTGTCGACGTTGCCGTCATAGCTGCCGAACAGGGTGGTCAGCGAGCCTTTGAGGGTGTCCGGAATCAGGCTGCCGCCGATGCCGAAACGGGTGCGGCTTTCGTTGCCGCTGAAGTACGACTGGTCGATGTAGCCATGGGTCTCGGCGGTCGGCGCCCTGGTCACGATGTTCAGCACGCCGGCCGAGGCGTTCTTGCCGAACAGCGTGCCCTGCGGGCCGCGCAGCACTTCGATGCGGTCGAGGTCGAGCAGGTCGAGGGTGGCCTGGCCGGGACGGCTGTAGACCACGCCGTCGATCACCGTCGCCACGGTCGGCTCGACCCCTGGCGAGGTGGAAATGGTGCCCACGCCACGGACGAACAGCGAGGTGTCCTTGTTCGAGGCACCGGTGCGGAAGTTCAGCGTCGGTACTTGCTGGACGATGCTGGCGACGCCGTTGCGACTGTCCCGCTCCAGTTGCTCGCCATCGACCACTGAGACTGCCACCGGAACTTTCTGCAGCGATTCCTCGCGGCGCGTGGCAGTGACGGTGACCGCCTTGAGGGTCGGCTCCTGATCGCTGACTGCATCGGCGGCGAATACCGCAGACGACGGCAGGGCGCTCAGCCCGGCCAGCAGCCAGGCCACGTGTGGACGTCGTGGCGTGGCGGCACGGATCGCCCGCGCCAGTGTGTGTTGCTCCCCGAATGTGTTGTGCATGTGTTGCCCGCTCGAAAAATGACCCTGAACCGCCGTCGCTCTGCGTCGACAGCGCCTGATTTGTCTTGGGGCATTCGCTCGAGCGAGTAGCAGGCAGACAAAGCCTTTTGTTAGCGCTAACATCGCCAGTATCGGAAAGGTCGATATAGATCGTCAAATACTGAAAAATTACTTTTATATTCCTTTTGGTTTCAATAAGGATCGGACTTTGACTGCTGACAAAGCGCCAGGCCGCAAGCGCCGTGGAGCCGGACGTGTCACCTTGAGCACGGTTGCCCAGGCGGCCGGGGTCTCGGCGATCACCGTGTCGCGGTATTTCAACAACCCCGAGCAGGTCTCGCCCGAGCGCCGCGAGCGGATCGCGGCGGCGGTCGAGGAGCTGGGCTACGTGCCGAACCTGGTGGCGGGTGGGCTGGCGTCGGCCCGGGGGCGGATCGTCGCGATGGTGATCCCGAACATCTCCGGCCCGATCTTCGCCAACACCATCCAGGGCTTCAGTGACACCCTGGGTCGGCATGGCTACCAACCGCTGTTGGCGTCGAGCTACTTCTCGGCGGAGCAGGAGGAAAGTGCGGTGCGCGCGTTTCTCGGCTGGTCGCCGGCGGCGCTGGTACTGACCAGCCGGTTCCACAGTGTGGGCACCGAAAAGATGATCGCCGAAGCGGACATTCCGGTGATCGAGATCTGGGACCATCAGCCGCAGCGCGCGCCGTTGCAGATCGGTTTTTCCCACCATGAAGTCGGGGTCAGCGCCGCCCGTTACCTGCATGGCAAGGGCTATCGGCGGATCGCCTTCGTGCAGAACAGCGCACCGGGGGACTTCAGTGCGCTGGAGCGCCGTGATGGTTACGCGGCGACCCTGGGCGAGCTGGGGCTGGAGCCCTGGGTATTTGCCCCGGATGCCGGCCTGGCGCCGTTCGAGGCCGGCAAGCAGGCGATGCAGGCGCTGATGAGCGTCGCCACCCGGCCCGACGCGATCATCTTCGCCAACGACAACCTGGCGGCCGGCGGCCTGCTGGCCGGGCAGCGTGCCGGGCTGAAGATTCCTGAGGACTGCGCGGTGCTGGGTTTCGGCGATTACCCGTTCGCCGAAATGCTCCTGCCGAGTCTGAGTACCCTCAAGCCGCCGGCCCTGGAGATCGGTGTGCTGGCGGCGACGCGGATACTGGAAAGTCTCGGCGTGCTGCCGACGGATGAGGTGCAACGCCTGAACCTGCTGACCTGCCAACTGATCGAGCGTGAGAGCGCCTGATCCTGCGCCTCAGACGGCATTGGCGAACACTTCGCTGATCCAGTCGACGAACACCCGTACCCGTGGCGACATGTGCCGGTTCTGCGGGTACAGCACCGAGACCGGCATCGGCGGCGGCGGATGGTTCGACAGGACTTCGCGCAGCAGGCCCTGGTCGATCTGTTCCGCTACCCGGTAGTGCGGCACCTGGATCAGTCCGAGTCCGGCCACTGCCGAGGCGGCATAGATTTCTGCGCCGAACACCGACACCCGGCCGGCCAGTGGGATTTCCCGCAACTCGCCCTGCTCGATGAATTCGAACGGATAGAGCTTGCCGGTGGCCCGCGATACGTAGTTCACCCCCTGGTGCCGGCTGAGGTCGGCGAGGCTGCGCGGTTCACCGTATTTGCGCAGGTAGGCCGGACTGGCACAGGTCACCTGGCGCAGGGTGGCCACCCGTTTGCCGATCAACGACGAGTCGCCGAGATTGCCCGAGCGCAACACACAGTCGACGCCTTCGGCGATCAGGTCGATGAAGTGGTTGGCTTCGCTGATGGACACGTCGATGTCCGGGTAGCGCTCAAGGAAGGCCGGTAGCGCCGGGATCACGAAATAGCGCGCCAGGGTGCCCTGCAGGTCGACGCGCAGGCGGCCCTTGGGCGCCACCGTACGGAACGCCAGTTCGGCTTCTTCCAGCTGCGCCAGCAACTGCACGCAACGCGAGTAGTAGGCCTCGCCGTCGAGGGTCGGGCGTACGCGGCGGGTGCTGCGTTCCAGCAGTCGGGTGCCGAGCCAGGCTTCGAACTGGTTGAGGGTGTGGGTCAGGGTCGCGCGGGGCAGGTTCAGGTCTTCGGCGGCCAGGGTGAAGCTGCTGCGCTCGTAGATCCGCACGAACACCTTCATCGCCTTGACCTGGTCCATGGCTGCTCCGCTGTGTTTGATTGTTGGTGATTATTGAATATTCAGGTCAACTATCGCCCATTTATCGCCTGGGATAAACCTGTGAAATTGGCGCCATCCCAACGCACACTCCAGGAGATTCGACATGACCCAGCACTCCTGAAAAGTCGCCATCGTCACCGGCGCCTCGCGTGGTATCGGCGCGGTGATCGCCCGCCAACTGGCGGCGCAGGGCTTTGCCGTGGCGATCAACTATGCGAGCAGTACCGAGGAGGCCTCGGCACTGGTAGTGGAACTGCGCCAGGCCGGCCACCCGGCCATAGCGATCAAGGCTGACGTCGGCAACTCCAGCGATGTTGCGCGGCTGTTCGAGGAAACCGAACTGCAACTGGGCAAGGTCGATGTGCTGATCAACAACGCCGGAATCCTCAAGGTGTTGCCGCTGGCCGAGCACAGTGACGAGCTGTTCGACCAGACGTTCGCCATCAATACCCGGGGTACCTTCAATACCCTGCGTGAGGCGGCGAAGCGGATGAATGACGATGGGCGCATCGTCAACTTCTCCAGCAGCACCGTGGGCTTGAACCTGCCGGGTTACTCGGTGTACATCGCCAGCAAGGCGGCGGTGGAGTCCCTTACCCAGGTGTTTGCCAAGGAGCTGCGTGGCCGGCGCATCACCGTCAATGCCGTGGCCCCGGGGCCGGTGGCGACCGAACTGTTCCTGCACGGCAAGAGCGAGGAGCAGGTCCAGACCTTTGCCCGTATGCCACCGCTGGAGCGCCTGGGGCAGCCGGAGGATATCGCCGAGATCGTATCGTTCCTGGTGAGCCCGGCGGCGGGCTGGGTCAATGGCCAGGTGTTGCGGGCCAATGGTGGGTTGGTCTGATCTTTGAGGTAGGCACCCTCCCAGTGGCAGGACTTATCCGCGAAGCTTTTAGCGGTCTCATGGGCCTCTTCGCGGATGAATCCTGCTCCCACAGGTTGGTGTTGTTCCCACGGGTGCGATGGGATGCCTGGTCCTTATTGGATCAACGCACCAGGTGCAGGAACTGCATGTGCCGTTCGTACTGGTCGAGGATGTCGTTGATGATCTGCTCCTTGCTGTAGCCCATCAGGTCGTAGTCCTGGCTGCCTTCGCTCAGGTGCACCTCGGCGCGGTAGTAGCGGCGGTTGCGCATGTCCCTTGAGCCCAACCCGCCGAGGGCGAAGGAGGGCGTGAAGTAGCCGCGCATCTGCACCTGGTAGACGAACGGGTGCAGGTCGCCATGGCCGATTTCCAGGCTGACGTTGTCGTTGGCCGGGTCGGGCTGGGTGACCACGTTCAGACCCTTCTCGACGAACACCGCAGTGACTTCCTCGATGGCCGGCCGCACGGTCTGGTCGAGGAACCGATAGACCTCGTCCCGCGACGGGAAGTGCACCGCCTGGCTCAGACGCTGGCGCCAGCCACCCCGGCCACGGCGTGCAGGCGACACCGGCGCCAGGGAGTGCAACTGGGCGATGCGTTTCTGCGACTCCAGATAGAACGCCTTGTGCAGCCCCCACATCATCAACAGCAGAATCAGCGAGAACGGCAGCGAGGTCAGCACCACCGCCGATTTCAGTGCATCGATACTGCCGGAGAACAGCAGCGCGCTGGTGATCAGGGCGGTCATCGCGCCCCAGAATACCCGCAGCCATTTCGGCCCGTCCTCGTCGGCATTGCCGCCACGCGCGGAGAGCGTCGACAGCACCACGGTGCCGGAGTCGGCCGACGTGACGAAGAACACGAAGCTGATGAACACCGTCACTGCGATCACCGTGCGGCTCCACGGGTAGGTTTCCAGCAGCAGGTACAGAGTGCGCGACGGGTCGTCGATGGCCGACTGGCCGAGGGCGCTCATGCCGTGGTTGAGCACCTGCTCGATGGCGCTGTTGCCGAAGATCGACATCCACGCCAGGGTGAAACCCAGCGGAATCAACAGCACGCCGAAGACGAATTCGCGGATGGTCCGGCCGCGGGAAATCCGCGCGATGAACAGGCCCACGAATGGCGCCCAGGCAATCCACCAGGCCCAGTAGAACACCGTCCAGCCGCCGAGCCAGTCACTGGGCTGGTCGTAGGCGTAGAGGTCGAAACTTTTGGTCGGCAACGCGCCGAGGTAGTCACCGAGGTTCTGTATCAGGGTGTTGAGCAGGTGCTGGGTGGGCCCGGCGAACAACACGAACAGCAGCAGCGCACAGGCCAGCAGCATGTTGATGTCGGACATCACCCGCACGCCCTTGTCGACACCGGCCACCGCGACGGCGATGGCCGCGCCCATCATCAGCACGATCAGCCCGACCTGGATCCACTGGGTATGGGGAATGCCGAACAGATAGTCCAGCCCCGAGTTGAGGTGCAGCACGCCGAAGCCCATGTCGGCACCGAGGCCGAACACCGTGGCGATGATGCCGAAACCGTCGACTGCGTAGCCGATGGGGCCGTTGATGCGTTTGCCGATCAGCGGGTACAGCGCCGAACGCAAGGCCAGCGGCAGGTTGTGCCGGTAGGCGAAGTAGGCCAGGGCCATGCCGACGAAGGCGAACACGCCCCAGCCGTGCAGGCCCCAGTGCAGGAACAGGATCTGCATCGCCTGTCGCGCGGCAGCGTTTGTACCTGCGAGGGGCCCGGTGTCGCCCTGGGGCGGCACGAGCATGTGGGTCAGCGGTTCGGAGACGCAGAAGAAGAACAGGGTGATGCTGATCCCGGCGGCGAACAGCATGCCGGCCCAGGACAGGTAGCTGAACTCGGGTTCGTCGTGGTCGGCACCGAGCTTGATCCTGCCGTAGCCGGACAAGGCGGTGACCACCACGAAGACCAGGTACAGGGTCATCGCCAGCAGGTAATACCAGCCGACTGTGTTGGCTGCCCAGTTCTGCGCGGCCAGCAACCATTGGCCGGCGGCTTCGGGCTGGCTGATGACCAGCAGACCGAACAGCAGGATGAAGGTCGCAGCGAAGTAGAACACGGGCGGGTTCATGCGGATCAGGCCGCTGGGTGCGTTGGTGGAGGTACTCATGGAGTGGGTACCTCGAAGGGGTGGAACATGGCTGGATCTTTCGGACTCAGCAAAGACAGGCCTCCTGTTGTGAGCGGGCAGCGAACCGCCGGTTTAACTTGAACGAACAGTCAAGTTAAACACGGATCGGCGTTTGGGACTAATCGCAGGGTTGAGCGGTAAGGTTCCGACAGCCTCTTTCCGCAGGAGTTGCAGGGTGAGCGGGTGGGGCCTGGGCCAGCAGCATTGAAGCACCGGGCACACCGCAGCCCCTGTGGGAGCTGGCTTGCCTGCGAAGGCGTCCCTGAGGCCGCTAAAAGCTTCGCGGGCAAGCCCGGCTCCTACAGGGCTATTTCCACAAGGAGATAATAGCGGTCTGTTCTGAGACGCTGTCTGGCCGCCCAAAAACAGAAGGCCCGCTCGAAGGCGGGCTTTGTGGTTCAGGGAAACTCAGCGGGCCGTCAGCGCCGCGTAGCTGTTCATCAGGTTGCGGTAGTTGGGGATACGCTGCGACAGCAGGTTGCCCAAACCTTCGATATCGTTGCGCCAGTCGCGGTGCAGCTCACAGGCCACCGAGAACCAGTTCATCATCTGCGCACCAGCCTGGGTCATGCGGTTCCATGCGGCCTGCTGCACGGTGGTGTTGAAGGTGCCGGAAGCATCGGTCACCACGAACACGTCGAAGCCTTCAGCCAGGGCCGACAGGGTCGGGAATGCTACGCAAACGTCGGTCACCACACCGGCGATGATCAGTTGCTTGCGGCCGGTCGCCTTGATCGCCTTGACGAAGTCTTCGTTGTCCCAGGCGTTGATCTGGCCTGGGCGGGCGATGTAGGGCGCGTCCGGGAACATCTCTTTCAGTTCTGGAACCAGCGGGCCGTTGGGACCTTGCTCGAAGCTGGTGGTCAGGATGGTCGGCAGTTCGAAGAATTTGGCCAGGTCAGCCAACGCCAACACGTTGTTCTTGAACTCGTTCGGCGAGAAGTCCTGGACCAGGGAAATCAGACCGGTCTGGTGGTCGACCAGCAGGACTACGGCGTCGTCTTTGTTCAGGCGGTTGTAGGTTGGCTTGCTCATGTGGGAATCCTTTTTCGATTAAGTGGTTGGAAGCTGTGTCGTTCAACTTGTGACCAGATTAATAACTCACCGAAAAAGGAAAAAGCGGCTGAAATCGGTTTGACTGTCTCCCCAAGATGGACAATCCCGCGCCGAACCTTGGAGCGGGCTTGCCCGCGAAGCTTTTGACGGCCTCAAGGACGCCTTCGCCGGCAGCCAACCCCCACAATGATCTTCAGCGCTGAATCTCGTTCTCATGCTGCTGCAGATTGGCCTGGGTCAGGTTGCAGCCGGCCGGCACGCTGCGGGTCAGCCAGACGTTGCCGCCGATGGTGGCGCCCTTGCCGATGGTGATGCGTCCCAGGATGGTCGCGCCGGCATAGATCACCACGTCGTCCTCGACAATCGGATGCCGTGGGTGGCCTTTCTGCAACTGACCGTCCTCGTCCGCCGGGAAGCGCTTGGCGCCCAGGGTCACCGCCTGGTAGATCCTCACCCGTTCGCCGATGATCGCCGTCTCGCCGATCACCACACCGGTACCGTGGTCGATGAAGAAGCTGGGGCCGATCTGTGCACCCGGATGGATATCGATGCCGGTGGCCGAGTGAGCGATTTCCGCACTGATCCGCGCCAGCAGCGGCAACCCGGCACGGTACAGGTGGTGTGCCAGGCGGTGGTGGATCACCGCGAGAATGCCCGGGTAGCACAGCAGCACTTCGTCGACGCTGCGCGCCGCCGGGTCGCCGTGGTAGGCCGCCAGGACATCGGTGTCGAGCAGCCGGCGCAGTTGCGGCAGGGCCATGGCGAAGTCCTGGATCAGCCGCAGGGCCTTGGCCTGCACCTCGGCATCGGCCTGTCCGTCATGCCGGGCGGCATAGCGCAGCTCCAGGCGGGCCTGGGCCAGCAGGGCGTTGAGGGCAGCGTCCAGGGTGTGGCCGACATAGAAGTCCTCGCTTTCCTCGCGCAGGTCCACCGGCCCCAGGCGCATCGGGAACAGCGCCCCACACAGGGCCTCGAGAATGTCTGCCATGGCCTGGCGTGAGGGCAGCTCGCGTCCACCCTGTTCATCACTGACCCGCCCGTTGCGGCTGCGCCACTCATCCCGGGCGCTGCGCAACTGGCTGACAATGGTCTGTAATTGCCAATGGCTGGAACGCTCGCTCACGATCAAATCTCCGACCTGGCGGCCGGACAGTCGGGCCACCTGAATGTCATTCACTTTACGGCACCGTCCTGAGGGGGAATTAAGAACGAATAGTGCTTTGCTCAGAACTTTCCGGCATAAGTGCGTGACGGTTGCCTGGGGAAAAGTGCCTGCCTATAGTCGAGGCATTTCCTACTATCAGTTCGGACTCATGATCAAACAACAGCTCGCTCGCTTCGACCGCCTGCCCCTCCTCGAGCAGGCCACGCCCCTGGAAAAACTGGAACGCCTGTCGGCGTGGGTGGGCCGCGAGATCTACATCAAGCGCGATGACCTGACACCCCTGGCGCTGGGTGGCAACAAGCTGCGCAAACTCGAATACCTGGCGGCCGATGCGCTGGCGACGGGAGCCGATACGCTGGTCACCGCCGGGGCGATCCAGTCCAATCATGTCCGCCAGACCGCCGCCCTGGCAGCCCGCCTGGGCCTGGGTTGCGTGGCCCTGCTGGAAAACCCGACCGGCACCGAGGACGGCAATTACCTGGGCAACGGCAACCGCCTGCTGCTGGAGCTGTTCGATGCGCGGGTCGAGTTGGTGGACAACCTGGACAACGCCGATGAGCAGTTGCAGGCCCTGGCCGAACGCCTGCGCAGCAACGGCAAGAAGCCTTATCTGGTGCCGATCGGGGGCTCCAATGCCCTGGGCGCGTTGGGTTATGTGCGTGCGGGTCTGGAGCTGGCCGCGCAGATCGAAGCGACCGGGCTGGAGTTTGCCGCCGTGGTGCTGGCCTCGGGCAGCGCTGGCACCCACAGTGGCCTGGCCTTGGGCCTGAGCGAAACCTTGCCGCAGTTGCCGGTGATCGGCGTGACAGTCTCGCGCAGCGACGAGGCGCAACGGCCGAAGGTGCAGGGGCTGGCCGAACGCACTGCCGAGTTGCTGGGCGTGCCGCTGCCGGAAAGCTTCAAGGTGCAGTTGTGGGACGAATATTTTGCCCCGCGCTACGGCGAGCCGAATGCCGGGACCTTGGCAGCGGTCAGGCTGCTGGCGAGCCAGGAAGGCATCCTGCTCGACCCGGTGTATACCGGCAAGGCGATGGCCGGGCTGCTTGATGGCATCGGCCTGCAGCGTTTCGACGAGGGGCCGATCATTTTCCTGCATACCGGCGGGGCGCCGGCGCTGTTTGCCTATGACGCGTCGTTTGCCTGAGTGGGATCAGGATCGCCCGCTCCCACAGGGAAAAATCCCACAAGACGCGATGCCTTGTGGGTGCCGGCGGTCCGGTTTATCCGCGAATCAGGCGGCGCCGAACCCCCTCACTGATCTATATAAGAGTTCTAAATAGATTCTTTTATATTATTTAAAATTATAAAAAGATCCGTTTATAGTTTCGCCCCAGGCGAATTTGCCACGAGACGCCAATACTGCTTTGAGGCAGGATGGGCGTTTGCAATCTAAGTGTCAGATTTGCCTTCCTTCTCCCATAAAAAACACACGGGGCTCTTCATGAATATTTCCGCATTTCGCAAGCGTCTGCTGGTTGGCAGCCTGGGTCTGGTGCTCGGCGCCGGTCTGCTGGGCCAGGCCGTGGCCGGTGAACAACTGAACCAGATCAAGAAAGCCGGCGAGATCAAGATCGGCCTGGAAGGCACCTATCCGCCGTTCAGCTTTGTCGATGAAAGCGGCAAGCTCAGCGGCTTCGAAGTCGAGTTGTCCGAGGCGCTTGCCAAGGAACTGGGCGTCAAGGTCAAGCTGCAGGCCACCCCGTGGGATGGCATTCTCGCGGCCCTGGAGTCCAAGCGTCTGGACGCGGTGGTCAATCAGGTCACCATCTCCGAAGAACGCAAGAAGAAGTACGATTTCTCTAAGCCTTACACCGTCTCCGGCATCCAGGCACTGGTCCTGAAAAAGAACGTCGATGCGATCAAGAGCGCCGACGACCTGGCTGGCAAGAAAGTCGGTGTGGGCCTGGGCACCAACTACGAACAATGGCTCAAGGACAACCAGCCCAAAGCCATCATCAAGACCTACAACGATGACCCGACCAAGTTCCAGGACCTGCGCATCGGCCGTATCGACGCGATCCTGATCGACCGCCTGGCCGCCCTGGAATACGCCAAGAAAGCCCCGGACACCGCCGCTGCCGGCGATGCCTTCTCCCGTCAGGAAGCCGGTATTGCCCTGCGCAAGGGCGAGCCTGAACTGCTCGACGCCGTGAACAAGGCCCTCGACAAGCTGCGTGCTGACGGCACCCTGAAGAAGCTGTCCGAAAAATACTTCAACGCTGACGTCACTCAATAATGGAAGCAGGTTTGCAACTCGCGCTGGACTCCGCACCCTTTCTGCTCAAGGGTGCGTACTACACGGTGATTCTCAGCCTCGGCGGGATGTTTTTCGGCTTGCTGCTGGGCTTCGGCCTGGCCTTGATGCGTCTGTCGCGCTTCAAGCTGCTCAGCGGGATCGCCCGGGTCTACGTGTCGTTCTTTCGCGGCACGCCGCTACTGGTGCAACTGTTCTTGATCTACTACGGTTTGCCACAAGTGGGCATCGAGCTGGATCCGATCCCGGCGGCCATGATCGGCTTTTCGCTGAACATGGCCGCTTACGCCTGTGAAATCCTGCGTGCTGCCATCGCTTCCATCGAGCGCGGTCAGTGGGAAGCTGCAGCCAGTATCGGCATGACCCGTGCGCAAACCCTGCGTCGGGCCATCCTGCCCCAGGCGATGCGTACCGCCTTGCCACCCTTGGGCAACAGCTTCATTTCATTGGTCAAGGACACGGCGCTGGCGGCTACGATCCAGGTGCCCGAATTGTTCCGTCAGGCGCAACTGGTGTCGGCACGTACATTTGAAATTTTCACCATGTATCTGTCCGCGGCCCTGATTTACTGGGTATTGGCAAGCATCCTGGCGTATTTTCAGAATCGCCTGGAAGTCCGGGTCAACCGGCATGACCTGGAGTCCTGAAGCATGATCGTGGTTGAACAACTGACCAAGCAATTCAATGGCCAGAGCGTGCTCAAGGGCATCGACCTCAAGGTCGAGGCCGGCGAGGTGGTGGCGATCATCGGCCCCAGTGGTTCCGGCAAGACCACCTTTCTGCGTTGCCTGAACTTTCTCGAAGAACCGTCCAGCGGCCGGATCCAGGTCGGTGAGATCAAGATCGACGGCAGTCGTCCGCTGAGCCAGCAACAGAGCCTGATCCGCAAGCTGCGCCAGCAGGTGGGTTTCGTGTTCCAGAACTTCAACCTGTTCCCCCACCGCACGGCGCTGGAGAACGTCATCGAAGGCCCGATCGTGGTCAAGAAGACCCCGCGCGACCAGGCCGTGGCCCTGGGCCGCAAGCTGTTGGCCAAGGTCGGCCTGGCGGGCAAGGAAGAGTCCTATCCACGGCGTCTGTCCGGTGGGCAGCAGCAGCGCGTGGCGATTGCCCGGGCGTTGGCGATGGAGCCGCAGGTGATCCTGTTCGATGAGCCGACGTCGGCCCTAGATCCGGAACTGGTGGGGGAAGTGCTGGCGACCATTCGCGGCCTGGCGGAAGAAAAGCGCACCATGGTCATCGTCACCCACGAAATGAGTTTTGCTCGTGACGTGGCCAATCGGGTGGTCTTTTTCGACAAGGGCGTGATTGTCGAGCAAGGTGAAGCCAAGGCGCTGTTTGCCAACCCGAAAGAAGAACGTACTCGGCAATTTCTCAGTAAGTTTCTGGGTGATGCGTAGGAGTGTTCTTTTTATTTAAATAACGTACTCAGGGAGCGAGTACGCTGTTTCAGAATTCACTGTTTTTATCCTCCCGGCTTATCTCCTCTTATTACCGGACATCGCTCCGGTTAATGTCCTTGCGCAAGATTATCGTCAATCGGTAGCTCTCCGAATATGTCGGTCCCGGACCGTGCCCAGCCTTCCCGTGCGCCACGGAAATGGGTCGCTCAGGTAGGACGAATCCGAATAATTCCGCGACAGACATCGTTGCCGATCAGCACCTTGACAGGTGTCGGTTGAAACTTTTAGCTGGCGGCTTAATGGTTTGGCGTTATCCGGATAACACTTCTTCGAGTGCACGATCCCGATATGCTCGCGCCATCAACTTTCGGCTGTAAGGATGCGGCGAAAGAGTCCGTGGGCGGGTTTCCAGAGGAACCGGCCGGCTCTTTCAAGTTGAACTCTTCGGCAACTGATAAAAGGACGATTTCATGAACGATTTCCTCGAGCACTCCCGACTCGCACTGCCCGTCGTGCCCCAGGCGCACCGGCGTGGCATTGGCCGCCTGGCCGCCGAGCAGTTGTCGATCTGCATCCCGGCCTATCCCGGCATGGACGAAGGTGATCTGCTCGAGCTGTTCTGGGACGGTTGTTACGTTACCTCCCGGCAGGTTCTGGCGGGCGAGCAGGGTCAGCCGGTCAGTCTGCGGGTGCCGCAAAGCTTCATCCTCGACGGTGTGGCGCGGATTCACTATCGCGTCATGCGGGTCGGCAGTGCCGCGTTGACCTCGCCGCAACTGAAGCTGCCGGTCAAGTTGAACTGCCCCGGCGGCCTGCCGATCGGCGAGGAAAATCAGGGCCTGGCGCCGCCGGTGATCCCGTTGCCAATCTGCCGCTACGGGGTCAACCCGAACCAGATGAGGCGCGGTGTGCCGCTTGCCCTGGAGCCCTATCCGAATATGGCCGCCGAGGATGAAATCACCTTGCTCTGGGGTGATGTGCGCTTCGACCTGCCCAAGTTGGCGCCTGCGGATGTCGGCAAGCCGGTCACGGTGTTCGTGCCAGCTGCGGTGATCCTTGAAGCCGGCGAGGACCGTGGGCTGGACATCACCTACTGCGTGATCGACCGCGTCGGCAACAACTCCCGCTGGGCGCCGCCACGGCGCTTGCGCGTGGGCACTTCCAGGCACTTTATCAGGACCCGGACACCGGGCTTTTCCCGCGCCGCCCAACGCTGCCGGGAGTGAGCGACAGACCTTCTATGCATATTCCTAAAGGTTAGTTCATTTAATTTTTATGAGCGTTTAGGGTATATGAACCGGACCACCGGACCCGTTTGATTTCGTCGGCATCGACTTCTCGATGCTTCCAGAGAGATGAGGTAGGTATGGTCCGGAACACAATCACCCTTGTGCAGATCGCCGGGGCATTGCGCACGCCACGGAGTGGCGCTGATGTCTAACTTGAACGATGCACAGGTCCACAGCGACCAGGATATCGCGCCGCTGCTGTTGCCAGCGCAGGTGTTGCGCAACGACGCCGAAGCCCTGCAGGCCGCCCGTGAGCTGGCCGAGGCTGCCCGGCTGCACGCCGCCCGGCGCGACCAGCAACGCAAACTGCCCTGGGCCGAAATCGAGCAGTTCACCCGCAGCGGCCTGGGCAGTATCACCATTCCCCGTGAATACGGCGGCCCGCAGGTGTCTTTCGTGACCGTGGCCGAGGTGTTCGCGATCATTTCCGCCGCTGACCCGGCCCTGGGGCAGATCCCGCAGAACCAGTTCGGCATTCTCCAGGTACTGCTCGGCACGGCGACTGACCGGCAGAAGAAACAGCTGTTCCAGAGCGTGCTCGACGGCTGGCGGATAGGCAATGCCGGCCCTGAGCGCGGTACCCGCAACACCCTGGAGATCAAGACCCGGATTACCGCCGACGGTGATGGTTTTGTCATCAGCGGCCAGAAGTTCTATTCCACCGGCGCGTTGTTCGCCCACTGGGTGGCGGTCAAGGCCATCAACGACGAGGGGCGCCAGGTCATGGCCTTCGTCCGTCGCGGCACACCTGGCCTACGGGTGGTCGACGACTGGTCCGGCTTTGGCCAGCGCACCACCGCCAGCGGCACCGTGCTGTTGAACAATGTGCGGGTCGAGGCAGAGAACGTCGTCGAGAACTGGCGCCAGGGCACCACCCCGAATATCCAGGGCGCCGTCTCGCAACTGATCCAGGCGGCCATCGACGCCGGGATCGCCCGCGCTGCCATCGACGACAGTATCGCCTTCGTCCGCGAGCGTTCGCGGCCGTGGGTCGATGCCAAGGTCGAGCGGGCCAGCGATGACCTGTATGTGATCGCCGATATCGGCAAATTGAAAATCGAACTGCACGCCGCCGAGGCGCTGCTGCGCAAGGCCGGGCAGGTGCTGGACCAGATCAATGCGGCGCCGGTGGACGCCGCTGCCGCCGCCCGCGCCTCGATTGTCGTGGCCGAGGCCAAGGTGCTCACCACCGAAATCTCGCTGTTGGCCAGTGAAAAGCTCTTCGAGCTGGCTGGCAGCCGCGCCACCCTGGCCGAGTTCAACCTCGACCGGCACTGGCGCAACGCCCGGGTGCACACCCTGCACGACCCGGTGCGCTGGAAGTATCACGCGGTAGGCGCCTATCGCCTCAACGGTACCTTGCCCGCCCGCCATTCCTGGATCTGACCCGACCTCTGGAGACCCCCATGTCACAGTTTTCCCCACGCGTCGCGGTCATATCCAGCGACGAGCAAGCCCTGATCGTCGCCAACGACCTGGCCGAGGATTTCAAGCGCGACAGTCAACTGCGCGATCGTGAACGGCGCCTGCCGCTGCCCGAGCTGGAGGTGTTTTCCCGCTCCGGCCTGTGGGGCATCAGCGTGCCGAAAGAGTACGGCGGCGCCGGTGTGTCGAACGTCACCCTGGCCAAGGTCACGCAACTGATTGCCGAGGCCGATGCCTCCCTCGGGCAGATTCCGCAGAACCATTTCTATGCACTGGAAGTGCTGCGGGTGAACGGCAGCGAGGCGCAGAAACGCCGGCTGTATGCCGAAGTCCTGGCCGGGCGTCGCTTCGGCAATGCGCTGGCCGAGCTGGGCACCAGGACCGCCCATGACCGGGTCACCCAACTGCGCCGCGACGGCGAGGGTTATCGCATCAACGGGCGCAAGTTCTATTCAACCGGTTCGCTGTATGCACAGCGCATTCCCACTTCGGTAGTGGACGAGCAGGGCGTGCAGCAACTGGCCTTTGTCCCGCGTGACAGTGTCGGGCTGACGGTGATCGACGACTGGACCGGTTTCGGCCAGCGCACCACCGGCAGTGGTTCGGTGGTGTTCGAGGATGTGTTCGTCGCCGCCGAGGACGTGATCCCGTTCCAGAGCGCCTTCGAGCGCCCGACCCCGGTCGGGCCGCTGGCGCAGATTCTTCATGCGGCTATCGATACCGGCATTGCCCGGGCGGCCTATGAGGATACCCTGCATTTCGTCCGGACCCGTACCCGGCCGTGGATCGATTCGGGCATCGAAAAAGCCGTCGACGACCCGCTGACGCTGAAAAGCATCGGCCACCTGAGCATCCGTCTGAGCGCGACCGAAGCGCTGCTGGAGCGCGCCGGCGAATTGCTCGATCGCGCCCAGGCTGACACCCATGCCGACAGCGTCGCGGCCGCGTCCATCGCCGTTGCCGAGGCTCGGGCGATCAGCACGGAAATCTCCCTGGCCGCCGGCAGCACCCTGTTCGAACTGGCGGGCAGCCAGGCGACCCTGGCCGAGCACGGCCTCGACCGTCACTGGCGCAACGCGCGGGTACACACCCTGCACGACCCGGTGCGCTGGAAGTATCACGCAGTGGGCAACTACTACCTCAACGATGAAAACCCGCCGCTGCGGGGGACCATCTGATGGGTAAGAAAAAGATCCTGCTCAATGCCTTCAACATGAACTGCATCGGGCATATCAACCACGGCCTGTGGACCCATCCACGGGACACCTCGACCCGCTACAAGACCCTCGAATACTGGACCGAACTGGCGCAGTTGCTTGAGCGCGGGCTGTTCGACGGGCTGTTCATCGCCGATATCGTCGGGGTCTACGACGTCTACCAGCAGTCGGTGGCGGTGCCGCTGCGCGAGTCGATCCAGTTGCCGGTCAACGACCCGCTGCTGCTGGTCTCGGCCATGGCCGCAGTGACGAAAAACCTCGGCTTTGGCCTGACCGCCAATCTGACCTATGAAACGCCGTACCTGTTCGCCCGCCGGCTATCGACGCTCGACCATCTGAGCCGCGGTCGGGTCGGCTGGAACATCGTTACCGGCTACCTCGACAGCGCCGCCAAGGCCATGGGCCTGGAAGCCCAGGCTGAGCACGACCGTCGCTATGACCAGGCCGACGAGTACCTGCAAGTGCTCTACAAACTGCTGGAAGGTAGCTGGGAGAGTGACGCGGTGGTCAACGATCCGGTGCGACGGGTCTATGCCGACCCGGACAAGGTCCACAAGGTGCGGCATCAGGGTGAGTTCTATCAGGTCGAGGGTTATCACCTTTGCGAGCCATCGCCGCAGCGCACGCCGGTGCTGTTCCAGGCCGGCAGCTCCGAGCGTGGCCTGCTGTTCGCCGGGCGGCATGCCGAGTGCGTGTTCATCAGCGGGCAGCACAAGGCGGCGACCCGGGCCCAGGTGGACAAGGTCCGCGCCAGTGCCGAGGCGGCGGGGCGCGATGGACAGGCGATCAAGGTGTTCATGGGGATCAACGTGATCGTCGGCGAGACCGAAGAGGCGGCCTGGGCCAAGCATGCCGAATACCTGAGCTACGCCAGCGCGGAAGCCGGGGTGGCGCATTTCGCGGCGTCCACCGGGATCGATTTTTCCGAGTACGAACTGGACGAGCCGATCCAGTACGTAAAGAGCAACGCGATCCAGTCGGCGACCCGCAGCCTGCAGAACAACGACTGGACCCGGCGCAAGCTGCTGGAGCAGCACGCCCTGGGAGGGCGCTATGTGACCGTGGTCGGTTCGCCGACCCAGGTCGCCGACGAACTGGAATCGTGGATCGCCGAGACCGGCCTGGACGGTTTCAACCTGACCCGCATCGTCACCCCGGAAAGTTACGAAGACTTCATCGACCTGGTGATTCCCGAGTTGCAGCGGCGCGGTTCGTACAAGACCGCGTACGAGCAGGGGACGTTGCGCGAAAAACTGTTCGGTGAGGCGGCGTATCTGCCGCCAGAGCATACCGGCGCGGCTTATCGCCAGGCCTCAATTTCAGCAACACCACAGGCTCCGTCGTCGCCTGACGTAAACGAAAAACAAACGCTGGCCCTGTAGGAGCCGGTGCAGCCTCTACATACGATTACCGACTGGAAACCCATCATGAAAACAAGATGCTTCACTCAACCAGTCAAGGCACTGGCCCTCGCCCTCGGCCTGTTCAGCGCCGTCGCCCATGCCGCCGACGCACCGCTCAAGGTCGGCACCACTGCCGCCTTCGCCATCCCGCTGGAGGCTGCCGTGGAAGAGGCCGGCAAGCAGGGCCTGAAGGTCGAACTGGTGGAGTTCACCGACTGGATCGCGCCCAACGTCAGCCTGGCCGCCGGCGATATCGACGTGAACTACTTCCAGCACATCCCGTTCCTCGAAAACGCCAAGGCCGCCGCCGGCTTCGACCTGGTGCCATTCGCTCCGGGGATCATCAACAATGTCGGCCTTTACTCGAAGCGGTACAAGAGCTTCGCCGAACTGCCTGAGGGCGCGACCGTGGCCATCGCCAACGACCCGATCAACAGCGGTCGCGGCCTGCAGCTGCTGGCCAAGGCCGGCCTGATCACCCTCAAGCCCGGCGTCGGCTACAAGGCCACCGAAGACGACATCGTCACCAACCCGAAGAAGATCAAGATCCTCCAGGTCGAGGCCGTGCAACTGGTGCGAGCCTACGATGACGCCGACCTGGTGCAGGGCTACCCGGCCTACATCCGCCTGGCGAAGACCTTCGATGCTGGCTCGGCACTGCTGTTCGACGGCCTCGATCACAAGGAGTACGTGATCCAGTTCGTCATCCAGCCGAAGGAGAAGAACGACCCGCGGTTGATCAAGTTCGTCGATATCTACCAACATTCGCCCGCCGTACGCGCCGCCCTGGATAAAGCCCATGGCAAGCTGTATCAGGCCGGCTGGGAAGGCTGACATGAGTGTCGCCAGCCTTCAGCGTCCGCAGGACGAAGCCCCTCGCGAGGCCGAACAGACCGAGCTGCATCCCGAACTCAACCGGGCCCACGTGCGCTTTATCGGCGTGGGCAAGACCTACGACGGCCACCATGGCCCGGTGAACGCTCTGCAGGGCATCGACCTGGCGATCCAGCGCGGCGAGGTGTTCGGCATCATCGGTCGCAGCGGCGCCGGCAAGTCGTCGCTGATTCGCACCATCAACCGCCTGGAACAGCCCACGTCGGGACGGGTGCTGATCGATCAGGTCGACATCGGCCAGTTCGATGAGGACCGCCTGGTGGAACTGCGGCGGCGGATCGGCATGATCTTCCAGCACTTCAACCTGATGTCGGCCAAGACCGTCTGGCAGAACGTCGAGCTGCCGCTGAAGGTCGCCGGGGTGCCCAAGCTTGCGCGCGAGCAGAAGGTCCGCGAGCTGCTCGAACTGGTGGGCCTGAAGGACAAGCACAAGGCCTATCCGGCGCAGTTGTCCGGCGGGCAGAAGCAGCGGGTGGGGATTGCCCGGGCGCTGGTGCATGACCCGGCGATTCTGTTGTGTGATGAAGCGACGTCGGCGCTCGACCCGGAAACCACCCAGTCGATCCTCGGCCTGCTGCGCGAGATCAACCGGCGACTGGGACTGACCGTGGTGCTGATCACCCACGAGATGGCGGTGATCCGCGAAATCTGCGACCGCGTGGTGGTGCTGGAACACGGTCGGGTGGTCGAGCAGGGGCCGGTGTGGCAGGTGTTTGGCGATCCGCAGCATGAGGTCAGCCGGACCTTGCTCGCGCCGTTGCAGCACACGCTGCCGGAGGAGTTGCAGGGGCGCTTGCGGGCGCGGCCGGAATCGACGGAGGTGGCGGTGTTGCTGCGCCTGCAGTTCACCGGCAGTGCCAGCGACGAGCCGGACCTGGCGGCGTTGTTCAGTGCCCTCGGCGGGCGCGTGCGGTTGTTGCAGGGTGGCGTCGAACGGATTCAGGGGCATGCCCTGGGACAGTTGCTGCTGTCGGTGAGCGGCTCGCCGATGGATGCCCAAACGCTGCAACAGCGCGCGGGTTGCTGGGCACAACAGGTGGAGGTGCTGGGTTATGTGGCTTGATCGGTTGTGGCAGGGGGTGATCGACACCTTCCTGATGGTCGGTGTGTCTTCGCTGATCGCCTTGTTGCTGGGCATTCCGCTGGCGGTGATCCTGGTCACCAGCCACAAGGGCGGGATCTACGAGGCGCCGGCGGTGAACCGGGTGCTGGGGGCGTTCGTCAATCTGTTCCGCTCGATCCCGTTCCTGATCCTGATGGTGGCGCTGATCCCGTTTACCCGGCTGATCGTCGGTACCACCTATGGCGTGTGGGCGGCCGTGGTGCCGCTGACCATCGCCGCCACGCCGTTCTTTGCGCGGATCGCCGAGGTCAGCCTGCGTGAGGTCGATCATGGTTTGGTCGAGGCGGCCCAGGCCATGGGTTGCCGGCGTTGGTATATCGTCTGGCACGTGCTGCTGCCCGAGGCGTTGCCGGGGATCGTCGGGGGGTTCACCATCACCCTCGTAACCATGATCAACTCCTCGGCGATGGCCGGCGCAATTGGTGCGGGTGGCCTGGGGGACATCGCCTATCGCTATGGCTACCAGCGCTTCGACAGCCAGGTGATGCTGACGGTGATCGTGTTGCTGGTGATCCTGGTGGCGGCGATCCAGTTCGGCGGCGACCGGTTGGCGCGGGTGCTCAACAAGCGCTGAGGTATTTGTCGTCTGGGAGGGCCCATTCGCGGGCAAGCCCGGCTCCTACAGGTCACCGCCGTCCCTGTGGAGCAGGCGGTGCGGCGATCCGACTTGCCCGCGAATGGGGCCCCCAGACACAGCAAAAATCCGCAGGATGATATATTCCGATCATCCACCCCAACGCGCAGATCCCCGATGAAAACCCTCGGCCCCGACGACCTCAACCAGATTGCCTCCACCACCCTCGGTCACTACAACCGCACCGCCGAAGGCTTTCGCGAAGGCACCCGCGACCACGACGTGAGCCAGAACATCGACGCCTTGCTGCGGCATATCCAGGGTCCGGCGCCGTTCACTGTCCTCGACTTCGGCTGCGGTCCCGGCCGGGACCTCAAGACCTTCACCCAACTGGGCCACATCGCTGTTGGCCTCGACGGCTCCGAGCGCTTCGCGCAGATGGCCCGCGAGGACAGCGGTTGCGAGGTGCTGCAACAGAACTTCCTTGAGCTGGATCTGCCTGCGCAACGTTTCGACGGCATCTTTGCCAATGCCGTGCTGTTCCATATCCCGCGGCAAGAGTTGCCACGCGTCCTCGGGCAGTTGCATGCCACCCTCAAGCCGGGCGGTGTGTTGTTCAGCTCCAACCCGCGCGGGCAAAACCGGGAGGGCTGGAATGGCGAGCGTTATGGCTCGTACCACGACCTTGAGGCCTGGCGCGCATTGCTGAAGGCAGCGGGCTTCGTCGAACTGGAGCATTACTACCGCCCCGCCGGACTACCGCGTGAGCAGCAGCCGTGGTTGGCGAGTGTCTGGCGCAAGTCCTAGGGTCTGTAGGACATGTTTTCGAGCGAAGCTCAGGCAAGGCGAAAAACGGCGAGGAAGTGCAGTTACTGGAGTAAATGAGCCTTCCGAGCCGGTTTTCAACGCCGCCTGAGCGAGCGCAGATACATTTCGCACAGAGCCTAGAGCCTAGAGGATGTAGGGATTTGGATTGTCCATTTGGGGGAGACAGTCAAACCGATTCCAGCCGCTTTTTCCTTTTTCGGTGAGTCATTAATCTGGTCACAAGTTGAACGACACAGCTTCCAACCACTTAACCGAAAAAGGATTCCCACATGAGCAAGCCAACCTACAACCGCCTGAACAAAGACGACGCCGTAGTCCTGCTGGTCGACCACCAGACCGGTCTGATTTCCCTGGTGCAGGACTTCTCGCCGAACGAGTTCAAGAACAACGTGTTGGCGTTGGCTGACCTGGCCAAGTTCTTCGAACTGCCGACCATCCTGACCACCAGCTTCGAACAAGGTCCCAACGGTCCGCTGGTTCCAGAACTGAAAGAGATGTTCCCGGACGCGCCCTACATCGCCCGCCCAGGCCAGATCAACGCCTGGGACAACGAAGACTTCGTCAAGGCGATCAAGGCCACTGGCCGCAAGCAATTGATCATCGCCGGTGTAGTGACCGACGTTTGTGTCGCGTTCCCGACCCTGTCGGCCCTGGCTGAAGGCTTCGACGTGTTCGTGGTGACTGATGCTTCCGGCACCTTCAACACCACTGTGCAGCAGGCCGCGTGGAACCGCATGACCCAGGCCGGTGCGCAGATGATGAACTGGTTCTCGGTGGCCTGTGAGCTGCACCGCGACTGGCGCAACGACATCGAAGGTTTGGGCAACCTGCTGTCGCAGCGTATCCCCAACTACCGCAACCTGATGAACAGCTACGCGGCGCTGACGGCCCGCTGAGTCTCCAGGAACCACAAGGCCCGCCTTCGAGCGGGCCTTTTGTCATGGTCGGCTGAACTCAGCAGGCTGCCAGGTTTTTTCGCAAGATTTGAGGGCCTCTTCGCGGGCAAGCCACGCTCCTACAGATTTGCGTCGTGCGCTCGTTTTGAGTACGGCACTGGCCCGTAGGAGCTGGGCTTGCCCGCGAAGCTTTTGACAGTCTCAGGGACGCCTTCGCAGGCAAGCCAGCTCCCACTGGGACTGTGGTGTGCCCGATGTTTCAGTGCTGCTGGCCCAGCAACCCGTCCACCTGGCTTTGCGCCAACTCGATCAGATGCACCGAAGCCATCGCCAAGTGACGCGGCATACCGCTCAACTGCTCGGCGGACTCATACGCGGTGGCGGCTGCCGAGCGCAGGATCGAGTCAAGGTTGTTCAGGGTGTCTTCAAAATGAGGTGTCTTGCTGATGGGCTCTGCTGGTAGCTCATAGCGGACGAAGGCACGCTCAGCGGCTTCGGCATCCATGGATGTTTTTTGCATCGGCGGATCAGGAACGATGGTTTTCATGGCAACTCCTTGATTGATGGAGCCGACACTGATCGCTACCAAACGATATGGGTGGCGGCTATGCGCAGGTTGGTAGACCGGGAATCAAGGAACCCAGCGCACTCGAAAGTGCCCTGCGCACAGCCACCATGGACGAGAGCCGTGGGCAAAAATGCCAACGAAAAATCGACTTGAGTGGCGTCATGCGCCTTGATTGATCTCGGGCTACCAAACCCGATCACCGCGTATTCGCAGTGACAGGTCCAAGCCTAGGTCCCGAAGATCGGCAGGCGCAAGCCGAAAGGATTTTCTAGGAAAGTTCACGCGAGGGAAAGGGAATCGTCTTGCTGGTGGGTCTTGGCGCCTGCAACAAGAATGTATCCAACGGTCGTAGTGAGTTGACATCAACGTCATCTGTGGCATTCTTAAAAAACTACTCAGCCCCGTACGCAGCGATTCAGTTCGCTGGCCGTTGGGGTGAAAAAACCGGCCTTGTGCCGGTTTTTTCGTTTCAAGGAACTGATATTTGTGCGCACAGCCTGCTTTGTGGACGGATACAACCTGTTTTACGGGCTATTGGCAGGATCTCCGTACAAGTGGCTGGATCTGCCAAAACTACTGGCCCATATTCTGCGGACTGAGCGGCCGGGTAATGAGCTGACATCTGTCGATTTTTTCACCTCTGGCGTCAAGCCTGACCTCGCCACCCGTGGCCGGGTATCCAAGGAAGCGCAGGATACTTATCTACGTGCACTGATAGAAAAGGGTGTTCAGGTACACCACGGTCGCCATCAGCTCGAATCTGGGCTTGCGCCTCGATTCGTTGATAAGAAGACTCGCCCTTCCAGGTTTGATCAGGTTCCTATCTGGAAAATCGAGGAAAAGGAAACGGATGTACACATTGCTATAAGCATGTACCGGCTTGCGGCCAGGCAGGCCTTCTTAACGGCCGACGAGCGCGTGGAGCAGATAGTGCTGGTGTCCGCCGATACAGATATGACCCCAGCACTCAGGGCACTGCGCGAGGATTATCCGGAGCTGCAGATTGGCGTAATCCTGCCGCATCGCGAAGATATCAAGCGTAATGCACCTGGCTCATTGAAAAGTCATTCGAACTGGATGCGCCATACCGTAACAAGGGAGGAGCTGGCTGCATGTCAGCTGCCTGCCCGGGTACCTACCCGGAAGAAACCGGCCATAAAGCCTGACTACTGGTAGATCTTCCCCCAAAAAAGAAAACCCCGGAGGCCCTTGGCCTTCCGGGGTCGTGTGATGCCACTGGCTTACAGCTTGGCGATCGAGACCTCGGTGGATTTCACGAAGGCGATCACTTCGCTGCCGACTTCCAGCTCCAGTTCCTTGACGGAACGGGTGGTGATCACCGAGGTGACGATGCCGGAAGCGGTCTGGACGTCGATTTCCGACAATACGTCGCCGGTGACGATTTCCTTGACGGTGCCCTTGAACTGGTTACGCACGTTGATGGCTTTGATGGTCATGGCGTTGATTCCTGTCTTTGATTGAGTAGGCAAGGCTTGATTACAGCGCCCAGCGCAATTGCGTGGGCAAGGGTGAAACCGGTTCCGGCTCGGGTGGTACACCAGGCAGCGACAGCACCCTGTTCAACACTTCGGTCTCCAGCGCCGCCAGACGATGGGAGCCGCGCACCCGCGGGCGTGGCAGTTCGACGTGCAGGTCGAGGCCGACCTGGCCGTCTTCGATCAGGATCACCCGATCGGCAATCGCCACGGCTTCGCTGACGTCGTGGGTCACCAGCAACACGGTGAAGCCATGCTGCTGCCAAAGGCGCTCGATCAGCTGCTGCATTTCGATCCGGGTCAGGGCATCCAGCGCGCCCAGCGGTTCGTCGAGCAGCAGCAGTCGAGGGCGGTGAATCAGGGCGCGGGCCAGGGCCACGCGCTGTTTCTGGCCACCGGACAGGCCCGCTGGCCATTCATTGGCGCGATCTGCCAGGCCAACCGCTTCCAGGGCCTGCAAGGCCTGTGGCCGCCAGTTGCCCTTGAGGCCGAGGCCGACGTTGTCGATGACTTTTTTCCACGGCAGCAGGCGCGCTTCCTGGAACATCAGCCGGGTGTCGTCGCGGGCATCGCTCAGCGGCGCCGAGCCGGCCAGCAGCTCACCGCCGGTGGGCTGGTCGAGACCGGCCAGCAGGCGCAGCAGGGTGCTCTTGCCGCAGCCACTGCGGCCAACCACGGCGACGAATTGGCCGGCCGGGATATGCAGGTCGATTTCGCGCAGTACCTGACGGTCGCCGAAGGTTTTCTGCAGTTTGCGCGCCGCCAGCGGAATGCCTTGTAGCAGGCGTGGAGGTTGTTGAGCGGTCATGCTGCACCGCCTTTGGTCTGGTAAGCCGGATGCCAGCGCAGCCAGACCCGTTCCAGGCCCCGTGCCGCCAGGTCGGCGAGCTTGCCGAGTACCGCGTAGAGAAGGATCGCCAGCACCACCACATCGGTTTGCAGGAACTCCCGGGCGTTCATCGCCAGGTAGCCGATGCCGGAACTGGCCGAGATGGTTTCGGCGACGATCAGCGTCAGCCACATGAAGCCGAGGGCGAAGCGCACACCCACCAGGATCGATGGCAGTGCGCCCGGCAGGATCACCTGGCTGAACAGGCTGAAGCCGGACAGGCCGTAGCTGCGCGACATTTCCACCAGTGCCGGGTCGACGTTGCGGATGCCGTGGTAGGTGTTGAGGTAGATCGGGAACAGGGTGCCGAGGGCGACCAGGAAGATCTTCGCCGATTCATCAATGCCGAACCACAGGATGACCAGTGGGATCAGCGCCAGGTGCGGCACGTTGCGGATCATCTGCATCGAGCTGTCGAGCAGGCGTTCGCCCCATTTCGACAGGCCGGTGATGAAGCCCAGGACCAGGCCGATGCTGCCGCCGATGACGAAGCCGAGACCGGCGCGCCAGCCGCTGATGGCCAGGTGGGTCCAGAGCTCGCCGCTTCGCACCAGGGCGACGCCGGCTTCGACCACGGCGCTCGGTGCGGGCAGGATCCGCGTCGACAGCCAGCCGGCCGAGACCGACAGTTGCCACACCGCCAGTAACAGCACCGGCAGCGCCCAGGGCGCCAGCCGGTGGGTGATTCGGGTAAGGGTCGTCATGGTCCGGCCTCAGCTCTGGGAGACGGCTTTGGGCAGGATGTCGTTGGCGACCATCTCACCGAAGGGGCTGACGTAACCGGCGCTTTGCGGCCGTTCCGGGCGCTCGATGTCCAGGTGCGGGAACAGCAGTTCGGCCACCCGGTAGGACTCTTCCAGGTGCGGGTAGCCGGAGAAGATGAAGGTGTCGATGCCCAGGTCAGCGTATTCCTTGACCCGCGCCGCGACAGTCGGACCATCGCCCACCAGCGCGGTGCCGGCACCGCCACGCACCAGGCCGACGCCGGCCCACAGGTTGGGGCTGACTTCCAGCTTGTCGCGGCTGCCGCCGTGCAGTGCGGCCATGCGCTGCTGGCCGACGGAGTCGAAGCGCGCCAGGGATTTCTGCGCGCGGGCGATGGTCTCGTCGTCCAGGTGCGAGATGAGTTTTTCCGCCGCCTTCCAGGCCTCGGCATTGGTTTCGCGAACGATCACGTGCAGGCGGATGCCGAAGCGCACGGTGCGCCCCTGCCTGGCAGCCTTGGCCCGCACCTGTTCGATCTTCTCGGCGACGGCGGCCGGCGGTTCACCCCAGGTCAGGACCATATCGACCTGCTCGGCGGCCAGATCCTGCGCGGCTTCCGACGAGCCGCCGAAGTACAGCGGTGGACGCGGTTGTTGCAGGGGTGGGTAGAGCAGCTTGGCGCCTTTCACGCTGATGTGCTGGCCGTCGTAGTTGACGGTCTCGCCTTCCAGTACCCGCCGCCAGATGCGGGTGAACTCCACCGAGGCCTGGTAACGCTCTTCGTGGTTGAGGAACAGGCCGTCGCCGGCCAGTTCGTCGGGGTCACCGCCGGTCACCAGGTTGAACAGCGCGCGGCCACCGGAGAGTCGGTCTAGGGTCGCAGCCTGGCGCGCCGCCACGGTCGGGGAAATGATTCCCGGGCGCAGGGCCACGAGGAATTTCAAGCGTTGGGTCACCGGAATCAGCGAGGCGGCCACCAGCCAGGAGTCCTCGCAGGAACGCCCGGTGGGGATCAGTACGCCGCCGAAGCCAAGACGGTCGGCGGCCTGGGCCACCTGCTGCAGATAACCGTGGTCGACGGCGCGGGCGCCTTCGGCGGTGCCAAGGTAATGGCCGTCGCCGTGGGTAGGCAGGAACCAGAAAATGTTGAGGCTCATGGAGTTGTCTCCTAAGGAATACGGTTCAAGGTGCGGTGGCAACGGCGGCCGGTGGTGTCCAGATCACGTCCTTGATGCTCAGCGGCTTGGGAATCAGCTTGAGCTGGTAGAAGCTGTCGGCGATTTTCTGTTGTGCGGCGACCACCTCGGGAGTGAGGAACTGCGCGCCGTAACCCTGGCGTTTCACCGAGGTCAGGGTGATGTCGGCGGGCAGGCCGAGCAGCGGGGCGACCTGGGCGGTGACTTCCTCGGGGTTGGCCTTGGACCATTCGCCGACGCCACGGACTTCCTCGACCAGAGCCTTGATCACCTCAGGGTGTTTCTCGGCGTAGGGGCGGGTCGCCAGGTAGAACTGGTTGTTGTCCACCAGGCCCTTGCCGTCACGCAGGGTGCGGGCCTGGAGCTGTTGCTCGGCGGCGGCCTGGTAGGGGTCCCAGATCACCCAGGCGTCGACGCTGCCACGCTCGAAGGCGGCGCGGGCATCGGCGGGCGGCAGGAAGACGGTCTGGATGTCGCTGTACTTGAGGCCGGCGTCTTCGAGGGCGCGGACCAGCAGGTAGTGAACGTTGGAGCCCTTGTTGAGCACGACTTTCTTGCCCTTGAGTTCCTGCACCGATTTGATCGGCGAGTCCTTGGGCACCAGGATCGCCTCGCTGGTCGGCGCTGGTGGTTCGGAGGCAACGTAGAGCAGATCGGCACCGGCGGCCTGGGCAAAGACGGGCGGTGTCTCGCCGGTGACGCCGAAGTCGATCGAGCCGACGTTCAGACCTTCGAGCAACTGCGGGCCGCCGGGGAATTCGGTCCATTGCACCTGTACGCCTTGGGCGGCGAGGCGTTTTTCCAGGCTGCCCTTGGCCTTGAGCAGGACCAGGGTGCCGTATTTCTGGTAACCGATCCGCAGGGATTCGGCCTGGGCTTGAGTGATGGCGCCGAAGGTGACAGCCGCTGCAAACAGAGCGACCAGACCGCGACGCAAAACGATAGTGCGCATGGCGCTCTCCTTTTTGCAGTTAGGGTTTTGGCTGCACCTGCTTGCCCGTTGGCGGGCGAGTAAGGCCAGTACATCGTTAGCGGTTGAAACGGGCTAGATGCTCCAGCGAGCACTCAGCAGACGATCATTCAGCAGGGCCGGGTCCAGTGGCTTGGGCCGGCGCGCCAGGGCGCTATGGAACTGGGCCAGGGCTTCGTCGAGGCGTTGCTCCAGTGCCGGGGCCAGTTGAGCCTGGGCACTGCCTTCGCCGTAGGCGATCTGGCTGTCCTCGGCGAAGATGCCGTGGAGCATTTCCTGGGCCTTGAGTGCGGCGAGTACCGGCTTGAGCGCGTAGTCCACGGCGAGCATGTGGGCGATGCTGCCGCCGGTGGCCATGGGCAGCACCACCTTGTGGCTCAGGGCGCGCTCGGGCAACAGGTCCAGCACGGTCTTCAGCGCGCCGGAAAACGAGGCCTTGTACACCGGCGTGGCGATCACCAGGCCGTCGGCCTGTTCGATGTGTTGCAGCAGGGCGACCACCTGCGGGCTGCCGAAGCGCGCATGGAGCAGGTCTTCGGCATTGAAATCGCGGATCTGGTAGCTCACCACTTCGATGCCTTGCTGGTTGAGCCAGCGTTTGGCGTGGTCCAGCAGCACCCCGGAGCGTGATCGCTGGCTGGGGCTTCCTCCGAGTGTCACGACCAGCATGAAGGTCTTTCCTCAAACGTAGGACAGCGATTCGCGGGTTGCGATCTCGCTTGGGTTGGACAGACCTTACCAGTGATTTTATATATCCATAAATCTCATTTATTCATTTGTTTATTCTTAAAATGAATATATGGGTGGCTTTGTTGCAGGCAAAAAAATAGGCCGTTGAAACGGCCTGAAAACCCCTGCTTTGTGAATCTCTGGAAACTGAAAACTTGCGACCCCTGTGGGAGCGTGGCTTGCCCGCGATCGGCTGCGAAGCAGTCGTAGAATCGCCTCATGCGGTGTTCCTGAAGAAACGGGTTCTCAGGATTTGCGAGTGCTTCGCACTCGATCGCGGGCAAGCCACGCTCCTACAGGGGGCGCGGCAAGCCGGCGAGACGGACATCAGCGGTTGGGCTGCGGTGTCAGGCGCAGGTACGGTTTCACCGCGCGGTAGCCTTTCGGGAAGCGTTTCTTGATTTCCTCTTCGTCCTTGAGTGACGGCACGATCACCACATCATCACCGTCCTGCCAGTTGGCCGGGGTCGCGACCTTGTGGTTGTCGGTCAGTTGCAGCGAGTCGATCACCCGCAGGATCTCGTGGAAGTTGCGACCGGTGCTCGCCGGGTAGGTGATGGTCAACCGGATCTTCTTGTTCGGGTCGATCATGAACAGCGAGCGCACGGTGAGGGTGTCGCTGGCGTTGGGGTGGATCAGGTCGTACAGGTCAGACACTTTGCGGTCGGCGTCAGCCAGGATCGGAAAGTTGACGATCGTGTGCTGGGTTTCGTTGATGTCTTCGATCCACTTGTGGTGCGAATCCACCGGGTCTACGGACAGGGCGATGGCCTTGACGCCGCGTTTGGCGAACTCGTCCTTGAGCTTGGCGGTGAAGCCCAGTTCGGTGGTGCACACCGGAGTGAAGTCCGCCGGGTGGGAAAACAGCACGCCCCAGCTGTCGCCCAGCCACTCGTGGAAACGAATCTTGCCGGCGCTGGAATCCTGTTCGAAATCGGGGGCGATGTCGCCCAGTCTGAGGCTCATGTGCTGCTCCTTGGGTGAAGGTTGATGAGCCCTAATGTGCCTGTAGTACGGATTATTTAAAAAGAATAAATATCGATTTATTTAGACGATATGGAAATATTAAAAAGTTCTTCATTGGACGGGGAGAACGGCCAGGCGCACTCTTGTATCTAGCTTGTGAGAGGGCTAAGGGGATGTAAATCAGTGGAGTACCGAACGTCGTGATGTCGAGGTTTGGCGGGAGGTCGAAGCTGAAGGTAGTGCTGTATGCAAGACGTGAAGCACTCGGCCCGGCATTGCGCCGGGCCGAGTGTGGATCTTGAACTAGACGATTACGCGCTTACAGCAGCGGGATCGAGTAGCTGACGATCAGGCGGTTTTCGTCCTGCGAACGGGTGTTCGGCAGGTCGGTGCGCCACATAGCGTTTTTCCAGGCGAAGCCCAGGTTCTTGAAGGTGCCTTCCGGTACGACGTAAGCAACGCTGATATCGCGTTCCCACTCGCTGGCACCGTCGGCACGTACGTTCGAAACGATGGTGTCGATGTTGCTGCCACGCAGGTAGGTCACGCCGGCGGTCAGGCCAGGTACGCCAACCTTGGCGAAGTCATAGGCGTAGCGAGCCTGCCAGGTACGCTCGCCGGAACGGGCGAACTTCTGGATCTGCACGTCGGTTGGGATGCTGGCCGACGAGCCGTCACCCTGGTTCAGCCAAGGGAAGTCACTGTCGCCCTTGCTGTACTGATAGCCAGCACCGAAGGTGTGGCCTTCAATGGTGTACAGGGCCAGGTAGCTGTACAGGTCGTTGTCGACCTTGCCCTTGACCTTGGTCGCGTTGGTTGTGTGGTCGGAGTAGTAGCCAGTGGTGAAGTAGTTGGCGTCGTGACCGTTGGCACCGTCATCGCGGCTGCGGTAGTAGCGCAGGTCGCTTTTCAGCACGCCAGGACCGATTGCCCAGTTGTGCACCAGACCCAGGAAGTTCTGCGAGTAGAAATCCTTCAACTCGCCGTAGTAGTACGAAGCAGTCAGATCCTTGGTGATCTTGTAGTCCGCACCACCGTAGTAGAACTTGTTGCTGTCACGAGCAGAAGAAGTGGTGCCGTTGGCGCCAGCGATCGACAGGCTCTGATCGTTAGTGGAGTTACGGCCTTTGGCCGAGTTGATCAGACCACCAGTCAGGGTCAGGTCTTTGATCTCGTTCGACTTGATCTCGCCACCGGTGAAGGTTTGTGGCAACAGGCGACCGTCGTTGGTTTTGATGACCGGGTTGTTCGGTTGCAGGGTACCGATCTTCAGTTCGGTCTGGGAAATCTTGACCTTACCGGTCAGGCCCAGGCTAGCGAAGTCTGGAACTGCACCACTCTGGCCGTTGGTTGGGAACACTGTGCCGCCGGTTGCAGCACCGCTGGCGTTACCGCTCTTATCGCGGGTGGAGTCCAGACGGACACCGTACAGACCGATTGCATCAACACCGAACTGGACGGTGCCTTGGGTGTAGCCCGAGATGAAGCGCAGGTCGAAGCCTTGGCCCCATTCTTCGTTCTTGTTCCGGCTGGTAGCGGTGTTGGCGCCATCGCGGTTATCGGTATTGATGTAGAAGTTACGCAGACCCAGTGTGGCCTTGCTGTCTTCGATGAAACCTGCGGCGCCTGCCTGCTGCGCCAGAACCCCTACGGCCACAGCCAGGGCCAAAGTGGACTTCTTCATGGGTGGTGCTCCTCTCATTTCTAATTTTTGTATTTCTAGGCTCGGGATCTACGTCCCTCTGGCGCCACAGATTGCGCGATTAGCGCCAGATCGTGACTGGTAAGTCAATCGTAACAAACCATGTCTACGACTTTGGTCTAACCGCTGTGATTTGGTCCGTGCAGAGTAATGACTTTGTCATAAACCCAAAAAGAATCATTTCATCCTTTTTCAGACGATTCTGGAATATCGTGCGGTATAAAGCACTGTCGCCAAGGGGTTTTATCGACCGCTGGACACATTCCTGAAAAGTATTTTTATGCCTCTTTTTTAGAACCGCCGACCTACGGAATCGTCTCCGAACGTCATGGGCGATCAAAAAGGCGACGCAATCATGGCGAAACGCTGCCACTCCCGTCAATTTATTACAGCATTTGTCACATGAAGATTGCCATGTAGTTGTCACATTCCGACGTTCGGTTCTACGGACGGCCTACGAGGCAAAGTAATAACCCTAGATCATGAAAGGCCGAGTCGCCAATTCGATTGTGTCGCAGGTGAAACATTGGCCCCGGTTTCCGGGGACGGGCAGGTTCCATTTACCCTCATAAGCTAATTCGAATAAGTTATTTATTTTAAGATTCTTAGATCATTTAGTCTCCTCAGCACGCCGAGTCCCGGTCATCCGTTGAGGAGCTTCTCCCATGAAATCGCATTCCCCGCTCCGCCTGTTGGCGGCTCTGTCCCTGGCCGGGGCTAGCCTGTTTGCACAGGCCGCCGACTTCACCGTGGCCTACCAGACCACTGTCGATCCGGCCAAGGTCGCGCAGGCCGACGGCACCTATGAAAAAGTCACCCAGGCCAAGATCGACTGGCGCAAGTTCGAGAATGGCGCGGACGTCATCGCGGCTATCGCCTCGGGTGATGTGCAGATCGGTTACCTCGGCTCCAGCCCGCTGACAGCGGCGATTACCCGCAAGGTGCCGGTGGAAACGTTCCTGGTCGCGACCCAGATCGGCGCAGCCGAAGCCCTGGTTGCCCGTGATGGCTCCGGGATCAACTCGCCCCAGGATCTGGTGGGCAAGAAAGTCGCCGTGCCGTTCGTCTCCACTGGCCACTACAGCCTGCTGGCGGCCCTGAAGCACTGGAACATTGATCCTGCAAAAGTACAGATTCTCAACCTCGCGCCGCCGGCCATCGTCTCCGCCTGGAAACGCGGCGATATCGATGCCACCTACGTCTGGGATCCGGCTCTGGGTGTCGCCAAGGAAAACGGCAAGGTGCTGATCACCTCTGGCGAACTGGCGAAATTCGGTGCGCCGACGTTCGACGCCTGGATCGTGCGCAAGGACTTTGCCGAGAAGCACCCGGAAATCGTCAAGGCATTCGCCAAGGTGACGCTGGATGCCTACGCCCAATACCGTAAAGACCCACAGGCCTGGCTGGCCGAGAAAGGCAACGTCGACAAACTGGTCAAGCTCTCCGGCGCCAAGGCCACTGATATCCCGCTGCTGCTGCAAGGCAACGTCTACCCGCTGGCGGCCGATCAGGTCAGCCTCCTCGGCAAACCGACGGTCCAGGCGATCACCGATACCGCGACGTTCCTGAAGGAGCAGGGCAAGGTCGAAGCGGTCCTGCCGGACTACGCCCCCTACGTCAGCAGCCAATTCATCACCCAGTGATTCAGCGAGCCTGATTGCTCAAGCCCAGGACTGAGGAGCCCATCGCCATGGCCTTGTTACAACTGGAGCGCATCAGCGCACAGTACCCCGGTGCGGCCGAGCCGGTGTTGTCGGATATTTCCCTCAGTCTGGGGCCTCAGCAGTTGCTGGTGGCCCTCGGGCCGTCGGGCAGCGGCAAGACCTCGCTGTTGAATCTGATCGCCGGGTTCGTCGAGCCGAGCGCCGGTCGCATCACCCTGGATGGGGTGCCGGTCAAGGGGCCGAGTGCCGAGCGCGGCGTGGTGTTCCAGGACGATGCCCTGCTGCCTTGGCAGAACGTGCTGGCCAACGTCGGCTTCGGTCTGGAACTGGCGGGTGTGCCGCGTGAGCAGCGCGAAGCCCGTGCCCGGGAAATGCTCGCGCTGGTCGATCTGGCGGATTTCGATCAGCGTCGTGTCTGGCAACTGTCCGGCGGTCAGAAACAACGCGTCGGCCTGGCCCGCGCCTTGGCGGCGGACCCGCGGGTGTTGTTGATGGACGAACCGTTCGGTGCTCTCGATGCCTTCACGCGTGAACAGATGCAGGAGCTGTTGCTGCAAGTCTGGCAGCGCACCGCCAAACCGGTGTTCCTCATCACGCACGATATTGAAGAAGCGGTGTTTCTGGCCACCGACCTGATCCTGTTGGCACCCAACCCCGGAAGAGTGGTGGAGCATCTGCGCCTGGATTTCGGCCAGCGCTACAGCGCCGGCGAATCGGCTCGCTCGATCAAGTCCGATCCCCGTTTTATCGAAACCCGCGAGCATGTATTGGCCCGTGTGTTCTCCCAGCGCAGCGCCGGTCCACGGCAGGAGTTCGTATGAGCAGTTATGAATGGCCGGCGACCACCACGGCCCAGTCGATTGCCCCGGTGGCACGGCGCAGCCTGAGCACGCGCTGGATCAGCGGGCTGACGCTGCTGAGCCTGATTGCACTGTGGTGGGCCGTTACCGCGTTCGGCATGATCGAGCCGCTGTTCCTGCCGCCGCCTTCGGCGGTGCTGGAAAAAGGTTGGCTGCTGGCGACCAAGGGCTATATGGATTCGACCCTGTGGCAGCACCTCGGGGCCAGCCTCGGGCGTATTGGCCTGGCTCTGGGCATTGCAGTGCTGACCGCGATCCCGGTTGGCATCGCCATCGGCCACAACCGGATCGCCCGGGGCATCCTCGATCCGCTGATCGAGTTCTACCGACCGATTCCGCCGCTGGCCTACCTGCCGTTGATCGTGATCTGGTGCGGTATCGGCGAGTTGTCGAAAGTGCTGCTGATCTACCTGGCGATCTTCGCCCCGATCGCCATCGCGACTGCCACCGGCGTGCGCACCGTCGATCCGACCAAGCTGCGTGCGGCGTTGTCGCTGGGGGCGACCCGGGCCCAACTGATCCGCCATGTGATCTTGCCCAGTGCCTTGCCGGACATTCTCACGGGCGTACGTATCGGGTTGGGGGTTGGCTGGTCGACGCTGGTCGCCGCCGAACTGATCGCGGCCACCAGCGGCCTGGGATTCATGGTCCAGTCGGCGGCGCAGTTCCTGGTCACCGATGTGGTGGTGCTGGGGATTCTGGTGATCGCGCTGATCGCCTTTGCCATGGAAATGGGCCTGCGCGCCCTGCAACGCAAGCTGGTGCCGTGGCACGGCCAGGCTCACTGACAGACTTGATCTTGCCGACCGTTCGGCACGTATTTGAAGAGAACCGACCATGAGCCTGACCCTCACTCCCTTGAGCGCTGCCCTGGGTGCCCAGATCGAAGGTGTCACCTTGAGCGAGCCGCTCAGCATCGAGCAGCGTGATGCCATCGAGCAGGCGCTGCTTGAGTACCAGGTGCTGTTCTTTCGCAACCAGCCGCTGAATCCGCAGCAGCAGGCGGCGTTCGCGGCGAATTTCGGCGACCTGCATATCCATCCGATCTACCCGAATGTGCCGGAGCAGCCGCAGGTGCTGGTTCTCGATACGGCGGTCACCGATGTGCGTGACAACGCCATCTGGCACACCGACGTGACCTTCCTGCCAACCCCGGCACTTGGTGCGGTGTTGGCGGCCAAGCAGTTGCCGGCCTTTGGCGGCGACACCTTGTGGGCCAGTGGCATTGCCGCGTTCGAGGCCTTGTCGGCGCCGTTGCAGCGTTTGCTGGACGGGCTGACGGCCACTCACAACTTTATCAAGTCGTTCCCGGTCGAGCGCTTTGGCAGCACGCCTGAAGACCTGGCGCGTTGGGAAGAAACCCGCAGGAACAACCCGCCATTGTCCCACCCGGTGATTCGCACGCATCCGGTAAGTGGGCGCAAGGCGCTGTTCGTCAACGAGGGCTTCACCACCCGGATCAACGAGCTGGAAGAAACCGAGAGCGAAGCGATCCTCAAGCTGCTGTTCGCCCATGCGACCCGGCCGGAGTTCACCATTCGCTGGCGCTGGCAGGAGCACGACGTGGCGTTCTGGGACAACCGTGTGACCCAGCACTATGCGGTCGACGACTACCGGCCGAACCGGCGGGTGATGCACCGCGCGACCATCCTCGGTGACGCGCCGTTCTGACCTTGCAGGAGCCGGCGGTGGTGTTGTGCTTTAGAGCGGGGTGTCGCGCTTGGGCAGGTACGGCGGCAGGTACAGCCCCAGGTACGCGTCGAACACCCGCATGCCTTCCTCGGCCATGCGCGGGGTGATCTGTTCATGCAACTGCATCGACCGCGCATAAACGCGGTCTCCCAACTCCATTGCCAGGGCAAACACATCGACATCCGTCGGCAACGTCGGCAGTTCGAAATGGCGGATGAACAGTTTGTGCATCAGGTTGCCCAGTTCGATATCGTGCTGGCGGTCGGCCTGGGTGACTTCGGTCAGACCGTGCTGGGCGAGGATCAACTGGCGCGCGGCGGCGTCTTCGCTGTAGATCACCAGCATCCGTTGCTCCACCAGCCGTGACAGGTCATGCCAACTGTTGAGGCTGGCATGCTCGATCGGTGCCTGCAGGCAGGCGCGGAAGGCCGCGTGGACATCGGCGGTGAGCGCTTCGAGCAGGGCCGGGACGCTGGCAAAGAAGTGATAGACCGACGACGGCGGGATCTGCGCGCGCTCGGCGACGTTGTAGATCGACAGACTGGTCACGCCCTTGGCGGCCAGCAGGGTACGGGCGGCGTCGAGGATCGAATCGATCCGCGCCTGGCTGCGTGCTCGGGGTTTGCGGGCGGTGACGGGGCGCGGCATGGGACTCTCCTGCAGGGACTGCGAGGATTGTACGCGAGGACTGTGGCGAGCGGGCTTGCCCGCGGTGAGGCGCGAAGCGGCCCTGAAATCGGAGATCACGATGTGTCAGATCGCGCGAGGTGGCTGGTTTCACCACGGCTTTGCAGCCGAGCGCGGCGTCCCGACAAGCCCGCTCGCCACAACGGCATAAAAAAACGCCGCAGGCCCAAGGCCGGCGGCGTTCTTCTTTCTACTACCGTCAGCGCTTACACGGTATGCAGGTACCAGTTGTACTCGAGGTCGGAGATGGAGTGTTCGAACTCCTCCAGCTCGCTCTCCTTGCAGGCGACGAAGATGTCGATGTACTTCGGATCGATGTACTTGGCCATGACTTCGCTGTCGTCCAGCTCGCGCAGGGCATCGCGCAGGTTGTTCGGCAGGCTCTGCTCGTTCTGCTCGTAGCTGTTGCCTTCGACCGGGGCGTTTGGCTCGATCTTGTTGATCAGGCCGTGGTGCACACCCGCCAGGACTGAAGCCATCAGCAGGTAAGGGTTGGCATCGGCACCCGCGACGCGGTGTTCGATACGCACGGCATCGGCCGAACCGGTCGGCACGCGAATCGCAACGGTGCGGTTGTCCAGACCCCAGCAGGGCGAGTTCGGCACGTAGAACTGTGCGCCGAAACGCCGGTAGGAGTTGACGTTCGGGCAGAGGAAGGCCATCTGCGCCGGTAGGGTCTCGAGCACACCGCCGATCGCGTGACGCAGCGCGGCGTTCTGCTCGGGATCCTCGCTGGCAAAGATGTTTTTGCCGTCTTTGTCGAGTATCGAGATATGGACGTGCAGACCATTGCCCGCCTGGCCCGGGTAGGGCTTGGCCATGAAGGTGGTGTCCATCTCATGGTCGTAGGCGATGTTCTTGATCAGGCGCTTGAGCAGCACCGCGTAGTCGCAGGCCTTGATCGGGTCGGCCACGTGATGCAGGTTGACCTCGAACTGGGCCGGGGCGCTTTCCTTGACGATGGCGTCGGCGGGAATCCCTTGCTCCTTGGCACCCTCGAGGATGTCCTGGAGACAGTCGACGTATTCGTCGAGGTCGTCGATCAGGTAGACCTGTGTCGAGTGCGGGCGTTTGCCGGAGATCGGCGAGCGGGGCGGTTGCGGGCGGCCATTCACGTTCTCCTGGTCGATCAGGTAGAACTCGAGTTCGAAGGCGGCGCAGATGGTCAGACCGAGGTCGTCAAACTTGCTTACAACTTGGCGGAGCACTTCACGAGGGTCGGCGAAGAAAGGTGCGCCTTCGAGTTCGTGCATGGTCATCAGCAGTTGCGCGGTGGGGCGCTTTTGCCAGGGCTCGTTGCACAGGGTGTCGGGAATCGGATAACAGATCCGGTCGGCGTCGCCGATGTCCAGGCCCAGGCCGGTGCTTTCCACCGTAGAACCGTTGATGTCGAGGGCAAAAAGTGAGGCCGGCAGGTTGATGCCTTTCTCGTAAACCTTGTGGAGGCTGGTGCGTTCGATGCGCTTGCCTCGCACCACACCATTCATATCCGCAATCAGAAGGTCAACGTACAGAACCTCAGGATGTTCCTTAAGGAACACGTTCGCTTCGTTAAGCTGAACGGCACGCGGGGGTACCGACATGATGCAACACCTTTGTTGTTAAAAATATCAATCATTGATCTTTTCTGGTTTCAGTCAACCCGAACCGCATGCCGAAGTCAAGCGAGGCAATTTGCGCCCTGAAAAAGCGCCCGAGTGGCTTTTTTGGGGCTTTTTGGGGCATTTCTTCCCTGGAAAAAACCAGAGGCACCGCAGGCTTGAGCGGGCGATATCGTATTTTTTAGGGGGGTGTTGTGTAAAAAAATGAACGAGGCTAAGCTCGATTGAAACCCATAACAGCAATAATACCGGGGTGCTGCATGTCTCGCCTGCCGTTGATCGGCCTCACCGCCTGCTCTGATCAGGTGGGTTTGCAGGGTTGTCACACCCGGGGTGATCCGTTTGTTCGCGCAGTCGAAAGCACTGCCCAGAGCGTGCCGCTGATCATCTTCTCGCTGGCGCAACGGTTCGAACCGTCCGTTATTCTGGACAGTACCGACGGCCTTCTTTTCACCGGCGCTCCCTCTCATGCCGAACAGCCTGTACATGGCGGTCCGGCCAGTGCGCCGGGCACTGCGCATGATTGCGAACGCTACCTTATTACCCTGCGGCGGACCCGCACCTGCTGCCGGTGGACCCGGGTGACGTTCTGGCGGGCCTTGTCCCGCCGAAAACGGGCAAAACAACGCGATAGTGATGCGTTAATCAACACCTGACTTCTATTATGTAGCTCAGGAAACCCAGCCCAGAGGCATTTATGAGTAACAACCTCGACCAGCTCACCGATTGGTTGAAAAACCACAAGATCACAGAAGTCGAATGCATGATTGGCGACCTCACCGGGATCACCCGGGGCAAGATCTCGCCGACCAACAAGTTCATCGCCGAAAAGGGCATGCGTCTGCCCGAAAGCGTCCTGTTGCAGACCGTGACCGGCGACTATGTCGAAGACGACATTTATTACGAGTTGCTGGACCCGGCGGACATCGACATGATCTGCCGCCCCGACGGCAACGCCGTGTACCTGGTGCCCTGGGCCATCGAACCCACCGCCCAGGTGATCCACGATACCTACGACAAGCAGGGCAATCCGATCGAGCTGTCGCCGCGCAACGTGCTCAAGAAGGTCCTGAAACTCTATGCCGACCACGGCTGGCAGCCGATCGTGGCGCCGGAGATGGAGTTCTACCTGACCAAGCGCTGCGAAGACCCGGACTTCCCGCTGCAGCCGCCGATCGGCCGTTCCGGTCGCCCGGAAACCGGTCGTCAGTCGTTCTCCATCGAAGCGGCCAACGAATTCGATCCGCTGTTCGAAGATGTCTACGACTGGTGTGAGCTGCAGGAGCTGGACCTCGACACCCTGATCCACGAAGACGGCACGGCGCAGATGGAGATCAACTTCCGTCACGGTGACGCCCTGTCCCTGGCCGACCAGATTCTGGTGTTCAAGCGCACCATGCGTGAGGCGGCGCTCAAGCACAATGTGGCGGCGACCTTCATGGCCAAGCCGATGACCGGCGAGCCGGGCAGCGCCATGCACCTGCACCAGAGCATCATCGACATCCAGACCGGCAAGAACATCTTCTCCAATGAAGACGGGACCAAGAGCGAGCTGTTCCTCAACCACATCGGTGGCCTGCAGAAGCTGATCCCCGAGCTGTTGCCGCTGTTCGCGCCGAACGTCAACTCGTTCCGCCGCTTCCTGCCGGACACCTCGGCGCCGGTGAACGTGGAGTGGGGTGAAGAGAACCGTACCGTGGGCCTGCGCGTGCCGGATGCCGGCCCGCAGAACCGTCGGGTGGAAAACCGCTTGCCGGGTGCCGACGCCAACCCCTACCTGGCGATCGCCGCGAGCCTGCTGTGTGGCTATATCGGCATGCTCGAAGGCATGACGCCGAGCGCACCGGTGGTCGGTCGTGGCTACGAACGGCGCAACCTGCGCCTGCCGCTGACCATCGAGGATGCGCTGGAACGCATGGAAAACAGCAAGACCATCGAGAAATACCTGGGCAAGAAATTCATCACGGGCTACGTCGCGGTCAAGCGGGCCGAGCATGAAAACTTCAAGCGCGTCATTAGTTCGTGGGAGCGGGAATTCCTGCTCTTCGCCGTCTGATGCGTCGGGCGCGGTGCTCGCAGGCCGCGCCTTCACTGGAATCTAGGAGATCCGTATGACCAGCAGCAACCCGCAAACCCGTGAGTGGCAGACCCTCAGCAGTGATCATCACCTGGCCCCCTTCAGTGACTTCAAGCAGTTGAAGGAAAAAGGCCCGCGCATCATCACCAACGCCAAGGGTGTCTACCTGTGGGACAGCGAGGGTAACCAGATCCTCGACGGCATGGCCGGTCTGTGGTGCGTCGCGGTCGGATACGGGCGCGACGAACTGGCCGAGGCCGCCAGCCGGCAGATGCGCGAGCTGCCGTATTACAACCTGTTCTTCCAGACCGCCCACCCGCCGGTGCTGGAACTGGCGAAGGTAATCTCCGAAATTGCGCCCGAGGGCATGAACCATGTGTTCTTCACCGGTTCCGGTTCCGAAGGCAACGACACCATGCTGCGCATGGTCCGCCACTACTGGGCGATCAAGGGCCAGCCGCAGAAGAAAACCATCATCAGCCGCAAGAACGGTTATCACGGCTCTACCGTGGCCGGTGCCAGTCTCGGCGGCATGACCTACATGCATGAGCAGGGCGACCTGCCGATCCCGGGCATCGTTCATATCGCCCAGCCCTACTGGTTTGGCGAAGGCGGCGACATGAGCCCGGAGGAATTCGGTATCTGGGCGGCCAACCAGCTGGAAGAAAAGATCCTCGAACTGGGTGTGGACAACGTCGGTGCGTTCATTGCCGAGCCGATCCAGGGCGCCGGCGGGGTGATCGTGCCGCCGGACAGCTACTGGCCGCGGATCAGGGAAATCCTTGCCAAGTACGACATCCTGTTCGTCGCCGACGAGGTGATCTGCGGTTTCGGGCGTACGGGTGAGTGGTTCGGTAGCGATTTCTACGGCCTCAAGCCGCACATGATGACCATCGCCAAGGGCCTGACTTCCGGCTACATCCCCATGGGTGGCCTGATCGTACGCGACGACGTGGTCGCGGTGCTCAACGAAGGTGGCGACTTCAACCACGGTTTCACCTACTCCGGGCACCCGGTGGCGGCGGCGGTGGCGCTGGAAAACATCCGCATCCTGCGCGACGAGAAAATTATCGAGCGGGTCCATGCCGAAACGGCACCCTATTTGCAAAAGCGTCTACGGGAGCTGAACGATCACCCGCTGGTGGGTGAGGTTCGGGGTGTGGGTCTGCTGGGGGCCATCGAACTGGTCAAGGACAAGGCCACCCGTGCGCGTTACGAGGGTAAGGGCGTCGGCATGATCTGCCGGCAGTTCTGCTTCGACAACGGCCTGATCATGCGTGCCGTCGGCGACACCATGATCATTGCCCCGCCACTGGTGATCAGCAAGGCCGAGATCGACGAGTTGGTGACCAAGGCGCGTCAATGCCTGGATCTGACCCTGAGTGCGGTGCAGGGCTAGGTGCTAGGCTCTGAGCGCAAGCGAGTTGTCAGCGCTTTCGCTCGGAGTGATCAGAAAGGCTGGTCTTTTCTTGAAAGCCGGCCCTGGATCTTGCCAGACTACCCCACGGTTCCGAGTTGCCCGGAATCGGCCGCCGAACAGCTGGTTTAAAAGAAAAATTGGAGCATGACGCATGAAGGCATTAGGTTTGAAGAACGCTGGCAAGACTCTCCTGGCCCTGTCCATGGCCGGAGCGATAGCCGGTGCCGCTCACGCGGACGATAAAGTGCTGCACGTTTACAACTGGTCCGACTACATCGCACCGGACACCATCGCGAACTTTGAAAAAGAGTCCGGGATCAAGGTTGTCTACGACGTATTCGACAGCAACGAAACCCTGGAAGCCAAGCTGCTGGCCGGCAAGTCCGGTTATGACATCGTGGTGCCGTCCAACAACTTCCTGGCCAAGCAGATCAAGGCCGGCGTCTATCAGACATTGGACAAGTCCAAGCTGTCGAACTACGACAACCTGAACAAGTCGCTGCTCAAGGCGGTTTCGGTCAGCGACCCGGGCAACCAGCACGCCTTCCCGTACATGTGGGGCTCGATCGGCATCGGCTACAACCCGGAGAAGGTCAAGGCCGCGCTGGGCGTGGACAAGATCGATTCCTGGGACACCCTGTTCAAGCCGGAAAACATCGCCAAGCTCAAGAGCTGCGGCGTGAGCTTCCTCGATTCGCCGACCGAGATGATCCCGGTGGCGCTGCACTACCTGGGTCTGCCGACCGACAGCCAGAAGAAGGAAGACATCAAGAAGGCCGAGGATCTGTACCTGAAGATTCGTCCTTCGATCACCTACTTCCACTCGTCCAAGTACATCTCGGACCTGGCCAACGGCAACATCTGCGTGGCCGTCGGCTACTCGGGTGACATCCAGCAGGCCAAATCCCGTGCTGCCGAAGCCGGTGACAAGGTGAAAGTCAGCTACGTCATTCCCAAGGAAGGCGCTGGCAGCTTCTACGACATGGTCGCCATTCCGAAAGACGCCGAAAACGTCGATGGTGCCTACAAGTTCATGAACTACCTGCTCAAGCCGGAAGTCATGGCGGCGATCACCGACAGCGTGCGTTTCCCGAACGGTAACGAGAAGGCCACGGCACTGGTCGACAAGAGCATCACCAGCGATCCGGGCATCTACCCACCTGCCGACGTGCAGGCCAAGCTCTACGCCATCGCCGACCTGCCGGCCGCGACCCAGCGTGAGCTGACCCGCAGCTGGACCAAGATCAAGTCGGGCAAGTAAGCGGCCTGAGATAACACCGTTCCACCTGCAGGAGCCGGGCTTATCCGGGCATCGGTTCCTGCAGGATAAATATCAATCAAAGAAAACTTTTGCTGGATCGGCTTATCGAGGGTAAGTTGCGCGCCGGTTTTGTCATCGGGCGGTTATCGCGCCATAGGGCCCGGGCAACTCAGGCCCAACTATTGAGAGGACCTCAAAGTGTCTATTTCTTTGTTTCGCAAGACTTTGCTGGTTGGCGCAGGCCTGACGCTGGCGGTCAGTGCCCAGGCTGCACCGACTGTGCATATTTATAACTGGTCCGATTATATCGGCGAGAACACCCTGGCCAATTTCGAGAAGGCCACCGGCATCAAACCGGTGTATGACGTCTTCGATTCCAACGAAACCCTGGAAGGCAAGTTGCTGGCCGGCCATACCGGGTATGACGTGGTGGTGCCGTCCAACCACTTCCTCGGCAAGCAGATCAAGGCCGGCGCCTTTCAGAAACTCGATAAATCGCTGCTGCCCAACTACGCCAACCTCGACCCGGCGCTGATGAAGCGCCTGGAGAAGAACGACCCGGGCAACCAGTACGCGGTACCGTACCTGTGGGGCACCAACGGTATCGGTTACAACGTCGAGAAGGTCAAGGCGGTGCTGGGCGTCGACAAGATCGACTCCTGGGCGATGCTGTTCGAGCCGGAAAACATCAAGAAGCTCTCCAGTTGTGGCGTGGCATTCCTCGATTCCGCCGACGAGATGCTTCCGGCGGTGCTGAACTACATGGGCCTGAGCCCCAACAGCACCAACGAGAAGGATTACAAGCTGGCCGAGGAAAAGCTGCTCAAGGTTCGCCCCTACGTCACCTACTTCAACTCCTCCAAGTACATTTCGGACCTGGCCAACGGCGAGATCTGCGTGGCGGCCGGTTTCTCCGGCGATATCTTCCAGGCCAAGAAGCGCGCCGAAGAGGCGAAGAAAGGCGTCGATATCGCCTACGTGATTCCCAAGGAAGGCGGCAACCTCTGGTTCGACATGCTGGCGATCCCCAAGGATGCCGGCAACGTCAAGGAGGCCCACGCTTTCATCAACTATCTGCTGCAACCTGAGGCGATTGCCGAGGTCAGCGATTATGTCGGCTATGCCAACCCGAACCCAAAGGCTGGCGAACTGATGGATCAGTCCGTGCGTACCGATGAAGCGGTTTACCCACCGCAGGCTGTAGTGGACAAGCTGTACGTCAACTCGGAACTACCCCCGAAAATCCAACGTGTGATGACTCGTAGCTGGACCCGGATCAAGTCGGGCAAATAGTCCGTGGGCCCTCGGGTCAAACCATTCAATGCTGGGCCGTCAGGGCCTTGCGGTTAAATTTTGTTGGGAGTTTTGCACATGGCTGTTGCCTCCGGCGCCTACAAGAAAGCCCTCGAAGGCGACCAATCACCCAAGCAGGTGTTGGTCAAGATCGACCGGGTTACGAAGAAGTTCGATGAGACGATCGCCGTGGACGATGTGTCCCTGGAAATCAGGAAAGGCGAGATCTTCGCCCTGCTTGGTGGCTCGGGCTCGGGTAAATCCACCTTGCTGCGCATGCTCGCCGGTTTCGAGCGGCCGACCGAAGGCCGGATCTACCTGGATGGCGTGGACATCACCGACATGCCGCCCTACGAGCGGCCGATCAACATGATGTTCCAGTCCTATGCCCTGTTCCCACACATGACCGTGGCCCAGAACATTGCCTTTGGCTTGCAGCAGGACAAGATTCCGAAAGCCGAAATCGACGCCCGTGTGGCCGAGATGCTCAAGCTGGTGCAGATGAGCCAGTACGCCAAGCGCAAGCCGCACCAGTTGTCCGGTGGCCAGCGCCAGCGTGTGGCCCTGGCCCGTTCCCTGGCCAAGCGGCCGAAACTGTTGCTGCTCGACGAGCCCATGGGTGCTCTGGACAAGAAGCTGCGTTCGCAGATGCAGCTTGAGCTTGTCGAGATCATCGAGCGCGTCGGCGTGACCTGCGTCATGGTGACCCACGATCAGGAAGAGGCCATGACCATGGCCGAGCGGATCGCCATCATGCACCTGGGCTGGATTGCCCAGATCGGCAGCCCGATCGACGTCTACGAGACCCCGACCAGCCGTCTGGTCTGTGAGTTCATCGGTAACGTCAACCTGTTCGACGGTGAAGTGGTCGATGACGCCGAAGGTTATGCGCGCATCGCCTGCCCGGAGTTGGAGCGCAATATTTACGTCGGGCACGGCGTGAGTACGTCGGTCCAGGACAAGCACGTGACCTACGCGATCCGCCCGGAGAAGCTGCTGGTCACCACCACCCAGCCGCAGTGCGAGCACAACTGGTCGCGCGGCAAGGTTCACGATATCGCCTACCTGGGCGGTCACTCGGTGTTCTACGTCGAGTTGCCGAGCGGCAAGCTGGTGCAATCCTTCGTCGCCAACGCCGAACGCCAGGGCACCCGGCCGACCTGGGGCGATGAAGTGTTCGTCTGGTGGGAAGACGACAGCGGCGTGGTACTGCGCTCATGAACATGCGAAAGTTCAAGCGCCGGCTGCACCGTATAATCCCTTCCGGCCGTCATGTGGTCATCGGGATTCCTTTTCTCTGGCTGTTTCTGTTCTTCATGCTGCCGTTCTTCATCGTCCTGAAGATCAGCTTCGCAGAAGCGGACGTGGCGATTCCGCCCTACACCGAGATCTATACCTTCGTCGAACAGAAGCTGCAGCTGATTCTGAACCTCGGCAACTATGCGATGCTGGGCGACGACGACCTGTACCTGGCAGCCTACCTGGGTTCGTTGAAGATGGCCTTCATCAGCACGCTGTTGTGCCTGCTGATCGGCTATCCGATGGCCTATGCCATCGCCAGTGCGCGCAAGGAAGTGCAGACCGTGCTGGTGCTTCTGATCATGATGCCGACCTGGACCGCGATCCTGATCCGCGTCTATGCCTGGATGGGCATCCTCAGCAACAACGGGCTGCTCAATGGCTTCCTGATGTGGACCGGGCTGATCAGCGAACCGCTGCAGATCCTCAACACCAACCTGGCGGTGTACATCGGCGTGGTCTATTCGTACCTGCCGTTCATGATCCTGCCGCTCTACGCCAACCTGGTGAAGCACGATGCCAGCTTGCTGGAGGCCGCCTCGGACCTGGGGTCGAGCACCTTCAACAGCTTCTGGAAGATCACTGTACCGCTGTCGAAGAACGGCATCATCGCCGGCTGCATGCTGGTGTTCATCCCGGTGGTCGGCGAATTCGTGATCCCCGAGCTGCTCGGCGGTCCGGAAACCCTGATGATCGGCAAGGTGCTGTGGCAAGAGTTCTTCAACAACCGTGACTGGCCGGTGGCTTCCGCCCTTGCCGTGGTGATGCTGGCGATCCTGATCGTGCCGATCATCCTGTTCAACCGCAGTCAGGCCAAGGAAATGGAGGGCAGGGCATGAAGCGCTTCGGTTTCTCGAAACTGATGCTGGTGGTGGGTCTGCTGTTCATCTACCTGCCGATGCTGATTCTGGTGATCTACTCGTTCAACGCCTCCAAGCTGGTGACGGTGTGGGGCGGCTGGTCGGTGAAGTGGTACGTCGGCCTGCTCGACAACACGCAACTGATGGGCTCGGTCGCCCGCTCGCTGGAAATCGCCTGCTACACCGCTATTGCGGCGGTGGCACTGGGCACCCTGGCGGCGTTCGTGCTGACCCGGATCACCCGCTTCAAGGGCCGCACGCTGTTTGGTGGCCTGGTCACCGCGCCGTTGGTGATGCCGGAAGTGATCACCGGCCTGTCGCTGTTGCTGCTGTTCGTGGCCATGGCGCAGATGATCGGCTGGCCCCAGGAGCGTGGCATCGTCACGATCTGGATCGCCCACACGACCTTCTGCTCGGCCTACGTGGCGGTGGTGGTGTCGGCGCGTCTGCGCGAGTTGGACCTGTCCATCGAAGAGGCGGCCATGGACCTGGGCGCGCGGCCGTGGAAGGTATTCTTCCTGATCACCATTCCGATGATCGCGCCGTCGCTGGCGGCGGGCGGCATGATGTCGTTTGCCCTGTCGCTGGATGACCTGGTGCTGGCCAGCTTCGTGTCCGGGCCGGGTTCGACCACCCTGCCGATGGAAGTGTTCTCGGCGGTGCGCCTGGGCGTGAAGCCGGAGATCAACGCGGTGGCGAGTCTGATCCTGCTGGCAGTGTCGCTGGTGACCTTCCTGGTCTGGTACTTCAGCCGCCAGGCCGAAGAACGTCGGCGCAAGGCGATCCAGCAGGCCATCGAGGAGAGTGCGGCGGATTCCTGGAAGCAGCCGGACGTGCGGCGGCCATCGGCGGCAGCGCAAGCTTCGTAACTTTCCTATCGGTACGTGTTGTGTCGATTGTGGAAACCGGCTTGCTGGCGATAGCGATTTCGCCATCGCCGCCGAAGGCGCTGAATGGCCGCCTTCGGCGGATCGCCAGCAAGCCGGCTCCCACAGAGGTTTCATTCAGCCCACGGTGAACGCCGGATCACTTCGACGAAATTCATCGGCTTGAAACTCGTATCCTTGTCTTTCAAGACGTCGGTCTTGACGTTGCCGAAGGTGGTCTGCGGACGATGGCGCAAACCATCGGCAAACGCGCAGATAATGCACTCCTTGAACCCTTCACCCCGTGGATGCGCATGCACCACCGCTTCACGCTGCGCGGTGGGAAACGCCGCGTAGTCCATGCCCAGCACATCCATCTCCACCCCTGCGGTCACCAGGGCCACGGTCGGCCGCAGATATTGGGGCACGCCCGGCGTGGTGTGCAGGGCAATCGACAGCCAGACCTGCTCGATATCGTCATCCGACAACCCATAGGGCTGCATGAAGGCCTTGGCCGCGTTGGCTCCGTCGACTTCGAAGCGGTCATTGTCGCTGCGCAGGCCCTCGACCAGGCCCAGGTCGTGGAACATCGCGCCGATGTAAAGCAGCTCCGGGTTGTACGCCAGTTGCTTGCGCTCGCCGCTCAGGGCGCCGAACAGGAATACTCGGCGCGAGTGGTGGTAGAGCAGGTCGCTCTCCACATCGCGGATGTATTCGGTGGCCGCCCTGGCCAGCGCGCTGTCGGGTATCTGGATGCCGGCGATGGTGTTGCTCATGGTGGTGACTCCTGTGGCGAGCGCCGCAGTGGCGCCGATGGAATCAGTCTGGCGTTGTGTGGGTTTGGCTGCTATCGATACAGGGTGACGATTCCAGCCATTCGCGGCAGGTTTCGCGCCAGCGGCCGGATGTGCCTCGTATCCCGGCGGGGCTTTGGTTACCGTAGGCCCGGTTCGGCGATTTCTCGTTTGATCTGAAAGAGGCTTGTTCCATGACCCGCACCGTCGCTGTCATCGTGTTTTCCGGCGTCCAGTCCCTGGATGTCAGCGGGCCGATGGACGTGTTCGCCGAGGCCAACCGCTTCCTGCCGCCCGAGGCCGGATATCGCCTGGAGGTGATTGGCGTCGAGCGCGGTTGGGTTCCTTGCTCGAATGGCTTGGCGATCCAGGCGCACCGACATTTCAGCGAAGCGCCGGGACGCTATGACCTGCTGTTGTGTGCCGGCGGGCCGAGCTTGCCGGGGTTGGACTTCGGTGCCGAGTTCCATGCCTGGCTACGGTCCGCCGTTGCCCGTGCCGGACTGTTCGGCTCGATCTGCAATGGTGCGTTCATGCTGGCGCGGGCCGGGCTGCTGGAGGGGCGCACGGTGACCACCCACTGGAGCGACGCCCAGGCATTGGCCGAGCTGTGCCCGACGGCGCGGGTTGAGGCCGATCGCCTGTATGTGCAGGATGGCGAGCTGTTCACCTCGGCGGGGGTAACGGCGGGTATCGACCTGTCGCTGTACCTGCTGTCCCGGGAGCAGGGCAGCGAGATCGCCTTGAGCGTGGCCCGGCGGCTGCTGGTGTTCACCCAACGCTCGGGCGGGCAGTCGCAGTTCAGTCCCTACCTGACGCCCCATGCCGAACCGGGCTCGCTGGTTGCCCAGGTGCAGGTGTATGTACTGACGCATCTGGCTGCGGACCTGAGCATTGCCGAGCTGGCGAAGGTGGCGAACATGAGTGCACGGAACTTTTCCCGGGTGTTCGTCCGGGAAAGCGGGGCGACCCCGGCGGAGTTCGTCGAAAGCGCGCGTGTGGATGCGGCGCGGGTGCTGCTGGAAGGCGGCGGGGCGCCATTGAAGACCATTGCCTACGAGTGCGGGTTTCGTGATGCGCACCATATGCGCAGTGTGTTCCAGCGACGGCTGGGGGTGAGTGCGCAGCAGTTTCGGCAGAACTTTGCGGGGTTGGCTTGAGGTGCTGTGGTGGGCTTGAGGGCCTCTTCGCGGGCAAGTCGGATCGCCGCACCGCCTGCTCCTGCCTGAAAGCTTGTTGAGCCATTCGCACTTGGGCTTGAGCGATATTGCACCACAGTCTGACTACTTGTTGCCTGGCACCAGCCTCAGCACACCGCGGGTGTTGGCCGATACCTCGACCTCGTTCATGCGCACCTGCTCGTAGCCACCCTCGACGTAGGTTTCGGCCTGGTCGCTGTAGTGCTTGTCGAACAACACGCCGCTCTGGCCTACCGGGTTGATGGTCAGGCCGTGGTCCGGGTCGGCGAAGTCGATCAGGCGTCGGGTCGAGGGGCCGTAGGTCACCGGCCACGGTGCCGGGCCGATTTTTGCCGAGAGGTTGTTCGGCACTTCGTGGGTGCCCGGCGCATCGAACGGGCCGACGTTGAACAGCGTGTCCAGCGGCTTCTGCCGGCCCAGCGGATGGCCGTGGGTCAAGGTGTGCGCCTTGCCCCAGACCCAGCCGCCGCTGTTGTCACCGTAGGTTTGCCTGAGATGGGCCAGGGTTGCCTGCCAGGCCTGTTTCACGACCTCATTGCGATTGCCGTTCCACCACGGTGAGTGCTCGTCGGCCGCCAGGCGTGGCAGCGCGGCATCTACCACACGGGTGCTGGTCAGGGTGCTGAAGTAGGCATCGCCCAGCTTGTCATACATGGCGGCGCGGGCCAGCTCGTAGAGGAACTGGTTGAACAGCGTGGCGCTGGTGGAACTCATCGGGTAGTCGCCCTTCCAGGTCGCCAGTTGCTCCACCAGCTTGAGTTCGGCCGGGTCCTTCGTTGCTGCGCGCAACGCTGGCAGCAGCGGCTTGAGCAACCGTGGGCCGTAGTCGGTGGTGGTGCCCAGTTGTAGTTTCTGGCTGTTCTCCAGGCTCCAGCGCACGCTGGTGTCGGCCAATTGCCGGTTCAACTGCTGGCCGCGATCGGCCAGGTTGTAGTAGCCGGGAATCACCATGCCGGTGGGTGAGGCCGGCTGGCTGTTGGCCGACACGATGTAGCCGCGCGGCGGGTTTTCTTCCTGCGGATTGGCGCTGAAGGGATAGAAACCGCCCTTGTCCGCCTCGGCGGTGCTGCCGTCGAGGATGAACGCCGGATTGACCCCCTCCGGCCGCTTGGGCAGCAGTGCAGCGGCCCACCAGCCGATATCACCCTTGGCGTTGGCCCACATCAGGTTCAGGCCGGGTGCATGGATTCGGCTGGCGGCTTCGCGGGCTTTATCCAGGGTGTCGGCGCGGTTGAGTTCGTAGAAACCCTGCAGGATCGGGTTGGGGGTTTCGAGAAACGCCCACCACATGGCGATCGGCTTCGTCCCGGCATTGGCGCCGATCACATCGTTGACGATCGGACCATGGGGCGAGCGCAGCAGTGTGATAGTCACCGGCGCCTGGCCCTTGACCGCGATCTGCTCTTCGCTGCGGGTCATCTCGACCCACTGGCCGTGGTACCAGACCTGGTTGGGGTGGTCGGGATTGGTCTTTTCGGCGATCAGGTCCAGGTCGTCGTTCTGGAACATGGTCAGGCTCCAGCCGAAGGCCGCGTTGTTGCCGAGGAAGGCGAACGGCACCAGCGCCTGGTGATAGCCATACAACTCGAAGTTCGGTGCCGAGAGTTGCGCCTCGTACCACACGGCGGGGGTCGAGAAGGCGATATGTGGGTCGCCGGCCAGCAGTGGCTTGCCACTCTTGGTCCGGCTGCCGGACACCGCCCAGGCGTTGCTGCCCTCGAACTGCGGCACGCCGGCATCGCGCAGCGCCTGCTCGCTGACCCGTGCCAGTGCGCCGAGGCTTTTCCAGTCGGCATCGGTCAGCGGCGTTGCTGAACCGAGCATGCCCTGGGGACGCCATTCCAGGTCGAACACCTTGAGGTAGTCGGCCCCGAGCTTGTCGCGTACATAGGTCAGCAGCGGCTCGGTGCGGAACGCGGCAGCGAAGCTGTAGGACATGTAGCCGGCGATGCTGATGGTGTCTTCGGCGGTGAAGGGCCGCGGCTGGATCCCCAGCAGGTCGAACTCGATCGGTCTGGCATGGCTGGCCTGGTACTGGTTGATGCCGTCCAGATAGGCTTGCAGGGCCTTCCAGGCCGGCGATTGCGGGTCCAGCCGGGCGACGTATTGGGCGGCATGCTCGCGAATGCGCAGGCTGCGGAACAGCTTGTCGGTTTCCAGGGTCTTGGGCCCGAGGACTTCGGACAACTCGCCACGGGCCAGGCGCCGGACGATCTCCATCTGGAACAGACGGTCCTGGGCATGTACATAACCCAGGGCGCGATACAGATCGGTCTCCGACTCGGCACGGATATGCGGCACGCCGCGCTCGTCGTAGCGCACGGTGACCGGCCCCTGCAGGTTGCCCAGCGTGACCTGGCCCTGGCGTGTCGGCAGTTTGCTCTGGACGTACCAGGTGCCGCCGGCGGTCACGGCGGCGATCAGGACGGCGAGAACGGTCATGCTGCGTTTCATGCGGGGTTCCTTGTGACGGTCGGGGCTGCCGAGGCTCAGCCGCTAAGGTGTAGCACAGCCCGGCAGGCAGGTGCATCGCACCGCGTGGCGATGACGCTAAAAAGTTTGGTTCGCCATGATCATGGGCCGGGCGCTTGCCAGGCGCAGTAACAGCCTACCGCCATGTTGTGGGTGGCGTTCACTGAACGGCCCTCGCTGAGCGCCTGCAGGATCGGTTCGATGAAACTGTTGCCGGAGTTGCAGGTGGCGCCCTGGCTGTAGGGACCGAAGTAGGCCAGTTGGCCGTTGCGGTCCCAGATGGCCACTGCCGGGCTGACGCTCAGGTGTTCGGCGCCGGGCAGGCCCGGCAGTGGCCGGATTGCCTGCAGTGTACTCGGCAACTGGCCTTGGCTGCCGGGCTTCTGCACACCATAGAAATCCACGCCCAAGGGTGCAAAGCGCTCGATCAGTTCGGCCAGGTGTTGCTGGTTGCCGACATTGCACGGGCAGGCCGGGTCCCAGAAATGCACCAGGCGGATTTTCCCCGGGCCGGCCAGTTCGGCCGGCAAGCTCAGGCGGTCGCCGGAGAACAGCGCTGTCTGGTCGCTGAAGGCGCGAATATAACGCCCCTGGAACCAGTCGTAGGCGAACCACAGGCCCACCGCGCACATCACGACGAGCAGGCCGGCGAACAGGGTGTTGTGACGCGTCTGGGACATGGCGATCGGGTCCTTGAAGGTCACGTAGCTTGCCATGCCTGCCCTGACAGAAGAATATCGTAGATCAGTAAAACGCCTCGGCGTTACCGTACCTTTGCCTGGAGGCTGTTCATGCCCGCCACCTTCGACCCCGATTCCCTGCGTGCCAGTTTGCGCCCGCTGGCCGATGCACAGCCGTTGTCACCGGCGGCGCAGGCCTATCAGCGTTTCTACGGTCTGGACCTGCCCCAGCGCAGCACACCGTTCACCAGTCGCCTCGGCGGTTTCAGCAGCGGCGCCTTCGCATTGGTCAGCCAGCTCTGGCTGCCACCGGAGCCGGTGGCGACGCTGTTCCTGTTCCACGGTTTCTATGACCACATGGGGCTGTACCGCAATGTCATCGACTGGGCCCTGGACCGCGGCTTCGCGGTGATTTCCTGCGACCTGCCGGGCCACGGCCTGTCCAGTGGCGAGCGGGCCAGCATCGAGGACTTCGCCGAGTACCAGCGGGCCTTGCAGGGGCTGTTCGAGGAAGCCCGGTCGCTTGATCTGCCGCAACCCTGGCATCTGTTCGGCCAGAGCACGGGCGGCGCGATCGTGGTCGACCACCTGCTCAAACATGGCCTGGACAGCCCAGCCCAAGGCCAGGTGGTGCTGCTCTCGCCACTGGTGCGGCCAAGGGCCTGGGGATGGTCGAAGCTCAGTTATCACCTGCTCCGGCCCTTCGTCAAAGGCATTGCCCGGCGCTTCAGCGAGAACACCCATGACCCGGCGTTCATGCCCTTTCTGCAGGCCGATCCGCTGCAACCGCAACGTCTGCCGACCGCCTGGGTCGGCGCCCTGGCCCGCTGGATTCCGGGTATTGAAGGCGCCACGGCGAGCCCTCGGCGGCCTCTGATCGTCCAGGGCGACGGTGACATGACCGTCGATTGGCAACACAACCTGGCGGTGCTGCGCAGCAAGTTCGACCAGCCCGAGGTGTTCATGCTGGAACAGGCCCGGCATCACCTGGCCAATGAGCTTCCCGAATACCGCGAACGCTATTTCAGCTTTCTCGGCGCCCACTTCTGATCGAGGTCCCCATGACCGAACGCCTGCCACACCGTGGTGATTACCGTCACTTCCAGCCGATCACCACGCGCTGGCACGACAATGACGTCTACGGTCACGTGAACAACGTCACCTACTACAGCTTTTTCGATACGGCGGTGAATACCTTCCTGATCGAACAGGGTGGCCTGGACATCCACGACGGCGAGGTGGTCGGTTTCGTGGTCAGTTCCGCCTGCGACTATTTCGCTTCGGTTGCCTTCCCCGAGCGCATCGAGATCGGCCTGCGGGTCGGCAAGCTGGGCAACAGCTCGGTGCAATACGAGTTGGCGGTGTTCAAGGCTGGCGAGGACGAGGCCTGTGCCGCCGGGCGCTTTGTCCACGTGTTCGTCGAGCGCACGAGCAACCGCCCGGCCTCGATCCCCGACGGCTTGCGCGGCGCTCTTCAATCGTTGATCTGAATGATTCCCTCGCGTACCGCGAATAGCACCAGCCCGGCAATGTCGTGAATCCGCAGCCGGTGCATGATCTGCGAACGGTGCGCCTCCACGGTCTTGATGCTCAGGCCGAGGCCCACGGCGATGGAGCGGGTGGTCTCGCCCCGGGCGATCAGCCGGAGGATCTCCAGTTGGCGCGCGGTCAAGGCAACATGGCTGGCCTTGGTGGCCGGCTCGTGGCTCTGCCTGACCGCCTGGTTGACCACCAGCGGTACCACCGCCGATGACAGGTACTGACCGCCATGGCGCAAGGCCTTGAGGGCCAGCTCCAGCTCCAGGACCGTCGCGGTCTTCAGCAGGTAGCCGTGGGCACCCAACTGCAGGCACTTCATCACGAAATGCGTGTCGGTGTGCATCGACAGCATCAGCACCTTGCTGTGCGGTGCACGCAACGACAGCTCCTTGAGCGCGGTGACGCTGTTCATGCGCTCCATCGACATGTCCAGCAGCACGATGTCCGGCTTGAGTCTGGAGGCCAGTTCGATGGCGGCCTGACCATCGCCCGCTTCGCCGACGACTTCGTATTCTTGTTGTTTTTCCAGCAAAGCCCGGATACCCGCACGAAACAGCGGGTAGTCGTCGGCAAGCAGTATTCGACAAAGCATAAGCTCTAGCCCATGGCGCAATAGATAGGGCACAACAGCCGAATGCGGCTGCCGCGGTTGTTCGTGTCTGGATGCCAACCCGGGATGCAATTTGCTTCAGGTATCGACCCATGGCGTCCACGGGCCGGCTCTTGTAAGGCTCGGCTCAGCCGTGGCGGTGGCTATCGCCAAAGTGCTGGATCAGTTTCGGCAGTTTCGCCAGGGGTTCGACGGCTTGTGCCGCGCCCATGCGGATCGCTTCCTTGGGCATGCCGAACACCACGCAACTGGCTTCGTCCTGGGCGACGGTACAGGCTCCGCTGTCACGCATGGCCAACAGGCCACGCGCACCATCGTCGCCCATGCCGGTCATGATGATGCCTAACGTATTGGCTCCGGCCTGGCGCGCCACCGAGCGGAACAGTACGTCCACCGAAGGCTTGTGCCGGTTGACGGGCGGACCGTCGAGCACTTCTACCTGATAGTGGGCGCCACTGCGTTTGAGCTGCATGTGCAAACCTCCGGGAGCGAGCAGCGCCAGGCCACTGTGGACGCGATCCAGATGCCTGGCCTCGCGCACTTCGATCTGGCACAGCTTGTCCAGGCGCCGGGCAAAGTCGGCGGTGAACTTCTCGGGCATGTGTTGAACGATGACAATCCCCGGGCAGTCACGTGGCAGTTGCCTGAGGATGAATTCCAGTGCCTGGGTGCCTCCGGTGGAACAGCCCAGGGCGACCACGCGGTCCGTGGTCCTGAGCACCGTCGGCAATGTGGGGGCTGATTCTGCGGGAGGGGGGCTGTGGCGAAGGGCCATAGGCCGTGCCCGGGCACTTTCCTCGACCTTGCGGATCAACTCGGTGGAGAGTTGTTCCAGGCTCTGGCGCAGGCCCAGCCGGGCCTTGGTGAACACCCCGACCGCACCGGCGGCGAGCGCCTCGACGCCGACCGCCGAGCCCTGCTCGGTGAGGGTCGAGCAGATCAGCGTGGGTGTCGGCCGTTCGGCCATGATCTGGCGCAGGAAGGTCAGGCCGTCCATGCGTGGCATCTCGACATCCAGGATCAACACATCCGGCCAGTCGCGGCGCATCTTGTCGATGGCGTACAGCGGGTCGGCCGCCTGGCCGATCACCTTGATGTTCGGATGGCTTTCCAGGCACTGGGTCAGTACCTGGCGGACCAGGGCCGAGTCGTCGACGATAAACACCCGGATCATCGTGATCTTGCCCCCAACTGCAGCGGCTGCACTTTGTTGCGTTGGCAGTCGATCACGCCGTTGCGGCCGTCGATATGCAGGCGGCGATAGTGCTGGCCGTCGAGGTCGCAATCATCGACCGCCCAGTTGCGCCGGTTGAACTGCTCGCGGGCGAAGGTGCTGTTGCTGTGGCCGACCCGGCGGCCCCGGGGGCCTTCGAAGCGCACCAGGCTGCCACCGCCGAAAATGCCCTTGCGGTATTCGCCGGGGTGAGTGCCGTGGCGTTGCATGTCGGCCTGGATACGCCGGAAGACGCCTTCGCCGTAGCGGGTGTCGAGGCCGCCGCGGGCCATTGGGTCAGTCGGCAGCAGGTAATGCGAGACCGCCAGCAGGCGCCAACGCGGATGCCAGAGCGTGATCGCCACGCAACTGCCGAGCAGGGTGGTGACCCCGCCTTCGTGCTGGCCGAAGAAGTAGTCGCCGGGGCGCAGGAAAAGCGTTGAATTCATAGGCGTTCGTAGACCGACGGATTGAGCAGCCGCACCGGCAGGTCGAAGCCGTGGATGCTTTCCGCATGACCGATGAACAGCAGGCCACCGGGTCGCAACTGGTGGACCAGACGCTGGACGATGCGCTGCTTTTCTTCGTTGTTGAAATAGATCAGTACGTTGCGCAGGAAGATCACGTCGAACGGTCCGAGCCCTTCCGGCAGCGGCTGGACAATATTGATCTCGCGCAGGCTGACCCGCTCGCGCAGGGCCGCCTGGACCCGGAAGCGCCCGCGCATGTCAGCGACGCCGTTCAGGCAGTGGCGTTGCAGCCAGCCCTGGGGGAAGTACTTGGCCTGGGCCATGTCGTAGATGCCTTCGGCGGCTTTCTCCAGCATGCTCAGGCTGAGGTCGCTGGCCAGGATCGACCAGTCGCCACTGCGCAGGTGTTCCTGGATCACCATGGCCAGGCTATAGGGTTCTTCACCAGACGAACAGGCGGCGCTCCAGAACCTCAACGGGCCCTTGCGGGTGCTGAGCCAGTTGCCGAGAAAATCGAAGTGCGGCTGCTCGCGGAAGAAGTAGGTTTCGTTGGTGGTCAGCAGGTCGACCACCAACCGGCGCTCCTTGAGGTATGCCGGCTGGTCGAGCAGTTGCAGGTAGTCGGCATAGTTGTCGAGGCGGTAATGCCGCAGACGCTTCATCAGCCGGCCGGCCACCAGTGGGCGCTTGTTCGGCGCCATGACGATGCCCGAGGCCTGGGCCATCAGCGTCTGCAGGCGGCGGAACTCGCCGTCGCCCAGGGTCGGCAACTTGAGCTGACTGGACATTTCAGCTGCCCTGGACCACCGCCAGGCTGAGCTGGCGGATGTCATCCATGGACAGCACTTGCGGGATGTTCAGGATGATGGTGAAACCCTGTTCGTCACGGGCCATGCCGGCGATGAAGTCGGTGCGGATGCCGGCGCCGAAGGTCGGTGCGGCGACCACTTGCCGTGGGTCGATATCGAGCACCGCGTCCACCGCATCGACCACCAGGCCGATACGCTGGCTGAAATCTTCCAGTTCCAGCTCGATGATGACGATGCAGGTACGCTTGCCGACGGTGGTCGGTTCGAAACCGAAGCGCGTCGCCAGGTCGAGCACCGGCACCACGTTGCCGCGCAGGTTGATCACACCATGGATGAACGCCGGCATCATCGGTACGGCAGTGACGTCGCCGTATTCGATGATCTCGCGCACCAGATCGATGGGCACTGCGTAGGCGGCCTGGCGCACCCGGAACGACAGGTGCTGGATGCTCGACGCCAGGGCGGCGTCGGGCAGGCTTTCGAGTTCGCGGCTCGGGCTTGCAGTCATGATCCGGCCCTCAATTGAAACTCACGAACTGGCCTTCATCGACCGTCGAGCGGCCCTTGAAGCCGTCCCGTGGGCCATTGAGCGCGTAGCCGTCATTGCTGCGTGGGGTGGGCCGATAGCTGCTGGCAGACTCTTCCTCGAAACGGAAGAAACCGATCAGTTCCTGCAGTTGCCCGGCCTGGGCGTTCATTTCCTCGGCGGTGGCCGCCAGTTCCTCGGAGGCCGAGGCGTTCTGCTGGGTGATCTGGTTCATCTGGCCCATGGCGATATTGATCTGCCCGGCGGCGCCGCTCTGCTCCTGGGAGGCGGCGGTGATTTCCTGGACCAGATCGGAGGTCTTCTGGATGTTCGGCACGATCTCGTTGAGCAGGTGACCGGCCTGTTCGGCCAGTTGCACGCTGCTGGAGGCGACCTGGCCGATTTCCTGAGCCGCAACCTGGCTGCGTTCGGCCAGTTTGCGCACCTCGGCGGCGACCACCGCGAAGCCCTTGCCATGGTCGCCCGCGCGGGCGGCCTCGATGGCGGCGTTGAGCGCCAGCAGGTTGGTCTGGTAGGCGATGTCGTCGATGATGCTGATCTTGTCGGCGATCTGTTTCATCGCCAGCACCGTGTCGCCCACCGCGCCGCCGCCTTGCACGGCGTCATTGGCAGCCTTGCCGGCGATGCCGTCGGTGATCTTCGCACTTTCGGTGTTCTGCGCGATGGAGGCGGACATCTGCTCCACCGAGGCGCTGGTCTGTTCGACGCTGGCGGCCTGTTCGTTGGCGGCCTGGCTCAGCGACTGCGAGGTCGAACTGACCTGTTCCGACGCCGAGGACAGCGAGTCGGCGGCGCTGCGCACATCGCCGAGGATGCTGCGCAGGCGCAAGGTCATGTTCTGCATGGCGCCCAGCAACTGGCCGGTCTCGTCCTTGCTGGTGATCTCCAGGTCCTGGCTCAGGTCGCCGGCGGCCATGCGGTTGGCGGCGTCCACGGCACCGTTGAGCGGCCGGGTGATGCTGCGGGTCACCAGTACACCGATCAGCAGGCCGAGCAGGGTTGCGGCGATGACGAGGATGATCATCTGGGTCTGGGAGTTGGCGGCGATGTCGCTGATCTGCTGGTTGGCTTCGGCGGCACGCGCCTGTTTGCCGCGCGTCACCTCGCCCATCAGCCGGTCCACCACCTCGCTGGTGCTGACGGCCTTGGGCAGCAGATCGGTGATCTCGCTGCTTTCCTGCAACTGGCCGGATTGCTGGTGAGTGCTCAGGAGTTGATTGACCACACTTTCGTATTCCTTGAGCGGTACTTCGATTTTGTCGATCTGGGCCAGACCTTCCTTGGTGATAAAGGCCTTGCGGGCGTCGGCGATCAGTTTGCGGGTCTGATCAAGCGCGGCGCGGGCCTGCTTGGCAGCCTGCTCACGGTCAGCATGGCTGGTGGCGAGCAGGCTGTGACGCATCGCGCGGCCGACACTCACCAACTGGATATTGGCTTCCTGCATCTGGCTCAGCCCAGTGACATCAAGTTCGTACATGCGGTCCGACAAGTCATTGACCTGGGACAGGTTGCGGATGCCGATCACACCGATGACCCCGGTCAGCACCACTACCAGCAGGAAGCCCGCTGTCAGTCGGATGCCTATCTTCATGTTGCGGATGAACTGCATGGTTACTCTCCTGAAAGGCTAGGCAAAGGGGTATTGAGCGAATTGGTCGTGGGCTCGCCCGACGTCTGCAGGTGTCGGAACAGGCTGGCGATATCGAGGATCAGCGCGACCTGGCCGGAGCCGAGGATGGTGGAGCCGCTGATGCCGCGCAGGTGCTGGAACATCTGGCCGAGGGGCTTGATCACGGTCTGCAGTTCGCCCAGCAGTTGGTCGACAATCAGCCCGGCCTGCTGCCGGCCCTGGCTGACCACGACGATATTGCGCCGCCGGGCGGTGCTGGGCGTCAGACCGAAATGCCGGTCGAGGGCGATGCAGGGCAGGGGCTTGCCACGCAGGTTGAGGTAGCCCTGGCCCAGGCGTAGCCATTCGGGACTGGCCTCCATGCACTCGGTGACCATGTCCAGCGGAATGACGAAGTTGTCCTGGCCGACCCCGACCTGGAAGCCATCGATGATCGCCAGGGTCAGTGGCAGGCGAATGCGGAACGTGCAACCTGCGCCTGCGACCGAATCGATCTCGATCACCCCGCGCAACTGGTCGATGGCGCTGCGCACCACGTCCATGCCGACCCCTCGTCCGGAGAGGTTGGAGACCTGTTCGGCGGTGGAAAAGCCGGCCTCGAAGATCAGCAGGTGTATATCCGGATCGCTGAGCTGGGCATCCGGGTCGACCAGCCCCTTGTCGATGGCCTTGGTGAGAATCCGCGCGGTGTTCAGGCCGCGCCCGTCGTCGCTGACTTCGAGCACGATCATGCCTGAGTCGTGATAGGCATTGAGGCGCAGGTTGCCCTCGGCCGGCTTGCCGACGGCAAGGCGTTCGGCGGCCGACTCGATGCCGTGGTCGATGGCGTTGCGCACCAGGTGGGTCAGCGGGTCGGCGATCTTGTCGATCACCGACTTGTCCAGTTCGGTTTCCCCGCCGACCAGGCTCAACTGGATATTCTTACCCAGTTCCTGGCTGACATCGCGCACCACCCGGTAGAAGCGATTGAAGGTCTCGCCGACTTCCACCATGCGCAGTTTCAACGCCGCTTCGCGGATCTGCTCGACATGCTGGTGCACCGCCTGTGTGGCCTCCATGCAGCCGCTGTCAGTGCTGCGGCGAGCCTGCATCTGGGCACTGGCGGTGCTGATCACCAGTTCGCCGACCAGATTGATCAATTCGTCGAGTTTGTGTGCGGCGACCTTGAGCAGCGTCATGTCGAGGGTGCGGCGCTCGCGCGGGGTGGTGGTTCTGGGCACGGGCGTCAGGGCCGCCGGGACAGGCTCGGCGCCGGGTGCGCTCGCCACCGGCAGAACGGGTTCGAGGACGCTCAGGCGCAGTTCGCAGAAATCCTGGATGAACTCGAAAACGTCTTCGATCTCGGCCTGGCTGGCTGTCGTGAGCAACTGGAATTCGAATCCCAGGTGGCAGGTTTCCGGGTCCATCCGTTCCAGGGCCGGTATCGCGTCGGTGCGGGTCCGCAGTGCGACGACTTCGCCCAACCGCTTGAGATAGCGCAGGAAGGCCGCCGGGTCGAAGCCGTTGCGGAACAGCTCCTCGGAGAAGCTGATCGAGACCTGCCAGGTACGCTGATCCGCCAGCGTGGCGGGAGCGTCCAGCGCCACGGTCTGCTCCGATTCCTCTGCAGTACTGCCCTGAGCCTCGAACAGGGCGGCCAGCAACGGCGCCTGCCGGGTTTCGTCGGCATCGAGCAGGCCGCTGTCGGGATCGACGCGCTCGATCATCGCGTTCAACTCATCCATGCAGTTGAGCATCAGCGAGGTGAGTGCCGGGGTCAGCGCACGCTGGCCGTCGCGCACCGACATCAGCAGGCTTTCCAGGTGATGGGTGAGGTTGACCAGAGGTGTCAGCGAGAAGATCCCGGCCGAGCCCTTGAGCGTATGCACGGCACGAAACAGACCGTTGATCGCTTCCTGGTCATCGGGGCAGGTTTCCAGGCGCAGCAGACTGTCCTCGGCTTCCTTGAGCAGGTCGCGGCCTTCGCTGAGAAAGCCCAGCAGCAACTGGTTCCATTGTTCGCCACTGAGCATGGGTTCAGTCCTCGGTCGGGATGGCGGGGTACAGCGATTCCAGGTTCAGCAACGTCAGTAGTTCCTGGGCGGTGTCCGAGACCTGGCTGACGGTGGTGGGGTAGTCGATGGATGACAGCGCCCGCTGGATCGCCAGGAGCAATTGCGCCCCGGCGCTGTCCAGTTCGCTCAGGCCTCCCAGGTCCAGCTGCCACGGTCCCGGGGGCAGAGGCAGCAGGCCGAGCAACTGCTCGCGCGCCAGGCTGACTTCGTAGAGGGTCAGGTCGCCTTGCAGGTGCAGTTGTGCGGGCTTGCCGTCGGCAGCGGGAGTCAGCGAGAACATGGCGGGTTATCCCAGCAGTTTTTCGACGGCCGCCAGCAGTTGCTGCGGCTGGAATGGCTTGACGATCCAGGCCTTGGCCCCGGCGGCCTGGCCCTCGGCCTTCTTCGATTGCTCGCTTTCGGTGGTGAGCATGATGATCGGCGTGAAGCGGTACTCGTTGCGCGCCTTGACCTCTTTCACCAGGCCGATGCCGTCGAGGTTGGGCATGTTCACGTCACTGATGATCAGGTGGATTTTCTGCCCGGTCAGTTTGTTCAGGGCATCGCGGCCGTCGCAGGCCTCGATGACCTGGTGACCGGCACCGGTCAGGCTCATCTTCACCAGTTGGCGCATGGACAGGGAGTCGTCGACGATCAGGATGGTCTTGGCCATGTTCATCACTCTTGCAAAAGGGAAAACGGAGATACGCTAGAAGAAGGTCACATCGTCACCGGTTGCCACCTGGGTGCGACCTTGTCGCTCCTCGTCGGTGGTGAAGCGCTGGTGCTGGCGTTCGAGCCAGGCGGACGGATCATTGAGGCTGCGATCCTGGTCACGGATGGCGTCGAGCAGATGGGCCAGGTCGACCTGGACATGGTCGAGCATCTGGTCGGCCCGGTCCTGGAACTGCAGGTTGACCATGATCGCCTGGATGTCGGCCTGGGTGTCCCGGGCGTCACGTTGCAGGACGCGGGAGGCATCGGTCAGTTCGGTGAGGTTGTCGCCCAGGCGGGTCATGACCTGAGTCACCGCATGATTGAGGAAGTCCAGGTTGGCCTGTTCGCTGGTGCCCAGTTCGGCGGCGGCGGTGATGGTGGTCTGGATCGCGTGGTTGATCTCGCCGACCTTGGTGTCCATGCCCTGGCCGGTTTCGGCGGAGAGTGTCGAGAGCTTGCGCACTTCGTCGGCGACCACCGAGAAACCACGGCCGTACTCACCGGCACGCGCGGCCTCGATGGCGGCGTTGAGCGCCAGCAGGTTGGTCTGGTTGGCGATTTCCTGGACACGCTTGGCCATCTGCTGCAACTGGCTGGCGTAGTCGCCCAGGTGGCTGATGGTATCGAGCAGCTCGTGCTGGCGCTGGCTGCTGGCTTCGAAGGATTGGGTAACTTCGCGCAGGCGCTCATTGGCATCGCGCAGGCTTTCACCGACCCCGCCATTGCCCAGGATATTCTCGGAGCCATGCAGGCCGCCTTCCAGGCGTGTGGCGATGCTGGCGAAGCGTTCGAACAACTCGCTGATGTTGGCTTGCAGCAGTTGCCGACTCTGGCCGATGCCATCATTCCAGGCCGGTGCGATCACCGGCAGCAATGCCTGCAATTCGGCCGGCGCAGGGGTGGTATCGGGTGCTGGCGTAAGGGGAGGAGTGGCTGGATTGTTCGAGGATTTGACAATCTGCTGGGCCAGGGCACTGATGGCAATCAGTGCCAGACCGGCACCATTGAGCAGGGGTTGGGCGAGGATAAGCCCGATAACACTCAGCGCGATCCCTAACCAGACTCCAAGATAGATCCGCATGCATTGCTTCCATTGCATAGCTCAAGGTCGGCGGATCATATCGGTAGCATATTGATATCAGTATCGGGATAACCCTTAATCCTGTTGGCTCACGGTATCGTTTGCGCATTTTCATGACGATTTTAATTTGACCATTCGGGCAGGTAATTCTGGCTTTATCCCGTTATGTCGATGCCTTCTGGCGTTATGACAAAATCCTTTGCTCCGAGCTTTCTAGGAGTTAGCCCTAAGGTTTTTTGAGTGGTTTGGATGTAATCGAATATTACAAAGCGCGGCAGAATGGCCGACTGGGGTGTCCAGGGAAGCCGGCTCGCGGCCGGTTTCCCGCTGGATTAAGCGTAGTGCTTAGAGGAGAGCAGTGACCCCGCAATGGGGACACTGCGCGCAGGGGTCAGTGCACGAACAGGGCGATAAGGATGATCACCGGGATCGGTACACCCAGAAAGAACAGTAGAAGTGAGCGCATTTTCATTCTCCTCGGATTAGTGCAGGGGCGCAGTGCCGGTCTGATATTCGGGACTTTTCAGGTAGGCCACGCCATCGCGTTGGCGACCACCGAACGTTGCAGCCAGACTGGCGAAGAACGCGCCGATCAGCAGGGCGATGAACATCCACAGAGTTGACCAGGCCGCGACCTTGGCGGCCTGATCGGCAGCCAGCTTCGCGTTATCGAGCGCCTGGCGGGCCTGGGCATATACCAGGTCGACCCGTTGTTCGGCCTGGACCCGACTGAGGTTGGTGCGCTGGCTGACCAGTTGGGCGAGGTAGGTGCGGTCCTCGGGGCTCAGTTGGCCGTTACCCAGGCTGTGGACAAAGATTCGTGTGGCCAGGCCGTGGGCGGCGTCCTCACTCACTGCTGCCGGACGATCGTCACGAAACAGCAGGTCGATGAAGTAATCGGAACTGTTGTTCTGGCTGGCGTGGCCACCCAGGCTGCTCGCGGCGCCGGCGGTCACGGTGGCTCCTGCCTTGACCCCGCCGCCGACGATGCCGCTGACGGAGCCGGCCACCAGCGTGGCCATCAGCAGGGTCGCCACGGCCCAGGCAAGAAAGCCGTGGGCGGTGTCACGGAAATAAACCTCGTCGCCGTGCAGGTTGGCCCATTTGACCCGCAATCGTCCGGCGAGATAGCCGCCCATGCCCGAGGCGAGGATCTGCGTCAGGGCCAGCCAGATGATCGCCCAGACACCCAGCCCCTTGGCGCTGAGACCTTCGCCCGACCAGGGCGAGATGGCAGAAAAGCCCAGCCCTGAACCGAGCATGAGCAGCAGCAGAGACAGTGCGGTGGCGGCGGCCGCGCCAGCGAAGATCGCCGCCCAGGCAACGCCTGAGTGGTTCGACGAGTCTTGCAGGGGGCCAGGATGGATTTCGGCATTCCCGATCATTGTTATCGTGCTCCATGAGTGAGAGACGTACAGCCTTCACTGAGGAGATAGCAGCGGCCATGCCAATCCAGCGGATGCCGAATCGCCTGCTATTTCAATAAGTTGGGAAATGTTTGTGGTCTTAGGCCCATGCAATCTGCATGGTCGGGCATTTTTACGACGGGTTTTCTGCACTGGCCGACGGTGATACGGGGAATGCCGTTGCGGCATTCCCCGTGGGGGGCGCATCAGTCGCGCCAGTGGCGGCCGTGCTTGCGATGGCCATAGGCGTGACCACGGCCACGGTGGCCCTCGCGGTAATTGCGATCCTCGCGGTCGCTGGAGTTGCCCATGTAGTTGCCCAGCGCACCGCCGGCGCCACCGCCAGCCGCCGCGCCGATCAGGCTGCCGGTGCTGCCGCCCATGCTGCGGCCGACCACGTTGCCGCCCGCTGCGCCCAGCGCGCCGCCGATCGCCGCTTCGCCGCGGCTGCGCTTGTCGGCACCGACCGCACTGCCACCCGCGCCGCCGAGGGCCGCACCAATGGTCGAGCCGGTGTTGCCGCCCAGCGACTGGCCGACTGCCGAACCGAGTACACCACCCAATGCACCGCCGATACCGGCTTCGGTGGTACCGCCGGCGCAGGCCAGGCCACTGGCCAGGCTCAGGGACAACAAGAGAATCGACGAGAACTTCATGTGAGAGGAGCCTCCTAGGGATGACGGCGCGATCCTGAGGCTTGTAAGGGCGTGGTTACAATGGAAATCCGACGAATAGCACGACATGTATACAAAATCATAACTTGCTGATTTTGCACGGGAACTTAGTCGATTTCAGAGAGTCTGAGGCTACTTGAATCCTGCCATTTCGCGCCCTCATGCGCTCACTGGAAGAGGCTGGCGCCGCTTCCAGAACGTCGATTCGCCCCAGCGTTTTTCCATCCCGTAGAACTGCCGCCGATTATTCAGGTAGGCACTGTAGATCCTGTTCAACAAGTCTGCATAGGCGGCCAATGCGGTGTCGTCGCCTTGCAGCGTGGCATGCACGGCCCTCGCGCAATATTGGCCGCAGTACAGCGCGGTGGCGATCCCTTGAGACGACAACGGATCGAAAGACAACGCCGCATCGCCAACGGTCGCCCAGCCTTCGCCGTGAAAGCGTGACAGTCGCCCGCTGGCGGCATCCATCCCCTGCACGGCAGAGCCGGACTGGTAGCCGTGCTCGCGGCACAAGGCCGACAGCAGGCGGGTGTGCGCCAACTGCTGCCAGAGGCCGTCGCTGTCCAACAGCTGCTGGCGGTCGAGCAGGTCCAGGTCACCGAGGAAGGCCACCAGGCGCTCACCCGAAGGCAGCAGCACGCTGTACCACCAACCATCCTCCACCGCTTCGACCAGGGTTCGGCCGTCTTGGTCAGAGGCCTGCGTGCTGTGCAGTAACAGGTAGAAGGCGGTCAGCCGGTCTTCCACCATGCGCTGCGCACCCAGCTTGCGGGCGAGCACTGCCGGGCGGCCGCCGGCGTCGATCAGCCAACTGCTGTGGGCGGTCTGTTCGTCGGCGCAGTCGCTCAGGCACAGGTTGAAGCCGTCAGTATCCGGGGTGGCGGCCAGGCGGGTAGCTTCGTGGACTGTGACGCCGAACTGGCGCGCCGCCTTGCGCAACTGGGCGTCGAAGGCGCAGCGGTCCAGCTGATAGCCACGGCCTTGGGTCTGGAAGATGAAATCGTCCATATGTGGCTCGTCCGAGCCCCACAGGGAAAGATTGCCGTAGCTGGGACGGTGCCCGGCGGCGAGAAAGTCGTCGAGCACTCCCAGGTCGGCGAGCAGCGAACGGGCTGCGGGCGGAAAGCCCTCGCCCACCCGGAAACGTCCGGCGGGCGCCGAGTCGGCGAGCAGCACCCGCCGGCCCAGGCGCGCCAGGGTGATGGCGGTCGCCGAACCGGCCGGGCCGCCACCGATGATGGCAACGTCGTAGTGCGCCATTTACAGCGGGCGTTTTTCGGAGCGGGTACCGCGTGGCGCCTGCTCGGCTTCTTCCTGGCTGCTGAAGTTGGCACCGCGTGGTGGCCGTGGTGCAGCAACCGCATCTGCCGTCGGCGTACCTTCGGCGACAAAGTCGGCGGCCAGTAACGGGCTGGCGATTGTCTGGGTCGTGGGAATCTGTGGCCCGTAGCTAGCAACCATCATGGTGTTCGGATAGGCCGGATCATCGGAAGTATGCGTGCGTACTTCCAGCAAACCCATGGAACCGAAGATATCCACCATGGTCGTCATCTGCTTGGCGGTTGGGGTTCGCGGGCCTTCTACCAGCAGCGGGGCGTTCCAGTTGCTGCGATCGGAGAAGGCGTCTAGACGCTCCTCGGGTTTGGCCACAGGGTCGATGACCCGATCGTAGTCCACGTCACTGAGCACTTGGTTGGGTACTCGTGCTGGCCAGAAGGTTGCGACGAACGGGCTGTAGGTCGGATCATAGCCACCCCGGCAGTAGGCGGTGTCAGCTTGCCAGGGCAAGCCCATCCAGCGGTTCAGATCGCCGGGGCCTTGTCCATACAGCGGGCCACCGACGGCCAGAGTCTGGGTCTGGTTCAGGGTCGGACCGTAGTCGGGCTGCGGACTGCCGGCCGGCCGTTGACGAATGCGCCAGGGTTTGGCGTACAACGACAGGTGGCGCATCGGCCAGGTCAATTCGCAGCCGGGATGGAAGGCATCGGCGAGGCAAAAGTCCAAGGCTGCACGGTCGAGCATGGCCGGCTGATCTGCCAGGTCAACCGAGTCCAGAGTGTCCGGGAGTGGTTCGCTGGACCAGTCGGACTCGAATTGGCCGTCAGCCCAGCTTTTCAATGCCTGATACTGAGTCTGGGTGATGGACGAGTACTGCTGCAGGCTCGGCGCGTCCATGTAGTCGCCATAGATCCATGGCCAGGGTAGCGGATTGCTGTCGGTGGGTTGGGGCAGGCGGAAACTGTTGAGAATTTCCCGGCGGGTTTCCTGGTTCACGTCGTAGCTGCCCGGGGCCGGTTTGCTCGCCAGCCTGGCGATAAAGGCCGGATCTTCGAAGTTGTAGCGACCGTTGTGGCCGAACTGGGTGGCGAAGCCCTGATTGACCCATTGCAGGCCCGACAGTCGTTGCAGGGTCGGATACACATCGTGCCGGAAGGATACAGAGGTGCTGGGTTTGAGCCAGGCGGCCTGGATGAACAGATCGTAGGTCAGGTCGTAGAGCGTGCGTACGGACTTGACCTGCGGAGCGTAGTTCGGTGGTGCGGTCACCACCCAGGCCGACTCGACCGGAATCGAACGTTCGCCAATGCTGACCAAAGCACTGATCGGACCGTCCGAGGTATCGTCATACCAGCCATCGGCGTTGATGAAGCTGTTGTTGTCCTTCGGGTTGAAGATCGGCGTGTTCTTCGGCGATGCCGACACGCCACGACCGCCAAGGAACTGAAGTCGGCCATGAGCATCGGTGCGCAGTTCTCCCAGATACACCGGGGTACCTTCGTATTGTCCGTTGAACTCGACACCACTTTGGTTTGGCCCGCTGATGCTATGCAGGCCGCCATCGATGGTCAGTGCTGTACGGGCTTCAGGGTCCTTGATCTGGGCATTACGCAGAGGCAGCACCTTGCTGGCGGCTTCGGGAATGTCCATCGCCAGTTGCCACTGGTACCACTGCGCCTTGCTGTTGGCGACATGGGCAGACCAGGTGATATCGGCGTTCTCGGTAGTCAGCTCGGCCACCACTTCGCCAGCCAGGTTGTAACCATAGATGCGGAACTCGGCGGCCTGGCGTTTCAGCGCGCCTTGGGCGTCGCGATAGAACCCGAGTGGTTCCGGCCGTGGCTCGGTGACCTGGGGACCCAGGAAATATTCCGCCTCGCTATTACCGACCCGAGCCACGCCGATGGCGGGGTGGATCGCAGCGCTGACGATGCGGTTGTCCTTGGGAGGGGTATGGTCGCCGTGGTGATGCGGGGTATGGCCGGGGGTGATCGACATGAGTTCTCTCCGCGTTCCGTGCTAAAGAGGATTTGCCCGACCTGTGGGCAGGATCCCTGGGCGGGTGCCGGTCATCGCGATCGAACGAGGGGATGAGGAGCACCGCCGGAAGACTCTAGTAAAGTGCCATCAGCTTGTCGAGTGGCCTTTTGCTATCGTCTTGGCGGTGCTCCAAGGCGCCTTCTATGGTGCGCCCCTGCAAGCTGGGTCAGCTTGCCTGAGCGAGGATCAGGCCGTTCTCGCTGGCCGTCTCCAGGCAGATCGCGACGAACTTGGAGGTGGGGGTGTGGCTGTCGTCTCCGACGCTTTCCAACGGCACCAGCGGGTTCACTTCCGGGTAGTAGGCCGCCGCCTGGCCGGCGGGAATGTCGAAGGCCAGCAGGGTGAAACCCTTGACCCGACGCTCGCGACCGTCTTCCCACAGCGACACGATGTCGACCTTCTGCCCCGGTTTGAAGCCCAGGCGGATGATGTCCGCTTCGTTGACGAACAGCACCTCGCGTTGGCCCTTGACCCCACGATAACGGTCATCGAGACCGTAGATGGTGGTGTTGTACTGGTCGTGGGAGCGCATCGACTGCAGGATCAGGTCCGGTTTTTTGCCCGTGGCATGGGTGCGCTCGTGGATCAGGTCGGTCGGCAGGCGGTTGGCGCGGAAGTTCGCCCGCGCCGAGGCGGTGTTCCAGCGCCGCATGCCGGCCGAGTTGCCCAGGTGGAAACCGCCCGGGTGTTCAAGGCGCTGGTTGAAATCCTTGAAGCCGGGAATGGTGTCGGCGATCAGGTCGCGGATGCGGTTGTAGTCGCCCACCAGCCAGCTCCAGTCCACCGGCTGCGCGCCGAGGGTCGCGGCGGCGATGCCGGCGATGATCGATGGTTCCGAACGCATGTGTCTGGACAGTGGCTGCAACTGGCCGTTGGAGGCGTGAACCATGCTGAACGAGTCTTCCACGGTCACCGCCTGAGGGCCTTCGGCCTGCAGGTCGATGTCGGTGCGGCCCAGGCACGGCAGAATCAGTGCTTCCTTGCCGTGGGTCAGGTGGCTGCGGTTGAGCTTGGTGCTGATTTGCACGGTCAGGTCGCAGTTGCGCAGGGCTTCGAAGGTCCGTGGGCTGTCCGGGGTGGCTTGGGCGAAGTTGCCGCCCAGGCCGATGAACACTTTGGCGCGGCCTTCGAGCATGGCATGGATGGCTTCGACCACGTTGTGACCGTTGCTGCGCGGGACCTTGAACTGGAAGCGCCGCTCCAGGGCGTCGAGCAGCGCCACCGGTGGGCGCTCGTTGATACCCATGGTGCGGTCGCCCTGCACGTTGCTGTGGCCACGTACCGGGCACAGGCCGGCGCCTGGGCGGCCGATGTTGCCGCGCAGCAGCATCAGGTTGGTGATTTCCTGGATGGTCGCCACCGAGTGACGGTGCTGGGTGATGCCCATGGCCCAGCACATGATGACGTTCTTGCCCTTAAGGTACATCCGCGCCGCCTGTTCGATCTCCACCAGGGGCAGGCCCGATTGCGCGACGATCTGTTCCCAGGAGGTATCGTCGATGGACGCCAGGTAGTCGAGGACGTCGGCGGTGTGTTCGTTGAGGAAGTCATGATCGAACACCGACGGTGCGTCTGCCGCCTGGGCCTCGCGCTCCCATTGCAGCAGGAACTTGGCCATGCCGCGCAGCACGGCCATGTCGCCGCCCAGGGCCGGACGGAAGTAGGCGGTATTGGTCGGCTTGTTGCCGTTGGTGAGCATTTCCAGCGGGTGCTGCGGATGCTGGAAGCGCTCCAGGCCACGCTCCTTGAGCGGGTTGATGCAGACTACCTGGGCGCCGCGCTTGACCGCTTCACGCAGTGGTTCGAGCATCCGCGGGTGGTTGGTGCCGGGGTTCTGGCCCCAGACGAAAATCGCGTCGGCGTGTTCGAAGTCGTCGAAGGTCACGGTGCCTTTGCCAACCCCGACGCTTTGCGCCAGGGCCACGCCGCTGGCTTCATGGCACATGTTCGAGCAATCGGGAAAGTTGTTGGTGCCGAACGCCCGGACGAACAGCTGATAGAGGTACGCCGCCTCGTTGCTGGCCCGGCCCGAGGTGTAGAACTCGGCCTGGTCGGGACTGGAGAGGTTCAGCAGGTGTTTGGCGATCAGCGTATAGGCGGCATCCCAACTGATGGGCTGGTAGCGGTCGGTGGTCGGGTCATAGCTCATCGGTTCGGTCAGGCGGCCCTGGTACTCGAGCCAGTAGTCGGACTGTTCGAGCAGCGAGCTGACGCTGTGCTTGGCGAAGAACGCTGCATCCACCCGGCGCTTGGTCGCTTCCCAGTTGACCGCCTTGGCGCCGTTTTCGCAGAACTTGACCATGCCACTTTCCGGCGAGTCGCCCCAGGCGCAGCCCGGGCAGTCGAAGCCGCCGTTCTGGTTGGTCTTGAGCATCATGCGGATATTCTTCAGCGCGTTATCGCTGGTCAACCAGGCCTGGGCGACACTGATCAGTGCGCCCCAGCCGCCTGCCGCGCCCTTGTAGGGCTTGTAGCGTGGGGTCGGGGTCTGGTTGGCTTGTTGATGATTGCTCACGCGGGATTCTCCATCGCAGGGCTGTAGACCCGCGGCGCACTTTTTTGCGGCAGGTGGATAAGATTGAGGTTGTGCCGGCGCGCCCATTGCAGGGCCAGGCCGGTGGGGGACGACAGGCTGACCAGGGTCTGGATGCCGGCGCGCAGTACCTTCTGGATCAATTCGAGACTGCAGCGGCTGGTGACGATCGCCAGGCCACCGGCAGTCGGGATCTGTTGGCGGATCAGTGCGCCGATCAACTTGTCGAGGGCGTTGTGCCGACCGATGTCTTCGCGGCCCAGCAGCAGTTCGCCCTGGCCGTTCATGAACACCGCGGCATGCACCGCCCCGCAGTGCTGGCCCAGGGGCTGGAAGGCACTGATGCGCTGACGCAGGTCGACGAGCCATTCGGCGGGCGGTAACGGCGCGCCGGGCAACACCTTCAGTTCGGGTAGTGCCTGCTCCACCGCTTCCACGCCACACAGGCCGCAGCCGCTGGTACCGGCCAACTGGCGACGCTGTTCCTTGAGGTTCCAGAACGCGCGGCTGGAGATTTCCACCTCGGCCTGCTGTGCCGAGCCGCTGCCGCTGAGCTTCAGGTCATAGAGTTCGCTGGCGTCGTGGATAATCCCGCTGCCGATGCTGAAACCGACGATAAAGTCTTCAAGGTCGGTAGGTGTGACCAGCATCACGGCCTGGCTGATGCCGTTGTAGGCAATGGCCAGCGCCACCTCTTCGGCCAGCGCGGTTTCGGCGGCGGCGCTGTGATCGAGGTTGCAGTACTGGTAGCTCTGGCTAGCGGCGGGCGCGGGTGCTGCTGAAACAGAAATCGCGCAGGCCTCGGGCTTGGCGTTCATGGGGCATTACCGGTGGTGTATCCAGTACCAAGACTAAGCGCGGCAAATGGTCGCGTCTAATCGCTAGTACTGATTCACCGATAGATGCCCTCGATCAATACTCGTTCGGCGATTGCTGATAGAGCGCGAAACAGGCTTCCGCCAGCGCTGAACGGGGCGCCCCATGGCGCATGATCAAGCCCAGGCGGGCCAGGGTCCGGGCGTTTTCGATCGGTTGCAGGCCCAGGTTGTCGGTCAGCGTCTCAAGGCCGCTGTGCAGCGGCATGATTGCGCAGCACAGGCCGCCGTTCACGGCTTGCAACAACTGATGAACGGCATCGGTCTGCAGCAGCGGTTGTGGGCTCAGGCCACGGCTGTGGAAGTTGTGGTCGATGGACTGGCGAAAGTGCATGCCGCTGGTGAGCATGCCCAGTGGCAGTTCGATCAGCGCCTCCCAGCTCAGCGGTTGTTCACCGAACTGGAAATAGCGTTGGTCGTAGAGCAGGCCCATGGCGGTTTCGCTCAGCGGCAGGGCGTCGAAACGCTCGGTGTCCAGGCGATCCAGGTAGGACACGCCGAGATCGAGGCGATTGCTCGCCAGGTGTTCGAGGATCTGTTCGGAGCTGAGGGACGACAGCTCGAAGCGCAGGTTCGGATGTTCGGCGTGCAGGCGTTGCATCAGGTGCAGCGGATCGAAGTTCGACAGCGGTACCACGCCCAGGCGCAGGGTGCCGATCAGGTTGCCGCGACAGGCGGCGGCCTCGGCCTGCAGGCCGTCGTAGGCGGCCAGCACGGTTCTGGCCCAGGCCAGCACCCGTTCGCCGGGGGCGGTGAAACCTTCGAAGCGCTGGCCACGGTTGACCAACTGCAGGTCGAGTTCTTCCTCCAGGTTGCGCAGGCGCATGGACAGGGTCGGCTGGGTGATGTGGCAGCGCGCCGCCGCCTGGCCGAAGTGGCGTGTCTCGTCCAGGGCAATCAGGAATTTCAGCTGTTTGATGTCCATCGTCGCTCCAGGCGCGGTTCAGGCCGGGATTCTAGCGCGGTTGGGCTACGCTGAGTCATGGGTCTGTCCGGAACCTGTCGCAGACGTGCCCGGTCGAGTGGTTCGCGTCTGGATATCACCCATCGAGGAGAAACAACCATGAGTATCTTGAGCTTCGTGAAAGAGGCGGGAGAGAAACTGCTGGGCTTGCTGACCCCGGGTAATGCCAACGCCGGTGAGCAACTCAAGGAGCATATCGCCAAGGTCGGGTTGGGCAACCCGAATGTCCAGGCCACCGTGGAGGGCGACAAGGTCACGGTGACGGGCACGGTGGCCAGCCAGGAGGAGAAGGAAAAGGTCCTGTTGGCCCTGGGCAATATCGCCGGTATCGGCAGCGTCGACGACCAGATCACGTTCAGCGGGCCGGCGCCTGAGCCTGCGCGGTTTGTCGTGGTGAAGCCGGGCGACACCCTGAGTGCGATTGCCAAGGCGGTCTATGGCAATGCCGACCTGTACGACAAGATCTTCAAGGCCAACCAACCCATGTTGTCGAGCCCGGATCGGATCTATCCGGGGCAGACGCTGCGTATTCCCGAGTAGTGCACGGCGGCCTGTAGGAGCTGGCTTGCCCGCGAAGCTTTTTGCGCCCTTGAGAGCGCCTTCGCGGGCAAGTCGGATCGCCGCACCGCAAGCTCCTACAAGTCAGCGATCAATTCGCGGTAGTCACCCACCGCAGCAAACTCCTCTGTGTCCTTGGGCCCCTTGCGGCTGTCCGGCTCGCTCACCGCCAGCAGGTGTGCCACGCCAAAGCGTGCGGCACTGCGCAGGATTGGCAGGGTGTCATCGATGAACAGGCTGCGCGCCGGATCGAAGCCGATATCGGCTTGCAAAGCGTCCCAGAACTGTGGGGATTCCTTGGGGAAGCCATAGTCATGGGAACTGATCAGGCGTTCGAAGTAGGGAGCCAGCTCGATTCGTTCCAGTTTCAGCGACAATGAATCGCGGTGGGCGTTGGTGATCATGATCACCCGCTTGCCCGCCTGCCGGATCGCCGCCAGGAAGGTATCGGCATCCGGGCGCAGGGCGATCAGATGCGCGGTCTCCAGTTTCAGCTCGCGCACTGGCAGCTTGAGCTCCTGGCTCCAGAAGTCCAGGCAATACCATTGCAACTGGCCGGCGTTGTCCTGGAACAACGCACCCAGCTCCGCTTCGGCCAGGGCCAGGCTGACGCCGTGCAGTTCGGCATAGCGCCGGGGCAGATGCTCCATCCAGAAGTGGTTGTCGTAATGCAGGTCGAGCAGGGTACCGTCCATGTCCAGCAGAACGGTATCGATGTCGCGCCAGGGTAATGAAGGCATGGAAAACTTCTCGACCGGGAAAAGGATATCCGACACAGACAATCGGAAAAGCCACGGTATAGTAACCCGTTAATGCCCAGGAGCCGCCATGCGCCAGAAACCGACCATCCTTGCCCGTGAAATCGTCGCCAGCAGCCGTCTGTTCCGGGTCGAACAACTTCAATTGCGGTTCTCCAATGGTGTCGAGCGCACCTATGAGCGGCTGGTGGGCAAGGGCGCAGGCTATGGCGCGGTGATGATCGTGGCGATGCTCGACGCCGAGCATGCCGTGCTGGTCGAGGAATATTGCGGTGGCACCGACGAATACGAGTGGTCGTTGCCCAAGGGCCTGATCGAGCCCGGTGAGGATGTACTGGCGGCCGCCGAGCGTGAGCTGAAGGAAGAGGCCGGTTTCGGTGCCCGGCAGTTGGAACACCTGACCGAGTTGTCGTTGTCGCCGGGTTACATGAGCCAGAAGATCCAGGTGGTCCTGGCCAGCGATTTATATGAAGAACGTCTTGAAGGCGACGAGCCCGAGCCGATGCAGGTCGACCGGGTGAACCTGCGCGAGTTGTCCGCTCTGGCACAGAACCCGCAGTTCACCGAAGGTCGTGCGCTGGCGGCGTTGTACCTGGCCCGTGACCTGTTGACCCAGCGTGGAGTGTTTCAACCATGAGTGATCCGTTTATGAGTCTGCCGCACCCCTTCCTGGCCCCGGTGATTGAACTGGCGCACCAGGCCGGTGAGGCGATCCTGCCGTTCTGGCGCGCTGATGTCGAAGTGATGGACAAGGCCGATGCCTCGCCGGTAACGGCGGCGGACCTGGCCGCTCATCACCTGATCGTTGCCGGCCTGACCGCGCTGGCCCCGGATATTCCGGTGTTGTCCGAGGAGGATGCCGACATTCCCCTTGAGGTCCGCGCCGCTTGGCAGCGCTGGTGGCTGGTGGACCCTCTGGATGGCACCAAGGAGTTCATTTGCGGCAGTGAAGAGTTCACCGTGAATATCGCGCTGATCGAACAGGGGCGTGTGGTCTTTGGTGTGGTGTCGATGCCGACCAGTGGCCGCAGTTATTTCGGCGGTGCCGGCCTGGGTGCCTGGCGTGCGGATGCCGGTTTGCCGCCTGAGCCGATCCGGGTTCGTCAACAACCGCCGGCGGGTTCCGCGTTCACGGTGGTAGCCAGCCGGCGGCATTCCAGTCCTGAGCAGGAACAATTGTTGTCCGGGCTGAGCGCCAGCCTGGGCGATCTGGAACTGGCGAATATCGGCAGCTCGCTGAAGTTCTGTCTGCTGGCTGAAGGGGCGGCGGACTTCTATCCGCGCCTGGCGCCGACTTCGCAGTGGGACACGGCGGCGGCCCAGGGGGTGCTGGAAGGTGCGGGCGGCGAAGTGCTGGAGCTGAGCGGTGAACGCTTCAGCTATCCGGCGCGGGAATCGTTGCTCAATCCGTTCTTCCTGGCCTTGCCCGAGCAGGCGCCGTGGCGGGCCCAGTTACCGACGCTGCCGCAGGCCTGACCTTTAGTAGCCGGGGGTTTCAGCGGTGCAGTACGTACTGGCCGCTGAAGCGCACGGCTTCGTCGTCGCTGCCGACGTTCATCACCTGGGTTTCCAGCGTCAGTCGCGCCCGGCCGTAACGCTGGTAGGTGGCCAGGAATTTCTTCCAGACTTTCTCCTCCGGTGCCGCACAGTGCGCCTCGGCATCGCCAGTGACCGGCAGCGGATAGCTGATCTGGCCTTCCTGGATGACGATATGTCCGTCCTCGATCCCCGCTTCGCGCAGGCTCAGGTGCAGCCAGCCCCAGCCAGCCAGCACCGCGCCGCAGTACAGGCTGCCGCCGAACATGGTGCTCTTGTGGTTGACGTTGGGCTCCAGCGGTAGCCACAGGCGCAGTTGCCCGGCGTCCCAGCCGGCGACCTTGAGTCCCATCTCGCGTGTCAGGGGGATGTCGTGGTGCAGGATGGATTCCAGGTAATGGCTGTCGCGGTTCATGCAGTGACCTCTGTTGCGTGATTCATTCGAGCTCTTCGCCGCCGCTGTGGCTGGCGCTGTCAAAGCTCAGCCCGTGTTTGCGCAGCTTGTCGTGCAGGGTCTTGCGGGGAATACCCAGCGCTTCGGCCAGGCTGCGCAAGGAGTTGTGCGAGCGCGCCAGTTCGGCCGCGATCAGCGATTTTTCGAAATGCTCGACCTGTTCGCTCAGCCCGCCGCTGCCACTGGCGATCTGCGCATCGAGGTTTTCCGAGGTACCGTTGTCCAGCGCCAGTTCCAGCCCGAGGGCGAAGCGTTCGGCGGCGTTTTGCAGCTCGCGCACGTTGCCTGGCCAGTCGTGGCGCAACAACAACGCCCGATGCGCCGGTTGCAGGCTGTGGGCTGGCAGGCCGTGGCGGCTGCTGGCTTCGTCGGCGAAATGCTGGAACAGGATCAGCGCATCTTCACCCCGTTCGCGCAGTGGCGGAATGCGCAGCGGTGCGACATTCAGTCGGTAGTACAAGTCGGCGCGGAAGCGGCCCTGGTCGGCGGACTGACGCAGGTCTTCCTTGGTCGCGGCGATGATGCGGATATCCAGCGGGATCAACTGGTTGCCGCCCAGGCGCTCGACCACCCGCTCCTGCAACAGGCGCAGCAGCTTGACCTGCACATCCAGGCTCATGCTTTCGATTTCATCGAGGAACAGGGTGCCGCCGTTGGCAAATTCGAACTTGCCGATCCGGCGCTTCTGCGCGCCGGTAAAGGCGCCTGGCTCGTGGCCGAACAGTTCGCTTTCCACCACCGACTCGGCCAGCGCGCCGGCGTTGATCGCCACGAACGGACCGTTGCGGCGGCTCGACAGATCGTGCAGGGCGCGGGCGACCACTTCTTTGCCGGCACCGGTTTCGCCGAGGATCAGCACGTCGGCCTTGGTCGCCGCGAGGGCACCGATCTGTTCGCGCAGGCGCTGCATCTGTGGCGAATGGCCGAGCAGACGGGTTGCCAGTTGCTGGCGGTCGCTCAGGGCCAGGCGCAGGCTGCGGTTGTCCAGGACCAGGCGGCGTACCGCCAGGGCCCGGCGGACGCTGTCGAGCAGCGCGTCGCTGGCGAAGGGTTTCTCCAGGAAGTCGTAGGCGCCAGCGCGCATCGCCTGGACCGCCAGCGGCACGTCACCGTGGCCGGTGATCAGCAAGACGGGCAGTTCCGGGTCCTGGGCATGCAGTTCGTTGAGCAGCTCGAGGCCGTCCATGCCGGGCATGCGGATATCGCTGACGATCACGCCCGGCCAGTCGCGCTCGATCCGGCCGGCGAGGCCGCGGGCTTCGGCCAGCGGCAGGATCTTCAGACCGGCGAGGTCGAGTGTCTGGCTCAGGGCCTGGCGCAAGTGGGGATCGTCGTCGATCAGCACCACCTGGATCTGGTGGTCGATATTCATACCATCGAGTCCTCGGCCGGTTGCAGGGCAACCCCGGGCGCGCCGGCGCGCATCCGCAGGGTGATCAGGGCACCGCCTTCGCGGTGGTTGGCAAACAGCAGCTCGCCGCCAAAGGCGCGCATCAGCGAGTCGCAGATCGCCAGGCCCAGGCCCAGGCCCTGGGTGCGCGTCTTGGTGGTGTAGAACGGCTCGCCGGCGCGGCCCAGTGCTTCGAGGCAGAAGCCCGGGCCGTTGTCGCGAATCGTCAGGGTCACGCCTTCCGGCGAAGTCTGGGCACTCAGCCAGAGTTTGCGCGGCGAGGCTTTTTCGGTGAGGGCGTCGAGGGCGTTCGCCAGCAGGTTGCCGAGCACCTGGCGCAGCCGGGTTTCGCCGGCTTCGACCCACAGCGCGGCGGCCGGCAGGTCGCGGATCAGCTCGACGTCCATTGCCCGCCGTCGCTTGGCCAGCAGCGCCAATGCGTCATCGAGTGCCGGCTGCAGGGCCACGCTTTCCGGGGCATGCCGGTCGCGGCGGGCGAAGGCACGCAGGTGGGCGATGATCGAGGCCATTCGCCCGGTCAGTTCGCTGATCAGCTTGAGGTTGCCCCGGGCGTCTTCGGTGCGCTGGTGGTCGAGCAGCACTTCGGCGTTTTCCGCGTAGCTGCGGATCGCCGCCAGGGGCTGGTTGAGCTCGTGACTGATGCTCGCCGACATGGTGCCCAGGGCCGAGAGCTTGCCGGCCTGGACCAGATCGTCCTGGGCCCGGACCAGTTCCTGTTGAGCGTGCTCGCGCTCCAGCACTTCCTGCTTGAGCCGGCGGTTGAGGCCTTCCAGGTCGCTGGTCCGTTCGGCGACACGCATTTCCAGCTCACGACGGGCCTTGGCCTCGAAGGCGATCCGCTCCAGATAATGGCGTCGGCGCTGCATCATCAGGCCGAGCAGCAGCATCAGTACCAGCAGGGTTGCGCCACCGATCGCGACCACGGTCCGCACCGGGCGGTCGATCAGTGTCCGTGGGGCGAGAATGCTGACGCTCCAGCCGGTCTCGTCAATCTGCTGGGTCTGGGTCAGCCAGGCCTTGGGATTGATCTCCAGCGGCTGGGGATTGCGCGTCGGGTAGGGTTGGACGGCGGTGATGGCGTCGCGTTCGGTGCCGTTCAGCGCACGGGTGGCACGAAAGCGCCAGTCCGCCCGCGAGGTCAGGATCACCACGCCGTTATGGTCGGTCACCAACAGTTGCTCGGGGGTTTTGCCCCAGAGGCTTTCGGTGTGGTCCAGGTCGACCTTGATCACCAGCACGCCGACGACGTTTTCACCGTCGCGCACCGCTGCGGCGAAGAAGTAGCCGCGTTTGCCCGAGGTGGTGCCGAGGCCGAAGAAGCGGCCCAGGCGCCCGGCCATGGCTTCGCTGAAATACGGCCGGAAGGCGAAATTGCGCCCGAGGAAACTGTCGTGCTTGTCCCAGTTGGACGCCGCGAGTGTCTTGCCGCGGGTGTCCATCAGGTACATGACCTCGGCACCGGTCTGGTTGCAGATATCGCGCAGCAGGCTGTTGGCGCTTTCCTGGCGCAGGCTCTGCCCGGGTTCGGCGAGTACGTCGCGCAGGGCCGGCAGGTCCCCGAGGATCTGTGGCAGGACTTCGTAGCGGTGCAGGGTGCCGAGCAGGTTGGCGACGTAGAGGTCGAGCGTCTGGCGGTTCTGGCTCACCAGTTCGCTGCGGTAATACCGCTCGGCGAGGTGTTCCAGTGGCCACAGCAGCGGGGCCAGGCAGAGGAACAGCAGCGCCAGGCTGCGCCAGCGGGGTCTGCGGGGAATCGGTGGAGTTGTGATCATCGAGAGCATGCGCCGGTGGAGTCCGACGCATTATGGGGGAGGGCGCGCCATCAATAAATGACGTTTCGCCGGTCTCAGCCCTGCTCGGCCAGGCATTCACGCAATGCGGTGTGCCAATCCGGCTGGCTCACCAGCCATTCGCGTGACAGGCGGCTGCAGTCCAGGCGCGAGTTCAGTGGCCGGGTGGCCGGCGTCGGGTAGGCACTCGAGGGGATGGCCTCGAGGATTGCGCAGGGCTTGTTCAGGGCCAGCAGTTGTTCGCCGATGGCCTGGGCAAAACCGAACCACGAGGTTTCGCCGCTGGCGGTCAGGTGATAGGTGCCCCAGGCACCGGCCTGGCCGGCCTGCCAGCGCTCGATCAGGGCCCGGGTGCTGTTGGCGATGGTGCCGGCCCAGGTGGGCGCGCCGACCTGGTCGGCGACGATGCGCAGTTCCGGTTTTTCCTGCAGCAGCCGTTGCATGGTCAGCAGGAAGTTGCGCCCATGGTTGGAGTAGACCCAACTGGTGCGCAGGATCAGGTGTTGGCTGTGCGCGGTGGCGATGGCCCGCTCGCCTGTCAGCTTGCTACGGCCGTAGACGCTCAGCGGGTTGGTTTCATCGTCCTCGGTGTAGGGCTCGGCCTTGCTGCCGTCGAACACGTAGTCGGTGGAGTAGTGAATCAACGGGATGCCCAGGTCGGCGGCTTCCTGGGCGAGGATGCCCGGCGCCGTGGCGTTGATCGCGAAGGCCAGGTCCGGCTCGGATTCGGCCTGGTCGACGGCAGTGTGGGCGGCGGCGTTGATGATCAGGTCCGGGCGATGGGCGCGGACCTGCTGGCGGATCTGTTCAGGGTTCGCCAGGTCGAGCTGGTCGCGGCCCAGTACGAACAGTTGCCCCAGATCGGCCAGGCGTTTCTGCAGTTCCCGGGAGACCTGGCCGTGCTGGCCGTTGATGAGAATTTTCAGGGAGGAGGTGTTCATTCGAACAGATCGGCCTCATGCAGGGATTTACCGTTCTGATCCTTGGCCGAAAGCTGCGGAACCCCGTCGAATTCCCAATCGATGGCCAGGGTCGGGTCATCCCAGCGAATGGTACGTTCAGCGCTGGGGGTGTAGTAGTCGGTGGTCTTGTAGAGGAACTCGGCGTAGTCGCTGAGCACCACGAAACCATGGGCGAAGCCTTCGGGCACCCACAACTGGCGATGGTTCTCGGCAGAGAGACGTACGCCGACCCACTGGCCGAAATGCGCCGAGCTGCGGCGGATGTCGACCGCCACGTCGAGAACCTCTCCGGCGATCACCCGCACCAGTTTCCCCTGGGTGTTTTCCCTCTGATAGTGCAGGCCGCGCAGGACGCCTTTCTGTGAGCGCGAGTGGTTGTCCTGTACAAAATCGAGGTCCAGTCCCGTGGCCTCCTGAAAGGCCCGCGCGTTGAAACTTTCGTAGAAAAAACCGCGTTCGTCGCCAAACACCTTGGGTTCGAGGATCAGCACGCCCGGTAGCCGCGTTGGCGTGGCTTTCATCGTTTTTCTCCGGCGAGGGTGAACAGGTACTGGCCATAGCCGGTCTTGCCGAAGTATTTGGCGCGTTCGAGCAGATGCTCGCGATCGATCCAGCCATTCTGGTAGGCGATTTCCTCCAGGCAGGCAACCTTCAAGCCCTGGCGATGTTCGATGGTCTGCACGTACTGCGAGGCCTCCAGCAGACTGTCGTGGGTGCCGGTATCGAGCCAGGCAAAACCACGGCCAAAACGCTCGACGTGCAGATCGCCGCGCTTGAGGTAGGCGTTGTTGATGTCGGTAATTTCCAGTTCGCCGCGTGGCGACGGCTTGACCGCCTTGGCGATTTCAATGACGTCGTTGTCGTAGAAATACAGGCCGGTGACCGCATAGCTGGATTTCGGTTTGGCGGGCTTTTCCTCGATGGACAGCGCCCGACCTTCGTCGTCGAAGTCGATCACACCGAAGCGCTCCGGGTCCTTGACCCAGTAGCCGAACACCGTTGCACCTTTTGCCTGGCGCGAAGCCTTTTGCAATTGGGTGCTGAAAGACTGCCCATGGAAGATGTTATCGCCCAGGATCAGGCAGACCGGGTCATTGCCGATGAACGCTTCGCCGATCAGGAATGCCTGGGCCAAGCCGTCCGGAGAGGGTTGTTCGGCATAGCTCAAGCTCACTCCGAACTGGCTGCCGTCGCCGAGCAGGTTGCGGTATTGCGGCAGGTCCTGGGGGGTGGAGATGATCAGGATTTCGCGAATGCCGGCCAGCATCAGCACCGAGATCGGGTAGTAGATCATCGGCTTGTCGTAGATCGGCAGCAGTTGCTTGGAGACGCCCAGGGTGATCGGGTGCAGGCGGGTGCCGGAACCCCCGGCCAATACGATTCCTTTCATCATGCCAACAACTCCTTGTGATCGAGGGCGCCCAGGCGTTCGCCCTGATAGCTGCCGTCCTGGACACGACGGCACCACTCCAGATTGTCCAGATACCACTGCACGGTCTTGCGCAGGCCGCTTTCGAAGGTTTCCTCCGGGGTCCAGCCCAGTTCGCGTTCGATCTTGCCGGCGTCGATGGCGTAGCGCAGGTCGTGGCCTGGACGGTCCTTGACGAAGGTGATCAGGTCGGCGAACTGTGCAACACCAGCCGGGCGGGTCGGAGCCAGTTCTTCCAGCAGGGCGCAGATACCGCGCACCACCTCGATGTTCTTCTGTTCGTTATGACCACCGATATTGTAGGTCTCGCCGACCACGCCGTCGGTCACCACCTTGAACAGGGCGCGGGCGTGGTCCTCGACGAACAGCCAGTCGCGAACCTGCTGGCCGTCGCCGTACACCGGCAGCGGTTTACCGGCCAGGGCGTTGAGGATCACCAGCGGGATCAGCTTTTCCGGGAAGTGGAACGGGCCGTAGTTGTTCGAACAGTTGGTCAGCAGCACCGGCAGGCCGTAGGTGCGGTGCCAGGCGCGGACCAGGTGGTCGGACGCGGCCTTGCTCGCCGAGTAGGGCGAACTCGGGGCATAGGGCGTGGTTTCGGTGAACAGGTCATCGACACCATGCAGGTCGCCGTACACTTCATCGGTGGAGATGTGATGGAAGCGGAAGACGCTTTTCTCAGGCTCGGCGAGCTTCGACCAGTAGCCACGGGCGGCCTCCAGCAGGCTGTAGGTGCCGACGATATTGGTCTGGATAAAGTCCGAAGGCCCGTCGATGGAGCGGTCGACATGGGACTCGGCGGCCAGGTGCATGATCGCGTGGGGCTGGAAGCGCGCGAGCACCGCACTGACGGTGGCCTGATCGACGATGTCGGCCTTGACGAATTCGTAGCGGGTATCGGTCGCGATGCTGGTCAGCGACTCGAGGTTACCGGCATAGGTCAGTTTGTCGAGGTTGAGCACTTCATGCTCGGTGTTGCGGATCAGGTGCCGAATCAGGGCGGAACCGATAAAGCCGGCGCCGCCGGTGACTAAAATACGCATGTCGGTATGCCTTTTCCTTAGACGGACATTCAATTGATGCAGCATAGCTTGTGGGTAGGCCGGCACTGGTGCAAGTGCGATTGCTCCTGTATCGGTGCGTATTCTCCTATTTTTCTGCGGGCTTGCGTATTGGCGGCGCCAATGGCGATATAGATAGCCGATAAAAACTTCAGGGAGTCGTTACATGTTACTCGCCACGTTGATCCGCCGTGCCAGTCTGCCGAGCCCGAATGTCTCGATGCCGCAGGCGCTGCAACTGCTCGAGGAGCACTACGGACTCTCTGGAACCCTGAAGGCGCTGGGCAGCCAGCAGGACCTCAATTACAGGGTCGACAGTGACCAGGGCCGATTTGTACTGAAAGTCTGCCATGGTGACTACGCCAGCCAGGAACTGCAGGCCCAGCACGCAGGCTTGGCCCACCTCGCCGGCCGCGATGGCCTGCGGGTACCGCGGGTGATTGCCGCGAAAAATGGTCAGGACCTGCTGTCCCTCGAACTGGCCGGCCAGCCGCTGCACGTGCGGTTACTGGAATACATCGAGGGTCAGTCGCTGACCCATCTCAAACATCTCGGCCGCGAACTGGTGGTCGGCCTGGGCCGCCTCTGTGGGGAGATGGACCGGGCCCTGGCGGACTTCCAGCATCCTGGCCTGGAGCGCACCCTGCAGTGGGACCCCCGACATGCCGATGTGTTGATCGAACACCTGCTGCCAGTGATCCGCGATGCGCAACAGCAAGCGCTGATCCGCGAGGCGGCGGCCCAGGCCGCTCAACGCCTGCAACCGCTGGTGGACAAGCTGCCGGTCCAGGCCATCCATCTGGATATCACCGATGACAACGTGGTCTGGCGTCGCGATGCGCAGCGGCACTGGCAGTTGCAGGGGGTGATCGATTTCGGCGACCTGAGCCGCACCTGGCGGATCGCCGACCTGTCGGTGACCTGCGCAGCCTTGCTGCATCACGCTGAAGCGGATCCCTTCGCGATTCTGCCGGCGATCCAGGCCTATCACGCGGTCAACCCGCTGCAACGCGAAGAGTTGCTCGCGTTGTGGCCGCTGATCGTTGCCCGGGCGGCAGTGCTGGTGCTCAGTGGTGAGCAGCAGGTCAGTATCGACCCGGACAATCACTACAGCCGTGACAACCTGGCCCATGAGTGGGAAATCTTCGCGGTGGCGACCTCGCTGCCGTTCGAGTTGATGGAGGCGGCGATCCTCACCGCGCTCGACCTGCCGGTGGACCCGATCGCCAGCGAGGGTTTTGCGCCGCTGTTGCCGGGGCTGGTCGGGCGTGAGTTCGCACTGATCGACCTGGGGGTGCTCAGCCCGCACTTCGAGGCCGGTAACTGGGAGCAGGAGGGTATCGACCAGCGTCTGTTGGTAGAAGCCGCGACGGTGCATGGCTTGGCGGCCAGCCGTTACGGGCAATACCGGCTGTCGCGCACACGCCCCGACAGCGCCGTGGAGCCCGATACCTGCCCGCTGCATGTCGAGCTGCAAGTTCCGGTCGGTACGACCGTGGACGCGCCGTTCGCCGGCACCCTGCATGCTCTGGCCGACGGTGCCTTGCAGTTGGTGGGCGAGCCGCTGTGTTTACGACTGTGGGGTGTCGAGGCTTCCCTCAAGCCAGGTGCGGCAATGGTCAAGGGGCAGGTGCTGGGCGAAGTGAAAGGTGCGTTGCGGGTCCAGTTGTGCCGGCAGGCCGAGCTGGATGCGCCACTGTTCTGCACGCCCTCGCGGGCTGCCGCCTGGCAGGCGCTCTGCCCGTCGCCGGCGGCGCTGCTGGGACTTGCGTGCGACGCCGAGCCGGAGCTGGATGCCAGCGAGTTGCTGGCCCGTCGCGATGCCAGCTTTGCCCGCACGCAGAAGCACTACTACGTCGATCCGCCGCGTATCGAGCGTGGCTGGCGCAACCACTTGATCGACATGCAGGGCCGCTCCTATCTGGACATGCTCAACAACGTCGCGGTGCTCGGCCATGGCCATCCACGCATGGCCGCCGAAGCCGCGCGGCAATGGTCGCTGCTCAATACCAATTCGCGTTTCCACTACTCCGCCGTGACCGAGTTTTCCGAACGCTTGCTGGCCCTGGCGCCGGACTCCATGGACCGGGTGTTCCTGGTCAACAGCGGTACCGAGGCCAACGACCTGGCGATCCGCCTGGCCTGGGCCTATAGCGGCGGGCGCGACATGCTCAGCGTACTGGAGGCCTATCATGGCTGGTCAGTGGCGGCCGACGCGGTATCCACTTCCATCGCCGACAATCCCAAGGCTCTGGAAAGCCGCCCGGACTGGGTCCATCCGGTGGTTGCGCCCAATACCTATCGCGGGGCGTTCCGTGGCGCCGACAGTGCGCCGGACTATGTGCGCAGCGTCGATCAGCAACTGACCAAACTGGCCGAGCAGAACCGTCAGTTGGCGGGGTTCATCTGTGAGCCGGTGTATGGCAACGCCGGTGGCATCGCGCTGCCGCCGGGCTATCTGCAACAGGTCTATGCGCGGGTGCGGGCCCAGGGTGGTGTGTGTATCGCCGATGAGGTGCAGGTGGGCTACGGGCGCATGGGCAAATTCTTCTGGGGTTTCGAGGAGCAAGGGGTGGTGCCGGACATCATCACCATGGCCAAGGGCATGGGCAATGGTCAGCCGTTGGGTGCGGTCATCACCCGTCGGGAGATCGCCGAGGCGCTGGAGGCCGAGGGCTATTTCTTCTCCTCGTCGGGCGGCAGCCCGGTCAGTTGCCGGATTGGCATGGCGGTACTGGATGTGATGGCCGAGGAGAAGCTCTGGGAGAATGCCCAGATCGTCGGCGGCTATTTCAAGGAGCGCCTGGAGGCGCTGATCGACCGGTATCCACTGGTCGGAGCGGTGCATGGCTCCGGCTTCTACCTCGGGGCGGAACTGATCCGTGATCGCGAGACCCTGGAGCCTGCGACCGAGGAAACGGCCCTGTTGTGTGATCGGTTACGTGAACTGGGAATCTTCATGCAGCCAACTGGCGACCATCTCAACATCCTCAAGATCAAGCCGCCGATGTGTACCTCGCGTCGCAGTGTGGATTTCTTCGTCGACATGCTGTCGAAGGTCCTGGAAGAGGGACTTTGAGCTATAAAGCCGATTGTTATCGGCAAATTTTGCTTTTAAAAAGAGCTTAAATGAATCGCTGGCTTTAAAAGCCGATTTTTATCGGCTATAAGGTCGGCATTACGTGCATTGAACACCTTCGACGGTTCCCTGGAGTCCTGACCCCCATGAGCATCCTGCACAGCACCCCTCGCGCCGACGGCTTCCACATGCCTGCCGAATGGGCTCCCCAGACTCAGGTCTGGATGATCTGGCCCGAGCGTCCGGACAACTGGCGCCTGGGCGGCAAGCCGGCACAGGCCGCTCATGCTGCGGTAGCCAAGGCCATCGCCCGGTTCGAGCCGGTGACGGTCGCGGTTTCCGCCGGCCAGTATGAGAATGCGCGGGCGCGCCTGGATGTGCCGAATATCCGCGTGGTGGAAATGTCCAGCGACGACGCCTGGGTGCGTGATAGCGGGCCGACCTTCGTCATCAATGACCGGGGTGAAGTCCGTGGCGTGCATTGGGGTTTCAACGCCTGGGGCGGTTTCGACGGCGGCCTGTACTTCCCATGGAACCGTGACGAACAGGTCGGTGGCAAGATCCTCGAGATCGAGCGCTGCCAGGAATACCGCACTGAAGGTTTCGTACTGGAGGGTGGCTCGATCCATGTCGATGGCGAGGGCACGGTGATCACCACCGAGGAATGCCTGCTCAATCGCAACCGTAACCCGCACTTGACCCGCGAGGAGATCGAGAAGGTCCTTGGCGAGCAGCTGGCGGTGGAAAAGGTGATCTGGCTGCCGGACGGCCTGTTCAACGACGAAACTGATGGCCATGTGGATAACTTCTGCTGCTATGTGCGGCCGGGCGAAGTGCTGCTGGCCTGGACTGACGATCAGCAGGATCCGAACTATCCGCGTTGTCAGGCGGCCATGAAAGTTCTGGAAAACGCCCGTGATGCCAAGGGCCGCGCCTTCGTGGTGCACAAGATGCCGATTCCGGGTCCGCTGTACGCCACCGAGGAAGAATGCGCGGGCGTCGACGCCGTCGCCGGCAGCCAGGAGCGCAATCCGTCGGTGCGTCTGGCGGGTTCCTATGTGAACTTCCTGATCGTCAACGGCGGGATCATTGCACCGAGCTTTGACGACCCCCAGGACGCCGTCGCTCGGGAGATCCTGCAGAAGCTGTTTCCGCAGCATGAAGTGGTGATGGTACCCGGGCGGGAGTTGTTACTGGGTGGCGGAAATATTCACTGCCTTACCCAACAGCAACCGGCGCCGCACCAGGGTTGAGTGGGGCTGTAACATCATGGGTCACTACTACAAATAGTGGCATTTTTGCATCATTGTGAAATTTTCTTCATCTAACCCGCGCCCTTTAAGGAACGCGGGTTTTTTTATGGGCGCTGGCTGAGAGAACTGGCACTTTGGCATAGCTCTTGTATCTGCCTTGAGTACAGGCGAAGGGGTCTTCGGACTACGACGTTTTGTCATAAATTTTGAGTAGGTTAGCCGCTCATGAATCAGGAGAGCGCCGAGATGAACGTAGCCAGCGAGCGAGTTTCGCATCCCCTGTCGGTGACGAGCGAGTCGCTTCACATTCTGGCTCAGTGGTTGAAAAGCAATGGAACGCGTGCAACTCGTGCCCAGGATCCTCGTCGGATGATTATTGAGCGCTACCCTGCGGGCCTGTTCAGCGAGGCTGAACTGGAGGCCTTGCTCGGGGTTTTGCAGGGCTGAATGGATTTGAATGAAAACGCCGCTGCCCGGAGTGATCCGGCCAGCGGCGTTTTTCATTGGGTGGTGAAACGGATGCCTCAGAAACTGTAGGTGCCTGTGACCACCAGGCTGCGCGGAGCCCCCGGCTGGATCTGGAAGGCACTGGTGGCCGAGGCGTAGTAGGTGCGGTCGCTGATGTTGTTCAAGGCGGCGCGCAGGTCCCAGTCACGGGTGCGGAACCCGGCCAGCGCATCCCAGGTGCCATAGCCCGGCAGAACCACGGTGTTGGCATTGTCGGCGTAACGGTCGCCGACCAGGGTCAGGCCGGTTTCGGCGTACCAGCCCATTTCCGGTTTCCAGGTCAGGAACAGGCTGGCGTTGCGCTTGGCGACGTTGCTGACGCGCTTGCCCTCGAAGCCGTTGTTGTCCTTGACGATGGTGGCGTCCTGGAGACCGAGGCCACCGCGCAGGTACCAGTTGCCGACGATCCGCCCGGTACCGGTCAGCTCGACACCACGTGAACGCTGCAAGCCGCTGAGCAGGGTGATCCCGGGGTTCTGCGGATCGCTGGTGCGGCGGTTGTAGAGTTCCAGTTCATACACCGCCAGGGTGGTGCTCAGGTTTTCACCGAGCCAGTCACTTTTCACCCCGACTTCCTTCTGACGAGTCTGCTCCGGGCTCAGGTCATTGCCGTTACCGGCAGCGTTCGGGGTGATGCCGATCACGCCGCCGCCCACTGGCGAGAAGCTCTTGCTCCAGGAGGCGTAGAAGGAGTGATCCTGCAATGGCGTCCAGACCACACCGAGGCGCGGGCTGGTGCTGTGGCTGTCGCGGCTGTCCTTGATGTGGGTCAGGTTGTTGGTGGTCTCGACCTCGAAGCGGTCGTGGCGCAGGCCGGCGAGCAGTTGCCATTGGTCGTTCAGGCGCAACTGGTCCTGGACGTAGATCGCGCGGCTTTCGACTTCGGTGTGGTTGTCGCTGGACGGCACCATGGCACCGGTGTGGCTGAGGTTGCGGTTCGGGTTGAACAGATCGAGTGCCGGTACCGCCTGGCCGCCCCGGTTGGCGGCGAGCGAGGTGTAGAGCTTCGGATCGCGGCGCTGGCTGCCCAGCTCCAGGCCGGTCAGCAGACGGTGTTCGAGGCCGAAGGTGTCGACGCTGCCTTCGGCTTCCAGGTTGCTGTAGAGATTGCGGGTGTTGAGGTCCTGCTGCCAGCGTTGGCGCGTGACCTTGCCGGTGGCGGGGGTGTAGCCGGCGAGGTAGGTGTTGTCGAAGTCGCTGTTGAGCTTGAACACGCCGAGGGTATGGCGCAATTGCCAGTTGTCGTCCAGGGCGTAGGTGAGTTTGGAGCGTAGCGACTGCGCCTTGTCGTCGATGTAGTCGCGTGGGTCGCCGTAGCTGGTATCGCGGCCGACATCGGCTGGGCGACCATTGATCCCCGGTATGCCGCGGTCCGGCGTGCGGTTGTAGCGGCTGTACTCGTATTGCACCAGCCAGTTCAGTTCCGGAGTCAATTGCCAGCTCATCGACGGCGCGAACAACTGGCGATTGCCGCTGACGCCGTCGCGGAAGCTGTTGCTGTCCTGATTGCCCATGTTCAGCCGCAGGCTGAGGTCCTGCGTGGGGTCGACGCTGAGGTCGGTGTAGAGGCTGCGCAGGTCGTCGCTACCACCCTGCACCTCGACGGTGGAGCGGCGGCCGAACTGCGGCAGTTTGCTGACCCGGTTGACGATTCCGCCCTGGCTACCGCGACCGTACAGCACCGCCGCCGGCCCCTTGAGCACCTCGATGCGCTCGATGTTGTGCAGATCGCGAATGTACTGGCTGTCATCGCGGATGCCGTCCAGATAGAAATCGTTGCTGGCGTCGAAACCGCGGATGCGCAAGCTGTCGAAACGGGTGTCGGCGCCGCTGCTGACGTTGGGAATGCCGCTCAGTGCCTTGCCCAGGTCATGGGTGCCGTAGTCGAGCACATTCGCGGCCTTCAGCGAGTCGATGGCCTGGGGAACATAACGCACGGGCGTGTCGGTGCGGGTTGCGGTGCTGACGTCCTTGACGCGCGGGTCGTCCGGGTCGGCATCGGCATTGATCGACAATTCCGGCAGGGTGGTCGTGGCTTGGGTGAATCCGGCGGACAGCAGAACGCAAAGCCCGAAAGTAGCGGGCGCCAGGCGATAAGGGGCAGGCATGACGGGGATGTATCCGTGAGGGGGTATGAGGGTTGGGAAAAACGCGCGAATGTTATCGAGTATTATTAATGATTGATAATAGTTACCAACAACGCGCTTCACTGGTATGTATCAAAATATGTCATTGCTGTTACAGGCGTCGTGATATGACCGATTTACACAACAAACCCGCCGTCATATCGGCATTTTTCGAACAGTTTTCCCGCGCTAACCTGTGGACATAGCCTGTTGACGACTTTTCTGGAGACCGCCATGACCGCTCCCGCCACCCTTCATTACATCTACGATCCCCTGTGCGGCTGGTGCTATGGCGCCAAGCCACTGGTGCAGGCCGCCAGCCAGGTATTGCCGGTGAGCCTGCACGGGGGCGGCATGATGGCTGGGAACAACCGGCAGTTCGTCAGCCCGAACCTGCGGGACTACGTCATGCCCCATGACCGGCGTATTGCCGAGTACACCGGCCAGCCGTTCGGCCAGGCGTATTTCGAGGGGTTGTTGCGCGACAGCACGGCGGTATTCGATTCCGCACCGCCGACGAGCGCTGTGCTGGCGGCCGAAGAACTGGCCGGACGCGGGCTGGAGTTGCTCGGCAGGTTGCAGACCGCGCATTACCTTGAGGGGCGACGCATCGCCGATGCCGACGTGTTGCTGGCCTTGGCAACCGAGCTGGGTTTCGAGCCGCAGGCCTTCGAAGCGGCTTTCGCGCGCCACACTGGCGCGGTGGCGGACGAGCACTTCAAGCGCAGCCGGGCATTGTTGTCCCGTGTCGGTGGGCAGGGGTTTCCGACCCTGGTGCTGGAGCGCGAGGGGCGCTTCAGCCTGATCGACATCGGTCCCTATCTGGGCAAGCCCGATGCGTTCGCGCAGTGGCTGCGTGAGTCGACCGTGCCCGCAGCAGGAGCACCTTCGGGCCCGGCTTGTGGACTTGCGGGTTGCGCCGACTGAGTCGCTGAGGGGGGAGTGCAAACGATCGTGACGTTGGCTGATATGTCCTTTTGCGAGGTTGACCAAAAAATCTTGTCTAATTGCCGATGATTCACGAAATTGACACTTTAGTCGTGTCGCGGATAGGATTCGCGCCACGCCTGTGGCTAAAAGCCATATACCCAAAATAATAAGAGGCCCGCTGCATTCACCTGCAGGCGGGCCTTCTTTTTTCTGCGTGAAAGTACCAACACACACAGGTTCAGCTCGGGGGCTGTAGGGCGTTTCATCCAGCAATAAGGAAAACAACATGTTGAACAAACGGATCGGTCTGCTTGCACTGGGGATTCTCAGCGCCACCCAGGTCATGGCAAGTGATCAATCGGACGCCAAGGGTTTCGTCGAAGACAGCCACTTGAACGTGCTGCTGCGTAACGCCTACATCAACCGTGATTTCAAAGACGGCAACCACGACAAGATCGAGTGGGGCCAGTCGGTTATCGGTACCTTCAAGTCCGGCTTCACCCAAGGCACCGTCGGTGTCGGCGTTGACGCTTTCGGCCTGTACGCCCTGCGCCTGGACGGCGGCAAAGGCACGACCGGTGCACAAGGCATCGACTTCTTCGCCAAGGACAACAATGGCTCGCCTGAGCGTGACATTGCCAAGGGCGGTGCCGCAGTGAAGTTCCGTCTGTCCAACACCGTGCTGACCTACGGCGACCAGATGCCAGCCCTGCCGGTGCTGAGCTATGACAACGGCCGCCTGCTGCCGGAAAGCTACACCGGCACCCTGATCACCTCGAAGGAGATCAAGGGCCTGGAGCTGAATGCCGGTCATTTCAATGAAGAGTCGCGCAAGAGCGACGAAGGTCGTGACAGCGGTGGCCTGAAAAGCATCAACGTGCTGGGCGGCAGCTATCAGTTCACCGACAACTTCAAGGCCGCTCTGTACGCTTCCGACGTCGAAGACGTGCTGAAGAAGCAATACGTGAACCTGAACTACGTGTTCCCGGTTGCCCAGGATCAGTCCCTGACCCTGGACTTCAACGGCTACCGTACCCAGCTGGACAATGACTACGCGGCCAAAAACAACGCTGGCGGCGACGACAACAAGATCTGGAGCCTGGCGGCCACCTACGCCCTGGGTGCCCACTCCTTCACCATCGCACACCAGCGCAGCACCGGCGACAGCCTGCTGGGCTACCCGTACGGCGGCTACCAGCGTGGCCAGGGACGCGTGGGTGATGGCGGCAACTCCATCTACCTGGCCAACTCCTACTGGTCGGACTTCAACGCCTCGGATGAGCGTTCCTGGCAGTTGGGCTACGGCCTGGACTTCAGCACCTTCGGCGTGCCTGGCCTGAGCTACAACGTGGCTTACGTCCGTGGTGACAACATCACCACCTCCACCAGCACCGGTGGTACCGAGCGCGAGATCTTCAACCAGGTCAAATACGTGGTCCAGAGCGGCCCGGCCAAAGACCTGAGCGTGAAAGTGCGCAGCTCGATCCTGCGCGTATCGCAGAAGTCCAGCGAGTACAACGTGGGCGGCAACGAAGTGCGTGTGTTCGTCGACTACCCGATCAACGTGTTCTGATCGTGGCGACAACGCTGTAGCAACCTGATAGCAGGTTGAACAAACGCCCCGACTGGTTCGGGGCGTTTTTGTTTGTGTCGGTTGCGGGTAATCTGTGGGCCTTGTGAGCCGATGCCTTTCCTGAGACCGAGAACCGGGCGCCATGACCGTCAGAACCTTTATCGCCCGTCGCCGTTGGCTGTCCCTGGGATTGTTGGCGCTGTTCCTCGCCGTTGGCCTGCCCTATGGCTGTTCGCGGTTGGCCTACAAGGAGCGCGAGCTGTTGTTCAATATCCAGCCGGGTACCGCTGGCTGGTTCAACGGCCTGCCGAGTGGTGTGCGGGAAATGCAGATTCCGCTCAGCGATGGTCTGGCGGGCCGCGATTACCTGCATGCCTGGTGGTGGCCGTCGAGCCGCGCCGATGCGCCGACCATTCTCTACCTGCACGGTACCCGCTGGAACCTGACGGCCCAGGTCGGACGGATCACCCAATTGCGCGAGCTGGGCTTCTCGGTGCTGGCCATCGACTATCGCGGTTTTGGCGACAGCCCCGGCGGCTTGCCGTCCGAACGCAGCGTCTACCAGGACGCCGGCAATGCCTGGAAACGCCTGGTGCAACTGCAGCCGGATGCGCGCAAACGCTATATCTACGGTCACTCGCTGGGTGGTGCGGTAGCGGTCGATCTGGCCGAGCGCCTGGCGGGGGACAAACAATCTGCCAAGGCGGCCGGGCTGATCATCGAGTCGACCTTTACCGACCTGGGCGACGCGGCGCGGGCGGCGATTCCGACTTCCTTGCCGGTGCGCTGGATTCTCTCGGAAAAGTTCGACTCCATCGACAAGATCAACCAGATCGGCATCCCCGTGCTGATCGTCCACGGTACCGACGATCCCTACGTACCATCGCGCTTCAGCAAGGCGTTGTACGAAGCCGCCGCGCAGCCCAAGCACCTGCTGCTGATCAAGGGCGGCAACCACATCAACAGCATGACTCTCGGCAGCCGCGAATACGCCAAGGCATTGCGCCAGGCCTTTGCGGGTTTTCCCGCGCCGATTGCCACTGGCTTTGCCGGCCAAAACACTGTCAACGCCCAATAAACATTGCGCTATGCCGATAACGAGCTAGCTTTATGCCAGCACGGATTGCTGCTATCGAAAACGGACCTTGCACGTCTGCGTTTCCTCATCACTCCTGTGCCAACCCCTGACCTTCCCGGTTGATTTGCAGGAGCAGTAGCCATGACAGGATTGCACAACGACAAGGTGCGCTGCGCGCTGGGCCTGATCGCCCTCGCAGTGGCGAGCCAGGCGCTGGCGGTGGAGCCTTCCCGGCTGTTCAACAACCCGCCGGCGCTGCAATTGGAAGCGCCCAAGCCGAAGACGGGCACCTTGCTGCTCAAGAGTTCCCCGGCTGTCGAAACAACCCTGGGTCACGCCGGCCGCGAGCGGCGCCTGGACCTGGTGATCAAGTACACCGATAACCATATCTTCAACCCGGCGACCGGCGAGAATGTCCCGGTGTCGCTGCGCAGCTACACCGGCCCGGATGTCGACCCGGCGGCGCCGTTCATTGCGCCGACCATCGACGTCACGCCTGGCGACACGGTGCGCATCACCCTCGACAACCAGTTGAAGCCGGACCCGAGCTGTACCCAGCCGCCGGCGAACCCCGACCAGCCGCACTGCTTCAACGGCACCAACCTGCATTCCCATGGGCTGTGGGTGAGCCCGTCGGGCAACAGCGACAACGTGCTGCTGTCGATCAATCCCGGGGTCAAGTTCCAGTACGAATACAACATTCCTGCCGACCACCCGGCGGGTACCTTCTGGTACCACCCACACCGCCACGGCTCCACCGCACTCCAGGTCGCCAGCGGCATGGCCGGTGCGCTGATCATCCATGGCGATCGCCTGCCCGGCAAAGACGTCAACGGTGATATCGACACCTTGCTCAAGGACGCCCAGGGCAAGGCGTTTCCCGAGCGGCTGCTGGTGTTCCAGCAGATTCCCTATGCGTGCAAGGGGGCGGATGGCAATTTCCGTTACAAGGAGAAGAAGGACAAGGACGGCAACGTCGTCAAGGACAAGAAAGGTAACGTCGTGATGCTCATCGACTGGACCTGCAACAAGGGCGAAGTCGGGGTTGTCGAGTCGTTCGATCAGATGGGGTTCGGTACTTGGGGCCCCTCCGGGCGCTACACCAGCGTCAACGGCCTGGTGCAGCCGATCTTCGATGGTGCCAAGCCGGGGCAGGTCGAGCGTTGGCGGTTGGTCCATGCGGGCATCCGCGACACCATCAAGCTGCAGTTCCGACGCATGGAAGACAGTGCCAAGGCCACCAGCAACCTGGGAGTCGCTGCCGATAAGGCCGAGCAGTTCATCAATCAGCAATGCACCGGAAAACCGGTCGAGTACCACGTCATCGCCTCCGATGGTCTGACCATGAAGCAGGCACAGACGCACAACCTGGTGACCCTGCAGCCGGGCTATCGCAACGACCTGCTGCTGACCTTCCCCGAGTCTGGACGCTATTGCGTGATCGACGAGGCGGCGAGCAAGGCGGGTAACGTCGACCAGGCTCCGAGCGGTCGGCAAGTGCTGGGTTTTGTCGACGTTGGCCCAGGCGAGAAGGTCCCGGACATCACCGCGCATCTGACCAAGGTGCTGGTCGCGGCGGCCGAACGGCAGATGCTGCCTGAGGTGCGTGACACGGTGGTCGCCGACCTGAAGAAGGGCCTGCACCTGGACAAGTTCATCCCCCATGCGGACATCGCCGACAGTGAGCTCAAGGGGGACGGCCAGACGTTGGTGTTCCTGATCGATACCTCCGATCCGGACAACACCAGGTTTGCCGTGGGCAACACCCTGGGGGACGCCGAGCCGTTCAAGCCGGGTGTGGTCAACCGTCATCTCCAGTTAGGCACCGCGGAGCAGTGGAAGCTGCAATCGGCCTTGGCCAGCCATCCGTTCCATATCCACGTGAACCCATTCCAGATCGACCGGATCATTGGCCCAGATGGCACTGACCTGAGTTTGCCCGGAGCCGTGGATCAAACCGACAAGGACGACAATGAATACGCGGGCCTGAAAGGTGTGTGGAAAGACACGCTGTTCGTGAAAAGCCGCTCCAGCCCCGATGTGTTCCCCAAGGGAGAAGGGGTCTATACGTTGTACGTGCGCACCCGCTACGAGCGCTACATCGGCGAGTTCGTGCTGCACTGCCACATCCTCGATCACGAGGACCAGGGCATGATGCAGAGCGTGAAGATCGAACTGCCGGATGGTAACGGCGGTGTGGTGCAGGGCGCGCATCACTGAGGTCGCGCTGACAGAGGTTCGCCGGATAGCGGGCCTCTGTCAGTGCAAACCATACGAGTAAATCCCCAGGTCATTGCTGTTGTACCAATTGCCCTTGGCCCAGAACACCCGGTCCTGTGCCGGCTGAAAACCGAGGATGCCCAGGTAACCGTCAACCGCCAGTTGTTGCCAGGAACGTCCCCAGTCCGTTGAGTAGAACACGCCGTCTGCGGAAATGGTCGCTTTCGACCACCAGTACAGCCAGCGTGGCGGATAATGTTTGCTGGAGGTATTGATCAGCAGGCTGTTCTGGCCCATCCAGAAATGCTCCTCGCGCAATTGAGTATCAGAGCCCAACTGGCCGAACACACTGGGCAGTTCGCCGACGACGTGCCAGCTCAGCTTGGCGCTGTCCAGTTCGCCAACCCTGTCCTGCCCCTGGTCGCCCTGGTCGATCAGGCCCATGATGCGTCCGCTGCCGTTATCCAACAGGGCATCGATGAACAGTCCGTCATCACGTTGCACGGACTCCACCTGCCACCGGCCTGCGTCCCGCTTGAGCTGCGCGCGGGTTGTCACGCTGGCCGCCAGGTTGTGACCGTCAACGCTCGGATCACTTCCCCAGAAACGTTGCGACACCCAGATAAATGCGTGCTGTGCGTCCAGTTGCGTGACGTGGGTGCGGACCTCCCCATTGTCGCTGGAGTCTGAATGCCATTGGGTGATGTCCGGTCGTTTGCCCTGGGCATATGCCAGCGATACCAGCAGCGACTCGGAAGCGAATATTTCGCTGTTGGTCGCGCCGCCATCGGCCGAATAGAACACCCCGGTAGAGATCGCTTCGGGGGGAGCTTCGTCTTCACTGGAACTGGCGCTCGGAGAGCTCCAGGCCCAGACATCATTCTCGCCATGGAAGTACGGCTTCAGGTTCCAGGCGACATGATCGGCCTCGGAGAAAAAGCCCTTGGGCAGCCAGCTCCAGTGCTTGCCCCGGTCGTCCGTGCGAAACACCGCGCGCTGCGTTCCGGCAAACAGCACCTGCGGTTTGTCATCGACGGCTGGCGTGTCGGTCTCGGGGCGATCAAGGCCGCTCAACAGGAAGACCCGGTTGCCATCCGGGCTGGCGACCAGGCAGGCGGGATCGCTGATATGGGCCACCAATTCGAATTGGCCCTGGGCGTTCAGCCGCGAGATGAAGGTGGTTTCCTTCTGGCGCGGAGAGAGGAAGCTTGAGAAGGTGCCGGACTCTTCCGGGTCTTGGTCCTTGTTCTCTTGCGGTTTGCCGTAAAGCACCGCATCCAGATCCACCACGTTGGCGGAAGGTTGCAGGTCTTTGGCGTCTGTCTCCACGCGACCCACCAGCCAGGTGCCTTGCGGAGTCACGACGACGCCGGTGCAGAACTGGGTCATCGCGCGTTGGCGGATATCCTTCACCGCGCCCAGTGTCTGCCGATCCGGGCTGCCGCCGCCCAATTCGAGTTTGGCGCTGAGAAGGATCCACACGTACCACAGCGCGGCGGCAGCGATCAGCGCGACGAACAATTTGATGAACAGCTTCAGGCGAGACATGGGGGATCCGTATCCATGGGAAAGGCTGGATAGCTTTTCTCATCTTCGCGAGCGGGAGTAAATTGCTGGCACGGGTGAACAGTCAGATATGTGAAGTGGATCCTGTGGGAAAGCGGTTCTCGGTGGAGGTGAAAGACCTCGAGTCGGTGGATTGACCGTTTTCCAGCGACATTGCGGCTTCATGTCGCTCCGGCAGGTGATTCTGTAAATGAGACCGCCGGCTGCTTTGGGCGCTCATTCTTACAGGTCGGCGTTGGAGCGCCGGCTTAGTCCTGTCTGACCAGCTCGACCCTGCGGTTTTTCGCTTTACCTGCCTCGGTGGCGTTGTCGGCCACCGGTTCAGCATCGCCAAAGCCGGCAGCAGATAGCCTTGCCGCATCGACGCCCTTGGCGGTGAGGGTATCGGCGACGGCCTTGGCGCGACCGTAAGAGAGTGTCTTGTTGTGGGCGGGATCACCGGTGTTATCGGTGTAGCCATTAATGGCCAGTCTCAACGATGTATTTTGCTTGAGTAGCATCACCACTTGCTCGATCTGTGGCTGCGAATCAGGAAGTATGCGGGTCTGGTCAGTAGCAAAATTGACATGCAATGCCACCTTGCCGGTTTTATCCAGCTGTGTTTTCAGCTCACTGGCCGGTAACAGGCTGGCCGTTATTTGGAGCGGTTTGGTTTCGGCAATCAGTAGGCCGCCGCCAAAAGGGTAAGTGCACAGATGAATCCAGATTTCGCGGTCTGCGCGATGGATAACAAACACTTGCGCGGCGTTGTTCCATATGTCGCCCAAGCCACTGTTGTATTTGAGCGCGAAGTCCCGAGGCCATTCTTTGATTTTCTGGCCTGCATCTTCCGGAATCTTGCCGTCGAAGATTTTATTGCCACCCAAGGAGGACACCACTGCTTCAAGGTTGCGCTGTAATTCCAGGTCGGAGAATGCCTTGCCCTGCACGGCGTCGATATGTGTCGACCAGACCTTGCCTTCCACTACCTCAAGATGATCGCCGGTCCAGAAAGGGACCTGATCGAAGTCGGAGACATCGGGCGTCGTTGCGATGACATAGCCGTCTGGAAGCGCGATGTAGGGGAAGGCTCCCAACGGCACATCTGACACGGGCAGGCGGGATGCCTCGAATATCGGGTTCTCTGCTGCCTGTACGGGTTGCAGGACTTGAATGCCCAGACTCAGAGTGATGGCTAGCGCCAAGGTCGCCGTTGCTGTTTTTTTCAATAAAGTCATTGTTCTTCCGCAATGTCTCTTGCAGCCAGGATGTCAGTGCCGAACCGATAAATAACACTGCCGTGATCAGCATCTTATAAAACCGGCGCTCTCAAGATAACGCAATAGCACAGCTGCCCTATTGCCTAGCGCTTTAGCGTTGGACCACAGTTGCTGCGCTGTTAATCCTCCCTCTGCGTTCAGCGCGACGTTATTAATCCTCCCTCATCAAACTTGAACAAGGATGTGTTTTTTGAAACGTATAACCACTGGAAAAATGGTCTTGAGCTCTTTGACTCTCGCGGGTTCTACCTGGGCCGCTGCGGCGCTGGGCGCTACGGTCTCCTCTGCGGCGTGCATCAATGAAGCGGATTTCCAGGCCGGCACCGTGGTGGAGTATGAGAGTCGTGACAACGTGTCGCCGGTAACCAGTCGCAATAAAACTGAAACGCTTGGCCGTGAAGACTTTGCAGGGACCAGTCCGGTGGCGTCGTTGCACACGACGTTCATGAACAATTCGCCGATGTATCTCACGACTACCTTTGCGCAAATCAAGGACGGTCAGTTGATTCGCTATGGTGATCGGCACGGCGCTGGCGCTTCACTGACCACGACCCTCTACAATCCTCCTCCCGCCACGCCTCTGGATTTGCAACCGGGGCAGACAGTCACCGTGAGTTACAAGAGCCAGGTCGTCAGCAGCGGCGTCAAGCTTGAGTTCGAGGTAACAGAAAAGCTGACCTACAACGGCCGCGAAACGATCAAGACGCCACTCGGGACCTTCGAGACCTGTCGCTTCACCAATGAAATTTCCACGGGGCCTGCATCCGCTAAGGAACCGAAACAGAAGGTCATGGTGCAGAACTGGTTTGCGGCCGAGGGGCCCTACCGGGGGCAGTCAATCAAGTCAGTCAGTCCTTCCGGCAGGGATGGGCAGGATCGAGTGGTTGAGGTGGTCAAGATGCGCTATGAGACTCGGACCAACTAGGCATCTTTGTCGTCAGGCGGGGAGAAGGAGGATAGCCCTGTTCTCCCGAGTAACAGATGCACTAACGCCGGGTGTGGCAGCGTTGTATTGAGCAGATACTGGTTAATGCTCCGGTGCATTTAAGTTCGTAGTACAGATGTACTAGTTCAGGTGTTCTATATCATAACTTGCATGACTCGGACATGATCTGCGCTTGTTTTCATTGATCTGAACGGGTTGTGCTTCCTGATATGAGTTGCCGAATTATCGTGGCAGACGAGCACCCGCTTTATCGAGAGGGAATGATAGGGCTGCTGGAATATTTAATACCTGAAGCACAGATAAAGCAGGCGGGAAATTTTGAAGAAGTCGGAATTATCCTAGAGTGCTGGCAGCCTGTCACCCTGTTGTTTATAGAAGTACGATTGCCGGGACTATGCTCCCTGGAATCGCTTGCGCAACTGTGTAGGGAAAGAGGCTCTACTGCAATCATTGTTGTCTCGGCCATCGATGATGGCATGGTGATTGCGCGTGTGATGGATGCTGGCGTCAACGGATTTATTGGCAAGAATATTCCAGCCGAGGAGGTACGTGACGCTATCAACGATATTCTTGATGGCCAAGTAGTAATCAAGTACGAGCCTGCCGAATCACCTGCATTCGAAGGTGATGACGCGGTGAGTAAACTGACATCGAGGCAGAGGGAGGTCTGGCGCCTGATAGCGCAAGGTAAAACCAACAAGGAAATTGCCGCTGAACTGGAAATATCTCCCTATACGGTGCGGGTTCATGTCTCTTCGCTGATACGTGTGTTGAACGTACCGAATAGAGCGGTCGCCGCTGCGCGCTTCGCAGGGCGTTACACCTTCTAGGTCAGTGAATGATCTATGAGTTCACACTGCGCTCGATGGACTTTACCTGTTCAAACAATACGGTACGCAGTTCCGGCGCCCGCACGGGTTTTGCCAGCACCGAGATATTGAGTGTGTGCAGTGATTGGCGGATACGCTCGATTTCGTGTCCGGTGATGACCAAGGCCGGGACTTCCAGGCCACGGCGCTCGCGTATTGCCGCGATACACTCAGACCCCGAGACCTTGGTACCCAGGTCGAAGTCGGCAATGATGATGTCGCAATCACTGGACAGGTCATCCCCATCACCGTGAGTCTCAACGACGCAGCCCCATTTCTCCAGCAGGGCCTTGGTGGCCATCAACACATTGGCGTCGTCTTCTATCAGGCATATCCTCAAGCCGTTCAGGCGCTCCTGGCTGCTTTTCATCTGCGGAGGCATGACCTTGGGGGCTGCGTGTTTCAAGCCGGTGATTGCCGCCTGGGTGCCGCGGTTGGGAGTGGAGCGGATATGCACATCGACATTGATCAACTGACTGATGCGCTTGACGATGGACAGGCCAAGCCCCAGACCCTCAACATCTTTGTCCCGAGCGTGTCGCACCCGGTAGAACTCCTTGAACACCTGCGGCAAGTGCTCGGCGGCGATGCCACGCCCCTTGTCGTAGATAACAATGGCCAAGTCCATGCCTCTGGGACGCACTCCGATCAGTACCGGCTGGCCGGGCGCGTATTTGAGTGTATTGGACACCAGGTTCTGCACCATGGTGGTCAATAGCCCGGCATTGACGTCAACCCAATGCCGACAAGGGCGCAGGCGCAGTTCAACCCCGGCCCATCGCGCCGCTTCGGTGTTCTGTTTGACGACATCCCGCAGCAGCGCGCCCAGATTCACCGGTTCCGATTGCGGTTCCAGCTTTCCGTTGTCGAGGGTGTAGATATCCAGAATCGAACGAAACAGCTGGGAGACGGTATGCAGCGAGCGATCGATGTTGTCCACCAGCCGCAGTTCTTCACTGCCCAGGTTCGCGTCGCGCAGGCACGCGGTGAACAGACCGATGGAGTGAATCGGCTGGCGCAGGTCATGGCTGGCCTGGGCCAGAAAGCGTGACTTTTCCTGGTTGGCGGCGATCGTTTCTTCCGACGCGATGCGCGTACGTTTGAGCAGGATATGCGCGTAGGCCGGTACCACGATGGTGGTCACGATCAGCATGAGGAACATATAGGGCTGCGCGCGCCAAAACGGATTGAGCAGGAAGATGACGACAAGGGTGGACAACGCGATCACGGTTGCCAGGGCCAGATAGTGTGAGCCGAAGCGCATGCCATTTCCCAGCGTGACCCAGAGCAGCGCTGCGTAAATGGGCAATGCCCCTTCGCCTCCCATTACCATGGCGAAAGCGATACCGGTGTAGTCATGAAGCATGGAAAACAGGCGCCGCCAAAAGAAGTGCCCCGGCCAGCGCTTGATTGCCATGCGCAGGAATATCGACGCAATGATGAACGTCGATATATACGCAATGATCTGCATGTAGGTCGCGGTATCGCCAGGGCGTAAGGCGGTGAGTACGAGGATATACAGCAACGCACAGGTGCTGACGGTCAGGCGCAGGCTTGCCTGGTTGAGTTCGCTGTTCTTTTCCACACTATCAACCTCATGGAACGTGGGGGCGGCATCGCTGGATGCCGCCCCCTTGAGATCGAAAAGCGCACCGTTCGGCGTACGTTGGTGTGTTCAGGCAGCAAACGACACTGCGGTCTTATCAGAAGTGGAGTACGTCAGTAAAGCCTGTAGTAGTCCACTACGTCATTCACAAAGTAAATGATCAGTCGCGAGCCCTTGGTTTGGCTTTGAGCTTTTTTAGTGCCGGTCACACTGCCGACATCATTGGCGACGCCTTGGGCCTTGGACACCTGCGATGACGCGTCGTACATCTTGAGGCTTGTCTCGGTCGAGACATATTTGTGGGCCAGGGTCATGTATTTTTCCAGACCTTCTTCGTTTTTATCATAGGTCCAGTTGGATCCGTTACTTTTACTCGTGGCATCCAGTTGCTCTTCCGCCGGAGCGCCGAACAATTGCTGTACCTGACTCTTCGTGGTTTTACCCGGAATGATGGTTTTCTTCAGGTAAGCGACATCGTATTTTTGTGCCCCGGGGTTCAAGGAGGTCATCAAGTCTCCAGTATTTGCGCAGCCTCCCAAGACGCCGGTCAGCAGGCAAAGTGTGAATCCGATGCTAAGTATTTTTCCATATTTTAAGCACATAGACTTACCTTGAGTTATGTTCAGGACTGTTCCATTCCGACCGGCTGCACGAAAAGTTGACCAGCGTAGTGTGATTGGCCGACCCATTGAAGTTCATGGCAGATAAATGCGTGGTGCACTTCGGCTTAAAACTGGAGTCGGTTTCGGTGTACGCTCTGACTCGCTGTTTTCAAGACTTTGTCGAGCGTGTACAGCTTAGGGGGCAGTCTGAATCGATGCTATAGCACAAATGTGCTATAGGCGGCTAATACCCACTCGTCTAGCATGGTGTGATACCCGGTAGTGGCTTGAGTGATTGTAATGAGTTGCTCGTGTGATTGTATTAAGCATGCATGATTGAGGCCGTATGAATGGAGTCGAAAACATGAAGTTATGGTTCGCCGGTTTATCTGTTTTGATGCTGTGTGGGTGTGCAGGTTCGCCCCTGAGCAATCTGGTCATGAATCAGCGTTATCAAACGACATCGGACATTACTGCGTCGTGGGTAGGCGCCTCGGAAGATGAGTTGGTGACATCATGGGGCGCGCCCAAAAACAGCCATGCGCTAAGTGATGGCAACTCGAAAATCATCGGTTATGACTACGTGTGGCTTACAAACGGCAGCCACTCCATGGAATGGGGCTACGTACCTGATTATGCTCGCTGCGAACAGCGATTCATGATTGAAAAGGGCGTGGTGACCCGCTGGTACTCATCCGGCGATTGTCCGAAGCGGCCCAAGGGCGCCAAGTTGATCCCTGGTAACACCCCCGTGCCTCAACCCACGCTGTAACGTAGGTGCTGCGCAGCAAGAGCCTGCTCCCCTTGATAATTGCACCGTGGCGTGACTCAAGTATCGAATTTTCCCGGCCACCCGCTGATGCCGGGAAAATTACTGAATTGAGCCGCTGCGGCCGCACGGGTGGGCACGCCCAAGGATTTAAGCACTGTGGAAACATGGATGCGTACGGTGAAAGGAGAGATGTCCAGTTGCTTGGCTATCTCCTTGTTGGTCTTGCCGGCTGCGATCAGGCCGAGCACTTGCTTTTGGCGGGCGGTGAGCGAGGAAAGTCTGGGGTCAAGGAGCGGATTTTCAGGATTGTATCTGACCACCACTTCGCCTTCACGAATCGCCATGATGGCTTCGGCAATGCCTGTCGGGTCAACATTTTTGCCGATGAATCCATCAGCGCCTTGTGCGATGACCTGAGAAATAACGTCGAGGTCGTCGACCATCGACACGACAATGATCGAAGTCCGTTTGAACTCATTGCGCAGTTGCCCGATGACTTGCACGGACGTGATGCCAGGAAAGCGCAGATCCAGAATCAACGAATCGACTTCTGCGCCGGATCGCGCCAATGTCAGCACTTCATCCAGGTTGCCCGCCTGCTCTACCATTGCTGTCGGTATCAGCCGCTCAATGGTTCTCAGCATACCTTCGCGAAACAGAGGGTGGTCATCTGCCACTATTATTCTGTGCGTCATGCTCAAGGTCCATCTCACCTCCAGATTGGGGCATCGTAACGCAAACTGTAACGCCTGGTTTCAAATTTGAAGCAGCTTTTCACGCTGGAGAATCGTGATGAACATGACGGAAAAGAACAGCGAACTGGATCAGGCGACGTTGCGGTTGACCGTCAGCACCTGTGCTTCGTTGTACATTTTTGTGGTGGCCTTGCTTCCTTCCAGTGACTTCGCCACCTATGTGCCGATCATGTGGTACATGGCGTTTTTCATCAGCGTGGCAGTGCCTCTACGTATGGCGATAAAACGCTGGCCAGGGCACTTTTTCTGGCGCCGATTGTTCGCCATGGCCCATGACTACAGTGGTATCGCTTTCGCCATGGTCGTTGGCGGAGAAGGTGCGTTACCGGTTTACGCCGCCTTGCTCTGGGTTACGTTGGGAAATGGCATGCGCTTCGGCTCGCGCTATCTGGCCGCCGCGACCCTCATCGCGCTGAGCATGCTGGTGATGATTTTCGTGATGACACCTTTCTGGCGTGGTCAGCCCTATATGTTCCTCATGCTGATCGTGACTACCATCGTGGTGCCGGCCTACGCCCATATTCTGCTCAAACGTACGCGCATCGCGTCGGAAGAAGCGATCGCCGCCAACCAGGAGAAATCACGCTTTCTGGCCCAGGCCAGCCATGACCTGCGCCAGCCGATCCACTCCATTGGCCTGTTCACCGCGTGCCTGCGTGATGCGAATCTGGACGGTGAAGAACTGCGGCTGGTGGACAACATCGATCGCTCGCTGCATACCGTCTCCCAGCTGTTCCGTTCGATTCTGGATATCTACACCCTCGACAACGGAAAGCTGGAACCGCAATCGGAGCCGGTGAACCTGGACGCGCTGCTGCAGGATGTCGTCAAACAGAACACCGAAGCGGCACGATGGGCCGGGGTTGAACTGCGCCTGCGCCCTTGTCGGCATTGGGTTGACGTCAATGCCGGGCTATTGACCACCATGGTGCAGAACCTGGTGTCCAATACGCTCAAATACGCGTCCGGCGAGCGGGTATTGATCGGTGTGCGTCCCAGAGGCAAAAGCCTGGCCATTGTTATCTACGACAAGGGACGTGGGATTTCCGCCGAACATTTGCCGAATGTGTTCAAAGAGTTCTATCGGGTACGCCATGCACGTGACAAGGATGTCGAGGGCCTGGGGTTGGGCTTGTCCATCGTCAAGCGTATCAGCCAGTTGATCAATCTGGATATCCAGTTGGACTCCCGACTCGGCAAGGGCACTCGCGCCACGATCCAGGGGCTGGAGCGCATCATGCCACGCACCGAGACCCAACGGCCGGCGGCCACTCAAAGCCGCCTGCAGGGCCTGCGAGTGTGTCTGGTGGAGGACGATTCCAATGTGCTTATGGCGACCTCGGCCTTGCTGGAAAAATGGGGATGTGAGGTAGAAAGTCACAGCGATGGACTGAACGTGACGACGGAGTGCGACATCATTATTGCCGACTACGATCTGGGCCCGAAGATTTCAGGCTCCGAGTGTATCGCCGCAATTCGCGAACAGCGTGGCTGGGAAGTCCCGGCGATGATCATGACCGGTCATGAAATCGAGCGTATCCGCAGTACCTTGACCCATATGAATATCTCGATCCTCTCCAAACCCGTGCGTCCGCCCGAATTACGAGTGACCTTGCTCGAACTGACCAAGCATTTCACCCGAGAGATTGGTTAGCAGAAGGACATCCGTGCCCAGATATATCTGAATACGAGGGTATGTGCGGTGCACTTATATCATTAGCGCACGGACCTATCGTCTTGTGATTTACCTGGCTCTTTACGGCGAGGTGATAGGTCACTTGTCGTATTGATGTTGTTGGCTGCCTATCATCCAATGGGCGTGAGGGGTGTGCTTCGCTGGGTCAATATTGTTTCAGTGTTACTCGGCCCTCCGCTGTCTTGATTTAGATGCAGTTCAATTAAGCATAAGAGGGTCCACAGTCACAGGACCGATGGTTGGCTTTGACAACCGCGCCCTTGACCTGCTCGGACCGAACAGCGATCAAGTGATAGAAGGAGTTTCTATGAAAAGCAACATGAGGAAATTAGGCTCGACCATTGGAGTTGCGCTGGCTCTTTCAATGGGCCTTGCGTTCAGCAGCACGGCCAGTGCCTTCACTTTTGAACATGGATGGAGTTGCCAGAATAAGTGGTATCAAATGGGGCTTATTGAGCTGATTGCTTGCGGGGGCGGAGGCGATGGTTGATTTGTCCAGGTCCTTTTTGCGCTTGTGAAGGAACATTTTAGCCACTCCATCGCAAGCCAAATCGCCGGGCCGTTGCAGGTGACGTCAGGCAACGTCCCGGCGAGTTCATAAGCGATAGGGTAAATATCGCCAGGACTCTTCGAGTCAGTGTTCTTGTACTTGCCATGATATGGCTTATTTCATGGCAAGCATCTGTATGCACAAAACTGATAAATATTTCCGCTGAAATGCAAAGTGGTGTAATAGTCACCACAAATAACTGGGATACCTCCGTCCGGAAAGGTACCTGCGTGATCACCCTTTACGTTCGATAATAATGAGGCAGTGACTGATTTTGACGCCAATGATGGTAATAACCAGATCACGCACACCTGTGTTAACAAAAGCTCCTACTGATTCGGGCCTGACGATATTGCCGAGCTGGTGCACGAATCAGGTCGTCCCGAAGACTTTTTGGCGTCAGGCATGGTGGGGGAAGGCTCTCAGTTCGGTGCCTGAGAATGGCCTGGCTGACGAATGCCTAAGACTGGCGTGGACAAAATGTGGACATTTTCAGCGTTCTGAAAGCACAAAAATAAAGCCCCAGAAACTGCAAAGCCCCGCATTGCGGGGCTTTGAACATGGTGCCGGCACCAGGAGTCGAACCCGGGACCTACTGATTACAAGTCAGTTGCTCTACCATCTGAGCTATACCGGCGTGTTAGGCCGACGATTATAGCGATTGGCAGGTTTCTGTAAACCCCTGATATTTGACTATTTTTGCGTAGCCTGCTGGCGATGGGCCGCAAGCGATCAATCGCCCGACTGCACCTCGAGTATCACCGCCAACAACCTGCCGGCCACCTCGCTCGCCTGTTCCGCCGAGGCGACGTTGGTAAAGCTCATCAACAAGCCGCCGTCCGCTCCGGTTTTCAGTTGCCAGCGCGACAGCGCTTCGATGGCTAGGCCCTTCGCTCGCGCGTGTTCTGCCACGCGGGTGTCCGGAACATCAATCAGCAAACGCACCAGCAGGTTGATACCACCGGCCTGCTGATCCGCCTTGAGAATGGCCCCGCATACGGCTTCCAGCGCCTCGACCAGTAATGCACGGCGCGCGCTGTACAGCTGGCGCATTTTTTTCAGGTGGCGGGTGAAGTGGCCTTGGCCGAGGAAGTCGCTGACGGTCGCCTGCAGCAGTTCCGGGCAGCGGTTGCGTAACAGCCGCGCGCGCTGTTCGAAGTGCTCGACCTGGGCCTGTGGCACCACCAGATACGCCAGGCGCAGGCCGGGGAACAGCATCTTGCTGAAGGTGCCGGCGTACAGCACGCGGTCGTGCTGGTCCTGGCTCTTCAGGGCGGGCAGGGGGCGGCCGCGGTAGCGGAATTCGCTGTCGTAGTCATCCTCAAGCACCCAGCTCGACTGTTTCTGTGCCCAGTCGAGCAGTGCCTGTCGGCGCACCGGGCTCAGGGCCACGCCCAGCGGGCTCTGGTGGGCCGGGGTGACTATTGCCAGGCGGGCTGTCGGTGCCTGTTGGATTCCTTGCTGCACGTGCAGGCCGTCGCTATCGACCGCTACCGGAACCAGCCTCACGCCGCGATTGAGCAGCATCTGCCGGGCATGCAGGTAGCCGGGGTCTTCGAACCAGCAATCCTGGCCGGTCATTTCCAGGCTCTCGCAGACCCGTTCGAGCACGGCGTTGTAGCTGCTGCAAATGAATACCTGGTCCGGCGTGCAATGCACGCCCCTATAGAGTCCCAGGTACTGGGAGATGGCTGCGCGTAGGGGCGCGTAGCCGCGTGGATCGCTGAAGCCGAGGCTGGCGATATCGGTCTGGCGGGCGCGTTGGGTGACCAGTCGGGCCCAGAGCTTGCGCGGAAAGGCATCCAGCGCCGGCAGGCCCAGTTGGAGCGGCAGCGGCTGGTCCTGTTCGGTCGTCTGGTGGTTGGCGGGCGGTGTGGTGGGCGCCGCTGGCAGGTCCAGGGCGATGAGGGTGCCGGCTTGGCCGCGAGCCGTCAGGTAGCCCTCGCTGACCAGCAGCGCATAGGCGGCTTCGACCGTGCCCCTTGCCAGGTTGAGTTCGGCGGCCAGGGCGCGTACCGACGGTACGCGATCGCCAGGTCGCAACTGACCCTCATCGATGGCGCCGCGCAGGCGTCGATAGACCACCAGGTATTTCGGAATACCGGGTTCGGCGGCAGCGGGTCGGGCTGGGGGCATGGGGTTTTCCCAGGGCAGGCAAGGCGCTCCAGTCTAACCAAACCGGTTGCCGTGGTGGGACATGTCCCAAGCGGCTTGCCCGATCTTGGCCCTGTTGGCGCAGGTCTGTGGCCAGCAGACTGGGGACCCGCTCTTCAATGACCCCACAAGGAAACCGAGCATGACGCAACGTCTCGATTATTTCGCCGCCGCACCCCAGGGCTACAAGGCGCTGGGGGGGGTGAAAAGTTATCTACAGGGCTGCGGACTGGCTGCGCAGTTGGTCGATCTGGTGTACCTGCGGGTTTCGCAGATCAATGGCTGCGCCTACTGCATCAACCAGCATTCTCGCGATCTGCTCGGTCTGGGCGTCAGTGCCGACAAGGTGCAGTTGGTGCCGGTGTGGCGCGAGGCCGAGTCGCTGTTCGATGCCCGCGAGCGTGCTGCGTTGGCGTGGGCCGAGACGGTCACCCTGGTGCACCAGACCGCGATTCCGGATGCGGACTATCAGGCCGTTGCGGCGGTATTTGGTGAGAAGGAGTTGGCCGACCTGACCCTGGCGATCGGCCTGATGAACGCGCTCAACCGCGTGGGTGTGGGGTTCCGACTGGTGCCGCCCGGTGTCCGGGAGCATGAGGAGGCGTCCCGTGGGCAGTGATCTGGAATATTTGCTGATCGACAACGAGGCCAGGTGCCGCGAGTGTTTTGCGCTGATGCGCGAACTGCGTCCGCGACTGGATGACGAACAGTCCTTCGTCGAGCAGGTGTTCCGCCAAGGCGAGCAGGGTTATCGCCTGCTGGCGTTGCGCGAGCACGGGCAGGTCATCGGGCTGGCCGGCTTTCGGGTGACGGAGAACTTTCTCTATGGGCGCTTCGTTTATGTCGACGATCTGCTGGTGACTGCCTCGCAGCAGCGGCGCGAGTTGGGGGCCGGATTGCTGGAGGAGGTACGGCGCTATACGCAGGCGTTGGGTTATCGATATCTGGTGCTCGATACCGGGCTGCATATGCCGCTGGCGCAGCGCTTCTATTTCCGGCAGGGGCTGTTGGCCAAGGGGATGCACTTCTGTCAGGACCTGGAGCGTACGGTATGAGTCGAGCGTTGTTGCTGAATTTCAGTCCCCATGGCGAGGCGGCTCGCAGCTATCGGCTGGCCGCCGAGGTGTTGCAGTGTGTGCCGGGTATCACGGCGGTTATCGAGCGGCAGTTGGGGAGTGCGCCGTTGCCGGCCTTGACCCGTGATTACGCGACGGCCGTGACGGCGCAGGATGGCCAGGCGGCGGCCGTCGAGGTGTCCGAGCAGCAGATTGTCGAGCTGGAGAGCAGCGACCTGCTGGTGCTGTGTACGCCGCTTCATAACTTCACGCTGCCTGCTGCGCTGAAGTTGTGGGTCGATCATGTGGTACGGATTCAGCGTAGTTTCGGCAGCAATGGGACGGGGAGAAAGGTGGGGCTGCTGAGGGATCGGCCCACCTTTGTACTGGTCAGTTCCGGTGGTTTCATCCAGGGGGAGAACGCCAACCAGCCGGATTTTCTGACGCCTTGCCTGACGGCGCAGCTTGATTGCATTGGCATCCGGCAGGTGAGGTTCATCTATCTGCAGGGCTCTGTGCGGGGGGATGAGGCGGTGCGTCGGGCGTTGATTGAGGCCCAGGGGGTATTGCTTGAGGGGTTGCGGAAGGTGATGGATTGAGGTGAATAGCTACTAACGGCGGATCGCCAGCAAGCCAGATCCTACAGTGGGCTGAGGTGCTTTCAGACGGGAGTTATTTCCGTTGGCTCGCACGTTTATGCACAAGAGCAGGATCGTTGGCCTCCTGAACGGGCGGATTTGTGAACCTGTTCTCAGTCTGTTGCAACTGCCTGTTTTTCCGTTGATTTATGTTGTGAACAAAAAATGACCAATTGCCTATCGGTGGTGCAGGCGCTGTTTTCAGAGGCCACTGGCTAAAAGCATCAACAGAGTTATCCACAGGCGCTATATGGCAATGTGACAGTTAGTCGCGCTCTGCCAGCAGCATCAGGTTGCGTGGGGTCAGCGGGCTTTCGCAGAACTGTCCGAGGCGTACACGGTAGCCCTGTTCTTCCAGGTACAGCGCGCGGTCGAGCACCAGCCACAGCTCCAGTGGACGGCGGAACAGGCCGCGCAGCAGTTCCAGGTTGCGCACCTCGGCCAGGCGTTGCCAGCCGGCGGCTTCCAGTTGTGCCCAATCCTGCTCGCCGACTGTGGATAACCCCTTGAGTGCCGCCAGGTCGCGGCAGTAGTCGGCGAAGGGTTTGTCGAGCCAGGCACTGGGCAGTGACGGGGTGGGCAGGTAGTCGTCGCTCTGGCGCAGTTGGCGTTGCAGCAGGTCGAAGGCCAGGCGGCGGGCCATGGAACGGTCGCGCTGGCGGCGTACGCGGGCCCCGGCGGTGACGGTTTCGCTCAGAGGCAGGGCGAGGTCGTCCTGGGACAGTTGCAGGCTGGAGGCCTGGGCGGCGGCGGACAGGGGCTGGTAGTACTCGGTGCCGATGCGGTTGTAGCAGCATGGGGCGATGGCCAGTTGTCCACAGCCTGCCTGGCTGGCGAGTTGCATCAGGCGTACATGCAGGTCGCCGCAGGCGTGCAGGGCTACAGGTGTGTGTGTGGCGTCCAGGTGTCGGGCGGCTTCGGCAGTCATGACGTCCTGCTGGACATGGCTGGCGGGCAGGTGGTGATGCTGGCTCAGTTGGGCGCCACTGGCGACCAGTGCCGGGTCGTATTCCAGGCAGGTCAGTTGCTGGCCCGGTTGCAGCAGGCGACGGCCGAGGTGGCCCTTGCCGGAGCACCAGTCGAGCCAGTGCTCGGGCGAGCGGCTGAAGGCGAGGCGGGCGGCGAAGGCTTCGATCTGCTGCCACTTGCGTCCGGGCACGTCGACGTTGAGGCGTTGGCTGGCGGGCGGCAACGCGGTTTCGTCGAGGGTTCCGGTCGCGCCCAGTGTTCTGGATTCAGCCGCGAGCGCAGGAAATGGCGCCGGGGCGGCAAGCTGCTCCGGGTGGTTGTGGCTGGTTTCGGCCTCTTCGAGGCTGCGTTGGCGCAACCAGATGGCGAGTTCCGGGTGTTGGCTTTCCCATGGCAGGTGCCGATGGGTGAAGGGACGCGGGCGCCAAAGCGCTTGGTGGACCGCCAGGAACGTATCCAGGGCCTGGAAGCGGGTGTGCAGGGCGGGGCCCTGGAGGATGATAGACATGCTGGGGATCCGGGTTGTCAGGGCTGGCCTCTTCGCGGATAAATCCGGCTTCCACAATGGGGGCGTGCTTGGGCCCAGCGTACCGCACGCAACCTGTGGAAGGCGGATTTATCCACGAAGGGCCCCGCACAATCGACAGACATTTTCTCTCGCGCAGGGGATTTTAAGTCCCCTGCGTCAGGCACGTCACCGTCCCTGGCAGGCGTCGACCCGCATCCAGCGCTCCAGCAGCTTGAACGCCTGTACCAGCAGGAACGAGATCACCAGGTAGAACACCCCGGCAGTGAAGAACATATCCACCGTCAGGTAGTTGCGCGCGATGATGGTCCGGGTCATGCCGGTCAGTTCCAGCAGGGTCACGGTGCTCGCCAGCGAGCTGGCCTTGAGCATCAGGATCACTTCGTTGCTGTAGGCCGGCAGGCCGATGCGTGCCGCCCGTGGCAGGATGATGTAGAACAGCGCCTTGGGCCGCGACATGCCCAGCGCCCGCGCCGCTTCGATCTCGCCCGGTGGGATGGCCTGGATGGCGCCCCGCAGGATCTCGGCGATGTAGGCGGTGGTGTGCAGGGTCATGGTCGCCGCCGCGCACCAGAACGGATCGCGCAGGTACGGCCACATGAAGCTGTCACGGATGGATTCGAACTGCGCCAGGCCGTAGTACACCAGGAACAGTTGCACCAGCAGTGGCGTCCCCCGGAAGAAGAAAATGTAGCCATAAGGCAACGCTTGCACATACCAGAGCTTCGAGGCGCGGGCGATGCCCAGCGGTATGGCGAGGATCAGCCCCAGCACCACGGCGATGCCCAGCAGTTCCAGAGTCAGTGTCGCGCCCTGGAAGAACTTCGGCAGCCATTTGATGATGACTTCCCATTCCATTATGTGGTCCTCACAAAACCGCGAGCGGCGCGTTTTTCCAGGAAGTGCATGCCGATCATCGAGAGGATGGTCAGGCCCAGGTACATGAACGCTGCCACCAGGTAGAAGGTGAAGGGCAGCTTGGTGAACTGCACGGCGTTCTGCGCCTGGCGCATGATTTCTTCCAGGCTGATGACCGAGACCAGTGCGGTGTCCTTCATCAGGATCATGAACAGGTTGCCCAGGCCGGGCAGGGCGATGCGCCACATCTGCGGCAGGATCAGCCGGGTGAAGATCCGCGGTCGGGACATGCCCAGTGCCACGCCGGCTTCACGATGTCCCTTGGGTATCGCCAGGATTGCCCCGCGAAACACTTCCGTGGCGTAGGCGCCGAAGCACAGGCCGAGGGCGATGACGCCGGCGGCGAATGGGCTCAGGGCCAGGTCGGGGTTGCTGAAGAGGTCGCCCAGGGCGCTCATCAGGTTGACGGTGCCGTAGTAGATCAGCAGCACCCAGAGCAGTTCCGGTACGCCACGGACCAGGGTCGAATAGGTGCCCCCCACCCAGCGCAGCGGTTTGTAGGGGGAGGTCTTGGCCAATGCCCCGAGCAGCCCGAGCACCAGTCCCAGGCACAGGGCACAGAGCGCGAGCTTGACGGTCATCAGCGCGCCAGCGGCAAGCGCCGGGCCGAATCCGAAGAGATCAATATTCATGAGCAAGGCAGGCTTTGCTTGGGGACGCCCGGCACCCGCCGGGCGCTATGGCCCATCGGGATGCCGGCCATCGGGGCAGGTCAGAGGATGCTGAACGGGAAGTACTTGTCGTTGATTTTCTTGTAAGTACCGTCGGCGATGATTTCCTTCAGCGCGGCGTTCAGGCGCTCACGCAGGGCGTCGTCCTTCTTGCGCACGGCGATGCCGATCTTGTCGCTTTCTTCCACCGGGTCGCCCTTGAATTCGTAGGCTTTGCCGGCGTCGCTTTTCAGCCACTCGTAGTTGACGTACTTGTCCGCCAGGATGGCATCCAGGCGACCGGCCAGCAGGTCGAGGTAGGCGTTTTCCTGGGTGTCATAGAGCTTGATGGTGATATCGCTGCCCAGGTGATCTTCCAGCCAGCTGCCGGCCAGGGTCGAGCGCTGCGCGCCGATGATCTTACCCTTGAGCGAGGCCTTGTCGGTCTTGAAGTCGGTGTCTTTCTTGGCGGCGATGAACTGCAGTTTGTTGGAGTAGTACGGGTCGGTGAAGCTGACGGCCTGCTTGCGCTCCTCGGTGATCGACATGGAGGAAATCAGGAAATCGAATTTCTTGGTCTGCAGGGCCGGGATGATGCCGTCCCAGTCGGATGTGACGACGCTGCACTCGACTTTCATCTTGGCGCACAGGGCGTCGCCGATGTCCTTGTCGAAGCCTACGACCTGCCCGCTGGCGTCCTTGTTGTTGAACGGTGGGTAGGCGGCCTCGATGCCCATTTTCAGGGTCTCGGCCAGGGCGCTGGCGCTGAAGGCCATGGAGACGGCAGCGGCCAGGAGGATTTTTTTGTAGGTCTGCATGCGGGTTGCTCCGTTAGCGGTTGCTGGACATGAATTGTTTGCAGCGCGCCGACAGCGGGTTCTCGAAAACCTGCTGTGGCGTGCCTTGTTCTTCCACCAGGCCCTGGTGCAGGAACACCACTTCACTGGAAACCTGGCGGGCGAAGCCCATTTCATGGGTGACCAGCAGCATGGTACGGCCTTCTTCGGCCAGGGCGCGAATCACGTTGAGGACTTCCTGGACCATCTCGGGATCGAGGGCCGAAGTCGGCTCGTCGAACAGGATGACCTTGGGTTGCATGGCCAGCGTGCGGGCGATGGCTGCGCGCTGTTGCTGGCCGCCGGAAAGCTGCGCAGGGTAGGCATGGCGTTTGTCGGCGATGCCGACCTTGGCCAGCAGCGCTTCGGCGACCTCGATGGCTTCGGCCTTGCTCTGGCCGAGCACCCGGCGTGGGGCCTCGATGATGTTGTCGAGGATGCTCATGTGCGGCCAGAGGTTGAAGTTCTGGAACACGAAACCGATTTCGCTGCGCAGGCGGTTGATCTGCCGGCCATCGGCGGCGATCAGTTCACCGTTCTTCGCGGCCTTGAGCTTGAGTTCTTCGCCGTTGACCAGGATCTGGCCCTGGTGCGGATTTTCCAGCAGGTTGATGCAGCGCAGGAACGTGGACTTGCCGGAGCCGGAGGAACCGAGGATCGAGATCACATCACCGTCACGGGCGGTCAGCGAGATGCCCTTGAGGACCTCCAGCTCACCATAGCGTTTGTGCAAGTTGCGGATTTCAAGCGCGGGCGTGGCCTCAGCCATGTGCGTTCCTCATTGTTCAGTGCGCTCCTGCTGTTGGCTGCCTTCCTGGCGAGCGCCAAGCTAGCATAGGGTTCGAGCGGGGTAGGTCGGTGCCGTGGCAGGTTGTCGCATCGGCACAGCAGTCTGTCGCCCCATCAACAACCGAACACCTGTTTGATCCGTCTTGACCCTGACCGTCGCGTCAAAAAGGGCGCGATGTTGCCAGCTTTGGCCGAGTGTTGGAAGGGTAAACCGGCTCAACGGGCATTGCTCTGCTCTTAAATGGGGCGATCGGTTTGTTTTCGCCTGTTTCTGGTGCGCTTGATGAGTCGACATTTGGGTGACTCGGTAACGTTTTGGCTAATAGCCAGCTATCTCAATGACTTGCGATGAGCCCTCAAAAGGGTGTCCAGGCCACGGAAGCCGTGGGTTTGTAACATTTTGGCGCAAAATTTGCGTAAAAAATAAAACACGCCCCCGTTGAGTTCCTTTTACAGGGTTGCCGGTAACGCGGGGCGGAGTGAATAGCTCTTCATTGCACAGGTAATCTCTCAATGGGCGATACGCATAATTCCAACAATCTGGAGCAAGGGCTCAAACCTCGGCATGTGACGATGTTGTCGATCGCCGGGGTCATCGGTGCCGGGCTGTTCGTCGGTTCCGGGCATGCGATTGCCGCGGCGGGTCCGGCGGTACTGCTGGCTTATGCTGCGGCAGGTACGCTGGTGGTGCTGGTGATGCGCATGTTGGCCGAAATGGCCGTGGCCTCGCCCGATACCGGTTCCTTCTCGACTTACGCCGACCGTGCCATCGGGCACTGGGCCGGCTTCACCATCGGCTGGTTGTACTGGTGGTTCTGGGTACTGGTGATCCCGTTGGAGGCCAACGCCGCGGCGACGATCCTCCATGCCTGGTTCCCCAACGTGGCGATCTGGGTCTTCACCCTGGTCATTACATTGCTGCTGACGGTGACCAACCTGTTCAGTGTGAAGAACTACGGTGAGTTCGAGTTCTGGTTCGCGCTGATCAAGGTGGTGGCGATCATCGGTTTTGTCGTGCTGGGTCTGCTGGCGATCTTCGGTCTGCTGCCAACCAGCCAGGTCAGCGGCGTGTCGCACCTGGTCGATACCGTCGGCTTCATGCCGAACGGTCTGGGCGCGGTGTTGGCAGCCATTCTGACCACGATGTTCTCGTTCATGGGAACTGAAATCGTGACCATCGCTGCCGCCGAGTCGAAAGATCCGGGCAAGCAGATTTCCAAGGCCACCAACTCGGTGATCTGGCGGATCGGCCTGTTCTATCTGGTGTCGATCTTCATTGTGGTTTCGCTGGTGCCCTGGAATGACCCGAGCCTGGCCGCTGTGGGTTCCTACCAGACCGTTCTGGACCGCATGGGTATTCCGAACGCCAAGCTGATCGTCGACCTGGTGGTGCTCGTGGCGGTAACCAGTTGCCTGAACTCGGCGCTGTATACCGCTTCGCGGATGCTGTTCTCCCTGGGCAAGCGTGGCGATGCACCGGCTGTCTCCAAGCGCACCAATGCCAGCGGCACGCCTTACTGGGCGGTGATGCTGTCGACGGGCGCGGCATTCCTGACGGTGTTCGCCAACTATGTGGCCCCGGCAGCGGTGTTCGAGTTCCTGCTCGCCAGTTCGGGTGCTATCGCGTTGCTGGTGTACCTGGTGATTGCGGCGTCGCAACTGCGTATGCGTCGTCAGCGTATCGCGAAGGGCGAGACGATCGACTTCAAGATGTGGCTCTTCCCGGGCCTCACCTGGGCAGTGATCGTGTTCATCGTTGCGGTGTTGACGGTGATGCTGTTCCAGGATGCCCATCGCGTGGAGATTCTGGCTACCGGGCTGTTGAGCGTGCTGGTGGTGGCAGCGGGTCTGCTGGTGTCGCGCCGGCGTCGGCTGGAGAAGGCTGGGCGTGTGGTGCTGAACTAAGCGTCCGGTCCTGGGGCCCTTGGTGTGATCAAGGGCCCTATCGCCAGCAAGCCGGCTCCCACGAGGTCTGTGTCCGACTATGACGGCTGGCCGGAGCCGGGTTGCCGGTGATACGTTCAGCGCCCCGCAGGGCGCCTTTTCCCTAGCTTGCAGTTTTCTGCAGCGCATTTGAGGCCGCGACATAGTCGGCCTGGAAGGTCGGGCTCTCGATCCAGGCCAGCGCGGCCTCCTCGGTGGCTTCGGTAGCCCACTGGCGGTACTCGATCAGCGCGGACAGGATGAAGTCCGTTGCGTTCTCCTCACCCTCTTGTTCAAGCACGATTTCCAGTAGCGGGTCTTCCAGGAAGACGCTGCACATCGCCTGCTGGCTGGTGGTTTCGGCATCACGCATTCTGATGAACAGGTCGGTCAGGTCGACCGACTCGAGATCGATCCGGTCGTCGTCCACCGGCAGCGCCTCAGATGGCTCGCTGGTACGACGGACGCGGTTCTGCTTGGCCTTGGCTTTCGCCCGTTGTGCGCGTTTGTGTTGCTTGTTCTGGGATGCCATGGGCTGCGGTGCTTTGAAAGGGGACAGGGGGGAATTATCCCTGTGAACCGAGGGAATGCCAAAGGGCATTTTGTCGAGGCGCCGAGGTCACTGGTGTTTCTGGCGCAGCAGCTTTTGCGTGGCTATCGCTCGTTCGCGATCCAGTTCCGCGCGCAGCTCTTCTTCTGTTGGCAGTACCAGCTTGTACTTGCTGGCGAATAGTTGCTCATGGCCATGGAGCACCGAATAGCGCACCAGTGACTCGTCTTTTTTCGAGCACAGGATGATGCCGACCGTGGGGCCGTCATCCGGACCGCGCTTGAGGTCGTCATACATGCGTACATACATGTCCATTTGGCCGATGTCCTGATGGCTCAGTTCGCCACGCTTGAGATCGAAGATCACGAAACACTTGAGCAGGTAGTTGTAGAACACCAGGTCGACATAGAAGTCCTTGCTGTCGGTGCTCAAGCGTTGCTGGCGGGCCACGAAGGCAAAGCCCTTACCCAGTTCCAGGAAAAAATCCTGCAGTTGGTCGATCAAGGCCTGCTCCAGATCGCTTTCCAGCAGGATGCCGCTGTTTGGCAAGCCAAGGAACTCCAGCAGCACCGGGTCGCGAATGAATTCCCTCGGTTTTGTATTAGCTGTGTCGATGTGGGCAGCGGCTTCATGCTGCACGGCCTCGCGGTCGCGACTGGTTAGCAGGCGCTCGTAGTACAGGGTGCCGATCTGTCGCTCCAGCGAGCGGGTGGTCCAGTTCTGGGTGGCCGCCTCATGCATGTACCAATGGCGTGCAGCTTCGTCTTCTACTCGCAGGAGATGGCGGTAGTGGGTCCAGCTCAATTCGGTACGCACTGCGTTCCAAATTGGAAAGCTTTGATAAAACCCACGCATGTGGCGCAGGTTGCGTTCGTCGAATCCTTTGCCGAATTCTCGGCTCAGGGTTTTGGCAAGGGCTGGCAGCAAGCGTTTTCCGTAAGCGGCGCGAGTTGCGCCTGCCTGCTCGAACTCGACGATATGCCGGCCGATCTGCCAGCAGGTCTGTACCTGAATCGTATCCACTGCACGCAAGGCCCGTTGTCGGGCTTGGCGAATCAGGTCGCCCAGGTTGTCGAGTAGCGGGGCAAGTCGAGTGTCCGGTTCGTTGGGGGTGATGGCGGGGTTCATGAGGGCCTCTTGTGTGAATGGCTTGCACGCAAGAGGATGGCAGTAATCAGATCATCAGGTTTTGCGGTGGAAAAACCGGATTCTCCCTGCTCTGTAGGATATTTCTACTTTATCTGAAGGCCGCCTTGGGGTTGATGAGCTGTCCGGGCACCTCGTCTGCCAGCTTCGCTTTTCTGAGCCATTCCAGCGCAATCGGCCAACGCTTTTCCTGGTATCGGCTATGGAAAAATGCGAAATACCCTACTTCGGTTTCGCCGCTGTCTTCAGGTTTGATGCGCAGATGGTTGCGCTTGCTGCCGGTGAAGTAGCTGTACAGGCGGGTCGGGAGTGTTATCAGCAAGTGCCACTTGGGGAACATCTTCTAGCGCGCAGCCGGAGCGTAGTCGTGCCAGTAGGCGAATTGTGCGCCGAACGTCACCAAGTGACGGATCAGGTCTCCCGAACTCTCCCAGCCCTACTGCGCAGCCGCCCAAGCTGTGGGCGATCACGTCGAGGCCACTAGCAAACTCCAGGCAATAAAAAACCCACACTAGGCGGGTTTTTTATTTTCAGATGATTTTGACACCACCTGAATCAATTAGTGGTGCCCAGAGACGGAATCGAACCGCCGACACGGGGATTTTCAATCCCCTGCTCTACCGACTGAGCTATCTGGGCAACGGGGCGCATTAAAAGCGTTTTTCGAGGATGCGTCAAGCAAGATTTCAAAAAAATTTTAATTATTACCGTCGCTTACGACTCAAGCCTCGAAAACACGGGATCATTCGGTCGGTGGAACGTAGCCTTCGGCCTTGGCGTATTCCTCACCGGAAAAGAACTTGTCCATCTCGCCCTGGATGTATTTGCGATCTTCGCCATTCATCATGTTCAGGCGCTTTTCATTGATCAGCAGGGTCTGGTGCTTCAGCCAGTCGCCCCAGGCTTGCTGGGAGACGTGCTCGAAGATGTCCTGGCCCTTTGCGCCCGGATACGGTGGACGATCCAGGCCTGGCAGTTCTTGGTGGTACTTGCGGCACATTACGGTGCGGGTCATGACGACTCTCCTGCATTCAAAACGTCGGCTGCGCGTTTGAGCAGCTTTTTCACCGGGGCAGCAAGGCCCAGGCGCGGCGGGGTGGCGAGGTTATACCAGAGCCAATCGGCCTCGGCCACGTGGTGGGCGGACTCTTCGACGCGGACCAGCCAGGGTTCGATCGCCAGCTGGAAGTGGCTGAAGGTGTGGGTCAGGCCCGGCAGTTCCTGCTGCCGGACCAATTCCAGCGAGTGCTGCATGGCCAGGTGTTGCAGGTCGTCCAGGTCATCGAGTTCCGGCAGGCTCCACAAACCGCCCCAGAGGCCGCTGGAGGGCCTGCGATAAAGCAGGATGGCGCCTTCGCGGTTGGCCAGCAGGGGCATCAACGTGCGCTTCTGTGGCACGCTCTTGCGCGGCTTGGGGATCGGGTAGCGTGTTTCGAGACTGTACTTGTGCGCTTCGCAGCCGCGCTCCAGCGGGCACAGCAGGCAACTGGGCTTGCTGCGGGTGCAGAGGGTCGCACCGAGGTCCATCATCGCCTGGGTGTAGTGATTGACTCGCGTCTTGGGCGTGAACAGCTCTGCGTTGGCCCACAGCTGCTTCGCCACCTTCGGCTCGCCCGGATAGCCTTCCTGGGCGGTATAGCGGGCCAGCACGCGCTTGACGTTGCCATCGAGGATCGGCGCGCGCAGGCCCATGCTGATACTGGCGATGGCACCAGCGGTCGAGCGGCCGATACCTGGCAACTCGGTAAGTTTCTCGACATCCCGCGGGAATTCGCCGCCATGCTCGGCGACGACGATCTTCGCGGTCTTCTGCAGGTTACGCGCCCGGGTGTAGTAACCCAGGCCCGTCCACAGGTGCAGCACTTCGTCTTCGGGCGCGGCGGCCAGGGCTTCGACGGTTGGCAGCGAGGCCATGAACCGGTCGAAGTAGTTCAGCACGGTGCTGACCTGGGTCTGCTGCAGCATGATTTCCGACACCCATACCCGATACGGGTTGATGTCCTGTTGCCAGGGCAGATCGTGACGCCCGTGGCGGTCGTACCAGTCCAGCACGGCCGTTGAAAATTGCTCGGGTCTCATCGTTTGAACAGCCCCTTGAGCGCATTTTTCAGTTCCGGGCTGACCTTGTCGCCCAGCTTCTCGTCGATCTTCTCGCTCAGCTTGTTGCCGGCCGCCCGCGCGGCAACCTGGCCGAGACCGTCCTTGTCGATACGGCAGGCCTTGGCGCCCAGCTCCAGCGGGCCACGGCAGCGCAGCGGCCATTCGATGTCGGCAAAGTGCTCACCCACCTGGCAGGCCGGGTCCGGCATGTCACTCTTGTCGCCTTCGACGGTGATACCGACGCGATAGTCCATGCCCAGCACACGCAGGTCGATGTCGCCGTTGCCGTTGACAGCCAGGCCCGGGATACGCACTTTCAGGTCGGGGTTGCTGGCAACGCCGTTGCGAATGCTCAGGCTGCCCTTGAGTTCCTGGAAGGGAGTGTCCTTGCCACGTGGCTCGCTGCTCAGGGTCTTGCGGTTGAGCAGGGCGATGCCGGTGCAGAGCTGCTGCTCCAGGTTGGCATTGAGTAGTACACCGTTGCTGAGGACAAAGCTGGCGGTGCCGTTGAGGCTGTCGATCAGGGTCTTTTCGCTGTTGCCGATGCCGCTCAGGTTGCTGTCGAGGGTGATCGCGCCCGTGACCGGAGATTTCTGTCCCTGGGCTTGCAGCACGCGTTCGACCGGCACCCTGTTCAACCGTGTCTGCAGGTTCAGGCGTGGCTGTTCGTTGCGCACGTCGAGGCTGCCCTTGCTGTCGAAACTGCCGTTGTAGAGGTTGCCGCGCAGGCTGGCGAGGGTCAGCAGGCCGCCTTGACCATTGGCCTTGAGCGCGGCGTTGTCGATGGGCAGTTTCTTCAGGATCAACTGATCGAAGTCCAGTTCGGCGTCCACGTCGAGACTGCGCAGGCGCTCGATCGGCAGCAACCGGTCGTTGCTCCAGGCACCTCGGGTGGGGGCCTCAGGCAGCGGCGTGGTGCCGGCGACGGCATCCGCTTCGCTGCTCAGGACTTCGGCCTGGCGCACTTTCGAGGCGCTTTCGGCCTCGGCCGACTTGGGCGGCAGGTAGCGATCGGCGTCGAACTTGTCGCCCTTGAGCTGCACGCGCAGGGCCTGTTTGGCGAAGTCTTCGACGGCAATGCGCCCGCTGAAGCTGCTGTCGTCGAGTTTCAGGTTGATGTTGTTCAGTGCCAGGCTGGTCGGCGTACCGCTCAAGCGGGTCACCAACTCGACCTTGGTCAGGCTGCCGTCGGACACGGGTGGCAGTGGCTGACCGATGCTGTCGAGGAACTTCATCAGGTCGAACTGGGCAATCGACAGGCCGCCGGAGAGTTGCGCGGTCTTGTCGAGGTCACGGGCCTTGAGTTCGCCGATGGCCCGCAACTGGTTGGCCGAGAGCTTGAGGCTGGTCCATTCGGCGATGTTGGCCGCCATGTCTATCAGCAACTGGCCCTGCACCGAGAAGGTCAGGCTCTTGCCCTGCAACGGATCGCCAGACGCTTCGCCGGTCAGGCGCATGTCTTCGAACTGGTAGCGTTTGAGGGCGCGATCAAAGCGCAGGTTGCCGCCCAGTTCGGTTCTGGCGCGCAGTACCGGCTGGTTGGTGCCGAAAAAGGCAGTCAGCTTGACCGCGATTTCCTTGCCTTCGTGTACCGGGCCGGTGCTCAACTGGATGCTTTCCGAGGTGATCTGGCGCCCACTCTTTTCATCGTTGAATTCGACCCGGGCGTTGTTCACCGTCAGGCTGTCGATATCCAGGCGCAGAGGCTGCGAAGGTTTTTCCGCCTCGGCAGGGCGGCTGTCCGGTGGTGTGCCGGCGGCCTGTTCCGGGGTGCCGGCGGCTGTCGTGCCTGGCAGCGGCCGGCCGATATCTTCCCAGTTGCCATGGCCGTCCTTGTCGCGGTTGAGCATCAGGTTCAGGCCTTCGACGCGCACGTCGCTCATCTGTACCTGGCGACGCAGCAGGGGCAGCACGCGAACCGACAGACCGAGCATCTGCAGGTCGGCGAATGGTTTGGTCGGATTGCTCAGGGTCGCCACGCTGGCATCGTGCAGCTCAAGACCCAGCCAGGGAAACAGGCTCCAGCCAATGTCACCCTTGAGGGTCAGCTCGATGTGGGCCTTGTCGCGGGCCATCTGGCGAATCTCGTCCTTGTAGTCGTTGGGATCGAACCAGTGGGTGAGGGCGAAGCCCAGTGCCACGATGATCAGCAACAGCCCGAGAAGCACCAGACCCAGGATTTTGCCGAACGCTTTCATGGGCGAGTCCTTGTAGTCAGTCGAATATGAAGTGAGCTGGCGAGTATAACGCTACGAAGGCAGTCGGTTGGCGCTAGGTTGTTGGCGATTGTGAATAGGCCGGGGCCTCTTCGTGCCCAAGCGGATGTCATCGCCAGCAGGCCGACCCTCACCAGGAGAATGCGGAGCGGTGGTGCAGTTTGATTACAAAAGACGATATCAGTTTGCTTCATCTGTCACGAGCAAGTGGTAATCTCTCTCAGTTCGCCAGTCTTTCTGCGGCCTATTGCCGCGTCTCGGAGCTACATTCAATAAAACGACCATGCCTGCGTGCACAAAGGTTGGGAATGAAGTGTGTCCGGCGAACCATAATTCCAATGGGGGAAACACCAATGAGCACTAGCACCACGGCCGGCGGCCTTGCCGCCGAGCCTGCGTTCCTGTCCAAGGAACGCATCATCGCCAAGCCCGGTTTCAACCGCTGGCTGGTTCCACCGGCTGCCCTGGCCATCCATTTGTGCATCGGCATGGCCTATGGCTTCTCGGTATTCTGGTTGCCGCTGTCCAAGGCGCTGGGGATCTCCGCGCCGGTGGCCTGTGCGCCGGATATCGGCTTTTTCGAACAGGTGTTCTCGTCGCAATGCGACTGGCCGATCTCGATGCTCGGCTGGATCTACACCCTGTTCTTCATCTTCCTGGGCTGCTCTGCGGCAATCTGGGGTGGCTGGCTGGAGCATGCCGGTCCGCGCAAGGCCGGTGTGGTTTCGGCACTGTGCTGGTGCGGCGGTCTGCTGATTTCCGCACTGGGGATTCATACCCACCAGATCTGGCTGATGTGGCTCGGTTCGGGGGTGATCGGCGGTATCGGGCTGGGGCTGGGTTACATCTCGCCGGTCTCGACCCTGATCAAGTGGTTCCCGGACAAGCGTGGCATGGCCACGGGCATGGCGATCATGGGCTTCGGCGGCGGCGCGATGGTCGGTGCACCACTGGCGACGGCACTGATGGGCCATTTCGCTTCGCCGACCAGCGTCGGTGTGTGGCAGAGCTTCGTCGCGATGGCGGCGATCTACTTCGTCTTCATGATCGGTGGGGCATTGGCCTACCGCGTCCCACCGACTGGCTGGAAGCCCGAGGGTTGGACCGCGCCGGTGAAGAAAACCAGTAACGCGATGATCACCCACCGTCACGTGCACGTGAACGTGGCCTGGAAAACCCCGCAATTCCGCCTGGTATGGCTGGTGCTGTGCCTGAACGTATCGGCGGGTATCGGCATTCTCGGCATGGCTTCGCCACTGCTGCAGGAAGTGTTCGGCGGCAAGCTGCTGGGTAACGACCTGACCTTCAGCCAGCTGGACGCCGCGCAACTGGCGCAGATCGCCGCGATCGCCGCCGGTTTCACCGGCCTGTTGAGCCTGTTCAACATCGGTGGCCGGTTCTTCTGGGCCTCGTTCTCGGACTACATCGGCCGCAAGGCGACCTACTTCGTGTTCTTCGCCCTGGGCTTCGCGCTCTATGCGTCGGTCCCGAGCCTCGGTCACCTGGGCAACGTCGCGCTGTTCGTGGCTGCGTTCTGTGTGGTGCTGTCGATGTACGGCGGTGGTTTCGCCACGGTTCCAGCCTACCTGGCGGACCTGTTCGGCACCCAGATGGTCGGTGCGATCCACGGTCGTCTGCTGACCGCCTGGGCCGCTGCTGGCGTGCTCGGCCCGGTGTTGGTGAACTACCTGCGCGAGTACCAGCTGAGCATTGGTGTGCCGCGCGCGGCTGCCTACGACATCACCTTGTACATCCTCGCTGGCCTGCTGGTGCTGGGTTTCATCTGCAACCTGCTGGTGCGTCCGGTGGCCGACAAGTACTTCATGACCGATGCCGAACTGGCTGCCGAGCAGGCGCTGGGTCATGACAAGGGCGCGGACGGCAGCACCGTGCTGGAGTGGAAAGCCGCGCCGGGCAGCAAGCCTCTGGCGATCGCCGCCTGGCTGGCGGTGGGCATTCCACTGGCCTGGGGTGTCTGGATCACCCTGCAAAAGACCGCCGTGCTGTTCCACTAAGCGGTTGTCCTGACAGGTATAGCCCTGACGGTGCTGGTTCCAGCCCGTCAGGGAACTCACCTTCCGTGTTTCTGTTTGCCGTGCGCACGCCTATAATGATCGCCTTTTTCGCCCAATGATTTTGCGGAGCTGGTGATGGCCGAACGTAAGGCGTCCGTCGAGCGCGACACTCTGGAAACCCAGATCAAAGCCTCGATCAACCTGGATGGCACCGGAAAGGCCCGATTTGATATCGGTGTGCCTTTTCTTGAACACATGCTCGACCAGATCGCCCGTCACGGGCTGATCGACCTGGATATCGAAAGCAAGGGCGACCTGCATATCGACGACCACCACACCGTGGAAGACGTCGGTATCACCCTCGGCCAGGCTTTCAGCAAGGCCATCGGCGACAAGAAGGGCATTCGCCGCTACGGCCATGCCTATGTGCCGCTGGACGAAGCGCTGTCGCGCGTGGTCATCGACTTCTCCGGCCGTCCCGGCCTGCAGATGCACGTGCCGTTCACCCGCGCCACCGTGGGCGGTTTCGACGTCGATCTGTTCCAGGAATTCTTCCAGGGCTTCGTCAACCACGCCAACGTCACCCTGCACATCGACACCCTGCGCGGGCACAACACCCATCACCAGATCGAGACCGTCTTCAAGGCCTTCGGCCGCGCCCTGCGCATGGCCGTCGAGCTGGATGAGCGCATGGCCGGGCAGATGCCTTCCACCAAGGGCGTGCTCTGATGCAGACAGTTGCGGTTATCGACTACGGCATGGGCAACCTGCACTCTGTGGGCAAGGCCCTCGAGCACGTGGGGGCCGGCAAGGTGATGATCACCAGCGACGCTGCCGTGATTCGCGAAGCGGACCGGGTGGTATTTCCTGGTGTCGGCGCGATTCGCGACTGCATGGCGGAGATCCGTCGCCTGGGCTTCGACTCGCTGGTGCGCGAGGTCAGCCAGGACCGTCCGTTCCTCGGTATCTGCGTGGGCATGCAAGCCTTGCTCGAGCGCAGTGAAGAGAACGGTGGGGTCGATTGCATCGGCCTGTTTCCCGGCCAGGTGAAGTTCTTCGGCAAGGACCTGCAGGAAGATGGCGCGCACCTGAAGGTCCCGCACATGGGCTGGAACGAAGTGAAACAGGCGGTGGACCATCCCCTGTGGCACAACATCCCGGACCTGGCGCGGTTCTATTTCGTGCACAGCTACTACATCGCCGCCGGTAATCCTCGGCAGGTGGTTGGCAGCGGTCACTACGGCGTCGACTTCGCTGCGGCGCTGGCCGAGGGTTCGCGTTTCGCCGTGCAGTTCCACCCGGAGAAGAGCCATACCCACGGCCTGCAGCTGCTGCAGAATTTCGTCGCCTGGGACGGGCGCTGGTAGTGGCCGCGAAGAAGGGCAAGCCGCCGCTCCTGACGCTTTCTCCCCAGGAGGAGAGCGAGGCTTGCCACAAGATCAAGCGTTTCATGGAGGACCGTTTCGAACTGGCACTGGGTTCGTTCGAAGCGGCAGAAATCCTTGATCTGTTTACCCGCGAAATTGCTCCGCACTATTACAACAGGGCGATTTTCGATGTGCAGACGCACCTTAAGGAAAGGTTCGAGAGCATCGAAAGCGACTTGTGGGCGCTCGAGAAAAACTGATTTCCGAGTGAAGCTGAAAAAACGACTTTAAGGTTTTCCAGATGCTGATTATCCCCGCTATCGATCTCAAAGACGGTGCCTGCGTACGTCTGCGCCAGGGCCGCATGGAAGATTCCACGGTGTTCTCCGATGACCCGGTGAGCATGGCTGCCAAGTGGGTGGAGGGCGGTTGCCGTCGTCTGCATCTGGTCGATCTGAACGGCGCCTTCGAAGGCCAGCCGGTCAATGGCGAGGTGGTCACCGCCATCGCCAGACGCTATCCGAACCTGCCGATCCAGATCGGCGGCGGCATCCGCTCGCTGGAGACCATCGAGCACTACGTGAAGGCCGGCGTGAGCTACGTGATCATCGGCACCAAGGCGGTCAAGCAGCCCGAGTTCGTCGCCGAAGCCTGCCGTGCGTTCCCCGGCAAGGTGATCGTTGGCCTGGATGCCAAGGACGGTTTTGTCGCCACCGATGGCTGGGCTGAAGTCAGCTCGGTGCAGGTGATCGACCTGGCCAAGCGTTTCGAAGCCGATGGCGTGTCTGCGATCGTCTACACCGACATCGCCAAGGACGGCATGATGCAGGGCTGCAACGTGCCCTTCACCGCCGCCCTGGCCGCCGCGACGAAGATCCCGGTGATCGCTTCCGGCGGTATCCACAACCTGGGCGATATCAAGACCCTGCTGGACGCCAAGGCCCCGGGCATCATCGGTGCAATCACCGGCCGGGCGATCTACGAAGGCACTCTCGATGTCGCCGAGGCGCAAGCCTTCTGCGATTCCTACACAGGCTGAGGACTGACCATGGCGCTGGCCAAACGCATCATCCCTTGCCTGGACGTCGACAACGGTCGCGTGGTCAAGGGCGTCAAGTTCGAGAACATCCGCGATGCCGGTGACCCGGTGGAAATCGCTCGTCGTTACGACGAACAGGGCGCGGACGAGATCACCTTCCTCGACATCACCGCCAGCGTCGATGGCCGTGACACCACGCTGCACACGGTCGAGCGCATGGCCAGCCAGGTGTTCATTCCGCTGACCGTGGGCGGCGGCGTGCGTACCGTGCAGGATATCCGCAACCTGCTCAACGCTGGTGCCGACAAGGTCTCGATCAACACCGCAGCGGTGTTCAATCCCGAGTTTGTCGGTGAGGCGGCTGACCGCTTCGGCTCGCAGTGCATCGTCGTTGCCATCGACGCCAAGAAGGTCTCGTTGCCGGGCGAAACCCCGCGCTGGGAGATTTTCACCCACGGCGGTCGCAAGCCCACCGGGCTGGACGCGGTGGAGTGGGCGAAGAAGATGGAAGGCCTGGGCGCCGGTGAGATCCTGCTCACCAGCATGGACCAGGACGGCATGAAAAGCGGTTTCGACCTGGGCGTGACCCGCGCCATCAGCGATGCCCTGGGCATTCCGGTGATCGCCTCCGGCGGCGTCGGCAACCTCCAGCATCTGGCCGACGGCATCCTCGAAGGCCATGCCAGCGCGGTACTGGCGGCGAGTATCTTCCACTTCGGCGAGTACACCGTGCCCGAAGCCAAGGCCTACATGGCGCAACACGGTATCGTGGTCCGCTGAACCCGGGACCACTGGACAGCATGGCGAGCCCAGGCCACTCTTGGGCACGCCATGGACTTTGGTATTACAGCATGCTCAAACGTCTTCTCCTGGCCGTCGCCAGCACCTCACTGCTGCTGACCGGCGCCGCTTTCGCGCAGGAAGGTGCCGGTACTTCGTTGGTCCTGCTGACCGAGAACTTCCCGCCCTACAACATGGCGAAGAACGGCAAGAACTTCGCCCAGGACGAGAATATCGAAGGCATCGCCGTGGATATCGTCCGCGAAACCTTCAAGCGTGCCGATATCCGATACAGCCTGACTCTGCGGTTCCCCTGGGAGCGGGTCTACAAGCTCGCCCTGGAAAACCCTGGTTACGGCGTGTTCGTGATGGCGCGCCTGCCGGAGCGTGAAACCCTGTTCAAATGGGTCGGCCCGATCGGCCCCGATGACTGGGTGATGCTTGCCCGGGCCGACAGTCAGTTGGCGCTGACGGCCCTGGTGCAGGCGCGCAAGTACAAGGTGGGCGCCTACAAGGGCGATGCCATCGCGCAGAGTCTGGCCCGCCAGGGGCTGCAGCCGGTGCTGGTGCTGCGAGACCAGGACAATGCCAGGAAGCTGGTGGATGGAAAGATCGACCTGTGGGCCACCGGTGATCCGGCCGGACGCTTCCTGGCGCGCCAGGAGGGTATCACCGGGCTCAAGACCGTGCTGCGCTTCAACAGCGCCGAGTTGTACCTGGCCTTGAACAAGGAAGTGCCGGACGCGGTGGTCGCCCGGTTGCAGGCGGCGCTGGATCAGTTGCGCAAGGAAGGCAAGATCGACGAGATCATGGCGCGTTACCTGTAGACCCCAGCACAGGGTTCACTCTCTGCCACTCAGCGATAAACCCCGTCTTTGCCATGCCCTGAAGTGGCCTGATTACCCCGCAGGGCAATCATCGAGCGGATGTCGATCCACTCGATCCCCTGCTCCTTGAGCCTGGGCAGTTCGCGTTCCAGCACTGCCAGCGTCTGCGGGTACGGATGGCCGATGACCACCGCCGTGCCCTGCTTGCGTGCCAGCCTGATCGCGGTCTGCAACTGGGCAGTGATCGCCGTCTCCGTGCGTTCATTATCCAGAAAAACATCCCGCGACACGCTGGCCAGGCCGATTTTCTGCGCTTCGGATGCCGCGACCGTCTTGGCGCTGGTGCGGCTGTCGACGAAGAATTTGTTGCGCCGTTGCAACTCGCCCATCAACCAGGCCATGGCCGCCGGCTCCGCAGTCATGCGGCTGCCTTCGTGGTTGTTGATGCCGCTGGTATAGGGCACGGCCTCGAAGGCGGCCGCCAGGCGCTTCTGCAGTTCTTCCAGGGGCAGGTCGGGGTGCCAGGCGAACGGTCCGGTTGCCGGGTCCATCGGCATGTGCAGCATGACGATCTTGCCGGCCTGGTGCGCCTCGCGAGCCAGTTCGGCAGCGTGGGGCGTATCGGGCATGATCGAGGGCGTGATCGGTCCGGGCAAGGCGAGCACACGACGATCCCGGGGCAGATTCTGCCCCAGGTCATCGATGATCAGTGTCAGGTAGGCTTTGGCGGGGGCCGGCGTTTGCGTCGGCGTTGCCTGGGCAACGCCGATCAGGCAACCGAACAGCGCCAGTAGGGTCCAGCGCAGCATCTCAATTGCCGCGCGTGACGCTCAGACCCTTGAGCAGGCTCAGGGCTTGTCCCAACTGGTAGTCGTCGTCCTGCAGACGCGCCTTGCCCTTGGTCGCCTTGACGCTCGGCTTGTCGGCACCGCCGTTGCCGTTGCCCAGGTGACCTTGCAGATCGGCTTCCTTGAAGGTTTCGTCGTCCTGGGCACCGGTGACCTTGGCCTGGCGCACTTCGATGTCCGGGATGATGCCCTGGGCCTGGATCGAGCGGCCGTTTGGCGTGAAGTACAGCGCCGTTGTGAGTTTCAGCGCGCGGTCGTTGCTCAGCGGCAACACGGTCTGTACCGAGCCCTTGCCGAAGCTGGTGGTGCCCATCAGTACCGCGCGTTTCTGGTCCTGCAGGGCGCCGGCGACGATTTCCGACGCCGAGGCACTGCCACCGTTGATCAGTACGACCATCGGCGAGGCATCGCTTTCGTCGTGGCCGGTGGCCGAGAAGCGCAGTTCGGAGTTGGCGATGCGACCCTTGGTGTAGACGATCAGGCCCTTGGTGATGAAATGGTCGACCACTTCCACCGCCGCCTGCAGCACGCCGCCAGGGTTGTTGCGCAGGTCGAGGACGATGCCGTTGAGTTTCTTGTTGCCGTTTTCCTTGCGCAGCGCGGCCAGGGCCTTGGAGACCTCTTCGCCGGTCTTGACCTGGAACTGGGTGATGCGGATGTAGCCGTAGCCGTTCTCCAGCATCTGGCTGCGCACGCTCTTGGTGCGGATGATCGCCCGGGTCAGGGTCACATCGAACGGCGTGCCGCCGTTGCGAACCAGGGTCAGGGTGATCTTCTGGCCGACCTTGCCGCGCATCTTGTCGACGGCTTCGGTCATGGTCTGGCCACGGGTTGGCTGACCGTTGATCTTGACGATCAGGTCGCCAGCCTCGATGCCAGCCTTGGAAGCGGGGGTGTCGTCGATGGGCGAGACGACCTTGACGAAGTTGTCTTCCATGCCGACTTCGATGCCCAGGCCGCCGAACTCGCCGCTGGTGTCTTCCTGCAATTGGGCGAAGTCTTCCGGCCCCAGGTACGCGGAGTGCGGGTCAAGGTTGCTGAGCATGCCCTTGATGGCGTTTTCCAGCAGGGTCTTGTCGTCCACGGGTTCAACGTAGGCGGCCTTGATCCGGTCCATGACCTCGGCGAAGGTGCGCAACTCATCGAGCGGCAGCGGAGCCTTGGCGGTAACCGCAGGAGCGGCGGCCGGGGCGGGCTGAGCGGGTTGCGCAGCGAACGCGTGGGGCGCACCGATCACAAGGGCGATCGTCAGGGCCAACGAGGTGAGGCGGGACAAATGCAGCATGTCGAACGAACTCCTAAATAAGGTACGGCGCCTATCCTTGCGCGCGACACCATTGGGCCGGATCACTCGGGTGACCCTGCTGACGTATAGCGAAATACAACGCCGGTGTCTCCTGACCGCCACTGTTGCCTACAGTAGAGATCGACTCACCGGCTTTTACCACATCCCCGGCCGATTTAAGCAGGGTCTGGTTGTGGCCATACAGGCTCAGGTAGCCGTTGCCGTGGTCGAGAATCACCAGCAGGCCGGCACCGCGCAACCAGTCGGCGAACACCACGCGCCCGCCGTGTACGGCATGGACCTGGCTGCCGGCGGCGGCCCCGATCATCACACCGTCCCACTTGCTGCGCACGTCGTCACCACGGGTTTCTCCAAAGCGCGCCAACAATCGACCATTAACAGGCCATGGAAGTTTGCCGCGCGCTGCGGAAAAAGGGCCGCCGAATGATTCTCCTGCGCTGGAAACCAGTGGGCCTGGCGTCGAATGCTGCGGTTTTCGCGGGCTGTCGTCGCCCCGATCGGCCAGTGCCTGGGCTTCCTGCTGACGCTTTTTTTCCGCTTCCTGCTGGGCGAGCAGCGCTTTCTGACGCGCTTCCTCCGCCTCACGGGCCTGACGGGCCAGGGTTTCTTCGATGGTTTTCAGTACTTTCGACAGATCGGCCTGATCCTGCTCGCGGGCGGCGAGCTTCTGGTCGCGGTCCTTGACGTCCTGGTTGAGCTTGGCCAGTGCGGTCTGGCGCTCCTTGCGGACCTTGTCGAGTTCCTCACGCTGGCTGTCGAGATCGCTCTTCTGCACCAGCAATTGGGCCTGCTGCAGATTGATGTCTTTTTCGACGTTGGCCAACTGGCGCAGGGTCTCGTTGAAGTTCTTCAACTGCTCCAGGCGGGCCTTGCTCAAGTAGTCGTAATAGGTGAGGGTGCGGGCGAATTTTTCCGGGTTCTGCTGGTTGAGCAGCAGCTTGAGGTATTCCTGGCGGCCGCTCTGGTAGGCGGCGCGGGCCTGGATGGCGATCAGTCGTTGCTGTTCAGTGCGCGCGCTCTGGAGTTTTTTTTTCTCTCCATCGAGCCGCTGCAGTTCGCTCTCGCTCTTCTTCAGATCTTTCTGCAGTGCATCGACCTGCTTTTCCAGCTTGCCCATCTCGGTTTCTGTGCCGCGCAGATCTTTCTGCACGCCGGATTTTTCTTCCTGCAGCTTGCCCAGGAGTTTCTTCAGTTCGGCGATGTCCTGACGCGTGGCGTCCAACTGTTGTTGGGTTTGTGCGCGCTCGTCGGCAAAGGCCGGTTGGAGCAGGCAGATCAGGGCTAGGGCGATAAGGGCGCGAAGCATGGGGCGGGCGACACCTGGAAACGAGACGGCCTAGTATGCCCGCCACGCGTTGCAAAAAAAACGTCCAAAAGCGGTTGCTTTCAGGCGTTTCCGATAAAGAGGTAGGCCGACAGCACGCTGTCGGCCGGATTTTCAGCTTTTAACGGTCCGTCAGGATCGAAGTACCGGTCATCTCTTCGGGCTGTTTAAGGCCCAGAAGCTTGAGCATGGTCGGTGCGACATCCGCCAGCACGCCGCCTTCACGGACCTTCAGGTCACGTTTGCCGACGTAGATGAACGGCACCGGCTCGGTGGTGTGGGCGGTGTGGGCCTGGCCGGTACTCTCGTCTTCCATCTGTTCGACGTTGCCGTGGTCGGCGGTGATCAGCGCTTCGCCGCCGACCTTTTCCAGGGCATCGACGATTCGTCCTACGCACAAATCCAGGCATTCCACGGCCTTGACGGCCGCCTCGAATACGCCGCTGTGGCCGACCATGTCGCCGTTGGCGTAGTTGACCACGATCACGTCATAACGTTGGTTTTCGATGGCATCGACGATCCGGTCGGTGACTTCCGGGGCGCTCATCTCCGGTTGCAGGTCGTAGGTGGCGACTTTCGGCGACGGGATCAGGATGCGTTCCTCGCCCGGGAACGGCTCTTCGCGACCGCCGGAGAAGAAGAAGGTCACGTGGGCGTACTTTTCAGTCTCGGCGATACGCAACTGGGTCTTGCCGTTTTTCGCCAGGTAGTCGCCGAGCACGTTCTCCAGGCTGCCCGGCGCGAAAGCCGAGGGCGCAGGAATGCTTGCGGCGTACTGGGTGAGCATGACGAAGCCGGCCAGCTTGGGCTGACGGGCGCGCTCGAAGTCCTTGAAGTCGTCTTCGACGAACACGCGGGTCAGCTCGCGGGCGCGGTCGGCGCGGAAGTTCATGAAGACCACGGCGTCGCCGTCCTCGACCCGCACGGGCTCGCCAATGCACGTGGCTTTGACGAATTCGTCGCTTTCGCCGCGCTCGTAGGCGGCCTGCAGGCCTTCCTGGGCGGTGGCGGACTGGAATTCGGCCTGGCCGTCGACGATCAGGTTGTAGGCCTGTGCGACGCGGTCCCAGCGGTTGTCGCGGTCCATGGCGAAGTAGCGGCCGATCAGGCTGGCGATGCGGCCCTTGCCCAGGGTGCGGAAAGTTTCATCCAGCAGCTCGATGGACGACTGGGCGCTCTTGGGCGGCGTGTCGCGACCGTCGAGGAAGGCGTGCAGGTAGATCTTCTGCGCGCCGCGCTTGAACGCCAGTTCGGCCATGGCGACCAGGTGGTCCTGGTGGCTGTGTACGCCGCCATCGGACAGCAGGCCTAGAATGTGCACGGCCTTGTCGGCGGCCACGGCCTGGTCCACGGCCTTGCCGATGGTTGGGTTGTCGAAGAACTCGCCGTCACGGATGGCCTTGGTGACGCGAGTGAAATCCTGGTACACCACCCGGCCGGCGCCGAGGTTCATGTGGCCGACTTCCGAGTTGCCCATTTGCCCGTCCGGCAGGCCGACATCCATGCCGGAGCCCGAGATCAGGCCGTTGGGCATGCTCGCGGTGAGTCGATCGAGTACCGGTTTCTTCGCCGAGTAGACAGCGTTGTAGTCCTGGCTCTCACTGTGACCGAAGCCATCCAGGATGATCAGGACCAAAGGTTTAGGCGTGGCAGTCATAGATCCCACTCGCGGCTGGATTGAAAGAACATGGAAAAAGAGTCGCAGTTTAAAGGCAAGTTCAAACGTAGTCACCGCCAGGCGGGGTTTGGCCGACCTTGACGGCTGTGTATACTGGCCGACATTTTAACGCCCTGGAACCTCCTGATGGTCGATCACCTGATTGCATTTGCCACTAACCACTACCTGCTGACCGGTGCCTTCGTACTGCTGCTGGCCCTGCTGATCGCCCATGAAATGAGCCGTGGCGGCGCAAGCCTCAGTACCGGCCAGCTGACCGCGCTGGTCAACAAGGACCAGGCCGTGGTGATCGACCTGCGCCCTAGCAAGGATTTTGCTGCCGGCCATATCGTCGGTGCGCTGAACATTCCCCAGGACAAGCTGATGGCGCGCGTCGGTGAATTGGAAAAGTACAAGGCCAAGACCCTGATTCTAGTCGACGCCCAGGGCCAGCATTCGGGGACTCACGCCCGCGAACTGCTCAAGTCCGGTTTTACCGCAGCCAAGCTGTCCGGCGGCATTTCCAGCTGGAAAGCCGACAATCTGCCATTGGTGAAGTGATATGACCCAGGTTGTCGTCTACTCCAGCGATTATTGCCCTTATTGCTCGCGCGCCAAGCAACTGCTGGCGAGCAAGCAGGTTGCCTTCGAAGAGATCAAGGTCGATGGCAAACCGCAGTTGCGTGCCGAAATGGCGCACAAGGCCGGGCGTACGTCCGTGCCGCAGATCTGGATCGGCAACCAGCATATCGGTGGTTGCGACGACCTGTTCGCTCTCGAGCGCGGCGGTAAACTCGACGCATTGCTCAACGTCTGACTCTGAACCCCTTAAAGACCTCTAGATCAAGAAGGATCTGCCATGACTGACCAACAGAACACTGCTGCCGCTGACGAAGAAAGCCAACCGCAATTCTCCCTGCAGCGCATCTACGTGCGTGACCTGTCCTTCGAAGCGCCGAAGAGCCCGGCGATCTTCCGCCAGCAGTGGGAGCCGAGTGTCGGCCTGGATCTGAACACCCGGCAGAAAGCCCTGGAAGACGACTTCCACGAAGTGGTGCTGACGCTCTCGGTTACCGTCAAGAATGGTGAAGAAGTTGCCTTCATTGCTGAAGTCCAGCAGGCGGGTATCTTCCTGATCAAGAACCTTGACCCGGCGTCGATGAACCACACTCTGGGCGCGTTCTGCCCGAACATCCTGTTCCCGTACGCTCGCGAAGCCCTGGACAGCCTGGTGACCCGTGGTTCGTTCCCGGCGCTGATGCTGGCTCCGGTGAACTTCGATGCCCTGTATGCGCAGGAACTGCAGCGTCTGCAGCAGGAAGGTTCGCCGACTGTCCAGTAAGGACTGTAGGAGCCGGCTTGGATGTGTGCTCGATACACATGAAAAAAGCGCCTGAAGGCGCTTTTTTTATACCGCTCAGGCAAAGCCCAGTTGGCGCCAACCCTCGTAGACCGCCACGGCCACGGTATTGGACAGGTTCAGGCTGCGACAGCCTTCGCGCATCGGCAGCCGCAGGCGTTGATCGCCAGGCAGGCTGTCGAGCACTTCGGCAGGCAGGCCACGGCTTTCCGGACCGAAGAGAAAGGCGTCGCCCTCGGCGAAGCGGGCATCGTGGAACAACCGCGAGCCCTTGGTGGTGAAGGCGAACAGTCGTGGGTGTCCGAGGCTTTCCAGGCAACTGGCCAGGTCCGGGTGAACCTTGAGCGTGGCATATTCGTGGTAGTCCAGGCCGGCCCGACGCAGGCGCTTGTCATCCATTTCAAACCCGATGGGTTCGATCAAATGCAGATGGCAGCCGCTATTGGCGCATAGCCTGATAACGTTGCCGGTATTCGGCGGAATTTCTGGTTGGAAAAGGATGACGTGAAACATGCACGGCTCCGAAGATGAAGATGGACAGCATTCTACCCCCGAAGAGGGCTCGCGGCCGAAGCTAATGCTGCGGGTGATGGGGTCCCTGGCGATTTTCGGGGTGATGGTGGGGTTGATGATCGGCCGCCTGACCAATCCCGAACCGGCGCAGTTGCAGCAGGTCGACGCGGCGGACGATCGCTTGGTGGTGTGGTTTACCAGCGAGCCGAAGGTGCATGGCGAACAGGTGGATGGCACCGTGGCGCTGTTGTTCGATACCGAAGGCAAGGCCCAGGGGGCTCAGGGCGGTCGCCTGAAGATTGCCGGCAAGGACGCCAACTGGCGCTTGCGCCTGACCGACAAGGGGGTGTTGTTGACGGTGGTGGCCGCACGGCCCTTGCAGGGCAATTGGGCCGGAGCCAAGGTCGATGGGCGCTGGAGATTGGCGATCAATCTCCGTGAGGAATAAAAGAGGGAATCTCCGGCCTGCCTGTACCAAAGCTCCCTGAACGGTTCGGGACGCGTCGCGCTGGGCGCTGCGAATCCCGGCTGTTAAAGAGGGAATCCCTGGCCTGCCTGTACCAGGGTTCCCGAAACGGTGGGGCTCGTCGCTCACAGCGGTGTGAGCCCCGGGTGTAAAGAAGGGATTCTCGGCCTGCCTGTACCAAGGTCCCCAAAACGGCTGGGATCGATCACTCTGGGAGGAGTGAATCCCGGATTAAAGATGAGGATTCCCGGCCTGCCTGTACCGGGGTCCCCAAAGCTTGTAGGACTCGTCGCTCTGAGCGGTATGAGTCCCGAGTGTAAAGAAGGGGAATCCCCGGCCTGCCTGTACCAAGGTCCCCAAAACTGGGTAGTACAGTAGCTATTGCAGAGGACGTGCCAGCTTTGGAAAAGTACTCAAGATTGTGTGCGAAATTTTTCTGAAGTGGCTGGAGGCCCCGAAATCCGGGACTTTTCGCTTTTGAGTGGAAAAAGGGCTGGAGGCGGCGAGTCGGTGTGAGCTGCTCGATGGCGGGTCGGGGTGCATTGTCATGGTGCGTTGCCGGATGGCCGCCTGCGGCGGATCGCTGGCAAGCCAGCTCAAGGTCGGTGCCGTGGGCAGAATGTGTGTGTGACACAGCTTCTGTGGGAGCGGGCTTGCCCGCGAAGAGGCCTGCAAGCCTTGCACCTGCTCCCCTTGGGTAATAAAAAACCCTCTGCAGCCTGGCTGCAGAGGGTTTTGTTCGATGCGACGAGGGCTCAGGCTTCTTCGCTGTCGTCGTCATCCCCGCCATCGACCTTCATGCCCAACTCCTTGATCTTGCGGGTCAAGGTGTTGCGGCCCCAGCCCAGCAGCACGGCGGCGTCGCGGCGGCGGCCGGCGGTGTGCTTGAGCGCGGTCTCGATCATGATCCGCTCGAAGCTCGGCACGGCGCTGTCGAGCAGGCTCGACTGGCCCCGGGCAAGGGCCTGGTCCGCCCATTGGCGCAGGGCCTGTTCCCAGTTGGTCACCGGCGCCGAATCCTGTGGCAGGTTCAGCAGTTCCGGCGGCAGGTCGCTGATATGGACTTCGCGACCGGAAGCCATCACGGTGATCCAGCGGCAGGTGTTTTCCAACTGACGCACGTTGCCCGGCCACGGCAGGTTCTTCAGGTATTCCTCGGTTTCCGTCTTCAGCAGTTTGGGCTCCACCGACAGTTCCTGCGCCGCCCGTCCGAGGAAGTGCTTGGCCAGGGTCGGAATATCCTCGCGACGATCCGACAGCCGCGGGATGTGGATACGGATCACGTTCAGACGGTGGAACAGGTCTTCGCGGAACTTGCCAGCGTGCACCAGGGTTTCCAGGTTCTGGTGGGTTGCGGCGATGATGCGTACGTCGACCTTGACCGGCGTATGACCGCCGACCCGATAGAATTCGCCGTCCGCCAGTACCCGCAACAGACGGGTCTGGGTGTCGGCCGGCATATCGCCGATCTCGTCGAGGAACAGTGTGCCGCCGTCGGCCTGTTCGAAGCGTCCACGGCGCAGATTGGCAGCGCCGGTGAAGGCGCCTTTTTCATGGCCGAACAGTTCCGACTCCATCAGGTCCTTGGGAATCGCCGCCATGTTCAGCGCAATGAATGGCGATGTGGCCCGTGGGCTGTGACGGTGCAGGGCATGGGCGACCAGTTCCTTGCCGGTACCGGACTCGCCGTTGATCAGTACGGTGATGTTGGAGTGGCTCAGGCGCCCGATGGCGCGAAACACTTCCTGCATCGCCGGCGCTTCACCGATGATTTCCGGGGTGCGGGTCAGCGTCGGCGGCGTATCCAGGCCCTGTTGTTCCTGGGCATGCTGGTTGGCGCGCTTGACCAGCGAGACCGCTTCGTCGACATCGAACGGTTTGGGCAGGTATTCGAAGGCACCGCCCTGGTACGAAGCCACGGCGCTGTCCAGGTCGGAATGGGCGGTCATGATGATCACCGGCAGGCGCGGATGCTGCTCGCGAATTCGCGCCAGCAGGTCCAGGCCACTGGCACCGGGCATGCGGATGTCGGAGATGATCACGTCCGGCTGCTGGCGGGCCAGGCGGCTCATCACGCCATCGGCACTGTCGAAGCTCTGGGTGGTCATGCCTTCCTGTTGCAAGGCTTTTTCCAGAACCCAACGGATAGAACGGTCGTCATCGACGATCCACACGGTTTCACTACGGCTCATGTCGATGTGGCTCCTTGTTCCAGGGGCAGGAAGATCGAAAACGTGGTGTGGCCAGGATGGCTTTCGCACTCGATCAGGCCCTGATGCTGGCTGATGATGTTCTGGGTAATGGCCAGGCCTAGCCCGGTACCGTCGGGGCGACCGCTGACCATTGGATAGAAGATGGTTTCCTGAAGTTCGGCAGGAATGCCCGGGCCGTTGTCGATGATTTCGATCTTGGTCACCAGGCGGTGGCGGATGTGGCCGATGGTGAACTGGCGAATGGCCCGGGTGCGCAGGCTGATGCGGCCCAGGCGCAGCTCGTTCTGGCTGCTGATGGCCTGCATGGCGTTGCGCACGATATTGAGCACGGCCTGGATCATCTGTTCGCGGTCGATCAGCAGGTCGGGGATGCTCGGGTCGTAGTCACGCACCAGCGTGATGCAACCCTGGCTCTCGGCTTCCACCAGGCTGCTGACCCGTTCCAGCACTTCGTGGACATTGGTCATGGCCAGCGAGGGCAGCTTGTTCGAGCCGAGCATGCGATCCACCAGGTTTCGCAGGCGGTCGGCTTCCTCGATGATGACGTTGGTGTAGTCCTTGAGGCTTTCTTCCGGCAACTCGCGGGCCAGCAATTGGGCCGCGCCGCGAATCCCGCCGAGGGGGTTCTTGATCTCGTGGGCCAGGCCGCGCACCAGCATCTTGGTGGTTTCCTGCTTGGACAGCTGGGCCTCTTCCTTGGTGATGCGCAGCAGCCGGTCGCGGGGATGGACTTCCAGCAGCAGCAGGGTTTCGCCCTGGCTGAGGATCGGAGTCACGGCATAGTCGACGGTCAGGGTATTGCCGGTCAGGGCGGTCAGCATGGCTTCGCGCTTGGTGAACGGGTGCGCCTGCTCGACCGCCTGGCGCAGGGAGTTCAGCGCTTCGCTCGATTCGGTGAACAACTCGCTGATGAACTGACCATGGCTGCGCTGGCCGCTGATGGCGAGCAACATTTCGGCCGCAGGGTTCATGTACTCAAGGCGCAGTTCGGCATTGAGCAGGATGGTTGCGGTGGTCAGGTTGTCGAGTAACAGTCTGTGCAGGGCGTCGCTGATGGTCATGGGACCTCTTTTGGAGCATGTCAAACGGGATGGGGCCCGTTGGTGCGCGAACAAGGCGCCGATATGGGGAAAATGCAAAAAACAAACCAAGGCTCCGAAAAGAAGCGTGAATCGCCTGGAATGGGCGTTTCAGGCTCGATTGGGTGGCGTTCTCCCGGGCGCGGCGGGTATTTTCGAACCAAAATGGGATCGTGTTCGGATGAATGTGTAGTTTATTGCACTGCTTTGGTGCTTTTGTGGCGCGCGCTACAGAAAGGGCAGGAGGCTGCTTTTTTCTTCTGCGGGTTTGTCCGCCAATGGACATTCCGGGCGCTGGCCGTAATCGGCAATTTGGCAGGGCTGTGCCTGGCGTTTCTGGCTGAGGGACATGCGCACCATGTGGAAGGGCTGGTTGGCGGTGCGTTCGGCGATGCGGCCTTGTTCGTCGAGGATTTCCACGGCGAGCTGGTGAGTGCCACGGTCGATGTTTTCCAGGGCGAACACCGGGCTGGTGCCAGCGGCCCCGGTGGGTTTGCCGTCCAGCAGCAGGCGATAGCCATGGCCGGTCTGCAGGCCGGGATCGCTGGTGACGCTGACGATCAGATTACCCTCGGCGCTGCGCACCGTGGCATCGGGATCGGGTACCAGGATGCGGACCATCTGGTAGTGGAAGATGGGGGCGGTGTGGGCCTGGCTGGTGGCAGGCTTGGCTGTCGGGCGGTGGGGGTTGGCCGACATGCGGTTGCTGGGTGCCAGTGGTACGCGGGTCGCACCTTTATGGGGCTGGTCGGTAAAGACCCGGTTGCCCTGGCTGTCGATGTAGGTGTAGACCTCGGCCACCGCCGGCAGGGCGATGAGCGTTGAGGCCAGGCCCAGTGCCCGAAGGAATGCTCTGCTCATGGGCTGATCAAGGTTTGTGCACCCGCTGCACGCTGAACGTGACGGCAGGGCTTTGCTGCACAACCTGCTCGCCGTCCAGGGCCTGCACGGCGAGTGTGTGTTCGCCGCGGTCGACGTTCACCAGTTGCAGGCGCGGGACGTTGCTCGACTGACCGTAGGGCGCGCCATCAAGCACCAATCGTAGCTGGTGCTGGCGTTGCAGGCGCGGCTCGATCTTCACGCCGACGGTGAAGGTACCGTTGTTGGCGCGCAGGGCCTCCTCGGTCGGGATATCCGTCAGTTCGAACGCGCTGTAGGGCGCCGCGCTCTGCAGGGCGTTGGCCGGCTGTGCGGTTATCGGTTGGGCGGGCGCGGCCACGCCTGGCTTCTGCGTCTCGACGCTGTTGAGCGGCGGCAGCTCCAGGGTCTTGGCGGCGATGCCGTCGGGCGGCTGACTGCTGTAGGCCGTGTTGCCGTTGGCATCGGTGTACTTGTAGATCTGCGCTGACACGGGCAGGGCCAAGGCCAACAGCAGATAGAGCAGGGTTCGACCCATGGCGGCTCCCGGTGAGCGTCCTGATCCTGACAAACCGTCAGCATAGAGCAGAACTACCGGTTCTTTCACTGTGGGCGCAGACACAATTCGCCCACGGCGCGCACCAGGGCGAGGTCGTGGATGCTGTCCGTGGCCAGGTCTTGGCGCGCCTGAGCCAGCCAGACCGGGCACTGCGGGTCTTGCCGGTGCGGGGCGAACGCGGCGTATTGCTGCAGCAGCTTGATCTGCAGTTGATCCAGCACCGGGCGGATCTGCTTGACCAGGTCGGGTCTGGCGATCACCGGGGCCTTGCCCGCATCCCGCCATTTGGCCAGCAGTGCGTACTGCACCAGCTTGTTGGCTTCGATCTGTGCCGAGATGAACGGGCTGATTTCTTCAGGCTTGAGTTGATAGTTCTGCGCCTTCTCCCCGGCGTTGGCGATCACCTGCTGTTCGCGCAGGCTGTCCTCGACGGGCTTGCCGCTGTCCCATTTGGTCAGGGCGACCTGGTCGGCGATGGTCAGGCGTTCACTGATGGTCTGCAGCAGCGGGGCCAGGCTTTCGGGGGCGGGCGGGGGGGCGGCCAGCGCGCTGGTGCTGACGATAGTGGCAAACAGCAGGCTGGCAATGCGGTTGTGCGGTGACATCGTGGGCTCCGAGTTTTCCGTGGGCGAGGGCAGGGGCCAGAGTTAACGTCACAAGGCCCTGTCAGCGCCAGCGCATTTTTATCGAATACCGCTGTCGGCGTCCGGTTTTTCCAGCGCCCATGAAAAATGCCCCGCATCTTTCGATGCGGGGCATTTTCTCAAGCTGCGCCCGCTTGCACGGGCGCCACCGGATTAGCAGCTGTAGTACAGCTCGTATTCCAGTGGGTGTACGAAGGTACGCACCTTGATTTCTTCTTCGCTCTTCAGTTCGATGTAGGCATCGATGAAGTCGTCGCTGAAAACGCCGCCTTTGGTCAGGAACGCACGACCTTTGTCCAGCTCTTCCAGGGCTTCTTTCAGGCTACCGCAAACCTGTGGGATTTCCTTGGCCTCTTCAGGCGGCAGGTCGTACAGGTTCTTGTCGGCGGCATCGCCTGGGTGGATCTTGTTCTGGATGCCGTCCAGGCCGGCCATCATCAGAGCAGCGAAGGCCAGGTATGGGTTGGCAGCCGGGTCCGGGAAGCGTGCTTCGATACGACGAGCCTTGGGGCTGTTGACGTAAGGAATACGGATCGAGGCGGAGCGGTTACGAGCCGAGTAGGCCAGCATCACTGGAGCTTCGAAGCCTGGGACCAGACGCTTGTAGGAGTTGGTCGAAGGGTTGGTGAAGCCGTTCAGGGCCTTGCCGTGCTTGATGATGCCGCCGATGAAGTACAGAGCGGTATCGGACAGGCCGGCATAACCTTCGCCGGAGAAGGTGTTCTTGCCATCTTTGGAGATGGACATGTGAACGTGCATACCCGAGCCGTTGTCGCCGTACAGCGGTTTTGGCATGAAGGTAGCGGTACGGCCGTAGGCATCAGCCACGTTGTGTACGCAGTACTTCAGGGTCTGAACTTCGTCAGCCTTGGCAACCAGGGTGTTGAACTTCACGCCGATTTCGTTCTGGCCGGCAGTCGCCACTTCGTGGTGGTGAACTTCGACGGTCTGACCCATCTCTTCCAGTGCGTTGCACATGGAGGTACGGATTTCGTGGTCGTGGTCGAACGGTGGAACCGGGAAGTAGCCGCCTTTGATACCTGGACGGTGGCCCTTGTTGCCGCCTTCCACGTCCTGGTCGGACATCCAGGAACCTTGTTCCGAGAAGATCTTGAACATGGAGCCGGAGATGTCGGACTTGAACTTGACCGAATCGAAGATGAAGAACTCAGGCTCTGGACCGAAGAAGGCGGTGTCGCCGATACCGGTCGATTTCAGGTATTCCTCGGCACGACGGGCGATTGCACGTGGGTCGCGATCGTAGCCTTGCATGGTCGACGGCTCGATGACGTCGCAGACCAGGATCAGGGTTGGCTCTTCGGTGAACGGGTCGAGCACGGCAGTGCTGTCGTCCGGCATCAGGATCATGTCGGAGGCTTCGATGCCTTTCCAGCCAGCAATGGAGGAACCGTCGAACATCTTGCCGATTTCGAAGAATTCGTCGTCCAGCGCATCACGGGCCGGCATGGTCACGTGGTGCTGAGTACCTTTGGTGTCCGTGAAGCGCAGATCAATCCATTTAACGTCATGATCTTTGATGAGTTGAACCGACTTCGACATGGTGTCCTCCGGGTGGCTTCGGGCTGGTAGTGGATGAGCCCTGAAATAGTAGTGATGCCGGCGCGAATAGTCGGCCAAGGCAACCTGCCTCACAAGGGAGCAAATTGCATGCCAGTGCCCCGTCATGGGTTTTTTGCCCCAATCTCAAGCGTTCCAGCCAGCATAGGGGAATTTCCGGGCATAGATTGCACCTTTGTAGTGCCAAAAAATGTCGAAACGACCTTTTTTGGTGCGACGAAAACCGTCCGTACAATAACTGGTCAAACCTTGAGCAATTTCCGCTATAATCCGCGCCCCACTTTTTCGGCCAGCCCGGCGCGCGCTGTTTTCATGAAACTAATCGTAAAAGTCTTCCCCGAAATCACCATCAAGAGTCGCCCTGTCCGGATGCGTTTCATCCGCCAGTTGGCGAAGAACATCCGTGCCGTGCTCAAAGATCTGGACCCGGCCGTGGTGGTGAATGGCGTGTGGGACAACCTCGAGCTGGAAACTGCGCTGACCGAGCCCAGGGCCTTGCAGGAGCTCAAGGAGCGCCTGTGCTGTACGCCGGGTATCGCGCACCTGCTGCAGGTCGACGAGTACCCGCTGGGCGACTTCGACGACATCACCGCCAAGTGCCTGCTGCACTATGCCGACGTGCTGCCGGGCACGATCTTTTCGGTGCGTTGCAAGCGTGGCGGCAAGCACAGTTTCAGCTCCATGGACGTCGAGAAATACGTCGGCAGCCGGCTGCGGCGTGAATGTGGTGCGGCGGGGATCTCCCTGAAAGACCCGCAGGTCGAGGTGCGAATCGAGATTCGCGACAAGCGGTTGTTCGTCATCCACGGCCAGCATGAAGGCCTCGGCGGCTTCCCGCTGGGCTCGGTGGAGCAGACCCTGACGCTGATGTCCGGTGGCTTCGATTCCACCGTCGCCGCCTATCAGATGATGCGTCGCGGTCTGATGACCCATTTCTGCTTCTTCAACCTGGGCGGCCGCGCCCATGAGCTGGGGGTGATGGAAGTCGCCCACTACCTGTGGAAGAAGTACGGCAGCTCCCATCGCGTGCTGTTCATCAGCGTACCGTTCGAGGAAGTGCTGGGAGAAATTCTCGGCAAAGTCGATAACGGTCATATGGGCGTCGTATTGAAGCGTATGATGTTGCGCGCGGCATCGTCGATGGCCGAACGGCTGCACATCGACGCGCTGGTGACCGGCGAGGCGATTTCCCAGGTGTCCAGCCAGACGCTGCCGAATCTGTCGGTGATCGACTGCGTGACCGAGAAGCTGGTGATCCGCCCGCTGATCGCCAGTCACAAGCAGGACATCATCGATCTGGCCGACCAGATCGGTAGCGGCAACTTCGCCCGGCACATGCCTGAATACTGCGGGGTGATTTCGGTCAACCCCAAGACCCACGCCAAGCGTTACCGCGTGGAGCACGAAGAGAAAGCGTTCGACATGGCGATCCTCGAGCGTGCGCTCGAGCGCGCCAAGCTGGTCTCGATCGATCATGTGATCGACGAACTGGGCCAGGATTTGCAGATCGAAGAGGTCAGCGAGGCGCTGGCGGGGCATATCGTGATCGACATCCGGCACCCGGATGCCGTTGACGATGAACCGCTGGGTCTGGCTGGCATCGAGGTACAAACGATGCCGTTCTATGCACTGAATGCTCGTTTCAAGGAACTGGACCCTACTCGCCAGTACCTGCTGTATTGCGACAAAGGCGTGATGAGTCGCCTGCATGCCCACCATCTGCTCAGTGAGGGGCATGCCAATGTGCGCGTTTATCGACCGAGCTAAGTGCCCGGGGCTGTTTGCCTGTGGCCTGCGTCACCGGCCACCCGACGCCGCCGTCAAGCTGTAACGGCCACGCCAGACACTACCGTCAATCGCTGCCAAGACTTGTCAGCACACCGAATCCTCTGATCGAGATACACAAGTGATCGAAAATCTACGCAACATCGCCATCATCGCCCACGTTGACCATGGTAAAACCACCCTGGTAGACAAACTCCTGCGTCAATCCGGCACCCTGGAGCGCAACGAGCTCAACGACGAGCGCGTGATGGACTCCAACGACCAGGAAAAAGAGCGCGGCATTACCATTCTGGCGAAAAACACCGCCATCAACTGGAACGGCTACCACATCAACATCGTCGACACCCCCGGCCACGCCGACTTCGGTGGCGAGGTTGAGCGTGTCATGTCGATGGTCGACTCCGTGCTGCTGCTGGTCGACGCCCAGGACGGCCCTATGCCGCAAACCCGTTTCGTGACCAAGAAGGCGTTCGAAGCCGGTCTGAAACCGATCGTCGTGATCAACAAGGTCGACCGTCCGGGCGCGCGTCCTGACTGGGTTCTGGACCAGATCTTCGACCTGTTCGACAACCTCGGTGCTACCGACGAACAGCTGGACTTCAAAGTCGTCTACGCCTCGGCCATCAACGGCATCGCCGGTCTGGATCACACCGACATGGCCGAAGACATGACCCCGCTGTACCAGGCGGTCGTCGACCACGTCCCTGCGCCGAACGTTGACCGTGAAGGTCCGTTCCAGATGCAAATCTCGGCACTGGACTACAACAGCTTCCTGGGCGTCATCGGTGTTGGCCGTATCGCTCGTGGCCGCGTCAAGCCCAATACCCCGGTTGTAGCGATCAGTGCTGACGGCAAGCGTCGCAACGGTCGTATCCTCAAGCTGATGGGTCACCACGGTCTGCACCGCGTCGACGTCGAAGAAGCAGCTGCCGGCGACATCGTCTGCATCAGCGGCTTCGAAGAGCTGTTCATCTCCGACACCCTGTGCGACCCACTGACCGTCGAGGCGATGAAGCCGCTGACCGTTGACGAGCCAACCGTTTCCATGACCTTCCAGGTAAACGACTCGCCATTCTGCGGTAAGGAAGGCAAGTTCGTGACCTCCCGGAACATCAAGGACCGTCTGGACAAAGAGCTGCTGTACAACGTTGCACTGCGCGTTGAAGAAGGCGACTCGGCTGACAAGTTCAAGGTTTCCGGCCGTGGTGAGCTGCACCTCTCGGTACTGATCGAAACCATGCGTCGCGAAGGCTTCGAACTGGCCCTGGGCCGTCCGGAAGTGATCATTCGTGAAGTCGACGGCGTCAAGCAGGAACCGTACGAGAACGTCACCATCGACATCCCTGAAGAAGCTCAGGGCAAGGTCATGGAAGAGATGGGCCTGCGTAAGGGCGACCTGAGCAACATGGTTCCGGATGGCAAGGGCCGTGTACGTCTTGAGTACAACATCCCTGCTCGCGGTCTGATCGGTTTCCGTAACCAGTTCCTGACCCTGACCAACGGTGCTGGCATCCTGACCTCGATCTTCGACCGTTACGACACCGTCAAGTCGGGCCACATGTCCGGCCGTCAGAACGGCGTACTGGTTTCGGTTGAAACCGGCAAGGCGCTGACCTACTCGCTCGAAACCCTGCAGGCTCGCGGCAAGCTGTTCGTAGAACACGGCCAGGAGATCTACAACGGTCAGATCGTTGGTCAGAACAGCCGCGACAACGACCTGGGCGTCAACCCTACCAAGGGCAAGAAGCTCGACAACATGCGTGCTTCGGGTAAAGACGAAACCATCGCTCTGGTCCCACCTGTTCGCTTCACCCTGGAACAGGCTCTGGAATACATCCAGGAAGACGAGCTGTGCGAAGTCACGCCCAAGTCCATCCGTCTTCGCAAGAAGATCCTGGACGAAAGCGAGCGTACCCGCGCTGCCAAGAAAGCCAAGGCTTGATCTTCTAGCCCCGGCTGAATGAAAAACGCCCCCGGTCGAAAGGCCGGGGGCGTTTTTTTATGTCTGTGAGAAGTGAGCCGGGCTGTGCAACTGTGCTGGGCTCTGTCAGTGAGCCTGGCCCTGCAAGTGAACGGGACCTTTGTAGCGGCGCCGCATTCTGTGGCGAGTAGGCTTGCCTGCGCTCGGCTGCAGTGCAGCCGTAGACCCGGTGGGCGCGTTGTGCCTGATACACCGTGGTGGCAGGTCTTGGGGTCGCTGCGCGGCCCCGGCGCTTGCAAGCCCGCTCACCACAGGGGCGGAGCCATGAGCGGGTTACAGGCTGCGTGTCAGGATCAGAAGCGTTCCAGGTTCCGGCTTGGCGCCTGGCGCTCCTGCGGCTTGGGCTTGTAGGCGCAATACCCTGGACGTGGCCCGATTTTTGGATGGTTACGGCAGGTGTCCGGGCGTTTTTCGTAAATGGTGCACAGCCGTGTCTTGCGATCCAGGTACAGGCAGTCGTTGTTGCTCATGCGCTGCAGGGTGAAGATCTCGGACTTCTGGTTGTAACGCTCGACGATGCCTTCCTTCTGCAGGCGCTTGGCGATGTTTTTCGCCGGCTCACCGCGCTCGAACTCATCGACGATGCCGATGCGGATCAGGTCCTTGATCTTCACTTCCACAGGCAGCGTGCAGCAGCTGGACATGCAGCCCCCGCACATGTGGCTGGAGTACTTCTGCCAGGTTTCGAGGCGGTCGAGTTCCGCGGCAGCGATCAGGGTCGGTTTCATCAGGTGGCGTCCAGGGGTGTATCGGGCGCGCGATCATACCGGGGCTTGTGGATTTGTGAACAACCTTTTGGCGGTTTTTCGCACAATCACGACTTTGCCGGAAAATTTTTCGCGGATCCCGGGTTTGCGCATCCCCCCGGATTTACCGGCCTTTGTCGCGCCATTCGGAAAAAACCCCGAACCAGAGCCATCGCCTTGTGTCGAACCGACTAGGCTCAGACAACTCGGCTTTCAAATCGTCCATCTCGCTAGAGGTCGCATCGATGTCTCAGGAAACGCTTGTCCGTGAAACTGAGGTGGCTGCCTTTCGTGCCGCCGTCCTTGCCAAACTTACCTACGCCGTGGGTAAGGATCCCGACCATGCCTTCGATCACGACTGGTTCGAGGCCATTGCCCTGGCCGCCCGCGACCATATTGTCGAGCACTGGATGGATCACACGCGACAGATCTATCGCAAGGGACAGAAGCGGGTCTATTACCTTTCCCTGGAATTCCTCATCGGCCGCTTGCTCTACGACAGCCTGAGCAACCTCGGCCTGCTGGATATCGCCCGTGAGGCGCTGGTGGACCTCGGTGTCGACTTGGAGCGCATCCGCCTGCTCGAACCCGACGCGGCACTCGGCAACGGCGGTCTGGGGCGGCTGGCGGCCTGTTTCATGGAGAGCATGTCGACCCTCGGCATCGCCGGCCACGGTTATGGCATCCGCTATGAGCACGGGCTGTTCCGTCAGGCCATCGTCGACGGCTGGCAGCAGGAACAGACCGAGAACTGGCTGGACTTCGGCAACCCCTGGGAGTTCGAGCGGGCCGAGGTGATCTACCCGGTGGGCTTTGGCGGCAGTGTCGAAACCGTACATGACGAAACCGGCCAGGCCCGGCAGGTCTGGTGGCCGGCGGAAACCGTGCGGGCGGTCGCCTACGATACGCCGGTGGTCGGTTGGCGCGGCGCCAGCGTGAATACCTTGCGCCTATGGCGGGCCCGGGCGACGGAAGAACTGCACCTGGAGCGTTTCAACGCCGGTGATCACCTCGGCGCGGTGGCCGAGGTTGCCCGGGCGGAAAGCATCTCTCGCGTGCTCTACCCGGCGGACAGCACCGAGGCCGGCCAGGAACTGCGTTTGCGCCAGGAATACTTCTTCGTCTCGGCGTCGTTGCAGGACTTGCTGCGGCGGCACAAGAACATGCATGACTCGGTGCTCAGCCTTGGCGAACATGCGGCCATCCAACTCAACGATACGCACCCCTCGATTGCGGTCGCCGAACTGATGCGGCAACTGGTGGACCTGCATGGGGTCACCTGGGATGCGGCCTGGCAGGTCACCGTCGAGACGCTTTCCTATACCAATCACACCCTGTTGCCGGAAGCCCTGGAAACCTGGCCGGTGGGATTGATGGAGCGCATGTTGCCGCGCCACATGCAGATCATCTACCTGATCAACGCCCAGCATATCGACTCGCTGCGGGCCAAGGGCATTCACGATTTCGACGTGCTGCGCTCGGTGTCGCTGATCGAGGAGGACAACGGCCGCCGGGTGCGCATGGGCAACCTGGCGTTTCTCGGCTCCCACAGTGTCAACGGCGTGTCCGGGCTGCACACGCAGTTGATGCGCAGCACGGTGTTCTCCGAACTGCACAAGCTCTACCCGGACCGGATCAACAACAAGACCAACGGCATCACCTTCCGCCGTTGGCTGTACCAGGCCAACCCGCGGCTGACCGAGATGATGGTCGATGCCCTGGGCCCCGAAGTGCTCGATCATCCCGAAGATCTGCTGCAGGGGCTGGAGCCGTTCGCCGAGAAGGCCGGTTTTCGCAAGCAGTTCGCCGAGCAGCGCCTGCACAGCAAGCGCGCCCTGGCGGCGTTGATCCAGGATCGCCTGGGTATCGCGGTCAACCCGGCGGCGATGTTCGATGTGCAGGTCAAGCGTATCCACGAGTACAAGCGCCAGTTGCTCAACCTGCTGCACACCGTGGCGCTGTACCAGGCGATTCGCGCCGAGCCGGAAACCGATTGGGTGCCTCGGGTGAAGATCTTCGCCGGCAAGGCTGCGGCGAGTTATCACCAGGCCAAGCTGATCATCAAGCTGACCAATGACATCGCCCGCACGGTCAACAATGACCCGACCGTGCGTGGCCTGCTCAAGGTGGTGTTCCTGCCCAACTACAACGTCAGCCTGGCGGAAAGCATCATCCCGGCGGCGGACCTGTCGGAGCAGATTTCCACGGCCGGGTTCGAGGCCTCGGGCACCAGCAACATGAAATTCGGCCTCAATGGCGCGCTGACCATCGGCACCCTGGACGGTGCCAACGTGGAAATGTGCGAGCGGGTCGGCCAGGAACACATGTTCATCTTCGGCCTCAGTGCCCAGCAGGTCGAATCGCGCAAGCGCAACGGCGAGTTCAGTGCGGCGCAGGACGTGGCCGCGTCCCATCGCCTCAATGACGTGCTGCAGGCCATTCGGGGCGGGGTGTTTTCCCCGGACGATCCGGGGCGTTACGTTGGCCTGGTCGACTCGCTGGTCGACTACGATCGTTTCCTGGTCTGTGCCGACTTCGATACTTACTGGGCTGCCCAGGGCAAGGTCGAGGCGCACTGGCACGACAGCAAGGAGTGGTGGCGTTCTGCCGTACTTAACAGTGCACGGATGGGCTGGTTCTCGTCGGACCGGACCATTCGCGAATACGCGACCGAAATCTGGAAGGCACTTGAGTAATCTTTTGCAATAAGTTGTGAGGCCGGCCCCACTCTGGCGGGGCCGGATCGATATACTACGCGGCAGATTGGCCGGGGGCGCAACACCTTGCCGGACAGCACATCGGTCCCGTTTCTGCAGGAGCAGGGCTTGCCCGCGAAGAGGCCATCAAGGCCGCCAAAAGCTTCGCGGGCAAGCCCTGCTCCTACGGTATCGGCGGGGGCGGGGCTGTCCGGGCCCGATCCGGCTTAAGCCGCTGAGGGATATCGTGCATGCAATGGATTCTGATGCTGGTCGGGTTGGTGTTGGGCTGGATGATCGACGAGATCATCCTCGACGCCCTGATCGGTGCATTGATGGGCCTGGTGATTGGCCAGGCGTTCCGCCTCAGGAGTCTGGGTCGTCAGGCTTCCAGCCAGGAAGCCCGCTTACAGCAAACGCAACAGGCCTTGGCCACTGTCGAGCAGCGAGTGCGTGAACTGGAGGTTACTGGCGTCAGCCGAGCCGAGTCGCCTGTTTCCGCTGCCGTCGAGCCCACCCCCATCGTTGTCGATGAAACACCTGCCGCCGCGCCGGCCCAGGCGGCCGAACCGGCTGTCGAAGAAATTGCCCAAGCGCTGCGTGCCGTCCCCGAACTGATCTGGGAACTGCCCCAAGACCTGCAGGAACCGGCGAGGCGCAACGAGCCCCAGGCCGTGCGCCCCGAAATCGATGCCTGGGCGCCGGAGCCGGTCGAACTCCGCGAGCCGGTCGCGCCAGTTGCTCCGCGCGCACCGCGTGAACCGAATCTGATCGAACGTGCCGTGGCTGGCGCGCGCAACTGGCTGTTCGGTGGTAACACTGTGCTGCGGGTCGGCGTGCTGCTGCTGTTCCTCGGTCTGGCGTTCCTGCTGCGTTATGCCACTGAAGGCATGGTGGTGCCTGTCGAACTGCGTTACGCCGGGGTCGCCGGTTGTGCCCTCGGTCTGCTCGGCCTGGGCTGGTGGCTGCGGCTGCGCAACAGCAACTACGGCCTGATGTTGCAGGGCACCGGGATCGCGGTGTTGTACCTGACGGTCTTCGCCGCGATGCGCCTGCATCCATTGCTCGACCCTTCGGCTGCTCTCGGCCTGCTGGTCGCGGTCACGGTGTTCTCGGCGATTCTCGCCGTGACCCAGGACGCCGTCGGGCTGGCCGCCGCTGCGGCGCTGGGTGGTTTTGCCGCACCGATCCTGACCTCCACCGGTTCCGGCAACCATGTCGCCCTGTTCAGCTACTTCATCTTGTTGAACAGCGGCATTCTGGCGATCGCCTGGTTCAAGGCCTGGCGCCTGCTGAACCTGATCGGTTTTGTCGGCACCTTCGGTATCGGCTTCGCCTGGGGCCTGCGCTCCTATCAGCCCGAGCTGCTGTGGAGTACCGAGCCGTTCCTGGTGCTGTTCTTCCTGATGTACCTGGCTATCGGCCTGCTGTTCGCCCGGCGCAAGCTGCGCGAGATGGCCGGTGGGCCGCAAGACGACAGTCGTGAGGGGTTGCTGCGCTGGTCGGCGCGCCAGGGCGACTATGTCGACGGTACGATGCTGTTCGGCCCGCCGCTGGTGGGCTTCGGGCTGCAGTTCGCACTGGTCCAGCACCTGGAATTCGCCGCCGCGTTCAGTGCGCTGGCGCTGGGTATCATCTACATGGGCCTGGCCCGCCTGCTGATGGGCGGCCGGGCGCTGCTGCTGGCCGAGACCTGCCTGGCGCTGGGCGTGATCTTCGCCAGCCTGGCGATTCCGCTGGGCCTCGATGCGCGCTGGACGGCGGCCGCCTGGGCCGTGGAAGGGGCAGGTATGTTCTGGCTGGGCCTGCGCCAGCAGCGGCCGTTCGCGCGGATCTTCGCACTGTTGCTGCAATTGGGCTCGGCGTTGGCGTTCCTCGATACCTTGCAGATCGGCGAGCACAGCCTGCTCGATGCGGCGCCGCTGGGTGCATTGCTGCTGGGATTGGCCTTGCTGTTCAGCTTCTGGCAACTGCGCCAGGCCGCCCCCGGGCAGGCGGCGCACTGGGAGCGGCGTGGGGTACCGGTGCTGGCTTGCCTGGGGCTGGGGTTCCTCTATCTGTTGGCCCCGTTGTTCTTCTTCAGCCAGGGCACCGCCATCTGTTGGGCGCTGGCCGGCCTGGCGACGTTGTTCGTCGGTCTGCGCCTGCAATCGCGGGCGTTCCTGTTCAGCGCATTTGCCGTGCAACTGCTCGGCGGGGCGTTGTTTCTGGCACGGCTGCAGGGCGCCGAAGGCGAATCGACGGCGGTGTTCAGCGCCGGTTGGGGCGGCTTGATGAGTGCTTCGTTGATCGGCCTGTCGCTGATCGGCGGGATGCTGCTGGCCGCGCGTGACGAGATGGTGCGTAACGATGCCCGGCTGTTGCGTGGGCTGTCGGTGGTGCTGCTGGCCGGATTGGTGCTGATCAACCTGGCGGTTCTGTTCGTGCTGCCGTGGGCGACGGCCAGTGGTGTCTGGGCCGCCAGCGGCCTGCTGATCATCTGGCTGAGCCTGTATCTGCGCCAGCGCCTGAGTTTCCTGTTCGGCCTGCTGCTGCAACTGATCGGTGGCGGCGCATTCCTGCTCGAAGGGTTGGGGCAATTCGGCTACTTCAATAACGAGGGCCTACGCCTGCTCGCCCACAGTGGTTTCTGGACGCCGATGGTGCTTGGGCTGGCCGCTTTCGTCGGCGCCTGGCGCCTGCAGCGCGACAGCCAGCCGACGGTGTTCGATGCCTTGAGCCTGCGGCGCCTGTCCCGGGTGTTGCTGATCTGGGGCACGGGCTGGTGGGTATTGGCATGGGCGGCTGAAATCATGCTGTTCGCCGCATCGGCGACCTGGGCGTCCTGGATGCTGGCCATGACCGCCGCCAGCGTGGCGCTGTGGACGTTGCTGGCCCTGCGCCTGCGCTGGTCGGACCTGGCGCTGCTGTGCACCCTGCTGGTGCCGGTGGCCGGGTTGATACTGCTGCTGGACTGGGTGCGAATCTACAACCCGGCGGCGCACTTCGGCTGGCTGGTGTGGCCGGCGCTGTTTGCCGTGCACCTGCTGTCATTGCGCAAGCTGGCGCCGCAGTTGCCGGCGCGGCTACTCAGTTGCGCCCATGTGTTGGGCTGCTGGCTGATCATCAGTGTATTGGCGCTGGAGCTGCGCTACGGCCTGCTGCTGTTGTCGGAGCATTACAATGCCTGGCGCTGGCTGGGTTACGCGATCCTGCCGAGCCTGTACCTGCTACTGATGGCCGCGCCGCGCGAGTGGCCATGGCCGATCGCCGCCCATGCGCGCGAGTACCGTCTGTACGCTGCCGCACCGCTGGCGTTGTTGATGCTCGGCTGGTTCTGGCTGGCCAACAGCTTCAGTGACGGTCACGCCGAGCCGCTGCCGTATGTGCCGCTGCTCAACCCGCTGGAACTGGGGCTGTTGTTCGCTCTGGGGAGTGTCTATATCTGGTCGCGCAGTTCCGTGCCCCAGTTGGGCGTTCGTGCCGCCCATGCCGAGTTGGCCGCCCAGGCGGTTTCTGGCCTGTCGCTGTTCGCTTTTGTCACGGCGCTGGTGATGCGTGCAGCCCACCATTGGGGTGGTGTGGCGTTCGAACTCGATGCACTGCTGGCATCGATGCTGGTTCAGGCGGGTCTGTCGATCGCCTGGAGCCTGATTGCCCTGAGCCTTATGATTGGCGGCCATCTGCGCCATCGGCGCGAAGTCTGGCTGATCGGTGCCGCGTTGATCGCGGTGGTGGTTGCCAAACTGTTTTTCGTCGAACTGAGCAACCGTGGCGGGCTGGCGCGAATTGTCTCGTTCATCGGCGTTGGTGTATTGATGCTGGTGGTGGGCTATTTCGCGCCGCTGCCGCCCAAGCGCGCGGAGGTTGAATTGTCCGAGGCACCAACTGAAGGAGTGTCGTCTTGATTCGCACGTTGAGCCCGGGTTGCCTGGGCGTGCTGCTGTTGTGCCTGAGCGCGCCATTGCTGGCCCAGGAAAAACCCTTGGATTACGCCACTCTGGTGCCCTTGACCGTGAGCGGTGAAGGCCCCTGGTACCGACTGGAGCTGCCGCTGGCTTTGCAGGCGCAGGCCCGTCAGGCCGACTTGAACGACGTTCGGGTATTCAACGCGGCAGGCGAGCCCCAGGCCTATGCCCTGGTCAAGGAGCAGGCGCAGTCGACGCAACAGCGCAGCCAGACCGATGTGAAGTGGTTCCCGCTCTTCAGCTCGGCCGATGCGCCCCAGGCGGCACCCAGCGTGCGTGTCCAGGCGACGACCAGCGGTACGCTGGTCGAGGTGAGCCCTACCAGCCAACTGGAGGCCGGTGAGGAAGTGCTGCGTGGCTGGTTGCTCGATGCCAGTGCGATCAAGGCGCCGTTGCAGCAGTTGGTGCTTGATTGGACCAGTGAGCGCGAGGGTTTCCAGCGTTTCAGTATCGAGGCCAGCGACGATCTGCAACATTGGCAGTCCTGGGGCGATGGCCAGGTGGCGCGACTGTCCTTTGCCGACGAACGCATCGAGCAGCGTGAAGTGAACCTGCCCGGTCAGTCGGCGCGCTACCTGCGTTTGTTGTGGCAGTCGCCGCAGTCGGCACCGGTGTTGAGTGCGGCGCAGTTGGTGAGCAGCACCAGCAGCCTGTCGGTGTCGCCGCTGGTCTGGTCGCAGCCGTTGGCTGGCAGCACCACCCAGGCAGGCGAGTACACCTGGACGTTACCCACCGGGCTGGATCTGGAACAGGTCCGGGTCCAGCTGGCCCAGCCCAACAGCCTGGCGCCGGTGCGTCTGTACGGTCGGCGTACGGGCAATCAGGCATGGCAGGCCCTGACCAGCGGCTTGCTCTATCGGCTGACGCAGGGTGGCGAGGAGGTGCAGCAGGACACGCTGGAGCTTTCCGGTGACACCGTTGCGCAATTGAAACTGGTGGTCGATGAGCGTGGTGGTGGGCTTGGCGCGACCGCTCCGGCCTTGAGTTATGCCGTGCACCCGACACAACTGGTGTTCCTGGCACGGGGTAACGGGCCGTATTCCCTGGCGTTGGGGAATGCGACGGTCAATGCGGCGAACCTGCCGCTGTCGACGTTGATCCCCGACTACAGTCCGCAGCGTCTGGCCGGGATCGGCAAGGCCACTGCGGGCACGGCGCAGGCGGTGGCGCCGCAAGTTCCGCAGACCGTGACGCCGCCGGCGACCGACTGGAAGAAGATCGGCTTGTGGGCGGTGCTGCTGTTGGGCGTGGCGGCGCTGGGTGGCATGGCGTTCAGCATGCTGCGCAAGCCGCAGGCCTGATGGTGGGGCGACAGAGAGAGGTCGCAGTCTGGGGAAGCCATGATTCGGGCCTCTACGGACGCGGCCTGGCAGCGCTTTTGGACTACGCTGAAGCCGACCTGTGAACTCTCTGTGCGTCATCTGTGTCTGAGCATGAGGATTTGCAGCGCGACTCGCGTTAAACTGCGCGGGTTTTCAAGCCCCCCTTTCTCCGGAGTCATCCATGTCCCGCGTTACCCTGAGTCGCTATTTGATTGAGCAGACCCGCAGCAACAATACGCCTGCCGATCTGCGTTTCCTGATCGAAGTGGTCGCGCGCGCCTGTAAGGAAATCAGCCATGCCGTCTCCAAGGGCGCGCTGGGTGGTGTCCTGGGCAGCATGGGCACCGAGAACGTGCAGGGCGAAGTACAGAAGAAACTCGACGTGCTGTCCAACGAAATCCTGCTCGAAGCCAACGAGTGGGGCGGCCACCTGGCCGGCATGGCGTCCGAGGAAATGGACAACGCCTACCAGATTCCCGGCAAGTACCCGAAAGGCGCCTACCTGCTGGTATTCGACCCACTGGACGGCTCGTCGAACATCGATATCAACGCGCCGGTCGGTACCATTTTCTCGGTGTTGCGTTGCCCGAACGAATACCTGAGCCAGAACGAAGCCCTGAACGAAAAGGCTTTCCTGCAGCCGGGTACCCAACAGGTCGCTGCCGGCTACGCGATCTACGGCCCACAGACCATGCTGATCCTGACCCTGGGCGATGGCGTCAAGGGCTTCACCCTGGACCGTGAAATGGGCAGCTTCGTGCTGACTCACGAAGACATCACCATCCCGGCTTCCACCCAGGAATTCGCGATCAACATGTCCAACCAGCGCCACTGGGAAGCCCCGGTACAGCGTTACGTCGACGAGTTGCTGGCCGGTGAAGAAGGTCCGCTGAAAAAGAACTACAACATGCGCTGGGTTGCCGCCATGGTGGCCGACGTGCATCGCATCCTGACCCGTGGTGGCCTGTTCATGTACCCACGCGACAGCCGTGAGCCATCCAAGCCGGGCAAGCTGCGCCTGATGTACGAAGCCAACCCGATGTCCTTCCTGATCGAGCAGGCGGGCGGTGCTTCCACCGACGGCCACCAGCGTATCCTCGACATCCAGCCCGAAGGTCTGCACCAGCGCGTGGCGGTGTTCCTCGGTTCGAAGGAAGAAGTGGAGCGGGTCACCGCTTACCACAAGGCATAAACCCCTGCCCGCGCCTTGGCAGCCGCTGCTCGAAGGGTGGTTCGGTTCAGCCGACCAGCCCAGCGAGATCGGGGCTGACAAGCGCACGCTGTGGTTTGGCAAGCGTATCAGCAGAGACCGCGAGCCGAGCCCTGCTGTCTGTTGAATGGCCTCTTGTGGCGAGCGGGCAAGCCAGCTCGCCCCAAAGGTGGCTCGCCGTCAGATCCGGAAACTTCCCACCAGTTGCTTCAGGCGTGCCGCCTGCTGTTGCAGGTCGGCACAGGCGCGCAAGGTGGCCTGCAGGTTCTCCACGCCTTCCTGGTTGAGGGTGTTGATCTCGGTGATATCGACGTTGATCGATTCCACCACGGCAGTCTGTTCCTCGGTGGCGGTCGCCACCGATTGGTTCATACCATCGATTTCGCCGATTCGCTGGGTCACGCTGCCCAGTCGTTCGCCTGCCTGGTTGGCGATGCCGACGCTGTTTTCGCTCTGGCGCTGGCTGTCGGTCATGATGGTGACCGCCTCGCGGGCGCCGACCTGCAACGCCTCGATCATCTTCTGCACCTGCTGCGCCGAATCCTGGGTGCGATGGGCGAGGTTGCGCACTTCGTCGGCAACCACGGCAAATCCGCGCCCGGCTTCACCGGCCCGCGCCGCTTCGATGGCCGCGTTGAGCGCCAGCAGGTTGGTCTGCTGGGAAATGCTGGTGATCACTTCGAGGATCTGGCCGATGTTCACCGTGTTGCTGTTCAGGGTCTCGATATTGCCGCAGGAGTCACTGATCTGTGCCGACAGTTGCTGGATCGCGCCGATGGTCTTGTCTACCACGTGCTGACCGTCTTCGGCGAGGTTGCGTGCTTCGCTCGAATGCTGCGAGGCAAGGGCGGCGTTCTGGGCGATTTCCTGGGCTGCGGCGCCGAGCTGGTTGATGGCCGCCGCCACGCTGCTGGTGCGGTTGGCCTGCTGGTCGGAGTTGAGCATCGATGAGTTGGAGGCACTGACCACCCGCAAGGCGACCTCGTTGACCTGGCCGGTGGCCGAGGCCACTTCGCGGATCGAGGTGTGGATACGCTCGACGAAACGGTTGAACGATATACCCAGGGTGCCGAATTCGTCATGGGCGTGGATGGTCAGGCGTTTGGTCAGGTCGCCTTCGCCTTCGGCGATATCGTGCATGGCCCGGCCCATCAGGTGCAGTGGCTGCATCAGGACGCGAATCAGCATGCCCAGCAGGGCGATGATGATGATCACGGCGATCACCATGGCAACGATCGCCGAGGTGCGGAATTCGCTGAGCATCGAGAAGGCGGTGTCCTTGTCCAGTACCAGGGCCACGTACCAGTCGGTCGATGGCACGCCGTTGACGTGGGTGAAGGAAATGAACTGGGGTTTGCCGTCCAGCGTGACCTGTTTCAGTCCGGAACTGATCTTCGGGGTGTCGTCGGGATAGGCTTCGGCGAGATTCTTGAGGATCAGTTTGCTGTCTGGGTGAATCAGGATCTTGCCATCGGCGCTGACGATGAAGGCGTGGCCGTGGCCGCCGAAGTTCAGCGAGTTGATGATGGTGCTGACGCTGCCCAGATCGATGTCCGCGCCGCTGACGCCAATGAACTTGTCCTGATGCTTTACCGGGGTGGCCACGGTGATCACCAGCTTGCCCGACGAGGCGGCGATGTAGGGGTCGGTGACGATGGTCTGCTGGGCCGCGTTGGCCGCCTTGTACCAGCCACGGGCGCGTGGGTCGTAGTCGGCGGGACGGCTGGCGGCCGGCACCGAGAACATCACGCCTTCCTGGCTGCCGAAATAGCTCAACTGGAAGTTGCTGCTGTAGGCGGGCAGGCCGACGGCGCGCTTGAGGCTGCCGGCGGAGCTGCCGTCGACGGCAATCTGCTGCGATAGCGATTGCAGCAGTTGGATGCGGCTTTCCAGCCAGGTCTGGACGTTGCTGCTGGTCAGACTACCCAGCTCCTGCATCGAAGTCTGGGTACTGTTGTATAGCGCCTGGCGCTGACGATAGTCGTTGAACAGGATGAAGCAGGCGAATGCCACGGCGACCACGAGGGCCGCAGCCAGGAGAATCTTGTGGCTGAATTTGAAATTTCTGGTCATGAAATAGCTGTCGCAGGGGGGAGTTCAACGAGGGGGCGACAATCTGCCATGTTTTAGCGGATCTTGCCTCTCTATCTCGACGAACTGGAGAGGGCGTGTCCCGCAAACTGGTGTAGCTCGATCAGGGCTCTGTCGTTTGACTGATGGCTGTCGACAGCATGGCTTGTGGCGGCCTGCTTGCAAAAGAACTGATCTGCAAAGGAAAGTCCTGTAAGAAAAGCTCGTAGGCTCGGGAACCAGATGGCGGTTTTCTCTTCTAAGCTTGCGGTAGGCCCCGCGTCGACCTTTTCGTCCCCAGGAGTTTCTCCCCATGTCGTTGCGTTCTCTTGCTCTGTTGTCGTTCTGCGTGCTGCTGGCCGCGTGCAGCAAGGTCACCCAGGCAAACTATTCGAAGCTGTCCACGGGCATGCCCAAGGCTGAGGTCGAGGCGTTGCTCGGTTCTCCTTCCGATTGTTCTGGCGCGCTGGGCATGTCCAGTTGCACCTGGGGTGACAAAAACAGCTTTATCAGCGTGCAGTACGCCGGTGACAAAGTCCTGATGTTTTCCGGGCAAGGCCTGAAGTAAACCGGGGAGCAGTCCCTCGGGAGAAGAAGAATGTTGCGTTTAGTGGTTACTCTTTTGGCTGGCTTGTTGCTGGCCGGTTGCGCCACGTCTGGTGACGATCTGGCGCCCAAGACCGCAGGTCATGTCGACCTCAAGCGTTACCAGGGCACCTGGTACGAAATGGCGCGGATGCCGATGTATTTCCAGCGCAACTGTGCGCAGTCCGAGGCCCGCTACAGTCTGATGCCCGACGGAAAGATGGCGGTGTTCAACCGCTGCCTGACCGAGCAGTGGACATGGGAGGAGGCCAAGGGCACGGCGACGCCGCAGATCGAAGGGCAGACCGACAAGCTCTGGGTGCGTTTTGACAACTGGTTCACCGCTTTGCTGCCCGGCGTGGCAAAGGGTAACTACTGGATTCTCTATGTCAGCGATGACTATCACAACGCGATTGTCGGCGACCCGAGCCGGCGTTACCTGTGGTTGTTGTCGCGCAGCCCCAAGATCAATGTTGACACCCGCGAGGACCTGCTGAGCAGGGCGCGGCAGCAGGGCTATGACACCACCCGGCTGATCTGGCGTACGCCGGATTCGAAGATGCCCAACTGATCTGACCGGTAGGCAAAATCCATCGTAGGAGTGGCCGGCCGACGCTCGGTTGCTGGCCACTCCCGCAGAACAGCGCGTTTGGCGTCAGCTCAGCAATTCACGCAACACCTGGGCAAACGCCCGCGCACTTTCCTGTTCGCCCGCATGCCGGCCCCCGCGTACCGCCCACTGGCCGTTGACCATCACGTCACGCACCTGACGATCACCGCCAGCGAACAGCCAGCGATTGAGAATGCCGTCGTCCTCGGCTGTCGCCAGGTACGGGTCGTTGCCGTCGAGCACCAGCCAGTCGGCGCGCTTGCCCACTGCCAGGCCGCCGATGGCCTGGCCGAGCGCCTGGGCACCGCCGTCCAGTGCCGCGTCAAACAGCGTGCGCCCGACCATCGGCTGATCGGCACGGTACAGACGGTTGCGGCGCTGGTCGCGCAGGCGCTGGCCATATTCCAGCCAACGCAGTTCCTCGACCACGCTCAATGACACATGGCTGTCGGAACCAATACCCAGCCGTCCACCCTGGGCGAGGAAGTCCACCGCCGGGAAAATCCCGTCACCGAGGTTGGCTTCGGTGGTCAGGCACAGCCCGGCAATCGCCCGGCTGCGGGCCATGCGGCTGACTTCCTCGGTATCGGCATGGGTGGCGTGCACCAGGCACCAGCGCTGGTCCACCTCGACATTGTCGTAGAGCCATTGCAACGGCCGCTTGCCGCTCCAGCTCAGGCAGTCGTCGACTTCCTTCTGCTGCTCGGCGATGTGGATGTGCACCGGGCATTGCCGGTCGCTGGCGGCCAGCACTTCGCTGATCTGCTGTGGGGTCACCGCCCGCAGCGAATGGAAGCACAAGCCCAGGGCCTGGGCCGGGGTTTTTGCCAGCAACGGCTGTAGACGTGTCTGCAGTTTCAGGTAATTTTCGGTGCTGTTGATAAAGCGCCGCTGGCCTTCGTTGGGGGCCTGGCCGCCGAACCCGGAGTGGCTGTAGAGCACCGGCAACAGCGTCAGGCCGATCCCGGCGTCCGTGGCGGCCTGGCTGATGCGCAAGGCGAGTTCCGCCGGATCAGCGTAGGGTTGACCGTTGGTATCGTGGTGCACATAGTGAAACTCGGCGACCGAGGTGTAGCCGGCCTTGAGCATCTCGATATAGAGCTGGCGGGCGATGATGCCCATCTGCTCGGGGCTGATCTTGCCCACCAGACGGTACATCAGGTCGCGCCAGGTCCAGAAACTGTCGTTCGGGTTGCCGGCCACTTCCGCCAGCCCGGCCATTGCGCTCTGAAAAGCGTGGGAGTGCAGGTTCGGCATGCCCGGCAGCAGCGGGCCGCCCAGCCGTTCAGCGTCTTCTGCATGGGAGTCGGCCTGGACCCGGGCCAGTACGCCTGCGGCATCGACCTCAAGACGTACGTTTTTGGCCCATCCACTAGGCAGCAGCGCGCGTTCGGCAAAGAAGGCGGACATGGTTCAGCACCCTATCGTGTGTTATTTGTATATACATATACAGACGTTTGCGTGCCCGGTAAACTCCGGCAAGCTAGTATCCTGTCCGGCAAATACGTTCGGTTCCTTGCCTGCGGCCCCGGTCCGGATTGCGCAACAGGCGCTCCCGAGGACGAACAGCCATTTGCGCGACAGGAACCTGCCACCCTTAAATCGAACAAGGATTTCCCGTGCCGACTCCGCCTGCCAACAACCCGCTGGCTGCCCAAATGGGCGAAAGTCCGGCGCCGTTATATGCCCGTGTCAAACAGATGATCACCCAGCAGATCGACAGCGGAAACTGGCCGCCGCATTACCGCGTGCCGTCCGAGAGCGAGTTGGTGGAGCAGTTGGGCTACAGCCGCATGACCATCAACCGCGCCCTGCGGGAAATGACCGCCGAAGGCTTGCTGGTGCGTATGCAGGGTGTCGGCACTTTCGTCGCCGAGCCCAAGACCCAGTCGGCGCTGTTCGAGGTGCATAACATCGCCGACGAGATCGCCTCGCGCGGTCATCGCCACAGCTGCAAGATCATCACCCTCGGTGAAGAGGCTGCCGGCTCCGAGCGGGCTGTGGCCCTGGACATGCGCGAAGGGCAGAAGGTCTTTCACTCGCTGATCGTGCATTTCGAGAACGACATCCCGGTGCAGATCGAGGATCGTTTCGTCAACGCGTTGGTGGCGCCGGACTACCTCAAGCAGGATTTCACCCTGCAAACGCCCTACGCCTATCTGTCCCAGGTCGCACCGCTGACCGAGGGCGAGCACGTGGTCGAAGCCATTCTCGCCGATGCCACCGAATGCGAGTTGCTGCAGATCGAGCCGGGCGAGCCGTGCCTGATGATTCGTCGGCGGACCTGGTCCGGTCGCCAGCCGGTGACGGCCGCTCGCCTGATCCACCCCGGTTCCCGTCATCGTCTGGAAGGACGTTTTACCAAATGAGTTCATTGAAAGTCTTGCGTGCGGCGGACTACCCGCGCATGCCGTGGAAAAACGGCGGTGGCAGCACCGAAGAGATCACCCGCGACGTAGGCGACGGGCTGGAAGGGTTCGGGTGGCGGCTGTCGATTGCCGATATCGGTGAGTCGGGCGGCTTCTCCAGCTTTGCCGGCTACGAGCGGATCATCACCGTGCTGCAGGGCGCGGGCATGACCCTGCAGGTCGACGGTCAGCGCACCCGGGCGCTGCTGCCACTGGACCCGTTTGCCTTCAATGGCGCGAGCCAGGTCAACTGCACGCTGCTCGACGGCGCGATCCGTGACTTCAACCTCATCTACGCCCCGGACCGCTACAGTGCCCGTCTGCAGTGGCTGGAGGCCGCGCAGCCCAAGCGCTTTTTCACTTCGGCGGCGGTGCTGCTGATCTTCAGTGTCTGCGACCAGTTGCATGTCGGCTTGGCCGACAATGCTTATGAAGTGCTCGGGCGGCATGACTGCCTGCGGCTGGACGGTAGCGTCGGGCTTCAGGAAGTGGCGGTGACGGGGCGTTGCTGCGTGATCGAATTGATCCCTGTCTGATTCCGCTGTGCCCAACTTGACGGTTGATGATCGTTAGCAATTCCTGGCAGATAACCTTGAGTTACAATAACTCACTACACCCTTCCTGCCGTTGCGCCTAGACTCGGGGTTCGCGATGCATGTCGCAAACGACCTTGGCCGGTTGGTTGTATAGACGCACAAGCGTCCATGACATCAGTGTTGACGCTTGTTTTGCAACGGCGATTCTGGTGCCTTCAATGACTAGCTCAACATCCTCTCGTTTCACCCCGGTTGACACTTACGATGGTGGAAACCCTGTCCTGTTCATTAGCCGTGATGCTTCATTTCACGATTTGGCGATATGTGCAGCTCATCGTTTTACTGTGGTTCGCGACTTGATGGACACGTTGTCCACGATTCCTTTGCGTCAAACAGATGATTGCGACTTGCTGCGTGTAACCCGTGTTGCACATTTGTTGATGCGTGAAGGGTGTGCTGTGCTGGACGTGATTCAGACGCGTGCTGCACAGGTGGGTTGCCAATAGCGGATTGCGGTGAAAGGAGGTCAGCTGCATCCGGTTTTGATCGTGTGCAGCTTTCCAGGTTTTTGCGTTTATCAGCAGGGTGCCAAATATCTTGCAAAAGCGAGTGGCTCTACTTAACCTTTCGCATAACACACCCGCCATGCCTATGGTTACTTCGGTAACTATGCACAAATTGAGCGGGTTTTTTTTACCCCGGCGTTTTTCCTGATGAGGTGTTTTGGTAAGCCTGCTATCGGCGTTCCCGAGCAGTTGGCTTTGCTGAAGCAGCGCGGCCTGAGCATTCAGGATGAAAGCAAGGCACATTGTTTTCTGGAGGCCGTCAGCTTCTTTCGTCTGACGCCCTATATGCGCCCTTTTCAGCTGGCCGACGATGTGGACCACGGGTTCCGGCCCGGAGCCAGTCTGCGCCTCTTGACTCGTCTGTACGATTTTGATCGCAGACTACGCTTGCTGGTGATCGATGCCATTGAGCGCGTTGAAGTCGCCGCCCGTGCCGCTATCAGCAATCACATGGGGCCACGTTATGGCTCTCATTGGTACCTTGAGAGCCACATTTTCCAGGAAAGCTATCGTCATCAGGCGCTGCTCGAAACCATTGCTCGCAAGCAGGAAGAAGCTCGCCGCGACTATGAGAGAGAGTGTCGCCGTATCGATGCCTCCAAGGCCTCTGATCAGCGCAAGGAGCAATTGAAGACGCTGCGTTCCAGAGAAAGCTATGCGCGACACTATGCCCTGAATTACAGCAGCCCGACCCTGATGCCAGCATGGGCTGCGATGGAGGAAATCACGCTGGGTGATCTCTCGCATTTGTTCAAAGGGCTAGCTCGCGATGCTGACAAAAAAGCGATTGCTCGTAGTTTCGCTCTGCCTGGGCCGCTCCTGCAGTCATGGTTGCACTGCCTGACGACCATTCGAAACATTTGTGCCCACCATGCGCGGCTCTGGAATCGTGAGCTGGGAATCCGTCCGGAGCTACCCAGGACGGTCAGCTTTCCATGGCCACAACATTTGCAGCGGTCTGGTCAGCATTCACGTGTGTTTGTCGTTTTGTGCATCCTGAATCTATTGATGCGGCAAGTGGCTCCTCATACTCGTTGGGATAGGCGCATGCATGAGTTGCTGGGCGAGTTTCCAGAGATCAATCTTGCTGCAATGGGTTTTCCTCCTGATTGGCAATGCGACCCTTACTGGCTTGTTCTAGGCTGAGCCCAGTGGGGAGTATTTCCTTGCTCACCAGCGCTCTGAGTAGAAGCACCATTTTGTTACCGAACGCCCCAGCTTGGCGCAAAAGCCCCTCCAGGTAACAGGATCCTAGATACAACCCCGCTTCGTCTCACATATTAATTTTCTGCTCAAAGCCACGTCCCACGGCCATCGCCGACTATTCTGGGCAATTCTTCAGCGTTCGATTTACGAGTTGGCCGCTTGATTGCATATGCTTGTATGTACAAGTAAATATGTGTGCGTATGAGTCCCCCGAAACAGTAACGCACCCACCTAATTTCAGCTTGTGGCGGGAGTATCCGGCACCAGCTCGCTTGCCCACTGCCTGGGCGGGTTCGGACGATCGCAGAGGAGTTTTTTCGTGACTGAGAATACCCAGAAACCTACCGCCACCTTTACCAAGCGCCGTGACGTCGAGATCCGTGCCGCCCGTGGCAACAAGCTGACCGCCAAAAGCTGGCTGACCGAAGCGCCGCTGCGGATGCTGATGAACAACCTCGACCCGCAAGTGGCCGAGAACCCCAAGGAACTGGTGGTCTACGGTGGTATCGGTCGTGCTGCGCGCAACTGGGAGTGCTATGACAAGATCGTCGAGAGCCTGACCAACCTCAATGACGACGAGACTCTGCTGGTGCAATCCGGCAAACCGGTCGGCGTGTTCAAGACCCACAGCAACGCCCCCCGCGTACTGATCGCCAACTCCAACCTGGTGCCACATTGGGCCACCTGGGAGCACTTCAACGAACTGGATGCCAAGGGCCTGGCCATGTACGGCCAGATGACTGCCGGCAGCTGGATCTACATCGGCAGCCAGGGCATCGTCCAGGGCACCTATGAAACCTTCGTCGAAGCTGGTCGCCAGCACTACGACAACAACCTCAAGGGCCGCTGGGTCCTGACCGCCGGCCTGGGCGGCATGGGCGGGGCCCAGCCGCTGGCCGCGACCCTGGCCGGTGCCTGCTCGCTGAACATCGAATGCCAGCAGATCAGCATCGATTTCCGTCTCAAGACCCGCTACGTCGACGAGCAGGCCAAAGACCTCGATGACGCCCTGGCCCGCATCGCCAAGTACACCGCCGAAGGCAAGGCGATTTCCATCGCCCTGTGCGGCAACGCCGCCGAAATCCTCCCGGAACTGGTTCGTCGCGGCGTGCGCCCGGACATGGTCACCGACCAGACCAGCGCCCATGACCCGCTCAACGGTTACCTGCCGGCTGGCTGGACCTGGGAAGAGTACCGTGCCCGTGCGCTGACCGAGCCGGCGGCGGTGGTCAAGGCGGCCAAGCAATCGATGGCGGTACACGTCAAGGCGATGCTGGCGTTCCAGCAGCAGGGCATCCCGACCTTCGACTATGGCAACAACATTCGCCAGATGGCTCAGGAAGAAGGCGTCGAAAACGCGTTCGACTTCCCAGGTTTCGTTCCGGCCTACATCCGTCCGCTGTTCTGCCGGGGTATCGGCCCGTTCCGCTGGGCCGCGCTGTCGGGCGATCCGCAGGACATCTACAAGACCGACGCCAAGGTCAAGGAACTGATCCCCGACGACGCCCACCTGCACAACTGGCTGGACATGGCGCGCGAGCGCATCAGCTTCCAGGGCCTGCCGGCGCGGATCTGCTGGGTGGGTCTGGGCCTGCGCGCCAAGCTCGGCCTGGCGTTCAACGAAATGGTGCGCAGCGGCGAGCTGTCGGCGCCGGTCGTGATTGGTCGCGATCACCTCGACTCCGGTTCGGTTGCAAGCCCCAACCGTGAAACCGAGTCGATGCAGGACGGTTCCGACGCCGTGTCCGACTGGCCGCTGCTCAACGCCCTGCTCAATACCGCCAGCGGCGCGACCTGGGTTTCCCTGCACCACGGTGGTGGCGTTGGCATGGGCTTCTCGCAGCACTCGGGCATGGTGATCGTCTGTGACGGTACTGACGAGGCGGCCGAGCGTATCGCCCGCGTGCTGCACAACGACCCGGCCACGGGTGTCATGCGTCACGCCGATGCCGGTTACCAGATCGCCATCGATTGCGCGAAGGAGCAGGGCCTGAACCTGCCGATGATCACCGGCAAGTAATGCGTAGACACCGAAAAACAATCCACAGAGGTTGAACATAAATGGCTGTTTCGAATGATCGTGCAAGCAACACACCGTTGATCGAAAGGCGTTCGATCGACTACATCCCGCAAGCGGAAAGACACGGTCGTCTACTCAGTCAGTTCACCCTGTGGTTGGGTGCCAACCTGCAGATCACAGCCATCGTCACCGGCGCGCTGGCGGTGGTGCTCGGCGGCGATGTGTACTGGTCGCTGGTCGGCCTGCTGCTCGGGCAACTGCTCGGCGGCGGGGTGATGGCGTTGCATGCCGCGCAAGGGCCGCAACTCGGCCTGCCGCAGATGATCTCCAGTCGCGTGCAGTTCGGTGTCTATGGCGCGGTGATCCCGTTGGTGCTGGTGTGCCTGATGTACATCGGTTTCTCGGCCAGTGGTTCGCTACTGGCCGGGCAGGCGGTAGCGCAGTTGCTGCACGTCGAGGACTGGGTCGGCATCGTGCTGTTCGCGGCCTCGATCCTGGTCTTCACCATCTTCGGCTACCGGGTGATCCACGGTATCGGCCGGGTTGCCAGCGTGCTGGGGGTGATCGCCTTCGTCTATCTGTTCTACAAACTGCTGGCCGGCAACGACGTTTCGGCGTTGCTGGACAACAAGCATTTCTCCCTGGCGAGCTTCCTGCTGGCGGTGTCGTTGTCGGCATCCTGGCAGATCGCTTTCGGGCCCTACGTGGCGGACTACTCACGTTACCTGCCGCGCAGCACCTCGGCGTCGAAAACCTTCTGGGCCGTAGGCCTGGGCTCGGTGATCGGTTCCCAGGCGTCGATGGTCTTCGGCGTGTTCGCCGCCGCCCTGGCCGGTTCGCAATTCGCCCACCACGAGGTCTCGTTCATCGTCAGCCTCGGCGGCACCGGCATGGTCGCGGCGGCGCTGTATTTCGCCGTGGCCTTCGGCAAAGTCACCGTGACCACGCTCAACGCCTACGGCAGCTTCATGTCGATCGCCACCATCATCAGTGGCTTTCGAGGCAGTCGGCACATCGGCAGCGGCGTGCGCCTGCTGTACATCTTCATCATGGTCAGCATCGCGGCGGCCCTGGCCTTGCTCGGCAAAGACTCGTTCCTCAAGGAATTCTCCGCGTTCATCCTGTTCCTGCTGGCGTTCTTCACGCCCTGGAGCGCGATCAATCTGGTGGACTTCTACTGCATCACCAAGGAGCGTTACGACATTCCCGCGTTGTCCGATCCCAACGGCCGCTACGGTCGCTGGAACATCCTGGGCATCAGCATCTATGTGTTCGGCGTGCTGATCCAGATGCCGTTCATCTCCACGCATTTCTACACCGGTCCCCTGGTGGCGAGCCTGGGCGATACCGATATCTCCTGGATCATCGGCCTGGTGGTTCCGGCAGCGCTGTACTACTTCGCCGCCAGGCATTGGCACGGCGCAGTTCCTGATCGTTTGATCCTGCCGCCAGAGCAGGACGAGGTCGCAGCACCCAAGGCCAATGGTCGGGTCCAGCCGTCATCGGCGACCTGACTCCCGCGCCTGAGCGACATGTGGACAGGGCCCGCTTGCGGGCCAACCCAGGCCGGATGCCTCTTGACTGCCGTTAACCCCTTCATGATTAGGAGCGTCAAAGAATGAAAATGAAAAAGACCCTGCTGACCACGGCGTTATCTCTCGGCCTGTTGACCGCTGCCGGCGCAAGCCAGGCCGCCGGTTGGTGCGAGTCTGGCAAGCCGGTGAAGTTCGCGGGCCTGAATTGGGAAAGCGGCATGTTGCTGACCGACGTCCTGCAGTTCGTCCTGGAAAAGGGCTATGACTGCAAGACCGACAGCATACCGGGCAACTCCATCACCATGGAGAACGCCCTGAGCACCAACGATATCCAGGTGTTCGCCGAGGAGTGGGTCGGTCGCAGCGAGGTCTGGAACAAGGCCGAGAAAGCCGGCAAGGTCGTTGGCGTCGGCGCGCCGGTGGTAGGTGCCATCGAAGGCTGGTACGTACCGCGTTATGTGGTCGAGGGTGATGCCAAGCGCAAGCTCGAAGCCAAGGCGCCGAACCTGAAGAACATCGCCGACCTGGCGCAGTACGCCTCCGTGTTCAAGGATCCGGAAGAACCCGGCAAGGGTCGTTTCTACAATTGCCCGGCCGGCTGGACCTGCGAGCTGGACAACAGCGAGATGCTCAAGAGCTACGGTCTGGAAAGTTCCTACACCAACTTCCGTCCTGGTACCGGGCCGGCTCTGGATGCCGCCGTGCTGTCGAGCTACAAGCGTGGCGAGCCGATCCTGTTCTACTACTGGTCGCCGACGCCGCTGATGGGCCAGGTCGATCTGATCAAACTGGGCGAGAAGCCAGGTGTCGACAAAAGTGTGAGCATCAAGGTCGGCCTGTCCAAGACGTTCCATGACCAAGCGCCGGAACTGGTTGCCGTGCTGGAGAAGGCCAACCTGCCGATCGACCTGCTGAACCAGAACCTGGGACGCATGAGCAAGGAGCGGATCGAGTCGCCGAAACTGGCGAAAATCTTCCTCAAGGAACACCCTGAGGTCTGGCAGGCTTGGGTCAGCGCTGACGCTGCCAAGAAAATCAACGCGGCTCTGTAGGTCGACTCCTCCCGGCTAATCGAGAGGTTGGCCGGGACGCTACATCCACTTGATCGAGAGTTTCCAATGTTTCCCGAGAATTTCACGTTTTCCATCGCCGATTGGGTCAACGGTTGGGTCGATTCGCTGGTGACCAACTATGGCGATGTGTTCCGGCACATCTCCGACACACTGCTGTGGGCCATCGTCAACCTGGAGGGCCTGTTGCGCATGGCACCGTGGTGGCTGATGCTGGCTATCGTCGGCGGTATCGCCTGGCATGCCACCCGCAAGGTGGTGACGACGGTGGTGATCGTCGGCCTGCTGTTCCTGGTGGGTGCGGTTGGCCTGTGGGACAAACTGATGCAGACCCTGGCGCTGATGCTGGTGGCGACGCTGATCTCGGTCTTGATCGGGATTCCGCTGGGCATCCTGTCGGCGCGCAGCAACCGCCTGCGCTCGGTGCTGATGCCATTGTTGGACATCATGCAGACCATGCCCAGCTTCGTGTACCTGATCCCGGTGCTGATGCTGTTCGGCCTGGGCAAGGTCCCGGCGATTTTCGCCACGGTGATCTACGCCGCTCCGCCGCTGATCCGCCTGACCGATCTGGGCATACGCCAGGTGGACGGCGAGGTGATGGAGGCGATCAACGCCTTCGGTGCCAACCGCTGGCAACAACTGTTCGGCGTGCAATTGCCGTTGGCCCTGCCGAGCATCATGGCCGGGATCAACCAGACCACCATGATGGCCCTGTCGATGGTGGTGATCGCCTCGATGATCGGTGCCCGTGGCCTGGGCGAAGACGTGCTGGTGGGCATCCAGACCCTCAATGTCGGGCGTGGCCTCGAAGCGGGTCTGGCCATCGTGATTCTCGCCGTGGTCATCGACCGCATTACCCAGGCCTACGGTCGTCCGCGCCATGAGGTGAGCAAATGACTGATTCCATCGTCAGCAAGATCGAAGTCAAGAACGTCTTCAAGATTTTCGGCTCGCGCTCCAATGATGCGCTGAACCTGATCCGCCAGGGCAAGACCAAGGACCAGGTGCTGGCCGAGACCGGTTGCGTGGTCGGGGTCAACGACCTGTCGCTGAGCATCGGCACCGGCGAGATCTTCGTGATCATGGGGCTGTCGGGTTCCGGCAAGTCGACGCTGGTGCGGCACTTCAATCGGCTGATCGATCCCACCAGTGGCGCGATCCTGGTCGATGGCGTGGACATCCTGCAGCACGACATGGACGCCCTGCGTGAATTCCGTCGGCACAAGATCAGCATGGTGTTCCAGAGCTTTGGCCTGTTGCCCCACAAGAATGTGCAGGACAACGTCGCCTATGGCCTCAAGGTGCGCGGTGAGAGCAAGCCACTGTGCGTCGAGCGCGCGTTGCACTGGATCAATACCGTGGGCCTCAAGGGCTACGAGAAAAAGTACCCGCACCAGCTTTCCGGTGGCATGCGCCAGCGTGTCGGCCTGGCTCGCGCCCTGGCGGCGGACACCGACATCATCCTGATGGACGAGGCGTTCAGTGCCCTTGACCCGCTGATTCGCGCCGAGATGCAGGACCAACTGCTGGAACTGCAGAAGACCCTGCACAAGACCATCGTGTTCATTACCCACGACCTGGATGAAGCGGTACGCATCGGCAACCGGATTGCGATTCTCAAGGATGGCCGGCTGATCCAGGTCGGTACGCCCCGGGAGATTCTGCATTCGCCGGCGGATGAGTATGTGGACCGGTTCGTCCAGCGGCGGGCGGCGACGGTTTAAGCCGGTTGGTTCTGTGTTGTCAGGGCAGGCCTCTTCGCGGGCTTGTCGGAACGCCGCACCGCCGCGAAGAGGCCGGTAAAGCTGCATCAATATTCAGGTTGTACGGATGAGGTTGAAGATGTCCCAGGCTGAAAAAGTCGTTATCGCCGATGCGCCGTTGCGCTGGCAGGATGTGGTCGCCGTCGCCCGCCACGGTGCGCGGCTGGAACTGGCGCCGCAGACCTGGGCGCGAATCGACAACGCCCAGGCGATCGTCCAGCGCATCGTCGTCAGTGGCGAGCGCGCCTATGGCATCAATACCGGTCTGGGGGCTCTGTCCAATGTCTCGCTGTCTGGCGAGCAACTGAGTCAACTGTCGCGCAATACCCTGCTCAGCCATGCCTGCGGCGTCGGCGCGCCACTGGCCGACGAACAGACCCGGGCGATCATCTGCGCGGCGATCATCAACTACAGCCAGGGCAAGTCCGGCCTGCATCGCCAGGTGGTCGAAGCCCTGCTGGCGTTGCTCAACCATGGCATCACCCCGCAGGTGCCGTCCCAGGGATCGGTCGGCTACCTGACCCATATGGCCCATGTCGGTGTCGCCCTGCTCGGGGTCGGTCAGGTCAGCTATCGCGGTCGGGTCGTATCGGCACAGCAGGCGCTGGCCGGAGAAGGTCTGCAGCCGGTGCAACTGGGCGCCAAGGACGGCCTGTGCCTGGTCAACGGCACACCGTGCATGACCGGCCTGAGCTGCCTGGCCCTGGCGGACGCGTACCGTCTGCTGCAATGGGCCGACGTGACTTCGGCGATGAGTTTCGAGGCTCAGCGTGGCCAGATCGCCGCGTTCGATGCCGAGATCATCGCGCTCAAACCGCACCCGGGCATGCAGCAGGTCGGCAGCAACCTGCGCGGCCTGCTCGACGGCAGCGAGGTGATCGCCGCGAGCAAGGGCATCCGTACTCAGGATGCCTTGAGCATCCGTTCGATCCCGCAGGTGCACGGCGCGGCCCGCGACCAACTGGCCCATGCGACCCGGCAGATCGAAATCGAACTCAACGGTTGCACCGACAACCCGCTGCTGCTGGGTACACCAGAGCACTTCCGGGTGATGTCCCAGGCCAACCCCCATGGGCAGTCGGTCGCCCATGCGGCGGACCTGCTGGCGATTGCCATGGCGGAAATCGGCTCGATCGCCGAACGGCGCCTCGACCGTCTGATCAACCCGCATGTCAGCGGCCTGCCGGCGTTCCTGGTCAGCCAGCCAGGGGTCAACTCGGGAATGATGATCGTGCAGTACGTCGCTGCGTCGCTCTGTGCGCAGAACCGCCAGTTGGCGCAACCGGCGGTACTCGACAACTACGTCACCTCAGGCTTGCAGGAAGACCACCTGAGCCTGGGCACCAACGCCGCGCTCAAGTTGCACCAGGTGCTGGAGAACTGCACGCAGATCCTCGCCATCGAGTATCTGCTGGCGGCCCAGGCCTTCGAATTTCTCAAGGTGCAGCGCTTCGGCGTCGGCACTGATATCGCCTGGAAACTCTTGCGCGAGCATGTGCCGGCCTATGACCAGGATCGCTGGCTGGCGCCGGATATCGCCACAACGGCGGCTTTGCTGCGGGACCCGAGGCTATTGCTCGACAGATTACCGAACCTGAACTGATTTGATTCAAACAAAGATAGCCAGCGTGCCAAGGCGCCATCCGCTCAAAAAGCGGACAGCGACGGATAACGGAAGCTTCCGGAGCGACTGGCAGTTGATAACACTCTCAAAAGGAGCATGAATGTGACTGCATTGAACCTTATTCCCGGCCAACTGACCCTGGCGCAACTGCGTGCCGTGTACCAACAGCCGGTGCAATTGAGCCTGGACCCCAGCGCTTCGGCACAGATCGACGCCAGCGTCGCCTGTGTCGAGCAGATCCTCGCCGAGAACCGTACCGCCTACGGCATTAACACCGGTTTCGGGCTGCTGGCCTCGACCCGTATCGCCAGCGCCGACCTGGAAAACCTCCAGCGTTCGCTGGTGTTGTCCCACGCGGCCGGTGTCGGCCAGCCGATCAGCGATGATCTGGTGCGGCTGATCATGGTGCTCAAGGTCAACAGCCTGAGCCGCGGTTTCTCCGGGATTCGTCGGCAGGTGATCGATGCGCTGATCGCCTTGATCAATGCCGAGGTCTATCCGCACATTCCGCTCAAGGGATCGGTCGGCGCTTCCGGTGACCTGGCGCCCTTGGCCCATATGTCGCTGGTGCTGCTCGGCGAAGGCAAGGCCCGCTACAAGGGGCAGTGGCTGGACGCGCCGGCCGCGCTGAAACAGGCCGGTCTGCAACCGCTGACCCTGGCGGCGAAGGAAGGCCTGGCGCTGCTCAACGGCACCCAGGTGTCCACCGCGTATGCCCTGCGTGGCCTGTTCGAAGGTGAGGACCTGTTCGCCGGTGCACTGGTCGCCGGTGGCCTGACAGTCGAGGCGGTGCTGGGTTCGCGTTCGCCATTCGACGCGCGCATCCATGAAGCTCGCGGCCAGCGTGGCCAGATCGACGCGGCGGCGAGTTATCGCCATCTGCTCGGCGAGCGCAGCGAAGTGTCCGACTCCCACCAGAACTGCGAGAAGGTCCAGGATCCGTATTCCCTGCGCTGCCAGCCACAAGTCATGGGCGCCTGCCTGACCCAGCTGCGTCAGGCCGCCGAAGTGCTGGTGGTCGAGGCCAACGCCGTGTCGGACAACCCGCTGGTGTTCGCCGCCGAGGGTGACGTGATTTCCGGTGGCAACTTCCACGCCGAGCCGGTGGCCATGGCTGCCGACAACATGGCCCTGGCGATTGCCGAGATCGGTTCCCTGAGTGAGCGGCGTATCTCGCTGATGATGGACAAGCACATGTCGCAGTTGCCGCCGTTCCTGGTGGCCAACGGTGGCGTCAACTCCGGCTTCATGATCGCCCAGGTGACCGCTGCGGCGTTGGCCAGCGACAACAAGGCCCTGGCGCATCCACACAGTGTCGACAGCCTGCCGACCTCGGCGAACCAGGAAGACCACGTGTCGATGGCACCGGCTGCCGGTAAACGCCTGTGGGAGATGGCTGAAAACACCCGTGGGATTCTCGCGGTCGAGTGGCTGGCCGCCTGCCAGGGCCTGGACCTGCGCAACGGTCTGAAAACCTCGCCGACCCTGGAAACCGCCCGCGCGACCCTGCGCGAAAAAGTCGCCTACTACGACAAGGACCGTTTCTTCGCCCCGGACATCGAGGCCGCCACCGATCTGTTGGCATCGCGCTGCCTGACCGCGCTGGTACCGGCGAAGTTGCTGCCCAGCCTGTAAGCGTTACCCAGGAACAGACTTGGGAAGGGCACAGACCTGTAGGTGCAGGTGGGTGGCAGAGTGGTTTCCGGCTGCCACCGGGCAGATGCTTTTTGCCTGAGCGGGTCGGGTTGGGTACTCTGCGACCCCTTTTTGCGGCCAGGTGGCCGCAAGACCTTCGCCCCCAAGTCTGATTCTTGTCGATCCGTACCGATAAGAATAATTAAGGACGAGTCATGCAACAGCCAGTCAACGGTTTGAAACGCGGGCTTTCCGCCCGACACATTCGCTTCATGGCCCTGGGTTCCGCCATCGGTACAGGGCTTTTCTATGGTTCCGCCTCGGCCATCCAGATGGCCGGCCCGGCCGTACTGCTGGCCTATCTGATCGGTGGTGCCGCGGTGTTCATGGTGATGCGCGCCCTCGGCGAGATGGCGGTGCATAACCCGGTGTCCGGCTCGTTCGGCCAGTACGCCAGCACCTACGTCGGTCCGATGTCGGGCTTTATCCTCGGCTGGACCTACGCCTTCGAGATGGTCATCGTCGGCCTCGCCGACGTCACCGCCTTCGGTATCTACATGGGCTTCTGGTTCCCCGAAGTCGACCGCTGGATCTGGGTCCTGGGCATTGTGTTCTTCATCGGTGCGCTGAACCTGTGCGCGGTGAAGGTCTTCGGTGAAATGGAGTTCTGGCTGTCACTGCTCAAGGTCGGGGCGATTATCGCGATGATTCTTGGCGGCCTCGGCATCATGTTCTTCGGCATCAGCACGGCGACGCCGGCGGCCGAGATCGGTGTCGGCAATTTGTGGAACCATGGCGGCTTCATGCCCAATGGCGCAGCCGGAATGATCGCCTCGTTCGCGGTGGTGATGTTCGCCTTTGGCGGCATCGAGATCATCGGCGTCACCGCCGGTGAAGCCCGTGACCCGCAACGGGTCATTCCCAAGGCGATCAATGCGGTGCCGGTTCGTATCCTGCTGTTCTACGTGCTGACCCTGTTCGTCCTGATGTCCATCTACCCCTGGCCGCAGATCGGCAGCCAGGGCAGCCCGTTCGTGCAGATCTTCCAGAACCTGGGGATCGGCTCGGCGGCGACCTTGCTCAATATCGTGGTGATCTCGGCGGCGGTGTCGGCGATCAACAGCGATATCTTCGGCGCTGGCCGCATGATGTACGGCCTGGCCCAGCAAGGCCAGGCGCCCAAGGCCTTTGCCAAGTTGTCGCGCGTCGGCGTGCCGTGGATGACCGTGGTGGTGATGGGCGCGGCGCTGCTCGGCGGCGTGCTGCTCAACTACCTGATCCCGGAAAACGTGTTCCTGCTGATCGCCTCGATCGCCACCTTCGCCACGGTCTGGGTGTGGATCATGATCCTGATCACCCAGGTCGCGATGCGTCGTTCGATGAGCCGTGAGGAAGCCGCGCAGCTCAAGTTCCCCGTACCGTTCTGGCCCTATGCGCCGATCGCCGCCATTACCTTCATGGTCTTCATTTTCGGCGTGCTGGGCTGGTTCCCCGACAGCCGTCCGGCGCTGATCGTCGGTGCGGTGTGGATCGGCCTGCTGGTGTTGGCGTACCTGATCTGGGTCAAGCCGGTGGCGGCCCAGGCGGCACAGCTCGCAGAAGAACCTTCCCTGTCTCATCGATAGCCCACGGAGGCCCCGGATGAAAACGCTCTGGCAGAACTGTCACGTCGCAAGCATGGCCCAAGGCACCTACTCGATCATCGAGGATGCCGCCATCGTGACCGTGGCATCGAAGATCGACTGGATCGGCCCACGCGCCGAGTTGCCGGCTGCGGATTATCCACAGGTCAACGATCTGGGCGGGGCCTGGGTGACGCCGGGGCTGATCGACTGCCACACCCACACGGTGTTCGGCGGCAACCGCAGCGGTGAATTCGAACAGCGCCTGCAGGGTGTCAGCTACGCCGAGATCGCCGCCGCCGGCGGCGGCATCGCCAGCACGGTGCGGGCGACCCGCGCGGCCAGCGAGGAGCAACTGTTCACCAGTGCCCGGCAGCGTCTGACCTGCCTGCTGCGCGATGGCGTGACCAGCGTCGAGATCAAGTCCGGCTACGGTCTGGATCTGGAAAACGAACGCAAGATGCTCAAGGTGGCTCGCCGCCTGGGTACCGAGCTGCCGGTCAGCGTGCGCACCACCTGCCTGGCTGCCCACGCGTTGCCCCCGGAATACAAGGATCGCGGCGACGACTATATCGAGCATATCTGCAACGACATGCTCCCGGCCCTGGCGGCCGAGGAGCTGGTGGATGCAGTGGATGCGTTCTGCGAGTACCTGGCGTTCTCCCCGGCCCAGGTCGAGCGGCTGTTCAAGGTTGCGCAGCGCCTGGGCCTGCCGGTGAAACTGCATGCCGAGCAGTTGTCCTCGTTGCACGGCTCGAGCCTGGCGGCGCGCTACCAGGCGCTGTCGGCCGATCACCTGGAGTTCATGACCGAGGAAGATGTCATCGCCATGGCGGCGGCGGGCACGGTGGCGGTATTACTGCCCGGTGCTTTCTATTTCCTGCGTGAGACCCAGTTGCCGCCGATGGATGCCTTGCGCAAGCACGGGGTGAAGATTGCCATCGCCACTGACCTCAACCCCGGGACCTCGCCGGGCCTGTCGCTGCGGCTGATGTTGAACATGGCCTGCACGCTGTTTCGCATGACGCCGGAGGAGGCCCTGGCCGGGGTCACCCTGCACGCCGCCACGGCGCTGGGCATGGGCGCCACCCATGGCTCGCTGGAGGTCGGCAAGGTCGCCGATTTTGTCGCCTGGCAGATCGACCGGCCGGCGGACCTGGCCTACTGGCTGGGCGGCGACCTGGAAAAACGCGTGGTCCGCCACGGTATCGAAGTACTGATCTAGGAGAGTGGTTATGGATAACGTCCTGAGTTTCAAGAAAGGCCGCGTGCCGCTGCTGATCAGCATGCCCCACGCCGGGCTGAAAACCACTCCGGCGGTCCGCGATGGGCTGATCCCCGAGGCCCGCAGCCTGCCGGACACCGACTGGCATATCCCCAGACTCTATGACTTTGCCGAGGAGCTGGGCGCCAGCACCCTGGCGGCCGAATACTCGCGCTTTGTCATCGACCTCAACCGCCCGTCCGACGACAAGCCGCTGTATGCCGGCGCCACCACCGGGCTCTATCCGGCGACGCTGTTCGACGGCGTACCGCTGTTCCTGGAGGGCCGTGAGCCGTCCGCCGAGGAACGGGCCAGCTACCTGGAGCAGGTGTGGATGCCGTATCACCGCACGTTGCAGGAGGAACTGGCGCGGCTCAAGGCCGAGTTCGGTTATGCACTGCTGTTCGATGCCCATTCGATCCGTTCGGTGATTCCACACCTGTTCGACGGCAAGTTGCCGGACTTCAATCTCGGCACCTTCAACGGTGCCAGTTGCGATGCGCAGTTGGCGTCGCGCCTGGAAGCCATCTGTGCCGGGTATCCCGCCTACAGCCACGTGCTGAACGGCCGTTTCAAAGGCGGCCATATCACCCGTCACTACGGTAATCCGGCCGGCGATATCCATGCCGTGCAGTTGGAGCTGGGACAGTGCAACTACATGGACGAGTTCGAGCCGTTCAACTACCGCAGCGATCTGGCCGAGCCGACCCGCGTGGTGCTCAAGGAACTGTTGCAGGGCCTCTTGGCCTGGGGGCGTGAGCATTACGGGCGTTGAATGAAACGAGCCGGCTATCTTGTGTTGCGCTCGGTCAACCGGGTAGTACATCGATTCCCGGGCAGAGGAAGTCGATGTGATAACCGTTGACCCCATCTCCCAGGGCCACATGCACGCCCTTGATACCTTCGTTCATCGGCGAATTGTGGCTGTAGTTGATGTTCGGCCCGATGGCGTCATTCACCCCGATGGCGAACTCGCTCAGATACAGGCCGCGCTGTCCGGCGGCCTGGTCGAGCAAGGCGAGGTATTCCTCCCCCGCGACCTTGAACGAGCGGACCCGGTTATGTTCGATCCGCAACCAGGCGTCATGATGGCCGACCTGCTCGGCCAGTCTGCGCATGTCGTTCCTTATTCCGTCCGGCAAGGGGCGTGCTCGGCTGGCCCGTGACAGCAGCAGACCACTGACGTGCAGCACACCGCTGACCTGGAAGATATCCGGACTGTCGGGCTTCATGTGGGCGTAGTGCACTTCGAACAGTTCGGTGACCGAGAGCACGAAGCTGTCGCCGATTTCTTCCCGGGTCAGGGCATAGGGGGCGCACTTGTCGTTGAGCCGGACTTCGCCCCGGCTACTGGCACTGGTCAGGTGCACGCGACGCAGGCCGTCGAGTTGTGCCAGATAATGCTGCTGGCGCTCTAGGCAGTCGCAGAAGTCGCAGCGCAGTAACAGCATCAGGCTGTAGAGCGCGTTTTCCAGCCGGGTATCGAAGGCATGCAGCGGACACAACAGAGTCTGCTTGTAGCGGGTGCGCGCCGCTTGCAGATAGAGCTGTCGGGCTCCCTGGGGAGTGAAGGAAAACGCCAGGCTCTGTTCGGGCAGCCTGTGCAGGCTGCCCAGGTAGCTGGCTTCCAGTCCCAGTTCGCGCAGAGCCCGGATGAACATTTCGTTGTCGGCGACGATAACGGCTTTTTCCGGGTAGCGAAGCAGGTCGGGCAAACGGTACTGGCTCATTCGGAACTCCCTGTCTTTTCTGGCTCTGGCAGCCGGTGGGAAGCGGCTCCTGCCGCTCGGTTCTACTTTTCTTATTGAAACGTTTATTGAACCGAATTGAACACTGACCGAACGGTTAGTTGCCAGCAGCGCGCGGGCGGCAACCTTACTGTTGACAAGGACATGCCGTTTGCATGATTCGGGTTTATGATGCCGGACGGCAGAATCAAAGAAGTCCCCCTGGTGGCCACACTCGCCACTAAGGATGACCCCGACCCTTACGGAGCGCGTGATGCAGACTTTGTACCCGCAGATCAAACCCTACGCCCGGCACGATCTGGCCGTGGATCAGCCGCATGTGCTGTACGTCGATGAAAGTGGTTCGCCCGAGGGCTTGCCGGTGGTGTTCATCCATGGCGGCCCGGGTGCCGGCTGTGATGCCCAGAGTCGTTGTTATTTCGACCCCAACCTTTATCGCATCGTGACGTTCGATCAGCGTGGCTGCGGTCGCTCGACACCCCATGCGAGTCTTGAAAACAACACCACCTGGGACCTGGTGGCAGACCTGGAGCGGATTCGTGAGCACCTGGGTATCGACAAATGGGTGCTGTTCGGCGGCTCCTGGGGTTCGACCCTGGCGCTGGCCTACGCGCAGACTCATCCCGAGCGGGTCCATGGGCTGATCCTGCGGGGGATCTTCCTGGCGCGTACGCAGGATGTCCAATGGCTCTACCAGAGTGGTGCCAGCCGTCTGTTTCCGGACTATTGGCAGGATTATGTGGCGCCCGTCCCGCCGGAGGAGCGCGATGACCTGCTCACGGCCTTCCACAAGCGCCTGACCGGCAACGACCAGATCGCCCAGATGCACGCGGCCAAGGCGTGGTCGCTGTGGGAAGGGCGGACCGCGACCTTGCGGCCCAACCCGCTGGTGGTCGATCGCTTCTCCGAGCCGCAGCGGGCCTTGTCGATTGCCCGGATCGAGTGTCACTACTTCACCAACAACTCGTTCCTCGAGCCCGATCAGCTGATTCGCGACATGGATCGGATCGCCCATCTGCCTGGCGTGATCGTCCACGGTCGCTACGATGCCATCTGCCCGCTGGACAACGCCTGGGCGTTGCACCAGGCCTGGCCGAACAGCGAACTGCAGGTGATTCGCGATGCCGGCCACGCGGCTTCGGAACCGGGGATCACCGATGCGCTGGTGCGTGCCGCGGACCAGATGGCGCGACGCCTGCTCGACCTGCCCCCAGAAGAAGCATGAGGGGCCTGTTGCAGCGTGTCAGTGGCGCGAGGGTCGAGGTGGATGGGGCGGTGGTCGGGGCCATCGATCAGGGTTTGCTGGTGCTGTTGGCGGTCGAGCCTGAAGATACCCGCACCAATGCCGACAAACTTCTGCATAAGCTGCTTAACTATCGGGTGTTCAGCGATCTCCAGGGCAAGATGAATCTGTCCCTGGCGGATACCGGCGGCGGGTTGCTGCTGGTGTCGCAGTTCACCCTGGCCGCCGATACCCGCAGCGGACTACGCCCGAGTTTTTCCACGGCAGCGCCACCGGCGCTGGCCGAGGAGCTTTTCGGCTACGTGGTGGCACAGGCGCAGAGGTTGCATGGTCAGGTGGCGACGGGATGTTTCGGGGCGGATATGAAGGTTCATCTGGTCAATGATGGCCCGGTAACCTTCCTGTTACAGACCTGAAAGTGAAAAAAACCACGTATCGGGCTGAAAACAGAGTGTTTTGTCGATAAATACTTTGCTTCGCCTGATGCGTTGTAACGCCGCCTACTAGATAATCGCGCGCTACGGGGATCAGCGTTCGTTGGCCCATTTTGAATTAGGTAGAGACTTGTCCGACATCGTTTGGGGAATCATTTCGCCCCAGTGGAGTCGGAACAATGCTCGCCAACCTGGCGAATAGATAGCTAGCCGTTGGTTTTTTGATCTGTTTTCGGCGAGGGTTGCTCGTGATTGTTAGTCCCTGTAATGCACCAAAATTGACTGCCAAAGGGTTGAAGAAAGCACTGGTGACGGGTTCTGCACTGTTTTGTCTGCTCAGTGCCGGCCAACTCTTTGCATTCAACCTGGACGATGTGGCGGCCAAGGCGAAGACCCTGGCCGGGCAGAAGTACGAAGCTCCGCGCAGCAATCTGCCGAATGAATTTCGTGAGATGAAGTTCGCGGACTACCAGAAAATCCGTTTCCTGACCGACAAGGCCGAGTGGGCCGATCAGAAAACGCCGTTCAAGCTGTCGTTCTATCACCAGGGCATGCATTTCGACACACCGGTGAAAATCAACGAAATCACCGCCAACGAAGTCTCGGAGATCAAGTACGACCCGAACCGTTTCGATTTCGGCGACCTGAAGTTCGATCCGAAAACCACCGAACAGCTGGGTTATGCGGGCTTTCGCGTGCTTTATCCGATCAACAAGGCCGACAAGCAGGACGAGATCATGACCATGCTCGGCGCGAGTTACTTCCGCGTCGTCGGCAAGGGCCAGGCCTACGGCTTGTCCGCCCGTGGCATGGCGATCGATACCGCTTTGCCGTCCGGTGAGGAATTCCCGCGTTTCACCGAGTTCTGGATCCAGCAGCCCAAGCCGACCGACAAGCATCTGGTGATCTTCGCCCTGCTTGATTCGCCACGTGCTACGGGTGCCTACCGTCTGACCCTGCGTCCGGGCGCCGATACCATCGTCGACGTGAAGGCGCAGATGTTCCTGCGCGACAAGGTCGGCAAGCTGGGCGTGGCCCCGCTGACCAGCATGTTCCTGTTCGGCGCCAACCAGCCGTCGAAAGTTCTCAACTACCGTCGCGAACTGCACGACTCCAGTGGCCTGTCGATCCATGCCGGTAACGGCGAGTGGCTGTGGCGTCCGCTGAACAACCCGAAACACCTGTCGGTGAGCAACTTCTCCGTGGAGAACCCGCGTGGTTTCGGCCTGCTGCAGCGCGGTCGTGACTTCAGCCACTATGAAGACCTCGACGATCGTTACGACAAACGTCCGAGCGCCTGGATCGAGCCCAAGGGCGATTGGGGCAAGGGCACCGTCGACCTGGTAGAGATTCCGACCGCCGACGAAACCAACGACAACATCGTGGCTTTCTGGAACCCGGAAAAGCTCCCTCAGCCGGGTGAGGCGATGAACTTCGCCTATCGCATGCACTGGACCCTGGACGAAGCGGCCCTGCATTCGCCGGACAGCGCCTGGGTCAAGCAGACCCTGAAATCCACCGGCGACGTCAAACAATCGAACCTGATCCGCCAGCCGGACGGCAGTGTGGCCTATCTGGTGGACTTCGAGGGCCCGTCCCTCAAGGCGCTGCCGGAAGATGCGCCGGTGCGTAGCCAGGTCAGTGTCGGCGACAACGCCGAACTGGTCGAAAACAGCCTGCGTTACAACCCGGAAACCCAGGGCTGGCGCCTGACCCTGCGTCTGAAGATCAAGGATCCGGGCAAGTCCACCGAACTGCGCGCTGCGCTGGTCAAGGACATTGTCACCGCCGAGCCGGCCAAGGCTTCGTCCCAGGTGGTCAAGGCCGACAAGGTCGCTGCCAGGACTCATGAGAAGCATGAGAAGGAAGTCGCCAAGGCTCAGGAAAAAGACGCGGCCAAGTCCTCGGAGAAAGACAAGTCCAAGGACAAGAAAGAACCAGACGCCCCGGCGCCTGCTGCCGAGGCTGCCTCAACCACCCCGGAACCGGCCAAGACCGAACAAGTCCTGACCGAGACCTGGAGCTACCAGTTGCCTGCCGATGAGTAATTCAATCGCCCAGCCAGAGTCTCTTTCCGAGTACCTGGCGCACCTGCCGCTCAGTACCGAGCAACGCGCCGAGCTGGCGAGCTGCAAGTCGTTCGCCGAGCTGCATGAGCGTCTTGGTGCACAACCGACCGTCGACTCCGCCGAGGCTGCGCAAGCCTCGGTGGGTCGCCGCCTGACCCTCGACAGCGCCGCCGAACTGGAAGAGGCCGAGATGCTCTCGGTCGATGCCAGCGGTCGGGTACGCCTCAAGGCCACGCCACCGATCCGGCGGACCCGGGTTGTGCCGGAACCTTGGCGGACCAACATCCTGGTGCGCGGCTGGCGCCGTCTGACCGGGCGCAGCAACCCGCCTGCACCCAAGGATGACAAGCGCGAGCTGCCTCATGCCCGTTGGCGTACGGTAGGTTCGATCCGACGCTACATCCTGCTGATTCTGATGCTTGGCCAGACTATCGTTGCCGGCTGGTATATGAAGGGCATCATGCCGTACCAGGGCTGGTCGTTCGTCGACCTCAACGAAGTCCTGCACCAGCCGATCCTGCAGACCGCCAAGCAAGTGCTGCCCTATGCCCTGCAGACCAGCATTCTGGTGATGTTCGGCATTCTGTTCTGCTGGGTCTCGGCCGGTTTCTGGACGGCCCTGATGGGCTTCCTCGAATTGCTCACCGGGCATGACAAGTACCGTATCTCCGGCGCCAGCGCCGGCAGCGAGCCGATTCCGGCCGATGCGCGTACCGCTATCGTCATGCCGATCTGCAACGAAGATGTCCCCCGGGTGTTCGCCGGCCTGCGGGCGACGTTCGAGTCGGTCGCGGCCACTGGTGACCTGGATCGTTTCGACTTCTTCGTCCTGAGCGACAGTAACGACACCGATATCTGCGTTGCCGAGCAGCAGGCCTGGCTGGACGTCTGCCGTGAAGCCTCGGGCTTCGGCAAGATCTTCTATCGTCGCCGTCGCCGTCGTGTGAAGCGCAAGAGCGGCAACCTCGACGACTTCTGCCGTCGCTGGGGCAGCGACTACAAGTACATGGTAGTGCTCGACGCCGACAGCGTCATGAGTGGCGAATGCCTGACCAGCCTGGTCCGCCTCATGGAAGCCACGCCGGACGCCGGGATCATCCAGACCGCGCCACGTGCGTCGGGCATGGACACCCTGTATGCGCGCATGCAGCAGTTCGCCACCCGCGTCTATGGTCCGCTGTTCACCGCCGGCCTGCACTTCTGGCAGTTGGGCGAGTCCCATTACTGGGGTCACAACGCGATCATCCGCATGAAGCCCTTCATCGAGCACTGTGCCCTGGCGCCATTGCCAGGCAAGGGCGCGTTCGCCGGTGCGATCCTGTCCCACGACTTCGTCGAAGCGGCGCTGATGCGTCGTGCCGGCTGGGGTGTGTGGATTGCCTACGACCTGCCCGGCAGCTACGAGGAATTGCCTCCGAACCTGCTCGACGAACTCAAGCGTGACCGTCGCTGGTGTCACGGCAACCTGATGAACTTCCGCCTGTTCCTGGTCAAGGGCATGCACCCGGTACACCGTGCCGTGTTCCTCACTGGCGTGATGTCCTATCTGTCGGCACCGCTGTGGTTCTTCTTCCTGGTGCTGTCGACCGCGCTGCTGGCGGTCAATACGCTGATGGAGCCGCAGTACTTCATGGAGCCGCGCCAGCTTTATCCGCTGTGGCCGCAATGGCATCCGGACAAGGCAGTGGCGTTGTTCTCCACCACCATCGTGTTGCTGTTCCTGCCCAAGCTGCTGAGCGTCATCCTGATCTGGGCCAAGGGCGCGAAAGAGTTCGGTGGCAAGTTCAAGGTGACCGTGTCGATGCTGCTGGAGATGCTGTTCTCCATGCTGCTGGCGCCGGTGCGGATGATTTTCCACACCCGTTTCGTTCTCGCCGCGTTTCTCGGCTGGGCCGCGACCTGGAACTCGCCGAAGCGTGACGACGACTCCACATCCTGGAGCGAAGCCGTGCGCCGTCATGGTCCGCAGACCCTGTTGGGCGCGCTCTGGGCCTTGCTGGTGATCTGGCTGAACCCGAGCTTCCTGTGGTGGCTGGTGCCGATCGTCGGTTCGCTGATGCTGTCGATCCCGGTGTCGGTGATCTCCAGCCGGGTCAACCTGGGCTTGCGTTCCAGGGACGAGCAGTTGTTCCTCATCCCTGAGGAATACAACCCGCCCCAGGCACTGCAGGCGACCGATGAGTACACCCACGAAAACCGCTGGCATGCGCTGAACGACGGTTTCATCCGTGCAGTGGTCGATCCGCGGCAGAACGCCCTGGCCTGCGCCCTGGCAACTTCCCGGCACGGTCAGGCCGAGCCGATCGAGTGGCTGCGGGTGGAGCGTGTGCGGCATGCGCTGAAAGTCGGTCCGGCGGCGTTGGACAACCATTCCCGCCTGCAACTGCTCAGCGACCCGGTCGCCCTGGCGCGTCTGCATGCGCAGGTCTGGAGCGAAGGCCACGGCGAGTGGCTGGATGCCTGGCGTGCATCGGTCAAGGCCGATCCCCACGCGCCGCTGCTGCCGCTGCAACCGGCTGTCGCGGTAGCTCAGCCCGCCTGATTCGATCCCCCTGGAGCGCGTGCTCCAGGGGGATTCGACCCTTCTTGTAAGACGTTTCCTCCTCTCTCGTATCCGTTGTCATTTGGTAACAAAAGACCCACTCGACCGCACGGGCGGGTGCGTTAGGATCGCGCCCCGAAATCGTGCCGGCCTGGGCTGACGCTGCATTGCCGAGGCAGGTCGATCCCACCGGGCAATGGATCGAGGAGTTTTCATGACGAAAAGGTACCTGGCGTTACTGCTGGGCGTTGCTGTATTGCTGCAGGCCGGCGGTCTCCAGGCGGGCGCCATCGATGAGGCGGTCAGGCGCGGCAGCCTCAAGGTGGGCACCAACCCCACCTACATGCCATTTCAGATGACCGACAAGCAGGGCCGGGTCGTGGGTTTTGAAATCGATCTGCTGCATGAAATGAGCAAGGCTCTTGGTGTCCGGCTGGAGTTGCTGCCCAGCGCCTACCCGGAATTGATCCCCGACCTGCTGGCCGGCAAGACCGACCTGATCGCCAGCGGTATGACCCTGACCCCGGAGCGCAATCTGCGCCTGAACTTCAGCGACCCGTTTATCGTGGTTGGGCAGACGATGCTGATTACTCAGGCGTTGTCGGGCAAGGTCCAGGGTTTCGAGGACTTGAACGATGCCGCCTTCCGCATCCGGGTCAAGGCCGGTACCACGGGCGAGATTGTTGCGAAAAAGCTGATCGGCAATGCCCAACTGGTCAGCTATGCCACCGAGGAGGAGGGCGTACGCGATGTGCTCGACGGCAAGGCCGACGCCTTTATTCACGACGCGCCCTACAACCTGGTGGCGGCAAACAGGTTGGGTGCGGGCAAGCTGGTGTGTCTGGATCAGCCCTTTACCTACGAGCGCCTGGCATTCGGGCTGAAGAAGGGCGATCACGACAGCCTGAACTGGATCAACCACTTCCTCAACCAGATCGCCGAAGACGGCACCTATGATCGGATCCATGACAAGTGGTTCAAGGAAACCGCCTGGTTGGCCGAAATCGACTGAACAAAGGCGTGTTTCAGGCGCGCAAATGCCCCACCAGTCCTTGCAGGCGCGATCCCTGGCAGGCCAGTTCGGCACTGGCGGTCGCGGTTTTTTCGCTGGTCGCCGCCGTCCGTTGCGCAATGTCTCGTACTTGCAGCAGGCTGCGGCTGACCTGTTCGGCCACCACACTCTGTTCTTCTCCCGCTGCCGCTATCTGTTCGTTCATCGCCTGGATCCGTGAAACGCTACGACTGATACCTTCCAGCTTGCTGCCGCAGTGCTGGCTTGCTTCGACGCTGCTGCGGGTCAGGTTGCGGCTCTTGTCCAGGCGTTGCGCGACCCTTGCCGTATCGTGCTGCAGGGCGGCGACCAGGGCTTCGATCTCCTCGGCCGAGTCCTGGGTGTGTTGGGCCAGGCAACGCACCTCATCGGCGACCACCGCGAAGCCGCGTCCGGCCTCTCCGGCCCGGGCGGCTTCGATCGTGGCATTGAGGGCCAGCAGGTTGGTCTGCAACGATACCGACTTGATCACATCGAGTACCCCACCGATCTTGTCGCTTTCCTGCTGCAGAGAGGCCATTGCTTCGGTGCATTGCTGCATTTCCTGCTCCAGATGCTCGATCTGGGTGATGGCCTCGGCCACCGCGCGATCGCCTTCACGGGACTGTTGTTCGGCCAGGCTGGTGGCCTGGGCGGTTGCCTCGGCATTCAGGGCAACCTCCCGGACACTGCTGCTCATCTGTTTCATGGCGGTGGCGACCTGGTCGATTTCGTCATGCTGATGGCCGATGCTGAGGTGGGTCTGAGCGGCGTTGTCGGAGAGTTCCCGGGCAGCACTGGCCATCCGTGTCGTCTCCTGGCTGATCCCGACGACCAACTCGCGCAGGCCCAGGCTCATACGTTGCAGGGCCTGCTGCAACTGCCCCAGTTCATCGCCGCGCTCTACCCGGATGTTACGGCTCAGATCGCCCGCAGCGATGTATTCGGCGATCTTGAGGCTACGTCTGAGCGGGATCAGGATCTGTGCGCTGATCACCCACGCGGACAGCGTGCCGATGATCAGGGCCAGGCTGGCGACGATGATCAGCATCCGCTTTGACAGATTGGCGTCCTGATCGCGTTTTTGTGTCTGGGCCTGGCTCAGTGCGTCGATGCCGTCGAGCAGAGCCTGGCCGAGATTTTCCAGGCGCTCGTGAAGTCGATCGGCCTCGTCTGGATTGCCATGGATCGGATCGAGGTCGCCGAGGGTGCTGCGCAAGGCGCGCAGGTGGTCGCCCTGCTGCGCCAGTCGTTGCTGGTAGAGCGGCTCCCGGATGCGCCCGTGCAGCGTTTCCAGATGCCGTTCGATTTCGGCCAGTTGAGGTTCCAGCTCGGCATGGCTCTGCGGGTCGTCAAGCTGCCGCCAGGCCATGCGCTGGCTGCGCACGTTACGGGTGATCTGGCCGAGTCGGGCCATGAGTGAGAGTTGCTCGGAATGATCGATGCTGCGTTGCAGGGCGTACCAGCCGGTTGCGGCAATGACCAGGGTCAGTTGCAGGACCAGGCCGAAGCCCAGAACCAGTTTGAAGCGGATGCTGCGGTTGACTAAAACGTGGGACAACCATGGGAACATGGTGGATCTCCTGCCTGGCGAATGAGTGAAGATGCCCCTGTGCTGACTTGCGTGGGGCATGGCTTTCTCATCGGCTTTGCAGCGGGAGACGCGACCTGAACCGGGCGTAGGGAATTTCCGTTATCTATGAACGATGGGGACTGGCCTGCGCCGCCTGCAGCGACGCGGCCGTTTCCCGTCGGGCCTACAGCCGGAAATGGCTGACCAGAACCTGCAAGTGATTGCCCAGTCGCGCCAGCTCAATGCTCGACGCGGCGGTTTCCTCACTGGCCGAGGCGGTCTGTTCGGACACGTCACGCACGTTCAGCACGCTGCGGTTGATCTCATCGGCCACGGCGCTCTGCTGTTCGGCGGCCGCGGCAATCTGCTGGTTCATGCTCTGGATTGCCGACACGGTGCGGGTGATGTTTTCCAGCGAGCTGCCAGCGCGGCGGGTCAGCTCGACGCTGCTGTCGGTCAGGCTGCGGCTGTTGTCCATGATGCTCGCCACCTGCTGGGTACCGCCTTGCAGTCCGACGATCAATTCCTCGATTTCTTCGGTGGACTTCTGGGTACGTTGGGCCAGGCTGCGGACTTCGTCGGCGACCACCGCGAAACCGCGCCCGGCCTCGCCGGCGCGAGCGGCTTCGATGGCGGCGTTGAGGGCCAGCAGGTTGGTTTGTTGGGCCACCGATTTGATCACGTCGAGTACGCTGCCGATCTTGTCGCTCTCGGTCTTGAGATGGGCCATGGCTTCGGTGGAGTGGCCGACTTCGGCGGCCAGGCGTTCGATCTGGGCAATGGCTTCGCCGACCACCTTGTCACCTTCGCGGGCCTGTTGGTCTGCGGCACCCGCAGCTTCCGAGGCTTCTTCGGCGTTACGCGCCACTTCCTGCACGGTGGCGGTCATCTGGTGCATGGCTGTGGCCACCTGGTCGGTCTCGGCCTTCTGGCTGTTGACCCCGGCGCTGGTCTGTTCGGTCACGGCCGACAACTGCTCGGCGGCGCTGGCGATCTGGGTCACGCCGTCGCTGATACCGCCGATCAGTTTGCGCAGGCTGACGGTCATGCTCTGCATGGCCCGTTGCAGTTGACCGAGTTCGTCGCTGCGATCGATTTTCAGATCCTGGCTGAGGTCGCCGGAGGCCACACGCTCGACCACCGTGAGGGTCTGCTGCAGAGGCGTGACGATCTGCCGGGTGATAACCCAGGCGGCGATGATACCGAACAGCAGAGCCAGTGCGGCGGAGATGCCCAGCAGGTTTCTCGCCTGCGCCACATCGCTGTCGCGGCGAGCGGTCTGCAGATCGGTCAACTTGTTGCTCAGACTCAGCAAATGGTCACCTTGCTCCTGCATGTTCTTGAGCGCTTGGGCGTTGGCGATCTGCGAGTCACGGAAGTCGCTGACGGCGGCACGGTAGGCTTTGAGGGATTCACTGGCCTGCTGCAAGTTGGTCAGATGCTGCTCAGGCAGTTTGGCCGGCAGGCTTTCGAGGTTCTTCAGCGCATTGTCGACGGCGTCCAGGGCCGGTTGTTCGGCATCGCTACGGCCACTGTAGGTGTAGCCACGGACCTGATAGCGGGCTTGCTGGATCAGCTTGCTGAGTTCGATCACGCTGTTGAACTGGATGAGGCTGTCGCCTTGCAGCATCGACTTCTCGACTTCGGCGACCTTGGCGACAGCATTGTCGGCGCTGGCGCCGAGCTTGCTACGCGCGGCTTCGCGGTTTTGCGTCGCCTGGCTCATGTCGGCGAACGCGCGTTTGTATTGGGTGATGGATGCCAGTTGTTGGTCGATCAGTTCGAGACTTTGCGCGATTTTCAGCTGCTGGCGGGCTGTCTTCAGACCGTTCTCCACTTGGTCCAGCAAACCGTTGACGACGCCCGGGCCCTGTTCGCCCTTGCGCATCTCATAATCCAGGCGGGCGATGCGCAGGTCTTTGGTCAGCATGTTCAGGGATGAGATGGCGCCCAGCTTGTCACCACGCTCGATCACTGAACTCAGGCCACTCCAGCCGGTGAAGGTGATGAGCAGCGTCAGAAGCAGCACCAGGCCGAAGCCGATACCGAGTTTCAGATTGATGCTCACATTGCCCAGGCTCTGGGTTAGCCAACGGTACATGGGACGGACTCCTGACAGCGTTTGCCCGCCTGGCGGCGGACTGATTTCCAATATTGCCGTGCTATCGGCGGCGGAGGGGGATTCTGTAGTGCCGGGATTTTTTGGTTTCCCCAGGCCCACTCGTGTAGGCCAGGGACGATTGTTCAGATGATGGGGTCAGAACAGCCGGGCGAGCAGGGCGGTGACGGCGGTCTCGACCCGCAGGATGCGTTCGCCGAGTTGCACCGGTTGCAGGCCGGATTTGCCCAGCAGATCGATTTCATAGGGAATCCAGCCGCCCTCTGGACCGATGGCCAGGGTCACGGGTGCATCCACGGCACGGGGGCAGGCCGGATAGCTGCCGGGATGGCCGACCAGTCCCAGGGTGTCGGCGCTGATGGTCGGCAGGCGGTCTTCGACGAAAGGTTTGAAGCGTTTCTCGATGATGACTTCCGGCAGCACGGTGTCACGGGTCTGTTCGAGGCCCAGGATCAGTTGCTCGCGGATCGCCTCGGGTTCGAGGAACGGCGTCTGCCAGAAGCTCTTTTCCACCCGATAACTGTTGACCAGCACCAGCTTGGGCACGCCCATGGTCGCAATGGTCTGGAGTACCCGGCGGAGCATCTTTGGGCGTGGCAGGGCGAGGATCAGGGTCAGCGGTAGTTTGGTCGGCGGCGGCTGGTCGAGACTGACCTGCAACTGGGCTTCGCCGGCTTCCAGGTGCAGGACTTCGGCACGGCCCATCAGCCCGCCGATACGCCCGACCCGCAAGCTGTCGCCCACCGCGACCCGATGGACTTCCTGCATGTGGGTCAGGCGTCTATCGCGCAACACCACGCGGTCGGCCGCGATGAAGTCGGCCTCCTCCAGAAGCAGCAGGTTCACGCGAGTGGCGCTGGTGGCTGCGGGCCGTTGTCGGCTGGGGTTTCTTCCGGTTTGTCGCCACGCTTGCTGACCAGACCGCCGAACAGCACGCCGATCTCGAACAACAGCCACATCGGAACGGCCAGCAGTGTCTGCGAGAACACGTCCGGTGGTGTCAGGATCATGCCGACCACGAAGCAGCCGATGATCACGTACGGGCGGATCTTTTTCAGGTATTTGACGTCGACCACGCCGATCCACACCAGCAGCACCACGGCCACCGGAATTTCGAACGCCACGCCGAAGGCGAAGAACAGCGTCATGACGAAATCGAGGTAGCTGGTGATGTCGGTCATCATCTCGACGCCGGCCGGTGTAGCGGCGGCGAAGAACTTGAAGATCAACGGGAACACCAGGTAATAGGCGAACGCCATGCCGGTGTAGAACAGCAGAATGCTCGACACCAGCAGCGGTACGGCGACGCGCTTTTCATGCTTGTACAGCCCCGGTGCGATGAAGCCCCAGATCTGGTGCAGAATCACCGGGATCGCCAGGAACAGCGAAACCATCATGGTCAGCTTGAGTGGCGTCAGGAACGGCGAGGACACGTCGGTGGCGATCATCGTCGCGCCGGCCGGCAGGTACTGGCGCAGTGGCGTGGAGACGAAGGTGTAGATCTGCTGGGTGAAGGCGAACAGCCCGGCAAAGATCAGGAAGATCGCTGCGACACAACGCAGCAGGCGGGTGCGCAACTCGGTCAGATGCGAAACCAGCGGCATGTGCTGGTCGTTTTCCGGGAAATCGCTCATGGGGCTCGCGGCGGCAAAGTAGGGTCTTGAGAGGCTGGCGCACTTGGCGTCGGCGCGGGTACGGCTTCGGTCGTGGTCGGCAGGTTTGGGGCCGGCTCGACGGCGCCGAGCACCGGCACGGCATCGCCGGGCGCAACGGTGACGGGTGGCAGATCACTCGGCAGTGGCGCGCCAGCCGGAGCAGTGGCCGCTTCGGCGACCGGTTGGGCCTGGACAACGGGTTCCTGGACTGGCGAGAGGATCTTGCGAGCCTCTTGTTCCAGAGACAGGATGTGTTCGTTGTGCAGTTGCCGACGGATTTCGTCGGCCCCGATTTCCCGTTCCACTTCCTGCTTGATCGCGTTGAAGCTGCGTTTCAGCCGTCCGACCCACAGGCCTGCCGTCCGCGCAGCGCCCGGCAGGCGCTCGGGACCGAGGACCAGTAGCGCCACCAGGCCGACGAGCAGCAGTTCGCTGAAGCTGATACCGAACATGGGTCAGTACTCAAGAATGATTGCGGGGCTCTTCTACTTTTTGCGCCTGCACATCGATGGTGTGTGGCGCGTTCTGTTGTGCGCCGGGCTGCGGCTGGGCCGGTTGCACGGTCGGTGGGACCACCGGCTCGGCCGGCTTCTCGTCGTCGTTCATGGCCTTGCGAAAGCCCTTGATCGATTCACCGACGTCGGTGCCGAGGTTCTTCAGTTTCTTGGTACCAAACACCAGCACGACGACAACCAGGATGACGATCCAGTGTTTCCAGTCAAAAATGCCCATGGTGTTGCTCCTCTCTAAAAGTTGTTCAGGCAGAAGGACGCGAGGCTTTCTCGGCGTGTCCGGACAGTCCGAAGCGACGGTCCAGTTCATCCAGTACGGCCTGTGGATGCTGGCCCAGTTGGGCGAGCATGACCAGGCTGTGGAACCACAGGTCAGCGGTTTCGTAGATCACGTCGCTGCAATCGCCGCTGATGGCGGCGTCCTTGGCCGCGATGATGGTTTCGACCGACTCTTCGCCGACCTTCTCCAGGATCTTGTTCAAACCCTTGTGATACAGGCTGGCGACATAGGAGCTGTCGGCGGCGGCGCCTTTGCGCTCCTCCAGCACCTGTGCCAGGCGGGTCAGGGTGTCCGTCATGTTCAGTGTCCTGCTGCGTAGATGCTGTGCGGGTCCTTGAGGACCGGATCGACCGTCGTCCAGCCGTCGTTTTCGTAAACGCGGTAGAAGCAGCTTTGGCGGCCGGTATGGCAGGCGATACCACCGACCTGTTCGACCATCAGGATAATCACGTCGGCGTCGCAATCCAGGCGTATTTCATGCAGATGCTGCACGTGGCCGGATTCTTCACCCTTGCGCCACAGCTTGTCACGCGAGCGTGACCAGTAGATAGCGCGGTTTTCGCGGGCGGTCAGTTGCAATGCCTCGCGGTTCATCCAGGCCATCATCAGCACGCGCCCGGTCTTGTGATCCTGGGCAATGGCCGGTACCAGGCCGTTTTCGTCCCACTTGATCTCGTCCAGCCAGTCTTTCATCTTCGACTCCGACAACCGGACACAACCTGCGTGGCTGGGCCTCGGCGAATGAACAGTTTGCCAGCCGCGAGCCCTGCTGGCTATCGGCGCACGACCAGATACAGACCGATTGCCATCATGACGCCCGCAGGCCAGTGACCCAGGTCCTGCAACGGCCCGCCAGCGGCGAGGAACGCGCCGCTGCCCAGATGCAGTGAACCGAGCAGGCGCAGCAGCCAGTCGTCCTTGCGCTTTTTGTAGGGCGGCTCGGGGTTGGCAGCATGCGGTTGCGACAGACGCTCAAGCAGGTCGCGGGTCATGTTGGCCAGGTGCGGCAGTTGCTCGACCTGGCTTTGCAGGTTGCCCAACAGCGTCTTGGGGCTGACGCGCTCGCGCATCCAGCGCTCGAGGAACGGCTGCGCGGTGCTCCACAGGTCCAGTTCCGGGTACAACTGGCGACCCAGGCCTTCGATGTTGAGCAGGGTCTTCTGCAACAGTACCAGTTGTGGCTGGACCTCCATGTTGAAGCGTCGGGCGGTCTGGAACAGGCGCATCAGTACCTGGCCGAAGGAAATGTCCTTCAGCGGTTTCTCGAAGATCGGTTCGCAGACGGTACGGATCGCCGCCTCGAACTCGTTGAGCCGGGTGTCCGCCGGAACCCAGCCCGAGTCGATGTGCAACTGGGCGACGCGGCGGTAGTCACGCTTGAAGAAGGCGAACAGGTTGCGCGCCAGGTAGTCCTGGTCCTGTGGCGTCAGGCTGCCGACGATACCGCAGTCGATGGCGATGTACTGCGGGCTCCACGGGTTGACGGTGCTGACGAAGATATTGCCGGGGTGCATGTCGGCATGGAAAAAACTGTCGCGAAAGACCTGGGTGAAGAAGATTTCCACGCCGCGCTCGGCGAGCATCTTCATGTCGGTGCGCTGGTCGGCGAGGGTCGCCAGGTCAGTGACCTGGATGCCGTAGATGCGCTCCATCACCAGCACTTTCGGGCGGCACCAGTCCCAGTAGACCTGGGGCACGTACATCATGTCCGAGCCTTCGAAGTTGCGCCGCAGTTGGCTGGCGTTGGCCGCCTCGCGCAGCAGGTCGAGTTCGTCGTAGATGGTTTTCTCGTAGTCGCTGACCACGTCCACCGGGTGCAGCAGGCGGGCATCGGCGGAGAGCCGCTCGGCGGTGCGGGCGAGGATGAACAGCCAGGCCAGGTCCTGGGCGATGACCGGCTTGAGGCCCGGCCGGATGACCTTCACCACCACCTCCTCGCCGCTCTTGAGTTGTGCGGCGTGGACCTGGGCTACCGAGGCCGAGGCCAGCGGTTCGATGTCGAAGCGGCTGAAGACTTCGCCGATCTTGCGGCCCAATTGCGACTCGATCAGGGCCACGGCCTTTTGCGAATCGAACGGCGGCACGCGGTCCTGCAACAGCATCAGCTCGTCGGCGATGTCCTCGGGCAGCAGGTCGCGGCGGGTCGAGAGGATCTGGCCGAACTTGATGAAAATCGGTCCCAGGTCCTGCAGTGCCAGGCGCAACCGTGCGCCACGGCTCAGTTCCAGCGGCTTGCGCGGGAACCAGCGCCAAGGCAGGGCAAAACGCAAGGCCAGGAGAAACCAGGGCAGGGGCAGGTCGAACAGCAGGTCATCGAGACGGTAGCGGATCACGACGCGCTGGATGCGCAACAGACGGCGGACGGCAATCAGCTTCATGCGTTATCGCTGGAATTGAGGGATCGGGAAAGGCGTTCGAAACGCGCCTCGAGTCGTTCTAGATCGAGCTTGAGTCGGTCGAGTTCAGCAAAACGGGCTTCGGCCTCGTGTTTGCCGACCAGTGCCCGCGACTCTTCGCTGAGGTATTCGGCCAGGTTCTGGTTGAGGCTGGCGAAGCCCTGCCGGTACCAGTCGGCACGGCTGCGCAGGTGGCCGCTGATCAACTGCGTGGCCACCGGGCCAAGCCAGCGCGACAGCTCGTACTCCCAGTCCAGCTCCAGATCCTGCAGCACGGCGGCCAGGTCCAGCAGCACTGCGCTGTCGCCTTCCAGATGCACGTCCGGGCCGTGCAGGACGGCGCTCTTGTCCCTGCTCAGGGCCAGGTTGAGCAGGCTGGAGGTCGGTGCACGGAGGATACAATCGGCCTCGGCGGCCCAGTGGGCCGCCAGTAGCAAGCCTTCGTCGCTGGGCAGGATGAACAGCTTCAAGGCCGGGCTGTCGACCTCGATGACCTTGCCCGTCAGGTGCGCGAGGCGAGCCAGGGCAGTGCCATCCAGGCGCAGAACCCGGTTGATACCGTGCTCGACACCGGCGAGAAGGCCGCTGAGCAGCATCAGGGCTTGATGCCGCGATGCAGGGCGACGATGCCCGAGGTCATGTTGTGGTAGGTCACACGGTCGAAACCGGCGTCCACCATCATCGACTTGAGGGTTTCCTGGTTCGGGTGCATGCGGATCGATTCGGCCAGGTAGCGATAGCTTTCCGAGTCGTTGGTGATCAGCTTGCCGGCCAGCGGCATGAAGGCGAACGAATAGGCGTCGTAGACCTTGGACATCAGGGTGTTGGTCGGTTTGGAGAACTCCAGCACCAGCAGCCGGCCGCCGGGCTTGAGCACCCGCAGCATGGAGCGCAGGGCGTCTTCCTTGTGGGTGACGTTACGCAGGCCGAAGGCGATGGTCACGCAGTCGAAGTGGTTGTCCGGGAACGGCAGCTTTTCCGCATCGGCCTGGACGAATTCGATGTTGCCGGCCACGCCTCGGTCCAGCAGGCGATCGCGACCGACCTTGAGCATGGACGCATTGATATCGGCCAGCACGACCTGGCCGGTCGGGCCTACCAGATGCGAGAACTTCGCCGCCAGATCACCCGTGCCACCGGCGATGTCCAGGACCCGGTTACCCGTGCGCACGCCCGACAGCTCGATGGTGAAACGCTTCCACAGGCGGTGCATGCCAACGGAAAGGACGTCGTTCATCAGGTCGTACTTGGCGGCCACCGAGTGAAAGACCTCGGCGACTTTGCCGGCCTTTTCGCTTTCCGGCACATTCTTGTAGCCGAAGTGAGTGGTGGGTTCGGCATCGCTGCCTTTGCGCTGATCAGTCATATCGCTGTCACCAGAAGAGAATGCGGGCCATTCTAATCCCGGTAGCCGGCTTTGTCTTGGCAAAGGCGGAATGTAAGTATAGTGGGCGACCGGGGCGGATTGACGCAGCGCAGTTCAAGGCCGTTCCGGCCTACCTTATAGAGAACAGGAGTCAATCGATGGCCCGGATTAGTGTCGAACGTGCCCATCATCTGGGTCTGGCAGGTGCCCGTGAGAAAGCCGAGGCGCTGGTGCAGAAACTGGCCGACCAGTATGGCCTGGCGCCGCGTTGGTCGGGCGATACCGTGAGCCTGAAGCGTTCTGGCGTCACCGGTGAAGTGACGATCGCCGCAGACCGGATCAGGGTGGATGTCGAGCTGGGTATGCTGATGTCGGCCATGAGCGGCACCATCAAGAGCGAAATCGAGAGGGCGCTGGACAAGGCCCTGGCCTGAAGCCGTGGGCGCCCACTCCAACGGTTAGGGTGCTCATTCTAAAATTTCTGATTACCGTATGCTCAAGTCCCCGTTCTCTCGGGCAGTTCCTCCAACCGTTCACGTGTGAGGTGCACCATGGCCAAAGTCAGTCTGAAGAAAAAATCCGACGTTCAGCCCACCGCCCTGGCTGAAGTGAAACTCTATGCCCGCAAGATCTGGCTGGCGGGCCTGGGCGCCTACGCCAAGGTTGGCAAGGAAGGCAGCGAGTACTTCCAGGAACTCGTAAAGGCCGGTCAAGCTGCTGAAAAGGAAGGAAAAAAAGCTGTCGATGCGACGCTTGAAGCCGCCAACAGCCAGATCGATAACGTGAAGAGCGACGTCAGCAGCCTCAAGGGTCGAGTCGAAGTGCAGCTGGACAAGGTCGAGAAAGCTTTCGACAACCGTGTCGCCAGTGCCTTGAATCGCATCGGGATTCCGTCTAAACATGACGTTGAGGCACTCTCTGCTAAGCTCGATGAGTTGACGGCATTGCTCGAACGTGTAGCGCGTAAACATTAAGGAGAACGGGATGGCTGGCAAAAAGAATACTCAGAAAGAAGGCAGCTCGTGGATCGGGAAGGTTGAGGAGTACTCCCGCAAGATCTGGCTGGCCGGTTTGGGCGTTTACTCGAAAATCGACAGTGACGGCAGCAAGCTTTTCGAGAGCCTGGTCAAGGACGGCGAAAAAGCCGAGAAACTGACCAAGAGCGCTGTGGACAAGACTGTCGAGGCGGCCAAGGATTCCGCCGGTTCCGCCAAGTCGCGTATCAGCGGCGTCAAGGAGCGCGCCCTGGGCAAGTGGGACGAACTGGAAGAGGCTTTCGACAAGCGCCTGAACAGTGCCATCTCGCGTCTGGGCGTTCCCAGCCGCAATGAAGTGAAGGCGCTCAATAGCAAGGTCGATACCCTGACCCGGCAGATCGAGCAGCTCACCGGCCAGAAAGTGGCGCCCGTTGCAGCGAAGACGGCAGCAGCCAAACCAGCGGCGAAAACTGCAGCCAAGCCACTGGCGAAGCCGGCAGCGAAAACCGCGGCGGCCAAACCTGCTGCGAAAGCGGCGGCCAAGCCAGCGGCGAAGACGGCGGCCGCCAAGCCCGCAGCCAAGCCTGTAGCGGCTAAGCCTGCTGCGAAGCCTGCCGCTGCAAAACCGGCGGCCAAGCCTGCTGCGAAACCTGCCGCTGCAAAACCGGCGGCCAAACCCGCCGCGAAGCCTGCCGCCGCGAAAAAACCGGCAGCGGCGAAGCCAGCAGCCAAGCCAGCAGCACCTGCCGCGGCGAAGCCAGCTGTTGCACCGACCACCACCAACTCGGTGTCCCCGGCTGCTCCAGCCGCTCCGGCTGCGGCCCCGGCTCCGTCGGCGCCGTCCTCCCAGTCCTGAGTGGTACTTTGCGCAGTGAAAACGCCCGGCCTGTGAAGGTCGGGCGTTTTCGTTTGGGTTGGCTGTCGTCAGGTTCGGCCTCCGCAGCGCCGGTCGCCTACTCGGGCTCTTCGAGATAACGCAAGGCCATCCGCTCCGTCGCCAACCGGGCCGGCGGCAGCAGGTGCGGGGCCACCAGCATCATGATCTGGTACACCACCAACCGCACTTCACCCTCGCGGCCCAGAATCCGTTGGTAGTCCAGTGAGAACAGCAGGGTCAGGGTGATCTGCTCCACCAACTGCCCCAATGCCTGGGTTTCGCTGACGATAAACCCTTGTGCCTTCAGTTGCGCGAGCAGCGAGGCAAGGGTGCGCTTGAGTGCGTTGAGCAGGTTGCGAATGCCCCTGGCGAGCTTGGGCAGACGGCCGGCCAGGTTGGACAGGTCCTGGAACAGAAAGCGGTACTGGGACAGGCGCTCGACGATCAGGTGCAGAAAAAACCAATAGTCTTCGGGCGCCAGTTCAACATTCGCCGGAGGGTCCAGCAGCGGTGTCAGCTCGGCCTGGAATCGCTCGAACAACTCCAGTACCAGCGGCTCCTTGCCATGGAAGTGGTAGTAGAGATTGCCTGGGCTGATCCCCAGTTCATTGGCGATCTCCATGGTCGAAACATTGGGCTCGCCCTTGTTGTTGAACAATTGCAGCGTGCATTCAAGAATCCGGTCGCGGGTTTTCATCCAGTCTTCTTAGGTCTGGCCAGTCGTTCTTCACGGCTGCGGGGCAGCCGTGTTCGATGATATTCAACGCACCCGGACATAAATGCCGGGTGCAGCTTCCATGGGCGGGTACTTGGCGTCGCCGAGGGTCAGCCGGGTTTCTTTCAGGGCGCCTGAGCGGGCCTGGACCCACTCCAGCCATTGCGGCCACCAACTGCCCTCGACCCGCTGGCCATCGTAGTACCAGGCGCGAGGGTCGCTGCTCAGCTTGAGGTTCTCGAGGTAGTTGGCCTTGGGGTTGCCCGGCGGGTTGAGGATGCTCTGGATATGGCCGCTATTGCACAACACGAATCGGCGTTCGCCACCCAGCAGCAGCGTCGAGCGATAGACCGCGTCCCAGGGGGTGATGTGGTCGTTGATGCCGCCGACGCTGAAGCTGTCGACCGTGACTTTCTGCAGATCGATGGGCGTGCCGCAGACCTCCAGGCCGCCGGGGTGACGGAGTGGGTTGTGCTTGAAAAAGTCCAGCAGATCGCCGTGCAGCGCCGCCGGCAGGCGGGTGTGGTCGTTGTTCCAGTAGAGGATGTCGAAGGCCGGCGGCTCCTTGCCCATCAGGTAGTTGTTGACCCAATAGTTCCAGATCAGATCGTTGGGCCGCATCCAGGCGAATACCTTGGCCATGTCCCGGCCATCCAGCACGCCTTGCTGATAGGAACGGCGCTTGGCCGCTTCAAGGGTCTGCTCGTCGACGAACAGGGTTGCGGGGCTTTCCAGGCGGCTGTCGAGCAGGCTGACCAGGTAAGTGGCACTCGCGACCCGGCGCAACTGACGCTTGGCCTGCAGGTGGCCTTGCAGCGCGGCGATGGTCAGGCCGCCGGCACAGGCGCCGACCAGGTTGACCTCGCGGCTGGTGGTGATGCTGCGGCAGACATCCATGGCCTGCTCCACCGCTTCGACATAGCTCGACAGGCCCCACTCGCGATGGCGTACGTCAGGGTTGCGCCAACTGATGATGAACACCTGCAAGCTGTTTTTCAGGGCGTACTGCACGAGGCTGTTGGCCGGACTGAGGTCGAAGATGTAGTACTTGTTGATTTGCGGCGGCACGATCAACAGCGGCTTGGCGTACTGTTTTTCGCTCATTGGCCGGTACTGGATCAGTTCCAGCAGTTCGTTGCGAAACACCACCGAGCCCTGGGTGGTGGCCACGGTCTTGCCGACCTCGAAGGAATGCTTGCTGACCTGGCTGGGCAGGCCATTGTTGTGCAGCATGTCGTTCACCAGGTGGCTGACGCCGCGCACGATACTGTTGCCGCCGGAGTTGAACAGTTCCTTGATCGCCAGGGGGTTGAGCAAGGTATTGGAGGGTGCCACGGCATCGTTGAGCAGGCTGAAGACGAAGTGCGCCCGGGCCCGGTCGTCATCGCTCAACTGGATGTCGTCGATCCAGTGCCGGACCTGGGTCTGCCACGCCAGGTAGGCTTGCAGGCCGCGCCGGTAAAAGGGGTTCAGGCTCCAGGTCGGGTCGCTGAATCGCTGGTCCCGCGGGCACGGTTGGTGCGGCGTGTCGCCGAGCAGCACCTTGCCCAACTGGTTGCCCAGGGCCAGTGCATGCCGGGCCGTGTGCAACGGATTGCGCAGGCCCTGGGTAGCGACGCTGCGCAGGGTGGAAAACAGATCCTGGCCGCGCAGGCCGGTCATCGCACTTTGTGCGTTGAGGCGTGCGGCGGGGGTGGAAAGCGAGCCCGTCGCGGGTTTGTCTGGCATGAATCAACACTCCTTCGTCATCAAGCTGATCAACCGATACATCGCGCCAGGCCGCAGCCGTTCACGGCTACGTCTCTGTTGCGCCCTGCCGACGTCCTGGCAGCGGGCACGTTGCGAATGGGGCCGCCTCAGGGGCTTTTGAATGGCGCCGGTTGCGGGTGCATGACGGCCCGCTGCCGTTCTTCCTGGAGGAACTTCATGATGATGGGCGCCACGGCTTCGGCCCGGGTGATCAGGAACAAATGGCCGTCATCGATTATGTGTAGCTGGGCATTGGGAATACGCCAGGCCAGCAGGCGCATATTGATCAGCGGAATCAACGGGTCATCGTCTCCGGCCAGTACCAGGGTGGGTTGGCGGATCTTGTGCAGCCAGTGGATGCTGGTCCAGCCGAGACCGGCGAACAGTTGCCAGTAATAGCCCAGCTTGCCTGCCGAACGCACCTTGGCCGCGTGTTCGGCGGCCAGATGCGGATCGCGGCGGAAGGCGCCGCCGTAGATGGTCGGGGCGATGCGGATAACGTGGGAGGGCTGGATGTAGCGGCGCGGACTGGCCATGTTCCACAGCACCTTGGGCTTGCCCGGGACCATGATCGCGCCGGCGGCGGTGGCCGCGAGGATCAGCTTCTTGCAGCGTTCCGGGTAGTCGTGGGCGAACTGTTGGGCCAGGGCCCCGCCCCAGGACACCCCAACCGCATTGACCTGGCCATAGTCCAGATAATCGAGCATCCGGGCGCTGAGCTTGGCCAGGCCGGGAAAGCGGTAGGGGCGGCTGGGCGTGGACGAGCCGCCGACGCCGGGGACGTCGAAAGCGATGACCTCCAGGTCCGGGTCGAGTGCCTGAACGAACGGAAAGACCAACTCCAGGTTGGCGCCGATGCCATTGAAAACCAGCAGCGGCGTCAGGTGAGGCTTGCCGGGGCGAACCGCGGTACGGATGGTCTGACCGTCCAGCTCGATGGTTCTGAAAATGAACGGTTGCGGCATGCTGCGAGCCCTGTGTTGAATCCTGTTTCCCTGCGCACGTGATCCCTCATGTGCACGTTATCCCTGCAGGAGCGGGCGGGTCGCCGCACCGCCGGCTCCTGCAAGCGGCGCTGTCTAGCGCTCGTGCACGTAGGTGCCCGGTGCCGCCTCAGCCGGTGGATAGGCCTTGCTGCCCAGGCTGGTCGGCGATTTCTTCAGCTTGCCTGCGCGCGCTGCCAGCCAGGCCTGCCAGTGTAGCCACCAGGAGTCGGTATGCTTGGTGGAGTTTTCCTGCCAGTCCTCGGCCTTGGCCGGCATCTCCTCGTTGGTCATGTAGCGCGACTTGGGATTGCCCGGCGGGTTGAGGATGCTCTGGATATGCCCACTGCTCGACAGCACGAACTCGACCTTGCCGCCGAACAACTGCGCCGACTTGTAGCAGGACTTCCAGGGGGTGATGTGATCGTTGGTGCCGGCCAGGGCGAAGATGTCGGCGTCGACTTGCTTCAGGTCGATCGGCGTGCCGCACACTTCCAGGGCACCGGCGCGCACCAGCGGGTTGTTCTTGAACATCTCGATCAGGTCGCCGTGGAATGCGGCGGGCAGGCGAGTGGTGTCGTTGTTCCAGAACAGGATGTCGAACACCGGCGGCTCATTGCCCAGCAGGTAGTTGTTGACCCAGTAGTTCCAGATCAGGTCGTTGGGCCGCATCCAGGCGAACACCTTGGCCATGTCGCTGCCCTCCAGCACGCCCTGCTGGTAGGAGTGGCGCTTGGCGGCTTCGAGGGTCTGTTCGTCGACGAACAGCGCGACCTGGGTGTCCAGGGTGGTATCGAGCACGCTGACCAGCAGGGTCAGGGCGTTGACCTTCTTCTCGCCGCTGGCCGCGTAGTGACCGAGCAGGGCAGTGCAGGTGATGCCGCCGGAGCAGGCACCGAGCATGTTGATGTCCTTGCTGCCGGTGATTGCACAGACCACGTCGACGGCTTCCTTGAGCGCCTCGATGTAGGTCGACAGGCCCCATTCACGCTGGGCCTTGGTCGGATTGCGCCAACTGATGATGAAAGTCTGCTGGTGGCTGCGCAGGCAGAAGCGCGCCAGGCTCTTGTCCGGGCTGAGGTCGAAGACATAGAACTTGTTGATCTGCGGTGGCACTACCAGCAGAGGGCGCTCGTGCACCTGCTCGGTGGTCGGCCCGTACTGGATCAGTTCCAGCACGTCGTTGCGAAAGACCACCGCGCCTTCGCTGGTGCCAAGGTTCTTGCCGACCTCGAAGGCGCTCATGTTGACCTGGCTGGGCATGCCGCCGTTGTGCACCAGGTCCTTGGCCAGGTTCGACAGGCCATCGAGCAGGCTCTTGCCGCCGGTTTCGAAGAAACGCTTGACCGCCGCCGGGTTGGCCGCGCTGTTGGTCGGCGCCATGGCCTCGGTCAACAGGTTGATGACGAAATGTCCGCGGCTGATGTCCTGGGCCGAGAGTGAGCTGTCGCCGATCCAGTCGTGGAGCTCCTTGCGCCAGGCCAGATAGGTTTGCAGGTAACGTTTGTAGAGGGGGTTCTGGCTCCAGGCCGGATCAGAGAAGCGCCGGTCGTCCTGGTCCGGTTGCAGCTCGGATTTGCCGAACAGCACGTTCTTGAGTTCGATGCCGAAATGGGCGACGTGTCGGGCGCTGTGGATGGGTTGCCGGATGGTCTGGGCCAGTACCATTCGGGCTGAAGTCAGAAGATCCTTTCTACGCAAGCCGACGACGGGGTTCAGGCCCAGGGTGTTCTCCGAGGCCTGACGCTTGAGGTCATCGCTGTTCTTGTCACTCATCTACGACGCTCCATTGTCCTGAGACGAGTACCGGGTAACGCTGTGCGACCAGGCACAACGAATGCCAAGTACTGCTGCTCGGGTGACCGGTTGATTGCGCATCGTTAAATGCACGGGACTTGCCAAGGCCATTGGTTACCCGAGTTTAATTTTTTTCGCAAGCGGACCGAACGTCAGCTTTGCCTCCGGGTATTGGATCAGAATAGATTAGAAAATACGCCCCAAATGGCAAGATGCCTGTTCTAGAGCATCAGACGCACGATCGACTCGGAGGGGTCGCGGGATTTTCCGGCGGCCTTGAGTTCGGCAAGATAATCGGCCCACAAGTCATCTTGACGACGGGCGAGCTGGTAGAGGTAATCCCAGGTGAACAGGCCGCTGTCGTGGCCGTCGTCGAAGGTCAATTTCAGTGCGTACTGGCCGGCGGGTTCGATCTTGCTCAGGCCGACATTGAGTTTGCCGAACTGCAGGATGGGTTGCCCATGGCCCTGGACCTCGGCAGAGGGGGAGTGGACTCGCAGGAATTCAGCGGGCAGATGGTATTCCTCGTCCGGACCGTACTTGAGGGTCAGGGTCTTCGAGGCCTTGTGCAGGTTGATGGCGGAGGGGATGCGGGTTGTCATGACGAGCGCGGACCTGTCGAGTGGGAACCTCCTCCTGTAGGAGCAGGGCTTGCCCGCGAAGCTTTTGATGGCCTTGAGGCCGCATTCGCGGGCAAGCCCGCTCCTACAGGGGGAGCGGTGTTTCTTACAGGATATACCGCGACAGGTCTTCGTTCTGCGCCAATTCGCCGAGGTGGCTGTTGACGTAGTCGGCGTCGATGCGGATCGGCTCGGCACCCTGGGCTCCGGCGAGATCGCCGGCACTGAACGAGACTTCCTCCAGCAACCGCTCCAGCAGCGTGTGCAGGCGGCGTGCACCGATGTTCTCGGTCTTCTCGTTGACCTGCCAGGCGATCTCCGCCAGGCGCTTGATGCCCTCCGGCTGGAATTCGATGTTCAGGCCCTCGGTCTTCAGCAGTTCGCGATATTGTTCGGTCAGCGAGGCATGCGGTTCGCTGAGGATACGTTCGAAGTCTTCCGGGCTCAGCGCCTTGAGTTCGACACGAATCGGCAGACGGCCCTGCAGCTCGGGGACCAGGTCGCTCGGCTTGCTCAGGTGGAACGCGCCGGAGGCGATGAACAGGATGTGGTCGGTCTTGACCATACCCAGCTTGGTGTTGACGGTGCAGCCTTCGATCAACGGCAGCAGGTCGCGCTGCACGCCTTCACGGGAGACGTCGGCGCCGCCGACATTGCCGCGCTTGGCGACCTTGTCGATTTCGTCGATGAACACGATGCCGTGCTGCTCGACCGCCTCAAGGGCCTTGGCCTTGAGTTCCTCGTCGTTGACCAGGCGCCCGGCTTCCTCGTCGCGCACCAGCTTGAGCGCTTCCTTGACCTTGAGCTTGCGGCTCTTGCGCTTGCCCTTGCCCATGTTGGCGAACAGGCTCTGCAACTGGTTGGTCATCTCTTCCATGCCCGGTGGCGCGGAGATATCGACGCCGGTGTGCTCGGCGACCTCGATTTCGATCTCCTTGTCATCCAGCTGGCCTTCACGCAGGCGCTTGCGGAACAGTTGGCGGGTGTTGGTGTCCTGGGCGGGCGCTGCCTCTTCGTTGAACCCGGAGCGGGCCGGCGGCAGCAGGGCGTCGAGGATGCGTTCCTCGGCAGCGTCTTCGGCACGGTGACGGACCTTGACCATCTCCTGCTCGCGCAGCAGTTTGATCGCGGCGTCCGCCAGGTCGCGGATGATCGACTCGACGTCGCGGCCGACATAACCGACTTCGGTGAACTTGGTCGCTTCGACCTTGATGAACGGGGCGTTGGCCAGTTTGGCCAGGCGGCGGGCGATTTCGGTCTTGCCGACACCGGTCGGGCCGATCATCAGGATGTTCTTGGGGGTTACTTCGACGCGCAGCTCTTCAGGGAGCTGCATCCGGCGCCAGCGGTTGCGCAGGGCAATGGCTACAGCGCGCTTGGCATCGTCCTGGCCGATGATGTGGCGATTGAGTTCGTGGACGATCTCGCGGGGAGTCATGGACATGATATGTGGGGCCTCAAGCGGTAGGAGTCAGTATCGATACAGGTCTGGCACTCCTTATTCCGCGAGGTCCTGCTCCTCAATAGTGAATTGGTGATTGGTAAATACGCAAATGTCGCCGGCGATCCCGAGAGCGGTCTCGACGATTTCGCGGGCCGACAGGTCGGTCTTCTTCAGCAGGGCGCTGGCTGCGGCCTGGGCATAGTTGCCACCGGAGCCCATGGCGATCAGGCCGTGTTCCGGTTCGACCACATCGCCATTGCCGGTGATGATCAGCGAGGCGTCCTTGTTGGCGACGGCCAGCATGGCTTCCAGGCGGCTCAGGGAACGGTCGGTACGCCATTCCTTGGCCAGTTCGACGGCGGCACGGACCAAGTGGCCTTGATGTTTTTCGAGCTGGCCTTCGAAGCGTTCGAACAGGGTGAAGGCGTCGGCGGTGGCACCGGCGAAGCCGGCGAGGACCTGGCCGTGATAGAGGCGGCGGACTTTCTTGGCGTTGCCCTTCATGACGGTATTGCCGAGGGAAACCTGGCCGTCGCCACCCATGACGACTTTGCCGTGGCGGCGAACTGAAACGATGGTGGTCAAGGGAGTGTCTCCACGCAGCGGGGCGAAAATGCCTGATGGAAACTCATATGGGGTTGGTGCAGGGTTTTTCAACTGCGGGTAGGGTTTGGGGATGAGTGGTGTGGGAAGGGGGGTTAGCTGTTGTAGGCGTTTACCCCGCCAGCGGTGGGCTGAACGCTCCTGTTTCTCCCACGCCGGGCCGTTGCATTTGTCTGTAACTGCAAGGGGAAAGTCTCGACGGATCAGGAACCCAATGCGCTGCCGGTGGAGCAGGAGATTACGGAGCGTGTCGAGGTTGACGGATTCAGAAAATGATTCACTGTGCGTATAGGGACATACCCATCCTTGCGATGAGGAGCACAAGTAAAATCAAAAAGAATATTCGAATAAAGCCACTCCCATAACGCAGTGCTAAGAAAGCCCCGGCAATAGAGCCTGTAATATTGCATGCGGCCACGACTCCTCCGATTGCCCATAAAACATTCCCCGAGGGAATGAAGAACATTAGCGCTGCACTAAATGTTCCTAAATTTACCAGTTTTGCTGAAGCGGATGCGTTTAGAAAATCAAATCCAAAAAATCTTACGAAGACAAAAAGTAGAAGGCTGCCGCTGCCGGGGCCGAAAACACCATCATAAAATCCAATTAATCCGCCGAAGAGAATTCCCAGTAAAATCTCTCTATTGCCGATTTTAATATTTGAGCTGAGTCTGCCCAAATCTTTTTTTATAAAAGTATAGATGGCCATCGCTATCAAAATGAAGAGCGTAATGTACTCCATCAATCTCCTTGGGATGAGTGAAATAGAGAGGGCGCCCATGAAGGAAAATATAAAGGCTGAGAACATGGTGGGAAGCATAAGCTTCCAGATGATTTTTATTTTTTTGAGGTAAGTGAATATGGAGGAGAGGTTGCCCGCTAAAACCGATAGCTTGTTGGTTCCAAAAACTGTAGTCAAACTATATTGGGGTAAGGCGTGTAAAAGTGCTGGTAACTGTACCAGTCCACCTCCGCCAACCGCAGCATCAATCAAGCCACCGCAAAAAGCAAAAAAGCCCAGCGTAATTAAGTAGTATTCAAAATTCATCAAAATGGTCAGCCGGGATTGAAATTACATAAGAAAGCTCTGGGGCTTGGGTATATGGAAATCCAAAATGTATGTCATTGGCGTCTTAGGTGGTCGAGGCCAAGGCTGCATTCAGGAAATAAAATGCTTTCCCGACGCGCTGATTGTAATCAAGCATTATTTCTTTTAGGCGATCAACCTCAAATTTTAGGCCTACCGTTCGACCATAAATTTGTGCCGCAGCCAAAGCATGCAGTCCGTGCTTGTTTTCTACCTCTCCAGCATGGCCCAGTACATATCCTTTTGCATTTTGCAGGCTTTGAACGTTGCTGCTTAATAGAGGATTGAAAGAAATAAGCTTTTCTCTATATGTTGAGCGATGAAGTTATATTCTCGTCCATTCCAAAGCTCTGAAGCAATCGCGGTCATCATGGCATCCATGATGGATTGCTTATGCTCAGTAGAGTCCATGGGTAATGTATGCTTCGCTACACCAGTAGCGTAGAGAAATGCCGCGAACTCTTCGCATGCATCGACTTTATACTGATTTTCTACCCAGTCAGGCGCACCGAAAGCCGCCGTCATATAATTGTACATGCCATCATGTCCTTTATGCCCGAGGCCAAAATCATCTTTCGCGACTTCATGCATGTGTGCCATTGCATTATGGTATCCAGCTCGATTTTCGGCAGGTACGGATAGAGCGTCCGCAGATAAACGCATGATAATTTTAGCGGAGACTAAGCTGGTTGTTTTGTGGGTTTCATTCCAGCCATTGAAGAACTTCAATATGCCAGCATCTGTGTTGCTTTTTTTGAGGAAGGATCTAAATGTTTTTTCGGCGTTGGCCTGAGCTTCTTGAGTGGTCGGGTGGCAAAGTACTTCGTGCATTGAATTCTGAATTGTAATTATTTGATCGATCTGCGCGAGTAAGGGAGGCCTCCGAAAATTTTCAGATATAGGTCGGCTTGGTATTTTTATATTCCCGAGATGGCGGGTTAGCGCCTCAATAAAAATCTCTCCAAACTGTTGCATTGACTTTTTTTGTTCAAGTATTCCGAGGTGACTTTGCAATGATGCTGGATTCATGATTCTGCCTATGCTGTTTTTCTCGATCGAGTGCTGAATGATTCAAATCTAGATAAGTGTCCTCAATTCTGTCAATTATTTAGCGTGGGCAGGAGCGCGCAAAGTTTATTTGGCTCACTCTGGGAGAGTCGATATGTAGGATAATTCACGCAGCATTTATGGCGCTCCGTTGAGAGTGGTAGCTCTAAATAGCGATTTTCTTGTAGGACTTGCTGTCATCCAGAAATATTTCATCTGAAATAAATTGCAGCAATTGAATGGCCGTTTTCTCTCAGACACAATCATCACCCCCTCGGCACTTCGGCACTTCGGCAGTGTTGCAGTCAGATGATCAAAAAAGGCTGCTCACCGTGTATCGAGTCGATCTATCAGAGAGATCTTGAGGTTCGCACCCATATATTTGAGATGTGGGCTGACGGCAATTATGCAAATCGGCGGGTGGGTTTTCCTGGTCTACGACGCACCACTTTCCAGCTATCGATCTGTTCGCGCTGCCGCACCTTGAGAGGGAGTGCCCCAGCCGGTTGACGATCAACAGGTGGGGCAACAGGGTGCCAAGTTTGTCATTGGCCTGCGCTTGCAGGCCTGAATCCTTAGGATTTCGGGGGTATCAGCGACTCTGGCGTTGTTGTAACAACAGGTTGCTGAAGCCGCTGCCGGCCAGTTGTTTCTGTGCCGTGGTCAGTTGTTCGCGGTTGCTGAACGGGCCGACCAGCACTCGGTACCAGGTCTCGTCCTTCACCGTGCCGGACTCCACCGAAACTGCCTGGCCGAGCAGGATGATCTGCGCCCGGACCTTGTCCGCGTCGGCTTCCTTGCGGAACGAACCGGCCTGCAGGAAGAACTTCGTTACCGCTGCCGGTTCCGCCTTGGCCACCGGTGGCGGCGGTGGCGGGGTGATCCCGGACAGCGCCGCCTGGGCCCGGGCGGTATCGATCTTCGCCGCTTCGGCCGGGGTCACCGGAGTCTGCGGAGTGGGTACTGTCTGCGGCGTCGGCAGGGTTTTTTCCGGCACGGCTTCCGGCGGCACGATGACTTCCGATTCCGGCAGCAAGGTGTAGAAGTCGTACTTGGGCTTCACCGGCTGAGTCGGGCTCGGCGGGGTCTTGTTGGCCTCGGCGATCTTGGTAGCTTTCTGCTGTTCCTGCCGAACGCGCTTGACGTCATCGCCCCTGCCCGGTTCCAGCTTCATCAGGAACACGACAAAGGCGCCGACGCCGAGGCCGATGGCCAGCCACAGCCAGCCCGGGATCGGCTTTTTCTCGGGAGCCTGGTAGCGGCTGGCGCCGCGTTTGGGGGCGGGTTTTTTCTTCGCGGCCAACTTACATGCGCTCCAGGGTTTCCAGGCCCAGCAGTTCCAGGCCTTGCTTGAGGGTGCGTCCGCTCAGCGCCGCCAGACGCAGACGGCTCTGCATGCGGGCTGGGGTGTCGGCGCTGAGGATCGGGCAGTTCTCATAGAAGCTGGAGAACAGGCCGGCGACATCGTACAGGTAGGTGCAGAGGATGTGTGGCGTACCCTTTTCGGCAACGCTATTGAGCACTTCGGAGAACTGCGCCAGTTTTGCCGCCAACTCCTGCTCGTGTGCGGCTTCCAGCACGATCTGCCCGTCGATTTCGCTGAAGTCCTTGCCCAGCTTGCGGAACACGCCGGATACCCGGGTGTAGGCGTACAGCAGATAGGGTGCTGTGTTGCCTTCGAAGTTGAGCATCAGGTCGAAGTTGAAGCTGTAGTCGCTGGTACGGTGCTTGGACAGGTCGGCGTATTTCACTGCGCCAATACCCACGACCCGGGCGATTTCGCGCAGTTCGGTTTCGGCCAGGTCCGGGTTCTTTTCCTTGACCAGGTTGTAGGCGCGCTCCTGGGCTTCGGTCAGCAGGTCGATCAGCTTGACCGTGCCACCGTCGCGGGTCTTGAACGGACGGCCGTCGGCACCGTTCATGGTACCGAAGCCCATGTGCTCCATTTCCATCGGGTGGGTCACGAAGCCGGCCTTGCGTGCGACGGCGAATACCTGCTGGAAGTGCAGGGCCTGACGCTGGTCGACGAAATACAGCGCGCGGTCAGCCTTGAGCTGACCACTGCGGTAGCGCACCGCTGCCAGGTCGGTGGTGGCGTAGAGGTAGCCGCCGTCGGCCTTGACGATGATCACCGGCAGTGGCTCGCCTTCGGCGTTTTTGAACTCGTCTAGGAACACGCACTGGGCACCGTTGCTCTCGACCAGCATGCCGGCAGCCTTGAGGTCGTTGACCACGTTGATCAGGTCGTCGTTGTAGGCGCTTTCGCCCATGACGTCGGCCATGGTCAGCTTGACGTTGAGCAGCTCGTAGATCTTCTGGCAGTGGGACAGCGAGATGTCCTTGAAGCGAGTCCACAGCGCCAGGCACTCCGCGTCGCCGGCCTGCAGCTTGACCACCAGGCCACGGGCGCGGTCGGCGAACTCGGTCGACTCGTCGAAGCGTTGCTTGGCGGCGCGGTAGAAGTTTTCCAGGTCCGACAGCTCGTCGCTGGTAATCGGGTTTTCCTGCAGGTAGGCCATCAGCATGCCGAACTGGGTGCCCCAGTCGCCGACATGGTTCTGGCGGATCACGGTGTCGCCGAGGAACTCCAGGACCCGCGCGACGCCGTCGCCGATGATGGTCGAGCGCAGGTGGCCGACGTGCATTTCCTTGGCCAGGTTTGGTGCCGACAGGTCGACCACGGTGCGCTGGGCTGTGCCGGCCTTGCGCACGCCGATGCGGGCGTCGGCCAGGGCGGCGTCCAGGCGTGAGGCCAGGGCCTGGGTGTTCTGGAAGAAGTTGATGAAGCCGGGGCCGGCGATTTCCGCCTTGCTGACGTTTTCATCGGCCGGCAGGGCGGCGATCAGCTTTTCCGCCAGGTCGCGGGGCTTCAGCCCGGCAGGCTTGGCCAGCATCATGGCGATGTTGCTGGCAAAGTCGCCGTGGGTCTTGTCGCGGGTGTTCTCGACCTGGATCGCCGGCGTCAGGCCTTCAGGCAACACACCTTCGTTGACGAGTTGGGTGAGGGCTTGCTGGATCAGCTGGCGAATGGTGTCTTTCATGGTCTTCTCTTTCGACCGCGAGCGCGGCGGCGCCCAAGGCGCAGGTGGAAAAACTGGGTATTATCCGTTGCCGGGGCGAGCTTGCCAACCGGTTGCGGACTTGTGGTGTTGCTGGAGGTGGCCCTTTTGCGGGCAAGCCCTGCTCCTGCAAGTTCGGTGTTGCGCGCAGGACTTGAGTTCGGCCCTGCCCTGTAGGAGCAGGGCTTGCCCGCGAAGGGGCCGTCCCGATCAGTACAGATCCACCGGATCGACATCCAGCGACCATCTGACCTGCCGCCCGCCCGGCATCTGTTCCAGCACCAGCAGCCAATGACTCAACAGGCGATGCAATGGCGCCCGGGCGTTGGCCTGCAGCAGCAATTGCGCACGGAAGCGTCCGGCGCGACGTTCCATCGGTGCCGGTACCGGCCCCAGTAACTCGATGCCGCCCAGCTCCATTTCCCCCAGCAGGCGCTCGGCCTCGCTGCAGGCTTCGTCGAGAAAGCCTTCGGCCTGTCCCGGCTTGTGAGCCTCGGCGCGCAGCAGGGCCAGGTGGGCGAAAGGCGGCAGGCCGGCCGCGCGGCGCTCGCTCAGGGCCTGTTCGGCAAAGGCGAAATAGCCCTGTTCAGTCAGTTGCACCAGCAGCGGATGGTCCGCCAGGTGAGTCTGGATGATCACCTTGCCCGGCTCCTCCGCCCGCCCGGCCCGGCCTGCGACCTGAACGATCAACTGGGCCATGCGCTCGCTGGCGCGGAAGTCGCCGGAAAACAGACCACCGTCGGCATCCAGGATCGAGACCAGGGTCACCCGGGGAAAGTGGTGGCCCTTGGCGAGCATCTGCGTGCCGACCAGGATGCACGGCTGGCCTTTCTGGATGGTGGCGAACAACTGGTTCATCGCGTCCTTGCGTGACGTGCTGTCGCGGTCGACCCGTAGCACCGGGTAGTCGGGGAACAGGATGGACAGGCGTTCCTCGGCCCGTTCGGTCCCGGCTCCGACCGGCCGCAGGTCGACCTTGGCGCATTGTGGGCAATTGCGTGGCACCGGCTCGACGTTGCCGCAGTGATGGCAGCGCAGTTCGCCGTAACGTTGATGCACGGTCATGCGCGCATCGCAGCGCGAGCATTCGGACATCCAGCCGCAGTCGTGACAGAGCAGTGTCGGTGCGAAGCCCCGACGGTTGAGAAACACCAGCACTTGCTGGCCGGCCGCGAGCGTCTGGCCGATGGCTTGTTGCATCGGTCCGGAGATGCCGCTGTCCAGAGGGCGGCTTTTCACATCCAGGCGCAGGAAGCGCGGTTGTTTGGCGCCGCCGGCTCGCTGGTTCAGGCGCAGCAGGCCATAGCGGCCGATATAGGCGTTGTGCAGGCTCTCCAGGGACGGCGTGGCGGAACCCAGCACGATCGGAATGTTTTCCTGGCGGGCGCGCACCAGTGCCAGGTCGCGAGCGTGATAGCGCAAGCCTTCCTGCTGTTTATAGGAGCCGTCGTGTTCTTCATCGATGATGATCAGCCCGGGGTTCTTCATGGGCGTGAACAGCGCCGAGCGGGTGCCGATGATGATGTCGGCCTCGCCGTCCCGTGCGGCGAGCCAGGCGTCCAGGCGTTCGCGATCGTTGACGGCCGAGTGCAGCAGGGCGATCCGCGCATTGAAGCGCTGCTCGAAGCGCGCCAGGGTCTGTGGGCCGAGGTTGATCTCGGGGATCAGGACCAGGGCCTGCTTGCCGGCTTCGAGGGTTTCGCGGATCAACTGCAGGTAGACTTCGGTCTTGCCGCTGCCGGTGACGCCGGCCAGCAGGAAGGCGTGAAAACTGTCGAAGCCGGCCCGGATCGCCGTGCAGGCGGCGCGCTGTTCATCGTTGAGCGGCAGTTCCGGTTGCGCCAGCCAGTGTTCGTGACGCTCGCTGGGGGCGTGGCGACGGATTTCCACCTGCACCAGTTCCTTGGCCAACAGCAGGTCGAGGCTGTCCTTGCTCAGTTGCAGCTTACCCAGCAGTTGGTGTGCCACGCCGTGGGGATGCTGGGCCAGGGTGGCCAGGGCTTCGCGCTGGCGAGGCGCGCGGGCGATGCGCGGGTCGTCGAGGCGCGCGCCGGGGGCCATCGACCAGAACCGCTCCTGGCGGGCCTCGGCCGGTTCGCCTTGGCGCAACAGTACCGGTAAGGCCCAGCTCAAGGTGTCCCCGAGGCTGTGCTGGTAGTATTGGGCGGTCCACAGGCACAGCTTGAACAACTCCGGCGGCAAGGGCGGTGTGGCGTCGAGCAGGGCCAGTGCCGGCTTGAGCTTGTCCGCCGGGACTTCGCTGTGCTCGGCGACTTCCACCAGAATGCCGATCATTTCCCGTCGCCCGAAGGGCACCCGCAGGCGCATGCCGGGTTGTAGCGCATGGCGCGGCACGCCCTTGGGTGCCCGGTAATCGAACAGGCGGCGCAAGGGCGAAGGCAGGGCGAGGCGCAGAATGGCGTCGGGCACGCGGTTATCTCGGGTAATGACGATGAATAAGGGCGCGAGCCTAGCAGACGACTGGTGCAGGGGGACAGCTTGCTTCATTTTGCAAGGGTGGTATTATCACCGGCTAAATTACGTGCGGTGTTCAACAATAGTGTTGGGCGGCGGCACGCTAGCCGAGGAAGTCACCATGAAAGCAGATATTCATCCAGAATACCCAGCAGTTGCCGTTACCTGCAGCTGCGGCAACAAGTTCGAAACCCGTTCGACCTTCGCCAAGCCTCTGGCAATCGACGTGTGCAACGAGTGCCACCCGTTCTACACCGGTAAGCAGAAGACTCTGGACACCGGCGGCCGCGTTCAGAAGTTCGCCGATCGTTTCGGTGCATTCGGTGCGAAGAAGGCCTAAGGCTTTTTTCCTGGGCGGCCTGAAGGGCTGTTCCTCGCTGAATAAGAAGGCGCTCCTTGTGAGCGCCTTTTTTGTGGGCGCGATTTATCAGGCGCAGGTGCTGGCGTTCTGTCCGGTAGTGTCTTCGGCGACGCGTGTCGAGGTGCAGCGAGTGGTCGATGGCGACACCGTTCGCCTGAAGGATGGTCGCAGCGTCCGGTTGATCGGTATCAATACCCCGGAACTGGCACGTCAGGGGCGGGCTGCCGAGCCCTTGGCTGAAGCAGCCCGCCAGCGTCTTCAGGCGCTGGTGGCTGCAAGCGGTGGCCAGGTCGGTTGGGTCCCCGGTCGGGAGCGTCATGACCGCCATGGTCGCGAGTTGGCTCATCTGTATGGGGCGGATGGGCAGAATCTCGGCAGTCGTCTGCTCGCCGAGGGGCTGGCTCATCAAATCGTCATGCCGCCCAATAGCGTTTTGTCCGATTGCCAGCAGGCAGCCGAGCAGCGAGCCAGGCAGGCCGGGCTTGGACTTTGGGGGCAGGCTTCTGTGCTGAAGGCGGATCAGATCGATCGGTCCGGTTTTGTGCTGTTGAGCGGGCGTGTGAGCAATGTTCTGCGCAATCGTCGCGGATTGTGGATTGAATTGCAGGGGAAAGTGGTGCTGCACGTCGCGCCTGAGCGGTTGAATCTGTTCGATTCTGCTGCATTGGATGGGCTAAAGGGCCGACAGGTCGAGGCTCGGGGTTGGTTGGTGAGGCGTTCCGGTCGGGGTGGTGCGAGTGATCGTCGGGCACTTTGGCTACTGCCTTTGAGTCATCCGGCCATGTTAAAGGTGACACGCCGATAAAAATTGTAGACATTTTAACTTGTCGATTGTGATCAGTTTTGGCCTTGTATTTCACGGCTCTTGGGCCAAAGTCGTAGGATACGTCCCTTGACACCGGTGACTGGTCAGTCTTGTTAGGATTTTGCGACACGCGTATCCTCGGCGGTCCGTCTGTCCCACAGTAAAAAGCGGAATGCCCACATGTCAGATTTGAAAACTGCCGCTCTCGAGTATCATGCCAAACCTCGCCCGGGGAAGCTGAGCGTCGAGCTTACCAAAGCCACTGCCACCGCCCGCGACCTGTCGCTGGCCTACAGCCCTGGTGTTGCCGAGCCCGTACGTGAAATCGGCCGGGATCCCGAGCTGGCCTACAAGTACACTGGCAAAGGCAACCTGGTTGCGGTCATTTCTGATGGCACCGCGATCCTTGGTCTGGGTAACCTGGGCCCCCTGGCCTCCAAGCCGGTCATGGAAGGCAAGGGCGTGCTGTTCAAGCGTTTCGCCGGTATTGATGTCTTCGACATCGAAGTCGATTCGGAAAGCCCACAGGCCTTCATCGACACCGTCAAGCGTATCTCCATCACCTTCGGTGGCATCAACCTGGAAGACATCAAGGCACCTGAGTGCTTCGAGATCGAGCGCGCGCTGATCGAACAGTGCGACATCCCGGTATTCCACGATGACCAGCACGGCACCGCGATCGTCACCGCGGCCGGCATGATCAACGCCCTGGAAATCGCCGGCAAGACCCTGCCTGAAGCGAAGATCGTCTGCCTGGGCGCCGGTGCTGCCGCCATCTCCTGCATGAAGCTGCTGGTGAGCATGGGTGCGAAGATCGAGAACATCTTCATGATCGACCGCAGTGGCGTGATCCACTCCGGCCGTGACGACCTGAACCAGTACAAGGCGGTCTTCGCCCACACGACCGACAAGCGCACCCTGGCTGATGCCCTGGAAGGCGCCGACGTGTTCGTTGGTCTGTCCGGTCCGAATCTGCTGAGCGCTGAAGGCCTGAAGTCCATGGCGGCCAACCCGATCGTATTCGCCTGCTCGAACCCGGATCCGGAAATCGCTCCGGCGCTGGCTCACGCCACCCGTAACGACGTGATCATGGCCACCGGTCGTTCGGACTTCCCGAACCAGGTCAACAACGTTCTGGGCTTCCCGTTCATTTTCCGTGGCGCCCTGGACGTTCGCGCCAAGCGCATCAACGAGGAAATGAAGATCGCTGCGGCCAACGCCCTGAAGGATCTGGCCAAGCTGCCGGTGCCGAAGGAAGTGTGCGAGGCCTATGGCGTTGACTCGCTGGAGTTCGGTCGTGAGTACATCATTCCGAAGCCACTGGATGCCCGTCTGATCACCGTGATCTCCGATGCCGTGGCCAAGGCCGCGATCGAGACCGGCGTGGCGACCCTGCCGTATCCGAAGCACTACCCGCTGAAAAGCGTGGATGACGTGTTCAACGGCTAAGCCCTTGTAGCGTCAAATGAAAAGCCCCGGCTCGGATGAGTCGGGGCTTTTTTGTTCGTGGCCGGGTAGGCGTTGCGCAGATCATTCGCGGGCAAGCCACGCTCCTGCAACCTGTGCTGCACACGGGGAGTGTACGGCACGAAAGGGTAGGAGCCGGGCTTGCCCGCGAAGGCAGCGATGCGGTTTTGTCCTCGGTCAGAACAGGTCGATCGGCGCCGATTCGTCCGCTGGCAGCGGGCTGCCCGGGGCGCTACCGCCAGTGCCCAGTTCGTTGACCGACGGCGGCGTGTCCTCGCTCTTGAACAGCTCGAAGTAGGCATTTGGCGTGCCCGGCACTGCGGCGCGCCCGCTGACCGGGTCGACCCGCAAGCTGAGGATGCCTTCCGGCTCGGCCTGGGTATGCGCAGGCTTGTCCTTGAGCGCGGCGCCCATGTAGTCCATCCAGATCGGCAGCGCCACCGTGCCGCCGAACTCGCGCCGACCGAGGCTTTCAGGCTGGTCGAAGCCGGTCCAGACAGTAGTCACGTAGTCGGCGTTGTAGCCGCTGAACCAGGCATCCTTGGATTCGTTGGTGGTACCGGTCTTGCCGGCCAGGTCGCTGCGGCCCAGGGCCAGGGCGCGACGGCCGGTACCGAGCTTGATCACGTCCTCGAGCATGCTGTTGAGGATGTAGGTAGTGCGTCCGTCGACGATCCGCTCGGCGACAGCCGGTGCCTGGGCGGCCGGCGCCGGTACTTCACTGCTGCTGTTGATGGTGAAGGTCGTATGGCTTGGGGCCGCGATGCCGCTGCTGGCTGCGGTGCCGGTCGGTACGCTTGGCGGGTTGGCGACGAACAGGGTCTCGCCATTACGGCTTTCGATCTTGTCGATCAGGTACGGCGTGATCTTGTAGCCGCCGTTGGCGAAGGTGCTCCAGCCGGTGGCGATTTCCATTGGCGTCAGCGTCGCGGTACCCAGCGCCAGGGACAGGTTGCGCGGCAGGTCCTGCTTGTTGAAGCCGAACCGGGCGATGTAGTCGATGGTCTTGTCGACGCCGAGGCTTTGCAGCAGGCGGATCGAAACCAGGTTGCGCGACTTGTACAGCGCTTCGCGCAGGCGGATCGGGCCGAGGAAGGTGTTGGTGTCGTTCTTCGGCCGCCAGACCTTGTCCAGGTACTCGTCGACGAACACGATCGGCGCATCGTTGACCAGGCTGGCTGCGGTGTAGCCGTTGTCCAGGGCTGCACTATAAATGAACGGCTTGAAGCTCGAACCCGGCTGGCGCTTGGCCTGCATGGCGCGGTTGTAGTTGCTCTGCTCGAAGGCGAAGCCGCCGACCAGTGCGCGAATGGCGCCGTTCTGCGGATCGAGCGAAACCAGCGCGCTCTGGGCGGACGGAATCTGGCTGAACTTGAGGCTGTTGTCGGTCTGGCGCTGGACGCGGATCAGGTCACCGACCTGGGCGACGTCCGCCGGCTGTTTCGGCGCGGCCCCGAGGCTGTTGGTGTTCAGGTAGGGGCGGGCCCACTTCATGGTGTCCCAGGCCACGGTTTCGATGCCGTTGCGGGTCAGTACATGCAGGGCATTTTTGTCCACCTGGGTGACGATCGCCGGCTCGAGCCCGCTGATGGGACGCTGCTTGCTCAGTTCAAGGTTCCAGGCATCCTGGGTCTTGCCCGGCAGGCGCGACTCTGGGCCACGGTAGCCATGGCGCTGGTCATAGTTGATCAGACCTTCCTGGACCGCGTGGTTGGCCATTTCCTGCAGGTTGCTCGGTACCGTGGTGGTGACGCGGAAACCTTCGGTATAGGCCTCGCTGCCATAACGGCCGACCATTTCGGCACGGGCCATTTCGGCGATATAGGGTGCGTTCACTTCCGGCGTCGGCACGTGATAGCTGGCGTTGATCGGTTCGGCGAGGGCGGTCTGGTAGGCGCTTTCGTCGATTTTGCCGAGCTTGTACATGCGGCCCAGGATCCAGTCACGGCGTTCCTTGGCGCGTACCGGGTTGGCCAGCGGGTTGAAGCGCGACGGAGCCTTGGGCAGGCCGGCGATCATGGCCATCTGGGCCAGGCTGATATCGCGGATCGACTTGCCGTAATAAACCTGCGATGCGGCTTCGATACCATAGGCGCGGTTGCCCAGGTAGATCTTGTTCACGTACAGCTCGAGGATTTCATCCTTGGTCAGCTGACGTTCGATCTGCAGGGCCAGGAGAATTTCATTGGTCTTGCGCGAAAAGCTGCGCTCGCTGGACAGGAAGAAGTTCTTCGCCACCTGCATGGTGATGGTGCTGCCCCCGGACTGGATGTGTCCGCTCTTGACCAGTTGGGTCGCGGCGCGCATCAGGCTGCTGGGGTCGACGCCGTAGTGGTTGGCGAAGTTGTCGTCTTCGGCGCTCAGCAGGGCGTTGATGAAGTTCGGCGGAATGTCGGCGAAACGGATAGGGGAACGGCGCATTTCGCCAAATTCTGCTATCAGTTTGCCATCGCTGGTGTAGACCCGCAGCGGAATCTGCAACTGGATGCTTCTCAGAGCCTCCACGGATGGCAGGCCCGGACTAAGATAGAGGAAGGCACCGCTCAGGACGAGCAGCAGCCCGCAGAACACGGCGACGAAAGACCACCCGAAAAACTTCAGCAGACGAATCAAGGCTTGTGGATTTCCAGATAAAAGAATGAGTTAGGCGTCAGGCTAGATTCAAGGCAAGCGCTGGTTCGACGACTCGGAGAAAAACGTGGGGCATTATAAGCATTTTTGGCCTTGAGCGTCATTTGCGCTTATGTCAAGACTGCTATTAAATGCCTTCATCATAAAGGGTCCGTAAGTCGCGGATAGTAATAGGGAATCGGTAGTGCTTGGACTCTTCGGCAAAAAAGCGCATTCGCTCCTGGGCATAGACATCAGCTCCACCTCCGTGAAACTCCTCGAATTGAGCCGCTCAGGCAATCGATATCGGGTCGAGTCCTACGCGGTGGAGCCGCTGCCGCCCAATGCCGTGATCGAGAAAAACATCGCCGAACTCGAGGGGGTTGGCCAGGCCCTGACGCGCGTGCTGCTAAAGGCCCGGACCAGTGCGCGCGAAGCCGCGGTGGCGGTGGCAGGTTCGGCGGTCATTACCAAGACCATCGAGATGGATGCCGGGCTCTCCGACGATGATATGGAGAACCAGCTCAAGATAGAGGCCGACCAGTACATTCCCTATCCGCTGGAGGAGGTCGCCATCGACTTCGAGGTCCAGGGGTATTCGGCGCGCAATCCCGAGCGGGTCGAAGTGCTCTTGGCCGCCTGTCGGAAAGAAAACGTCGAAGTGCGCGAAGCAGCCCTTGGCCTGGCCGGACTCGATGCCCGCGTAGTCGATGTCGAAGCGTATGCGCTGGAGCGCTCCTTTGGCCTGCTGGCTGCCCAGTTGGCTACCGATCACGACAAGTTGACGGTCGCTGTGGTCGATATCGGCGCCACCATGACCACCCTGAGTGTCCTGCATAACGGACGGATCATCTATACCCGCGAACAGTTGTTCGGTGGACGTCAGCTCACCGAGGAAATCCAGCGGCGCTATGGACTCTCCAACGAAGAGGCCGGGTTGGCGAAGAAGCAGGGCGGTTTGCCCGACGACTATGTCATGGAGGTCCTGCAGCCATTCAAGGATGCTCTGGTGCAACAGGTGTCGCGCTCCCTGCAGTTCTTCTTCGCCTCCGGCCAGTACAACGATGTCGACTACATCCTGCTGGCCGGCGGTACCGCTTCGATTGCCGGCCTCGATCACCTGATCCAGCAACGCCTGGGTACGCCGACCATGGTCGCCAACCCGTTCGCCGACATGGCATTGAGCAGCAAGGTCAATGCCGGGGCGCTGGCCAGTGATGCGCCAGCCCTGATGATTGCCTGTGGTCTGGCGTTGAGGAGTTTTGACTGATGGCGCGGATCAACCTTCTGCCCTGGCGCGAACAACTGCGCGAAGAGCGGCGCAAACGCTTTCTGACTGCGCTGGTTGGGGTGCTGGTGGTTTCGGTCGGTATTGTCCTGATCACCGACCAGTACATCAGCCGCTCGATCGATCACCAGGTGGCGCGCAATGCCTACGTCAACAAGGAAATCGCCCAGCTCGACTCGCGGATCAAGCAGATCAGCGACTTGAAAGCCCGTCGCCAACAGTTGATCGAGCGGATGAAAATCATCCAGGACCTGCAAGGCAACCGGCCGATCAGCGGGCGGATTTTCGATCAACTGGCACGAACCCTGCCCGACGGCGTGTATTTCACGCAGGTGAAGATGACCGGCAAGGTCATCGCGATCACCGGCACGGCGGAGTCCAATAACCGGGTTTCGGACCTGATGCGTAACCTCGATGCTTCCGAATGGCTTGAAGCTCCCAGTCTGACCGAGGTCAAGGCGACCACCAGCGGCATGACGGATCAAGCCAACGTGTTCCAGTTGAGCGTGCGCCAGACCCAGCCTGCGGTGGCGGGGGCTGCCAAATGAATGTCTCGGAATGGCTGGAAAACCTGCGCAAGATCGACCTTGCCGATCTCGATATGCAGAACATCGGTTCCTGGCCGGCAGCGGTCAAGGGTGCCTGTGGTTTCATCGTCGCGGTGTTGGTGCTGGCGCTGGGCTACAACTTCTACATCAAGGACCTGACCGATCAACTCGATCAGCAGCGAGCCACCGAGGTCACCCTGAAGGAGCAATTCGCGACCAAGGCCCACCTGGCGGCGAACCTGGAGGCCTACACCCAGCAGATGCTCGACATGGAGGCTTCGTTCGGCGCCTTGCTCAAGCAACTGCCCAGCGATACCGAGGTGCCCGGGCTGCTTGAAGACATCACGCGCACCGGGCTCGGCAGCGGGCTGGAGTTCGAGGAAATCAAGCTGTTGCCCGAAGTGGCGCAGCAGTTCTATATCGAGCTGCCGATCCAGATCACCGTCACCGGTGCCTATCACGACCTCGCCACCTTTGTCAGTGGCGTGGCCAGCCTGCCGCGGATCGTCACCCTGCATGACTTCGAGATCAATCCGGTGACCCCCGGCAACGGCAACAAGCTGCGCATGAGCATTCTCGCCAAGACCTATCGCTACAACGACAAGGGGCTGCAGAAATGACCGGCTTGCGCGGGTGGTGCGTGGGCCTGCTGGTTGCGCTGCTGGCCGGTTGTGGCGGTGGCAATGACTTTGGCGACCTGGATGCCTATATGCGTGAGGTGCGCGAGCGGCCGGCCGGCAACATCGAACCGACGCCGAAGTTTCAATCCTACGAGGCGTTCACCTACAGCGCCTCGTCCTTGCGTAGTCCGTTCCAGCCGCCGGTCAAGATCGATCTGGTCAATCGCCAGAAGGGTTCACGCGAGGTCAAGCCGGACCCGAATCGGACCAGGCAATTTCTCGAAGGCTTCAATATCGAGCAGTTCGAGATGGTCGGCACGCTTTCCAATGCCAGCGGCATCTACGCCTTGTTGCGTGGTGGCGGTGGCGTTCATCGATTGAAGGTGGGCGATTACCTGGGGCGTAACGAAGGCCATATCGTGGCTATCACCGACTCCCAGGTCGAAGTGGTCGAGATCGTTCCGGACGGCGAAGGTGGCTGGCTGGAACGACCTCGCACTATCCCCTTGAAAGAGCACTCATAGTGGAATTCGACATGAACAGGATCCTTTCCGCCCTCGGCATTTCGCTATGGATGGCGCTGGTGTCGCCGATGGTGTTCGCGGCCAATCTCAAGACCCTCGACGTGGCGGCACTGCCGGGCGATCGGGTCGAGATCAAGCTGGCTTTCGACAGCCCGCCTGCGGCCCCGCACGGCTATACCACCGAGCAGCCGGCGCGGATTGCGCTGGACCTGACCGGGGTGGCCAGCCAACTGGCTACCAAGACTAGCGATCTGGGTGTCGGTAACGCGCGTAGCGTGACCGTGGTGGAGGCCAAGGATCGGACCCGGCTGATCATCAACCTGACCAAGCTGGCGCCCTACAGCACGCGGATCGAGGGCAACAACCTGTTCGTGGTGGTCGGTCAGGGCGCTGCACCCGCCGTTGCGACTCCGGTCGCCAGTACACGGCCGGTAGCTACCGCTGCGCAGCCGGCGCGTGTGGCGCCCAAACCCTACGTGCCTGTTGGCAAGGCCATTCGCAGCGTTGACTTCCAGCGCGGCGAGCAGGGCGAAGGCGATGTGGTGATCGAGCTTTCCGATCCCTCCATCAGTCCGGATGTGCAGGAAAAGGGCGGCAAGATCAGCGTGGAGTTTCCGCGTACCCAGCTGCCGGAATCCCTGCGCGTGCGCCTGGATGTGAAGGATTTCGCCACGCCGGTGCAATACGTCAACGCCACGGCGTCTGCCGACCGGGCAAGCATCTCCATCGAGCCGAGTGGTGCCTTCGATTATTCGACCTACCAGACCGACAACAAACTGACCATCAGTGTCCGTCCGCTGACCGTCGATGACCTGCAGCGACGTAACGCCGAGCGCTTTGTCTACACCGGTGAAAAACTCTCGCTGAACTTCCAGGACATCGATGTGCGTTCGGTTCTGCAACTGATCGCCGATTTTACCAACCTGAACCTGGTGGCCAGCGACACGGTGCAAGGCGGGATCACCCTGCGCCTGCAAAACGTGCCGTGGGACCAGGCATTGGACCTGGTGCTCAAGACCAAGGGCCTGGACAAGCGCAAGATCGGCAACGTGCTGTTGGTGGCGCCGGCGGACGAGATCGCTGCGCGTGAGCGCCAGGAACTGGAGTCGCAGAAGCAGATCGCAGAGCTTGCGCCACTGCGTCGTGAGCTGCTGCAGGTCAACTACGCCAAGGCCGCCGATATCGCCAAGCTGTTCCAGTCGGTGACCAGCGCCGAGAGCAAGGGCGACGAGCGTGGTTCGATCACCGTGGACGAACGCACCAACAACATCATTGCCTACCAGACCCAGGAGCGTCTCGACGAACTGCGACGGATCGTTGCGCAACTGGATATCCCGGTGCGCCAGGTGATGATCGAGGCGCGTATCGTCGAGGCCAACGTCGGTTATGACAAACAACTGGGTGCCCGATGGGGCGGCAGTATCTCCGGTGGCAACTGGAAGACCAATGGCGGCTCGCGAACGCTGTCGAGTTCGACCGGCCAGAGCACCAGTACACCGTTCGTCGATCTGGGAGCAACCTCGGCGACCTCCGGCATCGGTATCGGCTTCGTCACCGACAACACCATCCTCGACCTGGAACTGAGTGCGATGGAGAAGACCGGTAACGGTGAGGTCGTGTCGCAGCCCAAGGTGGTCACTTCCGACAAGGAAACCGCGAAGATCCTCAAGGGCACCGAGATCCCGTACCAGGAGTCCAGCTCCAGCGGTGCCACCTCGGTGTCCTTCAAGGAGGCGTCGCTGTCGCTTGAGGTCACGCCGCAGATCACCCCTGACAATCGGATCATCATGGAGGTGAAGGTCACCAAGGATGAGCCGGACTACCAGAACGTGCTCAACAACGTACCGCCGATCAAGAAAAACGAAGTCAACGCCAAGGTCCTGGTCAATGACGGTGAAACCGTGGTGATTGGCGGTGTGTTCTCCAATACTCAGAGCAAAACCGAAGAGAAGGTGCCATTTCTCGGCGATGTGCCGTATGTTGGGCGCCTTTTCCGTCGGGACATCGTTTCGGAAGCAAAATCCGAGCTGCTGGTATTCCTGACTCCGCGTATCATGAATAACCAGGCGATTGCTGTGAGTCGTTGATTCTGTGCGAAATTTGATTCTTGTTGGGCCTATGGGGGCTGGAAAGAGCACCATCGGTCGTTTGCTGGCCAAAGAGCTGCGCCTGCCTTTCAAAGATTCCGATAAGGAAATTGAATTGCGCACCGGCGCGAATATCCCATGGATTTTCGACAGGGAAGGCGAGCCCGGCTTTCGTGATCGCGAGCAGGCGATGATTGCCGAGCTGTGTGCCAGCGACGGTGTGGTCCTGGCCACGGGCGGTGGTGCGGTGATGCGCGATGAAAATCGTCGGGCGTTGCATGCCGGTGGTCGGGTGGTCTACCTGCATGCCTCGGTGGAGCAGCAGGTGGGGCGTACCGCCCGTGATCGCAACCGGCCATTACTGCGCACTGCCGACCCGGCCAAGACCCTGCGCGACCTGCTGTCGCTCCGTGATCCGCTTTATCGGGAAATCGCCGATCTGGTGGTGGAAACCGATGAACGGCCGCCGCGTATGGTCGTGTTGGACATCCTTGAACGCTTGCAGCAACTACCTCCCCGTTAAAGCACGAAGGGAAATGCGCTATCCTCGACGCCCGCCATGCCTGCTTGCGGTCATGGCTCAAGGCCATCGGGCCGCGCCGGAAACGGACGCCGGCAACAATCGTTAATCCTGGGACGGGACGTGCGCGTCCATCTTCACAGTGGGGACACATGCAGACACTTAAGGTCGATCTTGGCGAGCGCAGCTACCCGATTCACATTGGTGAAGGGTTGCTGGACCAGCTCGAGCTGCTGGCGCCGCATATTGCCGGTCGGCAAGTCGCCATCGTCTCCAACGAAACCGTTGCCCCGCTCTATCTTGAGCGTCTGAGCCGCAGCCTGGCGGCCTACTCGGTCATTTCCGTGGTGTTGCCCGATGGTGAGGCCTTCAAGAACTGGCAGACCCTGCAACTGATTTTCGACGGTCTGCTGCAAGCCCGTCATGATCGCCGCACCACCATCATCGCCCTGGGGGGCGGGGTTGTTGGCGACATGGCCGGTTTCGCCGCCGCCTGTTACCAGCGCGGGGTGGATTTTATCCAGGTACCGACTACCTTGTTGTCCCAGGTCGATTCGTCGGTGGGTGGCAAGACCGGTATCAACCACCCGTTGGGCAAGAATATGGTCGGTGCGTTCTACCAGCCGAACGTGGTGCTGATCGATACTGCGACGCTCAAGACCTTGCCGGCCCGCGAGTTGTCGGCGGGGCTTGCCGAGGTCATCAAGTACGGGCTCATCTGCGATGAGCCATTCCTGACCTGGCTGGAGGAGCATGTCGATGCCTTGCGTGGCCTCGACCAGGCTGCCCTGACCGTGGCCATCGAGCGTTCCTGCGCGGCCAAGGCTGCGGTGGTTGGTGCCGATGAGCGCGAGTCCGGCGTGCGTGCCACGCTCAATCTCGGGCACACCTTCGGCCATGCCATCGAAACCCACATGGGCTATGGCGTCTGGCTGCATGGTGAGGCCGTGGCCACTGGCACCGTAATGGCGCTGGAGATGTCCGCGCGCCTGGGCTGGATCAGCGAGGCCGAGCGTGATCGCGGTATTCGCCTGTTCCAGCGCGCGGGTTTGCCGGTTATTCCTCCCGAGGAAATGACCGAAGCCGATTTTCTCGAACACATGGCAGTTGACAAGAAAGTGCTCGACGGTCGCATGCGCCTGGTGCTGTTGCGCCGCATGGGCGAAGCCGTGGTGACCGACGATTATCCGAAAGAAGTTCTACAGGCCACGCTGAGGGCGGACTACCGCGCCTTGGCTCAGCTTAAAGGTTGATGAGATTCCGATGACTAGTTTGCATGCCGACGAGGCTTTCCTCGGCCATTATCAGTTGAGTCACGATCCTTTCGCTCCACGGGTGCCTGGCTTCAAGTTTTTCCCGGCTCAGCGCAAACCGGTGCTGGGGCAGTTGCATCATCTGGCCCGTTACAGCCAGTTGCTGCTGGTGGTCACCGGCCCGCTGGGCAGTGGCAAGACCCTGCTGCGCCAGGCACTGGTGGCGAGCACCAACAAGCAGTCAGTGCAGAGCGTGGTGGTTTCCGCTCGCGGCGCCGGTGATGCGGCCGGTGTGCTGTACCAGATCGCTCAGGCCCTGGGCGTGATCGAGACCGATGTGCCTTCGATTCTGGCGCAGGTGGTACAGCTGGCGCTGACCGGGCAGGAAGTCTACCTGCTGGTCGATGATGCCGAGCAATTGGACGATTCGGCGATCGAGGCCTTGCTGGCCCTGGCCGCAGGCGCTCCGGAAGGTCGACCGCATGTCTTCCTGTTCGGCGAGTCTTCGCTGATCGCCGCTCTGGAGCCGCACAGCACGCAGGAAGAACGTTTCCACGTAATCGAGCTGCAGCCCTACACGGAAGAGGAAACACGCGAGTATCTGGCCCAGCGTCTGGAAGGCGCGGGGCAGGGAGTCGAACTTTTTACCGCTGAGCAGATCACTGAGATTCACGAAAGCGCCGAGGGTTGGCCTGGCAATATCAACCAGGTTGCCCGCGATGCGATGATCGAAGCCATGATTGCCAGCCGCTCCGCGGTCAAGCGACCAAGTATGGGGTTCAAGATGTCGAAGAAATACGTGTTGGCGTTGTCCGGCGTGGTGGTGGTTGCGATCGCTGCGGCCTGGATGAGTTCTGGTCGCAGCAAGGCGCCGGTGACTGCCGGTGCGCCGAGTGAGCAGGCCCAACTGCCGCTGGGGCAGGCGCCGAAGCCGGGTAGTGGACCGGCGGTCGAGTTCGCCGGTAATTCGCAGCCGATGCCGCTGCCGCTGGTCGGTCAGTCGCAGCCGGTGATGCGTGGCCCGTTGGCCGAAGCGGCCGGTGGCATGCCGGAAGGCGATGACGGTGGCGCTCCTGCGGTTGACGGCGGTGTGGCCCAGCCGCCAACCGTCACCACCACCGCTCCGCCCCTGGGCGTTCCAGCAGGTCCGACACCCACTCATCCGACCCCGGCTCCAGCCCAGGTGGCCACGGCCAAGCCGGCCGCCAAGCCTGCGCAAACGCCAGTGCCGGTGCCAACGGCCAAACCGGTGGCCAAGGCCGAGAAACCGGCCGAGAAGCCGGTGGCGACCGCCAAGCCGGCCGCCGGTAGCAGTTGGTATGCGGGTCAGGCTCCTGGTCACTATGTGGTGCAGATCCTGGGCACCAGTTCCGAAACCACGGCCCAGAACTTCATCAAGGAACAGGGCGGCGAGTATCGTTATTTCAAGAAAGTGCTCAATGGCAAGCCGCTATATGTGATCACTTATGGTAGCTTCGCCAGCCGCGATGCAGCGGTCAGCGCTATCAAAGCCTTGCCAGCGAAGGTTCAGGCTGGTAAACCTTGGCCTCGCACTGTCGCCAGCGTCCAACAGGACCTCGCCACAACTCGCTGATGATTTGGCGGCCTTACCCAGGCCGCCTTTCCAGCACCTCAAAATTTCCACTTGAGCACACCGCCCGTGAAGCGGCGTGCCTTGTGGTGTCTGCGTCACGGTAGATTTGAGTTGTCCCGGTCAAAATTCAAAAAAGTTTTGACTAGCACGAAATATCCATTTAAACCTTTCATAAATGCGACGCGGATTTGCGACATTTCGCCGCTAAATTTGTGGGTGCTTGTGTCGGTGTGTACAATGACCTCCCTTTTGCCCCTGCAAAGCCGGCGTACGTTCGGCGTGGATGGTAAGTGGTTGAATTGAAAAGAAATTTGCCTCTTTTAGAGGCAGCCTGGTGAGAAAGTGTCTATGAAAGCAGGTCTGTACCAACCAGATGAATTCAAGGATAACTGCGGTTTCGGCCTGATTGCACACATGCAAGGCGAGCCCAGTCATCACCTGTTGCAGACGGCCATCGAGGCCCTGACCTGCATGACCCACCGTGGTGGGATCAACGCCGACGGAAAGACCGGTGACGGTTGTGGCCTTCTGATCCAGAAGCCCGACCAGTTCCTGCGCGCTGTCGCAAAAGCGCAATTCGGTAACGATCTGCCCAAGCAATATGCGGTGGGCATGGTGTTCTTCAACCAGGACCCGGTCAAAGCTGAAGCGGCACGTGAACACATGAATCGTGAAATCCTCGCGGCCGGCCTGCAACTGGTGGGCTGGCGCAAGGTGCCGATCGATACCAGCGTCCTCGGCCGCCTGGCCCTGGAGCGCCTGCCGCAGATCGAGCAGGTATTCATCGGCGGTGAAGGCCTGAGCGACCAGGCGTTCGCCATCAAGCTGTTCAGCGCCCGTCGTCGTTCGTCGGTGGCCAACGCCGCCGATACCGATCACTACATCTGCAGCTTTTCGCACAAGACCATCATCTATAAAGGTCTGATGATGCCGGCGGATCTCACCGCCTTCTATCCGGACCTCAACGACCCGACGCTCAAGACCGCAATCTGCGTGTTCCACCAGCGTTTCTCCACCAACACCCTGCCGAAATGGCCGTTGGCGCAACCGTTCCGCTTCCTGGCGCACAACGGCGAGATCAACACCATCACCGGCAACCGCAACTGGGCCCTGGCCCGTCGCACCAAATTTGCCAACGACCTGATCCCCGATCTCGACGAACTGGGGCCGCTGGTCAACCGTGTCGGTTCCGACTCCTCGAGCATGGACAACATGCTCGAACTGATGGTCACCGGCGGCATCGACCTGTTCCGTGGCGTGCGTATGCTGATTCCGCCAGCGTGGCAGAACGTCGATACCATGGACGCCGACCTGCGTGCGTTCTACGAATTCAACTCCATGCACATGGAGCCTTGGGACGGTCCGGCGGGCGTCGTGATGACCGAAGGTCGCCACGCGGTCTGCCTGCTCGACCGTAACGGCCTGCGCCCGGCGCGCTGGGTGACCACCAGGAACGGCTACATCACCCTGGCGTCGGAAATCGGCGTGTGGAACTACCAGCCTGAAGACGTCATCGCCAAGGGCCGTGTCGGCCCGGGGCAGATCTTTGCCGTGGACACCGAGACCGGGCAGATCCTCGACACCGATTCCATCGACAATCGTCTGAAGTCGCGCCATCCGTACAAGCAGTGGCTGCGCAAGCACGCCCTGCGTATCCAGGCGACCATGGAAGACAACGACCATGGTTCGGCGTTCTACAACGTCGAGCAGCTCAAGCAATACATGAAGATGTACCAGGTCACCTTCGAGGAGCGCGACCAGGTGCTGCGCCCACTGGGTGAGCAGGGCTACGAAGCGGTCGGCTCGATGGGCGATGACACGCCGATGGCCGTACTTTCCCAGCGCGTGCGTACGCCGTACGACTACTTCCGCCAGCAGTTCGCCCAGGTGACCAACCCGCCGATCGACCCGCTGCGCGAAGCGATCGTCATGTCGCTGGAGATCTGCCTCGGTGCCGAGCGCAACATCTTCGAAGAGTCGCCGGAGCACGCCTCGCGAGTGATCCTCAGTTCGCCGGTGATCTCGCCGGCCAAGTGGCGCTCGCTGATGAACCTGGAGCGTCCGGGCTTCGAACGCCAGATCATCGACCTGAACTACGACGAGAGCGTCGGCCTGGAAGCGGCCGTGCGCAACATCGCCGACCAGGCCGAGGAAGCTGTGCGCGCCGGTCGTACCCAGATCGTCCTCAGCGACCGCCATATCGCCCCGGGCAAGCTGCCGGTGCATGCGTCCCTGGCGACCGGTGCCGTGCACCACCGCCTGACCGAAAAAGGCCTGCGCTGCGACAGCAACATCCTGGTCGAAACCGCGACCGCCCGTGACCCGCACCACTTCGCGGTGCTGATCGGTTTCGGCGCATCGGCGGTCTATCCGTTCCTGGCCTATGAAGTGCTGGGCGACCTGATCCGTACCGGCGAAGTGCTGGGCGACCTGTACGAAGTCTTCAAGAACTACCGCAAGGGCATCACCAAGGGCCTGTTGAAGATCCTTTCGAAGATGGGCATTTCGACCATCGCCTCGTACCGCGGCGCGCAACTGTTCGAAGCCATCGGCCTGTCCGAGGAAGTGGTCAACCTGAGCTTCCGTGGCGTTCCGAGCCGGATCAAGGGTGCCCGTTTCGTCGACCTCGAAGCCGAACAGAAACTGCTGGCGACCGAAGCCTGGAGCGCGCGCAAGCCGATCCAGCAGGGCGGCCTGCTGAAGTTCGTCTACGGTGGCGAATACCACGCCTACAACCCGGACGTGGTCAACACCCTGCAAGCCGCCGTGCAGCAGGGCGACTATGCCAAGTTCAAGGAATACACCGCGCTGGTGGACAACCGTCCGGTGTCGATGATCCGCGACCTGCTCAAGGTCAAGACTCTGGAGCAGCCGCTGGACCTGGGGGAAATCGAACCACTGGAGTCGATCCTCAAGCGTTTCGACTCGGCGGGTATCTCTCTCGGTGCCCTGTCGCCTGAGGCCCACGAAGCTCTGGCCGAGGCTATGAACCGCCTGGGCGCACGCTCCAACTCCGGTGAAGGCGGCGAAGATCCTGCGCGTTATGGCACTGTCCGTAGCTCGAAAATCAAGCAGGTCGCGACCGGCCGTTTCGGTGTGACGCCGGAATACCTGGTCAATGCCGAAGTGCTGCAGATCAAGGTGGCTCAGGGCGCCAAGCCCGGTGAAGGCGGTCAACTGCCGGGCGGCAAGGTCAACGGCCTGATCGCCAAGCTGCGTTATGCCGTACCGGGTGTGACCCTGATCTCGCCTCCGCCGCACCACGACATCTACTCGATCGAAGACCTGTCGCAGCTGATTTTCGACCTCAAGCAGGTCAACCCGCAGGCCCTGGTCTCGGTGAAACTGGTGGCGGAAGCCGGTGTCGGCACCATTGCCGCCGGCGTGGCCAAGGCCTATGCCGACCTGATCACCATTTCCGGTTATGACGGCGGTACCGGTGCATCGCCACTGACCTCGATCAAGTACGCCGGTGCACCGTGGGAACTCGGCCTGGCCGAAACCCACCAGACCCTGCGCGGCAACGACCTGCGCGGCAAGGTTCGGGTACAGACCGACGGCGGTCTGAAAACCGGCCTCGACGTGATCAAGGCGGCTATCCTCGGCGCTGAAAGCTTCGGCTTCGGCACCGCGCCGATGATCGCCCTGGGTTGCAAATACCTGCGTATCTGCCACCTGAACAACTGCGCCACCGGCGTCGCGACCCAGAACGACAAGCTGCGCAAGGATCACTACATCGGTACCGTCGACATGGTGGTGAACTTCTTCACCTACGTCGCCGAGGAAACCCGCGAGTGGCTGGCGAAGCTGGGCGTGCGCAGCCTCGAAGAACTGATCGGGCGTACCGACCTGCTGGACATCATCCAGGGTGAGACCGCCAAGCAGCATCATCTGGACCTGACCCCCTTGCTGGGCAGCGATCATATTCCGGCGGACAAGCCGCAGTTCTGCCATGTCGATCGCAACCCGCCTTTCGACAAGGGCCTGCTGGCCGAGAAAATGGTCGAAATGGCCCTGCCGGCGATCAAGGACCTGAGCGGTGCCGAGTTTGCCCTGGATATCTGCAACTGCGACCGTTCCATCGGTGCGCGGATCTCCGGCGAAATCGCCCGGGTCCATGGCAACCAGGGGATGGCCAATGCGCCGATCACCTTCCGTTTCAAGGGCACGGCCGGGCAGAGCTTCGGCGTATGGAACGCCGGTGGCCTGAACCTGTACCTCGAAGGCGATGCCAACGATTACGTGGGCAAGGGCATGACCGGCGGCAAGCTGGTGATCGTTCCGCCCAAGGGCAGCATCTTCAAGAGCCAGGACAGCGCCATCGTCGGTAACACCTGCCTGTACGGTGCCACTGGCGGCAAACTGTTCGCCGCCGGGACTGCCGGCGAGCGTTTCGCGGTGCGTAACTCCGGCGCTCACGCTATTGTCGAAGGCACCGGCGATCACTGCTGCGAATACATGACCGGTGGTTTCGTCTGTGTCCTGGGCAAGACCGGCTACAACTTCGGCTCGGGCATGACCGGCGGTTTCGCCTACGTGCTGGATCAGGACAACACCTTCGTCGACAAGGTGAACCACGAGTTGGTGGAAATCCAGCGGATCAGCGGTGAAGCGATGGAGGCCTATCGCAGCCACCTGCAGAATGTGCTGGACGAGTACGTCGAGGAGACCGACAGCGAATGGGGTCGCAACCTCGCCGAGAACCTGGATGACTATCTGCGGCGCTTCTGGCTGGTCAAGCCGAAGGCAGCCAGCTTGAAGTCGCTGTTGTCCAGCACCCGTGCCAACCCGCAGTGATGCGCCTGAAGAGTTTGATGAGGTTTTTGTAATGGCTGAACGTCTGAGTAACGACTTCCAGTTCATCGATGTCGGGCGCAAGGATCCGAAGAAGAAACTGTTGCGTCAACGCAAGAAAGAGTTCGTGGAAATCTACGAGCCCTTCAAACCCCAGCAGTCGGCCGACCAGGCCCACCGCTGCCTGGGGTGCGGGAACCCGTATTGCGAATGGAAATGCCCGGTCCACAACTTCATCCCCAACTGGCTGAAGCTGGTGGCCGAAGGCAATATCCTCGCCGCCGCCGAGTTGTCCCACCAGACCAACACCCTGCCGGAAGTCTGCGGCCGGGTCTGCCCGCAGGATCGCCTGTGCGAGGGTGCCTGTACCCTCAACGACGGTTTTGGCGCGGTGACCATCGGCTCGGTGGAGAAATACATCACCGATACCGCCTTCGCCATGGGCTGGCGTCCGGACATGTCCAAGGTCAAACCGACCGGCAAGCGTGTTGCGATCATTGGCGCAGGTCCGGCGGGCCTGGGCTGTGCCGACGTGCTGGTGCGCGGCGGGGTGACCCCGGTGGTGTTCGACAAGAATCCGGAAATCGGTGGTCTGCTGACCTTCGGTATTCCCGAGTTCAAGCTGGAAAAGACCGTGCTGAGCAATCGTCGCGAAGTCTTCAGCGGCATGGGCATCGAGTTCCGCCTCAACACCGAGGTGGGCAAGGACGTGACCATGGAGCAACTGCTCGCCGAGTACGATGCAGTGTTCATGGGCATGGGCACCTACACCTACATGAAGGGCGGCTTTGCCGGCGAGGACCTGCCGGGGGTGTATGACGCCCTGGATTTCCTGATTGCCAACGTCAACCGCAACCTGGGCTTTGAAAAGTCGCCGGAAGATTTCATCGACATGAAGGGCAAGAAGGTTGTGGTGCTTGGCGGTGGCGACACTGCGATGGACTGCAACCGCACCTCGATTCGCCAGGGCGCCAAGGCTGTGACCTGTGCCTATCGTCGTGACGAGGCGAACATGCCCGGCTCGCGCAAAGAGGTGAAGAACGCCAAGGAAGAAGGCGTCAAGTTCCTCTACAACCGCCAGCCGATCGCGATCGTCGGTGAAGACAAGGTCGAAGGCGTGAAGGTGGTCGAGACCCGTCTCGGCGAACCGGATGCCCGTGGCCGTCGCAGCCCCGAGCCGATTCCGGGCTCCGAAGAGATCATCCCGGCCGACGCCGTGGTCATCGCTTTCGGTTTCCGTCCGAGCCCGGCGCCATGGTTCGAGCAGTTCGCTATCCAGACCGACAGCCAGGGCCGTGTCGTGGCACCGGAGCAGGGGCAGTTCAAGCACCAGACCAGCAACCCGAAAATCTTCGCCGGTGGCGACATGGTGCGCGGGTCCGACCTGGTGGTCACGGCGATCTTCGAAGGGCGCAATGCCGCTGAGGGTATCCTCGATTACCTGGGCGTCTGACCTGCTGACCCGCGACAAATTGACCCGATAGATAAAAGGCACGGCTCTCGCCGTGCCTTTTGCGTCTGGCTCTGAGAAAATGCCCGTACTTTTTTTCCGGATGCCGACATGACTGCCCTGAAGAACGACCGTTTCCTGCGTGCCCTGCTCAAGCAACCCGTTGACGTCACCCCTGTGTGGATGATGCGTCAGGCCGGGCGCTACCTGCCGGAGTACCGCGCCAGTCGCGCCAAGGCCGGCGACTTCATGAGCCTGTGCATGAATCCGGCGTTCGCCTGTGAAGTGACCCTGCAACCCCTCGATCGCTACCCGGGCCTGGATGCCGCGATTCTGTTCTCCGACATCCTGACCATCCCCGATGCCATGGGCCAAGGCCTGTATTTCGAGACCGGCGAAGGTCCGCGCTTCAAGAAGGTCATCAACAACCTGGCCGATATCGAGGCACTGCCGATCCCCGATCCGCAGAAGGATCTGGGTTACGTGATGGACGCAGTCAGTACCATCCGTCGTGAACTCAATGGCCGCGTGCCGCTGATCGGCTTCTCGGGCAGCCCCTGGACCCTGGCGACGTACATGGTCGAAGGCGGTTCCTCGAAAGACTTCCGCAAGACCAAGGCGATGCTCTACGACAACCCGCAGGCCCTGCACCTGTTGCTGGACAAGCTGGCCCAGTCGGTGATCGCCTACCTCAATGGGCAGATCCTGGCCGGTGCCCAGGCGGTGCAGATCTTCGATACCTGGGGCGGCAACCTGTCGGCCGCGGCTTATCAGGAGTTCTCCCTGGCCTACATGCGCAAGATCGTCAGTGGCCTGATCCGCGAGCACGAAGGCCGCAAGGTGCCGGTGATCCTGTTCACCAAGAATGGCGGCCTGTGGCTGGAAAGCATTGCCGACGCCGGCGCCGATGCTCTGGGCCTGGACTGGACCTGCGACCTGGGCGATGCCCGTCGTCGGGTCGGTCACCAGGTGGCCCTGCAAGGCAACATGGACCCGACCGTGCTGTATGCCAAGCCCGAAGCCATTCGTGCTGAAGTCGCACGTATTCTTGCCAGTTACGGTGAAGGATCGGGCCATGTGTTCAACCTGGGCCACGGGATCACTCCGGAAGTCGATCCGGAACACGCCGGTGCCTTTATCAACGCCGTGCACGAGTTTTCCGCGCAGTATCACCGCTGAGTCTTCGGCGTCGACCGCGGCCCCTCTGATGGGGCCGTTGGCCTTTCTCCCCCGCATTGCGCTGTTCTCCTATCCGCCTGACGATCCCCGAGCTATTGCTGGGCGCGCGCTGTCAGGACCGTCGCCGCCCCCGGCGGATCGATTCGGTTATCTCTCGTCCTGTGTAATAACCCCGCGGCTTTTGAACATTTGTCTTGATGGTTTTCTGAAGTTTCCTTCAAAAATTAATGTGAACTCTGTCTTCAAAGGTAAAGCTTCTCAAGCAAATTTACTCTTGCTGATGATTCCCTCTGCCTGATCGGAATTACCTTACAGCTAAAAAATTGAATGTTCGTAAAATGCAAATCCGAATTCTTACTATTGAAGTTCGGATGGTGAGTTTTCGATTTTTGCCCTGCTATTTAACTGGCTGTCCATTGGGGTTTTTCTCAGGGAGAGGTGTGTCCATATTAAAAATATTTCGAATGTTCGAGTTGAACGGATGCAAGTACTTCAATCATTCATGCCGGGATTAGAAACTATGATGAAAAAACGTTCGGGTTCGATCGTCGCAGGTGCGTCCGCTCTGACCATGATGACGGCCCTGGTTGCTTCGCAACAGGCGGCGGCTCATGGTTATCTGAGCAATCCGCCCTCGCGGGCGTATGCCTGCCAGTTGGGTTTGAGCAAGGATTGTGGCGGCGCGCAGTATGAGCCGCAGAGTGTGGGCGAGACCTTCAAGGGGTTTCCGGCCGGGAGTGGTGGAGGCCCGCTGCAGGGGCCCATGGATGGCAAGATCGCCAGCGGCGGCTCGGCCAATTTCTCCGCGATGGATGCCCAGAGTGCAACGCGCTGGCACCTGACTGAAATCAAGGAGCGTGACGTCGAGTTCACCTGGCAGTACACCGCCGCACATCCGGCTACCAAGCATGAGTATTTCATTACCCGCTCCGGCTGGAACCCCAACCAGCCGCTGACCCGCGCTGCGTTCGACAGCGTGCCTTTCTGTGAGGTCGACGGGCAGAACGTGCTGCCGGTTTCCGGCGCCAGGCACGCCTGTACGATCCCCGCCGACAAGAGCGGCCAGCACGTCATCCTCGCGGTCTGGACCGTCGGTGACACTGCGGCGGCCTTCTACAACGTGGCAGATGTGAACATCCTCGCCGAAGCGGTCGCGCCGGATGGCTGGCAGGCGGTCGGCACGATCACGCCGGCGCCCAACGCCCTGCTGGTGGGCGACAAGATCAAGGCCCGGGGCTTTGGCGCCGATGGCGAGATCGCCGCGCGGCGGGTCGAGATCAGCATCGATACGGAGCAGGAAGGCCGGCCCGAGAACTGGTCGTTCAAACTGGCCGAGCAGATCAACCGGAGCCAGGAGCTGGTGCGTGCCGGTGTCCGTGACGAAGAGGGCCGGATCAACCCGATCAAGGGGGCGAACAAGGTCTTTGCCAAGGCCGAGAGCGGCGTCAAGCGCTATGAGCTGCAACTGGACCTGCAGGAAGACGCCGCTGCTGAATTGCGCCTCTCGACGATGAACAATGACCTGGCGTTGGACAAGGGCCGTCTTGCCCTGCCGGTGCCCGTGCTGGGCAACCGCCCGATGAATGTCGAGGTCACGGTCTTCGAGGCTGGCAACAAGGCGGTGGGCTCCACCACGCAACAGATCGAAGCCGGTGCCGCCTGGCTGAACGTGGATGTGCGCAGCGCACCGGGCACTCATCAGGTCAAGCTGGTCGGGGTAACGGTCGACGGGCGCACCACCCGCCAGGACCTGGTGTCCATCGAGCTGGGTGGCGAAGGCGGTGGCCTGGAATACGACAAGGTGTATCCGGACGGCATTGCCGATTACCAGCCGGGGACCACGGTACTCCAGGGTGACACGGTCTACGAGTGCAAACCGTTCCCGGACGGTGCCTGGTGCAAGATCAATAGCCATCACTATGTCCCAGGTCACGGCTCGAATTGGCAGGATGCCTGGATCGCCAAGTAAGTCAGCCTGATGAATCCGGGACAATGCAGGAAAGTTGTCCCGGATCTTTCCTGGACGTATTGACTGTCAATCCGGTGAGTACTCTTTTCGGATTTTAGAGTGGCCGGTTTTATTACTCTGAATGTTGCATGGCATATCGAGTTTTGTTACTCCTGAATGTTTTCCGTAATTGTTATCAAGCGGTATTGGAAGTGCCTGTCGTATATAGGAGAAATATCGGCGTGTTCAAGGATTTTGTGGGGACTCTGATCATTGTTGTTTTCAGGGTACGAACTGCGTTCTGTTTTGCTCATGAATATGGGCATTACCGGCGGATGTTTTGCCGCCCGTGTTGGTGAGGTGGCCGGTGCGATTTCTTTTGCGCGCGCTGCTGTGCCTGCTGCCGTTGGTTCATGGTGCCTGCCTGGCCTGGGATGAGTGGGTGTTTCGTCGCGACCTGCCCGTCGCCCCGGTTGCCGTCACGACCGGCGCGACAGTCGCGCCGCCGTTGCCGCTCAATCATGGCGCAGTGGCCACGGTGCTCGGCCTGCAGGGCCATGGCGTCCCGGCGCGTAGCAGCGAACCCTTGCAGTTGCGTGCCAGTTTTGTCGCCAGTTCCGGTGCGTCGCGGGCGCTGCTGGCGGGAGCCCAGGGCCAGCGGATCTATCGGGTCGGCGACAGCCTGCCGGGCGGCAGTGTCCTGCGGCGGGTCGAGGCCGGGCGGGTGGTGCTCTGGCGTAACGGACGCGAGGAGTCGCTGGGGCTGGAGCCGCCTGGGCGCAGGTCATTGTCAGTGCATCCGGGTGCGGTCCCGGTTGCCGTGCCTGCGACGTCTTATCTGCGGCCAGTGACCCCGGCTATCGGGGTGAAACCATGAGCTGGTCCGCCGTGCCCGTCGGCTGGCGTCCACTGCTCTGTGGCCTGCTGTGGTCGGTGGCGTTCGCACCGGCGTCGGCCGAAGAGCCGCGTTGGCAACTGGCGATGAACGATGCCGAACTGCGCGATGTGGTCCGTGAGATGTCGTCGATACTCGACACCACGGTGGTTCTCGATCCCCGTGTCCAGGGGCGTATCACGGTGCTCTCGGAACAGGAACTGGATCGCGAAGGGGTGCGGCGGCTGTTCTACTCGGTGCTCGATGCCCACAATTTCACGGTGATCGACGAGGGCGACCGGATTCTCATCGCGCCCGTGACGGATGCGCGTACCCGTGCCAGCGATGCCACCAGCGGCAGTGCCTCGACCGGGCAGTTCGTCACCCAGGTGGTGGCGCTCAACCAGAGCACGGCCGGCGATATTGCGGCCCTGGTGCGTCCGCTGGTCTCGGTCAACGGTTATGTCGGGCCTTCGACATCGGCCAATGCCCTGGTGGTGACTGACAGCGCCAGCAATGTCCGGCGCATCGCCCGGATCATTCGGGAACTGGATACCGGGCACAAACACGCTCATGAAGTGTTGCAGTTGCGCCATGGTCTGGCGGCCGAGCTGGCCCGGCTGCTGGAGCAGTCTCTGGGCAAGCAGGGCGCCGAGTCGGGCAGCCAGGTGATTGCCGATACGCGCGGCAACCGTCTGTTGCTGATCGGACCCAAGGCGGTGCGCCAGCGTCTCGGTCAACTGGCCCGCTCGCTCGACACTCCGGCCCCGGTGGTCGCGGACAATGCCCGGGTGATCCGCCTGCGCTACAGCGATGCCAAGCAGTTGGCCGAGGTCCTGGACGCCATGGGCCAGGGAGTGGGCCAGGACAGTGCGGGCGCCGCCAGTCGGGACAGCACGGTGTCCAAGGCGGTGGTCAAGGCCGATGAGAGCCAGAACGCCCTGGTGCTGATCGCCGAGCCGAGCCAGGTACGCACCCTGGAAGGGATTGTGCGCCAGCTTGATCAGCCGCGCTCGCAGGTGCTGATCCATGCGGCGATCGTCGAGGTCTCCGGCGACATCAAGGACGTTCTCGGCGTGCAGTGGGGCAGCCATTCCGGCGCGCTCCAGGGCACAGTGACCTTTACCGATGCGCCAATCACCCTCGCAGGTTTCGGCAAACCCGAAACCACGTTGCCCGATGGCGCCGTGTTGCGTGTGGGTAACGACCGTTTTGGCCTGCTGGTGTCGGCCCTGGCGCGCAATGTGCGCAACAACGTGCTGTCCACGCCGAGCCTGCTGACCCTGGATAACCAGGAGGCGGAAATTCTGGTGGGTCAGAACGTGCCGTTCAAGAGTGGCTCCTACCAGACTTCCGGTATCGGCAACGACAAGCCCTACACCACGATCAGCCGCGAAGACATCGGTCTCAAGCTGAAGATCCGGCCGCATATCAACGAAGGTTCGACCCTGCGTCTGCGGGTCGAGCAGGAAAACTCCGAGCTGGCATCAAGCACCCTGGTGTCCGATGACTTCATCACCAACAAGCGTGTGCTCAAGAGCACCATCCTGGTCGATGACGGCGAGATCATCGTCATCGGTGGCCTGATCAAGGACAGTATCCGCAGCCAGGAAAGCGGCGTGCCGCTGCTGCGCGACATTCCCTACCTGGGGGCGCTGTTCCGTTGGAACAGCGAGACGCGTGACAAGACCAACCTCATGGTGTTCCTGCGCCCGACCATCGTGCGTGGCAAGGAAGACATGATCGAAGCCAGCTCGACCGGCTACAACCGGCTGCGCGAACTCAGCCGACCGGCAGCCCGTCAGGGCAATTCGCTGTTGCTGCCGAGCGATCCGCAACAACTGTTCGATGGTCAGGACGATGACGCCGCGGTGATCGACCTGCGTCGACAGCAGGCGACGCCATGACCCATCGGTTGCCTTTCGGTTTCGCCCGGCGTTTCGGTGTGTTGTGGCAGGAGCAGGGCGAGACGGCCGTGCTGCTGATCCGTCCGGATACACCGTTGAGCGCATTGTCCGAGGCCCGGCGTCAGCTCGGGCGGGGCTGCCCCGTGCATGAAGTCGACGCGGCCGAGTTCGCCGCACGCCTGGCGGCCTGCTACAGCGACGGTCAGAGCGCCGCCGAGCAGGTCGCCCAGGGCCTGGACGACGAACTCGACCTGATGAGCCTGGCCGAACGGCTACCGCCGACCGCCGACCTGCTGGAGCAGGAGGGCGATGCGCCGATCATCCGGCTGATCAATGCCCTGCTCAGCGAAGCCGTGCGGGAAAAGGCCTCGGATGTGCATCTGGAAACCTTCGAGCACAGTGTCTCGGTGCGCTTGCGGGTGGACGGCCAGTTGCGTGAAGTGCTGCAGCCCCGGCGCGAGTTGGCGACATTGCTGGTATCACGGATCAAGGTCATGGCGCGGCTGGACATCGCCGAGAAGCGCTTGCCACAGGATGGCCGGATCGCCCTGCGGCTGGCCGGGCATGAGGTCGATGTGCGGGTCTCGACCCTGCCTTCGGCCCATGGTGAACGGGTGGTGCTGCGCCTGCTGGACAAGCAGGCCGGGCGCCTCGAACTGGAGCGGCTGGGCATGCCGGCGACGACCCTGGAGCGTTTCCGGCGGATACTCGGCAAACCCCATGGCATCCTCCTGGTCACCGGGCCGACCGGCTCGGGCAAGACCACCAGTCTGTACGCGGCGCTGAACCACCTCAACGACCGCACCCGCAATATCCTCACGGTCGAGGACCCGATCGAATACCACCTGCCCGGAATCGGCCAGACGCCGGTCAATCCCAAGGTCGAGATGACCTTTGCCCGTGGCTTGCGGGCGATCCTGCGTCAGGACCCGGACGTGGTGATGGTCGGCGAGATCCGCGACCGGGAAACCGCCGCCATCGCCGTGCAGGCTTCGCTCACCGGGCACCTGGTGCTCTCGACCCTGCACACCAACAGCGCGGCGGGTGCGGTGACGCGCCTGCTGGACATGGGCGTCGATGCTTATCTGCTGGCCTCATCGCTGGTCGGCGTGCTGGCCCAGCGTCTGGTCCGCACTCTGTGCCCTGTATGCAAGCTTGCGCAGGCTGCGGACGCCGCGGCTCTTCAGCGACTCGGGCTGACGCCGCAGGCCACGGTCACGCTGTTCAAGGCGGTGGGCTGTCCGCGTTGTCAGCAGGGGTATCGCGGTCGCACCGGTCTCTACGAACTGATGGACATCAGCCCGGCCCTGGCGCAAATGATCCACGACGGTGTCGGCGAAGCCGAGCTGGCCCGCCAGGCCCGATCTATCGGTCCCAGTCTGTTCCAGGACGGGCAGCGGTTGGTGCTGGAAGGTCGTACCAGTCTCGATGAACTGCTGCGCGTCACACAGGAGGACTGAGGATGCCGACCTTCGAATATCGCGCCCAGGACACTCATGGCCGCCACTGCCGGGGACAGCAGCAGGCCGAAAGTGCGCGCCATGCCCGGCAATTGTTGCGCGAGCGCGGGTTGTTGCCGACGGCCTTGCGGGCGGTCGTGGAGCGTCCCGGGCTGTTTGCCGTGCGGCGCTCCGACAGTGGGTTGGGCGCTGGCGCCCTGGCGTTGCTGACGCTGCAATTGTCGACGTTGATCCAGGCCGGACTGCCACTTGAAGAGGCCTTGCGGGCGCTGGTGGCGCAGCATCACGGACGGCGTTCCGCCAGCGTGCTGGCGGCGGTACGCGACCGGGTTCTGGAGGGCTATGAGTTGTCCTCGGCGCTGGCAAGCTTCCCGCGTATCTTCCCCGAGCTGTTTCGCGCGAGCATCGCTGCCGCAGAGCGCTCCGGGCATCTGGGACAGGTACTGGAGCAGTTGGCGCATTACACCGAAGCGCGCCAGCAGGCACGGCAGAAAATCCAGCTGGCGCTGGTCTATCCGCTGGTTCTGCTGCTGGCCTCGCTGGGCATTGTCGGTTTCCTGCTGGGCTACGTGGTGCCCGATGTGGTGAGGATTTTCATCGACAGTGGCCGTGAACTGCCCTTGCTGACACGCGGCCTGATCCGTCTCAGCGCCGCGCTGCGCGAGTACGGTTGGTTGCTGGCATCCGGGCTGGTCGGTCTGGGGGGACTGCTGCATGGCGCCTGGCGGCGTCCAGCCATGCGCCGCCGCTGGCACGCCGCTTTGCTGCGCGCACCGCTGGTGTCGGATGTGCTGCGGGCTGTGGAGGCGGCGCGGTTTGCCAGCACCTTGGCGATTCTCGGCAAGAGTGCCGTGCCCCTGGTGGAGGCCCTGGAAATCTCTGCCGCAGTGATCGGCAACCTGGCGATCCGCGCCCGCATGCTCGAGGTCGCACGTTCGGTGCGTGAGGGCGGCAGCCTGAGCCGGGCGCTGGAGCACAGTGGCGATATCCCCCCGCTGATGTTGCACATGATCGCCAGCGGTGAGCGTGCCGGCGAGCTGGACAGCATGCTCGCGCGCGCCGCCGAGCAACAGGAAAAACACCTCGCGGCCCGCATCGCGCTGGTCGTCAGTCTCTTCGAGCCGGCAATGCTGGTGGCGATGGGCGGCATCGTGCTGCTGATCGTCATGGCGATCCTGTTGCCGACCCTCAGTCTCAACCAAACGGTGAATTGATCCATGAAAATTTCTGCAATGCGGGCGCAACGCGGCTTCACCCTGATCGAGATCATGGTCGTGGTGGTGATTATCGGCGTGCTGGGCGCACTGGTGGTGCCGCAGTTCATGGGGCGCACGGACCAGGCCAAGGTCACGGCGGCGCGCACCGACATCCAGGCCATCGGTACGGCCCTGGAAATGTACCGCCTCGACAACTTCCACTATCCCTCGACGCAGCAGGGGCTCGAAGCCCTGGTGAGCCAGCCGTTGGGGGCGCCGGCCGCGAAGAACTGGAATCCCCAGGGCTACCTGAAACGCTTGCCGGTCGACCCCTGGGGCACGCCTTACCAGTACCTGAATCCTGGCACCCGTGGCAGCGGCTACGACCTTTACTCGTTCGGCGCCGATGGTCTGTCCGGCGGTACGGAGTTGGGTGGTGACATCGGTAATTGGGACAACTGAGTGATGCCGGGGCGTTCGCGTGGTTTTACCCTGCTGGAGTTGCTGGTGGCGATGGTGGTCATCGGCCTGCTGGCCGGCCTGGTCGGTTTTTCCATGCAGCCGAGCCCGGCCCGTCTGGCTCGGCAGGAGGCCGGCGCGCTGGTGCAGTTGCTGCAACATCTGCGTGAGCAGGCGGTGCTCGGTGGGCAGGAGTTCGGCCTGCGTCTGGACGCCGAGGGTTATCAGGTGGTGGTATTCGAACGGCCCGAGTGGCGCGCGGCCGGTGCGTCCTATCGTTTGCCTGATGGCCTGTATTTTCGTCTGGAGCTTGAGGGGCGGCCGCTGAAACTGGGCAATCGGCCGAACCAGCCGCAATTGCTGCTCCTGAGCAGCGATGAAATGAGCGCCTTCACCCTGCATTACGAAACCTCGCAGCAGCGCTGGCTGAGCGTCTCGGGAGACGGTCTTGGTGACCCGGCCATCGATGAAAACTGAGGGTGGTTTCACCTTGCTGGAAGTCATGGTGGCCTTGGCGATATTCGCCTTGCTGGCGGCGGCCGTACTGTCGGCGAGCGACTATGTGCTGCGCCAGGGCGGCACGCTGCAACAGCGGTTGTTTGCGGTGTGGCTGGCGGACAATCAGTTGAGTGAGCTGCGCTTGCAGACGGTCGTTGAGCCGGGCCGGCAACAACTGACCCGGCATTTCGACCGGCGTGAATGGCGCCTGAATCAGCATCTGCTGCCGGCGTTCGACTCGCGTCTGATGCAGGTCGAGCTGGAGGTGCGTCTGGGCAACGATCCGCAACCGCTGCATCGTCTGACAGGGTGGTTGCCGATGGCCGAGGAGGGGAGTCGACATGACTAGGCAGGCGGGTTTTACCTTGCTCGAACTGGTCATCGCCCTGGCGCTCTTCAGTCTGCTGAGCCTGGGTTGCTGGCGACTCTACGACAGCCTGCTACGGGTCCAGGCTCACGTCTCGGCCCACGAGCAGGCGTTGCGCAATCTGCAGCGGGTGATCGCGGTGATAGAGCGGGACTTCCTGCAAGTGGCCGCTCCTGGAAACCTCCCGGCGCTACGCTGGCGCCAGGAAGAGCTGCACTTGCATCGCGGCAACTGGCGCAATCCGCTGGACCAGCCGCGCAGCGAACGACTGGACGTCAGCTACCGCGTCGAGGAGCGCCGACTGCTGCGCTACAGCCGCAGCCCCGAGTTGGCGACGATGCAGCGGCAGGTGCTGCTAGGGGATGTGCGTGAGCTGCGTTGGCGTTTCTACGACCGACAAGCCGGCTGGCGTAGCGGCTGGCCGGCTTCTGGCGGGCTGCCGCGAGCGGTCGAGATCAGCCTGTCCGCCGGGCGTTTCGACGACATTCGTCGGGTCATCCTGTTGCCGGAGGGAGCGTGATGGCGTCCCGGCAACGAGGTATCGCGATGATCACCGTGCTGCTGGTCATGGCTCTGGCGCTGCTGCTGACCGCCAGTCTGTTGCGCAGCCACCGGCTGACCTTGCAGGGAAGCACCCAGCATATTCATCAGGTGCAGTTACGCCAGTGGGCGATCACGGCGGAGGGCTGGGCCGTTCGACTGCTGCAGGGCATCGGGCATACGCCCCCGCAGAACGTCAATCTGGCCCAGGAGTGGGCGCAGAGGCCTGTGGCATTTGCGCTGCCGGATACCGAGATTCGCTTGAGCATCGAAGACCTTGCCGGACGTTTCAACCTGACGCCGCTGCTCGGCCCCGGCAAGGCCGATGAAATCATTCTGGCGCGCTGGGCCCGGCTGCTGGAACGGTTGGAGATCGCCGCCATCGATCTGGCACCGTTGCGCGGTAGCGATGTACGCGACCCGAGCCAGCTACGGCTGCTGCCGGGCGTGGACGAATCGACCCTGCGGCGTCTGGAACCGTGGATCGCCCTGCTACCGGGCAATGCCCCACTGAACATCAACACCACCAGCGCGTTGCTGTTGTCGACCCTGGAAGGCATGAGCGACAGCGACGCGCAGCTGCTTATCCAGCAACGCCCTGCCGAGGGTTATCCGGATGCCGGTACCTTCGCCCTGGTCGCCGGCCTCAAGGGGCGTGGCATTTCCGCGCATGGCCTGGGCGTCGGCAGCCGCTGGTTTCGGGTCACGGTCGAGGTTGCCGCCGGGCGCAGCCGTCTGCGGCTTGTCAGCGACCTCGAGCGCGATCCGAAAAGCCAACGTCTGCGTGTGGTGCAGCGCCGTTTCCTGGCCCCGATCCAGAGTGAATCGTCCTTATGACTTCGTGGCTCTACCTTTACCCTGACGGACTCGCTGCGCCCGACGAACATTGGCCGGTCGCCTGCTGGCAAGGCGCTGAAGAACCGCTCGACATGACCCTGGCCGAGGCCGCTCGACAATTGGCGGGGCAGGCCGTGCAAGTGATGCTGCCGATGGAGGCGTGCAGTTGGTTGCGTAGCGACACGTGGCCGGGGCGCCGCCGCCCGAGTCTCCAGGCGTTGGCTTACTCCGTGGAAGAGCAATTGGCGGATGACCTCGACAACCTGCATCTGGCGCCGGGCAGCCCCGACGATGCCCACCGCTATCCGTTGTTGGTGATCGACAAGGCGTATTTCTCCAGCATCGTCGAGTTGTTACGCGCTGCGGGTGTGCGGCTTGCCAGTGTGCAGGTCGACGCGGATCTGCTGCCGAGCGAACGCGCCTATGGCGTCTGGTGGGGCGGGCGTTGGCTATTGGGTGGCGCACTGTCGGCGCGGTTGGCAGTCTCGGAGTCGGAGCTGCTCAGCCTGCTGGCGCGGTTGCCGGACGATCTCTGCCGGCTGGATCGTGCGCAGTCGGCACAGGTGCGAACGCTGCTGGCGAGCGGGCAGGGTACGGACCTGCTCCAGGGTGCATTCCGCCGTACAGAGGACCGGCGCCCTTGGGCGTGGTGGCTGGTGGGCTCGTTGCTCATGTTGTTCGTCTTGTCCTGGAGCTTCAGCCTGGCCCGCAGCCACTACCTTGAGGACACTGCCGCGCGCTTGTACGAACAGAGTGTCCGGCATTTCCAGACGCTCTATCCGCAGCAGACCCGTATTGTCGATCTGTCGGCCCAACTCCGGCAGCTCGGGGCTGGCGATGCACAGCGCCCCCGACAGATGGCGCGCCTGGTGCGGCTGGTCGAGCAGGTGATCGGTGGCAGTGGTGTCGAGGTCCAGCGTATCGACTATCAGGCAGGCGCGGGCTGGACCCTGGCGCTGACGGCCAATGACTTCGCCGAGTTGGAACAACTGCGCGAGCGCGGTCGGCAAAACGGCCTGCCGGTCCGGCTGGGCAGTGCCAGCAAGGAGCGCAATCGTGTACGCGCCACATTGACCCTGGAGGAGCCGAGCGAATGATCAAGCGCCTGCCGACCCTATTGATCGAACGCTGGCAGCGCCTTGCCCGACGGGAGCGCCAGTGGTTGATCGGGCTGGGGCTGTTCCTGCTGTCGGTAGCGATGTTCAGCGGCCTTTGGCTGCCGGCACAACAACGTCTGGAGCGGGCTCACCATCTGTATCAGCAACGTTGGGCGCTGGCGGGCGAAGTGCACAACGTTCGGCCAACGCAGGTGCGAACGGCGCCGACGCAACCCCTGTCGACCCGCCTGGACGACAGTGTCCGGGCGGCCGGGTTGGAACTGCAGCAACTGGACCAGGATGGGCAAACGCTGCGGCTGACACTCGTGGGTGACGCCCTGGCCCTGCTCGGCTGGCTGGAGCGCGTCGAGCAGGACGGAGCGCAGTTGCAGAGCCTGGGCCTGGAACCGCGCGACAAGCGACTGGAGGCCCGTGTGGTGTGGCAGGCGCCTTGACTCAGGCCACCTGGTTGCTCGCCAGCACCGGCAACCGCGCGAGTTTCAGCGCGACCATGAACGCTACCAGCAGCAGGCCACCGATGAACATCCCGATGCCGTTCCAGCCTGCGTAGTGCCAGGCCACGCCGCCCAGGGTGCCGGCGACGCTGGAGCCTGCGTAGTAGCAGAACAGGTACAACGACGAGGCCTGGCCCTTGGCTTTCAGCGCCCGGCGCCCGATCCAGCTGCTGGCCACCGAGTGCGCGCCGAAGAAGCCGAAGGTGAACAGCAGCACCCCGCCGATCACCACCGGCAGCGGCGTCACCAGCGTCAGGGCGATGCCCAGCAGCATGGTCAGGATCATCGACCAGAGTACCTTGCGCCGGCCCAGTTTGTCGGCCAGGGCACCGATCTGCGCCGAGCTGTAGATGCCCGACAGGTAGACGATCGACAGCAGGCCGACGAACGCCTGGCTCAGCCCGTAGGGCTCGGCCAGCAGGCGATAGCCGATGTAGTTGAACAGGGTCACGAAGGCCCCCATCAGCAGGAACGCTTCGAGGAACAGCCACGGTAGGCCTGCATCCCGGAAATGGACGGTGAAGCCGTTGAGCAGGTTGCGGGTATTGAGCGTGCTCGGGCGGAAGTTGCGTGACTCCGGCAGGATCTTCCAGAACAACGCTGCGGCGATCAGCGCCAGGCCACCGATGACCAGCAAGGCGTTGTGCCAGCTGATGAAGTCGATCAGCACGCCGACGATCAGGCGCCCGCTCATCCCGCCGATGGCATTGCCGCTGATATACAGGCCCATGGCGAAGCCGATGTGCTGGGGATGGATCTCTTCACTCAGGTAGGTCATGCCGACCGCAGCCAGGCCGCTCAGCGACAGGCCCACCAGCGTGCGCATGATCAGGACCCCCTGCCAGTTGGGCATGAAGGCGCCGAGGAGAGTGAACAGCGCGGCACTGAACAACGCCACGACCATGACCGGCTTGCGTCCGAGGCTGTCGGAAATCGGCCCGGTGATCAGCAGACCGATGGCCAGCATTCCCGTAGCGACCGAGAGGATCAGGCTGCTTTGTGCAGCGTTGATCCCGTACTCCTTCGAGAGCATCGGCATCATCGGTTGTACGCAGTACAGCAGGGCGAAGGTCGCGAAGCCGCCACTGAACAACGCCAGCACGGTGCGCATGAACGCCGGGGTGCCTTTTTCGATATAGGTGTCGCTGGGGCGAGGGGCAGTATCGTTCGATACGGCGGGGGAAATTTCGTGGGTGAGAGGAGCAACAGCAGTTTTCACGGTGGACCTCGGAAGGTGCATTCGGCCAGGCAGTGAAAAAATCATATAGCTGGCTAAATATTCTTTCCAATATATTGTTCGACCTGTTTGATAGGTTTTACGACTCAATGAGGTGTCCATGGAATTGCGTCATCTGCGCTACTTCATCGCCGTGGCCGAGGAACTGCACTTTGGCCGCGCGGCAGAGGTGTTGGGTATCTCCCAGCCGCCGCTGAGCCAGCAGATTCAGGCGCTGGAGCAGGAGCTGGGGGCTCGGCTGTTCGAGCGGACCAATCGTCGGGTCGAACTCAGTGAGGCCGGTCGGCTGTTCCTGGAAGAGGCTCGGCTGGTGCTGGCGCAGGTCGACAAGGCAGCGGATGTGGCCCGGCGGGCGCAGTTGGGTGAATTGGGTGAACTGAAGATCGGCTTCACCTCGTCGGCGCCGTTCAACTCGACGATTCCTCAGGTGATTTTCTCGTTCCGCCAGTCCTTTCCGGCGGTGCACCTGAACCTGCAGGAAATGAGCAGCAAGATGGTGGCCGATGCGCTGATGGACGAGTCGATCGAGGTTGGTCTGATGCGTCCGCTGGCGTTGCCCGATGCCCTGCACGTCGTCGAGTTGATGCGTGAACCGCTGGTGGCGGTGCTCAGCGCGGAACACCCGCTGGCGAGTGGCAGTGAGGCGGGGCTGCACCTGTCGGAGCTGGCGCTGGAGCCTTTCGTGTTCTTCCCGCGTAGCTACGGCAGCGGGCTGTATGCGCAACTGATGAGCCTGGCGCGGCAGGCAGGCTTCAGCCCGCATTTCGCCCAGGAGGCGGGCGAGGCGATGACCATCATCGGACTGGTGGCGGCGGGGTTGGGGGTCTCGGTATTGCCGGCGTCCTACCAACGTATTCGTATCGATGGCGTGGTCTATCGGCCGTTGCTGGACCCCGAGGCGGTGTCGTCGGTATGGCTGGTGCAACGCAAGGACCAGAAGTCGCCAATGGCCAGGGCGTTTGTCGAGTTGCTGACGCAGCGGGCGGTTTCACAACACGTTTGATAGCCGGGCAATCCCGCTCGCCAGCAACGGAGAATCCTCACCTCCAGAAAGCTTTCTGGTGCTTCCAGAGAGGCGGCACTCCAGAGGGTTACTGCACCTTCGACAGGTCGCCCTTGAGCGCCACGCCGCCGATGAACGCGCCAGCATGGCATTCGTAGGTGGTCGGGCTCTTGGTTTCGTTACGCTTGTAGTAGCTGACGATGTTGGTCACCGCGTTCGCCCCGACCTTTTTTGCCGCGTCGTGCAGGGTGATCAATGCCGACTGCAGAGCCCAGGCACAGGCTTCCTCGTCGCTCTTGTTGAAGGCGTTGGTCTTCTTGTTGGTCACCGCGTCCGGGCTGACCACGGTGATCTTGCCCTTGGGCGTGTTGCCCGCCAGGTAGAACTTGACGCTGCCATCGATCTTGCCAGTACTGATCGCTTCGGCCACCACCTTGTCGAACGGCAGATTCAGCGTGGTATCGCGGGCCTGGCTCAGGCCCGGCAGGCTGCATAACATCAACGCGGTCACGGCGGCCCAGGTTTTCGTCTTCATGGTCTACTCCTTGTTTTCGATGTACGGAAAAAACGTGGTTACTGGCTGATCGGCTGCGGTTCGCCCACACCGATGGCGTGAGCGGTGCTCTCGGCATCGTGGTCGCGCAGCTCACGCAGGATGCCCTTGTCCAGCAGGCGCACCCAACGGATGTAGTTCTTGTGGATCTTGCCGTCCTTGTAGTCCATGCCGCTGCTGTCGCGATAGGCGATGGTGTAGCCGCTGGCGCTGTAGTTGATATCGATCTCGACGTGGAATTTCTCCCGCACGGTGATCTCGGCCTGGATCTGCGACGGGTTGACCCGCTGTACGCTCCACTTGCGCTTGACCAGGGTGGTGAGGATCGCCTGTTTCATCTGCTCCTGGCTGGCCTGGATCTGCGGCGTGACGGTGCGGGTCGGGGTGACGATTTTCTTGCTGGTGCAGCCGGCAGTCGTCAGCAGTGCCAGGGCGATCAGTGCAACGCGAAACAGGGACATTCCATTTCTCCAGTAGGGCAAATCAGGACCAGCGACGGAACACCAGCGAGGTGTTCACACCACCGAAGGCGAAGTTGTTGTTCATCACATACTCGTTGCTCATCTGCCGGAATTCGCCGCGCAGGTAGTCCAGATCCGCGCATTGCGGGTCGATCTGGTCGAGGTTGAGGGTTGGCACGTAGCGGTCGCGGTTCATCATCTCGATGCTGAACCAGGACTCCAGCGCGCCACAGGCGCCCAGGGTGTGGCCGAAGAAACTCTTCTGCGAACTGATCGGCATGCGGCTGCCGAACAGGCTTTGGGTCGCCAGGGTTTCGGCGATGTCGCCTTGTTCGGTGGCGGTGCCGTGGCCATTCACATAGCCGATGGCCTCGGGCGCCAGGCCCGCGTCCTCGAGTGCCAGTTCCATGGCTCGGCGCATGGTCGTCTGTTCCGGGCGGGTCGCATGCTGGCCATCGGCATTGCTGCCGAAACCGACAATTTCCGCGTGGATATGCGCGCCACGGGCCAGAGCGTGTTCAAGCTCCTCAAGCACCAGCATGCCGGCGCCTTCGCCGATCACCAGACCATCGCGGCCACTGTCGTAGGGGCGTGGGCTGGTGTGCGGGGCATCGTTTTTCAGGCTGGTGGCGTAGAGCGCATCGAACACCATGGCTTCGGTGGGGCACAGTTCTTCCGCGCCGCCGGCCAGCATCATCGGCAAGCGACCGAACTTGATTGCCTCGTAGGCATAGCCGATGCCCTGGCTGCCGCTGGTGCAGGCGCTGGAGGTGGGGATCAGGCGCCCGGTCAGGCCGAAGAAGATGCTGATGTTGGCCGCGGTGGTGTGGGGCATCATGCGCACGTAGGAGTTGGCATTCAGCCCCTCGGCCACCGAGTTGATCAGCATCATGCCGAAAGCCTTGATCTCGTCGGTGCTGCCGGTGGACGAACCACAGGCCACGCCCATGCGCCCGTCGCGGATGATTTCGTTACCCAGCAGGCCGGCGTCGGCCAGGGCCATTTCGGCAGCGCCAACGGAAAACCGCGAGACCCGGCCCATGCTGCGCAGTTGCTTGCGGGTCCAGTGGGCGGGCACCACATAGTCATCGATGGGGCCGGCCAGACGGGTGTTCAGCTCGGTGAAACGGTTCCATTCGTCCATGCGCCGGATGCCGCTGCGGTTGGCGCGGAAGTTGGCTTCGATACTGTTCCAGTCGCTGCCCAGCGAGGTGATGCCGGCCATGCCGGTGACGACGACGCGCTTCATCAGCACAGGCCTCCGTTGACGGCCAGAACCTGCCGGGTGATATAGGCCGCTTCGGCGGACATCAGAAAGTTCACCGCACCGGCGACTTCTTCCGGGGTGCCCATGCGCTGTGCGGGGATCATTTTCAGCAGTTCTTCCACCGGGACGTTTTCGTCGAGCATGGCCGTGTCGATCAGCCCCGGGGCCACGCAGTTGACGGTGATCTTGCGCTTGCCCAGCTCGATCGCCAGGGCCTTGGCCGCGCCGATCAGGCCGGCCTTCGAGGCGCTGTAGTTGACCTGGCCACGGTTACCGATCAGCCCGGATACCGAGGTGATGCACACCACTCGCCCCGGCGCGCGGCGGCGGATCATCGGCATCATCAGCGGATGCAACACATTGTAGAAACCATCGAGGTTGGTGCGCAGCACCTGGTCCCAGTCGTCGTCCGAGAGGGCCGGGAAGGCACCGTCGCGGGTCAGCCCGGCGTTGAGCACCACACCGTAGTAGGCACCGTGGGTCTCGACGTCGGCTTCGAGAATCGTCCGGCAGGCTTCCCGCTCGGACACGTCGAATTGCAGCACCCGGGCGTTGCGGCCCAGTGCCTGGATCTCGGTTTGCACCGCGTCGGCTTCGGCCCGGCCACTGCGACAGTGCAGTACCAGGTCATACCCGGCCTGGGCCAGGCGCAGGGCGATAGCACGGCCGATGCCACGGCTGGAGCCGGTAACCAGAATGGATTCAGTCATGGCTGGATTCCTGTGATTCGTTGAGATAAGCGGCGGCCTGGGGCGGACGGAACACGTTCAGGCGAGCCGAGGCCTGGATCGACGGACCGCTCAGGTGGCATTCGAATACCCCCATGCCGTTGTCGTCTTCCAGGGAGCGTTTGGCGTGGATGGTCAGCTCGGTGCCTTGCGCAAAATGTTCGACGTTGCATTCGAACTTGCGGGTACCGAGCAGGAACCCCAGCTCCACCGGCCGGCCTTCGTTGCGGGCGCGGCAGCCGGCGTAGGCGGCCACGCTCTGGGCCATCAGCTCGATGCCGAGCCAGGCTGGCAGGCTGCCGTCTTCGCGGTTGAACAGGCCGCCGGGACGTACGGTGAGACGGGTCTGGATCTGCTCTTCATCGAAGGACAGGACCTGATCGATCAGTATCATGTCACCCGCGTGGGGGAGCAATTCGGCGAGCGGCCAATCGATCATGGGGCGTCTCCGATAATCAGGCTGACGTTGTTGCCGCCGAAGGCAAACGAATTGCTCATCAGGCGACGTGGGGGCTTGGGGGCGAGCCGGTCATCCGGCCCGGCCCAGTGCAGCGCCGGCAACGCCGGGTCGGGCTGGCCGTCCCAAAGGTGCGGCGGCAGGTTGCCATGGGGGTTTTCGGCGCTCAGGCTCAACCAGCAGAACGCCGCCTCCAGCGCCCCGGCAGCGCCGAGGGTATGGCCGGTCATGGGCTTGGTCGAGGAGCAGGGCAGATGGGCCGGGAACAGGCCCGCCACTGCCACGCTCTCCATGGCATCGTTGTGCTGGGTCGCAGTGCCGTGCAGGTTCAGATAGTCAATCTGCGCAGGTTGCAGACCCGCCTGGCGCAGGGCCTTGCTCATGGCCTGGGTGGCACCCTTGCCGCCGGGCTCCGGTGCGGAAATATGGTAGGCATCGCAACTGGCGCCGGAGCCGAGCAAGGCGATCGGCTGTGCATCACCGGCCTTGCGTGTCATCAGGAACAGCACGGCAGCCTCGCCGATGTTGATGCCGTTGCGGTTCACCGAGAACGGGTTGCAGCGTTGTTCGGAGACCGCTTCCAGTGAGCTGAAGCCGTTGAGGGTCAGTTTGCACAGGCTGTCGACCCCACCGCACAACACCGCATCGCACAGGCCCAGGTCGAGCAGGCGCTGGGCGCTCATCAGGGCGCGGGCGCTGGAGGTGCAGGCGGTGGAAATCACGTAGGCCGGGCCATCCAGTTGTAGCCAGTCGGCCAGGAAGCTGGCCGGGGCTCCGAGTTCCTGTTGCCGATAGTCGTACTCGGCGGGGAACTGCTGGTCGCGCAGATAAGCGGCGATACCACGACTGGCTTCGTCGATGCCCGAGGTGCTGGTACCCAGGACGATGCCGATGCGTTGGCGACCATAGGTGTCGATGGCCTGCCGGATCGGCTCGGCGATCTGCAGGGTCGCTTCCATCAGCAACTGGTTGTTGCGGCTGTGCTGGGTGCTCAGTTCGTCTGGCAAGGCCACCAGTTCTCCGCGTACCGCCGCGACCGGCAGCGCCCGTTCCGGGACCCATCCGGCTTCGGCGCGAACGCCCGAGCAGTCGCCGGCGAACAGCTTGCGCGCGACTTCCTGCTTGTCGCGACCCAGGGCGCAGACCAGTCCGAGGGCGTTCAGGTAGGCGGTCATGGCGCGCTCTCGTTCAACGGGCTGATGTTGTAATGCAGGCCTTGCGGCAGGTCGAGACGGAAAAACAGCGGCTGGCGATAGCTGACGTGCCACTGTTCGCCCAGTTCCCGTTGCCCGGCTTGCTGATGTGCCGTGGGGTAGTTGCCCGCCAACTCGGCCTGCGGCGTCAATGCGAAGAGCAGGGCGGCGAACAGTTCGCGGGCCTGTGGGTTGGGGGGCAGCAGGCCGTCGGCACGCCAATCGCCGTTTTGCAGAAGCTGGCGTGCCAGCGGGATGCCCAACGGGTCCATCAACGACCAGCGCAAGCCATCGGCTTCGCGCTGGATCACCAGCAGCCAGTCCTGGCGTACGCCATCTTGCTCGCGCTCGACCAGCAATTGCAGGGGCAGGGCCAGGGTCGGGGTGTGCACGGGCAGCGGCAGGCGGCTGGCGCAGGCGCCCAGCAGCAGGAAGCAGCCCAGCAACAGTGCTCGTATCATTCGCTGTGACCTGCCAGGGGTTTGCGGGCGACCACGTTGATCAGGGTCTCTTCCCGCTGGCCGACTGGCGGCGGGTTTTTCAGGCGCAGGCGTTCAAGCAGGCCGAAGTCCTTGGCGCGGCTCCACCACAGGTAGGGATAGGAGACATTCTGTGCTTCGAACTCGAAGCCCTGGTCGCGAATCATCTCCAGGTACTGCCCGGCGCTTTTCTGTACGTGCATCGGGTGGCGGAACAGCCAGCGGATCACCCAGGTGTCGATATAGGCCTCGGTGGATTCGGCGAACAGCAGGTAGCCGCCGGGCTTGAGCACCCGGTAGAACTCGGCCAGGGCCCGGTCTTGCTGGACCAGGTGATGGAAGGTCTGGTGACAGAACAGGAGATCGACACTCTCGGAGGCGACGTCCAGGGTCGCGCAATCGCTACCGATCAGTTCTATATCGATATGGCGCCGCTGCGCTTCTTCGGCGGCCAGTTCCAGGCTGTGCGGGTCGGCATCGAGGCCGATCAGTCGCTCTGGCGCGAACACCTGCTGCAGGTACTGGAAGGATTTTCCCTGGCCGCAGCCGGCATCGAGCAGCACCGGGTTTTTCGGCAACTCTGTGCTGAACAGGCGGCGCAGATCGTTGACCGCCACACGTAGCACGTGGTGTTGCCAGGCATGGCTGCGCAGGAACCAGAGGCCGAAGCGGGTTTCTTCGACGTACGTATCGCTCAGGTATTGATTGCTCATTGCGGTGTGCTCGCACAGATTTCCGAGAGCATTCGCAGGCGACGCTTGGGCTCACTGACAAAGGGGTTGCGCTCGTCCCAGGCATAGCCGGCGAGGATCGAGCTGATCATGGCGCGGATATCTTGTGAACTGCCGGGATGGTAGATCACATCCTGGAAGGTCCCGGCGTACCAGCCTTCGACGTAGCAGCGGAAGGTGTCGACACCACGCTTCAGCGGTTCGGCGAACTGGCTCTGCCAGTCGACGCTTTCACCCTGCAACTGCCGGTGCAGCAGGCCTGCGGCCATACTGGCCGAACGCATGGCGATGGTCACGCCGGAGGAGAACACCGGGTCGAGGAACTCCGCTGCGTTACCGAGCAGGGCGTAACCTGGACCGTGCAGACTTTTGACGTTGGCCGAGTAGCCACCGATGGCTCGGGCCGGGGTGTCCCACACGGCGTTTGCCAGGACGTTTTGCAGGCTCGGGGTTTCGGCAACGAAATCCTTCAGGCAGACATCCAGGTCCTCACTGCGCCCGGCGAAATGGCTGGCGTCGGCGACCACGCCGAGGGAACAGCGGCCATTGCTGAACGGGATGGTCCAGAACCAGATGTCGCGGTTTTCCGGATGGGTGGTGATAAGGATCTTTTCGCGATCGAAAGCAGGGTGGTCAATACGATCCTCGATGTGGGTGAACACCGCCTGGCGCACCGGGAAACCCGACGGTGCCTCCAGGTCCAGCAGGCGCGGTAGCACGCGGCCGTAGCCGCTGGCGTCGAGGACGAAGCGGGCTTGGAGCGGGTACTCGCTGCCGTCTTCGCGACGGACCTGCAACTGCGGCTGCGAGCGTGCGAAATCGGCGGCGACGATTTCCTCGCCGTAACGGATTTCCACGCCTTGCAGGGCGGCCTGGTCGGCCAGCAGCTTGTCGAACTCGGCACGCTGGACCTGGAAGGTGGTGGGCTTGCCATTGCTGAAGGTCTTGCCGAAGTCGAAGGCGCTGTAGCGCTCGCCCCAGGCGAAGGCCGCACCGTTTTTCAACTGGAAGCCCGCGGCGTTGACGGCGTCGAGCATCCCGGCTTCCTCGACGAAATCCAGGCAGTGGGACAGCAGACTTTCACCGATGGAAAAACGCGGGAAGTGCTGGCGCTCGACGATCAGCACGTCATGGCCCTTGCGCTTGAGCAGGGCGGCGGCAATCGCACCGGAAGGACCGGCGCCTATCACCAGTACTTCACGGCGTTCCATTTCAGTCATTGGCACACGGGCTCCTTGCCGGTCTCGGCGCTATTCAAAGGGATTCGATGCAGGCCCGCCAACGCCGGCAGCAGGGTGGCGAGCAGGCCCATCAGCATCAGCGCGAAGTACAGCGCCGGGCTGATCAACTGTTGTTGCAGCAGCAGGTTGAGGAAGACGATTTCGCTCAAACCACGAATGTTGAGCAGCAGGCTTTCCTTCCAGCGGCTGGCGCCGGGGAACGAGCGGCCGGCCCAACCCAGGCCCAGCCAGTTGCCCAGCAGCTTGCTGGCGACCGGTATCACCAGCAGCGCGATGAACTGCACCAGGCTCAGGCTGCTCAGGGCGCTGTTCACGTTGATCTGCACGATGCCGAAGGTGAGGATCAAGGGAATCGCCAGGCCGGTCTGCAGACGGTTCATCCACGCGGTTTTTAACGGCGGCACCAGCGCTACCTTGAGCCAGGCCATGCAGGACAGGTAGCCGATACCGAAGATCAGCGCGTTGAGCTTGTAGTGCTCGGCTACCACCAGCAGGCCGAAGAAGCTCAGGCTATAAGCCAGTGGTCGGCGTATCCGGCAGGCATAAAAGAGCAGGGGCAGTAACGCTCCAGACAATGGCAGCACCAGGCTGCTCAGGTGCAGGCTGCCCTGGGCCAGGCCGAACACGGTCCAGCAGGCCAGGTCGATCAGGATCGCGGTCTGTACCAGGCGCCGGGTGGCGGCGAGTGGATAACCGATATGCTTGAGGTAGAGGTACAGCACCGGGATCGCGGTGATGGCGAATACCAGTCCGATGGCCAGGGCGTTCAGCCAGTGCTGTTCCGGCAGCACCCAGGCGGCGCAGGCCAACCCGCAGACGAATGGAATGCAGAAGCTCGGCAGGGCGATCTTCAGGCTTTCGCGATCCATCTTCAGTTCGATCACGTCGCTGAGGATATTCCCCAGCACCAGCGCGAAAGCGAAACCATAGAGCGTCTTCAGCCATTCGGGTGCGATCAGTGCGGCGCCGCTCAATTGCCAGTGCGGTTCGATCCAGAACAGCATCAGCAGCGGCAGACCGAAGGTCGCCAGCAGCAACTGGCTGACGATCGGCACCAGGCCGAACTGTCGGCCGATACGGGTCGCCACGGCGAAAGCGACCAGTACCATGGCCCAGAACAGCAGGACCATCATGATACGGGCTCCTTGTCCCTGGATGCCTGGGATTGGTCTGCGGCCCAAGGTGCGAGGAGGAAACTGAAGGCCAGGCCGAGGCTGACCGACAGACCGAAATTGCTCACCGCCGGTGTGCTGGAAATTGCCAGCAGACCGAACGACAGCCAGGTGGTCAGTGCGGCCAGCAGGGTGCCAAGCAGACTGACGGCGGCGCCGCCGATCCGTTCACGCATCAGGATCGCGTAGTCGACGCTGATGGCTGTGACCAGCAACAGCCCGAACAGGCTGAACAGGGTCAGCGGTTGGCCCAGCCAGCCAAGGCTGGCCAGGCTGCACAATGCCGCCAGCAGTGGCAGGGCGACGATGCGCAAGGCCCCGCCAAGGCCGAACGGCAGGATCAGCAACAGGACGATCAGCACGCAGGAGGCGAGCTTCAGTTCCGCCGCGCTGATCTGCGTGGCGGCGAACACCTTGTTCAGGTCGCCGAGACGATCCACCAGTTGCACGCCTGGCAGGTCCATTGCCTGGACGCGCAGCAACTCTGCATTGTTCAGGCCCTGGAGGCTGACCATACCGGCGACGCCGTCAGCGGAGGGGCCGAGCCAGAGCCCGCGCCACGCTTCACCCAGGGGGCCGGCGAGGGCGCTGTCGATATCTTCGATCGGCAGGGCCTGGAGTTCGGCCAACTCCTTTTGCAAGGCCGCCAGCGGTACGCCGAGGTCGAGCAGCGGTTGCCAGTAGTGCGGCAGTTGCTGGAGCGAATCACGCAGGCGCTGTTGTTCGCTGGGCAGGCTGACCAGTTGGTTCAGCGACAGGAAACCTTGCAGCTTGTTCAGGTTCACCAGTTGTTCGAGGCGGCTGCCCAGTGCGCTTTGGCGCTCCAGCAACTGCTGCTGGTCGGCGGCGCGAACCAGGAAAAACTGGCTGGTCGGCTGATAGCCGGTGATCCGTGCAATTGCCTGGGCCTCGGCCTGCAACTGCGGCGGCGCGCCGACCCACTGGCGGATATCGTTCTTGCTATTCAGTTGCCACAGGCCCCCGGCGCAGAACAGCATCAACAGGCCCAGCAGCAACGGGCTGGCGATCTTTTGCAGCAGTTTTTCGCGCAGTGCCAGCAACGCTTCGCAGACCTTGAGCGGCCATTGGGCCGGGCGCAGATCGGCGCCCTTGAGCAGCGCTGGCAACAGGCATACGGCGCTCAGGTAGGCGCCGAGCAGGCCGGCGGCGGAGAACACGGCGATCTGGGTCAGCGCCGGGAACGGCGTCCAGGCCAGCGCCAGGTAACCGATGCAACTGGTGGCCAGGCTCAGGCTGAGACCGGACAAGGTCAGACGCAGGGCTGGCCAACTGTGCCAGGGTTTGAGGCTCCAGCTCTTGGACAGGTAGTGCAGCGGGTAATCCACCGCCACACCGATCAGGCTGGAACCGAGCACCAGCGTCATCACGTGCATATGGCCGAAGAACGCCACGCAGGCCACGGCGCCGAACAGCATGCCGACCAGTACCGGCACGAATGCCAGCAACGCGCGCCAGCGGCGGAATGCCAGCAGCAATAACAGGAGAATGCCCAGGGTGGCACCACCGCCGACCCAGGTGATTTCCCGGGTGGCCTGTTGCTGGCCGTTGGCGGCGTATAGCAGGCCGCTGGCGGCCAGCAGTTGTACATGGGCCTGGCTCGCCTGCTCGCGGCTCTGTTTGAGCAGTTCGGCCACTTGCAGCGGCAGCTTCATGTCGAAGGCGTTGCCGGTGGTGCGGGCGCGCAGCAGCACCCAGCTCTTGCCGTCGGCATCGGCCACCAGGGCGCCGCTGCCGATGTCCAGTTGCACCGCGCCGCGCTTCGGCTGGCTGTTCTGGATGCGCCCGGTGAGGCCGAGCCAGTCGTCCTGGCTCGGCACCAGGCTGAAACCGGCGAATGGATCGAACAGCGTTTGTACCCGCTGCTGGATGTACGCCGCCGGGTCATCGATCAACTGTTGGCGATCTTTCGCCGAGAGCATCGCCAGGCGGCCCAGCAGCAGTTGTTGGCGCAGGGCGGGCAAGTCGGCCTGCAGATCCCACTGGACCTTTTCGAACAATCCGCTGGCCTGCCAGCGCTCACCCAACTGGCGGGCCATGGCGATGGCTTGCTGCCGATCGGCCTGACCGACCAGCACCAGGATTTCCCGGTTCAGCGGTTCCTGCATGCGCTGTTCTGCCTTGAGGTCCAGGGCATCGGGCGATGAGCCCGGCACCAGTTCCATCAGGTTCGCCGACAGCGGCGCGCCATGCCGCCATTGCCAGCCCGCGAGGGCGAGCACCGCCAGCAGCAGGATCAGGAACAGGCGCGGCAGCAGGCGTTCACTCGGCAAAGTCATGCTGCTCCGCATCACTCAGGGGCTGGTTCGCGGTGCTGTCCAGCATGCGCAGGACGGTGCTGTCACCCTGGGTTTCGAGCAGTTCGATGCGTTGTACCAACGCGCCGCCATCGATGTTGATGCGGGTGAAGATCTGCTTGAGCAGCACCGAACGTGGCGTCAGGGTCAGCTTCCAGTCGTTGGCCTCGCCTTGCAGTTGCAGTTCGAAGTCCCGTTGCAGGCCACTGCTGTCGCCTTGCAGCACGGCGATGAACAGGCGGTTCTGCTCGGCCCCGGCGCTCTTGTTCGGGACCATCTGCCAGCCGCTGGCGTCGCGCCGGGCGATGCCCTTGGCGGTGATGCGGTAGTCCTGTTGCAGCGGGGTCTTGAGCAGCCAGAGCAGGCCGTGGTCCTTGGCGAGGACAAAAGTACCCTTGCTGGTCAGCGGCTGTGGCAGGGCCCGCAGGTGTTTTTCCTGGATGAAACCGCCGTGGATCACTGACGGTTTGGCCAACTGCTCGCTCAACTGTTGCAGGTCGAAGGCCGCTGCCTTCCCCGAAAGGCCCAAGCACAACACTAGCAGCAGGCCACGCAGCCCCCCTGTAGGAGCCGGCTTGCTGGCGATGAGGCCCTTGAGCCTTGCAGCGATCTTGCGGACGCTATCGCCAGCAAGCCGGCTCCCACAGAGACCGTGTTTCAAGATATTCATGCAAGCACCTTTTCGACGGCGTCGACGAAGACCTTTGGCGAAGCCAGCTGCATCTCGTGGCTTGCGATGTTCACCGCGACCTGCACCGTGCTGGCACGGGTCAGGCGTTCGCCGCTGGCGAGGTCGGTGATCAGGTAGTTCACCTTCAAGCGGTTTTCCCACTCCACCAGGTTGGCCCGGACGTTGATCCTCTGGCCGAACACCGCACCGCGCACATAACGCAGCTGCAGGTCGATCACCGGCCAGGCATAGCCGGATTCACGCATCTGCACATAGTTATGGCCGATATGGTCCAGCAGCGCGCAACGGGCCACTTCCAGGTACTTCACGTAGTGGCCATGCCAGACCACGTGCAGGGTGTCGACGTCGAAGAACGGTACGAGGATCTCCGTATCGACATGCAGTACGCCACGGCTACGCATGCAGCCTCCAGTGTTGTTCAGCGATACGTTGCAGGCACAGGCGCAGTTCGCTTTCCAAGGCGCGATCCTCGATCAGGGGTGGGAAGTCCCGGGCCAGTTCTTCCTGCATGACAGCCAGTGCCGGCGGCAAGGTCCGGGCATCGGCTTCCCGGCTACGCAACCAGACACCCTGGTTGGCGGCCAGCAGGGTGGCGGCGGCGACCTGCTCGGTCAGCTCCAGCACGCGGATTGCGTCGCGGGCGGCGATAGTGCCCATGCTGACCTTATCCTGGTTGTGGCATTCGGTTGAACGGGAAAACACGCTCGCCGGCATGGTGTTTTTCAGTGCCTCGGCGGTCCAGGCGCTGGCACCGATCTGCACGGCCTTGAAGCCGTGGTTGAGCATGGCGCGCTCGCTGCTGGAACCGGACAGGTTGCTGGGCAGGCCGTGGTTGTAGCGTACGTCCACCAGCAGCGCGAGCTGGCGGTCCAGCAGGTCGGCGACGTTCGCTACCAGGTTTTTCAGGCTGTCCATGGCGAAGGCGATATGCCCGCCGTAGAAGTGCCCGCCATGCAGGACGCGCTCTTCCTCGGCGTCGATGATCGGGTTGTCGTTGGCGCTGTTCAGCTCGGTCTCGATGAAGCCGCGCAGCCAGCCCAGGCTGTCGGCCAGCACGCCGAGCACATGCGGCGCGCAGCGCAACGAGTAGCGATCCTGCAGGCGATGCAGTGGCGCCGTCGGCGCATCGATAGCCAGGTCCTGGCGGAGCCAGACAGCGACCTGCATCTGCCCCGGGTGCGGCTTGGCGGCGAACAGGCGCTCATCGAAGTGTTCCGGGTTGCCCTGCAAGGCAACGACGTTCAGCGCGGTGATACGGGTCGCCAGGCGCAGCAGGTAGTCGGCGCGGGCGAAGGCCAGGCAGGCCAGGCCGGTCATCACCGCGGTGCCATTCATCAGCGCCAGGGCTTCCTTGGGCCGCAGGACCAGCGGGTCCCAGCCCAGTTCGCGGTGTACGTCGCTGGCCTGGCGGCGCTCGCCACGGAACAACACCTCGCGCTCGCCAGACAAGGTCGCGGCCACGTAGGACAACGGCGTCAGGTCGCCACTGGCGCCCACCGAGCCCTCTTCGGGAATCAGCGGCAGGATGTCCTGGTCGAGAAACGCCTGCAGGCGCTCCAGCAGTTCCACGCGCACCCCGGAAACCCCGTGGCACAGCGACTGCAAGCGGGCGGCGAGCACGGCGCGGGTGGCCTGCGGGTCGAGCAGCTTGCCCAGGCCGCAACCGTGGAAGGTGTAGAGATGACGTGGCAGCGCCTCGACATGCTGCAGCGGCACCGCGACCACGCAGGAGTCGCCGTAGCCGGTGGTGACGCCATAGATCACGCCTTCCTTGTCCAGCAGCGAATCAAGGAACTGCGCGCCCTTGGCGATGCGCTGGCGATAGGCCGGGTCGTTTTGCAGTTGTGTCGGCACCTGACGGTTGGCCAGGGCCAGCACGTCTTCGATGCGCAGCGGGAGTTCGCCGAAGGTTACCGGCTCAAGCGGATGCGTCGTCATCGGTCTTCCAGAAAGGGTAGAAGTTGAACCATTGTTGGGGCGCTTGCAGGCAGTACTGGCCCAGGCGTTCGGCATAGCGGGCGGTCCAGTGGGCGATGACCTGCTCGCGGTCGCCGCGCTTCCATTGCACCGCTTCGGTGAAGGGCTCGAGGGTGACGTGGTAGCGGCCTTGCAGCTTCAGGCAGAACAGCAGGTTGACCGGGCATTTCAGCAGCCCGGCCAGCAACCAGGGCCCTTGCGGGAACGCCGCTGCGTGGCCGAGGAAATCCACCCGTACGTTACGCCCGCCATGCAGCGGCACCCGGTCGCCGGCGATCGCCAGCCATTCGCCACGATCCAGGCGCTGGCTCAGTTGCAGCATGATCGCCGGGTCCAGCTCGCTGACCTGAATCAGTCGCAGGTTGGTCGCGCCGGCCTCGCCCAACAGGCGATTGAACCGTTCGGCGTGCTTGGTGTGCACCAGCACGTTCATGGTGACCTTTTCGCCCAGCTCGGCCAGGGCGCGGCAGACTTCCAGGTTGCCCAGGTGGGCGCCCACCAGCATCTGCCCGCGTTCGCCGCGCAGTTGATCGCGCAGCAGGGCCGGGTCGATGATCTTGATCTGGTCGATGCTCAGCTTGCCGTTCCAGACGTCGAGCTTGTCCAGCAGGGCATCGGCGAAGGCCATGAACTGACGGAAGACTTTCATCCGCGTCGGCAGCAGGGCGTCCTGCCCGCTCCATGCCGCCAGCCGCTGCTGATATTGCCAGGCGCTTTGTCGGGCGCTGCGGCCGAACAGGAAGAAGTACAGGACGATGCCGTGCAACACCGGGCTGAGCACTCGCCGACCGAGCACGCGGACGCCAAAGGCGGTGAGTTTCATCAGCCAGAAACTGCCGCGCTCCTGATGGTCGGCCCAGTGTTTGTGCGAATCGCTCATGCTCGCCACCGTCGCCAGAGAATGCTTGGCAGGCGCAGCAACATGCCGAAGAACAGCCGGGTGTGCATGCCGGAAATCAACGCGTTGTCGTGGAACAGGCGGAAGTGTGACAAGCCGTCCTGCGGATAATGCACCCGGGTCGGCAGCCAGCGCATGGGCTGGTTGCGCCAGGACAGGCGCACGAGAATTTCCGGGTCGAAGTCCATGCGCTTGCCGATTCGTGCGCTGTCGATCAGTGCCAGCACCGGTGGCAGCGGGTAGACCCGGAAACCGCACATGGAGTCGGGGATCTGCAGCGACAGGCTGTTGATCCACACCCACACGTGAGTCAGGTAGCGGGCGTAGAGGCGGCCCTTGGGCACGCTTTCATCGTATTGCGGGTAGCCGCAGATCAAGGCTTCGGGATGGCTACGGGAGGCGTCGAGGAAGGTCGCCACATCCTGCAGGTCGTGCTGACCATCGGCGTCCACCTGCAGGGCATGGCTGAAGCCGCGCCGCGAAGCCTCGCGCAGGCCGGCCATGACCGCACCGCCCTTGCCCTGGTTGACCGGCAGCTTGACCAGGAAGATGTTCTCGCCTTCGGCCAACTGTTCCAGCACCGCGGCGCAGGCCGGGCTGCTGGCATCGTCCACCAGCACGCAGGGCAGACCGGCCGCCTGCAATGCCTCGACCACTGCCGGTACGGCGGTTTCGTGGTTGTATACCGGAATCACCGCACAGGGCTTATGCATGCGCGGGCTCCAGCACGATGCGTCCACTGGAACAGGCTGCCTCGCCGTTGCGGAAGGCAAAATAGAGTTTGCTGCGCTCCTGGTCGAAGCGCAGGCTCAGTTCAATCCGGTCGCCCGGGCGGACCAGTTGCTGGAACTTCAGCACTTCCATACCAGCGAATTTCTCCGGCAGTTCAAGCCGCTCGCGGCCCAGTTCAAGCGCCCAGTCCACCTGCACCACGCCAGGCAGCACCGGCGTGACCGGGAAGTGTCCGCTGAAGTAGGCCAGGTCCGGTGGGACGGCCAGTTGCAGCAGCCATTCGCCGTCGGTCTCGCGTTGTTCCAGCACTTGTGGTGCTTTCGGCCGCGGGGCCTGCAACAGTGCCTGAACCTCGGCCTGTGGCAGCTTGCCCTGGGCGTTGAACGGCAACTGCTGCAGCAAACGCCAGCGCCGTGGCAAGGCCATGGCTTCGCAGTGCTTGAGCAGGTGTTGGCGCAGGGCTTCGGTCAGTGCGCGTCGGCCCTGGTTGCGCAGGGTATGCAGGCCCTGGCCGGAAAGCACCAGCAAGGCGCCGAGGTAGGCGCGGTTTTCCTGCACCACCCCCAGCCGCGCTTCGGCGACCCAGGGATGTTCCTGCAAGGCCTGTTCGAGCATCGGCAGGGAAATGCGTTTCTCTTCCAGCTTGACGATGCGATCGAGTCGGCCGAGCAGTTCGAAGCGGCCATCGGCCTCGAAGCGTGCCGCATCTGCGGTTTGCTCGACGTGGCCAACTGGCAGATAGGGCGAAGCGACCTGCAAGGCGCCGTCGGCATCCTGAGTCAGTTGCACCTCGGCGAACGGACGCCACAGCCGGTCGCCCTGGCGCCAGGCGATACCGCCGGTTTCCGAGCTGCCGAGGATTTCCGTCGGCCATTGTCCCAAGCGCTGCTGCAGGCTGCTGGCGGCTTCTTCCGGCAGTGCGCCGCCCGAGGAGAACACCCGACGTACTGCGCTCAGCGCCGGCCAGTCGAGGTTGTCACCCATGCGCTTGAGCAGCGCCGGGCTCGCGACCCAGGCGAACTGCGGGTGCTCCCGGCTGCTGCGCTGCAGGTCTTCGGAGAACGCCAGTTGCCGGCGTACGAAGGTACGCCCGGCGCACAGCGGCCACAGCACGCGGAACAGCAGGCCATAGATATGCTGGGCTGCAACGCTGCCGATGATGCACGCCTGACCGAGGTCGGCGCCCCACAACTGTTCCAGCGCGAGCACTTCGTTGGCCAACTGGCGCAGGCTCTTTTCGATGAGCTTGGGCTCGCCGCTGGAGCCGGAAGTGCACAGGCTCAGGCGGCATTGTTCGAGATCGAGCGCCGCCGGGGCCAGGGGCGCGGCAGGCAGGTCGTCGAGGTCGGCACTGGCGGTCAGCCAGAGGTCGACCTGTTGCGCCCAGCGTTGGCGGGTCTGGTCCTGCAGATCGGGCAGCAGCAGAACGGCCACGCCGGCACGCCAGGCAGCGAGCAGGGCGATTGCCAGTTCTGCGGCATCCTCCAGGTGCAGCGCCAGGCATTGCACGTTCCGCGCGCGCAGTCCTGCGGCCAGGCTCAGGACGCGCTGGCACAACTGAGCGTGGTCCAATGGTGGATCGATGGTCACGACACGCCCAGCGTGCGACTTGAGCAGCAGTTGCTCAAGGTTTATCCAATTCATGCTCGGCCTCTTACGTGTTGTCGTATCAGCCATTCAATGGCAAACAGCAGACCCATCAAGCCGTAGGCAATCAGGCCGTTGTACAACGTCCACCAGCTCAGCGGTGCCCAGAGGGTCAGGGCGGCGGCGAGCAGGCCGTTACAGAGAAAAAACAGACTCCAGGCCTGGGTTACCCGGCGTGTGTAGCGAATCGCCACTTGCGGCAGTTCCGGCTCGCTCAGCCGTGCCAGCCGTTCGACCACCGGCGGGCCGAATTTCAGGCTCAGCCCGAACAGCCCAAGCATGAAACTGCTGATCAGCACCGGATACCAGCGCAGCAGCGCCGGGCTGTTCAGCCAGCCCAGCAAGCAGCAGAAGGCGATGGCGCATAGCGCCATCCACAAACTGCCGGGCTTGCGTTCGCGGCTCAAGGCACGGGCCAGCCACAGGCTGCCGAGCAACAGCCCGAACTGCCAGGGGGCGAAATGCTCCATGCCGAAATACACCGCGAAGGGGTACAGCAGGCCCGCCAGCAGCAGGCCCAGGCCGATCAGTCGGCTCATGCGGCCGGCTGGACCAGCCGGAACACGGCCTCGACCACGTCATTGACGGTGCGTACCGATTTGAATTCCTCGGCGGCGATCTTCTTGCCGGTCTGGCGCTTGATGTGGTCGATCAGGTCCACGGCATCGATGCTGTCGATTTCCAGGTCCTGGTACAGGTTGCTGTCCAGGGTGACGCGCTCGGGTTCGAGTTCGAACAGTTCGACCAGGGCATCGCGCAGGGTATTGAAGATGTCTTCACGGGTTTGCATGGTGGTGTCTCACGCTGCCTGTTTTGCCGTGACGAAAGCCGCAAGGCTGGCCACGCTGGAAAAATGATCACGGGTGTCCTTGGCGTCGGCGTCGATCTTGATGCCATAACGCTTCTGGATCGCCAGGCCGAGTTCGAGGGCGTCTACCGAGTCCAGGCCCAGGCCTTCGCCGAACAGCGTTTGCTCGTTGCCAATGTCCTGGGCACTGATGTCTTCGAGGCCGAGGGCGTCGATGATCAGCTCCTTGATTTCAAGGTGCAGGGCGCTTGTTGGATCGCTCATCTGTGGCGAGCTCCTTAATGAAGTAATGGTGCAGAAAATCGTTGAGCTTGCGCGAAGCCTGGGGCGCGGGGCCCTGGCTGGCGAAGGTCTGTGGGTCTATATCGGCCCCGACACGAAAACTGAAGTGTACCCGGCGGCTGGGGATGCGATACCAGGGTTCGGCCTTGGTCAGGGTGGTGGGGCTGACCTCGATCACCACCGGGGTGATGATTCTCGCACCGCGCAGGGCGATTGCGGCGGCGCCGCGATGAAAGGCCGGCGCCGTGCCGGGCGAGGTGCGGGTGCCCTCGGGGAAAATGATCAGGGTCTGGCCGTCCTGCAGCGCCCCGACGGCGGCATCGAGCATGTCCATGCTGCCGTCGTTGCTGATGTATTCGGTGGTCCGTACCGGCCCGCGGGTGAACGGGTTCTGCCACAGGCTGCGCTTGACCACGCAGTTGGTGTTGCGCACCAGCCCGATCAGGAACACCACGTCGATCAGCGACGGGTGGTTGGCGATGATCATCTGGCCCGGGCGCCCGAGTTTTTCCGTGCCTTCGACCGAGTAGGTCAGTACGCCACTGCGGGCCATGAACCGGATGAACAGCCAGAACAGCCGGCTCACCGTCCGTCGGGCGCGTTCGCGCTGGCGCTGTGCGTCGCCGGGCAGGCAGGCGAGCAGGGGGAAGATCACCAGGCGTAGGCACAGCCCGCCGAGGCCGAACAGGGCAAAACTGATGGCAGTGGCCAGCAGGCGCCAGTAATAGGCATCGCGCAGTCTGGTCATGCTCGACGTTGCCAGTTCCATGCGCGGGTCTTCCAGGTGTGTTGGCAGGCGGTGTGTGGCCCGAGCAGGGTGCGTACCAGGTTCAGGGCATGGGGCCATTCGGTCCGGGTGCCGTGATCTGCGCAGCGCGCGAGGGACAGTTGCCAGTCATCACCCGGCGTCAGTAACAGGCCGACGGCGTAGGGGAAGGGCACGTCGTCGATCCAGCGGCTATAGGCTTCGGGCGGCTGCTCTTCGGTGATCACCAGCAGCACTGCCGGCGCGCCTTCGGCCAACAGCGCGGCGGCTTCGAGCATGCCATGTTCGAGACCGTCGCCATTGGCGGCCAGGGCGGTCATTTCGCTGGTTTCACCGCGCATGATCGACCACAGGCCGATAATGGCGTTGTGCACCGAGAGGCTGAACTGGGTGGGCGAAAGAGGCTGGTCGGCGGCCAGGTCGCTGAGTATTTCCAGGGTCCGCGGGGTTTCGCCGTGACGGGAGATGAACACCAGCGGCAAGGCCTCGTGCCCGTGGGCCAGCGGCCAACCGACGCTGAACGCCATGCGCGCCAGACGACTGAGGCGACGGCGCTGCATGGCGGGCAGAAACGACACATCGGGAGCCGCATCGCTCGGTGCGAGAACCGTCGGCTGGTTGCTCCACGTCTGCCAGTCGGACACGCTTTCCAGGCCCGGGGCCCAGGCGCGCCATTGAGCGATATTGAAGTTGATCACTGAACATCTTCCCGCCCCTGCGGGCTTCCTTGAAACGCTGCGGCAGGATCGCTGAGAGCGATACCCACCGTGGCGTGGCGCTGTGGCCAAGTGGCGCGCATTATCCCGGTGTGACGGGCTTGTAGCAAACAATTGGCTACAATTTGCACGATAAAAATGACAGGCAGGCAAACGGATGCATGTCACATAGCCATTATTCATGTTTTCGTCGATATATCTGTCGGTCATTTCCTCGGCTTGAATTGAATCTTCCTTCGTTTTTCGAGTTATCGGTGATCGCGAGGTAGTTCTTGTCTCTTCGAGGTGGCAAAGCGGCGGCCAAGCCCTCTACACTCGATCATTCATTGATACGCGGAGGTCTTGTCATGCGGCGTGTGGTGTTCAATCAGAAAGGTGGGGTCGGCAAGTCGAGCATTGCCTGCAACCTGGCGGCGGTCAGCGCCAGCGAGGGCTATCGGACCCTGTTGGTGGACCTCGATGCCCAGGCCAACTCCACGCAGTACCTGACCGGTCTCACCGGGGCGGACATCCCCATGGGCATCGCCGACTTCTTCAAGCAGACCCTGTCGTCAGGGCCGTTTTCGAAGAAGAACCAGGTGGATATCTATGAGACGCCCTTCGACAACCTGCATGTGATCACCGCCACCGCCGAGTTGGCCGATCTGCAGCCAAAGCTTGAGGCCAAGCACAAGATCAACAAGCTGCGAAAGCTCCTCGAAGAACTGGCCGAGGATTACGATCGGATTTACCTGGATACTCCGCCCGCCTTGAACTTCTATGCAGTTTCAGCGTTGATCGCTGCTGATCGCGTTCTGATTCCCTTTGACTGCGACAGTTTTTCGCGTCAGGCACTGTACGGCCTGCTGGCGGAAATCGAAGAATTGAAGGAAGACCACAACGAAGATCTGCAAGTGGAGGGGATCGTGGTCAACCAGTTCCAGGCCAGGGCCAGCCTGCCGCAGCAGATGCTCGACGGCCTGATCGCCGATGGGCTGCCGGTGCTACCGGTGTACCTGGCCAGTTCGGTGAAGATGCGCGAGTCCCATGAGGCCAACAAACCGCTGATTCATTTCGACCCGCGCCACAAGCTGACCCTGCAGTTCGTCGAGCTGCACAACCTGCTGGAAGATAACGCTTAAACGGCAATACCCTGGCTACGTAGCCAGGCCAGCAATTGCGGCAATGGAAACGCCCCGCTCTGACGCGCGACTTCCCGGCCATCCCTGAACAGGATCAGGCTGGGAATCGAGCGAATCCCCAGTTGTGCCGACAACTGCTGATTGGCCTCGCTGTCGAGCTTGGCCAGACGGCATTTGCCTGCCAGTTGCTTTGCGGCCTGCTCGAACACCGGTGCAAAGAATTTGCACGGCCCGCACCAATCCGCCCAGACATCCAGCAGCAACGGCAGGTCGCCCTTGATCTGGCTGGCGTAGTCGCCCTGGTTCAACTCGAAAGGTTTGTTCAACACCACTTCGCTCTTGCAGCGCCCGCATTTCGGCTGATCGCCGAGGCGTTCGGCGGGCAGGCGGTTGAGGCCGTTGCAGTGGGGGCAGGGGACGAGTAGAGGTTCGGACATGGGGATGGGCTCCGCGCAATTTGGCCAATGTTGTTGATTTGGAGGCTGTAGCGCGCTTTATCAAGGTGCTGCGCCGATGTCGCATGTCCTCACATTTTCAAGTGATGAGTCTGAGGTTGAGCGCCTAGCCTGAAAAGGCGCGCCGTCGGTCAGGTTGCTCAATAGCAAATTGCGATAATTTGAAACGATGGCTAATCTCCATAGCAAGATGCGATAAGGATGTTGCATGCGTGTGATTACCGAGAAGCGGATCCGGGAGGCCAAGGCGAAATGGCCTGCGGCTGCCAGTGCATTGGATGCCTGGTGCCGGCGGATCAAGGGGAGCAGTCCGGGAAATTTTTCGGCGCTCAAGGCGATATTCCCGGCCACAGACAAGGTTGGCAGTCTGCATGTGTTTGATATCGGTGGTAACAAGCTGCGCCTGATCGCGGGAGTGCATTACGCTGCCCAGCAGTTGTACATCAAGCATGTGCTGGACCACCGCGAATATGACAAGGGTAAATGGAAGGAGACATGTGGATGAGTGCTGTCATCAAGCAGGCTTCCGAGCACTGGCCGTTTGTAGAGCCACTGCTGCGCAAACCAAAAAACGAGGCTGATTACGATGCCCTGGTCGCGGCGCTCGACGAGTTGCTGGGTATCGTCGGTGAAGACGAATCGAACCCGCTCATGAGTTTGGTGAATATCATCAGTGACTACATCGAGGCTTATGACAAGGAGCACTGGCCAATGCCCGTAGCCAGCGGGGCCGAGGTGTTACGAGAGATGATGCGTGAGCATGGCCTGACCCAGAGCGACCTGCCTGGAGTGGGGCCGCAGTCGGTGGTTTCCGAGATTCTCAGCGGCAAGCGCCAGCTCAACCTGCGCCAGATTCGCTGGCTGGCTGAACGCTTCGGGGTGCGGGAGCAGATTTTTATCTAAAGAGGGTGTCCCTCTTGTACTTCAAGACGAGCAACTGATCTCCAGGTGCTTGCCCCACTCCGGTGGCCGTTCTGCGTAGGCTTCCATACCTGGCTGTTCCTGGAACGGTCGGCTCAGCACCGCATGTAGCTGCCGCACTTCGGCGTAATCGCCCTTTTCCGCTGCCTCGATGGCCCGCTGCGCCAGATAGTTGCGCAGGATGTACAACGGATTGACTGCGTGCATCCGCGTCGTGCGCCGTGCTTCGTCCTGATCCGGCTCGCGGGCGACGCGGGCCGTGTAGCGTTCGGCCCAGGCATCGAAGCCCTTGAGGTCGACGAAGTCGTCGCGCAGGCGCGCCACCGCGAGGTGGGCCGGCTGCTCGCCCAGGCGGCGGAAGAACAGCGTGTAGTCGACACCGCCGACCTGCATCCGCTGCAACAACTCCTCCACCAGTTGCTGGTCGCCATCCTCCGCCGTGGTCAGGCCGAGGCGGCGGCGCATCAGGTCCAGGTAATGGGCCTGGTACAGTGGCAGGAATAACCCCAGAGCTTCGCGCAGGGCCTCGACACTGATGAACGGCGTCAGTGCCTGGGCCAGCGCGCTGAGGTTCCACTGGCCGATTGGCACCTGGTTGCTGAACGAGTAGCGGCCCTGGTCGTCGGAGTGGTTGCAGATGAAGTGGGCGTCGAAGTCGTCGAGGAAGGCGAAGGGGCCGAAGTCGAAGGTGATGCCCAGGATCGACATGTTGTCGGTGTTCATCACGCCATGGCAGAAACCATAGGCCTGCCACTTGGCGATCAGCTCGGCGTTGCGCTCGACGATCTCGCGGAACATCGCCAGGTACGGCTCCGGTTGCTCCAGGCATTCGGGGAAATGCTGCGCCAGTACGTGTTCGCCGAGCTGTTTGTGCTGTTCGCTCTGCTGGGTGTAGTAGAAATACTCGAAGTGGCCGAAGCGGATATGGCTCGGCGCCAGGCGCAAGACCATCGCCGCACGCTCCTGCCGTTCGCGCCACACCGGCGTATCCGAACCGATCACGCACAGCGCGCGGCTGCTGGGAATACCCAGGGCATGCAGGGCTTCGGAGGCGAGAAACTCACGGATCGACGAGCGCAGCACAGCGCGACCATCGCCCATGCGCGAATAGGGCGTCTGGCCAGCACCCTTGAGGTGCAAGTCCCAGTGTTCGCCGGCCTGGTTGTAGACTTCGCCGAGCAGCAATCCTCGTCCATCTCCCAGGCGCGGGTTGTAGGACCCGAACTGATGCCCCGAATAGACCATCGCCCGTGGTTCGGCCTCGGCCCACAGCTTGTGGCCGCCGAACAGTTGCGCAAACACGGCGTCTTCAGCGCTCGCCGGGTCCAGGTCGAGCAACGCCATGGCCGCTGGGCTGGCTGCCACCAGGCGCGGGTTGTCGATGGGCTCGGGCAGCACATGGGTGGAAAAGGCATCGCCCAGGCGGGCGAAGCGGTTGTCGAAGGTCAGTTCGTCGAGGGCTTTCAACGGCCATCTCCAGCAGAATGTCCGAGTATTCTGCTGGGATTAGCCGGCTTGCGCTAGTCGAGCTTGGCCTCGGGAGGGGTTTGAGCCGGTTGGGCGGGTGCCAGGGTGGGCGCCTCGTCTTCCACCGGCACCAGCTTGTATTCCTGGCCGTGCAGGTTCTTGAGATACACCTCCATCTGCCGGAAGGAGATGTTGATGTGCTCTTTCTTGAACTCGCGGTTGATGAAGCGGTTGACCTCGTCGATGACCGGGTTGCGGTCGCCCAGATCGCGTACGTGCATGCGCAGCTCATGATCCAGCGTGCTTTCGCCGAAATTGAGGAAATACACGTGAGGCTCTGGCTCCTTGAGCACGCGCGGGTTGTCGCGAGCGGCCTTGAGCAGCAGTTCCTTGACCCGATCCAGGTCGGAGCCGTAGTCCACGCCGAGCTTGAGGGTCACGCGGGTAACGGTGTCGGTCAGCGACCAGTTGATCAACTGCCCGGTGATGAAAGTCTTGTTCGGGACGATGATGTCCTTGCGGTCGAAGTCGGTGATCGTCGTGGCACGGATACGAATCTTGCTGACCGTGCCCGACAGGCTGCCGATGGTGATGGTGTCGCCGATCCGCACCGGGCGCTCGAACAGGATCATGATGCCGGAGATGAAGTTGGCGAAGATTTCCTGCATGCCGAAACCCAGGCCGACCGAGAGTGCCGCCACCAGCCACTGCAGCTTGTCCCAGCTCACGCCCAGGGTCGACAGGGTGGAGACGAAGCCGATGCCGGCGATTACGTAGGACAGCAGCGTGGTGGTGGCGTAGGCGCTGCCCTGGGCCAGTTCGAGTTTGGACAGCACCAGCACTTCCAGCAGGCCGGGCAGGTTGCGCGCCAGCGCGAAGGTGATACCGACGATCGCCAGGGCCCCGATCAGGTTGCCGATGGTAATCGGCACCATGCTCATCGCCGCGCCGGTGCCGCTGGTGTATTCGTAGAGGGTGATATTGTCGAGGTAGGAGAACACCGTGATCAGGTCCGACCAGACCCAATACAGGGCCGCGACGAAGCCGCCCAGCAGGGTCAGGCGTATCAGGCGCAGCGACTGCTGGTTGACCTGCTCGATATCCAGGGTCGGCTCCTCGACCACTGTCTCGCCGTCACCGGCTTCCTTGGCGGCCTGGCGTTTGCTCAAGGCGCGCTGGTAGGCCAGGCGGCGTGCGGCTACTGACAGCCCACGGACGAAGGTGGCTTCGATCACCAGCCAGAGCATCAGCAGGTACAGCGTATCGATCAGCCGGTCGCTGAGTTTCAGCGCCGTGTAGTAGTAGCCGAAGCCGACCGCCACGAACAGGGCGATCGGCAGGGCGGTGAACAGCATGCCGATCAGTTTGCGAAACAGTGAGGCACTGCTGTGGTTCGGGCTGCGTAGCAACAGGCGGCTGAGCAGCCAGGCCATCAGCCCATAGCAGGTCAGGACCACACCGATGCCGAGCACGTCATCGGCCAGCGAGGCCGGTTGCAGTTCGGCCACGGACACCACCGCCACCAGCGCCAGGACCACGAAGCCAAGGCGTCGTACCCAGCCCTGGAGAAACTCGACCTGGGGCTTTTCCCAGTGAAAATGCAGCTCGGCGACACCACCCGGCGCCAGCACCCGGTAGGCGGTGTAGAACACCAGCCAGGCCTGGGAGATCTGTAGCAGCGCGGCGCCAAGGTTGGCGTTCTGGCCGCGGGCGTCGATCTGCAGGGCGTAGCCGCACAAGGCCAGCGCCAGGGTGACCGGCATCGCCAGCAGGATGTTGACCAGGATTGCCAGCGGCGTATGCCACTGACTGTCGCGCTTGAAGTGGCCGATGTCCTTGTGGACCTTGCTCAACCGACCGTACAGATAATTGCGCTTCCACAAGAGTCCGCCAATCACCAGCAGCAGCGGCAGGAACAGCAGTGGGCGTTGCAGCAGGCCATCGGCCAGTTCACTGAGGCTGGACAGCCAAGGCAGCGTGGTGATCTGTTTTTGCAGGCGGTTGGGGACGCCTTCCATCCATTCCAGATCGAGCGGCTTGTTGCTGGGAATCCAGAACATCTGCTCGTCGAGGGTCGCGCGCAGGTTCTGGGCGGTGCTGAGCAACTGCTTCTGGTTCAGTTGCAGGGTGATGCATTCATTGAGCAGTGCGCTCAGCTCGCGGTTCAGGCGCTCCAGCAGATCGCTGCGGGTGAGGGCAAGGTCGAGCAGGGTGCGGCGCAGTTGCGGGTTGACCTGCTCTGGCGGTTGGGTGGCCAGCAGGTTTTCCACATAACTGGAGGGGCTGCTGAGCAGTTCGCGTTGCTGGTTGACCTCGAACTGGTACAGGCGGATGTCGGCAATCTCGTCCGCCAGGTTCTTGTCGACTTTCAGGCGCGGCAAGGCCTGTTTCTGCTTGTAGAGAATCTTCGACAGCAGCAGGCTGCCCTTGAGTACGTTGATCTGCTCGTCCAGGGCCTGGTCGCTCTGGGTCAGGGTGTCGAGCTGCTGCTTGGTCTGCAGGTTCTGTTGAGTCAGTTCGTTGAGGCGGTCGGTGCTCTTGAGCAGGTAATCGGAGAGCCTGAGGTTGTTCGCGCTCTCGGTCCCCAGCAGGCTGCTGTCGCCGGCTTTCTGGGCTTCGATGGATTGCTGGGTGACGGTCTGCTGGGACTGGGCCAGGCGCTTCTGGTTGATCAGCGTCTGCATGTCCTGGATTTCCTGCTCCAGGCGTGCAGTCTTTTCCATCAACAGGTCGTGCTGGCTGTTACCCAGGTCTTGCAGTTGGCTGTTGCCTGCCAGTTCCTGGCGGCGCAGCGGAATCAGCGCATTGATCGCTGCCAGCTCGGCGTTCAGCTGGTTGCGCTGGTCGTTGCTGAGGGTCTTGCCGTTGTCCTTGCCCAGCTTGAGGATGTTGTTGATCTGCTGGATGCGGGTCTGGCTGTTGCTGATTTCCGACTGGGCCCGTTCAGGACGGGTCTGGGCAGTGATGATCAGGCTGTTGGCGTCGGCCAGGGCTTTTTGCAGTTCGCCTTGCTGGGTGGTGCGTTCGGCCAGCAGTTGCTCCAGCTGTGGCACGGACAGGTTGGCATAACGCTGGGCGATCGGTACCACCCGGGTGGCTTTCAGGCGGGCCAGCTCGCGCTGGTTTTCGGCGGTCTGGCGCGGGGCATCGGCCACCTGCTGCTTGGTCGCTGCCAGGCGCTTGGTGTAGTCGTCGGCACTGGAAAGCCAGCTCAGGGTCTGCTGCAGCACCTGCTGCAGGGCCTTCTGGTCGACGTCGGACAGCTTGCGATCGGCAATCTTGTCCAGGCTCTGTTGAACCGACTCGCTGGTGGGCGGTTCGGCGGCCTGCAGCACACCGACGGAAAGACTCAGGCCCAACAGGGCCGCAAGGGAAACAGAGCGCAAGAAGGACATAGGTACCGATCGAGCAAGGTGAGTCGGAAAGTGGGCAGTTTAGAGGAAGAGTCCCGGCCCTGGGCGACTTCCTTCGGGGAATCTGACGCCCACTTTGCCGATCTTGTTCCCGTCCATGACTGCAACGGTCCAAATGGTGTTGTTCCACTCGACCTGGTCGCCGACGATCGGCGCGCCACCGACCTTGTGGGTGATGAAACTGCCCAATGGCGTGTTCGGATCGTCGCCTTCGAGTTTCAGCCCATAGAGCGCTGCGACCGCGCCCAGTTGAGCGTCGCCTTCGAGAACGAAGTCACCGAAGAAGCGCAGGTCGAGGCCGCGCTGCGGTGCCTGGCTGAACAGCTTGCCGAGGGCCGGCAGGTTGTGTTCGTGGCCGATCACGCAGAGCAGGTCGTCGACTTCCAGGGTGGTGCTACCCGACGGGTGGAGCAGTTGCTGACCGCGGAACAGTGCGGCGATCCGTGTGCCTTCGGGCATCTTCAGTTCGCGCAGGGCGGCGCCGATGCACCATTTTTCCGCACCGAGGCGGTAGACGAACAGCTCCCACTCGCTGGTGACGTGGACTTCCAGGGCCGCCCGGGAAATTGGTGCCGGCTCCGGTGGTACGGTGACCTTGAGCAGCTTGGCTACCCACGGCAGGCTGGTGCCCTGCACCAGCAGCGAAACCAGGACGATGAAGAACGCCAGGTTGAAGTACAGCTGCGCATGGGGTAGGCCGGCCATCAGCGGGAACACCGCGAGAATGATCGGTACCGCGCCACGCAGGCCCACCCAGGAAATGAAGGCTTTCTCGCGCCCATGGAAAGCGCGGAACGGCAGCAGACCGACCACCACCGACAGCGGGCGGGCGAACAGGATCATCCACAGCGCCAGGCCCAGGGCTGGAATGGCGATCGGCAGCAGGTCGTGGGGCGTGACCAGCAGGCCCAGTACCAGGAACATGCCGATCTGTGCCAGCCAGGCCATGCCGTCGAGCATGTGCAGGATGCCGTGGCGGCTGCGTACCGGGCGATTGCCGATCACCAGGCCGCAGAGGTAGACGGCGAGGAAGCCGCTGCCGTGCAGGGCGTTGGTCAGGGCGAAGACCACCAGACCGCCGGCGATCACCAGGATCGGATAAAGGCCGTTGGCCAGGTTGATGCGGTTGACCAGTTGCAGCATCAGCCAGCCGCCGCCAAGGCCGATGAAACCGCCAATGCCGAATTCGCGAACCAGGTGGCCGAGCAGGTTCCAGTGCAGGCCGGTCTGGCCGCTGGCGAGCATGTCGATCAGGGTGACGGTGAGAAACACTGCCATCGGGTCGTTGCTGCCCGACTCGATCTCCAGGCTGGCGGTTACCCGTTCGTTCAGGCCCTTGCCGCCGAGCAGGGAAAACACTGCGGCGGCATCGGTCGAGCCGACGATGGCGCCGATCAGCAGGCCCTGGATGATGTTCAGGTCGAACAGCCAGGCGGCGGCCATGCCGGTCAGCCCGGTGGTAATCAGCACGCCCACCGTTGCCAGCGACAACGCCGGCCAGAGCGCCACGCGAAAGCTCGACACCCGCGTGCGCAGGCCGCCGTCGAGCAGAATCACGGCGAGGGCGAGGTTGCCCACCAGGTAAGCGGTCGGGTAGTTGTCAAAAATGATGCCGCCGCCGTCGACGCCTGCGGTCATGCCCACGGCGAGGATGATCACCAGGATCGGGATGCCCAGGCGTGAGGACAGTGAGCTGACCAGGATGCTTGCGCCTACCAGCAACGCGCCGATCAAGAACAGGCTGTTGATGGTTGTCGCATTCAAAGGCAGTACTCCAGGAAACTAGAAAGGCTGGGCGCGGACTGCTCCATGCAGTCTGCGTGCCAGTGATTCTAACCTGTTGAAATGTACCGCTGTCAAAAGCTTTAGAACCACTCCTCGCGCATCGACAGGCAGGTATCGTCCCGCGCCTGCAGAATTGCCAGCTCATGATGGCAGCCAGGCACTTCCCAGGTCAGGAAGTAGCGTGCCGCCTGCAGCTTGCCTTTATAGAATGCCAGGTCGGCGGCATTGCCCCTTGCCAGGCCTTCTTCGGCCCGCACCGCCTGTTCCAGCCAGCGCCAGCCGATGACCGTATGACCAAAGGCCTTGAGGTACAGCGCCGAGTTGGCCAGGCTGTCGACGACCTTGCCCCGGGCCAGGTCGCCCAGCAGGCCGAGGGTCACCTCCTGCAGGCGGTCGACCAGTTGCTCCAGCGGCTCACGCAAGGCATCCAGCGAGGTGTGTGCGGCGGCGCGCTGGCCGGTGTCGGCGATCAGACGGATCAGTTGCTTGAGGCCAGCTCCGCCGTTCTGCGCCAGCTTGCGCCCCAGCAGGTCGAGCGACTGGATGCCGTGGGTGCCTTCGTGGATCGGGTTCAGGCGGTTGTCGCGATAGTATTGCTCCACCGGATATTCACGGGTGTAGCCGTGACCGCCGAGAATCTGGATCGCCAGCTCGTTGGCCTTGAGGCAGAACTCCGAGGGCCAGGATTTGACGATCGGGGTCAGCAGGTCGAGCAATTCATGGGCTTGCTGTCGTTCGGCTACCGACTCCAGGGTGGTGGTGTCGTCGAACAGGCGGGCGGCGTACAAGCCCAGGTCGAAGGCACCTTCGACATAGGCCTTCTGGGTCAGCAGCATGCGCTTGACGTCGGCGTGCTGGATGATCGCCACCGGCGCGGTGCTCGGGTCCTTGCTGTCGGGCAGGCGCCCCTGCGGACGCTCGCGGGCATACTCCAGGGAATACAGGTAGCCGGCGTAACCGAGCATGACCGCGCCCATGCCGACGCCAATGCGCGCCTCGTTCATCATCTGGAACATGTAGCTGAGGCCATGGTGGGGTTTACCTACCAGATAGCCGACGCAATTCCCGTTATCGCCGAAGTTCAGTGCCGTCGAGGTGGTGCCACGCCAGCCCATCTTGTGGAACAGTCCGGCCAGCAAGACGTCGTTGCGCGGACCGAGGCTGCCGTCGTCGTTGACCAGGAACTTGGGCACGATGAACAGCGAGATGCCCTTCACGCCGGGCGGTGCGTCCGGCAGTTTGGCCAGAACCATGTGCACGATGTTTTCCGACAGCGGGTGATCGCCGCCGGAAATGAAGATCTTGTTGCCCTTGAGGCGATAGCTGCCGTCGGCTGCCGGTTCGGCGCGGGTACGGATATCGGCCAGCGACGAGCCGGCGTGGGGTTCGGTCAGGGCCATGGTGCCGAAGAAACGCCCATCGATCATCGGTTGCAGGAAACGCCGCTTCTGTTCGTCGCTGCCGAAACTCTCGATCAGGTTGGCCGCGCCCATGGTCAGGAAGGGATAAGAGGTCGAGGCGGCGTTGGCCGACTGAAAGTGCGCGAAGCAGGCCTGCGACAGCAGCGTGGGCAGTTGCATGCCGCCGTCATCGAAGCTGCGGGCGGCATTGAGAAAGCCGGCTTCGAGAAAGGCGTCGACCGCCGGTTTGACTTCCGGGATCAGGATGGCTTCGCCGTTTTCATAACGCGGCTCGTTTTCATCGTTCTTGCGGTTGTGGGGGGCGAAGAATTTTTCGGCAATGGTACGGGCAGTGCCCAAGGCGGCATCGAAGGTTTCCCGCGAATGCTCGGCAAACCGCTCGCGGCGGGTCAGGCCTTCGGCATCGAGCACTTCGTAAAGCTCGAAAGCCAGATTGCGGGAACTGAGCAGCGTCTCGGACATGGCGGCCTACCTTTGATGGGATGGATCGAGTCTAGGTGGCTGAATAGGCAATGCCTAGCAAGATTGATCTGGGTGATGGAGGGCCAAAGCGGCGACATGATCGGCGGTTCATATCTGTCGGACCTGCTCGGGTATGTGTGGGTTTTTTCTGATATTCGAGGCGGATGGTTTGCCGCCAAGGTCTCCCTTCGAACTTCAGTGTGGGAGGTGTTCATGCAACTGACGGCCGCCGGAGGGCTTGGGGTGGAGGTCTCGCTCCTCAATGCAGGGCCCGAGAAGAATGTCCAGCAGTCCGAACTGGCTGACTCTTTGAGTTCGGTTGCGAATGTACCGGGCAGAGATTCAACGGCCCCCGCGCGGGCACTTTTTCCCTCGGTCGAGGGGGTGAAGAGTGGGCTGCTGTATGGCGAAGCCATTCAGTCCGTGGCTGACCGTTATGGCGTGGTGCTCGCGTTTCGCTCGCCCAATCCGCTGGGTGCGAGCCTGCTCAATGAGGGCGTTGCCTCGAAGAATTTTCACGTCAAGGCCAAATCCAGCGGGACCGGCCCGACGGCGGGTTTCATTGCATTGAATCCTGCCTATTCGAAGGTGGGCGCGACACAACTGAGCGACCAGCAGCGCAGCCTGGATCGTGCGCTGGCCTGCGGCGCCCGGCCGGTGAATCTGGTCCTGTCGTGCGCGCGGATTGCCGAGTTGCTGGAGACCGGGCATATGAAGCAGGTCGATTCAGCGTACCGGGCGGAGTATCCCTCGGGGGTGTCCGCGCTGTTCCGCATCGATGAGCAAGGGCGGGTTTTTGATGAGGGCGGGCCGGTTCAGGTGCTGAGCAATCCGGGCGATGATCGGGCGATCACTGCGGATTACGATCTGTTCGCGATTTATCCGCGCCAGGCGCAAGCCGACAATCAGCGGCCATTGCACGTACCTGCAAGGCTGGTAGGAAATGTTTCCGAGATACAGCGGCGTCGTGCCATGCCGTGGATCACCCCGCGTCCCGCTTTCGAGGGCGCACGCGAGCATGAGGACATGGGTAATATCCATGGCTTCGGTACGACGATCGTCAAGGCGCTGAACGAGCAGATTCGCAGCGCAGGCTATGCCGGTGGCAATCTGGTCTGGCACAACGACGAGACCGGCAATCCATTTTCGGCCGGTTTCGATCCGCAGGATGAGCCGGTCTTCTTTTTTCCCGGCAATCGCCTGACCGGGCAAACGCCCGAGCCTCGACAGGTGTCATCCAGGGAGGAATTGCTGGCGCTGCAGGGATGGTTGAGAGGCGAGGGCTTTCATGTCGAATACAGCCCCCGGTTCGGTTTCTAAAAGGCTTGGCGCCCGTTGCGGGCGCCAGGCCTTGCGGTCGATCAGCCGATGGTCATCAGGCTGGCGTTACCGCCGGCTGCGGCGGTGTTGACGCTCAGTGCCCGTTCGATCACCAGGCGCTCCAGGGCAATGCCCGTTTCACCCTGGGACAGGCCTTGTACGCCGACGATCGCGCCGCTGCGCTTGGCTACCTGCTGGCACACGGCGCGCAGTTGATCGGAGTGACCGTGATGCAGGACCGCATCGTAGATCACTTCGTCCTTGCGCCAGTCGGCGACCCGCTGGATACGCGCCTGCACTTCTTTTGGCAGGCGTGCGTAGAGGGCCTTGCCCGGTTCGCCTTCCGGCCACAGTGCGGAGCTGCCCACTGCCAGCACCGCAGCGAGTTGGGTCAGCAGGTCGGCTTCGAGTTCCGCCAGGCACAACACATGTTCGCGTGGCAGGATCGCATAGCTGTTGCGCTCTCCGGTCGGGCCGACCAGCGTGCGGGTGATGCCGCTTTGCGATTGCGTGGCGAAGCGGGCGCAGAGCTCGGCCAGGTCTTCCTGCTGGTTGGCGGTCGCCCAGGTTTGCAGGGCGGTCAGTGGTTTGCCCATGGCGGCACGCAGGCGTACGTCCGGCGCATTGGCTGCATCGCTGCGGGCAAAGGACTGCTCGATGGCATCGGCAGGCCGGGTCGACAGCAGGCGGTACAGGTACAGCGGGCCGCCAGCTTTCGGGCCGGTCCCTGACAGCCCCTCGCCGCCGAACGGTTGGACGCCGACCACCGCACCGACGATGTTGCGGTTGACGTAGACGTTGCCGGCATTGACGTTGTCGATCACCTTGGCGATGGTTTCGTCGATCCGGGTGTGGACGCCCAGGGTCAGGCCGTAGCCGCTGGCATTGATCTGACTGATCAGCTTGTCGATGTCCTTGCGCTTGTAGCGCACCACATGCAGTACCGGGCCGAAGATTTCGCGCTTGAGTTCATCGAAGCTTTCCAGCTCGATCAAGGTCGGCATCACGAAGGTGCCGCGCTTGCATTCCTCGCCATCGGCAATCGCCATCTGGTAGACGCTGCGACCTTTTTCACGCATGGCCTGGATGTGTTTCTCGATGCCGGCCTTGGCTTCGGCATCGATCACCGGGCCGATATCCACCGACAGGCGTTCCGGGTTGCCCAGGCGCGATTCGGCCATGGCGCCCTTGAGCATTTCGATCACGCGGTCGGCAGAGTCTTCCTGCAGGCACAGCACACGTAGCGCCGAGCAGCGTTGGCCGGCACTGTCGAAGGCCGATGAGACCACATCGATCACCACCTGCTCGGTCAGTGCCGAGGAGTCGACGATCATCGCGTTTTGCCCGCCGGTTTCGGCGATCAGCGGGATCGGCCGGCCCTGGTTGTCCAGGCGCCCGGCGACATTGCGTTGCAGCAGGCGCGCCACTTCGGTGGAGCCGGTGAACATCACCCCCTTGACCCGCTCGTCACCGACCAGGCGCGCGCCAACGGTTTCGCCGCGGCCCGGCAGCAGTTGCACCACGCCTTCCGGAATGCCGGCTTCGAGCAGCAGACGCACGGCCTGGGCGGCGATCAGCGGGGTCTGTTCGGCCGGCTTGGCCAGTACCGGGTTACCGGCGGCCAGGGCAGCGGCGACCTGGCCGCTGAAGATCGCCAGCGGGAAGTTCCACGGGCTGATGCAGACCACCGGGCCCAGCGGACGGTGAGCGTCGTTGGTGAAGTCATTGCGCGCCTGCACCGCGTAGTAGCGCAGGAAGTCCACCGCTTCACGGACTTCGGCGATGGCGTTGGCGTAGGTCTTGCCGGCTTCGCGGACCAGCAGCCCCATTAGCGGCTGGATTTCGCTTTCCATCAGATCGGCGGCACGCTCCAGAATCGCTGCGCGCTCGGCAGGCGGCGTGGCCTGCCAGATCGGCGCGGCGTTGAGTGCGCATTGGATAGCGTTATCGACGTCTTCGCTGTTGGCTTCCTGAACGTGGCCGACCACATCGCGCTGATCCGACGGGTTCAGCAGCGGCGCCGGGGTTTCGTTACTGGGGACGCAGCCGAGCATCGGTGCGGCTTTCCATGGGTTGTTGGCGGTGGCCAGCAAGGCGCAGGACAGCGAAGCCAGGCGGTGTTCGTTGGCCATGTCGATGCCTGCCGAGTTGGCGCGCTCGGCGCCATACAGCTCGCGCGGCAGCGGAATGCGCGGGTGTGGCAGGCCGAAGCCGCCTTCCTGCAGGGCCATCTGCTCGATGCTGGCGACTGGGTCGGCCACCAGTTCCTGAATGGACACGGACTGGTCGGCGATGCGGTTGACGAACGAGGTGTTGGCGCCGTTTTCCAGCAGGCGGCGTACCAGGTAGGCCAGCAAGGTTTCGTGGGTGCCGACCGGCGCATAGACGCGGCACGGACGGTTCAGCTTGCCCTCGGCGACCTTGCCCACCACCTGCTCGTAGAGCGGTTCGCCCATGCCGTGCAGGCACTGGAACTCGTATTGGCCGGGGTAATAGTTCTGCCCGGCGATATGGTAGATCGCCGACAAGGTGTGGGCGTTGTGGGTAGCGAACTGCGGGTAGATGACTTCCGGTACCGAGAGCAGTTTGCGTGCGCAGGCGATGTAGGACACGTCGGTGTACACCTTGCGGGTATACACCGGATAGCCTTCCAGGCCCTCGACCTGGGCGCGCTTGATCTCGCTGTCCCAGTAGGCGCCCTTGACCAGGCGGATCATCAGGCGGTGACGGCTGCGGCGGGCCAGGTCGATGACGTAGTCGATCACGTACGGGCAGCGCTTCTGGTAGGCCTGGATCACGAAGCCGATGCCGTTCCAGCCGCTCAGTTGCGGTTCGAAGCACAGGCGTTCGAGCAGGTCCAGGGACAGCTCCAGGCGGTCGGCTTCCTCGGCGTCGATGTTCAGGCCGATGTCGTACTGCTTGGCCAACAGGGTCAGTGACAGCAGGCGCGGGTACAGTTCGTCCATGACGCGTTCGTACTGGGCGCGGCTGTAGCGCGGGTGCAGGGCCGAGAGCTTGATGGAGATGCCCGGGCCTTCATAGATGCCGCGGCCGTGGGAAGCTTTGCCGATCGCGTGGATCGCCTGTTCGTAGGACGCCAGGTACTTCTGCGCGTCGTGTTCGGTCAGTGCGGCTTCGCCGAGCATGTCGTAGGAGTAGCGGAAACCCTTGGACTCGAACTTGCTGGCGTTGGCCAGGGCTTCGGCGATGGTCTCGCCGGTGACGAACTGCTCGCCCATCAGGCGCATGGCCATGTCGACGCCCTTGCGGATCATCGGTTCGCCACTCTTGCCGATTATGCGGCTCAGGGACGAGGTCAGGCCGGCTTCGTTGTGGGTGGCGACCAGTTTACCGGTCAGCAGCAGGCCCCAGGTGGCGGCGTTGACGAACAGCGACGGGCTGTTGCCCAGGTGTGGTTGCCAATTGCCAGTGCTGATCTTGTCGCGGATCAGTGCGTCGCGGGTGCCCTTGTCGGGAATGCGCAGCAGGGCTTCGGCCAGGCACATCAGGGCCACGCCTTCCTGGGACGACAGAGAGAATTCCTGCAGCAGACCCTGGACGATACCTGCACGACCGCCAGCGCTTTTCTGGTTGCGCAGTTTCTCGGCGATGCTCGCCGCCAGTTTGTTGGTGGCTTCGGCCGTGGCTGCCGGCAGGCGGGCCTGCTCCAGCAGCATGGGTACCACTTCCGGCTCGGGGCGACGGTAGGCGGCGGTGATGGCGGCCCGCAGAACCGACTGCGGCAGTATGCTCTCGGCGAATTCGAGGAAGCATTGGTGGCTGTGCTCGGCCTGAACGTCGCCAGCGTCGTCGGCTTCGCCACGGGGCAGGCCGCTGAGTTCAGTCAGGGTTGCACCGCTTTCGAGTTTTTCCAGGTAATTGAAAATGGCCTGCTTGATCAGCCAGTGCGGGGTGCGGTCAATCGAGTGGGCCGCAGCCTTCAGGCGCTCGCGGGTTGTGTCGTCGAGTTTGACCCCAAGGGTGGTGGTAGCCATTTTTCTTGTCCTCATGGTTGCCACTACCGCGTGGCGTCAGGTGGCCGAGAGATTAGCGCTGGGCTGGGATAGGTGCAACCAGGTGCAACCTATTTTCATCGGAAATAAACAGGTTTCGACGCGGAAATGTTTTGAATCGCATTCGATGCTGATTGGGTCTTAAGATTTTTCCTGCAAAGTCAGTGGGTTACGGTGTAGGTGAAAGTAAACGCGTGTGGGAACAATTGGAAAGGCGTTCAGGTGCAACTTATGGGGGTAAAACAGGTTGCGCCTCGCTCGTATTGTTGAATAGCATGTTCGGCCAAGGTGCAACCGCCTGCGAGCAGAGGCACCCGCTGGTGATTTTCCTGGGAAAACACCGGTCATGAATGCTCGATCCGTTTAACCGTCTGACAGACATGGTCGTTTTGTCGGTCGCGGGTCGCCGCTTAATAAAAACAATGCCAGGGCTTTTTGATGAGCGTAAGTAACCCAACCCTGATCACTTTCGTGATCTACATCGCTGCGATGGTCCTGATCGGACTGATGGCCTATCGCTCCACCAATAACCTTTCCGACTACATTCTGGGTGGTCGTAGCCTGGGCAGTGTGGTGACTGCCCTTTCGGCGGGGGCTTCCGACATGAGCGGCTGGCTGCTGATGGGGCTGCCGGGAGCGATCTACATGTCCGGCCTGTCGGAGAGCTGGATCGCCATCGGGCTGATTGTCGGTGCCTATCTGAACTGGCTGTTCGTCGCCGGCCGCCTGCGTGTGCAGACCGAGCACAACGGTGACGCGCTGACCCTGCCGGACTATTTCTCCAGCCGTTTCGAGGACCGCAGTGGCCTGCTGCGGGTGATTGCGGCCATCGTGATCCTGGTGTTCTTCACTATCTACTGCGCTTCGGGCATCGTCGCCGGTGCCCGCCTGTTTGAAAGCACCTTTGGCATGTCCTACAGCACGGCGCTGTGGGCTGGTGCGGCAGCGACCATTGCCTACACCTTCGTCGGTGGTTTCCTGGCGGTAAGCTGGACGGATACCGTGCAGGCGACGCTGATGATCTTCGCTTTGATTCTCACGCCGATCATCGTGCTGCTGGCCACGGGCGGTGTCGATACCACCTTCCTGGCGATCGAGGCCAAGGATCCTGGGCATTTCGACATGCTGCGCAACACCACCTTTGTCGGCATCATTTCGCTGATGGGCTGGGGGCTGGGTTACTTCGGCCAGCCGCATATCCTGGCGCGTTTCATGGCGGCGGATTCGGTCAAGTCGATCGCCAATGCCCGACGCATCTCCATGACCTGGATGATCCTGTGCCTGGGCGGCACGGTGGCGGTGGGCTTCTTCGGTATTGCCTACTTCTCTGCGCACCCCGAGGTGGCGGGCCCGGTCAGCGAAAACCATGAGCGGGTGTTCATCGAGCTGGCGAAGATCCTGTTCAACCCCTGGCTGGCTGGTGTCTTGCTGTCGGCGATCCTGGCGGCGGTGATGAGTACCCTGAGCTGTCAGTTGCTGGTGTGTTCCAGTGCGCTGACCGAGGACTTCTACAAGGCCTTCCTGCGCAAGTCCGCTTCGCAACTGGAGCTGGTGTGGGTTGGCCGGGCCATGGTGCTGCTGGTTGCGGTGATCGCTATTGCCCTGGCCGCCAATCCGGAAAACCGGGTGCTGGGGCTGGTAAGTTATGCCTGGGCCGGTTTCGGTGCCGCCTTCGGTCCGGTGGTGCTGATCTCGGTGATCTGGAAGGACATGACTCGCAACGGCGCCTTGGCCGGCATCCTGGTCGGGGCGATTACCGTGATCGTCTGGAAACACTTCAATCTGTTGGGGCTGTACGAAATCATCCCTGGCTTTATCTTCGCCAGTATCGCGGTCTATGTGGTCAGCAAGATGGGCAAGCCTTCGGCGCAGATGCTCCAGCGTTTCGAGGCCGCAGAGAAGCAGTTCCGCCTGGAACACTGATCCGTGAGACAGGGCGGCAAGCCCTGTAGCTGACCAGGCGGCCCGTCTCCCAGGAGACGGGCCGCTGCGTTTCAGGCCTGCAGCGCCTGTTGCAGGTCTTCGAGCAGGTCCTCGATGGCCTCGATGCCGACCGACAGGCGGATCATCTCCGGTTTCACGCCGGCCTTGGCCTGCTCCTCCTCGGTCATTTGTCGATGGGTGGTGGAGGCGGGGTGGCAAGCCAGCGACTTGGCATCGCCGATATTCACCAGACGCTTGAATATCTGCAGCGCATCGTAGAAGCGTACCCCGGCTTCGTAGCCGCCCTTGAGACCGAACGAGAGGATCGCCGACGGCTTGCCCTTCATGTATTTGTGCGCCAGCTCATGATGCGGGTGGTCCGGCAGGCCGGCATAGCTGACCCAGGCGACTTGTTCGTGGGCCTTGAGAAACTTCGCCACCTCAAGTGCATTTTCGGTGTGGCGTTCCATGCGCAGGGCGAGGGTTTCCAGGCCTTGCAGCAGCAGGAAGGCATTCATCGGTGCGAGTGCTGCGCCGGTGTTGCGCAGTGGCACGGTCCGGGCGCGGGCGATGAAGGCCGCAGGGCCGAATTTCTCCGTGTAGACCACGCCGTGGTAAGCGGCCTCGGGAGTATTGAGGCAGGCAAACTTCTGCGGATGATCCGCCCAGGGGAAGGTCCCGGCATCGACGATCACTCCGCCCAGGGCATTGCCGTGGCCGCCGACATACTTGGTGACCGAGTGCACGACGATGTCGGCACCGAACAGGATCGGCTTGCACAGAATCGGTGTCGCCACGGTGTTGTCGACCATCAGCGGTATGCCATGGGCATGGGCGACCTGGGCAAAGCTCTCGATATCGACGATGTTGCCCGCCGGGTTGCCGATACTTTCGCAATAAACCAGTCGGGTATTTTCGTCGATCAGTTCGGCGACCGCCTCGGGGGAGTCGTCGCGGGCAAATCGCACGTCGACGCCGAAACTCGGCAGCAGATGGGCAAACAGGGTATAGGTGCCGCCGTAGAGCTGTGGCGTGGAAACGATATTGTCGCCGGCGCGGGTCAGGGTCTGGATCGCGTAATGGATCGCTGCGCTGCCGGCCGATACGGCCAATGCGGCGATACCGCCTTCCAGTGCGGCCAGGCGCTGTTCGAGGACGTCGTTGGTGGGGTTCATGATCCGGGTGTAGATGTTGCCCGGAACATCGAGGTTGAACAGGTCGGCGCCGTGCTGGGCGTTGTCGAATTCGAAGGCGACGTTCTGGTAGATGGGCACGGCCACGGCCTTGGTGGTCGGGTCCGATTTGAAACCGTGATGGAGCGCAATCGTTGCGTCTTTCATAAAGTCTCGACTCAGTGAGATGCCATTAATTGAGCACTGCCGGGCAGTTGCGGTCGCCTGATGGTCTCGTGTGTCTGAGTCGCCAATGACATCGGGTGTGATGCCCGAACCCGGACCGCAAACCGGTGCGCCAGTGTCCGCTACTGGCGCACGGTCGGCAAGTCACTCGGGTTGGGCCGGCTCGTTGTCAGCCTGATTGACGAAGATCAGCACGCCGAGCAGGGCCATGTAGAACCGGAAGGCGGCCTCCTGACCGTTCCAGATCTTCGATTGCCACATCAGGAACCATTCGCCGCCGACCACCATGAAGCCGAAGAACCACACCAGCAGCCCCAGGGTTGCCCCGGCGATGACGCCTTTCTTCGCCCGGGCGAAGCTGCTGGCATCGGCCTTGCGCGCGCGCCACAGCGATAGCGCGCCATAGGCCAGCAGCACGCCGGTCAGTCCCTCGCCGAGGATGATCAGCCAGTAGGCGGCGTGCCACAGGCTTGGCGTGGTGATCGCGCGGTACATCGCGGTGTTGCTCGCGAAGGTGGTGTCCATGCTCAGAACGTGGCTGACAAAGGCGAAGTTGGAACCGTAGTCGCTGATATTGTTGAAGGTGACCATGACGGCGAAGGCAGCGAGCGCCAGGCTCAGGAGGATTTTGGCGTAGCGGGTGGTCATCTTGTCGGCTCCTTCGATTGAGAGAGCGCGACGTTATCACGCCGCCTCTTGGCGAGTCTGTCGGAGCTGGCCCCTGCCGCTTGTACGTTGCGACCTGACGGCGGCGGGAGCACAAGGTAAACTTCGCCTCCTTCGCAGGAGTTGCCATGAACTACCGTCACGCCTTCCACGCCGGCAACCATGCCGACGTTCTGAAACACCTGGTCCTGACCCGCCTGATTGCCCTGATGGCGCGCAAGGAGCAGCCGTTCGCCTACCTCGACAGCCATGCCGGTATCGGCCTGTACGATCTCAAGGGCGATCAGGCCAGTCGCACTGGCGAATACCTTGAGGGGATTGCCCGTCTGTGGGGCGAGCCGGACCTGCCCGCCGTGACCGCCGATTACCTGCGGGTATTGCACGAGATGAACCCTGATGGCGAGTTGCGCTACTACCCGGGTTCGCCGGAGCTGGCGCGGCGCCTGACGCGTGAGCAGGACCGCGTGCTGATCAACGAGAAGCACCCGGAAGACGGCAAGCTGCTCAAGGACAACATGAAGGGTGACCGGCGCGTGGCGGTGCACCTGGGGGAGGGCTGGCACCTGGCGCGGGCCTTGCTGCCGGTGGCGGAAAAGCGCGCGGTGATGCTGATCGATCCGCCGTTCGAGCAATTGGATGAGATGCAGCGCTGTGCTGCCTCGCTCAAGGAAACCATCGGGCGTATGCGCCAGACGGTGGCGGCGATCTGGTATCCGATCAAGGACCAGCGGGCGTTGAAGCGTTTCTACCAGGACCTTGCCGGTACCGGCGCACCGAAGTTGCTGCGGGTGGAGTTGCTGGTGCATCCGCTGGACACGCCGGCGAGCCTGAACGGTTCGGGGCTGGCGATTGCCAATCCGCCATGGGGACTGGAAGAGGAGTTGCGCGAATTGCTGCCGTGGTTGGCGCAGAAGCTGGCGCAGACCCAGGGTGACTGGCGGATGGATTGGCTGATTGCCGAGTGAACGCCAGGAGCGGGGTCTGAGTTGCTGACAGGCCCACTCCTGGGGCGAGTGGGCCGGCCGGCTCCTCAGATCGGGCAGCTGACGCCAGTGCCACGGATCCCGCAGTAACCTTCCGGGTTCTTCGCCAGGTACTGCTGGTGATAGGCCTCGGCGTAGTAGTAGGTCGGTGCTTCGGCGATTTCCGTAGTGATGGTGCCCAGTCCGGCCTTGGTCAGTTCCGCCTGGAACACCTGGGCGCTCTTGCGCGCCGCTTCCAGTTGTTCCGGCTTGGTGGCATAGATCACCGAGCGGTACTGAGTGCCGATGTCGTTACCCTGGCGCATGCCCTGGGTCGGATCGTGCAACTCCCAGAATTGCGCCAGCAATTGCTCGTAGCTGACGATTTCCGGTTCGTAGACCACCAGCACCACTTCGCTGTGGCCGGTCAGGCCAGAGCAGACTTCTTCGTAGGTGGGGTTCGGGGTGAGGCCGCCAGCGTATCCGACCGAGGTGCTGTACACGCCCTCGCGCTGCCAGAAGCGTCGCTCTGCGCCCCAGAAGCAACCCAGGCCAAAGATCGCGAATTCCACATTGCCGGGGAATGGGCCCAGCAGCGGGTGGCCGTTGACGAAATGTTTGTCCGGAACCGTCATCGGGGTTTCACGGCCAGGCAGAGCTTGTTCTTTGGTGGGAAGCACGTTTTTGTTCACCAGTATTTCCGAGCGCAAGACCATGTCGCAGTCCTCTCAGTCAGGTTGAAGTGAGCTGTAGCGATTGAGTAGACCGACAGTTTGCCCGAGTGTTACGGCGATGTCAGGCCAAAGGTCCACGCGGATAGCGCTTGAGCTGCTGGATCAGCTCGGCTCCCGGGATCGGGCGGTCGAACAGGTAGCCTTGGCCGACGTCGCAGCGGTGGCGGCGCAGGAAGGTCAATTGTTCGGAGGTTTCGATGCCTTCGGCCACGACCTTGAGTTTCAGGTTGTGGGCCATGGCAATGACCGCAGAGGTGATTTCCATGTCGTCCTGGTTGTCCGGGATTTCATGAATGAAGCTGCGGTCGATCTTGATGATGTCGATCGGGAATTTCTTCAGGTAGCTCAGGGACGAGTAGCCGGTACCGAAGTCGTCCATGGCCAGGGTCAGGCCGATTTTTTTCAACTGGTCGAGCTGCAGGCGGGTGTCGTCGGTGGCTTCCAGCAGCAGGCCCTCGGTCAGCTCGAGTTCCAGCAGCGAAGGTGGCAACTGTTCTTCCTTGAGGATACTGGCGAGGGAGGCGACCAGATCCGGGTCGGAGAACTGTTTGGGCGACAGATTGATCGCCACCTGCAATTTGCCCAGGCCGTGTGCGGTCAGGGCCTTGCTCATGCGGCAGGCCTGGCGGGCGATCCACTTGCCGATCGGAATGATCAGGCCGGTTTCCTCGGCGACGCTGATGAACTGGTCCGGGCGGATCATGCCCTTTTCCGGGTGATTCCAGCGCAGCAGCGCTTCCATCCCCAGCAGGCGGCCGCTGCGCAGGCACAGCTTGGGCTGGTAGAACACGTCCAGCTCGTTCTGGGTCAGGGCACGGCGCAGGTTGTTCTCGACGAACAGCTTGTAGCTGGCCTCGGCGTTCAGCGCCTCGGTGAAGACCTGGACCTGGTGCTTGCCGTTGGCCTTGGCCTTGTGCAGGGCCAGGCCGGCGTTGCGCATCAGGGTCTGTGGATCGCGACCGTGCAACGGGGCGCTGGCCAGGCCCACGGAACCGGTGACACTGATCAGCTGGTTGTCGACGAACATGGGTTTGTCGAGGGTGGTCAGCAATTGGCTGGCGATCTGTTGACCGGCTTCCAGATTGGTATCGTCCAGCAGCACGGCGAACTCGTTACTGGCAAAGCGCGCCAGGCTGCCGCTCGTACTCAGGCTGTTTCGCAGGCGCCGGGCCAGGCTGATCAGCAGTTTGTCGCCGGTCTGGTGGCCGAGGCTGTCGTTGATCCGCTTGAAATTGTCGATATCCACCAGCAGCAGGCTGATGGGCGAGTCGCTGTCGCGGGCGAAACGCTCGTCTAGGTTGCGGATGAACGCCGGGCGGTTGCCCAGGTTGGTCAGGTTGTCGGTGTAGGCCAGGCGCTCGATGCGCTGCTGCGCGAGCTTGGTCTGGGTGATGTCTTCGTAGATGCCGATGTAGTGGGTCAGCTCGCGGTTGTCACCATAGACCTTGGAGATCGACAACTGCCCCCAGTAGGGTTCGAGGTTTTTGCGGCGGCTCTTGAATTCGCCTTGCCAGCTGTTGCTCTGGGCCAGGCTCGACGGCGCATCGAACAGCAGTTCGCTGAGGTTCTCCAGGGCTGGCAGCTCGGAGAGCTTCTGTCCGTGGACTTCTTCGGCGCTGTATTGGGTGATGGCGGCGAAGCTTGGGTTGACGTATTCCACCACACCGTCGCAGTTGACCAGCAGGAAGGCGTTGGCGCTCTGCTCGACCGCTCGCTGGAACAGGTGCAGGGCGCTGGTGGCGATGCGTCGGTTGTGGTTGTTGATGACCTGGGCGAACTGATCGGCCAGTTCGCCGGCAAAGGCGATTTCGTCCGACTGCCAGGCGCGGGTCTGGCCGGTCTGTTCCAGGCAGAGCACGCCCACCACCTGGCCATCGATACGGATACTGGCATCGAGCATGGCGTTGACGTCGCGCGGCCGCAGGATTTCGGCCATCTCGCGGGTGCGCGGGTCGCGAATGGCGTTATGGGCATCGATGGCGCGGCTGGTGTGCAAGGCTTCCAGATAGTCGGGGAACTTGCTGGCGTCGATCACGTCCGGCAGTACGTATTCCTGGCTGGCGCGATGGTAGGCGGAGATCGGCACCAGACGCTGCCCCTCCAGGTTCCAGATGCTGGCGCTGTCGATCTGGTAGATGTCACAGGCGCTGCGGGTGATCAGTTCGGCCGCTTCCTGCAAGGAGTTGTTCGCGCTATAGCGTTGGCGGGCCAGGCGCAGGATCAGGTCCTGCTGGGAGCGCACCCGGTCCAGGTGCTGCAGTTGCTCCAGCTGGGCGCGCTGGTTGAGTTCCAGGGCGATCTGCAGGCGACTGTTCTGGGTGGCCAGATCGGTGAGCGGCGGTTGCGGCGGTTGCGGCTCCAGGCCGAACAGGCCTTCGACGACCAGCAGGTAACCGCGCAACAGGTGACGATTGTGCTGCTTGTAGGCTTCACCCATCTCCAGCAGGGTCAATGGGCCCTGGGCGGTGTGCAGGGTGTAGCGCACCAGATAATGCGGGTTCTCGGCCAGTTGTAACTGGATCGCGTCATGCAGCAGGTAGCGCGCCTCGGGCTCCATCAGGCTGGCATAGGGCGAGCCGACCAGGGCGCAAAGCTCGATGGCTGGGAGGCCGAACTGGCGCTCGCAGTTGGGATCGAGGAACAACAAGGCCCAGCTTGCTTCATTAAGCCGCTCGAAACGCAGCATACCGAGGCGCGACGGCACCGGTAACTGAGTCACTACCTCGGCCGCCAATCTATTGGCGACATCGGGTTGGCTTTTCATGGAGAGCTCGCTTCAAGAGTACTGATCACGCACAGGGGAGGGGCCCTTTTCTGGCGCGTTGGGCAAGGTTGCATTAAGCGGGTCGGGCTGACAAGCAGAACAGTGGCTCTGTGCCTTCAATGTATCGGCCGCCGGTGTGAAATCTTCAATCGGGGGCGATGGACGGACAGCGATTAACGCTCTGTATCGGGCGTTTGCGCGCATCAGCGGGGGCGCAAAAAAAAGCCCCGCCATCGGGCGGGGTTGAGGTACGAGCGTGGCTCGGAAAACGGTACGACGGCTCCGGCCTCCTGGGTGAAGGAGGCCGGAGGGTCGATTACAGCAGGATGGTACGGATATCCGCCAGCAGGTCGCTCAGGCGCTTGGTGAAGCGCGCAGCCGCGGCACCGTTGATCACGCGGTGATCGTAGGACAGCGACAGCGGCAGCATCAGCTTCGGCTGGAAAGCCTTGCCATCCCAGACCGGCTGGATGGTTGCCTTGGACACGCCGAGGATCGCCACTTCCGGCGCATTGACGATCGGCGTGAAGCCGGTGCCGCCAATGTGGCCGAGGCTGGAGATGGTGAAGCAGGCACCTTGCATGTCATCAGCGGAGAGCTTCTTGGTCCGGGCCTTCTCGGCCAGGGAAGCTGCTTCGGCGGCGAGTTGCAGCAGACTCTTCTGGTCGACGTTCTTGATCACCGGCACCAGCAGGCCATCCGGGGTGTCGACGGCAAAGCCGATGTTGACGTACTTCTTGCGAATGATCGCCTTGCCGCTCGGAGCCAGCGAGCTGTTGAAGTCCGGCAGTTCCTTGAGCAGGTGTGCGCAGGACTTGAGCAGCAGTGGCAGGATAGTCAGCTTGACGCCGGCCTTCTCGGCCACGGCTTTCTGTGCGACGCGGAACGCTTCCAGCTCGGTGATATCCGCCGAGTCGAATTGGGTCACGTGCGGCACGTTCAGCCAGCTGCGGTGCAGGTTGGCGGCGCCAGCCTGCATCAGGCGGGTCATCGGCACTTCTTCGATTTCGCCGAAACGGCTGAAGTCCACGACCGGGATCGGCGGAATACCGGCACCGCCGGTTGCGCCTGCAGCTGGCGCTTCCTTGGCTTTCTGCATCATCGCCTTGACGTAGACCTGCACGTCTTCCTTGAGGATGCGACCGTGCGGACCGCTTGGGCTGACCGCGCTCAGCTCGACGCCGAATTCGCGGGCCAGTTGGCGTACTGCCGGGCCGGCGTGAACCTTGGCACCCGCAGCGGCCGGAGCGGCTGCCGGGGCAGCGACAGGCGCAGGCGCGGCAGCGGGTGCTGCCTCAGTCTTGGCCGGCGCAGCCGGAGCAGCAGCCGGGGCTGGAGCGGCAGCCGGTGCAGCGCCCTTGACCTTGAGTTTCAGGATCAGGTCACCGGTACCGACTTCGTCGTCCAGCTTGATGGAAATGCTTTCCACCACGCCAGCGGCTGGCGATGGAATTTCCATGCTGGCCTTGTCCGATTCCAGGGTGATCAGCGACTGGTCGACTTCGACGGTGTCACCGGCCTTGACCGAGACTTCGATGATCTTGGCCTTGCCCGACGAACCGATATCCGGCACGTGGATGTCTTGCACGCTGTCGGCCACCGGAGCAGCCGGGGCTGCTGCTGGCGCTGGAGCGGCGGCAGGCGCGGCGGCCTGGGCCGGAGCTGGTGCTGAAGCAGCGGCAGGCGCAGCGCCTGCGACCTTTAGGACCAGGATCAGGTCGCCGGTGCCGACTTCATCGTTGAGCTTGACGTTGATGCTTTCCACCACGCCGGCAGCCGGCGACGGGATTTCCATACTGGCTTTGTCGGACTCGAGGGTGATCAGCGACTGATCGGCCTCGATGGTGTCGCCGACCTTGACCGAGATCTCGATGATCTGGGCCTTGCCTGACGATCCGATGTCCGGCACGTGCACCTGTTGCGCCGAGGCAGCAGCAGGGGCAGCGCTTGGAGCGGCCGCCGGTGCTGGTGCGGCCGCTGCGGTAGCTGGTGCAGCAGCAGGAGCGGGAGCCGCCGCAGGGGCCGCAGCAGCGGCGCCCTCGACTTCCAGTTCCAGCAGCTCGTCGCCTTCTTTCAGGCGATCGCCCAGTTTCACTTTCAGGCTCTTGATGACGCCGGCTTTCGGTGCAGGCACTTCCATGCTCGCCTTGTCCGATTCCAGAGTCAGGATGCTCTGGTCGGCTTCGATACGATCGCCGACTTTCACAAACAGTTCGATTACTTCACCTTCACCGCTGCCGATGTCAGGTACGCGAATGAGTTCGCTCACAGGGGGTCTCCTCAGCAGTCCAATGGGTTGCGTTTTTCCGGGTCGATACCGAACTTGGTAATGGCCTCGGCCACCACTTTAGGTTCGATGTCGCCACGGTCAGCCAAGGCTTCCAGGGCTGCCAACACCACGAAATGACGGTCGACTTCGAAGAAGTGACGCAGCTTCTTGCGGCTGTCACTGCGGCCGAAGCCGTCGGTACCCAGGACCTTGAACTCCTTGGAAGGAACCCACTGGCGGATCTGTTCAGCAAACAGCTTCATGTAGTCGGTGGAGGCAATCACCGGACCCTTGCGGCCGGTCAGGCATTGTTCGACATAGCTCTGCTTCGGCTTCTGGCCAGGATGCAGACGGTTGCTGCGTTCCACGGCCAGGCCATCGCGACGCAGTTCGTTGAAGCTGGTGACGCTCCATACGTCGGCGCCGACGTTGAACTGCTCGCGCAGGATCTTCGCCGCTTCACGCACTTCGCGCAGGATGGTGCCGGAGCCCATCAGTTGCACGTGGTGAGCCGCTTCCTTGGTGTCTTCCTCGAGCAGGTACATGCCCTTGATGATGCCGTCCTCTACACCGGCCGGCATGGCTGGCTGCTGGTAGGATTCGTTCATCACGGTGATGTAGTAGAAGATGTCCTGTTGTTCTTCGGTCATCTTCTTCATGCCGTCCTGGATGATCACCGCCAGCTCGTAGCCGTAGGTGGGATCGAAGGTGCGGCAGTTCGGGATGGTGGCGGCCAGGATGTGGCTGTGACCGTCTTCGTGTTGCAGGCCTTCGCCGTTCAGCGTGGTGCGGCCGGCGGTACCGCCGATCAGGAAACCACGGGTACGGCTGTCGCCGGCAGCCCAGGCCAGGTCGCCGATACGCTGGAAGCCGAACATCGAGTAGAAGATGTAGAACGGCAGCATCGGCTGGTTGTGGCTGGAGTACGAAGTACCGGCAGCGATGAAGGAGCTCATGGCGCCCGCTTCGTTGATGCCTTCTTCGAGGATCTGGCCCTTCTTGTCTTCCTTGTAGAACATCACCTGGTCTTTATCGACTGGCTCGTAGAGCTGGCCGACTGAGGAGTAGATGCCCAACTGACGGAACATGCCTTCCATACCGAAGGTACGGGCTTCGTCCGGGATGATCGGGACAATGCGCGGGCCGATTTCCTTGTCCTTGACCAGTTGCGCGAGGATCCGCACGAAGGCCATGGTGGTGGAGATTTCACGGTCGCCCGAGCCGTCGAGGATCGCCTTGAGGGTATCGAGCGACGGGGTCGGTACGCTGAAGCTCTGGGCGCGGCGCTGTGGCACGAAACCACCCAGTGCGGCACGGCGCTCGCTCAGGTAGCGGGCTTCGGCACTGTTCGGCTCAGGCTTGAAGAACGGCAGGTTCTCCAGGTCTTCGTCCTTGACCGGAATGTCGAAACGATCGCGGAACAGCTTCAGGCTGTCGACATCGACTTTCTTGGTGTTGTGCGCGGTGTTTTTCGCTTCGCCGGCACCGGTACCGTAACCCTTGATGGTCTTGGCCAGGATGACGGTCGGTTGTTCCTTGTGGTTGACCGCTTCGTGGTACGCCGCGTAGACCTTGTACGGGTCGTGGCCGCCACGGTTGAGTTTCCAGATCTCGTCGTCGGACAGATCGGCAACCATCGCCTTGAGTTCAGGCGTGTTGAAGAAGTGCTCACGGACGAACGCGCCGTCCTTGGCCTTGTAGTTCTGGTATTCGCCGTCGATGACTTCGTCCATGCGACGTTGCAGGATACCGTCGACGTCCTTGGCCAGCAGTGGGTCCCAGAAACGGCCCCAGATGACTTTGGTCACGTTCCACTGGGCGCCACGGAACACGCCTTCGAGTTCCTGGATGATCTTGCCGTTGCCGCGAACCGGGCCGTCGAGGCGCTGCAGGTTGCAGTTGATGACGAAGATCAGGTTGTCCAGCTTCTCGCGGCCGGCCAGGGAAATGGCACCGAGGGATTCCGGCTCGTCGCACTCGCCGTCGCCCAGGAAGCACCAGACTTTCTGCTTGCCTTGCGGAATGAAACCACGGGCTTCCAGGTACTTCATGAAGCGTGCCTGGTAGATCGCCTGGATGGGGCCCAGCCCCATGGATACGGTCGGGAACTGCCAGAAATCAGGCATCAGCCAAGGGTGCGGGTAGGACGACAGGCCCTGACCGTCGACTTCCTGGCGGAAGTTGTTCATGTGTTCTTCGGTAATGCGGCCTTCCATGAACGCGCGGGCGTAGACGCCTGGCGAGGTGTGGCCCTGGAAGTAGATGAGGTCGCCGCCGTGTTCGTCGGTCGGGGCCTGGAAGAAGTAGTTGAAGCCGATGTCGTACAGGGTTGCGCTGGAGGCGAAGCTGGAGATGTGACCGCCCAGGTCAGAATCTTTCAGGTTCGTGCGCATGACCATGGCCATTGCGTTCCAACGTACCAACGAGCGAATGCGGCGTTCCATGAACAGGTCGCCAGGCATGCGTGCTTCGTGGGTGACGGGAATCGTGTTGCGATATGGCGTGGTGATGGCGTAGGGCAGTTGCGAGCCGCTGCGGGTCGCGAGTTCACCCATACGGGTCATCAGGTAGTGAGCACGGTCTTCGCCTTCTTTGTCGAGAACCGATTCCAGGGCGTCCAGCCATTCCTGGGTTTCGACGGGATCGAGGTCTTGCATGGCTTGCTCCAGGGCGGAAAGGCTTCCAGAATCGGTTGCCTGAGTTTGCGACTGGCCTTGTGGGCAGACGACATAAATTCTTGGATGTTCCGGAGGTTGTTCCGGGGTCCTGTAGTTTTACTACAAATCGCCAGTCATTTCAGCCTTTCGAATGTATAGACGAGTAGTAAAACTACAGAGCAGCGTATGAAAACTTTCTGTTTCAGTGTGAGAATAATCGATATTGTTGGTCGAAAATAAACCTTTTCGGGTGCTCGCTTGATGTTGGCTGCCAAAAAAAACCGATTATCAGCTATTTCCAACTTTTGTTCGACACTCCTTTCCGGGACGTATCTCTCCTCCTCACCGTTAGCGGCTGCTCGTTCGCCGATCAAGGATAGACCATGAGCCTACCTGCACTGGCCGTTTTGCCGGCTATTCTCCAGCCTTTTGCCAGCAGGGCCGAGCAGTCGTTCCGCGCCGCCGTTGCCGCGCTGGATGACGACCATGGTCTGGCCGGCTGGTCAGCCGAGCGCTGGGCCGATTTCGCCCGGGTCAGCGCCGCCAGCGACTTTTTTATTGAACAGGCGGTTCGTGACCCTTTGATGTTGCTGGAACTGGCGCAGTTCGGCGACCTGGACCGGGCCTTTGCGCCTGGGGAACTGTGTGGACAGATCGCTGCGGTGGTCCAGCAGGCCGAAAGCGAGGATGAGCTGGGACGGGTATTGCGCCGTCAGCGCAATCGCCAGCAGGTGCGAATCATCTGGCGCGACCTGACTCGCCAGGCAGATTTGGTGCAGACCTGTCGCGATCTTTCCGACATGGCCGATGCGAGTATCGACCAGGCCTATCAATGGCTGTACCAGCGGCACTGCCAGCAGTTCGGCACACCGACCGGTCGGCGCAGTGGCGAGCCGCAGCAGATGGTCATCCTCGGCATGGGCAAGCTCGGTGCCGTGGAGTTGAACCTGTCCTCCGACATCGACCTGATCTTCGCCTACCCGGAAGGTGGCGAGACCGTCGGGGTGAAGCGGCCGCTGGATAACCAGGAGTTCTTCATCCGCCTGGGGCAGCGGCTGATCAAGGCGCTGGATCCGATCACCGTCGATGGTTTCGTCTTCCGGGTCGACATGCGCCTGCGCCCCTATGGTTCGGCGGGGGCGCTGGTGCTGAGTTTCAACGCGCTGGAACAGTATTATCAGGACCAGGGGCGCGACTGGGAGCGCTACGCGATGATCAAGGCACGGGTGGTGGCCGGCGATCAGGTGGCCGGCGCGCAGTTGCTGGACATGCTGCGGCCGTTCGTCTACCGGCGTTACCTGGATTTTTCCGCGATTGAAGCGCTGCGCACCATGAAGCAGTTGATCCAGCAGGAAGTACGCCGCAAGGGCATGGCGGAGAATATCAAGCTGGGTTCCGGTGGTATCCGCGAGGTCGAGTTCATCGCCCAGGCGTTCCAGCTGATTCACGGTGGACGCGACCTGAGCCTGCAGCAGCGGCCGTTGCTGAAGGTTTTGGGAACGCTTGATGGCCAGGGCTATCTGCCCTCGGCGGTGGTTGCCGAGTTGCGCGCGGGCTATGAATTCCTGCGTTATACCGAACACGCGATCCAGGCAATTGCTGATCGCCAGACCCAGATGCTGCCTGATGGCGAAAAGGATCAGGCGCGTATCGCCTTCATGCTCGGCTTCGACAACTGGGCGGACTTTCATGGGCAACTGATGCACTGGCGTGGCCGGGTCGACTGGCATTTCCGCCAGGTCATCGCCGATCCGGACGAGGATGAGAGCGAGCAATGCCAGGTCGCAGTGGGGGGAGAGTGGTTACCCTTGTGGGAAGATGCCCAGGACGAGGAGGCGGCCAGTCGCCAGTTGCACGAAGCCGGTTTCAAGGACGCGCCCAAGGCGCTGAAGCAATTGGCGGTATTGCGTGCCAGCCCGCAGTTGCGGGCGATGCAGCGGCTCGGTCGTGAGCGTCTCGATGCCTTTATCCCGCGGCTGCTGGCCCAGGCGGTCGAGCATGCCGATCCGGACCTGGTGCTGGAGCGTGTGTTGCCGCTGGTCGAAGCGGTCGCCCGGCGTTCGGCCTACCTGGTGTTGCTCACGGAAAACCCCAGTGCCCTGCGCCAGTTGCTGACGTTATGCGCGGCCAGCCCGTGGATTGCCGAACAGATCACCCGCTTCCCGATGCTGCTCGACGAATTGCTCAACGAAGGTCGTTTGTTCAAGCCGCCGCTGGCGCCGGAGCTGGCGGCCGAGTTGCGCGAGCGCCTGACGCGGATTCCCGAGGACGATCTCGAGCAGCAGATGGAGGCCTTGCGCAATTTCAAGTTGGCGCACCGGCTGCGTGTCGCGGCTTCGGAAATCTCCGGCAGCCTGCCGCTGATGAAGGTCAGCGACTACCTGACCTGGCTCGCCGAGGCGATCCTGGAGCAGGTGCTGGCCCTGGCCTGGCGTCAGACCGTGAGTAAATACGGTTCGCCGCAGCGGGCCGACGGCACCTTGTGCGATCCCGGCTTCATTATTGTCGGTTATGGCAAGGTGGGCGGGATCGAATTGGGGCACGGTTCGGACCTGGACCTGGTGTTCATCCATGATGGCGACCCGCATGCCGAGACCGATGGGGCCAAGCCTATCGATACGGCGCAGTTCTTCACCCGCCTGGGGCAGCGGATCATTCACCTGCTGACCACCCAGACCAACTCCGGCCAGCTCTATGAGGTGGACATGCGCCTGCGGCCGTCCGGTGCTTCCGGGCTGTTGGTGAGTTCCCTCGGTGCCTTCGAGCGTTATCAGCAGAGCGAGGCCTGGACCTGGGAGCATCAGGCGCTGATCCGTGCCCGGGTGCTGGTGGGTTGCCAGGACGTCGGGACGGCGTTCGAGAGGGTTCGGGCGGCGGTGCTGGGGCGCGAGCGGGATCTGCCAACGCTGCGTCAGGAGGTCAGCGAGATGCGCGCGAAGATGCGCGACAACCTCGGCAGCAAGGCGACCGCAGCCGGTAAAGCGGCCAATGCTTTCGACACGACGGCGCCGTTCGACCTCAAGCAGGATGCCGGAGGTATCGTCGATATCGAATTTATGGTGCAATACGCGACCTTGGCCTGGTCGAAAGAGCACCCGGCGTTACTGCGTTACACGGATAACATCCGCATTCTAGAGGGGCTGGAACAGGCCGGGTTGATCCCCGCGACCGACGCCGGCCTGCTTCGCGAGGCCTATAAGGCCTACCGTTCCGCTGCCCATCGCCAGGCCCTGCAGAAAGAGGCCGGCGTCATCGGTGGCGACCAGTTCCTGGTGGAACGGCGCGACGTGATGCGGATCTGGGCTGAGCTGGGACTAAGCTAGGGTCTGAACGAAGCCCGTTGCAAGGGCAGTTTCGTACAGAACCTGGGACAGCCATGAGCAAAGACCGGGGAGGCTACAGGCCTCCCTGATCGTTTCCGGAATATTTATGAAAATTCTCATCGTTGGGCCCAGCTGGGTCGGTGACATGGTGATGGCTCAGACACTGTTCCAGTGCCTGAAACAACGCCACCCGCAGTGCGAGATCGATGTGCTGGCTCCCGAGTGGAGCCGCCCGATTCTCGAACGCATGCCCGAAGTTCGTGCGGCCTTGAGCTTTCCACTCGGTCACGGCGTACTCGACCTGGCGACCCGGCGCAGGATCGGTAAATCCCTGAGTGGCCAGTACGATCAGGCGATTCTCTTGCCCAACTCGCTGAAGTCGGCACTGGTGCCGTTTTTTGCCGGCATCCCCAAGCGTACCGGCTGGCGCGGCGAGTTCCGCTACGGTCTGCTCAATGACGTGCGCAAGTTGGACAAGGAACGTTATCCACTGATGATCGAGCGGTTCATGGCCCTGGCCTACGAGCCGGGTGCCGAATTGCCGACGCCTTATCCGCGTCCGCGCCTGCAGATTGAACCGGCCAGTCGTGAGGCGGCATTGAGCAAGTTCGAGCTGGCGCTCGATCGCCCCGTGCTGGCCCTGTGCCCAGGGGCCGAATTCGGCGAGTCCAAGCGCTGGCCATCGGAGCATTACGCGAAAGTCGCCGAGATGAAGATCCGCGAGGGCTGGCAGGTCTGGCTGTTCGGTTCGAAGAATGATCATGCGGTAGGCGAGGATATCCGTCAGCGGCTGATTCCCGGGCTGCGCGAAGAGGCGGTGAACCTCAGTGGCGCCACGTCGCTGGCCGAGGCGATCGATCTGCTGTCCTGTGCCGACTCGGTGGTGTCCAACGACTCGGGGCTGATGCATGTGGCTGCGGCCTTGAATCGCCCGCTGGTGGCGGTCTATGGCTCGACATCGCCGGGTTTCACGCCGCCGCTGGCTGACCAGGTGGAAATCGTCCGCCTGGGCCTGGAGTGCAGTCCCTGCTTTGAGCGCACCTGCCGTTTCGGTCACTACAACTGTCTGCGCCAACTGTTGCCGACGCCTGTGAGTGAAGCCTTGCAGCGCCTGCAGGGCGCTCCGGTCGAGGTCCAGTAACTTGCGCGTATTGCTGGTCAAGACATCCTCCCTGGGGGACGTGATTCATGCCCTGCCGGCGCTGACCGATGCGGCCCGGGCGATTCCCGGCATCCGTTTCGACTGGGTGGTCGAGGAAGGTTTTGCCGAGATCCCGAGCTGGCACCCGGTAGTGGACAAGGTGATTCCGGTGGCGGTCCGCCGCTGGCGCAAGAACCTCTGGCAGACTTTCAAGAGTGGTGAGTGGAAACGCTTCAAGCAAAGCCTGCGCGCGAACCAATACGACCTGGTGATCGATGCGCAGGGTCTGGTGAAAAGCGCGTTCCTGACCCGTTATGCGAAAGGACCGATTGCCGGCCTGGACAAGCATTCGGCCCGTGAGCCGCTGGCCAGCCGTTTCTATTCCCGGCGTCTGGCCGTTGCCCGGGGTCAGCATGCGGTCGAGCGGGTGCGCCAGTTGTTCGCGGTTGCCCTGGGCTACGATCTGCCCAAGGGGCTGGGCGATTATGGGCTCGACGTCGAGCGCCTGGTGGAGTTGCCACGCAAAAATCCGTTCGTGCTGTTTCTCCACGGTACCACCTGGGACACCAAGCACTGGCCGGAAAGCTATTGGCGGGAGCTGGCCCAGCGTATGGGACAGTTGGGTGTCGAGGTGCGCCTGCCCTGGGGCAATCCGGTCGAAAAGGCGCGCGCCGAGCGTATCGCCCGTGGTCTGAGAAATGCAGTGGTGCTACCCAAGCTGAATCTGGCCGGTGTGGCGAAGGTGCTCGCCGGGGCCAGTGCCTGTGTCGCCGTGGATACGGGGCTCGGCCACCTTGCTGCAGCACTGGATGTGCCGACCGTATCGCTGTTTGGCCCGACCAACCCTGGGCTCACCGGTGCCTATGGCAAGTCGCAGATTCACCTGGCGAGCAACTTCCCTTGCGCACCCTGTCTGCAAAAGAAATGCACGTATGTGCCGACCACCGAAGACCAGCAGCGCTTCGACCTCAAGCGTGAATGGCCATTGTGCTTCACGCGCCTCAACCCCGAACGTGTCGCCAGTCGGCTGAGCGCGTTGTTACTGGCCGAGGAGCGGCATTGATGCAACTGGCTTTTGTCCTGTACAAATATTTTCCGTTCGGCGGCCTGCAGCGCGACTTCATGCGTATCGCTCTGGAGTGCCAGCGGCGCGGCCACCAGATCCGTGTCTACACGTTGATCTGGGAGGGCGATATTCCTCCGGACTTCGAAGTGTTGGTGGTGCCGGTCAAGGCGCTGTCCAACCATCGCCGCAACGAGAAACTCAGCGCCTGGATGGAGGCCGATCTGGCCAGGCGTCCGGTCGACCGGCTGATCGGCTTCAACAAGATGCCGGGGCTGGACGTGTACTACGCCGCCGACGGCTGCTTCGAGGACAAGGCGCAAAACCTGCGTCATTCGCTGTACCGTTTCTGGGGGCGCTACAAGCACTTCGCCGAGTACGAGCGGGCGGTGTTTGCCCGGGATGCGAAGACCGAGATCCTGATGATCTCCGAGGTCCAGCAGCCGCTGTTCATCAAGCATTACGACACGCCGCTGGAGCGCTTCCATCTGCTGCCTCCTGGGATCGCCCAGGATCGGCGCGCGCCGGCCAATGCGGCCGAGATCCGCGCCGAGTTCCGCCGTGAGTTCAAGCTGGCGGACGACGATTATCTGCTGGTGCAGATCGGTTCCGGGTTCAAGACCAAGGGGGTCGATCGTAGCCTCAAGGCCTTGGCGGCATTGCCTGCGGAACTGAAAAAACGCACCCGGCTATTTGTAATCGGCCAGGACGACCCCAAAGTATTCCAGGTGCAGAGTGCTGCGCTGGGGTTGGGCGAGCACGTGCAGTTTCTCAAGGGGCGTAGCGATATCCCGCGCTTCCTGTTGGGCGCCGACCTGCTGATTCACCCGGCCTATAACGAAAATACCGGTACCGTGCTGCTGGAAGCCCTGGTGTCCGGCTTGCCGGTGCTGGTCAGTGCGGTCTGCGGTTATGCCCATTACATTGCCGAGGCCGATGGCGGCCTGGTGCTGGACGAGCCGTTCGAGCAGAACCAGCTCAATCAATATCTGAACCGGATGCTGTCCGATGGGGCGGCGCGCACGGCATGGAGCCGCAACGGTCTGGCCTTCGCCGAGACGGCCGACCTCTATAGCATGCCGCAGCACGCTGCGGATGTGATTCTGGCGGAGCAGCATCGATGAAGTTGATCCTTGCCGAACCCTTCAAGAGCCTCTGGGCCGGACGCGACGCGTTCGCCGAGGTCGAGCGCTTGCAGGGCGAGGTTTACCGTGAGCTGGAGGCGCGTCGGACCTTGCGTACCGAGGTCGCCGGTCATGGCTTTTTCGTGAAGATTCATCGTGGCATCGGCTGGGGCGAGATCTTCAAGAACCTGCTCACCGCCAAATTGCCGGTGTTGGGCGCGGGGCAGGAGTGGCGGGCGATTCAGCGCCTGCAGGCAGCTGGCGTGCCGACGATGACCGCTGTTGCCTATGGTGAGCGCGGCAGTAATCCTGCGGGTCAGCACTCGTTTATCGTCACCGAGGAACTGGCGCCGACGATCAGCCTCGAAGACTTCAGTATCGACTGGGTCCGGCAGCCGCCGGAGCCGCGACTCAAGCGCGCGCTGATCGCCGAAGTGGCGCGCATGACCGGCATGATGCACCGCGCCGGAGTCAATCATCGCGACTGCTACATCTGTCACTTCCTGCTGCATACCGACAAGCCGGTCACGGCCGATGATTTCAAGCTCTCGGTGATCGACCTGCACCGGGCACAGACCCGCTCGGTCATCACCCGGCGCTGGCGTAACAAGGATCTGGCGGCGCTGTACTTCTCGGCGCTGGAGATCGGCCTGACGCGTCGCGACAAGCTGCGTTTCCTGCGTGATTATTTCCAGCAGCCGCTGCGACAGATCCTGCGTGATGAAGCCCCTCTGCTGGCCTGGCTGGAAGGCAAGGCCGAGCGGCTTTACCAGCGCAAACAGCGCTATGGGGATGCGCTCTGATGTCGGGTTGGAAACTGGAACCCGAATACGCTGCGTTGGCGGATGATTTCGGCAGCCTGGAGGCGGTGTTCGCCCTCGAAGGCGAGCGCCTGACGCGTGACCCGTTGTCCGAGGTCATCCGGGTCAAGCGCGAGGGGGTCAATTATTACGTCAAGCGTTACAGCGGTGCAGGCAAGGGCATGCGCCGTTATGTCGGCAAGCCACGGGTCAAGTCCGAGTGGCAGAACCTCAAGCGTTTCGCCAAGTGGGGCATCCCGACCGCCGATGTCGTCGGTTGGGGGCTGGAGCGTCGTGGTGCGGCCTATCATCGCGGGGCCATGATTACCCGCGAGTTGCCCAATACCGAGGATATGTCTGCTCTGGCCAACCGCAACGACCCATTGTTGCGCGATCGTGCCTGGGTCGATGGCGTCAGCCGGCAGTTGGCGCATTACACGCGTATCATGCACGATCAGCGTTTTACCCATAACGATCTGAAGTGGCGCAACCTGCTGGTCGATGACCAGGCTCGGCTGTTCCTGATCGATTGCCCCAATGGTGAGTTCTGGCGCGGTTTCTGGCTGCGCTATCGGATCACCAAGGACCTGGCCTGTCTGGACAAGGTTGCCAAGTATCACTTGTCGGCTACCCAGCGGCTGCGGTTTTACCTGCAGTATCGCCAACGTACACGCCTGAATGCTGCAGACAAGAGGCGCATTCGCCACGTGTTGAGATTTTTCGAGGGACGGGAATGACCGACTTCCTGGCGGCTGTCGACCGCCCATTGCTCGAGCGCCACGGGCTCGGCAATTTCGATGCGCTGTGGAACAAGGCGCTGGATGCGGTGGATGAGCCCAACACCAGCGGTGGTGGCTGGAGCAGCGTGTACCGACTGGAGTTGGAAGGGCATGGGTATTACCTCAAGCGCCAGAGCAATTATCTGACGCGCTCCCTGCACCGTCCCCTCGGAGAGCCGACCTTCTCTCGCGAGTTCCGTAATATCAACCGCTACCAGCAGTTGGAGATTCCAGCGTTGCAGGCGGTGTTCTTCGGTGAACGTGTGGTGAAAGGCGAGCGTCGGGCCATGTTGTTGACCCGGGCGCTGGATGGCTGGAACGATCTGGATTCTTTGCTGGAGCAGTGGTCGCAGTTGGCGCCGGCACAGCGCCAGGCAATCCTGCGTTGCTGTGGCCTGCTGGCCCGGCGTCTGCACGGGGTACGGCAGATCCACGGCTGTTTCTATCCCAAGCACATTTTCCTGCAAGAGGCGGCGGACGGTTACCAGGCGCAGTTGATCGACCTGGAAAAGACCCGGCCATTGCTGTTCGGTCAACGTGATCGGGTTAAGGATCTGGAGCCTCTACTGCGTCGGGCGCCGGTCTGGAGTGAGGCCGATGTGCGCTCCTTGCTGGCAGCCTATCTCGATCAGCCGGTGGACAGTTCGTTGGTGGATGCCTGGCTGCAGCGTCTGGGCGCACGGCGTAGCAAGAAGGGGAGTCGTTGATGCATCTCTCCGAGTTGAAGTCTGCCGGGCGTACGCCGGTCCTGCCGTTGAGCATCGAACTGGCGGATGCCGCCGGTCCCGCGCAATTGCAATTGCTCAGTCTGTTGCGGGTGTTGCCTGGCCAGCGTTATGTCGGTGCCGGGGTCTGGCGGGGCCGCACAGTGTTGGCCAAGTTGCTGGTAGGCGGCAAGGCCGCTCGGCATTTCCAGCGGGAGCTGCAAGGTGTGCGTCTGCTCGCTGAACAGGGACTGACCACGCCGCTGTTGCTGGCTGACGGCCTGAAGGAAGGCGAGGGCGGCTGGCTGCTCTTCGAATTCCTGGAGGGTGCCGAAAGCCTGGCTGACGCCTGGAAACAGGTCGAGGCGCTACCGGTCCTGGCTGATGAGCAGCAGCAGGTGTTGGGAGAGGCCCTGAGCGCAATTGCGCAGATGCACGGCAAGGGTTTGTGGCAGGAAGACCTGCACCTGGACAACCTGCTGCGTCATGACGGCAAACTGCACCTGATCGATGGCGCGGGGATTCGTGCCGAAGAAGCGGGCAAGCCGTTGTCCCGGCAGAAAGTGCTGGAAAACCTCGGGGTGTTTTTTGCTCAGTTGCCCCGGCACTTTGAACCCTTCATCGAAGAATTGCTGGTGCACTACCTGCTGAGCAACGCCGAGCATGCCTTGCCGTTGGAAGCCTTGCTCAAGCAGGTCGAAAGAATCCGTGGCTGGCGCCTGAAGGACTTTCTCGGCAAGGTCGGGCGTGAATGCACCTTGTTCAGTGTGCAGCGCGGAGCGTTCGCCTTGCGCGCGGTGCGTCGCGAGGAAGAGGCGGCCATGCTGCCGGTATTGGCCCAGGCCGATCGCCTGCTCGACCAGGGTCACCTGTACAAGACGGGCGGCGCGGCCAGTGTCGGTCGAATCGAGACAGACACTGGCCGCACGCTGCTGCTCAAACGCTACAACATCAAGGGTTTTGTCCACTGGCTCAAGCGTTTCTGGCGCCCCAGTCGTGCCTGGCATTCGTGGCGCGAAGGCAATCGCCTGGCGTTTCTGGGAATTGCCACGCCCAGACCGTTGGCGGTGTTGGAAAAGCGTTTTTGCGGGTTGCGGCGCCAGGCCTATCTGGTCACCGAGTATCTGCCGGGGCCGGATATCATTGAGCGCTTTGCACCCTATGTCGATAACGGCGCTGTGCCCGAGGCAGAGTTGCAGGCGCTGGATCAACTGTTTGCCGATCTGATTCGCGAGCGCATCAGCCATGGCGATTTCAAGGGGCATAACCTGTTCTGGCACGAGGGGCGCTGGACGCTGATCGATCTGGACTCGCTGCGCCAGCATCATTCTGCAAGCAGCTTTGCCCCGGCTTATGCCCGTGATCGTGCGCGGTTCATGCGCAACTGGCCTGAGAGCAGTGCGTTGTATCAGGTCATAGACGGGCGGCTGCCCAAGACTCCCGAACCGGCCAATTGACCGTGTGATCGCCGCGAGCCCTTGCTGCGCGGCGATCGGCTTGCCGCTAGAGGCTTGTCGCCACTTTTACGCTATAATCCCGCCCTTTAGCTGTTTCTCGCCCCTTGCGAGGACACATTTTCTCAAGGCGCATCGCCGCCTGCATGCAGACTTAAAGAGGCTAGACCCCTGTGGCATTGACGATTCTTGGCCTGTCCGGCGCCCTTAGCCATGATCCTTCCGCAGCCCTTTACATCGACGGCAAGCTGATTGCGGCCGCCGAAGAAGAGCGCTTCGTACGCGATAAACATGCAAAGAACCGCATGCCCTATGAATCGGCGAAGTTCTGCCTGGAGCAGGCAGGCATCAAGCCGTCCGATGTCGATGTGGTGGCGATCCCGTTTGCCCCGATCAGCCTGTTCGGCAAGGCTCGCTGGCACTACGCCAAGCGTTACTGGTACGCCCCGGATCGCGCCCTCGATGCGATCCTGATGGGCAACCGTCGCTACAAGCGCTATCGCAATAAAATCGTCTGGTGCCTGGAGCAACTGGGCTTCGATCCGAAAAAGATCAAGATCGAGCCGGTCGAGCACCACCTGGCCCACGCGTCCAGCGCCTATCACTGCTCCGGTTTCAAGGAGAAGACCGCGATCCTCGGGATCGACGGCAAGGGTGAATACGCCACGACCTTCTTCGGCTACGGTGAAAACGGCAAGATCCACAAGATCAAGGAGTTCTTCGATCCGGACTCCCTGGGCGGCCTGTATGGCGCGATCACCGAATTCCTCGGCTTCGAAATGCTCGATGGCGAGTTCAAGGTGATGGGCATGGCGCCTTACGGCGATGCCAGCAAGTACGACTTTTCGCGTCTGGCCTCTTTCGAAAATGGCGAACTGGTGATCAACACCGACTACGCCAACGTCATCGGTCTGCGCCGCTACAAGGAAAAGGGCAAGGGTTTCTACTTCTCGCCGAAGCTGATCGAGTGGCTGGGGCCCAAGCGTGAAGGCGATATCGCCGATGAGCCATACATCCACTATGCGGCCAGCATGCAGGCGCTGTTCGAGAAGCTCGCGCTGCAGATGATCGACTACTATCTGGGCGACGTCCTCAAGGAAACCGGCAAGCTGGCCTTCGCTGGCGGCTGTGCGCTGAACGTCAAGTTGAACCAGAAGATCATCGCCCGTGATGACCTCAAGGAGCTGTTCGTCCAGCCGGCGTCCGGCGATGCCGGTACGGCGGTCGGCGCGGCAGCCTACGTGTCCCACGCCCGCGGTGTGCCGGTGGAGAAGATGGAGCACGTCTACCTCGGCCCCGCCTACAGCAACGAAGATGTGATCGCGGCCTGTGCCCGGCACCCGAATGCGCCGAAGTGGCGCAAGCTGGACAATATGCCGGAGCAGATCGCCAGGATCATGGTCGACGGCAATCCGGTAGCCTGGTTCCAGGGCCGTATGGAGTTCGGTCCGCGTGCCCTGGGCGGTCGCTCGATCATCGGTTGCCCGAGCGTCGCCGGTGTGGCGGACCGGATCAACCACCAGATCAAGTTCCGCGAGCGCTGGAGGCCTTTCTGCCCGTCGATGCTCGACACCGTTGCGCCGCAGATGATCAAGATCGATCACCCGGCGCCGTTCATGACCTTCACCTTCGAAGTGGCCGAGGAGTGGAAAACCCGTGTGCCGGAAGTCGTCCACGAAGACGGCACTTCCCGTGCCCAGGTGCTCAAGCGCGAATACAACCCGCGCTACTACGACATGATGAAGGCCCTGGAAACACTGACCGGCAACGGCGTGTCCCTGAACACCTCGCTGAACCGTCGTGGTGAGCCGATGATCTGCTCGCCGACCGATGCGCTGAACATGTTCTTCGGCTCCGACCTGCAGTACCTGATCATGGAAGATATCCTTGTGGTCAAAGACGGCGCGGATGCTTATGACACGCTCGGCTGAGCGCCATGTGCTGCAGTTCTGTCATGGGTATGACGGGCCGTTTCTCGATTGTGCCCGTCAGTACGCCAGCCTGTTCCGGGGTACCGGCTACCGCGTGACCACGGTGTTTCTCACCGGGGTCGCCGATGCGGAGGTCGCCGCTGGCTGTGCTTCGGATGAAGTGCTGTTCATGGAGTACAGTTCCAAGGCGATTCGTGGTCTCAAACTCGGCGCTATCGGCGATCTGCGCAAGATTGCTACCTCGCGCGACTTCAGCTTCTGCATCGCCCATCGTTTCAAACCGATCTATATCGCCTTGCTCGGAACGGCGCTGCCGGTTATCGGTGTGCACCATGCGTTTGGTGATTATGCTCGTGGTAGTCGTAAGCTGTTCGCTCATCTATTTCGCAAGCGCCTGAGCTTGCTCGGTGTCTCCGATGCCGTGCGTGACGACATGCGCCAGTGTTTGCCGAAGTGGCCAACCGAGCGGATTCGTACACTCTATAACCGCATCGACATCGATGCGCTGCAAGCCTCGCAGCTCTCGACGACTGAAGCACGTGCGGCCCTTGGCTTGCCGGCCGATGCCTGGATTGTCGGCAATGTCGGCCGACTGCATCCGGACAAGGACCAGGCAACCCTGATTCGTGGATTTGCCCAGGCGCTGGAACGTCTGCCGAACAACAGCCGGTTGGCGATTCTCGGGACGGGACGCCTGGAGCAGAACTTGAAGGCATTGGCCGTTGAACTTGGGATTGCCGAGCATGTGTTGTTCCTCGGCCAGGTCCCGGACGCGCGACGTTATTTTCGTGGCTTCGACGTGTTTGCGCTGAGTTCCGATCACGAGCCGTTCGGTATGGTACTGCTCGAAGCCATGGCTGCCGGTCGACCGTTGTTGGCTACCGCCTGTGGTGGCGCAAAGGAAGTAGTCGAAGGCGTGGGGATCCTTTTCCCGCTCGGCGATGTCGAGCATCTGGCCCAAGGGCTTCAACACCTGGCTGCGCTGGACGACGAGCAGCGTGCGTCCTGCGCTGAACGGATGCTGGCGCGGCTGCATGAGCGGTTCTCGGACGAAGCGGTCCGCGAGAACTTCTGGCACCTGCCGCATGTCACCGACCTGGTAGCGGAGGCCTGATGCTCAACCTATTCCAGGGTTGGCGCGAGCGTGGCTGGTCGGTGGTGGATGCCGCGACCTACAACGAAGCCTGGCAGCGTTTCGGCGGCAGCGTTGCGACGCACCCGTTGGTAGTCGAGCGTTTGGCTGGCTTGGCCGGCATTGCGGTGCGCTACCTGGCTTTCGAGCAGGGCGGTGAACTTAAAGCCGCGATCCCGACTTGGGGGCGTGATCTGGCGCTGTCCAAGGACGTGCTCAAGCGTCAGGGCAAGAAGGGCCTGTTTGATCTGGGCAATGCCGAGCTGATTCTGCCTGCGGCGGTAGGCGCGCTGGCGCCTCTGCGCCATCGGGGTCGTTATCTGTCCGAGTTGAACGCTAGCCGTTTCAGCGGCCTGCATGCGCAAGCCGAACAGTTGGCAATGGCTCGCTCGCCAGAAGATCTGTCGAAGAAGTTCCGCTATAACCAGCGCCGTGAACTGCGTCTGCTTGAAGAGGCAGGAGGTGCGGTACGGCCGGTGACCGAGTTTTCCAGTGCCGAACTGGCGGCGATCTATTGCGACCTTTTTCAGCGCCGCTGGGGTTTCGCCGCGACCGGCGCTGCACGCATGGCCGAGGTCGTCGAGCTGCTGCGCGAGTTTCTGATCGGCTCGGTGATCTTCCTCAATGATGCGCCGATCGCCGTGCAGTTGATCTACCGCGTCGAGGCGCCCGAGTGGATCAGCATCGAGTACATCAATGGCGGTGTCGATCCCGAAACTCGTGCATTCAGCCCCGGCAGCGTGCTGAGCTTCCTTAATACTCAGAGTGCCTGGGAAGATGCTCGGGCGCTGGGCAAGGCGCTGCGCTTTTCGTTCGGACGCGCGGACCGTGAGTACAAGGATCGTTGGTGCAACCCCGTGCCAGTATTCAAGGTATGAGCCTCAAGGTATGAGTCGTAAACAGCAGTTGCTAAAGCGTCACCGACGTAACAAGCGCCTGGCGCTGTTGATGGGTCTGGTTCTGCTGGTCGCAGTCGGCGTGCTGCTGGCCTGGTGGTTGCCGCCGGTACTCGCTCTGTTGGCCTGGGTTGCCCATGAAGCCTGGTTTGCCGATCACCTGTTCTACGCGCCGGGCGACGACTATCAATATGCCTTTCCCGAGGGCAGTGAACAGATCGCGGCTCGTTTGGAAGGTGGCTTGTTGAAGCTGGACGGGCTTGTGGAGCTGGCCGGCGATGAAACCCTGATCCTGGCGATCAGACTCAAGAGCCGTTGGCTGGGACGTTTCCTCGATCCGGTCATTGAAATCCAGGGGGCGCAATCGACCGACCGCCAGACCTTCGAGCGCGGCGTCAATGGTTTGCGTTACCTCAACCTCGGCGGCTTCGCCCCGGCATTGGTCGCGGGTTCATTGCGCTTGCGCGGGCGTTTCTGTCGCTGGCTCGGTGAGCCGGTCCTGTGGGTGTTCCGTCAACCGGACCTGCGTCGACAGCGAGTGATGGTGATTGCTCCCCATGCCGACGATGCCGAGCTGGCCGCCTACGGTTTGTACAGTCAAGCCGACGAAACCTGGATCGTGACCCTGACCGCAGGTGAAATCGAGGCCAAGCACTACCAGGCGATGGGGCTGCCCCGTGCCGAGGCTGCGCGGCTCAAGGGCCGGCTGCGGGCCTGGGACAGCATCGCGGTGCCGCGCTGGGCCGGTGTGTCGCAGGCTCATTGCGTGCAGCTCGGTTACTTCTGCCTGCAACTGCCAGCCATGCAGGCTGCGCCAGACCAGCCAGTGGCGTCCCGCGAGGCCGAGCTGGAGGATATCCGCCTGTTTCGCCAATTCAATCCGTTCGCCTTGCCGGCCGACCGGGATGGCGTGCCCAGTTGGAACAATCTGCTGGCCGACCTGCGCGAACTGCTGAGTCGTGCTCGACCGCAGATGATTGTGTTGCCGCATGCCTCTCTCGATCCGCACCCGGATCATATCTGTGCCCAGGCTGCGGTGATGGAGGCTTTGGAGGGGCTGGAATGGCAGCCGACGACGTTGTTGGGGTATGCCAACCACCTGCATGACAACGACCGCTGGCCCATGGGCGATTCGGGAGCAGGTGTCGCCCTGCCGCCGGTCTTCGATGCGCAACCAATGCAACCCTACTGCTTGTCACTGTCTCTGGAGCAACAACGCGACAAGGCCATGGCGTTGGGCATGATGCATGACCTGCAGCCGCGTGCGCCGTTAAAGCGTCGGCTGCGCCGTTCGATACAGTGGCTTCTGGCTCGTAGGGTACAATCCCCCTACGGCGAGAACGAGTTCTTTCGCAAGGCAGTCAGGCGGCATGAGCTGTTCTGGTTGCTCAAGCGTTGGTAGCTCCGTCCCCAGGCATAGTATTGCCCTGGCGTTACAGAAACCTACAGTGAGTTATCAATGGCTGATCCAATCCCGCGTATTCTTTTCATTATTCCGTACTTTGGGTCCTGGCCATTCTGGATGCCGTTCTTTCTGGAAAGCTGCCGGCACAATCCGGACATCGACTGGCTGCTGTTCAGCGATTGCGGGATACCGGAGAACACGCCGCCCAATGTCACTATCGAGAGTATGAGTTTTGGCGATTATTGCCAGCATGTTTCACGTCGACTCGAGATCGATTTTGCACCCAAGGCGGCCTACAAACTCTGTGATATCAAACCAGCTCTGGGTTATATCCATGCTGACCGGCTGGAAGGCTATGACTTCTGGGCGTTTGGCGACATTGACCTGGTATACGGCAACTTGCGCGAGTATTTCACCGCCGAGCGCCTGGCCGGTTACGATTTGTTTTCCACTCACGAAAGGCGGGTCGCGGGACATTTATGCCTGATGCGTAATACCAAGCGCAAACGTGAGGTCTTCATGCGGATCAAGAGCTGGCGCGAACGTTTTACCGATCACGAGCATCATGCGCTGGATGAGGGTGCATTCAGTCGTATTTTCCTGTGGCGAAAGAACTTCCCCAAGCCGCTGTTCAATCTGGTGGGTAAATTCAATCCCTGGCGGCGGCGCAGTGAATTCACCGAGTGCTTCAGCACGCCTGGTGGCGTGATCAAATGGCACGATGGGACTTGTGATTTTCCGCATCGCTGGCACTGGCGTAACGGTCGCCTGACCAACGATCGAGATGGTGATCGCTCCTTTCCATATTTTCACTTTGTGTGCTGGAAGCGCAATGAGTGGTCCAGGCTACCTGAAACCGATCCCGGGCAACTCCAGTTGCTGGCTCGGGAGTTGGCGTGGACCATTGATGCGACAGGGTTTCAGCGGGGAGATTTATGAGTCAACGTTTCAAGGTCCTGCAACTGCAGCCGGACTATAACGTCAAGTCGCACGATTTTGCCGACTTGGCAGAACAGATCGTCAAGGCCCTGCCTGTCGAGCGCTTCGAGGTTACGGCGGCGTTCCTGCGTGGACGCCCCGGTCAGGGCGAGGCCGTGAGCCGGGCTGATCACTCCGTCTACTTCGAGTTCTCCGACAGCTCCCTTAAAGGCATGCGCCTCAGGGCCATGTGGCAATTGTACAAATTCTGCCGTCGGGAGCAATTTGATGTAGTGGTGTGCAATCGCTTCAAGCCGGTCAACATGTTGTTGCAACTCAACCGCTGGTTGAAGATTCCCCTGTGTATCGGTATCTCCCACGGTTTTGGCGAGTATGACCGGTTCTATCGGCGTCGGCAGGCCCAGAGTCTGATCGACAAGAGTTGGCGTTTCGTTGGTGTTTCGCCTGCAGTGAAGCAGTATCTGCTGGACTGCCGCTGTGGTTTCACCGACGCCAACACCTATGCGATCACCAACGCAATCGATATCCAGCAGGCCGAGGGTCTGCAGCATTCGCGCGAACGGGCCCGCGAGTTATTGGGGCTGTCACCGTCGGCGCGTCTGGTCGGTGCGCTGGGGCGCCTGGTGCCGGTCAAGGGGCACACTTACCTGCTGCAGGCCTTTGCCGCTCTCAAGGACAAATATCCCGACACCCAGTTGGTGATTATCGGTGCCGGTCGCGAGGAGGCACGTTTGCGAGAGGAGATCGACCGCCTCGGTCTTGAGGGACGCGCCCACCTGCTCGGTTTTCGTGAGAACGCCTTGCAGTATGTACGTGCCTTCGATGTCTGGACCATGCCTTCCCTCGCCGAGGGCCTTGGCTTGGCACTGCTGGAGGGGATGAGCGGGCACTTGCCGGTCATCGCATCCAGTGTTCCGGCCATGTTGCCACTGATTCAGGGCGCCGATGGCCTGGCGGTGGAGCCGGCCAATGTACCGGCCCTGAAGGCAGCCCTGGACAACTACCTCGGTCTGTCGGACGAGGCTCTGCGGGCCAAGGGCGAACAGAGCTATCGCTATCTGCAGGATCAACACGATATCGAGGTATTCCGTCAGCAATACCTGGAGTTGATTGAATCAGGCCTGGCTCAGGCTGGTAAGGAATATCCATGACAGACGCCCAGCCCCTGGTGACGGTGATTATCGCCTCGTACAACCACGGTCCCTACATTGAGCAGAGTATTCTCAGTGTGCTCAACCAGACTTATCCGAACATCGAGTTGCTGGTGGTCGATGACGGCTCCACCGATGACAGCGTCGAACGTATTCGTCGTCTGCAGGCGGAGCATGGTTTCGATTTTCAGGTCCAGAAGAACCAGGGCCTGACCAACACGCTCAACGGTGCGATTGCGCGTTCCCATGGCAGTCTGATTGCGCCATTTGGTTCCGATGACATCATGCTGCCCGAGCGCATCGCCATTCAGGTCGCCCACATGGATGGCAAGCCCGAGGTGGGGATCTGTGCGGGCAACATCGAATTGATCGACTCCGAGGGCAATCTCTTCCCGGAGAAGCGCCAGCGTCGTGACGTGCCGTTTCGCCGTCTGGATTTCGACGATATGTTCCTTGAGCGCAAGCCTTATCCGCCAGCGCCCACCTTGCTCATCCGTCGCGAGGCGCTGAATAAGGTCGGCGGGTTCGACCCGCAGATCCGGCTTGAGGACTTGCTGATCGAGCTGAAGATCACCCGTGCCGGTTACTTTATCGATGGGCTTGGTGTGCTGATGGCGCGTTATCGCAAGCACGCGACCAACTCCTACAAGAATCACCGTTTCATGATCGACAGTATCCTGCGCACCTATGCGTTGTTCAGCGATCATCCACTGTATGAACAAGTACGTTACAAGTTCCTCAACTCGATGTTCCTGAAAACCTCCAACCGTGATCGCAAGCTGGCTCGCGAGCTGTTGGCGCAGATCCCGTTCAGGGCCTGGACGGGGAAAACCTGGAAGGCTCTGGCACGGTTGTACTTTTCCCCGCTGGAAAAAAATTGAGCGGAGCTTGAGGTATGGGCTGGATTCAGCGGTTTTTCGAAAAGCGGGCCAAGCGGGCGATCCGCAAGTTGCCGAAGATCGAGCGTGGAGCTGTTCGTTTCAAGCAGCGTTATCCCGATTATGGCTTTGGTCAGGGAAGTTATGGCTTGCCTCAGGTCCATGACTGGCAGGAAGGTTCGACCCTGAATATAGGTGCCTATTGCTCTATTGCCGAAGGGGTGCAGATCTTTCTCGGAGGTCATCATCGCGCCGACTGGGTGACAACCTTTCCGTTCCCTGCCATGGTTTCGCAGGCCTCGCATATCAGCGGCTACAGCGGCACTCATGGGGACGTGACGATTGGCAACGATGTGTGGTTGTGCTCCAACTGCACGCTGTTGTCCGGCGTCACAGTGGGAACCGGAGCGATCATTGCGGCGGGTGCCCTGGTGACCCGTGACGTGGAGCCTTATGCGGTGGTGGGGGGGAATCCGGCTCGCTTCCTGCGCTGGCGTTTTCCCGAGGAGCAGCGTCAGGCCTTGCTGGCCAGTGCCTGGTGGGATTGGCCGCAAGAAGAGCTGTACGGTTTGGCCGACAAGCTGTGCAGCGAAGATATCGAAGGATTTCTGGCGTACGCCCGGCAACGCCAGTGCTGATTTGCGCAAGCAGTCGCAGCACCCTGGGCGGTGCTGCGTCGAGAGCCCATCAGGCCTTGGTGGCCAGTGTCAGGAGTTGTGCCTCCTTGCGCAGGCAGGTGGCTGAATGATCGGAGGCTGTCGAAGCATAACCCTTGAGTAGCGCTGGTAGCTGCTCTTCAAAGAGCCATCCACGATCCTCGCGGTAACGCTGCATATGACGCAGGTTCCGCTGGCGCAGTGCTTGCCTCAGAGGTGAGGGGTAGACTCGCATGTCAGCCAGGTCGATCAGGCCGAACTCACCATCCTCCAGCAGCAGGACGTTGCCCAGGTGCAGCGAGCGGAAATAGACCCCGCGCTCGTGCAGTTGCCCCAGAAAGCTGCCGAAACGCTCAATCAGTGCTTCACGTACTGCTCCAGATCCTACCGATTGAAGCACCTGGCGTAGCGTCTGGCCTGGTAGCGGCTGGTAGTGCACGGCGGTGCTGCCACCGTTGAGGTGATAAAGGTCGAGAATCTCCGGGGTCGGAATGCCGATAGCACGCAAACGGTCGCTGTTGACCGCGAAGCGTTCCGACTGTGGATAGAAACTGCCGGAACTGTAGAACCGGCGCGAGCGAAAGAGCTTCAGGTATTCTCCGTTCTGCAGGCACAAAACCTTGGGACCCAAGCCGTCCTCTTCGATGATTCGAGAGTCGCGGGTCAGTTCCGCAAAGGTGGCCGCATCCAGCGCCCGTACGTGCCTGTCCAGCAGACGCCAGGTGCGGCGAGCTACGGTCAGGGCGAGAATCAGCGCCAGAGGTACCCAGAGCAGATACCAGTGTTCTTTAGGACGTGACAGCGTGCCGCCGCCCTCGGTAAGTCCGGCGCCTATGCCGAATACCAGCCAGCTGGAGGCCAGGATGAATAGTGGTTGTGCGCGTTGTCGCCAACTGCTCAAGAGACCCCAGCCAAGCATGAAGGCCCAAGGCAGGAAGCCGATTATCCCCGCATAGAAGAACACACCGAGGGCAAAGTTGTGGGGTTCGCTCAGGTTGTAGCCGGTTCCGGGATCGATGCTCAACTCGGCGTTGTAGCCGTGTCCGATCCAGGGGTGGAGGACGATCTGCTCCAGGGTCATGCGCCACAGTTCGAAGCGGAACGAGTTGCCACGTTCGAAAAGCATTTCGGAAAAAAAGCTGAAGACTACGATGCCACATGCCAGCATCGTTCCCAGAACCAGCAGTGAACGACGGTTCCAGCAGATGAAGCTCAACCACAGGGCTGCGAGGGTAAGCGCGACGAGAGGGGTTCGCGAACCGGTGGCGACAACAGCGCAGAACATGATCAGCAGCGCCGGCAGGCTCAGCAATAGCGTCTGCGGGCGTTTGCAGAGCATGCTCAGACTCATCCAGTAAACGCAGAAAAAGCCGAATACATGGGAACTGAGCAGCGGGTTGTCGAAAGCGCCGGCACCGACCATGCGTAGTTCCGGCGTGTGGGTTCGCCAGAATATGTAGAGATTGTACAGGGTGGCGCCCAGGCCGATGAGGGCCGCGCAGAACAGCAGCGGTTGCAGGCTGTCCGGTCGGTAGCGCACCAGCAGGGTGCAACCGATGAACAGCATCAGAGTATGTAGCGGCGGCTTGGTGTCGCTCCAGGCATCCGGTACTGGCGGGCTCCATAGCAGACTCAGGATCGTCCACACGACGAACGCCAGGATGGCGATGAACAGCGGTTCGCGTATTAGCTCCTTGAGCTCTCGTGGCCGTATGAGCAGGGCGATCAGGGCCGGTGCGCTGAACAGCGCGTAGTAGATCTTGTGATGCATGCTGCGACCCGGCAGAAAGAACATGTCGCTTAACAGCAGCAGGTAACCCAAGGGCAGCAGCCACAGGCAGATGAAATCGAACACTCGATTGGAGGCGTTATTCAAGCCACTGAAATGCATGCTAAAAATCATTCCGAAAGATGAAAGGCCATACTAACTTACTGGCTATTTAATGTCGTCTACCGGGTCGGCAGGGGCTTGGAGCCAAGTGGTACTCAGTACAACAGAGAAGCTGTGCTAAAGTCAGCCTCCTTTTTCAATTACCGCCGCGTGACATGACCGAATCCAGTCTCTCCGCAAGCCCGTCTAGCTTGAAAGTCTACTTCCGCCTGCTGGGCTATGTGCGACCTTACATAGGTCTGTTCTCGCTCAGCATCGTCGGGTTCCTGATTTTCGCTTCGACGCAGCCCATGCTGGGTTACATCCTCAAGTATTTTGTCGATGGCCTGTCCAATCCCGAAGCCGCGCTGTTCCCCAACGTGCCTTATCTACGTGACCTGCAATTGCTGCAGGCCGTGCCGCTACTGATCATCCTGATTGCCGCATGGCAGGGGTTGGGCTCATACCTGGGGAACTACCTGCTGGCCAAGGTCTCCCTCGGTCTGGTTCACGACTTGCGGGTTCAGTTGTTCAACAACCTGCTGACACTGCCAAACCGTTACTTCGACCAACATAACTCTGGCCATCTGATTTCACGTATCACCTTCAACGTCACCATGGTCACCGGGGCGGCCACGGATGCGATCAAGGTCGTGTTTCGTGAAGGCATGACGGTGATTTTCCTTTTCGTCTCGCTGTTGTTCATGAACTGGCGTCTGACACTGGTCATGATTGCCATCCTGCCGCTGATCGCGGTAATGGTGCGTACGGCAAGCAAGAAATTTCGCAAGCAGAGCAAGAAAATCCAAGTGGCGATGGGGGATGTGACCCATGTAGCCTCCGAAACCATCCAGGGTTATCGCGTTGTTCGCAGTTTTGGTGGAGAAACCTACGAGCAAAAACGTTTCCTGAATGCCAGCCAGAGCAATACCGATAAGCAACTGCGCATGACCCGTACTGGCGCTATTTATACGCCGATGCTGCAGTTGGTGATCTACATTGCGATGGCAGTACTGATGTTCCTGGTGCTCTATCTGCGCGGTGACGCCTCGGCGGGCGACATGGTCGCCTACATCACGCTGGCGGGTCTGCTGCCAAAACCAATCCGCCAGTTGTCTGAGGTCAGTTCGACCATCCAGAAAGGTGTAGCGGGTGCCGAGAGCATCTTCGAACAATTGGATGTGGCCCCGGAAGTGGATCACGGCACCGTCGAGCGGGATGTGATCGAGGGGCGGTTGGATGTCCGTAACCTGAGTTTTACCTATCCGGGGACCGAGCGCCTGGTGCTGGACGACATATCGTTCAGCGTCGAGCCGGGTCAGATGGTCGCGTTGGTAGGGCGCTCCGGTAGTGGCAAGTCGACCCTGGCCAGCCTCATTCCACGCTTCTATCACCATGAGCAGGGCGAAATCCTGCTGGATGGGTTGGAGATTGAAGAGTACCGCCTGCTGAATCTGCGTAGACATATCGCCCAGGTGACCCAGCACGTCACGTTGTTCAGCGATACGGTTACCAACAACATCGCCTATGGCGATCTGGCGGGTGCGCCTCGCGAGGAAATCGAGAAGGCTGTTCGCGACGCCTACGCGAAGGATTTCATTGATCAGTTGCCCAAGGGGCTGGATACCCAGGTCGGCGAGAACGGCGTCCTGCTGTCTGGTGGTCAGCGCCAGCGTCTGGCCATTGCCCGTGCCCTGCTCAAGAACGCGCCACTGTTGATTCTCGATGAGGCTACATCGGCACTCGACACCGAATCCGAGCGGCACATCCAGGCCGCGCTGGACAAGGTCATGAAGGGGCGCACCACCCTGGTGATTGCCCACCGTTTGTCGACCATCGAGAAGGCCGACCTGATTCTGGTCATGGATCAGGGACGTATAGTCGAGCGGGGTAGCCATTCCCAGTTACTGGAAAAGAACGGCTACTACTCACGCCTGCATGCCATGGGACTGGATGAGTCGACTTCAGCCGGGATCGCGTGAGTCATACGCCCGGGAGTGAGATATCACTCTCGGGTCGGGTCGGCGTGCAATGTGTCGGAATTTTGTATCTAAATATTTACACAGCTTGACCATCGTTAAATATTTCCTGGTGCCTGCGATTGTTATGGTTCGGCAACGAATCATCGACATCGACGGAAGGGCTGTTCCTTCTGCACAGGTACTGGAATGTTTCAACGCTACCTATGGAAGCTGATACCCAAGACTCAACGAGAATTCCTGCTGGGACGTCTATCGGTCGTCGATCGGCAGGTCGTGAACAAGGTCATGTCGGGCGACGTTCAGTTCCCGGAGTTCTTCACTGAGCGCGCCTGTCTGTTCATCCATGTGCCCAAATGCGCTGGCAGCAGTGTGTGTGGAGCATTGTTTGGTGGTCGGCATCCCGGCCATCTGCCGCTGCACTGGTATGAGCATCATTTTCCTGGACAGTATGTCAGCAGCTTCAAATTCGCCTTTGTGCGTGAGCCACTGGAGCGTGCCTACTCGGCCTTTGCCTTTCTCAAAGGTAATGAACCATGCCGTCGGGACGCATCGGCACACAATCTGGTAAGTGCGTACCGCGATTTCGACGATTTTGTCTATCGTTGGCTACATCCGGAGAACGTCAGGAAACAACTGCATTTTGCCCCTCAGACGGACTTTCTCGTCGACTCGCTGGGTCAACTGGCCCTGGATTTCATCGGTCGCCAAGAGCATCTGGAGCAGGATTTCCAATCCGTCTGCGAGCGAATTGGCATTGTGTCGACTCTGCCTCACCTCAATCATTCTCGGCAGCGACGCGTGGAGCCAGTAAAAGATTTTTGTTCAGTCAGAACCCGTCGACTGGTTCGGCGCGTCTATCAACGAGACTATGAGCTACTGGGCTATGAATAGACTGGCAACGATTCCTCTGGAAAAACCGCAGATCCGTCCTTACACCCTGGCACTTTCCACGGCCGAGCGGGCTGCGATCAAGCACCAGCGCCCCTCCTGCATCTGGCTCACCGGGTTGTCGGGAGCCGGCAAGTCGACCTTGGCCAATGCCCTTGAGCTGCGGCTCAATCAGCTTGGCCTGCATACCTTTCTGCTCGACGGCGATAACGTGCGCAACGGCCTGTGCAGCGACTTGGGCATGTCCGCCAGGGCACGCAAGGAAAATATCCGGCGGGTGTCCGAGGTGGCACGCCTGATGGTCGATGCCGGGTTGATCGTTATTGTCTCGGCGATTTCGCCGTTTCGCGCCGACCGCGACCTGGCCCGCTCGCTGTTCAAACCCGAGGAGTTCTCCTGCGTGTATGTCAGTACGCCTTTCGATGTCTGCTCCCAGCGCGATCCCAAGGGCTTGTACAAGGCGGCCCTGGCCGGGCGGATCAAGGACTTCACCGGGCTCGACAGCCCTTACGAAGTGCCGCTCGATGCTGACTGCGAAATCGACACGACGTCGATGACGCTGGAGGCTTCGACCCAGCATCTGTTGGCGTTTCTGGTCAAGAAGCGTTCAATCGCCACGGGCGAAGCCACTCACTTGAAGCCATAGGCTAGCCTGCGGCAACCCTGTGTTAATATCGCGCCCCTGTTCATTTTGTATGTGGGTTGCTCCATGAAGTTGTCCATGCCGCGATTCGATCAAGCCCCTGTCTTGGTGGTCGGCGATGTCATGCTCGACCGTTACTGGCATGGTGGTACCTCACGGATTTCCCCTGAGGCGCCGGTGCCGGTGGTCAAGGTCGAGCAGATCGAAGACCGCCCGGGCGGTGCTGCCAACGTTGCCCTGAACATTGCCGCGCTGGGGGCGCCAGCCTCCCTGGTGGGTGTCACCGGCGACGACGAGGCGGCCAACAGCCTGGCCAACAGCCTCAAGGGCGCTGGCGTGCGGGCGTTGTTTCAGCGTATCGCGCACCAGCCAACCATCGTCAAGCTGCGGGTCATGAGTCGTCACCAGCAGTTGCTGCGTATCGATTTCGAAGAACCTTTCTCCACTGACGCCCTGGCCCTGGGTGCCGAGGTGGATGGTTTGCTTGAAGGCATCAAGGTGCTGGTGCTGTCCGATTACGGCAAGGGCGCGCTGAAAAACCACCAGGCGCTGATCCAGGCGGCACGTGCGCGGGGTATCCCGGTGCTGGCCGACCCCAAGGGCAAGAACTTCTCGATCTATCGGGGCGCCAGCCTGATCACGCCGAACCTCAGCGAGTTCGAAACCATCGTCGGCGGTTGTGCCGATGAGCATGAGCTGGTCGCCAAGGGCGCGCAACTCATGCAGGACCTCGATCTGGGTGCCTTGCTGGTGACCCGTGGCGAGCACGGCATGACCTTGCTGCGCCCCGATCATCCGGCCCTGCACCTGCCAGCCCGGGCCCGCGAAGTGTTTGATGTGACCGGTGCCGGTGATACGGTGATTTCGACGCTGGCGGCGGCGATTGCCGCAGGCGAGGACCTGCCTCATGCGGTGGCCCTGGCCAATCTGGCGGCGGGCATCGTGGTGGGCAAACTGGGGACGGCGGCCATCAGTGCGCCGGAGCTGCGTCGTGCCATCCAGCGTGAAGAAGGCTCCGAGCGCGGTGTGCTGGGGCTCGAGCAACTGCTGCTGGCGGTGGATGATGCGCGTGCGCACAACGAGAAGATCGTCTTCACCAATGGTTGTTTCGATATTCTCCACGCCGGCCATGTGACCTATCTGGAGCAGGCTCGTGCCCAGGGGGATCGGCTGATCGTCGCGATCAACGATGATGCCTCGGTCAGTCGCCTGAAAGGCCCAGGTCGGCCGATCAACAGCGTCGATCGGCGCATGGCGGTGTTGGCCGGTCTCGGTGCGGTGGACTGGGTGATCAGTTTTTCGGAGGGGACTCCGGAAAACCTGCTGAGCCAGGTCAAGCCCGATGTTCTGGTCAAGGGCGGTGATTACGGTATCGACCAGGTGGTCGGCGCCGATATCGTCAAGGCCTATGGCGGTACGGTGAAAGTGTTGGGGCTGGTGGAAAACAGCTCGACCACGGCGATCGTCGAGAAGATCCGCAGCCGCTGAGGGTGACCGGCGTCTACCGTCTGATTCGGTAGACGCCGGCCCTGTCTGTCAGTGCCCGGCCTTGACTGGCACGATCTTGCGCAGGATCTGCCGGGCCTTGCCCGTCAGGCGCTTGAGCTTCGAGACCTTTTCCGGTTCCTCCAGGCCTTGCTGGCGAACCCAGTCCTTCCAGCGAATCCGCTCATCGCGCACCAGCCAGCCGTCCTGGCGGGCGAAGCTTTCCGCCAGGTACAGGCCGCGTGTGCTGGCTGCAATCAATTGATCCTTCTTCAGGGTATACAGCTCGGCACAGGGCTGGCCGTCCTTGAGTGGCATCAGGTACAGATCGGGGCGGGAGCGGTTCAGGCGTGCCACCAGTTCATCGTTCTCCAGCCGCTCATCGACATGGAACAGGCTCAGGGATTTGGCCTCGCGGGGCACATCCAGGCGCAGGTCATAAATCAACTGCAGCGATGCCGTCGGCAGGTGTACGTAGGCCCGTGGCCGTTCCATCAGTGGTTGCGCACCGCAGCGCACGGGGAGTGCCGATCCCGACAGCGGTGTCAGGCGAAACGGCAGTGCCTCGCGATAATGCAGCGCGGCGGCGTAGGGCGCCGGCAGCCAGGTGTCGTTGAAGCGTCCGCCCAGCCAGCCTTCCGGCGTCTCCAGCAGGCACTCCTCGGCGATCTCTTGAATGGCGGTGTGCAGCGGCAGGTTCAATTCCTGGGCCGGGACGTAACCGGAAATCAGCTTGAGCACCACGTCGCCACGGTCCTGTCGGCGTTGGCGCACCAGCACCCAGTAGTCACGGTTCTGCCAGTGCAGGGTGAGCCGTACCGAAACGCCGAGATTGGCCAGCTCCAGGGCAAAGCGTCCGGCATCGGCGACGTTCACCGGCTTGCGCCTGTGCAGGATCTGCGCAAAGTTCAGCGGCATCCCGACGCTCTGGTAGCTCAGGCCCTCGGGAGTCGCTTCGACGAACAGGGGCAGTGTCTTGAAGTTGCTGGGGTTCTTTCTTATCAGCGTTCGCGGCATGTCGGCTCCTTCTTGCGTCGGGGTCGGCCGCATGGGCGGCATCAGTTCTGGCGGATAACCCGTGCCACGGTTGCCGCGTTGTGGGCCAGGTGCAGCGGATTGATGGTACCGACGATCGCACTGGCGACGCCTGGGTGTTCAAATAGCAACTCGAAGCTGGCGCGTACCGGATCGACACCTGGGTTCAGGCAGACATGCCCGCTGGCCAAGGCTTTTTTTACCAGAATCGCCTTGCCATGGGCAGTCGCATAATCAATGACCGGTCGCTCGCCCTGTTCGTTCAGATTGTAGGTGATCATGGCGCAATCGCCGTGCTCCAGAGCCTTCAGGCCGCCTTCGACGGTTTTCCCGGAAAAGCCGAAAGCGCGGATCTTGCCCTCGCGCTTGAGTTCGGCAAGCGTCTGGTAGACGTCGGTCTGTTCGAGGATGGTCAGGTCGTTGCCGTCAGAGTGCACCAGTACCAGATCGATGAAGTCGGTTTCCAGGCGCTGCAGGCTGCGCTCCACGGAAAGGCGTGTGTGTCCGGCGCTGAAGTCGTGGCGCGATTGGCCGGCTTCGAACTCCTCGCCGACCTTGCTGACGATCACCCACTCATGGCGTTGCCCGCGTAGCAGCGGGCCAAGGCGCTCCTCACTCCGACCGTAGGCGGGGGCGGTGTCGATCAGGTTGATGCCCAGGTCGCGGGTCAACTTGAGCAACTGGCGGGCCTCGTCGTCGTCGGGAATCTGGAAGCCGTTGGGGTATTTGACGCCCTGGTCGCGGCCCAGCTTGACGGTGCCCAGGCCCAACGGCGAAACACTCAGACCGGTGCTGCCCAGCGGGCGATGCAGTTCGTGCAGGGTGGGCAGGCTCATGGCAGCAGTTGCTCCCAGGCGGTTTGGGTGATGGCCGGGCGCGGCAGTTCGGGCAGCGCGGGCGGATGGCCGGGCTGGATGCCGTCGCGCAGCAGGTTGGCGATCACCCGGTCGGCGAAGTCCGGCGCCAGCGCCAGTTTGGTCGGCCAGCCGACCAGCAGGCGTCCGTCTTCGGCGAGAAAGGCGTTATCCGGACGGGTCAGGCCCGATTGCTGAGGTTCGGCGCGATCGACCCGCAAGGTGGCCCAGCGGCTCTGGCTCAGGTCGATCCACGGCAGCAGGTTGCCGAGCTCCTTGCGCGCCTCGGCAATCTGCTGCTCGCTGTCACGCGCGACCCCTTCGGCCTCGGCGATATCGCCGCCAAGGTACCAGACCCACTGGCCATCGGCTGCCGGATGGGTGGTCACGGTGATCCGTGGCTTGGGACCGCCGCCCAGGCAGTGGGCGTACAGTGGCTTGAGGCTCGGGCCCTTGACCAGCACCATGTGCAGCGGCCGGGTCTGCATGGCCGGTTGGCTCAGACCGAGGGCCTGGAGCAGCTCGGCGTTGCCGGCACCGGCACTGAGGACGATGCGCTGGGCGCGGATCTCGCGGTCATCGACGCGCAGGCCGACCAGTTGCCCGTTTTCCCGCAACGGTTCGATTTTCGTCCCGGCCAGCAAACCGTCGCCGGCCAGTGCGGCCAGGCGTTCGATGAGGCTGGGAACGTCGACTACCAGTTCGGCCAGTCGATAGACCTTGCCCTTGAAGCGTGGGTGCTGCAGGGCCGGCGGCAACTGATCGCCCTTGACCTGGTCGACCCTGCCACGCACGGCCTTGCTGGCGAAGAAACTGGTGAGGTTGCCGGCCAGGGTGCCGGGAGACCAGAGGTAATGCGCATCCGACAGCCGACGTACCTCGGACAGGTCGAGTTCGCCATGGCCGGCCAGGGCCTCGCGCCAGCGGCGCGGCATGTCGGCGATGGCTTCCGACGCGCCGGTGAGGGCGCCGTGCAGCGCATACTTGGCGCCACCATGGATGATGCCCTGGGACTTCACGCTCTGGCCGCCGCCGAGGCTGGCACTCTCCACCAACACCGTCGAAAAACCCTGGCGGCGCAGGCGCGCGTTCAGCCAGAGGCCGGCGACGCCAGCGCCGACAATCAGGACATCGGTGGAAATAGCGGATGGCATGCAGCGACCTCGGTTGTTCTGACTAAGGCCGCAGTATACAGGTTCGGGGAGGTGTCGATTGACCCGCCATCAATGCCCGGCGGTTTTCGAGAACAACTGGATCACCACCACGCCGAGGACGATCAGGGCCATGCCGAGCATGGCTGGCATGTCCAGTTTCTGGCCATAGAGGAACAGCGCGGCGACGCTGACCATCACGATGCCCATGCCGGCCCAGACCGCGTAGGCCACACCCACCGGCACCGTACGCACCACCAGCGTCAGCATCCAGAAAGCGATGGCATAACCGACGATGATCAGGACCAGGGGTAGTGGCGTGCTCAGGCCCTTGACCGCTTTCATCGAAACGGTGGCGATGACTTCGGCGCAAATGGCGATGGCGAGGTAGTAGTAGGCGTTCATGAAGTGGTCTCCCCTGTCTTTCTTTGGCCTTCTGATGAGGTGGCATTTTAGACATTGAGCAGATGGGGTAAAGTCATTACCTATCTGTAATAAAGATAGGTTGATGGTCATATGCAGTGGAATCTGGAACAGATGCGTCTGTTTGTCAGCGTTGCCGAGCAGCGTTCGTTCTCTGCGGTGGCCCGCCATCAGCGCAAGGCACAATCGGCGATCAGTTCGGCAATTGCCCTGCTCGAGGAAGACCTTGGCGTTGTCCTGTTCGAGCGCAGCAGCGGACGCCAGCCCCGGTTGACGGAGGCGGGCGAGTCGCTGCTGGAGGAGGCGCGCGAGGTCCTGCGCCAATGCGAACGGCTCAATGGCCGGGCGCTGGCGCTGGTACGGGGCCAGGAGGCCTGCCTGCGTCTGGCACAGGATGAGGCGATGCCCTACCAGCCGGTGATCGACAGCCTGGAGGCCTTGGCCAATCGCTTCCCCAGCCTCGAGGTGCAACTGACCAGTGCGGCCCAGGGCGATGTCGCGCGCAAGTTGGTGGAACGGCGTGCCGACCTCGGGCTGCTGTTCTACCACGACCAGATTCCCGAGGCCCTGGAGCGGCGGGTGCTGGGCAGTATCGAAATGGTCACGGTCTGCGGCGTCGGCCATCCGATGGCGGATTGGACGCGGGTGAATTGCCAGCAACTGGCGCAGCATCGGCAGTTACTGATGTCCACGCAATCGAGTGCCTACCCCGGCAGCGAGGCGGCCAGCCCGCAGGTCTGGCGCGCCGACAGTTTCTATGTCATGGCCGAATGGCTGATCCGTGGCCTCGGCTGGGCCTGGTTGCCGCGTCATGTGGTGCAGTATCCGACGTATCAGGGACAGATGGTCGAGTTGATCAGTGAGTGGACGCCGCCGGCGCTGGTGGTCGAACTGGTCTGGCGCCGCGATGAACCGTTGGGACCGGCAGGGCGCTGGCTGGCGGAGCGTTTTGCCGAACACTTGCAGGCGATCGGCTGAAAACACAGTAAACTCCGCCGCCATGAATAGAACTCTCTATACCTTGCTGTTTCACCTGGGGCTGCCGCTGGTGGCAGTGCGTCTGTGGCTGCGGGCGCGCAAGGCGCCGGCCTATGCACGACGGATCGCCGAGCGTTTTGCGTGTGGCTTGCCACCGATGCGGCCGCACGGGATCTGGGTGCATGCGGTCTCGCTGGGCGAGAGCATCGCCGCCGCACCGATGATCCGGGCGCTGCTGGCGCAGTATCCCGAATTGCCGATCACCGTGACTTGCATGACGCCCACCGGCTCGGAGCGGATCCAGGCGCTGTTCGCCAACGAGCCGCGCATCCAGCATTGCTACCTGCCTTACGACCTGCCCTGGGCGGCGGCGCGTTTTCTTGACCGCGTGCAGCCGCGTCTCGCGGTGATCATGGAAACCGAGTTGTGGCCCAACCATATTCATCAATGCGCCCGGCGCGGGATTCCGGTGGCCTTGGCCAATGCGCGGCTGTCGGCGCGCTCGGCCAAGGGGTATGCGCGGTTTGCCCGGCTGACGCGGCCAATGCTGGAAGAAATGAGCCTGATCGCAGTGCAGACCGAAGCCGAGGCCGAGCGTTTCCGGCAATTGGGTGCACGGCCCGAGACCGTCGAGGTCACCGGCTCGATCAAGTTCGACCTGAGTATCGACCCGCAACTGTTGGCCCGGGCCGCCGCGCTGCGCGAGCAGTGGCAGGCGCAGCAACGCCCGGTGTGGATTGCCGCGAGTACCCACGAAGGCGAGGACGAGGTAGTCCTGGCGGCGCATCGGCAATTGCTGGGCAATTACCCGGATGCGTTGCTGATCCTGGTGCCGCGTCACCCCGAACGGTTCAACAGTGTCTTCGAACTCTGCCGTCAGCAAGGTTTCACCACAGTCCGACGCTCGACCGCTGAGCCGGTTGGGGCGAAGGATTCGGTGTTGCTCGGCGACACCATGGGCGAGTTGCTGTTCCTCTATGCCCTGGCCGACAGTGCCTTCGTCGGCGGCAGCCTGGTACCCAATGGCGGGCACAACGTGCTGGAACCGGCGGCCCTGTGCAAACCGGTCCTGAGTGGTCCGCACCTGTTCAATTTCCTCGAGATCGCCGCGTTGATGCGCGAGGCTGGCGCGTTGCAGGAAGTCGACGATGCCGAGGGGCTGGCGGTGGCGGTTCAGCGCCTGTTCGAGCTGCCCCAGGATGCGCGCAGGATGGGCGAGGCGGGGCTGAAGGTGATGCAGGCCAACCAGGGCGCCTTGCAGCGACTGCTGGATGGGTTGGGGCGTTTGCTGTCAGAGGCACGCTGACGGCTCTTTGCTTTGGGAGCCAACGGTCTTTGATTCTGGGCCGATGAGGGGGCAGATCAGCTCACCAGTTCTGTGAGCGGTGCCGCCCCCTGTGGGCGCCGGATTCATCCGCGAAAGGGCCCTCAAGGCCGCTGAAAAGCTTCGCGGATACATCCGGCTCCAGTCTGTGCTGCCTCAGTCGCAATCTCTATCAGCGTTGCGAAGGCGTCTTGAGGTTGGCCGCTGCGGCCTTCGCCAGGTCCGGTGGCAGGAAGTCCTTGTCCGGGTTGTAGTCGGCCTTCAAGTAGCGTGACAGGGCGCTCAGGTCTTCCGGGCTCAGGGTCCCCGCCGCCTGTTTCAGCCGCAGGTTGTCGAGAATGTAGTCGTAGCGGGTGTTGTTGTAGTCGCGCACCGAGGTGTACAGCTGGCGCTGGGCATCAAGCACATCGACGATATTGCGCGTGCCCACCTGATAGCCGATCTCGGTCGCCTCCAGCGCACTCTGGTTGGAGATGATCGACTGCTTGCGGGCCTGGACCTGTTCGACATCGGTGTTCACCGCACGATGCAGGTTGCGGGTGTTTTCCACCACCTGTCGACGCAGGGCCTCACGCTGCTGTTCGGTCTGGCTCAGGCGCGAATAGGATTCGCGTACCTGCGAGCTGGTCAGGCCACCGCTGTACAGCGGGATATTCAATTGCAGGCCGACGGTGGTCTGTTTCACCGGGCCGCCATAGTTCTGCCCCAGATTATTGGGGTTGGTCAGGCCGAAACCATCATTGTCGCCGGTCTGGTACTGGGCGACGGCATCAAGGGTCGGGGCATGGCCGGCCTTGCGCTGCTTGAGGGTTTCCTCGGCGGCGCTGACCGCATAGTTGCTGGCCAGCAGGTTCAGGTTCTGCCGGGCGGCAGTATCAACCCAGGCCTTGGCGTCATTGGGCGTCGGGGCCAGTACTGGCAGGCTGTGGACGATGCCCTGGATCGAGTTGTACTGACGGTTGGTCAGGGTGATCAGCGCTTCGAACGCGTCCTCGACCTGGCGCTGCGCGGCGATGCGGTTGGCCCGCGAGGTGTCGTAGCTGGCCTGGGATTGCAGGACGTCGGTCTTGTCCGAGAGGCCGACATCGAAGCGCTCGTTGGACTGGTCGAGCTGGCGTTTGAACGCCGCTTCTTCGGCCTTGGTCGAGGCCAGGGTGTCCTGGGCGCGCAGCACCGCGAAGTAGCTTTCGGCACTTTGCAGGATCAGGTTCTGTTCGGTGGCCGAGAGTTGCAGGGCCGCCTGTTCGTTGACGTCCTTGGCGGCCTGGAACTGGAACCAGCGGTCGGCGCGGAAGATGGGCTGGCTCAGGGTCGCCTGGTAGACGTTGGCGCTGCGGCTCGTGGTGACCGAAGGCCGGTCGATCGAGGTGTGGACGTTGTTGCTGCTGGCGCCGGCCGAAAGATTCGGCAGCAGCCCGGCGCGGGCCTGGGGCACGACTTCCTTGCGCGCGTCGTAATCGGCGCGGGCGGCGGCCAGATCGGCATTGTTGTCCAGGGCTTCCTGGTAGACGCTGACCAGGTCGGTTTTGGTCGACAAGGGCGCTTCAGCTGCCCAGACCAGTCCGTTGGTCGCACAAGACACGGCCAGGGCCAGTGATAATTTGCGCAGCATGAGGCGATCCTTCGAATAAATATTACGGTTGTAATTTGTGGGCCGAGGCTAATGTGCAGGGTGCGCAGCGTCAAGCCGTAGGCGAGTGTAGTGGTCGCCGGGGTTCGCAACAATCCTGCATATCGGCCATTCATCCAGACAGATACGAGGGCGGTGGCGTTATGCCGCAGTCTTGGTCTACACTCGGCTCGTTCTTGTCGGGGTGCCTTGCTGTGAGGCTGAGATCGGATAATTCCGGATCCCGTTGAACCTGATCAGGTTAGCGCCTGCGTAGGGAACAAGATTGCTCGTCTCCCGGCGAGTCCTCTTGTGCTTGGTCCGGGGTGTTGTTCGACTATCGAACAGCGTTCTTTCGGGCAGGGCACAGCATCGTTCATGGTGCGTCCGTGCAATTCAGGTTCGTCCCGACAATCCACCTGGATGCAGTCTGGAGAGCCCGTGATGAGTACAAAATTAAAAGACGCCGCGAACCTCAGCGATTCGGCCAAGGTCGACGAGCAGTCGGTACAGCCCTTTCCCCGCTCGCAAAAAATCTACGTCCAGGGTTCGCGCCCGGACATCCGCGTGCCCATGCGTGAAATCAGCCTGGACGTGACCCCGACCGATTTCGGCGGCGAGATCAATGCGCCGGTGCTGGTCTACGATACTTCCGGTCCGTACACCGATCCGAGCGTGACCATCGACGTGCGCCAGGGCCTGGCCGATGTCCGCTCGCCGTGGATCGACAGCCGTGGCGACACCGAGCGCCTGGCCGGTCTGAGTTCCAACTTCGGCCAGCAGCGCCTGGCGGACCCGGAACTGACCAAACTGCGCTTCGCCCACGTCAACAACCCACGCCGGGCCAAGGCCGGGGCGAATGTCACCCAGATGCACTATGCCCGCCAGGGCATCATCACCGCCGAGATGGAATACGTCGCCATCCGTGAGAACCTCAAGTTGCAGGAAGCCCGTGCTGCGGGTCTGCTCAAGCAACAGCACGCGGGTCACAGTTTTGGCGCGAGCATCCCGAAAGAGATCACGCCGGAATTCGTCCGCGAGGAAATCGCCCGCGGCCGGGCGATCATCCCGGCGAACATCAACCACGTGGAGCTGGAGCCGATGATCATCGGCCGCAACTTCCTGGTGAAGATCAACGGCAACATCGGCAACAGCGCCCTCGGATCCTCCATCGAGGAAGAAGTGGCCAAGCTGACGTGGGGCATTCGCTGGGGTTCGGACACGGTCATGGACCTGTCCACCGGCAAGCACATCCATGAAACCCGCGAGTGGATCATCCGCAACTCGCCGGTACCGATCGGCACCGTGCCGATCTACCAGGCCCTGGAGAAGGTCAACGGCGTGGCCGAGGACCTGACGTGGGAGCTGTTCCGCGACACCCTGATCGAACAGGCCGAGCAGGGCGTCGATTACTTCACTATCCATGCCGGCGTGCTGCTGCGTTATGTGCCGCTGACTGCCAAGCGGGTCACCGGGATCGTCTCCCGTGGCGGTTCGATCATGGCCAAGTGGTGCCTGGCGCACCACAAGGAAAACTTCCTCTACACCCATTTCGATGAAATCTGCGAAATCATGAAGGCCTACGACGTCAGCTTCTCGCTGGGCGACGGCCTGCGTCCGGGCTCGATTGCCGACGCCAACGACGAAGCGCAGTTCGGCGAACTGGAAACCCTCGGCGAACTGACCAAGATCGCCTGGAAGCATGATGTGCAGTGCATGATCGAAGGCCCGGGCCACGTGCCGATGCAGTTGATCAAGGAGAACATGGACAAGCAGCTGGAATGCTGCGACGAGGCGCCGTTCTACACCCTCGGCCCGCTGACCACCGACATCGCCCCGGGTTACGACCACATCACTTCCGGCATCGGCGCGGCGATGATCGGCTGGTTCGGTTGCGCCATGCTCTGCTACGTCACGCCCAAGGAACACCTGGGCCTGCCGAACAAGGATGACGTGAAGACCGGGATCATCACCTACAAGATCGCCGCCCATGCGGCTGACCTCGCCAAGGGCCATCCGGGCGCACAGATCCGTGACAACGCCTTGAGCAAGGCGCGCTTCGAGTTCCGTTGGGAGGACCAGTTCAACCTGGGCCTGGACCCGGACACCGCGCGGGCGTTCCACGATGAGACCCTGCCCAAGGACTCGGCCAAGGTCGCGCATTTCTGCTCCATGTGCGGACCGAAGTTCTGCTCGATGAAGATCACCCAGGAAGTCCGCGACTATGCCGCCAACCAGCGGATCGCGGCGGTCGACGCGGAGGCGGCCCAGGGCATGGCGGAGCAGGCCGAGCGCTTCAAGCGCGAAGGCAGCCAGTTGTACCAGAAAGTCTGACCCTGCCGGCTCCACGGAACGGAGCCAAACCCCTGTGGCGAGCGGCGTCCCGACGAGCCTGCTCGCCACAGGTCCGTTTACATTCCTGCTTTTCCTGAGATGACGCTCTTGAATACTCCTGGCACCTATTCTCCCGATCTCGCCGTTCCGCTCGACAAACGGGTGTTCGGCGCGCGCGATCTGTTTTCCCTGTGGTTCTCCCTCGGTATCGGCCTGATGGTGCTGCAGACCGGCGCCCTGCTGGCGCCGGGCCTGGGGCTGTCCGGCGCATTGCTGGCAATCCTGCTCGGCACGGCGGTTGGCGTGCTGTTGCTGGCGGCGGTCGGCGTGATTGGCAGCGACACCGGTCTCGCCGCCATGGCTGCGCTGAAGCTGAGCCTCGGCCAGTACGGCGCAAGCCTTCCGGCCATCCTCAATCTGCTGCAGTTGGTGGGCTGGGGCGCGTTCGAAATCATCGTCATGCGCGATGCTGCGAGCCTGCTCGGCAGTCGGGCGTTCGGTGAGGGCAGTCTGCTTGCCAATCCACTGCTCTGGACCCTGTTGTTCGGGGCACTGGCGACCTTGCTGGCGATCAGCGGGCCGCTGACCTTCGTGCGCCAGATACTGCGCAAGTGGGGCATCTGGCTGTTGCTGGCAGCGTGTTTGTGGTTGACCTGGAACCTGTTCGCCAAGGCCGATCTGGCAGCACTCTGGAACAAGGCTGGCGATGGCTCGATGACGTTCGCGGTGGGCTTCGACATCGCGATTGCCATGCCGCTGTCCTGGCTGCCGCTGATCGCCGACTACTCGCGATTCGGCAAGCGGGCGCAGAGCGTGTTCGGCGGCACCGCACTGGGTTTCTTTATCGGCAACCTGTGGCTGATGAGCCTCGGTGTGGCCTATACCCTGGCCTTTGCACCGAGTGGCGAGGTCAACGCCTTGCTGCTGGCCCTGGCGGGGGCCGGGTTGGGGATCCCGTTGCTGCTGATCCTGCTCGACGAGTCGGAAAACGCCTTCGCCGACATCCATTCGGCGGCGGTCTCCAGCGGGATTCTGCTGCCGCTGAAAGTCGAGCGGTTGGCCCTCGCTATCGGCGTGCTTTGCACCCTGATCGCCTGCTTCTCGCCCCTGGCGCAGTACCAGAACTTTCTACTGCTGATCGGTTCGGTCTTCGCGCCGCTGTTCGGCGTGGTGCTGGTCGACCATTTCATCCTGCGCCGGCGTCGTGCGCAGGTGACCTTGTCAGCCTTGCGCTGGTCGGCGCTGCTGGCCTGGCTGGGCGGCGTTGCTACCTATCACCTGCTGGCCAACTTACAGCCGGAACTCGGTGCGACCCTGCCGTCGCTGCTGCTGGCAGGGTTGCTGCAACTGCTGTTGGGCAAGGTGTTCACTTGCGCGCGGGAAACAGCTCGGGCTTGAGGATGCCGTTGAGGCGCGAGTAGTCGACTTTCAGCTCGATCGTGCCCAAGGCGTACGGGGCGATGGTCAGCACATTGTACTTGAGCAGCACGCCGTCGCTGGTCAGGGCAATGTTCGGCGTTTTCTGGAAAGGCCAGGTACGGATGAAGTCCTGGTCGGCGCGGTTGCTGATCTGCCAACTGTTGTGGGCGACCTTGACCCGTTTCCAGAAAGCCTCCTCCTGGCCCGGCAGCAGCATGTCCTGCAGGCTCAGGGCCTTGTGGTCCTGGCGCGACCAGTTGATGAAGCCGCGCCCTGGCATGCCCTGGGGGCCGCCTTGATCCAGGTAGCTGATCAGCTCGATGATCACCAAGCCGTCATGCTGCTCGAGTACCTTGGCTTGCAGATAGCTGCCCTGGCGGCTGGCGGAGGTGGCGAGGAACTGATCCTGGTAGGCCTTGAGCGAGGCCGGCAACGGCGTATCGGGCGAGGTCCGGGTCATTTGCAGCAGGCTGCGTTCGATCAGGGCGTCCAGTTGCGGCTCGCTCGGCGCGTGCACCGTGTCAATGTTCACCAGTGGGCAGTCGGGGTCGTTGCAGCCTGGCTTGACCTGTTCCCAGGCATCGCGCTTGAACTCCAGCGGCTTCTGTGTGGCCGGTTGGAACAGGCTCTGGCAAGCGCCCAGGGTCAGGGCGATGCAGGTCAGCGAGGTGATTTTTAAAAACGACATGTACGTCCTTCGTTTGCGAAAGGTAGGCCAGGGAGATCGAGCTTTGACTGTCAGCGGCGTAGTCGGTTCGCCACTACGCTAATTAGAGTAGGTTTCGGTGGCTGCCGTCCATCCCGGCGATGGGAAAGGGGCTGCATCGGTGGTGGTTGACGCGTAGGATGGCGCGAAGTCGGGGGCAACCCCGCCGCTATTGCAGAGAGGATCAGCATGACAGATACCCGTAAATCCAGCCCGACGAACGTCGAGATCATTCGACGGGAGAACTGCTTCAAGGGGTTCTACCGGCTCGATCGTCTGCACCTGCGCCATGAGCTTTTCGCCGGTGGCATGGGCAAGGAGATCAATCGCGAACTGTTCGTGCGTCATGACGCGGTGTGTGTCCTGCCCTACGATGCCCGGCGCGATGAAGTGGTCCTGCTGGAGCAGTTTCGGGTCGGCGCCATGGGCAAGACCGACAACCCCTGGATGATCGAACTGGTCGCCGGTCTGATCGACAAGGATGAGCAGCCGGAAGAGGTTGCTCATCGCGAGGCGCAGGAGGAAGCTGATCTGAACCTGCAGGCGTTGTGGCCGATCACTCGGTACTTCCCGTCGCCGGGTGGCAGCAACGAGTTCGTCCACCTGTATCTGGGACGTTGCCAGACCGAGGGGGCCGGTGGCCTGTACGGGCTGGTGGAGGAAAGCGAAGATATCCGCGCGACGGTCTGGGCGTTCGAGGATGCCCTGCAGGCGGTGCGTGATGGACGGATTATCAATGCGGCGTCGATCATCGCCTTGCAATGGCTGGCGTTGAATCGTGCCGAAGTGAGGGGCTTATGGTCGTAAGTCTGCTGCGCGAGCGTTATCGGGTCGATCTGGTCGGGTTGCAGGCCGCTTGTGAGGCGAACTATGCCCGTCTGATGCGATTGTTGCCCGAGATGCGCGACCAGCAGCGAGCCCGTCGGATCGCGGTGACCCAGGGCGAGCAGATGCTCGGCGTGCTGGCCCTGGAGGTCCTGCAGGACTGTCCTTACACCACCACCTTGCTGGTCCGCCAGGAGCACAGTCTGCCATGGCTGCCGGTGCCGGAGTTGCAGGTGCAGGTCTACCATGATGCACGGATGGCCGAGGTGATCAGCGCCGAGCATGCCCGGCGTTTTCGCAGCATCTACCCGTACCCGAACGAGGCCATGCACCAGCCGGATGAAAAAGCCCAGCTCAATGTGTTCCTCGGCGAGTGGCTGAGCCACTGTCTGGCCTGCGGTCACGAATTCGAGGCGGTACGTTAGGTTTTGTATCCGGCTAAATGTGAACTGTGCCCGTTTTCAGCCATTTCCTCTTTGCAAATTCCCTGACCATAATTGCGCGCAACGCGGTTTTGAACGAATTGGTTGAAAACTGTACCGCCAGTCATTTCGGGGAGAGCGCCTTGTCGAGCGTATCCACTCAATCGACCACCACGGATTCGGTGCTGCTGGTCCAACTGTCCGATAGCCATCTATTTGCCGAAGCGGACGGTACGCTGCTGGGCATGAATACCTGCGACAGCCTGCAACGGGTGATCGATTGTGTCCTGGCCGAACAGCCGCATATCGACCTGGTGCTGGCCAGCGGTGATCTGTCCCAGGACGGCACGCTGGAGTCCTACCGGCGCTTTCGCCAGATGAGCGCGTGCATTCCGGCGCCGGCCCGCTGGTTTCCCGGCAATCATGACGAGTTGCGCGAAATGGCCGAGGTGGCTGCTGACAGCGATCTGCTGGAGCCGGTGGTGGATATCGGCAACTGGCGCGTGACGCTGCTCGACTCCGCGGTGCCAGGCTCGGTGCCGGGGTATCTGCAGGAGGAGCAGTTGCAGTTGCTGGCCAGCGCCCTGAGCGAAGCGCCGGACCGTCATCACCTGGTCTGTTTCCATCACCACCCGGTGTCCATCCAGTGCGCCTGGATGGAGCCGATCGGCTTGCGTAATCCACAGGCGCTGTTTGCCGTGCTGGAGCGCTTTCCGCAGGTCCGGGCGCTGCTCTGGGGGCATATCCATCAGGAGTTCGACCAGCAGCACCAGGGGCTGCGCCTGCTGGCCTCGCCTTCGACCTGCATCCAGTTCGCGCCGGGCAGCGAAGATTTCAAGCTCGACGACAAGGCCCCCGGCTACCGCTGGCTGCGCCTGCACCCGGATGGTCGGCTTGAAACGGGGGTGTCGCGGGTGCAGGGCTTCGAGTTCAGCGTCGACTATGGCGGCACCGGTTACTGAATTTCCCCAATCACGGTAAGAAAACTCTCAGAATGAGTCATGGTCCAGGACTCAGGCTAAACTGCGTGTCTTTGCCTGCGCGGTAGCTGGTGGCCTGTGTGGCTGATTCGCCTACTCAACCCCTGTACCCAACGTTGAGTATTCGGATTAACCGTACAGGTCACTAGCGTCTGGAGAGCGATGACATGTCCGGTTCGATCCTGTATATCCACGGTTTCAACAGCTCGCCCGAGTCGAAGAAAGCCACTCAACTGATGGCGGTAATGGCGGGCCTGGGGCTGAGCGGGCAACTGCGGGTCCCGGCTCTGCACCACCATCCGCACCCGGCGATGGCCCAGCTTGAGGCCGCGATTGCCGAACTCGGTCGTCCGCTGCTGGTCGGCAGCTCGCTCGGCGGCTACTATGCCACTCACTTGGCCGAGCGCCATGGTCTGAAGGCCCTGCTGGTCAACCCGGCGGTCAGCCCGCACCGGATGTTCGACGGACATCTCGGCCCGCAGCAGAACCTCTACAGCGGCGAAACCTGGGAGCTGACCCTTGACCACGTGACGGCCCTGGCCGCATTGGAAGTACCACCGCCCCAGGATCCGCAACGTTTTCAGGTATGGTTGCAAACGGCCGACGAAACCCTTGATTATCGCGCCGCGCAGCAGTATTACCGGGCATGCGCCTTGCGTATCCAGGCAGGCGGCGACCATGGTTTCCAGGGCTTTGCCCGACAATTGCCAGCGTTGCTCAGTTTTGCCGGCATCGGTGCCGATAAGTATCAAACGATCGATTTCTCTGCACTTTGAGAATGACCCCTATTCATAGACGACTGATGACGAGACCCCATGGCCACTCCCAGCGCTAGCTCCTATAACGCAGACGCCATCGAAGTCCTCTCGGGCCTCGACCCGGTGCGTAAACGTCCGGGCATGTACACCGACACCAGTCGGCCGAACCACCTCGCCCAGGAAGTCATCGACAACAGTGTCGACGAGGCCCTGGCCGGCCACGCGAAGTCGGTGCAGGTCATCCTGCATGCCGACCACTCCCTGGAAGTCAGCGACGACGGCCGCGGCATGCCGGTGGACATTCACCCGGAAGAGGGCGTCTCCGGTGTCGAACTGATCCTGACCAAGCTGCACGCCGGCGGCAAGTTCTCCAACAAGAACTACCAGTTCTCCGGCGGCCTGCATGGCGTGGGGATCTCCGTGGTCAACGCCTTGTCGACCCAGGTGCGGGTCAAGGTCAAGCGTGATGGCAACGAATATCAGATGACCTTCGCCGACGGCTTCAAGGCCACCGAGCTGGAGGTGGTCGGCAGCGTCGGCAAGCGCAATACCGGTACCAGCGTGTATTTCGCGCCGGACCCGAAGTATTTCGACTCGCCGAAATTCTCCATCAGCCGCCTCAAGCATGTGCTCAAGGCCAAGGCGGTGCTGTGTCCGGGGCTGTTGGTCAGCTTCGAGGACAAGGGCACGGGCGAGAAGGTCGAGTGGCATTACGAGGATGGCCTGCGTTCCTACCTGGTGGACTCGGTCAGCGAATTCGAGCGCCTGCCGGACGAACCGTTCTGCGGCAGCCTGGCCGGTAACAAGGAGGCGGTCGACTGGGCCTTGCTGTGGCTGCCCGAAGGTGGCGACAGCATCCAGGAAAGCTACGTCAACCTGATCCCGACCGCCCAGGGCGGTACGCATGTCAACGGTCTGCGCCAGGGGCTGCTCGATGCCATGCGCGAATTCTGCGAATTCCGCAGCCTGCTGCCACGTGGCGTGAAGTTGGCACCGGAGGACGTCTGGGAGCGGATTGCCTTCGTCCTGTCGATGAAGATGCAGGAGCCGCAATTCTCCGGCCAGACCAAGGAGCGCCTGTCGTCCCGCGAAGCGGCCGCGTTCGTTTCCGGGGTGGTCAAGGACGCCTTCAGCCTGTGGCTCAATGCCAACCCCGAGTTGGGCATGCAACTGGCTGAGCTGGCGATCAGCAACGCCGGTCGTCGCTTGAAGGCGAGCAAGAAAGTCGAGCGCAAGCGCATCACCCAAGGCCCGGCGTTGCCGGGCAAGCTGGCCGATTGTGCCGGGCAGGACCCGATGCGCTCCGAGCTGTTCCTGGTCGAAGGTGATTCCGCCGGCGGTTCGGCCAAGCAGGCGCGGGACAAGGAGTTCCAGGCGATCCTGCCGCTGCGCGGGAAGATCCTCAACACCTGGGAAGTCGATGGCGGCGAAGTGCTCGCCAGCCAGGAGGTGCACAACATCGCCGTGGCCATTGGCGTCGACCCGGGTGCGGCGGACCTGAGTCAGTTGCGCTACGGCAAGATCTGTATTCTCGCCGACGCCGACTCCGACGGCCTGCACATTGCGACCTTGTTGTGCGCGCTGTTCGTCCAGCACTTCCGCCCGCTGGTGGATGCCGGCCACGTCTATGTGGCGATGCCGCCGCTGTACCGGATCGACCTCGGCAAGGAGATTTTCTACGCCCTCGATGAAGCCGAACGTGATGGCATTCTCGATCGCCTGGTCGCCGAGAAGAAGCGCGGCAAGCCGCAGGTCACCCGATTCAAGGGCCTGGGTGAAATGAACCCGCCGCAACTGCGTGAAACCACCATGGACCCCAATACCCGGCGCCTGGTGCAGTTGACCCTGGACGATTTCGAGGCGACCGCGGAAATCATGGACATGCTGCTGGCGAAAAAGCGCGCCGGCGACCGCAAGAGCTGGCTGGAGTCCAAGGGCGACCTGGCCGAGGTGCTGGTCTGATGCGCAGAGCCCTCGCGGCGCTGTGGCTGTTGGTCGCCTGGCCGGCGTTCGCCGATACGGTGCCGGAGCTCAAGCTGGTCTCCGAGCATCCGGTCGATGGCATGCGCGGCGGCAACCTGTCCGGGTTGGCGTTGTGCGGTGGGGAACTGTGGACCGTCTCGGATCGCGACGATGACCTGCTCTATCGGCTGGACACCTCGAACCGGGTCTGGAAGGCCGAGGGTGTGGGGCTGCAGGTGCCTGCTGTGCCGGACAGTGGTCTGCCCTGGAGCTTGCGCTTGAAAACCTGGGTCGCCTCGTTCATTCGCGGTGGCGATTTGGACTTCGAGGGTGTGAGCTGCGACGACGCGGGTAACCGCTATATCGTCAGCGAAGCCCATGCAGCGGTGCTGAAGGTTCCGCCAAACGGCGCACCGCAGTGGCTGGCGATTGCTCCCCAACTGGTCAGCGAGGCACGGGACCGTGGGATGCTGCTGCACTTCAATGCCCTGTTCGAAGGCCTGGCCGTCAGCCCGCAAGGTGATCGTCTGTGGCTGGCAGCCGAGCGTGAACAACGTGGATTGTTACTGCTCGAGCGGCAACCGACGCAGTGGGGTTGCGTGGGGCCCTGCGTGCTGATGACTGAAGGTGGCAGCGAGATGCAGCCCCCGCAGTTCCCGAATGCCAAGGCGGTGACTCGGGATTTTGCCGATCTGTCGCTGTTCGACGGCAAGCTGTTCACCCTGGAGCGCAATGCCTATCGGGTCTGTCGACGCGATGCGCACAGTGGCGAAGTCGAGCGTTGCTGGTCGTTCGCCGCCGAAGCGTTGACCGAGCCGCGGCGTTATCCACAGAACTACGGCTTGGCCGAAGCCCTGGTGGTCGACGCCGACGGGGCCTGGATCGGCCTGGACAACAACGATGGGGCTCGCGCCGATGGCGAGGCCCGGCCGATCGTCTGGCGCTTTGCCGCGCCACAAGGCGGCTGGAGCGACCGGCAATGAGTCAAGCGCCGCCCGGCCAGCGTGCCGGTCGTGTCTTGATGATCATGGCCTGGTGTGCCGGGTTGTTTCTTGCCACGCGCTTTTTCGGCCAGTGGGAGGAACGCCAGGAAAACCCCAACAGCGTCGTCACCTCGCAACAGGGCGAGGGGTATATAGAAGTGCGCCTGGCCGGTAACGGCCACGGGCATTTTGTCGCCAATGGCTTGATCAATGGTGCGCCAGTGCAGTTCATGCTCGACACTGGCGCCACCGATGTGGCGATTCCGACCCAGGTGGCTGATCGCCTGGGATTGGAAAGAGGTTCGCCAGTCACCCTGAGTACCGCCAACGGGCGTGCCGAGGGCTATCGCACCCGGCTCGACAGCGTGCAACTGGGCGATATCCTTCTTCGGGATGTGCGCGCCCTGGTCGCACCGGGCCTGGATGGCGAGCAGGTATTGTTGGGCATGAGCGCTTTGAAACAACTTGAATTCACCCAGCGTGGCGGCACTTTGCTGCTGCGCCAGACTACGAACTGATGAGGCCCGCATGAGCGACTCCCTTGATCTCAGCCTGGATGGCGTGGAACGCCGGTCATTGGCTGACTTCACCGAACAGGCCTACCTCAACTACTCCATGTACGTGATCATGGACCGTGCACTGCCGCACATCGGCGATGGCCTCAAGCCAGTGCAGCGACGGATCGTCTACGCCATGAGTGAGCTGGGGCTGGATGCCGATGCCAAGCACAAGAAGTCCGCACGGACCGTCGGTGACGTGCTCGGTAAGTTCCATCCCCATGGCGACTCGGCCTGCTACGAAGCCATGGTGCTGATGGCGCAACCGTTCAGCTACCGCTACACGCTGGTGGACGGCCAGGGGAACTGGGGGGCGCCGGATGATCCGAAATCCTTCGCGGCCATGCGCTACACCGAGTCGCGCCTGTCGCGTTACTCCGAGGTGTTGCTCAGCGAGCTGGGCCAGGGGACTGCGGACTGGGTACCGAACTTCGACGGTACCCTTGAGGAACCTGCGGTGTTGCCGGCGCGTTTGCCGAATATCCTGCTCAATGGTACCACCGGCATCGCCGTGGGCATGGCCACCGATGTACCGCCGCATAACCTGCGGGAAGTTGCCAACGCTTGCGTGCACCTGCTCGATGAGCCCAAGGCCACGGTCGAGGACCTGTGCAAGTTCGTCCCGGGCCCGGATTATCCGACCGAAGCGGAAATCATCACGCCACAGGCCGATCTGCTGAAAATCTACGAGACCGGACGGGGTTCGGTCCGCATGCGCGCGGTCTATCGCGTCGAAGACGGCGATATTGTCGTCCATGCCTTGCCTCACCAGGTTTCCGGGGCCAAGGTGCTCGAGCAGATCGCTGCGCAGATGCAGGCCAAGAAGCTGCCGATGGTCGCCGACCTGCGCGATGAGTCCGATCATGAGCATCCGTGCCGGATCGTCATCATCCCGCGCTCGAACCGGGTCGATCCCGAAGAGCTGATGCAGCATCTGTTCGCAACCACCGACCTTGAATCCAGCTACCGGGTCAACGTCAATATCATTGGCCTCGATGGCAAGCCGCAGTTGAAAAACCTGCGTTCGCTGCTGGTGGAGTGGCTGGAGTTCCGCGTCAACACCGTTCGGCGTCGCCTGAAATTCCGCCTGGACAAGGTCGAGAGGCGCCTGCACCTGTTGGACGGCTTGCTGATCGCCTACCTCAACCTGGATGAAGTGATCCACATCATCCGTACCGAGGAGCATCCCCGCGCGAAGCTGATCGAGCGTTTTGCCCTCAGTGAGATCCAGGCCGACTACATTCTCGACACCCGTCTGCGTCAACTGGCGCGGCTGGAAGAGATGAAGCTGCGTAACGAGCAGGACGAACTGCTCAAGGAGCAGGCCAAGCTGCAAGCGCTGCTGGCCAGCGAAGCCAAGCTGAAGAAACTGGTGCGCAGCGAGCTGCTCGCCGATGCGCAAACCTATGGTGATGACCGCCGTTCGCCGATCGTTGCCCGCGCCGAAGCCAAGGCTCTGTCGGAAAACGAACTGATGCCCACTGAGCCGGTAACGGTCGTTCTGTCGGAAAAAGGTTGGGTTCGCTGTGCAAAGGGGCATGATATTGATGCCACAGGCCTGTCCTATAAGGCGGGTGATGGCTTCAAGACCGCAGCGCCGGGGCGTTCCAACCAGTTTGCGGTATTCATCGATTCCACAGGCCGCAGTTATTCGGTGGCGGCCCACACGTTGCCATCGGCACGTGGCCAGGGCGAACCGCTGACCGGTCGTCTGGCACCGCCGCCGGGCGCCAGTTTCGAATGCGTGCTGTTGCCCGAGGACGAAGCGCTGTATGTGATCGCCTCCGATGCGGGTTACGGGTTTGTGGTCAAGGGTGAAGACCTGCAAGCCAAGAACAAGGCAGGCAAGACATTGTTGAGCCTGCCCAATGGTTCCAAGGTGATGCCGCCGCGGCCGGTGGCCGATCGTGAGCAGAACTGGCTGGCGGCGGTGACCACCGAAGGTAGGCTGTTGATTTTCAAGGTCAGCGACCTGCCACAGTTGGGCAAGGGCAAGGGCAACAAGATCATCGGGGTTCCCGGCGAGCGGGTGGCCAGCCGTGAAGAGTACGTCACCGACCTGGCGGTGCTGCCGGAAGGTGCGACGCTGGTGTTGCAGGCTGGCAAGCGGACCCTGTCGCTCAAGGCTGACGACCTGGAGCACTACAAGGGCGAGCGCGGTCGTCGGGGTAATAAGTTGCCGCGCGGCTTCCAGCGTGTCGACGCGTTGTTGGTAGAGATTGGCAGTTAGTCCGGTTCAGGGCGTCTATCCTGGTTTTTTAGCGCAGGATCGACGCTACAAGACTGGAGTCACGGCGCATATTCACGGATGATATGCGCCTCTTGGGCGGCCGTATGGCGGAACGCCCAAACGAATTTTCTGGATCAGACTGTGGCCTACCGTGTGGTGGCCACCTGGATGGGATGATGACTGTTCTGCGCCTTCCTTTAATGTTGCTGCTCACCGGCGTGCTCGGTTTGGCCGGCTGCAGCGTTCACCAACCGGTTTCCTTGTATCAGCTTGACAGTGGCACGCCGGGCCAACCTCAACAAAGCGCGGGCATGTTCGTGGTACTGGGCCCTGTTTCCCTGGCCGATTACCTGCAACGCGAAACCCTGCTGCAACGCCAGCCGGATGGCAGCCTGACAGCAGCGACCGATGGTCGCTGGGCCGGCAGCCTGTCTTCGGACATCAATCAGTTGCTGGTACGGCAACTGGCCTGGCGCCTGGACAGTCAGCGGGTCGTGCTGTCGCCGGCAACGGCCGGGGCGACACCGGACGTTCAGGTGCTGCTGTCGATCACTCGGTTGGATTCCGGGGCCAAGCAGCCGGCGATTCTGGACGCCCAGTGGCGCCTGCTGGACCGTCGTGGCCAGGTGCGCGACAACCGTATCGTCCACTTGGAACAGCAGCATGCCGGCACTTCGGCGGCGCAGGTCCAGGCACAGGGAGAGCTGCTGCAACGCCTGGCCGAGCAGTTGAGCGTGGCGCTCAAGCCGTTGGCCAACCAGCCGCCGGTCGCCGAGGTTCGCACCAAGCAGGCAGCGCCGACCCCGGCCCGGCAGGCCGAGCCTGAGAAACCGAAGATCCCGATGGCTACGCCGATCCGCACGGATATGGAAGTGTTCCGTTTCTGAGGCCATCGCCAGACAACAAAAAGCCCGCACTCGTTGCGGGCTTTTTGTTGTCGCCGAACACCTTCACATTACTTGCTGCTCTCGTGCATTCGCGCCAGTTGCCGTTCCAGCAGCGATGGATAAGGTTCCATCAGGCGCTCTACGCAGCAGGCGCCTTCGGGGCTGGCAATCGGTCGAATGCGGGCACGCTGGCGAATCAACGGCTCATCGCTGATCTGCCGTTCCACCAGCAGCAGGTTACGGCTGTGTTGTGACAGTGCCAGGGCGTCCTGGGCCGCTTCGGTCAGCAGCAGGTCGATCTGGCTGACGCCGAACAATTCGTCGCCCAGGGTCAGGCCCAATTGCAGTTGCAGGGTGATGCCACTGTCGGCCACTTCGATCTGCAACTGATGGCCCAGCGCCCTGAGCAACTCGCCGCAGCAGATAGCGTTGGTCAGGTAGTCGTCGCCGCTGTCCTCGGTGTGGAACAGCATCAGCGTGCTGCCGTCGTTCAGGGTGTGCAATTCACTCTGATACAGCGAGGCCGCCTGGTCGAGGCAGTCGCGATAACGCTCCAGCAGCTCGGTCAGGCGAGCCTTGGGCAGGCGCCGCAATTGGTCCTGTGCACCCAGTTGCACGGCCAGCACCGCGCTGTGCTGGGGCTGCGCGGGAGCTGTCGGTTTTGCCACGGCGGCGCTCGAACCTTGCGGGCGGTCACGCAGATCGGCGAACGGATCTTCCTCGTCGTCCAGGTCCAGCTCGTTGTCCACCGGGCGCGGCATCGGTCGTGCGGCGAGCTTGGCAGGCGCCGTTGTTGCGCCGGTGTCGAAGCTCGGATCGCGCAGGTTGCGAACCTGGAAGCCTTGTCCGGCGGGCTCGTCTTCTTCGTAGTCGCTGTCGTCGTAGTCGATTTCCGGCTCAGGCTCGGGCTCCGGTTTCACCGGGGCAAAACGCGAATGCAACTGGCGGGCAAGGTCGCCGATCTCGTCCTGGCGGCGAGTTGCCGGTGTGTGTTCGTCCATGTCCCGCAGCCAGACCCGCAACTGCAGCAGCGGCGTCGAGATATGCCGGCCCAGGCGCAGGCTCAGGGCCAGTGCCAGCGCCAGCAGGATAGCGCTGAGGATGCCCATGCTTTGCAGGCTGATGGTCATCGGCTGTTGGAACTGGGCCATGTCCAGGCTGATCCGCAGGTTGCCGGCGGTCACATCCTGGAAGGTGATCTTGGTCTGGTAGACCCCTTCGGTTTCGCCCAGCAGGCCGCTCTTCGGACGTTGGCCAGCTTCGGCGAGGATCCGGTTGTCGACGCTGTAGATCGCCGCGTGGGCTACCAGCGGGTTTTTCGTCAGGTTGTTGAGCAGCACGTTGAGGCTGAGGATGTCGTTGGACACCAGCAGCTCGGTCGCTGACGTGGCGGTCTGGGTGGTCAGGCTCTGGCCAAGGGCATCGGCCTGCTGGTGCATGGCTTCCTTGAACTGCAATCCCATTACGCAGGCATAGATGACCAGCGCCAGCGCGACGAGAATCACGTTGTGGCTGGCAATGCGTAATGCAATCGGTACCCGGCGGTGACGCAATGCCCGGAATATCAGCAGGAAGAAGTTATCAGGTTTGACTGGCGTGGGCCGGTTCACTGAGCGCGGCTCTTTTGTCTGTGAAGTTGACGCGCAGTATAGCGAGAGGCCCTAGGCCGGCAAAGCGCTGGCGGTGCCGATGGTCACTGAAAGTGGGTAGAATGCGACTTTTTTAACGAGCGGGGGTGCGCTTTGCGCGAAATCGTCCTGATTAACATCACAGGTGGAGACCGTCCGGGTCTCACCGCAGCCATTACCGGCGTACTGGCGCAAGGTGGTGTGAACATTCTCGACATCGGTCAGGCGGTTATCCATGACACCCTGTCGTTCGGCATCCTGGTCGAGGTTCCTGGCGGCGAGCAGGCCCCGGTGCTGCAGCAGGTGCAGTCCACTGCCACCGGGCTGGGCCAGCAGGTGCGCTTCAGCGCGGTGTCGCAAGATGACTATCGGCGTTGGGTCGACAGCGAGGGCAAGGACCGTCATATCGTCACCCTGCTGAGCCGCAAGGTGACTGCCGAGCAACTGCAGCGGGTCAGTGCCGTTACTGCGCAGCATGGTCTGAACATCGAGCGTATCGACCGTCTGTCGGCACGTGTGCCGTTGGACGCTCCGGCCGGCTTGAGCAAGGCCTGCATCGAGTTCTCGGTGCTGGGCGAGGCGTCTGATCCACAGGCGCTGCGTGCCGAGTTTCTTGGCTTGGCCCAGGAACTGAACATCGATGTCGCTTTCCAGGAGGACTCGCTGTTCCGTCGCAATCGACGCCTGGCGGTGTTCGATATGGACTCCACGCTGATCGAGGCCGAAGTCATCGACGAACTGGCCAAGGCTGCCGGCGTTGGTGAACAGGTGTCGGCGATCACCGAGCGGTCGATGGCGGGTGAACTGGACTTCCGGGCCAGCTTCAAGGAGCGCCTGGCCTTGCTCAAGGGGCTGGATGTCAGTGTGCTCGACTCGATCGGTGCTTCGTTGCGTCTGACCGAAGGCGCTGAAGTCCTCTTTGCCGAGCTCAAGCGCCTGGGCTACAAGACCGCCATTCTCTCGGGCGGCTTCACCTACTTTGCCCGGCAGTTGCAGGCGAAGCTGGGTATCGACTATGTGTTCGCCAACGAGCTGGAAGTGGTGGACGGCAAGTGCACGGGTGTCGCGATCGAGCCGATTGTCGATGCCCAGCGCAAGGCCGACCTGCTGCGTGAGCTGGCGACCAAGGAGGGCTTGAGCCTGGAGCAGACCATTGCCGTGGGTGATGGTGCCAACGACTTGCCGATGCTGGCGATTGCCGGGTTGGGCGTCGCGTTTCGGGCCAAGCCGCTGGTGCGCAAGTCGGCCAGGCAGGTGATCAGCACGCTCGGACTGGATGGAGTGCTGTACTTGCTGGGCATGCAGGATCGCCACGGCCGCAAGTGATTGCCGGTCTTTGTCGGGGGAGGTGGGTTGGGGCAGTCCGACCCAGGCCTACCCCGGCAGGATCCTCTCCCAGGCTCCGGGTTGAGTGTGCGAATCAGCCGCACCGGCCGCTAGAGCGTCTTCCACAGTGAGCCGAAATCTTCCTCGGCGCCAGCGCCGCCTGCAGTCGCTTCGTTCCTGACCGCCACCGGCTGTTCGAACAGGCGATACTCGAACTGATTGAAGCTGCCGGTGCTGGCCTTTCGGTTATTCAGCCCGGCGCGACGCTCCTCGCCATTGGTGTTGATCATCACCTTGTGGCCTTCCTGGAACGGCAGGCGCGGCGCCAAGAGGGTCGCGGGCACGCCAATGGCACTGATCTCCGGCAACAACAGGGCCCGCAAGTACTGGCTGGCCTCCTCGCTGTTGCGTACCAGTTGCAGGCCGCAGGGCTGGGCATGGGGGGCGATCAGCTCGATGCCCATCTGCGTTCCGCCACTGCGGACCTGGCGAATCCAGCGGACCACCGCGACGCTCCAGCCCTGGGACGTCGTGTCCTGGATGCCGACCAGTTCTCCCGCCTGCAACTGGCTGGGCACTTCCCTTGGCCAGGCGAGGCAGTAGCCGCCAGGGCTATGGTTGATGATCTGCAGGGCGAAGGTCGGGAAGTCTTCGGCACTGTTGGCGGCCGCCTGGCTGACGTCGGCCTCCGTTGGGTGATATTGGATTTCCTCGTAGGGCAGCAGCGTATCGGCACTGCCATGGCGTTCGGCATCGAAGGCCAGGACCCAACTGTCCTTTTCCGCGCGGTTGACCATCTGCGCGGCGAAGTGTGCGGTGCTGCTGGCGGTCGGACGCTTGAGAATTTCGCTGAAGGAACGTTGCCCGCCCAGGTAGAAATGCAGGGCACTCATGCCGATGCACAGCGTCAGTTCACCTTGTCCCGGCGTACGCTGGAAGCTTCGTTCGGCTGCCTCGCCCCAGGCGGCGCAGAGGTGTTGCAGGGTATCCAGGCTCAAGCTGCCGGGTACCAACAGGCGCGATTGACCCCGTCGGTCGGCGGGCAGCTCAAGGTACTCCTTCATGGACTCGACCAGTGCCCCGGTATCGATACCCAGCAGCCCCGACAGTTGTTCGGCAGGAAACTGCGAGGTATAGCGTGGTGGGGTGTCGGTGGCCGGGGCTACGGCAAACAGGCTCGACGGCAGGCTGGCGTTCTGCAGTTTTACCAGCACGCTCCACGGTTCGAGGACTTCCGCCAGCCGGGCGATGTTGTTCTGGCGCATCTGATTGCAGCGCGAACAGCCCAGCAGCAGCGCGACGATGTAGGTCTGCTCGATGGTCAGGGATTGGGTCTGGTTGGCCAGCTCATCACGCACCGGGTTGTTCTGCACCTGGTGGGCGATTGCGATCTGGTAGAGCTGATGCACTTCGAACCACAGGCTTTCCGGCACCGGGCAGTACAACTGGCTGGCGCGGATCAGCGGGCCATTGAGGCAGTGCAGGGCGCGCTGTATGGCTGTCGTCATCAGCCCGAGGCGTTCCTTGCTGAACTTGGTAGCGATGCGCATCGCGATCTGCTTGTAGCCGATGGCGAGGTGGTTCTGCAGGGCCTGGCAAAGGTTGGCGACCTTGCGCGGACGCTCGTCGAGCACGACTGACTGATTGAGAAAGTGTCGCTCCAGGTGCTTGCAGACGTAATACACCTCGGGGCGTATCAGTTCGAGCAACTGCAGGCGGTTTTCGCTGGGAGTGAGCAACTGGTTGAGTTCGCCCAGCGCCTGGTACAGCAGGCGTGCGGTCTCTCCGAGGTTGGCTTTGGGCAGCTCGGCGATCCAGCGTTTCAGGTCACGCGGTGTTCCATCGCAGAATGACAGGCTCAACTGGGTAGGCGTTGGCGCGCGCAACAACAGATGGGGGCTCGGATTGCTCATCTAACGGGCCAGCTCCAGCAAAGAAAACGTGCATCATCCATCGGCAAGGTGACAAAAAATTGGTGGCAATATAATGCCACGACTCTAGCAGTAATAGGGGAGAGGTGCATCGTTGTCGGTCGGATCTTGTTGCGACCGATTGTCCGGGTTTTGCCTCGCGGTCCTGAGCTGGCTCAAAACCGCGAGGCCTGCACCTTATCAGGCGTCCTTGGGCAGGCCCAGACCCTGGCCCATGGCCACGGTCGAACCGGCGGTCAGGTTTTCGGCCCACTTCACCTGGTCGGGGCCGAACAGCACGATGGCGGTCGAACCCAGCTTGAAACGTCCGAGTTCGGCGCCCTTCTCCAGATGGATGGGCGCACGGGCGGCCTCGTCGTAGCGGACGGTCTTGAGTTCGCGTTTGGGCGGCGTCACCAGCCCGGCCCAGACGGTTTCGACCGAAGCGACGATCATCGCGCCGACCAGCACCACGGCCATTGGCCCGCGCTCGGTATCGAACAGGCAGACGACGCGCTCGTTGCGGGCGAACAGTTCCGGGACGTTTTCGGCGGTGGTCTGGTTGACCGAGAACAGGCGGCCTGGCACGTAGACCATCTCGCGCAAGGTGCCGGCCAGCGGCATGTGTACCCGATGGTAGTCCTTGGGCGACAGATAGATGGTCGCGAACTCGCCCCCCATGAAGGGTGCGGCGAGCGTGGCGTCGCCGCCCAGCAGTTCAAGGGCGCTGAAGCTGTGGCCCTTGGCCTGGAAGATCCGACCGTGCTCGATCGGACCGAGCTGGCTGACGGCGCCGTCGGCCGGGCAAAGGATCGCTCCCGGTGTCGGGTCGAGCGGACGGGCACCGTCTTTCAGCGCGCGGGTGAAGAAGGCGTTGAAGTGTTCGTAGGCGGTGAGGTCTTCCACCAGAGCCTGGGACATGTCCACCTGGTAACGCTTGGCGAACCAGGCGGTGAAGGCGTTCTTGAACCAGCGTACGCGACATTCGGCAATGCAGCCGGCCAGGCGTGACAGCAGGTGGTGAGGCAGCAGGTATTGGCTGAGGATGAACAAGCGCTTTTTCATCAAGGGTCCTTGTGAATCTCAAATCTCTACGGGGGTGTCGGGGTGGTTGCCCCATTCGCCCCAGGAGCCGGCGTAGCCTTTGACGCGCGGATAACCGAGCGCCTTGGCCACCAGATAGGTGAAGCCGGAGCGGTGGTGAGTCTGGCAATGGGTGATCACTTCCTTGTCCGGAGTGATCCCCAGGCTGTCTAGGATCGCTGCCATGTCTTTGCGGATGCGCAGGCTGCGTGCCTTGTCCATGCCGGCGGTCCATTCGAAGTTGACCGCGCCGGGGATGTGCCCACCCTTGGCGGCGAGGACTTTCTCGCCGCAATACTCCAGCGGTCCACGGGCGTCCCAGATCGCCAGGTCGGCCGCGCCGAGGCGCGACAACAGGTAGTCGCGGGTCGCAGTGGGTTCTTCGTGCAGGGTCAGGGCAACCGGGCCGCCAACGGCTGCCGGGATGTCTTCGGACACGGGCAGGCCTTCGTCCAGCCACGCCAGCAGGCCGCCGTCGAGGTAGTGGTAGCGGCGATGGCCAATGACATCCAGCAGCCAGATGAAACGCCCGGCCCAGCCGCCGCCTTCATCGTCGTAGACCACGTAGACCGCTTCCGGGTCATGCCCCAGTTCGCCGAACAGCGCTTGGAGCGCGTCTTGCGATGGCATCAGCCCGGGCGCCGGCGGCTGGCCCAGTTGGGTGCGCTTGGGATCGACGAAACGGGCGCCGGGGATGTGCCCGGCGCTGTAGCGGGCGCTGCTGGTCAGGTCCACCAGGATCAGCCCGGGGGTGCCGAGACGTGGCAGCAGGTCGCTGGGCTCGATCACCAGCGGCAAGCCAGAGAAGTCAGGCATGTGAGGTCTCCTGGATGCAAAGGGGGGGATTGTAGCGCAAGCTTCAGGCACTGCGGTTGGTAAAGGCGTGCAGGGCCTTTTCGATACAGTGCACGGTCTTGCCGAAGGCTTGCACGGTGATTTCCGAAAACGGCACGCCGTCCTGGTCGCCCAGGACCACCATCACCACTCGGCCATTGTTGCTCAGCGAGCGCAACAGCAGGTGTTCGCCGGGGAACTCTGCCCGCAGGCTATTGGGCAGCAGGGCCCGGAATTGTGCGGCGTTGGCCGGCGACAGGCGCACCTGTGCCGGTTGGCTCATCAGGCGTTGCAGCAGGGGGCTCTTGGCCAGTTGCAGTGTCAGGTTGCTCGCTTGCGCCGGCAGGCCGGCGGTCTGGTTGACGCGCAGGGCGGTGCGGCTGCGGTCGGTCATCAGGATCATCACCCGGCGCAGGCCACAGGCCACCAGCGCATCGCGGGCCACGGTGGTCAGGTGCATGGCATTGCTGAACCGGCTGGGTTCGGCCAGCAGTTGTGCGCAGTGCCGACGCCAGATGACCATTGCTTCGGCGCTGGGGGCAGCGGCTGGCACTTGGTCGGCATGCAGGCGGCGCACATGCCAGGGCCAGATCAGCGCCTCGGCCGGGTGCCACAGGTCCTGCATCGAATGCTGGTTGGCACTCTGGGCCGCTTGCTGGTGGATCTGCTGCTGCAGCTCGCTCATGGGTTGCTGCAGATAGAGGCTCGACAGGTATTGCCAGCGCAGGCAATGAGGGCCGTTCCAGGCCTGTTGCGCCGCCAGGGCCAGACCATTGGCCAGCAGCACGGTGTTGGCGGGCTGGTTCAGCCAGCGGCGCAGGTCCGGATCGGCATCCAGTTGCTGCTGCTGGCGCAGGCGCTGATTATTGTCGCGGGCGATGTGCATCACCCTGGCGAGGGTCTTGCGCTCGTTCAGTAACACTTGATAGCCCTGGGTCACCCACACCGGTAGGCGCCAGAACTCGGCCATGGCCTGGCACAGCTCCAGCAGGCGCACACCGAACAGCTCTCGTTCAACCCTGCCGGCCGGTTCGTGTTTTTGCAGCACCCGCAACTCCCAGGCTTCGAGCAGCTTGGGGTGGGTCAGTGCCAGTGGCCAGAGTGGCGCGAGGAACAGCAGACTACCCCAGTGGATGTCCTGCCAGAGCCTGGCCAGGCGTGCGGCGAACAGACCGTTGGCCTGTTGGCTGGCGTGCTGGCTGATCAACTGCAACTGACGCAGAGCGACCGGGATTTCTTCCGGCATTCGCGCGGGCAGGCGCTCGAGCAGTTCTGCGGTGCGTTTCAGGCCGAGGCGGTTGATCGCGATCTCGAGGTTCTCGGCCGGCTCGCTCATGCTGCCTTGGGTGTGGTGGTTGGCTTCGCAAATTACGCTCAACGCCAGGGCTGGGCTATCCTGCATTAAATCGGCGATGTCGCGCAGCGAGCTGCGGCTGTCGGCAATGGCCCGGCAGACCCGGTCATGACTATCCTGTGGGACGGGCAGGCACACGCCCTGCAGCAGCTTGATCCAGCCTTGCAGGGTGTTCGGTCTTGCACTGGATGCATTCGTTTCATTTGTCATGATTAAGCGCGATCATCACCGTTGAGGTGCCCTGGAACGGGCCTGGCGGCGCGGCGCAGACACTGCTGCACAAGCCATGCGCCGCCGGTTTTCTGGCTTTTCGCCTGAACTGGCTATAGTCTGGCGCAGATTCGCCGATAAATAGAAGAAGAGATTTATTAACTTCCGAATATGACCTTGAACCCGACTCGACAAGTACTCTCATTCTATGGCTAAAATCATCGGCATCATTGTCGTATTCGCGAGCGTGCTCGGCGGATACGTGCTCTCCCACGGCAAGATTGCGGCCCTGATCCAGCCCTTCGAGGTGATGATCATCGGCGGTGCTGCACTGGGCGCTTTCCTGCAGTCCAACCCTGGCTATATGACCATGCACGTGGTCAAAAAATCCCTCGGCATGTTCGGCTCGCGGTTCAGCCACGCCTTCTACATGGAAGTGTTGGGGCTGATCTACGAGATCCTCAACAAGAGCCGTCGCGAAGGGATGATGGCGATCGAGGGCGACATCGAGGATGCCGCAGCCAGCCCGATCTTCGCCAAATACCCCGCGGTCCTCAAGGATGAGCGCATGACCGCGTTCATCTGTGACTACCTGCGTATCATGTCCTCGGGCAACATGGCTCCCCACGAGCTGGAAGGCCTGTTCGACATGGAACTGTTGAGCATGAAGGAAGAACTCGAACATCCGTCCCATGCCGTCACTGGTGTGGCTGACGGCATGCCCGGTTTCGGTATCGTTGCGGCGGTACTGGGTATTGTGGTGACCATGGCCTCCCTGGGGGAGGGCGACCAGAAGTCCATCGGTATGCACGTGGGTGCGGCACTGGTGGGTACCTTCTTCGGTATTCTCGCCGCCTACGGCTTCTTCGGGCCGCTGGCTCAATGTCTGGCCCACGATGCCAAGGAAGAGGTGAACGTCTACGAGGCGATCAAGGCCTCCCTGGTCGCGTCGGCTTCCGGCATGCCACCATCCCTGGCGGTGGAGTTCGGGCGCAAGGTTCTCTATCCGAAGCACCGGCCGAGCTTCGCCGAGCTGGAACAAGCGGTTCGCGGTCGCTGAGTCATGGAGAATAATCAGCCGATCATCATCAAGCGCGTCAAGCGCTTTGGCGGCGGGCACCATGGCGGTGCCTGGAAAATCGCCTTCGCCGACTTCGCGACAGCGATGATGGCGTTCTTTCTGGTGTTGTGGCTGCTGTCCACCGCGACCCCGGAGCAGAAGATCGCCATCGCCGGTTACTTCAAGGACCCGATCGGTTTCTCCGAGAGCGGAACGCCCTACATCATCGACCTGGGCGGTTCGCCGACGCTGGCGCCGGACAAGACGCTCAATCCGGAAGTGAAGTCCCAGCCGCAGCCGGACAAGGTCACGGTCGACACCGATCAGGTGGAGAACATGGCCGAGCAGGTCGAGAAAGAGCGCCTGGAACTGTTGCTGCAAGAGTTGCAGAACAAGGTCGACGAAAGCCCGCAACTGCAGAAATTCAAGGACCAGATCCTGTTCGAGATTACTCCGGACGGTTTGCGCATCCAGATCATGGACGCGGAAAACCGGCCGATGTTCGACTCCGGCAGTGCGCGCCTGAAGCCTTATTTCGAAGACATCCTGCTGGCGATGGCCGACACCATCAAGGCAGTGCCGAACAAGGTCAGTATCAGCGGTCATACCGATGCCAAGCCTTACTCCGGTACGGGCGACTTCGGTAACTGGGAGCTGTCGGCCAACCGTGCCAACGCCGCGCGTCGGGCCCTGGTGGCTGGCCGCTATCCAGACTCGCAAGTGGCACGTGTGGTCGGTTATGCCTCGTCGGCACTGTTCGACAAGGCTGATCCGTTCAATCCGGTCAACCGCCGCATCGATATCGTGGTGCTGACCAAGAAGGCCCAGAAAGCCATCGAGGGCGAGCAGGGCGCGGATGAAGCCACGCCGGATGCCGCGCCCGTTGCACCCGGCGCACCAGGTGCACCGGGTGCATCGAACGCTGCGCCGGCTGATCCGAATGCACTACCGGCGGACAAGCAACCGCTGCCGGCTCATGAGGTCCGGCAACGCTTGAATATCTTCGAACAGGGCACGTTGAAGATGGACGAGACAGGCAAGCCCAAGACTGGCTCCTGACGCAAATGAAAAGGCCGCGATGATCGCGGCCTTTTCATTTTGGCGACTTCAATAGCTGTCTTGCGGCAGGCTGGCAATGATCGAGCGGTAGCTGTTCATCCGCTGCTGCTGGATACGGCCATCTTCCAGTGCCTTGAGCAGCGCGCAGCCGGGTTCGCGGTCATGTTTGCAATCGCGGAAACGGCAGGTGCCGAGCAAGTCGGTGAACTCGATGAAGCCGGCCTCGACATCGTCACGGCTGACATGGCCCAGGCCGAATTCGCGAATCCCCGGCGAGTCGATCAGTTCGCCGCCGCCCGGGAAGTGGAACAGGCGCGCGGTGGTGGTGGTGTGAGTACCTTGGCCGGACAGCTCGGAGAGTGGGCCGACGCGGGTTTCCACTTCCGGCAGCAGGCTGTTGACCAGCGAGGACTTGCCGACCCCGGACTGGCCGACGAATACGCTGATGCGTCCGTCCAACTGCTGTTGGAGCTGCTCCATGCCGTTGCCGTGGTGGGCCGATACTTCCAGCAGCGGATAGCCCAGTTGCCGATAGACCGCCAACAGGGCATTCAGGGCCGGGGCGTTGTGCTCATCGATCAAGTCGAACTTGTTCAGCAATAGCAGCGGCCGAATGCCGGCATGCTCGGCGGCTACCAGGTAGCGGTCGATCAGGTTGGCATGGGGTTCTGGCAGCGGGGCGAAGACGATCACGATCATGTCGACGTTGGCCGCTACGGGTTTGAGCTGGCCACGACTGTCCGGGCGCTTGAGCTCGGTGTTGCGTGGCAGCTGTGCGACGATCACGCCGATGCCCTGGTTGCCGGCGCGCCAGACCACCCGGTCGCCGGTCACCAGGGCTGGCAGGTTGGCCCGCAGGTGGCAACGGAAGACCTGACCCGCGAGTTCTCCTTCCAGCGCCTCGACTTCGACTTGCACGCCGAAGTGCGCAATCACCAGGCCCGTCTGTTCGGGTCCCAGGTCGCCGCCCTCCAGTGCGTCCACGGCCTGTGATTCGCGTTTGGCGGCGCGTGCGGCGCGTTCGCCCTGAATCTTTTCGATGCGCCAGTTCTGGCGGCGGTTGAGCTGGCGTTTGGCCATTGGTGTTCCGTATCGTCGAATCGTCGGTGAGGGTCAAGCGGTCGCGAGTTTAGCACGCCCGGCAAGCGCAGCCTGCGCTAAACTGTTTGGCTATGCCGAGGAGTCACGCTATGCAAAATCCACAGAACCTCATCTGGATCGACCTCGAGATGACCGGTCTCGACCCGGACACCGATGTGATCATCGAAATGGCCACCATCGTTACCGACAGCAACCTGAACACCCTGGCCGAAGGTCCGGTGATCGCTATCCACCAGAGCGACGAAATCCTGGCCGGCATGGATGAGTGGAACACTCGCCAGCATGGCGGTTCGGGTCTGACCCAGCGTGTCCGCGATAGCCGCATCAGCATGGCCGAGGCCGAGGCGCAGACCATTGCCTTTCTGGAACAGTGGGTGCCCAAGGGCAAGTCGCCGATCTGTGGCAACAGCATCTGCCAGGACCGCCGCTTTCTCGCGCGCCACATGAAGTCCCTGGAACGCTATTTCCACTACCGCAACCTGGATGTTTCCACCCTGAAAGAGCTGGCGGCGCGCTGGGCGCCGGAAGTGCGTGACAGCTTCCAGAAGGGCAGTACCCATCTGGCTCTGGACGATATCCGCGAGTCGATTGCCGAGCTGCAGCACTACCGCAAGCACTTCATCAGGTTCTGATCGGTTGCGGCGTGGTTGCGCTCTTTTGGTGCGCAGCCCAAATGAGTAGACTGCGCGCCTTCTCCTGCCCGGACCGCCATCATGCTGCTGATGCTCTACCTCGTCGCCATTACCGCCGAAGCCATGACGGGCGCCTTGTCAGCCGGGCGGCGCGGCATGGACTGGTTCGGTGTGGTGCTGATCGCCTGCGTCACCGCCCTCGGCGGCGGTTCGGTCCGTGATGTATTGCTGGGGCATTATCCGCTGACCTGGGTCAAGCACCCGGAATACCTGGTGCTGACCTCGGTCGCCGCCCTGGTGACGGTGTTCATCGCACCGCTGATGCGCCACTTGCGCTCGCTGTTCCTGGTGCTCGATGCCCTGGGGCTGGTGGCTTTCACGCTGATCGGCTGCCTGACGGCCCTGGAGATGGGACAGGGGATGATGGTGGCATCGGTCAGTGGGGTGATCACCGGGGTTTTTGGTGGCGTATTGCGGGATATCTTCTGCAACGACATCCCGCTGGTGTTCCGTCGTGAACTCTATGCCAGCGTCTCCTTCGCTGCCGCCTGGTGTTTTCTTGGTTGCACCTATTGGCAACTGCCCAGTGAGCAGGCGGTGCTGATCACGCTGTTCGGCGGCTTCCTGCTGCGCCTGTTGGCCATCCGGTTTCACTGGGAAATGCCCAAGTTCGTCTATAACGACGAGGCCTGACGGGATCAGGACGGGGCGGCCCGCTCTGCATGCTGGCGCAGGGCCCATTGCACGTGTTCCTGGACCAGCTCGGACGGATAATCCCGCCGGCTGTCGAGGGCCTCGAGTACTGCGATGGTCGACGGTGCATTGCCCAGGCCGACGGCCAGGTTGCGCAACCAGCGTTCGTAACCGGCGCGGCGCAGCGGCGAACCCTCGGTGTTTTTCAGGAAGGTCTCTTCATCCCAGCGGAACAGCTCTGCCAACCCGGCATTATCCAGGCTGTGTCGGGGCTGGAAGTCGTTCTCGGCGGACGGACGGGCGAAACGGTTCCAGGGGCAGACGACCTGGCAGTCGTCGCAGCCGAATACCCGGTTGCCGATCAGGGGTCGCAATTCTTCCGGGATAGCGGTCTTGAGTTCGATGGTCAGGTAGGAAATGCAGCGTCGGGCGTCCAGCATGTAAGGTCCGACGAATGCGGCTGTCGGACAGATATCCATGCACGCCGTGCAGCGTCCGCAATGTTCCGTTGCGTGAGGCTCGTCCACCGGCAGCGGCAGGTCGACGAACAGCTCGCCGAGAAAGAAGTAGCTGCCGGCCTTGCGATTGAGTACCAGGGTGTTCTTGCCGATCCAGCCCAGACCGGCCTGTTCGGCGATGGCCTTTTCCAGGACCGGGGCGCTGTCGACGAAGGCGCGATAACCAAAGGGGCCGATCACCTGCTGGATCCGTTCGGCCAATTGCTGCAGGCGTTTACGGATCAGCTTGTGGTAATCGCGCCCAAGGGCGTAGCGCGAGACGTAGGCTTTTTCCGGTTCGGCCAGGCGCTGGACCATCTGCGTGTCGCCCGGCAGGTAGTCCATGCGCAGTGAGACGACCCGCAGCGTGCCGGGGACCAGTTCGTCCGGGTGCGAGCGTTTGCTGCCGTGGGCGCCCATGTAGTCCATGTCGCCGTGATAGCCTGCATCGAGCCAGCGTTGCAGATGCTGCTCATGTTCACCCAGTTCCAGGCCCGCAATGCCGACCTGCTGGAAGCCCAGTTCGCGAGCCCATTGTTTGATGGAGTGGGCAAGGGCGGGAAGGTCGACGCTATTTACAGGCATGAGACGGGAGAAACCTAGGCTTTGGTGCGTATAATTCTGCCAGACATCGGAGCCGAACGACGCATGCCGCAAACTAAACCCCCTTTTCCCGATATTCAGTCGCTGACCCTCGCTACCTTGCCGAGCCTTCCCGCGCGTCAATCGGACGCTCACAAGGGCCAGTTCGGGCATGTCCTGCTGATCGGTGGCGACCGGCATTTTGGCGGGTCGATCCTGCTCAGCGCCGAGACCGCCTTGCGTGGTGGGGCCGGGCTGGTGTCACTGGCGACGCGTGCCGAGCATGTGGTCGCAGCGCTGGCGCGTCTGCCGGAAGTGATGGTGCTGGGTGTCGAGTCGGCCAATCAGTTGATGGCAACGCTTCAGAAGGCCAGCGTGCTGGTGGTCGGGCCGGGGCTCGGGCAGTCCGCCTGGAGCCGCAGCCTGCTGTCGGTCGCGGCGAATACCGCAGTGGCGCAGGTCTGGGATGCCGATGCGCTGAACCTGCTGGCCCAGGGCGGGACGCACCTGCCGGTCGACAGTGTGATGACGCCGCATCCTGCAGAAGCTGCGCGATTGCTGGGGGTGTCGACCGCCCAGGTGCAGGCCGACCGGGTCAGCGTGGTGCGCGCGTTGGCGGCGAAATATCAGACGGTCTGTGTGCTCAAGGGCGCCGGCAGCCTGATTGCCGCGCCCGATGGGCGGGTTTCGGTCTGTAATCATGGCCACCCGGCAATGGCTACGGCGGGGCTGGGTGATGTTCTGGCGGGTTTGATCGGGGCGTTGCGGGCCCAGGGCATGGCAGGGTTCGAGGCGGCTTGCCTGGCCGTCTGGTTGCATGCCCGCGCGGGTGAGTTGCAAGGTGAAAAAGGCCGTGGGCTGGCGGCCAGTGATCTGATTCCAGTCATTCGTCAGTTGTTGGAGGAACAATCGCCGTGCCTGAATTAACCCTTCAACTGCCTGATGAACAGCGCATGGTGGAGTTTGGCCAGAAAATCGCCGAAGTGACCGGCGGTGTCGGGGTGATCTTCCTCGAAGGCGACCTGGGGGCCGGCAAGACCACGCTGTCGCGGGGCATCATTCGCGGGCTTGGGCATACCGGAGCGGTCAAGAGTCCGACGTTTACGCTCGTTGAGCCGTACGAATTCGCTGAAGTCAGGGCGTATCATTTTGACCTGTACCGGCTGGTCGATCCGGAAGAGCTTGAATACCTGGGGATTCGCGACTATTTCACAGGCGATGCGCTGTGCCTGATCGAATGGCCCGACAAGGGGGCAGGCTTTTTGCCAAAGCCCGACCTGACCATTACCATTAGCCCGCAGGATGGCGGGCGTTCGCTGCGTTTGTTGTCCCAAGGGCCGCGAGGCGATGCCTGGTGTGCCGCATTGGCATTGGAGTTCAAATAGAAGATGGGGTTTGGTATGCGCTTTCGCGCGTTGCTTGCAGTCGCAGGATTGTTGTTTGCGGCACTGACCGTGGATGCCGTGGCGGCGACACAGGTCAAAAGTGTTCGACTGTGGCGAGCCCCGGATAACACACGGCTGGTGTTCGACCTGTCCGGTTCGGTCCAGCACAGCGTCTTCACGCTGACGGCACCCGATCGCCTGGTGATCGACATCAATGGCGCGACCTTGGCCGGACCATTGAACGTGCCGACCGCCAACACGCCGATCACCAGCGTACGTGCCGCCCAGCGCACACCGACCGACCTGCGGGTGGTGGTCGACCTGAAAAAAGCGGTGACTCCCAAGAGCTTCACCCTGGCGCCGAATGCGCAGTATGGCAACCGTCTGGTGGTTGACCTGTTCGACAATCCGGCCGATGCGGCACCGCCGCCGACGCCTGCCTCCAATCCGACGCCGAGCGTGGCCACCTTGCCAGCCGTGCCCGTGACGCCAGCCGAGCCGGCGATCAAGCTGCCGCCGGCCCCTGCCGGCAAGCGCGATATCATTGTGGTGATCGATGCCGGTCACGGCGGTGAAGACCCGGGCGCCTCCGGCTCGCGTGGCCAGCACGAGAAAGACGTGGTGTTGTCGATCGCCCGTGAGTTGCAGCGCCAGGTCAATGGCCAGAAGGGCTATCGCGCCGAACTGACCCGTACCGGCGACTACTTCATTCCATTGCGCGGACGTACTGAAATCGCCCGCAAGAAAGGTGCGGACCTGTTCGTCTCGATCCACGCCGATGCCGCACCGTCGGCGGCCGCGTTCGGTGCTTCGGTGTTCGCCCTGTCTGATCGCGGCGCGACGTCCGAGACCGCGCGCTGGCTGGCCGACAGTGAAAACCGTTCCGACCTGATCGGCGGTGCTGGCAACGTCAGCCTCGACGACAAGGACAAGATGCTTGCCGGCGTGCTGCTGGACCTGTCGATGACGGCGTCCATGACCTCCAGCCTGAACGTCGGGCAGAAGGTGCTGAGCAATATTGGCCGGGTCACTCCCCTGCACAAGCAGCGGGTCGAGCAGGCGGGCTTCATGGTGCTCAAATCGCCGGATATTCCGTCGATCCTGGTGGAAACCGGGTTCATTTCCAACTCCAACGAAGCCTCCAAGCTGGCCTCGACCAACCACCAGCAGGCGCTGGCTCGGTCCATCAGCAGCGGCATCCGCCAGTTCTTCCAGCAGAACCCGCCGCCGGGCACCTACATCGCCTGGTTGCGCGACTCCGGCAAGATCGCCCAGGGGCCGCGTGATCATCGCGTTGCGCCGGGCGAGACGCTGGCGATGCTGGCTGTGCGCTATCAGGTGTCGGTGGCAACCCTGCGCAGCGTCAACAGTCTGAGCAGCGATGAACTCAAGGTGGGTCAGACCCTGACCATTCCAGGCACTGAATTGGCGGCCAAGCAATGAGCGAGTCGAATGTGAGCGAGCGCGCCCGTATCGAGCTGCTCAGCCCGCGTCTGGCCAACCAGATTGCCGCGGGCGAGGTGGTCGAGCGGCCGGCTTCGGTGATCAAGGAGTTGCTGGAAAACAGCCTCGACTCCGGCGCCAGGCGTATCGATGTGGATGTCGAACAGGCTGGGGTCAAGCTGCTGCGGGTGCGCGACGATGGCAGTGGCATCTCCTCCGAAGAGTTACCGCTGGCCCTGGCGCGCCATGCCACCAGCAAGATTCGCAATCTGGAAGACCTTGAGCAGGTGATGAGCCTGGGCTTTCGCGGTGAGGCCCTGGCATCCATCAGCTCCGTGGCCCGCCTGACCCTGACCTCGCGAACCCGCGACGCCGATCAGGCCTGGCAGGTGGAAACCGAAGGGCGTGAGATGGAAGCCCGGGTTCAGCCGGCGGCCCACCCGGTCGGTACGTCGGTGGAAGTGCGCGACCTGTTTTTCAATACCCCGGCTCGCCGCAAGTTCCTCAAGGCCGAGAAAACCGAGTTCGACCACCTGCAAGAGGTGATCAAGCGCCTGGCGCTGGCCCGCTTCGATGTGGCCTTTCATCTGCGGCACAACGGCAAGGGCATTCTTGCCCTGCACGAAGCCCATGACGATGCGGCCCGTGCCCGGCGTGTGGCGGCAGTCTGCGGTTCGGGCTTTCTCGAGCAGGCGCTGCCGATCGACGTCGAGCGTAATGGCCTGCATTTGTGGGGCTGGGTCGGTTTGCCGACCTTCTCCCGTAGCCAGGCCGACTTGCAGTATTTCTATGTCAATGGCCGTGCGGTCCGTGACAAGCTGGTGGCTCACGCGGTGCGCCAGGCCTATCGCGACGTGCTGTTCAACGGGCGGCACCCGACTTTCGTGCTGTTCCTGGAGGTCGATCCGGCAGCGGTCGACGTCAACGTGCACCCGACCAAGCACGAGGTGCGTTTTCGTGATGGGCGCATGGTCCACGACTTCCTCTATGGCACGCTGCACCGTGCCCTTGGCGATGTGCGGCCGGAAGACCAGTTGGCGGCGCCTGCGGCGGTAGCCGGGATCGTCCGTCCCACGGGGCTCGAGGCGGGCGAGTTCGGCCCGCAGGGGGAGATGCGCCTCGCCGCCAACCTGTTGGAGCAGTCGCAGTCCCAGCCATTTTCGCCTTCTACACCGGCTGCCGGATCGGGTTCCGGTGCCGGGTATCAATATCAGTATCGTCCGCAATCGACGCAGATGCCGCCAGTCGCAGAGACGCAAAGCGTCTATCGCGAGTTTTTCGCGCCCTTGCCCGAGGCGGGCGTACCGGCCCTGCCCGAAGGCCAGGGCGATGTGCCGCCGCTGGGCTATGCCCTGGCACAACTCAAGGGCATCTACATCCTCGCTGAGAACGCCCAGGGCCTGGTGCTTGTGGATATGCACGCCGCCCACGAGCGAATCATGTACGAACGGCTCAAGATCGCCATGGCCAGCGAGGGCCTCAGTGGCCAGCCGCTGCTGGTGCCCGAGTCCCTGGCGCTGAGCCAGCGCGAGGCCGACTGTGCCGAGGAGCACGCGGTCTGGTTTCAGCGCCTGGGCTTCGAACTGCAACGGTTGGGGCCGGAAAGTATCGCCATCCGCCAGATTCCGGCCCTGCTCAAGCAGGCCGAAGCCAACCGGCTGGTGCAGGATGTGCTGGCAGACCTGATGGAGTACGGCACCAGCGATCGCATCCAGGCGCATCTGAACGAATTGCTCGGAACCATGGCCTGTCATGGTGCCGTGCGCGCCAATCGGCGCCTGGCCCTGCCGGAAATGAACGGTTTGCTGCGGGATATGGAAAATACCGAGCGCAGCGGCCAGTGCAACCATGGGCGTCCGACCTGGACTCAACTGGGTCTTGATGACCTGGACAAACTTTTCCTGCGCGGACGTTGATGACAGCTTCGAAAACCCTCCCACCAGCGATTTTCCTGATGGGGCCCACGGCGGCCGGCAAGACCGATCTGGCCATCGAATTGACCAAGGTACTGCCCTGCGAGTTGATCAGTGTCGATTCCGCCCTGGTTTACCGGGGCATGGACATCGGCACCGCCAAGCCTTCGAAGGCGCTGCTGGCCCAGTTTCCGCATCGTCTGATCGATATCCTCGACCCGGCACAGAGCTATTCGGCGGCCGAATTCCGCCATGATGCTCTGGCGGCCATGGCCGAGATCACCGCGCGCGGCAAAATCCCCCTGCTGGTGGGCGGTACGATGCTCTACTACAAGGCTTTGCTCGAAGGCCTGGCGGATATGCCGGCGGCGGACCCAGAGGTTCGCGCCGAGATCGAGGAACAGGCGGCGCGCCTGGGTTGGCAAGCCCTGCACGAACAGTTGGCAAGTATCGACCCGGAGTCGGCGGCGCGGATTCACCCCAATGACCCGCAACGATTGAGCCGGGCACTGGAGGTGTATCGGGTCAGTGGCTTGAGCATGACGGCCCATCGGCAGCGACAATCTGCGCAAAGTACTGATGCAGCCGCTTCGGGACGCCCGCAATTACCCTATACTGTCGCCAATCTGGCCATCGCTCCAGCGAATCGCCAGGTGCTGCATGACCGGATTGCACAAAGATTCACACAAATGTTGGAACAGGGGTTCATAGATGAGGTCGTAGCCCTGCGTAAGAGAAGTGACCTGCATGTCGGGTTGCCGTCTATACGTGCTGTAGGCTACAGGCAAGTCTGGGATCATCTGGATGGCAAGCTGACGTCAGCTGAAATGCGCGAGCGCGGCATCATCGCAACGCGCCAATTGGCGAAGCGCCAGTTTACCTGGCTGCGCAGCTGGGCTGATTTGCACTGGTTGGACAGCCTGGATTGCGGCAATCTGCCACGCGCCTTGAAATACTTGGGGACGATCTCCATATTGAGCTGAGTCCCTGTAAATGCCGTCTATCCTTGGGGGGTAGCGGCACAAGTCACTGTTTGCTCATTTTTTATTATTGATCCTTAAAGGAGTGCGGCACATGTCAAAAGGGCATTCGCTACAAGACCCTTACTTGAATACCTTGCGTAAAGAGAAAGTCGGGGTTTCCATCTACCTGGTCAACGGGATCAAACTGCAGGGCACGATCGAATCCTTCGACCAGTTCGTGATTCTGCTGAAGAACACCGTGAGCCAGATGGTCTACAAGCACGCTATCTCTACAGTGGTGCCGGTTCGTCCAATTCGCCTGCCTAGCGCAACCGAATCCGAACAGGGCGACGCTGAGCCAGGTAACGCCTGATAGGAGTCTCCTTTGTTCTTTGAGCGCCACGGTGGTGGTGAGCGAACCATTCTCGTTCACTTGGAAGGTCAGGACCCTGAGGCGCGCGAAGATCCGCAGGAGTTTCAGGAGTTGGCGTCATCGGCTGGCGCCGAGACCGTCGCGCTGTTCAGCGTGCCGCGTCATCGGCCAACCGCCAAATATCTGATTGGCACTGGCAAGGTCGAGGAGCTTCGCGACCTGGTCAAGGCCGAGCAGATCGACATCGTGATTTTCAATCACATCCTCACGCCCAGTCAGGAACGTAACCTCGAACGTGCTTTCGAGTGTCGCGTGCTTGATCGCACGGGCCTGATTCTCGATATTTTCGCTCAGCGCGCACGTACCCATGAAGGCAAGCTCCAGGTCGAACTGGCCCAGCTTGAGCACATGAGCACGCGCCTGGTACGCGGCTGGACCCACCTGGAGCGGCAGAAGGGCGGTATCGGCCTGCGTGGTCCCGGTGAAACCCAGCTGGAAACCGACCGGCGCCTGTTGCGGGTCCGCCTGCGGCAGATCAAGGGCCGCCTGGAAAAGGTTCGCAGCCAGCGCGAGCAGTCCCGGCGTGGGCGCAAGCGCGCCGATATCCCGACCGTATCGCTGGTCGGCTACACCAACGCCGGCAAATCCACACTCTTCAACACGGTCACCGACTCCGAGGTGTATGCCGCGGATCAACTGTTCGCGACCCTCGACCCGACCCTGCGCCGCCTCGACCTCGATGACCTCGGGCCGATCGTGCTGGCTGATACCGTGGGCTTCATCCGACATCTGCCGCATAACCTGGTCGAGGCATTTCGGGCTACGCTCGAAGAGTCGAGCAACTCCGACCTGCTGCTGCACGTGATCGATGCCGCCGAGCCGGACCGGATGCTGCAGATCGAACAGGTGATGGTGGTGCTGGGCGAGATCGGTGCCCAGGACTTGCCGATCCTCGAGGTGTATAACAAACTCGATCTGCTCGAGGGTGTCGAGCCGCAGATCCAGCGTGGCGAAGATGGCAAGCCGCAGCGGGTCTGGCTTTCGGCGCGCGAGGGCGTTGGTCTGGAGCTGCTTGAACAGGCGATTGCCGAGTTGCTGGGCAATGATTTGTTCGTCGGCACCTTGCGCTTGCCACAGCGTTTTGCTCGACTGCGTGCACAGTTCTTCGAGTTGGGGGCGGTTCAGAAGGAAGAACATGACGAAGAAGGCGCCTGTCTTTTGTCGATTCGTCTGCCAATGACCGAGTTCAATCGATTGGTCTCGCGCGAAGGCATGAAACCGCCCGAGTTCATCGAACAACACACTTTGCAATAAAAGCCTGACAAAGCGGTTGTGCCGCTGTCGCAGGCATTCTGTAGCATTGGTCGGCGCGCCGTGGGTGCGTCTTTGCTTTATCAGATGGAGAGCGCTATGGCTTGGAATGAGCCGGGTGGCAATTCGAACAATCAGGATCCCTGGGGTGGCAAGCGTCGTAACAATGGCGACCGCAAGGGCCCTCCGGATCTCGACGAAGCCTTCCGCAAGCTGCAGGAAAGCCTGAATGGGTTGTTCGGTGGCGGAAAGAAACGCAATGACGACGGTGGTGGATCGGGCGGCAATGGCGGTGGTTTCGGCCTGCTGGGCATCGGTCTCGTCGTGCTGGCGGCTGTCTGGCTGTACAGCGCCGTGTATGTCGTTGACGAGCAGGAGCAGGCCGTGGTGCTGCGCTTCGGCAAGTACTACGAGACGGTCGGTCCGGGTCTGAATATCTATTTCCCGCCGATCGACAGGAAGTACATGGAAAACGTCACGCGTGAGCGTGCCTACACCAAGCAGGGGCAGATGCTGACCGAAGACGAGAACATCGTCGAAGTGCCGCTGACCGTGCAGTACAAGATCACCAACCTGCAGGACTTCGTGCTGAACGTCGATCAGCCGGAGATCAGCCTGCAGCAAGCGACCGACAGCGCCCTGCGCCATGTGGTGGGCTCCACCGCCATGGATCAGGTGCTGACCGAAGGTCGCGAGCAGATGGCCAGCGAAATCAAGGAACGCCTGCAGCGTTTCCTCGATACCTATCGCACCGGTATTACCGTGACCCAGGTCAACGTGCAGAGCGCCGCAGCGCCGCGTGAAGTCCAGGAAGCCTTCGATGACGTGATCCGTGCCCGTGAAGACGAGCAGCGCTCGCGCAACCAGGCCGAAGGTTACGCCAACGGTGTCGTGCCGGAAGCCCGTGGTCAGGCCCAGCGCATCATCGAGGACGCCAACGGTTATCGCGACGAAGTCGTTTCCCGTGCCAAGGGTGAGGCCGATCGCTTCACCAAGCTGGTCGCCGAGTACCGCAAGGCTCCGGAAGTCACTCGCCAGCGCCTGTACCTGGACACCATGCAGGAAGTCTTCAGCAATACCAGCAAGGTGCTCGTGACTGGTAACAAGAACGGCCAGAGCAACCTGTTGTATCTGCCGTTGGACAAGATGATCCAGAACAGCCCGGCGGGTAGCTCGCCGGTCACCGGTTCGGCCGCGGCCAGCAGCAATACGGATGCCACGCCGCATATCACTGATCTGCCGCAAACGCGCACAAGGGAGAGCCGCTGATGAGCAATAAATCGCTGATCGCCCTGATTGTTGGCGTCATTGTGGTGCTGGCTGGCTGGAACTGTTTCTACATCGTGTCGCAGACCGAGCGCGCCGTCCTGCTGCAATTCGGTCGTGTGGTCCAGACCGACGTTCAGCCCGGTCTTCACGTGAAGGTTCCCTACGTCAACCAGGTGCGCAAGTTCGATGCCCGCCTGATGACCCTGGATGCCCCGACCCAGCGTTTCCTGACGCTGGAGAAGAAAGCCGTGATGGTCGATGCCTACGCCAAGTGGCGGGTCAAGGATGCCGAGCGCTTCTACACCGCGACTTCCGGCCTCAAGCAGATCGCCGACGAACGTCTGTCCCGCCGCCTGGAGTCCGGGCTGCGTGACCAGTTCGGTAAGCGCACCCTGCATGAAGTGGTCTCCGGTGAGCGTGATGCGCTGATGGCGGACATCACTGCATCGCTGAACAAGATGGCCGAGAAGGAACTGGGTATCGAGGTGATCGATGTCCGGGTCAAGGCTATCGACCTGCCGAAGGAAGTGAACCGCAGCGTGTTCGAGCGCATGAGCACCGAGCGTGAGCGTGAGGCTCGTGAGCATCGCGCCAAGGGTAACGAGTTGGCCGAAGGTATTCGTGCCGATGCCGATCGTCAGCGTCGTGTACTGCTGGCCGAAGCCTATCGTCAGTCCGAGGAAACTCGCGGTGACGGTGATGCCCAGGCCGCTGCCATCTATTCCAAGGCCTATGGCCAGGACCAGGAGTTTTATGCGTTCTATCGCAGCCTGCGTGCCTACCGTGAAAGCTTTGCGAACAAGAGCGACGTGTTGGTACTGGACCCGAGCAGCGACTTTTTCCACTACCTGGAAAAAGCCAAGCCCTGATCCATCGCGCATCAACACACCCGCCGGGCGGCTAAAACGCCTGGCGGGGTGATCCTTTCGGAAAACGGGTGTATGATGCGGCAGCCGGGAAATTCCCGGCTTTTTTGCGTCTGCATGTTTGATTGGCGGCAGATGAGCAGAAAACGGGTTGATCGACCCGACAGGTTTTTCGAGGAAAGTGGTAGGCGAAGCCGGTTTCGGCTGTTTCGTCGCGCCTTGCTTGCGCGCGCGTTAACCATTTTCTGCTTCACTCAAGGCTCGCCTGTGGGCTTGCCGCCCGGATCATAGGGGAAAGGCGTAATGGCAACGGTAGACCGCTGGCTCTTGCCAGATGGCATCGAAGAAGTACTGCCGCCTGAAGCGGCGCGCATCGAAGTGGCGCGTCGCCAGGTGTTGGATCTGTTCCAGAGCTGGGGCTATGAGTTCGTTGTCACCCCGCATATCGAGTACCTGGAGTCCTTGCTGACCGGCGCCGGTCAGGATCTGGACCTGCGTACCTTCAAGGTTATCGACCCGCAGTCGGGGCGGCAGATGGGCTTTCGGGCTGATATCACGCCGCAGGTGGCGCGTATCGACGCCCACACCTTGCGTCGTGAAGGGCCGAACCGCTTGTGCTACGCCGGCAGTGTGTTGCATGCCCAGCCTCGGGCGTTGTCGACTTCGCGCAGCCCGATCCAGTTGGGTGCCGAGTTGTATGGCGATGCCAGTCCGAGCAGTGACGTCGAGGTCATCAGTCTGATGCTGGCGATGCTGCAACTGGCCGACGTGCCGGACGTGCACATGGACCTCGGGCATGTCGGTATCTACCGTGGTCTGGCTCGTGCAGCCGGTTTGTCCGGCGAGGTCGAGCAACAGTTGTTCGATGCTCTGCAGCGCAAGGCCATCGATGAGGTCATCGAGCTTACCGAAGGACTGCCGGCTGATCTGGCGGCGATGTTGCGTGCGCTGGTCGACCTGTGCGGTGGGCGTGAAGTGCTGGCAGCGGCGCGCGTGCGTCTGGCTGGCGCTCCGGCGCCGGTCATCGCCGCGCTCGACGATCTGCTGGCTATCGCCGAGCGATTGTCCGTGCGCTTCCCGGAACTGCCCCTGTATTTTGATCTGGGTGAGCTGCGTGGCTACCACTACCACACCGGTGTGGTGTTTGCGGTGTTTGTCCCGGGTGTCGGGCAGGCTATCGCCCAGGGCGGTCGTTATGACGATATCGGCGCAGACTTCGGTCGTGCCCGTCCGGCGACTGGCTTTTCCACCGATTTGAAAACCCTGGTGACCCTGGGGCGTGCTGAAGTCGAGCTACCGTCTGGCGGTATCTGGATGCCTGACAGTGCGGATGCGGCTCTCTGGCAGACGGTCTGTCAGTTGCGCGGCGAGGGTCGGCGTGTCGTTCAGGCGCTGCCTGGGCAACCTTTGGCCGCTGCCCGCGAAGCGGACTGCGACCGGCAATTGATGCTGCAGAACGGGCTTTGGCAAGTATTGCCGCTGGTTCCTTAAGTTTTCCCGCCGGCGGCTGCCGGCGCCAAGTTTGCGCGAATGAGGACAAGTGTTATGGGTAAGAATGTCGTAGTCCTGGGCACCCAGTGGGGTGATGAGGGCAAAGGCAAGATCGTTGATCTGCTGACCGAACATGCTGCCGCCGTAGTGCGCTACCAGGGTGGCCACAACGCAGGCCACACGCTGGTGATCGACGGCGAGAAAACCGTCCTGCACCTGATTCCGTCGGGCGTACTGCGCGAAGGCGTACAGTGCCTGATCGGCAACGGCGTGGTGGTTGCACCGGACGCCCTGCTGCGTGAAATCACCAAGCTGGAAGAGAAAGGCGTACCGGTGCGCGAGCGCCTGCGTATCAGCCCGTCCTGCCCGCTGATCCTGTCGTATCACGTAGCCCTGGACCAGGCGCGCGAAAAAGCCCGTGGCGAGCAGAAGATCGGTACCACCGGTCGTGGTATCGGCCCGGCCTACGAAGACAAGGTTGCCCGTCGTGGCCTGCGTATCGGTGACCTGTTCCATCGCGAGCGTTTTGCCGCGAAGCTGGGCGAGTTGCTGGACTACCACAACTTCGTGCTGGTCAATTACTACAAAGAGCCGGCCATCGACTTCCAGAAGACACTCGACGAGTGCATGGAATACGCCGAACTGCTCAAGCCGATGATGCTCGACGTCACCGCCGAACTGCACAACCTGCGTCGTGCTGGCAAGGACATCATGTTCGAAGGCGCCCAGGGTTCGCTGCTGGACATCGACCACGGTACCTACCCGTACGTCACCAGCTCCAACACGACTGCTGGCGGTATTGCCACGGGTTCGGGCGTGGGTCCGATGTACCTGGACTACATCCTGGGTATCACCAAGGCCTACACCACTCGCGTTGGTTCCGGTCCGTTCCCTACCGAGCTGTTCGATGACGTCGGTGCGTTCCTGGCCAAGCGTGGCCATGAATTCGGTGCGACCACCGGTCGTGCCCGTCGTTGCGGCTGGTTCGATGCCGTCATCCTGCGTCGCGCCATCGACGTCAACAGCATTTCGGGCCTGTGCCTGACCAAGCTGGACGTTCTGGACGGTCTGGAAACCATCAACATCTGCGTCGGCTACAAGAACGAAAACGGTGCGGTCATCGATGCGCCGACCGATGCCGACAGCTACATCGGTCTGGAGCCGGTGTACGAGCAGATGCCGGGCTGGAGCGAGTCGACCCTGGGTGCCAAGACCCTGGAAGAGCTGCCGGCGGCTGCCCGTGCCTACATCAAGCGTATCGAAGAGCTGGTCGGCGCGCCGATCGACATTATTTCGACAGGTCCGGATCGCAACGAAACCATCGTCCTGCGTCATCCATTCGCCTGATAAGTTGTTGATGTAGATCACGAAGGGTCCCTTGTGGGGCCCTTTGTCGTTTCTGTCTGTTGTGCGGCACGGCCCTTGCTGTGATTATCCTCTAAAAAGCGTGCCATCAAATTAATGGCGCCAAAATGGAGGAGTCTTCGGTGTCGGCCATTCTCTCGCTGTTACAGAGCCGTTTGCTGCGGCCCGTGTTCGTTACCCTGGGTATCGCCCTTTTGGTGCAAGTGCTGGTGGCGGTTGCCCTGACTCGAAGCACTGTTACTGCGCTGGAGGCCGATCTTGGCAGTCGCCTGGGGGCTGACAGTCAGAAGCTCTCCGGCGAACTTGAGCAGGCCGGCAAGGAAGTGACGTCGAGTCTGGACAGTCTTTCTTCCAACACACGGCAGCGGCTGACGGCGGGGCTGTCTTCGCGCCTGAAGGATGAACAGGCGCAGTTGCGAACCACGCTGGAAAAGTCTTTGAAGGACTCGGCCAACGACATGGCGCAGCTACTGGCCTCGGTTGCCCCGCGCGCCATGTGGGACAGTGATATACCGACCCTCTCCGAATTCGCCCGGCGCGCCCAGCGCAATCCGAACGTGCTGTTTGTTGTCTATGACGATGCCACGGGCGAGCATCTGACTCGTTACCTGAATCGGGAAAACCCGATCAACAAGGCTCTGCTGGAAAAAGGCCAGGGTGAGCGGGCGCTGGACAAGGTGCTCAATGCGGCGAAGAACGATCCCTCGGTCTATTACCTTGAAGCCTCGATCAGCCCCAATGGTGTGGAGATCGGCAAGGTGCTGATGGGGGTGTCGACGGCTTCGGTGGACCTTGATCTGAAAGCCCTGGACCAGCGTTTCACTGCCCTGATCGCCAGCAGCGACCAGTTGGTCGGCGACAGTCTCAAGAGTGCGGCGGCCGACAGCTCGGCGGCGATGCGCGCGCGCCTGCAGTCGGCGCAGTCGACGGCTACGCAGATGCAGGCCAATACCGCCAGCACCGTCCAGGATGCGGCGCAGACACTGCGTTGGCGGATTGGGCTCGGGTTGGCGTTGGTGGGCCTGGGGGTATTGCTGCTGTTGGCCGTGGTGTTGGGGCGCAGGGTGGTCAGCAAGCTGCATCTGCTGATCGCGGCGCTCAATGATCTTGCGGCGGGTGAGGGGGATCTGACCAAGCGCGTGCCCATCGACAGCAATGACGAAATCGGTCACATGGCTTCAGCGGTCAACCGCTTTGTCGACAAGCTGCAACCCATCGTGCGCGAAGCGGGAGATGTGGCCCAGCGCACGGGGGTCGAGATTGGTGCGATGAGTCTGCGTAATGCGGGTGCCGACAAGGCGGCTGAATTGCAGCGTGACGAAGTGGAGCAGAGTCTGCGGGCGCTGGAGCGTATGGCTGATGAGGCGCAAGCGGAAAGTCAGGCGATGCAGGCGGCGCTTCAGCAGGTGATTGGTATCCGCCAGGCCACCGATGAAAACACCCGGACTTCGACCCAGGTCGGTGGTCTGATCGAGGCCCTGGCGGGGCAGGTCGATACCGGTGCCAAGGTGATCGAGCGTCTGGCTCAGCAAAGCGAGCAGATCGAGGTGGTGCTGACCGTTATCCATGGTATTGCCGAACAGACCAACCTGCTGGCCTTGAACGCAGCCATCGAGGCGGCGCGGGCCGGGGAGACCGGGCGTGGATTTGCGGTGGTGGCCGATGAAGTGCGGGCACTCGCCAGCAAGACCCAGAGTTCCACGGGAGATATCCAGGCGCATATCGGTGCTCTGCAACAGGGGGCTCGCGAAGCTGTTGCGGCGATTGGTCAGGCTGGGCGCCAGGCCAGCGAAGGGCTAGCCGTGTTGCGCAACAGCGTCAAGCTGCAGCAGACGGTACAGGCTTCGGTGGAGCAGGTGCATGCGGCCATTGGCCTGGCGACCCAGGCGGCTGAACATCAGGCGCAAGGTGCGCATGCGGTGCGTGGGCGGGTCGAGGTGATTCATGCCCAGGCTGAGCGTGCGGCGCAGGCAGTGGTGGAAACCACGGCTAGTGGCAAGGTGCTCGATAGTCTGGCTGCACAGCTCAAGGCGAGTTTGGGGCAGTTCCGGGCCTGATCGTTAGCGGTTGGGTGAGTTGGAGCGGGCTTGCCCGCGCTCGACGGCAAAGCAGTCGCAGGGCCCGCAAGTATTTTACCTGCTGCGCCGCGGGGAATATCTTGGGGGCTTGCACGCCCGGCGCGGGCAAGCTCGCTCGCCACAGGGTGCTATGTCAGAGGTTGTGTCGAGGGCTAAAACGCAAAAACCCGCTTTCGCGGGTTTTTGGAGAACTTCAGAATTTCTGAAGTCTTGAATATGGTGCCCAGAAGAAGACTCGAACTTCCACGACCTTTCGGTCACCAGCACCTGAAGCTGGCGTGTCTACCAATTTCACCATCTGGGCAATATCTTCAGCGTTGCCGCTGTTGATGTGGCGAACTATACGGGGACTGTTTTGATCTGTAAACCCCTGTTTTGCTTTTAATAAATCAAAATTGGCAGCCAGGTTGGCCGGGGTGTTTTCGATCCGCTCAAGCCTTGGGGGATTCTAGGGAGGGTATTTTTCGGGAGGCCAGAAACGCAAAAACCCGCTTTCGCGGGTTTCTGGAGAACTTCAGATTTTCTGAAGTCTTGAATTGGTGCCCAGGAGAAGACTCGAACTTCCACGACCTTTCGGTCACCAGCACCTGAAGCTGGCGTGTCTACCAATTTCACCACCTGGGCAGCATCTTCAACGTGTACGTTGTCGATGGCGCGCACTATACGGAGCCGTCCTGAGGCTGTAAAGCCCTGCTCGCAAAAAAAAGCAAAAAATCGTGCAAACGCTCTGCAATCGCGTCTGTCGTCGCTACCGAAGAGATTTTCCCGCATCTTGCGCGCCTGAAATTTCCCGTTTCAATACGCGTATGCCAAACTAACCGGGCATATAGACAAGGTGAAAAATATCTAATGGCCGATTGGCAGTCCCTCGATCCCGAGGCCGCTCGTGAAGCGGAAAAATATGAAAACCCTATTCCCAGCCGTGAATTGATCCTGGCGCATCTGTCCGAGCGCGGGTCGCCGGCCAGTCGCGAGCAGCTGGTGGAAGAGTTCGGTCTGAGCACCGAAGACCAGGTGGAGGCTCTGCGCCGTCGCCTGCGCGCCATGGAGCGTGACGCTCAATTGATCTATACCCGTCGTGGCACTTATGCCCCGGTGGACAAGCTGGACCTGATCCTCGGGCGTATCTCCGGCCATCGTGACGGTTTCGGCTTCCTGATTCCGGACGACGGCAGCGAAGACCTGTTCATGAGTCCGGCGCAGATGCGTCTGGTATTCGACGGCGACCGCGCTCTGGCGCGGGTTTCCGGCGTCGACCGGCGCGGCCGTCGCGAAGGCGTGATCGTCGAGGTGGTGTCCCGTGCCCACGAAACCATCGTCGGTCGTTACTTCGAAGAAGGTGGTATCGGTTTCGTCGTGGCCGACAACCCGAAGATCCAGCAGGAAGTCCTGGTGACGCCTGGCCGTAACGCCAGTGCCCAGGTCGGTCAATTCGTCGAGGTGAAGATCACTCACTGGCCGACGCCGCGCTTCCAGCCTCAGGGCGATGTGGTCGAAGTGGTCGGTAACTACATGGCTCCCGGCATGGAAATCGATGTTGCCTTGCGCACCTACGATATTCCCCATGTCTGGCCGCAAGCCGTGGTCAAGGAGGCGAGTAAGCTCAAGCCGGAAGTCGAGGAGAAGGACAAGGAGAAGCGCGTCGACCTACGCGACCTGCCGTTCGTCACCATCGATGGCGAAGATGCTCGCGACTTCGACGACGCGGTCTACTGCGAGGCGATTCCGGGCAAGCTGCGGCTGTTCTCCGGTGGCTGGAAGCTGTACGTGGCCATCGCCGATGTCTCCAGCTACGTGAAGATCGGTTCGGCGCTGGATGCCGAGGCCCAGGTGCGCGGCAACTCGGTGTACTTCCCCGAGCGTGTGGTGCCGATGCTGCCGGAAGAGCTGTCCAACGGACTGTGCTCGCTGAACCCGCACGTCGACCGTCTGGCAATGGTCTGTGAAATGACCATCTCGAAAAAGGGTGAGATGACCGACTACGTGTTCTACGAAGCGGTGATCCATTCCCACGCACGGCTGACCTACAACAAGGTCAGCACGATCCTGGAACAGTCGAAGACGGCTGATGCCAAGCGCCTGCGTGCCCAGTACTCGGAAGTGATCCCGGACCTCAAGCAACTGTACGCCTTGTACAAGGTGCTGCTGGCGGCCCGTCACACCCGTGGTGCGATCGACTTCGAAACCCAGGAAACGCGGATCATCTTCGGCTCCGAGCGCAAGATCGCGGAAATCCGTCCGACGACCCGCAACGATGCCCACAAGCTGATTGAGGAATGCATGCTGGCGGCCAACGTCGCCACGGCCGAGTTCCTGAAAAAGCACGAGATTCCAGCCCTGTACCGGGTGCACGATGGTCCGCCACCGGAGCGCCTGGAAAAACTGCGGACGTTCCTCGGTGAGCTGGGTCTGTCGCTGCACAAGGGCAAGGACGGTCCGACGCCGAAGGATTACCAGGCCTTGCTGGCGAGCATTCAGGGGCGTCCGGATTTCCATCTGATCCAGACCGTGATGCTGCGCTCCCTGAGCCAGGCGGTGTACAGCGCCCAGAACGACGGCCACTTCGGTCTGAACTACGAGGCCTACACCCACTTCACCTCGCCGATCCGTCGTTATCCGGACCTGCTCACGCACCGCGCGATCCGCAGCGTGATCCATTCCAAGCAGAACACCCCGCACGTCCGCCGTGCCGGTGCGATGAGCATTCCCAAGGCGCGCATCTATCCGTACGACGAGGCAGCGCTGGAGCAGTTGGGCGAGCAGTGCTCGATGAGCGAGCGCCGTGCCGACGAAGCTACCCGCGATGTGGTGAACTGGCTCAAGTGCGAGTTCATGAAGGATCGCGTGGGCGAGTCTTTCCCGGGTGTGGTCACCGCCGTGACCGGTTTTGGCCTGTTCGTCGAACTGACCGACATCTACGTCGAGGGTCTGGTGCATGTCACCGCCTTGCCGGGCGATTACTACCACTTCGACCCGGTGCATCATCGCCTGTCGGGTGAGCGTAGCGGCCGCAACTTCCGCCTGGGCGACACGGTCGAGGTCAAGGTCATGCGCGTCGATCTCGATGAGCGCAAGATCGACTTCGAAGTGAGCGAGAAAACCCTTTCGGCGCCCGTCGGTCGTAGCAGCAAGAAGCGCGGCGCCGAAACGGCTCCAGCGGCTGTGGTGGAGAAGGCTGCCGAGTCGGCTCGTCCTGCCCGGCGCAGTGCCGAGAAGAAGTCCGGTGAAGCCTATCGCTCCAGCGATGCTGCCGCCAAGAACGCGGAAGTACGCAAAAGCCGCGAGATGAAACAGGCCCTGCTGGCTGAGGCGAAAAACGGTGGCAAGGCCAAGGCTGAAGGCGCGTCCAGTCGCAGTGGTGGGTCGGAAAAAACGACCAAACATCGCAAGGGCCCGCCCAAGAGCGGCTCGGCACGTAAACCCAAGGGCAAGTCATGAGTCAGCTGGAAAAGATCTACGGCGTGCATGCCGTGGAGGCGCTGTTGCGTCATCACCCCAAGCGCGTCAAGCAGATCTGGCTGGCTGAAGGCCGCAGTGATCCACGGGTTCAGACCTTGTTGCAGCTGGCGGGGGAGAACCGCGTGCCGGTCGGTCAGGCCGAGCGGCGCGAGATGGATGCCTGGGTCGAGGGTGTGCATCAGGGCGTGGTGGCGGACGTCAGTCCGAGCCAGGTCTGGGGCGAAGCGATGCTCGATGAGCTGCTCGATCGCACCGAAGGTGCACCGCTGATCCTGGTACTCGATGGCGTGACCGATCCGCACAACCTCGGCGCCTGCCTGCGCACCGCCGATGCTGCGGGCGCGCTGGCAGTGGTGGTGCCCAAGGACAAGTCGGCGACCTTGACGCCGGCTGTGCGTAAAGTCGCCTGTGGTGCTGCGGAAGTGATTCCGCTGGTGGCCGTGACCAACCTGGCGCGAACCCTGGAAAAGCTCCAGCAGCGTGGCTTGTGGGTGGTCGGCACGGCCGGTGAGGCCGAGCAGGAGTTGTACCAGCAGGATCTGACCGGTCCGACCATCCTGATCATGGGAGCCGAGGGCAAGGGCATGCGTCGCCTGACTCGCGAACATTGCGACTATCTGGTGAAGTTGCCGATGGCCGGTAGCGTCAGCAGCCTCAACGTTTCCGTGGCCACGGGCGTGTGCCTGTTCGAAGCGATGCGCCAGCGCAGCGTCAAGGCTGCCGCCAAGAAGTCCTGATCTGTTGTGGGAGCCGGCTTGCTGGCGATAGAGGCGACGCGGTATTTCTAGGATACCGCAGTATGGTTCCTCTCCAGCAAGCCGGCTCTTGCAGCTGTATCTGCTCAAATAATCGCCAATTACCTTGCGCCTCTCGTGCCCCTTCTCTACAATTGCGCCCCTTGCCGTGATGGCTGGCGCATTTGTGCCTAACTCCAAGGCAAGACACACCAGTGTCATTCACTCCTTGTCTGACCGCTTTTCAGTGGCAGGCTACAACCCGTAAGGAGCATTCATGCGTCATTACGAAATTATCTTTTTGGTCCACCCGGATCAAAGCGAGCAAGTCGGCGGCATGGTTGAGCGTTACACCAAGCTGATCGAAGAAGACGGCGGCAAAATCCACCGCCTGGAAGACTGGGGCCGTCGTCAACTGGCCTACGCAATCAACAATGTTCACAAGGCTCACTACGTGATGCTGAACGTTGAGTGCACCGGCAAGGCCCTGGCCGAGCTGGAAGACAACTTCCGCTACAACGATGCTGTGATCCGTAACCTGGTCATCCGTCGCGACGAAGCCGTTACCGGCCAATCCGAGATGCTCAAGGCTGAAGAAAACCGCAGTGAGCGCCGTGAGCGTCGCGACCGTCCTGAGCACTCCGACGCTGAAGGCGTTGATGGTGATGACAGCGACAACAGCGATAACGCTGACGAGTAATCCACGGACCTTTTGAGGAGCCAATTACATGGCACGTTTCTTCCGTCGTCGTAAATTCTGCCGCTTCACCGCTGAAGACGTGAAAGAGATCGATTACAAAGATCTCAACACCCTGAAAGCCTACGTATCCGAAACCGGCAAAATCGTTCCAAGCCGTATCACCGGTACCAAGGCTCGTTATCAGCGTCAGCTGGCTACCGCTATCAAGCGCGCCCGCTTCCTGGCCCTGCTGGCCTACACCGACAGCCACGGCCGCTGAGACCGGGTCGTCGACAAGTAGTAAAGGATTGAGTGCATGCGCGCCTTAGCTGACTTCATCATGCGGGGACGTGTGCAGGCCACGCTGGTCGTGGCCGGAGCTGCGGCATTGCCGCTGTTGTTCTGGTTGAGTGCCGCCGCCGGATGCCTTGTGCTCCTGCGGCGTGGTTCGGACGCCTCGAGCGTCCTGGGTATCGGATTGTTGTCGGTGTTGTTGAGCTGGCACTTTTTCGGCGACCCGACGGCCCTTCTGGTGCTGGTCGGCAGTTGTAGTCTGGCGTTGGTCTTGCGCGCCGGGCATACCTGGAACCGCGTGCTGCTGTGCAGCATGGCCGTGGGATTGTTGTGTGCGGTGAGCCTGGGAACTGTGTTCAGTTCCTTCATCGAGTCACTGGCGCAGACGTTTGAACACGTCATGCCGCTGGCGATGGGTGAGGTCTACGAGAAATTCTCGGCCGACCAGAAGGCGTTTCTCATCTCCCTGACAGTCCCGCTGATGATCATTTCGACGGCGATTTCGTTGCAGGTCTTTAGTGTGCTGTGCCTGATTCTTGGGCGCTATTGGCAAGCGTTGTTGTATAACCCTGGTGGTTTCGGTCGCGAGTTTCGCGCCATCCGACTCCCGAAGAACGTGACGCTGTTACTGCTGGCCGTCATGTGTATCTCCCCGTTTTTCGGGTTGCATGCACTGATCCTGTTGCCGCTGTGCAGCGTACCGCTGGTCTTCGCCGGTCTGGCCCTGATTCACGGGCTGGTGGCGCAGAAACGACTGGCTGCTTTCTGGCTGGTGGGGATATACGTGACGTTCTTGCCGTTCATGCACCTGCTCGGTCCGTTGCTCGTGGTATTGGCCATTGTCGACAGCCTGATTGATTTTCGCGGACGCCTGGCGTCGAAGGACCCCGGTAACGGGTCCGCGAACGGTGAAGGTTAAAAGTTAAGAGGTTATTACCAAATGGAACTGATCCTGCTGGAAAAAATCGCCAATCTGGGCAACCTGGGCGACAAAGTAAAAGTGAAAGCCGGTTACGGCCGTAACTACCTGCTGCCTTTCGGCAAAGCCACCGCTGCGACCGCTGCCAACCTGGCCGCTTTCGAAGAGCGTCGTGCCGAGCTGGAAAAAGCTGCAGCAGACAAGAAAACTTCGGCTGAATCGCGCGCCGCCCAACTGGCTGAGCTGGAAGTGACCATCACTGCCACCGCCGGTGACGAAGGCAAGCTGTTCGGTTCGATCGGCACCCACGACATCGCTGATGCCCTGACCGCCTCTGGCGTCGAAGTGGCAAAAAGCGAAGTTCGTCTGCCGAACGGCACCATCCGCAACGTTGGCGAATTCGACGTGGCCGTGCACCTGCACGCCGAAGTCGAAGCAACCGTACGCGTTGTTGTGGTGGCTGCTTAAGCAGCACTCAATCGTCTGGCGGCTTGCCCGTCGGGCGGTTAACATCGGGCACGACTCTGTTCATTCAGGTCGTGCCTTTTGTTTTTTTGGCTCAAACCATCTGATTCCAAGTGGCTATGAACGATATCTCCGCTCCCGAGCAATACGATCTGCAAACCGCTGCCCTGAAGGTGCCACCGCACTCCATCGAGGCCGAACAGGCCGTGCTCGGTGGCTTGATGCTGGACAACAACGCCTGGGAACGTGTGCTGGACCTGGTCTCGGACGGTGATTTCTATCGGCATGACCACCGCCTGATCTTCCGCGCGATCGCTCGGCTGGCCGACCAGAACCAGCCCATCGACGTCGTCACCCTGGCCGAACAGTTGGACAAGGAAGGCCAGACCTCCCAGGTCGGCGGCTTGGGCTACCTGGGCGAGCTGGCGAAAAATACGCCATCGGTCGCCAACATCAAGGCTTATGCCTCGATCGTCCGTGAGCGGGCGACCCTGCGGCAATTGATCGGCATCACCAGCGATATCGCTGATGCCGCTTTCAACCCCGAAGGCCGTACCGCCGTGGAAATCCTCGACGAGGCCGAGCGGCAAATTTTCCAGATCGCCGAGGCGCGCCCCAAGACCGGCGGTCCAGTGGGCGTCAACGAGTTGCTGACCAAGGCCATCGACCGTATCGACACCCTGTTCAACACCGCTGACGCGATCACCGGCCTGTCCACCGGCTATACCGATCTGGACGAGAAGACCAGCGGCCTGCAGCCGTCCGACCTGATTATCGTCGCCGGCCGTCCGTCGATGGGTAAGACCACCTTCGCCATGAACCTGGTGGAAAACGCCGTGTTGCGTAGCGACAAGGCGGTACTGGTGTACTCCCTCGAGATGCCAGGTGAGTCGCTGATCATGCGTATGCTCTCGTCTCTGGGTCGTATCGACCAGACCAAGGTGCGTTCCGGTCAGTTGGAAGACGATGACTGGCCGCGCCTGACGTCGGCCGTCAACCTGCTCAACGACCGCAAGCTGTTCATCGACGATACCGCGGGGATCAGCCCGTCGGAAATGCGTGCGCGCACTCGCCGCCTGGTGCGTGAGCACGGCGACGTCGGCCTGATCATGATCGACTACCTGCAGTTGATGCAGATCCCGGGTTCCAGCGGCGACAACCGGACCAACGAGATTTCCGAGATTTCCCGTTCCCTCAAGGCCCTGGCCAAGGAATTCAATTGCCCGGTGGTGGCACTGTCCCAGCTCAACCGCTCCCTGGAGCAGCGTCCGAACAAACGGCCGGTGAACTCCGACTTGCGTGAATCCGGAGCAATCGAGCAGGACGCCGACGTGATCATGTTCGTGTACCGCGACGAGGTCTATCACCCGGAAACCGAGCACAAGGGCATTGCCGAAATCATCATCGGCAAGCAGCGGAACGGTCCGATCGGCTTTATCCGCCTGGCCTTCATCGGCAAGTACACGCGCTTCGAGAACCTTGCGCCGGGCAGCTACAACTTCGACGACGACGAGTAACGCCCCAGGCCGCAGGGCTGTCTCGATCTTGATAAACCCGACGATTATCGTCGGGTTTGATCATTTTTTGTGCTATATTTTGCGCCCGCGATTTTTCATCTCGACACCTTTCATCTCGACACCGGTCACCGCCATGCAAGCAGCCAAGCCGTTATTTGACTATCCCAAGTACTGGGCCGAATGTTTCGGGCCAGCGCCCTTCCTGCCCATGAGCCGGGAAGAGATGGATCAGCTCGGCTGGGATTCGTGCGACGTGATCATCGTCACCGGCGATGCCTATGTCGACCATCCGTCCTTCGGCATGGCGATCATCGGTCGGCTGTTGGAGGCCCAGGGTTTCCGCGTCGGGATCATCGCCCAGCCGAACTGGCAGTCGAAAGACGACTTCATGAAGCTCGGCGAGCCGAACCTGTTCTTCGGTGTCGCGGCCGGCAACATGGACTCGATGATCAACCGCTACACCGCCGACAAGAAAATTCGTTCCGACGACGCTTACACGCCTGGCGGCCTGGCCGGCAAACGACCGGATCGTGCCAGCCTGGTCTACAGCCAGCGCTGCAAGGAAGCCTACAAGAACGTACCGATCGTGCTCGGCGGCATCGAGGCCTCGCTGCGTCGGATCGCCCACTACGACTACTGGCAGGACCGCGTGCGCAACTCGATCCTGATCGACGCCAGCGCCGACATCCTGCTCTACGGCAACGCCGAACGGGCAATCGTCGAGGTGGCCCAGCGCCTGTCCTTCGGCCACAAGATCGAAGACATCACCGATGTGCGCGGCACCGCCTTCATCCGCCGCGATACCCCGCAGGGCTGGTATGAAGTCGACTCCACGCGCATCGACCGGCCGGGTAAGGTCGACAAGATCATCAACCCGTACGTGAACACCCAGGACACTGCCGCCTGTGCCATCGAGCAGGAAAAAGGCCAGGTGGAAGATCCGCAGGAAGCCAAGGTGGTGCAGATCCTCGCCAGCCCGCGGATGACCCGTGACAAGACGGTGATCCGCCTGCCATCGATGGAGAAGGTGCGGAACGACCCGGTACTGTATGCGCACGCCAACCGCGTGTTGCACCTGGAAACCAATCCGGGCAACGCCCGCGCGCTGGTGCAGAAGCATGGCGAGCTGGATGTGTGGTTCAACCCGCCGCCCATCCCGATGACCACCGAGGAAATGGACTACGTGTTCGGTATGCCTTATCAGCGCATTCCGCACCCGGTCTACGGCAAGGAAAAGATTCCGGCCTACGACATGATCCGCTTCTCGGTGAACATCATGCGTGGCTGTTTCGGTGGCTGCACCTTCTGTTCGATCACCGAGCACGAAGGACGGATCATCCAGAACCGTTCCGAAGAGTCGATCATTCGCGAGATCGAGGAGATCCGCGACAAGGTGCCAGGCTTTACCGGCGTCATTTCCGACCTCGGCGGTCCGACCGCGAACATGTATCGCATCGCCTGCAAGAGCCCGGAAATCGAATCGGCCTGCCGTAAGCCGTCGTGTGTGTTCCCGGGGATCTGCCCGAACCTGAACACCGATCACTCGTCGCTGATCCAGCTCTATCGCAGCGCCCGTGCACTGCCCGGGGTGAAGAAAATCCTGATCGCGTCCGGTCTGCGCTACGACCTGGCAGTCGAATCGCCCGAGTACGTCAAGGAACTGGTGACCCACCACGTCGGCGGCTACCTGAAGATCGCCCCGGAGCATACCGAGGAAGGTCCGCTCAACCAGATGATGAAGCCGGGCATCGGCTCCTACGACCGCTTCAAGCGGATGTTCGAGAAGTTCTCGAAAGAGGCCGGCAAGGAACAGTACCTGATCCCGTACTTCATCGCCGCCCACCCGGGCACCACCGACGAAGACATGATGAACCTGGCGCTGTGGCTCAAGGCCAATGGTTTCCGCGCCGACCAGGTGCAGGCGTTCTACCCGTCGCCGATGGCCAGTGCCACCGCGATGTACCACTCGGGCAAGAACCCGCTGCGCAAGGTCACCTACAAGAGCGATGCGGTGACCATCGTCAAGAGCGAGGAGCAGCGTCGGTTGCACAAGGCGTTCCTGCGTTATCACGATCCAAAGGGCTGGCCGATGCTGCGCGAAGCCCTGTTGCGCATGGGGCGTGGCGACCTGATCGGGCCGGGCAAGCAACAACTGATCCCACAGCACCAGCCGCAGACCGACAGCTACCAGAGTGCCCGGCGCAAAAACTCGACGCCGTCCGGCAGCCACAAGGTCGGCAAGGACAGTACTCGCATTCTGACCCAGCATACTGGCCTGCCGCCGCGTGGCAGCGATGGCAGTAAGCCCTGGGACAAGCGTGAGGAAGCCAAGGCCGCCGCCGCTGCGCGTAACAAGCAGGCAGCCAAGGAGCGCGCGGACGCAGCCAAGGGCAAGGGCAAGAAGCCGGCACGCAAGCCGGTGGTGCCTCGCTGATACAGCGGTGCTCCAGACAAGACGCCAGCCTCGTGCTGGCGTTTTGCTTTCTATCGAAGATCTGGCGGGTTTGCTAAGGTTGCCGCGAATTTTCCACCGTTCGAATCAAGGAAGACCCGCGCGTGAGCTCTTCGCTACCCGGCATCGGCATGGACTCCAGGCCCTCCCAGTTTTTTGCCCGTCAGCGCATCGAAAGCCAGATCGATCTGCCACGGCTGTTTGCCGCCATCGATGCCGACCCCGGTATCGTTGGCGCGGGTGTGGTGTATATCGACGCTGAGTTCAACGTGGTGACCCTGCGTGAGTTCCAGCCGATCTGCAGCATCAAACCCAAGCGTGTGATTCTGCGCGAAGCGCAGAAGTACATTGCGCCGAAGCAGTTCGCCCAGCAGGTGCAGGACAACCCGCGGGAGTCGCGACTGGTCAGCGAGGCCATCAATACCAGCTTGTCGTGTGCCGGCGCGGTGATCGGCTGGGTCGTGGTGCTCAGCGGCTCGGTGGCGGTGCCGTTTTCGGCCGGGGCCAGTTCTGTACTGGTTGCCATCGGTTATACCGCTGCGGTTGCCAGTACCGCGCAGTGCGTCGTCGGTGGCTATCGGACGGTCAACGAGGTGACCAATCCGGCGCGCAACGACTACCTCGACAGCGAAGCCTGGTACCAGTACACCTCGATTGCACTGGATGCGGCTTCGCTGCTGGGCGTCGGTGCATCTACTCTGACTTCCATCAAGCTGGTACGCCTGACCAAGGCCACCACCGGCAAGAGCATTCGTGAGGTGCTGCGAGGGCTCAACCGGCAGGAACGAGCAAAGTTGACCAAGGAACTGCTGGCCATCAATGACCCGCGTCTGACCCCGAAAATGCTCAAGCTGAAACAGCTGGCCGGCGAGTTGCCCAAACGTTTCACGCCGACCGAGATTCGCCACGCTACCGTCACCCAGATCAAGGATTCGCTGGGCGCGGCGATCGGGCTCACCGGGAGTGCCTTGTCCGGTAACGTGAAAACCATTGCCGTCGGGCTTTACGAGGAGATCGACGAGTAATGGAGACGTTGAGCTTGCGGCGCTTTCTGGCGCAATATTTTCCGACCTTCATCGGCGCGATCTTTGCCGCGCTGATCGGCATCGCCTGTGGTGTACCGTTGGTAGGAGATCATTATTTCCCCACGGCGTCGCTGGGCGAACAGGCGACCGGCATGTCTGCCACGGTCATGCTGCTCGGGTTCGTGGTGGCCCACTGCAACTTCATGATCGTGCGCGGCCGTCCGCAATGGGTTCGTGGCTTGGTGCTGGTCTTCGCACTGTGCTTCCTGGGCGTCTTGCCGACCATCACGTCGCAGCCGAATCGCGTCGTCTACGCGCTGGCTCTGCTCGCGCCGTTGCTGGGCCTGCTGTTGCTCAACAGCAAGCGCCACCGCGAGATGCGCGAGCGTCTGGTGGACATCCGCAAGCAGCGCGAGAGCCTGCGCCGTACCCTGCAGAAGAGGCGGTAGCCGGCTGGCAGGGCAGGGGAGCGTGAACTACCCGGCTTCAGCGCTCGCGTACGGGCGTTTCGCAGGTGCCGCTGGCACCGCAGGCGTAGGCGGCGAGCAAGCTGTAGAGCAGGCTGTTGATGGACATGACGTGGGCTCCGCTGGATGACGATGGGCTAATGTTAAGTCCTGCGGATTCGTCTGGTTGGTTGATTGTATGCATCAAGGCGATAGCTTAGGATTGTATACAATCTCTTGACTCAGATCATGGGAGTCCTGTCTGGTTTCAGGCAGTCTTCCTGCATTGATCCGCCGATTTTCATACCCTGCCTTGGAGATTCACGATGTTCGCCAAAGTTGTCGCTGTATCCCTGCTGGCCCTTGCCAGCAGCCAGGTATTTGCCGCCGAATGTAAAACCACTATCGACTCCACCGATCAGATGTCCTTCAGCACCAAGGCCATCGAAATCGACAAGAGCTGCAAGACCTTCACCGTGGAACTGACCCATGGCGGCAGCCTGCCGAAGACCGTCATGGGCCATAACTGGGTGCTGAGCAAAGAGGCCGACATGCAGCCGATCGCCTCGGACGGCATGTCTGCCGGTATCGACAAAAACTACCTGAAAGACGGTGACACCCGTGTCATCGCCCACACGAAGATCATCGGTGCCGGCGAGAAAGACTCGGTGACCTTCGACGTGTCGAAGCTGAACCCAGCCGAGAAGTACGGTTTCTTCTGCTCGTTCCCGGGCCACATCTCGATGATGAAAGGGACCGTCACCCTCAAGTGATAGTCTTCGCCTGGTCCCGCCTTGCGCGGGATCAGGACTGCTCGTTTTTCCTCAGTTCCAGCCGAATCGTTTTTCCTTCCAGTTCCTGCCGGCTGAATACCCCGCCCAACTGTTTGCGCTTGTAGTCATTGCCAAGTGCTTGCCAGTGTTCGTCGACGCTATAGCAATTGAGGGTTTTCTGCGGTTCCAGGCCCGCCGGAGTGTTCTGCGGCTGCCAGTCGCAAAGACCACGATAGTGTTTCTCTCCCGATGCCGGAAACCCTGAGACGCCGGGCCGCAGGTCGTCGCGCAAAGTGATCGCGCCGCTGCTGGTGATGCTGCGCTGATGGTTGTCCTGGCCATAAAACGCTTCGGTCTCGAAGTTCAACTCGCTCAGGTAGAGCTTGCAGTCGGGCAGTTCGTAGCCGGTGGGAACCTTGAAGTCGAAAGCCCGAGGGGTATCGACCGGGCTCGTGTCGAAATGCAGTGTGGGGTGCTGGTAGGGGCACCCGGTCTGGTGGTTGCCGGGCGTGTAGCGGGCACTTGCGCGTAATGCGGTATGGACCGGCATGCTACCGCTGAGAATGAAATGTTCCTTGCTTGGCTGACCGTTGCCCGGGCGCTTGACCGGCTGGGTGGCGATGGCAATCCAGCACAGGCTGGCGAGCAGTCCGCACAAGGGAATGATCCCGGGCTTTTGGAACAAGGGTGTGACGTGGATAGGGGAAGGCTTTTGCTTGAGCAACATAGGCAGCAGTCCTGGCCAGCATGGGATGGCGAAGACTGCTACGCGATGGTGGGTGCCTCAATAGTTGCCGGGAAAAACAGAAAAATCCTACGACAAGCTGGTCTGCTTCAGGCCTTTGAGGCGGTCATCTTGAAAATGCCCTGGGCGTTGCTGCTGTCGAAGTTCAGGTCGATGCGCGCAGTTTCCGGGTCGATCCGGCGTTGGATGAACTCGACGAAGGAACCCGGCACCGAGTGCTCCCGGTATTGCCCCTGGGCGTCGATCAGGCCGCGGGTCACGGTGCAGGCACGGTAGGCGGTCTGCATCACCCGACCGGAGGTGGAGACCTCGATGCTGTCCTTCATCGGGCGCTGGAGCTGGCGTTGCCGAGCCACCGTGGCCTCAAGGTCGTCGACCCGGTCGGTGAGGTGGTTGAAACTGTTGCCCTCGGTGGCGATCCAGGCCATTTCCGCGCTTTCGGCCAGCAGTGTCTGGTAGTCGGCCAGCAGCACCGCACCGTGTTGCCGGTCGAAGGCCCGGTACAGTGCCGCAATAACGGCCTGGGCCTCGGCCAGTGCGCAATGCCGGGTCAGGCGCAGGCGTTCGAGAATGCTCAGGTGTTCGGCTTGCAGCGGGTCGCGGCTGGAGCCGACCACGCGCCCCACCGCCTGCTGGAACGGTTCGCTGAAGCGCCCCGGATGCAGTTCGGAGACGAAGAACTGGGCGATGTCTTCCGGCAGGTCCATCTGGCGATAGGCCCAGCCGGTCATGCCCAGTTTGGTCAGGGGGTAGGTGCGCACGTCGGTGAAACCCAGTGGCTCCAGCAGTCGCGAGAAGGCCTGGCGACCCCGCGGCAACTCGCCGTTCGCACTCCAGTCGACGGTGCGGATGGCGCCGTGGTCGAACACGACCTTGCGACCATCTTCGACCTGTTCCTCCACGTAGCGGCGACCGTCGGGGACCGCTTCCACCAGCTTGTGGAGCAGACAGAGATTCAGCGCTTCGGCCAGCCAGACGCGATGCAGTGCGTCCTGGTGGCTGGAGAAGTCATGCAGGGCTGCCGGCACTTCGACGTGTTTTTCCAGCCACTGGGCGGCGGGTTGACCGAGCACGGAAGCGACGAGGGAAAACAGGCCTTCGAAGGATGACATGGGGCAGGACTCTGGCGATGGGGATGAGCGCTTATGAAAGCCCCCTGAGCGGAACCGGACAAGCGAAAAAAAATGCTGGGTTCATTCCGTTTTGTCAGGATGGGGCTGAGCAGCCCCATCCCGTGGGGTTTACGGCGCGAATGGCATCTCGCGCTTGTGTTGGGTCTTTTCGTAGGTCCGGCAGATGATGTCGAAGGCTTCCTGGCGCACCGGCTGGCCATGCAGGAACGCGTCGATCTCGACATAGGTCACGCCATGGGAGGCCTCGTCAGGCTTGCCCGGTGTCAGGTCTTCCAGGTCGGCGGTCGGGACTTTTTCCACCAGCGGTTCGGGTGCGCCGAAGCTGCGGGCAATGGCTCGCACCTGGTTCTTCACCAGCCCGCTCAGGGGCGCCAGGTCGCAGGCACCGTCGCCGAATTTGGTGAAGAACCCCATCACCGCTTCCGCTGCGTGGTCGGTGCCGATCACCAGGCCATTGGCAGCACCGGCGATGGTGTATTGGGCGACCATGCGCATCCGCGCCTTGGTGTTGCCGAGCACGAAGTCCCGCGAAACTGCCGCCTTGCCTTCGAACGCCGCGACTTGTGCCGCCAGTGCCTTGACCGCCGGGCCAATGTTCACCGTATGGCGTTCGTCGGGGTTGATGAAATCCACCGAGGCCGTGGCGTCGTGTTCGTCGAACTGGACTTCGTAGGGCAGGCGCACCGCGATGAAGCGGTATTGTTCGTCGCCGGTGCGCTCGCGCAGTTCGCGCACGGCGCGTTGGGCGAGCAGGCCGGCAGTCAGTGAATCGACGCCGCCGCTGATGCCCAGCACCAGGGTCTTGAGGCCCGAGTTCTGCAAGCAGCTCTGTATAAAGGTGATGCGCCGTGCCACCTCGGCCTCAAGGGCGGCCTGGTCGGCGAATGGTGGTTGGACCTTGAGCTGTTCAGCAATCTGGCGCTGTACGGCTTGCATGATTCACTCCTTGCGTGGAAACGATCGAAAACGGATTAATCGGCTACCCGGAACACATGACGCAGGTAGGAGACGAAATTCGGGTCCTTGCACTGGGCCTTGCCCGGCTCATCGGAGATCTTCGCCACCGGCTGGCCGTTGCAGGCGGTCATTTTAAGCACGATGCTCATCGGCTCCACCCCGGGAATGTCACAGGTGAGGTTGGTACCGATGCCGAAGCTGACGTTGATCCGACCGCGCAACGCACGGAATATCTCCAGGGCCTTGGGCAGGTTGAGGCTGTCGGAGAACACCAGGGTCTTGCTCATCGGGTCGATGCCCAGATGGTGATAACGGGCTATGCATTTTTCGCCCCACTGCACCGGATCGCCCGAGTCATGGCGCAGGCCGTCGAACAGCTTGGCGAAGTACAGGTCGAAATCTTCCAGGAAGGCGTCGGTGGTGATGCAGTCGGTCAACGCGATACCGAGCAGGCCACGGTACTCGCGGACCCAGCAGTCGAGCGCGGCGATCTGGCTGTCGATCAGTCGCGGGCCTAGCTGCTGGTGAGCCATGATCCATTCGTGGGCCATGGTTCCCAGCGGTTTCATGTCGAACTCGCGGGCCAGGTGCACGTTGCTGGTGCCGACGAAGCGCCCGGGGAAATCATGTTTGAGTACGCTCACCACTTCTTCCTGAACCCGGTAGGAGAAGCGCCGGCGGGTGCCGAAGTCGGCGACCTGCAACTGCGCCAGCTCGTCGGCACTGGCGTTGGCGGTCAGCCAGTCGAACTTGCGGTACAACTGCTCGCGGGCCTGGTTCAGTTCGGTTTCCTGGTAGCGGTAGCGGTTGCGCACTTCGCTGACGATCGCCAGCAGCGGCACCTCGAACAGGATCACATGCAGCCACGGGCCGCGAAGGCGGATGAACAGCTCGCCGTTCTCGATGCCGGTGTGCACATAGCGCAGGTTGAAACGGAACAGGCCAAGAAAGCGCAGGAAGTCCGGCTTGAGAAAGCTGATGCGCTCAAGAAAATTCAACTGGTCCGCGCTCAGGCTCAGCTCGGCGAGACGCTCTATCTGATAGCGGATTTCCGCCAGGTAAGGCTGCAGGTCCTCGCTGTTACGGCAACGGAAGTCCCATTCGACTTCGACGTTGGGGTAGTTGTGCAGCACCGCCTGCATCATGGTCAGCTTGTAGAAGTCGGTGTCGAGCAGGTTCTGCACGATGCGATCGCCAAAGGCCTTATCGCTCATAACGGGTGTCTCCAGGCCGGTCGACGTCGAATCGGCGTTCCGGCAGCGTTTAGATGAATAGCGCTAGTGGCGCATATCAGGGGGCGATTTTACCAGCGATTTCTGCTGACATTGTCGGCCTGTTCGCGGGCAAGCCCCATGGCCCTCAGGGCGCCAAGGCGGCTAGGCCCCCTGGATCTGCTCCTGCATCCAGTGCACGAAACTCTTCACCTTCGGCACTTCCGCCGAATGCTCCGGGTAGGCCAGGTAATAGGCGTCATGGCTGGGCAGCGCGTGCTGCCAGGGGATTACCAGCTTGCCGTCGGCCAGTTCCTCTTCCACCAGAAAGCGCGGTAGCAGCGCTACCCCACAGCCGACCTGCGCCGCGCGAATGCACATATAGAAGGTTTCGAAGCGTGGCCCGTGGTAGCTGTGTTCGGTGTGATAGCCCTGGCTGTCGAACCAGTCATGCCAGGCCTGGGGTCGCGAAGTGTTCTGCAGCAGGACCAGTTCGCTCAGTTGGGTCGGATCGGTGAGTGGCTGTTCGGGCAGGCTTGCTGGCGCGCAGACGGGCACCAATTCCTCGCCGAACAGTTTCAGGCACTCGGTACCGGGGCGTGAGCCCTGGCCGAAATAGAACGCCAGGTCGCTGTGTCCTTGCAGCAGGTCTTCGGCCTCCTGCTCGTTGCGCAGGTCCAGGTGGATATGCGGATGGCGCAGGCGCCAGCCCTTGAGCCGTGGCACCAGCCAGCGGGCGCCGAAGGTCGAGGGCGTGGAAACCCGCAAGACTTCGGTTTCGCCGCCGTAGGAGCGCAGGTAATGGGTCGACATCTCTACCTGGGTCAGGATTTTTCGGACTTCCACCAGGTACAGATCGCCCGCCGGCGTCAGTTGCAGGCGGCGGCGTACACGGCGAAACAGCAGGTGCTGGAGCAAGTCCTCCAGTTGCGCAACCTGTTTGCTGACCGCACTCTGGGTCAGGTTCAGCTCCTCTGCCGCACGGGTGAAGCTCAGGTGGCGGGTGACGGCCTCGAAACACTGCAGGGCGGTGATCGAGGGCAGGTGTCTTTTATTCAGCATGAACGGGCCTTTTCTTCTGTTTCTTGCGCAGCATGAATAAACGGAATGATATCTCGCCTAATCGTCGTTTGTTGGCAAGTCTGAAGGTCGCTAAAACTAGACGCTGAAGTTATCCGATTTCCGTTTGAAGGAGTTATCCATGGTTGCCGCATTGCTCGATCGTCTGGGTGTCGACCCGGCGCTGTATCAACAGGGCCAACAGCTTGTGCATTCGCCGATCGACGGCAGCCGTATCGGCGCCGTCAACTGGCAGGGTCCGGCCGAGGTCGAGCAGCAGGTCGGCCGCGCCGAACGCGCTTTCGAGGCCTGGCGCAAGGTGCCCGCGCCGCGGCGTGGCGAGCTGGTGCGGCAGTTCGGCGAATTGCTGCGCCAGTACAAGGCCGACCTTGGCGAGCTGGTGTCCTGGGAGGCGGGCAAGATCACCCAGGAAGGTCTGGGCGAAGTGCAGGAAATGATCGATATCTGCGACTTCGCCGTCGGCTTGTCGCGCCAATTGTACGGTTTGACCATCGCCTCCGAGCGGCCAGGCCACCACATGCGTGAGAGCTGGCATCCGCTGGGCGTGGTTGGCGTGATCAGCGCCTTCAACTTCCCGGTCGCGGTCTGGGCCTGGAACACCGCGTTGGCGCTGGTCTGTGGCAACCCGGTGATCTGGAAACCGTCGGAAAAGACCCCGCTGACCGCGCTGGCCTGCCAGGCTCTGTTCGATCGCGTCCTGAAGAACTTCAGCGATGCACCGCCGTATCTCTGCCAGGTCATCATCGGCGGCCGCGACGCTGGCGAAGCCCTGGTCGACGACCCGCGCGTGGCCCTGGTCAGCGCCACCGGCAGTACCCGCATGGGCCGCGAAGTTGCGCCCAAGGTTGCCGCCCGTTTTGCCCGCAGTATCCTCGAACTGGGCGGCAACAACGCGATGATCCTCGGCCCCAGCGCCGACCTGGACATGGCGGTGCGCGCCATCCTGTTCAGCGCTGTCGGTACCGCCGGCCAGCGTTGTACCACCTTGCGCCGGCTGATTGCCCACGAATCGGTGAAGGACGAGATCGTCACTCGGCTCAAGGCTGCCTACGCCAAGGTGCGTATCGGCCATCCGCTGGAAGGCAACCTGGTCGGCCCGCTGATCGACAAGCACAGCTTCGACGCCATGCAGGATGCCCTTGAGCAAGCCCTGAGCGAGGGTGGCCGGGTGTTTGGTGGCAAGCGCCAGTTGGAGGAGGTGTTCCCCCATGCCTATTACGTCTCTCCGGCAATCGTCGAGATGCCCGAGCAGAGCGATGTGGTTCTGCATGAGACCTTCGCCCCGATTCTCTACGTGATCGGCTACAGCGACTTTAACGAAGCACTGCGCCTGAACAACTCGGTGCCGCAGGGGCTGTCATCGTGCATCTTCACCACCGATGTGCGCGAGGCCGAGCAGTTCATGTCGGCAGCGGGCAGCGATTGTGGTATCGCTAACGTCAACATCGGCCCCAGCGGCGCGGAGATCGGCGGTGCGTTCGGCGGCGAGAAAGAGACCGGCGGCGGTCGCGAGTCGGGCTCCGATGCCTGGCGCGGCTACATGCGGCGCCAGACCAACACCGTCAACTACTCGCTGGAACTGCCGTTGGCCCAGGGCATCGTCTTCGACTGAGTTCCTGTCGCACCTGGGCCCTGCCTGGGAGCGGGCTTGTCCCTGTAGGAGCCGGGCTTGCCCGCGAAGGCGTCCTTGATATCGCCAAGAGCTTCGCGGGCAAGCCCGGTTCCTGCAAGGGGGCGTGTTGGGAATATAAGCGACAGGATGCTCGTGTCTGTTGGGTTTCATTTTCGGAGTCTGGCAATGGCGTTACGTGAAGCGTGTCTATGGGAACAACTGACGCCGCAGCGGCCCGAGGCGCCGCGCTTCAAGGGTGAGTTGAGCGTCGACGTCTGTGTGATCGGTGCCGGTATCACCGGTTTGTCGGCGGCGATTCACCTGCGCGAGCAAGGCAAGAGTGTCTGTGTCCTGGAGGCCCATCGCACCGGCCATGGGGGGTCCGGGCGCAACGTCGGGCTGGTCAACGCCGGGTTGTGGATTCCACCGGATGACATCGAGGCCGGTTTCGGCGAGGCGGTGGGCAGTCAGCTCAACCGCATGCTCGGCGGCGCCCCGGCGCTGGTGTTCAGCCTGGTCGACCGGTACGGCATCGATTGCCAGTTGCGCCGCGAAGGTACCTTGCATATGGCCCACAATGCCCGTGGCGAGGCGGACCTGCGCAGTCGCGAAGAACAATGGAAGCGCCGCGGCGCTCCGGTGGAGTTGCTGACCGGCAGCGCCTGCGAAGCCGCCACCGGCACTCGCAAGATCGCCGCCGCCTTGCTCGACCGGCGTGCCGGTACCCTCAACCCGATGGCTTATACCTCGGGCCTGGCCAAGGCCGCCGCCGGGCTGGGCGCGCAGTTGTTCGACCAGTCACCGGTCACCCGGCTGGAACGCCAGGGCCAGCGCTGGTCGGTACAGACCGCCGATGGTGCGGTCAGCGCCGAGCAGGTGGTGATGGCTTCCAATGCCTACACCGAAGGCGACTGGACCGAACTGCGGCGCAACTTCTTCCCCGGTTACTACTATCAGGTCGCGTCCGTCCCGCTGGACGATGACGCCGCCAAGCAGGTCCTGCCAGGTGGTCAGGGCTCCTGGGATACCCGCCAAGTGCTCAGCAGCATCCGCCGTGATGCCGATGGCCGGCTGTTGCTGGGCAGTCTCGGCAATGGCAATCAGAAGCCGGCCTGGTTTCTGCGGGCCTGGGCCGACCGGGTCCAGCAACACTATTTCCCCTACCTGAAAAAGGTCGACTGGGAATGCACCTGGACGGGTTGTATTGCCTTCACTCCCGATCACCTGATGCGCCTGTTCGAGCCGGCACCTGGCCTGGTGGCCGTCACCGGCTACAACGGGCGCGGCGTCACCACCGGCACGGTGGTCGGCAAGGCGTTTGCCGATTACCTGTGTAGCGGCAATCGGCAGGCCCTGCCGATTCCCTTCGCGCCCATGCGTCCGGTACCGGCCGTGGGCCTGCGCAGTTGTCTGTACGAGGTCGGATTCTCGCTCTATCACGCGGGCCAGTGCCTGCGTGTTGTCATTTGATACAACAAAAGCGCCAATCCATACGGCGCTTTTACCCAATGCCGCTAGCCTGTACTGGTGCGTGATGTAGCAGTCGTGCACTGTGAGTGTGCAGTTCGGTGACGCACGTTGTTACAGGGTGGTTGCACGCGTACAGCTACCTTGGTTGCAGTAGTGGCACCTGATGGTTGCACCTTTTCTTTGTATAGGTTCTACCTTAGGCGATTTAGACGGTTGCACGCCCAGTTAAAAAGGGCTCGAAACAGTCCAGAAAACAACAAGACAGCGACTTTTTTCAGAACAAAAAACCGATGGCACGCCCCTTGCTCTGAGCATTCAGTGAAGTCGCAGTGCCAAACTAAAAAAACTTGGAGCACCACCTCATGTCCCAGAAGTTTTACAAAAAAGGCTTTGTCGCCCTCGCAGTGGCTGCTGCGTTGGGTGTTTCTGCGTTTGCCCAGGCTGATCTGAAAATCGGTGTAGCCGGTCCCATGACCGGTGCCAACGCGGCGTTTGGTGAGCAATACATGAAGGGGGCACAGGCTGCGGCGGATGCGATCAACGCAGAAGGCGGGGTCAACGGCGAGAAGATCGTCCTGGTCAAGGGCGACGACGCCTGTGAGCCGAAACAGGCAGTGACGGTCGCCAAGGACCTGACCAACAAGAAGGTTGCCGGTGTCGTCGGGCACTTCTGCTCTTCCTCGACCATCCCGGCGTCGGAGGTCTATGACGAAGCCGGCATCATCGCGATCACCCCAGGCTCCACCAACCCGCAGGTGACTGAACGCGGCCTGTCGGCGATGTTCCGCATGTGCGGACGTGACGACCAGCAAGGCATCGTTGCCGGCGACTATATCGTCGATGTGCTCAAGGGCAAGAAGGTTGCGGTGATCCACGACAAGGATACCTACGGCCAGGGGCTGGCCGATGCGACCAAGGCGCAGTTGATCAAGCGCGGCGTGACCCCGGTGATCTACGAAGGCCTGACCCGTGGCGAGAAGGACTTCAGCGCCCTGGTGACCAAGATCCGTGCGGCCGGTGCCGATGTGGTCTACTTCGGCGGCCTGCATCCGGAAGCCGGTCCCTTGGTCAAGCAACTGCGTACCGAAGGCCTGAAGGACGTCAAGTTCATGTCCGACGACGGTGTCGTGACCGACGAACTGGTGACCACCGCTGGCGGTCCGCAATTCGTCGATGGTGTCTACATGACCTTCGGTGCCGACCCACGTCTGCTGCCTGACAGCAAGGCGGTCGTCGAGCAATTCCGCAAGGCCGGTACCGAGCCCGAGGGTTATACCCTGTACGCCTACGCTTCGGTCCAGGCCCTGGCCGCCGGTTTCAGCGGCGCCAAGTCGAACAAGGGCGAGGACGCTGCCAAGTGGCTCAAGTCGCACCCGGTCAAGACCGTCATGGGCGAGAAGACCTGGGATGCCAAGGGCGACCTGAAGGTCTCCGACTACGTGGTCTATCAGTGGGACGCGAACGGCAAATACCACCAGTTGGAAAAACAGAAGTGACATGAGCCGATCTGGCCGATGCCACAGGCGCCGGCCAGTCGCCATGCGTGTCCGTGCAGTTACCTGTCTTTTCTTGTAGAACTGCACATGGCGGTGCTGCGACGGCGGTTGAACCCCGGTCCGTCGCAGTGCGCTTCTGTGCAGTCTCTCAACGTGCGTGAGATTGCGTTATGGATGGTATTTTCCTGCAGCAACTGGTCAACGGCCTGACCCTCGGGTCGGTCTATGGCCTGATCGCCATCGGCTACACAATGGTCTATGGCATCATCGGCATGATCAACTTCGCCCACGGCGAGGTTTACATGATTTCCGCCTACCTCTCGGCAATCAGTCTGGCCCTGCTGGCCTATTTCGGTATCGAATCCTTCCCGCTGCTGATGCTCGGCACTCTGTTGTTCACCATCGTCGTGACTGGCGTGTACGGCTGGACCATCGAGCGTATCGCCTACAAACCTCTACGCAACTCCACTCGGCTGGCGCCGCTGATCAGCGCCATCGGCATTTCGCTGATCCTGCAGAACTATGCACAGATCAGCCAGGGCGCCCGGCAACAGGGCGTACCGACACTGCTCACCGGTGCCTGGCGCATCGACGTCGGCAGTGGTTTCGTCCAGCTCACCTACACCAAGGTCTTCATCCTGGTGGCCGCGTTCCTCGGCATGGGCCTGCTGACCTACATCATCAAGTACACCAAGCTGGGGCGCATGTGTCGGGCCACCCAGCAGGACCGCAAGATGGCCTCGATTCTGGGGATCAATACCGACCGGATCATTTCCTACGTGTTTGTCATCGGCGCGGCCATGGCGGCCCTGGCCGGTGTGTTGATCACCATGAACTACGGCACGTTCGACTTCTATGCCGGCTTCGTCATCGGGATCAAGGCGTTCACCGCCGCGGTGCTTGGCGGTATCGGCTCACTGCCGGGCGCCATGCTGGGCGGGATCATTCTCGGGATCTCCGAGTCGCTGTTCTCCGGGTTGGTCAACTCGGACTACAAGGACGTGTTCAGTTTCTCGCTGCTGGTTCTGGTTCTGGTCTTTCGGCCGCAAGGCCTGCTCGGCCGTCCTCTTGTGTCGAAGGTGTAAGCAATGTCCTCAGCCACTGAAAAATCGCTCGATATCAAAAAAAGCCTGGTGGATGCCATTCTTGCCGGCCTGGTCGCCCTGATCGTTTTCGGCCCCATTGTCGGTGTCGTCCTGGAGGGTTACAGCTTCAACCTGCAGCCGACCCGTGTCGCCTGGCTGGTGGCGATCGTGATGCTCGGGCGCTTCGCCCTCAGCCTCTACCTGCAGACTGCGAAGGGCCAACGGATTCTCGACGGCTTCGAGGGCAGCGGCTCCGGGGTCCATGTGCTGGCACCGGACTACAAGTCGCGTCTGCGCTGGATCATCCCGATCATGATCGCCATCGCGGTGATCTTCCCGGTCTTCGCCAACTCCTACCTGCTGGGGGTGGTGATTCTCGGCCTGATCTACGTGCTGCTCGGGCTCGGCCTGAACATCGTGGTTGGCCTGGCGGGGCTGCTCGACCTCGGTTACGTGGCGTTCTATGCCATCGGTGCCTATGGCCTGGCCCTGGGTTATCAGTACCTCGGCCTGGGCTTCTGGACGGTGCTGCCGCTGGCGGCAATCTGTGCGGCCCTGGCCGGTTGCGTGCTGGGCTTCCCGGTCTTGCGCCTGCACGGCGACTACCTGGCAATCGTGACTCTGGGTTTTGGCGAAATCATCCGTCTGGTGCTCAACAACTGGCTGTCGCTGACCGGTGGCCCGAACGGCATGCCGGCGCCGTTGCCGACCTTTTTCGGCCTGGAGTTCGGCAAGCGGGCGAAAGATGGCGGCATCCCGTTCCATGAGTTCTTCGGGATCGCCTACAACCCCGACGTGAAGTTCTACTTTATCTACGCCGTGCTGTTCCTGGTGGTGCTGGCCGTGCTCTACATCAAGCATCGGCTGACCCGGATGCCGGTCGGCAGGGCCTGGGAAGCCCTGCGTGAAGACGAGATCGCCTGCCGCGCGATGGGCCTGAACCATGTGCTGGTCAAGCTTTCGGCGTTCACGTTGGGTGCATCGACGGCGGGTCTGGCCGGGGTGTTCTTTGCCACCTACCAGGGCTTCGTCAACCCGACCTCGTTCACCTTCTTCGAGTCGGCGCTGATCCTCGCCATCGTCGTGCTGGGCGGCATGGGCTCGACCATTGGTGTGGTCATCGCCGCGTTCGTGCTGACCGTCGCGCCGGAGTTGCTGCGCAGTTTCGCCGAGTACCGGGTGCTGTTGTTCGGTGTGTTGATGGTGTTGATGATGATCTGGCGCCCCCGTGGCCTGATCCGTATCAGCCGCACCGGGGTTGCCCCACGTAAGGGTGCCTTGCACGAAGGAGCCGCGCAATGAACGACGAAATCATTCTCTCGGTCGAGAAATTGATGATGCACTTTGGCGGTATCAAGGCCCTCAGTGACGTCAGTCTGCAAGTCAAACGCAACTCGATTTTTGCCCTGATCGGCCCCAACGGCGCCGGCAAGACCACCGTGTTCAACTGCCTCACCGGTTTCTACAAGGCTTCCGGCGGGCGCATCGAACTCAATACCCGGGGACGGGTGACCAATGTCATCCAACTGCTGGGCGAGTCGTTCCGTGCCAGCGACTTCGTTTCACCGAAGCACTTCGTCAGCCGGCTGTACTACAAGATGTTCGGCGGCACTCACCTGGTCAATCGGGCGGGGTTGGCGCGCACTTTCCAGAACATTCGCCTGTTCAAGGAAATGTCGGTGCTGGAGAACCTGTTGGTGGCCCAGCACATGTGGGTCAATCGCAATCTGCTGGCCGGTATCCTCAATACCCGGGGTTATCGCCAGGCCGAGAGCGACGCGCTGGACACGGCGTTCTACTGGCTGGAGGTGGTCGACCTGGTGGACTGCGCCAATCGCCTGGCCGGTGAGCTTTCCTATGGCCAGCAGCGCCGCCTGGAAATTGCCCGGGCCATGTGCACGCGGCCGCAGGTCATCTGTCTCGACGAACCGGCGGCCGGCCTCAACCCTCAGGAAACCGAAGCGCTGAGCGCGATGATCCGGCTGCTGCGCGACGAGCATGACCTGACCGTGGTGCTGATCGAACACGACATGGGCATGGTGATGAGTATTTCCGACCACATCGTGGTGTTGGACCACGGCAACGTGATCGCCCAGGGCGGGCCCGAAGCGATCCGCAACGACCCGAAAGTGATCGCCGCCTACCTGGGTGCGGATGAAGAGGAACTGGTATGAGTCAGGCTATCCTCGAACTGAAGAACCTGGATGTGTACTACGGGCCGATCCAGGCCCTGAAACAGGTCTCGCTGCATATCAACGAAGGCGAAACCGTCAGCCTGATCGGCTCCAACGGGGCCGGCAAGTCGACGCTGCTGATGTCGATCTTCGGTCAGCCGCGGGCGGCGGCCGGGCAGATTCTCTACCGGGGCGTCGACATTACCCACAAGTCGTCCCACTACATTGCGTCCAACGGCATCGCCCAGTCGCCGGAAGGGCGGCGGGTATTTCCCGACATGACTGTGGAAGAGAACCTGCTGATGGGCACTATCCCCATTGGTGACCAGTTCGCCAGCGAGGACATGCAACGCATGTTCGAGTTGTTTCCCCGGCTCAAGGAGCGACGCAACCAGCGGGCCATGACCATGTCCGGTGGCGAGCAGCAGATGCTCGCCATCGCCCGGGCATTGATGAGCCGACCCAGACTGTTGCTGCTCGATGAGCCGAGCCTGGGGCTGGCGCCGATCGTGGTGAAACAGATCTTCGCCACCCTGCGCGAACTGGCGGCCTCGGGGATGACCATCTTCCTGGTCGAACAGAACGCCAACCATGCGCTCAAACTGTCGGACCGGGCCTATGTGATGGTCAACGGGCAGATCCGCCTCAGTGGCAGCGGCAAGGAACTGTTGGCCGACGAGGAGGTGCGCAACGCTTATCTGGGCGGACACTGAGTCGCGAGACGGTATCCACAGGAGCGCCCCGCGACCTTTCGGTCCGGGGCGTTTTGTCTATCCACAATACGAAAATGAAATTGTGGAAAACGCAATTGGAAACTTCGCAGGGTGCGACATGAAACCGCTGCAAACAGTTGTTTTGTCACAGTTTTGACTTGTCCCCGTTTGCTGTGGAATCGGCTGTGGGTAACGTGGGAGTATCTGGCTGGAGGCCTTGTAATTCGTGGTCTTCAAGGGTTTGAGTGTTTTTTGATCAGTCGATTTTTGGCAAGCTCTTGCTGCATTTGTCAACAGCTTTATGAGCGCGGCTGATGGCCTGTAGATGCTTGGAATAGCCTGTGGATAACTCTGTGGGCAAACTCTGGAAAGACTGCCGTGAGCGGCGTAACTACTGGCTTGAAGCCACCCTGCGGAAATCCCCTTGCTGGTACGGGTGTTCCATCGCTGCACATGGGCTTGTCTGCGGTCAAGCGAAAAACTTTCAAAAAAGGGCTGCAGGCCTTGTAGATAGAGGCCTGAGGCTTTTCGAGTTGCCCCCAGAGATTGTGGACGGGACTGTGGATAAGGTGCGTACATCGGGCTCCAGGTCACGGATTATCTGGGCTGCCGCTTTTTGAACGTTTTTTGTACAGTCCGGCCCTGAAACGCGCTACGCAGTTGCTGGCCTTCCCCGGGCCGGGCATGCTGGGACTTTATTTCAGGCTGTAACCGAGCCGAGCAAGGAGAACATGATGACATCCACGTTGTTTATCACGGGCGCCACTTCCGGTTTTGGCGAGGCGTGTGCCCGCCGTTTTGCCGAGGCGGGTTGGAAACTGGTACTGACCGGGCGTCGCGAAGAGCGTCTGAATGCCCTCTGCGCCGAGCTTTCCAAGCAGACCGAAGTGCATGGCCTGGTGCTCGACGTACGTGACCGCAAGGCCATGGAAACCGCTATCGCCAACCTGCCGCCGAGCTTTGCCACGCTGCGCGGGCTGATCAACAACGCCGGGCTGGCCCTGGGTGTCGACCCGGCGCCCAAGTGTGACCTGGACGATTGGGACACCATGGTCGACACCAACATCAAGGGCCTGATGTACAGCACCCGCCTGCTGCTGCCGCGCCTGATCGCCCACGGGCGGGGTGCCAGCATCATCAACCTTGGCTCGATTGCCGGTAATTACCCGTATCCGGGCAGCCATGTGTATGGCGCGAGCAAGGCGTTCGTCAAACAGTTCTCGCTGAACCTGCGTTGCGACCTGCAAGGCACGGGCGTGCGGGTGAGCAACATCGAGCCGGGCCTGTGCGAAAGCGAGTTCTCGCTGGTGCGTTTCGGCGGCGACCAGGCACGCTATGACGCGACCTATGCCGGCGCCGAGCCGATCCAGCCACAGGACATTGCCGATACCATCTTCTGGGTGATGAACACGCCGGCCCACGTCAATATCAACAGCCTGGAACTGATGCCGGTGAGCCAGACCTGGGCCGGGTTCGCGATCGAGCGCAACAAGGCCTGAGACTCGTTTGTGGTGAGCGGGCTTGCCCGCGTCGGGCCGTGAAACGGCCCTGAAACCAGCCGCCGGGGTACATACATCCGGAGTAACGAGTTCGAAGGCTTTGGGGCGGCCTTGCAGCCCAGCGCGGGTGAGCCCGCTCACCAAAGCGAGTGGGCTCACAAGAGGAGGCGGGTCAACGCAGGTAGTCGGCCAGGCCGTAAAGGCAGGTCGCCAGGTGATAAGGCGTGGTTGACGGCATATCCATGCGGCTGACCAATGCGTTGGCATCCAGGCATTCATGCCAGCCGCCTTTGTGCATGAAGTGGGTGTGCAGGACCTGAAGTTGACGCTGCAGGCGCGCCGAGTTATCCACACGCAGGGTCAGCGCCCGCAGGTATTCGGCCTGGGCCCAGATCCGCTGGGTGGTGTCGTTCGACGTCCCATCGATGTTCAGCATCGCGCTGACGGCGCCGCTGTGCGGGTCGACACCGGTCCGCTCGGCATACTCGAAAGCCCGCTGCATTGACTGATGCAGAGCGCTCCCGCGCAACACGGGGGAGGACTCGAGCAGGAACAGCCATTCGAATTGATGACCCGGCTCGAACCAGTTATCCACAGTGCCCAGCGGTTTTTCCAGCATCACGCCGTGCTGGCGGTCGATAAAGCGTTTCTGCAGGGCTGCGGTCAGTGCCAGTAGGTCGCGTTGTACTGCGCCATCTTCGCGGGCCGACAGCGTTGCCAGGAAGGCTTCGGCCAGGTGCATCAGCGGATTCTGCAGGGGGCCGCTGCCCAGCGACGACCAGTCGCGTGCCAGGCTCGCCTCGTACAGGCCGTCGCCAGTGGCGAAGCGTGCGGCGATGACCTCCAGGGCCGCATTGAGCACCGATTCCACCAGCGGTTCACGGACCTTGGCCCAATAGTGGGCGCAGGCGAACAGGATGAACGCGTGGGTATAGAGGTCCTTGCGGGTGTCCAGCGGTGCACCCTGCGGGTCGATGCTGTAGAACCAGCCGCCGTGTTCGGCATCGTGGAAATGCCTTTGCAGCGAACGGAACAGCGCGGCGGCGCGGGTACTCGCGTCGGGAAAGGCATCATCGCCGATCAGACTGGCGAACAGGTACAGCTGCCGGGCGCAGGCCATGGCGCGATAGCGTTGCGGCGGCAGCGGACGATGCTCCGCGTCCAGCGCCTCATAAGGCAGTGCCAGCTCGGCATTCCAGCCGGGGCCTTGCCACAGGGGCACGATCACCTGGCGAAAGTGCTGTTGCACGGTGGCGAACAGACGCTTCAATTCGGGAGTGGCGGCAGAGCTGGAAACATCAGGCATCGGCAGGAGTCGTCGGACAGGAGTTTGCGCCACATGGTAGCAGGCGATTTGTCGTCGTGTCAGATACGTGGTTTGTGCTGGATCGGTATGGTGGAGCGGACAAGTATGTTTGCCACTAGCGATTGGGTTGCTTCATTCGCGGGCAAGCCCTGCTCCTACAGGGCATGGTGTGACGCGGGTCCGCGTTCGACAGAGATCCTGCAGGAGCCGGGCTTGCCCGCGAAGGGGCCAGTCAGGTCACCCTGAGCTCAGCCCGCCAGCAACCATACGCCGGTCGCCGCCGACGCTGCCCCGGCCAGGCGTACCAGCGGCGCTGCCGCCTGCGGCAACACCCGCACCAGCGCATAGCCCAGGGCGTGCAGGGTTGCGGTTGCCAATACGAAACCAGCGGCATAGGCCCAGGGGCTGGACATATCCGGCAGTTCCAGGCCATGGGCCACGCCATGGAACAGCGCAAACAGTGCCGTCGCGGCCATCGCCAGGCTCACGGGGGGGCGTACCGCCAACGCCACGGCGAGGCCGAGCGCCAGTACCGAGGCCGCGATGCCACTTTCCAGGGCCGGCAGTTGCAGGCCTTCGAAACCGAGCAGGCCACCGATCAGCATGGTGCCGACAAAGGTGCAGGGCAGGGCCCAGCGTGCCGTTCCTTGTTGCTGCGCAGCCCACAGACCCACCGCGAGCATCGCCAGCAGATGATCGATGCCTCCGATGGGATGGCTGATACCTGCAACCAGGCCGCTGTCGCCGTGGCCGGGGTGAGCGAAAGCCATGGCGGGTGCCAGCAGCAGGGTCAGGACGGTAAAGATTTTCTTCAGGGACATGGAGCAGTTCCTTGTTGTTGAAAGCGGGGACATCACGCAGCGGTCAGCAGACCCTGGCGTTCGATGAAGGCGACGATGGCGTCCAGGCCGTGCCCGGTTTTCTGGTTGCTGAACACGAACGGCTTGTCGCCGCGCATCCGGCGGGTATCGCCGTCCATCATTTCCAGTGAGGCGCCCACCAGCGGTGCAAGGTCGATCTTGTTGATCACCAGCAGATCGGACTTGCAGATCCCCGGGCCGCCCTTGCGCGGCAGCTTGTCGCCGGCCGATACATCGATCACATAGATAGTCAGGTCGGAGAGTTCCGGGCTGAAGGTCGCCGACAGGTTGTCGCCGCCCGATTCCACCAGGATCAGGTCCAGGCCCGGGAAGCGCCGGTTCAACTGGTCCACCGCCTCCAGATTGATCGAGGCGTCCTCACGGATCGCGGTATGCGGGCAGCCACCGGTTTCCACGCCGATGATCCGCTCCGGCGCCAGGGCCTGGTTGCGCACCAGGAAATCGGCGTCTTCGCGGGTGTAGATATCGTTGGTGACCACCGCCAGGTTGTAGCGATCGCGCAGGGCCAGGCACAGGGCCAGGGTCAGGGCGGTCTTGCCGGAGCCGACGGGACCGCCGATACCGACACGCAGGGGTTGTGCGTTCATCTTGCTCTCCTAGGAACGAAACAGGCGGCTGTACTGGCGCTCGTGGGCCATGCACGCCAGGGACAGGCCGAAGGCGGCGCTGCCGATGTGTTGCGGGTCCTGCTCGCTGGCGGCCTGCTGCGCCTGTTGCAGCAGCGGCAGCAGCTCACTGGTCAGGCGCTGCGCAGCCTGCTGGCCGAGCGGCAGGGTCTTCATCAGTACCGCCAACTGGTTTTCCAGCCAGCTCCAGAGCCAGGCGGCCAGGGCGTCCTGCGGGCTGATCTGCCAGGCGCGGGCGGCCAACGCCCAACCGAGGGCCAGGTGCGGTTCGGGTTGGCGAGCGAGGAAATCACGGGTTGCCGGATCGAGTTCAGGCAGGCCGGCGAGCAGTTGCTGCAGCGAGTAGCCCATCTGCCGGCTTTCCAGATACAGCTCGCGGGTTTCGCGGCTGGCCCGGTGGTCTTCGGCCAATTGCTCCAGGCGCTGCCAGTCGGCCTCGGCTGCCGCCGTGCAGTGGGCCAGCAACAGTGGCGCTTCGAAGCGGGCGAGGTTGAGCAGCAACTGGTCGCCAATCCAGCGTCGAGCGCTGGCCGGATCATGTACCCGAGCCTGTTCCACGGCCATTTCCAGACCTTGGGAATAGCTGTAGCCGCCAATCGGCAACTGCGGGCTGGCCAGGCGCAGCAGCGCCCAGGCCGGATTCATGTGCGCACACCAAACTGGTGCAGGCGTGGCGGATAATTGAAATCTTCATCACCATGCCGGGAGTGGTGATGACCGCCGCCGTAGGCACCGTGCTCCGGTTGGAAGGGGGCCTCGAGGGTTTCGGTGTGGGCGCCGAGCTGTTCGAGCATGGCCTTGAGCACGTAATCGTCGAGCAGGCGCAGCCAGCCGTCGCCGACTTGCAGGGCGACATGGCGGTTGCCCAGGTGATAGGCGGCACGGGTCAGTTCGAAAGCATTGGCGCAACTGACATGCAGCAACTGCTCGGGGCGGGCGCAGACTCGCACGATACGGCCATCCTCGGCCTGCAGGAACTCGCCGTCGTACAGAGGTGGCTGACCCCGCTCAAGGAATAATCCCACGTCTTCGCCAGCGGCACTGAAACAGCGCAGACGGCTTTTGCTGCGCGCCTCGAAGTTCAGGTGCAGCTCGGCGGTCCAGGCGGATTGGGGGTCGATTCTGCGATGAATCACCAGCATCGGGAGGCTTCCGGCAATGAGCAATGCGATGAGCTAGAGCAAGGGGCTTGCCAATCGGCCGAAACCTGGGAAATGCCTGTCAGAAAGCGCCGTACGCCTGAAAAAGGAGCGTAGCGGTGTTTCTGGATGTTTCAAGATGGTGCGCGATGAGTTTTCATGAGCATTTGCAGTGCATGCAGGCTGTCCTGAGGGTCACTCGGTACTCCCGAGCCCCTGCCAGTGTTTCAACCCGATGAAGATGAAACGCAGTTGCTGGGTGATCTTCGCTTGTGGTGCCAGGTACTCGGGTAGCGGCTCCAGCGGCGGGTCGGTGATTTCCGGCAGGGTGGCGAACACGCTCTTGACGATCAGGTCGGCCATCACCGCCAGTCCTTCGGTGCTCAGATGCTGCAGTTTAGGCATCAGGGCCAGGTCGGCGGCCAGATCCGAACTGATGTTTTCGCGCAGGCGAGCAATCGCCTGGCGCACTGGTAATGATCCGCCGTACTGCTCGCGGGCGAGAAAAAGGAACTGCGAGCGATTCATCGCCACGACATCGAGGAAGATTCGCACCGAGGCATCGATGATTCCGCCCATGACGAACTCGTTGTGTCGGACCAGCCGGATGGTTTCCCTGAAGGTTTGGCCGACTTCGCAGACCAGCGCCAGGCCGAGTTGGTCCATGTCGTCGAAATGCCGATAGAAGCCGGTTGGCACGATGCCGGCGGTTTTCGCCACTTCGCGCAGGCTGAGGCTGCCAAACCCACGGCCACCGTCCATCAGATGGCGCGCTGCGTCCATCAGGGCATGACGGGTCTGTTGTTTCTGTTCGGCACGGGGCAGCATCGACGGGACGTTTTCTGAGGGATATGGGCAGTGCACTCTAGCAAATCAGCTTTGCTGGCGTCGAACAGCCGGCAGGTATAGGTGGTAGGTGTAGGCGTTAGACAAGATGAATCGAGGTTCCTGAAATGCCAAAGCCCGATCCACTGGACCGGGCTTTGTTCCAGGCCATCATGGCCTTAGCTCAAGGCTTGATGACGTTCAGCCAGGCGATCAGCACCACCTTCGGTGATCAGATTTTTTTCTTTCAGACGGTCGTTACCACCTTCGGCCAGGGTCTGACCCAGAGGAGTACGGTCACTGCCATCTTCGGCCAGGGTTTGACCCAGGGGAGTGCGGTCGCTGCCGTCTTCGGCCAGAGTCTGACCCAGAGGAGTACGGTCGCTGCCATCTTCGGCCAGGGTCTGACCCAGAGGAGTGCGGTCGCTGCCATCTTCGGCCAGGGTCTGACCCAGAGGAGTACGGTCGCTGCCATCTTCGGCCAGAGTCTGACCCAGTGGAGTACGCTCGCTACCGCCTTCTGCCAGAGTTTGGCCTTGTGGGGTACGTTCGCTACCATCGGCAGCCAGGGTGTTCAACGACTGGCTGACCGTAGCGTGACTGGCTTGAGCTTGTGGCGCAGCCTGTTCGCGTGCTGGCAGGGCATAGGCGTTGGCGGTCAGAACGGCAAGGGTGAGGCTGAGAAGTAATTGGCGTTTCATGATCAGTTGCTCCGTTGGAGGGCGATAAAGTGGGTACGGAGCTAATGTTACCCTTGCAAAATCGATATAAAAGTTCATAAGGACAATGTTAATAATCAACGGAATTGATTGTTCCGGGCGAGGTGTCTAGCCCGGGCCCTACAGAGTGTTACCCGTGCTCCGTGATGGGTGTTTTCTACTCAGCACTGCTTCAGGAAGGGGCAGCATGGGAACGAAAAATGGATGAATCGGTCAGCTTTGGCCCGCTTCGATTTCCCGGTTGATGGCTTTTTGCATTAAACCTTGCCGGGGTTTTACCAGTCGTAAAGGTATATCGCGTCGCTTTTTGGACGTTCAGCCGCTATCAGGAGCCTCGTGCGATGACGCGCACTCGAAAAATCTTCCTCTGGGCCGGCGTCAGTCTGGTCCTGCTGCTGGCAGTGCTGGTGGCGATCATCGCGTTCTTCGATTGGAACCGGATCAAGCCGCCGATCAACGCCAAGGTTTCAGAAATCCTTCATCGTCCCTTTGCCATCCAGGGTGACCTGTCGCTGCGTTGGCAGCGTGAGCCCGATGAGGGCGGCTGGCGGGCCTGGTTGCCCTGGCCTCACGTGATTGCCGAAGACCTGACGCTGGGTAATCCGGACTGGTCGAAAAATCCGCAGATGGTCACCCTCAAGCGCGTCGAACTGCGGCTCGCGCCGTTGCCCTTGCTGGCCCAGCGTGTGGTGATTCCGCGTATCGACCTGACCGAACCGAATGCCAGCCTCGAACGCCTGGCCGATGGCCGAGCCAACTGGACGTTCCAGTTCGATCCCAAGGACCCGAACGAGCAACCCTCCTCCTGGGTGGTGGACATCGGTGCCATCGGTTTCGACAAGGGCCATGTCACCCTGGATGACAAGAGCCTCAAGACCCAGCTCGATCTGCTGATCGACTCGTTGGGCAAATCGATTCCGTACGGCGATATCGTCGGCGACAGCGCGGCGAAGAAGGCTCTGGAAAAAGGCTCCGCGCCGCAGGACTATGCGTTCGGATTAAAGGTCAAGGGCCAGTACCACGGCCAGAATCTCGCCGGCAGCGGCAAGGTCGGTGGCCTGTTGGCACTGCAGGATGCGGCCAAACCGTTTCCGGTGCAGGCCGATGTGAAAATTGCCGATACCCGGATTGCCGTCGCCGGCACCCTGACCGATCCGCGTAACCTCGGCGCCCTGGACCTGCGCCTGAAGCTGGCGGGCAACAGTCTGGGCAATCTCTATCCCTTGACCGGCGTGACCCTGCCGGACTCGCCCGCCTACGAGACCGATGGTCACCTGATCGCCAAGCTCCACGAGCCGGCGGGGGCGACCTTCAAGTATGAGCAGTTCAACGGCAGGATCGGTACCAGCGACATCCACGGCGATCTGTCGTATGTCGCCGGCCAGCCCCGGCCGAAACTCAGCGGCGTGCTGGTGTCCAATCAGTTGCTGATGGCCGACCTCGGGCCGCTGATCGGCGCGGACTCCAACGCCAAGCAGAAGGCCCGTGGTGGGGAAAGCAAGCAGCCAGCGGACAAGGTTCTGCCGGTGGAGGAGTTCCGCACCGAACGCTGGCGCGACATGGATGCGGATGTGGAATTCACCGGCAAGCGGATTGTCCACAGTGCCGAATTGCCCTTCACCGATCTTTACACTCATCTGGTGCTCACCGATGGCGAACTGAGCCTGGAACCCCTGCGATTTGGCGTGGCCGGCGGCAAGCTCGATGCGCAGGTGCGCCTCAACGGTCGCGTCACGCCGATGCAGGGGCGGGCGAAGCTGACCGCGCGCAACTTCAAGCTCAAGCAACTGTTCCCGACCTTCGAACCGATGAAGACCAGTTTCGGTGAACTCAATGGCGATGCCGATATCAGCGGCACCGGCAACTCGGTAGCGCGTCTGCTGGGGACTTCCAATGGTGACCTGAAGATGCTGGTCAACGATGGCGCTGTCAGCCGTGGCCTGATGGAAATTGCCGGGCTCAATGTCGGCAACTACGTGGTGGGCAAGATCTTTGGCGACAAGGAAGTGAAGATCAACTGCGCGGCGGCCGATCTGGGTATCAAGAGTGGTCTGGCGACTACCCGGCTGTTCGTTTTCGATACCGAAAACGCGATCATTTACGTCGATGGCACGGCCAACTTCGCCAATGAGCAACTGGATCTGAAGATCAATCCGGAATCCAAGGGCTTCCGCTTGTTGTCCCTGCGCTCGCCGCTGTACGTACGGGGCAAGTTCATCAAGCCTGATGCTGGCGTGCAGGCGGTGCCACTGCTGTTGCGTGGCGCGGGCATGGTGGCGTTGGGGGTGATCGCTGGACCGGCGACTGGATTGCTGGCGCTGGTGGCTCCGGGTGGCGATGTGCCGAACCAGTGCGCGCCATTGCTGGAGCAGATGAAGTCGGGCAAGGCGCCGCGGACAGTCAGGAACTGACAACGGCCGGATAGGCTTTACCTGTAGGCGCGTGGCTTGCCCGCGAAGCTTTTGGCGGCCTTGAGGGCCTATTCGCGGGCAAGCCACGCTCCTACATGGAGTCGAGCAGTGTTCTACAGATCCTTCAGGATATCCGCCATGTCATCGGCATGTTCTTCCTCCTGGGCGAGGATGTCCTCGAAGATCCGCCGTGTGGTCGGATCCTGGTCGCCGATGAACTGGATGATCTCGCGGTAGCTGTCCACCGCAATCCGTTCGGCGACCAGGTCTTCGTAGACCATTTCCTTGAGGGTCTTGCCGGCCACGTACTGGGCGTGGGAGTGCTGGGACAGCAGGTCCGGGTTGAACTCCGGTTCGCCGCCCAACTGCACGATGCGTTCAGCCAGCCGGTCGGCGTGCTCCAGCTCCTGGTTGGCGTGCTCGAGAAACTCATCGGCAGCCACGCTGGCCTTCAGGCCGGTGGCCATGAAGTAGTGACGCTTGTAGCGCAGCGTGCAGACCAGCTCGGTGGCCAGCGACTCGTTGAGCAGACGCAGGATCTCATTACGGTCGGCCCCGTAGCCTTCGGTGACCGCACCGTTTTCGACGTTCTTGCGCGCACGTTCACGCAGGGTGGTTACATCGGACAAATGCATATCGCTCATCTCGATCTCCTGACTGATCCGGTTAGGGCGCCTCGCTCTGCTGGCGAGATCGCTACCCAGGGTGTGAGTGGTGCGAGAGCGGAAAAGTTTTATCCGATTGTTGCTGCAAGGCTGACAGAACACCGGATGTCGTCGTGTTGTCATCTTCAGTGTCGATGCTTTCGAGCCTGGCCTAGGCTCTATTCGTACCCTGTCATGGATGCTTCCGATGTCGCAAGAACTCGCCACGCGTTACCCCTTGGTGCTGGTGCCGGGCATGCTCGGGTTTATCCGGTTGCTGTGGTTTCCCTATTGGTATGGCATCACCCCGGCGTTGCGTGCGGGCGGCGCGACGGTATTTCCCGTGCAGGTTTCGCCGCTGCATTGCAATGAGGTGCGTGGCGAGCAACTGTTGTTGCGGATCGAGCAGATCCGTCGTGAAACCGGTGCGCAAAAGGTCAACCTGATTGGTCACAGCCAGGGCTCGCTGACCGCGCGTTACGCGGCGGCCCGGCGCCCGGAATGGGTCGCGTCGGTGACCTCGGTGGCCGGGCCCAATCACGGCTCGGAACTGGCCGATCATTTCCACCGGCACTATCCGCAGACAAGTGCCCGTGGGCGCCTGCTGACCTTCGTGCTCTGCGCCGTCGCGCGATTGATGGGCTGGTTGGAAACCGGCTACCGGGGACCGGCCTTGCCGATGGATCTGAGCGCTTCCCATCACTCACTGACCAGCGACGGCGTTGCCCTGTTCAACCGCCAGTACCCGCAGGGGCTGCCGGACAGTTGGGGCGGGCAGGGCGCCGAATGGGTCGATGGCGTGCGTTACTACTCCTGGTCCGGGATTCTGCAGCCTGGTATCACCGATCGTGGGCGTAACCTGTTCGACGGCACCCATCGCAGTTGCCGCTTGTTCGCCAAAACCTTCATTCGCGAGGCCGGGCAGTGCGATGGCATGGTCGGGCGCTACAGTTCGCACCTGGGGACGGTGATCGGCGACGACTATCCCCTCGACCACCTTGATATCGTCAACCAGTCACTGGGCCTGGTGGGCAAGGGCGCCGAGCCGATCCGGCTGTTCGTCGAGCATGCGCAGCGGCTCAAGGCCGAGGGGCTTTAACGGGGCTTGCCCAACCCGGAGCGGGTGATGCCGATTTCCTTCGAGCGTGGCGGCTGGAGGTGTAACGGGGTTTGTCTACACTGGATGGGTAGCCGTGCCCATCGGCGCGGCAACCAGGAGAAAACTCCATGAACATGCTGCGTATCCCTTTGTTGTTGGCAGGCCTGTTGCTGTGTTCCCAGGGCTTTGCCGCCACTGCTGCCCAACAGGCTCAGCAGGACAAGATGAAGAGCTGCAACGCCGAGGCCACCACCAAGACCCTCAAGGGCGATGAACGCAAAGCCTTCATGAGCACCTGCCTGAAAGCCGCCAAACCCGTCACCCAGCAGGACAAGATGAAAACCTGCAACGCCGACGCCACCACCAAGGCTCTCAAAGGCGATGAGCGCAAGACGTTCATGAGCACCTGCCTCAAGAACAAGTAACCCTGCCCGATCAGGCCTTCACGCCAGCCTCTGGAGGCCTTCGGCTATTTCCTGCCGATTAGCGAAGTCCCTGCACTTCATGCGGCCTATTTGGTTATGATCCAGCCCGATAGTGGCGTTTGGTTATCATGCGCTGCGGACAAGGGGGCTCCTTCCTCTGGGTATCCAGTGCGGAACATGGGGGATGTGTCGTGAAGAAAATCGTCTTGTTCCTGCTCGTCCTGTCCCAGCTCGGTTGCAGCGGTGCGCAACTGCGGAGTTGGGTGCCGGATCTTCGCCTGCCTCCCCGGCCTGAAGAAAAACCGCTGGTGGTGGATGCCGAGCATGCGAAAGTCATTCTGCAGGTTGCCGGGGATACCTCCAATCCGGTGCTGTTCCTGTTCCGGGGCGGGAGCGATCCGCAAGAGGACTTGAAAGAGCTGGGAACGCTGGTCAAGCCCTCGAATTGGGGCTGGCGTCGTAGCCGGCAAGAGCTGCAGGTCGATCCCGGCCAGCGGTTCGAGTTGCGGGGCGCTTCGCACGTCTATGGCCGCAAGCCGGCACCGGGCTATGTCAGTGAATACACGACGGAGAAGAGGTTCAATTATGAGCGGAACAAGTGGGAGGAAACACGGGTGAGCAACCCGATGGTGTCGACCTCCTACAACTGCGGCCCCTTGGGCAGTATCTTTGTGCCACAGAAGCAGAAGGTCTATCTGGTGGAGTTCAGCTTTATCCACGACGGTGATCAATGCCAGCAGCAGGTTTATGATGTCACCCAGGCCGGGCAGCGCATCCCGGTGACGCCGGTGGATTACTTTTTCCCCTCGTTTGCCGAGGCGTCCAAGTCCCCCTAGTCCTGCCGGTGGAACGCTGGCAGACTGCCTATCCTTTAGCTGCATTTTGTTTTGAGGCTGTATGTCGGCGTTTTCCCAGCGTTACGTAGTCTTGGCCAGTTTGATCATCGTCTGTGGTGGCTTGCTGATGGTGTTGCCGCTGCGGCTGTTGCCGAGCTTGTTGGCCGGCCTGCTGGTGTTCGAGTTGGTCAACATGCTAACGCCCAAGCTGGAGCACCTGATTGCCGGGCGGCGTGCGCGCTGGCTGGCGGTGGCGCTGCTGGGCACCCTGATCGTCAGCGTGCTGACGCTGATCTTTGCCGGCGCCATCAGTTTCCTGCTGCATGAGGCAGAGAATCCCGGCGCTTCGCTGGGCAAGTTCATGCAGGTCGTGGACAAGGCCCGTGGGCAACTGCCGCCGTTCATCGATGCCTATCTGCCAGCCAGCGCGGCGGAATTCCAGGTGGCGATCAGCCAATGGTTGAGCAAGCACCTGAGCGAGTTGCAACTGGTCGGCAAGGACGCGGCGCACATGTTCGTGACGCTGCTGATCGGCATGGTGCTCGGGGCGATCGTCGCCTTGCAGCATGTCTCGGATGTCAGCCAGCGCAAGCCCCTGGCGGCAGCCCTGTTCGATCGCCTGCGGCTGCTGGTGCAGGCGTTTCGCAATATCGTCTTTGCGCAGATCAAGATCTCGGCGCTCAACACCGCGTTCACTGCCGTGTTCCTCGCGGTGATCCTGCCGCTGTGCGGGATCAAGCTGCCGCTGACCAAGACCCTGATCGTGCTGACCTTCCTGCTCGGCCTGCTGCCGGTCATCGGCAATCTGATGTCCAACACGCTGATCACCATCGTGGCCCTGTCGCTGTCGATCTGGGTTGCGGTGGCGGCGTTGGGCTACCTGATCTTTATCCACAAGCTGGAGTATTTCCTCAACGCGCGGATCGTCGGCGGGCAGATCAGTGCCAAGTCGTGGGAACTGCTGATGGCGATGCTGGTGTTCGAGGCCGCGTTCGGCTTGCCTGGCGTGGTGGCGGGGCCGATCTACTACGCGTACCTCAAGAGCGAGTTGAAGCGGGTCGAGCTGGTCTGACCCCGCGCCGGGTTTGCAGGAAGCCGGCGATGCGGCGATCCGATTTGCCTGCGAAGCTGTTGCCGATTCTGACGTCGCTTTCGCAGGCAAGCCTTGGTCCTACAGGTCATCGGTATTCGATAGGTCCGTGCTCTTTTCCACGGACTCAGGATCAGCCGTAGCGCTTGCGCGCATCGATCGCCAGGCCGCTGCCGATGCTGCCGAAGATGTTGCCTTCCACGTGCCGCGCATTCGGCAGCATTGCCGCGACGCTCTGGCGCAACGCCGGAATGCCGCTCGAACCGCCGGTGAAGAACACCGTGTCGACCTGCTCGACAGCGACGTTGGCATCTCCCAGCAACTGAGTGACGCTCTGGCGAATCCGCTCCAGCAGGCTCTCGATCGACGATTCGAACAGCACGCGACTCAGGTCCACGCTCAGCCCTGCGTCGATGCGATCCAACGGCACATGGCGGCTCTCGGCGTGGGTCAGCTGGATTTTGCTCTCTTCGACTTCCATCGCCAGCCAGTGCCCGGCGCGTTGCTCGATCAGCTTGAACAGCCGGTCGATACCGGCGGTGTCCTCGATGTCGTAGCGCATGCTGCCCAGGGCCAACTGGGACTTCTGCGAGTACACCGAGTTGATGGTGTGCCAGGTCGCCAGGTTCATGTGGTGGCTGGTGGGCATGTAGGCGCCGCTCTTCATCCGGCTGCCGTAGCCGAACAGCGGCATCACGCCTTGCAGGCTCAACTGCTTGTCGAAGTCGGTACCGCCGACGTGCACGCCGCCGGTGGCCAGGATGTCGTCGTGGCGGTTGTCCAGGCCCCGGCGCTCTGGCGACAGGCGCACCAGCGAGAAGTCCGAGGTACCCCCGCCGATGTCGACGATCAGCACCAGTTCCTCGCGCTCGATGGTCGACTCGTAGTCGAAGGCCGCCGCAATCGGTTCGTACTGGAAGGACACGTCCTTGAAGCCGATCTTCTTCGCCACATCCACCAGGGTGTCCTCGGCTTCCTGGTCGGCGACCGGATCGTCATCGACGAAAAACACCGGTCGACCCAGCACGACCTGTTCGAACTCCCGACCGGCGGTCGTTTCCAGGCGGCTCTTTAGTTGGCCGATGAACATGCCGAGCAGGTCCTTGAACGGCAGGGCGGTGCCCAGCACGCTGGTGTCGTGCTTGATCAGCTTGGAGCCCAGGAGGCTCTTGAGCGAGCGCATCAGGCGGCCTTCGTAACCTTCCAGATACTCGTGCAGCGCCAGCCGGCCATAGACCGGGCGCCGTTCCTCGATATTGAAGAAGACCACCGAAGGCAGGGTGATCTTGTCGTCCTCCAGCGCGATCAGCGTTTCCATGCCGGGGCGCAGCCAGCCGACGGTGGAGTTGGACGTGCCGAAGTCGATGCCGCAGGCACGTGCCGCAGAGGCGTTTTTCATATCTTTCGAGTTCCGGTGAAAAAACGGCCGCGCAGTGTATGCCAGTCGAGCGCGGAATCGAAGGCCGGTTATCCGTTGAATCGTGCAGGGACGACTTGAAAGGTGCCTGATTACCCCCAAACTTGTTGTCACAGGTTCGTGTTGTGTATCGGCGATGACAAGAAATCACCGACACGGCCGATAAACTTCAGGCGCCCCGCCCAGTCACAGCCTTGAGATCGCCAAAGGCCCATGCTGTGTCCTGCCGAGCGGCGCGATATCGATAATGCAGGGTGATCCCTAGATGGACTTCAAAGACTACTACAAGATCCTGGGTGTCGAGCCCACGGCGGACGACAAGGCGATCAAGGCCGCGTACCGCAAGCTGGCGCGCAAGTACCACCCCGATGTCAGCAAGGAAAAGGACGCCGAGGCCAAGTTCAAGGACGCCTCGGAAGCCTACGAGGCGCTGAAAAGTGCCGACAAGCGCGCCGAATACGATGAGTTGCGCAAATACGGCCAGCATGGCCAGCCGTTCCAGGGGCCTCCAGGTTGGCAGGGACGTGGTGGCAACGCCGGGTTTGGCGGGGGCGGTGGTGATTTTTCGGACTTCTTCAGCTCTATCTTCGGCTCGCGCGGCGCCGGATTTGGTGGTGGACAACCAGGTCGCAGCGCCGGCCGACGAGGGCAAGACGTGGAAATGGAATTACCGATCTTCCTGGAAGAGAGCCTGGCCAACGAGTCGAAGAAGGTCACCTTTCAGGTGCCACAGTACAACGCCGCTGGCCAGCATGTGAGCAATACCAGCAAGAGCCTGAACGTGAAGATCCCGGCCGGGGTGACCGATGGCGAGCGCATTCGCCTCAAGGGCCAGGGCGCGCCGGGTGTCGGCGGCGGGGCCAATGGCGACCTGTACCTGACCATTCGTTTCGCACCCCACCCCAAATTCGATGTCGAAGGGGAGAACCTGATCATCACGTTGCCGCTGGCACCGTGGGAGTTGGCGCTGGGCACCGAAGTGGCGGTACCGACCCTGACGGGTAAAATCAATCTGAAGGTTCCCGCCGGCAGCCAGAACGGCCAGCGCATGCGGGCCAAGGGCCACGGCCTGCTGAACAAGGCCGGGCAACGTGGTTATCTGTTCGTGCAACTCAAGGCGGTCATGCCCAAGCACAGCGACGACGCCGTGAAGGCGTTGTGGCAGGAACTGGCGAAGAAGGCCGCATTCGACCCGAGAGAACAATGGAGTAGCTGATCATGAGTCCTGCCCTGAGCGTTCAACTGGATATGCAAGCCTTCTGCGAGGCGTCCGACCTGCCGGTCGCCTGCGTGATCGAAATCGTCGAACACGGCATCCTCGAACCTCAAGGCCGCTCACCGGACGCCTGGCGTTTTCTTGATCATGAGCTGTCGATCGCCCGGCGTGCGGCGAAGCTGCACGAGGATCTGGAACTGGAATGGCAAGGCGTCGCCCTGGCGCTGGAACTGCTGGGCGAGGTCCGGCAATTGCGCGCGGAGAACCGGATGCTGCGCCAAAGGCTTGAGCGTTTCGTCCACGACTGAGCACCAATCCTTGGACTGCTCCCAAGAAGTTGGACACTAATCCAACCCTTGGAGGGCAGTCCAGTCGATTACAGAACCCAGGCTGGCGGCTGAAACTGTCCAACTTTTGGTGGGCAGTCCACCTTGTGGGAGCCGGCTTGCTGGCGATTGCGATTCGACAGCCGATAGCCTCTGCCTGACACGCCGCTATCGTCAGCAAGCCAGCTCCCCACAATGTGGACTGCCCTGTGTCAGAAGAGAAAGTAACGCTGCGCCATCGGCAGCACCTCGGCCGGCTCACACCACAACAGCACGCCATCGGCCTTGACCTGGTAGGTCTGCGGATCGACCTCGATCTCGGGCAGGTAGTCGTTGTGGATCAGGTCGGTCTTCTGCACGTCGCGACAGCCCTTGACCACAGCGATCCGCTTCTTCAACCCGAGTTGCTCGGGCAACCCCGCTTCCAGTGCTGCCTGGCTGATGAAAGTCAGGCTGGTGGCATGCCGCGAGCCACCAAAACTGGCGAACATCGGCCGGTAATGCACTGGCTGTGGCGTCGGGATCGAGGCGTTGGCGTCGCCCATCAGGCTGGCGGCAATCGCCCCGCCCTTGAGAATCAGCGTCGGCTTGACGCCGAAGAACGCCGGGCGCCAGAGCACCAGGTCAGCCCACTTGCCGACTTCGACGGAGCCGACCTCATGGCTGATGCCGTGGGTGATCGCCGGGTTGATGGTGTACTTGGCGATGTAGCGCTTGACCCGGAAGTTGCTGTTGCCCTCGCCGTCGCCCGGCAGAGGCCCGCGTTGTTTCTTCATCTTGTCGGCGGTCTGCCAGGTGCGGGTGATCACTTCGCCGACCCGGCCCATGGCCTGGCTGTCGGAACTGATCATCGAGAACGCGCCGAGGTCGTGCAGGATGTCCTCGGCGGCGATGGTCTCGCGGCGGATACGGCTTTCGGCGAAGGCTACGTCCTCGGCGATGCTCGGGTCGAGGTGATGGCAGACCATCAGCATGTCCAGGTGTTCGTCGATGGTGTTGCGGGTGAACGGCCGGGTCGGGTTGGTCGAACTCGGCAGGACGTTGGCGAAGCCGCAGGCCTTGATAATGTCCGGCGCATGGCCGCCGCCGGCACCTTCGGTGTGGTAGGTGTGGATGGTGCGGCCCTTGAACGCGCCCAGGGTGGTTTCGACGAAACCGGATTCGTTGAGGGTGTCGGTGTGGATCGCCACCTGTACGTCGTACTGGTCGGCCACGCTCAGGCAGTTGTCGATGGCGGCCGGGGTGGTGCCCCAGTCTTCATGCAGTTTGAGGCCGATGGCGCCGGCCTTGACCTGCTCGACCAGCGGCTCCGGCAGGCTGGCGTTGCCCTTGCCGGTCAGGCCGATGTTCATCGGGAACGCATCGGCGGCCTGGAGCATGCGCGCCAGGTGCCAGGGGCCGGAGGTGCAGGTGGTGGCGTTGGTGCCGGTGGCCGGCCCGGTGCCGCCGCCGATCATGGTGGTGACGCCGCTCATCAGTGCCTCTTCGATCTGCTGCGGGCAGATGAAGTGGATGTGGGTGTCGATCCCGCCGGCGGTGAGGATCATGCCTTCACCGGCGATCACTTCGGTGCTGGCGCCGATGGCGATGTTCACGTTGGGCTGGATATCCGGGTTGCCGGCCTTGCCGATGGCGGCAATGCGCCCGTCCTTGAGGCCGACGTCGGCCTTGACGATGCCCCAGTGGTCGATGATCAGCGCGTTGGTGATCAGCGTGTCGACCACCTCGGCAGCCAGCAGTTGGCCCTGGCCCATGCCATCGCGGATCACTTTGCCGCCGCCGAATTTCACTTCTTCACCGTAGGTGGTGAAGTCCTTCTCCACTTCGATCCACAGCTCGGTGTCGGCCAGACGGACCTTGTCGCCCACCGTGGGGCCGAACATGTCGGCATAGGCTTGTCGGGAAATCTTCATGTCGGTTCCTTGTCCAGGTTGCCCATGACCCTGCCGGCAAAGCCGAACACCCGGCGCAAGCCGGCCAGTTCCACCAGTTCGACGTCGCGGCTCTGCCCCGGCTCGAAGCGCACGGCAGTGCCGGCCGGGATGTTCAGGCGCATGCCGCGGCTGGCGGCGCGGTCGAAGGTCAGGGCGTCGTTGGTTTCGAAGAAGTGGTAGTGGGAGCCGACCTGGATCGGCCGGTCGCCACTGTTGGCCACGCTCAGGCTGACGGTACGGCGACCGGCATTGAGCTCGATGTCGCCAGGCTGGATCTGATATTCACCAGGAATCATTCGGGGCGTCCCAGAGTCTTGAAGTAAATGGCGGTCGCGTGGTGCTGGCCGTCCGGCGTGGTGCAGTAGTCCGGCAGTTCGCCTACCCGGGTGTAGCCGAGGGCTCGGTAGAAGGTTTCGGCATCGGAGCCGGCCTGAGTGTCGAGGTACAACAGGCCGCGTCGCTGCGCGCGTGCCGCCTGCTCCACGGCCTGCATCAACTGCTGGCCAAGGCCATGGCGACGGGCCTCGCCGAGCACCAGCAGCTTCTGTACTTCGGCGCGGTTCAGGCCGTTGGGTTTCTGGCACAGCTGCAGTTGCACGCTGGCCAGCACCTGTTCGTTACGGACCACCACCCAGAGCAGCAGGCCGCCGTTGTCCAGGGCCGCCTGCACACCGTCGAAATAGGCACGCGCCTGGCGTGCGTCGAGATCGGCCATGAAGCCGATGGAGGCACCGTGCTCCACGGCATCGAGCAACAGTTCGATCAGCCCCTGGCGGTAATGTGCAAAGCTTTCGTGGGTCACGCGACGCAACTGGGCAGCGTTCATCGACTTACTCCTTGGCGATGGCGGGCGGCAGGGCACCCGGATTCAGGCACAGTTGCATGAAGGTCAGGTCCAGCCAGCGGCCGAACTTCACGCCCACCTGGGGCATCTGCCCGGTGGTGACGAAGCCCTGGCGTTCATGCAGGCGAATGGAGGCCTGGTTACCGCTCTCGATCGCGGCGACCATGATGTGTTTACCACCCTTGCGCGCGCGCTCGATCAGCGCCGCCATCAGCTTTGGCCCCAGGCCGTTGCCGCGTTGGTCGTGGCGCACATACACCGAGTGCTCCACGGTGTGGCGAAAGCCTTCGAACGGGCGCCAGTCACCGAAGGAGGCGTAGCCGAGCACGCTGTCGGTGGCATCGACAATCACCAGGATCGGGTAGCCCTGGGCCTGCCGGGCGCTGAACCAGGCCTGGCGGTTACCGAGGTCAACGGGCTGCTCGTTCCAGATCGCGGTGCTGTTGAGCACCGCGTCGTTGTAGATGTCGCGAATGGCCGGCAGGTCGGCATGCAGGGCATCGCGCAGAACGTAGGACATAGGCAGCCTCAGACAATCGGTTGATGGACGGTGACCAGCTTGGTGCCGTCGGGGAAGGTCGCTTCGACCTGGATTTCCGGAATCATCTCCGGGATGCCTTCCATCACCTGTTCGCGGCTGAGCAGGGTCGTGCCGTAGTGCATCAGTTCGGCCACGGTCTGGCCGTCGCGAGCGCCTTCGAGCAAGGCCGCCGAGATGTAGGCCATCGCCTCCGGGTAATTGAGCTTCACCCCACGGGCCAGGCGTCGTTCGGCGACCAGGCCGGCGGTGAAAATCAGCAGTTTGTCTTTTTCGCGGGGAGTCAGGTCCATGGTTCACAGATCCGTTGGCTGGCAGTTGAAAAGCGCAAGGCGTAAAGAAAATTCATGTATTCCAGATCCTCGGTGGCACGGCGTCACGCCCCAGCAGGACCGGCCGCAACAACCGCCACAGCCCGATCAGCCAGGCCCGGGCATGCAACGCCTGCCCGGCCAGGCAGCGGGCCACCAGCAGGCCAGGGAGTTGGCTGAGGTCACCGCGTACTGGCGTCGGCAGGTTGCGGCAACGTTCGAGCAATTCGCTGTCGATTTCGCCGGTGACCAGCAAGGTAGCGAATACCGACTGGCCGTCGAGCCCGATCGGCGAGTCCAGCAGGCCATCGTTGCCGAGGATGCGCTGGCGTTCGTGCCAGAGTGGCTTGCCGTCGCGGCGGATGTCCAGGTGCGACTGGAAATGCCCAAGGTCGAAGCGTTCGCCGCTGGCCGGGCGACCGAGGGCGACCATGTCCCAATAGAACAGCCGGCCATCGCCCTCGAGTTCGATCACGGTGTCGAGTTCGGCCTGGGCCGCGCTGAACACGATGGTTTCCTGGGGCAGCCATTCCAGTGTCGCACCCGCGCCAACCTTGAGCCGCAGGCTCTGATGGGCCGGGCCGCTGGCGCGATACCACTTGGCGGCGCCAGGACTGGTCAGTTGCGCCCAGGCTCCGGGCTCGACACGGGCACTGATCGCCAAACGGTCGCCACCGGCGATCCCGCCGGGCGGATGGACGATGATGTGCTGGCAGACCTCGGGGCCTTCGGCATACAGGTGCTTCTGCACCCGCAGCGGCCCCAGGTGGCGGCGGCAGATCGGCCGTGTGGTCTCGCCGAAGCGGGCATAACCGAGCTCCAGCTCGGCTTGCCAGTGGGGTGTGAACAGGGCGTGGGTGGCAGATGAATTCATGATGATCGATTATTGTCCGGACGCTACAGGTTAGATCGTAACCAACCCGCGTACACCTTCGGCTTCCATATTTTCACCACGCCCCTGCTGGACGATTTCGCCCCGGGACATGACCAGGTACTGATCGGCCAGTTCGGCGGCGAAGTCGTAGAACTGTTCCACCAGCAGGATCGCCATGTCGCCGCGAGCGGCGAGTTTGCGGATCACCGCGCCGATCTCCTTGATGACCGAAGGTTGGATGCCTTCGGTGGGTTCATCGAGAATCAGCAGTCGCGGACGGCTGGCCAGTGCCCGACCGATCGCCAGCTGTTGTTGCTGGCCGCCGGAGAGGTCACCGCCGCGCCGATGCTTCATCTGTTGCAGTACCGGAAACAGCTCGTAGATGAACGGCGGAACTTCCCTGGCCTGGGAGCCGGGAAAGCGCGACAGGCCCATCAGCAGGTTTTCCTCCACCGTCAGCCGGCCGAAGATCTCCCGCCCCTGGGGCACATAGGCGATCCCGGCGTGCACCCGCTGGTGCGGCTTGAAGCCGGTGATGGCGCTGCCTTCCCAGTTGATGCTGCCTTCGCGGGTTGGCAGCAGGCCCATCAGGCATTTGAGCAGGGTGGTCTTGCCCACGCCGTTACGGCCGAGCAGACAGGTGATCTCGCCGATTTTCACCTCGAACGACAGGCCGCGCAGGATGTGGCTACCGCCGTAGTATTGGTGCAGCTTGTCGATTTGCAGCATGGATAAGCTCCTGTATATCTCCGTGCTCTCTGAAGTGGCAGCTTCTTCTGTGGGAGCCGGCTTGCTGGCGATCCGTCGAAGGCGGCCATTCAAGGACGGTGTCGCGTCAGCGGCCGAGGTAGACCTCGATCACCCGCTCGTTTTCCTGCACCTGTTCCAGCGAACCTTCGGCCAGCACGCTGCCCTGATGCAACACGGTCACGTGGTCGGCAATTGCACCGACGAAGCCCATGTCGTGCTCCACCACCATCAACGAATGCTTGCCGGCCAGGCTCTTGAACAGCTCGGCGGTGAACTCGGTCTCGGCATCGGTCATGCCCGCCACCGGTTCGTCGAGCAGCAACAATTGCGGGTCCTGCATCAGCAGCATGCCGATCTCTAGGAACTGCTTCTGACCATGGGACAACAGGCCGGCCTGGCGATTGACCGAGGCCGTCAGGCGGATGGTCTCCAGGACCTGGGCGATGCTGTCTTTCTGCTCGCCGCTCAGGCGGGCGCGCAGGCTGGCCCAGACCGACTTGTCGGTCTTCTGCGCCAGCTCCAGATTTTCGAACACGCTCAGGGCTTCGAACACCGTGGGCTTCTGGAACTTGCGGCCGATGCCGGCCTGGGCGATCTGTACTTCGCTCATCTGCGTCAGGTCCAGGGTTTCGCCGAACCAGGCCTTGCCCTGGCCGGGCCGGGTCTTGCCGGTGATCACATCCATCAGGGTGGTCTTGCCGGCACCATTGGGGCCGATGATGCAACGCAGCTCGCCGACGCCGATGTACAGGTTGAGGTCGTTCAACGCCTTGAAACCATCGAAGCTGACGCTGATATCTTCCAGGGTCAGGATGGTGCCGTGACGGGTGTTGAGCCCTTTGCCGGCGGCCTGGCCGAGGCCGATGGCATCGCGGCCGCTACCGGCATCGAGTGCGACAGGTTCGAGCATGAACTCGGCGGTGGGTGTGACTCTCATTGTTCGCCCCTTTTCTTCAGCAGGCCGATCACGCCCTTGGGCAGGTACAGGGTGACGATGATGAACAGTGCACCGAGGAAGAACAGCCAGTATTCCGGGAAGGCTACGGTGAACCAGCTCTTCATGCCATTGACCACACCGGCGCCGAGCAGCGGGCCGATCAGTGTGCCGCGCCCGCCGAGGGCGACCCAGACGGCGGCCTCGATGGAGTTGGTCGGCGACATTTCGCTGGGGTTGATGATGCCCACCTGCGGCACGTACAGCGCCCCAGCCAGACCGCACAACACCGCACTCAGGACCCAGACGAACAGCTTGAAACCGCGGGGATCATAGCCGCAGAACATCAATCGGTTCTCCGCGTCGCGCAGGGCGGTCAGCACCCGGCCGAACTTGCTGCGCGCCAGCCGCCAGCCGCTGTACAGGCTGGCCAGCAACAGCAGCACGGTGGCGAGGAACAGCACGGCGCGGGTGCCGGGTTCGGTGATGCCGAAGCCGAGGATGCTGCGGAAGTTGGTGAAGCCGTTGTTGCCGCCGAAGCCGGTCTCGTTGCGAAAGAACAGCAGCATCGCGGCGAAGGTCAGGGCCTGGGTCATGATCGAGAAGTACACGCCCTTGATCCGCGAACGGAAGGCAAAAAAACCGAACACCAGCGCCAGCAGACCGGGTGCCAGCACCACCAGGCACAGGGCCCAGAGGAAGTGATTGGTGCCGGCCCAGTACCAGGGCAACTCGCTCCAGGACAGGAAGGTCATGAACGCCGGCAACTGGTCGCCGGAGGCCTCGCGCATCAGGTACATGCCCATGGCGTAGCCGCCCAGGGCGAAGAACAGGCCGTGTCCCAGCGACAGCAGCCCGGCATAACCCCAGACCAGGTCGAGAGCCAGGGCGACGATGGCGTAGCAGAGGATCTTGCCCACCAGGGTCAGGGTGTAGGCCGACACCTGCAGCGGGTTCTGTGCCGGCAGCAATGAAAGCAACGGCAGCGCCAGCAGCACGGCCAGCAGCAGGCCGCCGAGGGCGATCGTCAGGCGTGGCCCGGCCTTTTGTGTGGCGCTCAACATCAGGGGCTGGTTCATCAGTCGATCACCCGTCCTTTCAGTGCGAAGAGCCCTTGCGGACGTTTCTGGATAAACAGAATGATCAGCGCGAGGATCAGGATCTTGCCCAGCACTGCGCCGATCTGCGGTTCGAGAATCTTGTTGGCTATCCCCAGGCCGAACGCGGCCGTGACGCTGCCGGCCAACTGGCCGACGCCGCCGAGTACCACCACCAGGAACGAGTCGATGATGTAGCTCTGGCCGAGGTCCGGGCCGACGTTGCCGATCTGGCTCAGGGCCACGCCGCCGAGCCCGGCGATCCCCGAGCCGAGGCCGAAGGCGAGCATGTCCACACGCCCGGTGGGTACGCCGCAGCAGGCGGCCATGTTGCGGTTCTGGGTGACTGCGCGCACGTTCAGGCCCAGGCGGGTCTTGTTCAACAGCAGCCAGGTCAGGGCCACCACGAACAGCGCGAAGGCGATGATCACCAGGCGGCTGTAGGGCAGCACGAGGTTGGGCAACACCTGGATGCCACCGGACAGCCACGCCGGGTTGGCGACTTCGACGTTCTGCGCGCCGAACAGCAGGCGCACCAGCTGGATCAGCATCAGGCTGATACCCCAGGTGGCGAGCAGGGTCTCCAGCGGACGGCCGTAGAGGTGGCGGATCACCGTGCGCTCCAGGGCCATGCCGATGGCGGCGGTGACGAAGAACGCCACCGGCAGGGCCGCCAGCGGGTAGTAGTCGATGGCCTGGGGCATGAAACGCTGGAACAGCAGTTGTACGCCATAGGTGGCGTAGGCGCCGAGCATCAGCATCTCGCCGTGGGCCATGTTGATCACCCCGAGCAGGCCGAAGGTGATCGCCAGGCCCAGGGCCGCCAGCAGCAGGATCGAACCCAGGGACATGCCGCTGAAGGCCTGGCCGAGCATCTCGCCGACCATCAGCTTGCGCTTGACCTGGGCCAGGCTGGTCTCGGCGGCGGTGTGTACGTTGGCATCCGGTTCGACGCCCGGTTGCAGCAAGTCCTCGAGGCGGGTGCGGGCCAGCGGCTCGCCGCTCTCACCGAGCAGGCGCACGGCGGCCAGGCGTACGGCCGGATCGGGATCGACCAGTTGCAGATTGGCCAGGGCCAGGCTCAGTGCCGCGTGGACATCGGCGTGGGTTTCCCCGGCCAGTTGCCGGTCGAGGAAGGGCAGTTGCGCCGGCTTGGCGCTCTTTTGCAGTTGCACGGCGGCGGCGAGGCGCACCTTGGCGTCAGCGGCGAGCAATTGCTGGGCCGCCACGGCGTTGTCGATCAGGCCGCGCAGGCGGTTGTTCAGGCGTACGGGTTGAGCCGGGGCACCGTCGACGCTGATCTGGCCCTGTTGCAGGCTGTCGATCAGTTCGATACGCGCCGGGTCCGGTTGGGCGGCCCAGCTTTCCAGCAGCTTGGCCTGTTGCGTCGGGTTGGCGGCGACGAAGTCGCTGGCATCGCTGGCGTGGGCGGCCATGGGTAGCACGACAGCCAGGGCAAGGATCAGGCGATAAAGGGCAGTGGGCATAACGATGTCCTTGAAAACGCACAGGCACTGTGGGAGCCGGCTTGTCGGCGAAGAGCAAGGGGACGCGGTGTATCAAGTTATCGCGTTATCGTTCTTCGCGGCGGTTCGGCGCCCCGACAAGCCCGCTCCCACAGGGTGTGGGGCGGGCCTGGACAGCTATTCCAGGCCCGACGGCTCAGTTGCTCTTCACCGCGTAGTCCGGCTTCTTGTCGTTACCCGGGATGAACGGGCTCCATGGCTGGGCGCGAATCGGCCCTTCGGTCTGCCAGACCACGTTGAACTGACCGTCCGGCTGGATCTCGCCGATCATCACCGGCTTGTGCAGGTGGTGGTTGGTCTTGTCCATGGTCAGGGTGTAGCCCGACGGCGCGGCGAAGGTCTGGCCGGCGAGGGCTTCGCGGACCTTGTCGACATCGGTCGACTTGGCTTTTTCCGCCGCCTGGGCCCACATGTGGATGCCGACATAGGTGGCTTCCATCGGGTCGTTGGTCACGGCCTTGTCGGCACCCGGCAGGTTTTTCTTCTTGGCGTAGGCTTTCCAGTCGGCGACGAACTTCTTGTTCACCGGGTTGTTCAGCGACTCGAAGTAGTTCCAGGCCGCGAGGTTGCCCACCAGTGGTTTGGTGTCGATGCCGCGCAGTTCTTCCTCGCCGACGGAGAACGCCACCACCGGCACGTCGGTGGCCTTCAGGCCCTGGTTCGCCAGTTCTTTGTAGAACGGCACGTTGGAGTCGCCATTGACGGTGGAGATCACGGCGGTCTTGCCACCGGCGGAGAATTTCTTGATGTTGGCGACGATGGTCTGGTAGTCGGCATGGCCGAACGGGGTGTAGACCTCTTCGATATCCTTGTCCGCCACGCCCTTGGAGTGCAGGAACGCCCGCAGGATCTTGTTGGTGGTGCGCGGGTAGACGTAGTCGGTGCCGAGCAGGAAGAAGCGCTTGGCGCTGCCGCCGTCTTCGCTCATCAGGTATTCCACGGCCGGGATCGCCTGCTGGTTCGGTGCGGCGCCGGTGTAGAAGACGTTCGGCGACATTTCTTCGCCTTCGTACTGGACCGGGTAGAACAGCAGGCCATTGAGTTCCTCGAACACCGGCAGCACTGATTTGCGCGACACCGAAGTCCAGCAACCGAACACCACCGCGACCTTGTCCTGGGTCAGCAGCTGGCGGCTTTTCTCGGCGAACAGCGGCCAGTTAGAGGCCGGGTCGACCACCACCGGTTCGAGCATCTTGCCGTTGACCCCGCCCTTGGCGTTGATCTCGTCGATGGTCATCAACGCCATGTCCTTGAGCGACGTCTCGGAGATCGCCATGGTCCCGGACAGCGAGTGCAGGATGCCGACCTTGATGGTCTCGGCGGCCTCGACGGTCCAGGTCAGGCCCATGGCGGCAATCGATGCCGACAGGGTGAAAGCCTTGATCAAACTACGACGCTTCATGGTGCGATCTCCAGGGTCTCGATTTTTTTTGATTGGCAGATGCAGACGCTGAAGGGACTTTTGCAAGGGCTGTGCCGAGTCGCGGCAAGGCCGGAACAGGGCGGTTGGGCGGGGTGCTGGTCTGAACAGTCGCACCAAGCGGGGGCGGCCTGGGCGATGCGGTGCGTGATGGGCGCCAGATTGGTGCCCTGTGGGCGCGGGCTTGCCCGCGAAGAGGCCCGCGAGGCCGTTAAAAGCTTCGCGGCGGTTCGCAGCCCCGACAAGCCCGCTCCCAGAGGCTGGGATAGCGCTCTTATCGGCGCCGCATCAATCCGATGAAGAACAGACCACCGATGGCGGCGGTGGCGACGCCAATCGGCAGGTCCTCCGGAGCGATGAGGGTTCGCGCCGCCACATCGACCCAGATCAGGAACAGGCTGCCGAGCAACGCCGACACCGGCAGCAGCCGACGGTGTTCGGCGCCCACCAGATAGCGGGCAATATGCGGCACCATCAGCCCGACGAAACCGATCGAACCACTGATGGACACCAGCACACCGGTCATCAGCGAGGCGATCAGGAATACCTTGAGGCGCACATTGCGTGCGCTCAGGCCCAGGGTCACGGCGGTTTGTTCGCCGGCCATCAGCGCGTTCAGCGAGCGGGCCATGCCCAGCAGCAGGAGCAGCCCGCAAAGCACGCTCAGCGTCGGTACCAGCAGCAATTCCCAGCGCGCCAGGCCGAGGCCGCCGAGCATCCAGAACATCACCGCGGAACTGGCCCGGTGATCGCCGAGAAACAACAGCAGATTGGCCAACGCCATCATCACGAACGACACGGCTACCCCGCACAGCAACAGCCGTTCGCTGTCCAGTCGGCCGTTGCGACTGGCGATGGCGAGCACCGCCAGCATGCTGCCCAGCGCGCCGATGAAGGCGGCGATGGGCAGGGTCAGCAGGCCGGCAATTTCACCCACGTGCAACACCACGATCACCGCACCGAGGGTCGCCCCGGACGTGACACCGAGCAGATGCGGGTCGGCCAGCGGATTGCGGGTCACCGCCTGCAGTACCGCACCGATCAAGGCCAGGCCGGCGCCGACCAGTGCGCCGAGCAACATGCGCGGAACACGGATCAGCCAGACGATGTGCTCCTGTCCGGCGTTCCAGTCCGGCGTACCACTGCCCAGCAGCTTGTAGGCAAGGATGCGCCCTACCAGGTCCACCGGCAGCCGCGCCGGGCCGAAGCCCAGCGACACCACGCAAGACACCAGCAGCAGCGCGCCGAGCGCCAGCAGCAACAGGGGATAGCGGCGGCTCATCATTGTGGATGGAACGCCCTGGCCAGGGTTTCGATGGCATTGACGTTATCGATACCCGGCGTCGCCTCGGCGTAGGGGATGACCACGAAACGCTTGTTGCGGATCGCATCCACCGACTGCAGGGCCGGATTGGTTTCCAGGAAATGTTGCTTCTGCTCGGCGGTGATTTCGCTGTAGTCGACGATGACGATCACCTGCGGGTTCTTCTCCACCACGCTTTCCCAGTTGACGCGGGTCCAGCTGGCATCGATGTCGTCGAGCACGTTGCGTCCGCCGGCCGCTTCGATCAGTGCCTGAGGCATGGCCAGGCGGCCGGAGGTCATGGCGCGATCCTCGCCGCTGTCGTAGAGGAACACCCGTGGGCGGTCGGCAGGCAGGTTCTTTTGCACGGCGGCAACACGGGCCTGCATCTGGGCGATCAGCGCTTCGGCGCGGTCCTGGACGTCGAAGATCCGCCCCAGGTTGCGCAGGTCGTTGTAGGTGTCATCAAGGCTCGCGCCCGGGCGTTTCATCACGAAGGCGCAGGACTCGGTCAGTTCGTAGACGTTGATGCCCAGCGGCGCCAGGGTCTGTGGCGTGAGGTCGCCGCCGACGCGCATGCCGTAGTCCCAGCCGGCGAAGAAGAAGTCGACGTTGGCGTTGAGCAGGGTTTCCACCGACGGGTACTTGGCTGCCAGTTCCGGCAGGCCGTCGAGGATCCTGGCCATTTGCGGGGTGACCGATTTCCAGCCGCTGATGCCGCTGTAGCCGACCATGTGCGACTTCAGACCGAGGGCGAGCATCATCTGGGTCATGTTGATGTCGTGGCTGAGCGCGTGTCTGGGCGCCTCCTTGAAGGTCACCTCGCGGTTGCAACTGTGGATCGTCAGCGGGTAATGCGTCGACTCGGCCAGGCAGGTCATCGAGGCGAGCAGGGAACCGAGGCAGAGGGTCAGGCGCAGTAACTTCATGGTTGGGTTATCCAGGTGATGCGTGGGTAGCCACCCAGCGGGTGGGTATCGACCAGTGCCTCGACACCGAACACCTCGCGCAGCAGCTCACGGGTGAGCACGGCCTGCGGGGTGCCGCTGGCGACGAGGCGGCCATGGTCGAGCACATACAGCCGATCGCAGAAGGCGGCGGCCAGGTTGAGGTCGTGGATGCTGGCCAGGGTCCCGATGTTCAGGCGCTTGACCAGGCTCAGCAGTTCCAGTTGGTAGCGTGGGTCGAGGTGGTTGGTCGGTTCGTCGAGGATCAGCAACTGCGGCTGCTGGGCCAGGGCGCGGGCGAGGATCACTCGCTGCTTTTCGCCGCCGGACAGGGTGGCGAAAGCGTGGTCCTCGAAGCCGAGCATGCCGACCGATTCCAGGGCCTGGTGGATCAGTCGGCGATCGTGTGCGGTTTCGCCGTCGAACAGTTTCTTGTGCGGCGTGCGGCCCATGCTGACCACTTCGTCGACGGTCAGGCCGAAGGCATCGGGAAATTCCTGCAGAACCACGGCGATGCGCTGGGCGCACCAGCGTGGCGACTGCTTCCAGACGTTCTGGTGCTCCAGCAGGACCTCGCCATTCTCCGGCAGGCTGAAGCGATAGGCACACTTGAGCAGGCTGGTCTTGCCGCTGCCGTTGGGGCCGATCAGACCCACGAACTCACCCGCCGCCACTTGCAGGTTGGCGTCACGCAGTTGGAACTGGTGATGGCAGTGGCCCTGGCCCAGGGGTGTCCAGGCCAGGTTGGCGAGGGTCAGCGAGGTCATTCCAGCTCCATTGACGTGTTACAGGTTGATATCTCTGCCAGCGGACTCACCACACAAACCTGTAGGCGCGTGGCTTGTCCGCGAAGAGGCCAGTCTATAGATACCTCGATTCAGCGCATCTCATGCTCCTCAGACTGAAGGTGAGGTCGGTTCATGTTGCCGGCCCAGGCGCGACAATAGCAGCTTGTCGAACAGCCAGACCACGATCAGCGAAGCCCCCACCAGCGGGAACAGTACCGCCAGCACCAGCATGACCAGCATCGCGCTCTTCCAGCGTGGCAGGTCGTGACGCAGCGGCGGAACGCCGAGGCTGCCCTGGGGCCGGCGTTTCCACCACATGACCAGGCCGCTGACCGAGCCGAGCAGGATCATCAGGCAGATCAGCAGGATCGCGATCTGGTTGATCGGCCCGAAGAGCTTGCCCTCGTGCAGCATCACCCCCATCTCGGTGGCCCGGGCGACATTGCCGTATTGCTGCCAGCGCACATCGGCCAGGACGCTGCCGGTGTACTGGTCGACATGCAGGGTGGCGTCGTTGCGCGGGTCGTCGGCGAACACGGCGATGGTGAAGACGCCTTCGGCAGTGGTTGGCAAGGTGATGCTGTAGCCTGGCTCGATCTGGCGCGCCGTGGCGATGTCGACCACCTGCTGCAGTGTGACGCCCGGTGCCGCAGGACCGGCCGAGGCGGCGCCGTGCTGCATGTGTTCGGCATGATCGCCGGACATCGGCATCGGCGTGTGCTCCACGGCCCAGGGCACGGTCTGGCGGGCGGCGCTGTTCAGACTGCGGGCCTCGACGTCGGACTTGGGCATGTTGTTCCACATCGGGTCGGGGAACCGGTTCCAGACCTCGGCGTACTGTTTGCCCCAGAAACCGGTCCAGGTCATGCCGCTGAGCAGCATCAACAGCAGCAGGATCGAGCCCCAGAAACCGCTGACCGCGTGCAGGTCGCGCCACAGCAGCCGGCCGCGGGCGTTCAGGCGTGGCCAGAGCACGCCGCCCGACGAGCGCCCACGGGGCCACCAGAGGTAGACCCCCGACACCACCAGCATCACGCCCCAGCCAGCGGCCAGCTCGACCAGACGGTCGCCCACGGTGCCGATCATCAATTCACCGTGCAGGGCACGGGCGACAGCCTGCAGGTTGAGCTTGGCATCCTGCTCGCCGAGCACGTTGCCGCGATAGGGGTCGATGAACACATTGAGTTCACGGCCATCCTGGATCACCACGAACTGCGCACTGCTCCCAGCATCGGCGGGCGGCAGGTATTGCTTGATCCGGCCTTGTGGATAGGTGGCGTGGATCCGCTGCAGTTGTTCGTCGGCGCTGATCCGGTGATGGCCGGGCTCGACCTTGAGCAGATTGCCGTACATCAGCGGGTCGAGCTGCGGCTTGAACAGGTAGATGATCCCGGTCAGCGCCAGGAGGATCATGAACGGGGCGACGAACAGACCGGCGTAGAAATGCCAGCGCCAGGCTAGGTTGTAGAACGAGATTTTCGGTTGGCTCATGGGAGCGCTCCGCAAGGTTTGATGATTCGAATGTTGGATGTACGGCGACTCTCTGTACTGTAGGAGCAGGGCTTGCCGGAGCGCCAAACCGCCGCGAATGGGCCCGCAAGGTCGCTAAAAGCTTCGCGGGCAAGCCACGCGCCTACAGGGGGTGGTGGATCTAGAAGGCCATATCCACCTTGGTCCAGACGGTGCGGCCCGGTTCGTTGATTGCCTGCGGGTCGTTGGCCGGGTAGCCGAAGCCGGCGTTACCCGCCAGGTTCAGGTGTTCGGCATAGGCCTTGTTGAACAGGTTGTCGACGCCGGTGCTGAGTTTCACGTGCCGGTTGACCCGGTACGCGCCGTTGAGGGAGAACACGCCGAAACCGGAACTCTTCGAGAAGTCCTTGCCGACCACGTTGCCCTTGTTCTGGTCGATGCGGTTCTGCGCCGCGACCACCCGCCACAAGGCGCCGGCACTCCAGTCGTCCTGGCTGTAGGTCAGACCGAAACGACTGTCGAGTGGCGGAATCTGCGGCAGGGCCTTGCCGTCACTGGTGTTCTTGCCCCAGGCATAGGCCAGGGCAGCGTCAGCTTTCCAGTTCGGGGTCAGTTGATAGGCCGCGCCCAGTTCGCCGCCCATGATCCGCGCATCGACGTTCTGCGCCTGGGAGGTGGTCCCCATCATGCCCGGCTGGTAGTTGAACAGGATGAAGTCGCGCACCTGGCCGACATAGCCCGAGGCCCAGGCTTCCAGGTCGGCGCTCTTGTACTGCACGCCGAAGTCCAGTTGCGTGGTTTTCTCCGGCTTGATCGCATCGAAGGCGTTGAGCGAACCGGCGGGACCGCTGTCGGGCGAGAACAGCTCCCAGTAGTCCGGGAAACGCTCGGCGTGACCGAGGCCTGCGTAGACCGTGGTGGGGCTTTCGGCCAGATCGTGCTCATAACGGACGAAGCCGCTGGGCAGGGTGTCGGCGCGGGTTTCGTCAGCGGTCGGGTTCGCTTGCGTGCTCATGCCGGAACCGAGAGTCTGGCGAAAATCCCGGGCCGAGGCGCGGTCCAGCCGTGCGCCGCTGATGAGGCGGTCGCGCTCGGCGGCGTACCAGGTCAGTTCGCCGAATACGCCGTAGTTGTGGAAATCGGCGTCCCTGGTTCGTGGCAGGTCCTTGTAGGTGTCGATGCCCATGCTGCTGCGCTGGCGGTGCTCGCTGGTCTGCGCGTCGAGGCCGCCGATCAGTTGCCAGTCGGCCCAACGCCAGGTGGCCTTGATCCGGGCTCCGAGGGTTCGGCGGTCGACGTTGGACGCCATGGGCCCGGCCATCATCCCGGTGCCGGACGGCTGGCGCAGCGTGTAGTTATCCATCACGTGGTCGGCATAGTTGTAGTAGACCTGGGCCTCGAGCTTGTCGAGCACCTCGCCGAGGTTCGACTTTTCGAAACGCAGGCCGAGGCTTTCGCGCTTGAACTGCGCACCGTCCATGCCGCGCCCGGCATAGCGGGCCTCGCCATCGCCCTTGCCGGCGGTGAGCTCCAGCAGGGTGTCGGCGTCCGGGGTCCAGCCGAGGGCGACGTCGCCGTTCCACTTGTCGTAGCGCGAGGGCACGGTGTCGTTGTGGCCGTCCTTGTAGTCATCGGCGTGGGCCTGGTTGCCGATTGCCCGGATATAGCCCTGGGGTCCCCCCACGGCGGCATCCACCAGCTTGTCGAAGCGGCCATTGGAGCCGGCCAGGACACTGGCGTTGATCCGGCTGCCGAGTTCGCCGAAGTGCTCCGGCTCGCGGTCGAACAGGATCGTCCCGGCCGAGGCGCCCGGGCCCCAGAGCACGGTTTGCGGGCCCTTGATCACGGTCAGCTTGTCGTAGGTTTCCGGCGAGATATAGGAGGTCGGCGCGTCCATCCGGCCCGGGCAGGCACCGAGCATCATGCTGCCGTTGGTGAGGATGTTCAGGCGCGAGCCGAACATCCCGCGCAGCACCGGATCGCCATTGGTGCCGCCATTGCGGACCAGGGCGAAGCCGGGGATGGTCTTGAGGTAGTCGCCGCCATCGCTGGCCGGGACTGGTTGGCGTGGGTCCTTGGGGTTGGTAATGACCGTCAATGGCGAACTGGGGGCCACCGCTGTGATCACGGTCGGGCTGATTTCCTGGGCATGCGATTCATGCTCATCGGGTGCATCGACGGCGAACACGGTCGGCGCCAGCAGCGCTCCACGCATCAGGGCGCCGGCCTGGCGCAATGCGTTCGGGACGAAAAGGGTTGTCGCCCGCGCAGCGCGCAGGCGAGTCTGTGTCATGGACATAAGCGTTCCATCATGCAAGCGAATACAACCCGGTCCCGCGCGGCTGTTTACAGGGCGATCGGGTCGGGTGTGAGGTCTGTCGTTGCTTGAGGGACGGCAGGTGGCGCGCGGGTCCGGGCGCCGGGGAAAATGCTCTGCCGGGCATGTCCCAGGCGGGTTCGGGAGTCGACCGTGGGGGCTGGTCGGGGGCCTTCGAGTGCGGTGAAACTCAGGCTTTGCGGCAGCGCCGGACAACTGAACAGCAGGCTGCAATAGCCACACTTTTCCCAGAGCGCGTGGTGTTCGGCACTCTTGCCAGGGGAGCTGCTGGAGTCTTTTGCGCGCTCAGCAGCATGGTGCCCGGGCATGTCCATCGGCATGTCCACGGGCATTGGCATGTCCATGTTCATCGCCATGGACATGGCGTGCTGGTCCATCGGCATCGCCTGGGAAATCAGCGGACCGATAAAGATCATCAGCATGGCGAAAAGACTCAGCCAACTGCCGCGTGTCTGGCTGCGGGAGTGGCTGGGTCTGCTGCGCGAGGTGCGCATGGCGTGCAACGGGCCCGAGGGTTACTGGGCGTGCATGTGCATCTTGGCCGGGGACGCGGCGGGCGGCTGGCGTTGTACCGCGACCTCGACGGTGACCGCGCCGGCCTTTTCGAAGTGCAGGGTCAGCGGGAAGTGCTTGCCGTCCTGCAGCAGGCTGCGGTCTTTGAGATCGAGCAGCATCACGTGATAGGCCATGGGTGCGAACTTCACCTCGCCCTTGGCGGGGATGGTGACATCCGGCACCTGCTGCATCTTCATCAGATTCGCCTGCATCACATGCTCATGCAGTTCGGCTTTGCCGGCGATAGGGCTGTCGACGCTGGTCAGTCGGTCATCTGTCGTCCCCTGGTTCTGCAGGGTGAAATAGGCAGCCACGGTGGGCGCATTGGGTGGCAGTTCCTGGGACCACGGATGGTCGATCCGCAATTCGCCGACGGTGAATTCGTGGGCATGGGCAAAGCCGACGGGCAGCAGCAACGCGGCCAGAAGCAGGGCATTCTTGAGCATGGGGGTTCTCCATAACGATTTAAAACGCAAAGGGTTGCGAATACAAATCAGGCGGCTGGAGAGGCTCGGGGGTTGAGTGAGGGCCACTGCTGGCGCGGTGTCGGGGAGTCGACGTGGAGTGCGACGTGAGGCCGGCCGATTTGGGTCTGTGTGACTGCCAGTTGCGGCATGTGCCCGGGCAAGGCCACCAGCGGCGCGGAACCGGAGCAGCACCAGCAGTGCTGCATATTGGAGTGGTCATCGCCTTGTGGCGCTTTCTGTTGCAGCTCACCGATAACAGTGGCGACCAGCTTGGTGCCGCTGGCCGAGCAGAAACTGCCCCAGAGCAGTTGTTCGGAAACGGAGCGCTCCGAAGCGGACGCCATGGCCCCGGAAATCGGCATGGCAAGCAGATTGAACAGCACTGCAAAGCAGGCGATCCAGGTAGCTGCGGCGAGCCGTTGTCGGGACATGGAAGGTTTTCCGTCGGATGTTTCAAACCGGTGGGTATTTAGCCTGAACGTCCTGCATAAGTAAAAGCATGGGCTGCGGTGTAAGGTCGCAACACCTTCTCGGTTGTTCGCGGCAGGTGCCGTCAATGAGCGTAGCAGCCCATGGCGTGAGGGGGCTGCGTCAGTTGAGAGGAACGCTATGGACCTCAATGTTGACGCCCAAGGTGGCACGTATCACGGCGAAGATCGCGGCCAGGTTATCCATGCTGGGATTGCCGTTGGCTGACAGCATGCGATGCAGGCTCTTGCTGGGCTTGTCGGTTTCCCGTGCGAGCCCCTCGAAGCCCACCGTCGCGTTGACCAGGTCGCGCAGGATTATCCGGGCCATTTCCGGCTCGCCATTGAGAAACAGGCTGGCCGCTTCGTCGAGTAGCGCCTCGGCGAACGCCGGGTCGCGTTGTGCCCGCTCGGCGATGGTTTGTTTGAAACTGCGGCTTAGCACCATGGTGTCTACCTCGTTTGCGGTTCTGCGCGTCTGCGACGTTTGTATTCTTCAACCAACAGCCTGGCTTTCTGGATGTCTCTGTTCTGAGTCGACTTGTTGCCGCCGCCAAAGAGGATGATCAGACGGGTGCCCTCGCGTATCAGGTAGATCCGGTAGCCAGGGCCCCAGTCGATGCGGTACTCCCCGAGACCCTCGAACCATTTGATGTTCGAGGTATTGCCCATCTCCAGCCGAAGCAGGGCTGTGGAAACCTTGGCGGCCGCTTGCACATCCAGTGAAGAGAACCAGCGTTCGAACGGGTTGCTGTGGTTGTCCCGTACATATTCTTCGAGGTCGATCATCCCTGCTCTCAAGGTAACAAATAGGTTACTATTTTGGCAAGCAGGGATCGTGCTCTATTGCAGTGTTGTTGCCAAGGCGGCAAGTGTTTCTTCGAGCGTCTGGAATTCCCGGTCCACGGCCGGTAGCGGCGGACGCTTGAGGATCAGTACCGGAATTGAGCGTTCGCGGGCGATCTGCAACTTGGGTTCGGTCGCGCCGCTGCCACTGTTCTTGCTGATCAGCACATCAATGGCACGGCGTTCGAACAGGGCCCGTTCGTCTTCCAGGTGAAAAGGACCACGAGCGCCGATCACTTCGCAGCGTTCATTACCGGGATAGGGGTCGAGAGCCCGCAGGGTCCAGAACTGGCCTTCGGGAATTTCATCCAGATGTTGCAAGGGTTCGCGGCCGAGGGTGAACAACGGTCGATGGAACGACTTGAGGGCTTCGACCAGCGCGCTCCAGTCCGCCACTTCCCGCCAGTCGTCGCCAGGTTCCGCTACCCAGGCCGGGCGGCGCAGGGCCCAGCAGGGGATGCCGCTCAAGTGTGCGGCCACTGCTGCGTTGTGGCTGATCTGCGCGGCATAGGGATGGGTGGCATCGAGCAGCAGATCGATGCCTTCCTCTTGGATGAAGCGCGCCAGGCCTTCGGCCCCACCGTAGCCGCCGACCCGTACCTGGCAACGCAGGTCGGTGGGTACCCGGCCGACGCCCGCGAGGCTGTAGATGTGCTGCGGCCCCAACGTGCGGGCAAGTGCCAGGGCTTCGGTGACACCGCCCAGCAACAGCAGGCGTCTGATGGGTGAGTGGTTCATTGAAAGGCTCCGGCATGGCCGACGATGCCGCCCTGGCGGTCGATGGCGAACACTTCCACCTGCACCTGGGCCGGGACCACACTGCGGGCGAAGTCCAGGGCGTGCTGGCAGACCGCATCGCCCAAGGCGACGCCAGCGGCGCGGGCCATTGCCAGTGCCTGCTGGCTGGTGTTGGCCTGGCGTATGGCCTGCTGCAGTACCTCGTCAGCGCCCACGGCGGCGGCCCATTCGGCCAGTTGCGGCAGGTCGATGCTCGAATGCCGACTGTGCAGATCCATGTGGCCGGCTGCCAGTTTGCTGATCTTGCCGAAGCCGCCACACAGGCTCAACTTATCCACAGGCACCTTGCGCAGGTGCTTGAGCACGGCCCCGACGAAATCGCCCATTTCGATCAGGGCAATCTCCGGCAGGTCATAGACGCGACGCATGGTGTCCTCGCTGGCATTGCCGGTGCAGGCGGCGATATGCCGATAGCCGTTGGTCCTGGCGACATCGATGCCCTGGTGGATCGAGGCAATGTAGGCCGCACAGGAAAACGGCCGGACGATGCCGCTGGTGCCGAGAATCGACAGGCCGCCGAGGATGCCCAGGCGCGGGTTCATGGTTTTCAGCGCCAGGGCTTCGCCGCCCTCGACGTTGACGGTCACCGAGAAACCGCCGGCATAGCCGTGTTCGGCCGCCAGTTGCAGCAGGTGGTCGCTGATCATCTTGCGCGGCACCGGGTTGATCGCCGGTTCGCCGACGGCCAGCACCAGGCCGGGGCGGGTGACGGTGCCGACGCCGCTGCCGGCATGGAAGCGCACGCCGGGCTCGGTGGTCAGCCGCACGCGTGAATACAGCAGGGCGCCGTGGGTGACGTCCGGGTCGTCGCCGGCATCCTTGATCGTCCCCGCTTCGGCGCCGTCCTCATGCGGGCGGCAGAATTCCAGGCGCATCTCGACCTGTTTGCCCTTGGGCAGGATGATCCGTACCGCATCATGGCTGATCCCGCTCAGCAGCAGGCGTGCTGCAGCCAGCGCGGTGGCGGTGGCGCAACTGCCAGTGGTCAGGCCGCTGCGCAGGGGCGCGGGTTGTTCGGCGGTTTCATCACGCATGGGGCCATGCCCTGCTTCCGGCAATGGTCGCAGATGAGAGATTCTGCGCGGGCCGGCTCGCGCCCACGCTGTTCAAGGCTTCACCACGTCGAGCAGGGTGATCGGCAGCGCCTGGCGCCAGGTATCGAAGTCGCCCAGGGGCTGGGCCTGGGCGACATGGATGCGGGTCAGCTCGCCACCGTGGACCTGGCGCCAGTTCATCAGCAGCAGTTCGCTTTGCAGGGTCACGGCATTGGCCACCAGCCGTCCGCCGGGCTTGAGCCGGGCCCAGCAGGTATCCAGCACGCCGGGCACGGTCACGCCGCCGCCGATGAAGATCGCATCCGGCTGTTCCAGCCCGTCCAGCGCCTGCGGCGCGCTGCCGCGAACCAGGCGCAGGCCAGGGACGCCAAGGGCATCGCGGTTGTGTTCGATCAGTTGCTGGCGGCCTGGGTCCGCTTCGATGGCAATCGTCCGGCACGAGGGGTGCGCGCGCATCCACTCGATGCCAATGGAGCCGCTGCCGGCACCGACATCCCAGAGCAGTTCGCCGGGGACCGGCGCGAGGCGGGCGAGGGTGATGGCGCGGACGTCACGCTTGGTCAACTGGCCGTCATGCGCGAACGCGGCGTCCGGCAGCCCGCCGATATGCGACAGGCGCGGCGTAGCCGGATCGGCCTGACAGGCGATGGCGACCAGGTTGAGACGGGCGAACGCTTGCTCCTGCCAGTCTTGTGCAGTGCAATCGATGCGTCGTTCGAGCGGGCCGCCGAGGTGCTCCAGCACGCTGATCCGGCTGGGTCCGAAGCCCCGTTCGCGCAGCAGTGCGGCGATGGCCGCCGGGCTATGCTCGTCGTTGCTCAGCACCAACAGGCGCAATCCGCTGTGCAGTTGTGCACTGAGGGCCGCCACTGGACGAGCAACCACCGACAGGCACACCACCTCCTGCAGCGCCCAACCCAGTCGTGCGGCGGCCAGCGAGTAGGCGGAGGGCGCGGGCAGCACGTGCATCTCCTCGGTATCGAGCTGGCGCGACAGGCTGGCGCCGACGCCGAACAGCATCGGATCGCCGCTGGCCAGTACGCACACCGGCGTGCCCCGCAGGGCCAGCACCGGCTCAAGGGAAAACGGGCTGGGCCAGGCCAGGCGCTCGGTCGCCACGTTCGGTGGCAGCAGGTCGAGCTGGCGTTGCCCGCCGAATACCCGCGTCGCCCCCAGCAGCGCCTGGCGGGCGTGTTCGCCGAGGCCTCCGAAGCCGTCTTCACCGATTCCCACTACTGTCAGCCAGGGCGCCATCTAAAATCCTCGAAACGCAGCTGTTCCGACCAGCAGTCTTTTCATGCCGTCGGACAAAGCAGGCATAATACCGCGCCTTCGACGGCGAAACGCCTTTCGATGACAACGAGCACTTTCCCTGACTGTCGGTTATCCCTTGAACGAACACCCGCTTGCCAACGCTGTCCGCCCCTCGGCCTGTCCGGGGTTGCTGCGTATCGTCGCGGCGCTCGATGGCGGCATCTGCCGGATCAAGCTGGCCGGCGGGGTGATCAGTGCCGATCAGGCCCGCGCGGTGGCCCAGGCCGCCGAGCGTTATGCCGGCGGGGTGATCGAGGCGACCAACCGGGCCAATCTGCAGATTCGCGGGATCGGCGCGCAGCATCAGCCGCTGATCGATAGTCTGCTGGCCGCCGGTCTCGGGCCCACGGCTGAAGGGAGCCGGTGTGGGAGCGGGCTTGTCGGGGCGCCGAACCCCGCTTCTGCAGAAACGGATGTGTCCCGGGTCAGCGGTGCTGACGATGTGCGCAACCTGATGCTCAGCCCCAGCGCCGGTATCGATGCACGGATGCTGATCGATACTCGTCCGCTGGCCGCGCAGATTCTCGCCAGCCTGCAAGGTCAGCCGCGTTTTCATCAATTGTCGGCCAAGTTCGCCATCCAGCTCGACGGCGGCGAGGCCCTGGCGATGCTCGAACACCCCCATGACCTGTGGCTGTCTGCCCTGCTGATCGAGGATCGTCCGTACCTGGCCTTCGGCCTGGCGGGTTGCCCGGCCAACGACGCGCCTCTGGCGGCTGTGCCGCTGGAACAGGGGCACGCCCTGGTGGCGGCGGTACTGGGGCTGTTCCTCGACCTGGCCCGTCCCGAGCAGACACGCATGCGTCATCTGCTCGCCGAGGTGCCGACCGCGGTGTTCCTGGCGCAACTGAGCGAGCGCTTCGGCGTCGAGCCCATTGCCGTGGGTGACTGGCGGCGACCTGCCACGCCCGAACTGCTGCATGTCGGGACTTATCCACAGCGTCAGCCGGATCGGTTTTATGTCGGCGCGGTATTTCCATTGGGGCGTCTCGATGCGGCGATGCTCGAAGGCGTGGCTCAGTTGGCGCAGCAGTACGGCGACGGCAGTCTGCGCCTGACCCCCTGGCAAAGCCTGCTGCTGCCCGGCATCCGTGAGGAACACGCAGCTCACGTCACCGCGCGACTGCAACAGCTCGGCCTGCTCTGCGATGCCAGCCAGCCGCTGGCACGGATCATCGCCTGCACCGGTTCCGCCGGCTGCGCCAAGGGGCTGGCCGAGACCAAGGCCGATGCCCGGCGCCTGGCGACGCTTCTGCAAGGGCCGCCCCAGGGCGTGCACCTGTCCGGCTGCAAGCGCTCCTGCGCCGCAGCCCATGTGGCACCGGCTACCTTGCTGGCGGTGACCCCCGGCCACTACGACCTCTATTTTCGCGATGCAGCCCAGCCCGGTTTCGGCCTGCTGCACGCAAGCAACCTTACTATTGATGCGGCGGGCACCCTGCTCGAAGCCCGCTCACGGAGCAGCACCGATGATTGATTACATTCGCGATGGTCAGGAGATCTATCGCAACTCCTTCGCGATCATTCGCGCGGAAGCGAACCTGGCGCGCATTCCCGCTGACCTGGAGAAACTGGCCGTTCGGGTGATCCACGCCTGCGGCATGGTCGATGCCATCGACGGCCTGCAATTCTCACCGGGTGCCGGCACAGCCGGGCGTGAGGCGCTGGCGGCCGGTGCACCGATTCTCTGCGATGCGCGGATGGTCTCCGAGGGCATCACCCGTGCCCGCCTGCCGGCCAACAACCCGGTGATCTGCACCTTGCGCGACGAGCGCGTGCCGGCGATGGCGCAGGCACTGGGCAATACCCGTTCGGCGGTGGCCCTGGAATTGTGGCGGCCGCATCTGGAAGGCAGCGTGGTGGTGATCGGCAATGCGCCAACGTCGCTGTTCTACCTGTTGGAAATGCTCGATGCCGGTGCACCGAAGCCGGCACTGATCCTCGGCTTCCCGGTGGGCTTCGTCGGCGCCGCCGAGTCCAAGGCGATGCTCGCCGCCGACAGCCGTGGTGTGCCGTTCGTGATCATGCAGGGCCGGCTCGGTGGCAGCGCCATGGCCGCCGCCGCCGTCAATGCCCTCGCCACGGAGGTGGAATGATGCAGCAGCCTGGACGTCTGATCGGCCTCGGTGTTGGGCCGGGTGATCCGGAACTGATCACCGTGAAGGCGCTGCGCCTGCTGCGCGAGTCGCCGGTGGTGGCGTATTTCGTCGCCAAGGGCAAGAAAGGCAATGCCTTCGGTATCATCGAGGGTCATCTGCAGCAGGCCCAGACCCTGCTGCCACTGGTCTATCCGGTGACCACCGAAGCCCTGCCGGCGCCGCTGTCCTACGAACAGGTGATCAGCGACTTTTACGACGAAGCCAGCCTGGAGGTCGCCGCGCATCTGGATGCCGGCCGCGACGTGGCGGTGATCTGCGAAGGCGACCCGTTCTTCTATGGCTCCTACATGTACCTGCACGACCGCCTCGCCGATCGTTACGAAGCCCAGGTGATCCCGGGTGTCTGCTCGATGCTCGGTGGCGCCTCGGTGCTCGGCGTACCGTTGGTGTATCGCAACCAGAGCCTGTCGGTGTTGTCCGGCGTGTTGCCTGCCGAGGAACTCAAGCGCCGCCTGGCCGATGCGGATGCCGCAGTGGTGATGAAGCTGGGCCGCAACTTTCCCAAGGTGCGCCAGGTGCTGGAAGAGCTGGGGCTGGCCGGTCGCGCCCTGTATGTGGAGCGCGCCACCATGGCCAACCAGAAGATCGTTCCGCTCGATGAGGTGGACCCGATGTCCTCGCCGTATTTCTCGCTGATCATTGTGCCCGGCGAACGGTGGCAGGGATGAGTCGTCCGGCACCGGCCATTGTCATTCTGGGCAACGGCAGCCTGGCGACCGCGCGCAGGCTTCAGCAGATTTATCCGCAGGCGCTGATCCATGGCCTGGCCGAACGGGTCGAGGGCGCGGACCGGACTTACAGCGAGTTCGGCGCAACCTTGCGCCAGTTCTACCAGCAGGACACGCCGATCATCGCCTTGTGCGCGGCTGGCATCGTGATCCGCAGCCTGGCGTCGGTGTTGCTGGAGAAGGGCGCCGAGCCGCCGGTCCTGGCGGTCGCCGAGGATGGCAGTGCGGTGGTCCCTTTGCTCGGCGGTCTGGGCGGTGTGAACGTCATGGCCCGGGAAATGGCCGCCGGCCTGGGTGTGGCGCCCGCGATCACCACCAGCGGCGAATTGCGTTTCGGCACCTGCCTGCTCAACCCTCCGAGCGGTTACGCCCTGGCTGATCTGGAACTGGGCAAGCGTTTCGTCTCGGACCTGCTGGCGGGCGCAAGCGTGCGTATCGAGGGCGATGCACCCTGGTTGGCCGAGGCCCGTTTGCCCGAAGATCAGGCTGCCCGACTGTCGATTCATGTGAGTAGCGCTGCGCGCGCACCGACAGCGGACGAGTTGCTGATCTATCCACGTAGCGTACTGGCGGCGGTTTCGGCGGATCTGCCGGCGCTGGCCGAGCGCGTGCGTGCGGCGCTGCAGGACGCCGGCATTGCTCAACAGTCCCTCGCCTGTCTGCTGGCTGCGGATACGCAAATGGCCAGTCCGGCTTTGCATGAGGCCGCCAGGCAATTGGGCGTGCCACTGCGTTTCGTCGCTTCTGGTGTCAGCGTGGAAGCGCTGGCACGGCAGGCCGTTCCGTCTGGGGCATCGTTTCATGCAGGTGAGGGGCTGACCCTTGCGGTTGCCCCGCAGCCGCTGGACCCGCAGCAGATCGGACGTCCACGCGGCCGTCTGGCGGTGATCGGCCTGGGGCCTGGCGCCGCCGAATTGATGGTGCCGGCGGTCAGGGCCGAACTCGATCGGGCCAACGATGTGCTCGGTTACGAGACCTACGTGCGCATGGCTGGCCCGTTCCGGCCGGATCAGGTGCAGCACTGCACCGATAACCGTGAGGAAATGCAACGCGCCCGGCACGCCTTCGAACTGGCGGCCGCTGGCCGTTCGGTGGTGGTGGTGTCGTCCGGGGATCCGGGGGTGTTCGCCATGGCAGCTGCGGTACTCGAAGCCTTGCACGAGTCTGACGAGCCGGGTTGGCATGGCGTCGAGCTGGAAATCCTGCCCGGAGTTTCCGCCTCGCTGGCGACGGCTGCCCAAGCCGGGGCGCCACTGGGGCACGACTTCTGCGTGATGTCGCTTTCTGACAACCTCAAGCCCTGGACGATCATCGAGAAACGCCTCGATCTCGCCGCCGAGGCCGACCTGGCGCTGGCGTTCTACAACCCGATTTCCCGTTCCCGCCCCTGGCAGTTGGGCCGGGCGCTGGAGATCGTGGCCCAGCATCGCACGGCACAGACGCCGGTGGTTCTGGGACGGGATATCGGCCGCCCCGGACAGACGTTGCGGGTGACCACCCTGGGCGAGTTGACCCCGGATCAGGTGGACATGCGCACCCTGGTCATCGTCGGTTCCTCGACCACCTGCGTGTTCCCCCGCGCCGAGGGCGGCGAGTGGGTCTACACGCCGCGCTGGTATGGCGAGAAACCGGGCGCCTGATGGGCGCCCCGGCTACTGGGGCACCAGGTAGCCGCGCACCCCGGTGAAGATGATCTGCGCCGCCAGGGCGCAGACGAACAATCCCATCAGGCGACTGACGATCTGCAAGCCCTGGTCGCCGAGGATCCGTTCGATACGGTTCGACAGGTACAGCACCACACCAACGGTAAAACTCGCCAGGGCGATACTGACGATGGCGGCGAGCTTGTCGTCCCAATGCGGCTGGCTCACACCCATCACCAGTAGCGCACCGATGGTGCCGGGGCCGACCGTCAGTGGGATGGTCAGTGGCACGATGGTCACGTCCTGCTGCACATTGTCGGTCTGCACCGCCGATTTGCCCTGGGCCATGCCCAGCGCCGAGATGAACAGCACGCTCCCCGCACCGATGCGAAAAGCGTCGACGGTGATACCGAATACACTGAAGATCACGCGCCCGAAGAGGTACAGCAGCACGCTGGAAACCAGGGTGGCGAGGGCGACTTTCCAGGCCAGGCGGCGGCGCTCCTTGCTGGAGTAGCCACGGGTCAGGCTGATGAAGCAGGACAGGACGAAGAACGGGCTGTAGAGCACCAGCATCTTCAGGTAAACACTGAACAGCACGTGGAGCATGGTTTGAGCTCGAACAGGTGAGGGCCTTGGCAGTCTATCAGGCGCCGCGCCGTCTGTCGGCTCAGGAGGTGGTCTGTTCCTGAACCTGCTGGAGGTCGCGCTGGGCGACCCAATGCTCGACCAGCTCACGCAGTTGCGAAAGCTCCACCGGCTTGGCCATGTGGCCGTCCATGCCGGCCTGGCGTGCCCGCTCCTTGTGTTCGCTGAGAATGTGCGCCGTCAAGGCCACCACCGGTGTGCGTACCCGTTGGTTGCCGACTTCCCAGGCGCGCAGTTGCTGGGTGGCGGAGAACCCGTCGAGTATCGGCATCTCGCAATCCATCAGCACCAGGTCGTAACGCTGGGCTTTCATCGCCCGCAGGGCTTCCTCGCCGTTGCTGGCGGTGTCGGGCTGCAGGTTGAGCTTGCCGAGCATGCCGCGAATCACCTTGGTGGAAATGCTGTTGTCCTCGGCCACGAGGATGCGGAAATCGCTGGGTACCTTGACCGAGGGCACGGTCGGTACACTCAGCGGTGTTGCTATCGCCTGGCTCTTGCCACGCTGGCTCAGTTCGTCCGCCAGGGTGGTTTTGAGCGTGTAGCCTGCCACTGGTTTGGCGAGGATGCGCTTGACGCCGGCATTACGCGCGATGATCTTGCTCGGCGCGTTGCTGATGCCGGTGAGCATGATCAGCAGGATGTCATGGTTGAGGCTCGGGTCTTCCTTGATCTTCGCCGCCAGTTGCATGCCGGTCATGCCAGGCATGTTCTGGTCCAGCAGGACCACGTCGAAGTAGTCGCGCAGGTGGGCCTTGGTGCGCAGTAGCGCCAGGGCTTCCTTACCGGACGGCACGGCACTGACGTTCAGGCCCCAGGCGCTGCATTGCTGGACCAGGACCTTGCGGCAGGTGTCGTTGTCGTCGACCACCAGTACCCGCGCACCCTTGAGCGGGCCATCGAGGTCGGAGGTCGGGTGTTCGAGGTGCAGAGGGTCCAGTGGCAGCGTCAGCCACAGGGTGCTGCCCTGGTTGGCGCCGCTCTTGATGCCGAACTCGCCACGCATCAACAGCACCAGTTGGCGGGCGATCACCAGGCCCAGGTGGCCCCCCAGGCGGCTGGCAGCGAGGAAGTTCTTGCTCTGCAGCTCGGTATGCAGCAGGGCGTCGCGCTCCTCGTCATCCATCGGCACCCCGCTGTCCTGCACCGCAATGCGCAGGCGCGGCTGACCGTTGCGCTCGTCGAGGGCGACGACGATGAGGATTTCACCCTCGTCGGTCTTCTTCATCGCGTTTTCCAGCAGGCTCAGCAGTGTCTGGCGCAGGCGGGTCGGATCACCGCTGATCACCCGCGGGACCTGGGGCTGGATGAAGCTGATCAGTTCGACGTTCTGCTGTTCGGCCTTGGCGCGGAAGATACTCAGGCAGTCTTCGATCAGGGCATTGAGGTCGAACTGTACGTCGTCCAGCTCGATCTGCCCGGACTCCAGCTTGGAGATGTCGAGAATCTCGTTGATCAGGGTCAGCAGTTCATTGCCGGCACTGTGAATGGTCTGCACGTAGTCGCGCTGCTTGACCGACAACGGGGTGCCCAGCAACAGTTCGGTCATGCCCAGCACGCCGTTCATCGGGGTACGGATCTCATGGCTGATCTTCGCCAGGAACTCGGCCTTGGCGGCGATTTCGGCATTGCTCGCCGCCAGGTCACGGCTGAGGCTGAACTGGTCTTCGGTGATGCTGCGACGCCGCTCGCCGAGGGCGATGCTCATCAGCAGCCCGCTGACCGAAATGAAGATCAGCAGAGCGACGATCAGGCCTTCCGGGGCAACCAGGGTCAGGCCCAGCAGGGCGGGCAGGATGACCAGGGTGCCGATGTTGAAGATGACCATGGCGACGACGAACAGCCTGGCCGGGCGATAGCCCTTCTGCCAGTGATAGGTGGAGACCAGCAGTATGCTCAGGCTGGCCAGCCCGACCAGGCCATAGGTCATCACGTTCAGTGGCAGGGTGTCGACGAACAGCAGCAACAGCCCGCCCAGGCAGATCACCAGAATGTCGCCCAACAGCAGCTTGTTCAGTGGGTGCGGCCCCAGGGGCGAGAAGAAACTGTAGGTGAACATCAGGCCGCAGGGCGCGGTGAGCAGTAGCGCCAGGTAGGCACCGGCGGTCTGTGCACCTTGCCAATCGGGCAGCCATGGGCCGATCACGTTCAGCAGGAACAGGGCGCTGACCAGCAGCAGGAACTCGCAGGAAGCCAGCCACAGGCTGCTGCGCGAGCGGGTGTAGGCGAAGCGGGTGAGGTTGTGCAGGATCAGCATCGACAGGCAGCCGAACAGCAACCCGTAGAGCAGGTTCTGGCCGCGATCAGCAGCGCTCATCACTGCCGACTCGAGGGTAATGTGTGGCCGCAGTTCGTGTTTGGACACCAGCCTCAGGTAGATATCCAGCGGCTTGGGGCTTTGTGTCAGTGGCAGCATGAAGTCGCTGCTGGGTAGCGGTCGTTCGGTCTTGGGCAGGTCATTGCCGCTGCGAACCTGGTCGATCAGCGTATCGCCATCGAAGGTATACAGGTCCAGGCGTGCCAGGTCCGGTGCGAAAATTCGCAGGATCTGTTCGTGTTTGCCCGGTTGCAGGCGAAAACGCAACCACAGTGCACCGTCGGGGGGAGCGGCGGTGAGTCGGTCGAGTTCGATGGGACTGAATTGGTTGATATAGCGTGAGGAGCGGATATCGCTCAGTTGCAGATCGGCCTGGTCGTCAAGCAATACTGCCCAGCCACTGCCTTGCGAGGCTTGTGCGGCCGTTGCGAGGCAAAGCAGGGTCAGCAGGCTGACGGTGAAACTTATGGCGATCCTGAGCCAGCGCACGGCGAAATCCCTTCGTAGGTTGATGCCTGAGTCATAACTATGCGCGGGGCGGGAACAAGACGGCAAGGGCTTGACGCCCTTGCCTATCCGAACGGATAGCTTATTCCTGATCTTCTGCGCGTTCGCGTACGATTGCACGGTAGCCGATGTCGCTACGGTAGAAGCAGCCTTCCCAATTGATTTTAGCTGCGAGTTGATAAGCCTGCTGTTGGGCGGCGCCAACGGTCTCGCCCAGCGCGGTGGCGCAGAGCACTCGGCCGCCGGAAGTGACGACCTGGCCGTCCTTGAGCGCGGTGCCAGCGTGGAAAACCTTGCCTTCCAGGCTCGCTGCCGACTCCAGGCCGCTGATCGCTGCGCCCTTGGCGTAGTCGCCCGGGTAACCGCCGGCAGCCAGGACGATGCCCAGGCTTGGCCGTGGGTCCCATTGGGCTTCGACCTTGTCCAGGGCCTGGGCCAGCGCGGCCTCTACCAGCAGCACCAGGCTCGATTGCAGGCGCAGCATCACCGGCTGGGTTTCCGGGTCGCCAAAACGGCAGTTGAACTCGATGACCTTGGGATTGCCGGCTTTGTCGATCATCAGACCGGCGTACAGGAAACCGGTGTAGACGTTGCCTTCCTCGGCCATGCCGCGCACGGTCGGCCAGATCACCAGGTCCATCACGCGCTGGTGGACTTCGGCGGTGACTACCGGTGCCGGCGAGTAGGCGCCCATGCCGCCGGTATTCGGGCCGCTGTCGCCGTCGCCGACGCGCTTGTGGTCCTGGCTGGTGGCCATCGGCAGGACGTTCTTGCCGTCGACCATGACGATGAAGCTGGCTTCCTCGCCGTCGAGGAACTCCTCGATCACTACGCGCGAACCGGCTTCACCGAAGGCGTTGCCGGCGAGCATGTCGCGCACGGCGTCTTCGGCTTCGGCCAGGGTCATCGCGACGATCACGCCTTTGCCGGCGGCCAGGCCGTCGGCCTTGATCACGATGGGGGCACCTTTTTCACGCAGATAGGCCAGGGCTGGCTCGATCTCGGTGAAATTCTGGTAGTCGGCGGTCGGGATCTTGTGGCGGGCCAGGAAGTCCTTGGTGAAGGCCTTCGAGCCTTCCAGTTGGGCGGCACCGGCGGTCGGACCGAAGCAGTCCAGGCCACGGGAGCGGAACAGGTCGACCACGCCGGCCACCAGCGGCACTTCCGGGCCGACGATGGTCAGGGAAACGTTCTTCTCGGCGAAGTCCGCCAGTTGCTCCAGGGCCAGGACGTCGATGGCGACGTTCTCGCACTTGGCCTCGATGGCGGTGCCGGCATTACCCGGTGCGACGAATACTTTCTCGACGCGCGGGTCCTGGGCGACTTTCCAGGCCAGGGCATGTTCGCGGCCACCACTGCCGATGATCAGGACATTCATTTCAAAAACCTCGATGAAGCAGAATTCTGGGGGCGCTGTCGGCCACCGCCCGGCTCCTGCCGGTCAGTGGCGTTCACACACCTGTCATTAATGACGGAAGTGGCGCATGCCGGTGAAGACCATGGCAATGCCGGCTTCGTCGGCGGCGGCGATCACTTCGTTGTCACGCATCGAGCCGCCAGGCTGGATCACTGCGGTGATACCCACCTTGGCCGCGTTGTCGATGCCGTCGCGGAACGGGAAAAAGGCGTCCGAGGCCATGACCGCGCCCTGTACCTGCAGGCCGGCGTGTTCAGCTTTGATCGCGGCAATGCGGGCCGAGTTCACACGGCTCATCTGGCCGGCGCCGACACCGATGGTCTGGCGGTTCTTGGCGTAGACGATGGCGTTGGACTTGACGTACTTGGCGACTTTCCAGGCGAAGATCAGGTCGTGGATCTCCTGCTCGGTCGGGGCGCGTTGGGTGACCACTTTCAGGTCGGCGCTGGTGATCATGCCGATGTCGCGGCTCTGGACCAGCAGGCCGCCGTTGACGCGCTTGTAGTCCCAGGCCGGGGCGCGCTCGGCGTCCCACTGGCCGCACGCCAGCAGGCGCACGTTGGCCTTGGCGGCAACGATGGCACGGGCTTCTTCGCTGACCGAAGGGGCGATGATCACTTCGACGAACTGGCGCTCGACGATGGCCTTGGCGGTCTCGGCGTCCAGTTCGCGGTTGAAGGCGATGATGCCGCCGAATGCCGATTCGCTGTCGGTGGCGTAGGCCAGTTCATAGGCCTGGCGAATGCCGCCTTCGGCGTCCGGGCTCACTGCCACGCCGCACGGGTTGGCGTGCTTGACGATGACGCAGGCCGGCTTGACGAAGCTCTTCACGCATTCCAGCGCAGCGTCGGTATCGGCGACGTTGTTGTAGGACAGTTCCTTGCCCTGCAGTTGGGTCGCGGTGGCGATGCCGACTTCGGCCGGCTTGGCTTCGACGTAGAACGCCGCGCTCTGGTGCGGGTTCTCGCCGTAGCGCATTTCCTGGGCCTTGACGAACTGGCTGTTGAAGGTGCGCGGGAATTCACTGCGGCCTTCGGTCGACAGGGTCTCGGCGGCCTGATTCACGGTGCCCATGTAGTTGGCGATCATGCCGTCGTAGGCGGCGGTGTGCTCGAATGCCTTGAGCATCAGGTCGAAACGCTGTGCGTAGGTCAGGCCGCCGGCCTTGAGGCTTTCCAGAACCTGGGCATAGTCGCTGGCGTTGACGACGATGGCGACGTCCTTGTGGTTCTTGGCCGCCGAGCGGACCATGGTCGGGCCACCGATGTCGATGTTCTCGATGGCGGTCGGCAGGTCGCAGCCCGGCTTGTTGATGGTGGCTTCGAAGGGGTAGAGGTTGACCGCTACCAGGTCGATCGGCTGGATGCCGTGTTCGCTCATGATCGCATCGTCGATGCCGCGACGACCGAGGATGCCGCCGTGGATTTTCGGGTGCAGGGTCTTCACCCGACCGTCCATCATTTCCGCAAAGCCGGTGTAGTCCGCGACTTCCACGGCGGCGACGCCGTTGTCCCGCAGCAGCTTGAAGGTGCCGCCGGTGGAGAGGATTTCCACGCCCAGGGTTTCCAGTTCACGAGCGAAATCGAGGATTCCGGTCTTGTCGGAAACGCTGATCAGGGCGCGGCGGATCGGCAGGCGGGTAGTCTGGTCGGTCATCTCAATGTCCATCAAAACAAGGGAGTCAGCAAAAAAGGCGACCGCTTTAGGATCTCTACGAAAACTGCCTGCGCGACAATCATGCTGTGTTAAAAACAGGCTGCTTGCCGCTCGGCTGGTTTTCCCAAGGATCCAGGGTGCCTTTCTGGTTTGATTGAATGCTTACAGCAAATCGTACTGCTTGAGTTTCTTGCGCAGGGTGCCGCGGTTCAGGCCAAGCAGCTCACTGGCCTTGGTCTGGTTGCCCTTGACGTAGTTCATCACGCTTTCGAGCAGGGGAGCCTCGACTTCGGAGAGCACCAGGTTGTAGACGTCCGTGACGGCCGCGCCCTCTAGGTGGGCGAAATAATTGTGCAACGCCTTCTCGACGCTGCCGCGAAGGGTCTGACCCTCTTCGCTTGGCGTGTTGAGGTGCTGTTTCAAATTGACGTTGTCGCTCACGGGCGTTGTTCCACTCACTAAAGTCTCGGTCATCATCGTCATGCGGCCACCCATTCTCCGTCCCCTGTCACCAGGCTCTTGTAACGTCCGGCAAAAAACTCACGAACGTTGGCGCATTGTGCTTCCGTGTCTTCCAAACGATTGAAGTGGGCGCGAAACTCCTTGGCGCCCGGCAAGGTTGCGAGATACCAGCCGACATGCTTGCGGGCGATGCGCACGCCCATGACTTCTCCATAGAAAGCATGCAGCGCGGCCAGGTGCTCTAGCAGAATACGTTCCACTTCGATCAGTTCCGGTGCCGGGAAGGGTTCGCCGGTACGCAGAAAATGCTCGATCTCACGAAAAATCCAGGGTCGCCCCTGGGCGGCTCGACCGATCAACAGACCGTCGGCCCCGGTCGCGTCCAGCACGTACCGGGCCTTCTGGGCCGAATCGATGTCGCCGTTGGCGAAGACCGGAATCGACACTGCCTGCTTGATCGCGGCAATGGTGTCGTACTCGGCTTCGCCGGTGTACAGGTCTGCACGGGTCCGTCCATGCACCGCCAGGGCGGTGATGCCCGCCTGCTCGGCGATCTTCGCCACCGTCAGGCCGTTCTTGTTCGACCGGTCCCAGCCGGTGCGGATCTTCAGGGTGACCGGGACATCGACCGCTGCCACGACGGCATGCAGGATCTCCTTCACCAGCTCTTCATCCTTCAACAGTGCGGAACCGGCGGCCTTGTTGCAGACCTTCTTGGCCGGACACCCCATGTTGATGTCGATAATCTGTGCACCCAGTTCGACGTTGGCCCGGGCCGCATCCGCCAGCATCTGTGCATCACCGCCGGCGATCTGTACCGAGCGTGGCTCGGGATCACCTTCATGGATCATGCGCAGACGCGATTTGCGGCTGTTCCACAGGCTCATGTCGCTGGTTACCATTTCCGAAACTACCAGGCCCGCGCCCAGGCGTCGGCAAAGCTGACGAAAGGGTTGGTCGGTGACCCCCGCCATCGGGGCGAGAATCAAGCCGTTCTGCAGTGTGTATGGGCCGATGCGTACCGCCGACATAGGACTTCCCTGTTGTGGGGCCGGATCATTGGAGTTCGAAAAAGGGTTGGCATGATACCCGCTCTCGATGACTGGATAAAGGCAAAATTGGATAAAATCTGAACAGTTATTCCGTTATCGCCAGCAGTTTGGTCGGTGGCGTAAAACTGCCGTCAAACAACGCGATGAGCCGCGTTACTCGGGCGAGTGGAAGCTGAGGCTGTAGTTCACGGCCTTGACGCCTGGGTCGAGGATGTCCAGGGCGATGTGGATCGGTGTCTGCGGCGGCATTTCACTCTGTTCGGCGAGGTCGCCGCCCAGATATTCACCGGGCTTGAAGCGCCGGCTGGCAATCAGATGACCGTTGAGATCGGCAAAACGCAGTTCCAGCAGCGGAAACGGCTGCGAGAACGGCGCGCGGTTGTAGATGATCGCATCCACCACCAGCGCACCGTTGAAGTCCGGGTGGCTGCGTACCACCAGGTTGCTGCTCTTGATCCGGGCGATATCGACCTTGGAGGGCACCTTGCAGCCGAGCTGTGGGCACAGTTGCTGGAACCACGGCCGGTACTGGTCCTGACGCGCCAGCTCGTCGAAATGATAGGCGACGTACTGGCCCAGCAGTGCGGCGCTGGCGAGCAGCACCAGCAGCAGCCACAGCAGGCGCTTGCCCCAGGGCGAGCGGCGGCGTTGCCAGTCGAGGTGGATCGGGTCGTCCTCGAGGTCGAGCAGCACGTCGTCGTGAGCGCCGACACCGGGTTCGTTGCGGCTGCGCGCGGTTTTTTTCTGGTCGGCGACGGGGTCATCGGTATCGTCCGAGTCGGCGCTCAGGTGTTCGTGAGGGACGAGCTCTTCCAGTTCGCTGTCTTCGATTTCCAGGCGGGGGGCCTGGGGCTCGTCGTCCAGGTCGGCGAGGTCGAAGGACAGCGAGGGTTCCGTACGGCTCGGCCTGGCCTGTTCGGCCTTGGGCTCGACCTTTCGTTCGGTCTTGCGTTCGGCCTTGGGCGCCGCAACCGCTGGTTCCTGCTCGTCGTCGGTTATTTCGTCGGGCTCGCGGGGTGGTTCGCTGAACAGGCTGCCGGACCAATGTGTTTCGTCATCGTCGTTGTCGCGACGGGCGCTGAATGACTCTTCCTTGCCCGCAGGATCCTGGCCGAAAGCTCTGGCTGGCTGGATTTCCCGCTGTTCCAGGCGGGCCAGTTCTTCGTCGAGGTCCAGATCGTCGAGGTCCAGTTCCTGCGCTGTCCACTGTTTCTGACTGATGGCGCGTGGTGGCTCGACTGGCGGCGTAGGCGCAGCAGGCTCCGCAGGCGGTGTTACCGCTGGCGCAGCGACGGGCTCGGCCGTTTGACTGGCCGCCGCTTCCCGAGCCGCACGCTGCTCCAGCAGTTGTCGCGCGGCATTGAACACCTGCAGGCAGGAACCGCAGCGCACAACGCCACGCGCCACGCTCAACTGGGCATGGCTGACGCGAAAGCTGGTTTGGCAATGTGGGCACTGGGTGACGAAGCTGTCGGTCATGCGGCGATCCGGTTCATGCAAGGGGACATTCTAGCGCCGACGACCACTGATACGCACCCAGCCATCACGGTTGGCAATCGGGTCCAGATCGAAGTCTTTGGCATAAGCAGCGGCCACTTCCTCGCCCTGTTCGGCAAGAATGCCCGACAGCGCCAGGCGTCCGCCGGGCTTGACCAGGGTCGACAGTTGCGGCGCCAGCGAGACCAGCGGACCTGCGAGGATGTTCGCCACCAGCACATCGGCCTGCACCTGTGGCAGTTGCTCGGGCAGGTACAGCGGGAGCCGTTCCTCGGCGATATGGTTGCGTCCGGCGTTGTCGCGGGAGGCTTCCAGGGCCTGCACGTCGATATCGGTGCCGACCGCTTCACGGGCGCCGAGCAGCAGCGCGGCAATCGCCAGGATGCCCGAGCCGCAGCCGAAGTCGAGGACGTCGCAGTCCTTGAGATCCTGGCCATCGAGCCATTCCAGGCACAGTGCGGTGGTCGGATGGGTGCCGGTACCGAAGGCCAGGCCCGGGTCGAGCAGCAGGTTGACGGCGTCCGGTTCCGGCGCCGCATGCCAGCTCGGTACGATCCACAGGCGCTGACCAAAGCGCATTGGCTGGAAGTTGTCCATCCAGCTGCGCTCCCAGTCCTGGTCCTCGATCACTTCGCTGTGGTGTTCGGGCAGTGGTGCGCCGGTCAGCAGTTCCAGGTGGGCGAGCACGCTGGCCGCCTCGGTACCGCCTTCGAACAGCGCCAGCAGGTGGGTGTGGGACCACAGCGGCGTGGTGTTGAGTTCGGGTTCGAAAATCGGTTGATCTTCGGCATCCATGAACGTTACCGAGACAGCACCGACTTCAAGGAAGGCGTCTTCGTAGGTTTCGGCTTGTTCCGGGCTGATGGCGAGGCGTACTTGCAGCCAAGGCATGGCGGGCACCTGTGAAAAATGAATGTGCAACCGGGGTGATTGCGAGAAACGCGGCAGTTTACGCCAGCGCGCTGCTTTGTGGGAGTAGGCCGTGGGGCCGGCCCCAGGGTAGAAAACAACAAGGCCGCTCGAAAGCGGCCTTGTCATTCGGATCACCGGCTCACTGGTGGGCGAGCTTGTGTTCCAGGTAGTGAATGTTCACACCACCTTCGCAGAAGCCTGCGTCGCGAACCAGGTCGCGGTGCAGCGGGATGTTGGTCTTGATCCCGTCCACCACGACTTCGTCCAGGGCATTGCGCATGCGCGCCATGGCTTCGTCGCGAGTGGCTCCCCAGGTGATCAGCTTGCCGATCAGGGAGTCATAGTTCGACGGAACCTTGTAGCCGCTGTACAGGTGCGAATCGACCCGCACGCCATTGCCGCCTGGAGCATGGAAATGCTTGACCAGGCCAGGGCTTGGAATGAAGGTCTTGGGGTCTTCGGCGTTGATCCGGCACTCCAGCGCGTGACCGTGGATCTTCACGTCATCCTGGGTGTACGACAGCGGATTGCCAGCGGCGATGCTCAGCATCTCCTTGACGATATCGATGCCGGTGACCATTTCCGATACCGGGTGCTCTACCTGCACGCGAGTGTTCATCTCGATGAAGTAGAAACGGCCGTTCTCGTACAGGAACTCGAAAGTACCCGCGCCGCGGTAGCCGATGTCGATACAGGCCTTGACGCAGCGAGCCAGAACTTCCTGGCGCGCGGCTTCGTCGATACCCGGTGCCGGCGCTTCTTCCAGTACCTTCTGGTGACGACGTTGCAGCGAGCAGTCACGGTCGCCGAGGTGGATCGCATGGCCCTGGCCATCGGAAATAACCTGAACTTCCACGTGACGTGGGTTGGTCAGGAATTTTTCCAGGTAGACCATCGGGTTGCTGAACCAGGCGCCGGCTTCTTCGCGAGTCTGCTTGGCCGCTTCGATCAGTTCTTCCTCGCTGTGCACCACGCGCATGCCGCGACCACCGCCGCCGCCTGCGGCCTTGATGATCACCGGATAACCGACTTCGCGACCGATGCGCAGAGCGGTTTCAGGGTCTTCAGGCAGTGGACCGTCGGAACCGGGTACGGTCGGTACGCCAGCTGCGATCATGGCTGCCTTGGCCGAAACCTTGTCGCCCATCAGGCGAATGGTGTCGGCTTTCGGGCCGATGAAGGCAAAACCGGATTTCTCGACCTGTTCGGCGAAATCGGCGTTTTCCGCGAGGAAGCCGTAGCCCGGGTGAATCCCCGTGGCGCCAGTGACTTCGGCGGCCGCGATGATGTTCGGGATGTTCAGGTACGATTTGGTGGCCAGGGGCGGGCCGATGCAGATGCTTTCGTCCGCCAGTTTCACGTGCATCAGTTCCGTATCGGCCGTCGAGTAAACAGCTACGGTCTTGATGCCCTGTTCCTTACAGGCGCGCAGGATACGCAGAGCGATCTCGCCACGGTTGGCGATCAGGACTTTTTCCAGCTTCGCAGGTTTGGACATCGAAGGCACTCCGCGGTTCAAACGATGGTGAACAGCGGCTGGTCATACTCAACCGGCTGACCGTTTTCTACCAGGATGGATTCGATCACACCGCTGGCTTCGGCCTGGATGTGGTTCATCATCTTCATTGCTTCGACGATGCAGATGGTGTCGCCTTTCTTGACGGTCTGGCCGACTTCAACGAACGCAGGCGAAGTAGGCGACGGGGTACGGTAGAAAGTACCGACCATTGGCGACTTGACCACGAAGCCGTTCAGCTTCGGTGCGGCAGCGACTTCAGGCGCAGCAGCGGCAACCGGAGCAACTGGAGCTGCGGCTGGAGCCGGAGCCTGTACCGGCGCAGGCGCGTAGTACTGCTGGGCAGGGGTCTTGCTGTGGCGGCTGATGCGTACGGACTCTTCGCCTTCCTTGATCTCGAGTTCGTCGATGCCGGACTCTTCCAGCAATTCGATCAGTTTCTTAACTTTACGGATATCCATGAATCGTCAACTCCCAAGGGTCGGTCAGGGGCGTTTATCGCTTGTCGTTCAAGCTGTTGCCTGTCTTTCAATCTGCTCTAGGGCGGCCTCCAGGGCCAGCCGGTAACCGCTGGCGCCAAGGCCGCAGATCACGCCTACCGCTACATCCGAGAAGTAGGAGTGATGGCGGAAAGGTTCGCGTTTGTACACGTTCGACAAATGCACTTCGATGAATGGGATGCTCACCGCCAGCAGCGCGTCACGTAATGCGACACTTGTATGTGTAAAAGCTGCCGGATTGATGAGAATGAAGTCCACGCCTTCGCCGCGCGCGGCATGGATTCGCTCGATCAATTCGTACTCGGCGTTGCTTTGCAGATACATCAGATGGTGCCCGGCTTCGCGGGCCCGGCGCTCCAGATCCTGGTTGATCTCGGGCAGCGTGACCGCGCCGTAGACGCCCGGCTCGCGGGTGCCGAGCAGGTTCAGGTTGGGTCCGTGCAGGACCAGTAGGGTCGCCATCGGCTGTTTCCTTGTTATCGGTGCGCAGTTGTCAATGCGCGCCGACTATGCCGCAAAGGCCTGGTGACTGTCCAGTTGACTGCAATAGCCAGCACGATGTCCGATGTTCGCGAAAAGTTTGTGACCCATTTGTTGAAATTGGTCATTCGGTCCCGCAGCGGGCTGCTGTTCGGCCGATCAGACGCGGAACGCCTGTACCGCCGTATTCAACTGCGTACCCAGTTCCAACAGCCGTTCGCCCTGGCTGCGACCTTCGCCGATACGCAGCAGATTGTCTTCGCCCAGCAGGTGGATACGCTCGCTGTGGTCACGGATTTCGCTGACCGCGCCGCTCTGTTGGGCCGTGACGTCGGCGATGCGCACGGCGGTGTCGGCGATGGTCTGGATCGCGCCGACGATTTCGTCCAGCGCACCGTCGGCCGCCTGGGCCTGTTCGGCGGTGGCCTCGGCATGTTCGACCTGGGCACGCATGCCTTCCACCGATTCGCGGGCGGCCGTCTGCAGCCCGGCGATCAGGATCTGGATTTCCCCGGTGGCCCCGGCAGTACGCTGGGCCAGGGTTCTCACCTCTTCGGCGACCACCGCGAAGCCCCGGCCCATCTCGCCGGCGCGAGCGGCTTCGATGGCGGCGTTGAGGGCCAGCAGGTTGGTCTGGTCGGCAATCGAACGGATCACCGTCAGGACGCCGCCGATGGTGGCCGACTCCTGCGCCAGGTGTTCGATCATCTTGGCGTTGCCCTGCACCTCGCTGACCAACGCATGCAGGCCGGTCAGGCTCATGCCAATGACTTTCTGGCCCTGTTCCACCGCCAGGCCGGCGCTGCGGCTGGCGTCCGCCGCCTGGCTGGCATCGCCGCTCACCTGCTGGATGGTCGCTTCCAGTTCGCCCAGGGCATCGCGGATCTGTCCGGTGTCGCCGGCCTGGCGTTCGGCCCCGCCGTGCAGGGCGCTGCTCAGGTCGGCGAGGGCGCGGCTGCTGTCGGCCACTTGTTCGGCGTTCTGCCGGATGGTGCCTACCAGGTCCACCAGGTAGGCCCGCAGACGGTTCAACGAGGCCTCGATATCGTGCAACTCGCGGTTGGTCTTGCCCAACTGGATGTCCCGAGCGAAGTCGCCTTCGGCCCAGGTCGAAAGAGCCGGAGCGAGGTTGGTCAGTACCCGGGCCAGTTTGCGCTGCAAGGTGTCGATCAGCAGAGCGATCAACAGGATCAGACCGATCATCGCGCCTTGCATCAGGCGCACTTCGCCCTCGATCTGGCCGTGCTGGGCGCGGACCAGCGGCTCCAGCGCGGCGATCGCCTGTTGCACGGCGTCGATCTTGAGGTGGGTCGCCTTCGCCAGGTCGGCCCGGCGCTGGATCTGGTCGCGGGTACGGGCCAACTCCGCCGGGTAACGGGTCAGCAGGCTGCGCAGTTCGCGTTTGAGGCCGACGCCGGTGTCCTCGGTCACGGTTTTCTCGGTGCTTTCCAGGCCCATCATGGCGTTGAAGTCGTCGCTGCCTGACTCACTGCTGGAGGTCACGCCGAGCAGGGGCAGGGCCTCCAGTTGCTCGGCCTGGGCACTGATGCTGGCCAGTTCGCGCTCGACATCGGCGGCCAGTTCGCTGCGACCGCTGCTGACCAGCTTGTCGCGTGCCAGCGACAGTTTCGCCAGGTGCGAGGAGGCTGCCAGCAGGGGCGGCAGGTAGGCCGCCGCCTCGGGTTTCTGCGCGCCAGTGGCGTATTGGCTCAGTTGCTCAAGATTGCCGCCCAGCTCGCGTTCGGCCTGCAGCAGCAGCGCCTGCGGATCACCGGCCAGCTTGCCGGCGGCCAGCAGGTCGGTCTTGCTGAAATCGTTCAGGGCGGCGAGGCTGGGGCGCAGGGTGTCGGTCATCGACGGCGGCAGGGCGGCGATTTCCTTATCGATCGATTCGATGGATTGGCCGGCGCTGCTCAGGCGCAGGGCATCACCGCTACCGAGGTAGTCTTCGATATTGCGCGCCGCCTGGTTCTGGAACTGCTGCGACAGACCCAGGTAACGTTCCATCAACTGGTAGGGACGTTCCAGTGCTCGTTGCGACCACCAGAGCGTAGCGCCCAGTGCCAGGCACACGGCAACGAGCAACAGGGTGTTGAGATTAGTCAGCAACTTGAGGCGCATTCAGGATCCTACCCACGACAGAAAGTGGTAAGCGCCTGAATTTATTGCTGTTTCGTTACAAGGTTATGACGGAGTCATTCGAATCTGATGAAAAGGTGGCACTTTGCCTTGCTACCTGCACGCGGTTGCGTCCGGCATGTTTGGCCCGATACAGCGCTTCGTCGGCCTGGCTCGCCATGAGCAGGCTGTCACTGTCTTCCTGCAGTTCGACCACGCCGGCGCTGAAGGTGCACCAGAGGTCTTCCGGCTGGGCCGGGTAGTGAATCTCGGCGAAGCGCTGGCGAATTTCCTCCAGCACTTTATAGGCCGATTCAAGGTCGGTATCGGGCATGACAATGGCGAACTCTTCGCCGCCATAACGGCCGATGAAGTCGGTCTTGCGCAGACGTTGCTTGAGAAACAGTGCCAGGCTCTTGATCACGCGGTCGCCCATCGGGTGGCCGTGGCTGTCATTGACCCGCTTGAAGTGGTCGATATCGAGCATCGCGAAGCTCAGCGGCTTGCACTCGCGACGCGCACGGAAGCTGCAGTCTTCGAGCAATTGCAGGATATGGGTGTGGTTGTACAGGCCGGTCAGGCTGTCGCGGATCATGCGCGCCTTGAGGTTACGCGCACGCGCCGCGCGGTTGCGCACGGTGGTGATCAGGTGGCGCGGCTTGATCGGCTTGGTGAGGAAGTCGTCGCCGCCCTCGCTCATCGCATCGAGCTGCTTGTCCAGGTCATCCTCGGCGGACAGGTAGATGATCGGCACGCTGACATAACGGTCGTTATGGCGAATCACTTTCGCCAGCTCGGTACCGGTGCAGGCCGGCATGTACATGTCGAGGATGATCAGGTCCGGCTGGAAATCGGCCAGTTCGGCCATGGCCTGGATCGGATCGATCAGGGTCCGGGTGACGATGCCGGCGCTGTTGAGCAGGCGTTCGGTATGCAGGGCCTGGGCCCGCGAGTCATCGATGATCAGGACCTTGTACGGGTCGTACTGGGCAACGCAGGTCAGGATCTCGATTTTTTCCAGCAGGCTGGACGCTTCCAGGGTGCCGGTGAGGAATTCCTGGCCGCCGGCGCGCACGGCGGCCAGGCGGGTGGGCGTATCGGTTTCGTGCAGGCTGAAAAACAGCAGCGGCAGTTTCTGTTCCAGGCCGAGTTGAGCCTCGGCTGCCAAGTGCAGGCCCATGCCGCTGCCACTGAAGTCGACGTCCATGACGATCGCGGCCGGCAGGCGTTCGGCCATCGATGAACGAAATGCCGCGACACTCCCCAGCGTCTGGGCGCTGAGCCCGAAGAACTCCAACTGCTTGACCAGCCGTTCGGCCCGCTCCTGATCCTGCAGCATCAGGTAGACCGGCCGGCGCAACGGTGGCAGGAAGGTGTGTTCGAGTTGGTCGCCATGGCGCAGGCCGGTGCGCGACAGGCGCTGCATCAGACGGTTGAGTTCAGTGATCAGGCCGCTGCTGAGGCGTCCGCGATTGGCATCGACCGCCTCCAGCGAGTGGCTGATGCCATGGGCCAGTTGGATGTGTTCCGGTTGCTCGAACCGCTCGGCGAAACGTAGCAGACGCAGGTTGGCCTCGCTGAGTTCGGACAGATCGCTGCCCGACCATTCGCTGCGCTGCAAGCGTTGCCATATCTCAAGAATCTGACGTGCCTGGTGGATGACCCGCTGGGCAAAGTGGTGCCTGAGGCGCTCGCGGTTGGGGTCTTCTGGCTCGCTCATATACTGACTACTGGTTAGCCGAACGACGGTGTGAGTAATGGCGCTATGCTAGCACTTCTGCGGCCCAATACACGTGCCGTGCGTCAACTTATCGGATTAATTTGGTGACTGCCCGGTCAGTGTTGGCAGTGATGGGGAGGGGCAATTCGGTGGCGCTTGCATGAAGCGTCGCGCGGCGGCTTGATTTATAGTGGTTCGATGGATGGCAACGCTGCCGTGCCGTGATCGATGAATGCCCAGTCTGATGCAATTGCGGGCGGACAGGGCACGATGGGCCAGGGTTGTGGTCAACCGATGAACTCAAGTGATCGAAAGGATTAGAGCCATGCTGGACTGGAAAAAACGCGCCGGCAGCGCGCCGGATCGTGCTGCTGAACCCTCGCCGGCCCGCCGCGGCTACTTCGCTGGCCTGCTGTTCAGTCGGGCCTTGGTGACCCTGGTCGGGTTGTACCTGGTGGTGACGATTCTGCTCGGCTGGTACTGGAGCCAGGAGCCGGCACTGTTTCCCGTCCAGCAGAACGCCCAGATCGCCGCCGAGAAAGAGGGCCGCAAGATGGTCGTGGGCTTTACCACGGTCGAAACCCTCAAGACCGTCGCCGATACTCTCCTGACCAAGCCCGGTGGCTATCTGTCCAACGACCGTTTCCCTCCGGGTGTGTGGCTGGACAACATTCCGAGTTGGGAATACGGCGTGCTGGTCCAGGTCCGTGATCTGACCCGCGCCCTGCGCAAGGACTTCGCCCGTTCTCAGTCGCAGTCGGCCGAAGACGTCGACCTGGCCAAGGCCGAGCCCCGTTTCAATTTCGACAACAGGAGCTGGATGCTGCCGTCCAGCGAGGCGGAGTACCAGGAGGGCATCAACTCTCTGGACCGCTATCAGGCTCGCCTGTCCGATCCGAACCAGAACAACGCGCTGTTCTACGCCCGGGCCGATAACCTCAACAACTGGCTCGGCGATGTCGCTACGCGTCTGGGCTCACTGTCCCAGCGCCTGTCGGCCAGCGTCGGACGGGTCAAGCTCAACACCACGCTGAAGACCGAAAGCGTGATCCCCGGCCAGGCACCACAGGTCGATGAAGAGGTGGTCGAGACGCCGTGGCTGCAGATCGACAACGTGTTCTACGAAGCCCGTGGTCAGGCTTGGGCGCTGTCGCACCTGCTGCGTGCCATCGAAGTCGATTTCGCCGATGTGCTGGCGAAAAAGAACGCCACGGTCAGCGTAAGGCAGATCATCCGTGAGCTGGAGGCGTCGCAGGAGCCGGTCTGGAGTCCGATGATCCTCAACGGCAGCGGCTTTGGCATGCTGGCCAACCATTCGCTGGTCATGGCCAACTACATCTCGCGGGCCAACGCCGCGGTGATCGACCTGCGCCAGTTGCTCAACCAGGGCTGATCGATGAATGTCTCCCCGAACGAGGCCGCGCATCGCGCCGCCTCCGATGCCGAACAGATCGCCTGGGTCGACGACCAGGATCGTCTGCAGGGCAGCATCGCCCGTGCCGACCTGCGTGAGCGCGGCCTGGTTGGGCGCGGGACGTATATCCTGCTGTTCAATTCGGCCGGCGAGCTGTGCGTGCATCGCCGGACCCTGAGCAAGGCGATCTATCCCGGTTACTGGGACGTGGCGGCCGGCGGCATGGTCCAGGCCGACGAAAGCTACGCCGAGTCCGCTGCCCGCGAGCTGGAGGAGGAGTTGGGCGTCAGTGGCGTGCCATTGACCGCCCATGAGCGTTTCTTCTTCGACCAGCCGGGCAACCGGCTCTGGTGTGCGGTGTTCAGCGCAGTCTGGGACGGGCCTTTGCGGCTGCAGCCGGAAGAAGTGTTGGAGGCGCGTTTCATCACGGTGGACGCCGCTCTTCAGGAAAGTGCGTGCAAGCCTTACTGCCCGGACTCCCTGGCGGCGCTGAAGCGCTATGTGCAGGGTGTCGCAAAACCTTTATGAAATGGCGCCGATTGGCTCTTGGGTCATCGGCTTTTTGCCGTTACACTGCGCGACTTTTCAAGCTCGCCCGGCCTGGCCGATCGAGTAGCGCTGCCCCTGCCTGAGTGGGGCTTCGCGGTCGTGGATGCCTGCCCAGGTGCAACGACCAGTCTTTGTCCTCCCAAGAGGATTGCCGGTGGCCAAAAAAGCCGCATCCTTCGCCGCCCTCGGTGGCCTGGTGTTCTCCACCGACGCAGGTCGACATTGCCCGGACTGTAGCCAGCCGGTGGCCGCCTGTATCTGCAAACAAACCCTGATTCCCGAAGGCGACGGCATTGCCCGCGTGCGTCGCGAAAGCAAGGGCCGTGGCGGCAAGACGGTGACCACCATCACCGGCGTGCCGCTGGCCGAAGACGCCCTCAAGGAGCTGGCGAGTACCTTGAAGAGACGCTGTGGCACGGGGGGCGCCCTGAAAGACGGCGTCATCGAGATCCAGGGTGACCATGTCGAGCTGTTGTTGGGCGAGCTGGTCAAACAGGGTTTCAAGGCAAAGAAGTCCGGCGGCTAGCAGCCTCTGTGAAAACCACCGTGAAGTCGACCCGTCAGCCCGGATGAAGGCGGCCGGCAGTCGTGCCCATGGTTTTCACAGAGTCTGTTCCCGAACAGTTTCTAAACTCGGAACTGGATCCGTGGTCTTACGCGGATGCAGGCGAATCGTCATTTTCATTCTTTAGACTGCGCGCAGCCTGGGTCCAGGCAGCGTTACCTGACTTCTTCTATAGGGGACTTCGATGTCCGTACGACGCACACGCAAAGACGATGGCAGCCAATGGACAGTTGCGGACAGCCGCAGTGTTTACGGGATTCGCCATTGGGGGGCCGGATATTTCGCGATCAATGACGCCGGTCGCGTAGAGGTTCGTCCGAACGGCCCGAAAAGTTCACCCATCGATCTCTTCGAACAGGTCGACGAGCTGCGCAAGAGCGGCCTCTCCCTGCCGTTGCTGGTGCGTTTCCCGGATATCCTGCAGGACCGCGTACGTCAGCTGACCGGTGCGTTCGACGCGAACATCGAGCGCCTGGAATACCAGAGCAAGTACACCGCGCTGTACCCGATCAAGGTCAACCAGCAGGAGGCGGTGATCGAGAACATCATCGCCACCCAGAACGTTTCGATCGGTCTTGAGGCCGGCTCCAAGCCCGAGTTGCTGGCGGTGCTGGCGCTGGCGCCGAAAGGCGGCACCATCGTCTGCAACGGCTACAAGGACCGCGAGTTCATTCGCCTGGCACTGATGGGCCAGAAACTCGGCCACAACGTGTTCATCGTGATCGAGAAAGAGTCCGAAGTGGAGCTGGTGATCGAGGAGGCCGCGGCCCTCAAGGTCAAGCCACAGGTCGGCCTGCGGGTGCGACTGTCGTCCCTGGCGTCGAGCAAGTGGGCCGATACCGGCGGTGAGAAATCCAAGTTCGGCCTGTCGGCGGCGCAACTGCTGTCGGTGGTCGAGCGCTTCCGCGCGGCCGGTCTTGACCAGGGCATCCGCCTGCTGCACTTCCACATGGGGTCGCAGATCGCCAACCTGGCGGACTACCAGTACGGTTTCAAGGAAGCGATCCGCTATTACGGCGAGCTGCGCAACCTCGGCTTGCCGGTCGATCACATCGACGTCGGCGGTGGCCTGGGCGTCGACTACGACGGTACCCACTCGCGTAACGCCAGCTCGATCAACTACGACATGGATGATTATGCCGGTGTCGTGGTGGGCATGCTCAAGGAATTCTGCGATGCGCAGAGCCTGCCGCATCCGAACATCTTCTCCGAGAGCGGCCGTTCGCTGACCGCCCACCACGCGATGCTGGTGGTGCAGGTGACCGACGTCGAGAAACACAACGACGACGTGCCGCATATCGAGAACCCCGGCAGCCTGCCGGAAACCGTGCAATGGCTGGTGGAACTGCTGGGGCCGACCGATATCGAGATGGTCACCGAAACTTACTGGCGCGCCACGCACTACATGAGCGACGTCGCCACCCAGTACGCCGACGGCAAGCTGACCCTGGCCGAGAAAGCCCTGGCCGAACAGTGCTATTTCGCCGTCTGCCGGCGCCTGCACAACTCCTTGAAGGCTCGCCAGCGCTCGCATCGCCAAGTGCTCGACGAACTCAACGACAAGCTGGCCGACAAGTACATCTGCAACTTCTCGGTGTTCCAGAGCCTGCCCGATACCTGGGCCATCGGCCAGGTCTTGCCGATCCTGCCGTTGCACCGCTTGAACGAGGAGCCGCTGCGGCGTGCCGTACTGCAGGACCTCACCTGCGACTCCGATGGCAAGATCAAGCAGTACGTCGACGAGCAGAGCATCGAGACCAGCCTGCCGGTGCACGCGCTGAACGAGGGTGAAGACTACCTGTTGGGTATCTTCCTTGTGGGCGCCTACCAGGAAATCCTCGGCGACATGCACAACCTGTTCGGTGACACCGACTCGGTGAACATCTACCAGAACGCCGACGGCAGCGTGTATCACGCTGGCATCGAAACCCACGACACCATCGAAGACATGCTGCGTTATGTGCACCTGTCGCCGGAGGAGCTGATGACGCATTACCGCGACAAGGTCGCCAGCGCCAACATCAGCGTCAAGGAGCGGACCCAGTTCCTCGATGCGCTGCGTCTGGGCCTGACCCGTTCTTCCTACCTGTCGTCTTGAGGTCAGGCCAATAGTTCCTGGGAATTAGCGCCTTCAATAAGGTGTTTTTTCCTTGGTTCATGTAGGTCAAGTCCGGTTGTTTAAAGACCCACCCTCAGCGGTGGGTTTTTTATTGGGCAAAGGCAAAATGATGGCTTCGTCATTTCCGTGTCTTGTGTAGGCGATTTCTCTAACACCTGTTCGGCCCTCTACTCGCTCTTGTCTCTCGGCGAGAATCCCGGATCAAAGTCGGGCCCATGTAGAGGAAAACCCATGTTCGATCCAGCCAACGAGCCGTTTTTCCGTCTGGATGTTGCCGGCTTGTCCCAGCCCTTGGCGGTCAGTTGCTTCAGCGGTCATGAGGCGCTCAGCGAGTTGTTTGCCTTCGAACTGGACGTGCCCAGCGAGGCGCTCAAGACGGACCCCGGCGGACTGATGTATCGCAGTTGTTTTCTGCGTTTGGGGGCGGACGGCCAGGGTATTCATGCGCAGATACAGGGGATCAATTTGCGGTGCAGCGGTTTGGCCCGTGACCATTTCCGACTTTTCCTGGGGCCGCGTCTGGGCGTTTTGGCGCAGCGCCTGCGACGCCGGCTGTTCCAGCAACGCACAGTGCCCGGCATCATCGCCCAGGTGCTCGGTGAACACGGCCTGCGCAAGGACGAGTTTCGCTTCATCCTCAAGGGCCATTGCGTGTTGCGGCCGTATTGCGTGCAGTTCGATGAGTCCGATTTGCGCTTCATCCAGAGGCTTTGCGCCGAGGAAGGCATCCACTTTCACTTCCGGCATTCCCGGGACAACCATCGGCTGGTGTTCGCCGATGGCCTGGGAGCCTTGCGGCGTAGCCGGCCAGCCCGTTTTTGTCCGGATGAGGACGGCGCGGTGGAGGATTTTCGTGTCAGCCTGTCGGGCAAGGTCCGTCGAGGAGGCGCGCGGAGCCAGGAGTTGGCGCAGGGTGAAAGCGATCTGCCGGGACTCCAGTGCGCCAGCTTCCTGCCGCTGTCCGGTCATCCCTGTGCCGCATGGAATCGTCTGTGGCTGCTCACGGCGCTCGAGCATCGTGGCGACAGCAGCGCCTTGGAGCCGCCAGGGCTGTTCTACCGCAACCTGTTCAGCGCGACCTCCTGGGAAGTCGCTCCGCGCTCGCCGGGCCATTATCCGAAACCGCGCTTGCCGGGGCTGTTTCGAGCCTGGGTGGCCGCCGGCGAGCCAGGCTCGCTTGTCGATTCGCAGGGACGCCTGGCGGTGCAATTGCGGGTGTTCTATCAGGGCGAAGGTGCCCGACCGGGCACTTGCCGGTTGCCGCTCGATCGCTCGGCGGTGGGCGATGTCGAGGCGTTCCTGGCTGGACTGGAGCTGGGGTCGCCGCTGTGGGTGCGTTTTGCCGATGGCGACCCGGACCGGCCAACGATTGTCGGGCGCGCCGATACCCGCCAGCCGCATCCGGCGGTGGCCGACGAGCAACGGCCGTGCACGAGCCCGGCGTTCGAGCTGTTACGGGCGGGGCACCCGCTGGTGCTCTTGTGTACGCCCGGATCGGATAGCCAGCCAACCGCCTGCGGTCGGCTGGGGCGCGCGGCGGGTGGTCAGGGCTGGCATTCATGAGGGCGAGCACGTTGTGGCTGTTGCTGGATATCCCCACGGCCCCCGGGCTGGTCGCGGCGTTGCGCGAGCGTTATGCACACTATGAGACTTACCCCTTGTTCGAAGACACGCCATTCCATGGTGTACGCGACTGGGGACCACGCTTGCTCCGGCTGACGGCGGATTGTCCGCTGGCAAGGTTGAGCCAGACCCGCCCCGAGGGCTGGAGCGGTCTGTTCCTGCGTAGCCGGGCGCCGGTTTCGGTGTTATTGGCTCATCTGCGGCAGATGCTGGTGGTGCGTTTCGACGCTGAACATCAGGGTGTGGTCAGCTACTACAATCCGCAGACCGCCAGTTATTTTTTCGACGGCACCGATAGCCGCGAATTGAGCCGCTGGCTCGGCCCGATCAGCCTGCTCTACTGGTACGGCGGGACCTGGGCCGACAAGGCCACCGGCAGCCTCGGCTGGCAACAACTGATCAATCCGCAACTGGCGGGGCCGCCCCTGGGTGTGCTGGAAACCCTCAGTGCGGCCCAGCAACAGCGCTTGCAAAGGTGCCTGCTGGAGCGGCATGCCTACCAGTGGAGCCGTGCCAGTGGTCATGATTACGGCAAGACCTGGAGCCATCTGCAGGAGGGCGTCGCTCTGGGCTTTCGCGACAGTGGCCTTCTCGATGACTGGCTGGGGTTGCGCGCGCAGTACCCGGCGGCTTCATTTCCGCCAGGTTTGCCGGGTGATACGCCGGGTGAGCGGCTGGAGAGCCTGCGCCGGGCCTGGATGGGCGAGCAGGGATGATCGGCTACGGGGTCCAGCGATCCTGGCGGTGCAATTGCCAGGCATAGGACCCCAGGGTCAGGCTGCGCAGCGCCATGAACAGCAGGAAGCCGAGCCACAGTCCGTGATTGCCGTAGTCGCTCAGGGCCCAGGCGAAGGGCAGGCTTATCAGCAGGCTCACGAGCATCGCGTCACGCATTTCCCGAGCCCGGGTGGCACCGATGAACAGGCCGTCCAGCAGGTAGCTCCAGACCGCGACCAGAGGCAGTACGGCCAGGTACGGCAGGTAGCCGAAGGCGGTTTCACGCACGCTGGGGATATCGGTCTGCAGCGTGATGAACAGATGGCCGCCGAATAGGAACAGCAAGGCGAACCCGAGGCTGGCCAACAGCGACCAACCACTCGCAACGACCAGCGAGCGGCGCAGTTCCTGGCGTTGCCCGGCGCCGATGGCATGGCCGCACAAGGCCTCGACCGCATGGGCCAGGCCATCGAGGGCATGGGCGGTCAGCAGCAGACCGTTGAGCAGCAGGGCATTGGCGGCGACTGTTGCATCGCCGAGGCGGGCGCCTTGCACCGTGATCAGAAAAAACACCGATTGCAGCGCCATGCTGCGGATGAAAATGTCGCGGTTGACGGCCAGCAGCGGTTGCCAGTTGCGCCATTGCTTCAGGGCTGCCCAGGCCAGTTGTCCGGGGTAGGCGCGCAGGGCGCTGCCGGTCAGCGCCAGGCCGAGCAGGGCACCGCTCCATTCGGCGATGACCGACGCACGTGCCGCACCGACCACGCCCCACTCCAGGCCGAGCACGAACCACAGGTTCAGGGCGATGTTGATCAGGTTGGTGGTCAGCAGGATCGCCAGCGGCGCCCGTGCATTCTGGGTGCCGAGGAACCAGCCGACCAGGGCGTAGCTGGCCAGTGCCGGCGGTAGCCCGAACAGGCGGGTATAAAAGAAGTCCTGGGTCAGTTGATGCAGCTCGACCGAAGGTTGCATCAGGTTCAGCGCCAGGTGACTGAACGGCAGGGCAATCACCCCGAGGAGCAACGCCAGCAGCAGGCTCAGCAACAGCCCTTGCAGCAGGATCTGACGCAGTGCCGTGCCGTCGTTACGCCCGGCAGCCTGGGCGGCGAAGCCGGTGGAGCCCATGCGCAGGAAGCCCATGGCCGAGGCCAGGAAAATATACAGGCTGGCGCCCACTGCCACGGCCCCCAGTTGGTGGGCATGGGGCAGGTGGCCGATCACTGTGCTGTCGACCAGTGCCACCAGCGGAACGGAAATATTCGACAGAATCATCGGCGCGGCCAGCCCCCAGACCCGGCGATGGGTCGGGCGGTCGCGCCAGTCAGCGATCAGGGTGGACATGCGGGCTCCTCACAAGAGCGCGCATTGTAGCGTCAACCTTCGGGATGTACGGCGCTGATCAGTGAATGATCCCGCTCAGCAGCCAGAGTCCGATCATCAGCCAGATAATGCCGAGGATGATCGAGGCCCGCATGAAGGCCCGGATTGCCGAGTAAAGAAACATCAGGCCGACGATGAGGGCCAGGATACTGATCAGCGAAGTATCCATGCCCAACGCACGGGCCAGACCGTCAACGAAATTGCCGCCAGCATGGGTCAGCAGGTCGAACAGCCCGCTCAGGCCGTCGACGATGAAGCGGATCACCGATCCCAGCACCCGACCCAGCCACTCGAAAAAGCTTTCTACCTGCATGTGCGTACCCTGATGAGCCAATGGCGACGGATTGTAGCCTTTGGCCATGGATCTGGCTGCCAAGTTCCCCGGCGTCAGGAGTCTGCTGAGTAAAAAAGACAGTGCTATCGCTGGCAGTAAACCGACGAGGCCTCAGGAGCCCACGACATGGATCCGCGGCTGCGGAAACAGGTTGTTGAGGGTTTCCAGCAGGCGCACGTGATAGATGGGTTTGCGGAACAGGTCCAGTACCTGCAGGCGCAACATGTCGCTGACATCGTCCATGTCGGCATGGCCGGACGTCACGATCACCGGCAGGTGCTGGCGCGAGGTATGTTCGCGCAGGCGCTTGATCAGCGACATGCCGCTTTCCTCGGGCATGCGCAGGTCGGTGATGACCAGAGCGATGTCCGGGTGTTTGGTCAGGTGGAACAGCGCCTGCTTGACCGAGGTCGCGGTGAAGCAGGAGAAGCCTTCACCCTCCAGCAGCTCGGCCAGTTCCAGGAGGGCGTCCTCTTCGTCATCCACTAGAAGGAGCTGCTGGCGTGGGGGAACAGAGGAAGTCATGGGGGATTCCTGTTGCAGGGTTCGTGTTCCAGTTTAGCGCCTCTTTGATGGGAAGGGGCTCAGGTGCCCAGACCGTTGCTGATACCTTTGAATACGTTACCGATCTTGGTGGATATATCAGTGGAATAACCGATGATCACTACCGCCACCATGGCTGCCACAATCGCGTATTCGATGCCCGAAGCCGCCTCCTTGCGTTGAATGAACAACTGAACCTGCACATACAGTCTGGTAATGAAATCCCGGATCATCTGACAACTCCTTACGCCTTTAAACGCCGTATCAGCTTGTCTTGCGTCATGGTTTCCCTATGCCATCACAGCATTGTCAACAAAACGGCGGGCAACAACTGTAAGAAAGGACTAATCACAAAGTATTAGTTCGGAAGTTCATAGCCATACCTGTCCGCTTTCTTGCTCTTTTCAGCGAAATTTTCCGCCGGTTAATGGCATTTCGTCCTAGCTGCGCTACCGTCAAATAGCGAAAAAGTTGATGTTCATAGCTGCCTGAATGCGATAGCTACAGGGGTCGCGCAGTAGGAAAGGGAGAGCCGTCATGAACAGTCGCGTCACTATGGGGTTGGCGGTCATCTTGTTGATCGCAGCCCTTGTGGCCGGATATTGGGGGTGGATGCTCAGCCACCAGCCCGCACCGTTGGTTCCTGCCGAAGCCCCCGTTGCCGCTCCCGTGAGCAGTGAGGCCGTGGCCGGCAGCGAAGAGCCGATTCGCCAGCCGGTGGTGGTGTTGGCCCACGATGTTCCCGCCTTTGTCCCCCTGACCGCCGCCGACCTGGTGATCGAGAAATTGCGCAATGCGCCCGCTGGCAGTCTCGGTTCGTTAGCGGAGGCGGTGGACCGGATCCCCTGGCGCCCGTTGAAAGCCGGCACCTGGCTCAGCGACGAGAGCTTCCAGGCCGGTGGCGCCTTGGCGCGGATGATTCGCGCCGATGAGCGGGCCCTGGCCGTGGCTGTAGATGAGGTGATCGGTGCCGGAGGGCAATTGAGCCCCGGCGATTATGTCGATGTGCTGCTGTACTTGCGCCAGGATGCCAGCAACGTGCAGCAGTCGGCCCAGGTGGTGATTCCGGCGATGCGCCTGCTCAGTGTCGGCGATCAACTGGGCCTGACCAATGATGGCAAGCCCGCTTCGCCGGGCGACCGGGCCAGTCAGGACGCGCGTCGCGCCGCTGCTCGGACCGTGGTGCTGGCGGTTCCCGAACAACTGCTGAACCGGCTGATGCTGGCGACTCAGGTCGGCACTCTGCGCCTGGCGGTACGCAGTGCCGACGAACATCTGTTGCCGCGCTACTGGGCCGGGGAACAGGTCGGTGCCGGTAGCCTCGATGTGGCCAGCCATGCGTTGTTCCAGTTTACCCAACTGGCCCTGGCCGGGGCGCCGCGAGGCCAGCCGTCGACGGCCATGGGGGCGAGTCGTGCCTCGGGTGTCGAGGTGATTCGTGGCAACCAGACCAGTCAACAAACGCCCTGATCTGCAAGGAAGTGCCGGATGAGTGCAACGCTGTCGAACGTCAAACGAGTGGTCTGGGCCCTGCTCCTGGGGCATCTATCGATACCGCCGGTGCTGGCTGCTACCGCCGCTTGCGGCAGCCTCGGCCCGTTGCCTGCGGTGATCGAGTTGGGCGAAGGGTTGCAACAGGAGTTGCAGTCGCCGTTGGCGATCACCCGGCTGGCGGTGGGGGATCCGAAAGTCGCCGACGTGCGCCTCAACGGCAACAAGGCGTTCCTGCTGACCGGCATGGCTGCGGGAGCCACCAGCCTGATGATCTGGACCGCTTGTGACAGCGCGCCGCGCCAGAGCATGGTGTTTGTCCAGGGCAAGGCCGCGACAGGGCTGACCAGCGCCGCGCTCGTGCCGTCTGTGGATCCGTCGTTGCCCAGTCAGGTGCAGACCGATATCCGCTTCGTCGAGGTCAGTCGCACCAAGCTCAAGGAGGCCAGCACGGCAATCTTCGGCCAGGGCGGGAATTTCCTGTTTGGCTCTCCGGGCACTCAGGTTGTCAATGCGTCGAGTGGTGTCATTACCGGTGGGGTGGCTCCGGATAACGGCAGCTTCAACATCGGTTTCGGTGGCGGTCGGGTCAGGGCGTTGATCAATGCCCTTGAAGGCAGTGGCTTCGCCTATACCCTGGCCCGGCCCAGCCTGGTGGCCTTGAGCGGGCAGAGCGCGAGCTTCCTCGCCGGCGGCGAGATCCCGATCCCGGTGCCCAGCAGCGGTAGCAATACAATTACCATCGAATACAAGGAATTCGGCATTCGCCTGACACTCACACCGACGGTGATCGCGAAAAATCGCATTACCCTCAAGGTCGCGCCTGAAGTCAGCGAGCTGGACTACAGCAACGCGGTGACCATCTCCGGTACGCCGGTGCCGGCGCTGACCATCCGCCGCACGGACACCAGTATCTCCCTGGCCGATGGCGAGAGTTTCGTCATCAGCGGCCTGATCAGCACGCGCAACAGCGCCCAGGTCAACAAGCTGCCCGGACTGGGGGATATCCCCGTGCTGGGGGCGTTCTTCCGTAGCTCCAACCTGCAGCGCGAAGAGCGCGAGTTGCTGATGATCGTCACCCCGCATCTGGTCCAGCCGCTGGCAGCAGATGCTCAACTGCCCGGGTTGCCCGGGGAAAAACTGCGCCAGTACGATCCGAACTGGTTCCGGCTGTTTTTCCTCGACAACGGCAACTATGACCGCCGTACGGGGTTATCGAAATGAGCCAGAGTCTGAGCCAGACCTTCCTGGCAATCACGCGCAACACCACCGACCTTGAGTGGCTGCAGGGTGCATTGGCGCCGTTGGGCCAGGTGGTCAGCGCCGGTGGTAGCCTCGACGAGTTGTTGTCGTTGGTGGATGTCACCTTTGCCGGGCTGATCTTCGTCGGCCTCGATCGGGAGAACCTGGTGGCCCAGAGCGCCCTGATCGAAGGGCTGCTGGAAGCCAAGCCGATGCTGGCCATCGTCGCCCTCGGCGATGGCATGGACAACCAGCTGGTACTCAACGCGATGCGGGCCGGGGCGCGGGATTTCGTTGCCTATGGTTCGCGCTCCAGCGAGGTGGCCGGGCTGGTCCGGCGCCTGAGCAAGCGCCTGCCGACGGTGGCACCGAGTGCGCAACTGGGCGGTTTCACCGTGCTCTATGGCTCCCAGAGCAATGCCGATGGCGCGTTGCTGGCGATACATCTGGCGCTGGTGGTGCAGAAACGTGGACAACAGACCCTGCTGCTCGACCTCGGCCTGCCCCGGGGCGACAGCCTGGCGCTGCTCGGTCTGGAAAGCTCGTTCCATTTCGGCGATGCCCTGCGTCACTTGCGTCGTCTGGACACGACGATGATCGACAGTGCCTTCACCCGCGCCGAGGCGGGCTTGCGCATCCTCACCTATGCCGGGGGGGACGAGCCGCTCAAGCGCACCAGCGCCGCCGAGCTGTACATGTTGCTCAGCGCCTTGCGCCAGCACTTCCAGCACATTGTCGTCAACCTCACCGGGCAGTCCGACAGCGATGCGCTGCGGACCTTCGTCAGCCACTGCGACAAACTGCTCTGGTATACCGATCAGAGTGTGCTCGACTGTCGGCGCAACCTGACGATCCTCAACCAGTGGCGCGAAAAAGGCATGAAGCTCGACCATGCGCGCCTGCTGGTCGATCGATACCTCAAGAACGTCTCGCCCGACTCCGAAACCCTGGGCAAGACCTTTGGTTTGCCGGTCCTGTCGGTGTTGCCGCTGAACGCCGAGGTGCGGATGAATGCCAAGAACCAGGGTCAGACGCTGTTCGAACTGGCCCCGCGTGAAGCCTTGACTGTCGGTCTCAAGACCTTGGGCGAACGGCTGGCCAAGCGTTCAGAAGGGCGGACCAAGGCTGCCGAGGGCTGGCTCAACCGGCTCTGGGGGAACAAGTAATGGCGGAGAAACTGTTCGGTGGCCAAAACCGTTCATCGGCCGGTAATAGCGACCATGAAGGGCTCAAGCTGGTATTGCATCGCTACATCATCGATGCCATCGAAGAGTCGGGAAAAAACCTGCTGGAAAGTTCACGCCAGGCGCTTGCCCAGTTCGTCATCGACAAGGTCGGCGAGTACGTGTCGCGCCTGCATCTGGCAATTTCCCGTTATGAGATGGAACGGCTGGCCGAGGAAATCGTCGATGAGCTGACCGGCTTCGGCCCGCTGGAGGTGTTGCTGCGCGATCCCGCCGTGACCGAAATCCTGGTCAACGGGCCGCACCGGGTGTTTCTCGAACGCGATGGCCTGCTGCACCAGAGCGACCTGCGGTTTATCGACGATCATCATGTGGAGCGAGTCATCCAGCGCATCCTCGCCCCCCTCGGCCGGCGCCTGGACGAATCGTCGCCGATGGTCGATGCGCGAATGCCCGATGGCAGCCGGGTCAATGCGATCATCCCGCCGATCGCCCTGGACGGCCCTTGTCTGTCAATCCGGAAATTTCGCAAGGACATGCTCAAGAGCAACGACCTGGTCGCGATGCAGACCATTGACCAGGCCATTCTCGAGTTCTTCCAGGAGGCCGTGGGCAAACGCTGCAACATCCTCATCAGCGGTGGTACCGGCACCGGCAAGACCACCCTGCTCAACATCCTCAGCCAGTTGATCAATCCTCATCAGCGGCTGGTCACCATCGAAGACGTTGCCGAACTGCAACTCAACCACCCCCACGTGGTTCGCCTGGAAACCCGCCCGCCGAATGCCGAGGGTCATGGTGAGGTGAAGTCCAGCGACCTGATCCGCAACGCCCTGCGGATGCGTCCGGACCGGATCATTCTCGGCGAGATTCGCGGCGTGGAAGTGCTCGACGTGTTGACGGCGATGAACACCGGCCATGATGGTTCGATGAGCACGGTGCACGCCAACAATGCTCAGGACGCGCTGTTGCGGTTGGAGACCCTGGTCGGGCTGACCGGGCGCCAGGTGGCGGAGAAGACCCTGCGTCAGATGATCTGTGCGGCGCTGGACGTGGTGATCCAGCTGACCCGCCTGCCCGACGGCCGGCGTTGTGTCAGCGAGGTGGTGGAGGTGGTCGGGGTGCGTGATGACATCTACGTCACCAACACCCTGTTCCGGCTCGACCGCCGCAGCGGTTCCACCTTCCAGCGCGAAGCGGTCAACCCGGCAGGCGACAAGCTGCGGCGCGAGTCGTACCTGACCTTTGACGATTGAGGAGGTCTGCACATGCTCGGTCCGCTGTTGCTCGGTCTCATGTGCCTGCTGCTGCTCGGCTTCTCGGTGCGGCTGTTTTACCGGGGCCTGCGCAAGAGCGGTGACGAGCGGGTATTGAGCCGGTTGACGGCGGGGCAGCCGCAACTGAGCGCAGCCGCCAGCGCCGTCAGCCCCGCCAGGGAGCGCCTGGACCGCCTGTTCCTGCGTGCCGGGCTGGATCGTCCTGGCGAGCGGCTGGTCCTGTGGCTGCTGGCCTGGGCGTTGCTGGTCATGCTGGGTCTACTGATGGCCGGTTCGCTCGGCCTGCTGGTGATGGTGCTGGCGCCGCCGCTCGGTCTGCGATGCTTCGTCGGCTGGCGTTATCAGCGCCGGGTGCGGCGCATGATCGAGCAACTGCCGCAATTGCTCGATCATGCGGTACGCAGCCTGAAATCCGGCAAGACCCTGGCCGATGCGATTCTCGGCGGGATCGAGGCCTCGACCGATCCGTTGCGCGAGGCCATGGGCCGGGTGCGGCGCAATGTCGAACTGGGGGTCAGTCTGCCGGAGGCGGTCAGTGACTTTGCCGAATTCTACGAGCGCGAAGAGTTTCGGTTTCTCGCGCTTGGCCTGAAGGTCAATCACCGTTATGGCGGCAACGCCAGCGAACTGCTGGAAAACCTGATGAAACTGATCCGCGAACGTGAACAGGGCGCGCGGCAATTGCGTGCGATGACCGGCGAAACCCGCATGACAGCGGTCGTCCTGGCGCTGTTGCCGATCAGTGTGGCGGGTTACTTCATGCTGACCAATCCCGGTTACCTGATGAACATGTGGGCTGACCCGAGTGGCCAACAGATGCTGCTGATGGCCTTTGGTCTGCAGATATTGGGCTGCCTGGCGCTCTGGCGCATGTTGCGGAGCGTGTGACATGGTCCTGTTGATGAGTGCGCTGCTGTTGCTTGCTGCTGTTGTGCTGATCGTCGGCAACCTGCTGCAGACGCGTCAGCGCCAACGGGCCGTCACCGAGCGCTTGCAGGGGCACATGGTGCGTGAGCAGAGCAAACTCAAGCTGAGCGGCTTCTTGCAGTCCCTTGGCGAGACACGTGCCGGCCAGCGTTCGGTGAGCCTCGATAACGAGACTCAGCTCCTGCTCAACCGTATCGGCTGGCGCAAGGCGAACCAGCGCTCGCTGTATGCCGCCTGCCAGATCGGCCTGCCGGTTGTGGCGCTGGTGCTGGTATTGCTCATTCAGCAGGTGTTCTTTCCCGCAGTGGCCTCACCCTGGGTTGCGCCATTCCTCGGCCTGTCCGCCGGCTACCTGCTGCCCAAGCGCTTGCTGGCCCTGGCCGCCGAGCGTCGCAAGCGCCAGGTTATCGTCGAAATCTCGACCTTCATTCCGCTGCTGCGCATCCTGTTCGAGTCGGGAATGGCCGTGGAGCAGGCGCTGCGGGTGCTCGCCAACGAATCCCGGCAGTTGTTGCCGGTGTTGAGCAGCGAGTTGCAAATGGTGCTGGCGCGGGTCGATTCCGGGCTGGAACTGAGCGAGGAGTTGAACAAGATGGCTCGGCTGCTGGCGGTCGATGAGTTGGACGACACCAGCGTCATTCTCCAGCAACTGCTGCAGCAGGGTGGCGGGGCGATGAAGTCGTTGCTGACGCTCAAGCAACTGCTCGATGACCGGCGCCTGACCCGCTTGCAGGAATACATCTCGAAGATGTCGGCGAAGATGTCGGTGGTGATGATGGTGTTTCTGTTCCCGGCGTTGCTGATCGTGCTCGCGGGACCGGGTTTTACCGCCTTGAGTCGGGCCTTCGGTACGTCCTAGGAAGAGCCAGGCAGCAGTTGTTGTACTTGGGTTGCATCAGCGCGTGAACATCAGGGAGTGAGGGAATGAGAGCAGTGATTGCGGGACTGGCCCTGTTGGCGCTGGGCGGGTGTGCCAGCGATGGCCTCGCGCCGTGGGCGGCGCTGGCGGGTGGCACTTGTGGCAAGCCCAGCGCCGATCAGGAACTGGCGCTGAACCTGGCGGACGACATGGCCAACGAGGGCAAACCGCACGCCAGCCTGGCCAATCTGCAGAAGCTGCCGGAAAGTCTGGGCGAGGTGCGCTTGCGCAAGGCCAGGGTCTATCGGCAGTTGGGCCGCAGCGAAGCGGAGCCCCTGTACCGCAGCCTGCTCGGCACCTGCCTGGCGGCCGAGGGCGAGCATGGACTCGGCCAGTTGGCGGCCGCGCGTCAGGACAACGGCCAGGCCATGGCCCATTTGCAGCGCGCGGCACGCCTGGCGCCCACCGATGAAAAGGTGCGCAATGACCTGGGGGTGGTCTACCTCAATCAACTGCGGATCGAGGACGCGCGCTTCGAGTTCCTGACCGCCATTGAACTCAAGCCGGCCGATCAGTTGGCGGCGGTGAACCTGGTCACGCTGCTGCTCTATCAGGACAACTGGAGCCAGGCGGCCGAACTGGTGACCCGCCTGGGCCTGAGTCCCGAGCAGGTCAGCGATGCCCAGGTCCGCGCCCAACAACTGAAGAATCCGCAGCGGTCTGCGGCGAACCGGATGGTCGCGGCCGATGACGCTGGCAAGCCAGCGATCAAGTAAGCCGACGCAAGGGAGGTCGAAATGAAATACCGTGCAGGTTTTGCTCTGGGGTGCCTGTTGTCGTCGCTGACGGTTCAGGCCATCGAACCGGGACCGTCGTCGGGTTATCAGGCACAGACGGAGGCCTGGTTGCAACTTCAACCCAAGGGGCAGGAGCGTTCTCCCACGCCGCAGGTGGTGACGCCGAGCGAGCGTGAACAGATCCTGCAGCGGTGGCTGGACAGCTACAAGCACCCGATTCCGGATTTCTTCAAACAGGACGAAGGCGGGTCGTTAAAGGGCAATTGACTCGCCCCCGTGAATTCAATGAGCCGTCAAATTTCGCTGCCGAAGCCCTCCCGGTGCCAGCGCCAGTGCCAGTTGCGTACGGTTATGCATGTGAGTCAGACGCAGCACCTGGGAGACATAGAGTTTCACGGTATTTTCGGTGATGCCCAGCTCACAGGCGATCTGGTAGTTGGTCTGGCCCTTGCCCACCAGCCGCGCCACCTCCACCTGGCGGGGTGACAACTGACTTGTCCGCGCCACGGTCTCCAGGTTGTCCGCCTCGTTCGGCGCCCCTTCGTCGCTCACCTCGCGCTGAGCTGGCGACGGGCGGCGGACGTTGTCCAGGTCGCGATAGAGGTCGTCGATGGACTCGGCGAGAAATTGCAGTTTCTGATTCAACTGCCCCAGGTTTTCATTCTGCTTGCGTTCGGCGATCACCGCTTCCTGGCGTTGGATGCCTTCGAGCAGTTCATCGAGGTCTACCGGTTTCTGGTAGTAATCGGCGATGCCCGCGCGCAGTGCCTTGATCACATCCTGTTTGTCGGCGAGCTCGGTCAGCATGATCGATTCGAAGATCCGGCGCTTGCCGGCGAAACGTTGCAGCTCGCGCACCAGTTCGACACCGTCCAGATCGGGCAGATGCAGGTCGCACAGCACCAGGGCAACTTCGGTATCTTCCTTGAAGCGGTCGATGGCCACCTGGCTGGACAGGGCGGGCACACAGCGATAACCACTTTTTTCGAGAAACTCGCAGAGTTCATCCACGATCAGTGGTTCATCGTCAACCACCAGGATCTTCACCTCGGATACAAGCTTGTTCACGCGCTACTCCATGCCTTGTCAGCCAATGACTACGAGTTCCCTGCCCACGCGCGCAGCTCTGGGGGCCTGCGAATAAAAATAGACGCACTTTCCCGGCCTGTACATAAACGGTATCCGTCATGAGTGGAGGCTGACGGTCGTACAAAGCAGGCCGATCCAGAGAAAGGGCGCGAACGGCTGTTTCTCCGAGGCTTGCGGCTCAAGGTGCTGCAGCAGTTGTCGGCGACGTTTGCCCAACCGGGACCAGAGCCTGGGCCCCAGCCACAGCCAGAGCAGGCTGCTCACGCCAGCGCCGATCAGCGTGCCGAGCAGGTAGCGGCTGTCGCTGGCCAGGGCCAGGGCGATCAGCAGCTTGACGTCGCCGGCACCGAGGCGCGCCGTGGCATAGCCGGGCATAGTCAGCAGCAGCGCCAGCAGAAAGGCCCAGCCGCCCTGTTCCGCCGTTGCCCCCAGCCAGGTATTACCGCTCCAGAGCAGATAGAACAGCGCCAGTGCCGAGCCACCCAGGGTCAGGCTGTTGGCGATTTCCCGCTGGCGCAGGTCCTGCGCCGCACAGAGTGTGAACCAGACAAGCAGGATGAGGCTGTGCATCGGCTAAAAAACGTCCTTTTCCGATGAATGATTCTATGCTGATAGCAATGTGCAGTTGTCAGGGTAGACGCAGTCATGATCCCGGGCCTCCCCAAACAGCAAAAAGGTGCCGCCGCCATCGAGTTCGCGTTGGTGTTTGTGATGTTCTTCGCGGTGCTCTACGGTTTGATCAGCTACAGCCTGCCGATGCTCATGGTGCAGTCCTTCAACGCCGCGACCGCCGAAGGCGTGAGGCAGGGCGTGCAGGTCGATCCGGTGGCCAGCGGCAGCAATTACGGCAATCTGCTCAAGTCCACGGCAAAGGCGGCCGCGGCACAGCGGGTCACGAGCTGGATTCCACCCGCGCTGAATTTCAATGTGACCACCGATGTCGATGCCACCTACACGGGCGGTGTGCTGACGGTCACGATCAGTTACCCGACTTCCCGCCTGCGCAACGTGTTGCCGTTCCTGGTGCTGCCCGGGATCGGTACGGTGCCCAATCTGCCGGCCAATCTCCGGGCCACCACGAGCATGCAGCTTTGAGTTCCGGGGAGAAGCTGTTCGGCCGTCTGCTCGGCCGTGGGGGTGGGGCGCAGCCATCGCTCGTCCCCCTTGTCGAGTCGCCGGCCTCGGCGGCCGAGTTGCGGGTTCGACTCGACGGCGACGGCCGGGTGCTGGAAGTCAGCGGGCCGCTGCGACATGGCCTCGCGGCGGTCCCTCACGACGATACTTATCCGCTGCGGGATCTGCTGGCGCCGTCCAGCCACTTGTCGGTCGAAGGCGTGCCGGCGGATTGGCTCGGGCAAAGCCTGGACCTGGACTTCAACGGCCTGGCCGGACAGGTTGTGCATACTCGTGGCTGGCTTCAGCCCCACCAGGGCGGCTGGCTGTTGCAGGCGATGGATATCGGTGACCTGCTCAAGGGCAGCCAGACTGCGGAAAACCGTGAATACCTGCAGCATTTCGCCGCGCGAATGAGCGAGCAATTGCGCCTGTGCAGCCTGGCGCGGCTGCCCCAGGTGCTGAGCGAGCAGATCCAGAGTCTGGCGCAGCGCTGGCATGTTCCCTGTCTGGCCCTGGCGTTGCTGGATGAGCCCGGGCAGCAGTGGCAGATCCACAGTCACTATCGCGCCCATGACGCACCGCCGCTCTGGCACGATGGCCAGGCCCTGGGTTCGGGGCTGGACAGCCTCAACGGTATGGCGCCGTTGCGCCTGGAGGTACGTGATGGCCTGAGCGAGCATCCGCGGCTGCTGACGGTGATGGGCAACGCCGATGGGCTGCTTGTGCCCTTTCGCGACGAGCATGGAGTGGCAGCCTGGCTGCTCTGCGGTTTTTATCCGGTTCGGCAACGCGCGCCACAGCTCAGTGATCAGGATTGGTTGCAACTGGCGGCGGCGCTGGCCGCACCGCTGCTGGGGCGCCGTCGGCAGCAATCGCACCAGCAGCAACTGGAACGCCTGGAGTTGCTGCAGGGACTGCTGGGTACCGGCTGGTGGGAGTGGTCGCCGGCCAGGGACCAGATACAACTGGCTGCGTCTCTGGCCCAGGCGCTGGGGCTGCCTGAGTCGGCGGCGGCGCTGTCGCTGGACGATTGGCTGGCGGCGATCCATCCCGCCGACCGCGAGGAGTTGGTCAGTGGCATGCGTGATCTGCAGCGGGGTCAGTCGCTGCTGCTTTGCGTGCGTCTGTATCAGGACGATCCGAGGGACAATCCGCGCTGGTATCGGCTCCAGGGACAGGCGCTGGGCATGGGCGATGCGCAACGGATCGTCGGCTTCATGCTCGATATCAGTGACGTCAAGAATCAGGAACAGGCCGCCGCCGCCGCTCATGCGCGGCTGGACAACCTGATCGCCAGTTCGCCGGCGGTGATCTATGTCCAGCGTTATGTCGAGGGGGCGCTGCTTCCGGTGTTCTTCAGCGACAGCCTGCAGCCATTGCTCGGCCGGACCCTGGACGATTGCGTCCGCGACGGTCTGGCGCAATGGATTCATCCCGAGGACCGCGACCGCTACTTCGAACGGACTCGCCAGTTGTTGCGCGAAGGTTATGTCCATTGCCGTTACCGGCTGCAGGACCAGCGTGGCGAATACCACTGGCTGCTCGACGAAGCCCGGCTGTTGCGTGACGACCTGGGCATGCCGGTGGAGGCGGTGGGGCTGTGGATGGACGTCACCGAGGCGACCCTCGCCGCTGAACGAATCGAGAAGAGCGAGGAGCGCTACCGGATTCTGGTGGAAGACTCGCCGGCGATGATCTGCCGCTACCGGCCGGACCTGACCCTGATCTTCGGCAACAAGCCGCTGGCGACGTATCTCGAATGCGCACCGGAACAATTGCCGGGGGTGAACCTGGGCAGTTGGATGTCGCCGGAGCAGCATGCGGCGTTTACCCGGCGCCTGGAGCAACTGACCCCCGAGGTGCCGGTCAGCACCGCTGAAATCAGCCTGCAATTGCCCGGGCGTGAACATGCCTGGTGGGTCTGGTCGGACCGTGGCGTGTTCGACGCCCAGGGGCGTCTGCAGGAAATCCAGGCGGTGGGGCGCGACAACACGGAAGTGCGCCGCTCCCAGCAGCAACTGACCCAGAGCGCGAAGATGGCCACCCTCGGCGAGATGGCGACCGGCCTGGCCCACGAGATCAACCAGCCGCTGAATGTGATGCGCATGGCTATCGTCAATGTGCTCAAGCGCCTGAGCAACGGCGATGTGCAGATCGACTACCTGCAGGACAAGCTCAACCGTATCGATGCCCAGGTCCAGCGCGCGGCGCGGGTAGTCGATCACATGCGGGTGTTTGGCCGTCGTTCGGAAGTCGAGGCTGCCCCGTTCAATCCGGCCCAGGCGGTTGAGGGGACGTTGTCGCTGCTGAGCGAGGGCATGAAGGGCAAGGGCGTGCAGTTGCGTGTGCCGCCAATCGAGTTCGAGGTTCAGGTGCGTGGTTTTGTCGATCAGTTGGAGCAGGTGCTGATCAACCTGATGGTCAACGCCCGGGATGCGCTGCTCAGCAAACGCGAGAAGAACCGCGATTTCGAACCCTGGATTTCGGTGACGGCCGAGCATGATGAACGTGCGGTGCGGCTGATCGTCGAGGACAACGGCGGCGGTATCGACCCGCGCTTGCTGGAGCGCATCTTCGAACCGTTCTTTACCACCAAGCCGGTGGGCATCGGCACCGGCCTGGGACTGTCGGTGAGCTATGGCATCGTCGAAAACATGGGCGGGCGGATGAGCGTGCGCAACGGCGGCGACGGCGCGCGGTTCTGTGTGGAGTTGCCGCTGGTGCTAGATCACTAGGTAGGCCTTGCCGGTCTGGCCGCAGGTGAGGTTGGCGCCGACGTCGGTTTCGTTGAGATTGATCCCCAAGGAGGACAGCAGGTTATTGACCAGCGGGTCCAGCAATGGGCTGAGCAGGCCAGTTATCACGGGAGTCAGCAGGCTGCTGACACCGCTTATCAGGCCGCCAGCAACGGCGGCAAGGCTTCCCAATGGATTGCCATTGACTGGCTGGTAGACGTTCAGGGTGATCCCCGACAGCGTGTTACCCAGACTGGCGACCACATTCGCCGCGGGGGTTGCGGCAAGGACGCTTGGAGGGAGATTGAGGTTGGGTGGTGTTGCATAGGGTGAAGCAGCGCTGGCAAACACCAGGTCCTGGCTGTTCTGTCCGACGCTGGTATTCACCAGAAGGCCAATGCCACCTGCTGCAAATGCGTTTCTGGCTGGACCGCAACTGCCTACGCCGAGGACTTTGTGGCAGGTCCAGGTTCCCAGGTCGATCAGCGGTAATGGTGTGACTGCCGGTTCTGCTGCCGAGGAGAACGCGCTGGCTGGATCCATCTGGCCCACTTTCAGGTTGGCTATTGAGCTGGTGGTACGAGCCGTCAGGCTTTTGGTGCCGCTGTTGTTTCCTGGGCAGCTATAGGCTGTGACATAACTTTCGGCACCTCCGGAGTCCAGATTGACGTTGAGTTGCTTGGTGTTGAGGACCTGCGGACTGAGTTGCATGCAACCGGCCCCCAACAGGCATGTCGCCGAGTTGATGGTTGCGGCAAGGTTTAGGCTCAACAGTGCGTTCAGGGTGGGTGTCAGATTCGCAACAAGCCCCAAGGTTGCGTTGGCCAGGCCTGTTATACCTTGCAATGCGGGCAGGTTGACGGTGATGAGGGTTCTGATTTGTGCTGTGCGTACATAGATGCGGTTGGGCCCTGATCTTGGATCGCCAGCGACTGCCAGCCGGGGGTCGCCCATCGCGGACAGTTGTGGCGCTTGTATGACTTTCACTTGCAAAGTCACACCAGCCAGCCCCAGTACGTTGATCGGGATAATCGCTACCGCAGCGCTTTGGCTGTTTGCCAACTGGATGACCCCCTGAATCAACTGGAGCAACTGGATATTGGCGTTGAGCCCGCTTGTGAGGGTGCCGGTTTGCAGTTGCAGCAGATCTCCGAGTTTGATCGGGGGGGCATTGGCTGCGGCGATTTGCAGATTGCCCAGAGCCGTCATTACATCAACGCTTGCGCCATTTATTTGCGCCACTGTCGCGGCTACCTGGATCAACTGGGGAACAGATACGGTCGTGCTGAGTAGCTGCGTGTAGTTGCCTGCCGAAACATTCAATTTGATTGCCAGTTGATTCAGATAACTGAGCAGGTTGATGTCTGTGCTTAGCAGGCCATTCCAGCCGGCAGCTGTCAGGCTTACATTGCCCCCCAGCAGCCCCGAAAAGATCGGATTGAGCAGGTTGGACTTGGCCGTATCGATCGTTCCCAACGAACTACGCAGCGTCAATTGGGCCAGTGTCGGTTGGGGCGTTGCAGCGACGGCGGTAGTCGTCAACTGAGTGGTCAGGTTGGTAGCTCCACTTGAAAACAGCGCCTGTATGCCTGCTGCAATGCTGGTTGCAACGGTCTTGCTGGCGATCACGCGAATGGCCGTCGATTGATTTGCGTCGGCCGTGAACGTTCGCAGGTTGGCTGCGTTGGTTGCGATGCTACCGCAGGTGACGTTCAGCGTTTGTCCTGTACCTGGCGTAAACCCGTTACGTGTCGCGCTTTGAGTTGCATAAGTGGCCGCGCTCAGTCCTGCCTGGCAGTTCCCGCCACGGCTGGCAGCTTCCAGCGCCGCCGTATCGGCGACCCGTTGCAGGGTCCGTTTCGCCAGGTACAGGCGCCCGCTATCAACCACCACCACCATGCTCAGTAGCGCCAGCCCGAGTGTCAGCGCGGCCATCAGGCCAATGGCGCCGCGTTGCCGAGACGGACCGTGAAACACCGGAATGCGGCAGGGGAAAGACATCGAGCACTCCTTTGCCGGCTCGTGGCCGAGCGCTTACTTTCCTGTACTGCATGGCAGTGTAGTCAAGGCTGGGAGAGCCGTGGCGAAGGGCCTGGCTGTTGTGGCGAGCAGGATTGCCCGCTCGCCACAATGGGGGGACTTACCTGGGCGGATAGTTCGCCATCACCTGGGCCACGGTCTTGTTGATCGCGGCGCTGCGTTCGGTGGGTGTCGGCAGGTCGTTCACCGGCTGCTCGGCAGTGCCGCGCCATACCAGCTTGCCGTCCTTGCCGTCGAGCAGGTCTACCTGAATGGTCGCAACCTGATAGTCGATGTTGCGGATCTCGGTATAACCCGGGCCGCCCCACAAACCGCCATGCCACGGGCCACCCCAGCCACCGCCGTAATTGGTGCTGACCTGTTGCTGGCGGTTGTCGACGATCAGGTAGGCCTGCACCTTCACATCGGCCGGGCTACCGGCCGGCGCCAGACGCAAGCCACGCTGGTCCAACTGCTCGCTGATCGCCTGGCGGATGCGCTGTTCGGTCAGGTCGCTCTTGATCCGTGGATCATCGGGTCGATACTGCAGCGCGGGTTCTTTCCAGCTCCAACTGCGGTAGCCAGCGAAATCGCGGCTGGCGTCGAAGTCGTGGGTGACCTGTGCGGTCTGGCAGGCACTGAGCAGTATGGCAAAGGCCAGTAAGGCAAGACGGCGGAACATGATTTTTCTCCGGTAGCCTGGCAAGTTGGTTAACTGGGAGGATAGGCCGCCAGGGCTTTTTGCACGGCTTCGCGCAGCGCATCCGCGCGTTCGAGCTGATTGCCCTGGTTGGCGGTTTCGGCGCTGGCGCTCCAGACCGGCTGGCCGGTCGCCCCATCGAACAGGCTGACCCGCGCCACCAGCACCTGGACTTCATAGGTGCGTACGATCGGAACGCTGTTATACACACCGTAGCGGTTGCCATACGGCCCCCCGCCATAAGCCCCGGCGTAGCCATAGTCCTCCTGGACCTGGCGCAAGCGCTTCTCCATATGTACATCGGCGCTCACCCGCAGATCGGCTGGTGCCCCCTCGCGGCGCGGCCTTAGCCCCTGCTCGTCGAGGGCATTGCCGACCATTTCGGCCAGTTGCGCCGAGTCGGCCCAGGTCGTGCCGGCGGGCAGCCGGTCATTGAGCCAGGCCCAGGTCCGATAACGGCCATAGTCGCGGGCCGGCGCCGGGTAGGCGCTCAGGTCCAGCGTTCTGGCCGCCTGGGCCGGTGCCGGCGGGATCGGCATCGAGCTGGCGGTATACGGGTTCGGGCTCGAGCAGGCCGCCAGCCCGAGGCAGAGCGTTGACAACAGGAAACGGCGATTCATTGCATCCTCCGTATTACACCGGACGGCAGATCCAGTGCAGATAACGTCCAAGCCCGGCAAAGCTCGGGTGACGGCGGTGGGCCAACTCCATTTCCAGCAGGTCGACCAGTTCGGCACGGGCCTGGAATTCGACCGGCATGTAGTCATGGAACACCCGCACGCCGCTCTGGCTTTCGACGTGCCACAGACCTTCAAGTTGCGCCGCCAGTTCACGGGGATCAAGCGGTTGTTGCGGGGTCAGGCTCTGTTTTTCACCGGCCATGTCGTTCTTGCGCATCTTGCGGAAATGGCCCTTGAGCAAGTTGCGGTAGATCAGCGCATCGCGGTTGTAGAAGGCCAGGGACAACCAGCCACCGGGCTTCGTCAGTTGGTGCAGCACCGGCAGGATCGCATGGGGCTCGGCCAGCCATTCCAGCACCGCGTGACACAGCACCAGGTCGTAGGGCTCGTTGAGCTGGCCGAGCAGGTCCTGCCACGGTGCCTGGATGAAGATCGCCAGCTGACCGGCCTCGGCGAAGCGCTGGCGGGCGCCTTCGAGCATCGGTTCGGCGGGTTCGGCCAGCGTCACGTGGTGGCCGCGCTGGGCCAGCCACAACGACATATGGCCCAGCCCGGCGCCGATATCCAGCACCCGCAGTGGTCGCTCCGGCAGGGTTTCGGCGAGGTCGGCCTGCAGCACCGCGAGGCGGATCGCCCCCTTGGCACCGCCGTAGATCTTCTCGGCGAAGCGGGTGGCCAACTGATCGAAATGACGGTCGCTCATTGGGCGAACCGCCGTTCGCTGTCGGCCAGCTTGGCCCGCACCACTTCGTTCATGTCCAGCCCCAGCTCGCTGCAGAGCAGCAGGAGATAGAGAATGATGTCTCCGACTTCCTGCCCGGCATGGGCGAGTTTTTCCGCTGGCAACTGGCGCGACTGATCTTCGGTCAGCCACTGGAAAATCTCCACCAGCTCGGCCATCTCGACACTGGCGGCCATCGCCAGGTTTTTTGGGCTGTGGAATTGCTTCCAGTTGTTGCGATCACGGATGCCGTGCAGGCGTTGGGTCAGTTCGTCGAGGTTCATGCGTGGTGTTCTCCTTCCAGGCGACTAGCTTCCGGCGGATGGGAGCGGGAAGCAAGGGCCTTGCTGTCGGGAGAACGCCCAGGCCAGATGAAATATTCATCGACCTCAGCCAATTGTCAGCTTGGCAGGTAGGCCTCAGGCAATCGGCCGCCAATGACCGATCATGTGCTCCAGTTCCCCGGCGCCGGCCAGTCGCAGATCGCCGCTGGAGCCGGGAGCACTGGCGTATAGCACCAGCTCATTGGGCAGGAGCACCGGTTTTCTGAACGTCACGTCGATCTCGATATTCGCCGCCGGCAGGTGATTGCCCAGGGCCGCCAGGGTGCGCGCCTTGTTCCACAGGCCGTGGGCGATGGCCTTGGGAAAGCCGAACAGCCGGGCGCTGAGGGCGCTCAAATGGATCGGGTTGTAGTCGCCGGAAACCTTGGCGTATTGGCGGCCGATATCGCTGGGGCACGCCCAGCGCGTCAGCTCCGCCATCGGTGTCGGTTCGCCGTGCAGAGCCGCAGGCGGTTCGCCCGGCAACTCGACGCCGCGACAAAGCATACGGCTCTCGGCTTCCCACAGCGGCCCCAGGGCATCGTCGATCTGGGTCACCAGGTCGAAGGTCGCGCCCTTTGCGTGGGGTTGCAGGTTCTGCACCTGGACGCCGACCCGCAGGCTGGTGACGCCGCCCAGTGGGCGCAGGATGCGGATGCGGTTGCTCAGGTGCACCAGGCCCAGCAACGGAAAGGGAAAGTGGTGGGCGGTCAGCAACTGCAATTGCAGGGGAAAGGCCAGCACATGAGGGTAGGTGGCAGGCATCAGACCGCTATCGGCAAACCCGCAGATCCGGCGGTAGGCCGCCAGGCGCTTGGTGTCGACGGTGACCCAGCAGCGCAGGCCGTCGCTCGGCAGTTGCGTGCCGGTAATCCTGCGGCGGCGGGCTGCCCGCAGATACAGTCCGGGCAGCTCCGGCGCAGTGGTCAGGTATTGCCAATTCACCAGCATGCTCAGGCCCCCAATACACTTTGTCCACAGACCCGCAGGACCTGCCCGCTGATCGCACCGGAGCCCGGTTGGGCGAGCCAGGCCACGGCTTCGGCGACATCCTGGGGCAGGCCGCCCTGGCCCAGCGAACTCATGCGCCGTCCGGCCTCCCGCAGGGCGAAGGGGATGTGCGCCGTCATCTGCGTCTCGATGAAGCCGGGCGCCACGGCATTGATGCTGATGCCACGCTCGCCCAGCAGAGGCGCCCAGGCCTGGGCCAGGCCGATCAGTCCGGCCTTGCTCGCGGCATAGTTGGTCTGGCCGCGGTTACCGGCGATGCCGCTGATGGAGGCGAGCAGGATCACCCGGCCCTGATCGCGCAGGGTACCGCTGTCGAGCAGCGCCTGGGTCAGCACCTGGGGCGCATCGAGATTGACCGCCAGCACCGCGTCCCAGAACTCCGGGGTCATGTTCGCCAGGGTCTTGTCGCGGGTGATACCGGCGTTGTGCACGAGGATGTCGAGGCCGTCCGGCAATTGCTCCACCAGTTGCGCGGCGGCGTCTTCGGCGCAGATATCGAGGGTAATACTGCGAGCACCGAGACGGGCGGCCAGGGCATCGAGATCGGTCTTGGCCTGGGGCACATCGAGCAGGATGATTTCACTGCCGTCGCGGGCCAGGGTTTCTGCAATCGCCGCGCCAATCCCACGGGCGGCGCCGGTGACCAGGGCCTTGCGGCCGGCCAGCGGTCGGCTCCAGTCATGGACTCGGCTGTTGCAGGCGCCCAGGCGCAGGACCTGGCCGCTGACGTAGGCGCTTTTCGGCGACAGAAAGAAGCGCAGGGCGCCTTCGAGCTGGTCCTGGGCCTCGTCGTCGATGTACAGCAACTGCAGGGTACCGCCGTTGCGCAGCTCCTTGGCCAGCGAACGGCTGAAACCTTCCAGGGCCCGTTGTGCACTGGCGGCGAACGGATCGCGCAGCCCCTGGGGCGCACGGCCGAGAATCACCACATGGGCGCACGATTCGAGGTTTCTCAGCAGCGGCTGGAAGAACTCGCGCAGTTGCTTGAGCTGATCCACCTGCACAAGGGCGCCGGCATCGAACACCAGCGCCTTGAGTTTGGGCCCGTGACCGGGAATCCAGGCACTGCAGCCCGGTATTTCACTGCCGTAGCTGTAGACGGCATCGGTCAGGCGCTGGGCGAAGCCGCCGATCTGCGCGGCCAAGGGCCCACCGCCCAGCAGCAGGGCGCCCTCGACCGGCCGCAGGCGTCCGGCCTGCCAGCGTTCCAGACGCGTCGGTGCCGGCAGGCCAAGCGCGCCGACCAGACGTTGGCCGATCGTCGAGTTGGCGAAGTCGATATAACGGTCAGACATGGAACGCTCTCCGGCGACAGGGGTTCAAAGGTGGACCGCAAAGGCCTGGCGGTGGTTCGTTTTTCTAAGAAAGGTCCTACTCTTTTATCGGCAGTGTCATTCGAATAATAGGGAGTTTTTTATGAATACGTTGCGCCGTGTTGCCATCATCGGGGGCAACCGCATTCCGTTTGCCCGCTCCAACGGTCCCTATGCCAGCGCGAGCAACCAGGCGATGCTGACGGCGGCGCTGGAAGGGCTGATCGAACGCTTCAACCTGCATGGCCTGCGACTGGGCGAGGTGGTGGCGGGAGCGGTGCTCAAGCACTCGCGGGATTTCAACCTGACCCGCGAATGTGTGCTGGGCTCGCGACTGTCGCCGCAGACGCCGGCCTATGACCTCCAGCAGGCTTGCGGCACCGGCTTGGAGGCGGCGTTGCTGGTGGCGAACAAGATCGCCCTGGGGCAGATCGACTGCGGTATTGCTGGCGGTGTCGATACCACGTCCGATGCGCCGATCGGGGTCAACGAAGGGCTTCGACAGATTCTGTTGCAAATCAATCGAAGCAAGGGCCTCGGGGACAAGCTCAAGACGCTGTTGCAACTGCGTCCGGGGCACCTCAAACCGGAGTTGCCGCGCAATGGCGAGCCGCGTACCGGATTGTCCATGGGGCAGCACTGCGAGTTGATGGCCCAGACCTGGAACATTCCTCGTGACGAACAGGACCAGTTGGCCCTGGACAGCCATCGCAAGCTGGCTGCCGCCTACGCCGAGGGTTGGCATGACGATCTGCTGACGCCGTTTCTCGGCCTGACCCGTGACAACAACCTGCGTCCCGACCTCAGCCTGGAAAAGCTCGCTGCGCTCAAGCCGGTGTTCGAGCGTAGCGCCAGGGGGACGTTGACGGCGGGCAACTCCACGCCGCTGACCGATGGGGCTTCGTTGGTGTTGCTGGGCAGCGAAGACTGGGCGCGCGAGCGCGGGCTGCCGGTGCTCGCCTATCTGCGCGATGGCGAGGCGGCGGCGGTGGATTTCGTCAAGGGCGCCGAGGGCCTGCTGATGGCGCCGGTCTACGCGGTACCGCGCCTGCTGGCGCGTAATGGCTTGACCCTGCAGGATTTCGACTACTACGAGATTCACGAGGCCTTTGCCGCTCAGGTGCTGTGTACGCTGAAGGCCTGGGAAGATCCCGACTACTGCAAGAGCCGCCTGGGGCTCGATGCGCCGCTGGGGTCGATCGACCGGAGCCGGCTCAATGTCAAGGGCAGTTCCCTGGCGGCGGGCCATCCCTTTGCAGCGACGGGTGGACGTATCGTCGCCAACCTGGCGAAGCTGCTCGACCGGGCGGGCCAGGGGCGCGGGCTGATCTCGATCTGCGCCGCAGGTGGGCAGGGAGTGACGGCGATTATCGAGCGCTGAGACGCGACCTGCAGGCACTCTGTTCCCCCTGTGGCAGCCGGCTTGCAGGTGATCGCGGCGGATCAGCCGGCAGAGGTATCGACTGACGGATCGCGATCGCCAGCAAGCCGGCTCCCACAAGGTGGACTGCCCCCCAAAAGTTGGACAGTTTCAGCTGCCAGCCTGAGTCCTGTAATCGACTGGACTGCCCCTAAGAAGTTGGACACTGATCCAACCTTTGGTGGGCAGTCCAAGGAGCGAATGGCATTGGAACCTGGCCGTCTGCCCGAGATGGGGTTCTCGGCCATTGTCTTATGCCTGGCGCTGGCCTAAGGTCGCACCCGCCAGCCATCAGGCGATACAAGGGTTAACCATGTCGAGCAACGGACAACGCGGACCACAAAGACAGATTCCAGCCCTGTCGGCTCTGCCACGCCCGCTGTATGCCCGGGCCGAAAGCCTGAATGCCGGTTCCTGGACTCCGCGCCATCAGCATGACTGGGTGCAGTTTTCCTATGCCATCAGCGGTGTACTGGGCGTGCATACCGCCGAGGGCAGTTTCTTTGCGCCACCCCAATGGGGCGTGTGGATTCCGGCGGGGCTGGAGCATGAGGTGGTGACTTCGATGCGGGCGGAAATGCGCAGCCTGTACGTGCGCAAGGAAGACTGTCCGTGGGCGGCGGAACGTTGTCGGGTGCTGGAGGTGACCCCGCTGGCGCGGGAACTGATCAAGAGTTTCTGCCTGCTGCCGGTGGATTATCCCCAGGCGAACAGCGCCGAGTCGCGTCTGGTCCAGGTGTTGCTGGATCAGTTGGCGAGTCTGCCGGAGGTGGGCTTCTCACTGCCGTTGCCACGCCATCCGCGTTTGCTCGGCTTGTGCAATGAGCTGATCGAAAGTCCGGAGCAGGGGGCGAGCCTGGGGCAGTGGGCGCAGCGTCTGGGGGTGTCGGAAAAAACCTTGATGCGGCTGTTCCAGCGTGAAACCGGGCTGAGCTTTCGCGGCTGGCGCCAGCGTATGCGCTTGCTGTCGTCGCTCAGTGCGCTGGAGGAGGGCGACAGCGTGACACGGGCGGCGTTGTCCTGCGGCTATGACTCGACCTCGGCGTATATCGCGGCCTTCAAGGGGCTGTTTGGTTATACGCCAGGAGAATTGTTTCGGCACTGAAGCAGCGACTGGGCGCCATCTTGAGGGGCCATTCGCGGGCAAGCCCTGCTCTTACAGGTTTATCTCGTACACAAAACGGCTGTACGACACTGAGCTGTAGGAGCAGGGCTTGTCGGAGCGCCGAACCGCCGTCAAGAGGCCCTCAAACCCTGCCAAAAAAACTGACTGGATACGTTGATCAGGTCCGGAAACGCTTGACCAGACTGTCCAGCTCGTTGGACAGCCCCGCCAGGCTCTGCGAGTCCTGGCGCGCCGAGTTCGCCAGTTCTGCCACCAGTTGCGCATCGCCGTGGATCTGGCTGATATGCCGGTTGATGTCTTCGGCCACCTGATGCTGCTCCTCCGCTGCCGTGGCGATCTGGGTGTTCATGTCGCGGATCACGTCCACCGATTCGCGGATCTGCCCAAAGCTGTTGCGCGCCAGGCCGATGCGGGTCACCGACTGTTGCGACACTTCGAGGCTGGCGTGCATCTGCTGGGCCACCTGGCTGGTGCGCTTGGCCAGGTTGCCGAGCAGGCCGTCGATTTCCGCCGTGGAGTCGGCGGTGCGCTTGGCCAGGGCACGGACTTCGTCGGCCACCACGGCGAACCCCCGGCCCTGTTCACCGGCCCGGGCTGCTTCGATGGCGGCGTTCAACGCCAGCAGGTTGGTCTGCTCGGCAATGGAGCGGATCGTGCCGAGGATCGACTGGATGTTGTTGCTGTCGTTTTCCAGTTGTTGCATCGACTGGGCCGACTGCTCGATTTCCTGGCTCAACTGGTCGACGCTGTGCACCGCCGCATCGATCTGTTGCTGGCCTTCGCGGGCTTGGCGCTGGCCGCTGTCGGCGGATTCGGCAGCCTGGCTGCAGGAGCGCGCGACCTCGTTGGCCGTCGCGACCATTTCGTGGAACGCGGTGGAGACCATGTCCACCGCCTCGCGCTGACGCCCGGCGGCGTCGGCCATGTCGTTCGACACGCGGGTGGACTTGTGCGACGAGTCGAGGATCTTGTTCGCCGACTGGCCGATATGCTGGATCAGCCCGCGAATCGCCCCCAGGAACTGGTTGAACCAGCCGGCCAGTTGCGCGGTTTCGTCACGGCCACGCACGGTCAGGTTCTGGGTCAGGTCGCCATTGCCCTGGGCGATGCCTTCCAGGCCGCTGGAAACCCCGCGGATCGGCCGTACGATCAGGCTGGCGAAGCTGGCACCGACGATGCCGAAGACCACCACGAGCACGACGGCGATGATCGCGATCAGCCAGGTCAACTGGTTGGCGCTTTTCATCACTTCGCTTTGCTTGACCATACCGATGAAGGTCCAGCCCAGTTGTTCCGATGGCCAGATATTGGCCATGTAGCGTTCGCCATTGATTTCGACATCCACCAGGCCTTTGCCGGCCTTGGCCAGTTCGGCATAACCGCCACCCAGGCTGTCCAGATTCTTGAAGTTGTGCTCCGGTTGCTTGGGGTCGACCAGCAGGTTGCCGCTGTTTTCCATCAGCATCAGGTAGCCGCTGTCACCGAGCTTGATCTGCTTGACGATCTCGGTGAGCTGCTTGAGGGTCACGTCGACACTGACCACACCGCCCTGGGCACCGAGCTTGTTGTCCACGGTGCGCACGGTGGCGACCATCACGGCGTCGTCGGGCGCCCAGTAGTAGGCAGCGGTGCGCAGGGTCTTGCCGGGGTTGGCCTGGGCCGTCTTGTACCAGGGACGTACACGCGGGTCGTAGTTGCCGTACTTCTGATCTGCCGGCCAACTGACGTAGCCGCCGTTGTTGACACCGTAGGACACATAGGAATAGGCCGGATGGCTCTTGCCCAGGCCATCGAACAGGGCGAGCAGTTGCTTGTCCTCTTCGCTCAGCGGGATCTGCGAGGGATCGGCGCTCATGTAGCTCTTGAGCCCGTCATCGGCATTTTTCAGCAGCGGATGATTGGCCATGTACTCGATGTTCTGGCTGACACTGTCGAAGAACACCTGCATCGCGTTATTGACTTGGCGGATCTCCCGGGTACTGCCGTCGAGGAAATTCTCACGCGCTTCACTGCGCAGATTCAGCACCACCAGGATGGCGACCAGCACCACCGGCAAACAGGCCACGATTGCAAACGCCCAGGTCAATTTCTGCTTGATGTTCATCCGTGCTCCAGTTTTTTGTAGGCCCGCAGGTGTCGATGACACGCGGAACAGTGCTGTCGTGAAAGTCGAGCGGTACGAAGCTCCGTTTCGCAGGCGACATGTCGAGGGCTCGACAAAATAACAACTCTCCTTGAACGCTTCGGCCAGGGAGAAAGAAAATTTAGGCCGTCTGGCGAATATTCAGATTTTTGTCGAGTATTCGTGTCCCGGGAATTGTCGCAATTGACAGCATATGAGCACGATCATGGTCCGACGGGTGTCGGCTATTCTGCTTGGGGCACTGGCTTTACTGCAGTAATCTGGCACATTGAGTGCATTGGAGAGCATTCGGGGTCGGCATCTTCCACTCGCTGTGAGAGGATGGCCACGCAACGAATGATGGTCGCGTATTTGGTAATAAAGGACCCAGAATAAAAGCTGATGAAGACTCCAAAACGCATTGAACCGCTGATCGAAGACGGTCTGGTCGACGAAGTGCTGCGCCCTCTGATGAGTGGCAAAGAGGCAGCTGTCTATGTGGTGCGCTGTGGCAAGGAGCTGCGCTGCGCCAAGGTTTACAAGGAGGCGAACAAACGAAGCTTTCGTCAGGCCGCCGAGTATCAGGAAGGCCGCAAGGTACGTAACAGCCGTCAGGCCCGGGCGATGGCCAAGGGCTCCAAGTTCGGGCGCAAGGAAACCGAGGATGCCTGGCAGAACGCCGAGGTGGCAGCCCTGTTCCGTCTGGCCAGTGCCGGGGTGCGGGTGCCCAAGCCGTTCGACTTTCTCGATGGCGTATTGCTGATGGAACTGGTCGCCGACGAATACGGCGAGGCGGCGCCACGTCTCAACGATGTGGTGTTGGAACCCGAGCAGGCGCGTGAGTACCACGCGCTGCTGATCTCGCAGATCGTGCTGATGCTGTGCGCCGGTCTGGTGCACGGTGACCTGTCGGAGTTCAACGTGCTGCTGGCGCCGGATGGCCCGGTAATTATCGACCTGCCCCAGGCCGTCGACGCGGCGGGCAACAACCATGCGTTCAGCATGCTGGAGCGGGACGTCGGCAACATGGCGTCCTATTTCGGTCGATTTGCCCCGGAACTCAAGGAAACCCGCTACGCCAAGGAAATATGGGAATTGTACAAGGCCGGCACCTTGCATCCCGGCAGTGTGCTGACGGGTGAGTTCGACGATCCCCAGGCGCAGGCGGACGTAGGTGGCGTACTGCGCGAGATCGAGGCGGCGCGTTTCGATGAAGAACGCCGGCAGGCGATCCGTTCGGCAGACGATGCTCCTCGCGGCAAACCGGCCGAGGAGCCGACGCCGCCCTGGATGCAGCACTGACAGTGCTGTTGCCCCCCCTGTCGAGAGGGCACCGCGCTCAGTTCTGTGTACAGCAACTGCCCGAGGCCAGATCCTTGAGGATCGGGCAGTCCGGGCGGTGGTCACCGTGGCAGTGTTCCACCAACTCCTGCAGGGTATCGCGCAGGGTGGCCAGTTCGTCGATCTTGCGGTTCAGATCGTCGATGTGCTGGCGCGCCAGGGCTTTCACGTCGGCGCTGGCGCGCTGGCGATCCTGCCAGAGCGTCAGCAGTTTGCCGACTTCCTCCAGCGAGAAACCCAGGTCCCGCGAGCGCTTGATGAACGCCAGGGTGTGCAGTTCGTCCGGGCCGTACACGCGGTAGCCGCTGTCCGTACGTGTGGCGGCCTTGAGCAGACCGATCGACTCGTAATAACGAATCATCTTCGCGCTCAGGCCGCTCTGGCGGGCTGCTTGGCCGATGTTCATGACGTCTCCTTCAGTCGATGTCTTGGGGTTTCCAGGTCTTGAGCAACAGCGCGTTGCTGACCACACTGACGCTGGACAGCGCCATTGCCGCCCCCGCCAGCACCGGGTTGAGCAGGCCGAAGGCGGCCAGCGGGATGCCGATCAGGTTATAGACGAAAGCCCAGAACAGATTCTGCCGGATCTTCGCATAGGTCTTGCGGCTGATTTCCAGCGCTGCCGGTACCAGCCGAGGATCGCCGCGCATCAGGGTGATGCCGGCGGCCTGCATGGCGACATCGGTGCCGCCGCCCATGGCGATGCCGATATTCGCAGCAGCCAGCGCCGGCGCATCGTTGATGCCGTCGCCGACCATGGCCACCACGCCGGTCTTTTTCAGTTCGCCGACGATGGCGGCCTTGTCGGCCGGCAACACTTCGGCGTGCACATCGGTGATGCCCAGGGCCTGGGCGACCACATGGGCGCTGCCACGATTGTCGCCGGTCAACAGGTGGCTGCTGATCTGCCGTGCATTGAGTTGCGCGATGGCTTGCGCCGCGCCGGCCTTGAGGGTGTCGCCGAAGGCGAACAGGGCCAGTACTTGTGGCTGCGGGCTCTGCTCGATCAACCAGGACAGGGTACGACCCTCGGTTTCCCAGGCGTTCGCCAGCTCTTGCAGAGCGCCTGGCGGCAGGCCGCTTTCGTCGAGCAGGCGGCGGTTGCCCAGTGCCAGCGCGCGGTCGTCCAGTTCACCGGCGATGCCACGTCCGGTCAGCGAACGGCTGGCACGGATATCCGCGACTGCCAGGCCACGTTCGGCGCAGGCGTCGAGCACTGCCCTGGCCAGCGGGTGTTCGCTGCCGCGTTGCAGGGCGCCGGCCCATTGCAGCGCCTGCGCCTCATCGCCGTTCACGGCTGACAGGTGGGCGATACGCGGAGTGCCGGAGGTCAGCGTGCCGGTCTTGTCGAATACCACGCGGCTGACCTCATGGGCGCGTTCCAGGGCTTCGGCATCCTTGATCAGGATGCCGTGGCGCGCGGCGACGCCGGTGCCGGCCATGATCGCGGTCGGCGTCGCCAGGCCCAGGGCGCAGGGGCAGGCAATCACCAGCACCGCTACCGCGTTGATCACTGCGGTTTCCAGCGGGGCGCCGTACAGCCACCAGCCGAGCAAGGTCGCCAGGGCCAGCAGCAAGACGCTGGGGACGAACACCTGGCTGACCTTGTCCACCAGTTTCTGGATCGGCGCCTTGCCGGCCTGGGCATCTTCCACCAGGCGAATGATCCGCGCCAGGACCGTCTCGGCGCCCAGCGCCAGGGTCTTGACCAACAGCCGGCCTTCACCGTTGATGGCGCCGCCGGTGACTGTGTCCCCCGGCTGTTTCGGCACTGGCAGGCTCTCGCCGCTGATCAGTGCTTCGTCGGCGTGGCTCTGGCCGTCGACCACCTCGCCGTCCACCGGGAATCGTTCGCCGGGCTTGACCAGCACCAGGTCGCCCAGCCGCAGGGCGCTGATGGCGACTTCCTGTTCACGGCCGTCGATCAGTTGGGTCGCCCGTTCCGGACGCAAGGCCTCCAGGGCGCGGATGGCGCTGGCGGTCTGGCGTTTGGCGCGGCTTTCCAGGTATTTGCCCAGCAGCACCAGGGCGATCACCACCGCCGAGGCTTCGAAGTACAGATGGGGCATGTGGCCCGGATGGGCATTGGCCCACTGGTAGAGACTCAGGCCGTAGCCGGCGCTGGTACCGAGTGCCACCAGCAGGTCCATGTTTCCGGTGCCGGCCTTGAGCGCTTTCCAGGCCGCGACATAAAAGCGCGCGCCGAGAATGAACTGCACCGGCGTTGCCAGGGCGAATTGCAGCCAGGCCGGCAGCATCCAGTCATGCCCGAACGGCTGGGCGAGCATCGGCAGCACCAGCGGCAGGGCCAGCGCGAGGGCCAGCAACAATTGCCAGCGCTCACGTCCCAGGCGTTGTGCCTGGGGCTGGGCGACGGGGCTCTGGTTGTCGTGCAGGCTGGCCGAGTAACCGGCGGCCTCGACCGCAGCGATCAGCGCGGCGTGGTCGAGAGGCCCCACTGACTCAAGGTATGCGCGTTCGCTGGCCAGGTTGACGCTGACAGCACGCACGCCGGCGACCTTGTGCAACGCCCGCTCGACCCGGCCGGCACAGGAGGCGCAGGTCATGCCGCCGATATCCAGTGCCAGCGTCTGGCTGGGAACCTGGTAACCGGCCTGTTCCACCGCCTGCAGCAGCGCCGGCAGGCTGTCGGCCGGTGCCTGGACTCGGGCCTGTTCGGTGGCGAGATTGACGCTGACCGCGCTGGCGCCTGCCACCTTGCGCAAGGCCCGTTCGACCCGGCCGGCGCAACTGGCGCAGGTCATGCCGGCGATCGGCAGATCAAAGGTGGTGGATTGCGGCATGGGCGATACTCCTGAAGAAGTTGCCCACAGGATCAACCTTGCCACCTTGGCAAGGTCAAGCCTCTATTCGCGACATTGTCCGGTTTACTGATAACCCAGCGACACCTGCTTGAGGCGCAGACCGGTCGGGCTGGCGACAATGGCGAACTTGCGCACGTCGCCGCCATTGAGCTTGATCACCTGCTCGGGCGTTGCCAACAGGCTGGCGTTGCAGCCGGGGGCCTGGCCCGGCAAGGACTTCAGGCGAATCGACACATCGCCCGGCGGCAGATTGAAGGAGATGGCCTGTTCGGCGAACAACCGCCCCGACAACTGATCCTGCAGGTAAACGCCGATTTCACAGGACGTGGAGACCTCCAGGCGTTCACGGGAGATGATCAGCACCCCGTAGTTTTCTCCGGCGGCGCTGGCAAAAGGGGAGGCCCCGAACAGGCTGAGAAGGCCAAACAGGCCGAAAGCTGACCAGCGCATGACTGAATCTCCTACGGTTGAATCGTTGATGACGAAGCTTGGCGCAGGGGCGAGCGAAATGCCAGCCCGGCAGATCATTCAGGAACTTGACCTTGCTATGGTGGCAAGCTTGAAACTGTCGCCACCTCAATACAGGAGAAGCATCATGCAAGTCTTCAATGTTCAGGGTATGTCCTGCGGTCACTGCGTCAAGGCGATCACTTCTGCGGTCCAGGCCAAGGATCCGGCGGCCAGCGTCCAGGTCGACCTGGGGGCGAAGGAAGTCGGGGTGCAGAGTCGCTTGTCGGCGGATGAAGTCATCAGTGCCATTGTCGAAGAAGGCTACGAGGCGAAGCTGGCCGGCTGAAAGTGAAGTGATTTGAGCAGCTTGCCCGGCCAACCGAGTACGTGGGTCGGGTATTTATTTAGTTAGCGGCCTATCGGAATGTTCAAGGTATCCGCGCACGGTTAAACTAGCCGGCTGTGCACACAGCTGTTTACCGGATGCCTGATGAACCTACGAACGATCCTGATTCTCGGTGCCCTGAGTGCCTTCGCGCCCCTGGCCATCGACTTTTACTTGCCGGGTTTCCCGGCGATGGCCGTTGCTTTCGGTACCGATGAAAAACATATCCAGCTGACGCTGGCGGTGTATTTCTTCGGCTTGTCCATCGGGCAACTGGTGTATGGCCCGTTGGCGGATCGTTTCGGTCGGCGTGGTCCCTTGCTTGTCGGCGTCGCGCTGTTCACCCTGGCTTCCCTGGTCTGTGCTTTCGCGCCGAGTCTGGAGTGGCTGATCGCCGCACGTTTCCTGCAGGCGCTGGGTGGTTGCGCGGGTACGGTGATTTCCCGGGCAATGGTCAGCGACAAGTGTGATGCCATCGGGTCGGCCAAGGTCTTTTCGCAACTGATGCTGGTCACCGGGCTGGCACCGATCCTCGCGCCGATGCTCGGCGGGGTGTTGGTCAACCTTTACGGTTGGCAGTCGATTTTCATCGTGCTGACGTTGTTCAGTGCGTTGTCCGCCTTTGCCGTGGCATTCGGCCTGCCGGAGAGCCTGCCTGTCGACCAGCCGCGCCAACCATTGTCGGGGGCTTTGCGCCAGTACGGCCGCCTGCTGTCCGACCGGGTGTTCGTTGGCCACGCGCTGACGGGCGGTATCGCCATCGCCGGGATGTTTGCCTATATCGCCGGCTCGCCATTCGTCTTCATCAAGCTGTATGGCATTCCTGCCGAGCATTACGGCTGGTTGTTCGGTAGCAATGCGGCAGGCTTCATCCTGGTGGCCCAGGTCAATGCCCGGCTGCTGGGCAAGTTGGGGCCGGCGCTGCTGCTGGCCCGCGCGGTCTGGGTCTATGTGGCGGCGGGACTGTCACTGCTGGGCATCAGCCTCTTGCACACCACGCAGCTCTGGCCGTTGCTGGTCCCGTTGTTCATCTGCATCGCCAGCCTGGGCTGCATCGTCCCTAATGCCGCCGCCTGCGCCATGCGCGGGCAGGGCGCACGAGCCGGCAGCGCCTCGGCGATGTTCGGCTGCCTGCAGTTCAGTGTTGCCGCAGGCGCCGCATCCCTGGTCGGGCTGCTGCACGATGGCAGCGCCACTCCGATGGCGCTGGTGATCGCCCTGTGCGGGGTGTTGGCGGTAACAGTCGCCATGGTGACCCGGCGCCTGGAAATGGCGCGTGGTTAGTCAGCCAACGGCTCGTTGCTCGGGGAAGGCGTGAGGGGCTTGCAGGCGTGCCTGCAGGGTGCTGGCGAAGGCACGGGCTTCGGCTTCGCTGCGGAAGGTGATCGCGTGCTGGTCGAGCCGGACCTGCCATTGGTTGCCGCGGGATTTTGCTAACGCTTTGACAAGGATCTTCATGGCTGACTTCCTCTGGTTGGCAAAGGCGGCCATTGTAAACCTGATTCCGTGTGGGGATAAGAGGGCGATCACAGATCTGACTGACGGCATTTCTGCCTGTTCTGTCAGAGGGCAATGACGGTTTTTCGCTGAGTCATTGCGCTATCTCTACCGCGCGACCAGGTGGCGGGACGAGCCGAGGTGCCGCCCCGCCGCCCTGACTCAGAACCCTTCCAGGACGATCTTGCCCTTGGCCTTGCCGCTTTCCAGCAAGGCATGGGCCCGGCGCAGGTTAGTCGCGTTGATCTGGCCGAAGTGCTCGCCGACCGTGGTTTTCAGCACGCCCGCATCGATCAGTTCGGCGACCCGGTTGAGCAGATGGTGTTGTTCGATCATGTCCTCGGTCTCGAACATCGAGCGGGTGTACATGAACTCCCAGTGCAGCGACAGGCTCTTGCGCTTGAGTTGACTCACCTCAAGGTTTTGCGGGTCGTCGATCAGGGCCAGCTTGCCCTGAGGCTTGAGCGCTTCGACCAATTGCGCCAGATGCGTGTCGGTCTGGGTCAGGCTGGCGACATGGGTGACGTGCTGCTGGCCGTGGGCCTTGAGTTCTTCGCTCAGCGGCTTGCTGTGGTCGATCACCAGGTCGGCGCCGAGTGCCTGCACCCAGTCCCGGGTCTCGGGCCGCGAGGCGGTGCCGATGACTTTCAGTCCGGTCAACTGGCTGGCCAGTTGCGTCAGAATCGATCCCACGCCACCGGCCGCACCGACGATCAGCAGGCTCTGACCCAGGTCGGCCTTGCCTTCGGGAACTTGCAGGCGCTCGAACAGCAACTCCCAGGCGGTGATCGCGGTCAACGGCAAGGCGGCTGCGTCGGCGAAACCCAGGCTTTGCGGCATGCGCCCAACGATCCGCTCGTCGACCACATGCAGTTCGCTGTTGGCACCAGGGCGGATCAGGGAACCGGCATAGAACACCTTGTCGCCGACCTTGAACAGGCTGACGTCGCTGCCGACCGCCTTGACCACACCGGCTACGTCCCAGCCCAATACCTTGGCTTCACCGTTTGCCGGCGGCATGTGCTGGCGGACCTTGGTGTCCACGGGGTTGACCGAAATGGCCTTGACCTCGACCAGCAGATCACGGGGGCCGGCGATCGGGGTGGGCAGTTCGATATCTTGCAGCGAGTGTGGATCGCTGATGGGCAAGGCGCTGTAGAAGGCAATGGCTTTCATGCTCGGGTCTCCGTAAACGAGATAGGAAGAGGTGAAAGGTCTGGCCTTTCGATGCTTCCATGATTGGCGATTTCCTTCGGCGATAAAACCGGCTAAAACGGCAGTCTCTTTCAATATTTTTTTGATAATGCCGAGGTCGGGATGTTGCGCTTCGATGATTTGCAATTGTTCGTGCGGGCCGCCGACCTGGGCAGCCTTTCCGCAGCAGCGCGGGTCATGGACCTTTCTCCGGCGGTGGCCAGTGCTTCGCTCAAGCGCGTCGAGCAGCAACTTGGCGCGCGCCTGCTGGCTCGCTCGACCCGCAGCCTGCGGCTGACCGCCGAAGGCGAAGGTTTTCTGGCGTACGCACGGGCGGCGCTGGGCAATCTGGATGAAGGGCGACGCTTGCTGGCCAGCGGTCAGGAACAGGTCAGCGGCATTCTGCAGTTGTCGGCGCCTTCGGATTTTGGTCGCAATGTGTTGCTGCCCTGGCTCGACGAGTTCCAGCGCGAGCATCCGCGGCTGACGGTCCGGCTGCTGCTGGGCGACCGGATCGCCGACCTGTTCCGTCAGCCGGTGGATATCGCCCTGCGCTATGGCGAGCCGGAGGATTCGAGCCTGGTGGCGCTGCCGATCGCCGCGGACAATCGTCGGGTGTTGTGCGCGGCGCCTTATTACCTGGCGCGTCACGGTGAGCCGACGACGCTTGAGCAACTGACCCAGCACAACTGTCTGCTGTTCATGCTGGGCGGTCGGGTCCACGATCACTGGAGCTTTCACGATGGCCGCCGTGATATCGGCCTGACGGTCAGCGGCGATCGTCTCAGTGACGATGCCGATGTGGTGCGCCTGTGGGCACTGGCCGGAGCGGGGGTCGTCTACAAGTCCTGGCTGGATGTCGGCAGTGATGTGTTGGCCGGGCGCTTGAAGGTGCTGTTGCCGGAGCTGTCCTGCGAACGAGCGCCGCTGAATCTGTTGTGCGCCCATCGCGCGCAATTGAGTAAGCCGGTGAACCTGCTGCGTGAAATGCTCAGCCGACGTTGCGCCGAACTGTCGCGCCAGGCCCCGGTTCGCCTGGTGCGCGCAGGGCAATAAACGAGGGCTTCTTGTTACAACCCATTCAGGAATAAAGTCGGCGCCTGTTCCATTGTGGTTTAGGCTTGAATCATTGGATCCAGCGCCTAGGCAGTGAAACGCATTTTGTTACGTTCGCCGGAGTTGATCGGGATATAAGGAAAAATTCCCGGCTTTTGGCACTTTTGCGTCTTGGTTTGAATTGAGTAACTTCTCAGTATGGCGTTGTGCAGTCGATCAGTGTTTCAACAGGGAGTGAAAACATGGAATACGCACCTTGCATCAGCCAGATAGCCACGCTGCTTGCCGACCCCAAGCGCAGCGCCATGATGTGGGCGTTGCTCGATGGCAGCGCACGATCCGCCGATGAGTTGGCTCTGCTGGCCGGTTTGTCCCTTTCATCTGCCAGTGCCCATCTGGCCCGCCTGAGTGCCGGCGGTCTGTTGCGCCTGGAAGCCCGTGGCCGCAAACGCTTCTTCCGCCTGTCCGCACCGGAGATCGCGACCGCCGTGGAAGCCCTTGCCAATGCCTCGCTGGCCAGCGCGCCGTTGGCGGTGAATCATTCGATCAAGCTCCAGACCCCGGATACGGCGGCGCTCAAGCGCGCCCGGCAGTGTCACGACCACCTGGGTGGGGAACTGGCCTGTGAGCTGTATCAGCGCCTGCTGGCGGCCGGCTGGATCGAACAGCACGATCAGCGCATCCGGGTGACCAGCGTCGGTGCCCAGCGCTTCGCCGAGCGCGGCTTGTACATCCAGGCGCTGGCCCATGGGCGCCATGAGACGGTTTGTGTCTGCCATGACGTGCGTGAGCGTCGCCCGCATCTGGGCGGCGTGCTCGGCGCGGGGTTGCTGCAGTTGTTCCTGCAGTCGGGCTGGCTCGGCGCGATGGAGGATTCCAGGGCTCTGCGCATTTCTCCCAACGGCGAGCGGCAGATCGACAAGTTCGCCGCCCTGGTCGAGCTGGAACTGGCCGGCTGAATCACACCGTCACCTGCGGCAGGGAAGCTGCAGGCGTCGCTCACGGCTGTAGACAGGTCGCACTCAGGCTTAACGTCATCCGGTGATACCGCACACTCGATCGAGGCATTCGAATCGAGGGACATCCCATGGAAACTCAAGGCTATAGTGCGGCTGAACGACTGGAGCGGTTGCCGATCAGCGGTTATCACCGGCTGATCTTCATCATCATTGCCCTGGCCTTTTTCTTCGACTCGATGGACCTGGCGATGATGACGTTCCTGCTCGGCTCGATCAAAGCCGAGTTCGCCCTGAGCAGCGCCCAGGCCGGGCTGCTGGTCAGTTCGAGCTTCTTCGGCATGGTACTGGGGGCCTCGCTGTCGGGTCTGCTCGCCGACCGTTTCGGGCGCAAGCCGGTGTTCCAGTGGAGTATCGTGTTGTGGGGGCTGGCCAGCTATCTGTGTTCCACGGCACAGACCGTCGAGACGCTGACGCTGTTCCGGGTACTGCTGGGGATCGGCATGGGCATGGAATTTCCGATCGCCCAGTCGATGCTGTCGGAGTTGATCCCGACCAAGCGACGCGGGCGCTATATCGCCCTGATGGATGGTTTCTGGCCACTCGGTTTTGTCGCGGCGGGGTTGTTGTCGTACTTCCTGCTGCCGCTGGTGGGCTGGCGTGACATCTTCCTGGTGCTGGCCGTGCCGGCGGTATTCGTGCTGGCGATTCGTTTCTTCATTCCCGAGTCGCCGCGCTGGCTAGAGCAGGCGGGCCACCACGCGGTGGCGGACAAGGTACTGAGCGGGATCGAGGAGCGGGTCCGTGTTTCGCTCAAGCTCAGTTCATTGCCTACACCTGCGCACCTGCCCCGGGGTGTCGAGCGTGAGCCGAGTTTCTTCTCGGCGTTCCGGCAGTTGTGGTCGCCGATGTACCGCCAGCGCACGATGATGATCTGGAGTGTCTGGTTCTTTGCCTTGCTGGGCTTCTATGGCCTGACGTCGTGGCTCAGCGCGTTGCTGCAGCAGTCGGGTTTTGCCGTGACCCAGTCGGTGTACTACACGGTGCTGATTTCTCTGGGCGGCATTCCCGGTTTCCTGGCGGCGGCCTGGCTGGTGGAGCGCTGGGGGCGCAAACCGGTGTGCATCGTTACCCTGCTCGGCGGCGGGGTGATGGCGTTTTTCTACGGGCAGAGCGCGGTGTTTGGGGGGAATGTGAGCCTGCTGATCGGTTCCGGCCTGCTGATGCAGTTCTTTCTGTTTGGCATGTGGGCGGTGCTCTATACCTACACGCCGGAGCTGTATCCGACCTCGGCGCGGGCCACCGGCTCGGGGTTCGCCTCGGCCATCGGCCGGGTCGGGTCGCTGCTTGGACCCTTGGTGACCGGGTTAGTGTTTCCGGTGATGGGCCAGGGCGGGGTATTTGCGTTGGGCGCGTTGTGCTTTGTGATCGCGGCGCTGGTGGTCGGCTGTTTTGGTATGGAGACCCGAGGGCGCTCGCTGGAGGAGTTGAGTGAAGAGGCGCGCTGATTCGCTCTGTCATCCCGTGTAGGAGCAGGGCTTGCCCGCGAAGGCGTCCTCAATGACGCCAAAAGCTTCGCGGGCAAGCCCTGCTCCTACCGATATCAGCGAGATACAGATATCAGCCAGATACTGATATCGCTCAAGGCTTGACCAGGCGGGCATCCAGGCTGTTCTGCGCCAGGCGTCGGGCCTGGTCCTGGGTCATGCCGAGATGGGTGTGCAGGGCATGGAAGTTCTCGGTGACATAACCACCGAAGTACGCCGGATCATCCGAGTTCACCGTCACCTTTACGCCACGTTCGAGCATGTCGAGGATGTTGTGCTGGGACATGTGGTCGAATACACACAGCTTGGTGTTCGACAGCGGGCAGACGGTCAACGGAATCTGTTCGTCGATGATGCGTTGCATCAGTCGCTCATCTTCGATGGCCCGGACGCCGTGGTCGATCCGCTGGATTTTCAGCAGGTCGAGGGCTTCCCAGATGTACTCCGGTGGACCTTCTTCACCCGCGTGGGCCACGGTGAGGAATCCTTCGGCGCGTGCGCGGTCGAACACCCGCTGGAACTTGCTGGGCGGGTGGCCCATTTCCGAGCTGTCCAGCCCGACCGCGACGAACGCGTCACGAAACGGCAGGGCCTGGTCCAGAGTCTTCTGCGCTTCGTCTTCGCTCAAGTGACGCAGGAAGCTGAGGATCAGGCCGCTGCTGATGCCCAGTTGCTGCTCGCCATCCTTGAGTGCGGCGGCGATGCCGTTGAGCACCACCTCGAAGGGAATGCCCCGGTCGGTGTGGGTCTGCGGGTCGAAGAACGGCTCGGTATGGATGACGTTCTGTTCCTTGCAGCGCAGCAGGTAGGCCCAGGTCAGGTCGTAGAAATCCTGTGAGGTGCGCAGCACATCGGCGCCCTGGTAGTACAGGTCGAGGAATTCCTGCAGGTTGTTGAAGGCGTAGGCCTGGCGCAGGGTGTCCACATCGTTCCAGGGCAGGGCGATCTTGTTGCGTTCAGCCAGGGCAAACAACAGCTCGGGCTCCAGCGAGCCTTCCAGGTGCAGGTGCAGTTCGGCCTTGGGCAGGGCGTTGAGCCAGTCGTACATGTTCGGTTCTCATCAGGTGCAGATGGCGAACATTCTACAGATGTGAAACAAAATATTTGCTAAAACCTGACCAGGCGTTCAGCGTGCTCTCTGTCGCCGACCAAGGAAGAAACGCTGTCGGTTCGCCGCAGTCTGTCAGTCATCACCCTCGAGACCTTGCGATGCTCACTCTGTTACGAGAAGAAAAATTCCTGTTGTTAGCCCTGATCATGGCGGCCCTCGCGTTCCCTCTGGAACACGCGCTGCTGCACAACGGTCGCGGCGTGGCGCTGATTTCCGGGCTGGTACTGATCGGTGCGATCGTCTGTGCCTCGCTGCGTGTGGCCCACCATGCCGAGTTGTTGGCGGAGAAGGTCGGCGATCCCTACGGCACGATGATCCTGACCCTGTCGGCGGTGCTGGTGGAAGTGGTGATCCTGGCGATCATGATGAGCAACGAGGCCTCGCCGACTCTGGTGCGCGACACTATCTATTCGGCAGTGATGCTCGATATCAACGGCATCCTCGGCCTGGCCGCGCTGATGGGCGGGATCAAGCATGGCGAGCAGCCCTACAACGATGACTCGGCACGCACCTACAGCGTGATGATCCTCACCGCGATGGGGGTATCGATGGTGGTACCGGAGTTCATTCCCGAAGCGGACTGGAAAGTCTATTCGGCGTTCACCATCGGCGCGATGGTGCTGTTGTACACCCTGTTCCTGCGCATGCAGGTCGGTTCCCACAGTTATTTCTTCAGCTACAGCTACCCGGAGAAAAAACGCCGGGAGCCCGGTCATGAGGAGCATCCGCAAGGCAATCTGAGCCGGTCCATCGCCATCCTGGTGCTGGGCATCGTGGTGATCGGCGCGCTGGCCGAGGTGATGTCCAAGGCGCTCGACCTGGGACTGGAAGGTACCGGCGCACCGCCGGTGATCACGGCCATTCTGGTGGCGGCGATTTCCGCGGCCCCGGAAATCCTCACGGCCCTGCGCGCGGCGCTGGCCAACCGCATGCAGTCGGTGGTCAATATCGCGCTGGGGGCGTCGTTGTCGACGGTGATCCTGACCGTGCCGGTGATGGAGGCCATGGCGCTCTATACCGGCCAGCCGTTCCAGATGGCGATGACGCCGGTGCAGACGGTGATGGTGTTCATCACCCTGATCGTCAGCGCGATCAACCTCAACGATGGCGAAACCAATGCCATCGAGGGCATGACTCACTTCGTGCTGTTCGCCACGTTCATCATGCTCTCGCTGCTGGGGCTCTAGTGGCTTACCAGGGAATGGTCTCGCCCTTGTAGTTGATGAAGTGATGGCCGCCGCGACCGGCGAAGGCGTTCACCTGGTCGATCAGGCCACGGGTGCTGGTTGCGACATCGATCTGTGCGTCTTCGCCGCCCATGTCGGTCTTCACCCAGCCCGGGTGCATCGACAGCACGGTGAAGGTCGGTGCCTCGATTTCGCTCAGGAAACTGTTGGTCATCGAGTTCAGTGCGGCCTTGCTGGCCTTGTAGAAGGCCAATTCCGGCGCATCGGGGGTGGTCACGCTGCCCAGCCCCGAACTCATGAAGGCGATCACGCCATAGCCGGAACGGATCTGCCCGACGAAACGCTGGGCCAGGGCGATGGGGGCGATGGCGTTGGTCAGGAACAACTGGCCGATCTGCGCCTGTGTGGCATTGGCTGGTTTCTGGTCGGCCGGGCCCTTGACCCCGGCGTTGACGAACAACAGGTCGAAAACCTGGCCTTGCAGGCGTTCGGCGAGGGCGCCGACGGCGGCCTGATCGTCCATGTCCAGGGTTTCGATCTGCACCGGGCCCGCGGCTTTCAGCGCATCTGCCTTGCCGGCATCGCGCACGGTAGCGGTGACGTTCCAGCCATCGGCCAGCAGTTGCTGTACCAGTCCCAGACCCAGGCCTCGTGAGGCGCCGATGATCAATGCGTTCTTACTGCTCATGGGATAATTCCTTGTGTCATGAAGTCTGCGTTCTCAAAGGACAACTCTGTTGCAGCCGATGTTGCAACTCCTGGCGCAACTCGCCAAGTTCGGCGATACGCGTCTCGATCAGGTTCAGCTTGTCCTGTAGCAACTGCGTGACCGCACTGTCCGGATCGGGGGCGTTCCACAGCGCGGCGACGCTATTGCCGATCTCGCCAAGGCTGAAGCCCAGGCGCTGGGCGGTCTTGATATAGAGCACCAGTTGCAGCATGTCCGGTGAGTAGTCGCGATAGCCGTTGGCACTGCGCCGAGCAACGATCAGCCCGCGCTGTTCGTAGAATCGCAGGGTATCGCGGCTGACGGCGCTGGCCTGGGCTAACTCACCGATGCGCATGGGCGGGTCTCTTTGAAAGGCTTGACCTTGGAGCATACTCCAGGCCTTAGGCTCTGTACTCCTTTATGAGTCTGGAGTTGCACCATGTGGAGTACGCAGCACTACCGTCACCTGGTTCGGGTCAGCGGTTGGTACGATCTGATCGTCACCGCCGCGTTTGTCACGCCCTGGACGTTCCTGGCGTTGCACGGGCTTTTGCAGGGCTGGGGGCAGGCGATGGGATTGGCGGGGACACTGCCGTCATTCGAACCGCTGCATGTGCTGATGGCCAACCTCATGGGCTCGATCGTCTGTGTCTGGGCGGTATTGCGCATCCGCGATCCACAGCCGGTGTTCGGTCGTTATGACGCTGTCGGTCGGATGCTGTTCGCGACCTGGCAGGCCTATGCACTGAGCCAGGGCGCCAGTGCATTTATCGCGGTGATCCTGTTTTTCGAGATCGCCTGGGCGATCGCACAGTCGTTACCGATAAAGGATGGGCAGTTGCCATCGGAGCAGGGGGCGCAAGCCTGATGGGCTTTGGTTTGGTTGATCAAAAAACAATCAATTGTTCGCCAGCCGTATCAGGCCGGCCGCCGGGCCACCCTTGCACGGGTTATCCACAGCTTGCTCCACAGTATTTGTGAGCAAGCGCCGAGGCAGCGCATCAGCGTCGTGCAGCTCTCGTCGACACACGCTAAATGCGCCTAAGCCATTGTTTCGAGAAAGTTTCGCCAGCCGTGGTGAGCAACTGTATAAAAATTGATCAGTGCCCGCAAAGCCACGTTACAGAAGGGTTACAGGCGGCTGTACTCAGGTTATCCACAGTCGGGTGCACAGTGATTGTGGGCAAAAGCCCGCGTGCGTTTTCGAGCACTGTCGGGGGCTGTGGACAATTATCGCTGCAGGAGAATGCGCCCGCGACTGAGGTCGGCCAGCTGACGTTGCAGGGTGTCGATCAGGCTGGCGCCGACGGCCAGTTGCAGTTCCACGCCATTGGCGGTGAAGTCTTCCGCGACCACCAGCCCGCCGGCTTCGGCCACCCGCAGCTTGACCAGGGCCAGTTCGCTGAAGCTGCAGGCACAGCGCAATGGCACCCGGCTGATCAGCTCGATACGCTCGGCATTCTGCAGGCACTTGTTGGCGCCGCCGCCGTAGGCTCGGGCCAATCCGCCGGTGCCCAGCTGGATGCCGCCGTACCAGCGGATGACCAGTACCGCGACCTGGTCGCAGTCCTGAGCCTCGATGGCGGCCAGGATCGGTCGCCCGGCGGTGCCGCCGGGCTCGCCGTCGTCGCTGCTGCGGTACTGGTCGGCGAGCTTCCAGGCCCAGCAGTTGTGAGTGGCATCCCGATCACTGTGCTGCTCGATGAAATCCTGAGCCTGGGCAGCGCTGGTGACCGGTGCCGCGAGGGTGATGAAGCGGCTTTTGCGAATTTCCTCTCGGTATTCGCAAAGGCCGGCAAGGGTAAAGGGCATACGAAATCGGCTTTGAGTGAAGGGTCAGAGCGGTGGTGTCAGGCCACAGCCTTTGAGGATGATACGGATCAGGTTGTTGCCGGCCTCTTCCATGTCCTGCTTGGTCAGGCGCGAGCGCCCGGTGACGCGGCAGATCTGCGTGGCGAAGTCGGCATAATGCTGGGTGCTGCCCCAGAGCAGGAAGATCAGGTGGACCGGGTCGACCGGGTCCATCTTGCCGGCGTCGATCCAGGCCTGGAATACGTTGGCCCGGCCCTGGAACCAGGTGCGGTAGTCCTGGCTGAAGTATTCGCTCAGGCATTCGCCGCCGCTGATGATCTCCATGGCGAAGATCCGCGAGGCCTGCGGCTGGCGGCGGGAGAACTCGATCTTGGCGCGGATGTAGCGGGCCAGGGCCTCGGCCGGGTCGTCCTCGGCTCTGAGGTGATTGAAGGTGCTGTCCCACAATTCGAGGATGTTGCTCAACACGGCGACGTACAAGCCCAGCTTGTTGGTGAAGTAGTAATGCAGATTGGCCTTGGGCAGTCCGGCATTCTGCGCGATGGTGTTCATGCTGGTGCCTTTGAAACCATGACGGGCGAATTCATCTTCGGCGGCCTTGATGATCGCTTCTTCGTTTTTCTGGCGAATACGGCTGGCGGGTTTTCCGGCGTGGGCAGGGACTTCAACGGTCATGGGCAGTTCCGGGCTGGTCTGTGGGTGCAACCTGTGCACAGATAACTTACCCGGTGGGTTCAGACAAGTCCCGCCATCATATAAAGCCTGAATATGCCGCGATGGCTGGTCTTTGGGCAGTTAATTGGCGCCAAATCCTTGGATTTTCAGGCCTCCAACAGCCAGCCGGCTTTCACAGATGCCTGATTCCAGAAGGTTCCTGGGCTCAGCGGGTCGCCGCCAGGCTCTCCAGGAAACTCTCCAGCACCAGGTGCGGGCGCCGACCCTTGCGTGTTACCGAGGCCAGGCTCAGGTCGTAGAAACGGCTGCTGGCCTTGAGCGCGCGCAGCCGCCCTTGTTGGACCCAGAGGTTGGCGTAGTGATCCGGCAGGTAGCCGATGTAACGTCCGGTCAGGATCAGGAACGCCATGCCCTCACGGTCGGAGGCGCTGGCGGTGCAGTTGAGTGCCTGGTAATGCGCCTGGATCTCTGCTGGAAGGCGGAAGGTCGGGGCGATTGCATCCTGGCTGTTGAGGCGGGCGTCATCCAACTGCCGGTCATCGACATAGAACAGCGGGTGCCCCACCGCGCAGTACAACAACGAGCGTTCGCTGTACAAAGGCTGGTATTCCAACCCCGAGAGGGCGCTGGCCTGGGGTACTACGCCGACGTGCAGGCGTCCGTCGAGGACCCCTTGTTCGACCTCGTTGGGCGCGATCATGCGGATCTGGATCTGCACGTCCGGCCCGCGTTCCTTCAGTTGTGCCAGGGCATGGGTGATACGCATGTGGGGCAGGGTGACCAGGTTGTCGGTCAGGCCGATGGTCAGTTCGCCGCGCAGGTGCTGATGCAGGCCGTTGACCTCGGTGCGAAAGCTTTCCAGTGCACTCAACAGTTGCAGGGCGGACTGATAGACCTCGCGACCTTCCTCGGTCAGAGAAAACCCCGCCCGCCCGCGCTGGCACAGGCGTAGACCCAGACGCTGCTCCAGGTCGCTCATCTGCTGACTGATCGCCGAGCGACCGATACCGAGCACGGTCTCCGCTGCCGAGAAGCCACCGCATTCCACGACGCTGCGAAAGATCCGCAAGAGACGGATATCGAAATCGCTGACTTGCGCCAGGGGATCGGGGCGGCGGCTGCTCATGGTTTAGTCTGCTGTTAACTGAAGGTTAGAAAAGTTGCATTTCACCGACTTTATCCTCGTGGCAACTTACTCGCAATAACGCTTTCAATGCCCACGCCGCTTAAATGCCTTGCGAGGTTTCGCCAATGAACATGCCAGAAAACGCTCCGTCTTCCTTGGCCAGTCAGCTCAAGCTCGATGCCCACTGGATGCCCTACACCGCCAACCGCAACTTCCAGCGCGATCCGCGACTGATCGTCGGCGCCGAAGGCAGCTGGCTGATCGACGACAAGGGCCGTAGGGTCTATGACTCGTTGTCGGGTCTGTGGACCTGTGGTGCCGGCCACACCCGCAAGGAAATCCAGGAGGCGGTGGCCAGGCAACTGGGCACCCTCGACTACTCGCCGGGCTTCCAGTACGGCCATCCGCTGTCGTTCCAACTGGCAGAGAAAATCACGGCGCTGACCCCGGGCAATCTGAACCACGTGTTCTTCACCGACTCCGGTTCCGAGTGTGCCGACACTGCGGTGAAGATGGTTCGTGCCTACTGGCGGCTGAAAGGCCAGCCGACCAAGACCAAGATGATCGGCCGTGCCCGTGGCTATCACGGGGTGAATATCGCCGGTACCAGCCTCGGTGGTGTGAGTGGCAACCGCAAGCTGTTTGGCCAGGCGATGCACGATGTCGATCACCTGCCTCACACCCTGCTGGCCAGCAACGCCTTCTCCCGTGGCATGCCGGAGCAGGGCGGTATTGCCCTGGCCGAAGAACTGCTCAAGCTGATCGAGCTGCATGATGCCTCGAACATTGCCGCGGTGTTCGTCGAGCCCATGGCTGGTTCCGCCGGTGTGCTGGTGCCGCCGCAGGGCTACCTCAAGCGCCTGCGCGAAATCTGCGACCAGCACAGCATCCTGCTGGTGTTCGACGAGGTGATCACCGGCTTTGGCCGTACCGGCGCGATGTTCGGCGCTGACAGCTTCGGCGTGACCCCGGACCTGATGTGCATCGCCAAGCAAGTCACCAACGGTGCCATCCCGATGGGTGCGGTGATTGCCAGCAGCGAGATCTACCAGACGTTCATGAACCAGCCGACTCCCGAGTATGCAGTGGAATTCCCCCACGGCTACACCTACTCGGCACACCCGGTGGCTTGCGCGGCGGGCCTGGCGGCACTCGATCTGCTGCAGAAGGAAAGTCTGGTGCAAAGCGTGGCCGAAGTCGCGCCGCATTTCGAGAACGTCCTGCATGGCCTCAAGGGCAGCAAGAACGTCATCGACATCCGCAACTTCGGTCTGGCGGGGGCGATCCAGATCGCCCCTCGCGATGGTGACGCCATCGTGCGTCCGTTCGAAGCCGGCATGGCGCTGTGGAAAGCCGGGTTCTATGTGCGCTTTGGTGGCGACACCCTGCAGTTCGGCCCAACCTTCAACAGCAAGCCGCAGGACCTCGATCGCTTGTTCGACGCGGTGGGCGAAGTGCTGAGCAAGCTCGACTGATTCCTTAAATAGACAAGATCCTTTGCGGGGGCGAACGCTTCGCTCCCCGCCGACCCACTTCAGGAGCCCCCATGAGCGCAATCCAGCATTTGATCGATGGCCAGTTGGTCAATGATTCCGGTCGCACCGCTGCGGTGTACAACCCTTCGACCGGCCAGGCCATCCGCCAGGTGCCGTTGGCGAGTCGCGAGACCATCCAGCAGGCCATCGACTCGGCCACGGCGGCATTTCCCGCCTGGCGCAAGACGCCTGCCGCCAAGCGCGCCCAGGTGATGTTCCGTTTCAAGCAACTGCTGGAGCAGAACGAGGCACGCATTGCCCAACTGATCAGTGAAGAACACGGCAAGACCCTGGAAGATGCTGCCGGCGAACTCAAGCGTGGGATCGAGAACGTCGAGTACGCGTGTGCCGCGCCGGAAGTACTGAAGGGCGAATACAGCCGTAACGTCGGACCGAACATCGATGCCTGGTCGGATTTCCAGCCACTGGGCGTGGTAGCGGGGATTACCCCGTTCAACTTCCCGGCCATGGTGCCACTGTGGATGTACCCGCTGGCGATCGCCTGTGGCAACTGCTTCATTCTCAAGCCGTCCGAGCGTGATCCGAGTTCGACGTTGCTGATCGCGCAACTGTTGCATGAAGCCGGCCTGCCCAAAGGCGTGCTGAACGTGGTGCATGGCGACAAGGGCGCGGTGGATGCACTGATCGAGGCGCCGGAAGTGAAGGCGCTGAGTTTCGTCGGTTCGACGCCGATCGCCGAATACATCTATGCCGAGGGCACCAGGCGCGGCAAGCGTGTCCAGGCCCTGGGCGGCGCGAAGAACCATGCGGTGCTGATGCCGGATGCGGATCTGGACAATGCCGTCAGCGCACTGATGGGCGCGGCCTATGGTTCCTGTGGCGAACGCTGCATGGCAATTTCGGTGGCGGTGTGTGTGGGTGATCAGGTGGCGGATGCTCTGGTGGCCAAGCTGGTGCCACAGATCAAGGCGTTGAAGATCGGTGCCGGTACTGCCTGTGGCCTGGATATGGGGCCGCTGGTGACTGCCGCTGCTCGGGACAAGGTGGTCGGCTATATCGATGACGGTCTGGCTGCTGGCGCCGAGCTGGTGGTGGATGGTCGTGGTTTCAGTGTGGCCGGTCATGAGGAGGGCTACTTTGTCGGCGGCACCCTGTTCGACCGTGTAACCCCGCAGATGCGTATCTATAAGGAAGAGATTTTCGGGCCCGTGCTGTGCATCGTTCGCGTGGACAGCCTGGAAGCGGCCATGCAACTGATCAACGAGCACGAATACGGCAACGGTACCTGCATCTTCACCCGTGATGGTGAAGCGGCTCGGCTGTTCTGCGACGAAATCGAAGTCGGCATGGTCGGTGTCAACGTACCGCTGCCGGTGCCGGTGGCCTATCACAGCTTCGGTGGCTGGAAGCGTTCGCTGTTCGGCGACCTGCATGCCTACGGCCCGGATGGTGTGCGCTTCTATACCCGGCGCAAGGCGATCACCCAGCGGTGGCCGCAGCGTGCCAGTCATGAAGCTTCGCAGTTCGCGTTCCCCAGCTTGTCATAAGTAGAAGGGAAGAAGGCCGGCCCCTTGGGGCCGGCCTTCTGCTTTTAAGGGCCTTTCGACCTTTATGACCGAAATCTGAAAATAACGGTTGACGCTCGCTGTCAGGGGCCTATAATTCGCCCCACTTCCGGCGCAGCCAGAACGGAAAACTCCTTGAGATTCAATGAGTTATCTAGTTTCAGGCGGTGCAGCTTCAGGTCATCGAAGCACGGAACAAGCTGTAAAAGAGGTGTTGACAGCAGCGTGTAATGCTGTAGAATTCGCCTCCCGCTGACGAGAGATCGGAAGCGCAAGTGGTTGAAGTTGAAGAGGAAATTCTGAAACTTCTGAAAATAATCACTTGACAGCAAATGAGGCTGCTGTAGAATGCGCGCCTCGGTTGAGCGAACAGCTCACCCACCGCTCTTTAACAACTGAATCAAGCAATTCGTGTGGGTGCTTGTGGTGTCAGACTGAATAGTCACTAGATTATCAGCAACGCAAGTTACTCCGCGAGAAATCAAAGATGTAACCAACGATTGCTGAGCCAAGTTTAGGGTTTTCTCAAAACCCAAGCAGTATTGAACTGAAGAGTTTGATCATGGCTCAGATTGAACGCTGGCGGCAGGCCTAACACATGCAAGTCGAGCGGATGAGAAGAGCTTGCTCTTCGATTCAGCGGCGGACGGGTGAGTAATGCCTAGGAATCTGCCTGGTAGTGGGGGACAACGTTTCGAAAGGAACGCTAATACCGCATACGTCCTACGGGAGAAAGCAGGGGACCTTCGGGCCTTGCGCTATCAGATGAGCCTAGGTCGGATTAGCTAGTTGGTGAGGTAATGGCTCACCAAGGCGACGATCCGTAACTGGTCTGAGAGGATGATCAGTCACACTGGAACTGAGACACGGTCCAGACTCCTACGGGAGGCAGCAGTGGGGAATATTGGACAATGGGCGAAAGCCTGATCCAGCCATGCCGCGTGTGTGAAGAAGGTCTTCGGATTGTAAAGCACTTTAAGTTGGGAGGAAGGGCATTAACCTAATACGTTAGTGTTTTGACGTTACCGACAGAATAAGCACCGGCTAACTCTGTGCCAGCAGCCGCGGTAATACAGAGGGTGCAAGCGTTAATCGGAATTACTGGGCGTAAAGCGCGCGTAGGTGGTTCGTTAAGTTGGATGTGAAATCCCCGGGCTCAACCTGGGAACTGCATCCAAAACTGGCGAGCTAGAGTAGGGTAGAGGGTGGTGGAATTTCCTGTGTAGCGGTGAAATGCGTAGATATAGGAAGGAACACCAGTGGCGAAGGCGACCACCTGGACTCATACTGACACTGAGGTGCGAAAGCGTGGGGAGCAAACAGGATTAGATACCCTGGTAGTCCACGCCGTAAACGATGTCAACTAGCCGTTGGGAACCTTGAGTTCTTAGTGGCGCAGCTAACGCATTAAGTTGACCGCCTGGGGAGTACGGCCGCAAGGTTAAAACTCAAATGAATTGACGGGGGCCCGCACAAGCGGTGGAGCATGTGGTTTAATTCGAAGCAACGCGAAGAACCTTACCAGGCCTTGACATGCAGAGAACTTTCCAGAGATGGATTGGTGCCTTCGGGAACTCTGACACAGGTGCTGCATGGCTGTCGTCAGCTCGTGTCGTGAGATGTTGGGTTAAGTCCCGTAACGAGCGCAACCCTTGTCCTTAGTTACCAGCACGTCATGGTGGGCACTCTAAGGAGACTGCCGGTGACAAACCGGAGGAAGGTGGGGATGACGTCAAGTCATCATGGCCCTTACGGCCTGGGCTACACACGTGCTACAATGGTCGGTACAGAGGGTTGCCAAGCCGCGAGGTGGAGCTAATCCCACAAAACCGATCGTAGTCCGGATCGCAGTCTGCAACTCGACTGCGTGAAGTCGGAATCGCTAGTAATCGCGAATCAGAATGTCGCGGTGAATACGTTCCCGGGCCTTGTACACACCGCCCGTCACACCATGGGAGTGGGTTGCACCAGAAGTAGCTAGTCTAACCTTCGGGAGGACGGTTACCACGGTGTGATTCATGACTGGGGTGAAGTCGTAACAAGGTAGCCGTAGGGGAACCTGCGGCTGGATCACCTCCTTAATCGACGACATCAGCTGCACCATAAGTTCCCACACGAATTGCTTGATTCATTGAAGAAGACGATAGAAGCAGCCCGATATTGGGTCTGTAGCTCAGTTGGTTAGAGCGCACCCCTGATAAGGGTGAGGTCGGCAGTTCGAATCTGCCCAGACCCACCAGTTTAGGTGGGAAGTTGTAGGAACCTGTAGCGATACGGGGCCATAGCTCAGCTGGGAGAGCGCCTGCCTTGCACGCAGGAGGTCAACGGTTCGATCCCGTTTGGCTCCACCATTTACTGCGGTTAACTGTTTCTGCGTTAAAGCTTAGAAATGAGCATTCCATCGTTGTGATGGTGAATGTTGATTTCTAGTCTTTGATTAGATCGTTCTTTAAAAATTTGGGTATGTGATAGAAAGATAGACTGAACGTTACTTTCACTGGTAACGGATCAGGCTAAGGTAAAATTTGTGAGTAATTGCAAATTTTCGGCGAATGTCGTCTTCATAGTATAACCAGATTGCTTGGGGTTATATGGTCAAGTGAAGAAGCGCATACGGTGGATGCCTTGGCAGTCAGAGGCGATGAAAGACGTGGTAGCCTGCGAAAAGCTTCGGGGAGTCGGCAAACAGACTTTGATCCGGAGATGTCTGAATGGGGGAACCCAGCCATCATAAGATGGTTATCTTGTACTGAATACATAGGTGCAAGAGGCGAACCAGGGGAACTGAAACATCTAAGTACCCTGAGGAAAAGAAATCAACCGAGATTCCCTTAGTAGTGGCGAGCGAACGGGGACCAGCCCTTAAGTGGCTTTGAGATTAGCGGAACGCTCTGGAAAGTGCGGCCATAGTGGGTGATAGCCCTGTACGCGAAAGTCTCTTAGTCATGAAATCGAGTAGGACGGGGCACGAGAAACCTTGTCTGAATATGGGGGGACCATCCTCCAAGGCTAAATACTACTGACTGACCGATAGTGAACTAGTACCGTGAGGGAAAGGCGAAAAGAACCCCGGAGAGGGGAGTGAAATAGATCCTGAAACCGTATGCGTACAAGCAGTGGGAGCAGACTTTGTTCTGTGACTGCGTACCTTTTGTATAATGGGTCAGCGACTTATATTCAGTGGCGAGCTTAACCGAATAGGGGAGGCGTAGCGAAAGCGAGTCTTAATAGGGCGTTTAGTCGCTGGGTATAGACCCGAAACCGGGCGATCTATCCATGGGCAGGTTGAAGGTTAGGTAACACTGACTGGAGGACCGAACCGACTACCGTTGAAAAGTTAGCGGATGACCTGTGGATCGGAGTGAAAGGCTAATCAAGCTCGGAGATAGCTGGTTCTCCTCGAAAGCTATTTAGGTAGCGCCTCATGTATCACTGTAGGGGGTAGAGCACTGTTTCGGCTAGGGGGTCATCCCGACTTACCAAACCGATGCAAACTCCGAATACCTACAAGTGCCGAGCATGGGAGACACACGGCGGGTGCTAACGTCCGTCGTGAAAAGGGAAACAACCCAGACCGTCAGCTAAGGTCCCAAAGTCATGGTTAAGTGGGAAACGATGTGGGAAGGCTTAGACAGCTAGGAGGTTGGCTTAGAAGCAGCCACCCTTTAAAGAAAGCGTAATAGCTCACTAGTCGAGTCGGCCTGCGCGGAAGATGTAACGGGGCTCAAACCATGCACCGAAGCTACGGGTATCACGTAAGTGATGCGGTAGAGGAGCGTTCTGTAAGCCTGTGAAGGTGAGTTGAGAAGCTTGCTGGAGGTATCAGAAGTGCGAATGCTGACATGAGTAACGACAATGGGTGTGAAAAACACCCACGCCGAAAGACCAAGGTTTCCTGCGCAACGTTAATCGACGCAGGGTTAGTCGGTCCCTAAGGCGAGGCTGAAAAGCGTAGTCGATGGAAAACAGGTTAATATTCCTGTACTTCTGGTTATTGCGATGGAGGGACGGAGAAGGCTAGGCCAGCTTGGCGTTGGTTGTCCAAGTTTAAGGTGGTAGGCTGAGATCTTAGGTAAATCCGGGATCTTAAGGCCGAGAGCTGATGACGAGTGTCCTTTAGGACGCGAAGTGGTTGATGCCATGCTTCCAAGAAAAGCTTCTAAGCTTCAGATAATCAGGAACCGTACCCCAAACCGACACAGGTGGTTAGGTAGAGAATACCAAGGCGCTTGAGAGAACTCGGGTGAAGGAACTAGGCAAAATGGCACCGTAACTTCGGGAGAAGGTGCGCCGGTGAGGGTGAAGGACTTGCTCCGTAAGCCCATGCCGGTCGAAGATACCAGGCCGCTGCGACTGTTTATTAAAAACACAGCACTCTGCAAACACGAAAGTGGACGTATAGGGTGTGACGCCTGCCCGGTGCCGGAAGGTTAATTGATGGGGTTAGCTAACGCGAAGCTCTTGATCGAAGCCCCGGTAAACGGCGGCCGTAACTATAACGGTCCTAAGGTAGCGAAATTCCTTGTCGGGTAAGTTCCGACCTGCACGAATGGCGTAACGATGGCGGCGCTGTCTCCACCCGAGACTCAGTGAAATTGAAATCGCTGTGAAGATGCAGTGTATCCGCGGCTAGACGGAAAGACCCCGTGAACCTTTACTATAGCTTTGCACTGGACTTTGAATTTGCTTGTGTAGGATAGGTGGGAGGCTTTGAAGCGTGGACGCCAGTCTGCGTGGAGCCATCCTTGAAATACCACCCTGGCAACTTTGAGGTTCTAACTCAGGTCCGTTATCCGGATCGAGGACAGTGTATGGTGGGTAGTTTGACTGGGGCGGTCTCCTCCTAAAGAGTAACGGAGGAGTACGAAGGTGCGCTCAGACCGGTCGGAAATCGGTCGTAGAGTATAAAGGCAAAAGCGCGCTTGACTGCGAGACAGACACGTCGAGCAGGTACGAAAGTAGGTCTTAGTGATCCGGTGGTTCTGTATGGAAGGGCCATCGCTCAACGGATAAAAGGTACTCCGGGGATAACAGGCTGATACCGCCCAAGAGTTCATATCGACGGCGGTGTTTGGCACCTCGATGTCGGCTCATCACATCCTGGGGCTGAAGCCGGTCCCAAGGGTATGGCTGTTCGCCATTTAAAGTGGTACGCGAGCTGGGTTTAGAACGTCGTGAGACAGTTCGGTCCCTATCTGCCGTGGACGTTTGAGATTTGAGAGGGGCTGCTCCTAGTACGAGAGGACCGGAGTGGACGAACCTCTGGTGTTCCGGTTGTCACGCCAGTGGCATTGCCGGGTAGCTATGTTCGGAATAGATAACCGCTGAAAGCATCTAAGCGGGAAACTAGCCTCAAGATGAGATCTCACTGGAACCTTGAGTTCCCTGAAGGGCCGTCGAAGACTACGACGTTGATAGGTGGGGTGTGTAAGCGCTGTGAGGCGTTGAGCTAACCCATACTAATTGCCCGTGAGGCTTGACCATATAACACCCAAGCAATTTGAGTCGAAAGGCCAGATTGCGGTGTATGAAGACGAAGTGAACCGAAAGTTTGCGACTCACAACACCGAAAGCTGTCACATACCCAATTTGCTGAAGCGCGGCCAACGGCCTCGATTCGGTACCCGAATTTCTTGACGACCATAGAGCATTGGAACCACCTGATCCCATCCCGAACTCAGCAGTGAAACGATGCATCGCCGATGGTAGTGTGGGGTTTCCCCATGTGAGAGTAGGTCATCGTCAAGATTAAATTCCGAAACCCCAATTGCGAAAGCAGTTGGGGTTTTGTTTTTGGGGCGTTGAAAAGTCCGGTGTAGGGCTTTTGCCCGCGAAGAGGCCACCACAGCCGACACAAGACCCAACCCCCTCGCCGCCAGCAACCACGCCGGAGGTGTTAAAGTCCTGCCTTCGTTTTTCCAATTCTCCAAGGAAGTCGTCATGCCGGACGCGACGTCACTCAACCCTGCGTTCATGGTTGTTCAGAGCAACAGCCCTGAGGAACTGCGCAGCCTGGTGATCAATGTGATGCGGCGTTATCCCCTGGCGCCTCTGGAGAATGAAATCGCCCTGGTGCAGAGCAACGGTATCGCCCAATGGCTGAAACTGGCCCTGGCCGAAGACGCCGAGGACGACGATTCCGGTGGCTGCGGCATCGCCGCCGCCATTGATGTGCAACTGCCCGGCACCTTCATGTGGCAGCTCTATCGTATGGTGCTGGGTCGCGACGAGATTCCACCCAAGTCGCTGCTCGATAAGGCCCCTCTGACCTGGCGCCTGATGCGTTTATTGCCGGAACTGATCGGCCAGCCACACTTCGAACCCCTGCAACGCTTCCTGACCCACGACAGCGATCTGCGCAAACGCTATCAACTGGCCGAGCGCCTGGCCGACCTGTTCGACCAATATCAGGTATACCGAGCGGATTGGCTGGAAGACTGGGCCGCCGGCCGCCATCAGTTGCGTAGCGTACGCGGCGAGATCAAGCCGCTGAGCCCGGCAAATTGCTGGCAGGCGGAGTTGTGGCGTGCATTGCTGCTGGATGTCGGCACCGAAGGCATGGCTCAGAGCCGAGCAGGGGTGCACCAACGTTTCATCGAGCGCATCAACACCCTTGAGACGGCACCACCAGGCCTGCCACCCCGGGTGATCGTCTTCGGTATTTCCTCGTTGCCGGCCCAGGCCCTGGAAGCCCTGGCCGGTCTGGCACGTTTCAGCCAGGTGCTGCTCTGCGTGCACAACCCCTGTCGTCACCACTGGACCGACATCGTCGCCGACAAGGACCTGCTGCGTAACGAATACAAACGTCAGTCACGCAAGGTCGGCATGCCGCTGATTCTCGACCCCGAAGCCCTGCACCAGCACGCTCACCCATTACTGGCCGCCTGGGGCAAGCAGGGTCGTGACTACATCAACCTGCTCGACAGCTACGACGACCCGAACAGCTACCGTGCGGCCTTTCGTGATGGCCGCATCGACTTGTTCAGCGACAGCACCCCAGCGACCCTGCTCAACCAGTTGCAGGACGATATCCTCGAACTGCGTCCGTTGACCGAAACCCGCGAGCGTTGGCCCGCCGTCGACCTGCAGCAGGACCACTCGGTCCGCTTCGAGATCGCCCACAGCGCCCAGCGCGAAGTGGAAATCCTTCACGATCAGTTGCTCGCCCGTTTCAGCGCCAACCCGGACCTGCGCCCGCGGGACGTGATCGTCATGGTCCCGGATATCGACAGCTACGCCCCGCATATCCGCGCGGTCTTCGGGCAGCTCGAACGCAATGACTCACGCTTCATTCCGTTCACCCTCGCAGACCAGGGCCAACGCGGGCGCGACCCGCTGCTGATCGCCGTCGAACACTTGCTGAAGTTGCCCGACAGCCGTTTCCCGGTCAGCGAAATCCTTGATCTGCTCGACGTGCCGGCTCTGCGCGCCCGCTTCAATATCCAGGAGCGCGACCTGCCTACCCTGCACCGTTGGATCGAAGGCGCGGGCATCCGTTGGGGCCTCAGCGCTGAGCAACGCGCCGACCTCGGCCTGCCCGAAGCGCTGGAGCAGAACAGTTGGCGTTTCGGCTTGCGCCGCATGTTGCTGGGCTATGCGGTCGGCACGGGGGAGGGGTGCGAAGGCATTGAGCCCTATGACGAAATCGGCGGCCTCGATGCCGCGCTGATCGGTCCGGTGGTGGCCTTGCTCGATGCCCTGGAAATCGCCCACCAGGAACTCTGCGAACCGGCTCGCCCGCAGCAATGGGGCGAACGCCTGCAAGCGCTGCTGCAACTGTTCTTCCTGGCCAGCACCGAACACGACGATTATCTGCTGATCCAGCTCGAACAACTGCGCGCGACCTGGCTGGAAACCTGCGAAGCCGTCGACCTGCAGGAACAACTGCCTCTGACGGTGGTCCGTGAAGCCTGGCTGGCTGGCCTCGATCAAGGTCGGCTGTCCCAGCGCTTCCTCGCCGGTGCGGTGAACTTCTGCACGCTCATGCCGATGCGGGCGATCCCGTTCAAGCTGGTCTGCCTGCTCGGCATGAATGACGGCGACTATCCGCGCGCCCAGCCGCCGCTGGACTTCGACCTGATGGGCAGCGACTACCGCCCCGGTGACCGTTCGCGCCGTGAAGACGATCGCTACCTGTTGCTCGAAGCGCTGCTTTCGGCCCGTGAGCAGTTGTATATCAGTTGGGTGGGCCGCAGCATCCGCGACAACAGCGAGCGTCCGGCCTCGGTACTGATCGGTCAACTGCGCGACCATATCGCCAGCGGCTGGCGACTGTCGGATGCCGATGGCGAGCACCTGCTCGAAGCCCTGACCCAGGAACACCCGCTGCAACCCTTCAGCGCCCGCTATTTCCATGCAGGCGATGCCGGTCTGTTCAGCTACGCCCGTGAATGGCAGACATTGCACGAACAGCAGGATGCCGGCGAACCTGGAAGCGAACTCGCACCCTACACTCAGGACGAGCCTCTGACCCTGGCGCAGTTGCAGGATTTCCTGCGCAACCCCGTCCGGCATTTCTTCAGCCAGCGTCTGAAAGTCTTCTTCGAGTCTGCCGAAGCACCGTTGGCCGATGAAGAGCCGTTTGTCCTCGATGCCCTGCAACGCTACAGCCTCAGTGACAGCCTGCTCAATGCCGCCTTGCAGCAGGCGGACAACCCCGAGCAGGCGCTGAGCAACCAGGCTCGCCGTCTGCAAGGCAGCGGCCTGCTGCCCATGGCCGGCTTCGGCGAACTGCTGCAACAGGAACTGATCGAGCCACTGCCCGGTCTGCTGGAACGCTACCAACAACTGTTGATGTTATGGCCGACGCCGGTTCCCAGTGCCCTGCCGGTCAGTGTCGACAGCCAGGGCGTACGCCTCGAAGGCTGGCTGGCCGGCTTGCATCAGCGCAGCGATGGCGGTTACCTCGCCGTCACCACCATCCCCAACAGCATCGGTTCGCTCAAGGCCCGCAAATGGCATCGCCTGATCAAGCCCTGGGTCAATCATCTGGTGGCCTGTGCCTGCGAGCTGCCGCTGACCACCGCGCTGGTTGCCAGCGACGATACTTTGCTGCTGACACCACTCGAGCCGGAGCGGGCCAAGACCCTGCTCGGCGAATTGCTGCTGGCCTGGCAGATCGGCATGCGCCGACCGCTGCCGGTGGCGGTCAAGACCGCCTTCGCCTGGTTATCCCAGCCGGACCCGCTCAAGGGCGAGGCCGCCGCACGCAAGACCTACGACGGTGATGGCATCAACAGCGAAGGCGAACGCCGTGAAAGCGCTGCCCTCGCCCGGCAGTTCACCGACTACAACGCGCTGGTCGCCAGCGAAGAGTTCGAGGGCTGGTGCGACAGCCTCTATCGACCTTTGCTCCAAGCCCCCTGGCGTTCACTGACCGCCGAGGAACCGCGTCCATGAACGACCTCAAGACTCCACTGGCCCTGGCCTTCCCGCTACGTGGCAGCCAACTGATCGAAGCCAGTGCCGGCACCGGCAAGACCTTCACCATCTCCGCGCTGTACCTGCGCCTGGTGCTCGGCCACGGCGGCGAAATGGCCGGTTTCGGACGCGAGCTGCTGCCGCCGCAGATCCTCGTGGTGACCTTCACCGATGCCGCGACCAAGGAACTGCGTGACCGCATCCGCACCCGTCTGGCCGAAGCTGCGCGGTTCTTTCGCGACGAGATAAAGGCCCCGGACGACCTGATCGCCCGACTGCGCGCCGAGTACGCTGCCGAGCAATGGCCGGCCTGCGCCAACCGCCTGGACATCGCCGCACAATGGATGGACGAAGCCGCCGTCTCGACGATCCACGGCTGGTGCCAGCGCATGTTGCGCGAGCACGCCTTCGACAGTGGCAGCCTGTTCACCCAGACCCTGGAAACCGACCACAGCGATCTGCTCGGCGAAGTGCTGCGCGATTACTGGCGGCTCTATTGCTACAAGATGCAGGGGGACGCGCTGCACTGGGTCCGCGCCAACTGGGGCGGACCTGATGCCTTGTTGCCGAGAGTGCGTGCGCTGTTCGGCAACGTGGATCGTGACAGTGAGGACGATGAGCCGGAGCCTGCCGAGCTGATCGAGGCCTGTCTGCTCGAACGCCGTGAAGCCCTGCAGCAGCTCAAGGCACCCTGGAAGCAGTGGGCCGTCGAGCTGCGTGAACTCTGCCTGCAAGGCGTGGCGAGCAAGGCGGTCGATGGCCGCAAGATGCAGGCGCGCTACTTCGAGCCCTGGTTCGAAAAGCTCACCGCCTGGGCCGAAGACGAAGCCTTGGAGCCATTGGATATCGGCACCGGCTTCACCCGGCTGACCCCGGCGGGTATGGCTGAAGCGTGGAAAGGCGAAGCGCCACAGCATCCCGCGCTCGACGCGATGGCCGGCCTGAAGGCCAGCCTCGATGCCTTGCCCACCCCCGATGCCGCCGTGCTGGAGCATGCCGCCCGCTGGGTCGGCGCACGCTTCGAGGATGAGAAACGCCGCCGTGCCGAAATGGGTTTTGACGACATGCTGTTGCGCCTCGATGCCGCCTTGCGCGCCGAGGGTGGCGAGCGTCTGGCTGGACTGATCCGCGAGCAGTTCCCGGTGGCCTTGATCGACGAATTCCAGGACACCGATCCGGTGCAGTACCGGATCTTCGAAAGCATCTATCGCATCGAGGACAACAGCCCCGACGGTGGTCTGTTCCTGATCGGCGACCCCAAGCAGGCGATCTACGCCTTCCGCGGCGCCGACATCTACACCTACCTGCGCGCACGCCAGGCCACCAGTGGTCGCCTGCACACCCTGGACACCAACTTCCGTTCCAGTCACGCGATGGTTCGCTCGGTCAATCACGTGTTTGAACGCGCCGAGCAGCGTGAGCAGGGCCGGGGTGCGTTCCTGTTCCGTGACGGCGAAGAGAATCCGGTGCCGTTCGTGTCGGTGGCGTCCCAGGGCCGCAAGGAAGCATTCCAGATCGACGGCCAGCCACAGGCGGCCCTGAACGTCTGGCAGTTGTCCTCCGAGCAGCCGCTGTCCGGTGCGGTCTATCGCCAGCAGTTGGCGGCCAGTTGCGCCAGCGAAATCGTCGGCCTGCTCAATGGCGGGCAGCAGGGGCGCGTCGGCTTCAGTCGCGACGGTCAGCTGCAGGGCGTGCGGCCGTCGGATATCGCCATTCTGGTTCGGGACGGCAAGGAAGCGCAGGCGGTGCGTGGTGAGTTGGCCGCGCGCGGTGTGCGCAGCGTCTACCTGTCGGACAAGGACTCGGTGTTCGCCGCCCAGGAAGCCCACGACCTGCTGACCTGGCTCAAGGCCTGTGCCGAGCCGGACGTCGAGCGCCCGCTGCGCGCGGCCCTGGCCTGCATCACCCTGAACCTGCCGCTGGCCGAACTGGAGCGGCTGAACCAGGACGAGTTGGCCTGGGAGGCGCGGGTCATGCAGTTCCGTGGTTATCGCACGTTGTGGCGGACCCAGGGTGTACTGCCGATGCTGCGCCGGCTGCTGCATGACTTCCAGTTGCCCCAGACACTGATCGCCCGCAGCGACGGCGAGCGGGTGCTGACCAATCTGCTGCACCTGTCCGAACTGCTGCAACAGGCCTCCGGCGAGCTGGATGGCGAACAGGCGCTGATCCGCCACCTAGGTGAGCACCTGGCGTTGTCCGGGCAAGCCGGTGAAGAACAGATCCTGCGCCTGGAGAGCGACGAGCAACTGGTCAAGGTGGTGACCATCCACAAGTCCAAGGGGCTGGAGTACCCGCTGGTGTTCCTGCCCTTCATCTGTTCGGTGAAGCCAGTGGACGGCAGCCGGCTGCCGCTGCATTACCACGACAGCGCCGGCAAGGCCCAGGTCAGCCTCAAGCCCACTGCCGAACTGATCGCCCAGGCCGACGACGAGCGTCTGGCCGAAGACCTGCGCCTGCTCTATGTGGCGTTGACCCGAGCCCAGCACGCCTGTTGGCTGGGCGTGGCCGACCTCAAGCGCGGCAACCACAACAGCTCGGTGCTGCACCTGTCGGCCCTGGGCTACCTGCTCGGCGGCGGCGCGGTGCTGGCCGAGTCCACTGGCCTGGCCGGCTGGCTGCGGGATCTGCAACAGGACTGCCCGGCCTTGGCCTGTCAGGAGCTGCCCGCGCCCAACGACCTGTCGTACCAGCCACCCCGTAACCAGGCGACCTTGCTCGAACCACTGTTGCCCAAGCGCAAGGCCACCGAGCATTGGTGGATCGCCTCGTACAGCGCCCTGCGCATCAGCGAACAGTTGGGCGCCGGCAGTGACGAAGCACCGGAAAACCCCCAGGCCCAGAAACTCTTCGACGACGAGCGGCTGGACCCGGATGCACCACGCGAAGTCGTGGCCAGCGGCGGCGACATTCACCGTTTTCCCCGTGGCCCGAATCCCGGCACCTTTCTCCATGGTCTGTTGGAGTGGGCCGGTGACGAGCGCTTCACGGCCGACCGCGAGCTGATCGAAAAGGCTGTCGCGCCTCGCTGCAACCTGCGCGGCTGGAAGGGCTGGATCGAGACCCTGAGCGACTGGCTCGCGCATTTGTTGCAGTTACCGTTTCGTCTCGGCGACGGCCAGCCGCCCGTGGCGCTCAACAGCCTCGTCAGCTATCAGGTGGAGATGGAGTTCTGGTTCGCCAGCCACAAGGTCGATGTGCAGCAGGTCGATGAACTGGTCCGTCGCCACACCCATGGCGGCGTTGCTCGGGCGGCTGCCGAGCCGGTGCTGCTCAATGGCATGTTCAAGGGTTTCATCGACCTGACCTTCGAACACCAGGGCCGCTACTACGTGGCCGACTACAAATCCAACTGGCTGGGCGCCGATGATGCGGCCTATACCGAGCAGGCGATGGCAGAGTCGATCCTCGAGAACCGCTACGATCTGCAATACGTGCTCTACCTGCTGGCCCTGCATCGCCAGCTCAAGGCGCGGGTGCCGGACTACGACTACGACCGGCACATGGGCGGTGCCCTGTACCTGTTCCTGCGTGGCTCACGCGCGCCGAGCCAGGGTGCCTATTTCGCCAGGCCGCCACGCCAGTTGATCGAACAACTGGACCTGCTGTTCCAGGGTAAATCCGTACCGAAATCCGAACCCGCCTGGGAGCAGGGGAGTCTGCTATGAAACGTTCCTTTGCCGAGCTGCTGCCCACCGCACTGAACGACGACAGCCTCGCCGAACTGGCGCCACTGAGTCGCGCCGAAGACCTGCTGCTGTTGCTCGAACGCTGGTTCGAACGGGGCTGGGTACGGGCGCTGGACAAGGCCTTCGTGGCCTTCCTGCATGAACTCGATCCCGAGGGTGATCCGCTGGTGCTGCTGGCGGCGGCCCTGACCAGTCACCAACTTGGTCACGGGCATGTCTGCCTCGACCTGTTCGAAACCCTGAGTGAACCGGACTTCGCCCTGTCGTTGCCGCCGGAGGGCGACGTGCAGAGTGGGGCGCTGCTGCTGCCGTCACAGTTGTTGGTGGCGCTCGATGGTGAGGCCTGGTGCCAGGCGTTGCAGTCCAGCCCGCTGGTCGCGCAGGCCGACGATCCGAGCCTGGACGCCGGGCAACGACCGTTGGTGCTCAGTGGCCGACGGCTGTACCTGCGGCGCTACTGGAGCTACGAGCGCCGTATCGACAGCGCTCTGCGCCTGCGTCTCGCCGAACAGGAAGCCACCCCGGACGACCTGCCCCGGCGCCTCACCGAGCTGTTCGGCGCCGCTGGCAGCAGTGGCCGTATCGACTGGCAGAAGCTCGCCTGCGCCCTGGCCACGCGGGGTGCCTTCAGCATCGTCACCGGCGGCCCCGGCACCGGCAAGACCACCACCGTGGTGCGCCTGCTGGCCCTGCTCCAGGCGCCAGCGGTGGAGGCGGGCAAGCCGCTGCGCATTCGCCTCGCCGCCCCGACCGGCAAGGCCGCCGCGCGCCTGACCGAATCCATCAGTGCCCAGGTGCGTTCGCTGACCATCGATGAATCGGTCCGTGCCCGGATCCCCAGCGAAGTGACCACCGTGCACCGCCTGCTCGGCAGTCGCCCGGGCACCCGGCACTTCCGCCATCACGCCGGCAATCGCCTGCCACTGGATGTGCTGGTGGTGGACGAGGCGTCGATGATCGACCTGGAGATGATGGCCAACCTGCTCGATGCGCTGCCGGTGCATGCGCGGCTGGTGTTGTTGGGGGACAAGGACCAGTTGGCCTCGGTGGAAGCCGGAGCCGTGCTCGGCGACCTGTGCCGCGATGCCGAGGACGGTTGCTACAGCGCCGCCACGCGCGCCTGGCTGCAGGCGGTCAGTGGCGAAGACCTCGGCACCAGCGGCTTGCGCGAAGTCGCCGAGGGCAGCCATCCACTGGCCCAGCAGGTGGTGATGTTGCGTCACTCACGGCGCTTTGGCGAAGGCAGCGGGATCGGCCAGCTGGCGCGGCTGGTCAACCAGCAGGCAGCGGACGAAGCTCGTGCCCTGTTGCAGGCAGGCAACCATGCCGACCTGTTCGCCCTGGCGCTCAAGGGCGAGCAGGACCGCAAGTTCGACAAGCTGCTACTCGATGGCGAGGGCAGCAACCGCAAGGGCTATCGCCATTACTTCGACGTGATGCGCAGCGGCCGCCCGCCGGCCTACAGCGACCTCGATGACCCGTGCTGGGAAGACTGGGCGCGCTCGGTATTGCGCGCCTTCGACGAGTTTCAGTTGCTCTGTGCGGTGCGCAAGGGGCCCTGGGGCGTCGAGGGTTTGAACCAGCGGATCACCGCCGCGCTGTTCGCCAAGCGACTGATCGACAGCGACCAGCACTGGTATGAAGGCAGGCCGGTGCTGATGACCCGCAACGACTATGGGCTGGGCTTGATGAACGGCGATATCGGCATCGCCCTGCGTCTGCCCGAGCGCGAGGGGGCTGACAGGAGCCAGCAGGTGCTGCGGGTGGCGTTTCCGCGTAACGATGGTCAGGGCGGAGTCCGCTTCGTCCTGCCGAGCCGATTGAACGACGTGGAAACCGTCTACGCCATGACCGTGCACAAATCCCAGGGCTCGGAGTTCAGCCATACTGCGCTGATCCTGCCCGAGGCGCTGAATCCGGTGCTGACCAAGGAGTTGATCTACACCGGCATCACCCGCGCCAAGGACTGGTTCAGCCTGCTCGAACCCCGTGGCGGGGTGTTCGAGGAGGCGGTGCGGCGCAAGGTCAAGCGCTTGAGCGGGCTGATGCTGGAGCTGGGGTAGCGGTTGTCCAAGCGAGCCTCTTCGCGGGCAAGCCCTGCTCCTGCAGGCTCACGCCCCCTGTAGGAACAGGGCTTGCCCGCGAAGAGGCCCCGACAGACCCCACCCTCTCAACTCCCCACGCTATCCAACGCCGCCGCCTCCTGCCGCCCGATCCCCATGAACCGCCGCACGCGTTCACCCTGGTCACCCTCGCGAATTTCCTGCGGGCTGGCGTCGAGCTGGACCACGCCGTTCTCCATGAAAATCACCCGGTCGGAGATCGACATGGCGAAATCCATCTCATGGGTGACGATCAGCATCGTCATGCCTTCACCCGCCAGGTCGCGGATCACCTTGAGCACGTCCCCCACCAGTTCCGGGTCCAGCGCCGAAGTGGGTTCGTCGAACAGCATGATCTGCGGCTCCATTGCCAACGCCCGGGCGATCGCCACCCGCTGTTGCTGGCCGCCGGACAACTGGTGCGGATACTTGTGGGCATGGGCCAGCAGGCCGACCTTGTCCAGCAGCGCCAGGGCCTGCTGTTCGCTCGATTCGCGACGGGCACCGTGATAACGCGGGGCCAGGGTGACGTTGTCGAGGATGGTGCGGTGCGGGAACAGGTTGAAGTTCTGGAACACCATGCCGATGCGGCGCACGCCCTGGCGTATCTGCGGGCTGTTGGCGCGGTCGCTGGCGCTGATGAAACTCTCGCCGAACAGCACGACTTCACCCTGATCGATACTTTCCAGGCCGTTGAGGGTGCGGATCAGTGAGGTCTTGCCGGAGCCCGACGGGCCGATGATCGAGATCACCTGGCCGCTACCGACGTTGAGGTCGATGCCCTTGAGTACTTCATGATTGCCGTAGTGCTTGTGGATGTTGCGCAACTGCAGCGCTGGGGCGGCTCCGGCCATAGGCCGCGTGCGGACGCTCGCCGGTGACGGCAGCAGGCGCGCCCTGAGGTTGGCGGTGGCGCTGTCGGTGAGCGTCTGTGGCGTGCGCTGGTTGAGGTCCAGATAACGTTCCAGACGCTGCAGCAGCCAGCCGAACAGGCTGACGATCAGCACGTAGTACACCGCCACCGCGCCGAGGGTTTCCATCACCAGAAAATTCTGTGCGTAGAGACGCTGACCGACCGTGAGGATCTCGGTCAGAGAGATTACCGAAACCAGCGAGGTCAGCTTGACCACGGTGATGTATTCATTGATCAGCGTCGGCAGCGCGATGCGGAACGCCTGCGGAATCACGATCAGCCGTTGCAACCCGAGCAGGCCGATGCCGAGGGCACGACCGGCCTCCTTCTGGCCCTTGGCGACCGAGATCAACCCGCCTCGATGGATCTCGGCCATGTACGCCGCTTCGGTGACCACCAGGGCGAACAGCCCGGAGTAGAATGGGTTGGACAGCACCCTGCCGCTCGCCGGGAACAGTTGCGGCAGGTTATAGACGAACACCACCAGCACCAGCAGCGGGATACTGCGAAAGAACCAGATGTACACCGCTGCCGGGGTGCGCAGCCAGGCCAAGGCTGACAGCTTGGCCGAGGCCAGCATGAAGCCCAGCACCATGCCGATGAACCAGGCCAGGGCGCTGAGCTCGACCACCGTGACACAGGCCTGCCAGAAGGCGGGCATCGAGAACAGCGAAAGGAAATAGGGCCAATCGAATTGCATGGAAACCTCGGTGATTCAGGGCCTGGCGCCTGTGGGGCAGAAACACGGCCCCTGTAGAAACGGATGGGCGCGGGTGACACCCTCCTGGTGTGAGCCGGCTTGCTGGCGATAGCGGTATGTCAGGTCATGACGAAATACCTGATTCACCACTATCGCCAGCAAGCCGGCTCCCACAGGGTTGTGTTTACTCCGCCGCCTCCAGTGCGTACTTGTTCAGAATCGCCGCGTATTCACCGCTCTTTTTCGTCTCCTCGAACGCCTTGAGCAGTGCCTGGTACGTCGCGTCATTGCCCTTCTTCACGAAGATCCCCAGGGTCTGCTGGTAGATCGGATGCTCGGTGGTCACCACCACCCGGCCCTTGGTCCGCTCGGCGATCATCTTCGCGGCGCCGGCGATTTCCACCTGTGCCTGGATGTTGTTCGACAGCAGTGCCTGGGTGACCTCCGGCGCCGACGGGTATTCGCTCACGGTGATCGCCCCCTTGCCCTTGGGCACGCAATACTCGCTGGACAGCTTCTGGAACTGTGCCACCCAGGTAGTACCCTGCTCCAGCCCGACCTTCAGCCCGCACAGATCCTCGGGCACCTTGGGCTTGAGCCCGCTGTCCTTGGGCACCATGATCGCCGCGCCGGTCTTGGCGTAGGCAATGGTCATGGCCTGGGTCTGGCGCTCGGGGGTGATGTACATGCCGGAAATGATCGCGTCGAACTTGCCGGCATTGAGCCCCATGATCAGGCTCGGGAACTTGGTGTCGATGAACTCCACCTTGCTCTCCAGATGCTTGGCCAGGGCCTGGGACAGCTCCGGATCGGAGCCGACCACGTTCTTGTCGGCGTCGTAGGATTCGAACGGCGGATAGGTGATTTCCATGCCGATTTTCAGTTGGCCGGGCGTGGCCGTTGCGGCGGCGAAGGCACTGGCGCTGCAGAACAGGGCGGTGGCGAGCAGGGTCAGACCAGGGAGATGTTTGAGCATGGACGGTAACTCCGGGTTGGGTAGGTGAGCGACAGGTTCAGGAAGGCTGCGCCTGGTTTTTCAGGTGACCGAAGCTCGAAGGCTTGCGGGCTTTTTCCGGCAGGGCGATCTCGCCGTTCTCCACGCGTCGGCGCAGGTACTGGTAGGTCTGTAGTGCCTGGCCGTACATGTGCTCGCCGATGGTGATCTGTTCGTATTGCTGGCCGGCCTTGGCGAAGCTCGGCAGCGGCTGGATCAGGGTGTGGAAGTCGCAGGCATAGAACAGCGGGAAGGCATAACGCTCCTCGCTCACGCTACGCACCCGGTGAGCGGTGGCGACGAAGGCACCGGCGGTCATCACTTCGAGCATGTCGCCGATGTTCACCACGAAGGCGCCGGGGATCGGAGGCGCATCGATCCACTGGCCCTGGTCGTTCAGCACTTCCAGGCCGGGCTTGTCGGCCAGCAGGATGGTGAAGCACTCATAGTCGGTGTGTGCGCCGATACCCGGGGCGTCCTGGGCGGCATCGTCGAACGGATAGTGAATCAGACGCAGCTTCGACGGTGGTCGGCTGACCATGGCATCGAAGGCGTTTTCCTCCAGCCCCAAAGCCAGGGCGAAACCGCCGAACAGCTTGCGCCCCAGAGCGAAGACCGCCGCGTAGTAAGCTTGTGCGGCCTCCTTGAAACCCGGCAGCGTCGGCCATTCGTTCGGCCCCAACAGCGGGGTGCCGGCGAGCACCAACGGATCGTCCGCGGGCACTTCGAAACCGATATCGAAGGCTTCCTTGTGGTCCGGCTTGCCCTTGGCATAGACCTCTTCGCCTTCGGGCACGAAGCCCTTGTGGGTTTTCGAGGTGCCGATGTAGTGCTGCATCTTGATGTCGAACGGTTGCGCAAAGTAGTTTTTGGCCGCCTGGCGCAAGTCGGCGATCAGTTGCGGGTCGATACCGTGCCCGGTGATGTAGAGGAAACCGACCTCGCTGGCCGCTGCACCCAGTTGCTCGGCGACCGCCAGGCGGTGTTCCAGCTCGACGCTGAACAACCCGGCGATATCCACCACCGGAATGCTCTTGAAGTTGGCCTGGGCCGGAATGTTATGACTGTTCTCGGGCATGACGCGAACGCCTCACGGTTGGGTTGGGTGACAGAAACGGTCGAAGTGCTCGCGCTCGGTGCGGGCCATCCACACGTTGAGCGACCACAGGTCGGCGACCGGGACGTTGGTGAAGGGCAGGTGATGCAGGTAGCCGTCGGCGCCGAACTCCGGGGTCAGCGTGCTGACGCGGTAGCCACGGGCCTGTTGGGAGCGCCAGACGGCTTCCCAGTGGGCCTGGTGGAAGGCCAGTTCACGGGCATATTCCGGGGCGCCGGGGTGGGGCACCTGCGGCCCCTGGTCATAGCCGACTCGCGCCTGGACGTGGTGGACGCGCTCGATGAAGGGCCCGAGGTCGTCGGCCGGATCATCAAGCAGGCGCTCGCAGGTGACGACCCAGTGGCTGATATCGCTGGTGAAGCGCAGGTCGGGCAGTTGCCGGATCAGTTCGAGGGTCACCCAGGGATTGAACAGCGAGCGGGCACGGTGGGTTTCGAAGCTGCACGTCAGGCCCTGCTGGCGGGCCAGCTCCATGGCCTGGCCGAAGAACGCCACCTGCTGCGCCAGGGGCCAGCGATCGTTGCCGGCCAGCACGTTGACGAAGCGTGGCTCCAGCTCGGCCGCCCAGGCGAGCTTCTGTTCGAGATCGCGCAAGTGTTCGGCAGGTGTGGCCGATTGTTCGGGGAGCACATCGTAGGCAGTGAAGACGGTGCTGATGTAACCCGTGCGGTTGGCGCGCAGGAAGGCGGCGAACTCGGCACGTGCTCCGGCCTGCAGCGGCAGTCGGGCTTCCATGCCGTCAAAGCCGGCTTCGAGCAATTCGTCGAGAGCCTGGGCCTTGCTGGCGGTATAGCCCCAAAGGGTGCGGAAAATCTCCAGTTTCATCAGTGGACCTCGACCAAACCTCAAGCTGCTCGGAACCCTCCAGGGCACTGGGCCTGGACGAGTGGTTGGGGCAGTTGGAAAAGGTTTTCATCGAGCCGGCCCTCTGTGGGGCGGTCTCACTGACGCCAGGTGCCGGGCTTGCCGACGCCTATCGGAGTATCGCGTTGCGGACCCTTGGCAGAGCATGAGCGAAACGCGATGTGCCGATCTTAGGCAACTCCGAAGGCCAGGAAAAATAGTAAACCTCAAATCGATACTTCAGAGATTTCTAAACCATTAGCGGGCTATGCATGGTCTCAGTCTAATCTCGTATCGATGGGCTATCGGTGCGGCATTATTCTGATGGGGCATTGAGAGCGTTCTCACGTGAACGTGGCTGCATGTGCCGGTGGGTGGGCGAGCCCGCTCGCCACAGGGGACGGCGTACTAATCGATGAATCGAAGCTCCCGCGCCTCACCTAGCAGCAACGGCCGATTCAGCTCCGTGACTTCGCGGATGTAATCCCACAACAGATTGATCCGCTTCAACTTGCGCAAATCTTCCCGGCAATACATCCAGAACTGCCGGGTGAGACTCACATCATCCGGCAACACCGGCAGCAGATTCGGGTCCTGGGCCGCCAGGAAGCACGGCAGGATTGCCAGCGCCCGGCCCTGTTGCGCCGCGACGAACTGGGCGATCACGCTGGTGCTGCGCAAATGGGCGGTGGCATTGGGCAGCAGATTCGCCAGGTACAGCAGCTCATTGCTGAACGCCAGGTCGTCGACATAACTGACAAAACGATGCTGCCCCAGATCGCTGGCGCGGTGGATCGGTGGGTGCTGGTCCAGGTACTGCTGGGTCGCATACAACTGCAGCCGATAGTCGCACAGCTTGCAGCACACATACGGCCCATGCTCCGGTCGCTCCAGGGCGATGACGATGTCCGCTTCGCGCTTGGACAGGCTGATGAAATGCGGCAGCGGCAGGATGTCCACCGAGATCGCCGGGTAGGCGTCGACGAAATGGCTCAATTGCGGGGTGATGAAGAAGCTGCCGAAACCCTCCGTGCAGCCCATGCGCACATGCCCCGAGAGCGCCACGCCAGAACCCGAAACCTGCTCGCAGGCCATGTGCAGGGTGCTTTCGATGGACTCGGCATAACCCATCAGCCGTTGCCCCTCGGCGGTCAGGACAAAGCCGTTGGTGCGCGATTTTTCGAATAGCAGGGTACCCAGTGCCGCTTCCAGCGAACTGATGCGCCGCGACACCGTGGTGTAGTCCACAGCCAGGCGCTTGGCCGCGCTGCTGGCCTTGCGGGTACGGGCAACCTCGAGGAAAAACTTCAGGTCGTCCCAGTTCAATGAACCCAAAGACGTGATGTTTTTTTGCATGTTGATCCGGTTTTTATGTGCGTTCTTATTAGAAGAATGCACATCTATACTCCAAAAACAGCCTGGTCACCATGCTCGTCCGTTTCAGGATTCGGCCATTACAATAATTCAGGAGACTTCCATGAACGTTTCTCTCAAGCCCGACGCCACCCTCAAGACCGCCCGGTTGCTGATCAACGGCGAGTGGGTCGAATCCCAAAGCCATGAATGGCACGACATCGTCAACCCGGCGACCCAGGAAGTGCTGGCCAGGGTGCCCTTCGCCACCGCCGCTGAAGTGAACGCCGCGATCGATGCCGCCCAGCGTGCTTTCCAGACTTGGAAGCTGACCCCCATCGGCGCCCGCATGCGCATCATGCTCAAGCTGCAGGCGCTGATCCGCGAACACTCCAAGCGCATCGCCGCGGTGCTCAGCGCCGAGCAGGGCAAGACCCTGGCTGACGCCGAAGGCGATATCTTCCGTGGCCTGGAAGTGGTCGAGCATGCCTGCTCGATTGGCACCCTGCAAATGGGCGAGTTCGCCGAGAATGTCGCCGGTGGTGTCGATACCTACACCCTGCGCCAGCCGATCGGTGTCTGCGCCGGCATCACCCCGTTCAACTTCCCGGCGATGATCCCGCTGTGGATGTTCCCGATGGCGATCGCCTGCGGTAATACCTTCGTTCTCAAGCCGTCCGAGCAGGACCCGCTGTCGACCCTGATGCTGGTGGAGCTGGCGCTGGAAGCCGGCGTGCCGCCGGGCGTGCTCAACGTGGTGCACGGCGGCAAGGAAGTGGTGGATGCGTTGTGCACCCACAAGGACATCAAGGCGGTGTCCTTCGTCGGCTCGACCGCTGTCGGCACCCACGTGTATGACCTTGCTGGCCGCCACGGCAAGCGCGTGCAGTCGATGATGGGCGCAAAGAACCATGCGGTGGTGCTGCCTGATGCCAACCGTGAGCAAACCCTCAATGCCCTGGTCGGTGCCGGTTTCGGCGCGGCTGGCCAGCGTTGCATGGCGACCTCGGTGGTGGTGCTGGTAGGCGCGGCGAAACAGTGGCTGCCGGACCTCAAGGCGCTGGCGCAGAAACTCAAGGTGAATGCCGGCAGCGAGCCGGGCACCGACGTCGGTCCACTGATTTCCACGCGGGCGAAAGAACGCGTGCTGAGCCTGATCGAAAGCGGCATCAAGGAAGGCGCCAAGCTCGAACTGGACGGCCGCGATATCGTCGTGCCGGGCTTCGATCAGGGCAACTTCGTCGGCCCGACGCTGTTCTCCGGGGTGACCACCGACATGCAGATCTACACCCAGGAAATCTTCGGCCCGGTGCTGATGGTGATGGAGGTCGATACCCTCGACGAGGCTATCGCCCTGGTCAATGCCAACCCGTTCGGCAACGGCACCGGCCTGTTCACCCAGAGCGGTGCGGCGGCGCGCAAGTTCCAGAACGAGATCGATATCGGTCAGGTCGGCATCAACATTCCGATCCCGGTGCCGGTGCCGTTCTTCAGCTTCACCGGCTCGCGCGGCTCCAAGCTCGGCGACCTCGGTCCGTACGGCAAGCAGGTGGTGCAGTTCTACACTCAGACCAAGACGGTCACCGCGCGCTGGTTCGATGACAACAGCGAGAACCATGGCGTGAACACCACCATCAACCTGCGCTGAGTGAGGAACAGGCCATGAAGATCGCATTTATCGGACTGGGCAACATGGGCGCGCCGATGGCGCGCAACCTGATCAAGGCCGGGCACAGCCTGAACCTGTTCGACCTGAACCAGGTGGTGCTCAAGGAACTGGCCGCTCTCGGCGGGACGATCAGCCGTTCGCCCAAGGCTGCAGCCGAGGGCACTGAACTGGTGATTACCATGCTGCCGGCCGCCGTGCATGTACGCAGTGTCTGGCTGGGTGAGGACGGCGTCCTGGCCGGGATCGGCGCCGGGGTGCCGGCGGTGGACTGCAGCACCATCGACCCGCAGACCGCCAAGGAGGTTGCCGCCGCCGCAGCGAAACAGGGCGTGGCGATGGCCGATGCGCCGGTTTCCGGCGGCACGGGCGGTGCGGCGGCCGGGACCCTGACCTTCATGGTCGGCGCCTCCCCGGAGCTGTTTGCTACCCTGCAACCGGTACTGGCGCAGATGGGCCGCAATATCGTCCATTGCGGCGAGGTCGGCACCGGGCAGATCGCCAAGATCTGCAACAACCTGCTGCTGGGCATCTCGATGATCGGCGTCAGCGAGGCCATGGCCCTCGGCGCCGCACTGGGCATCGATACCCAGGTGCTGGCCGGGGTGATCAACAGCTCCACCGGGCGTTGCTGGAGTTCCGATACCTACAACCCGTGGCCGGGCATCATCGAGACCGCACCAGCCTCTCGTGGCTACACCGGCGGCTTCGGTGCCGAGCTGATGCTCAAGGACCTCGGGCTGGCCACCGAGGCAGCGCGTCAGGCTCACCAGCCGGTGGTGTTGGGCGCCGTGGCGCAACAGTTGTACCAGGCCATGAGCCTGCGCGGGGAGGGAGGCAAGGACTTTTCGGCCATCATTGGTGCCTATCGCAAACCCGAGTAAAGGTTCTTCCCGGGGGCTCGCGTCGGGCGGGTCCTCGGTTTTTTCCGGGCTTTGTGCCCAAACGTTATCCGCCCACTCCCCGACACAGTAGAATCACTGCCAGGAATCGGTTTCGAGGTAGCGGTGGTGGATCTACAGCAGGGTTTTGTCCTGACCCGGCATTGGCGCGACACCCCCGCGGGTACGCAGGTCGAATTCTGGTTGGCGACCGACGACGGTCCCCGCCATGTGCGTTTGCCGCCGCAACCTTCGGTGGCGTTCATTCCCGCAGAACAGCGTGAGCGCGCTGAACGCCTGTTGCGCAGCGAGCGAGGCGTGGAACTGCGTGCGCTGGAACTGTTGGATTTCCACCACCGCCCGGTGCTCGGCCTGTACTGCCAGCAGCATCGCCAACTGATGAACATCGAGAAGCTGCTGCGCCAGGGCGGCGTGGATGTCTACGAAGCCGATGTCCGCCCACCCGAGCGTTTCCTGATGGAGCGTTTCATCACCGCGCCGGTGTTGTTCGCCGGCACGTCGAATGCCGATGGACCGTTGCTCGATACCCAGCTCAAGGCCACCTCGGACTACCGACCGCGACTGAAACTGGCTTCCCTGGATATCGAAACCACCCGGCGCGGCGAGCTGTACTCCATTGCCGTGGAGGGGTGTGGTGAGCGTCAGGTGTACATGCTCGGGCCGCCGAATGGCGATGCCAGCCAGGTCGACTTCAACCTCGAGTATCGAGAGAGCCGTGGCGAACTGCTCGAAGCCCTCAACGATTGGCTGGCCCGGCACGATCCCGATGCGATCATCGGCTGGAACCTGGTGCAGTTCGACCTGAAGGTGCTGCATGAACATGCCCAGCGGCTGAACGTCCCGCTGCGCCTGGGGCGTGGCGGTGATGTCATGGGCTGGCGCGACAACGGCGCGCGTAATACCCATTACTTCGCGGCGGCCGCCGGGCGGCTGATCATCGATGGGATCGAGGCGCTGCGTTCGGCGACCTGGAGTTTCCCGTCCTTCAGCCTCGAATACGTGTCGCAGCATCTGCTGGGCGAAGGCAAGGCGATCGACAACCCCTACCAGCGCATGGACGAAATCGACCGCATGTTCGCCGAGGACAAGCCGGCCCTGGCGCGCTACAACCTCAAGGACTGCGAACTGGTCACGCGGATCTTCGACAAGACCCAGTTGCTGACCTTCCTGCTCGAACGCGCCACCGTCACCGGCTTGCCGGTCGACCGCAGCGGCGGCTCGGTGGCGGCCTTCACCCACCTGTACATGCCGCTGATGCATCGTCAGGGCTTCGTCGCGCCGAACCTTGGCGAGCGCATGCCCGAGGCCAGCCCCGGCGGTTTTGTCATGGACTCGCGACCCGGCCTCTACGAGTCGGTGCTGGTGCTGGACTACAAGAGCCTGTACCCGTCGATCATCCGCACCTTCCTGATCGATCCGGTGGGGCTGATCGAGGGCCTGCGGCATCCCGAGGACAGCGAGTCGGTGGCCGGTTTTCGCGGCGCGCGCTTTTCCCGCACGCGGCATTGTCTGCCGTCGATCGTCGAGACCGTCTGGCAGGGGCGCGAGGCGGCCAAGCGCGAAAGCAATGCGCCGCTGTCCCAGGCGCTGAAGATCATCATGAACGCCTTCTATGGTGTGCTCGGTTCCAGCGGCTGCCGTTTCTTCGACACGCGGCTGGCTTCGTCGATCACTCTGCGCGGGCACGAGATCATGCGTCAGACCCGGCAACTGATCGAAGCCCAGGGCTACACGGTGATCTATGGCGACACCGATTCTACCTTCGTCTGGCTCAAGCGCGCCCATGGGCAGGAGGAGGCCGCGCAGATCGGTCGCCAACTGGTGACAGCGGTCAACGACTGGTGGCGTGAGCATCTGCAGCGCGAACTGGGTTTGAGCAGTGCCCTGGAGTTGCAGTTCGAGACCCATTTCAGCCGTTTCCTGATGCCGACCATTCGTGGTGCCGAGGAGGGCAGCAAAAAGCGTTATGCCGGGCTGGTCGTCCGCGCCGACGGCAGCGAGGAGGTGATCTACAAGGGGCTGGAAACCGTGCGCAGCGACTGGTCGCCGTTAGCCCAGCAATTCCAGCAGGAACTCTACCAACGGATCTTCCGCCGCCAGCCATACCAGGCGTATGTCCGCGAGTATGTCCGGCGTACCCAGGCGGGTGAGCTGGATGACCTGCTGGTGTATCGCAAGCGTCTGCGTCGGCAACTGGGCGACTACCAGCGCAACGTCCCGCCCCAGGTGCGGGCGGCGCGGCTGGCCGATGAGTACAACGTCGCCCAGGGGCGCCCGCGGCAGTATCAGAGCGGTGGCTGGATCAGCTACGTGATCACCCTGGCCGGACCGGAGCCGTTGGAGGTGCGTCGCTCGCCCATCGACTACGACCACTACCTCACCAAGCAGTTGCAGCCGGTGGCGGATGCGATTCTGCCGTTCGTGCAGGACGATTTCACGACGCTGATCGGCGGCCAGATGGGCCTGTTCTGAGCACAATCAAAACGTAGCGGGATGTCAGGCGAATACAAAGTACTTGCGCACGGTCTCGACGACTTCCCAAGTGCCCTTCATGCCGGGCTCGACGATAAAGATATCGCCGGCTTTCAAGTGGATTGGCGCCTGACCGTCTGGGGTGATGATGCAGTAGCCTTCCTGGAAGTGGCAGTATTCCCACTTCACATAATCGACCCGCCACTTGCCCGGGGTGCAGATCCAGGTACCCATGATCTTGCTGCCGTCATCGCTGTGATAGGCGTTGAGATTGACGGTGTGCGGATCGCCTTCGAGCTTTTCCCATTTGCAGGCGTCGAGCACCGGCAGTGGGTGGGTGTCGCGCAGGACGGTAATCGGTGGATTGGACATGCTGGGCTCCGGGCTCAGGTTCTGAAGGAAGCCTGCACCCTAGCGGTGGTGGTCGTCGTGCGGATGTCCAGGTTCGACATTCACCTGTCCATACGCGCACGAGCTGTCTCGGCCGGCTTGCTCAGGGCATCGAGCAGGGCCTTGGCATAGGACGGCAGATGCTCGAACGAGCGTGCGCATAGCAGCAGCTTTCGTCGGGCCCAGGGTTCGGGTAATGGTCGGCTGACCAGGCGCGGGTCGACCGGCCAGCGCTCGAGGGTGGCCTGGGGCACGATGCCAGGGCCTGCTCCCCGGGCGATCATGCGCAACACCGCGTCGAAGCTCTCGACCCGTACCCGCAGTTGCATACGCAGGCCCAGGTGCAGCGCCTGCTCCTCCAGATACACCGCCAGCGCACTGCCGGCAGCCAGGCCGACCAGTTCATGACGCAAGGCATCACTGAACGTCGGTTGCGGGACTGCGGCCAGCGGATGCTCAGCGGACATGACCAGCACCAGAGGATCGTCCTGAAACGGCCGGGTCTGCAAATCCTGGGTATCCACGGCATCGGAGACGATCCCGAGGTCAGCGACGCCCTGGCCGAGGGCGTGGACGATACGCAGGCTCGGCAGCTCCTGCAGGTCGACATCCACCGGCGGATGCTCACGCAGAAAGTCGGCAAGGCGTTCCGGCAGATACTCGCTGAGTGCGGTGGTATTGCACAGCAGGCGGACCTGGCCTTTCACGCCGTTGGCGTAGTCGGCCAGGTCTTCGCGCAGGCGTTCGCTCTGCAGCAGGATCAGCCGCGCATGCTGGGCCAGCGCTTTGCCGGCCGGGGTGGGGCTGACGCCACGTCGGCCGCGCAGGAAGAACGGCGTGCCGAGTGAGGCTTCCAGGGCACGGATCCGCGCGCTGGCCGCAGCCAGTGACAGATGGCTGCGGGCCGCACCGGCGGTGATGTTCCCGGCGTCGAGGATATTCAGGTACAGGCGCAGGTCGATCAGATCGAAGTGCATAGGCAAGCCTCTTGTTTTCACAGAGGCTAGCTCAGGGAATCGCAGATTTTCAAATGGAGCCCGTCGGTTCAGCATGGGCCCATGAATACCTTCATCGACTTCTATCAAACACTCGGCTTTACCCTTTCAATGCTGGTGCTGGCGACCTTTCTGCTGGCCGGTATGGTCAAGGGTGTGATTGGCCTCGGCCTGCCGACTGTTGCCATGGGCCTGCTCGGTTTGGCTATGCTTCCGGCGCAGGCTGCGGCGCTGCTGATCATCCCCGCGACCCTGACCAACGTCTGGCAACTGGCGGCGGGGGGGCATCTGTCGGTGTTGCTCAATCGTCTGTGGCCGATGCTGCTGGCGATCTTCCTCGGTACCGGGGCCGGCAGCCTGTGGTTGGGTGGGATCGAAGGTGGCGGCTGGGCGGTGCGGGGATTGGGCGCGGCGCTGCTGGTGTACGCGGTGTGTGGACTGTTCCTGCCCACCTTGCACGTCGGCGGGCGGACGGAACGCTGGCTGGGGCCGCTGTGTGGCGTGGTCACGGGCATCATCACCTCGGCCACCGGAGTGTTCGTGATTCCGGCGGTTCCCTACCTGCAGGCCCTGGGCTTGAACAAGGATCAACTGGTACAGGCGTTGGGCCTGTCGTTCACCGTGTCGACCCTGGCCCTGGCGGCAGGGCTGTTCTGGCGCGGCGCTCTGGGCGAGGGCGCGCTGGGTGCCTCGCTACTGGCGCTGCTGCCGGCGCTGCTCGGCATGCTGCTCGGTCAATGGCTGCGCCAGCGGATCAGCGCCGTACTGTTCAAGCGGGTGTTTTTTATCGGGATGGGCTTGCTGGGCGGGCACCTGTTGATCAGCGGCTAGCCGACGACGGGCTGAGCATCTCGATCAGGCGGATATCGAAATCCCGTTCGAGGAACACCATGCGCTGCTCGTGGAAGGCTCGCATGTGTGGCAGTGCCGAGTGGACGTCCAGGTGGGTTTTCGACTGCCAGATCTCATAGAAGATGAACAGGGTTGGATCGGCCAGGTCGCGCAGCATGTGGTATTCGATGCAGCCGTCTTCCTCGCGGCTGGGTTCGACGTAGGCACGAAACAGTGCCTCGAAGGCCTCGGCCTTTTCCGGGCGGGTCTTGGCATGCAGGATAAAACCGTAGGGTTGGCTCATGGATTCACTCCGTGCGGGGCAGGTTCTGGGAGCGGCCAATGCTAAGGCAACAATAGGCGCTGGATTCATGCCGTTAAGGCAAAAGCGATTTGCGTGAGTCCGTCTTTTTCGCGCAGGGTACGAGGACTAACCTGCGGCCCGTACTTGAACCTGTCGACCCTGACTGCCACTGGGCAGTGCCCTTGGGTCCGTGCTCCACGAGGCTGCTCATGAAAAAGATCCTGTTACTCAACGGCGGCAAGTCGTTCGCCCACTCCGCCGGTCGCTACAACGCGACCCTGCATGAAACCGCCCTGGCGTATCTCGACCGCTCCGGTTGCGATGTCCAGCAGACCTGGATCGACCAGGGTTATGACGTCGCCGCAGAGGTTGCCAAGTTTCTCTGGGCCGACGTGATCATCTACCAGATGCCAGGCTGGTGGATGGGCGCACCCTGGACCGTGAAGAAGTACATCGATGAAGTCTTCACCGCTGGCCACGGCAGCCTCTATGCCAACGATGGCCGGACCCGCTCCGATGCTTCGCAGAAGTACGGCAGCGGCGGCCTGATCCAGGGCAAGCAGTACATGTTGTCGCTGACCTGGAATGCACCGCAGCAAGCCTTCGACGACCCTGCCGATTTCTTCGAGGCCAAGGGGGTGGATGCGGTGTACTTTCCGTTCCACAAGGCCAACGAGTTCCTCGGCATGACTGGCCTGCCGACCTTTCTCTGCGTCGACGTGATGAAAGTCCCGGCCATCGAGGCGGATATCCGGCGCTACGAGCAGCACCTGGCGAAGGTTCTCGATTTGCCGGCGTGAGGTTCCTTTTGCCTCATGGCCGGTTACTATCAGGACCTTGAGTCGAGAGGTGAGCGTGAAAGCCAGGTCGGATGAGTTGCAGATTTTCGTGTGCGTGATCGAGTGCGGTTCGATCTCTGCGGCGGCCGAGCAGGTCGGGCAGACGCCGTCGGCGGTCAGCCGCAGCCTGTCGCGGCTGGAGGCCAAGCTCGAGACCACGCTGATCAACCGCACCACGCGGCGCATGGACCTGACCGAGGAGGGCAAGTTCTTCTTCGAGCGCGCCAAGCAGATCCTGAACCAGATGGACGAGCTGGAAGAGCGCCTGTCCCTGCGCCAGCAGACACCCGCCGGGCGTCTGCGCATCAACGCCGCCTCGCCGTTCATGCTGCATGCGGTGGTGCCGTACATCGCCGAGTTCCGCAGCCTCTATCCGGACATCCAGCTGGAACTCAACAGCAACGACCTGATCATCGACCTGTTGGAGCAGAGCACCGACATCGCCATCCGTATCGGCAACCTGGCCGACTCGACCCTGCACGCCCGTTCGCTGGGCAGCAGCCCGTTGAACATCCTCGCCAGTCCCGCCTACCTGGCGCGTCACGGCGTGCCGACCAGCGTCGACGCGTTATCCACCCATACCCTGTTGGGGTTCACCCAGACCGAAAGCCTCAACCACTGGCCGCTGCGTCATGCCCAGGGTGACCGCTGGCTGATCCGTCCCGACATCGCTGCCTCCAGTGGCGAGACCCTGCGTCAATTGGCGCTGGAAGGCCAGGGCATCGTCTGCCTGTCGCACTTCATGACCCACCAGGACATCCAGTCCGGTCGCCTGCAGGTGATCCTGCCCGACGCCAACAGCGGCTACCGCCAGCCGATCCATGCGGTGTATTACCGCAACTCGCAGTTGGCGTTGCGCATTCAGTGTTTCCTTGATTTCATCCAGGGCAAGTTGGCGGGGTATGCGGGGCCAGGGGTGGCCTAGAGGTCGGCCGCGGCAATCCAGACCGGGTGCTGGCTATCAGTCGGCTATTCGTGACTCCAGCGCAAGAGTGAATTGGGTAATAGGGGCTTATTCGGCACGGATAAGTTTTCGATACTGGCCTCATCACTTATTCATGCACGGAGTTTCTTCATGAACGTATTCGTTACCGGTGCAGCCGGATTCATTGGTGGTTCCATCGCGACCGGTCTGGTCGCCGCTGGCCATCAGGTCACCGGGCTGGTGCGCAGCGCCGAGCAGGCGCAGGAGTTGCGCGGGCTGGGTATCACACCGGTGATCGGCACTCTGGATGACAGCCCACTGCTCACCGAGCAGGCCCGCCAAGCCGATGCGGTGATCAATGCCGCCAGCAGCGACCATCGTGGGGCGGTCGAAGCGCTGCTCGGTGCTTTGCGCGGCAGCGGCAAGGTGTTCCTGCACACCAGCGGTTCGAGCATCGTCGGCGACGCTTCCGGTGGCAAGGCCAGCGATGTCGTCTATTACGAAGGCCGCCTGCCGGAGCCGACCGTCGATAAGGCCGCGCGCGTGGCCATCGACAACCTTGTTCTCGACGCGGCGAAATCCGGCGTGCGCTCGGCGGTGCTCTGCAACACCCTGATCTACGGCCACAGCCTGGGCGTGAAGCGCGACAGCGTGCAGTTGCCGCGGCTGCTGAAACAGGCACGCAAGAGCGGTGTGGTACGCCATGTCGGTACAGGGCAGAACATCTGGTCCAACGTGCACATCGAGGATGTGGTGGCGCTCTACCTGCTGGCGCTGACCGGCAATCCGGCGGGCACCTTCTATTTCGTCGAGAGCGGCGAAGCCTCGTTCATCGACATGACCACCGCGATGGCCAAGGCGCTGAACCTGGGTGAGTCGCAGGACTGGCCGTTGGCCGACGCCGAAGCCGAATGGGGTTACGAAATGGCCAACTACGGTCTGGGCTCCAACAGCCGGGTCCGTGGCAGGAACGCGCGTGAACGGCTGGGCTGGGCGCCCAAGCGCACTTCGGTGATCGACTGGATTCTCAACGATATGCTCTGAGCCAAACCGGCTATTCTGGTGATTGGCGTCAGGTTTTTGCGAGCGATGTCGCGATTTTGCGCAATGATGGCTCTAAGCCATTAAAGAAACTCGCTCCGTGGCCGAAGCGCTTTGATCAAGAATAGTCAGGAAGACCCGACAATGAGCTTCGGCAAGACCACACCCATTCTGCGAATTTTCGACGAGGGCAAGGCGTTGGAGTTCTACGTCGACTTCCTGGGTTTTCACATCGACTGGCAACATCGCTTCGAGCCGGGTTTCCCCTTGTACCTGCAAGTGTCCAAGGGCAATTGCGTCCTGCACCTGAGCGAGCACCATGGCGATACCACTCCGGGCTCGGCGTTGCGCATCGAAACCGACGAACTGGAAGCCTTCCGCGAACAACTGCTGGCCAAGGGTTTCGGCTATGCGCGTCCGGAAATCCAGGCCATGCCCTGGGGCAGCATGGACATGCCGATCGCCGATCCGTTCGGCAACCGTCTGGTGTTCACCAACGCGATCAGTGTCTGAACGACAGGGCGCGAAGCCCTGTCAGTCGCCTCGAATCTGAAACACAAGGTGCGATTTCGCCCGCCCTGGGCTAACCTGCGGCCATGTTTTACGAGGTCGACTATGCACATTCATATTCTGGGTATCTGCGGCACCTTCATGGGCTCGATGGCTGTTCTGGCCAAAGAGCTGGGTCACCACGTGACGGGCTCCGATGCCAACGTCTATCCACCGATGAGCACGCAACTGCAGGCCCAGGGCATCGAGCTGACCCAGGGTTATGACCCGGCCCAGCTCGATCCGGCGCCGGACCTGGTGGTGATCGGCAATGCCATGTCCCGTGGCAACCCGGCGGTCGAGTACGTGTTGAACAAGGGGCTGCCCTACGTGTCCGGCCCGCAGTGGCTGGCCGACCATGTGCTGCAGGGGCGCTGGGTCCTCGCGGTTGCCGGCACCCATGGCAAGACCACCACCAGCAGCATGCTGGCCTGGGTGCTCGAACACGCGGGCATGAGCCCGGGTTTCCTGATCGGCGGTGTGCCGCAGAACTTCTCGGTCTCGGCGCGCCTGGGCGATACGCCGTTCTTCGTGATCGAGGCCGATGAATACGACAGCGCGTTTTTCGACAAGCGTTCCAAATTCGTCCACTACCGTCCGCGGACGACGATCCTGAACAACCTGGAATTCGATCACGCGGATATTTTCCCGGACCTGCCGGCCATCGAACGGCAGTTCCACCATCTGGTGCGGACCATTCCCAGTGAAGGCCTGGTCATCCACCCGACCACCGAACCGGCATTGCAGCGGGTGATCGAGATGGGCTGCTGGACGCCGGTGCAGACCACCGGTGCTGGCGGCCAATGGCAGGCGCGTCTGCTCAGTGAAGATGGCTCGCGTTTCGAGGTGTTGTTCGAGGGCCTGGTCCAGGGCACGGTCGAATGGGAGCTGACCGGCCAGCACAACGTCGCCAATGCCCTTGCGACGCTGGCGGCGGCCCGGCATGTCGGCGTGGTGCCTGCGATGGGGGTTGCGGGCCTCAGTGCCTTCAAGAGCGTCAAGCGGCGCATGGAAAAGGTCGCCGAGGTCCATGGCGTCACCCTCTACGATGACTTCGCGCACCATCCGACCGCCATTGCCACGACCCTCGACGGTCTGCGCAAGAAGGTCGGCGATGCACCGGTGATCGCCATCATCGAACCGCGTTCCAACTCCATGAAACTGGGTGCCCACCGTGATGGCTTGCCGGGAAGTGTGGTCCAGGCCGACCAGGTGATCTGGTACGCACCGGCCAATCTCGGCTGGGACCTGGGGGCAACGGCGGCCTTGTGTACGGTGCCGTCGATCGTCAGTGACTCGCTGGAGGGGATCATCGAACGGGTGAAAAGCCAGGCCAAGCCCGGCACGCACGTAGTGATCATGAGCAACGGCGGCTTTGGCGGCCTGCACGGCAAGCTGGCCGAGGCTTTGCAGTGAGCGGCCCGGAGCGCATCACCCTGGCGATGACCGGCGCCTCCGGTGCGCAGTATGGTTTGCGCCTGCTCGATTGCCTGGTGCGCGAGGATCGCGAGGTGCACTTCCTGATCTCCAAGGCCGCGCAGTTGGTGATGGCGACGGAAACCGACGTGACCCTGCCGCCCAAGCCGCAGTCGATGCAGGCGTTCCTGAGTGAATACACCGGGGCGCAGGCGGGGCAGATCCGCGTGTATGGCAAGGAGGACTGGATGTCCCCGGTGGCCTCCGGTTCGGGTTCGCCGGCGGCGATGGTGGTGGTGCCTTGCTCCACCGGGACCTTGTCGGCCATCGCTACCGGTGCCTGCAACAACCTGATCGAGCGGGCGGCGGACGTCACGCTCAAGGAGCGCCGGCAGTTGATCCTGGTGCCGCGCGAGGCGCCGTATTCGAGTATTCACCTGGAGCACATGCTCAAGCTGTCGAACATGGGCGTGACGATCCTGCCGGCGTCGCCAGGCTTTTATCATCAGCCGCAAACGATTGATGACCTGGTGGACTTCGTCGTCGCGCGGATTCTCAACCTGCTGAATATCCCCCAGGACATGTTGCCGCGTTGGGGTGAGCATCATTTGAACAGCAATGAGTAAGTCGCTGCTGTGCCTGATGCTGGTGTTGCAACTGGCAGGGTGTGCGACAGCGCGGACGCTGGATGCCGGCAAGACCGGCGCGCCGCTTGTCTATGCCGGGACGCGGTTGGATCTGTATGCGTTGCAGGGTGGCTGTTGTGCCCGTGACCGGTTTGGCGCCGAGGCGCCCAGCTATCCGGGAGTGGACCTGCCGGCGAGTGCCTTGCTCGATACGCTGTTGTTGCCGCTGTCGGTGTTCACGGCGTTGGGCGTCGGGTTTCAGGCGACGGGTGGGTTGTAGGGTTTGAGTCTTGTGTGGTCCCCTTCGCGGGCAAGCCCTGCTTCTACATGGGCTCGAGTGCTCCTGTAGGAGCCGGGCTTGCCCGCGAAGGGGCCCGCCCTGGCAACGAAAATCTACCTGTCGAAATCTATTTGCCGAGGCGGCGCAACTCGTCCGACTCGACGATCCGTACCCCATCCTGTTCTTCCAGTGCCAGGCGCCACAGCGCTCGGGCCAGTTGGCAGGCTTCGATCCCACGGTACTTGCCGGGAATCAACTTCGACAGCGGCGCCGCCAGTTGCTCGGCCAGGCGCGGTTCGCGGCGTTCGCCAATCAACAGTGACGGACGGGTGATGGTCAATTGCGGCCAGCCCTGCGTTTTCAACGACTCTTCCATCTCGCCCTTGACCTGGCTGTAGAACACCTTGGCTTTGGGGTTGGCATCCACCGCGCTGATCACGATCAGGTGGCGGGCACCCAGCTCCCGCGCGCGTTTGCCGAAGGCCACGACCATGTCATGGTCGACGGCGCGGAAGGCTTGCTCGGAGCCGGCGAGCTTGATCGTGGTGCCCAGGCAGCAGATGGCCAGGTCGACGCGACCGCTCAGTTGCGGCAGGCAGGTCACCAGGTCGCCGACCGGGTTTTCCAGATGCGGATGTTTGGCCAGCGGTCTGCGCGATGGGGCGAGGACGCGGCTGACCGTCGGCTCGTTGAGCAGGCGGTCCAGTAGGTGTTCACCGGTCAGGCCGGTGGCTCCAGCGAGGAGAATATGCTGAGGCGTCAAGTACATGAGTTGTCTCCCTTGATACGAATCAGCTTAGTTGCTCTTGGCTTCCTTGCTGTCCAGTGAAGCGCTTTGCAATGCTTTTCTTGCCTGTTGCTTGCGCAGTTGCTGCCAGTGGGCCAGTACGCCCTTGGGCGCCCAGATCTGCGGTTCCGAGGCTTCAAAGTTGTCGGCCTGTTCGCGTTCGGCGACGTGGGTTTTGGCCAGGTTGAAAGCTTGCTGCAAGTCGTCGGTCTGGTTCAGTGCCTGGGCGAACAGGGCGTCGCCGAAGTAGGTGAAATCCGCTTCCTCGGAACAGCCGAAGGACACCCGATCAGCCCGCGAGGCGGTCATGATCAGGGTCTTTTCATCCTTGAGGGCCGGGATGAAACCACCGGAGTAGCAGGCTGAAATGACGATGACCTTGTCACGGTTCTTCAACGGGGCCAGGGCCGAGGCCATTTCATCGGCGGGCAGGTCGGCCAGTTCCAGGCGCGGCTGATCCAGTACCAGTTCGTGGTCGTGGGTGCCGTGACTGGTCAGGTAAATGAAGATCAGGTCTTCCGGGCCGCTGCGTTCGGCCAGCGTCTGAGCGGCACGGTGCAGGTTCTCACGGGTGGCCATCGGTCGGTCGAGCAGATGGTCGCGGTGGTTCACCAGTCTGATCTGGCCATAGGCGCCAAAGCGGCTGGCGAGCATGCTGTTGACGTAGTCGGCCTCGCGCATGAAGACGCTTTGCTTGCCGTCTCCGGCCAATACCAGGCTGTACAGCTCGATGGCCGGGGTCGATGCCGGCACTGCGCTCAGGGCCTTGTCCAGCAATGGACCCTGGGCCAGCAGGCCGAGTTCCAACTGGTCCGGCAGCAGTTTGCCGTTGGCATCGCGAACGCGCTGGCCATTGGCCCAGATGCCGCTTTGGGTGTTGCCATCAGCCAGGGTCAGGATGCCCCGGCCCTCGTAGGTATCGCTGGCGAATTCGCCGATGTAGCTGCTGCCGTCGGCCAGGTTCAGGTGGCCAAAACCGTTGAAGCGCCACTCGCTGAACTCGCCGCGATAATGGCTGCCGTCGACACCGATCAGTTCGCCCTTGCCATTGAGCACACCATCCTTGAATTCGCCGATCCAGACATCGCCGTCGGCATTTTCATAGCGGCCCTTGCCGTTCAACTGGTTGTGCTTGAACCCTCCGGCGTATTGATCGCCCTCGGCACTGTTGAACGTACCGGCGCCTTCCAGTTGGCCGTTGACGAAGCGTCCGGTGAACTGGTTGCCGCTGGAGTCGCTGCGCTGGCCTTCGCCGTTGGGTTTGCCGTGGGCGAACTCGCCCTGGTATTGGCTGCCGTCTTCCAGCTCCAGGTGGCCGAGGCCGGAATACTGGTCGTCCTTGAATTCGCCCCGGTAGGTCATACCGGCTTCCTTGAGGGTGCCTTCGCCGTTGCGCCGGCCCAGTTTGAAGCCGCCGGTGTAGCTGCTGTCATGGAGCGTCAGGGTGCCCTGGCCGTGGAACAGGCCGTGTTGGAACTGGCCCTTGTAGACCTCGCCATTACTGCCGTGCCACTCGCCATCGCCATGCCACTGACCATCGACGAACTGGCCGGCATACCAACTGCCACTCGGGTAGTCGATGCGCCCCTGGCCTTGCAGCAGACCGTTGACCACTTCCCCACGGTAGCGGCCACCGTCCGGCAGACGGGCGTCTGGCGGCAACAGTGATTCGCCATCACCGCAGGCGGTGAGCAGCAAGGTCAGGGCAACGGGTACAAATGGGCGCATAACGGGATCCGGGCAATTAAGGGACCGAGTATGCCGTAGCATTATGTTGTGTCTAGTGGGAAAGCATGAAACAGCGCGTGGCGCTGTTTCATGCCTGTACTCGGGTTTTGCTTCAGACGAAGCAGAGCGACAGAGGTTCAGCGATGTAGGCAGGTTTTTCCTGGCCTTCGATCTCCAGAGTGGCGGTGGCCTTGAGCAGCCATTGGCCGGGTTTCTTCTCGACGGCGCTGACCAGGTCGACCTTGAGTCGTACCCGGGAGTCGACTTTCACTGGCTGGATGAACCGCACGCTGTCCAGGCCATAGTTGACAACCATCTTCACGCCCTCGGGCAGGATCAGGATGTCTTCCATCAGCTTGGGCATCAGCGACAGCGAGAGGAAACCATGGGCAATGGTGCTGCCAAATGGCGTTTGCGCAGCCTTGACCGGGTCGACGTGAATGAACTGATAATCGCCGGTGGCCTCCGCGAACAGGTTGATGCGCTCCTGGTCGATGGTGAACCATTCGGAACGTCCCAGTTCCTTGCCGACATAGTCATTGAGTTGCGCTACGGGTACATAGGGCATTGAGCCTCTCCTTGGTCTATCGAGTTCTATCAGGCCTTGGGCAGGCGCTCTACGAAAACGGCCGGCGCGGCGAATTTTCGTAGAGCGCCTTGCAGCCCTTGGCATCCACTGTAGATCATCATGGTGCTTGTGCCCGGTCAAGCTTCCATGGCTTTGGCGAATACCGGCGTATCGGCATGCTTATAATGGATGCCTTATCGAGGGGGAGCTCCGATGTTGCTACGCGGCCTGACCTGGCTGGTGCTGTTTCAGTTGCTTGGTACGGCGATCAATCATTTGTGTGTATCGGTGTTGCCGGGACCGATCATCGGCTTGCTGCTGCTGCTGGCTTTCCTGCTGATTCGCGGCGAGGTCGGTGCGCCGTTGAACGAGGCCGCCAGCAGCCTGCTGCGTTACCTGCCGCTGCTGCTGGTGCCGCCGGCCGTTGGGGTGATGGTCTATGCCGCGGAAATCGCCGCGGACTTCTGGGCCATCGTTGGCTCGCTGGTGGTGTCGGTGCTGGTTTCCATGGCCCTGATCGGGGTGTTGATGAACTGGCTGATCCAGCGCAAGGATCGGCGCGAGGGCGGACAATGACACTGGACTGGCAAGGTGCGTGGGCGGCGGTGATTCATCATCCGCTGTTTGGCATCGGTATCACCCTGGGGGCCTATCAGTTGGTGCTGGCCGGGTTCGAGAAAACCCGCTGGATCTTCCTGCAGCCGGTACTGGCTTCGATGGCGCTGGTGGTTGGCGTGTTGCTGCTGTGCGGCCTGGATTATGCCGAGTACCGCAAGAGCACTGAAATTCTCGGTATTCTGCTCGGCCCGGCGACGGTGGCACTGGCGGTGCCGTTGTACCTCAACCTGCGGCGGATCCGGCAATTGTTCTGGCCGATTTTTACTACGCTGGTGATTGGCGGCGTGATTGCCACAGGCTTGTGTGTCCTGTTGGGCTGGCTGTTCGGTGCCGAGCCGAGGATGTTGATGACCATGGCACCGAAGTCAGTGACATCACCCATCGCCATGCTGGTGGCCGAGCAGATCGGTGGTGTGGCAGCCTTGGCTGCTGTCTTTGTGCTGATCACTGGCGTGATCGGGGCGATTGCCGGTCCCGCGTTGTTGACGCGCCTGGGCGTGCATCGGCCCGAGGCCCGGGGCATGGCCCTGGGCATGACCGCCCACGCGGTGGGGACCTCCGTGGCCCTGCAGGAAAGTGACGAATGCGGTGCCTTCGCGGCGCTGGCGATGAGTTTGATGGGTGTGAGCACGGCGGTCCTGTTGCCGTTGATCGTGACTTGGGTGGTTTAAGGAAGTCTCTATGAGCTTGGCGCTGTTCCCCCTGAACACTGTGTTGTTCCCCGGTTGTACCCTCGATCTGCAGATTTTCGAGGCGCGCTACCTGGACATGATCAGCCGCTGCATGAAACAGGGCAGCGGTTTTGGCGTGGTGTGCATCCTTGACGGTGAAGAAGTCGGCCAGGCGCCACAAGGCTTTGCGCTGATTGGCTGCGAGGCGCTGATCCGCGACTTCCAGCAGCAGGACAATGGCCTGTTGGGGATTCGTGTTGAAGGCGGTCGGCGCTTTCGGGTGCTCGACAGCACATTGCAGAAGGATCAGTTGATCGTTGCCGAGGTCGAGTGGCTGGACGAGATTCCCGAGCAGCCGTTGCAGGAGGAGGACGAGGATCTGGTGGCCTTGCTCAAGGCGTTGGCCGAGCACCCGATGGTCGCCGCCCTGGACATGGGCAGCGAAGCCTCCGGGCAGCAGTCGCTGGCGAATCAACTGTCTTATCTGCTGCCCTTTTCCGATGCGGACAAGATCGATCTGCTGGAACTCGACGACCCGCAGCAGCGGCTGGATGCCATCCAGGCGCTGCTCGACGAGTTGCAGGGAGAGCTGTTCACCTGAGTCGGTGCCTATGGCCGTTGGCTAGTAGGCGTACCGCAGCACCTGATGCTCCACGTGCCACAGCGCATGAAAACCGTACAACGCCACGGCCGCTGGCAGAATCAGCCACCAGGCTTTGGGTGGCATGGCTGTCAGTGGCAAGTGACGCTGGCTGAGGGTCAGGCTGGCGGCCAGTACGCCGATGGCCAGCAATGCCCCGGCGAGAATGTCCGTCGGCCAGTGTGCGCCCAGATACACCCGCGACAACGCCACCGCGAACGCCGGCAGGCAGCCCAGCAGGAGCCAGGTCACGCGCATTCTGGGCGGTTGCTCGCGACCGGCCAGCACCGCCAGCATCAGGAAGAAGGCAAACGACCCCGAACTGTGCCCGCTGGGCATGCTGTAGCTGGTGATCGGATCGGTCAGCACTTCCGGGCGCATGCGTGCGAACAGGTGCTTGGTGACGGTGTTGCCGATTGCCGTGAGCGCCAGGGTGGCACCAAAAAACACCGCATGCCGCCATTGCCGGGCAAGGAACAGCAGGACCGTGAGCACGGCTGCGACGATGAACTGGGTCCGGAAATCGCCCAGGCGGGTGATGATCACGGCGATCAGGTCGAGGGTGCTGTCGCGATGTTCCTGGATCAGCGTCATCAGGCCCTGGTCGAAGGCGTGCAGGTGCGGGTAGCCGAGAAACAGACCGATCAGCAGCGCGAGGCACAGGCCCGAGATCAGCAGCGTCGCCCGCGGATGGCGCTTGAGGCTGCAGTGGATGCACAGGCCGACCAGCGCCGCCAGGCCGGCCGCGACCACTGCGGTCTGTGGCCAGAAGCCCTCGGGCAGCGGCAGGCGCAAGGCCGCGCCGGTGGCCCAGCCCGGTAACAGATAAACCACCGACCAGCCGGCTCCGGCGATCAGGCTGACGCCGATGAAGCGTGGCAGTGGCATGTCGCACATGCCGGCAATCATCGGCAGCATCGGCCTGAGTGGGCCAATGAAGCGTCCGACCAGCAGGCTGGCGATACCGTAGCGCTGGAAGTAGGACTCGGCACCGCTCATCCATTCCGGATGCTGGCGCAGGCCGGGCAGGCGCCGGATGTTCTGGTGAAAGCGCCGGCCGAGGGTGTAGGACAACCCGTCACCGAGCAAGCCGCCTAGGAATCCCAGCAGCAAGGTTTCACCCAGGGGTAGGGCGCCGCTGCCCGCGAGGGCCGCGATGGCGAACAGCAGTACCGTGCCGGGCACGATAATCCCGGCGATGGCCAGGCATTCGATGCAAGCGACGATGAACAGGGCCATACCGAGCCACTGGGGATTGGCTGTCAGCCAGCCGGTGATGCTATCGAGCCATGGACCCATGGAAAATTTCCTTGTTCAGGGGAGTCGGTGGTAGTCCTTGCCTTCGACCTGTCCTCGCCGCAAGGGGTTGCGGGTGCAGCAGGTGGCATACTCGGCATCGACGAAGCGGTACAACAGATGTTCGTCCCGCCCGTGGGGAATGCCCAAGCGGGTGGTCTGAATGATTTGTTTCGGTTTATTGCCGACGTCTTCGACATACAGCCGTTGCGGATCGAAGCGTTTGGCGTCCCAGATCGGCACCTTCAGCCCCAGTGCCTTGCACAGCAGTGTCTGGCCGGCACACAGTTTCTGCGCCGGGCGTGGGCCGCCCCGGCTGTCGGGGTTGTTCAGTTGCATCTGCGCCAGGCTGGCGGGTCCGGAGCGTTCATCGGTCCAGGGATAGGCCGATTTGATCAGGACCGCGTTCCCCGGTCCCTGGGCGCTGAAGTTCAGCGAATCGCCACCCCGGGCGTAATACATATAGATGTGTCCGCCATCCAGAAACAAAGCCTTACGCTTTTCTGTATAGCCGAGCGAGGCATGGCTGCCTTTTTCCTCGAAGTAATAGGCTTCGGTTTCTATGATGCGCGCCGCGAGCCACAGATCGCCGACGCGGTGGCGTATGACTTTTCCCAGCAGCTCGCGGGCGAGCAGTTGTGCGTCGCGGTCGAAAAAGCTGTCTGGCAGGGCGTTTGGCAGAGGAAGGGGTGTCAGGTTGGACATCGTTGCTGAAAGGCATCCAAGGCTGTTTGGTGATCGATCATACCGATTTTGCCCTTAATCCAGGCTGAATGGCCGTTATTTGTGGCGCATTTCGACCATCCGCCCGGCACCGCTGTCCGTGAGGCGGCGCGAGAGCTATAATCGGCCGCTTTCTTCTTTGCCAAGACCTCCTTAGACCATGACCGAGTCCGTTCTTGACTACATGACCCGCCTGGGTCGCGCAGCCCGCGAGGCTTCCCGCGTGATCGGCCGTGCCAGCACCGCGCAGAAGAATCGTGCGCTGCATGCCGCCGCCGCCGCGCTGGATGGTGCGCGTGACGAACTGGTTGCCGCCAACGAGCTCGACCTGGCCGCTGCTCGCGCCAATGGTCTGGAGCCGGCACTGGTCGAGCGTCTGGCGCTGACCCCGGCGCGGATCGACAGCATGATCGTCGGCCTGCGTCAGGTGGCGAGCCTGCCGGACCCGGTCGGTGCGATCCGTGACATGAGCTACCGCCCGTCGGGGATTCAGGTCGGCAAGATGCGGGTGCCCCTGGGGGTCGTGGGGATCATCTACGAATCGCGGCCGAACGTGACGATCGATGCCGCCAGCCTGTGCCTGAAGTCCGGCAATGCCACCATCCTGCGTGGCGGTTCCGAGGCGATCAACTCCAACCGTGCCATTGCCGCCTGCATCCAGCGCGGCCTGGACGAGGCCGGCCTGCCGGCCGCCGTGGTGCAGGTGGTGGAAGTCACCGACCGCGCCGCCGTGGGTGCACTGATCAGCATGCCCGAGTACGTCGACGTGATCGTTCCTCGCGGCGGCAAGGGCCTGATCGAGCGGATCAGCCGCGACGCCCGGGTACCGGTGATCAAGCACCTGGACGGCATCTGCCACGTCTATGTCAGTGCCCATGCCGACCTGGACAAGGCCCGGCGCATCGCCTTCAACGCCAAGACCTACCGCTACGGTATCTGCGGCGCCATGGAAACCCTGCTGGTGGACAAGGCCGTTGCCGAGTCCTTTCTGCCGGCCATGGCCGAGCAGTTCCGCGCCAAGGGTGTCGAGCTGCGTGGTTGCGAGCGGACCCGGGCGATCATCGAGGTCGTGGCCGCGACTGAAGAGGACTGGAACACCGAATACCTGGCGCCGATCCTGTCGATCCGCGTCGTCGATGGCCTGGACATGGCCGTCGAGCACATCAACGGCTACGGTTCCCACCATACCGATTCGATTGTCACCCAGGACCTGGCCGAATCCCGGCGTTTCATGGCTGACGTCGATTCCAGTTCGGTGATGCTCAACACGCCGACCTGTTTCGCCGATGGTTTCGAATACGGATTGGGTGCCGAGATCGGCATTTCTACTGATAAGCTGCACGCCCGGGGACCTGTGGGTCTGGAAGGCCTGACCTGCGAGAAGTACATCGTGGTCGGCGACGGGCAGTTGCGTGGTCAGGAGTCGCTCTGACTTGGTCGATAAACGCCAGTCAGCCGCCTTGACCCTTCGCGAAGTTCCACCTCGGCGTATTGGCGTGCTCGGCGGAACCTTCGATCCGGTGCACATCGGCCATTTGCGCGGTGCCCTGGAAGTCGGAGAGTTGATGGACCTCGATGAGTTGCGCCTGATGCCCAGCGCCCGGCCACCTCATCGCGACACGCCGCAGGTCTCGGCACTCGATCGGTTGGCGATGGTCGAGTGCGCAGTGGCAGGCATCTCGCCGCTGGTGGTCGACGACCGCGAGCTACAGCGGGACAAACCGTCCTACACTATCGACACCCTGGAACTCATGCGGGCCGAGTTGGCCGCCGAGGACCAGTTGTTTCTGTTACTGGGCTGGGACGCATTCTGCGGCCTGCCCACGTGGCATCGCTGGGAGGAACTGCTCCTGCATTGCCATATTCTGGTGCTGCAACGCCCGGATGCCGACAGCGAGCCGCCGGATGCCTTGCGCAACCTGCTGGCCGCGCGGTCGGTCAGCGACCCGAAGGCCCTGCCGGGGCCTGGCGGGCACATTACATTCGTCTGGCAGACACCCCTCGCGGTGTCGGCCACCCAGATCCGTCAACTGCTGGCCAGCGGTAAGTCGGTACGTTACCTGGTGCCTGACGCGGTCCTGGCCTATATCGATGCGCACGGGCTGTACCGTGCGTCGAACTGAAAAGGCGCGCTTGAACACACGGACAGCCGTGTATTGAAGCGCCCGAACATACGAGCAAAACGAGTTTTATATGACGAACAACGACGTAAACAAAGTAAAGCGCAAAGGCACCTTCAAAAGTGCTCCGTTGCCTGAGAAAGTGATCAGCGGTGAGCCGCTCAAGGGCGACGAACTGGTCAAGATTGCCGTGGCGGCACTGGAAGACGTCAAGGCCCAGGACATCCTGGTGATCGACGTTCGCGAAAAGCAGAGCATCACCGACTTCATGATCATCGCCACCGGTACCTCCAACCGCCAGATCGGCGCGATGCTGGACAAGGTCCGCGAAGCGGTCAAGGCACTGGGCGTCAAGCCGCTGGGCGAGGAAGGTCGGGGCGACAGCGACTGGGTACTGTTGGACATGGATGACGTGATCGTCCACATGATGACCGCCAGCGCCCGTCAGTTCTATGACCTGGAGCGTCTGTGGCAGGGTGCCGAGCAGAGCCGTTCGGCCAGCGCCGCACACCACAGCCCGGAAAATACCCATGAGTATTTCACCAAGCTCAACAAGGACATGGAATAAGGTTCGCCCGTGCGTCTGCGTCTGATTGCCGTCGGTTCCCGCATGCCCAAGTGGGTGGAAGAGGGTTGGCACGAATATGCCAAGCGTCTGCCTTCCGAACTGGCGCTGGAGTTGGTGGAGATACCGCTCAATACCCGGGGCAAGAATGCCGACGTGGCCCGCTTTATCCGTCAGGAGGGCGAAGCCATGCTGGCCAAGGTCGGCCCCAACGAGCGGGTCGTCACGCTGGAAGTCCATGGCAAACCATGGAGCACCGAGCAGTTGGCGGTCGAACTGGATCGCTGGCGGCTGGATTCGCGTACGGTCAACTTCATGGTGGGCGGCCCCGAAGGGCTGGCGCCGGAAGTCTGTGCGCGGGCTGACCAGCGCTGGTCGCTGTCGCCGTTGACGTTGCCGCACCCGCTGGTGCGGATTCTGATCGGCGAACAGTTGTATCGAGCCTGGACCGTGTTGTCCGGCCACCCCTACCACAAATAAGCCTGCCGAATGACCCAGCCGATTCGCCTCAAGGACCACGAGAAAGACGCCCGTCTGGTGCGTAACCGTGTCGTGGTCGGCGCGGTGGTGGTCGTGCTGCTGATTTGTGTGCTGATCGCGCGCCTGTATTTCCTGCAGGTGATCCAGTACGACTACCACTCGACCCTGTCGGAAAACAACCGCGTCCACGTGCAGTCGATCCCGCCGCCCCGCGGCTTGATCTACGACCGCAATGGTGTGGTGGTTGCCGATAACCGGCCGAGTTTCAGCCTGAGCATGACCCGCGAGCGGGCCGGCAACTGGCAGGAAGTGCTGGATGTGATCGTCGAGGTGTTGCAACTGACGCCCGAGGATCGCGTGCTCTTCGAAAAACGCATGCGCCAGGGGCGCCGGCCGTTCGAGCCGGTGCCGATCCTGTTCGAACTCACCGAAGAGCAGATCGCCCGGGTCGCCGTTAACCAGTTCCGCCTGCCGGGCGTCGAGGTGGTTGCGCAACTGGTACGTCACTATCCACAGGGTGCGCACTTCGCCCATTCGGTGGGCTACATGGGGCGGATCAACGAGAAAGAGGCCAAGGTTCTCGACGCGGTGAACTACAGCGGCACCCACCACATCGGCAAGACCGGCATCGAACGCTTCTATGAGGCGGAGTTGCATGGCCAGGTCGGTTACGAGGAAGTCGAGACCAACGCCCGTGGACGTATCCTGCGGGTGCTCAAGCGTACCGATCCGGTGCCGGGCAAGGACATCGTCCTGAGTCTGGACATCAAGTTGCAGGAAGCCGCCGAGGAAGCCCTCGGGGGGCGACGCGGCGCGGTGGTAGCGCTCGATCCGAACACTGGCGAAGTGCTGGCAATGGTCAGTCAGCCGAGTTTCGATCCGAACCTGTTCGTCACCGGCATCAGCTTCAAGGCCTACGCCGAACTGCGCGACTCCATTGACCGACCGCTGTTCAACCGGGTTCTGCGCGGCCTCTATCCGCCGGGCTCGACCATCAAGCCGGCGGTGGCAATCGCTGGCCTGGACAGTGGCGTGGTCAGTGCCTCGACGCGGGTTTTCGACCCTGGCTACTATGAGCTGCCGAACTACGATCACAAATATCGCAACTGGAACCGTACTGGTGACGGCTGGGTCGATCTCGACACCGCGATCATGCGTTCCAACGATACCTATTTCTATGATCTGGCCCACAAGCTGGGCATTGACCGCCTGGCCAGCTACATGAACAAGTTCGGCCTGGGTCAGAAGGTTTCCCTGGACATGTTCGAGGAATCGCCAGGGTTGATGCCGTCGCGCGAGTGGAAGCGCACCACGCGCCGCCAGGCCTGGTTCCCGGGCGAGACGCTGATCCTCGGGATCGGCCAGGGCTACATGCAGGCCACGCCGCTGCAACTGGCCCAGGCCACGGCCCTGGTGGCGAACAAGGGCGTGTGGAACCGGCCGCATCTGGCGAAGACCGTCGAGGGCCAGCGGCCGAAGGATGACAACCCGATGCCGGACATCGTCCTGCGCAATCCATCGGACTGGGACAAGGTCAACCACGGTATGCAGCAGGTGATGCACGGGGCACGGGGTACCGCACGCAAGGCTTCCATCGGCGCGCAGTACCTGATCGCCGGCAAGAGCGGTACGGCCCAGGTCGTGGCGATCAAGCAGGGCGAGAAATACGATCGTTCCAAGGTCCTTGAGCGCCATCGTGACCACGCCCTGTTCGTCGGCTTTGCTCCGGCCAACAATCCGAAGATTGTCGTCGCGGTGATGGTCGAGAACGGTGAGTCCGGTTCCGGCGTCGCGGCGCCGGTGGTTCGTCAGGTGATGGATGCCTGGCTGTTGGGCCCGGACGGCCGGATCAAGCCTGAATATGCGGGCACTACTACAGCGGAGGCTACGCCTTGATCGCCAATTTCGATCGCATCCTCTCCAGCGAGGATGTGATGCGCCGCCGCGCCACGTTGCTGCAGCGCATGCACATCGACGGTCCACTGCTGGTCCTGTTGCTGACCCTGGCGGCGGGCAGCCTGTTCGTGCTGTATTCGGCCAGTGGGAAAAGCTGGGACCTGTTGATCAAACAGGCCACTTCCTTCGGCATCGGCCTGGTGTCGATGATCGTCATCGCCCAGTTCGAGCCGCGCTTCATGGCGCGCTGGGTGCCACTGGCCTATGTGCTGGGGGTGATGCTGCTGGTGGTGGTGGATGTCATGGGCCACAACGCCATGGGCGCCACGCGCTGGATCAACATTCCCGGAGTGATCCGCTTCCAGCCGTCGGAATTCATGAAGATTCTGATGCCGGCGACCATCGCCTGGTATCTGTCCAAGCGCACGCTGCCGCCGCAGCTCAAACATGTGGGGATCAGCCTGATGCTGATCGGCGTGCCCTTCATCCTGATCGTGCGCCAGCCCGACCTCGGCACCTCGCTGCTGGTGCTCGCCGGCGGCGCATTCGTGCTGTTCATGGGCGGCCTGCGCTGGCGCTGGATCCTCAGCGTACTGGCTGCTGCGGTGCCGGTGGCGGTGGGCATGTGGTTCTTCATCATGCACGACTACCAGAAGCAGCGGATCCTGACCTTCCTCGATCCGGAAAGCGATCCGCTGGGCACCGGCTGGAACATCATCCAGTCCAAGGCGGCGATCGGTTCTGGCGGCGTATTCGGCAAGGGCTGGTTGCTGGGAACCCAGTCGCACCTGGACTTCCTGCCGGAAAGCCACACCGACTTCATCATCGCCGTGATGGGCGAAGAGTTCGGCCTGGTGGGAATCTGCGTGCTGCTGCTGCTCTACCTGTTGCTGATCGGCCGGGGCCTGGTGATCACCGCCCAGGCCCAGACCCTGTTCGGCAAGCTGCTCGCGGGCAGCCTGACCATGACTTTTTTCGTTTATGTTTTCGTCAATATCGGTATGGTCAGTGGATTGTTGCCGGTGGTGGGGGTGCCGTTGCCATTCATTAGCTACGGCGGAACTTCGCTGGTGACCCTGTTGTCAGCGTTTGGGATTCTGATGTCGATCCATACCCACCGCAAATGGATCGCACAGGTTTGATTAAGGTGAACAGTTCAATGCAAGTGATGCGCGACTGGGTCGCTCGATACGCTCCCTGGATGGGCCTTGTCGGCTGTCTGGGGACGGCGCCGGGTGCGCTGGCCGGTGATTACGAAGGATCGCCGCAAGTCGCCGAGTTCGTCGGTGAAATGACCCGCGACTATGGTTTTGCCGGCGAGCAGTTGATGGAAGTGTTCCGTCAGGTCGAGCGCAAGCAGAGCATTCTTGATGCGATTTCCCGGCCGGCCGAACGGGTCAAACCGTGGAAGGAATACCGGCCGATGTTCCTCACCGATGCCCGGGTCGCCCGTGGTGTGGACTTCTGGCGCCAGCACGAGGCGGCCCTGGCCCGCGCCGAGCAGGAATACGGCGTGCCGGCCCAGGTGATTGTCGCGATCATTGGCGTGGAAACCTTTTTTGGCCGCAACACCGGCAATTACCGGGTGATCGACGCGCTGTCGACCCTGGGCTTCGATTATCCGCCGCGTGCCGAATTCTTCCGCAAGGAGCTGCGCGAGTTCCTGCTGCTGGCCCGCGAGGAGCAGCTCGATCCTCTGAGTCTGAAGGGCTCCTACGCCGGGGCGATGGGCTTGCCGCAGTTCATGCCGAGCAGTTTTCGCGCCTATGCGGTGGACTTCGACGGCACCGGCCACATCAATATCTGGACCAACGCCGACGATGCCATCGGCAGCGTTGCCAGTTATTTCAAGCGCCACGGCTGGGTGACTGGCGAACCGGTGGTTAGTCGGGCTGACGTGCGCGGCGATCAGGTCGACCAGGGGCTGAGCCCAGGTCTTGACCCGGTGAAGACGGTCGGGGAGTTGCGGGCACTGGGCTGGTCGAGTCATGATGCGCTGCGCGATGATATGCCGGTGACGGCGTTTCGCCTGGAAGGCGACAATGGGCCTGAATACTGGATGGGCCTGAAGAATTTTTATGTGATCACGCGCTATAACCGCAGCGTAATGTACGCCATGGCCGTGCATCAGCTGTCTGACCTGTTGGTCCAAGCACGGGGCGTCAAGTAATGCAGGCTTTACCGATTGCAAAACCACTGAAGCTGTTGGCCTACACCACGCTGGCGGTGCTGGTGGTCAGTTGCTCGACCAGTCGCTCGCCCTACCAGTCGTCATCTTCCAATGCGGTGCGCTCCAAGCCCGGCCTGGACATCAATCGGGCCCACAAGGATGGCGCGCCGTGGTGGGATGTCGATGTGTCGCGGATTCCCGACGCCACGCCGACCCTGCACTCCGGCCCCTACAAGGCCAACTCCTACACGGTATTGGGCAAGACCTACTTCCCGCTGCAGGACTCCAAAAACTACGTCGCCCAGGGCACCGCGTCCTGGTACGGTACCAAGTTCCATGGTCAGAACACCGCCAATGGCGAGGTCTATGACCTGTACGGCATGAGTGCCGCACACAAGACGCTGCCGCTGCCCAGTTATGTGCGGGTGACCAACCTGGACAACAACCGCAGCGTGATCCTGCGCGTCAACGATCGCGGGCCGTTCTATTCCGACCGGATCATCGACTTGTCCTATGCCGCAGCGAAAAAGCTCGGTTATGCCGAGATCGGTACGGCACGGGTCAAGGTCGAGGGCATCGATCCGCAGCAATGGTGGGCCCAGCGCGGCCGGCCGGCGCCGTTGATGCTCAACGAGCCGCAGGTGGCCCAGGCCTCGACGCCGGCGTTGACGGCCTCCACCGGCGCCATCGAGCAGTGGACACCACCGCCGCAACAACATGCCACCGACGTGGTTCCCGTTCAGGTCGAGGCAAAAAAAAACGCTCCTGCGTCAGCCTCTGGCCAGTATCTCCAGGTGGGCGCCTTCGCGAACCCGGACGCTGCCGAACTGCTCAGGTCGAAGCTGAGCTCGATGGTCAAGGCGCCGGTGTTCGTCAGTTCGATCGTGCGCAACCAGCAGACACTGCATCGGGTGCGGATGGGACCGATCGGCACGCCGGATGAGGTCCTGCAGGTGCAGAACAGTGTCCGTCTGGCCAATCTCGGCTCGCCGAGTCTGGTGACGTCGGAGTAACACAGGCAAAATGGTGGATTCGGCAGCCTCTCAGGAGCCGGGTCCTGGTTGTTGGTTCGTTTAATAATAAAAGCCTGGAAAGGGTGGTGGAGCGAGCAACCGAATACGGGGCAGCCTTCGGCTGTCTGATTAGTTTTGCCCGCAAGGGCAAGTTTCCATTAGCGATTTCGAGAGACGGATGAACATCACCACCTTTGCCAAACGTTTGTGCCTGCTTGTGCCGTTGATCATTGCGCCCGCCGCCTGGGCTGCCGATGACATGGCCTTGCCGGCTTCGCCGCAACTTGCCGCCAAGGCCTATGTGCTCATGGATGCCGCCAGCGGCAACGTGCTGGTCGAGAACAATGGCGATCAGCGCCTGCCACCGGCCAGTCTGACCAAGCTGATGACTGCCTACATCGCCACCCTGGAAATCCGTCGTGGCCAGATCGGCGAGAACGACCCGGTGACCATCAGTGAAAACGCCTGGCGTACCGGCGGTTCGCGGATGTTCGTCAAGGTCGGTTCGCAGGTCACCGTCAGCGATCTGCTGCACGGGATCATCATTCAGTCCGGCAACGACGCCAGTGTGGCGCTCTCCGAGCATATCGCCGGTAGCGAAGATGCCTTCGCCGACATGATGAACAAGACCGCCGCCGATCTGGGTATGAGCAACAGCCACTTCATGAACCCGACCGGTCTGCCGAACCCGGAGCACTATTCGTCGGCCCACGACATGGCGCTGCTGGCTCGTGCCATTATCCGTGTCGACCCGGTGCACTACGCGATCTACTCGCAGAAGGAGTTCTTCTGGAACGGCATCAAGCAGCCCAACCGCAACCTGTTGCTGTGGCGTGACAAGACCGTTGACGGCCTGAAGACCGGCCACACCGAAGAGGCCGGCTACTGCATGGTGTCTTCGGCGGTCCGTGACGGTCAGCGTCTGATCGCGGTGGTGTTCGGCACCAACAGCGAAGCGGCCCGTGCGGCCGAGACCCAAAAACTGTTGACCTACGGTTTCCGCTTCTTCGAAACCCAGACCTTCTATCAGAAGGGCACCGAGCTGGCCAAGGCTCCGGTCTGGAAAGGCACCACCCACGAAGTCAAGGCCGGCCTGGCCGAAGACCTGACCATGACCATGCCTAAAGGCCAGTTGAAAAAGCTTGCCGCCAGCATGACCATCAACCCGAAACTGGTCGCCCCGATCGCCAAGGGTGACGTGATCGGTAAAGTGGAAGTCAAACTGGATGACAAGGTTGTGCACAGCGCCGATCTGATCGCGCTGGATGCGGTCGAGGAAGGTGGTATCTTCCGTCGCCTGTGGGATAGCATCCGCATGTTCTTCTACGGCATGTTCAACTGACGCAGTTTCAACCGCGGCATTTTCATTACATCGTGTCGATTTGCGTGCCCCCACCCGACCAGGGTGTGGGGCACGTCCGTTGCCTGGGCTTACGAGGCCGTTATTGTCATGACAGACACTGAAGTAAAAGCTCCTAAAATCGAGTTCCCGGTTACCGACTATCCGGTCAAGGTGATCAGTGACACCGGTGTGGGCAACAAGGACAAGATCGTCGAGATCGTGCGCAAACATGCGACGGTCAACGACCAGCGGGTGGACGAGCGCCAGAGCAGCAACGGCAAGTACACCACGATCCAACTGCACATCGTGGCCACCGACCAGGATCAGTTGTACAACATCAACAGCGAGTTGCGGGCCACCGGCTTCGTACACATGGTGCTGTGATGACGGGCGTGTTGGGCTTTCGTGAGCTCGGTCAGACGCCTTACGAGCCGGTCTGGCATGCCATGCAACGTTTCACCGACGGGCGCAAGTCCGAAGAATTTCCCGATGAAGTCTGGCTGGTGCAGCACCCGCCGGTCTTCACCCAGGGGCAGGCCGGCAAGGCCGAACACCTGTTGCTGCCGGGCGACATTCCGGTGGTGAAGGTCGATCGTGGCGGTCAAGTGACTTATCATGGTCCTGGCCAACTGGTGGCTTATCTGTTGCTGGACGTTCGCCGCCTCGGTTTTGGCGTGCGCGAGCTGGTCAGCCGGATGGAGCGCTGCCTGATCGAATTGCTCGCCGAATACGGCGTGCAGGCCCAAGCCAAGGCCGATGCCCCCGGGGTCTACGTCAATGGCGCGAAAATCGCCTCACTGGGCCTGCGGATTCGTAATGGCTGTTCCTTCCATGGCTTGGCGTTGAACGTCGACATGGATCTGGCACCGTTCCGACGGATTAACCCCTGCGGTTATGCGGGGCTGGCGATGACCCAGCTGCGTGACCACACAGGACCGATTGAATTTGCCGAGGTAAGTGCCCGGCTGCGCGCGCAGCTCGTCAAACACCTCGACTATGCTGAGCAGACGACCCTCACGGGCGGAATCGATTGATATGACTACTGCGCAAGACGCTGTGCAAACCCTGATCCCGACGCTGGATGTTTCCGAGCGCCCGGCCCGTGCGAAAGTCGAAACCGGCGTCAAGCTGCGTGGCGCCGAGAAGGTCGCGCGGATTCCGGTGAAGATCATTCCGACCACCGAGTTGCCGAAGAAGCCCGACTGGATTCGCGTGCGCATCCCGGTATCGCCGGAAGTCGACCGCATCAAGCAATTGCTGCGCAAGCACAAGCTGCACAGTGTCTGCGAAGAAGCGTCCTGCCCGAACCTGGGTGAATGCTTCAGTGGTGGCACCGCGACCTTCATGATCATGGGTGACATCTGCACCCGTCGTTGCCCGTTCTGCGACGTCGGCCACGGCCGGCCGAAGCCTCTGGACGCCGACGAGCCGATGAACCTGGCGGTGGCGATTGCCGACCTGCGTCTGAAGTATGTGGTCATCACCTCGGTGGACCGCGACGACCTGCGTGATGGTGGTGCCCAGCACTTCGCCGACTGCATCCGCGAGATCCGCAAGCTGTCGCCGGACGTACAGTTGGAGACCCTGGTCCCGGACTACCGTGGCCGCATGGACATCGCCCTGGAAATCACCGCCGCCGAGCCGCCGGATGTGTTCAACCACAACCTGGAGACCGTGCCGCGTCTGTACAAGGCCGCTCGTCCGGGTTCGGACTACCAGTGGTCGCTGACCCTGCTGCAACGCTTCAAGCAGATGATGCCGCATGTGCCGACCAAATCCGGCCTGATGCTGGGCCTGGGCGAGACGGACGACGAAGTCATCGAAGTGATGAAGCGCATGCGTGAGCATGACATCGACATGCTGACTCTCGGCCAGTACCTGCAGCCGTCGCGCAGCCACTTGCCGGTACAGCGTTTTGTCCATCCGGACACCTTCGCCTGGTTCGCCGAGGAAGGCTACAAGATGGGCTTCAAGAACATCGCCTCGGGCCCGCTGGTGCGTTCCTCGTACCACGCCGACGAGCAGGCCAAGCTGGTCAAGGCCGAGCTGCTGGGAGCTTCGTAAGAGATATGGGCAGCCTTCGACCCGTGCGGGATTTCTACCCGGAACAAAGCGCGGTGTCGGCGCTGCCCAGGGGCGGGGTGATCGGCCTGATCGCCCCGGCCGGGCCGGTCGCCATCGACCCGCTCGAAGCCCGGCAATGGGCTCGGTCGCGTGGCTATGAGCTGCGGATCTTTCCAGGCGTCTCGCAGCGGGACGGCTACCTGGCTGGCAGCGACGAGGTCCGTTTGCGCGACCTGCACGATGCCTTTTCCGACCCAGAGATCGACGCCATCTTCTGCCTGCGTGGCGGTTACGGCTGTCCACGGCTGCTGGATCGGATCGATTACCCGCTGCTCGCCAATCATCCCAAGTTGCTGGTCGGGTACAGCGATATCACCGCGCTGCACCTGGCGATTGCCCGTCATGCCGGGTTCATGACGTTTCATGGACCGATGTTCAACATCGATCTGCTCAAGGGCAAGCAGTCGCCGACCGAGTCTTCGCTGTTCGATCTGCTCAGTGGGCGTTTGAAGGCCGGTGACGCGCTGGAACACCCCAATGCCTATCCGTTGACCACCCTGGCCCCTGGAAGCTCCTCTGGGCGCCTGCAAGGCGGCAATCTGACATTGGTGTGCGCCAGCCTGGGCACGCCTTACGAGATCGATACCGATGGCGTGATCCTGTTCATCGAGGACGTCAACGAGCCGCTGTACCGGGTCGACCGCTTGCTCACCCACTTGCGCCTGGCGGGCAAGCTGCAAGGTCTGAAGGGCGTGTTGGTGGGAGATTTCGCAGGAGTCGATCCAGAGGCGCTGGCCCGCCTGCTGAAGCAGGAACTGGGGCCGTTGGGGATTCCGGTATTGGCCGGATGGCGTAGCGGGCATTGTGATCCGAACCTGACACTGCCGCTGGGCGCGCGGGTGCGCCTGGATGCCGATGCGCGGCGGTTGGTGCTGGAGCAGGACGTGGTCCGACTCTGACTTATCCAGATTCGACACGACTCCTGTAGCCGCAGAAGGTGCGGCGATCCGGCGTGTCCGCGAAAGGGGGCCGCTACTACAGCGACACAACATGCATTGTAGGAATAAGGCTTGCCTGCGAAGAGGCCAGTGCGGCCTCTAGACGCTTCGCGGGCAAGCTCTGCTCCTACAGGAACTGCGCCGCTTTCTAGCGCTCGCGCAGGCTCTCCAGCAGCTTGTGGTTCGGATAGCCATCCGCCGGCCAACCCAACGACTGCTGTGCACCTCGAATCGCCTTGCGGGTATTGGCGCCGATGATCCCATCCGGGTTGCCGGCATCGTAGCCGTTGGTGCTGAGCAGTGTCTGCAATTCGATCCGCTCGCTGCGACTGAGCGGCAGGTCATCCTTGGGCCAACTGCCACGAATCACCCCGCCACTGTTGAAGCGCTGGGACAGCAGGCCGACCGCCAGGCCATAGGACGACGAGTTGTTGTACTTGAGGATGGCGCGGAAGTTGTCGAGTACCAGGAACCCCGGCCCGCGATAGCCCGCCGGCAGCAGCAGCGACGCCGAGAGCGGTGCGGCGCCAGGTGGCAGGGCGACGCCTGCGGGCAATTGCAGACCCAACTGCAGCCACTCGCTGACCGGCTTGCGGATGGCACCATCGGCCAGTGCATAGTCGAAACTGGTCGGTAGCGTGACTTCGAAGCCCCACGGCTGGCCTTTCTGCCAGCCCGAGCTTTGCAGGTAGTTGGCGGTCGAGGCCAGGGCGTCGGCCGAGTCGTTCCAGATGTCCCGCCGGCCGTCGCCGTCGAAGTCCACCGCATAGCTGTTGTAGGTCGTCGGGATGAACTGGGTCTGGCCCATGGCGCCGGCCCAGGAGCCGAGCATCTGCTCGGGACGGATATCGCCGTGCTGGATGATCTGCAATGCAGCCAGCAACTGGCTCTGCGCGAAGCCCGGACGACGGCCTTCGTAGGCCAGGGTCGCCAGCGAGCGGATCACCGACTTGTCGCCCTGGAACTGGCCGAAGTTGCTTTCCATACCCCAGACCGCGACGAGGGCCTCGCGGTCGACGCCATAACGTTGTTCGATGCTTTGCAGTACCGCGCTGTTCTGCAGCAACAGGGCCTGGCCCTTGCGCACGCGGGTTGCCGAGAGCGCGCCATCGAGGTATTCCCATACCGGTCGAGTGAACTCCGGCTGGCTGCGATCGGCCTTGATCACGCTCATGTCCGGGCTGACGTCGGCGAAGGCATTGTCGAAGGTATTCGCAGTGATCCCGGCGCGCAGCGCCTCGATACGGAAAGCCGTTCGCCATTCCTCGAAACTCTGGGCGGGCTGGATAAAGGGGGTATCACCGGCCGGCTGTGCTGCGGGAGGCGGCACCGGTGCTGCGGGCACTGTCGGCAGCGGTTGGGCGTCGGCGGCCGTGGGCTTTTCCGCACAGGCAACGAGCAGGATGAAACTGGTGGCGGCGAACAGTCGGCGCAGTGGCCAACCGAGGGTGAGACTAAAGGGCATGCGCGGGTCCGGATAATACGAATCAGGTGTTGACCTTATCATGCCTTGGGGGTGCAGGTCGTGATGACACTTTTACGCGGCCAGAAAGTCAGAAGCCTCCCAGCTTTTAGACTGGAAGGCTTCGCGACGGTAGCTGCCCTTGCCCTTGGCGGGTTGTTCCTGGCGGCTTCGGAACAGGGGCTGGGCGATGATCGATTTGGCTTTGTTGGGACGCCGGGACGGCTTGCTCATGGCAGTGCACTCTTGGTGTGGAAGAGCGCGAATCATCAGGCAGATGGGCTTGCGTGTCCAGTGTGGTTATTCGGCTGGCAGCGCCAGACGTTGGCCACACATCAGTAGGCAAAGTCGGCTCAGGCTGCTCCAAGGCGAGCCGCTGGCCTGGCCCTTGATCTGTGCGTCGATGCGCTGGGCGTCCATCAGCAACTGGCTCCAGCGTTGCGCCGAATGCCGCTGCAGGGCCTTGCTCATCAACGGGCGGCGTTTGTCCCAGACCGGAGGCCTGGCCTGGCTGAACGCTTTCTCCAACGGTACGCCCTGGCTGTACTGCTGGGACAGGTTGGCCAGCAACCGCAGTTCCCGGGCCAGGGCCCAGAGAATCACCGGTGGCTCGACGCCCTCGCCACGCAGCCCTTCGAGCATGCGCAAGGAATGCGCCGCCTCGCCATTGAGCACCGCATCGACCAGTCCGAATACATCGAAGCGGGCACTGTCGGCCACCGCCGCCTGCACCGTGTCGAGGGTGATCTGCCCACCTTCGGCCATCAGCTTGAGCTTTTCGATTTCCTGAGCGGCGGCCAGCAGGTTGCCTTCGACCCGTGCGGCAATCAATTCCACGGCATCCTGCTGGGCGGACAGCCCGGCCTGGGCCAGGCGCTGACGAATCCACTGTGGCAGCTGGTTGGCGTCCACCGGCCAGATCTGGATGAATTGGGTCTGCTGGCCTTCGATCAGCGCCTTGCCCCACTTGGTCTTCTGCGCACTGCCGTCGAGTTTGGGCAGGCTGATCAGTAACAGGGTATCGTCGGCGGGGCGCGCGCAATACTCCATCAGCGCGGCGGCACCCTTGTCGCCCGGTTTGCCCGACGGCAGGCGCAGTTCGAGCAGGCGTTTCTCGGCGAACAACGACATGCTGGCCCCGGCTTGCAGCAGGGTGCCCCAGTCGAAATTGGCGTCGGCGCTGAACACCTGGCGTTCGTCGAAGCCTTGCTGGCGCGCGGTGCTGCGAATGGCGTCGGCCGCTTCCTGGCACAGCAGCGGATCGTCGCCGCTGATGACATAGACCGGCGCGAGGCCACCTTGCAGGTGTTTGGCGAGTTGGGCGGGAGCGAGTTTCATAGGCGGGTCGCCAAGGGGCGCCAGAGGCGCCCCACAGGGCTTACTGGTTCGGCAGTTCCAGAGGCGATTGCTGTGGCTGCGAGGCTTCGAACTTGCGCGCGGCTTCCAGGGCGTCGGCGTCTGCCTTGGCTTTGGCGTTAGCGGCCTGTTGCAGGCTGTCCAGTTGTTCCGGCGTCAGGATCTGCAGTCGGATGACCATCTGCTGCACCAGGTCACGACGCATTTCCTTGCGCAGTTCGGCGGCCTCGGCGTCGCCGCCGGTGATGTTGTTGCCGTCGTGCACGTAGTATTTCTGCACTTCCAGCTTGCCGCTGGTCAGGAGCAGGTCCTTCTCACCACGGATCTCGTAGTTCAGCACGGTGTTGAGTTCGTACTCGGCGTTACGGCCCGAGCCGCTGTAGCTCGCCGCGCGCTGGGTTTCCTGCTCGTCGGTCAGGACCAGCTTGTAGAGCGCACCCTTGTGGACATCGACGCCGCTATGTTCCAGCACCTGGGTCAGTTGCTTGATCGTATCCCCATAGGCGTTACGGGCGCTGACCGACAATTCCTTGATCGTCAGTTCGGAGGTGCCCGTGCCACGCAGCTGGAAGCCGCATGCGCTGAGCAGCACTGCAAGGCCCATTACCAGCAGATTGCGTTTGATCATCTTGTTGCTCCCCTTGAAACCGTGGGCCGACACGGCGGCCCCGGAAATCTTTTAAAGCGTCCGCACTGGCGGACGCCTGGTCCAATTAGCTGGCGACGATATTGACCAGCTTGCCGGGCACGACGATGACCTTGCGGATCGTCAGGCCATCAATGAAGCGCAGTACGTTTTCGTTGACCCGGGCCGCCGCTTCGATTTCCTCGCGGGTGGCACTGGCCGGCATTTCGATCTGGCCGCGCAGCTTGCCGTTGACCTGGATCACCAGCACCAGGCTGTCCTGGACCAGGGCGCTGTCATCCTGCACGGGCCAGCGGGCGTCGATCACCGGGTCGGCGTGACCCAGTTGACTCCACAGTTCGTGACAGATGTGCGGAGTGATCGGCGCGAGCAGCAGGGTCACGGCTTCCAGGCCCTCCTGAACCAGCGCGCGATCCTGATTGGTGCCTTGCGGGGCCTTTTCCAGCACGTTCATCAGCGTCATCACCTGGGCGATGGCGGTGTTGAACTTGTGATTCTGACCGACGTCATGACTGGCCTGCTTGATCGCCAGGTGGATCGAGCGGCGAATGGCCTTCTGCTCATCGTTCAAGCCGGCAATGTCCAGTTTACCCGGTAGACCCTGGGCAACATGGCTTTGCGCCAGGCGCCAGACGCGCTTGAGGAAACGATGCGAGCCTTCGACGCCGGAGTCGGACCATTCCGCGCTCATGTCGGGTGGCGAGGCGAACATCATGAACAGGCGGCAGGTGTCCGCGCCGAACTGATCGATCATCGACTGTGGATCGACGCCGTTGTTCTTCGACTTGGCCATCTTCTCGGTGCCGCCGATCTCTACCGGCAAGCCATCGGAGATCAGTTTGGCGCTGATGACCTTGGCCTTGCTGTCGCGTTCGAGTTCGACGTCCGCCGGGTTGAACCAGGTGTAGGCGCCATTGGCTTCGCGACGGTAGTAGGTCTCGGCGATCACCATGCCCTGGGTCAGCAGGTTCTTGAACGGCTCGTTCGAGCTGACCAGGCCTTCGTCGCGCATCAGCTTGTGGAAGAAGCGCGCATACAGCAGGTGCAGGATCGCGTGTTCGATACCACCGATGTACTGGTCCACCGGCAGCCAGTGGTTGGCGGCTTTCGGGTCGACCAGGCCACCCTCGTAATGTGGCGAGGCGTAGCGTGCGTAGTACCAGGACGACTCGACAAAGGTGTCCATGGTGTCGGTTTCACGCTTGGCCGGCTTGCCGCATTTGGGGCAGTTGCACTCGTAGAACTCGGGCATGCGCGCCAGGGGCGAGCCAGCGCCGTCCGGTACCACATCTTCCGGCAGTACGACGGGCAGTTGGTCTTCCGGTACCGGCACGTCGCCACAGCTGTCGCAGTGAATGATCGGGATCGGGCAGCCCCAGTAGCGCTGGCGGCTGATACCCCAGTCGCGCAGGCGGAACTGGGTGCGCGAGGCGCCGAGATTTTTCTTGATCAGGGCGACTTCGATCGCGTCGAACGCGCCGGCAAAGTCCAGGCCGTCGAATTCGCCGGAGTTGATCAGGGTGCCGTGTTCGCCGTAGGCGTCCTGCCACGGGGCAGGGTTGCTGTCGCCGGAGCTGGTGCGCACCACCGACTTGATCGGCAGGTCGTACTTGCTGGCGAACTCGAAATCACGTTCGTCGTGGGCCGGCACTGCCATGACGGCGCCGTCGCCGTAGTGCATCAGCACGTAGTTGGCGACCCACACCGGCAGTTTTTCGCCGGTCAGCGGATGCGCAACGAACAGGCCGGTCGGCAGGCCTTTCTTCTCCTGGGTGGCGACGTCGGCTTCGGCGACGCTACCGGCCTTGCATTCGGCGATGAAGGCTTGCAATTGCGGATTGTTGGCGGCGGCCTGGGTCGCCAGCGGGTGTTCGGCGGCCACGGCGACGTAGGTCGCGCCCATCAGGGTGTCCGGACGGGTGGTGAAGACTTTCAGCGTACCGGCTTCGCCGATGGAGTCGACGTCGTACGGGAACTGCACTTCCATGCCGCGGGACTTGCCGATCCAGTTGCGCTGCATGGTCTTGACCTGCTCGGGCCAGCCCGGCAGTTCGTCGAGGCCTTCCAGCAGCTCATCGGCGTAGGCGGTGATCTTGAAGTAGTACATCGGGATTTCGCGCTTTTCGATCAGCGCGCCCGAGCGCCAGCCGCGGCCGTCGATCACCTGCTCGTTGGCCAGTACGGTCTGGTCCACCGGGTCCCAGTTCACGGTACCGTTCTTGCGGTAGATCACGCCTTTTTCGAACAGGCGGGTGAACAGCCACTGCTCCCAACGGTAGTAGTCGGGCTTGCAGGTGGTCACTTCGCGGGACCAGTCCACCGCGAGGCCCAGGCTGCGCAGCTGGCTCTTCATGTAGGCGATGTTTTCGTAGGTCCACTTGGCTGGCGCGACCTTGTTCTTCATCGCGGCGTTTTCCGCCGGCATGCCGAAGGCATCCCAACCCATGGGTTGCAGGACGTTCTTGCCCTGCATGCGTTGGTAGCGGGCGATCACGTCGCCGATGGTGTAGTTGCGCACGTGCCCCATGTGCAGCTTGCCGCTGGGGTAAGGGAACATCGACAGGCAGTAGTAGGTTTCCTTGCCTGGTTGTTCACTGACTTCAAAGGACTTTTGCTCGTCCCAGAACGATTGGGCGGCGTTTTCGATTTCACGGGGCTGATAGTGTTCGTGCATGGCTACTTGTACTGGAAAGGGTGGCCTAATCCTCTTCAACGCACTGTGCGGGTGCTGCTGGAAGTGGAGTTACAGGAAGCCCCGTAGCATACATGAGGCCGCTCTACCGAGGGAAACCCTGATTGCGTGACAAGGGCCGTTGGTCGCGGCGCCGGGCTGGTTGGCCGTGCACCGCTAAGCTCATTGAGGGGGAAGTGATACTTATCTTCAATGAGGTGAACGGATGGTGGAGTCGCAGCGAAATGTAACTGATCCCGAACTGTACGAACGTCTGATCACGCGTCTTGGGGTGGCCCTGGACGCGGCAAGGACGGCGGTCCGCCTGCGTGACGAGCGGCCTGCCGAGCTGGAATTGCGGGGCTTGAGTCGCGCCGAGTTCGAACTGATCAGGGCCTATCTGGACCTGAGCGGTCGCGGCGTACCCACATCCGAGACGACAGTGCCACAACACAGGGAAGAAGTACGTTCGGCCGAGATCATCTGGTTGAAGGACAGGGCGCCCAAGCTCTATTCGGCGCGGTTCAAGTCATTTCGGGCCAAGTGAGGTCCGCCCGGCTGCATCCTGTTGTCTGTCGTTGACCTGGCTTGTGGGTCGAGCCAAGGATCTGCAAGGTTGTTGATTGATCCTTATGCACTTAGGCTTCGGGCATCTTCTGGAGGTGCCCGATGCCCGTTCGCTATATCCTAAAGCAATTGCTCCTGCCGCCCGGCCTGTTACTGCTGTTGCTGGCGCTGGGCTGGTGGCTGCGACGCAGCCGTCCACGTCTGGCGGCACTGTGTTTTGGCCTGGGTTTGGGTGGTTTCTGGCTGATCAGCCTGCCGGTGGTGGTCGAGTGGTCCGCGCGCGCTCTCGAAACCGTGCCACCGCTGGAGCAGGGCGAGTGGGCGGGGTTGGCGCAGCGCGCCGATGCCATCGTGGTGCTTGGCTCGGGGCGCGAGCGGGGCGACCCGGCCTGGGGCAGTGACCAGCCGACCGGTATCGGCCTGGAGCGCCAGCGTTATGCCGCACGGCTGGCCAAGGCCTCGGGCTTGCCGGTGCTGACCAGTGGTGGTCTGCATTACGGTACACCGCCCAGCGAGGCCGCGTTGATGGCCGAGTCGATGCGTGACGATTCCGGGGTGGTGGTGCGCTGGTTGGAAGAGCGCAGTACCACGACCTGGGAGAACGCCCGGTTCAGTCATGAGTTGCTGGCGCCGTTGGGGATCAAGCGGGTGGTGGTGGTTACCCATGCTGCGCACATGCCGCGGGCGGTGTGGAGCTTTGAACGGGCCGGCTTCAGCGTGGTGCCGGCGCCGGTCGGCTTCCTCGGGCGCGACAACGCCAGCCCGCTGGGCGGCTGGATGCCGGAATTCAAGGCGATCTGGCGCAGCGGGCAATTGATCAATGAAGCGGTGGGGCAGGTGGGGTACCGGCTCTTTTATCGCGCTGCGCCCTGATATATTCCAGGCTCCGCCCTGAACACACCGCCAACCGTTGTAGGAGCGGCCGGCCGACGCTCCTACAAATAGGTTGGCGGTGTGTCTCAGACCGTCTTGGCAATCCGGCTCGCCAGCAGTGCCCAACCGAACAGCAAACCACACAGGATGATCAACGGCCACGAACGCCAATGCAGGTACGGCGTCAGGTTATGCATCGGCACCACTTCGCCATACAGGATGCCGCGTTCGAACTGCGGAATCTGCGCGGTGATCTGGCCGAACGGGTTGATCAGCCCGGTGACGCCGTTGTTGGTCGCGCGAATCATCCAGCGTCCGGCCTCCAGCGCCCGCATCTGCGCCATCTGCAGATGTTGCAGCGGGCCGATCGAGGTGCCGAACCAGGTGTCGTTGCTGATGGTCAGCAGCAGGTCGCTGCGTGCCGACAGGCTGGCGGCGAACTCCGGGTAGACCACTTCGTAGCAGATGAACGGCGCAATCTGATAGCCCTTGGCTTGCAGCAGCGGCTGGTCGGCGGGGCCGCGGGCGAAGTCTGACATGGGCAGATTGAAGAACTCGATCAGGCCCCTCAGCAGGTCCTGCAAGGGAACGTACTCGCCAAACGGTACCAGTTTCTGCTTGAGATAGATTCCGTCACCTTCGCCGACCGCGACGATGCCGTTGAAGTAGCGTTTCTCGTTATGCACCACTTGGCGAATCGGTACGCCGGTGATCAGCGCCGAATGCCGGTCAGCGGCAAAGTTGCCCATCATCGACAGATAGCCTTCGGCGGACTCCTTGAGCACCGGAACGGCCGTTTCCGGCCACACCAGCAGGTCGACCCGTTTGGAGCTGAAGCTCATGTCGCGGTACAGCGCCAACTGGGCATTGAGCTGCGCCGGGTCCCACTTCATGCTCTGTTCGATATTGCCCTGGATGGCGGCAACGCTCAGCGGTTCGCCCGATGGGCTGGTCCAGGCGTGGTGCTTGAGTGCCAGGCCAATGGCCCATGGGCCGACCAACAACAGTACGCCTGCGGCGATGAACGCCTTGCGGCCGCCCTTGAGCAGGCGCCGGGTGTTGTAAAGCAGGGCGGCGGTCAGGGCCAGGGCAAAGGATATCAGCCAGATCCCGCCCAGCGGCGCGAGGCCGGCCAGCGGGCCGTCCAGCTGGCTGTAGCCGGAATAGAGCCATGGGAAACCGGTCAGGAACCAGCCGCGAAAGGCTTCCTGTGCAACCCATAGGGCGGCGAAGGCCAACGCGTCGGCCAAGGGCGCTTCATTGCGGCGGATCCAGCGTGCCCAGACCCAGGCCGGCAGGGCGAAGAACCAGGCGATGGCGGCGATGAACGCCAGCATCAGCAGGCCGGCCAGCAGCACCGAGGCACCGCCGTAGGTGTGGATGCTGACATAAATCCAACTGGTGCCGGCGCCGAACAGGCCGAAACCGAAACTCCAGCCGCGCCACAGGGCCTGGCGTGGTGAAAGCTCGCGCAGGCCGGCATAGAACAGGCCGACCGACAGCAACGCCAGCGGCCAGATGTCGAACGGCGCCAGGGCCAGTGTAGTCAGAGCGCCAGCCACCACGGCCAGCAGGTTACCGGGCCAGCCGGGACGGGTTAAGCGCAGCATGGGAGCTTCGGTCCTTAGCGGTTGACGGGCGTCAGGCGGATCAGATGAATTCGACGGCTGTCGGCATTCAGGATACGGAAACGATACGCGCCAATCTCGGTGGTTTCATTACGCTTTGGCAAATGACCGAACGCACTCATCACCAGGCCACCCACGGTATCGAACTCGTCGTCGGAGAACTCGCTGTCGAAAAACTCGTTGAAGTTCTCGATCGGCGTCAGCGCCTTGACCAGGAAATCACCGCTGGGCAGTGGCTTGATGTAACTGTCTTCCTCGACATCGTGCTCGTCCTCGATGTCGCCGACGATCTGCTCGAGCACGTCCTCGATGGTCACCAGGCCCGCCACACCGCCGTATTCGTCGATCACGATGGCCATGTGGTTGTGGTTGGCGCGGAACTCGCGCAACAGCACGTTCAGGCGCTTGGATTCGGGGACGAAGGTCGCCGGACGCAGCAGATCCTTGATATTGAACCCGTCGCCGTTCTCCTGGAGGATCAGCGGCAGCAGGTCCTTGGCCAGCAGAACGCCCATGACGTCATCGTGGCTTTCGCCGATCACCGGGTAGCGCGAGTGCGCGGCGTCGAGGACGGCGGGAAGGAATTCGCGGGGTGTCTGGGTCGCCTTGATGCTGATCATCTGCGAGCGCGGGACCATGATGTCGCGTACCTGCAGGTCGGCTACCTGAATGGCACCTTCGACGATGGCCAGCGCTTCGCTGTCCAGCAATTTGTTCTGGTGGGCTTCGCGCAGCAGTTCCAGCAACTCCTGGCGGTTTTTCGGCTCATGGGCAAAAGCCTGGGTCAGTTTACCCAGCCAGGACTTCTGCCCGTTGCTCGATCGGTCTTCGCTCATAGCGATTTACTCGTTTCCCTTGATTGAGTGATAAGTTGAGTGATCAGTGTTCGTCATCGGCATAAGGGTCGGGATGACCCAGTTCAGCAAGCAACTCTCGTTCCAGCGCTTCCATTTCCTCGGCTTCCTCGTCATCGATGTGGTCGTAACCCAACAGATGCAGGCAGCCGTGAATGACCAGATGGGCCCAATGGGCCTCCAGTGTCTTGCCTTGCTCGGCCGCCTCGCGGGCGACCACCGGAACGCAGATGACCAGATCTCCCAGCAAGGGAATATCCAGCAGTTCGTCCGGCACATCGGCGGGGAAGGACAGCACGTTGGTCGCGTAGTCCTTCTGTCGCCAGGTATGGTTCAGTTCGCGGCCCTCGGCCTCGTCCACTAGGCGGATGGTCAGCTCCGAGTCGGCGCTGCGCTGGCGCAGGGCCAGGGCGCACCAGGTGCGCAAGTCGGCTTCGCTCGGGACGGGTGCGTCACTGGCCAGTTGCAGATCGAGTTCAAGCATCGCGCGGGCTGTCCTTGGCGTGGGACGGCTCGACGGGGCGGTTCTCGAAGCGCTCGTAGGCTTCGACGATACGCTGCACCAGTGGATGGCGAACCACGTCCTTGGGCTGGAAGTGGGTGAAGCTGATCCCTGGCACGTCTTTGAGCACTTCGATGACATGCGCCAGGCCGGACTTGGTGCCACGCGGCAGGTCGACCTGGGTGATGTCGCCGGTGATCACGGCGGTGGAGCCGAAGCCGATCCGGGTCAGGAACATTTTCATCTGTTCGACGGTGGTGTTCTGGCTTTCGTCGAGGATGATGAAGCTGTTGTTCAGCGTTCGGCCGCGCATGTAGGCCAGCGGAGCGATTTCGATCACCTGGCGCTCGATCAGCTTGGCGACGTACTCGAAGCCGAGCATTTCATACAAGGCGTCGTAGAGCGGTCGCAGGTACGGGTCGATCTTCTGGGCCAGGTCGCCGGGCAGGAAGCCGAGCTTTTCGCCGGCTTCGACTGCCGGCCGGACCAGCAGGATCCGACGTACCTGTTCGCGTTCCAGGGCGTCCACGGCGCAGGCCACTGCCAGGTAGGTCTTGCCGGTGCCCGCAGGGCCGATACCGAAGTTGATATCGTTGGCCAGCACTTCCTTCACGTAGCGCTGCTGATTGAGGCCGCGCGGGCGAATCATGCCCTTTTTCGTGCGCAGGGCCACGGCGGCTTCGGCGACCGGATTATTGGCCAGGTCGTCGTCGGTCGATTCCTGCAGGAACAGGTGCACCATATCCGGAGACAGTTCGGTCCCCTTGGTTTCCCGGTACAGGCGGCGCAGCAGTTGTTCTGCGGAGGTGGTGAGCTTGGGTTCGCCGATCAGTTCGAACTGATTGCCGCGGTTGCGGATCTGGATGGCCAGGCGCTGTTCGATCAGGCGCAAATGCTCATCGAACTGCCCGCACAGATTGGCGAAGCGATGTGCCTCGAAAGGTTCGAGGATGAAACGATGGGGTTCTATAGGTGCGTTCAAGGTCGTTTATCAGCCGCCCGACGGCAATGGAGATGGGTTCAAGGATAACGCTAGCAGCCTGGGGACGAAAGCGCTTCTGTCTGACAGACGTCCCCGTTTGTTGCAGGCTTCCTCACTGTGTGGCGAGGGGGCTTGTCGGCACAGCGCACCGCCCCGCTCGCCACAGGCGCTGGTTCATCGATCGTGGAGTTGTTATTGCAGCATCGAACCGCGCAGCGAATGCGGCTGCGCCGAGTCGATGTGGACGTCGACGAACTGGCCGATCAGTTGCGGATTGTCGCAGCGGAAGTTGACGATACGGTTATTCTCGGTGCGTCCCTGCAGTTCGCCCGGGTCTTTTTTCGAGTAATCGGTCACCAGGATGCGCTGGGTCGAACCAACCATCTGTCGGCTGATCTCGAAGCCCTGCTGGTTCAGGCGATGCTGCAGGGCGTTCAGGCGCTCTTTTTTCAGTTCTTCCGGGGTGTCGTCCGCAAGGTCCGCCGCCGGGGTGCCGGGGCGCTGGCTGTAGACGAACGAGTAGGAAAAATCGAAACCGACGTCTTCGATCAGCTTCATGGTCTGCTGGAAATCCTTCTCGGTTTCGCCGGGGAAGCCGACGATGAAGTCCGAGCTGATGCAGATACCCGGCACGGCGGCCCGCAGCTTGCGCAGTTTGGACTTGTACTCCAGGGCGGTGTGGTTGCGTTTCATTGCCGCCAGAATCCGGTCCGACCCCGACTGCACCGGCAGGTGCAGGTGTTTCACCAGCTCAGGCACCTCGGCGTGGGCCTGGATCAGGCTGTCGGAAAACTCCAGCGGGTGCGAGGTGGTGTAGCGGATGCGCTCGATACCGTCGACGGCGGCCACGACCCGGATCAGTTCCGCCAGGTCGGCCAGACGGCCATCGTGGGTGACACCGCGATAGCCGTTGACGTTCTGCCCCAGCAGCGTCACTTCGCGCACACCGTTCTCGGCCAGGTGGATGACTTCGCCGATCACGTCGTCGAACGGTCGGCTGACTTCTTCGCCACGGGTGTACGGCACCACGCAGAAGGTGCAGTACTTGCTGCAGCCTTCCATCACCGAGACGTAGGCGCTGGGGCCGTCGATGCGCGGTTCGGGCAGATGGTCGAATTTCTCGATTTCCGGGAACGAGATGTCCACCTGCGGCAGGCGGGTGATGCGCGCGGCATCGATCATTTCCGGCAGGCGGTGCAGCGTTTGCGGGCCGAAGACCACGTCGACGTAAGGCGCGCGCTTGCGGATCGCTTCGCCTTCCTGGCTGGCAACGCAGCCGCCCACGGCGATCACCATGTCCGGGTTGCTTTCCTTGAGTTCGCGCCAGCGGCCCAGTTGGGAGTAGACCCGGTCCTGGGCGCGCTCACGGATCGAGCAGGTGTTGAGCAGGATGACATCCGCGTCTTCGGCTCGGGCGGTGACTTCCAGGGCCTGATGTTCGCCCAGCAGGTCGACCATGCGCGAGCTGTCGTACTCGTTCATCTGGCAACCGTGGGTTTCTATATAGAGCTTCTTGGCCATGGGTCGGGGTCATCGAGTGATTCAAAGAACCGCGCATTATAAGGGTCATCGCGGTCGCTTCCTAGCATTGTGCGTCCGGCGGCTATGCTATAGTTCGCGCCCTCTTTCCATAGCCCCGATATGTTGCCCGCCCACCATGAGCAAACGTGAAACCCCGATCTACAAGGTGATTTTCCTCAACCAGGGCCAGGTGTTCGAGATGTACGCCAAGCAGATCTATCAAAGCGATCTGTGGGGTTTCCTGGAGGTCGAAGAGTTCGTCTTTGGCGAGCGTACGCAGTTGGTGGTCGATCCGGGGGAGGAAAAGCTCAAGGCCCAGTTCGAAGGCGTGTTGCGCAGCTTCGTGCCGATGCACTCGATCGTGCGGATCGATGAGGTCGAGCGCCTGGGCACACCGAAGATCAGCGAAGCGCGGGGCATGGGTAACGTCACGCCGTTTCCGATGCCGATGCCCGATAAATAAGCGCTGCCCTGAAGCTGGGCACTTCCTGAGGGGAGCCGGCTGGCTCCCGCTAAAGCATCAGGGAAGTGGTGAAAAGGGCGTCCGCCCGTCCGCTGTCTGCAGTTCCAACAGGTACTTGCGGAAGATCTGCCCCAGTACCTGGGTCGCCATTTCCAACTGATCCCGTGGCATCTGTGCCGCGACTTCGTCGGCGACATCCAGCGCGTCCTCGGCACCGTTGACCGCCGCCATCTTCAGGACGATATAGGCCTGGACATTGTTGGCCGGTACGCCTTCGCCCTTGTAGAACATGGTGCCGAGCTTGAACTGTGCCTGGGCGTGGCCCTGCAGCGAAGCCAGTTCGAAGTTGCTCAGGGCCTTGTTGAGGTCGCGTGGGGCATTCTTGCCGTCGTAGTAGAACTCGCCCAGCTCGTATTGCGCCTGTGCATCCCCGCCCTTGGCAGCCTGTTCGCAGGCTGCCAGCGCCTCGGCGAGATCCTGCGGCTGTGTATTGAGGGTGCAACGCCCCATTGCCGGGATCAGCAACGAGTTACCGCCTGCATGTGCCAGCAGCGGCTGAAGGAGCAACAGGCAGCCCAGTGAAAGGGCGCGGCCGGTGCGGTTCATGGGAATCGACGTACCTCTGAAGGGCGGGCGTACCCGGCCAGGGGATGTGTATGGCGCGCATTATGAAATAAGCGAGGGCCACCTTACAAAGTCTTTACTCGTTTTTCTGCTGCGCGGGCGTTATATCGCCTTGTTTTGCCGATCACGCGTACGCAATTGCCGCCTGTCACCTACATCGATACTCGTTTCCTCGCCCTGGCACTAACCCGCGACGGTGTTGTCAGTATTTCGCACCTATAGCGACGAGTGTCATCCCGATAGCGTTCCGTCAGCTGCATTTATGCGATTGCACGAACGCCTTCGGGCAAAACCCAGGACTCTTCTTCCTTGCGGGTTGACTCTCTATGCGCTTGCTACTCGATCCGCGTCAGGACATTGATGCCGCCCTGCTGGGTTATCGCCGAGTGTTCTGGTCGTTGGCACTCTTCAGCGGGGTGATCAATCTGCTGGTGCTGGTGCCATCGCTGTACATGATGCAGGTGTACGACCGGGTCCTCACCAGCCGCAACGAAACCACACTGTTCATGCTGACCGTGATTGCCCTCGGACTGTTCATGTTCAGTGCGCTGATCGAGTGGGTACGCGGTGAAGTGATGATCCGCATGAGCGCCGGCTTGGACAATGCGCTGGGCGAGCGTATTTTCGACGCCGCTTTCGCCCGTAGCCTGCGCGAGCACAACGCCAACCCGGCGCAGGTGCTCAGCGACCTGGCCACGTTGCGCCAGTTGATCACCGGCCAGGGCCTGATCGCCTTGCTCGATGCGCCGTGGTTGCCGATCTTCCTGTTGGTGGCCTTTATCTTTCATCCCTGGTTTGGGGTACTGACGCTGGTGCTCGCCCTGGTGCTGATCGGCCTGGCGCTGTGGGGCGAGCTGGCGACGCGGACGCCCCTGGGGGAAGCCAATCGACTGGGGGTGCAGTCGGCGACCTATGTCAACAGCACGCTGCGCAATGCCGAGGTCATCCGTGCGCTGGGCTTGCTGGGGCCATTGCGCCAGCGCTGGAGCCTGCTGCAACAACGTATTGTCGCGGCCCAGGCCCGTGCCAGCGCCCGCAGCGCCGGTATCACCTCGACGACCCGATTCGTGCGTGTTTCCGGGCAGTCACTGTCCCTGGGTTTGGGCGCGCTGCTGGTGCTTGAAGGCCAACTGTCGGCAGGCATGATGATCGCCATGTCGCTGCTGCTGGGGCGTGCCCTGGCCCCCGTGGAAATTGCCATCGGCTCCTGGAAACAGTTCAATGCCGGACGCCTGAGCTACCAGCGTCTGGCCCAGCTCCTTGGCCAGTACCCGCGCGATCGCCCACGCATGCCGCTGCCGCCGCCTACCGGCGTGGTGCGCCTGGAACAGCTGTATGTCGGGCCGCCCGGTGCTTCGCAGCCGATTTTGCGGGGCATCAATTTCAGCCTGGACAAGGGCGAAGTGCTTGCGGTTATCGGCCCCAGCGCCAGCGGTAAATCGACGCTGGCCCGCGCGCTGGTCGGCGTATGGCCGGCCATGGGCGGCTCGGTGCGCCTGGATGAGGCCGAGATCGGCCAGTGGTCTGCCGAGGCCTTGGGGCCCCACCTGGGATACCTGCCCCAGGACATCGAATTGTTCGACGGCAGCGTGGCCGACAATATCGCCCGTTTTGGCGAACAGGATGCCGGCAAGGTCATCGCCGCCAGCCGCCAGGCGGCTGTCCACGAAATGATCCTGAGGTTTCCCAAGGGCTATGACACGCCGCTGGGTCCTGGCGGTCTCGGCTTGTCCGGTGGCCAGAAGCAACGCCTCGGCCTGGCTCGTGCGCTCTACGGACAGCCGTCGCTGATCGTGCTCGACGAGCCCAACTCCAACCTTGACGAAGCCGGCGAACTGGCGCTGGTACGGGCCATCGGCATGCTCAGAAGCGCCGGCAGCACCGTGGTGCTGATCACCCATCGGCCCAGTGTGCTGGCATTGGTCGATCATATCCTGCTGCTCAAGGACGGTACCCAGCAAGCGTTCGGCCCACGGGATCGGGTGCTCAAGGCACTGATGCCGGGGCACAGGCCGGCGGTCGTCAGGGAGGCCGGCGAAGATGCATGACCTGACACCGGGTGCGGACGCTTCCCGCGAGCAGGCGTTGAGCGTGCCTGGCCCCCATGCACTGCCCGGCGCCAGTACCGATGCCGCGCGCGCGGCGCGGCATGGCGTGGGTTTCCTGGTGCTGGCGCTCGGCGGTTTTTTGCTCTGGGCTTGCCTGGCGCCGCTCGATCAGGGTGTGACGGGCAGCGGTACCGTGGTGGTGGCCGGGGAGCGCAAGTCCGTGCAGTCGCTGGTGGGGGGCGTGGTGGAGCAGTTGCTGGTCAGCGATGGCGATCGTGTCGCCCGTGGCCAACTGCTGGTGCAGCTCAATACCGTGCAGGCGCAGTCGCACCTGGACGTGACCCTGGGCAAGTTGCTCAACGACCGCAGCATCGAGGCCCGCTTGATTGCCGAACGCTTGGGCAACGCCGAGATCCAGTGGCCGGTTGAACTGCTGGAACGGGCCGCCGAGCCGCAGGTCAAGGCAGCGATGGCGCTGCAGGGCCAATTGTTCGCAAGCCGCCGCGCGGAGCTGGGCAGCCGCTTGCAGATCATCGAGCTTGAAGCAGCGGCGTTGCGCCAGCAATTGCTCGGCTATGAAGGCGTCAAGCGCAACTACGATGCGCAGATACGCTTCCAGCAACAGGAACTCGAAGGCTTGCGCGACCTGGCTCGTGAAGGTTATGTCCCGCGCAACAAACTCTTCGAGGCCGAGCGCAATGCCGCGCAACTGGCGGGGCAGATCGCCTCTGCCGTGGGCGATATCGGCAAGACCCGCCAGGCGATCAACGAAAGTCGGTTCAAGGCGTTGCAAACACAACAGGAGTTCCGCCGCGATGCCGAGACCCAGCTCAGCGAGGTCTCCGCCGAGGCGGCAGGTTATGCCGATCAGATCCGTGCCTTGCAGTTCGAGGTCGACAACGGTGCGATCCGCGCACCGGTCGCCGGACAGGTCATGGATGTAAACCTGCATACGGAGGGGGGCGTTGCGCAGGCCGGGCAAACCCTGATGCAGGTGGTGCCGCTGGAGGCGCCGATGGCGATCACGGCACGCTTCGAGCCGCTGATGTCCAACAAACTGCGCCCGGGACTGCCCGTGCATGTGCATTTTACCGCGCTGCAGCGGGTGGATACGCCAACGGTCACCGCCATGCTGACCACTGTGTCGGCAGACCAACTGCTCGATGAGCAGACCCATCGTCCGTACTTTTCCGCCAAGATCGAGATTGCCGCCGACACGGTCGCCGCGCTGCAGAACGCCGGTCTGCTGGTGCGCCCCGGCATGCTCGCCGATGTCACGGTAGTGACGGGGGAGCGGACGCTGATGAATTACCTGATGAAACCCTTGCGTGAGCGCCTGCTGGCTGCCTTCAAGGAAGAATGAGCATGATCGACCGTAGCCGCTACCGCTGCTGTGTCCTGTTAAGCCTGTATGGCAGTTGGGTCGCGCTCCTGCCCGCCTGGGCTGCCGATGGGGGGCTGAGCCTGACCGCCGTCTACGATGCCTCGCGCCTCAACGATCCGACTCTGCAGTCGGCCACCCATGCCTATGAGGCTTCGCGGCATGAGGCCGCGATCGGCCGCGGTGGTCTCTATCCGCAAGTATCGCTGACGTCGCGCTATGGCCGGGGCGGGCGCACCGATGGTGGCGACGACAACCGCTACGTCGGGAGCAACGATTACCAGGCCGACAATATCACCCTGGCGGCGCAACAACCGCTCTACGACAAGGGGCGCTGGGCGGCATACGAGGAGGGCAAAGCCCGTGGGCAATTGGGTGGCCTGCAGTTCGACGTTGCCGGCCAGACCCTGTACGACCGGGTCGCCAAGGGGTATTTCGAGGTGGCCCGGGCCGAAAACGAGATCAAGTTGATCGCCCAGCAGAAAGCAGCCATCAACGCTTTGGTCATCCAGAGCAAAAAACTCTATGAGGGCGGCCAGGGCGCGATCACCGATATCGATGAGGCCCGGGCGCGGCTGGATCTGGTCGAGGTACAGAAGGCCGAAGCCGATGCTCGGCGTGGGGCGGCATTACGGGCGTTGTCCGGACGTGCCAATGTGCCCATCGAGGATATCCAGCCGATGCGCGAGGAACTGGCCGCCAGCAGCCCGATCCCGGCGGAACGGGACCTGCCGTACTGGGCGGCGATTGCCCGCGACGCCAGCCCCGAGCTGGCGGCCCGCCTGTCGGCGGTGAAAGTCGCCGAGGCACAGGCCGACAGCCAGCGCGCCGGACATTATCCGACCTTGTCTCTGACCACCCAGTTGACCCGCCGGGAAACCCGCCAGTACCACGAACTTGATCCGCGCCAGGACAGCTACTACGTGGGCGTGCAGCTGGAAGTGCCGTTGTATCGCGGTGGTGCGGTGCGTGCCTCGGTGGCAAAGGCCGAGGCGCAACTGGCCGGGGCCCGGTCCGATTACGACGTGCAGCGCCAACAATTGGCCGAAGACATTGAAACCGATTACCTGGGGGTGGTGACCGGGTTCGCCAAGAGCAAGGCTATGCAGCGAGCGGTGGAGTCCAACCAGCGGGCGCTGATTTCGACGGAAAAGGGTTTCCAGGGCGGCGTACGCTCCACGGTGGATATTCTTGATGCCCAACAGCGGCTGTTCCAGGCGCGTCGGGACCTGCTCAATACCAAGCTGGACATGCTGCAAAGCTATGTGAGCCTGCACAGTCATACCGGCCAGATGAGCCGGGCGGTCCTGGAGCAGGTGCAAAGTCTGTTCTGACGGCTCCAGGGTCGCGGTTCCGGCGGTTCAGGCGGCGAAGTCGCCGGCATGCAGCTCCCTGACACCCAGCAGCTCGAATTCGAACTCGGCGGTGGCGTCGGCATTGATACTGCCATAGAGAATGCCATCGGCAAGGCGCAACTGGCCGGTGGCGTTGCTGGTGTCGAAGGCATTGCCGCCGATGAACGTGAAGGCATCGTGCTGGGCGGTCAGCGGGTTGGCGTCTATCCCACGCAGGTCCAGTTGATCTCCCTCGCTGCTCTTGAAACCGATGATCACATCGCGCTGGGGCCCGACGCCCATGTCCGCCAACGAGCCGAATGCGTAGGTATCCGCCCCGGTGCCGCCGGTCATGTTGTCGCTCCCCTCGCCGCCGATCAGTCGGTCATCGCCCGCGCCGCCTACCAACGTATCGTTGCCCGCGCCGCCATTCAGGACGTTGGCGCCGCTGTTGCCCGTCAGGTGGTCTGCATAGGCGCTGCCGGTCAGGTTCTCGAAGAATTTCAAGGTGTCGAGCCCGGCCCCCACGGTGTTCTGTTGCGCCGATGTCGAGAGGTTGACGGTCACCCCGGCCAGGGCCCGTTCGAAGGAGACCGTATCGTTGCCGTCGCGACCGTCCAGCACATTGTTGCCGGCCCCTGCGAACAGGGTGTTGTCCAGGGCATTGCCGGTGCCATTGGCGGCGCCGGGGCTGTCGATATAGAGGTTCTCGACATTGTCGCCGAGGGTATAGCTCGCCAGGCGGCTGTGGACACTGTCGATGCCTCCCGACACCGGATCACTGTTGGTTTCGATCACCCTGTCGTCGGTGTTGTCGACATAATAGGTATCGTTGCCGTCGCCACCACTGATGCTGTCGGCTCCGGCGGCGCCATCGAGGACGTTGTCGGCGGCATTGCCGGTGATGAAGTTGCGCCCCGCATTGCCGGTGCCGTCGATGGTTGATACACCCGTCAGCACCAGGTTTTCGAGATTGGCGCCAAGGGTCCAGCTGACCGAGGCCTTTACCGTATCGATCTGTGCAGCCGAGGTATTGGTTTCCACCACGCTGTCGAACGCATTGTCGACCACATAGATGTCGTTGCCATCGCCGCCGGTCATGGTGTCGGCGCCCAGTTCGCCATCCAGCGTGTCATTGCCTGCGGTGCCCACCAGGGTGTCCGCCTGATCGGTGCCGGTAATGACCCCGCCTTCCTGGCCGTGGTCGAAAATGTCCTGCACGCTGTGGTTGTCGTTGGGGTTGCCATGGAAGCCCAGGTCGTCGGCGATGTAGTCGGCCAGGCGCTGCCCGACGATCTCAGCCGACTCTTCGTGCAGGTGCCAGACATCGTCGGGATACACCAGTGGATCGACCTCGTGGCGCAAGGGCAGGTCGGTGTAGTCCACTGCCAGCTTGACGTCGGCGCGCTCGGCGGCCATGGCCTCCTGGGCGGCGCGGACATAACCGACGCCCTCGACGATGGCGGCGATCTTCTCCTCGGAATACCCCCGGACGCGCGCCGCATCCTGGTCGTAGTGGCCGGTTTCCATCAGGTAAACGCTGAAATTGCCGAACTGCCCATGCAGGTAGTCAAACACCTTCAGGGTCGCGGCCTGGTAGGCCGCCGCCGCTGCCTGTTTGTCCGTGGCCCGGGCGATTTCCTGGGCCGCTTCCTCGCCCTGGCCCCAAATGATGCCCATGGTGACCTTATCGATGGCCTTGAGTTCGCCGAGTTGCTCACCGAGCAAGCCCACGGCCCTCAGCAGCGCAGGTCCGGGCTGGTTGGTGTCGGTCAGCCACCAGCACAACCTGAGTTCCTCGGGGCTGAGGGTCGACAGGCCGTTGACCGTGCTGCCACCCACCGCGATATCGATGCCATTGCCGTCGCTGTCGGTGAACTGGCTGCGCACGTCATAGGGGGTATAGCGGTCCAGGTCATCGACCAGCAACGAGGTGCCGGACTGATTGTCGTCCTCGGTCATGCGCAGCAGGCGCGCGTTGGACTGGCCGAGGGTCGGCAGATAGAGGATGTCCTGCGGGGCGCGTTCACTGAACACGAAGTCATTGCTCGTCAGGGTGTCGAGGTAGTTGCCGTCGAGGGCGATTTCGAAGCGATTGCCGTTGGCGTCCGCTTCACTGGACTTGACGTAGGTCTTGTCGCCGGCGGCATTGAGGGTGATGTACAGGGTGTCATGGCTACCATCGCCGAGGCCGAGAAAGCCCAGCGCGGAAACGTCGATCTTGTCGACGCCCACGGTGAAGTCATGGATCGTGTCGGTGGCCGTGATACCGCCGCTGTCGTAGTCGCGATAACTGTCGAGCAGATGCGTGTAGCGGAACGTGTCGGCACCGTCGCCACCCGACAACTCGTCCCGTCCGGCGCCGCCGTCGAGGATATCCCTGCCGCCGCCGCCATTGAGCGTATCGTTGCCGTCGAGCCCGAGGATCAGGTCCGCGCCGGTCGTGCCATTGAGGGTGTTGGCGTTGTTGTCGCCGGTAATGGTATTGGCCGGCGCGTCTGCCACCGCCAGGGCGAAGTTGTCGCTGACCGACGCGCCCGAGGGATCGCTGGCCTTGACCAGTACGTCGTAGTTGCCTGCCGCGGTGCTGGTCGGCGTACCGCTGAAGGTCAGGCTGGTGGCATTGAACGTCAACCAGGCGGGCAGGGCGCTGCCGTCGGCGAGGGTGGCCGTGTAGGTCAGCAGATCCTGGTTGGCATCGGTGAAGCTGTCGTGGTTCAGGGTATAGGAGAACGGCGTGCTTTCGCTGGCACTCTGGTCGAGGAGCGGGATGGCGACGACCGGCGCCACGTTGCCGGGTACGTTATGGTCGGCGAAGACGAAATGACTGGCTGTCAGGCTGGCGGCCAGGTTGCCCGCCAGTGACACTTCGAAGCGGTTGCCGTTGGCGTCGACGGTGAGGTCCTTGAGGTACGTGCGGTTGGTCGAGGCGCTGTAGCTCACCTGCAGCGTGCCGTTCAGGCCATTGCCCAGGCCCGTGTAGCCGAGCGTGGAGACGTCGATCCTGTCGGCGCTGGTGTCGAAGTCGAGGATCTGGTCGCTGGCGCTGGTGGAACCGGTGCGGTAGCTGTCGAGTTTCGAGGTGAAGCGGAAGATGTCGGCACCCGCCCCGCCGGTCAATTTGTCCACGCCGGTGCCACCGACCAGGATGTCGTTGCCGGCGCCACCGCTGAGGATATCGTTACCGGCACCGCCGAACAGTTGCTCGTTGGCCGTGGTGCCGGTCAGGGTGTCGTTGCCCGGCGTGCCATTGATGACGACGGTCGTGGGCACATCCTGCACCGCCAGGGTGAAGCTGTTGCTGACGGTCGCGTTGCTGCCGTCGGCCGCGGTGACCTGTATGGCGTAGGTGCCCGAAGCACTATCGCCGGGTGTTCCGGTGAACGTACGCGTGACGGCATCGAAGGTCAGCCAACCGGGCAAGGCGCTGCCATCGGCTAACCTGGCGGTGTAGCTCAGGGTGTCGTTGTCCGGGTCGCTGAAGCTGGTAGCCGGTACCACGTAGCTGAAGGGCGTGTTTTCGCTGGCATTCTGGTCCAGCAGCGGCGTCGCTACCACAGGGGCATGGTTACTCGATGGCGACGTGGCGAAGATGAAATTGGCGCTGGTCAGGGTGTTGAGGTAATTGCCGTCCAGCGCCACCTCGAAGCGGTTGCCATTGGCGTCGGCGGCCAGGGACTTGACGTAGGTCTTGGTGCCGTCGCTGTTGAGCACCAGGTACACCGTGTCGTTCTTGCCGTCCCCAAGGCCGGTAAAGCCCAGGGCCGAAAGATCGATCTTGTCGGCGCTGACGTCGAAATCGGTGATCAGGTCGCCCAGGTTGGCGCCGCCTGTGTTGTAGTTGCGGTAGCTGTCCAGACGGTTGGAGAAGACAAAGGTATCCGCTCCCGCGCCGCCGGTGAGGATATCCATGCCGGCACCGCCGTCGAGCTTATCGTCGCCTGCGCCGCCATTGAGGCCGTCGTTGCCAGCCAGGCCGAGCAGGGTGTCGGCCGCATCACTGCCTGACAGGGCGTCGCTGCCACTGGTGCCGGTGATCACCCGGTTGAAGATGAAGTTGCTGGCGGTCAGGGTGCCGGCGAGGTTGCCTTCGAGGATCAGCTCGAAGCGATTGCCGCTGGCGTCGGCGTCGTAGTCCTTGAGGTAGGTGCGATCGTTGCTGGCGTTATAGCTGACTTGCAGGGTACCGCCGTGGCCGTTCCCCAGGCCGGTGAAGCCCAGGCCCGCGAGATCGATCCTGTCCTGGCTGACATCGAAATCGGTGATGGTGTCATCCAGGCTGGTGGTCGTGGTGCGATAACTGTCCGACTGGGTGGTAAAGCGGAACGTATCGGCGCCGGTGCCGCCGGTGAGCTTGTCGAGGCCGGCCCCCCCGACCAGGATGTCGCTGCCGGCCCCGCCATGGATGGTGTCGTTGCCGGCCGCGCCGTAGAAAATCTCGTTGGCGCTGGTGCCCACCAGCGTGTCGTTACCCGTCGTCCCCTGGACGGTGGTCATCGGCAGCGTGGCGCTGACGTAGCTGCCGTCGCCATAGACCAGCGTGGCGCCCTTGCTGGTGTGGCTGATGGTGTTGGCGATGATGGCATTGTGATCGGTGCCGTCCTCGTTACGCTCGGCGACACCGTAGGTCGAGTGGTCGCTGCCGCTGATGGTGTTGCCCTGGATGGTGTTGTCGCTACCGTTGAAGTACTTGCCGGAAACGCCGTGGGTGTCGTCATAGGACTGGATGATGATTTCCGGGACGGCGGCGCCCAGCGCGTTGTTGTTGAGGGTACTGTCGATGACATCGACATGGTTGCTGCCGTAGATGCGCACCCCGGCGCCGACGTTGTCATGGATATTGACGCCGCTGACGCTCACCTCGCTGGACAGCTTGACCAGCACTCCTTCGGCGCCGTTGCCGTACACCTGGCCACCGCTGATGGTGATGTTGCTGGGCGAGGGGATGTCCTCGCTGCCACGCTGCACGACGATACCGTTGCCGCCGTTTTGGTAGGCAACGTTGTTGCTCATGATGAAGTCGTGGGTGCTTGTGACGATGTTGAAGCCGTGGCGGTCGTTGTCGTAGGCGGTGTTGTTTTCGAAGGTGCTGTCGCTCAGGAAGTCGGCGACGAAACCGTCCAGGCCGTTGCCGTGGGAAACGCTGTTCTTGATCACCATGTTGACGGTCTGCTCGTGGGGATCGAAGCCGTACCCGGAGCAGTTCTTGATCTCGACGCTGTCGAGGGTGACGTTGGAATCGTAGCCTGCCTGGCCGGGAATGTAGCCGTTGAACCAGCCATCGATCTTGCCGGTGGTGTGCTCGCGGTTGCCGTCGATGCTGAGTTGGCTGACGCCGAAATCGTGGGTTTCCTCGCCATAGGCCGAACGGATGATACCGGTGATCTTGGTGTCGGAACCGTCGGCCACCTTGATCGTGGTTTCGCCCATGCCATCGCCGTACAGATGGACGTTGCTCTTGAGCATCAGGCAGCCGTCGGACGGCTCCTCGCCTGCCGAAACGATATACGTCCCGCTCGGGGCGTATACCTGGCCACCCCCTGCGGCGGCGGCCGCATCGATCGCATGCTGGATCGCTGCAGTGTCGTCGGTGACGCCGTCTCCTTTCGCGCCAAAATCTTGTACGTTGAAAATCATGAACTTATCTCCGTATCAGGTTCAAACTCCGGGAAGTGCCAATATTTAATTGGCAATCTCGTTGTTATGGCCCGTAGGAGCGCAAAAGTGGCGACCGTCTATCGGTAATTCGTCAATAATTTGAATTAAATGATCGGTGGTTATTGGGTGTGGCGGGAAGTGTTGATTTTTTGACGATTCAAGGCGGGGCGATTCGGGCAGGAAAACCGACGCCGGCTGCACCGGCGTCGGACATACTACTTATTTCAGGGCGGCAAAAGCGCGCTCGGCGGCATCCAGGGTCAGTTTCAGCTCGGTTTCGCCGTGGGCAATCGAGGTGAAGCCGGCTTCGAAGGCGCTTGGCGCCAGGTACACGCCACCTTCAAGCATCAGATGGAAGAACCGCTTGAAGCGCTCGGCATCGCTGGCCATCACGTCGTCGAAGGTGACGATGTCATCGGCGCCGCTGAAGTACAGGCCGAACATGCCACCGGCCTGAGTGGTGACGAACGGGATGCCGGCGGCATCGGCGCGCTGTTGCAGGCCGTCGAGCAGGCGGGTGGTGTAGTCGGTCAGTTCGGCATGGAAGCCCGGACGGCTGATCAGGCGCAGGGTGGTCAGGCCGGCGGCCATCGCCAGTGGGTTGCCGGACAGCGTGCCGGCCTGATAGACCGGGCCAAGCGGGGCGATGCACGACATGATCTCGCGCTTGCCGCCGAAGCAGCCGACGGGCATGCCGCCACCAATGATCTTGCCGAAGGTGCTCAGGTGCGGGGTCACACCGTAGTGGGCCTGGGCACCGCCGAGGGCGACACGGAAGCCGGTCATCACTTCGTCGAAGATCAGCACCACGCCGTACTGGTCGCAGAGGCGGCGCAGGCCTTCGAGGAAGCCCGGCGCCGGTGGTACGCAGTTCATGTTGCCGGCCACCGGCTCGACGATGATGCAGGCGACTTCCTGGCCGACATCGCCGAGCATCTGCGCCACTGCGTCGATATCGTTGAATGGCAGGGTCAGGGTGTGTTTGGCGAATGCCGCTGGTACGCCGGCCGAACTCGGTACGCCCTGGGTCAATGCGCCGGAGCCAGCCTTGACCAGCAGGCTGTCGGAGTGGCCGTGGTAGCAGCCTTCGAACTTGATGATGCTGTCGCGGCCGGTGTAGCCACGGGCCAGGCGGATGGCGCTCATGGTCGCCTCGGTGCCGGAGCTGACCATACGGACCATTTCCATCGAGGGCACGATCGAGCAGACCAGGTCGGCCATTTCGGTTTCCATGGCAGTCGGTGCGCCATAGGACAGGCCGTGTTCCAGCTGCTTGCGCACCGCATCGAGCACGTCCGGATGACTGTGGCCGAGGATCATCGGGCCCCAGGAACCGACGTAGTCGACATAACGCTTGTCGTCTTCATCGGTGACGTAGGCACCTTCGGCATGCTTGAAGAACAGCGGGGTGCCGCCGACGCTCTTGAACGCCCGAACGGGCGAGTTCACGCCACCGGGAATGTGTTTCTGGGCATTGGCAAACAGCGTTTCGGAACGGGACATGGTCGGGCTCTCAAAAATCATGAAGTGAAGAGGGCGTTGAAGGCGAGCGCGCGGCGCGTCACTTCCTGAGCGCTTTCGGCGCCGAACAGGCCGTGGATCACCGCCAGCAAATCGGCGCCATGGGCCACCAGCGGCGCCGCGTTATCAAGGGTGATACCGCCGATCACGCAGATCGGCAGGTGCAACGCAGGACGTGCCCGTTCGAGCAGGGCGATATCGGCCGCCGGGGCTCCGGGCTTGGTAGTGGAATTGAAAAAACGGCCGAAGGCGACGTAGCTGGCGCCTTCCTTGGCCGCCTGTTCGGCCAGCTCCAGTTGCGCGTGGCAGGTGGCGCCGATGATGGCCTTGCTGCCGAGCAGGGCGCGGGCCGGGGTCAGCGGGCCGTCGGTCTGCCCCAGGTGCACGCCAACCCCGAGGCGTGCGGCGAGTTCGGCATCGTCGTTGATGATCAGCCGGGTCTTGTAACGCTCGCAGAGTTTGAGCAGCGCCTCGGCCTCGCGCAGTCGGCGGGGCTCGTCATTGCTCTTGTCGCGATACTGCAGCAGGGTCACGCCACCTTCCAGCGCCGCCTCGACATAGGCGAGGAACTTGCCGGCCAGCAACTGGCCATCAGTGATGGCATACAGACCACGTAGTTTCATCGGTTCGGCCTCAAGGCGTTACGGGTGGTGCATCACGAGCAGAAGTCCAGCGGCAGGCGACGTGGCACGAATTGTCCCTTGCCCAGTTGTTCGGCATCGCGCAGGGTGCGCCAGGTGTAGTTCAGGGCCGATTGGACGGCACTGACCAGTTGCTCGCCCTGGGCCAGGCGGCCGGCGAGGGCGCTTGCCAGGGTGCAGCCCGAGCCGTGATAGCTGCCGGGCAGGCGCTGGCACTTGAAGGTCTGGCGGCTGCCGTCACGACCGTACAGGCGGTTATGGATCTGCTCTTCGTCGCCATGGCCGCCGGTGATCAGCAGGTACTGGCAATACGGCAGGAGTTTTTCTGCGCATTCATCGGCACTGCCTTCAGGCAGCTCGGCGAGAATGCGGGCCTCGGGCAGGTTGGGCGTGGCGATCTTCGCCAGCGGCAGCAACCGCTCGCGCATGGCATAGCCCACCTCGTCCTTGCCCAGCCGACCGCCGCCGCCGGCCCGCAGCACCGGGTCGCAGACCATCGGCAGGTGCGGGTGCGCCTGGAGCAGTTCGACCACGGTGTCGACCATTTCCAGGGAGCCGAGCATGCCCAGCTTGACCGCCGCGACCGTCGAGTCGTTGAGCACCGCATTGGCCTGGGCCAACACCCACTCACGGTCGAGGACGCGGAAATCGCTGACATTGACCGTGTCTTGCACGGTCAGCGCGGTGACCGCAGGAGCGGCATGACAGCCCTGGGCGAGCAGGGCTTCGATATCCGCCTGGAGGCCGGCACCGCCACTGGGGTCGTGTCCGGATAGGCAGAGAACAACGGGACGAGAGCTGTAGATATTCATGGGGCGCGAGCTTACCACCAATCGCTTTTTTCGGAATCGTCCACGCAGCGCTGCATTTATAACCTGAAGGTTTGTCCGATGCGGCCGATAGCGGCTGCTCATTCATTCGATTTGGTCGCTGAAATGCCCGTTCTAGAGCCTTTTGGTGAAATATTTCAATGGTGTTTTTTAGCCATCATTGGCTATGCTAGAGTGGATCCAAACGAATAACAGGCTATGCGGCATCACGTCGTCTCAAGGGAATGGAGGCTCCTGACGCGACCGGAATGGCTATGCTGGAGCCGTATGCGCTATTTGCTGATGATGTTGTTGAGCTGGCTGCCGCTGATGGCGAGCGCGGTCGAGTTTGATGAGTCCACTCAGAACTTGCCCCTGGGGCGGGTCATGCAGGTGTACGAGGACGTGAGCGGCCAGGCCGCGATCGCGGATGTTGCCTCGCCTGCGATGGCCAGTCACTTCCATCGACACGACAAGGACGCGCTCAACGCGGGCTATTCGCGTTCGGCGTTCTGGCTCAAGGTCGACCTGACCTACAAACCGAAAAAACCCGGAGTCCGGCGAACCTGGCTGTTGGAAATGGCCTACCCGCCGATGGACCGCATCGACCTCTACCTGCCGAACGCCAGTGGCGGATACCAACTGAGTCAGCGCACCGGTGACGAATTGCCTTTCGCCAGCCGGCCGATCAAGCAGAACAATTACCTGTTCGAGCTGGATTTCGCGCCCAATGAAAGCAAGACCCTCTACCTGCGCCTGAAAACCGACGGTTCGGTCCAGGCACCGCTGAGCCTGTGGTCGGAGCAGGCCTACCTGGAAGACCAGCCGGTGCGCCTGTATGTGCTCGGCCTGATCTACGGCGTTCTGCTGGGGATGCTGGTCTACAACCTGTTCATCTACCTCAGCGTGCGTGACACCAGTTATCTGTACTACATCTTCTATATCGCTTCGTTCGGCTTTTACCAGTTGTCTGTCAATGGTGCGGCGGTCCAGTACTTCTGGCCGGACAACCCCTGGTGGGCGAATGCCGCGACGCCGTTCCTGATCGGCTCGGCGGGTTTCTTCGGTTGCCAGTTCACCCGCAGTTTCCTGGGGACGGCGGCCCATAGCCGCTGGCTGGATCGCCTGTTGCTGCTGTTGATGGCGGTTGGCGTGCTGGTCATGGCCCTGTCGCTGATGACCGGTTACGGGCTGGCCTTGCGCGTGGCAACGGCGCTGGCGCTGGCTTTCACCGTGACCATCTTCTTCGCCGGGGCCCGTGCCTGGTACCGTGGCCTGCGGGTGGCGCGCTATTTCCTCATCGCCTGGTCGGCATTCCTGTTGGGCGGGCTGATCAATACCCTAATGGTGTTGGGCTACCTGCCAAACATGTTCCTGACCATGTATGCCAGTCAGATCGGCTCGGCGCTGGAGGTCGGTCTGCTGTCGCTGGCCCTGGCCGACCGGATCAATGCCATGCGCGAGCAGCAGTCCCGGACGCTGCTGGAGTCCGGGCAGAAACTGGAAGTGCTGAACCGGGAACTGGCCAACAGCAACCGCCTGAAAGATGAGTTTTTGGCGACGGTCACCCATGAACTGCGCACGCCGATGAACGGCGTCATCGGTTCGTTGGAACTTATGCAGACGCTGGAGTTGAGTCCGGAACTGGAGCAATACCAGCAGACCGCCGCCGGTTCGGCGCTGGACATGATGCGCATGGTCAACGGCCTGCTTACCCTGACGGAGTTGCAGGCCGGGCGACTGAAGGTCTACCCGCAGACGTTCAGCCTGCGCGGCCTGCTCAGTAATTTGCAGGAGCAGTTCTCCGGGCATGTGCTGCATAAGGGGTTGCACTTTGCCATCGAAGTTGCCGAGGAACTGCCCGACAGCCTCCATGGCGATGCGACGAAGATCCTCCAGTGCCTGGAATGCCTGGTGGACAACGCCATCAAGTTCACCCGCGAGGGCGGAATGGTATTGCGCGTGATTGGCCATTCGGCCGAGCCAGGGCAACTGACCCTGTCCTTTGCCGTGATTGACAGCGGAATCGGTTTCACCCACCTGGACGAAGCCTCGCTGTACCAGCGATTCTTCCAGCTCGATGGTTCGATGACCCGTGAGTACGGCGGCCTGGGTATCGGCCTGGCGATCTGCCGGCAGTTGATCGAGCTGCTGGGCGGACGCCTGACCCATCAGTCCGAGCCCGGGATGGGCAGTCGCTTCCAGATCGAGGTCGACCTTGAGGTGCTGGCGCCCCGCAACGCGAGCCTCGCGTCAGCGTCGGCGACGCGCAATCCGCAGGCGTGCACCGTGTTGCTGGTGGACGGCAATGAAGTCAGCCAACTGGTGGTCAGGGGAATGCTGCTCAAGCTCGGTTATCGGGTGCTGACCGCCAACGATCCGCGTTTGGCCATCGATATCCTGCGCCGGGAAAGCATCGATGTCCTGTTGCTCGACGGTGCTGCCGACCTGCAGGGCGGTGCTATGTTGTGCGAGCAGTTGCGCGGGGGCCTCGGCTCCACGGCCGTACCGATCCTGGCGATGACCTGCCTGGTCAATGGCGTGGAAGACGAGCGTTGCCGAGCGACTGGGGTGACCGATTACTTGCATAAACCGGTACGTTTCGAAGAGCTGCAGAGTGTTCTGGCACGTCGGTTGTTGATGCCTGTCGAGGGTGAAAGCGCCGATATTTAGGCGTATATGTCGCTTTTTTAACGCGGGTGTGCGTGATTCACTGGGCTGCCAGGTACTTCCTGCAGGAGCTCGCCCCGATGAACCTCCATCAGTACGCCGAAACCCACGAAGTCACCAATCAGCCGCCGTCGCTCGATGGTGCCAACCTCTATCGTATCGACCTGCCGCTACAGGAGTGGTCGCAACGCTTGGGTGCCGGTTGGGCCCAGGCACGGATCGATGAGTATGGGGCGTTGGCCGGTGGACCGCTGATGGCGGCTGGGTTCCTGGCCAACCAGAACAAGCCGGTGTTCGTCAGTCATGACCGTTATGGTCATCGCCAGGACCTGGTGGAGTTCCATCCGGCTTACCACGAGCTGATGCGTACCGCCATCGAGCACGGCTTGCCCTCGCTGCCCTGGACCGACCCACGGGACGGTGCCCATGTGGCCCGTGCCGCGATGACTTATCTGCACAGCCAGGCCGAAGCTGGCAGCGGTTGTCCGCTGACCATGACTTTCGCTTGTGTGCCTGCGTTGAAATTGCAGGCGGACATCGCCGGGCAGTGGCTGCCGAGCATCCTCAGTCGCCAATACGATCCGCGCAATATCGGCATCGCCCACAAGAGCGGTGCCACCATCGGCATGGCGATGACCGAGAAGCAGGGCGGCACCGATGTCCGCGCCAATACCACGCGGGCTTATCCGGTGGGGGCGAGCGGTCCTGGTCAGCCCTATGAGCTGGTGGGGCACAAATGGTTCTGCTCGGCGCCGATGTGCGATGCCTTCCTGACCCTGGCCCAGACCGACAAGGGCCTGACCTGTTTCCTGCTGCCCCGGCACCGTCCGGACGACAGTCGCAACCAGCTCTATATCCAGCGGTTGAAAAACAAGTTGGGCAACTGCTCCAACGCGTCGAGCGAGGTCGAGTTTCGGGGGGCTCTGGCCTGGATGATCGGTGAGGAGGGGCGGGGCGTGCCGACCATTATCGAAATGGTGGCCATGACCCGCTTCGACTGCATGGTCGGTTCCAGCGCGTTGATGCGCCAGGCACTGACCCAGGCCAGTCACCATTGCGCGCATCGGCGGGTCGGCGGGCGCCTGCTGAGCGAGCAGCCGCTGATGCAGAATGTGCTGGCGGACCTGGCGCTGGAGAGCGAAGCGTCGCTGGCCCTGAGCCTGCGCATGGGCCGCGCGCTGGACTGTTTGGGTGACGAGCGCGAGGCCCGCTTCGCTCGATTGGTCACGGCGGTGGGCAAGTACTGGATCTGCAAGCGGGCCCCGGCGATGATCAACGAGGCTGCCGAATGCATGGGCGGTGCCGGCTATGTGGAAGACAGCATCCTGCCGCGTCTGTACCGCGAGGCGCCGGTGAACTCGACCTGGGAGGGTTCGGGGAACGTGCAGTGTCTGGATGTGCTGCGTTCGCTGTCCAAGGAGCCGGGTGTGCTCGAGGTGCTGTTCGACGAGCTGGGTGACGGGCATGGCGACAAGCGCCTGGCCCGGCATATCGGGCAGCTCAAGCAGGCGTTCAGCGATACCGGCGACATCCAGTATCGTGCCCGGCAACTGACCGAAGATATCGCGCTGGCCTTGCAGGCCAAGCTGTTGCTGGAAGCGGGTAACTCAGCGGTCAGCGACGGCTTTATTGCCGCGCGCCTGGGTGAGACCGGCCTGGCCTATGGCTGCTTGCCTCGCGGGGTGAATGTCGAAGCGATCGTCGCCCGCTCGACCCCCCAGGGTTTCTGACCGTACAGGCAGAATGAGCGGGTCACTGACTACTGTGGCCTTTCCACAAATCGCGATACGGAACGAAAAGCCGATGTTCCCGTCCGACGCTGTTGCAGGCAAGATGAAGGCCTGCAACATCAAAAGACAGGATACTTTCCGTGACTGAAGCTTTTATTGTCGTGCAATCCCCCGAACAGGCTGTCGACCGCCTGGCTGAACTCCACGAGCGTGCGACCACTTCCCTGAGCCAGGCGCTCAAGCGTTACCTCAAGGACCGCGTCGAACCTGACGCCGAACAGCGTGCCCTGTTTCGTTATCCCGAACTGCGCCTGACCTACACCTACCAAGGCGAAGTTCCGACGATCACCCGCGCCTATGCCAAGGTCCAACTGCCGGGCACCTACAGCGCCACCGTCACCCACCCCAAGGCGTTTCGCAAATACCTGCTGGAACAGTTGGTGCCGTTGATGCGTGATTTCACCGTAACGGTGGAAGTCGGTGTCAGCGAGCAGAACATTCCTTACCCCTATGTGGTCGAGCAAGGTGATGAGCTGGCCGGTTCCGGCGTGACCGCTGCCGCCCTGGCGCGCGTGTTCCCGAGCACCGACCTGTCTGCCGCCACCGACGATATCGCCGATGGCCTGCACGACTGGGAAAGCGCCGAGCCGCTGCCGCTGGGGTTGTTCGACGCGGCCCGGGTCGATTTCTCCCTGCGCCGCCTGGTGCACTACACCGGCAGCGATTGGCGCCACGTGCAGCCGTGGATCCTGCTGACCAACTATCACCGCTATGTCGACCAGTTCATCCTTCATGGCCTGGAGCAACTGCGCGACGATCCGCGTTTCGTGCGCATGGTGTTGCCGGGCAACGTGATCATCGAAAAGGGCATGGACTACGCCGAGGCCCAGGCGGTCGCGGCCGCAGTGGTCTGGCACCGCTACCAGATGCCCGCCTACCACCTGCAGGCGGCCGATGGTCATGGCGTGACCCTGGTCAACATTGGCGTCGGCCCATCCAACGCCAAGAACATCACCGATCACCTGGCGGTGCTGCGCCCGCATTGCTGGCTGATGATCGGCCACTGTGGCGGCCTGCGCCAATCGCAGACCATCGGCGACTACGTGCTGGCCCACGCCTACATGCGTCGCGATGGCATTCTTGACCGGGTGGTACCGCCGAACATCCCGATCCCGGCCCTGGCCGAAGTGCAACTGGCGCTGCAACAGGCGGCTGCCAACGTCACTGGCGAGAAGGGCGATGACCTGAAGAAGCGTCTGCGCACCGGCACCGTCTTGACCTACGACGACCGCAACTGGGAACTGCGTTGGGCCCAGGAGCGTCCGCTGATCAACCTGTCCCGGGCTGTGGCGGTGGACATGGAAAGCGGCACGATCGCTGCCCAGGGTTATCGTTTGCGTGTGCCTTACGGGACCTTGCTCTGCGTGTCGGACAAACCGTTGCACAGCGAGATCAAGCTGCCGGGTTCGGCCAACGCCTTTTATGAGCGGGCGGTCAGCCAGCACCTGAAGATCGGCATCGCCGCAGTGGACCTGTTGCGCACCGAGCTGCATTCGCTGCACTCGCGTAAATTGCGCAGCTTCGACGAGCCGCCGTTCCGCTGATATGGATGGCGTGGGCGGCCGGGGATCTTGGGTCGTCCATGCTGGCCTCTTCGCGGGCAAGCCGCGCTCCTACAGGGCAATGTCGTTCACAGATGTTGTGTACGACGCAGTACTTGGAGGAGTCGGGCTTGCCCGCGAAGCTTTTAGCGTCCTCAAAAACGCCATTGTCAGTGCCCGCCTGGAAATAATTCCCGGCACGCCCTAGCATGACGGCTCCTGATCCTCAGATGTCCACATTCGCTATGTCTCGTCCCCCGCGTCCCGTCGCCCGCCGTTCGGCAGCGAAAAGCCCTATAGCTCCCCGCCGTGTCGCCAAGGTGCCACCGAGCGAGCCCAAGCTTATTCTGTTCAACAAGCCCTTCGATGTGCTGACCCAGTTCAGCGACGGCGAAGGGCGGGCGACGCTCAAGGACTTCATCGACGTCGCGGGTGTCTACCCGGCCGGCCGCCTGGACCGCGACAGCGAGGGCCTGCTGTTGCTGACCAATGACGGCCAGCTCCAGGCGCGTATTGCCGACCCCAGGCACAAACTGGCGAAAACCTACTGGGTGCAGGTGGAGGGCACTCCCACGCCGGAGCAGATCGAGCGCCTGTGCAAGGGAGTCGAATTGAACGATGGCATGACCTTGCCGGCCCAGGCCCGGCTGCTCGATGAGCCGCAACTCTGGCCGCGCAATCCGCCCGTGCGCTTTCGCCAGAGCATTCCTACCCATTGGCTGGAGCTGATTATCCGCGAAGGTCGCAACCGTCAGGTTCGGCGAATGACGGCGGCGGTGGGGCTGCCGACCCTGCGTCTGGTGCGGGTACGGATAGGTGACTGGACCCTCGACGGCCTCGACCAGGGCCAGTGGAAGGAAGTCCCGGCGCGCTTATAAAGTGCCGGATTCGATCAGGCCGATCACCACGCTCTTGATCACGAACGCGGCCACGCCCAGGCCCAACACGAAGAACAGGATCAGGGTACCGAAGCGTCCGGCCTTGGACTTTTTCGCCAGGTCCCAGACGATGAAACCCATGAAAATGATCAGGATGCTGACCAGGACGGTCATCATCCACTCTTCGAAAACGGCAGGATCCATCGACATTCTCCAGCGCACGCGGGGGGTAAAAAGCCCCTCGAGTATACGCCAGCGAGGATCAGTCAAAATTGACCTGCGTCGGTTTGACTCAGCCCAGTTCCGCAGCCTCTCTGGGTGACGTGAAACGCACGCTGCTCCTACAGGTGAGGTGTGGGCCGGGTCAGCTGCGCAGGTGATTCAGCGGCAGCTCGGTGCTGTTGAGCACCTGGTTGAGCACGAAGCTGGAGCGCACGCTGGTTACGCCTTCGATACGGGTCAGATGGCCCAGCAGCAGCTTCTGGTAGTGATCCATGTCCGCCACCACCACCTTCAACTGGTAGTCGGCATCCATCCCGGTCACCAGGCTGCATTCCAGCACCTGCGGCAAGCTGCGGATCGCCGCCTCGAAGTTCTCGAAGCGTTCCGGTGTGTGTCGGTCCATGCCGATCAGCACGTAGGCCGTCAGGCTCAGACCGAGCTTCTTGCGGTCCAGCAAGGCAACCTGGCGCGAGATGTAGCCGTCGTCTTCCAACTGCTTGACCCGCCGCGAGCAGGGTGATGGCGACAGGCCGATGCGCTCGGCCAACCCCTGGTTGGAGATACGCGCATCACGCTGCAATTCCGCCAGGATGCTCAGGTCGTATCGATCGAGTTTGCTCATCATTCAGGCCTTTTTCTTAACTATTGCGCTGAATTATCTATCTGAAGTGAAATATTGCGCAAGTAATGTTTATTTGAGCAATATTAGCAATCGCCTGTCGCCGCTGTCGGCCTATTCTTATCACCAGAATCACTGCAACAAGAATCACTGCCCGGACATCCAGTCCACAGCGGCCCGCCGAATCAGGCGTGTCGCGGCCGGCAACCCGACAGGGTTGTGCAGGCCCCCGGGCTACACACTGTCCAGAAGACGGCGTGAGGTGAGCCGGCGTCAAAAGCGCCGAGCACGGACGAAATTCCCCAAAGGGAGGCTGACGAGCCTCCCTTTTTTATTGCGCGTAAAATAAGTCTCGTGACTGATAGAGTGTTGCAGAACCGCAATCCGCTTTCCCAGTCTTATGGCTATGCCCTGAACCGCAGTGAGGAACCGCATGAAATCGCGCATCTGGCGTCTGGCAGGTGTTGGCTTGCTCTGTATGAGTGTCGGTGTGCAAGCGCTGGCTGAAGATCGGGGTGACGAGAACCCGCAACGTCCGCACCCGAACGGTGATCAGCGTGGCCCCGAAGGGCGCCCGGGTGGTCACGAGGGACGGCCGGAAAACAATCAGCGGCGTCCGGAGAATGCTCAGCCACGGCCCGAGGCTCCCCAGCCGCGTCCACAGGCGCCGGAGGGTCGACCGCCGGCACCGCAGTTCCGTCCTGAGGCAAATCAGCCCCGTCCGGAAAACAATCAGCACTTCGAGCGCCGTGAGCCGAATGGGGGTGGGCAATGGCAGCCGCGTCCGCCCCAGAACGACCCCAACCAGCAGAGTCGGCCGGCGCCGCAGCCGCAGAACAACCTGCCGATCCAGGGGCGGCCGGATACCGTGCGCCAGACCCAGGAACCGTTACGCGGCAACTACTCGGACATTCCCCGGCGCAATGGCTACAACCCGGGTTGGCAGCCTGGCGGCAACAATGGTCGTCCTGGCGGCAACTTCGATCACCCCAACGACCACCGCTGGCCGGGGCGCCCGTCCGGGCACGGCAATGGCTGGGGGCCAGGTCCGCAGTATCGTCCCGGTTATGTGGTCGACCGCTTCCCTGACCGCAACTGGCGCGTGCCGTACCGCGGGCAGGACTATTTCTTCTCTGGCGGCTACTGGTATCGCCCACAGGGACCACGCTACGTGGTAGTGGCGCCGCCGCGCGGGATCCGCGTCAGCTATCTGCCCGATTATGCGCGGGAGGTCTGGGTCGGCAGTTCGCTGTTCTTCCTCGCGGCCGGGGCCTATTACCTCTACCAGGAAGATACCCAGGACTACGTGGTGGTCGACCCGCCCACCGCCGCGCCGCAGGTGGCACCGCCGCCCTCGGGTAACGGTTATGACGTGGTGGCGTACCCGGCCAACGGCCAGAGCCCGCAACAGGTGCAGCAGGATGGTGAGGATTGCTACCGTTGGGCCGTGCAGCAGAGTGGTTTCGACCCGGCCCGGGTCACCTATGCGCCCGACCCGGCAGTCGTGCAGACCTATCGCCAGGCCCAGGGCAGTTGCCTGAGCAGCCGCGGCTATCAGGTCAACTACTGATCAATCGCGGTGTTTCACCACTTCCCGAGGGTCGGCGTGCACCAGCACTTCGGCCTTCGGATACACGGCATGGATCGCCTCGGCGGCCTGGTCGCTGAGGCCGTGGGCCACTGACAGCGTCAACTCTCCCGGCAATTCCAGATGCAACTGCACGAACCAGTGGTTGCCCGACACCCGTGTGCGCAGGTCATGCGCCCCCAACACTCCCGGTACGCTCTTGGCGAGTTCCAGCATGTGCTGGCTGATTTCGGGGGACAGTTCCTCATCCATCAGCACGGCAAAACTCTCGCGGCCGATCTGGATCGCACTCCACAGGATATAGGCCGAAATGCCCAGGCCGAACCAGGCATCCACCTGGGCAAACCCGATGCTTGCGAACACCAGTGCCAACAGAATGCTGCCGTTGAGCAACATATCCGAACGGTAATGCAGGGAGTCGGCGCGCACTGCGGTGGAGCCGGTTTCACGGATGACCCGATGTTGCAGCACCAGCAACGCGGCGGTGAGCGCCAGCGACAGCACGATCACGCCGATACTCAACCAGGGCGCGCCGACCGGCTCCGGCTGACGGATCCGGTCGACCGCCTGCACCGCGATCAGCACGGCGCTGCCTGCGATGAACAGTGCCTGGGCCATGCCCGACAGAGACTCGGCCTTGCCGTGCCCGTAACGGTGATCGTCATCCGCAGGGCGCAATGCATAGTGCACCGCCAGCAAGTTGAGGAACGACGTCACGCCATCGAGCGCCGAGTCGGTCAAACCGGCGAGCATGCTCACCGAACCGCTCAGCCACCAGGCGATGGCCTTGGTCACGATCAGGATACTGGCGACCGCCACCGAGGCCCGGGTGGCCAGGCGTAACAGGCGAGCGTGTTCGGGGCTGCTGCTCATGCGGGGCTTTCCTCGGGGATCAGGCGGAAGGACGCAGACCGTACAGGGCCAACTGCTGCAGACTGCCCTTGTGTTGGATCAGCCTTGGATCGTTCAGCGGCAGGCTCTGGCCCAGCTCGGTCTGGATGATGGCCTGCAGTTTCTGATTATCGACCCGGCCGTCGGCACCGATCGACTCATGGAGTTTTTCCGGCGCGATCTGCGCGGTGGTGCCGTTGGGCAGGTAGATGGCGCCGGTGGCGAAGTCGATACCGAAGGCGATCAGCCCGGGGATGACATAGAACAGGATGCCGATGGCATCGAGGCCGGCGACCAGCGGGTCGATCTTGCCTTCGATCTGGCCGCGACGGTCGGGGAAAAAGATCGAGCCGCAGGCAGTCAACTGGGTCAGCAAGGTGGCAACCACTACACCACCGATAAGGCGCGAAGGAATACGCATGCAAGGATCTCCTGAAGGGAAAGACAAACTATACAAGGGTCGACGGATAAGACCTTGAATAATGCCGCTCGGTTCGCCGTTATACTCGGCGGCCAGTTCTGGAGCCACCATGATTTCTTTGCCGATTGATGAAGTTTTGCCTGCACTGCGCCAAGCCTTGGGCGAACGCGACGAAACCGTGCTCGAAGCGCCCCCCGGCGCGGGCAAGACCACCCGCGTGCCACTGGCGCTGCTGCATGAGCCTTGGCTGGCCGGGCAAACCATCCTGATGCTCGAACCCCGGCGCCTGGCGGCCCGGGCGGCGGCCGAGCGGCTGGCAGCAGAGCTGGGGGAAAAGGTGGGCGAAACGGTCGGCTACCGGATTCGGCTGGAGAGCAAGGTCGGCCCGAACACCCGGATCGAAGTGGTCACCGAAGGCATTCTCACCCGGCGCCTGCAGGACGATCCGGCGCTGGAGGGTGTCGGTCTGTTGATCTTCGACGAATTCCACGTTTTGCCATTTTCACCGAAATACCCTGGAATCTTGTCAAGGTACAGGACATTCTCCTGCCACAACTGACCTCCCTCTAGGACATCTCCCCAGCCTTTTTGTCGCTTGTCCCTCCCTGACCAACCCAAGTGAGATCCCCATCCTACCCCCGGTAGGTGCCAAGGTCTCTAATCCGAATTACCCGATTACGTCTTACACCAACCCCGAGTTCAACAACGCCACCTCATACTGGTATGTGTAGACACTCATCAGCAGACACCACAGCTTCGGCCCATGGTGCGCACCCAAACGGCGTCCTAGGTGACGGGTCAATTTCGCAGTTCTTAGTCGCAGAAATAACTTTGGTGTCACTATGATGGCGTTGTACCTTGGCCATTCACACACGCATAAGGATCTGCACATGACGATGATTTCAGGCTACAAGTTGAAGGAAGGTGGTTTCCTACAGGCTGACATTCTGCTCACCAGCTCAAGTAAGAGGGTGCGTCCATCGCAGATCCCATCGTTCAAGCCTGATGCCGGAAGCCCTGCATTGCGTGCTCACGCCGTGGCTGGTTTGTGTCAAAAAATTCTCGTGGTGAACGATCACTTCGCCATAGCTTTCGCCGGGGATGTGCGATCGATTCAGGCGGTTGTACGGCTTATCGAGAGGCTAGTGGATGAGCACCCCGTATTGACGGGGAAGCGTTTTTCGGATGCAGTACTTGCCGACGATACCATTGATAGTGAAAAGATCAGAATTATCGCCCTAAGTTTTGAAGAGGATGAAATCCACATATCTAATGTTTATGCGGATTGCGGGCATCGCAATGAAAATTTTGAGCTTTGGGTTGGTGGGTCTGGTGCGGGTCATGTAAAGGCGCATTATCAGGATTACCCACGACATGCGTTTGATGTTCTTGAAGAAAATATTGTGGTGCATGGCACCTGCATGGCTCTCGATCAATTTGCAAACCATTTAAAGAGTGAATTTGAGAACAAGTATAAGTCGGAGTCGATTGCGAATCTGTTTGGAGGCGGTTATGAAGTAGTGGCATTTTATGATGGACGGTTTCAAAAGATATCTAACATCGTTTATGCCTTTGCGGATGCAGAGCTTGACGCTGAGGGGATGTTGCAAGTCGACTTTCCAAAATGTCTGATTAAGTCCGAATATAAAGGGGAGGACTTAAAAATCAGGAGTGTTGAATTGCAATTTGACGAGGACTTCGATGAGTATGTTCCTGTTAATGACCGAACATTCACGATCGCGCCTATATCACGCTATGAAGAGACTACGGTTGAAGATGATGTCGATGAGTTGAGGTTTAGGGGGCATTTCCTTTGCTTCCTAATAAACTACAAGACTGAGAAAGGCGCCATGACTATACCTTTTATCAAAAAATACGAAAATGATTTGTATTTTTTGTATAAGGCATTCACGGCCAGCGTGGAACCTGGATTTGCTCAAATAAACTACTCAGATATATTCCGTGATGAAGTAAAGGATCACGTGCTGGGATTCGTGGAGCAAGTCAAAACTAGCTTCAACTCTAAGTAAGTCAAGATTTGGTTTACCCAGCTTTGGTTTATGCCCCCTAAGGCAAGCAGATACAAAAAAGCCACCTTGCGGTGGCTTTCAAGTGGTAGCGGAGAGCGAATAGGCCTGCGCCATGTTCGGTATGATTTTATGGGCTTAGCTCAGCTCCCAGTGACCCTCATCTTTCTTCGTGATTCCTGCGCGCTGGTCAGGTTTGTGCCGATGCCGGACAATGTAGAACAGATCCCGGAACACTTTCGTCACGTCGGCTACATAGCTGTGGCCTAAGCCGAACATGTCCCTACCAGCACTGGAGACATCGATAGTCGACAGGTGATCCATGACCAGAGGTGGATTGGCGCCGCCCGCCCTTGGATTGCTGTGCACAAGTTGAGACGCAGTGATCGCTCGATCGTTGCGGGACGCATAAAGCGTTACTTGCTCGTACAGGTTGAACACCCGTCCAAATTGCTTGAAGCGCTTAGCGTCGACGTCAGGAGCAGCAAGGATGATCTGGCTGATCGGGGTAGCGCCCGGCTTGTTTTCCCAGTTTTCTAGTACAGCGAGAAGCGCCCGATTACCCATGCTGTGGGCGACAATGTGCAACGACGTCAGGCCCAGGTTTTCTGTGATGTTCGTCAGATATTCCTTAAGATGGGCTGCTGACCAATCTACCGTCGCCTCGTCGGCAGGGTAGCCAGTCGTACTGCCAAGCGACGCCCAGGAAAAGCACAGCATTAGACCTGGGAATTTGAGGTCATGGCACAGCTGCGCAGACCGGCACAATGCTGCGTCGAAACTCACGTTGTACCCGTGGATGAATAGCAAACCTTCACGGCTAGTGGATGTTTCGCTGATCTTCGCGAGATAGGTCTTGGCGTTGTCGTACCACTCTTCCAGCTCAAAAAGAGCAGACTCGTGGATGACGATATGCTTGTTGGGGTTCCCCTTTGAGGTAGAAGGCCACAACACGGGCCGTTCCAGTTTGCCTTCCTTATGGATGTGAGGGATGGAAACCTCTGCGATGCCATAGGACACGACGTCATCACTGCGGAACCCGCCAAACCTCACAGTCCTTGGTGATTCCAACAGTCGATCCGTTCCGAAGCAGACGGCGTATTTCGTGAATTTTTGATCGACCGGAGCTCGGCTGTAGTGGATGGGGTAGAGTTCGCTGCCGAGCGATGCACCAATGCTGCCCTCTAGCTGGGCGATGCATTCTTCATACTCCACCATATCTTCAGGGACGCTGATCATTCGCTTGACCGCTGCCTTGAAGGTCGGCTGTCGGATCGTAGATAAAGCCGACGCGAAGCCATCGCTCAGTAGCCGTGTAGCCTCCACAACGTCCGTCAGCAACTTCAGCTCATCTGCTCGTTGGATGAGCTGCGTAAAGGCCTTCTTGGCCCTGCTGCCTGTGACCCTGTCGTGCAGGACATCAATGAACATACCCGCCGGCGCCTTTCTCCAGCATAGGAGCAACTGCGATGAACTCAGTATCCGCTTGTGCGAGTTATAGGTGGCGAAGTTGATGTGGAGAATCGCGAGCGCGATCTTGAGGTCGTCCGGACTCCGGAAAGGCATTTCCATATGTGGGCTCTGTTGAAAAAAGCTCAATCTAGTGCCGCTTTGCCATCATGACAACTGGCACGCTATTGCCACGCGGTGAGGTGCTACGCTGCTGCTTGAGAGCTAAGTGCCATCATTTGATGGACTCCGGCAGCAGAATCCCCTAGATTCTCGGCAAAATGTCACGGACGTCGAGATGGATTCTAATGATTCGGGTGGTGTAGCCGCCAAGCACGGTTTCCTATTCCAGGACTGCGTTGCCGCTTTCCATGTCACCCGGATGCTCCGCGACAAGACCATCCGCAGTGTCCGCTGCGAGGTCACGGACGATATCGATATCGTCTCCGACGGATACGTCGATTTTGTACAGGTCAAAAGTACCGAGAAGACCCGTTGGAACATTTCGGATATTGTCAAAAACGGGAAGGGCGCTGACAAGAAAACCATTCCTTGCAGTTCGATCTTGCACAAGTCGATGCAATGCGAGCCAGACCCAGACCTGACACGGCGATACTCGATCGTCACTGAAGACAAGGTCAACAAGACCCTGGAGTATCTGACGATCAAGTCCTCGGCTCGGAATGGCAAGCCTGGTAGGCAAGAGCTGATCGACGACCTCAACGAGCGAACCAAGGACTACCAGACGGCCTCAGGCGTTACCGTCGCTGATTGGGTTGATGCGGCTACCTGGGAGGTGTATCACACCATTCGCGAGTTGGAGCTATTGGGGATAGCCAACATTCGAAGGTCGTCCGAGGATCTGCACGGGGTGACCCTCAGCTCTGAGGCTGCTGCTGAAGATATATGGTGTTTGATCCTCGATACGGTGACCCGCAAGGGCGAGCGTTCCCGCCGTATCCACAGTGCTGACGATAAGTCCTATGTCAGGTCAGACCTTTTTGAGTGGTTCAACCAACGGGTGGTGGATGACCAGACCAAGGCAGGCCGCAAAATCTACGTCAAACGTAAGTTGCCTCACATCCTCACTCCCTTCAGAGCCCCGATGGCTTCGGTCTGCGACAAGCGTCGAGCACAGGTACTGCACCAAGAATATTTTCTAAGCCAATACCGCTACAAACATATTGTCGAGAACGTGTGCGGATGGCTTGACGAGGTCTTTCTCCGGCCCAGGGAGATTGCCGATATACACAAGCTCACGCTCGTGGAGAAACGCGAGCGGCTGCGTACATCTGTCTTCAAGTCTCTTCACGATGTCCGAGAGTTCCTGGGTCGAGTGCTGCTCCACGCGACCATTCGGCAACAGCACGAAAGCCAGCCAATACCCTGCATGCTGCACGTTGAAAACCCAGGGGAAGAGAGAATTCTCGAAAATGTGCACATTGTTCGTCGTGCATCGGAAGGTGATCAGCTTTGGATCGGCTTCAGCGAACTGGTGACCGAAACTGACATCTCTGTGCGGTTGCCGGAAATCCGGAATGAGCTCTATGAGGTCATCGAGGAATGCTTCGATTCGGCGCGTAGCAAAATACTGGACGTCAAGGACGATGAGTATCTGCTGCGACATGACATCGACGAAATCCTGGACGGCAGTCGGCCTTTAGACGCACACCTCGATCGCTTCAGGTTCGTACTGTTTGTTGGTTATGACTCCTGCTTGGTAACCGACCCTGAAACCCCAGGGCATGAAGACGAGCTACAACGGGAAACGGCAGCTCTGTTTGAAGAGTTCGCCGCCGATCTTGTAGAGGGTTCGCCGTTTGGGCAGTTAGGCATCCACATCTTCATTTACCCCGCTCCAAGCCTCAAGCGGCTAGTCAGGATGGTCGAAGACAAGGTGAGGGAAGTGGTATGACGCAGGTATATGAGCAAGCGAAACACAGCCTTCAAAGCAAGGACTTCTCGTCTTTCAAATACTTGGCTGTGATCAATAAGCTGCTGTCCAACCCGGTGTCGTATGACCTGGGACGTGACTTGATTGTCCGAGCTCTCGATGCACGTGAACGCTTCTCTGAGCACACCACCTTGCTCAAAAATATGGTGAGAAAGTCTGGGTTGTTCCCTTACCTGAAAAAGGAGTTCTCCGACCTGACGTCGGATGAGCTAAGGGTGCTGGATCTGTATCGCACCCCCTTCTCGGACAGCTTTGTTTTCCACTCGATGCAGTTCCACATTTTTGATCTGCTCAAAGCAGGGCGCAATGTGGTGCTCAGCGCACCTACCAGCATGGGCAAGAGTGCCATCGTCGACTCGTTGCTGGGCCTAGGTGAGCTGAAGCGGCTTGTCCTGGTGGTACCGACCGTGGCGCTTGCTGACGAGACACGGCGTCGACTCCAGGTCAGGTTCGGTGAGCGGTACCAGATCATTCACCACAGCTCGCAGGAATGTCATTCCGACCGGGCTGTGTACGTGCTCACCCAGGAGCGCGTGAATGAGCGAAACGACATCGTCGACATCGATCTGTTCGTAATCGATGAGTTTTACAAGCTGGCGTTCCGGGAGCTCAAGAACGGAACAACGGACTACAAGGACGAGCGCGTCATCGAGCTCAATATCGCGTTGAGCAAACTGCTTAAAGTCTCCAAGCAGTTCTACCTCACTGGGCCGTTTATCAACAGCATTCGCGGCCTGGAAAACCTAGGCTACCCACATACCTTCGTCTCCAGTGACTTCAACACCGTAGCACTCGACGTCCATACGTTCGGCATCAAACCCAACGATCAAAGAAGCAAGCTCAAGGCGCTTGGAGCGATCGCCCAACACTGCGACGAAGCGACAATCATCTACTGCAAGTCGCCAACGGTCGCCGGCACCGTGGCGCGTGAATTGATCCGGTATGGCTATGGCACCCTGACCAGCAATCCACATATCGATTGGGTGAGCCAGGAATTCGATCCCGAATGGGACTACGCCGTGGCATTGAAGAACGGTATCGGCTTGCACTTCGGCGCACTGCCCAGAGCGCTGCAGCAGTACACCGCTGATCAGTTCAACGCTGGCAATCTGCGCTTTCTTATCTGTACCTCGACCATCATCGAAGGCGTAAACACCATTGCCAAGAACGTGGTGATCTACGACAACCGTGACGGCACCCGCAGCATCGACAAATTCACCCACGGCAACATCAAAGGGCGCGCTGGGCGGATGGGCGTGCATTTCGTGGGTACGATTTACTGCCTAGAGGAAATCCCGGAAGACAACCTCAACCAGGAGGTTGAAATTCCGCTTGGTACTCAGGACGTCGAGACGCCGATTAATCTGCTCGCCAGCGTTCAGCCGGATCACCTGTCTGAGCTTTCTCAAGATCGCTTCGAGGAGGTCTTCGCTAGCGATCGTGTCTCCTTCGACCTTGTGAAAAAGCATTCCTACTTCCGATTCGAGCAGTTCGAAGAGCTGCAGAGCATGGTCGAAATGATGGATGACACGGAATTCGCTACGCTCGTGTTCCACTGGGGGCCAGCAACCAATTTCCTCAAGACATTCGCGAAAATCATTGCCAGGCTGGTGCCTCATACGTTCAGCCGCAACGGCGTCAGCGTCAACCCGCCAGATCTTCTGATCGCCAAGCTGGCTGGCTACGTCAACGCGACCAGTTTTTCGAATTACCTGAAGAGCCAAATTGAATACGCTCGGCAATGGGTGACCGAGGGGACGAAGCGCACACTCTCCGAAGCACTGAACAACGACCTGAAGATCATCACCAATACTTACGGGTTTACCTTGCCCAAGCTCCTCGCACTTATGGAGGATGTCGTCAAACACCATGCGCTCAAGCGTGGCTTCCACAGCAAGGTCGATTACTCGCACGTCAGAATGGTCTTTGAAAGTTTCCACCTACCACCCGGTGTGAATGCCCTGGAGGAAATGGGCATCCCTATTCAGACCCTACATCGCCTGGCTGACCTCGTGGATTTCCCTGAGAAGGCAGACGTGGATCAGCTTGGTCAGTTCATTCGAGACAACCAGCACGCCTGGGTACGATCCGTTGGTTACGTGGATCGGATGTTCATCCAGCGCGCGCTGCGTATTGGATGACTCCAACCCAGCATTCTGGAAAAGGAGGGTGATGGTCGATGAGGCCCTGGTTAGGTTGGCCAGGGCTCTAGTTTTTTCGCAGCCAGATTTTCTGTTACGTCGTTCTCGGCGACGTTGCGCGTTTCTCTGCGCTTTCGGCGCACTGTTGGACATCCGCTCCAGGTCATTCAACTGTTTGAGGTAGTCGGCGATCACAGGCTACAGTTTGAGGAACGGCAAATTCTTGCAGGCGGACATACTTCTTACGAGCAATAATAAATGGCTGCCCCCTGCGCAGATTCCATCGGTTCCAACCAAGACGTATCCTTCCGGCTAGGTTCCAAGAACTCGATCTTCCGATTCGATATAATTGTGTCGTTCCTCGGGAGATCCTATGAGTTTGTTGCCAATCAGCGCTGCCTTGCCAGCCCTTCTAAAAGCCCTGAACGAGCGGAATGAGGTGGTGCTCCAGGCACCGCCAGGCGCGGGTAAAACCACCCGAGTCCCCCTCGCTCTACTAGATGAGCCCTGGCTCCAAGGCCAGACTATCATCATGCTCGAACCTCGTCGGCTTGCTGCACGGGCTGCAGCGGAGCGTATGGCGAGCGAGCTGGGTGAGAAGGTAGGTGAGACGGTGGGCTATAGGATCCGCTTAGAGAGCAAGGTAGGCCCGCGCACCCAGATCGAGGTCGTCACAGAAGGTGTCCTGGCTCGCCGGCTGCAGGATGATCCAGCGCTAGATGGTGTAGGTGTGGTGATCTTCGACGAACACCACCTGCGCAACCTCGATTCAGACCTGGCATTGGCCCTTTGCTTGAGTGGCCGAGAACTCTTACGGGACGACCCTCCGCTGAAGCTGCTGCTCATGTCGGCGACGCTCGAAGGCGCTCGTCTTTCTAAGACCCTAAATGATGCTCCTGTGGTCAGCAGTGAAGGACGCATGCACCCTGTTTCCACGATCTGGGGTAGCCCGTACCAGCCAGGCGAGCGTGTCGATGCGCGGGTCACGGACACCTGCTTGGCCGCTATCAACGAGCAGTCAGGAAGCGTTCTGGTTTTCCTGCCTGGTCAGGCAGAGATTAGGCGGGTGGCGGAGACACTCAAAGAGGAGTTGGGCAGCCGTCCAGACGTGATCGTGTGCCCGCTGTACGGCGATCTCGACCTGAACGCACAGCGCGCTGTTATAGACCCGGCACCCAAGGGCTCCCGGAAGATCGTGCTGGCCACTAACATCGCTGAGACCAGCTTGACCATTGAAGGTGTCAGGGTGGTGGTGGACAGTGGTCTCGAGCGAGTGCCGAAGTTTGATCCTCGCAGCGGGATGACTCGACTCGACACACAGCGTATCTCGAAGGCCAGCGCTACTCAGCGAGCAGGGCGGGCAGGGCGATTGGAGCCAGGTGTCTGCTATCGCCTATGGTCGGAATCGCAGCACGAACAAATGGCAGGCTACAGCACCCCAGAGATCTTGCAGGCTGATCTTGCAGCCCTGGCTCTCCAATTGGCCCGGTGGGGAATGAAGCCGGAAGAGATGACCTGGTTCGACCAACCTCCGTCAGCCCCTTTCGGCCAAGCCAGAGACCTGCTGAAGCGGCTGGGTGCACTCAACGATGCTGGACAGCTCACACCACACGGTTCGGCCATGAGCGAGCTCCCAGCACATCCACGGATCGCCCACATGCTCATCAAAGGTAACGCGATGGGACTGGATGATTTGGCTTGCAACGTCGCCGCGCTGCTGGGTGAGAAAGACGTCCTGCGTGGAGAAGGTGCCGACCTTCACACTAGGCTGATTGCATTGTCAGGAGAGCAACATTCGCGCCGAGGCGGTGCCTCTTTTCAGCGAGTAAAGCAGTCTGCTCGGCAGTACCGATCCCTGCTCCGTGGAAGGGCCTATAGCCCCGCCAGCGAGCCCGATCACCCACGATGGGTAGGATGCCTACTGGCGTTCGCCTACCCTGACCGAATTGGCCTCCAGAGGCGTGCAAGTGCATCCGAGTACCGTCTCTCCAACGGGCGGGCTGCCGTGTTCTCAGAGCCTGATGCTCTCACCAAGCACGAGTGGCTGGTAGTGGCCGACCTGGGTAGCCGGCAAGGGCAGCGTGAGGAGCGAATCTACCTGGCAAGTGACCTTGATCCGGCCCTGTTCGATGACGAGCTGGCTTACCTTGTGAGGTTTGTCGATGAGGTCGACTGGGACGAGAGGGAAGGAGTACTCAAGGCTGAGCGGCAGTTGAAGGTGGGTCAGTTGGTGCTGTCCACAACACCTCTGCTAAATCTTGATGAGCAAACCCGTTCGCTTGCCTTGGTCAACCTGGTGAGGCGGAAAGGCATTGAGCTCCTGCCTTGGAACCCTGAGCTGCGGCAGTGGCAAGCGCGGGTCGATCTGCTGCGTCAGCTCGATCTTCAAAATGGGCAGGCAGAAACCAAGTGGCCTGATCTCAGCGATAACAACCTCCTGGACACGCTGGAGGAGTGGCTCACGCCGTATCTGAGAAAAATCACTAGGCTCAGCCAGTTCAGCCAGCTGGATCTGTCTTCGATAGTTAGAAACCTCCTGCCTTGGCCGCTCCCACAGGATTTAGAGGTTCAAGCGCCGCAGACGATTCAAGTACCTTCTGGTTCGAATATCCGCATTGATTATTCAGAGTACCCGCCAATCCTTGCTGTGCGACTACAGGAGTTGTTCGGGCTGACCGAAACGCCTCGGATTGCTCGGGGGAAACAGGCCCTGACACTGCATTTGTTGTCGCCGGCTCGGAGGCCTGTACAGGTCACCCAAGATCTTGCCAACTTCTGGCGGAGTACCTATGTGGAAGTCAAGAAAGACCTCAAAGGTAGATATCCAAAGCACTTTTGGCCAGACAATCCTTTAATCGCAGAAGCGACAGCTAAATCCAAGCCCCGAAGGTCATGAGTGTCTAAGTAATCCCCAGCCTTATTGGCGACTGGGGGAATTACCAGAAGGTTTAGAACTGCAGTAGGCTCATGCTCATGAGCAGAGGTACGCTCTCAACGACATGCACCTCTTACTCAGGGGATGCCCGAACACAAGATTTCTGGCATTCCTTTACAGCACGTCAGTCCAAAGACGATAACCAGGCTCGCCAGCCACCCCAATCGCTGATATCGGTAGCACCCACCAACCCATAGCCTTCGCAAATGAAGCCGGTTTCCCAGCGGCCGTCCTTGAGCTCTACCTTGCCCAAGCCCAAAGGAGCGGGAATTCCATTCAGGAAAGAACCCAACTCTGCGCTCGGCAGTTGCCATACCTCTACCGCGATTTCAACGCCGCCCTCAGCGACACGCACCATGGCTGGACGTTTCACCAGCCCACCCGCAAGCGCATGCAGCCGATAGTGAGGCGCGCTTGCCGTAGCCTCCAGCAGGGTGCCGCCACGTTGCTTGAGCTGCCAGTTGAGCGCCAAGCCGTCGAGATGAGCTCCGCATACGACCAACCGGGTTTGATCGTTGCGTGCAACGTTATCGGGAGCCTTACCCGCCTGGTAGGCGTTGGCAAGGCTCAGAAGGTATTGATCGGTAAACGGCCTGCCAAATAGCGTTACACCCCAAGGCAAACCGTTGGCCATGAAACCACTGGGTACGGCCACCGCGGCGTAATCGAGCAGGTTCATGAAGTTTGTGTAGTAGCCGAGTTCCGAATTGCGAAGCACGGGCTCTGCCGCGAGTTCTGCCAGCGTAACTGGCCGCCCTATGGTCGGAGTCAGCACGCAGTCGAGCCCGGCCATCACGCGGTCGCACTCGGCCTTCAGCGTTTGCATGCGGTACTGCGCGCGAAAGGTATCCACGCCTGTCACATCCGGACCTTTGGCGAGAACGGCGTGAATCACTGGCAGAACGGCCTCTGGCTGGGCGCGTGCCAGCTCTCCCACCACGCTATAACGTTCAGCGACCCAAGGCCCTTCGTATAGCAGCCGCGCCGCTTCCAGGAACGGTGAGAGATCCACAACCACCAGCTCGCCGCCCAGCGCCTTTAACCGCTCTACGGCTGCCGAGAACAGGCTTGGGCCCTCGGGGCATCCGAAGAACTGGAGGTCTTCAGCGCGAGGCACTCCGAATCGGAATGCTCTGATGTGCCCGAATGCAGATTCATCATTCCAGCTTGGGTTGGCGCGACTGTATTCGTCTTTGGGATCAAGCTCTGTAGTGAGCGCCAGAAGGCGGCTGGCCTCCGCAGCGGTAGCGGTGAAGGTAGTGACGCAATCCAATGTGCGGCATGCGGGAACAACACCGGCTGTAGAGATCAGCCCCTTGGTTGCCTTTAGCCCTACCAGATTGTTCAACGCGGCCGGGACTCGGCCTGATCCGGCGGTATCGGTGCCGAGCGCGAAAGTGGCCAATCCTAAAGCGACCGCCAGAGGCGATCCGGCGCTTGAGCCACCGGATGGGTACTCGCGTAGCACGCTGTTGGGGCACGCGCCGAAGGGCGAGCGTGTGCCGTTGAGCCCGGTGGCGAATTGATCAAGGTTCGTTTTGCCGAGTGGAACCGCGCCAAGGTCGATCAGCCTCTGAACAATGGTCGACGAACGTTCTGGCGTATAGGCATAAGCGGGGCAAGCCGCAGTCGTCGGGATGCCGGCAAGATCAATGTTGTCTTTAATGGCGAATGGAACACCGTACAGCGGCAGATCTTTGATCTGGCGGGTTTCAAGCGCCGCCAGGTAAGGCTCCAGCTCCTCGACACTGAGAAGATGGATGAACAGGTTGAAATCAGGGTTCAGCGTCTTTGCCTGCTCTCGGAGCGCCAGAATGAGGCTGCGCGGGGAGCATGTGCCGCTCAGGTAGCGCTCTCTCAGTACATCAAGTCTCAGATCGTTGTTCATGCTTTCTCTCCTTTGACCATCACCGGTTCGAGAACGATTACCCGTTGGCCCGCACGTATCGCTGAGCCAGGTTCCACCAGCACTTCGCGAACGATGCCGGAGCATGGGGCAAGCACCGGGATTTCCATCTTCATCGATTCGAGTACCACCAAAGCCGTACCTGCTGTGATGTCATCACCGACGGCTACCTGGACTTGCCATAAATTGCCGGCAATGGGGCTTTCGACACCTGTCTGGTGAGGAGGCAGGAGTGCTTCTTCAGTAGCCTGCGCCACCGCTTCATTGCTCTCGAAATGCGCTTGGCCACTGTCGATCCAGCGCTGCCTTTCCGCTGCAAATGCCGCCTGCTGCTGGCCTCTGAATGACAGGATGCTTTCTGCTTCTTGCGCCAGGAAATCCTGGTAGTCGGCCAGTCGTAATTGGCTTTGCTCGATCTGCAGGTCGAAGCGACCAAGAGGGAAATCACGACGGATGCGCAGGAGTTCCTCGGCAGTGACGGGATAGAAACGAATCTGGTCAAAGAAGCGTAGCAACCAGGGCTTGCCCGAAAAGGCGGCCACCTCTCGGTAGCGGTTCCACATCTGCAGCGTACGGCCGACGAACTGGTACCCACCCGGGCCTTCCATGCCGTAAACGCACATGTATGCGCCGCCGATTCCGACAGAGTTTTCTGCTGTCCAGGTGCGTGCCGGGTTGTATTTTGTCGTTACCAGCCGGTGCCGGGGATCCAGTGGAGTCGCCACTGGAGCACCCAGGTAGACATCCCCAAGCCCCATGACCAAATAGCTGGCGTCGAATACTGTTCGTTGAACCTCGTCCAGATTCGGCAGGTCGTTGATACGCCGGATGAACTCAAGGTTGCTCGGGCACCACGGCGCATCTTTGCGCACCGTGGTCATGTACTTTTCAATCGCCAACTGGCACGCAGGGTCGTCCCAGGACAAAGGCAAATGCACGATGCGCGAAGGCACTTGCAAGTCACCTGCGGCACACACTGCATCCCACTCGCCTGCGACAGCCTCAAGCAGGGCCGCCAGCGACAATGCCTCGGGCTGATAATGAACCTGCAGCGAACGGATGCCGGGAGTCAGATCGATCACCCCAGCCAGCTGCTTGGCTTCCAGCGCCTGCATCAAGGCATGGCCACGGAAGCGCAGAACCAGATCCAGCTCGGGAGCCCCGATCTCCAACAGAAGATGCGTATCACCCGCTACCCGTGCCACCAAGCGAGTGTCATCGCGACCGATATCCAAGACGATTGGAGACTGCAGTACGATGGCCTCGACTGAGACGGCATGGCTTTGCGCGCTGAGTAACGACGCAGTGGCAAGCTGACGGGCATGGGCAAGATCTGTCGGGACGAAGCGAACCTTGTCGCCGGCTTTGAGTTGGCCCAGCTGCCACAGGTCTGCCTCGATAACCGTCACAGGGCACACGAAACCGCCCAGGCTTGGGCCGTCTGGGCCGAGTATTACGGGCATATCCCCGGTGAAATCCACGGCACCTATGGCGTATGGGTTGTCATGGATATTGGAGGGATGAAGCCCCGCTTCCCCGCCGTCAGCACGAACCCACTCAGGTTTCGGCCCGATCAGGCGAACACCGGTACGGCTCGAGTTGAAGTGCACTTCCCAGTCGGTGGAAAAAAACGTGTCTATGTAGTGCTCAGTGAAATACTCCGGTGCGCCATGGGGGCCATAGATCACCCTGATGTGGCGAAGCGCCCCAAGTTGGGGTTGCTCAGGAAGCACTGCCCCGACAGTTTTGTCTGTCAGTGGTGCAAGGTGCAAAACATCCCCTGCACGCAGCGCACGACCACCGTGTCCGCCGAATTGACCCAAGGTAAAGGTACTTTTACTGCCGAGATAGTCCGGCACCTGAATGCCGCCGCGAACGCAGAGGTAACTCCGTGCACCGGCACCCGCTATCGTGCCCAGGCTCAGGACTGAACCCGATTTGATCAGGATCACAGCGTTCATGGCGACATCTGCGCCATCCAGCGTCACCGGCACTACCGCGCCCGTCACAACCGCGACCGCATCGGTATTGAACCGAAGGGTAGGGCCGCTCATGGTGATCTCCAATCCGGCGGCACCTTCAGGATTACCCAGGAGCTGATTGCCCAAGCGCAGGGCTCGACTGTCCATCGGGCCCGACGGCGGTACCCCGACTGCCCAGTAGCCCAAACGCCCAGGGTAGTCCTGAACACTGGTCTGGGTGCCGCCGCTCAATACTTCCAAGGTGTCGGCCTGGTAAACCAGCCCCTCAAGGCAGCGTGTCCAAGGGTGACCGCTGGTGAAGGGCTTATCGAGCAGTATTTGACGAAGGTAGTCGCGGTTGGTCTCGACCCCGTATAGCTGACTTTCGCCGAGTACCTTATGCAGGTGCAGACGGGCTTCTGCCCGGTCAGGGGCCCACGTGATGATTTTGGCAAGCATCGGATCGAAGTAGGGCGCAATCTCGCATCCTGCCTCCACCCACGTATCGATGCGCAACGCTTTGCCATCTGTCGCAGGGAAGCGGACAGCCGTCAAAAGGCCAGGGCTTGGCTGGAAGTCTTTACCCGGATCTTCGGCGTAGAGCCGTGCCTGTACAGCGTGGCCGCTAGGTACCAGGTGCGCACCTATCTCGCTCAACGGGGGCAAGTCGCCTGCAGCCAACTGGATCATCCAGCGCACCAGATCCACGCCCCAGACCTGTTCTGTCACGCCGTGCTCGACCTGCAGGCGGGTGTTCACTTCCAGAAAGTAGAAGCGCTGCTCATCGCTGTCAAAGACGAACTCGACGGTCCCTGCGCTCCGATAATTAACGGCTTTCGCGAGTTTGATCGCGGCCTCGCAAAGTGCCTCAGCCATGCCATCCGGGAGATTGGGGGCTGGGGTTTCTTCGAGTACCTTTTGATTGCGTCGCTGAACCGAACAGTCCCGAACCCCTAAGGCCAAGACCTCGCCGGCGCCGTCGCCGAAGATCTGAACTTCAAGGTGACGAGCACGTTGGATGTACTTTTCGATGAACACGCCAGCGTCGCTGAAATTGTTCTGACCTAAACGCTTGACCGTCTCAAACGCCTCGTGCAGCTCATCGGCCGAACGACATACCCGCATCCCGATCCCGCCGCCGCCGGCGGTGCTTTTCAGCATGATCGGATAGCCGACCTGGGTTGCCGCTTGTAAAGCGTCCTCAACACTGTCCAGAAGGTCGGTACCCTCCAGGAGGGATACACCCTGCTCATGTGCCAGAGCACGGGCTGTGTGTTTGAGCCCGAACAGGCGAAGTTGCTCAGGCGTCGGTCCAACGAACACGATGCCAGCAGCTTCACAGGCCTCAGCAAACGCCGCGTTTTCAGAAAGGAAGCCGTAACCTGGATGAATAGCCTGAGCGCCGCTGGCTTTCGCCGCGGCGAGAATCTTGTCTACAGCGAGATAGGTTCCAGCGGCGGCACCTTCACCAAGGCTCAGCGCCTGGTCTGCCTCAAGGATATGACGGCTGGCGACATCTGCTTCCGAGTAGACGGCAACGCCTTTGACTTCGAGTTCGCGCAATGTACGCAAAATCCGGCAGGCGATAGCCCCTCGGTTAGCTATTAACAGCGTGTTGAACATACAAACCCCTAAAGACGGCAAGTGTCCGCCTCAACTGGGTTGCGGGTCGTCCCGCAGTTTTTCGAAAGGTCGTGGGGCCGTCCCCAGACAATAGTCAGTCAGGCTTGCGGGGCGTTTCATGATGATCGTTGCGAGGCCAAACCTGGGCCGCACGGCTTTTGCAGATCATGAACAGCCAAGCTCTCCAGGTGCACAGCCAGGCTTTCATTCCCATATCAATAACTCTGCCGGGGTGGGGTTGTAGCCATTGCATGGATTGTTCAATTGAGGACAGTTGGAGATCAGTACGATCACATCCATCTCTGCACGCAGTTGTACGTACTTGCCCGGAGCGGAGATGCCGTCCTCGAACGTGAGTCCACCGTCTGGAGTGACAGGCACGTTCATGAAAAAGTTGATGTTTGGACTGATATCTCGTTTGCCTAATCGGCCATCGTGGCAACAGGCCCGCAAGTAGTTGTCACGGCAGCTGTGCATATGGCGCTTATCAAGCGCATAACGGACGGTATTGCTTTCTTGTGCGCACGCTCCACCCAGCGTGTCATGACGGCCACAGTTGTCTTCGAGGATGGTCAGCAGGGGCCGGCCGAGGTTCGAGTAGAGCACGCTGCCCACGCCGAGATACACATTGTTCTGCCGACGAAGCGTGCGCTGCACGTCATATCGCTCGCGTGGATCAGTCGCACTGTAGAACAGAGTATCAATGGCCTGATTACCTTCCAGGTCCAGAATCCGGAGTGTTTGACCTGCTTTGACTTCGGTCAGCCAAGGTTCGCCAGCGGGAATCGTGGCTCGATAAATGGCGGCTTCTGGATTGAGATTGGCTGTCATGGAAGAGTCCTCAGGCGAACAAACGGTCGGTATTGGTAAAGCCGCGCTGATTTTCAGGGCGCGAAGTGCGGCAATGCTCTGCGACACTGGCATCCGCATTCATGAAGGTGAGTTGAACGGGTTTAGGGGAGTATTCGCTTGCCGGATCCATCGGATGCTGCAAGGCGGTGATGATGAACAGCGTGTCCATCGGCGCGTACAGCTCAATGCAATCGCCTGCCTTGGAGTTTCCCTGAGCGAAGCTCAGCCCGCCGTTGTCATCCACGTCAACCCGGCTAAACAGATTCAAGACCATGGATAAGTCAGTCAGACCCAGATCCCATTTGCCCATTTCGACCAGAAGGTTGTCTGCGCCGTTACGGAAGAAACCATTCCGTAATTCCTGGTAGCGTCCTTGACCGTACTTTTCCTCCACCTCAGCCGCGCACAGGACGCCGCCAATGCTGTCGCTCCACCCACAGGTATCGCGAGTGATAGCCGCCAGTACACGGCCCATGTCCGAGTACAAGCAATGGCCCGCAGTCAGCTTGGCCGTGTGCTGACCTTTGAGGCTGTCAGGCAGATTCAGCCGCTCGCTTTTTTCGTTCGCGTTGAACAGCATGAGGCTGACGTTAGCGCCGCCTTCCAGGTCCGTCAGGCGCAGCAGTTGACCGCGTTTGAGAACGAAGGAAAGGTGGCCTCCACCTGGCAATAGTTCGTTGGAGAAAACGGTACTTTCACTCATGGGAATACCTCAACATCAGTTAGTGAGAGCCTGGCCGTGCCGAGGCTATGGTCAGTTGCGCCTCGCTACGCTTCGCGTTTAGCGGCAGATCATAGGTAATGCGGGCGCCATAAGCGTTTGGGGCATGGGGGTCAACGCGAACCTTGTCGAACACCATCAACCGAGTGCCCAGGCTGAACCCCTCGCGAAGGTCATGAGTGACCATGAACACGGTTAGTCGAGTCTCACGCCAAAGTTCCAGCAGCAGTGTGTACATGTCTTTGCGGATACCTGGATCAAGCGCGCCAAACGGCTCGTCCAGCAGGAGCACGCGGGGCTTCATGATCAAGGCTTGAGCGATGGCAAGCCGTTGCTGCATGCCGCCAGACAGTTGCGATGGGTATTTTTCCAACGCGTGGCCAAGCCCTACCTTGGCGAGCAGTTGCGCGGCCTCCTCCCTTGCGAGCCGTTTACGCTGTCCGAACAGGCGTCCTGTCAAAGGGGCGTTGGGAAGCTCCAGCCCCAGAGCCACGTTGTCCAGCACATTCAAGTGCGGGAATACGGAGTAGCGTTGGAACACAACCCCTCGGCTAGGATCGGGGTCAGCGGCCAGCGGCCGACCCTCCAGCAGGATCTCACCTTTGCTGGCTCTTTCCTGACCCAGCAGTAGGCGTAGAAAAGTGGATTTGCCACAGCCAGATGTTCCGACCATGGTGCAAAACTCGCCCTCTGCGATGCTCAGATTCAGGCCTTCCAGCACGACGTGATCGCCGTATTGCTGCCATACGTTATTCACTTGAATGAAGCTCACGAACGGGCCCCCTCATACCATGGGAAAGCACGGTGGGTGAGGCTCTTGAGTGCCCAATCCATTAGCCAGGCCAGGAGTGTGATCCACACGACGTAGGGCAGGATGACGTCCATCGCCATATAACGACGCACGAGAAAAATCCGATATCCCAACCCGCCTTCCGAAGCGATGGCCTCGGCTGCGATAAGAAACAGCCATGCAGAGCCCAACACCAAACGCAGTGAAATGAGCAGGCGAGGAAGCAATTGAGGAAGTACCACTCGCAAGATCAGCGTCCAGGTCGACGAACCCAATGTCTGAGCCTTGATGAGAAGCTCTACCGGTATTTCCCGTGCACGTTGTTCAAGATCCCGTGCCAGGATCGGCGTTATCCCTATAACAATCAGCATGACCTTGGAGAGCTCGCCGAGGCCGAAGACAATGAAGAGGATCGGCAAGATCGCCAGTGGCGGCACCATGGACAGCACCACCAGGAGTGGCGACAACGTAGCCCCGAACAGCGGTAATGTGCCTGATGCGATACCCAGGCACAGCCCCACCAGAGCGCTTACGGCCAAGCCAATCGCCAAGCGCTGCAGACTGGACGCCGTGTCCTGCCAGAGAAGATATCCCCCGCTGCGTTTGTCCTCCGTAAAGGCCATGCGCTTGACCGCATCGGTCATTTGCACCGCACTCGGTAGCAGCTTGTCATTCGGGTTGTCCGCAAACCTTTGCGCTGATCCCAGGAAGTAGGCACCCAGCAACAATACGAACGGAAGGATCACCAGCAGCAGTCGCGTAGGGCGATCAGGGTGACGGTTAATCAGCTGCATAGTGCGAGCTCCTGATCACAGGCTGCCGTCGACGGCCATCTGTACGTAGCCCGGATCGAAGCGCAATTTGATATTGCCCTTGTCTCCGCGGATGACGTCATGAGCGAAGCTCATGCCCACGGCGCTACTGTCCTTTGCTCCTTCCCCGAGCAGACCGTGCTCGAAGGAAAAGCCAGCCACCTTGGCCATGGTCTTGGGAAGCTCAGGGCTGTTCGCAAAATCCAGAGTTTCCTTGGGGGTGTAGAACAGCTGTGTCGTTGCCAATTGCGATTTGAAACCGGCCAGATCAGTCCCGGAGGCTTTGGCCATATGCTCAAGCGCAGCATCGCCGGCAGCGCTTTTACTGTTCATCAGTTCCATGACTTCAAACCAGGCGCCGGTCAGCACTTTCCCCAGGGCAGGGTTGTCCTTCAGCGTTTGGGTGTTGACGACCATCATGTCCAGGATTTCGCCGGGAATCTTGCTGGAGTCGAAGACTTCGGTGACCCCTGGCTTGGCCTTGATGTCGGCAAGCATGGGGTTCCAGGTGGTGACGGCTTGCACGTTGTCGGTGTTGAAGGCTGCAGATATATCCGCATCCGAAGTGTTGACGACCTTCAGGTCTTTCTCGCGCAGATCGACAGTATCGAGGGCTCGGGCCAGTAGGTAGTGGGATACGGACAGCTCAACGAGATTGACGTCCATGCCCTTGAGATCAGCAACCGTTTTACCGGTGCCTTTGATGACGATGCCGTCATTCCCGTTAGAAAAATCGCTGACTATCAGCGCAGTGCTGTCGACACCACCGGCAGCGGGGATGGTCAGGGCATCCATGTTGGTCATGGTGCAGCCGTCGAACTGGCCTGCGGTGTACTGATTGATAGACTCGACGTAGTCGTTGAGTTGAGTGACCTTGACGTGAATACCGTATTTTTTGGCCCACTTGTCGACGACGCCTTGAGCCTGTGCATATTCCCAAGGCATCCAGCCCGCATAGATCGTCCAGCACACATTAAAATCCGTCTTCGCAGCGGCGTGGGAAGACGTGCTCGTCAACAGGGCAAGACCTGCTGCAAGGCAGGCGGAGAGAAGAGGATTTCTCATGGTAGGACTCCAGTTGAGGGTGGACGGGCAGGGAGCAGCGCAACACCTGTGCAACGAGGTGGTCTGTCTCCCGGGCTTTTATCCCGCCGTGTAACCTCAACCAGAGGTCGTCAGCTCTCGGCCCAGACGCTCACTTTTCAGTGAGCCGGAACCCTAGCCAACCATTTTCAAATTGTGGTGCGCTCAGCATTGGCTGCTCCTGCACGCTCACATCAATGCGAGAAGCATGCCAATCAATAATAGGTCTGCAAATCCTGCTCAGACCCGAAGGGTTACGCTGTGGCTCATGGCGCCGCAGGTTTCTGGCATGAACGAAAAGAAGAGTTTCAGCATGCGTGCCTGCACCAAAATCAGAACCCTTGCCCTTCTTTGGAGCGGTCCTGAACGCGCCAGCAGTCGAGACGAACGCCCGGCAAACGCGTAAATAGTCGCAGGCACTGTACTTCCCTTTAGGCGCAGGGTGTGCCCGCGAACAAGGGCGACGCGGTGGCTCAGTCAGCCCGCGTCATCGTTTTCGCGGGCAAGCCCTGCTCCTGCAGGCGTTCTGCGTTAATGCGGCGCCGGCAGCAGAAACCGCGCCACCAGCGGCAGGTGATCGGAGATCTTCAACGTATCGTCCTGGCGCACCTGCGCCTCCACCCGGCGCATCTTCGCGCTGTAGAAGAAGTAGTCCAGCGTCCGATCCGGGGCGCTGACGGCGGGGTTGTTCGGGTAGAAAGTCAGCCACTGTTCACGGTCGATGCCGCTGGCCTCGTTGTTGCTCGGCACCATCGGGTACTTGTCCCACAGCACATGCAGTTCGCTGTCCGCCGAATAGCCGCCGCGCAAGTTGGCCGGCAGGCGCAGGTACTGGCCCAGCGGCAGCAGGTTGAAATCCCCGCCGATCAGCCAGGGCGTCCCCTGGCTTTCGAGTTTGTCCAGCAACCGGGTGGTTGCCTGGACCTGGCGCAACGGGGTCTCGTCCTGGGTAAAGGGCGCCAGTTGGGTATTGATCACCGCCAACTGATCGCCATTGCTCAAGGGCAGGTAATTGAGCAGCAGCGCCTGGCGAGGCTGGAACTGGCGCTCTATCAGGTTGGCTGGCGCCAGAGGCAGTTGCAGGCGTTCGGCATGTTCGACCTGGTAGCGGCTGAGGATCGCCAGTTTGCGGCCGACGCTGCCGAGGATATGCCAGTTGGGCACGAAGTCGGCTTTCCAGTCGAAGGCCTGCGTGCTGCACGGATAGAGGTCGGCGACCCGCTCCTGGAGCAGCTTGAGCTGATCCTGGTAGGCACTGGCCTTGGCATTGTCATCGAGTTCCTGCAGCAGTACGAGATCCGGCTGCTCGTCGCGAATCACCCGGGACACCTCATCGAGGCTGAAGGCCATGTCGGCCGGTGTCGGGCGTTCATCCTTGCCGCTGCCGTCGGCCATGTCGTACCAGAACACGTAGCGCTTGCCGGCCAGGTACTGGACGTTCCAGGTCATCACCTTGAGTGCCTGGCCTGCGACCAGCACCGGTGCTTGGGCCGTGCAACTGACCGGCAGGATTTCCTTGGCGGCGGGCCGCCAGGTCAGGCTGTAGAGGGAAAGGCCGAGCACGGTGGCGACAAGGGCCAGGCCCAGCAAGGTGTAACGTAATAAACGGATCATGGGCACGGCTTATGACGTTGCAGTTGGTGTAGGAGCATATCCGACGTCCTGTCAGTGATCAGCCCCTGTCCTCAGGGTTGTCCGGTTAGTGCCGGTCAGCTTTTTCGCTGAGCAGCATATATAGCCGGAACAGTACGACGCTGGTGAAAAGTTGTAAAAAACTGTGGGCGCTGTCGATGACCAGGGTCAGCAGCGGATTCTGCGGCTCCGGATACAGGTTGGCGCTGATCCCCTTGAGCAGCCACAGCGGCGCCATGACGCAGAGAATGCAGGTGAAGGTTAGCCAGAAATTCCCGCGACACAACATGAAGCTCTCTTTCAACGCCCGCAGCGGCTCGCTCCGGTTTAACACCAGCCGGTACTCGGCGAAGGCCAGGACCACGGTCAGCCAGATACCGGGCAGAAAGAACAACGACAAGCCCAGCACGATTGCCACGGTGGTGGTCGCGGCCAGCAGGGCCATGCGCGGCCACAGGGTCAGGGCGGCGGCCAGCAGCACGCGGTTGCTGGGCGCTTCTCCTCGGGTACGGGCATCCAGGAACAGGATCAGCGCCGCGGTGTACAGCGGGTACACCACCAGCCCGGCCAACAGGTCGTAGATGGGCGGGGCGTCGGGGCCGATGGCATTGTCCAGCAGTTGCTGGAGCACCGTTTCGAGCACCACCAGGGGCAGGCAGAGCAGGGCGATCCGCCCCAGGTTGCGGCGGAAGAAATAGAAGGAGTCGCGTAATACGGTGAACGGAGTCATGGGATCGCTATCAAGATCAAAGCAAGGCGACACTTTAACCGATACTCAAATGTAAACGTTGCGTAAGGATCATTGAAACTTCCAGCAACAACCCCATAACTGATGTACGTCCCTGCCACGTCGGCCCGGACGACCGATTTCTACCCGGCAATCTGATGAGGTCGCCATGAATAGCGAAGAGCAAACCCTGATCGATGGACTGTTTTCACGGTTGCAACAAGCCGAAAAGGATTCAGCCCCGCGTGACGCCCTGGCCGAAGCGCGGATCAAGGAGCATCTGACGCGCCAACCGGCTGCGCCGTACTACATGACTCAATCGATTCTGGTGCAAGAGCACGCGATCAAGAGTCTCGACGAGCAGAACAAGCAACTCCAGGCCCAAGTCCAGCAACTTCAGGCTGAACTGCAACAGGCCCGTTCCCAGGGCTCGGCACCGGCAGCGAGCAGCGGCGGGTTCCTGTCGAGCCTCTTCGGTGGTGGCAGTCGCGAGCAGGCCCCGGCCCCCGCACCGAGCAGTTCCGGCAGCGGTTGGCGTGAGCCTGCACGGCCGGCCTTCAATGCGCCGCCGCAGCAGAACTACAACTCGCAGCCCAACTACGCACCGCAACAGGCCCCTGCGGCAGCGCCGATCGGTAGCGGGTTCCTCGGTGGCGCGTTGAAAACCGCTGCTGGCGTTGCCGGTGGTGTGATGTTGGCCGAAGGCATCAGCAGCCTGTTCCATCACAACCAGCAACCCTCGCAAGTCATCGAGGAAATCATCGAGCCCAGCCCGATGAGCAACAACGATGGCTGGGGTGGTAATAACGGTGGCGGCTGGAACGACGAGCCGCGCATGGCCAACAACGACTCCTGGGGCAATAACGACCAGGGCGGTTTCCTCGACAGCGACGACAGCTCTTTCTCTGACGACGATTCCTACGTCTGATCCTTCGCGATTCCGGGGCGCCCATGCGCCCCGGACTGCCTGTTGAACCGCACGAAAACCTTGCGCCCCGACCGTTTCCGACACGCGTCAGGCGGCGATTGTTCGCGGACTCCTCCCCCATGCTGTCATACTAGGCGCCAGCTCGCTCTCGAGTGTCTGTCAGCCCGTCAGTGCGCGTCTGCGCCATGAGGATTCGCGGTGAAGAAAATCGCAGTGTTCGCCGATGTGCAGAACCTCTACTACACCGTCCGCCAGGCCTACGGTTGTCACTTCAACTATGCCGCCCTGTGGGCCGATATCCGCCAACGCGGGGAGATCGTCGAGGCGTATGCCTATGCGATCGACCGGGGCGACAGCAAGCAGCAGCAATTCCAGCAGATCCTGCGCAACCTGGGCTTCACGGTGAAACTCAAACCGTACATCCAGCGCAGCGACGGTTCGGCCAAGGGCGACTGGGACGTGGGCATCACCATCGACATCATGGACGCCGCGCCGAACGTCGACGAAGTGGTGCTGGCTTCCGGCGATGGCGATTTCGACCTGCTGCTTGAACGCATTATCGGCAAGCACGGAGTCGAGGCGGTGGCCTATGGCGTGCCGGGGCTGACGGCCAACTCGCTGATTCGCGCAGCGAGCCGCTATGTGCCGATCGAAGGCGCGTTGCTGCTGAAAAACTGAACAACCGATTATTGAAAGGGCAGGGCTTTTGGAACGTATTGCGGTCATCGACTTTGAAACCACGGGGATCTCGCCGAGCAGCAGTTGCCGGGCGACGGAAATCGCCGTGGTCATCCTGGAAGAAGGGCGCATTGTCGACCGTTACCAGAGCCTGATGAATGCCGGCGTGCGTGTGCCGGCGTTCATCGAACAACTGACCGGCATCAGCAACGCCATGTTGCGCACGGCGGCGCCTGCCGAGCAGGTGATGAACGAGGTCAACGAATTTGTCGGCATCACGCCTCTGCTGGCGCACAACGCGGCGTTCGACCAGAAGTTCTGGGACTACGAACTGTCGCGTATCAAACGCACCCGGCTGCAGAACTTCGCCTGCTCGCTGCTGCTGGCGCGCCGCCTGATGCCGTCGGCGCCTAACCACAAGCTCGGCACCCTGACCACTTATGCACAGCTGCCGAATACCGGCAAGGCGCACCGGGCCATGGCCGATGCCGAGATGGCGGCGAACCTGCTGGCGCATATGGCGGGGGAGTTGCGTGACAGGCACGGGCTGCGGGAATTGTCCCATGACCTGCTGTGCAAACTACAGAAGGTGCCGGCGGCGAAGGTGGGGGAGCATTTGAAGCGGTATCGGGGTGTCTGAAACAGCCGGTCAAGTGCGTTTCCTGGCCTGCTCATACACGGCGCTACGCTCTCGTTTGCCTATCGCCAGTACGACAACGACGATTCGTTCATCTTCGACACGGTAGACGAGTCGGTATCCTGCTGCGCGCAACTTGATCTTGTAGCAGTCCTTAAGCCCATGTAGTGCATCACTTTGCACGCGTGGTGCATGCCGACGCTCTTCCAGTTTGCGCAGCAATTGCAATCGAAGAGCCGTGTCCAGGCTACGCAGCTCCTTTAAGGCCTTGGGATCCCATTCAACACTGTATTCAGCGCCCATCTTCGAGATCGGCCTGAGCTTCAGCAATCAAATCGTCTAAAGAGATCTGCACTGGCGTTTCATTGGCTTCGATGCGCTCTCTGGCCAATTGAGCCAGTTCCAGGTCATCCAGTCGCTCCATTAGTGCTTCGAACACGTCAGCAGGTACCATGTAACCCATGACACGGTTATGGTTGAGCACGGCCACAGGTTCTCCCCCTGCGCCATTCAACACGGCGGACGGATTCTTCTTGAGCTCGGAGACGCTGACAACCATCTTGCTCAAAACGCTTTGCATAATAAGGACTCCTTGATCGGTCTTTATTTTGGTCTTTATTTCGCTGCCGATCAATGTTCGTACCTCACCGTCAGTCGTCTGCAGAGGTAGGGATAGTATGAGGGATTGGGTAGGCCTGCATGATCACGCACGGGTCGCCCGTCACCCGATGGCATTCGGTGATCTGTGGGATCTGCACCAGTTCGTCGTAGGTCTGCTGCTTGCCATGCTGGTTCAGCCGCAACTCGATCACGCAACGGATCGGCAGGCCGAGCTTGTCCAGGTCGACCTTGGCCTGGTAGCCGGTGATGACGCCGCTGCTCTCAAGCTTCGACACCCGTTCTGCCACCGCGGGGGCGGAAAGATTGACCTTGCGCGCCAGTTCGGCAAACGAAGCTCGGCCGTTTTCCAGCAGGGCGCTCAGGATCAAACGGTCGTATTTATCCATCTACCAGGCCTGCGCGAGATCAGCTTTCGAAAGTAGGGCTTATACCCACAATATCCGTGGTTTAGAAAGTGTACGGGCGTGATAACGCGGTTTTGTAACTTATTATTTGCCGATAGCCTTTCTAGAATAGCTTTTCCTTGTCCTGCCCTGAGCCTCCCATGCCTGTCCCTCGCCGCTTTCCGCTACCGTTGATCGGTGCTTTTTTCGCGTTGTATTTCATCTGGGGCTCGACCTATCTGGCGATCCGAATTGGCGTCGAGTCGTGGCCGCCGCTGCTGATGGCTGGTGTCCGCTTCGTCATCGCCGGCGCCCTGCTGTATGCCTACCAGCGCTGGCGCGGCGTGCCGGCGCCGACCTGGCAGCAGTGGAAGGCCGCGGCGGTGATCGGTGTGCTGTTGCTGACCGTCGGCAACGGTGCGGTCACCCTCGCCGAGCACATGGGGGTCGCTTCGGGGATCGCCGCGCTGACGGTCGCTACCGTACCGTTGTTCACCCTGCTGTGTGGCTACTTCTGGGGCGGGCGCGCCACCCGCCTGGAATGGGCCGGCATCGTGCTCGGGCTGATCGGCATCGGCCTGCTCAACATGGGGGCCAACCTGCAGGGCAGCCCGTTGGGCGCCGGCCTGATCCTGCTGGCGGCGGCCTCCTGGTCGTTCGGTTCGGTCTGGAGCAAGCACCTGCCGCTGCCGCCCGGAGGCATGGCAAGTGCGGCAGAGATGCTGGTGGCGGGTGTCGTATTGCTGCTGGCGAGCTTTGCCCGGGGGGAGCGGCTGACCCACATGCCGTCCGTCGAAGGTTGGGCGGTCATGGCCTACCTGGTGTTCTTCGGCTCGATCATCGCCTTCAACGCCTACATGTACCTGCTCAAGCATGTGCGCCCGGCGGCGGCCACCAGCTATGCCTACGTCAACCCGGCGGTGGCGGTGCTGCTGGGCATCCTGTTCGCCGACGAGCACATCGGCTGGCCCGAGTGCATGGCCATGGCGGTGATCATCAGCGCCGTGGTGTTGATCGGTTTGCCGCAGTGGCGCAAGCCGAAAGAGGCCTGACAGGGTAAACTGCCGCGCATTGCTTCTTGCGCTGACAATTTCCTTACGGTGCTCTTTTTTATGGTACTTGCATGACATTCGCCACTCTTGGCCTGATCGAACCCCTGACCCGCGCCCTGGACTCCCTTGGCTACAAGGAGCCGACGCCGGTTCAGGCCCAGGCCATTCCCGCCGTACTGGCTGGCCGCGACTTGATGGCCGCAGCCCAGACCGGCACCGGCAAGACCGCCGGTTTCGCCCTGCCATTACTGCAACTGCTGGCCATGGAAGGACCCAAGGTCGCCGCCAACTCGCTGCGCGCACTGATTCTGGTGCCGACCCGCGAACTGGCCGAACAGGTCCATGAGAGCGTTCGCCAGTACGCCGAACACCTGCCGCTGAGCACTTATGCGGTGTACGGCGGGGTCAGCATCAACCCGCAGATGATGAAGCTGCGCCGCGGCGTCGACGTGCTGGTGGCGACTCCGGGACGTTTGCTCGACCTGTTCCGGCAGAACGCCCTCAAGTTCAACCAGTTGCAGACCCTGGTACTCGACGAAGCCGACCGCATGCTCGACCTGGGTTTCCAGGAAGAGCTGGGCAACATCTACCGGGCCTTGCCGAAAAAGCGCCAGACCCTGCTGTTCTCGGCGACCTTCTCCGATGCCATCCGCCTGCTGGCCGGGCAGACCCTGGATAACCCGCTGAGCATCGAGGTCAGCCCGCGCAACGTCGCGGCCAGCACCGTCAAGCAGTGGGTGGTGACGGTCGACAAGAAGCGCAAGTCGGAACTGTTCGTGCACCTGCTGCGCAAGAACAAGTGGAAGCAGGTGCTGGTGTTTGCCAAGACCCGCAACGGCGTCGACCAGTTGGTGGAGAAACTCCAGGGCCTGGGCATCAGCGCCGACGGTATCCATGGCGACCGGCCGCAAGCCACTCGCCAGCGCGCGCTGGACAGTTTCAAGCAAGGTGAGGTGCAGATCCTGGTGGCGACCGACGTCGCGGCCCGGGGCCTGGATATCGAAGACTTGCCGTTGGTGGTCAACCTCGACCTGCCGATCGTCGCCGAGGACTACGTGCACCGGATAGGCCGTACCGGACGCGCCGGTGCCACGGGCGAGGCGATTTCCCTGGTGTGTGCCGATGAAGTGAACCTGCTGTCGGCGATCGAGACTCTGACGCGCCAGCCCCTCAAGCGCCACGACGAAGCGGGCTTCGAGCCTGATCACCGGGTGCCGGACACCGACGCGGCGGGCAACGTGGTGAAGAAACCGAAGAAGCCGAAGAAACCCAAGGAGTCGGGCGGCGGCAAGCGCAACCTGGGGCGTTGGGTGGACAGTGGCGAGAAGCCGGAAGATGTGGCGCCGCCGGTCAAGCCGGTGCGCAAGGTGCCGGCGTTCAATACCGGGCCGCGCAAGCGCAAGCCCTGAACCCGCCACCGTACTGGTAGGAGCCGGCTTGCTGGCGATAGCGACCTGCCAGTCAACATCTTTGCTGGCTGATACACCGCAATCGCCAGCAAGCCGGCTCCCACGGGGTGTTGTGGTGTACAGGGAGTGTACGCCGCTGTACTAGCAGGAGCAGGCGATGCGACTTGCCCGCGAAGGCGTCCTCAAGAGCGCTAAAAGCTTCGCGGGCAAGTCGGATCGCCGCACCGCCTGCTCCTTGTATGTTGTGTCTGGCCGAGGCTGTGGGGTTTTCAGGGCTGGCGCCGCAGCCATTCCAGAATCCCTTTCCCCGCCACCCGCCCGCTGGCGAAGCAGGCGGTCAGCAGGTAGCCGCCGGTCGGCGCTTCCCAGTCGAGCATTTCGCCGGCGCAGAACACCCCCGGCAACGCCTTGAGCATCAACTGCTCATCCATCGCTTCGAATGTCACACCGCCAGCACTGCTGATGGCTTCTTCCAACGGGCGAGTCGCCACCAGCCTCAATGGCAGGGTCTTGATCGCTGCGGCCAGTTGCTCGGGATCGCTGAAGCAGGCGGCATCCGTCAACTCACGCAACAACGCCGCCTTGACCCCGTCGATACCAACCTGGCTGTGCAGATGCTTGGCCATCGAGCGTGAGCCGCGTGGCTTGGCGAGGGCGGTGCGCAATTGTTCGCGGGTCTTGCCGGGCAGCAGGTCGATCTCGATGACGGCTGAGCCGTGCTGGTTGATCTGTTCACGAATCCCGGCAGACAAGGCGTAGATCAGGCTGCCTTCGATTCCGCTGGCGGTGATCACACATTCACCCAGGCGCATGGCGTCGTGTTGCAGACCGATGGCGACGTTCTTCAGCGGCGCGCCGGCGAACTTGTCCCGCAGCAGTGGGCTCCAGGCCTCGACCTCGAATCCGCAGTTGCTCGGTTGCAGCGGCGCCACACCGACATCGTGCTGCTTCAGCAGCGGCAGCCAAGCCCCGTCGGAGCCCAGCCTGGCCCAACTGCCGCCGCCCAGCGCGAGCAATGTTGCTTCGGCGCTGACGAGTTTTTCGCCGTCCGGGCTGTGGATAACCAGCTTGCCGTCTTGCCAGCCGGTCCAGCGATGACGGGTGTGGATAACTACCCCGGCATCGCGCAGGCGCTTGAGCCAGGCGCGCAGCAGCGGGGCGGCCTTCATGTCGCAGGGGAAGACCCGGCCGGAAGTGCCGACAAACGTAGTTATCCCCAGGCCGTGAATCCACTCGCGCAGTTCATCGGCGCCGAAGGCCCGCAGCATCGGTGCGATCTGTGGGGCGCGTTCGGCATAACGCGAGAGAAAAGCCGGGTAGGGCTCGGAATGGGTGATGTTCATGCCGCCGACGCCGGCCAGCAGGAATTTGCGTCCGACCGAAGGCATGCCGTCGTAGAGGTCGACCTGGATACCTGCCTGGCTCAGCACCTCGGCGGCCATCAGGCCGGCCGGGCCCCCGCCGATAATGGCGACGCGGGAAGGGGTATCGGGGGCTGTGCGGGTCATGGTGGGCTGCGAATCGGTTGGACGGGCCGCGCATTCTACGTTTTTTCCACAGCCTTGTGCGGTGTGGGCGGTTGTCAGAGGTGTGGCAAAACGGTAGGGCCTCTTCGCGGGCAAGTCGGATCGCCGCACCGCCTGCTCCTAGAGTGACCGCGTCAGACACATTTCTGGTGTACGTCGCAAACTCGGTAGGAGCAGGGCTTGTCGGAGCGCCGAACCGCCGCGAAGAGGCCATCACGCCGTACACAGCGATCAAATACCCCACAACGGGATAGTGTGTACGAAAAACATACAGCCGTCTGTAAGCCTTGCCTCGCAAGGCCTGTGGAGCCTTCCCCGCAGGTTATCCACAGGCGGTTCCACAGGCATTGTGGGTAAGCCTGCACAACTCAATGACAGCCTGATGACTTCCACACCCGTTGCGCACTGTGATGCAGGATCCCATGGCGCCGCGCCAAGGCCAGGCGGTCCTTGCTGTAGCCGCCGCCGATCACTCCGACCACCGGAATGTCCCGCCCCAGGCAATGACGCAGGACCTTTTCATCGCGGGCCGCAACGCCTTCGTCGGTCAGTTTCAAGTAGCCCAGGGCATCGTCCTTGTGTACGTCGACGCCGGCGTCATACAGCACCAGGTCCGGCTGATACAGCGGCAGCAGGTAATTGAGCGCGTCATCCACCACCCGCAGGTAGTCGGCATCACCCATGCCCATGGGCAAGGGAATGTCCCAGTCGCTCTGGGCCTTGCGCTCGGGGAAATTTTTCTCGCAGTGCAGGGAAACCGTAATGGCCTCGGGCGTGTCTTCAAGGATGCGGGCAGTGCCGTCGCCCTGATGGACGTCGCAGTCGAAGATCAGGACGCGACCTACGCGTCCGCTTTCAAGGAAATAGCGGCTGATCACCGCCAAGTCGTTGAAGATGCAGAAACCTGCCGGATGATCGTAGTGGGCATGGTGGGTACCGCCGGCCAGATGGCAGGCCAGGCCGTGTTCCAGGGCCTGTTTGGCGGCCAGCAGCGAGCCGCCCACTGCCCGTATGGTGCGCCGGGCCAGGGCTTCGCTCCAGGGCAGGCCGAGGCGGCGCTGGTCTTCGCGGGACAACTCGCCGGCCCTGTAGCGCTCGATATAGTCACGGTCATGTGCCAGGGCGAGGATATCCACAGGGCAGAGGTCCGGGCGCAGCAGTTCCTGGTCACGGGTCAGGCCGCTGTCGACCAGGTGATCGCGCAGCAGGCGGAACTTGTCCATGGGAAAACGATGCTCCGGCGGGAACTCGGGGCTGTAGTCGTCGTGATAGATCAGCGGCAGCGGCATGGCGATTTCATATAGGAATGAGTGAAGGATCTTATCAGCGCGATACACTGGCGGGCAGGGCACCGCGTGACAGGGAATCCTCGAGGGGGAGTGATGGAGCCGATATTGGAACTTGAGAGCGCGCGTCTGCTGTTGCGTCAGTGGCGCGACGAGGACTTGCCGGAATTCGCCCGGATGTGCGCCGACCCTCAAGTCATGCGCTATTTCCCGGCGGCGCTGAGCCGGCTGGAAAGTGCGGCGCTGATCGGGCGCATCCGTGGGCATTTCGCCGAGCACGGTTTTGGCCTGTGGGCGCTGGAGCGCAAGGACACCGGCGCGTTCATCGGCCTCACTGGGCTGGCCCACGTCAATTTCGACGCCGACTTCACCCCGGCGGTGGAGATCGGCTGGCGCCTGGCTCGCGAACACTGGGGTCTGGGCTACGCCAGCGAGGCTGCCTGGACCGCCTTGCGGGGAGCCTTTGACCGCCTGGCACTGGAAGAGGTGGTGGCCTTTACCACCGAAACCAACACCCCTTCGCAGAAGGTCATGCAGGCCATTGGCATGCATTACGACTCGGAGGCGGATTTCGAACACCCCAATCTGGCCGACGATCATCCTTTGCGCAAACATGTGCTCTACCGCATCAGCCGCGACCAGTGGCTGGAAACCCTGCACGGCTAGCGGCACCACGCCTGCACTTGCAAACGCTGTATCATTTACGGCATGAGCGCTGTCATCGAACAGCGAATGACCTCGACCGCCGCAGCCAAGGCTGATCGGCATTGCCCTGTATGAGGAGCGTTTCAATGAGCGACGTGTTGGAAGATCTGGTCGACTTGCTGACCCTGGAATCTATCGAGGAAAACCTCTTTCGTGGGCGCAGCCAGGACCTGGGTTTTCGTCAACTGTTCGGCGGCCAGGTATTGGGCCAGTCGTTGTCGGCGGCCAGCCAGACCGTTGAGGACGCGCGGCATGTGCATTCGCTGCACGGGTATTTCCTGCGCCCTGGCGATGCGGGCCTGCCGGTGGTGTATTCGGTCGACCGCGTGCGGGATGGCGGCAGCTTCAGCACCCGGCGCGTGACCGCGATCCAGAAGGGCCACCCGATCTTCACCTGCAGCGCCTCGTTCCAGTACGACGAACAAGGCTTCGAGCACCAGAGCAGCATGCCGCAGGTGGTCGGGCCGGAGAACCTGCCGTCGGAGCTGGAGATCACCCGCCAGCGTGCGCACCTGATCCCCGAGCACATGCGCGACAAGCTGCTGTGCCCCAAGCCGATCGAAGTGCGCCCAGTGACCGAGAAGGACCCCTACAATCCGCAGCCGGCCGATCCGATCAAGTACGTCTGGTTCCGTGCCGACGGCGCCCTGGCCGATATCCCGGCGCTGCACAAGTACCTGCTGGCCTACGCCTCGGACTTCGGCCTGCTGACCACCTCGATGCTGCCCCATGGCAAGTCGGTGTGGCAGAAGGATATGCAGGTCGCCAGCCTCGACCACGCCTTGTGGTTCCACGCTGACCTGCGCGCCGACGACTGGCTGCTGTACGCGATGGACAGCCCCTGGGCCGGCAACTCCCGGGGTTTCTCCCGTGGCAGCGTGTACAACCGTGCCGGTGTGCTGGTGGCGTCGGTGACCCAGGAAGGGCTGATTCGGCATCGCAAGGATTGGGCATGAGCCTGGCCGAGGTGCGTCACTGGGTGTTCGACATGGACGGCACCCTGACCGTCGCCGTGCATGACTTCGCGGCGATTCGCGTGGCACTGTCGATTCCGCCGGAAGACGACATCCTCACTCACCTGGCGGCGCTGCCGGCTGATGAAGCGGCGGCCAAGCATGCCTGGTTGCTGGAGCATGAGCGTGACCTGGCGCTGGGCTCGCAACCGGCGGTGGGTGCTGTGGAACTGGTGCGCGAACTGGCCGGACGTGGTTATCGCCTGGGTATCCTGACGCGCAATGCCGGCGAGCTGGCCCATGTCACGCTGGAAGCCATTGGCCTCGCCGACTGCTTTGCGGTCGAGGATGTGCTGGGGCGCGACGATGCTCCGCCGAAGCCGCATCCGGGCGGCCTGCTGAAACTGGCCGAGGCCTGGGACGTGGCGCCGAGCGAGATGGTGATGGTGGGTGACTACCGCTTCGACCTCGACTGCGGCCGTGCGGCCGGCACTCGCACGGTGCTGGTGAACCTGCCGGATAACCCGTGGCCGGAACTGACGGACTGGCATGCCGAGGATTGTGCGGCACTGCTGCGGATGCTGTAGGAGAGCCTACGCTGCTGATCTGTGTGGCGCGTGGGCTTGTCGGATCGCCGCCCCGCCGCTCTGGGGCGCCCGCAAACCAGGCGCCCCAGAACGGTGGTGACTACTGGCTGAACAGAGCCTGCTGCCCCTGCGGCGACGTGAACATCCCGTTGCCGTCATGCCCCACCCCCGGCACCTCCACCAGCCTTTGTGCCAGGCCTTGTGGATGCCGTTGCTGCAGATAGGCAAAGTAATTGTGCCCACGAATCAATCGATACGCGCCCTGGGCTTCGGCCGCGCAACTCTTGTCCAGCGCCGGGTGGTTCGGATTGGTGTCTTTCTGCCCCAGCAGGTAGGTCACGTCGCGCTGCACGTAGGTTTGTTCCAACTGCGTCGCCGATTGCCCGGTGACATAGGCCGGCAGGTTCTGCAGGCCATACTTCCAGTCATTGAAACCCGGGCAACCGGCCGGATCGAAGCCCTTCGCCGGTCGTTGTGGGCTGAAATAGGCATAGGACGACGGGTTGGCGACCACATAACGCAACCGGACACCGCTGCCGGCCAGTTGTGCATCGCCATGCCCGACCAGCGCATACCGCTGGACCACCTGGCCACCGCCGGAATGCCCGGCGATCACCACCTCGCGCAGCGCCGGGAATTTCTTGCGGTTCCCCAGGCGTGCCAGGATTTCATCCAGCGCCGCATAGGAACTCATGCCGGCCGGTCCGATAGCGGGGTCGCCGGCCATCCAGTCGTTGCCGTGCCAGCGCAGTAGCCGGTCGGGCAGATGATTGCGCCGCACATCGCTGTCGTTGAGGAACTGCGGCGCGATGATCAGCGTGTTGCGCTCCTGGCCTGCCTGGGAGGCAGCCGTTTCGGCGCTCTGGAGATAGGTCATGGCATTGCGCAATCGACCGTGGACGATGATCAGTACCCGTTGCACATCGGGCATCGGGCCGCGCCAGTCGCGGTTGAGGCCGACGCTCAACTCGCCGGACGACAGTTTCAGGTGGTTGGGGCTGACCTCGCGGACGCCATGTTCCGCCGCTCCTGCCAGCCCTGTCATTGCGCACATCCCGAGCAGCACCGCCCCCCGCAGGAGGCGGCCGAGCGGTGTTGTGCTTGCTGGCGATAGCGTTGCATCAGACGACAGGGTAGTCAGTGGCCGAAACACTTGCGCCGGCCCGCTGTAGTCCCGTTCATTCACAAACTCTTTGTGGCAAAGGTATCGCATTGACTGAGTTGCCCCTGAGCGAAGCCGATCTTGAACCAGCGCACCCGCTGTGCGGAGGTACCATGGGTGAAGGAGTCTGGTACCACATGGCCCTGACCCTGTTGCTGGAGGCGATCATCACCGATTGCATTGGCGGCATTCAAGGCTTCTTCCACATCGCCGGGCTCCAGCCAGTTCAGGCGTTTCTGCGCATGCCAGGCCCAGACCCCGGCCAGGCAGTCGGCCTGCAGCTCCTGGCGAACCAGCAGCCCGCCATCCCCCTCCATCCGCCGTCCCTGCTGGCGCGCTGCCTGGATCTTGGCCGACACACCGAGCAGCGTCTGCACGTGATGACCGACCTCGTGGGCGATCACATAGGCTTGGGCGAAGTCGCCGGCGGCCTTGAAACGCTGGGACATTTCGCGGAAGAAATCCAGGTCCAGGTAGACCCGCCGATCCGCCGGGCAATAGAACGGCCCGGTGGCCGAGGAAGCCAGGCCGCAGGCCGATTTGACCTGGCCGCGGAACAGCACCAGCGTCGGGTCCTGATACTGGCGTCCGGCCTGTTGGAAGATCTGGCCCCAGGTGTCCTCGGTGTCGCCGAGAATCGCCCGAACGAAGTCCGCCTGCTGGTCACTTGCCGCAGGCGCCGGGCGTGTTTGTTGAGTGCTTGGAACCGCCGATGGCTGGCTCATCTGGCCACTGAGTTGCCCGAGGATCTGCATCGGGTCCTGGCCGGTCAGCAGGCCGATGCCGACGATCAGGACCACGGCCGCCAGGCTCAAGCCCTTGCCACCGCCGAAACGTAGACCACCACCGCCAGCATTGTTGTCGTCGCGAGCATCCACCACATTGTCGCTGCGCCGTCCTTTTTTCCAGAGCATGTGGGAATCCTCCCGTCATTGTGCCTATTGAGTGTTGTTGCCGGGACGCACTACCGCCAGTCCGATCGTCAGGCCATGCAGATAGACGCCCAAGCGCGGATGGGGTTCAGAAATCGCCGTCCGCGCTGAATATCAGACACAATTGCCGCAGTCCCGATCCGTACCCGGAGCCCGCCGTCTCGTGAACATCGATACCCGCATCAAATTCCGCCACCTCGTCTGCTTTCTCGAAATGGCTCGCCAGGGCAGCCTGGCGCGGGCGGCGGATGCCCTGGCGGTGAGCCAGCCGGCGATGTCGAAGACGCTCAAGGAGTTGGAAGAGCTGCTGGCGACTCGCCTGTTCGTGCGCAGCAAGAGTGGCATCAGCCTGACCGAAGCCGGGGTGGCCTTCCTGCGTTATGCCGGGCCTTCCGTGCAAACCCTGCGTGAAGGTGTGCAAGCGCTGCGTGAGGGTGAATACGCCGACAGCGTGGTGCGGCTCGGGGTGCTGTCGACCGTGGAAAGCCTGCTGGTCCCGGAAGTGGTGCGACGCCTGCACGAGCGTCATCCCGCGTTGGTGGTCAGCGTGGTGACCGGGCCGAGCGCCTATCTGCTCTCGCAATTGCGGGTCGGCGATGTCGACCTGGTGGTCGGGCGGATGACCGACAGCCCGGAAATCCAGGGCCTGACCTTCGAGCATCTCTACAGCGAATCCATGACCCTGGTGGCCCGTCCCGATCATCCGCTACTGGATGGCCCACTGGATCGCGCGGCGGTGGAGAACTTCCCGCTGGTGTTGCCGCTGGCGGGCACCACTATCCGCAAGTTCGCCGACAGCCTGTTCGTGCAATGCGGCCTCAGTCCGTCGCGGCAGCGCCTGGAAACCCTGTCGGTGGCGCTGAGCCGACGCTACGTGCTGTCCAGCACGGCGTTGTGGTTGGCGCCGCTGGATGCGGTGCGCCTGGACCTGGAGTGCGGTGAACTGCGCGAGATCGATCTCGGGCAGCGTGAGCCGGGTGGGTCGGTGGGCATTTCGAGCAACGCCAGCTTGCCCTTGTCGCTGGCTGCGCAATGGGCCGTCGAGGTGTTGCGCGAAGTGGGGCAGGCTTATCGAGAAGGGCAATATCCATAACCATATGGTTATGGGTAGAGCCCGGCTTTTCAGTTTTCAACGGTTCCCTGTTGGGGCAGGCTGCAAGCGCGTGATTTGCAGGGTGTAGCGTGCAGCTACCTCTACCCATAAAAACAACAGGAGACCGACATGTCTGAAGCAGACAACAGTCGTTTTGTCATTCGTGACCGTAACTGGCACCCCAAGGCCCTGACCCCCGACTACAAGACGTCCATCGCCCGTTCCCCGCGCCAGGCGCTGGTGAGCATTCCGCAGTCGGTCAGCGAAAGCACCGGCCCGGATTTTTCCCATCTGAAGTTCGGCCGTTTCGATAACGACCTGTTGCTCAATTTCAATAACGGCGGCTTGCCGGTGGGCGAGCGCATCATCCTCGCCGGGCGCGTCTGCGACCAGTACGGCAAACCGATCCCGCATACCCTGGTAGAGATCTGGCAGGCCAACGCCGGTGGCCGCTACCGCCACAAGAACGACCGCTATCTGGCCCCGCTGGACCCGAACTTCGGTGGTGTCGGCCGGGCGCTGACCGACCGCGATGGCAATTACACCTTCCGCACCATCAAGCCCGGGCCATACCCGTGGCGCAACGGCCCGAACGACTGGCGTCCGGCGCATATCCACGTGTCCATCAGCGGCCCGTCGATTGCCACGCGCCTGATCACCCAGCTGTATTTCGAAGGCGACCCGCTGATCCCGATGTGCCCGATCGTCAAGTCGATCGCCAACCCCGAAGCGGTGCAGAGCCTGGTGGCGAAGCTCGACATGGCCAACGCCAATCCGATGGATTGCCTGGCCTATCGCTTTGACATCGTGCTGCGCGGCCAGCGCAAGACCCACTTCGAAAACTGCTGAGGAGACCGACCATGCCTGTTCAATTGCTCATGGAAACCCCGTCCCAGACCGCTGGCCCCTACGTGCATATCGGCCTGGCGCTGGCGGCTGCCGGCAACCCGCCACGGCCCGAGGAAATCTGGAACCGGATGGCCAGTCCCGAGGCGCCTGGTGAACATATCCTGCTGTTCGGCAATGTCTACGATGGCAACGGCCACCTGGTGCGCGACTCCTTCCTGGAGTTCTGGCAGGCCAACCATGAAGGTGTCTACGACAGCGAATTCGATTCGGAGAAGCCCTTCAACAGTTTTGGCCGTACTGCGACCACCTTCGATGCGGGGGAGTGGACTCTGGAAACCATCAAGCCGGGGGTGGTGAACAACGCTGCTGGCGTGCCGATGGCACCGCATATCAACGTTTCGCTGTTTGCCCGGGGGATCAATATCCACCTGCAGACCCGCCTGTACTTCTCCGACGAGGCTGAAGCCAACGCCAAATGCCCGGTGATCAACCTGATCGAGCAGCCGCAGCGTCGGGAAACCTTGATTGCCCAGCGTTGCGAGGTGAATGGACGGACGGCCTATCGGTTCGATATCCGCATCCAGGGTGAGGGCGAGACGGTGTTCTTCGACTTCTGAAAAAAACGGTGGGCGATGCCAGCATCGTCCACCGTGTTTTTTGCTACGGCGCGAATCAGTCAGCCAGATTCGGGATCTTGCGCGGCGCCATGAAGTACATCCAGGTCAGCGCCAGGAAATACATCGCCGGAATCATGGTGAACAGCACCGTGTAGTTGTTATTGGTGATGGTCAGGACATGGCCCACCAACTGCGTCATGAACATCCCGCCGATCGCCGCACACATGCCACCAAAACCGAACACCGTGCTCACCATGTGCTTGGGCGTGTAGTCCATCACCAGGCTCCAGATGTTCGCGGTCCAGGCCTGGTGCGCGCCGATTGCCAGGGAGATCGCTCCCACCGCAACCCACAGATGGCTGGAGCCGGCCGCCATGACCACGCCGATGATGCAGCAGGCGAACAGCAGCATCGACAGCAGGCGGGCGCGGATCGGGTTGATGCCACGACCGATCATGAACGACGACAGGATGCCGCCCCCGACGCTACCGAAGTCGGCAGTCAGGTAGATGATGATCAGCGGGATACCCATCTGCGTCACGCTGATGCCCAGGTTGTATTGCTGGTTGAGGAACGGCGGCAACCAGTACAGGTAGAACCAGAACACTGGTGCGGTCAGCGAATAGGCCAGGGCAAAGGCCCAGGTGCCGCGCATGCGCAGGATGCGCGAAAACGGTACGCCAGGTTGTTCCGGCTCAGCGTCCTTCTGGATGTACGCCAGCTCCGAGGTTTTCACCGAGGGGTGATCTTCCGGGTTGAAGTATTTCAGGCCCCAGAACAGCAGCCAGATGCCGCCCAGCGCTGCCATGCACAGGAAGGCTGCCTGCCAGCCCCAGACCTGCAGGACGATCGGCAGCAGCATCGGCGTGAACATTGCCCCGACGTTGGTCCCGGCGTTGAAGATGCCGGTGGCCACCGCACGCTCGCCAGCGGGGAACCACAACCGGGTGGTCTTCACGCAGGCCGGGTAGTTGGCGGCTTCGGTCAGGCCGAGGATGAAACGGCAGATCATGAAGCCCACGGCCGAAGTCGCCAGGCCATGGGCGCCGGTTGCCAGGCTCCACAGCAATACGGCGCAGAAGAACACCTTCTTCACACCGAGCCGGTCGATCATCCGGCCCTGCAGGACGAAGCCGACGGCATAGCCGACCTGGAACCAGAAGTTGATGTTGGCGTAGTCCATCGCCGTCCAGCTCATTTCCTTGGCGAGGATGGGCTGCATGACGCCCAGGGCGGCACGGTCGATGTAGTTCAGGGTGGTGGCGAAAAACACCAGGGCCAGCATGCCCCAGCGGGTCGAGCCGACGGCCATTGCGCCGCGAAGTTTGGCGGCAATGCCGCCGCCGGTGCTGCCCTGGTTCACAGGGGAGCTTTGTGAGGATGAAAGCATGAGCGATTACCCGTTTTTTGGAATTGTGACTGGGTTTGCGGAACGTTTGAAGCACTGCCTTGGCCCGGACGATGGTGCGCAGCGGGCAAAAAACCGTCAATTCGCTGCGGACCATTGTGGTCGATAATCGCACACAAAACTAACTGGTTCGTACACTTTGATTGAAGTCGTGGCTTCGCTGCATCAATAATCCGGTCACTTCCCGAGGCTCTACAACCCTCGGTTTCGGTCCGTGTCCACAATAAGAAGCCCACTGCCGGGAGTCGATTCATGCAGCGTTCCATAGCCACCGTTTCCCTGAGCGGCACCTTGCCGGAAAAGCTCGATGCCATTGCCGCCGCTGGCTTCGATGGTGTGGAGATCTTCGAAAATGATCTGCTGTACTACGACGGCAGCCCGCGGGAAATCCGCCAGAGGTGCGCGGACCTGGGCATCGCCATCACTCTGTTCCAGCCTTTCCGTGATTTCGAAGGTTGCCGCCGCGACCGCCTGGCGCGCAACCTGGAGCGGGCCGAGCGCAAGTTCGATCTGATGCAGGAATTGGGCACCGACCTGGTGCTGGTGTGCAGCAACGCCTCCGCCGACAGCCTGGGCGATCAGCAGATTCTGGTCGACGACCTGCGTCTGCTCGCCGAACGCGCTGGCGCCCGGGGCCTGCGTATTGGCTACGAGGCCCTGGCCTGGGGCCGGCACGTCAATACCTACCAGCAGGTCTGGGACATCGTCCGCCAGGCCGATCACCCGAACCTTGGGGTATTGCTCGACAGCTTTCACACCCTGTCGCTCAAGGGCGACCCGAGTGCCATTGCGCAGATTCCCGGTGACAAGATCTTCTTCGTGCAGATGGCCGACGCGCCCATCCTGGCGATGGATGTCCTGGAGTGGAGTCGGCATTTCCGCTGCTTCCCCGGGCAGGGCGAATTCGACCTGCCGGGGTTTCTCGCGCCGATCATCAAGAGTGGTTATACCGGGCCGCTGTCGCTGGAAATTTTCAACGACGGTTTTCGCGCCGCGCCACCGCGGGCCAATGCCGCCGATGGCCTGCGTTCGTTGCTGTATCTGGAGGAGAAAACCCGCGAGCGGCTCGCTCAGGAGGCCGCACCGGTGGCCAACCTCGACACGCTGTTCGCGCCGCCCTCGGTCAGTGAAAACGATGGCATCGAATTCCTTGAGTTCGCCGTGGATGAAAGCCTCGGTGCCAAGCTGAGCCACTGGCTGGAGCGCCTGGGTTTCAGCAAGGCCGGGCAGCACCGCTCGAAAAGCGTCAGCCTGCTGCGCCAGGGTGATATCAACCTGATCCTCAACTCCGAGCCCTATTCCTTTGCCCACAGCTTTTTCGAGGCCCATGGCCCGTCGCTGTGTGCCACGGCGATCCGGGTCAAGGACAGCGCCAGCGCTCTGGCCCGCGCGGTGGCCTACAAGGGCCAACCCTATCGTGGCCTGGTCGGTCCCAACGAATTGGAGTTGGCGGCGGTTCGTGCACCGGACGGCAGCCTGATCTACCTGACCGACCAGGAGACGGCCGGGCAGAAACTCTACGAGACCGATTTCCGCCTGTTGCCCGTCACGCCCGCAGGTACGGGCGGTCTCAAGCGTATCGACCACATGGCCATGGCCTTGCCCGCCGACAGTCTCGATAGCTGGGTGCTGTTCTACAAGAGCCTGCTGGACTTCGAGGCCGATGATGAGGTGGTGCTGCCCGACCCCTACGGGCTGGTCAAGAGCCGGGCGCTGCGCAGCCGCTGCAGCTCGATCCGCCTGCCACTGAACATCTCCGAGAACCGCAATACGGCGATTTCCCACGCTTTGTCGAGCTATCGTGGTTCCGGCGTGCACCATATTGCCTTCGACTGTGAGGATATTTTCGCCGAGGTCCGTCGGGCCAAGGAAGCCGGTGTGCCGCTTCTGGATATCCCGCTCAACTATTACGATGACTTGGCCGCGCGTTTCGATTTCGACGACGAGTTCCTCAGTGAACTGGCCTATTACAACGTGCTGTACGACCGTGATGCCCAGGGCGGCGAGCTGTTCCACGTGTATACCGAACCCTTCGAAGGGCGCTTCTTCTTCGAGATCCTGCAACGGCGCAACGGTTATGTCGGCTATGGCGCGGCGAACGTGGCGGTGCGCCTGGCCGCGATGGCCAAGTCTCGCAGCGGCGCGGGGCGTCAGGCCCGCTTGTGACGATGACTGACGCAGGGGGATGAATTGGCCGGTCTCCCTGCTTCCTTCAGCGTGGCATGCGTCCCATAATCGCCTGCATCTGCCGAGATGGCTGTGAGCCCAGAGTGACCATGACTTCAGATCTACCCGCCACGACCGAAGCGCCCGCTGTCGTGTTGCGCAAGAGTCGCAAGAACAATCCCGAAAAGACCCGCGAGAATATCCTCCAGGAGGCTATCGTCGAGTTTGTCCAGCAGGGCCTGTCCGGCGCGCGGGTCGACGCGATCGCCGAGCGGACCCATACCTCGAAACGGATGATCTATTACTACTTCGGCAGCAAGGAACAGCTCTACGTCGAGGTGCTGGAAAAACTGTACGGTGAGATCCGCAGCACCGAAAGCCGCCTGAACCTGACGGCGCTGGAGCCGCGTGAAGCGATTCGGCGGATGGTCGAGTTCACCTTCGATCACCACGACCGCAATGTCGATTTCGTCCGTATCGTCAGCATCGAGAACATCCACAAGGGTGAGTACGTCAAGCGATCCGGGGCGATCCACTCGTTGAACGTGACCATCGTCACGGCGCTGAGCGAGATCCTCGAGCGCGGCGCCCGCGAAGGTGTGTTCCGTAGCGGCCTGGACCCGCTGGACGTGCACATACTGGTGAGTTCGTTCTGTTTCTACCGGGTCTCGAACCGCCACACCCTTGGGGTGCTCTTCCAGATCGACCTGCCGGACGAGCAGGTCAAGGCCCGGCATCGGGAGATGATCTGTGAGGCGGTGCTGCGCTATTTGCAGGCTTGAGGGCCTTACCTTGAGTTACGCCACCGGCTGAGCGCCTATCGTCAGGTCTGGCGACTGCTGCTTTCATTGAGTGCTATTATTCTGGCTTTTATAGCTGGAAAGTGAAGGAATATTAGCACCATGGCCAAAAAAACTGCGCCGTTGCTGCCAGCCACGGCTCAACTGCTCTCCGACCTTGGGGAACGGCTCAAGCTTGCCCGTTTGCGGCGCAAACTGACCGCCAAGCAGGTTGCCGAGCGTGCCGGCATGTCCTTGATGACCTTGCGTTCCCTGGAGTCTGGTGGCCCCGGCGTGACTATCGGGGCCTACCTTTCGGTGATGCAGGTACTTGGGTTGGAAAGGGATCTGAGCAAGGTTGCGGCAGCGGACGATGTTGGTCGTCACCTGCAGGATGCTCAGCTATCCCGGCCAGGGCGCGCGGGGAGTGGCAAGCCGCGCAGTGTTTCTCGTCCGATGCGCTCAGACGTACCGCCCGTCTCGGCGAGTCAGATGGAGGTAGTGCAGGAGTCCCCCCCGCCTTACCTGCAGGCGCAACCGTTTGAATTTTCCAGCAACACACAATCGCTATCCCAATTGGTCTCGAAGAAGCTATCCAGCACTCTGGCGAAAAGGCCAGGACGCAAACCTGTGACAGGTGACGAATGACTGAGATTGCTGTGTATGCCGATTGGGAAGGGTTGGCTGGCCCCAGGCGCCTGGGTGTGTTGCATGTCAGGAGAACGAGGGCCACCGATGTGTTCGAGTTCGAGCATGATCGAGGAGCATTGAGCGATCCTGACTTGAACGTTATCCCCCTGGACCCTCGTATTGGTTTCTTCGAAGGGCCCCAGTACCCAGGTCCGCACCAGAGCCGGTTTGGCATGTTTGCCGATTCCAGCCCGGACCGCTGGGGTCAGTTATTGATGAAGCGCCGTCTGGAGCGGGATATTCGTGAAGGGCTGGCCCCCAAGGGGAGCAAACTTCATGAGTCTGATTTCCTGCTCGGCGTTCATGACCGCTACCGGGTGGGTGCCATTCGCTACAGGCTCAATGATGAAGGCCTGTTTCTGGATGATCGCGAAGGTGTTGCTGCTCCTCCTTTTGTGCAACTGCGAGCACTGGAGCGGGCCAGCCGTGCCTTGGAAGCGGACTCGGGCAATAACGCCGCCGAAGGGGGAGACTGGCTGCGAATGTTGATTGCTCCTGGCGGATCCTTGGGCGGAGCCAGGCCAAAAGCCAGTGTCGTCGACGATGACGGCCATCTCTGGATCGCGAAGTTTCCCAGCATACGCGATGACCACGATGTCGGCGGTTGGGAAATGGTGGTCAATGCACTGGGTGACAGTTGTGGTTTGCGTATGGCTAGCGGCATGGCACATAGGTTTGCCAGCGATCATCACTGTTTCATGGTCAAGCGTTTTGATCGAACTGACACGGGAGGTCGCCTGCACTTTGCCTCGGCCATGACCCTGACTGATCGGGTTGACGGTGATGATGGGGCGGTGGGCGCAAGCTATCTGGAATTGGCCGAGGTACTGATCAGGGAGGGGGCGCAAACGAATGCGGATCTTCGTGAGTTATGGTCGCGGATTGTCTTCAACATCCTGGTTTCCAATACGGACGATCACCTTCGCAACCATGGCTTTATCCTTGAGCCGGGTCGAGGCTGGAGATTGTCCCCGGCTTATGACTTGAATCCAGTTCCCCACGCTGATGGTCTGAAGCTCAATATCACCGACGCAGACAATGCTCTGGACCTCGAGCTTGCGCGGGAAGTAGCCGGGTATTTTCGCGTACGGCGTGATGATGCCGAAGACATCATCAGTGACTTTCAGGACGTGGTCCGGCAATGGCCTTTGGTGGCGGATGCGTTGGGTCTGTCGAAACGAGAGCAGGACCATATGGCGCCGGCATTCCGATTGGCGACCCATTAGACGGGCGCACAAGCGCCACCATCCAGAGGCAGGCGCTTTTTTTGTGCCTGTTCATTCGTATAACAGGGCTGCGCGCGGGACACCTTTGCGTATGCCGGGGCCTTTTCCCCCGGTCGGCTCACCTAATGAGCTTTAAAAACTCTGAAAGTGCTCCAGCATCCGCTGTGAGTCCGGCGTGACGCCGCTGAACAGTTCGAACGCCTTGACCGCCTGGAACACCGCCATGTTCCCTCCATCCAGCGTGCGGCAGCCCAGGGCTCGGGCGTTGCGCAGCAGTTCGGTTTCCAGCGGGAAGTAGACGATTTCCGCGACCCACAATTGCCCCCGCAGCAATTCCAGCGGGACCGGCATGCCGGGTAGCTTGGCCATGCCCATCGGCGTGGTGTTGACCAGGCCATCGGCCGCCGCCATGGCGCTTGGCAGGTCGCTGCCGGCGCTGGCCCGGCTGGCGCCGAAATGCTGGTTGAGGTTGTCCGCCAGGCTCTGGGCCCGTTCGGTGTCCACGTCGAAAATAGTCAGTTGTTTCACGCCTTCGCCGAGCAGCGCGTGGGCAACCGCCGCGCCCGCACCGCCAGCACCCATCTGGACCACGCGCTCCACGGCAACCCCTTTCAGGCCACGGCGAAAACCTTCAGCGAAGCCCAGGCAGTCGGTATTGTGGCCGATCCGTTTGCCGTCCTTGAATACCACCGTATTGACCGCGCCAATGCCTCGGGCCTCGGCGGACAGCTCGTCGAGCAGCGGAATGATCGCCTGTTTGCACGGGAAGGTGATGTTCAACCCGGTGAAGGCCATGCGTTCGGCGGCTTGCAGCAGCTCGGGCAGGGCGTTGACGTCCAGTTGCAGCGGGTCCAGGTCGATCAGTCGATACAGATAGCGTAGCCCCTGGGCATCGCCTTCGCGTTCGTGCATGGCGGGTGTGCGCGAGGCCTGGATGCCGGCGCCGATCAGCCCGGCCAATATGGCGGTGGGGGTGTTGCGGCTCATGGCTTCGCTCCCTTGAGCGTCTGGCTGAAATAGTCGAGCGCCAGGCGGTAGCCGTGGCTGCCGAAGCCGCACATCACCGCCTTGGCGATAGCGGAAACGAATGAATGATGACGGAACGGTTCGCGGGCATGGACGTTGGACAGGTGGACCTCGATTACTGGCAGCTCACTGGCCACCAGCGCGTCACGAATCGCCACCGAGGTGTGGGTCCAGCCGGCCGGGTTGATGATGATGCCGGCGCAGCGGCCGCGGGCCGCATGAATCCAGTCGAGCAGTTCGCCCTCATGGTTGGTCTGGCGGAACTCCACGGTCAGGCCCAGTTCGGCGGCCGTGCGTCCGCACAAGGCGGAGAGGTCGGCCAGGGTTTCATGGCCGTAGGTCGCCGGTTCACGGGTTCCCAGCAGGTTCAGATTGGGGCCGTTGAGCACCAGCACGATAGGGGGCATGGGCAAGTCTCCATTGTTGTTTTTGGCTTGGACCGCAAGGCAATCGGGTCTGTAAGAATAAAATGTACTAACTGGTTAATCCAAGTCAAATGAACGACAGAGGTCAGGGAAGGCCGTGATGTTTTAGTGTTCGATCAGCGGACAGTTCTTGATGACGTGGGCGTGGACTGAGCGCTATTGCGCAGCCGGGCAGGGGGCCACTCACAGCATGTACTTGACGCTTTTTCATCCAGGGAGAATACTCGGTAAAAATTCATATAGATGACTGGATGATTATAAAAATGAATGCCCTCTCCAGCGACGAACGTCTTCCGCTCTATCAACGCCTGCGCGACGAACTCGCCCGGCAGATCGCCAATAACCGCTGGCGCCCCGGTGAGGCGATACCCACCGAGGCGGTGCTGGCCGGCGAGTACCAATTGTCCATCGGTACCGTGCGTAAAGCCATCGACAAGCTGGTGGAGGAGGGCATGCTCGAACGCCATCAGGGGCGTGGCACCTTCATCCGTCGACCGCAGTTCCAGTCTTCGCTGTTCCGCTTCTTCCGCTTCCAGAACCTGGCCGGTGAGCGCCAACTGCCCCAAAGCCGGATTCTGACCATCGATTCGTTGCCCGCGCCGTCGGCGGTCAGTCAGGTCCTGGGACTGCCGCCCGAGGCTGAAGTGATCCGCTTGGTCCGCCTGCGTCTGCTCGAAGGCACGCCGGTGCTGGCCGAGGAAATCTGGTTGCCCAAGGCGCCATTCCAGGCGTTGCTGACCGTCGACCTCGACCAGCAGGGTCCGCTGCTCTACCCCATCTACGAAACACTTTGCGGCCAGGTCGTTGCCTGCGCCGAAGAGAGCCTGACCGCCGAAGCGGTGGGCGAGGTGCATGCCCGGCTGTTACAGATCGAGCCCGACAGCCCGGTGGTGGTGATCGAGCGGCTGGCCCGCGATTACGCCGGCCGGCCGCTGGAATGGCGTCGCTCCCGTGGCCATGCCAGCCACTTCCGCTACAGCGTCGAGATTCGCTGAGCCCCGATCGGGCTCCCCGTTTGTCTATAAGGATAAGAAATCATGTTCAGTTGGTACCGCGACATCACTTCAAGGGAACGCAAGACGTTCTGGGCCTGCTTTGGCGGCTGGTCCCTGGATGCACTGGAAGTGCAAATGTTCGGCCTGGCGATCCCGGCGCTGATCGCCGCCTTCGCCCTGAGCAAGGGCGAGGCCGGCATGATCAGCGGCGTCACGCTGGTCACCTCGGCCATTGGCGGCTGGCTCGGCGGGACCTTGTCCGACCGTTATGGCCGGGTGCGGACCTTGCAGTGGATGATCCTCTGGTTCTCGCTGTTCACCTTTCTCTCGGCCTTTGTCACCGGCTTCAACCAGTTGCTGATCGTCAAGGCGTTGCAGGGCTTCGGCATCGGCGGTGAGTGGGCCGCAGGTGCGGTGCTGATGGCCGAGACCATCCAGTCGCGTTATCGCGGCAAGGTGATGGGCGCGGTGCAGAGCGCCTGGGCGGTTGGCTGGGGAGCGGCAGTCGGAGTCTTCACCCTGGTCTACAGCTTTGTGCCCGAGGCCATGGCCTGGCGCGTGATGTTCCTGGTCGGCCTGCTGCCGGCGCTGCTGGTGATCTATGTACGGCGCAGCGTGGTCGAGCCGGATGCCGGTCAGCGCCAGGCCAAGGCTCGCGAGCGCAGCCTGCTGGCGTCGATGGCGGCGATCTTCCGTCCTGAGCTGCTACGTGTCACGCTGCTCGGCGGCCTTCTCGGCCTCGGCGCCCATGGCGGTTATCACGCGGTAATGACCTGGCTGCCGACCTTCCTCAAGACCGAGCGCAATCTGTCGGTATTGAGTTCCGGCGGCTATCTGGCGGTGATCATCGTCGCGTTCTGGTTCGGCTGCGTGGTCAGCGGGATGCTGCTGGACCGCATCGGTCGGCGCAAGAATATCCTGCTCTTTGCCTGCTGCTGCGTGATCACGGTGCAGTGCTATCTGTTCCTGCCGCTGAGCAATGCGCAGATGCTGTTCCTCGGTTTCCCCCTCGGCTTCTTCGCTGCCGGTATCCCGGCCAGCCTGGGTTCGTTCTTCAACGAGCTGTACCCGGCGGACGTGCGCGGGGCTGGCGTGGGCTTCTGCTACAACTTTGGCCGGGTGCTGTCGGCGGTGTTCCCGTTCATGGTCGGGCATATGAGCGAGTCGATGTCGCTCGGTTCGGCCATCGGTATCGATGCCGGCATTGCGTATGGCGTGGCGGTGCTGGCGGCGCTGATGTTGCCGGAAACCCGTGGGCGCAATCTGCAGGAGAGCGCATCGCCGGCCGAGTCCGGCAAGGACGCAGCCCAACTGTCCCATTGATTCCCTATTCGCCCCGCCCTGCAAGGCGGGGCTCTTGAGTTTATAGATGAGTTCCATGTCCGAGACTTGCCCATTGCCGATCAGCGGCATCGATGCCCACGCCCATGTCTTCGAACGAGGTCTGGGCCTGGCGGCAGTGCGCCGCTATGCGCCGGATTATGACGCCACCCTGGCGGACTATCTGGCGCGGCTGGAAGAAAACGGCCTGAGCCACGGCGTGTTGGTGCAGCCGAGTTTCCTCGGTACCGACAACAGTTACCTGCTGGCCGCGTTGCAGCTGGCTCCCGAGCGGCTGCGCGGAGTGGTGGTGGTCGAGCGCGATATCGCCTTCGACACGTTGCAGCGGATGGCCGCGCTTGGCGTGACAGGCGTGCGCCTTAACCTGATGGGGCAGCCGTTACCGGACTTCGCCGAATCGACGTGGCAGCGTTTTTTCCAGCACTTGCGGCAGTTGGACTGGCATGTCGAGTTGCATCGCCCATTGGCGGATCTGCCGGGATTGGTCCAGCCATTGCTGGCGATGGGTTGCAAGGTGGTGGTCGATCACTTCGGCCGTCCCGATGCGCGACTCGGTGCCGAGCAGCCGGCCTTCGCCCGCTTGCTTGAGCTGGGAGAGAGCGGGCGCTTGTGGATCAAGGTCTCGGGTATCTATCGGCTGGGAGGGGCTCCGGAGCAAAACCTGCACTTTGCGGAAAAGGCCCTGTCGCTGATGCTGCAGAGCCTGGGGCCGGATCGCCTGCTATGGGGCAGCGACTGGCCGCATACCCAGCATGAGCAGGAGGTGAGTTTCGCCAGCGAGTTCGAGCGCCTGCGTCGCCTGGCCTGTGCACCGCCGTTGCGTCAGCATCTGCTGTGCGATACGGCGGCGCAGTTGTTCGGTTTCGCTCAGGCGTAACTCAGTTTACATCTCTGCTGGCTGACTAGGCGCCATCGCCAGCAAGCCGGCTCCCACCAGTGTGGAGTTCAGCGGCGGGTCAGCAGGACCCCGGATTCCATGTGGTGGGTCCAGGGGAACTGATCGAACAGCGCGCAGCGTTCGATGCGGTGGGTGTCGTGCAGTTGCGCGATGTTCGCCGCCAGGGTCTCGGGATTGCAGGAGATGTACAGGATGTTGTCGAAGCGCCGGGTCAGCTCGCAGGTGTCCGGGTCCATGCCGGCGCGGGGCGGGTCGACGAAGACGCTGCCGAACTGGTAGCTCTTCAGGTCGATGCCCTGCAGGCGGCGGAATGGCCGTACATCGTTCAGCGCCTCGGTCAGTTCCTCGGCCGACAGCCGCACCAGGGTCACGTTGTCCACGGCATTTTCGTCGAGGTTGCTCAGGGCGGCGTTGACCGAGGTCTTGCTGATCTCGGTGGCCAGCACCTTGCGCACCCGGGTCGCCAGCGGCAGGGTGAAGTTACCGTTGCCGCAATACAGCTCCAGCAGGTCGTCCGAACGCTGGCCCAGGGCTTCATAGGCCCAGTTGAGCATTTTCTGGTTCAGCGTGCCGTTGGGCTGGGTGAAGGCGCCTTCCGGTTGCCGGTAGCTGAAGGTGCGCCCGGCGATCTCGAACTGCTCCACCACGTAATCGTGGCCGATCACCACACGTTTGCCCTTGGAACGGCCGATGATGCTGACGCCGAGGTCGGCGGCCAGTTGCTCGGCGGCGGTTTGCCACTGTTCATCCAGCGGGCGGTGATAACACAGGGTGATCATCGCGTCGCCGGCCAGGGTGGTCAGGAACTCCACCTGGAACAGTTTGTGGCTCAGTGGTGCGCTGGCTTGCCAGGCGGCCTTGAGCTTTGGCATCAGTTCATTGATGCGCAGGCTGGCGATCGGGAACTGCTCGATCAGGATCGGCGTGCGCTTGTCGTCCTGGGCAAACATCGCGTAGTGGCGCTCGCCGGCTTCGCGCCACAGGCGGAATTCGGCGCGCAGGCGGAAGTGTTGCAGCGGCGAGTCGAAGACCTTCGGCTCGGGCGCATCGAACGGCGCCAGCAGGTCGCGCAGGCGCGCGACCTTGTCGTTGAGCTGGGCGGTGTAAGTGGTGGAATCGAAAGTCATGCGTTGAACCAACCCAACTTGATCACAAACAGAATCGACAGAATCACCAGCGCCGGGTTCAGCTCGCGGCCACGACCGGACAGCAGCTTGATCGCGGTCCAGGCAATGAAACCGAAGGCGATGCCGTTGGCGATGGAGTAGGTGAACGGCATCGCCAGGGTAGTGACCACCACGGGCGCGGCCTCGGTGATGTCTTCCCAGTTGATTTCCGCCAGGCCCGAGGCCATCAGCACGGCGACGAACAGCAAGGCCGGGGCGGTGGCGAAGGCGGGCACGCTACCGGCCAGTGGCGAGAAGAACAGCGCCAGCAGGAACAGGATGGCGACCACGATGGCGGTCAGGCCGGTGCGGCCGCCGGCGCTGACGCCCGCTGCCGACTCGATGTAGCTGGTGGTGGTCGAGGTGCCCAGCAGCGAGCCGGCCATGGCGGCGGTGCTGTCGGCAATCAGTGCGCGGCCCATTTTCGGCATGTGGCCGTCCTTGCCCATCAGTCCGGCGCGCTTGGCGACGCCGATCAGGGTGCCGGAGTTGTCGAACAGATCGACGAACAGGAAGGCGAAGATCACGCTGACCAGGCCGATATCCAGGGCGCCCTTGATGTCCAGCTGCATGAAGGTCGGTGCCAGCGAGGGCGGGGCCGAGATAATGCCGCCGAACGGGCTGAAGCCCATCAGGATCGAGACGATGGTCACGCCGAGGATACCGATCAGCACGGCGCCACGGACTTTCAGCGCATCCAGGGCGACGATCACGGCAAAGCCCAGGGTGGCGAGGATCGGTGCCGGTTGCTTGAGGTCGCCGAGGCCGACCATGGTCGCCGGGTTGCCGACGACGATACCGGCGTTATGCAGGGCGATCAGCGCCAGAAACAGGCCGATACCGGCGGCGATCGCCGAACGCAGCGGCAGCGGGATGCTGTTGATGATCCACTCGCGGATGCGGAAGATCGACAGCAGGAAGAAACACACCGCCGAGATGAACACCGCGCCCAGCGCCACCTGCCAGGTGTGGCCCATGTGCAGAACCACGGTGTAGGTGAAGAAGGCGTTCAGGCCCATGCCCGGGGCGAGGGCGATCGGGTAGTTGGCGATCAGGCCCATCACGGTCGAGCCGATGGCGGCGGCCAGGCAGGTTGCGACAAAGACCGCGCCCTTGTCCATGCCGGTTTCACCGAGAATGCTCGGGTTGACGAACAGGATGTAGGCCATTGCCAGGAAGGTCGTGACGCCCGCGAGAATCTCGGTGCGCACATTCGTATTGTGTGCCTTGAGTTGAAACAGCCTTTCCAGCATCTCTGCTCCCCAATGGCGCTTTCGGCGCCTCGAATGAATCGGTCCCGACAGCCAGGCACAGACGCTGATGGCCTGATGAAATTTGGCTGTGGGAAAAACCGTCTATGATACCAGCCGAATGGCGCAATAGGGACGGCTGTTGAACCGCCCATTTCGCCGCGACTGTGCACGAACTACTCCGAAAACCGCCCGCTGAGGCATACTCTCGGCACGGAAAGAGGGAGAAGTATGAAATCAGTCAGCAATTGCCGTGCCATGGGTCGGCTGCTCTGCGCCGGCCTACTCTCGCTGGCGGCCATCGGGCCGTTGCAAGCGGCGCCGGCGGCGGCCTTGAAAGGCGTGGCGATCTACACAGTGGCGTCGCAGGGAATCATCGAGGATGTTTCTGACGGACGCCAGCGTACACAGAACGTCCATCGCGGGCCGAACATCACGGTGACCGTGGTCGAGCTTGGTTACGGCCGTGCACCGGGGGCTACATTCAATGGCACGCCGCTCAATTACAGCCAGCGCTATTCCCTGTGTGACTTCAACAAGCCGTTCGTGCCGTGCAGCGGCGGCGCGGTGGTGGGCTATAGCTATATCTACGACCTGCAGGGCCTGCAGCAAGGCACCTTCAGTTTCAGCGACCGCTCACTGACGATGCCGGTACGGACGATGACTGCGACCATCGAGATCAACTGATCGCCGTCCGGAACCCACGTATCAGGCGTTTTCGGGCTGGCGTTCATGCATGCGGTCGCGGTTGGCGAGGGTCGGGAACAGCTTCATCCAGGTCCCGGTCACCACCAGGGTGCCGATTCCGCCCAGCACCACGGCGGGCACGGTGCCGAACCAGTGGGCGGTCAGCCCCGACTCGAACTCACCCAGTTGATTGGACGCACCGATGAACAGGCCGTTCACCGCGCTGACCCGGCCGCGCATTTCGTCGGGGGTTTCCAACTGCACGAACGAGGCGCGGATCACCATGCTGATCATGTCCGCGGCGCCGAGTACCACCAGCACGGCCAGCGAGAACCAGAACGAGGTCGACAGGCCGAAGGCGATGGTCGCGACACCGAACACCCCGACGGCGGTGAACATGATGCGTCCGACCTTGCGTTCCACCGGGAAGCGCGCCAGCCACAATGACATCAGCAGCGCGCCGACCGCCGGCGCCGAGCGCAGCAGGCCCAGGCCCCAGGCGCCGGTCAGCAGGATGTCCTTGGCAAATACCGGCAACAGCGCGGTGGCACCGCCGAGCAGGACCGCGAACAGATCCAGAGAGATGGCACCGAGTATGTCCGGGCGGCTGCGGATGAAACGAATCCCCGCCAGCAGTGAATCGAGGGTGGCCTTGGCCTTGTTCAACGGCGTCTGCCGTGCTGGCAGGTTGAGCATCAGCAGACAGGAAATGACGTACAGCGCAACCGTCGGTCCATAGACCCACACACTGCCGAATGCATACAGCAGACCGCCGACGGCCGGCGCGACGATGGTCGCCAGTTGCTGCGCCGACTGGGCAGCGGCCACCGCGCGGGGAAATAACGTCGCCGGCACGATAGATGGCAGCAGCGCCTGGGTAGTGGGCATTTCGAAGGAGCGGGCGCCGCCGAGCAGGAACGCGAGGATGAAGATCATCTCGCGACTGACCTGATCGGTCAGGCTGCCGATCGCCAGGCTCAGCGCGATCAGCGCCTGCAGGGTCTGGCACAACGCGGCGACCTTGCGCCGGTCGTAGCGATCGGCGACGTGCCCGGTGTGCAGCATGAACAAGACCCGCGGTGCGAACTCCACCAGCCCGACCAGGCCCAGGTCGAGCACATTGCCGGTCAACTGGTAGAGGTTCCAGCCAATGGCCACGGTGAGCATCTGGAAGCCGCTGGCGGTGAAGATCCGGGCCAGCCAGAACGCGAGGAAGGGGCGGTGATGACGCAGCAGCAAGGGTGTCTCGGTGGACATCGGGAGGGCTCGCCTGGGCGGATGAAAGGGGCAGATTATCATTCTGATGTAACAAAAGGTTGCTGAGCTGTTCATGACGCACCCGCCTGATTTTCCCGGGCGGCGGATTTTTGCCGAGCCGTTGCCCTCTGCTCCTGAGACAACCTGTCGCGCGGCAACCGACCACGCCACCCGGTCGTCGGAATGGGACTACTCTTTCAGCGTTGATTGATCCAGATCAATTGCCTTGCGGTATTGATCGGGTTGCGACTCCCTGCGTTGCGATGGGTTGAAAAAAAGAACGAATCCGAACCCGTCGTACTCCATATCCGTGGGGACAGTGGCTGGGCCTGCTGGCCGACAGCCGGTATTACCTGACAGAGGAAAACGTATGTTCGGTTTAGAGGCACTCGATCTCGCCCGAATCCAGTTCGCATTCACCGTTTCCTTCCATATCCTGTTCCCGGCCATCACCATTGGCCTGGCGAGCTACCTGGCGGTGCTCGAGGGCCTGTGGCTGAAAACGCGTAACGACACTTACCGCGATCTCTACCATTTCTGGTCGAAGATCTTTGCCGTCAACTTCGGCATGGGAGTGGTCTCCGGGCTGGTCATGGCCTATCAGTTCGGCACCAACTGGAGCCGTTTCTCGGACTTCGCCGGCTCGGTCACCGGACCGCTGCTGACCTACGAGGTGCTGACCGCGTTCTTCCTTGAGGCCGGTTTCCTCGGTGTCATGCTGTTCGGTTGGAACAAGGTCGGTCGTGGGTTGCACTTCTTTTCCACCGTGATGGTGGCGATCGGCACCCTGATTTCGACGTTCTGGATTCTCTCTTCCAACAGTTGGATGCAGACTCCCCAGGGCTACGAAATCATCGACGGCCGGGTGATTCCGGTGGACTGGCTGGCGGTGGTGTTCAACCCCTCCTTCCCTTATCGGCTGATGCACATGGCCACTGCGGCATTCGTGGCGACGGCCTTTTTCGTCGGTTCCTCGGCCGCCTGGCACCTGCTGCGTGGGCGTGATAACCCGGCGATTCGCACGATGTTGTCGATGGCCATGTGGATGGCGTTGATTGTCGCGCCGATCCAGGCGGTGATCGGCGACTTCCATGGTCTCAATACGCTCAAGCACCAGCCGGCGAAAATCGCCGCCATCGAAGGGCACTGGGAAAACGTCGGTAACGAGCCGACCCCGCTGATCCTGTTCGGTTGGCCGGACATGAAGGCCGAGAAGACCCGCTTCGCCGTGGAGATTCCCTACCTGGGCAGCCTGATCCTGACCCACACCCTGGACAAGCAGGTGCCGGCCCTCAAGGAGTTCCCGCCCGAGGATCGGCCGAATTCGACCATCGTGTTCTGGTCGTTCCGGGTCATGGTCGGCCTGGGTTTCCTGATGATCTTCACCGGCGTGTGGGCGCTGTGGTTGCGCAGACGTGATCGCCTCTACGAAAACCGTATGTTCCTCCACCTGGCCTTGTGGATGGGGCCCTCGGGACTGATCGCGATCCTGGCTGGCTGGTTCACCACGGAAATCGGGCGCCAGCCTTGGGTGGTCTATGGGCTGATGCGCACGGCGGATGCCTCCTCGGGGCACAGCGTCATGCAGATGAGCATCACCCTGGTGCTGTTCGTCGTGGTGTATTTCTCACTGTTCGGGGCCGGCCTGGGCTACATGATGCGCCTGGTTCGCAAGGGGCCCAAGACCCATGAAGGTGCAGAATCCAACCCTGGTGGTCCTGGCCAGCAACGGACTCCGGCCCGTCCGCTTTCCGCGGCCGATGAAGACAGTGAAACCGGCCAAGGCGACAGCCTGAACAAGGGGAATTGAATCATGGGTATTGATCTTCCGCTGATCTGGGCCGTGATCATCATCTTCGGCATCATGATGTACGTGGTCATGGATGGTTTCGACCTGGGCATCGGCATTCTCTTTCCCTTCATCAAGGGCAAGAGCGACCGCGATGTGATGATGAACACCGTGGCCCCGGTCTGGGACGGCAACGAAACCTGGCTGGTGCTCGGCGGTGCAGCGCTGTTCGGGGCCTTCCCGCTGGCTTATGCGGTGGTGCTGTCGGCGTTGTACCTGCCGCTGATCTTCATGCTGATCGGACTGATCTTTCGTGGCGTGGCGTTCGAGTTCCGCTTCAAGGCCAAGGACGACAAGCGGCATATCTGGGACAAGGCGTTCATCGGCGGCTCGATCGCCGCGACCTTCTTCCAGGGCGTGGCGTTGGGGGCGTTCATCGACGGGATCAAGGTGGTCGACCGGCAATTCGCTGGCGGTTCGCTGGACTGGCTGACCCCGTTCACGCTGTTCTGCGGTGTGGCGCTGGTAATAGCTTATGCCTTGCTCGGCTGCACCTGGCTGATCATGAAAACCGAAGGCAAGTTGCAGGAGCGGATGCACGATCTGGCACGGCCGCTGGCATTCGTGCTGCTGGCGGTGATCGGTGTCGTCAGTCTCTGGACCCCGCTGACCCATGCCGAGATTGCGGCACGCTGGTTCACCCTGCCGAACCTGTTCTGGTTCCTGCCGGTGCCGATCCTGGTGCTGGTCACGCTGTACGGGCTGATCCGCGCGGTGGCGCGCAATGCGCACTACACGCCGTTCCTGCTGACCCTGGTGCTGATCTTCCTCGGCTACAGCGGGCTGGGCATCAGCCTGTGGCCGCATATCATTCCGCCGTCGATCTCGATCTGGGATGCCGCCGCGCCGCCGCAGAGCCAGGGTTTCATGCTGGTGGGGACGCTGTTCATCATCCCGTTCATCCTGGGCTACACCTTCTGGAGCTACTACGTGTTCCGCGGCAAGGTGACCCACGAGGATGGTTATCACTAGTTACCAGTGGCCCTCGTCTCTGGGGGCCGCCGTTTCGACGAGGAGGAACCGGCTATGAGCGGCAAGCATTCGTTGCAGGAAATCGAGCAGGCCGAGAAGAAACCGCTGTGGCAGCGCCTGGGCTGGCTGGCGATGATCTGGGCGGGGAGTGTGCTGGCGTTGTTCGTGGTTGCCAGCCTGATGCGCCTGTTCATGAGCGCGGCCGGGCTGACCACCCACTGACCGGCTGACGCTTTATTCTGCGCGAGCCTTCTCTGTAAAAGCCTGATTCGGGAACCTTCTGTAGGAGCCTGGCTTGCCAGCGAAGCTTTTAGCGCCCATGAGGTCGCTTTCGCTGGCAAGCCAGGCTCCTGCAATGGTCGGCGTTTACTTGCGGGCCTTCAGCACCACGAATTTCGGCGTCGCCGCCACTTGCTCGACACCGCGGAACAGCCGCGCCAGCTTGCTGTGATAGCCCAGGTGGCGATTGCCGACGATGTACAGCGAACCACCGACCACCAGCGCATCCCGCGCCTGCTGGAACATCCGCCAGGCGAGGAAATCGCCGACCACCTGCTGCTGATGGAAGGGCGGGTTGCACAGCACCACATCCAGCGACTGCGGCGCCTGCCCGGCCAGGCCGTCGCCGGCGCGAACGATCACCTCACGTTCGCCAAGGATGGCCTGCCAGTTTTCCCGCGCCGATTGCACCGCCATGAACGATTCGTCCACCAGCGTGTACTGGGCCTGCGGGTTCTGCAGGGCGCTGGCAATCGCCAGCACGCCGTTGCCGCAACCGAGATCGGCAACGCGGGCCGTGCCGAGGTTTTCGGGCAGGTGCGGGAGGAAGGCGCGGGTGCCGATGTCCAGACCGTCACGGCAGAACACGTTGGCATGGTTGAGCAGTTCGATCGCCGGCCGGTCGAGCCGATAGCGCGTCGGGTAGGGCGATGGGAGCGTAGCGCGGGGCTCGGCGGTTGCCACCAGCAGGCGGGCCTTCTTCACCGCCAGCGAGGCCTGCACGGTACCGACATAACGCTCCAGCAGGTCGCCTGCCGCCCGGGGCAGGTGCTTGATCATGGCGCCGGCGATTACCTGGGCGCCGGGGGCCAGTTGTCCCTGCAGACGAATCAGCTGTTCTTCCAGCAGTGCGAGGGTCTTGGGCACACGGATCAGTACCCGATCGAACGGGCCGACCAGCGCTTCGCTGGCCGGAACATGACGAACCGCGTCGAAGGTCTTGCCGTTGCGTGCCAGGTTCTTTTCCAGGCCGAGTGCGGCGAGGAACGAATCGCCGCTGCTGGTGAGTTGCACATGGCCTTCCAGGCTGGCGGCCAGAGCGCCGAAACTGTCATTGAGCACCAGTACTCGGGTGTCGTGCGAGACGCCTTGTCCGGCCAGGTGGTCGAGCAGGTATTGATCGGCCGCGTCGAACGCCTGCAAGGGTTCGCCCTGTTGTTCAGGCTGGCGTATCAGGTCGAGATGGGCGAACGGGCTTTCTAGCAGGGGCATGGGACACGGGCTCTGGGGGACGGTTCACGGTTGCCTTGAAGCGCTGTGCGCAATGGGCAACGGTATGGCAGGAGAAGGATTTTACGTGGGTTTCGAGCAGATTGCCTGTTGCGTGTTTAGGTGGCAGATCCTTCTGCCTGGAGAGGAGCTATGAATCAGTACAGCAGTCCGGATTTGGCCGCGCGCAGTACCGCCGAGGCCTTGTTGCTCACGCCGAGTTTTCTCATGATGGTACTCATGTGGAAACCTACGGTACGCGTGGTCAGATTGAGGATGTTGGCAATCTCGGCAGCGGTCTTGCCTTCTGCCGTCCACTGCAGGATCTCGGTTTCCCGGGGCGAAAGCGGATGGCTGCTGGGCGGCGGGGAGGAAGTGACCAACCGTTGCGCCATGAACGAATGCAACCAATTGCACAGCCACAACACATGACCTGTCTTGGAGTAGAACTCGTTGGACGTGATGGGCTCGCAGGTTCGGGAAAGACTCAGGGTGCTGACAATACCGCGAATATCATGGACTGACTGCGACCAGCCGTGGTTGAGACCATGAGCCTGCATGTCACGCCACAATGCCGGGGTGTTCCTGAACGTATCAGGTACCCACAGGATCGGGAAAACCGAGTTGTGGCAGTGCGTGACTAGAGGGTCGACGGCAAGGTAGTTGTTACGTTGATAACATGCATTCCATTCTGCTGGATAGTTATTGAAAGATGCTGTGTTCGGTTGAGTGCCTCCTAATAAGCTGCTGACTCTGAATGATACGAAGCTGAAGCGTATTTGCCCTGCCAGATTGAAAACCGCATTGAAGACTGCCTGTTCTTCTTTTTCACTCATGAGCTGGTGCAGTTGATTATCCTGCCAGTTCTCCATTGAGATACCCTTCCTTGACGCAATATTCGTTGAACTCAACGTGCTCGGATAGTGTAGGAAAATTCTTGAGTGGGGTGTGGTTTTTTTATATTGCGCTGATATTTTTATCGACTTTCAAGGGCTGCGGTTATCGCGTCGTGCCTAATATCATTAGGCCCGGTGCGGTTGTTTTGTGCTTTTATGCGAGTTGGAAAAGTGGCTGAAGTGAGGCGTGATCTGTTGGATTGCGATCGGTATATCTTCGTAACTATATGTTTTACTTAGTTGCTGTACTTTTTTATTGTTTTGTATATGTTTTTTCAAAAAACTTATACCACTACAAATCGCCGGTGTTTCTGTCGCCGGCTTTGCGAGACACTGGCCACCTATTTTCGAGGGAGCGTGCAATGACCGCCAGTGCCGAAAAATTTACCCGGCAGACCTTGCTCGAGGTTTGTCCGCTGACTCCGAGCCTGTTCACCCTGCGGACCACGCGCGATGCCGGGTTCCGTTTTCGTGCCGGTCAGTTCGCGCGCCTGGGCGTGACCAAGGCTGATGGCAGTGTAGTCTGGCGGGCCTATTCGATGGTGTCCTCGCCCCACGACGAATTTCTCGAGTTCTTTTCCATCGTTGTCCCGGGAGGGGAGTTCACCAGTGAACTGAGTCGTCTGAAGGTCGGTGACTCGCTGTTGATCGAGCGCCAGTCGGTGGGCTATCTGACCCTCGATCGTTTTGTCGATGGGCGCGATCTCTGGCTGCTGGCCACGGGCACCGGGGTCGCGCCGTTCCTGTCGATTCTGCAGGACTTCGAGGTGTGGGAGCGCTTCGAGCGGATTCTGCTGGTCTATAGCGTGCGGCACGCGGGCGAACTGGCCTATCGCGAACTGATTGCCGGACTGGCTGAGCGCGATTACCTGGCCGAGCAGGCCCACAAGCTGCGTTTTGTGCCCATCGTCACCCGTGAGGCGGTGCCAGGGGCGTTGGCCGGGCGTATCCCGCAGTTGATCGAAAATGGCCAGTTGGAGCAGGCCGCCGGAGTGGCACTGGACCCCGCGTATTCGCGGGTGATGATCTGCGGCAACCCGCAGATGATCGACGACACCCGCCAGGTGCTCAAGCAGCGCGATATGCAGCTGAGCCTGAGTCGTCGCCCGGGCCAGGTGGCGGTGGAAAACTACTGGTAGAAAAACGGCGCCCAGCAGGCGCCGTTGGCGGGTAGAAGCCGCTCAGGGCTTCTCGCTCTGGGCCTTGAGCAGATCACGGATTTCGCCCAGCAGGGTTTCTTCACGGCTCGGTACCGGCGGCGCGCTTGGCGCCACGGCTTCCTCGCGCTTCAGGCGGTTGATGGCCTTGACCCCCATGAAGATGGCGAAGGCGACGATCAGGAAGTCGATGCAGGTCTGGATGAACTTGCCATAGGCCATGACCACCGCTGGCGTATTGCCTTCGGCGGCCTTGAGGGTAATCGCCAGGTTGCTGAAGTCCACCCCGCCGATCAGCAGGCCAATCGGTGGCATCACCACATCGCCGACGAAGGACGAGACGATTTTGCCGAAGGCCGCGCCGATGATGATACCCACCGCCATGTCGACCACATTGCCCTTGACCGCGAAGGCCTTGAACTCACTGAGCACGCCCATAGGTTATTCCTTGTTACAGATGAGTGGAGTGAACGCAGTGTAATTCAGCCTCGAGCATCTTGCTCCATGCCGGGCTCTACACTTCCTGCTTAATCGACCTGTTGCCCGGCAATAAGTTTGCAAAGTGCCACCAATCGCGCGAAATACGCCTCCTGAAGCGTTTTGCCCCGTCGAATTTTTCAATCGGGGTCTTTGAGCTTTTCTATTTAGAATTTGTTGAATCGATCTCTAGCCTTTGTCGAGCGCACCTGGATGCGCATAACAAAATCTCGAGGATTCCGACATGCAGATCACTCCTGTTCCGGGAGCTATTCCCACTCGGCGCGTGCTGGGTATTTTGACCGCCAGCCTGCTTTCCCTTTCTGTCCATGCCGCTACGCTGACCCGTGACAACGGTGCGGCGGTAGGTGATAACCAGAATTCGCAGACCGCCGGCGCCACCGGGCCGGTGTTGCTGCAGGACGTGCAACTGATCCAGAAATTGCAGCGTTTCGATCGCGAACGTATCCCCGAGCGGGTGGTGCATGCCCGTGGTACCGGGGCCCATGGCACGTTCACCGTGACCGACGACCTGAGCGACCTGACCAAGGCCAAGGTCTTTGCCGCTGGCGAGAAAACCCCGGTATTCGTGCGCTTCTCGGCCGTGGTGCACGGTAACCACTCCCCGGAAACCCTGCGCGACCCGCGGGGTTTCGCCACCAAGTTCTATACCGCCGACGGCAACTGGGACCTGGTGGGGAACAACTTCCCGACCTTCTTCATCCGTGATGCCATCAAGTTCCCGGACATGGTCCATGCCTTCAAACCGGACCCACGCACCAACCTGGACGACGATTCGCGGCGCTTCGATTTCTTCTCCCATGTGCCTGAAGCCACACGCACCCTGACCGAGCTGTATTCCGACTCCGGCACCCCCGCCAGCTATCGGGAGATGGACGGCAACGGCGTGCATGCCTACAAGCTGATCAACGCCAAGGGCGAAGTCCACTACGTCAAGTTCCATTGGAAGAGCCTGCAGGGCATCCGCAACCTCGATCCGAAACAGGTCGTCGAGGTGCAGGGGCGTGACTACAGCCACATGACCCATGATCTGGTCAGCCATATCAACAAGGGCCAGTTTCCCAAGTGGGATCTGTATGTCCAGGTGCTGACGCCGCAGGACTTGGGCAAGTTCGACTTCGACCCGCTCGATGCGACCAAGATCTGGCCCGGTGTGCCGGAGCGCAAGGTCGGTCAGATGGTGCTCGATCGCAACCCGGCCAACGTGTTCCAGGAGACCGAGCAGGTGGCCATGGCGCCGGCGAACCTGGTGCCGGGCATCGAACCATCCGAGGATCGTCTGCTGCAGGGACGGGTGTTCTCCTATGCCGATACCCAGATGTACCGCCTGGGCCCGAATGCCTTGCAACTGCCGATCAACGCACCGCTTGTGGCAGTGAACAACGGCAATCAGGATGGCGTGATGAACAGCGGGCACAGCAGCAGCGGCGTGAACTACCAGCCGAGTCGCCTGATGCCCCGCGACGAGCAACAGTCGGCGCGCTACAGCCAGTTGGCCCTGTCGGGCAGCACCCAACAGGCGAAGATCCAGCGTGAGCAGAACTTCAAGCAGGCCGGAGACCTGTATCGCTCCTACAGCAAGAAGGAGAAACAGGACCTGATCGAGAACTTCGGTGGTTCGCTGGCCGATACCGACGACGAGAGCAAGCACATCATGCTGTCGTTCCTCTACAAGGCCGATCCCGAGTACGGCACGGGCGTGACCCAGGTCGCCAAGGGCGACCTGGCGCGAGTCAAGGCGCTGGCGGCGAAACTGACCGACTGACCTGCCGTGTGAAAGCCAGCCCACTTCATGGCACCTGCCATGAAGTGGGCTGGGACAACCGAGGCCCTATTGCAACGGAGTCTTTCCATGCGTATCCCTGTCTTGTTGTTCCTCTTTGCCTGGGCTTGCAACGCCTCGGCCGCTGAGCCGGCGATTGCCGCCGATCCGCAAGCCCTCAAGGCGCAGATCCAGGACTATTACTTCGATGCCGCCCGCCGTGGCGACGTCGAGATGTTGCAGACCTTCATCGAGTCCGGCTATCCGCTCGATACCCAGGACGCCAATGGCTACACCGCGCTGATCCTGGCGGCCTACCACGGCCAGGGACCGGCGGTTGAGCGCTTGCTGGCGGCCGGGGCCAACGCCTGTACCCAGGACAAACGCGGTAACACCGCGCTGATGGGGGCGATCTTCAAGGGCGAAGTCCGGATCGCCCGGCGCCTGTTGAGCAGCGACTGCAATCCCGACCAGCGCAATGCTGCCGGTCAGACGGCGGCCATGTACGCCGGGTTGTTCAAGCGCACCGCGCTGCTCGAGGCCCTGGCGGCCAAGGGCGCCAATCTCGATGCCGAGGATCCTTTGGGCAATACTGCGGCCCGTCTGGCCGAGGGTGAAATCCGTACACCGCCACCGCGCTGATCGGCGCCGGCTGAGCTATCATCGCGGTTTTGCCATGGGGGACCGAGATGGCCAAGGCCAAGCGCATGTACGGCTGCACCGAGTGCGGCGCGACCTTTCCCAAGTGGGCCGGCCAGTGCGGCGAGTGTGGCGCCTGGAACACCCTCACCGAAACCCTGGTGGAGAGTGGTGGCGCCGCGGCGCCCAGCGGGCGCACCGGCTGGGCCGGGCAGCAGGCGCAGATCAAGACCCTGGCCGAAGTCAGTGTCGAAGAGATTCCGCGTTTTTCCACCGCGTCCGCCGAACTCGACCGAGTGCTCGGTGGCGGCCTGGTGGATGGTTCGGTGGTGCTGATCGGTGGTGATCCGGGCATCGGCAAGTCGACCATCCTGTTGCAGACCCTGTGCAATATCGCCACGCGCATGTCGGCCCTGTATGTCACCGGCGAGGAATCGCAGCAGCAGGTGGCGATGCGGGCGCGACGGCTGGGTTTGCCCCAGGACCAGTTGCGGGTGATGACCGAGACCTGCATCGAGAGCATCATCGCCACGGCGCGAGTGGAAAAGCCCAAGGTCATGGTCATCGACTCGATCCAGACGATTTTCACCGAACAACTGCAATCGGCCCCGGGTGGCGTGGCCCAGGTGCGCGAAAGTGCGGCGTTGCTGGTGCGTTATGCCAAGCAGAGCGGCACGGCGATCTTCCTCGTCGGTCACGTGACCAAGGAGGGCGCGCTGGCCGGTCCGCGGGTGCTGGAGCACATGGTCGACACGGTCCTGTACTTCGAGGGTGAGTCCGATGGCCGTCTGCGCCTGCTGCGGGCGGTGAAGAACCGCTTCGGCGCGGTCAACGAACTGGGTGTATTCGGCATGACCGACCGCGGCCTCAAGGAGGTTTCCAATCCCTCGGCGATTTTCCTCACCCGTGCCCAGGAAGAGGTCCCCGGCAGTGTGGTCATGGCCACCTGGGAAGGCACCCGGCCGATGCTCGTCGAGGTCCAGGCGCTGGTCGACGACAGCCACATGGCCAATCCGCGCCGGGTGACCCTGGGCCTGGACCAGAACCGTCTGGCGATGTTGCTGGCGGTGCTGCATCGGCATGGCGGTATTCCGACCCACGACCAGGATGTCTTCCTCAACGTGGTCGGCGGCGTGAAGGTGCTGGAAACCGCCTCCGACCTGGCGTTGATGGCGGCGGTCATGTCCAGCCTGCGCAATCGGCCGTTGCCCCATGACCTGCTGGTGTTTGGCGAGGTCGGGCTATCGGGCGAGGTGCGCCCGGTACCCAGCGGCCAGGAGCGCCTGAAAGAGGCGGCCAAACATGGTTTCAAACGCGCTATCGTGCCCAAGGGCAACGCGCCGAAAGAATCGCCGGCCGGGCTTAAAATCATTGCGGTCACACGCCTGGAACAGGCGTTGGACGCGTTGTTCGAGTAACGGGATAAAGGAGTCAGCGGGATGCGGATAATCGGTGCGGCAATGTGTTTGGCAGGTTGGATGCTCTGCGCCGGTGCGGCCAGCGCGGCCACGGCGCAGGTGCCGGAGGGCTATCGGTTGGCCCAGCAGATGTCCACGGGTGATGGCGGCGAGTTGGAGTTGCTGGAGGATGCGCGGATCTCTGCGGATCTGCATCAGTCGCTCTGGGGCAACGGCAGTGCGTTCGACGAAGACGCCTTCGACGACGAAGCGTTGGCGAAGGATGTCGCCAACCGGCCGATTGTCGAGGCCCGCCTGCGGCTGTTGTCGGCCTCTGGGGAGGAGGTCGAGAGTGTCGGTTTGGCCTATCCGCTGGCAACCCTGGAAAAAGCGTCGATGGCCGGTATGCCGAGCCCGGCATTTTTCCTCACGGTTGATCAGACCGCGCCGATGGGCAGTTACAGTGGGCCTGCGACCCAAATACTCATGCCTGCCCTGCACAAGCTGCAACCGATGCAGTCCCAGGCAGCGGATGGCACGCTCAAGCCGTTGTTCCTGGCCCAGACCGGCAAGGCCGCCTGGCAGGCCAGTGATGCGCTTCCGGAAATTCTGCAGGTGTCGTCGTCGCCGGCAGACGATGAGAGTGAAGATTTCGTGACGGTCTACCGGACCTATCGCCTCAAGGGCGATGTCTGGCAGTTTTCGTCACGGGAAGAAAATAGCTACTGGGAATCCGAAGGCGACTTCCCCCAGCGCTCGGCATTTCCCTGATGCAATGACCCGAGGCGCCGCCGCTGGGGTGGCGCTTGGCGGGTCAATCCTCGAACAGCGCGTCCAGCTCGCGTTCCAGTTCCTCTTCGTCGCCCAGGTTCAGCTCGATCAGGCGGCGCAGGTGCTGGATCGATTCCAGGCCGATATGCAGGCATTTGAAGCCCAACTGGTGGTGATCCACATGGACCAGTTCGGCATCCATTTTCACATGGGCATTTTTCGCCAGGCGGATATCGACCAGGAAGATGCCCGTCAAGCCGGCGGGCCAGTTGCCCGGCTGCTGGACCAGCAGCCCCTTGAGGGAAAGGTCTACCAGTTGTGCCGACCACACTGTGCCGCCCTGGCTCAAGGTGGTGATGGCATCGAACGCGATACGCTTGAAACGGCGACGGTTGATCGAAGAGTCACTCATGTTCAGGTTCCTGTGCGGACTCTGCTGACTATAGCCTTCATGCCGTGCCAGGCAAGCGCCAAGGCGGGCAGGTGACTGTTGGTTGTTGCGCGTGATGTCCCTCCATATTCCCGGCAGCAATAAAAAAACGCTCTATACCAAGGTTGGGTATGGTCATCGCGCACTTTGGCGCTAAACTCAAGATGGCTGTCTTTCTGTCCATCTGGCTGGAATATCAAAATGAAAAATAATAATAGCCCGCTCCGCCATCTACCCTGGCTGGTGCTGGCAATCGTGGGAGCGTGCGCCCTGGGCGTAGTGGCCTTGCGCCGCGGCGAGGCGATCAACGCCTTGTGGATCGTGGTCGCCGCTGTGGCGATCTATCTGGTTGCCTATCGTTACTACAGTCTGTTCATCGCCAATAATGTCATGCAGCTCGACGGCCGTCGGGCGACGCCTGCGGTGCTGAACAACGATGGTCTGGACTATGTGCCGACCAACAAACACATTCTTTTCGGTCACCATTTTGCGGCGATCGCCGGCGCCGGTCCGCTGGTCGGCCCGGTATTGGCGGCGCAGATGGGCTACCTGCCCGGTACGCTCTGGCTGATCGCCGGGGTGGTGCTGGCCGGTGCGGTTCAGGACTTCATGGTGCTGTTCCTGTCCACCCGTCGCAACGGTCGTTCGCTGGGCGACATGGTGCGCGAGGAAATGGGCCGGATTCCGGGCACCATCGCCCTGTTCGGCTGCTTCCTGATCATGATCATCATCCTCGCGGTGCTGGCGCTGATCGTGGTCAAGGCCCTGGCCGAGAGCCCATGGGGCATCTTCACGGTGATGGCGACCATCCCGATCGCGATGTTCATGGGTGTCTACATGCGCTACATCCGCCCGGGCCGCATCGGTGAAATCTCGATCCTCGGCGTGATCCTGCTGCTCGGCTCGATCTGGCTGGGTGGGCAGATCGCCGCCGATCCGGTCTGGGCCAAGGCCTTCACTTTCACCGGCGTGCAGATCACCTGGATGCTGATCGGCTACGGCTTCGTTGCCGCCGTTCTGCCGGTATGGCTGATCCTGGCGCCGCGCGACTACCTGTCGACCTTCCTCAAGATCGGTACCATCATCGCCCTGGCGATCGGTATCCTGATCACCATGCCCGAGCTGAAAATGCCGGCGCTGACCCAGTTCGTCGACGGCACGGGGCCGGTGTGGAAAGGCGGGCTGTTCCCGTTCCTGTTCATTACCATCGCCTGTGGCGCGGTCTCCGGCTTCCACGCGCTGATCTCCTCGGGGACCACGCCCAAGCTGCTGGATAACGAAACCAACGCCCGCTACATCGGCTACGGCGGCATGCTGATGGAGTCGTTCGTGGCAATCATGGCGATGGTCGCCGCTTCGGTCATTGACCCGGGCGTGTACTTCGCCATGAACAGCCCGGCTGCCGTGGTCGGCGCGGATGCGGTGACCGTGGCGCAGACCGTTACTGGCTGGGGCTTCGCGATTACCCCTGAAGCGCTGCAGGCGGTGGCCAGGGATATCGGCGAAACGACCATCCTGGCCCGTGCCGGCGGTGCTCCGACCCTGGCGGTCGGTATCGCGCAGATCCTGCACCACGTCCTGCCGGGTGAGAACACCATGGCGTTCTGGTACCACTTCGCGATCCTGTTCGAAGCGTTGTTCATCCTGACTGCCGTCGATGCGGGTACCCGTGCCGGGCGTTTCATGCTGCAGGACCTGCTGGGCTCTTTCGTCCCGTCGCTCAAGCGTACCGAGTCCTGGACTGCGAACCTGATCGCCACGGCCGGTTGCGTCGCGCTTTGGGGCTACCTGCTGTATCAGGGCGTGATCGATCCGCTGGGTGGCATCAACACCCTGTGGCCGCTGTTCGGCATCTCCAACCAGATGCTGGCGGGTATCGCGCTGATGCTCGGCACCGTCGTGCTGATCAAGATGAAGCGCCAGCGCTATATCTGGGTGACCCTGGTCCCGGCGCTGTGGCTGCTGATCTGCACCACCACCGCCGGTTTCATCAAGCTGTTCGATGCCAACCCGGCCATCGGCTTCCTCGCCCTGGCGAAGAAGTACAGCACCGCGCTGGACGCCGGACAGGTGCTGGCACCGGCCAAGGACATCACGCAGATGCAGCACGTGATCTTCAACGCGTACACCAACGCGACGCTGACGGCGCTGTTCCTGTTCGTGGTTTTCAGCATCCTGTTCTATGCCCTCAAGGTGGGTGTCGCGGCCTGGGGCAACAAGGAACGTACGGACAAGGAAACACCGTTCCAGGCTGTACCTGAGGCCTGATTAGGAGGGTATGCAATGTTCAATGACCTGAGTCGCCTCGGTAAATACCTCGGGCAGGCCGCGCGCCTGATGGTCGGCATGCCCGACTACGACACCTATGTCGAGCATATGCAGACCAAGCACCCGGACAAACCGGTGATGAGCTACGAGGCGTTCTTCCGGGAACGCCAGGAAGCCCGTTACGGTGGCAAGGGTGGGCCGAAGTGCTGTTGAGTCGTTGACTCAACGCATTCCGTTGTGGGAGCCGGCTTGCTGGCGATAGCGTTCCGACCGTCGACATCTTCTGGTCTGACACAGCGCTATCGCCAGCAAGCCGGCTCCCACATTCATTTTTAGCGTATGGGAGATTCGCGTTTGTCCGTTCCTATTCCCGTCACCGTCCTCAGCGGTTTTCTCGGCGCCGGCAAGACCACCCTGCTGCGTCATCTGCTCAAGGCCGAGCACGGCCTGAAGATCGCCGTGATCGAGAACGAATTCAGCGACGCCGGCATCGACACCCAACTGCTCGGCGCCGAGCCGGTGCAGGTCATGACGCTGTCCAACGGCTGCGTCTGCTGCACCATTCACACCGACCTGACCAAGGCGCTGTACCTGCTGCTCGAACGCCTGGACAGTGGTGAACTCAGCTTCGACCGGCTGGTGATCGAATGCACCGGGCTGGCCGATCCGGCGCCGGTGGCCCAGACCTTCTTCATCGATGAAGAGCTGCGCGAGCGCTACCTGCTCGACGGCATCATCACCCTGGTGGATGCCGCCCACGCCGAGCATCATCTGACCCAGACCATCGCCCAGGCACAGATCGGCTTTGCCGACCGCCTGTTGGTGAGCAAACGCGACCTGGTCGACGCAGCGACCTTCGACGCCTTGAGCGAGCGCCTGACGCGTATCAACCGTCGGGCGCCGATCCGCATCGTCGAGCATGGCCATATCGACCTGGCCGAGTTGCTGGACGTCCGCGGTTTCAACCTCAATGCCGACCTGGGCGGTGGCGTGAGCCTGCGCCCGGTCAGTCAGGGACGCGGCATCGACCGCATTTCCAGCCTGGTGCTGCGCACCGATCAGCCACTGGATATCGACCGGCTCAGCGAGTTCATGAACGAGCTGCTGGAGGACCACGGCAAGCAGTTGCTGCGCTACAAGGGCGTATTGAACATTGCCGGTGAGTCACGCCGCCTGGTGTTCCAGGGTGTGCTCAAACTCTACGGTTTCGACTGGGATACCGAGTGGGAAGAGGGTGCGGTTCGTGAGAGTGTGATCGTGTTCATTGCCGACGATTTGCCTGAAGAGAGCATTCGCGAGGGTTTCGCGAGAATGGCGCAACTCTGAGCCCGGGGGGAGCCGGCTTTTGCTCGGCTCACCCCACTGCCAAGGTCTCGAGCTGTTGCAGATACTGCATTATCCTCTCGGTGCCTTCCCGCGCATTGCCGGCCTGTAGGGCATCGAGAATGGCCTGGCGCACTTGCCAGCCTTGGCCATGCACCACCGAGCGGGCGGCCAGCGCCAGCCCGGTCAGCGGAATCAGCCCTTCCAGAAAGTGCATCATGGGCGCATTGCCGGCCATCCGCGCCAGTTGCAAGTGAAACTCGCCACCCAGCCGGGTTGCCGTACTGTGCAGACGCTCCTCGATGCTCTGACGCTCCCGGCGAATCAGCATCTGAAGGGAGTCGATAGCCGATCCATCGGCGCTCGCGCAGAGTAGCTGGATGACCGTGCTTTCAGCCATCCGCCGCGCCTGGAGCACCTGCCGTATCTGGTGGGCATCCGGCTCGGTGACTCGGGCCCGTTGATTCGGGCGGGCGTGGATGACCCTTTGGTGTGTCAGGCGGCTCACCACGCGGCGTACCTCGCTGCGACCGGCTGCGTAGGTTTGCATCAGCAGGTCTTCGCTCAGCCCGGCCGTGAATTGTCCTTCGAGAATATCCTCGAAGACCCTGGCGTAGAGATCTTCGGCACACGACGGTCCTTGCAGGGCGCGGGACTGCCTGCGCGTGCGGGCGGTAGCGAAGGGCTGAAGTGTTGCAACGCTGGTCATGACCGGTCTCCCGTCGAGGTGGATTACTGCTCGATACTGCCCAGATGGTCGTCCGGGATGGTGAGTTCGATGCCCATGCGCAAGCTTTCCTGCAGGATGTGCCGACGCATCTCCGCACTGGCCAGGGCGCTGTTCTTGTTGCGGATGGCACGCACCACGGCTTCGTTTTCCTCCAGGCGTTCTGCCAGGTGCTCGGGTGAGTTGCGCAGCACCTCGGCGCTCTGCTTGAGCGCGTTGCTGGTCTGCTGCACCACGTTCTGGAAAATCGGGTTGGAGGTCAGGGCGAACAATTCTTCGTGGAAGGCGATATAGGCGTTCAGCCCGGCCTCGCTGTCATTGGCCTCCAGGGCTTCGCGCATGTCCATCAGGGTCAGGCGCAACTGGCCGACTTCCTTGCTGCTGATCGATTGCGCCACCAGTCCGACGATGAACGGCTCCAGGGTGTAGCGCAGTTGCAGGATGTCTTCGAGGCTGGCGTCGGCCACGCCGCTGTGGGCGCTGGCGGTGTCCAGCACCACCACGCCTTTGCCGGGCATGGAGCGGACCAGGCCGAGGGTTTCCAGGACGGTGACGGCTTCGCGCAGGCTCGGGCGGCTGATACCCAGTTGTTCGGCCAGCTCACGTTGGCCCGGCAGCATCTCGCCGGAGCGCCATTGGCCACGGGCCAACGCGGCGCGGAGTTTTTCTACCACTGAATTGACGACGGTCGATGAGCTGATCACGGTGCTCTCCAGGTGAAGCGGTCAGGCCCCGACGCGTGGGCGGCATGCGGCTGCCGCTCGCGGTTCGGCACACGTGCCCATCCATGGGCGTATCGCATCAGAACTCCTGCTGCTGAGCCGAAGGACCCGGCTTTTTAGGGGTAAAGGCATAACCCTGTTGGCCTTCCAGAACCTTGTGAGCCCGTTGTACATCGATGTCCTTTTCCCAGCGGGCGATGGCCACGGTTGCCACGCAGTTGCCGATCAGGTTGGTCATGGCCCGGCCGATGCCCATGAACCAGTCGACCGCCAGCACCAGCACCAGGCCGACCACCGGAATCGCCGGAATTGCCGACAGGGTGGCGGCGAGAATCACCAGGGCCGAGCCGGGAATGCCATGGGCACCCTTGGAGGTGATCAGCGATACCAGCAATATGGTCAGCAGATCCGTCATTGCCAGCGGTGTGCCGGTGGCATTGGCGATGAAGACGATGGCCAGGGTCAGGTAGATCGAGAAACCGTCGAGGTTGAACGAGTAGCCGGTGGGGATCACCAGGCCGACCGTCGAGCTGCCGATGCCCAGGTGTTCGAGTTTGCGCATCACTTGCGGCAGCACGGCATCCGAGGATGCGGTGCCCATGACGATCAGCAGGTCTTCCCGGAAGTACTTGAGGAACGGCAGCATTCTCAGGCCCGACACGCGCATCACCAGGCCTAGGATCAGCAGCACGAAGGCCAGGCAGGTGATGTAGAACAGCGCCACCAGGTTGCCCAATTGTCGCAGCGACTCCAGGCCGTAGGTGCTGGTGGTGAAGGCGATGGCACCGAATACGCCGATCGGCGCCAGGCGCACGATCATACCCATGATCCGGAAGATCACATGGCTCAGTTCATTGATCAGGCGCGAGATGCCCGAAGCCGACTCGCCCACCAGGTTCAGCGCGCTGCCGAACAGCACCGAGAACAGCAGCACTTGCAGGATATTGTTGTCGGCAAAGGCGCTGAGCACCGAGTTGGGGATCAGGTCCATCGCGAACTGCGTGGCCCCGCGTAGGTGCTGGCCACGATCGGCCAGATCACCCAGGGCGGCCTTGGACAGTTGCTCCAGATGGATATTGGCACCGCTGCCGATATGGGTGGAAAAAGCCAGGATCAGCCCTATCAGCAGGGCGACGGTGGTCAGGACTTCGAAGTAGATCACCGACTTGAGGCCGATGCGCCCGACTTTCTTCAGGTCGCCGGCACCGGAAATGCCGCTGACCACCACGCAGAACACGATCAGCCCGATCAGCATCTTGATCAGTTTGATGAAGCCGTCGCCCAGGGGCTTGAGTTGGGTGGAGAACTCGGGAAGGGCGAGCCCGCAGACGATGCCAAGCATCAATCCAAGGATGACCTGAAGGAAAATCGAACGCGAGCACCATTTGAGCATGGGGAGGATCCTGGTCGGCGTTCCTTGGCCGGACCTTGGGTCGCGACATTGGAACTTAATTTTTGTGGTCTTACCGGTATGTCCAGTGCCAAGCCAGTCTACGCCCGATTTTTTTGAAGTCGCAAGTGAATTCCGAAAAATTGGTTAGACCGGTCTGACCAGTGATCGCCAGTTAATGCATATTCCCGTAGGCGCGCGGCTTGCCCGCGAAGCTTTTGGCGGCCTTGCCGGCCTCTTCGCGGGCAAGCCGCGCTCCTACAAGGGAGGGAGGGGCTTCTTTCGGGCGAAAAAAAGCCCGGTCATCGCTGACCGGGCTCTCTTGTGCTACGGGATGCGGGCGTATCAGGCGCCGTATACCGGCAGCTTCTTGCAGATGGCCTTGACCTTCTCGCGAACGGCGTCGATCACCGCTTCGTTGCTCAGGTCAGCCAGGATGTCGCAGATCCAGCCGGCCAGCTCGCGGCATTCGGTTTCCTTGAAGCCACGGGTAGTGACCGCTGGGGTGCCGAAACGCAGGCCGGAGGTGACGAACGGGGAGCGCGGATCGTTCGGTACCGAGTTCTTGTTTACGGTGATGAACGCCTTGCCCAGGGCGGCGTCGGCATCTTTACCGGAGATGTCCTGCTTGATCAGCGACAGCAGGAACAGGTGGTTCTGGGTGCCGCCGGAAACCACGTCGAAACCACGTGCAATGAACACTTCGGCCATGGCCTGGGCGTTCTTCACCACTTGTTGCTGGTAAGCCTTGAACTCAGGCTGCAGCGCTTCCTTGAAGCAGATGGCCTTGGCGGCGATCACGTGCTCCAGCGGGCCGCCCTGGGCGCCTGGGAAGACGGCTGAGTTCAGCTTTTTCTCGATGTCGGCGTTGGCACGGGCCAGGATCAGGCCGCCACGCGGACCGCGCAGGGTCTTGTGGGTGGTGGTGGTGACCACGTCGGCGAATGGCACCGGGTTCGGGTAGACGCCAGCGGCAACCAGGCCTGCCACGTGTGCCATGTCGACGAACAGGTAGGCACCCACCTTGTCGGCGATGGCGCGGAAACGTGGGAAGTCGAGGATCTGCGAGTAGGCGGAGAAACCGGCCACGATCATTTTCGGCTTGTGCTCGACTGCCAGGCGCTCGACTTCGTCGTAGTCGATCAGGCCGTTGGCGTCGATACCGTATTGGACGGCGTTGTAGAGTTTGCCCGAGGACGACACGCTGGCGCCGTGGGTCAGGTGACCGCCGTGGGCCAGGCTCATGCCCAGGATGGTGTCGCCACCTTGCAGCAGGGCCAGGTAGACCGCGGCGTTGGCCTGGGAACCGGCATGCGGCTGGACGTTGGCGTAGTCGGCGCCGAACAGTTCCTTGGCGCGGTCGATGGCCAGTTGCTCAACCACGTCGACGTATTCGCAGCCGCCGTAGTAACGCTTGCCTGGGTAGCCTTCGGCGTATTTGTTGGTCAGCACCGAACCTTGGGCTTCCATCACCGCTGGGCTGGTGTAGTTTTCCGAGGCGATCAGCTCGATGTGCTCTTCCTGGCGCTGAGCTTCTTGCTCCATGGCGGCAAAGAGATCGGCGTCGTACTTGGCAATAGTCAAATCACGGCTGAACATGGCGGTCCTCAAGGATCGGGTGGCAGAAAAAGAAGGCATTCTAACCCAATGGGTTTTATCTGGCATATGAAAGGGCATCATGTCGCAGATAAGCGACGTTCACCTTGGAATTACGCGGGGTGCAGGGCTTCAGTCGAACATGAACAGCGCATCATTGCTGAACTGCGCCTCGAAGCGGCTGGCCGCCATCGGTCGACCAAACAGGTAGCCCTGCACTTCGTCGCAGCCGTGTTCACGCAGGAAGTCCAGTTGCTCATGGGTTTCCACGCCCTCGGCGATCACCGCCAGGTTCAGGCTGTGGGCCATGGCGATGATCGCTCGGGCAATCTGCGCATCCTGTTCGCCTGATGGCAATCCGTCGACGAAGGTGCGGTCGATCTTCAGCACGTCGATAGGGAACTGCTTGAGGTAGTTGAGCGACGAGTAGCCGGTGCCGAAGTCGTCCACCGCGATGCTCAGGCCGAGATTTTTCAGCCCGTCGAGGATCAGCATGGCTTCGCTGACTTCGCGCATCAGGATACTTTCGGTCAGCTCCAACTCCAGGCACGCCGGCGGCAGGCCGGTGTCGCGCAGGATCGTGGCGATACGCGTGCCCAGTTGGCCGTCGGAGAACTGCCGTGCGGAGATGTTCACCGACACCTTGGGCACCCGGACCTTGTTCTGATGCCAGGTCTTGAGCTGGCGGCAGGCCTCGGCCAGCACCCAGTCGCCAACATCCACCACCAGCCCGAGTTCTTCCAGTACCGGGATGAAGTCGCCCGGCGGCACCAGCCCGCGCCGCGGATGGCGCCAGCGCAGCAGCGCCTCGGCACCGGTCAGGCGCTTGCCATCGCCGCTGAACTGCGGCTGGTAGTAGAGCACGAACTCGTTCTGCTCCAGCGCGTGGCGCAGGTCGCTTTCCAGCTCCAGGCGCTCCAGGGCGCTGGCGTTCATGTCGGCCTGGTAGAACTGGAAGTTGTTCTTGCCACGCTCCTTGGCGTGGTACATCGCGGTGTCGGCGTTCTTCATCAACTGGCTGAGTTCGCCGCCATCCTGCGGGCTCAGGGCGATACCGATACTGGCGGTGACGAAAAACTCGCGCCCTTCGAGCACGAATGGCGTGACCAGGCTCGAGAGAATCTGCTCGGCGACGTTGATCGCCCGGTTCAGCGCCATCTCGCGGGTTGCCCGTGGCTGCAGCAGCAAGGTGAACTCGTCACCGCCCATGCGCGCCACGGTGTCATCCTCGGCGACGCAGGCCAGCAGGCGGGTACCCATCTCCTTGAGCATGCGGTCGCCGGCGGCGTGGCCGAGGGAGTCGTTGATCGGTTTGAAACGATCGAGGTCGAGGAACATCAGCACCACCCACGACTTCTGCCGCTCGGCTTGCTGCAACGCGGTGTGCAGGCGGTCCTGGAACAGCGTGCGGTTGGGCAGGTGGGTCAGGGCATCGTAGTACGCCAGGCGATGAATGCGCTGCTCGCTGGCCTTGCGCTCGCTGATGTCGCTGAAGAAGCACACGTAGCTGGCCAGGTCGCCCTCATCATCGAGCACGGCGGTGATGCCGACCCAGGCCGGGTAGTGCTCGCCGCTGCGGCGCTTGAGCCAGACTTCGCCTTCCCAGGTGTTGTGCTGCTCCAATTGCTTGAGCACGTAACGCAGGTGGGCTTCCTGCTGGTCGTCGACCGTCAGCATGCTGGGCAACTGGTCCAGCACATCGGACACCGCATAACCGCTGACGCGACTGAAGGCTTCGTTGGCCTGGACAATATAACCGGCCGGGTCGGTGATCAGAATCGCCGAGGTCGAGTGCTCGAATACCGTCGCGGCCATGCGCAGATCTTTCTCTGCCCGGCGTTGCTGGCTGATGTCGCGGCCGACGCCGAGAATGCCCTCGAAGGTGCCGTGTTCGTCCCAGACCAGCACCAGCCGCAGTTCGATCGGGATCTTGCGTCCGTCGGCCCGCAGGCAGTCGAACACGAACAGTTGGGTGCGGACATTGCGGCGCAATTCGGCCAATTGTTCGGGTTTGTCCAGGGCTTTGCTGACCCGCTCCATCATTTGATAGATGCCGGTCAGTTGCGCCGGGTTGGCAATGGTCGATTGCCAGCCATGTTTGAACACCCAGTCGGTTTCATAGCCGAGGACGGTCTGCACCGAGGGGCTGACATAATTCAACTGCAGCCTGCTGTCGGTGGAAAAAATCACGTCGCTGATGCTTTCGGCCAGCATCCGGTAGCGTTGTTCGCTGTCACGCAGCGATTCGCTGGCCTCGATCTGGTCGGTGATGTCCTTGGCCACGCCGATGATCCGCGTGACCTGATCATACTTGTCCCGCGCCAGCGCCTGTTCGCGGATCTCGAAGCGCCGCCACTGGCTGTCACGATGGCGAAAGCGCAACTGGCACTGCAGCAACTGGCTGTAGCCGGCATGGCGCTGCTGCTGGCGCAGGCGATGATAATGCTCGGCATCTTCGGGATGCAGCAGGATTTCCCAGAAGTACTCGCCCATCTGGTGCAGCTCGTTCTTGTTGTAGCCGAGCGTCTGGCCCAGGTGGTGGTTGCTGAAGATCATCCGCTGGCTGATCACGTCCTGAACGTAGAGGTGATCGGGCACCGTGCGCACCACATCGGACCAGAAACCTTCGCGCTCGAGCAGCGAGAGCTCGATCAGCTTGCGACTGGTGATATCGCTGATGCTCAGGATCACCGCCGTGTAGTCGCTGGCGTCTTCCGGCAGGCGCATGACCAGCCACAGATGCTGGTCCTGACCATGGGCATCGGTCTGCCGGATTTCCACTTCCAACTGGCTCTGGCGGTTGATCAACGCATCGACCAGTGAGTAGCCGATGCCGGTAACCTGGCTCGGACAACCCTCGACCAGGCATTTCCAGGCGCTTTCGCGGGAGTCGACATTGAGCAGGCGCAGGGCGAGCAGGTTTATTTCGGTGAGACGCAGTTGTTCGAGCAGCAGACGACGGTTTTGCGGGTCGTGGGTTACCCATTTCCTGAGGCTTTCGCTGTCGATCAGTTGATGGTTTTCGAGCCACGCCGGCAAGCTGGAGAGGTCGAGAACGCACAGCGCCACGCCGGTGCCTTCGAAGATCTCCTGATAGCGGCGGCGGCCTTCATGCACCTGGTGCTGGCGACGACGCATGTTGATCAGCGCCAATACTGGCAGCATCGACAGGCCCAGGCCCAGCAGGCATTTGCCGATCAGCGCCGGCAGCAGTTCCTCGAGCATCTTGCGCTGGTCGAACAGGCCGCGCAGTTGCCAGTCGCTGTTGGACAGCGGCGCGATCAATACGCTGTTGGCTTCATCATCCGGTTGCAGCACCGAAGGACGCGGACTGATGTCGTTGTCGCGGCTGATGACACGGTGGTTCTGGCGGTTCTCGATGACCCAGGATGGGCGGAATTTCTGCCCGGTCTGGCGTGTCAGACTCTGGAACAGACTCGAGTCCAGGCGCAGCGCCCAGTAGCCGTTGGTCTCGCCGCTGGCTTGGCGCAGCAGCAGATGCACCATCGAACCGTCATCGTCGTTGGTGAAGTAATAGGCCTGGGTCCGGTTGCTGCGCCGGACCAGCTCGCCGAGGTACTCGGTGTCGTGGCTGTCGGTGGCGCTGTCGGTGATGAGATTGCCCTTGGTGTCGAACAGGGCAAAGCTCTTGATGGCCGGCAGGGACAGGCGCAGTTTGTCGAGCAACTGCCGTTGCTGCTCGGGGGTCTCGGGTTTCTCGAAAATCGGCAGCAGGTTGGCTGCGATCTGCGCATCGAGCTTCATGTTCAGGCTGATGTGATCGGCCAACTCGGCGCTGTAGTCGATGCTGTATTGGCGCTGGACCTTGCGGGTTTGTTGGAACTGGTCGATCAGTTGCCAGAGCAGCACCGCGAGCATGAGCAGCACCAGAATCGCCAGTACACCTTTTATCGTGCCGCGCAGGGGCGCGCCGGACACATAACGGGGTGCGCGCACGGGCGATGGCGGGTTGGCGTTGCTCAAACTGTGATCCTGCGGTTGGGCTGGATTGGCGCGACGTGCACTATAAGCCGGACGCCCGCAGGGCGGCTAGCATGCCTTGAGTTGTGGCAAAGTGCCAGTCCTGTTCCCCCGAGCGGTTTGCCCTGGTGCACACATTCAGGTAATTTTACCTGTTACGCGGGCGTTTTTGCGCTCCCTAATTGACGCTGGATGGGCGCTGCATTCGATAATGCATAACGCATGCCGCGCAATGCCGCCTGGTCCGGGCTACACCTTTCTATTCAATCAGTCACTGACACTAGGTTCTCCATGGCTCAATACGTCTTCACCATGCATCGGCTGGGCAAAGTTGTGCCGCCGAAGCGGGAAATCCTGAAAAACATCTCCCTGTCGTTTTTCCCTGGCGCCAAGATCGGCGTTCTGGGCCTGAACGGCTCGGGTAAGTCCACACTGTTGAAAATCATGGCGGGCGTCGACACCGAGTTCGACGGTGAGGCGCGGCCGATGCCGGACCTGAACATTGGCTACCTGCCACAGGAACCGCAACTGGACCCGAACAAAAGCGTGCGTGAAGTGGTCGAGGAAGCGGTCAGCGTGATCAAGGACGCCCAGGCTCGCCTGGATGAGGTCTACGCCGCTTACGCCGATCCGGATGCCGACTTCGACAAGCTGGCCGCCGAACAGGCCAAGCTGGAAGCGATCCTGCAGGCCAGCGACGGCCACAACCTGGAGCGTCAGCTGGAAGTCGCCGCCGATGCGCTGCGCCTGCCGGCCTGGGATGCTCGTGTCGAGCACCTGTCTGGTGGTGAAAAGCGTCGCGTTGCCCTGTGCCGCCTGCTGCTGTCGGCCCCGGACATGCTCCTGCTCGACGAACCGACCAACCACCTGGACGCCGATTCCGTGGCCTGGCTGGAGCACTTCCTGCACGACTTCCCGGGCACCGTGGTTGCGATCACCCACGACCGTTACTTCCTGGATAACGTCGCCGGCTGGATTCTCGAACTCGACCGCGGCGCCGGTATTCCGTACGAAGGCAACTATTCGGGCTGGCTGGAAGCCAAGTCCGATCGTCTGGCCCAGGAATCCAAGCAGCAGTCGGCGCATGAAAAGGCCATGAAAGAAGAACTGGAGTGGGTGCGCAAGGGCGCCAAGGCACGCCAGTCGAAATCCAAGGCTCGTCTGCAACGTTTCGAGGAAATGCAGTCGCAGGAATTCCAGAAACGCAGCGAGACCAACGAGATCTATATCCCGGCCGGTCCGCGCCTGGGTGACAAGGTCATCGAGTTCAAGAACGTCACCAAGGGCTATGGCGACCGCGTATTGATCGACAACCTGTCGTTCAGCATGCCCAAGGGCGCGATCGTCGGCGTGATCGGCGGTAACGGTGCGGGTAAATCGACGCTGTTCCGCATGCTGATGGGCAAGGAAACCCCGGACTCGGGCAGCATCGAGATCGGCGAAACCGTGCAACTGGCCTGCGTCGACCAGAGCCGCGAGGACCTGGACGGCAGCAAGACCGTGTTCCAGCAGATCTCCGATGGTTCCGACCAGATCCGCATCGGCAACTACGAGATCCCGTCGCGTACCTACGTCGGTCGCTTCAACTTCAAGGGGGGCGACCAGCAGAAATTCGTCAAGGACCTGTCCGGTGGTGAGCGCGGCCGCCTGCATCTGGCATTGACCCTGAAGGAGGGCGGTAACGTCCTGCTGCTCGACGAACCGTCCAACGACCTCGACGTCGAAACCCTGCGTTCCCTGGAAGAAGCCCTGCTGGACTTCCCGGGTGCGGCCATCGTGATTTCCCACGATCGGTGGTTCCTGGACCGTGTGGCCACGCATATCCTGGCCTACGAAGACGATTCGCAAGCGGTGTTCTTCGAAGGCAACTACACCGAGTACGAGGCCGATCGCAAGAAACGTCTCGGCGAGGCTGCGGCCCAGCCGCATCGTGTACGACACAAGAAACTGGCCTGATCGGGCCGGTGGTGGAAACGGCGGAGCCTTGGGGCTCCGCTTTTTTTTGCTCGTTTTTCCGGTATTTCCACCCTGGTGCGTCAAGGGTGTTCTTGTGCTTTTTAATGGTGCCTTAAAAGCCCATTTGGTACGGAGTTTTATATAAAAAGCACCATTTAAATTCATAAGTGCGACATTTTGCACTGTCATAGTGCTCGGTCAGTTGCTAAAGTCCGGGTCGAATTATTGAAAATGACAACTCATTGACGAGACCCTCCCATGACCGAATCTGTCGACCACTTTCTCGCCCGTCTGAAAACACGTGATCCGGATCAACCGGAATTCCACCAGGCGGTGGAGGAAGTCCTGCGCAGCCTGTGGCCTTTTCTGGAGGCCAATCCGCACTATCTGACGTCGGGCATTCTCGAACGTCTGTGTGAGCCGGAACGGGCCATCACGTTTCGCGTGTCGTGGGTCGACGATCAGGGCAAGGTCCAGGTCAACCGCGGTTTCCGTATCCAGATGAACAGCGCCATCGGCCCGTACAAGGGCGGTCTGCGTTTCCATCCGTCGGTGAACCTCGGCGTGCTGAAGTTCCTCGCTTTCGAACAGAGCTTCAAGAACGCCCTGACTTCGCTGCCGATGGGCGGCGGCAAGGGTGGCTCGGACTTCGATCCCAAGGGCAAGAGCGATGCGGAGGTCATGCGGTTCTGCCAGGCGTTCATGAGCGAGTTGTATCGCCATATCGGTGCCGATGTGGATGTACCGGCCGGCGACATTGGTGTCGGCGCCCGCGAGATCGGTTTCCTGTTCGGTCAGTACAAGCGCCTGGCCAACCAGTTCACTTCGGTGCTGACCGGCAAGGGCATGAGCTACGGCGGCAGTCTGATCCGTCCGGAAGCGACCGGTTTCGGCTGCGTGTATTTCGCTGAGGAAATGCTCAAACGCAAGGGTGAACGGGTCGAAGGCAAGCGGGTGGCGATCTCCGGTTCCGGCAACGTCGCCCAGTATGCGGCGCGCAAGGTCATGGACCTGGGCGGCAAGGTGATCTCACTGTCCGACTCCGAGGGCACGCTGTATTGCGAAACCGGCCTGACGCAAGAGCAATGGCAGGCGCTGATGGACCTGAAGAACGTCCAGCGCGGGCGGATCAGCGAGCTGGCGCAACGTTTCGGCCTGGAGTTTCTGGCCGGCCAGCATCCCTGGAGCCTGAACTGCGATATCGCGCTGCCCTGCGCGACCCAGAACGAGCTGGATGCCGAAGCTGCCCGGACCCTGCTGCGCAATGGCTGCATCTGCGTGGCCGAAGGCGCCAACATGCCGACCACTCTGGAGGCTGTGGATATCTTTATCGAGGCCGGTACCCTGTTCGCTCCGGGCAAGGCCTCGAATGCCGGCGGTGTAGCGGTCAGTGGCCTGGAAATGTCGCAGAACGCCATGCGCCTGTTATGGACGTCGGGTGAGGTCGACAGCAAGCTGCACGGCATCATGCAGGCGATCCATCATGCCTGCGTGCACTACGGCGAGGAGAATGGTCGGGTCAACTACGTCAAGGGCGCCAACATTGCCGGCTTCGTCAAGGTCGCCGAAGCCATGCTGGCCCAAGGCGTGGTCTGAGCGGGCTGACAGGGCTGGCGGCGTCAACGGTCAGGCCGGATCGATCCGGCCTGGCACAGGCTATTGCGAGCGGTAGGCCCGTGCGGCGTCGCGGTCCTTTTCCTGTTGCCAGGCTCGCTCGCGTTCGTCCCAGTGGCGATTCTTGTAGGCCTCGCGGTCTTCATTTTCGCGCATCGCCTGGCACTGGCGGAATCCATCGTCCCAGCCAGTTGAGTACTCACGCTCGTGCAGGTAGCGAGGCACGTTTTTCCTGAACTGGCCGGTGATGACACCGGCTGCCTGCCGACCGCTGGCGCAACCGTCGTCGAAGCCATCGGCAAACGCTGGTGGATAACCTTGCATGAGCAGATGGTCGTGGGTCGACTCGCAACCGGCGAGCACGAGCAGCACGCCCAACAACAGCCAACGCCACATCATGGACACCTTGATTCCTCGACCGGTATGTCATTGAGTGTAGGCCGTTCTTTGTGAGTGGCGCGTGAAGGCACTGTCGCCAGAGCGTTGCAGTTGAGCGCTTTGTGGCGCTCGACGGTAAATTTTCCTGACGCCGGTCGTCATCTTTCGAGTAGGTTAATCCCGCATCGAGCGTTCTGCGCCGAGTGTTTCAGCCCCGTGCATGTGTGCCGGGGACGTTTGTCGTCACAGTAAAAGAGAGTGGTGTATGAGTTGTTTCAAAGCCCATGGCATGGGTGTCGGCCTGACCTTGTCCGCCTGCGTTGCCATGGGAGAGCCCTTGCCCGAGAGTTCCCTGTTGGGCCGTTTTGGCATGACGGTGGACGATTTGCCTGCTGCTGCCGTGCCGGAGCCATCCAGGACAGCCGTCGAGGAGCCCGCCAGCCGGTTTCAACTGCAGCCGGAGTTGCCCGTGGTGGATATCCGTTTCTCGGAGCGGACGGAACCGGAGAGTGTCGGCAATATCAGCATCGACAATATGCGCCGGCGCGATCAGGAACATTGCCTGCGCCTGCTGGAGCAGTCGGTGGAGCGTGATCCCGGGCGAGCGAAGCTGCTGTGTGATTGAGCCGGTTGGACGTGTCATGGCCCGCTCCGTCGCGGGCCCGATTCAATAGTGGTACCACTTCAGCTCCAGCATGACTTCGTTTTCCGCTGACGCCAGTTTGCTGAACTCGCGTTGAGCGCTCAGGCGCAGGCCGAGGTTACGCGACAACTCCCATTGCTGATTGAGGCTCAGGCTGCGGCGCACTTCACCATTGGTGAAATAGTCGCCCTTGGCTTCCAGGCTCAGGTTGCCCAATGGGTTCTTCCATAACAGGCCGGTGTTGAAACCGCTGGCCGGCGAGACGAAGGCAGCGAAATCGGCGTTGTGTTCCAGGCGTACGGTGCCCAGGGCAAAGCCGAGCAGGTTGTCGCTCAGTTGCCAGGTGCCGCCGGCACCGCCATTCACATGGCTGACCAGGGTCTGGTCGTCATGCTTGCCGGGGACCCGCTCCAGCCCGCCGGTGACTTGCCAGGACCAGGGTTGCAGCAGCTCATTGCGCGGTGTCAGCGAGCGGATGGTCGCCAGGTCCAGTTGTTGCAACTGCCAGTGGTTGCCCTCGTACTGGCGCAGTTTCATTTGCAGGATTTCGATCTGCGCGCCCAGAGGGAAGCCCTCGGCGTTATCGTTCAGGTCGTGGTAGGCCATGCGCAGGCCGTACTCGCCAAAGGCCCGGCTGCCCCGAGTGCCGACGCCGGCCTGCCAGGTCCGCGACTCATGACCGTTTTCCGGTAGCCCGGGCGGGGTGATCTGCAACTCCGGCGCCGGATTGCGATTGATTGCCCGCAGCAGTTCGAAACTGCGTTGTGCCTGTACCGGGTCACGCTCCTGGCCGTTGGCCCGATAGCGTTCGAGCCGATAGGCGGCATCGACGATCAAAGCCTGGCGATCGCGGGGCAGAGCCTTGAAGGCCGGGTCTTGCAGGACTTTCTGTTCGGCACTGACCTTGAGTACCCATTGTTGTTCGTCGGCGCTCAGGGGCTTGGCCCGTTCCAGCAGTTCACGCTCGCGGGACGGGCGGTAGTCGATCTTCTCCACCAGGCCAGCTTCCTTGACCGCCTTCACGGTGTCGGTGGGGATCGCCGTCAGCGGAAACTGCCCGGTCAGGCGCAGTCTGGGGCGGGCGACCTGCAGCAGTTCGAGCAGGCGATAGGAGCAGTTCTCGTCGAAGAAGAAATAGTCGAACTGGATCTGTTTCAGCTCCCAGACGTGCTCGACCATGCGTGCGGTTTCTTCCGGGGTCAGGTTCAGCCGGTATTCCCACAGGTCGCGGTTTTCCAGGCTACGGTATTCGGCCAGTTTTTCCTGGTAGGGGACCAGGGCGAACAGGCCCGGGTAGCCACCCATCAAACCTTTCCAGGCATAGAGGATGCTGTTGTCCGAGCCTTCGATGTAGGCACCGAAGTTGATCGCGTAGCTGAGCAGCGCGGTCTGATCGCGCTGGACATCGGCCTGGTCGATCCGCAGCAGGGTATGTCCGAACATCGACGATGGGCTGTTCAGGTAGGCTGCGGGAAAGATCATCACTGTGCTGTGGGGCGAAACTTCCTTGAACCACTGCTTGAAGTCGGAACAGTCCACGGCCGGCAGGTCGTTCAACTGCAATTGGGCCTTGAGCCAGCGAGTCCGTGCGGGATACACGCACTGTGCATGCTGATTGCCGGCGCTGGCCGGGGCGTAGAGCGCGGCGACGGTAGCCTTCAGTTCGGCATCGGGATGATGGGCACCCTCGGCGGCGAGAAAGAATTTTTTGTCATTGACGTAGCTGCGCCAGCCACCGAGCTTGGCGTGTTCGTAATGGCCCAGGGAAATCCAGAAGGGATCGTTGGCCAGTTGCTGCAAACGTTGATCATCGAGGTGTGAAGCGGCCTGGAGCGGAGCACAGGCGCAGAGCGCCAGATAGGCAAGGCGTTTGAGCATGGTGGGCAACTGTTGTCCGGGTCGGGCAGGGAATGCCCGCCCCGAGGGGCGGGCGGGTCACGCTCAAGCCTGGGTAGCGTACTTGGCCAGGCGCGGGTCGTTCTTGAGAACGGCCAGGGTATTGGTATGCACGTCGTCGGCGGTGACGTCGGCCTTGCTGAAGATCTGCTGGAAGTGCTCGTGGGTCACGGCAGCGAAATGCGCGCGATCCTCGGGGGCGACACCCAGCACCACAGCGTAGGTGGTCAGGGCTTCGCCCTGGCCCTTGGCCATGTCTTCCGACAGCTCGTTCATCATGCCATTCATGGCGATCCAGGATTTGCCGCCGTAGGTCAGGGCGTCCTTGGTCGAGCAACCGTTGGTACCGGACGTCATGCCGAAGGTGGCGTTACCGGAAGTGCCGTTGGTGGTGGAAGCCAGGAAGTGAGCCGGGGTGCCGCGCTGGCCTTTGAACAGCATGTTGCCCCAACCGCAATCCGGCCCGCCTGGTGCCTGTGCCATGGCCTGGAGGGAGACAACGGTGAAGAGAGTACCGAGAAGAATCCGTTTCATAGCTTTGTTCTCTTTGTGTGCATGCCAAAAAACAAGGGACCGGTCTGTGCAAGCGCCGGTGGGCCGGTTATCTCTCCGGCCGCGCACGTTGGAGTTTAGGCATTATCCAAGGGTTCCGTGATTTTTTGCTCGAATAATGAACTCTGTCTTCTGTGGGACGGTTCCGAGTGCTTGAGCCTCGACTTGAGGATTCATCCATCGGTCGCCTTGCCAGCCGGGTACGGGCAGCGCCAGAATGCTTTTATCTGCCCCGCCTGATGTAAGGAAGCCCGATGTCTGATTCTGTTGCTGCCAGCCTGCGTCTTGCGCCTGAAGCGCTGACTCGCCCTTTTTCCGCTGAACAGTTCAGCTTCTCTACCACCAATGATCTGGAGCCTTTTCGCGGTGTGCTTGGCCAGGAACGCGCGGTCGAAGCGTTGCAGTTCGGTGTGGCGATGCCACGCCCCGGTTACAACGTGTTCGTCATGGGCGAACCGGGAACCGGTCGGTTTTCATTCGTCAAACGTTACCTCAAGGCCGAAGGCAAGCGTTTGCAGACCCCTTCGGACTGGGTTTACGTCAATCATTTCGATGAACCACGGGAGCCACGTGCGCTGGAGTTGCCTGCGGGCGAGGCCGGCGCCTTCATCAGTGACATCGGTGGTCTGATCGACAATCTGCTGGCGACTTTTCCGGCAGTATTCGAGCACCCTTCCTACCAGCAGAAAAAAAGCGGTATCGATCGCTCCTTCAATCAGCGCTACGACCGCGCGCTGGATGTGATCGAGCGCCTGGCGCTGGAGAAGGACGTCGCCCTGTACCGTGACAGCAGCAATATTGCCTTTACTCCGATGAGCGACGGCAAGGCCCTTGACGAAGCAGAGTTCGCCCAGTTGCCGGAGGCCGAGCGCGAGCGTTTCCATGCCGACATCGCCGACCTCGAGGAACGCCTCAACGAGGAACTGGCCAGCCTGCCGCAATGGAAACGTGAGTCGAACAATCAACTGCGCCAGTTGAACGAAGAAACCATCACCCTGGCCTTGCAGCCCCTGCTTGCACCGTTGTCGGAAAAGTACGCGGAAAATGCGGCCGTCTGTGGGTACCTGCAAGCCATGCAGGTCAATCTGCTCAGGACCGTGGTCGAGCAACTGGTCGACGACAGCAAGACTGACGCCGTGGCCCGCAAGCTGCTCGAAGAGCAGTATGCCCCGAGCCTGGTGGTCGGCCATCCGGCCAGCGGCGGTGCGCCGGTGGTGTTCGAGCCGCACCCGACCTACGACAACCTGTTCGGCCGGATCGAATACAGCACTGACCAGGGCGCGTTGTACACCACCTACCGGCAACTGCGCCCCGGGGCGTTGCACCGGGCCAATGGCGGTTTCCTGATCCTCGAAGCCGAGAAGATGCTCAGCGAGCCGTTCGTCTGGGATGCCCTCAAGCGGGCGTTGCAGTCGCGCAAGTTGAAGATGGAGTCGCCGCTGGGCGAGCTGGGGCGCCTGGCGACCGTGACCCTGAACCCGCAAGTGATCCCGTTGCAGGTCAAGGTCATCATCATCGGCGCTCGCCAGCTCTACTACACCCTGCAGGACCTGGATCCGGATTTTCAGGAGATGTTCCGGGTGCTTGTGGACTTCGACGAAGACATTCCAATGGTCGACGAGAGCCTTGAGCAGTTCGCGCAGTTGCTCAAGACCCGTACCTCGGAAGAGGGCATGGCGCCGCTGACCGCCGATGCGGTGGCGCGCCTGGCGACCTACAGCGCGCGCCTGGCCGAACACCAGGGGCGTTTGTCGGCGCGCATCGGCGATCTGTTCCAGTTGGTCAGCGAGGCGGATTTCATTCGGCACCTGGCCGGCGATGAACGGACTGACGCCGGCCATATCGAGCGGGCGCTGAAGGCCAAGGCCACGCGTACCGGGCGAGTATCGGCGCGGATTCTCGACGACATGCTGGCGGGTATCATCCTCATCGATACCGCCGGTGCGGCAGTCGGCAAGTGCAACGGTCTGACGGTGCTGGAGGTCGGTGATTCGGCGTTTGGCGTGCCGGCGCGAATTTCCGCCACGGTCTATCCGGGTGGCAGCGGCATCGTCGACATCGAGCGTGAAGTGAACCTTGGCCAGCCGATTCACTCTAAAGGGGTAATGATCCTGACCGGCTACCTGGGTAGCCGATATGCCCAAGAGTTTCCCTTGGCGATTTCCGCGAGTATCGCCCTGGAGCAGTCCTACGGTTACGTGGATGGCGACAGCGCGTCCCTCGGCGAGGCCTGCACGTTGATTTCGGCCTTGTCGAAAACGCCGCTCAAGCAGTGCTTTGCCATTACCGGCTCGATCAACCAGTTCGGTGAGGTGCAGGCGGTCGGTGGGGTCAACGAGAAGATCGAAGGGTTCTTCCGTCTCTGCGAAGCTCGTGGCCTGACGGGCGAGCAGGGGGCGATCATCCCGCAGGCCAACGTCGCCACCCTGATGCTCGACGAGAAGGTCCTGCAGGCGGTACGTGCCGGGATGTTCCACGTCTATGCGGTGCGCCAGGCCGACGAGGCGCTGAGCCTGCTGGTGGGCGAGCCGGCCGGTGAGCCGGATGCCGATGGCCAGTTCCCGGAAGGCAGCGTCAATGCGCGGGTGGTGGAGCGTCTGCGGGTGATCGCCGAACTGATCAGTGAAGAGGATCTCAAGGAGGCCGAGAAGGAGGCCGCCGAGCAGGCGCTGGCGGAGGTCAAGCCGTCCTGATGTCCGCTGGTGGGGGCCGGCAGGCTGGCCTCCACGCCACGCTCAAGAGTTTGACGTTTTTCGAAAAGGTGTCCGTTTGTCCTCCAGGCTCATGTACAGCCTGGATTTATTCTATTCTCAGGGCAAGGACATCCACAGTAGTCACTGGAACCATGCAGACCCCGTTGGGGCCTGAAGACAGGATCTACCGAGGGTCGCCGTCATGTCGCGCAGCCTGTGTCTTACCCGCCAATGCCTGGGGCTGGTCACCCGTATCGAATGCGTCATTCGCCCGCTTGCCGGGGATAACGGTATGTGGGCTCTGCTGTTTGCCGCTGGAATGGCGGGTGAGCAGCCCTCCGCAATCAAATCCCAGGGCCCGTTCCATGGCCCCTTCGTTGCCGAATCGATCCTCGACTCGATTGTCGAAAGCCTGACCCTGCACGGCTACCAACTGGCCGAGGAACCGCAGATCTGGCGTCTGCACCTGCAGGCTCAGCTCCGGCAGATCAACGGCTCGCGTGGCCGGCAGTTGCATTGAGAGATCATTCGGTCGGTTCGTTGTTCTGGACCTTGTCGAGCTTGACCTCGAAACCGTACTCGACGGTCTGCAGGTCGGTGCGCTGGTAGCTTTCCAGTTGCGTTGGCTGGCCGTAGAAGTAATGCACCTCATTGACCGGTGCCGAGCCGGTTTTTTCATTGGGGCTGCTGGTGAGGACTTCCTTCAGGTAGTTGCCGCTGTCGTCCTTGGCGTAAAAGCGCCAGGACTCGGCGGGAAACTGCTTCTGGTCGACAATCAGCGCGTTGCCTCGCAATTCCAGGCCTTTGGGCAACTGGCGCGCATCGAGAGTGTTTTTCTGGATGCTGGCGAGAAACATCGGGATCGAGCCGATGGCATAGGCCGGTGTTTCCGGAAACAGGTTGAGATCGTAGGTGATCGAGCCTTCCAGCGGATCGACCTCGAAGGCTTCCTTCGGCAGTTCCAGGGGCTCGCCGCGCTTGCCGTGCTCATCTTCGGCGAAAAAGGTGACCGGGCTGTCGCCGGGGTTGAGGGATGAACCGAGTAGTTCGTCGTTGAAGGTCCTGGGGTGGTCGAACTCGATACGGGCTGCGCTGGCATCCTCGACCGATTGGCTGATAGTGACGCTCTTTTTCAGTCGCTCGGCATCGAGGTTGGCGTCCTTGAGGTAGCTGACGGCCTGGTCGTCGTAGACCACCACGGGCATCGGCAACGGCTGGACTTCCTTGCCGGTAGTGTTGTCGAACTGGCGTACCGGCAGGTCCAGCTCCTTGCGGTTGACGATGGCGTCGGAGAAATCGAGCACGCTGACCTCCAGCGTATCGACCAGGCCATTGAAGTACACACGGGCATAACGGCTGGGCTGGCTGGCCTCGAAGGCTTTCTGTTCGCCGTCGAGTTTTTTCTCGAATTCATCGCTCCAGCTTTTCTGCTTGAGCATTTCGTCCAGTTGCTTCTGATAGAAGGCGAGCTGGGCGGCGTTTTCATTGATCGAGCCTGAGCGCGAGAGGAACTGTCCGGTTTTGTCCTTGGCCTGGACAATCAGCGGATTGAGTGGGGTATCGCCCAACTGCGGGGACTGCGGCGCACTGTTGCTCAGTTCGATTTCGGCATTGTTCTTGTCGAGGGAGACCAAGGTCAGGCTGACGTTGTCTTGGCTCTGGCGTTTGCCGACGTCCTTGCCGGTCAGGGTGAAGGTCACGATCTTGCGGGGCGCGATCACTTCGACCTTGCCATGCAGGGTGACCGGTTGCGGCTGCTTGCTGTTCTCGACCTCCAGCCCCTCGATGTAGGGGTAGGTGATTGTCAGGTCATCGGGGTTGGTCATGTTGGCGCTGGACGGGCTCAACTGGATACCGGGATCGGTCTCTGACCATTCGGGCTGGAAGGGAATCACCTGTTTGTTGCTCAGGGTCACCGACTGCCATTCCAGCGCATGGGGGAAGGGAAATTCGGTCGGGTAGTTGAAGCTGAACGGGAAGATCGGCTGCAGGTCGGTCAGGTAGTCGGAGCTGGATTTCTTGCGCAGTACGAACAGCCCGTTGATGTAGGTCTCGGCCAGGGCCTGTGGGCTGGCGTAGTGCTTGAGCAACGCCAGGGCATCTTCGCTGTACTCGGTTTCGATCGGCTTTTCCCGCAGGCGCAGGCGCGCCCGTTCAAGCAGCAGCAGCGAGCCGCCGAGGTCCGCCACCGCGTCCTTGAGCTTGGGGTCCTGGAGGCTATCCAGGGTTTTCTCGAACTGCGCGGTTCTTTCCTCAAGGCTGGCCTGTGGCGGCTTGTCGTGAGGGGAGCAAGCGCTCAGCAGCAGAGCGACCGAGAGTCCGAGGCAACTCAGGGGGCGTTGCAAATCCATTGTTCAGTTTTCCTGTCCACAGTACGTGCGCAATGTCATTGATGCCGACACTAGCAGAAAAACATGCGTTCGCAGCTGTCCTCCTGTTGAACGAGGTGTTTGGCGCAGGCTTTTTCTCTCTGGTTGAGGCGCTGGTATACTCAGCGCCATTTTCAGGCGATGTGTGAGATTCATGGAACGGTTTATCGAAAATGCGATGTATGCCTCGCGCTGGCTCCTGGCCCCGATCTACTTCGGGCTGTCCCTGGGACTGCTGGCCCTGGCACTGAAGTTCTTCCAGGAAGTGTTTCACGTTATCCCCAACGTGTTTTCCATGGCCGAGTCGGAACTGATCCTGGTGCTGCTGTCGATGATCGACATGGCGCTGGTGGGCGGGCTGCTGGTGATGGTGATGATGTCCGGCTACGAAAACTTCGTTTCCCAGTTGGACATCGCCGATGACAAGGAGAAGCTCAGCTGGCTGGGCAAGATGGACTCCACCTCGCTGAAGATGAAAGTGGCGGCTTCCATCGTGGCAATTTCCTCGATTCACCTGTTGCGCGTGTTCATGGACGCCAAGAATGTCGATCCGGTGCATTTGCAGTGGTATGTGATCATTCACATGACGTTCGTGGTATCGGCGTTCGCCATGGGGTATCTGGATAAAGTCACCAAGCATTGATCCCTGGCTGTTCAGCCGACCTGCACCGCCCGTGCGTTGTGAAACGCACGGGCGGTATCGTTTCTGGGCTGGAGGCTGCTAACCCCGCGTGCTTCTGTGCTAGTCTGCTGGCCCTTTTTGGTTCCGGGCGCGAGGGAAAATGCCAGCTTCAGGGTGTTTTCCAGAGCAGACCCATAGCGGAGCAGTGTCATGTCCGAAGTAAATCTGTCCACCGACGAAACCCGCGTCAGCTACGGCATTGGCCGTCAGTTGGGCGACCAGCTGCGTGACAACCCGCCACCTGGCGTGAGCCTGGACGCGATCCTGGTGGGCCTGACCGATGCGTTCAACGGTCAGCAAAGCCGTGTTGGCCAGGAAGAGCTGTCCGCCAGCTTCAAGGTCATCCGTGAAATCATGCAGGCCGAAGCGGCCGCCAAGGCTGAAGCCGCAGCGGGTGCCGGCCTGGCATTCCTGGCTGAAAACGCCAAGCGTGACGGTATCACCACCCTGGCGTCGGGCCTGCAGTTCGAAGTGCTGACTCAGGGCGACGGCGCCAAGCCGAGCCGTGAGGACACCGTGCGCACTCACTACCACGGTACCCTGATCGACGGTTCCGTGTTCGACAGCTCCTACGAGCGTGGCCAGCCAGCCGAATTCCCGGTAGGCGGCGTGATCGCCGGTTGGACCGAAGCACTGCAACTGATGAACGCCGGCAGCAAATGGCGTCTGTACGTGCCGAGCGAGCTGGCTTACGGCGCCCAGGGCGTTGGCAGCATCCCGCCACACAGCGTGCTGGTATTCGACGTCGAGCTGCTCGCCGTCCTGTAACGCGCTGTAGGAGCAGGCGGTGTGGCGATCCGACTGGTCCGCGATGGGCTGATGGCCTACTCGCGGATCAACCGGATCGTAGCACCGTGTGCTCCCACAAGGCCTGCTTTCACAGAGGCTGCGGTGTGAAAATGGATGATGTTCACATCTGCAACTTGCTGTTGATGTCCACCGTCGGGCGCAATGCCCGGGCATAACAGAACAGAAACAGGTTGCGCACCAGTTCCTTGAGCACCAACGGTTCGCTGGAACTCAGGCTGCTGACATCCAGGTCGCCCTGATCCTGCAGTTCATGCAGTGCTTCTTCCTCCAGTACCGCACAGACTTCGCCCGTTTCCCGATGCAGGATGCGCAGGTAAGGGTGTGGACGGTCCAGCCAGGCATCGATCAAATAAGTCATGGTCTCATCTCCTTGATGGGTTTCAATGAGAATAATTCTTATTCAAATAATAGCAAGTGCCTATTGGCGGATTCCTGTTTTTTTGTGTGGGGAATTTGTCTGGGGACAAGGGATCGGGTGTAGGTGGGGGATGCAGTGTCAGGCGGATATGCCTGCGGATGATGCCGAAAGGGCGCTCCGGGCTGCCGGCGACAAGGCTTTGGGCCTGATCGCCAGCGCCGTGTCGGCTCAGGCTTTCCTGACGAATTCCGACTTGAGTTTCATCGGGCCGATGCCGTCGATCTTGCAATCGATATCGTGATCGCCGTCGCACAGGCGGATGTTCTTGACCTTGGTGCCGACCTTGACCACCAGCGAGGTGCCCTTGACCTTGAGGTCCTTGATCACGGTGATGGTGTCGCCGTCCTGGAGAATGTTGCCCACAGAATCCTTTTTCACGCTGTCGTCGGATGCGGCTTCAGCTTCGCCACTAGCGGACCACTCATGGGCGCACTCGGGGCAGACCAGTTGGACGCCATCTTCGTAGGTGAATTCGGAATTGCATTTGGGGCAGGGTGGCAACGTGCTCACTAGGGCTCCTCAGGTTCAGGGAAGGCTAAAAGCGCACATTATATAGGGTTTTATCGGCGAAAGGGGGCGTCGCGGACGTCTGCAGGAGCGAGGCTTGTCCGCGAAGCTTTCGGCGGCCCCAAGGCCCATTCGCGGGCAAGCCACGCTCCTGCCAGGGGCGGCTTGTCAGTGGGTACGGGCGACGGCGAACTCGCTCAGCTCGACCAGGGCATCGCGGTACTCGCTGGCTGGCAGTGCTTCCAGGCAGGCAATGGCGCGAGCGACGTAGTCACGGGCCAGTTGCGCGGTGTATTGCAAGGAGCCCGAAGCTTCCACGGCGGCGCGGATGCTTTCGAGGTCTTCGATCCCGCCTTTCTGGATCGCCTGGCGAACCAGGGCGGCCTGTTCCGGTGTGCCTTCGCGCATGGTGTAGATCAGCGGCAGGGTCGGCTTGCCTTCGGCGAGGTCGTCACCGACGTTCTTGCCCAGGGTTTCGGCGTCGCCCTTGTAGTCCAGCAGGTCGTCGACCAGTTGGAAGGCCACGCCCAGGTGATCGCCAAAGGTGCGCAGGGCTTCGGCCTGTTCCGGGGTCGCTCCGCAGAGGACGGCGGCGCTGTGGGTCGAGGCTTCGAAGAGCATCGCGGTCTTGCCGCGGATGACTTCCATGTAGGTTTCTTCGGTGGTACTGGCGTCGCGGACCTTGGACAACTGCAGCACTTCGCCTTCGGCGATGATGCGGGTGGCCTGGGAGAGGATCTTCATCACGGGCATCGAGCCCAGTTCGACCATCATCTCGAAGGAGCGCGAATAGAGGAAGTCGCCGACCAGCACGCTGGGGGCGTTGCCCCACATGGCATTGGCGGTGGAGCGACCACGGCGCATGCCGGACATGTCGACCACGTCGTCATGCAGCAGGGTTGCGGTGTGCAGGAACTCGATGGTTGCCGCCAGCAGGCGCAGGTCGTCGCCTTCACGACCGAGGGCCTTGCCGCTCAGCAACACCAATAAAGGACGCAGGCGCTTGCCCCCGGCCGAGGTGATGTAGTCACCGATTTTCGAGACCAGCGGCACCCGCGAAGTCAGTTGCTTCTTGATGATGCCATCGACGGCGCTAAAATCGTCCGCCACCGCGCGGTAGAAAGCTTGGGGTTGCATCAGCGAGAGTCGCTCCAGAAGGGTTGCGCGGCATGCTAGGGCGGGGGGTAAGGCCTGTCAAGGCAGCCTCAGGCACTGTGAAAGCTACTGCGCTCGATAATCCTGCGTCAAAAGCAGGCTCGGAATGCTCATTTAGGCCCCTAAACTCCGCTTCCTCGCCTGCTTTTTCCTTGTCTTCTCTTCGCTCGCTACGCTTTCACAGCGCCTGCGATCCACTTGCAAGGAGCCAGCGGCTTGCGTACAATCGCGCACCCTGAACTTCCTGGGCAGCACCTGCCTTACGCAATTGCACTTGGGCCGTTCCAGCCCCATGCAGCCATGCCAGCCAATACCTTTACCTATAAAGCGCTGGGTGAGCAGGATTATCGGAGAAATACCATGTCTTACGCAGTAATCGTTACCGGCGGCAAGCAGTACAAAGTCGCCCCAGGTGAATACCTGAAGATCGAAAAGCTGGAAGTCGCCACTGGCGAATCCGTTACCTTTGATCGCGTTCTGTTGGTCGCCAATGGCGATGACGTGAACATCGGCGCTCCAGTTGTTGCTGGCGCTACCGTTGTGGCTGAAGTGATCTCCCAAGGTCGTCACGATAAAGTCCGCATCATCAAGTTCCGTCGTCGTAAGCACCACATGAAGCGTATGGGCCACCGTCAGTGGTACACCGAGATCAAAATCACCGGTATTCAGGCTTAATTCAGCCTAATCCCCTTTTTGGAGAATTGAACTCATGGCACACAAAAAAGCTGGTGGTAGTACCCGTAACGGTCGCGACTCAGAAGCCAAACGCCTTGGCGTGAAGATGTATGGCGGCCAGGCTATCAAAGCGGGCAACATCATCGTGCGTCAGCGCGGCACCCAGTTCCACGCTGGTTACGGCGTTGGCATGGGCAAAGATCACACCCTGTTCGCTAAAGTCGAAGGCGTGATCAAGTTCGAAGTCAAAGGCGCCTTCGGTCGTCGTTACGTGAGCGTCGTCGCGGCTTAATCGCGGCAATGCTGGAGAAGCCCTGTCTTGCGACGGGGCTTTTTCGTTTGTGGGGTGAGTCTCTTGCAAAGCTGTTTGCATGGGCCCGGCGTTGGTTTCGCGGGTAGGTTGGTAGCGCTGCGCTCATCTTTGCAAGAGTCTTATGTCTTGATTTCTATCGGCTCGTCCTGGTGACGAGAGGCGTGTGTTATGAAGTTTGTTGATGAAGTATCGATTCGCGTAAAAGCTGGTGATGGCGGTAACGGTTGCATGAGTTTCCGTCGGGAAAAATTCATCGAGAAGGGTGGCCCCAACGGTGGTGATGGTGGGGATGGCGGCTCGGTCTACATGGTTGCCGACGAAAACCTCAACACCCTGGTGGATTACCGCTATACCCGGCATTTCGATGCCGAGCGCGGTTCGAACGGCGGCAGCACCGACTGCACCGGCAAGAAGGGCGATGATCTGGATCTGCGTGTGCCGGTCGGTACCACGGTGATCGACTCCGCTACCCAGGAGATCATTGGTGACCTGGTCAAGCATGGCCAGCGTCTGCTGGTGGCTCATGGTGGCTGGCATGGTCTGGGTAACACCCGCTTCAAGTCCAGTACCAACCGTGCGCCGCGCCAGACTACGCCAGGTAAGCCGGGCGAGCAGCGTGATCTCAAGCTGGAAATGAAGGTGTTGGCCGACGTCGGTCTGTTGGGGCTGCCGAATGCCGGCAAGAGCACGTTCATTCGTTCGGTTTCGGCTGCGCGACCGAAGGTTGCGGACTACCCGTTCACCACGCTGGTGCCGAACCTGGGTGTGGTCAGTGTCGATCGCTGGAAGAGCTTCGTCATCGCCGACATTCCGGGGTTGATCGAAGGTGCTTCGGAAGGTGCTGGCCTGGGTATCCGTTTCCTCAAGCACCTGGCGCGTACCCGTCTGCTGCTGCACCTCGTCGATATGGCGCCGCTGGATGACAGCAGTGCCGCGGATGCCGCCGAAGTGATCGTCAACGAGCTGGCGCGCTTCAGTCCGTCGCTGGCGGAGCGTGATCGTTGGTTGGTGCTGAACAAGTGCGACCAGATCCTCGAGGAAGAGCATGAGGCGCGGGTCAAGGAAGTGGTCGACCGCTTGCAGTGGACCGGTCCGGTCTATGTGATTTCGGCGATTGCCAGTGAGGGCACCGAGCGCCTGACTCGCGACATCATGCGTTATCTGGAAGATCGTCTCGATCGTCTGGCCAATGATCCGGCCTATGCCGATGAGTTGCGCGAACTCGACCAGCGTATCGAGGATGAGGCCCGTGCCCAGTTGCAGGCCCTGGATGACCAGCGTGCCCTGCGCCGTAGTGGCGTCAAGAGCGTCCATGACATCGGTGACGATGACTGGGACGAAGAAGACGTTGATGATGACGATGGTCCGGAAATCATTTACGTCCGCGACTGATTCATTCGGTAAACTAGAACGCCGCTCTCTCGAGCGGCGTTTTGGTATCCGTAACACGTAAATCACATAATCGCGTGAGTGGCGCTCGGTCGCGCTGCTCGCTGGCAAAGGTTGGAAGATCATGCGGAGCAAGGTGACAGGTGCGCAGCGTTGGGTCGTCAAGATTGGCAGCGCACTGCTGACGGCAGACGGCAAGGGGCTGGATCGCGCGGCGATGGGAGTCTGGGTTGAGCAGATGGTGGCCTTGCACGAGGCCGGCGTGGAGCTGGTGCTGGTGTCGTCCGGTGCGGTGGCTGCGGGCATGAGTCGGCTTGGCTGGACCGCGCGACCGAGTGCCATGCATGAGTTGCAGGCTGCTGCGGCTATCGGTCAGATGGGGCTGGTGCAGGCCTGGGAATCGAGCTTTGCCGAGCATGATCGCCATACCGCGCAGATTCTGCTGACTCACGACGACCTGTCCGACCGCAAGCGCTACCTCAATGCCCGCAGCACCTTGCGGGCGCTGGTGGAGCTCAAGGTCATTCCGGTGATCAACGAGAACGACACGGTGGTCACCGATGAGATTCGCTTCGGTGACAACGATACCCTGGCGGCGCTGGTGGCCAACCTGGTGGAGGCCGATCTGCTGGTGATCCTGACGGATCGCGACGGTATGTTCGATGCCGATCCGCGCAACAATCCCGATGCCCAGCTGATCTATGAGGCTCGGGCCGACGATCCGGCGCTGGATGCAGTTGCGGGTGGTACCGGCGGCGCTCTGGGGCGTGGCGGTATGCAGACCAAGCTGCGTGCGGCGCGGCTGGCGGCACGTTCGGGGGCGCACACCATTATCGTGGGCGGTCGTCTGGAGCGGGTGCTGGACCGCCTCAAGGCAGGTGAGCGTATCGGTACTCTGCTATCGCCGGAGCGCGGTATGCTGGCTGCGCGCAAGCAGTGGCTGGCCGGGCATCTGCAGACCCGTGGCACCCTGGTGCTCGACGAGGGGGCGGTCAATGCCCTGGCGCGGGATCACAAGAGCCTGCTGCCCGTGGGGGTCAAGCGGGTTCAAGGCAGTTTCCGTCGTGGCGAGATGGTGGTGTGTGTGGCGCCGGACGGTCGTGAGATCGCTCGCGGGCTGGCCAACTACAGTGCGCTCGAGGCGCAGAAGATCATTGGGCAGTCGTCGGATGCCATTGTCGGCCTGTTGGGGTATATGGCGGAGCCGGAGCTGGTTCATCGCGACAATCTTATTCTGGTGTAACGGATTCGAGGGTAGTGGGCATGGGATTGGCAAAAGGATTGTTCGGGTTGTTCCTGGCGTTGCCGTTGCTGGCGTCGGCCGAGGAGATCGGTCAGGTATCCACGGTGTTCAAGTTTGTCGGGCCGAATGACCGGATCGTGGTCGAGGCTTTCGATGATCCGAAGGTCGAGGGGGTGACCTGCTATCTGTCGCGCGCCAAGACTGGTGGCTTGAAGGGCGGTCTGGGGTTGGCAGAGGATCGTGCCGAGGCCTCGATTGCCTGTCGTCAGGTGGGCGCAATCCGCTTCAGTGGTGAGCTCAAGGATGGCGAAGAGGTGTTCAAGGAGCGTACCTCGCTGGTGTTCAAGACCATGCAGGTGGTGCGTTTCCTCGACAAGAAGCGCAATACCCTGGTGTATCTGGTCTATAGCGACCGCCTGATCGAGGGTAGTCCGCAGAACGCGGTGACGGCGATTCCGATTCTGCCTTGGCCAAATCGGTAATTTGCAGAGGTGGTGCGCGCCCTGGCTTGCCGAGGCGTTGGACACTCCCTGTGTAGGAGCCGGGCTTGCCCGCGAATAGGCTCTTGAGCCTTGCATCGTTGATGAGGTCGCTTTCGCGGGCAAGTCCTGCTCTTACGGGGTCGGGTCGCCGCAAGGGCTGAATCGCAGGCAATAAAAAACCGACCCTAGGGTCGGTTTTTTAGCAGGCTTGTTGCTTAGGCAGCAACAGCCAGGGCCTTGATGTGGCCATTCAGACGGCTCTTATGACGAGCGGCCTTGTTCTTGTGGATGATGCCTTTATCGGCCATACGGTCGATAACAGGCACGGCCAGAACGTAGGCGGCTTGTGCTTTGGCAGCGTCTTTTGCGTCGATGGCTTTAACTACGTTCTTGATGTAGGTACGAACCATGGAACGCAGGCTGGCGTTGTGGCTGCGACGCTTCTCAGCCTGTTTAGCACGTTTTTTGGCGGAAGGTGAGTTGGCCACCGTCGAGCTCCTCGAAAGACTTTTTAGGGAATAGCAAACAAAATAGGCCGCGAATCATGCCGATGAGTTGAAGTCTTGTCAAGGGCGAACGATGTGCTCCGCTGAGTGGTAGGTACGTAACACCGGGATATTTCTTTCCGGCCTACGACCTGTAAACTCGCGAACTTTGGCTCTGCGCTGTTGCGGCGCGGAGTATCGCACAGCCGGGCGGATCATTTCGCCTGTTCTTTATCCAAAGGCGCACAATCTTTCAATGAATCTGCTCAAGTCGTTGGCCGCCGTCAGCTCTATCACGATGCTCTCCCGGGTGCTGGGTTTCGTGCGCGATACCATTATTGCCCGTGCCTTTGGTGCCGGAATGGCGACGGATGCCTTCTTCATTGCCTTCAAATTGCCCAATCTGCTGCGGCGAATCTTCGCCGAGGGGGCTTTTTCCCAGGCATTCGTTCCCATTCTGGCGGAGTACAAAAGCCAGCAGGGCGATGAAGCGACACGCACTTTCATTGCCTATGTCAGCGGCCTGCTGACCCTGGTACTGACGCTGGTGACCGCGCTGGGCATGCTCGCTGCCCCCTGGGTGATCTGGGCGACGGCGCCAGGGTTCGCCGATACGCCGGAGAAATTCAGGCTGACTTCCGACCTGTTGCGGGTGACCTTTCCTTATATATTACTGATCTCACTGTCGTCGCTGGCCGGGGCGATCCTCAACACCTGGAACCGCTTCTCGGTGCCGGCGTTCGTGCCGACCCTGCTGAACCTCAGCATGATCATCTTCGCCCTGTTCCTGACGCCTTATTTCGATCCGCCGGTGATGGCGCTCGGTTGGGCGGTGCTCGCCGGTGGCCTGGCGCAGTTGCTCTATCAACTGCCGCACCTGAAGAAGATCGGCATGCTGGTGCTGCCACGCCTCAACCTGCGCGACAGCGGGGTGTGGCGGGTGATGAAGCAGATGCTGCCAGCGATTCTCGGGGTCTCGGTCAGCCAGATTTCACTGATCATCAATACCATCTTCGCTTCGTTCCTGATGGCGGGTTCGGTGTCGTGGATGTATTACGCCGACCGTCTGATGGAATTGCCTTCCGGGGTATTGGGTGTGGCGCTGGGGACCATCCTGTTGCCGATCCTGTCCAAGACCTACGCCAGCAAGGATCGCCATGAATACTCGCGCATCCTCGATTGGGGGCTGCGCCTGTGTTTCGTGCTGGTCTTGCCGTGTTCGCTGGCGCTGGCGATTCTTTCCGAGCCCTTGACGGTCTCCCTGTTCCAGTATGGTCAGTTCAGCGCCTTTGATGCCTCCATGACTCAGCGGGCGCTGATCGCCTACTCGGTCGGCCTGTTGGGGATCATCATGATCAAGGTGCTGGCGCCGGGGTTTTATGCGCAACAGAACATTCGCACCCCGGTAAAGATCGCGATCTTTACCCTGGCCGTCACCCAACTGCTCAATCTGGTGCTGATCGGCCCCCTGGCCCATGCGGGGTTGGCGCTGGCCATCAGCGGCGGTGCCTGCCTCAATGCCGGCCTGCTGTTCTGGCAACTGCGCCGGCAGAAACTGTTCGTGGCGCAGGCCGGCTGGGGGATGTATCTCCTGAAGCTGGTGGTCGCCGTGGTGGTGATGTCGGCAGTATTGCTGGGGCTGATGCACGTAATGCCAGCCTGGGATCAGGGGGGCATGTTCGAACGGTTCCTGCGGCTGGGTGCCCTGGTGGTGGCGGGTGTGGTGGCCTACTTCGGGATGCTGCTGCTGATGGGCTTGCGCCTGCGGCATTTCAATCGCAAGTCGTTGATGTGATCAGCGCAGCCGATGTCGACGCATGACGGGTACTAAGCACGGCCGGGTATGGTTATAATCGACCACTTTATGAGCAAGAAGCGCGTTATGCAGCTGGTTCGAGGCCTCCACAACCTGCGTCCCCGGCACCGGGGCTGTGTCGCCACCATTGGCAACTTTGACGGTGTTCATCGTGGTCACCAGGCTATCCTGGCGCGTCTGCGCGAGCGTGCGCAGGAGTTGGGGGTACCCAGCTGCGTGGTGATTTTCGAGCCACAACCGCGCGAATTCTTTGCCCCCGAGACTGCGCCGGCGCGTCTGGCACGCTTGCGCGACAAGCTGCAACTGTTGGCCGCCGAAGGCGTCGATCGGGTGTTGTGCCTGGCGTTCAATCAGCGGCTGAGCAAACTCAGCGCCTCCGAGTTCGTCGATACCATCCTGGTCGACGGCCTGGGCGTACAGCATCTGGAGGTTGGCGACGACTTCCGTTTCGGTTGCGACCGTGCCGGTGATTTCGATTTTCTGCTGCAGGCCGGCAAGGCCAGTGGCTTTACCGTCGAGGCGGCGCAGACCGTCGAACTCGATGGCCTGCGGGTCAGCAGTACCCAGGTGCGTAACGCCCTGGCGGCGGCTGACTTTCCTCTGGCCGAACGTCTGCTCGGTCGCCCGTTCCGGATTGCCGGGCGGGTGCTGCACGGACAGAAGCTGGCGCGCCAATTGGGTACGCCAACGGCCAACGTGCAACTCAAGCGTCGTCGCGTGCCGCTGACCGGGGTTTACCTGGTCAGTGTCGAGATCGACGGCCAGCCGTGGCCGGGCGTCGCCAATATTGGCGTGCGGCCCACGGTAGCGGGTGATGGCAATGCCCACCTGGAAGTGCATCTGCTGGATTTTGCCGGTGATCTGTACAACCGGCGTTTGACGGTGGTTTTCCACCACAAGCTGCGCGATGAGCAGCGATTCGCCTCTCTGGAGGCGCTCAAGACGGCGATCAATGCGGACGTCGCCGCCGCCCGTGCCCATTGGCAGGGTTCACCGCTTACAAAGAGCCTGAAATGACCGACTACAAAGCCACGCTTAACCTCCCGGACACCGCCTTCCCGATGAAGGCCGGCCTGCCACAGCGCGAACCGCAGATTCTGCAGCGCTGGGACAGCATTGGCCTGTACGGGAAGTTGCGCGAGATTGGCAAGGATCGTCCGAAGTTCATCCTTCACGACGGTCCTCCCTACGCCAACGGCACGATTCATATCGGTCATGCGCTGAACAAGATTCTCAAGGACATGATCGTCCGCTCCAAGACCCTGGCCGGTTTCGATGCCCCCTATGTGCCGGGTTGGGACTGCCATGGCCTGCCGATCGAGCACAAGGTCGAAGTGACCCACGGCAAGAACCTGGGCGCCGACAAGACCCGCGAACTGTGCCGCACCTATGCTGCCGAACAGGTCGAGGGGCAGAAGTCCGAATTCATCCGTCTGGGTGTACTGGGCGACTTCGCCAACCCCTACAAGACCATGGACTTCAAGAACGAGGCCGGTGAAATCCGCGCCCTGGCCGAAATCGTCAAGGGCGGCTTCGTGTTCAAGGGCCTCAAGCCGGTGAACTGGTGCTTCGATTGCGGTTCGGCGCTGGCCGAAGCCGAGGTCGAATACCAGGACAAGAAGTCCTCGACCATCGACGTCGCGTTCCCGATCGCCGATCAGGACAAGCTGGCGGCTGCTTTCGGTCTGCCCTCGCTGACCAAGCCGACCTCGATCGTGATCTGGACCACCACCCCGTGGACCATCCCGGCCAACCAGGCGCTGAACGTCCATCCTGAGTTCAACTACGCGCTGGTGGATGTCGGTGACCGCCTGCTGGTGCTGGCCGAGGAACTGGTCGAGTCCTGTCTGGCGCGCTACAAGCTGGAAGGCTCGGTGGTTGCTGTCGCCAAGGGCCAGGCCCTGGAGCTGATCAACTTCCGTCATCCGTTCTATGACCGCCTGTCGCCTCTGTATCTGGCCGAGTACGTCGAACTGGGTGCCGGTACCGGTGTGGTTCACTCCGCCCCTGCCTACGGCGAGGACGACTTCAAGAGCTGCAAGCACTACGGCATGGTCAACGATGACATCCTCACGCCGGTGCAGAGCAACGGCGTGTATGTCGAGTCCCTGGAGTTCTTCGGTGGCCAGTTCATTTTCAAGGCCAACCCGGCCATCATCGAAAAACTGGCCGAAGTCGGTGCGCTGCTGCACACCGAAACCATCAACCACAGCTACATGCACTGCTGGCGTCACAAGACCCCGCTGATCTACCGTGCCACCGCGCAGTGGTTCATCGGCATGGACAAGGCGCCGACGTCCGGCCCAACCCTGCGTGAACGTTCGCTCAAGGCGATCGAAGACACCCAGTTCGTACCGGCCTGGGGCCAGGCGCGCCTGCACTCGATGATCGCCAACCGTCCGGACTGGTGTATCTCCCGCCAGCGCAACTGGGGCGTACCGATCCCGTTCTTCCTCAACAAGGAAAGCGGTGAACTGCACCCGCGTACCGTCGAATTGATGGAGCAGGTGGCCCAGCGCGTCGAGCAGGAAGGCATCGAGGCCTGGTTCAAACTGGACGCTGCCGAGCTGCTCGGTGACGAGGCGCCGCTGTACGACAAGATCAGCGACACCCTGGACGTCTGGTTCGACTCGGGTACCACCCACTGGCACGTACTGCGCGGCTCGCACCCGTTCGGTCACGACAGCGGTCCGCGGGCCGATCTCTACCTGGAAGGCTCCGACCAGCACCGTGGCTGGTTCCACTCGTCGCTGCTGACCGGCTGCGCCATCGACAACCACGCGCCGTATCGCGAACTGCTGACCCACGGCTTTACCGTCGACGAAGCCGGTCGCAAGATGTCCAAGTCCCTGGGCAACGTGATCGCGCCGCAGAAGGTCAACGACACCCTGGGCGCCGACATCATGCGCCTGTGGGTCGCCTCGACCGACTATTCGGGCGAGATGGCCGTCTCCGACCAGATCCTGCAACGTAGCGCCGACGCCTACCGGCGTATCCGCAACACCGCGCGTTTCCTGCTCTCCAACCTGAGCGGCTTCAACCCGGCCACCGATATCGTCCCGGCCGAGGAAATGCTCGCCCTGGATCGCTGGGCCGTGGACCGCACACTGCTGCTGCAGCGCGAGCTGGAAGTGCACTACGGTGAATACCGCTTCTGGAACGTCTATTCCAAGGTGCACAACTTCTGCGTGCAGGAGCTTGGCGGCTTCTACCTCGACATCATCAAGGACCGCCAGTACACCACCGGTGCCGACAGCAAGGCCCGGCGTTCCTGCCAGACCGCGCTGTTCCACATCTCCGAGGCGCTGGTGCGCTGGATCGCGCCGATCCTGGCTTTCACAGCCGACGAGCTGTGGCAGTACCTGCCGGGCGAGCGCAACGAATCGGTGATGCTCAACACCTGGTACGAAGGCCTCAGTGAACTGCCGGAAGGCTTCGAGCTGGGTCGCGACTACTGGGATCGGGTCATGGCGGTAAAGGCTGCGGTCAACAAGGAGCTGGAAGTGCAGCGCGCCGCCAAGGCGGTGGGTGGCAATCTGCAGGCTGAAGTGACCCTGTTCGCCGAAGATGCACTGGTCGCCGATCTGGACAAGCTGAGCAACGAGCTGCGCTTCGTGCTGATCACCTCCACCGCGACGGTTGCGCCGCTGGCGCTGGCGCCGGTGGATGCGGTGGTCACCGAAGTGCCGGGGCTGAAACTCAAGGTGGTCAAGTCCGGCCACGCCAAGTGCGCCCGTTGCTGGCACTGCCGCGAGGACGTCGGGGTCAACCCGGAGCACCCGGAAATCTGCGGCCGTTGTGTCGACAACATCAGCGGCGAAGGCGAGGTGCGTCACTATGCCTAATGCCAGTGCCGGCCGTTTCGGCCGCCTGGGCTGGTTGTGGTTGAGCGTGCTGGTCCTGGTCATCGACCAGGTCAGCAAGCTCCACTTCGAAAGCTCGCTGACCCTGTACCAGCAGATCGTGATCATTCCCGATTACTTCAGTTGGACCCTGGCCTACAACACCGGCGCGGCCTTCAGCTTTCTGGCCGAGAGTTCCGGCTGGCAGCGCTGGCTGTTCGCCCTGATCGCGGTGGTGGTCAGTGCGGTGCTGGTGGTCTGGCTCAAGCGCCTGGGCCGCAACGAAACCTGGCTGGCGATTGCCCTGTCGCTGGTGCTGGGTGGGGCGTTGGGCAATCTGTACGATCGTGTGGCGCTGGGCCATGTCATCGACTTCATCCTCGTGCACTGGCAGAACCGCTGGTACTTCCCGGCGTTCAACTTTGCCGACAGCGCGATTACCGTTGGCGCGGTGATGTTGGCGCTGGACATGTTCAAGAGCAAAAAGTCCGGAGAAACCGTTCATGACTGAACACGCAGTGACTGAGCAACGGATCGGGCAGAACACCCAGGTGACCCTGCATTTCGCCTTGCGCCTGGAAAACGGCGACACGGTCGATAGCACTTTCGACAAGGCGCCGGCTACTTTCAAGGTCGGTGATGGCAACCTGCTGCCTGGTTTCGAAGCCGCCCTGTTCGGTTTCAAGGCTGGCGACAAGCGTAGCCTGACCGTCCCGGTGGAAAACGCCTTTGGCCAGCCCAACCCGCAGAACGTGCAGGTCATGCCGCGTTCGCAGTTCCAGGACATGGAACTGTCGGAAGGTTTGCTGGTGATCTTCAACGATGCCGCCAATACCGAGCTGCCGGGTGTGGTCAAGGCGTTTGACGATTCCCAGGTGACCGTCGACTTCAATCACCCGCTGGCCGGCAAGGTCCTGACCTTCGATGTGGAAATCATCGAGGTCAAGGCGCTGTCCTGAACACCTGTCGGCGCCGGATGACTGGCGATAGGCAACATAAGCGGCCAAACTGATTCAACCCTTGCGCGCAAGACACGAGGCACAGCATGCAAATCAAACTCGCCAACCCCCGTGGCTTCTGCGCCGGTGTGGACCGGGCGATCGAAATCGTCAACCGGGCCCTGGAGGTCTTCGGTCCGCCGATCTATGTGCGTCACGAAGTGGTGCACAACAAATTCGTCGTCGAAGACCTGCGCGCCCGTGGCGCCATCTTCGTCGAAGAGCTGGACCAGGTGCCGGATGACGTCATCGTCATTTTCAGTGCCCACGGTGTTTCCCAGGCGGTGCGCAGCGAGGCGGCCGGGCGTGGCCTGAAGGTCTTCGATGCGACCTGTCCGCTGGTGACCAAGGTGCATATCGAAGTGGCGCGCTATAGCCGCGACGGTCGCGAATGCATCCTGATCGGTCATGCCGGGCATCCGGAAGTGGAAGGCACCATGGGCCAGTACGACGCCAGTAACGGTGGCGCCATCTATCTGGTCGAGGACGAGAAGGATGTTGCTGCGCTGCAGGTGCGCAACCCTGAAAAACTGGCGTTCGTGACGCAGACCACCCTGTCGATGGACGATACCAGCCGGGTCATCGATGCCCTGCGCACGCGCTTCCCGGCGATTGGCGGCCCACGCAAGGACGACATCTGCTACGCCACGCAAAACCGCCAGGACGCGGTCAAGCAACTGGCTGACGAGTGCGATGTGGTGCTGGTGGTCGGCAGTCCGAACAGCTCCAACTCCAATCGCCTGCGTGAGCTGGCCGAGCGCATGTCGACCCCGGCCTACCTGATCGACGGTGCCGAAGACATGCAGCGCAGCTGGTTCGAGGGTGTCGAGCGGATCGGCATCACCGCCGGTGCCTCGGCCCCGGAAGTGCTGGTACGCGGTGTGATCCAGCAGTTGCAGGCCTGGGGCGCGACCGGTGCCGATGAGCTGGCCGGTCGTGAAGAGAACATCACCTTCTCCATGCCCAAGGAATTACGCGTTCGCACGCTGTCCTGAGTCGGAGGCGCCGCATAGCGCCTCTTGCTTCTCGCCTGTTTCAAGCCTGATCCTGCCTGTCCTGGCGAGCACCACACGGTGCTGGCTCAGGGGTTTGTGCCCAGCGCAGATATGCAGGGTTCCCCCGGCTACGCCATCGTTGGTCGGGGCGCCGATCGATGAGAACCGTACGAAACTTCTTACATGTTGGTTGCCGACAATCGGTCCGTGAGCGCTGTCCTGTCGTTCGATCAGCATCGGATTGCTGTCGTCTTCCGGGCCTTGGCCGCTCAGGTCCAGGATGATGCGCCAGCCTTGGCTCCAGTCATCGTTTATCGCGTGGATGACCACCGCCTGGCTGCGCAGGATCGCTTCGGTCCGTGCCGTTTGCAGACCTAGAGCCAACTGCTCGGCGGACAGTTGGCGGCGCTGGGAAGCGATCAGCTCGCCGAATGACGGCCCCGCCAATCTTGCCAATATGGCGACCACCACCAGTACGAGCAGCAGCTCTACCAGGCTCAAGCCTCGTTGATACATGGATTCTCCCTCCTTGGAGAAGGCCGGCGACAAACTTCACGTTGATCCCTAGAAAACAACCGTACGTCCCGGCGATGACTGTTCCAGGTTGTAGAGCCAGTTATAGTCGAGGGACAGGAGGGAGACGTAATGAACAGTGGTAACAAGGGATTTACGCTGGTTGAGTTGATGCTCACCCTCGCGGTCTTCGCGATTCTCGCGGCGATCGCGTTGCCATCCTTCAAGAGCAGCATCGATAAATCCAAGGCCGATACCGAGGTCAATGATCTGATGCGAGGGCTCAGTTACGCGCGCCTGGAAGCCATCGATCGGGGGATCAGCACGCGTATCCGTCCCCAGGTGGCCAATAGCGCCTGGACCAGCCAACTGGTGGTGATGTCGGTGGCCGACGATGCGGCAGGCCGCACCAATTACTATCAGGTCATCTCGCCGATGAACAGTGGTGCCGCGTTGAACGTCACGGCTGGCGTCAGCAGTCTGGATTTCAACAACCTGGGTGGGGTGTCTGCGGCGGCGACCTTTGTCTATACCCGGGGTGCGGAGACTCGAACCGTGAATGTCTGTCTGAACGGCAGGGTTGTCCTGGGGAGTTGCTGATGCCACGAATCGTCGGAGGGAGACAGGCCGGTCTGACCCTGATCGAGGTCATGGTGTCGATGCTGATTCTTGCCGTGGGCCTGCTGGGGGCGGCGGCCATTCAGCTCAATGCGCTGAAATACACCGACAGTTCATTGATGACCAGTCAGGCCAGTTTCATTGCCTACGACATGCTTGACCGTATCCGGGCCAATCCGGACGCGAACTATGCGGTCAGCAACTTGCAGGGGATAACGGCGACGGCCGGCTCCACTGCGGCACGGGATGCCGATCTCTACGACTTCAAGAACAATATCACCACGTTTGCTGCGACGGATGGCAGCGGCAGCATTGCAGTCAACAATCGTGTGGTGACGATCACCATTGGTTGGGGTGATAAGCGAGCCGACGACGCGACGACGGCGAATGCACCGACCCGCACCTTCGTATTGACCAGCCGGGTGGGGACCGACCCCGTGGTGACGCCATGAGAAAGTTGTCCCGGGGCTTCGGCCTGATCGAGTTGATGATCGCTCTCGTCCTCGGCCTGGTGATCGTCGCGGGGATTGCCCAGATATTCATTGCTGCCAAAAACACCTACGCCAGCCAGAATGCGGCGGCGGGAATGCAGGAGGATGCGCGATTCATCCTGAGCAAGATGATTCAGGAAATACGCATGGTGGGGATGTTCGGCTGCCTCACGACTACGGCGATCATTGACGGGAGCAATCCTGCCACCTTCGCCGCGAACGCCAATACCCCGATCTCCTGGAACAACACCAACAAGTCGCTGGTCCTGGTGACGGCCGATATCGGAGCCGGTGGCGGCGTTCCCACCTGGACCATCACGTCCGACTGCCGCACCACTGCCACAGCCTATACCGGAGCGGTGGCGGCCCCTAGTGGACAGCAGGCGTTTCCCATTCGCAAGCTGACCTACACCTATTCCGGCAACCAGTTATTCCTGTTGGCAGGTACGGGGGCAGGGACTGGTGCAGCATTGGTCAATAATGTTGCGGCGTTCGACGTGACATTCGGTGTCGCCGCCAGTGCCACCGACACCGCCGTGCTCAATTACAACACTAACCCCAGCAACCCGGCGACCATTCGCAGCGTACGCCTGAGCATCACTCTGTCCGATCCGAACAATCGGGTAAAAAATCAGACATTCACGGCGGTTGCCGCCTTGCGAAACCGGCTTCAGTAGGTGTGTGCATGAATCTCTCACGGCAAGGCCGACCACGAATGAGCAGTGCAGGGCAGGGGGGAATGGCCTTGCTGGTCAGTCTGGTATTTCTCCTGCTGTTGACCCTGATCGGCATTTCTTCCATGCAAAGTGCAACATTGCAGGAAAAGATGGCCGGCAGCGTGACCTTGCGCAATACGTCTTTTCAGACCGCCGAGGCGGCCTTGCGAATGGGGGAGAATGCGGTCCAGCAGAGCAATTACTCGCTGGCGGCCTGTGTGGGTGCTGTTCGCTGTGCACCGCCTCCCGAATCCGCGACCCTGGTGTCTGCGCAAACGGACACCACGTCAGGGGTGATTTGGGTCGCGGCGGGCAACGGGTTCTACGGGGTGCAGAACATCGGAACTTCCATGACGGCGGTCAACCTGCCGAGCAATACCTCCGCGACCCTGTATCGCATCACCGCAGTCGCCATTTCGGGCAATTCGCGTACGGTTCTGGAGAGTATCTATGCCAAGTACTAGACCTCGCGAAAGCTGGGCCCGACGTTGCCTGAAGGTGGCGGCGGGGGCGCTGCTGGGGTTGTACCTTGGCGCCCCGGCCTATGCCTTCACGCCTGCTGACGCGCCTTTGCTGAGTGCGGCGGCCGTTGCTCCCAACGTCATGTTGCTGGTCGACAACTCCGGCAGTATGAACAGCATTATCTGGGCGGCCGACTTCGATCCCAATGCGAACTGGGGGGCGGTAGCGAACTGCAACTCGGACTTCCTGTGCCTCGGTGCGCAAACGCTGGATGCCGACGATACCAATATCTTCGTTGGCAACCTCTATCGTGGCGGCTGTTCCTTCAGCGGCAACTGGTATGGCTTCTACAGAGGTCTTTTTCAGGCGCCCATCTGCCTGCGTCTGCCCGATCCGGTCGGCGGTGGCAATACCCGCTATTCGACGGCCTACCTGGCCTACCTGCTGAGGAAAGCCAATGGTTCTAACACCGATTTCACCACGGGTACGCTGGTTCCCAATGACTATCGCATCAATGTCGCGCGGGAAGTCTCCAAGACACTGGTGACGCAAAACCGCTCGCTGCGCATAGGCCTGGCGACGTTTAATTCGCCGACCTTCAGCGATCCTGGTCCTGGCGGTTATATTGTGCGCTCGGTGGCTGACCTGTCACCCGTCAGCGGCTCTGTGACCCAGACCCAGGCGAATACCAATTACAACGCGCTGATTACCTCCATCAATGGTTTGAGTGCGATTGCCAACACGCCGTTGGCGGAAACCTACTACGAGATCACCCGCTACTTTCGTGGCATGGCGCCTTATTACAATTCCTCTCCGAGTACTTACACCAGTCCCATCCAGTACCGATGCCAGAAGAACTATGGCGTGGTGATCACCGACGGTTTGCCGACCTACGATCGAACCTTTCCATCGAATGATCCCCTGGCCCAGGGGACAAACAAACTGCCCAACTGGGACGGGAAAAACAACGACGGGAACAACCCGACGGGCGGGGACAACGAGGGCGATAGTCTGTACCTCGACGATATCGCCAAGTTTGCCTATGACATCGACATGCGCTCATCCGGAACCGACGCGGCGGGTAAGAGTTGGGACAGCGCCGATTTTCCGAAACAGAACATGGGCACCTACACGGTAGGGTTCACGGCGGCCAACCAGATGCTCTCCGATGCCGCTGCCTATGGTCAGGGCAAGTATTACCAGGCGATCGACAGCGCCGGGTTGAATACGGCGCTGTCCGCCGCTTTCAGCGACATTACCTCCAAGGCTGGCTCCGGCGGTGGCGGTTCAGCCATTTCAGGTACCGCCACCACGAGCGCCAGTTATTTCCAGACCGGATACGACCCTCTGGATTGGCGCGGGACGATCAAATCCTACGGTTTCAATACCAATGGCACGGTCAATACCAATTTGGTGAGCTGGAACACCGACACCACCATCAGGACCAGTTCCACTGCGCCCCTGTATCAATCGTGGAACACCACGAGCAATGTGGTGGTTGCCCTGGCGTTCAACAATTTTTCCACGACACAACGAACGGCGCTCAACCTGAACCTGCCCAGCGGGATTGTCGGAAACGACTTGGTGGAATGGAGCAAGGGCACCAATAAAACCGGGTTGAAAACGCGTACGGTGTTACTCGGCGATATCATCAACTCGCCGTTGGCAGTGGCTTCGCCCACCGACCAGACCGCAGCCGATCTGGTTGGCGATAGCAGCTACAGTACCTACCTGACTACCAAGGCCAGCGGGATGAACAGCAATCTGGTGGTCAATGGCAATGACGGTTTCATGAGTGTGATCAATTCGAACACCGGTGCCCGGGTCTATGCCTATATGCCCAGCAGTGTCCTGCCTTCGCTGCATTTCATTGCCGACCCGGCCTACATCAACGGTACCAGCCACAAATTCCTCAATGACGGCCAGGTCGGGATATTCGATGCGCAATTCAACAACAGCGCCTGGAAGACCGTGGCACTTGGCGGGGTGGGCGCGGGAGGCAAGGCATTCTTTGCCGTCCAGTTGTTCGATGCCACGGTGGGGAATGTCTACAACGCGTTGTGGGAGCTGCGTGCTCCCGACACTCCGGATACCAGCAATCCGCTGAACGATATCGGCTACGCCTACGCCAAACCAGAGGTCGCCCGCTTGCCCGATGGCCGTTGGGCGGCGTTCATCGCCAATGGGTATGGCAGCAACTCCGGCGTCGCGGCGCTGTACATCGTCGATATCCGCGACGGTTCGCTGATCAAAAAAATCGTGGTCGACAGTACCGAAACCACCAACGGCCTGTCCTCGGTCAAACTGAAGGTGAATGCCCAGAACGTGGTCCAGGCGGCCTATGGTGGCGACCTCAAGGGGCGGATGTGGAAGTTCGATCTGAGTTCCACCACGATCAATAGCTGGGGCTTGGCCTTTGCGGGTTCGCCGCTGTTTACCGCGCCAGGGGGCGCCACCCAGCCCATCACCGCGCAACCGTTGCTGGTCGATCATCCGATCAACGGCAAAATGGTGTTTTTCGGTACGGGTAAATTCAATGAGACGTCGGATAAGTTGAGCAAGGACCAGCAGGCTTTTTATGCGGTCTGGGATGCCGATGGCGGGGCTGGCAGGATTACCGTCAGCAACCTGGTGGCCCAATCGATTACCGGCGTGTTTACGTCCAATGGCACCCAATACATCACCACCAGCGAAAACCCGGTGACTTACCCGGCACAGAGCGGCTGGTACCTGCCGTTGATCTACAACAATGTTGCCACGGGCGAGCGCGTGATTTATCCGGCGCGCACGACCCTGGGACGGATCGTCTTCACCACTGCGGCTGTCGATACCACCGATCCCTGCGCCAGCTTCGGTACCGGTCGGGTGGTGGAGCTGGATGCGTTCACCGGGAAAATGCTCAGCTACGCGGTGCTCGATACCAATGGCGACGGTGTTGTCGATAGCACTGACCAGCGTTCGAGTGGCTTCAACTTTTCGGCTATCCCGAATCTGACCGGGATCATGGGCGGCAATACGGCCCAGACTAAAATCTTCAGTGACTCCAGCGGCGGTACCACCTCCATGGCGGAAAAGGGCGGCGGCGGCAGCCGACGGATCATGTGGCGGCAAATTCAATAGGGAAGGCAGCGTATGCAGCAGGTAGCCAAAGGCTTTACCTTGATCGAACTCATGATTGTCGTGGCTATTGTCGGTATCCTTGCGGCGGTGGCCTACCCCAGTTATATCGAGTATGTGAAACGTACCCATCGCACGGAGATTGCCGTGCTGCTTTCGGAGCAGGCGCAGAATCTTGAGCGTTACTACTCGAGGAATGGTTTTTACACGAATGCCAGCGTCGTCGGCGGGAACGGTTATTACACCATTACCCCGACCCTGAATGCCCAGGACTTCACCCTGGCGGCTACGGCGACAGCGGGCTCGATGATGGTGGGTGACAAATGTGGCGGCTTCACGATTACCCAGACGGGTGCACGTAGCAACCCGGGCGCCAGCTCAGGTGTAACGACAAAGGACTGTTGGGGGCGCTGATGGTTTTTCCGGGGGCGGCTGAGCGCACTCCCTACAGGTTTGGATCAAGAGATGAGCACGCAGCAACAAGTGGTAATCGTGGGTGGCGGGGTGATCGGTCTATTGACCGCGTTCAATCTGGCAGCGAATGTCGAGCGAGTGGTCCTGCTCGATCGCGCAGGCCTGGGCCAGGAGTCTTCCTGGGCCGGCGGCGGTATCGTTTCGCCGCTGTACCCGTGGCGCTACAGCGCAGCCGTCACGGCTCTGGCCCACTGGTCGCAGGATTTTTATCCACAGTTGGGCGAGCGGCTGTTCGCCAGCACTGGTGTTGACCCAGAAGTTCATGTTACCGGCCTCTATTGGCTGGACCTCGATGACGAGGCCGAGGCGCTGGCCTGGGCCGAACGTGAGCAACGTCCCTTGCGTCGCGTGGATATCTCGGCGGTTCGCGACGCGGTGCCGGTCATGGGCGATGGTTACTCGCGCGCGATCCATATGGCTGGTGTCGCCAACGTGCGCAACCCGCGGCTGGTGAAGTCGCTCAAGGCCGCCTTGCAGGCGTTACCCAATGTCACGATCCAGGAACAGTGCGACGTCGCCGGTTTTGTTCGCGAGGGCTCGAAGGTGGTTGGCGTGCGGACTTCGTCAGGGGAGGTTCAGGCCGATCAGGTGGTGCTGGCCGCTGGCGCCTGGAGCGGCGAACTGTTGAAAACCCTGGGGCTGGAGTTGCCGGTCGAGCCGGTCAAGGGGCAGATGATCCTCTACAAATGTGCGGCGGATTTTTTGCCAAGCATGATCCTCGCCAAGGGCCGTTATGCGATTCCTCGGCGGGATGGGCACATTCTGATCGGCAGCACCCTGGAGCATGAAGGTTTCGACAAGACGCCGACTGTTCCGGCGCTGGACAGCCTCAAGGCCTCGGCGGTGGAACTGATCCCGGCGCTGGCCGGAGTCGAGCCCGTTGCCCACTGGGCGGGGCTGCGGCCAGGCTCGCCGGAGGGGATACCCTTTATCGGTCAGGTGCCCGGGTTCGACGGGCTCTGGCTCAACTGCGGTCACTATCGCAATGGCCTGGTGTTGGCGCCGGCGTCCTGCCAACTGTTTGCCGACCTGCTGCTGGGGCGCGAGCCGATCATCGATCCGGCACCTTATGCGCCTGCCGGACGCGTCCTGTAGGAGCCGGGCAGCGCGCGAGGTCACAAGCAAGGTGGACTGGGTAAACTCAGTCCAGCCCCAGTTTCTTCAGGCGATAACGCATCGAGCGAAACGACAGGCTCAATCGCTGCGCCGCCGCCGTGCGGTTCCAGCGGGTTTCCTCCAGGGCCTGGAGGATCAGCTTGCGTTCGACGCTCTCCAGGTAGTCCTCAAGGTTGTCGATCTGCGCCAGGCTCGGCTCACCGGCCTCGGCCGTATTACCCGAGGCTTCGGCCAGGCGCAGGTCGCAGGCTTCGATCTGGTCGTTTTCGCACAAGGTATAGGCCCGCTCAAGCATGTTCTCCAGCTCTCGCACATTGCCGGGAAAACGATAGTTCTTGAGCGTATCCAGTGCCTGTGGGTGCAGCCTGGCGGCAGGCAATCCACTGCCCGAGGCCAGGCGCTTGAGCACATTGCTCGCCAGTGGCTCGATATCGTCGCGGCGCTCGCGTAAGGGCGGGACACGCAGCTCGATGACATTCAGCCGGTAATAGAGGTCCTGGCGAAACCGTTCGGCGCTGACTTCGGCGTTCAGGTCCTTGTGGGTGGCACAGAGGATGCGCACATCCACCACTTCTTCCTGCTGCCCGCCAATGCTGCGTACGGCCTTTTCCTGGATCGCCCGCAGCAGTTTGACCTGCATCGCCAGTGGCAGATCGGCCACTTCGTCGAGGAACAGCGTGCCACCGTTGGCCGCCTGGAACAGTCCGGGCTTGTCCTCGACGGCACCGCTGAAGCTGCCTTTGCGGTGGCCGAAAAATTCGCTTTCCATCAGTTCCGACGGAATCGCTCCGCAGTTGACCGGCACGAACGGCCGTTCGGCGCGGGGACCCTGCTCGTGGATCAGGCGGGCCACCAGTTCCTTGCCACTGCCCGATTCGCCACTGATATAGACCGGTGCCTGGCTGCGAGCCAGCTTATCGATCTGTTTGCGCAAGGCTCGCATCGGTAGCGAGTCGCCGAGCAACCGGGTATCGATGGTGGTCGGTTTCTGCCCGGCCATGGGCAGCCGCAAGGCGCTGCTGACCAGTTCGCGCAGGCGGGGCAAGTCCACCGGTTTGGTGAGAAAGTCGAAGGCGCCGGACTTGAGTGCATTGATGGCGGTATCGAGGCTGCCGTAGGCAGTGATCATTGCCACCGGCACCTGGGGATGACGCTGCTGGATGTGTTGCACCAGTTCCAGGCCGGTGCCATCCGGCAGGCGCATATCCGTCAGGCACAGGTCGAAGCTGTCGCGGGCCAGTTTTTCTCGTGCTTCGCCGACATTGCGGGCGCTCTGGGTCTCGAGTTTCATCCGGCCCAGGGTGATTTCCAGGAGTTCGCGGATATCCGGCTCATCATCGACGATCAGGATCTTTTGCCGTGGGCTCATGTTCAACTCTGTTTATGTACGTGAGCGAAGGTGATGCGAAAGCAACTGCCGCCTTGGCGTCTTGAATAGTCTAGGCGGGCCCGATTGCTTTCGCACAACTCGCGGGACAGGTACAGGCCCAGGCCCGTGCCCTGGCTTTCGGTGGTGAAGAACGGTTCGAACAGGTGTTGCAGTTGTTCCGGGGCGACGCCCGGGCCGTTGTCGAGGACTTCGAGGGTGGGCAGGTCATTCTTCTGATCCCGCGACAAGGTCAGCCAGACTTCGGCCTGCTCATGCAACTGGGCGCTGTAGCGCAGGCCGTTTTCCAGCAGGTTGTTCAGCACCTGGGTCAGTTGCTGTGGATCGGCGTGGGTTTTCAGCCAGTCGTTCTCGATTCTCAGGTGCAATTGCTGGTTGGGGCGGGCTCTTTCGCGCCAATCCCTTACAAAGGCTTGCAGCCAGGGACTCAGGTCGAGCAATTGCAGTTCGGCCTGGCGTCGTCGCGACAGCTGCAGCACGTTCTCGATCACCAGATTCATGCGCTTGGATTGGTCCTGGATGATTTGTGTGAGGCGACGGTCGGGACCGTGCAGCTCTTCCGACTCCTGCAGCAACTGGGCGGCATGGCTGATGGCGCCCAGTGGGTTGCGGATTTCGTGGGCGATCCCGGCGGTCAGCCGGCCCAGGGCAACAAGCTTGAGCTGTTGGGCCTGCTGGGTGATTTTCGACTGGTCCTCGAGGAAAATCAGCGTCTCTTGCTGCTCGCCCCGCTGCAGGGCAATGAAGCTGGGTTGCAGGACCGTGCTGCTGCCGACGACCTTCAGGCTTTGTGGGCGCAAGGTCGGGTTGCTTTGCCACAGTTGCAGGCCGGCGATCAGCTGCGGTGAGTAAGTTTCGATCAGGCGTCCATGCAGATGTTCCTGGCCGAGCAGCGTCAGGACGCTCTGGTTGGCCAGTTGCACGCGATATTCAGCGTCGAGCACCAGGATGCCGGTGTGCATGCGTTGCAGGATCAGCGCATTGAGCTCTTCAAGCTTGGTCACGTCGCTGGCGCGCTGTTCGGCGAGGGTTTCGCTCACGTCCAGCAGGCGTGTCAGGCCCTGGACCAGGAACGAGGCGGCGAAGCACAGCACGCCGAGCAGCCCGGCCTGCACATAATAGTTGGCGGCCGCCGGACGACTGAAGCTCAGGTAAAAGGTCAGGTAGATGATGCCGATGGCTGAAATCGCCGCGATCAGCAGACCCATGCGCCCACGCAGCAACACATTGCTGATGGCGACCGAAGCGATCAACAGGTTGCCGAGACCGCTTGGGGTGCCTCCCGCCGCGTAGAACAGCCCCGAGAGCATCACCGCATCGGCCAGCGCGAGGCCGAAGACCTGTGCCTGGCGCTTGGGGTTTTCCAGCAGCACCACCACCAGGATATTGAGGATCAGGTAGATCCAACTGCCGGTGCGAAACAGTTCGCCATCGGTCAGTTCCAGCAGCTTGTCGTCCATCTTGCTGGAGATCAGCAGGACCAGGGTGATGCCGATGCTCAAACGATAGAGGTTATAGAGCCGCAGCAGGCGTTGCGCCTGGGCACCGCCGAGACTGAAGGTCTCAGCGGTCACGTGTGCCCGGACCTTGTTCGAGATGCGCCTGGCTGCAATACCACTGTTGTTGCTGGCTCAGGGCGCGGTCGCGGGGCAGATGTACGCCGCAATGGGCGCAGCGCACCATGGGGGCGGCATTGGGCTCGTCTGTGGGACGGCTGCCGGTTTGGGCCCGTTTGAATTTGCGCCAGAACCAGACGGCAGCAGCGATCAGAGCGATCCAGAACAGTAAACGAACCATGGCAACCAGCTTTTCGGCGAATGATCCGGCAGTTTAGCCAAGCTCATGACGCGAGCCCAGTGCAATCGCGGTGTGCTGGCTAAAAGGCAAAAAAAGAGCCTCGACGAGAGGCTCTTTTTTCTCAAGCGCAATAATGACTCAGTCGAACAGACCGAAGGTCATGTAGCTGAACCACGAGCGATTGCTGTTGTTGCCCTGGGCTTCATGCTGTTCTTCCTGGGCAGCATCGCCCTCGACCGGTTTCAGGTCGGCCGGGATGGCGTCCTTGGCGTCCTGGAACTGTTTCATCACGTCCTGGTTGGCGCGGGTTTCTCCCGGCGGCAGCGGAGGACGCGACTCGATCAGGCCGAGAGTGACCTTGCTCATCCAGGAGCGGTTGTCCGCTTCGGCGACGCGTGGCACGAACTGGCCATCAACCAGGCTCGGATTGTTCGGGTAGTTGGCTTTCAACACTTCCAGGCTGGTGGCGGCCAGTTCGTCCAGGTGCAGGCGCTGGTAAGACTCGACCATCACCGCCAGGCCGTCGCCGACCGAAGGGGTTTCCTGGAAGTTTTCCACCACATAACGACCACGGTTGGCGGCAGCAACGTAGGCCTGACGGGTCAGGTAGTAGTCGGCCACGTGGATTTCGTAGGCGGCCAGCAGGTTGCGCAGGTAGATCATGCGCTGCTTGGCGTCCGGCGCGTAGCGGCTGTTGGGGTAGCGGCTGGTGAGCTGGGCGAACTCGTTGTAGGAGTCGCGGGCAGCGCCCGGATCACGCTTGGTCATGTCCAGGGGCAGGAAGCGCGCCAGCAGGCCGACGTCCTGGTCGAACGAGGTCAGGCCCTTGAGGTAGTAGGCGTAATCCACGTTCGGGTGCTGCGGATGCAGGCGGATAAATCGCTCTGCGGCAGACTTGGCGGCTTCCGGCTCGGAGTTCTTGTAGTTGGCGTAGATCAGCTCGAGCTGAGCCTGGTCGGCATAGCGCCCGAACGGATAACGCGACTCCAGGGCCTTGAGCTTGGCGGTGGCGCTGGTATAGCTGTTATTGTCCAGATCGGCCTGTGCCTGCTGGTACAGCTCGACTTCGCTCAGGTTTTCGTCGACGACTTCCTTCGATGAGCAAGCAGCAGTCAGTGCGAGGATGGCGATCAGCAGCAGGTGTTTCACTTGCATGGCGGCTTGCGTCCCTATGACGGCCGCTGTCTTGGGCGGTGCCGTCCTGTTATGATGAATGCCCCGTTGAAAGCCTCGGGGCAAAAGACGCCGTATTTAACCACAAGCGCGCAGCCGAAACCAAAGGCTGTGCCGACGCCCAGTCCGAGCATGTCCGATAAAATTGAACTTCGCGCAGAGGTACCGTCCGAACTGGGTGGTCAACGCCTCGATCAAGTCGCCGCCCAACTGTTTACCGAGCACTCGCGCTCGCGCCTTTCCACCTGGATCAAGGACGGCCGCCTGACCGTGGATGGCGCGGTGATTCGCCCGCGCGATATCGTCCATGGCGGCGCCGTTCTCGAACTGACCGCCGAGCAGGAAGCCCAGGGCGAGTGGGTGGCCCAGGACATCGAGCTGGATATCGTCTATGAAGACGACGATATCCTGGTCATCAACAAACCCGCAGGCCTGGTGGTGCACCCGGCGGCAGGGCATGCTGATGGCACTTTGCTCAATGCCTTGCTGCATCATGTGCCGGATATCATCAATGTGCCCCGCGCCGGTATCGTGCACCGGCTGGACAAGGACACCACCGGTCTGATGGTGGTGGCCAAGACCATCCAGGCGCAGACGCAGTTGGTGGCGCAGTTGCAGAGCCGTACCGTCAGCCGCATCTATGAATGCATCGTGATTGGCGTGGTCACCGCCGGCGGCAAGATCAACGCCCCGATCGGCCGGCACGGCCAGCAGCGCCAGCGCATGGCGGTGATGGAGGGCGGCAAGCCAGCCGTCAGCCATTATCGGGTGCTTGAGCGTTTCCGTTCCCACACTCATGTCCGGGTGAAGCTGGAAACCGGCCGGACCCACCAGATCCGCGTGCACATGTCGCACATCAACTTCCCGTTGGTCGGCGACCCGGCCTACGGTGGGCGTTTCCGTATCCCGCCTGCTGCCAGCGTAACCATGGTCGAGTCGCTGAAAAACTTTCCGCGTCAGGCCCTGCATGCCCGTTTCCTGGAACTGGACCATCCGACCAGCGGCGAGCGTATGAGCTGGGAGTCGCCACTGCCGGACGATTTCGTCTGGTTGCTGTCGCTGCTCAAGCAGGATCGCGAGGCATTCATCGGGTGAACGACTTCCTGATTCCGGACTGGCCTGCGCCGGCGCGGGTCAGGGCGTGCGTCACCACTCGCTCGGGCGGTATCAGCCAGGCACCGTTCGACAGCCTGAACCTGGGCGATCATGTCGAGGACGATCCGGCCGCCGTTGCCGAAAACCGTCGACGCCTCGATAGCGCTTTCTCCATTCGGCCGGCCTGGTTGCGCCAGGTGCATGGGGTGGTGGTGGTCGAGGCCGATCCAGACCTGACCGTCGAGGCCGATGGCAGTTGGACGATGACACCGGGCGTGGCCTGCACGGCGATGACCGCCGATTGTCTGCCGGCCTTGTTCTGTGACCGCGCCGGGACTCGCGTGGCTGCCGCTCATGCCGGCTGGCGCGGCTTGGCGGCGGGTGTGCTGGAGGCGACCGTCGATAGCCTCGACGTGGCGCCTTCGGACATTCTGGTCTGGCTGGGCCCGGCTATTGGCCCCCAGGCGTTCGAAGTGGGGGCGGAAGTGCGTGAGGCATTCATCGCCACTCATCCGCAAACCACCGAGGCCTTCGTACCCAGTCACAACGCTGGCCGCTTCATGGCCGACATCTATACCCTGGCGCGCCTGCGCCTGACGGCACGGGGTGTCACTGCTGTGTACGGTGGCGGCTTGTGTACCGTCTCCGATCCGCGCTTCTATTCCTACCGGCGCAGTCCACGCACCGGTCGTTTTGCCTCCCTCGTCTGGCTTGAAGACTAGACTCTCCTGACCTGTGTCAATCTTCGGCGCTTGAAACTCCCGGAATCGCCCGTATCTATAGGAGCATCTGGCAGGCTTCTCTATTCAGGTGTGTTCATCGCTCCGGCCTGCTCAAAAGGAAGGTGACTAATGCGTATAGACCGATTAACCAGCAAATTGCAGTTGGCCTTGTCCGATGCCCAATCCCTGGCCGTTGGCCTTGATCATCCGGCCATCGAACCCGCCCACTTGCTACAGGCGTTGCTGGAGCAGCAGGGTGGTTCGATCAAACCCCTGCTCATGCAGGTAGGCTTCGAGGTCAACAGCCTGCGCAAGGAGTTGAGCAAGGAACTCGACAAACTGCCGAAAATCCAGAATCCCACCGGCGACGTGAACATGTCGCAGGATATGGCACGCCTGTTGAACCAGGCCGATCGCCTGGCCCAGCAGAAGGGTGACCAATTCATCTCCAGCGAACTGGTGCTGCTCGCCGCCATGGACGAGAACAGCAAGCTGGGCAAGCTGCTGCTCGGCCAGGGGGTGAGCAAGAAGGCCCTGGAGAACGCGATCAATAACCTGCGCGGCGGCGCGGCGGTCAATGACGCCAACGTCGAGGAATCGCGCCAGGCCCTGGACAAATACACCGTCGACCTGACCAAGCGCGCCGAGGACGGCAAGCTCGACCCGGTGATCGGTCGCGACGACGAGATCCGTCGTACGATTCAGGTGCTGCAGCGGCGGACCAAGAACAACCCGGTGCTGATCGGCGAGCCCGGCGTGGGCAAGACCGCCATTGCCGAGGGCCTGGCCCAGCGCATCATCAACGGCGAAGTGCCCGATGGCCTCAAGGGCAAGCGCCTGTTGTCGCTGGACATGGGCGCGCTGATTGCTGGCGCCAAGTACCGCGGCGAGTTCGAGGAGCGGCTCAAGGCCTTGCTCAATGAGCTGTCGAAGCAGGAAGGGCAGATCATCCTGTTCATCGACGAACTGCACACCATGGTCGGCGCCGGCAAGGGCGAGGGCTCGATGGATGCGGGCAATATGCTCAAGCCGGCACTGGCGCGTGGCGAGTTGCATTGCGTCGGTGCGACCACCCTCAACGAGTACCGTCAATATATAGAGAAGGATGCGGCGCTCGAACGGCGCTTCCAGAAGGTGCTGGTGGATGAGCCGAGCGAGGAAGACACCATCGCTATCCTGCGCGGCCTGAAAGAGCGTTATGAAGTGCATCACAAGGTGGCGATCACCGATGGGGCAATCATTGCCGCTGCCAAGCTCAGCCATCGCTATATCACTGACCGCCAGTTGCCGGACAAGGCCATCGACCTGATCGACGAGGCCGCCAGCCGCATCCGCATGGAGATCGACTCCAAGCCTGAAGTGCTCGATCGTCTGGAACGGCGCCTGATTCAGCTCAAGGTCGAAGCCCAGGCACTGAAGAAAGAGGACGACGAGGCGGCGATCAAGCGCCTGGACAAGCTTCAGGAAGACATCGCCCGGCTGGAGCGTGAGTACTCCGACCTGGAAGAGATCTGGGCTTCGGAAAAGGCCGAAGTGCAGGGCTCGGCGCAGATCCAGCAGAAAATCGAACAGTCGCGCCAGGAACTGGAGGCTGCACGCCGCAAGGGCGACCTCAATCGCATGGCTGAGCTGCAGTACGGCGTGATTCCGGACCTGGAGCGCAGTCTGCAGATGGTCGACCAGCATGGCCACAGCGAGAACCAGTTGTTGCGCAGCAAGGTCACCGAGGAAGAAATTGCCGAGGTGGTGTCGAAGTGGACCGGCATTCCTGTGTCGAAAATGCTCGAGGGCGAGCGGGAAAAACTGCTGAAGATGGAAAGCCTGCTGCACCAGCGCGTTATCGGCCAGAGCGAAGCCGTGGTTGCGGTGGCCAATGCGGTGCGACGTTCCCGTGCCGGCTTGTCCGATCCGAATCGGCCGAGCGGTTCGTTCATGTTCCTCGGCCCGACCGGGGTCGGTAAGACCGAGCTGTGCAAGGCCCTGGCCGAGTTCCTGTTCGACACCGAAGAGGCGATGGTCCGAGTCGACATGTCCGAGTTCATGGAGAAGCACTCCGTGGCTCGCCTGATCGGTGCGCCTCCGGGGTATGTCGGCTATGAAGAGGGCGGTTATCTGACCGAGGCCGTGCGTCGCAAACCGTATTCGGTGATCCTGCTGGATGAAGTGGAGAAGGCGCATCCGGATGTGTTCAACATCCTGCTGCAGGTGCTGGAGGATGGCCGTCTGACGGATAGCCATGGCCGTACCGTGGATTTCCGCAACACCGTGGTGGTGATGACCTCCAACCTTGGCTCGGTGCAGATCCAGGAACTGGCCGGTGACCGTGAAGCCCAGCGGGCAGCGGTCATGGATGCACTGGGCAGCCACTTCCGGCCGGAGTTCATCAACCGGGTCGATGAGGTGGTGATCTTCGAGCCGCTGGCCCGTGATCAGATTGCCGGCATCACCGAAATCCAGTTGGGCCGCCTGCGCGGTCGCCTGGCCGAGCGCGAGCTGAGCCTGGCCCTGAGTGACGAGGCGTTGGACAAGCTCATCGCCGTGGGTTACGACCCGGTCTATGGTGCGCGGCCGCTGAAACGGGCGATCCAGCGCTGGATCGAGAACCCGCTGGCCCAGTTGATCCTGTCGGGACGCTTTGTGCCGGGGACCAGCATTACAGGCCGGGTGGAGAACGACGAGATCGTCTTTGCCTGAGGCGTTGCGGCACTGACGTGAAAGGGCCTTGCGCCGCAAGGCCCTTTTTTTCGGCAAGATGTTGAATTCAGTGAAAAAGGCTTGTAAAGTGCGCCCCGCAACACGGTCACCCCTGATCTTCCCCTCAAAGGGAATCCCAGAAAAAAGATTGCAAATTCAGTGTCTTGAAAGCAATTTAAGGGTTGACAGATGATGAAAAGGTTGTAGAATGACGCGCCTCAGAGACGCAAACGCAGCGATGCGAGAGCGGCGAAGAGTCAAGGCCAGCGATGGAATTGAAGCGTTAACGTTGTAACTTGAAATATGTTGTTCCGTGATAGCTCAGTCGGTAGAGCAAATGACTGTTAATCATTGGGTCCCAGGTTCGAGTCCTGGTCACGGAGCCAATTTCAAATCGGGGTATAGCGCAGTCCGGTAGCGCGCCTGCTTTGGGAGCAGGATGTCAGGAGTTCGAATCCCCTTACCCCGACCATTTTTGGGTCGTTAGCTCAGTTGGTAGAGCAGTTGGCTTTTAACCAATTGGTCGTAGGTTCGAATCCCACACGACCCACCATTTTTGAGACCAGTTCGCTGGAATCGAATCTTAAGATCAGAGGCCAAAAGCGCTGATCGAAGAAGGCGCCTCTTGAGGGTGCCTTTTTTTTACCGGGGTATAGCGCAGTCCGGTAGCGCGCCTGCTTTGGGAGCAGGATGTCAGGAGTTCGAATCCCCTTACCCCGACCATATTCAGAAAAAAGCACCCGAAAGGGTGCTTTTTTTTGCCTGTTTTTCAGCGCTGTTGCCGAATAAGAGACCCTTGCCAGTGAGGCAGCCGCCAGGGCTGCCTCGTCGACCTGCTGATCGATCAGTGCAGTTTCAACCGCGGATCGGTCCCGCGCCCGATCCGGCTTCCCAGCATCAGCATCAGCGTGCGGAATGTGCCATACAGCGCCATCTGGTGCATGCGATACAGCGACACGTAGAACATCCGCGCCAGCCAACCCTCAAGCATCACGCTGCCGGTCAGGTTGCCCATCAGGTTGCCGACGGCCGAGAAACGCGACAGCGAAATCAGCGAGCCGTAGTCGGTGTAGCGATACTCCGGCAGGGCCTGAGTCTTGCCTTCAACCCGTTGTTTCAGTGACTTGGCCAGCAGCGATGCCTGCTGATGGGCCGCTTGTGCCCGGGGTGGCACGTTGCGGTCGGTACCCGGCTGTGGGCAGGCCGCGCAGTCGCCAAAGGCGAAGATGTTTTCGTCGCGGGTGGTCTGCAGGGTCGGCAACACCTGGAGTTGGTTGATCCGGTTGCTCTCCAGGCCGTCGATGTCCTTGAGGAAGCCGGGCGCGCGAATACCGGCAGCCCAGACCTTGAGGCTCGCCGGAATGACCTGGCCATCCGCGGTGACCAGGCTTTCGGCGGTCACTTCGCTGACCGAGGCGTTGGTCATGACCCGCACCCCGAGCTTTTCCAGGGTTTTATGCACAGGTCCGCTGATCCGCTCCGGCAAGGCCGGCAACACCCGTGGACCGGCTTCGATCAGGGTGATGTGCATGTTTTCCGGTTTGATCCGGTCCAGGCCATAGGCTGCCAGTTCATGGGCCGCGTTGTGCAGTTCGGCGGCCAGCTCCACGCCGGTGGCACCGGCACCGACGATGGCGACGCTGATCATCTGCTCGGGAGCATCGTGGTTTCCGGCGTGGGCCCGCAGATAGTGGTTGAGCAACTGCTGGTGAAAGCGTTCGGCCTGCTTGCGGGTGTCGAGGAACAGGCAGTGCTGCGCGGCGCCCTGGGTGCCGAAATCGTTGGTGGTGCTACCGACAGCGATCACCAGGGTGTCATAACCCAATTCACGTGCCGGCAGCAGTTCCACGCCGTGTTCATCATAGGTCGCGGCCAGCTGGATCTTTTTCCCGGCGCGATCGAGCCCGCTCATGCGGCCCAGCTGGAACTCGAAGTGGTTCCATTTCGCCTGGGCGACATAATTGAGTTCGTCTTCCGAAGAGTTCAGGGAGCCGGCGGCCACTTCGTGCAGCAGTGGCTTCCAGATGTGTGTCAGGTTCGCGTCGACCAGCACGATGCTGGCGCTGCCACGTTTACCCAGAGTCTTACCCAGGCGGGTCGCCAACTCCAGGCCGCCGGCGCCGCCGCCAACGATCACGATACGATGGTTCATAGGGATATCTCGCAAGGCTAAAGGAAATCTGTGCCTGCGTTATCCGGGCGAGCGCAAGGCAGCTCATAGCACCAGATAACTCAGGAGGCGGCTCAGCAGACCCAGGCCGATCACCGCGATGAGCACCACCACCAGGAGCATCCACGGCCGAAAGGGCCGGCGCTCGACCTGGTGTTGGGATAGTTGCAGGTACTCTTCGACATGCTTCTGGTCTTCCGGGTTCAGGCGGCTGCTCATAAAGAAGCTCTCCTCAGATAGACGTTACCGAATGTGTAAACGCTACATGCAGACTCCCATGGCGTTACTGGAGCATAGCCACCTGCCGGGCGTGTTCGTCGTACCCGAGGTCGACGTTTCGGCTCAATGATAACGCTTTGTATCATCCGAGCGGCCATTGCTTCAGGAAACTACAGGCTGATGCCCACATCGAAAACGATGCTGCGTCCCAGGTTGCCGCGCAGGAAGTCGGGGGCATCCGGGTGGGCGAACAGTACCCGGGCGAAGGTCGGCCCGACCAGGGATAACGAGCGCCACCCCTGGCGCAGGTATTCGGTGGGCGGCGGGAAGTGGCTGTTGAGATCCAGCACCTCGCGCTTGAGGCTGGCGAAGGCAATGATGTCCAACTCGCCCAGGTCCAGGCCGCGTTCCTTGTAGTTATGGGCTTTCTTGCGCAGGGTCGGCGCCAGGCGCAGCAGCAACTCCGAGGCGGGAATACGCCTGGGCTTGGCCTCGCGGCGTACCAGTTGGCTCAGGGAAAACGCGCTGCGCCGGCGTTGCAGTTCCTCACGCCATTCGTCGTTGAGGCGGCGGCCTTCATCGAGGACGAAAAACACCTCGAAGCAGGCATCGCGAAACAGTACGTCCGGGGGCTCCTGGCCTGCTGGGTGGAAGTCCTCGTGACGGTACGGCACGTTCAGTCCTTGCAGCAGGCGTTGGCAGACCCAACGCTCACGCTCCCATTTGCGGGCATTGGAAAGAAACATGTTGGCTTGCTCGGCCTGGATGGTCAGCAAGCGTAAGAAGTCTGAGTCGTCCATGGCCCAAGCTTAGCGTTGAAATCGTGACAGCAGGAAGTGGCCTGTGGACTTTATCCGGGCCGGCGCCGTATTGCCCGGTGTAGACTGTAGGCCCTACGCGGACAAGGAGTTCGGTGCTCATGATCGGTGCGCAATTGCTGTCACCCGGCAGCCTGATCATCGGCTGGCTGATCTATCTGCCCGTGGTGCTGTGGGCGATCTGGCGTTCGCCCTGGGTCGAGTTGTTCACCGACAGCCGGCGCCAACATCTGTTGTTCGGCACCGTGTTCGCCTTGTTCCTGCTCTGGTTGTTGCGCCGCGATTTCGACAGTGGCGTGTCCTATCACTTCATCGGTCTTACTGCGGTCACCCTGTTGCTCGATTGGCCGCTGGCGATCGTCGGCGCCTTGGTGGCGCAGCTCGGGCTGGTGCTATTGGGACGACAAGACCTGGCGGCTCTGGGTGTCAACGGCACGTTGCTGATCCTGTTGCCGGTGCTGGTCACCGAGGTCTGTGCGAGGCGGGTAGAGCGCGCCCAGCCGCGCAATCCCTTCGTCTACATCTTCTGTTCGGGGTTTTTCGCTGCGGCCCTGGCGGCGTTGCTCTGCTTGTTGGCGAGCCTGGCCTTGCTGTGGTTTGACGGAATTTTCGCGATGCCGGAATGGCTGGAGGACTTTGTCGGTTACCTCTGGTTGATCATCTTCCCCGAAGCTTTCATCAATGGCACGGTGATCAGTGCGCTGGTGGTGTTCTGCCCCGAATGGCTGGAAACCTTCAACCGTACGCGTTACCTGTCAGCGCCCTGGAAGGACAACGATCCGCCCGGGAACTCCCGTTGATCTGCATCAAATAACTCGATGCGCAGGGCGCTCATGCTGGGGAAAACACCCGGGGAGAGGCGCAGTGATGAGTGTGTACGAATGGGCGCGTCAGGAAGTGCAGGCCAGTCTGGATGCCGCACAGGCCGTGGGATTCGAACCGGGGCTGGGGCTGCGGGCCCTGCTCAGTGCGGTGGTGCAGCAGAGCAAGGCGTTGCGCAGTGCCGAGGATCTGGCCGACGAGTTGCAGTTTCTCGCCGAAAACCTCGATGACGATCAGGACTACAGCTTCATGCGACCCTGATCAGTGCTGGCTCAATGAGTGCGCGGTGACAGTTCTTCGGAAAACAGCTCTTCCTCGGCATCCGGGCTGACAGGGATCTTGTGCTCTTCCGCCGCCCACGCGCCCAGGTCGATCAGCTTGCAGCGATCGGAGCAGAATGGTCGGTGGGTATTGGTCGCTTTCCATTCCACGGGGGCTCCGCAGGTTGGGCATTCGACGGTCAGGGACTGGCTCATGTTCGGCCTCCAGGTAAAGTCAGGTAAAAGGTGTGCAGGCGCTCGACTTCGCTGTGCAGCCAGGCGAGGTCGCGATCGTTGACCAGCACATCATCGGCATGTTTCAGGCGTTCCTCGCGACTGGCCTGAGCCTTGAGGATGGCTTGCACCTGTTCTTCGCTGGTCTGGTCTCGTTGCAGGGTGCGCTGCATCTGCAGCGCCTGCGGCGCGTCGATGACCAGCACGCGCTGGGTCGTGGCGTACTGGCCGGATTCTATCAGCAGTGGTGAAACCAGAATCGCGTAGGGCGACTGTGCCCTGGCCAGGTGGCTGGCAATCTCTGCAGCTATCAATGGGTGCAGCAGTGCTTCCAGCCAGCGCCGTTGCCCGGCATCCTCGAAAATCAGCTTGCGCAGGGCGGTCCGATCAAGCTGACCGTCAGCCTGCAGTACGCCTGGGCCAAAGTGTTCGGCAATCTTCTGCAACGCCGGACGACCGGGTTCCACCACCCAGCGGGCGGCGTGGTCGGCATCCACGGCGTGAATACCCAGGTCGATGAAGTGCTGGGCGGCAGCGCTCTTGCCACTGCCGATGCCGCCGGTCAGGCCGAGAATCCAGGGTTTTGCAACGGGTGTGGTCATTAGAAGCCGGCAAATTGCAGATAGGAGGCGGTTATTTGACCACCCCAGAGCAATGCAATCCAGCCGGCAATCGCCAGATAAGGGCCAAAGGGGATCGGCGTCGAGGTCTGGGCGTTACGCAGGCGCAGCAGAATCAGCCCGAGTATCGCGCCTACCAGTGACGACAGCAGGATGGTCAGCGGCAGTATTTGCCAGCCGCCCCAGGCGCCGAGCATCGCCAGCAGCTTGAAGTCGCCATGGCCCATGCCTTCCTTGCCGGTCAACAGCTTGAATACCCAATACACCGACCACAGGCTCAGATAACCGGCGACGGCGCCCCACAGTGCATCGTTCAGCGAGGTGAACATCGCGAAGTGGTTGGCGATCAGGCCCAGCCAGAGCAGGGGCAGTACCAGGACGTCGGGGAGTATCTGGTGGTCGGCATCGATCAGGCTCATGGCCAGCAGCCCCGAGGTCAGCACCAGCATCAAGCCGGCAGGCCAGCCGAAGCCGAAGTGCCAGGCGATAAATGCCGAGAGCAGGCCGCAGGCCAGTTCGGTCAGCGGGTAGCGCTTGCTGATCGGGGCCTTGCAGCTTGAGCATCTGCCGCGTAGCAGGGCGTAACTGAGCAGTGGCAGGTTTTCCCAGGCTCGGATGCGATGGTTGCAGTGCGGACAATGCGAATGCGGCAGCAACAGGTTATAGGCCGAGGTGTGGGCGGGGGGCGGCAGGCCGAGTACATCGTGTGCCTGGGCGCGCCAGTCGCGCTCGAGCATTTTCGGCAGTCGCCAGACGACGACGTTGATAAAGCTGCCGACGATCAGGCCGAGAATGAGTGCGCAAAAAACAAAGGCCAGCGGGTAGCTGGCCAGGAAATCGGGTAGGGGCATCGGTTAGACCACTTGGCCAAGCTTGAAGATGGGCAGGTACATGGCGATCACCAGGCCGCCGACGATGACGCCCAGTACGGCCATGATAATGGGTTCCATCAGGCTGGTAAGGCTGTCGACGCTGTTGTCGACTTCGGTTTCATAGTAACTCGCGACCTTGTCGAGCATGTCGTCAAGGGCGCCGGACTCTTCACCGATGGCCGTCATCTGCAGCGCCATACTGGGGAAAACACCGGTGGTGCGCATGGAAAAATTCAACTGCATGCCGGTGGAAACGTCCTGCTTGACGCGGTTTACCGCATTCCTGAACACCACGTTGCCGGTGGCGCCCGAGACCGAGTCCAGGGCTTCGACCAGTGGCACGCCCGCTGCGAAGGTGGTCGACAAGGTACGGGCGAAGCGTGCAACGGCAGACTTGTAGAGTATCGGACCGACAATCGGGAACTTCAGAAGCGCTCGATCCATCCAGTTGCGAAAGCGTTCGGAGGTCTTGTGTGCGCGTATCAGCGCATAGATACCGCCTCCCAGGCCAATCGCCACTGCCCACCACCAGTCCTGCAGTATCTGCGACAGACCGATCACCATCAGCGTGAAGGCCGGCAGTTCCGCGCCGAAGCCGGCGAAGATCGCCTGGAACTGTGGCACCACCTTGATCAGCAGGATCGCGGAAACAATGATCGCTACCAGGACGACCGCGATCGGGTAGTTCATGGCCTTTTTGATCTTGGCCTTGAGCGCTTCGGTTTTTTCCTTGTAGGTCGCTACCCGCGAAAGCAGGCTTTCCAGGGCGCCGGCCTGTTCGCCAGCGTCGACGAGGTTGCAATACAGGTCATCGAAGTACTCCGGCTTCTTGCGCAGAGAGGTCGCGAAGCTGTTACCTGCCGCGACCTCCTGCTTGATATCGTCCACCAGCTTGCGCATGTTCGGGTTGTCGAAACCCTCGGCAATGATGTCGAAGGACTGCAGCAGCGGTACCCCGGCCTTCATCATGGTGGCCATCTGGCGGGTGAACAGGGCGATGTCCAGAGGCTTGATGCGTTTGCCTTTACTGAACAGCGAGGTGCCTTTCTTGCGAACCCGGCCCGGATTGATCCCCTGCTTGCGCAACTGCGCCTTGATCAGGGCCGGATTGTGGCCGGTGAGTTCGCCGGAAACCTTGGTCCCTTTCTTGTCGGTTCCTTCCCAGGCGTAGGTGCTGATTTTTACTGCTTTCGTCGCCATGAATCAGTCCTTGGTCACCCGGTTGACTTCTTCCAGGCTGGTCAGCCCCTGCATGGCCTTGCGCAAGCCCGAGGTGCGCAGGTCGTTGAAGCCTTCCTTGCGCATCTGATCGGCGATCTCGATCGAGTTGCCTTCAGCCATGATCAGCCGTTGCAGTTCCTGGGTGTTCTTCACCACTTCATAAATCCCCACGCGGCCCTTGTAGCCGCCGTTGCACTGATCGCAGCCTACAGGTTCGTAGACCTTGAATGTACCGATCTGATCCGCTGGGAAGCCTTCCTTCAGTAGCGTCTCCTGGGGAATGTCGATTTCCTTCTTGCAGTGCGGGCACAGTTTGCGGGCCAGGCGCTGGGCAATGATCAGGCTGACCGAGGTGGCGATGTTGAAGCCGGGAATGCCCATGTTCTGCAGACGGGTCAGGGTTTCCGCCGCGCTGTTGGTGTGCAGGGTCGACAGCACCATGTGGCCGGTCTGGGCCGCCTTGATCGCGATTTCGGCGGTTTCCAGGTCGCGGATCTCGCCGACCATGATCACATCCGGGTCCTGGCGCAGGAATGAGCGCAGCGCCTGGGCGAAGTCCAGCCCTTGTTTCGGGTTGACGTTGACCTGGTTGATGCCTTCCATGTTGATCTCCACCGGGTCTTCGGCAGTGGAGATATTGATATCCACGGTGTTGAGGATATTCAGGCCGGTATAGAGCGAAACGGTTTTACCCGACCCGGTGGGACCGGTCACCAGAATCATGCCCTGTGGCTGCTTCAGCGCGGCCATGTACAGGTCTTTCTGATCCGGCTCATAACCCAGGGCATCGATGCCCATCTGGGCACTGGACGGATCGAGGATCCGCATCACGATCTTTTCGCCCCACAGGGTCGGCAGGGTGTTGACCCGGAAGTCGATGGCCTTGTTCTTCGAGATACGCATCTTGATCCGACCGTCCTGGGGTTTGCGGCGCTCGGAAATATCCAGGCTGGCCATGACCTTCAGGCGTGCGGCGATTCGGCTGGCCAGGTGAATCGGCGGCCGGGCGACTTCCCTGAGCATGCCGTCGGTACGCAGGCGCACACGGTAGATTTTCTCATAAGGTTCGAAGTGCAGGTCGGAAGAACCGCCCTTGATCGCATCCAGCAGCATTTTGTTGACGAAGCGCACTACGGGGGCGTCGTCGGCATCCTGGCCGGCGATGGGATCGTTTTTCTTGTCATCGATCGATTCGATGTCCAGGCCTTCGAGATCGACATCGGCCATGTCTTCAAGGCCAGTGGCGTTACTGTCGAAGAACTTGTCGATGGCGTCGGTAAGCTTGTCATCCTCGACCAGAATCGCCTCGGTGTTGAGGCCGGTGCTGAACTGGATATCGGTGATCGCCTGATGGTTGCTCGGATCGGAGATGCCGACGAACAACTTGTTGCCGCGCCGCCATAGAGGCAGGACATGGTGTTGGCGGATCAGTTTTTCACTGACCAGGCCCTTGGGCTGGCTTTCCTTGTCGAGGCAACTCAGGTCGAGCAGGGCGACACCAAAATGCTCGGAGGCAATCTCCGCGACTTCGCGGCTCTTCACCAGCTTGTTCTGGACCAGGTAGCTGACCAGGGACATCCGATTGCGTTGGGCTTGCTGATACGCCTGCTGAGCGTTCTTGTCGGTAATCAGCTCGGCCGCCACCAATTGCTTGGCCAGACCGGAGAGGGCGATATCGTTCATTGAGGCACCAGATACAGACATTGCGAGTTTTATAGCGTAGTCGGGCGGTGGTGCCAAATCGGGGAGTGCTAGGTGACAAAAAATGTCAGGTTTTGTTGTTCTGGAGCAGCGTTCAGGCGAAGCGAGGGCCCTGTCGCAGGCGTGGGGCAATCCGATGAGGCATGGCACGGGGCGTGCTTTGGAGTACATGAGCCATACGGCCTTTTCACGTCTGGAGACGAAATATGAATGCTCAAAAGGGTTTCACCTTGATCGAACTGATGATCGTTGTGGCGATCATCGGTATTTTGGCGGCGATTGCGTTGCCTGCGTATAACAACTACACGCAGAGAGCCAGGTTCGCTGAAATAAACACAATGGCTGATGCATATAAGACTGCAGTGGCACTTTGCCTTAATGACATCGGTAATACCACCAACTGCTCGGCAGGTTCTAATGGGATTCCCGTGTTGCCAACTACAGCGACTGCAAGCTTTAACCCAACTGGTTCTAGTGTGGCTGGTGGTACAATCACTTTGATCGGTACTACTGCTACCGGTAGCCTTACATCGGTACTTACACCTGTTAGCAATGGTGGTATTACTACCTGGACGCAGACTGGTACCTGTCTTGCAGCGAACGCCTGTAAGTAGTGATGGAACTGGCTTTGGATACTGAGACTTAGGCTTTATAAGGTTCAATGCCGGTATTCTCTTGTGGGGTACCGGTTTTTTTGGAGGTGAGCTATTTGATGTTTGAATTTCAGTTGAGTATGACTTTGCGTCGAAATATTTATTTGTTGTTTGCTGTTTTGGTTGCCATTTTTTTGTTATTGCTTTGTTATTCTTTTTTGAATAATCCCTTGATTTTTGACGATGAGCCGTTCTTCAGAGAGGGCGGGCCTGCCGCATTGCTATCCAGTGGGTTTAGCCTGACTCCGCGGTTATGGGTGTATGACTCCATGGCTGCCAATATAGTCTATTTTAGTGATAAGATTGTTTGGCTTAGGTTAGGTAACTTGTTTCTTCATTTTTGCACCGCTCTGGTGATTTTTGGTTTTATACGAAATTTACTCGGTAGTTTGGATGCACGAGATTCTTTATTTTTGAATGTAGATTTCGCCGCATTTATTTCGGCATTTTTGTTTGCTATACATCCGCTGGCCATTTTGACCCAGGGATATCTCATACAGCGTACGATTATATGTGCCACTCTTTTGGGAGTGCTTGGGTTATGGATGTTTTGGCAGGGGCTCTGTGGTAGACGTTGGGCTCTTTGGGGATCCTGCTTTTTTGTATTTTTATCCTTGTATGCAAAAGAGCATGCGGTGATGTTGCCTGCTTTATGCTTCCTTCTATGGGTTCTACATCGACGTAGCCAGCTTTCCATTTCATCTGGCTCTCGAGAGATTTTTGTAGTTCTTTTACTCCAGGGCGTCATGGCGCTATCTGTTGTGCTTTGGGCAAGGGGCATGATTGGAAGTGCTTATGAAATCAAGAGTGAGGAAGTACTCAGTGATGAGGTCTTTCAGCCGGATGGTTCCCTCTATGTGTTGAGTGTGTTGAACCAGATGGGGTTGTTTTTCAAGTATCTGGCAGTGTTTATTCTTCCTCGAGATAATGCTCTGGGCTTGGATCTTCGTGTTCCATTTCCTCTAAGTTACAGTACCTGGTGGGCCTGGGCTGGTTTGGTGGCGTTTATTTCCTATGGGGCGGCAGCGTTCGTATTGCTGCTGCGTGGAGCAAACAAGGGAGGGCTGGGTTTCGCCTTATTATTTCCATGGGTAATGTTTGCTACGGAGCTGGCTTCGGTCCGTTTGCAGGAACCATTTGTTTTATATCGTAGTTATCTGTGGGCTCCAGGTTTGTTTTTTGCCTTGGCGCTAGGGCTTCGGCGGTTGAAGAAGATTTACATAGTTACTCTGGTACCTGTTTTTTTAGTTTATTTTTTTGGGCTTTCCTATGATCGGCTGTTAGCTATGTCCATGCCAGTTCTTGTTTGGGATGAAGCTGTTCAATATTATGAGGCGCAGGGCGATAAGCCAGGTCTCTTTGGTGGTTATCGGGTTTACTATAATCTGGGGGTCAGCTATCTGGATGCCGGATATATTGATGCTGCCTCGAAAAATATTGAAAAGGCTCTGGAGTTGAAGCCATCCTACGAGTATGCATATTACCAACGCGGAAAAATTCTTCTGCTTCGTGGAAAGCCGGAAGATGCTAAAGTGGAATTCGAACATGCCATAAATCTCAGGCCCAGCTATGCAAGACCATACGTAGGCATGGCCGACGCATTCAAGGCGCTTGGACAAACCGAGGAGTCACAGCGCTACCTTGAGCTTGGGTGCGGTAAGGGAAACCAACTAGCTTGCTCACGCGCTTACCCCAAGGCACCATTGATGCTGGCTCCAAAAGCTTGAGCTTTCGAGAGTCTGTTTGAAATGGACGTTTCGACACGTTGATGGATATCTCCCAAACTCCACGAACAAGAATCTGGTTGTTATTCGCCCTGTTCCTCTTGGGCATGATGGTGCTCGGGCGCGGTTTTGGTGAGCATACGGTTCAGCGCCTCGGGCAGATCATTGTTGCCGGTACCGCGCTTGTCTTTCTCCTGTGCTGGCGGAGACCCTATTCACCAAGCTTGGTTGATCAGCCTGTTGTTCTGGGCTGTGGATCGATTCTGGTAATAGGTGCCATTTCTTCTCTGCGCTCGCACCAACCGCTTTGGGCTTTCGCGGAAGTGGCTCTGATCACGGCAGGTGGTCTCTGTGCCGGAGCCATCGCCCATACGCGCCGGTCAGATGACGTTTCTCTCGATCGGGTGCTGATGCTCTTCATCGTGTTCATCTGCGCCTTCAAAAGTTTCGACTTCCTGACTTTGGCGTTTCATTCGCTTTCCTCGGGTGTCGGCACGCTGGACGCCGATACGTTCCTGAGAGGCTTCTCGAACAAGCGCTTCTACGGCCAGTTCCAGACCTTTACCCTGCCGCTGCTGTCCCTTCCATTACTGTTGGCGAGTAAACGCACCACCCGGCTCTGGGTATTCGTGCTGCTGGCTATCTGGTGGATGGTCGCGATCTCGGGTGGTACGCGTGGCACCTGGCTCGGTATGGGCGTCGCCGGATGCCTGATGGTCATTTGCGGGCGCAGCGGTAGACGTTGGTTCTCATGGCAATTACCGGCAGCTGCAACTGGCCTGTTGCTGTTCTGGTTTGTATTTGGTGTCTTGGCTGATCATCTCGGCCTTACGGTAGTGAACTTCGCCGGCGATCGATTGACCACCTCGCTCTCTGCCCGTGACGTGATCTGGCAACAAGCCTGGGACATGATCCGCGAACGTCCCTGGCTCGGCTTCGGCCCCATGCATTTCGCCGATATCCACAACCCCATCGCCGCCCACCCGCACCAGGCCATTCTGCAATGGGCCTGCGAGTGGGGTATCCCTTCCACCCTGCTGGTGATGTGGCTGGTCGGCCGCGGACTCTGGGCCACTTTCCGCCTGGTCCGCGAGCGCGCCGACTCCAACGACCCGGTCGACCTGCTGCGAGTCTGCCTGTTCGCCAGCCTGATCGGCGCCCTGACCCAATCAATGGTCGATGGGGTGATTGTCATGCCGTACTCCCAGTTGTGGCTGTCCCTGGTGGTCGGATGGCTGATGGGCATTCATGTCTGGAAAAGTGAACCCGCCAAACCCAATGCCTTCATCCACTGGTCCTGGATGGGCATCAGTACCGCCGCCGTGCTGTTCCTGGTCTACGTGGTGATCCGCGACGTGCCGCACCTGGACGAGCGCAACAAGCTCTATCAGCAGCAATACGGCGGCCACTTCCAACCGCGCTTCTGGGCCCAGGGTGTCATCGCGATCAAGCCTGAGTAGCTTGCTCCGCTCGTCGCCTGGTGCTAGCGTTAGCGCCACGCCGGTGTAGCTCAGTCGGTAGAGCAGCGCACTCGTAACGCGAAGGTCGTAGGTTCGATTCCTATCTCCGGCACCAGAACAATCAAGGCTTGCAGTGATGCAGGCCTTTTTTGTTTTTGGGGTGGGCCTGTACTGTGCTCGTAAAAGTCGGCCGTTTCACTGCCTGTATGCGTAGACCCCAGGACCGCGCCAAGCACGCTAAGACAAAGGCTGCCGCGCTCGCTGAATGCGCTGAAGAATGTCCACCTCACGCCATTCTTTAAGCAAGATCTGCTTCCGACGAGGGTAGCGCTCGGGCTCTACTCTCAAGGCCGATATGCGATCCGTCCTGAAATGACGGAACTCTTGCCGTAGTTCGCACCACCCGGCAAGCATCCGAACCTGGTCAAAATAGCCCAGCGCAACGGGCCAGATCGTTCTCTCTGAACGGGCTCCCTTCAGATCCAGGTACTTGATCTGTACCTTGTGCTCGATTCGAATGGCTCGGCGAATCTGCGACAGATCGATGGCCTCTGTTTCTGTTTGAGCGACTGTGCCAACCATCAATGAGCTGGCATCCAGTTCGGTTCGCAGGTCTTGGGGTAATACAGAAGCTATTTTTGACAAGGCTACCTTTGCGGCTCTACTTAGTTGAAGGTCGGCCCGCTCGGACACCCAGCGAGAACCCAAGACAAGGGCCTCTATTTCCTCTTCGGTAAACATTAATGGCGGGAGCATGAAGCCAGGGCGCAATACGTAACCAAGTCCTGGCTCTCCTTCAATATTGGCACCTTGTCCCTGAAGTGTTGCGATATCTCTGTAAAGCGTACGAACGCTTATCCCCAGTTCTTTGGCCAAATGATTGCCAGTCACTGGAAACCGATGGCTTCGCAGGGTCTGAATCAAGTCAAATAATCGTTCTGTGCGAGACATGAGTGGCTTTGTTGAGGAGTGGATCTCAACGAGATCCTGCCATCATTGGGCGGTAAGTCAAAGAGCTGTTTGCCCTCAACCCATGGGCAGGACTGCAGCCCCATGGATCATGCTGATAGCGCCGGCTGACAGGAGCGGACAGCAAGCACGCATCGCATCACTACTGACACTTTCTGTCAGTGTGCAGGGCAATAATGGCTGCGTTGATCACTAGACAAGGAGCAGGAAACCATGCGTCTTCACTACCACCTCGTATCAACTTGCAGCCGACGGGTGCTGATGGTCGTACAACACCTCGAAATCAAAGTCGATCTCGTGTTGGTGAACCTGTTCAAGGGGGAGCAGAACTCTCCAGAGTTTTTGAAACTTAACCCGAATCATCAGGTTCCAGTTCTCGAACATGATGGATTTGCTCTTTGGGAGTCTTACGCCATCATGCAGTACTTGGCGGATATGACCCCAGGCCAAACCATTTGCCCTGTCGATCCCCGTGGCCGTGCGGACGTTAACCGCTGGCTTTTCTGGTGTGGGCAGTACTTCATGCCGGGCGCCAGTATTCTTAATTGGGAGAACTCGATCAAGTCTTTGGCTGGAATGGGTTCGCCCGACCCCATTGAAGTTGCTCACGGAGAACAGCTTATGACTGAGGCCGCGAGAATTCTTGATGCGCATCTGGGTAATCGGGAATGGATTTGCGACACCGGTCTTTCGCTCGCCGATTTTGCTATCGCCGCACCACTCGCTGACCAGCACCGCAGCAAATTCCCTGTAACGGATCTGCCAAACCTCCAGCAGTGGTTTAGGCGAGTCCAGGCGCTTGATTCCTGGAAGCAGACGGAAGCAGGAGCTCTTTAAGTTCAAGGTGTCCGGGGGAGTCGATCACAGCAAGGGATTCATGCCTGAGCCGCTCGATGAGCCATGAGGAGGACGTGCGACAACTCTGGACATTGCTGTCCGAAAATGGCGAGTACGCCCCCATGCCCGGTGCTAACCTGCGCCCATGAACAGGACAATCACTGCACCCTTTCCCACCGCCGATATCTGCGAGAAGGCTCGTCTGAGCCGCGATGCGCGGTTCGATGGGGTGTTCTTCACCGCTGTACTCAGTACCCGGATCTATTGCCGGCCGGTCTGTCCGGCGCGGCCGCCCAAGGTCGAGAACGTGCAGTATTACCCCAGTGCCGCGGCCGCTGAGGCATTGGGTTTCAGGCCTTGCCTGCGCTGCCGCCCGGAGCTGGCGCCGGGTAATAGTGTCTGGCTGCACGGCGAACATCGGGTCGCCCGGGCGCTGAAGCTGATCCATGAGGGTTTTCTTGCCGAGCACTCGCTGGACGAACTGGCCGCGCGACTGGACGTCGGTGGGCGGCAGTTGCGCCGGCTGTTTGTCCAGCACCTGGGGGCCTCACCCATTGCGGTGCATGCGACTCAGCGCCTGCTGTTCGCCAAGCAACTGCTGACCGAAACCGCCCTGCCGATCACCGAGGTGGCGTTGGCTTCCGGCTTTCAGAGTCTGCGTCGGTTCAATTCGGCCTTTGCCGAGGCCAATCATGTCGCGCCCCGGGAGTTGCGACGAAAGCCCAAGACGTCTGCCGGCAATGCTCTGGTGCTGCGTCTGGGCTATCGGCCGCCCTACGATTTCACGGCGCTGCTCGCCTTTCTCGCCGGTCGCGCCTTGCCCGGTATCGAGGTGGTCGAGGCGGACAGCTATCGCCGGGTATTCGGCAGCATCGAGTCGCCCAGTTGGCTGCACGTCAGCCCCTGGTCCGGCGAAGCACATGCGCTGAAGCTGGAGTTGTTCAATGTGCCACCGGCACAGATGCTGCCGGTGGTCACGCGGATTCGGCGGATGTTCGATCTGGATGCCGATCCGCAGGCGATTGTCGCCACCCTGGGCGCGAGCCCCGTGCTGGCGCCGTTGGTCGAGCGTTATCCCGGGCAGCGCTTGCCCGGCGGCTGGGACGGTTTCGAGGTTGCGGTGCGGGCGGTGTTGGGGCAGCAGGTCAGCGTTGCCGCGGCACGCACCTTGGCCGCGCGCCTGTTGAGTCGTTTTGGTAGCGTCATTGAAGCACCACCCGCGCCCGGACTGGACCGACTGTTCCCGACGCCGGAACAACTGCTCGAGGCCGACCTGGGCGCCATCGGCGTTATCCGGGCTCGCACCGCGACGATCCAGGGCATCGCCCGGGCTCTGCTCGATGGACGGGTGAACTTTCGCACCGAGCAGCGTCTGGAGGATTTCGTCCGCAACTGGGTCTCTTTGCCGGGTATCGGCGAGTGGACCGCCCATTACATTGCCATGCGGGTGCTCAATCACCCGGATGCGTTCCCCGCCGCAGACCTGATCCTGCGTCGGGAAGTGGTCACGCAAGGGCCACCATTGAGTACCCGGGCCCTGGAGGCCCTGGCCGAAGACTGGCGCCCATGGCGGGCGTACTCGGTCATGTACCTGTGGCGCCAGGCCGTGGCGTCGGAATTGATACGCAGGAGCCGCAAATGACAACACATCCGATCTATTACGACGTGATCCCTTCGCCCATCGGGCCGATGATGCTGGTGGCCGATGACGACGGTCTGCGCGAGCTACGTTTCGAGTTGGATTACCGGCCCCAGACGCCGCTGGCCGGTTGGTTGCACTCACCGGAAAAACTCGCGCCGGTGCGGCGGCAACTGGAGGAGTATTTCGCCGGTGAGCGCCTGGTGTTCGATCTCAAACTCAACATGCTGGGGACGGTTTTTCAGCGTGAGGTGTGGGAAGCGTTGGTGACGATTCCCTATGGTGGCGTCACCAGCTATGGGCAGATCAGCCAGCAGATCAACCGACCCAAGGCGTCACGGGCGGTGGGCGCGGCCAACGGGCGCAATCCGGTGCCGGTGATCGTGCCTTGTCACCGGGTGATCGGCAGCAATGGCACGCTCACCGGTTTTGGTGGTGGGCTGGTGGCCAAGCAGTGGTTGCTGGAGCATGAGGCGCGGCACTTTCAGTTGCACTGAAGGCCGCACCCGCAGGTGCGGTGGCGGTCAGAGGCTCAAGCGCATCGACAGGTCCACCGCCTTCACATCCTTGGTCATCGCGCCAATCGAAATGTAGTCGACGCCCGTCTCGGCGATCGGCCGCAGGGTCTGTTCATTGATGCCGCCGCTGGCCTCCAGCTTGGCCTTGCCGGCGTTCAGGCGCACGGCTTCGCGCATGTCGTCCAGGCTCAGTTCGTCGAGCATGATGATATCGGCGCCGGCCGCCAGCGCTTCCTTCAACTCGTCCAGGCTTTCCACTTCGACTTCCACCGGCTTGCCCGGAGCGATCTTGTGCGCCGCGCTGATGGCCTGGGCAATCCCGCCGCAGGCGGCGATGTGGTTTTCCTTGATCAGGAAGGCGTCGTACAGACCGATGCGATGGTTGTGACAGCCGCCGCAGGTCACCGCGTACTTCTGCGCCAGGCGCAGGCCCGGCAAGGTCTTGCGGGTATCGAGCAGTTTGACCTGGGTGTCGGCAACCTGGTCGGCGTAGTAGCGCGCATGGGTGGCGACGCCCGACAGCATCTGCAGAAAGTTCAGCGCACTGCGTTCGCCACTGAGCAGCGAGCGCGCCGGGCCTTCGAGGTGAAACAGTGCCTGGTTCGGGCTGACCCGTTCGCCATCGCCGACCTGCCAGTGCACCGCGACCCGTGGGTCGAGCTGGCGGAACACCGCATCGACCCAGGCGGTTCCGGCGATGGTTGCCTCGTCGCGGGTGATGATGGTGGCTTTGGCCAGCCGTTCGGCGGGGATCAGTTGTGCGGTGATGTCGCCGCTGCCGATGTCTTCGAGCAGCGCACGGCGTACGTTGGCTTCGATTTCGGCGGTCAGGTCGGCGAGGCGTAAATTCGGCATAACGGGCTCCACAAACAAAGTCGCCCGATTATAGGGGCCAGGCGCCCGCCAACCCAAGGCGCGTCCATCGACCTGGGCCGGCGAGCCTGCATTTTGTCGTTTGCCGTGAGCGTTTTCACGTCTTCGGCGGTCTACTCAACGACAGGGTGAAAACGAGTTGCAGAGTTCGCTGGCAAAAGTGACATCTTTTGCAAGATAATATGACTTGTAATTGGCGTCATAGCTTTGACGTCTCTGTGATTCCCCCGATTATCGACACCGACGGCCGCCTTGGCAGCCGCCGAGAGCGGTTTGCGAGCGACTACACCAACATCGCGCGCAAACCGATTGTTCACGCCGAATCAAAGAACCGCAGTGGGAGGCTTGGATGCACAATGACGGGAAGGTCGTGCCTTTGCACAAGGCCACCGAAGAACGAGCGACGCCGTCGCCGCTCGCCCGTTTGCCCGTGGTTCTGATTCAGGTCCGCGACAAGGCGGCCCTGCAACTGCGACAAGGCTTGCAGGCATTGTTCGATAATGCCGACGACACGCTGTTCGAAATGGCCGACAGGGCGCTGAACAACGTCGATCAGAATACCTTCTTCGAGGCCATGCGCGACCTGCGGCTCAAGCGCAAGCACATCGAGCGCGGCTTCCACGAGCGCTTTGCCGAGGCATTCGCCGCTCTGGACCAGTATGACGTTCATGAGGTGACACTGGCTGCGCCGATGTCCTACGACAAGCTGGCATTGGTTCCGAATGATGAGCTGGAAAAAACGGTCGCGCTGGATGCGATGGTCGCCAAGGTCCTCAGTCGCGATGGCCTGGCCCTCGGTCAACTGACCGCTCGTCTGAATGCGTTGATCACCCGGCGTCTCGACGATCAGAGCAACCCCATGGGCCCGGCGATGCTTTGCGAGTATTTCCTCGAGGCCGGGCGTGACCTCGGCGTGGAGATCAAGGTCAAGCTGATCATCCTCAAGCTGTTCGAAAAGTATGTCTTGAGCGATGCCGATCATTTGTATGCCGAAGCCAATCAGTTGCTGATTGCCACCGGCGTATTGCCCGAACTCAAGGCCGCGCCGGCCCGTCGCGCTTCCGATCGTCCGGTGGCGAGCGCACGCTCCAGCCAGGGGGAGGCGTCGGGCACATCATCACTCGATGCCAGCGTTCAGGAAGTGTTTTCGGCCCTGCAGGAACTCTTGCTGCATGTGCGTGGCAGTGTTGCCCCCAAGCTGGACGCCGCCTCGGAAGTCCAGCCTATTTCCACCCGCGACCTGCTGCGGCTGCTGTCACACCTGCAGCAATACGTGCCGGCCCAGGCGGCAGCGGACGATTTCGACCTGCGCAATCAACTGGAGCAATTGCTCACCCGCGTCAGCGTCAAGAGTGGCAAGTCGCGGGTGGTGGGCGGCGTCGACGAGGACGTGATCAACCTGATCGCGATGCTCTTCGAATTCATCCTCGACGACCGCACCCTGCCGGACCGCCTCAAGGCGCTGATCGGGCGCCTGCAGATCCCGATGTTGAAAGTGGCGGTGGTGGACAAGAGTTTTTTCAGCCGTGGCAGCCACCCGGCTCGACGCCTGCTCAACGAAATCGCCTCGGCGTCTCTGGGCTGGGGGGCTCGCGACGATTATCAGCGTGACGTCCTGTACCTGCGTATCGAGCAGATCGTGCAGCGGCTGCTGAATGATTTTGTCGACGACCCGGCGATTTTCACCGAGTTGCTGACGGATTTCCTCGCCTTCACCAGCGATGAGCGTCGCCGCAGTGAACTGCTCGAACAACGCACCCGCGATGCCGAAGAGGGCCGGGCCAAGGCCGAACTGGCACGGCAACGGGTCCAGGAAGTGTTGAACGAGCGGCTGCTGGGCAGAACCCTGCCCGAAGTCGTGGTGCGTTTGCTGCAAGAGGCCTGGAGCAAAGTGTTGCTGCTGGTCTGGCTCAAGCACAGTGAGCAGTCGGCCGAATGGCAGGCCGGCCTGCAAACCATGGACGAGTTGATCTGGAGCGCCGATCCCCAGGGCCTGGTGGATGCTCGTCCGCGTTTGCTAGAACTGGTGCCCGGCCTGCTCAAGGCGCTGCGCGACGGCCTGGCCAGCGCGGCGTTCGATCCGTTTGCCACCAGTGAATTCTTCAGTCAGTTGGAAAGCCTCCACGTCCAGGTTTTCCAGCGCCTGGCCAAACAGAGTGTCGAACCGGTGGCGAGCGATGCGCAACAACCGGCGATGGTCGAGGTGCTGGAGGAAATTGTCCTGAGTGCGGCCGATGACAGCCACCGCGAGGAGCGTGTGGTCGCATTGCCGGAGGACGATGCCGGTCTGGTGTGGGTACGACAGTTGCGGATCGGCAACTGGGTCGAGATCCGCGAAGACGAAGAGTCTGTCCTGCGCTGTAAATTGGCGGCGATCGTCGAACCCACTGGAAAGTACATTTTTGTCAACCGTACCGGCATGAAGGTACTGGAGCGTACTGCCCAGGGACTGGCCGTCGAATTTCGTCGCGGCGCGGTTCGTCTGCTGGACGACACGCAGTTGTTCGACCGTGCCCTGGCGTCGGTCATCGGCAACCTGCGGCGGCTGAAGAGCCGCTGAGGTTTTTCTGCGCGGTCGCTGCCCATAGTGGCTGATCTCACGGCATACTGGGGCTGTCGCTTTCATCCTCGAAGGAATCTGTATGCAGCTGGATCCCGCCACGGGTTGGTGCCAGGAGGTCGTTCACTGTCCTTCGCCCAACTTCAACGAGCGCCCCGAAGGGGAAGTTTCCCTGTTGGTGATCCACAACATCAGCCTGCCGCCGGGGCAATTTGCTACCGGAAAAGTACAGGAGTTTTTCCAGAATCGTCTGGATATTTCGGAACACTCCTACTTTGAAGGTATCGCTCATTTACGCGTATCTGCGCACTTTCTGATTGAACGTGACGGCCAGGTCACGCAATTTGTCTCCTGTCTGGGACGGGCCTGGCATGCGGGCGTGTCGAGTTTCGAAGGGCGCGAAACCTGCAACGATTTTTCCCTGGGCATCGAGTTGGAAGGCACCGATGATCTGCCATTCACCGAGGCGCAGTACCATTCGCTGATTACCTTGACTCGTCAGCTGATGGCGGCCTACCCGGCCATCACCCCGCAAAGGATTTGCGGTCACAGTGACATCGCTCCCGGACGCAAGACCGACCCGGGTGCGGGCTTTGATTGGCAGCGTTTTCGCGCTGCCCTGCTGGAAGAAGGAGAATCGCAATGAGTTTTCTGGTGTTGCTGCTGGCGGTCTGGATCGAGAAGTTCTCTGCCTTGCGCCAGCGTGTCCAGCGTGATGGCGCCTGGCTGGGCGAACTGGCCAGACTCGAAGCCAGCCCGCGCTGGGGTCAACATCCCTGGCTGATCCTGGGGCTTCTGGTGCTGTTGCCCGTGCTTCTGCTGGCCCTGCTGTTGATGGTGCTGCAGCCGGTGGCCTATGGCTTGCTGGCGTTGCCGGTGCACCTGCTGGTGGTAGTCTACAGCCTGGGGCGTGGTGATCTGTTGGCAGCGCTGGGGCCGTTCCGCGATGCCTGGCGGCGCGGTGATCTGCAGGCCGGCGTCCATGTGGCCCGGCGCGACATGGACCTGACCTGCGCCGACAATGGCGAAGAACTGCTGGAGAAGGTCCAGGGCTATCTGCTGTGGCAGGCCTACCAGAGTTTCTTTGCGGTGATCTTCTGGTACTTCCTGCTCGGGCCGGTGGCGGCCTTGAGTTATCGCCTGCTCGCCCTGGCGGCGGAGCACAGCCAGAACCCGGCGCTGGCCGAACGTGCCACCTTGCTGCGCCATGCCTTCGACTGGCTGCCGGTGCGGCTGTTGGCGGCGAGCCTGGCGTTGGTCGGCAATTTTGTCGCGGTCAGCCGGATCATGCTGCACGAACTGCTCAACTGGGACATCAGCGCCCGGCAACTGATCGAAAAGGTCGGGCGCGTGGCCGGTGAAGTCCCCGCCTCGGCTGAGGGCCCGGACGGCGTCTCCAGCCTGGACAGCCTCTGGGAACTGCTGCTGCGGGCAGCGGTGCTCTGGTATGCCGGGTTTGCTTTATGGACAGTGTTGATTCGCTAGTAGCCACTCAGGCCACTAGCGATTGGCGTTGCCTGTTCTGGTGTGTTCGCGGATAAATCCGCTTCCCCCAGGGCTGCGCCGGGCCCATTTTCTGTATACATCACAGAACCTGTGGGTGCTGGGTTCAGGCGCGAAAGCGCCGGCCCGTCAGCGCTGACTCCTAGGGTCGGTTAACTTTAAGTTACAAAAACTCCTTCCAAATTACGTTATACAGGCAGTCGCTACGGGTACTGGCTGTATGCCTCGCTGTGGTCGCCATTATAAAAATAACAGGAAGGGAGCGTTCTAGTGAAAAGTCTGCTATTGCCCGCCGTCACCCTGATGAATCGCCTGAGTTTTGGACGCAAGTTCAGCCTGATCAGCGTGCTGTTCTTCTTGCCGATGCTGGTGACCAGCTTCTATCTGGTTCGTGATTCCTACCGCGAGTTCTCCGCAACCGAAGTCGAGCTGCAAAGCCTGGATCTGCTCGGCAGCAGCCTGACCCTACGTCGAGATCTGGAAACCCTGAACAACCAGGTGCAGATCAATGCCGTGCTCGGTCAATCCGGCAAGGCCGGCGATCTGGAAGGGCGGATCAGCCAACTCGAACAAAACGTATTAGCCCGCCTGCAAGGCCTGATGGCGGTAACCGGCGATCCGGAACAATTGGCATTGTTCACCAGCAAGCGCGATGAATTGATCGCTGCACTCAAGGCCCAGCAAAGCGAAACCTCCCTACAAAGCAAAAGTGCACTGATCGAAAAGCTGCTGGGCAAGGCCCAGATCTTCGCCAAGATCGTCGCCAGCCAGTCAGGGCTCAGCCGCGATGGGCAAAGCGACCTGCGCCAGTTGAGCGAATTGATCACCAGTGTCACGCCGCAAGTCACCCAGACCCTTGGTGAAGGTCGTGCCATGGGCGCCTATTCCCTGGGTCAGGGATTTCTCAATTCCTCATCAAGCACCCGCTTCGACGAGTTACTGCAACAGCTCGAAAAGTTGCAGGCCGAATATGCCCTCAGGCTGCAGGATGCGCTGGGCGGCAGTCGTAATGCCCACACGGCGCTGGACTCACTGGCCAGCGCCAGTCATGCCTCGCTGAAAAAGGCCAGCGAGCTGTTCGAGGAGCAGGTCGTGATGGCCGACACCCTGGACGCGCCCTGGTCGGCGTTTTATGAGCAGATCAGTAACGTGATGGCCCAGACCTACCAGCTCAACGATGCGACCCTGGCTTACTTCGGCCAGGAACTGCAGCAGCGTCTGCAGCAGAAACGACTGCAAATGCTCCTGCTGGTGGCGGCGCTGGCGGTAGTGTTTCTCTCGATCGTCTATCTCTACGGCGGTTTCTACGTCTCGACCCGTACCACGCTGCGGCGCCTGGGCCATATGATGGACAAGGTCGCGGCGGGGGACATGACGGTCAACTTCGTGGCCCACAGCCGCGACGAGTTGGGTGAGTTGGGCGCTGTGTTCAACGGTACCGTGGCGAAGATCCACGATCTGATCGAGCGGGTTGGAGATACCGTTGGCGAAGTCGAACGCCAGGCTGGACAAGTGGAGTCAGTATCGGCTCGCAGCAATCAGGCGGTAGCCGGCCAGCGCAGTCAGATCGAGCAGGTCGCCACGGCCATGAACCAGATGTCGGCGAGTGCCCAGGAGGTGGCACGCAGCGCTGCGGTGGCGGTCAGCAGTGCTCACCGCGTCAATGACGAAACCCTCAGCGGTCGGGCCCTGGTGGAGTCGCAACAGGGCTGTATCGTCCAGTTGGCCGGTGAAATTGACCAGTCGGTGCAGGTCATCAATCAGTTGGCGATCGACAGCCAGTCCATCAGCCAGATCCTCGACGTGATCAAGAGCATTGCCGAACAGACCAATCTGCTGGCTCTGAACGCCGCCATCGAAGCTGCGCGCGCCGGCGAGCAGGGACGCGGTTTTGCCGTGGTGGCCGACGAGGTCCGCACCTTGGCCAAACGCACTCAGCAATCGACCGAAGAGATCGAGCAGATGATTGGCAAGCTGCACAGCGGTGTTGGCGCCGCAGTCAAGGCCATGGGTGTCAGCCATCAGATGGCCGATGGGACGGTCGGGCAGTCGGAAAAAGTCCAACGGGCGCTGGAAAATATCCTGGGTGCGGTGGGCATGATCGTTGACCAGAACCAGCAAATCGCCGCTGCCGTTGAACAGCAGACCGCAGTGGCCCATGACATCGACCAGAACATCGTCGAGATCAATCGGGCTGGCGAGCGGGCTGCCGAGGGTGCACACCAGACCGAAAGTGCCAGTCGGCAGCTATCGGCCCAAGTGGTCGAGTTGAAGCAACTGATCGGGGCCTTTCGGGTGTGAAGCACTGGCGAACGTTCAGGCCGGAGTCGCTGACCAGTTGAACAGCGCGCAGGCGTTGGCGCTGCTGGCGGCGGCCAGGGCCTGTGGGCTGATGCCCATCAGTTCGGCGAGGGCGGCGCAAATGGCCGGCAGGTGTTCCGGGCTGTTGCGCATGCCGGGGAACATCACCGGGGCCATGTCCGGAGAATCGGTTTCCAGCACCACGGCCTCGAGCGGCAGCTCGGCGATCACCTTGCTCAGGCGCAGCGCCTGCGGCCAGGTGCCGGCACCGCCTAGGCCGAGCTTGAAGCCCAGCTTGAGGTATTCCCGAGCTTCCTCGCGGCTGCCGGCAAAGGCATGGATGATCCCGCCCCGCGCCAGGCGAAAGCGTTTGAGTGTGGCGATAGTTGTGGCATGGCTGCGCCGCACATGCAGCAGCGCAGGCAGTTCGAAATCCGCCGCCAGCTTCAGTTGCGCCTCGAACAGCGCTTGCTGGCGTTCACGATCGAGTTGCGCGAGAAAATAGTCCAGGCCGAATTCGCCCACTGCGCACAGTTGCGGGTGACCCGCCAGGCGGGCCAGCCAGTCGCGCAGGTCGTCGACATCTTCCGGGCGATGCTCGTCCAGGTACACCGGGTGCAGGCCGAGCGCCGCATGCAGTTGCGGGTCGCTTTGTACCAGATCCCAGACCCGCTGCCAGTTGTCCCGATAGACCCCCAACACCACCATCCGCCCGACGCCGAGGGCGCGGCTGCGTTCGAGCAGTTCGCGACGGTCGGTGTCGAAGTCGGGGAAATCGAGGTGGGTATGGGTGTCGATCAGTTCCATGTTCAAGCCTCGCGGATGCGCTGCTTGAAGGTCCGGGCGATGGCCTGGACGCCGGGTTGGTAGTCCTTTTCCTCAATGGCGGCCAGGGCCAGTTGCAGGGCCTTGTCCGCGATCAGTTGATGCTGCTGGGCCATGGCGTTGACCGGCAGCGGCAGGAAATCCAGCAACTGCGTGTCGCCGAAGGTGCCCAGGCGCAGCGGTTGCGCGTTGAGCGGGTGCGCCTGCAAGGCATCGAACACGCCTTGCAGCAGCACGTAGGAGGTGGTCACCAGGGCGTCGGGCAGATGGCCCAGGCGCTGGACCAGTTGGTCCATGAGCGCCCGACCACATTCGCGGCTGAAGGCTTCGCCATGCTCGATCAGCACCTCGCCGGCGAAACCGTCCAGCGCTTCCTGAAAGCCCGCGGACCGCTGCTGACTGATGCTCAGTTCAGCCCGGGCGCCGATCAGGGCGATATGCCGGGGTGTCGGTTGCAGCACACTGCGGGTCAGTTGCAGGCTGGCCTGATGGTCATCGCTGACCACCGAACAGAAGTGTTCCGGTTGCATTTCCCGGTCGATGGCGATGATCGGCAGGCCGCGCTCCTGCAACTGCCGATAGCTGTCGTCCTCGCCCGGCAGGCAACTGGCGACGAACAGCGCATCGCAGCGGCGGGCGCGGAACAGTTGCAGCAGCTCGCGTTCGCTCTGCGGTTCATCGTCGGAGCTGGCGATCAGCAGTTGGTAGCCCCGCGCTCGCGCACCTTGTTCCAGCAGTTTGGCGATACGCGCGTAGCTGGGGTTTTCCAGATCCGGCAGGATGAAACCGAGGGTGTGCGTCTTGCGGCTGCGCAGCCCGGCAGCCTGGGGGTTGGGGGTGAAACCGTATTGCTCGACCACCGCCCGTACCCGTTCCACGGTACTGCTGCTGATGCGCTGTTGCTCGGCCTTGCCGTTGATGACGTAACTGGCAGTGGTGACGGACACACCGGCCAGTTGGGCAATATCACTGAGTTTCAAGCGGATAATTCCTTGTTGGCTGTAGCTCAAGGCTGCATGTTTATTGATCGTATCCTATTTTTGGCCGATGGCTGTGAGAAGGGGGCCTGTGTATGGGCTTCAAGGAATAGGGCTTCTGTCGCCATCGCTTTATCAGCACGGCGGATACAGGGGGCCTGGGCGGCTTGTAACGTGGAGAAATAGCTTTCAAAAAGAACTTATATTTCCTACGGGTTTTAGGCGTGGGAGAATGTTGTGTGCATCGGTGGCCGTGTCTACATTCCTGATGTCGCTGCCTATTCAGCGATACGGGTTTCGCAGCCCGGTATTTCAGTCGGGCGCACAGCGCCGCGTAATGCGGTTTTTTCATGTCTGCTTTATGGCGGGCTGTGCGCAGGAGGCTTATGCCTGCCGGTTTTTCCTGACTGACCGGTCTGCGAACCTGCGTACAGTTCGCCACCCTTGTGTCGCAGCGAGCGTGGAGATCCCCTACAACAGTCAGGAGATTTACCATGGTTAAGAAAATCACCCCCGATCCGCCTCCCGTTTCCGACCCACCTGTGAAACCTTCGCGGCCCGATGCGGCCCGCTTGCTTGATTCCCTCGCTGTCACCCTGTCCAGAACCGTCGACCCCGCCGACCCGCTCAAACCCACGCTATTTGCCATCCAGCCCGACGTCACGGCTCACGATGCGTTGAGCTACGTATCGAAGTTGCTGGAGGTGGCCGAGTTGAACGGTGACGAAATCGGCCTGCATGCCAATCCGGTAGAGCGCAGCCTGTTCTGGGGCATGTTGCACTCGGTAGAAATGGCGAGGGCGGTAGTGGATGCATTGCTTGAAGGTTCCTCCACGGTCCCGACCTCGGCCAGCAACCGCTAAAACTGGTTATCACGCTCTGTAGCAGCCGGGCTTGCCCGCGAAGCTTTTGGCGGCCTCAAGGGCCCATTCGCGGGCAAGCCCGGCGCCTACAGGGATGTAGCCGAACACAAGATTTGTCTGGTGTCGTACGCCTATTCCTGGTTCGAGGCTCCCTTGCAGGCGCGTGCCTTGCTGCGAAAAGTCCCTCAAGCCTTGCCCATCACCCCATACTCTTCCCACCGCTCATGCCACGTTGCCGACCGCCAGGGCTTCTACGTCGGACAATAATCGAGTAACGTGTCCTACATTCCTGATTAAACGTTTCAGCACGCGTATTTTCAGGCGATTGCGGCCCGTGTCACGGTTCTGCCCCACGACCGTTGCACCTTGTTCGGTCCGCGCGCCTAAGCTGATGTATTCAAAACAATACCTAGCGCCCAGCCGTGGACGCTGAATAGGAGAAAGGCATGCTCGAGCTCACCGTTGAGCAGATTTCCATGGGCCAGTCGGCTGTGGACAAATCTGCCGCCCTGCAACTGCTCGCCGATTCACTGGTGGCCGACGGCCTGGTTGCGGAGGGTTACCTGGCCGGCCTGCAGGCCCGTGAAGCGCAAGGTTCGACCTTTCTCGGCCAGGGCATTGCCATTCCCCACGGCACGCCGCAAACCCGTGACCTGGTGCACGTCACTGGCGTGCGCCTGCTGCAATTTCCCGAGGGCGTGGATTGGGGCGACGGGCAGATCGTCTACCTGGCCATCGGCATCGCGGCGAAATCCGACGAACACCTGCTCCTGTTGCAACTGCTCACCCGCGCCCTCGGTGAAACCGATCTGGGCCAGGCCCTGCGCCGTGCCAGCAGCGCCGAAGCGCTGTTGAAACTGCTGCAGGGCGCGCCGCAGGAACTGGCGCTGGACGCGCAGATGATCGGCCTCGGTGTGGTCGCCGAAGATTTTGAAGAGCTGGTCTGGCGCGGTGCCCGCCTGTTGCGCCAGGCCGATTGCGTGAGCAACGGTTTTGCTGCGGTGTTGCAGCAGGTCGAGGCGCTGCCGTTGGGCGACGGCCTGTGGTGGTTGCACAGCGAACAGACCGTCAAGCGTCCGGGACTGGCCTTCGTCACCCCGGAAAAACCGATCCGTTACCTCGGCCAGCCGTTGCACGGTCTGTTCTGTCTCGCCAGCCTCGGCGAAGCCCACCAGGCTCTGCTGGAACGCCTCTGCGCACTGCTGATCGAAGGCCGTGGCCACGAATTGGGCCGCGCCACCAGCAGCCGCGCGGTACTGGAAGTGCTCGGCGGCGAGCTGCCGGCCGATTGGCCGAGCGCGCGCATTGGCCTGGCGAATGCCCACGGCCTGCATGCCCGTCCGGCGAAGGTGCTGGCGCAATTGGCGAAAAGCTTCGAGGGGGATATCCGCGTGCGCATCGTCGACGCGCCGGGCAGCGCCGTCTCGGTGAAAAGCTTGAGCAAGCTGCTCAGCCTCGGCGCCCGTCGTGGTCAGGTGCTGGAGTTTATTGCCGAGCCGACCATCGCCGCTGACGCGCTGCCGGCGCTGTTGGCCGCTGTGGAAGAGGGGCTGGGCGAAGAGGTCGAGCCATTGCCGGAAGTCGCCGTTGTCAGCGCCCCGGTGGAAGAGCCGCCCGTGGTCCTGACGGCTCCCGCCGCAGGCAGCCAGCTCCAGGCGATCGCCGCCGCGCCAGGGATCGCCATTGGCCCGGCCCATGTCCAGGTGGCCCAGGCATTCGACTATCCGCTGCGCGGCCAGTCTGCCGCCATCGAGCGCCAGCGTCTGCAAGAGGCGTTGGGCGAAGTCCGCAAGGATATTGAAACGCTGATCCAGCGCAGCAAGGCCAAGGCGATCCGCGAGATTTTCATCACCCACCAGGAAATGCTCGACGACCCGGAACTGACCGATGAAGTCGATTCCCGGTTCAAGCTCGGCGAAAGCGCCGAGGCGGGCTGGATGGCGGTGATCGAGGCCGCGGCGCGTCAGCAGGAGTCCCTGCAGGATGCCTTGCTGGCCGAACGCGCGGCGGACCTGCGTGATATTGGCCGGCGAGTGCTGGCGCAGTTGTGCGGTGTGCAGACTCTGGCCGAGCCGGACGAGCCCTATGTGCTGGTGATGGACGAGGTCGGCCCGTCGGATGTGGCGCGCCTCGATCCGACGCGGGTCGCCGGTATTCTCACCGCCCGTGGCGGGGCCACTGCCCACAGTGCGATCGTGGCCCGGGCCCTGGGGATTCCGGCGCTGGTTGGCGCGGGGGCCGAGGTATTGTTGCTGGCATCGGGTACCACGCTGTTGCTCGATGCCTTGCGCGGTCGCCTGCATGTGTCGCCGGATGAGGCGGTCTTGCAGCGTGCGCTCCAGGAACGCGACACCCGTGAACAGCGCCTGCGTCTGGCGGCCGAACAACGTCACGAAGCGGCGCTGACCGGCGATGGTCACGCGGTGGAAGTCTTCGCCAACATCGGTGAAAGCGCCGGCGTTGCCGCTGCGGTGGAGCAGGGCGCCGAAGGCATCGGCCTGCTGCGTACCGAACTGATCTTCATGGCACACTCGCAGGCACCGGACGAAGCGACCCAGGAAGCCGAATACCGGCGTGTGCTCGACGGCCTGGGCGGGCGTCCGCTGGTGGTGCGTACCCTGGATGTCGGCGGCGACAAGCCGCTGCCCTACTGGCCGATCGCCAAGGAGGAGAATCCGTTCCTCGGCGTGCGCGGCATCCGCCTGACCCTGCAACGGCCGCAGATCATGGAAAGCCAGTTGCGCGCGCTGTTGCGGGCGGCTGACAACCGGCCACTGCGGATCATGTTCCCGATGGTTGGCAGCGTCGCCGAATGGCGCCAGGCCCGCGACATGACCGAGCGCCTGCGCCGGGAAATTCCGGTGGCCGACCTGCAACTGGGGATCATGATCGAAGTGCCATCGGCGGCGCTGCTGGCGCCGGTGCTGGCGGCCGAGGTGGATTTCTTCAGCGTCGGCACCAACGACCTGACCCAGTACACCCTGGCCATTGACCGCGGCCATCCGACGCTCTCGGCCCAGGCCGATGGCCTGCACCCGGCGGTGCTGCAACTGATCGACATCACCGTGCGAGCTGCCCATGCCCATGGCAAGTGGGTCGGCGTGTGCGGCGAGCTGGCGGCCGATACGCTGGCGGTGCCGGTGCTCGTCGGCCTCGGCGTCGATGAATTGAGTGTGGCCGCGCGGAGTATTCCCGAGGTCAAGGCGCGGGTGCGCGAACTGGCTCTGCCGGCAGCCCAGGCGTTGGCACGCTCGGCCTTGGCCGTGGGCAGCGCCGAGGAAGTGCGTGCTCTCGTGGAGGCGATGTAATGGCGCGGATTCTGACCCTGACCCTGAACCCGGCGCTGGACCTGACCGTGCAACTGGCACGGCTGGAACCCGGCGAGGTCAATCGCAGCCTGTCGATGCAGACCCACGCGGCCGGCAAGGGTGTGAACGTCGCCCAGGTGCTGGCCGACCTGGGCCATCAACTGACCGTGAGCGGTTTTCTCGGCGCGGACAATCCGCAGCCCTTCGAGACGCTGTTTGCCCTCCGTGGTTTTGTCGATGCGTTTGTTCGCGTGCCGGGAGAAACCCGCAGCAATATCAAGTTGGCCGAGCAGGATGGACGCGTCACCGATCTGAACGGGCCGGGCCCAGAGGTCGATGATCAGGCTCAGCAGGCATTACTGGATACTCTTGAGCGGATCGCCCCCGGCCATGATGCGGTGGTGGTCGCCGGCAGCTTGCCTCGGGGCGTCAGCCCGCAATGGTTGCAAACGCTGTTGTTGCGCTTGAAGCAACTGGGGCTGAAAGTCGCCCTCGACACCAGTGGTGCGGCCTTGCAGGCCGGGTTGGCGGCAGCGCCGTGGTTGGTCAAACCCAATACCGAAGAATTGTCCGAGGTCCTGCGGCGTCCGGTGGACACTGCCCAGGCACAGGCCGAGGCTGCAGCCAGTCTGCAGGCCCAGGGCATTGAGCACGTGGTGGTGTCCCAGGGCGCCGAGGGGGTCAACTGGTTTGGCGCGACCGAGGCGCTGCATGCACAGCCGCCGAAGGTCAGCGTGGCGAGCACCGTCGGTGCCGGCGATTCGTTGCTGGCGGGCATGCTCCATGGTCTGCTCTGTGGCCATCCGGCTCAGCAGACGCTGCGTACCGCCACGGCGATTGCCGCCCAGGCGGTGACCCAGATCGGTTTCGGCATCAGTGACCGGGCGCAATTGGCGCAGCTTGAACACGGCGTCAGCGTGCACGCCCTGACAGAAGAATAAGAGGGATTGTGATGAACGTAGCCATTGTTACCGCCTGCCCGAATGGCATGGTCACCAGTGTGTTGTGCGCTCGCCTGCTTGAGGCAGCGGCCTTGCGCCTGGGTTGGAGCACCAGCGTAGAAGTGCACGACCCGCGCCACCCGGAACGTCAACTGTCGGCGAGCACCCTCGCGGCGGCGGAGTGGGTGCTGCTGGTCAGCAGCGTGCCTGTGGATATGTCGCGGTTCGTCGGCAAGCGGGTCTATCAGGCCGCGCCGGCCCAGGCCCTGCAGGATGTCGACGGCGTGCTGAGTCGCGGCGCCGCAGAGGCCAAGGTGCATGTCGCCGCTGAGCCGTCGGTCGACGCAACTGCGCCCGGTCAGCGGCCGGCGCGGCTGGTGGCGGTGACTGCCTGTCCGACTGGCGTCGCCCACACCTTCATGGCGGCCGAAGCCTTGCAGCAATCGGCCAAGCGCCTCGGTTACGAGTTGCAGGTGGAAACCCAGGGCTCGGTTGGCGCGCGTAATCCGCTGAGCGCCCAGGCCATCGCCGAGGCCGACGTGGTGTTGCTGGCGGCCGATATCGAAGTCGCCACCGAGCGTTTCGCCGGCAAGAAGATCTACCGCTGCGGCACCGGCATCGCCCTCAAGCAGCCGGATGCGACGCTGAACAAGGCCCTGGCCGAGGGGCAACTGGAAAGTGCGGCGGCGGGTGCCGGCCAGGCACCGGCCAAGCAGGAAAAGACCGGCGTCTACAAACACCTGCTGACCGGTGTGTCGTTCATGTTGCCGATGGTGGTGGCGGGTGGTCTGTTGATCGCCTTGTCGTTCGTGTTCGGCATCACCGCCTTCAAGGAGCCCGGTACCCTCGCGGCGGCACTGATGCAGATCGGTGGTGAGAGTGCGTTCAAACTGATGGTGCCACTGCTGGCCGGCTACATCGCCTACTCGATTGCCGACCGTCCCGGTCTGGCGCCGGGCATGATCGGCGGGTTGCTGGCGAGCACCCTCGGTGCCGGCTTCATCGGCGGTATCGTCGCCGGTTTCCTGGCTGGCTACAGCGCCAAGGCGATCAATCGTTACGCCCGCTTGCCGGTCAGTCTGGAAGCCTTGAAGCCGATTCTGATCATTCCGTTGCTGGCGAGTCTGTTCACCGGATTGGTGATGATCTACGTGGTCGGCAAGCCGGTGGCGGGGATGCTCGAAGGTCTGACGCATTTCCTCGACAGCATGGGCACCACCAACGCGATCCTGCTCGGGGTGGTGCTGGGCGGGATGATGTGTGTCGACCTCGGCGGGCCGATCAACAAGGCGGCCTATGCGTTCTCGGTGGGGCTGTTGGCGTCGCAGAGTTATGCACCGATGGCGGCGACCATGGCGGCCGGCATGGTGCCGCCGATCGGCCTGGGGATCGCCACGCTGATTGCCCGACGCAAGTTTGCCCAGAGCGAGCGCGAGGCGGGCAAGGCAGCGTTTGTGCTGGGGTTGTGCTTCATCTCCGAAGGCGCGATCCCGTTTGCGGCGAAGGACCCGTTGCGGGTGATTCCGGCGAGCATCGCCGGTGGTGCGCTGACCGGCGCCTTGTCGATGTACTTCGGCTGCAAGCTGATGGCGCCCCATGGCGGGTTGTTCGTGCTGCTGATCCCGAATGCGATCAACCATGCCTTGCCGTACCTGCTGGCGATCATTGCCGGCAGCTTGCTGACGGCGGTGGTTTATGCGGTGCTCAAGCGCCCGGAAGCGGTCGAACTGGTCGCTCAGCCAGCGCAGGCCTGATCCACGATTTAGCCTGCTGAAGGTACGCCACTCTGTGGCGAGCAGGCTTTTGTGGCGCGCGGTTTTTTGTGGTGAGCGGGCTTGCCCGCGCTGGGGAGCAACGCTCCCCCGAAAGCCTGCACTTGCGGTTCATCAGATACGCTGTGGTGTTGGTTTTGCGGCTGCTTTACCACTGAGCGCGGCGGTGCGGCGTTCCGAAAAGCCCGCTCGCCATGATTCGCTTACTCCGCTTGTCACTGTCATACCTCTTTCATTCCCCGAAGCTAAGTTCAGCACTTGGCTTTTTCAGGGAATTCACCATGAGCGATTTCAATCTCGGACGCCGTCGTGTCATGCAGGCCGTAGGCGCCGGTATTCTCCTGCCCGGCCTGGCCCCCGCAGTGATCGCTTCGGTCAAGGATCGTCCACAATTGACTGATGGCGTGCAGTCCGGCGACTTGCAGGGCGACAAGGCAATAGTCTGGAGCCGCACCGATCGTCCGGCCCGGATGGTGGTGGAGTGGGACACTCGCAGTGTCTTCAGCAACCCGCGCCGGTTCGTCTCGGCGCTGGCCGACGCCCGTACCGACTTCACCGCCCGGGTAGAACTGACCGGCCTGCCGGTCGACCAGGCGATTTTCTACCGCGTGCGCTTCGAGGACGCCCAGACCGGTACTTCCAGCGAACCCTGGTTCGGCCACCTGCGCAGCGTGCCGCAACAACGTCGCGACATCCGCTTCGTCTGGAGCGGTGACACCGTCGGCCAGGGCTTCGGCATCAACCCGGACATCGGTGGCATGCGCATCTACGAGGCCATGCGTCTGCGCCTGCCGGACTTCTTTATCCACAGCGGCGACACGATCTACGCCGATGGCCCGATCCCGGCGCAGATCACCACGGAAAGCGGACGGATCTGGCGCAACCTCACCACCGAGGCCAAGAGCAAGGTCGCCGAGACCCTCGACGAGTTTCGCGGCAACTACCGCTACAACCTGATGGACGACAACCTGCGGCGCTTCAACGCCGAGGTCCCGCAGATCTGGCAATGGGACGATCACGAGGTGACCAACAACTGGTCGCCCAGCAAGCAGTTGGACGAGCGCTACAAGAGCAAGGATATCCACAGCCTGGTCGGCCATGCGCGCCAGGCCTGGCTGGAATACGCGCCGTTGCGCCGGCAGCAGGCCGACGGCGGTGGGCGGATCTATCGCAAGCTCAGCTATGGGCCGTTGCTTGATGTGTTCGTGCTCGACATGCGCAGCTATCGCGGGCCGAACGACGACAACCTGGGCGCGCAAAAGGCCTTTCTCGGCCGCGAGCAACTGGAATGGCTCAAGGGCCAACTCAAGGGTTCCCAGGCGCAATGGAAAGTCATCGCTGCCGACATGCCGATCGGCCTCGGTGTGCCTGATGGTGAGGTCAGCCCGGGTGTACCGCGCTGGGAAGCAATTGCCAACGGCGACCCCGGAGCGGCCCAGGGGCGTGAACTGGAGATCGCCGAACTGCTCGGCTACCTGCGGGCGCAGCAGGTGCGCAACACGGTCTGGTTGACCGCCGATGTTCACTATTGCGCGGCCCACCACTATCACCCGGACCGTGCCGCGTTCCAGGATTTTGAGCCGTTCTGGGAGTTTGTCGCCGGGCCTTTGAACGCCGGCAGTTTCGGTCCCAATGTGCTCGACAAGACTTTCGGTCCACGGGTGGTGTTCGAGAAGGCACCCGCCGTGCAGAACAGTTCACCGTTCGCCGGCTTCCAGTTTTTTGGCGAGGTGAACATCGACGGTCAGAGTGGCGAGATGAACGTGGTGTTGCGCGATCTGGAGGGTGTCGCGGTGTTCGAGCAGAAACTGCAGCCGGTCTGAAGGTTGGCCGCGCCCATGCAACTGGGCGCGTTTCTCAGGGGTTAGTAGACGTCCCGGCGATAACGTCCCTGCTCGATCAGTTGCTCGACCGCCTCGGCACCGAGCAGCTCGACCAGCGTCTGGTCGACGCCCGCAGCCATCCCTTGCAGGCTGCCGCAGATATAGATCGCTGCGCCTTCGGCGAGCCAGCGATGCAGTTCGTCGGCGGCTTCACGCAAGCGATCCTGCACGTAGATCTTGGCTTGCTGGTCGCGGGAAAACGCCAGGTCCAGGCGCGCCAGATCGCCGCTGGCCAGCCAGCCCTGCAACTCTTCTCGGCAATAGAAATCATGGGCCTGGTTGCGTTCGCCAAACAGCAGCCAGTTGCGTTGCTGACCCTCGGCGATGCGCGCCTTGAGCAGGCTGCGCAAGCCGGCCAGGCCGGTGCCGTTGCCTATCAGGATCAGTGGGCAGGGGGCGTCCGGCAGGTGGAAAGCGCTGTTGCGCCGCAGGCGCAGGCTGATCGCCGTACCCAGCGGTGCCTGCTCGGTCAGCCAGCCGGAACACAACCCGAGGCGGCCATCGGCGTGCCGTTCCTGGCGCACCAGTAGCTCCAGTTCACCGTCGCTGGCGATGGACGCAATCGAGTATTCACGTTGCGCCAGCGGTACCAGGGCATCGACCAGCGCCTGGGCATGCAGACCGACCAGGTGTCCGCGATGTTCCGGTAGCTGGCGGCTTGCCAGGGCCTGGGCGAGTGTTTCCGACAAACCGTCGACCTGGACCGGGCTGGCGGCGTCCAGGCCGAGACCGCTGAGGAACTGCTCGATAACCGCGCTGCTCTGGCGTGGCAGGATTTCCACCAGGTCGCCGGCTTGCCAGGTGCTCGCAGAGGGGGCGCTCAGGCCGAGCAGGTAGACGCCGCAACCCTGGCTGTTCGGGTTGAGCCATTCGCGTCGACGCAGGGTCCAGTTGTCGAAGCGCGGTGTCTGCCAGGCCACGACGGGCGCGCCGCCAGTGATCTGGCTGAGCTGCTGCTGCCAGTAGCGCAACGCGTACGGATCGCCGCTGTCGACCTCGACCGGGGCGAACAGCCTGTGGCCGCCCCGGGTTTCGAGCCAGTGGTGCAGGCGTCGGGCAAAGCCGCAGAATTGAGGGTATTGGCGATCACCGAGGGCCAGCACTGAATAGCTCAGCCCATCGAGTGCCAGCGCCTGGCCGAGCACCTTGCGCTCGAAGCGGCGAGCGCTGTCCGGGGCTTCGCCGTCACCGAAGGTGCTGACGACGAAGAGGGCCTGGCGTGCTTCGCGCAGTTGCTGCTCGTCGATGTCCGCCAGCGGCTGGACCCGCACCGACAAGCCGGCGGTCTGCAACTGGCCCGCCGTCTGCCAGGCCAGTTGTTCGGCAAAACCGCTCTGGCTGGCGAAGCCGACCAGCCAGGAGTGGCTGTTGTCACTGTTCTGGCCGAGTTCGTCGCGGGCCTTTTTCACGGCTTGTTGCTTACGCCGGCGGTCGAGGTACAAAAGCCAGCCGGTCACGAAGAACAACGGCATGGTCAGGCTGGAGATCGTCAACAGAACCCGGCCGGTGATACCGAAATAACTACCGGTATGCAGCGCGTAAAGACTGGTCAGCAATTGTGCCTTGAGGCTCTTGTCGGCGTAACGGAAGTGCTCGCTGGTGGCACCGGTGGCCGGATCCAGGTTGATCTGGTTGAGGGCGCGATCGTGGGGCGAGTCCTGCAGCATGTAGTACACGGTCGCCGATTGGCCGGCCACTGGCGGCAGGCGGATGTTGTAGGCGCTCAACGCCGGGCCTGCGGCCTGCTGGATACTGGCCCAGATCGCGTTGTAGTCGGCGGTGGACGCAGGCCCCGTCGGGGCCGGGCCACGTGTGCTACGCCGCTGCTGAGCCGGGGCGTCGGCGAGCAGTTTGTTCAAGCCGTTGGAGTACCACTCGTAAGACCAGGACAAGCCGGTCAGCGCCGATAGCAGGTAGAACACCAGGCACCAGGTACCGGCCACCGAGTGCAGGTCCCAGTTGAAGGCGCGGCCCTTTTTTGCCCAGTCGAACGTCAGCCAGGCGCGCCAGTCGAGGGCCTGGCGGGGCCAGCGCAGGTAGAGCCCGGACAGGCAGAAGAACACCAGCATCAGCGTGCAGGCGCCGGTGATCTGGCGACCGGTATCGCCCAGGGCGAGGAAACGATGCAGTTGCAGGGTCAGGCCGAAGAAGCCCTGGCCGAAAGCATCACCCAGATAGTCGCCGGTATACGGATTGAAATAGCGCTGCTCGCCGCGGCGTTCGCCCGGCTTGGCTGCGAAGATCACCCGTGCCGCCTCATCGCCCTGGGTTTCGACCCACAGCATCGCGACGCTCTTGCCTTCGCTGGCTTCCAGCTTGCGCACCAGTTCGGCGGGAGGCAGGGCGGGATGATCGGCCACCTCGACGTGCAGCACCGAGGGATTGAGCAGGCGCAGCAGTTCGTCCTGGAAAGACACCATGGCCCCGGTAATGCCCATGAAGGCCAGCACCAGTCCGGCCGTGATACCGAACAGCCAGTGCAGTTGAAACAGCGCTTTCTTCAACACGGTGACCCGCCTTGCTCAATCAGAGTGATTCTCCACGGTGCGTATTATGCCGTTTCTGCAAATGCGAAGGATTCATATTTGTTAGCTGTTTACAAAAATCCTCCGTCATAACCCGGGGCCTGAGCGGGGAGCGCCAGGTTTTGGGGGCCGGCGTTGTCCTTGGCGCGCCCTCCTTGAATCGCGCGCACAAAAAAAGGCCCGTGACGAGCACGGGCCTTTCCAGGGGTATCGCAGGCGCGAACAGTTACACGTAGAACGACTTCAGCGGCGGGAAGCCATTGAATTCGACGGCGCTGTAGCTGGTGGTGTAGGCACCGGTGGACAGCCAATACAGACGGTCGCCAGCGGCCAGGTTCAGTGGCAGGCCGTACTTGTAGTTCTCGTACATGATGTCGGCGCTGTCGCAGGTTGGACCGGCGATCACCACTTCTTCGACTTCACCGTTCTTCTCGGTCCAGATCGGGAACTTGATCGATTCGTCGGTGGTTTCGATCAGGCCGGAGAACTTGCCCACGTCGGTGTAGACCCAACGCTCCACGGCGGTACGCGACTTGCGCGCCACCAGCACCACTTCGCTGACCAGGATACCGGCGTTGGCGATCAACGAACGGCCCGGCTCGAGGATGATTTCCGGCAGGTCATCGCCGAAGTCTTCCTTGAGGAAACGGATGATTTCCTCGGCATAGGTTTCCAGGCTGTTGGTGCGGGTGATGTAGTTGGCCGGGAAGCCGCCACCCATGTTGATCAGCTTGAGGTGGATGCCGTCTTCTTCCTTCAGGCGTTCGAAGATCACCTTGACCTTGGCGATCGCCGCGTCCCACACACTGATGTCGCGCTGTTGCGAGCCCACGTGGAAGGACACGCCGTAAGGCACCAGGCCCAGGTCGCGGGCGAGGATCAGCAGGTCCATGGCCATGTCGGTCTGGCAGCCGAACTTGCGCGACAGCGGCCAGTCGGCCGTGGTCGAGCCTTCGGTGAGAATCCGCACGTAGACTTTCGAGCCTGGAGCGGCCTTGGCGATGTTGCGCAGGTCGGCTTCCGAGTCGGTGGCATACAGGCGCACACCTTTCTCGTAGAAGTAGCGGATGTCCTTGGATTTCTTGATGGTGTTGCCGTAGCTGATGCGGTCGGGACCGACGCCCTGGCCCATCACTTTATCCAGCTCGTAGATCGAGGCGATGTCGAAGTTGGAGCCTTTCTGGTTCAGCAGGTCGATGATCTCGACCGCCGGGTTGGCCTTGACCGCGTAGTAGACCTTGGCGAATTCGAAACCGGCACGCAGGTCATCATAGGCCTGGGAGATCATCTGGGTATCGATGACCACGAAAGGGGTTTCTTGCTTGTCGGCGAATGCTTTCATTTTCTTGAAAGTATCGCGCGCGAAATAGTCTTCGACCTGGATCGACATACGGGGGGGACTCCTAGTGGCAAACGTGAGTTATCAATGGGTGCAAATGAACGTCCTCCGTATCCCCACTTTGGTTCGCCTACTTCCCAAGGCATGTCGCCGAAAGCAAAAAGGCCATCCGGGCTTGCCGGATCTGGTTCCCTTGGCCTTGCTGTCTCGTCGTCAGTACTTGAGCCGGATGGATCGTTTCCAGCATGGACGTTCGGCGCGAACTGTAGGACTTGAGGGGCTTGAGATCAACTAAAAATGTCGCGTTTTTACACGCGCTCGTCGCGTAATCCGGATCAGCCATTTATTTAACCGACCCGGATGACAATCTGATGTTCCTCTTCAGCGACCGATGGTCTTATGCCTCGACCAGTTCAGCCGGCGAGACGATGCTGGTCTTGGCCCCCCGCGAACGCCCGGAACTGAGGTAGGCGGCGATTGATTCCTGGGTTACCTCGCCGAGGAACACCCGTTCGGCATCCATCACCGGCAGCCACGAACGGTTGAACTCGTACATCCGCGACAGCAGGATGCGCAGGTGTTCGTCGTAGGCGGCCGTGGCATTGAACTCACGCAGGAACTGCCCGCAATCGCCGCTCTGGCGATGCAGGTCGCGACGGCGCACATAGCCCAGGGCCTTGTTGTCGGTGTCGGTGACCACCACGTAGCGGCGGTCGTGCTCATCCATCAACTCCAGCGCTTCGGCCACCGGCGTGTGCGGGCTGACCGACGGCGCGTTATCCGCCGCATCCTCGGCCTTGACCAGCAGCAGACGTTTGAGGGTGCTGTCCTGGCCGACGAAGTTGCTGACGAACTCATCCGCCGGGTGCGCCAGCAGGGTGTCCGGATGGTCGATCTGGATCAGCTTGCCGCCGCGGAAGATGGCGATCTTGTCGCCCAGCTTGAGGGCTTCGTCGATGTCGTGGCTGACCATGATCACGGTCTTGTTCAGCGCCCGCTGCATCTCGAAGAATTCGTTCTGGATCATTTCCCGGTTGATCGGGTCGACCGCGCCAAACGGTTCGTCCATCAGCAGCAGCGGCGCTTCCGCTGCCAGAGCACGGATCACGCCGATGCGCTGTTGCTGGCCGCCGGACAGTTCCCGGGGGTAACGATTGAGGTACTGCCTGGGTTCGAGCTTGATCATGCTCATCAGCTCGCGGGCCCGTTCGTGGCATTTCTGCTTGTCCCAGCCGAGCAGGCGCGGGACCACGGTGATGTTTTCCTCGATGGTCATGTTCGGGAACAGGCCGATCTGCTGGATCACGTAGCCGATGTTGCGGCGCAAGGTCACTTCATCCAGTTCGGTGGTGTCCTCGCCATTGATCAGCACCTTGCCCGAGGTCGGCACGATCAGCCGGTTGATCATTTTCAGCGTGGTGCTTTTGCCGCAACCGGAGGGGCCGAGAAATACGCAGATCTCGCCCTCGTTGACGGTCAGGCTCACGGAGTCGACGGCCTTGACTGCCTTGCCGTTGCTTTGGAAGGTTTTGCTCAGGTCTTGAAGTTCGATCATTTCAGGAGTCCTTTTGGAGTCAGCGTGCGTTGCAGGCGTTGCAGTAGCAGGTCGGCGACGATGGCCAGGACACTCACCAGCACGGCACCGACCAGCAGCATCGACATGTCACTGCGGCTGATGGCGGCCAGAATGAGTACACCCAGGCCACCGGCGCCGATGGTCGCGGCAATGGTCATGACGCCGATGTTCATCACCACGGCGGTACGCACGCCGGCGAGAATCACTGGCACCGCGATCGGCAGTTCGACCATGCGCAGACGTTGGCCGAAGGTCATGCCGATGCCGCGGGCCGCTTCACGGATGCCCGGTTCGACGCCGGTCAGGGCCAGGTAGGTGTTGCGCATGATCGGCAGCAGGGAATAGAGGAACACCGCGGTGATTGCCGGCAGCGGGCCGAGGCCCTGGCCGAATTTCGAGTAGAACGGCAACAGCAGGCCGAACAGCGCGATCGATGGAATGGTCAGCAGCACGGTGGCGCTGGCCTGCAGCGGCCCGGCCAGCGCCGGGAAGCGGGTCATCAGCACGCCCAGCGGCACGCCGATGACGATGGCCAGGGTCACGGCGATACCGACCAGGGCGATATGTTGCCCGGTCAGATGCAGGACCTGTGACCAGTCCAGGTGGGAAAAGGCGTTGATGAAGTCCATGTCTTCTCCTCAGTGGATGGGGTGTTGGTGCAGGAAGTCGGCGGCCACGGCAGCCGGGCTTTCGTGACCGACGTCGACCCGGGCATTGAGCTGGCGCATGGTTTCGTCGTCGAACAGCTCGGCCAGCGGCTTGAGGTCGGCGGCCAACTGCGGGTGAGCGTCGAGGAACACTTTGCGCACCACCGGCGCTGCGGTGTAGTCCGGGAAGTAGTGCTTGTCGTCTTCCAGCAGCTTGAGCTTGAAGGCGTTCAGCCGGCCGTCGGTGGTGTAGACCAGGCCGGCGAACACCTGGCTGTTGCGCAGGGCGGTGTAAACCAGCCCGGCGTCCATCTGGCGGATGGTGCGGCGGTCGAGGTTCATGCCGTAGAGCTTGACCATGCCGTCGAGGCCGTCCGAGCGATTGGCGAACTCGGTGTCGAGAGCCACCAGGTGGTGTTCCTGCTCCTCGGCGGCGAGCACCGTGGTCAGTTGGCTGATCGTGTTGATCTGCGGATATTGCTGCGCCACTTTCTGCGGCAGGGCCAGGGCATAGGTATTACTGAACTTCGATGGGGTGAGCCAGACCAGGCCCTTTTTCGCGTCGAGTTCCTTGACCCGGGCGTAGGACTGTTCGCTGTCGAGCTTTTCCGTCACATGGTTGTAGGCCACCAGCGAGACGCCGGTGTATTCCCAGAGCATGTCCAACTGGCCACTTTCCTGGGCGCTACGGGCCAGGTTGCTGCCCAGGCCGCCGGTTATCTGGGTGTCGTAGCCCTTGCCGCGCAGGTATTGCGAGGTGATTTCGGCGAGCAGGGTCTGCTCGGTGAACACCCGGGCGCCGATACGGATCAGCGGCTTGTCGGCGGCCTGGGCGGTTGCCGCGCACAGCAGGGCACTGGCGATGAGGATGCAGAGTCTTTTCATGTCGTTTCCTTTGCTCAGGCCGGGCGCAGCCCGCGTTCCAGCCAGAGGCGGCTGGCCAGGGTCACCAGGGCGTCGAGCAGCAGGGCCAGCAGGGCGGTGCAGGCGGCACCGAGGATCAACTGCGGCTGGTTGTTCAGGGCGATGCCGGGGAAGATCAGGCTGCCCAGGCTGTTGGCACCGATCAGGAACGCCAGCGGCGCGGTGCCGACGTTGAGCGCCAGGGCGATCCGCACGCCACCGACGATGATCGGTACGGCGTTGGGCAGTTCGACTTTCCACAGCACCTGGCGAGGCGTCATGCCGATGCCGGTGGCGGCTTCCTTGAGCGAGGCCTCGACGTTCTTCAGGCCTTCGTAGGTGTTGCGCACGATCGGCAGCAGCGAAGCGAGGAACAGCGCGAAAATGGCCGGGCCGGCGCCGATGCCGAGTATCCCCAGGGCAATGGCCAGTACGGCCAGGGGCGGCACGGTATTGCCGATATTGAACACCTGCATGAAGCGCTCGGCGCGCGTGGCCATGGCCGGGCGGCTGAGCAGGATACCGGCGGGAATGCCGACGATCAGCGCGGCGAACATCGAGGCGAGCACCAGGAAGAGGTGCGCTTGCAGGTAGAACCACAGATCGGCCTGGTAGTGCTCGATCGTGCTGATGCCGATCCAGTGGATCAACAGGGCGAGGAGGGCGATCACGATCACTCCTCCCATAAGCCCTTTGCCATAGCGATTAGCCACAGAGGGACTCCTTTTTTTTCGGTCGGCGAACACTTCCCCATGGGGCACTGCCATTCCTGGCTGCCGGAAAAATGTTCGCGAAGAGCAGCTTTGTCCTGGCCGATAAGCGGCACGGGAAAAGCCATGAGCGCCGCCCTTGTCAGGCTAACTGACTGATTTTTCTACACCTGACGAAAGGTCATGACAGGGGAGTGGACGCCTGCGACCTTTAAAAGGTTCCGCAATTGGCAGCAGTTGGCCATCTCGCTGGGGTGGCGATGAGGGGTGTCGGTCGGGTGGGCGGTGGCCGCTGGGCAGCAGTCTGGTCTATAATCTGCGCCCTTTTTTGAATCACCTGTCAGGCGATTTCCCATGACCAACCAGGCCGCCGAAGTCGCGAAACGCCGCACCTTCGCCATTATTTCCCACCCGGATGCGGGTAAGACCACCATCACCGAAAAGCTCTTGCTGATGGGCAAGGCGATTGCGGTGGCCGGTACCGTGAAATCGCGTAAATCCGACCGCCATGCCACCTCCGACTGGATGGAGATGGAGAAGCAGCGGGGTATTTCCATTACCACCTCGGTCATGCAGTTCCCCTATCGCGAACATATGATCAACCTGCTCGATACCCCCGGTCACGAAGACTTCTCCGAAGACACCTACCGGACCCTGACTGCCGTGGACTCGGCGCTGATGGTGCTCGACGGCGGTAAGGGTGTAGAGCCACGGACCATTGCCCTGATGGACGTCTGCCGCCTGCGCGATACGCCGATTGTCAGCTTCATCAACAAGCTCGACCGCGATATCCGCGACCCGATCGAACTGCTCGACGAAATCGAGGCGGTCCTGAAGATCAAGGCCGCGCCGATCACCTGGCCAATTGGTTGCTACCGTGACTTCAAGGGTGTGTATCACCTGGCGGGCGACTACATCATCGTCTACACCCCGGGTCACGGCCATGAGCGCACCGAGGTGAAGATCATCGAGAAGCTCGACTCGGACGAGGCGCGCGAGCACCTGGGCGACGAGTACGATCGGTTCCTCGAACAACTGGAACTGGTGCAGGGCGCCTGCCACGAGTTCAACCAGGAGGAATTCCTCAGCGGTCACATGACCCCGGTATTCTTCGGTACCGCGCTGGGCAACTTCGGTGTCGACCATGTGCTCGATGCGGTGGTCGACTGGGCGCCGATGCCGCTGGCCCGCGTGGCCAACGAGCGTTCGGTGGCACCGGTGGAAGAGAAATTCACCGGTTTCGTGTTCAAGATCCAGGCGAACATGGACCCCAAGCACCGCGACCGTATCGCCTTCATGCGGATCTGCTCCGGCAAGTACGACAAGGGCATGAAGATGCGCCACGTGCGGACTGGCAAGGACGTGCGGATCGGCGATGCGCTGACGTTCTTCTCCTCCGAGCGTGAGCAACTGGAAGAAGCCTACGCTGGCGACATCATCGGCCTGCACAACCACGGCACCATCCAGATCGGCGACACCTTCACCGAAGGCGAGGCCCTGGGGTTCACCGGTATTCCGCACTTCGCCCCGGAACTGTTCCGCCGCGTGCGCCTGCGCGACCCGCTCAAGTCCAAGCAATTGCGCCAGGGCCTGCAGCAGTTGGCGGAAGAGGGCGCGACCCAGGTGTTCTTCCCCGAGCGCAGCAACGACATCATTCTCGGCGCCGTCGGTGTGCTGCAGTTCGATGTGGTCGCCAGCCGCCTGAAGGAGGAATACAAGGTCGAGTGCTCCTACGAGCCGATCACCGTGTGGTCCGCGCGCTGGATCGATTGCAGCGACAAGAAGAAGCTCGAGGAATTCAGCAACAAGGCCGTGGAAAACCTGGCGGTGGATGGCGGTGGTCACCTGACCTACCTGGCTCCGACCCGGGTCAACCTGGCGCTGATGGAAGAGCGCTGGCCGGACGTGAAATTCCGCGCGACGCGTGAGCATCACTGATTCGCCCCAGGCGAATGTGAAACCCTGAGAACCCCGCTGCCTGGCAGCGGGTTTTTTGTTTATGGCCTGAGCCAAAGCTGTGGGCTGCTTTGTACTGTGCGTCGTGGCTTCTCGTTCTTAAGGTTAGTCGCAATCGTTCTAAAAGACCGCGCCAAGTTTCATGTGGCCACCATGGCGAAGTTGCTTTGTCGGGGCTAGGTTCAGTCAAGGTTGGCGCCGCTTACGTGCGCCGTTGTTCGCGATTTACCTGCCGAAAGAAGGAGCAACCATGAAAATCTTTCAACGCATGGTGTTGCTGATCAAGGTGCTGGTGATGCTGTCGCTCGGAACGACAGCCGCCTGGGCCAGCGCGAATCCGCCCCAGGCCCATGGCTTTTGGGGTGTGAACAGCGCCCAGAGTAATGGCCAGATGCTCGCCAAGTCCGACTCCGAGCCGGGTGACGAAGGCCAGGGCGGCAGCAAGGGCGATGACGACTCCACCACGGACGAACCAGATACCGATGACGGTGATGAGGGTGACAGCGATACTTGAGCCATGAAAAAGCCCCTGCTGCCCGGTTGATGCGCAACCTGGCAGAAGGGGTGGGGTCTAGCGGTTTCAGCGCTCTCGCTGGTTCAGGAGAGCGCTTTTTGTTGCCTTACAGGAACTGCTCGGCGTAGTGGCAGGCGACCTGGCGGGTGTCTACCTGGCGCAGCTCCGGCAGTTCGCTGGCGCAACGCTCGGTGGCGTACGGGCAACGCTTGTGGAACGCGCAGCCGCTCGGCGGGTTGAGCGGGTTGGGCAGTTCGCCGGCGATCTTGATCTTCGGCTTCAGCGGGTCCGGGTGAATCGCTGGAGTCGCCGACAACAGCGCTTGGGTGTAAGGGTGCAGCGGACGCTCGTAGATGTCCTCCTTGGGGCCCATTTCCGCCGGGCGCCCGAGGTACATCACCAGCACCTGGTCGGCCACGTGGCGCACCACCGCCAGGTTGTGGGAGATAAACACGTAGGCCGTGTTGAACTCCTGCTGCAGGTCCATGAACAGGTTCAGCACCTGGGCCTGGATCGACACGTCGAGTGCCGAGGTCGGTTCGTCCGCTACCAGCACCTTGGGTTGCAACATCATCGCCCGGGCGAGGGCGATCCGCTGGCGCTGGCCGCCGGAGAACATGTGCGGGTAGCGCTGATAATGCTCGGGGCGCAGGCCCACCTGCTTCATCATCGCCTGCACTTTCTCGCGGCGCTCGTCAGCCGACAACTTGGTGTTGATCAACAGCGGCTCGCCGAGCTGGTCACCGATCTTCTGCCGTGGGTTGAGCGAGGCGTACGGGCTCTGGAACACCATCTGTACGTCTTTGCGCAGTTGCTTGCGCTGGGCCTTGTCGGCCCCGGCGACTTCCTGGCCGGCGATTTTCAGCGAGCCGGAGGATGGCTCCTCGATCAGGGTCAGGGCGCGGGCCAGGGTGGACTTGCCACAGCCCGACTCGCCGACCACGGCGAGGGTCTTGCCGGCTTCCAGTTCGAAGGACACACCGTTGAGGGCGCGCACGGTCGCATGACCCTTGAACAGGCCACGGGAGACTTCGTAGTGACGGGTGAGGTCGCGGGCGGTAAGAACGACGGCCATTACGCCACCTCCTGGTTCAGCGGGTAGAAACAACGCGCGAGACTATGGGCTTTGGGGTCCAGGCTCGGGCGCTGCTGGCGGCAGCTTTCCTGCACGTAGGGGCAACGTGGCGACAGCAGGCAACCCTGCGGCCGGTCGTAGCGACCGGGGACGATGCCCGGCAGGGTCGACAGGCGCTCGGCGCCCAGGCTGTGCTCCGGGATCGCCTTGAGCAGCGCTTCGCTGTAGGGGTGCGCCGGGATGTCGAACAGCTCAGGGATCTGCCCGACTTCCACGGCTTGGCCGGCGTACATCACGCAGACCCGCTGGGCGGTCTCCGCGACGACCGCGAGGTCATGGGTGATCAGCACCAGGCCCATGTCCTGTTCCTGTTGCAGGTTGATCAGCAGGTCCATGATCTGCGCCTGGATGGTCACGTCCAGGGCGGTGGTCGGTTCGTCGGCGATCAGCAGCTTGGGCTCGCCAGCAATTGCCATGGCAATCGCCACGCGCTGGCTCATGCCGCCGGACAGTTGGTGCGGGTAGGCATCCATGCGGCTCGCGGCGCCTGGGATCTCGACTTTTTCCAGCAGCTCGATGGCCCGTTTGCGCGCCTGTTTGCCAGACATTTTCAGGTGCAGGCGCAGGACTTCCTCGATCTGGAAACCCACGGTGTAGCTGGGGTTCAGCGCGGTCATGGGGTCCTGGAAGACCATCGCCAGGTCCTTGCCGACGATCTGCCGGCGCTGCCGGGCGTTGAGGCTGAGCATGTCCTTGCCGTCGAAGCGCAGGGCGTCGGCGGTGACGATGCCGGGGTGATCGATCAGGCCCATCAGCGCCATCATGGTCACGGATTTACCCGAACCCGACTCGCCGACGATGGCCAGGACTTCGCCCTTGTTCACGCTCAGGTCGAGGCCATCGACCACGGGCACGGCGTTCTTGTCGCCGAAGCGGACATTGAGATTCTTGATTTCTAGCAGTGACATGGGAATCTCCTCAGGCGGCATTCTTGAGTTTCGGGTCCAGCGCATCGCGCAGGCCGTCGCCCATCAGGTTGATTGCCAGCACGCTGAGCAAAATGGTCAGGCCGGGCAGACTCACCACCCACCAGGCGCGTTCGATGTAGTCGCGGGCCGAAGCCAGCATGGTGCCCCACTCCGGGGTTGGCGGCTGCACGCCGAGACCGAGGAAGCCGAGGGCGGCGGCATCGAGGATGGCCGAGGAGAAACTCAGGGTCGCCTGGACGATCAGCGGTGCCATGCAGTTGGGCAGCACGGTGATGAACATCAGTCGCGGCAGGCCGGCACCGGCCAGGCGCGCGGCGGTCACGTAGTCGCGGTTCAGTTCGCCCATCACTGCGGCGCGGGTCAGGCGCACGTAGGACGGCAGCGAAACGATGGCGATGGCGATCACGGTGTTGATCAGGCCAGGGCCGAGGATGGCGACGATCGCCACGGCCAGCAGCAGCGAAGGCAGGGCGAGCATGATATCCATCAGGCGCATGATGGTCGGCCCGAGGACGCGCGGGAAGAAGCCGGCCAGCAGGCCCATCAGGATACCGGGGATCAGCGACATCACCACCGAGGACAGACCGATCAGCAGCGACAGGCGCGAGCCCTGGATCAGTCGCGACAGCAGGTCGCGGCCCAACTCGTCGGTGCCCAGCAGGAACTGCGTCTGGCCGCCTTCGAGCCAGGACGGCGGAGTGAGCAGGAAGTCGCGGAACTGTTCGCTCGGGTCATGCGGCGAGACCCAGGGAGCGAAGATTGCGCAGAAGATCACCAGCGACATGAACAGCAGGCCGGCAACGGCGCCCTTGTTCTTGGCGAAAGCTTGCCAGAACTCTTTGTAGGGCGATGGGTACAGCAGGCTCTGGTCGACTGCTGAGGAGATTGGAGTACTCATGAATAGGCTCTCAGCGCTGGTGACGGATACGTGGGTTGGCAAAGCCGTAGAGAATGTCCACTACGAAGTTGACCAGGATCACGATGCAGGCAATCAACAGGATGCCGTTCTGCACCACCGGATAGTCCCGGGCACCGATGGCTTCGATCAGCCATTTGCCGATACCGGGCCAGGAGAAAATGGTTTCGGTCAGGACCGCACCGGCCAGCAGTGTGCCGACTTGCAGGCCCATCACGGTCAGGACCGGGATCAGCGCATTGCGCAGGCCGTGGACGAATACCACGCGCGCTGGCGACATGCCCTTGGCGCGGGCGGTGCGGATGTAGTCTTCACGCAGCACTTCGAGCATCGACGAGCGGGTCATCCGGGCGATGACCGCCAGCGGAATGGTGCCCAGCACGATGGACGGCAGGATCATGTGGTGCAGGGCATCCCAGAAAGCGTCCGGCTGGTCGCTGAGCAGGGTATCGATCAGCATGAAGCCGGTTTTCGGCTCGATATCGTAGAGCAGGTCGATTCGTCCGGAGACCGGGGTCCAACCCAGGCTGACGGAGAAGAACATGATCAGGATCAGGCCCCACCAGAAGATCGGCATCGAGTACCCCGCGAGGGAGATGCCCATGACGCCGTGGTCGAACAGTGATCCGCGCTTGAGCGCGGCGATCACTCCGGCCAGCAGGCCGAAGACGCCGGCGAACAGCAGGGCGGCCATGGACAGTTCCAGGGTCGCCGGGAAGAGGGCGGTGAATTCGGTCCATACGCTGGTTCGCGTGCGCAGGGACTCACCGAGATCACCATGGGCGAGCTTGCCCACGTAATCGATGTATTGCGCGTAAAGCGGCTTGTTCAGGCCGAGGCGTTCCATCGCCTGGGCATGCATTTCCGGATCGACCCGGCGCTCGCCCATCATGACTTCCACGGGGTCGCCAGGGATCATGCGAATCAACGCGAAGGTCAACAGTGTGATGCCGAAGAACGTGGGGATCAGCAACCCCAGTCGGCGGGCAATAAAACTAAACATCTTGTGGTGTACCTCATCAGCCGGTTAGGCGTACCGGTCGCGGCCCGGGGTGCGGGCCGCTGCCAGCGTATTTTTCTACTTCACCTGAGTCGTGGCGAAGTTATTGGTGGACAGCGGGTTAATGTGATAACCCTCAACATTGTTGCGCATGGCGGTAAACATCTTCGGATGCGCCTGGGCGACCCAGAGAACCTGGTCGTGCAGGATTTCCAGAGCTTTCTCGTAGAGCGCGGCGCGTTCGGCAGGTTCCGTCTTGGTACGGGCCTGGTCGATCAGCTTCTGGAATTGCGGGTTGCACCAGCGGCTGTAGTTTTCGCCGTTTTTGGCGGCTTCGCAACTCAGCAACGGGCTGAGGAAGTTGTCCGGGTCACCGTTGTCGCCACTCCAGCCAGCGGACACCAGGTCATGTTCGCCTTTTTTCGCGCGCTTGAGCATTTCGGCCCATTCCATGACCCGAATATCGATCTTGATGCCGATCTTGGCCAGGTCCGACTGGATCAGTTGAGCACCCAGTTGCGGGTTCGGGTTGGTCGGGCCGCCGCCGTTGCGGGTGTACAGGGTGAACACCGTGCCTTCAGGCACACCGGCTTCCTTGAGCAGGGCACGGGCCTTGTCCAGGTCCAGTGGCGGGTTCTTCAGCTTGTCGTTGTAGCCCAGCAGGGTCGGCGGATACGGGTTGACCGCAGCAATGGCATTGCCTTTGCCATACAGGGTGTCGACATAGGTACGCTTGTCCAGGGCCAGCTCGATGGCTCGGCGCACGCGCACGTCGCTCAGGTACTTGTGCTCGGTGTTGATGGCGGTATAGCCGGTGGCCATGGCCGCCATGCTGACCACCTGGAGCTTCGGATCGGCCTGGATGCTCGGTACGTCGTCCGGTTTCGGATAGAGCGCCACCTGGCATTCGTTGGCCTTGAGCTTCTGCAGGCGGGTGTTGTTATCCGGCGTGATGGCGAAGACCAGGACTTCGGCCGGTGGCTTGCCGCGGAAATAGTCCGGGTTGGCCTTGTAGCGTACCTGGGCGTCCTTTGAATAGCGCTGGAAGACGAACGGTCCGGTGCCGATCGGCTTGGCATTCAGGTCGTCCAGTTTGCCGGCCTTGAGCAACTGGTTGGCGTATTCGGCGGAATGGATCGAGGTGAAGGCCATGCCCAGGTCGAGCAGGAACGGTGCCTCGGGTCGGGACAGGGTGAACCGCACGGTCATGTCGTCGAGTTTCTCGACGTTCTTCAGCAGGTTCTGGAAGTCCATGCTCTCGAAGTACGGGAAGCCCACCGGGGACTGCTTGTGCCATGGATGATTCGGGTCCAGCTGGCGCTGGAAGCTCCAGAGCACGTCATCGGCATTGAGTTCGCGGGTCGGCTTGAAGTAATCGGTGGTGTGGAACTTGACGCCCTTGCGCAGGTGGAACGTGTACTGCAGGCCGTCGGCGCTGATTTCCCAGCTTTCGGCCAGAGCCGGCTGGATCTCGGCGGTGCCTGGCTTGAAGTCCACCAGACGGTTGAACAGGGTTTCGGCCGCTGCGTCGGAAGTGACGGCAGTGGTGTACAGGACCGGATCGAAACCTTCAGGGCTGGCTTCGGTGCAGACCACCAAGGGTTTGGCCGAAACGCCGATGGCTGCGGTCAACAAGCAGGCTGCGACGGCCGCTCGCAGGGGAAGCATTTTCATAGGAACCCTCCGTAATCAATGGAGCCAGAGTAGTCGTCAGGGCCGATTCGTCGAGCCGGCCCTGACAGCGTCAGTTACTGCAATCAGAGAATCTTGAATGGGACGGTGGTGACCAGACGGAACTCGTTGATGTTGCCGTCAGCCTGGTTTTCCGATGCACGGTGAGTGGTGTAGGTAGCACGGATGGCGGTGGCTTTCAGCGGGCCGCTCTGTACCGCATAGGATGCGCCGATGCCGTATTCCTGGTGTTTCTCGCCGTCCATCAGACGCAGGTCACTGCGGCGTTCGCCAGCGGTGCCGTAGGCGGTACCGGTGTAGTGGGTACCGTCGATACCCCAGCCACGGGAGCTGTAGATATTGAACTTCAGGCCCGGCACACCGTATTCGGCCATGTTGATGCCATAGGCGATCTGGAAGGATTTCTCGTTCGGGCCGTTGAAGTCCGACAGCAGGGAGTTGGCCAGGTAGATGCCGTTGGTTTCATGCAGGTAGTCGAAGTACTCGTCACCGTTCACCTGCTGGTAGGAGAAGGTCAGGCTGTGGGCCTGGTGGGTCAGGCCGAGCGACAGGGAGTAGGTGTCGTTGTCGATCTCGCCCATTTTCTTTTTGCCGGTGTCGACGGTCTTGTAGTAGTTCAAGCCGGTGGTCAGACCCAGGATCGAGCTGTCGCCCAGTTCGTGGGTGGCGCCGAAGTAGTACTGGTTCCAGAAGTCTTCGACCTTGGCCGCGTACAGGCTGGTTTTCAGGCTTTTGAACGGCTGGTAGTTCAGACCGGCGGTATTGACGTGGTCGGTTTCCTGACCATTGCCGTATTCGCTGCGGAATTTCGACAGGCTCTGCTCGGTCCGTGGCGATACGCGATCAAAGGTGGCGGCATCGAAGGACAGGTTGTTCAGTTCTTCGCTGTGCAGGCTCACGCCTTCGAAGCTGGAAGGCAGCGCACGGTTGCCGATGGTGTCGACGATCGGGGTGCTGAAGTTCTGGCGGCCGGCGGTCAGGGTGGTGTTCGAGACGCGGAATTTGACGTTGGCCAGGCCCAGTTTGCTCCACTGGCCGACGGCATCGCCGTCGCTGTGGGTCAGGGTACGGTTGGAGCCGCCGGCCATGTCCTTGCGGTCACGGTCCAGGGCGATGGCGTTGTAGGCGGCCACTTCGGTGCTGACGCCCACGGTGCCCTGGGTGAAACCCGAGGTGTAGTTGAGGATGGTGCCCTGGGTCCAGTTGATCCGACGCGGGGTTGGGGTCGGGGTCGTGCCGTCCTTTTTGTAGGAGAAGCGGTCATCACGGCGTTTCAGTTCGTTGGCGTACCAGTTACGGGTAGTCCCGCCCAGGCTTTGACCATCGATGAAGCCTTTGGCTTCACTCTGGGCATTGCTGGTATTGAGGCCGGTCGGAATGAATTCCTGGCTCTGGGATTCCGCATGGGCCGTCAGGCTGACACTACTGATTGCTAAGGCTAATAACGCTTTCTGAGAGAGTTTCAAGGTCAAGCTCCTTTCTTTCTTTTTTGAATACCGGCTTTTTTGGGTATGCCGGTTATGGGTGGTGAACTCTTTTTGTTATCGCAAACGTTTGCTTGCCACTGGTTCGCCGAATTTCGGCCGAAAAATTGCGTGGGAGCGAAATTCGCCCCCAACGCCGGGATCACGGTTTTTAGGGTTCTATACTGACGCCCGAGAAGGCGTTGCGACCAAAGGGACTGACCTTGAAGTCATGGACCTTGGTGCTCAACGGCTGGTTGACCGTCGAGTGGGCGATCGGGGTGATGGGCACCTGCTGCTTGAGCAATTGCTGGGCCTGTTTGTAGAGCACGGTGCGCTGGTCACGATCGGTGACGATCTTGGCTTGCTTGATCAGCTTGTCGTATTGCGGGTCACACCACATGGAGTAGTTGTTGCCGCCAATCGCGTCACAGCTGTAGAGGGTGCCGAGCCAGTTGTCCGGGTCGCCGTTGTCGCCGGTCCAGCCGATCAGACTGATATCGTGTTCGCCGTTCTTGGTGCGCTTGATGTACTCGCCCCATTCGTAGCTGACGATCTTCACCTTGAGGCCGATTTTTGCCCAGTCGGCCTGGAGCATCTCGGCCATCAGTTTGGCGTTGGGGTTGTACGGACGCTGGACGGGCATGGCCCACAGGGTGATTTCCGTGCCTTCCTTGACGCCGGCGGCCTTGAGCAGTTCCCTGGCCTTTTGTGGGTTGTAGGGGACGTCCTTGATGGTCTCGTCATAGGACCACTGGGTCGGCGGCATGGCGTTGACGGCCAACTGCCCCGCACCCTGGTAGACCGCATTGAGGATGCTCGGCTTGTTCACCGCCATGTCCAGCGCCTGGCGTACCTCGAGCTGGTCGAATGGCTTGTGACGGACGTTGTAGGCGATGTAGCCAAGATTGAAGCCGGGCTTCTCGATCACCTGCAGCTTGGGATCGTTCTTGAGCGCTGCGACGTCGGCTGGGCGTGGGTGCAACGTCACCTGGCATTCATTGCGCTTGAGCTTTTGCACACGCACCGAAGCGTCGGTGTTGATCGCGAAAATCAACTGGTCGAGTTTGACCTGACTCGGATCCCAATAGTGCTTGTTGGCGGCGTAGCGGATCTGCGTATCTTTCTGATAGCGCTGGAACACGTAGGGTCCGGTGCCGATGGGATGCTGGTTGATGTCGCTTGGATTGCCAGCCTTGAGCAACTGCTCGGCGTACTCGGCGGAGAGGATCGCGGCGAAGCTCATGGCGATATTCTGGATGAACGCGGCGTCGACGCTGTTGAGGGTCATGACCACGGTCAGCGGCCCGGTCTTTTCGACCTTGGCGATATTCTGGTTCAGGCTCATCCCGTTGAAGTAGGGGAACTCGGTGGGGTAGGCCTTGCGGAACGGATGCTCGGGATCGAGCATGCGGTTGAAGGTGAACAGCACGTCATCGGCATTGAAATCACGATGTGGCGTGAAGTATTTGGTGGTGTGGAACTTTACCCCTTCGCGCAAGTGGAAGGTGTAGACCAGGCCATCCGGCGAGATATCCCAGCTTTTGGCCAGCGCCGGTGCGACGGTGGTCTCGCCCCGGACGAATTCCACCAGCCGGTTGTAGATCGGCTCGGCGGCGTCGTTGTCGGTAGCGGCGGTGTACTGCGCGGTGTCGAACCCGGCCGGGCTGCCCTCGGAGCAGAACACCAGGCTGCCGGCAGCCTGGACTGAAGAAGCACCCGCCAGCAGGGCGGTGCCGATAAAAGCGGATAAAACGAAGGTGTGGCGCATGACGGTCCCACTCCATTTTTATTGTCGTTGGTGAACAATTGCCATGTGCTGCTACATGGAAACATCACCAACCCGATCAGTCGAATTCAGCCGTGCCGCTCGTGAGCATTTGTCGGTGATGTCTCGACGTTATGGCGCCAAGTCATCTTCGTAAATGCGTAGAGCCTGAGAGAGTTGTAGGAAAAAAACTGCGCTTCTGACTCGTCTTTCCTAAGTCGGACGATCAGGGAGAGGGCAATTCCTGCAATTCTGGCGGGTAGCACGCAGGCGACGTCGGTGACATCGCCTGCGCGGGACCTTATTTGCTGACGCTGACGCCGTAGAACGAGTTCAAGCCGAACGGGCTGATCTTGAAGTCCTTCACGGTAGCGCTCATGGGCTGATACACCGTCGAGTGCGCGATAGGTGTATACGGGACGTCATCCTTGAGAATGTGCTGGGCCTGCTTGTACAGCTCGGTGCGTTTGGCCTGGTCGGAGGTCGACTTGGCTTCTTTCATCAGGCTGTCGTATTTCGGCGTGCAGTACTTCGAGAAGTTGTTGCCGTTGATGGCATCGCAACCGAACAGTACGTTCAGCCAGTTGTCCGGGTCACCGTTGTCGCCGGTCCAGCCATAGATCATGACGTCATGTTCGCCGTTCTTGGCGCGCTTGATGTACTCGCCCCATTCGTAGCTGACGATATTGGCCTTGATCCCGACCTTGGCCCAGTCCTGCTGGATCATCTGTGCCGACATCCGCGCATTCGGGTTCGAGGCGCGCTGTACGGTCATCGCCCACAGGTCGATGCTGGTGCCCGGGGCGACGCCTGCTTCCTTGAGCAGCGCCTTGGCCTTGGTCGGATCGTAGGGTGCATCCTTGATCGTCGGATCGAATGACCACTGCGCCGGTGGCAGGGCGTTCTGTGCCAGTTGCCCGGCGCCCTGGTACACCGCCTTGATGATCGCCGGCTTGTCGATCGCCATGTCCAGCGCCTGGCGGACCTTGAGCTGGTCCAGCGGCTTGTGGGTCACGTTGTAGGCCAGAAAGCCCAGGTTGAAGCCGGCCTGTTGGAGCACCCGCAGGTTCGGGTCCTGTTTCATCACCTCGATGTCGGCCGGGCGCGGGTAGCCGCTGACCTGGCATTCACCGGCCTTGAGTTTCTGCAGGCGCGCGGCGGCATCCGGGGTGATGGCGAAGACCAGGTTGTCGAGCTTGACGTCCTCGGGCTTCCAGTACGCCTTGTTGGCGCTGTAGCGGATCTGCGCATCCTTCTGGTAGCGCTTGAACACGAACGGTCCGGTGCCCACCGGCTTCTGGTTGAGTTCTTCGGCCTTGCCTTCCTTGAGCAGCTTGTCGGCGTACTCGGCGGACTGGATGGAGGCGAAGCTCATGGCCAGGTTTTGCACGAAGGCGGCGTCGACATTGTTCAGGTTGAAGCGCACGGTGTGGTCATCGAGCTTTTCGACATTCCTGATCGTGCTGTCCAGGCCCATGTCGGTGAAGTACGGCGACTCGGAAGGATAGGCCTTGCGGAACGGCATGTTCTTGTCGAGCAGACGATTGAAGGTGAACAGCACGTCGTCGGCGTTGAAGTCGCGGCTCGGGGTGAAATAGTCGGTGGTATGGAACTTCACGCCCGGGCGCAGGTGAAAGGTGTAGGTCAGGCCATCCGGTGAAACCTCCCAGCTTGTGGCCAGGCCGGGTTCGACTTCGGTGCCCCCGCGCTTGAACTGGGTCAGGCGGTTGAACACGGTTTCGGCCGATGCATCGAAGTCGGTGCCGCTGGTGTACTGGCTGGGATCGAAGCCGGCCGGGCTGGCCTCCGAGCAGTAGACCAGAGTGCTGGCAGCCTGGGCCAATGGTGCGCACGCCAGCAGGCCGGCGGCCAGCAGCAGCGGTTTGAATACGGTTCTTTCCATGGAGTCCCCTGGCAGTGCAGTCATCGAGCGAAAAAAAACGGCGGTCACCGAGGTTACCGCCGTTTCGGGCTGCTTAGAAAGCACTTGTGGGGGCTTTCTCCCAGGGCGGGAAGCGGTTTATTGCAGGACTTCGATCACACCGTCGGCGCTCATCTTGACTTCGCTGGTGCCGGCCTCGATTTGCGGTGTGGGCGCCGAATCCATCTCGGCCGCCTTCATCATCATGGGGGCACGGGCGTAGGGCTGTGGATAACCGCCGCTGGTGAGGTTCAGATTGACGATCTTGTAGCTCTTGCCGCCGAGGGCTTCGGTGGCGATCTGGGCACGTGCCTTGAAAGCGTCCACGGCGTCCTTGAGGAGGGCGTCTTCGTTGGTCTTGCGGGCCGCGGTGGAAATGGCGAAGTTCATGCTGTCCATTTTCAGCGTCTGCATCAGGTCGCCGGTCAGCTTGGACAGGGCGGCGAAATCCGAGCTTTCCAAACGCAGTTCGGCACGCTCCTGCCAGCCGGTGATCCGCTGGGACTTGCTGTCGTAGATCGGGTAGCTGTTGCGGCTGCCCTGGCGCAAGGTCACGGCCTTCACTTCGCGGGCCTCGTCGAGGGCCTTGTTCATGCTGGTGGTGATCTGCGCGGCGAGCTTGGCCGGGTCGGCATTCTGTGCCTCGGTGTACAGGGTGACGATCATCAGGTCGCGAGCGACTTCCCGGTTGGCTTCGGCCCGCAGGGAAATCTGGTTGTAGTGAAGCTCATCGGCAGCCAGTGCCGGCAGGCTGGCCAGGGTGGCGGTGCTGAGGGCGAGCAGGGTGGCGCTGCGAGTCAACCGTTGCATAAAAGCTCCTTGAGATACGGACGCGATCACCGTCGGGCGGTATCGCGTTAACCTATCAGACTCTGGCTTCCCGAGTCGGGTTCACCCCATTACAACTTCTATACATATGTCAGAAGCTGTGGCGGTTTGCCGCAGTTTCGCCTGTCGGCGGCCAGGCTTGGGTATACTCGTGGCGATCCGCCTGGAGCGCTCATCAGGAGAGCTCATGCTCGCCCCCTTTCAACTGTTGTCCGCGACTCGCCAGAACCTCTGGCGCCTGACGTTCATCCGTATCCTGGTGCTGGCTGCCCAGGCCGGTTCGGTAGGCATTGCCTATGGCTTTGAACTGCTGCCGCTGCCCTGGCTGCAACTGTGGACCACGCTGATCTGTTCGGCGGTGCTCTGCGCCTTCACCCTGGTGCGTCTGCGCACCACCTGGCCGGTCACCGAACTCGAATATGCCGTGCAGTTGGCCTGCGACCTGTTTATCCACAGTGCGCTGCTGTATTTCTCGGGCGGTTCGACCAATCCCTTCGTGTCCTATTACCTGGTACCACTGACGATTGCTGCGGTGACCTTGCCCTGGCGTTATTCGGTGGTGCTCTCCGGCGTGGCGCTGGCGCTGTACACCCTGATGCTGGTGCAGTTCTATCCATTGGAGACGTTGCCGATCTCGCGGGAAAAACTGCAGATCTACGGCATGTGGCTGAGCTTTGCCCTGGCGGCTGCGGTGATCACGTTCTTTGCCGCGAAAATGGCCGAGGAATTGCGCCGCCAGGAAGAGCTGCGCGCGCTGCGCCGTGAAGAAGGTCTGCGCGACCAGCAACTGCTGGCCGTGGCGACCCAGGCTGCCGGCGCCGCCCATGAGTTGGGCACGCCACTGGCGACCATGAGTGTGCTGCTCAAGGAGATGCGCCAGGACCATCCGGACCCGCTGCTGCAGGACGACCTCAGTGTGCTGCAGGACCAGGTCAAACTGTGCAAGGAGTCGCTGCAGCAACTGGTGCGTGCCGCCGAGGCCAACCGGCGGATGGCGGTCGAGATGCAGGATGTCACCGTCTGGCTCGACGAGGCCTTGAACCGCTGGCACCTGATGCGGCCCGAAGCCAGCTATCGCTTCCAGCGTCTGGGGCAGGGCGAAGTGCCGCGTCTGGCGCCGCCGGCGGATCTGACCCAGGCCCTGCTCAATCTGTTGAACAATGCCGCCGATGCATGCCCCGAGGGCCTGGAAGTGCGGCTTGACTGGGACGAAGAGAATTTCACCATCAGTATCCGTGACCACGGTGCTGGTGTCCCGCTGGCCATCGCCGAACAGATCGGCAAACCGTTCTTTACCACCAAGGGCAAAGGTTTCGGCCTTGGCCTGTTCTTGAGCAAGGCCAGCGTGACACGCGCTGGCGGCTCGGTAAAACTCTACAGTCATGAGGAAGGTGGCACGCTCACCGAGCTGCGCCTGCCCCGTGTTGCCCAAGGAGACGAAGCATGAGTGACGAGATCCAGGTCGAAGGCGAGGAGCTGCCCCACCTGTTGCTGGTGGATGACGATGCCACCTTTACCCGCGTGATGGCGCGGGCCATGAGCCGCCGCGGTTTCCGCGTCAGCATTGCCGGTTCCGCCGAAGAGGGGCTGATTCTGGCCCAGCAGGACCTGCCGGACTACGCCGCGCTGGACCTGAAGATGGACGGCGACTCCGGCCTGGTGCTGTTGCCCAAGTTGCTGGAGCTGGACCCGGAGATGCGCGTGCTGATCCTGACCGGCTATTCCAGCATCGCCACCGCCGTTGAGGCGATCAAGCGCGGTGCCTGCAACTACCTGTGCAAACCGGCGGATGCCGACGACGTGCTGGCGGCGCTGCTTTCCGAACATGCCGACCTCGACACCCTGGTGCCGGAAAACCCGATGTCGGTCGATCGCCTGCAGTGGGAACACATCCAGCGGGTGCTGACCGAGCACGAGGGCAATATTTCCGCGACGGCCCGTGCTCTGGGCATGCATCGGCGGACCTTGCAGCGCAAATTGCAGAAACGGCCGGTGCGGCGCTGAACCGGCGCTGAACGGAGTCCGTTCTATCTGCACGCCAGTCCAGGCGAATCATTTATGATCGGTTGGTGAAATTTCTTACGCCAACCGAGCCTTAGAATGACTAAGAACGCAGAATATTCCGCGGTCAACGATGCAGTAAAAGGGCACTTTTTTCGTAGGGTCTGGCAACTGGCATCGCCTTACTGGCGCAGTGAAGAGAAGGGCAAGGCCTGGTTGCTGCTGATCAGCGTGGTGGTACTGTCGCTGTTCAGCGTCGGCATTTCGGTCTGGCTCAACAGTTGGTACAAGGATTTCTATAACGCGCTGCAGGAAAAGAACAGTGGGGCCTTCTGGCACCTGATCCTGTATTTCGGCGCGATTGCCGCCGTCGCGATACTGGGGGCGGTGTATCGGCTTTACCTGACGCAGATGCTGACCATCAGCTGGCGCCGCTGGCTGACCGAACAGCACTTCAAGCGTTGGCTCGGGCACAAGAATTACTACCAGATGGAGGCCGGCGGGCACACCGACAACCCGGACCAGCGGTTGAGCGAGGACCTCAACAGTTTCACCAGTGATACCCTGACCCTGAGCCTCGGGCTGTTTCGCACGGTGGTCAGCCTGGTGTCGTTCTCGATCATCCTCTGGGGCGTCTCGGGGAGTGTCGAAGTCTTTGGTATCAACATCCCCGGCTACATGTTCTGGTGTGCGTTCCTCTACGCAGCCATCGGCAGTTGGCTGACCCGGGTGATCGGCAGCAGCCTGATTCCGCTGAACAACCAGCAACAGCGCTTCGAAGCCGACATGCGTTTCTCCCTGGTCCGGGTTCGCGAGAATGCCGAAAGCATCGGCCTGTATGATGGCGAACCGAACGAGAACCGGCGCCTGAGCAGTCGTTTCGGCAAGGTCTGGTCCAACTACTGGGCGTTGATGCGCGTTACCAAACGCCTGACCTTCTTCACCGCCGGTTATGCCCAGATTGCGATCATCTTCCCCTTCATGGTTGCCGCGCCACGCTACTTTGCCGGCAAGATCCAGTTGGGCGAACTGATGCAGATCAACTCGGCCTTCGGCAATGTGCAGGAGAACTTCAGCTGGTTCATCGATGCCTACTCGAACATCGCGGTGTGGAAGGCTACCTGCGACCGTCTGCTGAGCTTCCGCCAGGCGATGCTCGACAACGAAGAGCGAGCTGCGGCCATCGATGTACAGAACCAGGGCGATACCTTGCAGGTGAGCAACCTGAATCTGGATCTGGCGGATGGCCGACACCTGCTGACCGGAGCGAGCATGAGCGTGGCAGCCGGTGAGCGGCTGATGCTCAGCGGGCGTTCCGGTAGCGGCAAGAGCACCTTGCTGCGAGCCATGGGCAAGCTCTGGCCACGGGGTGCCGGCAGCATCCGGCTGCCAGCCGCGCGCTCGCTGTTCCTGCCGCAGAAACCTTACCTGCCGATCGGTAGCCTACGGGAGGTGATGAGTTATCCACAGCCTGGCGATGCCTATTCGGATGAGCGTTACCTGGAGGTCCTGCAGACCTGCCGCCTGCCGCATCTGGCCGACCGCCTCGATGAGAGCAATCATTGGCAGCGCATGTTGTCACCGGGTGAGCAGCAACGACTCGCGTTTGCCCGGGCGCTGCTGTATGCCCCGCAATGGCTGTTTCTCGATGAGGCCACGGCAGCCATGGATGAAGAGGATGAGGCGGCGCTGTACCAGGCATTGATCGACCAGATCCCCGGCCTGAGTATTGTCAGCGTTGGGCATCGCAGCAGCCTGAACAAGTTCCATCCGCGGCATTTGCGTATCGAACAGGGACATTTGGTCACCCAGCAGCCCGTCGGCGCATAGCCAGACGGTGATCGTACAACCTGGTTGAGCTATGATGAAGCTCAGCCGTTCAGCCGAGATAGATGTTCGATATGGAAAACCAGAGCGCCGCGCTCCGCGCACCTCGTAAGCGCCGCAGTCTTGCCCAGGAGTTGGTCACCGTCTTGACCGAGCAGATCCGTGACGGTCAGCTCAAGCGCGGCGACAAGCTGCCCACCGAGTCGGCCATCATGGACACCCATGGGGTCAGCCGCACGGTGGTGCGCGAGGCGATTTCCCGCCTGCAGGCGGCTGGGCAAGTGGAAACCCGCCATGGGATCGGTACTTTCGTGCTCGATACGCCGAGCCCGAGTGGTTTCCGTATCGACCCAGCCACGGTGGTGACCCTGCGCGACGTTCTGGCGATCCTCGAGTTGCGGATCAGCCTTGAGGTCGAATCGGCGGGTCTGGCCGCGCAACGGCGTTCGCCCGAGCAGTTGGCGGCGATGCGTGCGGCACTGGATGCGCTGAGTGACAGCGTGGCGCATGCCAGCGATGCGGTGGCCTCGGATTTCCAGTTTCACCTGCAGATCGCCCTGTCGACCGGCAACCGCTATTTCACCGACATCATGACTCACCTGGGTACCAGCATCATTCCGCGTACCCGCCTGAATTCCGCGCGCCTGGCCCACGACGACCAGCAGCACTACATGAGTCGGCTGGGCCGCGAGCATGAGGAAATCTACGAAGCCATCGCCCGCCAGGACTCCGATGCGGCACGGGCGGCGATGCGCCTGCACCTGACCAATAGCCGCGAGCGGTTGCGCCAGGCGCACGAAGAGGCCGAGGCGCAGAAGGTCTGAGGTGTGTTGTCACTGTTCGCCGGGCCGCCGCGAACAGCGATAACTCGGTTCAACCGACCGCTTACGCCTCCAGGATCGTACGGTCCACGCGTATCGCCCACTGCGCGGCTTTTGCCGCCACGTCGAACACCACTTCCCCGGTTTCATCCGCCTTCGCCCGGGCGACTGCCACGCCATCGGCCAGCAGTTCCAGCGGCATATCCTTGAGTGACTGGCCGGACGCCAGTTCGAGCCTTGCGGTAAAGGTCATCGCTGATCTCCCTGTCATTGATGGTTGTCGATAAAGGTTATTGCCTGGTTGTCCAGGGTGCCGATCAGCTCGGGCGAGCCACCGCGGAACTGGCGGAACACATTGCGCCCGGTCGCAGCGGAGGGGGTATTGGCCGGTACGTTCAGGGTTGGCTGGAAGCGGTCGGTCAGTTCGGTGTAGGCCGTCCAGGGACCGATATAGGATTCGTCCAGCCCCTTGCTGTAACTGAAGGCGTAGCGCACGGCGTGCCCGGGTAGCCAGTTGGGTTCGCTGGCGGTGCGGCTCTGCCAGCCATCGGCCTGGATCGTCGGGGCCGTGTCGGGCGGGTTCAGATAACCGGCGGGCTTGTTCGGCTGGTAGTCCTTGAGCAGCAGATAGGTACTCCAGCCCCACCAACTGTCGCTCTGGCTGCGGTCATTGAGGTCGTTGACGTCCTTGCGCCGCAGCACGGTCTTGCCCTTGAGGGCGAATAGCGGGGCAAAGTTCAGGCGATCCTGGCTGTCTTCCACCTTCGCCAGGTCCGGCACCGAAGCCAGGGCGGCATAACTGTCCACAGGCACCACGGTACCACTGAGGCAGGTTGCGAACACCTCGTCGGCCGACTGCTGCACCGCCTGCTTGACCTGGCGTCGGTTGCTGTCGTCGAGGCTGTCGAAATAACGTTTGTCGCCATAGCAGTTCCAGCGCTCGCCGCGGGCGTTGCTGACCTTCAAGCCGTATTGGCTGTCCTCGTCGTGCATGAACCGCGAAATCAGCGAGCCGACATCGCTGGGGGTGACGCTGTCGGCCAGTTGCGTGCGGGGGACGCGCAAGTGGCCGGCGGAGAACAGGTCGGTGAGGAAGTGGTCGGCAAAGGCGTTCATCGCGTAGGCCAGCTCCAAGTCCTGGTCACGGCCGCTCTGATGGGCTACCACGGCTTGTTGCAACGCCACGGCATGCCCTGCCTTGTAGGCGAGCAGGGCCCATTCGCCGAAGTGGTCCCAGTTGCTGGCAGCCAGTTTCAGGTAGCGGCCAAGGGGGAAGAGAGGCGAGGCAACGCTGCCGCCGCCGGTGATCCTGTTCCACTCGCCTGACAGGGTATCGCCTAATTCGTCGTAGGCTTCGTGGGGTTGGCGACCATCGCGGATCGCCTGGTGGGTGGCATTGATCTCGGTCTTCATCACTTGCAGGATGTTCTGCGCTTCCTCGCGGGACGCAGGCAGCACCGCCAGGGAGTCGAATGCCGCGCGAAAGCGCGTCTGGCGCTCCTGTGGGTTGCTGCCATCGGCGATCGGCCGACCCGGGATGCCGTAGAAGTCGCCGCCGAGGGCGATGACCTGGCCGTAGGTCAGGGCCAGTCCGTTGGCGAGGTGCAGTTCCACCTGCCATGCGGGAATGGGAGGTGCGTCTGCGGCGAAGCGCAGCAATGTGCCGTCGCCGATGGCGGTGTGTTCGCCACCTTCGAAGCGAGCCTGGGGCGAACCCTTGAGCTGGGCGGCGGGTTCATTCGGCAGTTGTTCCGGGCGCTGATACCTTGAGGTGTGATGCCCTTCGGCAAGCAGTACGACGGTACTGCCATCGCCGGGCAGGGGAATGCCCTGTTCGCTGAAAAGGTTATCCAGTTCGGCAATGAGTTTGCCCTGGTGCAGCAGGTTTCGTTGCTGCGTGTGTTCAATGTCTGACATTTCTAGCTCCTTGATATGTCATCGTTTTGCTCGTGTTAACTGTATAGATGTACAGTTTTCGTGAGCATAGATGGGATATCTCCTACGTCAAGGACGGAAATGGCCTGTGAGATCTATTGATCGATAGCTGTTGACCTTTACAATTTAAGTTGTACGATAACGTACGACTTCGGCAAGTGCTGCCCTGTCGCTTTCATCACAATCTACTTCCAGGGTGTTCGAATAATGAATCCACAAGAACTGAAGTCCATCCTCTCCTCCGGACTGCTGTCTTTCCCGGTTACCGATTTCAATGCCCAGGGCGACTTCCATCGCGCTGGTTACATCAAGCGCCTGGAGTGGCTGGCACCCTACGGCGCGACGGCGCTGTTCGCCGCCGGCGGCACAGGTGAGTTCTTCTCTCTGGCGGCCAGCGAATACTCTGAAGTAGTGAAAACCGCTGTAGACACCTGCTCGGGCAGCGTACCGATTCTCGCCGGCGTCGGCGGCTCGACCCGCCAGGCCATCGAATACGCTCAGGAAGCCGAGCGCCTGGGCGCCAAAGGCCTGCTGCTGCTGCCACACTACCTGACCGAAGCCAGCCAGGACGGCGTTGCCGCCCACGTCGAGGCCGTGTGCAAATCGGTGAAGATCGGTGTGGTGGTGTACAACCGCAACGTCTGCCGCCTGAACGCCGACCTGCTGGAAAAACTCGCCGAGCGCTGCCCGAACCTGATCGGTTACAAGGACGGCCTGGGTGACATCGAACTGATGGTCTCGATCCGTCGCCGCCTGGGCGATCGTTTCAGCTACCTGGGCGGTCTGCCGACCGCTGAAGTCTACGCCGCGGCCTACAAGGCCCTGGGCGTGCCGGTGTACTCGTCGGCGGTGTTCAACTTCATCCCGAAAACCGCGATGGACTTCTACCACGCCATTGCCCGCGACGATCACGCCACCGTTGGCAAGATCATCGACGACTTCTTCCTGCCATACCTGGACATCCGTAACCGTAAGGCCGGCTATGCCGTGAGCATCGTCAAGGCCGGTGCCAGGATTGCCGGCTACGATGCCGGCCCGGTGCGTACCCCCCTGACCGACCTGACCGCGCAGGAATACGAGGCACTGGCCGCCCTGATCGACAAGCAGGGCGCCCAGTAACAACTGCCCAAGCCAGGGCCGTGCATCGCGCACGGCCCTGGATCAGAACACCGACCAGCCGATCCGCTGGCTCAGCAGTTCCAGCGCCGCCATGCCGACCAGCGAGTTGCCGGCCGCGTTGAGTTCCGGCGACCACACGCAAATAGTGAAGCGCCCTGGTACCACCGCGACAATCCCCCCACCCACGCCGCTCTTGCCGGGCAGGCCGACCCGATAGGCAAAGTTGCCGGCCTCGTCGTACAACCCGCTGGTGGCCATGATCGAGTTGACCTGCTGGGTCTGGCGCGGCGTCAGGATCTGCTCGCCACTGTGTTTGCAGAAACCGTCGTTGGCCAGGAAACAGAAAGCCCGGGCCAGGTCGATGCAGTTCATGCGCAGTGCACAATGACTGAAGTAGCTGCGCAGCACGGCTTCCACGTCGTTGTGAAAGTTGCCGAACGACTGCATCAGGTAGGCCATGGCGGCGTTGCGCGCACGATGCTGGTATTCCGACTCGGCGACCTTGCCGTCGACCATCACCTGCTGGTTGCCGGACAGCCGCCGCACGAAGTCGCGCATCGACAGGGAGGGCGCGGCAAAACGCGACTGGTTGATGTCACAGATCACCAGGGCACCGGCGTTGATGAACGGGTTGCGCGGTCGTCCGCGTTCGAACTCCAGTTGCACCAGCGAGTTGAACGGCTGGCCCGAGGGTTCATGGCCCAGGCGCTCCCAGATCGTCTCGCCGGAATGGTTGATCGCCTGGACCAGGCTGAACACCTTGGAAATACTCTGGATCGAGAAGGGCGTCTGCGCATCGCCGGCGTAATACAACTCGCCGTCGTTGCCGTACACGGCGACGCCCAGCTGATTGCCGGGTACATCGGCCAGTGCCGGGATGTAATTGGCCACTTTGCCCTGGCCGATCAGGGGGCGCACTTCATCGAGGATTTCGTTCAACAGCGCTTGCATGCTCGGGCTCGCAGTCACTTCCCGCGGGTTACGGGACTACAAGCTGCTAGACGCTGGGCGCGGGCTTTGGAGCACAGTTTTTGTGTCGAGCAAACGCCGCACGGCTCTGTGCTAGAGTGCCCTGCCAAGCGCCCTGGAGCCTGCCATGACCCTTTCGATTCGCCGTGCCGCGACGCTGTTGATGTTCGCCGGGCTGCCGCTGGCCGTCGATGCCGCGCCGAACACGCCGCTGCACGGGCAATATCTGCCGCCGGATGACCTGTCCCTGCGTAGCGAAGAACCCGAGCAGCAGCAACTGTTGCAGGTCACCGAGTACGCGGTGGTGGTCGGTAGCCAGCGCCAGTCCAACCAGCAGCCGATCCCGGTGACTTCGTCGCTGCTGGTGCGCCTCAAGGGCAAGCCGCTGAGCAAGGGGGCGACGGTCAGCCAGGTGCTGGTCAGTTTTGATGGCGAGAGCAAGAGCCTGAAAAAACCGGTGTTTGACGAAGCGAGCAAGACCCTGAACCTGTATTACCCGCTGACCCAGTATCGGGTGGTGATGGACCTGTTGCGCAACGACACGGTGTATTGCCAGTTCCTGACCTATGCCAACGGTCATATCTGGGCCGATCTGCATACCGGATCAGTTAGTACTCGTTGAGAGCGGAGCAGATGCGGGGGTAAACTGCCCGCCCCGTGTAATATCTGTGGCTGGAGCCGGTAATGCGCAAAGACAAGAAACAGGTGATTGGTGACGAGATCGGCGACGCGCAGATCAAGTTGTTCCTCGATTTCGAGCCGGCCGATGCGACTTCGCCGTCCCTGCACAAGCTGATCAAGGCCTACCGTGGCCTGCGTATCGACGACTTCGAGCGCTTCCTGGTGTTCTTCAAGGAAGCCGGCCATGACCTCGACGGCAAGGACGAGCAGGGCCGGGACTTCGTGACGCTGATCCAGGACCAGCGTCACGCGCAGGACTACATCGAGCTGATCAACAACGCTCGCGGCTGAGTTTTCCACAGCCCATGAAAAACGCCCCGGACCTCAACAGGCCGGGGCGTTTTTCATGGTGCGATCACTTCAGGCGTAGCTTTCGGTCTCGCTGCTCGGCTCCACCAGCTCCAGGCTGATGTTGTTCCGGGCATTGATCTGGCGATACAGCGCCGCATCGGTTTCCAGGGCCTTTTCCCGTGCCGGGAAGATTTCCTGGAGCTTGGCGGCCCATTCACCCTTGGCCTTGTCGGCGAAGCAGCGCTCGATCAGTTCCAGCATGATCGACACGGTCACCGAGGCGCCTGGCGAGGCGCCGAGCAAGGCGGCCAGCGATCCGTCCTTGGCCGCGACCAGTTCGGTACCGAACTGCAGGATGCCGCCTTTCTTCGGGTCCTTCTTGATGATCTGCACCCGCTGGCCGGCCACTTCCAGACGCCAGTCCTCGGCTTTTGCCTCGGGGTAGAAGCGTCGCAGCGATTGCAGGCGTTGCTCCATCGACTGCATCACTTCGCTGATCAGGTACTTGGTCAGGTCCATGTTGTCGCGGGCCACGGCCAGCATCGGGCCGATGTTGCCGGCGCGAACCGACAGCGGCAGGTCCATCAGCGAGCCGTGCTTGAGGAACTTGGTGGTGAAACCGGCATACGGTCCGAACAGCAGGGACTTCTTGCCATCGACCACGCGGGTGTCCAGGTGCGGCACGGACATCGGCGGCGAGCCGACGGCGGCCTGGCTGTAGACCTTGGCCTGGTGATGCTTGACCACTTCCGGGTTGTCGCAGCGTAACCACTGGCCACTGACCGGGAAGCCGCCGAAGCCCTTGCTTTCCTCGATGCCCGAGGCCTGCAGCAGGGGCAGGGCCGCGCCGCCGGCGCCGAGGAAGACGAACTTGGCATCGATTTCACGGCTGCTGCCGCTGTTCACGTCCTTGATGCTCACGGTCCAGCCGTTGGCGTTACGCTTGAGGCCGGTCACGCGCTTGCAGTATTTGACCTGGGTGTCCGGGGCGCTGGTCAGGTGCTTGAGCAACTGCTGGGTCAGCGCACCGAAGTTGACGTCGGTGCCTTTCATCACGCGGGTGGCGGCGATGGGTTCGTCTGCGGGACGCCCCGGCATCATCAGCGGCATCCACTCGGCCATCTTCGCCCGGTCTTCGGTGTATTCCATATCGGCGAAGGCGTGGTGCTGGTGCAGCACCTCGAAGCGCTTCTTCAGGAAAGCGATGCCTTTATCGCCCTGGACGAAGCTCAGGTGCGGTACCGGGGTGATGAACGATTTGCACGAGCCGAATGCGCCTTTCTGGGCCAGGTAGGCCCAGAACTGCTTGGACACCTCGAACTGGCTGTTGATGTGCACGGCTTTCTTGATGTCGACAGAACCGTCGGCGGCCTGTGGCGTGTAGTTCAGCTCGCACAGCCCGGCGTGGCCGGTCCCGGCGTTGTTCCACGGGTTGGAACTCTCCGCGGCACCCGAGTCCATCAGCTCGACGACTTCCAGCTTGATCGCGGGGTCGAGCTCTTTGAGCAGCACCGCGAGGGTCGCGCTCATGATGCCGGCCCCAACCAGGACCACATCGACTGCTTCGTTATGCGCCATTAACGCGTCTCCAAAATCTGCAGCACCACATTGACGGCATGGCCGCCAGGAATTGACAGGGCCACTTCAGCCCGGTGTCACTCATGGTCAGGTTTGCCATGTCCGATTTTTCGCAATTCTTTGCAACTTCAGCGGATGCTGTCGGTGGGCTTGGGATGCGTATGAACGCATTTCAAGCGACCGCCGGCAATTCGACTTATGGCCGAGGGCATCCGATCGTGCAACCAAATCCGTAGGCGGACAGGCCTCAAGCACCTGCCTGGGAATATCGGGTCCTGTGTGATTGGGTCGTTAAGGACGCTAATGGTGCATTTCCAGACGCAAAACTTTTCATTTGCTCGCCACACTCTCGTGAAGTAGTGAATACCCGTTTTTTCACGCTCTTTTGAAGACGTGAACCTCAAAAAAGGGCTGCCACGGCCTGTCACCGGGCCCGCGAAGCATGTGCCGGCCGGAAAAAGGCTGGCGTACGGGCAAACAGCTCAGTGAACGAGCGCAAGGGCAGCTCTGGCAGATTCGGTAAACCGGTGGTTTGCAGGTTCAACAGCAAGCACACCGACTTCACTCGATCTGTGTGGGCGGCTCTCTGTGGGCGGTGCGGGGGAGCCAATGCAGGTGCATCAGCGATACTGCGAGGCCCGATCAGGAGACGTCCTTATAATCGGGGGCAGATTGTAACCAAGAAATGCGCAGAAATGACCCTGTTGAATGACTTTTATTAGCCGTCCGGTCAGATGGTCAACGGCAGAGCGCGCCGTGGGTGTTGTGCACGTGGGTTGACACGGGCGTTGGCGGGCAGTGGCTGGTGCATCCAGGCCAGGTGGATCTTCTCGACTTCGATCCAGCCATCGCCGGTGGGCGGCAGCTCGCATTGCTTGAAGGCCTGGCAACGACCGTCGGCATCGAGTCGAGCGAAGCTGCGCTTGGGCTTGCGAGCGAAGAATAGCTGCCAGAGGAATTCCATTGCCGAACCACCCATCGTTTCGTGATGGAACGGATGCTGGAGCAGGGCGGTTACGCGGTCATGTAAGGTCGGTGAATTAAATGTGACAAGGGGCTCAAAGGTGGATAGCGGGGGGCGTGTCGGGCGATGTCTGGTTAGCGGCGCCCGTGCACGGCTATACTGATGGCCTGATTGTGCCTAGTCCTTGGAGAGATGAGCATGTTGCAACGCCTGTTGTTTGGTTTGATCACTGTGACCAGCCTGACCCTGGTCGGCTGTGCCAACAGTCCTCAGCAGCTTAGCCCGCAACCCACGCTCACTACCCAGCTGGCCCCGGTGGGTCATGGTCAGCAGGTCGTGGTCCGGGTCGTCGACGGTCGTCGTTCGCCGGTATTGGGTACCCGTGGTGGCCTTTATCCTGAAACCAGCTCCATTACCGTTCAGGGCGCCGATCTGATACCCAAGCTGCAGGCCCAGGCCGACGCGGCCGTACGCCTGTTGGGCTTCACGCCGACGCCGAATGCCATGAATGCGCCGACCCTGACCGTGACCCTGTCTGATCTGACCTATCAGTCGCCGAAGGACACCACCTACGTGACCGAGGCCACCATCGGCGCCAATTTCCGTTCCGACGTGACCAACGCCAACCAGCGCTACAGCGGTCAGTACGGCGCTTCGATGAATCAGCGTTTCGGCATGGCACCCAATGAGCAGACCAACACCAAGTTGGTCAGCGACGTATTGAGCGATGCGCTGACCCGGGTCTTCAAGGACCCGAGCATCGGTCGGTTGCTGAGCCAGTAACCCGACGCAGTCATGAAAAAGCCCGGCTGTCGAAGCCGGGCTTTTTATTGCCTGCCTGTTATCACGCGGCTTCGATATGAAAGTCCAGCAGGCTCACGCCGGTCGTCAGGTCGGCTTCGGGCAGGTCGGCATGTTGATGGCCGCCGAGGGCGCAATAGACCAGCCAGTGGCGGTCCTGGACGTTGAACGACATGGCGTCCACCAGGGCTTCCTGTTCATCGCTGGGGGCGATCAGGTAGAGGCGATCCTGGTTGTTGGCGTGCAGCATGACAAGCTCCGTGAAGGTTCGAGGGCGACAGGGTGGCCTGTTAAGGTGACGTTCAGGTGACAGCGCAAATTAATCCGTAAATTGTCCGAGACCGGACACAGGAAACTGTAACGCAGGGGTGTTCCCATACCAGCGTGCGCGGCAACGGCTCTTTGCCGTTTGTCCGGAGTTCGAAAGGCGCTGGTTCATCCGAGGGTTCATGATGTCGTTGCAAGTGATCTGGGGCGCATTCGCCGGCCATCCGGGCAAGTGGCTCAATCTGTTTGCACTGCTGGTGGCGTGTCCTGGCGCGTGGCTGTTGCAGCTCACGCGTCGTCGGGAGCAACGGGCGCTGGAACAGCTGGAGACACAAAGCGAAGGGCGGTCGATCGACCAGCCCCTGTTGTTGCTTGACTCACGGGTGCAGCGGGCGAACCGGTTTTTCTACCGGTTCGGTTTTGCCTGCCTGGCGGTGGCGCTGCTGATGTCCTGGATCAGCACCCGGTTTTAGGGGAACGACCGGCGGCCACTGTGGCTACAGTGGCAGGCCGGCCTTGACGCGGTACTGGTTGCGCACCGGGGTCGCGTATTGCTGCACCAGGTACGGTTGATGCTCGACCGGGCAGGCATCCAGCCGGCTCTGCCACTCGGCCTGGGCCTTGCTCAATTCCTCGGTGGCAAACAGCTCGGCGGCCTTGGGCACCTGCAGTTGCGGATCGGCTTCGCTCCATTGCGCGTAGGCCAGGTAATGCACCGGGAACAGGCGGTAGCCAGCGAGGATCTGCCGATCCATTTCCTGTGCCAGGACCTTGGTGTCCTCGAACTCCCCGTCCAGCGGTTTGGCGAAGTTCACATGCACCCGGCCCTTGTAGCCGGTGATGCCCTTGGCAATGCTGACGTCATCTTCGCCCGGCGCCTTGCTGTAGCTGCCGGTGGTCGCGCGGATGTACAGCTCGCGGGCCTTGGCCTGGTCACAAGGATCGTATTCGTAGCTGATCGACACCGGGGTGAGGTTCAGCGAGCGGATGACCTCGGCGAACGGTTCATCCTTGCGGCTCATGTGGAACATTTTCAGGATGGCCGACTCGGTACGGTCGTCACCATCCTTGGCCCGGCCCTCGGCCTGGGCGATCCAGATCGACTGGCAGTCGTTGCGGATCGAATGGTTGATGTAGGCCGACAGCAACTGGTAAGCCGCCAGCTTTTCCCGCCGTCCGCTGATCGAGCGATGGACGATGAAACTCTTGTTCAGGCGCATCAGGTCGCTGACGAACGGTTTCTGCAGCAGGTTGTCACCGATGGCGATGCGTGGCGTCGGCAGGCCGGCATGGTAGACGGCGTAGTTGACGAAGGCCGGGTCCATGACGATGTCGCGATGGTTGGCCAGGAACAGATAGGCGGTCCCGGACTTGAACTGCTCGACGCCGGTATAGGTCACGCCATCGGTGGCCCGTTCGATGGTGTTGTCGACGTAGACTTCGATCTTGTCCTGCAGGGTTGCCACGCATTGGACGCCGGCGAACTCACGCCGCAGCCGATAGGCGATCAGGGGTCTGAGCAACCAGCCGAAGGCACCGACCAGGCGCGGGAAACGGAAATGCGTGAGAATATCCAGAAAAGCCTTGTCGCCGAGCAACCGGGCCAGCACGGCTGGCACTTCGGAGTCGTCGTAAGGCCGGATGGCATCAAATTCGCCCATCATGCTCTCTTGTTGGAAACGGCTAGGGTAAGTAGAGGGTTGAGTGATAAATAATAAAGCCTGATCGTAAAAATAAGGCCAGGATCACTCATCAGCCTTATAAATAGACCGGCGATTATACGCACAAGTCACCTTCGGAGGCCGCGATGCTGGAAACTGAGTACTACTCATGTCCCTACTGTGGTGAGGAGGCCGAGGCCGTGCTGGATCTTTCCGGTGGCGACCAGACCTATATCGAGGATTGCCCGGTGTGTTGCCGGCCGATCGTGTTCACGCTGCAGACCGATGGTCAGGAGTGGATGCTCGACGTCCACACGGAAAACGAGTGACGAGGGCGCCTCGATGCAACGCATCTACGAACCGGAAAACCTGATGGAGGGCGAGCTGCTGCAAGGCATGCTCGCCAGCGAAGGCGTGCAGGCGCACCTGGTCGGGCGCGACCTGCTGGGTGGTGCGGGAGAGTTGCCGGTGTTCGGTCTGCTGGCTCTGGCGGTGGAGAATGAGCAGGCGCAGTACGCACGTGAACTGATCGCCGCGTACAATGCCGCGCTGCCGCTGCCGGGCGATGAGCCGGAGCTTGTTGCCGGGGTGCTGCTTTGCTAGTCGCCCCTGATCCCTGATCGAGTTACCGAACGAGTCGTATTGCCCCATGTGTGGACGTTTTGCCCTGTTTCGCTGGAACCCCGCCTTTGCGGCCTTGCCCGGCTTTCCCGCCGACCAGCAGGCGCAATGGAATATTTCGCCCAACGATTCGGTGCTGATCCTGCGTGCCAACGCCGGACAACGTGAGCTGGCCCGTGCCCGCTGGGGTTTGACGCCGGCCTGGCTGACCGACCTGTCGCGCACGCCGGCCCATGCCCGGGCCGAGACCCTGGCCGAGCAGCCGATGTTTCGCCAGGCGTTTCGCGAACGGCGCTGCCTGTTGCCGGCCAACGGGTTTTACGAATGGCGTGGCACGCAGCGCAAGCGCCCGTATTGGCTGACGCCCGCCGAAGGCTCCAGCCTGTTTTTCGCGGCGATCTGGGAGGCGTACCCGGTGCAGGAGCAGGTCTGGTTGAGTACCGCAGTTGTGACGCAGCCGGTGTCGAGTCAGCGGCGGCCACTGATTCTCGACGAGGCGGGGCAGGCCGCCTGGCTGGCTGAGGATACTCCGCTGCATGTGCTGCAGGGGTTGTTGGCCAGCCCGCAGAAGCCGTTGCGCGAGCGTTTGTTGGCCAACCTGGTGAATGATCCGAAGCTCAATGCGCCGGAGTGCCTGACGCCGGGTTGATGTCCTGTCGGGGCCGTTCCGGGTGTTGAAGCCAAAGTCCTGTCGGGGGAAGTCAAAGTCCTGTAGGCGTCGGTCTTGCCCGCGAAAGGGGCCTTGAGGCCGTCAAAAGCTTCGCGGGCAAGCCCGGCTCCTACAGGTGGAGTGTTTCAGAGGGGCTAGACCTTGAACTGATTGATCAGGCGTCGCTGCTGCTCGGCCAGCTTGGTCAGTTGTGCACTGGCTGTGCTCGATTCGTCGGCGCCGCCGGCCACTTCGTTCGCCACCTGGCCGATGTTGATCACGTTGCGGTTGATATCGTCGGCCACAGCGCTCTGCTCCTCGGCGGCACTGGCGATCTGGGTGTTCATGTCGTTGATCACCGACACCGCCTGGGTAATGGTCTCCAGTGCCTGGGCGGCCTTGGCCGCGTGCTGCACGCTTTCGTCGGTCTTGTGCTGGCTGTCCTCCATGACCCTGACCACTTCGCGGGTGCCTTGCTGCAACTGCTGGATCATCGACTGGATTTCTTCGGTGGCCTGCTGGGTCTTCTGGGCCAGGTTGCGTACCTCGTCGGCCACCACGGCAAAACCACGGCCCTGTTCTCCGGCGCGGGCGGCTTCGATCGCCGCGTTGAGTGCCAGCAGGTTGGTCTGCTCGGCGATGCCACGAATGGCAGTGAGGATCGCGTTGATGTTCTCGCTGTCCCTGGCCAGGGTCTGCACCACGCCCACGGCACGACCGATCTCCAGGGCCAGGTTACCGATGGAGGTGGACGTATCACGCACGATACGCATGCCGTCGCTGGCGGCCATGTCGGCATGGCTGGCGGCTTGCGCGGCCTGGGTGGCATTACGGGCCACATCCTGGGCGGTCGCGGTCATCTCCTGCACGGCGGTCGCCACCTGGTCGATCTCGGCCATTTGCTTGTGTACGCCCAGGTTGGTGCGGATCGCAATGTCGGCAGTGTGTTCGGAGGAATCACTGACGCTCTGCACCGAAGTCACCACCTGGGTGATCATCGCCTGCAACTTGATCAGGAAGGTATTGAAGCCCTTGGCAATGGAGCCGAGTTCGTCGGCGCGGTCACTGCTCAGGCGGCGGGTCAGGTCGCCTTCGCCCTGGGCGATATCGTCGAGCATGGCCACCATTTGGCGCAGCGGCCGGGCGATACCGTGGCCAACCAGCCAGATCACCAGCAAGCCCAGCGCAGCGATGACCAGACCGACCACTGCCATGCCGAACACGTCGGCCTTGCGTTGTTCGTTCAGTTCACCCTGGAGTTTGTGCAGGTCGGCCATCACCGCGTTCATCGGCAGTTGCATCATCAGGGTCCAGCGCGCATCGCTCTGGCCGATGCCGAAGGGCAGGTACAGTTCGATGATGCCCTGGGTCTTGTCGATGTTGTAGGTCACTTCACCGCGATTGAGCCGGCCCATGGCCGCGACCTTGTCGGCATCGAGAATGTCGCTGAGTTTCTCACCGAATTTGCTCGGGTCCTTGGTGTAAGCCACCAGGCGTCCATTGGTGCCGACCAGGGTCATGTTACCGGCGCCGTTGTAGAGTTTCTGGTTGGCCGCCACCAGCATGTCCTGGATGAAGTTTACCGACAGGTCGGCACCGACGATGCCCTGGAACGCACCGTTGAGCATGATCGGCTGGATGAAGGAGGCGAGCATCACGATCTTGTCGCCGACCTTGTAGGGGGCCGGGTCGATCACGCAGGTCTTGCCGGTTTCCTTGGGGCACAGGTAGTACTCGCTGGCTCTTACGCCGGTGGACAGGACTTTCTGGTCGTCCACATCCACCAGGGTCGAGAAACCCAGGCTGCCGTCGTCGTTGCGGAACCACCAGGGCAGGAAACGCCCGTCCTTGGCTGACCCGGCCTTGGCGTTATCGGCGTAGTCTGCATCATTGTGCTCCAGGGCGTTTTTTTCCCAGCCGATGTAGGCGCCAAGCACTTTGGGGTTCTGCTGGAGGTTTTCCTTGATCAGGTTGATCAGTTGTTCACGGCTGATGTTCAGCAGTGGCTTGCCGTCGGCGTCCTGGCTGCCGAGCAGTGCATTGACATGTACCAAACCCGCGCCGATCAGCAAGGGCGCTTCGAGTTCGCGCTGGATCTGGCTGACCTGGGTCCTGGCCAGCGCGTCGAGGCGTTGTTCGATCACCTGCTCGAACTGTTCCTGGGTGCGCTGCTGCACCTTCTCCTGGGTCTTGGCCCCGGACACCAGGGCATAGATCACCAGCGCTGCGACCACACTGAGGACGATGGCGCCGGCCAGGGCCGCGACGGAAAATTGAATCGACTTGAATTTCATGGAGGCTCCGGACGCGGTAGGTGACGTCTCTTCGGAAGTATCGGCAAAGCTGCGGGCGGACATGAGGGTAGGCGATGCAAATGACTGTTTTGAATTCGTCCGTGTCGTAAATGAAGCATTATTCAGGCTCGAGGTGTCTCGTCGTGCCGCTGATCGTGAATTTTTTCCTGCAAATGTTGAAGCTTGTCTGAAATTCGGGATTACAGAATTTTTGTATCTGGATTTGATACAAATCCCCGCCTAGGATAGCCGGCAGTTTTCAGGGAGAGTGTTCATGACTAAACGATTGGTTTTGTGTGCGTTGACGACGGGACTGCTGCTGGCCGGGTGCCAGGCGGTCAATACCACCAATGGTGGTGCCGTTGGGGTGCAGCGCCAACAATATATGTTCAGTATGTTGTCGAGTCAGGAAGTCGATCAGATGTACGCCCAGTCGTACCAGAAGACGCTGGGTGAGGCCAAGGGCTCGGGCGTGCTGGACAAGACCAGCGCCAATGCCAAGCGGGTCCAGGCCATTGCCGATCGGTTGATTGCGCAGGCGCCGAACTTCCGTCCGGATTCGGCCCAGTGGCAATGGGAAGTCAATCTGATCAAGAGCGATGAACTCAACGCCAACTGCGGCCCTGGCGGCAAGATCATTTTCTACAGCGGCCTGATCGACCAGCTCAAGCTGACCGACGACGAGATTGCTGCGGTGATGGGCCATGAAATTGCCCATGCCCTGCGTGAGCATGGGCGTGAGGCGATGTCCAAGGCCTACGGGATCCAGATGGCCAAGCAGGGTGCTGGCGCGTTGTTCGGCCTGGGCCAGGACAGCCTGGCGCTGGCCGATACCGTGGCGAACTACGGCATGACCTTGCCCAACAGTCGCGAGAATGAAAACGAGGCGGACCTGATCGGCCTGGAACTGGCGGCTCGCGCCGGTTACAACCCGAACGCGGCCATCACGCTGTGGAACAAGATGAGCAAGGCTTCTGAAGGCGCGCCGCCGGAGTTCATGAGCACTCACCCGGCCTCCAGCAACCGTATCGCCTCGCTGCAGGCGGCGATTCCCAAGGTCATGCCGCTGTACCAGCAGGCCCGCAAGTCCTGAGGCTCATGCCCTCGTTGTTGCAGGGGAGCTGTGGCGAGCGGGCAAGCTCGCTCGCCACATGAATCGGTAGTTTGTAGGTCACTCCACCCCTTGCCAGCTGAGTCCGCTCGCCACACAAGCCTTCGCCCCTGCTTGCCCAGCAAGCAGGGGGAGGGCATCGCCTCTAGATCCAGCCGCTGCTCTGCATCGCCTTGTACACCGCGACGATCGCCAGGATGAAGAACGCCGAGGCGGCCAGGCGACGGATCAGCGTCAGTGGCAGCTTGTCGGCGGCGAAGTTGCCGGCCAGCACCACCGGTACGTTGGCGATCAGCATGCCCAGGGTCGTGCCGATGATCACCAGCCACAGCTCCGGATATTGCGCCGCCAGCATCACCGTGGCGACCTGGGTCTTGTCGCCGATTTCGGCGAGGAAGAACGCGATCAAGGTGGTCAGGAACGGGCCGAACTTGCGGCCGGTACTGGCTTCGTCATCGTCCATCTTGTCCGGGACCAGTGTCCACAGCGCAGTGGCGGTGAAGCTCGCAGCCAGGATCCAGTGCAAGACCGAGTTGGAGAAGAAACTGCCGAACCAGGCACCTACTGCGCCAGCCGCAGCATGGTTGGCGAGGGTCGCGGCAACGATACCGGCGATGATCGGCCAGGGTTTGCGAAAACGAGCTGCCAGGATGAGCGCGAGCAATTGCGTCTTGTCGCCGATTTCGGCCAGGGCAACGATTGCGGTGGGAACGAGGAGAGAATCCAGCATCAGGTTTTCCTAAGGGGCGGGTCGACACGGCTATGACACGTACAGCCTTCCCGCCCCGGGTAAGGTGTGCGTGTCATAGGTCTTGTCAAACCCCGGGTTCGTCTGTGCGAACCGTGGGTCGCATGCGCCATGGTCTGAGGACCAAGTATGTTGACGCATGCCGGACGAGCGTGGCGCTCGTGGGAGACTACTCCCCTAGGACGGAGCGGATTCTGCCTAGGCAAAATCCATTGCGCAAGCGTTTATTTTTCAGCCGCGCCTGGCGCTGTAGATTCGAAAACCGTCTCCTTCGGCCTGGGTTACACAGCTCCCCAGGTGTTCTTCGATCAGTGGCTGGTAGCGCAGGAAGCTATTGGCAACCAGCCGAAGTTCGCCGCCTTTTTGCAGATGTTTGGCGGATTTTTTCAGCAAGTTTTCACTGGCTTGATAGTTGGTATGCACCCCGGTGTGGAACGGCGGATTGCTCAGGATCGCCCGCAGTTCCAGCGGCGCGGCATCGATACCATCGCCGGTCAGCACCTCGCCTTCCAGACCGTTGGCCGCCAGGGTCAGGCGACTGCTGGCGGCGGCGAAGGCATCGACGTCGAGCAGGATGACGCGGTTGTCCGGATAACGACGTTTCACCGCGGCGCCGAGCACACCCGCGCCGCAGCCGAAGTCGAGTAGCGGGCCGTTGGGCAGATTGTCCAGGTGTTCGAGCAGCAGCGCCGTGCCACGATCCAGCCGACCATGGCTGAACACCCCGGGCAGGCTGACGACCGTCAGTGGGCCCTCGGCCAGATCCAACTGGTAATGCCTGGCCAGGCTTTCCAGCGGTTTGGCCTGCGGAGCCTCGACCACGGTGACTTGCCACAACTGGCAATGCCGGGCACTGTCGAGCTTGCGCGGTTTGCCGAGCACCGCCAGTTGTTTGGCCGCGCCTTCGATACCGCCGCGTTTTTCGCCGACGAGGAAAACCTCGCCACCGGGCAGCCGTGCGGCGACGGCATTGAGCAGGTAGTCGGCCAGTTCGCGGGATTTGGGCAGGAACACCACGGCGGCGTCGAACGTCGCTTCGTGTGGACTCACGCCAAAGTGGCTGCGACCGGCGAAGCGGGCCTCCAGCGCAGCCTGGTCACCGGCATGCCAGCACCAGCCATGGGCGTTGGGCAAGTGTCCGAGCAGGTCGTCGGCGGGCAGACCGACCAACAGCAGGTTGCCCTGGAAATATTCGGCCTGACGAAGCAGTACTTCACTGCGCGGATCCATGGTCTGCTCCCTGAAAAAAAGTCCGCCAGTCTATCAATTGACGACCCGCAACGCTGCTCCGGCAAAAAAGCCCCGGGCATTCTCCGCGAGTTGGCCGACGATGCGTTGCCGGGCCTCGCGGCTGCCCCAGGCATTGTGCGGAGTGATGATCAGACGCGGGATATCGCCGGCCAGCAGTGGGTTGCCATTGCTCGGTGGTTCGACGCTGAGCACGTCGGTCGCCGCACCGCCGAGGTGGCCGCCGCGCAGGGCGTCGGCCAGCGCCTGCTCGTCGATCAGGCCGCCGCGCGCGGTGTTGACCACAAACGCTCCGGGTTTGAGCAGGGCCAACTCGGCGGCGCCGATGAAATTCCGGGTGTGTTCGTTCAACGGACAGTGCAGGGTCAGGGCGTCGACCTGCGGCAGCAGCTCTGCCAGGGGAAGGCGGTCTTCACGTGCCGGGCGACCGGGAATCTGTCCCAGTACCACACGCATGCCGAACGCCTCGGCCAGCTTCGCTACCGCCCCGCCCAGTTCGCCATGACCGAGCAGGCCGAGGGTCTTGCCTTGCAGCTCGACGATCGGGAAGTCCAGCAGGCAGAACTGCGTCGCCTGCTGCCAGCGGCCTTCGCCCACGGCTTTCTGGTAGTCGTTCAGGCGGGTCGCCAGGACCAGCAGCAACATCAGCGTGTGCTGGGCCACCGACGGAGTGCCGTAGCCCTGACAGTTGCAGACAGTGATCCCCTGCGCCCGAGCGGCTGCCAGGTCGACATTGTTGGTGCCGGTGGCCGAGATCAGGACCAGCTTCAGATCAGGGCAGGCGGCCAGGGTCTCGGCAGTCAGCGGGACCTTGTTGCTGATGGCCACGCTGGCCCCGGCCAGGTGTTCGAGCACGTTCTGCGCGGTGGTGCTGCTGCACAGCCGCAGTTCATCGAAGCACTCGCGCAGCGGCTCGAAGTCGAGATCACCGAGGTCCAGGGAAGGGTGATCGAGAAATACCGCGCGGCGAGGATGGCTCATCAACTGTACCTTTTGTGCTGTCGAGTGAAGGCGTAAGGTAGCCAGCCTACCAGATGACCTATTCAGATACCGAGGAGTCCACAGGCGTGTCCATGTACCTGACCGAGTTTTTGACCGTCGCGCTGATCCACCTGCTGGCGGTGGCCAGTCCGGGCCCCGACTTTGCCGTGGTGGTGCGTGAGAGCGTGACCCATGGTCGTCGCGCCGGCCTCTGGACGGCGCTGGGGGTGGGCACGGCGATCTTCCTGCATGTCGGCTATTCGCTGTTGGGGATCGGCCTGATCGTGTCGCAGTCGATCGTGTTGTTCAACGCGTTGAAATGGCTGGCGGCGGCGTACCTGCTGTACATCGGTTTCAAGGCGATCCGCGCCAGGCCGGCGGCACCGGCCGCCGAGGATTTGGCTGCGCCGGCTGGCGAGCGGACGGCGCGTGGCGCCTTTACTTCGGGTTTCGTGACCAATGGCCTGAACCCCAAGGCGACGCTGTTCTTCCTGTCCTTGTTCACCGTGGTGATCAACCCGCATACCCCCTTGTCGATCCAGGCCGGCTATGGCGTCTACCTGGCCGTGGCGACCGCACTGTGGTTCTGCCTGGTGGCGATGCTGTTCAGCCAGCAACGGGTCCGTGCCGGTTTCGCCCGAATGGGGCACTGGTTCGACCGGACCATGGGCGTGGTATTGATCGCCATCGGTGTGAAACTGGCCTTTACCGAGATGCATTGATGGCGCTGAACTGGTTCAGGTTGGCGACATATTCCCGCGGGTTCTCCCCGAGCAACCGGCGGAACATCGCACTGAACGCCCGGGCGTTGCCATAGCCGCAGACCTTGGCCACGCGTTGCACGCTGTCTCCGGCCAGCAGGCGTGGCAAGGCTTCCATCAGGCGCAACTGTTGGCGCCAGGTGTTGAAACTCATCCGTAGCTGCTGCTGGAACAACCGTGCCAGGGTTCGGGTGCTGGCACCGACCTGCAGCGCCCAGTCTTCCAGGGTGTTGGGGTGGGTCGGAGTTTGCAGCAGGGCCATGCAGATCCGTTGCAGTCGCCGGTCGCTGGGCATCGGGATGTGCAGCGGCAGGTTCTCCAGGGTGGCGAGTTCTTCCAGCATCAGTTGCTGGATCAGCGGATTACCAGCCTGTTCCGGCCCCTGTACCGCGCGGATGATCAGTTCGCGCAGCAGCGGTGTGACCGCGAGCACGCAGCAACCCTGCAGGTTGGCTGGCGAGAGTTCGGCGGCGACGAACAGGGAACGCATGCGCACTTCGCCGCTCATGAAGATCTCATGCTCCACCTGCGGTGGAATCCACACCGCCCGGGTCGGCGGTATGACCCACGCGCCCTGGCTCGTCACCAGGCGCATCACGCCACAGACCGCATACAACAATTGCGCTTCGGCATGTCGATGCAGTTCCTGGTGGGCTCCATCGGGATAGTCCCGTGGATAGGCACTGACGGGACCATGGAGGAAGTGGCTGATCAGCATGCGCGATGGGCTCGATTTGTCTTGTTTGATGACTTATATGGCACAAATGCGTTTTGTTGCCAACCTAGCATGGGACTCCCTTGAGCTTCGTGAGGCGTGTCGCAATGCATCAATCCAGAAACGTAATCCGCTACATCAACGCTGCCCATGTGATCGATCACATGTTCATGCTGATCTTCCCGGCGGCCGTGCTCGGCATGGGCGAGAGCTTTGGCCTGGACTTCGCCCAGCTGATCGGCCTGTCCCTGGGTGGTTTTATTGCCTTTGGCGCCTGTTCGCTGCCAGCTGGCTGGTTGGGTGACCGTTGGAGTCGACGCAGCATGATGCTGCTGTTCTTTTTCGGTATCGGTGCTGCGGCGATCTTCACCGGTTTCACCAGCACGGCGCCGATGCTGACGCTGGGGTTGACCCTGATCGGTATTTTTGCCGCGATCTACCACCCGGTGGGCACGGCGATGCTGGTCAGCTACGCCCAGAACCGGGGGCGGGAAATCGGTATCAACGGCATGTGGGGCAACCTCGGCGTGGCGTTTTCGGCGTTGGTCACCGGCTTGCTGGTGGCGTACCTCGGTTGGCGTGCGGCATTCATCCTGCCAGGAGCGATCTCGATCCTGCTGGGCGTGCTGTTTGCCCTGCAGGTCCGCGAGGAACCGATTCCGCTGATCGCCCATGCCCGACCCAAGGGCGAAAATGGCCGGCAGGTCTCGATGGTCATGGTCTTTGCCGTGCTGGCCCTGGTCACCGCCACCGGTGGGGTGGTATTCAACGCGACCACCATGACCTACCCGAAACTGTTTCAGGAGCGCCTGCATGAGCTGTTCGCAGCACCGCAGACCCTTGGCCTGATCGTCAGCCTGGCCTATGCCTTCGGTGCAGTCGCCCAGTTGAGCATCGGCCGGGTGATCGACCGGGTCAGTCTCAAGTGGCCCTTCGTGCTGTTGACCCTGTGCCAGGCGCCGCTGCTGTTCGGCCTGGCGCATGTCGATGGGTTGTCGGTGATGGTGCTGGGAGCGGCGCTGATGTTCGTGGTGTTCGGCCAGGTCACGGTGAACGATGCGATGGTCGCCAACTTCGTTGCCCCGCAATGGCAATCGCGGGTGTTCGCCTTGCGTTACTGCCTGTCTTTCGGCGCCAGCGCCACGGCGATACCGTTGATTGCCTATATCGAACCACGCCAGGGGTTTGTCGGGCTGTACCTGGTGCTCGCCGGATTTGCAGGCCTGACGTTCATCGCAGCGCTGGTTTTTCCACGCACGGCGGCCCATGCACCCGCCGGGCAAGTGGCCTGATCAGGGATTCGGCAGTGGATGCTAGCTTGGGGCTAGTATTCACGTCCGTCTGCAAATCATTCCTTTGGCTGATTTAGCGCGTGCGTAGCGGCTCTAGAGTGCCTATCTTTAGCCACGACCGTGCAGTCAGAGAAAGGGAACTCCATGTTGCAGACACGTGTAATCGCGCCCGCCGAAGGCGCCTATCGGTACCCCCTGTTGATCAAGCGATTGCTGATGTCCGGCAGTCGCTATGAGAAAACCCGCGAAATCGTGTATCGCGACAAGATGCGCTACAGCTATCCGACCCTGGCCGAGCGGGTTGCCCGCCTGGCCAACGTGCTGACGGCTGCCGGTGTCAAGGCGGGTGACACTGTGGCAGTGATGGACTGGGACAGCCATCGCTACCTGGAGTGCATGTTCGCCATTCCGATGCTCGGGGCGGTGATCCACACCATCAACGTGCGTCTGTCGCCGGAGCAGATTCTTTACACCATGAATCACGCCGACGACCGCTTCGTGCTGGTCAATAGCGAATTCGTCGGGTTGTACCAGACGATTGCCGGGCAACTGACCACGGTACAAAAGACCCTGCTGCTCACCGATACCGACGCGACCACGGCCGACCTGCCGGACCTGATCGGGGAGTATGAGCAACTGCTGGCCGCCGCGAGCCCGGTCTACGACTTCCAGGATTTCGACGAAAACTCCGTCGCCACCACCTTCTACACCACCGGCACCACCGGCAATCCCAAGGGCGTGTACTTCAGCCACCGGCAACTGGTACTGCACACGATGGGCGTGGCGACGGTCATGGGCAGTGTCGACAGCGTGCGACTGCTGGGTACCAACGATGTGTACATGCCGATCACTCCGATGTTCCATGTGCACGCCTGGGGCTTGCCCTACGTGGCGACCATGCTTGGGCTCAAGCAGGTTTATCCCGGACGCTACGATCCGGATTACCTGGTGGAGCTGTGGCGCAAGGAGAAGGTCACCTTCTCGCACTGTGTACCGACCATCCTGCAGATGGTGCTCAACGCCAAGGCAGCGCAGGGTACCGATTTCAAGGGCTGGAAGATGGTCATCGGTGGCAGTGCGCTGAACCGTACGCTGTACGAGATCGCCAAGAACCGTGGCATCCAGTTGACCGCTGCCTACGGCATGTCGGAAACCGGGCCGCTGATATCCTGCGCCCATCTCAGCGAAGAACTGATGGCTGGCAGCGACGACGAACGCACCACCTACCGCATCAAGGCCGGTGTGCCGGGGCCGCTGGTCGAGGCAGCGATCATCGATGATGACGGCAATTTCCTGCCGGCCGATGGTGAAAGCCAGGGCGAACTGGTGTTGCGTGCGCCATGGCTGAGCGAAGGTTATTTCAGGGAGCCGGAAAAGGGCGCCCAGCTCTGGGCCGGTGGCTGGCAGCACACGGGCGATGTTGCGACCCTGGACAGCATGGGCGTGATCGATATCCGCGACCGCATCAAGGACGTGATCAAGACGGGCGGCGAATGGGTCTCGTCCCTCGCTCTTGAGGATCTGGTCAGTCGTCATCCGGCGGTACGCGAAGTGGCAGTGGTGGGCATTGCCGATCCGCAGTGGGGCGAGCGTCCGTTTGCCCTGCTGGTGTTGCACGAGGGGCATCAGGTCGGTGCGCGGGAACTCAAGGAGCATCTCAAGCCCTTCGTCGAGGAGGGGCACCTGAGCAAGTGGGCGATTCCGAGCCAGATCGCCGTTGTTACTGAAATTCCCAAGACCAGTGTCGGCAAGCTCGACAAGAAGCGTATGCGCCTCGACATCGCCGAATGGCAACAAAGCAACAGCGCCTTCCTCTCCACCTTGTAATCTCCCCTTCGCCACGCCCGCAAGGGCGTGGCGAGCCCCACCCAGCAAGCGCTTGCCTTGCCAAATCGTTTTTTTCAGCCATTCTTGCCGAGCCGATGTCGGCGAAGCGGTCAAAGGGCTGCGCCACAGTGTTTGGTGACTGCAAATCACACTTTAGAGGGATCAAGCAGTACTACCTGCTGGCTATAGTCCGTTCAGGGATTTTCAATAACGGAGCAGGCACGCGCGATGACCGTGCCACCTCGAACGAGCAGGGAAGCAGGCTTTCCGTGTGCCGGGGCGTTCTTGAAAGTGCTTACCGCCATAAAAATAAAGCACATGGAGTAGCGTCGATGATCTCAGTAAACCAGTTCTGGCGCCGGGCGAAGCTGCCCCTGGCCGTCAGTCTCGCCTCTACGCTTGCTGGCCCCGCATTTGGTGTCAGTTTCAACATCGGTGAAATCGAGGGGAGTTTCGACTCATCGCTGTCGTTGGGGGCAAGTTGGTCGACCCAGAATCCGAACAAGAACCTGATTGGTGCCAATAACGGGGGTAAGGGCCTGTCGCAGACCTCCGATGACGGTCACTTGAACTTCAAGGCAGGGCAAACCTTCTCGAAGATCTTCAAGGGTATCCATGATCTGGAACTGAAGTACGGCGACACCGGTGTGTTCGTGCGTGGCAAGTACTGGTATGACTTCAAGTTGCAGGACGAAGATCTGGATTTCAAGAACGTCAGCAACGACAACCGCAAGGAAGGCGCCAAGTCTTCCGGCGGGCAGATTCTCGACGCCTTCGTCTACCACAACTACTCAATTGCCGATCAGCCGGGTTCCGTGCGTTTCGGCAAGCAGGTGGTGAGCTGGGGGGAAAGTACCTTCATCGGCGGCGGCATCAACTCCATCAACCCGGTCGATGTGTCGGCATTCCGCCGTCCGGGTGCCGAGATCAAGGAAGGCCTGATCCCGGTCAACATGTTCTATGTGTCCCAGACCCTGACCGACAACCTGTCGGCCGAGGCTTTCTACCAACTGGAATGGGACCAGACGGTAACGGATAACTGCGGGACATTTTTCTCGCAGCCTGATGTGATTTCGGACGGTTGCAAAGACAACCTGCGCCTGCTGGCCAAACGCTCGACGATCGCTTCGGCCAGTCCGGCTGCCCTCGCGGGGTTGACTGCACGGGGCCTGGATATCAATGAGGAAGGTACCCTGGTTCGTCGTACCGGCGACCGCGATGCGCGTGACAGTGGTCAGTTCGGTGTCGCGTTCCACTATAACTATGAGCCGCTGGATACTGAGTTCGGCGCCTATTTCATGAACTACCATAGTCGCGCGCCGATCTTCAGCGCCACGGCTGCAAACCGCGCGGCGTTTCTTACCGCCCCCGCATTCGGCACTTTGGCCCCGGTCTATGTCGCGGGTAACTCCAGTTATTTCGTCGAATATCCGGAGGATATTCGTCTATATGGTCTGAGTTTTTCGACCACGCTGCCTACAGGCACTGCCTGGAGTGGTGAGCTGAGTTACCGCCCGAACGCTCCGGTTCAATTGAATACTACCGATATCCTGTATGCGGGCGTGAAGCCTCTGGGCGGCCCGGTATTGGGCAACGCTTCGGTGCTCACTGGTGCGCCTGGTCAGGATCTGAATGGTTATCGCCGTAAGGAAATCACTCAATTCCAGACGACGTTCACCCACTTTTTCGACCAGGTCATGGGGGCTAGTCGCCTGACACTCGTGGGCGAAGTCGGTGTTACCCATGTGGGCGGTCTGGAGAGCAAGTCAGATGTGCGATATGGTCGTGACCCGGTGTTTGGTCCGGGCACTTTGCCCAACGGCGCCTGCGCCGCGCTGAATACGTCCACGGCCCAAGGCGCAGGCCTTGCCAACGCCAATGGCCTGAACACCAACTGCAACAACGACGGCTTCACCACCGCCACCTCCTGGGGCTACCGCGCCCGGGCCATCTGGGAATACCCGGATGTCTTCGCCGGGATCAACCTCAAGCCGAACGTGGCCTGGTCCCACGATGTGAAAGGTTATTCGCCAGGCCCTGGCGGCAACTTCGAGGAAGGCCGCAAGGCGGTCAGCCTGGGCCTCGATGCCGAATACCAGAACACCTACACCGCGAGCCTGGCGTACACCAACTTCTTCGGCGGTGACTACAGCACGGTGGATGACCGTGACTTCGTCGCGCTGAGCGTCGGTGTGAACTTCTAAGTACGCTGAATTTCAGGAAGAACAAGAATATGAAGATAACCAAGAATCTGTTGCAGGTCGGCGTACTCGGACTGTCTCTGCTGGCGAGCAGCGTGATGGCCGCCGTGACGGCCGATGAAGCCGCCAAGCTGGGCACCACCCTGACTCCAATGGGCGCGGAAAAAGCCGCTAACGCCGCCGGTACCATTCCGGCCTGGACACCGATGCCGAAGAATGCCGGCACAGTGGACAGCAAGGGCTTCCTGTCCAACCCGTATGCCAGTGAGAAACCGCTGTTCACCATCACCGCGCAGAACGTCGAGCAGTACAAGAACCAGTTGGCGCCCGGTCAGTACGCGATGATCAAACGCTATCCAGACACCTTCAAGATGCCGGTGTATCCGTCCCATCGCGGCGCCACCGTGCCGGACGATGTGTTCGCGGCCATCAAGGAAAACGCCACCAAGACCAACCTGGTCAGCGGCGGCAACGGCCTGGAAAATTTCAAGACGGCGGTCCCGTTCCCCATTCCGAAAAGCGGTGTCGAGGTGATCTGGAACCACATCACCCGTTATCGTGGCGGCAGTGTGACGCGCCTGGTGACTCAGGCCACGCCGCAGGCGAATGGCTCTTACAGCCTGGTGTACTTCCAGGATCAGTTCGTGTTCCGCGACAAGATGAAGGATTTCGATCCGGCCAACCCAGGCAACATCCTGTTCTACTTCAAGCAGAAAGTGACCGCACCGGCGCGCCTGGCCGGTGGGGTGCTGCTGGTCCACGAAACCCTCGATCAGGTCAAGGAGCCGCGTTCGGCGTGGGTCTATAACGCCGGTCAGCGTCGCGTACGGCGTGCGCCGCAGGTTTCCTATGACGGCCCGGGCACTGCGGCCGATGGCCTGCGTACTTCCGACAACCTCGACATGTACAACGGTGCGCCGGATCGCTACGACTGGAAGCTCGAAGGCAAGAAGGAAATGTACATCGCCTCCGACAGCTACAAGCTCGACGATCCGAAACTCAAGTACGCCGACATCATCAAGGCGGGTCATATCAACCAGGACCTGGCGCGCTATGAGCTGCGTCGGGTCTGGCATGTGGTCGCGACCTTGAAGGAAGGCCAGCGTCATATCTATGCCAAGCGTGACTTCTACATCGACGAAGACACCTGGCAGGCCGCGGTGATCGATCACTACGACGGTCGTGGTCAACTGTGGCGCGTGGCCGAGGCCCATGCTGAGAACTACTACGACAAGCAAGTGCCGTGGTACGCCCTGGAAACCCTCTACGACCTGCAGTCCGGCCGGTACCTGGCGCTGGGCATGAAGAACGAAGAGAAGCAGGCCTACGACTTCGGCTTCACCGCCAGCACCAGCGACTTCACGCCCGCTGCGCTGCGTCAGGACGGCGTTCGTTGAGTTTCCTGTAAGACAAAGACGCATCCTCTGTCAGAACGCCCCGACTGGTTCGGGGCGTTTTTTTGTCTGGCAAAACTGTGGCTAGATATTTCGAGATGAAGGCATTTCGATACATTTGTGATAAAAAAGCCTTCGGTACGCTGATATTTCTCGTTAGTCTGCATTGATGTGCCTTGCCGACAACCGCCTTTGACAAGAGCCGGCCATGACTGATCTGTTCCGTATGCAAGGGCCCGTGAGCCCGGCCATACCCGCGCTGGAAGGACGTTTCTACCGACCGCCATTGCCTGACGGCTATGTGCTGCGGCCACGTCTGTGCGAGCGTCTGGGCGCCGGCCTGGAAGGTCGACTGCTGCTGATCAGCGCCCCCGCCGGTTTCGGCAAGAGTTCGTTGGCAGTGGAGTTCTGTCAGAGCCTGCCGGGCCAGTGGCAAAGCCTGTGGCTGGGGCTCAGCCCGCGTGACAGTGATCCGGGGCGCTTCCTTGAGCGTCTGCTCGATGGTCTGCAGCAGTGCTTTGCGAACCTGGGCGGTCGTGCGCTGGGTTTGTTGAAAATGCGCCAGCGTCATCAGCCGTTCGCCTTCGAGGAGTGGCTGGACGGCCTGCTCGATGAGTTGGCGGTTCATCTTTCCAGCCACGCCCCCCTGTTGCTGGTGCTTGACGACTATCACCTGGCCCAGGGCCCGGTGTTGGACCGTTGTCTGCAGTTCTTCCTTCACCACCTGCCGCCGGGACTGCTGGTGCTGGTCACCAGCCGCCAGCGACCGGAATGGCACCTGGCGCGCCTGCGGCTGTCGCGGCAATTGCTGGAGCTGAACGAGCAGGACTTGCGACTCACGCCAGGCGAGTCCATGTCCCTGTTCGACCGGCACCGCAATTCGTTGAGCGACGAAACCTTGCAGGCCCTGATCGAGCGCAGCGAAGGCTGGGTTGCCGGGCTGCGCTTGTGGTTGCTGGCGGCGCAGGCCAATGACGAGGCCTTGCCCCAGGTCCTGCATGGCGGGGAGGGACTGATCCGCGACTATCTGCTGGAAGAGGTGCTCGATTGCCTGCCGACGCACGTCCAGGCCTTTCTCTACGACACTGCGTCTCAGGAGCGGTTTTGCCGCGAACTGTGCGATGCGATCCGTGAGATCCATGACAGCGGGCAGATTCTCGATTACCTGCAATCGCACCAGGTGTTCCTCGTACCACTGGACGAGCACGGGCACTGGTTCCGTTACCACCACCTGTTTTCCGATCTGTTGCGCAGCCGTCCTGCCGCCAACACCCTGGCCCCGCCCGCCAGCCTGCACTTGCGTGCCTGCCGCTGGTTCAGTGCCCAGGGCCTGCTCGATGAGGCGGTGGAGCAGGCCCTGCGCGCCGGTCATCTGGATGTCGCGGCCAATCTGGTGCAGAACCTTTCCGAAGAGCAACTGCTGGCCGAACAGAATATCGGCATGCTGCTGCGCTGGAAGATGGACCTGCCCGACAGCCTGCTGATCAGTTCGCCACGACTGATCGTGTTGTATGCCTGGGCGCTGGGGCTGGCCTGTCAGTTGGACGCAGCGCAGGAGTTGGCCAGCAACCTGAGCCACTTCCTGCCGGCCCCGTCGGCCAGTGCGCAGAAATCCATGCTGGCCCAATGGCTGGCCCTGAGCGGCATCATCGCCCGTGGGCGTGGCGACCGCGAGCGGACCCTGGCCTATTGCGGTGAAGCCCTGCTCAGCCTGCCGCCCAAACGCTACGGTCAACGCCTGGTGTGCCTGTCGACCCTCTCCAACCTGGCTATTGCCGAAGGTGACCTGTGGCGCGCCCGGAGTTTGAACCGCGAATCCCTGGAGTTGGCCCAGCGGGTCGGCAATCCGTTGTTCGAGGCGCTGGCCCATTACGACCGCGCGCGCGTGCTGCAGGCCCGCGGCGAGGTGCTGCGCGCACTCGATGAGGTGCGCCAGGGCTTGCAGCGCCTGCAGGGCCTGCCTGCGCAGCGGCTGTATGCGGCCCGGGCCCGGTTGACACTCTACGAAGGCTATCTGCTGAACCTGCGTCTGCAACCTGAGCAGGCCCGTCAGCGTCTGTTGGCCGGTTTGCATGAGGCGCGGGCCTGCCGCGATATCAGTGTGCTGATCGGCTATTGCGTGATCGCCAGCCAGGAGGGCAGCCAGGGCGATTTCGCCAAGGCCTTCGCCGAACTCGCCGAAGCCGAGCGCCTGATGCATATCTGGGATGTGCCACCGATCTACTACCTGGCGATGATCACCCTGGTCAAATGCGAGTTGTGGCTGGCCCAGGGGCGTATCGATCTGGCCGAAGCCTGGCTCGCCCGCCTGGGGCAGACCTACAACGGCGGCCAGCCGGCCGCCGCACCGGAGTTCCAGCCGCAGTTGCCAGCGCATATCGAACTGCAGCAGGCACAACTCGATGTACACCAGGGCGAGTCCGATGCGGCCTGTCAGCGCCTGGACCAGTTGGTAGCGCAGGGCCAGGCCAGTGGCGGGCAACTGCTCTGCATCCAGGCCTGGAATCAACGGGTCATGCTGGCCCTGGCCGAGCGGCAGGAGTCCTTGGCCCGGTCGCTGTTCGCCCGTGCCGTCGAAGCGGGCAGAGGGGGCGCCTTGCTGCCGTTCCAGGCCCTGCTCTTGAACCATCCCGACTGGATGCGTGAACAACTGCTATCGGGGCCGGATACGCTCCTGCGCCAGAGCCTGCTGGAGCGGCTTCCGGTTCAGACGGTGCGCGGGCCGGTCGAGCCTATGCCTCCGACCGAACAACTGAGCACCCGTGAGCTGGCGGTGCTGCACCTGATTGCCCAGGGCTGTTCGAACCAGGAAATCAGCGACCAGTTGTTCATCTCGCTGCATACCGTGAAAACCCATGCCAGTCATATCAACAGCAAGCTCGGTGTGGAGCGGCGGACTCAGGCCGTGGCGCGTGCGCAGGAGTTGGGGCTGCTGGGCGAAGCGCGCTGAGCGATCATTTTTTGCAGCGCAATCCCAGCTTCCGGGGTGGCTATCTACCTTGTCTGCGCTATAACCAATAAATGTGTGATTTGCCTTGCCGCGCCAGAGGTGCCGCAGGCCTTGCGCTGGCTCCGGGGGCGGGAGGCCGTCGGCGTCCTTCGATCATGAGTTAGCAAGGAATTGCCTGGGAGCAAGGAATGCGTGAAAACTCCTTCAACCCCGCTCCAGTTGTCCTGATTGTCGATGACCAGACAACCGATGCGCTGATTCTCAGTGAGTCGGTCCGGGACCTGGCGCAGGTGTATGTTGCCAGCAGCGGTGAGGAAGCCTTGCGGGTGGCCCGCCAGTTTCGTCCGGATGTGGTCCTGCTCGATATCGTCATGCCGGACATGAGTGGCTTTGAGGTCTGCAAGGCGCTGAAAGCCGACCCCAAACTGTCCGACGCCGCAGTGATTTTCGTCACCTCCCACGCCCAGGCCGACTACGAGCTGCAGGCCCTGGGCTACGGCGGCATCGACTTCATCCAGAAACCCCTCAACCTGCCCGTGGCCCGGGCCCACATCAACGCCCATCTCACTCTGCGCAACGAAGCCAAGCGCCTGGCCAATCATGACTCCCTCACCGGGCTACCCAACCGCATGCTGCTGCGGGACCGCGCGGAACAGGCGCTGAAAATGGCCCGGCGCAATCACGGGCGGCTGGCGATGCTGCTGCTGGACCTGGACAACTTCAAGGCCATCAACGACGCCATGGGGCATTCGGTCGGTGACCAGATGCTCAAATACGTCGCCACGCGCCTGTCGATGATCCTCGGCAGCATGGACACACTCAGCCGCCAGGGTGGCGATGAGTTCATCATTCTGTTGTCGGAAGTCGACAGCTTCGAGGCGGTGGGCGACTTTGCCGACCAGGTGCTGGCGAGCATCTCCAACCCGTTCTCGCTGCAAGGCAATCGCTACGACCTCAGTGCCAGCATCGGCATCGGGGTGTTCCCGGAGGACAGCGATGACCTGGAATCGCTCTATCGCCATGCCGATTCCGCGATGTACCAGGCCAAGCAGGCCGGGCGTAACCGCTACCAGTTCTTTTCTCCGGCCATCGAAAGCGGCATGCGTGCCCGGCATCTGCTGGAGCGGCACATGCGCGCAGCCATCGACGATGGCGTCTTCGAGGTGTTCTATCAGGCCAAGGTCGACGTCCGCGAACACCGGGTGGCGGGCATGGAGGCGCTGATTCGCTGGCGCGATGGCGGTGGCAATCTGGTTTCGCCCTCTGACTTCATTCCGCTGGCCGAGGAAACCGGGCTGATCATCCCCATCGGCAAATACGTGATGCTCCAGGCCTGCAAGGAAACGCGCAAACTGCACCAAGAGGGTTTCCCCATCTGCATCAGCGTGAACATCAGTGTCGTGCAGTTCCGAGAAGCGTCGTTCCTGGGGATGGTCAAGGACATCCTGCGCGATTCCGGCCTTGCCCCGCAGTGGCTGGAGCTGGAAATCACTGAAGGCGTACTGGCCCGAGATACCGACAATGCCCGTGAAACCCTGATGGCGCTCAAGGCGCTGGGCGTGCACGTAGCTATCGACGATTTCGGCACGGGCTATTCGAGCCTGGCCTACCTCAAGCGTTTCCCCATCGACGTGTTGAAGATCGACCAGAGCTTCGTGCGCGACATGCTCACCGACAAGAGCGACCTGGCGATTGTCGAGGCAATCATCAAGCTGGGCCAGGCATTGGGCCTCGAACTGGTGGCCGAGGGCGTGGAAACCCTGCAACAGGCCGAGCTGCTGTTGGAACTCGGTTGCCGTGTCATGCAGGGCTACCTGTACTGCCGACCCGTGCCGTTCGCCCAGATCCGTACGCTGCTGGCTTCATGGTCTCAGGCCCGTTGAGGAGCCGATGGGCAGGCCTTGGCTGGCATCATCGTGTTACTCAAGAGGGAGTCTGAGTTGAAACCATTTCGCCTGTATGCCGTGAGTCGGCGCGCCATCGTGCTGTTGGTCATCGGCCTGGTGGCGACGGTCGCGGGCGGCCTGGCCCTGCAGAACGTCAATGAACGACGTGCCCGGGAAGCCCTTGCCAGTGTGGCCGAGGACGCGGTAGAGGCAGTGATGGGCCGGATGCAGCAGTATCAGTACGGGCTGCGCGGCGCGCGTGGCGCGATCGTCGCAAGCGGTGAAGAAAATGTCAGTCGCGAGACTTTTCATCGCTACAGCCTGACCCGCGATGTACCGACGGAGTTTCCCGGTGCCCGTGGCTTCGGTTTCATCCGGCGGGTTCCGGCCAAGGATCTGGAGTCATTCCTGCAGCGTGTGCGCAGCGATAACGTGCCCAATTTCAACCTGCGCCAGTTCGCGCCCCATGAGGGCGATCTGTATGTCATCCAGTACCTGGAGCCTAACCGCGACCAGGCGGTGGCCCTCGGCCTGGATATCGCCTCGCAGCCGGACCGGGCCGAAGCCGCGCGGATGGCAGCGCGTACTGGCGAGGTGCGGCTCACCTCACCGATCACCCTGGTGCAGGCGGTGGGCAAGCCACAGCAGTCTTTCCTGATCCTGTTGCCGATCTACAAGGGTGGTTTGGTGCCGCAAACCGAGTCGGAGCGCGAGGCGGCGGTGATCGGCTGGAGTTATGCACCGCTGATGATCGAGAGCGTTCTGAATGGTCTGTTGCCGGAACGCGAGGCCGTCAGTCTGCGCCTGCGCGATATCACCGGGCCAGGGCCTGCGGTGGAGTTCTACCAGACGGGCCATGGCGCGCAAGAACCGGCGATCGGGGCGATGACCCAGACCCTTGACCTGGACGTCTACGGACGACGCTGGCAGATCGAGTTGCAAGCGTTGCCGTTGTTCACGCAGCGCCTGCACCAGGTCTCGCCGACGCTGGTATTTGTCCTGGGAGTCTTGGCCAGCGTGCTGCTGGTGGCGCTGGCCGCCATTGCCGGGGTCAGCGCCCAGCGGCGTCTGCAGGTGATCACCGAACAGGGCCGGTTGGCGCTGCTTGTCGAGAGTTCGGCGGACGCGATCATCGGTACGACCCTGGACGGTGTCGTGACCAACTGGAATCGGGGGGCGCGCAAGCTGCTGGGCTATACCGCTCAGGAAGCGGTTGGCCTGCCGTTGTCGAAGCTGATTGTGCCGCTTGAGCTGGCCTCAGAAGAGAGCGACATACTCAGGCACATCGCGCTCGGCGAGGCGATCGTCAACCTCGAAACCGTACGGCGCTGCAAGGACGGTCGTCTGATCAATGTCTCGGCAAATGTTTCGCCGATCTGCGACGAAAGCGGCACGGTGATCGGTTCGTCGAAGATTCTGCGCGACATTACCGCGCACAAGGCCGCCGAGGCGCAGATTCTTGAACTCAATGCCAGCCTCGAGGAACAGGTGGCCGAGCGTACCTCGCAGTTGCAGCGCCTCAACCTGCTGTTCAGCAGTGTGCTGCGTTCGGCCTCCAAGGTGTCGATCATCGCCACCGGGCTCGAGGGTGTCATCAGCCTGTTCAACGAGGGGGCCGAGCAGATGCTCGGTTATCGCGCCGAAGAACTGGTCGGCAAGGCCACTCCGGCGATCCTGCATGTCGAGCAGGAGATCATCCTGCGTGGCCGCGAGCTGAGTGAGGAATATGGGCAAGTCATCGAAGGCTTCAGGGTCTTTGCCCACAAGCCGGAGTTCGAACACTCGGAAGTGCGCGAATGGACCTATGTGCACAAGGATGGTTTCCATGTGCCGGTGAGCCTGGTGGTGACATCGCTGCGTGATGAGAGCGGTCGGTTGACCGGCTTCCTGGGGATTGCAGTCGATATCACCCAGCGCAAGGCCGCCGAGCATCAACTGGAATTGAGCCTGCAGGCGACGCGGGTGATTCGCGACCAGTTGCTGATGGCCGCCGATGTGGCGGAACTGGGGATCTGGACCTGGACCCTGGCGGACGACAAGCTGCAGTGGAACGAGCGGATGTTCGAGTTTTATAGCCAGCCCTTGAGCCTCCAGGACAATGGCCTGAGCTATGCCCACTGGTATGAGCGCGTGCATCCCGATGACGTCGAGGCCGTGGCCGCGCAACTGGCCGCAGCAGTGGCGGGGGAGGGCGTCTACGATCCGGTGTTCCGGGTGCTCGCTCCGGATGGTCGGGTCCGTATTATTCAGGCCGGAGCGCAGATCGAGCGCGACGCCGAAGGGCAGGCATTGCGTGTGACCGGCATCAATCGGGATATCACCAGCCAGCGCGAGCTGGAAGCGCATCTGCTTCAGGCCCGGGACCGCGCCGACAGCGCCAGTGCAGCCAAGTCGTTCTTCCTGGCGAACATGAGCCACGAGATCCGCACGCCGATGAACGCGGTGCTGGGGATGCTGCAACTGGTACAGCACACCGACCTCAATGCCCGCCAGCACGATTATGTGGTCAAGGCCCAGACGGCAGCCAAGTCGTTGCTGGGACTGCTCAACGACATTCTCGACTACTCCAAGATCGAAGCCGGCAAGTTGCGCCTGGACCTGCATCCCTTCGAGCTTGAGCCGCTGATGCGCGATCTGGCGGTGGTGCTGGCCGGTAATCAGGGCAGCAAGGAAGTCGAGGTGATGTTCGACCTCGACTCGCAACTGCCGGGCAGTCTGGTGGGCGACAGCCTGCGTCTGCAACAGGTGCTGATCAACCTGGCGGGTAACGCCTTGAAGTTTACCCAGCAGGGGCAGGTGGTGGTCAGTATTCGCCAGTTGCAGCATCTGGAGGGTTCGGTAAGGCTGCGGATCGAGGTGTTCGATACCGGCATCGGAATCAATGCCGAGCAGTTGCAACGGATCTTCGAGGGCTTTACCCAGGCGGAAGCCTCGACCACTCGCCGCTTTGGTGGCACCGGGCTGGGGCTGGTGATTTGCAAGCGGCTGGTGGGGCTGATGGGTGGCGAGTTGCAGGTGCACAGTGAGGTGGGTGTCGGCAGTCGGTTCTGGTTCGATATCGATCTGCAGGTGGCGCATATCGAACCGCTGCGTCTGTCCTGTCCTGGCGTGGACTCGCAGATGCGCCTGCTGGTGGCCGACGACAACTCCATGGCCTGTGAGCTGCTGTTACGTACCGTGCGTGCCCTGGGCTGGACGGCGGACACTGTGAACGGCGGCACGCAGGCGGTGGAAAGCGTGCGCAACGCGCAGATACGCGGTGAACCCTATGACGTGGTGCTGATGGACTGGCGCATGCCGGATCTGGACGGGCTCAGCGCAGCCCGACTGATCAGCCGGCAGGAGCAGAGCGTGCCACCGCCGATGGTGATCATGATCACCGCCTATGGACGCGAAGTCCTGGCGGATGTGCATCAGGAGGGCGATGCCCCCTTCGTCGGCTTCCTGACCAAGCCCGTGACGCCCTGGCAATTGGCCGATGCGGTCCAGCGTGCGTTCAGTGCCACAGAGGTGATTCCCGAAACCCGGCCGGCACCTGTCCGCGAACAGCGCCTGGCTGGCATGCGTCTGCTGGTGGTGGAAGACAACGCACTCAATCGCCAGGTCGCCGACGAACTGCTCAGGGGCGAGGGCGCTCAGGTCATCCTCGCCGAGGGTGGACTGGAGGGGGTCAGCCAGGTACTGACGGCGACGACGCCATTCGATGTGGTGCTGATGGATATCCAGATGCCGGATATCGATGGCATGGAAGCGACCCGACGCATTCGGCAGCAGCCCGGTCTGGCCCAACTGCCGATCGTGGCCATGACCGCCAATGCCTCCAGCAGCGACCGCGAGGCATGTCTGGCGGCAGGCATGAACGACCATGTGAGCAAGCCGATCGACCTCGAAGAACTGGTACTGACCCTGCGTTTCCAGGCCGGGCGAGAAGCTCCACAACCGCTGGCGAGCGACACAGCGACGGAGCCTGCGGACACGGTGCTCGAAGCGCGTCATTCGATCATGTCGCGTTTTGGCGGCAACCTCGAATTGATATGTACCGTCCTCTACGGTTTCGGGGCTGAGCTGGACAAGCAGTTGTCCTTGTTGTCCGCTCATGTGCAGGATCGTGACGGCCCGGCGGTGGCTGCGGTCCTGCATGCGATCAAGGGCAGTTCCGGGACCATGGGCGCCCAGATCCTGTCGCAACGTGCCGGTGCCCTGGAGCGTGAGTTGCTGTATGGCGACAGCGCTGCCGTTGCCCGGGTGCTCGACGACCCGCTGTGGCTGCCCGAACTCAAGGATTTGCTGGTGCGCAGTGTCGAACAGTTGCAGGAGGCGTTCGGCAACGGCTATCGAGGCGACCCAATCCGGGATGTGGCAACCGGACCGCGTTCTTGATGGGGGCTTGAACGAGTCCTTATACTTTTCACAACACGGTCCCTGGTGGTTTTCGAGCTTCGGCACGCGAATCGCCAGGGGCTTTTTATTGTTTGTCGAGCCTGTTTCTGGAGCAGCCCATGGACTCCGCAAAACCCGCGCTGATCCGCGAAACCTTCCCCGTCGGCCCTTTGCAGTGCAACTGCAAAATGAGGTCTCGCTGGAAGCCTTTCCGAACGGGCTTTTAAGGCTGAAGATCTATCAATACAAGGGTTTTAGGCGTTTTCTCGATCATCGATGATCATCCTTAATCATCCATAGTCACAGCGTGAGTGTGACAAAAGTGTGCCAGGGTGGTTGAGTTGATTACCGATGATGATTAAGCTGAAGGCAATCGTACTGGCAAGGTCCGAAAATGGCCCTGGTCTCTAGATGTTTAACAGTTGGCGCTGTGAGGCATTGATGATGAGTCGCAGGGTGCCTTGGTCCAGTGCCACGCAGGCGAAAAGCGGAAGTAGCCCGCGTGGAAGAAAGGATGCCTGAGAGCAATCGCCTGATGTCACCAGCCGCCGACTACGATGGGGTCGGATTCAAAACGGTGAGGTGCGGGGGAGAACGAGAAGAAGTTGAGGGCACAACCCTGCGTATGAATAGATCCCGCTTGATGTGCTGAGCCAGCAGCCCCAAGCGGTCAATTATCAGCGCTGCCGCGGACCCATCCAATCCTGATCCGGTTTAACCGGATTGGGGGAGGATGTCATTGTGTCTCTCGCAAAGCTTCTTACCGTTGATGACTTGGCTCAAATCTTAGGTCGCACCGCCGGCACTATCAAAAACCAGCACTCGAGAAATCCCTCTCGTTTACCACCTGTTTGCCGAATTCCTGGTGCAAAGCGACTTCTCTGGCGACAAGAAGATGTTGAGTGCTGGCTGCAACGGCACGTTGTTCAACTCGATACGATTGAGCTCGTAGACCCAATGGTTAAACGAAAACCTGGGCGTCCTCGAAAATCAGAACAATTTGTTCGAAATTCTGTTGTAGGGGCTCGATATGCTTGAGTCCCAATCGCCGGGAACGGCAGCTCAAAAAAACATTTCAAAGATCCAAATAATTCTGGACCGACGCCTTCGTGAGGCAATCGAGCGTGACAGCTTTAAAGCACAGTTGCAGAACGAACTTACGATGCCATGTGTGGAGGAAGTATGTATTCAAGAGCAATTTCCTTTTTTTCCTCCCTTAGCATCCGCAATGCCCACTCAGTGGACGAGAACTGGATTGTTTTCCAATGTGAAGAAAGGAGAACGTCGCATATTAAAAAATGAAATTCTTGAGGGTAGATCGGATTATCGAGTGCGAATGTCAGGAGAAGAACTCGATATGTATGATAATGACGTTTTTCTTCATGCGGTTCAATTGGCTCAAGGACTGTCAGTAGGTGAGCCAGTATATTTTGAGCGCGCTGCATTTTTGCGAGCTATAGGCAGGGGGAGCGATCTATCTGCAGAGAGCTATTGTCGCCTGCATGAGTCAATTGAGCGATTGGCGAGCGCTACTATATTTGTTGATGCTAATAGTGGTGGGGAGACGTTTCGATTGATTGATAAGCTTAAGTGGGGGCAGGAAAATAATTATTGGATAATGATGGATCCTATGGTCGTTTCACTCTTTGCAAATAGCTACCTCGCATTTATCGATATGGAGATCCGGTTGCGTCTTAAGAGTCCACTTTCCAAATATCTGCAGAACTATATTTCGGGGCATTCTATTGGAGTGCATAGGGTGGCTTGGGAATCGCTTCGAAAGTGGAGTGGGTCCCGTGGGCGTGCACGAGACTTCAAGACCAGGGCTTTGCCGCCAGCATTACGTGAGTTAGAAGGAGTGGGAGTCATCGAACAGTGGTGCATCAGGGATGAGGTCGTGAATTGGACAAGAATCGCACACGCGAAAAGCAAGCGACGCTCCTGATTTTTATCCACAGGCATCGGGGTATCTGCGCAGAGTGCTTCGGGGTATCTGCGCGGCCCTTCGGGGTATCTGCGCTCATCGTCGGGGTATCTGCGCGGGGCGATATCTGGAAGGCCCGGAGAACGTGGGCTCTAGACGCGTTCGAGCTGCCTAACATGCTTTTAACATGAATTTAACATCTAGCCCTGGATGCATTACGACTCAGGTAGAGGAATTCGACAGGGGAAATACCATGCGGCCTGTCAGGTTGGGGCGCTGCGTGAGCCGACTAGGCCAGCGACCCTGCCCTATGAGTTGAAGTCCGTGGCTGCGAGCTTTGAGCAAGGCAAGGGCCATTATTCAGCGTGGAGCAGGATGAACAAAAATGATCAATGGGCCTTTTGGACGCTTGTAGATCCTTGCATAATTAACTTGCGCCTTAGTCGTGTACCACAGGGTGGTCACAGGGATCCGAAAGGATCGCACCCCGTTACTGCGAAAGCAGTTCGCCCAGCGCGACGCAAGAACGACCTGCCCCGTCGAACGCATGCAGTCGACGGCTGAGAGTCCCTCCTAGAGAGGGATTCGCCGTTTCTGGCCCCCGATTTCCTGAATAGCCGTAGCCCTCAAGGCTTCAAGCTCTATGGACTCAACCTGACAGGCCGCACGCTTAGCGTACGATTTTTTCGTATTCTCTATCGACCCATAGGAGTGCTTATCGTCGGGGTATCTGCGCGCCTACGAGACGGGATGCCCAATTTTTGATCAAGCGCCAGAGGCGCTTGAGAGGCCCCGGAAGGGAAGGATGCGGATTGGAGGGCGGTGTGCGAAATTTCGCTCCAGTGGACCACTCGGTGCATTCGACCTGACCAGTGATTGCATCGGATTTGACCAACACGCGTTGTAACCATAATTGGCAGAGAACGGCCTACAGGCTGCAATGTGCCTCATTGCTGTCGGTGCCTGTTAGCGCGCTATGTTGTGGGCTTGATTAATTGGCGCGCCAGTTTGGCGATCTCGCACGCATCAAGTTTGGACAGGTGATCAATAAGCGCGATTTTTTTTCCGATCCCGTTTAAGGAGGTGCCCATAACAATGCCGGCCATGTTTTCAGCATCTATCCAAAAACGATCATGGAATTCGTCGGTAACAACGTCCTTGATCGAAACCTTTGGCGCGACTGCCTTCAGGGCCGAATGCATAGTCGACCTCTTATTAGCCGTTCTACCGTTCGTGAAGAATGTCACGGAGTTAAGCTGGTCGGAAAGTGCGGACATCATTTTTTCGAAGAGGGCAACGCAATCAGGATCATCTGAATAAAAATAGGGATCAATAATGAAAAGATCCCTTACACCTTTCAATTTTTCAACGAATTGAAGAACGACGTCCGCGATTTCATTCACATGAATACCCCCATGCATTACAGCATCGCAAGCCAGCGAAAAATTAAATAACGAGGAAAATCCATTTTCAACAATATATTCTCGAAAGTAATCGCGAGCGTTGATCGCATCGAATCTCGTTACGAGAAAATGCGAGAACTCTGGATGTTTGTGGACCTCTTTGAGAAAGTCCACAAAATCTAATCCTTCCTTGTAGCTTTTGACATAAACGATGCCGGAGTCCACAGTTCCTTCCTTATCTTGTTGGCGTCAAAGTTTCAGTTTCTTGACAAGCCTCGGAGCGGAGAGCGCACGAAGGCTCGATCGCTCCGTCGTTCGCGATGCTACTCAGATCGGGGCTTCGCCGACCCACGTCCGAAATGTTCGCTTAACGGCTCTTCGCAGTGCCTAAGCACCTCCCCGGTCTCGGGATCTACGACGCGCTCGTAGTAAGTGTCAGCATCTCGATCAATATCTCGCACCTTTTCAACAAATTTTTCCTGGGAAACGCTCCATTGGCTTCCCGTCTGAAGGTGTCGTCGGATTTTCCGCTTGCCCGTTACGTTCACATTTTTGGATTGAACGTCTAAAAAGTCTGTCACCGTCGGGTTAGCCTCGTCGACGAACACTAGGTGGATATGCTTCGCAAAGCTCCCGCATCGACTACACGGAGCTTTTTCCTCGCCGACGCGGATGGGGATGCACGGCTCACCGCAATCTCCACATGTCCAGGTCTCGCCTTGACTCACGGCAAATCTCTCCTTAGAAGCCCGGCCCTGCCTTGCCGGGCGATGTCGTAATATTTGGAAATGTACAGCATTTACTCTTCTTGCCGTAGATTGTAAGGGCGCATCAAGTCCAGGCTGTCGACAGTGATTTGAGTATCATCAGGTGGATTGGATAGAGGGGGTATAGCCAACTACCGACTGGTCGTAGCGGCCGCACACGGACCTGTAGGAGTAACAGGCCGAGCGGCGGTGCAATAGCAGCAACAGCAATCACAGTTTGATCGCTGAGCTGCTGATCAGATAGCAGCAGTATTTGTAGGCCGCCGTTTGCTAAAACGGCTAGGAGTGCGGCCATTGACCAGCTCGCAATCTTGGACTCAAGCCCCTGCGCCTTGAGCGCAAACATTAAGGCAACAGGCAGCAGCACCCCTGTCACGCCATATCCAAGCACCGGTCTGTAAGCTATCGCGAGCGCAAAGGCGAGTAACCCGCCTGCAATTAGCCTTGGCGATCTATGATGTGCAGCTTGGGCTATACACAAGCCGAGTGCGAGAGTGAAAAAAATGTTTAAATTTCCATTGTCGAAAAATCTCGAATAAGGCCATTGGCTCAGCATTGCGAACAGAATTATCCCACCCAGGTACTTCCACCTGCCTGGATAACCGACCTGCTGCCGGACAACGTTTGCCGCAATCGCCAGGCAGAATAAAGGGTATGCAAACCGACCGATAATCCGCATCCAGTACAGATTTTCCTGAATTTCATTTGGTAGCACAAACCAGGTGTGATCGATGATCATTGTAAATAGTGCGACCCACTTAATTAGATCTATCGAGCTGTTTCTTTCGAAATTTTTCATCGTTGGTCTGTAGTGGCTATTAGTTGTTAATTATATATTGCTTCTGCTCTCGTGATATATATTTATCATGAAAATACTGTTGGTTTGTTACTTGTGTGTACGGTAGCGCTGGTAGATAATTATGTCTAGGATGTAACTAGCAGCTCTGGCTGCATACCGAACTACCCCCGAGCAGCGATAGGGGTAGGGAGGCAAAAACTAAAATAGCCCGGTCGGGTGCTCGCTGTTATTCGTATATATCCGGTTGACTCTATCAACTGGCTCGGACGCTCTTTCTCCATTCTACGACTAACAATTAGAGGCCTCGACATGCAAAAAGTTATTACCTCCGTGCTGGTTACCAGCATTCTCCTCTCTCTCACTGGCTGCGCTGGTACTGGGTTGCAGGATCAGGATGGATCCCGCAACCAGACCCTGACCTGGGGCTCCATCGGCACTATCGCAGGAGCAGCCGCAGGTGCGCTGATCAATAAAGACAACCGCGGCAAGGGCGCACTCATCGGCGCGGGTGTCGGTGGCCTGGCCGGCGCTGGTTACGGCGTCTATGCCGACCGCCAAGAAGCGGAACTGCGTAAAGCCACTGCTGGTACTGGCATCGACGTACAGCGCCACGGCGATGACATCAAGCTGGTGATGCCTGGTGCGATCACGTTCGCTAATGGCTCGACCGAACTGTCTCCTGCTGCCCAATTTAACCTGGACAAGCTGTCTGGTTCCTTCAAGCAGTACGGAGAAAACAACATTGAGGTGACTGGCCACACCGATAGCATTGGTAGCAACTCCAACAACATTGAGCTGAGCCAGAAGCGCGCTATCAGCGTCGGCAAACACCTAATCGCCCAAGGCATCGATAAAACTCGCATCCAGATCTACGGTGCTGGCCCGTCCCAGCCGGTCGCAAGCAACGGCACGGAGGAGGGCAGGGCACGAAACCGCCGGGTCGAGATCCGCCTGAAGGCACCGATCCAGCCCGTGGCCATGGATAAGGCTCAGTAATGAGCCTGCGCCTGGCTTCACCGCCAAGCCTGGATGTCGCCCTGCTCCTGATGCAGGGCGAGCACCTGGAAGCGGTCGCACTGTTGGTTGAGTCCGGTGCTGTTGACCTGATGGAGCTTGAGGAACTGAAGATCAAAATTGGCGTATATGCCGAGATTGGTTCCAGCACGAGGATCCGGCTTGCTCCAGGTACACGCGAAAAACTGCATCACGGCTCTGTTGAGGTTAAATAGATGATCCAGGCCTGGCGCGAAGCGCAGCAGGACCTGGTGCGGGAGATAAACGATGAACACACTTAGTATTTTCTGGCCCGGATTCACGACCGCTCGCCGGATCGCTCGCAGTCCAGTGCGCTTTCTGGTCGCCGGCCTGGAGGCCTGTGTCGACTTTGGTCGTGATGTTTCGATCCCTGGTTTCCGCTGGCTCGCCGCTCTCGTGATGTTTGCTCTGGTGTTCGGTTGCGGCGCTGCAGCGATGACCTGGCCGTTTGCGATCGCCGGCCTGACGTACGCCGCTCACACCGGTCAAACGACATCTGGATCTGCTGTCCTGGGCATGCTGTACGTGACTGCAGCCGCTTACTTGGCCTTGCTCACTCCTCAGCTGATCAAGCAATGAGCCCGCTGATACACAAATCATGCGATCCGGTTGAAAATTGCGAAGTAAAGAGGACTGAAATCATGAAAATCAAAATCGCCATACTAGTGCTGGCTCTGGTCGCCCTGGTTGGGTGTGGCGAACAGAAGTTGAATCAGGTCATGCCGAAAGCTGCGACTACTGACGCAGTTTACAGTGCGAAAGCCTCGCAATATCTGGAGGATGCACTCGGCACACCCAAGGCAAAAAAAATCGAACTGACCTTCTGGAATGAGAAAAGCAATCCAGACACCGGCTATTTATCCTTGGTCGTCGATGGCGTCGAAAAAGTCCGTCCCATTGACAACTACGGTGGCGTCAATCGCCGAACAGCAAGCACTGATGGATTTAAGTTTGTCTTTGAGAATGGCACTTGGCGGGCATATGTAGCTGAGAAGGATATTGAGACCCATGGTGAGCATCCCCAGGAGTTCTATAACGAGATGACCGGAATACTTCGCCGGTACTGATCAAACTTCGCAAATTACCCCCTCAATGAGGGGGTTTTTTGTGGGTGGGATATAAATAATCAAGCCATAGTTTATAGCTATTAGTTTGAGGGTTGTGGGCGCTAAATTCTTCTTCGTGTTTGATTATTATATGCTGACGGAATTGCAAAAATATTTGCCTGATTAGAAATATGCAATTGGAAGGTTTTGGTGCCGGCTCTTAAAATTTAGCATTAGAAATTCGAAAGGAAAGAGTATGAGCATTACAGCGGATAAACTTAACCGCGCTTTGGCTGCTCTCCGTGAGATCCAAGTCAAGGCGGGCGAATTACCTGAAATCTGTGAGCACGACGCTCACGTAATAGCGGCCCTGGCTGGGACTGTAGAAATAATCTTAGGTGAGGAGATTAAAAATGCTGCTTAAAGAGGCCTCAGTGATAATTCCGCGGGCGATTGGGATTGGCTTAATTATCTACTTTGGCCTTGTTGTTCCAGGGCGTGAAGCGACACCAATACCTCACCCAAATACATTCGCTGACATACAGGTTCCGCCGGTTCCAGTTCCACCAGTTTATACCAGAGAGGCTGATCATGAGTAAGCTCAAAACAGTCGCAGGTTATTTGACCGGCTACAGCCAGACGAAGAATGCTGCACGCGAGCTGAAATATTCAGTTAGCTTGCCGATCTACTTTATTAAAGGGGGTTACCGCTGGTTCAAGGCTATTCGTGACCAGGCGAAAACTGATCGTGAACTGGCGGAAACTGATGACCGCCTGCTCTGGGATAAAATGTGCACAGATTGCACAATTACTAATGATTCATTGCGGCGTGCCTATAAGTCACTTTTATTCGTGAACGCGATTCTTGTTCTCGGCATAGCTGGGGTGCTCGGCAATTTGGTTGCAAGTTGGGACCGAGGTAGTCTGGTGATTTTTGCAAATTTGGCCTTTCTGAACATGGTGTGCATGATGCTTTTCCAAAATGCATATCGCGTGAACATGGCCTATTCGCAAAGCGCTCCACCAGTAATTAAATTTATGAGGGATGTTATCCGTAATCCGAGTTTGCTGGTCGGTAAAAAATTGCCGGCTGATTACCAAGTACGGATGAGGGCTAAGTGATGAACAGTTTTTCACAGCTGGTTTTGTCCTGGATGTTTGGGCGTTGGATATTTCACCCGTCAGAAGTTACTGATTTCGTTGCCCAAGACGTAACACCACTGACAATTTTTGCGTCCGCATTCGCAACACTTGGCCTCGCGATGTTCGGCGCTCTTGCGGCCTGGGCCATGTTTCTAGGTATTTTTCGACTCAAAAACAACGGTAATTTTTTCGGTGCAAAAGATGGAAACGAGGCGTTTTTCTACCCGCTGCGGGTCATCGTCGCCTTGTCTTTAATTGCACCAGTTATCCCTGTCTCTAGTGCTGGCGGAATTCCGATCACTTTGACGCCGGGACACGCACTTGTCGCAGGTATCTCCAAGTCTGCGGCAGAATTTGGCGACACTATGCAGCACAATGCTTTTGAGCTTATGCATCGCCATAACCTGTTTAGCGATCCGAAATTTCGAGTTGAAGTTGACGCGAAAGTCGCTTTGGACATGTTAAACAGCTGGAAAATCTCAGCGGTTCAACTCGCCGGTCTAAAGATTTTTCGAGATCCTAACGATCAGATGATCTCGCTTTCGAGTCGCGACCTTGCGGAAGAGGCTCTGAAAATCAGATGGAATCAGGTTTACGGCAGTAAATATCCCGCTGCAGGCTCGACTGAAACGGCTGCTGCAGACGTGTATATCGCAAACGCTGGCCGATCTTTGCAGATACCGTTAATCCCGCCGAGTGACGAATTGGCCCGAGCTGCCAGCATGGGTGTCCAGGGACTGATCGAACCGGACGCTGTTACTGGCACGGTCGAAAGGGAGATGGAAACCGAGGGGTGGTTTTGCCAAGCCGGCTGGTTGTCTTCAATGACTTGCAGCGATGAGTACGCACAGGTCAAGAAAAACAACGCTGCCTCTATTGAGGCCGGTATAGCCTCAGCTCAGCGTCAAATCTGGATCGGTCTGGTTGAGCATGCCGTCCAGCAGGCAATTTCGGCCCGAGACGGGGCTGTGGGGGCAGGGGACGCGAAGAAGTTTTTTGAAGACAGCATCACATGGGCTAGTCAGTCCGCGGACTGGTACAAAAAAGTGGTTGAGCAAACCATCGCCACCACAATTGCTACCGACCAGGCTGCTCGCAGTGAGGAGTATTTTAATGAAGTAAAAAATTGGGGTTGGATGCTTGGTGGCACTTTCGTGCTGCGCGCAGCGAGTGACTTCTCTCGTGCCGCGAGCTACTCGGAAGGAGCTACAGCTCAGATGATGCCAAAGTCGGCATTGTCTACGCTGACGCCAGGTGACGACTTATCAAAGCTGGTCGAGAATGAAGCCCTGGCTCAACTTCAACCTGGTAATACTGGTTCTGAAAAGTCGCTGCTGGCTAGAGTTTTTTCGCTCGACATCCTCAAGTCCACGACCGGGCCCTCGAATCAGAATATCCACAACATCGCGGCCTGGGGACGCTCACTCGTTGGCACTGGCATTGGCTTTTTTGCGGGTGGGACGATAGCCCAATATATTCCAGGTTTGAGCTCAATCACCGATGGGACGCTGCCAAAAGCAATCGGCGGAGTAATGATTATCTCCGGCGGGTTGCTCGGTTACGTGATGCCTCTGCTTTTCGCGATCTATGGACTGATGGGGGCAATTAGCTGGCTCGTCGCAGTTGCGACGACGTTTTTCGGAGTGACGCTCTGGTCGGCTGGTATGGCCGCACCGAAAGGCGAAGAGCACACCTCCCAGCTGTCGGCGAAAGGGTATAACGCCTTCATTTTCATCTTCCTCTATCCTGCTTTGGCCGTGGGGGGGCTGGCAGCAGCGATCGTGATCAGCGCAGTCGGTCTGGCGATGGTCCAGGCGATGGCCATGGGACTCTGGGGCATGTTTGATCCAGGCGTGGCTGAAGTCGGGCGCCCATTGGAAAGCCTAGGCGGGATCCTGATTGGTGGCTTGCTGATGGTCATAGTCATCATCTTGCTGTCATGGAACGTGGTCGTCACCAGTGCTCAACTAATCACAAGTTTCCCCCGCAGTGTCCTCAACATGATAAGCCTTTCTGAGCCAGGCCTGAATCCGTACGAGAACAGCATGCAAGGAATCATGGGTGGGCTTTCGATGAGTACCCGCCAGATTCTGACGGGCTCTATCAGTCGAATGATCAATCCACCAGGAAGACAGCCGCCTCCTCAAGGTGGCGGCGAATAATGAAGTTATTATTGCTGTAGTTTGATTTGCTTATATCTGTAACTTACCGTTGTGGCCGCCAGTAAGCCCTTTCTTCGCCTATTTCACCATGAATTACGCCAAAGCGCCGAGCTAGCTCGGCCTTTGTATCGTCGGCAAAATGGTAGTAGTGGTTACTCATCATAGCGACGAAGCTTCCGAAAGAAGGATGTTCCTTCCAATATTCACCATGAATGGCGTATTCAAGTGAACGGTCGAACTGCCCCTTCATTGCTGCAAGAGCTCCTTCAACACGATCTTCGATAGTTTTTCCACTATATGCAGCGGAGTAACCATCGCTCTTCATTTGTTCTCGCTCTCTGTGCAAGTCTGGTTTGTAGCCGAGGGCAGTGACTGCCGCTTCGTACTGATCATGATGCTCTTGATGGAGGGATACATCTTCGTGGAGGTCTGGAGCGAACGTAAAGCCGCAGTAGGCGCAGCTTCCTATGCTGTCGCATATTTTGACATGAGACATAATCGTAGCCCCACGCAACTGTACGAGTTCGTGATAATTCCGCAGCTTGAAAAAATCCTTTGCAGCCTCATTCAGTCTTTGATTGTAAGTCAGGTGAGGTAGCATGGCCTTTGATTGCTTGGCCATCTTTTTTGCGGTGGCGATGTCTGCCAAAGAAATAGAAATGCTCATCGGTGAATCTCCTTCCAGTGAGGATTTCCAGGACCCGATCAGAGAAATCAGCTGGTTGAGATGCACAAGCATTTCAGGAGTGAAGTTCAGGTAGTTGCACTAGGCTATGCCAATTCGGGTCGGCAAGCACCTACCGGGTGCTCCAGCGTAAGATCACCTAGCTTGTAGTCATTGTCAACCTTGTGAAACTCTAAGGTCGTTACCATGATCCCCCCTCACTTATCTGATCTCGTAGTAGATCACATAGTTAACACCGTGCCCGTTTTGCAGATCGGCCGTGATCGAATGGTCTACTACCCGGGCTCTGCTTTCGCCGGCTTGGCCTGCAACGCCTACCCGCAATCCTGGAGAGCCAAGGCATCGAAAGAACCCAGTGGTTCACTTTGGTTCGCGATCCACCTTGATGCGATCGGAATTTACTGGGAAGTTGACTATGTTGCATGGGCGAAAGGCTGCGCTTTCGTCTCTACCCCCGAGCATCGATTCTATTGGGCGCACGGCAAACCCGGGCTGGCTGAGAGGGTGCTGCGCCCCTTGTATCTGGACTGGATGCTTCAAGGTGCTCTTGCGGCTGAGTACGGGCCTGATTATTTACCAGGGTTAGCCGGCGACCCAGTGCTCCTGGACGAGTACAGCGAGTACCAGGAGCAAATGGTCCAGCTACTGAGCAGATTCGCAATCGAGGCGCGATAGGTTGAGCAAGCATTGACGACAACCGCGAATATCCTTAGATTGAATCCAGTAGCCGAGGGAAACGAGGGCGAAAGCCTCCACCCGCGGACATATGAAAGTGCTTAACGAAGAAACCACCTCACGGTGGTTTTTTCGTTTCTGGCGCCGAATTTACCAGCAATCCTTCAAAGCCTCCCCCTGGTGCGCAAGGACATGTCCCGCCCGGCGCTCACCGTCTTCCCTTCTGGGCTCGGCCCGCGCAGCGGGCATAAAGATCCCGGCCGAGGCTGGGATCCTTTAAGGCGCGAGCCGACAAGACTACCAGTCCAGGACCTGGACCTTGCTAGGCACGCCCGTGGGCGCCGCGCGAGGCTTTGCCGCCGGCGCGGGTGCTGAAGTTTCCAGCGGCATGAGCGGCTCGGGTGCTGCCGGCGCGGCCGGCATAGAGCGAGAAGCTGCCGGCTTCGCTTGGGACGCGGGATCTTTCAGCTCCCGCGTCTCAGTTTTTGAGCCTGTGGCCGTTGTGCCTTGCGCAATCAGCAGTAGCTCGCGGTTGATTTTGTCCAGGTAGTTCATGCCTTCCTGGATCTTTGCGTTTTCGGTTTGATAATGCTCATCCAGTTTCGGACTGGTTCCATTCGCAACCCAGCTGTCGCGATCGAGTTCGATGAAGACCTCGAATGCAGCTGGATCAATGCCCTGAAGGGGCTTGATTGGTGCTGGATAGCGCTGAAGCAGATAATCCACGTCAGGATCTGTTTCTCGATTGGCTAGTAGCGGCCCGAAGCGTTCCAGTAAGGCATCACGCTTAGAACTGATCCGAGATTGCAATGCCGTCAGACGTTGTTGTAGGCCCACCACCTGGATGGCCGCAATGCGCTTTTCCTCGGCCCCCCGTGCAGCCTTTGCCTTCTCGGCAGCAGCGATACGAGCAGACTCTTCCCGAACACCTTGGGTGAAGTGCCCCGCGCCGGCGGCAACTGCGATGCAGAGCGCCGCGACACCGATCGCTTTCATTAACCGGCCAGACTTGAGTTGTAGCGGCTCGCCGACGATAACCGAACCGACCTGGAGCAGGTCGCCATGCTGGGAGAGGAGATGTGCGGAAGAGTTTTTCATGCTGCTACCTCCTCAGCGGGCTGTTCAATTTGCTGCTCGGTTGGGAATGTGAACATCGGATTGAGACGGATCTGGGCGCGGCGGACGGTGCCGCAACGATTCACCGCAGCCAGGGCCGTGAATTTTTTCATCGTCAGCGACCGGATCTCCTCCGGCGACACGAGCGGGATCTCGCCAATTTTTACGCTGCCAGCCGGCCGCTCCCTACGAATTGCGGCAGGCAGCTGCTGCCATGCCTGTTCAGCGCCCAGCTTCTTCGCTAACTCAGAGACAGTGCTAATCGCTTGGCCGACATGACTATACGAACGCCCCACGTTGATCATCTCGTCTGATGTCTGCGCTTTGGCAGCCAAGGTTCCAGTGGAGTAACCGCCCGCATTTGCGCCGTAAAGGTTTGCCGTGGCCACCGGATCAGTTGTGTTCGCAGCGACCTCAGAAAACACCACGCGAGGTGCAGCCCCCAGGCGCTGGGAAACGTAGTCGAGGGTCATCTCAGAGCCGACTTGCATGCTCACCACAGAACGATATTGATCTAGGAGCATGATCGTGGCCTGCTCGTCCTGCAGTGCAACCTGCAGACCATCGAGGCCCTGAGTCGAGTACAACGCGCACAGACCGAGCGAGCGGGCTTTAGGCAGGATCGCCAGCTCTTCATGCGAAACCAGATCCTGTGCCTCGTCGACTACCAGGAGCACAGGCTCCTGACCTTCGGTTTTCCAGTTGTCGCCACGGCGCTTGATCGCGCTATAGAAGCGACGCTTAGCCAGCGCCGAAATGGCAACGCCACTCTGGGTATCAGGTAGAGCCAGCCCAATCATTGCGCCGTAGAGGCAGTCCTCGATCTCGACACCTTCAACACAGTCAGCCCACGCACCAAGCTCTTGATCATTGATGAGAGTACCGAGCCAGGTTTCCAAATTGAGTTCGATGGACGAACGGGTTTCGGTGGCTTTCTGCAGGTGGCGCACCATGAACGAGTTATAAGCACGATGCAGGTGTCCAGGGAGAAGATGCATGCAATCGCCTTCGATCAGTTCTTTTGCTCGATCACGGCTACTTGGCTCGAATGCGAGTTTGTAGATTGAGCTGAGATTCCATGGCCACTCGACCGGCTCCAAGGCATTCATGAGGGCCAGAACTTTCGCCGTGCTGCGCAGCAACTCACGGGCGAATTGCTCCCACTCGCTGCCCGAAACGTCGCCCGCATTACCTTTATCGGAGCTGAATAGCTGGAAAAGAGTATCGGCGACTTCATCCGGCTGGAGATTCTGGATGGCGTTGAAGTTCGACGATTCTGGGCTGATAACCCGGTAACCGGGCAGGCCGGCGAGCTCTTTCGGAAGTTGACCCTTGCCGTCCAGTACCAGCAGGCCACCTGCTTTTGCCTCTTGCCATTGCCAGACCACTGGCCGAATCACCGCTGCCGTTTTACCGGTCCCGGTTTGGCCCAGTACAAGCATGTGCGTCGAAAGGTCCCCCACAGACAGGCCGAAAGGCATGCCCGCTTGGGCGGGGCTATACGGATCACGTCGTTCAGCAAATAGATCAGTTGCAGTGCCCAGGTTGATGAACGAAGACTTTTCGCTCATTGATCGTTCGATCTGTTCATTCAATGCGCGATCGAAGTCCGCGAATTTGCTCTTACCTTCCTGCTCAATGAGTTTGGGATAGGCAGAGACCGCCAGGGCCTCGCGGGCCGCCGCAGCTCTGGTCTTAGCGATCGAGGACAGATCGAAGATCGCCAGGAACGACCAAGCTGCAGCGCCGCCGGCGGCGACCGGCGCGATGAACCAGCTCAGGGAATCGGAAGCCACGAATAGACCGGCCAGCAGAATGGCGATTCCGGCGACAGCCATTGGCATCGACTCATCAACCAGGGCTTTGCGCAAGTAGGACACCGATAGGTCATCGGGCACGATCTGGCCATCAACAGGATTGCCGTCGCGATCGTACGTCCATGATCGATACGAGCCCACCAGATCGGCAGGCGTCCGAGGCGGAGTTACGCGCAGCAACACGCGAGCGCCGAACTCTTTCACGTCCTGAATTTCATCCTCAGTCAGCAGCGGGCCGGCAGGTACCATCAGGCGCCAAGCCGCAGGCGTCAGACCGAGCGAGCAACGGAAAATGTACCCCCCCGCCACAGCGATGCAGAGACCGGCAGCGATCGAACCCCATTGCCAGGCGAGGCTGGAACCGTTGTGACCCAAGAGGTAGGCCGTAGCGGATACCAGGAAGAGCGCACCGACGCTCAGCGCGAAATTCCGGGCGCGTAGGCGCTTCTGGAGTCGAGCGCCCGCGTGGAATGCAGCGCGGCCATAGAAGGCGCGGCGCGTAAGGGACGCACGATCCGATGGGAGGGCCTCGATCACATCGTCATGCAGAATCTGACCGACCGGCCAGCCGCGAGTATCCGCGCTCAGTTGCGGACCAAGCGCTTCGCGAATCGCCAGCGTGCGGCGATCGCGCCAGGCGCGTTTTGCTGCTTCTGGATCTGTAACCCAGAGAAGCAGATTTTCCATGTAATTACGGAATTGCGTTACCATACAATTTCTTCCTTTCGTGGGTTTTTCCTGCCGCGAAACCGGCTCACCTGAGTTGCCGCTCAGGTGAGCCACCCTTTTAATTCGCTTGCTTGGTTGCGTTCGCCGCCGCAGCAATTTGAGCGCTCTCGATTACCAGCGCCCGCGCCCCATCAGCAATTTTTGCTCGGGTGTCCGCATTGCGGACCCGTTGCTCAAAATGACGTAATTGCGGCATCCGGCCAGTTGTTTCTGTCTGAATCAGGTCCGATTTCATCGCGTCTAGAAAACTGTTCAGGCTCGGATAAAGCTTGAGGCTGCTGACGTCAGGTGGAGTACCAGTTGCCAAGGCCAGACGAAGAGCGCGATTCTCAGTTTCGAGTAGTGCGATTCTGAAATCAGCGGCGATTAGCCCAACGTGCATTGCCGCTTGTCCAGACTGCTTCAGGTCATACACACCGAGCATGTCTTGGTCACGAGACTTAAAATGAGGCTCGCTCAATCCAGGCAGGCAATCTTCAAGAGGGCAAGCGCCCACCTGGCCAGTAAACACTGCGACCAGTGCCGATGCTGCAATGAGGGTTCTGTTATCCATCACATTGATCTCCCGGCGTGTTCGCTCTGTTTTTCCTGGTTGACCTGCTGATCAGTCAGCTTTTTTTGCTCCTCCTGGACCACCTCCTGGGCATCTTCTCGCTGCTCAGCGTGGGATGCTGGAGCGTCGTCCCGCTGCTGATGTTGCTTATGTAACTCCTCCATGCGCGGATCCTTGGCCAGTGTGTCCAGCTCATCAAGGTCGCGCCCCTCAAGGCGCTTGAACTCTTCGCGCTCCTCGCGTCGGGCACGGATAAACGCCTCCGCGTCACTGCCAAGCAAACTCACCTTCTTTTTTCGGGCACGAAAATCCCCGTCATCGCTATGGTTGGTCATGCGATTTTCTCCGTCAGTAGTGGTTGCGCGTTAGCGCTATTGGTGGTGGTTTTGGGTAGATTGCTTGAGGTACTGCTCAGCCGCCGGCACAAGCGTGGTCAGAGATACAACGACACCGATAACCAGGCCGATGCATAGGTCGAGCAATCGGGCCTTGCCGGCGCGATTGCTCGCGGCGGCAAAGTCGGCCGAGATCAAGCGAAGTGCGTTGTCTTTGTCCTGCTCGAAGTACTTCATTCGCTGGACCAGCACGGCGTTCTTTTCTCTCTCTGCTTCGAATTTGCCTTTCAGCTGATTCCGCTCGGCAAACAGATTTGCCGAGCTCTCACCTACATTGGCCATGGCAAGGTTGATCTTCATGCTCAACTCATCGATCGCGATCTGAGCCGCTTCGTCTTCCACATGGCGTTTGGCGTCAACGATCGAGTCAGCCAGTACCTGCGCGATCGACTCACGCAAGGCCGCCCTGAACTGAATGTCATCTGCCGACCGCAGCAGGCGGTCAGGCAAGGCCCCCAGTTGTTCGCTCAACAGGGAGGCGCTGGCAAGATGGCCAGCAACACCGTCCAGCCTATCGATGAGTTTCACAGACTCTTCCAGGATGCCTGGATAATCGCGATTGCCGCGCAGGAGAACGTGGAGTCGCGTCACTTCATCAACGAGCTCATCAATCGAGCGGATTGCGCCGCCAATGTCACTCATGGCGGCCACCCAGCGAATGGAGCAGGTACGGCGCGATCAGCTGCTGTGAGGTAAACGATTTGCCGACCCCGCCCTTGGTCGAAACGACCATCATGCGCAGGCGATCGCGTTGACCGAGGATCTGATCGAGGCGCTTGAACACCACATTGATCATTTCACGCACGGTTTTCGAGCCGGTCACGGCACGCATCAGGCGGGTATTGAGCTTGGCGCGGTCGAGGTCACCAGCCTGTTCGGCCTCGATGATGATGCTGCGTAGGCGATCAGCGATCGCTTCGCGCTCTTCGGAAATCTCCCACTGAGTCAGACCGATGCGCCGACTACGGCCATAGCGTTCGATTCGAGGCATGACAAGGAGCTCGGTGCCGGTCTGCTCAGCCAAATCGAACACTTCGGCAAACGCTTCGCGCAGCGCGAGATCCGTGGTGTCCTGGGTGCGACTGGTGATGTCGTTGAGAAGGATGGCAATCGGGGTTTGCTTATCGAATTCGCGGATCAGCTTGATGGTTTTGAAGGCGTTATCAACATCCTGGCCTTCGTCGCGTACGGGAATCAGAGTCAGGTCGAAGTGACGCAGTAGCATCTGCTCACCGATGGCCATGATGGTCTTGCTCGCTGTCTCATTGCCACCGATGTCCAAAACGAAGCTGTCCAACCCGCTGCCGTAGATAAGGTGTTCAATCGACGCGCCAGGGTCACTACCAACTGGGAGTTGCAGCGGGCGGATCCGCGACGCAGTGAGCCACGATGAATCGAGGTTAAGGTCGTCCATCTCCACCAAGTGTGCAACGGCTGCTACTTTTGCCATTTTCTCTTCCTTCTTGCTCATGGGTTTTCCCGTTGATTTTTAGAGAAACTTTCGAGGGGTTGCCGCCCGCTCTAAGTCAAGGTTTCCTGCGGTTGAACCGCGCTCTTCGTTAGCGTTCGGTACTTCTGCTGGTCGCTTATCGAAGGCTTCAGGGGTGTTCTTGCTGATGACTTCAGGGTGTAACTCACGCCCAAAATCAGGATCAGCTCCGGTCGTTCGTACGTTCGCCAGAAACTCTCGGTACTCGCGAGCCAAGAATTTCTGGATGAACTTGCGCAGGCTGTTGTAGCTAACAACGATCCCAGCCCTTTCCAGCATTTCCTGTTGTTGAGTGATCGGTGTTCCTAAGCGCGTTGCTTCGCGGAGGATTTCGATCCTCGGCAGCAAAGCTTTCGTGACACTTCCCCTTACGTTCTTCTGGCCACTGCCAGATTCAGCGGCGGCCTTCATACGCTCCAGCTCGGCTTTCAATGCCGCCGTTTTGCGATCGGCCTCTTCCTGCTGCATCCGCATCCACTCCAGCTGGTCCTGCTCATCACGGGCGCGTTCGGCGTCTGTGCGTCGGTCAAACATGGCATTCACCTATGGTCGCTGCGTTTGTTTAAAACTGCTTGCTAACTCTACCAAAGGTTCGGCTTCTAGTTGGCGGTTTGTTGCAAACAAGCTGCAAAGGTAGGCCGCTTGAGGCTCATATTAGTTGTAAACTAATGCGAGTCAAGCAAAACTTGCTTAAAGTGATGCGAGATGCTTGTATATATACAGCTTTCGTTAACACATCTGCACCCTTCGGGTGCTTCGCGTCGGCCCGGATCCCGCGCAGTTCGCGGACTCCAAGCCGTAAAGCCAACAAAGCAAAAGCAAGGTACGCCGGCTAAAGCCGTCTACCTGAGAAGCGTTCTCAGAAGGGAAAAGGAAAATGGCGCGGAAAAAGGCTGGGGCAAAGACCTCGACCCAGTACCTGAATGAAGTTGCAGCGGTGCGCTTGGAGCGCCTTTCGGCACGCTTGGGCGTTGCTCAAGGCCGCGTACTCGATGCCCTCATGTCCCAGCGTACAGACGAAGAGATCGCGGGCTTCCTAGAGGCGCAGCGCTTCTGTGCCGAGCCGTCTCGTCCGGTACCTGTTCTGCTCGATGGCCCGGTTGTGGCTTCGATTGCAGGCGCAATTACCCAATCCGTTTCTTCCCTTCTGGGCTCTGCTCTTCCTGATCTGCTGTTGCAGGTTCTCGCCAGCCAGGCCGAGCGTCGGCCTGAACTGCTCGCTGACACCATCGAGCCGATGCTCAATCGGCTCGTGCCGATGGTTATGGATCGCCTCATTGCCGAGCAGACAGGCATGGAGATTGAGCGATGAGTCACTACGGGATGAGCAACCAGAAGACCACGGCCGGTAATTTTGCGGCCAAGGCTTCCTACTTCGAAAAGAAGCTGAAGGAGCTCCAGGCCTTACGTGAGAAGCGCATTGATCTCGGCGCAGAGCGTGGCGTGACAGATGAGGTCATGGCTGCCGAACTGGCGAAAGTCGACGCCGAGATCGCCGCTATCGTCAGTCAGGTGGAGGGCGACCAGGGCACAGGACGAGAGGACTACTACCACAAGTCCGGCAACGACACTTTGGCATCGGGTATTGCAGGACCGTTGGCCAACAAGCTGGGCCTCGGTGAGCATCCCCAGGACGGTGATTACCTAGCTCTTTTCCGTGGAATCAACCCACGCACCGGAGAGGCGTTCCTTGATGAGAAGCGCCAAAAGGCCATCGACAAGGCTATTCAGGAAGCTGAATCGAAGAAGGCAAACCCGTCCTCGAAAAAGCAGCTAAACGCCGGCGACCTGGAGCGACTGGAGAAGGACGGGAAAGAAAAATCGGCAAAGGATCCTGTTCTCGGCTTCAGCTCGTGTGTGAGCCTGCAGAAGTCCATCAGCATCTACTGGGCACAGGCCGACGACCAAACCCGTCGCGTGATCCAGGAATGCATGATGGGGGCTGTGAACGATGCGATCGAGCGCGAGCACCGTACTGGCCGGATTCGCGGACGTGAAGGCGCTCAGGGCGCAGAATCTGTAACCGGCGAGTGCGTCACTCTGACATATGCCCATTGCACAGCACGTCGCGCCCCCGGCCAGGATTTCCCTGATCCTCAGCTTCACGTACACCTGGAACGGCCGAATTTCGTTCGCACCGTCGACGGCAAGTTCCTGACCCTCGATGCGGGATGGCTGTACAAGAGCCAGAAGGAGTTTGGTGCAGTCGTCGACGTGGCCTTTTATCAGCGTCTCCAGGCACGCCTCCCTGAGTTGGCTTCTGCGATGGTCGTTGATTGGAGCGGGCATGGCCTGCGTCTCAACGATGCTTCAGTTTCGAAGGAACTCGTCGCCGAGTTTTCCAAGCGCAGCGAGCAGATCCAGGCAGAGAAGAAGACTATGGCCACCGCTGGCCAAGCTGCAGCTCAGGCTATCGCCGTCCGAAGCCGCGATGCGAAGGACATCGAGCTAGGCGACAGCCTGGATGGTCATTGGCGCGAAGCGATTCCCACTGTCGAGCTGAAGGCATCAACCACCAAAGATCTCCAGGCACCGAGTCTCGCTGAGCTGCAGCGTATGGTGTTCCGCGGATCCACCGTGATCGATGAATTCGCGATCGATTCCGCGGCCGCGCACCTGACCATTGGCAAAGGTGGCCTTGAAGAAATCGAAGCAACCAAGTCGGAGATTTACAAACAACTCGGCCTCATCGAAATTCCCCAGCAGCCGGACGAAAACGGCCGCATGCCGTCGAAGCGTTACACGACGAAGGAGCTCTTCACCCTTGAAGCCGACTGCGTAAAGGCGGTGCATGCTGGTCTCGATGATCCGAGTTGGAATGTTGGCCGTGCCTTTGTTGACCAGGTGATTGACGACTATGAGAAGGAAAAACAGGCGACCCAGAAGCCAGGCGAAAAGCCTTTTCGGCTCACTCAGGAGCAGCGCCAAGCTGCCTACGATCTGACTGGACTAGGTCAGTACACATTCTTTAAGGGGGCCGCTGGCGTTGGTAAGTCTTCCACTCTGGCGCCGACCTTCCGCGTATACGCCGAAGTTTTCAAGGCGCAGGGGCGCCGTGTAATTGGCGTTGCGCCTGCAAACAAGCAGGCAACGGAGCTGGCTAAGTCGACCGGTATTCAGGCCCAGACTGTCCATTCACTACTGATCAAGCACCAGAACGCGCTTGCCGCGCAGCAGGTTGGGCAGCGTTTCAAACAGCAGGATCTCATCGGACGCGGCGATATCGTCGTGTGCGACGAAGCCGGCATGCTGGACACCTACCAGATGCATAACCTGGTGGTGGCTTGTCACCAGGCAGGCGCCCGCCTGATCTGCGTTGGTGATAGAAACCAGCATGACGCAGTGGAGACCGCCGCATTGTTCGGCCTTCTGCACGACGTTGTTGGGGATCGCTGCGCCAAGATCGAAACGATCGCCCGCCAAGTCGACCAGTTCAGGCCTACTGCTCAGGCCCTTTATGAAGGCAAGGTGAGCGATGCGGTCCGCCACATGCAGCGCGATGATCAGCTCAAGGTTTTCGCTGACGGCGTGAACGAAGCTGACGAGTTGGTTGGCGATGTTTTCGCTGACATGAAAGCTGGTCTGCCAGGGAAGGATAGCGTTGTCCGTGAGTTGGACTGGTCCCAGATTCTTGTCCTCACTGATACGAACGAACAGGTACGGGCGCTCAACGACAAAATTCGTGATGCCCGATTCGCTCGTGGTGAATTGAGTGCTGTAGGCAGCGTAAGCATCGAAACCGAGGTACTGCCCGGCGAGCGATTCACGATTCAGGTTGCGATTGGTGACCGCCTGCTTTTACGCAAAACGGCCAAGGACTCTCAGAATGAACCGATCTACAACGGGGACCTTGGCACCGTGCTGGGTATCGAGCGAGTCACCCGCGAAGTCGACGGTGAGCGGATCGAGGACATTCTGTTCACGATCACCCGGGACGATGGGAGGACGGTCAAGATCAATGCCAGTGAATACGAGTCGCTGCAGCACGGCTATACGATGACCGGCCATAAAGCGCAGGGCATGACTGTTATGCAGTCTTACTACCTGCCGTCATCCTACGCTTCTCTGCAGGCTTGGTATGTCGCCTATACCCGCGGAGTCCACGGGTGCAAAACGTACCTGAGTGAAGCCAACTGGCTCCCATTCAAGAAGTCGACGGCGGAATTCGTCTATAAAGAGAACGCTCTCGACCTGATGCCTCAGGCTCGCGAAGCTATTCGCGCATCCGTGCACACCGGCCAGCCGTTCAGGCTGACCCCTCAGAAACTTTCCGTCCTCGATCGTCTCCAGGGGGCCTCTCCACTTTTCCAGTTCCCCGGCCAGGCGAAGGAACAGCCCCAAGAACAACCCCGCCAGTCCGTCACCGTCCTGCCGCCCATAGAGGTTGAGATCGAGCACGCCAAGGCCTTCGGCGCTGAAATCGTCGACTTTCGCATCGACGAACAAACCTGGCCGGCTGATGCCCGCCGCGTTGCCGTTGTAGCTGCAGAAAACCCCGCTCCAGGTGCAGAAGTTGCGCGATGGACAAACCCCGGCTCATCCGTTCCCCCAGAGCAGCGCCGCGACCTTTGCGAAACGCTTCAGGGAATGAAGACCGCCTTATTCACCACGAAGCTGAAACTGATCAAGCCTGAGCCTCAGGAGGCCCGCTATGTCCGAATTGATCCTGTCCGACCTGCCACCCTTGCCGGCCTCGGCCGATACCCCCGCGTTGATGGACGACCTGTCGCCGCCGCCGATGGAGTTTCCCGACCCGAATCCCGAGCCGGCGCCGCAGGCCAGCGAGTCGCCGGCAGCCTCGGCCAATTTGACCGCGCCGCCGGCGCCGGTGACGCAGCAAACGAAGAAGCCTTCTCCCGTCCGCTCGGCAACTTTAAACGCCCTGCAGGGCGAGCTCCCTCAGACTGTCTGCGTACGTTGTCCACATGCGATCTGGCAGCAGGTCCCGGAAGGGGACGTGAGGGTGTATTGCCCGATAACACACTCGCTGATCGACAGCCTCTTGGTCGAGTGCGACGGCAGGTTCCTGGTACTGCTTTAGCACGCTCGATGAAATACGACAAAGCATCAGACGCCCGCGAAGTCGCCGCGATGAAACGCGACGTTGACTTGGCCGACTACGCTGCTCACCTGGGCATGGAGTACGACAAGAAGGCCTCGTACAAAGGACATGCTGTTTTCCGCCACGCCTCAGGGAAATACGACATTTACCAAGCTGCTGATGACAATTGGGTCTGGCATGACCGCCATTCGGGCAAGAGCGGTGACATCTTCAAGCTCTATCAGGAAGCCAGTGGCGGCACCTTCATCCAGGCCAAGGACGATATTCGTGCGTTTCAGGGGGGCGTTCTGCCTTCGCTGGGTAAATCAGCGGAAGAGCAGGCCCGTATTGATCGGGCACGCGAAGAGTCGCGACAGAGGAAGGAACGCGAGCGCCTAGAGACAATCGCAACCAGCACGGAAAACCACTACCGCACTTTCGGTTTCATGTCTCGCCGTGATAGCTATCTGAGCCAAGAGCGAGGTATCTCGTCCGAAGTGTTGGCCGAAACGCGCTGGCGTACGAGCCGGCATGGCTCCGCTGTGTTTCCTCACATTGATGCTAATGCCAAGTTCTGCGGGTATGAGTACCGCGGCGCTCAGGTTATCAATGGCGAACGACGTGAGTTCAAGGGTTTTACGACAGAAACTGAAAAAGGTGTCTACCTCGCCAACCCGAAATGCGCGAACCCCACCGAAATCCGCTTCAGCGAGGGCGGTGTCGACACCCTGAGCACCTACCAGTTGGCTAGCCCAGAAGAGCGGCAGCGAATCCTGTTCATCGGCACAACTGGCGAACCTGGTCCAAACACTGAGGCGGCAATCATCGCCCTGGCCGAGCGCTATAAAATTCAGCGCTTTTCGCTTGCTTATGATCGTGACCAAGGCGGCGATAGCCTTACGGTGAAGCGTCATGCTCGACTCGTCAGCCAGTTCGCTGATGCGCAGATCGAGGATGTTCGCGAGCGTATTGGTCTGCAGCTTGGCGAAGATCCCAACGAAGCCCTGAAGCGTATCGAAGCGATGAGCGCCCAGCGAGAAGTGCAGAATTCTGAAACCATTGCTCCGGCAGAACCGACAACAAGGCCGGCTGCCCAGCCAGAAACCCAACCTTCGTATGACGAAGGTGAAGCAACTTATAGCCACAGGAGATCGATCTAATGTCTAGGGATCATGAAAAATTCCTTAATCAGATCCAAGCTCTTGGCAAGCAGATGCTTGCTTTAGAGATCTCCAATCTCGCGGTCCAACTTGAACAGCTTCGCGCTTCGCTTACCAACGAAAACGCAGGTCCTTTCGTACTCATGTTAGCTATCGCTCAGCAGGTGTTGCCGATCAAAGAGGCGTACGTCGTTCCCCATCCGCTATCCGATGAGAAATGCTGGGAGGGAAGTGGTGGTTGGCACCTGGCGCTATTTTCGGAAAACGCCCCTGATGAGATCGGCTTACTCAATCTTCGTAATCGCCTTTTCGACGACGGCCCTCGCTCGGTAGCCAGTCGATTCGAAGTATTCAGCTACATCAAACATGCTGGGTATCTAGGACAGGCGATGGCCGTCGGCATCCAGATCCCTCTTTTGGAGTTACATCATGACTAAACGCTTGAGCTTCAGCCTAGACCTGAACGCAAATGACCTTGATGCTCTACAAGCCGTATTGGCAAACCCTAGAGCAGTCGCGGTGGCGGTTGCTCCAAATGACCCTTGGGAGCATGCGCGCATTGTCGATGTGTTGATCGAAATGGCAGATTGTGTGGCTGCTGCTATAGCGGATGTAGATGGCGAATGTCGGTAAGCAGAATGACGTAGTAAATTTAGGGTGCCGGTGCTGATATTGGGGCGAACCTATGCACGGTGCATAGGTCACCAGTAGTACCTCGCATGACGACTCTCCTCGTCAACTTGAAATACGCCGCCAGGGAGTCTGCACACCACGGACTCAAAACACTCGTTTGCGTTCTGTCCGAGAACACCATCCTCGCATGACGCATCTTCATGTACGGTAAATCACGCATTTGTGAGCTTCCGTGAACGTGATGGCAGCATCAATGCATGCGTTGGCGTTTTTGCGAAATTGCACTCCACTTGACCAGGCGTTTGCTATGGCTCCGCTCGCTCAGCCGGTAGTCTGTGATCGGCTGATGAGAGTAATGGACCAGATAAACAGCAATACGGGCGGTGCACAGTGCGCTCGGCCAGTGTGCCGGCAGCGCTTGAGTGGGGGTAGGACGAGACACTAGCCTGCTGAAAGCCCCTTGAAATAGCTTTTTCTGCCACCATTTCGCTACCTTGGGAAATAAACCCAGCCACCATGGAGAAGCAGCTCATGCAAATAGAGGACGCGGTAACAGGTGCACAGGTGCGATTAATCGTTGGTGGTCCTGACATGGTCGTCTCTTACGTAGATGGCAAGTGGATTAACTGTCAATGGTTCGCGGGCAAGAAGCTGGACAGTGGACGCTTTCGCGCTGAAACCTTGGAGTTAATCAAACCGAAAGCGGAGTAGCATTGATGACTCCAGATTCCGTTGCGCTTTGGATGCTAGACAAGATTCGAAATGAGTCATGTATCTATCAGGACGACGTCGTTGACTTTTTGGTTAAGAACAATCAGGAAGTCCTCTTGGTAGAGAATGCTGACGGGAATCAGGTTCTGGGAAGGAATGTGCTGACCTCATTTCGAAAACTCACAGATTCGACTGTTGTGTGGGTCAAGCCTGATCGCTACTGGCGATTCCGCGTAGATGAAGACGAACCAGGAAGAGATGCCCGAGGGTAGTGCCGCCCATAATCAAGTCTGGAGTAGTTTTCTATTTCGGTCGAAATACCCAGCCGTTCATACGGCTGGTTTCCTATATTTTGCCGCATCGATGTGAAAATAATGCAGTGAGAGCAAGGTTTGCAATATTATAACTACGACAAGCAGTTAAATAAATTTTGGCAATGAAAACGCAGTAGGTAGTCTCGATAAAGTTTCTTTTAGCAGTTGCTTATTATTCTTGAATATTTTGTAGTCAATAATGTTTTTGTTTTCTCGAACGCTTTCAAATTGCAGGCTGATGAACTTGCACACCTCTCTATCCGGGAATCCTTGTCCGTGTATCCAAATTTTGAATTCGTCTGATAGGCCGAGTTTCAGCTGATTCTGAAGTGATCTGGCATGGTTAAGCAATGTTTCATTCAAGGCCTTGCCTTCGACAATATCGCCGATAGCTCCAATTATTAACATTCCATCGTAAGAGAGAGCGGAGCAGAAATCTACAATGTGCTCTTGAGTAATCGAGTAATAAGTGCTTTTTGCCTTGACGGAAAAATTGTTTAGTTTGGCATAAGTTAAAATTTCTGCGTAACTGGTTTCATTGCACCATTGAGTGGCAATGTTTACCGCTTGCTCCTGTGGATAAATGTTAGAGGTGATTTTCTTTCTGGCAAATATCGTGATTAAGGGCCAGCATACTTCGAGTAGATCCTGAGGAGAATCACAAAATTCAAGCTCGAATATTTGAGATGCTATCCAGTGTTCGATATAAATAAGCTCATCAAGTCCAAGTAGGGTCCTTCCATAATAGGAGAATTTTTCTACAGGTATCACGCTTAACCTTGTGTGGATGGCAGTAAATACTGCCACTAACTGATCTTTAGCGTCGTCGTTTGCAAGATGGTAGGCAAGAGTTTCGTAAGCTAGGTCTAGAAAGTATTCTGTTGATAGTAAGGAACTGTCATCCTTCAAAATTGACATGAAATAGCTTTCAATAGAATGAAGGATTTGCTCCTTTTTATCCAAATCTTGCATCAGTTCAGTAAAGCTTTCCTCAGGGATTCCGCTTTCCTCGCACCATTCACGCCACAATTCTCTTTCCCTAAACGGGTTAGAGATAAAATTTAGAACGTCATTTTCACCTTTTATCAGAGGGAATGGCTGAACTATTTCCATCAAGCTACTCAGGCACTCTTCGGCGTTACTAAAGTTTAACAGTTTGAGAGTTCTCGCCCATTTTTCACGTCCTCTCCAGTGAAAACGGTTGTCGTAAATTTTGGGGTCAGTGAAAATTATTCCACCTTCAGTGTGATAGCCTGATCGTCCAGCGCGACCAATCAGGTTTTGGAATTCCCTAGTGGAAATCCTTTTACCACCCTGCATCAAGTTTGAGATTAGCAGGTATTTAATTGGAAGATTTACACCCTGAGCGAGAGTCGAGGTGCATATGACGAGATGTCCAGCACCCTTATCCATGGCCCATTCAACCGCGATTCTGAGACCATTTGGAATGGCTGAACTGTGAGGCAAGACTCCTAGGGGAATAGCTTCAGAAAAAATGTGCTGATCGGAAAAGTGTAGATGTGATAGAAACGCAATTTTCTGAAGCTCATTGGTGTCTGAGACTGAGCTTGGCGTTGGAAGTGACAATCCTCGTTTGTACACATCTACAATGGTTGAACACAGACTTATGACTGTTCTCTTGTCCCCGCAAAATATAGCTGTTGGTCCCTGCTGGCACAATCGAAGTCCCAAGTAGCAGGAAATTGATTGCACTTCGGTCTTTGTTGGAAAAAACCGAGCTTTGCTTTCTCTCCCTCGCAGCTCAAGGCTTGACTGTTGGATGATCTTGGGGACATATAAGCCGCTGTCGCGTTTATTGTCTTGCCCGAGGTAACTCAGTTGACCCATATCGTGAAACCAGCTGAGAAAGGCTACGCTTTTGATAGATGGCAGCCAATTACTACCCTGGATGCTTAGGCTGGACTCTCCATTCAGCCAGTCGCCAATTGTTTCTGCATTTGACATAACCGCTGAAATCAACACCTTTTGCGCCTGCTCAGGTATTGTTTTCTTCAGCGAAGCAATCAAAAGCTCATAGGTTACTCCCCTTTTTCCGCTATCAAATTGATGGCCTTCGTCAAATATCAGCAAGTCAATTTTTTTGGCCAGAGAAGGTTCATGCCTAAGTAAGTAAACTAATTTTTCTGGAGTTGAAACAATTACAGTATGATCATATTTGCCTTTGAAATCTTCACCAAGCAAAAATTTTAGAAATTCCTGCTCATCCTCATCCACACTTGTAACATCTCTAAGCTCGTTGATGTTGACGGAGTCGTGCTCAAAAGATGCCATGAAGCCCTGAGTTATTTCCCGGCACAATGCACGGAAGGGGGCGACAATCACAGCTAGTTTTGCACGACCTGAGAGAAATCCGCTCCGAATGATAAGCTCGGTAGACTTGGTCTTACCCGCACTGGTGGGCATTTGCATAACTGCTGACTCACCCTTCAGCACGCCCAGTCTTCCCACCAAGCGCTGGGCAGGCCAGAACTCCTTCATAAACTTGTCGTTTGCAAGAGCTGGGTGCCAACGACTCTGTTCCAAGCCGGTGTATTTGGGTAGGCAGACCAATGACGAATTATTGATTTTTCTTTTAATTAGAGCATTGATAGTGTCGGCCAGCAGCACCTCACGATCTGAGCCGCTCGCATAGACGGTACTTCTGAACTCATGTAACTCGTCTTCTACGTCTGATAGATCCGCCTCCATATTCATAAAAGCGCGATAAGCCATTGCTGTTTTGCGAATCTGGTCGTTATAGCTCCCTGATGAAGCGAGAGAAAAGTTTTCATTCAGCTCGGATTTTAGTAGCCACACTAACAAGCTTTCGAGTCTACTGGCTGTCAGCTCTGAGGGAGTTTTTGAAACCGCTCTGGCTAGGACCAATGAACTGCCTGGCATGTCGGCAAGATAATAAGAGGCCGAGCTCAAAATTTTTAGATATTCATCTATTTCGCTTGTTAGGCGAGACAGACTCAAAGATTCAAAAAATTGTCCAGCTAGCACTAATTGTTGCTTCAGTACTTGTTTGTGTTCTTCGCGCTCATCTGAGGGGCGGGATTCAAGTGCAGCCAACTCTCCGAGCACTCCAATCGTGAACACTAGCAATCGCTTAGGGTCCTGAGGAAGCTCAACGTGATATTCCTCTTCGATTCCAAACTCATACTGTTTTGCTTTCGCGCGTGTAATATCAAGGATTTCACGACCTTTGTTTTCAAGCCTCATCTGCGGCTCTCCGATAAAGCTCGTGAATCAGTGACATCAGTTCAACCCCACTCACCACGAGTAGTTCCAGGCTGTCGGCACTAGGGTGATTGCCTGCATGTGAGGTACATACCACGCTCTCGTGTAGCGATGACTCTGTGTAAACCGCAGCCGCGCCATACTTGCGTTTGCAAGGATAGTCAGGTTCGCGCTGGAAACGCTCTATCAAGTCGACTCCATCGAAATCTTGTCGATCATATAACCTCTGACGCATCGCGTTCAAAGACTCTGCAATCCGGATTTCATCTTTAATAGAGTCATCAATTGCATTCTGAAGGACGTTGATTTTTGTCTTTTCAGTTGCTTTTGCCTTTACTTCAAATATCAATAATTCATCTTTTTCACTGATTACATTCGGATTTTTTTTGAAAGCTATTACGTCTGATCCCTTGCTGGATTCATTCGCGATGATCTTTCGATCATAGCGCGTTCGAGGGACTGCGTAGTTTCTAATATATTGAAGGTAATCAGCTATTAGAATCTCTGCGAAATCCCCGGCCCGAATGCTTGGGCCTGGCGCAATCGATTCGCTAGGGAATTTTTCCGTGATCAGATATTCTGAATTAGTCTTTGTGGGGTTTTTTAAGTAGCGCAGTTCTTGGTCGCTACAGTAGTGATTTCTAAAATGTCTCGCCCAGCCGGACATTATGGAAGTATCTAATGCATTGTGGTTGAATCGATAAACCGGGATTGAGCGCCCACACGCTGAGGTATACGTGCCCTTGGGTTCAAGCCAGGAGAGATGGGCTGCCAGCGATGTCATTTCACGTCCTATGTGTGCGCCAGCATGAAGGCATTTCTCAACGACGCATGGGGTCATATTGCCATAACCCTTTCACCTGTACAGTGCTTGCTATCGCTCCTTCGACCGGCAAGCAATCAGTCGACACGAGTGATCCCTGTCCCTAATCATGTCCTTGGTTGCACGTGAGACAACACAGGCCGCTTGTGGCTTAGGACTCGTTCTGTTAGCGATCTGGGTTGCACTTGCCAATGTTAATCACCAGATCATCGGGATGCAGGGCATCCGCTCCGTCACCTGAAGACAGAAGCGATTCGTACTGTTTTGGGTCTTCCCGCTTCAGTTGTTGCCAGTAGCCTTGGTCTACATACCCACCGTGATAAACGATCTCAAATCTGCGTGAATCCTTGTCAAAGCTGGCATCCGCCGTCACATGCCGACACACCGTGACGTTGATAGCATTCTCGACGCATGTCGCTATCGGCATCTCTCCGTCGAAAAAGGCCCAGTTTGGTTTCGGGTCGCGATTTAAAAAACTACGGTATTTGTTGTTTTTTAGATCGTCTTCACTCAAGCGACGAAGCACATATTCATGACCCGGCTTGAACGTTGTGGGTACCCATGTGGTTGTCTGGCTGTCGAAATGCAGTCCAACAGACTGCTCGACGGCACAGACATACGTACTTGGCTCAGCAGAAACACCCTGTGCTATCACCAGTAAAAGTGATGCCAACAGCCAACGAATAATCATCCGGTCACCGTGAATAAGTGGAGCCCTCAGAGTACGGGGAAAATCGTACCGTAGGCATCTACGTCAGAAGGTATGCCCTTGTGTCGCCGGTGCTGTGTTTGGCTTCTCGCGCCTTCCAGTCCACTGTTGCAGGGGGCTAGGACTACCAGCGACCTGATAGCATAGTGCCTTATCTGTAGAAACACACAGCATGTACGGACTGGATTTGAATAAGGGCAATTGGATGCGCAAAGCGATAAAAGCAAACCTCGAAGCATGGGTCGAGAAACTGGAATCACAACAAAACATCGACGGGGATTATCTTGATCACGATTTTTTCCTGGACTACAAACTGCTGGGCGTAGCGACCTTTCTTAAGCAGATCGCCTTTGAAGGGGACGACATGGAGCTACTGGCCATTGCTTCAAAAGCAGAAATGCTGGTCACGAGGAAAATTCAAGCTGACGAGGAGGCAGAGGAGGAAGAGGATCTGCTGCGGCAGCAGCAGTACGAAGCGGACGAACGAATCAGGACAGCTTGTTATCACTACTTCTACACTGAACCTGCTTTCGCCGTGGACATGTCTAAATACGAGGCGCTGATCGACGCGTCTGCTAAAAACTTCTCTGACCCCTACAAGCTGTCGAGCCTGCGCCGCTATGTCGAGCAGAGCCAAGTGCTAGCAAAGGTGTACGACAAAGTGAAAGCTCGCCTGCGTCGCGGCTGCGACGGGCAAGCGACGCCGACATTTGAAGACGTTGCGCGAGCATTCGACGCAGAGCTCCCGGTAATCTATCGCCGCGCCGATGCTCATGTCGAGCGGACGATCGCTCAATACGCGGCGTCACCTGCGTCACCTGCGTCAGCAAGCCTGAGCTGACGTCACCTCTCCTGGGATAAATGCATCGCTTCATGTCGACGTCGGTTTTGTTCGCTCAAAATGACACGTAGTTGGAATGCATTTTGTCTACTGGCCAGATATGTTTTCTCGACGCGCCGAACATCAAGGTAGGCGTAACCAATCAATTTAAAGGATTTCGCTACATGCAAATGGTGTTTGGATTCGCTGCCCTGTGTGCCTTCGCGATGGTTGCTGGTTGTGCAGGTGAAAAATCTGTCCCGAGAGATTCGGCAGTTGTCACTGTTTCCGCGTACGGTCCGGATCTGTTCGGTCAGCACGCGCATGGTGTCGGAGGGCGCTTGGATGTCCGAGAGTCTTCCGGAGGGGCAACCAAACTCAGTTATCCACCTATGGATGTACGTGCTTGCAACCAATCCAACACAACCTGTTCACTGGGTATTGGGGTGATCGATGGCACCGCTGAGATCATTTCGTCGAGCGCAACCGGCGCTACAGTGGCAATCAATCTGAACTACCAGGTGGGCCGCAACTACTCGTTCAATGCTAACGGTCAGCAACTCAAGCTGGCGGTGCCGACTGATGTGCAGGCACTGCAGGCCAACCAGGCGATCTCGAAAAAGATCGAGGTGGCCTATGGGGAGGTCGTGCATCTGCCGCTTCCATTCGGTGTGGATGTTGCTGTATGCGCCCAAAAGCACAATGCAGGCGAAATCATGCCTGATCGGAGCGTATGCCAAGGGTATTGATGGCACACCGCGATGCGATGAGCTCAGACACAAATCGCGGCTGGTCGGGATCGGCCGCTGGATGTGCCTAGAGGAAGCCGATTCAGCATTCGCACCCGCCGATTGCTGTCCAACTAATTGGGAAGCTTGCGAAGATCATGGCTCAGGGTATTGATACCAATCTTCACGGACGCTAGCCTGAGCGAGCTCGAATCGGCACACACGAAGGGCTGGATGGTTAATACATCGATCTGTGCCGACCCCCCACACACAAAAGGATATTGTTATGGCAACTACCATGTACTTTGAAGAAACGATCAAGGATCAAGGTAACAGAACCTCAATGGACGTAGAAATCGGTCGATCTTCTTTCTACCCAGAAGACAGCATCTACATTAATGTCGATGGAAAATTGGTAATAATGGATCGAGCAACTGCCAAACGATTTGTTGAAGCGGTCGTATCAGTCGGTTTTTATCATGGATTTACTGAATAACCAGTGGTTAGTCTCCCTGTCTTTCTCTCGGTCACGATGCTTGAATCGCCCAGGGTTCTAGATGCGCATAAACGGGGTTTTGGGAGTAACGGAACATAAGCCCAACTGCTGCCCCGTCAGGATGGCTGCTGTGCAGCCTCAAGAGCTTTGAAGCCCTGGATGATGGTGCCTGTCGAGAGTGCCAAGCGTAGAGGGCTTGTGTTGGTCTCTACAAAGTCTAGGTCGCGATAGTAGCTTGCTGCCTTTTCGTCCTTGGCATCGACGAGGATGAAAGCCACGCCAGAATGCTTGGAGATCGCGTACACACGTCGGAAGAAATCGACCATTAGTCGCTTGCCGACGCCCTTGCCTTGCTGACCTTTGTCAACAGCCAAACGGCTGAGCAGCACTGCCGGCATTGGGTAGCGGGGCATCTTTTTCATCTGCTCTTCGCTGAGGTCGGACTCCACGACGGAGGCGTTGGCCAGCGTGTAGTAGCCTATCAGCTGGCCATCCTCAACAAGCATGAACGTCCTGGAGACGTTACGCTTTTCGTCTTGGGTGGCCTGTTGGGCGATATAGGTATTAAGGGCTGGGTGAAGACCGCAATCAAAAGTTTTGCGGTCTATCGACTTGTCGTACGGGACAGTGCTGAATTCCATTTCCTAAAGCCTTAGCGCAGTGCGAGCAAGGCCTGGAGTTTGGCGTTTGGCGGAGGGGGGTTGTCGAGCATCTCACGAGCGACAGCCGAATTCATAACGGTGAGGCCTTCCAGATCCACCAAGTCAACGATCACGGCTTCTTGTTGGCTGCGCACAATACCATCCATCAGGGCCTGCATCTGTTGCTGCAGCTCCTTGATCTCCTTCTGCATCGCTGCCATGGACGGCTTTTCAACATGCTTGACCTTTGTCCAGCCTCGAAAGCGTCGGAAAGCCTTCACTCGTGCTGCATGAGTAGTCTTGACCTCTTCGTGCTTCGAGGGGTCACCAGAAAATGCGAGCGTCACAAAGCGACCACTGCCAGCTTCCTGAAACAGGGGTTGGCCTTTTGCGGTTGGTTGGGACTTCGATTTATCGGTCATGTGAACACCTCATTTGTGCCAAGACTACCACATAAAGCTTGACATCGCTTTGCCGGAGGATCTTACGAGGCTGAGGTTGCGGGCTATTCAAGCTTTTTGCGGGGCAGGCAGAGGGGGGCTTAAGTGCACTTTCTGTTCCGTTGCTCCCCCAATCCCTTGCTATCGCGAAAACGGGGTTAAGCCAGTTTTTTTGCGAGATCCTCTGTTTTTGGGTGGTAGTAACGCATCAGCATTCGGGTGTCCTGGTGTCCGGTGATCTTGGTTAGTTCGTGCAGCGGGAAAATGTCAGCTAGGCGTGATGTCGCCTCGTGGCGTAGATCGTGGAAGCGAAGGTTAACCAAGAACGGGTCTTCGGCAATTCGCTTGTCGATCTTATCCTTGGGTAACTTCTTCTGTTTCATGTGGCGCTCCAATAATCCATGGTACGCCTGGCGAGCGTCCTCGATAGCGTCAGCGAATGCCTTGGTGATGGTGTCAGGTCTGCTCTTGAAGTAGGTATCCTCTCTATCGCGTTCGGGCAGGCTTTTAAGTACCTCTACTGCTTTGCTAGACAGCGGCACTCCTCGCGCAGATCCGTTTTTGGTCATCGGGAGTAGAGCGACCCGTTTCTCCAAATTTACATTGGTGCGCAGAAGGCTGCAGATTTCCCCCCGGCGCATGGCTGTCTCCACTGCGAAAGTTACAATCTGGGGCAGCTCGGTTGATCGAGAGTAGCGTCGAATCATCTCTAGCTCGTCGAGGTGTTCTTTTACGAGCTTTCCAGCTTCGAGCGTCCAGACGTCTGCGCTAAGGATACGGCGATCGCGCGCGTCGTCGACGCTCGGTTGGCGTATCAGTTCGACGGGATTGCTTAGTGATTCCATGCGCCATTCTTTGCGGGCAATGGTAAAGACGTGAGAGATCAAAGCTAGCTCTCGGCGCACAGTTGCCGGAGCTAAGCCCTCAGCGAGCCGACTATCACGGTAGCTGGCCAGATCGGCGCCACGAATGCTGGCCAGCGATCTCATGGCTAGCGGATGTCGCTGCATGGCCTGAATCCTAGAAAGTTCCGAGGCACTGCTCCTCTTCTTGCTTGTTACTTCGCTAGCATACGTCTCCAGAGCCGTAGAGAATGAGGTGGATTCGGCCTCATTTCGGCTGACGAACGCGCCCGCGTCCATCTCGCGCTCGATCATGGTCGCCCATGTCTTTGCTTCAGCCTGGGTATTGAATGTCTTGGTTTGCAGGGGCCATCCTTTTCGTCTGACCTGAACCTGCCACTGAGACGGGCCACGCTTTCGAAGTGTCGCCATTTTTATTCTCGGTGTGACAAAATTGTGCCAATAATTATATAGGAACACCTATGGAAGCCGCAAAATATAACCTTATCCGCGAAACCTTCCCTGTAGGCCCTTTGCAGTGCAACTGCACGATCATTGGCGATCCGCTGACGAAAAAAGCCATCGTCGTCGATCCGGGCGGCAATCATGAGTTGATCCTGGCCCGGCTCGACGCCCTGGGCCTGAAGGTGGTCAGCATCATCCATACCCATGCGCATCTGGATCACTTCCTGGCCTCCGGCCAATTGAAGGAGAAAACCGGCGCGACCCTGCATCTGCACAAGGACGACCAGTTCCTTTGGGACAACCTGGAGATGCAGTGCAATATGTTCGGCGTGCCCTACACGCCGGTGCCGTCGCCGGACAAATGGCTGGCCGATGACGAGGAACTGGCCTGTGGGTGTGGCGTGGCCCTGCATACGCCGGGACATACCCCAGGCTCCATGAGCTTCTGGTTTTCCGAGGCTAGACTGTTGATTGCCGGAGATACGCTGTTTCGCCGGGGTATCGGCCGTACCGACCTGTGGGGCGGTGATCAGGCGACTATCGTGCGCTCGATCAAGCAACGGCTGTATACGCTGGATGAAGAGGCAACAGTGGTCACCGGCCACGGTCCTGACACCCGACTGGGCGATGAGATACGTGAAAATCCATTCGTTCGCGGTTGAAATGTTTCATGGAATTTTTACCGTTCGTCGTGTTCAAACGCCAGCACAGGTCTATTGCCAACGGCCTCTGCACCTTTATTGAGTAGGAGCTAGATCCATGTTCACCTCGCGCCGTTTGATTATCGTCGCTACTGCCGTTGCCATGTTGTCCGGCTGTGCTTCGCAAAACCCTTATGACAACCAGGGACAGATGGAGCAAGGCGGCTCCTCGGGTATGAGCAGAACCGCCAAGTATGGCGGCCTTGGCGCCCTGGCCGGTGCCGTCGCCGGTGCCGCCATCGACCACAACAATCGTGGCAAGGGCGCGCTGATCGGTGCCCTGGTCGCGGGTGCCGGTGCTGCCGGTTATGGTTACTACGCCGACCAGCAGGAAAAGAAACTGCGTGAAAGCATGGCCAACACCGGTGTTCAGGTGCAGCGCCAGGGTGATCAGATCAAGCTGATCATGCCGGGCAATATCACGTTTGCCACCAACTCCGATGCGATTGCCAGCAGCTTCTATCAGCCGCTGAACAACCTGGCCAATTCCCTCAAGGAGTTCAACCAGAACCAGATCGAGATCGTCGGCTACACCGATAGCACCGGTAGCCGTCAGCTGAACATGGACCTGTCGCAACGCCGTGCCCAAAGCGTGGCCAATTACCTGACCTCGCAAGGTGTCAACGGAGCCAACCTGTCGGCCCGTGGTGCCGGTCCCGACAATCCGATCGCCAGCAACGCCGACGTCAATGGCCGGGCGCAGAATCGTCGGGTGGAAGTCAACCTGCGCGCCATTCCTGGTCAGCAGTACGGTCAGCCACAGGGCCAGTATCAGCAGCAAGGTCAGTATCAGCAACAGGGCCAGCAGTACGGTCAGCCGGTCCAGCAATACCCTTGAATGCCTGACTGAACCCCAGGCATGAAAAAGCCCGCCCGATCACAGATCGGGCGGGCTTTTTTGTAGGACTGAAGTCGGCTTATTTCTTCAGGCCGTAATGCTCGTCGAGCATGCCAGGCGAGTTCGGCGCCTTGGGCGCGTAGTCACGCGGCGGCTCCTGGTTTTCCCGTGGTGGGGTCAGGCGTTCCCGTGGCGACTGCGGGGCTTCGGAATGCAGGGCGGCCAGCAGGCGTTGGCGAGTCAGCTCGTCCAGGGCCAGGCGATTGGCGCCCTCGGCGAGGTGGTCTTGCACTTCCTGGTAGCTCTGGGTGAGTTTCTTGACCAGAGCGGCGGTGCTGTTGAAGTGGGTGACCACTTCATTCTGATAACTGTCGAAACGTTCCTGGATATCGTCCAACTGACGCTGTGTGCTGCTGGGAGCGGCACTCGGGACCAGACGGGCGACCAGGAAACCGATGGCGACACCGGCAACCAGGGCAAGAGTCGGCAACAACCAAACTAAGAGCGAGTGTTCCACGAGTCCTTCCTCTATAAACGGCTTTGCTTTACGTTAACGGCTCGGACCTGCGCTGTATACCGCGATCTTCGGGTCGCAAGCTGTCAGGCACAGACTTTTAGCTAGACGAGTCGACCCTCAGAGAGGTCACGGAGTTCATTCCTTGCTTATGCGTGAAACCGCTTTTTTCATCGACGGCCCGGTCGGTCAACTGGAAGCCTTGTACCTCGAAAACCCCGAACCGCGTGGGCTGGCGCTGATCTGTCACCCCAATCCGGTACAAGGCGGAACCATGCTCAACAAGGTCGTCTCGACCCTGCAGCGCACGGCTCGCGATGCCGGATTGATCACCCTGCGTTTCAACTATCGGGGTGTCGGTGCCAGCGCCGGCAGCCATGACATGGGCAGTGGCGAAGTCGATGATGCCGAGGCCGCCGCACAGTGGTTGCTGGCAAAACACCCGAACCTGCCGCTGACACTGTTCGGTTTTTCCTTCGGCGGTTTCGTTGCAGCGACCCTCGGGGGGCGTCTGGAGGCCCGTGGTCAGTCGCTCAAGCATCTGTTCATGGTGGCGGCGGCGGTGATGCGCCTGCGTGCCGAGGACCGTCTGCCTGAAGGCTGCCCCCTGACCCTGATCCAGCCGGAAGCCGACGAAGTGATCGACCCGCAAGTGGTCTATGACTGGTCCGCTGCCCTCCAACGCCCCCATGAGCTGCTGAAAGTGGCAGAATGCGGACACTTTTTTCATGGCAAGCTGACCGATCTGAAGGATCTGCTCCTGCCGCGCCTCTCGAACTGATAGCAGTCTGACTAAGCGATTACCCATGACGACTCGTACGCGTATCCTCACCGGCATTACCACCACCGGCACGCCGCACCTGGGCAACTATGCCGGCGCCATCCGCCCGGCGATCCTGGCCAGCCGCGACAGCAATGCCGACTCCTTCTATTTCCTGGCCGACTACCACGCGCTGATCAAGTGCGATGATCCGCTGCGCATCCAGCGTTCGCGCCTGGAAATCGCCGCGACCTGGCTGGCCGGTGGCCTGGATGTGGACCGCGTGACGTTCTATCGCCAGTCGGACATCCCGGAAATCCCCGAACTGACCTGGCTGCTGACCTGCGTCGCGGCCAAGGGCCTGCTGAACCGCGCCCATGCCTACAAGGCCTCGGTGGACAAGAACGTCGAGGGCGGTGAAGACCCGGATGCCGGGATCACCATGGGCCTGTACAGCTACCCGGTGCTGATGGCTGCGGACATCCTGATGTTCAACGCCCACAAGGTGCCGGTCGGTCGCGACCAGATCCAGCATGTGGAAATGGCCCGCGATATCGGCCAGCGCTTCAACCACCTGTTTGGCCAGGGCAAGGAGTTCTTCGCCATGCCCGAGGCTCTGATCGAGGAAAGCGTGGCGACCCTGCCGGGCCTGGATGGCCGGAAAATGTCCAAGAGCTATGACAACACCATTCCGTTGTTCACCAGCGCCAAGGACATGAAAGACGCCATTTCGCGGATCGTCACTGACTCCCGTGCGCCAGGCGAAGCCAAGGATCCGGACAATTCTCACCTGTTCACCCTGTACCAGGCGTTTGCCACGTCCGAACAGGCGGCCGGTTTCCGCGACGAGCTGCTGGGTGGCCTGGGCTGGGGCGAGGCGAAGAACCGGCTGTTCCAGTTGCTCGACGGCGAGCTGGGCGAGAAACGCGAGCGTTATCACGAGCTGATTGCCCGTCCGGCAGACCTGGAAGACATCCTCCAGACTGGCGCGCAGAAAGCCCGCAAGGTGGCGACGCCGTTCCTCGCACAATTGCGCGAAGCGGTCGGCCTGCGTTCGTTCGTCAACCAGGTGCAGGTGGCTGAGACGGGCAAGAAGAAAGCCGCCAAGGCCGCGCGTTTTGTCAGCTTCCGTGAAGATGACAGCTTCCGTTTCCGCCTGTTGGCGGCCGACGGCGAGCAGCTGTTGCTGTCGCGCAACTTTGCCGACGGCAAGGCCGCGGGTGCGGTGACCAAGCAACTGCAGTCGGGCCAGGCCCTGGATATCCGTCCCGAGGCCCGCGCTTTCAGCGTCTGGCTGGACGGTGCGTGTGTCGCTGACAGTCCCGAGTTTGCCGACGACGCGGCCCGTGACGCAGCCATCGAGGCCCTGCGGGTAGCCCTGACGCCTGTTCAGGACTGACTAACGGTCGGCCCGATCAAGGGCTGATTGCCATTCCTACGGGCCGTCGCTACAGTGACGGCCCGTTTTTGTTACCTCGCTAACGAAATTATGACGCCCCTAGAACGATATCAAGCTGATCTGAAACGCCCCGAGTTCTTTCACGACGCGGCCCAGGAAACGGCTGTGCGTCACTTGCAGCGCCTGTACGACGACCTGATCGCAGCCTCGCAGAACAAGCCGGGCTTGCTCGGCAAGCTGTTCGGCAAGAAAGACCAGACGCCGGTCAAGGGCCTGTACTTCTGGGGTGGTGTGGGCCGTGGCAAGACCTATCTGGTCGATACCTTCTTCGAAGCCCTGCCGTTCAAGGAAAAGACCCGTACGCACTTCCACCGCTTCATGAAGCGGGTGCACGAGGAAATGAAGACCCTGGGCGGCGAGAAGAACCCGCTGACCCTCATCGCCAAGCGTTTCGCTGCCGAGACCCGGGTGATCTGCTTCGATGAGTTCTTCGTTTCCGACATCACCGATGCGATGATTCTCGGCACTCTGATGGAAGAGCTGTTCAAGAACGGCGTGACCCTGGTCGCGACCTCGAACATCGTGCCGGACGGCCTCTACAAGGACGGCCTGCAACGTGCGCGTTTCCTGCCGGCGATCGCGCTGATCAAGCAGAACACCGAGATCGTCAACGTCGACAGCGGCGTCGATTATCGCCTGCGTCACCTGGAGCAGGCCGAACTGTTCCACTTCCCGCTCAACGAAGCGGCTCATGAGAGCCTGCGCAAGAGTTTCCGCGCGCTGACGCCGGAATGCACCCAGGCGGTGGAAAACGATGTACTGATCATCGAGAACCGGCAGATTCGTGCCCTGCGCACTTGCGACGACGTGGCCTGGTTTGACTTCCGCGAACTGTGTGATGGTCCACGCAGCCAGAACGACTACATCGAACTGGGCAAGATCTTCCACGCGGTGCTGCTCAGCGGCGTCGAGCAGATGAGCGTCACCACCGACGACATCGCCCGACGTTTCATCAACATGGTCGACGAGTTCTACGACCGCAACGTCAAGCTGATCATCTCGGCGGAAGTCGAGCTCAAGGATCTCTACACCGGCGGTCGCCTGAACTTCGAATTCCAGCGGACCCTCAGCCGTCTGCTGGAGATGCAATCCCACGAGTTCCTGTCGCGGGCGCACAAGCCTTAGCAACGCCTGCGGGGTGCCATTCGGCGCCCCTTCAGCCTTCCCGAAGTCCGCTGCGGCTCAGGCCGCCTGCTGGAACTGTTGCCGATACTGGTTCGGTGACAGTTCGGTGTGTTGGCGGAACAACCGCGCAAAGAAGCTGGCATCGTCGTAGCCGACCTCGTAGCTGATGGTCTTGATGCTTTTGCGGGTACCGGACAACAAGCCCTTGGCCGTCTCGATGCGCAGGCGTTGCAGGTAATGCAGCGGCTTGTCACCGGTGGCGGTCTGGAAGCGGCGCATGAAGTTGCGGATGCTCATGCCGTGCTCGCGAGCGACATCCTCGAAGCGGAACTTGTCGGCGAAATGTTCTTCGAGCCACTGCTGGATCTGCAGGATGATCACGTCCTGGTGCAGCTTCTGGCCGCCGAAGCCGATGCGGCCCGGCGCGTAGCTGCGCTGCACCTCATAGAGAATGTCGCGGGCTACGGCCTGGGCGATGTTGGCGCCGCAGAAACGCTCGATCAGGTAGATGTAGAGGTCGCAGGCCGAGGTGGTGCCGCTGGCGCAGTACAGGTTGTCGGCGTCGGTCAGGTGTTTGCCCTGGTTCAGTTGGACAGCGGGAAAGCGTTCGCTGAAGGCGTTGAAGAAACGCCAGTAGGTCGTGGCTTCCTTGCCGTCGAGCAGGCCGGCTTCGGCCAGCCAGAACACCCCGGTTGCCTCGCCGCAGAGCACCGCGCCACGGGCATGCTGCTCGCGCAGCCAGGGCAGGACCTGCGGGTAACGTTGGCAGAGGTTGTCGAAGTCGTCCCAGAACGCCGGGAGGATGATCACATCGGTGTTCGCGAGGGCGCCGTCCACCGGCATGATCACGTCGCTGAAACTGCGCACGGGATTGCCGTCGGGGCTGACCAGGCGTGTCTCGAAGGCCGGGGTCAGGCCCTGGCCGAGTTGCTTGCCGTAACGCAGGCTGGCCAGGTGGAAAAAATCCTTGGCTTGCATGAGGGTCGAGGCGAAGACCCGATCGATAGCCAGGATGCTGACGCGCCGCAAGGGCGTCGAGGAAGTGTTAGCCATAATCATTTATTCTTATAAGGTAAAGTGGTCAACAGACGGCTGGATCGTCTTATTTTTTGTCGTAGGTGTCCAGTGCTTCGCGTTAAAACGCGGGCATGGGCTCTGAGGGGCGTGGCAGGGGCAGGGGCGGGGAGCCATCATGGTGGGCGCGTCGTGACGGGCAGCGTTCACGACGGTTCGAAGAAGTGGCGAGCGGGCACGCCCACTCGCCAGACAGCGTGGGCCGATTTGAGTGTGCGTTTACGGCGCCGGGTTCGGATGATCCTTGTGGATCGCCTCGATTCCCGCCAGCACGTCATCCGAGAGCTTCAGTTCGGCGCTGGCAATGTTGCTCTCCAGTTGTGCCAGGGTCGTGGCGCCAATGATGTTGCTGGTGACGAACGGTTGTTGAGTGACGAAGGCCAGGGCCATCTGTGCCGGGTCCAGGCCGTGTTCGCGGGCCAGGGCAACGTAGCGGCTGCAAGCGGCTTCCGACTGTGGGTTGAAGTACCGGCTGAAGCGGCTGTAGAGGCTCAGGCGGGCTTTGTCCGGCCGTGCGCCACCTTCATACTTGCCCGATAGAAAACCGAAGGCCATCGGCGAGTAGGCCAGCAGCCCGCACTGCTCGCGCAGGGCGATTTCTGCCAGGCCGACTTCGAAGCTGCGGTTGAGCAGGTTGTAGGGGTTCTGGATCGATACCGCCCGCGGCCAGCCGCGACGTTCTGCTTCGAGCAGGAACTTCATGGTGCCCCACGGCGTTTCGTTGGACAGGCCGATGTGGCGGATCTTGCCGGCCTTGACCTGTTCGTCCAGGGCTTCGAGGATGTCCTCGATCGGCGTGAACGCCTCGTCGGCCTTGTGCTTGTAGCCCAGTTGCCCGAAGAAGTTGGTGCTGCGCTCCGGCCAGTGCAGTTGGTACAGGTCGATCCAGTCGGTCTGCAGGCGTTTGAGGCTGGCGTCCAGGGCCTCGACGATGTGGCGACGGTTGTGCTTGAGGTTGCCGTCGCGAATGTAGCTGATGCCGTTGCCCGGACCGGCAATCTTGCTCGCCAGGACCCACTGGTCGCGGTCGCCGCGCTGCTTGAACCAGTTGCCGATGATGCGTTCGGTGCTGGCGTAGGTTTCGGCCTTGGGCGGCACCGGATACATCTCGGCGGTGTCCATGAAATTGATGCCGGCGGCCTTGGCGTGTTCGATCTGGGCAAAGGCCTCGGACTCGGTGTTCTGCTCGCCCCAGGTCATGGTGCCCAGGCATATTGCGCTCACGTTCAGATCGGTCCGGCCTAGCTGACGGTATTCCATTGGCTGCTCCTGTGGGAAAACACTCATAAAAGCAGGTTGAATTTTTTTTCGCAATCTGCATAATTGCGCACCTCTTTATGCAGTGGAAGTGATGCGCCGCCGCCAAAGAATCTTGCCGTTGAACGGACGCGCCGACCCGAGCCCCCGAAAGCGTCTGTATCCGGCTGCCTTTGACCTTGTCAAAGTACGCACTATTCAGTAAGATCCGCCGTCTTATTTACAGACGGCCCCTGAGGCTATAAAGAATGAAAACTTTTACTGCTAAACCGGAAACAGTTAAGCGCGACTGGTTTGTCGTCGACGCTGCTGGTCAGACCCTGGGTCGTCTGGCCACCGAAATCGCGAGCCGTCTGCGTGGCAAGCACAAAGCCGAGTACACCCCGCACGTCGATACCGGTGACTACATCGTTGTCATCAACGCCGAGCAGGTTCGTGTGACCGGTGCTAAAAGCACTGACAAGATGTACTACTCCCACTCCGGTTTCCCGGGCGGCATCAAGTCGATCAACTTCGAAAAGCTGATCGCAAAAGCCCCTGAGCGTGTGATCGAGACCGCGGTAAAAGGCATGCTGCCTAAGAACCCGCTGGGTCGCGACATGTACCGTAAGCTGAAAGTCTATGCGGGCGCTGTACACCCTCATACTGCTCAGCAGCCCCAAGAACTGAAGATTTAACGGAATAGTTCATTATGTCGGCGACTCAAAATTACGGCACTGGCCGTCGCAAGACCGCAACCGCACGCGTTTTCCTGCGTCCTGGTACCGGTAATATCTCCATCAACAACCGCTCCCTGGACGTGTTCTTCGGTCGCGAAACTGCCCGCATGGTAGTTCGTCAGCCGCTGGAACTGACCGAGACCGTCGAGAAATTCGACATCTACGTCACCGTCGTTGGTGGTGGTGTGAGTGGTCAAGCTGGTGCAATCCGCCACGGTATCACTCGTGCTCTGATGGATTACGACGAAACTCTGCGCAGCGCCCTGCGTAAAGCTGGTTACGTAACCCGCGACGCTCGTGAAGTCGAGCGTAAGAAAGTTGGTCTGCGTAAAGCGCGTAAGCGTCCGCAGTACTCGAAGCGTTAATTCGCTCCCAGCTTCAAAAAGAAGCCCGGTTCCCTTGTGGAACCGGGCTTTTTTTATGGGCGAATATTTGCTGTGACAACTTGCCACATCCGTAGACCCCCTATACTACAAGGCCTGGGGCAATGTGGGTCCGGTAATTACCTTGTCAGAGGTGGGGCTTTTCATTACCATTCGGCAAAATTTTTATAACGATAGATTTTTACTTAGACGCCTGATTTAACAGGCCACAAAGCTGATGGGAGAGGACTGAATGAGCAATGACGGCGTGAATGCAGGCCGGCGTCGCTTTCTCGTAGCAGCCACATCCGTGGTAGGAGCTGCAGGAGCGGTGGGGGCTGCGGTCCCGTTCGTGGGGTCATGGTTTCCCAGTGCCAAGGCGAAAGCCGCCGGTGCACCGGTGAAAGTGAATATCGCCAAGATCGACCCAGGGCAGCAGATGATTGCCGAGTGGCGGGGTCAACCGGTGTTCATTGTTCGCCGGACCGAGGAGATTCTGGGGAACTTGAAGAAGATCGAGGGGCAGCTCTCCGATCCATCCTCCAAGAACTCGGTACAACCCACCTACGTCAATCCGCAGACGCGGTCGATCAAGCCAGAGGTCCTTCTGCTGATCGGTATCTGCACCCACCTGGGTTGCTCGCCAACCTTCCGTCCTGAAGTGGCGCCTGCCGATCTCGGCAAGGACTGGGTCGGCGGTTATTTCTGCCCCTGCCACGGTTCCCACTACGATCTGGCCGGTCGCGTCTACAAGGCTCAGCCCGCGCCCCTGAACCTGCCGGTTCCGCCACATTCCTATGAGTCCGACACGGTCATTGTCGTTGGCGTCGATCAGGAGAAAGCGTGATGAGCAAGTTCATGGATTGGGTTGATGCACGCTTCCCCGCCACCAAGATGTGGGAAGACCATCTCAGCAAGTACTACGCACCGAAGAACTTCAACTTCTTCTATTTCTTCGGCTCCCTGGCGCTGCTCGTACTGGTCAACCAGCTCGTCACCGGTGTCTGGCTGACAATGAGCTACACCCCGTCGGCAGAAGAGGCGTTCGCCTCCGTCGAATACATCATGCGGGATGTCGAATACGGCGCGATCCTGCGTCTGTTGCACTCCACCGGCGCTTCGGCGTTCTTCATCGTGGTCTACCTGCACATGTTCCGTGGCCTGCTCTACGGTTCGTACCAGAAACCGCGTGAGCTGGTCTGGCTGTTCGGCATGCTGATCTATCTGGCGCTGATGGCTGAGGCCTTCATGGGTTATCTGCTGCCTTGGGGTCAGATGTCCTACTGGGGCGCGCAGGTGATCATCTCGCTGTTCGGTGCGATTCCGGTTATCGGTGACGACCTGACCCAGTGGATTCGCGGTGACTACCTGATTTCCGGAATCACCCTGAACCGCTTCTTCGCCCTGCACGTGGTTGCCCTGCCGATCGTCATTCTCGGCCTGGTGGTTCTGCATATCCTGGCGTTGCACGAAGTGGGTTCGAACAACCCCGATGGTGTCGACATCAAGAAGAAAAAGGACGAAAACGGCATACCGCTGGATGGCATTCCGTTCCATCCTTACTACACCGTGAAAGATATCGTCGGCGTAGTGGTGTTCCTGTTCGTGTTCTGCTCCGTGGTGTTCTTCTTCCCGGAAATGGGCGGTTATTTCCTCGAAAAACCGAACTTCGAAGTGGCCAACGCCTTCAAGACGCCTGAGCACATTGCCCCGGTCTGGTACTTCACACCGTTCTACGCGATCTTGCGGGCGGTGCCGGACAAGCTCATGGGGGTTGTCGCCATGGGTGCCTCGATTGCCCTGCTGTTCGTGCTGCCGTGGCTGGATCGCAGCCCCGTCAAGTCGATGCGCTACAAGGGCTGGCTGAGCCGGATCTGGCTGGTGATCTTCTGTGTTTCCTTCCTGATCCTTGGCTGGCTGGGCGTGATGGCGCCGACTCCGGGTCGTACGTTGCTGTCGCAGGTATGCACCGTGCTGTATTTCGCCTACTTCATTCTGATGCCGTTCTATACCCGGCTCGAGAAGACCAAACCGGTTCCGGAAAGGGTGACTGGCTGATGAAAAAACTATTTGCTGTTTTGTTGCTTGCGGCTCTGCCGGTACTGTCCTTCGCTGCCGAGCATGGTGGCCCCGAGCTTGAGAGCGTCGACATCGACGTTTCCGACAAGGCCGCCATGCAAGATGGTGCGCGGACTTTCGCCAACTACTGCATGGGTTGCCACAGTGCCAAGTTCCAACGGTACGAGCGGGTCGCCGACGACCTGGGCATTCCTCATGACCTGATGCTCAAGAACCTGGTGTTCACCGGCGCCAAGATCGGCGACCACATGAGCATCGGCATGCAGCCGGCGGATGCCAAGGCCTGGTTCGGTGCAGCTCCGCCTGATCTGACTCTGGTGGCGCGAGTGCGTGGCACCGATTGGCTCTACGGTTACCTGCGGTCCTTCTATGAAGATCCTGCGCGTCCATGGGGCGTGAACAACAAGGTCTTCCCGAACGTCGGCATGCCGAACGTGCTGGTGGGCCTGCAAGGCCGCCAGGTGGTGGGTTGCAAGCAGGTTCAGGTCGTCGAGGATGGCAAGAAGCAATATGATCCTCTGACCGGCACGCCATTGACTCATGAAGCGTGTGATCAACTGACCATCGTGCCCAAGAGCGGGACGCTGACTCAGGAGCAGTTCGATGAGAAGGTCAAGAACCTGGTGACCTTCCTGGCCTACTCGGCCAACCCGGTGAAGCTGCAGCATCAGCGCATCGGTACTTACGTTCTGCTGTACCTGGCCTTCCTCTTCGTATTCGCTTATCTGCTCAAGCGCGAATACTGGAAGGATGTGCACTGATAACGTTGTAATATAGCTGTCAGTCAATCGTGCGCGCCCAAGGGTGCCTCTGAAGACGTAGCAGGCTGGTGTGACAAGGCGAAACCGAAGGGCTTTGCCGGCTGTCAGTCCAGTGGCTACGGGAGGCTTTCCTTGGGCGCGCTCGTTTTTGCGTTTCGATAATTTTAAACAAGCGAGGAGGACCGCCATGGGCGTGACCAATCGGTTGGCCTGTTACTCCGACCCCGCCGACCACTATTCCCACCGTGTGCGTATTGTGTTGGCGGAAAAGGGTGTCAGTGCCGAGATCATCAGTGTCGAAGCTGGACGCCAGCCCGCCAAGCTGACCGAAGTGAACCCTTACGGCAGCCTGCCAACCCTGGTCGATCGCGACCTGGCGTTGTGGGAGTCGACTGTGGTGATGGAATACCTGGATGAGCGCTATCCGCATCCGCCGCTGCTACCGGTTTATCCGGTGGCGCGGGCCAACAGTCGTTTGCTGATGCATCGCATCCAGCGCGATTGGTGCGGGCTGGTCGACCTGATCCTGGATTCGCGAACCAAGGAACCGGCGCGTGTGCAGGCCCGTAAAGAGTTGCGCGAGAGCCTGACCGGGGTTTCGCCGTTGTTCGCCGACAAGCCATTCTTCCTCAGTGAGGAGCAAAGTCTGGTCGATTGCTGTCTATTACCGATACTCTGGCGTCTGCCGATGCTGGGTATTGAATTGCCGCGGCCAGCCAAGCCGCTGCTCGATTATATGGAGCGCCAGTTTGCGCGTGAGGCTTTCCAGACGAGCCTGTCTGGTGTCGAACGCGATATGCGCCAAGGAGCTGTTCAATGAACTCCAGCCGTCCTTATTTGATTCGTGCCTTGTACGAATGGATAGTGGATAACGATTGCACGCCGCACGTCCTGGTCAATTCCGAAGCACCTGCAGTGCAGGTGCCGCAAGGTTTTGCCAGCGACGGGCAGATCGTCCTGAATATTTCGCCAAGTGCCGTGCGTCACTTGCACATGGACAACGAAGCCGTCAGTTTCGAAGGGCGCTTTGGTGGTGTGGCTCATACGCTGTATGTGCCCATTGGTGCCATTCTCGGGATCTATGCCCGGGAAAACGGCCAGGGCATGGTGTTCGACCTCGAGTCTCCACTGGAGGACGAGGAAGAAGTCGAGTCGGATGATGATGGTCCGGAGCCGCCGCGCCCCAGCGGTCGTCCGAGCCTGAAGGTTGTGAAGTAACAGCCATTCAGGTGCCCACGAAAAAGCCCCTGTCACCGAAAGATGACAGGGGCTTTTTCGTGGGGGCAGTCCGCTTGGTGGGAAAGCCCTCAGTCGATGTACTCGAACAGCTTGACGATTTTCTGCACGCCGCCGACACCTTGCACCAGGTTGGTCGCGCGCGTGGCTTCCTGCTGGGTGACCAGGCCCATCAGGTAGACGATACCGTTCTCGGTGATCACCTTGATGCGTGAGCCGGGGATGGTGTTGTCGGTCAGCATCTGAGCCTTGATCTTGCTGGTCAGCCAGGTGTCGTTGCTGCGGGCCGCGAGCGAGGAGGGCTGCAGGATCTGCAGTTCGTTGTTCACTTTCTTCACGCGCTGGACGCTGGACGCGGCCTGCTCGGCCTTGGCCTTGAGGTCTTCACGCGGCGTCTGCCCAGCGAGTAGCACGATGCCGTTGTAGCTGCTCACCACGATATGCGAGGCAGCGTCCAGGTCCGGATCGGCCTTGGCGACGTTGACTGCAACCTTGGTTTCGATCACGGAGTCATCGATCTTGCTGCCCAGGGTGCGCGTTCCCTGGTCGTCATTGATCGGACCATCACGGGTTGCGGTCAGCACCGAGCTGCAGCCGCTGAGGCTCAGGCACAGAGTCAAAGCCAGCAGGCTAAGGCGGTTAATGGTCATTCTTCACTCCCGAACAGTTGGCTGTCGATCAGATCGCACAGGCAGTGGATCGCCAGCAAGTGGACTTCCTGGATACGTGCGGTGACGTTGCTGGGGACGCGAATTTCCACATCCTCGGGCAGCAGCAGTGAAGCCATACCGCCACCATCACGTCCCGTCAAAGCTACGACAACCATTTCGCGATCATGTGCGGCCTGGATTGCCTGAATAATGTTGGCCGAGTTGCCACTGGTGGAAATCGCCAGCAGAACATCGCCGGGTTGGCCGAGGGCGCGGATCTGTTTGGAGAAGATTTCATTGTAGCTGTAGTCGTTGGCTATCGAGGTGATGGTCGAGCTGTCGGTGGTCAGTGCAATGGCCGGCAGGCTCGGTCGTTCGCGTTCGAAGCGGTTGAGCAGTTCAGAGGAAAAATGCTGGGCGTCGCCCGCCGAGCCACCATTGCCGCAGGAGAGCATCTTGCCTTCGTTGAGCAGGGCATTGACCATGATCTGGCTGGCTTGCTCGATGTGAGGTGCAAGAACGTCCATCGCCTGTTGCTTGGTGTCGATACTGGCCTGGAAAAGCTGGCGAATTCGGGATTGCATGTCCATCAGTGTAGGTGACCTTAAATGGGGCGGTTGCCTGGCTCGAACGCTGTCCGGGTTTCCCTCGGAGCTGTCCGGCGCAAGGAATGTGCAGCCCGCAAAGCAAAGAGCAAAATCGGTGAATGAAAGTAACCGGTTCGACAGTCTGGGTCAGCTGTCGAAGGCATTCCGTAGCCAGTTCAGCCGGGGTGCTGCATCCAGTGCGCCCTCTATGGCGATCACGTCGAAACGGCAGGGGCTATTGGCCCAGCGTGACTCGCGTTGCAGAAAATACTGCGCCGCGAATATTAACTTCTTGCGCTTGCGGGCATCGATGCTGCCCGCGGCGCCACCCCATTGGGTGTTTTTTCTATAACGAACTTCGACGAATACTACTGTATCGCCGTCGAGCATGACCAGATCAAGCTCGCCGCGTTTACATGACCAGTTCTGCGCCAGCAGGCGCAGCCCCTGTTGTTCGAGATGCCGGAGCGCGAGGCTCTCGGCATCCTTGCCGCTCTCCAGGTGTGAGCCTTGCGGCATCAGCGTGGGGTATTCGGCAGGCGCTGGACCTGGCCGTTGACGAATTGTGCCCATGGCAGCTGGCGTTCTACCCGTTGGCCCTGGTCCATGCTCAGGCTGCCGGAGAGGCCGTCGATACGGCTGTCTGGCAGTGCCTTGAGCTGGCCCAGGCGCGGAGCCAGGCGATAGGCGTCGACACCCATGGCATACAGGCGGCCGAGGCTGCCGGCGGCCTGTGGCCATTGGGCGGTGACCTGTTGGCGCAGGGGGTCGTTGGCGTCCAGCAGCCATGGCGTTTCGCAGAAGCGAATGCCGTTCATGTCGTTGTACTGGTTGATGTCGCCGGTTGCGCTGAACAGGTGGGAGGTGCCGTATACCGGGACGTCACCGGCGTACTGGAAGTTCAGGGTCGGTTTGATCTGCTGGGCCTGCTGCGGGGTGGCGGCGAGGAAGATGAACTCGATGTCCTGGCGGCGCGAAGGTTGCGCGGCAACTTGGCCACCGACGGTGCTCTGCAGGCTCTTGGCGCGACCTTCGCTCTGGCGCAGTTGGAACAGGTCGGCAATCTGCTGGGCCAAGGCTACCGGCTGGTCGACACGCTCGACACCGATCACGGTGCCGCCGTTGGCTTCCCAGTCCTGGCGGAAGGCTTTCAGTACGCGGTCGCCCCATTCACCCTTCGGTACCATGGCTGCGGCGCGGTGCAGGCCGTCGGCGCGGGCACGACGCGAGACTTCGCGGGCTTCGTCTTCGGCGGCAAGACCGAACTGGAACAGCTGTGGTGGGTTTTGTGCGCTTTCGCTGTAGTTCAGTGCCAGCGTGGTGATCGGCAGTTGCGCGCGAGCGCTCAACTGCTTGACCAGCGGTTTCTCCAGCGGGCCGATGACCAGTTGCACGCCGGCCGCCTGGGCCTTGCGATAGAAATCGTCGAGAGAGGTCAGGCGCGAGCTGTCGTAGAACTCAATCGCTGGTGGCTTCTGGCCGGCCTGTTGTGCCTGGTATTGGGCGGCCATGAACCCTTCGCGCAGCGCCTTGCCGACCGAGGCCAATTGGCCGTCGTTAGGCAGCAGCAGGGCGATCTTGTTCAGCGGCTGGCTGGCCAGTTCCTTGAGTTTCACCAGAGCCTGTGGCAACTGCACGGCGGCAGGGTGCTTGGGGTTCTGTGCGCGCCAGGTATCGATCGCGGCCTGTTGTTGCTCCAGCGTGCCGGAAGTCTTCACCGTCAGAGCCAGGCTGAGCCAGCCGCTGAGGTCGTCGTTGCCGGTCGGTTGCAACTGGTCGGTCGGCAGGGCGGCTATCAGTGCCCAGATCGCCTCGTGGTTGGCACGAGCGGCGTCGCCACTGAGCAGCGGTGCGATGAAAATGCGCTCGCGCGCGGCAGCCAGGGTCTGGCCGTCGGCTTCGAGGGCGCGGGCGCGGACGGTCTGGGTGCGGATCTGCTGGTCTACTGGCAGTTCACCCAGGTGTTCCAGGCTCGGATGGCTCAGGGCGGCGAGCGCGGCCTTGGGCTGGTTGCGGCTCATCGCCAGTTCGGCGGCCAGTGTGCTGGCGAATACCTGTTGGGCCGGCTTGAGCTGGTCCAGTTGCACCTGGGCAAGAATCTGCGAGGCGCGACCGTTGTCTTTCTGGCGATAGGCCAGGTCGGCGGCGCTCAGGCGCAGCAGGGCGGCCTGGTCCGGTGTTTTGCTGGAAGAGGCCTGTTCGAGCAGTTGCTCGATGCTGGCATCCGGGGTCCGTGGAAGTTCGCCAAGGCTGGAGGAGGGCGAGCTGGCGCAAGCCGCCAGCAAGGCAGCGAGGCAGAGGGCAGAGAACAGCCGCAGGCAAGCGATCATGTAAGTGTTCCTGATACTCGATCAAATTAGCGTGGAATTGTACCCAAGCACTGGCCGGGGCGCGATGTTGCTGGCGTGAAACCGTTAATTTAGGTCGTACAAAGCGTGTCAGCGGGCTCTACCGGGCCCTTGTGGAGCGTATCGGCAGGGCTTCTACGCGCTACAATGGGTTTTTCGTTCTTCTTGAGGTGTGCGCTTTGACTGCTCCAGGTGCTTTGAATTCCGCGATGGGCTCGCTTTATGTGGTGGCGACGCCCATCGGCAACCTGGATGACATCAGTGCGCGGGCGATGAAGGTGTTGCGCGACGTGGCGTTGATCGCGGCAGAGGATACCCGGCATTCGTTGCGGCTTTTGCAGCACTTCGGTATCACCACGCCACTGGCGGCCTGCCATGAGCATAACGAGCGTGACGAAGGCAGTCGGTTTATCGCCAAACTGCTGGCGGGCGAGGATGTCGCCCTCATCTCTGATGCTGGCACACCGCTGATTTCCGATCCTGGTTATCACTTGGTGCGCCAGGCGCGAGCCGCGGGTATCAAGGTGGTGCCGGTTCCGGGGGCCTGTGCGCTGATCGCGGCGCTGTCGGCGGCCGGCCTGCCTTCCGATCGGTTCATTTTCGAAGGGTTCCTGCCGGCCAAGGCCGTGGGGCGTCGTTCGCGCCTTGAGCTGTTGCGTGAGGAGCCGCGGACACTGATCTTCTATGAAGCGCCCCATCGAATCCTCGAGTGCCTGCAGGATATGGAGGCGGTGTTCGGCGGTGAGCGCCCGGCATTGCTGGCCCGTGAGCTGACCAAGACCTTCGAGACGCTCAAGGGTTTGCCGCTGGCCGAACTGCGCAACTTCGTCGAAACCGACAGCAACCAGCAGCGTGGCGAGTGCGTCGTGCTGGTCGCTGGCTGGACTGCTCCGCAAAGCGACGAGGCGGTGGGCGCCGAGGCCATGCGTGTGCTCGATCTGCTGCTCAAGGAAATGCCGCTCAAGCGCGCAGCGGCTCTCGCTGCTGAAATCACTGGGGTGCGCAAGAACCTGCTGTACCAGGCGGCCTTGGATAAGCAGAAAAGCGACTGACATTTTTTGAGTGAGACCGTTCTGTGATGGATGTCGGATTGCTCTTTGGCGGTCTGTGTTGTCCCGGTATCTCGGGTCGCGGGCGGCTTTAAAGCTTGTCCTTGAGGCCATGTGTCGGTAACCTTTGCGGTGGAGAGTCGATTGGACAGTCGCTGCCCTCTATGAAAATTAGAGGGGGGAGGAAAGTCCGGGCTCCATAGGGCGGAGTGCCAGGTAATGCCTGGGAGGCGTGAGCCTACGGAAAGTGCCACAGAAAATAACCGCCTAAGCACTTCGGTGCCGGTAAGGGTGAAAAGGTGCGGTAAGAGCGCACCGCACGTCTGGCAACAGTTCGTGGCTAGGTAAACCCCACTCGGAGCAAGACCAAATAGGGTTCCAAGGCGTGGCCCGCGCTGGAACCGGGTAGGTTGCTAAAGATGTCCAGTGATGGCCATCGTAGAGGAATGACTGTCCTCGACAGAACCCGGCTTACAGATCGACTCTCCACCTCCTTCCTTCTCTGCTCGCAATCGCTGGCAGAAGCACATTTGTAATACCGAAAAAATCTTACTCTTAACAAAACACTTTAACTTCTGGCCTCAACCTTCTGAGGCTTCTTGAGTTTGTCTGGAAAAAGCCTCTGCCAATTCTCGCAAATTCTCCTTTTATGCTCCTAAATCTCCGTTCTGTAAGGGTTTTCCTTAAGACCGTGCCTTGACGGTGTGGTGGCCGCATTCCTATAGTGTGCGCAAGTGGAGGAAAGTGGCATGAAGTGGGTTTCAGGGACATAAAACGCTAATATTTGGAGAAACGCATCTGTGTTTCGTGGAGCAAACGCTATCAGTCTCGATGCCAAGGGTCGTCTCGCTATGCCGAGCCGGTACCGTGACGAGCTCGATTCGCGTAGTTCCGGCCAACTGATTGTCACCATCGATGCCGTTGACCCTTGCCTGTGTGTGTATCCGCTCGACGAGTGGGAGCTGATTGAAACCAAGTTGCGTGCGTTGCCGTCGCTGCGGGAAGAGAACCGTCGTCTGCAACGTTTGCTGATTGGTAATGCCGTCGATCTCGAACTCGATGGCAGCGGCCGTTTCCTGGTGCCGCCGCGCCTGCGCGAGTACGCGAAGCTGGACAAGCGCGCGATGCTGGTGGGCCAACTGAACAAGTTTCAACTGTGGGACGAGGACGCCTGGAATGCTGTTGCTGCAGCGGACCTGGTGGCCATTAAACAACCGGGCGCGATGCCTGATGAACTGCGTGATCTGATCCTGTGACTATTGATAGCGGCTTTAACCACATCACCGTACTGCTTGACGAAGCCGTCGAGGCTCTCGCCGTACGTCCTGATGGCTGCTATCTGGATGGCACCTTCGGTCGCGGCGGGCATAGCCGCCTGATTCTCAGCAAGCTCGGGCCAGAGGGGCGACTTCTCGGCTTCGACAAGGATCCACAGGCGATTGCCACCGGGCAAGCGCTAGCGGCCGAAGACGGCCGCTTTGTCATTGTGCAGCGCAGCTTTGCCGAGCTGGCGGCGGAGGTCGCCGAGCGGCAGATGGCCGGCAAGGTCAATGGCATCCTGCTTGACCTGGGCGTGTCTTCGCCGCAGTTGGATGATCCGGAACGTGGCTTCAGCTTCATGAATGACGGGCCGCTGGACATGCGCATGGACCCTTCGCGGGGTATCAGTGCCGCCGAGTTCATCGCCTCCGCGCCGGCTGAGGAAATCGCCCGCGTCTTCAAGGAATATGGCGAGGAGCGGTTCTCCGGACGCATGGCCCGTGCCGTGGTCGAGCGCCGTGAAATCAAGCCTTTCGAGCGCACGGCCGACCTGGCCGAAGTGCTGAAGGTCGCCAACCCGGCCTGGGAAAAGGGCAAGAACCCGGCAACCCGGGCCTTCCAGGGGCTGCGTATCCACGTCAACAATGAGCTGGGCGATCTCGAGGCTGGCCTCGATGCCGCGCTGGACGCTCTGGAAGTCGGCGGTCGGCTGGTGGTGATCAGCTTCCATTCGCTGGAAGACCGCATTGTCAAACTGTTCATGCGGCGCCTGGTCAAGGGCGAGGCAGACAACCTGCCGCGTAACCTGCCGGTGCGTCATCAGGCGTTCGAGCCGCGCATCAAGGTGCACGGCAAGGCCCGTTTCGCTTCAGAGGCCGAACTCAAGGCCAACCCGCGTGCACGCAGCGCAGTCATGCGCATCGCGGAGAAGTTGCGGTGAGCAAGCTCTACGCCAAGCCACTTCCTGGCGGGAGCTTTTTCATGTTCCTGCTGTTTATCGCCGTGCTGGTCTCAGCCATCGGCGTGTCCTATAGCGCGTATTGGAATCGCCAGTTGCTCAACTCGCTTTACAACGAACTGAGCGTACGCGACAAAGCCCAGGCCGAATGGGGTCGACTGATCCTTGAGCAGAGTACCTGGACTGCCCATAGCCGTATCGAGACGCTGGCCACCGAACAACTGAAGATGCGCATCCCAAGCCCATCCGAAGTCCGGATGGTGGCGCCATGATGAAGCTTGAGGGCGCACTCTATCCATGGCGTTTTCGTGTGGTGCTCGGCGCACTGGCGATCATGGTCGGCTATATCTGCTGGAAAATCGTCGACCTTCAGGTCTTCGACCGGGCTTTCCTGATTGGCCAGGGCGATGCACGCAGCATGCGTCACATCCCCATTCCAGCACACCGCGGGCTGATCACCGACCGCAATGGCGAGCCTCTGGCCGTCAGTACGCCGGTCACCACGCTGTGGGCCAACGCCAAGGAAATGCAACTGGCCAAGGACCGCTGGCCGGCCCTGGCCCAGGCTCTCGGGCAGGATCCCAAGCAGTTGGCCGAGCGCCTGGAACAACAGGCCAACAAGGAATTCATCTATCTGGTCCGTGGCCTGACTCCGGAGCAGGGGCAGGCTGTACTCGATCTCAAGGTGCCCGGTGTCTACGGCATCGAGGAATTCCGGCGATTCTATCCGGCCGGTGAAGTGGCGGCCCATATGGTCGGCTTTACGGATATCGATGATCACGGTCGTGAAGGTGTGGAACTGGCCTACGACGAATGGCTGGCCGGGGTGCCCGGCAAGCGACAAGTGATCAAGGACCGGCGCGGCCGACTGATCAAGGATGTCCAGGTCACCAAGAACGCCAAGGCCGGCAAGCCCTTGGCGTTGTCGATTGACCTGCGCCTGCAATATCTGGCCAACCGCGAGTTGCGCAACGCCCTGGTGGAAAACGGCGCCAAGGCCGGCAGCCTGGTGATCATGGACGTCAAGACCGGCGAGATCCTCGCGATGGTCAACCAGCCGACCTACAACCCCAACAACCGTCGCAACCTGCAGCCGGCGATGATGCGCAACCGCGCGATGATCGACGTGTTCGAGCCGGGTTCGACCATGAAGCCGCTCTCCATGAGTGCCGCCCTGGAAACCGGGCGCTGGAAACCCAGCGATACGGTCGAGGTATATCCCGGCACCCTGCAGTTGGGCAAGTACACCATCCGCGACGTCTCCAAGACCGAAGGCCCGGTGCTCGACCTGACCGGTATCCTGATCAACTCCAGTAACGTGGGGATGAGCAAGGTCGCCTTCGACATCGGTGGCGAGGCGATTTTCCGTGTCATGCAGAAGGTCGGCCTGGGTCAGGACACCGGCCTCGGTTTCCCCGGCGAGCGCGTCGGCAACCTGCCGAACTACCGTGAATGGCGCAAGGCCGAGACCGCGACCCTGTCCTACGGCTACGGCCTGTCGGTGACCGCTATCCAGTTGGTGCACGCGTTCTCGGCACTGGCCAACAACGGCAAGATCGTGCCGCTGACCCTGATCAAGACCGACAAGATGCCCGAGGGTACCCAGGTCATCCCGGAAAAGGTCGCCAAGACCATGCAGGGCATGTTGCAGCAGGTGATCGAGGCGCCGCGGGGTGTCTGGCGTGCCAAGGTCCCGGCCTATCATGTCGCCGGAAAGTCCGGTACTGCACGTAAGACTTCGGTCGGTACCAAGGGGTATGCCGAAAACGCCTATCGTTCATTGTTCGCCGGTTTCGGCCCGATGAGCGATCCGCGTTACGCCATCGTGGTGGTGATCGACGAGCCGAGCAAGGCCGGTTACTTCGGTGGCCTGGTTTCGGCGCCGGTTTTCAGCAAGGTGATGTCCGGCACGCTGCGGCTGATGAACGTAAGCCCGGACGACCTGTCGAGTATTCCGCAACAGCAAGCCGTTGCCGCCCCTGAACCTGTAAAAGGAGGGCGTGGTTAATGTCCTTGAGTCTGAACAAGATATTCCCCCACGCAGGCCGCGAACTGCTGATTCGCGAGCTGGCGCTCGACAGCCGCAAGGTGCGTGCCGGTGATCTGTTCCTGGCGGTACCGGGTGGCAAGGTCGATGGCCGTGAGCACATCGCCGATGCGCTGCAGCGCGGGGCGGCGGCGGTCGCCTATGAGGCTGATGGCGCTACCGTACTGCCGATCACTGATGTGCCGCTGATTCCGGTCAAGGGGCTGACGGCACAGTTGTCGGAAATCGCCGGGCGATTCTATGGCGAACCGAGCCGGCAGTTGAACCTGGTGGGGGTCACCGGCACCAATGGCAAGACCAGTGTCAGTCAGTTGGTAGCCCAGGCCCTCGACCTGCTCGGCCAGCATTGCGGCATTCTCGGGACGCTGGGCAGTGGTTTTCATGGCGCGCTCAACAGCGGCATGCTCACCACGCCCGACCCGATTGCCGTGCAGGCGACCCTGGCGGACCTGAAAAACGCCGGTGCCAAGGCGGTGGCGATGGAGGTTTCCTCCCATGGCCTGGATCAGGGTCGGGTCAGCGCGTTGGCGTTCGACGTGGCTGTGCTGACCAACCTCTCACGCGACCACCTCGATTATCACGGCACCATGCAAGCCTATGGTGCGGCGAAGGCCAAGCTGTTCGACTGGGCCAACCTGCGTTGCCGGGTGATCAACCTCGACGACGACTTCGGCCGGCAACTGGCCGCTCGCGAGGCTGAATCGCGGCTGATTACCTACAGCCTGCAGGACAGCGCCGCGTATCTGTATTGCCGAGACGCCCAGTTCAGCGATGAAGGCGTACGCGCCACTCTGGTGACTCCGCATGGTGAACACCATCTGCGCAGCACGCTGCTCGGCCGGTTCAACCTGAGTAATGTACTGGCAGCAGTCGGCGCCTTGCTGGGGCTGGATTACGCGCTGGATGAAATTCTCCGGGTCTTGCCGCAGTTGGAAGGCCCAGCCGGCCGGATGCAGCGCCTGGGCGGTGGTACGCGACCGCTGGTGGTGGTCGATTACGCCCACACCCCGGATGCTTTGGAACAAGTGCTGATGGCCTTGCGCCCGCACGCCAAGGGACAACTGCATTGCCTGTTCGGCTGTGGCGGCGACCGCGATCGCGGCAAGCGTCCGCTGATGGCAGAGCTGGCCGAGCGCCTGGCTGACAGTGTGCTGGTGACCGACGACAACCCGCGTACCGAAGATCCTCAGCAGATTTTCGATGACATCCGCCCCGGTTTCAGCACCCCCGATGCCGTGCGTTTCGTGTCCGGCCGTGGCGTGGCGATTGCCGAACTGATCGCTGCTGCCCGTGTCGACGACGTGCTCGTCCTGGCCGGCAAGGGCCATGAGGATTACCAGGAAATCAATGGCGAGCGCCATGCTTTCTCCGACTTGGTCGAGGCTACAAAGGCTCTGGATGCCTGGGAGGCCGCCAATGCTTGAAGCAATGAAGTTGAGCGCGGTTGCCAATGCCCTGTCCGGTCGCCTGAGTGCGGCCGATGCCAGTTTTTCCGGGGTGAGCATCGACAGTCGGTCGATTCAGCCGGGCCAGTTGTTCGTCGCCCTGACGGGGCCGCGTTTCGATGGTCATGATTATCTGGACGACGTGGCGGCCAAAGGTGCCGTTGCCGCATTGGTTGAACGCGAAGTTCCCGAGAGCCCGCTGCCGCAACTGGTGGTGCGCGATACCCGTCTGGCCCTGGGCCAATTGGGCGCATTGAATCGCGCCCTTTTCAATCAGCCGGTGGCGGCGATTACCGGCTCCAGCGGCAAGACCACGGTCAAGGAGATGCTGGCGAGCATCCTGCGTACCCGTGGCCTGGTCCTGGCGACCCGGGGCAACCTGAACAACGATCTGGGCGCGCCGCTGACCTTGCTCGAGCTGGCACCGGAGCACAGTGCGGCGGTTATCGAGCTGGGGGCTTCGCGTATTGGCGAGATCGCCTATACCGTCGCCATGACCAGGCCCCATGTGGCGATACTGAATAACGCCGGAACCGCCCATGTCGGCGAGTTCGGTGGCCCGGAGAAAATTGTCGAGGCCAAGGGCGAGATCATCGAAGGGCTGCAGGCCGATGGCACCGCAGTGCTCAATCTGGACGACAAGGCCTTCCCGATCTGGAAAGCCCGGGCCGGCATGCGCAAGGTGCTGACCTTTGCTCGGGACAACGACAACGCCAACTTCCACGCCAGCGCGATTTCCCGTGATCCGCGCGGCTGTCCGCGCTTCGAACTGCACAGCCCGGAAGGGTCGGTGCCGGTTCAATTGAACCTGCTGGGTGCTCACAACGTCGCCAATGCCCTGGCCGCCGCTGCGGCGGCTCATGCGCTGGGCGTGTCGCTGCCGGGCATCGCTGCCGGGCTGGAAGCGGTCCAGCCGGTCAAGGGCCGGACAGTCGCGCAACTGGCAACCAACGGTATTCGCGTGATCGACGACACCTACAATGCGAACCCCACCTCAATATGTGCCGCTGTTGATATACTCGCCGACTTTTCCGGTCGCACCGTTCTGGTGCTCGGAGATATCGGCGAGCTGGGCGAGTGGGCGGAGCAGGGTCATCGTGAAGTAGGGGCTTACGCCTCAGGCAAGGTTTCCGCGCTGTATGCGGTGGGACCGATGATGGTCCACGCCGTCGACGCATTTGGTCAGCACGCTCGTCATTTCGCCAGCCAGGCTGATCTGATCGAGGCGCTTGGCGCCGAGCAAGACACCAACACCACCATTTTGATCAAGGGTTCGCGTAGCGCGGCGATGGAAAACATCGTGGCGGCTTTGTGCGGGCCTGCGCCGCATGTTAAGGGAGAGACGCATTAATGCTGCTGCTGCTAGCGGAGTATCTGCAACAGTTCTACAAAGGCTTCGCGGTCTTCCAGTACCTGACCCTGCGCGGGATTCTTGGGGTGCTGACCGCGTTGTCTCTGTCGCTGTTCCTGGGGCCGTGGATGATTCGCACCCTTCAAACACGGCAGATTGGCCAGCCGATTCGCGACGATGGTCCAAAGAATCAACTCTCCAAGTCAGGCACTCCTACCATGGGCGGGGTATTGATCCTGTCCTCTATTGGCATCAGCACCCTGCTGTGGGCAGACCTGCATAACCGCTATGTCTGGGTGGTCCTGCTGGTCACCCTGCTGTTTGGTGCCATTGGCTGGGTCGACGACTATCGCAAGGTGATCGAGAAGAACTCTCGTGGCCTGCCGAGCCGCTGGAAGTATTTCTGGCAGTCGGTGTTCGGTTTGGGCGCGGCGGTTTTCCTGTTCATGACCGCACAGACGCCGGTGGAAACCACCCTGATCGTGCCGATGCTCAAGGATGTCAGCATTCCCCTGGGCGTGGGCTTCGTGATCCTGACCTACTTCGTGATCGTCGGTTCGAGCAACGCGGTCAACCTGACCGATGGTCTCGACGGCCTGGCGATCATGCCGACGGTCATGGTCGGCGGCGCGCTGGGGATTTTCTGCTACCTGTCGGGTAACGTGAAATTTGCCGAATACCTGCTGATCCCCTACGTACCGGGCGCGGGTGAGTTGATCGTGTTCTGCGGCGCGCTGATCGGTGCTGGCCTGGGCTTCCTCTGGTTCAACACCTATCCGGCCCAGGTCTTCATGGGCGACGTCGGTGCCCTGGCACTGGGCGCGGCCCTGGGCACCATCGCAGTGATCGTTCGTCAGGAAATCGTCCTGTTCATCATGGGCGGCGTATTCGTCATGGAGACCCTCTCGGTGGTCATCCAGGTCGCCTCTTTCAAGATGACCGGGCGCCGTGTGTTCCGCATGGCACCGATTCACCACCACTTTGAACTCAAGGGCTGGCCCGAGCCGCGTGTGATCGTCCGTTTCTGGATCATCACCGTGATTCTGGTGCTGATCGGCCTTGCCACCCTGAAGCTGAGGTAGAACCTGTGTCGCTGATCGCTTCTGACCACTTCCGCATCGTTGTCGGCCTCGGCAAGAGCGGCATGTCCCTGGTTCGCTTCCTGGCGAACCGGGGCGTTGCCTTTGCGGTGGCCGATACGCGGGAGAATCCACCGGAGCTGGCCACGCTGCGTCGTGACTATCCGCAGGTGGAAGTGCGTTGTGGCGAGCTGGATGTCGACTTCCTCTGCCGTGCCGATGAACTGTATGTGAGCCCCGGGCTGGCCCTGGCGACTCCGGCGTTGCAGGCCGCTGCCGCCCGTGGCGTGAAATTGTCCGGTGACATCGAGCTGTTCGCGCGCAACGCGAAGGCGCCGATCGTTGCCATTACCGGCTCCAATGCCAAGAGCACCGTCACCACCCTGGTGGGCGAGATGGCGGCTGCCGCCGGTAAGCGCGTGGCGGTCGGTGGCAACCTGGGTACCCCGGCGCTGGATCTGCTCGGCGACGATATCGATCTGTATGTGCTCGAACTGTCGAGCTTCCAACTGGAAACCACCGAGCAGTTGAATGCTGAGGTGGCGACCGTGCTCAACATCAGCGAAGACCACATGGATCGCTACAGCGGTCTGCCTGCCTATCACCTGGCCAAGCATCGGATTTTCCGTGGGGCGAAACAGGTGGTGGTCAACCGCCAGGACGCCTTGTCCCGACCACTGATGAGCGAAGGCCTGCCTTGCTGGACCTTCGGTCTGGGCAAGCCGGACTTCAAGACCTTCGGTGTACGTGAGGAAAACGGCGAGAAATACCTGGGCTTCGAGTTCCAGAACCTGATGCCGGTACACGAGCTGAAGATCCGTGGTGCCCACAACCAATCCAACGCCCTGGCCGCGTTGGCGCTCGGCCACGCCGTAGGGTTGCCGTTCGACGCGATGTTGTCGAGCCTGCGCACCTTTGCTGGCCTCGAACATCGTTGCCAGTGGGTGCGCGAACGTCACGGTGTGAACTACTACAACGACTCCAAGGCCACCAACGTCGGTGCTGCGCTGGCGGCCATCGAGGGCCTGGGCGCCGATATCGGTGGCAAGCTGGTGCTGATCGCCGGTGGCGACGGCAAGGGTGCAGACTTTTCCGCCCTGCGTGCGCCGGTGGCGGCCAACTGCCGTGCCGTGGTCCTGCTGGGGCGTGATGCCGAGTTGCTGGCCCAGGCGTTGGGCGACGAGGTGCCGTTGATTCGTGTGCAGACCCTGGACGAGGCGGTACAGCGTAGCGCCGAGCTGGCGCACAGCGGTGATGCGGTGCTGCTGTCACCGGCCTGCGCAAGCCTCGACATGTTCAAGAACTTCGAAGAGCGTGGGCGCCTGTTCGCCCAGGCCGTGGAGGACTTGGCATGATTTTCAACATTATCAAACCGTATCCGTCGCCAATCATTACCGGTCGGGGTGTCGATGTCGATTTCCCGATGCTCGCCGGCTGCCTCGCATTGCTGGGTCTTGGCCTGGTGATGATTACCTCGGCTTCCTCCGAAGTGGCGGCCGTGCAGTCGGGCAACGCGCTGTATCACATGATCCGCCACCTGATTTACCTGGTGATCGGCCTGGGCGCCTGCATCGCTACGATGATGGTGCCGATCGCCACCTGGCAGCGCATGGGTTTCATGATGCTGGTGTGTGCCTTTGGTCTGCTGGTGATGGTGTTGCTGCCCGGTATCGGCCGTGAGGTGAACGGCTCGATGCGCTGGATCGGTTTCAGCTTCTTCAACGTGCAGCCCTCGGAAATCGCCAAGGTGTTCGTGGTGATCTACCTCGCCGGTTATCTGGTGCGACGCCAGAAGGAAGTGCGCGAGAGCTGGATGGGCTTTTTCAAACCGTTCATTGTGCTGCTGCCGATGGCTGGCCTGTTGCTGATGGAGCCGGACTTCGGCGCCACCGTGGTGATGATGGGCGCGGCGGCGGCGATGCTGTTTCTCGGCGGCGTTGGTCTGTTGCGCTTCGGCCTGATGGTGTTGCTGGCGGTGGTCGCGGTGGTGGTGCTGATCAAGGCACAACCTTACCGGATGGCGCGTCTGACCACCTTTACCGACCCTTGGGCCGACCAGTTCGGCTCCGGCTACCAGTTGACCCAGGCGCTGATCGCCTTCGGTCGCGGTGAATGGCTGGGCGTTGGCCTGGGCAATAGCGTGCAGAAGCAGTTCTACCTGCCGGAAGCCCATACCGACTTCGTGTTCTCCGTACTGGCTGAAGAGCTGGGTGCGGTCGGTTCGCTGTGCACGGTCGCGCTGTTCGTGTTCGTCAGCGTGCGGGCCATGTACATCGGCCTGTGGGCCGAGAAGGCCAAGCAGTTCTTTGCCGCCTACATGGCCTACGGCCTGGCTTTCCTGTGGATTGGTCAGTTCCTGATCAATATCGGCGTGAACGTCGGCCTGCTGCCGACCAAGGGTCTGACCTTGCCGTTCCTCAGCTATGGCGGCAGCTCCCTGGTGATCTGCTGTGCCTGTCTCGGCCTGCTATTGCGGATCGAGTGGGAGAGCCGAACCCATTTGGGCAGCGAAGAGATGGAATTCGATGAAAGCGACTTTGCGGAGGACACTCCCCATGGGCGCTAACGTATTGATCATGGCTGGCGGCACCGGCGGCCACGTGTTCCCGGCGCTGGCCTGCGCCCGCGAGTTCCAGGCGCGGGGTTTCACCGTGCACTGGTTGGGTACGCCGCGCGGTATCGAGAACGAGCTGGTGCCTAATGCCGGCTTGCCGTTGCACCTGATCAACGTCGCGGGTCTGCGCGGCAAGAGTAAACTGTCGCTGCTCAAGGCGCCGTTCGTGCTGCTGCGGGCGGTCTGGCAGGCGCGCAAGCTGATGAGCCAGTTGAAACCGGTCTGCGTGCTGGGCTTCGGTGGTTATGTCACCGGTCCCGGCGGTGTTGCGGCGCGCCTGTGCGGTGTACCGGTCATCGTGCACGAACAGAACGCCGTGGCGGGTACCGCGAACCGTCTGCTGGCGCCTCTGGCTGCCCGGGTCTGCGAGGCGTTCCCGAACACCTTCGGCGCCTCGAGCAAGCGCCGCACCACCGGCAACCCGGTGCGCTCCGAGCTGTTTCTGGAGACCCCGCGCCAGGCGCTGGCAGGGCGCCCGGCCCGCCTGCTGATCCTGGGGGGCAGCCTCGGTGCCGAACCGCTGAACAAACTGCTGCCCGAAGCACTGGCCCAGGTGCCGGTCGAATTCCGTCCGGAAGTCTTCCATCAGGCCGGTCGCAACCATGACCAGGTGACCTCCGAGCGCTACCAGGCTGCGGGTGTCGAGGCGCAGGTGGCGCCGTTTATCAAGGACATGGCCCAAGCCTATGGCTGGGCCGACCTGGTGGTCTGTCGCGCAGGCGCGTTGACCGTCAGTGAGCTGGCTGCGGCTGGTCTGCCCTCGTTGCTGGTGCCTTTGCCCCATGCGATCGACGATCACCAGACCCGCAATGCCGAATATTTGGCCGGGGAGGGCGCTGCCTTCCTGCTGCCGCAAAGAACGACTGGCGCCGCCGACCTGGCGGCACGCCTGACAGAGGTTTTGATGCAACCGGAACGACTGAACACCATGGCGAGCACCGCACGCCGCCTGGCCAAACCCGATGCCACCCGCACCGTCGTCGAGATCTGCTTGGAGGTGGCCCATGGTTGAAAGTCAGAAAGCCATTCCTCAGCCGGAAATGCGCCGTATCCGTCGCATTCACTTCGTCGGAATCGGCGGCGTGGGCATGTGCGGGATTGCCGAAGTGCTGCTGAATCTGGGTTACCAGGTGTCCGGCTCCGACCTGAAAACCTCGCCGGTCACCGACCGGCTCGAGTCGTTCGGCGCGCAGATCTTCATCGGTCACCGTTCCGAAAACGCCGCCAGCGCCGATGTGCTGGTGGTATCGAGCGCCGTGAACAAATCCAACCCGGAAGTCGCGACCGCCCTCGAACGTCGTATTCCGGTGGTACCACGGGCCGAGATGCTCGCCGAGCTGATGCGCTATCGCCACGGCATCGCGGTCGCCGGTACCCACGGCAAGACCACCACCACCAGCCTGATCGCTTCGGTGTTCGCCGCTGGCGGTCTCGATCCGACCTTCGTCATCGGTGGCCGACTGAACGCCGCGGGCACCAATGCCCAGCTCGGCACCAGTCGCTACCTGATCGCCGAAGCCGATGAAAGCGACGCCAGCTTCCTGCACCTGCAGCCGATGGTGGCCGTGGTCACCAACATCGACGCCGACCACATGGACACCTACGAGGGCGACTTCAGCAAGCTGAAGAAAACCTTCGTCGAATTCCTCCACAACCTGCCGTTCTATGGCTTGGCCGTGGTCTGCCTGGACGATCCGGTGGTGCGTGAAATCCTTCCGCAGATCGCCCGTCCGACCGTGACCTATGGGGTTCACGAAGACGCCGATGTGCGCGCGATCAACATCCGCCAGGCCGGCATGCAGACCCATTTCACCGTACTGCGCCGCGACCGCGAGCCGCTGGACGTGTCGGTGAACATGCCGGGCAACCACAACGTGCTGAACTCCCTGGCGACCATCGCCATCGCCACCGACGAGGGCATCAGCGATGAAGCCATCGTCCAGGGCCTGTCGGGCTTCCAGGGCGTCGGTCGACGCTTCCAGGTCTACGGCGAATTGCCGGTGGACGGCGGCAGCGTGATGCTGGTCGACGACTACGGCCACCACCCGACCGAAGTCGCGGCGGTGATCAAGGCCGTGCGTGGCGGCTGGCCGGAGCGTCGTCTGGTGATGGTCTATCAGCCGCACCGCTATACCCGCACCCGCGATCTGTACGACGACTTCGTCCAGGTCCTGGCCGATGCCAACGTCCTGTTGTTGATGGAAGTCTATCCGGCGGGTGAAGAAGCCATTCCGGGGGCGGACAGCCGCCAGTTGTGCCGCAGCATTCGTCAGCGTGGTCAGCTCGACCCGATCTACATCGAGCGTGGCGTCGACCTGGCGCCGCTGGTCAAGCCGCTGCTGCAGCCGGGCGACATCCTGTTGTGCCAGGGCGCCGGTGATATCGGCGGTCTCGCGCCGCAATTGCTCAAGAGTTCGTTGTTCGCAGGTGCGGTTGCCGCAGCCGGCGCGGAGAAGTCGAAATGACCGCCGCCTACGCCAACCTGTTCTCGACCCTCGAGCCGAAGGACTTCGGCCGTGTTGCCGTGCTGTTCGGTGGCAAGAGCGCCGAGCGCGCCGTGTCGCTGAAATCCGGCAATGCGGTGCTTGAGGCGCTGCTGGGCGCTGGCGTCGATGCCTTCGGTATCGACGTGGGTGAGGACCTGCTGCAGCGTCTGCTGAGTGAAAAGATCGACCGTGCCTTCATCATTCTGCACGGCCGTGGCGGTGAAGACGGCAGCATGCAGGGCCTGCTGGAGTGCCTGGAGATTCCCTACACCGGTAGCGGCATCCTCGCCTCGGCCCTGGCCATGGACAAATTGCGTACCAAACAGGTCTGGCACAGCCTGGGCATTCCGACTCCACGCCATGCGGTGCTGGGCAGCGAAGCCGACTGTATTTCAGCCGGTGCGGAACTGGGTTTCCCTTTGATCGTCAAACCTGCCCATGAAGGCTCCAGTATCGGGATGGCCAAGGTGACCGGCGTCGACGATTTGATCGCCGCCTGGAGAGCTGCTGCCACCTACGATTCGCAAGTGTTGGTCGAACAATGGATTCAAGGTCCGGAGTACACCATTGCCACACTGCGTGGCCAGATTTTGCCGCCGATCGCCCTCGGCACCCCGCATTCGTTCTATGACTACGACGCCAAGTACCTGGCTTCCGATACCCAGTATCGGATCCCGTGCGGCCTCGACGACACCAAGGAAAAGGAACTGATGGACCTCACGGCGAAAGCCTGCGAGGCGCTCGGTATCGCCGGTTGGGCGCGTGCCGATGTGATGCAGGACGCCGAAGGGCAGTTCTGGTTCCTGGAAGTCAACACCGCCCCGGGCATGACTGACCACAGTCTGGTTCCGATGGCGGCACGTGCGGCCGGCCTCGATTTCCAGCAGTTGGTGCTGGCGATCCTGGCGGAAAGTGTCGCCAGCCACCCAGGGCCGAGAGGTTAACGATCCCATGCACGGCGCGCAGTTTCGTCATCAGTCACCGGGTCCCGGCCGTAACAAGCCGGTGCCGCGGGGTGCCAGCCGAATGGTGGCCAAGGAGCCGGTGTCTGCGCGCCTGCCAAAAGCCAATTTCGGCTTTTTCAAGCGCCTGATGTGGCCGGTGTTGCTGGTGGCCCTGGGCTTTGGCACCTATGAAGGCGCCCAGCGTCTGTTGCCCTATGCGGATCGGCCGATCAGCAAGATCAACGTCCAGGGGGACCTGAGCTATATCAGCCAGCAGGCGGTACAGCAGCGGATCGCACCGTATGTCGCGGCGAGCTTCTTCACCATCGACCTGGCAAGCATGCGCGCCGAGCTGGAAACCATGCCGTGGATCGCCCATGCCGAAGTCCGCCGGGTGTGGCCGGACCAGGTGGTGATTCGCCTGGAAGAGCAGTTGCCGGTGGCCCGCTGGGGCGACGAGGCACTGTTGAACAACCAGGGCCAGGCGTTCGCGCCACGGGAACTGGCGAACTACGAGCACCTACCGCAGCTGTTCGGCCCGCAGCGGGCTCAGCAGCAGGTGATGCAGCAGTACCAGGTGCTGAGTCAGATGTTGCGCCCACTGGGCTTCTCCATCGCCCGGCTGGAACTGCGCGAGCGCGGCAGCTGGTTCCTGACCACTGGTGCGGGCAGCTCGGGGCCGGGTATTCAGTTGTTGCTGGGCCGCGACCATCTGGTCGAGAAGATGCGCCGTTTCATTGCCATTTATGAAAAAACGCTGAAAGAACAGATTACGAACATTGCCAGCATCGATCTGCGCTATTCCAACGGCCTGGCCGTCGGATGGCGGGAACCTGTGGCACCCGCGACGGACAAACCCGCCGTTGCGAAGAATTAAGAAGAGGCAGGACCATGGCAAACGTGCAAAGCGGCAAAATGATCGTCGGACTGGATATCGGCACCTCCAAGGTGGTGGCGCTGGTGGGCGAGGTCGCGGCCGATGGCACAGTGGAAATCGTCGGCATCGGTACGCACCCTTCGCGCGGCTTGAAGAAGGGCGTGGTGGTGAATATCGAATCCACCGTGCAGTCGATCCAGCGCGCGGTGGAAGAGGCGCAACTGATGGCCGGTTGCCGGATCCACTCGGCGTTCGTCGGCGTCGCGGGCAATCACATCCGCAGCCTGAACTCCCACGGTATCGTCGCCATCCGTGATCGCGAAGTCAGCTCGGCGGACCTGGAGCGCGTGCTCGATGCCGCCCAGGCCGTGGCGATCCCGGCTGACCAGCGGGTACTGCACACCCTGCCGCAGGACTACGTGATCGACAATCAGGAAGGTGTGCGTGAACCCCTGGGCATGTCCGGCGTACGTCTGGAGGCCAAGGTCCACGTGGTCACCTGCGCAGTGAATGCCGCGCAGAACATCGAGAAGTGCGTGCGTCGTTGCGGCCTGGAAATCGACGACATCATCCTCGAACAACTGGCTTCGGCCTATTCGGTGCTGACCGACGACGAGAAAGAGCTGGGCGTGTGCCTGGTGGACATCGGTGGTGGCACCACCGACATCGCGATCTTCACCGAAGGTGCGATTCGTCATACCGCGGTGATCCCGATTGCCGGTGACCAGGTGACCAACGACATCGCCATGGCGTTGCGCACCCCGACCCAGTATGCCGAAGAGATCAAGATCCGCTACGCCTGTGCCCTGGCCAAGCTGGCCGGTGCCGGCGAAACCATCAAGGTTCCGAGCGTTGGCGATCGTCCACCCCGCGAGCTGTCCCGTCAGGCCCTGGCCGAAGTGGTCGAGCCGCGTTACGACGAACTGTTCACGCTGATCCAGGCCGAACTGCGTCGCAGCGGTTATGAAGACCTGATTCCGGCCGGCATCGTGCTGACCGGCGGTACCTCGAAGATGGAAGGCGCGGTCGAGCTGGCCGAGGAAATTTTCCACATGCCGGTGCGTCTGGGTGTGCCGCATACCGTCAAGGGGCTCTCGGACGTGGTCCGCAACCCGATCTATTCAACTGGGGTAGGGCTGTTGCTGTACGGACTGCAAAAGCAGTCGGACGGCATTTCCCTGTCCGGCTACAACGGCGGCAACAGAAACGACTATCGCGATGAAGAACAGAAAGCACCTGTGCTGGAGCGCCTCAAGCGCTGGGTACAGGGCAACTTTTAAAGTTTCAAAGCAGTAGAAGTAGGCGAAAAAACTAGAGAATGAAAGGAGAGGGAACATGTTTGAACTCGTAGACAACGTCCCACAAAGTCCGGTAATCAAGGTTATCGGCGTCGGCGGTGGCGGTGGCAACGCCGTTAACCATATGGTCAAGAGCAACATTGAAGGCGTCGAGTTCATCTGCGCCAACACCGATGCCCAGGCGCTGAAGAACATTGGCGCACGGACCATCCTGCAACTGGGCACCGGCGTGACCAAGGGCCTTGGCGCTGGCGCCAACCCGGAAGTCGGTCGTCAGGCCGCTCTGGAAGACCGCGAGCGTATCGCTGAAGTGCTGCAAGGCACCAACATGGTCTTCATCACCACCGGCATGGGTGGCGGTACCGGTACCGGTGCAGCCCCGATCATCGCCGAAGTGGCCAAGGAAATGGGCATCCTCACCGTTGCGGTGGTGACCCGTCCGTTCCCGTTCGAAGGCCGCAAGCGCATGCAGATCGCCGATGAGGGCATCCGCGCGCTGAGCGAAAGCGTCGACTCGTTGATCACCATTCCCAACGAGAAGCTGCTGACCATCCTGGGCAAGGACGCCAGCCTGCTGTCGGCGTTCGCCAAGGCTGACGATGTACTGGCCGGTGCCGTTCGCGGTATCTCCGACATCATCAAGCGTCCAGGCATGATCAACGTCGACTTCGCCGACGTACGCACCGTGATGAGCGAAATGGGCATGGCGATGATGGGCACTGGCTGCGCCAGCGGTCCGAACCGTGCGCGTGAAGCCACCGAGGCGGCGATCCGCAACCCGTTGCTGGAAGATGTGAACCTGCAAGGTGCACGCGGCATCCTGGTGAATATCACCGCCGGTCCTGACCTGTCCCTGGGTGAGTACTCCGACGTCGGTAGCATCATCGAAGCCTTTGCTTCCGAGCACGCCATGGTCAAGGTCGGTACCGTTATCGATCCGGACATGCGCGACGAGCTGCACGTGACCGTGGTCGCCACCGGTCTGGGTGCCCGCATCGAGAAACCTGTGAAGGTCATCGACAACACCCTGCAGACTGCCAGTCAGCCGGCCGCCACTCAGGCACCTGCTGCCGCACGTCAGGAACTGCCGTCGGTGAACTACCGCGACCTGGATCGTCCGACCGTCATGCGCAACCAGGCCCAGGCCGGGGCTGCGACTGCCGCGAAGATGAATCCGCAGGACGATCTGGACTATCTGGATATCCCGGCCTTCCTGCGTCGCCAGGCCGATTGATGGAATGTATCAGGAGTATTAGGGTGATTGGTGTTCAGCAAAGGTCTGGTCTGCTATTATCGCCAGCCTTTGTTGATACCTGTTCGCAATTTGCGCTGAAGCGGCCAAAGCCATGATTAAACAACGCACCCTGAAAAATATTATCCGTGCTACAGGTGTCGGCCTGCACTCGGGCGAGAAGGTCTACCTGACCCTCAAACCAGCCCCCGTGGATACCGGCATCGTGTTTTGTCGTGCCGACCTCGACCCTGTGGTGCAGATTCCTGCGCGCGCGGAAAACGTTGGTGAAACCACCATGTCGACCACCCTGGTCAACGGTGACACCAAAGTGGACACGGTGGAGCATTTGCTCTCGGCCATGGCCGGTCTGGGCATCGATAACGCCTACGTCGAGCTCTCCGCGTCCGAAGTCCCGATCATGGACGGCAGCGCTGGACCCTTCGTATTCCTGATTCAATCTGCCGGCCTGGAAGAACAGGACGCAGCCAAGAAGTTCATCCGCATCCTGCGTGAAGTCACAGTGGAAGACGGCGACAAGCGCGCCACTTTCGTGCCTTTCGACGGGTTCAAGGTGAGTTTCGAGATCGACTTCGATCACCCTGTATTCCGTGACCGCACCCAGAGTGCCAGCGTGGATTTCTCCAGCACGTCGTTCGTGAAGGAAGTCAGCCGCGCCCGCACCTTTGGTTTCATGAGTGATATCGAGTACCTGCGCAAGCACAACCTCGCACTCGGCGGTAGCGTGGAAAACGCCATCGTGGTGGACTCGGACGGTGTATTGAACGAAGACGGCCTTCGTTATGAAGACGAATTCGTCAAACACAAGATCCTCGACGCCATCGGTGACCTCTACCTGCTGGGCAATAGCCTGATTGGTGAGTTCAAGGGCTTCAAGTCCGGTCACGCGTTGAACAACCAGCTTCTGCGTAAGCTCATCGAGCAGAAAGATGCCTGGGAAGTGGTGACCTTCGAAGACGCCAGCACGGCGCCGATCTCGTACATGCGTCCTGTTGCGGCCGTGTAACGACTTTCTCCTTTTGTTGTTCTTCAAAGGCTGCCTTCGGGCGGCCTTTTTTATCTCTGTAGTTCGATATCCCGAGCATGCACCAATTGGTCACGACCATTGCGCTTGGCCTGATACAGGGCCTGGTCGGCATCTTCCAGCAGTTGCTCGATCCTCGCGCCGAGGGCAATCGCCTCGCGGGAAACCCATTGGGTGCTGACGCCGATACTGACGGTGATGGGGCACGCATCGGCTAACAAGGGCGGCATCTGGCGGATGGCACTGCTGATCTTTTCGGCCAAGCAGCAGGCTCCCGTTTCGTCGGTTTGTGGCAGGATCACCGCGAACTCTTCGCCGCCGTAACGTGCTACCAGGTCTCCCGGACGACGGATACTGTCACCGATCACCCGAGCGATCTGGCGCAAGGCTTCGTCACCCATCGGATGTCCATGACGGTCGTTGAACGCCTTGAAATGGTCGGCGTCGATCATCAGCAACGATAGGGGCTGGCCCGAACGCTGTGCCCGGTTCCACTCCAGTAGTAACGTCTGATCCAGTGCCCTGCGGTTGGCGATGCCGGTGAGCGCGTCGGTGGTTGCCAGCTCGGCCAGCTCCTGTTCGGCCCGTTGGCGTCGTTGCAGCTCCCGCGCCAACAGCCAGCTCAGCCATAGCAGGCCGACACACAGCCCGCCGGTGGCACTGCCGACCAGCCAGGTGGTGCGCCACCAGGAGGAATAGACTTCCTCCCCCGACAGGGCCACCACCACGATCAGCGGCAAGTCACCCACCCGGGAAAAGGTGTAGAGGCGCTGCTTGCCGTCGATGCCGGAGATAGCGCTGAAACTGCCGTTGCCCTCGCTGACGATGCGTTGGAAATTGGGGCGCTGGCTGAAGTCCTTGCCGACCATGTCGGCATTCATCAGCGGTTCCTGGGCGAGCAGGATACCGTCGCTGCTGAGCAGATTGACCGTACTGCTGGCCCCGACATTGAGGGTCCTGAACAGCTCGTTGAAATAGCTGAGACGGATGGCGGCCCGAGCGACGCCAAGAAACTCGCCCTCGGGCGACGAGACTCGGCGGCTGAAGCTGATGCGCCAGTCCACCCATTTCTCCCGAGCGAGAAACGGCTGGCTGATCATCATCACGTCACTGGGGTTTTCGATGTGGGCCTTGAAATACGCTCTATCGGCGTAATTACCGGTCCGAGGGGTGACCGAAGAGGAGTCGGCAATCACCTCGCCATCTTTGTCGAGTAACAGGATATCGCCCTTGTTCGGAGCTGCCGTGGCACTGTCGAACAGGGCCAGATGACGAATCTGTGGCGAGACGTGCTTGAGGTCCTCACGCCGCGAGGCGGTGATGAGGTCCAATAATGACTTGTCGTAGAGTTCGGCATTGCGCAGGACGTCGGCATCGATCAATTGCACGATGTTCGTGGCGGCGCGTATGGCGACGAGTTCTGCACTGCCTCGCTCGCGGATCAGCAGATAGATGACGATGCCGAGGATCGCACTGACACTCAGGCCGCTGCCGAGTATCAGCAGCAGGCGAGGCATCGCCGAGCTGTTCGAAGGATGATTGATGGTAAACCTCAAGCGGTTCGGGGTTATTGGCCCCTCTATAAAGCCCCAGCGGCAAAAAGGCCAGCATCAGGATGCTGACCTTTACGCATGCTAGAAGATATTCATCGGGTAGTCGACGATGCCCCGCTAATCGTGGTGTCGCTCAGGGCGCATGACGGTTGATCATCACGCGGGCAGATGGATACCGAAGGTATTGACGCCGGCACCACTGCGCACGAATACATCACCGCCATGCATCAGCGCGATCGCCTTGACGATCGCCAGCCCCAGGCCGTGGTTGGCGCCGCTGTTGCTGCGTGACGCGTCGACCCGGTAGAAACGTTCGAACAGGCGCGACAGGTGTTCGCTGGCGATGGTCTCGCCAGGGTTGGAGACCGCGATCGTCACCTGGTCGCCCTCCTGGTCGATGTGTACCGTGATTACCTGGCCGGGCGCGGTGTGCTGTACCGCATTGCTCAACAGATTGATCAATGCCCGGCGCAGATGGGCAATCTCGATCCGCACCTGCGCATCGCCACTGACGTCGACCCGGACCTGGGCGTCTTCGAGAATGAAGTCGAGGTAGTCCAGGGTCGTTGCGACCTCGGCGGCCAGCGAGGTGCTGATCAGTTTGGTGGCCTTGCTGCCCTGGTCGGCGCTGGCCAGGAACAGCATGTCATTGATGATCGAGCGCAGACGTTCCAGTTCCTCCAGGTTCGATTGCAGCACTTCGAAATAATGCTCGGCAGAGCGGCCGCGTGTCAGCGCCACCTGGGTCTGGCCGATCAGGTTGGTCAGCGGCGAGCGCAGTTCGTGGGCGACATCGGCGTTGAACGATTCCAGTCGTGAATAGGCCTGCTCAACGCGCTCCAGGGTCGAGTTGAAGGAGTTGACGAACTGGCTCAGCTCCGGCGGCAATGGCGACAGTTGCAGGCGGCCGGTCAGGCGCGGTGGCGCCAGTTTGCGCGCTTCCTGCGATAGCCTGATCAGCGGCTTGAGGCCGATCCGCGCTACCCAGTAGCCCAGGGCCGAGGCCAGCAGTACGCCGACGATCGCCAGGCTGACCAGGGCGATCAGCAACTGGTGCTGGGTCTTGCGGAAGGTCTCGGTGTCGATGCCGATCAGAAACTGCAGAGGCGGGCGCTGGTCCTTGGCCGGCATCGTGTTGAGCAACACCTTGAACGGGTAGGCGTGCCCCGGCAGGAGCAGGTCGCGCATGCCCTTGGCACCGGCAGCGAAGGCACGGATCTGCGCGTCGGGTGCACCATATTCATAGTTCGGATCGCCGCTGACCACCCAGAAGCGGATACGCTTGTCTTCCTCGCCCAACTGTTTGAGCTTGGCGCTGAACTTGGTCCAGTGGTCCGGGGTGCCGAAACGGTTGATCGAGGACTCGAGCACACTGTAGCGCGCATCCAGTTCAGCCTCGGGGAGCAGGCCCAGACCTTTTTCCACCTGCAGGTACAAGGCGCCGCCGATCAGCAGGAACACCGCCAGCGCGACCAGACTGAACAGCCCGCTCAGGCGCAGGGCAATCGAGTTAGTCGACACCACGGTTCTCCAGCACATAGCCCATGCCACGGATGGTGTGCAGCAGTTTCTGTTCGAATGGCCCGTCGAGCTTGGCCCGCAGGCGTTTGATCGCTACCTCGACGACGTTGGCATCGCTGTCGAAATTGATGTCCCAGACCATCTCGGCAATCGCTGTCTTCGACAGGATTTCGCCCTGGCGGCGAGCCAGTACGCTGAGCAGCGAGAACTCCTTGGCGGTCAGATCCAGGCGCTGCCCGGCGCGACTGGCCTTGCGGCTGATCAGGTCGACCCACAGGTCGGCGACGCTGATCTGTACCGGCTCATGGCCGCCGCCGCTACGCCGGGTGAGTGCCTGCAGGCGGGCCACCAGTTCGAGAAAGGAAAACGGTTTGCCCAGGTAATCATCGGCGCCATCGCGCAGGCCGCGGATGCGATCCTCGACCCGCTCGCGGGCGGTGAGCATGATCACCGGCGTCTGCTTGCGCGCCCGCAGGGCCTTGAGCACGCCGAAGCCATCGAGCTCCGGCAGCATCACATCGAGGATGATCACCGCGTAATCGCTCTCCAGCGCCAGATGCAGGCCGCCGACGCCATCCCGAGCCAGATCGACGGTATAACCCTGCTCGGTCAGACCCCGATGCAGGTAATCGGCGGTTTTTTCTTCGTCTTCGATAATCAGGACACGCATGACCCCGCCTCAATGAGTGATCGCCGGCACGCTGGCCGGTTTGGGCCGATGGAAAAGCCGTTCGAGCCACAAGTATATGATGGGTGTGGTGAACAGCGTCAGCGCCTGACTCACCAGCAGGCCACCGACCACGGCAATGCCCAGCGGCTGGCGCAGCTCGGCGCCTGGGCCGTGGCCGAGCATCAGCGGCAGCGCACCGAGCAGGGCCGCCAGGGTGGTCATGATGATGGGCCGGAAGCGGGTGATACAGGCCTTGTAGATGGCGTCCTCGGGTGTCAGCCCGCCCCGCTGGGCTTCCAGGGCGAAGTCGATCATCAGGATGCCGTTCTTCTTCACGATGCCGATCAGCAATACCAGGCCGATCAACGCCATGATCGAGAAATCCTGGCCCAGCAGCCAGAGCATGATCAAGGCACCTAGGCCGGCCGAGGGCAGGGTGGAAATGATCGTCAGCGGATGGACGAAGCTCTCGTAGAGCACGCCGAGAATGATGTACACCGCCACCAAGGCCGCGAGGATCAGCCACGGCTGGCTGGCCAGGGAACTCTGGAAGGCCTGCGCGGCGCCCTGGAAGTTGCCGCTGATGGCGGCCGGCATGCCGATCTCCTTCTTCGCCTGGTCGAGCATCAGCACCGCATCGCCCAGGGCGACTCCGGGGCTGAGGTTGAACGACAGGTTGGCGGCCGGAAACATGCCATCGTGGGCGATCGACAGCGGACCGCTGGTGGGAACGTCGAAGCGCGCCAGGGCCGACAGCGGGACCATCTCGTTAGTCAGCGGCGAGCGCAGGTAGAAGTAGTGCAGGCTCTCGGCCTTGCCGCGCTGGGCGGCATCCAGTTCGAGGATCACGTTGTACTGGTTGGTCTCGGTCTGGTACTCGTTGACCTGCCGCTGGCCGAAGGCATCATAGAGGGCTTCGTCGACATCGCTGGCGGTCAGGCCGAAGCGCGCAGCGGCACTGCGGTCGATGGTGATGTGGGTGATGCTGCCGCCCAGTTGCAGGTCGTTGGACAGGTCGCGGAACGCCGGGTTGCTCCGCAGTTTGTCGGTCAGGCGCTGGGTCCAGGTATTCAGCAGGTCGCCATCGTTGCTCTTGATCACGTATTGATACTGGGCCCGGCTCGGCCCGGAACTGAGGTTGATGTCCTGGCCGGCACGCAGGTAGAGCACGATGCCGGGGATCTGCATCAGCTTGGGCCGGATGCGGTCGATGAAGGCGCTGGCGGAAACATCGCGCTGGTCCCGGGGCTTGAGGGCGATCCAGAAGCGGCCGTTGGCGATGGTCTGGTTGCTCCCCGAGACCCCCACCGAGTGGGAGAAGGCCTGAACCGCAGGATCGGCAGCGACGATTTCGGCCAGGGCCTTGTGCTTGGCGACCATGGTGTCAAACGACACGTCGGCGGCGGCCTCGGTGGTGCCCAGCACGAAACCGGTGTCCTGGACCGGGAAAAAGCCCTTGGGAATGAACACGTAGCCGGCGATGGCCAGGCCCAGGGTCAGGCAGAACGCGCCGAACATCAGCTTCTGGTGGGCCAGGGCGCGGCGCAGGCCACGTTCGTAGACGGCCAACAGACGCTCGCCGAACGTCGCCTTGGTGTGTTCGTGATGCACCGGGGCGCGCATGAACAGCGAGGCCAGGGTCGGCGCCAGGGTCAGTGAGACCACCACCGAAATCAGGATGGTCGAGGTGGCGGTCAGGGCGAATTCCTTGAACAGCCGACCGACCACGCCACCCATGAACAGCAGCGGGATGAACGCGGCGATCAGCGAGAAACTGATCGATACCACGGTGAAGCCGATCTCTCCTGCGCCCTTGATGGCCGCCTCGCGCATGCCGTCGCCGGCCTCCAGGTGACGGTGGATGTTTTCCACCACGACGATCGCGTCGTCGACCACGAAGCCGACGGCAATGACGATCGCCACCAGGGTCAGGTTGTTGAGGCTGAAGCCCATCACGTACATCAACGCGAAGCTGGCCACCAGGGAAACGCCGAGTACCGCCGAGACGATCAGGGTGGCCGACAGTTGACGCAGGAACAGCGCCATCACCGCCACCACCAGCAGTACGGCGATCAGCAGGGTCATTTCCACTTCATGCAGCGAGGCGCGAATGGTCTGGGTCCGGTCGACCAGTTCCTTGACCTCCACCGAGGCTGGCAGCATGGCTTCCAGGCCGGGCAGGGCGGCCTTGATCCGGTCCACGGTCTCGACGATGTTGGCGCTCGGCTGTCGGGAAATCACCAGGTTCACTGCCGGCACATCGCCGGACCAGGCTTGCACATAGGCGTCTTCGGAACCGCGGATCACCCGGGCGACGTCCTTGAGCTGCACCGGCGCACCGTTTTTGTAGGAGACGATCAGTTCGCCGTATTCCTCCGGCTGGAACAACTGGTCGTTGGTCGACAGCGTCGAGATACTCGATTTGCCGTACAGCGCGCCCTTGGCCAGGTTGAGGCTGGTCTGCTGGATTGCCAGGCGGATGTCCGCCAGGGTCAGGCCGATGGCCGCCAGTCGGTCCGCCGAGGCCTGTACGCGAATGGCCGGCCGCTGCTGGCCGGTGATGTTGATCTGGCCGACGCCGTCGATCTGGCTGAGCTGACGGGCCAGCAGGGTTTCGGCGTAGTCGCTCAGTTCGGTGCCGGGCATCTGCGCGGAACTGACGCTGAGGATCAGCACCGGGCTGTCCGCCGGGTTGACCTTGCGCCAGGTCGGCAGGGTCGGCATGTCCTTGGGCAGTTTGCCCGAAGCGGTGTTGATCGCCGCCTGGACTTCCTGGGCGGCGGTGTCGATGCTTTTGCTCAGGGTGAACTGCAAGGTCAGGGTGGTGGTGCCCAGGGCGCTGCTGGAGGTCATCTGGGTCACGCCGGGAATGGCGCTGAACTGCACCTCCAGTGGCGTCGCCACCGAGGAGGCCATGGTCTGCGGGCTGGCACCAGGCAATTGCGCGGAAACCTGGATGGTCGGGAATTCGGCTTCCGGCAATGGCGCCAGCGGCAGGCGTGGAAAGGCGATGAGCCCGAGCAGGACCAGGGCGAAGGTGAGCAGGATGGTCGCTACCGGGTGATTGATGCACCAGGCCGAGACGCCACGACTGTCCTTGATCATGGTTTGGGCTCCACGGCCACGGCCTGTTCAGCCGGCTTGGGCGAGCCGAGGATTTCGACGATGGAACCGGGCTTGAGTCGCGACTGGCCATCGCTGACCAGCAGGTCGCCGGCTTGTACACCCTCGATGATGTTCTGCTCGCTGTCCTGGTAGGGCACCCGTACCGGCACCACTTCCACACCCTTGTCCTTGACCCGGTAGACGAAGTAACCGTCCAGGCCACGCTGCACCACGGTCGCAGGTACGACCAGGGCGCCGTGGTCGAGGTCGGTCTGGATCCGGATGTTGACCAGTTGGCCCGGCCACAGCTTCTGATTCGGGTTGCGGAACTCGGCCTTGGCCTTGATGGTGCCGGTGGTCGCCGAGACCTGGTTGTCGATCAGCGTCAGATGGCCGGCGCCGAGCAGGCTGTTGCGGTGGTCGTCGTCGCCCAGAGTGGCATCGACCAGCGCCGGACTGGCGGCGCCGAGCAGCCCTTGCAGGGTCGGCAGCATCTGCTGGGGCAGCGAGAACTCGACGGCGATCGGATCGATCTGGGTGACAGAGAACAGGCCCTGGGTATCGCTCATGCGCAGGAAGTTGCCTTCGTCGACGGTACGGATACCCACCCGGCCAGTGACCGGCGAATGGATCTGGGTATAGGACAGTTGCACCTGCGCTGCGGTAATCGCCGCCTGGTTGCCCTGGGCAGTAGCCTTGAGCTGGTTGACCAGTGCTTGCTGCTGGTCGTAGGTCTGTTTCGAGATGCCGTTATCGGCGCTCAGCAGTTTGTAGCGCTTGAGATCGACCTCCGCCACCTGCAACTGCGCCTGGCTCTGTGCCAGTTGTGCCTTGGCCTGGGACAGGCTGGCCTGGATCGAACGATCGTCGAGGGTGGCCAGCAGATCGCCCTCTTTGACCAGTTGCCCTTCCTTGACCAGCAGGCGGGTCAGGATGCCATCGATCTGCGGGCGAATCACCACGCTGTGCAACGACAGGACCGTACCGATGCCACTGGCATAACGGGGGACGTCCCGTTGCGTGACGGGGACGACCTTGACCGGGATCGGCACATTGCCGGCGTGGCGGGGCGCGGTAGGGCGGCTCAGGGCCCAGGAGGCACCGGCGGCGACCAGGACGATCGCCACAAGGCCCAACACGGTTTTCTTTTGAATGTGCATGGTGTCAAAACGCCGGAACCAGTGGTGGAAGGACAATGCTGGCAGAACAATATCGTCTTTATAACCCCATCACCCGGTCAGTACGGTGACCGCTACCTGACACGGCTGTCAGCTACGGCCGGATGCCGGCCGGACAGGCAAATGTCTGAAGTGTCGTTAAAGAAAGAAAACGTGCAGGCGATAAACCGGAAGAACTTACGAGCTTTTTAGCTGCTTGTTTTTAAAGACATGTTTCTGCAAAGCAGGGCGAATGAGGCGCGTGTATGTTTAATTGAATATAAGAAGTCCTACGGATATTCCTCGTTTTTTCAGTGGAGTGCTCTCGTGTAGGCTTTAATTGATAGGGGGTTCACCCTGTTTGGGAGTGGCTGATATGAAATACACACTATCGGTATTCGGTGTCCTGTTGTTGATGGGCGTTTGCTCCAATGTGGTAGCAGCCAATGCGGGGCAGATTCGTTTCAGTGGTCAGATTTTGGAGGCAGCGTGTGAAGTGTCCTCGACCTCGTCGAACAGTCATGGCGTTTCTGAACGAATCAACGTCGCACCCGGCGTCATGGTGCTGGTCGATACTGCGCATAATGCCTGCAGTAATGGCATATTGCCCTTTAATGCACGCTTCCAGCCCTTGCCCAGCAAGGCTTCCAGCGTCAAGGCGACATCCTCCCAAGGTGTCGTGGTTATCACGTATCTGTAAAGTTGTACGTGTATCAGAACATCAGCGAATGCCTGGTCGTATACAGGCAAGCGCTGTTCTGTGAAATATCCGGCATCAAGTTGACTCTGTCTCGCTCAGGTCAGGGTCAGCTGATCTAACTTTTTGATCGATATAATTAAAATATCATCGAAGAGTGTCTGGTCTTGTTCAGGGGGCAGGGACTGGTAATGGATTTCATAGAGAGGACGGCTTTAATTTTAAACACGCTCCTGATCGTTTTTCCGTGCCCATTGAATGACATTTTCTTCTGACGGAGACAGATGTCTTGCCAGCGGGTTGAATCGGCACCCGGAATAAGGCCAGGTCTGATAGTTCAATTCACGATCCGCGACTATATTGGCCGCCACCCAATTGATGGGTGCAAACGATTAACTCGAAGGATTGTGTTCGCATGAAAAAGATTTCCGTGATGTTGGTTCTATTGGGTTCAGCCCTGGGCGTGACGAGTTCCGTCCACGCGGCCAACGGTGGGACGCTGAACTTCACCGGTGCACTGACCAACACCAGTTGCGATGTGTCGTCCGGGGGCGGCTCGGCCGACAATATCCCGGTCGACCTTGGACGGGTTTCCTTTGCCGATATCGGCAACCGTACCGAGGCGCGACTGGGCACGGCCAAGGACATCGATCTGTTGGTGACGTGTCTGCAACCGGCCGCTGAAAGCACCGTGAGCATGTCATTCCGTCCAGCCCAGGCCGACCAGGGCGACCCCTACCTGCTGCCGACCGCTGGCGCCGCCAAAGGTGTCGGGATCGGTCTGGTCCGTCGCGATAGCGATAACTTCCTGAACATCCAGGACCCTGCCGATACCATCGACGGCATCCTCCAGCCCAGCGGTACCGGCTCCAGCGGTACCTTGTCCCTGCGTGCGGTCTTCGTCAAGAACGGTGTCTCCACCGTACCTGGCGCGGCGACTGGCACCGTGCCTTTTGTCCTGACCTACAACTGAGTGAGTGTCCCGAACGGAGCTGCAAGGCTCCGTTTCTTCCGAACAGATGGATCGCAACATGCGCAAGTTGATGAGAGCGCTGATCGGCATGACGCTGGTCACGTGGGCGGCGGGTCAGGCCCAGGCCGGAATCGTGCTCAACAGCACCCGGCTGGTGTATCCGGCGCAAGACAAGGAAGCGGTGCTCAGCGTATCGAACCGCAACAGATCCACCATCCTGCTGCAGTCCTGGCTGGAGGCCGAGGACCCGTCTGCCGCAGACCTGCCGTTCGCCGTCGTGCCGACCCTGGTGCCGTTGCCCGCCGGCGGACGGCAAACGGTGCGGATCATTCATTCCGGCAGCGAGATGCCGACCGATCGGGAGTCGTTGTTCTGGCTGAATGTCCAGGAAATCCCACAGGTCAGCGAACAGGAGAATGTGCTGCAGATCGGTATTCGCCAGCGAATCAAGCTGTTCTATCGACCTCGTCAGTTGCAGGCCGATCCCGAGCTGGCCCCGCAGCAATTGCGTTGGCGCCTGAAACCCGCAGGCGTGCTGGTGGCGAGCAATCCCGCGCCGTTCTACGTCAGCCTGGTGGATATCGAGTTGTTCGACGGCGCGACCCGGCTGCTGCATCGCAAGAACTCGATGCTGGCTCCCGGTCAGGCGCAGGAGTTCATCCTGCCCGCGTCGGTCACCGGGCAGCCGCTCCGGTTGAGCTTCAAGAGCATCAACGATCATGGTGCTGTCGTGCCTTATCGGCTTTCCGACTGGAAAACCGGCCAGGCTCTGAGGGCCGAGGATTAGCTGCTCCGTCGCGCATCCCATTCATTCTCACGTTCGTCGCACCCTCGCAAGAGCCTGTGCGCGTAGGCGTTCGCCTTTAACAAATATCTCAAGACATTGAGTGAAGGTTGCAAATGGATTGGCTTTACCGAAGAACAAAGGAAGTTCTGCTGCCATCGTGTTGCGGGAAAATACAGACCACCGCCTCTTTCCTGTTGCCGGGCAGGAGCCGCCAGACCGGTTTGCCGCTGTCCCTCGGGCTGTGCCTGCTGATTCCGGAACTGGCATTTTCCGAGCCGGTGGGGGAGCGCGTCAGGTTCAACACCGCCTTTATCCATGGCGGCGAGCAGCCAGCGGATATCCATGCCTTTCTGGAGGGCAACAGCGTGCTGCCGGGCACCTATCGGGTCGACATCTACCTGAACCGGGCCCTCAGTGCGCGGCGGGATGTGCGCTTCAGTCGTGACAGCGCGAGCGGGCGCGTGGAACCGTGCCTGACCCTGGACCTGCTGCGGGACCTGGGGCTGGATACCGACCGTCTCGCCAGCCTGGCCGGAGCACCGTCGGATATCGCCGGTGAGCAGTGCTTCGATCTTGGCAAGCTGGAGAGTGCCAGCGTCGACTATCAACCCAACACCCTGGCACTCAACCTCGGCGTGCCGCAGGTCGCGCTGCGGCGCGAGGCCCGTGGCTATCTGTCGCCGGAATTGTGGGACCAGGGTATCAACAGCGGTTTCGTCAGCTATGCCTTCAACGGCAATCGCCGCGAGTTCGACCGGCAGAAAATCAGCAGTTATTACCTGGGCCTGCGCAATGGGCTGAACCTCGGGCCCTGGCGCCTGCGCAACGAGTCGTCGTTGGTGCAGGGCGACTCGCAGGCCACGCGCTTCACCAGCAACCAGACCTATGCTCAGCGTGACCTGACCGCCTGGAAAGGCCAACTGACCCTCGGCGAGACCTACACCGATGCACGGGTGTTCGACAGCGTGCGCTTTCGTGGCGTCCAGGTGGCGTCGGACGACGGCATGTTGCCCGACAGTGAGCGAGTCTATGCGCCGACCATTCGCGGTGTGGCGGAAAGCAACGCCACCGTCGAGATTCGCCAGGGCGGTTATCTGCTGTACAGCTCGAACGTGCCGCCCGGGCCGTTCGAGATCAATGACTTTTACCCCAGCGGTTCCAACGGCGATCTGCAGGTGATGGTGATCGAGGCGGACGGCCGGCAGCGCAGCTTCGTCCAGGCGTTTGCCTCGTTGCCATTGATGCTGCCCAAGGGAAGCTTCAGCTACAGCATCGAGGCCGGCCAGTACGACAGCAACGACAGCCGGCAGGCGAATCCCGGGTTCGCCAGCACCACGCTGATCTACGGCCTGAGCGAGCGGATCACCGGGTTCGGCGGGGTGCAGTTGGCTGACGCGTTCGAGGCCAGCAACCTCGGAGCCGGGGTCAATACCGGGTTGGGCGCGGTTTCGGCTGACCTGACCCATTCGGTCAGCCATCAGGCCGGCACCGATCTGGGCGGCCAGAGCCTGCGACTGCGCTATGCCAATACCCTGAATGCGACCCGAACCACCTTCGCCCTGGCCGGTTATCGTTATTCCAGCGAGCAGTACCGCAGCTTCGAACAGCATGTGGATGGGCGTGACCACCTGGCGCGCAATCCGATCGGTCGGGCCCGTGATCGCTTCGACATCACCCTCAGTCAGCCGCTGGAGGCCGGGACGTTCAGCTTCACCGCGCTGGAGCAGCGGTTCTGGAACCTGCCGGGCAAGTCGCGGCAGTTCAATGCCACCTATGGCGGTTACTGGCGCGATCTCAGCTACAGTCTGTCCCTGGATCGCAGCCGTTCGACCGACCTCGACGGTCGGATTGCCACCGACCACCAACTGACCCTGACGCTGTCGCTACCGCTGGGTCGCCCTGAAAGCTCGACCCGCGCCTCGCTGACCGCGGTCCGCGACAACCAGGGCGACGCCAGCGTGATGGCCGGCCTGAGCGGACGTGTACTGGACCGTAATGCCTTCTACTCGGTACTGGCCGGTCATGATGGCAGTGGTGGTCGAACCGGTTCGGCCAGTGTCAATGCGACGACCTCGGTCGGCCGGTTCGAGGCCGGCTACAGCCATGGTCAGGACTTCAACAGTTGGAATCTGGGGGCACGGGGCTCGCTGGTCGCCCATGCGGGTGGGGTGAACCTGGGGCAGTCTTTGGGTGACACCTTCACATTGGCCGAAGTGCCGGGTGTGGCGGGCGCGCGTTTCAACAGCTTCGCGGGGGTTGAAACGGGACGCAACGGTTTTGCCGTGGTGCCGTATGTCCAGCCTTATCGTGCCAACTGGGTCAGCCTGGATACCCGTCGCCTGGGCGCCGATATCGAGGTGGAAAATGCTATCGCCCAGGTGGTGCCACGGCGTGGCTCCTCGACCCACGCCGTGTTCCAGGCCAGCACTGGGCGTCGGGTGCAGTTCGAGCTGCGCCTGACCGATGGCAGTGCCCTGCCGTTCGGGGCCAGTGTCCAGGATGCGCAGGGCAAGGCGTTGGCAGTGGTCGACCCGACCAGCCGGGCACTGGTGCTCAGCGATCGGCAAGAGGGAACGCTGCAGGTTAGGTGGTCCGGGCGCAGTTGCCAGTTCCCGTTCCGTCTGCCGCCCCGCGACCCGCAACTGACCTATGACCGGGTCCAGGTGGTCTGCCAGTGAACGGTCGGCAGTTGTGGCTCCTGATGCTGGGCCTGGTCACGATGGCTCCGGTGCTGGCGAGTGTCTCCCTGAGTGGCACGCGGCTGGTGTTCGACGGGCGTTTTCCTGACGTGAGCATCGAAGCCCGCAATCGCGGGCGCCAGGAGGTGCTGCTGCAAGCCTGGCTGGAAGGTCACGAGGAGGCCCGCTCGGACCCCTTGCCGTTCGTGCTGACCCCGCCGATCTCGCGGTTGGTGCCCGAGGGGCGGCAAGCCTTGCGGCTGATGTATGCAGGGCGTGGCATGCCGACGAGCCGCGAGTCGCTGTTGCATCTTTATGTGATGGAAATTCCCCGTGCCCCATCCGGCGAAGGCCGTTTGAGCATTGCCATTCGCCAGCGGATCAACGTGCTGTTCCGACCGCCTGGGCTGGCCGGTGATCCGGCGCTGACCCCGCAACACCTGCGCTGGGTGCTGGAACGCGATGCCAGCGGGGTGCTGCGGCTCAAGGTGGAAAACCCGACGCCGTTTCACGCGGCGCTGCTGAGTCTGGAACTGGCCGACGAGCAGGGTCGCCATCTTCTGGGCGATGACCTGCTGGTACCGCCGGGTGGCCGCCGTGAATTGCTGTTGACCTCGCGCGCCCTGGGCGCCCGTCAGGCCTGGCTGCGGTTCAACGCCCTGACCGATTACGGCGGCCAACGAACCTACCGGGCCCGATTCGATTTCGGTGCTCCTTTCAGTGCGTCGCTGGTTGGCGACGCTTCTCTTTCACAGAGTGGATCTGCCCATGATTAAGCTGTCTCCCATGACCTGGCGACGTTGCCTGTTGCTGCTCGGATTGTTCAGCCCCGCCAGTTGCTTTGCCCTCACCTGTACCCTGCAAGGCAGCGGGGCGCTGGTGGCCAGTGCCGACCTCGGCAGCAGTGTGGCGATTCCTGCGTCGGCGCCCAATGGCACATTGGTCTGGCGTTCTGAACCGCTCAACCTGGCCGTCGAGTGCGTCACGGATAGTCAGTCGACAGCGGCCCAGGACATCTATATCCATCTCAACCCGGCGCGCCAGGTGGTCGGCCAGGGTATTCGCCTGGGGCTGACTCACGAAGGTGTCGACTATCGTCAGAGCAGTGGTCGCATAGCCACCGGCCGCAGCCTGCCGGCCTGTGTCGGTGCGCAGGGCTGTGCGCCGTTGCGCTTCAATCTGGGGTTTTCCCTGTTCATCGAAAAGTTCGGCCCGACACCGCCCTCGGGTGTGGCCAGTCAGTTGCAGGATTACCGGTTGTTCCAGCTCGACGGCAGCAGTGGGCCAGGCAACGAGGGCCATTCGCTCAACTACGTGATCAATAACCTGGCTGGTTTGCGCTTCGTTGCCTGTGATGCGCAATTGCAAGTCATCCCCGAGACCATCGACTTTGGGCCGATCGCCATCCAGCACGTGGTGGTGGGGCAAGTGGTCGAACGGCGGCCGTTCGCCTTGCACACCAGCCGTACCTGCGACAGTGCCTTCAGTCTCGATGCCCGTCTGAAACCGGTGTCGGGAACCCTGGCCGGGGATTTGCTGATACCTAAAGGCAATGACGGTGTCGGTATCCGTATCGTCAGGGCCGGCGGCGGTGCGCCGATTCCGTACAACCGTTCGTTTCATCTGGCCGAACTGCTGGGCGGCACCCAGGCCGCCACCGCGCGGTTCGATGCCGAACTGCTGTGGAACAGCGACCGGCCCAAGGCCGGTCCATTCGCCGCCGAGGTTGTCGTCGATCTGTTCTACAAATGATGGCCTGCGGGCGCGCTGGCCTTATCGCCTGAAGCTGATCTGGATCAGTGTTTTGGATTTTGGTCCGCTTAGAGTCGACGCCCTGCTGACCCTACCTCATCATCCGAGCGCGTCCCTCATGAAGATCAATCTCCCGGTTACCGGCCGAAACGTCGAGGTCGCTCGCGACGCCAATATCCTTTCGACCACCGATCTGAAAGGCTGCATTACCTACGCCAATCCGGATTTCATCCGGATCAGTGGCTACAGCCAGGAAGAGTTGCTGGGCTCGGCGCATAACCTGCTACGCCATCCCGACATGCCGCCCGAAGCGTTCGCCCATCTGTGGCAGAGCCTCAAGGCTGGCCGCCCGTGGATGGGCATGGTGAAGAACCGCTGCAAGAACGGCGATCATTACTGGGTCAGCGCCTACGCCACGCCAGTGAGCAAGAGCGGCCAGACCGTCGAATACCAGTCGGTGCGGACCCAACCCACGGCCGCGCAGGTCGAGGCTGCCGAACGTGGCTACGAACAATTGCGCAGTGGCCGCCGCTCATGGCGCCAACGCCTGCCAAGGCTCGGCTTGTCGCACCGGCTGGCGCTGCAGTCCAGTCTGGCATTCGCCGCAGCCCTGGCGTTGGGGCAATGGTTTTCACCGCAACCGCTGTTGTTCGAACTGGGTTTGTGGGTTGTGGGCAGCGCCTTGTGTTGCGCGACCATTCATGGCGTCTTGCGCCCGCTCGGCCGCTTGACCGAGCGCGCGCGCGATCTGGCCGACAATCCGTTGAGCCAGGCGATCTACACCGGCCGTAGTGATGAGTTCGGCCAGATCGAGTTCGCCCTGCGTATGCTCGAGGCCCAGGTCGGTTCGGTGGTCGGGCGCATCGGTGATGCTTCGCAGCGTCTGTCCGGGCACGCGCAGGAGTTGGTTCGGCATATCGAGAGCAGTCACAGCAGCACCCTGGAGCAGCAGGCGGAAACCGATCAGGTCGCGGCAGCCATTCACGAGATGGCTGCCAGCGTTGCCGAAGTCGCCAGCAATGCCCAGCAGGCTTCGGTGGCGGCCGACCTGGCCGGCAGCGAGACACGTGACGGTCATCATCTGGTGGGCGAGAGTCGCAGTTCGGTGCTGCGCCTGGCCGAAGAGCTGGCTCGGGCGACCGAGGTGATTCATCACCTGGAAAACCACAGCAGCGAAATTTCCAGTGTGCTTGAGGTGATTCGCGGTATTGCCGAACAGACCAACCTGCTGGCGCTGAATGCGGCCATCGAGGCGGCGCGGGCGGGCGAGCAGGGGCGTGGTTTCGCGGTGGTGGCCGATGAGGTGCGTGGGCTGGCTCAGCGGACCCAGCAATCGACCAGCGAGATCCAGCGGATGATCAGCAACCTGCAGGACGGTGCACGGGAGGCGGTGCTGGTCATGCGGCAAAGCAGCCAGCATGCCGAAGACAGCGTGCAGCAGGTACAGCAGGCCGCCGAGGCCCTGAGCGGCATCAACGAACGGGTCAGCCGGATCACCGAGATGAGCCTGCAGATTGCCGCGGCAGTGGAAGAGCAGAGTGCGGTCAGCGAAGACATCAATCGCAACATCATGAGTATCCGCAACGCCTGCGAAGTGACCGTCAGCGCCGGGCAGCAGAGCCATCTCAATTCCGGCGACGTCGCCGGGCTGGCGGATGACCTGCGCTCGCTGGCGCAGGAGTTCTGGGGGCGTGGCAGCCGGGTGTAGTTGCCGGGTCGTCAGGCCGCGCGCAGGGGAATGAACGTATAGGTCAGCGGCGTATCGCTGACCACCCGCGCTCCCGCTGCGCGCAGTTGCTCGGCAATGTCGTGGCCGGAGACGTGAAACGCCCATTCGTTCTCGGCAGGCCAGTGCGACTGTTGTTCCACACGCTCAATGGCCTGGGCGAACGCATTCATCTGTGGCAGGTAGGCGGTGAAACCATCGCCCTTGAGTGCCGTGGTGTGAATACCCAGGTGGGCGCAGATGGCTTGCTTGGCCCGAATGTCGTCACGGTCGGCCTGGCGCGAATCCTCGATCAGCCGCGCCAACCCGGCATCCACCAACTGGCCGCTCCTGATCAGCAGCGGTTGCTCGGTCAGCCATGATTCCGGCGGGCACTCCTTGGCCGTTGGCCGGAGCGGAATGTGCGGATTGATTTCCATCGGATAGATGCGGCACACCAGTGGTCGCCGTTCGTAGATCCGGCAGAGCAAGCGTTCGTCAAGATTCCGGCAGGGGCCGACATTGTAGGCGGCGAAGGTGATCGCCACGCGCGCTTCGGTACTGCCGCAGGGTACTCCCCAGGATCGGCGTTGCGCGTGTTCGCGCTGCTGCGGCGTTATGCCGGTGCCATCCGGCAGGAAGGCTTCCACCAGCACAATGACTTGGCCGCCGTCGTCGGCCCACTGCCGGGCTTCGGCCAGGGTCAGCGGGACATGGTGATCGGTGCAGCATTTGCCGCAGCCTACGCAGGAGAAATGGGTGTTCATGGACTGACCGACAACAGGGCTGTGACTGGCGTAGTGACACAAACCCGACAGGCCGTCACCACATGGACTCTGAACGAAGCAAGTTGTGCGCCAGTCGCTCAGTGGCTGCGTGCCGGCATCACCGAGTCCCATTCGGTCACGGCAGCGGTCTTGCTCTTCTTGTTGTACAGGCAGAGTTCGGTGCCCGGCTGGTTTTTCATGTGGGCCTGAGGGTATTGGCCGCGAAGCAGTACCGCGGTGTAGCCGACCTTGTCGTCGAACTGCGCCGGATTGCCCAGCGCTTTCACGTTCTTGAGGCTGCTGGCCTTGGTGCAACTGGCGAGCACCGCCTTATTGTAGGCCGCCCACTCATTGGGACCGGATGCATGGGCCTGGCTGGCCAGTGTGGTGAGGCTGATGAAGATCAGGGTGGAGGCTTTCATGGCAGGTCTCCTGAAGGTGCATCCGGCAAAAACGCGATTATGCCTGAGCCGGGCTGACTTCATAGCGCTGGATGAAGCGCATGCCGGCGGCATCGTACAGGCATCGGGCCGGCAGGTTGTCTTCCATGACCTTGAGATCGACGAACGCTTCACCCCGCGAGGCGAAGACCTGGAAGGTATGGCGCAGCAGCGCCTGGCCCAGACCCTCGCCACGGCGGCGAGGGTGGATCACCAGGTCCTTGATGTAGGCGCTGGTCCAGCACTGGGCGACGCCGACCAGGCCCTGTTCGTCCATGGCGAGCAGGCACAGGCTTGGATCGAATTCGGCATCGCAGGTGAAACGCTCGCGCCAGTTCGAGAAGTCCTCGATCTCCAGGTCGTCGTCATGGGCCTGTATCAACAGGGCGTGTACCGCCTCCATCTGTTCCGGGTGCAATGCCTCCAGGCGAATGTCCGCCGGCCACTGCGGTACCTCGAGCAAACCGTCGAGGTCCTTGCGCAGCAGCAAGCAGTGGCACTGGGACATTTCAGAGGCCCTGTTCGGCTACGGTCCTGGCGGCCAGGATCAGGCACTTGGTCAGTTCCGGCGAGGAGAACTTGGTCAATACCCCGTTGGCTCCGGCCTGGCTGGCCTTCTCGGCGTTCATTGCACTGTCCAGGGAGGTGTGCAGCAGAATGTAGATGTCCTTGAAGTCCGGGGTTTCACGTATGGTGCGGGTGAGCGCATAACCGTCCATTTCCGACATCTCGATGTCCGAGACCACGATATTGATCTGTTCTGCGGTGCCTTGCAGGTCGAGCAGGCAGCCGATGGCATCCTTGGCGCTGCGGGCGGTGTGGCAGGTCAGACCGAGGTTGCGCAGGGTGTGGACCGATTGCTGCAGTGCCACCTGGCTGTCGTCGACCACCAGAATCCGCGCATTGCCGAGCAGGTCGGCTTCTTCCATGCTCAGCTCGGTCGGTGCGACTTCGATCTGTGCCGGGGCGATGACATGGATGACCTTTTCGATGTCCAGTACCTGCACCAGAGTGCCATCGACCTGAGTCACCCCGGTGATAAAGGCCTTGGGACCACCGGAGCCGAAGGGCGGCGGGCGAATGTCGGTGGTCAGGCAGTGGACGATCTTGCTCACGGCCTGGACATGCAGACCCTGCTTGGAGCGGCTGACATCGGTGACGATCAGGCAGCCGCCGTCGGGGTCCGCCAGTGGGCGCTCGCCGAGTGCCCGGCTCAGGTCGATCACCGACAGCGAGGCGCCGCGCAGAGTGGCGATTCCTCGGACATGCGGGTGCGATTCCGGTAGCTTGGTCAGCGGCGGACAGGAGATGATTTCGCTGACCTTAAGCAGGTTGATCGCCATCAGCTTGCCGCTGCGCAAGGTAAAAAGCAGAAGCGACAGTGAATCTGCGCGAGCTTTGTTCGAGGACATAAAAACCTTCTATACAAAGAGCTGCGTTGGGGCGAATCAGCCCCGAACGGGTATCTATCAAGAGTTATCGACCTGAGCGCGAAGGGCTTTAGGTGAATCTTGCCATTGGCCGTCTCACTTGAGCCCGAGCCGCCTGGCCAGGCGGCCCAGATTCGCCCGGTCCAGGCCCAAATCCCGCGCCGCTGCGGCCCAGTTCTGCTGATGACGCTCCAGGCAGTCAGCGATCAACTGCCGTTGATACTGCTCCGTGGCTTGGCGTAAGTCGAGCCCGGTCTGCCGGTTCGGCGGGCTGTCCGCCTGGACTTCAGGCGTCTGGGCGGCGGTTGTCGGCAGGTCGAGGTCGGCGGCGCTCAGGCTGAGAATTTTCGGTCGCTCCCGGCAATTGCCCAGAGCCTTGAGGGCGCTGCGCCCGATCAGGTGCTCCAGTTCCCGCACGTTACCCGGCCAATTGTAGGCCAGCAGCGCCGTTTGGGCATCCGGGCTCAGGCGCAAGCTGCCCAGGCCCAGGCGCGAGCGGTTCTGCTCAAGGAAGAACCCACTGAGCAGCAACACGTCGCGACCGCGCTCGCGCAGGGCCGGTACTTGCAATGGATAGACGCTCAGGCGGTGGTAGAAGTCTGCCCGGTAGCGGCCGTTGCGCACTTCCTCGGCCAAGTTGCGGTTGGTCGCGGCAATCAGGCGTACATCCACCTGGTGCTCGCGGTCCGAGCCCAGCCGCTGCAGTTGGCCGCTTTGCAGCACCCGCAACAGTTTGGCCTGGACGCTCAGCGACAACTCGCCGACCTCATCGAGGAACAGTGTGCCGCCATTGGCCAGCTCGAACTTGCCGCGCCGGTCGCCCACCGCACCAGTGAAGGCGCCGCGCACGTGGCCGAACAGCTCGCTTTCCACCAGGGTATCCGGCAACGCCGCGCAGTTGAGGCTGATGATGGGCCTCTCCGAACGGGGCGAGACGGCATGGATCGCCTGCGCCACCAGTTCCTTGCCGACCCCGGTTTCGCCAGTTATCAGCACCGTCAGGTCGCTGCCGCCGACCAGGTTGATCTCTTCCTCCAGGCGTTTGTGGGCCTTGCTCTGCCCGATCATCTCGCGTTGTTGCGGGCCATGGGCCTGGCGATAGAGTTCGGCGCGCTGGTGTTCGTCCTCGGCGCGCAAGGCCAGGCGCTCGATGCGTTCGGCGGCGTTCACCGTCGCTGCCGCGAGGCTGGCGAACGCCTGCAGGACATCCAGTTCGATCTGTTCGAAGCGTTCCGGATCGAGGGCGTCGAGGGTCAGCAGGCCCCAGGGGCGCTCGTCGATGAACAGGGGGCAGCCCATGCAGTCATGCACTTCCAGGTGTTCGTTCAGTCCGTCGACCAGGCCGTCGTAAGGGTCAGGCAGTTCGCTGTCACTGTCGAAGCGTATCGGGCCGGGAGCGCCGAGCAGGATCCGGAAACGCGGGTGCTCGCTGACCTTGAAGCGCCGGCCAAGGGTGTCGGGACTCAAACCATCGACGGCAAGCGGCACCAACCAGTCGCCATCCAGGCGTAGCAGCGCGGCGGCGTCGCAAGGCAAGAGCGCGCGCATGGCGTTGAGCAGGCGCCGATAGCGTTCGCTTTCGGGCAGTTCCCGTGAGAGATCCGCTACCAGGGGCAGTAGGGCGGTCAGCAAGGGCTTTGCAGTCATATTGACTCCATTTATGTCGAAATGACTATAAGGCAGCCCGTGTCATTATGACTAATATTATTTTAAGTTATTGATTTTAAATAGTTTATATCTTGGCATGGAGTGTGATTGATACAGGTCAATTCAGATAAAACAGTCCTATCAGGAGTTGACCCATGCTGAGCGCTCAAGACCGTGCCATCGTCAAATCGACCGTGCCTTTGCTGGAAAGCGGTGGTGAGGCGCTGACCACCCATTTTTACCGGATGATGCTGTCGGAATACCCGCAGGTGCGCCCTCTGTTCAACCAGGCCCACCAGGCCAGCGGCGACCAGCCAAGGGCTCTGGCCAATGGTGTGCTGATGTATGCCCGCCATATTGACCAGCTCGATCAATTGGGCGACCTGGTGGCGAAAATCATCAACAAGCATGTCGCCCTGCAGATTCTTCCCGAGCACTATCCGATTGTCGGCGCTTGCCTGTTGCGGGCCATCCGCGAAGTGCTCGGCGAGGAAATCGCCACGCCGCAAGTGATTGCAGCCTGGGGCGCGGCCTACAACCAATTGGCCGATATCCTGATCGGTGCCGAAGCCGCCATCTATGAAGAAAAGGCCGTGGCACCGGGGGGCTGGCGCGGCAGCCGGCTGTTCAAGCTGGTGGCGAAGGTCGAAGAAAGCGCGGAAATCACTTCCTTTTATTTCGAGCCGGTCGATGGTCAGGCCATTCTGGCCTTCGAGCCAGGGCAGTACATCGGCATGAGGTTGGTTATCGACGGTGAGGAGTTGCGCCGCAACTATTCCCTGTCGGCGCTGGCGAAGGCCGGGCAGTACCGGATCAGCGTCAAACGCGAGGCGGGCGGTCGGGTGTCGAACTACCTGCACGATCAGTTGACGCTGGGGGCGACCCTGGAGCTGTTTCCGCCTGCGGGCGACTTCACCCTGGCGGTCAGTGACAGGCCGCTGGTATTGATCAGTGGCGGGGTGGGGATTACCCCGACCCTGCCGATGCTGGAAGCGGCACTGGCCACCGAGCGGCCGGTGCACTTCATCCATTGCGCGCGCAACGGTGCGGTGCATGCCTTTCGTGACTGGGTCGACGGCCTGGCCGAGCGTCATCCGCAACTCAAGCGTTTCTACTGCTACGCCGAGGATGACGGGGTCAGCCCGGCTGCCGACAAGGTCGGCTTGTTGACCCAGGAGCAACTGGCCCAGTGGTTGCCGGAGCAGCGTGACCTGGATGCCTATTTCCTGGGACCCAAGGGTTTCATGGGGGCGGTCAAGCGTCATTTGAAGGCCCTGGGCGTGCCGGAAAAGCAGAGCCATCATGAGTTCTTCGGCCCGGCGTCGGCACTGGAATAAGCCCTTGGCTCGAGTCCCCCTGGTGTCAGGGGGACTTGTACAAAAAACTGCCTCCTGTGCGCCTACCCTCTGCAAAAAACCTCCATGGTTAATCCGCCTTTAATCGACTTGGCGTTAATTCGCCGGAGTTGATGCGCGCATCTGCCTTTATCGCCTGCTTGATACGCTCAAAGGTCATCGCCTGCGTGTAGACTGGCGAGCCAGGGATCGACCCCGCCCGAGCGGCGCCAGGCGCGTTGTTCGACGGCAAACTCGGCCTGAAACAGTTGCTGCAGCACTGCCTTGCGGCCGATTCCATAACAAGTCATAAGGGAAACGGGATGAATGACGAAATGATGCGGTTGGGACGAGAACGGCGTTTTCTCGTTCTGCTCGGGGTGATCTGCCTGGCCTTGATCGGCGGCGCGCTGTACATGCAGGTGGTGCTGGGTGAGGCGCCTTGCCCGCTGTGCATCCTGCAGCGCTATGCATTGCTGTTCATCGCGATCTTCGCTTTCATCGGCGCGGCGATGCCGACCCGGCGCAGCCTTTCGGTGCTGGAGGGGCTGGTCTGGCTGAGCGCAATCGGCGGTCTGGCCGTGGCCGGTCGGCATGTCTATATCCAGGCTTTTCCCCAGGTCAGTTGTGGCATCGATGTGCTGCAGCCGATCGTTGACGGGTTGCCGCTGGCCAAGCTGTTCCCGCTGGGCTTTCAGGTCGACGGTTTCTGCGAAACCCCTTACCCGCCGGTGCTGGGCCTGTCCCTGGCGCAATGGGCGCTGGTGGCCTTCGTGCTGACCGTGGTGCTGGTGCCGCTGGGTATCTACCGCAACCGTAAAAACGCTCGCTGAGCAGCCTCTTGTGGCGCCCCGGTTCCGTTGCTCGGAACCGGGGCGTTTTTGCATTCGCACCCCGGTAAAAAAGACCGTGATGGAGGGCAATCCAAGGCCTGGAAAAAGTGCGACATATTGTCACGTCGCAGTGGGCGCACTGAGCGTTTTCGGCTCGACGAGGTCTGTCCAATCGACAACAATTCTCGGGAAAGTTCCCGGGGGCGCTTTTTCTCCATACCCCCGCCAGAAGCCCCTTCGAAGCTCTCCAATACTTGCCGTGGCGCCCGTTTTACAGGGGTTAGGCCGGTTTCGTAGGGGCTTCGGGAACGCTTGTACAGCCGGGCGGGTTGGCCGGTAGAAGCCTGTATCAGTGCTTTTTGTTGAGAATGAAAAGCGATACGATTCTATATCGTTGCAAAAACGGTGAATGATTGTTGCACCTCTGGATAAAAAATATTTCAGGATGAGACATGGTTTATAAAACCCGACATATCTACAATCGCCCGCACTGAGTGTCCTGCGTGGCTCAAATTTCGAGCACACACAGGGGCCAAAAGGTGCCATGCGATCCCGGGTGCAGGCGACCTTTCACGTATCCGCACCAAATGGAATTGGTCTGTAACAAGGCCTTTGACCGACGAAATCGAATAAGACTCACTGCCAGCTCCGATGTGCCGATCAGCGATTAGCGCGAAGAGCCGGCCCTTATTCAATTGAAGAAAAATGCCAACCCTTGGCAGGGTGAAGTGTTGGCGATCAAAACCCAACTGCATTGCGCAAGCTGCTTTAGAGGTCGTGAGATGAGTAAAACTAGGTACCCCAGATTGCTAGGCTTATTGCCGCTGCTCGGCACGTTGTTGCTGGGAGGGTGCAACATGACCTTGCTTGACCCCAAAGGTCAGGTAGGCCTGGATGAACGTAACCTGATCATCACCGCCACGCTGCTGATGTTGTTGGTCGTGGTGCCGGTGATCTTCATGACCCTGGCCTTTGCATGGAAATACCGTGCATCGAACAAGGACGCCACCTACGCGCCAAAATGGAACCACTCGACCAAGATCGAAATCGTGGTCTGGGCTGTTCCGGCCATCATCATCCTGTTCCTGGGCATCGTGACCTACAAGTCGACCCACGCCCTGGACCCGTATCGTCCGCTGGAATCGAACGTCAAGCCGATCAACGTCGAAGTGGTCTCGCTGGACTGGAAATGGCTGTTCATCTACCCGGACCAGGGTATCGCCACCGTCAACAAGCTGGTGTTCCCGGCCAACACCCCGGTCAATTTCAAGATCACCTCCGACTCCGTGATGAACTCGTTCTTCATCCCGGGCCTGGGTGGCCAGATCTACGCGATGGCCGGCATGCAGACCAAGCTGCACCTGATCTCCAACGAGAATCATGAGTACGAGGGGATTTCCGCCAACTACAGCGGCGCCGGCTTCACCGGTATGAAATTCAAAGCGATCGCAACCAGCCAGGCGGATTTCGATGCCTGGGTAGCTGAGGTCAAGCAGTCACCTAAACAGCTTGAACAAGCCGAATACGCAGAACTTTCCAAGCCGAGCCAGGACAACCCGGTCGCGCTGTATTCTTCCGTCACGCCGAACCTGTTCCAGATCATCGTCGACAAGTACGAAGGCATGAAACCAGGCAAGCCGGTCGAGCACGAGAAGAAAGAAGTGGCCGCAACGGAAGGTTCGCATTCAGCTGCCGGGGCAGAGGAGTAAACGATGTTTGGTAAATTAAGCTGGGACGCGGTCCCGTTCCACGAACCGATCGTCATGGTGACTATCGCCATGATCGCCTTCGGTGGTCTGGCGGTCTTCGCGGGCATCACCTACTTCAAGAAGTGGACCTACCTGTGGTCCGAGTGGCTGACTTCGGTCGACCACAAGAAAATCGGCGTGATGTACATCGTCGTTGCCATGGTCATGCTGCTGCGCGGCTTCGCCGACGCGATCATGATGCGTTCCCAGTTGGCCATGGCCACCGAGGGTTCCCCTGGCTACCTGCCTCCTCATCACTATGACCAGATCTTCACCGCTCACGGTGTGATCATGATCATCTTCATGGCGATGCCTTTCTTCACCGGCCTGATGAACATCGTCGTGCCGCTGCAGATCGGTGCGCGTGACGTTGCCTACCCGTTCCTGAACTCCCTGAGCTTCTGGCTGCTGGTATCCGGCGTGGTGCTGATCAACCTGTCCCTGGGCGTCGGCGAATTCGCCAAGACCGGCTGGGTTGCCTATCCGCCGCTGTCGGGGCTGCAATACAGTCCGGGCGTGGGGGTGGACTACTACATCTGGGCGCTACAGCTATCGGGTCTGGGTACGACGCTGACCGGGGTCAACTTCCTGGCCACCGTGCTGAAAATGCGTACCCCAGGCATGAAAATGATGGACATGCCGATCTTCACCTGGACCTGCACCTGGGCCAACGTGCTGATCGTCGCTTCGTTCCCGATCCTGACCGCTACCCTGGCACTGCTGACGCTTGACCGTTATCTGGATTTCCACGTGTTCACCAACGAACTCGGCGGCAACCCGATGATGTACGTCAACCTGTTCTGGGCTTGGGGCCACCCCGAGGTATACATCCTGATCCTGCCGGCTTTCGGTGTGTTCTCGGAAGTCATCTCGACGTTCTCCGGCAAGAAACTGTTCGGCCACCACTCGATGATCTACGCCAGCGGCGCGATCTCGGTACTGGGCTTCATGGTTTGGTTGCACCACTTCTTCACCATGGGTTCGGGTGCCAACGTCAACGCCTTCTTCGGCCTGGCGACCATGCTGATCTCGATCCCGACGGGGGTGAAGCTATTCAACTGGCTGTTCACCATCTACCGTGGCCGTCTGCGTTTCACCAGCCAGGTTCTGTGGACCCTGGGCTTCATGGTGACCTTCGCCATCGGTGGTATGACCGGCGTTCTGCTGGCTGTTCCAGGTGCTGACTTCGTTCTGCACAACAGCCTGTTCGTGATCGCGCACTTCCACAACGTCATCATCGGCGGTGCGGTATTCGGTTACATCGCCGGCTTCAGCTTCTGGTTCCCGAAAGCGTTCGGCTTCAAGCTGCACGAAGGCTGGGGCAAGGCTGCATTCTGGTTCTGGATCTCGGGCTTCTTCGTCGCGTTCATGCCGCTCTATGCACTGGGCTTCATGGGCATGACCCGTCGTCTGAACGCCACCACCAACCCTGAGTGGGTACCGTACCTGTACGTTGCCTTCGTGGGCGCCGTCATGATCGCATTTGGTATCGCCTGCCAATTGATCCAGATCTACGTCAGCGTGCGTGATCGCAAGCAGAACCTGGACGTGACCGGCGACCCATGGAATGGCCACACTCTGGAATGGTCGACTTCGTCGCCACCGCCGTTCTACAACTTCGCCGAACTGCCGAAGGCCGACGAGGTCGACGCGTTCACCGAAGCCAAGGAAAACGGTACTGCCTACAGCGTGCCCAAGCGTTACCAGCCGATCCACATGCCGAACAACACCGCGACCGGTCTGGTCATGGGTGCTCTGCTGACCGTCTTCGGTTTCGCGATGATCTGGCACATCTGGTGGATGGCGATCGCCAGCCTTGCAGGTACCGTGATCTATTTCATCATCCATGCCGCCCGTGACGATCAGGGCTACATGGTGCCGGTCGAGACCATCGAACGCATCGAAGCCGAACAGCAGAAAGTGCTGATTGCGGCCAAGGCGATTCCGGCCTCCCGTGTTGAAACCTCGTTGGAAAAGGCTTAAACCATGTCGAACGCAGTGACTCATGCTGGACACGCCCATGGTCATGACCATGGGCACGATGACCATCACCACGACTCGGGCGAGATGACCGTATTCGGTTTCTGGCTCTACCTGATGACCGACTGCATCCTGTTTGCGTCGATCTTCGCAGCGTACGCGGTACTGGTTAACAACGTAGCGGGTGGCCCGTCGGGCCACGACATCTTCGAACTGCCATACGTGTTGGGCGAAACCGCCTGCCTGTTGCTCAGCTCGATCACCTACGGCTTCGCCATGCTGGCGTTGTTCAAGGGCAAGAAAAGTCAGGTACTGGGCTGGTTGGCGATCACCTTCCTGTTCGGCCTGGGCTTCATCGGCATGGAAATCAACGAATTCCACAAGCTGATCGAAGAAGGCTACGGTCCTAACCGCAGCGGCTTCCTGTCCGGCTTCTTCACCCTGGTCGGGACCCACGGTCTGCACGTCACCAGCGGCCTGATCTGGATGGCCGTGATGATGTACCAGGTCTGGAAAAAAGGCCTGACGCCGACCAACACCACCCGCCTGAGCTGCCTGAGCCTGTTCTGGCACTTCCTGGACGTCGTGTGGATCTGCGTATTCACCGTTGTTTACCTGATGGGGACCCTGTAAATGGCTAATGCACACCATTCCAGTGATGCCAACCATGGCAGCGTGAAGTCCTACATGATCGGCTTTGTCCTGTCGATCATTCTGACTGCCATCCCGTTCGGCCTGGTGATGTACCCGTCGCTGCCTAAAGCCGCGACCCTGTGGATCGTGCTGATCTTCGCAGTCATCCAGGTGCTGGTGCATCTGGTGTACTTCCTGCACCTGGATCGCTCCGCCGCGCAACGTAACAACGTGATCGCGTTTATCTTCGCGGCGCTGGTGATCGTCCTGCTGGTAGGTCTGTCGCTGTGGATCATGTTCACCATCCACGCCGTCATGATGGCGAAGTGAGGTAAACCCGATGTCGCTCAAGCACTTTATCCAAATCACCAAACCGGGGATCATTTTCGGTAACGTGCTTTCTGTGGCGGGTGGTTTCTTCCTGGCCTCCAAGGGGCATGTCGATCTGGCCATCTTCCTGGCGGCCATGATCGGCACTTCGCTGGTGGTCGCGTCCGGTTGCGTGTTCAACAACTGCATCGACCGTGACATCGACCTGAAGATGGAACGCACCAAGAACCGCGTGCTGGTCCAGGGACTGATCTCCCTGAAACTGGCACTGGTCTATGCAACCTTGCTCGGCGTGGCCGGCGTGGCCTTGCTGTACCGCGTCGCCAACCCGTTGGCGGCGCTGTTCGCGGTGATCGGTTTCATCATCTACGTCGGCCTCTACAGCCTGTACTTCAAGCGCAAGTCGGTTCACGGCACGCTGATCGGCAGTCTGTCGGGGGCGATGCCACCGGTGATCGGCTATGTGGCGGTGAGCAACAGCTTCGACATGGCAGCGTTGACGCTGCTGGTGATGTTCAGCTTGTGGCAGATGCCGCATTCCTACGCTATCGCGATCTTCCGTTTCAACGATTACCTGGCTGCATCGATCCCGGTGTTGCCAGTCAAGCGTGGAATCATGGTAGCCAAGAAGCACATCCTGCTCTACATCCTGGCTTTCGTCGCCGCGACGCTGATGCTGACCTTCAGCGGCTATGCCGGCATGAGCTACCTCGCCGTCGCCGCGGCCATGGGCATGTACTGGTTGTACATGGCCTGGACCGGTTACAAGGCAGTGGATGACACAGTCTGGGCACGCAAGCTGTTCGTGTTCTCGATCTTCACCATTACCGCCTTGAGCGTGATGATGTCCCTGGATTTCAAAGTGCCGACCGAGTTGTTGCTGACTTATGCGCACTGAGTAACCCGCATCACTGAAAAGCCCCGCCTTCCCAGGAAGTGCGGGGTTTTTTTATGGGGTTGTCCAACCGCTTGCCGGCGAATAGGCCGTGAGTCCCGCCACAAAGCGTCCAGGTACCTGCCTTGTCGAGAAGCCTTGTGCCAGGTGACTCATTCGTCGAGCAATCGCAGGAAGCGTTCCCGGACACGTTCATCATCGCTGTGGGCAACGTTGAACCGCAGGAAACTCGTCGCGTCGTCCGTCACGCTGAGCAAGGTGCCCGGCGCCAGTACGATGTCATTTTCCAGGCCCTTGCGAGCCAGCACCTCGGCGTCCATGCCGGCCGGCAGGCGGGTCCAGAGAAAGAGCCCCTCTCCTGGACAGGAGGAGACCGCGCAACCGGCTTCGCCCAGCCACTGCGCGACCCGCGCATTCGACTCGTACAGGCGGTCGACCAGTCGCCGGGCATGTCGGGTGTAGCTGCCATCGCTGAGCATCCGGTAGGTCATCTGTTCGGCCAGCTCCGAGGTCACGCCGCCGCTCATCATCTTCAGCGCGATCATCCGCGCCGCCAACTGTGGCGCCAGCACGGCGTAACTGACCCGACTGTTGGCGCTCAGCGTCTTGGTGAAGCCCGACACATAGCTGATGTTTTCCAAGCCACCGGCGGCGGCCAGTCGAGGTGTGCGCTTGTGCTGGATATCGCAGTACAGGTCGTCCTCGACGATATGAAAGTCATAGCGGTGGCTCAACTCCAGCAGGCGATAGACCTGGGCCGGGGAAAAGGAGTGTCCGGTCGGGTTGTGCAGCGTGGTGTTGGTCAGATACAGCACCGGACGATGTTGTTCGAGCAACTGTTCCAGGCAGGTGAAGTCCAGCCCCTCGCAACTGCGGGCGATGCTGATCGCCTTGGCGCCATGCAGCGACAGGTTCGAACGCAGGTTGAAATAGCAGGGATCATCCAGCAGCACCGTATCGCCCGGCTTGATCAACAGGCGCATCAGCATGTCGATGGCCTGCACCGTGTTGGCGGTGGTCACGATCTGCTCGACCGGAACTTCAATACCGAAGCTCGCCAGTTTGACCCGCAGGGCCTGGCGCAACGGTAGATAACCGGCGGGTAGGCCTGCTTCACCCATGCGCAGGGTGGTTGCGCGCAGGGCGCCGCGGGCGGCCTTGAGCAATTCTTCGGCAGGCAGCCAGGAGGAGGGCAGGAAGCCGCAGCCGGGGCGCAGGGCCCCGTTGTCCAGCAGCAGGGCGCGCCGCACCACGCTGAGGGTGTCCTGCGGCAGCAGGTCACGGCCAACGCCGGCATGGGCGGCCGCGCTGAGGCGCGTGACATAGTGTCCCGAGCCTTGCCGGGAGGCGATCAGGCCCTTGGCCCGCAGGCGGTCCAGAGCTTCGACGACGGTCGATTTGCCGACGCTCATCAACTCGGAGAGTTCGCGTATTGGCGGTAGCTTGGCTCCGTGTTGCAGGGATCCCTGGCTGATAGCCGAAGTGAAGTGTTCAACGATCTGCTGGACCAGTGGCGGGCCGGACTCGAACTCGATAGCAGCGATTACGGCTCTTTGCGCCTGCATTTTACTGGTCATCCGAGCAATAAAGTTCGGATGATTCTAGTCCAACTTGCTCTGATCAAGAAGACCTTCGCTCACTAGTATCGACTCCATCATCCAGTGTGTCGTTCTGATTGAAGAGGTTTTCCATGAGTCTTGAAACAACAGCCGAGATGACCAAGCCGGCCGTTAACGTCCGCTTGTTCATTATTCGGATCATTACTGCGGTGTCGCTGTTCGCAGTATTGGGCAAGGCCAACGTCTGGCTCGACACCGCCACCAACAGTATCCTGGCGTTGGGCTATCGCGCACTCCTGCTATTGTTGCCATTGACCCTGCTGCTGCTGGGGCGTCGCTCCCTCGGCGTCACCCTGCTGTGCGCTGCGGGGGGATTGGTACTGCTGGCTCTGACCAAGGACCAGGGGATTGTCATGTTCGGTGCGGCCCTGTTCGCCTACGGGATCGCCATCGCCGGTTATCTGATCAAGAGCGAGGCAGCCCAGACCAAGGAGGGGGCGGCGTATAACCGTGTGGCCATGAACATGGGCAGCCTGATCGCCGGCCTGATCCTGTTGTCGCCACAATTGACTCCCACCCTGTTCTTTCTCGGCGCTGCCGGTTTTGTCCTGATGTGCCTGCCGGTCGCCATTGGCGCGAGCATCCAGCTGCCGGTCATTTCCACTCCGACGAAGAGCCAGGGTGGTACCGGCTGGCTGGGCAAACTGCCCTGGGTGATCGCCGGGATCATCATGGGTATCAAGCTGTTCGGCGTGTTTTCCATCCTGCCCCAGGCGATCCTGCGGGAAACCGGCGAATTGCCCTCCTGGTATGGCCTGATGCTGATCCTCAACAGTGCTGTTGTGGTGTTTCTGCAGGTGCCGGTGATGCGGGTCATCGAGGCGACCGGCCGGTTCAAGGTATTCACCGTGATCGGCATCATCTTCGCCGGCTTCCTCGTGCTTTCCTCGCCTGCGCTTTTCCATGTGCAGACCCTGCTCGGCGCATTCATCTGGGTCACCCTGCTGTCCATCGCCGAGTGTGCGTTCAGCTATCTGGACTACTTTTCCGTGAAGCAGAACAGCATGTTCGCCAAGGAGGTGTCCCTGGGTGTCGGTGCCGGTGTGACCGTGCTGTTGATGCGGGTACTGCCGGATCCCTACAACGCCTACGTTCTGGGGTTGATCGGTGCCCTCGGGATCCTGGCCTGGTACGGCCTCAATCGCAAACTCAACGCACCGTTGAATGACTGAGTCCGCAGGGGAGATCTGACATGAGTACAAAACCCTGTGTGATCGTGGTCGGTTACAACGGCAATCGCGTGCATGACATCGCCAAGCTGCGCCAGCTGTGCCAGTCGCTTTATCAGGCCAAGCTGATCCTGCTGGTGGAGAAGGTCCAGTTGGAAGACTACGAAGTGGCGGACTACGTCTGGACCACCTCGCTTGCCGCCGAACACCTGGATTGCGCCCTGGAGGCGGTGTGCGGCTGCCTGGACCTCGAACAGTGGAACCTGATCGGTGTCCTGCCGTTTTCCGACCGTGGAGTCCTGCTCGGTGCCGGTCTGGCCACGCGCCATGGCTTGCCGGGGATTACCCCCGATGAGGCCCGTGCTGGTCTGGACAAGGAAATCTTCCGCCGCCTGGAAGCGGCTTCGCCCAGCTCACCGGCGACTTATCAGCCGGTGTTTTCCTGCCGGGTCGAGCAACTGGATGAATTGCGTCAGCGCGTTCAGGCACTGGGCGGCAAGGCCTTCATCAAGCCCGCCTGCGAGGGCGCCAGCCGGGGTTGCCGGGTCATTCACTCGCTGGCCGAATGCGCCGAGGCCTGGGCCGCGCTGGAGCAGTATCGCTCGGGTGGCATCATTGTCGAAGAGCTGGTGGAGGAGGCCCGGGAATACAGTTGGGACTGCGTAGCGGGATGTTCCTGGATCACCGAGAAAACCACCACTGAAGGTGCCTATCGTGCCGAGATCCAGCAGGTGGTCCCGGCGCCGCTGAGTGGTGATGCCCTGACGGCCATCGCCTCCGCGGGCGAGCATATGCGCCAGCTGGTTTCGCCGCACAATGGGGCTTATCACAACGAGGTGTTTTTCAAGCGTAACGGCCTGACCTCGGCCGTGGAAACCAACATGCGCCCAGGTGGCATGCACATCTGGGACCTCGCCTGCAAAGCCTTTGCCGCCTACAACCCCTGGGAAAGCTGGGTGCGCTGGGCGGTAGAAGGGCGGATGGAGGCGCAGCAGCCGGTAGCGCAAGGCTACTGTGGTATACGGCTGCTGAGTGCTCCGGCCAATGGTGAGCTTCAACATCTGCCGGACATCCGGGGGTTGGCTGCCGAACTGGGTATCGAGGTGATAGAGGCGTTGTACAGCAAGGGCGTGGGTGAGCGCGTTTGTGCTCTGGTGACGGACAACACCTCGTTCATTGGCCACGTCATTCTCTTCAACAGCGACTATTCCATGCTCAACGAGCAACTGCTGAGGCTGGTCAAGGCCATCGAGTCGCAGATCATTGTCGCGCCGCTGGAAGTCGAACCCTCAGCCCGGCGTGAAGAGGCCCTGTCGTGAACCCCGGTGGCTCATGGCTTGAGTCTTCAATCCCGGAGCTTGCCCAGTCTCATAAGGAAGTGATGTCGATGTCGTGTGATGAACGTTTTATCGCTGTAGCCCAGGAACTGGCTTATGACATCTATGGCGAAAATACCGCTGGAGGGCATTACTCGCCAGTACTGCGGCTGCATGACCAGGTGTTCGTCAGCGGCCTTGTACCGATGATGAGCGGCAAGGTGATCCTTCCCGGCCGGGTCGGCGCCAACCTGACTCTGCAAGAGGCGCAGAAAGCTGCCGGTATCAGCGCCATGCGCGGGCTGGCGTTGATTCTGCAAACCATTGGCTCGCTGGATCGCATAAAGTCCCTTGCGCGGGTGACGGTCTACGTCAAGTCGACAGAGGATTTTCCCGAACTCAGTGAGGTCGCCAACGGTGCTTCGGATGTGTTCCATCGAGTATTGGGAGATGCCGGCCGGCATACCCGGACGACGGTTGGGGTGTATCAGTTGCCGAAGAATGCCGCCATTGAAGTCGATATCATTGCCGCGGTTAACGAAGGGGCGTTGCGCCAGCTATAAAATCAATGTCTGCGCGGTGGGAACGTTTCGCCGCAAAAAAATGGAATGACACATGGACACCTTCAAAGGCAGCTTTTTCACCTACCAGGATTTTCGCGACAGTCTGCAGGGCGAGTCACCTCGACCGCAGGTATGGAAGGGGTCGGACCTGGCCAGCCTGCAACGCGATATGCAACCTGGTGATACCGACATCGTCGCGCTGTCGAGCGAGTCGAGCATTGGCGGTTGCGAAATCCTGCCGGGTACCGTGATCTCGATGCAATGGCTGAACCCCGGCTCCACTCTGAACCAGCATGCCCATACCTGGTGGCACCTGTTCATCATCCAGTCGGGCCAGGGGCAACTGACCCTGGGTGATGCCCAGCCCGTGCCGGTCAGTGCAGGTGACGTGATCGTCGTGCCCGCCTGGAACTCCCACGGGTTCGTCAATGGCTCCGTGGACGAGGCACTGGTCATGCTCAACATCAGCAACATGCCGCAGGTGGCGGCGCTGTCAAATTTTGCTGATCAGAACGGCCGGATCAGCAAGGCCCGATAACGCGGCACAATCCCCCCTCATTGTTCTCCCCGACAGGGAGCCAGCGTCCGCTGGCTCCCTGTCTGCATTCATGCCTGCTATTTCCCTCCGCGCCCCGCTCTTTCTCTCCCGAAGATCGCTGCAAGCATTCCCTCATTCAGCCGTCATCTGTATCGATACAAACTGATATTTTCTGTATCTATCGAAGGTTCATGCAGTTATTTACGATCCATCTCGTAGGCAGTATCTCTGAGTTAATTCGAGTGATGGCAACCGGGTGTACACCTGTACGTTGCCTGGTTGTCTGCCTGCCGGACAGTTTTTAATCGAGCAATTCGGTTAAGGCTTTCATATATCTGAAGAAGGAAGGGAACATCCTGTGCTTGAGCAAAAACTAACTCTTCATGTTGGCGCCGATTTTGTCAGCGCTTTTGCGATGTCGGCTTTTGTTGCGTTGAAAGAAAAAGAACTTCCGTTTGATATCGTCACTGTCGATCTCAAGAAGCGCGATAACTACCTGCCGGCCTATCGTGACCTGTCGCTGACCTGCAAGGTGCCGACCCTGGTGCACAACGGTTTCGCCCTGACCGAGTCGTCGGCCATCGCCGAGTACCTCGACGAGGCATTTGCCGATGCAGGCCATAAATCGGTTCTGCCCCGTGGTCTGCAAGAGCGTGCCCGGGCCCGTCAACTGCAGGCCTGTTTGCGCAGCGATCTATTGGTGATCCGGCAGGAGCGGCCGGCCGACCTGATCTATTTCGGCAAGCGCGATCAACCCCTGTCCGATGCGGCCAAGGCGGCTGTAGAGCGTCTGTATCGGGTGGCGGGTACCTTTCTGGGTGACAGCGATGGCCATCTGTTCGGTGATTGGAGTATTGCCGATACGGACTTGGCGATCATGCTCAACCGCCTGCTGGCCAATGGTGACGAGATGCCCGAGCCATTGGCGGCCTATGTCCGTCGGCAGTGGAGCCGCGCCAGTGTCCAGGCCTGGGTCGGGCAGGAGCGCGTGACGCCGTTGCCTGCAAGCTGAAAGCGCCCTGGTCGATCCGTTGGGGACAAGGATCGATTGATCTTGATGAGTGGCGTGAAGATCCCAATAGGCACGAAGTTGCTGGCAGTGGTCGATGACCTCTAATTAATAAAAACAAGTTGCCGCGTTTATATGACGCTCAGGGCAATGGGATTTTTTTTGTCTGTGATCGCCGGGTAACTATCCGGCAAATCTGTCTGGTTCAAAGTCATAAATAGCCGAACTCATAACAGAATCTTCAGGAGCGCTGTCATGCAGGGAATGTCCGAACCGCAAAAGTATAAACCTTATAATTCACGAACTATCCGCGATACGGTGTATTGGCAAAGGCTGACTCCGCAGTTGCAGGAAGCAATGACAGTCGTATCCAAGGTCATGCCGTTTCGCACCAACGATTACGTGCTCAGTACCCTGATCGACTGGAACAATATTCCGGACGATCCGATTTTCCGCATGACCTTTCCCCACCGCGACATGCTTCATCCCCATGAGTACGAGGCTCTGAAGGCCCTGATCGATGGGGATGACAGCGCGGCGGTCAAGCGTCAGGTGGAACAGGTCTGGCAACGGATGAACCCGCATCCGGCCGGACAACTGACTCATAACACCGTGACCCTGGACGGCAAGCCCTTGTCGGGTATCCAGCACAAGTATCGGGAAACTGTGCTGTTCTTTCCCGGTGCCGGTCAGACCTGTCATGCCTACTGCACCTTCTGTTTCCGCTGGGCGCAGTTCATCGGTGAGGATGAGCTCAAGTTCAACGCCCGCGAATCCCAGGAACTGGCGGCTTACCTGCGGGTGCATACCGAGGTCACGGACGTGCTGATCACTGGTGGTGATCCGCTGATCATGAACACCCGCTCCCTGGCCGAGTACATCGAGCCGCTGCTGGCGCCGGACATGGCGCATATCAAGAGTATCCGCCTGGGTACCAAGTCGGTCGCCTACTGGCCACAACGCTTTGTCACGGACAAGGATGCCGACGCCCTGATCGATCTGTTCAGGCGGGTGGTGGCCAGTGGCAAGAATCTGTCGGTGATGGGGCACTACAACCATCCGGTAGAGATCAGGCAGGACATGGCCCGCCAGGCCATCCAGCGGATCCGCTCGTCCGGCGCGACCCTGCGGATCCAGGCGCCGCTGATTCGCCACATCAACGAAGATCCGGCCGACTGGGCGGCGCTGTGGACCGAAGGGGTACGGCTGGGCGCTATTCCCTACTACTTCTTCGTCGAGCGCGATACCGGTCCCAGCCACTACTTCGCGATGCCGTTGTACCGCGCCTTCGAGATCTACCAGTCGGCTTATCGTACGGTTTCCGGGTTGGCGCGCACCGTGCGCGGACCGTCGATGAGTACGTTCTACGGCAAGGTGGTGATCAACGGGATCGAGACCGTGGCCGGTGAGAAAGTCTTCGTCCTGCAATTTCTCCAGGCCCGCGATCCACAGTGGGTATTGCGAACCTTCTACGCCAAGTTCGATCCGCAGGCGACCTGGTTCGATGAATTGGTCCCGGCCTTCGGCGAAGAGCTCTTCTTCTTCCAGAACGAGAGTACCGCGCCGCCGAAACTGATTCCCGCCGTGCTGGAAGCCGTTTGATCTCAAACCCATTCGATGGAATGAACACCATGATTTATCTGAATCCGCACACTGCTCGCCAGGTCTGTGCCCAGGCGGTCAAACGCCGCGGCGTGTCGACGGAGCACGCCAAATGGTTCGCCAATGCCCTTGTGGACACTTCGCTGATGGGGGTCGATACCCATGGCCTGCGCCTGCTCCCCCTGTACCTGCGGGAGCTGGATGAAGGCCGTAGCCATGCGATTCCGAACATCCATGTGCAACGACGCAACGGTAACGTGATGGTCCTCGACGCCGACCAGGCACTGGGCACCGTGGCTGGCATGTACGCGGCCAAGCTCGCTGTTCAGGAGGCTCGCAGCAGCGGCATCGCCGCAGTCGGCGTCGGCAACTCCAACCACTTCGGCGCAGCGTCGGTCTACGGACTGGAGATCGCCAACAGCGGCATGATCGGTATCGTCACCACCAGCGCTGCCGCGCGTATGGCGCCGTTCAAGGGCAAGCAGCCGATGTTCGGTACCAACCCGATCTGTTTCACCGCGCCGGCGGACGAACAACCGTTCGTGCTCGACATGGCAACCAGTCAGATCTCCTACTCCCAGGTCAAGCATTACCGCAAGCTCGGTCTGTCGCTGCCGCTGGGATGGGCGCTGGACAAGGATGGCAACGATACCGCCGAGCCGGATGAGGTGGTTTCGCTGTCCCCTCTGGGTGGCTACAAGGGACAGGGGCTGGCGATGATGGTGCAGGTGCTCAGTTGCCTGCTGACCGGCATGCCGCTGGATCACCAACTGGATCATCTGGACACCGGCTCTTTCAGCAAGGGGCGTCAGATCGGTCATTTCATGATCGCCCTGGATATCTCTGCCTTCACCGACCTGCGCAGTTTCCAGAGCAGCCTTGCCGGCTTGATGGAAACCATCCGTTCGACTCCGGCCCAGGCCGGCGAGCGTATCAATGTGGCCGGCGATCCCCAGGCACAGACCCGGCGTAATCGCCTGATTGCCGGAATCCCGGCCTCCGAGGAAGAGGCGAGCGTATTGATGGCCGAGGCACGGCTGTGTGGGCTGGAAGTGACCAGCGTCCTGATGAACACCGCGGAGGTGACGGTATGAGTGGCTTGGCAGCGATTCCTTTCGACCAGCGTGACGGCTACATCTGGCTCGACGGCGAGTTCGTCGAGTGGAAGGCAGCGAAGATCCACGTGCTTACCCATGGGCTGCACTACGCCAGTACGGTCTACGAGGGCGAGCGTGTCTACGGCGGCAAGATCTTCCAGCTGCGAGCGCATTCCGAGCGCCTGTATCGCTCCGCGCAACTGATGGATTTCACCATCCCCTACGACCTGCAGACGCTGGAGGATGCCAGCCATGCCTTGCTCGAACGCAACGGCGTGACTGACGGCTACCTGCGCCCCGTGGCTTGGCGCGGCAGTGAAATGATCTCGACTTCGGCCCGTTTCAACAGTGTCCACCTGGCGATTGCCTGCTGGCAGTGGCCGAGCTACTTCGACCCGGCAGCGCGGATGGCTGGAATCAAACTCAAGACGGCGGTCTGGCGGCGTCCACCACCGAGCAGCAGCCCGTTCGACGCCAAGGCCTCGGGGCACTACATGATCGCGACCCTGAGCAAGCACGACGCCGAGAACAACGGTTACCACGATGCGCTGATGCTCGATTGGCGTGGTCATGTGGCCGAGGCGACCAGCGCGAATATCTTCTTCGTCAGGGGCCGGCAACTGCATACACCGGTGCCGGATTGCTTCCTCAATGGCATCACGCGCCAGACGGTGATCCGCCTGGCGCGTGAGCTGGACTACGAAGTGATCGAACGCACGCTACTGCCGCAGGAGCTGGGTGACTTCGAGGAGTGTTTCCTGACCGGAACCGCCGCCGAGATCACCCCGGTGCGCAGCATTGATGAGCATCAGTATCAGCCCGGGCAGGCCTGTCGTGATCTGATCGCCGCCTACTCCGCTGCCGTCATCGCCTGATCAGAAAAAGGACTTTCGTCATGTTGGAAGAAATTGTTGCAAACGTGGCTCCGCGACGCGCCCTGAATCCTCATCACCGCGAACTCGCCGAGCAGGGCTGGACCCTGTTGCAGCCCGAGGAACTCAGTGCCGATCTGTACCAGACGCTGGCGCCATTCGGCCGGGTAATCCCGCAGTTCAACGGTCTGTATACCTTCGAGGTGACTCTGAAGCCGGGCTTCGACGACCTGCCGTATTCCCAGAGCATGAATGGCATCGGTCCGCACACCGAAGCACCGGTCTACGATCCGCCGCCGCACTATCTGGTACTGCACTGTCACCACCAGGCGACCTGCGGTGGCGGATACACGCAACTGGCTGATGGGTTGGAGTTTCTCAAGACTCTGCCCGTCGATCTCAAGGACTGGATCAAACACCACCCGGTGGCCTTCAACGCCACGGCCAAGCCCGGCGAGACGACCCGGCGCGTCCTCGAAGAGTACATTTTCAAAGCGAATACCGAGGGCGACATCTTTCGTTTCAGCTACAACCAGTTCCACTACGGCGACGTGAATCCGTCCCGCGAGGACCTGAGCGCTCCCGAGGCACGTAACAGCGGCACGCCCCTGGGTCGAATCGCTGCATTGGGCGAGCAGTTCTTCCTGGAGCACTCGACGCCTTTGCTGATTCCCGATGGTTGTGTGCTGATCTGGGACAACTGGCGCCTGATGCATGCCCGTAGCCAGTACAGCGATCCCAAGCGGCACCTGACCCGCTACTGGCTCGCCTGAGCCGTACAGGCCCCGCAACTTCCCTTTGCTTGCGCGCACGGCTGCCGTGCGCGCTCTACAGGTATTACGTCATGCAACAAGCGATTGTCATTGCCAAAGTCGACCACAAGCTGGTCGTGCAACTCAACAAGGCCTGGACCAAGCGGGCAACAGTCTGCGCCGGCGACAAGTTTGCGCTGATCGATGTATTCGATCCGAGCAAGCCGGACTATCCGATAGCCATGGTCCCGTTCTACCACCATCCCAAATTTCAGGCGCTGAGCGAGGAACTGAAAAGCGCCGTGCTGACCTGGGGCTGGATTGGCTACAACCTGCGTACCGTCACGGCCGAGGAATGTGTGGTCAACCCGGCCTTGAGCGTCATCGCCAACCAGTATCTGGGCAAGGATGACTGGCACTTTCGCGAAGCCATGCAGCAGACGCTGATCGACGAGCATTATCACACCCTGATGCACCTGCGGGCGATCCAGCGCAGCAAGGCCGATCGCAATCTGGAACTGGACCTGGACCTGCCACCGTCGGTGACCTACCTGCGCCTGCAGGCACTCTGTGCCCAACTGCCCCATGCCTGGCAGCGGGATCTGGCCGCTATCACCTTTGCGGTGGTCGCCGAGATCAGCGTCAATGCCTACCTGGACATGCTCGCCGATGACCAGAGCATACAGCCGCAGAACCGGCGGGTCGCCGAACTGCACAACCGTGACGAGTACGCCCACAGCAAGGTGCTCGCCGAAGTGGCAAAGGTAATGTACGAGCACATGGACGCCGAGAAGCGCCGTTTCTTCGTACAGACATTGCCCGAGGCGCTGAACGCTTTCGTGGCCCAGGACTATTCGATGTGGGAGGCGATCCTGACGCAGCTCGGGGTGGCCGATGTCGACGTCATCATCGGCGACACCCGCGAAGCCAGCCGAGGCAGCGCGATCATGCGCGACTACAGTGGCTTGTATCGACTGGCCGAGGACCTGGGTATCACGGCGGACATGAATTTCGATTTCAGTTCGACCGTCAAGGCGGCGTCTGCCGCACAACCGGCCTGAGGAGAGTCCCTGTATGTCGAATCCATCGCTGTCGCCGATCTATGAGGTCTTTGCCATCCGTGTCGGGGCCAACTCCCAGCGTACCGCCAGGGAGAACTTTCTCTACGATGCCTGCTGTGGCGATCCCAATGCGCCGATGCCGCTTGACTATTACTTCTGGGTGATTCGCAACGACCGGCACGTCGTGGTCGTGGACACCTGCTTCCAACCGGCCACGGCGGATCGCCGCAACCGCGAGATGTACCGATTGCCAGAGGAGTCGCTGCAACGGTTGGGGATCGATCCGGCCGAGGTCGAGACCTTGATCCTGACGCACCTGCACTGGGACCATGCCGGCAACCTGGGGTTGTTTCCCAAGGCCACCATCCACTTGCAGGAGGAAGAGCTGCGTTTCTGCACCGGGCCGAAGATGACCCATCGGGCGATCAGCAAGACCTACGAGGTGGACGATGTGATGTCGGCGATTCCGCCATTGTTCGAGGGACGCCTGCGCCTGCACCAGGGAACCTCGGAGATCGTCCCGGGTGTGACGATCCATGCGGTGGGCGGGCATACGCCGGGCAGCCAGGTGGTCCGGGTGCCGACTCAGCGTGGCTGGGTCGTGCTGGCCTCGGATTCGGCGCACCTGTGGGCCAATATCCGTCTGCGCAGCCCGTTCCCGATTCTCGATGACATGGCCCAGACCCTGGAAGCCTTCGCCACCATCGATGCCCTGGTGGATGGTGAGGATCACGTCATTCCTGGGCATGATCCGCAGGTGGCCCAGCGCTTCCCGCGCTGGCATGGCGACCCGCACATCATCTGCCTGCATGAGCATCCGCTGGACCGGGTGTAACGTGATGGGGAGGCCTCCTGGCGATAAGGAGGCTTCCCCAGCACCGGCTCAGCCCTGTCGCGCAATCAACCGTCCGAGGATCTGCACCGCATTCTCGATACGGGGCGAGTAGGGTGTTCCACAACCGATGCGGATGAAATGATCGAAGCTGCGGGAGTTGGAAAAGATCATCCCCGGCGAGATATAGATACCTTGCTGCAACGCCTGGTGAAACAGCTCCAGCGACGAATGTCCCGCGGGCAGTTCCACCCAGAGCAAGGTCCCGCCACTGGGATTGGTAATGCGCGTGCCTTGCGGAAAGTGCTGCATGATCGCGTTGCTCATCTGCTTTCTCTGCTCCGTCAGTTGCCCGCGCAGCCTTCTCAGGTAGCGCTCGTAGGACGGTGTCTTCATGAAGGCGTCGACCGCCAGTTGCGGCAGCATTTCGCAGTTGCGCGATTGCGTGTGCTTGAGCATCTCGATCCGCTCATGCCATTTCCCCGCGGCAATCCAGCCAAGTCGCAGGCCGGGGGCGAGCGTTTTGTTCAGGGACGCGCAGTAGATCAGGTTGCCGTGGCGGTCCCAGCTTTTCAGGGCCGACAACGGCTGTTCGGTATCGGCCAGGTCCGAGTAGGTGTCATCTTCGATCAGTACCGTGTCGTAATCCGCGCACAGTTGTACCAGCAGCGCCTTGTGTGCATCGGGCATCACGCTGCCCAGTGGGTTGTGCAGGTTGGGAATGACGATCAGCGCCTTGATCCGTTCCGGCCCCTGCAGCAGTTGTTCGAGGGCGAACAGGTTGATGCCGGTCTTGGTCGTCGTCGGTACTTCGAGTACGCGCAGATTCAGACTTTCGAGAATCTGCAGGAGGCCATAGAAGGTCGGTGATTCCACCGCCACGATGTCTCCCGGTTGAGTCACCGCGCGCAAGGCCAGATTGATGGCCTCGGTGGCACCGTTGGTGATGACGATCTTGTCGGCGGTGATGCTGATTTTCGAACCCAGCGCCCGCCGGGCCAGCAAGTCGCGCAGTGGGCGTGCGCCACTGGCCGGGGAGGGGCTGCCGAGCAGATACGGATCCTGGCGCAAGGCCTTGATCATGTGGTCCTGGAGTGTTTTCAATGGATAGATCTGCGCGCCGCAGTAGGCGCTGGCGAGATTGACCTGGATCGAGGCCTGCTGGCTGGCCTTGACCACCGCAGAAACCTGCTCGTGGATACCGACGTAATGACTGGTATCCAGTGGCAGCAGCGCTTCGTTGGCGGTCGAAATTGCCAGGGGCTTGGCCGGTTGGCGAATGAAGTTGCCGGAGCGTGGGCGGGCTTCCAGCACGCCGTAGTCTTCCAGTTGACGACAGACCTGGACGGCGGTGGAAAGGCTGATGGCATGTTTTTCCATCATCAGGCGAATGGATGGAAAGCGTTCACCGGTCTTGAGTGTTCCGTTCTGGATGGCGTTGAGGTAGTGGTTGGCGAGTTGGCGATAGAGGGGAGGCGAGTTCATATTGACCATCGAAGTCGCATCACGGAAGTCGTGACTGTAAAGCGCATTACTTATTGCCGGCGGACCCGTGATGCTTTCAGGGTGGGAGGGAGGTTCTTGGTACATGACCATCGGGCATCCCCTATCCATGGCGCGGCCCTCCTGATCAGGCAGGGAGTCTCTGCTGGCTTGCAGGGTGTTGTGGTCTCCGGGGACTTTGCAAGTTCGATAGCCATCAGATGCGATGGTTTTTCTGCGCGGCGCCGATCATTCGAAGAGGGGAAGCGGAGTTGGCTGATTGGCCATGGACTGAAGTGAATGCGATCGAGGTATGGCGAAAGGCTTACAAATGGACACCGAGATCTCCTCTTTCCGGCCTGTGGGCGGGGGGTTAATCTTTACTCACTGCTGCTACGCAAGGATGTGTACAGCGTCATGGAAGACAGACCCAGGCCAGGATGGCCGACGACAGGAGTCGTGATGGTCAGCAAAGAACCCGCTTCGGCGGGTTTTTTGTGGCCGGTGGAAAAGTGATGTTTCACTTAATCTCCCGGTCTTTTGGTCTTAAGATCCGGCCAGCCGTGCGTTGCTGCCCAGCAACTGCACCGAATGTAGGTATGACCGTCGCCGCCAAGGATGCTTAAGATGGGCAAATTCTGGTTTTTCATGATCCTGGCCGTGACCTCGGCTACCGCTATCGCGGGCGATGCCTACAAATGTGTAGGAAATGACGGCAAAGTCAGTTTTGCTTCCCAGCCTTGCGCCCCGGGCCAGGGTGTATCGACCTGGCTGGCTCATACCCAGCACACAGAGCTGCACAGTCTGGTTCCACAGGATGCCAGTGCAGATACGATCAACAAGCGAGCCACGCGCATTTTGCGCACGAGCTATCGCGCCGCCATCCATTACAAGGTCTCGATCGTACCGGCTGCTGGGCAAAAGACGCCCTAGAGCGACCGGATTTCTTGCGCCAGTCACAACAGACTTCCAGTCGGTGTGCAGGGGGCTGGCAGCTGGCCCTATTTTCCGATGTACATTTCAAGTTGTCATATGACTTGCCGATAAGCTGTGAATCGTCGGCGGCCACGCCCACGTCATTTCACTTCGGATCATCCAGGAAAAGGCTGCCGTCATGTTTCTTCGTCGATTGAATATTGCGCCTCGCGCCGCACTCGGGTTCGCTTTGATTGCGTTGCTGGTGGCTCTGCTTGGCCTGTTTGCCCTCGAAAAGATGGCGAGTATCCGGGACAGTGAAGTGGCGGTTGAAACCCAATGGCTGCCGAGTATTCGCGGTGGCGACGAGATTCGCGAGATCATGCTGCGCATCCGTACGATCTCCCTGCGCATGGCCCTGGACCCGGACCCGAAGAATATCGCCACGTACCGTTCCCAGATGGATACCCGCGACAAGGAACTGAGCGCGAAGATCGTTGCATACGACAAGCTGGTGACCACGCCTGAAACGCGCGTCTTGTATGACCAGTTCAAGTCGACCTTCGCCACTTACCGCACAGGTATCGCTCAATCGTTCACGCTGGCGGAGCAGGGGCGACGCGACGAATTGATCAAACTGCTGCTGGTGGACATGAAAACCGTGGTCGACGGTTCCGGCAAGCAGCTCACCGACCTGGCGGACCTCTTCAGCAAGCGGGTCGAGGCCGAGAGCCTGAAGGCCGAGGCGCACTACAGCAGTTCCCGGACCGTCGTCATTCTGTTTATCGCCCTGGCCGCCCTGGCGACCGTGGGCCTGGCAATGTTGCTCACCCGCAGTATCGTCAAGCCGCTGGGTGAGGCACTGGGCGCCGCGCAGAACGTTGCTCGTGGTGACCTGACCCGCGATATCGAGGCGCAAGGCACTGACGAGGTGAGTCAACTGCTCGAAGCGCTGGCGACCATGCAGCAGACTTTGCGCAACACCTTGCAGGGCATCACCGGTTCGTCGGCGCAACTGGCGACCGCAGCGGACGAGTTGAATGCGGTGACGCTCAACAGCACCCGGGACCTGCAACAGCAGAACGATGAAATCGAGCAGGCGGCCACCGCCGTCAATGAAATGACCGCTGCGGTGGAAGAGGTGGCGCGCAATGCCGTGTCCACGTCCGAGGCCACTCGCGAGTCCAGTGAGTCGGCTCAGTTGGGTCAGGAGCGCGTCAGTGAAACGGCCGAGGCGATCAATGCCCTGGCCGGCGAGGTGGAGCAGACCGGCGAACTGGTGCAGTCACTCGCCACCCAGTCTCAGGATATCGGCAAGGTGCTCGATGTGATTCGGGCGATTGCCGAGCAGACCAACCTGCTGGCCCTCAACGCCGCCATCGAAGCGGCCCGTGCCGGCGAGAGTGGGCGCGGTTTCGCGGTGGTGGCTGACGAGGTGCGGGCGCTGGCCCATCGTACTCAACAATCGACCCAAGAGATCGAGCAGATGGTGCATGGCATGCGCAGCAGCTCGACCCAGGCCCTGGATTCGATGCAGGCCAGTTCCCGGCGTGCCGCCAGTACCCTGGTTCTGGCCGAGCGCGCGGGCGATGCCTTGAAGACCATCACGGCCTCGGTGCATCAGATTCATGAGCGTAATCTGGTCATTGCCAGTGCTGCCGAGGAGCAGGCCCAGGTGGCCCGTGAGGTCGACCGCAACCTGGTGAACATTCGCGACCTGTCGCTGCGCTCTGCGGCCGGCGCGAATCAGACCAGCGCTTCCAGCCACGAGCTGGCGCAACTGGCCAACTCACTGCGCGGGATGGTCGGGCAGTTCCGCCTCTGACCGGCGCGCCTTGCGCCGGGCCCGTTGATGGCGGATCAGGGCGATACCGGCCATCAACAGCACCACGCCAACCGCGATGGGCAGACGATAGGGTTTGAGGTTGCCGAACATCTCTTCGAGAAACTCGCCAGCCCAATAACCGCCCGAGGCGAACAGGGTGGCCCAGACCAGTGCCCCGAACAGGTTGATCACACTGAAGCGCAGCGGCGACAGGCCGCTGGCGCCGATTACCAGCGGGCCGACCAGGCGCATGCCGTAGAGAAAACGCACGGAAAACACCGACGCCAAGGGGTAGCGCACGATCAGGCCGGTGACCCGGTCGATCGTCGCCTGTTGGCGGTGCAGGCGTGGCAGCAGGCGGGTACCGAAGAAGCGGCCGGCCCAGAACAGCAACTGGTCGCCGAGCATACCCCCAAGGCTTGCCCAGAAAATCACCGTCCAGAGGTTCAGGACCTGCTGGTGCGCCGCCATGCCGCCCAGAATCAGGATGCTTTCGCCCTCCAGCAGGCAGCCGATGAAGATGGCCCAGTAACCGTAGGTGGCGAGCAGAGAGTTGAAGTCGATGTGTTCAAACATAACGGTGGGTCGATCCGTGTCGCGGTCCGTGGGTGGGCTTGCCTGTGCGTCGAATGGCTAACGGGCAAGCGCCTTGTAGGGTCTGATCGGTCTCTCTGGCGAAAGTGCCCTGGCAAGCGTTTCAGAGCGACTGGACGGGGTTTCTCGGTTCGCTCGACTGGCGTCCCAGCCACTCCCGTGGGCTTTCGCCGATCTTGCGCCGAAAGGCCCGCGCCAGTGCCGACGGGCTTTCGTAACCGACCTCATCGGCGATCAGGGCGATCGGCCGGCCTTCGCGCAGGCGCTTCTGGGCCAGGCTGACCCGCCAACTGAGCACATAGTCTGCCGGGGTCTGACCGACCACCTTGTGAAAGTGCGCGGCAAAACTGGCTCGCGACATGTTGGCCTGCTGTGCCAGGTCGGCCACGGTCCAGGGCCGTTCGGGGTGATTGTGCATCAGGGTCATGGCCCGAGCCAGGCGCAGGTCTGCCAGGCCCGCCATCATCCCGGTGGTCATGCTGTGGTAGGCCATCATGTGGCGCAAAAACTGGATCACCATCAACTCAAACAGGCGGTTCATCACCGCTTCGCGACCACAGTGTTCGGCGAAGGCTTCGCCGAACAGCCAGTCCAGCGTGCCTTCGATCATCGGTACGGCCTTGAGCGGCATGACCAGGGTGTCGGACAGGGCCACCGACAACGGGTTGTCGATCCCCCCATCGAACCGCAACGAGGCGCAGACCAGCTCGGCAGCATCGGCTGCGCCAGCGACCAGGCGATGGGGCAGGGGACGGGGAATGAGGATCAGGCTCGGTTCTTCGACAGACACTGTCCAGCCATCGGCTTCCAGTTGCAGCCGGCCACTCTTGAGCAGGTGGACATGCCCAGAAGGCTTGTGACTGTCGAGCTCGATTTGCCCCAACAGTCGGCCGCTGTGGAAGGTGTTGGCGGCGATACCGAAGTGGGTCAGCAGGGTCGACAGGCGATCCATGGGTGGGTTCTCGCTAGATGGTTTAGACGATCTGCCGCATATAATCGACAAAAAGGCGCCATTCGTAAACGTGTTTTCGCCATCATGGCTCCACGTTCAAGCCGCCGCTTCCGGCGGGTCTGTCACTTCAAACGAAAGGAATTAACGATGAAAACGTCCCGTCTTTCTGCTGTATCGAAACTGTTCGCTGCCGTAGCGATTGCCGCCGGTGCGCTGTCTCTGGGGTGGAGCGGCTCGGCTGCAGCCGCCACGGAACCGGCCAGGAAGGCCACCGTGGTTCTGGTTCATGGTGCTTTCGCCGAGTCTGCCAGTTGGAACGGGGTAATTGCCCGTCTGCAGGCCAAGGGGTATCCGGTGATCGCGGTCGCCAATCCGCTGCACAGTGTGAAAGGCGATTCGGATTATGTGGCCGATATCGTCGAGCATACGCAAGGTCCGGTGATCCTCGTGGGGCATTCCTACGGCGGCGCGGTGATTTCCAACGCCGTCCATGGGCAATCCAACGTCAAGGCACTGGTCTATGTCGCTGCCTTTGCCCCGGAAAAAGGCGAGACCGCCATTGAACTCTCCGGTCGTTTCCCGGGCGGTAGCCTTGGTCCGACCCTGGCACCGCCTGTGAAACTGAAAGATGGCAGCGTCGACCTGTACATCCAGCAGGACAAGTTCCCGGCGCAGTTCGCTGCCGATGTTCCGGCCAAGGAAGCCGCGCTGATGGCTGCAACTCAACGGCCGATCGCCGAGGCCGCGCTCAAGGAAGCTTCCGGCGAGCCGGCCTGGAAGACCCTGCCGTCCTGGTTCATCTACGGTTCGGCGGACAAGAACATTCCCGAGGCGGCGCTGAAGTTCATGGCCGACCGCGCCGGCTCGCGCGAGACCGTGGACATCAAGGGCGCGTCGCATGTGGTGATGGTGTCCCATCCGGACAAGGTGGCGGCGCTCATCGAAGATGCGGCCAAGGCCACTGCCCAGTAAGGTGCTTGAGGGTATGGGTGAAGCCTCAGGGCTTTGCCCATTTCTCCAGGACAAATTCGACGAAGCTGCGCAGCTTGGGCAACCGATAGCGGTCCTGGGCGTAAAGCAGGTTCATCGGCCGTGAAGGCAGTTTGTAGTCGCCCAGCAAGGGCAGCAGTCGTCCCTCGCGCAGATCGTCGCGCAACAGGGCATCGGGCAACATCACGATGCCCATGCCGGCGAGCGCCGCCTGGTACAGCGCCGATGAACTGTTGATGGTCATCGGGCCGCTGACCGGCACCAGAATCTCTCCCTCCGGGCCGCTCAGGCTCCATTGTTTTTCCACCGTCCGCCAGTCATCGCCCGCCGGATAGGCAAAAGCCAGGCAGTCGTGGTGTTCCAGGTCCTGAGGAATCAGCGGGGTGCCCCGGCGCTTGAGGTAGGCAGGCGAGGCGCAGACGGTCAGGGCGTAGTTCTCCAGCGGCCGCGCGATCAGCGCCGATGGCTCGGGAGTGCCCAGGCGGATTGCCACATCGAAGCCGCTGTCGATCAAGTCCTCGCGCTGGTTGCTGAGCATCACGTCGAGCCGGATTCGTGGATAGCGCAGGACGAACTCGCTCAGTGCCGGCGTCAGGCGCTCGGAGCCGAAGGTCAGCGGAGCGGTGATCCGCAGGGTACCGCTCGGTTCGCCCTGGACCTGCTCGGCCAGGCGTTCGGAGTCGGCCACCAGGCCCAGCACTTCAAGACAGCGCTGGTAGTAGGTCGTGCCAAATTCGGTCAGGCGCTGACGGCGGGTCGTGCGATTGAGCAGGCTGACGCCGAGGCGCTGCTCCAACGAGCGCAGATGGTTGCCGACCATGGTGGTGGAAATTCCGCAGTCCAGGGCGGCAGCGGTCATGCTGCCGCTTTCCACCACCTTCACGTATACCTGCATGGCCTGGAACAGGTCCATTATCAATCTCTACTTTAAAATGAATGAAGTTCAAGGGAGTTTATCCAGCTCAGGTGGCTAACGATACTGCTCGCACTACCTCACTGCCTGGAGCCTGCTGTCATGACCGCCGCCTGCCTGATGACCACCTATCAACCGCTCGACCTGGGGTTTGTCAAAGGCCTGGGCACCCGCCTGTGGGATCAGGACGGTCGCGAGTATCTGGATGCCGTGGCCGGGGTGGCGGTGACCAATGTCGGTCACTCCCATCCGCGCCTGGTCGAGGCGATCAGCGAGCAGGCTGGCCTGCTGTTGCACACCTCGAACCTCTACACCATCGACTGGCAACAGCGGTTGGCGCAGCGGTTGTCCGGCTTGTCCGGGATGGACCGGGTGTTCTTCAACAATTCGGGGGCCGAGGCCAATGAAACGGCGCTGAAGCTGGCGCGTCTGCATGCCTGGCACAAGGGTATCGAGCAGCCGTTGGTGGTGGTCATGGAAAACGCTTTCCACGGTCGTACCCTGGGCACACTGTCGGCCAGTGACGGTCCGGCGGTGCGTCTGGGCTACAACGCGTTGCCGGGGGACTTCATCAGGGTCCCGTTCGGCGACCTGCCACTGCTGCACAGTCTGGCGCGCAGCCATGGCGAGCGGATTTGCGCGGTGCTGATGGAGCCGATCCAGGGCGAGGGAGGGGTGCAACCGCCACCGCCGGGTTATCTGAAAGCCGTGCGCGACCTGTGCAAGCGGCGCGCCTGGTTGCTGATGCTCGATGAGATCCAGACCGGGGTGGGGCGTACGGGACAATGGTTTGCTTTCCAGCACGAAGGCATCGTCCCGGACGTGATGACCCTGGCCAAGGGGCTGGGCAACGGCATTCCGATTGGCGCTTGCCTGGCGCGGGGCAAGGCGGCGCAACTGTTCACGCCGGGCAGCCATGGCAGCACGTTCGGCGGTAATCCGCTGGCCTGCCGGGTGGGCTGCACCGTGCTCGATATCATTGAGGAACAGGCACTGGTCGCCAATGCCCGGCACCAGGGCGAACGCCTGCTCGCGCGTTTGCAGGATGAACTGGGCTCGCATCCGCAGGTGATGGCGATCCGTGGTCGGGGCCTGATGATCGGTATCGAACTCAGGCAGCCGGTCCGCGACCTGGCGCTGATCGCCGCCCGCGAACAGGGTGTGCTGATCAACATCACCCGCGGCAAGACCATTCGCCTGCTGCCACCGTTGACGATCGATGCTACGGAGGTGGAGATGATCGTCGCGGGCATCTGTGGTGCGCTGGCGACTGCCGGCGCCGAGTCTGTGGCAAACGCTGCGGCGGTATAGCCAAAGGCTTACACGCCGCACTGGCGATCACGTCTTTGCCCATCCCTGTCGTTGCCCTAATCTACACCCATCACTGCTGCATACGGATGTGCGCAGGATCAAGGATGATCGACCTGGCTAGGACGGCTACCGACAGGATGTTGGGCAGGTCAAAAAAAAACCCGCTTCGGCGGGTTTTTTTGTGTCTGCGCAAAAAGCCACGTGGTGCAGGAGCATTGCCGGCTTGGGTCGGTTGGCTTTCTGGCCGCGGTCCCGCGCCGGCAAGCGCGTCTTTCTGCGAGCCGTTCTTACTGTTGAGCCACGCTGTAACCGGCAAACGCCGTCTGCTGCTGAATCGCGGTGACGATATTCTTGCGTGTCGCCGGCTGTTCATTGCCCTCGTTATCCACAAAGGTTTCGCTCAGCAGTTCGGCCAGATCGCCGTGGCCGGCAAAGGCGAAGCCGAGGAACTCGAACGCCTCGCGGTCGGCGTTGGCCTTGGTGCGTGGCGTGCGCAGCGGGAAGTTGACGCTGGTGCCGTCCTTGCTGATGACGAACACTTCGGCTTCCTTCTTCGCTCGCGCAGTCTTGCCCTTGCCGGCGTTCGGATTGGTCACCGCCTGGTGGGTCTGGTTCAGCACCTTGAGCGCCAGGCCATAGACCAATTCCTGAAACGCCGGATCGTCCTTGTAGCTGGACAGGATCCGGCTGATCGGGAATTTCGTGCTCAGGTCTTCCAGCGCGGCGATTTCTGCAGCTTCGGTATCCTTGAGCTGCTTGAGTTGGCCCATGAGTGTGTAGGCCTGGTCGTCGTCGAAACGGTCGTGTGCCTGGCGGATCGCTACGCGCAACTGGCGGATTTCCTCGCTTTCTCTGGAGGTGTGGAACGCGTCGAGCACCATTTCGCTGATGTTCTTGGCCTGGGCCACATGCTGGGAAAGGTTGATCGCGTTTTCGTATGCGTGCTTGGCGGACAAGTTGGTTACGGCTTCATCGGTATGAGAGTCAGGCATCGAAATTTCGCTATTTCATTTAACAGGGGGTAAGGCTCAAAATGCCGCAGCATTTTTGGGCGGTTAATCTATTGGACCGGCGCGCTGTTGTCACGGCTCAACCGGCGAGCGGCCAGCTCAGAAGCGGGTGGGCGGGTTTTGCCAAATGTTTCAAAGTTGTTCGCCAAAATTTTGGCTTTTCGATTATTCGGGCTGAACAAAATCAATTAGACAACAAAATAATGACACCATCATATTGCTACTACCGGTAGGGGAAGCCGTCGGGAATAATGGACGTTGTAGGACCAGGGTTGGTGCTTGTCCCTTTGGACGCTTGTTTCGAATTTCTATTGTACAAAGGGACACCTGCATGCATCTTTCTGACGATATCGCGAATCTCTTCAAGAGATTCGGAGGTAGTGCGCAAGACTATCTTGAAGTCGAGCCGTCCTATGACTACGCCGAAGAGGCAGCGACTCAACTGATCGAGACGTTGAATGCTCTGCAGCCGGTGGCCCCGGTCGAACCCTTGTCCCAAGCCGCTGTTTCGGCACCCATCGACATCCCGGATGTGCCGTCGCCGGCCGTCTCAGCGCCCCCTGTTTCTGTTGCGCCTGTGCCAGCGGCCGTCAACGCAACGGCGGTTGCCCCGCTGGCAACGGCGGTTGGCGTGACATCCCTGAGCCGGCTGCTGGCGGAAATCGAGCAGCAACGCGAAGTCAGTGCCGTCAATGCTCCTGCGCAGGCCGGTGAGCGCACGGTGCTCAAAGCCAAGGTCATCGCCATGGTCTCGGCCAAGGGGGGCGTCGGCAAGAGCACCTTGGCCGCTGCCCTGGCCAGCACGCTCAAGCGTGACGGTGGCCGGACCCTGGCACTTGATTTCGATCCACAGAATGCCTTGTGTCTGCATCTGGGGGGCAACGACCAATGGCCGGGCATCGCCCAGGATCATTCCCAGCAGGATTGGCGACGTCTGTTGCGTGACGGTTTTTCGGCCAGCCACTGCCTGGCCTATGGCGTGGTGAGCGAGGACGAGCGTGTCGATTTCGAAAGCGCTCTGCGTGCCGATCCGACCTGGCTGGCTCGGCACCTGGCCGGTCTGGAACTGGGCGAGCGCGACACCGTGATCATCGATACACCCTGCGGGGCGACGGCTTACCTGGCCCAGGCGCTGGCCATCGCCGACGTTGCGGTGGTGGTGACGCTCGCCGATGGCGCGTCCTATTCCAGCCTGGAACAGATTGACCGCCTGCTGACGCCTTATCGGCAGGGGGAGAGGCCGTTGTCGTGCAAATATGTCATCAACCAGTTGGATACTTCGCGCCAGTTCAGCCTCGATGTCTGCGAAGTATTGAAAAGAAAAATCGGCAACTCGTTGCTGGGTGTGGTCCGTCAGGATCACTTCCTCGGCGAAGCGTTGGCCTATGAGCGTAATCCGCTGGCGCATACCCCGAGTACTCGAGGCTGCCAGGACATTCTCGACGTGGCAGGCGCGCTGTGCGAACTGCTCATGCAAGGTACGCAAGAGTCTCATCTGTCATGACCATCGATCCCAATTTCACGTCCCAAGACCCGGGGCGCTCCGAGTTGCGCCTCAATTCCTGGCTGGCACACATCAAACAGTGGCCGAGCGTATTGCGCCGCACACTGGTTCTGGCGGGTGCGATCATCGCCTGCCTGTTGCTGGTCTGCATCGTCAGCGCGCCGCTGGATCTTTACACCCAGTGCCTGTTCGCGGCGCTGTGCTTCGGTTCCGCCTTGCTGATCAAGCGCGTACCTGGTCGTTTTCCGATCCTGGCGCTGATCGTGCTGTCACTGGTGGCATCCCTGCGTTATCTGTATTGGCGTCTGACCGATACCCTGGGCTTCGAAGGCTGGCTGGACATGCTGTTCGGCTATGGCCTGGTCCTGGCGGAAATCTATGCACTGGTCGTACTGGTCTTCGGTTACGTGCAGACTGCCTGGCCGCTGCGTCGTCGTCCGGTGCTGCTGAGCGGCGACCCGAATGACTGGCCGACGGTGGATGTGTTCATCCCCACCTACAACGAAGCCCTGAACATCGTGAAGCTGAGCATCTTCGCCGCCCAGGCGATGGACTGGCCGAAAGACAAGCTGCGCGTGCACGTGCTCGACGATGGTCGCCGCGATGAGTTCCGCCTGTTCTGCAACCGCATCGGGGTCAACTACATCACCCGCGACAACAACTTCCACGCCAAGGCCGGTAACCTCAACGAAGCACTCAAGGTGACCGATGGCGAATACATCGCCATGTTCGACGCCGACCACGTGCCGACCCGTTCCTTCCTGCAGATCGGCATGGGCTGGTTCCTCAAGGATTCGAAGCTGGCGATGCTGCAGACGCCGCACTTCTTCTTTTCCCCGGACCCGTTCGAGAAAAACCTCAATACCTTCCGCGCCGTACCCAACGAAGGCGAACTGTTCTATGGTCTGGTGCAGGACGGTAACGACCTGTGGAACGCCACGTTCTTCTGTGGTTCCTGCGCGATCCTGCGTCGCAAGCCGCTGGAAGAGATCGGTGGGGTGGCGGTCGAGACCGTGACCGAAGACGCCCACACCGCGCTCAAGCTCAACCGTGCCGGCTACAACACTGCCTACCTGGCGATTCCCCAGGCGGCGGGTCTTGCGACCGAAAGCCTGTCGCGCCACATCAGCCAGCGTATCCGCTGGGCACGGGGCATGGCGCAGATCTTTCGCGTCGACAATCCCTTGATGGGCAAAGGCCTGAATCTGGGGCAGCGTGTTTGCTACGCCAACGCCATGCTGCACTTCTTCTATGGTCTGCCCCGGCTGGTGTTCCTCACCGCGCCGCTGGCCTACCTGATTTTCGGTGCGCAGATCTTCCACGCCTCGGCGTTGATGATCACCGCCTATGCCTTGCCGCACCTGTTCCACTCCAACCTGACCAACTCCTGCATCCAGGGGCGCTTTCGGCATTCGTTCTGGAACGAGGTCTACGAGACGGTACTGGCCTGGTACATCATGCCGCCGGTGCTGATGGCGCTGGTCAACCCCAAGTTCGGTGGCTTCAACGTCACCGACAAGGGCGGCATCATCGACAAGGAATATTTCGACTGGAAGCTGGCCCGGCCCTACATCGTGCTGCTGGCGCTGAACCTGATCGGCCTGCTGTTCGGCATCCATCAGTTGATCTGGGGCGAGGCCGATACCGAGATCACCGTGCTGATCAACTGTGTCTGGACGCTCTACAACCTGATCATCACCAGCGCTGCGGTCGCGGTGGCTTCTGAAACCCGCCAGGTCCGTTCCGAACCGCGGGTTCGCGCCGAGCTGCCGGTCAGGATCGAGCTGTCCGATGGCACCGAGGTCTACGGCATGACCCAGGATTTCTCCCAGCGCGGCCTCGGCCTCAAGTTGCCGGAGGGCACCACGGTGGCTGCCGGTGAACGTGTGCGCGTGTCGCTGTTCCGCAATTCGCACACCAGTCAGTTCGACACGACCGTGGTGTTCAGCAAGGGCCAGTACCTGGGCGCGCTGTTCGACCCGCTAAGCCTGCGTCAGCAGAGCGAGCTGGTACGCATGACCTTCTCCCGCGCCGACACCTGGGCTACCAGTTGGGGCAGCGGCAAGCTCGATACCCCCCTGTCGGCCCTGCGCGAAGTCAGTGCCATCGGCGTGATCGGCATGGGCGCCTTGTTCAAGGCCATCGTCCTGCAGACCCGCGACCGTCTGGCTGCCAAATCCGCTCATTCGAAACCGCTCGACCCCCTTATGGACAAGTCATGATCATGAAATCCTCGGACCGCCGCGCCGCTCGCTGCCCACGTCACCCTTTCATGCGCCTGGCTTCGTCGGTGCTGTGTCTGGGCGCAATGATTCACATGGCTTACGCCGACACCGCTGTGGGCAACAACGCCGCGCTCAGCCCCGCTGTGGGCAATGTCGTCGTGACCAATGCCGTGGCCCAACCGGCCGGCAGCTACACCCGTGAGCTGACCCTCAAGCAACTGGGGCGCCTGGACACCATGAACCTGCAAGGTGTCGAAGCCTCGGATGCAGTGAACTTCGATATCCGTGCCGATGAAGTGGTCAACGGTGCGCAACTGGTCTTGAGCTACAGCTACTCGCCGGCGCTGCTCGCTGATCTGTCGCAGATCAACGTACTGGTCAACGACGAGGTCGCCGCCAGCCTGGCGCTGCCCAAGGAAGGCGCTGGTCAGCCTCAGCAGCAGGTGGTGAACATCCCGCCGCACCTGATCACCGAGTTCAACCGCCTGCGCCTGCAATTCATCGGGCACTACACCATGCAGTGCGAAGACCCGCAGCACAGCAGCCTGTGGGCCAAGATCAACGTCGGTTCCGAGCTCAAGCTCAGCATTTCGCCGATCGAACTCAAGAACGACCTGTCGATTCTGCCGCTGCCGTTCTTCGACCGTCGCGATTCGCGCCAACTCGAGCTGCCGTTCGTGTTTGCCCGGCAACCGGATAACGCCACGCTTGAAGCTGCAGGCGCCCTGTCGTCGTGGATGGGCGCACTGGCCGCTTATCGTGGCGCCAACTTCACCAGCGTCCAGGGCCAGATTCCCCAGCAGGGCAACGCCATTGTCCTGGTCGAAAGCAAGGAGGCCGTGCAACTGGGCAGCCTGCAGATCCCGGAACTCAAGGGCGCGACGGTCTCCTTGCAGACCAACCCGAACGATCCGCATGGCAAGTTGCTGATCGTCGCCGGTCGTGACGCTGCCGAACTCAAGCTGGCCGCCAGCGCCGTAGCGCTCGGCAGCAAGGCGCTGGTGGGCAACAGCGTGGTCATCGATCATCTCGATCCGCTGAGCCCACGCCGCCCCTACGATGCGCCGAACTGGCTGCCGTCGGACCGCCCCGTGCGCCTGGGTGAGTTGATCGACACCAAGCAGCTCAGCGTGTCCGGCTACAACCCCGGCAGCATCAGCATTCCCATGCGCCTGCCGCCCGACCTGTTCAACTGGCGCGAAGCAGGTGTGCCGCTGGACCTGAAGTACCGCTACACGCCGCAACAGGAATCGGCGAATTCCTCGTTGCTGGTGAGCCTGAACAACACCTTCATGAAGTCGATGCCATTGCCTTCGCTCAAGAGCCTCGACGGTGGCGAAAACCTGCTGGCGATGCTCAAGAAGGATGAAAGCCTGCCGCGCGAAGCCCAGGTGCTGTTGCCGCTGGGTGTCGCCTCGTCGCGCTCGCAGTTGCAACTGCGCTTCATGTTCGACTACATCAAGCAGGGCGAATGCCGCGACATCATCATCGACAACATGCGCGGTCTCATCGACCCGGATTCGAGCCTCGACCTGCGCGGCTTCAACCATTACGTCGCCTTGCCCAACCTGGGGATCTTCAACGACAGCGGCTTCCCGTTCACCCGCCTGGCCGACCTCTCGCAGAGCGCCGTGGTCTTGCCTGATGGCAGTGGCCCGCAGGAATGGGGCGCGTACCTGACCGTGCTGGGTCGGTTCGGCGAGTCCACCGGCTACCCGGCGACGGGCGTGACCGTGGTGCAGCCCAAGGACGTGCAGGCGGTCAGCGACAAGGATCTGCTGGTGTTCGCTTCGGGCGACAACCAGCCATTGCTGCAACAGTGGGCCAACCGCCTGCCGGCGGCTGTCGAAGGGACGGGCCACCGTTTCAATCTGTCCGACCTGACCTTGCGCGTGCGTGACTGGATCAGCCCCGATCCACAGGCCAACCAGCGCAAGCCGCGCCTGCAAGTGACCTACAGCGGTGCCAACAGCAGCACTTATCTGGCCGGCTTCGAGTCGCCACTCAAGGCCGAGCGCAGTGTGGTGGTGATTGCCAGCGGCAAGCCCGAAGGCCTGGCCGATGCCACGGCCGCGCTGATCGGTGGCGATCAGTACAAGGACACCATCCAGGGCAGCCTGGCCGTGGTGCAGGACAAGCGCATCACTTCGCTGGTGGCGGATGAACAGTATTACGTCGGCGACCTGAGCCTGTTCAAGCGCGTGCAGTGGATGCTCTCGCAGAACCTGATATGGATGCTGCTGGTGACGGTCTGCGGACTGGCGCTGGTGAGCCTGCTGCTGTTCCTGTTCCTGCGCTCGCGGGCTCGGAAGCGTCTGTCATGAGTGTGCGCAATTTGAGCGGTGTAAAAGGCCTGGGGCGCTTGCTCGGGCGTGGCCTGCTGCCCCTGGCATTGCTGCTGCCGATGGCGGCGCAAGCCGCCGAGGGCTGCAGCGTGCAGAACTGGCCCCTGTGGAAGAACTATGCCGAGCGCTTCGTGCAGAAGGACGGACGCATGCTGGGTTCGAGCATGGACCCCAACCAGAGCAGTTCCGAGGGCCAGTCCTACGGTATGTTCTTCGCACTGGTCGCCAACGACCCGGTGACCTTCGATGCCCTGTGGCGTTGGACCCGGGACAATATGGCCGGTGCCGATATCGCGCAGAACCTGCCCGGCTGGTTGTGGGGGCCGACACCGGCCGGTACCTGGGGGATCATCGACAAGAACTCTGCCAGCGATTCCGATCTGTGGTTCGCCTACGCCTTGCTCGAAGCCGATCGCCTGTGGAAAAAACCGGCTTACCGGGCCGATGCGCAGCGGATTCTGGACAACGTGCAAAAGACCCTGATCCGCGACATCCCCGGGCTCGGCAAGATGCTCCTGCCAGGACCTGTGGGTTATGAACACCCGGATCAGCTGTGGCGTTTCAACGCCAGCTACACACCGATCCCGCTGTTGCGGCGCTTCAACAAGGAGCTTCCCGCCGGCCCCTGGAACGCAGTGGCCGAAAGCACCGCGAAGATGATCGCCGACAAGAACATGAACCGTTTCGGCTTTGTCCCGGACTGGGTGGGGTATCGCGGGACGGACCTCAACAAGGGCATGTTCGTGGTCGACAAGTTCACCAATGCGCTGGGCAGCTACGATGCGATCCGTACCTACCTCTGGGCCGGCCTGACGTCGCCGGCCGATCCGCTGGCCAAGCCGATGCTCGACCATCTCGATGGCATGGCACAGTCCACCGCGTCCACTGGCGTGCCGCCGGAGAAGGTCCAGGTACTGACCGGCGCCACCGAGGGTATCGGGCCCTACGGTTTCTCGGCATCGCTGGTGCCGTACCTGCGGGCCAAGGGGCTGCCATTGCTGGCGGACCAACAGCAACGCCTGGTTGACCAGGCGATTGCGCACTTCACCGATCCGGCCGACCCGGCCTATCAACAGCATCAGTATTATCACGTGATGCTGAGCCTGTTTTCCCTGGGCTGGAGTGAACACCGCTATCAGTTCAACAAGGACGGCACTGTGAACGTATCCTGGGAGGCCGCATGCGCCAGCAAACCCTAGCCCTGGCGGTCTGTGCCGCCCTGGCTTCCAGTGTCGGCTTCGCCGCCGAAACCGGCAGCCCGCAATCGTTGCTGATCCAGCAGGGTTATTACTGGCAGGCCAAGGAAAAACCCGATCGCGCGGCCGAGGCCTGGAGTCGTCTGCTGAGCCTGGACGCCAATCAACCGGATGCGCTGTACGGCCTGGGCCTGATCGAGGTACAGCGCCAGCGCATCGCCAACGCGCAGAATTACCTGGCTCGCTTGCAGGCGATCCAGCCGCTGCCGCGTCAGGCACTGCAGCTTGAGCAGGACATCGCCCTGAGCCCGCCGGAAAAGAAACAACTGCTGGAAAAAGCCCGCGAGTTGAGCGATGCCGGCGAGCGCGACCAGGCCGTTGCGGTCTATCGACAACTGTTCGATGGCCACCAGCCGCAGGGCCTGATCGCCCGCGAGTATTACAACACCCTGGGTTTCTCCACCGGCGGCTGGCCGGAGGCCCGTGTCGGTCTGGAGCGCCTGCACCGCGAACGTCCGGACGATGCGATCCTCGACCTGTGGTTGGCACTGCACCTGGCACGTAACCCCGAGAGTCGCCCGGAAGGTATCCGTGCCCTGGCGCGGCTCTCGCATAACCCGGACATCGGCGGCAACGCCGACGAGACCTGGCGCTTCGCCCTGGTCTGGCTCGGGCCGCCGTCGCGGGACCAGGTCTCGCTGTTCGAGCAGTACCTGCAGGCGCACCCGGATGACAGCGAGATCCGCGCATTGATGAACAAGGGCATCGCCCAGGGCCGCACAGGTTCCGGTTGGCAGCGCGATCCGCATGTCGCCCGCGGCCTCAAGGCGCTCGATGCGGGCGACCTGGCGACCGCCGAGCAGGAATTGCAGGCACGCCTCAAGGACAAGCCCGACGACTACGATGCCCTGGGTGGCATGGGCATCCTGCGCCAACAGCAGAAACGCCTCGGTGAAGCGGAAAACTATCTGGTGCAGGCGACCCGCACCGGTGCCGGTGCGCAATGGAAAAGCGCCCTTGAAGACGTGCGTTACTGGATTCTTCTCGACCGTGCCAATGACGCCCAGCGCAGCGGCCGCCAGGCCCAGGCGCGGGAACTGATCGAGCAAGCCATCGCCAAGAACCCGGTGGAGCCCGCTGGCCCGACCGCACTGGCGGGTTGGTACGCCCAGGCCGGACAGTTGGATACCGCCGAAGCCGGTTATCGCCAGGTGCTGGCGAGAAATGCCAACTACCCGGATGCCTTGAGTGGACTGATCGGCGTGCTGTCGCGGGCTGGCAAGTCCGACGAAGCCTTGCAACTGATCGATCGGCTGTCATCGGCGGAACAGGCTCGCCTGGCGCCGAGCGTGCATATTCGGGCATTGCGCGCGACTCAGGTGGCCAAGCTCGCCGAGCGTCGTGGTGATCTGACCGGTGCGCAGAAAGCCTACAAGGAAGCTCTGGCCGACGATCCGAAAAATCCCTGGATCCGTTTCGCCCTGGCCCGGGTCTACCTGCGCCAAGGTCAGGCCCAGGTCGCTCGTGATCTGATCGACGAGTTGCTCAAGCAGCAACCCGACCAGCCCGATGCGCTCTACACCAGCACCTTGCTCTCGGCCGAACTGGGCGAGTGGACCAAGGCCCTGCGCACGCTGTCGCGGATTCCGGCGGCCAAGCGCAGTACCGACATGAACGAGATGGAGCTGGACATCCGCCTGCACGTGCAGACCGAACTGGCGGTGGACGTTGCCCGTCGCGGTCAGCGCCAGGACGCCTGGGGCCTGCTGTCGCGCTGCGAACCGCTGACCCGTGGCAAGCCCGAGCGCGTGGCGGTGCTGGCCAGCGCCTATGCCGAAGCCGGTAACCCGGACCAGGCCGTCAGCCTCATGCGTGACCTGCTGGACAAGTCCGAATCGACCCCGGATCTGCAATTGTTGTACGCGGGCGTGTTGCTCAAGGCCGACCGGGATGCCGAGGCCAGCGAGATCCTGCGTCAGTTGCAGGGCAAGCCGATGGGCGAGACCGCCAGCAAACGGTATGAGGACCTGGTGTTTCTCTACCGGGTCAAGCAGGCCGATGAGCTGCGTGAGAAGAATGACCTGGTCGCCGCCTACGACATGTTGTCGCCAGCGCTGCAGCAGCGTCCGAATGACAGCCTGGCGATTTCCTCGCTGGCACGCATGTACGCTGCCAGTGGCAACGTCGACAAGGCGCGCAACCTTTATGAACCGCTGATCAAGGCCGACCCCGGCAATGCCAAGCTGCAACTGGGCCTGGCTGATATCGCCATGCAGGGCCGCGACTACTCGTTGGCCGAGCATTCCGTGGAAAAGGCCCTGGAACTCGAGCCTGGCGTGCCGCTGACGTTGACCGCTTCGGCGCGAATCTATCGCGAAATGGGCAAGACTGGCGAAGCCGCCCGTTTGCTGCGCAAGGCCATCGAGATCGAGAACGGCCAGCGGGTCGACACCTATGTTGCCAACGTTGCGAGTGGCAGCGCCGTGTCGTCCAACCCCTTCGTCGGGTTGGCCGGACAGCGTCGCCAGGGTACGGCACTGGCCCAGGCGTCGTTGATTCCGCCGCCGGTCGACGCTTCATCCACTGGCCTGAGCGCGGGTGACATGGAACTGATTCCGGCTCCGGTCGCGCAGAAGGCTCAGGCCACTGCGCCCGCCCCGGTCGCCAGCCGCAGCGCCAATCCGTTTGGCGAGGAGGCCTATGCACGCGACACCGCACCCGGAGCGGGCTTGAGCCCGGCGCAGGCGGCGCTCAACGATATTCTCCAGGACCGCACGGGTTATGTGGTTCAGGGGCTCACTGTGCGCAACAACAACAGCGAGAAGGGCCTGGGCAAGCTGACGGACATCGAGACACCGTTCGAAGCCAGTTTCCCTGTCGGCTCGAACCTGGCGAGCATCGCCTTGCAGGTCACTCCGGTCTTCCTGTACTCGGGCAGCCCCGGTGCCAATGGTTCGTCACGCTTCGGCACCAGTGGCACCGCTCTCGTCGGTAGCCAGAAGGACAGCGGGGTCGGTTTGGCCGTGGCCTATCGTGACAAGGACAACGGGCTCAAGGCTGATGTCGGCATGAGTCCGATCGGCTTTACCTACAGCACGCCGATCGGTGGTGTCAGCCTCAACCGGCCATTCTCCGCCAACCCGAACTTCAGCTATGGCGTCAGTGCTTCGCGCCGTATGGTCACCGATAGCGTGACCTCGTTCGCTGGCTCCCGTGATCCGCGTACCGGCGAGAAGTGGGGCGGTGTTACCGCCAATGGCGTGCGGGGCGAGTTGGGCTACGACAACCAGAAGTTCGGTGCCTACGGCTACAGCTCGGCGCATCTGCTGGAGGGCCACAATGTCGACGACAACAACCGCTTCGAACTGGGCAGTGGTGTCTACTGGTACCTGCGCAACACGCCGGGCAGTATCCTCACCGTGGGTCTGAGCGGCTCCGCCTTGCACTACTCCGAGAATCAGGATTTCTACACCTATGGCCATGGCGGCTACTTCAGTCCGCAGACCTTCTTCGCCCTGGGCGTGCCGGTCAGTTGGTCGCAGCGCACCGAGCGCTTCACCTACCGGATCAAGTCCTCGATCGGTGTCCAGCATATCGGTCAGGACAGCGCCGAGATCCTCCCCGGCCACAGCGAGTATCAGGCCAATGCCACGGCAGCCGGCCTGAGCCGCTATGACGGCGATAACAAGACCGGCATCGGCTACAGCTTGAGCGCTGCCGGCGAATACAAGTTCGGTTCAAACTTCTTTCTCGGCGGTACGCTTGGCGTGGACAATGCCAGTGATTACCGTCAGGTCGCCGGTGGTCTGTACCTGCGTTATACCTTTGAGGACATGACCGGTCCGATGGACCTGCCTGTCAGTCCCTTTGGTTCCCCCTATTCGAATTGATTCAACGAGGAATGTTTGATGGCTTCTTCCGTGCTCGCTGGTTTGACCTTGCTCGTGATTGGCGAAAGCCACATGAGTTTTCCCGACTCGCTGATGAACCCGCTGTATGACAACCTGACCCAGCAGGGTGCCCAGGTGCATGCGATCGGTGCCTGTGGCGCCAACCCGGCCGACTGGGTCACACCGAAACTCAAGCTCGACTGCGGCGCTACCCGCGAGCCCGGCGAAAAGATCAAGGTCATGAGCCGTGGCACCATGGACACCCAGCCGATCAAGGACGTGATCGCCAAGGACAAGCCGGACCTGGTGGTGTTGATCATGGGTGACACCATGGCCTCCTACAAAACCACGCCGTTTCCCAAGGTCTGGGCCTACCAGAGCGTGACCGCGCTGACCAAGCAGATCGCCGACAGCGGCGCCAAGTGCGTCTGGGTCGGGCCGGCGTGGGGCAAGGCCAACGGCAGCAACACCAACGAGAACACCTACGGCAAGAACCAGGTGCGTACGCAACTGGTCGCCGGCACCCTGGCGAACATGGTCGCGCCATGCACCTACATCGACTCGACCAAGTTCTCCAAACCGGGCGAGTGGATCACCTCCGACGGCCAACACTTCACCATTGCCGGCTACAAGTCGTGGGCGGCGGCGATCGGCAAATCCATCGGTGAACTGCCGGCGAGCGCCGTGAAGGGAGCGAAATAAGTGAAACGGACTTTTGGTCTTGTCGGCGGCCTCCTCGGGGCTGCCCTGATCGCGCCGGCGTTCGGTGCGCAGATCGCCCTGTATCCCACCGGTCCTTCCCAGGACTCGGCCTATCTGCGCTTCGTCAACGTGTCCGCCAGCCCCCTGGAGCTGACGCCCGACGGGGCCAAGACCAGTCTGAAGCTTGAAGGCGACAAGACCGTCAGCGACTTCATCCCGGTACCCGGTGGCCAGTCGATCAAGGGCACCTTGAGCCGTGACGGTCACAAGGTCGCGCTGGACGCGAAGGTCGCTGCTGGCGACTTCGCCACGGTGTTTGCCCTGGACGATGGCAAGCAGGGTATTCGCCAACTGGTGGTCAACGAAGCTTTCGACATTCCCAATCAGCTCAAGGCCTCGCTGGCGCTGTTCGATGCCGACTCCGGTTGCGCCGAGGCCCGGGTCAACCTGGCCGGGCGCGATGTCGACCTGTTCCAGAAAGCCCCGGCCGGCAATCCGCGACGCCAGGAACTCAACCCGCGTGGCTCGCTGGCGGTCCAACTGGTCTGTGCCGGCAAGCCGGTCGGTGCGTCTGTCGAACTCGGAGCGTTGGAGGCCAACAAGCGCTACAGTCTGTTGATACTGCCTTCATCGACGGGGCCGCGCCTTATTACCGCCACGGACAGCGTGTCCAACTGAATCGGAAGCACCCGTCGCCATGGTTTTCGCCTCGCTCGAGTTCCTGACGCTGTTCCTGCCTGCGTTCCTGCTGGTCTATGCCTTGGCAAGACCGGCATGGCGCAACGTCATCCTGCTGATCGGCAGTTGGCTGTTCTATGGCTGGCTCAGCCCGTTGTTCCTGTTCCTGCACATGGTCCTGACGGTGCTGGCCTGGGTTGGCGGCCTGCTGGTCGACCGCTCGCGGGAGGACGGCCGTGGGCGTATCCGGCTGCTGGTGGCGTTGATCGTGATCAACACTGCCGTGCTCTGCTGGTACAAGTACGCCAATATCCTTGTCGGTACCTGGAACGAGCTGATCATCGGATACGGCGCGATGCCGATTGCCTGGCAGAAGGTGGCGTTGCCGGCGGGGCTGTCCTTCATCGTGCTGCAGGCGATTTCCTACCTGGTCGATGTGCATCGGCACGTGGTCCCGGTGGAGCGTAGTTTCATCAACTACGCGACCTACATCTCCATGTTCGGTCACTCCATTGCCGGCCCGATCATTCGTTATGACTGGGTTCGTCGCGAGCTCAACCAGCGTTACTTCAACTGGCTGAATTTCTCCCTGGGTGCACGCCGTTTCATGATCGGCATGTGCATGAAGGTGCTGGTGGCGGACACGCTGTCGCCGTTGGTCGACGTGGCTTTCCATCTGGAAAACCCATCGTTCGTCGATGCCTGGATCGGCTGCCTGGCGTACTCGCTGCAACTGTTCTTCGACTTCGCCGGCTACAGCGCCATGGCCATCGGCCTGGGCCTGATGCTGGGCTTTCACTTCCCGGAGAACTTCAATCGTCCGTATCTGGCTTACAGCATCCAGGACTTCTGGCGGCGCTGGCATCTGTCGTTGTCCAGCTGGTTGCGCGATTACCTGTACATCTCGCTGGGTGGCAATCGCAAGGGCTCCTGGAAAACCTATCGCAACCTGTTCCTGACCATGGCCATCGCCGGTCTGTGGCATGGTGGTGATAGCTGGAACTACCTGCTGTGGGGTTCGGCCCATGGTGTGGCGTTGTGCGTCGACCGTGCCTGGTCGCGCTCCAGTCTGCCGGGCCTGCCGCGCTGGGCCTCGCACACGGCGACGCTGCTGTTCGTGTGCCTGGCGTGGACGCTGTTCCGCTCTCCGGATTTCGCCACGGCGTTGAGCATGTATGGCGGCCAGTTCGGTCAGCACGGTTTGGCCCTGGGCGATGCGCTGGCGGTGACCCTGCGGCCGGTACACGGCCTGGCGGCCTTGCTTGGGGTGGTGTGCATCCTCGCGCCGCTGTTGCAAACGCGTTGTGAAAGACGATTCGCCGGCAGTGCGTGGTTCGCGCTGACTGCGGCCCTTTGGCCCGTGCTCGGGTTCATGCTGTCGTTCGCTCTGATCGCCAGCCGTGAAGCCGTGCCCTTTCTGTACTTTCAGTTCTGATGACCAAACCAACGCAATCCCCGTCGACCGCCCCCACGCCCCCCACGGAGCTGGCGCTACGCGTCAGCCCGTTGGCAGGGGTGATCTTCATGCTGTTCCTGGCGCTGGGCCTGGTGTCCTGTGTCTGGCTGATGTTCAAGGGCAAGATCGAGTTCCTGCCCAAGACCGTCACCCAGGACATGTTGCTGCACGGCGACATTACCCATCGGTTTGCCAAAACCCTGTCCGATGCCCCGGTACCGAAACAGGCTGCCGATCTGGAACGGGGCGGCAGCTGGCTGGCCTTCGGCGATCTCGGTCCGCGGGTACGTGAAGGTTGTCCGGACTGGCTGTTCCTCACCGATGAGCTGCGGCTGAACCGCAATGCCGCGCTCAATGCCCGGGCCAAGGTTCAGGCGGTGAGTGAGTTGCAGCAGGCATTGGGCAAGCGGGGCATCCAGTTGGTGGTGGCAGTGGTGCCGGACAAGAGCCGGATCGTCGCCAGCCAACTGTGCAAGCTGAGCCGCCCGGCGGTGTTGGCACCCCGAATTGATGAATGGCTGGGCTTGTTGCAGGGCGCTGGGGTGACTGCGCTGAACCTGACACCGACCTTGCAGGCAGTTGGCGAGGCGGCCTATCTGCGAACCGATACGCATTGGAGCGAAGCCGGGGCGAAGGCTGCGGCGGGGCAGGTTGCCCGGATGATCGAAGGGCTGAAGTTCGAGCCGACGCCACGCAAGCATTTTGACCTGGTGGGCGAGCCGAGTGCCGTGCGTCCGGGAGACCTGGTGCGCCTGGCGGGTATCGATTGGTTGCCGACGAAGTTGCAGCCACGGGTTGAGAACGTGGCGGCAACGCAGATCAAGGAGCAGGTGCAGGAAGCGGGTGGTGACAATCTCGACGACCTGTTCGGCGACGACAACCTGCCCAATACGGCGTTGATCGGCACCTCGTTTTCGCGCAACTCGAACTTCGTCGGTTTCCTCGAAGCGGCACTGGGCGCACCGGTAGGCAATTTCGCCAAGGACGGCGGCGAGTTCTCCGGCGCGGCCAAGGCCTACCTCGACAGCCCGGCGTTCAAGCAGACGCCGCCGAAGCTGATCGTCTGGGAGATTCCCGAGCGCGATTTGCAGACGCCGTACGACGGGGCTGTGCGTTTGCCTTGAACAAGGGGACCTGGTGGTCCCCTTGTGCTTCATGCCGGTGATCAGGCCGTGCGGGGCGAGCCCTTCGCCAGGCGCAGGCGGTACAGTCCATAGATGAACAGCACCCATACCGGCATCACGTAGACCGAGACGGCGATGCCCGGGATCATCAGCATCACGACGAGGATCATCGCGACGAACGCCAGGCACAGGTAGTTGCTGAACGGTGTCCAGAACGCCTTGAAGCCCGGCACCACGCCTTGCTGCTCCATGGCCTTGCGGAATTTCAGGTGGGTCAGGCTGATCACGATCCAGTTGATGATCAACGAGGCGACCACCAGTGCCATCAACAGCTCCAGTGCCTCATGGGGCGCGACGTAGTTGACCACCACGCAGAGCAGGGTGACCAGCGCCGAGACACCGATGGCCCGCACGGGGACGCCCTGCTTGTTCAGTTTCATCAGCGACTTCGGCGCATCACCTTGTTCGGCCAGGCCGAACAACATGCGGCTGTTGCAGTACACGCCGCTGTTGTACACCGACAGCGCGGCGGTCAGCACCACCACGTTGAGGATCTGGGCGGCGGTGTCGCTGCCGATCAGGGCGAAGATCTGCACGAACGGGCTGCCGCTGTAGGCGTCGCCGGAAGCACCCAGGGTGACCAGCAACTGGTCCCACGGATACAGCGACAACAGCACGGTCAGTGCGCCGACGTAGAAGATCAGGATGCGCAAGACCACCTGGTTGATCGCCTTGGGGATCACCTTGCGCGGCTCGCTGGCCTCGGCGGCGGTGATGCCGACCAGCTCCAGGCCACCGAACGAGAACATGATGAAACACAGCGCCATCAGCAGGCCGCTGACGCCGTTGGGGAAGAAGCCGCCATGGCTCCACAGGTTGCTGATCGTGGCCTGCGGGCCGCCGACACCGCTGACCAGCAGGTAGACGCCAAGGGCGATCATGCCGACGATGGCCACCACCTTGATGATCGCGAACCAGAACTCGGCCTCACCGAAGGTCTTCACGTTGGTCAGGTTGATCAGGTTGACCAGTACGAAAAATACCGCTGCGCTGACCCAGGACGGTACCTCAGGCCACCAGAATTGCACGTACTTGCCCACTGCAGTGAGTTCGGCCATGCCGACCAGTACGTAGAGCACCCAGTAGTTCCAGCCGCAGAGAAAGCCCGCATAGCCGCCCCAATACTTGTGGGCGAAGTGGCTGAAGGAGCCGGCCACCGGTTCCTCGACGATCATCTCACCCAATTGGCGCATGATCAGGAAGGCGATGAAACCGCAGATCGCGTACCCGAGGATCATTGCCGGTCCGGCGGACTTGAGCACCCCGGCGGAACCGAGGAACAGCCCGGTACCAATCGCCCCACCGAGGGAAATCAGCTGGATATGGCGGTTTTTCAAGCCGCGCTTGAGCAAACCCGGTGTCAGGTTGTCACCCGTCATTGCTTCACCTTCTGTAGTTTTTCTTCTCAGCGGGGCCCTGACTGGATCAGATCTGCAACCGGTACTGAGTGCTCGACATAAGCGGCGTGGATATTAAATCCCGAAGGGGGGAGGCTCAAGTATTACGCGGGCTCGCGGGCAAATTAGGCGTTGAATCGGAGCTTTCTGACAGCTTGATGGCTTGGGGTGGAAGGCTCAGGCGCATTATCGCGGGTTTGCCTGATTGTGGGAGTGGCTGTTATACAGTGCGCTTGAAGTCGGCATAAACATGCATAGTCAGGCGAAAACATGCAAAACCTTCATTCTTCCTCCGAACTGCCCCATGTCCGGCGGCAGAAGATCCTGCTGTTGCTGGAGCGCGACGGCAAGGTCATGGCCTCGGAGTTGAGCCAGCATTTTTCGGTGTCCGAAGACACCATCCGCCGTGACCTGGCCGAGCTGTCCCAGGCCGGTTTGCTGCAACGGGTTCATGGCGGCGCCTTGCCGCGGCCCAAGGACACCGGCAAGGACTACTTCACCCGCATCGCCGAGACCGACGAGGTAAAACGGCACCTGGCCCAATTGGCGGTGCAGCGGATCGAGGACGGGCAGATCGTCCTGTTCGACTCGGGCAGTACCACCCTGCAGATCGCCCAGTCACTGCCGGTGGGCCTGTCCATCACCGCCGTTACCTGTTCGCCGATGATTGCCATGAGCCTGGCCGAGCACCAGGGCGTCACGGTGATTCTCGCGGGCGGCACGTTGAACCCGGCCACCATGGCGGTGGAGGGGCATGAGGCGGTACGACTGATCCGGGGGATCAAGGCGGACCTGTTGTTCACGGGCGTCTGTGCGATTCATCCACAAGTCGGCATCAGTTGCTCGCGTTACGACGAGTTGGCCGTCAAGCAGGCGCTGCTCGACAGCGCCTCCCAGGTGGTGGCCGTGACCACTGCGGACAAGCTCGGTGCGGTGGAGCCGTTCGTGGTGGCGCCTTGTGCGCGGTTGCAGACGATGTTCACCGAGCAACACCTGACGGACGATATCGAGGCGTATCGGCTTTTGGGAATCGAGGTGGTGCAGGCGCGGGTGTGACGGCTACTTCTCGTCAAACCGCACCGAGCGAATGATTGCGTCGAGGGTGTCGAAGTCCTGATAGTAACCGACGGTGTCGAACAGGAGTTGGGTCTTGGCGTTGTAGACAATCGCCATCAGACAGGTGCCGCCGGCTGCGTGAAAACCGGTTTCGGCATCGCTGACACCACAGGTCTGGGTGGTTTGCATGCCTTTCCAGCCGGGGCCTTCGATCAGGTCGACGGGGCTGGGCGAGTCCATGCCTGCGCTGCGCATCCAGACGCCATCTTCCAGGGAGAAGATCATGCTGCCGGCCGCCTGCTGCAGGGTGCCATGCTGGACGCACAGGTTGAGGGTGTACTCTTCGTTGGTGCGGGTTTTCGGTTGATTGAGGTTCAGGCAATTCTGGACCTTGCTGACCTTCCAGCCTTTTGGATAGCTGAAGCTGAAGCCTGTGGCCTGGTAGGACGTCATCGCGCCTTTCGGGGCAGGCGGCGGGGCGAGTGGGTGTTCCGGTTCCCGCAGCTTTGTATCGTTGCGACAGGCCGCCAGTGGACGGGCGGTGGCCTTGGTCAGGTTGTTCAACTGGTGGGTATCGGGATCGGCGCTGGCGGTCATGCAGCCACAACCGTAGCCGTAATGGCCGTTGGTGCGGACCCACTGCGCACCGCTGAACTGTGGCCAGTCGCCTTCGGCCTGGTAGCCGCCCTGGCTGGCGATTTCCCAGGTGCCGTTACGGTCGGTGAGGGTGGCATTGGCCGGTGTCGGGTTTTCGAACCAGCCGCAGCGCCGTTCCACCTTGGCGGCGGCATGGGCCGGCAGGGCCAGGCAAGCCAGCATGAGGGCCAGCAGGCAGTGCTGGTTGCGCGGGGAAAGACGGAGCATGAAACATCCTTGTCGTTGATCATTTCGGGACGGCGCGGCACAGGCCTGTCCGCCGCAGGTTACGTCGATAATAGCGAAAGTCGGGTGGGCGTAGCGACGCCTGTCAGGGCAGGGCTCGATTTTCGTGCCCGGCAAGGTATGCTGGGGGTACTTTTCCCCTGACATCCCGACGTTCCTGCGAGCCGACAGCGTTCCATGATGACCCACCTTGCCCTGTTCCTTTGCACCTTCGTCGCGATGGAGGGTGTCGGCTACCTGGCGCACAAGTACGTCATGCACGGCTGGGGCTGGTTCCTGCACCGTTCGCACCATGAGGAGCACCTGGGGGCATTCGAGACCAACGATATCTACCTGCTGGTGCTGGCGGCGGTGGCGATCACATTGATCGTACTCGGTAACAGTGGGCACGATCCCTTGCAGTGGGTCGGTGCTGGCGTGGCGGCTTTCGGGATCATCTATGTAATCGTGCATGACGGCATGGTGCATCGCTACTGGCCGTTCCGGCCACGGCCACGCAATCGTTACCTGAAGCGGCTGTATCAGGCGCACTTGCTGCATCATGCGGTGAAAGGGCGCAGGAACAGTGTGTCGTTTGGCTTTCTGTATGCGCCGCCGTTGCGCACGTTGAAGCGGCAGTTGCGCGAGTCGCGCCATGGTGTTGCGCGCCGGGAAGAGGCGGGCGAGCAGGCCTGAGTCGGGACGAAAAAAAACCGCCTTAGTAGGGCGGTTATTTTCGCAAATCCAGTATGGAACTGATTTGCTGATCTCATAGAGACCTTCACGTGGACGGTTCAATGTTACTGAGACTCTTTGTGTTGTGCAATGCTCATCCACCGGGAGATCTGGATGGAACAAAAACTGGCTCAGCCTGAAATGTCTTGATTGAACTTCGTCGAAAAAACAGCCTGATGGAAACATCTGACGACTGGCGTTCGGATACGATGTCGGCGCTCTCACGTTAAAGGAGTGCTACGAGGCAGCCAGGCCTGCGCGCGCATTTTCGGCCCCCCTGACACGGCTTAGTAACCCGTGCCGGATTCGCTCAGGGGGCCATCAGCCTGGCCGCCTCATGGAGTCCTTCACGTGGACTTGAAGGCGTACGTGTTCCGGTAAGTACGCTGGAGGTTTGGCCCACCTTGGGGGCCGAAGTATGTCAAAGATCCTGCGACGTACCTGGAGCCTCGTAGTCAACGCATTTCGGGCTTATCGCCTGTATGAGTTTCTACGGGATCATTTCGATAATCAGCGGTAAGGGTTGTTGAGGTGGCCTGCCCCGACTTCGGTCGGGGCGGGTTTGAATTCATGCAAAACTCGCGGAACTCTCCTACAAATACTTTGTAATACTCAAACCTTTAGGCGTTGGGCTTGCCTGCGAAACCGCCGGCCCAGAGGGCGCGGGTCTCAAGTGAACGCCCAGGAATTCCCTCCGTTCTCATCCTCCTTTAGTCGTAAACCCTGGTCCGGCCAGTGGACGCGGTAATGCCAAAATAGTAGCGTCGTCCTCAAAGCCCCCGCTACTGGCGCTCCAACGCGCCAATGCCCCAGGCCTTCATGTTCGTTAAGGAAGACGTAGTGAACTGCCTGTCGGGTACTGATCTCCTTCAGCCCGCCCCTGGCAGTCACTTTTCAAGGATGAATAATGGCTGCCAAATCCCCCCACAACCACCAGCAGAAGCACCTGGCCGTGCTGATCGATGCCGACAACGCCCAGGCGACGATTGTCGAAGGCCTGTTCGAGGAAATCGCCAAATACGGCATCGCCAGCGTGAAGCGTATGTACGGCGACTGGACCTCGCCGCAACTGGGCAGTTGGAAAAAGCTGATGCTGGATCACTCCATCCAGCCGATCCAGCAATTTGCCTACACCAAGGGCAAGAACGCCACGGACAGTTCGCTGATCATCGATGCGATGGACCTGCTCTATACGCGCGGCTTCGATGGGTTCTGCCTGGTTTCCAGTGACAGTGACTTCACTCGGTTGGCCGCGCGCTTGCGTGAGGAAGGGATGACGGTCTATGGCTTTGGCGAAGAGAAAACGCCCAAGCCGTTTGTGAAGGCTTGCGACAAGTTTATCTATACCGAGATTTTGCGGGCTGAAGCGGTGGTGGAGCAGGGCGGGCAGGGGGATAAGCCTTCTGCTGTGGCTCATCCTGTTTCTGAGGTTGAGAAACCATCACCCCCTCCAACTTCGGCGAAGCAGCCGAAGGTGCCGGTAGGGTTTATCGCGAAGATTCTTGATGACATTGCCGATGAGGACGGATGGGCGAATCTCGGAGCTCTGGGCAATAACATCAACCAGTTACGTTCCGACTTCGACTCTCGACTGTATGGGCATACCAAACTCAGTGGTTTGATTCGCAGCCAAAGCAAATCGTTTGAGTTGGAAAGCCGAGGATGTGTGTCAGGTAGTGCTATTTTGTACGTTCGCAATAAGAAAGTTGGTAATGATTGCCCATCTCACTAAGTTATAGGCTGCTATATTTTTTTGCTGGTTTATTATATTTATATTTTATGTGCGGTTTGGCCGGTAGCGTCTGCGAGGTTTTATAATGAATTCGTTACAAGAAAATATTGGTGGGGAACTTCATTACGTTTCAAGTTTTGAAGAAGAAATTGAAAGGTTAGGTGGAGGAGTCTTAACAGATAGCGCATTCTCAGATGCTCGCGATGCCCTATGCTCTGCGATTTGCAATATTTGCCATCTGAATGGTCATTACTCAGGCGAAAATATTGAGCGTGTATTAGGTAAAATTGAAACGGCGTCGGAGGGACACCGTACTGCGGTTTTATTGCTAATTAGAGCTCTGTCAGTAGAGGGGTTGCTTCAGTTGGAGGAACCTCATAGCCAAATTCCAAGAAAAATAATAAATCTTGTAGAAACGCATACTCCCGAGATAAAAAAACAATGCAGGCTTGAGAAGCAGCAAACATTTGAGAAAATACATCTTATAAAAGCATTTCACGGTCGTGCTTGTGATAACTTAAAGATTCTTTCGGGGTTGCCTAATGAGTTGGGTAGTATTGGTAATCAGCGAGATTTGATTTTAAAGGCATTAAGACAAGGGCAGTTTCAGAGCTATCTCCAACCATTCAATTATTCAATTATTAAGCCAAGGCTGGAGTCTATATGCGAAAAAATATCTTTGCTGAACTCTTGTGTAGGTGCGGGTTATAAGGAGATATTTGATGATTTGTGCCTCTTGGTGTCGAATACACAGGATGCTGTGAGAATCTATACTTCTTTTTTGTCGAGGGAGTTTGTAAAGCCATTTTTAGCGTCGGTTTCAATCGCCTTAGATAATATAAAGGACACATCATCAAGTCAGTTTAAATCGGTTATTGAACCGCTAAGGAGCCCACCTAAAGCGGCAGCTAAGCGCTATCCTTTGCATCAGGAAGATAAAAGTTTAATTATTTCTATTCCTATGATTAATAAGGGGCCGAGTACTGCGATTGATGTAAGAGTTGAGGTGGATTGCGGGGCGGATAATCAAAGCTTAATTTTTGATAATGAGCAGCTGCATTTGGGGGATGTTCCTGTTGGGGAGTTTTCAATCTCCGTTAGAGCTTGCGTGATTTCTTCATCGAAGTTAATAAAGATGATAATTCAAATTAACTGGAGAGAAGTATTTGATGAGTCTGATGGAACTATTTTTGATGTCCATGTTGAAGGTCAGGATCCAGATGTTGATTGGTCTTCTTTGGAACGGCTTGAGCCATATAGTTTAGAGGTTGCGGAAGGAGAGATGTTTGTCGGTCGTACGGTAAAGGTTAGTGCTATTGGCAAAAAACTGCTAAAAAACCAATGGCTTCAACTTATATAGCGGGGCAAAAAAGAATCGGAAAAACTTCGCTGGCAAGAGCGGTTTTGAGTTATTTGGAACAACAGAGCTCTGATTTTAGAACACTGTATCTTGAATATGGTGAGTATTGTTCGACGTCACCTGAGAAAACCCTTAAGTCATTAGGTGAGAATATTTACGCGTTTTTGCATGATTCGTTACCCGCTGTCGATAGCTTTGATCCGGATTTTACTGAATCCATTTCAGCTCTTAATCAGTCTGCTCGTTTGCTTGAAAAAAAGCATCCGCAACTCCGCTTTATAATTGTTTTAGATGAGTTTGATGAGATACATCCTGAAATGTATCGGATAGGGCCGTTGGCTGAAACTTTTTTTGCTAACCTAAGGACTTTAGCAGCGAAAAATAATTTGGCATTCATTCTGGTTGGAGGAGAGCGGATGCCATTTATTATTGGTGCTCAGGGGGACCAACTTAATAAGTTTTCGCGTGAGCCACTAGATTTTTTTTCAAGGGTAAGCGAATGGAATGAATATGTTGAATTGGTAACAAAACCTGTTCAGGGGAAATTGAATTGGGATGATGCGGCCATAAATTTGCTGTTTACGCTTACTAATGGGCATCCCTATTATACAAAATTATTGTGTTCAAAGATTGTATCTGACGCGGCGGTTGAGAGGGATACGGAAATTATAATTTCAGATGTTGAGCATGGGCTGAATATTTTGCTGTCTGAGCTGGATACCAATTCTTTTGCTCATATATGGAAGGATGGAATTAATGCGGAGAGAGAGCAGGCTGAAGTTACTGAGCTGAAACGCCTTAGAGCTTTGGTTTCTATAGGGAGGGCTTTAAGGTCAAAGAAGCCAAGTATTTCAGGGGTAAAGGATAATATAGATAGGGTAAGACTTCAAGAACATGAGGTTCAGCCTCTGATTGACGATTTTTTACGAAGAGACATACTTAGGGAGAGACATGGAGAACTGTATTTTACAGTTCCAATTTTTCAACGATGGTTGATGGATTTTGGGGTTTCTAAACTTATCACAAGTACCTATGCTGATGAGCTTGAAGCTGGGATTAAAGAAGCGGAGGATCAGGCCTTCGTTAAGTCTGGGGAGATTCAAGATCTTACTGATACATGGCCTCTATATAAATCACAAAAAATCGGTAGCGAACATGTGAGAGCTTGGCTTGATCAGGTTGGTGATTTTCAAGATCAAAGATTGCTTTTTAAGATTTTGCAAAATGTCCGTTTTTTTTCTTCTGCGGAAATAGAAGAAAAGTTTAAAGATGCCCATGATCGCTTCGTTAGGCCAATAATAGGTGCAGCCACAATGACGAGGCGGACTGATAAACGGAATGATGTTTGGATTACATATGTTGATGGGGTGGGTAAGAGCGGAGCGCAATGCGCTAGGGACTACGCAAAAATAAATTCTATCTCAACAGCCCGGATAATTGAGCCTGCAAATATTTTCAAAAGACTTTCTGGAGAGGGAATTTCCCAATATGATGCGCCAAAAGCAGTTATAATAATAGATGACGTTGTTGGGACGGGGAAAACGTTGTCTGATGGTCTATCCGATTTTACAAGTACTTGCGGCGAGCTTCTTGAAAGATTAAATGTTCCTGTTTTAGTTGTAATGTTGATATCTACTGAGGAGGGAGAGCGGAAAATTGATAGGGATAATAATTTTGATAATGTAAAATACCATGTCTGTGAGTACCTTTCTCACGATTCCTGTGCTTTTCCTAATAAAGATAATGGACTGTGGAGTAGCGATGAAGAGAAGTTTAGGGCGAAGGCGCTTTGTTCAAGAATAGGGTCGCGACTTTATAAGTCTCCTTTGGGGTACAAAGATCAGGGGTTGTTATTGGTTTTGCCGTATACTTGCCCAAATAATTCACTACCAATTTTATTTAAGTCTAGCGTTGATAACCCTCCTTGGAATGCTTTGTTTCTTAGGCCTGTTACTTAGGTGTTGGTGGTTTTTTAATGTTTTTATTTGAGGATTGATTTTTTCTGAAAGCTTGTTTTAAATAATTATTTAATTATGGCGGGTGGCGTTTTTTTTGATTTCAGAGTTTTGGTTTTAATTTTTAGTTGAATTTGTCTAGAGGGTACATAGGCGGGGTTTCAAGGAGATAAGTTTTATCATCTGCTTTGAAATATCTTGGTTTGAACCTTGCTTTGAAAGCTTTCCGGGCTCAGCTATTATTTTTCTGTCGCTGCCAATCCAGCGACCGGGCCTGGAAACCTGTGAAACAAAAGATAGGCGCATAGGCGCCACCATCGATTAGACTGCTGGCGCTTTTTTGAGTCCGCACGTCCGTGTCATGGCGGCTGTGCGCGGGAGGCCTTCGGGCCTGCCGGGTGCCTATCTTCCCGGTTTCCAGCCTGCGTACAGCTGCCACCCTTCGCCTGGAAACGAGTGGTACAGCTCCTTCATTGTAAGCGCTCCATAAACCCCACTTGGCTAAAGATAGGTAAAGCGCTTAGCTGTGAAGTCGAGGTTCGCAGTTCCACGGCAGCAAGGCTTCGTAATCCTCAACCGAAGTCGCCGTTGGCAGGCGTTCCAGTGCGTGGCGCAGCCACGCATAAGGCTCTTGGCCGTTGGCTTTGGCAGTCTCGACCAAGCTGTAAAGTTGAGCACTGGCCGTCGCGCCCTTGGGCGTGTCGCTAAACAGCCAGTTCTTTCTTCCGATCACGAAGGGGCGGATCGCGCGTTCTGCCGCGTTGTTGTCCATCGGCAAATACCCTTCCTCGACGTATCGCTCCAGCTTGCTCCAGTTACTTGCGAGGTAACTGATGGCTTTGCCCAAGGCATTCTGAGCGGTGACCTGGGGCTGCGTCTTTTCGATCCAGCTTTTCAACTGAGCCAGTATCGGCAGGCTATGTTCGTGACGGCCGATTTTACGATCAGCGTCGCTACTGGCCTTCAAGTCGCGTTCGATCCCATACAGCTTGTTGATCAGATTCAGCGCGATATCCGCACGTCCCGTTTTACCTTTGGGCTGCACTTTCTGTGCTTCAACAAACTTGCGTCGCGCATGCGCCCAGCAGCCTAGACGCTCAACTCCGTCCTGCGCGCCCAAGGCATTGTAACCGGCGTAGTCATCGGTCATCACGTAACCGCGATAACCTTCGAGCAGGCGCGTTGGCACCTCCTGCGCACGGCTGGTGGAGTAGTCAAAAAGGATGACCGGCCTATCCGGTGGGCCGCCGGTTTGCACCCACATCCAGGATTGGCTGCTCGGTTCTCGATCTGGTTCTTTCAGCACTTGCACGCGCGTTTCGTCGCAGTGGATGACGCGGCTTTCCAGTAGCCGGTCGCGCATCAAATTCAGCAGCGGCTGAAAGTGTTCGCCGCACTGGATCACCCAGCGAGCCAAAGTCTGGCGCGGGATATCAATACCGTAGCGACCCAACACTTTTTCAAATCGATGAAGCGGTAAACCGTCAACGTATTTGGTAGTCAGCAACATCGCCAAAACGCTGGGGCTGGCCATGCTTTTTTCAATCAGTTGAGCAGGCTTGTCCGCAGTGACTGGGGCGGCTTCGCATTCACGGCAACCGTAGATCTTGCGCACATGCTTGATCACGCGGATCTGCATTGGCACGATCTCAAGCTGCTCGCTGATTTCCTCACCAATGCTGTGTTTACGGCAACCGCAGGCGCAGGTCAGTTCGTGCTCGGGCAGTTCGTGGATGACTTCGATGCGCGGCAGATCGGCAGGCAGCGGCTTGCGCTTGCCACGGCGCTTGGCGGGGGCGACAACCTCTTCTTCAGCGTTTTCGTCGATAGCTTCGACGACGCTTTCGGCTTCGTTGAAGAGCGCCAACTGCGGTGTGGCCGGATCGGCTGTTTGCTCGGACTTGCGTCCGAACAAGCGCTGGCGCAGCAATGCGTTCTCTTCTTCTAGAAAACCGACCCGCGACTGCATCTTCGCAAGCATTTGCTTGAGCAGTTGGAGATCGTCGGGAAGGTTGTCGGGCATGGATTTCATGCCCTGGATTATACCGAATCAGGCCACGAATCGCGGCGTCAAAACCTGATGGGGACGGTTACGCCAGAGGTCAAAACCGTCGAGCAGCCAGTTCAGTTCCTGGACGGTGAGGACAATCGCCTCGTCGGTGGCATCGGGCGATGTTTTGAATCGCTCTGATTCCAGGCGTTTGAGCCAAAGGCAGAAGCCGTTGCGCTCCCAGTACAAGATTTTCACTCGGTTGCGCGGCTTGTTGAGGAAAACGAAAAGTACCGGGTCGAACACGGCAACCTTGATATCCAGTTCGACCAGCGCAGCCAGTCCGTCGATGGATTTTCGAAAGTCTACAGGTTTGGGGTAGAGGTACACTTTTTCGACTTTGGCGTCGGGTCGCATCATGGCGCACGGGCTCCTGAGAGTATCGGGAGCCCAGCATCCCGCGTTAGCTTAGTGCTTTGAATGTGGGGTTTATGGAGCGCTTACATCCGACTCGGTCATGTCCAGGACCGAGTCGGCGCACGCCGGTCAGAAGTCGCCTGTCACTGCCGTGATGGTGGGCGTTTCGCTTGCATTGCAAACAAGCTTGCCCCGCGCTGATGGAGGGGGCTTCGAGGGTGTATTTCAAGATTTGAAAGGCGCTGGAAGGCACTTCAGATGGGCTGGGAACTCCGCCCGGAGCTCGGCGCCCACAGGATTGTGGGATTCTTCGGAGTTTTGCACAGACAGCTCCAAGAACGTCCCTTGGCCTGCTTTCACAGGCCAGGGGATCATTCCAGGCGGTCTTGTAAACCTAAGCCTCCCACCCCGCGCCACTGACCGCTGCCTGCGCCAGCGGATGCAGGTCCGCGCCCTGGTGTTCCGTCTGCCAGGCCAGCAGTTCCTTGCGCATGCCCGGGGTCCAGAACATCTGCAGGTGATTGCGCACGCCGAGCATGGCCAGTTGCTCGTCCGGTTCGCTGGAGAAGTACTGGGCGATCTGGTTGGCCATCTTGATCAGGTTGTCGGTGCTCATCGGCGTACCTCCGCTTTTGCTCCGGTGCTGCGTGCCTGGCGGCGTTCGTCGAGCAGGCGCTGTTGTTCGTCACTGAACGCCTGGTAGCGTTTTTGCCACTCCGAGGGGTGGTAGACGCGGCTGACTTCCACGGCGGTGACCTTGTACTCCGGACAGTTGGTGGCCCAGTCGGAGTTGTCGGTGGTAATGACGTTGGCCCCCGACTCCGGGAAGTGGAAGGTGGTGTACACCACGCCCGGTGCGACCCGCTCGGTGACCCGCGCGCGCAGTACGGTCTGGCCCGCGCGGCTGCCGATACCGACCCAGTCGCCTTCGTTGATGCCCCGGCTCTCGGCATCGGTCGGGTGGATTTCCAGGCGGTCTTCGTCATGCCAGGCGACGTTGTCGGTGCGTCGGGTCTGTGCGCCGACGTTGTACTGGCTGAGGATGCGGCCGGTGGTCAGCAGCAGCGGATAACGGTTGTTGACCTTTTCCTCGGTGGGCACGTAGCCGGTGAGCATGAAACGGCCCTTGCCGCGTACGAACTCGTCGATGTGCATGGTCGGCGTGCCGTCCGGCGCCGCCGCGTTGCAGGGCCATTGCAGGCTGCCGTGACGTTCCAGGGCGGCGTAGCTGACGTGGGTGAAGGTCGGCGTCAGGCTGGCGATTTCATCCATGATTTGCGAAGGGTGCTGGTAGTTCATCGGGTAGCCGAGGGCGTTGGCCAGGGCCACGGTGCCTTCCCAGTCGGCCTTGCCACCCAGCGGTTCCATGACCTTGCGCACCCGCGAGATACGTCGCTCGGCGTTGGTGAAGGTGCCGTCCTTTTCCAGGAACGAGCTGCCCGGCAGGAACACGTGGGCGAACTTGGCGGTTTCGTTGAGGAAGATGTCCTGCACCACCACGCACTCCATGGCCGACAGCGCCGCGGTGACGTGTTGGGTATTCGGGTCGCTCTGGGCGATATCCTCGCCCTGGCAGTACAGGCCCTTGAAGCTGCCGGCCAGCGCGGACTCGAACATGTTGGGGATGCGCAGGCCCGGATCAGGTTGCAGGGTCACGTTCCAGGCCTGTTCGAACTGCGTGCGCACCGCTTCGTTGGAGATGTGCCGGTAGCCCGGCAGCTCGTGGGGGAAGGAGCCCATGTCGCAGGAACCCTGGACGTTGTTCTGCCCGCGCAGCGGGTTCACGCCGACACCTTCGCGGCCGATATTGCCGGTGGCCATGGCCAGGTTGGCGATGCCCATCACGGCGGTGCTGCCCTGGCTGTGCTCGGTGACGCCCAGGCCATAGTAGATCGCCGCATTGCCGGCGCCAGCATAGAGGCGGGCGGCGGCACGGATATCGGCGGCTTCGACGCCGCAGATCAGTCCAAGAACTTCCGGCGAGTTTTCCGCGCGGCTGACGAACTCGCTCCAGCGGGCGAAGTCGACACCTTCGCAACGGGCGTCGATAAAGTCCTGGTCGAGCAGGCCCTCGGTGACGATGACGTGGGCCAGTGCATTGAGCATGGCGACGTTGGTGCCCGGGCGTAGCGCCAGGTGCAATTCGGCGCGGGCATGGATCGAGTCCACCAGGTCGATGCGCCGTGGGTCGATGACGATCAGCCGGGCGCCTTCACGCAGGCTGCGCTTGAGTTGCGAGGCGAACACCGGGTGGGCGTCGCTGGGGTTGGCGCCCATCACGAGGATCACGTCGGCCTGCATCACCGAGTCGAAACTCTGGGTGCCGGCGGATTCGCCGAGGGTCTGTTTCAGGCCATAGCCGGTGGGCGAATGGCAGACCCGCGCGCAAGTGTCGACGTTGTTGTTGCCGAAGGCGGCGCGTACCAGTTTCTGTACCAGGTAGGTTTCTTCGTTGGTACAGCGGCTGGAAGTAATGCCGCCGATGGAGTCGCGCCCATATTTCTGCTGCAGGCGACGGAATTCGCTGGCGGCATAGGTCACGGCTTCATCCCAGCTGACTTCCTGCCAGGGGTCGCTGATGTGCTTGCGGATCATCGGCTTGGTGATGCGATCCGGGTGGGTGGCGTAGCCCCAGGCAAAGCGGCCCTTGACGCAGGAGTGGCCATGGTTGGCCTGGCCGTTCTTGTCGGGAACCATGCGTACCAACTGGTCGCCTTTCATCTCGGCGCGGAACGAGCAGCCCACGCCACAGTAGGCGCAGGTGGTGATCACGGCGTGTTCGGGCTGACCCAGTTCGACCACGCTTTTTTCCATCAGGGTCGCGGTGGGGCAGGCCTGCACGCAGGCGCCGCAGGACACGCATTCGGAGTCGAGGAAGTTCTCGCCACCGGCCGCCGCGACCCGCGATTCGAAGCCACGCCCGGTGATGGTCAGAGCAAAGGTGCCCTGGGTTTCTTCGCAGGCGCGCACGCAGCGGTTACAGACGATGCACTTGCTCGGGTCGTAGTCGAAGTAGGGGTTGGAGGTGTCTTTCTGGTCGGCCAGATGGTTTTCACCGGCGTAGCCATAGCGCACTTCCCGCAGGCCGACCTGGCCGGCCACGGTTTGCAGTTCGCAGTTGCCGTTGGCCGAGCAGGTCAGGCAGTCCAGCGGGTGGTCGGAGATGTACAGCTCCATGACGTTGCGTCGCAGGGTGGCGAGCTTCGGCGTCTGGGTGTGTACGGTCATGCCCTCGCTGACCGGCGTGGTGCAGGACGCGGGATAGCCGCGCATGCCGTCGATCTCCACCAGGCACATGCGGCAGGACCCGAAGGGCTCCAGGCTGTCGGTGGCGCACAGTTTGGGAATGCTGGTCCCGAGCATGGCCGCCGCCCGCATCACCGAGGTGCCTTCGGGCACGCTGATGCTCTGGCCGTCGATGTTCAAGGTGACCTGTACCTGGCTGTCGCGCGCCGGGGTGCCCAGGTCCATGTCGGTTTTCGGGTCGAAGAGAGTGATCATTGGTCGGCCTCCGAAGGCTGCAGACCGAAGTCGGCAGGGAAGTACTTGAGGGCGCTGGCGACCGGATAGGAAGTCATGCCGCCCAACGCGCACAGCGAACCGTATTGCAGGGTGTCGCACAGGTCCTTGAGGATGATCGCCTGTTCATCGCGACCGCTCTGGTCGGGAGCGGCCAGCAGGCGGTCGATCACCTCCACGCCGCGCGTCGAGCCGATCCGGCACGGGGTGCATTTGCCACAGGACTCCTCGGCGCAGAACTGCAGGGCGAAGCGGGCCATGTGGGCCATGTCGAGGCTGTCGTCAGCGACCACCACGCCACCGTGACCGAGCATGGCGCCAATGGCCGCAAAGGCCTCGTAATCCAGCGGGGTGTCGAAGTGTTCCGGGGGTACCCAGGCGCCGAGCGGGCCACCGACCTGGGCGGCCTTCAGCGGTCGACCGCTGGCGGTGCCGCCGCCGTAGTCTTCCACCAACTCGCGCAGGGTCAGGCCAAACGCCCGCTCGACCAACCCGCCGTGACGGATGTTGCCGGCCAGTTGGAAAGGCATGGTGCCCAGGGAGCGGCCCATGCCGTAGTCGCGATAGAACTGCGCGCCCTTGGCCAGGATCAGTGGCACCGAGGCCAGGGTCAGCACGTTGTGTACCAGTGTCGGTTGGCCGAACAGGCCTTGCAGCGCAGGGATCGGCGGCTTGGCGCGGACGATTCCGCGTTTGCCTTCGAGCGAATCCAGCAGGGCGGTTTCCTCGCCGCAGATATAGGCGCCGGCACCGACCCGCACTTCCAGGTCGAAGGCCAGGCCGCTGCCGCCGACATCGCTGCCGAGGTAGCCGGCGGCGCGGGCGATGCCGAGCGCCTCGCGCAGCGTCGCCACTGCTTGTGGATATTCCGAGCGTACATAGATGTAGCCGTAGCTGGCGCCGACGCTGAGTCCGGCAATGGCCATGCCTTCGATCAACAGGAAGGGGTCGCCCTCCATGAGCATGCGGTCGGCGAAGGTGCCGGAGTCACCTTCGTCGGCGTTGCAGACAATGTACTTCTGCGCCGCCTGGGTGCTGCGCACCGTGCGCCATTTGATCCCAGCGGGGAAAGCCGCGCCGCCACGACCGCGCAGGCCTGAATCGAGCACGGCGGTGGCGGTCTGTTCGCCACCGAGAGCGATGGCCCGGGCCAGGCCCTCGAAGCCGCCGTGGGCGCGGTAATCCTCCAGGGACAAGGGGCGGGTGATGCCGGCGCGGGCGAACAGCAGGCGTTGCTGGCTCTTCAGGTAGGGCAGTTGTTCCACCAGGCCCAGGGCCAATGGATGGCTGGACGGATCGCCTTGCAGGGCATCGAGCAGCGCTGGCACATCGGCGGCGGTCACTGGGCCGAAGCCGATACGGCCTTGGGGGCTGTCGACTTCCAGCAGCGGTTCGAGCCAGTACAAACCACGGGAACTGGTGCGTTGCAGATCCAGCGACAGATTGCGCTCCCGGGCCTGGGCCAGCAGCGCCGTGGCGATGTCGTCGGCACCGACGGCGCGGGCCAGGGAGTCAGTGGGCAGGTAGAGCGTCGGCATCATGCGTCCTCCCGGCAGGCATCGAGCAGGGCGTCCAGGCGTTCGGCGCTGAGCCGCGCATGTACCTGGCCATCCAGCTCCAGGGCGGGCGAGCAGGCGCAGGCACCGAGGCAATAGACCGGACGCAGGCTGATGCTGCCATCGGCGCTGCTGCCGTGGTCGTTCAGTTGCAGGCGGTCGCGCAGCTGCGCAGCGAGTTGTTCGGCGCCGCGGCTCTGGCAGGATTCGGCCCGGCACAGGCGCAGGATATGTCGAGCGGGGGGCGCGGTGCGGAAGTCGTGGTAGAAACTGATTACGCCGCGAACCTCGGCCTGGCTCTGGTTGAGGGCGTGGGCAATCTCTGGAATGGCGGCATCGGGGATGTAGCCGATGCCCTCCTGAATCTCATGAAGGATCGGCAACAGTGCGCCGGGGGAGCCTTTGTGGCGCTCCAGCAGGCGGTTGACCATAGACAGGTGCAGCATCTCATCAGGCATACAGCATTCCTCACGGTCACGGACAAACCCGGTGGTTGTCGTTTGTCCGAAAGTGTCGGCTGCGGCATACACACCACGTCACGGTATCGTGGCATGCCCGTTGGCCAGGCACCCTGAGTGGCCTCTTTTGGGGTCCGGTGCGATCTTTGTCGCACCTCTTCAGGGCATAAAGAGCAGATTGCCATGCGGCTTTGGGTTCATCAGTACCAAAGCGACGTGGACGGTTCTTTCTGCGACTGGACTTGAGTATAGAAGGCTACGGCTCGGGGTATGGGACAGGAGGGCAAAGGCCAAAAATGCAGGCGAAAAAAAACCGCCTTAGTAGGGCGGTTTTCCACAAGCCAGCTTGTCGCTGGCCTGCTGGTGTCACTGAGTGCATCAACGTGATGTGCTCACTTTACTCAGACCTTTTAACGTCTGCAATATTTGGGTGTAACCGAAATTTTCCAAGAGTGCGACGGAGACAGCCTTACACTGAGATTTCTTGATTAAAGTGGTTACACAATGGGTGTTTTTTTCAGCCCTTTGTTCTCAAACATTCAAGTATTCTCCTTTGGCTCTCTCGTTCTAAGCACTCTTTGAAGTAGTCAGGCTATCGCGCGCATTCAGGACCCTCTGACACGGCTTAGTAACCCGTGCCGGACTCGCTCTGAGGGCCATCAACCTGGCCGCTTCACTGAGTGCATCAACGTGGACTCGAAGGCGTACGTGTTCCGGTAAGTACGCTGGAGGTTTGGCTCACCCTTGGAGGGCCAACGTATGTCAAAGATCCTGCGACGTACCTGGAGCCTCGTAGTCAACGCATTTCGGGCTTATCGCCTGTATGAGTTTCTACGGGATCACTTCGATGACCAGCGGTAAGGGTTATTGAAGTGGCCCGCCCCGGTCTCGGCTTGGGCGGGTTTAACGAAAATCCCTTCAGTCGAGCCCTTCCAGTAGATTTTCTTCGCGCAGAATATCGTTAATGACCGACTCTCGGGCCTCGACGAGGCCTCTTCTCAGCACGGATTATAGTGAGTTATAGAGCTATTATAGATTCGCCATGGTGACGGTGATTTCGGGTCAAGGGGCACTGAGCAGGTGTCGACTGATTGCCCTGAAATATCTCGCTTCAAACGCTTTTTGAAGCACTCCGCGTATCTCGCTATCCTCGAAATGTCGTTGAAAATCCAGCGACCAGGCCTGGAAACCTGCGGAACAAAAGATAGGCGCATAGGCGCCACCATGGTTAGACTGTTGGCGCTTTTTTGTGTCCGCACGTCCGTGTCATGGCGGCTGTGCGCGGGAGGCCTTCGGGTCTGCCGGGTGCCTATCTTCCCGGTTTCCAGCCTGCGTACAGCTGCCACCCTTCGCCTGGAAACGACTGGTGCAGCTCCTTCATCAAGGTAGGAGTAACGCATGAACGTGTCGACTCAAGAGTTTCAGTTTCAAATCCCAAGCATCCAGGCATTCGCCAGAGGTGCAAAATGACCACATCATCCCCAATCAAAACCCTCGGCGCCGTCACCTTTTCTACCTGCGGTTCCCAAGGCCGCGAGCTGTTTCGCGTCAATGGCGATGTGCCGATGCTGGAAGCCATGGAGCATGCTTCCCTGTTGTTGCAGTGCGCCAAGGCGTTGTCCCTCGATGCGGCATTAGACGCAAAGGATGGCGAGCGCTATGCCTGGGCGGCGCATTATCTGGGGGAGATGGGCAAGGCCGTGATCGATGATCTTACGCAGGGGATGTTGCTTGAGGCATAGGCCTGCGCGGTTCAGGACGTAGCGCTTTGGCGGTGGGTGTTGGCAGGCTCACCGCGTTATCGTTCTTCGTCGGAACGCCGCCCGGAGCAAGCTCTGCTCCTACAGGGTGGGGGCGCGTGTTTCCTGATGCTTGAGAGTTCTTCAGGCGGTCCTGATTTCTTCCAGCAGCTCTGGGTGCCGGTCGAGTACTTTAAGCAGCTTGACCAAGGCCAGCGATGGCTTGGTTTTGCCATTCTCGTACCGAGAGAAGGCATTGATGCCTCCGCCGAAGATTTCCGCCGCTTCTCGCTGATCAAGGGAAAGTTTCTTGCGCACGCTGGCAATGAATCCTGGATCAACAATGGCTGTATTGACCTGTTTCGAGAACGCGCGCATTTCACGCATGACGCGGTCTGATTCAGCCAGATTCAGAACGGACTCGCCGCATACTGGGCAGAAGTCACCTGTCACTGCCGTGATCACGGTGTTTTCGCCCTTGTAGGTGTAGGGTAGGTCACGAGTATCGTGGAGCAGTTCTGCCGCACCACAGGCAGGGCATTTCATGTTCATAGCTCCTTGAAGGATACGATCAGTACGTCATCGATCACCGTCAGCTTCAAATACACATCGCCGACCCGGGTTTTGGGACGGTATACGTCCTGCCAGATCGTGTGATCGGCGTGTGTGGTCATGCTCTTGTAAAAGTCCGAGGTAGCCAGGCTCATCACAACGCCCAGCATATCGAACAATTCCAGCCCGAGCTCATCCGCCCCCATTCGGGCAGAGTGCGTGGTACGTACCTTCCCCGCCTCGACCAAGACTTTGATGATCGATAGCTTGCAATGGGGAGTGCTTTTTTCCATGAGATTAGATACTAACCTACTAGGTTTTTATTTGGCAACTTGGTGGATGCCTCAGAGGGCCAAGACTACCCTGAAGCTCCCATCGGTGCTGTCGGGGTGTATTTCAGAATTTGAATGTTAAGGGGGTGGGGAGGGAGATTCTGGTCGGGTGCAGCCAGCCAGGAGATCTTCATGGGCTGGCCCACTCTCACAGTTGAGGCTATCCATGATGAAGGGATGACCCCGATGCGCTTTTCGTCACTGAATGTCTTTCAGATAGTCCCTGAGCAAGCCAAGCGGGGTCTTCAGTTCTTCGGTCGTCTGAGCCTGATCACAGCCATCTGCCAGTCGCTGTAGCTCTCGGCCCAAGGGCTTTTGCGTTCCGCCAACAGCTTCCATCGCCACCGCCACGCAGGCCTTGACCTTGCCTCGGATCGCCTCGACATCACCCTTGCGCAGCAGCAACTCGAACACTTCCTTCTGGTACTCGCCCATCACCACGTCATCACGCAAAAGCGGGCTCCCGCCGTCAGTTTCGTAGGCCAGTTTGAGGGCAAAAAGGGCGACGGTTTCCAGTTGCGATTCCATGAGGCATTTTCCTCCGTCGACCGCTGCGACCGCGGGTGGTGGCTTTTCTGCAGGCGAAAAAAAAGACCTTGATAATCAAGGTCTTTTTTAATTTTGGTGCCCCGAGGGAGACTCGAACTCCCACTCCTTTCGAAAACGGATTTTGAATCCGCCGCGTCTACCAATTCCGCCATCAGGGCTCAATGGCGGCGAAGTATAGAGACGTGACTACCGTTGGTCAATCGCCTTTCATGGTCAATTTTGACGAATTCCGCTAAACTTTCCGGCCCTGCTGGACGAACCCCCATCATGCGCGTCGCTGACTTTACTTTCGAACTTCCCGATTCCCTGATTGCTCGCCATCCGCTGGCCGAGCGTCGCAATAGCCGCCTGCTGACCCTCGATGGGCCCAGCGGTGCCCTGGCACACCGTCAATTCACCGATCTGCTGGAGTATCTGCGCCCGGGCGATCTGATGGTGTTCAACAATACCCGGGTCATTCCGGCCCGCCTGTTCGGGCAGAAAGCCTCCGGCGGCAAGCTGGAAATCCTGGTGGAGCGGGTGCTCGACAGTCACCGCGTGCTGGCGCATGTACGCTCCAGCAAGTCGCCCAAACCCGGCTCGAAGATCCTCATCGAGGGCGGTGGCGAGGCCGAGATGCTGGCCCGCCACGATACCCTGTTCGAACTGGGTTTCGCCGAGGAAGTGCTGCCCTTGCTGGAGCGCGTCGGTCATATGCCGTTGCCTCCTTATATAGACCGCCCTGATGAGGGGGCCGACCGCGAGCGTTATCAGACGGTCTACGCCGAGCGTCTGGGCGCCGTAGCCGCGCCGACTGCCGGCCTGCATTTCGACCAGCCGCTGCTGGAGGCCATTGCCGCCAAGGGCGTGGAGACCGCGTTCGTCACCCTGCACGTGGGCGCCGGCACCTTCCAGCCGGTGCGCGTGGAGCGCATCGAAGACCACCACATGCACAACGAGTGGCTGGAGGTCACCCAGGACGTGGTCGACGCCGTCGCGGCCTGCCGTGCTCGCGGTGGTCGGGTGGTCGCGGTGGGCACCACCAGTGTGCGTTCGCTGGAAAGCGCGGCCCGCGATGGCGTACTCAAGCCGTTCAGCGGCGACACCGACATCTTTATCTACCCGGGCCGGCCGTTCCATGTGGTCGATGCCCTGGTCACCAACTTCCATCTGCCCGAATCCACGCTGTTGATGCTGGTTTCGGCCTTCGCCGGTTATCCCGAAACCATGGCCGCCTACCAGGCCGCCGTGGACAACGGTTACCGCTTCTTCAGTTACGGTGATGCGATGTTCATCACCCGCAACCCCGCGCCGACCGGACCCCAGGAATCGGCACCCGAGGAGCAAGCATGAGTCGTACCTGTCGTATGTCGTTCGAGTTGCTGGCCACCGATGGCAAGGCCCGTCGCGGTCGCCTGACGTTCCCGCGCGGCACCGTCGAGACCCCGGCCTTCATGCCGGTGGGTACCTACGGCACGGTCAAGGGCATGCTGCCACGGGATATCGTCGCCACTGGCGCCGAGATCATCCTCGGCAACACCTTCCACCTGTGGCTGCGTCCGGGCACCGAGGTGATCAAGGAACACGGCGACCTGCATGATTTTATGCAGTGGAAAGGCCCGATCCTCACCGACTCCGGTGGTTTCCAGGTGTTCAGCCTGGGCGCCATGCGCAAGATCAAGGAGGAGGGCGTGACCTTCGCTTCGCCGGTCGATGGCGCCAAGGTGTTCATGGGGCCGGAGGAGTCGATGCAGGTGCAGCGCGACCTGGGCTCGGACATCGTGATGATTTTCGACGAGTGCACGCCGTACCCGGCCGATGAAGACGTCGCGCGGGTGTCGATGGAGTTGTCGTTGCGCTGGGCCCAGCGCTCGAAGAACGCCCATGGCGACAACACCGCCGCGCTGTTCGGGATCGTTCAGGGCGGCATGCATGAGAACCTGCGCATGCGCTCCCTCGAAGGCCTGGACAAGATCGGCTTCGATGGCCTGGCTATCGGCGGTCTGTCGGTGGGTGAGCCCAAGCACGAGATGATCAAGGTGCTGGACTATCTGCCAGGCCGGATGCCGGCTGACAAACCTCGTTACCTTATGGGCGTTGGCAAGCCGGAAGATCTGGTGGAGGGTGTGCGCCGCGGGGTGGACATGTTCGATTGCGTGATGCCAACCCGTAATGCCCGCAATGGGCATCTGTTCATCGATACCGGCGTGCTGAAGATCCGTAACGCGTTTCATCGCCATGATGATTCGCCGCTGGATCCGACCTGCGATTGCTACACCTGCCAGAACTTCTCCCGTGCTTATCTGCATCATTTGGACAAGTGCGGCGAAATGCTCGGGAGTATGTTGAATACCATCCACAACTTGCGTCATTACCAGCGCCTGATGGCTGGTTTGCGCGAGGCTATTCAACAGGGTACATTGGCCGCCTTTGTCGATGCCTTCTATGCCAAGCGCGGACTTCCCGTGCCGCCCTTGGACTGACTTTTCAGAATTGTATTCTCGTAATTGGAGTGCCAAATGAGCTTTTTCATCTCTAACGCGTTCGCTGATGGCGCGGCCCCTGCTGCTGCCGGTCCTGCGGGCGGCTTTGAGTGGATTTTCCTGGTCGGTTTCCTGGTCATCTTCTATCTGATGATCTGGCGCCCACAGGCCAAGCGTGCCAAAGAGCAGAAGAACCTGCTGGGCAGCCTGGCCAAGGGTGACGAAGTGGTGACCACCGGTGGTATCGCCGGCAAGATCGTCAAGGTGACCGATGAGTTCGTGGTACTGGAAATTTCCGACACCGTCGAAATGAAGTTCCAGAAGGGTGCCGTCGCGGCCACTCTGCCTAAAGGCACACTGAAAGCGATCTAAGTTTCAACATTCAACAATCGACGGGGCGCGCAAGGCGCCCCGCGTCATAAGCGGGCGGCGTGATGCTGAACAAATACCCTCTGTGGAAATACGTACTGATCGTGGTGGTGCTGGCGATCGGTTTTATTTATTCCGCTCCCAATCTCTACCCTGACGATCCGGCTATCCAGGTCAGTGGTGCCAGCACGGCGCTGCAGGTCAACCAGGCCGATCTGGACCGGGCGAGCAAGGCGCTCACCGATGCCGGTATCACGGTCAAGGCTGCTACCCTGGCTGCCAACGGCAAGGACGGCCTGCTGCGTCTGAGCAAGCAGGAAGACCAATTGCCAGCCAAGGATGTCGTGCGCAAGGTGCTCGGCGACGATTACGTGGTTGCCCTCAACCTGGCACAGACCACCCCGCAGTGGCTGCGCAATATCGGCGCGCATCCGATGAAGCTGGGTCTGGACTTGTCCGGTGGTGTGCACTTCCTGCTGGAAGTGGACATGGACAAGGCTGTCGACGCCCGCCTGAAAGTCTACGAAGGCGACGTCAAGAGCCTGCTGCGCAAGGAGCGTGTGCGTTATCGCAGCCTGCCGCAGCTCAATGGTGCCATTCAGCTGGGCTTCACTGACAACGATACCCGCGAGCAGGCCCGTGCCCTGATTCGCAAGGGTTTCAATGATTTCGACATTGTTCCGGCCGACCTGAATGGCCAACCGGTACTGCGTCTGGCGATGACCCCGGCCAAGCTGGCGGAAATCCGTGAATACTCGATCAAGCAGAACTTGACCACGGTGCGTAACCGCGTCAACGAGCTGGGTGTGGCCGAGCCGCTGGTACAACGCCAGGGTGCCAACCGCATCGTGGTCGAGCTGCCGGGCGTACAGGACACTGCAGAAGCCAAGCGGATCCTCGGCAAGACCGCCAGCCTCGAGTTCCGCCTGGCCGCTGAGCCGGGTGCGTCGAAGGCGACCTCCGAAGAGTTCGAATTCCGCGAGGGCAAGCGTCCGCCTGCGCTGATCGAGCGTAGCCTGATCATCACCGGTGACCAGGTGACCGATGCCAAGGCCGGTTTCGGCGAGCACGGCACTCCGGAAGTGAACATTCATCTGGACAGCCATGGTGGCGAGCTGATGAGTCGTGCCACGCGCACCAACGTCGGCCGTCAGATGGCGGTGATCTTCATCGAGCAACGTCCGGTGACGACCTACGCCAAGCAGATGGTCAACGGCGTCGAGAAAGAAGTGGCGGTGCAGAGCTTCAAGGAAGACAAGAAGATCATCAGCCTGGCGACCATTCAGTCACCGCTGGGCTCGCAGTTCCGTATCACCGGTCTGAACGGCCAGGGTGAGTCGTCCGAACTGGCTCTGCTGCTGCGTGCCGGTGGTCTGGCTGCGCCGATGTACTTCGCGGAAGAACGTACCATTGGCCCGAGCCTGGGTGCCGACAACATCACCAAGGGTATTGATGCGTCGCTGTGGGGCATGCTGTTCGTGTCGCTGTTCATCATCGCCATCTACCGCTTCTTCGGCATCATCGCTACTGTGGCCCTGGCCTTGAACATGGTCGTGCTGCTGGCGCTGATGTCGCTGCTGGGGGCAACGCTGACGCTGCCGGGTATTGCCGGTATCGTGTTGACGATGGGTATGGCGGTGGACGCCAACGTGCTGATCTTCTCGCGGATCCGCGAAGAGATTGCCGCGGGCATGACCGTGCAGCGGGCGATCAACGAAGGCTTCAACCGGGCCTACACCGCGATCGTCGACGCCAACCTGACCAGCTTGCTGGTGGGCGGGATCCTCTTCGCCATGGGTACCGGTCCGGTCAAGGGCTTCGCGGTCACCATGTCCCTCGGGATCTTTACCTCGATGTTCACGGCCATCATGGTGACCCGCGCGATGGTCAACCTGATCTTCGGCGGTCGTGACTTCAAGAAGTTGTGGATTTAAGGGGCTGCCATGTTACGTACAATCAACTTCATGGGCGTTCGCAACATTGCGTTCGGCGTCACTGTGCTCCTCACCGTTCTGGCGTTGTTCAGCTGGTTCCACAAGGGCTTGAACTACGGTCTGGACTTTACCGGCGGTACGCTGATCGAGCTGACCTACGAGCGTCCGGCTGATGTGACCAAGGTCCGTGCGCAACTGGGCGATGCCGGTTATCATGAGGCGATCGTGCAGAGCTTCGGGGCGACCACCGACTTGCTGGTGCGCATGCCTGGCGAAGACCCGCAACTGGGTCACCAGGTAGCGGAAGCGCTGCAGAAGGTCGGTGGCGATAACCCGGCGCAGGTCAAGCGCGTCGAGTTCGTCGGCCCGCAAGTGGGTGAGGAACTGCGCGACCAGGGCGGCCTTGGCATGCTCCTGGCGCTGGGCGGTGTTCTGGTCTACCTGGCTTTCCGCTTCCAGTGGAAATTCGCAGTCGGCGCCATTGTTTCGCTGGTGCACGACGTGGTGGTGACCGTGGGTATCCTGTCGTTCTTCCAGATCACCTTCGACCTGACAGTGTTGGCGGCGGTGCTGGCGATCATCGGCTACTCGCTCAACGACACCATCGTCGTATTCGACCGGGTTCGCGAGAACTTCCGGGTACTGCGCAAGGCCAGTCTGATCGAGAACATCAACATCTCGACCACCCAGACCCTGCTGCGGACCATCGCGACTTCGATCTCCACCCTGCTGGCGATCGCGGCTCTGCTGTTCTTCGGTGGCGACAACCTGCACGGCTTCTCCGTGGCGCTGTTCGTGGGTGTGATGGCGGGTACCTACTCGTCGATCTACATCGCCAACGTGGTGCTGATCTGGCTGAACCTGAACAGTGAGGACCTGATTCCTCCGGCCAGCACCCAGAAGGAAATCGACGACCGTCCTTGATGTCCGTCATTTCTCCGGTTGTTGTCTGAAAAAGGCGCGAGTATTGAACTCGCGCCTTTTTTTGTGCTCCAAGGCTAGGAGAGATGCGGATAGGTTCCGCGTGTGATGGTCAGGAGGTTCACGTGAACAAATCGTTGCTGGTGGGTGCGGTTTTGGGTGCTGTCGGTGTCACCGCCGGAGGTGCTGTTGCGACCTACAGCATGGTGAAGAGCGGTCCTGAGTATGCGCAAGTGTTGGCGGTCGAGCCGGTGAAAACCCAGGTCAAGACGCCACGCGAAGTTTGCAAGGATGTGGCCGTGACCCGGCAGAAGCCGGTGCAGGATGAGCATCGTCTGGCCGGTACGGCGCTGGGCGCGGTCGGTGGTGGTCTGCTCGGCAGCCTGGTCGGTAACGGCCGTGGCAAGACCCTGGCGACGGTGGTCGGTGCCGTAGGTGGCGGTTATGCGGGGAACAAGGTGCAGGAGGGCATGCAGGAGCGTGACACCTACACCACGACCCAGACCCGCTGCAACACGGTCAACGATATCAGCGACAAGGTCGTGGGTTATGACGTGCGTTACCAGCTCGACGGCAAGGAAGGTCGGGTGCGTATGGATCGTGACCCGGGCAACCAGATTCCGGTGGACAAGGAAGGTCGTCTGATCCTCAGTCAGGCGCAGACCCAGCCAGGCCAGTAATCCCTCTTGGGGGTGTCGCTGCCTCTTATAGGGGTTGGGCTTGCCCGCGAAGCTTTTGGCGATCTTGAGGACGCCTTCGCGGCGGTTCAGCGTCCCGACAAGCCCGGCTCATGCAGGGTTTGCTGGCAGTCGGTAATTGCGGGCACAAAAAAAGCACCCCTCGGGGTGCTTTTTTATGGGCTGTCGCTTAGCGCTTCAGCGAGGCCGGCAGGTGCGGCTGGATCGCCGTCAGTACGGCTTTGAAGCACTTGGTGTTACCGGCGACGATGTGGCCTTTCTCGAGGAAGTCATGACCGCCGGTGAAGTCGCTCACCAGGCCGCCGGCTTCCTGAATCAGCAGGGCGCCTGCAGCCATGTCCCATTCGGACAGGCCCGATTCCCAGAAGGCATCGAAACGACCGGCAGCCACGTAGGCCAGGTCCAGGGAGGCGGAACCGGCGCGGCGGATGCCGGCGGTCTGGCCGACCAGGGCGCGGAACATGCCCAGGTAGTTGTCCAGGTTGTCCATCTGGTCGTCACGGAACGGGAAGCCGGTGCCGAGCAGGGCGCCGTCGAGGCTGGTGCGCGGGCTGACACGCAGGCGGCGACCGTTCAGTTGGGCGCCACGGCCACGGCTGGCGGTGAATTCTTCCTGGCGAACCGGGTCGAGGACCACGGCGTGCTCCAGGCGGCCACGATATTTGCAGGCGATGCTGACCGCAAAGTGTGGAATGCCACGCAGGAAGTTGGTGGTGCCATCGAGTGGGTCGATGATCCACAGGTATTCTTCGCCTTCGCCGCTGCCAGCGTGGAAGCCGGTTTCTTCGCCGCGGATGGCGTGGGTCGGATACGCTTTGCGCAGCGCGTCGATGATTTTCTGTTCGGCGGCACGATCGACCTCGGACACATAGTCCTTGGCGTCTTTTTCGTCGACCTTGATGGTATCCAGGCGCTCGATGGAGCGGAAAATCAATTCACTGGCGGCGCGGGCGGCGCGCAGCGCGATATTCAGCATGGGCTGCATGGACATTTCACCTAGAGTGTTAAAGAAAGCCGAACATTCTAACAGAAAAGTTTTGCCGGAAAAGGACGACGTTCGGTTTCGTGGCGTAAACCTGAGTGCTTCTGTAAGATTTGCTCCCCTTTGCCTTGTCCGAGAGCGCTTCGTCGTGCTGCAAAATATTCGTATCGTTCTGGTCAATACCAGTCATCCGGGCAATATCGGCGGGGCCGCGCGAGCCATGAAGAACATGGGGTTGTCGCGTCTGGTGCTGGTCGAGCCGCGCAGCTTTCCGTCCAGTGAAGCCGACGCACGGGCATCCGGTGCAACCGATATCCTTGAAAACGCCCAGGTCGTCGCCACCTTGGAGCAAGCCTTGGCCGGTTGCACTCTGGTGCTCGGTACCAGTGCCCGCGACCGCAGCCTGCCCTGGCCGATGCTGGAGCCGCGCGAGTGCGGGGTGAAGGTGATCGAGGAGGCGGCCAAGGACGTGCAGATCGCTCTGGTGTTCGGTCGTGAAGATTCCGGCCTGACCAATGACGAGTTGCAGCGATGTCATTATCACGTGCATATCCCGTCGGATCCCACGTTCAGCTCGCTGAATCTCGGGGCGGCGGTGCAGGTCTTGAGTTATGAGGTGCGCATGGCCTGGCTGGCGCTGGAAGGTCAGTCGCACAAGGTCGAGAAGGGTGATGCGGGCGAAGAGCTGGTCACCATGGATGAGCTGGAGCGCTTCTATGAGCATCTGGAGCAGACTCTGGTGGCCATCGAATTTCTCGATCCGCAGAAGCCCCGGCACCTGATGGCACGCCTGCGCCGGCTTTACGGACGCAGCTCGGTCAGTCGAGTGGAAATGAATATATTGCGTGGCATTCTCACGGAGACCCAGAAAGCGGCCCGTGGCGAACTCCTTAAGCGGAAGGAATGATGATGTTCGAGCGTTTGCGTGAAGATATCCAGAGTGTATTCCATCGTGACCCGGCGGCGCGCAATGCCTTTGAAGTGCTGACCTGCTACCCCGGCATGCATGCCATCTGGCTGCATCGCCTGAGTCATTGGCTGTGGGCGCGCAACTGGAAGCTGCTGGCGCGGGTGGTGTCGAACTTCGGTCGCTGGCTGACCGGTATCGAGATTCATCCGGGGGCCAAGGTCGGGCGGCGGTTCTTTATCGACCATGGCATGGGGATCGTGATCGGCGAGACGGCCGAGATCGGCAATGACGTGACGATCTATCAGGGCGTGACCTTGGGGGGTACCAGCTGGAACAAGGGCAAGCGTCATCCGACCCTGGAAGATGGTGTGGTCGTTGGTGCGGGTGCCAAGGTATTGGGGCCGTTCATCGTGGGTGCCGGCGCGAAGGTCGGTTCCAATGCGGTGGTGACCAAGGCCGTGCCGCCGGGAGCGACGGTGGTCGGTATTCCCGGGCGGATCATCATGAAGGCCGATGATGAGCAGGAGGCCAAGCGCAAGGCGATGGCCGAGAAGCTCGGTTTCGATGCCTATGGGGTTAGTGGCGACATGCCGGACCCGGTGGCGCGGGCTATCGGGCAGATGCTCGATCACCTGCAGGCAGTCGATGGGCGTCTGGAGGGGATGTGCGGCGCGCTGAAGGACCTGGGGAGTAACTACTGCGCCAAGGATCTGCCGGAGTTGCGCTGCGAAGGGTTTGCCGAAGTGAAGCCCGAGGATGAGGTCAAGGCTGGCTGACCTGTATTGGGCTTTCTGGCCTATTCGCTGGCAAGCCCTGCTCCACAGGGTGAGGGCGCACACAAGATAAGTGTGTGGCGCCAATCTGTAGGAGTCGGGCTTGTCGGGGCGCCGAACCGCGCGAAAGCGATTTCAGGGTCACTGAAAACCATCGGTCTAGCCCGATGCCATTACGCGCGGATTTTGCTATGATGCGCGCGCTCTTTTTACGGGTAAACCTGACTAAAGTACTGGGTCTTATAGTTGACTTAAATACTCGGGAATCGCATACTCGTACCCATTCCGTAACTCCGTGGTAATTGTCCATGCGACTGACTACAAAAGGCCGATACGCCGTGACCGCCATGCTTGACCTGGCATTGCACGCGCAACACGGGCCGGTGTCCCTGGCCGATATCTCCGAGCGCCAAGGCATCTCCCTGTCCTACCTCGAACAGCTGTTCGCCAAGCTGCGCCGCAGCAATCTGGTTTCCAGCGTCCGTGGTCCCGGTGGCGGCTATCAGCTGTCGCGTGACATGCAGGGGATTCAGGTCGCTCAAGTGATCGATGCGGTGAATGAATCGGTCGATGCCACCAAATGCCAGGGACTGGGTGATTGCCATTCCGGTGACACCTGCCTGACCCACCACCTGTGGTGCGACCTCAGCCTGCAGATCCACGAATTTCTCAGTGGTATCAGTCTGGCGGACCTTGTCACTCGCCGTGAAGTGCAAGAGGTTGCCCTGCGTCAGGATCAGCGCCGCTGTAATGGCAAGGCGCCGCGCCTGGATAAGATCGAAACGTCCGCCGTCGAATGACAGCCAGAGAGCCAGCGGTGCGTCAGCCAGCCTGATTTAGGAGATAGTTCATGAAATTGCCGATTTACCTTGATTACTCAGCGACCACCCCGGTTGATCCGCGTGTCGCGCAAAAAATGAGTGAATGCCTGCTGGTCGACGGAAACTTCGGTAACCCGGCCTCGCGTTCCCACGTGTTCGGCTGGAAAGCCGAGGAGTCGGTGGAAAACGCTCGCCGTCAGGTTGCTGACCTGGTCAACGCCGACCCGCGTGAAATCGTCTGGACTTCCGGTGCTACCGAGTCCGACAACCTGGCGATCAAGGGTGTCGCGCATTTCTACCACACCAAGGGCAAGCACCTGATCACCAGCAAGATCGAGCACAAGGCGGTCCTCGACACCACGCGCCAACTGGAGCGTGAAGGTTTCGAAGTCACCTACATCGAGCCCGGTGAAGATGGCCTGATCACTCCGGCCATGATCGAAGCCGCGCTGCGTGAAGACACCATCCTGGTGTCGGTGATGCACGTGAACAACGAAATCGGCACCGTCAACGACATCGCCGCGATTGGCGAGCTGACCCGCTCGCGTGGCGTGCTGTTCCACGTTGACGCCGCCCAGTCGACCGGCAAGGTCGAGATCGACCTGCAGAAGCTCAAGGTCGACCTGATGTCCTTCTCGGCCCACAAGACCTACGGCCCGAAAGGCATTGGCGCGCTGTACGTCAGCCGCAAGCCGCGTGTACGTCTGGAAGCGACCATGCACGGTGGCGGCCATGAGCGTGGCATGCGCTCCGGCACCCTGGCGACTCACCAGATCGTCGGCATGGGCGAAGCGTTCCGCGTGGCCAAGGAAGACATGGCTGCCGAAAACGTGCGCATCAAGGCGTTGAGCGATCGTTTCTTCAAGCAGGTCGAGCACCTCGAAGAACTCTACGTCAACGGCAGCATGACCGCCCGCGTCCCGCACAACCTGAACCTGAGCTTCAACTACGTCGAAGGCGAGTCGCTGATCATGGCGCTCAAGGACCTGGCGGTTTCCTCCGGTTCGGCCTGCACCTCGGCGTCGCTGGAACCTTCGTATGTACTGCGTGCCCTGGGCCGTAACGACGAGCTGGCACACAGCTCGATCCGCTTCACCTTCGGTCGGTTCACCACCGAGGAAGAAATCGATTACGCCGCGCAGAAAGTCTGCGAGGCCGTGACCAAGTTGCGCGCCCTGTCGCCGCTCTGGGACATGTTCAAGGATGGCGTCGATATCTCGAAGATCGAGTGGGCGGCACACTAAATAAAGAAGCCGCCACATACAGAACCTGTAGCGACGCGGTAAAGATGTCTGGCGTAGCTACAGGGTCGAGAGCGGCCCTGATGAGTGAGGATCAAGTACCATGGCTTACAGTGAAAAGGTCATCGACCACTACGAAAACCCGCGTAACGTCGGCAAGATGAATGCCGAAGACCCGGATGTCGGCACCGGCATGGTCGGTGCTCCGGCGTGCGGCGACGTGATGCGTCTGCAGATCAAGGTCAACGAGCAGGGCATCATCGAAGACGCCAAGTTCAAGACCTATGGCTGCGGTTCGGCCATCGCTTCCAGCTCCCTGGCCACCGAGTGGATGAAGGGCAAGACGCTGGACGAAGCAGAAACCATCAAGAACACTCAGCTGGCTGAAGAGCTGGCCCTGCCGCCAGTGAAGATCCACTGCTCGGTACTCGCCGAAGACGCCATCAAGGCCGCCGTTCGCGACTACAAGCAGAAGAAAGGCCTGGTCTGACCGATCCGGCGTTGAAGATTTGAGCGAAAAGCTAAGGAGTCCCCGATGGCTATCAGCATGACAGAAGCGGCTGCTCGACACGTGCGGCGCTCCCTTGACGGGCGCGGCAAGGGTGAAGGCATTCGCCTGGGTGTTCGTACCACAGGCTGTTCCGGCCTTGCCTACGTGCTGGAGTTCGTTGACGAGGTGGTGGCGGAAGACCAGGTGTTCGAGAGTCACGGCGAGAAAGTGATCATCGATCCGAAAAGCCTGACCTACCTCGATGGCACCGAGCTGGATTTCGTCAAGGAAGGGTTGAACGAGGGCTTCAAGTTCAACAATCCCAACGTGCGCGGTGAGTGTGGCTGCGGCGAAAGCTTCAACGTCTGAGGCTATTCGTGGGTACTCCTTGTCATTTCGCTTTGTTCGAGTTGCAACCTGGCTTCACGCTGGACCTCGATCAGTTGGCCGCGCGCTATCGTGAGTTGGCGCGCGCCGTTCATCCGGACCGTTTCGCCGATGCTTCCGAACGTGAGCAGCGCCTGGCGCTCGAGCGTTCCGCCAGCCTCAACGAGGCCTACCAGACTCTCAAGAGCCCACCCAAGCGTGCGCGCTACCTGTTGGCGATGAATGGGCGCGAGCTGCCGGTGGAAGTCACCGTGCACGATCCCGAGTTCCTCATGCAGCAGATGCAGTGGCGTGAAGAGCTTGAGGATCTGCAGGACGATGCCGATCTGCCGGGCATCGCCGCCTTCAAGCGGCGCCTGAAGACCGCCCAGGATGAGTTGAACGACAGCTTCGCGGCTTGCTGGAACGATGCGGCGCAACGCGAACAGGCCGAACGCCTGATGCGGCGTATGCAGTTCCTCGACAAGCTCACCTACGAAGTGCGCCAGTTGGAAGAGCGCCTCGACGATTAACCCCGTGCTGCTGCACGCCTGATATTCAGATAAGCCCAGATAACCATGGCCCTACTGCAGATCGCCGAACCAGGCCAAAGCCCACAGCCGCACCAGCGTCGTCTGGCGGTGGGGATTGACCTGGGCACTACCAATTCGCTGGTCGCTGCATTGCGCAGTGGTCTTTCCGAGCCCCTGGCCGATGCCGATGGGCAGGTGATCCTGCCGTCCGCAGTGCGTTATCACGCCGATCGCGTCGAGGTTGGCCTGTCGGCCCGGCAGGCGGCCTCCAGTGATCCGCTCAATACCGTGTTGTCGGTCAAGCGCCTGATGGGCCGCGGCCTGTCGGACGTCAAGCAGTTGGGCGAGCAACTGCCTTACCGCTTTGTCGGCGGTGAGTCGCACATGCCGTTCATCGACACCGTGCAGGGGCCGAAAAGCCCGGTCGAAGTCTCCGCCGACATTCTGCGGGTGCTGCGCCAGCGCGCCGAGTCGACCCTGGGTGGCGAACTGGTCGGTGCGGTGATCACCGTGCCGGCCTATTTCGACGATGCCCAGCGCCAGGCGACCAAGGACGCGGCCCGATTGGCCGGTCTGAACGTCCTGCGCCTGCTCAACGAGCCGACCGCCGCCGCCGTGGCTTATGGTCTGGATCAGCACGCCGAAGGCGTAGTGGCGATCTACGATCTGGGCGGCGGCACGTTCGATATTTCTATCCTGCGCCTGACCGGCGGCGTTTTCGAGGTCCTGGCTACGGGCGGCGATAGCGCCCTGGGTGGTGACGATTTCGATCACGCGATTGCCGGCTGGATCATCGAGCAGGCCGGGTTGTCGGTGGATCTCGATCCGGGGGCGCAACGCAGCCTGCTGCAGGCCGCTTGTGCCGCCAAGGAAGCGCTGACCGACGCTGTCGCGGTGGATGTCGCCTATGGCGACTGGCATGCGCAACTGACCCGGGAAGCCTTTGCCGATCTGATCGAGCCGATGATCGCCCGCAGTCTCAAGGCTTGCCGCCGTGCGGTGCGCGATTCGAATGTCGAGCTCGATGAAGTGCAGGCTGTGGTCATGGTCGGTGGCTCTACCCGTGTGCCGCGCGTACGCGAAGCGGTGGCCGAGATGTTCGGTCGTCAGCCGTTGACCGAGATCGATCCGGACCAGGTGGTTGCCATAGGTGCTGCGATCCAGGCCGATACCCTGGCTGGCAACAAGCGCGATGGTGGCGAATTGCTGCTGTTGGATGTGATTCCATTGTCCCTGGGGCTGGAAACCATGGGCGGCCTGATGGAAAAGGTGATTCCGCGCAACACCACCATTCCCGTCGCCCGTGCCCAGGAGTTCACCACCTACAAGGACGGTCAGTCGGCCATGGCGATTCACGTGCTGCAAGGCGAACGTGAGTTGATCAGTGACTGCCGCTCGTTGGCGCGCTTCGAATTGCGCGGTATCCCGGCGATGGTCGCAGGTGCGGCGAAAATCCGTGTGACCTTCCAGGTCGACGCCGATGGCCTGCTCAGTGTCTCCGCCCGCGAGCTGGGGTCGGGCGTCGAGGCGAGCATCCAGGTCAAGCCGTCCTACGGCCTGACCGACGGCGAAATTGCCCGGATGCTCAAGGACTCCTTCCAGTACGCCGGCGACGACAAGGTTGCCCGCGTGCTGCGTGAGCAGCAGGTCGATGCCCAGCGTCTGATCGAAGCGGTGCAGGGCGCTCTTGAGGCGGATGGCGAGCGTCTGCTCGACGCCGACGAGCGACTGGTCATCGAGCTGCAGGTGCAGGAACTGAGCGAACTGATAACAGGCACCGATGGCTATGCCATCGAGCAGCAGACCAAGCGTCTGTCGCAAGTGACCGATGCCTTTGCGGCCCGCCGCCTGGATTCCACGGTGAAAGCCGCCCTGGCCGGACGCAACCTGAACGAGATTGAGGAATAACGATGCCGCAGGTCATTTTTCTGCCCCATGAGAAGTTTTGCCCGGATGGCATGGTGGTCGAGGCCGAACCCGGTACTTCCATCCTCGAACTGGCGCATGAGCACCATATCGAGATGGAAAGCGCCTGTGGCGGCGTCTGTGCCTGTACTACTTGTCATTGCATCATTCGCGAGGGCTTCGATTCGCTGGAGGAGGCTGACGAGCTGGAAGAGGATTTCCTCGACCGTGCCTGGGGGCTGGAAGCCCAGTCCCGCCTGGGTTGCCAGGCCATTGTCGGTACCGAGGACCTGACCGTCGAGATTCCCAAGTATTCGCTCAATCACGCTGCCGAAGCGCCGCACTGATTCAGTGGGTCAAGGGTTCAAGGGGTTATCGAGGAGCTATCATGAGTCTCAAATGGACAGATGTACTGGAGATTGCCATCCAGCTGGCTGAAAGCAAGCCGGACATCGACCCGATATCGGTCAATTTCGTCGATTTGCGCAAGTGGGTCATGCAATTGCCGGAGTTCGACGACAAACCGGAACATTGTGGCGAGAAGATTCTGGAGGCCATCCAGGCCCACTGGATCGAAGAACGCGACTGATCCGGTCAAGTAATACCCGAGTTAGGCAATACCCAAGAACCCGCGTATAATTCGCGGGTTTAATTTTTCGCAAATTATCGTTTCTGGAGTTACACCATGGCTGTTCAACGCACTTTCTCCATCATCAAGCCTGACGCTGTTGCAAAAAACGTCATCGGCGAGATCACCACCCGTTTCGAAAAAGCCGGCCTGCGCGTTGTGGCTTCGAAACTCAAGCAACTGTCGAAAGCTGAAGCCGAAGGCTTCTACGCTGAGCACAGCGCTCGTGGTTTCTTCGCTGACCTGGTTGCCTTCATGACTTCCGGCCCGGTTGTTGTTCAGGTTCTGGAAGGCGAGAACGCTATTGCTCGCAACCGCGAACTGATGGGCGCTACCAACCCTAAAGAAGCTGCTCCAGGCACCATCCGCGCCGATTTCGCTGAATCCATCGACGCCAACGCTGTTCACGGTTCGGACTCCGAAGCCGCTGCTGCTCGCGAAATCGCTTACTTCTTCGCTGCTACTGAAGTAACCACTCGCTAAGCCACGGCTAATGAGTGAAGGTGAATCCATGACGACATCTGCTGTGAAAACCAACCTGCTGGGGCTGACCCAGCCGGAAATGGAGAAATTCTTCGACTCGATCGGGGAGAAGCGTTTCCGTGCCGGCCAGGTAATGAAATGGATTCACCACTTTGGCGTCGACGATTTCGACGCCATGACGAACGTCAGCAAGGCCCTGCGCGAAAAGCTCAAGACCGTTGCCGAGGTTCGTGGTCCCGAAGTGGTCAGCGAGGACATTTCCAGCGACGGCACCCGCAAGTGGGTGGTGCGCGTGGCGTCCGGCAGCTGTGTCGAGACCGTCTACATTCCCCAGGGCAAACGCGGCACCTTGTGCGTTTCGTCCCAGGCAGGCTGTGCCCTGGACTGCAGTTTCTGCTCCACCGGCAAGCAAGGCTTCAACAGCAACCTCACCGCCGCCGAAGTGATCGGCCAGGTGTGGATTGCCAACAAATCCTTTGGCAGCATTCCGGCGTCCATCGACCGCGCCATCACCAACGTGGTGATGATGGGCATGGGCGAACCGCTGCTGAACTTCGACAACGTCATCGCTGCCATGCGCCTGATGATGGACGACCTGGGCTACGGCATTTCCAAGCGCCGCGTGACCCTGTCGACCTCCGGCGTGGTACCGATGATCGATGTGCTGGCCGAGCACATCGACGTGTCCCTGGCGTTGTCGCTGCACGCGCCGAACGATGCGCTGCGTAACCAGTTGGTACCGATCAACAAGAAGTACCCACTGAAGATGCTGCTCGAGTCGTGCCGTCGCTACATGGACACCCTGGGCGAGAAACGCGTGCTGACCGTCGAGTACACCCTGCTCAAGGATGTGAACGACCAGGTCGAGCACGCGGTCGAGATGATCGAGCTGCTCAAGGACACGCCGTGCAAGATCAACCTGATCCCGTTCAACCCGTTCCCGCATTCGGGTTACGAGCGCCCGAGCAACAATGCGATCCGGCGTTTCCAGGATCTGTTGCATCAGGCCGGTTATAACGTCACTGTGCGGACCACCCGTGGTGAAGACATTGATGCTGCCTGTGGGCAGCTGGTCGGGCAGGTGCTGGATCGCACCCGTCGCAGCGAGCGGTATATCGCGGTGCGTGAGTTGAGCGCTGATTCCGATATGCCACTTGGCGCTTCGAGCCGAACCTGAGAGAGGACCTCCATGAGCTTGCGCGCTGCGCTCCTTGTACTGTTCGTCGGTCTGTTGGCTGGCTGCGTTTCGACGGGCAATGTCGATCCGATGAGTACCGGCAAGGGGCGTGATGAAGCGCGCAATGCGTATGTGCAGTTGGGGATCGGTTACCTGCAGCAGGGGCAGACCGAGCAGGCCAAGATCCCGCTCAAGAAAGCCCTGGAACTGAACAGCTCCGATGCCGATGCCAATGCCGCACTGGCGCTGGTGTTCCAGGCGGAAATGGAATGGGACCTGGCCGACCAGCACTTTCGCAAGGCGCTGTCCTCGCGTCCGAACGATGCGCGGATCCTCAACAACTACGGTGGCTTCCTGTACGAACGCAAGCAGTACAAGCAGGCCTACGAACGTTTCGAGCAGGCCGCCGCGGACAGTCTTTACCCCGAGCGTTCGCGGGTCTACGAGAACCTCGGTCTGACCGCCCTGGCTTTGGGTGATCGCGAGCTGGCCCGGCAGAATATGGACAAATCCCTGCGTCTCAATCGTCAGCAGCCACGCGCATTGCTGGAAATGGCTGAGTTGTCTTACGAAGACAGGCATTATGTGCCCGCGCGTGATTATTACGAGCGGTTCAGCCAGCTCAGCGAGCAGAATGCCCGTAGTCTGCTGCTCGGTATTCGCCTGGCGAAGATTTACGAAGATCGCGACAAGGTCGCCAGTTACGGCCTGCAATTAAAACGACTCTATCCCGGTACGCCGGAATATCAGCAATACCTGTCGGAGCAATGATGAAAGCGGCGCATCCAGAAGTTGTAGCAGCCACTCGCGTAAATCCCGGTGAGACCCTGCGTCAGGCCCGCGAAAGCAATGGTTGGACGCTGGCCGAGGTGGCCCTGAAGCTCAACCTGACCAGCAGCTCCCTGAGCAATCTGGAGGCCGGCGCCTTCGACAAGCTGCCGGGGCACACCTTTGCCCGGGGTTATATCCGTGCCTACGCCAAGCTGCTGGGTATGGACCAGACCTTGCTGGTGCAGCAGTTCGACCAATGCACCGGCACCGACTCCCAGGGCAGCAACGTTCATGCCCTTGGTCGGATCGAAGAGCCGGTGCGGGTTTCTCATACTATCTTGCGAATTGTCAGCCTGTTGCTGCTCATTGCCGTGATCGGTGGTGGTTTTGTCTGGTGGCAGGACCAGACCAGCCAGCGCACCAAGGATCAGGCGGCAATCAGCATGGAACACGTCGAAGTCGAAAGCGCCGACGGCACCACGCAGATTCATCCGATCGACGAGCCGGAAGATCAGGCGGTCGCGCAGAACCAGTCCAGCCCGCAAGCCGAGCCGGCCGAACCTGCGACTGAGACCCCGGCCAATGCCCAGGCTCCAGCGGCCCCGGCAGTGGTCCCTGTGCCTCATGCGGCGCAATCGCTGGTAGTCGCACCGCCGCCTGCGCCAAGCCCGGTGTCGCCCGTGTCGCCAAGCGCTGCGGTCAATGGCGCTGCAGGCGCGCCTGCCGCCGAGAGCAGTGCGCCGGTAGCCGGTGCCGGTCAGGTCCACCTCACGTTCGTCGCCGACTGCTGGACCCAGGTCACCGACGGAGGGGGCAAGGTTTTGTTCAGCGGCCTCAAGCGCAAGGGCGATTCGCTCGAAGTGAGTGGCAAGCCGCCGTTTGCGGTGCGTCTGGGCTACGCCAAGGGCGCACAGATTACTTACAACGGTCAGGCGGTCGATGTCGCACCGTTCACCAGCGGCGAGACTGCTCGCCTGAAGCTAGGTCAATAAGTCATGCACGGCGAATCCCCAATCAAGCGTCGCGAATCGCGTAAAATCTGGGTCGGCTCGGTGCCGGTGGGCGGCGATGCGCCTATCGCGGTGCAGAGCATGACCAACAGCGACACCAACGACGTCGCGGCCACCGTCGCCCAGATCAACCGGCTGGAAGCGGCGGGCGTGGATATTGTTCGGGTTTCCGTGCCGGACATGGACGCTGCCGAGGCCTTTGGCCGGATCAAGCAGCAGGTCAAGGTGCCGCTGGTCGCCGATATCCATTTCGATTACAAGATTGCCCTGCGGGTCGCCGAGCTGGGTGTGGATTGCCTGCGGATCAACCCGGGTAATATCGGTCGCGAGGACCGGGTGCGTGCGGTGGTTGACGCGGCCCGTGATCGCGGGATTCCGATCCGGATCGGCGTCAACGCCGGTTCCCTGGAAAAGGATCTGCAGAAAAAATATGGCGAGCCGACCCCGGCCGCGCTGGTAGAGTCTGCACTGCGCCATGTCGAGCACCTGGAACGCCTGAATTTCCAGGACTTCAAGGTCAGTGTCAAGGCTTCCGACGTGTTCATGGCGGTAGAAGCCTATCGCCTGCTGGCCAAGGAAATCGTCCAGCCGCTGCACCTGGGTATCACCGAGGCGGGCGGTTTGCGTTCAGGTACGGTGAAATCGGCGGTCGGCCTCGGTATGCTGCTGGCTGAAGGAATTGGCGATACTATTCGCATCTCGTTGGCGGCCGACCCGGTCGAGGAAGTGAAAGTCGGCTACGACATTCTCAAGTCCCTGCACCTGCGGTCCCGTGGGATCAACTTCATCGCCTGTCCGAGCTGCTCGCGGCAGAATTTCGATGTGGTCAAGACCATGAACGAGCTGGAAGGGCGCCTGGAAGACCTGCTGGTACCGCTGGATGTTGCGGTCATCGGCTGTGTGGTGAACGGTCCCGGTGAAGCCAAGGAAGCCCATGTCGGCCTGACCGGCGGTACACCGAACCTGATCTACATCGACGGCAAGCCGTCGCAGAAACTGACGAATGACAACCTGGTGGATGAGCTGGAAAAGCTGATCCGGCAGAAGGCGGCCGAAAAGGTCGAAGCCGACGCGGCAGTCATCGCCCGCGGCTGATCGAAGAATTTAAGGAATATCTGTGAGCAAGTCCCTGCAAGCCATTCGTGGCATGAACGACATCCTGCCTGAGCAGACGCCACTGTGGCGTTATTTCGAGGGTACTGTGGCGCGTCTGCTGGATAACTACGGTTACAAGCAGATCCGCATGCCGATCGTCGAATTCACCGAGCTATTCAAGCGCTCCATCGGTGAAGTGACCGATATCGTCGAAAAAGAGATGTACACCTTCGAGGACCGCAACGGCGATTCGCTGACCCTGCGTCCGGAAGGTACTGCGGCGTGCGTGCGTGCGGTGCTGGAGCACGGCATCAGCGGTGGCGGCCAGCAGCAGAAACTCTGGTACATCGGTCCGATGTTCCGTCACGAGCGTCCGCAGAAAGGCCGTTATCGCCAGTTCCACCAGATCGGTTGCGAAGTGTTCAATATCGACGGTCCGGACATCGACGCCGAACTGATCGTGCTGACCTGGCGTCTGTGGGGCCTGCTGGGCATCCGCAACGCAGTCAAGCTGGAACTCAACAGCCTGGGGACCAGCGAGTCCCGCGGCCGTTATCGCGAAGCGCTGGTGGAGTATCTTTCCGCACGCTTCGAACAACTGGATGAAGACAGCCAGCGCCGTCTCAAGACCAACCCGCTGCGCGTGCTCGACACCAAGAACGCCGACACCCAGGCAGTACTGGTGGATGCGCCGAAGCTGGCCGACTACCTCGACGAAGAGTCGCGCCTGCACTTCGAAGGCCTCAAGGCCCGTCTCGATGCCGCGGGCATTCCCTACGTGCTCAACCCCAAGTTGGTCCGTGGCCTGGATTACTACAGCAAGACCGTGTTCGAGTGGGTCACCGACCAACTGGGTGCCCAGGGTACCGTCTGTGCCGGCGGCCGCTACGACGGCCTGGTCGAGCAGATGGGCGGCAAGCCGACCCCGGGCGTCGGTTTCGCCATGGGTATCGAGCGCCTGATCCTGCTGTTGGAAACCCTGGAGCAGGTACCTGAAGAGATTTCCCGTCAGGTCGACGTGTACCTGTGTGCCTTCGGCGAGGCTGCCGAAGTGGCGGCGCTGGCCTTGAGCGAGAAGGTTCGTGACCAGTTGCCGAACCTGCGTTTGCAGATCAACGCCGGCGCCGGTAGCTTCAAGAGCCAGTTCAAGAAAGCTGACAAGAGTGGTGCGCTGTACGCCTTGATCCTCGGAGACGACGAATTGGCTCAGCAAGTGGTAGGTTTCAAACCCCTGCGTGGCCAGGGCGAGCAACAAAGCATTGCCTGGGATGCTCTTTCCGAGCACTTGTCCACCTGCGTCGTGCAGGGTTGAAGCTGTAAAACAGCCGATTTAGAGAATAAGGAGTATTGGGGTGTCGAGTTCCGAAGATGATCACGTAGCCGAGATGAAGGAATGGTGGCAGCGCAACGGCAAACCCCTGGTCACCGGCGGCCTGCTGGCGCTGGTGGTGGTGTTCGGCTGGCAAGCCTGGCACAAGTACCAGAGCAACCAGTCGCAAGGTGCCTCGGTGCTCTATCAGGAGTTGCTGGAAAGCACCCTGACGCCTGACGGCAAACCTGATCCGGCGCGTGTCGCCGACCTGGCCGGCAAGCTCAATACCCAGTATGGCGGCACCGCCTATGCGCAATACGGCAGTCTGTTCGTCGCCAAGGTCGCGGTCGATACCGGCAAGCTGGACGACGCTGCCACCGAGCTCAAGGCCGTGCTCGACAAGCCCGCCAATGCTACCTTGGGCGAAGTCGCGCGTCAGCGCCTGGCCCAGGTACTGGCGGCACAGAACAAGGCTGACGATGCACTGAAACTGCTCACTGGCGATGCCGACAAGGCGTTCCTGGCCAGTCGTGAAGAACTCAAGGGGGACCTGCTGGTTCAACTGGGTCGTAACGATGAAGCCCATGCTGCGTACCAAAAGGCCAAGGCGGCGCTCTCTGATGAAGCGGCGGTCGGTGGCTTACAAATCAAGCTCGACGACTTGGCCAAAGGGGATGCGTGACGTGATCCGTTGGAAACATGCAGCATTGCTGGCTCTGGCCATTCTGGCCGCGGGTTGCAGCAGCAACAGCAAAAAAGAACTGCCACCGGCCGAACTGACTTCCTTCAAGGAAGAAGTGGTTCTGCAGAAGCAGTGGAGCCGCTCCATCGGTGATGGCCAGGGCAAGATCTACAACCTGCTGGTTCCGGCTGTCGACGGCGATACTATCTATGCGGCTGACGACAGCGGCATCGTGGTCTCCATGGATCGCATGAACGGCGACGTGAAGTGGAAGAAGGACCTCGAACTGCCGGTATCCGGTGGCGTTGGCGTCGGTTACGGCCTGGTGCTGCTAGGGACCCTCAAGGGTGAGGTCATCGCCCTGGACGCCAGCAGCGGTGAAGAAAAATGGCGCGCGCGCGTGACCAGCGAGGTGCTGGCTCCGCCGGCAACCAACGGTGACGTGGTGGTGGTCCAGACCCAGGATGACCGGGTGATCGGCCTCGACGCCGCCACCGGCAACCAGCGCTGGTTGTACGACAGCTCGCCAGCGGTACTGACCCTGCGCGGCACGGGTGCACCGTTGGTGACCAACCACCTGGCGGTGGCTGGCCTGTCGACCGGCAAGGTCGTTGCCCTGGATACCCAGAACGGCGTGCCTGCCTGGGAAACCCGCGTGGCGATTCCTCAAGGTCGTTCCGAGCTGGAGCGGGTAGTTGATATCGACGGTGGCCTGCTGTTGTCCGGCGGCACCTTGTATGTCGCCAGCTACCAGGGCCGCATGGCTGCTCTGGATCTGGAAAGCGGTCGGATCCTCTGGCAACGCGATGCGTCCAGCTACGCGGGTGTCGCCCAAGGTTTTGGCAGCGTCTATGTTGCGCTGGCGTCGGGTACCGTCGAAGGTGTCGACGAGCGTTCCACCACTTCAATCTGGAGCAACGATTCCCTGGCTCGCCGCCAACTGTCGGCTCCGGAAGTGTTCTCCAGCTACGTGGCGGTCGGCGACTTCGAAGGCTACCTGCACCTGCTGAGCCAGGTGGACGGTCGTTTCGTCGGTCGCGAACGTATCGACAGCGACGGCCTGCGGGTTCGTCCGCTGGTGGTCGGTGACATGATTTACGTGTATGGCAACAGCGGCAAACTGGAAGCCCTGACCATCAAGTAGTTTTTAGCGCCTGAAGCTGCCGAGCAAACATCAGGCAAGGCGAAGATCGGGGAACATTGTGAACTGATCTTCACTGCCGCCTGATCGAGCGCAGCGGCTTGCGATGCAAAAAACAGGTTTGACTATGCTTGGGGGTATCTCCAAGCGGCCTCGCTCTGCGAGGTTTGCGGCACCCAAGGGGGCCGCCCCCGAGCACCAGCCGCTGCCACGCAGCGGCTTTTGTATTTTCTGAAATAACGAAGTGGAGAGCCGCATGGTTCCCGTAATCGCCCTGGTGGGCCGACCGAACGTCGGCAAGTCCACCTTGTTCAACCGCCTGACCCGCAGTCGCGACGCCATCGTCGGCGACCTGTCCGGTCTGACCCGTGATCGCCAATACGGTGAGGCTAAGTGGCAAGGGCGCTCCTACATTGTGATCGACACCGGCGGTATTTCCGGCGACGAGCATGGCATGGACGAAAAAATGGCCGAGCAGTCGCTGCTGGCCATTGAAGAAGCCGATGTCGTGCTGTTCCTGGTGGATGCCAAAGCCGGTTACACCGCTGCCGATCAGATGATCGGCGAGCACCTGCGCAAGCGTAACAAGCGTTCCTACGTGGTCGCCAACAAGATCGACAACATCGATCCGGACATGGCCCGTGCCGAGTTCAGCCCGATGGGGCTGGGCGATGCGATCCCGATCGCCGGTGCCCACGGTCGTGGCATCACCCAGATGCTCGAAGTCGCCTTGAGTGACTTCCCCAGAGACGACGAGGAAGAGCCGCCAGAGGGCGAAGAGGAAGAGGTTGCCGAAGGCGAAGAAGCCAAGCGCATTCCTGGCCCGAGCGAGAAGGACGGCATCAAGATCGCCATCATCGGCCGGCCGAACGTTGGCAAGTCGACCCTGGTCAACCGCATGCTCGGTGAAGACCGGGTGATCGTCTACGACCAGCCTGGCACCACCCGTGACAGTATCTACATCCCGTTCGAACGTAACGAGGAAAAGTACACGCTGATCGACACCGCCGGTGTGCGCAAGCGCGGCAAGATCCACGAGGAAGTCGAAAAATTCTCCGTGGTGAAAACCTTGCAGGCGATCAAGGACGCCAACGTGGTGATCTTCGTCATGGACGCCCGCGAAGGTGTGGTCGACCACGACCTGAACCTGCTCGGTTTTGCCCTGGAGTCCGGTCGGGCGATCGTGATCGCGCTGAACAAGTGGGACGGCATGACCCCGGGCGAGCGTGACTATGTGAAAATCGAGCTGGAGCGCCGGCTGTTCTTCGTCGACTTCGCCGACATCCACTTCATTTCGGCCTTGCACGGCACCGGCGTGGGTAACCTGTATCAGTCGGTGCAGAACTCGTTCAAGTCGGCGGTGACCCGCTGGCCGACCAGCCGCCTGACCCAGATCCTCGAGGATGCGGTGTCCGAGCACGCGCCACCGATGGTCAACAACCGGCGGATCAAGCTGCGCTACGCTCACCTGGGTGGTGCCAACCCGCCGCTGATCGTGATCCACGGCAACCAGGTCGAGAAAGTCCCGAAATCGTATGTGCGCTATCTGGAGAACACCTATCGCCGGGTGCTGAAGCTGGTCGGTACGCCGATTCGCATCGAGTTCAAAGGCGGCGACAACCCCTACGAGGGCAACAAGAACACGCTGACTGACCGTCAGGTCAACAAGAAGCGTCGCTTGATGTCGCACCACAAGAAAGCCGAGAAAAAGCGCCGCGACAAGCGCTGATCCCGGACTCGAAAGAGGGCGCCCATGGCGCCCTTTTTCATGCCTGGCGGATACGTTATTCTCGAACTGTCCCGTGCCGTCTAGAGCCGGATGTTGAGCAGGGAAAACGGCCCCATGATCACCAGCAAGTTGCCGAATGTCGGCACCACCATCTTCACCCGGATGTCCCAGCTCGCCGCGCAAACCGGTGCACTGAACCTGTCCCAGGGTTTTCCGGACTTTGATGGCCCGCCTGCGCTGCTTGAGGCTGTAGGTCGGCATATCGCCAGTGGTCACAATCAGTATGCGCCGATGACCGGCTTGCCTGCCCTGCGCCAGCAGGTGGCTGCGAAGGTTTTCAACAGCTACGGCGTCCATGTGAGCGCCGATGCGGAAGTGACCATCACCCCGGGAGCCACCCAGGGCATCTTCTGTGCGATCCAGGCGGTGATTCACCCCGGTGATGAAGTCATCGTCTTCGACCCCAGCTATGACAGCTACGAGCCTTCGGTGGAGCTGGCGGGCGGCCGTTGCATCCACGTGCCGCTGGCTCTGGATGATTTCGCCATCGACTGGCAGAAGCTTGAGGACGCGCTGAGTCCGCGTACCCGAATGATCATCCTCAATACGCCACACAACCCGAGCGGCACCTTGATCAGCCATGCCGAGCTGGACCAGTTGACGGCGTTGATTGCCGACCGCGATATCTATCTGATCAGCGATGAGGTGTATGAGCACCTGGTCTATGACGATGTGCCGCATGCCAGCGTGCTGGCCCATGAGGCACTCTATCAGCGTGCTTTTGTCGTCAGTTCGTTCGGCAAGACCTACCACGTGACTGGCTGGAAGACCGGTTATGTGATCGCGCCGCCGGCCCTGAGTGCGGAGCTGCGCAAGGTGCACCAGTACGTCAGTTTCTGCGGCGTGACCCCGCTGCAGTACGCCCTGGCCGACTACATGGAAGCGGATCCCGGGCATGTGCAGCGCCTGCCGGCGTTCTACCAGAACAAGCGCGACCTGTTTTGCGACCTGCTCAGCCGGTCGCGTTTCAGCTTCAAGCGAGTCGCCGGTACCTACTTTCAGTTGGTCGATTATTCGCAGATCCGCCCGGACCTGAATGACATCGACATGGCAATGTGGATGACCCGTGAACATGGCGTGGCGGCGATCCCGGTGTCGGTGTTCTACCAGACGCCGCCGGAGGGCCAGCGTCTGGTCCGCCTGTGTTTTGCCAAACGCGAGGAGACGCTGCGTGAAGCTGCGGAGAAACTATGCGTGATCTGAGTGCATTGCCCGACCTCAAGTTGGCCCTGGTGCAAACCTCTCTGGTCTGGCACGACCGCCAGGCCAACCTGGAGCATTTCGAGGTGTTGCTGGAACAGGCCCGGGGGGCTGATCTGATCATCCTGCCGGAAATGTTCACCACCGGCTTTTCCATGGAGTCCCGGACCCTGGCTGAGTCGGAAGAGGGCCCGACCACCCACTGGTTGCGCGGCCAGGCGAAAAAACTCGATGCGGTGGTCACCGGCAGCGTGATCGTGCATGCCACTGATGGTAGCCACCGCAACCGCCTGTTGTGGGCGCGTCCGGATGGCGAGGTCTGGCATTATGACAAGCGCCATCTGTTCCGCATGGCGGGTGAGCACAATCATTACACCCCGGGCGAGCGCCAGGTGCAGTTCGAACTCAAGGGCTGGCGGGTCCGTCCGCTGATCTGCTACGACCTGCGCTTCCCGGTGTGGAGCCGCGATGCCCACGACACCGACCTGTTGCTCTATACCGCGAACTGGCCGGGGGCGCGGCGTTTGCACTGGAATCGTCTGTTGCCGGCCCGGGCGATCGAGAATCTCTGTTATGTGGCGGCGGTGAACCGCGTGGGTACCGATGGCAAGGGCTTCTCTTACACCGGCGACAGCCAGGTGCTGGATTTCCAGGGCGAGTCGCTGCTGGGGGCGGGGGAGGCCGATGGTGTGTTCCAGGTCAGCCTGAGCGCGGCCGAGCTGGCGGCGTATCGCGAGCGGTTTCCGGCCAATCTGGATGCCGATACCTTCGAGTTTACTTGAATGATTGGTTGGTAGTGCCGGCCCTTTCGCGGGCAAGCCCGGCTCCTACAGGGCGGTGTATGCGAAAGTTTTCGGTACCACCCCGGCTTTGGACTGCCCCCAAGGGTTGGATTAGTGTCCAACTTCTTGGGGGCAGTCCACTCTGTAGCCGGGGTTGTCGGAGCGCCGAACCGCCGCGAAGAGGTCCTGAAATCCAACCCAAATCCCAGCATGAAAAAAGGCCCCGGGGTTTTCACCCCGGGGCCTTGTTCATTGCGGTGGACGCTTACGCGGCCTTGCTCGCAGTCGACTGGCTCAACGAGCGGTTCAAGGCGCTGAATACCGCCTTGAAGCTGGCCGTGGTGATGTTTTCATCGATACCCACGCCGTGCACCGCCCGTTCGCCGTTCACGCGCAGCTCGATGTAGGCCGCCGCCTTGGCGTTGGTGCCCGCGCCGATGGCGTGTTCGTTGTAGTCCATGATCTCCACCGGAACCGGCAGGCCGGCCACCAGGGCTTCCAGGGCGCCGTTGCCCTTGCCGCGCCAGTGCAGGTTGGTCTCGCCCTGGCCTTTGCTGGCCACTTCGACTTCGACGTTGCTGTTGCCGTTCTCTTCCTGCAGACGATGGCTGACCAGCGCGTACGGGGTGTTGGCTTGCAGGTACTCGCTGTGGAGCAGCGCGTGGATCTGCTGGGCAGTCATCTCCAGGCCCAGGCGGTCGGTTTCGCGCTGTACCACCTGGCTGAATTCGATCTGCATGCGACGGGGCAGGCTGATGCCATATTCCTGCTCCAGCAGGTAGGCGATACCGCCCTTGCCCGACTGGCTGTTGACGCGGATGACCGCCTCGTAGCTGCGACCGATATCGGCCGGGTCGATCGGCAGGTACGGCACTTCCCACAGCGCGTCCGCTTGCTGCTGGGCAAAGCCCTTGCGGATTGCATCCTGGTGCGAGCCGGAGAACGCGGTGTGAACCAGGTCGCCGACATAAGGATGACGTGGGTGCACCGCAATCTGGTTGCACTCCTCGACAACCTTGCGCACGCCGTCGATGTCGGAGAAGTCCAGCTCAGGGTTGAGGCCCTGGGTGTACATGTTCAGGGCCACGGTCACCAGGTCGACGTTGCCGGTCCGTTCGCCGTTGCCGAACAGGCAGCCTTCGACGCGGTCGGCGCCGGCCATCAGGCCCAGCTCGGTGGCAGCTACGCCGGTGCCACGGTCGTTGTGGGTGTGCAGGCTGATGATCACGCTGTCACGGCGGTTGATGTTGCGGTGGAACCATTCGATCTGGTCGGCGTAGACGTTCGGCGTGGCCACTTCAACGGTCGCGGGCAGGTTGAGGATCACCTTGTTCTGCGGCGTGGCGTTCCACACCTCAACCACGGCGTCGCAGACTTCCTTGGCGAACTCCAGCTCGGTGGCGCTGAAGGTTTCCGGGGAGTATTCGAACTGCCACTGGGTTTCCGGCTGCTGGGCGGCGTATTTGACGAACAGCTTGGCTGCGTTCACCGCGATGTCCTTCACGCCCTGCTGGTCCTGATTGAAGACGATGCGGCGGAACGACGGGCTGGTGGCGTTGTACAGATGCACGATGGCCTTCTTGGCACCGCGCAGGGATTCGAAGGTGCGGGCGATCAGGTCTTCACGGGCCTGGGTCAGCACCTGGATGGTGGTGTCGTCCGGGATGTGGCCGTCTTCGATCAGGGTGCGAACGAAGTCGAAGTCGGTCTGCGAAGCGGCCGGGAACGAGGCCTCGATTTCCTTGACGCCGACACTGACCAGGGTTTTCCAGAAGCGCAGCTTTTTCGCCGCGTCCATCGGTTCGATCAACGACTGGTTGCCATCACGCAGGTCGGAGCTGCACCAGATCGGCGCGGCGGTGATGGTTTTCGATGGCCAGGTGCGGTCAGGCAGGTTGATGACCGGGAACGCACGATATTTCGAAGACGGGTCTTTGAGCATGCTCATGGGGAATTCCTTGTGTGTCAGGGCCGAAAAGAGGCGGCCAGCCGATGTAGCGTTGTCAGGAAACAGCCTGGGGATGAGGCACCGCGATGTCAGCCCGGCAGTCGTGCACTGACGAGGCAGAGACTGCGGTGTTGACGACGCTGAATGAGGGTATGGGACGTTTTCATGCTTCCAACCCTAACCACTGGGGTGAAAGATGGCAAGCCTGTAGGAAAAATTGAGAGGAATACTCGATAAAGTAGCTTTTTCGAGATTTTATTTTGCTTCTTTAGCGGAAACTCTAGAACAATTGCGCACTATTTTGGACCAGCGCAATTCCTCTTGCCGTGTGGCAGGGTGTGGAAGGGGCGCCATCGGACGCTGCCCAGGTGACACCGAAAATAAAAAGGGAGGCTCGCAGGCCTCCCTTTTCAACGGCTCCACCCCTTTACAGGCTGGAGATCCGGGCGTGTTGCTCGGCCAGCTTGCCCAGGGCCTGTTCGGCCTCGGCGAGTTTGGCGCGTTCTTTCTCGATGACTTCGGCCGGGGCCTTGTCGACGAATGCGGCATTCGACAGCTTGCCGCCGACGCGCTGTACTTCGCCTTGCAGGCGCTGGATTTCCTTGTCCAGTCGGGCCAGTTCGGCACCCTTGTCGATCAGCCCGGCCATCGGCACCAGCACTTCCATCTCGCCGACCAGGGCGGTGGCGGACAGCGGTGCCTCGTCGCCGGCAGCCAGCACGGTGATCGATTCGAGTTTTGCCAGCTTCTTCAGCAGGGTCTCGTTTTCCTTCAGACGACGCTGATCCTCGGTACCGGCGTTGTTCAGGAACAGTGCCAGTGGCTTGCCCGGGCCGATGTTCATTTCGGCGCGGATGTTGCGCACGCCGAGCATCAGGCCCTTGAGCCATTCGATATCGTCTTCGGCGGCTTGGTCGATGCGTGCTTCGTTCGCTACCGGCCAGGCTTGCAGCATGATGGTCTTGCCTTCGGCACCGACCAGCGGCGCCAGGCGCTGCCAGATTTCTTCGGTGATGAACGGCATGAACGGATGCGCCAGGCGCAGGGCCACTTCCAGCACGCGTACCAGGGTGCGACGGGTGCCGCGCTGGCGTTCGACCGGCGCGTTTTCGTCCCACAGCACTGGCTTGGACAGTTCCAGGTACCAGTCGCAGTACTGGTTCCAGATGAACTCGTAGAGTGCCTGGGCGGCCAGGTCGAAGCGGAACTGGTCGAGCTGGCGGGTCACTTCGGCTTCGGTGCGTTGCAGTTGCGAGATGATCCAGCGATCGGCCAGCGACAGCTCGTAGGCCTCGCCGTTCTGGCCGCAATCCTCGCCCTTGTCCAGCACGTAGCGGGCGGCGTTCCAGATCTTGTTGCAGAAGTTGCGATAGCCTTCGACGCGGCCCATGTCGAACTTGATGTCGCGGCCGGTGGAGGCCAGCGAGCAGAAAGTGAAGCGCAGGGCGTCGGTGCCGTAGCTGGCGATACCTTCGGCGAACTCGGCGCGGGTCTGCTTCTCGATGGCTTTCTGCAGCTTGGGCTGCATCAGGCCGGTCGTGCGCTTCTGTACCAGTGCTTCGAGTTCGATGCCGTCGATGATGTCCAGCGGGTCGAGGACGTTGCCCTTGGACTTGGACATTTTCTGGCCCTGGCCGTCACGCACCAGGCCATGGACGTAGACTGTCTTGAACGGAACCTGCGGCGTGCCGTCCTCATTCTTCACCAGGTGCATGGTCAGCATGATCATCCGGGCGACCCAGAAGAAAATGATGTCGAAACCGGTCACCAGCACGTCGGTCGGGTGGAAGGTCTTGAGGAAGTCGGTCTGCTCCGGCCAGCCCAGGGTGGAGAAAGTCCACAGGCCCGAGCTGAACCAGGTGTCGAGTACGTCGTTGTCCTGTTGCAGGGTTACGTCTGCGCCGAGTTTGTGCTTGGCACGCACTTCGGCTTCGTCGCGACCGACATAGACCTTGCCGGACTCGTCGTACCAGGCCGGAATGCGATGTCCCCACCACAACTGGCGGCTGATGCACCAGTCCTGGATATCACGCATCCAGGAGAAGTACATGTTTTCGTACTGCTTGGGCACGAAGGCAATGCGGCCGTCTTCCACGGCAGCGATGGCCGGTTCGGCCAGCGGTTTGGTCGACACATACCATTGGTCGGTCAGCCACGGCTCGATGATGGTGCCGGAGCGGTCGCCCTTCGGTACTTTCAGCGCGTGGTCATCGACGCTGACCAAAAGGCCTGCGGCGTCGAAATCGGCGACGATCTGCTTGCGCGCCTCGAAACGGTCGAGGCCGGCGTATTGGGCCGGGATCTTGCCGTCGATGCTGTCGTTCAGCGTACCGTCGAGGTTGAACACCTGACAGGCCGGCAGGACGCTGGCGTTCTTGTCGAAGATGTTCAGCAGCGGCAGGTTGTGGCGTTTGCCGACCTCATAGTCGTTGAAGTCGTGGGCTGGGGTGATCTTCACGCAGCCGGTGCCGAACTCGGGATCGCAGTAATCGTCGGCGATGATCGGGATGCGGCGGCCAACCAGCGGCAGCTCGACGAACTGGCCGATCAGGGCCTTGTAGCGCTCGTCGTTCGGGTTCACCGCGACGGCGGAGTCGCCGAGCATGGTTTCCGGGCGAGTGGTCGCGACGATCAGGTGATCCAGGCCTTCGGCGGTCTTGGCGCCGTCCGCCAGCGGGTAGCGCAGGTTCCACAGGAAACCCTTCTCGTCGTGGTTTTCCACTTCGAGATCGGAAATCGCCGTGTGCAGTTTGGTGTCCCAGTTGACCAGGCGCTTGCCGCGGTAGATCAGGCCGTCTTCATGCAGGCGCACGAAGGCTTCCTTGACCGCTTCGGACAGGCCGTCATCCATGGTGAAACGCTCGCGGCTCCAGTCCACCGAAGAACCCAGGCGGCGGATCTGTCGGCTGATGTTGCCGCCGGACTGATCCTTCCACTCCCAGACCTTCTCCAGGAACTTCTCGCGACCCAGGTCGTGCCGGTTCTGGCCCTGGGCTTCGAGTTGGCGCTCCACCAGCATCTGGGTGGCGATACCCGCGTGGTCGGTGCCCGGCTGCCACAGGGTGTTGCGGCCCTGCATGCGGCGGAAACGGATCAGGGCGTCCATGATCGCGTTGTTGAAGCCGTGACCCATGTGCAGGCTGCCGGTGACGTTCGGCGGCGGGATCATGATGGTGTAGGCGTCACCCGCGCCTTGCGGAGCGAAGTAGTTCTCGGACTCCCAGGTCTGGTACCAGGAAGTTTCAATCGCGTGTGGCTGGTAGGTCTTATCCATGCGCGGCGGGACCCTTAGGCATTAATTCAGGAAAGCCGACAAGTATAACGGGGATATGGCGCGGGGCGTAGAGCGAGGTGAGGGGTGGCGGCAAAATAGGCCCGCCAATGCAGCGCATACATTGTTGGAGCAGGCGGGCGGCGATCCGACTTGCCCGCGAAGCTTCTGGCGATCTCGCGGGCCTCTTCGCTGGCAAGCCAGGCTCCTGCAAGGACCGCGTAGGTCCAGGTGGACGGGCTGTCAGGACGGATACTGGCTGAGCAGACGCTCCATCCGGGCATCCAGGCGGCGCTTGATCTCGGTTTCGATATGCGGCGCGAAGTCGTCGATCACATCCTGCATGATCAGTTGCGCGGCAGCACGCAGCTCGCTGTCCAGGTGCAGCAGGGCGTCCTGGTTCTTGTTGCGCACAGGTTCGACAGCAGGGGCGGTCGTCACGGGTTCGGGCGTCGGTTCGGGCTTGATTTCCACCGGCGTGCTGACCTTGGGCGTGACTGCTACCGGGGGCTCGGCCTGAACTTCGGTCTTGGCCTTGCCGCCCACCATGTCGAACAGCAGTGGAATCTGCACTTCAGGAGTAACGGTTTCGGTCAGCAGGGGCGGTTGCAGGGTTTCATCACCCAGCAGCTTGCGGATCGACTCAAGCTCGTCCAGCAGGGGCGCAGCTTTTTGTGGTTGTTTGGGAGTGTCCATCGGGGTGCTCAAAGTCGCTGTAGACGGTGATCTTGCAGAGGATAGCCCTGTTCGCGGTAGAAGCGGAAACTCTCCCGTGCCGCCTGGCGGATGCTCGGGTCTTCCACCACGACTTCCGCTATGCGGGCAAATCGCGAGGCAAACGGCGGAACCCGCTGGTCGAGGTTGACCAGCAGGTCCTGATGCGTTCCGGGATCGTCGCCCAGGCCCAGCACCACGCTGCCCTCCGGTTCACTTTCGGCCGGGCCGTGGGGCACGAAGCTCTCGCCCTTGAAGCGCCAGAGGCGGGCATCGAGCTCCTCGCGCTGGTCGGCATCGCTGCAGTGCAGGTAGATCCGGTGGCCCAGGCGCCAGGCCTTTTCGGTCAATTTGCAGGCGAAATCCAGGCGCGCGAGGGGATCGGCGCTGGGAAGAATATAGAAGTCGACTTGGGTCATGGGGAATTCCGCAGGCCAGGCGGCGGCATTGAGGGTCGCCGCCCGGCAGGCTCAGGCTCAGGCCTTGGCACGGTCCAGCAGGTATTGGGTCAGCAGGGGGACCGGACGACCGGTGGCGCCCTTGTCCTTGCCACCGCTGATCCAGGCGGTGCCGGCGATGTCCAGGTGTGCCCAGTTGAGGTTTTTGGTGAAGCGCGACAGGAAGCAGGCCGCAGTGATGGTGCCGGCCTTCGGCCCGCCGATGTTGGCGATGTCGGCGAATGGGCTGTCCAACTGTTCCTGGTACTCGTCGAACAGCGGCAGTTGCCAGGCGCGGTCATCGGCCTGGCGGCCGGCACTCAGCAGTTGCTCGATCAGTTCGTCGTTGTTGCCCAAAAGGCCCGAGGTGTGCGAGCCGAGGGCGACGATGCAGGCTCCGGTCAGGGTGGCGATGTCAATCACGGCCTGCGGTTTGAAACGCTCGGCGTAGGTCAGTGCATCGCACAGCACCAGGCGGCCTTCGGCGTCGGTGTTGAGGATTTCCACGGTCTGGCCGCTGAGGGTGGTGACGATGTCGCCCGGACGGGTCGCGCCGCCGCTTGGCATGTTCTCGGCACACGCCAGGATGCACACCAGGTTGATCGGCAACTGGAGTTCCAGCACGGCCTTGAGCGTACCGAAGACGCTGGCGGCGCCGCCCATGTCGAACTTCATTTCATCCATGCCGGCACCGGGCTTGAGGCTGATGCCGCCGGTGTCGAAGGTGATGCCCTTGCCGACCAGGGCGAACGGCTTCTCGGATTTCTTGCCGCCGTTGTATTGCATGACGATCAGGCGGGGTGGCTGGTCGCTGCCCTGGCCGACGGCATAGAACGAGCCCATGCCCATTTCCTTGATCTTCTTCTCGTCGAAGATCTCCACCTTCAGGCCCTTGTGGGTCTTGCCCAGGGTCTTGGCCTGTTCGGCGAGGTAGCTTGGATGGCAGACGTTCGGTGGCGCGTTGCCCAGGTCGCGGGTGAAGGCCATGCCGCTGGCGATTGCCTTGGCGTGGGTCACGGCGCGTTCGACTTCAGCCTGAGCCGCCTTGATGGTGACCAGGGTGATTTTCTTCAGGGCGCGCGGCTCTGCTTTCTGGCTCTTGTAGGCGTCGAAGGTGTATTCGCCATCAAGCAGGCTTTCCGCCAGCAGGCGGGTCTTGCCATAGCTGTCACGGCCCTTGACCACTACTTCGTCGAGTGCGAGCACGGCGTCGCTGCCGCCCAGGCCCTTGAGAGTGCCGAGAATGCTGGCGGCGATCTTGCGCAGTGGCCGGTCGCCCAGTTCGGCGTCCTTGCCTACGCCCACCAGCAGCACGCGTTCGGCTTTCAGGTTCGGCAGGCTTTGCAGCAGCAGGCTCTGGCCGACCTTGCCGGCGAGGTCGCCGCGCTTGAGGATGGCAGCAATGGCGCCGCCAGTCAGTTCGTCGATCTTCTGCGCGACCGCGCCGAGCTTGCGACCTTCGCCGACGGCGACTACCAGGGTGGCGGTCTTCAACGTTTCCGGGCTAACGCTTTTTACAACCAATTCCATGTCTGGGTCCTTGAATAAAGGTCAGTGGGGGCGCAGCGAGGCTCTGCGCCGGGCGGCTTGTCAACACGGTGGCGCGCAAGCGGCAAAGGCCGCAGTGTGAACCTCGCCGACCGCTGCTGACAACCCTGTGTTGCAGCTTTGCGTGCGTGGTTGAGCGTGCGCAGTGACAGGGGCGATCAATCACAGGATAATGCGCCATCCTTTCGGGTGGCTCGCAGTGCAGGCCGCCCTGTTTGCTTGTTCGGCCGCCTTAGCCCGACAACCCTGGAGTGTCTGGTTTGATTGTCTTTCGTTATCTGTCTCGCGAAGTCCTGGTTACATTGAGTGCCGTCAGCGCCGTCCTGCTGGTAATCACCATGAGCGGGCGCTTCGTCAAATTCCTCGCCCAGGCCGCCTCGGGTGCCCTGGATCCGGGTTCTTTGTTCCTGATCATGGGTTTTCGCCTGCCTGGCTTCCTGCAACTGATCCTGCCACTGGGGCTGTTCCTCGGCATCCTGCTGGCGTATGGCCGGTTGTACCTGGAAAGTGAAATGACCGTGTTGTCCGCCACGGGCATGAGCCAGCAGCGCCTGCTTGGCATGACCATGGCGCCCGCATTGCTGGTGGCACTGCTGGTGGCCTGGTTGAGCCTGGCCCTGGCGCCACAGGGTGCCTATCAGTTCCAGCTGGTGCTGAACCGGCAGGATGCCCTGACCGAGTTCGATACCCTGGAGCCGGGGCGCTTCCAGGCGTTGAACGACGGCTCGCGGATCACCTATACCGAAAAGCTTTCCGATGATCGTTCCCAGTTGGGTGGGGTGTTCATTTCGGAAAAGCGCTTGGGTCAGGACAAGAAGGATCGGGGTATTTCGGTGCTTGTCGCCGATCATGGCCGTCTTGAAGTCAAACCGGACGGTAACCGCTACCTGATCCTGGAGGATGGCTATCGTTATGACGGCAGCCCGGGACAGGCGGACTACCGGGCGATCAAGTACGACACCTATGGCGTACAGATGGAAAAACCGGAAATCAGCAACGAAGTGACCGACCGCGATGCGCTGGCCACCCACGACCTGTGGGGCAGCAGTGAACTCAAGTCGATTGCCGAGCTGCAATGGCGTCTGTCGTTGCCGTTGCTGGTATTCATCGTGACCCTGATGGCGGTACCGCTGTCGCGGGTCAATCCACGCCAGGGGCGCTTCCTCAAGCTGCTGCCGGCGATCCTGCTGTATATGGCCTACCTGACCATGCTGATCTCGGCCCGCGGTGCTCTTGAAAAGGGCAAACTGTCGCCGGCGCTCGGACTGTGGTGGGTGCATGTGCTGTTCCTGGCGATCGGCCTGGGACTGCTGTATTGGGAACCGTTGCGTTTGAAGCTGGCGAGTCGCCGCGACATGAAGGAGATGGCTCGTGGTTAAGCTCGATCGCTACATTGGCAGCGCCGTATTCATGGCGATCCTGGCTGTACTGGGGATCATTCTCGGCCTGGCCTCGCTGTTTGCCTTCATCGACGAGATGGGCAGTGTCAGCGATACCTACACCTGGGGCGATATCCTCAGCTTCGTGCTGCTGACGGCGCCCCGACGCGTCTATGACATGCTGCCGATGGCCGCGCTGATCGGTTGCCTGATCGGCCTTGGCAGTCTGGCCAGCAACAGCGAGCTGACCATCATGCGTGCCGCAGGGGTGTCCGTCGGGCGTATCGTCTGGGCGGTCATGAAACCCATGCTGGTACTGATGCTCGTCGGCGTACTAGTCGGCGAGTACGTGGCGCCGGTCACGGAAAGCAAGGCCCAGGCTGATCGTGCGCTGGCCCAGGGTTCGGGCGATGCGCAGAGTTCCAGGCATGGCCTGTGGCACCGTCAGGGTGACGAGTTCATCCATATCAACGCCGTGCAGCCCAATGGCCTGCTCTACGGGGTGACTCGCTACCAGTTCGACGACCAGCGGCGCCTGCAATCCTCGAGCTTCGCCAAGTTGGCGCGTTTCGACGAGGATCACTGGAATCTGACGGATGTCACCACCACCTATTTCCGTGGCGATCACACTGAAGTCATCAATGCGCCGCAGGAAACCTGGGCGGTGTCCTTGAAACCGAACCTGCTGAGTACCGTGGTGATGGTGCCCGAGTCTCTGTCGATCAGCGGCCTGTGGGGGTACATCCACTACCTGGCGGATCAGGGCTTGGCCAACGGTCGTTATTGGCTGGCGTTCTGGGTCAAGATCCTGCAGCCGCTGGTCACTGCAGCGCTGGTGCTGATGGCGATTTCGTTCATCTTCGGGCCGCTGCGTTCGGTGACCCTTGGTCAGCGGGTGTTCACCGGGGTATTGGTCGGTTTCACCTTCCGCATTGCCCAGGACCTGCTCGGGCCGTCGAGCCTGGTGTTCGGTTTCTCGCCGCTGTTGGCGGTGCTGGTGCCGGCGGGGATCTGCGCCATTGCCGGACTCTGGCTGTTGCGGCGCGCCGGATAGAAGGCTTGCACCCATCGGGATAGCCCGAAAAGAAGCCTCTGCCGACCAGCAGGGGCTTTTTTGTGCCTGTCGTCCTGCCGGTTGACGTGACGCCTTGGCTGCGCATCAGGTACAATTCCCGGCTATTTTTCGGCGGGCAGTCTGCCTGCAACCTTTTTGAGTGTTGACCCGTGAGTGATTTGAGTCATATCCGCAATTTCTCCATCATCGCCCACATTGACCATGGCAAGTCGACTCTGGCCGATCGCTTCATCCAGATCTGCGGCGGCCTGGCCGAACGCGAGATGGAAGCGCAGGTGCTGGATTCCATGGACCTCGAGCGCGAGCGCGGGATCACCATCAAGGCCCACAGCGTTACCCTGTATTACAAGGCTAAAGACGGCGTCACCTATCAGCTGAACTTCATCGATACCCCGGGCCACGTGGACTTCACCTATGAAGTCAGCCGTTCCCTGGCGGCCTGTGAAGGTGCGCTGCTGGTGGTCGACGCCGGTCAGGGCGTCGAAGCCCAGTCCGTGGCCAACTGCTACACGGCGATCGAGCAGGGCCTGGAGGTCATGCCGGTTCTGAACAAGATCGACCTGCCGCAGGCCGAGCCGGAGCGGGTGAAGGAAGAGATCGAGAAGATCATCGGTATCGATGCCACCGACGCCGTCACGTGCAGCGCCAAGACCGGCCAGGGTGTCGAAGACGTGCTCGAACGCCTGGTGACCACCATTCCGGCGCCAACCGGCAATATCGAAGATCCGCTGCAGGCGTTGATCATCGACTCCTGGTTCGACAACTACCTGGGCGTCGTGTCCCTGGTGCGTGTGCGTCACGGCCGGGTGAAGAAGGGCGACAAGATTCTGGTCAAGTCCACCGGCAAGATCCACCTGGTGGACAGCGTCGGTGTATTCAACCCGAAACACACTGCCACCGTTGACCTGAAGGCGGGCGAAGTAGGCTTCATCATCGCCGGTATCAAGGACATTCACGGGGCGCCGGTCGGTGACACCCTGACCTTGAGTTCGACCCCTGATGTCGACGTGCTGCCGGGCTTCAAGCGTATCCAGCCGCAGGTTTATGCCGGTCTGTTCCCGGTCAGCTCCGACGACTTCGAGGATTTCCGCGAAGCCTTGCAGAAGCTGACCCTCAACGACTCCTCGCTGCAGTACACCCCGGAAAGCTCCGACGCCCTGGGCTTCGGTTTCCGTTGCGGCTTCCTCGGCATGCTGCACATGGAGATCATCCAGGAGCGCCTGGAGCGCGAATACGACCTGGACCTGATCACCACCGCACCGACGGTAATCTTCGAGCTCAAGCTCAAGAACGGTGAAACCATTTACGTCGACAACCCGTCAAAGTTGCCGGATCTGTCCGCTATCGAAGACATGCGCGAACCGATCGTAAGGGCGAATATCCTTGTGCCTCAGGAGCACCTGGGTAACGTCATTACGTTGTGTATCGAGAAGCGTGGCGTCCAGTACGACATGTTGTTCCTCGGCTCGCAGGTACAAGTGACCTACGACCTGCCGATGAATGAAGTGGTTCTGGACTTCTTTGACCGCCTCAAGTCCACCAGTCGCGGCTATGCTTCGCTGGACTATCATTTCGATCGTTATCAGTCGGCCAACCTGGTCAAGCTGGACGTGATGATCAATGGTGAGAAGGTCGATGCCCTGGCGTTGATCGTGCATCGGGATAACGCGCACTACAAAGGTCGTGCGTTGACCGAGAAGATGAAAGAACTGATTCCTCGTCAGATGTTCGACGTTGCCATCCAGGCCGCCATCGGTGGTCAGATCGTGGCGCGGACAACCGTCAAGGCGCTCAGAAAGAACGTACTGGCCAAATGCTACGGTGGTGACGTGAGCCGTAAGCGCAAGCTGTTGGAAAAGCAGAAAGCCGGTAAGAAACGCATGAAGCAAGTAGGTAACGTGGAAGTTCCACAGGAAGCCTTCCTTGCAGTGCTCAGGTTGGATAGTTAGGTCCTATGTCACTAAATTTCCCGCTGTTGCTGGTCATTGCCGTCGCTGTCTGCGGTCTGTTGGCGCTGCTCGATCTGGTCTTTCTGGCGCCACGTCGACGTGCGGCGATCTCTTCCTACCAGGGCAGCGTCGCGCAGCCTGACGTGGCCGTGGTCGAGAAACTGAACAAAGAGCCTTTGCTGGTCGAATACGGCAAATCCTTTTTTCCGGTGCTGTTCATTGTGCTGGTGCTGCGTTCGTTTCTGGTCGAGCCGTTTCAGATTCCGTCCGGGTCGATGAAACCGACCCTGGATGTCGGCGACTTCATCCTGGTGAACAAGTTTTCCTACGGGATCCGTCTGCCGGTGATCGACAAGAAAGTGATCCCGGTGGGTGATCCGCAGCGCGGCGATGTCATGGTGTTTCGCTATCCCAGTGATCCGAACGTCAACTACATCAAGCGTGTAGTCGGGCTGCCAGGTGATGTGGTGCGTTACACCAGTGACAAGAAACTGTTCGTCAACGGTGAGCCGGTAGCCGAGCAGTTGGTCGGTAACGAACCCGGCATGCTGGGCAGTGCCGAACTCTATAAAGAGAAGCTGGGCGCCGCCGAGCACCTGATCCGCAAGGAAATGGGGCGTTATCGCGCGCCGCCTGATCATGAGTGGAAAGTGCCAGCAGGCCACTACTTCATGATGGGCGACAACCGCGACAACTCCAACGACAGTCGCTACTGGGACGATCCCAACATTCCCAAGGATCTGCTGGGCATGGTTCCCGATGAGAATATCGTCGGCAAGGCCTTCGCGGTCTGGATGAGCTGGCCCGATCCCAAGTTCAGCCGCCTGCCGAATTTCTCGCGGGTCGGTCTGATCAAGTAACCCAAACGGCGCTGTTGAATACAGCGCCGAATGTTTTTCAGGTACTTGAAGACGATGAGAACGACTATGCGCCATGCGGGCTCCCAGAAAGGCCTGTCGTTTTTCGGCTGGTTGCTGACCCTGGCGCTGATTGCCTTTGCCAGCAGCACGGCATTCAAACTGGTGCCGTTTTACCTCGACTACATGTCGATGAAGAAAATCATCATGTCGGTCGAAACCGACAGGGCGGCGGACGTCACCACCGTCAACGACTTTTACTCCCATGTTGCCCGTGGCATGCAGGTCAACAGTATTCAGGATGTGGATTTGAACAAAGCGTTAAGCGTCACGGTGGAGGGCAGCCGATTTCATGCCCATCTGAAATACGAGCAGCGCGTTGCGCTGATCCAGAATATCGATCTGGTGGTTAAGTTCGACCACGAATTCAGCGTGGGTAAACCGTGAGCCTGTCCCTGAACCGTCTCGAGCGCAAGCTCGGCCATACCTTCAAGGATCAGGAGCTGATGCTCCTGGCCCTGACACACCGCAGCTTCGCCGGGCGCAACAACGAGCGTCTGGAGTTCCTTGGCGATGCGATTCTCAACTTCGTGGCTGGCGAGGCGCTGTTCGAGCGTTTTCCACAGGCCCGCGAAGGCCAGTTGTCGCGTTTGCGCGCACGCCTGGTAAAGGGTGAAACACTGGCCGTGCTGGCCCGTGGTTTCGAACTGGGCGACTACTTGCGCCTGGGCTCCGGAGAACTCAAGAGCGGTGGTTTTCGCCGTGAGTCGATCCTGGCCGATGCCCTGGAGGCGCTGATTGGCGCGATCTATCTGGACGCGGGCATCGACGTGGCGCGCGAACGCGTGCTGGACTGGCTGACCTCGGAGTTCGACAGCCTGACGCTGGTCGACACCAACAAGGACCCCAAGACCCGCCTGCAGGAATTTCTGCAATCGCGGGCATGCGAACTGCCGCGTTACGAGGTGGTGGATATCCAGGGCGAGCCGCATTGTCGGACGTTCTTCGTCGAATGCGAAGTGGCCCTTTTGAACGAAAAAAGCCGTGGGCAGGGCGTCAGCCGTCGTATTGCCGAACAGGTAGCGGCTGCCGCAGCACTGATCGCCCTGGGCGTGGAGAATGGCAATGACTGATTCAACTGCAACACGCTGCGGCTATGTCGCCATCGTTGGCCGGCCGAACGTGGGCAAGTCCACGCTGCTGAACCATATTCTCGGGCAAAAGCTGGCGATCACCTCGCGCAAGCCGCAGACCACCCGCCACAACATGCTCGGGATCAAGACCGAAGGCGCGGTCCAGGCGATCTACGTCGACACCCCGGGTATGCACAAGAGCAACGAAAAGGCGCTGAACCGCTACATGAACAAGACTGCTTCGGCGGCGTTGAAAGACGTCGACGTGGTGATCTTCGTCGTCGATCGTACCCGCTGGACCGATGAAGACCAGTTGGTCCTGGAGCGTATCCAGTACGTCGAGGGACCGGTGATCGTTGCCCTGAACAAGACTGACCGGATCGAGGACAAAGCCGAACTGATGCCGCACCTGAGCTGGTTGCAGGAGCAGTTGCCCAAAGCGCAGATCGTGCCGATCTCCGCGCAGCAGGGGCACAATCTCGATACCCTGGAAGGCCTGATCGCTCAACACCTGCCGGAAAACGAGCACTTCTTCCCGGAAGATCAGATCACCGACCGCAGCAGCCGCTTCCTCGCCGCCGAACTGGTGCGCGAGAAGATCATGCGCCAGTTGGGGGCGGAACTGCCTTACCAGATCACCGTGGAAATCGAAGAGTTCAAGCAGCAGGGGGCGACCTTGCACATTCATGCGCTGATCCTCGTCGAACGTGATGGCCAGAAGAAGATCATCATTGGTGACAAGGGCGAGCGTATCAAGCGCATCGGCAGCGAGGCTCGCAAGGATATGGAGCTGCTGTTCGATTCGAAGGTCATGCTCAACCTGTGGGTCAAGGTGAAGGGCGGTTGGTCCGATGACGAGCGCGCCTTGCGTTCGCTGGGTTACGGCGACCTGTAGGGTCTGAGGATGTTGTCGCGGGTGTGCAGGGCAGCTGCGGGCCCAGCCCGCTCGCCACAGTGAGTCGCTGACTCACCACCACTTGTATCCTCCAGAGACATTCACAGACCGATGTCCACCCACCCGCCTCCCGGCCAGCCGGCCTACGTCCTGCACTCCCGCGCCTATCGCGAAAACAGCGCCCTGGTGGATTTCATTACCCCCCAAGGTCGTCTGCGCGCGGTGTTGCGCAGTGCGCGGGGCAAGGCCGGCACCCTGGCGCGGCCGTTCGTGCCCTTGGAAGTCGAGTTCCGTGGTCGTAGCGAACTGAAGAATGTCGGCCGCATGGAGAGCGCCGGCGTGGCGGCCTGGCTGGTCGGGGATGCGCTGTTCAGCGGTCTTTACCTCAATGAGCTGCTGATTCGCCTGCTGCCCGCCGAAGACCCGCACCCGGTGTTGTTCGAGCATTACGCCCTGACCTTGCTGGCCCTGGCCGAAGGCCGTCCGCTGGAGCCGCTGTTGCGCTCGTTCGAGTGGCGGCTGCTGGACGATCTCGGCTATGGCTTTGCCTTGAACGCGGATATCCATGGCGAACCGCTGGCGGCAGACGGGATGTATCGACTTCAGGTCGACGCCGGCCTGGAGCGGGTCTATCTGTTGCAACCCGGGTTGTTCCAGGGGCACGAACTGCTGGCGATGGCCGAGACCGACTGGAGTGCAGTGGGAGCCCTGTCGGCTGCCAAGCGGCTGATGCGCCAGGCCCTTGCCGTACATCTGGGTGGCAAGCCGCTGGTCAGTCGCGAGTTGTTCCGCAAGCCCTGAGCGGGCAGGGCGGTTCGCTGAAATTGATCGATGCAACTGAACGTGCAAGCCCATGTCCCGTGTATGCTGTGGGCCGAATCTTCAACTCTTCAGGAGCCTTTTCGTGAGCACCAGCACCCGCATTCTTCTTGGCGTGAATATCGACCATGTGGCTACTCTGCGTCAGGCTCGGGGCACCCGTTACCCTGATCCGGTCAAGGCCGCGCTGGACGCCGAGGAGGCTGGGGCCGATGGCATCACCGTGCACTTGCGTGAAGATCGCCGACACATCCAGGAGCGCGATGTGCTGTTGCTCAAGGACGTGCTGCAGACCCGCATGAACTTCGAAATGGGCGTGACCGAAGAGATGATGGCGTTCGCCGAGCGCATTCGTCCGGCCCATATCTGTCTGGTGCCGGAAACCCGTCAGGAACTCACCACCGAAGGTGGCCTGGATGTGGCTGGGCAGATCGATCGAATCCAGGCAGCGGTGGAGCGATTGAGCCGGATGGGCAGTGAGGTGTCGTTGTTCATCGATGCCGATGAGCGGCAGATCGCGGCCGCCAGGCAGGTCGGTGCGCCGGCGATCGAGCTGCATACCGGGCGTTATGCCGATGCCGAAACGCCGGCCGAGGTGGCTGAAGAACTGAAACGTATCGCCGATGGCGTGGCGTTTGGCGTGGCCCAGGGGCTGGTCGTCAATGCCGGGCATGGCCTGCATTACCACAACGTCGAGGCGGTGGCGGCGATTGCCGGGATCAACGAGCTGAACATCGGTCACGCGCTGGTGGCTCATGCGTTGTTCGTCGGTTTCAAGGGCGCCGTGGCGGAAATGAAGGCCCTGATCCTGGCGGCTGCGGCCAAGGCCTGAGGTCCTGTAGGCGCCGGCTTGCTGGCGATTGCGGACGCGTCTTTGTCGTCTGACGCACCAGCATCGCCAGCAATCCGGCGCCCACGCCTATCTCTGGTGGGTATCGGATTGATCCGCGAATAGGCTGGCTCAGAGCTGTGACGGTTGCTCGGTGGGTTTGGTCTTGTCGACGCCGGGGATGTGCAGTACACCTTCGGCGACCTGGCTGCCCTCGAGCTGCGGCTGAGTCACCCAGGTGAGAATGTCGTAGTAGCGGCGGATGTTGGCGACGAAATGCACCGGCTCGCCACCTCGGGCATAGCCATAGCGGGTCTTGCGGTACCACTGCTTCTGCGACAGGCGCGGCAGCATCTTTTTCACGTCCAGCCACTTGTTCGGGTTCAGTCCCTCGTTTTCGGCGAGCCTGCGTGCATCGTCAAGGTGGCCGCTGCCAACGTTGTAGGCGGCCAGTGCGAACCAGGTCCGATCCGGTTCCTCGATCTTGTCGTCGAGCTGATCTTTCATGGATGCCAGGTACTTGGCGCCGCCGAGGATGCTCTGTCGGGCATCCAGGCGGTTGGACACGCCCATGGCCTGGGCGGTGTTCTGGGTCAGCATCATCAGACCACGCACGCCGGTCTTGGAGGTGACGTCCGGCTGCCACAGCGATTCCTGGTAGCCAATGGCGGCCAGCAGGCGCCAATCGATCTTTTCCTGCTTGGCTGCGGTCTGGAAGTGTTTCTCGTACTTGGGTAGCCGTTGTTGCAGGTGTTGGGCGAAGGTATAGGCGCCGACATAACCGAGAACATCGACGTGCCCGTAGTAGCGATCCTTCAGGCGTTGCAGGGTGCCATTCTTCTGCACCTTGTCGAGGTAGGCGTTGATCTCGTTGAGCAGGCTGTTGTCTTCCCCGGGCGCCACGGCCCAGCGCTGGTCACGGGCATCGCCGAGGTCGAAGGCGACTCGCACGTTGGGGAAGTAGACCTGGTTCATTGCCACTTCGTTGGAATCCACCAGCGTCAGGTCGATCTGCCCCTCATCGACCATGCGCAGTAGGTCGACGACTTCGAAAGCGTCGGACTCTTCGTATTCTATTGCCGGATTCTGCTTTTTCAGTTCAGCCAGCTGTTCGGCGTGGGTGCTGCCTTTCAATACTGTTATGCGTTTGCCTACCAAGTCCGCCGGAGTGGTGGGGCGCGGCTGGCCGTTGCGGTAGATGACCTGTGGGGTGACTTCCAGGTAGGGGTGGGAAAAACGCGCCTGCTGCTTGCGCTCGTCGCTGCCGACCAGGCCGGCTGCTGCCAGGACCGGGCCGTTGGGTTTGCCCAGTTGGCTGAACAGGTCGTCGAGGTTGTCCGCTGTTTCGATCTCGAGCTTGACTCCCAGGTCATCGGCAAAGCGCTTGACCAGTTCGTATTCGAAGCCGGTTTCGCCGTTGCGGTCCTGGAAATAGGTGGCCGGACTGTTGCGGGTGATCACGCGCAGTACGCCGTCCTCCTTTACGCGCTCAAGCGTGCTGGGTTTTTCAACACAGGCACCGAGCATCAGGAAGAGTCCGGTTGCGATGAGCCACTTGGCACAGCGCGGGCGGAAAGCAGTTCGAGAAAACATTTGCGCAGTATACGCAAAGGACCTCGGCCGCCATATCTCGACAGATGGGTGCCGGTCTGCTAGCGAATCCGCCGCAAGGCTGGAGGCCGCAGGAATGGGGCTGTGCGATGGGCCGACAGCGCAAAAATAACCGTCCTGAATGGCTTTGATGCCTATTAATAATAAGCAGCGCTGTCCAAGGCGACACCTGGCCTGAGTCGAGGATGCCGTTTCGGGTGCCGACGCGGGCGGTTTAGGCTAGAATGCACGGCCTCAAAGCACACCCCCTTCCCGAGGCTGTCCCGAAGATGTTGATCCTGCGCGGTGCTCCTGCCCTTTCCGCCTTTCGCCACGGCAAACTTCTCGAGCAACTGAGCCAGAAAGTTCCGGCTGTCAGTGGCCTGTATGCCGAGTTCGCCCACTTCGCCGAAGTGACTGGCGTCCTGACCGGCGACGAACAGCAAGTGCTGGCCCGTCTTCTGAAATACGGCCCGAGTGTGCCGGTTCAGGAGCCTACCGGTCGTCTGTTTCTGGTGTTGCCGCGTTTCGGCACCATTTCGCCCTGGTCGAGCAAGGCCAGCGACATCGCCCGCAATTGCGGCCTGGGGAAAATCCAGCGGCTGGAGCGCGGTATCGCGTTCTACGTGGCCGGCCAATTCAGCGAGGCCGAGGCCGAACTGGTCAGCGCCGTCCTGCATGACCGCATGACCCAGATCGTCCTTGGCAGCCTGGAGCAGGCTGCGGGTCTGTTCAGCCACGCCGAGCCCAAGCCGCTGACTGCGGTGGATATCCTGGGTGGTGGTCGCGCCGCGCTGGAAAAAGCCAACGTCGAACTGGGCCTAGCCCTGGCCGACGACGAAGTCGACTACCTGGTGACGGCGTTCACCGGCCTTGCGCGCAACCCGCATGACATCGAATTGATGATGTTTGCCCAGGCCAACTCCGAGCACTGCCGTCACAAGATCTTCAACGCCAGTTGGGATATCGACGGCGAAAGCCAGGAAAAAAGCCTGTTCGGCATGATCAAGAACACCTACCAGATGCACAGCGAAGGCGTGTTGTCGGCTTACAAGGACAACGCTTCGGTGATCGTTGGTAACGTGGCCGGCCGTTTCTTCCCGGATCCCGAGACCCGCCAGTACGGCGCGGTGCAAGAGCCGGTGCACATCCTGATGAAGGTCGAGACTCACAACCACCCGACCGCGATCGCGCCGTTCCCTGGCGCCTCGACCGGTTCCGGTGGCGAGATCCGCGACGAGGGTGCCACCGGTCGCGGCGCCAAGCCGAAGGCCGGCCTGACCGGTTTCACCGTGTCCAACCTGCAGATCCCCGGTTTCGAGCAGCCTTGGGAAGTGCCTTACGGCAAGCCCGAGCGCATCGTCAACGCCCTGGACATCATGATCGAAGGCCCGCTGGGCGGCGCCGCGTTCAACAACGAATTCGGTCGCCCGGCCCTGACCGGCTACTTCCGGACTTTCGAGCAGTCCATCAGCACCCCGCACGGTGAAGAAGTGCGCGGTTACCACAAGCCGATCATGCTCGCCGGCGGTATGGGTAACATCCGTGCCGAACACGTGCAGAAAGGCGAAATTACCGTCGGTTCCAAGCTGATCGTACTGGGTGGCCCGGCGATGCTGATTGGCCTGGGTGGTGGTGCGGCCTCGTCGATGGCGACCGGTACCAGCTCGGCTGACCTCGACTTCGCTTCGGTACAGCGCGAAAACCCGGAAATGGAGCGTCGTTGCCAGGAAGTGATCGACCGCTGCTGGCAGTTGGGCGACAAGAACCCGATCAGCTTCATTCACGACGTCGGTGCGGGTGGCCTGTCCAACGCCTTCCCGGAGCTGGTCAACGATGGCGAGCGTGGCGGTCGCTTCGAACTGCGTAACGTTCCCAACGACGAGCCGGGCATGGCCCCGCACGAAATCTGGAGCAACGAATCCCAGGAGCGCTACGTGCTGGCGGTCGATGCGGCCGACTTCGAGCGTTTCAAGGCGATCTGCGAACGTGAGCGTTGCCCGTTTGCCGTGGTGGGCGAGGCCACTGCCGAACCGCAACTGACCGTGACCGACAGCCACTTCGGCAACAGCCCGGTAGACATGCCTCTCGAAGTCCTGCTGGGCAAACCGCCGCGCATGCACCGTTCGGTCAAGCGCGAGGCTGAGCTGGGCGACGATTTCGACCCGAGCGGCCTGCCTCTCCCCGAGAGCATCGAGCGCGTCCTGCACCACCCGGCCGTGGCCAGCAAGAGCTTCCTGATCACCATCGGTGACCGCTCCATCACCGGCCTGGTCGCCCGCGACCAGATGGTCGGCCCGTGGCAGGTCCCGGTCGCCGACGTGGCCGTCACCGCCACCAGCTTCGACGTCTACACGGGTGAAGCCATGGCCATGGGCGAGCGCACTCCGCTGGCCCTGCTGGATGCCCCGGCATCCGGCCGCATGGCGATCGGCGAGACCCTGACCAACCTGGCCGCCTCGCGCATCGGCAAGATTTCCGACATCAAACTGTCGGCCAACTGGATGTCCGCTGCCGGTCACCCGGGTGAAGATGCGCGTCTGTACGACACCGTGAAAGCGGTCGGCATGGAACTGTGCCCTGAGCTGGGCATTACCATTCCGGTGGGCAAGGACTCCATGTCCATGGCCACCCGTTGGAAAGACGAAGGCGTCGACAAGAGCGTGACCTCGCCGCTGTCGCTGATCGTGACCGGCTTCGCGCCCGTTACCGACATCCGCCAGACTCTGACCCCAGAGCTGCGCATGGACAAGGGCATCACCGACCTGATCCTGATCGACCTGGGTCGTGGTCAGAACCGCATGGGGGCGTCGATTCTCGCCCAGGTGCACGGCAAGCTCGGCAAGCAGGCACCGGACGTCGATGACGCCGAAGACCTCAAGGCTTTCTTCGCGGTGATCCAGGGCCTCAACGCCGACGGTCACCTGCTGGCCTACCACGACCGTTCCGATGGTGGCCTGCTGGTCAGCGCCGTGGAAATGGCCTTCGCCGGTCACTGCGGCCTGAGCCTGAACCTCGATGGCCTGGCGGAAACCGCTGCGGATATCTCGGCCATCCTGTTCAACGAGGAACTGGGTGCGGTGATCCAGGTGCGTCAGGACGACACTGCCGAAGTGCTGGCGCAATTCAGCGCCGCCGGCCTGGGCGATTGCGTCTCGGTGATCGGCCAGCCGTTGAACAATGGCGATATCAGCATCAGCTTCAACGGTGAAGCCGTGTTCACCGGCGAGCGTCGTCTGCTGCAGCGCCAGTGGGCTGAAACCAGCTACCGCATTCAGCGTCTGCGCGACAACGCCAACTGCGCCGACCAGGAATTCGATGTCCTGCTGGACGAAGGCAACCCGGGCCTGAGCTACAAGACCAGCTTCGACGTGAACGAAGACGTGGCCGCACCGTACATCAAGAAGGGCATTCGTCCACAGGTGGCGGTACTGCGCGAGCAAGGCGTCAACGGCCAGGTGGAAATGGCGGCGGCGTTCGACCGTGCCGGCTTCAGCGCCATCGACGTGCACATGAGCGATATCCTCGCCGGTCGTGTCGACCTGAACGAGTTCAAGGGGTTGGTCGCCTGCGGCGGCTTCTCCTACGGTGACGTCCTGGGCGCCGGCGAAGGCTGGGCCAAATCGGCCCTGTTCAACAGCCGTGCCCGCGATGCCTTCCAGGGCTTCTTCGAGCGCAACGACAGCTTCACCCTCGGTGTGTGCAACGGTTGCCAGATGATGTCCAACCTGCACGAACTGATTCCGGGCAGCGATTTCTGGCCGCACTTCGTCCGCAACCGCTCCGAGCAGTTCGAAGCGCGCGTGGCGATGGTGCAGATCCAGGAGTCGAACTCGATCTTCCTGCAGGGCATGGCCGGTTCGCGCATGCCGATCGCTATCGCCCACGGTGAAGGTTATGCCGAGTTCGAAAGCGAGGAAGCGCTGCTGCAAGCCGATCTGTCGGGTTGCGTGGCCATGCGTTATGTCGACAACCACGGCAAGGTCACCGAAACCTATCCGGCCAACCCGAACGGCTCGCCGCGCGGTATCACCGGCCTGACCAGCCGCGACGGTCGCGTCATGATCATGATGCCGCACCCTGAGCGGGTCTTCCGTGCCGTACAGAACTCCTGGCGTTCGGACGACTGGAGCGAAGATGCACCGTGGATGCGCATGTTCCGTAACGCCCGCGTCTGGGTGAACTAAGCGCGGTATGTACAAGCTCGCTTTCTTCGTTCCGCCCAGCCATGTGGAACAGGTCAAAAGTGCCGTATTCGCCGCCGGTGGCGGGCGAATCGGCACCTATGACCACTGTGCATGGCAGGTGCTGGGCCAGGGTCAGTTTCGCCCGCTGGACGGCAGCCAGCCGTTCCTCGGGCAGACCGGCGTGGTCGAGCAGGTGGAGGAGTGGAAGGTCGAGCTGGTGGTGGAGGATGCCCTGATCGCAAGCGTGGTCGGGGCTCTCAAACACAGCCACCCCTATGAAACGCCCGCTTACGAGGTCTGGCGTCTCGCGGACTACTGATTTCCCTTCTTCTGCCTGGCCTTCCATTGGGCCCGGTGTCCTTGTCTAGCCTTTCGACGCATCACCAGCCCTTGCTTCAGGGGCGAATCTCTACCAGCGTGCCATCCTTGACCAGGCTCCAGACTTCACGCATGTCGACGTTGCGCATGCCAATGCAGCCGTCGGTCCAGTCCAGGGTGTGCAGCCACTGTTCCGGGTAGTCCTCGGAGTCCGGGGTGCCATGGATCATGATCATGCTGCCGGGGTTGACGCCTTCACGGCGGGCACGGGCGGCATCGCTGATGTTGGGGTAGGAGATGTGCATCGACAGGTTGAACTTGTCGCTGGTCTTGCGCCAGTCGATCCAGTAGAAACCCTCCGGCGTGCGGCGGTCACCCTCGATCAACTTGGGCCCCCTGGGGTTGCGGCCAAGGGAAATCCGGTAGGTCTTCAGCGGCTTGCCGTCGTTGATCAATTGCAGTTGGTGGGCGGACTTGAGCACCAGAACTTTCTCGATGACCCGACCCTGCAGCGGGTCGGCGGCGGTGGCCTGGGACAGCGTGGCAAACGACAGGCAGAACACAGCGAACAACCAACGCATTGAAACGATATCCCTGAAAGTGGCAGAGCGGCTTATTGTGGTTCGACGGCTTTCGGCACCATCGGCGGCACGGCTTCGCTGCGCACCGGGAATTGCTGGCTCGGGCGATCGGCGAAGAAGCATTCTAAGGTACGCCCGACAGTCCTGAAAGCCAGCTCTGACCAGGGGATCTCATGTTCCTCGAACAACCGTACTTCCAGGCTTTCGGCACCGGCGGAAAAATCCAGGTCGGCCAGGTCGGCGCGATAGAACACGTGGACCTGATTGATGTGCGGTACATCGATCAGGGCATAGATGTTCAGGTTGTCCACCCGGGCGCAGGCTTCTTCCAAGGTCTCCCGGCGCGCGGCTTCCTCTACGGTTTCGCCGTTTTCCATGAACCCCGCCGGCAGGGTCCAATACCCCAGCCGTGGCTCGATGGCTCGTCGGCACAGCAATACCCGGGTTCCCCAGACCGGCAGGCAGCCGGCGACGATATTGGGGTTTTGGTAATGAATGGTCTGACAGTGATCGCAGACAAAGCGCAGGCGCGTGTCGCCCTCGGGGATACGTTGACTGACCGGTTTACCGCACTGGCTGCAGAACTTCATGCTGGATTCTCTGAGTGGCCGTCTATCTTCGCGTGCCCGGTCGGCTGTCGGCAAGTTGTGTGTTCGCGAAACCACCGAGGGGTTGGGCGCTCCGACGGTTTGGTGCATGATGGACGGTAAGTCAGACATCGAGATCAGCCATGCAGGATGAGCTAATTCGACGTGTAAGAGAGCATACCCCGCGCCCTTTGGAGACTGACCGACGTTTTCCTGAAGCGGCGGTGTTGGTGCCGATCACGCGCCATGAGGAGCCGGAACTGGTGTTGACGTTGCGTGCCAGCGGCCTTTCGACTCATGGTGGCGAGGTGGCGTTTCCTGGCGGGCGGCGTGATCCGGAAGACCCGGACCTGGCCTTCACCGCGCTGCGCGAAGCCGAGGAGGAAATCGGCCTGGCGCCCGGCCTGGTGGAAATCATCGGTCCGCTCAGTCCATTGATTTCCCTGCATGGAATCAAGGTCACGCCTTATGTCGGAGTGGTCCCGGACTTCGTCGACTACCGCGCCAACGACGCCGAAATCGCCGCAGTATTCAATGTGCCGCTGGAGTTCTTCCGCCAGGATCCACGTGAGCATACACATCGGATCGACTACCAGGGGCGCAGTTGGTACGTACCCAGTTACCGTTACGGCGAATTCAAGATCTGGGGGCTGACGGCGATCATGATCGTCGAGTTGATCAATCTCTTGTATGACGCCAAGATCAGCCTGCACAAACCGCCCGAGCGGTTCATCAATATCTGAAACCAGGCCATCGTCAGTAGGGCGCTGCATCCCGAACCGTGAGGACTACCGCATGAAATACCGTCTGGGCGACTTTCGCGTCGAAACCCATCCGCAGAGCTGGGTAGCACCCAACGCCGTCCTGGTTGGCAAGGTCAAGCTGGAGGAGGGCGCCAGCGTCTGGTTCAACGCCGTGCTGCGCGGTGACAACGAACTGATCCTGATCGGCCGCAACAGCAATGTGCAGGACGGTACGGTGATGCACACCGACATGGGCTATCCATTGACTCTCGGTACCGGCGTGACCATCGGTCACAACGCCATGCTGCATGGTTGCACTGTCGGCGACTACAGCCTGATCGGTATCAACGCAGTGATTCTCAACGGGGCGAAAATCGGCAAGCACTGCATCATCGGCGCCAATTCGCTGATCGGCGAAAACAAGGAAATTCCTGATGGTTCGCTGGTGATGGGCTCGCCGGGCAAGGTGGTGCGGGAGTTGACCGAGCAGCAGAAGAAGATGCTCGAAGCCAGTGCGGCGCACTACGTGCACAACTCGCAACGTTATGCCCGTGATCTGCAGGAAGACCACGAATGAGTACGGTTGAACGTCCGGTGGCCTCTCCCTGCGTGAGTATCTGTGCGCTGGATGAGCAGGATATCTGCACCGGCTGCCAGCGCACGGCTGGGGAAATCAGCCGCTGGGGGCGGATGGATAACGCCGAGCGGCGCGATGTGCTGGGGCGTTGCCATGAGCGGGCCAAGGCGGCCGGGCTGCTGTGGACAGTGGCCCAACCGGCTGCCTCCTGAGCCATTGACTGAGGGCCGCTGGCCCTGCGTCCCCCTCTACAGTACCCTGTGCGGCTATATCGACAAGTAGTCCTGCAGCCATGCTCTTTCTCATTGCCTACATCGCCAGTGTCGTGCTGATCAACTTCGCGTTTTCCAGCGCACCGCACCTGGACATCATCTGGTCGGCCTGGGGTGGCTTGGTGTTCGTGCTGCGCGACATGGTGCAAACCCGCTTCGGCCATGGCGCCATCGTTGCCATGCTGGTCGCGCTGCTGCTGTCCTACGTCACTTCCGATCCGGCCATTGCCCTGGCCAGCGCCACTGCCTTTGCCGTGTCCGAATGCATCGACTGGCTGGTGTTTACCGTCACCCGGCGGCCGCTGCATGACCGCCTGTGGATCAGTTCGGCGCTGAGTATCCCGCTGGACACCTTCATTTTCTTCGGCCTGATCGGTGCGCTGACTCCCGCTGTGATCCTGACGGCGCTGGGCTCCAAGTTCGCCGGGGTCACTGTGGTCTGGCTGGCGATGGCCTGGCGCCAACGTAACACCGTTCATCAGAACGGATAGCCCCAGCGGGCACAGGCCATACAGGCGAATCGCCGCAGTTCATGTAAAATGCCTGCCTTTCTTCCCTGCAGGCGCCCGGTGAGCGGGTGCCTTCGATGATCCGCTTCCCCGAGGACCTGAAATGACCCGTATCGGAACTCCACTGTCGCCGACTGCGACTCGCGTATTGCTCTGTGGCTGTGGTGAATTGGGCAAGGAAGTGGTGATCGAGTTGCAACGCCTGGGGGCCGAAGTGATCGCGGTCGACCGTTATGCGAACGCGCCGGCCATGCAGGTCGCCCACCGCAGCCACGTGATCAACATGCTCGACGGTGCTGCCCTGCGGGCGGTGATCGAGGCCGAGAAGCCGCATTTTATCGTGCCGGAAATCGAAGCCATTGCCACCGCCACCCTGGTGGAGCTGGAGAGCGAAGGTTTCACCGTGGTGCCGACCGCCCGCGCCGCGCAACTGACCATGAACCGCGAAGGCATCCGTCGCCTGGCCGCCGAAGAGCTGAAGCTGCCGACCTCGCCTTACCATTTCGCCGACACCTTTGAAGACTACAGCAAGGCCGTCGAGGATCTCGGCTTCCCCTGCGTGGTCAAGCCGGTGATGAGTTCCTCGGGCAAGGGCCAGAGCCTGCTGCGTAGCGTCGATGACGTTCAGAAGGCCTGGGACTATGCCCAGGAGGGCGGACGTGCCGGCAAGGGCCGGGTGATCGTCGAGGGCTTCATCGATTTCGACTACGAAATCACCCTGCTGACCGTGCGCCACATCGGCGGTACCACGTTCTGCGCGCCGGTCGGTCACCGCCAGGAGAAGGGCGACTACCAGGAGTCCTGGCAGCCGCAGGCCATGAGCCCGTTGGCCCTGGCCGAATCGGAACGGGTCGCCAAGGCGGTCACCGAGGCTCTGGGCGGGCGCGGCATGTTCGGTGTCGAGCTGTTCATCAAGGGTGACCAGGTGTGGTTCAGCGAAGTTTCGCCGCGTCCGCACGATACCGGCATGGTCACCATGATTTCCCAGGACCTGTCGCAGTTCGCCTTGCATGCACGGGCGATCCTCGGCTTGCCAATCCCATTGATCCGTCAGTTCGGCCCATCGGCCTCGGCGGTGATCCTGGTGGAAGGCCAGTCGACCCAGACCGCTTTCGCCAACCTCGGCGCAGCCCTGAGCGAGCCGGATACCGCTTTGCGCCTGTTCGGCAAGCCGGAAGTCAACGGCCAGCGCCGCATGGGTGTGGCCCTGGCGCGTGACGAATCGATCGAAGCGGCGCGGGCCAAGGCGACCCGTGCGGCCCAGGCGGTCGTCGTAGAGCTGTAAAACCGCGTCGCCTTATTCGCGTCGCCCCGACAAGCCCGCTCCCCAAAAGTCCGAGTACAATTCGGTGATTGGACTGCCCCCAAGAAGTTGGACACTAATCCAACCCTTGGGGGGGCAGTCCACATTGTGGGAGCCGGCTTGCTGGCGAACCGCCAAAGGCGGCCATCCCCCCCACGGTTATCAGCCGACCTTGTCCAAATCGCTGTCGCGCGTTTCCTTCAGGCACAGTACGGCAATCAGGCTCAGCAGCGCCGCTGCCGACACATACCCGCCGACCCAGCTCAAACCGCCCATCGTCACCAGCTTCTGGGCAAAGAACGGCGCCGCCGAGGCTCCGACGATGCCGCCCAGGTTATACGCCGCCGAAGCACCGGTATAACGCACGTGGGTGGGAAACAGCTCCGGCAGCAGTGCACCCATTGGTGCAAAGGTAATCCCCATCAAAAACAGCTCAAGGCTCAGGAACAGCGCCACGCCCCAGGTCGAGCCGTTGCCCAGCAGCGGCTCCATGGTGAACCCGGAAAGCAACGCCAGCACGGCGCCGATGATCAACACCGGCTTGCGCCCGAAGCGGTCGCTGGCCCACGCTGCCAGCGGTGTTGCGGCGGCCATGAACAGGACGGCGAAACACAGCAGGCCGAGAAAGGTCTCACGGCTGTAACCCAGGTTGGCGACGCCGTAGCTCAGGGAAAACACCGCCGAGATGTAGAACAGCGCGTAACACACCACCATGGCCACCGAGCCCAGCAGCACGGGCATCCAGTAGCGGCTGAACAGCTCGATCAGTGGCATCTTCACTCGTTCGTGACGGGCTACCGCGTTGGCGAAGATGGGGGTTTCCTCCAGCTTTAGGCGTACATACAAACCGACGATCACCAGCACGGCACTGAGCAGGAACGGAATCCGCCAGCCCCAGGAGCGGAACTGCTCGTCGCTGAGGCTCATGGCGAGGATCAGGAACAGGCCGTTGGCCGCCAGGAAACCGATCGAAGGCCCCAGTTGCGGAAACATGCCGAACCAGGCGCGCTTGCCTTCGGGGGCGTTCTCGGTCGCCAGCAGCGCCGCGCCACCCCATTCCCCGCCGAGTCCAAGGCCCTGGCCGAAGCGCAGCACGCAGAGCAGCACTGGCGCCCAGGCACCGATGCTGGCGTAACCGGGCAGTACGCCGATCAGCGTGGTGCACACGCCCATCAGCAGCAACGAGGCGACCAGCGTCGACTTGCGACCGATCCGGTCGCCGAAGTGACCGAACAGGATCGAGCCCAGTGGGCGGGCCAGAAAGGCAATACCGAAAGTCAGGAATGCCGACAGCATCTGTGCGGTGCTGTCGGTCTGGGGGAAGAACACCGGTCCGATCACCAGTGCGGCGGCGGTGGCGTAGACATAAAAGTCGTAGAACTCGATGGCGGTGCCGATGAAGCTGGCGGTCGCTACCCGGGCAGTGGAGTTCTGCGGTGTGGTCGAGCTGGCGTCATCGAAGGTGCTGCTGGAAGTCATTACGCGATTCCCTGAAAGTCTTGCTCGTAAGAATTATTAGTAGTGAACACCCAGGGATAAGGGCTTTTCCCGGGCCGGAAGGGGTTCTGTCCGGCGCGGGGGAGTTGCAACACGTGCGGGGCCGGAGAGCGAGTTGCGGGTAGGCAGGCGGTCCGGTGAGGCTGGGTAAGCCGATTCGATTATAGGAAGCTGCCCATGAATCGAACAAGAGTGCAGCTCATGCGTCTAGCGCGTGCGCTTGTAGGCGCCGGCTTGCTGGCGATTACGATTTCGCCAGCGCGACCAGAGAGGTGGGGGTTCGATTTCGGCGTTTACGTTAGACCGGAGGGGTGGTAAGTGTCGGCGTGGCGCTGGTATGCCAGGCGAGCACGCGACTGACCCGGTTGTCTTCGGTCTCGAGGATTTCCAGGCGATAGCGCCCGATCTTCAGGCAGACCGCGCTTTCCGGAATGGTTTCCAGGGCTTCGGTCACCAGGCCGTTGAGGGTCTTGGGGCCGTCGCAGGGCAGGTGCCAGCCGAGACTCTTGTTCAATTCGCGAATCGATGCGGCGCCTTCGATCACCAGGCGGCCATCGGCCTGGGGGTGAATATGCGGATTGTCGAGGCTGTGCTCGCTTTCGAACTCACCGACGATTTCTTCGAGGATATCTTCCAGGGTAACGATACCCAGCACTTCGCCATATTCGTCGACGACCATGCCCAGGCGCCGCTGTTGCTTGTGGAAATTCAGCAACTGCAATTGCAGCGGGGTGCTTTCAGGAACGAAATAGGGCTCGTGGCAAGCACTCAGCAGGGTGGTCAGGGTCAGGCTGGCATCGGGCAGCAGATGGCGGATCTGACGGGTGTTGAGAACTGCTTCGACCTGGTTGATATCGCTGTGGAATACCGGCAGGCGCGTGCGCTTGTTATTGCGCAGTTGGGTGATGATGTCTTCGATCGGGTCGTCCAGGTTGATCCCGTCGACCTCGCTGCGCGGTACCAGGATGTCGTTGACCGTGATGTTGTCCAGCGCATGAATCCCGGACAGCAGTGGCCGGCGACTCGAATGCTCCTTGCCGAGCTCTTCCAGGTCGATCGGCGGCATGTCCTCGTCACTCTGCTTGACCGCGCCGGCCTTGCTGATGAAGGGGTGCAACAGCAGGCGCGCGGCACCGTGCAGCAACCAGGGCGCGGGGTAGATGATTTTCAGCGGGATGGCCAGCAGGGTGTTGCCGACCACGAGCATCGCTTCGGGATAGCGGGCGGCGAGCAGACGTGGCAGATAGTCGGCCAGTACCAGCAGGGCGACCGCGCTGCCCAGGCAGGCCAGCCAGGGGCCGTGGTTGCCCCAGAGCAGCAGTGAGAGCAGGGTGGCGATGATCACCACGACGATGCGGCACAGGGTGTTGCAGAAAATCAGACTTTCGCGCGGAAAGCTCAGACGGGCTGCCGGTTTGTCGCCCGAGCGCGATGTCGGGCGTTGGGCCGTGAGCAGTTGCTGGGCGACCTCGATGGCCGTGAACAGCGCCGACCAGAGGATCAGCAGGGCCAATACGGCGAGCATCGGCCCGGCGGGCAAGTTGTCCATGTTCTCGGCCCGTCAGATGTGCAGGATGTATTCGCGGACCAGCTTGCTGCCGAAATAGGCCAGCATCAGCAGGCAGAAACCGGCCAGGGTCCAGCGGATCGCCTTGTGCCCGCGCCAGCCGAGACGATTGCGTCCCCAGAGCAGCACGCTGAACACCACCCAGGCCAGGCAGGCCAGCAGGGTCTTGTGCACCAGGTGCTGGGCGAACAGGTTCTCGACGAACAGCCAGCCGGAGATCAGCGACAGCGACAACAGCGTCCAGCCGGCCCAGAGAAAACCGAACAGCAGGCTTTCCATGGTCTGCAGCGGTGGGAAGTTGCGGATCAGGCCGGAAGGGTGCTTGTTCTTGAGCTGGTGATCCTGCAGCAACAGCAGCAGGGACTGGAAGACGGCGATGGTGAACATGCCGTAGGCAAGGATCGACAGCAGGATGTGCGCGAGGATGCCCGGCTCCTCGTCGATGATCTGTACCGTGCCCGATGGGGCGAACTGCGCCAGCAAGGCTGTCAGCAGACCCAGCGGAAAGAGCAGCAGCAGCAGGTTTTCCACGGGAATCCGCAAGCAGGCGACCAGGGTCAGTGCTATCACCGCGACAGCGATCAGGCTGGCGGCGTTGAAAAAGTCCAGGCTCAGGCCGACCGGTGCCGCCAGGTGCGTGCACAAGGCAATCGCATGGGCCAGTACGGCGACGGTGCCGAGCCCGACGAGCAGGCGTTTGTCGGCCTTGGCGCGCTGGCGCAGGCGAGCGCCTTGATAGAGGGTCGCGGCGGCGTACAGGCAGGCAGCGGCGATACTGGTCAGAAAACTGGGTGACAAAGAGAACATAAATCCTGGGAAGAAAGCCTGGAAGACGCTGAGTTTGGCATATATCCGCCAGTCCACGAAAGACCGTGGCGCTAGTGCCGCGCACGCAGTCTCGCTATAATTCGTGATCTGCCCACGCTGCAGGCTCGTCAGACGCGTTTTTCGGATCGTCGGCGGCCCATTTCCTCAGTGGCTTCAAAGGATCGCGCATGTTTGAAAACCTGACCGACCGTCTCTCGCAGACGCTGCGCCATGTCACCGGCAAGGCCAAGCTGACCGAGGACAACATCAAAGACACCCTGCGTGAAGTGCGCATGGCGTTGCTCGAAGCCGACGTCGCCCTGCCGGTGGTGAAGGACTTCGTCAATTCGGTCAAGGAGCGCGCGGTCGGTACCGAAGTCTCGCGCAGCCTGACGCCGGGCCAGGCGTTCGTGAAGATCGTCCAGGCCGAACTCGAAAGCCTGATGGGGGCGGCCAACGAGGATTTGAACCTCAATGCCGTACCACCTGCTGTCATTCTGATGGCGGGTTTGCAGGGTGCAGGTAAGACCACCACGGCTGGCAAGCTCGCGCGCTTCCTCAAGGAACGCAAGAAGAAGAGCGTGATGGTGGTGTCGGCGGACGTCTATCGTCCGGCCGCGATCAAGCAGTTGGAAACCCTGGCCAACGATATCGACGTGACCTTCTTCCCGTCCGATATCAGCCAGAAGCCGGTGGCGATCGCCGAAGCGGCTATTAAGGAAGCACGGCTGAAGTTCATCGACGTGGTGATCGTCGATACCGCCGGGCGTCTGCACATCGACGCCGAGATGATGGGCGAGATCCAGCAGTTGCATGCGGCGATCAAGCCGGTGGAAACGCTGTTCGTGGTCGACGCCATGACTGGCCAGGATGCGGCCAATACCGCCAAGGCGTTCGGCGATGCACTGCCGCTGACCGGCGTAATCCTGACCAAGGTCGACGGTGATGCTCGTGGCGGTGCCGCGCTGTCGGTCCGTGCCATTACCGGGAAGCCGATCAAGTTCATCGGTATGGGTGAAAAGAGCGAAGCGCTCGACCCCTTCCATCCGGACCGGATCGCTTCGCGGATCCTCGGCATGGGCGACGTGCTCAGCCTGATCGAGCAGGCCGAACAGACCCTCGACAAGGAAAAGGCCGACAAACTGGCCAAGAAACTGAAAAAGGGCAAGGGCTTCGACCTCGAAGACTTCCGCGATCAGTTGCAACAGATGAAGAACATGGGCGGCCTTGGCGGCCTGATGGACAAACTGCCGAGCATCGGTGGCGTGAATCTGTCGCAGATGGGCAATGCCCAGAATGCGGCGGAGAAACAGTTCAAGCAGATGGAAGCCATCATCAACTCCATGACCCCGGCCGAACGCCGTGACCCCGAACTGATCAGCGGCTCGCGCAAGCGCCGGATCGCTCTGGGTTCCGGTACCCAGGTGCAGGACATCGGTCGCTTGATCAAGCAGCACAAGCAGATGCAGAAGATGATGAAGAAATTCACCGCCAAGGGCGGCATGGCCAAGATGATGCGTGGTCTTGGCGGCATGATGCCCGGTGGCGGCATGCCGAAAATGTAAGGAATCTGCGCCGGCCGTCGTGTCGGCGTTGCCCTGCCAGGAGGCGGGGAAATCCAGCAAACCCGCGTTATGCGGGAGCTGACCTGCCGTTAATCATGACGGCTCCATGGCACATCTCTATTGCACGGCGCTGGACGCCGGAAAAAGTCATTGGCAAAAGTCCGGATATTCCTTAGAATATGCGGCCTTTCGGGCACCCATGCCCGCTGTGCATTTAGATTTGCAGCACCGACTACAGGAACGATGTTCACATGCTAACAATCCGTCTTGCCCTTGGCGGCTCCAAAAAGCGCCCGTTTTACCACCTGACCGTAACCGACAGCCGCAACGCTCGTGACGGCTCGCACAAAGAACAAGTGGGTTTCTTCAACCCGGTTGCTCGTGGTCAGGAAATTCGTCTGTCCGTGAACCAAGAACGCGTCAACTACTGGTTGAGCGTTGGTGCACAACCTTCTGAGCGCGTTGCTCAGTTGCTGAAGGAAAACGCTAAGGCTGCGGCCTGAGCAATATGAACGCGACGCCTGCTTCTACCGATGATCTGATCGTTATCGGCAAGATCTATTCTGTTCATGGCGTTCGCGGCGAAGTGAAGGTTTATTCCTTTACGGATCCGATCAAGAACCTGTTGGAGTACAAGACCTGGACGCTGCGGCGCGAAGGGAATGTGAAACAGGTGGAACTGGTCAGTGGACGCGGGAACGACAAGTTCCTGGTCGCGAAGCTCAAGGATCTTGAAGATCGTGAAGAAGCCCGTCTTCTTGCCGGTTATGAGATCTGCGTGCCAAGCAACCTGTTCCCTGAGCTGACTGACGGCGAGTACTACTGGTACCAGCTGGAAGGTCTCAAGGTTATCGACACGCTTGGACAACTGTTCGGGAAGATCGATCACCTGCTCGAAACCGGTTCGAATGATGTCATGGTGGTCAAGCCTTGTCCGGGCAGCCTGGATGATCGCGAACGCCTGTTGCCGTATACCGAGCAATGTGTGTTGGCTGTCGACCTTGCCGCTGGCGAGATGAAGGTGGATTGGGATGCGGACTTCTAAGCAATGGCTAGCCTGCGCGTAGAAGTGATCAGTCTGTTTCCCGAAATGTTTTCCGCCATCAGCGACTACGGCATCACCAGTCGTGCGGTGAAACAGGGGTTGTTGCAACTGACCTGTTGGAACCCGCGGGACTATACGACGGATCGACATCACACTGTGGATGATCGCCCATTTGGCGGTGGTCCGGGCATGGTGATGAAGATCAAGCCCCTCGAGGACGCCCTGGTTCAGGCCAAGGCAGCAGCGGGGGAGGCGGCGAAGGTGATCTACCTGTCGCCCCAGGGTCGGCAACTGAATCAGTTGGCGGTTCGCGACCTGGCGAAAGAGGATGCCTTGATCCTCATTGCTGGTCGTTATGAAGGCATTGACGAGCGCTTTATAGACGCTCATGTCGATGAAGAGTGGTCGATTGGGGACTATGTCCTGTCCGGTGGCGAGCTGCCGGCGATGGTCCTGATAGATGCGGTTACACGGCTGCTGCCCGGAGCTTTAGGGCATGCGGACTCCGCGGAGGAAGATTCCTTCACGGATGGTTTGCTGGATTGCCCGCACTACACCCGTCCGGAGGTGTATGCGGATCAGCGTGTTCCCGACGTGTTGCTCAGTGGCAACCACGCACATATCCGGCGTTGGCGTCTGAAGCAGTCCCTTGGCAGGACCTCGGAACGACGCGCCGATCTTCTGGAAAGACGCTCGCTTTCTGGAGAAGAGAAGAAGCTGCTCGAGGAATACATCCGCGAGCGGGACGATAGTTAACAACGTATCGATGGTAGATCAGACGATTTACCTTAGGAGCACAGCATGACCAACAAAATCATTCTGCAACTCGAAGCCGAGCAGATGAGCAAAGAGATCCCTACCTTTGCCCCGGGCGACACCATTGTCGTTCAGGTGAAAGTGAAGGAAGGCGACCGTTCGCGTCTGCAGGCATTCGAAGGCGTGGTAATTGCCAAGCGTAACCGCGGTGTGAACAGCGCGTTCACCGTACGTAAAATCTCCAACGGTGTTGGCGTAGAGCGTACCTTCCAGACCTACAGCCCGCAAATCGACAGCATGGCTGTCAAGCGTCGCGGTGACGTACGTAAAGCCAAGCTGTACTACCTGCGTGACCTGTCGGGTAAAGCAGCTCGCATCAAGGAAAAACTGGCTTAAGTCCAGCTTCCGATGCAGAAAAAAGCAGCCTACGGGCTGCTTTTTTGTTGCCTGCGTTTTGATCCTTGGGCACTCTGACTGCGTTTGAAATATTGTGTTTCTCGAGCCCTTATGCCTGCCATCGATCACCCTCTCATCGACCAGTTCCTCGACGCCCTGTGGTTGGAGAAAGGTCTCTCGGACAATACCCGCGAGGCTTACCGAAGCGACTTGACGCTGTTCAATGGCTGGTTGCAGGAAAAAGGTGTGGAACTGTCCAGCGCCGGCCGTGAGCTTATCCTCGACCACCTGTCCTGGCGGGTGGAGCAAGCTTACAAACCGCGCTCCACGGCGCGCTTTCTCTCTGGTGCACGGGGCTTCTATCGCTACCTGTTGCGCGAAAAGCTGATCAGTGTTGACCCGACCCTGCAGGTCGAAATGCCGCAATTGGGCAGGCCACTGCCCAAATCCCTGTCGGAAGCCGATGTCGAAGCATTGCTCAAGGCTCCGGACCTGAGCGAGGCCATCGGCCAGCGTGATCGGGCCATGCTCGAAGTGCTGTATGCCTGCGGGTTGCGGGTGACCGAACTGGTCAGCCTGACCCTCGAACAGGTCAATCTGCGCCAGGGTGTGCTGCGGGTCATGGGCAAGGGCAGCAAGGAACGGCTGGTGCCGATGGGCGAGGAGGCGATCGTCTGGGTCGAGCGTTACTTGCGCGATGCCCGCAGCGAGTTGCTCGGTGGTCGCCCCAGCGACGTACTGTTTCCCAGTCTGCGTGGCGAACAGATGACCCGTCAGACCTTCTGGCACCGGATCAAGCACCAGGCCAAGGTTGCCGGGATCGCCAAGTCACTGTCGCCTCACACGCTGCGACATGCCTTTGCTACTCACCTGCTGAACCACGGTGCCGACCTGCGGGTGGTGCAAATGCTGCTGGGGCACAGTGACCTGTCGACCACCCAGATCTACACCCATGTCGCCCGCGCTCGCCTGCAGGATATGCACGCCAAGCATCACCCGCGTGGCTGAACTACGCTGAAGTCGATGGCCGTAGTCGCGTAATCCTGTAACCGCGTAGCCGTTTATCCGGACAGCAATCCCCTGGCAAGTCGAGGATGGCTGTTCAAACGACCGACGCCACCTCCCTCCGTTTTTGTGGCCGACTTTTTCCAAGGTATATGGAGAAAAGTATGTCTATTAAAAAAGGAAATAAAAGAACCAAAGAACTGCTCAGGAAAGTAAGCGTCAATACCATCAACGGGTCTGGTGTGAGCCGTCGGCGCTTTATGAAAACTGGCTTGACCGTCGCGGCCGCCTTGTCGCTCAGTGGTATTGCTTATAGAGCAAACGCACTCACGGGAAATACCGTGGCCATTCTGGGTGGTGGCGTGGCAGGGCTGACAGCGGCACATGAGCTGATCGAGCGGGGTTATACGGTTACTGTTTATGAGCGCCGCGCATTGGGCGGAAAAGCACGCAGTATCCCGGTTCCCCATACAGGAACCAGCGGCCGCCTGGATTTACCCGGTGAGCATGGCTTTCGCTTTTATCCCAATTTTTACCACAACCTTCCCGATACACTAAGGCGAATTCCCTATAGTGGTAATCCCCATGGCGCCTGGAGCAATCTCGCAGCGTTGCAGAACTTCCTGATTGCGTTGACGGGGCGCCCTGATTTCTATGTGGATACCACCACGATTCTGGTGTTTCCGGGAACGCCCGCCGGTATTCCCCAGGCCCTGACCTCACTGGTCAATCTGCTCTCGGCGGGTCTGCAGATCCCGCCTCACGAATTGGCGTTTTTTGTCCAGAAACTGCATGTGTTCTTCACCAGCGGCGATTTGCGGCGCCTGGGGCAGTGGGAGAAGATGAGCTGGTGGGACTATACCCAGGCAGCCAATATGTCTGCTGCCTATCAACAGTTGTTGGGCAGGATCATTATCGGCTTTGTGGCGGCGCGGCCCGAAATTGCCAGTGCCCGCACCATAGGGCAGGCGGTGGAAGGCTTTTTCTACAGTTATGCCAAGCGCGATGTCGATAACCCCTTTGCGGGTATCCTGCGCTTGATGAATCATCCCACCAACGAAGCCTGGATCGACCCCTGGGTGCACTACCTGAGCCAATCGGGTGTGACCTTCAGCGTGGGAACGCAAGTGACCGGGTTTACCTTCAGCAACGGCCATATCAGCAGCGCGCAAGCCACTGATGTCAATCACGCCGGCATCAATATCAGTGCAGACTATTTTGTGCTCGCGGTACCTGCCGAGCAGGTTGTGCCCTTGATGAGTCCGGCGATGGTTGCCGCTGATGCCCAGCTTGGTCGTATTGCCAATCTGCAAATACGCTGGATGAATGGCATACAGTTTTTCCTCACTGCGGCCACCGCTGTTCCGCTAATGGAATGTATCGACTCGCCCTGGGCTATCGGAGGTGGAACACAGGCACAGTTTTGGCCCGTTGGTTTCTCTACAACCTATGGTGATGGCAGCGTAAAGGATGTGCTATCGATAATTATTGCCGAGTGGACGCAGCCCGGTATTGTTTATAAAAAACCGGCCAATCAGTGTACGCCACAGGAAATTGCCAATGAGGTGTTGGCGCAAATAAGGGCCGGCTTGGATAATGGCGCAAGTGTGCTCCCGGACAGTCTGATTCATTCGTGGTTTCTCGACCCAGGCCTGTCCAATGTGGGAACGAGCACTATTCGCAACGATGATCCGTTATTGGTCAATACACCCAACTCATGGATCAATCGGCCGGATACCAGTAGCCAGATCGACAACCTGTTTTTAGCTGGCGATTACGTACGGGCCAAAGGCTTCGATCTGGCGTGCATGGAAACCGCCAATGAAAGTGGGCGGCGGGCCGCCAATGCGATTCTTGTCGCCAGTAACAGTACGGCCTCGCCCGCTCCGATCGTCTCACGTTACAAGGAGCCTTTGCTGGCATTGGATCAGACCCTGGACGACACGCTGTATCGCTTGGGGTTACCCAATCAATATGATTTGATTTCACCTTACCGACCGTCTTGATCACAGGTTCGGCGAGCAGGATGATTATCCGGTGCCCTGGTGCATCGTATTGCCGGGAGTCGGTCATGCCGGCCTTATGTGGTAGGCTTGACCCGTTTACACGGTGGGCGCTCGTAACCCGGATCCGCTGATCGGTGTTTCCCGTCCCATTGGTTGTCCGCCTTCAGGAGTTCCCATGCGTTTGACCCAGATTTTCGCTGCTGCTGCCCTCGCCCTGGTCAGTTCCCTGGCCCTGGCCGACGACACCGCCGAACAGGCAATCCGCAAGAGCCTCGACAGCCTCCAGCTGGAAACCCCGGTGGAGAGCATTACTGCCAGCCCGCTGAGCGGTCTGTATGAAGTCAAGCTCAAGGGCAGTCGCGTGCTGTATGCCAGCGCCGATGGCCAGTTCGTCATGCAGGGCTACCTGTTCCAGCTCAAGGACGGCAAGCCGGTCAACCTGACCGAGAAGACCGAACGCCTGGGTATCTCGAAGCTGATCAACGGCATTCCAGTGGCCGAAACCGTGGTCTACCCGGCTATCGGTGAAACCAAGTCGCATATCACGGTGTTCACCGATACCACCTGCCCGTATTGCCACAAGCTGCACGCCGAAGTGCCTGCATTGAACAAAATGGGCATCGAGGTCCGCTACGTGGCGTTCCCGCGCCAGGGGTTGGGCTCGCCGGGCGACCAGCAGTTGCAGGCGGTCTGGTGCTCGACCGACAAGCGCGCGGCCATGGACAAGATGGTCGAGGGTGAGGATATCAAGGCTGCCAAGTGCACCAATCCGGTTTCCCGGCAGTTCGCTCTCGGTCAGTCGATCGGCGTCAATGGGACACCGGCCATCGTTTTGGCCGACGGTCAGGTAATTCCAGGCTACCAGCCGGCCGCACAAGTCGCCAAACTCGCGCTGGCAGCCAAGTAATTCAGTCTCGTCGCAGTCAGTCTTCAGACGAGCATGGCCGCGGGCATCTGGCCCGTTGGTCCTAAACAGCCAGCCGCTGGCGGATCAGCGGCTGTTTTTCACGGCCGACCTTGTGTCGGCCGTTTCATGGGGAGTCAAGAGTGAAACCGGTCAAAGTAGGCATCTGTGGGTTAGGTACCGTCGGTGGCGGCACCTTCAACGTACTTCAGCGTAACGCCGAGGAAATTGCTCGTCGTGCCGGGCGTGGAATCGAAGTGGCGCAAATTGCCATTCGCACGCCAAAGCCTCAGTTCCAAACGACCGGTATTGCGATTACCAACGATGTCTTCGAAGTGGCCACGAACCCTGAGATTGACGTCGTCGTAGAGTTGATGGGCGGCTATACCGTTGCCCGTGAGCTGGTACTCAAAGCGATCGAGAACGGCAAGCACGTGGTTACCGCGAACAAGGCGCTGATCGCCGTGCACGGTAACGAAATTTTCGCCAAGGCCCGTGAAAAGGGCGTCATCGTGGCTTTCGAGGCCGCAGTGGCTGGCGGTATTCCGGTGATCAAGGCGATCCGCGAAGGTCTCTCGGCCAATCGCATCAACTGGGTTGCCGGCATCATCAACGGCACGGGCAACTTCATCCTCACCGAAATGCGCGAGAAGGGTCGTACCTTCGAGGACGTACTGGCCGAGGCCCAGGCCCTGGGTTACGCCGAGGCCGATCCGACCTTCGACGTCGAAGGTATCGATGCCGCGCACAAGCTGACCATCCTGGCGTCCATCGCCTTTGGTATTCCGTTGCAGTTCGACAAGGCCTACACCGAAGGCATCACCAAGCTGACCACCGCTGATGTGAACTACGCCGAAGCCCTGGGCTATCGCATCAAGCACCTGGGTGTGGCGCGCAGCACCGCTGCCGGTATCGAGTTGCGGGTTCACCCGACGCTGATCCCGGCCGATCGGCTGATCGCCAACGTCAACGGGGTGATGAACGCCGTGATGGTCAATGGCGATGCCGCCGGTTCGACCCTGTTCTACGGTGCGGGTGCCGGCATGGAGCCTACGGCCTCTTCGGTCATCGCCGACCTGGTCGACGTGGTGCGCGCCATGACCTCCGATCCGGAGAACCGTGTACCGCACCTGGCCTTCCAGCCGGACTCGCTGTCGGCTCACCCGATCCTGCCCATCGATGCTTGTGAAAGTGCCTACTACCTGCGTATCCAGGCCAAGGACCATCCAGGCGTGCTGGCCCAGGTGGCGAGCATCCTGTCCGAGCGCGGGATCAACATCGAGTCGATCATGCAGAAGGAAGTCGAGGAACAGGACGGCCTGGTGCCGATGATCCTGTTGACCCATCGCGTGGTCGAACACCGCATCAACGATGCCATCGAAGCGCTGGAGGCCCTGCAGGGTGTGGTCGGTCCTGTCGTGCGGATCCGCGTCGAGCACTTGAACTGAGTCGGCATTGTCGACTGGAGAGGAATTTTTCATGCGTTACATCAGTACCCGCGGCCAGGCGCCCGCGCTGAATTTCGAAGACGTGCTGTTGGCCGGTCTGGCCAGCGATGGCGGCCTGTACGTGCCGGAAAACCTGCCACGTTTCACCCAGGAAGAAATCGCTTCCTGGGCTGGCCTGCCTTACCACGAGCTGGCGTTCCGGATCATGCGCCCGTTCGTCACCGGCAGCATTCCGGATGCGGATTTCAAGAAGATCCTCGAGGAAACCTACGGTGCCTTCGCCCATAACGCCGTGGCGCCGCTGCGTCAGTTGAACGGCAACGAATGGGTGCTCGAGCTGTTCCACGGCCCGACCCTGGCCTTCAAGGACTTCGCCCTGCAACTGCTGGGACGCCTGCTCGACTACGTGCTGGAAAAGCGTGGCGAGCGTGTGGTGATCATTGGCGCGACCTCCGGTGATACCGGTTCGGCGGCGATCGAAGGCTGCAAACACTGTGAAAACGTCGACATCTTCATCCTGCACCCGCACAACCGGGTTTCGGAAGTTCAGCGTCGGCAGATGACCACCCTGTTCGGTGAGAACATCCACAACATCGCCATCGAAGGCAACTTCGACGATTGCCAGGAGATGGTCAAGAACAGCTTCGCCGACCAGAGCTTCCTCAAGGGCACGCGCCTGGTGGCGGTGAACTCGATCAACTGGGCGCGGATCATGGCCCAGATCGTCTACTACTTCCACGCGGCGCTGCAGTTGGGTGGCCCGGCGCGTTCGGTCTCGTTCTCGGTGCCGACCGGCAACTTCGGCGATATCTTCGCCGGCTACCTGGCGCGCAACATGGGCCTGCCGATCAATCAACTGATCGTCGCGACCAACCGCAACGACATCCTGCACCGCTTCATGAGCGGCAACCAGTACGTCAAGGAAACTCTCCACGCCACGCTTTCGCCGTCCATGGACATCATGGTGTCGTCGAACTTCGAGCGGCTGCTGTTCGACCTGCACGGTCGCAATGGCGCGGCCATCGCCGGCTTGATGGATACCTTCAAGCAGGGTGGTGGTTTCAGCGTCGATCAGGACCGCTGGACCGAGGCGCGCAAGCTGTTCGATTCGCTGGCGGTGGATGATGCGCAAACCTGCGAGACCATCGCCGAAGTCTTTGCCCAGACCGGTGAGGTGCTTGACCCGCATACCGCCATTGGCGTGAAGGCTGCCCGCGAGTGCCGCCGTAGTCTGGACACGCCGATGGTGATCCTCGGTACGGCGCACCCGGTCAAATTCCCTGAGGCAGTTGAGAAAGCTGGCGTAGGAAAAGCACTTGAACTACCTGCACACCTTTCAGATTTGTTTGAAAGAGATGAGCGCTGCACGGTTCTGGCCAACGACCTGAAAGTCATGCAGGCCTTTGTCAGCCAGCATGGCAACCGCGGCAAGCCGCTCTGACCGACTAGAACGGTCACACTTTAGAGCCCGCCCCTTGGCGGGCTTTATCGTTTTTGCATGCCAAACTTTCCCCCTGTTTTTCATTTCCATTGAATCGAAGGGGGGCGGGTATTCCGTCATGGCGTGTTTGCGAAGAGCGATATATTCCATTCTGGCGTTACTGCCATGGGTACTGCTTGCGGGTCTACCGGGTCACCTGATGGCCGCCCAGGGGCTGCCATTCAGTTTGCCTGCGTCGTTCGTCGAGCTTGCCCGCCTGCCTCTCAGCACAGATGAACAGCGTTGGCTGGGACCCGAGCGCAGGCTGCGGGTGGGTATCTCGGTGGCCGACTATGAGCCTGTCGATATCACCAGCGACCGTAATCGCTACCAGGGCATCAGTGCCGACTACGTGGGCCTGATCCGTGATCGGCTCGGTGTGACGGTGGAGGTCCTGGGGTTCGCCGAGCGTGACCAGGCCGTGGAAGCGTTGCGTCACGGGCAGATCGATCTGCTCACCAGTGCCAACGGTTTCGAGCGGGGTTTTCCCGACCTGGTGTTCTCCAGTGACTACATGCCGGACCGCTCGGTGATTGTCAGTCGCAGCGACACCGCCGACCTGAACAACCTCAGGGGACAAAAGGTGGTGCTGCTGGAAGGTTATGCCGATGCGCAAGTCGTGCATGCCACGTATCCCCAGAGCCGGATCATTCTCGCTCCGACCCTCTATAGCGCACTCGAGGCTCTGGCCCAGGGCGAGGTCGATGCCTTCATCGGCAACGAGGTCATTGTCCGGGCCTACAAGACCATGCGGCCGCACATGGGCCTGCACATCCGGGGGCAAAGCGCCTTGCCTCCGATCGGCTTCGCGTTCGCCACGCGTCGTTCGGAGCCACAGCTCAGTGGCCTGGTCCAGCGCGTGCTGGACAGCATCGACGAAGCGGTACGGCGGGAGATCCTGGCACGCTGGACCACCGGCTTCGGTTCGGATATCGCCCAGCCCAGGCTTGAGCTGACGCTGACGGAGCAGGCCTGGATCGACCAGCACCCGCAGGTTGTCGTTGCTTCCCAGCAGTATCAGCCGTACATCTACAAGGATGTCCACAATCGTTGGGTCGGCCTCAATGCGGACCTGCTGGCGCGCATTTCCCGCATGACCGGTCTGCAATTCGTCTTCGAGGAAAGCTTCTCCACGGTCCAGACCCTCGAAATGCTCAAGGACGGTCGGGCGCTGATGAACGGTTCGCTGGCCGAAAGCCCCGAGCGCAAGGCCTTTCTGAATTTCACCTACGCCTTTGGCGGCAGTTCCTGGGTCTTTGTCGTACCGGCCCATGACGCTCAACTGGGGTCGCTCAAGCAACTGGCCGGTCGGGTGCTGGCGTTGCCCCAGGAGCATGCGCTGCAAGGCATGATCCGTCGGGAGTATCCGGATATCGTTCTGCGCAGTGTCAGAACACAGGAGGAGGCCAGGTCGCTGGTCGAAAGCGGCGAAGCGGCGGCCACCATCCAGAGTGATGCCCGAGCCTATCTCTACCCCATGAGCAGCCTGAAGGTCGGGCGCAGCGTGGACGGTCTCTGGTCGGCCGATAATTTTTCGGTGGTCAAGGCCGCCCCCGAACTGCTCAGTATTCTCAACAAGTCCCTGGAGGCCTTTCCCGTCGCAGAGCTGCGGGCGCTGCGGATCAAGTGGCTGGGGGCTGTCCCGGTTGCGCCGCCGCCCTCGGTCTGGAAACGGGTGCCGTTATGGGGCTACGCACTGTCCGCTGCCATGTTGCTGCTGGGGGGCGTCTCGCTCGCCTGGAACCGGCGCCTGAACATCCAGATTCGCCAGCGCCGCCTGGCGGAGCAGGAGCTCAATGATCGCCTGGCATTCCAACGCGCGTTGCTTGATGGTATTCCCGATCCGATCTTCGTTCGCGACCTGCAGGGCCGGTTGATCACCTGTAATCGCAGCTACGAGCAACGGCTGTCGACGACCCTGGAACAGGTTCAGGGGTGTCGTATCACCGAGGAGTGCCTGCTGCTGCCTCGGGCCGCACAAGAACTGCACGACGAGTTCCTGCGGCTGCTGGAGAACCAGCAGCCGGTCTTTCGGGACCTGCAACTCGAACTTCCCAACGGCAGCATCGATATCTACCTGTGGATGGTGCCATTCCACTCGGCAGGCGCGCAGTTGCAGGGGTTGCTGGGTGGCTGGATCGATATCACCGAAAGAAAGCAGCTTGAGGGGCAACTGACCGAGGCCCGTCGCCAGGCAGAGCGGGCCAGTCATGCCAAGAGTGCATTCCTGGCCACCATGAGCCATGAAATACGCACCCCCATGGGCGCGATCATCGGTTTGCTCGAGGTCGAGCGCGAGCAGGCGCTGGCCAGTGGACAAGTGTTCTCGCACGGTTTGCAGGTGGCCTATCAGTCGGCCCGTGAACTGACCGCCCTGATCGGCGACAGCCTTGACCTGGCCAAGATCGAGGCCGGCGGTATGCGCCTGGTGCTGCAGCCGACTGACCTGAGACCTCTGCTCGAGGGCGTAGTGCAACTGTTCGAGGCGTTGGCGCGAGAAAAGGGCATTGTTCTTAGCCTCGGCATCGATCCTTCGCTGGCGGGCCTCTACCGCCTTGATCCACTGCGTTTGCGCCAGGTTCTGCACAACCTGATCGGCAATGCGTTGAAGTTCACCAGCAAGGGGTTTGTCCGCGTACGGGTCCGGCGCCTCTCGCAAGGGGCGGATACCGATCGCTTGTCCATTGATATCGAAGATTCCGGTAAGGGTATCGGTCCGCAACAACAGGCGACCTTGTTCGCCCCCTTCATGCAGGCGCGTGGGGAAACTGATGAGGAGCATGAGGGGACCGGTCTGGGTTTGAGCATCTGCAAACAGTTGGTGGAGCTGATGGACGGCGTTATCGAACTTGAAAGCCAGCTGGGACGAGGTACTCGGGTATATATCGAACTGCCACTCAAGCGTGAAACACAGCCTTCTGCCCCGGTGTCGCTGGACAGCGCACGATTGCGACTGCCTTGCCTGAATGTGCTGATTGTCGATGACTTGTCCGCCAACCGCCTGGTCCTGCAACAGCAGCTCAGCTTCCTCGGACAGCGCGTCGATACGTGCCAGACGGCACAGGCCGCGTTGCAGGCCTGGAGAGACAGGCACTTCGATCTGGTCATCAGCGATTGCAACATGCCCGGAATGAGCGGCTATGAGCTGGCCCGGGCCATACGGCGCATAGAGGAGCAGGAGCAGCGGGCCGCGTGTGTGATCATCGGCTGCACGGCCAACGCCATCAGTGATGAACGTCAACGCTGTCAGCAGGCCGGCATGAACGACCTGTTGGTCAAGCCGGTGCTGCTTGACGATCTGACCCGCCTGCTGGCGCAGATCGACCCTCGGGAAAAGTCCTTCGATCTCCAGACCCTCCGGAGCATGACCCAGGCCGATGCAGCGGTGCTTCAACACATGCTGCTGGAACTCTGGAAGAACCTGCGCGATGAGCGACGAGAGCTGCAAACCCTGGTCGACCGGGATGACTGGGACGGGGTGGCGGCCGGTGTGCATCGTCTCAAGGGCATTGCCTGCCTCGTCGATGCCATCGCCCTGGCGCAGGCCTGTGTCGACATGGACCGTTGCGTGAAGTTGAGGAGAACCGAGCACTTGCGTGCTCACTGGCCGGTGCTCAAGGCGGTGATCGAGCGGATGATCGCCGACATCGAGCCGAGCCTGCAGGAAAAACCGGCACTTTAGGACTTGTCCTATGGGGAACACCAACCGGGATGGCTAAGGTGGAGGGCCGTTGCGGGTAATGACCGCTTCCACTTGCGGAGATCATCGATGCGTGCGCTCAGGATCCTGATTCTTGAAGACAACCCCTTTCAACTGATGGCGTTGCATCAGATGCTCAATGCCAATGGTGTGTTCGATGTGCTCACCGCAGAAAACGTCGAGAGTGCACGCCAATCCCTGGCCAACCGCGGACCGATTGATGTCGCCATCTGCGATCTGCACCTGGAGGACGGCGATGGCCTGGAATTGATCCGGCACCTGGCCGAAACCCGCGAGGCCCAGGCGCTGATCATTCTCAGCAGTCTGGAAGTGGAGCTACGCGAAGGCGCGGCGCACATGGCCCGGCAGCAGGGGCTGCATGTGTTGGGTTGCCTGCTCAAGCCTGCTTCGGCAGCCATACTCGGTGAATTGCTGACGACCTACCAGCGACGTTTTGGCCGCCAGCGTCCGGGGCTGCCGTTGGCGCAGGTCTGCGAATTGCTCTCGCTTCACGAGCTTCAGGCCGGGGCCGGGCCTGGTGCTATCGGCAGGTACTGCGAGGCTTTTTTCCAGCCCAAGGTGAGCTGTGATGGTCGTGTACAAGGCGTCGAGGCATTGGCCCGCTGGCAGCACCCGGAACGGGGCATGCTGTTGCCCGACACCTTCATTCCTGTGCTGGAATATGCCGGGCTCTCCCAGGCTCTGACGTGGCACATGCTTGAACAGGCCATCGGTCTGTCGGTCGAGGTGCACATGGACACCGACCGGTATCTGCCGGTGACGGTAAATATTGCGGGGCTGATGCTCGAGCAGGCGGACTTCGCTGCAGACCTGGGCGAGCTTCTGCGTCGTTTTCATCTGCCTGCCCAATGGCTGACCCTGGAAGTGGTCGACGGTGCCGATTGCACCAGCGAGGCGGCCCAGGCCGAGGGAATGCTGCGTTTACGGATGCTGGGTTGCCAATTGTCTATCGGTGATTTCGGTGTGGCCAGCGCGGGGCTGCAACGCTTGCTCGAACTGCCGTTCTCGGAACTCAGGATTGCACCGCGTTTCGTCAGCGGGATGGCCGAGGATTCGCGCAAGCGCTCGATCGTCGCTGGCGTGTTGAGCATGGCCCAGGGTATGGGCTTGCGAACGGTCATTACCGGGATCGAAACCGACGAGGAGTACCGGCTGATCCAGGAACTGGGTGACGTGCTGGTCCAGGGGCGTTTCATCGCTGCGCCGATGAGCCGCGTGGAACTGCTGCCCTGGCTGAAAATGGCCGGACTTGCCAGTGCGCCCGAGCATGAGCGCCAGCCGGGCTAGGCCGCACAGGCTATCAGGACAGTCCCTGTTCCTGCAGGTACAGAAACAGGGCGGCATCGTTGGACAGGCCGAGCTTGCGCATTGCGCTGACTTTCTGGGCGCTGACGGTCTGTTTGCTGCGACACAACCGTGTCGCGATTTCACCGACCGTACGGCCTGCCGCCAGCAGGCGGGTGACTTCCAGCTCCCGTGGCGAAAGCATTTCCCGGTCACCCAATCGGTGTGTGCCGACTTCCCCGGCCAATGCCAGGGTCTGGCGTACGGAGTTGGCCACGAATACCTTGCGTTGTCGCACATGCTCGATCGCAACCGGCAACTCATCCGCAAGGCTGGCTTTGCTCAGCAGCCCCATCACGCCCTGATCGAGGAGGTAGCGCAACAGCCCGGCATTGTTGAGCATGGTAACGACCACGATCGGTAGCCCCGGATAGTTGCGCAGCAGCGCCTCGATCATGCGCAGGCCGTCATTCTGCTCTGCCGTGGGCATCATGAAATCGGTGATGAGTGCGTCACAGGGACCACTCTCGAGCCGTTCGAAGAGCTCTCCAGGATTGCTGGCTTCGCCAACCACGCTGACGGCGGGAGCTCGTTCCAGGACAACCCGCAGGCCAATCAGGAAAATCGGGTGATCATCCGCCAGGACGATCCGTAATGGCGCAGGTGAGGGCGAACTCAAGGCAGGTCTCCGATGGGCATGGCGCTGAAGCGGATGAACACATGATCAAAAAAACAGATGCTTTGGCGCATGTCCATCAGTAAAGCCGACGTGTGTCGTAGTAAAAGTCTAAAAACCATCGATCTGATTTTAGTCGCGCTTTTCCCGCTGTTTTTTCCTTGTCATCTTTCTCGTTCATGTTCGATAGACGTCGATCAGTTCGTGAGGCCTGAACGGGCCAGCGAACTTTATTCTCCGGCTGGTGGTCACTGACTCCAGGCACCTTTGTTTTCGACCTTTCGGGTTTTGACTATTGAGTGGTGATCAAGATGGAAAATATCAGCCTGTTGCTCAGTGAGGCGCTGAGTCCTTATTCCGTTACCCTGACGCCATCCGGCGGGCACGGTGAATGCGTGGTGAGCGTGCGTGGCGTGGCCGGACCGATTCTGGTGGAGCGCGAGATCAATCAGGCGCAATTGACCGACAAGCGTCTGCTGACCGACGTGGTCGATGGTCTGCACCGTGATCTTCGAATCGCCGAGGGGCGTCTGGAACCCTGCATGATTGCTGCCTGGCGCAATGCCGCTGAACATCGTGGCACTCACAGCGTCAGCCTGTAGAGTTTTTTGGGAACCTTCATTCCTAAAGTGCTGTCAGACTTTATAACGGCAAGAGCAGGCATTGTGCTCCGGTGAATGTGGCTTGTCGTACTGGTCTTTGTAGGCCATGTTTAACCCCGAGTCGTCTCCCCACTTCTCGGGGTTTCTTTTGCCTGGAATTTGTCACTGATCATCCGGCGTGAGGAAAAAGCTTTTGGCGTCTTCGCGGTATTTTTTCTGGTCGGCGGGTGTCAGCCAGTGCGCATACAGCTCCACCAGTTGCTCCTTGCGCAGTTGCAGTAGAATCTCGTTGATATGCGCGATCGCCGCACTGCCTTGCGGCGTATTGGAACAAGCGACCCGGATGAACTGGTAACTGGCCGTGCCCTTGATCGGGTAAAACGCCAGGTCGTCATCGTCGATCTGTTGTTGTCGGGCTTGATAGCGGATTTCCACCCAGTAGCCCAGCAAGGCCTTCAAACGGCCTATCCGTTGCATCTGCAGCAGGCTGCCCAGGGCGTTGTTGCCATAATGACGCACCAGCAAAGACTCGCTGGTATGGGACAAGACATCATCGATCGGGTGGCCATAGCTGCGCTCGGCGACAATCCCCAATTGCAGCGTGTTGCTCAGCAACAATGCGGCCAGGTCCAGTTGGCCATCGAGCAGAAAGGGTTCGATCAGGGCTCGGTCTTTCTGGCGAACCACCAGACCGTTGCTGGTGGTAGCCATGCTGCGAATGGAAAACAGCATTTTCTGCGCCCGTGCCTCCGTCCACAGTAACGCTGGATCGCAGGTGAACGATGGCTCATTGAGCATTTGCATGCCCCGCGCCCGGTTGACCCGCAGGATGGAGTGGTCGTATTCCGGCAGCCTTTCCATCAGCAGTGGCAGCATCTGATCGACCGCGCCCTGACCCTGTTCCGGCCCATCGAAGATGCTCAGCGGTGGCAGGTCACGCAGCAGCCAGATCAAGGTTTCCCTGGCCTGAGCCAACGGCGGCAGGACCACAATCAGCGTAGCCAACAGCGCGACAACGAGGCGTCGCCACAAGGCACTGGGTGTCATGAGGTGGATACCTTCCTCGGCTTGAAAGCAGTCGTGGGTGACCGTGATACGTCAGATGGCGCCACTGGCACGCAACCGGACAATCTGTGCCTCATCGTAGCCGAGGTGGCCCAGTACCTCGGCATTGTGCTCGCCCAGTTGCGGCCCGACCCATTCACTGGAGCCGGGTGTCTCTGAGAGTTTCGGCACGATGCCGGGCATCTTGAAGTCCTTGCCATCCGGCAGCTTGGCCTGCAGGAACATTTCCCGGGCGAGGAATTGCGGGTCGCCGAACATGTCCTCGGCGCTGTAGATCCGGCTGACGGGAACTTCGGCACGGGTCAGTTCTGCGAGCACCGCATCCAGGGACAGTGAGTTGACCCAACGGTCGATCACCCCGTAAAGCTCGTCCCGTCGACTGTCGCGCCCGTCGTTGCTGGCAAGCGTGGGGTCGTTTGCCAGGTCCTCGCGCCCGATAGCGAGCATGAAGCGCTTGAAGATCGCATCGCCGTTGGCGCCGATCTGCACATGCCGGCCGTCGGCCGTGGTATGGATCGACGAGGGCGTGATACCGGGCATGATATTGCCGGTGCGTTCGCGGATGAACCCGAATACATCGAACTCAGGCACCATGCTTTCCATCATCGCGAAGATGGCTTCATACAGGGCGACGTCGACCACTTGGCCCTGTCCACCGTTCACTTCGCGATGACGCAAGGCCATCAGGGCGCCGATCACACCCCACAAAGCGGCAATCGAGTCGCCGATGGAAATGCCGGTACGCACCGGTGGACGGTCCTCGAAGCCGGTGATGTAACGCAGCCCGCCCATGGATTCGCCGACCGCGCCAAAGCCCGGTTGGTCCTTCATCGGGCCGGTCTGGCCGAATCCCGAGAGGCGCACCATCACCAGCTTGGGATTGAGCGCATGCAGGGTTTCCCAGCCCAGGCCAAGTTTTTCCAGAACGCCGGGACGAAAGTTCTCGATCAGGATGTCGGCTTCGCTCAGCAGTTGTTTGAGAATCGTCAGGCCGTCAGGATTTTTCAGGTTCAGTGTCAGGGATTTCTTGTTACGCGCCTGGACGAACCACCACAGCGAGGTGCCTTCGTACAGCTTGCGCCATTTGCGCAGTGGATCGCCGCCGTCCGGCGACTCGACCTTGATCACCTGTGCCCCGAATTCGGCGCAGATCCGCGAGGCGAAAGGGCCGGCGATCAGCGTTCCGAGCTCGATGACTTTCAGACCGGAGAGGGGTTTGGCGGTGAGTGACATGGGCGATCCTGTAAGACAAGACAAGGGCTATAGAGCTTTTTAACATGGTGCGCGTCATCTTCATAACCATCGACAGTCGTTGATTGAGCCGCGTATCGGTTAGACTTGGCTCCTTTCCCGTCTTTAGAAGCCCCGTTCATGGCCCAGCCGTCCACGACCTACAAGTTCGAACTCAACCTCACCGACATGGATCGCAACGTCTACGAGAGCGTCAAGCAGACCATTGCCCGCCACCCGTCGGAAACCGAAGAGCGGATGGCTGTGCGGCTGTTGGCTTATGCCCTCTGGTACAACGAATTGCTGGCCTTCGGTCGTGGTCTGTCAGAGGTAGACGAACCAGCTCTGTGGGAAAAAAGCCTGGATGACCGCGTACTGCACTGGATTGAAGTTGGCCAGCCCGATGCCGATCGCCTGACCTGGTGCTCGCGTCGTACCGAACGCACCAGTCTGCTGGCCTACGGCAGCCTGCGCGTCTGGGAAGGCAAGGTGGTTCCGGCGGTCAAGAACCTGAAAAACGTCAATATCGCCGCGGTCCCCCAGGACGTACTGGAAACCCTGGCCAAGGACATGCCTCGGGTGATCAAGTGGGACGTGATGATCAGCGATGGCAACGTCTTCGTCACTGACGACCGTGGCCAGCATGAGGTCCAGCTCCAGTGGCTGCTGGGCGAGCGCGGCTGAGTCCGACTGCCGTTTCAATTCCTGCGTACTGAAGAGAAATTTCCCCAGCGTTATGCGTATCGAACCTCGTCCACTACCCGCTACTCTGCCTTTTCTCGGCGACTTGCCGCCGCTGCTGACCCGCTTGTATGCGGCACGGGGCGTCGAATCCCAGGCCGAGCTGGACAAGAGCCTTGCGCGCCTGATTCCCTTTCAGCAACTCAAGGGCATTGAGGCGGCAGTGGATCTGCTGGTGGTCGCGTTGGAGCAGCGCCAGCGGATTCTCATCGTCGGCGACTTCGACGCCGATGGCGCCACCGCCAGTACGGTCGGTGTCCTGGGGTTGCGTCTGCTGGGCGCGGCCCATGTCGACTATCTGGTGCCAAACCGCTTTGAGTACGGCTACGGCCTGACCCCGGAAATCGTCGCGGTGGCCCTGCAGCGCGAGCCGCAGTTGCTGATCACCGTCGACAATGGCATCTCCAGTATCGAGGGCGTGCAGGCGGCCAAGGCGGCGGGGTTGAACGTGCTGGTCACCGACCACCATTTGCCGGGGACCGAACTGCCGGCGGCCGATGCCATCGTCAACCCGAACCAGCCCGGCTGCGAATTTCCGAGCAAGGCGCTGGCCGGTGTCGGCGTGATCTTTTACGTGCTGATGGCCTTGCGCGCGCGTCTGCGCGCCCTGGGTTGGTATGACAATCGTCCGCAGCCGAACATTGGCGAACTGCTGGACCTGGTGGCTCTGGGCAGTGTGGCCGACGTGGTGCCGCTGGACGCCAACAACCGGATTCTGGTGCACCAGGGACTTGAGCGGATACGCGCAGGCCGCGCGCGGCCGGGGCTCAAGGCGATCCTGCAGGTGGCCAAGCGTGAACAGGCGCGCCTGACTTCGACCGATCTGGGGTTCATCCTCGGTCCACGGCTGAATGCGGCTGGCCGCCTGGACGATATGAGCCTGGGTATCGAGTGCCTGCTCTGCGAAGATCCGGCCCTGGCGTTGGAAATGGCCACCCAGTTGGACGAGATGAACAAGGATCGCAAATCCATCGAGCAAGGCATGCAGCGCGAGGCCCTGGCCCAGCTCAAGGAACTGCCGGTGGATTCGATGCCGTTCGGCCTGTGTCTGTTCGATCCGGACTGGCACCAGGGCGTGATCGGTATTCTCGCCTCGCGGATGAAAGAGCGTTATCACCGCCCGACCTTCGCTTTTGCCGATGCCGGGGATGGCATGCTCAAGGGCTCCGGCCGTTCGGTCGCGGGTTTTCATATTCGCGACGCCTTGAGTGTGGTGGCGACGCAACATCCCGACCTGATTAGCAAGTACGGCGGTCATGCCATGGCCGCAGGCCTGAGCCTGCCAGAGAAGAACTTCCCGTTGTTCGCCGAGGCCTTCGATGCCGAGGTGCGCCGTCAACTCAGCGAGGATGATCTCACCGGCCGCCTGCAGACCGATGGCTCACTGGCCCTGGAGGAGTTCAACCTGGAACTGGCGCGAGCATTGCGCAATGCCGGCCCGTGGGGGCAGCACTTTCCGGAGCCGTTGTTCCATGGGGTCTTCCAACTGGTGGAAAAACGTATCGTCGGCGAGCGGCATCTGAAGGTGGTGCTCAAAAGCGAGTGCGGTTCGCTGAAGCTCGATGGGATCGCCTTCGGCATCGATCCGGAAATCTGGGCCAATTCCCGGGTCGACTGGGTCGAACTGGCCTACAAGCTCGATCTCAACGAGTTCCGGGGCAAGGAAAGCGTGCAACTGATGATCGCGCACATCGAGCCGCGCTGAGATCAGGTGCGGTTGAACCCTTCGGTCTCCGTCATTGTCGACTAGGCTCTAAGCACTGTCTGAATGGTCCTGTGACACTGTCCTGTTTTCTACCCGCCGGGGGGCGGGATTTCACTTCGTTCCTGTCACTTGCCGACGTTCTCACAGAACCCTGGAGCCAGCCCACTTGATTTGAGAGGTGCCCCATGAGTCTGCTGCTTGAACCCTATACCCTTCGCCAACTGACCCTGCCGAATCGCATCGCGGTTTCGCCCATGTGCCAATACTCCAGTGTCGATGGCCTTGCCAATGACTGGCACCTCGTTCACCTCGGCAGCCGCGCGGTGGGCGGTGCCGGGCTGATCTTTACCGAAGCCACGGCCGTGACGGCCGATGGCCGCATCACCGCCCAGGACCTGGGGCTGTGGAACGACGAACAGATTGAACCATTGCAACGTATCACCCGCTTCATCGCAGCCCAAGGCGCAGTGGCCGGCATTCAGTTGGCCCATGCCGGGCGCAAGGCCAGCACCCATCGGCCATGGCTGGGCAAGCATGGCAGCGTCAAGCCGGAAGAGGGCGGCTGGACGCCGGTCGGGCCGTCGCCGATTGCCTTCGATCCGCAGCACACCCCGCCTGTGCAACTCGACGAGGGACAGATCGCCGACGTGATCCAGGCCTTCGTCGCGGCGGCCCGGCGTGCCCTGGTGGCCGGCTTCAAGGTGGTCGAGGTGCATGCGGCCCACGGCTATCTGTTGCACCAGTTCCTCTCGCCGCTGAGCAATCAGCGCCGTGATCAGTATGGCGGCTCGTTCGAAAACCGCATCCGTCTGGTCCTGCAGGTGAGCGAGGCGGTCCGTGCCGTCTGGCCCGAAGAATTACCGCTGTTTGTGCGTGTGTCGGCCACCGACTGGGTGGAGGATGGCTGGAACCCGGATGAAACCGTGGAACTGGCGCTGCGTCTGAAGGCTCTTGGGGTCGACCTGATCGACGTCTCCTCGGGAGGGACCGCCGCGAACGCGGAGATTCCTACCGGCCCCGGCTACCAGACCCGTTTCGCCGAACGTGTGCGCAAGGAGTCCGGTATCGCCACCGGCACGGTGGGCCTGATCACCGAGCCGGCGCAGGCCGAACACATCCTGCGCACTTGCCAGGCCGACATCATCCTGCTGGCTCGCGAACTGCTGCGCGATCCCTACTGGCCGTTGCACGCCGACGACGACCTCGGTGGACGCAAGGCGGTCTGGCCGGCGCAGTACCAGCGGGCGACGCACCGGGATCAGCCCATCCATGAGTCTGATCTGCGGGAGTAGGGACGGCTGTCAGAATCGGCGGCAGGGCCCACCTCAGTGCTTGAACATCACATGGCGTACGGTGGTGTAGTCCTCCAGCCCGTACATGGACATGTCCTTGCCGTAGCCGGACAGTTTCTGTCCGCCGTGGGGCATCTCGCTGACCAGCATGAAGTGGGTGTTGACCCAGGTGCAGCCGTATTGCAGGCGTGCCGACAGGCGATGGGCGCGGCCGACATCGGCGGTCCAGACCGACGAGGCCAGGCCGTAGTCCGAATCGTTGGCCCATTCCAGTGCCTGCGCTTCGTCGGTGAAGCGGGTCACCGAGACCACCGGTCCGAACACTTCGCGCCGGACGATCTCGTCATCCTGCCGGGCATCTGCCAGCACGGTGGGTTCGAAGAAGAAGCCATTGCCTTCCACCGCCTTGCCGCCGGTCACCAGGCGGATATGCGGCTGCGCCAACGCGCGCTCGACGAAACCGACGACGCGGTCGCGATGCTGGGCGGTGATCAGCGGTCCGAGTTCGGTCGATGGGTCGTCCTGCAGACCGTACTTGATACTGCTCACGGCTGCGCCGAGCTTTTCGACGAATTTCTCGTAGATACCGTCCTGGGCATACACGCGGCAGGCGGCGGTGCAGTCCTGTCCGGCGTTGTAGAACCCGAAGGTACGGATGCCTTCGACGGCGGCCTCGATATCGGCGTCGTCAAAGATGATCACCGGCGCTTTGCCGCCCAATTCCATGTGCGTGCGCTTGACGCTGTCGGCGGTGCTGGAAATGATGTTCGAGCCCGTGGCGATCGAACCGGTCAGCGACACCATGCGTACTTTCGGATGGGTCACCAGCGGGCTGCCGACGCTTGGACCTCGGCCGAACACCAGGTTCAGCACACCGGCCGGGAAAATTTCGGCGGCCAGTTCGGCCAGGCGCAGTGCGGTGAGGGGTGTTTGCTCCGAAGGTTTGAGCACCACGGTGTTGCCGGCGGCGAGGGCCGGGGCGATTTTCCAGGCGACCATCATCAGTGGGTAGTTCCACGGCGCGATGGAGGCGATCACGCCCACCGGATCACGGCGGATCATCGAGGTGTGGCCCGGCAGGTATTCACCGGCGGCCGAACCGTTCATGCAGCGGCTGGCGCCGGCGAAGAAACGGAACACGTCGGCAATCGCCGGGATCTCGTCGTTGAATGCCGCGCTCAGCGGCTTGCCGCAGTTGTCCGACTCCAGCTTCGCCAGTTCCTCGGCATGCTCTTCGATGGCATCGGCAAGCTTGAGCAGTAGCCGCGAGCGGTCCTTCGGCGCGGTCTGCGACCAACTGTCGAAGGCGGCGTCGGCGGCGCGCACGGCAGCATCGACCTGAGCCTCGCTGGCTTCCTGGATTTCCACCAGTACACGGCCCAGGGCCGGGTTGAATACGGGTTGGGCCGGGCCTTCGCCGGTGACGAGTTGGCCGTTGATCAGCAGTTTGGTTTGCATGTCTATATCCTCATGGAGCAATCACTGGTTCCGATGAGCACCGATTTGTAGGAGCCGGTGTTCATCCGGGTAAAGAGATTATTTGCCGCCGCTACCGGCCACGCTTTCACCACCCCGGGTCAGGTAGTAGGCCCCGAGGATCGGCAGAATGGTGACCAGCATCACCAGCATCGCGACTACGTTGGTGACGGGGACGTCCCGTGGCCGACTGAGCTGGTTGAGCAGCCAGATCGGCAAGGTGCGTTCATGCCCGGCGGTGAAGGTGGTGACGATGATCTCGTCGAACGACAGGGCGAAGGCCAGCATGCCGCCGGCCAGCAGCGCCGAGCCGAGGTTCGGCAGGATGATGTAGCGGAAGGTCTGCCAACCATCGGCCCCGAGGTCCATCGACGCTTCGATCAGGCTGTGGGAGGTGCGCCGCAGCCGGGCGATGACGTTGTTGTAGACGATCACCACGCAGAAGGTCGCATGGCCAACCACGATAGTGAACATGCCCGGCTCGATCCCCAGTGACTTGAACGTCGCCAGCAGGGCAATGCCGGTGATGATCCCCGGCAGCGCGATCGGCAGGATCAGCATCAGCGAAATGCCCTGCTTGCCGAAGAACTCGCGGCGATACAGCGCGGCCGACGCCAGGGTGCCGAGAACCATGGCGATCAGCGTGGCAATGGCCGCGATCTGCAGCGACAGCTTGATCGATTCCACTACGTCCGGCCGTGAGAAGGCCACGCTGAACCACTTCAGGGTGAAACCCTGGGGCGGAAAACTGAACGCCGCGTCTTCGGTGTTGAAGGCGTACAGGAAAATGATCAGGATCGGGAAGTGCAGGAACACCAGCCCGCCCCAGGCCGCGATGCGCAAGCCCAGGGACGCGCGCTCCCCCTGCTTTTCTGACTTAGAGTGCATCGAAGGCCCCCAGGCGTTTGACGATGGACAGGTAGACGGCGATCAGCACGATCGGCACCAGGGTGAAGGCAGCCGCCATCGGCATGTTGCCGATGGCGCCCTGCTGGGCATAGACCATGCTGCCGACGAAGTAGCCGGGCGGGCCGACCAGTTGCGGCACGATGAAATCACCCAGGGTCAGGGAGAAGGTGAAGATCGAGCCGGCGGCGATGCCGGGGATCGACAGCGGCAGGATCACCTGCATGAAGGTCTGGCGCGGCTTCGCTCCGAGGTCGGCTGAGGCTTGCAGCAGCGACGGCGGCAGGCGTTCCAGGGAGGCCTGGATCGGCAGGATCATGAACGGCAGCCAGATGTAGACGAACACCAGGAAACGGCCCAGGTGCGAGGTCGACAGAGTGCTGCCGCCCACCCCGGGAATGCCCAGCACGAACTGCAACAGCGGCTCCAGGCCCAGATGCTGAACGAACCATTGCGCGACGCCGCCCTTGGCCAGCAGCAGGGTCCAGGCGTAGGCCTTGACGATGTAACTGGCCCACATCGGCATCATCACCGCGATGTAGAAAAATGCCTTGGTCTTGCCGCTGGTGTAGCGCGCCATGTAGTAGGCGATCGGGAACGCGACGATGCCGGCGGCGATCGACACCACCACCGCCATGCTCAGGGTACGCACGATGATGTCGAAGTTCGCCGGGTTGAACAAGGCGGTGAAGTTTGCCAGGGTCAGGTCCGGCGTGACCGCCATGGTGAAGTCGTCGAAGGTGTAGAAACCCTGCCAGAGCAGGCTCAGCAGCGAGCCGAGGTAGATCGCGCCAAACCAGATCAGCGGCGGCACCAGCAGCAGTGCCAGGTAGAAATTGGGCCGGCGGTAGAGCAGGTTGGAAAACCGCCGCATCAATGACGGGCTGGCCGTCGTCGGAGTCAGGGCCAGGCTGCGCATGTCACACCTCGCTCGCCAGTACAGTCATGGCTTCTCGCGCCCAGCGGGCGGTGATGCGCTGGCCGGTCTGGTGGCGGGCACTGCTGTCCAGCCACTGGGTATTGGGCTGGCTGATGTTGAGGGTCTGGCCATTGTCCAGCTTCAGCTCGAAACGGGTGGCGCTGCCCTGGTACTGGATATCGTGGAGCACGCCGCTGATCTCGACTTCATTGCCCTCGGCCGGGCCTTCGGCGAAGCGCACATGTTCCGGACGGATCGAGAAGGGCAGGTCGCTGCCGCCCAACTGCCGGGCCAGATCGCCACGGATCACGTTGGAGGTGCCGACGAACTCGGCGACGAAGGCGGTGGCTGGTTTCATGTAGAGGTTGCGCGGGGTGTCGACCTGTTCGATCCGACCCTTGTTGAAGACGGCCACGCGGTCGGACATCGACAGGGCTTCAGTCTGATCGTGGGTGACGAAGATGAAGGTGATGCCCAACTGGCGTTGCAGCTTCTTCAATTCACTTTGCATCTGTTCGCGCAGCTTGAGGTCCAGGGCGCCGAGGGGTTCGTCGAGCAGCAGCACCCGCGGGCGGTTGACCAGCGCGCGGGCCAGGGCCACCCGCTGGCGCTGGCCGCCGGACAGTTGTACCGGCTTGCGTTCGCCGTAGCCGCCCAGGGCGACCATGGCCAAGGCTTCTTCGGCGCGCTCCAGGCGTTCAGACTTGCCGACGCCCTTGACCTTGAGGCCATAGGCGACGTTGTCGCGTACGTTCATGTGGGGGAACAGCGCGTAATCCTGGAACACGGTGTTCACGTCGCGCTGGTACGGCGGCAGCCCGGCGGCTTCCTCGCCATGGATGCGGATCGAGCCGGCGCTGGGTTGTTCGAAGCCGGCGATCAGGCGCAGGCAGGTGGTCTTGCCCGAGCCGGAAGGGCCGAGCATGGAGAAAAACTCGCCGTCCTGAATATCGATGGAAACCCGGTCAACGGCTTTTACTTCGCCAAATTGACGGGAAACTTGGGTGAACTGGACTGCAAGCGTCATGAGGCGGTGCTCCAAGAAGGCACGGGTCGCCGCAGCGGCCCGGCCTGGACTTCTGAAAAAGCTGAATCGAATACGACAGGAGAATCTCGCCCCGTACTGTGTAGGAGCAGGCGATGCGGCGACCCGACTTGCCCGCGAAGCTTTTGCGATCTGACGGACGCCTTCGCGGGCAAGGATCGCCGCACCGCCTGCTCCTACAGGATGGCGGGGCGCTCAGGGGGCCGGTCGGTCAACGACCACCCATGATCGCGATATAGTCCTGGGTCCAGCGGCTATAGGGGACGAACTTGCCGCCCTCGGCCTGCGGGGTTTTCCAGAAGGCGATCTTGTCGAAGGTGTCGAAACCGTTGGTCTTGCAGCCCTCGGCGCCGAGCAGTTCGCTCTCTTTGCACGCCGCCGGTACCGCCGGCAGCGAGCCGAACCAGGCGGCCACGTCGCCCTGGACCTTCGGTTGCAGTGACCAGTCCATCCATTTGTAGGCGCAGTTGGGGTGCTTGGCCTCGGCGTGCAGCATGGTGGTGTCGGCCCAGCCGGTCACACCTTCCTTGGGAATGGTCGAGGCCACCGGCTGCTTGTCGGCTTGCAGACCGTTGACCATGTAGCCCCAGGAGCTGGAGGCGGCGACGCCTTCGTTCTTGAAGTCGCTCATCTGCACGGTCGCGTCATGCCAGTAGCGGTGGATCAGCGGCTGCTGGGCCCGCAGCAGGTCGAGTACCGCCTTGTACTGGGGCTCGGTCAGCTCGTAGGGGTTCTGGATACCCAACTCGGGCTTGGCCGACTTGAGGTACAACGCCGCATCGGCGATGTAGATCGGACCGTCATAGGCCTGCACACGGCCCTTGTTCGGTTTGCCATCCGGCAGGTTCTGCGCTTCGAACACCACGCTCCAACTGGTCGGTGCCTGCTTGAACACTTGGGTGTTGTACATCAGCACGTTCGGTCCCCACTGGTAAGGGGTGCCGTAGGTCTGCTGGTTGACCACGTACCACGGTGCGTCTTTCAGGCGCGGGTCGAGGTTCTTCCAGTTCGGGATCAGTTGCGGGTTGATCGGCTGCACCCGCTTGCCGACGATCAGGCGCAACGAGGCATCGCCCGAGGCAGTGACCAGGTCGTAGCCGCCCTTGGCCATCAGGCTGACCATTTCGTCGGAGGTCGCGGCGGTCTTCACGCTGACCTTGCAGCCGGTTTCCTTCTCGAAACCGCTGACCCAATCGTAGGCCTTGTCGCTTTCACCCCGTTCGATATAGCCCGGCCAGGCGACGATATCGAGTTGGCCTTCGCCGGCACCGACGGCTTTCAGCGGTTCGGCGGCCTGCAGGCTGGCGCTGGCCAGCAGGGCGGTGGTCAGTGCACTGAGCAGTGCGGTCTTGTGCGCGAACATCGGTTTTCCCTCTTCTTTAATTATGGTCGGGGCAGTCGAACGGGGTACTGCATGCCGCTGGCGGCTTGTTGTTAGGGGCGTGCGTGTTACAGATGCTGGCCGTGACGCGCCATGATGTGGCGCACCACGCTGTAGTCCTGCAGTGAATCGCTGGACAGGTCCTTGCCGTAGCCGGAGCGCTTGAGGCCGCCGTGGGGCATTTCGCTGACTAGCATGAAGTGGCTGTTGATCCAGGTGCAGCCATATTGCAGGCGTGAGGCGACCTGCATTGCCTTGTCCAGGTTCTGGGTCCAGACCGATGACGCCAGGGCGTATTCCGAATCGTTGGCCCAGTCCACCGCCTGGCTCAACTCGTCGAAGCGGGTCACCGTGACCACCGGGCCGAACACCTCGCGCTGAACGATTTCGTCGCTCTGCTTGCAGCCGGCGAGCAGGGTCGGTTGATAGTAGAAGCCGGCACCTGAATGTACGGCGGCGCCGGTCACCCGTTCGATATGCGGCTGGCCGAGGGCGCGCTCGACGAAGCTGGCGACGCGGTCGCGCTGGCGGGTGCTGATCAACGGGCCGATCTCGTTGTCGGCATCGCGTTTACCGGCAAAGCGCAGGCTGCTGACCGCCGCGCCGAGTTCGGCCACCAGGCGGTCGTGAATCCCGGCCTGGGCGTAGATCCGGCAAGCAGCGGTGCAGTCCTGACCCGCGTTGTAGTAGCCGTAGCTGCGCACGCCTTCGACCACTGCCTGGAGGTCGGCGTCGTTGCAAACGATCACCGGCGCCTTGCCGCCGAGTTCCAGGTGGGTGCGCTTGACGCTTTTCGCCGCAGCCTGGAGGATTTTCTGCCCGGTGACGATATCGCCGGTCAGCGACACCATGCGCACCTTGGAATGGCTCACCAGGTGGCTGCCGACGCCTTCACCACCACCGCAGACGATATTGATCACCCCGGCCGGCAGCAGCTCGGCCAAGGTGGGTGCCAGGGCGAGGATCGATAGCGGCGTGTGTTCGGACGGCTTGAACACCAGGGTATTGCCGGCCGCCAGGGCCGGGGCGATCTTCCACGCGGCCATCATGATCGGGTAGTTCCACGGCGCGATGGAGGCCACCACGCCGATCGGATCGCGGCGGACCATGCTGGTGTAGCCCGGCAGGTATTCGCCGGACAGTTGTCCGGTCTGGCAACGCACGGCGCCGGCGAAGAAACGAAACACATCGACGGTGGCGCTCAGGTCGTCCTGGCGTGCCAGATGCAGCGGCTTGCCGCAGTTCAGCGATTCGAGGCGGGCCAGCAGGTCGGCGTTTTTTTCCACCGCGTCGGCGATCGCCAGGAGGATGTTCGAGCGTTGTTGCGGAGTGGTCCGCGACCAGTCGGCAAACGCGCGGTGGGCGGCGAGGATCGCGCTTTCGACCTGTTCGGGGCTGGCTTCGGCGATCTGCGTGATGACCTCGCCGGTGGCCGGGTTGAGGATCGGTTCGACGAAGCCTTGGCCTGCGACGAGTTCACCATCGATCAGCAACGAGGTGAACAGCGGGGTCGGATGCGCACCAGCCATTTTGCGAGTTCTCTTTTCTTGTGTGGCCATGGCGCTTCCCTTGCAGCTGGAGTCCGGCCTTTCTCCTGTGGATGGAAAGAGACTAGTGGCCGGAGCAGAGGTCGACAAATACTAAATACTGAAAGCGGCGTTCGATTAAATAGATGGCTTGCGCCCGCCAGCAGGTTGTTCGCGGGCGACGGTCAGGAACGGGTCGACCAGCGTTGGCCGGGCAGCGCCGCGACGCCAGGCCAGGCCGACGTCGAGGGTGTGGTTCAGGTCGGCGATCGGCCGGGCCTCGATGATGTCGCCCTCCAGTGACCACGGCCGGTACGTCATGTCCGGCTGGATCGACAGACCGAGACCGGCGGCCACCAGGCTGCGCACCGCTTCGGTGGAGGCGGTGCGCAGGTTGATGCGCGGTTGCAGGCCGGCACCACGCCACATGCGCTGGGCGTTGCGGTCCATTTCATCGACATTGAGCTGGATCAGCGGCTCGCGGGCGACATCGGCGAGGTTGATGCTGTCGTGCTCCAGCAAGGGGTGTTGTGCGGGCAGCCACAGGCGGTGTGGCGAATGGGTCAGGACTTCAGTCTGCAGAGCGTGGCGGTCTTCCAGATTGGAGAGAATCAGCACCCCGACATCGATCTCGCCACTGACCAGCAGATGCTCGATGTACGGGCGCTCATCCTCGGTCACACGGATTTCCACGTTGGGATAGGCCCGCTGGAAGCGGGTCAGCAGGTCGGCCAGGTAGTAGCCGGCCACCAGGCTGGTGACACCGACCGTCAATTGTCCGCTGACCTGATCGGTGCTCTGTTGCAGGCTGCGTTTGGCATTGTCGACGGTGGCCAGGATCAGGTGTGCCTGGCGCAGGAACTGATGGCCCTGGTGGGTCAGGGTCATGCCCTTGGCATGGCGGTTGAACAGGCTGACGCCGATCTCCTGTTCCAGTTGCTGGATCGCCAGGGTCAGGGTGGACTGGGAAATGAACACGGCCTGGGCGGCGGCCGAGATCGAGCCGGTTTCGGCCACGGCAATGAAATGGCGGATCTGACGCAGGGTCATCATGGGGCGCTACCCTTGCCGGTTTTTTCGGTGAATGGTTTTTTTGGAGACGGGGCAGTGTATATCTTTTTAATCGATCGCTTGATCGTCGACTCAGGCGTGGCTCCCGGATATGCAACATCTGGAAGCACACTTACCCACCATCGTCCGAATGCTCGTTTTACCCTGGCAGCTCATTCCTCGCTTGCGGAGACGGCCGATGAACACCCGTGGATTGCTCGATCAGTTACTCAAATCTGGTCAGGACCTGTTGCAGAGTCAGGCCCGAGGTCGGCCGGACAGCTCGGCTGACAAGGGGGCATTGGGTAGCCTGCTCGGCGGCGGGAAGGGCGCTTCTGCGGGGTTGGGCAGCCTGCTGTCCGGGGCTGGCGGTGGCGCCTTGGCGGCCGGGGCGATGGGGCTTTTGCTGGGGAGCAAGAAGGCGCGCAAGGTCGGTGGCACGGTATTGACCTATGGCGGGTTGGCGGCGCTGGGTGTCCTGGCCTACAAGGCTTATGGCAACTGGCAGGCGCAGCAGGCGAATGCCGCTGCGGTCGAGCCCCGAACCCTCGATCGCCTGCCGGCGGAGCAGGCCGAACAGCACAGTCAGGCAATTCTCCAGGCGCTGGTGGCAGCGGCCAAGGCCGATGGTCATGTTGACGCTCGGGAGCGTGAGTTGATCGAGGGCGAATTCGCCAAGCTGGGCAACGATCGCGAGTTGCAGCAGTGGCTGCATGCCGAGTTGAACAAGCCGCTGGACCCGGCACAGGTTGCCCGGGCGGCGACTACGCCGGAGATGGCGGCGGAAATGTACATTGCCAGCGTGCTGATGGTGGATGAAGAGCACTTCATGGAGAAGGCCTACCTGGACGAGCTGGCGCGTCAGTTGCGGCTGGAGCCCGGTTTGCGTCAGGAACTGGAGCGTCAGGTGCGCCAGTCCACCTCTGCGTGATAACGCCCGTCACTCAAAGTCGGGTAGCACATTCTCCGCCTGATGGAAGTGCGCCTGCCCCTTGCCAGCATGCTTGGCTCGATAAAGGGCCTTGTCCGCCAGCCCCAGCGCGTCACTGAGGTCCGTGGCGTCGAGGGGCCAGATCGCGCCACCGATGCTGCAACCGATCTGCGCTGGCACCTGCTGCAGCATGATCGACTGTGTCAGGCTGGCGAGCACTCGGTTGGCGATGGTCCTGGCCTGGTTCAGTGCATCGCCGCGTTGTACCTGCAGGACCATCAGGAACTCGTCACCGCCCAGGCGTGCGACCATATCACCGTCGCGCAGACAGTTGCGCAGGCGCCCAGCCACCTCTCTGAGCAGTTCATCGCCACCGGCATGGCCGAACTGGTCGTTGATGGGCTTGAACCCGTCCAGGTCCAGATACAGCAGTGCCAGGCAATTACTATGCGATTGGCTGCGTTGCTGCGCCCTGAGCAGGTGTTTTTCCAGTGCCGCCCGATTGGGCAGGCCGGTCAGCGAATCATGATGAGCCAGGCTTTCCATCACGCCCAGGGCCGTCTGATGATTGCTCAGACTGTCGACGAGATGGCGAATCGACTGGCTCAACTGGGCGATTTCCCGGGTTCCCTTGAGGTCCGGGATCTCTATCGATTCACCGATACTCAGACGATCGGCGGCATCGGCGATGGCTTTCAGTGGTCGGGTGTACCAGGTCGCCAGCAGCCAGCCGATAAGGGCGACGATCAGGGCCAGCGCGATACCCCAGACCAGGATATCGCGCTGCAGCTCCTTGGCCGGGGCATATGCCTCGTCGAGGGTCTGGCGGGTGACCACGGTCCAGCCCAGACCGTGGTAATCCTCATGACCGTGACTGCGGGCCATGCCGGTCAGGTACTCACGGCCGTCTGGCCAACGCTGGATGGTCCAGTGCTGTTGTTGTTCCGAACCGTCCATCAGCGGCAGAGGCAATAGCTGGCCGATGTCGTCACGGGGCCCGAGCAGGATCCGGTGATCGGCTGCCACGACAAAAAATTCGATCTTGCGCCGTTGCTGTAGCGGTCCCGCCAACGACTGGCGCATGTTTTCGGCCCAGGTCCAGGACAGGTGTGCGGCGAGTACCCCGACTTTCTCCTGGGCTTTACCGTTGGCATCATTAAAGAGCGGCAGACTGATGTCGACGAACTTCAAGGTCTCGCCGCTGGGATTGGGCAGCAGTTTGGACAGCAGCAGGGCTTCGTGGACGTCGCCGACGAACACCTGGTCGCGTCCCTGCCTGAACACTGGGCGCTGGCTGATGTTGGTACCTTGCAGAATCCCCCCGGTCGAGACCCGGACCCGACCCTCGGTATCGGTGATGCCAAGCCAGGCGATATCGGGGAAATCGGCTTGCAACTGATCGAGCAACTGGCGGACCTCGACCAGGTCTGAACCCTGCTGCAAGACCTTGAGGCGGCTGAAGACACTCAATAGATGAATGCGGTTGGCCATGGCGCGGTCCAGTCGATCGGACATCTGATAGGCAGCCTCCGCCAGATCCTGGCCGATCTCGCTGCGCATTCGCTCGCTGGAGTCATGCCCGATGAACGAACCCAGCAACCAGCTCAGCATGCTCACCAACAACGCGATGATCAGCGCAAAGCGGCTACGCAGGCTTGGAAGTAGGGGCATGCAGCAAATCCCGGGTCAGTACGACTGGAGGGTCGAGGTCATGAGTGCTAGCCATTTGCTTCAAGCCATGGCCGCGTTGTAAGAGGGTGTCGGCCAATATCCTGTCAGGATTAGAAAACTCCTGTCAGTCATATCCTCTACATTTGTCATCTCTGTCGCGGCTTGTGCATAAATGATGGCATACCCTCGGCTATACTGCCTTCCATTTGAAATGGTTCCCGAGGACTGACTGTGAAGAACTGGACTCTGCGTCAACGAATACTGGCGAGTTTTGCCGTCATCATCGCGATCATGTTGTTGATGGTTGTTGCCTCGTATTCACGGTTGCTGTCGATCGAGTCCAGCGAGGAGAGTGTACGTAGCGACGCTATTCCCGGGGTCTACTACAGCACCATGATTCGCAGTTCCTGGGTTGAAAGCTATGTGCTGACTCAGCAATTGCTCGGCTTTGATGGTAACGGCGTGATCAGCGCTGCCGACCAGGAGCTGTACAAGACCTTCGCCAGTCGTCTGCTCGAGCAGATCGACAATTATCAGAAGACCATCTTCGACAGCGCGGACAAGGCGCAATTCGAACTCTTCAAGCGCGAGCATCAGGCCTACACCAAGGCTTTGGCCAACGTGCTCGACCTCTATGAGCGCAAGCAGAATGAGGAGGCGATCCGCGAGTTCCAGTTGCAGTTGACGCCCGCCTGGATGAACGGGCGTAAAGAGCTCAACGACATCATCGTTCAGAACAAGGACGTCGCCGACAAGGCCACCGATAGCATCAGTCGCGCTGTGTCGTCCGCTAAGATCAGCATGGTCATTTCGCTGTTGCTGGCCGTGCTCGCTGCCGGCTTGTGCGGTTGGTTGCTGATGCGTGCAATCACTTCGCCGATGCAGCGTATCGTCGACATCCTCGAGACCATGCGTACCGGCGACCTGAGCAAACGCCTGAGCCTGGACCGCAAGGACGAGTTCGGTTCGGTGGAAACCGGTTTCAACGACATGATGACCGAACTGACCGCCCTGGTGTCCCAGGCGCAGCGTTCGTCTGTGCAGGTGACTACTTCGGTCACCGAGATTGCCGCCACGTCCAAGCAGCAGCAGGCCACGGCCACTGAAACCGCCGCGACGACCACCGAAATTGGCGCGACGTCGCGGGAAATCGCGGCGACCTCGCGGGACCTGGTGCGGACCATGACCGAAGTGTCCTCCGCCGCCGATCAGGCCTCGGTACTCGCAGGTTCCGGCCAGCAGGGGTTGGCGCGGATGGAAGACACCATGAGTTCGGTGATGGGCGCCGCCGAGCTGGTGAACTCCAAGCTGGCGATCCTCAACGAGAAGGCCGGTAACATCAACCAGGTGGTGGTGACCATCGTCAAGGTCGCCGACCAGACCAACCTACTGTCTTTGAACGCCGCGATCGAGGCGGAAAAGGCCGGGGAATACGGGCGTGGTTTCGCCGTGGTCGCTACTGAGGTGCGTCGCCTGGCCGACCAGACCGCCGTTGCCACCTACGATATCGAACAGATGGTGCGCGAGATCCAGTCGGCGGTGTCCGCCGGGGTCATGGGCATGGACAAGTTCTCCGAAGAAGTGCGCCGTGGCATGTTCGAAGTGCAGCAGGTGGGCGAACAACTGACGCAGATCATTCATCAGGTTCAGGCCTTGGCGCCGCGCGTGCTGATGGTCAACGAGGGCATGCAGGCACAGGCCACCGGTGCCGAGCAGATCAACCTGGCGCTGGTGCAGTTGGGCGATGCCAGCAGCCAGACCGTCGAATCGCTGCGTCAGGCCAGCTTCGCCATCGATGAGCTGAGCCAGGTCGCGGTCGGCCTGCGCGGCGGCGTTTCGCGTTTCAAAGTCTGATGAGCGAATGGGTGGCTAAACGCGTCGCCAGCGCGCAGCCCAGGAACAGCCTGTTCCTGGTTTTCCGCATCGGCAGTGAACGCTATGCCCTGCAAGCCGTGGAAATCGCGGAAGTGCTGCCGCGTCTGCAACTCAAGGCGATTGCCCATGCGCCAAGCTGGGTCGCGGGGGTATTTGCCCATCGCGGCTCGATGGTGCCGGTGCTCGACGTCAGTGCGATGACCTTCGGCCAGCCTGCTGCGGCCCGCACCAGCACGCGCCTGGTCCTGGTGCATTACCGGCCGGTGCCCGATGCCGCGGGGTATCTGCTCGGGCTGATTCTCGAACAGGCCACCGATACCCTGCGCTGCGACCCGCAGGATTTCCAGCCCTATGGCCTGGATAACCGCCAGGCGCCTTACCTGGGCCCGGTACGTGAGGATGAGCAGGGGCTGGTGCAACGCATCAGTGTCGACGCACTGCTCAGTCCGCAAGTGCGTGCCTTGCTGTTTCCCGAATCCGCCGAGGGTCTGTGATGAGTGGCGACCAGCGATTCTTCGACTTTCTCAAGGAACGTATCGGCCTGGATGTCGCGTCGGTCGGTCCACTCATCATCGAACGCGCCGTACGCCAGCGCTGCATACAACTGCAGATGGCGACGACCGAGCAGTACTGGAGCCGGTTGCAAGGCAGCGCCGATGAACAGCAGGCACTGATCGAAGCGGTGATCGTGCCCGAGACCTGGTTTTTCCGTTATCCCGAGTCCTTCTCGACCCTGGCCCGCCTGGCAACCGAACGTCTGGAGCAACTGCGCGGCATGCGGGCGCTGAAGATCCTCAGTCTGCCATCCTCCACGGGGGAAGAGCCCTATTCGATTGCCATGGCGTTGCTGGATGCGGGACTGGCGCCCCATCAGTTCAAGGTCGATGGCCTGGATGTGAGCCCGGCCTCGATCGAGCGGGGCAAGCGCGCGATCTATGGCAAGAACTCGTTTCGGGGTGAGGACATCGCTTTTCGCGAGCGGCATTTCACGGCGGTGGCGGAGGGGTACCAGGTCAGCGAACGAGTTCGCGAGCAGGTGCGGCTGAGCGCCGGCAATCTGCTGGAGCCCGGGCTGCTGGCCGGCGAGGTCTATGACTTCGTGTTCTGCCGCAACCTGCTGATCTATTTTGACCTGGCGACCCAGCAGCAGGTCTTCGAGATTCTCAAACGCCTGACCCATGTCGATGGCGTGCTGTTCATCGGTCCGGCCGAGGGCAATCTGCTGGGCCGGATGGGCATGCGTTCCATCGGGGTACCGCAGTCGTTCGCGTTTCGCCGACATTCGCCAGTCGAGCCTGAGCCGGTGCCCGCGTGGGCGCCGCCGCCGCCGCCGCCGCCGTCGCCGATCACACCACCACCGCCGTTGCGTACGCCGCCAGGCAGTATGGTCGCCGCCAAGACAGCGCCCCGTCCGTGGTCGGCTCCAGCACCGGCGCCGGTGCTCCGGCCTGCCCGGCCGCAGGCGCCGGACGATGCCGCGAGCCAACTGGCGCGGATTGCCGAGTTGGCCAATGAAGGCCGCAGCGATGAAGCCCGGCAGGCCTGCGACAGCTATCTGCGTCAACACGAGCCGGTGGCCCAGGTGTTCTATTGGCTCGGCCTGCTGAGCGATGTGGCCGGCAATGCGCAACAGGCCCAGGGTTTCTATCGCAAGGCGTTGTACCTTGAACCGCAACACCCCGAAGCCTTGGCCCAACTGGCCGCCCTGCTGGCCTCCCAGGGCGATGCGGCCGGAGCCCGGAGATTGCATGACCGCGCCGCCCGTAGCGGGCGTGCCGCTGACAGTGAGCGTAAACGATGAGCGGTTTGACAGGCTTGAACCTGACCCATGAAGACGCCGAGGCCATCGACGATTGCTGGAACCGTATCGGTATTTACGGCGACAAGTCCTGCTCGCTGCTGGTGGACCATATCCATTGCCGCAACTGTGCGGTGTATTCGGCTGCGGCCACCCGCCTGCTGGATCGTTATGCCCTGTTGCAGGAGAGCCACGAGCAGGTTGCGGTGGTGGCGGGCGAAGAGATCGTCACCCGCTCCCTGTTGATGTTTCGCCTGGGCGAGGAGTGGCTGGGCCTGGCCACGCGTTGCCTGGTGGAGATCGCTCCGTCACGGGCGATTCATTCGCTGCCGCACCAGCGCTCGCGAGCGCTGCTGGGCGTCGCCAATGTGCGCGGAGCGCTCGTGGCCTGCCTGTCGCTGGTGGAACTGCTGGGTTTGGACGCCAGTGTCACGGCCACGCCGGGCGGCCGGGTCATGCCACGCATGCTGATCATTGCGGCCCATGGCGGTCCGGTGGTGGTGCCGGTGGATGAGGTGGACGGCATCCATGCCATCGACCAGCGCCTGCTCGACGGTGCCTCCGCCGCCGGCCCCCAGGCCAGTGCCAGGTACACCCGTGGGGTGTTGCCGTTCAGGGGGCGCAGCCTGCGCTGGCTGGATGAAGAGCAACTGCTGTCGGCCGTGACCCGGAGCCTTACATGACCCCCGATCAAATGCGCGATTCGTCGTTGCTCGAACTGTTCAGCCTGGAAGCCGAGGCCCAGACCCAGGTACTCAGTGCCGGGCTGCTGGCACTGGAACGCAATCCGACCCAGGCCGACCAGCTCGAAGCCTGCATGCGCGCCGCCCACTCGCTCAAGGGAGCGGCGCGGATTGTCGGTGTCGATGCCGGAGTCAGCGTGTCCCACGTGATGGAAGATTGCCTGGTCAGTGCCCAGGAGGGGCGGTTGTATCTGCAGCCCGAGCATATCGACGCCCTGCTGCAGGGCACCGACATGCTCATGCGCATTGCCACGCCGGGCAGTGCCAATGTCGGGCCGGTGGATGTCGAAGCCTATCTGCTGTTGATGAAAACCTTGCTCGACCCGTCTGCATCGAGCGCACGCATGGCGCCGCCGAGTCAGCCGGCAGCCGCGAAGCCAGCGCTTGAGGAGCCAGCCCCAGCCATCGGCGGCGTCGAGCCCGTGGTGCTGCCGGTCGAGCCCGAACCGCCGGTGCAGAACAAGCGCGCCGCCACCGAGGGCGGCGAGCGGGTGTTGCGGGTTACCGCCGAACGTTTGAACAGCTTGCTTGACCTGTCGAGCAAGTCCCTGGTCGAGACCCAGCGGCTCAAGCCGTATCTGGCCAGCCTGCAACGCCTGCGGCGGATGCAGGGCAACAGCCAGCGGGCACTGGACAGTCTCGGCGACCAGTTGAAAAGTGTCGGCCTGAGTCTGGAAGCCGAGGAAGCGCTGGCCGACGCGCGGCGCCAGTTGGCCGAGTCGCAACAGATGCTGACCGCGCAGATTGCCGAACTCGACGAATTCGGCTGGCAGGCCGGACAGCGTGCCCAGGTACTTTATGACACGGCCCTGGCCTGCCGCATGCGGCCTTTTGCCGATGTTCTGGGCGGACAGGCACGGATGGTCCGTGATCTTGGGCGTAGCCTGGGCAAGCAGGTGCGGCTGGAGATCGAGGGTGAGAAAACCCAGGTCGATCGCGATGTTCTGGAAAAGCTCGAGGCGCCGCTGACCCACTTGCTGCGCAACGCGGTCGATCACGGTATCGAAAGTCCGGAGCAGCGTGTACTGGCTGGCAAGCCCGCCGAGGGCCTGATTCGTTTGCGCGCCTCGCACCAGGCTGGCCTGCTGGTGCTGCAGTTGCAGGATGACGGCGCTGGCGTCGACCTTGAGCGTCTGCGCCGCAATATCGTCGAACGCAAATTGTCGCCCGCCGAGACCGCCGCGCAGCTCAGCGAGGAAGAACTGCTGACCTTCCTGTTCCTGCCCGGCTTCAGCCTGCGCGACAAGGTCACCGAGGTTTCCGGGCGCGGTGTCGGCCTGGATGCGGTACAGCATATGGTCCGGCAATTGCACGGTGCGGTCGTGCTGGAACAGGAGGCCGGGCAGGGCAGTCGTTTCCATCTGGAGGTGCCGCTGACCCTGTCGGTGGTGCGCAGCCTGGTGGTCGAAGTCGGGGGAGAAGCCTACGCTTTCCCGCTGGCGCATATCGAACGGATGCTCGATCTGCCGACGGAGGAGATCGTGCAACTGGAAGGCCGCCAGCATTTCTGGCACGAGGGGCGGCATGTCGGTCTGGTCGCGGCCAGCCAGTTGCTGCAGCGCCCGGCCGGTGAGCATGCCGGCGACACGCTCAAGGTCGTGGTGATTCGCGAGCGCGACGCGGTCTACGGGCTGGCGGTCGAACGATTCATCGGCGAACGCACCCTGGTGGTGCTGCCGCTCGACCCACGCCTGGGCAAGGTTCAGGACATTTCCGCCGGGGCCTTGCTCGACGACGGCTCGGTGGCGCTGATCGTCGATGTCGAGGACATACTGCGTTCGGTGGACAAGTTGCTCAACACCGGTCGCCTGGAGCGTATCGACCGGCGCAATCGCCAGGCCAGCGAAGTGGCGCGCAAGCGTATCCTGGTGGTCGACGATTCACTGACCGTGCGCGAGTTGCAACGCAAGCTGCTGCTCAATCGCGGTTACGATGTGGCGGTCGCGGTGGATGGCATGGATGGCTGGAATGTTCTGCGTGCCGAGGATTTCGACTTGTTGATCACCGATATTGATATGCCTCGTATGGATGGGATCGAATTGGTCACACTCTTGCGCCGGGATGCCCGCCTGCAGTCACTGCCGGTGATGGTGGTTTCCTATAAGGATCGTGAAGAAGACCGTCGACGTGGACTGGACGCCGGAGCCGACTATTATCTGGCCAAGGCCAGTTTCCATGACGACGCCTTGCTCGATGCGGTGGTGGAACTGATAGGAGGCGCGCAGGGATGAGGATTGCGATCGTCAACGACATGCCCATGGCCGTCGAGGCCTTGCGCCGTGCCTTGGCATTCGAACCGGCCCATCAGGTGATCTGGGTGGCGAACAATGGCGCCGATGCGGTGAGGCAGTGCGCCGAGGACGTCCCGGACCTGATTCTGATGGACCTGATCATGCCGGTCATGGATGGTGTGGAGGCGACACGCCGGATCATGGCCGAATCGCCCTGTGCGATTGTCATCGTTACCGTCGACCGCCAGCAAAACGTGCACCGGGTTTTCGAGGCCATGGGTCACGGCGCGCTGGATGTGGTCGATACGCCGGCCATTGGTGGCGCCAACCCGCGGGACGCCGCCGCGCCACTGTTGCGCAAGATCCTCAATATCAGTTGGCTGATCGGTCAGAGCAGTAGCCGGGTGCGCAGCGTCGCGACGCGTGACGGAAATGGCGGCACTCGGCAGAAATTGGTGGCCATCGGCTCCTCGGCCGGTGGTCCGGCAGCCCTGGAAAGCCTGCTCAAGGGCTTGCCGGTCAATTTTCCTGCGGCGATTGTTCTGGTGCAGCATGTCGACCAGGTGTTCGCTGCCGGCATGGCCGAATGGTTGGGTAGCGCCTGTGGGCTGCCGGTACGCCTGGCCCGTGAAGGCGAGCCGCCGCAGGCCGGTACGGTACTGCTGGCCGGTACCAACCACCACATCCGCTTGTTGCAGAACGGCACGCTGGCCTATACCGCCGAGCCGGTAAACGAGATTTATCGCCCGTCTATTGATGTGTTCTTTGAAAGTGTCGCCAACTACTGGAAAGGTGACGCAGTGGGTGTGCTGCTCACTGGTATGGGACGCGATGGTGCCCAAGGATTGAAGTTGATGCGTGAGCGAGGCTATCTGACGATCGCCCAGGATCAGGATAGCAGCGCGGTGTATGGGATGCCCAAAGCGGCAGCCGCTATCGATGCCGCGGTGGAAATTCGCTCACTTAACAGGATTGCACCACGTTTGCTGGAGATATTTCCAACATGAGCCCTACAACCAGCACGCCTGGTTTGAATGCAGTAAATCAGGTGACCGCGCATGATTGACCTAGAGCTGGATGATTTCAAAACCGTCGATGAAAACGTCTCCATGGTGCTGTTGGTCGATGACCAGGCCATGATCGGCGAGGCCGTGCGTCGTGGGCTTGCCACGGAAACGAACATCGATTTTCATTTCTGTGCCGATCCTCACCAAGCCATCGCCCATGCGATCCGGATCAAGCCGACGGTGATCCTGCAGGACCTGGTGATGCCGGGCCTCGACGGCCTGAGCCTGGTGCGCGAATACCGCAACCACCCGGCGACCAAGGACATTCCGATCATCGTGCTGTCGACCAAGGAGGATCCGCTGATCAAGAGTGCGGCATTTTCTGCAGGCGCCAACGATTATCTGGTCAAACTGCCGGACACCATCGAACTGGTGGCGCGAATCCGCTATCACTCGCGCTCCTACATGATGCTGCTGCAGCGTGATGCCGCCTACCGCGCCTTGCGCCTCAGCCAGCAGCAACTGCTCGATACCAACCTGGTGCTGCAGCGGCTGATGAACTCGGACGGCCTGACCGGGCTGTCCAACCGCCGGCATTTCGACGAATACCTGGAGCTGGAATGGCGCCGGGCCCAGCGCGAGCAGGCACAACTGTCGCTGCTGATGATCGACGTCGATTATTTCAAGTCCTATAACGACAGCTTTGGTCACCTCGAGGGTGACGAAGCGTTGCGCAAGGTCGCGGTGGCCATTCGCGAGGCCAGCAGTCGTCCTTCGGATCTGCCGGCACGCTATGGTGGCGAGGAGTTCTCGCTGGTGCTGCCCAGTACCTCGCAAGGCGGCGCGCGATTGGTGGCCGAGAAGCTGCGCCACAACGTGGCCGCGCTGAAAATTCCGCACAGCATGCCCAGCGAGGGCTCGGTGTTGACCATCAGCATCGGCTTGTCGACCTTGATACCGCAGCAGGGCAGCAACTGTCGGGAACTGATCCTGGCTGCCGACAAGGGGCTCTACCTGGCCAAGCACAATGGGCGTAATCAGGTGGGCATCGGGCAGCCGTAAGGCGTCATGGGGCAGGCAATTCACCTGATTGCGCTCACTGCCCCGCCAAGCGGGATGCCGGGACAGTTACAATTGCGTTATACTCGTCGGCTTTCAAAAGTTCACCGACGAGTGCTGCCCGCCATGGAAATCAACCCGATCCTTAACAGTATCAAGGACCTGTCCGAGCGCTCCGAAACTATTCGGGGGTATCTTTGACTACGATCAAAAGCATGAGCGCCTGATCGAAGTCAACCGCGAGCTCGAAGACCCAAGCGTCTGGAGCAACCCCGAGTACGCCCAGAACCTGGGCCGCGAGCGTGCCACCCTGGCCCAGATCGTCGAGACCCTGGATGAGATGTCCAGCGGCCTGAGCGATGCCAGTGACCTGCTGGAAATGGCTGCTGCCGAAGAAGATCAGGGCGCTGTCGACGATGTCGCCGCCGAGGTCGAACGCCTGCGCGCAATCCTCGAGAAGCTGGAATTCCGCCGGATGTTCAGCGGCGAAATGGACCAGAACCATGCCTACCTGGACATCCAGGCCGGTTCCGGCGGTACCGAAGCCCAGGACTGGGCCAACATCCTGCTGCGCATGTACCTGCGCTGGGCCGACAAGCGCGGCTTCGATGCGACCATCATGGAACTGTCCGCTGGCGAAGTCGCCGGGATCAAGGGCGCGACCGTGCATATCAAGGGCGAGTACGCCTTTGGCTGGCTGCGCACCGAAATCGGCGTGCACCGCCTGGTGCGCAAGAGCCCGTTCGACTCCGGCAACCGTCGCCACACCTCATTCTCGGCGGTGTTCGTCTCGCCGGAAATCGATGACAACATCGAAATCGACATCAACCCGTCTGACCTGCGGATCGACACCTATCGTTCCTCCGGTGCCGGTGGTCAGCACGTCAACACCACCGACTCGGCGGTACGGATCACCCACGTGCCGACCAACACCGTGGTCAGTTGCCAGAACGAGCGTTCCCAGCACGCGAACAAGGACACCGCGATGAAGATGTTGCGGGCGCGCCTGTACGAGCAGGAAATCCAGAAGCGCAACGCCGCTTCCCAGGCTCTGGAAGACACCAAGTCCGACATCGGCTGGGGACACCAGATCCGCTCCTACGTACTCGATGCCTCGCGGATCAAGGATCTGCGCACCAACATCGAACGCAGCGACTGTGACAAGGTGCTGGACGGCGATATCGACGAATACCTGGTGGCCAGCCTCAAGCAAGGGCTGTAAGACACTGCTGTGGGAAGCCGGCTTGCTGGCGATCCCCGGCCGCAGGCCGGGGGCAACGAACCTGTGATGGAAAATTTAAAGACATGAGCGACCAACAACTCGACCCGCAAGCCCTGCAACAGGAAGAAAACACGCTGATCGCCCTGCGCAAGGAAAAGCTTGCCGCCGAGCGCACCAAGGGCAATGCCTTCCCCAACGACTTCCGCCGCGACGCCTACTGCGAAGACCTGCAGAAACAGTACGTCGACAAGACCAAGGAAGAGCTGGCAGAGGCAGCGATCCCGGTCAAGGTTGCGGGTCGCATCATGCTCAACCGTGGTTCGTTCATGGTGATCCAGGACATGTCCGGGCGCATCCAGGTCTACGTCAACCGCAAGACGCTCTCGGAAGAGACCCTGGCAGCGGTGAAAACCTGGGACCTGGGCGACATCATCAGCGCCGAAGGCACCCTGGCCCGTTCCGGCAAGGGCGACCTGTACGTCGAGATGACCGATGTGCGCCTGCTGACCAAATCGCTGCGTCCGCTGCCGGACAAGCACCACGGCCTGACCGACACCGAACAGCGTTATCGCCAGCGCTACGTTGACCTGATCGTCAACGAAGACACGCGCCAGACCTTCCGTGTGCGTTCGCAAGTCATCGCCCACATCCGCAGCTTCATGATGAAGCGCGACTTCATGGAAGTCGAAACGCCGATGCTGCAGACCATTCCGGGCGGTGCTGCGGCCAAGCCGTTCGAAACCCACCACAATGCGCTGGACATGGGCATGTACCTGCGTATCGCGCCGGAGCTGTACCTCAAGCGTCTGGTGGTCGGTGGCTTCGAGCGCGTGTTCGAGATCAACCGCAACTTCCGTAATGAAGGTGTATCGACCCGGCATAACCCCGAGTTCACCATGCTCGAGTTCTACCAGGCCTACGCCGACTACGAAGACAACATGGACCTGACCGAAGAGCTGTTCCGTGAACTGGCTCAGGCCGTTCTGGGCAGCACCGACGTGCCCTATGGCGACAAGGTGTTCCACTTCGGCGAGCCATTCGTGCGTCTGTCGGTGTTCGACTCGATCCTCAAGTACAACCCGCAACTGACCGAAGCCGACCTGCTGGACGTCGACAAGGCTCGCGAAATCGCGAAAAAGGCTGGCGCCAAGGTGTTGGGCCACGAAGGCCTGGGCAAGCTGCAGGTGATGATTTTCGAAGAGCTGGTCGAGCACAAGCTGGAGCAGCCGCACTTCATTACCGAGTATCCGTTCGAAGTTTCGCCTCTGGCGCGTCGCAACGACAAGAACCCGAATGTCACCGATCGCTTCGAGCTGTTCATCGGTGGCCGTGAAATCGCCAACGCCTACTCGGAGTTGAACGACGCCGAAGATCAGGCCGAGCGCTTCAAGGCTCAGGTGGCGGAGAAGGATGCCGGCGACGACGAAGCCATGCACTACGATGCCGATTTCGTCCGCGCGCTGGAGTACGGCATGCCGCCGACCGCCGGTGAAGGTATCGGTATCGACCGCCTGGTGATGCTGCTGACCAACGCCCCGTCGATCCGCGACGTGATCCTGTTCCCGCACATGCGGCCGCAAGCGTAAGACCGTTGTTGACGAAGCCGCCCTCGCAAGGCGGCTTTTTTATTGCGTGCTGGTACGAATGTTTCAGATTATTACAAGAGAGGGATGTCAGGATTGGACCGTGCAATAGCGCAAAAGGGAGCGGCGGGTGTGGCCAGTGCATTGGCTGAAAGCGTTCAGTATCAAGGGCGCAAAGCCAGCCGGCAGGGCAGTGAGCAACGGCGGCAGGACATTCTCAACGCCGCCATGCGGATTGTCGTGCGTGACGGTGTGCGGGGCGTGCGACACCGTGCGGTGGCTGCCGAAGCGGGGGTGCCGCTGTCGGCCACCACCTACTACTTCAAGGATATCGATGACCTGCTGACCGATACCTTTGCCCAGTACGTCGAGCGCAGCGCGGCCTACATGGCCAAATTGTGGGAGAACAACGAAGGCTTGCTGCGCGAGATGGTTGCCTATGGCGATGGCAGCCCGGGTTCGCGGGCTCAGTTGGCCGATGACATCGCCCGGCTGACTGCCGAGTACGTTCAGCGCCAGTTGCACAACCGGCGCGAGCACCTGATGGCCGAGCAGGCGTTTCGTCAGGAAGCCCTGCTCAACCCGCGCCTGGCGCTGCTCGTGCGTGCGCACCAGCAGATTCTCCTGCAGGGCTCCTGCCAATTTTTCCAGGTGCTGGGCTCCCGTGAGCCGGAGCAGGATGCCAAGGTGTTGACGGCGATTATCGGCCAGATGGAATATCAGGGCCTTCTCGACGAAGCGGAACCCGAAACCGAGCAGGACCGGCTCGGGATTCTCACCCGTTACATGCATCTGGTGCTGGCCTCCGTCTAAGCTACTGGGCACGGCCATTCACCGCAGCAACGATCAGGAGTTTTCCTTGGACGAATACCAGCAGACGATACGCAGCCTCTCCGACCGCATTGTGCTGGCGCAGACGCCGATTCGCGTGCTCGATGCGGTGAAGTGGGACGAGAACATCCGCCAGGGGTTTCTCAAGGCCAAGGGCAAGGAAATGCCGGCGGTGGACCGTGACTACTACACCTCGCGGCCGCTGTCGTTCGACTCTGGCGCGGTCAAGCTGGAGTTCCAGAACATCGAGCGCGACATCACCCGCCGGTTGGGCCAGTTCAGCCCGGTGGGACAGATCATGCGGCGCATGTGCCGGGAATACCGCATGGTGGTGCGGATGCTCGAGGCGCGCGGCACCCCGGACTTCGGGCTGATCTCCCAGGAACTCTATGGCGCCGCCTCCGATGCGTTCCATGCCGGCGACCCGACCCTGGCAGACCTCGGCCTGATGCTGTCCGACTACCTGAACAATATCGATGGTCGCGGCGACCTCAAGGATGAACCCAAGACCCTGACCGCCAAGGACGCCGTCGATATGCTGCAGCGGCGGCTGAACAAGGTGTTCGGCGAGGCCGAGGAAACCATCCGGGTATTCGAGTCCGATGGCATCGTCGCCGATGCGGCGGCCGGCGCCGACTACATCAAGATCCGCGCCGATGCGTTGTTCAACTCGCGGGATGTGCGGGCGCTGGAAGTGCATGAGGGACTGGTGCACGTTGGTACCACGCTCAACGGCCTGAACCAGCCGATCTGTACCTTTCTGTCCAAGGGCCCGCCCTCGTCGACGGTGACTCAGGAAGGGCTGGCGATCCTGATGGAAATCATCACCTTCGCCTCCTACCCGAGCCGCCTGCGCAAGCTGACCAACCGGACCCGGGCCATCGACATGGTGGAGCAGGGCGCTGACTTTCTTCAGGTGTACGAGTTCTTCCGTGAACAGGGCTTCGAGATGGCCGAGAGCTACGGCAATGCCAGCCGGGTGTTCCGTGGTTCGGTGCCCAATGGGCTGCCGTTCACCAAGGACCTGTCCTACCTCAAGGGCTTCATCATGGTCTACAACTACATCCAGTTGGCCGTGCGCAAGGGCAAGCTCGAACAGGTGCCGTTGCTGTTCTGCGGCAAGACCACCCTGGAGGACATGCGTACCTTGCGCCAGTTGGTGGACGAAGGGCTGGTGGTGCCGCCCAAATACCTGCCGGAGCAGTTCCGCGACATGAATGCGCTGTCGGCCTGGATGTGTTTCAGCAACTTCCTCAATCACCTCAGCCTGGATCGGATCGAGGCGGATTATTCCAATATCCTCTGACCCTTCCGGACTCTCAACACCGCCGTCCTGTGTGGGAGCCGGCTCCTGCAAGGGCATTGGCGTTGCTACTGACATTGAGGTTTAAATCGGATGAGAACCCTCGGCATCCTCTGCCTGCTCCTGACCCTGAACGGTTGCAGCTCACTGCTGTTCTACCCCGAGCCCGGCCTGCCGTTCACCCCGGACAAGGCTCATCTCGCCTACCGTGACGTCACCCTGACCACCGCCGACGGTACCCGCCTGCATGCCTGGTGGCTGCCGGCCAAGGCCGGGGTGCCGGTCAAGGGCACGGTGCTGCACCTGCACGGCAATGGCGGCAACCTGTCCATGCACCTGGGCGGCAGTTGGTGGCTGCCGGAGCAGGGGTATCAGGTGTTGCTGATCGACTATCGCGGCTACGGCGTGTCCGAAGGGGAACCGAGCCTGCCGGCGGTCTATCAGGATATCGATGCTGCGTTCCAGTGGCTGGATCGCGCCCCGGAAGTCCGGGACAAGCCGCTGGTGGTCCTGGGGCAGAGCCTGGGAGGCGCGATGGCGGTCCACTATCTGGTTGAACACCCCGCTTATCAGCCCCGCCTCAAGACGTTGGTCCTCGACGGCGTGCCGGCCAGCTATCGCGCGGTGGGCCAGTTTGCTCTGAGCGGCTCCTGGCTGACCTGGCCCTTCCAGGTGCCGCTGTCGTGGCTGGTGCCCGATGGCGACAGTGCGATTCACGCGATGCCGCAACTGAACGGCGTGCCCAAGCTGATCTTCCAGAGTATCGACGATCCGTTGGTGCCCATGAACAACGGTATTGTCCTGTATCAGGCTGCACCACCGCCCAGGGTGTTACAACTGACTCGCGGAGGGCATGTGCAGACCTTCGCCGACCCGACCTGGCGCCAGGTGATGCTGCGCTATCTGGAGGACCCCCAGCATTTCAACGGCCTGCGCCGATTGGGTGAGATCCCGAATTATCCTGCTGCCCCGAATTCGAATGTTGAACCAGAGAGTCCGCAATGACCGAAGAACGCAACGCCATTCCCCTGATCATCACCGGTATCTGCAGCATCATCGGCACCGTGGGGTGCCTGTGGTACTACGGCTACCTGCATTTCGCCAAGCCGGAGGATGCGTTGGAACTCAACCAGTTCACCATGCTCAAGACCGTTCCGGGGGAAGACTATAAAGTGTCGCTGACACCGGCCAACCAGGTTGCCCAGTGCATCGACGGCGTGCTGGTACTGTTCGACACCGAGCAGAAGGGGCTGACCGGTGTACTGGTCAATGACAAGAAACAGGCGGTGCGTTGCATGGGCCAGGAAACCCCCAAGCTGGAGCAATAGGACTCTGGCGAGCTGCATGAAAAAGCCCCGCCTGATGCGATCAGGCGGGGCTTTTTCGTAGGCGTTCAAACGATTATTGGTTGCTGCTCATCGAAGAACGCGGTGCCACTGGCTGGTTGTCGTTGGAAATGGTCACTTCCACGCGACGGTTCATGGCCCGGCCGGAAACGCTGCCGTTATCCGCTACCGGGTATTCCTTGCCATAGCCCTGGGTGACAATGCGGCTCGGGTCCACACCCATCTTGATCAGGGCAACCTGTACCGACGTTGCACGGCGTTCGGACAGGCTCTGGTTGTAGGCCTCGCTGCCGGTGCTGTCGGTGTAGCCTTCGACAATCACCTTGCGGTCAGGGTTTTCCTGGAGGAACTGCACCAGTTTGTTGATATTGACCAGGCCGTTGGATTTGAGGTCGGCCTTGTTGGTGGCGAACAGCACGTCACCGAAGGTCACCAGGGTGCCGCGCTCGGTCTGCTTGGCGTTGAGGCTGTCCTGCAACTGCTTGATCTGCGCGTCGCGGGCATCCAGGCGGGCCTGTGCCCGTTGCGCTGCGGCGTTCTTCAGGTTGGCCTCGGCGGTGCGCAGGGCAATGGTCTGCTTGGCGACTTCAACACGCTGGTTGGTCAGGTAGGCCAACTGGTCGACGGTCTTTTCATCTTCACGGTTCTGGTAGGCCTTGTCCGCCTTGTCCAGATAGTCACTGGCGTCCTTGGTTTCCAGGGCCGCGACCTTGCTCGCCTGCGGGTCGGCCTGCAGGCCAGAGAAGTTGGTGCGCGCCTGTTCCAGGTTGGCATTGGGCTGCGACGAGCAGGCCGCCAGGCCAACGCTCAGAGCCAGGAGGGCGGGGATCATCAGTTGATTGCGCATAATGTTCGTCCTTTATCTGTCCGTTGAAACTTCAGGCTGCGGGAGGGCTTATTGCGCCGGCTGCACCACGGGGCGCTGGCTTTCCTGACGCAGTTCCTGAACACCTTTCTGGGCATCCTTCACGGCAAGCTCGGCCTTGGCAGCCTGGGCCTTGCGCTCGGCGACGCGGGCATCCCACTCGGCCTGTTCGGCCAGGCGACGGGCGTCGTCGTATTTCTTGTCATGCATGGCCAGCTCAGCTTGTTTGAGCTTGTCCTGCGCCGATTTCATTTCCACGGCGGCGTATTCGGTACCGCCAGCGCTGACTGCGCTGTTCACGGCAGACTGTGTCACCGCGTACTGCTCGCTCGGCGGGTTCCCGGCGCAACCGGCCAGAATGAAGCTGGTGCCCAGGGCCAGCGCGGCCAGTTTCAGCCCGCGCAGATGGTTAAACGAGGATGTGGCAATGCTGGTTTTCATGGTCTTCAACTCCATTGGATAGCTCCTGAAAAACATCAATCCCCATCACGGGCCCGAGGGCCTTCAGCGCAGATCACGCCGCTTCGTTCAGGCGTGTTTCGCAGCAGCTGTGCCAGTGATGGCTACTGGCTGTGACCCGAGGCTTTTTTGAATAGTTCAGCGCAGATGGCTAATCGCCCGAAAAAAATACTGACTGATCGGTCAATGCAAAAAGTCTGAACTTTCGCGACCCGCAGCGGTATTCCCGACTCGCTCGGGAGCCAGGAATACCGGAGATTTTCGGGACGCTGGCGGCCCGTTCAGTGCTTGGACTTGTCGGTCCCGCCAGACAGGTTATGCAGATGGCGACGTGACAGGGTGAGGAAGCGTGGGGTTGCGCCGACATCCTCGTACAGTGGATCACCTTCCTCGTCGGTGGCGACCACCTGCTGACCCTGGACGTAGGGCAAACTCGCCTCAAGCTCCTCCAGAGCGGCGCCGATCAGTTCGCCGAGCAGTTCCTCGGGGCTGCGCTTGGGGTACATTTCGCTGATTGCGGCAAGGCGGGCGGCGGCCTCCACGTCCAGATGAACGGCGTAACCGGTGTCGGTCAGGCGACCCTTGGCATTCTCTTCCCAGTGCTGGGCCAGCTCTCGGATTTTCATGATGACCTCAATTCCTACCCGTCGATGACGGGGATTGATGAATGGCCGGATCGGCATCGCTGCCAGCCCGCCATCAGCCTTCATGGGGCTGCTCAATTATCAGACTAGCTTCTGCCGGTGAGGTTCGGCGGGGAATTTTCCCTCTGCGCCCGTCGCTTGCCCGGCTTGTAAGCACGCGGCGCAGTGGTGCACTCTTGGCTTATGGAAACGTTCCAGAGCCTGCCGGAGAGCCTGCCGATGTCCGATATCGATGTGCGTTTGCGTGAAGACGTTCACTTGCTGGGTGAGTTGCTGGGCAATACCATCCGCGACCAGCATGGTGACGAATTCCTCGACAAGATCGAGCGGATTCGCAAGAGCGCCAAGGCCGATCGCAGCGATTCGGCCAGTACCGAACTGAGCGCCAGCCTCGATGATCTCGGCGATGACGAGTTGCTGCCGGTGGTCCGCGCGTTCAACCAGTTTCTCAACCTGGCGAACATCGCCGAGCAATATCAACTGATCCACCGGCGTGACGATTCGCAGCCGGCACCTTTCGAGGCGCGGGCGTTGCCGGAGTTGCTGGCCCGGTTGCGGGCCGAGGGCCATGGCGACGACTCCCTGGCCCGGCAACTGGGGCGTCTGGACATCGAACTGGTGCTTACTGCGCACCCGACCGAGGTGGCCCGGCGCACGCTGATCCAGAAGTACGACGCGATTGCCGCGCAACTGGCGTTGCAGGATCACCGTGACCTCACCGCCGCCGAACGGGAGCAGATCCGCCAGCGCCTGCAACGGCTGATTGCCGAAGCCTGGCACACCGAGGAGATCCGCCGCACCCGGCCGACCCCGGTGGACGAGGCCAAGTGGGGCTTCGCGGTGATCGAGCACTCGCTCTGGCAGGCCATTCCGAATTATCTGCGCAAGGCCGATGAAGCCCTGCATGCTGCCACCGGCCTGCACTTGCCGCTTGAGGCGGCGCCGATTCGCTTTGCTTCGTGGATGGGCGGCGACCGTGATGGCAACCCCAATGTGACGGCCAGGGTGACTCGCGAAGTGCTGCTGTTGGCACGCTGGATGGCGGCTGACCTGTACCTGCGCGATGTCGATCACCTGGCCGCCGAACTGTCGATGCAGCATGCCAGCGAAGCCTTGCGGGCCCGCGCCGGTAACAGCGCCGAGCCTTATCGGGCGGTGCTCAAGCAACTGCGCGAGCGGCTGCGGGCAACCCGCCAGTGGGCCCATGATTCGCTGGAGTCCACCCAACCGGCCACGGACCAGGTCCTGCGCGACAACCACGAGCTGCTGGAGCCCTTGCAGTTGTGTTATCAGTCCCTGCACGAATGCGGCATGGGCGTGATTGCCGACGGGCCGTTGCTCGATTGTCTGCGGCGGGCGGTGACCTTCGGGCTGTTTCTGGTGCGTCTGGATGTACGTCAGGATTCATCGCGCCATGCCTCGGCGATGAACGAGATCACCGACTATCTTGGGCTGGGCCGCTACGAGGACTGGGATGAAGATGCTCGGCTGACGTTCCTGATTCGCGAGTTGGGCAATCGTCGGCCACTGCTGCCGCCATATTTCAAGCCATCGGCAGATACCGCCGAGGTGTTGGCTACCTGTCGGGAAATCGCCGCGGCCCCGGCAGCGTCCCTGGGCTCGTATGTGATTTCCATGGCTGGAGCGGCTTCCGATGTGCTCGCTGTACAGCTGTTGCTCAAGGAATCCGGGGTGTTGCGGCCGATGCGCGTGGTGCCGCTGTTTGAAACCCTGGCCGACCTGGACAATGCCGGGCCGGTAATGGAGCGCCTGTTGCAGTTACCCGGTTATCGCTCGCGTTTGCAGGGCCCGCAAGAGGTGATGATCGGTTACTCCGACTCGGCCAAGGATGCCGGCACCACGGCTGCGGCCTGGGCCCAGTACCGCGCCCAGGAACGGCTGGTGGACATCTGTCGGGAGCAGCAGGTCGAGTTGCTGTTGTTCCATGGCCGTGGCGGCACCGTCGGTCGTGGCGGCGGCCCGGCCCATGCGGCGATTCTGTCGCAGCCGCCGGGGTCGGTGGCGGGGCGTTTCCGCACGACCGAGCAGGGCGAGATGATCCGTTTCAAGTTCGGCCTGCCGGACATCGCCGAACAGAACCTCAACCTGTACCTGGCGGCGGTGCTCGAGGCCACCTTGTTGCCGCCACCACCGCCACAACCGGCCTGGCGCAAGCTGATGGACGAGTTGGCGGCGGACGGCGTGCGCGCCTATCGCGCCGAGGTGCGCGACAATCCGCAGTTCGTCGAGTATTTCCGCCAGTCGACGCCGGAACAGGAACTCGGGCGCCTGCCGCTGGGCAGTCGTCCGGCCAAGCGTCGGGCTGGCGGTATAGAAAGCCTGCGGGCGATTCCCTGGATCTTCGGCTGGACCCAGACCCGCCTGATGCTGCCGGCCTGGCTCGGTTGGGAGACGGCCCTGCGGCATGCGCTGGAGCGTGGTCAGGGCCCACTGCTGGAGCAGATGCGCGAGCAATGGCCATTTTTCCGGACCCGTATCGACATGCTGGAAATGGTTCTGGCCAAGGCCGACAACGATATCGCCCGTTCCTACGACGAACGTCTGGTGGAAGCCGAACTGCTGCCGCTGGGTGTGCACTTACGCGACCTATTGTCGCAGGCGTGCGAGGTGGTACTGGGATTGACCGGCCAGTCGCAACTGTTGGCCCACAGCCCCGAAACCCTGGAATTCATTCGCCTGCGCAATACCTACCTCGATCCGCTGCACCTGCTGCAGGCCGAGTTGCTGGCGCGTACGCGGCGTCAGGAAAGCAACCAGAACAGCCCTCTGGAACAGGCTTTGCTGGTGTCCGTGGCCGGGATCGCCGCCGGCTTGCGCAATACCGGCTGAGGTCATGAAAAGCACGAGGCACGGGTAGCGGGGCAGGTACGAGCACAGGGTCAGATGCGGTCGTGCCTGTGTACGTGACACGGGGTGGTCGGGTTACGACCCGTGGTAGCAGGTTTGGGGTGTCGTGGCGGCTCGGGTCGATGCGACTTTGGGCGGCTTGTGTGGGGTCGGTCGGCTGTGTATCTTGATCAGCCCTTGGCCGTTTGGGCGGCTGTCACCCTATTGTTGAGATTGGCCCCACGAGGCGAATCCGAGCGTTTCTAAATAAAAAATTGAGGAGCACATCGATGCGCGTCATTCTGCTGGGAGCTCCCGGGGCCGGTAAAGGTACTCAGGCTAAGTTCATCACCGAGAAATTCGGCATCCCGCAAATCTCCACCGGCGACATGTTGCGTGCCGCGGTCAAGGCTGGCACCGAGCTGGGCGTCAAGGCCAAGGGCATCATGGATGCCGGTGGCCTGGTGTCCGATGACCTGATCATCGCACTGGTCAAGGACCGGATTGCCCAGGCCGATTGCGCCAACGGCTTCCTGTTCGACGGCTTCCCGCGCACTATTCCCCAGGCTGAAGCCCTGGTGCAGGCCGGTGTCGAGCTGGACCACGTGGTCGAGATCGCCGTCGACGACGAAGAGATCGTCCAGCGTATCGCCGGCCGCCGCGTTCACGAGGCCTCCGGTCGCGTTTACCACGTCGTCTACAACCCGCCGAAAGTCGAAGGCAAGGACGATGCGACGGGCGACGAGCTGGTTCAGCGCAAGGACGACACCGAAGAAACCGTTCGTCATCGCCTGTCGGTCTACCATTCCCAGACCAAGCCGCTGGTGGACTTCTACCAGAAGCTGTCGGCTGCCCAGGGCAAGCCGAAGTACAGCTACATCGCCGGCGTCGGCTCGGTCGAAGCGATCACCGGCAAGGTGCTTGAAGCACTGAACTGATCGTCGCGATTGCGTCTCTACAACAGCCCGCTTGCGGGCTGTTGTTGTTTATACTGTTGCACTTTTTCATTCTGACCTGACGGAAACATCGATGAGCACCTTGCTGGCCCTGGACACCGCGACTGAAGCTTGCTCCGTCGCCTTGCTGCATGACGGCAAGGTGACGAGCCACTATGAGGTGATCCCGCGCCTGCACGCGCAGAAGCTGCTGCCGATGATCCAGCAATTGCTGGCGGATGCCGGGATTGGCCTGTCTGCGGTCGATGCGATTGCCTTTGGCCGTGGGCCAGGTGCCTTTACTGGCGTGCGGATCGCGATTGGCGTGGTCCAGGGCCTGGCCTTTGCCCTGGAGCGCCCGGTATTGCCGGTGTCGAACCTGGCGGTGCTGGCTCAGCGAGCGTTGCGCGAGCATGGCGCCAGCCAGGTCGCGGCGGCCATCGATGCACGGATGGATGAGGTATATTGGGGCTGTTATCGCGAGGAGGCCGGGGAGATGCGTCTGGCTGGCAGCGAAGCGGTGCTGGCACCGGAAGTCGCGGCGCTGCCGGCAGCGGCCACCGGCGCCTGGTTTGGCGCGGGCACGGGCTGGGGGTATGGTGAGCGGATCAAGGTTGCGCTGAGCGGCCAGGATGCTGGCATGCTGCCCCACGCCGAGGACCTGCTGAGCCTGGCGCGATTCGCCTGGGCGCGTGGCGAAGCCATCGTTGCCGACGAAGCGCAGCCGGTCTACCTGCGTGACAAGGTCGCCACGCCCAAGGCTCGCTGAACCCCGGGTGAATTTCGAAGCTCCACTGAGGGTTAAGCCGAACGCTTAGAATGTCGTCTGAAGCAGTCAAAAATGTGCCGTCCGTCATGTTTTTCCCACGCTGGCAGCGCTATGTGAAAACCTTTTTCCAGTTCTGTGGTCTGGTTATCACTTGGGCAATAGCCAAGTACGGCGCGTACTGCTAAATTGCCATCATCGACACCGAGCATGCCCCAATGCGTATAGACGGCGTTTCATCACAGTCTTATTCCATCAAGCGCAAGCCCCGCAAGGGCGGCGTTGTGCTGGACGCTGATGGTGAACTGCTGAGCAACGATAGTGAGGATCTCTCCGAAGTCGCTGCCCGTGCCGAAGCCGCAGGTGAACGCCTGGCCAACCTGCCGGCCCGTCCGCAAGACATGATCTTCCATCGCTCCATGAGCAAAAGTGTCGCCACGGCCCTTGCCAGCTACCTGACCACTGCCGGTTTCGTCGAGTGGGACATGGAAGTGTTGGGGCTCGACCTGCATATCTGATCTAATCGGTACCATGACCGATTCAGTGCTCCCTTATTACCTGGGTTGTCCGTCCTGGAGTGAAAACGCCTGGCGCGAATTCCTGTACCCGGAAAACGCTCGTCCAGCGGATTTTCTCGACCTCTACAGCCAGGTCTTCAACGCCGTCGAAGGCAACACCACGTTCTACGCGCGACCCGCCGCGAGCACCGTCGAGCGTTGGGCGCAGACCATGCCCGAGCATTTTCGCTTCACCGCCAAGTTCCCCCGCGATATCAGTCACGGTGGAGACCTGCGTGATCAGGTGCTGGCGGCCGAGGCGTTCCTGCAACTGCTAAAACCGCTGGGCGCGCGGGTGTCGCCATTGTGGCTGCAACTGCCGGCGAGTTTCGCGCCGCATCGCTTGGGCGAACTGGCTGGATTCATCGACAGCCTACAGCAGCCGCTGGCTATCGAGGTCCGGCATCCCGAATTCTTCGCCAAGGGCGATGCCGAGCGGATGCTCAATCGATTGCTGCTCGATCGGGGCGTTGAGCGCATCTGTCTCGATCCACGGGCGTTGTTCAGTTGTACCTCGACCACCCCTGCGGTGCTGCATGCCCAGTCGAAAAAGCCCAAGGTGCCGCCGCGACCGGCAGCCTTTACCCAGTTTCCGCAGGTTCGTTTCATCGGCCACCCGGAGTTGGCGGCGAATGAGTCATTCCTGACACCCTGGGTCGAGAAGGTGGCGGTGTGGATCGAAGAGGGGCGCACGCCGTATATCTTCCTGCATACCTCGGACAATCTGCTGGCACCAAAGCTGGCGCAACGCTTTCACCAGCGGCTGATGGCACGTTTGCCTGGCCTGCCCGCGTTGCCTGAGCTATACAGAGAGCCCGCTGCGGAGCAACTCGGCTTGCTCTGACGGCGCCTGTTCTTACTGCCAGGAGTCGCTCATATGGATGCGCAAACCCTTCGAGCCCAAGCCTTCAAGGCCCTGCACGAACGTGCGGGGGCTTTTGTGATCCCCAATCCCTGGGATGCCGGCTCGGCGAAAATGCTCGCGGCGCTGGGCTTCGAAGCCCTGGCCACCACCAGCGCGGGGTTGGCGTTTTCCCTGGGGCGTCCGGATGCGGAAGGTGCGGTCAGCCGTGCCGATGCCTTGGAGAACGCTCATGTCATTGCCAGGGCCACGCCGCTGCCGGTGGCGGCGGACCTGGAAAACGGTTATGCCGACAGCCCTGAAGGGTGCGCCCAGACCATCCTGATGGCTGCCGAAGTCGGTTTGGTCGGAGGCTCCATCGAGGATGCCACGGGCAATCCCGAAGAACCGATCTATCCCTTTGCATTGGCTGTCGAACGGGTTGAAGCGGCGGTGGCAGCAGCACGTAGCCTGCCGTTCACGTTCACCCTGACGGCACGGGCGGAGAATTTTCTGGTCGGGCGACGGGATCTTGCTGACACCATCCGCCGCCTGCAGGCTTATGCCGAAGCCGGGGCCGATGTGCTCTACGCGCCGGACTTGAGCACCGCCGAGGAGATCAGTGCAATCGTCAAGGCGGTGGCCCCAAAGCCGGTGAACGTGCTGATGTCCGGTGGTGTGCCACTGTCGGTGGCTGACTTGAGCGCGCTGGGCGTCAAGCGCATCAGTGTCGGTTCGGCGCTGGCGCGTGCGGCGTATGGGGCTTTTTACCAGGCGGCGCAGGAGATCTGCGGGCCGGGCACCTTCGATTTCACCGAGCAGGCGATACCGTTCGGCAAGATCAACCAGATGTTCAAGGGGTGAAGCGGATGCTGGCGGCTCAGGCCGCCAGACGCAGGTTGTGCGCCACCAGCGGGCGTGCCCAATTCTGGTCGTAGTCCAGGGCCTGCTGTTGCTTGACCAGGGTCGGTTCGTCGTACGGAATGGCCGGTTTCGGTAGCAGGTCGAGTTCGAACTCGGCAATCGGCAGGTGCAATGGACGTGGTTGCGGTGCAGGGCCGGGCTGCGCTTGTGCTTGGCCGGCCGTCAGTACGATGGGACGAACCCATTCACTTTCGAAATCCTGTTGGCGCTGCTGGGCGATGATCTCGTCTTCCGGGTAAGGCGGTGCCGGTTTTTTCAGCAGGTCGAGTTCGAACTCGGCGATCGGCAGGAACAGCGGTTCTGGCGGGCGGACCGGATTGTCGGTGACTTCGCAGTGCAACTGGTCGACGATCTGGGCCAGGGTCTCGGCACCGGCGGTCGGTTCGACCGGGCCATCAATCGGCAGTTCGGCCACTGCCTGCTTCGGTGCATCACCCACCTGCTCGGCCATCGCCCGTGCGAAGAAATCCTGCCACAGGTGGCTGACGCCACTCAGTGCCTGGGAGTTTCGCAGGCCGTAATCGCCGACGGGCGATAGATAACCTATGGATGTGCGCTGAATGTCTGACATGGCTCTTGGCGGTGACCCAAGCTCTGGCAAAATGACGGATAATTCTTTTATCGGCCGTTTTTGCCGATCATTAAATTTTTGAGCGTTTTTTTCATGAGTGAGCAGCAAGCAGCCGTACGCATCAGGGTCGAGGCGCTGGCCGAAGGGTTTCAATCCCAGGCGCAGGAGTGGGCCCGACGGCTGGCGCTACCCTTGCAGGAGCCCGAGGCCGAGTTTGCCCTGCAGGTGTCCGAACACGGATTGCAGTTGCAGCAACTGGGGCCGGATGCACCGGGGCCGGTACGGGTCGATTTCGTCGAGGGTGGTGCGGCGCATCGGCGCCTGTTCGGTGGCGGCAGCGGCCAGATGATCGCCAAGGCGGTCGGCATCCAGCAGGGCGTGCGTCCTCGGGTACTGGATGCCACCGCAGGGCTGGGCAAGGATGCCTTCGTGCTGGCGAGCCTGGGCTGTGAGATGAGCCTGATCGAGCGCCAGCCACTGATCGGTGCGTTGCTGGAGGATGGCCTGGCCCGGGGCCTGGAGGATCTGGAGGTGGCGCCGATCATTTCCCGCATGCGCCTGCTCAAGGGCAACTCCATCGAAGTAATGCGCAACTGGGAGGGTGAACCGCCGCAGGTCATCTACCTGGACCCGATGTTTCCCCATCGGGAGAAAACTGCGCTGGTGAAGAAGGAAATGCGCCTGTTCCGGCCGCTGGTGGGGGATGATCCGGATGCGCCGGCGCTGCTTGAGGCCGCCCTGGCCCTGGCGACCCACCGGGTGGTGGTCAAGCGCCCGCGCAAGGCACCCTGCATCGACGGCCCCAAGCCCAGTCATGGGCTGGAGGGCAAGTCGAGCCGCTACGATATCTATCCGAAAAAAGCGCTCAAGCCCTGAGCGCTTCCTGTGACGAGCCCGCTCGCCAGACTATGTGCACTGCGCGGGCTTGGCTCAGGGCCGATAGGCCCGCATGAACAGGCCCACCACCTCGCGCACATGGGCTTCACTGTCCTCGGCATTCAAGCGCTGGCCGCAGCCATACAGCAGGCGGAAGTTCGCCGCGCCCTTGAGCAGGCAGAAGAAGTGTTCGGCAGCGTTGTGCGGCTTGTCGATATTCAGCGCACCGCTCTGATGAATCCGGCTCAGCAGCCGTTCCATCTCGGTCAGCATCCGTTGCGGGCCAGCCTCGAAGAAAATCTGCGACAGCCTGGGGTCCTGGCTCCCCAGCGCCACAATCAGGCGATGCAGGTTCACCGACTCGTCACTGTTGATCAGCACGTGAAAGCCCCGAGCGATGTTGAGCAGCACCGTTTCGACCGGCACACCTTCGGGCAAGGCGAATAGCAGGTCGGGTAGCTGCGCCTCGCACTTGGACACCACCGCAGCGGAGAACAGCGTCTCCTTGTCGTTGAAATGGCTGTAGACCGTCAGCTTCGAAACACCTGCCGCTGCTGCTACCGCGTCCATGCTGGTGCTGGCGTATCCATTACTCAGGAACAGATCTTCCGCTGCTTCAAGAATGGCCTGGCGTTTTGCCGGGTCCTTGGGGCGGCCGGGGCCGCTGGGCACAGAAAGATTGTCGGACATTTTTCACTTTAATACTGGACTGGTCAGTTTGGTATAAATACCATACTGATCAGTATAATTATTTCAAGCACTCTTGGCGAAGGGTACACACCATGTTCCGCTATGTCCTGCCTCTGGCGTTGCCCGCCAGTCTAGCCTTTTTCCTCGTGGGCTGTGGTCACGAAGAGTCCGCCCAGGTCACTGTACGTCCGGCCATGGTGGTGCAGCCCCAGTTGGCGGCCCAGGGCATGGACAGTTATCCCGGTGAGGTGCGTGCCCGTTTCGAGCCTGAACTGGCGTTTCGCATTGCTGGCAAGGTCGCTCGACGCCTGGTCGAGGAGGGCCAGCGGGTCAAGGCCAACCAGCCACTGGCGGAGCTCGACCCGCAGGACGTGCGTCTTCAACTGGAGGCCACCCGGGCCCAGGTAGCGGCTGCGGAAGCGAACCTGAGTCTGGTGCGTTCCGAGCGCGACCGTTACAAGACCTTGCTGGATCGGCAGATGGTCAGCCGCTCACAGTACGACAACGCGGAAAATGCCTACCGCGCCGGTGAGGCCAGGCTGAAGCAGATCAAGGCTGAATTCGATGTCTCCAGCAACCAGGCGGGCTACGCGGTGTTGCGTGCGCCGCAGGACGGCGTGATCGCCAAGCGTCAGATCGAGGTCGGCCAGGTGGTGGCTGCCGGCCAGACGGTATTCACGCTGGCGGCCGATGGTGAGCGTGAAGTGCTGATCAGTTTCCCGGAACAGGCGTTCGGGCGCTTCAAGGTTGGCCAGGATGTCGCGGTCGAACTCTGGTCGCAGCCGGGCCAGCGCTTCAACGGGCATATCCGCGAGTTGTCGCCGGCAGCCGATCCGAAATCCCGGACCTTTGCCGCTCGCATCGCGTTCAGCGCCGGGAAGGTGCCTGCCGAACTGGGGCAGAGCGCCAGGGTCTTCGTCCAGGCTGCTGGAGACGTACCGTTGTCGGTGCCGTTATCGGCGCTGACCGCCGAAAATGGTGCCGCCTATGTCTGGAAAGTCCAGGCGGACAATACGCTCAAGCGCACCCCGGTGCGGGTCGGTGCCTTCGGCGAGAAAAGTGTGCCGGTGCTCGAAGGGCTCAACGCCAGCGATTGGGTGGTGGCGGCCGGTGTGCATGTGCTTCATGAGGGGGAACAGGTGCGTCCGGTGGACCGCTCCAACCGTGTCGTCAACCTGGCGGCCAAGGAGTAGTCCCCGATGGGTTTCAACCTTTCCGAATGGGCATTGCGTAATCGCCAGATCGTACTGTTTCTGATGCTTTTGCTGGCGATGGTTGGGGCTATGTCCTACACCAAGCTGGGGCAGAGCGAAGACCCGCCGTTCACCTTCAAGGCCATGGTGATCCAGACCAACTGGCCCGGGGCGACGGCCCAGGAAGTGTCGCGGCAGGTCACCGAACGTATTGAAAAGAAACTGATGGAAACCGGCGAGTACGAGCGGATCACCTCGTTCTCGCGGCCAGGCGAGTCTCAGGTGATCTTCATGGCCCGCGACTCGTTGCATTCGGCGCAGATCCCCGAACTCTGGTATCAGGTGCGCAAGAAGCTCAGCGACATCCGCCAGACTCTGCCGCCGGATATTCAGGGACCGTTCTTCAATGACGAGTTCGGTACCACCTTTGGCAATATCTATGCGCTGACCGGCGACGGTTTCGACTACGCGGTACTCAAGGACTACGCCGACCGCATCCAGATCCAACTGCAACGGGTCAAGGATGTCGGCAAGGTCGATCTGTTGGGGCTCCAGGACGAAAAGGTCTGGATCGAGTTGTCGAACGTCAAGCTGGCCACGCTCGGTGTACCGATGGCGGCCGTGCAGCAGGCGTTGCAGGAGCAGAACGCGGTTTCGACCTCGGGTTTCTTCGAAACCCCGACGGAGCGTGTGCAACTGCGCGTCAGCGGCAACTTCAAGAGCGTCGACGAGATTCGCAATTTCCCGATCCGGGTGGGCGACCGGACCTTGCGCATCGGTGATATCGCCGAGGTCCGTCGTGGTTTCAACGATCCACCGGCGCCGCGCATGCGTTTCATGGGCGAAGACGCCATCGGCCTGGCCGTGGCGATGAATGACGGTGGCGACATCCTGGTGCTGGGCAAGGCGCTGGAAACCGAGTTCGCCCGAATCCAGAAAAGCCTGCCGGCGGGCATGCGCCTGAGCAAGGTGTCCGACCAGCCGGCGGCGGTCAAGACTGGTGTCGGCGAGTTTGTCCAGGTCCTGGTGGAGGCGCTGGCGATCGTGCTGCTGGTGAGTTTCTTCTCCCTCGGTGTGCGCACCGGCATGGTGGTGGCGCTGGCGATCCCGCTGGTACTGGCGATGACCTTCGCCACCATGTATTACCTGGGTATCGGCCTGCACAAGATTTCCCTTGGCGCCCTGGTGTTGGCGCTGGGACTGCTGGTGGACGACGCGATCATTGCCGTGGAAATGATGGCGATCAAGATGGAGCAGGGCTTCGACCGATTCAAGGCGGCGAGTTATGCCTGGACCAGCACGGCGTTTCCGATGCTGACCGGCACGCTGATCACCGCCGCTGGCTTCTTGCCGATCGCCACCGCTCAATCGGCGACCGGCGAGTACACCCGTTCGATTTTCCAGGTGGTGACCATCGCCCTGTTGGCATCGTGGATCGCCGCCGTGATGTTCGTGCCGTATCTGGGGGAGAAGCTGCTTCCCGACCTGGCGAAGCTTCACGCCGCCAAGCATGGTGCCGATCAGCCGGATCCGTATGCCACCCCGTTCTATCAGCGGGTGCGGCGAGCTGTGGAGTGGTGCGTGCGGCGGCGCAAGACGGTGATCGTGTTGACCGTCCTGTTGTTCGTAGGGTCGGTGGCGCTGTTCCGCTTCGTGCCCCAGCAGTTTTTCCCAGCCTCTGGACGGCTGGAATTGATGGTCGACCTCAAGCTGGCCGAAGGCGCATCGCTGAATAACACCACCGAACAGGTCAAGCGCCTGGAAGCGCTGCTCAAGGGCCATGATGGCATCGACAACTATGTGGCCTATGTCGGTACCGGTTCACCGCGTTTCTACCTGCCGTTGGACCAGCAGTTGCCAGCGACCAGTTTTGCCCAGTTTGTGGTGCTGGCCAAATCCATCGAGGACCGCGAAAAATTGCGGACCTGGTTGATCGACACCCTCAATGAGCAGTTCCCGGAACTGCGGGCGCGGGTCACGCGTCTGGAGAACGGCCCGCCCGTGGGCTATCCGGTACAGTTCCGTGTCACCGGTGAGCATATCGAGGTGGTCCGGGCCCTGGCCCGCAAGGTGGCGGCCAAGGTGCGCGAGAACCCCCATGTGGCCAACGTGCATCTGGACTGGGAAGAGCCGAGCAAGGTGGTCTACCTGAATGTCGATCAGGATCGCGCCCGGGCGCTGGGGGTGAGCACGGCCAACTTGTCGCGCTTCCTGCAGAGTTCGCTGACCGGTTCGACCGTCAGCCAGTACCGCGAAGACAATGAGCTGATCGAGATTCTGCTGCGTGGCACCGTGCAGGAGCGCACCGAGTTGTCGGCGCTGTCGAGCCTGGCAGTGCCCACCGACAACGGCACCAGCGTGGCGCTGTCGCAAATCGCCACGCTGGAATACGGTTTCGAGGAGGGCGTTATCTGGCACCGCAATCGCCTGCCCAACGTGACCATCCGCGCCGATATCTACGGGCAGGAGCAGCCGTTGACTCTGGTCAAGCAGATCATGCCGACCCTGGATTCGATCCGGGCCGAATTGCCGGACGGTTATCTGCTGGAGGTGGGCGGTACCGTGGAGGACTCGGAGCGCGGCCAGGCTTCGGTGAACGCCGGCGTGCCGCTGTTCATCGTGGTAGTGCTGACCTTGCTGATGTTGCAGTTGCGCAGTTTCTCGCGGGTGGCGATGGTGTTCCTCACTGCACCGCTGGGGTTGATCGGTGTGACGCTGTTCCTGTTGGTGTTCCGTCAGCCGTTCGGTTTCGTGGCGATGCTCGGGACGATTGCGTTGTCGGGGATGATCATGCGCAACTCGGTGATACTGGTGGACCAGATCGAACAGGATATCCGCGCTGGCATGTCGCAGTGGCAGGCTATCATCGAGGCGACGGTGCGGCGCTTCCGGCCGATCGTATTGACCGCGCTGGCGGCGGTGTTGGCGATGATCCCACTGTCGCGCAGCGTGTTCTACGGACCGATGGCGGTGGCGATCATGGGCGGTCTGGTCGTGGCGACGGCCTTGACCCTGTTGTTCCTGCCGGCGCTGTATGCCGGTTGGTTCCGGGTGAAGAAAACCGTGGTCGAGGGATAAAACCTGATGGGGAGAGCCAGCTCGCTGGCTCTCCCTGGCACATTACAGTGCGCCAAACACCTTTTTCGCCAGGCTGGTGGCCGCTTCCGCCGGATTGGCGCGGATGCCTTCCTCCTTCTGGGCGATCATCTTGAACAGGCCGTCCAGGGCCTTTTCGGTCACGTAGCTTTCAATGTTGGCACTTTTGGCATCAAGCACGCCGAGGCTCGCGGCCTGCCCGGCGAACGAGTTGTACTGCTGGGCCAGGCCCACCTGATCGGTGGCCTGCTTGACGATCGGCAGGAACTTGGCGCGGATCTGCTCGCGGCTGGTCTTGTCCAGGTACTGGGTTGCCGAGTCCTTGCCGCCGGTGAGAATGCCCTTGGCGTCGCTCACGGTCATCTTTTTCACTGCATCCACCAGCAGCGCCTGAGCCTGCGGCACGGCCGCCTCGGCCGCCTTGTTCATACTCGTTTCCAACTGATCGACCTGGGCGCCCATGCCGAACTGCTTCATCTTGCTGGCGACCTTGCCCAGTTTGCCGGGCAGTTCGATCTTCACCTCTGGGTTGTTGCTGAAACCACCCGGCTTGCCGAGCGTGGTGACGGCCGCTACGGCACCCTGGGCCAGGGCGTCCTTGAGTCCACCCGAGGCTTCGCCCTGGGACAGGCTGCCCAGGGACAGGGCCAGCGCGTTGGCGGAGATCAGCAGGCCGGCACAAAGGCCGACCAGGCGTAGGGAGGGACGGAGCATGGAAAGCTTCCTTATTCGAAAAATGAAGAGATGACCGGGCGAAGCCGGCACGCCGGTGCAAGCGCTGTGGAACCAGCGGCTCCAATCGGTGGCGTGCGCTTCGCTGATGATAACAGTAGCTGGCCGGCGTGCTCGAAGCGAGCATTGATCGAATAGATTCAGGGCGCCACTAGGCCCTGAGGGTCAGGCTCTGGGGTTTCTCTTTCTGCAGCACGACGGTTCTGGGGATGGGTTTGAGGGTGAATTTGCGTCGGCTGCCGAAGGTGCCCTGGGTTTCGTAAATCTGTCCGGGTTTGACGCGATTGGTGTCATAGCGCAGGTAGCGGGGGATTGCGCCCTTGAGCAGGGTGATTTCCTCGCAGAGGATGTAGGGCGGCAGGCCCGAGTCGTTCAGGGCCACCAGTTTCAGGTTGGCCAGGGTGTTTTCCTCGGTGCCGATCATGGGCACCAGCGCGGCGCTCAGATACAGGTAGCCGGGGGGACTCAGGTGAAAGACTTCTTCCTGTTTGTCCTTGCGCCACCTGAAGCTGTAGCGGATGTCGGCCAGCAGCGAGACGTCATCGACGCTCATGTCGAACTCGATCTCGATCCTGCTGTTGTAGCGCAGGTCCAGCGGCAGTTCGAAGACGAAGCTCCAGGGGCTCCTGGGCGGCAGGTTGGTGCTGGTCCAGGTGCCAAGAGCGGCATGGGTATCGCGGTTGCGCAGGGTGATCCGGGTTTTTGCCCGGGCGGCAATGGCGTAGTCCGGGGGGAAGTGGAAAATAGCGGTCACGACGTTTTTCGCAGTCATCTCGATGTCCTTATCGAACGCGTCAAAGGCGACGCAATATCCAGTCTATACGAGTGTTTGCCGAGGAAATTCGACAGAGAAACATCCGTGTTTCTTTGCCGAATCGTCTGTCATGAGGCTGCCGGTTATCCGATATCAGTCGGCGCTGGGGCTGTCGTCGGTGTTCTGTTCCGGGCCGGTGTCGTGCAGCGCCACCTGGCGGATCGACAAGCGGATTTCCGCTGGCAGGACCCGCTTGGCCGCGCCCTCGGCCAGTTCGCCGAGCAGGTCGTGATAGCTCAGCTTGCCGGCTTCGTCGCGACGCAGGACGTCGAGGTCGAGCAGGGTCTGGATGAAGTGGCGGAACAGACTCTTGTCGAAGAATTCCGGCGCATTGAGCCCGTGCAGGATCGACAGGCGCTGGGCCATGATCGTGCACAGGTCTTCCAACTCCTCGGCGCTGATACTGTGCTGGCCGCTGTTGAGCAGCAGCGAGATCGCCATGTAGAAGCGTTGCAGGGTCTGGGCGATGCTTCTGGACAGCAGGGTAAGCAGCACGAAATGCCGCGAACTCGGCGCCGGGCGCAGGTAGACCTCATTCTCGAAGCGCAGCAGGCCCTGTTCGACGAAGGCCTCGAGCCATTGATCGACCACCGCGTCGAGTTCCTCCAGTGACCAGCGGATGAACAGTTCCGACTGCAGGTACGGGTACAACGCCCGGGTGTAGCGCAGCAGTTGTTCGCGGCTCATGCGGGACGAGCTCTGGAAGAAGCTGGCGAGCAACGCCGGCAGGGCGAAGATGTGCAGGACGTTGTTACGGTAGTAGGTCATCAGGACCGCGTTCTGCTCGTCCAGGTAGAGAATCTTGCCCAGCGCATCGCTTTGTTCGGCGAGCAGGTCCATGTCCTTGACGTGCTGGATCAGTGCCCGGCCATCGCCTTCGGGCAGGGTGGTGTGGGGCGAATAGGGGACGCGACGCAGCAGCACGAGGTACAGATCGAGTACCCGCGCCATGGCACGCTCGTCCAGGGCCAGTCGGCTGGTGGACAACAATGCCAGAGCCACCAGGTTGACCGGGTTGATCGCAGCGGCTTCGTTGAGGTGGCGTGCCACGCGTTCGCCGAGGCGGTTGGTGGTTGCGCTCAGCCAGTCCGGCTTGAATTGCGAGCCCAACTCCTGGGCACGCCAGTCCGGTTGTTCCTGGTCGAGGAATTCTGCCAGTTTGATCGGTTCGCCGAAGTTGACCGCAACCTGGCCGAAACGCTGCTTGAGGGCCCCGATGACCTTGAAAATGTCGAAGATCGACTCTTTTTTCTTGCTGGCGCCACGCAGTTCGCCGAGGTAGGTCCGGCCTTCCAGTACCCGCTCGTAGCCGATGTAGACCGGCACGAAGACGATCGGCATACGCGATGAGCGCAGGAAACTGCGCAGGGTAATGGCCAGCATGCCGGTCTTGGGTTGCAGCATGCGTCCGGTGCGCGAGCGCCCGCCTTCGACGAAGTACTCCACCGGAAAACCCTTGGTGAACAGTGTGTGCAGGTACTCGTTGAACACGGCGGTATACAGCGGGTTGCCCTTGAAGGTACGGCGCATGAAGAACGCGCCGCCACGGCGCAGCAGGCTGCCGATTACCGGCATGTTGAGGTTGATCCCGGCGGCGATGTGCGGTGGGGTCAGACCGTTGCGGAACAACAGGTAGGACAGCAGCAGGTAGTCGATGTGGCTGCGATGGCAGGGCACGTAGATCACCTCGTGTCCCTGAGCCACGGCTTGTACGCCTTCGATGTGATTGACCCGGATGCCGTTGTAGATCTTGTTCCAGAACCAGCTCAGCACCACTTCCAGGAAGCGGATGGCGGTGTAGGTGTAATCCGAAGCGATTTCGTTGCCGTAGCGCAGCGCCTGGGTCTTGGCTTTCTCCGCCGGGATGTTCTCGCGCTGGGCGTGTTCGAGGATTGCCTGGCGGACCTGTGGCTCGTTGACCAGGCCCTTGACCAGGTTGCGACGGTGGGACAGGTCGGGACCGATCACTGCGGTCTTCAGGTTGCGAAAGTGCACCCGCAGGATGCGTTGGGCCATGCGTACGGTGCGTTCGTGGCCCTTGTTGTGTTCCACCAGTTCGCGCAGGTTGATCGGCGCGGAGAACTGCACGCGGGTCTTGCGGCCCAGGATCAGGATGCTCAGCAGGCGCCGCAGCCGGCCGGTGACCGCCCAGCTGTCGGCGAACAGCAGTTTCCATGGGCTCGACTCGCTGTCCGGCGATTGTCCCCAGAACACGCTGACCGGGATCACTTGAGCATCTTCGGCGGCATTCTGGCTCAGGGCGTCGACCAGGCGGGTCAGGGTCGGCGGAGCGCCGCGCTTGTCCTGGCGGCCGAGCCAGTCGGGCTCCGGCGTCAGGTAGAAAAACGCCGCCGGCTCCAACAGCGGACCCACCGAGACCGGCAACACCGGACGCGGCAGGCCGGCCCGGGTACATTCGCGGTCGACCACCGCCAGATCGCTCAGCGACGGCGACTGGAGTACGTAGAACACCGGGCGGCTACGGTCCAGGTTGAGGGCCAGAGACGATTGGTTGATCGTCTCCGAGCGCACCCACAGGTACAGGAGGCGGCGCAGGGTGCCAAACACAAGACGGCGCAAAGGCGAACGGGTCATACGGTTTCTGCTTCAGATGGAATGAACCGAGCGTTTGCTCGGGCGGGCGTAGTGTGCCGTATCTGGCGAAAATCGGCAAAAATGCGACGAAGCAATATCGATCGCGCGTTTTGCGGGCTGTCCTGGGCTCCGAGATTCGCACTGAGTGCTATGACCTACGAATGTCATCCCAAGTTCTGGCGATCAGGCGGGAAGAATCCTCAGGCCGAGGATGGGGTTGGTGGTTTAGGGCTAGGGTGGGGCATGGCAGGGCCTCACAGCGCAGAGCTGGCCAGTGCAAGGCTGGCCATGGCAGGAGCGGCCCGTGCAAGTCCTGCCAGGTCAGGCTCGGATGGGATCAGGCCGTACGCCAGGTAATCTCTTCTTCGCCGTCGGCACTGATACGAATCCAGCGGTCGGCGCTTTCTTCGCCTTCCTCCTCGACCCAACTGCCAGGTGCGCAACGCACTTCCACCTGTAGCGCAGCGAAGGCGGCGCGGGCACAGGCAATGTCGTCGTCCCAAGGGGTCTGGTCGCTCTCCAGGTACAGGCTGTTCCACTTGCCCACGGCCTTGGGCAACCAGGTCACCGGCACGCCGGCGGCCTCGCATTTCCAGGTCTGGCCTTTCTGCGTCCACTCGGTGCAGGGGCCAAGCGCCGTATTCAACCAGGCGGTAATTGCCTTGTGGTCGACGTCGGCGTCTTTCAGGTAAATCTCTATGTCAGGCTGGCGCATGGATGTCCTCGCTGCGGCTGCTGAAAAATCCATTCGCGGATTCTGGCGGTCGCCAACCGGGGTTGGCGAGGTTTGTCATGGGGATCATTGCAGAACGAAGTAATCGTAGCGCATCGACACACTGACCTCGAACGGCTCGACCTGATCGATCACCCGGGCGCGACGCTCGGCGCTGGCGCGCCAGCCGTGCGGGGTCATGGCCAGCAGGTTGGCGCGATCGACGGGCTGTTCCAGGCGCAGCGTGAAGTCGAGGACTTCACTGTGCTCTAGCCGCATGCCGTCCGGCACCAGGGCCAGGTGCTTGTCGTCGGTATATTCACGCACTTCGTCATAGAGCCGTTCGCGCAGTTCCATCAGGTGGCCGCTGGTCGGGCCGACTTTCATCAGGCCGCCACCGGGGCTGAGCAGGCGCTTGGCCTCTTGCCAGTCCAGCGGGCTGAAGACGCTGGCGAGAAACTGGCAACTGGCGTCCTGCAGCGGAATACGCGCCATGCTGGCAATCAACCAGGTCAGTTGCGGGTTACGACGGCAGGCCCGCTTCACCGCTTCACGCGAGATGTCCAGGGCATAGCCGTCGGCTGCTGGCAGCGCCTGGGCGATCTGGGCGGTGTAGTAGCCCTCGCCACAGCCGATATCGACCCAGCGTTGCGGGGGCCGCTCGGCCGCCAGTTCGGCCAGGCGACGGGCGACCGGGGCATAGTGCCCGGCATTGAGGAAATCGCGCCGGGCTTCGACCATGGCCTGGTTGTCGCCCGGGTCTCGGCTGTTCTTGTGTTGCACCGGCAGCAGGTTCAGGTAGCCCTGGCGTGCGCGGTCGAAACGGTGCCCGGCCGGGCAGGCCACACCGTTGTCGACTGCGCTCAGCGCTGCGCTGCAGAGAGGGCAGGTGAGCATCAGGCGAGCAACTTGATCAGGGTCTGGTAGTAGATTTCGGTCAGCACATCGAGGTCGCTGGCCAGGACTCGCTCGTTGACCTGGTGAATGGTCGCGTTGACCGGGCCGAGTTCCACTACCTGGCTGCCTAGGGTGGCGATGAAGCGTCCGTCGGAGGTGCCGCCGCTGGTCGAGGCCTGGGTTTCGCGGCCGGTGATGTCCTTGATGCTGGACGATACCGCGTCGAGCAGCGCGCCCGGCTCGGTCAGGAACGGCAGGCCGGACAGCGCCCAGTCCACGTGCCAGTCCAGTTGGTGTTTGTCGAGGATTGCCGCGACCCGATGTTGCAGGCCTTCGACGGTCGATTCGGTGGAGAAGCGGAAGTTGATCAGGGCCACCAGGTCGCCGGGGATCACGTTGGTCGCGCCGGTGCCGGAGTTGAGGTTGGAGATCTGGAAGCTGGTCGGTGGGAAGAAGGCATTGCCGTCGTCCCAGTGCTCGGCGGCCAGCTCGGCGAGGGCAGGGGCGGCCAGGTGGATCGGGTTCTTCGCCAGGTGCGGGTAGGCCACATGACCTTGCACGCCGCGGATGGTCAGCTTGGCGCCGAGCGAGCCGCGCCGGCCGTTCTTCACCACGTCGCCGACCAGCGAGGTGCTCGACGGTTCGCCGACGATGCACCAGTCCAGGCGCTCCTTGCGCGCGGCCAGACGTTCGACCACCGCCTTGGTGCCGTGGTGGGCCGGGCCTTCTTCATCGCTGGTGATCAGGAACGCCACTTTGCCCTTGTGGTCCGGGTAGTCAGCGACAAATCGCTCGGTCGCGACCAGCATCGCCGCGAGGCTGCCCTTCATGTCGGCGGCACCGCGACCGCAGAGCATGCCGTGCTCGTCGATCAGCGCATCGAACGGATCGTTCTGCCAGGCCTGGAGCGGACCGGTCGGAACCACGTCGGTATGGCCGGCGAAGCACAGCACCGGGCCTTCATGGCGACCATGGGTGGCCCAGAAGTTATCCACATCCTCGATACGCATCGGCTCCAGGTTGAAGCCGGCATCGCCCAGACGCTGCATCATCAGTTTCTGGCAGTCGGCGTCGACCGGTGTCACCGATGGGCGGCGGATCAGATCGCAGGCAAGTTGCAGGGTCGGCGAAAGCTCGGCGTGGGCCGTCATGAAAAACTCCGGATGCAGGGGCAAGGTCGGGTAATACGTGTGGGCGCCAGGCTTGCCTGCCAAAGCGCCCTCAAGGGCGCCAGAGCTTCGCTGGCAAGCCAGGCTCCTACAGTCATCGGGTTTGGCCGTGGAAGCGTACTTGACCAAGGCGCGGAAAGTGGCGGATATCTTAAAGCAAAATGGCCAACAGAGGCTGTAGGAGCAGGATTTATCCGCGAAGCTTTCAGGGCTTCTGTCGGGTAAATCCTGCCCCCGTTCGTTTACGCCACGGGCACCTGTTCAGGTTCTTCGGCCGGCTTGGGCAGCGAAGAGACGAAGGCCATGATCAGGGCCGCCAAGTACGGCAGCGACTGCACCAGCAGCATGGTCACCCAGAAGCGCATGTCGTTGCTCGGCAGGCCCTGTACCAGGAAGATCCCCAGCGCCGCGCCCCACAACAGCAGCATGATGAACAGCTCTTCGCGGGCTTCCGAGATCGCCACCCAGAGGCCGTGTTTATCGGCGTTCTTCGGCGTGCGGAAGAACGGAATGCTGCTGGTGAAGAAACCGTACAGCACCGCCTTGGCGATCGTGTGCGAGAGTGCCAGGCCGGCCAGCGCGGCAGCGAAGGCATCCTTCATGTTCACACCGACTGCGCGCCGGTAGAGGAACAGGATCTTGCCGACCTTGAAGGCGAACAGCGCCAGTGGCGGGATCGCGAAAATCAGCAGCGGCGGGTCGACCCGTTGCGGCACGATGATCATCGCCGACGACCAGAGCAGGGCACCGACGGTGAAGAAAATATTCATGCCGTCCGCGACCCACGGCAGCCAGCCGGCGAGGAAGTGGTAGCGCTGGCCACGGGTCAGTTCGGTGTCCTTGCCGCGCAGCAGGCTCGCGGTGTGCCGCTTGATGATCTGAATCGCACCGTAGGCCCAGCGGAAACGCTGCTTCTTGAAGTCGATGAAGGTATCGGGCATCAACCCCTTGCCGTAGCTGTGGTGGTGATAGGCCGCCGACAGGCCTTTCTCGAACACCCGCAGGCCCAGCTCGGCGTCTTCGCAGATACACCAGTCGGCCCAGCCCAGTTCTTCCAGGACCGAACGACGGGTCATGGTCATGGTGCCGTGCTGGATGATCGCGTCACGGTCGTTGCGGGTGACCATGCCGATATGGAAGAAGCCCTTGTATTCGGAGTAGCAGAGCTTCTTGAAGGTGCTTTCGTTCTGGTCGCGATAGTCCTGTGGCGACTGCACGATGGCGATCTTCGGATCGGCGAAGTGCGGCACCATGTGCTTGAGCCAGTTGCGGTCGACGCAATAGTCCGAGTCGATCACCGCGATGACTTCGGCATCCTTGGCGGTATGCGGGATCAGGTAGTTCAGTGCCCCGCCCTTGAAGCCGGCCAGGGGCGCGACGTGGAAGAAGCGGAAGCGTGGGCCGAGGGTTTCGCAATAGGCCTGCACCGGCTCCCAGACTGCCGGGTCCTTGGTGTTGTTGTCGATGATCAGGACTTCGTAGTCCGGATAGTCGAGGGCGGCGAGGGCGTCGAGGGTCTGTTTGACCATTTCCGGCGGCTCGTTGTAGCACGGCACATGGATCGAGACTTTCGGTCGGTAGTCCGACTCACCTTCGACCGGCAGGAATTCACGTCGGCGCTTGTGGGTCCAGACTGCCTCGGCCAGTTCGTGGGCTTCGGTCAGCAGGACGATGAATACCCCCAATGCCCCGAGGGCGAGCAAAAAGCCCACGGTCAGGCTGAACCAGGTGCTGTATTGCTGGCTGTAGTCGTAGCCGATCCACACCAGCACCGAACCGCAGAGGAAGGCGATGAAGGTCAGGAACGTCCGGCCACGCTGGCGCAGCGCCGAGCCGTCGATCAGCAGGACCGCCAGGGACAGCATCGCCAGCACCACCGAGCCGATGGCCAGGACCCGCCATTGCGGAATGGCGACCACTGGGCCTTCGAAGTTGAATTTCTGCTGGCGCGCGGCGTTGTACACGCCCCAGTAGGCGCCCACGGAGCCTTCGTCGCTGGCTTTCCAAGGTTGGTCGAAGGCTTCGATCACGAAGTAGTTGAAGCCCTGGCGGTTCAGCTTGTTCACCAGCGTGCGCAGGTAGATCGCCTGGTCCGCCTGGGTAGCATCGGCACCGCCGCGCATGCGGCCGTTGCTCGGCCAGCCGACTTCCGACAGCAGCAGCGGCTTTTTCGGGAACATGCGCTTGAGTTCACGGGCACGGTCGAGCACGAACTGGCCGGATTTCTCCATCGGGATGAATTCCCAGTACGGCAGGATGTGCGCGGCGATCAGGTCGACATGCTTGGCCAGTTCCGGGTTGTGCTCCCAGATATGCCATTGTTCGGAGGTGGTGACCGGGACCTTGACTGCGGCTCGCACACGATCGAGCAGCACGCCCAGTTCCTTGGCGGTGATTTCCTTGCGGAAGATCGCCTCGTTACCGACCACGACCCGAACCACGCTGCGCGAGGTATTGGCCAGTTCGATGGCGCGGGTGATTTCCCGTTCGTTGCGCTCCTGGTCCGGGCTGATCCAGATCCCCAGGGTCACCCGCAAACCGAATTCCTCGGCGAGCTTGGGAATGTCCTGCAACGTACCGTCAACCGAATAGATCCGGATGTTGTCGGTCAGCTTGCTGATGATCTCCAGATCGCGACGCATCTCATCGTCGGTCGGGTACTGATCCTTCTGTGGGAACTGGCCCTGCTGGAAGGGTGAGTAGGAGAAGCCGGAAATATGTTCAGGCCAGTTGGGGGCCGAGACCGGACGGTTGATCAGCGCCCAGAAACCGGTGAACAGCGCGGCGATTGCCAGCACCACCACCAGATTGAGTCCAAGTTTACGCGATGACATAGATATTTCGGGTTCCGAAGTAGAACGTTGAACAGCGCGGCGCGCATCCTACACGTGCGACTCGTGCTAGAACACAGCCGAGCTTAGGCAATCGGCATGGGTTTAAGTTCTTTCCTGAGTCTTTGTAGTCGGTTTCTTGTGAAGATGTTGTCATTTTCACTCTAGCAGCCACCATTCGTAGGCTAAAGGTGCCTGTGCCCTGCGATCAGCCTATAATACGCGCCGATTTTTCCGGTGATTGGTCATGAGTGCAGAAGATCCACGATTTGCCGGCGTTGCCCGGTTGTATGGCGTTGACGGGCTGGAGCGGCTCAAGGCTGCTCACGTGGCCATTGTCGGCGTGGGCGGCGTGGGGTCCTGGGCGGCGGAGGCCATGGCCCGCTGTGGCGTGGGCGAGATTTCCCTGTTCGATCTGGACGATGTCTGCGTCAGCAACAGCAATCGCCAGTTGCATGCCCTGGACAGCACCGTGGGGCGGGCCAAGGTCGAGGTCATGGCCGAGCGGCTCAAGGGCATCAACCCGGAGTGTCGCGTGCACGCGGTGACGGATTTCGTCACCCGCGAGACCATGGCCGAGTACATCACCGCGCAGATCGACTGTGTGATCGACTGCATCGACAGTGTCAATGCCAAGGCGGCCCTGATTGCCTGGTGCAAGCGCCGCAAGATTCAGATCATCACCACCGGTGGCGCGGGCGGGCAGATCGATCCGACGCAGATCCAGGTCTGTGACCTGAACCGTACCTTCAACGACCCACTGGCCTCCAAGGTGCGTTCGACCCTGCGTCGTGACTATGGCTTCTCGCGGACGGTCACTCGCCATTACAGCGTACCGTGTGTGTTTTCTTCCGAGCAGTTGCGCTATCCGAAACCGGACGGTGGTATCTGCCTGCAGAAGAGTTTTGTGGGTGACGGCGTGAAGCTGGACTGTGCGGGTGGATTCGGTGCGGTGATGATGGTGACGGCGACCTTCGGCATGGTCGCGGCGACCAAGGCCATCGACAAGCTGGTCGCCGGTGTGCGACGGCCAGCGGAGCGTGCCAAGCCGCAATGACCCCCTCGCCACAGGGGGCCGTTCAGGCCTGTTGAGTCAATTCCCGCATCCGTTGCAGGACCGCGTTCAAACCGTTGCTGCGCGACGGCGACAACTGCCGGGACAGCCCGAGCTGGTTGAACCAGTCCGGCAGGTCGATCGTCGATAGCTCCTCGGCATTCAGGCCATTGACCCGTACCAGCAGCAACGCCACCAGCCCACGAATCATCCGCGCATCGCTGCCGGCGACAAATTGCCAGTGGCCGTCCTGCAAGGCGCCGGTCAGCCAGACCTGGCTTTCACAGCCATGTACCCGGTTGACCTCGATTTTCTCGGCCTCGGCCAATGGCGGCAGGCGTTCGCCCCATTGCATCAGCAGGCGTGCCCGCTGTTCCCAGCCGGCTGCCGCCTGAAAACTCTCCAGGGCATTCTGCGCTTCGCTCGGCCAAGTCATCGCAGCAGCTCCAGGGCCTGATCCAGTGCGTCGAAAAAACGCTCAAGGTCTTCGGCGTCGTTGTACAGCCCCAGCGACACGCGGATTGCCCCGGTCAGTCCGAGCCGTTTCATCAAGGGCATTGCGCAGTGATGGCCGGCACGCACGGCGATGCCCTGCTCGGTCAGCAGGTGAGCGAGGTCGGCGTTATGCACACCGTCGACGGTGAAGCTGGCCAGGGCCAGTTGAGGTTCGCCCAGCAGGCGGATGCCGTTGCGCACCTTGAGGCCTTGCAGCAGGTGGTCGTGCAGCGCCGCTTCGTGGGCGAACACTGCGGCCTGGTCCAGTCCCGCCAGATAGTCGAGGGTTGCGCCGAGGCCGATCACACTGGCAATCGGCGGTGTTCCGGCCTCGAAACCCAGCGGTGCAGGGCGGAAGCTGGCGTGCTGGTAGTCGGCGTCCTGGACCATCTCGCCGCCGAACTGCCAGTGGCGCAACTGCCGCAACGCGTCGACGCGGCCGTAGAGCACGCCCAGCCCATCGGGGCCGTACAGCTTGTGGCTGGAGAAGACATAGAAGTCGCATCCCAGTGCCTGCACGTCATGCCGTCCATGCACGACGCCTTGTGCGCCGTCGACGATCGTCAGGGCGCCGCAGGCTTTCGCGCGGGCCAACAGTTGGGGCAGCGGCTGCCAGGCGCCGAGCACGTTGGACAACTGGCTGACAGCCAGCAGGCGGGTCCGCTCGCCGATCAGGTCGAGCGCGGCCTCGAGGTCGATCAGTCCGGCGGCATCGATGGGCAGGACCACCAGCTTGAGTCCGCGTCGCTGTGCCAGCTGTTGCCATGGCAACAGGTTGGCGTGGTGCTCCAGGGCGCTGATGACCAGCTCGTCGCCCGGTTCGAATACGTGTTCCAGGCCATAGGCCAGGAGGTTCAGAGCCGAGGTGGCGCCGTGGGTGAAGATGATTTGCCCGGGGTTGCTGGCCCCCAGCCACTGGCCGATCTTGTGCCGGCTGTCTTCGAAAGCCTGGGTCGCATGGGCTCCCGGCAGGTGTTGGGCACGGTGCACGTTGGCCGCGCCATTGGCGTAGTAGTGCGCCAGGGCATCGAGCAGGGCTTGTGGCTTTTGTGTGGTGGCGGCGCTGTCCAGGTAGGTCTGGTCCTGCCGTTGCAGGGCGGCGATGGCCGGGAAGTCGGCGCGCCAGGGGGAGGGTATCGGCATGGTGTTGGCCCTGGTGGTGGGATCGCGGTTTGCCAGCGGAGGTTGGGGTTGGCTCAATGGCCTCTTCGCGGGCAAGCCCTGCTCCTACAGGTACGGCTTTGAGCGGTTCCTTGCAGGAGCAGGGCTTGCTGGAGAAAGCAGCCTGGCTGTCGGCATCTCCGTGGTCCGGGACACCGCTATCGCCAGCAAGCCGGCTCCCACAGGGGAGTGGGCGCTATCAGTTATGTGCGTGCAGCGCTTCGTTCAGCTCGATGGCCGATTTGTGGGTCTTGCACTCCACTGCGCCGGTTTCCGAGTTGCGACGGAACAGCAGGTCCGTTTGGCCGGCCAGATCACGGGCCTTGACCACCTTGACCAACTGATTGTTTTCGTCGAGCAGCGCGACCTTGGTGCCAGCGGTCACGTACAGGCCCGACTCGACGGTGTTGCGGTCGCCCAACGGGATACCGATACCGGCGTTGGCGCCGATCAGGCAGCCTTCACCGACCTTGATCACGATGTTGCCGCCACCCGACAGAGTGCCCATGGTCGAGCAGCCGCCGCCCAGGTCCGAGCCCTTGCCGACGAACACGCCGGCCGAGACACGGCCTTCGATCATGCCCGGGCCTTCGGTACCGGCGTTGAAGTTGACGAAGCCTTCGTGCATCACGGTGGTGCCTTCGCCGATGTAGGCGCCCAGGCGGATACGTGCACTGTCAGCGATACGCACGCCGCTCGGCACCACGTAGTCGGTCATTTTCGGGAACTTGTCCACCGAGAACACTTCCAGCAGCTCGCCGCGCAGACGCGCTTCCAGCTGGTGCTCGGCCAGTTCGGCCAGGTCGATTGCGCCCTGGCTGGTCCAGGCCACGTTCGGCAGCAGCGGGAATATGCCCGCCAGGCTCAGACCATGCGGCTTGGCCAGGCGGTGGGACAGCAGGTGCAGCTTGAGGTAGGCCTCGGGGGTGGAACTCAGTTGCGCGTCTTCGGCCAGCAGGGTAGCGACCAGCGGCTTGTGGCTTTCGGCCAGACGGGTCAGCAGGGCGGCTTGTGCGGCGTCGACGCCCTTGAGGGCTTCGGCCAGTTGCGCGGCCTGTGTCGGGGTGAAGCTGATGGCCTGGTTGCCACCGGTGTAGCCCAGGACCGGAGCGACTGCCTCGACCAATGCGGCCGATGGCTGGATCAGGGGCTGTGCGTAGAACACTTCCAGCCAGGCGCCTTGACGATTCTGGGTGCCGACACCGAAGCCCAGGCTGAACAGAGTAGTGGACATGCAGTTACCTCTTGCGAAATTAAGTGGGGCCTTGAACTCATGGGTTCAGGTGAGGGCCGCCGCGTAGATATCTGGCTTGAAGCCAATCAGGGTTCGGTTGCCGAGATCGAGCACCGGGCGCTTGATCATCGAAGGTTGAGCGAGCATCAGCTCGATCGCTTTCGCCTGGTCGAGATCGGCCTTGCTGGCGTCGTCGAGTTTGCGAAAGGTGGTGCCAGCACGGTTGAGCACCACTTCCCAGCCGTGCTCGTCGCACCAGCGGGTCAGGTGTTCACGGTCGATGCCAGCACTCTTGTAATCATGGAAATCGTAGGCTACGGCGTGTTCGTCCAGCCACGTGCGGGCCTTCTTCATGGTATCGCAGGCCTTGATTCCGAAAAGGTGCAATGTGTTGCTCGTATCGGTCACGGGAATTGCCCCCCTTTGCAGATGTGCGAGATGAACAATCGACAATTATGCCATGGCCGAGTCGGTTCGGGGCCAGCACCGTACCTGCCTATTGGGCTGGCGCAGATTTCCCCTGTGACCCGGGGCAACGTTCGCACGGCAGGTTAAGCGGTTAATATGGCACTTTGGCGGCTGGTTGCTGCCGGATAGATTGTCGAATGATTGGGAAGTCGCCTTATGCAAACCGCCTACACCGTCCTCATTTTGCTGATGCTGGTCGGCGTCTCGCGTTTGCTGGCACGGGTTATTCCGCTGCCCTTGCCTCTGGTGCAGATCGCTGCTGGCGCGGTACTGGCGTGGCCGACCCTGGGTTTGCATGTCGCGCTGGACCCTGAGCTGTTTCTCTTCCTGTTCCTGCCGCCGTTGCTGTTTTCCGATGGTTGGCGCATGCCCAAGCGCGAATTCTGGCGTTTGCGCGGACCGGTCCTGACCCTGGCGGTGGGGCTGGTGCTGTTCACCGTTGTGGGGGCCGGTTACTTCATCCACTGGCTGTTGCCGGACATTCCCTTGCCAGTGGCCTTTGCCCTGGCTGCGGTGCTGTCGCCGACGGACGCCGTAGCGGTTTCGGCGATTGCCCAGAACCGTCTGCCGACGCCGTTGATGCACATGCTGCAGGGCGAGGCATTGATGAACGATGCTTCGGGCCTGGTGACCTTCAAGTTCGCCCTGGCGGCCGCCATGACCGGCGTGTTTTCCCTGGCCAATGCCAGCCTGACGTTCCTGCTGGTGGCGGTCGGTGGGCTGGCCATCGGCGTGGTGCTGAGCTGGCTGGTCGGGCGTTTGCGTGCCTGGATGATCGCCCGCGGCTGGGACGACCCGGCGACCCATGTGGTGTTCATGTTGCTGTTGCCATTTGCTGCGTATGTCCTGGCCGAGCGTCTTGATGTTTCGGGCATCCTGTCGGCGGTGGCGGCGGGGATGATGCAGAGCTGGCTCGATCTGCTGCCCCGGCAGACCAGTACCCGGTTGCTCAATCGCAGCGTCTGGTCGTTGCTGGAATTTGCCTTCAACGGCCTGATCTTCCTGCTGCTGGGCCTGCAACTGCCAGATATCGTCAAGGCGGTCGCCAGCCATGAAACCTCGCTGTGGCCAACGCTTTTGTATCGTTGCCTGGAGGTGCTGGCGATTTTCCTGGTGCTGCTGGTGTTGCGTTATGTCTGGGTGCAGAGCATCTGGCGGTTGTCGGTGCTGTTGCGGCGCTGGCGTGGCCAGAGCGAGCTGGCGTCGATGCCCAAGGCGCGTTCCTGCTGGTTGCTGACGCTGGGTGGCGTGCGTGGCGCGGTGACGCTGGCGGGCGTGATGTCGGTGCCGTTGTTGATGGCACCGGGCGTGGCGTTTCCCGAGCGCGACCTGCTGATCTTCATTGCTGCCGGGGTGATCCTGCTCTCGCTGGTGACCGCGTGTATCGCCTTGCCGGTGTTGTTGCGCGATGTTGCGCCGAGCCCGGACGATGCCCGTCGCCATGAGGTGCTCGAGGCTTGGCGGCGCACGGCCGAGGCCGCGATCCGCGCACTGGAAGTCGAAGAGGCGGCCGAGTCCAACGCGGCGGCGGATGCGGCCCAGGCGGCGCTGGCGACTGAACTGAAGGCGCGGATCATGTCCGAGTACCGACATCAGTTGGAGGTGTTCAACGATTCTGCCGAGGCCCAGGCCCTGGCGTTCCAGATGGACCTGCTGGAGCGGCGCATGCGTCTGAAGGCGCTCCGGGCGCAGCGGTTGGAGCTTTACAGTCTGCGGCTTCACCACCAGATCGGTGATGAGGCGTTGCGGGAGGTACTGGGGGAGTTGGATCTGACTGAGGCCAACCTGGGGCAGGTGAAATAGCCGCGCACTGGGCATATGGCCCAGGAGGGTGCGGCTCTCGCGTCTACCGGTGGAGACCGGATCGCTCAGTGGGGCTCACCATCCCGGCTCTCGACCGTCGTTGGCATGCGGGGCATCCACCACCAGTGTCGGTTGAATCTTGCGGATCCGGCGTTCCACATGGTACGCACCGTCATCATTGTGGCGAAGGTAAAGGCGTCGGCAGTGACTGCAGCACCATACGGAACTCTGGTTATAGGGGTAGTAGAGCGGCGCAATGGGCGCCTGGGGTGACCAGTAGGTGGTGCCCTGAGGGTGGTACTCGTCGATCACCGCCTCTTCTGGAGGATACTTGGCCAGCGTGCCGATCTCGATGAAGGCTTCTTCCCGATAGCCTACCGGCCAACTGCTCCAGCCTTCCAGGCTACGTTGCAGGCATGTGCATTCGAGGGTGATGGCCGATGACTCGAGTGCCAGGCCGAGAAGGGTTTGGGCGTCGATGAGTCGCTGCGCCATGACGATAATCTCTCCGTGATTCGCTTACGGGGTCGCAACGTGCCTGGGCGGTTGGAGCAACAATTGCGCATAGTGCTCAAGGTCGACATTGCCGCCAGACAATATCACGCCAACCTGCTTGCCTCGAAGCTGTTCCCGCATCTTGAACGCGGCGGCGGCCGCCAGGCACCCGGTCGGCTCGACGACGAGATTCATCCGTTCGGCGAGGAATGCCATTGCCCCCAGCAACTCGTCGTCGGTCACTGTGACGATATCACTGACCCGCTCCCGGATGATCGGGAACGTGAGCTTGCCCAATGACTGGCTCTGCGCGCCGTCGGCTATGGTGATGGGGGTAGGGATGGTGACAAGCGAGCCCGTGCGCAACGAGCGCTGCGCATCATTTCCCGCTTCTGGTTCAACGCCGATGATCTGGCAATCCGGAGCCAGGGAGCTGGCGATCAGTGCCGTCCCGGCAATCAGTCCGCCACCACCGACCGGAACGAGCAGCACATCCAGCTGGCCAACCTCTTCGAACAGCTCCAGGGCGGCAGTGCCCTGTCCCGCAATGACATCGGGGTGATCGAACGGAGGGATAAAGGTGTAGTCATGTTCCTGCTGCAGCTGTCTGGCGATCGCCAGCCGGTCTTCGGTGTGGCGGTTGTACTCCACCACTGTCGCCCCGTAGCCTATTGTCGCGGCCTTCTTGGTCGCCGGTGCATCCGAAGGCATGACGATGACGGCCGGTATGCCCAGCTCCCGTGCGGCCAGGGCGATTCCTTGCGCGTGGTTACCCGAGGAGTAGGCCACTACGCCCCTTTGCCTGGCCGATGCATCGAGTCTCATCAGCGCGTTGAGTGCACCGCGTATCTTGAAGGCGCCCATGCGCTGAAATTGCTCGCACTTGAAGTGGATTCGGCTTTGCAGCCAGTTGTCGAGAGTGGACGAGGTGAACACGGGCGTTCGCCTGACCTGCCCTTTCAGACGGATAGCAGCGGCCTGCACATCCTGTGCGGTGGGCAATGACGGTTCGCTCATGGTGGCTCCAGGGAAGGATGCAAGGGGACGACACGAAAGGACTCGCCTTTGTGCCGTCCAGGCGTAGCAGTCTGTTCAGTTGCCGTGACCGCGCTCGGCACAGGCCAGCAAGACCGAGTTGGCAATGATTTCGGTCGCCTGGTCGATCTGTGCCAGGCTGAGATAGGACGGCGCAATGCGCAGGTGGCGCCCATGGGCGTCATGACCATGGCAGTGGGTCGCCCCGGCGGGTGTCATTTTCACCCCCGCTTCGGCGGCGATGGCAACCACGCGCCCGGCCAGCCCTTCGGGCACCAGCAGAGAGATGAAGTAGCCGCCGCTGGGGCGTGACCAACTGACCTGCGGCAGACCCGTCAGCGTCCGGCTGAAGACCTGCTGGACACGCTCGAACTTTGCTCCTAGCGATTGGCCATGATGTTTCATGTGCGCCAGCAGGTTCTCTTGGCTGCGGAAGAACATCAGGTGCCGGACCTGATTGACCTTGTCCGGGCCGATCGTCTTGTACTGGCGGCAGTCGAGCCACCAGCGAAGGGTCGCGAGGCTGCCGCCGATCATCGAGATGCCGGAGCTTGGAATGACCATCTTGGACGTCGAGGCAAACATGAGCAACCGGTCCGGGTTGCCGCTACGCACACAGGCTGCGTACGGATCAGGTGCTTGCCCTGGGGCTTCGTGGAAGTCATGAACCGCATAGGCATTATCCCAGAACAGCTTGAAGTCACTGGCCGCGGTTGGCATGCCGGCGAGCCGGTTGACCACTTCCTCGCTGTAGATCGCGCCATTGGGGTTGGCGTGCCGAGGCACGCACCACATGCCGCGAATGCTCGGGTCGGCCGCGACCAGACGTTCGACCGTCTCCATATCAGGCCCTTGCTCGTCCAGGGCAACGGGAATCATTTCGATGCCGTAATACTCGCAGATCGAAAAGTGCCGGTCGTAGCCGGGTTCCGGGCAGATGAAACGCACCTTCTCGGCCTTTCCCCAAGGCTGCATGCCCGCGAATCCCCTGATCCAGGCGTGACCAATGGCTTCGTGCATCAGGGCCAGGCTGGAGTTCTCGCCGATGGCGACCTGTTCGCCAGGAAGCCCCAGCATGGCCGGGCCAAACAGTTCACGAACCTCCTTGACACCTTGTAACCCCCCATAATTAAGCCAGTCCTGACCGTCTGCGGAAGAGAACTGATGGGTGCCGGGGAGGCTCAGAAAATCGTGCGACAGCGAGATCTGTTCTGGCGATGGCAAGCCGCGGGTCATATTGATCGACTCACGGCGTTCGCAGAATCCGGCGTGCCGTTCACGCAGTTTTTCCAGTTCTGGCATGGGTGGGCGAGAATCAGGCATTGCATCAAGCTCCTACGAAGAACGTCATGGCGATGAAAAAACCGAGGCAGATAAAGAGGGTCTTGAATACGCCTCTGAAGCGCGCGGCGATGAATACGGCGAGGCACAGGGTTGCCAGTTTCAGCAGGGCCAGATGATTGTCGAAATGGCCCATCCAGTCGTTGTAGTAATGCTCGCCCAGCAGGGCGGAGTAGATGATTCCACCCATGACGCCAAAGGCTGCGTAGTTCAGGAAGCGATAGATCAAGCCATCGGAGGCGATCTGAAACTTGTGGAACACCAGGATGGGAATGGCTCGCAAGGAATAAGAGGCGAGTGAGGCGACGAGAATCAGTGTCCAGTTGTTCATTTGTTCTTCCCTTCAAACAATGCGTCCCAGATCAGCAGGGCGCCGCCGATCGCGAAAGGCACCACGAAGATCTGGTACTCGTGCAGGTAGCGACCAACGATCGGCGTCAAGACGAAACCGGCGCCGGTGGCGATCATCGGCTTGAGTTTCGGCCATGCCAGTGAGGCGAGCACGGTGAAGTGGATGGGTAGAATCACACTGATGGTCGATTGCAGGAGAGGGTTCTGCTCGGCGCTGACCCAGTAGCCCAGACCCGTGGCGAGAATGGCGATGGCCAGGGTGCTGATGCCACAACCCAGGTAGTAGTTGTAGACATTGGCGATCATGCCCTTCCTGGCATTGGACAGCGTGAAGGTGGAGATCGACAGAAGTTGGGCCGACAGCAGCGATTTCCACAACGGCACACCCTTGAAGTGCTCGGTGAGCACCGAGGACATGATCAGGAAGCGAAAGTTGACCACCAGTGTGGTGAACAGGATCGACATCACGGTCAGGTTCTCCCCATGCTGGGCGAGGAATACCTGCAACGGTGCTGCGTGCACAGTGAAGGTCATCAGCAACGCCTGGAGCCCGGTGAAGCCCGCGCCCCGGCTGGCCGCACCAATGGAAAAGAACAGGAACATGAAGGTCAGGCAGACGGGGAGTGAATCGATGCAACCTTCCGTGAAGGAACTGCGTCCGGTCAGGCGCTGCCCTGCGGGCGATTCAGTGACCGATGCTGGGTTTCCCATGGTAAAGCCTCCGGCGCTGACGGCGAGGCGAGCCCGCCGTCAGCGCAACAGATTATCGAGCGCTGGACGCTACGAGTTGGTTGAGAAAGTCGACACTGCCGCGCAGGGTGCCGCCGCGGGTTTCGAAGCCGACCATGCCTTTCCAGCCGGTGTACTGGACGGCCTCGATCAGGCCGGGGAAGTTGAGGTTGCCCTGGCCCAGGGGGAAATGCGAATCCCGGTCGCCGTTGTTGTCACTGAAAGACATGCCAACCACACGGTTGCTGAACTTCCAGAAGAAGGACAGCGGGTCGCCTTCGTTGACGTAGGCGTGGGACACGTCCAGGAACATGTGTAGGCCCGGCACGGATTCCAGCACGTGTCCTACTTCGTCTTCGGTGGTGCAGATGTAGTAGAAGGGGTGGAAGCGGGTGTAGTTGCACAGGTTTTCCAGCCAGATCTGCACGCCACGGGCCTCCCCATAGGCGACCAGTTCCTGAAGATTGCCGATGAGGCGCTCCAGGCCCTTCTGGCGAGCCTCCTTGACCAGGCGTGGTTCGACCACGCCACCGCCGTGCACGATCAGCGGTGCGCCGCCCAGTGCTGCACAGATGTCGACCTCTTTTTTCACATAGTCCAGTGCGGCGCTGGCCAGGTCTTCCACATCGCTGCCCAGGGGAGCCTTGAAATTACCGTGAAAAATGGGTTTTACCCCAGTGCTGGCGATCATTTCGTTCAGCGCCGCAATGCGTTGCCCAGTGAAATCGCTTGGACGCTCGCCTTCGAGACTGCCGTCGATGTACCAGTGGCTGTAACCCTGTTCGAAGGCCCGTTGCAGGCCGGCCTCCGCTGCCAGATAGTCCTGTTGAGCCGTGGCGGTGATGAACGCGGGCCAGGTTTCCCGGCTGGCGAACTCGGCGCTGTTGTGTTCTGGCAAGTCAATCACGGTGTCCATTTGTCATCTCCACAATCCGGTTATATTTATGATGAAAGCGTGATGTCTGCATGTCAGCGCAGGGCAGCGTGCGTTGGCCGCAGCCCTGCGATGCGGTAGGAATCATCCGTCAATCTGTTGGCGGGGCAACCTATCAATTTGACAGGTCGGGCTCGGACTCTCGGAGTGGCAAGGCATCCAGGGTCTTCTGATTGAGGGCGATGGACAGTGCTACGGCGCGTTCGACGCCAATGTTTCTGGCCGGGCCGAGCCGGCGAACATCCAGGCCAAGCCTGGTCAACAGTTTCTCGACACCGACGGTGGTGACGGTGACGAAGTGCTTCAAGCCCCGTTCGACCCCGAAGTAGACGACCGCCCTGATGGCGATCAGCGATTGATCGGAAAAGGCATAGGGGCGTCCGCTCTGATGGCAGATCGCAAAGCGGCTGAGCTCCCAGGTATCTTCGGCGCAGGGAACCGGCGCACCTGCCAGCAGTTCGGGGAAAGTATCGGCCAGCATGTTTGGGCCTGTGGTCGGCAAGAGTCGCCAGCAACCACAGACACTTTCATTGAGGTCCGGGTCCTGCAAAATCATGTAATAGGGATTCAAGGCATCGTAGCCATCGATCTCCATTCCGCCGATCACACTGACATCCCAGTCTTTCTTGTCGCGAAATATCTGTGCTCGCAGGATATGCATCTTTTGCAGGCAGTTCTGATCAAAGTTATTTCTTGTATTAATAGCTATGTTCACGGAAGTCACCTCGGAAAGATGACTTATTTGTATATCCAATCTGGATAATTGACAGCCTATCAATCTGGTAGGTGGTGGCCGATACGACAGTCGAATATCGTCTGGGTTTGCTGATGGGGCACCGAGATGAGGGTTGAGCGAAGTTTGATCAGGCAGGCTGTTGCGTTACGCCTACAACTGGGCAAGAGCCAGGGTGCGTTCTGGAGAATGTTCGGTTTGAGTCAGCCGGCGGCTAGCCGGCTGGAATGCACTGGCAGGGGGACGGCAAGTCTTTGCGTCCTGCTCGGTCTGTATGTGGCCGGGCGGATCGACGACGGCGACCTTCTCTCCCTACCTGATCAGGAGGTGACCTCAGGGACTGATGAGGTCTAGTTGGATGGCTCTTGCCACGGCGAGCCGTCTGGAGGTGACTTTCAACTTTCGGCGAATGTTCTTGAAGTGAAACTCTACGGTGGGCTCCGACAGACTGAGAATCTTGCCAATTTCCCAGGTGGTTTTTTCAGCCCAGGCCCAGTGCAGAATTTCCAGCTCGCGAGGTGTGAGGTGAGGTGCGGTGTAACCGGAGCCTTGTTGAAAATGATTGAAGCTGCTGGTCACGGCATAGTCTCGCAACAGGGTCGCTGCCCCGAGGCTGTTTTTCAGCGTTTTCTGATACTCGGGCTCCGACATCGGGTCGCAGCTGAGGCTGAGCATGCCCACCTGGCCTTGCGGTCCATGGATGGGGAGGGTCATGCCATGGCTGAGTCCTGCCCACCTGGCTTCTTCGGCAAACTCTTTTTCTTTTTGGGTCTTATAGAGTTTGTCTTCCCAGGGAATGGGAAGCGAAGACGAGAAACTATGAAATACGGTTGGGTCGACAATGGAATAATTCTCATTGTCGTAACGGCGGCGCCAGTCGTCTGGAAAATTGCTCATGATTTCGGCGGCGTTGTTCTGTGCCTCTTTATTGGGTTTGAGTGCGTACAGGACCTTGCTGTAGCCGAGTTTCCGGGCGGAGAAAACCAGTGACTCGAACCAGGTGCGTGCATCTATGGCACTTAACAGCTCTACACATTCATCCATGAATAGCATCGAGATATCCGCTTGTGGTTAATCATTGTTTTTAGAAAACAGGGTGCCCGGCGATCAGCCCTCGGCAATCCCGTTACCTGATATATACAAGGAAAGTACATATGAGCGCCAGCCTGCAGACTGTTCGTGTCAGAAGTATTACCCGAGAGACCCACAGCATCCTGTCGATCGACCTCACGCCTGTCGGGCCGCACCCGCTATCTGCGTTCGAAGCCGGAGCGCATATCGATCTGCACCTGCCAAACGGCCTGGTGCGCAGCTACTCGTTGATGAACTCGCCGTCGGACTTGAGCCATTACCGTCTCGGCGTGCTGCATGATCGCAGAAGCCGTGGTGGTTCGGCGTTCATCCACAAGCACTTGCGGGTGGGAGGACTGCTCAAGGCTTCGGCGCCGCGTAACAATTTCCCGGTGAGCCATGCGCAGAGGGCCGTTTTTATCGCCGGTGGTATTGGTATTACACCCCTTTTGAGCATGGCCCGGCATCTGGCGGGGAGTGGTGCTGTCGTGGAATTATTGTACTGCGCACGCTCAGAGACCGACGTGGCGTTTCGTGACGAGCTTGCCAGCTTGCCAGGGGCGGTGACCTACCATTTCGATGATCAGCACGGTGGCGCGCCTGATCTGGAAAACCTGCTGCGAGGCTATCCTCGCGATACGCATTTCTACTGTTGTGGTCCTGTGCCAATGCTGGAGGCATTCGAACGGGCCTGCAATGTGCTGGGTATCGAACACAGCCACACCGAGCGCTTCTGCGGCGCCGGGCCGAGCGAGAATCAAGGAATCGGGTTTGAGGTTGTGCTCTCGCGCTCTGGCAAGCAGCTTTACCATGATGGTAAAGGCAGTTTGCTGGATACCCTGATCGCCTCGGGGCAAAACCTTTCCTACAGTTGCCGGGAAGGTGTGTGCGGTGCTTGCGAGACCAAGGTTCTGGAAGGCACCCCCGAGCACCGTGACTTTGTCCTGAGTGCTTCCGAGCGTGCTGCGGGGAAAACCATGATGCTCTGTGTTTCAGGGTGCAAATCCAGTCGTCTGGTGCTGGATCTCTGACGTAGTCTTCGTCTAACCGAGGGCCCTGGCAGCAGCGAGCACCACCGCCAGGGTCCGGAGTTTACGACTTGCGACGCTCGATAAAGGCACGGATCCGCTGTGCTGCCTCGACACACTCGGCCAGCGGGGCAACCAGGGCCATGCGCACCCGGCCAGCGCCTGGATTGACGCCATCGACCTCGCGGGACAGGTAGGAGCCCGGCACCACGGTCACGTGTTCTTCGGCGAACAGGTCGCGGCAGAACTCGGCGTCGTCGCCCTCTACATTGGGCCACAGGTAGAAGCTGCCATCCGGCCGCTGAACATCCAGCACGGGCGTGAGGATCTCCAGCACCGCGTCGAACTTCTCCCGGTACAGCGCACGGTTGGCCCGTACATGGACCTCGTCGTTCCAGGCTGCGATGCTGGCCAGTTGGGTCTGAACCGGCATCGCGCAGCCGTGATAGGTGCGGTACAGCAGGAAGGCCTTGAGGATCTCGGCGTCGCCAGCGACGAAGCCGGAGCGCAGGCCTGGCAGGTTGGAGCGCTTGGACAGGCTGTGGAACACCACGCAACGCTTGAAGTCCTTGCGACCCAAGGCTGCGCAGGCGCTGAGCAGGCCAGGTGACGGAGTCTGCTCGTCGAAATACAGCTCGCTATAGCACTCGTCGGCGGCGATCACGAAGTCGTGTTCGTCGGCCAGGGCGATCAGCTTTTCCAGGGTGGCCTGGGGAATCAGCGCGCCGGTCGGATTGCCTGGCGAGCAGAGGAAAAGGATCTGGCAGCGTTGCCAGATTTCCACGGGAACGGCGTCAAAGTCCGGGTTGAAACCATTGGCGGTCAGGCACGGCAGGTAGTGTGGCTTGGCCCCGGCCAGGAACGCGGCGCCTTCGTAGATCTGGTAGAAGGGGTTGGGGCTGACCACCAGCGCATCATCGCCACGATTGACCACGGTCTGGGTGAAGGCGAACAAGGCTTCGCGGGTACCATTGACCGGCAACACGTTGCGCGCCGGGTCGATCCAGCCGTCTGGGACGTTGAAACGGCGTTCGCACCACGCACCGATCGCTTCGCGTAGCGCGGGGATGCCCAGGGTGGTGGGGTACACCGCCATCTGATCGAGGTTACTCGCCAGGGCCTCGGCGACGAAGCTGGGCGAGCGGTGCTTGGGTTCGCCGATGGACAGCGCGATCGGACGCTTGTCCGCATCGGGCTTGACGCTGCCGAGCAGGGCGCGCAGTTTCTCGAACGGATAGGGTTGCAACTGGTTCAACGCGTTGTTCATCGGGTGCGGCTCTCAATCAAAATCAGGTTCATGGCCCGCTGCTAGATACTCAGGCGGGTCATCTCGAGGGTCGGTTCGGAGTTGACGCTCAGTTGTTCGACGATGGCATCCTGCAGACGACTGCACAACTGCGGATCGGATAGCGGTTGGTTCTGCGCATCGGTGACGAAGAACACGTCTTCCACCCGTTCGCCCAGAGTGGCGATCTTCGCGTTCTGCAGCGACAGGTCGAACTCCAGGAAAATCTTTCCAATGCGCGCCAGCAGGCCAGGACGATCCGGGGCGCTCAGTTCGAGCACGGTCACCGGGCGCTGGGCATCATTGTGGATGGTCACCTGCGGGGCAAAGGCGAAGTGCTTGAGCTGGCGCGGTACCCGGCGCTGGATGATGGTCGGGTAGTCGTCGGGGTTGCGCAGGGCTTCGGTCAGGCCGTCGCGGATCTGCTTGACCCGCTTGGGGTTGTCGCCGATGGAGTCGCCGTCGGTGTCCAGCACGATATAGGTGTCGAGGGTGAACTGGCTGCTGGAGGTGATGATCCGGGCGTCGTGGATGTTCAGGTTGAGCTGATCCATCACGGCCACGGTCACAGCGAAGAAATCGTGCTGGTCCGGGGCATAGATGAAGATCTGCGTCCCCCCCTCGAACTCGCGCTGGGTGGTTTCCTTGATCAGCACCAGTGGGCCGCCATCGGCTGGCTGCTGCAGGATCGCATCGCTATGCCAGGCCACGTCAGCGGCGGTGTGGCGCAGGAAGTAGTCGTCGCCCAGTTGCGACCAGAGCTGCTCGACATCGTCGGGGTCGGTGCCGGTACGGACCAGGATGTCCAGTGCCGCGCTCTGGGTCTGGCGAATCTGCTCCTCGCGGTCCACCGGGTTCTCCAGGCCACGGCGCAGAGCGCGCTTGGTCTCGGTGTAGAGCTGGCGCAGCAGGCTGGCGCGCCAGGAGTTCCAGAGGGTCGGGTTGGTGGCATTGATATCGGCCACGGTCAGAACGTAGAGATAGTCCAGATAGGCGTTGTCACCGACGATCTGCGCGAAATCGTGGATCACCTGTGGGTCGGAGAGGTCCTTGCGCTGGGCGGTCGTGGACATGACCAGGTGGTTCTGCACCAGCCAGACGATCAGGCGGCTGTCCCAGGCCGGCAAGTGGTGACGCTTGCAGAAAGCTTCTGCGTCGACCGCGCCGAGTTCCGAATGGTCGCCGTGGCGGCCCTTGCCGATGTCGTGGTAGAGCCCGGCCATGTAGATCAGTTCGGGCTTGGGCAGCTTGGCCATCAGCTTGGCGGCCAGCGGGAATTTCTCGGAGACCTGGGTGTACTGCAGTTTGCGCAGGTGCTTGATCAGGTTCAGGGTGTGCGCATCGACTGTATAGATGTGGAACAGGTCGTGCTGCATCTGTCCGACGATGTCGCCAAACTCCGGCAGGTAGCGGCCGAGTATGCCGTAGCGGTTCATCCGGCGCAGGTTGCGGTGGATACCGATCTTGCACTTGAACAGTTCGATGAACAGGCTGGTGTTGCGGATATCCTTGCGGAAATCGTCGTCGATCAGGTAGCGATGTTCGCGCAGCAGGCGGATGGTGTCGGCACGTACGCCCTTGATTTCCGGCTGCTGGGCCATCAACACGAAGATTTCCAGCATGGCGAACGGCGTACGCTTGAAGACGTTCGGGTTGCTCGCCTCGATATAACCGTCGTGCAGTTGGAAGCGCGAATTCAATGGTTGCGGCGGCGCTTCGTCTTCCGGGGCGAGGATGACCTCTTCGAAGTGCTGGATGATCAGGTCGCTGAGCTGGGCAATGCTCATGACCACCCGGTAATACTGCTGCATGAAGTTTTCGATCGCCTGCTTGGCGTCATCGCCCTGGAAACCCAGCAGCCCGGCAATGGTGCGCTGGTGGTCGAACAGCAGGCGGTCCTCGGAACGTCCGGCGAGCATGTGCAGGGCGTAGCGGACCTTCCAGAGAAACTCCTGGGAGGAGGCCAGCAAGGCGTTTTCGCTTTCCACCAGGAAGCCTTCGCCGGCCAGGGCGCGCAGGTTCAGGGTGCCGTACTGGCGACGGGCGACCCAGAGAATCGTCTGGATATCCCGCAGGCCGCCGGGCGAGCCCTTGACGTTGGGCTCCAGGTTGTATTCGGTGTCGTTGTACTTGTGGTGACGGGCCTTCTGCTCGGCGCGCTTGGCCAGGAAGAAGTCCTTGCTCGGCCACATGTGGGCGGTGCTGGTGACGTCGAGCATGCGCAGGCGCAGGCGTTCGGGGCCGGCGATGGTGCGGCTTTCCATCAGGTTGGTGATGACGGTCAGGTCGGCCCGCGCCTCTTCGGCGCACTCTTCCACCGAACGAACACTCTGGCCGACTTCCAGGCCGATATCCCACAAAAGAGTCAGAAAACGCTCGATGGAATCACGAAAGATCTCATGATCGGCGCTGTCCAGCAGAATCAGCAGGTCGATGTCCGAGTAGGGATGCAGTTCACCCCGACCGTAGCCGCCGACCGCCACCAGGGCGATATCGGCGTCTTCGCTCCAGTCGAACTGGTCCCAGGCCTGTTCCAGGATATTGTCGACGAACCAGGCGCGGTCCTCGATCAGCCGACGGATGTCGCGCCCTTTGCGAAAGCGCGCGTCAAGGACCTCATGGGCCTGGCGGATGACTTTCTTGAATGCCGCTATGGGGCTGGATTTCAGCGCCAGTTCCGCCTGGAACTGGCCGCGGTCGAAAAGTTCGGGGTCCACCTGCGGCATCGTTCGGGTTTCCTTCAGGGATCAGGCGGAAGTGCGCGCGATGGTATCGTCGCTGCGCAGGGTGAAGATCTCGTAGCCGGTTTCAGTGACCAGCAGGGTGTGTTCCCACTGTGCCGAGAGCTTGCGATCCTTGGTGATCGCGGTCCAGCCGTCGCCCAGCACCTTGGTGTCGGCCTTGCCCTGGTTGATCATCGGCTCGATGGTGAAAGTCATGCCGGCCTTGAGTTCCATGCCGGTGCCGGCACGGCCATAGTGCAGGATCTGCGGCTCTTCGTGGAAAACCTTGCCGATGCCATGGCCGCAGAATTCACGTACCACGGAGAAACCGTTCTTTTCCGCATGCTTCTGGATGATTTCGCCGATATCGCCCAGGCGGCAGCCAGGCTTGACGATCTCGATCGCCTTGTACATGCATTCCTGGGTCACCTGGGACAGGCGTTCGGCCCAGACCGGCACGGTGCCGACGTGGAACATCTTGCTGGTGTCGCCGTGGTAGCCGTCCTTGATCACCGTGACGTCGATGTTCAGCGTATCGCCGTCCTTGAGTGGTTTGTCGCCAGGGATGCCGTGGCAGACCACATGGTTGACCGAGGTACAGATCGACTTGGGGAAGCCCTTGTAGTTGAGCGGGGCGGGAATGGCCTGCTGCACATTGACGATATAGTCGTGGCAGATGCGGTCCAGTTCCTCGGTGGTGACGCCGGGCTTGACGTATTCACCGATCATTTCCAGTACATCGGCGGCCAGTTTCCCGGCGACGCGCATTTTTGCGATGTCCTCGGGAGTTTTGAGGGTGACGGTCATACAGGCTCTCTATGCGCTCGATCGCGCGGATAAACACGGAAAAAGGTCGAAGGTCGCAACATCCGGTCATGGAGTATTGCGTCCGCGAACCCTGAAAAATGCGATTCTAACAGACGGACAGAGCAAATCATGACGTCTGGGCATCGCTTCTCTCTATCAAGGATGGGGCATTCTGGCGTGAAACCAAGGGCCACGCAAAAGCGACAGGTGGGATATGCGAATCCGGGTTCCGTTTTCAGCGTCCTTGTGGTATAAAATGCGCCGCTTTCCGGGGATGCCCCGAAAAGCTTAAATCCACACACGTGTCGACACGATGACCTGGGTGCCTTCGGCTTGATGCCGATCGGTTGGTCATTGGGATACGTGGAGGCCAAACCCGACTTATCAAGGAACTATCATGTCCCAAGTCAACATGCGCGATATGCTGAAGGCCGGTGTGCACTTCGGTCACCAAACCCGTTACTGGAATCCGAAAATGGGCAAGTACATTTTCGGCGCGCGCAACAAGATCCACATCATCAACCTTGAAAAAACCCTGCCAATGTTCAACGACGCTCTGTCGTTCGTAGAACGCCTGGCCCAGGGCAAAAACAAGATCCTGTTCGTCGGCACCAAGCGTTCCGCTGGCAAGATCGTTGCTGAAGAAGCAGCACGTTGCGGTTCGCCGTACGTCGATCACCGCTGGTTGGGCGGCATGCTGACCAACTTCAAAACCATCCGTGCTTCCATCAAGCGTCTGCGTGACCTTGAAGTGCAAGCCGAAGACGGTACCTTCGCCAAGCTGACCAAGAAAGAGGCGCTGATGCGCACTCGCGATCTGGAAAAGCTGGATCGTTCCCTGGGTGGTATCAAGGACATGGGCGGTCTGCCTGACGCACTGTTCGTTATCGACGTTGATCACGAGCGCATCGCGATCACCGAAGCCAACAAGCTGGGCATCCCGGTCATCGGCGTAGTCGATACCAACAGCAGCCCGGAAGGCGTTGACTACATCATCCCAGGCAACGATGACGCCATTCGCGCCATCCAGCTGTACATGGGTTCGATGGCTGACGCTGTGATCCGTGGCCGCAACAACGTTGCTGGCGGCACCGTAGAGTTCGCTGCTGAAGAAGCACCGGTCGCTGCTGCTGAGTAATTGACGCCCTGGCGTTGACTCAGTAAGCAAAAAGGGGGCTTGGCCCCCTTTTTGCCACCTCGAAAACCATTTGTCTGGCGCGCCGCTACAGCGTCTGTAATGTGCAGCTGCTAACAAGGGTGGTTCGGGAAGAATTGAACGCCCGTTCGGTCGGGTGGAATGGTTGATAACCTATCCAAGAGGAATTTTGAAATGGCAGAGATTACTGCAGCGCTGGTCAAAGAACTGCGCGAGCGTACCGGCGAAGGCATGATGGACTGCAAGAAAGCCTTGACCAAGGCTGGCGGCGACATCGAAAAAGCGATCGACGACATGCGCGCATCGGGCGCCATCAAGGCTGCCAAGAAAGCTGGCAACGTTGCTGCTGAAGGCGCTATCGCCATCAAGGGCGACGGCAAATCCGCCGTGATCATCGAAGTCAACTCGCAGACCGATTTCCTGGCTCTGCAGGACGACTTCAAGAACTTCGTCACCGAAAGCGTCGAGAAAGCCTTCGCAGAAAAACTGACCGACGCCGCTCCGCTGATCGCTTCCCAGGAAGCCGCTCGCGAAGCCCTGGTTGCCAAGGTTGGTGAGAACGTCAACATCCGTCGCCTGGCTCGTATCGAAGGTGATGTTGTGGGTGCCTACCTGCACGGCAACAAGATCGGTGTGGTCGTTTCCCTGAAAGGCGGCACCGAAGAGCTGGCCAAGGACGTTGCCATGCACGTCGCTGCAACCAACCCTGAGTTCCTGCTGCCATCGCAGGTTTCCGCTGAGGCCATCGAACGCGAAAAAGGCGTTTTCCTGACCCTCAACGAAGAAAAAATCAAGGGCAAGCCTGAGAACATCGTTGAAAACATGGTCAAAGGCCGTATCAGCAAGTTCCTGGCTGAAGCCAGCCTGGTTGAGCAGGCTTTCGTCAAGAACCCAGAAGTCACCGTCGGTGCGCTGGTCAAGAAAGAAGGCGCTGAAATCGTTTCCTTCACTTACTTCAAGGTAGGTGACGGCATCGAGAAGCCAGTCGACAACTTCGCTGAAGAAGTTGCTGCTCAAGTGGCTGCCAGCAAGCAATAAGACGGTTTTCAACTGTCGACCCGAGAGGCTGCCCGCTTACGCGCGCAGCCTCTTTTCAAATGGGAAGCAGGTTTCCCCTCGTTTCCCTCGGAACTGGCTTACAAAGTTGTGTTCCGATGGCGCTGTAGCAGCGCCAAGCTAGAGTTAGCGCAGGCTGCAAACAGCTCGCAAGATTTTTTAAACGCCGCAGGAGAGATTCGCAATGGCTCAGCAGGGCAGTGGTTATCAAGCTCGCTATAAACGCATTCTACTCAAGCTTAGCGGCGAGGCCCTGATGGGCTCGGAAGAGTTCGGGATCGACCCGAAAGTCCTGGATCGCATGGCGCTGGAAGTCGGTCAACTGGTAGGAATCGGTGTGCAAGTCGGTCTGGTGATCGGCGGTGGCAACCTGTTCCGCGGTTCCGCGCTCAGTGCTGCCGGCATGGACCGCGTTACTGGCGACCATATGGGCATGCTCGCGACCGTGATGAACGCGCTGGCGATGCGCGATGCGCTGGAACGTGCGAATATCTCCGCCATCGTGATGTCGGCCATTTCCATGGTTGGCGTGACCGATCACTATGATCGCCGCAAGGCCATGCGTCACCTCAATGCCAAGGAGGTGGTGATTTTCGCGGCGGGTACCGGTAATCCGTTCTTTACCACGGATTCGGCGGCCTGCCTGCGTGCGATCGAAATCGATGCCGACGTGGTGCTCAAGGCGACCAAGGTCGATGGCGTCTATACCGCAGATCCGTTCAAGGACCCGCATGCCGAGAAGTTCGATCATCTGACCTATGACGAGGTGCTGGATCGCAAGCTGGGTGTCATGGATCTGACCGCTATCTGCCTGTGCCGCGATCACAAGATGCCGCTGCGCGTATTTAACATGAACAAGCCTGGCGCCCTGCTGAATATCGTACATGGCGGCGCTGAAGGAACCCTGGTCGAGGAAGGCGTACAATGATCAACGAACTCAAGAAAGACGCTCAGGTGCGCATGCAGAAGTCCCTGGAGTCCCTGGCCCACGCATTTGGCCAGATTCGCACCGGCAAGGCGCACCCCAGTATTCTGGGGAGCGTGATGGTGCCTTACTACGGTACCGATACGCCGCTGAGCGGCGTCGCCAACGTGACGGTGAAAGACAACCAGACCCTGCAGGTCGTGCCATTCGAGCGCAACATGCTGGGCGCTATCGACAAGGCCATCGGCAGTGCCGGCCTGAACTTCAACCCGACCAACCTGGGCGAGTTGCTGCTGATCAAGATGGCGCCGCTGACCGAGGAAACCCGCAAGGGCTTCACCAAGCAGGCGCGTGCCGCGGCCGAAGATGCACGGGTTGCCGTGCGCAACATTCGTCGCGATGTGCTGGGTGATCTGAAGAAGCTGGCCAAGGACAAGGAAATCAGCGAAGACGAAGAGCGCCGTGCCAGTGCCGAGATCGACAAGCTGATCAAGGAATTCGAAGCCCAGATCGCCAAGGCCACCGAAGAAAAAGAAAAGGACCTGATGGCCGTATAAGGGTCAGGATGCCTTCAATGGAAAAGACCAAGCAGGCTGTGCCATCTGCGGTGCCGCGCCATGTGGCGATCATCATGGATGGCAACAATCGCTGGGCCAAGAAGCGTTTCTTGCCTGGCGTCGCCGGCCACAAGGCCGGTGTCGATGCGGTGCGGGCGGTGATCGAGGTGTGTGCCGAGGCCAAGGTCGAGGTGCTCACCCTGTTTGCCTTCTCCAGTGAGAACTGGCAGCGCCCCGCCGATGAAGTCAGCGCCTTGATGGACCTGTTCTTCAAGGCGTTGCGTCGCGAGGCCAAGCGCCTCAACGACAACAACATCAGTCTGCGGATCATTGGTGACCGCTCGCGCTTCCATCCTGAATTGCAGGCGGCGATGCGCGAGGCGGAAGCCGCGACGGCGGGCAGCAATCGTTTTATTCTGCAGATCGCGGCCAACTACGGCGGGCAATGGGATATCGCCCAGGCTGCCCAGCGCCTGGCCCGTGAAGTGCAGGCTGGACACCTGCGTCCGGATGACATCACGCCGGACCTGTTGCAAACCTGCCTGGCAACCGGTGACCTGCCGTTGCCGGACCTGTGTATCCGCACCGGCGGTGAGCATCGGATCAGCAACTTCCTGTTGTGGCAGCTGGCGTATGCCGAGCTGTATTTCTCCGACCTGTTCTGGCCGGACTTCAAACACGATGCCATGCGCAATGCGCTGGCTGATTTCGCTTCCCGCCAGCGTCGTTTCGGTAAAACGAGCGAGCAGGTCGAAGCCGGGGCCCGGGTTTAATGCTCAAGCAACGCATCATCACGGCACTTATTCTCCTGCCTATCGCCTTGTGCGGTTTTTTCCTGCTCTCCGGGTCCGGTTTTGCGCTGTTCATCGGCCTGGTCGTGACCCTGGGGGCCTGGGAGTGGGCGCGGCTGGCCGGTTTCGACGCGCAGCCGGCCCGGGTGGGCTATGCCGCGCTGGTCGCGGTTCTGCTGTTCTTCATGTACATCCTGCCGAACCTGGCGCCCTGGGTGCTGGGTGCATCGGTGTTGTGGTGGGGGCTGGCGACCTATCTGGTGCTGACCTATCCGCAGTCCAGTGCCCGGTGGTCGAGCGCGGCGAGCAAGCTGGTGATCGGTTTCCTGATCCTGTTGCCGGCCTGGCAGGGCCTGATCGAGATCAAGCAGCATGCGTCAGGCAAGGGCAACTGGCTGATCATGGCCGTGATGATTCTGGTGTGGGGCGCCGACATTGGTGCCTATTTCTCCGGCAAGGCCTTCGGCAAGCGCAAGCTGGCGCCGTCGGTGAGCCCGGGCAAGAGCTGGGAGGGCGTGTATGGCGGCCTGTCGCTGAGCCTGGCGATCACTGCGGTGTTCGGTCTGGTGTCCGGCTGGGGCTTTGGGCAGATCCTTGCCAGCCTGATGGGCGCGGCAATCATTGTCTTCGTTTCGGTGGTCGGTGACCTGACTGAAAGCATGTTCAAGCGTCAGTCGGGGATCAAGGACAGCAGCAACCTGTTGCCCGGTCACGGTGGTGTGCTCGACCGTATCGACAGCCTGACCGCCGCGATCCCGATGTTCGCGGTGTTGCTGTGGATCGCCGCATCGTGAGCCGGCCACAACAGATCACCGTCCTGGGGGCTACCGGCTCGATCGGTTTGAGCACCCTGGACGTGATTGCCCGGCATCCGGAACGTTACCAGGCGTTTGCCCTGAGTGGTTTCAGTCGCCTGGCCGAACTGCTTGCCTTGTGCGTGCGCCACCGTCCGCGTTTTGCGGTGGTGCCGGATGCGGCCGCTGCCCTCAGCCTGCAAGAGGGTTTGCGTGCAGCAGGCCTGCCCACCGAGGTATTGGTGGGGGAGGAGGGGTTGTGCCAGGTTGCCTCCCATTCCGAGGTCGATGCGGTAATGGCGGCAATCGTCGGTGCTGCCGGCTTGCGCCCGACCCTGGCGGCGGTCGAGGAGGGCAAGAAGATTCTGCTGGCGAACAAGGAAGCACTGGTGATGACCGGCGCCTTGTTCATGCAGGCCGTGCGCAAGAGCGGCTCGGTGCTGTTGCCGATCGATAGCGAGCACAATGCGATCTTCCAGTGCCTGCCGGGGGATTTCGCGCGGGGGCTTGGCCCGGTGGGCGTGCGTCGGATACTGCTGACCGCTTCCGGTGGTCCGTTCCGGCAAACGCCTCTGGCCGACCTCGAACATGTGACTCCCGACCAGGCCTGTGCCCATCCCAACTGGTCGATGGGGCGCAAGATTTCGGTCGATTCGGCCAGCATGATGAACAAGGGCCTGGAACTGATCGAGGCCTGCTGGCTGTTTGATGCCCGGCCTGAGCAGGTCGAGGTGGTGATTCATTCGCAGAGTGTGATTCACTCTCTGGTCGATTATGTCGACGGCTCGGTATTGGCCCAGTTGGGCAATCCCGATATGCGCACGCCAATCGCCAATGCCTTGGCCTGGCCGGAGCGTATTGACTCCGGTGTAGCGCCGCTGGACCTGTTTTCCGTGGCGCGCCTGGACTTCCAGGCACCGGATGAGCAGCGTTTTCCGTGCCTGCGCCTTGCGCGAGCGGCTGCGGAGGCGGGTGGCAGTGCGCCAGCGATGCTGAATGCGGCGAATGAGGTGGCGGTGGCGGCGTTTCTCGAACGGCGCATCCGTTACCCCGAGATCGCGAGTATCATCGAGCAGGTGTTGAATCTGGAACCTGTTGTTGCGGTCGATGAACTCGACGCGGTATTCGCGGCAGATGCCAAGGCACGGGCATTGACCGAACAGTGGCTGAGTCGCAACGGACGTTGAGTCGGCTTGGCGTTCGAGCGATGCGGCACTTGATAGGATTGCGGAGAAAGTAGATGAGCGCACTCTATATGATTGTCGGCACCCTGGTGGCACTGGGGGTGCTGGTCACTTTCCATGAATTCGGTCACTTCTGGGTGGCGCGCCGTTGCGGCGTCAAGGTGCTGCGTTTTTCCGTGGGCTTTGGTACGCCGCTGTTGCGCTGGCATGATCGCCAGGGCACCGAATTCGTGGTGGCGGCGATTCCGCTGGGCGGCTACGTGAAAATGCTCGACGAGCGCGAGGCGCCTGTCGCACCGGATGAATTGGACCAGGCGTTCAATCGCAAGTCGGTGCGTCAGCGTATCGCTATCGTTGCCGCCGGTCCGATTGCCAACTTCCTTCTGGCGATTACTTTCTTTTGGGTGCTGGCGATGCTTGGCAGCCAGCAGGTCCGCCCGGTCATCGGTGCAGTCGAAAGTGGCAGTATCGCTGCCAAGGCCGGTTTGGTCGCGGGTCAGGAAATCGTTTCGATAGATGGCGAACCAACCACCGGTTGGTCTGCCGTGAACCTGCAACTCGTACGCCGCCTGGGTGAGAGTGGTACGCTCCGGTTCCAGGTGCGCGAAGCCGGTTCGAGCGTCGACTCTCCACGCGAACTGGTTCTGGATCGCTGGCTGCAAGGTGCCGATGAGCCGGATCCGATCAAGTCCCTGGGTATTCGCCCTTGGCGTCCGGCCGTACCGCCGTTGCTGGCTGAACTCGATTCGAAAGGGCCGGCCCAGGCCGCTGGTCTTAAAACCGGCGACCGTTTGGTGTCGTTGAACGGCGAGGCGGTGGGCGACTGGCAGCAGGTGGTGGACTGGGTGCGTGTGCGCCCTGATACCAAAATTGTGCTGCAAGTCGAACGTGATGGTGCTCAAATTGACGTCCCGGTGACCCTGGCGTCCCGTGGCGAAGGCAAGTCCGCCACCGGTTACCTGGGGGCTGGGGTCAAGGCGGCGGATTGGCCACCACAGATGCTTCGCGAGGTCAGCTACGGGCCTGTTGCGGCGATCGGAGAGGGTGCCAGGCGCACCTGGACCATGAGTGTCCTGACCCTGGATTCCCTGAAGAAAATGCTGTTCGGCGAGCTCTCGGTAAAAAACTTGAGCGGACCGATAACCATTGCTAAAGTGGCGGGCGCTTCGGCCCAGTCGGGCGTTGCTGATTTCCTGAATTTCCTGGCTTATCTGAGCATCAGCCTGGGGGTTCTGAATTTGTTGCCCATCCCCGTACTGGATGGGGGGCATTTGCTGTTTTATATGATCGAGTGGGCACGTGGTCGCCCCTTGTCGGAACGAGTACAAGGTTGGGGGATACAGATCGGTATCAGTTTGGTGGTCGGGGTCATGCTGCTTGCCCTTGTCAACGATCTGGGTCGACTGTAACGCGTCGCTAAAATTGCGAATCTGCCGCATTTTTCGGCAGTTTGTTTATTGCCAGTTGGAATAAGAAAGGACTTCATGAAACGTCTGCTGCTAACTGCGGTTCTCACCGTATTGATGATCGCCGAAGTTCACGCCGAGTCCTTCACTATCTCCGATATCCGTGTCAACGGCCTCCAGCGGGTGTCCGCTGGTAGCGTGTTCGGTGCGTTACCGTTGAACGTCGGGGATCAAGCTGATGACCGTCGCCTGGTGGAATCCACCCGTGCGCTGTTCAAAACCGGTTTCTTCCAGGATATCCAGCTGGGGCGCGACGGTAACGTCCTGGTCATCTCGGTCGTCGAGCGGCCGTCGGTGGCCAGTATCGATATCGAAGGCAACAAGGCGATTTCGACTGACGACCTGATGAAAGGTCTGAAACAGTCCGGCCTGGCCGAAGGCGAGATCTTCCAGCGGGCAACCCTCGAGGGTGTGCGTAACGAACTGCAGCGCCAGTACGTTGCCCAGGGCCGCTACTCGGCCGAGGTCGACACCGAAGTGGTGCCGCAGCCACGTAACCGCGTCGCCCTGAAGATCAAGATCAACGAAGGCACCGTTGCCGCTATCCAGCACATCAACGTGGTGGGTAACACGGTATTCCCTGACGACGACCTGACCGATCTGTTCGAACTCAAGACCACCAACTGGTTGTCGTTCTTCAAGAACGACGACAAGTACGCCCGTGAAAAACTGTCCGGTGACCTGGAACGCCTGCGTTCCTACTACCTCGACCGCGGCTATATCAACATGGATATCGCCTCGACCCAGGTGTCGATCACCCCGGACAAGAAAAACGTCTATATCACCGTCAACATCACCGAAGGCCAGAAGTACAAGGTCCGCGACGTCAAGCTCAGCGGCGACCTGAAAGTGCCTGAAGACCAGGTCAAGTCGCTGTTGCTGGTCGAGCCGGGCCAGGTGTTCTCGCGCAAGCTGATGACCACCACTTCCGAGCTGATCACCCGCCGCCTGGGTAACGACGGCTACACCTTTGCCAACGTCAATGGCGTGCCGACGCCGCACGACGACGACCACACGGTCGATATCACTTTTGTGGTCGATCCGGGCAAGCGTGCCTACGTCAACCGTATCAACTTCCGTGGAAACACCAAGTCCGAGGACGAAGTGCTGCGTCGTGAAATGCGTCAGATGGAAGGTGGCTGGGCTTCGACCTACCTGATCGACCAGTCCAAGACCCGTCTGGAGCGCCTGGGCTTCTTCAAGGAAGTGAACGTCGAAACGCCGGCCGTGCCGGGTGTCGATGACCAGGTCGACGTCAACTACGCCGTGGAAGAGCAGGCTTCCGGTTCGATCACCGCCAGCGTCGGTTTCGCCCAGAGCGCCGGTCTGATCCTCGGTGGCTCGATCACCCAGAACAACTTCCTCGGTACCGGTAACAAGGTCAGCATCGGCCTGACCCGCAGCCAATACCAGAGCCGCTACAACTTCGGCTACGTTGACCCCTACTGGACTGCCGATGGCGTCAGCCTGGGCTACAACGTGTTCTACCGCACCACCGACTACAAGGACCTCGATGTCGACGTAGCCAGCTATGCGGTGGACAGCCTGGGTGCCGGCGTGAGCGTGGGTTACCCGATCAGCGAGACTTCTCGTCTGACCTTCGGTCTGACCGCCCAGCAGGACAAGATCAAGACCGGCCTGTACACCGTCGACGAGATCTTCAACTTCGTCAACGATAACGGTAGCAGCTACCTGAACTTCAAGGCATCTGCCGGCTGGTCGGAGTCGACGCTGAACAAGGGCGTGCTGGCAACCCGTGGTCACTCCCAGAGCCTGACCCTGGAAACCACCACGCCGGGTAGCGACCTGTCGTTCTTCAAGCTCGATTACCGCGGCCAGGTGTTCGCACCGCTGACCGATACCTACACCATGCGCTTCCATACCGAACTGGGTTATGGCGATGGTTATGGTTCCACTAACGGTCTGCCGTTCTACGAGAACTACTATGCAGGTGGTTTCAACTCGGTCCGTGGCTTCAAGGACAGTACCCTCGGTCCACGTGGTACGCCGAGTCGTGGCGTGGGTGTGACTGGCAACGTCGGTACTGTTGCCGACACGGATACCAGCGCGCTGCCGTTCGGTGGCAACGTGCTGATCCAGGGCGGTGCCGAACTGATGTTCCCGCTGCCGTTCGTCAAGGATCAGCGCTCTCTGCGTACCTCGCTGTTCTGGGACGTGGGTAACGTGTTCGACTCCAAGTGCGAGCAGGTCAAGAACACCAACGGCACGCTGTCGCAGACACAGTGCAACGACGTCAGTTTCAGCAACCTGGCCAGCTCCGTGGGCGTTGGGGTGACCTGGGTGACGGCGCTGGGTCCATTGAGTTTTGCCCTGGCGATGCCGGTCAAGAAGCCAGACAATGCCGAAACTCAGGTGTTCCAGTTCTCCCTTGGTCAGACCTTCTAAGGTTCTGCCCTCAGCTAATGACAATGGATTTTGTAGGAGTTTATCGTGCGTAAGTTGACCCAACTGGTACTGCTGGCAACCGTTCTGGTAGCGACCCCGGCCTTTGCCGAAATGAAAATCGCAGTACTGAACTATCAGATGGCTCTGCTGGAGTCCGACGCCGCCAAGAAGTATGCCGTCGATGCCGAGAAGAAATTCGGCCCGCAACTGACCAAGCTCAAGACCCTGGAAAGCAGCGCCAAGGGTATTCAGGATCGCCTGGTAGCCGGTGGCGACAAGATGCAACAGGGCGAGCGTGAGCGTCTGGAGCTTGAATTCAAGCAAAAGGCCCGTGACTTCCAGTTCCAATCCAAGGAACTGAACGAAGCCAAGGCTGTTGCCGACCGTGAAATGCTCAAGCAATTGAAGCCGAAGCTGGACAGCGCGGTTGAGGAAGTCATCAAGAAAGGTGCCTTCGACCTGGTGTTCGAGCGCGGTGCGGTGATTGATGTCAAACCTCAGTACGACATCACCCGTCAGGTTATCGAGCGTATGAACCAGCTGAAGTAATCCATGACTGCGACTATCAAGCTCGGCCAGTTGGCCGAGGTCCTCGGCGCCACCCTGCGTGGCTCCGCGGAGAAGGAAATCACTGGGCTGGCCACCTTGCAGGAGGCCGGCCCAGCTCAATTGAGCTTCCTGGCAAATCCCCAGTACCGCAAGTTCCTGGTGGATAGTCAGGCCGGAGCCGTTCTGCTCAAGGCTGCCGATGCCGAAGGCTATGCCGGCGATGCGCTGGTGGTGCCTGATCCCTATCTGGCCTATGCACGCATCTCGCATCTGTTCGATCCCAAGCCCAAGGCTGCTGCGGGTATTCACCCGAGCGCCGTGGTGGCAGCGGATGCTTCGGTCGATCCGACGGCAAGCATCGGCCCCTTCGTGGTGATCGAGAGCGGTGCGCGTATTGGTGCAGGTGTCACCCTCGGAGCCCACTGCTTTATCGGTGCGCGTTGCGAAATCGGTGAGGGTGGCTGGTTGGCCCCCCGCGTGACGCTGTACCACGATGTTCGTATCGGCAAGCGGGTGGTCATTCAGTCGGGCGCCGTGCTCGGGGGTGAGGGCTTCGGTTTCGCCAACGAAAAAGGTGTCTGGAACAAGATCGCCCAGATCGGCGGCGTGCTGGTGGGTGACGATGTGGAGATCGGTGTGAATACCGCCATCGATCGCGGCGCGTTGGCCGATACGATTCTCGGGAACGGTGTCAAACTCGATAACCAGATCCAGATCGCCCATAACGTCCAGGTGGGCGATCACACGGCCATGGCTGCGTGCTGTGGTATTTCCGGCAGCACCAAGATCGGCAAGCACTGCATGCTCGCCGGCGGTGTCGGGCTGGTGGGGCATATCGAGATCTGCGATAACGTTTTCCTGACCGGGATGACCATGGTGACCCACTCGATTACCGAGCCAGGCGCCTATTCCTCCGGTACGGCGATGCAGCCAGCAGCCGAATGGCGCAAGAGCGCAGCACGTATTCGCCAGCTCGACGACATGGCGCGGCGGCTGCGACAGTTGGAAAAACGTGTCGGGGACGTGACCCCGGACGCGCATGCTTCATCTGAAGGCTGATACCATTTCCATATCAAGTAGTCGTTAGACTGCCTCCTTGATTTGCTAGAGGAGTTCGCCCTGTCGGGGCGTGCTCCCCATCTTTACTACAGGCTTCCCCACGAAATGATGGACATCAACGAGATTCGCGAATACCTGCCTCACCGTTACCCGTTCCTGCTGGTGGATCGGGTGGTGGACCTGGATGTCGAGGCCAAGCGCATTCGTGCCTACAAGAATGTCAGCATCAACGAGCCTTTCTTCAATGGTCACTTCCCGGCGCATCCGATCATGCCGGGTGTGTTGATCATTGAAGCCATGGCCCAGGCTGCCGGCATCCTCGGTTTCAAGATCCTGGACGTGAAGCCCGCTGATGGCACCCTTTACTATTTCGTCGGTTCCGACAAGCTGCGCTTCCGTCAGCCGGTCAAACCGGGTGATCAACTGATCCTCGAAGCGACCTTCATCAGTTGCAAGCGCAAGCTCTGGAAGTTCGAGTGCCAGGCTTCGGTCGATGGCAAGCCTGTATGCTCTGCCGAGATCATCTGCGCGGAACAGGAAGTATGAGTCTGATTGACCCTCGTGCAATCATCGATCCGACGGCCGTGCTGGCCGAGGGTGTCGAGGTCGGCCCCTGGTCGATCATCGGCGCAGGTGTGGAAATCGGCGAGGGAACAGTGATCGGGCCGCATGTGATCCTCAAGGGCCCGACCCGGATCGGCAAGCATAATCGTATCTACCAGTTTTCCTCGGTAGGTGAGGATACGCCCGATCTGAAATACAAGGGCGAGGAGACTCGCCTGGTGATCGGTGACCATAACGTCATCCGTGAAGGTGTGACGATTCACCGTGGCACCATCCAGGATCGTTCGGAGACCACGCTGGGCGACCATAACCTGATCATGGCCTATGCCCATATCGGTCATGACAGCGTAATCGGCAACCACTGCATCCTGGTCAACAACACTGCGTTGGCCGGGCATGTACACGTCGACGATTGGGCGATTCTCTCCGGCTATACCCTGGTGCACCAGTTCTGCCATATCGGTGCCCACAGTTTTTCCGGTATGGGGACCGCCATCGGCAAGGACGTGCCAGCTTATGTCACGGTGTTCGGCAACCCGGCCGAAGCCCGCAGCATGAACTTCGAGGGCATGCGCCGTCGTGGTTTCAGCGATGACGCGATCCATGCGCTGCGTCGAGCCTACAAGGTGGTCTATCGCCAGGGCCTGACTGTAGAACAGGCGATTGCCGAATTGGCCGAACCGGCCGCTCAGTACCCCGAGGTGGCAGTGTTTCTCGAATCGATCCAGTCCTCGACTCGCGGTATCACCCGCTGACCATGGCCGGTTTGCGTATTGCGCTGGTCGCCGGCGAAGCGTCCGGAGACATTCTCGGCTCCGGCCTCATGCGGGCACTCAAGGCCCGTCACCCTTCTGTCGAGTTCATCGGCGTGGGTGGTCCGTTGATGGAAGCCGAGGGCCTGGTTTCCTATTTCCCCATGGAGCGCCTGTCGGTCATGGGTCTGGTCGAAGTGCTCGGGCGCCTGCCTGAGCTGCTCAAGCGGCGCAAGCTGCTGATCCAGACGTTGATCGACGAGAAGCCCGACGTATTCATCGGCATCGATGCACCGGACTTCACGCTCAATATCGAACTCAAGCTGCGTCGAGCCGGGATCAGGACGGTGCATTACGTCAGCCCTTCGGTTTGGGCGTGGCGCCAGAAACGTGTGCTGAAGATCCGCGAAGGCTGCGACCTGATGCTGACGCTGCTGCCGTTCGAAGCGCGTTTCTACGAAGAGAAGGGCGTACCGGTGCGTTTTGTCGGGCACCCCCTGGCCGATACCATTCCCCTGCAGGCCGACCGCGTGGCCGCCCGTGCCGAACTCGGGCTGCCGGATGGTCCGCTGGTGGCGTTGATGCCCGGTAGTCGCGGTGGCGAAGTCGGGCGTCTCGGCGCGTTGTTCCTGGATACGGCCGAGCGGCTGCGGGCCGCTCAGCCCGGTATCCGCTTTGTCATGCCATGTGCCAGTGCGCAGCGGCGAAGCCAGATCGAGGCCTTGCTGGTCGGGCGCGATTTACCGTTGACCCTGCTCGATGGTCAGTCCCACAAGGCCCTGGCGGCCTGTGATGCGGTACTGATCGCGTCGGGTACCGCGACGCTGGAAGCCCTGTTGTACAAGCGTCCGATGGTGGTCGCCTATCGTCTGGCGCCACTGACGTTCTGGATTCTCAAACGGTTGGTGAAAAGCCCCTACATTTCCTTGCCCAACCTGCTGGCCCAGCGCCTGTTGGTGCCTGAGTTGCTGCAGGATGACGCCACGCCCGAGGCGTTGGCGAACACCCTGTCGCCACTGATCGAGGGGGGCGAGGAGCAGACCCGCAGTTTCGACGAGATCCACCGGACTCTGCGCCTGGATGCTTCGAACCAGGCCGCCGATGCAGTCCTGGCATTGATCGCAAAACCTGTATGAGTAATACCAAGATGCAGATGGGACTGGATTTTACCCTGGTGGCGGATGCCGAAGACCTGGTGGCCGGTGTCGATGAAGTCGGTCGTGGCCCGCTCTGCGGCGCAGTGGTCACGGCGGCGGTGATCCTCGATCCCAAACGACCGATCCTCGGTCTGAACGATTCGAAGAAGCTGACCGAGGCACGACGCGAAAAGCTCTTTGACGAGATTCGTGAAAAGGCGCTGAGCTGGTGCATTGCCCGGGCTGAAGTCGAGGAAATCGACGAACTGAATATCCTCCATGCCACCATGCTTGCCATGCAACGCGCGGTCGAGGGGCTGCATATTCAGCCCAAGCTGGCGATGATCGATGGCAACCGTTGCCCCAGGTTGTCGATGCCGGCGGAAGCGGTGGTCAAGGGTGATAGCAAGGTGCCGGCGATTGCCGCAGCATCGATCCTGGCAAAAGTCAGTCGCGATCGGGAAATGACTGCCTTCGAAGAAATCTATCCCGGTTACGGCATTGGCGGGCACAAGGGTTATCCGACGCCGGTGCACCTGGAGGCCCTGAGCCGCCTGGGTCCGACGCCGATTCACCGACGGTCGTTCGCGCCGGTGCGACTGGCCTGGGAGGCCCGCGAAGGGCGTTAGTCTGCTGATGTTTTAGCCAAGGCCCGGTACAATCCGGGCCTTGTTGTTTTCCAAGCTTTGGACAGGATCACTATGCCGGCTTCATTCGTTCATCTACGCCTGCACACCGAGTTCTCCCTGGTCGACGGTCTGGTCCGGATCAAACCGCTGGTCAAGGCCCTGAACGGCATGGGCATGCCCGCCGTGGCGGTGACCGACCAGAGCAACATGTGTTCCCTGGTCAAGTTCTACAAGGCCGCCATGGGGAGCGGGATCAAGCCGATCTGCGGCGCCGACCTGTGGCTGTCGAACAAGGATCCCGAGGCCCCGCTGAGTCGTATCAGCCTGCTGGCAATGAACGCCGAAGGCTATCGCAACCTCACCGAACTGATCTCCCGTGGGTATATGGATGGTCAGCGCAACGGCCTGATCGTCATCGAGCGTGAATGGGTGGCAGAAGCCGCGCAAGGCCTGATCATGCTTTCTGCGGCCAAGGAAGGTGAGATCGGCATGGCGCTGGTGGCCGGCAATCCGGAGGTGGCCGAGGCGTTGGCACTGGAGTGGATGGCGATCTTCCCGGATCGTTTTTATCTGGAAGTGCAGCGCACCAACCGCCCCTACGATGAAGAACATTTGCATGCGGCCGTGGCCCTGGCTGACAGGATTGGCGCGCCGCTGGTGGCGACCAACGATGTGCGCTTCATCAAGCAGGATGATTTCGACGCCCACGAAACCCGCGTGTGTATCGGCGAAGGTCGGGCTCTGGATGACCCGCGCCGCTCGCGCAACTACAGCGACCAGCAGTACCTCAAGAGCGCCGAGGAAATGGCCGAGCTGTTCAGCGACCTGCCCGAGGCGCTGGAAAACACAGTCGAAATTGCCAAACGCTGCAATATCAGCGTGCAGTTGGGTAAATACTTCCTTCCCGATTTTCCGACGCCCAACGGCATGGGGATCGACGACTACCTGCGCCATGTTTCCCATGAGGGTCTGGAAGAGCGTCTGACAGTCCTTTGGCCGAAGGAAACCACGCCCAATTACGAGGAAAAGCGCCAGACCTACCTGGACCGCCTGAAGTTCGAGCTGGACATCATCATCCAGATGGGCTTCCCCGGCTACTTCCTGATCGTTATGGACTTCATCAAATGGGCCAAGAACAACGGCGTGCCGGTCGGTCCTGGTCGGGGCTCGGGTGCCGGTTCGCTGGTGGCCTATGTGTTGAGGATCACCGACCTCGACCCGCTGGCCTACGACCTGCTGTTCGAACGTTTCCTCAACCCTGAACGTGTTTCCATGCCCGACTTCGACGTCGACTTCTGCATGGACGGCCGTGACCGGGTGATCGATTACGTGGCCGAGGCCTATGGTCGTAACGCGGTAAGCCAGATCATCACCTTCGGTACCATGGCCGCCAAGGCGGTGGTGCGTGACGTGGCGCGGGTCCAGGGCAAATCCTATGGCCTGGCCGACCGGCTGTCGAAGATGATCCCCTTCGAGGTCGGCATGACCCTGGAGAAGGCCTACGAGCAAGAGGAGATGCTGCGCGACTTCCTCAAAGTCGATGAGGACGGCCGGGAAATCTGGGAGATGGCCCTCAAACTCGAAGGGGTGACCCGCGGTACCGGCAAGCACGCCGGTGGCGTGGTGATCGCGCCTACCAAGCTGACCGACTTCTCGCCGATCGCCTGTGATGAAGAGGGCGGCGGCCTGGTGACCCAGTTCGACAAGGATGATGTCGAGGCGGCCGGCCTGGTGAAGTTCGACTTCCTGGGCCTGCGGACCCTGACCATCATCAAGTGGGCGATGGAAACCATCAACCGCGAGCAGGCCAAGAGCAACCTGCCTGACCTGAACATCGACTTCATTCCGCTCGATGACCGCAAAACCTACGAGCTGCTGCAGAAAGCCGAAACCACGGCGGTGTTCCAGCTTGAATCGCGGGGCATGAAGGAGCTGATCAAGAAGCTCAAGCCAGACTGTCTGGAAGACCTGATCGCACTGGTGGCGCTGTTCCGTCCGGGGCCTTTGCAGTCGGGCATGGTGGATGACTTCATCAACCGCAAGCACGGTCGTGCCGAGCTGGCCTACCCGCATCCCGACTACCAGTATGACGGCCTGAAGCCGGTCCTGGCGCCGACCTACGGCATCATCCTGTATCAGGAACAGGTGATGCAGATCGCCCAGGTCATGGCGGGTTACACCCTGGGTGGTGCGGACATGCTGCGCCGGGCAATGGGTAAGAAAAAGCCCGAGGAGATGGCCAAGCAGCGCGGCGGTTTCATCGAAGGTTGTGCCAACAACGGCATCGATGGCGAACTGGCGGGTAACATTTTCGACTTGGTGGAAAAGTTCGCCGGTTACGGTTTCAACAAGTCGCACTCGGCTGCCTACGGGCTGGTCTCGTACCAGACCGCCTGGCTCAAGACCCACCACCCGGCGCCGTTCATGGCCGCGGTACTCTCGGCGGATATGCACAACACCGACAAGGTGGTGATCCTGATCGAGGAAGTACGCAGCATGAAGCTGCGCCTCGATGCGCCGGATGTGAACAGTTCCGATTTCAAGTTCACGGTCAACGACGATGGGCGCATCGTTTATGGGCTGGGTGCGATCAAGGGCGTGGGCGAGGGGCCGGTCGAGGCCATCGTCGAGGCGCGGGCCGAAGGGGGCGCGTTCAAGGACCTGTTCGACTTCTGCAGCCGGGTCGACCTCAAGCGTATCAACAAACGCACCCTCGATGCTCTGATCCGCAGTGGTGCGCTGGATCGTCTGGGGCCGTATTTCCATGACGAGATCAAGGCCTACCAGGCCAACATCGACCGCAACCGCGCGGTGTTGCTGGCGGCGCTGGAAGAGGCGATCAAGGCCGCCGAGCAGACTGCCCGGACTGCCGACAGTGGTCACGCCGACCTGTTCGGCGGACTGTTCGTCGAAGAGGATGCCGACGTCTACGGCAGTCATCGCAACGCTCGCGAGTTGACCTTGAAAGATCGTCTGCGCGGTGAGAAGGACACCCTCGGCCTGTACCTGACCGGTCACCCGATCGACGAGTACGAAGGTGAGATCCGCCGTTTCGCCCGTCAGCGCATCATCGACCTGAAACCGGCACGCGACACCCAGACCGTGGCGGGAATGATCATTGCCCTGCGGGTGATGAAGAACAAGAAGGGCGACAAGATGGGCTTCATCACCCTCGACGACCGCTCGGCGCGGATCGAGGCTTCGTTGTTCGCCGATGCATTCATGGCGGCTCAGTCGCTGTTGCAGACCGACGCGATGGTGGTGGTCGAGGGCGAAGTCAGCAACGACGACTTCTCCGGCGGCCTGCGCTTGCGGGTCAAGCGCGTGATGAGCATGGAGGATGCACGGACCAACCTGGCCGAGAGTCTGCGCTTGAAGGTGCAGGGTGCTGCCCTGAAGGTCAATGAGCTACGCTGGCTGGGCGACCTGTTCAAGCAGTACCGAGGTGCCTGTCCGATCACCCTGGAGTACACCGGCCCTGATGCCAAGGCGCTGTTGCAACTGGGTGACAGCTGGAAGATCGACCCTGCGGACGGTCTGATTCAGGCATTGCGTGACCAGTTAGGGCGAGACAACGTCTTTCTCCAATACCGTTGAGGGGGTGGGTGCCATCGTTGCGCCCCAACCTTGAACTTACTTTAATCTCGACCTGAATGCGCCATATCCCTTAAGGTAGGGCGCGATACAGATCAATCGGCCGGCCAGGCTGTGTAAAAACTACTGTGCTCGACCCAAGACGGACGCTTATGAACCCGAATTTTCTTGATTTCGAACAGCCGATCGCTGACCTGCAAGCCAAGATCGAAGAACTGCGCTTGGTCGGTAACGACAACTCGCTGAACATCGGCGATGAGATTTCCCGACTGCAGGAAAAGAGCAGTACGCTGACAGAAGATATTTTCGGCAAACTGACCAGCTGGCAGATTGCTCGTCTGGCGCGTCACCCGCGTCGCCCCTACACCTTGGACTACATCGAACACATCTTCACCGAGTTCGATGAGTTGCACGGCGACCGGCATTTCTCCGATGACGCCGCCATCGTGGGCGGTATTGCCCGCCTGGACGACCAGCCGGTGATGATTATCGGTCACCAGAAAGGCCGTGAAGTGCGCGAGAAGGTTCGTCGCAACTTCGGTATGCCGCGTCCGGAAGGCTACCGCAAGGCGTGCCGCCTGATGGAAATGGCCGAACGCTTCAAGATGCCGATCCTGACCTTCATCGACACGCCGGGCGCCTATCCGGGTATCGATGCCGAGGAGCGCAACCAGAGCGAGGCGATCGCCTGGAACCTGCGGGTCATGTCACGCCTGAAAACGCCGATCATCGCCACCGTTATCGGTGAGGGTGGTTCCGGTGGTGCGCTGGCCATTGGTGTCTGCGACCAGTTGAACATGCTGCAGTACTCCACCTATGCGGTGATTTCGCCGGAAGGTTGTGCTTCGATCCTCTGGAAAACCGCCGAGAAGGCCCCGGATGCCGCCGAAGCCATGGGTATCACGGCCGAGCGCCTGAAAGGCCTGGGTATCGTCGACAAGGTGATCGCCGAGCCGCTGGGCGGTGCTCACCGTGATCCGGCTGCTGCCTCGGCGCTGATTCGTGCCGAACTCAGCTCGCAGTTGGCAATGCTGAAGAAATTCGACAACGATACGCTGCTGGCTCGTCGCTACGAGCGACTGATGAGCTATGGTCTCTAAATAGAGGCCACCTCGTCATTCGTCGCGGGCCTGCTCGCTCCTCCAGGAGACTGTAGGAGTCGAGCTTGCTCGCGAACCGCCGCAGGCGGCCATTCAGTGAGTTCGCCTCGTGGGTGAAATCGCTTTCGCGAGCAAGCTCTGCTCCTACGGAATCCGGGGGCGTCTCAATTCATGCGTCAGTCAGATATCGATCTACCCTCCCGGCTCCTTAAAGCCTTGGCGCCTTGGCGCAGCGCTTCGACCTGGCGGCTGGCCTTCTCCGGCGGCCTCGATTCCACCGTTCTCCTGCATCTGCTGGCCCGCCTGGGCAAAACCGAATCCCTGCCCGAACTCAAGGCCCTGCATATCCATCATGGCCTGCAGATCGCTGCGGACAGTTGGCCAGAGCATTGCCAGGCCATCTGCGATTCGCTGGGCGTGCCGTTGCAGGTGGTGCGGGTGAGTGTCCAGCTCGGTGCCAGTCTCGAACGTGCCGCGCGCGACGCGCGCTATCTGGCGTTTGCCGGAGTGACCGAACTGAACGATGTACTGCTCACCGCCCAGCACCGCGATGATCAGGCTGAGACTCTGCTGTTCCGCCTGTTGCGGGGAGCAGGGGTACGTGGCCTGGCCGCGATGCCGGTCGAGCGGGAAGTGGGGGGAGGGTATCTGGTGCGACCGCTGCTCGACGTTTCGCGTGGGCAACTGGAACGATACGCTCGTGAGCACGGCTTGAACTGGATCGAGGATCCGTCCAACACCGATGAGCAGTTTTCGCGCAACTACCTGCGGCATCGGGTTTTCCCCGGCTTGGCCGAGCGCTGGCCGCAGGCGGTCGGCAGCATGGTGCGCAGCGCGGCGCACCTGCGTGAGGCTCAGGAGCTGCTGGATGAGTTGGCCGAGATCGACCTGGAAAATGCCCAGGCCCATTCCCGCTATGACTGGCTGGGCATGCCCTCGCTGGCCCTGGACGCACTGACCGAGTTGTCCGAGGCCCGTCAGCGCAACCTGCTGCGGCATTGGCTGGAACCGTTGACGCGACTGCCGGACAGCGACCACTGGGCCGGTTGGGATGATTTGCGGGATGCCGGGCATGATGCCCGGCCCAGGTGGCGCCTGGCCGAAGGCGAGTTACACCGCGCTGACGAACACCTGTGGTGGCTGAGTGGCTCCTGGTTGCGCCAACCCGTGGCGGATCTTGAATGGAGCCATCCGCAGCGCGCCCTGGAATTACCGGACAACGGCGAGTTGCTGATCGTCGGTGATGCGCCGCCCGGACCGCTGCAGGTGCGCTATCGCCAGGGTGGCGAAGTGCTGCACCTGCCCGACCGTGGACACCGCGACCTGAAACGTCTGCTCAATGAAAGCGGCGTGCCCTGGTTTGTCCGCGGCCGATTGCCGCTGGTCTACCGCAATGGACAGTTATTGGCCGTGGCCAACCTGGCGGGGCTCGACGGGCGGGCCTTTGGTGACTGGCATTTGCAGTGGCAACCACCTTCGAGCGATCAAGGTTTGAGCTGAAAGCCGCTTTCCGGTAGACTACGCTCCCTTCTTGATACAACTTCTGTTGATTCGCCTGAATGACAGCAGTTGCCGATTACCAAGCAGTCTTTGCTGGGCGATTCCAAAAAATGTGTAGCGAGCAACGTACCGGTGTTTTCACTTCCGGTCTGTCCCAACGCGGCGGTTTTTTTGAAAGATGCACTGTGATTAATGCTGGTGATCGGGGGCTTCGGCCTTCCTTCGCTTTCCCGGGCGGCTCGGACCGCTTTAACGCAGACTTCTAGGGTTTTTCATGACGCGCTATATATTCGTCACGGGCGGTGTTGTTTCTTCATTGGGGAAAGGCATTGCCTCGGCTTCATTGGCGGCTATCCTGGAGGCGCGGGGGCTGAAAGTCACCATGCTCAAGCTGGATCCGTACATCAACGTCGATCCGGGCACCATGAGCCCGTTCCAGCACGGTGAAGTGTTCGTCACCCACGATGGTGCCGAGACCGACCTGGACCTGGGTCACTACGAGCGGTTCATCCGCACCACCATGACCCAGAACAACAACTTCACCACCGGCCGCGTGTACGAGCACGTACTGCGCAAGGAACGCCGTGGTGACTACCTGGGCGCGACCATCCAGGTGATCCCGCACATCACCGACGAAATCAAGCGTCGCATCATCAAGGGCGCCGGCGATGCTGACGTGGCTCTGGTCGAAATCGGCGGTACCGTGGGCGACATCGAGTCGCAACCGTTCCTCGAAGCCATTCGCCAATTGCGGGTCGAAGTCGGCTCCAAGCGCGCGATGCTGATGCACCTGACCCTGGTTCCGTACATCGCCACCGCTGGCGAGACCAAGACCAAACCGACCCAGCACTCGGTCAAGGAACTGCGCTCCATTGGCCTGCAGCCTGACGTGCTGATCTGCCGCTCCGACCATCCGGTGGATGTGTCCTCGCGTCGCAAGATTGCGCTGTTCACCAACGTTGAAGAGCGTGCGGTGATCTCCCTGGAAGACGTCGACACCATCTACAAGATCCCGGCTGTGCTGCACGCCCAGGGTCTGGATGACTTCGTCGTCGAGCGTTTCGGCCTGCAATGCAACGGTGCCGATCTGTCCGAGTGGGAAAAGGTGGTCGACGCCAAGCTCAACCCCGAGCACGAAGTCACCATCGCCATGGTCGGCAAGTACATGGAACTGCTGGACGCCTACAAGTCGCTGATCGAAGCGATGAGTCACGCCGGCATTACCAACCGCACCAAGGTCAACCTGCGCTATATCGATTCCGAGGATATCGAGAACCAGGGCACCGGCCTGCTCGAAGGTGTCGATGCGATCCTGGTTCCGGGCGGCTTCGGTCTGCGCGGCGTGGAAGGCAAGATCACCGCCGTTCAGTACGCCCGTGAGAACAAGGTGCCGTACCTGGGTATCTGCCTGGGCATGCAAGTGGCGGTCATCGAGTTCGCGCGTAACGTGCTGGGCTGGAAAGACGCCAACTCCACCGAATTCGACCGTACCAGCGCTCACGCGGTCGTGGGTCTGATCACCGAGTGGGAAGATGCCACCGGCGCGGTCGAGACCCGTACCGAAACTTCCGACCTGGGCGGTACCATGCGCCTCGGCGCCCAGGACTGCCTGCTGGAGTCGGGCTCCAAGGTTCACGACTGCTACGCCAAGGACGTGATCGTCGAACGTCACCGTCACCGCTATGAAGTGAACAACAAGCTGCTGCCGCAGATCATGGAAGCCGGCCTGAAAGTTTCCGGTCGTTCCGGCGATGGCGCGCTGGTCGAAGTGGTTGAAGTGGCGGATCACCCATGGTTCGTCGCTTGCCAGTTCCACCCGGAATTCACCTCGACGCCACGTGACGGTCATCCGCTGTTCAGCGGTTTCGTCAAGGCGGCGCTGGCCCAACACCAGAAGAAGGCGTGAGACTGATGGCCCAGAAGATCATTCGCGTCGGCGACATCGAGATCGCCAACGACAAGCCGATGGTGCTGTTCGGTGGCATGAACGTGCTGGAAAGCCGTGACATGGCGATGCAAGTCTGCGAAGAGTACGTGAAGGTGACCGAAAAGCTCGGTATCCCCTACGTGTTCAAGGCCAGCTTCGACAAGGCCAACCGTTCCTCCGTGACCTCTTACCGTGGCCCAGGCCTGGAAGAGGGCATGCGGATCTTCCAGGACATCAAGCAAGCCTTCGGCGTGCCGATCATCACTGACGTCCACGAGCCGGCCCAGGCCGCCGTGGCTGCCGAGGTCTGCGACATCATCCAGTTGCCGGCCTTCCTGTCGCGCCAGACCGACCTGGTGGTCGCCATGGCCAGGACCGGGGCGGTGATCAATATCAAGAAAGCCCAGTTCCTCGCGCCCCAGGAAATGAAACACATCCTGAACAAGTGCGTGGAAGCCGGTAACGACCAATTGATCCTCTGCGAGCGTGGTTCGAGCTTCGGCTACAACAACCTGGTGGTGGACATGCTCGGCTTCGGCATCATGAAGCAGTTCGAGTACCCGGTGTTCTTCGACGTGACCCACGCCCTGCAGATGCCGGGCGGTCGCTCGGATTCTGCGGGTGGTCGCCGGGCCCAGGTCACCGATCTGGCCAAGGCCGGCATCAGCCAGGGCCTGGCGGGCTTGTTCCTTGAGGCGCATCCAGACCCGGACAACGCCAAGTGCGATGGCCCTTGTGCCTTGCGCCTGGACAAGCTGGAGCCATTCCTGAGCCAACTCAAGACACTGGATGAGTTGATTAAGAGTTTTCCGACGATAGAAACCGCTTAATCGGAAAATCTCCGGTAAAGTACCGCACGATTCAGGGCTCTGGACCAAGGTTCGGAGCCTTTTCGTCTGCAAGGCTGCCAATTTTCATACGCTTGCGGGCGAACAAAGATTTCCTTCAGCTGCGTCGTTTTCGTCAACTTTGGAGTGTTTACAACAATGGCAAAAATCGTCGACATCAAAGGTCGTGAAGTTCTCGACTCCCGTGGCAACCCCACTGTGGAAGCGGACGTGCTTCTGGACAACGGCATCATCGGCAGCGCCTGCGCTCCGTCCGGTGCTTCCACCGGCTCGCGTGAAGCGCTCGAGCTGCGTGATGGCGACAAGAGCCGTTACCTGGGCAAGGGCGTACTGAAGGCCATTGCCAACATCAACGGCCCGATCCGTGACCTGCTGCTGGGCAAGGATCCGTCCGACCAGAAGGCCCTGGATCACGCGATGATCGCCCTGGACGGAACCGAGAACAAGGCGAACCTGGGGGCCAACGCCATCCTCGCGGTATCCCTGGCTGCGGCCAAGGCTGCTGCACAGGACCAGGACCTGCCGCTGTACGCGCACATTGCCAACCTGAACGGCACCCCGGGCGTCTACTCGATGCCGGTGCCGATGATGAACATCATCAACGGTGGCGAACATGCCGACAACAACGTCGACATCCAGGAATTCATGGTTCAGCCGGTTGGCGCCAAGACCTTCTCCGAAGGCCTGCGCATGGGCACCGAGATTTTCCATCACCTCAAAGCCGTGCTGAAGGCCCGTGGCCTGAGCACCGCAGTGGGTGACGAAGGTGGCTTCGCGCCGAACCTGGCCTCCAACGAAGATGCCCTGAAAGTCATCTCCGAAGCCGTCGCCAACGCGGGTTACACCCTGGGCACCGACGTGACCCTGGCTCTGGACTGCGCCGCCAGCGAATTCTACGAAGACGGCCAGTACAACCTGTCCGGTGAAGGCCAGGTGTTCACCGCCGAAGGTTTTGCCGACTACCTGAAGGGCCTGACCGAGCGCTACCCGATCATCTCGATCGAAGATGGCCTGGACGAGTCCGACTGGGCCGGCTGGAAAATTCTCACCGACAAGATTGGCGAGAAAACCCAACTGGTGGGTGACGACCTGTTCGTGACCAACACCAAGATCCTGAAGGAAGGCATCGACAAGAAGATCGCCAACTCCATCCTGATCAAGTTCAACCAGATCGGTTCCCTGACCGAAACCCTGGAAGCCATCCAGATGGCCAAGGCGGCCGGTTACACCGCGGTGATCTCGCACCGTTCCGGTGAAACCGAAGACTCGACCATCGCCGACCTCGCCGTGGGCACCGCTGCCGGCCAGATCAAAACCGGCTCGCTGTGCCGCTCCGACCGCGTTTCCAAGTACAACCAACTGCTGCGTATCGAAGAGCAATTGGGTGCCAAGGCGAAATACAACGGTCGTTCCGAGTTTCGCGGTTAAGCCGTAGATGGTAAAAAGACACCTGATTGTGTCGGAAAAGTCGCTATAGCGATTTTTCCGCTACTAATCTGATGGCTGACAAGCACACGCCTGGGTATACCCATGTTTGTGCTGTTGGTGTATTGACGTCGGCTTGGCTGTCTTTTTCACTGGGTAAACGAAATTCGATGCGCAGTCCCAACTGGTTGTTCCTTGTCTTGCTCTTGCTGCTGGCTGGCCTGCAGTACCGCCTTTGGGTGGGTAACGGGAGCTTGGCGCAGGTAGCCGACCTGACCCAACAGATTGCCGAACAGCATGCCGAGAATGCGCGCCTGCTGGAGCGTAATCGCGTCCTCGATGCAGAAGTTCTTGAACTGAAGAAAGGCATGGAAACCGTAGAAGAACGGGCCCGCCATGAACTGGGCATGGTCAAGGACGGCGAAACCCTTTATCAGTTGGCGCAATGACTGACTCATCGTTACCGGCCTTCTGGGCCGTGATTCCTGCCGCGGGTGTGGGTGCCCGTATGGCTGCCGACCGTCCCAAGCAATACCTGCAACTGGGCGGACGAACCATTCTCGAACACAGCCTTGGCTGTTTTCTCGATCATCCGGGTCTCAAGGGGCTGGTGCTGAGCCTGGCGCCCGATGATCCCTACTGGCCGACCCTGGCCTGTGCCGGCGATTCGCGTATCCGCCGTGTCGACGGTGGTGCCGAGCGTGCCGATTCGGTGCTCAATGCCTTGTTGCATCTGCATGCCCTGGGGGCGGCGGATGAGGATTGGGTGCTGGTGCATGATGCGGCCCGACCGAATCTGTCCCGCGACGACCTCGATAACCTGCTCGCCGCACTGGCCGACGATCCGGTGGGTGGCCTGCTGGCCGTGCCGGCGCGTGACACGCTCAAGCGTGTGGACAAGCAGGGGCGGGTGCAGGAAACCGTCGATCGCGCGCTGATCTGGCAGGCCTACACGCCGCAGATGTTCCGCCTGGGCGCCCTGCATCGGGCGCTGGCCGACAGCCTGGTGGCCGACGCGACCATCACCGACGAAGCCTCGGCGATGGAGTGGGCTGGCCAGGCCCCACGGCTGATCGAAGGGCGCTCGGACAACATCAAGGTCACCCGTCCCGAAGACCTGGAGTGGCTGCGCCTGCGCTGGGCCAATCGTCGCTGAAACCTTCAAGTCTCACCGCCCCTGTCGACGCCATCGACGGAACGCCGGTCAGACGGTGTATTCGGGCTGTTGCGCCAACCCCTCCTTGAGATAATCCACCAGCTTGCGCACCTTCGGTGACAGGTGTCGTTGTTGTGGATACAGCGCCCACACTGCGGTATTGGGCGGCTGGTGCGCGTCGAGCAGGGAAATCAGCGTGCCGTTGTGGAGATGCTCCAGCACGTAGTAGTCCGGCAACTGGCATAAGCCAACCCCTTGCAACGCTGCATCGAGCACGGCCTGGCCGCTGTTGCAGCGCCAGTTGCCCTGCACCCGCTGGGAAAACTCGCGGCCCTCCTGTTCCAGTTGCCAGATATCCGAACTACCGATCAGGCAGTTGTGCCGGCTCAATTCCGACAGACTGTGGGGCCGGCCGTAGCGCTCCAGATAGGAAGGGGAGGCGCACAGGTACATCCGCCGCGGTGCCAGCCGCGTCGCTACCAGCCGTGAATCCTGCAGGCGACCCAGCCGAATCGCCAGGTCCAGGCCTTCCTGCACCAGGTCCAGGGTGCGGTTGCTCAATTCGATGTCGACCCGCAACTGCGGATACAACCCCATGAAGGTGGTCACCAGCGGCACGATGAAGCGTTCGCCATAGGCCACCGCACAGGTCATGCGCAACATGCCCTTGGGTTCGCTGGTCAGGTCGCCCACCGCGCGCAGGGCTTCTTCGCGACCATCCTGAAGGCGCTGGCAATGCTGCAGGAAGGTCTGGCCGGCTTCGGTCAGCGTGACTCGGCGGGTGCTGCGATACAGCAGGCGGGTTTGCAGGCGTTCTTCCAGGCGGGCGATCTGCCGGCTGATATGCGAAGAGGACACCCCCATGCGTTCCGCCGCCGCAGTGAACTGGCTGCACTCGGCCACGGCGACGAACTCGTCGATCCCTTCCCAGCCGTTATCGCTCATCTGATTATCCCTGTATGGCAATAATGTTTTGCTTTTGGCTGGATTATTCACCAATAGTCGATGATTTACACTGGGGTCTTTGCCATTCACTGTCAGGAGTTGCTGGATGATCAAGTCACGTGCTGCCGTTGCCTTCGAGGCGAAGAAGCCTCTGGAAATCGTCGAAGTCGATGTCGCCATGCCCAAGGCCGGTGAAGTGCTGCTGCGTGTCGTCGCCAGCGGCGTCTGCCACACCGACGCCTACACCCTGTCCGGCGCGGATCCGGAAGGCATCTTCCCGTCCATTCTCGGTCACGAAGGTGGCGCGATTGTCGAGGCCATCGGCGAAGGCGTGACTTCGGTGGCGGTCGGTGATCACGTGATTCCGCTGTACACCCCGGAATGTGGCAAGTGCAAATTCTGCCTGTCGGGCAAGACCAACCTCTGCCAGGCGATCCGCGCCACCCAGGGCAAGGGCCTGATGCCGGACGGCACTTCGCGTTTCTCCTACAAGGGTGAGACGATTTTCCACTACATGGGCACCTCGACCTTTTCCGAGTACACCGTGCTGCCGGAAATTTCCGTGGCCAAGATCGCCAAGGATGCACCGCTGGAAAAGGTCTGCCTGCTGGGCTGTGGCGTCACCACCGGGATCGGTGCAGTGCTCAACACCGCCAAGGTCAAGGCTGGTGATACCGTGGCGATCTTCGGCTTGGGCGGGATTGGTCTGTCGGCGGTGATTGGCGCGGTGAAGGCCAAGGCTGCGCGGATCATTGCCATTGACATCAATCCGGCCAAGTTCGAGATCGCCCGGCAACTGGGCGCCACCGACTGCGTCAACCCGAAGGATTTCGATCGTCCGATCCAGGAAGTCATCGTCGACATGACCGACGGCGGTGTGGATTTCTCCTTCGAATGCATCGGCAATGTGCAACTGATGCGTGCGGCGCTGGAATGCTGCCACAAGGGTTGGGGCGAATCGGTGATCATCGGCGTGGCCGGGGCTGGCCAGGAAATCGCCACCCGTCCGTTCCAGTTGGTGACCGGTCGCGTCTGGCGCGGTTCGGCATTCGGCGGCGTGCGCGGTCGCAGCGAACTGCCGAGCTATGTCGACATGGCACAGAAGGGCGAGATTCCGCTGGATACCTTCATTACCCACACGATGGGGCTTGAGGACATCAACAAGGCGTTCGACCTGATGCATGAAGGCAAGAGCATCCGTACCGTCATCCACTTCTGATTACTGTGCAGGGGCCTGCGTGTCAGCCGGCCCCTGCCGTGCGGAGTTGTCCCAATGTCTCTGGAAAACCTCTCTTGCCAGAAGAGCTTCGGCGGCTGGCATAAACGTTATAAACATCATTCCGATGTGCTCGGTTGTGACATGGTCTTCGCCGTCTATCTGCCGCCGCAGGCCGAGCAGGGCGTCAAGCTGCCGGTACTGTACTGGCTGTCCGGGCTGACCTGCACCGATGAAAACTTCATGCACAAGGCCGGCGCCCAGCGCATGGCCGCGCAACTGGGGTTGATCATCGTTGCGCCGGACACCAGCCCGCGCGGCCCTGAGGTGCCTGGTGATCCCGATAACGCCTGGGACTTCGGGCTCGGTGCCGGTTTCTACCTGAATGCCACCCAACAACCCTGGGCTCGTCACTACCGCATGCACGACTATGTGGTGCACGAGTTGCCGGCCCTGGTCGAAGCGCATTTCCCGGCTAGCGACAAGCGCGGCATCAGCGGCCACTCCATGGGCGGCCACGGCGCGCTCGTCTGTGCCTTGCGTAATCCGGGGCGTTACCAGTCGCTCTCGGCCTTCGCGCCGATCAGCAATCCGATGGATTGCCCATGGGGGCAGAAGGCTTTCTCGCGTTATCTGGGTGATGAGCGTTCGCGCTGGCGCGAGTGGGATGCCTGCGCGTTGATCAGCGAGGCGAGCGAGAAGCTGCCGATCCTGGTGGACCAGGGCGACCGCGATGACTTCCTGGCCAATCAGCTCAAACCGGAAGCCTTGCAGCAGGCGGCCAGGCTGGCCGGGCATCCGCTGACCCTGCGCATGCAGCCGGGTTACGATCACAGCTATTTCTTCATCGCCAGTTTCATCGACGACCATCTGCGGCATCACGGCGAAGCTCTGGGCGCCGGTTCTGCACGATAATGGTCTGCGCCCGCTCGGCCTGTTTTACCTGGCCTGAGCGTTGCTCGACTAATTCTCGTACTAGAACCTAATACCGGACAAAATAGGTAGAATCACGCCCTGACTAAATCGGGGCGTTTTTTATGCGTATTGGCCACGGCTATGATGTTCACCGTTTCGCCGAAGGCGATTTCATCACTTTGGGCGGTGTGCGGATTGCCCACCACCATGGGCTGCTGGCTCATTCGGACGGCGACGTGCTGCTGCACGCCCTGAGTGACGCGCTGCTGGGCGCGGCGGCATTGGGTGACATCGGTAAACATTTCCCCGACACCGACCCGACCTACAAGGGCGCCGACAGCCGCGTGCTGTTGCGTCACGTGGTGTCGTTGCTCAAGGCGCGCGGCTGGCAAGTCGGCAACGTCGACAACACCATTGTTGCCCAGGCTCCGAAAATGGCGCCGCATATCGAATCGATGCGCGCGCTGATCGCCGAAGATCTTGAAGTTGAGTTGGACCAAGTGAACGTAAAAGCCACCACCACTGAAAAGCTCGGTTTCACCGGGCGCGAAGAAGGCATCGCCGTGCATTCCGTCGCCTTGTTGCTGCGCGCATGACGGAACTTGAACTGCTGGGCCCCCGAGCCCATGGCGATGCCCTTGGCCGCGCGGTACTGAAGGCCACTGCGGAAGATTTCCAGGTCGATGAAGTCCTCGATATTCCCTTGTCCGGTGATGGCGAACACCTGTGGTTGTGGGTGGAGAAGCGTGGCCTGAACACCGAGGAAGCGGCTCGGCGCCTGGCCAAGGCCGCTGGCGTGCCGCTGCGGACGGTCAGCTACGCCGGCCTGAAGGATCGCCAGGCCCTCACCCGGCAATGGTTCAGCATCCAGTTGCCGGGCAAGGCCGATCCGGACATGACGGCCGCGCAAAACGATACGCTGCGGATTCTCAAGAGTGTCCGGCACAAGCGCAAACTGCAACGCGGGGCCCATTCGGCCAATGGCTTCACCTTGCGCCTTAGTCAGTTGCAGGCTGACAAGGCGGGCCTGGAACAACGCCTCGAACAGATCTGCCAGTTGGGTATTCCCAATTACTTCGGCACCCAGCGCTTTGGTTACCAGGGCGGCAATCTTGGTGAAGCCCGCGACTATGCGGCGCGCCAGGCGTTGCCGGAGCAGCGCAACGTACGCTCGCGGCTGCTTTCCACCGCCCGCAGTTATCTGTTCAACCAGGTGCTGGCGGCGCGGGTCGCCGAGGGCAGTTGGAACCGCGCCCAGGTCGGCGACCTGCTGGCCTTTACCGACAGCCGCAGCTTTTTCCCGGCCAACGAAGCCGAATGCCACGACCCGCGCCTGGCGATTCTCGACCTGCATCCGACCGGCCCCCAGTGGGGCGAGGGGCCTTCGCCGACCGCCGGGGCGACCTTCGACCTGGAACAGGCGGTCGCAGCCAGTGAACCGCAACTGTGCCAATGGCTCGCCAAGGCAGGAATGGAGCACGAACGTCGCATCCTGCGGCTGCCCATTGGCGGGCTGACGTGGCATTATCCGTCGCTGGACATTCTGCAACTGGAATTCGTCCTGCCGGCCGGATGCTTCGCCACTGTTCTGGTGCGCGAACTTGTTGATCTGGTGCCGGTGGGACAGACGGACAGCTCATGCGTATTCTGATTTCCAACGACGATGGGGTTTTCGCCCCCGGCCTCGCCGCGCTTCACGCTGCGCTGGCGGACTATGCCGAGTGCCGGGTGATTGCCCCGGATCAGGACAGGAGCGGTACCAGCAGTTCGCTGACCCTCGACCGTCCGCTGCATCCGCACGCCTTGCCCAATGGCTTTATCAGCCTCAACGGCACGCCGACCGACTGCGTGCACCTGGGGGTCAATGGCCTGCTGGGCTACGAGCCGGACATGGTGGTCTCGGGTATCAACCTGGGCGCCAACCTTGGCGATGACGTGCTGTATTCCGGTACGGTCGGGGCGGCGCTGGAAGGCCGTTTCCTCGCCCGGACCTCCTTCGCCTTCTCGCTCGCCTCGCATCAGGTCGACAATCTGGCGAGCGCGGCGCATTTCGCAAGGTTGCTGGTGGAGGCCCACGAGAGCCTTCAACTACCGCCGCGCACCGTGCTCAACGTCAATGTGCCGAACCTGCCGCTGGAGCATATCCGTGGCATCCGCCTGACCCGCCTGGGACACCGGGCACGGGCGGCCGCGCCGATCCGCGAGGTCAATCCGCGCGGCAAGGCCGGATACTGGATCGCGGCGGCCGGTAATGTCGAGGATGGCGGTCCCGGGACGGACTTCCATGCCCTGATGCAGGGCTTCGTTTCGGTCACGCCGCTGCAGCTGGATCGTACGTTCAACGATGCCTTTGCCAGTCTCGACGGTTGGCTGGAGGGGCTTGCCTGATGGCACGTGAAAACGATTTGCTGCGGGGCGGGATCGGCATGACATCGCAACGGACTCGCGAACGTCTGATCCAGCGACTGTACGACGAAGGGGTGTCCAATCCCCAGGTGCTGGAAGTGATCCGCCGTACGCCGCGCCATCTGTTTGTCGATGAAGCCCTGGCCCATCGGGCCTATGAGGACACCGCGTTACCGATCGGACACAACCAGACCATTTCCCAGCCTTATATGGTGGCCCGCATGAGCGAGCTGCTGCTGGAGGCCGGGCCGCTGGACAAGGTAATGGAGATCGGTACCGGCTCCGGCTACCAGACCGCCGTGCTCTCGCAACTGGTCGAGCGGGTGTTTTCGGTGGAGCGGATCAAGGTCCTGCAGGACCGCGCCAAGGAGCGCCTGGTCGAACTCAACCTGCGCAACGTGGTGTTCCGCTGGGGCGACGGCTGGGAAGGGTGGCCGGCGCTGGCACCGTACAACGGCATTATTGTCACCGCGGTCGCGACCGATGTGCCCCAGGCGTTACTCGACCAACTGGCTCCCGGTGGGCGCCTGGTAATTCCGGTCGGGTCGGGCGAAGTCCAGCAACTGATGCTGATCGTGCGTGAGGAACATGGATTTTCCCGGCATGTGCTCGGCGCGGTACGCTTTGTGCCGCTGCTCAACGGGCCGCTGGCCTGAGCCTTGATGTTATTTGTTCAGGTCGTGCGCTGAATTCTGTTGAGTGTTGTCGGTCTTAGTGCCGGAACTTGCAGGCAGCGTCTGTTTAAAAGTGTGTCGAGTTTCACTGTCGAACTGTACAAGCTGCTCGCATATCGGGCTTTGCTGTCCGTAAAACTCCAACGGCCAGTTATACTTGCGTCACACTACGGCCTGTATGGGCACTCTATTATTCATGTCAGCCAACACAAAGGGAGCGGCGGGTGAGTCTCACAGTCATTCGGCAGCGTATGGGTAAAACAAGCGTTCAGCGCCTGATGATCGGTCTTGCCCTCAGTGCGTTACTGGCTGGTTGCTCCAGTGCTCCCAAGAACGGCGTACGCGTCGTGGATCGCAATGGCAATGTAACCAGCTCCGCCAGTGCCGCACCGCAACGGCCGATGACCACCACTGGCCAGCATGTGGTGGTCCGGGGCGATACCTTGTTCTCGATCGCTTTTCGCTACGGCTGGGACTGGAAAGCCCTGGCTGCACGCAACAATATTCAAGAGCCATACACCATTCACGTCGGTCAGGCGATTCGCTTTGACAGCCGTTCAAATTCAACAGCGGCTGTGGCGACATCGACGACGACCTCTTCGTCCTCTTCGTCGAGCAAAACCACCATCACCCGACGCCCGGCGACCGTCGCCGGCACCCCGGCGGCAGCGACTCCCACGCCAACCGCCACGGCGACACCGACCCCTCCACCGGGGCCCGCCCCGAAGGGCTGGGCCTGGCCGGCAAACGGCATTTTAATTGGAAAATTTGCTTCAAACGGTAGTTTGAATAAAGGTATTGATATCGCCGGGGATTTGGGACAGCCTGTTTTAGCTGCGTCTGATGGCTCAGTTGTATACGCCGGAAGTGGGTTACGGGGCTACGGCGAACTGGTCATCATCAAGCACAGCGATACCTACGTCAGTGCCTACGGTCATAACCGCAGGCTGTTGGTTCGGGAGGGGCAGCAGGTCAAAGTCGGACAGACAATTGCCGAGATGGGATCAACTGGTACAGACCGGGTGAAACTGCACTTTGAGATTCGCCGCCAGGGTAAACCCGTAGATCCGCTGCAATTCCTGCCCCGTCGTTGATCCGTTTTCCAGCCTGTTCTCATGATGTAGTGGGAACAGGCTCCAGCGTTGCCAGGGATAAAGGCGCCGCTTGAGCCTGAGGTCGAACTCACCAAGGGACTATAAAAATGGCTCTCAGTAAAGAAGCGCCGGGGTTTGACATCGACGATGAGGTGCTCCTTATGGACTCCGACATTGTCATGGACATGATGCCGGAGGACGACGGTTCTCCCCCCCCAGTTCGTGCCAAGACCAAAAATGCTGCGGCACTCAAGCAGCACAAATACATTGATTACACCCGGGCCCTTGATGCGACCCAGTTGTATCTCAATGAAATCGGTTTTTCCCCTTTGCTGTCCCCGGAAGAAGAAGTCCATTTTGCGCGTCTGTCGCAAAGCGGCGATCCGGCGGGCCGTAAACGCATGATCGAAAGCAACTTGCGTCTGGTGGTGAAAATTGCCCGACGTTATGTCAATCGCGGGCTTTCGCTGTTGGACCTGATCGAAGAGGGCAACCTCGGGTTGATCAGGGCGGTCGAGAAATTCGACCCGGAGCGCGGCTTCCGCTTTTCGACCTATGCCACCTGGTGGATTCGTCAGACGATCGAACGGGCGATCATGAATCAGACCCGCACCATCCGTCTGCCGATCCATGTCGTCAAGGAACTCAATGTCTACCTGCGGGCTGCCCGTGAGTTGACCCAGAAGCTCGACCATGAGCCTTCTCCCGAAGAAATCGCCAACCTGCTGGAAAAGCCGGTCGCGGAGGTCAAGCGCATGCTCGGCCTGAACGAACGGGTCTCCTCGGTGGACGTTTCCCTCGGTCCGGACTCGGACAAGACCTTGCTCGATACCCTGACGGATGACCGGCCGACCGATCCCTGCGAGTTGCTGCAGGACGACGACCTGTCCCAGAGTATCGACCAGTGGTTATCGGAGTTGACCGACAAGCAGCGTGAGGTGGTGGTACGCCGCTTCGGTCTGCGCGGCCACGAAAGCAGCACGCTGGAGGATGTCGGCCTGGAGATCGGCTTGACCCGTGAGCGGGTACGGCAGATTCAGGTCGAGGGCCTCAAACGGCTGCGCGAGATCCTGGAGAAGAACGGTCTGTCCAGCGAGTCGCTGTTCCAGTGACTGCCGAGGGCCTGTAGGAGCAAGGATTGCCTGCGAAGGGGCCAGTGCGGCCATTAAAAGCTTCGCGGGCAAGCCCGGCTCCTACAGGGAACGCTAGATCACCCGCCCCTATCAAGCAGTGGTCCTGAACCCAGCTTCAAGCATCCTTCCTCGCCAGCAGGCTGTAGACGCATGGCAGCACGAACAGCGTAAACAGCGTGCCCACCGACATCCCGGTGGCGATCACCATGCCGATGTCGAAACGACTGACCGCCCCCGCACCGCTGGCGAGAATCAACGGCACCATGCCGAATACCATGGCCGCCGTGGTCATCAGCACGGGTCGCAGGCGAATCGCCGCAGCTTCTTCCACCGCCTCACGAGCCGACAAGCCCTTGTCCTGGCGCAACTGGTTGGCGAACTCGACGATCAGGATGCCGTGCTTGCTGATCAGTCCGATCAGTGTCACCAGGCCCACCTGGGTGTAGATGTTCATGCTCGACCAGCCCAGGAACAGCGGAATCAGCGCCCCGCAGATCGACAACGGCACGGTCACCAGGATCACCAACGGATCGCGGAAACTTTCGAACTGGGCGGCCAGCACCAGAAAGATGATCGCCAGGGCCAGGCCGAAAGTTATCCACAGCGCGTTGCCTTCGTGGACAAATTGCCGCGAGGCACCGGCGTAGTCGCTGGCAAACCCCGTCGGCGCCTCTTCGGCGGCGATCTGGCGAATGGTCTCGATGGCCTCTCCCATGCTGACGATGGGTACGCCGGAAATGATCGCCGAGTTCAGTTGCTGGAACTGGTTCAGCTGGCGGGGTCGGGCGCGGTCCGACACCTTGATCAGCGTTGACAGCGGCAGCAGCCTGTCGGCGCTATTCTTCACGTAATAGTTGTTCAGCCAGTCGGGGTTGTCCCGATAGGCGCGTTCCACCTGGGCAATCACCTTGTAGCTGCGGCCTTCGAGTGTGAACCGATTGATCTCGGCTTCCCCGAGCAGGGTCGCCAGGGTCGCGCCCAGGTCCTGCATCGATACGCCCATCTGCGCAGCCTTGCCCCGGTCGATATCCACCACCACTTCGGGTTTGTCGAACGCCAGGTCGATGTCGAGGAACGCGAACTTGCCGGATTCCAGTGCCCGCTTCTTGATGCGGTTGGCAACGTCCAGCAGGGCGCTGTAGTCGTTGGAGGTATTGAGCACGTACTGGAACGGCAGGCCCTCGCCAGTGCCTGGCAGCGACGGCAGGTTGAAACCGAAAACCTGCAGTCCGCTGATACTCGCCAGCTTGCCCTGGACCTCGGGCAGAATCTGCATCTGGGTCCGTTGGCGCTCATTCCAGGGTTTGAGCAGGAAGCCGCCGATACCCGACTGCACACCGTTGAAACCGTTGATCTGGAACGACGAGTAGTACTCCGGGAACTCCTTGAAAATGGTGATGAATTCGTCGGTGTAGTGGTTCAGGTAGTTCAAGTTGGTGGGTTGCGGTGCGGTGGCCATCATGAAGATGATGCCCTGATCCTCGTCGGGTGCCAGTTCCGAATGGGTGAATTTCAGCAGCACCGGAATCAGTCCGAGGACGATGACCGCGAAGACCACCACCACCGGCCGGGTATCGAGGGTGCCATGCAGCAGTGTGCGGTAGCGCCGCTTGAGCCCTTCGAACAGTTGGTCGAGGCGATGGGCCAGCCCCGAGGCGTTTGCATTGTGGCGCAGCAGCAGGGCACACATCATCGGTGACAGGGTCAGGGCAACTATCCCGGAAATCACCACCGCGCCGGCCAGGGTCAGGGCGAACTCCTTGAACAGCGCGCCAGTCAGGCCCTGCAGGAAACCGATGGGGGCGTAGACCGCGGCCAGGGTGATAGTCATCGAGACCACCGGCAGGGCGATTTCCCGTGCACCTTCGAGGGCGGCTTCCAGCGGTGTCTTGCCTTCCTCGATATGTCGGTGGATGTTCTCCACCACCACGATTGCATCGTCCACCACCAGCCCGATGGCCAGCACCATCGCCAGCAGGGTCAGGAGGTTGATCGAGTAGCCCATCAACTGCATGAAGAACAGCACGCCAACCATCGACAGCGGAATGGTGATGACCGGAATCACCACCGAACGCAAGGCACCGAGGAACAGGAACACCACGACGATGACGATCAGGACCGCTTCGAACAGCGTCTTGATCACCTCGTTGATCGAAGCCTGAATGAACAGGGTCGCGTCGTAGGCAATTTCCGCCTTGAGGTTGGTGGGCAGTTGGGCCTCCAGTTCCGGCATGATCTTGCGCACTTCCTTGATCACATCCAGCGGGTTGGCGCCCGGCGTGGCCTTGATCCCGATGTAGACCGAAGGCGTGCCGCCGAAGGAACTGATGGTGTCGTAGTTTTCCGCGCCCATCTCCACCCGGGCCACGTCGCCGAGCAGCACCCGGCTGTCGCCGGCGGTCTTGAGGGGGATCGCCGCGAACGCCTCGGCAGACTTCAGTTCGGTGCTGGCATTGATGCTGGTCACCACGTATTCGCCCTTGACCTCACCGGCTGCAGACAGGAAGTTGTAGTGGCGTACCGCGTTGGTCACGTCGGCTGCGCTGAGGCCGAAACCGGCCAGCTTCACCGGGTCCAGCCACAGGCGCATGGCGAACACCTGGTTACCAAGAATTTCCGCTTCGGCCATGCCGGGCAGGGTCGCCAGTTTGGGCTGGATCACCCGCGACAGGTAGTCGGTGATCTGCGGGTTGCTCAACTGGTCGCTGAAAAAGCTGATATACATCAGCGCCGAGGCATCTGCGGCTTCCTTGCTCAGGACCGGATCTTCGGCGTCCTGTGGCAGCTTGTTCTTGACCTCGTTGGCCTTGGCCAGCAGTTCGGTGAACAGCCGGTCGCTGTTGGCGCCGATCCGTGCATAGACCGAAATCACCGAGAAGTTCTGTCGGCTGACCGAGGTCATGTAGTCGATGCCTTCGGCACTCGCCAGGCTCTGTTGCAACGGTTGGGTGATATAGCCCTGAATGGTCTCGGCGTTGGCCCCGGGGTAGGCGGTGGTCACCGTGATCAGGGCGTTTTCCATCTGTGGATACTGGCGCAGCGGCAGCTTGCTGTAGGCCTGGAAACCCAGCAGAACGATCAGCAGGCTGACCACGCAGGCAAGCACCGGACGACGGATGAACGGGTCGGTAAAGGCCATGATCGACTCCCTGATCAGTTCGCTGGAGGGGCTGGAGTAGCTGTCGGGGCCATCTTGTCCTGACTGATGGCGATGTGTGCGCCATTGTCCAGCTTCAACTGACCGCCGCTGACCACCTGCTCACCGTCCTTGAGGCCCTCGATGACCTTCACCAGTCCGTCGCGGCGTTCGGCGGTCTTGATGAACCGGCGTTCCGCCATCAACTGTGGCCGGCCGTCGGGCTCCTTCAGCAGCGTGCCATCCTCGGCTTTTTTCTCGGCCACGACATACACCGAGTTGCCATAGAGGGTGTAGGTGACGGCACTCTCCGGTATCACCACCTGGGCTTGCGGGGCTGGCAGCAACACCTGCAGGTTGGCGAACATGCCCGGCAACAGCTTGCCATCAGGATTGGCCAACGTGGCCCGGACCAGCACGTTGCGGGTGGCTTCATCGACCTTGGGGTTGATGGCGCTGAGCCGACCCGGGAACACTTCCTGGCCATAGGCGGCGACGCTCAACTGCACGGGTTGGCCGACCGCCAGTTTGGGGACGAACTGTTCGGGCAGGTAGAAGTCGACGTAGAGGCTGCTCAGGTCCTGCAGGGTGGCAATCACGGTGCCACTGGCGAGGTAGTCGCCGACATCCACCTGGCGAATGCCGATGGTCCCGCTGAAGGGGGCGAGGATCTTCTTTTTCGCCAGAGAGGCCTTGAGCTGGTTGACCGTGGCCCGGTTCTTTTGCCGAACCGCCGAAAGCCGGTCGAACTCACCCCGGGAGATCGCCTGGCTACCGACCAGCTTGGCGCCGCGTCCATAGTCCAGTTCCGCCAGACCGAGGTCGGCCTGGGCGGTTTCCAATTGGGCGCTTTCGACATCGCTGTCGAGTTGCAGCAGCGCTTGACCGGCCTTGACCTTTTGCCCCGACTCGAACTGCAGGGTCTTGACCGTACCCGCAACTTCCAGGCTCAGGTTGACGCCTTGCAGTGCCTTGAGGGTGCCGACCGTGGGGAGGCGCTCCTGCCAGGGGCGGGCGTTCGCGGTGACGGCAGTGACCTGAATGGCCGGTTTGGGGGCGGAGTAGACCTGGATCTGCTTGTAGATCGAAAAGGCCTTGTAACCGGCGAGCGCCAGTACGACAAGCAGGACGATACCCAACATGATCAGCATGCGGCGACGCAGCATATTCCAGTTCCTTGGAAGCGAGGCTAAAGGGAGGTCGAAAAACCGCCTTGCACGATAACTCCCGCACCCAGGCGTCGCCTTGACGCTATGTGAGCAGATATTACGCCAATGGCGAGAGTTGAGAAGAGGGGGTATTTGGTGAGGGATGCGGTGGCTGGTCATGCCCTTTCGCGGGCAAGCCGGGACCCCGCACCGCCAGGGGCCCTCCAGGTCCTACACCAGATGCAGATGGTTGTCCCAAAGCCCTGCAGGCAGATCCAAGGGTTTTGCTGTCAGCTCTTTCTGCCGGCAATCATAGAAACGGCAGCGGCCCTGGCCGGAAGTGACCACGAATCCATCGGCGACTGCGCCGACACCGGCACAGTCGGGCAGTGGTGCATCCAGGCGCAGTTGTCCGCTATCCAGCTCCCAGATGAAGAATCGGTTGCCCCTGGGCGCCGTCAACGCCACCAGGCGCAGTTCACTGTGCACCGCAACACTGGCGGTGTAGTGCCCCATCGCCTGCAGTTGCTGTTCGGCCACCGGGAAGGCCACGAACGGTTGGCCGGGACGCTTGATCGCCAGCAACTCGGACGACTCATGGGACGGCCCCATGAACTGCTGGCCGGCGACGATGGTGCCGTCCCTGGCCACGCCCAGGTGCCGGACGCTGTTCATCTGCTGGGCCAGACGCTCCTTGCTCAACAGGGTACCGTCACGCCGCATCAACACCAGGCTCGGTTCCATGGCATTGAGGTTCATCTCCACCCGGCTTTCGGCCTCGGTACGGATACCGCCGTTGGCGACGACCAGGGTTTCGCCATCGGGCATCCACGAGACCTGGTGCGGGCCAATGCCATGGGTCGGAATTTCTCCATGATGGACCAGGCGCTCGTCCTCGAACCGATAGACCCCCAGCAGACCCCGCCCGGGATCGCGGGTGTCGTTCTCGGTGGCATACAACCAGTCGCCGCTCTGATGGATTACCGCATGGCCGTAGAAGTGCCGGTCCGGCTGCGACACGAGGGTCTGCAACAGGCGTCCGTCGCGCAGGTCGATCAGGTAGCTCTCGGTGCCGGGACGACGGGCGATGAACACCGCCAGGGGCAGTGTCGGGTGGTTGATGATGTCGTGGCAACGCTGGCTGACACGGGTCGCGAAGACCTGCTTGCCGTCCAGCCGATACCCCACGGCATAGTGTCCGCCGTCGCCATCGTCGCGGGCCGAGAGCAGCAGCGGGTTTTGGTCTTTCTGTCGGAACAGGGTCCAGCCACCCAGCGTGATCGCGCTGAGCAGCAGGCTACCCAAGGTCAGGGCCTGGCGTCGCAACATCATCAGTCACCGTCGTTGGCATTGAAGCCGAGTTGGATGCCCAGCGCCTTGGCCAACTCGCCTTCGTGCAGGCGGTGGACGACGTTGAGGCTGTCGTAGAGGTCATTGAGTTGCTGGCGACCGGCGTCGTCGCCGAGCATCTCGGTCAGCGAGCGCTGGTTGCTGGCGAACAGCTTCAGCGACGCAGCATAGGCGGCGTCGATCTTGTCGGCCAACGGCTTCTGCTCGGCCGGCAGCAGGCCGCGCAGGCCCTTGTCGTCGACCCCAGCCCAGACGGTGCGGGCGGCGGCCAGGCTGGCTTGCAGGCTTTGCAGCGAAGACTGGCTGCGCCAGGCGTCGGCCTGGAATGGTTGGGCGATCCCCTTGGCCTGACGCCCCATCGGCGTGCCGAGTTTTTTCTTCAGGGTGTCCAGCGCGGTGACCTGCACCCGCAGCAGATCGGCGATGGCTTCGTGGGAATCGGCGTAGCGCTGGTTCGGGAACTTGCTCATCTGCGCGAGCATGCCGTCCTGGGTGTTCCAGCTCGACAGGATCTCTTCGGCAAGGTTCTTCTGGCGTTCGCCAATGGCCATCAGCAGGGGGCAATAGTGGGCTTTCTGGGCGCTGTCGGCCATGTCGATCCGGCTGTCGAACAGGATGTATTCGTAGGCTGACAGGCCTTGCACCACCACGCTGGACTTGGCCAGGGTCGCGGCATCGATCTGTGGCTGGGCGCTGACCAGTTGCTCGACCTGGCGTCCGACGAGGTTCTTCTTGTCCGGCCAGAACTGGACCTGCCAGGAGCGATTGCCTTCGGCCAGAGGCCCGATCAGCAATGGCTGCAACTCGGCCCAGGCTTTTTGCGCGTGGAGGAAATCGGCACGGGCGGTGTCCAGGCTGGCTTTGCCTTGGCAGAACGCCAGGGCGCTGACCGCCAGTTGCCGGTCGGCATCGACCCAGCGGCTATAGGTCGGCAGGATCACCTGCTTGGCGATGGCCGCCGAGGTGATTGCCTGCGGGTCCTGAGGTGAGCAGGCGCCAAGGGCGAGTGCGGCGAGGCTGGTGAACAACAGTTTGGGGCGGAACATGTCCAGGTCCTCTGATTTAAGGATTTCTTATAGCGAATTCAGGAAAGCCAGCAACGCAGCGCGCTGCTCGGCATTGAACGACAACACGCGCTGCTGCGCCGGCAAGGCTTCGCCGCCGTGCCAGAGCACCGCTTCGATCAGGTCGCGGGCCCGACCGTCATGCAGGAACTGGCTGTGGCCGCTGACAGTGCGGGTCAGGCCGATGCCCCACAGCGGCGGGGTACGCCAGTCGCTGCCGCTGGCGAGGAACTCGGTACGGTTGTCCGCCAGGCCCGGGCCCATGTCATGCAGCAACAGATCACTGTAGGGGCGGATCACCTGGCTGGCCAGTTCCGGTTCGGCGGCGGTGGCCGAGGTGGTGAATTGCGGGGTGTGGCAGTTCTGGCAGCCGGCCTGGTGAAACAGTGTCTTGCCGGCCAGCACTTGCGCCGCACCGACGTCCCGGCGGGCTGGAACGGCCAGGTTGCGGGTGTAGAACAGTACCAGGCGCAGGATGTTGTCGCTGACTTCCTGTTCGCCGTCGGCACCGTTGCCGTTGGGGGCGTTGCGGCAGGCGGTCTGGGTGGCGGTGCAGTCATCGAAGGGCCGCAGCGTCGTGGTGAGGCCTATGTCACCCGAAAAGGCGTGAACGTTCTGTTGATTGAGGTTGGGTTGCCCGGCTTTCCAGCCGAAGCGGCCGAGTACGGTTTTACCCAGGGCATCGTCCCAGACCCGGTTCGGCCGCCCGGCGATGCCATCGCCGGGCGGGTTTTTCGCGTTGGCGAGAATCGCTTCCTCGGGAATCGCCTCCAGCAGGCCCAGCCCGATCATCGGCGGGGCGACGCGGGCGGAAAAACGTGTGTCTGGGTGCATCGGACCGTAGCCCAACTGGCTGATCAGCAAGCGTGGCTTGCGCAGCTCGACTTCGGTGCCGTCCTTGAAACGTACCGGCACGGGCTCGTACTCGACCCGGACCTTGCCTTCCGGCACAACGCCGGGAATGGCCATGTCCTGCAACTGGCCGCCGTAGACCGGTTCAGGTACCACGCCCTGTTGTTCGATCAGTTGCGCGTAGGCCGGGGCGTTGGGGATCGACAGGCGCACCAGCATCGAGACAGCGTTATCCGAATCGGGTGTGGGCGGATGGCCGCGTCCGTCCCTGATATGGCAGTTCTGGCAGGCATTGGTATTGAACAGCGGCCCCAGGCCGTCACGGGCCGTGGTGGTCGAGGGCGCGATCACCCAGGGGCTGCGAAAGAAACTGTTACCGACACTGAAGTCCAGGCGGCGGTTCGGCGACAGGTTGGCCGCCGGTAGCGAAAAGGCGTTGCGATCGCTCCCGCTCACCGTGGTCTGGCCACCGGAGCGCGCTTCGCCGGGTTCGGGCGCGGTAAAGCGCGAGGCGTCATCGCAGGCACTCAGGCCCAGGGCCAGGAGCAACGAGGACAGGCGAAGGGGTAACGAAGGCATGGACATAGGAACAGGATTCGAGACAGGGCGCGAATTTTATCGGGCCGGGACTGGGCAAGTGTTTGCCCAGATCAGTAAATGTTGTGCTGAACCAACCGTTATCCGTGACGGCATCAGCCGTTTTTGGCAAGTGGGTTCGTTTGTGGCGAGTGGGTATCCGTCTACAGGACCGCCCCTCTGTTCAGGAGGGGCGGCCAGGTGTCGATCAGAACTTGTGGTCGGCGCTGTCCGGGTTCAGTTCACTGATGCCCAGCTTGCCAGCAGCCTGTTCGATCGAGCCGGTCTGCTTGACCAGTGCGGCGATGGCGTCGCGCACGATCTTGTTGCCCGCGTCGTTGCCGGCGGCGATCAACTGGTCATAGTGCTCACCCTTGTTGGCATGATCGACCATGACCTGGATCTTCGCTTCGGTCGTTTCCAGGTCGCTCTTGAGCGCGCTGTCGGTGGCCGGGTCGACCTTCGCCACCAGCGACGACAGGCTCGGACCGGTCAGCTTGGTACCGTCGGTACGGGTGTATTCACCCAGGTAGACGTTGCGGATGCCCTTGGCATCGTAGAAGTGCGAGTTGTGGGTGTTGTCGCTGAAGCAGTCCTGTTCGTCTTCCGGGGAGTTGGCCTCCAGGGACACTTTCATCCGCTCGCCCGCCAGTTCGCCGAGCGACAGGCTGCCCATGCCGAACAGCATCTTGCGCAGGCCGCTTTCGGCCGGTTCGGCCTCCAGGCTGGCGCGATAGTTGTCGGCCACGTTCGGCTTCCAGTTGTCGACCATCTCATCCAGGTCGTTGACCAGCAGTTGGGTCACGGCCTTGAGGTAGGCTCGGCGGCGATCGTTATGACCACCGGTGGCACCGGCACCTTCCAGGTAGTCCGAGGCCGGACGCTGGCCGGCGCCCGGGCCGGTACCGTTGAGGTCCTGGCCCCAGAGGAGGAACTCGATGGCATGGTAGCCGGTGGCGACGTTGGCTTCGGAACCGCCCAGTTCGTTCAGTTTGGCGAGGTTTTCCGGGGTGATCTCGGAGACATCGAACTTGTCTTCGCCGACCTGAACCTTCTTGTTGGCGATGATGTTGGCGTTGGCGCCCGCGTTGCCCACGGTGTGCTCGTAGGAGGCATCGACATAGTCGATCAGCCCCTCGTCCAGGGGCCAGGCGTTCACCTGGCCTTCCCAGTCGTCGATGATGGTGTTGCCGAAGCGGAACACTTCGCTCTGCAGATAAGGTACACGAGCCGCTACCCAGGCGGCCTTGGCGGCCTTGAGGGTGTCGTCGTTCGGCTTGGCGAGGAAGGCGTCGATGGCTTGTTGCAGGGTCTTGGCGGTGGATTCGGCGTCGCTGTATACCGCGAAGACCAGTTCGGCGTAATGCGCGACCACCGCCTTGCCGGCGGCCTCGTCAACCTTGCCGGCAGCGTCGCTGGCAGGCGTGGCCGCAGCGCTGGCGGCCGGTGTCGGCGTGGCGGCTGCGGTTTTTTCCTTGTCCTTGTCGCCACAGCCGGCGAGGGCGATGGCAAGGGCCAACAGGCTGGCGGTGGCCAGAGGCATACGAATCATGGCGGAGTATCCTGCTTCGAGAGGTTGGGCAAGTGCGCGTGGGGACACGCAAAACCGGCACATAATGCGAAAGATTTGCATTTTGTGTAAAGGATTAGTGGTGGAAATATTTACTAATAATCTATTGATTGATTACGGTTTGATATATGCATGGGGCGGCAGTTACTGAAGGAGGAGCGCGTTGTTGCGTTGGGCCTGTTTGAGATAGGCGCCCAGCTCCCGCGCCGGGAGTGGCTTGCTGTAGTAATAGCCTTGGCCTTCATGACAGCCTTCGGAAATGATATAGGCCTCCTGCTCGACGGTCTCCACGCCCTCGGCGATCACCTGCATGCCCAGGCTCTTGCCCAGCTGGATGATCGCTCGGACGATGGTCGCATCGTCGTCGTCATCCAGCAGGTCCTGGACGAAGCTCTTGTCGATCTTGATCTTGTCCAGCGGCAGACTCTTGAGATAGCTCAGCGACGAATAACCGGTGCCGAAGTCGTCGATGGCAATCAGTGCGCCGGAGCGGCGCAGGCTCAGCAGATGCTGGGCGGCGGTGCTGATGTCTTCCATCAGGCCGGTTTCGGTGACTTCCAGTTCCAGGCTGCGCGGCGGCAGGCGGTACATCTGCAGCAGATTGTTGACCACCCTTGGCAGCTCGGCGTGGTGCAACTGCACGGTGGACAGGTTGACCGCCATGCGCAGCTCGCTGAAACCCAGGTCATGCCATTCGCGCAGTTGCCGGCAGGCCTGGTCCAGTACCCATTCGCCGATGGCGATGATCGTGCCGTTCTGTTCAGCCAATGGAATGAACAGATCAGGTGGTACCAGCCCATGCTCCGGATGTTGCCAGCGAATCAGCGCCTCGACGCCGACTACGCGATGATCGCGGTAGCTGATCTGCGGCTGGTAGACCAGATAGAACTGGTTGCGATTGAGGGCTTCGCGCAGGTCCTTTTCCAGCTCGCGCCGGCGGCGCATTTCGCTGTCGACGCTGGCGATGTAGAACTGGTAGCGATTGCGCGAGCGCGTCTTGGCCAGGGTCATGGTCTGCTCGGCTTTCTGCAGCAGCTTCTCGGTGCTGTCGCCATCTTCCGGGAACAGCGTGATGCCGATGGTGGCCCGCAGGCGGATTTCCTGGTGGTCGAGGGCGAACGGTGCTTCCAGGTCATCGAGGATGCTTTGCGCCAATTCGGCGGCTTCGTAGGGCTGTTCGATGTCGGCCTGGACCAGCGCGAACTGGTCACCACCCAGCCGTGCCAGGGCTCCGAGGCGTCCACTGTGGGCGCGCAGGCGGTCGGCGAGGGCGAGCAGCAACTGGTCGCCCGCCTGGTAACTGAACTGTTCGTTGATGCCCTTGAAGTCATCGAGGCCGACCACCAGTACCGCAACCCGACGTTGCAGGCGTCCGGCGTCGATGAGGATCTTGTCCAGTTGTTGCTGCAGTTGCAGACGGTTTGGCAGACCGGTGAGGAAGTCGTACTGGGACATGCGCAGCAGGCTGTTTTCCGCTTCGTGGCGCAGATGGGTATTGCGTTCGATCGAGGCCAGCAACTGGTTGGCGGTGTTGATCCAGGTACCCAGTTCGTTGGTCTCGTGGCCCTTGAGCAGGGGCAACTGGTTGGCGGCGGGGCGATCGGGATTGATGTTGGTCAGGTGATCGATGATCCGCGACAGCGGCTTGGTCAGCAGCCAGTGGTAGACCAGGTACAGCACCAGTGCCATGAGCAACGCCCGCAGCATGCCGGAGATGAAGATGATCACTGAACTGAAGAGAAAGCTCTGGCCATAGGTTGCGGTGTCGAGGGTGATGCTCAGGTCGCCGTAATACTCGCTGTAGGGGCCGCGGCCCACCAGTTGAGTGGTGAAGGTACGTTCCTGGCCGAGGATCAGGTCGGTGAGCCAACGGCTGGAGGAGGTCTGTAGCTCACGGGATTTTTCTGCGAGCATGGTTTCATTCGGATGGCCGATGGACGCCATCCGCACGGATTTGTCCCGGAACAGGCCTTCGATTACTTGCATGCCCATTTCCCGGTCGAGGCTGTAGACGGCTTGAGTCGAGGGATCACGGAACATGTCGAGGATCCGCTGGGCGTCGTTGGCCACGGCCTCGCGGGTCTTGTAGGCATCGAACACGATTTGCGCACAGCTCAGCAGCATGCCGACAATCAACGCCGACAGCAGCACGACCCGGAGCAACTTCACCGACAAGCTGTTCTTGAGTTCCAGCTTCAAAGGGCTATTCCTTGTTCCGTGCGGGTAGCATCAAGTAGCCATGAGTATTGGCAATCCGGCCCCGGCAGTCAAAGGGACAATGCGGCGGGGGATGATCGGTGTCTACGCTTGGCCAAAATGCCACATTTGTGCCTTTTCGGACCCTAGGCACTGTGTCGGTAGCGCGCTTGCTGAACTTGAGGGTTCATCTTTCAATTTAGCTGACTTGGCGGCAGTCGGCTGGAGCGTTTAAACGATAAACAACATCCAGGCAAGGGACTTTCGCGGGCAGGCGCCGTCAACGACTGCCGCGTGGGCATAAAAAAACCCGGCAGGGCCGGGTTTCTTGAAGGCGAGCTTCAGTCTCAAGCGGTAAAGGTTTTGCCTTCGAACTGCTCGGCGACGAACTTCCAGTTCACCAGGTTCCAGAACGCCTCGACATACTTAGGACGCACGTTGCGGTAGTCGATGTAGTAGGCGTGTTCCCAGACGTCGCAGGTCAGCAGCGGGGTATCACCGCTGGTCAGCGGGTTGCCGGCGCCGATGGTGCTGGCCAGGGCCAGGGAACCGTCAGCCTTTTTAACCAGCCAGCCCCAGCCGGAACCGAAGGTGCCGACGGAAGTCTTGGTGAACTCTTCCTTGAACTTGTCGAACGAACCGAAGGCGGCGTTGATCGCTTCAGCCAGGGCACCGGTAGGTTGACCACCAGCGTTTGGCGCCAGGCAGTTCCAGTAGAAAGTGTGGTTCCATACTTGAGCGGCGTTGTTGAAGATGCCACCCGACGAAGTCTTGACGATTTCTTCCAGAGTCTTGCCTTCGAACTCGGTGCCTGGCACCAGGTTGTTCAGGTTCACGACATAGGTGTTGTGGTGCTTGTCGTGGTGAAACTCCAGAGTTTCCTTGGAGATGTGCGGCTGCAGGGCATCGTGTGCGTAGGGCAGCGGCGGCAGTTCGAAAGCCATGATTGTTCTCCTAATCAGGTCAGTTGCGGTGAGCGCAAGGCCGATCACGGGCGGCCCGACAATGCGCCGTGGAGTTTGTACTCCTTGCGGCACAGGCTTTCGATCATAGCACCGGGGTGGCGGCTTAACCACGCAACAACTGTGTGGAATAAAGGTTCCAGAGCCTTTTGTCCCCTTAACCGGCAGCGATCAGTTGCGCCGCCACGCCGAACATCATCGCCGCCACCAGCAGGTCGAGCACACGCCAGGTCGCCGGTCGCGCCAGCCAGGGCGCCAGCCACGCGGCACCCAGGGCCAGGGTGAAAAACCACAGCAAAGAGGCACTGGCGGCGCCGATCACATAGGCGCCCGGCTCGGTCTGTTGGGCGCCGAGTGAGCCGATCAGCAGCACGGTGTCGAGATAGACGTGGGGGTTGAGCAGCGTCACCGCCAGGGCGCTGAGCAGTACCGCCCGCAACGAGCGGGTGGTCTGGCCCTCGCCCTGCTGCAGGCTTTGCCGCGAGCAGGCGCGGCGCAGTGCCTGGCTGCCGTACCAGATCAGGAAAGCGGCGCCGCCCCAGCGGGCGATGGCCAACAATGTCGGGCTGTGGGCCAGCACGGTGGCCAGGCCGAACACACCGGCCGCGACCAGGATCGCATCGCAGGCGACGCACAGCGCGGCGACCGGCAGATGATGTTCACGGCGCAGGCTCTGGGCCAGGACAAAGGCGTTTTGCGTGCCGATCGCCATGATCAGTCCGGCCGCCACCAACAGGCCATTCACATAACTTTGCCACATAACCAGGGTGTTCCTTATCGTTCAAGAGTTTGGGTCGTTCAACCGTTCTGGCGGGCATTCTCCGCCGCGATCCTGTATAAGAAAAACAAATATTGATGATCGCTCATTAGGAAAACTGATGTTCGACTACAAGTTGCTTTCCGCCCTGGCCGCCGTGGTCGAACAGGCGGGGTTCGATCGTGCTGCGCAGGTACTGGGATTGTCCCAGTCGGCTGTTTCCCAGCGGATCAAACTGCTCGAGGCGCGGGTCGGCCAGCCGGTGTTGGTGCGGGCCACGCCGCCGAGCCCGACCGAGATCGGTCGGCGTCTGCTCAACCACGTGCAGCAGGTGCGGCTGCTCGAACGCGACCTGCAGAGCCAGGTCCCGGCGCTGGACGAGGAGGGCCAGCCGGAGCGTCTGCGCATCGCCATCAACGCCGACAGCCTGGCGACCTGGTGGGCACAGGCGGTGGGGGACTTCTGTGTGGCCAACCATCTCTTGCTGGATCTGGTGGTGGAGGATCAGACCGTGGGCCTCAAACGCATGCGTGCAGGCGAAGTGGCGGCCTGTGTCTGTGCCAGCGAGCGTCCGGTCGCCGGTGCGCGCAGCCTGCCTCTGGGCGCCATGCGATACCGGGCGCTGGCCACCCCGGCGTATGTGGCCCGGCATTTCCCCGGCGGGGTCGATGTGCATTCGCTGGCGCGGGCGCCGGCGCTGGTGTTCGGCCCGGACGATCTGCTGCAGCATCGTTACCTCGCCGCGTTGGGCGTGGAGGGTGGTTTCGAGCACCATCTGTGTCCGTCGGCCGAAGGTTTCCTGCGGATGAGCGAAGCCGGCCTCGGTTGGGGCCTGGTACCCGAATTGCAGGTCCAGGAGCTATTGGCACAGGGGCGATTGGTGGAGTTGATTCCAGATAGGCCGGTCGATGTGCCGTTGTACTGGCATCATTGGCGCAACGGTGGCCAGTTGCTCGGCCACCTGACCGAACACCTCGCGCGTTCGGCGGCCCACTGGCTGGTGCCTTTGCTGTGAGCGGCAGCGTTTAAGTAGCAGGCAACACGAATCAAGGTATTTGGAGACGACATGAAAATTCTGGTCACCGGCGCGAGCGGCTTTATTGGTGGACGCTTTGCGCGTTGCGCCCTCGAGCAGGGCTATGAGGTGCGTGTCAATGGCCGCCGGGCCGAGGGCGTCGAGCATCTGGTGCGCCGCGGTGCCGAGTTCATCCAGGGCGACCTTGGCGACCCGCAACTGGTGCGCGAGTTGTGCCGCGATGTCGAGGCCGTGGTGCACTGCGCCGGCGCTGTCGGCTTGTGGGGGCGCTACCAGGCATTTCACCAGGGCAATGTGCTGGTCACCGAAAACGTGGTCGAGGCGTGTCTCAAGGAGCAGGTGCGGCGCCTGGTCCACTTGTCCTCGCCTTCGGTGTATTTCGACGGCCGCTCGCATCTGGGGTTGACCGAGGAACAACTGCCCAAGCGCTTCCGGCATCCCTACGCGGCGACCAAGTTCCTCGCCGAACAGAAGGTCTTCGGCGCTCAGGAGTTCGGCCTGGAGGTGTTGGCCCTGCGTCCGCGTTTCGTCACCGGGGCCGGCGACATGAGCATCTTCCCGCGGCTGTTGAAAATGCAGCGCAAGGGCCGTCTGGCGATCGTCGGCAATGGCTTGAACAAGGTCGATTTCACCAGCATGCAGAACCTCAACGAGGCGCTGTTGAGCTGCCTGCAGGCCAGCGGCTCGGCGTTGGGCAAGGTCTACAACATCAGTAACGGCACGCCGGTGCCGTTGTGGGATGTGGTCAACTACGTGATGCGCCAGATGCAGGTCCCGCAGGTGACGCGTTACCGCTCCTACGGTCTTGCCTACAGCGTCGCGGCGCTCAACGAAGCGGCGTGTGCGTTATGGCCGGGACGCCCGGAGCCGACGCTGTCGCGACTCGGCATGCAGGTCATGAACAAGGATTTCACCCTCGACATCAGTCGCGCACGGCATTATCTGGGTTACGAGCCGAAGGTCAGCCTGTGGGCGGCGCTGGATGAGTTCTGCCACTGGTGGCAGGCTCAGGAGCCGGCTGCGCGCTGAAACATTCGGTGACCAGCACTGAACCGAACGCCCGGTTCAGAGTCGATCAGAGCGGCGGGTAACGGGTTTATACTCGCGTATTTAGCCATTAAACGGGTTCGTAAAGGTTCTTTCATGCGTAACGATGCCAACGACGATTTCGATGATGTACCGAGCCTGCGTGCCGACGTGGAGGATGACGACGAGTTTCCGGTCACTCCCGCCGCGCGTGAGCGCACGCGGGTTGCTTCGCGCAGCACGCCGGTGGTCAAGGTCAAGGGGCCGAGTACCGGTCCATTGTGGGCGCTGGTGGGGGCGCTGTTCTTTGCCTTTGCCGGGCTGGCCTGGTGGAGCTTCCAGCAGATCTCGCTGATGGAGCAGCAACTGGTGGCCACCCAGGAAAGCTTCGCGCGTATCAGCGAGGAAGCGGCGGGGCGCCTGCAGGCGATCTCCGGCAAGGTGGCGTCGAGCGAAACGAGCAGCACCAGCGATACCGAAGCCCTGAAGTCGCAGATCCGGCAACTGGAGGGCAAGTTGCAGGAACAGGATCGTCAGCAGCAGGGCGTCGCCGGGCAGCAGACCGGTCTGGATCAGCGCCTGCAGAAAATGAACGAGCAGACCGCTGACCTGAAGACCGCCAACGGCCAGTTGCAGGCGCAGCTCAAGAGCCTGAGCAGCGATCTGGCGGCACTGAAGACGGCCCAGTCGGATAACACCAAATACGACGCCGAGCTCAAGAGCCATGCGGCCGACATCGCCGCCTTGAAGAAGCAGGGCAATCCGAGTGCAGCGCTGGAGCGTCTGGAGCAGGACATGATCGTGCTCAAGAGCGAGCAGGACAATCGCCAGGCGGCGGGCGGCCAGGGCGCCAGCACGGCGGAGTTCGACGCTTTCCGAGGGCAGGTCACACGCAATATCAACACCCTGCAGAGCCAGATCCAGAACCTGCAACAGCAGCTCAACGCGCGTCCCTGAGACAGTCGCGCGAATCCCTTGGGTGCCGTTGAATGCATGTTTCAAAATATTGCGTAAACGGCACTTCATGAGGGTTTCAGTGTCTTAAAGGTAGGCGTCGATATCCCCATCGGCATCTGCCAACCAGCGTCGCTGGCCTGGCATCTTCGCGGTCCAGGAGGCCGCCATGTCCCTTCGACTTCTTCTCACGGCAAGCCTGGCTTTGACTCTCTCCGCGTGTGCGCCTTATTACGAGGGCGGTGGGAGCTATTACCGTTCCGACGTCTACACCTCACCGGCTCCGGTCTATTACGGCGGCGGTTCCTATTACCGGCGCGACTACTACTACGCCCCGCAACCTCGTTACTACGCACCGCAGCCGCGTTACTACTCGGCGCCGGCGCCGCGCTATTACGCTCCGCCGCCACGCCCTTATCCGAACCGGGGCTGGGGGCAGCCTAACTGGCAAGGCTGGGGCGAGCACGGTGGCAACGGCGGTCATGGTCACAACGGTGGCCATGACGGGCGTGGTGGAGGCCGTGGCCACTAGACAACACAGTGTGGCGAGACACAAGACCTGCCACTCCCCCTCAGTAATTGGAGAGGTCCGCCAGTGGATGGCGCCCTTCCCAGGCCTTGTGGAAATGTGCCTCGACCACCGCCCGTGGCATGCTCGTCACATCCGGCCAGTGCCAGCGCGGCTGCTGGTCCTTGTCGATCAACCGGGCGCGCACGCCCTCGCTGAATTCCGGGTGACGGCAGCAGTTCAGGCTCAACGTGTATTCCATCTGGAACACCTCGGTCAGCGACAGGTAGCGCGCCCGGGCGAGCTGTTCCCAGACCAGGTGAGCGGTCAGCGGGCAGCCGTCCCGCAGGTTCTTTGCCGCCTGGGCCAGCAGGCTGTCGGCATCCTCGGTGTGCTGCACCAACCCCTTCCAGGCACAGGCCACATCAGCGACATCCAGCAGTTCATCAATCCGCTCCCGACGCGGCATCCACTGCGCCGCCGGACGCAGCTCGCGGGCCTGATGTTCCAATGCCCTGAGCAGGCTGTTGAGTTGCAGCGCCGGGGGTTCCTGCCAGTTGAGCTGCAGCAGGCCGTCGATCAGTTCATCCTGCTGCGCGTCGTGCAGGATGCGGTCGGCCAGGCCGAGGTCGACCGCATCGCGGGCGTTCATCCGGGCACCGGTCAGGCCGAGGAAAAGCCCCAGCTTGCCGGGCAGGCGCGAGAGGAACCAACTGGCACCGACATCCGGATACAGGCCGATGCCGATTTCCGGCATCGCCAACTGGCTGCCCGGCGTGACGATCCGGATACTGGCACCTTGCAGCAGGCCCATCCCACCGCCCAGCACATAACCATGCCCCCAGCAGATCAATGGTTTGGGGTAGGTGTGCAGGGCATGATCGAGACGGTATTCGGCAGCGAAAAAGTCCGCGGCCAACGCCGGTACTTCCCCGGGCCGGGCGCGGCAGGCTTCGGCCAGGCTGCGCACTTCGCCTCCGGCACAGAAGGCCTTGGCGCCATTGCCGCGCAACAGCACACAGACGATATGAGGGTCTCTGGCCCAGGCATCGAGTCGTTCGTGCAGGGCGGTGATCATCGGCAGGGACAGGGCATTGAGGGTATGTTCGGCATTCAGGCTGGCGATGCCGATGCGTGCGCCATCGCTGCTGATGAGTTCTTCGAAAAGCAGGTTCATCGCGACCTCTGACTGCGGGTTGAATGCTCAGTATGATCCCTGTGTGGGAAACTGCCGGTAATGCCTCGGATCAATTGACAAGCGCGGTGGGCTTTCCCTAGTGTCCGCCCATTGTTATTTCCGGACACCTGCAGGCCATGACCGACGACGACCGCATCAAACTCGAACCGAGCTGGAAACACGCGCTGCGTGAAGAGTTCGACAAACCCTACATGAACGAGTTGCGGGAATTTCTGCGCCAGGAGCATGCGGCGGGCAAGCAGATCTATCCGCCCGGTCCCTTGATCTTCAATGCGCTGAACACCACGCCGCTGGACCAGGTGAAAGTGGTGATCCTCGGCCAGGATCCCTACCACGGTCCCGGCCAGGCCCATGGCCTGTGCTTTTCGGTGCAGCCGGGCGTACCGACGCCGCCATCGCTGGTCAATATCTACAAGGAATTGCAGCGCGACCTGAACATCGACATCCCCAACCACGGTTACCTGCAAAGCTGGGCCGAGCAGGGCGTGCTGTTGCTCAACACCACCATGACCGTCGAGCGGGGCAATGCCGCCTCTCATGCCAACCGCGGCTGGCAGTTCTTCACCGACCGGATCATCGAAGTGGTCAGCGAGCGTCAGGACAAGCTGGTGTTCCTGCTGTGGGGCGCCCATGCCCAGGGCAAGCAGAAACTGATCGACGCGACCAAGCACCTGGTGCTCAAGTCGGTGCACCCGTCGCCGCTGTCGGCCTATCGCGGCTTTATCGGTTGCGGGCATTTCAGCCGCACCAACAAGTTTCTCGAACAGAACGGCCTGGCGCCGATCGAGTGGGCCTTGCCGCCACTCTGACACGGCCCGAACTCGCCAACGCCCCCCGCCAGAACACCCCGGCCCCTGCTACCCAGGGGCTGATTTTTCAGACGTAAGGCCCTGCGACCTGTCATTTCTGACAGTACCCGTCGCACGGCTTTGCGCATTAAATGTGTTTCACGGCCTTGTCGGTTGGTCATGCGCCAACCCGGTGGTCAACGGCCGCTCGTTGATCATTGTTCGAGGAGAAGACAAATGGCCAAAGCCAAGGCTGAACCCAAAGGAAAATCCAGGTTATCCATCGCTGACCCGCCTCAGGACACGTCGCTGCCCAGTGCCCCCGACCCTGGAATCCTTGAATTGGACGAACCGCACATACCCGCCGCCTTGCCACTGCTGTTTGACGAAACCGCACTGACGATTCCGCTGAGTGCCCAGCTCGAGGACCTGCAGGTCACGATCGAGAAAGTCTGGGCGGGTCATCAGGCCCATCTGCCCGTCGTGACCACGGTCGAGCTGTTATGGGGCAGTGAGACGGCCGCCAAATACGAAATACAAGGGCCCTACGATCCAGACCAGCTGTTCCCCTATACCCGCACTATCCCTGTCAACTACCTGACCCAGCCCGGCTTTCGGGTCATCCGCTACCGAGTGACCAGCCCGGCGGTGGGCACCGCGACTTCGGATCCGACCTTTATCAATGTCGATCAAACCGCGCCGAATCAGGATAACTCCGGGCCTCCATTGCATTTCGAGAATGAGGTGGAGCGTGACGGGCTGACCGACGAGTACCTCAATACCCATGGTGGTGCGCCGACCACCGTCGATCGATGGCCTGATCTGTTGATGGAAGACCAGGTGATTTACTACTGGTCGAAAACGCCTCGGCGACTGACTGCAGATGAGGACGAGGCTGGAACTCTGTCGATCACCTTCGATCACGCCCAGGGGCAGCCCGTCGAGTACACGATTCCCGAATCCGTCATCCGCAAAAGCGGTCCCGGCGTGCGTTATGCCAGCTATCGCTTGAAGGATCGTGCCGGTAACCTCGGGGGTTTCTCCGATCCGACCAAGGTTGAAGTCCTGACGGCGCAGATGCCGGGAGATCTGGAGAAACCCAGGGTACCTCTGGCGAGTGATGACCTGATCGATCTGGCCGATGTTCGCGCCGGCGTGGTCATGAACATACCGTTCATTGATGGCGCGCAGGCGGGCGACGGGGTAATGCCCTATTGGAACACCCATGCGATGCCGTCTTTTTTGTTGGAGGATGTCAACCTCTGGCCGATTCCTCGTGACGTCAGTTGGCAGATCGTTTCCTCTGGAGGCTTTGCGGCACCCACGTCGACACGAATCTACTACAGATACCAGAAGGGCTCGCTGCCCCCCGAGAACTCACCTTCGGCATTCTTCATGGTCGACCTGACGGTCGCGGGCCCGAACCCGGAAGGGCCTGATCCGATCAATCGGTTGCTTGACCCTGTCACGGTCAAGGGGGTGACCGGCGACGATATCGTCACCTCGGCCGATAGCAATCGGCACCTGAGGGTGGAGGTGCTTCTGTTCGATGATCCCCAGGTGGGCGAAACCCTTGAGTTGATGTGGGGTAGCGATTCGGCCCTGGCCGTCACTTACACGGTCAAGGCCGGGGATATCGGCGGACAGTTGCTCGAACTCTACGTGCCATGGCCCATTGTCGAGGGAGTTGGCAGCCATCCCCGCTTGCCGGTGTATTACTGGACCGATAATGGCGTCAATCGGCAACGTTCCCGCGATACACCTGTTCAGGTGACCATTACCCGGATCGAAGACCTGGTGGCGCCGAGCTTCATCGATGCGGTTCAGGGCAAGATCAATTGCCACACCATGCCGCCTCCCTGGGAGGGGGTCCGAGTGCAGATTCCCGGCGATCCGCGTTTTGCTGAAAACGACACCGTCACCCTGTTCTGGGGGGGCCACAGCTCGACCAACGGCTCGGGGCCAGCCATTCCGGGCTCGGAGGAGCGATTTCCTCATGTACTGAGTGAGGAAGAGGCCCGCAATGGTGTGGTGATCACCGTCCTGCCGTTCAACCCGTTGATCACGCTTCCCGGGCTGGTTACGCCACAGAATGGATCTGCGGTGGTCTATTACACCCTGAGTAAAACAGATGGCACGGGCGGCGAGTCGAAGATGAGAATGGTGGCGGTCTCATTGATTCTTGCATCAGGAAAACGATGCCTGGGGGAATAGCGCACCGGCCTTGAGCATCAGCGAAGCGAGTAGACGAGAGGGCGCCATGCCCTTTCGTTTTTCATTCTCGTAGAGGGGTTGTTAGTTTGTTTTGAAATAGCCGCCGGGTCTGCTGAGCATCACGCGTTTTAAAAAAAACACTTTTCCGGTTTTTTCCCGCGATGCACAGTTTTCCGATTCTGGCACCTGTCAGAACTGACAGGATGCGCGAGGTACGGATTTCCCCTCTAATGAATTCACCTTGATCGACGTACGGCGGTGGGCCCTTTTCGGGCTGCCGGTGGTAAAGGCCGCAAAACATGTTCACCTGCACACAAGGGTGAGTGTTCCGTTACCGCGAGGGAGTTCATCAGCATGCGTACCACCAAAAAACATTTTGAAGCAGAGCGCCAACGGGCGCAGTACTTGACCGCAAGAAACACCGGGGCCAGTACCCGTGAGGAAGTGGAGATCGCCCCGGTAACCCTGACCAATTTGCTGCCTGATGTGCCCGGCGGTCAACCGGGGCTTATCAGTCGGGCAGAATTGAACAGCAACGGACTGATGTACGATATTCCGCAGTGGGTCGGCAACAACGTGCCGGGACCGGACTATTTGACGATCAAGCTTGGCAACGTGACGCTGGACCCGATCATCAGGGTGGATAAGCCGTTGGCCGGCAAATTTCCCATGAAGCTGAGCATTCCGAAAAGCCTGCTGGGGGCGGATGGTCTGAAAAAGTTGCACTATGAAGTTCAGACTTCAGGCATACAATACGGGATCGCGGAACCGGTCAGTTTCACCGTCGACCTGTACGATCCCAATACCCTGAGTGAGCCCAAAGCCGTGGAGTTGCCCGCAGAGGTCGGCGATCTGCTCACCGGCGACTACCTGGATGACCATGGGGGGGTGGAAGTCACGATTCCTCCCTATTCGGATCCCCATCCGGGTGACTGGTACGAGTTCTTCTGGAGTTACTTCGATACCCAGCCGATTGCCCGGGGGGACTTGCCGGGCGATGGCACGGCCTTCTCCTTCACGATCCCGGCCACCGCCATCGTTGCCCAACAGGACGGTGAAAAATACCTGACCTACAAATTATGGGATCGGGCCGGTAATGACAGTAAACCTGCCAAACCCTACCCTTTGCGGGTGGTCATCGACCCGGTGCCTTCCAATCTGCAGCCGCCTCGGGTCCCCCTGGCGCCCATCGATCTCAAGGATGCGCAGATAGGTGTCACGGTCGAGATCGATCGTTACGACAACGCCATGATTGGCGACAGCATCGTCGTCAGCTTCAACGGGCATTCGCTGGTCAAACCATTGGATCGGCTGTCATTTCCTGCCTCGGTGAATGTGCCCTGGGAGACTCTCAAGGCCGGAGGCGTCACGGCGCCATATACTGCGCCGGTGAGCTACAAGATCGTGCGCGGTGGCGATAATTATGATTACACCCCGCCCATTTCCGTGGATGTGGACCTGTCGGTCGCTGGCGGCGGTGTTAATCCGATTGATCCGGGGCCGATCAACCCGGACCTTGATCCACCCCTGGTGACCTCCTCTGAGGACGAAGAAAATGAACTGGGGCCAGGTGATATCGGCGAGCCGGCGACCGTCACCTTCGATCTGTATGACGATGTTGCGATCGGTCATCAGGTTCAGTTGTATTGGGGGACGGAAGCGGTTTTCTCTCCTGCGCATACGGTCGACGATGCGGACCTGACACGAGGTCATTTCGAGTTGATCGTTCCCTGGACGGTGATCGACACCGTCAAAAATGGCGCACACCCGGTGTATTACACACTGAATAACAATATCAACGACAATGAAATCGAATCACCCAGGACAACGGTCAACGTCAATATATTTGAAATAGGCGATCTTGAAGTCGTCACTTTCATGCGCAAGATAGATTTGACGCCGGGGTTGTTTCTGATCAACTGCACGCACCAGCCCTATAATGGAATTCCCCTTCGGATATTGGACAGGACCCATATAAAAGTCGGTGATCAGATCGTGGTCGAGTGGCGACTGTTACAGGGGTTTGAGACCGAGACCGAGATTGGTGCCGCCGCAGGCGATTTCCCCATCGAGGTGACCCAGGACCACAGTGATGCCGGTCATCCCGGAGAGCTGCTGACCGTGCCCTATTCACCCTATATCGAATTGGGCGGATTCGAGTCGAAAATCAGGGTTCGCTATCGGCTGATCAAGGCGGATGGCTTCGGCGGTGGCACTTCCGACCCGGCTGAAGCCTTACTGCTTCAACAGGAACTGGACGGTGAAGGCTGTCGCATCACCCTGGACGAGTGAACGAAGGGCCTTGTTTGACCCGGGAGCAAGGGGTTTGAACCTCGTGCTCCCTTTTTTATATCTGGACAGATCTTGAGGAAATTACTTCATTGTTGAAGGAATTATCCTACATGATCTTTGCCTTCATATCTGTAGTTTGAGCGCCTCTCGAAGCCGGGACCAAATACTCGGCTTTATGGATCGGGATATTCCCGTCACATGATGTTAGAGGTTTGCTTGAAATGTGTGTAGATATGAAAAAAGGTTTCAACTATTCGCGATTATCCATCGCCATCAAGTTTATTGCAGTAGCGCCCTTTACCCTGTTGGGTAGTTATGCGCAGGCCGCTGTGATTGATGGTCGGGAGCATACTGTTCGTTCTGGCGATCTTCTTGATCGTTATCAGTTGAACAATGGCGCGACCTTGAATGTCGTCGATGGAGCTCGCTCCCTGGATATTAACGCGCGTAACTCGACCGTGAATATCAGTGGCGCGGGTGTTTCCGCCTCCACGCAAACGGGTATCCAACTGTTCAACAGTAATGCCAGTATTACCGACTCCACGGTTTCCAGCCGCGATGGCGCCGGGCTTTCGTTGGGTAGCCTTATTGGTGTGCCAAACAGCGGGTCCACTGCCGTGGTCCGTAACAGCAGCATCAGTGGTGGTTCCCGGGGTGTCATCATCGGCGCCTATGGCGATCTGACCCTTGAGGGTTCCCGCGTCACCGGAACGGGAGCCGAGAGCAGTGGCGTGGACATGTTGGGCGGACGCCTGACCGCGATCAACAGCACCATCACCGGCAGCGCCAACGGTGTTGTCATGTACCCGGACTTTGAAACGGACGAGGGTGCCACCCTGACGCTGGACGGCACCCGGGTCGAGGGTTTGACCGGCGCCGCGCTGCGGGTTGTCGCTGACCCGGCGTTCCCGACCACCGCCGAAATCGATGTCAACAACGGCTCGACCCTGATCGGCGGCAACGGCAACATGCTGGAACTGGCCGAGGGTGCCGACGCCAACATGCGCGTCAGCAACAGCGCCCTGACCGGCAATATCCAGGTGGGCGATGCCAGTACCCTGAACCTGAGCCTCAATGGCGCGTCCATGACCGGCGACCTGGTCAAGGATGTCAACGGCACCGCCCATGTAGCCCTGAACAATGGCTCGGTGCTCACCGGCCGCCTCGACAACGTCGACAGCCTGGCGCTCAACAGCGATGCCACCTGGGTGATGACCGACGACCAGAGCATCGGTGACCTGAACATGGCCGGCGGCAACGTCAAGTTCGGCGACCTGGGCGCGTTCTACCAGTTGGACGTGGAAAACCTCGCGGGCAACGGTACCTTTATCATGAGCGCCGACTTCGCTCATCTGCAGGGTGATTTCCTCAACGTCACCGGCACCTCCGAAGGCGCGCATCAACTGCTGATCAACAGCAGCGGTGCCGACCCGCTGTCCGAGGACCGTCTGCACGTGGTGCACACGGCCGATGGTCGTGCGACCTTCAGCCTGCTGGGCGACCGCGTGGACGTCGGGACCTACTCCTACAGCCTGATCGCCGATAACGACGGCAAAGACTGGCACCTGGACCCGGACACCAAGGTCATCAGCCCGGGCACCCGTTCGGTACTGGCCCTGGCCAATGTCGCGCCGACCGTGATGTACGGCGAGCTGACCTCCCTGCGTTCGCGCATGGGCGAGTTGCGCTTCAACGGCGGCCAAAGTGGCGGCTGGATGCGCACCTATGGCAACAAGCACAAGGTCGATGCCGGCAAGGGTGTCGCCTATGACCAGAACCAGCAGGGCTTTGCCCTGGGTGCGGACGGGCGCCTGCCGGTCGGTGACGGGCAATGGCTGGCCGGTGTGATGGGCGGCTACAGCAAGTCCGACCTGAACCTGGGTCGTGGTACCCACGGTACTGTGCACAGCACTTATATCGGTGGTTACGCCACCTGGCTGGACGAGCAGAGCGGTTACTACTTCGACGGTGTGGCCAAGCTCAACAGCTTCCACAACAAGTCGTCGGTGGCGCTCAGCGACGGCCAGAAAGCCAAGGGCAATCACAAGAACATGGGTGTGGGTGTTTCCGGCGAGTTCGGTCGTCACATCAAGCTGGACAACGACTACTTCGTCGAGCCGGCGGTACAGCTTTCGGCCATGGCCGTGGGGGCCAAGGACTACAAGCTGAGTAACGACATGAAGGCAGAAAACGGTCGTACCCTGTCGCTGCTCGGCAAGGTCGGCGTGACTGGCGGGCGCAACTTCGACATCGGCGACGGTCGCGTGGTCCAGCCGTACCTGCGCACTGCCTTCGTGCAGGAGTTCGCCAAGAACAACAAGGTGCAGGTCAACGACAACACGTTCCACAACGACCTCTCGGGTTCGCGAGTGGAAGTGGGGACCGGTGTCGCGGTGTCCTTGAGCGATAAGTGGCAAGTGCATGCCGACCTGGACTTCAGCAAGGGCGAGAAGGTCGACCAGCCCTGGGGTGCGAATGTCGGGATTCGCTATAGCTGGTAAGTAGGTTGTGTCATACGAAAAGAGGAAGCCTTGGCTTCCTCTTTTGGTTTGCTTTGTTTTGTCATGAATAATGGGAGGTCATTTTACAGTGAAGACAATGCTGTGGGTTAATACGAAGCTCGTATACAAAAAGCCGTCAAAACCAAAATAACCCTGCAGTAGGGTTCCTGCAGCAATTGTGCCTGTGGTCACAGTGCCTATTTTTAAAAATTCCAATTTTGCAGTAGAGTTCAGATTATTGCCGAAAGTAGCACCTGCTCCCAAAAGCCTTGGTCCTGTAATCTGTCCCGGATTACCACTAATAACGTATCGGTACCAGATTCCAGGTACGTTGGTGGGGTTTAAATTTGATGAAGGGGCCGGCTCGCTTCCGATTCGATTGATATAATAGTAGTGCATCGCTTTTGAGTCGGCTTCACGCATTTTCGTGACTCTATCCGCGGTATTCCCGTTTGTGGTCAGCAGTACGGTATAATCTGGAGTGTTGGGGTCTACCATAATGATCGAGTACGAAGCCGTTAATCGATAGGTATGGTGTGTTGTACCCTCCAGGTAAATGGGACGACCGGTCGGTTGGATGTTACTAATGGCAATGCTCAGAGTGGGCGATGGATCCATCTCCTCGGTTGCCCCCTTGGGGAGTACGCGGTAGTAGATCCTTACCGTTCGATTCCAGTTAGGGTTAAAAACTATATAGGTCACAGGAAATGTCTGGAGCCCTAGTGCCGTGACCGTTTGGGTCTGTGATGTGGAGCCTGGTCCAGCGGTACCTTCCCAGACCATTGTGATCTGATCCCCAATTTGCATGCCCTCATAATCTACTTCGATATGGACGGTGGTGAGGGGTTTTATCAGGTTGAGGGTGTCATTGAGCGAGTCCGCTTGCCGCATGACCGGTGCCTTCAGGATTCGAGGGTTGTTTTTCACCCTCAATCCGAGTGTCGGAAATACCTGGGCATTGGCCTCGACGCTGCTGTGGTCAAACGTTACCTTGAACGTTGCCGACAGCGAGCTGCCATCGCCCAGCTCAATCAGGTAACTGGCCGGTACCGATATTTCCGCATACCCGGTGCTGACCCACGTCGCCGAAACCGTGGTGGCTTCCCATAGGGGATAGTTGTGCTCTGCGCCGCTGGCGTTCCGTCCCTCCAGTCTCAACCAGACTTTCTGCCCTGCGGCGATCAATGGCCAGGAGAGCACGCGCACTTTTATGGCCTTGCGGACATCAAGCGTATCGCCAGTCACTTCGACGTTATCCGCGTAGAATTTGGGCCTCTGCAGGTTGGCCTGTGGAATCTCCAGCACGCTGAGGTTCAGTAGCGGCGAGGGCTGGGTCGCCCCGGCACGGGTCACCTCATAGCTGACCTCCACCACCTTGCCGATATTGGGCCCCACAGCCGTGGCACCCGAGAGGGTGAAATCAACATAACCCTGGGCGGCATTCCCCGGTTTTGGCGCCACGACCGGACTGCCGATCCCTGCTACGCCTTTCCAGTAAACCTGGATATTGTCGGTATTGCTCATGCCGTCGTAGCGCACGCGCACGGTGACGGCGGTCTCGGCATGGATCGGATTGAGCTGATTACCGCCCGGCTCAGTGGTTTCCAATACTTCGGGTTCTTTCAACTGCAGAGCGGCACCGATGGTGATCGGGAGCACATGGGAGTAACGCACCGGCTCACGCCCGCGCTCGACGATGTAGAACGCCTTCACCGATCCGCCCTTGTTGGCCTCGACATACTGCTGCCCGATCGGGAACGGAATATCGCTGTTGAGCCAGGCGCTGGTCACTTCGAACTTGCGGTAGGAAAAGTTGCCGCCGGGCTTGCTGCCTTGCCAGTAGACGCTGACCAGATCGCCTTCCTCCAGGTTGGCGGCGCGTGGCACCACCACGTTGGCTCCGCGGGTCGAGGCCTCGGGGTCCAACACCCCGTCCGGAGCTTCGGGGACATTCGGTGGGGGCAGGGTGGCGGTGGCTTCGCCGACATTGAGCAAGGTGTGCAGGGATTCACGTTCACCTTCGGCATTGGTGATCACATAGTGCACCTCCAGCCTGCCGCCGTTGAGCCCGGCAATATCGATGTCCAGATCATGCTGCAAATGGAAGAGCACCGGCGCATCGGTGCTGCCAGCCATCTTGAAGAAATGCCAGAATTCCCGCTCACCGTTGGCACGGGTCCCCAACAAGTACAGGTCGACACGGTCGCTGGCTTGCTGGCCGGTGTAGGGGCTGATTTCCACGGTGACCAGCAACGAGGTGGGGTCAAGGAAGTCGCCGATAGCTTCGAGCACTACCGGCTTGGCCAGACGACTGAGGAAGCTGCCGACAATGACGAGACGTGTCAACTCGGAAGGTTGTGGTTCGGCTCCGGCACGAATCCGTTGATAGCTGAGCACCGCCGTGCCGCCGACCAGTTCCCGGACCACCTCGTTGCGCAGGGGCAGGCGGGTGTTACGGCCGATCTGATCGTCGGGAATGTCGTAGTCGATCACCTCGCGCACGATGGCTCCGTCCACGGTGCGACCTTCGAGGGTAATGCGTAGTGCATCGCCGATTACGTAACCCTGGCGCACCTGGGTGATCACCAGGGTGGCGTCGTTGTCCTCGCCGAGTAAGTCGTAGTCGAGGGTATCGAATTCCTCGCCCAGGTCCGACTCGTCGATATAGGCATAGGGCAGACGAGGCCGAGCGTCGTTGCCGATATCGACCCGTAGCACCACCTGTGGCGACCACTTCACCGAGTAGTTGCCGCACTGGTCGATGACTTCGTATTCGAGCACCTTCTGGCCGTCGCCGACCTTGAGCCAGGTTTCGTAGTAGATGGTCAGGGCCAGTTCCCGCCGGTTGTTGGCCTCATCCCAGGTGACGCTGTGCACAGGTGTGACCAGGACGCCGCCGATAAACAGGCGAACCTTGTCGAATTCGGCCATTTTCCAACTGGCCGGTGCGGACTCATCCAGCGGATACGGGGCAATGGTGATGGGCACGCCTTGCTCGGCGGTGCCCTTGTCGACCCCGTAGTCGATGACGAACTGGGGTGGCAGCGGCGGGGCCAGCTCTTCATGCCAGGGCGTGCTGGGGATCGGGTCATGAGGGCCGGCAGGTGGAACCGTGTCGACCAGCAGGCTCTGGTGCTCGGTCTCTTCGTCGTTACCACCGCTGAAGCGGCTGAGGCGAAAAAACAGCGGCTGGATCAGACCGTCGGGCAGTCGGGCGTAGGGAATGAACAGCGGGATCTTCTCGCCTTTTTCTTCCTGGGCCGCAGTCACCGAGGTAAAGGCGACGGGGTCGTCGACGTTGCCACAGAACAGCTGGACGAAATCGCCTTCTTCCTGCCTGTAGTAGGGGTTCAGGTAACAGAGCAATCCTTCGGGGTAATAGGTATCGAAGGCGCCCTTGTTGACGCCGATATCGGCGCCGATCACCTTGCGCTGGCCATAGACTTCGATGAACAGGTCTTCGAAGTCACGGCGTTCGGGTTTGGGTTCCCGCTCGAAACTGTGGTCGGGGGGGCCAGGTACGAGCAGCGGGTCGATAACGGAGGACGCGGGCAGGGAAGGATCTTCGTTCATGACGAGGCACCTTTGGAGTACTCAAAGAGGTGACCCGAATGCCCGACCGCCAGGTCCTGAAGATGTATTCAACGCCGGGAGGGAGGTGCTGACTAGCTGTCAGAAATGACAGTGGCGACGAGTGGTTGAGAACATTCGTCGCGTTGATTGCGCGGCGGTATCCGGCGTTATCGCTAACCTGCGATCCAGTTTTCGACAATCAGGCCATCGACGCGCTTGAATTCACCTTCATTGTTGGTGACCACCACCAGGCCCGAGCTTCTCGCATGTCCGGCAATGTGCAGGTCATTGACGCCGATGGGGATGCCTTTCTTTTCCAGGTCTGAACGGATAGAACCGTAGTGATAGGCGGCTTTTTCGTCGTAGTGCAAAACATCGAGCCTGGAAATGAAGTCTTCGACGGCACGGGTGTTTCTTTCGACGAGCTGACTTTTTTCGGCTCCGTGCATGAGCTCTGCCAGCGTGATGGACGAGATAGCCATGCGCCCGGCATTGGCATTGAACTTGTCCAGCACTTCGAGGGGGCGGCGCTTGATGACGTAAATGACAATGTTCGTATCAAGCATGTATTTAATCATCAAACGACTCTCTTTCTTTCTGCGCCTGTTCGGCTCGTTCGGTCATGAAGTCGTCTGATACCGACTCTTCGGCGAGGAAAAAACTGTCCCAGGTATTTTCAATCGGCGAGATGATTCGCTCGCGTCCCACGGCGCGGACGGTGACCAATTTGACGTCAGCCGGAAAGCGCATATCCGCAGGGATGCGAATGTTTTGCGTGCGGTTGTTGATGAAGACAGTGCCGTGGGACATGGGGAACCTCTCTTGAATGGATAGCCCTTGGAAATCATACCAAGGCCATGCTCTATCGCATAGCTCTATAGCGGTGGACGTTAAACCCATACCTCACCAAAACCCTCAGTTCGACGGGGGCTTGTCTGTTGCGTTGCCACCGCTCTCATGACTATCATTAATCGTCGTTGCCAACTCAACGACCGGGCTTGGTCGCCCGATGACCTCAATGCGCACAAGCGCCACCATCCGAATGCGGGCGTTTTTTTTCGTCCCGACTTCGTGTCATGGCGGCTGTGCGCGGGACACCTTCGGGTGTGCTGGGAGTCATTGAGGCCCGGTCGACCAACCTGCGTACAGCTGCCACCCCCTTTGCTTGGTCGCAAAATGTGGCAGCTCCTGACCTCAATGGAGTTTCACATGATCTACCAGCCGCTTACCCCCACCTGCACCCATCACCACATTCTGCTGATCAACTCCCGTGCTTCAGTGCTGGATCTGCATGCCTACGGCAGTGAAAGACTGCGGGCCGGCAAGGACATTATCGACAGCTTGTCCTGCATGAACCTGGGCAAGATTGATGACGAAGACCTGGCCCACCTCATCCAGGGCGCGGCGCTGTTGTTGCGTGATGGTTATGATATCTGGAAGGTGATCGAGGTGAGGGCGTTGGAGGCTGATCGGCAGGGGAGCTTATCTGCTGGTATGGCCTGAAAAAACAGTATAGACAGCCATTCAACTTCTTCGTGACGGCCAAAGGTCTTGATCGGTTTGAGAGGATCGACCAGCCCAAGGATGCCAATTCGGGTTCCGCTATAGCTGGTAAGCGAGTTGTGTAATACGAAAAGAGGAAGCCTTGGCTTCCTCTTTTTGTTTTGGCTGGTGTGGTATATCCGACAGGTTCGTTGCGCTCAGCCCCACAGGGTAAAGAAGTCCAAGGAGATCCCGTCGCGGTCACTTGTCACTTCCATGAACGCAATGGGGTCATTGATCGACGTAGCGTAGTCAACCCAGTAGTGGCGAAGGTCATGCCCCCCTCCTTCATAGGTACGCTCGTCCAGGAGTGCCCCAGCAGAGTTATAGAAAAAAACCTGCACAGGACGATTGAGGTACGTCAGGGCAAATCTGACTCTCACGTATGGCCGTTTGAACGTCAGGCGCATGCGTTGTACGCCTGTGTTTCCTCGGCTCACGATAATCGAGTGTCCAGATTGCATATCAGCAGGAGCGTGACTGCCTTCATAATCTATTATCCCAGCCTCCCCTATTGATCCAGGCAGTAAGAGAATCACCATCAATGAGGTGTCGATGCTCTGCCCGGCCGTGATCAGCCGCTCGGGTTCTGTTTCGAAGTCTTCATAGTAGATTTGGATAACGGTAAAGGTACGCGCTGGGGACGACTCCGGATTGCTGCCATAGAGGCCACGCGCGACGATGCTGTAGCCCTTGCTTGTCACCGCCAGGGCGGGGGTGGTCCAGACCCCGCTGCTGGAATTGGCAGTGACCGTGCGCATGACGTTGTTGCCGTCACGAATCTCCACCTGTTCTCCCTTGGCCGCTGTGCCTGTGAGCGTCACTGTTGTCGTGATCACGGCAGTGGTGTTGGCGATCTCTTTGCCGGTGGCGTCCCTGATGGAGGTGATGGTCGGCACCTCGACCACGTTACTCACGGTATAGGTCTTCGTCGGGAACACCAGGGCCTCAGCCTCGTTGCTACTGCCACCGAACGCTACCTTGAAGATCACGCGCAGGGTGCTGCCGTGTGCCAGGGCTCGTAGCCATTCGGCATGAGCCGATGTGTTGGTGATCACCCGTTGCAGGTAGCCCTGGTTGAATTCCCCGGCGCTGATTGACGATGCGGTCCAGATCGGCAATCTATTGACGCCCGGACTATCGCTTTCCAGCGCCAACCATACCCGATCACCCTGGCGATAGAACGGCCAGGCATTGACCCGGAAGGTCACGGTGCCGTTGACATCCACCTGGCCGTCGGCGTGGGCCTGGAGGATCTGCAACGGCGGCAAGGCCGAGACGGGCAAGCTCTGTACGGTCAGGTTCAGTGTCGATGAGGGCTTGGTTGCTCCGGCGCGGGTCACCTCATAGCTGACCTCCACGGTCTTGCCGATATTGGGGCCCACGGCGATGGCACCCGACAAGGTAAAATCAACATAACCTTGGGCGGCGTTCCCCGCTTGTGGGGGGACGACCGGGCTGCCGATCCCGGCAACGCCTTTCCAGTAGACCTGGATATTGTCGGTATTGCTCATGCCGTCGTAGCGCACACGCACGGTGACGGCGGTCTCGGCATGGATCGGATTGAGCTGATTGCCGCCCGGCTCGGTGGTTTCCAATACTTCGGGTTCTTTCAACTGCAGGGCGGCGCCGACGGTGATCGGGAGCACATGGGAGTAACGCACCGGCTCACGGCCACGCTCGACGATATAGAACACCTTCACCGATCCGTCCTTGTTGGCCTCGACATACTGCTGCCTGATCGGGAACGGAATATCGCTGTTGAGCCAGGCGCTGGTCACTTCGAACTGGCGATGGATGAAACTGCCACCGGGCTTGCTGCCCTGCCAGTAGACACTGACCAGATCGCCTTCCTCCAAGTTGGCGGCGCGGGGTACCACGACGGTGGCGCCATCGGTCTCGGCCTCCGGGTCCAGCACGCCGTCCGGGGCTTCGGGGACACGCGGTAGGGGCAGGGTGGCGGTGGCTTCACCGACATTGAGCGGGGTGTGCAGGGACTCACGTTCACCTTCGGCATTGGTGACCACGTAGTGCACCTCCAGCTTGCCGCCGTTGAGCCCGGCAATATCGATGTCCAGATCATGTTTTAAACGGAAGGTCACCGGGTCATCGGTGCTGCCGGCCATCTTGAAGAAATGCCAGAATTCCCGCTCGCTGTTGGCGCGGGTTCCCAGCAGGTACAGGTCGACGCGGTCGCTGGCTTGCTGGGCGGTGTAGGGGCTGATTTCCACGGTCGCCAGCAACGAGGTGGGGTCGAGGAAGTCGCCGATCGATTCGAGCACCAAGGGCTTTGCCAGGCGACTGAGGAAGCTGCCGACAATGACGAGACGGGTCACTTCCGAGGGTTGTGGTTCAGTGCCGGGGCGAATCCGCTGATAGCTCAAGACAGCCGTGCCGCCGACCAGTTCGCGCAGGATTTCGTTGCGCAGGGGCAGTTCAATATTTCTGCGGGTATCGGCGTCCTGAAGGGGGTAGTCGATGGTTTCACGGATGATGGCGCCTTGCGCAGTACGTCCTTCCAAGACGACATGCACACTGTCCCCCATCAGATAACCCTGGCGGATGGTGGTGATGACAAGTGTGGCATCGTCGTCCTCGCCGATCAGGTCGTAATCGACCGTATCGAATTCGGCACCGAACTCCGCTGACTCCTCGATATAGGCGTAGGGCAGGCGGGGCCGAGCGTCGTTGCCGATATCGACCCTGAGCACGGTCTGTGGCGACCACTTCACCGAGTAGTTGCCGCACTGGTCAATGACCTCGTACTCGAGCACCTTCTGGCCATCGCCGACCTTGAGCCAGGTCTCGTAGTAGATAGTGATGGTGAGTTCCCGCCGGTTGTTGGCCTCGTCCCAGGTAACGCTGTGCACGGGTGTGACCAGGACGCCGCCGATAAACAGGCGAACCTTGTCGAACTCGGCCATTCGCCAGCTGTGGGGTGCGGACTCATCCAGCGGATACGGGGCAATGGTGACCGGCACGCCTTGCTCGGCGGTGCCTTTGTCGACCCCGTAGTCGATGACGAACTGGGGGGGTAGTGGCGGAGCCAGTTCCTCGTGCCAGGGCGTGCTGGGAATCGGGTCATGAGGGCCAGCAGGTGGCACGGTGTCGACCAGCAGGCTCTGGTGCTCGGTCTCTTCATCATTGCCGCCGCTGAAGCGACTGAGGCGAAAAAACAGCGGCTGAATCAGACCGTCGGGCAGACGGGCGTAGGGAATGAACAGCGGGATCTTCTCGCCTTTTTCCGCCTGGGCTGCGGTCACCGAGGTAAAGGCGACGGGGTCGTCGATGTTGCCACAGAACAGCTGGACGAAATCGCCTTCTTCCTGCTCGAAGTAGGGGTTCAGGTAACAGAGCAGTCCCTCGGGATAGTAGGTATCGAAGGCGCCCTTGTTGACGCCGATATCGGCGCCGATCACCTTGCGCTGGCCATAGACTTCGATGAACAGGTCTTCGAAGTCACGGCGTTCGGGTTTGGGTTCACGTTCGAAACTGTGGTCGGGTGGGCCAGGGGCGAGCAGCGGGTCGATGACGGAGGACGCGGGCAGGGAAGGATCTTCGTTCATGACGAGGCGCCTTTGGAGTAATCGAAGAGGTGACCCGAAAGCCCGACAGCCAGGTCCTGAAGGTGTATTCAACGCCGGGAGGGGAGAGGTGGCTAGCTGTTAGAAATGACAGTGGCGACGAGTGGTTGAGAGAAATAGCGTGACGCCGTTGGTCTGTTTTGCAGCTCGGCAAGGCGGAACCTGTCATTTCTGACAGTAGACACTCGTCCCGTTTCCGGCCCCAATGAGGCCAATCAGCAGTGGCGGCGGGCGGCCGATGGCCCATGTTCCGAATGGAAGTGTGCCTGATGAAAGACCAACCGCTTGCCGAACTCGATCTGCCCCAAGCCACTTTACTGGATGCTGTCGGTGGTGACCTGGACTGTCTCCAGGTGCCACTGGACGGTACACCTGTCGAGGTCAGTTACCCCGGCATGCTGCCAACCGACCTGATCCGTTTCTGCTGGCCCGGGCTACCGGAGAAGGAAACCTTTGCGCCGATAGAGCCTGTCTACGGCAACACCGATGAAGTAGTTCATTTCACGGTGCCCTATGACTATGTCGGCTATTACCTGGATACCTACGCCCACTTCTTCTACACCGTGACACGGGATGAGGAGACCTTCGAGTCGCGGGGAGCCAATGTCAGGATCACCCGGCCGAACACTTTTCCGCCTCTGGATCTTCTGCCATTGATCGACGAGACTCTGTTCCTGTCGGCACTGGTCGACGATCACTTCACGCTGGAGATGGCACCCTGGCCGTTCATCACCTCGGCCTGCCGGGTCACGATCTGGGCCCACGTCGAAGAACCTGAGGGTGAAAGAACCAACTTTCGCCTACTGGCACAGGAGCCGGTGACCGAGGACGATATTCGCTTCGGCTGGAAGCGCAGTTTCTCCAGCGACGTGTACGCGCAGAGTCCCTCCGGCAGCCGGCTGTTCTTCGATCTGTTCGCCTCCTTCGGTGGGCATACCCATACCATTCAGTTCCGTCCGGGCATCGCTTTCGTGATCTTGAACAAGGACCCTCTGCCGGTTCCTCGGGTGACGCAGGCCCATCAAGGCGAACTGGATATCCGCACGTTCGACGGCGATGCCGAGTACACCGTGGCGCCCTGGCCGTTTATCCAGGCCGGGCAAAAGGTCTGGTTGCAGGCGGTGGGAACGCGGCGCGACGGTAGCCTGTTGGACTTCACGTTGATGCAGGGCGAAGCGGTCACGGACAGTGAAGTGCAGAAGGGGTTGAGTCGTCTCCTGCCGCGTGAGGACCTGGAGCAGTTGGCCGATTCGAGCCTTTTGACGGTCACCTGCAAGATCGACCGGGGAGACGGCGGGACAATTGCCCTGGCGCCGTTGGAACTGACCCTGCGGGTACCGATCCGGCTGGTCCTGCCGCCGCCTGTTGTTCGTGAGTCGACACAGGACGAGACCGAGGGGTGGTTGCTCAATCCGCTCAACACCACGCACGGCGCGACTATTCAGGTGGCGTATGACGGCATGAGCGCCGGTGATTGGGTCTGCCCCGCCTGGGCCGGCACGCCTGGGGCCGGTTCGCCATCACTCGAGTGTCGTGAGGTGGTGGAGGGGGAAACGTCGCTTGAGTTCCGGGTACCGCCCTCGGCCATCAGTGCGAATTTTCGTCAGACGGTGACGGTGTCCTACAGCGTGACGCAAAGCTCGGGCGTCTTCTGGGAATCGCCAACGCGCCCGGTGAGCGTGCTCGATATCAGCCAACTACCGCGACCGGTAGTGGAGCAGGCCACTGCCGACACACTGGATCTCAATACCTTTTCCGGGGATGCCAATTGCCTGGTGGAACCCTGGGACTATCGGGCGCTTGAGCAACCTTGCTGGCTGTGGGTGACCGGTGAGCAGGAGGATGGCATCGGCTACAGCTTCCAGGTGCTTGAAGGCGAGCCGCTCGATGCCGAGTGGCTGGAGCAGGGCGTAAGTACCTGGCTACCGCGTGCCCAGTTGCAAAAGCTGGCTGACTGCAGCCGGTTCGAGGTGCACTTTGCGGTGAATTTCAACGGCGTTGCCGATAAGCCCACGGCCACGCTGTTCCCGACCCTGACGCTGGAGATCACCCAGGAGGACTGGGTGTTGAAGGCGCCCACGGTCCGTGAAGCCGTCGGCTCGCTGCTGACCGTGTACAACGGCCGGGACGGCGTGACACTGCGTGTGGAATACGACGCGATCAGTGCCCGGCAGAGCATTCAGCCGTGCTGGAAACTCGAGGTCGGAGGTTGTTTGCCGCTGGCGCCGAAACCCGGTAACAGCGATCCGGGACATGTCGATTTTCATATCCCGCGCGAGGCGGTGATCCATGGTATCGGCAAGACGGTGCCGATCAACTATACGGTTACCGGTAGCTGCAAGGTCGCGACTTCCGCGGATCTCAACCTGCAGATCAGCATGCCGGTGCGCTTGCCGATCCCCGTCGTGCCGCAGGCTATCAAGGACCTTCTGGACCTGCGTACCTTTACCGGAAACGCCTCGGTCACCGTGGAGCGATGGTGGTTCATCCTGCCGGGGCAACGGGTCTGGTTGTCTGGTGTCGGGACTGGGAAGGACGGCCTGCCGTATACCCTCAAAATATTGCAGGGTTTGGTGGTGACAGCAGCCCATGTGCTCCATGGGCTGAACGAGCCCTTGCTGCGCTCCCAGCTTGATAGGCTGCAAAACGTCAGCACCCTCAGGTTTACCTGCAAGGTCACGGCCGATGGCAGTACTCATGAAAGTGAGGCGGTGGTGTTCCCGGTATTGACGCTGACGGTACGCCTGCCATTCGACGACCTGACCACGTTCGACAACAATAACTGGAATGGTTGGCAAAAAGGGCCGGCGGCCGCTGATCCTCGTGATCTGGTCATCAAGCATGAAGACGGGAACTGGTTTCTATACAACTGGACGTATACGGACCGATCCAATGGTGTGTTTTTGTATCGGGACTACCGTGGCCTTGAGCCGGGCATGCGTTATGAGTTCAGCATTTACATCAGGCGGGTGAACAATGTGCCGAGCGCGCCGATGGTATCCCTATTGGTCGAAGGTAGAACCCTGGTGGGACCAGTGACGATTTCCCAGGAGCACTGGCAGACCATGAAAGGCGTGTTTACCGCAACCGCTACCACCATGCGTCTGCAACTCTACAACCATGTTGCGACCGGGCTGGGCAATGACTACGCGGTGGACAATGTCCGCGTCAGGGAACTGGGACTGTCAGGTTGAATCACGTGGCCCCGGGTCACCCGGGGCCTTTCGTCGGGACTGTCAGAATTGACAGTATCCCGAGTGTTGGAATCTTGTTTGGATAATCAGGGGAAATGACGATAGGGCAGAACAACTCTGCTCCTGTCGACGTTTCTTATATCTGTCCTTATTAAGGGAGTTGCAATCATGTCTGGATCAAAAAAAGTTCTCAAAGTCAGCCTGCCGGCACCTCATGTCGTTGAGGTTAAAAATGGCGTGCTTTACGTTACTGGCCTTGATGGCAAGCCTGCCACGGCAGAGGTGAGGTATGACGATATCAAGGTGGGTGATTCCATTGTGCTGGTCATGGACCGGCTTTTCGTCATTTACGAGATGACCCATATCGTTTCAGCGTCTGATGTTTCAAATGGCAAGGTGACCATCTTGCTTGATAATGAAGATCTTACCGATGACCCGGGTCTTGATCGGGTGAATCTGTTTTACCGTGTTAATTTGAGTCCTCGGTCGGAGGTACTTTTGTTTCAATTGACCTACTGACCAACGCAAAAATCAGGCGCTTTAACGATGTGCACGGGCGGTTTTCCTGAAACGTTTTCCTTGCCGATGATCCGGTATTGATCGGCAAGGAAAGGGTTGCGCGACCCGCAAGCCAGGCCGACTCTCAGGCAGGCCGGTTCCAACGCCGAAACAACGGCTCTGCCAGAAACAACACGAACAACAACCGCATCACCTGCATGGCCGTCACCAGGGGCACCGACAGTTGCAGGGTCTCGGCGGTCAGGCTCATTTCCGCGATGCCACCGGGCATCATGCCCAGGGTCAGCGAACGCAGGTCGAGGTGGGTCAGGGCGCTCAAGGCCCAGGCCGACAGGCTGGCGATCAGCATGGTCAGTGCCGTGCCGAGCAGGGTTCGGCCCATGAACGAAGGCGCCCTGCGGAAGAATTCACGATTGAAATGACAACCCAGGCCACTGCCGATCAGCCACTGGCCGATCTGGCTGCCACCGTTGGGCAGGCCGATATGCAGGTCCCAGGCGATGCTCACCGTCGCGCTCAGCAGCAAGGGGCCGAACAACCACGGGTTGGGTTGGCGCAGGCGCTGCCAGAGCCAGGCGAGCAGGGCACCGAGAGGAAACAACACGGCCAGCCAGTGCCAGTCGACGACGCTTGCGCCGTTCAGCGGCACGCCGTCGCCGAGCAGGTACTTGAACGCGGCCGGCACACAGAGCACCACCACCAGTACCCGCAGGCTCTGCCCGGCGGCGACCCGGCTGAGCACCGCGCCGTTACGGGCACCGAGGTTGACCATTTCGCCGGAGCCGCCCGGCATACTGGAAAAGAATGCCGTGGCGCGATCTTCACCGGTGCGCCGTAGCAGCCACACGCCGAAGACGCTGGAGAGGCTGGTGACCAGCGCGCCGAACAGGATCAGGCCGAAATGCGCCAGCACCTGTTCCATCACCAGTGGCGTGAAGTGCAGGCCGATACCGATGCCGACCACCCACTGGCCGGTCTTGCGTCCACCGGGAATCTCCGCCAGTTGCCAGGGGGTCAGGCAACGCACCAGGATGATCGCCAGCAACGAGCCGACCATCCACGGCAGCGGCCAGCCGACCTGGCTGGCGAGGTAACCGCCAGCCAGACCGACCAGCGGTGTTCCCCACCAACCACGCCAACCGGTGTCAGGCATTGGCCAGCGCACGCCGTTGGGCGGCACGCTTGCGCCAGATGCGCAGCAACGGCATGGCCAGCATGAACACGGTCAGCACCCAGACACCCATGCTGATCGGGCTGGCCCAGAGGATCTCCAGTGCACCGTTGGAAATCGACAGCGCCCGACGCAGGTTCGACTCCATCAGCCCGCCGAGGATAAAGCCCAGCAGTACCGGCGACAGCGGGAAGTCGAGCTTGCGCAGGATGTAGCCGAAGATGCCGATGCCGATCATCAGGAACAGGTCGAAGGTGGTGGCGTGCACCGCGTAGACCCCGATCGCGGTGATGATGGCGATCACCGGCACCAGCGCCCAGTTCGGCACCGAGAGGATGCGGGTGAAGATGCGGATCATCGGGATGTTCAGGATCACCAGCATGATGTTGGCGATGAACAGCGAGGCGATCAGGCCCCAGACGATATCCGGCTGCTGTTGGAACAGCAGTGGGCCAGGGGTGATGTTGTACAGCGACAGGGCGCCGATCATCACCGCGGTGGTGCCCGAGCCGGGTACGCCGAGGGTCAGCATCGGCACCAGCGCGCCACAGGCCGAGGCGCCGATCGCGGTTTCCGGTGCCGCCAGGCCGCGCTTGTCGCCCTGGCCGAAGGTGCCGCTATTACCGGCCATGCGTTTCTCGGCCATATAGGCCACGGCGCTGGCCAGGGTTGCGCCGGCACCGGGCAGTACGCCCATGATGAAACCCAGCAGGCCGCAACGGATGTTCACCACGAACACCGACGCCGCTTCCTTGAAGTTGAACATCATCCGTCCGGTGGCCTTCACCGCTTCCTGACCATGGTGGGTCTTTTCCAGCAGCAGGAGGATTTCACTGATGGAGAACAGGCCCAGCACCAGCACGACGAACTGGATGCCGTCGGTCAGGTGGATGTTGTCGCCGGTGAACCGGTACACGCCACTGTTGGCGTCGATCCCGACACTCGACAGGAACAGCCCGATCAGCGCCGCGATGAAGGTTTTGAGCGGGCGGTCACCGGCCATGCCGCCGAGGCAGACGATGGCGAACACCATCAGCACGAAGTATTCCGCCGGGCCGAAGGCGATCGCCCATTTCGCCAGCAGCGGGGCGAACAACACCATGCCGCAGGTGGCGATGAAGGCACCGATGAACGAACTCCAGGCCGACAGCGAGAGGGCAACGCCGGCCAGGCCCTGGCGAGCCATCGGGTAGCCGTCGAGGGTGGTCATCACGGTGGAGGCTTCACCGGGGATGTTGAGCAGGATCGAACTGATCCGTCCGCCGTACTCGCACCCGAGGTACACCGCTGCCAGCAGGATCAGCGCCGACTCCGGCGGCAGGCCGAGGGCGAAGGCGATCGGGATCAGCAGCGCAACGCCGTTGATCGGGCCCAGGCCCGGCAGCAGGCCGACGACGGTGCCGATCAGGGTGCCGCAGAGGGCGGTGACCAGGTTGTAGGGACTGAGCGCGACGCCGAAGCCCTGGCCCAGGTAGCTGAAAGTATCCATGTCAGTTCTCCAGAACGTCGAGCAGTCCGAGGGGCAGCGGTACGTCCATGGCCTTATCGAACAGCAGATAAAGGCCGACGCTCATCAGGCTGATGATCACCACGCTGGGCAGCCAGCGGCCGCCATACAGGCGCGCCATCGGCACACCGATCAGAATGCTGCTGAGGATGAAGCCCAAGGGTTCGAAGGTCCCGGCGAACACCAGCAGCAGGCCGGTGCAGATCGCGATCTTGGTCAGGGTTTCGCGGTCCAGCGGCGGCTCGTCGTCGCTGTGCTTGATCGGCGCCGGGCGAAACAGCATGTACAGCAGGGCCAGACTCATCAGACCGAGCATCAGCAGCGGGTAGGCACGCGGCCCGACCGGCTCGTAGGAAAAGGCGGCCTGATAGGGCCAGGCCATCAGCGCCAGGCCGGCACAGGCCAGCAGCAGCACGGAGGCAAAGAGACGTTGCAAGAGCATGAGCGACTCCTGGGCCACACCCCGCCATGCAGCAGGGTGTGGCCGCGACTAGAGGACGGTGGTCACTGGATCAGGCCGAATTCCTTGGCCAGCACTTTGTAGTCGGCGACTTGCTTCTTCACGTAGCTGTCCAGCTCCGGGCCGGTCATGGCGAACGGGAAGAGTTCACGCTGGTCGCGCAGCTTGGCGAACTCGTCGGAGGTCAGCAGCTTGTCGAAGGCGTTTTTCCACCAGGCGTAGTCTTCGTCGCTGACCTTCGGCCCCAGGTAGAAACCGCGCACCACTGGCCAGACGATGTCGTAGCCCTGCTCGCGAGCGGTAGGGATGTTTTTCATTTCCGGCTCGTCCAGGCGCTGTTCGGAGAACACCGCGAGCAGGCGCATGTCACCGCTGAGAATATGCGGCATGGAGTCGGAGATATCGGTACTGCCGACCTGGATGTGCCCGCCGAGCAGGGCCGTGGCGATTTCGCCGCCGCCTTCGAGGGCCACGTAGCGCAGGTCGCGCGGGTTGATCCCGGCAGCCTTGGCGATCAGCGCGGTCTGCATCCAGTCCTGGCTGCCGACGGTGCCGCCGGAGCCGATCACCACGCTGCCCGGGTCTTTTTTCAGAGCCTTGACCAGGTCGTCGAGGCTCTTGTACGGCGAATCGCTTTTCACCGCGATGGCGCCGTAGCTGGTGCCGACCGCTGCCAGCCAGCGGACTGCGCTTTCATCGAAGCGACCGAACTTGCCCTGGGCCAGGTTCAGCAGCGAGCCGCTGGACCAGGCCACCAGGGTCCCGGCATCGGCCGGGCGCTGGGCGACCACCGCGTTGTAGGCCACGGCGCCGACGCCACCGGGCATGTAGGTCACGCGCATTGGCTTGCTCAGGACTTTTTCGTTGACCAGGGCGCTTTGCGCCAGTTTGCAGGTCAGGTCGAAGCCACCGCCGGGGGAGGCCGGGGCGATGCATTCCGGGCGCTTGGGCTCGGCGGCGAAGGTCTGGCCGGCCAGCAGGGCAAGGCTGGCGGCGAGGGCGATTTTACGTAGTGACAGGTCCATTGTTCTCTCCACGGGAGTTGTTGTTATGGGGTGTTCGATGTCCATGGGGCCACGCAGCGGCGTGCCGGCGGGTACGCGCTGGCGTTGGCGGGATGCGTGGAAGCGGCCAGGGTAGTTGCGCTGGCGCAAAGGGGGGGAGCGGTAGGGAAAAGCGGGCCAGGTAGGCAGGCCTGAGGCTTTGGGGACAGCATGCTGTCGGACTCCGTTATTGTTCTTATTCTTGATGGAAACGCATCGTGGCGTCTCTCGAGGTATTACTATTCTGGAAGCAGTTGCAATGCGTAGGATCTTGCGCTTGGAACTGTCCGTAACAAGACTGTAAAGACTTAACCTTTCACCAAGCTTTCAGCAGGAAAGGCCCGCCAAACAAGGGCGAAGGTGACTGGCGGGCGCGGGTTTATTGGGTAAACTCCGCGCTCAGAAGGGCCTCCAGCAGCCCCAGTCGAGGTAGCAAATCCATGCGTGTGCTTCTGGTCGAAGACCACCTGCAGTTGGCCGAAAGCGTCGCCCAGGCCCTCAAGAGTACCGGTTTGACGGTGGACGTCCTGCATGACGGGGTCGCTGCTGACCTGGCCCTGAGCAGCGAGGACTATGCGGTGGCAATCCTTGATGTCGGCCTGCCGCGCATGGATGGCTTCGAGGTACTGGCACGCTTGCGGGCACGCGGGAAAAACCTGCCGGTACTGATGCTGACCGCCCGCAGCGATGTGAAGGACCGGGTCCATGGCCTCAACCTGGGGGCCGACGATTACCTGGCCAAGCCGTTCGAACTCACCGAACTCGAAGCGCGGGTCAAGGCGTTGCTGCGGCGTAGTGTGCTGGGTGGCGAGCGCCAGCAACGCTGCGGTGTGCTGGTCTATGACCTGGATACCCGACGTTTCACCCTCGGTGACGAACTGCTGACCCTGACCTCGCGCGAGCAGGCGGTGCTGGAAGCGCTGATCGCCCGCCCAGGCCGGGTGATGAGCAAGGAGCAACTGGCATCCCAGGTCTTTGGTCTGGACGAGGAAGCCAGCGCCGACGCCATCGAAATCTATGTGCATCGCTTGCGCAAGAAACTCGACGGCCATGCGGTGGCTATCGTGACCTTCCGTGGCCTCGGTTATCTGCTGGAAGCCCGTGATGCATAAGCCCAGCAGCCTGCGTTGGCGGTTGCTGTGGAACCTTGCGTTGTTGTTGGTGCTGCTGATGCTCGCCAGTGGCCTGAGTGCCTACTGGAACGGACGCGAGGCGGCCGACACCGCCTATGACCGAACCCTGCTGGCCTCGGCCCGGACCATTGCCGCCGGCCTGTCGCAGCGCGATGGCACCCTCAGCGCCGATGTGCCCTATGTGGCGCTCGACACCTTCGCCTACGACAGCGCCGGGCGGATCTACTATCAGGTCAACGACATTCACCGGCAGCCGATTTCCGGCTACGAAAACCTTCCGCCGCCACCGCCCGGCACGCCGCGCACCGATGATTATCCGGCCCTGGCACGGTTCTACGACGCCCAGTATCGCGGGCAGAACGTGCGGGTGGTGAGCCTGCTCAAGGCGGTCAGCGAGCCGAACATGAACGGCATGGCGGAAATCCGCGTGGCCGAAACCGATGAGGCGCGAGTCAACATGGCACGCAGCCTGATGGCCGACACCTTGCTGCGCCTGGGCATGCTGGCGGTGGGCGCGCTGCTGCTGGTGTGGTTTGCCGTGAGTGCGGCGCTGCGACCGCTGGAGCGTTTGCGCACGGCGGTGGAAGAGCGCCAGCCGGACGACCTGCGGCCCTTGCCGCTGGTGGAGGTGCAGCATGAACTGGGGCCGCTGGTGCGCTCGCTCAACCATTTCACCGAGCGCCTGCGTCGGCAGTTCGAGCGCCAGGGGCAGTTCATCGCCGATGCCGCCCACGAACTGCGTACGCCGTTGGCGGCCTTGAAAGCGCGCCTGGAACTGGGCTTGCGCGCCTCCGACGCCGACACCTGGCGCAGCACCCTGGAAACCGCAGCCCAGGGTACCGATCGACTGACTCACCTGGCCAATCAGTTACTGTCCATGGCGCGGGTGGAGAACGGTGCGCGGGCGATTGCCGAGGGTGGCGCGCAACGGCTCGACCTGAGCCAACTGGCGCGAGAACTGGGCATGGCCATGGCGCCGCTGGCCCATGCCCGTGGCGTGGCCCTGGCGCTGGAGGCGGACGATCCGGTGTGGTTGCGGGGGGAGCCGACCTTGCTCAACGAACTGCTCAGCAACCTGGTGGACAACGCACTGGCCCACACGCCGGCCGGCGGCAATGTGATCCTGCGGGTCAGTGCGCCCGCCGTGCTGGAAGTGGAAGACGATGGTCCGGGCATTCCGCTGGAAGAACGCGATCGGGTGTTCGAGCGCTTCTACCGTCGTAACCAGCAAGGCCTGGGTTCGGGTCTGGGTCTGGCGATTGTCGGTGAAATCTGCCGGGCGCATCTGGCGCAGATCAGCCTGCATGATGGCGAGCCGTGTGGCTTGAAGGTGCGGGTAAGTTTCATCGCCGGTTGACCGCACGCTCAGTGTCTTGCTCAGAACCTGTGGCGAGCGGGCTTGCCCGTGCTGTGCCGCAAAGCGGCCCTGAAACCTGGACGTGCGGTATCTCTGGCCGGCAGCAAGAGCCCACCTGCAACGCGTGCAGGCCCGCTCGTCAGACCTGGCCTGAAGGCCAAGTCAGTTGAGCATCATCCGCGCATCATTGAGCTTCTCGATCCAGGCCTCGCTGTTCGGGTCGAGCCCCAGTTTGCGAAAGGCCGGCAGACTGCTCGGCTCGACATGGGCGAAGGCCTGCGTCGTGCCCTGGTGGCAGAACACCGTGGCGATCTGCACCAGGTCGACGTAATCCAGGCTCGCGCTGTCGCGTTGCAGGTCCAGGTACTGGCCCGGCAGCGTGGCCAGTCGCTTGGGGAAGTCCCACACCCGTAGCAGCTTGTCACCCAGTATCGGGTGAATGCTGTCGATCATATGATCCAGGCTCAGCGGGTCGGCCAGCAGTTCGTAATGATCCTCGGCATACGTCAGGATCGGTAGCGCGCCGATCTGGTGTACCAACCCGCCGAGGGCGGCCTGATCCGGCTTGAGCTGGGTGAAGTCGCGACACAGTACGTAGCAGATGCCGGCGATTTCCAGGCTCTTGCGCCAGATATCGCGCATCTTCTGTTCGACTACCTCGGAGCGGGCATGGAAGATCTGCTCCATCACCAGGCCGATCGCCAGGTTACTGCTGTAGTTCACCCCCAATCGGGTGATGGCGGTATACAGATCGGTCACTTCATGGCTGGCACGCAGTAACGGGCTGTTGACCACCTTGATCAGGCGCGCCGACAACGCAGTATCGCCGCCGATCACCTTGCTCAAGGTGCTGACGCTGATCTCCGGATCTTCGGCCGCCTCGCGAATCTTCAGGGCGACCTCCGGCAGCGTGGGCAGCACCAGGTCATCGTTATCGATGGCTGCTACCAAGTCCCGCAGGACCTTATCCGCCAGCTTGTTCATTCGTGGTCTCTACAGCGGTGCGATTAACGCTGGATTTCGCGGTCGCGGTCCAGTTGATAAGGCAGATCCAGCAGTGCCAGTACGGGGCCTTGCAGATCGCCCAGGTGGACAGTGCCTTCTTCGGCCGCTTCAGCCTGCAGCACAGCCAGCAGTTCGATACCGTCTTCGGCCCTGGCCGCGATCACCACCTCACCGATGGCGCTGTTATGAGACGGCGAAAACAGTTCGGCACCCGGTTGCGGCAGTTGCTCGGCGCTCAGCTCCAGGCGATACAGGCGGCGCTTGAGCTTGCCCAGGTACTGCATGCGCGCGACGATTTCCTGGCCGGTGTAGCAACCTTTCTTGAAGCTGACGCCGCCGACGGCCTGCAGGTTGAGCATCTGCGGGATGAACAGCTCGCGGGTCTGTGGCATGACCTGGCCGATGCCGGCACGAACCTGGCCGAGCAGCCAGGTATTGAGGTCGGCTTCGCGCAGATGACTGGTCAGTTGGGCCCGTACCGATTCGGCCTGCGCCGCCGGCACCCAGAGTTCGCTGCGCCCGGGCGATACGCGTACCGCGATCAGGCCATTGGCACGGACCGCGCTGTCGTTGTCGTGTGGCAACTCCAGACCCAGGCTGGCCAGAACGGCGTCGGCGTCGCCGAGGCCGAAACGGACCCAGCCGGCGCTTTCATCGCTGAGCTTGGACTTGGAGAACACCGCATACTTTTTCAGGTCCGCCAACTGGGGCTCAAGCAGCTCGCTGGCCATGGCCAGCAACACCCCATCGCCTTCGAGCAGGATGCGAAAGCTCGATTGCATGCGGCCTTTTTGCGTGCAGCGCGCGCCGAGGCTGGTATGGGTGTCGCTGAGGTAATTGAGGTTGCAGGTCAATTGGCCTTGCAGGAACTTGCTGGCATCGGCGCCGCGGACGGCGAGAACGCCTTCGTGGGAAAGGCTACAGAAAAAAGCGGAATCGGCCATGGGTCTTCGCAGCATGAAAAGGTCTGGTACACATCATAGAGGGGTGCCCTGGAAATGGATAGTTTACAAAGCGCGGTGCCATGCCGACCAAAGCCGACTGTGCGGTGACGATCAGGCCTGTATACTTGCGCGCAAATTCGAGGAGTGTTCCATGGTCGAAGATGTAGAACTCAACCGCCTCTATTGGCACAGCCGTCGCGGCATGCTGGAGCTGGACGTGCTGCTGGTCCCCTTCGTCAAGGAGGTGTACCCGCACCTGAATGACGTCGACCGCGAGTGCTATCGCAATCTGCTCGAGTGCGAGGATCAGGACATGTTCGGCTGGTTCATGGAACGTGCCGAGTCGCCGGACCCTGAGCTGCAGCGCATGGTGCGCATGATCCTGGATCGTGTTCAGCCCAAGTAATCGCTTCGAATGCCGCTGGCAGGCCTCACGGCTGTTGCTGGCGGCCTATCTCGGGGCCTTGTGCCTCTCGCTGTTGTCGTTGCTCCTGCTGGATATCCCGTTCTGGGCAAGCCTGTCCGGGGCGTTTGCGTGCCTGTTGCAGGCTGCCTGGGTGCTGCCGCGACACATCCTGTTGAATCATGCGTCGGCGGTGACCGGACTGCGTCGTGACGAGCAGGGCTGGCAACTCTGGAGCCGGGCAGACGGCTGGCAGCCGGTGCAGTTGCACCGCGACAGCCTGGCCTTGCCCTGGTTGGTGGTGCTGCGTTTTCGTCGACGCGCAGACTGGCTGCCGCGCTCGGTCTGCGTGCCCCGCGACGCGCTGGCGCCCGATGTGCATCGGCGCCTGCGCGTGCGGCTCAAGTTCAGCCGACGTAGGTGGGCGGTACCAGGATAGTGTCCAGCGCCTCGGGGAGCAGGTCCGGGTAGTCGAGGGTGTAGTGCAAGCCCCGGCTTTCCTTGCGCTCCATGGCGGAGCGGATCATCAGCTCCGCCACCTGGGCCAGGTTGCGCAGTTCGATCAGGTCGCGGCTGACCTTGTAGTTGCTGTAGAACTCATCGATCTCGTCGAGCAGCAGGCGCACCCGGTGTTGTGCCCGTTGCAGGCGCTTGTTGGTCCGCACGATGCCCACGTAGTCCCACATGAAACGCCGCAACTCGTCCCAGTTGTGGGCGATGATCACGTCTTCATCGGAGTCGGTGACCTGGCTCGCATCCCAGCTGGGCAGGGCCGTGGGCTGGGCGATCTCGGGCAGTTGCCGGAGGATGTCGGCTGCCGCCGAACGGGCATAGACGAAGCACTCGAGCAGCGAGTTGCTGGCCATGCGATTGGCGCCATGCAGGCCGGTGAAGCTGGTTTCGCCGATTGCATACAGGCCGGGGACATCGGTGCGGCCCTGCTGGTCGACGAGGATGCCACCGCAGGTGTAGTGCGCGGCAGGCACCACCGGGATCGGCTGGCGGGTGATGTCGATGGAAAACGCCAGGCAGCGTTCGTACACCGTCGGGAAGTGCGTCTTGATGAAGGCTTCGGGTTTGTGGCTGATGTCCAGGTAGACGCAGTCGATCCCCAGGCGCTTCATTTCATGGTCGATGGCCCGGGCGACGATATCCCGTGGCGCCAGTTCCGCCCTCGGATCGAAACGCGGCATGAAGCGTTCGCCATTCGGCAGCTTGAGATGCGCGCCTTCGCCACGCAGGGCTTCGGTGATCAAAAAGCTCTTGGCCTGCGGGTGATACAGGCAGGTCGGATGGAACTGGTTGAACTCCAGGTTCGCCACCCGGCAGCCCGAGCGCCAGGCCATGGCGATGCCGTCACCGCAGGCACCGTCGGGGTTGCTGGTATAGAGGTAGACCTTGGCCGCGCCGCCCGAGGCCAGAATGGTGAAGCGCGCGCCATGGGTATCGACCTCACCGGTGCTGCGATCGAGCACGTAGGCGCCCAGGCAGCGCTCGCCGTCCAGGCCCAGGCGTTTCTCGGTGATCAGGTCGACGGCCACGCGCTGTTCCAGCAGTTCGATATTCGGGCGCTGCCGGGCCTGTTCCAGCAGGGTCTTGAAGATCGCCGCGCCGGTGGCATCGGCGGCGTGGATGATGCGCCGATGGCTGTGGCCGCCCTCGCGGGTCAGATGGAACTCGAAACCGCCGTCGTCGACCTTGGCATTCTCGTCGCGGGTAAAGGGTACGCCCTGGTCGATCAGCCATTGGATGGCCTCGCGGCTGTGCTCGACGGTAAAACGTACCGCGTCCTCATGGCACAGGCCGCCGCCCGCGTTGAGGGTATCCTCGACGTGGGATTGCACCGTGTCGGTATCGTCCAGTACCGCCGCGACCCCGCCCTGGGCCCAGAAGGTCGAGCCGTTGGCCAGGTCGCCCTTGCTCAGCACGGCAATGCGCAGGTGGCCCGGCAAGGTCAGCGCCAGGCTCAGGCCGGCGGCACCACTGCCAATCACCAGCACATCGTGTTGAAAATGTTGGCTCATCTCAATCAATCCGAAAAAGGCACCGCGTGAACGGTGCGGCGGGCCCGGTCAAGTCAGGGCTCGGAACTCGCCACGCAGCCTACTGGTAAGTGCTGAAGGGGATCGGCACAATAGCCGGGCCTTCGTGGCATTGTGAAATTACCGCGGGCAGGAAGTGTGCGCCACTCCGGATCGTCGTGCATGTGGTTTTGCACGGTAAGACGATGATTTTTCGGCGATAACAAGGTTCATGCAGTCTTTGCCCGATGGCACGGCACAATGCTATTACTTACCCTGGCGTCCGGGAACTTTTAACGGGGTCCGGGCTCCAAAGAAGGGGACAGCGTCGGTTGTCTGCGCAGCCTGATCCAGGGATGCGCCAGCAGAATTCGACGACAAGATCATTCACGCAGCCGGCCAGGGCCGTACTGCGTTTTTCGTGTGGGTCCGTTTGACGGGTCGCAGGAAACTTGCTTGAAGGGGGAGAACTTTTGCCAACAGCCCGAGTCTATGTTTACAAGCCTGATCGATTAGCAATGGCAACCTCCTTCAAGTCCTATGAGGAGCGTTCATGCTAACCCAGGAAGAGGATCAGCAGCTGGTCGAGCGCGTTCAACGCGGCGACAGGCGTGCTTTTGATCTGCTAGTGCTGAAATACCAGCACAAAATTCTCGGGTTGATCGTGCGATTCGTGCACGACACCCATGAAGCCCAGGATGTTGCACAGGAAGCGTTTATCAAGGCCTACCGTGCGCTGGGGAATTTTCGCGGTGACAGTGCGTTTTATACCTGGCTGTACCGCATCGCCATCAACACGGCGAAAAACTATCTGGTATCCCGCGGTCGCAGGCCACCAGACAGTGATGTGAGTTCCGAGGATGCCGAATTCTACGACGGCGATCATGGCCTCAAGGACCTTGAGTCTCCGGAACGTGCGTTGCTGCGGGATGAGATCGAAGGCACCGTCCATCGGACCATCCAGCAACTGCCAGAAGATTTGCGTACGGCGTTAACTTTACGTGAATTCGATGGTCTGAGTTATGAGGACATTGCAGCCGTCATGCAATGTCCGGTGGGCACCGTGCGCTCCCGGATTTTCCGCGCTCGGGAGGCCATCGACAAAGCCCTGCAGCCGTTGTTGCAGGAAACCTGAGACAGCGGCGACAGCCAAGAGAGGAATCGTCATGAGTCGTGAAGCCCTGCAGGAATCGCTGTCCGCGGTGATGGATAACGAAGCGGACGAATTGGAATTGCGTCGAGTGCTCAATGCGCTTGATGATGCCGACACTCGTGCAACCTGGTCTCGTTATCAGATTGCCCGGGCAGTGATGCACAAGGATCTGTTGGACCCGCGCCTGGATATCGCATCGGCTGTATCGGCGGCGCTGGCGGGTGAGGATGTACCTGCCAAGAGCATTCGCGGTCCATGGCGCACCCTCGGTCGCCTGGCAGTTGCGGCTTCTGTGACCGTGGCGGTGTTGGCCGGTGTGCGCTTCTACAACCAGGACGACATCGTCGGTGCGCAACTGGCCCAGCAAGCGAACCAGCTAGGTCTGGCAGCTCCAACGGCCAAGGGGCCGGCGGTACTGGCCGGTTACACCGAAGGCTCCGAGCCTACCGGCCCGATGGCCAGCGGGGTGTTGCAGCAAGGTCAGGCCGGCTGGGATCAGCGCCTGCCAGGCTACCTGCGTCAGCATGCTCAGGAAGCGGCCTTGAAAGGCACCGAAAGCGCGCTGCCTTACGCACGTGCCGCCAGCCTGGAAACCGCCAAGTAAGGAGGATCATGCGCGCACTCCCTCTTTTATCGCTAGCCCTGGCCGGTGGGTTCGCCCTGACCGCCCAGGCCGACGAAGCCCAGGACTGGTTGAGCCGTCTTGGGCAAGCCGAGCAGCAGCAAAGCTTCCAGGGCACTTTTGTCTACGAACGCAATGGCAGTTTCTCGACCCACAGCATCTGGCATCTGGTCCAGAATGGTCAGGTTCGTGAACGCCTGCTGCAACTCGACGGTTCAGCACAAGAGGTGGTACGCGTCGATGGTCGCACCGAGTGTGTCAGTGGCACCTTCGTCGCAGGGCTTGGCGCATCGCCCGATGCTCACACCCATTCCCTCGATCCGCAAAAACTCAAAGCCTGGTACGACATCAGCGTTGCGGGCAAGTCCCGTGTTGCTGGTCGGGCGGCAGTGATCGTTTCGCTGACGCCTCGCGACCAGCACCGTTATGGTTTCGAACTGCACCTGGACCGCCAGACCGGCTTGCCATTGAAGTCGTTGTTGATCAACGATAAAGGGCAATTGCTGGAGCGGTTCCAGTTCACCGACCTCAATACCCGCGATATCCCCCAGGAAAGCGAGTTGCAGGGCGGTGCCGACTGCAAACCGGTGGCCTTGGCCAGCACCCAGCCACAGGCGAAGGTGCAGGACGGCAAGGTTGCCCAGCAATGGCATTCCGATTGGCTGCCACCGGGCTTCGACCTGGTGAGCAGTACTTCGCGTTTCGATCCGCAGACCAGGACCCGGGTCAGCAGCCTGATGTATGACGATGGGCTGGCGCGTTTCTCGGTGTTTCTGGAGCCCCTCAACGGCGCCAATATCACCGATACCCGCACTCAACTGGGACCGACCGTCGCAGTTTCCCGGCGCCTGACCACCCCTGCCGGGGAAATCATGGTCACGGTGGTGGGGGAAATTCCCATCGGTACCGCCGAACGCATCGCCTTGTCGATGCGCTCCGGCGACGTACAGACTGCCAAGCAGTGAGAGGCTGATCCAATGACGCCTGCTGACTCGATCATGCCCTCAACTGCACGCTGATTGGCGGCGAGGTCGAAATGTCTGGTGATCATTTTTTCTTGCAAATTAATCTGGATTTTCCTATAGGTCAGGACCCTTTCGGTCCTGGCCTTGTTTGTTATTTCCGGTCCGTAATCCAGGCTTAATCGTCTTTGGGTTTGATGGTACCTGTCGCTTAACCATGCTCGTTGTTCACGGGAGCCGTATGTCGATACCAAGCTTGAAATCCTATCTGTCCATTTTCGCCACCGTTCTGCTGCTCGGGCAGGCGGTGACGGCCCAGGCCGCAGACCTGCCCGATTTCACCCAGTTGGTGGAGCAGGCCTCGCCAGCGGTGGTGAACATCAGTACCACCCAGAAGCTGCCGGACCGCAAGGTTTCGGATATCCAGGGGCTCGAGGGCTTGCCTCCGGAGATCCAGCAGTTCTTCCGCGGCTTCCCGCAACCACGTGGCCCCAAAGGGGGTGGCGGTGGTCGGCAGCGCGAGGCCCAGTCGCTGGGTTCGGGCTTCATCATCTCCAATGACGGCTACATCCTGACCAACAACCACGTGGTCGCCGATGCCGACGAGATCCTCGTTCGCCTGGCTGACCGCAGCGAGCTGAAGGCCAAGCTGGTCGGCACCGACCCGCGTTCCGACGTCGCCCTGCTGAAGATCGACGGCAAGAACCTGCCGACCCTCAAACTGGGCAAGTCCAAGGACCTGAAGCCCGGCCAGTGGGTGGTTGCCATCGGTTCGCCGTTCGGTTTCGACCATACCGTGACCCAGGGTATCGTCAGCGCCGTGGGCCGCAGTCTGCCGAACGAGAACTATGTGCCGTTCATCCAGACCGACGTCCCGATCAACCCGGGCAACTCCGGTGGTCCGCTGTTCAACCTCAATGGTGAAGTGGTCGGGATCAACTCGCAGATCTATACCCGTTCTGGCGGCTTCATGGGCGTGTCCTTCGCGATCCCGATCGATGTGGCCATGGACGTGTCCAACCAGTTGAAAGCCGGTGGCAAGGTCAGCCGTGGCTGGTTGGGCGTGGTCATCCAGGAGGTCAACAAGGACCTGGCCGAATCGTTCGGTCTGGACAAGCCTGCTGGTGCCCTGGTCGCCCAGGTGCAGGATGACGGTCCGGCGGCGAAGGGTGGCCTGCAGGTCGGTGACGTGATCCTCAGCATGAACGGCCAGCCTATCGAGCTGTCGGCCGATCTGCCGCACCTGGTCGGGGCGCTGAAGGCGGGCGAGAAAGCCAAGCTGGAAGTGGTTCGCGAAGGCCAGCGCAAGACCATCGAACTGACGGTCGGGGCGATCCCGGACGAAGGCAAGGAAATGGATGGCGGCAAGTCGGCAGCGGCCGAGCGTAGCAGCAACCGCCTGGGCGTTTCCGTCTCTGACCTGAGCGATGACCAGAAGAAGGCCAATGACCTGCTCAAGGGCGGCGTGGTCATCAAGGAAGTCCAGGATGGTCCTGCGGCACTGATCGGCCTGCAGCCGGGTGATGTGATCACGCACCTGAACAACCAGGCGATCACCGATGCCAAGCAGTTCACCGACATTGCCAAGGCCTTGCCGAAGAATCGTTCGGTGTCGATGCGCGTTCTGCGTCAGGGACGTGCCAGCTTCATCACCTTCAAGCTGGCTGAGTAATCACCGCCGGTTTGTCGGTGAAGCCGGTGCCGCGCTGTCGCGCTGGCACCGAGATATGAAAAAGCCCGCCTCGATCCGAGGCGGGCTTTTTCATGGGTGAACGCAAAGTCTCAGCGTTGCTTGGGAATGCGTACCAGCTGGCTGTCGGAGTAGATGTCGTGCCAACTGCGTTTGTTCTTGTCGAAGAGCACCCAGATGAAGCCCAGGCCAGCAAAGATCCAGGACACGATGGCGATGAGAAAACGCAGCAGAGCCTGCCAGAGGCTGATGGCCGAACCATCGGCGTTCTGCACGCGAATGCCCCAGACTTGCATGCCCAGGGTCTGGCCCTTGTAGGTCCAGAATTTGGCGAAGAAGCCGAACAGCACGCAGAACATCACGGTCGAGAACAGCGGATCGCCGTCCAGGGCTCCGGCTTCCGTCAGGGTCCTGAGGCGTTCTTCGCCCATGATCGCCATCTGCGCCAGCTTGTAGAGGAAGCCGGTCACGATCAGCAGAGCGGTGCACAGCAGGAAGTCATAGAACATTGCCGCCAGGCGACGGCCCAGGCCGGCGGCGGGGAAGTCACCCTGTGGGCTGAGTACGTGCTTCGTCATGGGGCTTTCTCTCAAGGAAAAGGCCATTTTACGAAGCTACCTCTATAAAACCAGCGCTACCTGGGCTGATGCACAAAACCGCACACACAAAAAAGCCCCTGATGTCACCATCAGGGGCTTTTCATGGTCTGAAAACTGAACTCAGTTCTCGGCGATGACTTCGTCAGCCTGCATGCCTTTCTGGCCTTGCACGGCAACGAAGGTCACTTTCTGGCCTTCTTTCAGGCTTTTGAAGCCGTTGCCCTGAATGGCGCGGAAGTGGACGAACAGATCCGGACCGCTTTCAGGAGTGATAAAACCAAAACCTTTCTCGTCGTTAAACCACTTGACGGTACCGCTCTGACGTGTGGACATTTCTTATTTCCTTTGACACTAAAATTAATGACAGCCCCTTTCACCTGAAAGAGTACTGGGCTGGGTTGCAGGAAAGTAAGAGACGTCGAACGGGTTGTAGCAAAACTTAGAGCTACTGCCCAGGTCACGATTCCAAGCGACCCATGCAAACACAGTAGGGAAACTCTACGCCAACTGTGGGAGAAAAAACAAGCCCCAGCCCAGCCCGCAGTTTGAGGCGGTTTGCCGCAGTTTTCGGGCTTCGGCGGGGTTGTCTCGGAAATACACTTAGCCCGATTGTTATAAGCCAAGTTCATTTGTGAATATATGCACTGATTTGTGGCGATGACGTTACAAACCAGTGCACAGTTTATTACCCTTAGTTGTTACTGAAGGTATCAACCACGATAGTAACGCTGCGCAACAAATGGCATTTTGCTGACTTTCAGCGGTATGCGCTTGCCGCGCACGATGGCCCAGACCTCGCTATCCAGGGCGCAGTAGGCGCTGTCCAGATAGCCCATCGCCAGAGGTGCGCCGAGGGACGGGCCGAAGCCGCCGCTGCAGACGTTACCGATGACCGTCCCGGCGGCGTCGACGATTTCCGCGCCTTCACGCACCGGTGTACGTTCCTGGGGCAGTAGGCCGACCCGCTTGCGTTTCACCCCGTGCTGTTGCTGGGCAAAAATCTGTTCGGCTCCCGGGAAACCACCGGCGCGTGCGCCATCGGCGCGCCGGGCCTTGGACACGGCCCAGAGCAGGCTGGCTTCGACCGGAGTGGTCTGCTCGTTCATGTCATGCCCGTAGAGGCACAGGCCGGCTTCCAGCCGCAGGGAATCGCGGGCACCCAGGCCGATGGCCTCGACTTCGGTTTCGGCCAACAGGCTGCGGGCCAGGCATTCGGCACTGGCCGCCGGCACGGAAATTTCGAAACCGTCTTCGCCGGTGTAACCCGAACGACTGACGTAGCAGTCGACCCCCAGCAGGCGCAACGGCGCGAACTGCATGAAGGTCATCCGGCTGACTTCCGGTGCCAGGCGCGCCAGCACGGTCACCGCGGCAGGGCCTTGCAGGGCGAGCAGGGCACGCTCTTCGAACAGCGGTTGCACCTCGCACAGATGCCCCAGATGCGTTTGCAGGTGGGCCAGGTCCTGTTCCTTGCAGGCGGCGTTGACCACCAGGAACAGTTCGTCGTTACCCAGGTTGGCGACCATCAGATCGTCGAGAATGCCGCCGTTTTCGTTAGTGAACATCGCATAGCGCTGCTGGCCTACCGGCAGGTCGACGATATCCACCGGAACCAGGGCTTCCAGGGCCTTGGCGGCTGCGGCACCGACCAGGCGGATCTGGCCCATGTGCGAAACATCGAACAGCCCGGCCTGCTCGCGGGTGTGCTGGTGTTCCTTCAGTACGCCTAACGGGTACTGCACCGGCATTTCATAACCGGCGAACGGCACCATACGGGCGCCGAGTTGCAGGTGCAGGGCATGCAGCGGGGTTTTCAGCAGGTTATCGGTGGACATCTTCAAACTCCTGGAAATTGCCGGGAGGCCGCTTGCGCCGCCTCGCCGATCAGCATTCGATAATGTTTACGGCCAGACCGCCACGGGCGGTCTCCTTGTATTTGCTCTTCATGTCGGCACCGGTCTGGCGCATGGTGCGGATCACCTTGTCGAGGGAGACGAAGTGCTGACCATCGCCGCGCAAGGCCATCCGAACGGCATTGATGGCCTTGACCGAGCCCATCGCGTTACGCTCGATGCACGGCACCTGCACCAGCCCACCGATCGGGTCGCAGGTCAGTCCGAGGTTGTGTTCCATGCCGATTTCGGCGGCGTTCTCGACCTGTTGCACGCTGCCGCCGAGCACTTCGCACAGGGCGCCGGCAGCCATCGAGCAGGCCACGCCGACTTCACCCTGGCAGCCGACTTCGGCACCGGAGATCGAGGCGTTTTCCTTGTAGAGGATGCCGATCGCGGCAGCGGTGAGCAGGAAACGCACCACGCCATCCTCATTGGCACCGGGAATGAAGCGCATGTAGTAATGCAGCACGGCGGGGATGATCCCGGCAGCGCCGTTGGTCGGTGCGGTGACCACGCGGCCGCCGTTGGCGTTTTCCTCGTTCACCGCCAGGGCGTAGAGATTGACCCAGTCCAGTACCGACAAGGCATCGCGCAGCGCCGCCTCCGGGTTCTTGCACAGTTGCCGATGCAGTGCAGCGGCTCGGCGCTTGACCTTGAGGCCGCCCGGCAGGATGCCTTCGTTGCGGCAACCGGCGGCGACGCAGTCCTGCATCACCTGCCAGATCTTCAGCAGCCCGGCACGAGTTTCCGCTTCGGGCCGCCAGGCGCTTTCGTTGGCCAACATCACCTGGCTGATGGACAGGCCGTAGGTGTTGCAGTGGCCCAGCAGTTCCTTGGCGCTCTTGAATGCAAAGGTCAGCGGGGTGCTGTCCTCGACGATGCGATCGGCACCGGCGGCATCTTCATCGACGACGAAACCGCCGCCCACCGAGTAGTACTCGCGGCTGCGGATCTGGATACCGGCGCTGTCGAAGGCGCGGAAGATCATGCCGTTGGGGTGATAGGCCAAGGGCTTGCGGATCATCGCCAGGTGAAGTTTTTCGTTGAATTCGATGGTGTGCTCGCCGAGCAGCTTCAAGCGTCCTTCGTTGCGAATGGCTTGCAGGCGCTTGTCGACGGTTTCGGTATCGACGGTATCGGGGTATTCACCTTCCAGCCCGAGCAACACGGCCTTGTCGCTGCCGTGGCCCTTGCCGGTGGCGCCGAGTGAGCCGTACAACTCGACCTTGACGCAGGTGGTCTGTTCCAGCAACTGCTCGCGACGCAAGCCTTCGACGAACCGTGCGGCGGCGCGCATCGGTCCGACGGTGTGGGAGCTGGAGGGACCGATGCCGATCTTGAACAGGTCGAACACGCTCAGGGACATGGTGGTTCTCCGTTTTTTCTAATAATTATTGGCGTAAACCTTCGTGGATACGCTTAACAGGCCATTTTGCAGGAGACAGCGTGTGGCGAGCGGGCTTGTCGGAACGCCGCAACGCCCCGCTCGGCTGCGAAGTCGCCGTGAAAACAGCCAATGCGTTCTTTCTGATGCAACGCAGTGGTTGGTTTCGACGGCGCAGCGCACCCCAGTGGGGCCGTGCGGCGTTCCGACAAGCCCCTTCGCCACAATGAAACGTTAAGCGTAGTTCTCGATCGACGGGCAGGCGCAGACCAGGTTGCGATCGCCGAACACGTTGTCGACGCGCCCGACCGGTGGCCAGTACTTGCCTTCGACCAACGACGCCACCGGATACACCGCCTGTTCGCGGCTGTACGGGTGCGACCATTCGCCGACCAGTTCCGCCGCCGTGTGCGGGGCGTTCTTCAGCGGGTTGTCGTCCTTGTCCAGGCTGCCGTTTTCCACCGCGCGGATTTCTTCGCGGATGCGAATCATGGCGTCGCAGAAGCGATCCAGTTCTTCCCTGGATTCACTTTCGGTCGGCTCGATCATCAGCGTGCCGGCGACCGGGAACGACATGGTCGGTGCATGGAAGCCGAAGTCGATCAGGCGCTTGGCGACGTCATCGACGCTGATGCCGCTGCTGTCCTTCAACGGACGCAGGTCGAGGATGCACTCGTGGGCCACCAGGCCGTTGCTGCCGGTGTAGAGCACCGGGTAGTGCTCCTCCAGACGCCGGGCGATGTAGTTGGCATTGAGGATCGCCAGTTGCGAGGCGCGCTTGAGGCCTTCACCGCCCATCATGCGGATGTACATCCAGGTGATCGGCAGAATGCTTGCGCTGCCGAACGGTGCCGCGCAGACCGCGCCTTCCTTGCGCTCCATGACGCCATGACCCGGCAGGAACGGCGCCAGGTGCGATTTCACACCGATCGGGCCGACGCCCGGGCCACCACCACCGTGGGGAATGCAGAAGGTCTTGTGCAGGTTCAGGTGCGAGACGTCGCCGCCGAACTTGCCCGGGGCGCAGAGGCCGACCATGGCGTTCATGTTGGCGCCATCGATGTAGACCTGGCCGCCGTTGTCATGGACGATGCCGCAGATTTCGCGGATACCTTCCTCGAATACACCGTGGGTCGACGGGTAGGTGATCATCAGCGCGGCGAGGTGTTCGCGGTGCTCGATGGCCTTGGCCCGCAGGTCTTCGATGTCGACGTTGCCACGGGCATCGCAGGCTGTAACCACCACGCGCATGCCCGCCATGTTGGCGGTGGCCGGGTTGGTACCGTGGGCCGACGATGGGATCAGGCAGATATCGCGACGGCCTTCGCCACGGCTCTGGTGATAAGCGCGGATCGCCAGCAGGCCGGCGTATTCGCCCTGGGAGCCGGCGTTCGGTTGCAGGGACACCGCGTCATAGCCGGTGGCGGCGCAGAGCATCGCTTCCAGTTCGTCGGTCAGTTGCTGGTAGCCGGCACTCTGTTCGGCCGGGGCGAACGGGTGCAGGGCACCGAATTCGGCCCAGGTCACCGGGATCATTTCGCTGGCTGCGTTGAGTTTCATGGTGCACGAACCCAGCGGGATCATGGTGCGATCCAGTGCCAGGTCCTTGTCGGCCAGCTTGCGCAGGTAGCGCATCAGCTCGGTTTCCGAGTGATAGCGGTTGAACACCGGATGGCTGAGGATCGGCGACTGGCGCACCAGGGTTGCCGGAATGGCGCTGGAGACCGACGCGGCGAGGGCGGCGAAGTCCGGCAGTGCCTTGCCTTCGGCCAGCAGGCTCCACAGGGTTTCCACGTCGGCCTGGCTGGTGGTTTCGTCCAGGGACAGGCCCAGGCGTTCGCCATCGACGACCCGCAGATTGATCTGCCGGGCGCGTGCCTTGTCATGCAGGGCGGCCGTGTGGGCGCCGGTCTTGAGGGTCAGGGTGTCGAAGAAGGCGCTTTGCTCGACGCACAGACCCAGCGCGTCCAGGCCCTTGGCCAGAATGGCGGTCAGGTGATGGATACGGTTGGCGATCTGCACCAGGCCTTTGGGACCATGGTAGACGGCGTACATGCTGGCGATGTTGGCCAGCAGCACCTGGGCGGTGCAGATGTTGCTGGTGGCCTTCTCGCGACGGATGTGCTGTTCGCGGGTCTGCATGGCCAGGCGCAGCGCCGGCTTGCCGAAACGGTCAACGGACACCCCGACCAGCCGGCCGGGCATGTCGCGCTTGAACGCATCGCGGGTGGCGAAATAGGCCGCGTGTGGGCCACCAAAGCCCAGCGGTACACCAAAACGCTGGGCGCTGCCGAGGGCGACATCGGCACCGAATTCACCCGGCGGGGTCAGCACGGTCAGGGCCAGCAGGTCGGCGGCGACGGCCACCAGGGCGTTGGCGGCATGGAAGCGTTCGGTCAGCTCGCGGTAGTCGAACAGGTCGCCGTTGCTGGCCGGGTATTGCAGCAGGGCACCGAAGAAGGCGCTGACATCGCTCAGTTCACGCTCGTCGCCCACCACCACCTCGATGCCCAGTGGTTCGGCACGGGTGCGCAATACGTCGAGGGTCTGCGGGTGGCTGTGCACGGAAGCGAAGAAGGCGTGGCTGCCCTTGTTCTTGCTCAGGCGCTTGCAGAAGGTCATGGCTTCGGCGGCGGCGGTGGCTTCGTCGAGCAGTGAGGCGTTGGCGATCGGCAGGCCGCTGAGGTCACTGATCAGGGTCTGGAAATTCAGCAGCGCTTCCAGGCGGCCCTGGGAAATTTCCGGTTGGTACGGCGTGTAGGCGGTGTACCAGGCCGGGTTTTCCAGCAGGTTGCGCAGGATCGGCGCCGGCGTGTGGCAATTGTAGTAACCCTGGCCGATGTAGGTCTTGAACAGCTGGTTCTTCGCCGCGATGGCCTTGATCGAGGCCAGGGCATCTGCCTCACTCTGACCGGCCGGCAGGTCGAGAACGCTGGTGCCCTTGATGCTGTCGGGAATCACGCTGGCGCTCAGGGCTTGCAGGGAGTCGAGCCCGAGGGTGGCGAGCATGGCCTGCTCGTCATCCTGGCGCGGGCCGATGTGACGGGCGATGAATTCGTTGGCGGTGCCGAGGTTGATGGTCATGGCGATTCCTCAGGCCTGGGCTTTGATCAGACGGTCGTAAGCGTCCTGATCCAGCAGTTGCTCGACAGCGGCCGCATCGGCGGGTTTGAAGCGGAAGAACCAGCCATCACCCAGCGGGTCTTCGTTGACCCGTTCCGGGCTGTCTTCCAGTGCCGGGTTGATTTCCAGCACTTCGCCGTCCAGGGGCATGTACACGCCGCTGGCGGCCTTGACCGATTCCACGGTGGCGGCTTCGGAGCCCTTGTCGTAGCTCTGCAGTTCCGGCAGTTGAACGAATACCACATCACCCAGGGCGTTCTGGGCGAACGCCGTGATCCCGACCGTTACGCTGCCATCGGCTTCGGTGCGCAGCCATTCGTGGTCTTCGGTAAAACGCAACTCGCTCATGGAAACTCCTCAAGGGCCAGATTCGTCTGGTGGACGCTGATAGAAGGCGAGGACTGCGCCCCGCTTGAATGGGACTCCCTTAGCAAGTTCGCGGCCAATCTTGTCAGAGCCTTTGAAATCAAGGGTTTGGCGGAAGTTTCGAGGGGATTGGGCGGGATGCGCTGTAGCGAAATCGCTACAGCCTTGGCGGCCGGAAAAAGCGCAACAGGATCAAAGCCTTGTCAGACAGGGGACGCGTGCGTGTGTAGCGAAATCGTTCCGCTGTATCGTTTTCAGCACAGATGGGTGTCGCTTCTGGACTGGTTTGCTGTAGGAGCCGGGCTTGCCCGCGAAGCTTTTGGTGTCCCTACTGGCCTCTTCGCGGGCAAGCCCGGCTCCTACAGGTTCCTCAGGGTTTTCCGGGGATTGCGTATTTTCGCAGGCGATGGGCTATCGCGGTATGGGAGGTCTGCAGACGGTTGGCCAGTTGGCGGGTCGAGGGGTACTGGGCGTAGAGCTTTTCCAGCAGGTCACGTTCGAAATCCTCGACCGCCTGTTCCAGGCTTTCGATTTCGCCGTCACTCTGGCGCGCCACGGAGGTGCCGGCGATGTCCAGGTCGCCGATATCCACCAGGCTGCTCTCGCAGATCGCCGCCGCGCGGAAGATCACGTTCTGCAACTGGCGGACGTTACCCGGCCAGCGGTTGCCGAGCAGCGCCGGGTAGGTCCCGGGCGCGAGCCGGCAGACCGGGCGCTGGATCTGCGTGCAGGCCTGCTGCATGAAGTAGCGCGCCAGCAGCAGGATGTCCTGGCCACGCTCGCGCAGTGGCGGTACTTCGACGTTGAGCACGTTGAGGCGGTAGAACAGGTCTTCGCGAAAGTTGCCCTCGCTGACCATCTTCTCCAGGTCTCGGTGGGTGGCGCTGATGATGCGCACGTTGACCTTGACCTCGCGGTCACCGCCGACCCGGCGAAAGCTGCCGTCATTGAGAAACCGCAGCAGCTTGGCCTGCAGATACGGCGACATCTCGCCAATTTCGTCGAGAAACACCGTGCCCTGGTTGGCCAGCTCCATCAGCCCCGGTTTACCCCCGCGCTGGGCGCCGGTGAAGGCACCGGGGGCATAGCCGAACAGCTCGCTTTCGGCGAGGCTTTCCGGCAGTGCCGCGCAGTTCAGGGCGAGGAACGGTGCACCGTAACGGGCGCTGATGGCATGACAGGCACGCGCGACCAGTTCCTTGCCGGTGCCGGTTTCGCCCTGGATCAGCAACGGTGCATCCAGCGCCGCGACCCTTTGTGCCCGGGCCTTGAGGGTCCGAATCGGCACGGACTCGCCGAGCAACGAGTCGAAACCTTCGGCATGGTCGTGATGCAGTGCGGACAGGCGCTCACCGATCCGATTGTGTTGATACAGCGTCAGCAGGGCGCCCGCGTCGGTGATCGGCGTGGCATCGAGCAGCAGGGTCTGGCCGTTGACGGTGATCTCCCGCAGCGGCAGGCGAAAGCCGTTTTCCAGCAGGGCATCCAGCAGGCCGGGGTCGGCGAACAGTCCGGCGATGCTTTCGCCCGCCGGCTCACGTCCATACAAGGCGATCATCGCCGGGTTGGCGAGCAGTACCAGACCTTGGCTGTCCAGGGCCAGGACCGGATCGGTCATGGCCGCGAGCAAGGCATCGAGCTGCAGGTGCCGGCGTTGCCCGGGAAGGATGTCGACCACCGTCACCGCTTGCACACCACGGACGCTGAACAGCGCGTCGCGCAGTTCTTCCAGCACTTGCGGGCTGAGGGTCGGCGCATCGATGTAGACGTTGGGCGGAACCATCTCCACCGCATCCAGGTTCAGGTTGCGCCCACCGAGCAGCGCCAGGACCTCCTGGGTGATGCCAACGCGGTCGATGAAGCTGACGTGGATACGCATGGGACGGGCTACGGTTCCGGGCGAGAAGGGCGCAATTATGCCATCTCTGCCGGAGGCTTCCCACGTGCATGATCGGCGTGGGTGGGGACACGCGCTATTGGAGGTGCTCGGGCTTCATCGGGTCGCCGGATTTGACGTGAAGCTGCGCGCGTACATCCTCGAACATCTCGTCGTAGTATTTGTGCATCGACGCGATATTGGCGCTCTTGGGCAGGCCATGCTGCTGGGCGATACGGCTGGCATAGCGGGCGAAGTCGAAGGCCTGGTCCTTGGCCAGGAAGAATGTCTCGTCGAGCGGCTTGCCCTCGATGGTGCCGTGCAACCTGAATTGCATGCCCTGGCCTTCGCGCGGATCCTGGGCGAGCTCGTAGTCGATACACAGGTTGTAGCTGAAATCGTCCTTGTTCAGGGCGTGCCGTTCGGTGTGCAGGTGACCGGGCTCGAACTGGGCCATGGCGGTGTCTCCTTACCAGGTGTCAATAGGGCAGACCCTGGCCTGCCCCGAAGGTTCTCATGAATAAACGATGCCGGGCCGGGCGGTACTGATCCGGGTCCCCGCTTTACCTTGGACGATCGCTTCGATATCCGCCAGTGAGCCGATCACCGCGACCTTGCCGGTCTGGCGTGCGAACTCGCAGGCGGCCTCGATTTTTGGGCCCATGGAACCGGCGGCGAAACCAAGTTTTTCGAGTTCGTCGGGGTGCGCCTGGACGATGGCTTTCTGGTTTGGCTTACCCCAGTCGACAAAGGCCGCGCTGACGTCGGTGGCGATCACCAGCAGGTCACTTTCCAGTTGCCGGGCCAGCAGCGCCGAGCACAAGTCCTTGTCGATCACCGCTTCGACACCCTGCAACTTGCGGTTGTGGTCATACATCGTCGGAATCCCACCTCCGCCTGCGCAGATCACGATACTGCCGTTTTCCAGTAACCACTGGATCGGACGGATCTCGAAGATACGTTGCGGTTTCGGGCTGGCGACCACCCGACGAAAATGCTCACCGTCGGGGGCGATGCTCCAGCCTTTTTCCGCCGCCAGCCGTTTGGCCTCGGCTTGGGTATAGACCGGGCCGATCGGTTTGCTCGGCTGCTGGAAAGCCGGGTCGGCAGGGTCGACCTCGACCTGGGTCAGCAGGGTGGCGAAGGGCACGTCGACGTCCAGCAGGTTACCCAGTTCCTGTTCGATGATATAGCCGATCATGCCTTCGGTTTCCGCTCCGAGCACATCTAGCGGGTAGGGCGATACCGGCGTGTAGGCGGCCGCCTGCAACGACAGCAGACCGACCTGCGGACCGTTGCCGTGGGCGATCACCAGTTGGTTGCCGGGATGGATTTTCGCGATCTGCTCGGCGGCGATGCGGATATTGGCGCGTTGGTTGTCTGCGGTCATGGGTTCACCACGACGCAGAAGGGCATTGCCGCCCAGGGCTACGACGATACGCATGGTGCAAGTCCTTCTTCGAGAGCGGTGTGGCCGGTTTTCGTGGGAGCAGGCTTGGGGCCGCCAAAGGCTTCGCGGGCAAGCCCGCTCCTACAGGTCAGATATCTGCCAGGGCCGCCACCAGGATCGCCTTGATGGTGTGCATGCGGTTTTCCGCCTGTTCGAAGGCGATGTTGGCCGGCGACTCGAACACCTCTTCGGTCACTTCCACGCCATTGGCCAGGTGCGGATAACGCGCGGCGATATCCTTGCCGACCTTGGTGTCGCTGTTATGGAAGGCCGGCAGGCAGTGCATGAACTTCACCCGTGGATTGCCCGCGGCCTTCATCAGTCGGCTGTTGACCTGGTACGGCAGCAACTGCTCGATACGCTCGTCCCAGGCTTCCACCGGCTCACCCATGGAGACCCAGACGTCGGTGTGGATGAAGTCCACGCCCTTGACCGCCGCTACCGGGTCCTCGGTGAGTGTGATACGCGCGCCACTTTCCTCGGCGAACGCCTGGCACTGGGCGATGAAGTCTTCGTGGGGCCACAGCGCCTTCGGTGCGGCGACACGCACGTCCATGCCGAGCTTGGCGCCGATCATCAGCAGCGAGTTACCCATGTTGTAGCGCGCATCGCCCAGGTAGGCGTAGCGGATGTCATGCAGCGGCTTGTCGCTGTGCTCGCGCATGGTCAGCACGTCGGCGATCATCTGCGTTGGATGGAATTCGGCGGTCAGGCCGTTGAACACCGGCACACCGGCGAACTGCGCGAGTTCCTCGACGATCTCCTGGGCAAAGCCACGGTACTCGATGGCGTCGAATATCCGGCCCAGCACGCGGGCGGTGTCCTTCATGCTTTCCTTGTGGCCGATCTGCGACGACACCGGGTCGATGTAGGTGACGTGGGCGCCCTGGTCGTGGGCCGCGACCTCGAAGGCGCAGCGGGTGCGGGTCGAGGTTTTCTCGAAGATCAGCGCGATGTTCTTGCCCTGCAGGTGCGGGCGTTCGGTGCCGGTGTACTTGGCGCGCTTGAGGTCGCGGGACAGGTCGAGCAGGTAGTGCAGTTCGCGGGTGGTGTGGTGCATCAAGCTCAGCAGGCTGCGGTTGCGCATGTTGAAAGCCATGGTGTGGATCTCCTCGATAACGGTCGTTGTCGCGATGGTTCGGTCTTTCCCGCCCGGCTCCTACAAGGAGCAGGGACGGGCTTTGAATCTCGCTCAGTAGTCGATGGGGTCGCGGACGATCGGGCAGGTCATGCAGTGGCCGCCGCCGCGTCCTCGTCCCAGTTCGCCGGCACTGATGGTGATGACCTCGACGCCGGCCTTGCGCAGTTGGGTGTTGGTGTAGGTGTTGCGGTCGTAGCCGATCACTACACCGGGCTCCACGGCCACCACGTTGTTGCCGTCGTCCCACTGTTCACGCTCGGCGGCGAAGCTGTTGCCGCCGGTTTCCACCACGCGCAGGGCTTTGAGGCCGAGGGCCTTGGCGACGGTGTCGAGAAAACCGGTTTCCTCGCGACGCACATCGATGCCGCCGGGTTTGCTTTCGTCGGGGCGCAGACTGAAGGCGACGATCTGGTTCACCACTTCCGGGAAGATGGTCACCAGGTCGCGGTCGCAGAAGCTGAACACGGTGTCCAGGTGCATGGCCGCGCGGGATTTCGGCAGGCCGGCGACGATCACCCGTTCCACCGCCTGGTGCTTGAACAGGTTCAGCGCCAGTTGGCCGATGGCCTGGCGCGAGGAGCGCTCGCCCATGCCGATCAACACCACGCCGTTGCCGATCGGCATCACGTCGCCACCTTCGAGGGTGGCGTTGCCGTGGTCCTGATCCGGGTCGCCGTACCAGACCTGGAAGTCGGCGTTGACGAATTCCGGGTGGAACTTGTAGATGGCGGTGGCCAACAGGGTTTCCTGGCGTCGCGCCGGCCAGTACATTGGATTGAGGGTCACTCCGCCGTAGATCCAGCAGGTGGTGTCGCGGGTGAACTGGGTATTGGGCAGCGGCGGCAGGATGAAGCTGGAGTGGCCGAGGAAGTCGCGGAACATCGAGAGGGTTTTACCGCCGAAGCTGTCGGGCAGATCATCGGCAGAAACCCCGCCGATCAGGAATTCGGCGACCTTGCGCGGCTCCAGGCTGCGCAGCCAGGAGCCGACCTCGTGGACCAGGCCGAGGCCGACCTGGTTGGCGGTGAGCTTGCGTTCGAGAATCCAGTCCAGCGCTTCCTTCTGACCGACGATATCGGTCAGCAGGTTGTGCATCTCCAGCACGTCGATATCACGCTCACGCATCTTGGTGACGAAATCGAAATGGTCGCGTTTGGCCTGGGCAACCCAGAGCACATCGTCGAACAGCAGTTCGTCGCAGTTGTTCGGGGTCAGCCGCTGGTGGGCCAGGCCGGGGGAGCACACCATCACCTTGCGTAGTTTGCCGGCTTCGGAATGAACGCCGTACTTCACTTTTTCCGTGGTCATTGCAGATCCTCCAGATAGAACAAACAGGCTGTTACAGCGTCAGGAAGCCGGCGTAGAGGCCATAGGCGGCGAGCAGTGCGCCGGCTACGACGGCTGCGAACACCAGCTTCTCGACGCCGGTGAAGATGGGTTTGCCCAACTCGTGCTTGGCCTTGGCGAACAGGAGCGCGCCAGGGGCGTAGAGCAGGGCGGACAGCAACAGGTATTTCATGCCGCCGGCGTACAGCAGCCAGATCGCATAGACGAGGGCGATGGCGGCGATGAGCAGATCCTTGCGGCGTTCACCGAGGGCGTTTTCGTAGGATTCGCCGCGCACCGCCAGCAGCACCGCGTAGGCCGCCGACCACAGGTAGGGCACCAGAATCATCGAGGTGGCCAGGTAGATCAGCGACAGGTAGGTGCTGGCGGAGAACAGGGTGATGACCAGGAAGATCTGCACCATGGCGTTGGTCAGCCAGAGGGCGTTGGCCGGCACGTGGTTGGCGTTCTCACGGCGCAGGAACGCCGGCATGGTGTGGTCGCGGGCGGCGGCGAACATGATCTCGGCGCATAGCAGCACCCACGACAGCAGGGCGCCGAGCAGCGAGATGATCAGGCCGATGCTGATCAGCAGCGCGCCCCAGTGACCCACCACGTGCTCCAGCACCGCGGCCATGGACGGGTTCTGCAGCTTGGCCAGTTCGGGCTGGGTCATGATCCCCAGCGACAGTACGTTGACCAGTACCAGCAACAGCAGCACGCTGACGAATCCGATGACCGTGGCCTTGCCCACGTCCGAGCGCTTTTGCGCGCGTGAGGAGAAGATGCTCGCCCCCTCGATGCCGATGAACACCCAGACGGTGACCAGCATCATGTTGCGCACCTGGTTCATCACGCTGCCCAGGCCGGGGTTCTTCACGCCCCAGATATCGGCGGTGAAGATCTCCAGCTTGAAGGCGAACAGCGCGATCAGCACGAACAGCAGCAGCGGGACCACCTTCGCGACGGTGGTCACCAGGTTGATGAACGCCGCCTCGTGGATGCCGCGCAGCACGAGGAAATGCACGGCCCACAGCAGCAACGAGGCGCCGACCACCGCTGCGACGGTATTGCCCTCGCCGAAGATCGGGAAGAAGTAGCCCAGGGTACTGAACAGCAGAACGAAGTAACCGACGTTGCCCAGCCAGGCGCTGATCCAGTAGCCCCAGGCCGAAGAGAAGCCCATATAGTCGCCGAAGCCGGCCTTGGCGTAGGCGTAGACCCCACCGTCCAGGTCCGGCTTGCGATTGGCCAGGGTCTGGAACACGAAGGCCAGGGTCAGCATGCCCACGGCGGTAATGGCCCAGCCGATCAACACCGCACCGACATCCGCACTGGCGGCCATGTTTTGTGGCAGGGAAAAGATTCCGCCGCCAATCATCGAGCCCACTACCAGCGCAACCAGTGCGCCTAAACGTAGTTTTCCGGGAGACTCAGCCATTGCCTGACTCCAGTTCAGGAAAAGTGAGGCTTCAGCGTAGGGCGGTAAGTCGAGGAGGGAGATGATATGGATCAGGTTATTGGGGGAATTTAATCGTGGGGGAATAACTTGAGCTTATTGAGCAGGTGTATTTAATTTATTTTATGTGTTTGATTTTTAAGGTTTTATTTAAATCATAAGAAGTTTTTGAGTAATAGGTGTCGCCAATTTGAAAGTTTGTGGCGCCTTGAGTTGAAAAAGTTGATGGCGGGTTTAATTGTTTCCGGAATTTGAATGAATTGGAAGTAAGAGGGCTGGCTCTGTCATTGCCAGCCCTCCCTCTCACCACTTGGCCGGCTGCATGCCCAGCTTCCCGGCGGGCAATTGCCAGTGCAACGGCGTCCCCTCGATGTTCAGTGGGGGTATCAGGCGATGCGCGGGGCCCCAGGCGGTGTACTCGATCCAGGTGCTACGGTCCCGGGCGGTTTCCCGGCGCAGGGGCTGCGTGTCGTTGACCGTTCCGTGCTCCACCAGCAATTTCGCCGTGCGCGCCAGCGACAACCTGGCTGAGCCGCCGCGTCCGCTGTGCAGCCGTTCGGTCAGCGCACGGATCGCCGTGGCCGCCATCAGGTAGCCGGTGGCATGGTCCAGCGCCTGTACGGGCAAGGGCGTCGGCACATCCGCTTGTTGCCAGCGCTGTCCGGCCTCGGCGATGCCGCAGCTCATCTGCACCAGGCTGTCGAAACCGCGACGGTTGCGCCACGGGCCGTTCCAGCCATAGGCATTCAGGCTGATGTCGATCAACCCCGGCGCCAGTTGCCGACGGTGTTGCGCGGCGTAGCCAAGTCGCTCCAGGGCGTCGGCCCGATAGCCATGCAGGAGGATATCGGCCTGGCCCAGCAACTGCTCGAAGGTCTGCCGGTCGGTGCTGTCATGCAGGTTCAGGCGGGCGCAGCGTTTGCCGCGGGTGACTTCCGGCACCAGGCTCGGTTCTTCCCAATCGGGTGGATCGATTCGCAGCACATCAGCACCGAGCCCGGCCAGCATGCGGCTGGCAACCGGGCCGGCAAGGATACGGGTCAGGTCGAGGACCTTGACTCCTGCCAGCGGTTGCGCCGCCGAACCGGTCCAGACGCGGACTCTCTGATCATCGTCGAAGCTGCGTTGGATCAGCGCCTCGGCATTCACCGCCAAGCCCTGGGGATGACTTTTCCAATCGTCCCAGGAACGCATTTCGGCGGCGCAGCCACCGCTGTCGATGACCGCCTGTTCCAGTTCGCCCTTGTTCCAGAGGGCGACCCGCTTGGCCATCGCCGCCCGGTCGCTGACCTGCCCCAGCACCCGCTCGGCGGCGGCTCGATGGTGGGGGGCGTTGGTGTGCAGGCGAATCCAGCCATCGGCCGTGGCGTAATCACCGGCAATCGGATCCCAGGGCGCCGGCAGGCTCCAGCCGATGGGGCGCAGGGAGCTGGCGAACCAGAAGGAAGCCAGGCGCCGATCGACACTAACCCCCGGACTCTCTCCGGTCTGTTGTCGGCGCAGTTCGGCCACTGCCTGGCCCACGGCCGCCAGGCTGGCGCTGGCGAGGTCCGTGACGGCGAAGGCCGAGGGCAGCGCGCCGGATTCGGTGAAGTCAGGGGAAGAGGCGGGTAGCTCGAGTGCGGCTTGAATGGATGTCAGCAGAGCGGTCATCGAAAGGCCCTCCATGAGAAAGGACATTGCAGCGCAAATATTCGGGGCTGTCGATGTTTGCAGGAAAGCCCACCGATGATTGTAGGCCAGGTGCGATGACTGAGGTGGACGCCGTCTGGCTGGCGATGGCGTCAGTGCCGGCGTCAGGGCAGTTCGGTGCTCGGCAGGCGCTCTGGGCGGGACCAGATCCACAGGTTGCCGAGGGTCATCCCGGCAATGGCCAGGTAGATCGGCCAGTGGTGTTCGAGCATCACCAGCATCAGCGTCGCGCACAGCAGCATGCTGACCGTGGCGCTGACCTTGGCCCGGCGGGCGATGATCTTGCCGTTGCGCCAGTTGCTGAGGATCGGCCCGAACAGCCGGTGGTTCTCCAGCCAGGCGCTCAGCCGCGGTGAACTCTTGGTGGCGGCCCAGGCGGCCAGCAGGATGAATTCGGTGGTCGGCAGGCCGGGCACGACGATGGCGATCAGGCCGATGCCGAGGCTGACATAGGCGAGCAGGCCGAACAGGATGCGGGCGAGTTTGGACGACGAGGGCGTTTTGCTGGTCATGGTTTCAATTGTGGTGCGCTGGGCGATTTGTCTCAAGCCTGGTGTTTCATTCGCATGGTAGGGGGCCTTCCGGGCCTCTTCGCGGCGGTCCGGCGATCCGGCAAGCCCGGCTCCTACAGTTTCGTGTCGTACTAAGGATCCGTGTACGACGTATCCCTGTAGGAGCCGGGCTTGCCCGCGAAGAGGCCCCCGAAATCACCGAAGGCCCCCCAGGCAAACCCGAATCACTCAGGCCAGCTCAGGCGCCGATGCGTAAGCCTGTTCCAGCAGCACGGTAAAGCGCACGAACGCATTGATGGCGCCTTTTTCCACCGCCGCTTCCTCTTCGGCGCTGAACTCCAGACCGTCGAGGGTCTTGATGAAGCTTTTCCAGCCCTCGGCACGGCCACCCGCCGGTTCGCCCAGATGACGGGCGCCAAAGGTTTCGCTCAGGCCCAGGCCGACGGCCCGCTTGATCAGGAACGCCGCACCGAGCTTGGAGCCCTCGGAAACGAAGATCCAGCCCAGGGCTTCGGCCTTGCTCGGGTTCTTCACGGCGCCGGCCACGGGTTCCGGTACTTCGGTTTCCAGGTCCGCCAGGTCGGCCTTGGCCGCTTCGGCCCGGCAGCGCGCCGGCAGGTCGGGGATGAGGGCGATCAGTTCAGGGGCGTTGTACAGCGCAACCAGTTCCGACTGGAACAGGTACTGAGCGACGACGAAACGGGCGAAGTTGGCCGGGGTCTCGAAGGGCGCGTGGGCCTTCACCAATTGGTCGAGCTGGCTGTGTGGTTCGTGGGTGATCTGGTTCAGGCGCTGGGAGCGCAGGCTTGGGCGTTGGGTAGTGTCCTGGGAGGTCATCACGGAGTCCTTGGGAATGAGAGGCGCTTTCAGTTACTAGACGAACAAGGAGACGCGCCACAGTAAAAAAACCTCACCCTGCTGTTGGTTCGGGTGAGGTGTGGGGGGCTCAGATATCCCAGATCAGGTTCACCGAGACGTTGCGACCCGGAGCGGTCAGGCGGTCGAGGTTGGCCGGGCTGAGCACGCCGGCTTCGCCCACGCCGTCGTAGCCGCGCACGTCATCCCAGTTCCAGTATTTCTTGTCGGTCAGGTTGTACAGGCCGGCATTGACCGTCACGTCGTCGGTGACCTTGTAGAAACCGGTCAGGTCGAGCACGCCATAGCCCGGGGTCTTGAATTGCTTGCTGCTGGTCAGGCCGTCGGGGGCGTTGAAGGTGGTGTCGTCCACCCGGTCCTTGCGCTTGACCAGGGTCCAGCTGAGCAGCGTGCCGTAGTGCTCCTGGTCGTAGCCCAGGCCGAATACGCCGGTGAGCGGGTTGACGCTGTTGATCGGTTCGCCATTGTCGTTGTTGCGACCATAGGCATAGGCCAGCGAACCCTGGGTGTAGAGCCCTTGCGGTGCGCCGAAAGCGTCCAGGTTCAGGCGCCCCTTGACCTCTGCGCCCTTGATGGTGGCGTGCTTGATGTTGTTGGTCTGGAAGGTCAGTTCGCTGTAGCCGGGAGCGACCGCGTCTTCGTTGATGAAGTCGCGATATTGGTTGTAGAACAGCGCCACGTCGAAAGAGCCGGTATCGAATCGACCGCGCAGGCCGGTTTCGTAGCTTTTGCTTTTTTCCGGTTCCAGATTCGGGTTGGGTTCGACGTTATAGCCGGTGGTACCGTTCTGGAAGCGACCGTACAGTGCCTTGGCGGATGGGGTGCGGAACCCTTCGGCGTATTGGCCGTACCAGGTGTACTGGTCGGTCAGGGCGTAGGTCAGGCCGAACTTGGGCGATACGCGGTGCCAGGTCTTGTTCGAACCATCGATATCGCCACCGCCCGCTGCGGTGATGGTGTTGATGAACTCCTGGGTGATGTGTGGCTTGAGCTGGGTGTAGTCGTAGCGCAGGCCAGGCAGGAAGGTCCACTTGTTCCAGCTGATCTGGTCCTGGGCAAACAGCGAGTAGGTATTGATGGTCGGATCGGGGAAGTCGCTGGATTTCACCAGGCGATCCAGCGGGCTGTTGCCGCCAACCGTGGTGCAACCCTGGCCTGGCACGCTGCTCACCGCCAGGCAGGTGCCGCTGCCGCTACGCGAGCCCGTGACTTTCTGTTGCTTGATCGTGGTGCCGTAGGTCAACAGGTGATCGGTTTCACCGAGGTTGAAGGCCTTGTCCGCCTGGGCGTCGAGTACCCATTGCTGTTCCTTGTAGAGCGTGTTCCGGCTGCGCATCACACGACGCACGAAGGGGAAGTAGTCCTCAAGGGTGCTCTCGTCGGTCTTGGCGGTCTGATAGTTCAGGCTCAGCTTGACGTGATCGGCCACGGCGCTGTCCAGGCCGAAGCTGTTCTCGATGCCGAAGCGTTCGCGGGTGACGGTGTCGTTGCCGGTACGCGAGCGATACATGCCGACTCCCGTGCCGTTGCTGAACGGTCCACCCACGGCGCTGCGCTGGTTGGTGTCGACATCGCTCTTGTAGCGCTCATAGGTCAGGCCCAGGCGCGAGTCATCGTTGTAGTTCCAGCCCAACTTGGCCAAGACGTTGCTGGTGCGGTTGGTTTCCGGGTTGGCCTCGGTGCGTTTCAGCCCGGTGCCGCCGGTGTCATCGTAGGATTCGGTTTCGCGGCCGTTGCGTTGGCTCAGGTGCAGCAGGCCGTCGAAGTCACCGCTGCGGCCGGCGAAGGTGCCTGAGGTCAGCCAGCTGTTGTCGGCGGAACTGTAGCCGGTCTTCAGGCGGGCACCCACGTCCTCGCCGGGCTTGATGATGTCGCTGGGATCAAGGGTGTAGTAGCTGACCGCGCCGCCGATGGCGTTGCTGCCATAGAGCACCGAGGCCGGGCCGCGAAGGATTTCCACGCGCTTGACGATTTCCGGGTCGACGTAGTTGCGATGGGTTTGCGCGTAGGGCCCGTTGAAGAAACTGTCCGGGATCTCGACGCCATCGACCTGGGTCAGGATCCGGTCGCCGTCGATGCCACGGATGTTGTAGCCACTGATACCACCACCCCGCAGGCCCGCGCCGCTGACGGAAACCCCCGGTTCATAACGCACCAGTTGCCTGATGTTGTTCACGTTCTGCCGATCGAGTTGCTGGCGGTCCTGCACGGTGACGGTGTTGGGGACCGAGGACACGTCCTGTTCCTGACGGGTGGCACTGATGGTCACCTGCTGCAGGTTGAGGGTGGCACTGCTGGCACGTTTTTCCAGCACGACATTGTTCTCGCCGAGCTTGCGGTAGCTCAGGTTGGTGCCGTTCAGCAGTTGTTCCAGGGCCTTCTCCGGTGTCAGTGCGCCGCGCACGCCCGGCGATGCCACACCCTGGCCCAGTTCGGCGGGCAGGCCGATCTGCCAACCGGTCACTGACGTGAAGGCGTTCAGTGCCGAGACCAGGGGCTGCTGGGCAATGGAAAAGTTGTAGTTGCCCAGACTGTGCGCCGGTTGGGGGTTGTCGGTGGCCGCCAGTACCGGCGTTGCCTGGGCTCCAGCGAGCAGCACGGCGACGGTGAGCAGGGACAGGGTGCACTGTTGCAGGCCGCCGCTGCCGGCCTTGGAGGTGAAACGAGTGGGCATCGAGAGCGCTCCGGTATTCGAAACTTATAGTTGCGACGCGATTCGATATGAGAATCACTTGCATTGGCTATGACGAGACGAATTATCGATGGCTATCGAGTAAAAATATTTGTAACTAGTTGAGAATCACCACGGCCGGGTATTCCGAGATTCGCGCAGAGGTGATGTGGGCCAGTGAGCGGACCACGTCCAGCGGCTTGTCCAGGCGGTAGTTGCCGGTGACGGTGACCTTGGCCAACTGCTCGTTGTTGTTGACGATCCAGCCCGGGTAGTAGCGTCGCAGTTCGGCCAGCACCTGGCCCATCGGGCAGTTTTCGAACACCAGGCGGCCTTGGATCCAGGCCAGGTCCTTCTGGGCATCGAGCTTTTCCGGACGACCGAAACCGTGGGGGCCGATCCGCACACTGCTGCCGGCGGACAAGCGCAGATGGGCGCTGTCATCGCGGGTGCGCAGGTCGACGTTGCCACGCTGGACCTGCACCTGCGCTTCACCGTCCAGGTAGCGCACGGCGAAGCTGGTATCCCGCACGCTGGCCTGGACCGGACCTGCATCGATCTCCAGCGGCTGTTCGCGTTGGCCGGACACCTCGAAAAATGCTTCGCCCCTGTAGAGTCGGGCCAGGTGCTGCTGGTCGGTGAAACGGCTGGAAAACGCTGAATTGGTATTGAGCAGGACCTTCGAGCCATCCTCCAACTGGAGATGCTGGCGCTCGCCAACCACGGTCAGGTGGTCGGCCTGCAGGCGCAGCGGCAGGTTGCCGTAGATGCCCACGGCGACCAGCAGCACGGCGGCGGTCGCCAGGGGTTTCCAGTGGGGGCGCAGGCGCTGTGACAGCGAGGGACGCTGGCGGGTCGTCGCCTGCAAGGCCTGGGCGGCGGCGATCACCGGCTGGGCGTTCCAGGCGCCGCTGGCGTGGGCATAAGCCTGGGCATGGGCCGGATCGGCGGCAAGCCAGGTGTCGAATTCGGCACGTTGCGTGGCTGTCGGGCACTCCATCACGATCAGCCAGTCCAGTGCCTGATCCATGGCGTCGTCTGGCAACACCTGTCGAGCGGTCTCGGGAGGAGGTGGCTGGTTGGGGCTGTCCGTCACGGGTGTTCCTCGGCAATCGCTGTCACGGTTCGATTCGGTGATCCGCTTGATCAGTGGGCGGCGGATCTTATAGGTCTTGGGTCTGGCGGCAAGCTTACGGGTGATCCAGGCGGTCAGCTACCCCGACGCAAATGGCCATGATCAGCTTGAGGTCCTTTTGCACAGTGCTCAGGGACACTTCGAGTCGTTTGGCGATCTCCTGGTAACTGCAGCCGTGCAGGCGATTGAGGATGAAGATCTGCTGCTGGCGGGCAGTCAATTGGCCAAGGCTCATACTCAGGCGCTCCAGCAGTCGTTCGGCATGGGTGGCTTCTTCGGGGGTACTCAGCGGTGCGGCGACACTCTCCACGACCTCCGCTGGCACGTCTTCCAGCAACGTACGCGACTGGATACGCCGCGCCCGCAGATGGTCCAGCGCGAGGTTGCGGGCGGTCTGGAAGACGAAAGGCTCAAGGTGATCGATGGGACGTTCGCTCAGCGCCCGGGTGACTCGCAGGTAGGTCTCCTGCAACAGGTCCTCGGCGGTGCTGGGGTTTTGCACCATGCGCTGCAGCGTACGCAGCAAGGTGAGTCGCTGGCTGAGGAAGACCTGGTTGAACTGGGATTGCGTCACGACGACACCTGACCGATTTTGTGATAATGATAATATTTATCATTTGAATGTCCGGTCAAGGGCCAATCTGCCTGCTGCGTGACTGTGCGGGTTGGGGCCGCCAAGAAAATAGAGTTATTGCTGTTTGCTTTTTAATTATCTCAAGTGTTCATGGAACACCCAGCTTTGGTTGTTTTGGCAAGGAGCGATTTATCGTATTTTTGTTTTTCGCTGGTGCGGTAGGTTCTGGAAATACTCGAATCTGCGTAGAGGAAAAACATGAAACTTGTGGGTGGTGTCGGTTCCCTGGATTTCGCAAGTCAGAAAGTTGCCGATGATATAGGCGGCAGGCAATTGTGGCCTTCGGTGGAAAAGGATGTGGAAAAGATCAAGGGCGCCCTGTATGTCGAGGACAACCCCTGCTGTCTGCCTGAGCGGATTGATCTGGAGACCGTGAATAATATGGCGGCATTTGTGAACAATACCAGGGTCAACTATTCCGGAAACTGCTCCTTGTTGGCCGCAGCCTTGCACTTCAATGCCACCCGAGGGGAAAATATTCTTAGAGTAGGGAATACCGGGCTGTTTTTCTGGGGGACAGAGAGTGATACGGTTCATAGAGTCATATTTGGCCATAGACTGAAAAACTCCCACTGTCTTGAGTCGATCGAGCAAGTGCAGGAAGAAATTCTTCGGCGGCATGCGGAAAGTGGCGAAACATCCTTTGTCGTCGGCGTTGAAGACTACTCCGGCGCTCTTTTCGAGCGTAACCATGACTTCAATGCGGTTATTCTATTCGATAATGAACAAACACCCTATGTCCAGTTCGTCGATGCCTGGAGCAAATTCGATACGACGCCTGCTGCTGACACCCTGAACAAGACGTATGACCCGAAAAAACCTTTCACCTTTCATGTCTACTCCTGACCCTCGTTGAGGCACGCAAGGGCGGTGATTTTCTCAGACCTTCAGAAACCCAGAAGCTCTGTTTTGGTTGCCTGGCGGTGTAAGTCTTTGCTTACGCGTTACGTAAGCGATCAAAGATCAGTACCGAAACAGTTTATCGAGCGATCTGTTTAACTATTTGAAATAGAATGATTTTTTATTTCTGTTTAAAAATCAAAGTGTCGTCGTGTGCCGCTCGATCCCCTTGCGGACGTCCGGAAAGTCATTAATATCAGCCCTGTGTCGACGGATAGACACGGCGATCACGGAAGATCGCTGAGAGGAACATCGCAGGATGCGATTCATCAGGATGATGAAAGGGAAAAAAGGGACTAGGGAAAAAATGTGGGCGGGTTACACCGCCCCTTTTTTTTGCCTGCAGAAAAGTGCCGGCCCTGACCCGAAAATGCAAAAAGGCCCGCAACGGGCCTTTTTTGGCAGCACGCAGAACGTCAGCGTTCGAGATCCTTGATCTTGCCCTTGACGCCATCCCACTCTTCGGCGTCAGGCAGCGATTCCTTTTTCTCGGTGATGTTCGGCCAAATCTCGGCCAACTCGACGTTCAGTTGAATGAACTCTTGCATGTCCTCTGGGACTTCATCTTCGGAGAAGATGGCCACGGCGGGACATTCTGGCTCGCACAGTGCGCAATCGATGCACTCATCCGGGTGAATCACCAGGAAGTTCGGGCCTTCGTAAAAGCAGTCCACCGGACAGACTTCTACGCAGTCGGTGTACTTGCACTTGATGCAGTTGTCGGTGACGACGAAGGTCATTTCTAATTTTCTCCTCAGGCGGCGGCAGCGATAACCCTATCAGGATGGGCTCGCAGGGTTTGGGAACGGCTCTGCGAACCAGGCTAATAGCCCGCAGCTTCCCAAACCGCGCGAGATTCTAGCAGCTTGCAGCCGTCTGCGTTAGATCCGTGTCTTCAAGGTGTAGAGCATTTCCAGTGCACGGCGCGGCGTCAGGTCGTCCAGGTCGAGCTTGGCCAGTTCGTCGAGCACCGGGTGCGGCAGGCTCGCGAACAGGTCGCTCTGCTGCGGCACCGCGGGCTTGCCGGGCTTGGCCACCGGGGCTTCATGGGGCAGGCTGGTGGTTTCCAGGCGGCTCAGGTGTTCGCGTGCACGGCGGATCACATCGCCCGGTACGCCGGCCAATTGTGCCACTGCCAGGCCGTAGCTCTGGCTGGCGGGGCCGGGCAGCACGTGGTGCAGGAAGACGATACGTTCGTTGTGCTCGGTGGCGTTCAGGTGCACGTTCGCGACCAGCGGTTCGCTTTCCGGCAGCACCGTCAGTTCGAAATAGTGGGTGGCGAACAGGGTGTAGGCCCGCAGGTGCGCCAGCCGCTCGGCGGCGGCCCAGGCCAGGGACAGGCCGTCAAAGGTGCTGGTGCCACGGCCGACTTCGTCCATCAGCACCAGGCTGCGTTCGGTGGCGTTGTGCAGGATATTGGCGGTTTCGCTCATTTCCACCATGAAGGTCGAGCGACCACCGGCCAGGTCGTCGCTGGAGCCGATCCGGGTGAAGATCCGGTCCACCGGCGACAGCTCGCAACTGGCGGCGGGCACGTAGCTGCCGATGTGGGCCAGTAGCACGATCAATGCGGTCTGGCGCATGTAGGTGGATTTACCGCCCATGTTCGGGCCGGTGATTACCAGCATGCGGGTGTTGTCGTCCAGTGCCAGGTCGTTGGCGACGAACGGGGTGGTCAGGACCTGCTCGACCACCGGATGGCGACCCTGGCCGATGCGCATGCATGGCTCGTCGACGAACCGTGGGCAATTGAGGTCCAGGTTCAGCGCACGTTCGGCGAGGTTGCTCAGCACATCCAGTTCGGCCAGCGCGGCGGCGGTGTCCTGCAGCGGTGGCAATTCGCCGATGAGCATTTCCAGCAGGGCTTCGTAGAGCATCTTCTCCCGAGCCAGCGCCCGGCTCTTGGCGGACAGCGCCTTGTCTTCGAACTCCTTGAGTTCCGGGGTGATGAAGCGCTCGGCGCCCTTGAGGGTCTGGCGGCGGATGTAGTCGGCCGGTGCCGACTCGGCCTGCTTGCTCGGCAGCTCGATGAAGTAGCCGTGCACGCGGTTGTAGCCGACCTTGAGGTTGGCCAGGCCCGTGCGGGCCTTTTCCCGGGCTTCCAGATCGATCAGGAATTGTCCGGCGTTTTCGCTGAGCGACAGCAGTTCGTCGAGTTCTGCGTCGTAGCCGGTCTTCAACACGCCACCGTCGCGGATGACCGCGGGCGGGTTGTCGATAATGGCCCGCTCCAGCAGGATCGCCAGTTCCGGGTAGGTGCTGGTGGTCGTGGCCAGTTGCTTGAGGTGCGGGGCATCGAGTTCGAGCATCGCATCCTGCAACTGCGGCAGGGCCCCGAGGGCATCACGCAGCCGCGCGAGGTCACGGGGCCGGGCGTTACGCAGGCCGATCCGGGCGAGAATCCGCTCGATATCACCGATTTCCTTGAGCTGTGGTTGCAGCCGTTCGAAACGGTAGCCTTCCAGCAGGCAGCCGATAGAGGTCTGGCGCGCGATGAGGATCTTCAGGTCACGCAGCGGACGATTCAGCCAGCGGGTCAGCAGGCGGCTGCCCATGGCGGTCTGGCAACGGTCGACCACCGACTGCAGGGTGTTGTCGCGCCCGCCGGCAAGGTTGGTATCCAGTTCCAGGTTGCGCCGGCTGGCGGCATCGAGCACCACGGTGTCGTCCAGGCGCTCGTGGCGCAGGCTGCGCAAATGCGGCAGGGCGGTGCGCTGGGTTTCCTTGGCATACCCGAGCAGACAGCCGGCGGCGCCGATGGCCAGGGTCAGGGTTTCGCAGCCGAAGCCCTTGAGGTCCTGCACGGCGAATTGCTGGCAGAGGCTTTTATGGGCCGAGTCGTGTTCGAAATCCCACGGTGCGCGTCGACGCGTGCCACGGCGTTTTTCCGCCGGCAGGCCTTGCGGCCAGTCGTCCGGGATCAGCAACTCCACCGGATTGATCCGCTCAAGCTCGGCCAGCAGGTTTTCCCAGCCCTTGATCTCCAGCACGCTGAAGTTGCCGCTGGTGATATCCAGTACCGCCAGGCCGAACAGGCGCTCGTCGCCCAGTACCGCGGCGATCAGGTTGTCGCGGCGCTCGTCGAGCAGCGCTTCGTCACTGATGGTGCCGGGAGTGATGATCCGCACCACCTGACGCTCCACCGGGCCCTTGCTGGTTGCCGGGTCACCGATCTGCTCGCAGATCACCACCGATTCGCCGAGTTTCACCAGCTTGGCCAGGTAGCCTTCGAGGGAGTGAAACGGAATCCCGCACATCGGAATCGACTGCCCGGCTGACTGCCCGCGTGCGGTCAGGGTGATGTCCAGCAGCTTGGCGGCCTTCTTTGCATCCTCATAGAAGATCTCGTAGAAGTCGCCCATGCGGTAGAACATCAGCTGATCGGGGTGCTGGTTCTTCAGGCGCCAGTATTGCTGCATCATCGGGGTGTGGCTTGAAAGGTCTGTCATACGGGGCTTTCGGCTCTGCCTGTCTATTTGACAATTCACATCTGTCTAATACTACAGGGATTTTTTAGGCATTGTTGGCGGCAGGCCAATGTTGATTTTTCGCAGGCGCAGATATCGCTGCGTCATCTTGGCGTCTGTGTGACCGCCAAGTTTTTGCGCGTCATTGCCCTGATCATCGGTATCGGAAAGCGACTTGGCACGCAGGTCATGAAGGCTCGCATCCTCCACGCCAGCTTTCTTGCAACTGATCGCAAAGGCGTCCTTGACCGAGCTGTAGTGGACGGGCTTTCCGCCGCGAGGGGAGCAAAAAAGGGTCAGGTCTCGGATTTTCCTTGGTAGCGCCTTCACCCTGGCGATCAGGTCATCAAGGTCTGGAGTCATTTGCACCAGCAGCTTTGCACTGGTCTTTTCCTGCTTGAATGCGATGCCCTCGGCGCTGATATCCGATAGCCGGATGGCCAGGATGTCACCAATGCGCTGACCGGTCAGGTATCCACCGCTTGCCGGTGGTGATGTCCGTGTAGTGCGCCCCGATACTCGGGGGCTTTGTTGCCGGCGCGCCCGCACCGGTGACTGTGTGCTGAATGTTCGCCATTTCATGCTCCAGATATGAGGTGGTTTCCCTGGCCATCGACCAGTGTGTTTCCTGCGCCGTCTACCAGCGCGCCATCCGTGCCAGGGTCGACAGGACCGCCGCCGCCTTCGAGCGTGGTGACACGCTGCTGCAGGTCGACCACCGCGTTGAACAAGCCGGATACATGGTACTGGCTCTGGCGCTCATCGGCGCCGGTGCTGGTGCTGCATGGGAGTGGCAGGCAAACGCCTACGGCAAGCGCTTGGCCGAGCAGGGCGCCGCCTACCAGGCTGATCTTTCCTCGATCGCTACAGCCGGCGCCGCCCAGGCCCGGCAGGCTGTTGAGCAACAACAGGTCGCGCAGAAGGCGCTGGCCGACCTCGATGCAAAATCTACCCAGGAGAAAGCCGATGCTCTGGCCAAAAACGATTTGCTACGCCGGCTGTACGGCGTTTCGCAGACTGATAATGAAAAGCTTCATGCTGATGTTGCTTCTGGCCAGCGCCGGCTGCGTATCGCGGCAGCCTGTTCAGTCGCTTCCAGTGGCAGCGTCGTGCCCCAGGCCGCCAGCGCCTCCGGCCTGGGCGATGCAGCCTCCGTCGAACTCGCTCCAACTGCTGGACAGACTGTTTTCGATATCCGCGCCCGAATCATCGCAGACCAAGCAGCCTTGAGGGCGTTGCAGGCGTACGTACGAGAGGTGTGTCAGTAGGGCAGAAACAAGAAGCCCGGCGCTAGGCCGGGCTTCTCTGTAGGTTTGTATGTAGCTCAGTTTGCCGCAGATGCTGCCTTGAACAAGTCTTTAGCTGATACGGTTATGAGAGCCATTCCTGCCAATGCAAAAGCAAATGTGGCACCTTGAATTTTTGAGGTAAATTCTGGGAAGAAAGCACACATCAAAAAAGCCAATCCATTTGGAATGCTAGCTGCCGAAAAACTCTTCAAAAAAGCATTATTCAAAGCGTCTGGGATACGCCGCACAGCACAAATCAAATTATGAGAGACAAAGCCAAGCACTGCCGACCCGACGATAATTTGATCTAGGTAGCCAAAGAAGGCAGTGACAATCTCAACCATGGCGCTGCTTTCGCAGTCGAGACGAGATAATCCTGCCGCCTATGAAGCCTGCGGCAGTCAGGGCTACAGCAATGGCCTTTGGGGGTGGCGAGCTGAGCGCCATGCTAAATGCCATGTTTGTGGCAGCACCAAGCAGCGATGCAGATCCGATCATCACGGCAAGATCCTGCGTGTCAAAATTCAGGAAATTTTTCACGATCCTCCACTCCGTCTTGGATGAAGATTCTGTCAGCGAACCAATCCTGATGATTACAGGGGTTTCGCCGTCGCTGTTCTTCAGTATAGAGAATCTGGGGTCAACGACCCTTAAATCAACAGTGTTTTTTAGCGTGGTTAAACGTTAAGAAGATAAGGTTGTTGCATCTGATCGCTGAATGGAGTACGGGGAAAGGTAGGATGTTTTAGGTTGAGGATTTCGGCGAAATAAAAGTGATATGTTTAAAGCTGTGAGGTGTATATTGTTTTATTAATTTTTTAATAAATTTATAAGTCGACTGCTTCAGTCGATATGGTTTTTTATTTGATTTTTTGTGTTCGTGACCGATTTTGGTTTTCTGATTTGTGCAGGGTTTATCGGTCACTTAATTTTTTCGAATATTAGGCAGCGTCTGGAGGGTTTTCCTGTTTGCGTTGTTTTGTTCTTATTTTTTCCATAGGGGTGGATATTTTTTTGTTTATCAAGATTGAGCAGGCAATGCTCAGTGCTATGCATGTATAAGAAAAATACAGTTGGTCATGCATAAAGCCTATTTTATGTCTGTATGATGACAGGACGTAAATTACGAACATGTGGACTATGTATAGTGGATAGCTTAGCTCCCCAATCCATTGGTCCATTTTGCTTGTTCCTTGATAAAAAAATGCAAGAGGCATGAGGGCAAAAACTATTAGAATGAGTGCACAGCCTTTCGCTAATTCGCTTTCAATGGGGATCAGGAAGTATGTTGAAACCAATAAAAGTAGCAGCCAAGTGGAAGCGCTTGAGTAAAGTTTTATATTTTTTATTTTTCTTTTGTATAGAGGCATTAGTATTTGGTGAGATAGTGCGCCCATCAAAAAAAGCGCCAGTTCAGTAGGGAAGAAGCGGTATGTCCAAGGATCTTTAAATCCTAGTCCTATCGAGACTATGTAGTACCGTAGGGCTAATGAGGAAAGTAGTATCGCAATCAGGATTTTTTTTCGTGGCAGAATAAACGGGGCTATAAGGTAGAATGACAATTCGACCCCGAGTGTCCAAGCTTGAGGTAATAATAGACCCTGGTATAGGTTCAGTCCGTCTTTATTGAATTGGGAGGCAAAACCCAAGGAACCGTCTTTTATTCCGAGAAAAAGGACCCAGTCTTGGAAGAAAATTGTAATATTTGATATTGCTAATATTAATGAGGCGCTTAGAGAGCTTGAATGGTATGCGTCGAAAAAATAGTGTATTTTGTGCGGAAGAACCAAAGGAGCGTCAGTGTTGCTATGATTGCATAGGTTGGAAATATGCGAAGATATCGATTTAGGTAGAAATCTTTAAGTGTCGAGTAGGATTTTTTTTCTACTATTATGAATGATATCAAGAAACCGGATATCATGTAAAATATCTGGACTGCGATTTGTCCGCCAACAAGCACAAAGCCGTATGAATGTGCAAATATGACTGATATTGCTAGTAGGGTCCTCAGTAGTCCCATGAATTTTTAGTCCTTTTATATGATGTTTTCTAAAGTTTTTCGCCGAAGTTTATGGCGTTGACTTTTGGGGTTGATTTTTATGTTAAATTTATTAAATGATATCATGAGATGGTGTTTTTCTCAATGTCCGTGGTTTAGGTGTTCGTTGCACTTGCATCAGGTGATAATCTTTCGGAAGTTTCTGGTTTTGAGGGCGATTTCGAGTTCTGTGTCTGCTTTGGGACGTTTTTGAGTAGAGTCATTATTGGCAGTGATTATCTCAAGCCTTTCTCGGATGCTGCCAGAAAAACGGTGTTCTCGTTTCTATCTCTGCTATGAGCAACTCCTGTTTTCGGCTATTTATGCATGCGGTATTCGTTGCTTTACCCTGCAGCAACTGATTGACCTGCGTCATATCTACCACATTCGCCGCCGTGCCCACCAGGCTAGGGACTAGGCCGGAGTCTGCATCGACGCGGATGTGCGCTTTCATCCCAAAGGAATACTGGTTTCCTTTCTTCGTCTGATGCATCTCAGGGTTGTACTTGCCCTCTTTGTTCTTGGTCAAGCTCGGCGCGTGAATAATCGTGGCATCGACCATTGTGCCTTGGTGCAGCATCAGGCCACTATCACCCAGATAACCGTTGATGATCTGTAAAATCCCACTGGCAAACTCAATGGTTTTCCAGCAGCCGATGAAAGTTGAGAATCGTCGTTTCATCGGGAATCTGGTCCAGGAGCAGCCTTGAAAACTGGCGCAGGATTGTTGTTTCGTAGAGTGCTTCCTCCATCATCGGGTCGCCGTAGCCGAACCAGTTCTGCATTAGATGAACCCGCAACATCGTCATCAGCGAGTACTCCGGACTGCCGCCTTCACCTTTTCGATAATATGGTTCGATCAAGGCAATCAGGCCCTTCCAGCGCACGACCTGATCCATCTCAATCAGGAATCGCTCACGCCAGGTCTGTTTGCGTTTACTGACATACTCAGCATTGGCGAATGGCATTTGTTTCATTGGGATCAACCGTTCAGTGTGGATGAGACGGGTATTTCCCCAAATTTGGAAGTGTTTTTCAGAGTTTCCTTAGGTCGCTCAAGAGATAGGGCAGAAGGCATCGCAGCCTGTTGTCGATGAGAAATTTTATGCGTAGGGTATGCAAATTAGCATTTGCTATTCAAGAAAAGCCCCATCAATATGCGCATTATGCAAATACGCAACGTTTCTACCGTCCTCCGAGCACTGCTCGACCGCCACGGGATCTCCCCCACGGAGCTTCACCGGCGCACCGGCGTGCCCCAATCCACCTTGTCGCGGATACTCAGCGGGAAGATCGTCGACCCTTCGGACAAACACATCTCGAAGATCGCCGAGTATTTCCAGGTCAGTACTGACCAGTTGCGTGGCCGTGCCGATATCGGTGCCGCCCGTGACCAGGAACAGGGCCCGCTGCACTCTGAACTCAAGGATATAAGCCTGTGGGACGACGACACCCCCGTCAATGACGACGAGGTGTCCGTGCCCTTTCTTCGCGAGGTTGAATTGGCTGCTGGATCAGGAAGATTCGTCATCGAGGAAAGCGAGAAGGCCAGCCTGCGCTTCGGCAAGCGCAGCCTGCGTCACAACGGCGTGCAGTTCGACCAGGCCAAGTGCGTGACCGTGCGTGGCAACAGCATGTTGCCGGTGCTGCGTGATGGCGCCACGGTCGGGGTCAACGCCGGCAAGAGTGCCATTGGCGACATCGTCGATGGCGATCTCTACGCGATCAACCATAACGGCCAACTGCGGGTGAAGCAGCTCTATCGCCTGCCGACCGGTATTCGCCTGCGCAGCTTCAATCGCGACGAGCACCCGGATGAAGACTACAGCTTCCAGGAAATCCAGGAAGAGCAGATCACCATCCTCGGCCACGTCTTCTGGTGGGGCATGTACGCCCGTTAACGCTCTCTGACTCGGAAAAAACCCACAGCGATGTGGGTTTTTTTTCGCCTGCAAAAAAGCCCCAGCCCTTGATCGGCGCGGCTTCCATGCGCTTGTGCATTTGTCGTGCAAAAATAAATGCATTTATGCATTGACTGTATATGCATACATGCATATTATTTGCTCCAAGCCGGCCGGAAAGGCCAGCCAAGGGCAGCGATGCCAGGGGATGACCCCGAAGCTCTTTAGTCGTACCGCTTCAAAGAACAGGCAGCGATGAACCGGCCTTGACGGTTCAGAGGGTTGGCAACTGACCCGGGTGTGCAGCGTAAAGCACCGTGAACAGTTATCCGGCGGGCAGGGACCGCGGTCGGAAGAACAATTTGAATTGATTCGTACCGCGCCAGTCGCGCCGAAGGATCGGGTGTCCGTTTCGCGTATCCCATGTTCGCCCCAAGGGCGTGCGGGGCCGGAACGGACGCCGGCATTACCAAAGTGCCTGGTATGAGCCGGGCTTTTTGGAATGCCCACCGAACATGGGCTTCGTCGAGAACCCCTTATCTTGAAAAACAAGCCAAACCATCACCGGCCAATGAGTGGCCTTTTTTTATTGCAGGAGGCGTGACATGACGAGCGAGCAACAAGCGTTGGCGGACATGCCTATCTGGCTGGTCATCGTGCTGGCCGTGATCGGCGGCGTGTCCGGCGAAATGTGGCGCGCCGACAAGGAAGGCGCCCGCGGCTGGTCGCTGTTGCGGCGGCTGGTACTGCGCTCCGGGGCCTGCATGGTCTGTGGCGTGTCGACCATCATGCTGCTGTACGCCGCCGGACTGTCGATCTGGACCGCCGGCGCCTTCGGCTGCCTGACCGCGATGGCCGGGGCGGATGTCGCCATCGGTCTTTACGAGCGCTGGGCGGCCAGACGATTGGGGGTTGGCGAAGTGCCTCCTCCGGAGCCCGGGAACAGCCAGTGAGCGCATTGCCAATTGAACAGGGAGGTCCACCGATGTTGCAAGATTTTCGCTGCGGCAAATGCAATCGACTGCTGGCCCGCATCGGCGAATTCAGCCAGATCCAGATCAAGTGCTCGCGGTGCGCGGCACTCAACCACATGAAGACCGAGCGTCTCCAACCATCGCCCCAGAGCGAATCGTCCAGCGCGCCAGTGCGCGCCTCATCCATTCGATCTTGAGGTCACTACCATGACGTTCCATCAAAAACTGTTCGTTTTCGCGGCGATTGCCGCCAGCTCGCTGCTGGCCTCCATCAACGCCCAGGCGGCGCAGATCCAGCAATGCGAAAACATGTCCCGGCCCATCGGCTACCTGACGGTCGAGGCCAATATTCTCTCCGGAAACTGCCCGACCCGTAAGTCCATTCGCTACCGTACTCCGGAGGAGAACCTGACCATCATCAAGCCACAGGAACTGCCGAGCCTGAGCGAACCGTGGGTGGTGATTTCCGCCAACGACAGCCTGGGGGCGAATGCCAACTATCGTATCGCAGCGGCGCGAGATGGCATTGTTGCTTGCGCGATCCCCGGCACCTATCGTCCGGCGGGTTATTTCTCCCTGCCTGCCGGTCGTGTCGGCGGCTGCGGTAACAGCGGTGGTTCTGTGGACAATGCCCTGACCCACTACAAGATTGTGATCACCGATATCGTCAAGTCAGCAGGCACTCTCGCCTCGATCAAGGTCACGCTCAACCCGAAGAACCCTGAGCGCACCCTCAACTACGTGATCCGCGTCTCCGCCGACCTGAACGGCACCCGCACCACGGTGAGCAAACAAGGGCTGACCGGCTCGGGTTCGTACACCCTCAATACCCTGGCGCCGTCGTTGGTGCCGCTGGCGCAGCAGAACGCCTACTTCACTTTTGAAACGGAAGTATTCGCCCTGGGCACTTCGCTGACCAAGTCGCTGAACATGGCCTACGGCCTGGAGTTGCTCGGGCAGTAAGCGGCGCCCGGTCTGCTGGGATGTAGGCTCTCCGAAGGCGAACAATCGTCAGTCGAACCCGTCTTGCGGCGGGTTTTCAATGTCCGGTATCCCCCATGAACATCACCCCGATCATCACGCAACTGCGTGCTGAATGCCCCAGCCTTGCCCAGCACATTTCCACCGGTCTCGACCTGGACCTGCTGCAAGGCAACACCACGCTGCCGACCCCGTCAGCCTTTATCACCGTTCGTTGCGACCTGGCCGCCGAGAACACCGCGCAGAACGTTTCCCGGCAGACCATCCGCGACCGCCTGGAACTGACCCTGGTGCTCGACGCCAGCAACGGCCAGGCCCCTTTCGATCAACTCCACGCCCTGCGCGCCGAACTCTGGCGCGCGCTGGTGGGGTTCAAGCCCGACACCTTCTACACGCCCCTGCAATACGGCGGCGGCCGGCTGGTGTCGATCAATGCCACTCGCTTGCTGTATCGCCTGCGTTTCTTCGCCGAGTTCCAACTGGGGCGCAACCGCGCCACCGACCCGGCGGAAACCTGGCATGAGCGTGAACTGGACGGCTTGCCGTCCTTTACCGGGGTGACGGTGCGGGTCGATGCCATCGACCCCGCCGACCCCAATCTGCATCGCCCTGGCCCCGATGGGCGCCTGGAGCTGGCTTTTTCAGGAAACGTAAAACCATGACTCAACGCATCAACGTAGTACCGGCCGCCGGCCGCGCCGTACCGGATCCGGAAGCCGGCGACCTGCTGCCGGTCGCCGGTCGCGAAGTGGCTGACAGCGCCTGGTGGCGCCGCCGCCAGGCCGATGGCGATATCACCCTTTCCGCCGTGCAAGCGGCACAACCACAGGAAGCCCAATAATGGCTATCGGATTCAGCAACATTCCTTCGGACCTGCGTGTTCCGCTGTTCTACGCCGAGATGGACAACTCGGCGGCCAATAGCGCGTCGTCGACCCTGCGTCGACTGATCGTCGCCCAGGTCAACGACAACGCCACCAGCCCGGAAATCGGCAGCCTGGTGCTGGTCTCCAGCGTCGCCCTGGCCAAGAGCATCGGCGGTCAGGGTTCGATGCTCGCCGCCATGTACGACACCTGGCGCAAGGCCGACCCGGTCGGCGAGATCTGGTGCCTGCCGCTGCGCAACACCACCGGCGCGATTGCCAAGGCCGACCTGAAACTGACCGGCGCCGCCACCGAAAGCGGTGTGCTCAATCTGTATGTCGGCGGTGTCCGCGTACAGGCCGCCGTGGTCAGCGGCCAGACCGCCGCCCAGGTCGCCAGCACCCTGGCGCTGCAAGTGAATGCCGCCGCCGACCTGCCGGTCAGCGCCGTGGCCACTGATGGTACCGTCACCCTGAGCTGCAAATGGACCGGTGACAGCGGTAACGACATCAGCCTGCAATTCAACCGCCTGGGCAAGAGCAACGGCGAGGAAACCCCGGCCGGCCTGACCATCGTCAGCGCGAAGATGGCCGGTGGTGCCGGTATTCCGGATCAGGTCGCGGCCCTCGCGGCACTGGGCGACGAGCCTTTCGAGTTCATCTGCCAGCCCTGGTCCGACGTGGCCTCGCTGAATGCCTGGCAGGCGGCAATGGATGACAGCGTCGGTCGCTGGTCCTGGTCCAAGCAACTGTTCGGACATGTCTACACCGCCAAGCGTGGCACCGTGGGCACGCTGGTCGCTGCCGGTCAGACCCGCAACGACCAGCACGTCACCATCCTGGCGATGGAGCAGGGCGTACCGCAACCGGTCTGGGTTCAGGCCGCCGCACTGGCTGCACGCACTTCGGTGTTCATCTCGGCTGACGCCAGCCGTCCGACGCAGAGCGGCAGCCTGCCGGGCGTCGATCCGGCCGCGGCCAGCGAGCGTTTCACCCTGACCGAGCGCCAGTCGCTGCTCAGCTACGGTGTCGCCACCGCCTACTACGAAGGCGGCTACGTACGCATCCAGCGGGCGATCACCACCTACCAGAAGAATGCCTATGGTCAGGCGGACAACTCCTACCTGGACAGCGAAACCATGCACCAGTCGGCTTTCATCGTGCGCCGTCTGCAAAGCGTGATCACCAGCAAGTACGGCCGCCACAAACTGGCTGCCGATGGCACCCGCTTCGGCGCCGGCCAGCCGATCGTCACCCCGAGCACCATCCGCGGTGAGCTGATCGCCCAGTACGCCAAGCTCGAACTGGAAGGCCACGTGGAAAACGCCGAACTGTTCGCCGAGCACCTGATCGTCGAGCGCGACAGCCAGGACCCGAGCCGGGTCAACGTGCTGTTCCCGCCTGACTACGTCAACGGCCTGCGCGTATTCGCGCTGCTCAACCAGTTCCGTCTGCAGTACGACGCGGCGGCCTGAGCCGCGTCCTCTTCACGGTTTCATTTCAGCCCGCCATGAGCGGGCTTATTTTTTGGAGATACACCATGGGACAACTGATTGCGGGCACCTGCTACGTCAAAGTGGACGGCGCTCAACTGACCATCAACGGCGGCTGCGAAGCGCCCCTGATGGCCGTCAAACGGGAAACGGTGGTGCCGGGTTTCTACAAGGAAACCGACATCGCTCCCTCCTTCAAGGTTACCGCACTGCACACCGCGGACTTCCCCCTCAAGCAACTGATCGCCGGTTCCGACATGACCGTTACCTGCGAATTCAGCAACGGCAAGGTCTACGTCCTGGCCGGTGCCTACCTGGTCGAGGAGCCGGTCATCAAGGGTGATGACGCGGCCATCGAACTGAAATTCGAAGGCATCAAGGGGACCTGGCAATGAGCGAGCCGATGAAGCTGCAGGTGCCCATCGAAGCCCACGGCGCAACCCTCGACGAACTCACCCTGCGCCGTCCGACGGTGCAGGAAGTGCGGGCGATCAAGGCGCTGCCGTACAAGATCGACAAGAGCGAAGAGGTCAGCCTCGACATGGATGTCGCGGCCAAGTACATCGCGGTCTGCGCCGGCATCCCGCCGTCGTCGGTCAACCAGCTGGATCTGTCCGACCTCAATACCTTGAGTTGGGCGGTGGCGGGTTTTTTCATGAGTGCGGCATCGCAGCCATCGGCGAACTGATTGCGGTCGCCTATGACCTGGCCTGGTTCTGGAAGGTTGACCCCGAACAGATGATGGCAAGGCCACTGGATGTGCTCCGGGAGTCCCTGGAGCACGCGCAACGGATCAATGCGATGCAGCAGGTGCAGTGATGGCTAAGAAGAAACCAGGTAATGTCCGCTTGAAGGACTTCGTCCACGTGAAGGACTTGAAGGCTTTGGTGGAGACGGTCAGTGCGGCTCTCAAAGATAAAAGCACTCATCAGGAAAAAATCACTGACAAGGACCAAGGCACTGACAAGGATAAAAGTCCTGACGAAAAAACCAGAGGGTTCAACTTCAAGATCGGTGACCTGAAAACGGGATTCACAGACAGCGGTCTTGATAAGGTGGATCTGGAGGGCGGTGGTTTGTTGGCGCCCTTTACCAATGGACTCAAGGCCGCTATCAACGAGCAGGATCGCCAGGCCCAGGCGGATTTCGCACGTAAAGCGTCGCAGCTGCAGGTGATACCGAAGGCGGGCGAAGTCTCAAACGGTTCAGGAGCTGTGTCCCCTGTAACGCCTTCAATCGGAACCGTGTCCAAGGTACCGATTGCCCAGAAGTCATCTGCGCAGGTACTGGGAGAAACTGCACAGCATGTGGCGGCGCTCAGCAAGGCCCTGGATCAAATCTCCCTGAAGATCGGTCAGGCGTTGCTACCAGCCTTCGACAGTATCGTGACCGCGTTGATACCTCTGGCTACCCAGTTCGGACAATTCGTCGCGAACAATCCAGCCTTGGTACAAGGCTTGGCAGCTGGCGCTCTGGCATTCACTGCGATTGCCGGAGCAGCTGCCGGGTTTATTGCACTGTCCTCGCCTGTTGGGCTGGTGGCAGCAGGTATAGCGGCCGCGGCTACCTTGATTGTCACTTTCTGGAAACCCCTCTCGGGATTTTTCATGGGGATCTGGGGGGCGATCAGTGACTATTTCTCGAGTCATTGGGACACGATCAAAACCGGTCTTGCAGCGTATCTCGACTTTATCCTGACGGTGTTTTCCTGGACTCCGATGGGAATAGTCATCAACAACTGGGGACCTTTGGCCGACTTCTTCAGCGCAATGTGGGGATTGCTGAAAGCGTTGGCCCTACCGGTCATGGATTTTCTCAAGGGAATATTCGACTGGCTACCGCTGGACCTGATCATCAAGAACTGGGAGCCGATCATCGGCTGGTTCTTTGGCTGGGTGCAGAAGTTGAAGGAACTGTTTGAGCCGATCCGGGAGTGGCTCGGTGGCCATGTCGGAGGCTTCGTCACCCAGATTACGGGCAAGGTGGAGGACTGGACCGAGCAGCAGCAACAGCGCAATGCCGTGACAACCGCAGATGGACGTCATTCGTTCTTCTGGGAGCGTGACGAAAGCACTGGGGCAGGCAGCAGCCTGACGCAGAACGCCAACCTGCTCGTCCAGCAAACCGCCACCAACAACCGTACCCAACTCGAAGGCGGACTGACCGTGCGTTTCGAAAACGCGCCTCAGGGCCTGCGTGTCGACCAACCCCAAACCAACCAACCGGGCCTGAACCTGACGTCTGCCGTCGGCTACCGCTCGCTTTCCCTCGGAGGTGCCTATGGCGACTAACTGGCGTGATCGCCTGTTGCCGGCGTCGTTTCGCGGCGTGCCGTTCTGGGTCGACCAGGCGAAGACCCCGGTCGGCCAGAAAGGCCAGTTGCATGAATATCCCCAGCGCGACCAGCCGTTCTTCGAGCGGCTTGGCCAGCAGGCGAAAATCCATGACCTGACCGCCTTTATCGTCGGCGCCGATTGCCTGGAGCAACGTGACAACCTGCTCAAGGCGCTGGAGGAGGGCAGCGGCGAACTGGTCCACCCATGGCTGGGACGGATGCAGGTCAAGGTCGGCGAATGCGACATGACCCAGACCCGCCAGGATGGCGGACTGGTGACCTTCAACCTGAAGTTCTACCCGGACCAGCCGCTGCAGTTCCCCAAGCCCATCGTCAACACCCAGGAGCAACTGCAGGTGGCGTCGAGCAAGTTGCTCGACGCCTCGGTGGGCCGTTTCGATGAGGCGATGAAACTGGTCAACCAGGCGCGGGTCGGCGTGGAGAACCTGCGCAAGGGCATCACCCAGGCGTATCAGGTGATCGAACGGGAGTTGCAGCCGCTGATCGAAACCTACGCGAATGTCTATGCCCTGGTCCGTACGGTCAAGGAGTTTCCCCATCAGGTGAGCGCGGCGGTCAAGGGCGTGCTCGGGGAGGTCAAGGCCGAGTTCAATGGACTGGTCGGCGAGGTCCGTGGCCTGGTCGGCGAAGTTCGCGGCTTGAAGGACTTTGCGGTCCAGGGCTATCACGGGATGCTGGCCGATCTGTCGAAACAGGTCGAGGAAGCCAAGTCCCTCGACGCCTCGCAACTGGCGATTGGCAAGGACACCGCTGCGGCCTCGCAGGCCACGGTGAACCTGATCCAGGATGCCCTGCTGGTGCAGATCGCCCAGTTGGTGTCGGTGATCCCGGCGGCGACCCAGGCGGTGAAGCTGGCCGTCACCCCGTCGCTGGCGCAACAGGCCCAGCAGCCGGTGCAGCGCGCCGATGTGCCGGTGGTCGATGACGTGCTGGCGCTGCGCGACAACCTCAACGAGGCGATCTGGCAGGCGGCGCTCAAGGCCGATTCGGTGCATTACCAGGCGCTCAATACCGTGCGCCAGGCGCTGGTGCAGCATCTCAACGCGGTGGCCTCCAACGGTGTGCGACTGATTGATCTGGTGCCCAAGAGCAACCTGCCGGCGCTGGTCGTCGCCTACAAGAACTTCGGCGATGCCACGCGGGTCGGGGAAGTGGTGCAGCGCAATCGCATTGCCCACCCCGGTTTCGTCCCGCCAGCACCGTTGCAGATCTCCCGGGAGTAAGCCATGAACGATATCGACAACGCCGTCGTCCTGTTGGTCGACGGTCTGAGCTACGAAGGCTGGAAGGCCATCGAGATCAGTGCCGATCTCGAGCGCCAGTTCCGCACCTTCAAGCTGGGCATCACCTGGCAATGGCCGGGGCAGACCCTGGCCGTGCCGATCAAGGCCGGCGCCCGCTGCCAGGTGCTGATCGGCTGCGATCTGGTGCTCACCGGGCATGTCTACAAGGCGCCCATCAGCTATGACGGCAAGCAGATCAGCCTGACCATCGAGGGCAGTTCGCTGACCCGCGACCTGGTCGATTGCGCGGCGATCAACCAGCCGAGCCAATGGCGTCAGCAGGGCCTGCTGACGATCGTCGAGGCACTCGCCAAACCCTACCAGGTCAACGTGCGCAGCGAGATCGCGCAAACCACCAAGCTGCAGACCCACAGCATCGTGCCAGGGGAGACGGTGTTCAAGTCCATTGACCGTTTGCTGACCTTGTATCGGGTGTTCTCCACCGATGATGCGAACGGCAACCTGGTGCTGGCCAAACCCGGCAGTGCCGGGCGCGCCAGCGATGTGCTGGAGTTGGGCAAGAACATCCTCTCGGCCAGCACCGCGCGGGACTACAGCGCGGTGTTCTCCGAGTACCGGGTGATCGGCCAGCACAAGGGCAGCGACCAGAAAAGCGGTAGCGCGGTGAGCGAAGTCAGCGGCGTGTCCAGTGAGGCCAACCCGCTGCGCAAGCGGGTCACGGTGATCAGCGAAAGTGTCCAGCTCACCCCGGAACTGGCCCAGCAACGGGCCGACTGGGAACGGGAGACCCGCGTCGGCAAGGCCCTGGCTACTACCTACAGCGTACAGGGCTGGCGACAGTCCAACGGTGACCTGTGGCGGCACAACCTGCTGGTGCGGGTGAAGGACCCGGTGCTGGACGTGGACCAGGACATGCTGATCTCCAGGATCACCTATTCGCTGTCCGCACAGGGTTCGATCACCACCCTGGAAGTGGCGCCGCCGGAGGTCTTCGAGGCCACGCCGACGAAGGCCAGGACCAGTTAACCACGTCATCTGCGGTGCCGGTTCTGCCGCTATCGCCAGCAAGCCGGCTCCCACAAGGGGCGAGGCGAGCCTGGTTTTTGTGTGCTGCCACGCACCTTGTGGGAGCCGGCTTGCTGGCGATAGCCATCTCCCAAACACCCAAGATTTCCTGACACACCGCTCGCCCAAGGAACCCTCATGAGCCTACTGACCCGCCTGCTGGCGCGCGGCACCGTCGTGCTTGCCAACTCGGCCAACAAACTGCAATCGCTGCAAATGCGCCTGACCGCCGGTGAAGTGAACGACGACGTGGAGCACTTCGAACCCTACGGTTTCACCAGCAACCCGCTGGCCGGCGCCGAAGGCATCGCGACTTTCCTCGGTGGCGACCGTTCCCACGGCATCGTGCTGGTGGTCGCCGACCGTCGTTACCGCCTGCAGAACCTCGCCCCCGGCGAAATCGCCCTCTACACCGACGAAGGCGACCGCATCCACTTCAAGCGTGGCCGGATCATCGATATCGACACCGGCACCCTGAACATCCGCGCCAGCACGGCCATCCACCTCGACAGCCCGACCCTGACCCAGACCGGCAAGATCGTCTCCCAGGGCGATCAGGTCGCCGGCGGTATCAGCCAGATGCAGCACGTGCACGGCGGCATCCAGCCAGGCGGTGGCCAGACTGGCGTACCGGCGGGAGGTGCCTGATGTTCGTTTCCAACAACCTCAAGGCGGCGCTGACCCGTTCGGTGCTGATCAGCCTGTTCACCTGGCGTCGCGCCAGCAGCGACGACCCGATTGACGACGATGAGCGTTACGGCTGGTGGGGCGACAGTTTCCCCATGGTCGCCAACGATCGTATCGGCTCGCGGCTGTGGCTGCTGCGACGGGTCAAGCTGACCGCGCAGACCCAGCTCGATGCCGAATTCTATGCCCGTGAAGCCTTGCAATGGCTGATCGACGACGGCCATTGCAGCGCCATCGAGATTCAAACCGAACGGCTCGACGCCCAGCGGCTGAACCTGCGAACGGTTCTGACCCTGGCCGGCGGCGAGCGCCTGGATATCAACCCGAACCACAGTTGGCAGGTGACTTATGCCGTTTGAAACCCCTTCGCTGCCGGTGCTGATCAACCGCACCCAAAGCGACCTGGCCAGCGATGCGCTGCGCCAGTCCGATGCCCAGGTCCTGGCCCGCACCCTCAGCGGCGCGGCCTTTGGCCTGTATGGATACCTCGACTGGATTGCCGAGCAGATCCTGCCCGACACCGCCGATGAATCCACCCTGGAGCGCATCGCCGCACTGCGTCTGCACCAACCGCGCAAGGCCGCCCAGGCGGCCACCGGCAGCGTGAGTTTTACCGCTGCCGCCGGTGCGGTGCTGGACGTCGACACCCTGCTGCAGAGCAATGACGGCCGCAGCTACAAGGTGACCCAGGGAGGCACCACCAGCGCGGGTAGCAATACCGCGCAGATCCAGGCGCTGGATGCCGGCAGCCTGGGCAATGCCGATGCCGGCCTGACGCTGTTTCCGATCCAGCCGGTGCAGGGCATCGGCAACACCTTCACGGTGCTCGCCCCCGGGTTGAGCGGTGGCGTGGCGGCGGAAAGTCTCGAGTCCCTGCGTTCCCGGGTCATCCGCTCGTACCGTGTCACGCCCCATGGCGGTTCGGCGGCCGACTACGAAACCTGGGCGCTGGAGTGTCCGGGCATCACCCGTGCCTGGTGTCGCGGCAATTACCTCGGGCCAGGCACCGTCGGCCTGTTCGTCATGCGTGACGACGATCCGGTGCCGATCCCTGATGCGACTCAACTGGCCCTGGTCCAGGCCTATATCGAGCCGCTGCGCCCAGTGACTGCCGAGCTGCATGTACTGGCGCCGGTACAGGTGCCGGTGACCTATACCCTGCGCCTGGTGCCGGACACCTCGGCCACCCGTGCCGCTGTCGAAGCGCAACTGCGCGACCTGCACAAGCGTGAGGGCGGCCTCGGCGAGACCTTGCTGCTGACCCATATCGCCGAGTCCATCAGCAGTGCCACGGGCGAGAACGACCACTTGCTGGTCACCCCGTCCGCCGATGTGCCAGCAACCACCAACCAGTTGCTGACCTTCGGAGGCTGCGTATGGCTGGAATAAGAACTGCCGCGCAATACCAGGAGCAACTGCGCAGCCTGCTGCCGGCTGGTCCCGCCTGGGACCCGGAGCTGGTTCCGGAGATCCAGCAGGTGCTGCTGGGGATTGCCCAGGAACTGGCCCGGGTCGATGCCCGGGCGGTGGACCTGCTCAACGAAGTGGACCCGGTGACCGTCAGCGAACTGGTGCCGGACTGGGAGCGGGTGATGAACCTGCCCGACCCGTGCCTGGGCCCCAAGCCGCTGTTCGACGACCGCCGCCTGGCAGTGCGTCGGCGCCTGCTGGCGGTGGGCGACCAGAGCATCGGCTACTTCCTGGATATCGCCCGCAGCCAGGGTTATCCCAACGCCACCATTACCGAACAGCAGACCCCGCGCATGGGCCGCGCCCGCTTTGGCCAGGCGCGCTTCGGTACCTGGACGGCGCAGTTCATGTGGACGCTCAACACCGGCGGCCGCCTGCTGCTGGGCCGTCGTTTCGGCGCCAGCTACTGGGGCGAGCGCTTCGGCGCCAACCCGGGCAGCGCCCTGGAATGCCTGATTCACCGCACAGCCCCGGCGCACACGCTGGTGCACATCAATTACGACTGAAGAGGACGGATACGTGGATTATCCAAAAAGCACGCCCAGCATTGGGTTGGTCAATGGCAAGTTTGTCGATGAAAATCCGGTCAATGGTTCGCCCGGTTCGCTGATCCCGGCGGCATGGGGGAATGCAGTGACCGAGGAACTGCTCAATGTGGTTCAGGCTGGCGGGCTGGAGCCGATGGAGGCGGAGCACGATCAGTTGCTCAAGGCCATCAGGACCATCATCCAGAGTTCGTTGCCGCCGGAGCAGATTCGCACGACGCTGGCGGCGTATGGGATTACCGATGCGTATACCAAGGCGGAGGTCGAGGCGCTGTTCAAGAACGCCACTGCGTTGCCGGTCGGGGCGATGATGGCGTTTCCCAAGGGGACTGTGCCGGCAGGGTTCTTGGAGGTCGATGGCAGTGTGCAGAACATTGCGACCTATCCGGATTTGGCGGCGTATCTGGGTACGACGTTCAACAAGGGTGATGAGGGGGCAGGGAATTTCCGTTTGCCTGAGTCGCGTGGGGAGTTTCTGCGTGGGTGGGATCACGGGCGCGGGGTTGATACCGGGCGAGAACTCGGCACCGTCCAGTTGGATGCACAGCAGAACATCACCGGTTCTGTCGGCGGTGTACGCAACGATATCTCATCCATAGCGCCGAGTGGTCCTTTCACTGCGCTCGGTAACGCGGGGAACTTCACGAGTGGTGGCGGACAGCTCTCGAACGTGAGCTTTGACGCATCGAAAGTTGTTAGAACTGCCTCAGAAGTACGCCCGCGAAACGTTTCGGTCATGTGGTGCATCAAGGCCTGGAACGCACCGATCAATCAGGGAAATATCGATGTTGCAGCGCTGGCTGCTCAAGTTCAGGGCACGCAGAAACTCGCGGTCGTTGGCTCGTACAAGGGGCTCGCGGTTTCGACATCTGGATTGAGTTCGCTGGTGAGTGTTGCCGCAGATCAATTGGTGGTCGGTAGCGACGCTACATTCAAAAACCTGAGTGCTGTCAGTCTGAACATCAACGCCGCTGTTGTGGGTGTGAACGGTCTGGATACCGGTGCTTTGGCTGCGTCGACCTGGTATAGCATCTGGGTTGTTTCGGGAACTGCCGGAACGGCAGGTTTGCTCTCACTGAGCACCACATCCCCGGTTCTTCCTTCGGGGTACACTCTCAAGGCAAGAGTTGGCTGGATCAGAACTGATTCCACTGCCAACAAGTACCCACTTTCCTTTACCCAGGTTGGAAAACGTGTCCAGTATAAGGTTGTCGCTGGAAGCAACGTCGCCAACCTTCCGGTCATGGCGACTACCACTGCCTCTGTAGCGCTGTGGACAGCCATATCAGTGACTAGTTATCTACCTCCAACAGCGCCTGTGATCGATGTCGGCATCCAGGTGCTGCCACTGGCTGGTCAAATTTCCTGGGTATATGTTGTACCCAGTAATTCGTACTCGACGACTGTCTCGATCAATAGTCCTGTTGCACTTGCTGCTGGGTCTTATCAGACGGCGACTGGAGCCCGTACGATGCTTCAACTGGAAAGTAGTTCGATTTATTGGGCGAGCGCTACTTCTTCTGGCGGCTCGATGACGGTTTATTGTGCAGGTTGGGAGGACTCTCTATGAGTGGTTATGCAGTAAGAAATGATGGTCAGGGATGGCGCTCTGTGAATGGTTCGGAAGATGTTTCTCCGGACGAGTGGTATACGAAGGAAAACCCACCTGATCCAGTTCTGCTTCCTCCTACTCGTGAGGAGTTGATTGAGCAGGCCAATACAAAGAGAGACAGCCTCCTGGTAACTGCAGCTAATCGCATGGGGCCCTTGCAGGACGCCGTGGACCTTGATGAGGCAACCTCGGATGAGGTTTCGCTGCTCAAAGCCTGGAAGCAGTATCGTGTTGCCTTGAATCGTGTAGCGCAGCAAGCAGGTTTTCCAATCGATGTGGTTTGGCCGGAGCTCCCAAAATAATTTGAAAGAGATAAAGGTAATTTTCTGATACGTCAGCCCTCTGGGTGACGTGAGTTACTCCTTTTGGTTTTATTAAATGTGCCTGACCTTGTTGGGGATTCTACCTTTGTCGTAGTAGTAATCTGGTAGTTTTGAATCTTCTATTTTACATGTTTTCGAAAGTTAGGGGGTCGCTTTGAATTGTGAAGTGTTTGGCTCAAAAAAATGGGGGCAGAGATGCTCTGAACAACGCACCCGTTTTTTCAAATGGAAGGTGCATGTCAATGATGGTTAGAGGAGATGTAAATGGATTATCCGAAAAGTGTGCCCGGTGTCGGGCTGTCGAATGGCAAGTTTGTTGATGATAATCCGATTACCGGCGCTCCCGGTTCGCTGATTCCGGCGAGTTGGGGGAACCTGGTGACGGACGAGTTGCTGAGTATTGTCCAGGCCGGTGGACTTGAACCGTCCGAAGCGGCTCATGACCAGTTGCTGGTCGCCATTCGGACGATTATTCAAAGCTCGTTGCCGCCCGAGAAGGTTCGCACGACGCTGGCTGAGTATGGCATTACCAACGCCTATACCAAGGATGAGGTCGAAGCGCTGGTGAGAAAGGCTTCGTCGCTCCCCGTGGGTTCCATGGTGCCGTTTCCGAAAGGCACGGTACCGGCAGGTTTTCTCGAAGCCGACCATAGCGTGCAAAGCATCGCGGTCTATCCGGATCTTTATGCGTACCTGGGAACGACGTTCAACGATGGTACGGAGCCTGCCGGCTATTTCCGTTTGCCGGAGTCGCGTGGGGAGTTTCTGCGGGGTTGGGATCACGGGCGAGGAGTGGATACTGGTCGTGCTGTGGGCACCTATCAGGTCAATTCCATGCAAGGGCATAATCATGTCCTTAGTTATTCAGGGGCTTCTGTAGGTCCATTTGGCCTGGCTGGGGGACCCAATATCGCGTTGGCCGTTACAAATGCCAATACGATACAGGCTGCAACCATAGTTTCAGACGGTGTCAATGGAGCACCAAGTGTTGCCGCTGAAACTCGTCCTCGAAATCTTGCGGTGATGTGGTGCATCAAGGCATGGAGCGCACCGATCAACCAGGCAAACATAGACATTTCGGCATTGGCACAATTAGTGGTTCCTGCCACTGAGGCTCGGCCAGGAACCGCGAAGGTTGCAACTCAGGAGCAGGTTGTCGCTGGTGTGGACAACGAGTCGTTCGTGACCTCGAAAAAACTCCGGCTTGGTTTCGCAATGAGTCTTGCTCCGAGTGGTTTCGTGGCGTTTCCTGCCTGGCTGGGTGGTCTGGTTATTCAGTGGGGCACGACCAACGCCACGAGCGTGACGTTTCCCTTGCAGTTTCCGGCGAACCTTCACTATCTGTCACTGGTCGCTGCCAACTTCGACAGCACCTCGGCATTCGCGGGCCAATATCAGTCCTATCGATCGGCTTCGACCACCGGTTTTACAGCCGCAGCTGTGCTTTCTGCTCCGGGCGCGATGAAATGGTTCGCTATCGGAAACTAAATTAAGGAATAACTATGATCTACGCAAAATGGATCGAGGCTGACGCCCGATTTGCTTTCTCGCTCGCCGACAATGGTGGGCAGCAGATCACCGCGAGCATGCGGGATGCACTGCTTTCTGAGGAAGCTGCTGGCAAGGTGATCATGCCGGATGCAAACGGACTGCCTGTTGTCGTTGCCCCAAGTCCTACGGCAGAGCAGTCTGCCGCCCGGGAGCGGGCATGGCGGGATCAGGCACTGTCGGCAGTCATGGGGATTCGCGACCGGCACCGGGACCAAAAGGAAATCAACGTGCCCACCACGCTTTCAGATGAACAGTTCAATGAACTGCTGATGTACATGCAAGCGCTGCGCGATTGGCCTCAGTCAGTTGATTTTCCGGCGCCCGGGCACCGTCCTGGCGGACCTGTCTGGATCGGTTCGGCCAACGATCAAGTATAGGTGAAGGCATCGACTGCACCATCAGTTTGATCAGTACCCAGATCTTATCTGCCGCCCTCGAGCGGTTTTTTTGGGCCCGGAGAAAGCCATGCCCGTTACCGAGCAGCAATTGCTGCAAATCATGCCCAACGCCGGCCCCAAAGCCGGCGTTTTCGTACCCGCTCTCAACACCGCCATGTCCCGGCACGACATCACCACCCCCAAGCGCATCGCCGCCTTTCTGGCCCAAGTGGGCCATGAATCCGCGCAACTGCGCTACGTGCGTGAGCTGGGCAGTGACCAGTACCTGAGCAAGTACGACACGGGCACCCTGGCGATTCGCCTGGGCAACACCCCGGACGCCGACGGCGATGGCCAACGCTATCGCGGTCGCGGGCTGATCCAGATCACCGGTCGCAGCAACTATCGTCAATGCAGCCTTGCGCTGTTCGGCGACGAGCGTCTGTTGCAACAGCCGGAGCTGCTGGAACAGCCACAATGGGCCGCCGAATCGGCGGCCTGGTTCTGGGAACAGCAAGGGTTGAACGGGTTGGCCGATGCCGACCAGTTCAACAGCATCACCCGCAGGACCAACGGCGGCCTGAACGGCCTCGATGACCGCCTGCAGCTCTGGGCGCGGGCGAGGGCGGTGTTATGCGCCTCCTCGACCTGATCCCGGCGCCTTACCGTCTGTTCGCTGTCGTCGTGCTGCTGGCCCTGGTGGCCGGTGGTTCGGCGGCATTGGCCTGGCGGATTCAAGGCTTGCGTTACGGCCTGCAACTGGAGCATCAAGCCCGGTTGCAGGCTGATGCGCTCAAGCAGATTTCCCTTGCCGCGGTGACGCAACAGCGTACCGAGCAGGATAAACGTCTGGCGCTGGAGCAGCAGCTCCAGGTCAGCGATCAAACCCATTCCAAGGAGCTGAACGATGTGCAACAGGATCAGGCTCGCCTGCGTGATCGCCTGGCTACTGCCGATCTGCGGCTGTCAGTCCTCCTCGATAGCAGCGACCCCGCCAGCGGTTGTGCACTGCCTGCCACCTCCGCCACCGTCGGCGTGGTTCATGCAGCCCCACGCGCCCGACTTGACCCGGCGCATGCTCAACGAATTATCGCCATCACCGACGACGGCGACCGCGCCCTGATTGCCCTGCAGGCCTGCCAGGTGTATGCCGCCAAGGTCTCGCACTGACATCCTGATGCAAAGCGCGGCTTGAAAGCCCGAGGGGCTCGTGTAGGGTATTCATTTTGCGAAACCGCCTCAGGGTGCAGGCGCGACCCTTGTGGGAGCCGGCTTGCTGGCGATCCGCCAAAGGCGGCCAGCCACTGATGCCTATGGCTTCCGTAAGATCGCTATCGCCAGCAAGCCGGCCCCCACAGAAAAAAGCAGGGCGCGGTTTATCTTCAGACAGGAGAGCAACGTGGACGATATCACCCAGCTTGCCGCCGAACTCGGCAAGCGCCTGCAGACCCTCAAGGCGCAGGTCACTACCGCCGAGTCCTGCACCGGCGGCGGCATCGCCGAGGCGATCACGCGGATTCCCGGCAGTTCGGCCTGGTTCGAGGCCGGCTACGTGACCTACTCCAACCAGCAGAAGACCCGCCAGTTGCAGGTGCCCGAGGCGTTGTTCGGCCAGGTCGGCGCGGTCAGCCGCGAGGTGGTCGAGGCCATGGTCCGTGGCGCCCAGACGCACAGTGCGGCGCGTTTTGCCGTGGCGGTCAGTGGCGTGGCCGGGCCGGACGGCGGTTCCGCCGAGAAACCGGTGGGCACCGTCTGGCTGGCCTGGGCTGTCGGCGATGAGCTGAGCAGCGAGCGTCGGCAGTTCCCTGGCGATCGCGACGCGGTCCGGCGCCAGACCGTAAAGGCCGCGCTGGAAGGGCTGTTGCGACGGGCGGAAGCAGAAATCGCAAATCGGGGGTAGGCGAGTCGCCAAGGCTGTGGAATAATACTGGCTACTTATACAGGTGTTGGCCGTCACAGGCCTTATTGATTACGTGAGGACTTTAATGGACGACAACAAGAAGAAAGCCTTGGCTGCGGCCTTGGGTCAGATCGAACGTCAATTCGGCAAGGGTGCCGTGATGCGTATGGGCGATCATGACCGTCAGGCGATCCCTTCGATCTCCACCGGTTCCCTGGGCCTGGACATCGCTCTCGGCATCGGCGGCCTGCCAAAGGGCCGTATCGTGGAAATCTACGGTCCGGAATCCTCGGGTAAGACTACCCTGACGCTTTCCGTCATCGCTCAGGCCCAGAAAGCTGGCGCCACGTGCGCCTTCGTCGACGCCGAACACGCCCTGGACCCGGAATACGCCGGCAAGCTGGGCGTCAATGTCGACGACCTGTTGGTTTCCCAGCCGGATACCGGCGAACAGGCCCTTGAAATCACCGACATGCTGGTGCGCTCCAACGCGGTCGACGTCATCATCGTCGACTCCGTGGCGGCCCTGGTACCCAAGGCTGAAATCGAAGGCGAGATGGGCGACATGCACGTCGGTCTGCAGGCTCGCCTGATGTCCCAGGCGCTGCGCAAGATCACCGGCAACATCAAGAACGCCAACTGCCTGGTCATCTTCATCAACCAGATCCGCATGAAGATCGGCGTGATGTTCGGCAGCCCTGAAACCACCACCGGTGGTAACGCGCTGAAGTTCTACGCCTCGGTTCGTCTGGACATCCGCCGTACCGGCGCGGTGAAGGAAGGCGATGAAGTGGTGGGTAGCGAAACCCGCGTCAAGGTCGTGAAGAACAAGGTGGCTTCGCCGTTCCGTCAGGCCGAGTTCCAGATTCTCTACGGCAAGGGCATCTACCTCAATGGCGAGATGATCGACTTGGGCGTGCTGCACGGTTTCGTTGAAAAGTCGGGTGCCTGGTACAGCTACAACGGTAGCAAGATCGGTCAAGGCAAGGCCAACTCGGCCAAGTTCCTGGCGGAAAACCCGGAAGTCGCGGCGACCCTCGAAAAGCAACTGCGTGACAAGCTGCTCAATGCCGGCGCAGTGGCCGAGGCCAGCAAAGGCGCTGCAACCGCCGACGAAACCGAAGACGATCTGGCTGACGCCGACATCTGAGTGAGCCGATGAGTGCCGTACTGGATACCCCGGTCGCCGTACGGCGTGCTGCAATGGACCTGCTCGCGCGACGCGAGCATGGTCGAGTCGAGCTGACGCGCAAGTTGCGTCAGCGAGGTGCCCCGCCTGAACTGATCGACACTGAACTCGACCGCTTGACGGAAGAGGGCTTGCTGTCAGAGTCCCGTTACCTCGAAAGCTTCGTTTCCTACCGTGCCCGTTCCGGCTATGGCCCTCTGCGTATTCGCGAAGAGTTGAGCCAGCGTGGCCTGCAGCGCACCGATATCGAGTTGGCTCTACGCGAAAGCGGTTTCGACTGGCAGGCGCAGTTGGAAGACACCTGGCGACGCAAGTTTGCCGGGCGCCTGCCAGCAGACGCCCGCGAGCGTGCCCAGCAGGGACGCTTTCTCAGTTATCGGGGTTATTCCATGGACATGATCGGCCGCTTGTTGATCGGCCGAGGGCTGGATGACTGATCAGGTTACCTTGATCGGTTCCCGTACGCGCGGTTGCGCCGTTGTCGTGGGCTTGCTCCAGTTTTCCGGCTGGTTGATGAAATCCACCAGTTCCCGCAGACGCCCCTGATCCCGCGCCGTGAAGTGAAACGCCAGCCGCGATAAATGGCTGAATTGCGCTTCATCGTGTTCCTCGCCAGCGTAGCCATGCTGATGGAAACCACCACTGACACACAGATCGGCGAACGACGTGTCGAGTTGTGCCAGTGCCTGTTCGTTCAGCGGATGGTTCATGCGAATCACGAACTGGTTCTTCAGCCAGCGGCTGGAGTGGAAGTTGCTGTAGAACTGGTTGATTTGCGCCACGGCCTCGTCAGCGCTGTAGACCAGGCGGACCAGTTTCAGGTCGTTGGGCAGGATGTAGCGATTGTCCTCCAACTGGTTGCGGATAAAGTCGATGGCGCTTTGCCAGAAGTTACCGCCGGGCGTATCCAGGAGCACCACCGGCACCAGCGGGCTCTTGCCGGTCTGGATCAGGGTCAGCACTTCCAGCGCTTCATCGAGGGTGCCGAATCCGCCCGGGCACAAGACCAGTGCGTTGGCCTCCTTGACGAAGAACAGTTTGCGGGTAAAGAAAAAGTGGAACGACAGCAGATTGACGGTACCGTCGACGGTCGGGTTCGCATGTTGCTCGAAGGGCAGGGTGATGTTGAACCCGAGGCTGTGATCCAGGCCGGCCCCTGCATGGGCGGCGGCCATGATACCGCCACCGGCGCCGGTAATGACCATCAGGTCGGACTTGGCCAGTGCAGCTCCCAGCTCGCGGGCCTGAGCATACAAGGGATGCTCGATGGGCGTACGGGCGGAGCCGAACACGGTCACCTTGCGGCGCCCCTTGAACTGATCCAGCACTCGGAAGGCGTTCTCCAGTTCGCGCAAGGCCTGCAGGACGATCTTGGCGTTCCAGCGATTGCGGTCGTCCTGGGCCATGCGCAGGACGGTCAGCATCATGTCGCGGTAAAGCGTAAGGTTGGGGCTGTCGGGGGCAATCTGTTTGAGTTGTTCTTCGACCTGGCTTGTGAGGTCGACGCCGTTATTCTGGAAATGACGGGACAGGAAATCATCCGGTTCGTAAGGCATTCATATTCTCCTTCTACGCAGACCCTCTGGCGGCATCGAAATCATCGTCGCCGCCGCGACACTGCATGTGTCGCTGTATGCCCAGTCTGATGACTTTGCATGACAACTGGCGAATTGATCATGGGCCCATGAAGTCTGGTCTGGCAACCGCTTGTTGTCATGCCTTAGGCGATTGTCGCCGCTCGTCAGAAGTGCTGTCCCCGAGTGCCCGCTCTGATTTACTTGATGTGGAGTGGGGCGGATGCGCTTTGCTGCCCAGGCAGTTTCAGGCCGTGTTTCGGAGAGGGAGTAGGGGGGCTAATGAGGATGGTACTGGAGGTCGAGAACGAGCTGTATCAGCTGTTGCAGATAGCCGCCCAACTGAATCAGCTCAGCCTTGAAGACGAATGTCTGCGGCGCCTGGACGGTGGGCAGCGGCGCTCGCGTTATCTGCAGGCGCTGGTGGCGGAACTGCGCGCCGATGATGAACAGCGGCGCCAGGCCCGGCAGTGATCATTTTTTCTTCGCTGGGGTTTCTTTCGGGCAGTCGCTTTCCACGAAACGGGCGGATGCGACGGGGCGATTGCTCTTGTTCTCGGTGAACTCGTAGCGCATCACTGCGCCCTTGGCCATCAGCTTGCGGTAGTTGGTGTTGCGGCAGACGCTGGCACCCAACTGCAGGTAGACCGCCTTGGCGTTGTCCCGCATGCTTTGGGCGTAGTCCGATTGCACGCTGAGGTGGTCGATCAACTGATTGTCTTCGACCGTGTAGGCAACTTCCAGGATGTGTTCGTTGAGTTCGCGGGGCAGGCTTTCGTTGCTCTTCTGCGCGACGTCCTTGAGCATATTGTTCAGTTCGAAATCCTTCAGCGAGGCCGCCTGGGCACTGAAAGGCAACGCCAGCAAAAGGGCGATGGACGGTACGGTAAGGCGCAGCATGCAACTCTCCTGGTTCAGTGACTGTTGCTTCGACCCGTTACCGGGCTGTGCGTTCAGTGGTCGCGAAGTATAGAGGTCGCTTGTAAGACCTACTAGCTGATGATTGAAGGAAATGTCGACATCTCGCGAACCAAACCCGACTACTGCCTCTGTTAGACTGCGCAGACTTTTTACCGCAGTGGGTCGTATCTTTCGTGTTCAACCGTTCTTCCTGCCGGTGTAGCCTGCTATGAGCCACGCCGTTTCCCGCCTGCGCACCGAACGTCTGGCCCGCGCGAAAGCGCCGTTCACTGCCCGTGGCTCGCGAGCCGAGCGTTGTGAGGGCTGTCGTGTGATTCCACAGTATTGCCTGTGTGACTGGCTCCCGCGGGTCGACGCACGTTCGGCGGTGTGCCTGTTGATGCACGATGTCGAGCCGATGAAACCGAGCAACACCGGCTGGTTGATTGCTGACGTGCTGGGCGATACCACGGCTTTCAGTTGGTCGCGCACGGAAGTCGACCCGCAATTGCTGGCGCTGCTGGACGATCCGCAATGGCAGCCGTTTATCGTGTTCCCTGGTGAGTTCGTCGCGCCGCAGCGGGTGGTGACCGAGGTGCTGCCTGTCGAGGGTAAGCGGCCGTTGTTCATTCTGCTGGATGCGACCTGGACTGAAGCCCGCAAGATGTTTCGCAAGAGCCCGTACCTGGAGCGCTTTCCGGTGCTGAGCCTGGAGTCGGAACAGTTGTCACGCTACAAGCTGCGTCGTTCCAAGCGTGATGACCATTTCTGCACGGCGGAAGTCGGCGCGCTCTGTCTGGAGTTGGCCGGAGATACCCGTGCCGGCGAGGCGGTCAGCGCCTTGCTGGAGGTCTTCACCACTCATTATCTGGGCGCCAAGTTCCAGCTGCCGCTTGATCTGGACGATGAAGTGCACCGGCAACTCAGGCCCTTTCTGCCGACGCCGTAGCTTCTGCTCGCGGCCAGAGCTGAGCGATCAGCATGCCGGCGAGCATCAGTGTGCAGCCAATATAGCCACGCAGGTGCAGAGACTCGTTGAGCAACCAGGCCCCGGCAATGGCAGCAAACACCGCCTCCAGCGAGAAAATGATCGCTGCGTGGGAGGCAATCGCATCCTTCTGCGCGATGACCTGCAGGGTATAGCCGATGGCGACCGCAACGATGCCGCCATAGAGGATCGCCGGACCGGCCGCGACGATGGCCGACCACTGGATCGGTTCAAGGCACAGGGCCAGCAGCAGGCTGACCACGGCACAGGTGGCGAACTGCAGGAACGCCAGGCGGATCACGTCGTGGCGCTTGGCGAACACGCCGACCAGAATCACATGCCCGCCCCAGACAAAGGCACCGATCAGTTGCAGCCAGTCTCCCGGCGACACCTGGAACTGCTCGCCGACGCTCAGCAGGAACATGCCGACCACCGCGAGCACCGCTCCGAGCCAGGTGCCCAGGCCCGTCTTGTGGCCGATGAGCAGTCCCAGCAGCGGCACGACAATGACATAGAGGCCGGTGATGAAACCGGCATTGGTCACGGTGGTGAACAGCAGACCGACCTGTTGCAGGTTGATACCCACCGCCAGAGCCAGCCCCATCAATAGGCCGCCAAGCAGCAGGCTACGGGTGAGAAAAGGCTCGGGACGGATCTGCCGGGGATTGCGGCGCAATACCAACGGTAACAGGCACAGTGAGCCGAGGGCGAAGCGCAGGCCGGAAAAGAGGAAGGGGCCGATATGTTCCATCCCCGACGTTTGTGCGACAAAACCGGAGCCCCAGATCATGGCGGTCAGCAGCATCAGGATATCGGCGCGCAGGGCTTGGCTTCGCATAATGGCACTCTTGTCAGGTAGCCGGTGACTTTGCCGTAAAGCATCGAACTTGACCACCCCGGCTGCGCTGGGCATGCTGGGCGCCGATTCGGGTGCGGCAGAATGTTCAAACGCCGGCTCTTCAGGGCTCCAGGCGTGTAACGTGCCCTTTGGCGCATGGCCTTTTCGGGCTGTCGCTTCGAGATGCCTCGGCGTGTATCGACCTGTTCGGTACTCGCCTAAAAACAGGATCATTTGAAAAATGACCACATACGAAATCCTGATCGCCGATGACCATCCTCTTTTTCGCAGTGCGCTGCGCCAGGCCTTGACCCTTGGGCTTGGCCCTGACGTACGACTGGTGGAGGTGGCGAGCATCGCCGAGCTGGAAACCCGCCTGACCGAGAAGGCTGACTGGGACCTGGTCCTGCTGGACCTGAACATGCCTGGTGCCTATGGCTTCTCCGGCCTGGTGCTGTTGCGTGGCCAATATCCGCAGATTCCGGTGGTGATGGTCTCGGCTCAGGAAGAGGCTGCAGTGGTGGTGCGCTCTCGCGAGTTCGGCGCCAGCGGTTTCATTCCCAAGTCCAGTTCCCTGGAAGTGATTCAGCAAGCCGTGCGCACTGTGCTCGATGGCGAGGTCTGGTGGCCGCCCCAGGCGTTCGAGGCGGTCAGCGTTTCCGACGAGGCCAAGGCAGCGAGTGCCGGGCTATCGAGCCTGACGCCGCAGCAGTTCCGCGTCTTGACCATGGTCTGCGAAGGTTTGCTGAACAAACAGATCGCCTACGAGTTGAGCGTTTCCGAGGCGACCATCAAGGCGCATGTGACGGCGATCTTCCGCAAGCTGGGCGTTCGCACTCGGACTCAGGCGGCACTGCTTCTGCAACAACTTGAGTCAATTTCGAGCCAGTAAAGCGCCGGGCATTCACGCTTTTTTGACTTTTGTTGAACTAGCTTTCCTACACTATTTCTGTCAGTTGCCTATCTATGTCGTCGCCTTTTAAAGGTCAAACCGGTTTAAAACGTATCCTCAATGCATCGGGATATTCCCTGGATGGCCTGCGCGCCGCCTTCACGGGCGAAGCGGCGTTCCGCCAACTGGTCCTGTTGAATGTGATCCTGGTTCCGTTGGCGTTCTTTCTGAACGTCAGTCGGGTCGAGCGTGCGCTGTTGATCGCCGTGTGCCTGTTGGCGCTGATCGTCGAGTTGCTCAACTCGGCGGTGGAAGCGGCGATCGACCGGATCTCCCTCGACCGTCACCCCTTGTCGAAAAACGCCAAGGACATGGGCAGCGCTGCGCAGTTCGTGGCCTTGAGCATGATTGCCCTGGTCTGGGCGGTGATCCTGCTCTAACCCGCGCTAGTGGCCGATTCGACGTTGAACCAGCGAATGAGCCACGCAGGCGACTAGACCAGAATGGGCAGCACGATCTCATCGCTGCGGCGTACGCCGGCGGTGAGGTTGCGGCACAGCTCGAGGAACTCGCGCATCGCCGAGGTTTGGTATTTCTGCTTGTGCCAGATGAAGTAGAACTGCCGCGCCAGGTCCAGCTCCGGGGTCTCCACTGCCACCAGGCTGCCGCGGCGGAACGCGTCGCGCAGGGCCAGGCGCGAGATGCAGCCGATCCCCAGTCCCGATTCCACCGCACGCTTGATGGCCTCGGTGTGCTCCAGTTCCAGGCGGACGTTCAGCGCACTGCGGTGATGACGCATGGCCTGGTCAAAGGTCAAGCGGGTGCCGGAACCCTGTTCACGCAGGATCCAGGCTTCACGGGTCAGCTCCTCCATGCTCGCGCGACCGCGTTGGGCCAATGGGTGCTGAGGCGCGCAGAACACCACCAGATCATCCTCGACCCAGCTCTGCACCTCGATATCGGGGTGGCTGCAGTCGCCTTCGATCAGACCCAGGTCAATTTCGTAGTGCGCCACCTGTTGCACAATGTTCGCGGTGTTCTGCACATGCAGCTTCACCTGGCTCTCCGGGTGCAGTTGCATGAAGCTGCCGATCAGCAGGGTTGCCAGGTAGTTGCCGATGGTCAGGGTGGCGCCCACGGCGAGGGAACCGAAGCCGGACTTGCCGTTGAGCAGATCCTCGATTTCCTTGGCCTGGTCCAGCAGTGCCACGGCCTGCGGCAGCAGTTGCTTGCCCAGGGCGTTGAGGCTCAGGCGCTTGCCGGCACGGTCGAACAATTGGCAGCTCGATTGGCGTTCCAGCTCGGTGATCGAGGTGCTCGCGGCGGACTGGGAAAGCGCCAGCAGGCCAGCGGCGCGTGATACGCTTTCCTGCTGGGCGACGGCGACGAATACTTGTAGTTGACGGAGAGTAAATCGCATATCGATATAACCGATAACCCTTATCTTGATAATGCATTTAACAGATATTGTCGCCGCCATTAGAATGCTATGCAATTGCGCTCATTGATAGCGCAGGCCAAATCTCCAGGAGCCCCATCCCAATGAGCAACATGAATCACGAGCGTGTCCTCAGTGTTCACCACTGGAACGACACTCTGTTCAGCTTCAAGTGCACCCGCGACCCTGGGCTGCGCTTCGAAAACGGTCAGTTCGTGATGATCGGCCTGCAGCAGCCCAACGGCCGGCCACTGATGCGCGCCTACTCGATTGCCAGCCCGAACTGGGAAGAGCATCTCGAGTTCTTCAGCATCAAGGTGCCGGATGGTCCACTGACCTCGCAATTGCAGCACCTGAAGGAAGGCGATGAGATCATCATCAGCAAGAAGCCTACCGGCACACTGGTCCTCGACGACCTCAAGCCGGGCAAGCATCTGTACCTGCTGAGCACCGGCACTGGTCTCGCGCCCTTCATGAGCGTGATTCAGGACCCGGAAACCTACGAGCGTTTCGAGAAGGTCATCCTGTGCCACGGCGTGCGTTACGTCAACGAAGTCGCCTACCGCGAATTCATCACCGAGCACCTGCCACAGAACGAATTCTTTGGTGAAGCGCTGCGTGAGAAGCTGATCTACTACCCGACCGTGACCCGCGAGCCGTTCGAGAACGAAGGTCGTCTGACCGACCTGATGCGCAGCGGTAAACTGTTCCGCGACATCGGCCTGCCGCCGATCAACCCGCAGGATGACCGCGCGATGCTGTGTGGCAGCCCGAGCATGCTCGACGAGACCAGCGAAGTGCTCAACAGCTTCGGCCTGACCGTTTCGCCACGCATGCGCGAGCCGGGCGACTACCTGATCGAGCGTGCGTTCGTCGAGAAGTAAGCGTCCCACAGAAAAAGCCCGCGTTGCCGAAAGGCAGCGCGGGCTTTTTCGTTTCTGGCGTTTCTATTCGGCGGGGACGACTTCCAGCACGCGGATCACACCTGCCTGCGGGTAGTGCCAGCGCACATCCAGGTCCCAGAACTGCGCGCCGTATTCACGTTCGGGCGTGGGTGTCTGGTAAGCCGGGCGCGGGTCCTGGGCCAGACACTGCTCGATCAGCTCGACCAGTGGCTCGCCAAGGCGCTGGGCGTGCGTTTGGGCCTGTTGTAGGGCGTTATCCGTCCACTGTACGGGAATCAGCTGTGGTGCCGCGCTGGCGATGTCGTTGACGGCCGTGGCCACGCTGTCGGCATAGGGCACGTAGGGCTTGATATCGAGGATCGGCGTGCCGTCCAGCAGGTCGATACCCGAGATCCACAGCCGATGGCCTTCGACCTTGTCCAGCCGGACCACCGACTGACCGATGCCGTTGGGCCGATGCGTCGCGCGCGTGGCAAACACACCGATGGATTTGTTGCCCCCCAGGCGCGGTGGCCGGACCTTGAGCCGCGGCTTGTCCTCCAGGGCCTGGTGGAACAGGAACAGCAGCCAGACATGGCTGACCTGCTCCAGCCCCTGGACGGCATCGCCCTGGTCGAACGGTGCCACCAGTTCCAGTACACCCCGTGCCGCCGGCGCCAGTTGCGGCTGGCGGGGGATGGCGAACTTCTCCTTGAAGCAGGAGCGTACGAAACCGATGGGCGAGACGCTGTAGCTCATGGCGGCGAACCTCAGGCCTCGATCCCGAGGATATTGCGCGCCACCGCTTCGGCGATACGGATACCGTCGACACCGGCCGAGAGAATCCCGCCGGCATAACCGGCGCCTTCGCCCGCCGGGAACAGGCCCTTGACGTTCAGGCTCTGCAGCGACGCGTCGCGGGTGATCCGGAGCGGCGACGAAGTACGGGTCTCAATCCCGGTCAGGACTGCATCGTGCAGCGAGTAGCCCTTGATCTGCCGCTCGAAGGCCGGCAGTGCTTCGCGGATGGCCTCGATGGCGAAGTCCGGCAAGGCCAGCGCCAGGTCACCGAGGGCTACGCCCGGTTTGTAGGAGGGTTCGACGCTGCCGACGGCAGTCGACGGTTTGCCGGCGATGAAGTCGCCGACCAGTTGCGCCGGGGCTTCATAGTTGCTGCCGCCCAGTACGAACGCGAGGGATTCCAGGCGCTCCTGCAGCTCGATGCCGGCCAGTGGACCGCCCGGATAATCCACTTCCGGGGTGATGCCGACGACGATGCCGGAGTTGGCGTTGCGCTCGTTACGCGAGTACTGGCTCATGCCATTGGTCACCACCCGGTTCGGCTCGGAGGTCGCCGCCACCACGGTGCCGCCCGGGCACATGCAGAAACTGTAGACCGAGCGGCCGTTCTTGGCGTGGTGCACCAGCTTGTAGTCGGCGGCGCCGAGTTTCGGGTGCCCGGCATACTTGCCAAGACGCGCGCTGTCGATCAGCGACTGTGGGTGTTCGATACGGAAACCGATGGAGAACGGCTTGGCCTCCATGAACACCCCGCGGCCGTTAAGCATGCGGAAGGTATCGCGGGCACTGTGCCCGAGGGCCAGAACCACATGCTGCGAGTCGAGTTGTTCGCCACTGTCGAGGATCACGCCGGTCAGTTGGCCGTCGTCGATCAGCAGGTCGGTAACGCGCTGCTGGAAGCGCACTTCACCGCCCAGGGCCTCGATTTCCTTGCGCATGTTCTCGACCATGCCGGTCAGGCGGAAGGTACCGATGTGCGGCTTGCTGACGTAGAGAATCTCTTGCGGCGCGCCGGCCTTGACGAACTCGTGCAAGACTTTGCGACCATGGTGGTGCGGGTCCTTGATCTGGCTGTAGAGCTTGCCGTCGGAGAAGGTTCCGGCACCGCCTTCACCGAACTGCACGTTCGACTCGGGGTTGAGCACGTTCTTGCGCCACAGGCCCCAGGTATCCTTGGTGCGCTCACGAACTTCCTTGCCGCGTTCGAGGATGATCGGTTTGAAGCCCATCTGTGCCAGCAGCAGACCGGCGAAGATGCCGCAGGGGCCGAAGCCGACCACGATCGGCCGCTCACGCAGGTCGGCCGGCGCTTGGCCGACCACCTTGTAGCTGACATCCGGGGCCACATTGACGTTGTGGTCGTCGGCGAACTTTTTCAGCAGGGCTTCTTCGTTCCGTGCCGATAGGTCGATGGTGTAGATGAACAGCATTTCGGACGACTTCTTGCGGGCGTCGTAGCTGCGCTTGAACAGGGTGAAGTCCAGCAGGTCATCGCTGGCGATGCCCAGGCGCTGGACGATGGCTGACCGCAGGTCTTCATCGGCGTGGTCGAGCGGCAGCTTGAGTTCGGTGATTCGTAACATGACAGGGTCCAGTATGCGGGCCACGCGGGCGCGCCGGCTTTACAACAAACCGGAGATTATAAGCCCCAACGACGGTTTTCCGTGAGGCTTGAATGACTGCTGGTCCGAATCAGTCGTTGCGCGCGCCGCCGAACGTGGCGCAACCGCGCTGCACCTGGCCGTTGACCCGCAGTTCCGCGCTCAGGTTGCGCAGGCTGCCGGTGGTGCTGTCGATACAGCGCTGGGGAGCCACCCACAGTTCGATGTGCTGGTTGTTGGCTTCGGTGCTGAGGCTGAAGCGCCCATCACCCAGTTGTTCTTCCAGGTAGGGCAGGACCAGTGGCGGCTGTTTGTCGCGTTCGAGCACCATGCCGTTGCCGGTGGCCTTGAACGACCAGTCCGGCGTGTGGCCGCTGGCGATGACGGTCTGGCGGCGGAAATCGGGGTCGCTGCAGCCGCCGGTATCACGTTCCAGGCGATAGAGTTGTTGCAGGTTCAGTTGGCCATCGGAGCCATCGGCCTTGCTCGAGGAAAAGCTGCCGCGCAGGTCGACGAACAATTTGCCGGGCTTGCCGGCGAAGCTGGCGGCTTCCTGGGCGATGCTGGTGTTACCGCTGTCGTTGACGACGAAGCGGCGCTGTTCCTGGCAGGGCTGGAACAGCAGCTTGCCATCGACGCTGCTCAGTTCGCCCTGCATGCGGTTCAGCCCGGCCGTGGGATGCGGACCGGAGGGGGCGAGCATCTGGCAACCGGCGGCGAACAGGGGCAGGGCGAAAATCATCAAGGAACGGGCGGCACGCATCATCGGGTCTCCTGGCAAGTGCCGCCACGTTACCCAGCCTGGCCCCGCATCACAAGCCCGCTATCGACTCGACTGCCAGGCCATGCCCATCCTGGCGAGCGGGCTTGCCCGCGCTGGACTGCGCAGCAGCCCAAGACCGGCCAACGCGGTGCACCAGGCAACCCCATCCACCCAGTGGGCTCAGCCGACGCGATAGGTCTGGCCGGTCTGCAGGCCTTCCACGCTTTTGGCGTAGGCCAGGGCCACGTCCACCGCCGGCACGGGCTTGAAACCACGGAAGTACGGCGCGTACTTGTCCATCGCCTCGACCAGCACGGTCGGGCTCACCGAGTTGATCCGCAGGCCCCTCGGCAGTTCGATGGCTGCGGCTTTGACAAAGCTGTCGATGGCACCGTTGACCAGGCTGGCCGAGGCGCCGAAACGGATCGGGTCATGGCTGAGGATGCCGGTGGTCAACGTGAACGAGGCGCTATCGTTGGCGTACTCGCTGCCGATCCGTACCAGGTTGACCTGGCCCATCAGCTTGTCCTGCAGGCCCACGGCGAAATCCTCTTCGCTCAGTTCACCCAGTGCAGCGAACTTGACGTTGCCGGCAGCGCAGATCAGGGCATCGAACTGGCCGGTCTGTTCGAACAGCTTGCGAATCGACGCGCTGTCGCTGATATCCACGTGCAGGTCGCCACGGGTGCGGCCGATCTTGACGATTTCATGTCGCGGGGCCAGTTCCTTGTCGATGGCCGAACCGATGGTGCCGTTGGCGCCAATCAAGAGAATTTTCATCCTGCGCTTGCTCCTGTAGGGGGATTGAGTCGTCAGTCTAGGCTGGATTTTTCCCTGAATAAGCCTGCTAATAGGCAACCTTTGGTTTTCTTTTGGAAACAATGCCGTGAGTGAAATGGATGATCTGGCCGCCTTTGCCGTGCTGGTCGATGCGGGCAGCTTCACCCTGGCTGCCCAGCAACTGGGTTGCAGCAAGGGCCAGTTGTCCAAGCGCATCAGCCATCTGGAGGCACAGTTCGCGGTGGTGTTGCTGCACCGTACCACTCGACGCCTGAGTCTCACCGCCGCCGGTGCGGCCCTGTTGCCACAGGCCCAGGCGTTGGTGGTGCAGGTGGAGCGGGCGCGTCAGGCCCTGGCCCGGCTCAAGGACGATATCGCCGGCCCGGTACGGATGACGGTGCCGGTGTCGTTGGGTGAAACCTTCTTCGATGGCCTGCTGCTGGAGTTCTCTCGGGATTATCCCGATGTGCAGATCGAGCTGGACCTGAGCAACAATTTCCGCGATCTGCTGCGCGAAGGTTTCGACCTGGCGATTCGCACCGAGGTCGGCAACGATGAACGGCTGGTGGCCCGCCCGCTGCTGGTAATGAACGAAATGACCTGCGCCAGTCCGGCCTACCTCGAGCGTTACGGCGAGCCCCGGACACCCCAGGAACTGGCCCAGCACCGCTGCCTGCTCAACAGTCACTACAGCGGTCGCGAGGAGTGGCAATACCATCGCCAGCATGAATTGGTGCGGGTGCGGGTCGGCGGCCCCTTTGCCAGCAATCACTACAGCCTGCTGAAAAAAGCCGCGCTGGCCGGTGCCGGTATCGCCCGCTTGCCGTCCTATGCCCTGGCCGCAGAGCTGGCTGATGGGCGTTTGCGCTGGTTGCTGCGTGATTATCGCACCCGCGATATGCCGGCCTACCTGGTGCATCCGTACCAGGGCGGGCTGCCCCGACGCACCCAGGTGCTGGCCGATTATCTGGTCGGTTGGTTCAAGCGCAGCAGCGAGGCGCTGGAGCGGCTCAAGCTTTAGTCACGCGGCCTGCATGCGGGTGATGGCGCCGTGGCGAATCAGCAGGCCCAGCGTCTGTGCCGGATCGAATGTGCAACTGGCCGCATGGGCACTGTCCAGGGCTGTTTCCAGCCGCTGGCCATCCAGCAGAAGCCGGATGAATACCTGGCTGGCATGATCGATCCTGAACACTTCGACCTGCCACTGACAGCGCAGGATCAGGGCCGCTTCTGCGCAGTTCGGGTCGATCAGCTCCAGTTGGCCGACGCCCTGGTGGGCCAGCCAGATCGACAGCATCGCGTAGGGTGATTCCAGTACCGCGACGCTGGGCTGCAAGCCGACCCGCAGGCTGCCCAGGGACTCGGGATCCGCCAGGTGCCGGCCGATCTGTTCCGGGCTCAGGGGCGTTGCATCGGCGGCGTGACAGGCATTGATCCGCAAGCGTTCCAGGCGGGCAACATCGGCCAGGTAGGGCACGCTGGCGGCGGGGGCGAAGGTGCGGATGAACGCGTCGAAGTCCTGCCCGTAGGCGTTGAGGACCGGGCTGCCGGGTGGGCTCTGGCGGACATGCACGGCGGCCATGGCCCGAAAGAACTCTTCCCCGACCAGTGCCTGGACCACCGGATAGCTGTCGGCCAGGGCATTGATCAGCGAACTCTGGACGTTGTTGCGATACACCGCGAAACGGCTGGCCGGGTCGGCTCCGTTGGTGCTGTACAGACCCGGCGGGCAGGGCTGTTGCGGGTCGAGCAGCGCCGCGCCGAAGGTGTCCTGGTCGCTCATCGGCGGGCCTCGGCAAGATCGAGCAAGGCCTGGGCCTGTGCGGCTTCGGCGAGCAGTTCGCTGAAGGCGGGAAGGTGGTTGTCGCGTTCGATCAGTGTGGGTTGCGCTCCGGTCCGGGTCAGGACCTGCTGGTACAGCGCCCAGACATCCGCGTCGATGGGCGCGCCGTGATCGTCGATCAGCAGCCGGTCGCCTAAGTTGTCACGGTCTTCGGCAAAACCTGCCAGGTGAATCTCGCTGACCGCGTGCAGCGGCAGGCCTTCGATATAGGCCAGGGCATCGCGCTGATGGTTGATGCAGGAGACATGCACGTTGTTTACGTCCAGCAGCAGGCCGCAGCCCGTACGGTGGACGACTTCGCTGATGAAGTCCGTCTCGTCCAGGGTCGAACGCTGGAACTGCAGGTAGGTCGCCGGGTTCTCCAGCAGCATCGGGCGCTTCAGTGTGTTTTGCACCTGGTCGACATGTTCGCAGACCCGTTGCAGGGTGGCCGGGTCATAGGCCAGCGGCAGCAGGTCGTTGAGAAACACCGGGCCGTGGCTCGACCAGGCCAGGTGTTCGGAAAAAGACTGTGGCTGGTAACGCTCGATCAGCGCGGCCAAGCGCTGGAGATGCTCTCGATCCAGTGGGCCTTCACTGCCGATGGACAGTCCGACGCCATGCAGCGACAGCGGATAGTCTTCGCGAATCCGTCCCAGGTAGTGATGGAACGGGCCGCCGGCAACCATGTAGTTCTCGGCATGCACCTCGAAGAAACCGAGGTCGGGACGGCTTTCCACGATTATCTGGAAGTGCTCGGCCTTGAGCCCCAGGCCTGCACGGGGTGGGAGCAGGCCTGGGGCGTTGGCGCGAGCACAAACAGCCGGCTCGGATTGCGCTGACGGCGACATCTTCGGTTCTCGAACGGGACTGGCGATCAGCCTTTTTCGTCGAAAGCCTGCAACTGACCGAAGCCGGTTGGCGAGGTGCTGCTGGCGGTTTTCTCGCAGGTGCCCTTGGGCACGAGTTTCCAGGCGCTGCCCTGGTTGTCCTTGGTCGAGCTGCCGGCGCAGCTGGTGCCGGCACCGGCGGCGCAATCGTTCTGGCCCTTGGCGGCGACGCCGAAGCATTTCTCGGTGTCGGCGGCCTGGGCGGTCATCGGCACGGCGGCGATGTTCAGGGCGGAACCGAGGGTCAGGGCGAGAGAGGCGGCGGACAGCGTGCGGCGGGTAGTGTTGCTCATGGTCGATCTCCGGTGATGGCCAGGCTGGGTGCGGCCAAAATAATCGATTATTCGAAACGAGGGTACAGACACATTGTTCAGGGGCAAAGAAAAGCCCCGATGAATCGGGGCTTTTCAGTCGAGGCGTTGTCGTTGCGCAGCGCTTGAATCAACCGCCCAGGTACGCCTCGCGGACCTTCGGGTCGGTCAGCAGGTCATGGCCGCTGCCTTGCATCACCACCCGGCCGTTTTCCAGCACATAGGCACGGTCGGCGATCTTCAGCGCCTGGTTGGCGTTCTGCTCCACCAGGAACACCGTCACACCGTCCTTGCGCAGTTGTTCGATGATATCGAAGATCTGCTGGATGATGATCGGTGCCAGGCCCAGCGACGGCTCGTCGAGCAGCAGCAGCTTGGGCTTGCTCATCAGCGCCCGGCCGATCGCGAGCATCTGCTGCTCGCCACCGGACATGGTGCCGCCGCGCTGGCTGAAGCGCTCCTTGAGCCGGGGAAACAGTTCCAGGACCTTGTCCATCTGCTCCTGGTAATCGCCCTTGTCGGTGAAAAAACCGCCCATGGCGAGGTTTTCTTCGACGGTCAGGCGTGAGAACACCCGGCGGCCTTCCGGCACCACCGCGATGCTCTTGCGCATGATCTGCGAGGATTCCTGCCCCACCAGCTCTTCACCCATGTAGCGAATACTGCCACTGTGAGCCTGTGGCGAACCGCAGAGGGTCATCAACAGGGTCGACTTGCCCGCGCCGTTGGCGCCGATCAGGGTGACGATCTCGCCTTGGCGAACCTCGACGTTGACGCTATGCAGGGCCTGGATCTTGCCGTAGAAGGTGGAAACGTTTTCGAACTGCAGCATTTACGCTTCCCCCAGGTAGGCTTTGATCACATCGGGATTGTCGCGGATCTGTTGTGGCGTGCCATCGGCCAGCGGCGTGCCCTGGTTGATCACGACGATATGGTCGGAAATGCTCATGACCAGCTTCATGTCGTGCTCGATCAGCAGCACCGTGACGTCATGCTCCTCGCGCAGCACGCTGATCAGCGCCTTGAGGTCGTCGGTTTCCTTGGGGTTCAGGCCGGCTGCCGGTTCGTCGAGCATGAGGATCCGCGGGCGGGTCATCATGCAGCGGGCGATTTCCAGGCGACGTTGCTGACCGTAGGCCAGGGTGCCGGCCGGGCGGTTGGCGAACTCGGTCAGGTTGACCTTGTCCAGCCAATACGCGGCGTACTCCATGGCTTCCTTCTCGCTCTTGCGGAACGAGGGGGTCTTGAACAGCCCGGCGAGGAAGTTGGTGTTCAGGTGGCGATGCTGGGCGATCAGCAGGTTCTCCACCGCGGTCATTTCCTTGAACAGACGCACGTTCTGAAAGGTCCGCACCACGCCCTTGCGGGCGATCTCGTGGCCGGCCAGGCCCTGGATCGGCTGACCGTCGAGGATGATGCTGCCGGCGCTCGGCTTGTAGAAACCGGTCAGGCAGTTGAACACCGTGGTCTTGCCGGCACCGTTGGGGCCGATCAGCGCCACGACCTGTTTTTCTTTCACGGTCAGGGCCACGCCGTTGACCGCCAGCAGGCCGCCGAAGCGCATGCTCAAGTTTTCGACTTTAAGGATCTCGCGGCTCATTTGCGCAGCTCCATGTGTGGACGTTGCATTGGCAGCAGGCCCTGAGGACGCCAGATCATCATCAGCACCATCATGGCGCCGAACATCAACATGCGGTAGTCGCTGAATTCACGCATCAGTTCCGGCAACAGGATCATCACGATGGCCGCGAGGATCACGCCCAGTTGCGAACCCATGCCGCCGAGCACGACGATGGCGAGAATGATTGCCGACTCGATGAAGGTGAACGACTCCGGTGTCACCAGGCCTTGGCGAGCGGCGAAGAAGCTGCCGGCGAAACCGGCGAACGCAGCCCCCAGGGTGAACGCGGACAGCTTGATGATGGTCGGGTTGAGGCCCAGGGCGCGGCAGGCGATCTCGTCTTCGCGCAGAGCTTCCCACGCACGGCCGATCGGCATGCGCAGCAGGCGGTTGATCACGAACAGGGCGGCCAGTGCCAGCAACAGCGCCACCAGGTACAGGAACACCACTTTGCTCACCGGGTTGTAGGCGATCCCGAAGTACTCGTGGAAGGTCTGCATGCCCTCGGCGGCACTGCGGTCGAACGACAGCCCAAAGAAGGTTGGCTTGGGAATGTTGCTGATGCCGTTGGGGCCGCCGGTGATGTCGGTCAGGTTACGCAGGAACAGGCGGATGATTTCCCCGAAACCCAGGGTCACGATCGCCAGGTAGTCACCACGCAGGCGCAATACCGGGAAGCCCAGCAGGAAGCCGAACGTTGCCGCCGCCATACCCGCCAGTGGCAGGCAGATCCAGAAGCTCCAGCCCAGGTAATGCGAGAGCAGCGCGTAGGTGTAGGCACCCACGGCATAGAAGCCGACGTAGCCCAGGTCGAGCAGGCCAGCCAGGCCCACCACGATGTTCAGGCCCAGGCCCAGCAGCACGTAGATCAGGATCAGGGTGGCGATGTCGACCGCGCCGCGCGAGCCGAAGAACGGCCAGATCAGCGCGGCCACGATCAGGCCGATGATGATCCAGCGCTGGGTCCGTGGCAGGGTCAGGAACTGACCGACCTTGGGCGAAACCAGCGGGCCACGGGAGGTCTTGAACATCGCGCTGACCTGCTGGCTGAACAGCACGCGCAGAAACATCAGCACCGAGGACAGGGCGATGACGGTCAGGGTCACCGGACCGGTACCCTGTACTTCGAGGTTGATCCCGACGATGCTCAGCTTCAGGCCGAGCACCGGAAAGGCCACGGCCCAGACCAGCAGGGCGCTGAACAGCGCCTGTTTGAGATATCTGTTCATACTTTCTCAACCTCCGGACGGCCGAGGATGCCGGTCGGACGGAACAACAACACCAGAACCAGAAGACCGAACGCCACCACATCCTTGTACTGGTCGCCGAACACGTCGGCACCAAAGGCTTCGGACACCCCCAGCACCAGCCCGCCGAGCATGGCGCCCGGAATGCTGCCGATGCCACCCAGGACTGCCGCGGTAAAGGCCTTCAGGCCCACCAGGAACCCGGCGTTGGGGTTGATCACGCCGTATTGCATGCTCAGCAGCACGGCCGCCACCGCCGCGAGAGCGGCACCGATGACGAAGGTCAGGGCGATGATGTTGTTGGTGTTGATCCCCAGCAGGTTGGCCATCTTGATGTCTTCGGCGCAGGCGCGGCAGGCGCGGCCCAGGCGTGAACGGGAGATGAACAGGGTCAGCCCGGTCATGGCGATCAGAGTGATCACGAAAACCAGGATCTGCATGTAGGAAATCATGACTTCTTCTGCGCCCCCCGGACCGAAGGAAAAGCTCCCCGGGATCAGGTTGGGAATGGACTTGTCCTTGGAGTCCTGGGACAGCAGTACGGTGTTCTGCAGGAAAATCGACATGCCGATGGCGGAAATCAGCGGGATCAGACGGTTGCTGCCGCGCAATGGGCGGTAGGCAACGCGCTCGATACTGTAACCATAGGCACTTGTCACGACGATCGTCGCGATGAACGCGGCGGTCATCAACAGCGGCAGGGAGTGGATACCCAGCATGGCCAGCCCGGCAAGGACGATGAAGGCCACGTAGGAACCAATCATGTAGACCTCGCCATGGGCGAAGTTGATCATTCCAATGATGCCGTAAACCATTGTGTAGCCAATGGCTATCAAGGCATAGGTGCTGCCAATGGTCAGGCCATTAACCAGCTGTTGGAAGAAGTGATAGATCTCAGGCATTACAGCGCTCCTAAAAACCCGATACGCATTTCACTGGTGGAGTCATGTTCCGGCTCGTTGGGCGTGGTCTTTCGCCACGTTGGTACGAGCGTTTGCCAGCGAACCGCTGGTGACGGTTTTAAGATTTTCAGGTGAGCCAGCTCCCGGATCGCGGGTGTCAGGCCCATAAACCTCGTAAAACAAAGCCCACTGTGTAAACAGTGGGCTTGTTGACCGGTCAGGTCCGACTTACTGAGGGGATACTTCGGTCTTCGGCTTGCCGAAGTGCCATTCGTAGACCACGAACTTGAAGTTCTTCAGGTCGCCCTTCTCGTCGAAGGACAGATCGCCAGTCGGAGTCTTGAAGGTACCGGCGTGGATGGCCGCTGCCACCTTGGCGGTGTCTTCGCTCTTGGCGTTCTTGATGCCGTCGGCGATCAGCTCGACAGCCGAGTAGGCCGGGAACACGAACGGACCGCTTGGATCCTTGCCGTCAGCCTTGATGGCGTCGACGATGGCCTTGTTTTCAGGCTCGGCATCGAACGACTTCGGCAGGGTGACCAGCAGGCCTTCGGAAGCGTCCTGGGCGATCTGCGAAATCGAGTCGTTGCCGACGCCTTCCGGACCCATGAACTTGGCGTTCAGGCCTTTTTCCTTGGACTGGCGCAGGATCAGGCCCAGCTCCGGGTGGTAGCCGCCGTAGTAGACGAAGTCGACGTTGTTCTGCTTGAGTTTCTGGATGATCGAGGAGAAGTCCTTGTCACCAGCGTTCAGGCCTTCGAAGACGGCGACTTTCACGCCTTTCTTCTCCAGGGTCTGCTTGACCGCGGTAGCGATGCCTTCACCGTATTGCTGCTTGTCGTGCAGTACGGCAACCACTTTCGGTTTCACGTGGTCGGCGATGTAGTTACCGGCGGCAGGGCCCTGGGCGCTGTCCAGGCCGATGGTGCGGAACACCAGCTTGTAGCCACGGGCGGTGATTTCCGGGCTGGTGGCAGCCGGGGTGATCATGATCACGCCTTCGTCTTCGTAGATGTCCGAAGCTGGCTGGGTGGAGCTGGAGCAGAGGTGGCCGATGACGAACTTGACGCCGTCGTTGACTACCTTGTTGGCTACGGCCACGGCTTGTTTCGGATCGCAGGCATCGTCGTATTCAACGGCTTCGAGTTTCTTGCCATCGACGCCGCCCTTGGCGTTGATGTCCTTGATGGCCTGTTTCGCGCCAGTGAACTGCATGTCACCGTACTGGGTCACCGGGCCGGTCTTGGGGCCGGCGATGCCGATCTTGATGGTGTCTGCAGCGAAAGAATGGCTGGCAATACCGGCCAGAACCATAGCGGCGAACAGTTTGGAAATCTGCTTAGTCATTAGTGCTCCACTCTTGCTGTTGTAGTTTTTATAGTTCTGACGCCAGGGCGGCAGAACCGGGTTTTAGAGCCCGATTTTACCCGGCAACTGTACCGATACAGTTTAGAGTGCTCGTTTATCGCTTGGATAGCGGGCAGCCAAGGACAAAATCGGGATGTGTCGCTTAAATGAAAGAAAGAGACAGAATGGCGGCAAGTGGCCATGCGGATTGTTAACCGAATGTTGCTGACCTGCACGGCAATCCTTGACTCCCTGCTCCCTCTTTCACCCCCACGTTTACATACGGGTTTTTCTACCTGGGTTGCGACGTTATGATTGCGCCGTTTTTTTCTCAGGTAGAACCCCATGACTCAAGAACCTAGCACCCTCTATGCCAAGCTGCTTGGTGAAACTGCATCTATTCGCTGGGAGGAGTTGCAACCGTTCTTTGCCCGGGGCGCCCTATTGTGGGTCGAGCCGTCGCTGGATCTGGTCGCGGCTGCCGAGGCCATGGCCGAGAATCAGGCCGAAAAAGTGGCGGATTGGCTGGCCACCGGAGCGCTGAGCAAGGTGTCTGAAACGCGGGCCCAGGATCTTTTCGAGCGTGATCCGAGCCTGTGGGCGGTAGTCGTATCGCCTTGGGTAATGATCCAGGAAAGGGCACTGCAGTAAGTCTGTGTATCGTAATGGTGCATGTGCGTTATGCATTTATGGCCTGTAAGTGGGTAGGCCAGTAACCGCGCAACGCCGTAGTGGCTGTTGCTCGTGGAGAAAATCCACAGTCTCGCTGTAGGACCATGATCCCGTAGGAGCCCGGCTTGCCGGCGAAGCTTCTGGCGGCCTGAAGGGCCTCTTCGCCGGCAAGTCGGGCTCCTACAGGGGCATCAGTACTCGGTCCGACCGGTGTGACTGTTCAGCGAAATGACCTTGGTCTTGCCGATGCGGTGGCGGTAGATCTCGCGCAGATACTTGATGGCCTTCTTCACGCAGTCGCGGGACAGGCGGATATCGTTGATCGAGACGAACTTGTCCTTGTCGTTGATCAGCTCGCGGTACTTCTTTTCGTACATGGGCTTGATCGCGTACCAGTTGGTATCGAGGATTTTCGCCGGGTTTTCGAACTCGTTGAGCAATTCGTCGATATGCCCTTCGTCGAACTCGTCACGGGTGATGAACTCGAGCATCGAGTTGTCCAGCGTCTCGTCGAAGCGGTACGGGTTGCGGGCGAAGCAGCGCTTGATGAAGGCCACGATCAGGGTCAGGAAATCGTCCGACAGGCACGGGCTCTTGGCGATCAGCGTGGTCAGCGACAGGTTGGCCGAGGCGCCGATCACCAGCGCATAACGCTTGAGCGTGGTGTTGGGGAACAGGCTGTTGAGGTGGGTCTTGAGCCGGTTCAGGTCCATGTAGGACAGTTTGTAGTCCTTGGGCAGCGAAACGATCGAGACCACCGACGAACAGTTCTTGAAGAAATGCAGGTCGTGCAGCGCTGCTGCGTCGTAACCCGAAGCCTTGTACTGCTCCAGGGCGGCGCGGTAGCGCTTGGACTCGATCGGCAGCAGGCTGATGCCTTCGATGGCCTGGGTGACCTTGTTGAAGTGCGGCAGATCGATGGAACGGAAGAACAGGTCGTCGATGTTCAGTCGCGGCTGCTCTTTCTCGAACACTTTGAATTTATCGCTGCTGGGTGCCGGCTGTTCCGGTACCACGGATTCGGCATAGGCAATCGCCACCGGGCCGGCCAGGCTCATGAACAGATCGTTGGCATCCAGGCGGATAGTCTCGCCGATGTCGATGCCGGCACGACGGAAATAGTTCTGGTCGTAATCGGTGGTGACGGCCTGGGCTGTCAGGATGTTGAAGATCTGCTGGGAGATGTACTGGTTGGCGTGCTTCTCCATGGCATTGACATCGATGTTCTGGATGTTGCCGTCATCGTTCTCTTCGGCATAGCGCATGATGTCGTTGGAGATCAGCATCATCGCGTTCCAGGGGCGGATACGGCCCATGACGCTGGCTTCGCTGCTGTCTTCATTGTCGAAGTTGTACGAGAAGTCCCATTCCTCCGATAGGTACTTGCAGAGCAGGCGGCCGGCATTGATGTGCAGTGCCTCGGACATCTCGCTGCGATGGTCGGAAATATTCGGCAGCACGCAGATGCCGCTGGTGAAGATCGGCTCGAAGACGAAGGAATGACCGCTTTTGCTGTCGTGCTCGTCCATCGGCTTGGTGTCGAACGTCTTGTTCATATACGAGTACTGCTGGGCCAGGCCGAATTCCGAGGCCATGCCCGAGCCCGTACCGCCGCCGGCACTGAAAATCGAAAAGTACAGGCGCGACTGGTTGGCCTTGATGCCGCAGGAGTCGATCAGGTACGAATGGATCATCTTCCAGTCGGGGCTGGAGAAGCGCTGGGTGTCCTTGTTCAGGATGATCTTGGCCAGGTACTGGCCGAGGATCGGTGCGTTACCCGCACCACCGGCGTGGACTTCCGACAGGTCCATGATCTTCATCTTGCTGTAGTCGCGGATAAAACCGCTTTTCTCGCCTTTACGCGAAAAACGGATACGCCCGGCAATGTCCTTGTCCAGGTCGCCGAGCATCACCAATGGTTCCACCAGGAACACCGGCTTGGCAGATTTGTTCTGGACCAGGCGCAGGTTGTTGCGAATCCACTGTGCTGGGCGGTAGCCCTTGTCGGCGGATTTGTCGTCGTTGTTGAATTCGTTGAGGTAGAACTTGCGGGCGTTGTAGACCAGTTCGGCGACATCCAGCGCGATGTTCGAGCCGCAGCGGCCCAGGCCGATCAGGCAGACCGAAGGAAATTCCTGCTCGCGGCGGGCTTCGTTTTCCATCTCCAGGTGCGGCGGACGCGGAAATACCATGTCGCGCAGGCCGTCGAGGTTATCGAGGATACGATCCGTATTGGTTTCGGTGAAATAAAGGTACTGCTGCGTCGCCAGTGGACGGGGCGTCGAGTAGGCCTTGTAGGTTTTTTCCACGACCGCGGGTGACATCAGATCGGATACTGGGTTGGCTGGGTTATTTTTGGAAGTCATTGTGCGCCATATGCCTGGTCTGGTTGGGCGGTCGAAATGATGTCAACGCGCCATCACGGTGAGAAATCGCGACGCTAACGCGCGATATCGGCTTGAGCGATAGGGTTTGGCCCTAGGCTTGCCTGGGGCGATCCTTGCTTTTGGTATCGTTGAATCGGCCAATAATTGGCGTTCTTTAATTGACAGGGAACTTTTTGTGAAGTGTGTATTACATTCCCCCGAGCCTCGCTGGGATCGGCCTGCGAGGGCATTGTCGATGCCGATCAGCGGATGGGACGCACAGTCGATGCGCCAGCCTGGTAGCCGGGGTTATCCGCAAAGGGCGGACGTGACGGCGCTGGGTCCGTGTCCTGGCCCGGCGTGAGGAGCGCGGAGGATGGCGGGCGATGCTGGTTGAGCTGTTGGAGCACCGCTGGCAGTTCTTCCAGCAGGACTGGTCGGCTGAACAGGTGGCCCTGGATATAGTCGCAGTCGTACTCGGCGAGGAAGTCGTATTGCTGCTGGGTCTCGACACCTTCGGTGACCACTTGCAGGTGCAGGGTATGGGCCATGACGATGATCGCCTGGATGATCTCCATGTCCGGGGCCGACTTGGGGATATCGAGGATGAACGATCGATCGATCTTCAGGGTATTGAGCGGCAGGCGCTTGAGGTAGGCCAGTGAGGAATAGCCCGTGCCGAAGTCGTCGATGGACAACGAGACGCCAAGGCTGCGCATCTGTCGTAGCAGTTGCAGGGTATTGGTGATATTGCCCATCAAGGCGTTTTCCGTGACCTCCAGCTCCAGCCGGCTGGCTGAAATACCAGTGGCGCGCAGCGCGCTTTCGATATCGTCGGCCAGTTCCTCACGTGCCAGATTCAGCGACGAGCAGTTCACGGTGACCATCAGTTCGCCATAACCCTGTCCGTCCAGCGTCGCGAGGTCCTGACAGGCGGTGCGCAGCACCCACTTGTCCAGATCGGCGATCAGCCCGTTGGCTTCGGCGATGCGGATGAAGCGGTCCGGTGTCAGCAGCCCGTGTTGCGGATGGTTCCAGCGCACCAGCGCTTCAAGCTTGGCAACCTGGCCGGTCTTGACTTCGCAGATGGGCTGGTAGATCAGTTGCAACTCCTTGCCTTCGCGCAAAGCCTGGCGCAGTTCCTCCTCCAGTTGCAGTTCCAGGGTGGCGCGGGTCTTGAGGTTGGTATTGAAGAAATGCAGGCTGTTGCGCCCTGCGTCCTTGGACTGGTAGAGCGCCAGATCGGCATTTTTCAGCAGTTCCTCGCAGGACTTGCCATCCTCGGGGAATACGGCGATGCCGATGCTGGTGGTCATCACCATACGCCGCCCGGCCAGCTCGATGGGCTCCTTCATTTTTTGCATGATGCGCAAGGCCATGTGCCGCGCTTCATCGCGTTTGTGCAGGCTGATGAGAATACAGAACTCATCGCCGCCAAAGCGCGCGACTACGTCGTCATGGCTGCGCGTGGCACTCTTGATGTGCGCGGCGATGACTTTGAGCAGTTCGTCGCCGGCGTCGTGGCCGAGGCTGTCGTTGATCCGCTTGAAATGATCGATATCGAGGAACATCACCGCGAGCATGCCGCCATTGTTAGTGCGTTCAATCAGCCGTTCGGCGAAGATCTGGTTGAAACCGCGGCGGTTGATCAGGTTGGTCAGGGCATCGTAGTGCGCGACCTGGGCGAGGGACATGCGGGCCTGGTCCAACTGGCTGAGCAGGGCGTTGACCCGGCGCAGGTCCTGTTCCTTGTACTGCAGCTTCTTGTCGGCGAGGGCGGCGCTGATACTGCTGCCAATGATCAGAAGGGCGATCAGGGCGATGGTCATGCCCAGTTGCAGGTGATTGTTCTCCACTGCGGAGGGCAGGCTGGTGCCTGCCGGCAGCACCAGGCTCAATGACCACATGCCGGTAAGGTGCATGCTGACGATGCCGGCGCCCATGACCAGGCTGGCGCTGTATTTGAGCAACTGATGGAACGTCCCGCTGCCGCTGCGAAAATGCCTGGCCAGCAACAGCGCCGCCAGGCTGGCGAGGATGGCGATCAGTACCGACAGGCCGACGAGAGTGGGCTGATAATACTGCTGCGCGCTCGAGCGGACGGCGGACATGCCCACGTAATGCATGGCGGCGATGCCCAGTCCCATCGACAGTGCCGCGCGAACGGTCTGCGACGGGCGTAATTGCGGGCGACCCAGGGTGTGCATGGCGAGGAACGAGGCAAACAGGGCGATCAGTAGCGAGATCATGGTGGTGGGCAGGTCGTAGCTCACCTGAATGGGCGTCTGGAAGGCGAGCATGCCGATGAAGTGCATGGCCCAGATGCCGCCAGCCAGGCAGCAGGCTCCGACCCAGCGCCAGAGCCGCTGTTGCGCCGGTTTCTCGACATGGCCGACGCGTTCGGCCATGTCGAGCGTGGCAAAGGCCGCCGCGCAGGCGACCATGTAGGCCAGCATCACCAGCAACGGATTATGACTGCACTCGAGTAGCAACTGCCCTTCATCGGGCAATTTGTCGACAAAATGCAACCCCAGCCACTCCATAGCTCGTCCTATACCCGATCACCCGGGACTACCGGCGCTGAGTGCACCGCCCAATGGTGAGGAGTATAGAAGCTCGTCTGGAGACGGGAGCCCTGAGGGCAGAGTGCTCCCAATGATTTGGCAATGACCTAAATAGCGATTGGTACTAAGGCAACTGGCTGTTCCGGCTCCAGCGGTGGCAGGCCGAAGGCGGCGCGGGCCGCATCGCAGCGTTCGTTGGGCTCATTGTTGACCCAGGCGGCATCGAACTCGCGGCAGGGGCTGGAGCGCTCATGGTAGATCGAGCAACTGACCGCTTTGCCGACTTCGCCCTCCAGTGCGGTGCAACGGGGTTTTTTCCCCTCGGTGCCGTTCATGGCCACGCGGCTCGGGCTGATCTGGCTGACCAGTTCGTCGGGCACCAGGCCGCCGCCCGAAACGCACTCTCCCCAGTAGAACGAGACACGGAAATACGAACAGCAGGCACCGCAATTCAGACACGGATTAGCATCAGGCATGGAAGGTCAACGGAGAAAGAAAGGAAGGAGGGAGTTTGTCACTATTCTAGGCTTCGCCCAGCGCTTTGTAAGGGGGTGTTACAAGTATTTTTAGCGGGCTCGATAGAGCCCCCATTGGCCGGTATCAGCGCCGCGAATGGTGGCAGACAGGTGTTATTCGGCTGACTAGATTGAGTAGCAGCAAAGCCCTATAACAATAAAGAGACGGCCCCCATGCAGAACTCGACCCAAGCGGCGAATGCCTGGCGCATTCTGTTCCTGTTGTTCCTCGCCAACCTGTTCAATTTCTTCGATCGGACCATTCCGGCGATCATCATCGAGCCGATCCGGATGGAGTGGCATCTCAGCGATTTCCAGATCGGCTTCATCGGTACCGCGTTCACGATCGTCTATGCGATTGCCGGCCTGCCCCTGGGGCGCATGGCCGATAATGGTTCGCGCAGCAAGCTGATGGGCTGGGGGTTGGCGGTCTGGAGCGGGTTGACGGCGGTGAACGGCCTGGTGGGCAGTTTCTGGGGCTTCCTGCTGGTACGCATGGGCGTTGGTATCGGCGAAGCCAGTTATGCGCCAGCGGCCAACTCGCTGATCGGCGACCTGTTCCCGGCCCATCGGCGGGCGCGGGCCATGGGCATCTTCATGCTCGGTCTGCCGTTGGGCTTGCTGCTGGCGTTTTTCACCATCGGAGCCATGGTCAAGGCATTCGACAGCTGGCGGGCGCCGTTTTTCATTGCGGCGGTGCCGGGGCTGGTGCTGGCGCTGTTCATGTTCTTCATCAAGGAGCCCAAGCGCGGTGCGGCGGAGAGCGTGCAGGTGGCCCAGGTGCGGATCGAGCGTCCGGTGCGCCGCCTGTTGGCGATCCCGACTTTTCTCTGGTTGGTATTGGCGGGGCTGACGTTCAACTTCGCCACCTATGCCTGCAACTCCTTCCTGGTGCCGATGCTGCAGCGCTACTTCCAGATGCCCTTGCAGGAAGCGGCGGTGGCCACCGGCGTGATCGTCGGCTTGACCGGACTGGTCGGTCTGACGCTGGGCGGCTGGGTGGCGGACAAGATTCACCAGCGTATCGCCAACGGGCGCCTGTTGTTCGCGGCCGCAAGCCTGGTGGTTTCGACCCTCGCTACCGCCTGGGCGCTACAGGCCGGGCGGATCGAGATCGGTGTGTTCGTGGCGGTGTTCAGCGTCGGCTGGCTGTTTGCCTATAACTTCTACACCTGCGTTTATACCGCGATCCAGGATGTGGTCGAGCCACGGCTGCGAGCGATGGCGATGGCGGTCTATTTTGCCGGGCTGTATTTGCTCGGTGGAGGCTTGGGACCGGTGGTGGTGGGCTTGCTGTCCGATCATTTCGCCCATACGGCGATGCTGGCGGCGGGCGCGCAGCAAATGACCGAGGCGTTCAAGGCCGTGGGGCTGCATGACGCGATGTATCTGATTCCGGTGGCGTTGTTGCTGACGTTGCTGTTCCTGTTCCAGGCAGCGCGTTGCTTCAGTCGGGATGCGGCGCGGATGCGCGAGGGAATGGAGCAGGATCAGGTGGGTGGGGCGCCTGCCCCGGCATGAGTCTTGCGCATGACGCTGACACTGTGGGAGTCGGATTCTTCCACGAAGAGGCTCTGAAGCCCTACGCGAATCCCGCCTCCCACAGTGTGTCGTCACCTCAACCGGCGACCAGCACCCGGATCGCTTCCAGGCGCAGCGCGGCTTTTTCCAGCATCGCCAGACCCTGCTCACGCTGTTTGCGCAATGCCTCCAGTTCACTGTCGCGCACGCTCGGGTTGACCGCTTGCAGTGCGGTCAGGCGCGCCAGCTCTTCGTCGATATCTGCTGCCAGACGACGTTGCGCTTCCGCCACGCGTTCGGCGTGACGTGGCGCGATCTTCGTTTCGCCAGCGTTGATCTTCGGCGCCAGGCTGTCGCGCTGGGCCTGGATGAACTTGTTGGCGCTGGCCTTGGGCACGCTTTCCAACTGGTCGTTCAGGGTCTCGAAGGCGACGCGTGGCGACAGGTCGTTGCCATTGGCGTCAAGCAGGCAGCGCAGGGCCGCCGGCGGCAGGTAGCGGCCCAGTTGCAGTGAGCGCGGCGCGACCACTTCGCTGACATACAGCAGTTCCAGCAGCACGGTACCCGGCTTGAGTGCCTTGTTCTTGATCAGCGCCACGGCGGTGTTGCCCATCGAGCCGGACAGTACCAGATCCATGCCTCCCTGCACCATCGGGTGCTCCCAGGTGATGAACTGCATGTCCTCGCGCGACAGCGCCTGATTGCGATCGTAGGTGATGGTCACGCCTTCGTCGTCGCCCAGCGGGAAGCTGGCGTCGAGCATCTTCTCGCTCGGTTTGAGGATCAGGGCGTTTTCCGAGTGGTCCTCGCTGTCGATGCCGAAGGCGTCGAACAGGGTTTCCATGTAGATCGGCAGGGCGAACTGGTCGTCCTGCTCAAGGATCGCCTCGACCAGCGCCTCGCCCTCGCCGGCGCCGCCGGAGTTGAGTTCCAGCAGACGGTCGCGACCGGTGTGCAGTTCGGCTTCCAGGCGCTCGCGTTCGGCACGCGCTTCGTCCACCAACTGCTGCCATTCGCCGTCGTCGCCGCCTTCGAGCAGCGGCAGCAGGCGTGGGCCGAACTGATGCTGCATGGCGTTGCCGGTCGGGCAGGTATTGAGGAACGCATTCAGCGCTTCGTGGTACCACTGGAAGAGACGTTCCTGCGGGCTGGTTTCCAGATACGGCACGTGCAGTTCGATCACGTGTTTCTGGCCGATCCGGTCGAGGCGGCCGATCCGCTGTTCGAGCAGATCCGGGTGCGACGGCAGGTCGAACAGTACCAGGTGATGAGAGAACTGGAAGTTGCGGCCTTCGCTGCCGATTTCCGAGCAGATCAGCACCTGGGCGCCGAATTCCTCATCGGCGAAGTAGGCGGCGGCGCGGTCACGCTCGAGAATGTTCATGCCTTCGTGGAACACCGTGGCCGGGATACCGGAGCGCACGCGCAGGGCGTCTTCCAGGTCCATGGCGGTTTCCGCGTGGGCGCAGATCACCAGCACCTTGGTGCGCTTGAGCATTTTCAACTGATCGATCAGCCACTCGACCCGAGGGTCGAAACGCCACCAGCGCTCTTCGTCGCCGCCTTCGGCCTGGGCCTGGAAGCTGACCTCCGGGTACAGCTCGGCGTGTTCGCCCAGCGGCAATTCCAGGTATTCGTCCGGGTTCGGCAGTGGGTAAGCGTGCAGTTTGCGCTCCGGGAAGCCTTGTACGGCGGCACGGGTGTTGCGAAACAGCACGCGGCCGGTACCGTGGCGGTCGAGCAGTTCGCGCACCAGGCGGGCGCTGGCTTCGGCGTCGCCATCGTTGACTGCGGTGAGCAGGGCCTCGCCTTCGTTACCGAGAAAACCCTTGATGGTCTTGTGCGCAGCCGGGGACAGGCGGCCCTTGTCCAGCAGCTCCTGCACGGCTTCTGCCACCGGGCGATAGTTTTCGCTCTCGGCGCGGAAGGCGGCCAGATCGTGGAAACGATTCGGATCGAGCAGGCGCAGGCGCGCGAAGTGGCTGTCCTGGCCCAGTTGTTCCGGGGTCGCGGTAAGCAGCAGGACGCCGGGGATGGTCTCGGCCAGTTGCTCGACCAGCGCGTATTCCGGGCTGACCTTGTCTTCATGCCAGACCAGGTGATGTGCTTCGTCGACCACCATCAGATCCCAGCCGGCGGCGAACAGCGCATCCTGGGCTTTTTCGTCCTCGACCAGCCACTCCAGCGCTACCAGCGCCAACTGGGTGTCTTCGAACGGGTTGCTCGCATCGCTCTCGATGAAGCGTTCGGCGTCGAACAGCGCGACCTGCAGGTTGAAGCGCCGGCGCATTTCCACCAGCCACTGGTGCTGGAGGTTTTCCGGGACCAGGATCAGCACGCGGCTGGCGCGGCCGGACAGCAGTTGGCGATGGATCACCAGGCCGGCTTCGATGGTCTTGCCCAGGCCCACTTCGTCCGCCAGCAGTACCCGTGGCGCGATGCGATCAGCCACTTCCCGGGCGATGTGCAACTGATGGGCGATAGGTTGTGCACGCACACCACCCAGACCCCAGAGCGAGGATTGCAGTTGGCGGCTGGTGTGTTCCAGCGTGTGGTAGCGCAGCGAGAACCAGGACAGTGGGTCGATCTGTCCGGCGAACAGGCGGTCGCTGGCCAGACGGAACTGGATGAAGTTCGACAGCTGGGTTTCCGGCAGCGTGACGCCTTCGTTCTGCCCATTGAGGCCGTGGTAGACCAGCAGTCCGTCGACATCCTCGACTTCGCGCACGGTCATCTTCCACCCTTCGAAGTGGGTGATGCTGTCCCCGGGCGAGAACCGCACGCGGGTCAGGGGCGCATTCCTTAGCGCGTACTGGCGGGTGTCGCCAGTGGCCGGGTAGAGCACGGTCAACAAGCGGCCATCCTGTGCCAGAACGGTGCCCAAACCCAGCTCGGCTTCGCTGTCACTGATCCAGCGTTGCCCCGGTTGATACTGCTGCGCCATGCTGCCTGACTCCCGCCTTGAAAAAGCCGACTATCTTAACGGAATCGATGCTTGCAGGCCAAAGCTCTTGATCGAAAGGACGCATTTCAAGAAAGTGCACCGACCCAGCCTAACGGTAGTTCACTGTGACGTTCGTCGGAACGTATTGCACCATCAAGCGATAACCGGGTCACAGTTTCGCGACTGACGCCTCAAGTCACCCGAATCGCAGCCGACAGCCTGCCGACAGGAGAACAAATCATGCTGCCACCGATGCTACCCCTGAGTGTCGTGCCGGTCACTTCACAACAGGATCCGATCCGACCGCGACCGGATATTCCACCTGTAGTGCCCGTGCAGGAAAGCTCCAACGAAAGCACCATCGATCTGCAGAAACGCGACCCGGAAGAGTCCGCGTGGCTGTTGCGCGAAGAACAGCGGCGCCAGCAGGAACAACAGCGCCAGCGTCAGCGCGAGGCTGACGACGATCCGGAGCTTCACCTGGCGGTGCCGGGTGATGAGTTGAACGCCGACAACACTGTCCCGGTGGTCGCACTGATGGAAGATCAGCCGCGTCAGGGGCTGTTGGTCGACGTCGAGGTCTGACGAGGCTCCGGAGCCAGTCGCTCAAGGGTTTCGAGCAGTCGTTCGATCTCTTGCGTGGTAGTGAGATAGCTCACTGCGATACGCGCCACCGCCGGCAGTTTGCGGGCCTGCATGTCCAACGGGGTATAGGCCGTACCGTTGGCGCCGATGTTGATATGCTTTTCGGCCAGCCGTTGTTTCAGCGCAAACACATCCCATCCCGCCAAGGTGAACGCAATCAGTCCCGACTGTTGTTCGGGCCGCCCCAGGTCCTGCAATTCAAGGCCGGGGATCTTGCGCAGATCATCCCGTAATTTTGTCGACAATCCCTGGATTCTGCGGCGAATACGCGCGATACCGAGCTGATTGGCCTCCTTCAACGCGTTGTTCAGGCCGGCCATCAGCACCAGCGAGCGCTCGCTGGTTTCGAAGCGGCGGGCATCGTCGCGCAGGACGAACGCCCGGTCGTCCCAAGGTGCTGACAGCACATCGAGATGGCTGGGGATCAGGCGTTCGAGAAAACCTTCGCGTACATACAGCAGCGCGGTGCCCCTGGGCCCGCGGAGAAACTTGCGGGCGGCGCCCTTGAGCACGTCGCAGGCCAGGGCCTGGACATCGCACGGCAGTTGCCCGAGCGCCTGGCCGGCATCGATAAAGTAGGCGATGTCATGACGTCGCGCGATCTGGCCGATGGCTTCGGCCGGATTGATCAGGCCACCATTGGCCGGTAGCCAGGTCAGGGCGATCAGGCGTACGCGGGCGTCGATCATCTGTTCGAGGGCGGTGACCGATACCGCGCCGGTTTCATCGCAGGGGATCACTTCCAGGCGAGCCCCGGCCTTGATCGCACCGGCCATGCAGGCCAGGTTGCCTGCCCATTCATGACGCCCGACCAGAATTCGCTCGCCGGCGTGCCAGGGGCCCAGCGCCGCGAATGCCTGACCCCAGGCCGCAGACCCGCTGCTGGCGAAGGCGATGTTCCGGGTCTGGGTGTTGAGCAGGTCGGCAGCCGCCTGGCGGGCTTCATCCTCCAGTCTTGCGCCCTGTAGGCCGGCTTCCATCGGGCCGATGCTCGCTTCGAGTTGCAACTGTGCCGTCATGGCGTCCAGGGTGGCCTGGCTTGGCAGTGAGGCACCAGCGTGATTGAAATGAATCACCTGCGAGCAACCGGGAGTCGCGGCGCGCAGGTTGGCTATTTCGCTTTCTGACCAATCGTCGACGCTCATGGCTGTAACTCGAAGATCGCGTCGATTTCCACGGCGACGCCGCTGGGCAGGCTGGACACGCCGATGGCGGTGCGGGCGTGACAACCTTTTTCGCCCAATACGTTGACCAGCAGATTGGACGCGCCGTTGGCGACGAGGCCCTGGCGTTGAAAGTCCGGGCTGGCGGCGACGAACACCCCGAGACGGATGATACGCACCACTTTCGACAGGTCGTCATCGACAGCCTGGCCCAGTTGCGCCAACAGGCCGAGGGCTGCCAGCTCTGCCGCCCTGGCACCGTCCTCGTCGCTCAGGGTATCGCCCAGACGCCCCTGATAAGCGGGTTTACCGTCCTGCAACGGGATCTGCCCGGAGATGAACAGCTGTTTGTGGCTGGTGACGTGATTCACATAGTTGGCAACCGGCTGACTGGGGGGCGGCAAGCTCAAGCCCAATTGGCTGACGCGGTCGGACAGGGAATGGCGCATGGCTGGAATCTCCTGGAAGAAGGTTCCAGCATGTTCGGCGCGAAGTTGGCTGACAAACGGATAGATTCAATCGAACGTATCTGATTGGCTCATGTGTGCACCTGGTTGCATTGTTCCGTCAGCCAGTCACAGAAGCACTCGGCTTCAGGGGAAAGCATTGCGTTGGGCTTGATCAGCCAATAGCCAATCTCGCCTTCATAGGGCGGGGTGTCGAAGGCCGGTACCAGCGAGCCGTCCTTGAGCCGGCGGTCGATCAGGCGCTGGCGGCCCATGGCGATGCCCTGGCCGGCCACGGCGGCCTCGACCACGATGTTGTAGTCATGGAGCATGACCGTGGGGTAGGGCTGCAGGTCGACCTGATGATACCGAGCCCAGTCGATCCATTCGAAGGGCTGTCGTGCCTGGGCCATCAGCAGGGGGCCGGTGCCTTCGGAACGGGCCTTGAACGCCGGGCTGCAGACGGGTAGCAGGCGTTCTGTCATCAGGCGCCGGGCATCGACGTCCGGCCAGCCACCCTTGCCGTAGCGGATGGCGAGGTCGACCTGGGCTCCGGCGACATCGGCCAGTTGGATCGAGGGCTCCAGGGCGACCTGGATATGCGGATGGCGGGTAATGAAGTCGGTCAGGCGTGGTGCCAGCCATAAGGTGGCGAAGGAGGCCAGCAGGCCGATCCGCACGACTTTGGGGGCAGTGGGCGCGCGCAGTTGTCGGCTGGCTTCGGCGATTTGCTCCAGCGCCGGGCGGATCTGCTGGTAGTAACGACTGCCGGCTTCGCTGAGGTCGATGGCGCGGGTGCGGCGGATGAACAGGCGCTGGTTCAGATGCTGTTCGAGCTTCTGGATCTGGTGGCTGACAGCGCTCTGGCTGACGGACAGTTCGTCAGCGGCCTTGCTGAAACTCAGGTGGCGAGCCACTGATTCGAAGGCGCGCAGGGCCATCAGGGGCGGGAGGTCCTTGGGCAATGTCACTTCAACGATCCTGGGCGGCCATGCTGAGTGGGCGATTTTGCGGGTAAATCGATGGCGCTGATACACTTTAATGAAGTGTTGGCGAATTTCCCGACTGGTCAGCGTTGGCGCTTGCCCGCATTATTGGGGTATTGCCCGAGCCGGGGCACACGACCTCGGCTGAATTCGACCGATAGCGATGTAGTGACCATGAGCCAAGATGACAAACTGATCGACCTGAATGCCGAGCGAGCCAAACGTGTCCATGACCTGAACGAGAAACGCCTGAATGAAGTGCGTCAGGCCTTCGAGCAGGCGATGCCATTGGGCAAGGCCAAGAAAAAGTCGAAGAACAAGCCGAAAAAGCGCTGATATCGGCGTTGAAACTTGATGCAAGTCAGTTAATTTCCTTTCCCAGCGCCCGGTTCCGGGCGGCATTGACGCCGGTCAATTTTCCTCCGCGCCCATTTGGGTAACTTAGCTCCATCGCAACAGGGCGAGTGCAGGAGGCCAGTCATGTTTTTCGATAACGTGGTGATCGCTGGAGTGTTGACCGTAGGTCTCATGGTGGTGTTTCTCGGCGGATTTGGATTTTTTATCTGGAAAGACTCACATAAGAGGAAGAAACCCTAGGTCTTTTCAGAGAACGAGCACGCAAGGCATTTTGGGCGACTTCGGTCGCCTTTTTTTTTGCCTGCTTTTTGGGGAGGGTTGGCTGTTATCGGGTGTGTATATGCGTTTGCGCGTTTTGATGATTTCAGGGTTTCGCCCCTTGCGGGTGAGTCCCTTTTGCCAAACGCCAGCATTAAACATTGAGACGAAAAAAAAGGTGCAGCCCGAAGGCTGCACCTTTTTTTCAGACCGAAGCAGTCAACTCAACTGCCAATAATCTTCGAAGCAATCCAGAACAGCCCGGCAGACAACCCGATGGTCGCTGGCAACGTCAGCACCCAAGCCAGCAGAATGGTCTTGATGGTGCTGCTCTGCAGCCCACTCTTGTTCGCCAGCATGGTCCCCGCCACACCCGACGACAGCACATGGGTCGTCGATACCGGCAGGGCAAAGATGTTCGCCAGGCCAATCATCCCGGCCGTGGTGATCTGGGCCGACATGCCCTGGGCGTAGGTCATGCCCTGCTTGCCGATCTTCTCGCCAATGGTCAGTACCACGCGTTTCCAGCCGACCATGGTACCCAGGCCAAGCGCCAGGGCCACTGCCAGGATCACCCAGAACGGTGCGTACTCGGTGGTGGTGGTCAGGTCCTTGCGCAGTTTTTCCAGGTCCGCTTTCTCACGCGCGTCCAGGCCTGGCAACTTGCCGACCTTTTTCGCGGTGTCGTCCAGGCAGAGCAGGTAGCGACGCACTTCGATGCGCTTTTCAGGCGTCAGCGAATGATAGTCGTTGACCCCCTTGAGGTCGTTCAGCAGGGTCGCGATGGTCGGTTCGGTCTGCTGCGGGTTGCAGCGGAACTTGCCCGGCAGGTCGTCCTGCACGCTCTTGCCCAGGGCCAGGAAGTCGCTCAGGGTCGCGCTGTTACGCTGGTAGAACTGGCTCAGGTGCAACGTCGCGTCACGGGTACGTTCGATCTGGTAGGTGGTGGTGCTCAAGTCGAGCACGAACTGCGCCGGCACGATGCCGATCAGTACCAGCATGATCAGGCCGATACCTTTCTGGCCATCGTTGGAGCCGTGCACGAAGCTGACCGCCATGGCCGAAACCACCAGCACCAGGCGATTCCAGAACGGCGGATGTTTCTTGTCGTCGAGCTTGCGGCGCTGTTCCGGGGTCTTGTGCATCTTCGACTGCGGACGCCACCACTTCAGGGCGACCAGAATCAGGCCCGCCACCAGCATGCCGGCCAGCGGCGAGAACACCAGCGAGGCACCGATATCGATCGCTTTTTGCCAATTGACCCCGTCGCCCAGCGGAATATCGTTGAGTAAGGCGTTGGCCAGACCCACACCGAGGATCGAACCGATCAGGGTGTGTGAACTCGACGCCGGTATACCGAAGTACCAGGTCCCCAGGTTCCAGGTGATGGCTGCGGCCAGCAACGAGAACACCATCGCCAGGCCATGGCCGGTGTTGACGTTGATCAGCAGTTCGACCGGCAGCAGGTGGACGATGGCATAGGCAACGCCAACCCCGCCGAGCAGGACCCCGAAGAAATTGAATACACCGGAAAAGAACACCGCAAGATGGGGTGGCATGGCCTTGGTGTAGATAACTGTCGCCACCGCGTTAGCGGTGTCATGAAATCCGTTGATGAACTCGAAGCTGAGGACAAAGGCCAGGGCGAGCACCAGGCTCACGAGGACCCAGGCATCCAGTCCGCTGAATAAATCGATCATTTAGGTTTTCTGACCCGGTCATAAGGGGGCGCGATTATGCCAGAAAAGCCCGCTAATCGATGCACTAGCTGCCTATCGGTAACATTCTTCAATGAAAAAAAATGTAGGAACCCGCCAAAACCAAGGCTTTCAGGGGGTATGGCAAGCTTCTGATTTCATTGAAAATGTCGGCCGAGCGCAGGGTCTCGGCAGAGCATCGGATGACCGAAACGGCCGTATGAAATTTCTGCGTGAGGACTTGCCTGGCGTCAATCAGCCCGATGGGCACGCAGGTCAAAGGGCTCATCGCGGGTAACGCAAGCCGTCGACGTCCAGGCGCCTGATACGATCCGGATAGGGTGAACAGGCTGCCCAGGCAGTCTCACAGGGTTCAAGTCCCAATAATCTAGGATTCCTGAGGCTTGAGTTCCTGTTCCATCTTTTGCAGTTCCTGGGTAAAGGCCTGATCCAGAAGGCTGGCTCGTTTGCGCCAGGGTTTGCGTTCCGGTTCGGGTTGCGCGGCGTAGGTGGTGACTGCCCCGCCGTAAACATCCTTGTAACGTTGTTCCTGGCGCTCAAGTTCCGCGCGCAGTTCTTCTTTCGTCACAGTGTTTCCTAATTTGAATTGAAAGATTTTTCCGTTTCTACAAACACGACCGCGCGGATACACCCGTATTGCACACGTGGCCCTTGACAGGGAGCCCTTGAGGAGGCGCCAGGGCCCGTAGCCACGATGGCAGCGGACAGTGCTGAATGTCTTGGGCGAATAGGGCGGTCGGTTTGATCAATATTACCGCGAAGAGGGGAGCGTCCGTCAACTTTGCCTCGGGGTTTTGTTGTGTAGGAGTTGTGAACTGCAACTTGAGGACGTGGGTAAGTACGCTCTGTTTCCTGATGACAAATTATTACTGCAAGTTTGTATCGAGGTTCATTGACCTGGTAATACCGGTTTCATATTGAAGTGGATATTGATAGGGGCGCAAAAAGAGAGGGGAGGAGAGAACGGCCTTACTTCGTGGGTAAGGCCGTGCCGGTGAGTTCCCCGGTGGGTACCTGACCAGTATGCCGGGAATCGCAGAGCGGCAAGACCACGTTATAAGCCTGACTCTCGCGGCGGTCAATTGCGATTATCGGCCGTCCGTTCGATAATCGCACAGTGTGGCGTCTGCCTGGCTTGTCTATCGGCTGACAGCAGCCTGTAATAGCGCCTGACAGTGTGAACGAGGATCTGGAATGAACGACCCACTGCGTACTGCCTTCAATTCCGTCGCGCCGCCTATCGTCGCTTCGCCCGCCAAGCGGATCCAGGCCTTTACCGGTGATCCGGATTTCATGACCTCGCTCGCCCGTGGCCTGGCGGTGGTGCAGGCATTCCAGGAGCGTAAGCGGCACCTGACCATCGCGCAGATCAGCCATCGAACGGAAATTCCCCGGGCGGCCGTACGGCGTTGCCTGCATACGCTGATCAAGCTCGGCTACGCCACGACCGACGGGCGTACTTATTCGCTGCTGCCCAAGGTGCTGACCCTGGGCCATGCCTACCTGTCCTCGACACCCTTGGCGGTGTCCGCCCAGCCGTATCTGGACCGCATGAGCGAGCAGCTTCACGAAGCCTGCAACATGGCCACTCTCGAGGGTGACGACATTCTCTACATCGCCCGTTCGGCCACACCCCAGCGGCTGATCTCGGTCGATCTGTCCGTCGGCGGTCGCTTGCCGGCCTATTGCACCTCGATGGGTCGGATTCTGCTGGCGGCGCTGGACGATGCGTCGCTGCATGACTATCTCGAACATGCCGACCTGCAGCCCAAGACCAGTCGTACCCTGCATACCCGCGAGGCCCTGCTCGAATGTCTGCAGCAGGTACGCCGGCAGGGCTGGTGCATCGTCGACCAGGAACTGGAGCAGGGGCTGCGCTCGATTGCCGTGCCGGTCTATGACGCCTCGGGCCAGGTGCTTGCGGCCCTGAACGTCAGCACCCATGCCGGGAGCGTCAGTCGCAGCGAGCTGGAGCAGCGTTTCCTGCCGAACATGCTTGCGGCCAGTCGCGATCTGAGTGCCCAACTGTTCGCCTGAGCCCTTGTTCTTCCGGCAAAGCTGTTCGGTAACCGCCCAATTACGCGTTTATCGAATTGCGCGGTTGGCTAGCGCTTATTAATGTCGCGGCAGCGCCCTGAGTTGAAGTGCCTGCAAGGCCCCGCTCCGGGCAGCCCTAATAATAATGAAGAGGCCAAACCGCCATGAGCATCTCTGCCGATCCCTCTCCCACGCGCCTGCCGTCCTGACACGGCGCGTCTGATCCAACCTGTTGTATCCCACGTCGCCGGCCCGGTCGGCGCCTGTTCGTCTGCGCGCTTGTGTGGAAATAAAAATAATGAACCAACCTCAATCCGCTGTCGGTCACTGCCTTGATGTGCAGTCCCTTATCAATAGCCAACCGCTGTCGAGCTACCAGTGGCGGGTGGTGATCCTGTGTTTTCTGATCGTTTTCCTCGATGGCCTGGACACTGCGGCCATGGGCTTCATCGCACCCGCGCTGTCCCAGGACTGGGGCATCGATCGCGCCAGCCTCGGCCCGGTGATGAGCGCGGCGCTGATCGGCATGGTCTTCGGTGCGCTCGGTTCCGGCCCGCTGGCGGACCGTTTCGGGCGCAAGGGGGTGCTGGTCGGAGCGGTCCTGCTGTTTGGTGTCTTCAGCCTGGCTTCGGCCTACAGCAGCAACGTCGACCAGTTGCTGGTCCTGCGTTTCCTTACCGGCCTCGGCTTGGGAGCGGGCATGCCGAATGCCACGACCCTGCTGTCGGAATACACCCCTGAGCGACACAAGTCGCTGCTGGTGACCAGCATGTTCTGTGGTTTCAACCTGGGCATGGCGGGGGGCGGATTCGTTTCGGCCAAGCTGATTCCGGCCTTTGGCTGGCATAGCCTGCTGTTGATCGGTGGCTTGTTGCCGCTGTTGCTGGTGGTGGTCCTGCTGTTCTGGCTACCGGAGTCGGCCCGTTACCTGGTGGTGCGCAATCGCGGCACGGACAAGGTGCGCCAGGCCCTGGCACCGATCGCGCCACAACAGGTGGCGGAGGCGGCGAGTTTCAGCGTACCGGAGCAGAAGACGATCAAGGCGCGCAATGTGCTGGCGGTGATTTTCTCCGGCACCTACAGCGCCGGCACCTTGCTGCTGTGGCTGACCTATTTCATGGGCCTGGTGATCGTTTACCTGCTGACCAGTTGGCTGCCGACGCTGATGCGCGACAGTGGCGCGAGCCTTGAGCAGGCCGCGTTTATCGGTGCGCTGTTCCAGTTCGGCGGGGTGCTGAGCGCGGTCGGGGTCGGTTGGGCCATGGATCGGTTCAACCCGCACAAAGTCATCGGTACGTTCTATCTGCTGGCCGGGATCTTCGCCTATGCGGTCGGCCAGAGCCTGGGCCACATCGCCCTGCTGGGGACGCTGGTGCTGGCGGCGGGAATGTGCGTGAACGGCGCCCAATCGGCGATGCCCTCGCTGGCGGCACGTTTCTATCCGACCCAGGGACGTGCCACGGGTGTGTCATGGATGCTCGGGATCGGCCGTTTCGGCGCGATTCTCGGTGCCTGGATGGGCGCTACGCTGCTGGGCATGGGCTGGAACTTCGAGCAGGTACTGACCGTGCTGGTGGTGCCAGCGGCACTGGCGACCACCGCCGTGCTGATCAAGGGCCGGGTCAGTCACGCCGATGCGACCTGAGTCAGCCTGGGAGATGCGGTCAGCGTCCGTTCGCTGGTCGCCTGGTGACCTTCGATAGCCTGCAAACAATCAGTTCGATTACCGAACACATAAGCGATTATCGGATTGTTTGCAGGCCGAGCCCCGGCTTAATCTGGTTTTACTCCGGCGCTGAACCTCGCGCCTTTTTCTTCCAAGCTGGCTTGTTGAAACCGGGAGTCTGTATCCATGGCTGAAATCCTTTCGCTGCATGACGCGGTGAAGCAATTCGTCAACGACGGCGATACCGTCGCACTCGAAGGCTTCACCCATCTGATTCCGACTGCGGCGGGTCATGAAATCATTCGTCAAGGCAAGAAAGACCTGACGTTGGTACGGATGACCCCCGACCTGATCTATGACCAGCTGATCGGTGCCGGTTGTGCTCGCAAGCTGGTGTTTTCCTGGGGCGGCAACCCGGGTGTGGGCTCCCTGCACCGCCTGCGCGATGCCGTCGAAAAACACTGGCCACACTCGCTGGAAATCGAGGAGCACAGCCATGCCGACCTGGCCAATGCCTACGTAGCCGGTGCTTCCGGTTTGCCGTTCGCGGTGCTGCGGGCCTACGCCGGTTCCGACCTGCCGAAGGTCAATCCGCTGATCAAGACAGTGACCTGCCCGTTCACGGGTGAAGTGCTGGCGGCGGTGCCTTCGGTACGCCCCGATGTCACCGTAATCCATGCGCAGAAGGCCGACCGCAAGGGCAACGTCCTGCTCTGGGGCATTCTCGGGGTGCAGAAGGAAGCGGCGCTGGCGGCCAAGCGCTGCATCGTCACGGTCGAGGAGATTGTCGATGACCTCGAAGCGCCGATGAATGCCTGTGTCCTGCCGACCTGGGCCCTGAGTGCGGTCTGCCATGTACCCGGTGGGGCGCATCCGTCCTATGCCCACGGCTACAGCGAGCGCGACAACCGTTTCTACCAGGCCTGGGACCCGATTGCCCGCGATCGTGAAACCTTCACCGCCTGGATCGCCGAATACATCCATGGCACGGCGGACTTCGCCGAGTTCCGGGCCAAGTTGGCCCAAGCCTCGGAGGCAAAATAATGACCTACACCACTAATGAAATGATGACCGTTGCCGCCGCCCGCCGTCTGAAGAACGGTTCGGTGTGTTTCGTCGGCATCGGCCTGCCGTCCAAGGCTGCCAACCTGGCACGTCTGACGTCCTCGCCGGATGTGGTGCTGATCTACGAGTCTGGCCCGATCGGTGCCAAGCCCAGCGTGCTGCCGCTGTCCATCGGTGACGGTGAGCTGGCGGAAACCGCCGATACCGTGGTGCCGACCGGCGAGATCTTCCGCTACTGGCTGCAGGGCGGGCGTATCGATGTCGGCTTCCTCGGTGCCGCCCAAGTCGACCGCTTCGGCAATATCAACACCACGGTGGTCGGCGACTATTTCTCGCCGAAGGTCCGTCTGCCGGGGGCCGGCGGCGCGCCGGAGATCGCCGGTTCGGCGAAGAGCGTGCTGATCATCCTCAAGCAGTCGGCGCGTTCCTTCGTCGACAAACTGGACTTCATCACCTCGGTCGGCCATGGCGAGGGCGGTGATTCCCGTCAGCGTCTCGGTCTGCCGGGAGCCGGTCCGGTGGGGATCATCACCGACCTGTGCATCATGGAGCCGGAAGCCGGGACCCACGAATTTGTCGTCACTTCCCTGCATCCGGGCGTGACTCGCGAGCAGGTAGTGGCCGCCACCGGCTGGCCGGTGCGTTTCGCCGAACAGGTCGCCAGCACCGCCGAGCCGAGCGAAGTCGAACTCAGTGCCCTGCGCGATCTCGAAGCCCGTACCGCCGCTGCCCATGGCCAAGCTCCGGGAGAAGCCTGATGCGCGAAGTCTTTATCTGTGACGCTGTGCGTACCCCCATCGGCCGTTTCGGTGGTGGCCTGGCCGGTGTGCGCGCCGATGATCTGGCCGCAGTGCCGATCAAGGCGCTGCTGGAACGCAACCCGTCGGTGAACTGGAGTGAGGTCGACGAGGTGTTTCTCGGCTGTGCCAACCAGGCCGGCGAGGACAACCGCAACGTCGCGCGCATGGCGCTGTTGCTGGCGGGTTTGCCGCAGAGCGTGCCCGGTGTGACCCTCAACCGTCTCTGCGCCTCGGGCATGGAGGCGATCGGCACGGCGTTTCGCGCCATCGCCAGCGGCGAGATGGAGCTGGTGATCGCCGGCGGCGTCGAGTCGATGTCCCGTGCGCCGTTTGTCATGGGCAAGGCCGATGCGGCGTTCTCCCGCAACATGAAGCTGGAAGACACGACCATCGGCTGGCGCTTCATCAACCCGCTGATGAAGGCCCAGTACGGGGTCGATGCGATGCCGCAGACCGCCGATAACGTCGCCGATGATTATCAGGTGTCTCGCGCCGACCAGGATGCGTTTGCCTTGCGCAGCCAGCAACGCACCGCTGCTGCCCAGGCCGCCGGTTTCTTCGCCGAGGAGATCGTGCCGGTGCGTATCGCCCACAAGAAGGGCGAGACCGTGGTCGAGCAGGATGAGCATCCGCGCGCCGATACTTCCCTGGAGACCCTGGCGAAACTCAAGCCGGTCAATGGCCCCGACAAGACCGTCACGGCTGGTAATGCCTCCGGCGTCAACGATGGTGCGGCGGCGCTGATCCTGGCTTCCGCCGAAGCGGTGAAGAAACATGGACTGACTGCCCGGGCTCGGGTGCTCGGCATGGCCAGTGCCGGTGTGGCACCACGGATCATGGGTATCGGGCCGGTGCCGGCAGTGCGCAAGCTGACCGAACGCCTGGGCCTGGCGGTGAGTGATTTCGACGTGATCGAGCTGAACGAGGCTTTCGCCAGCCAGGGCCTGGCGGTATTGCGCGAGTTGGGGCTTGCCGACGATGCGGCCCAGGTCAACCCGAATGGCGGTGCCATTGCTCTCGGTCATCCCCTGGGCATGAGCGGCGCGCGCCTGGTCCTGACCGCCCTGCATCATCTGGAGAAGACCGGCGGCCGCAAGGGCCTGGCGACCTTGTGCGTCGGTGTCGGCCAGGGTCTGGCCCTGGCAATCGAGCGAGTCTGACACCTGCCTCTGCAGGAGCCGGCTTGCTGGCGATCAATACGATGCGGTATCTCAGGTATGCCGCATTGTCCTGATCGCCAGCAAGCCGGCTCCTACAAAAGTCTGGTGGGAGTGGGGAGCAGGTTTGTTGCAAAGTATGTGTAGACTGCAACCATCCCTCTACGAGTGAATGAACATGACAACAACAACGACGCCGTACACCGGTGAGGAACGTAGTAAAAGGATCTTTGCCATTGTCGGTGCTTCTTCCGGCAACCTGGTCGAATGGTTCGATTTCTACGTTTATGCCTTCTGCGCCATCTATTTCGCCCCGGCCTTTTTCCCTTCCGATGACCCGACGGTGCAACTGCTGAACACTGCTGGCGTGTTCGCCGCCGGTTTCTTGATGCGGCCCATCGGCGGCTGGCTGTTCGGTCGGGTGGCCGATAAGCACGGGCGCAAGAATTCGATGATGATCTCGGTGCTGATGATGTGCGCTGGCTCGCTGGTCATCGCCTTCCTGCCAACCTACGCCAGTATCGGCGCCTGGGCCCCGGCGCTGCTGTTGGTGGCGCGGCTGTTCCAGGGCTTGTCGGTGGGTGGCGAGTACGGCACCACCGCGACCTACATGAGCGAAGTGGCGCTGCGCGGTCAGCGCGGCTTTTTCGCCTCGTTCCAGTACGTGACCCTGATCGGCGGCCAGTTGCTGGCGGTGCTGGTGGTGGTGATCCTGCAACAGTTTCTCTCCGAGCCCGAGCTCAAGGCCTGGGGATGGCGCATCCCGTTCGTGATCGGCGCCATCGCTGCAGTGATCTCGTTGCTGCTGCGTCGCTCGCTGAAGGAAACCATCAGCAAGGAAACCCGTCAGGACAAGGATGCCGGCAGCATTCGGGCGTTGTTCCGTGACCACAAGGCGGCGTTCATCACCGTGCTTGGCTATACCGCCGGCGGTTCGCTGATTTTCTATACCTTCACCACCTACATGCAGAAATACCTGGTGAACACTGCCGGGATGACGGCCAAGACCGCCAGCTACGTGATGACCGGCGCGCTGTTCCTCTATATGTGCATGCAACCGCTGTTCGGCATGATCTCGGACAAGATCGGCCGACGTAATTCGATGCTCTGGTTCGGTGCCCTGGGCGCATTGTGCACGATGCCGATCCTGCTGACCCTGAAGACCGTCACCAACCCGTTCCTGGCGTTTGTGCTGATCACCCTGGCCCTGGCGATCGTCAGTTTCTATACCTCGATCAGCGGCCTGGTGAAGGCCGAGATGTTCCCGGTCCAGGTGCGGGCGCTGGGTGTCGGCCTGGCCTATGCGGTGGCCAACGCGATGTTCGGTGGTTCGGCGGAATACGTGGCGTTGAACCTCAAGTCGATGGGGATGGAAAACACCTTCTATTGGTACGTGACCGTCATGATGGTGGTCGGCTTCCTGTTCAGCCTGCGTCTGCCGAAGCAGGCGGCGTACCTGCACCACGATCACTGATCGACCTGCGCGCCCTCAGTGGGCGCGCCTTTACCAGGGATTTCCCATGCAGCGACCGAGCAACCAACTGTTCGATGCCTATTTTGTTGCCCGCGATATGGCCCAGGTCTTCTCGGACCCGGGCCGGGTCCAGGCGATGCTCGACTTCGAAGCCGCGCTGGCCCGTGCGCAGGCGCGGGTCGGGCTGATTCCGCAGGCGGCTGTCGCGCCGATTGCGGCCGCCTGTCAGGCCGGACTCTACGATTTTTCCGCGCTCGGTGAAGCGATCGCCACCGCCGGCAATTCGGCGATCCCGCTGGTCAAGGCGCTGGGCAAGCAGATCGCCGCCGGCGATGCCGGCGCTGAACGTTATGTACATCTTGGCGCAACCAGCCAGGACGTCATGGACTCCGGCCTGGTGCTGCAACTGCGCAGCGCCTGGCAACTGATCGATGCTGACCTGCAGCGTCTGGGCCAGGTGCTGGCGGCTCAGGCCCAGCGCCATGCGGCCACGCCGCTGGCCGGGCGGACCTGGTTGCAACAGGCGACGCCGGTCACCCTCGGCATGAAGATCGCCGGCTGGCTGGGCGCGGTCACCCGCCATCGCCAGCGCCTGCGCGAACTGCAACCACGGTTGTTGTGCCTGCAGTTCGGTGGCGCTTCGGGCACTCTGGCTGCGCTCGGTGAACAGGCGATGCCGGTGGCCGAAGCGTTGGCCGAGGAACTGCAACTCAAGCTTGCCGAGCAACCGTGGCATACCCATCGTGATCGTCTGGTGGAGTTTGGCGCCGTGCTCGGCCTGATCGCCGGCAGCCTGGGCAAGCTGGGGCGCGATATCAGCCTGCTGATGCAGACCGAGGCGGCGGAAGTCTTCGAGCCGTCGGCGCCGGGCAAGGGCGGTTCCTCGACCATGCCACACAAGCGCAATCCGGTGGGCGCCGCCGTACTGATCGGCACCGCGACCCGGGTTCCGGGCCTGCTCTCGACCCTGTTCAGCGCCATGCCCCAGGAACACGAACGCAGCCTCGGCCTGTGGCACGCCGAGTGGGAAACCTTGCCGGAAATCTGCCGGCTGGTCTCGGGCGCCCTGCAGCAGGCGTTGATCGTCGCCGAAGGCCTGGAGGTCGACCCGGCGCGGATGCTCAGCAACCTCGAACTGACCCGTGGCCTGTTGTTGGCGGAGGCGGTGAGCATCGTCCTCGCCCAGCGCCTGGGCCGCGAGACCGCCCATCACTTGCTGGAGCAGTGCTGCCAGCGCGCGGTGGCCGAGCAGCGGCACCTGCGCGCAGTGTTGGGCGATGAGCCGCAAGTGACCGCGCAACTGTCCGCGGATGAACTGGACCACCTGCTCGATCCGGCCCATTACCTCGGCCAGGCTCGCACCTGGGTCGAGCGCGCAGTGGCCGAGCATCTGGCTTTTACCTGAAGGAGATTGTCGTGGCTTTTGTACAACTGGCTGAAGGCGAACTGCATTACCGCTTCGATGGCCCGCAGGAGGCGCCGGTGCTGGTGCTCTCCAACTCTCTGGGCACGGACCTTGGCATGTGGGACACGCAGATTCCGGCGTTCGCCGAGCACTTTCGGGTGTTGCGCTACGACACCCGGGGTCACGGCCGTTCGCTGGTGACCGAAGGCCCCTACAGCATCGAGCAATTGGGACACGACGTGCTGGCCCTGCTGGATGCGCTGGAGATTGAACGTGCGCATTTCTGCGGGCTATCCATGGGCGGCCTGATCGGCCAGTGGCTGGGGATCCATGCCGGCCAGCGCTTGAACAAGCTGATCGTGTGCAACACGGCGGCGAAAATCGGCGACCCGGCCATGTGGAACCCGCGCATCGAAACCGTGCTGCGTGACGGCGCGGCGGCCATGAGCGCCTTGCGCGACGGGGCGATCGCCCGCTGGTTCACCCCGGCGTTTTCCGCTGCGCAGCCGCAGCAGGTCAAGCCGATCACCGATATGCTCGCCGCTACCTCGCCGCCCGGTTATGCGGCCAACTGCGCAGCGGTGCGTGATGCCGATTTTCGTGAGCAGCTTGGCGCGATCCAGGCGCCGCTGCTGGTCATCTCCGGCAGCGAAGACGCGGTGACGCCACCGGCAGGTGGGCTGTTCATCCAGCAACACGTCAAGGGCGCCGAGTACGCCGAATTCCAGGCCGCCCATCTGTCGAACGTGCAGGCGGGTGATGCCTTCAGCCAGCGTGTGCTGGACTTCCTGCTGGACCGGGTTTGAGGAGATTGTCCGTGGACGAGAAACAACGTTATGCCGAGGGGCTGCAGGTACGCCGTGCGGTGTTGGGCGATGCCCATGTCGAGCGCAGCCTGAACAACCTCACCGAGTTCAATTCGGAGTTCCAGGAGATGATCACCCGTCATGCCTGGGGCGATATCTGGACCCGTCCGGGGCTGCCTCGGCACACCCGCAGCCTGATCACCATCGCCATGTTGATCGGCATGAACCGTAACGAGGAACTCAAGCTGCACCTGCGGGCTGCGGCCAGCAATGGTGTGACCCGTGAGGAAATCAAGGAAGTGCTGATGCAGAGTGCGATCTACTGCGGCATTCCGGCGGCCAATGCCACTTTCCACCTGGCGGAGTCAGTGTGGGATGAACTGGGCGTGGAGTCGCGCCAGTAGGCACGTCGCCGAGCGTTCCCAGGCGTGGGAACGCTCGCTCGTTGCAGGCTGTTCTCATTCGTCTGAAAAAACACCGACCGCTTCGGAACACTGGGTGTTTGCGATAATCTGAGAGGAACGATGGCCCCTCTTGCGTGACGGCGGAGGGCAGGGACGTTGCGCCATTCTGTCAGTAAGATGCGCACTCAAGTTCCCATTCCGTTCTGCATGACGATGGCTTGAATACATCTTGGTTCTGTAATTGTTGTGACCTGGACCAGGCCAACCTCATGAAATCGCTTCTAACCTCTCTCCTGGTGCTTGCGCTCGCCACAAACCTGGCTGGCTGTATCGGCCCGCCGATCCCTTTGAGCCCGGGCACCGAACAGGCCTTGCGCACGCAGCCGCCGATCCGCTTCCTGCTGACCTTCGATGATGGGCCCAGTGCGTCGAGTTTCTACAACCCGACCGCCTCGGTACTCGACGATCTGGCGCATAACCCTATCCAGCCCGGGATCAAGGCGCTGTTCTTCGTCCAGACCGGTGCGCCGCGGGCCGGAAACAGTGATATTGGTCGGGCGCTGATGCGGCGCGAGCATGCCGAGGGGCATATCCTCGGTTTTCATACCGCAGGCCACTGGCACACCAACCATCGTTCATTGAATCCACAGGAGCTGGAGCAATCGCTGAACGACGGCAGTGCTGCCATCGCCGCGATCACCGGGGCGCCGCCGATCATTCTGCGCCCGCCGTTCTGGAACTATGACAAGCGTACTTTCGCCGCCTATCAGCGACATGGGTTGCATGTGTTGCTGACCGACCTGAGTGCCAATGACGGCAAGGTCTGGGGGATCACGGCCAGCCCGCAACGTCGCGCCAACCTGCTCAAACATCTGGCCGAGGTGCGCGAGCAGATTGCCCGGGGCGAGATGCCGGTGGTCGATGGGGTGATTCCGCTGGTGGTGACCTTTCACGACCTCAACCGCTACACCGCGCGGCATATGCAGGAGTACCTGCAGATCCTGATGGACTGTGCGCGGGAGACCGGCGTACGGACTGCCGAGCAGCCGTTCTATACCGACCGTTCGGCACTGTTGCGGGCCGTACTGGCCCGCACGGTGCCGAACAGTTCGGTGCCGGTGCATTTGCCCGGGTTCTGGAATTGGTGGTGGGACAGCGATTCGCATTGAGTCGGTCCCGACTGTGTAGGGGCGTTGGCTCATTCGCGGGCAAGCCGCGCTCCTGCAGGTCGGCGTTTGGCGTATACACATCTTCTAGGAGCGAGGCTTGCCCGCGAATGGGGCAGCAGGCCATGACCCCGGTCATGGCCCATTGCCGCAGCCTTACAGCAGTGAGATCGGATAGCTGATGAACAGACGGTTTTCGTCGAATTCGTTGGTGCTGAAGTTCTTGCGGATGCTCGAGTTGCGCCAGCGGATGTTCAGATTGCGCAAGGTGCCGCTCTGGATGGTGTAGGCCAGTTCCGACTCGCGGCCCCATTCCTTGCCGTCGGTGATCGCGCCGATGTGCACGTTGTCACCGCTGATGTAGCGGTTCATCAGGGTCAGCCCCGGAATCCCCAGCGCGGCGAAGTTGTAGTCGTGGCGCAGTTGCCAGGATTTTTCCTGGGCGTTGTCGTAGCTGTTGTTGTAGCTGTCGTTGGCGAGGGTGCCGCCGCTGGTGCCGTTGACCCGCATCCAGGCACTCTGGCCGGTGAGCTTCTGCAGGCCGACATAGAAGGTGTTGCCGCCGTACTTGGCCGAGAACAGGCCCGACCAGGTCTTGTTCTCCAGGTCGCCGGCCAGCGCGCTGCCGTCTTCCTTGCCGTAGAAGTAGCCGAGGTTGGCACCCAGGGTCCAGTCGCCCAGCGGTTGGCTGTGGACGAGGTTGACGTACTGCTGGCGGTAGATGTCCTTGAGCTGGGCATTCCACAGGCCGACCATCGTGCGCTTGTCGTTGAAGGTGTATTCGCCGCCGGCGAAGTTGAAGCGGTCGGACGTGATGCCGGGCCGGCCGTTCATGAACATGTCGCTCATGCTCGAATCGTTGCGCGGGCTGTTCTTCTGGAACTGGCCGCCGTACAGCGTCAGGCCATCGATTTCCTTCGAGGTGATCTGGCCACCTTGGAAGGTCTGCGGCAGCGAGCGCCCGTCGTCGGAACGGAGGATCGGCAGTACCGGCATCCATTCGCCGACCTTCAGCTCGGTCTTGGAGATTTTCGCCTTGAGGGCCACGCCCAGGCGGCCGAAGTTGTCGGCCGGACGCCCGTCATGGTCCAGTGGCAACAGTTGCGTGCCGCCGGTGCCCTTGCCGCCATCGAGCTTCTGGGAAAAGGTGCCGAGCACATCGGCACCAAAGCCGATGGTGCCCTGGGTGAAGCCGGACTTGGCGTCGAGGATGAAGCTTTGTGTCCATTCCTCAGCTTTGCCCTGGGTAAAGGCAGGGTTGGTGAAGTTGCGGTTGAAGTAGGCGTTGCGCAGGTTCAGGTTGGCCTGGGCGTCTTCCACAAAGCCATGCTCTTCGGCCATGGCCGGCAGGGCCGCACCGGCCATGGCGAGGGTCAGCAGGACACGGGAGGAACGTTTGCTGTTGTTCAGTGGCTTCATGGAGCGGTCTCTCTAATTGTTAGATATACAGCAGGGCGCAGCCGCAACCGGAGGTTGCAGACAAGGTTTGTCGCAGGGGCGCGAAGGGGGCGATCAGCCGTTGGGAGCAGGGCGTCGAGGCATGACGGATGAACCTGTTGTTATTGGTTTGGGTCGATGTGCTGGCATGGTGCTGCGTATCGAGCGGCAGGTTCAATCGGGATTCTGTGGTTTTGGGCGATTATCGAACGAAACAGTGCGGGCATGAAAAAACCCGCCGACGGCGGGTTTTTTGTACTGCATGAACGATCTCAGCCTTTGGGGGGCGTGTCGTCGATCGGGCGGGCCTGGCCGGTCTGCTCGTTCCAGCCACCGCCGAGGGCCTTGTACAGGTTGACCTCGCTGGTGAGCTGCGACAGGCGATCGCTGATCAGCGACTGCTGGGCGCTGAACAACGAACGCTGGGCATCGAGGAAGGTCAGGTTGCTGTCGACACCGATGCGGTAGCGACGCTCGGCCAGACGGTAGTAGTCCTGGTTGGCGGCGACCAGGTCACGCTGGGCCTTCAACTGCTCGTTGTAGGTCTGGCGCGCGGTCAGGCCATCGGAGACTTCCTTGAAACCGGTCTGGATCGCTTTCTCGTAGTTGGCGACGCTGATGTCCTTCTGGATCTTGGAGTAATCCAGGCTGGCTCTCAGGCTGCCGGCGTTGAAGATCGGGATGCTGATCTTCGGCGAGAACAGCCAGGTGCCCGACCCGCCTTTGAACAACCCGCCCAGATCCGGGCTCAGGGTCCCGGCATTGGCGGTCAGGCTGATGCTCGGGAAGAACGCCGCGCGTGCCGCACCGATATTGGCGTTGGCCGCCATCAACTGGTGCTCGGCGCTGAGAATGTCCGGCCGGCGTTGCAGCAGGTCCGAAGGCAGGCCGGCTGGCAGATCGCTGAGCAGCTTGGCCGACAGTGGCTGAGCAGCCGGCAGGTTGGCCGGAATCCCGGTACCCAGCAGTTGCGTCAGGCTGTTCTGGTCTTCGGCAACTTGACGGGTGAACTGGGCCAGTTTGACCCGGGCACTTTCCACCGAGGTCCGCGACTGGCTCAGGTCCAGTGCCGAGGCCACGCCGACTTCGTTGCTGCGCGAGGTCAGCCGATAGCTTTCCTCGTAGGCCGCCAGGGTTTCCTGGGTCAGCTTGAGCAGTTCCTTGTCGGCCTGCCAGGTCAGGTAGGCGTTGGCAACACTGGCCACCAGGCTGATCTGCGTGGTACGGCGGGCCTCTTCGCTGGCGAAGTAGGTCTGCAGTGCCTGCTCGCTCAGGCTGCGGATGCGGCCAAACAGGTCCAGTTCATAGGAACTGACGCCGAGGGTTGCCGAGTATTGGCTGGTGATCGCTGCCTTGCCGCTGCTCGATGCATCGGCCGGGACCCGCTGGCGGCTGCCGCTGCCGTCGGCGGTGACGGCCGGGAACAGGTCGGCGCGCTGGATCTGGTACTGGGCCCGGTAGGCTTCGATGTTCAAGGCCGCGACCCGCAGATCGCGGTTGTTTTCCAGGGCTACCTGGACCAGTTGCTGCAATGCCGGATCGTTGAAGAACTGGCGCCAGCCCTGTTCGGCTGCGGCGACGTTCGCCGCCTGGCTCGGCGAATAGGCCGGACCTTGCGGGTACTGCGCCGCCACCGGCGCTTGCGGGCGCTGGTAGTCGGGGATCAGCGAGCAGCCGCTGAGCACAAAGGCCGCGACCGCTACAGAGAGAAGGGACTTGCTCATTGGCCAGCCTCATGGGGTGGAGTGTCAGGGGTTGCAGGTTTTGCGTGCTTCTTCTCGCCACCAATGGCCGAGACGGCAACGAAGAATAACGGAACCCAGAAAATCGCCAAGATGGTTGCACTGATCATACCGCCAACCACCACGGTACCGATCGCGTGCTGACTGCCGGAGCCGGCGCCGGTGGAGATTGCCAGCGGAACCACGCCGAGGATGAACGCCAGCGAGGTCATGATGATCGGACGCAGGCGCATGCGGCACGCCTCGATCGCGGCATCGCGCAGGCTCTTGCCCTGTTCGTGCAGTTCCTTGGCGAACTCGACGATCAGAATGGCGTTCTTCGCCGCCAGACCGATGGTGGTCAACAGCCCCACCAGGAAGTACACGTCGTTGGACAGGCCTCGCAGGGTAGTTGCCAGCAGCGCACCGATGATCCCCAGCGGTACGACCAGCACCACCGCGATCGGGATCGACCAGCTTTCGTACAACGCCGCCAGGCAGAGGAACACCATCAACAGCGAGAGGGCGAACAATGCCGGGGCCTGGGAACCGGACAGGCGCTCTTCATACGACAGGCCGGTCCAGGAAATACCGACGCCGGTCGGCAGTTTCTTGGCCAGGGCCTCGACTTCCGCCATGGCTTCACCGGTGGTGTGGCCCGGTGCCGGGGCACCGAGGATTTCCATTGCCTCGACGCCGTTGTAGCGGGCCAGTTTCGGCGAGCCGTAGACCCACTCGCCCTTGGCGAACGCGGAGAACGGAACCATGGTGCCGCTGCTGCTGCGCACAAACCACTTCTGCAGGTCTTCAGGGCTCATCCGCGAAGCGGCCTTGCCCTGGATGTAGACCTTCTTCACCCGGCCATGGTCGATGAAGTCGTTGACATAACTACTGCCCAGCGCGATCGACAGGCTGTTGTTGATGTCCGACAGGCTCAAGCCCAGGGCGCTGGCGCGCTCATCGTCGATGCTCAACTGGTATTGCGGTTCGTCGTTCAGACCGTTGGGACGCACCGCCGCCAGGACCTTGCTCTGCGCCGCCATACCGAGGAACTGGTTGCGCGCTTCCATCAGCTTTTCGTGGCCGATACCGGCACGGTCTTGCAGGTAGACGTCGAAACCGGTGGCGTTACCCAACTCCAGTACCGCCGGTGGGGCGAAGGCAAACACCATCGCATCGCGGAAGCTGAAGAAGTGTGCCTGGGCCCGCTCCGCCAGCTTGAACACACTGTTGTCGGCGTTTCGTTTATCCCATGGCTTGAGCATGATGAAGGCCATGCCCGAACTCTGGCCGCGACCGGCGAAGTTGAAGCCGGTGACGGTGAACACCGAACTCACGGCCGCCGATTCATCCTTGAGCAGGTAGGCGCGCATCTTGTCGACCACCGCCTGGGTCCGCTCGGCACTGGAGCCGGCTGGTGTCTGGACCTGAGCGAACAGTACTCCCTGGTCTTCTTCCGGCAGGAACGAACTCGGGATACGGGCAAACAGCCAGATCATGCCGACCACGATCAGGGCGTAGGCCAGCAGGTAGGGCAGCTTGTGCGTCAGGATATTGCCGACGCTGCTTTCGTAGGCGCGCACGCCACGGTCGAAGTTGCGGTTGAACCAGCCGAAGAAGCCGCGCTTGGGCGTGCCGTGCTCGCCATGGGGGATCGGCTTGAGCAGGGTTGCGCACAGGGCCGGCGTGAAGATCAGTGCCACCAGTACCGACAGGCCCATGGCCGAGACGATGGTGATGGAGAACTGCCGGTAGATCACACCCGTGGAACCGCCGAAGAACGCCATGGGCAGCAGTACCGCCGAGAGCACCATGGCGATACCCACCAGGGCGCCCTGGATCTGCCCCATGGACTTTTTGGTCGCCTCCTTGGGTGACAGGCCTTCCTCACTCATGACCCGTTCGACGTTCTCCACCACGACGATGGCGTCGTCCACCAGCAAGCCGATGGCCAGGACCATGCCGAACATGGTCAGGGTGTTGATGCTGAAACCGGCAGCGGCGAGGATCCCGAAGGTACCCAGCAGTACCACTGGCACCGTCATGGTGGTGATGATGGTGGCGCGGAAGTTCTGCAGGAACAGGAACATCACCAGGAACACCAGCACAATCGCTTCGGCCAGGGTTTCGACCACACCCTTGATCGACTCGGTCACTACTGGCGTGGTGTCATACGGGAACACCACTTTCATGCCCGGCGGGAAGAACGGTTCCAGCTCGCTGATGGTCTTGCGCAGTGCCTTGGCGGTGTCCAGGGCGTTGGCGCCGTTGGCCAGCTTGACCGCCAGACCCGATGCCGGGCTGCCGTTGTACTGGGCCGAGACACTGTAGTTCTCACCCCCCAGGCCGACGTCGGCGACATCGCCCAGGCGCACTTGCGAGCCGTCCTTGTTGACCTTGAGCAGGATGTTCTTGAACTGCTCGGCGGTCTGCAGACGGGTCTTGCCGATGATGGTCGCGTTCAGTTGCTGGCCCGGCATGGCCGGCAGGCCGCCCAGTTGCCCGGAAGACACCTGGACGTTCTGTGCGGACACGGCCGTCTTCACATCCACCGGCGTCAACTGGTAGTTGTTCAGCTTGGCCGGATCGAGCCAGATACGCATCGCGTACTGGGCACCGAACACCTGGAAGTCACCGACGCCCGCGGTCCGCGAGATCGGGTCCTGCATGTTGGAGACGATGTAGTTCGACAGGTCGTCCTTGGTCATGCTGCCGTCGGTCGACACCACGCCGATCACCATCAGGAAGTTCTTCACTGACTTGGTGACGCGGATACCTTGCTGTTGCACTTCCTGTGGCAGCAAGGGGGTCGCCAGGTTCAGCTTGTTCTGGACCTGGACCTGGGCCGTGTCGGAATTGGTGCCCTGCTCGAAGGTGGCGGTGATGGTCATGCTGCCGTCGGAGTTACTTTCCGACGAGACATAACGCAGGTTGTCGATACCGTTGAGCTGCTGTTCGATCACCTGAACCACGGTGTCCTGCACAGTCTGCGCCGAGGCGCCCGGGTAGGTCACGGAAATGGCGATGGCCGGTGGCGCGATCGCCGGATACTGGTTGATCGGCAACTTGAGGATCGAGAGCGCGCCGACCAGCATGATCACCAGGGCAATCACCCAGGCGAAGATCGGGCGGTCGATAAAGAATTTCGACATGGTTTACTCCCCTTTGCTGCTCGCGGCTTTGTCGGTTGCCGGGGCAGGGGCCGGGTTGGCGGTTTTGACGTTGGTGGCTTCGCTGGCCTTGACCTCGGCACCTGGGCGCACGAACTGCAGGCCTTCGGTGATCACGCGGTCGCCGGACTTCAGACCATCCTCGACCAGCCACTGGCTGCCCTGGGTACGGCTGGCCTTGAGCTGGCGCAACTCGACCTTGTTGTCCGGGCCGACGACCAGTGCGGTCGGGGTGCCCTTGAGGTCACGGGTCACGCCTTGCTGCGGCACGAGAATCGCGGCGTTGTTCACCCCGGATTGCAACTGCGCATGGACGAACATGCCAGGCAGCAGCGAGTGGTCAGGGTTGGGGAATACCGCACGCAGGGTCACGGAGCCGGTGGTTTCATCCACGGTGACTTCCGAGAACTCCAGCTTGCCCGGCTGGGCATAGGTGCTGCCGTCTTCCAGGGTCAGCTTGACCATGGCGGCGGTGTCGCCAGATTTCTGCAGGCGGCCGCTTTCCAGTTCGCGACGTAGCTTCAGCAACTCGGCGGTGGATTGCGTGATGTCGACGTAGATCGGATCCAACTGGGTGATCACCGCCATGGCATCGGTCTGGCCGGTGCTGACCAATGCACCTTCGGTCACCGAGGAACGGCCAATGCGGCCGGACAACGGGGCAAGCACCTTGGTGTAGCGCACGTTGATCTGCGCGCTTTGCAGGCTGGCTTCCGATTGCAGGCGGTTGGCCACGGCCGTGTCGTATTCCTGACGGCTGACGGCCTGTTCGTTCACCAGTTGCTTGTAGCGGTCGGCGATCGACTTGGTCGACTGCAGGTTCGCTTCGGCGCTTTTCAGGGTCGCTTCATAGACCGAGGGGTCGATCTGATAAAGCTGCTGGCCGGCCTTGACGTCGCCGCCTTCCTTGAACAGGCGCTTGAGAATGATGCCATTGACCTGGGGACGGACTTCGGCGACGCGATAAGCCGTCGTGCGACCGGGTAGTTCGGAGGTCAGGGTGAAGGGTTGGGCTTTCAGGGTGACGACGCCGACCTGAGGGGTGGGGGCAGCCGCCGGAGCGGCCTCTTCCTTTTTATTGCATCCGCTGAGCAGCGATGCCAGGGCGACGGCGGTGACCAGAGCGGTAACAGCTGGCTTGAGTTGCATGAAGATCCTCGGGTCAGGCGCGCATGAAGCGCACAAGAAGGTTGGAAAGGTGATTCGGCTGGATTAATAGGCTGCTAATGAATATACTTACATTCATGGTTGTTTGTAAAGGCTTGAACTTTTGCTCAAAGTCGTTACAACTCATGGAATTCATCTCGGGAAAAAGGCCCCAGAATCGCCGCCCGTCGTTAAGCCCGGATTAAACCCAAGGATAGTCCGAGGCACCCTGATCGAGGTTTTACTGCCATGGCCCGTCGTACCAAAGAAGAAGCTCAGGAAACCCGCAAGCAGATACTCGAGGCCGCCGAAAAGGCGTTCTACGAGCGTGGCGTGGCGCGTACCACCCTGGCCGATATCGCGACCCTGGCGGGGGTCACCCGCGGTGCTATCTATTGGCATTTCAGTAACAAGGCCGACCTGGTACAGGCCATGCTCGATTCGTTGCGCGAACCCCTGGACGACATGGCCAAGGCCAGCGAGGACCAGGACGAGCCCGATCCGTTGGGATGCATGCGGCGGTTGTTGATTCATTTGTTTCAGCAGATAGCCCTTGACCCGAAAGTCCGGCGCATCAATGAAATTTTGTTTCATAAGTGCGAGTTCACCGATGAAATGTGTGACCTTCGCCGTCAGCGCCGTGCTGTCAGCCTGGACTGCAACGCGCACATCGAACTGGCGTTGCGCAATGCGGTCAATCGCGGACAGCTTCCCGAGGACCTGGACACGGCCCGTGCGGCCATCACTCTCCATGCCTGGGTCGATGGCATCCTCTATAAATGGCTATTGGTGCCGGACAGCTTCGACCTGAATAAAGATGCCGAGCGTTGGGTCGATACAGGCCTGGACATGCTGCGCTTGAGTCCCAGCCTACGCAATTGAGTCAAAATGCGTAAGTGAGTCTAGTTGTGTCAATATCCTCGACGCCAGTCACATCAGCCTGACGATGTGTGTTTCGACAGAGGGCAACATTTATATACTGCTAAGGCGCAGGTTGGTAGTTAGTGTGCTAAGTATTTTGTAGGGAATTTGTTGCGAGCCTGTGAATGAATGTACCCAACCTGCTACACAAGAGCGCCGAGCAGCCCATGCGGGGCATCGCTCTGATCTGTTTGGCGGTGTTGCTGTTCGCCAGCCATGATGCGATGTCCAAATACCTGTCGGGTTTTTATCCGATCGTGATGGTGGTCTGGGCCCGTTACGTGGTCCACACCTTGCTGATGCTGGTGGTTTTCGTACCTCGCAGTGGTTTATCGGCGGTGGTGCGCACCAAGCGGCCCGGGCTGCAGTTGCTGCGTGCGCTGTGCCTGATCGGTACCAGCCTGCTTTTCACTACCGGTTTGCGTTATATCCCCTTGGCGGAAGCTACTTCGGTCAACTTCCTCGCGCCGTTGCTGGTGACGGCGCTGTCGGTGCCGCTGCTGGGCGAGCGGGTCAGCCGCAGCCAGTGGGCGGCGGTCATCACCGGTTTTATCGGTGTACTGATCGTCATCCGGCCGGGAGGGGCGCTGTTTACTCCGGCAATCCTGCTGCCGCTCTGTTCCGCATTGTTTTTCGGTTTCTATCAGTTGCTGACCCGCATGCTCAGCGGCATCGACAGCCCGACCACCAGCAACTTCCTCACCGGCATTTTCAATAGCCTGATCATGAGTGCGCTGCTGCCGTTCTTCTGGAGCACGCCCAGCCTGGTCCATGGTCTGTTCATGGTCGGCCTGGGCGCCTGCGGGATGCTCGGCCACCTGCTCCTGACCCAGGCGTTCCGGCATGCTCCACCGGCGATGCTGGCGCCGTTCAGCTATGGGCAGATCCTCTTCGCCGGTATGTATGGCTACCTGGTCTTCGACCATATGCCGGACCTGTTCGCCGTGGTCGGCATCTCTGTAGTCTGCCTGAGTGGGCTGGCCGTGGTCTGGGGGCAGCGTCGGCGCGGTTGATGACTGCCGTGTGTTTAGCCCATGCTGAATTTCACGCTATAGCTGTAGGGGGGCGCCTTGAGTGTCTTGCTCAGGCGTGCCTTGCAGGATGCCTGGTGTTCGCCGATCGATTCGGCCTGGCGAGTCCACACCGGCAGGTAGCTGGAGTGCTCCGGGCCGCTGAAGCGTTGCTTGAGTGCATGCTGGGCAACGAAGCGGCACTTGCGGGGGCCGGAGCCATAGATGAACCAGGCCTTCGATCCCGTCAGGTGCAGCTTGCGGCGTTCGCCGCTGGCTATGGCAAAGCTGGCGACGGGCGCCCCTTGCAGATCCAGGCCGGTACCCAGCAACTCGAGCGGTTGCGCGGAATCGTTGCGGATTTCCACGGTGACGATTCCCGGGACATCGGGCGGCATTGCATAGGCGGCATATGACAGCAGGCTGGACAGGACCGCGCAGGACAGGGCTATGCCCAGGACTTGCAGGAGATATGGCATGTTAATTCCTTTTAAGTGGATCGTGCAGCAACGCCATTCCATGACGTTGCCTGCTGTCCGAGGGTTTCGGGCAGCGCCGCATAAGTATGGTCATCATGACCCAAAAAACCTGGGATAAAGTGCCTCCGATTCTGTGAGTGTTTTCCGATATTCGAGCCGGTCCATTCAACCGAAATACAAAGGCCCCGACTCTTGCGAGCCGGGGCCTTGTGGTACTGCCGAGCGGTGTCGAGGTTACAGCGTCGGGTAATCGATGTAGCCGACCGGGCCCTTGCCATAGAAGGTTTCAGGGTGCGGCGCGTTCAGTTCGGCATCGGCCTTCAGGCGGGCTGGCAGGTCCGGGTTGGCGATGAACGGGATGCCGAAGGCCACTGCATCGGCCTTGCCGTCGGCCAACCAGGCATTGGCACTGTCCTTGGTGAAACGTTCATTGGCGATGTAGGTGCCGCCGAACGCTGCCTTCAGTTGCGGGCCGAGGCTGTCGTCGGCTTCCTTTTCGCGCGAACAGATGAAGGCGATACCCCGTTTGCCCAGTTCACGGGCGACGTAGGTGAAGGTTTCCGCCAGGTTGGCGTCGCCCATGTCGTGGGAGTCGGCGCGGGGTGCCAGATGGACGCCAACGCGGCCGGCGCCCCAGATTTCCACCACGGCGTCGGTCACTTCCAACAACAGGCGGGCACGGTTTTCCAGGGAGCCGCCGTAGTTGTCGGTGCGCTGGTTGGTGCTGCTCTGCAGGAACTGGTCGAGCAGGTAGCCGTTGGCGGCATGGACTTCCACACCGTCGAAGCCGGCGGCCTTGGCGTTTTCCGCACCGACCCGGTAGGCGTCGACGATGTCGGCGATTTCAGCGCTTTCCAGTGCGCGCGGGGTTGGGTAGTCCGCTTGCGGACGGACCAGGCTCACATGCCCCTTGGGCTGGATCGCGCTGGGGGCGACCGGCAGTTCACCGTTCAGGTACGAAGGATGGGAGATGCGGCCGACGTGCCACAGTTGCAGGAAGATCCGCCCACCGGCGCCGTGCACGGCCTTGGTCACGTTGGCCCAGCCGCGAACCTGGTCGTTGGACCAGATGCCGGGAGTGTCGGGGTAGCCGACGCCCATCGGGGTGACCGAGGTCGCTTCGCTGAGGATCAGTCCGGCGGAAGCGCGTTGTACGTAGTACTCGGCCATCAGCGCGTTGGGTACACGACCCTCATCGGCCCGGCAGCGGGTCAGTGGGGCCATGACGATGCGGTTCGGCAGTTCGAGGTCGCCCAGTTTGATCGGATCGAAAATAGTTGCCATGTGTACAAGCCTCTTGATGATGAGTGACTAGCAGGAGCCAGATCGGCAGTGCCGTTCTGGCCAAAGATGATCAGGGCGATTGCATGCAGCCGGTTGTCGCTTAGAGTTCCTGGCTCATGATGCGCAGGAATGCCTGGATGGTTTCTTCGTTGCGTTTGAAGAAGTGCCACTGTCCCGCCTTCTGGCTGCTGATCAGGCCGGCCCGTTGCAACGTCGCCAGATGTGCCGACACGGTCGACTGCGACAGGCCGCAGCGTTGGTCGATCTGTCCGGCGCAGATGCCGTATTCATGGTTGTGCAGCTGTTCGGGAAACTGGTTTTTCGGATCTTTCAGCCAATGGAGAATGTCTCGGCGTACTGGGTGTGCCAGCGCTTTTATTATTTCGTCGAGGTCAAGGGTCATGGCGGTGTCTCAGGGGTAAGAAAACGGTATATCGCGATAGGACGAAATATAGATCGTTATTTCGCGATATTCCAATATGATTTTGCTCTGAGTACCGCACAAATCGCTATATCGGGTTATAACGATATAGGGATGGAAGATGCTAAGCTGAGCCCATGAACTATCTCGCGCATCTTCACCTGGGTGGTCGGCACCCGGAACAACTGCTCGGCAGCCTCTATGGCGATTTCGTCAAGGGCCGCGTGGAAGGGCAGTTCACGCCTTCGATCGAGGCAGCCATTCAGTTGCATCGCCGGATCGACGTGTTTACCGACAGCCATTCTCTGGTCGACCAGGCATTGTCGCGTTTCGAACTGACCCGGCGGCGATATGCCGGGATCGTTCTGGATGTGTTCTTCGACCATTGTCTGGCACGTGACTGGTCCCTTTACGCCGAGGGCTCGCTGGAGAATTTTACCGCCGGGGTCTACCGCGTGCTGGCGAGCGAACCGCGCTTGCCGGGGCGCCTGGCGCAGATTGCGCCATATATGGCGGCCGATGACTGGCTCGGTTCCTATCGGCAATTCGAGGTGCTGGGGCAGGTATTGCGGGGGATTTCCCGGCGCTTGTCGCGTCCGGAGGAAATGGTCCACGCGATGGGCGAACTGGAGGCATTGTACGAGCCGTTGAGCGAGGACTTCCGGTTGTTCTATCCCCGGCTGCAAGCGTTTTCGCAGGCGCAGTTGTAGTGATTGTGCCGGCGGCTGGCGCTCTTGCGCGGGCGACGTACCCGCCCGCGAAGGCGCCTGCAAGGACGCGGATCTCTTGCCTGCAAGCAACACTCAGGCGGCTTGCGCCTCGCTGGTGGCTGCCGGCTGCGGTGCCGGGCGCTTCGCTTCGGCGGCTTCACCGAACAACGCCATCTGCACCGCCTGCTGGGCCTGGAAGGCCAGGGCAGCGCGTTCCTGGCCGTTGCACGGAATCGGCTGCAACAGCTGGATTTCCACATCACCCTGGTCATTGGAGAACAGACGCATCAGGTGCGACAGCAGGTCATCATCACCGATGAAGGGGGCCAGCAGGTCCGGTTGTCCGTCACGGCTGTAACGAATCGCCACCGGCTGCAGCGAGACGTCCGCATCGATGGCCGCCGACAGCAGACGTCCGTGGAACGTGCGCAAGGAGCGGCCATCGGTGGTGGTGCCTTCGGGGAACATCAGCAAGGGATGTGCCTGCTCCAGATGACGGGTCATCTGCTTGCGCACCAACTGGCTGTCACCCGAGCCCCGGCGAATGAACAGGCTGCCGGCTTTCGCCGCCAGCCAGCCGGCCACCGGCCAGGTACGGACCTCGGCCTTGGACAGGAAAGACAGTGGCGTCAGGGCGCCGAGCAGGGCGATATCGGTCCACGACACGTGGTTGCTGACCCACAGCATCGACTGTGTCGGCAGGTTGCCGCGTACGGTCACGCGAAAGGGCAGCGCGTTGCTCAGGCGGGCCATGAAAAACCGCGACCAGCTCTGCCGACGCGCCATCGAGTTGGCGACCCCCAGGCGTTCGAAGACACCGAACACGCTGGCCATGCTCAAACCGAGCGTCACCACCAGCAGTACCCGGGCGATCCGAGCGTATATCCGCAGCCGGCGCATTACACGGCCGCCTTGAAGTGCCGGGCATAACGCGGGCACAACTCGTCGCGCTTGAGCAGGATGAACACGTCGGCGACCTGGAAGTCTTCGTCCCAGCACGGTTCGCCGCAGATCTTGGCGCCCAGGCGCATGTAGGCCTTGAGCAAAGGTGGCATTTCGGCGATGACGTTGCCGGGGATGTCCAGGGTCGGCAGCGGCTTCTTCGGTTCGGCGCGCAGGTGCTCGGTGCTCAGGTAGCGTTCGCGCAGGCGTTGCATGATCGCCTGGGCCTGGATGCCGCCATCCTGCATCGGGATGCTCGCGCAACCCATCAGATAGCTGTAGCCGCCCTCGTTGAGCACTTCGGCCAGTTCACCCCAGAGCACGGCGATGGTGCCACCGTTGCGGTAGGCCGGGTCGACGCAGGTGCGGCCGATTTCCAGGATCGGGCCTTGCAGGTGGCCGAGGCCATGCAGGCTGAATTCTTCTTCACTGTAGAACCGCCCCAGGGTGTTGGCGGCCTTGTGGTCGAGCAGGCGGGTGGTTGCCACCAGCCGGCCGCTGTTCAGGTCGCGCACGCCGATGTGGCTGCAGTGCACATCATAATCATCCATGTCCAGGCCAAGCTCGGCGCCTTTCAGCTTGGCATTGAACTCGCCGCTGAAAACGTTGAAGCGCAAGGCTTGGGCTTCTTGCAAGGCCGCGGTGCCCAAGAGGCGTTCGGCTTGCAGGCGGCGTTCACTGCCGGTGTCGCTGATGCGGGCGATCTGAGTCATGACGCGTCTCCGGTTGCCGGCCAGGGTTGCGGCCAGTCGACTTTGTTGTGCAAAGTCAGGCTATGTAGCCCCGGTGTCATCGCCATTAAGCTTTGGTGATGCTTATATGACAGCCCCTTTGAGGGCGTGGACTCCAGATTGAGCTGAACTGTCATCAAGTCCCGCTAGACTAGTCGCAAGCTATTTATCCGAGTTCGCTCCATGCCCAAGGGTTCGACCTTTCTCGCGTTTGCGCTGCTGCTTGTCACCTCCATCACCCACGCCGAGAGCTGGCCTGGCACCGACTGGTCGCAAGGGCCACAGGTTGCCGGTCCCACCGTCGCGGACTTGCAGGCCTATGCCTTCCCGACGCGCGATGACGAAATTCGCAAAGGCGTGCGTACCGATGCGCTGCTGGTGATCCACCAGGGGCAGATCGTTTACGAGCGTTATGCCGGGCCGACCCGTATCGATACGCCGCACCTGACCTGGTCGATCAGCAAGAGCATCATGGCCACGGTCCTGGGCGTTGCCTATGGCGAAGGCCTGTTCCAGTTGAATGATCCGGTGGCGAAGTTCTATCCCTCCTTCCAGTCCCACCCCCAGGTCAGCCTGGAGCATCTGTTGAACTGGTCGTCAGGCATCGACTGGCAGGAAGACTATGAATATGCCCCGCTCAATTCCTCGGTGGTGGCGATGCTGTATACCCTCGGTCATGCCGACATGGCCGGCTATACCGCCAAGCAGGGCGAGTACGAGGCGCCCGGTCGGGCCTTCCGTTATTCCAGTGGCGACAGCAATGTGCTGGCAGCGGCCCTGCGCGGTATCGTCGGGCCCCAGCGTTATCCGGATTATCCGTGGACGGCATTGTTCGATCCGCTGGGTATCCAGGGTGCGATCTGGGAGCGCGACGGCAGCGGCACCTTCGTCGCGTCGTCCTATGCCTACCTGACCGCTCGCGACCTGGCCCGGATCGGCCTGTTGATGGAGCGCAATGGTCGCTGGCAGGACCGGCAGCTGCTGCCCAAGGCCTGGGTCGATTTCAACCGACAGGCCTTTGCCGGTTATAAACCGGGTCAGGATGAGGCAGTGGCCGGCGGCCAGTGGTGGCTCAACCGCTCGATCGACGGCGCAGCCAAGCCCTGGCCGGATGCACCGGACGATACCTTCGCCGCTCTCGGCCACTGGGGGCAGGCGCTGTATGTCATCCCCAGCGCCGGCCTGGTGATCGTGCGCTACGGCGATGATCGCGATGGCAGCTATCGTCATAATGAACTGCTCAAGCGGGTCCTGGCGGCCTTCGGGCCGAAGGTGTTGCCATGAAAGTCGCCGGTTTCGTTCGTCGTCACCCGTTCATCAGCCTGCTGGCGCTGTTGCTGCTGGTACTACTGGCCTGGGTCTGGCATGAGCGCGTGGCCTTGCGCGCCTTCCCGCAGATCATCAGCGCCTATACCGCCAAGGAGTATTGTTCGTGCCGGTATGTGATGAACAACTCTGCCGATTATTGTCAGAGCTATGTGAAACAGTCGGTTCCGATCAGCCGCCTGCTTGATGATCCGCAATCGCGCCGTGTCAGTGCCGCAGGCCTCGGGCGCGACGCCACGGCGATCTGGGTGAGCGAACGCGAAGGCTGCCGGCTGCAACCCTGACTGTCGTTTGCTAGCGCCAGCGTGGCCGGGTAAGGTGGCGCCTACGTTCAATCAGGAGCTTGCATGCACCGGTCCCGCCTTCTTCTGGCACTTCTCGGGGTACTGGCCCTGCCGGCCCACGCCAACTGGTACCTGGACAACGAGTCCTCGCGCCTGTCGTTTGTCAGCACCAAAAATGCCGATATTTCCGAAGTCCATCGTTTCCTGACCCTGCATGGCAAGGTCGATCGCCAGGGGGTGGCCATCCTCGATGTCGAACTGGAGTCGGTCAGCACCGGCATTCCCCTGCGCGATGAGCGCCTGCGGCGTGAGCTGTTCGAGATCAAGCAGTATCCCGAGGCGCAGGTCAGCGCGCAGATCAACATTCAGCCGATCAACGATCTGGCGCCCGGCGCTCAACTGGAGCTACGCCTGCCGCTGGTGGTGCGCCTGCATGGTCAGGAGCACCATTACAACGCCGAACTGCTGGCGACCCGCCTCGACGACCGGCGTTTCCAGGTGGTGACCCTGGAGCCGCTGGTGGTCCACGCCGAGGATTTCGGCCTGTTGCCGGGCCTGGCAGAGTTGCGCAAGCTCGCCGGCCTGTCGGCGATCAGTCTGTCGGTGCCGGTGGGTGCGGTGCTGATTTTCACGGCGCGCTGAACCATGGCCGGCGCGGTCTTTCCCTGGCGTAGCGACAACGCTTTCGAGCTGCTGATCGATGGCCCGGAATTTTTCCCGCGCATGCTGGTGGCGATCGCCCGGGCCGAGTCCCGGGTCGAGTTGGAACTCTATCTGGTCGAGGCCGGCGAGTGCGCCGATGCCATGGTTCAGGCGCTGGTTCAGGCTGCCGAGCGTGGGGTCCGGGTGCGTTGCCTGTTCGATGACTATGGCAGTCTCGCCTTCACCCTGGGGCTACGTCGACGGTTGATCGAGGCGGGTGTCGAGCTGCGTTTCTACAACCGCCTGCGCTGGCGGCGCGGGATGCGCAACCTGTATCGCGATCACCGCAAACTTCTGCTGGTCGACAGCAGCCTTGCGGTGGTTGGCGGCACTGGCGTCACCGATGAGTTCTGGACGCCCAGTGACAACCGCTTCGCCTGGCATGAGGTGATGGTGTTGATTCAGGGGCCGCTGGTTCTCGACTGGCAGTTGCTGTTTGACCGTCAATGGCTGGCCAACGAACAGCGTGCCGCCTGGAGACCCACCGCCCATTTCGGGCTGCCGCGTCTGCCGAAGTTACCGGCGGCCGGGCAGGGATTGGGCCGGGTGGCCTATGCCGATGCCCGCCAGCATCGCGACATCCTGCAGTCGCTGGTGCGTGCGCTGAACAGCGGCAAGCAGCGGATCTGGTTGGCGACCCCGTATTTCCTGCCGACCTGGAAGGTCCGCCGCTCGCTGCGCCGGGCTGCGCAGCGCGGGGTCGATGTGCGACTGCTGCTGACCGGGCCGCGTACCGATCATCCGTCGGTGCGGTATGCCGGTCACCGCTACTATCCCCGCCTGCTCCGGGCCGGGGTGCAGATCTTCGAATACCAGCCGTGCTTTCTGCACTTGAAGATGGTGCTGGTCGACGATTGGGTCAGCATCGGTTCGTGCAATTTCGACCACTGGAACCTGCGCTTCAACCTGGAGGCCAATCTCGAGGCACTGGATCCCTCCCTGACCGCAGCGGTCGCGGCCAGTTTTACGGCTGACTTCGACCTCAGCCAGTCGGTCAGCCTCGCCGACTGGAAGAAGCGGCCGCTGTGGCGTCGAGTCAAGCAACGGATCTGGGGTTGGATCGATCGCCTGGTGGCCAACGCACTGGATCGGCGCAGCTGATTTTCTCGGCTTGCCTGGCGGGGCCGTGGCATGCGCCATTCTCACCGGTATCGTGGGTGTGCAACGACGACGGGGCGTCTCGCCCCTGCCTATGACATCGTCAATACAACCGCCTACATCCCCGAGGATGTACTGGCGCTTAATCTCGACGGCAGCAAGAGCCTGTTTGCCTCGCTCCTGGGGTTGCTGGAGCTTGGCCGGCGTTGTCGTATCGAACAGCCGCAGGAGGAAATCCGCCAGGTCATGGCGGCCGTGTTCGAGGTGCTGGAGCGCGAAGTGTTGTTGTGCGAAGCCGTACCGGCTGTGACCACCGCGATCAGGCAGCATTTGAACCAGTTCGACAGTTGTTTTGGCTGAACCCAGGTACGGCGGGGCGCCGCGTGTTGCCATGTATCAGCTTGCTTACAGATCGCTCAAGTCCGTTTCCCACACGCCGATAAGTCAATATCAGTGTTTGAGTGAGTGCCGACATGGTTTCCATCAGCAGCGTCTCCATTCACCGTCCAACCCAGCTGTCTGTTCCGGCCAAGGCTGCTGCCGCTGCCGGAAAAGACCAGCCTGTCAGCAGTGCGGGCCAGGCGGTCGAAGGGGTCAAGGTGAGGATATCGTCCGAAGGTCTGGTGGCATCGAAGGCTGCCGGATCCGCTTCGAAGACTTCCGGAACCGCCCAGGCCAAACAGATTGAACAGTTGCGCAAGATGATGGCCGATCTGCAAAAACAGATCGACGAAAAGCGTGTGCAGATTCAGGCGTTGGCCGGTAGTCATTTGAGCGACGAACAGAAAACCCAGCAGATGGCCGCGCTCAATAGCGAGCTGGCGACTCTCAGTGCTTCGCTGACCAGCGCCACCGCGACCTTGTTCAGCCTGATGAAGCAGAAGCCGACACCGGCGCTGTCGACCGACCCGGTTTCGGTCACGGCGAAGGTCGCGTCGAGTGGCGGTTCAGCCGAGGCGGCGCCATTGGAAGGTTGACAAGCTGTCGCAGGCCGTTTGGGCGCTGAGAGCCATGACGGCTCTCAGGCTCCCCTTTCAAGGCTTGGGTTTACCCGCCTGATCCTTCCCTCGGCCGAAACGCAGCAATTTGGAGACGGTGTTGCGCAGGGTGTTGTCGACGACGCCCAGTGCACGACGTCCGGGTTCATCCGGACGGCCATTGAATGACGTTACATGGAAATAGTCCTGGTCATCGTCGTCAGGTGATTCCTTGGAGAAGTAGTAGTTGGAGACGCAGCAACGTGGTCCCTCTACTTGTACCTTACTTACCGAGTGCCAGGAATACTTGTTCGTTTCCATCACGACCAGACGGTTGAACTTCGAAACCAGGGTCTTCTGTACCTTGACCTGGGGGTCCCATAACTCAAAGTTGCCGCCATTTTCGAGAGCCCAGTCCGGTGCCACGTAGTAGAGCAGGTTCAACCGACGGTACAGGGCCCTGGCGGCATCATGGCTGTTGTCGATATGGGGATTGAGGAAGTCATCCTTGAACATCATCGACAGACCCCCGGCATAAAGAGTCGGGTCTGGCAGGATACCTTCGATGCCTACCAGTTCGGCAATTCTGCCTACGACTGACGGATGCTGAATCGCGAAGGTGATCGAACTGAGTATTTCGGGGTGCTCGGCCAGATTGCCCAGGGTTTTCTTCTTTTCGCGGAATGATTGTCTGTCAAAGAAACCATCGGCATTTTTCGGAAAGGCATCGTAAATCTGTTGAGCCATCTCGTCGGAGAGCAATCCGTCGATGATGAAATGACGTGTCTGGGTGCCTTGCGGGTTGTTCCATTGGCTTTGGATGTCGACGCTCAGCTCGTTCAAGCGTTCAACAATGAGAGCTGCAATTTGAGGGGCGTCCATTCAGCGGATCCTAGGCTCAGGTGAAGAGGTGTTTTACGTTGGGGCGATTTTCCCTGGATTCGCAGTGAATGCCAAAGTTAAATCAAGGTTGGGCTAAAGAATACTACGACAGATGGGGGCTAGGGATGGCGAGCCGGATAAACAGGGGGCCAGGGCAGTGTTCAAAAAATCCCATAAAAAAACCGGCTTCTGGGAGCCGGTTTTTATGTCTTCGTCGCCAGGGTTGGCAACGTCGGACGGTGTTCGATGTGGAGCGGGTAGAGGGAATCGAACCCTCAACTAAAGCTTGGGAAGCTTTCGTTTTACCACTAAACTATACCCGCAAAACTACACGCTTTTGCCTATCTCTTGACTCACCTGAGCGGCTTGTCCAGATGAGCACGCTTGTAATCACTCTGGAACGCTGGAGTGATGCCATCCAGTGACACCCGCTCGGGTGGCCACTTTGTACCAGATGTTGCCGCGCAATTGAAGTTTTTCTTTGAAAATCTGTATTTTAGCGGCGGTTGCCGACGGCACTTGTGCGAAGGCGCGTCACGGGCGAGCGACGCTGGGCCTGAGTGTTCTGCCAGGCCGTTGCCCGTGACCTGATCGGCTCACATGGCGTGCGCATGGTGCTCCTGGACGTGTTGGTAATAACGCGCCCGGCTTTCCTGGTGACTGGGTTTGAGGAAGTCGAGCAGGACATGACGAGTATCACGGCAGGCGGACTTGTGCTCCATGTCGAGGAAGTGGCCGGTGCCGCGTATGGTGCTGAAGTGGCTGTTGCGCACATGTTTGCCGAACTGCCGGGCGTCCTCGGGGGCGGTGTACTCGTCCCACTCGCCGTTCATGAACAGGACCGGGATGTCGATCCTGTGGGTGGTCTTCAGGCACTTGTGGCGATCGTCGCCGAGCACTTCGCGGATATGGAAGTTCATCTGCTTGTACTCATGCTCGGCCAGGCTGCTGACATGCCGGTAGTTGAAACGCTTGAACAGCGACGGCAGGTGCTTGCCGATAGTGTTGTTGACCAGATGGCCGACCCGCGCCCGGTCGCAGGCGCCCAGATAGTCGACGCCGCGCTCCAGATAGTCGCGCATCGGTTCGTTGATCACCGGCGAGAATGAACTGATCACCGCCTTCTCGATACGCCGTGGCCGTTGGGCCAGGGCACTCAGGGTCGCCGCGCCACCCCAGGAAAACGACATCACATGCTCGGCAGCGAAGTGGTCGATCAGTTCCAACAGGATCTGCCCTTCGATTTCGCGGGTCAGCATCTGCTCGTGATGGTTGTGTGCCCGGGACTTGCCCGCGTAAGGCTGGTCGTAGCACACCACGTTGTATTGCGGGTGCAGGCTTTTCACCGTTTGGGCAAATGACGCCGTCGTCGCCATCGAGCCATTGACCAGTATGATGGTCTTTTGCGCGGCATCTGCGCGATAGAACTCCGTGTAAACCCGATATTGACCCTGTATATCCAACACAGCGATTTCTGGTGTCATGTCAAAGACTCCTGGCAAGCGGGTATGCGCGCAACTGACTGTGCACGAGCTATATGACAGGTAGGCATTCGCCTGGAGTTTCTGGCCCATGTCGGTCTTGAAAACAACTGGCCGACGGATGTTCTTATAGGCGGGCAATCTGCCGCGAAGCCAGGGCTGGCAAGCCCTGCAGCGAGCAGAAAGTTTCTTGGAGTTATGGGGTGACCGTTCAGTCATATTTTGGCTGACGGTTTGATTCAAGCAGTGACCTGGCGATTGCGCAAGGAGCGATTTGGCATAAGCTGATGACTTCTGCCCAATGGTCGCCGATTCAGATCTGCTGGATTTCTTCGGTCGTCAGCGCACGGTATTGCCCAGGTGCGAGGGCGTCGTCGAGCACCAGCGTGCCCATGCGTTCGCGGTGCAGGCGCACGACCTTGTTGTCGAAATGGCCGAACATGCGTTTGACCTGGTGATAACGACCTTCGACGATGCTCAGCCGGGCCTTGCGCGGCCCGAGCAATTGCAGTTCGGCGGGCTGGGTGGTGAGGTCTTCGAAGGCGAAGTACAGGCCCTTGGCGAACGTCTCGGCGTAGTGCGGGCCGATCTCCTGCTCGGTTTCCACGTAGTAGACCTTGGGCAGTTTGGTCAGGGGCTGGGTCAGTCGCCTGGACCACTGGCCATCGTTGGTCAGCAGCATCAGGCCGGTGGTGTTGAAGTCCAGGCGCCCGGCGATATGCAATTCGTCGACATTCGGCTCCTGGAGCAGATCGAGCACGGTGCGGTGCTGCGGATCGCGGGTCGCGCTGACACAGCCCTGGGGTTTGTGCAGCATGAAGTAGCGGGCCGGCCGGCCAGCTTGCACAACCTCGTCGTCCACCTCGACCCGACTGAATTCGCGCACCTCGTGGTGTGGATCGGCGGTGGCCTGGTCATCGACCCTGATCCGTCGTTGCACCAGCAGCAGGCGCACTTGCTGGCGATTGAAGCGGGGCAGGTTGCTGAGGAAGCGGTCAAGGCGCATGGAGAGGGACAGTCGTGGCAACGCGGGCGGGTATTTTACGTCATGCCGACGGGGCCTGCCGCTTGAGTTGTTCATCCACCCGGGCGCAGCGTGGGCACAGGCATGCCGCGTTGCGCAATTCGGCAGGAAGGGCCTGGAGCACGGCCGGATCGATGCTCACGCTGTAGCACCAGCAGGGCTGGTCGGCGGTGCGCGGGTCGGCCAGGCGGCAGTCGTTGCGCGCACCGCAGGCCGGGCAGAGGTTGGGATCAGGCATGGGCGGGTTGGCTGAGGTCGCAGCAGACGCGGTTGCGCCCGCTTTGCTTGGCACGGTACCGCGCCAGGTCGGCACGCGCCAGCAGGTTGTGCAGGGTCTCGTCGGATCGCAGCGAAGTCCTACCGATGCTGACGGTCAGTTGCAGGCTCTGGCCGTTGTAGCGGTAACGTGGCTGTGCGGTGTATTGGCGAATCTTGCGGCCCATGGTCATTGCGGCCACCCCGGCTTGCTGAATGCTTCCGTATAGGCCACGGCGGTCTACGCTCTTGGCAGATCAATAAAAACGGGGGATGCACCATGGGGTTGGGTTTGATTCGGGCCTTGTCAGGCTGCCTGATGCTGTTGTGTCTGGGGCCGGTGCTGGCAGCGACTGCCCCGGGCGATGAGGCGCCGGCGGCCAGGGCCTTGCTGGAAAAGGCCGTGGCCTATTACCACGAGCAGGGTGACAAGGCGTTCGCGGCATTCAGTCGCCAGGGCGAGTTCATCGATCAGGATCGCTATGTCTTCGTGGTTGATACCCGTGGCGTGATGCTTGCCAGTGGCGGGCCGTCCTCGGCCCTGATCGGCCGGGATGTGTCCGAGGTGCTCGGCGCGGATTTGCGCAAGGCATTCAAGGATGTGCTCAAGACGCCGGATAACGGTGTCATCCAGGAGGCCGAGTATCGCTGGCAGAACTGGAAGGATGGCAAGGTCGAGCGTAAGCGGGTGTTTTACCAGCGGGTCGGTGAGCGCATCCTGGCGGTCGGCTATTACCTGCCCCGGGCGTCGGCGGAGCAGGCCAGGGCGTTTCTGGCCCGGGCCGCGACCGAGTTGGCCAGGAACCGCCAGGGCATGCTGGATGAGATCAACGCCTTGCCGGGTGGTTTCCTGCAGGATGACTTGTACGTCTTCGTTGTCGATCTGAAAACCCAGCGATATCTGGCGCACGGCAGCAACCAGCGGTTGGTGAATACCGATTTCGCCAAGGTCAGGGACCCTGATGACAAACCGGTGGGCGAGCCGATCCTGGCCTTGATGAACAAACAGGAGGAGGGGGAGTACGAGTATCGCTGGAAAAATCCGGTGACCGGCAAGATCGAGAACAAGCACACCTACCTCAAGCGCGTCGGATCACTGCTGGTCGCAGTCGGGTACTACCGCCCTTGAGGCCCAGGGGGTGAACCATCGTGGGGCTCAGCCCGTTGTGGCTTGCCCCTGCTGTGGTTCAGCCCTGGCGTGTCCGTTTATTCGATAGCCTCGTAAGGCAGGCCGACATAGTTCTCCGCGATGGTTCGACGCCCGGCTTCGGAGTCGACGAAGTACTCAAGCTCGGTTTGCTGCAGCCGTTGGCTGAAGGCGTCGGTGTCGGGGAAGCGATGCAGGATGGAGGTCATCCACCACGAAAAGCGTTCGGCCTTCCATACCCGTCGCAGGCAGATCTGCGAATACTGTTCCAGCAACTCGCTGCGTCCTTCTCGGTAGACCTTGAGCAGGATATCGAACAGCGTGCTGACGTCGCTGGCCGCCAGGTTCAGACCCTTGGCCCCCGTGGGCGGGACGATGTGGGCGGCATCACCGACGAGAAACATCCGACCGTACTGCATGGGCTCGACCACGAAACTGCGCAGTGGCGCGATGCTTTTCTCGATCGACGGGCCGGTGACCAGGCTCTGGGCCAGGCTTTCCGGCAGGCGTGCCCGGAGTTCGTCCCAGAAGCGCGCATCGGACCAGTCTTCGACCTTCTCGTCGGCCGGCACCTGTACGTAATAGCGGGTGCGGGTCGGCGAACGCATGCTGCACAGGGCAAAACCACGCTCATGATTGGCGTACACCAGTTCCTCGTTGACCGGCGGGGTATCGGCGAGAATCCCCAGCCAGCCGAAGGGATAGACCCGTTCGAAGACCTTCAGTGACTCGGCCGGAATCGACTGGCGGGCCACGCCGTGAAAACCGTCGCAGCCGGCAATGTAGTCGCAGTCCAGGCGGTGGGTCTGACCGTCCTTCTCGTAGGTCAGCCAGGGCGCGTCGGTCTTCATGCCGTGGGGGCGGACATTCTCGGCACTGTAGATCGTCCGCGCACCGGCGGCGTCGCGGGCGGCCATCAGGTCGCGGGTGACTTCGGTCTGGCCATAGATCATCACGCTCTTGCCGCCGGTCAGGGTCTTGAGGTCGATATGCACCCTGCGCCCATTGAACGCCAACTCGAAGCCATCATGCACCAGGCCCTCGGCATCCATCCGGCGATTGACCCCGGCCTGGCGCAGCAGGTCGACCATGCCCTGTTCCAGCACGCCGGCGCGGATGCGGCCGAGTATGTAGTCCGGGGTCTGGCGTTCGATGATCACGGTGTCGATCCCGGCGTTGTGCAGTAACTGGCCGAGCAGCAGGCCGGACGGGCCGGCACCGATAATGGCGACTTGAGTTTTCATGGTCGTTCTCTCTGCAAGCTTCACGCGGCGGGCCGGTGAACGGATTGTTATGGTTTGTGCTTGTATTTTTCGCTTGCGAAAGGCGCTTTAGAAGGTGAAAACTGCGTCTTTATCGGTACTTTTCAACAATCAGGGCGATTATCGCCCGAGGCATCTCACTGATGAGCAAGCCCGTGGCGGCATCGATCCCGGTGTTCAAACTCTATGGGGAAAACCAGGACTGGATCGCCCCGGACCTGCTGCACTGCGAGACCATTCCCAAGCGCAGCCGTCTGCATCATTGGGAAATCCAGCCGCACCGGCATGCCGATCTCTGCCAGTTGCTGTTTCTCCACAAGGGCGAGGCCCGGGTCGATATCGAGGGGCAGCGCAGTACCCTGCGGGAATCGGCGATCCAGGTGGTGCCGCCCTTGTGCGTGCACGGTTTTCAGTTCTCCGAGAACATCGACGGCTACGTGCTGACCCTGGCGTCACCGCTGGTGATGCAGTTGCAAGCGCAACTGGGCAGCTCGCCGGATGCGCTGGCGGTGCCTGCTAGCTATCCGGCGGGCCGCGACCGGGTCTACCTCCATCGGCTGTTCAGCGCCTTGCAGAGCGAATACGCGGCTAACCAGCCGGCACGGGACATGCTCCTGCGCTCATTGGTCAGCGTGTTGCTGGTGTGGCTCAGTCGCCAGGTGATCCACCGCGAGGCGGCCGGCCAGCTACCCGAACGGGGGCGTGAGTACCTGAGTCGTTTCAGCGGGTTGGTCGAGGCGCAGTTTCGCCAGCATCCGAGTGTCGAGCAGTTGTCTCATCAGGTCGGGATTTCCGTGGCGCACCTGAACAGCATCTGCCGGGAGTGGGCGGGGCAGTCGGCCTTGCAGATGATCCACCAGCGGCTGCTGCTGGAGGCCAAGCGCAACCTGATCTACACGCGCATGAGTGTCAGCCGGGTGGCGGACGAGCTGGGGTTCGCCGACTCGGCCTACTTCGCCCGGTTCTTCCGCCGCATGACCGGGCTGTCGCCCAGCGCCTTTCGCGCCGATCTCGATCGCAAGGACCTATCTCAGGGCACTCAGGCTCGCGGTGTGCGGCACGCAGTGCGCCAGGTCGCAGGTGGCGACTGAGTGGGGTGTTTGCCTGATCTGTTCAACCCGCCAGGCGGCGGTGGCATACAGAGCCAGGACGGCGCTGATGGCAAGTACGGCGGCACATTTTCTTGTTTTAAGAATATTCATGACGCAGACCTCTGACTGTCGCTAGAAGTACTGAGTTAGAGATTAGGTCAGTTGCCGTGACTTGCCAGCTTTTCGCCGATCAGAGGTCCTTGTCCCATACCGGTACTTCCGGAAACCGCAGCACCAGGAAGTCGAGCATGCTGCGCAGCGTCGCCGGCATGTGCTTGCGTGAGGCATACACGGCGTACATGTCCATGGTCCGGGGCTCGGCATGGGCCAGCAGGCGCACCAGCTCGCCACTGCGCAGATATTCCCAGGCCTGGTAGGTCGGCAGCATCGAGATGCCGGCGCCGGCCACGGCGGCACGCAGCAGGGTACTGGCCTCGTTGGCGCTGATGTTGCCCTGTACCGGTACTGACACCGGCTCGCCGTCCTGTTCGAAGTGCCAGAGGCTCTTGCCGAAGTAGGAGTGCGTCAGGCAGTTGTAGCGGCTCAGGTCTTCCACCCGCTGCGGCGCCGTATGCTCGCGCAGGTAGGCCGGCGAGGCGCAGATGACCGAGCGGCAGACGGTCAGCCGCCTGGCGATGAGGTTCGGGTCCAGGTCGTTGCTGGCGCGGATCGCCAGGTCGATGCGTTCGTCGACCAGGTTGACGGTGCGGTCGAGCATTTGCAGGTCGACGTTGACGCCGGGGAAACGCCTGACGTACTCGGTCATCGCATCAGCGAACTGGGCCTGGCCGAACGAGGTGCTGACGCTGATCCGCAGCAGGCCACGGGGCGCTTCGTCGGGAGTGCGCACGGCCGCCTGCAGGTCGCCGGAGAGTTCCAGCAGTTGCCGGCAACGCGGCAGGGTTTCGCTGCCGGCGGCGGTCAGGCTGAGCTTGCGGGTGGTGCGATGCATCAGCCGTGCGCCGATCCAGTCTTCCAGTTCCGCCAGGTAGCGCGATACCACCGGGCGTGACATTTCCAGGTGGTCGGCCGCTGCCGACTGGCTGCCGAGGTCGACTACCGTGACGAACACCCGCATTGCGGTGAGGCGATCCATGATTTGCTCGCTTTGAGAAACAAACTATGTCCCAGCATCGCATTTTTTGTATCGGTTCGGGCAACTAAGCTCTGACCATCGCCGATCACGGCCAACCGATACTGGAGCACCACATGATTGGATTCACCTCATTTCGCCGCCTCCTGCTCGCCAGTGCGGTGCTGGGGTTCGCCGCCCATGCGGCGGCGGCCGAGCCGGCACTGACCCTGGATGTCTACAACCCCGGCACCTCGGCGATTTTCCCGGTCACTTCGGTACTGGTCAGCGGCAGCAAGCAGGCGGTGCTGGTCGACGCCCAGTTCGGCAAGGCCCAGGCCGAGCAGGTGGTGGAGAAGATCCGCGCCAGCGGCAAGCAACTGACCACCATCTACATCAGCCACGGTGACCCGGACTACTACTTCGGCCTGGACACCCTCACCCGCGCGTTCCCCCAGGCAAAAGTGCTGGCGTCGGCGCCGACCGTTGCCCACATCAAGGCCACCGTCGACGGCAAACTGGCGTTCTGGGGGCCGAAAATGGGCACTGATATTCCGGCTAGAACCATCGTGCCCGAGGTGCTCAAGGGGAATCGACTGATGCTTGAAGGGCGCGAACTGGAGGTGATCGGCCTGGATGGCCCACAGCCGGATCGCAGCTTCGTCTGGATCCCCTCGCTCAAGGCGGTGGTCGGCGGCGTGGTGGTGGCGCAGGGCATCCATGTGTGGATGGCCGATACCCAGTCCGCCCAGTCCCATCAGGATTGGCTGGCTACGCTGCAACGGATCCAGGCGCTGCAACCGAAGACCCTGGTGCCGGGCCATTACCTCGGCGATGGCCCGCACTCGGTGGCGGCCGCGCAGTTCACGGCGGACTACATCAAGGCTTTCGATGAAGAAACGGCCAGGGCCAAGGATTCCGCGCAACTGATCGCGGCCATGAAACAGCGTTATCCGGACCTGGGCGAGGCGTCCTCACTGGAACTCAGCGCCAAGGTCGCCAAGGGCGAAATGAAGTGGTGAGCCGGTTCGCTCACTGACGCAAGGAATTAGCGCATCAACCGTCCTGTTCCCTGGACAGGACGCTCCCTCGACGCACAGCGTCATTCGATTGGAACTGGAGAGTGTCATGAGCAAGATTGCAATCATCGGTGCCACCGGTCGTGCCGGTAGCCAATTGCTGGAAGAAGCCCTGCGTCGCGGTCACAGCGTGACGGCCATCGCTCGTAATACGGCGAAGATCGCGGTGCGCCCCGGCGTCACCAGCAAGGCGGTCGATGCCCTGGATGCCGCGGCGTTGGAAGCGGCGGTTGCCGGCCACGACGTGGTGATCAGTGCGGCACATTTCGCCACCTTGCCGGCGGCAGCGGTAGTCGGGCCGGTGAAGAAGGCCGGGGTCAAGCGCCTGCTGGTGGTGGGTGGGGCGGGCTCGCTGTTGTTGCCGGACAACAGCCGTGTCATCGACAGCCCCGGTTTCCCGGCGGAGTACAAGGCCGAGGCACGCGCCGGGGCGGCGTTCCTGGAGAGTCTGCGTCAGGAAAAGGAACTGGACTGGAGCTTCCTGTCGCCGTCGGCGGAGTTCGTCGAAGGTGAGCGCACTGGCCGTTTCCGTCTGGGCAAGGATCACTTGTTGGTGAGCGCCGAAGGTCGCAGTTGGATCACCTTCGCCGACTACGCGATTGCCTTGCTGGATGAAATCGAGAAGCCGGCCCATTCGCGTCAGCGTTTCGCCGTCGGTTACTGATGCCGTTGGGGGGGCAGTCGACAGCGATGGGGCGTCTTTAAGGATCAGCCCGTTGCGCCGCCTGCCCCACCAGCCATTCCCGCAGCTCATGCAGCGCCGCCGTCCCCTCCGAGCGCTTCGGATACGCCAGGTAGTACGCCTGTCCGGTACGTACCCGTAATTCGAACGGCATCATCAGCCGCCCAGCGCTCAGGTCCTCGCCGATCAACGACCAATCGCCGATCGCCACGCCTGTACCCTGGGACGCCAGGGACATCGCCAGGTCCATGGTTTCCAGATGCTGGCCCTGGCCGATATTGCCCAGGCTCACGCCTGCCGCGTCGAGCCAGGTCTGCCAGTCCTGCTGATCCAGTGTTGGATGCAGCAGTGTGTGATGTTCCAGGTCGCTGACCTGCCGTAGGGCGATTGCACCCTGTTTCAACTGCGGCGAACAGACCGGCGTCAGTTGCTCGTCGAACAGGTGGTGGGCGTTCGCCGCAGACCCTGGCGGGGTGCCATAGACCACTGCCAGGTCGAAGTCTTCGCGGCGGAAATCGACGCTGTGCTGCAGGCTGGTGCTCAGTTCCACCGGCACGTCCGGGCGCTCCTTGCGCCATTGCAGCAGACGCGGCAGCAGCCAGCGGATCATGCAGATCGGTGCCTTGAGCTTCAGCGCCGGATGCTGGGTGCCGACCTGTTCCACGGCGTCCTCGATCTGGCGGAATACCTCCTGAATACGCGGAAACAGCTTGCGGCCCTGAGTCGTCAGGCTCAGGCCTCGGGCCTGGCGCTGGAACAGCGTATAGCCCAGGTGTTGTTCCAGGCCGGCGATCTGTCGGCTCACCGCACCCTGGGTAATGTGCAGTTGCTCGGCGGCCCGGGTGAAGTTGCAGCACTGGGCGGTGATCAGGAAGGTATGCAGCGCCGGCAGTGGTGGAAGACGTTTCATGGCGGACTCAGGCATGACGACAGGACATGGCTAGTATGACTATTTTTGCGTTGTGTCTGCCATCGCCCGGACGCTCCAATAACGCCAGCGCCGTGGGCTGCACTGTCACGGTCAAGACGAACAGGAAAGGTGGAGCCTGATGGCGACGTGCGGCGAAGTATTGGTCAAGTTACTCGAGGGCTACGGCGTCGAGCAGGTCTTCGGCATTCCCGGCGTGCATACCGTGGAGCTGTATCGCGGCTTGGCGGCGTCGCCCATCGAGCACGTCACGCCGCGCCATGAGCAGGGCGCGGGGTTCATGGCCGATGGGTATGCGCGGACCAGCGGCAAGCCCGGGGTGTGTTTCATCATCACCGGTCCCGGCCTGACCAATATCACCACCGCCATGGGCCAGGCCTATGCCGATTCGATTCCGATGCTGGTGATTTCCAGCGTGCAGTCGCGCAACCAGTTGGGCGGTGGTCGCGGCAAGCTTCACGAGTTGCCGAACCAGAGCGCGCTGGTGGCCGGCGTGGCGGCGTTCTCCCACACCTTGATGTCAGCGGCGGAATTGCCGGCCGTACTGGCGCGGGCATTTGCCCTGTTTCAGGCCGGGCGACCGCGTCCGGTGCATATCGAGATTCCGCTCGATGTGCTGGTGGAAAATGCTGACGCCGTGCTCGACAGCCAGCCGGTGCAGATTGCCCGGGCCGGTGCGGCGCCGAGAGCCGTCGCGCAGATGGTCGACTTGCTTGCGGCGGCCCAGCGTCCACTGATCCTCGCCGGTGGTGGTGCCATCGACGCCGCGCCGGCGCTGAGCCGGCTCGCCGAACGGCTCGAGGCTCCGGTCGCCCTGACCATCAATGCCAAGGGCATGCTGCCGGGCGAACATCCGCTGCTGATCGGTTCGACCCAATCGCTGCTCGCCACCCGCGCGCTGGTGGCCGAAGCCGATGTGGTCCTGGCGATCGGCACCGAACTGGCGGAAACCGATTACGACATCACCTTCGCCGGTGGTTTCGAGATTCCCGGAACCTTGCTGCGCATCGATATCGACCCGGACCAGACCGTGCGCAACTATCTGCCCAAGGTCGCCCTGGTCTCCGACTCACAGGTAGCTGCCGAAGCCTTGCTTGCCGCGCTCGACTGCCGGAGCCTGGCCGTGCGTCGCGACGATTGGGGACATCGACGCGCAGCGGTCCTGCGTGCCGAACTCGAACGGCACTGGGACGCACCGACCCGCGCCCAGACCCGCTTTCTCGAAACCATTCTCGACGTACTGCCGGACGCGGTGCTGGTGGGTGATTCGACCCAGCCGGTGTATACCGGCAACCTGACGCTGAATCCGCAGCATGCCCGGCGCTGGTTCAACTCATCCACTGGCTACGGCACCCTCGGTTACGCCTTGCCCGCAGCAATTGGCGCCTGGCTCGGGCGTTCCGCCAAGCGTGACGAGCGTGGTGCGGTGGTCTGCCTGATTGGTGACGGTGGCCTGCAATTCACTCTGCCGGAGCTGGCCAGCGCGGTCGAGGCGAGCACGCCGGTGATCATCCTGTTGTGGAATAACCGAGGTTACGAAGAGATCAAACGATACATGGTCAACCGCGCGATCACCCCGGTGGGCGTGGATATCCATACCCCGGATTTCGTCGCGGTCGCCAGGGGAATGGGTTGTGCCGCCGAGTCAGCGAGCAGCGAAGACAGCCTGCGCAGTGCATTGCATGCGGCTGCCGCGCGTCCGGGCCCCACCCTGATTGAAGTCGACCAGGATCTTTGGTGTTCACACGTTCGGTGAGCGCGCCCGTTCCCTGTGGGAGCTGGATCGTCGCGTATTTCAGACACTCTGGCGCAACCGCGCCAGATCCCGCAGTGGCGGTGCACCGAACAGCCGGCTGTATTCACGACTGAACTGCGACGGGCTTTCGTAGCCGACCCGATAACCTGCCGCCGAGGCGTCCAGCCCTTCGGCGAGCATCAGCCGCCGCGCTTCCTGCAGGCGCAACTGTTTCTGATATTGCAGCGGACTCATGGCGGTCATCGCCTTGAAACGGTGATGCAACGTCGAAACACTCAGGTTGACCTCCCGTGCCAGATCGTCGATGCGCAAGGGTTGCTCGAAATTGCCGTTCAGCCATTTGATCGCCTGGTTCACCCTATGCCCCTGACTGTTGGCAATAGCAATCTCGTACAGGCGATGGCCCTGGGGGCTGCGCAGTAACCGATAAAGGATTTCCCGACGCACCAGCGGCGCGAGCATGGGAATGTCCTTGGGCGTATCGAGCAGCCGGGACAGGCGCAGCAAGGCGTCGAACATCTGGGTATCGACGCGTTCGACATAGAGGCCCAGCCCGGTCGGCCGACTGGGCACGCCCAAAGGTCCGGCCTCGGCGATCAGCGCACTGATTTCGTTCGGGTCGATATCCAGGCGCAAGGCCAGGATCGGTGATTCTGGCGAGACATTGACCACTCGCCCGGCCAGGGGCATGGACACCGAGACCACCAGGTAATGCAGCGGGTCATAGATGAAATAATCGTCTCCCAGGCGTATTTCCTTACGACCCTGGGCCATGATGCACAGCGTCGGTTGCGCCAGCACCGGGGCGAAATCATAGGGATGGCTGTGACGTCCGAGCACCAGCGAGCCGACCGCGGTCGGGTAGTTGCCATCTTCGACCGTGTGGCGCTGAATGATGTCGGCCAGTTCCAGGCGCTGCTTTTCCATCTCCGGGGGGATCGGCTCTTGCGGATGGTAGGACAGTGGCATGCAGAATCCCCTCGCGAAAGTTTCGTTCAACGGGGCATAGCTTAAGTTTGGGCAAGTGGGATCGCCAGTCGGATCCTGCGCAATTCTTGCCTGATCCTGCCGTGAGCCTCGATGACAACCTGATGACTGCCCAGGCCGGGGAGCGCGCTTGCTTAAAACTGTGTATCAGCGTGTTGGCTGCGGGCTGGCCGCAGCAGCAAGGGGGCAAACCGCTCCGGCAGGATTGTGCAATAAGCCGACAGGAATCGACTAACGAGCGCTCGCCGTGTGCACTAATCTGTGTTCCTGTCGCCGTCATCCCTGCGGTTGATGGCGCGAGAACAACATTCCTTTCGGGAGAGCCGAGCATGTCCAAGCATATCCCTGTCAGTCACATGGCCTTCGTTCGCGCACGCCCGGGTCGCTCCGCCGAACTGGGCGCCCGTCTGAGCAGCCTGATCGAGCCTTCCCGCCAGACGCCCGGTTGCCTGCAGTTTTCCCTGCAGCATTCCCTGGCCGATGCCGACCTTTGGCTGGTCTCCGGTTTCTGGGTCAACCAGTCGACGATGATTGCCTATTTCAACACCCCGGCCATGCAGGTCTTCGCCGAGCTGGTGCAGGATCTGGTGGTCAACAGCCTGGACTTCCATACCTTCAGCGAGGTGTCCGCAGTCCGGGCTCAGTGCGACTATCATCTGTCCAGCACAGGTTCTCTGCAACGGCTGGCCAGCTGATTTAGAATGCCGGCCCATCAATTGGCCGGGATAAACAGGCATGGCACGTAGAGAGTTTGCACAGTTCGAAGCGGTTTCCGCCGCAGTTCGCGGCGAGGCCGGTTATAACGCGGCGATTGCGGTAAAGGCCCTGGGTGGTTTCGAGTCGCCACGCTTTCATAAAGTCCTCACCGACCAGACATTCAAGACTGCCCTCGACGCCGACCAGGCTGCCGAGCAGGAGTTGGCGCGGCTGATGGATGTTGACGCCGAGGGGGAGTTGTCCTGGTGATTGCGATGGTCCGCCGTGATCAGTCGGTCACTGTGGACGGTGCATCTTGAACAGCGCTTGCGGGCCCAACTGGAAGTAGTCCGCCGGACCGCCGCCGCGCAGGATCGGTTCGGCCGCAGCGGTATCGTAGACCCCATCCTTGAGCAGATGCCTGGCGATATGCACGGCGACCACTTCGCCGAGGATCAGCCAACTGGGCACCAGGGCCTGGTCAGCGCGTTGCAGTTGGATGATCTGGGTGACCTTGCATTCGAAGGACACCGGGCTTTCCTGCACCCGTGGCACGCTGATGATCTTCGAGGCGACGGGGGTCAGGCCGGCCAGTTGGAATTCGTCGACTTCAGGTGGCACGGCCGCGCAGCTCTGGTTCATCGCTTCGGCCAGTGGGCGGGTGGCGAGGTTCCAGGCGAATTCGCCGGTCTGTTCGATATTGTTCAGGCTGTCTTTGCGCCCGACGCTGGAGAAACCGATGATCGGCGGGATGTAGTTGAAGGCATTGAAGAAGCTGTAGGGCGCCAGGTTCAGGCGACCCTCGGTGTCTTGTGACGAGATCCAGCCGATGGGGCGCGGGCCGACGATGGCGTTGAACGGATCGTGGGGCAGGCCGTGACCGTTGGCGGGTTCGTAGTAGTGGATGTCGTCAGGCATGGTGGGCGGGTTCCGCAGGGAATTCAGGGATCGATAGTGTGCTTGGCATCGCCGGCAAAGGCGATAGGCAGTTCGCAGGTGTGGCCCTGGGTAGAGCGGATTGCAGGTTTTCCTTTCAGGGATTTTCTTCTGGGCTACAAGGGCAAGCCCCCTCGCCACACGGCATTTTTCCGGTCTCCAGAAATGACTAAGCCCGGCCTGAGCCGGGCTGTGATGCCATCTGGACCTGTCAGCTGATGGCTGCGGCACCTGGGGTTTTGTCGTAGCCATCAGCAGCGACAGCGTTGGCACCAGGGGTTTTGTCGTAACCGTCAGCAGCGACAGCGTTGGCACCAGGGGTTTTGTCGTAACCATCAGCGGCGATGGCGTTGGCACCAGGGGTTTTGTCGTAACCGTCAGCAGCGACAGCGTTGGCACCAGGGGTTTTGTCGTAGCCATCAGCAGCGACAGCGTTGGCACCAGGGGTTTTGTCGTAGCCGTCAGCGGCGACAGCGTTGGCACCAGGGGTTTTGTCATAACCGTCAGCAGCCACGCTGTAGGCGCCTGGCGTGTGGCTGTAGCCATCGGCGGCATAGGTGTTGGCGGCCAGTACGGAAAGGGTCAGAGCAAGGATCAGTTTGGTTTTCATGGTGGTGACTCCAGTCGGGTATGCGGTTTGTTCAGTGGGTGTGGAAGTGATATTACGCTTGTTTATTTGATTAAAAAGCGCAAAAAAACGCTTAAATCTATCGTTTAAATCGATGTATTTGGCCGGTGGTTCAGACGGCTGTTACGGAATGTCCGAGGGCCGGTGCGTACATCGATTTAGCGTAGGATCAGGATGGCGGAGGGGAATTAACGGGTCATTAATGCCAGCGCATCTTCCCCGCGTGCATCAAATACAGGCGGGCCCTGTGGTGGGAGACTCCAGGGGATGAGCAAGGCTTGAAGGGCTTTTCGCCGATAAATGCTGCTCCTGCACAAGAGCAGTGCCGGTCCCCGTCACTGAGGACCGGCAGGGGAGTGATCAGTCGGTCTCGATTCGCGAGTGCTTACGGGTGTCTTTCATAGTGACGTACACCAGCAGCGACACTGCGATGCAGGCGGTCACGTACCAGTAGTAGCCGGTTTCCATGCCGATGCTCTTGAACCACAGCGCAATGTATTCGGCGGTGCCACCGAAGATCGATACGGTCAGTGCGTACGGCAGGCCCACACCCAGGGCGCGGATTTCGGTAGGGAACAGCTCGGCCTTCACCACCGCGTTGATCGAGGTGTAGCCGCTGACGATGATCAGGGCCGCCATGATCAGGAAGAACGCCCCCCACCAGGTCTGGATGGTGTGCAGGGTGCTCAGGATCGGTACGGTGCAGAGCGTGCCGAGGATCCCGAAGGCGATCAGGATCGGTCGCCGCCCCACCTTGTCCGACAGCGCGCCGATCACCGGTTGCAGGCACATGAACAGGAACAGCGTTGCCGCCGAGATCGTGGTGGAGTCGGAGATGCTCATGCCGACGGTGTTCACCAGGTACTTCTGCATGTAGGTGGTGTAGGTGTAGAACGCCAGGGTGCCACCCATGGTCAGACCGACCACGGTCATCAGTTCCTTGGGATGACGCAGCAGTGTGCGCATCAGGCTCTCTTTCGGCTTTTCCTTCTTCTTCACGAACGACTCGGTTTCTTCCATGCCGCGCCGCAGGTAAAGCGCGACCACCGCACAGAGGGCGCCGATACCGAATGGAATCCGCCAACCCCAGTTCTGCAACTGCTCGACGCTGAGGGCCTGTTGCAGCACGATCAACACCGCCAGGGCGATGAGTTGCCCGGAGATCAGGGTGACGTACTGGAAACTGGAGAAGAAGCCACGGCGCTCCTTGGTCGCCATCTCGCTGAGGTAGGTGGCGGAGGTGCCGTATTCGCCGCCGACCGACAAGCCTTGCATCAGACGAGCGAGCACCAGCAGGATCGGTGCGCCGACGCCGATGGTTTCATAGCCAGGGGTCAGGGCGATGATCAGTGAGCCGAAGCACATCAGCAGGACCGAAGCCATCAGTGCTGCCTTGCGACCCTTGCGGTCGGCGTACAGGCCCATCAGCCAGCCGCCGATCGGGCGCATCAGGAAACCCACGGCGAAGATCGCGGCGGTGTTGAGCAGTTGCGCGGTGGTATCCCCCTTGGGGAAGAAGACCTTGGCGAAGTACAGCGAGAAGGCCGCGTAGACATACCAGTCGTACCACTCGACCATATTGCCGACCGATCCGCTGAAAATCGATTTCAGGCGGTTGGCGGTGGTTCTTTCTTTTGCCGGCGCAGCCGCCGCCCCCAGGGGCAGGGTAGTGGAGTTATCCATCGAGGGAACCTTCTGATTCATTGTTGTTGTGTAGAGCGCGCGTGAGCGCAGCCTGACTGCTCCATAGCAGGAGCCGTGCCAGGGCGGGAAGGGCCGTTCCAGAGGGGTTTTGACGATTTGGTGAGCGGAAATCCGCTTATGCCGGCGTGGGGCATGAGCGGATTTCCGCCGATATTGCCGCGATGCCTGCGGCGTATCGCTGTGGCGTGGTCAGTCGTCCAGCAGGAAGCTTTCGCGTGTCAGCCCGTGGCGCTGCATCTTCTCGTTGAAGGTACGCCGTGGCAGTTGCAGTTCTTCAAGCACCGCCTTGATGTCGCCCTTGTGCCGGGCCAGTGCCGAACGCAGGCATTGCGCTTCGAAGGCTTCCTGCTGGGCTGCCAGGGATTGGCCCGGCTCGATGCCGGTGGGCTCCGGTTCGCTCAGGCCGAGTACCGAGCGCTCGGCGGCATTCGCCAGTTCACGGACGTTACCTGGCCAGTCATGGCTCAGTAGCCGACTCAGTTGCGCCCCGCTCAGTGGCGTCGCACTGCGTCCCAGACGCTCGGCCGCGTCCTGGGCAAAGTGTTCGAACAGCAGGGGGATGTCTTCTCGTCGATCACGCAACGGCGGCAGGCGCAGTTCGGCCACGGTCAGCCGATACGCCAGGTCTTCGCGAAAACGCCCGGCGCGGGATTCTTCCAGCAAGTCGGGCTTGGTCGCGGCGACGATACGCAAGTCGACCGGGATGCTCTGGTTGGAGCCTAGGCGTTCGAGCTTCTGCTCCTGCAGTACCCGCAGCAGTTTCACCTGCTGGGCCAGCGGCATGCTCTCGATCTCGTCGAGAAACAAGGTGCCGCCGTCGGCATATTCCAGCTTGCCGATCCGCTTGCCCTGAGCGCCGGTGAAGGCTCCACTCTCATGGCCGAACAGTTCGGCTTCGAACAACGGCTCGGGAATCGCCGCGCAGTTGAGGGCGACGAACGGCTTGGCCGAACGTGGCCCGAAGTCATGCAGACAACGGGCGACCCGCTCCTTGCCGCTGCCGGTTTCGCCGCGGATCAGCACGTTGACCGGCAGTGGCGCCAGTTCCAGCACTTGGCGACGCAAGGTCTGCAGGCTGCGCGAAACGCCCAGCAGGCAGGCATCGAGGCGCGAGCGGCTGTCGGCCTGTTCGTGCAGGCGGCGGTTCTCCAGCACCAACTGGCGTTTTTCCAGCGCGCGCCCGAGGCTGCCAAGCAGGGCTTCGGGGCTGAAGGGTTTTTCCAGGAAGTCGTAGGCGCCATCACGCATCGCCTCGACCGCCATCGGCACATCGCCGTGGCCGGTCAGCAGAATCACCGGCAGGTCGGGGTCGAGTGCCCGCACCCGCGCCAGCAGTTCCAGGCCGCCGAGGCCGGGCATTCGCACGTCGCTGATGATCACGCCGGGAAAGTTTGCCGGCAGTTGTGCCAGGCATTCCTCGGCGCGGCTGAACAGTTGGACCGAGAACCCCGACAGGCTCAGCCACTGCTCCACCGCCAGACGAATGCTGGCTTCGTCATCGACTACGATCACCGAGTTCAACATGATTCGCGGGCCTCCAGAGCAATTGGCAGTGCCAGGGTGAAGACGGCGCCGCCATGCTGGTTGGCGACGCTCAGGCGACCGCTCTGTTCATGGACGATCGCGTAGGACACCGCGAGGCCCAGGCCCAGGCCTTCGCCGACCGGTTTGGTGGTGAAGAACGGATCGAAGACCTTCGCCAGGTGTTCCTCGGCAATGCCACCACCACTGTCGCCGACGGTCAACAGCCACAATTGCTGATCGGCTTCGATGCGGATTTCCAGGCGCTTGAGGGGTTTGTCGTGCATGGCATCGAGGGCGTTGCGCAGCAGGTTGATCAACACCTGTTCGAGACGGATCGCATCGCCGCGTACCCAGGCCGGCCGGGTCAGGTGCAGGACGATGCTGACATTGTCTTCGCGCAGGCGCGGGTCGAGCAGTTGCAGCGCCTGGTCGACCACGCAGGCCAGGTCCAGCGGTTCGCGCAGTCCGCTGGGGCTTTGTCGGGCGTAGGTCTTGAGATGACCGGTGAGCCCGGCCATGCGCGTCAGCATCTGCTCCAGGGGCGCCAGGGCCTTTTGGGCCGCCTCGATCCGGCCATGGTCGAGCAGCAGGCGCAGGGTCGCCAACTGCATGCGCTGGGCGGTCAGCGGCTGGTTGATTTCATGGGCCAGGGCGGCGGACATCTGTCCCAGTGCCGCCAGCTTGGCTGACTGCACCAGGCCATCCTGGGCCGTGCGCAGGTCGCGGGTGCGCTCCTCTACCAACTGCTCCAGTTCCTCACGGCTGCGCTGGTGCAACCGGGCCAGGCGCCAGCGCTGGTTGAGGAACAGCGCGAGAAACACCACGGTCAGCCACAGGCCGGCACCGGCCAGCGCGGCATTGCGCCGCTCCTCGGCGGCCACTGGCGGCTTGCGCAGCAGGTGCAGGGTCCAGTTCTCCGTCTCCAGCGGCAGCGAGTCCCAGAGCAGGTCGGCGCTGCCGTCGGGGGTTTCAACCCGGCTCAGGAAACTGTGGTTGTCGAAGACGCGCAGGGTCTGATGCTTGATGTTGCCCAGCGGCTGCTTGTCATATTGGCGGGTGCGGCCGATTTCACTGCGGTCGTTGTCCGACAGCGGGCGCAGCAGGCGATAACGCCAGTTCGGCTGGTTGGCGATGAATACGATGTCGCGGGAGTCGCTGACCAGCAGGGTGTCGTTGCCCTTGCTCCATTCGCGTTCGATCTCGGGAAACTCCAGCTTCACCACCATGGCCCCGATGAATTCGCCGTGGTCGTTGTACACCGCGCTGGAGAGGAAATAGCCGGGAATTCCGCTGGTCACGCCGACCGCGTAGAAGTGCCCGCTGCCCTGGCTGCGGGTCTGGTTGAAGTAGGGGCGAAAACCGTAGTAGTTGCCGACGTAGCTGCTGGGCAGACGCCAGTTGCTGGCCGCCACCGACAGACCGTTACGGTCGAGCAGTTGCAGGGTCGAGGATCGGGCGGCGCCGTTCATGCGTTCCAGCTTGCGGTTGAGCACATCCTGCTGTTGCGCGCTGATCGGTCCATTGAGTGCCTGGCGCAGTTCCGGGTCCAGGGCGATGACGGCTGGCAGGGCGCGGTAGCGCTCGATCAGGGTGTGCAGGGAGTTGGCATATAGCGCCAGTTGCCCATGGCCGCGTGCGGCGTCGTCCAGCAGTGCCTGTTGTGTGGCGCGGTGCATGGCCCAGCCAGCGGCCAGCGCTGTGCCTGCGAGGATCAGCAGGGTATGGAGCAGCAGACGCAGGGAACGGGGAATCGGCGGCATGCGGGCAACGACGGGCTTGAGAGAGGGCAGAAAAGATAACACGCCCGGCCAGGCCGACGTTGACTTGTAGGCGCCGGCTTGCTGGCGATCAGGGCCAGCAAGCCGTCTCCTGCAGGGGGAGGGTTACAGCAGTTCGAAGCTCTGTTGCGTCACGTCCTGGGAGTCCAGGCCAATCTGCACGTTGAACTTGCCCGGCTCGGCGGCGTACTTGAGCTGGGTGTTGTAGAACTTCAGGTCGTTCTCGTCGATGGTGAAGTGAATGACCTTTTCTTCACCGGCCTTGAGCAGCACCTTCTGGAAGTTCTTCAGTTCCTTGACCGGACGGATCATCGAGCCCGCGACGTCCTGGATATACAGCTGGACCACGGTCTCGCCATCACGCTTGCCGGTGTTGCGCACGGTGATGCTGGCGTCGAGCTTGCCGCTCTTGTTCAGCGTTGTCGAGGACAGCGCCATGTTGCTCAGGCTGAAGTCGGTGTAGCTCAGGCCATAGCCGAACGGATACAGCGGGGTGTTTTCCTCGTCGAAGTACTGCGAGGTGTAGTTGCCCGGCTTGCCCGGCGTGAATGGCCGGCCGATGGTCAGGTGGTTGTAGTACATCGGCACCTGGCCGACCGAGCGCGGGAAGGTGATCGGCAGCTTGCCCGACGGGTTGTAGTCGCCGAACAGCACGTCGGCGATGGCGTTGCCGCCTTCGGTACCGCTGAACCAGGTTTCCAGCACGGCGTCGGCCTGATCCTGTTCATGGCCGATGGTCAGCGGACGACCGTTCATCAACACCAGCACCAGCGGCTTGCCGGTGGCCTTGAGGGCGGCGATCAGCTTGCGCTGGGTCTCGGGGATGTTCAGGTCGGTACGGCTCGACGATTCGTGGGACATGCCACGCGATTCGCCCACCGCTGCCACCACCACGTCGGCCTGCTGTGCGGCCTTCACCGCCTCGTCGATCAACTGCTGCTCGGGACGCGGATCGTCGACCACTTCCGGGGCATCGAAGTTGAGGAAGTTGAGGTAGTCGACGACCTTCTTGTCGGTGGTGATGTTCGAGCCGCGGGCATAGACCAGTTGGCCCTTGTCGCCCAGGGCACGGCTCATGCCGTCGAACAGGGTGACTGATTGTGCTGGCAGGCCGGCGGCGGCCCAACTGCCCATCATGTCGATCGGCGCCTTGGCCAGCGGGCCGACCACGGCGATCTTCGCCGACTTCTGCAGGGGCAGGGTCTGCTTCTCGTTCTTGAGCAGCACCAGGCTGCGCTTGGCCACGTCGCGGGCTTCGGCGCGATGCAGGCGGCTCTCGGCGTTGGTGTCGGCCGGATCATCCTCGGCCTTGCCGATACGCAGGTACGGGTCCTTGAACAGGCCCATGTCGTACTTGGCGCCGAGCACTTCACGCACGGCGTTGTCCAGATCGCTTTGCGGCACTTCGCCGGACTTGATCAGCCCTGGCAGTTCCTTGCCATACAGCGAGTCGTTCATGCTCATGTCGATGCCGGCCTTGATCGCCAGCTTGGCCGCTTCGCGACCGTCCTTGGCGACACCGTGCTTGAGCAGTTCGAAAATCGCTCCGTGGTCGCTGACGGCCAGGCCCTTGAACCCCCAGTCCTTGCGCAGCAGGTCCTGCATCAGCCAGGTGTTGGAGGTGGCGGGTACGCCGTTGATCGAGTTCAGCGCGACCATTACCCCGCCGGCACCGGCATCGATGGCGGCGCGATAGGGCGGCAGGTAGGTCTGGTACATCTTCACCGGGCTCATGTCGACCACGTTGTAGTCGCGACCGCCTTCCACCGCGCCGTAGAGGGCGAAGTGCTTGACGCTGGCCATGATGCTGTCCGGTTCGCTCGGGCTCTTGCCCTGGTACGCCTGGACCATCACCTTGGCGATGCGCGAGACCAGGTAGGTGTCTTCGCCGAACCCTTCGGAAGTCCGGCCCCAGCGTGGGTCGCGGGAAATGTCGACCATCGGAGCGAAGGTGATGTCGAGGCTGTCGGCGCTGGCTTCCTGGGCGGCGATGCGCCCGGAGCGACCGATGGCGTCCATGTCCCAGCTGGAGGCCAGGCCCAGGCTGATCGGGAAAATGGTCCGGTGGCCGTGGATCACGTCATAGGCGAAGAACATCGGGATCTTCAGCCGGCTGCGCATGGCCGCGTCCTGCATCGGACGGTTTTCCGGGCGGGAAATCGAGTTGAAGGTGCCGCCGATGTTGCCTGCGGCGATTTCCTTGCGGATCAGTTCGCGGGGCATTTCCGGGCCGATGCTGATCAGGCGCAACTGGCCGATCTTTTCCTCGAGGGTCATCTGCTTCATCAGGTGGGTGATGAAGGCGTCCTTGTTTTCGACGGGGACGGGCTTGGTGTCCGCCACAACCGGGAGACTGGCCAGGCCGACAGCAAGGCCCAGCAAACACAGCTTCTTCATGAATGATTATCTCGGGAGCCCGATCCCGCGACTGCAGCTTGAGCACTGGTCGGGCTGTTTCGTTATAGGGAGCAACTATTGTTGTGCCAATAAATCCAGCACACTACTGAACTGTTTTTCGCGCTGGGCATCTTTTAGCTGATTGGCTTCATACATTCCAGTGCCGCTGGCGGATTATGTCCTGAGCATGGGTATGAAAAGCCGCCCTCTCACTATCGTTTCAAGGAGCGTTTCGAGCATGCAGGCACCATCGGGTTTACATTCGAGCTGGCGAGTCCTCGCTCTGGCTCTGCTGACCAGCGTGCTGGCTGGCTGCGGCATCAATAATATTCCCACCTACGACGAGCAGGTGAAGTCCAACTGGGCCCAGGTGCAGAACCAGTACCAGCGGCGCGCGGACCTGATCCCGAATCTGGTGGAAACGGTCAAGGGCTACGCGAAGCAGGAACAGGACACCCTGACCGCAGTGGTCGAGGCACGCTCGCGGGCGACCTCGGTCCAGGTCGACGCCAGTACCCTGGACAACCCCGAGAAACTCAAGCAGTACCAGGAGGCCCAGGGCCAGTTGACCGGTGCGTTGAGCCGGCTGATGGTGGTTTCCGAGCGTTACCCGGACCTCAAGTCGAACCAGAACTTCCTCGCCCTGCAGTCCCAGCTCGAAGGCACGGAGAACCGTATCAGCGTGGCCCGGCGCGACTTCATCCTCAGCGTGGAGAAGTACAACACCGAGATCCGTACCTTTCCCGGTCGTCTCTGGCATAGCCTGATGTACAGCGATCTGCAACTGCGGCCGAACTTCGAGGCGACCACGCAGGACGCCGACAAGGCGCCGCAAGTGAAATTCTGACCGGCCGTGTCATCACGGATGAGGTAGACATGCGTATATTCAAAGGTGCCTTGTTGCTGTTGCTGTGCACGTTGGCATTGACGGCCAGGGCCCAATTGCAGTTTCCCGAACTGACCGGGCGGGTAGTGGATAATGCCCAGCTCATCGAGGCGCCGGTGATCGCGACCTTGAACCAGGAACTGCAGGCCCACGAAAAGGCGACCGGTGAGCAGATCGTGGTGGTGACCCTGCCCGACCTGCAGGGCACCAGTATCGAGGACTACGGTTACCAGTTGGGCCGGCACTGGGGCATCGGCCAGAAGGACCGGAACAATGGCGCGCTGCTGATCGTCGCCCGTGACGAGCGCAAGGTGCGTATCGAAGTGGGCTATGGCCTGGAGGATCGTCTGACCGACGCCCGGGCCTCGCTGATCATCAACCACTTGATCGTGCCGCAGTTCAAGCGTGGCAATGCTTCAAGCGGCATTCGTGCCGGGGTTGAGGCGATACTCGACACCTTGGGCGGTCCCGTGGAAGAGAAACCCGAGCCGGCGGGTGATTTCGGTTCGCGACACCCCTATCTGACGGCCTTTCTGTGCGTGTTGTTCGTGCTGTTCTGCGCAATCATGCAACTGATGGGTTACGGACCCCGGGGCGGTGGCTCGGGCGGTTCGAGCAGCGGTGGCGGTCGTTCCGGTGGTGGTTTCAGCGGCGGCGGTGGCAGTTTCGGCGGTGGCGGATCGTCGGGCAGTTGGTAACCATAATAATCAGAGAGCAGCACAACCATGGCCTTACTCAGTGAATACGAACAACGCCAGGTCGCCGAAGCGATCGCGCGGGTGGAGCGCCAGACCGATGCCGAACTGGTAACGGTACTGGCCCGCCGCGCCGACGACTATGCCTATCTCCCGTTGCTCTGGGCCAGCCTGCTGGCGCTGCTGGTGCCGGGCGTGATCAATTTCGTCTTCGGTTGGCTCAATGGCCACACCCTGCTGGCGGTGCAGTGGAGCAGTTTTATCCTGCTGTGCCTGGTGTTTCGCATTCCGTCGGTGACCAGCCGGCTGATTCCGCGCTCGGTACGGCACTGGCGCGCCTCGGGGTTGGCGCGGCGGCAGTTTCTCGAACAGAACCTGCACCACACCGTTGGCGGCACCGGGGTACTGATTTTCGTCAGTGAGGCCGAGCGTTACGTGGAAATCCTGGTGGATGAGGGCATTTCCCGGCGCCTGGACAACAGCGTCTGGGAGCCGATCGTCAAGACGTTCACCGAGCAGGTCCGGCAGGGCCAGACGCTACAGGGCTTCGTGACCTGCATCGAGGCCTGCGGCACGCTGCTCACTACCCATGTGCCCTTGACTCAATCGCGCAACGAGTTGCCGAACCGCCTGGTGATGCTGGGCTGATACAATGCCCGGCATTCCCTGATCCGATTTCTGCACGCCCGAGGCGCTTCTTTCATGTCAGTCACTGCAAAACCCGCCCAGTCCGTGCCGGACCATCACGCCCAGTTCATCGAGTTGCTCGAAACCAGCCTGGCGCAGAACGCCTTTATCAAGCTGGTACTGGCCAAGTACGTGGGCACCGAGGCGGACCTGCAGCGGGTGATCATCAAGCAACTGACGGTCAAGGACCAGGCGTGCCTGTCCTTCGTTTACCGCTACAAGACCCGCGACATCACCAAGAATTTTTCCCTGGCCGAGGGCGTGGCGACCATCGGCGCCCTGCTGCCGGCGTCGTTCAAGAATGCCCACCTGCTGTCGTTGACCGATGAGGTCCAGCTTGAATACAGCAAGAAGGGCAAGAGCAGCCTGTTCAAGGGCAAGGCCCAGCAGGCGCGGGAGGTGCCGTCCGCCGAGCACAACCGCGAGAAGAACCGTTATCTGGAGTTGAGCCGGCCATTCCTGACCGACCTCGGCGTGACCAACAAGCAGCACGAGTTGATCCCGGCCATGTCGCGCAAATGGAAGCAGATCAACAAATTCATTGAAGTGTTTTCCCACGCCCTGGGCAGTTCACCGATCAAGCTGGACCAACCGGTGCGGGTGGCGGATTTCGGTTCGGGCAAGGGCTACCTGACCTTCGCCATCCATGACTACCTGTGCAACACCCTGGAGACCGAAGGGCAGGTGACCGGTGTCGAGTTGCGCGAAGACATGGTCAGCCTGTGCAATGCGGCGGCGGCGCGTCTGGAACATCCGGGGCTGCTGTTCAAGTGCGGCGACGTGCGCAGCGTGGCGCCGAGCGAGCTGGACGTGATGATTGCCCTGCATGCCTGCGATATCGCCACCGACTACGCGATCCATACCGGTATCCGTTCCGGGGCGGCGATCATCATGTGCTCGCCGTGCTGCCACAAACAGATCCGCCAGCAGATCCAGAGCCCGGCGCTGCTCAAACCGATGTTGCAATACGGTCTGCACCTGGGCCAGCAGGCGGAAATGGTCACCGACAGCCTGCGGGCGCTGTTCCTGGAAGCTTGTGGCTACGAGACCAAGGTCTTCGAGTTCATTTCGCTGGAACACACCAACAAGAACAAGATGATCCTCGCGGTCAAGCGGGCCGAGCCCCAGGATCCGGCCCGGCTGTTGGCGAAGATCGACGAACTCAAGGCCTTCTACGCCATCCAGGAACACTGCCTGGAAACCCTGCTGCGCGCCGATGGCTACTTGAGCTGAACCCCAGGCGGCAGTTGGCCCGGTTGTGCCGGGCGCACCCCGGACTTGCGCCCCAGCATCACCGTGACGATCACCCCGGCGGCAAACAGCCAGGTCACCGGCTCGACCTGCTCGCCGAAGAACAGCGCCGAAAAGGCGATGGTGAAGAAGATCTGCAGTAGCTGGATCTGGCTCACCCGGGCGATGCCCCCCAGGGCCAGCCCGGCGTACCAGGCGAAGAACCCGAGAAACTGCGAGAACATCGCCACGTAGCCAAAGGCCCACCAGGTCTTGCTGGAAATCGCCCCCTGATGCTGCCAGGCCAGGTACAGCACCGGGCCGATCAATACCGGTACCGACAGCACCAGCGCCCAGCAGATCACCTGCCAACCGCCCATTTCCCGGGCCAGGCGGCCACCTTCGGCATAACCGAGGCCGCCGACGGCGATGGCGCCGAGCATCAGCAGGTCACCGGCCTGGATGCTGCCGGCACCGCTGAGCAAGGCATAACCCAGCACCAGCGCGCTGCCCAGCGCGGCGCAGGCCCAGAAGGCTTTCGACGGCCGTTCGTGGGACAGCCACGCGGCATACAGCGCCACGCACAACGGTTGCAGGCCGTTGACCAGTGCACCATGGGAGGCCGGCAGACTCTGCATGGCCCAGGCCGACAGCACCGGGAAGCCGAGGATCACCCCGGCAATCACCAGCCACAAACCCTTGAACTGGCTCCAGGTCGGCCATTTCTCCCGTCGCCAGAGCAACAGCGCCGCCGCCGGAATCGCCGCCACCAAGGCCCGGCCGAGGCCGTTGAGCATCGGGTTGATTTCCTGCACCACGATGCGGGTGAAGGGCAGGGTCAGGCTGAAGATCACGACGCCCAGCAGGCCGAGCAGCATGCCGGTGTTTTCACGGGAGGACATAAGGGGGAACCGAAAGTAGGGTGGAGAACGAGTGTTCATCAAGCCATAAAACCCGCGACGGCGGCTGCTACAGATAGGTGCAGAGTTGTCCGTACAGTTCCAGTTTGCGGATAGCCGTAGTAGCCGGCGATTACCTGCCCCGGTGTCCAGCGACTACCTTGGCTACTCTTGTTTGCCCAAGCGTTCATCCAGAGGAGTTCACCACCATGGCTGCGAAAAAGATCCTGATGCTGGTTGGCGATTACGTCGAAGACTACGAAGTGATGGTGCCGTTCCAGGCGTTGCAGATGGTCGGTCACCAAGTGCATGCGGTATGCCCTGGCAAGACCGCCGGACAGACCGTGCGCACTGCGATCCATGATTTTGAGGGGGACCAGACCTACAGCGAGAAGCCCGGTCATCTGTTCGCGTTGAATTTCGATTTCGCCCAGGTCGATGCCGCCGACTATGACGGGTTGCTGGTTCCCGGTGGCCGTGCCCCGGAATACCTGCGCCTGAACGACAAGGTGCTGCAACTGGTGCAGGCCTTCGACAAGGCCGGCAAGCCGATCGCCGCGGTGTGCCATGGCGCGCAATTGCTGGCGGCGGCGGGTATCCTTGATGGTCGCGAGTGCAGTGCCTATCCGGCCTGCGCCCCGGAAGTTCGCCTGGCCGGAGGCCGCTACATCGATATCGCGGTCGACAAGGCCCATGTCCAGGGCAATCTCGCAACCGCCCCGGCCTGGCCGGCCCATCCAAGCTGGCTGGCGGCATTCCTGGGCCTGCTGGGCACCCAAATCACCTTGTAGGAGGAGGCTGCGCCCATGTGCGAGCTCTACGTCAAAGCCGATCCGATTCTCTATGAGTCGCGTTCCCGCTCACTGCGTATCGGTGGGGTGGTGACAACCCTGCGCCTGGAAAACCAGTTCTGGGACATCCTCAGCGAGATGGCCGAAGGGGAAGCTGTGACCACCAACCAGATGATCACCCGCCTGTATGAGGAGGTGATGGATTTTCGTGGGGAGGTGGTGAATTTCGCCTCGTTCCTGCGGGTCGGATGTACCCGTTACCTGAGCCAGAAACGTGCACAGGTCAGGGAGTTGAGTGTGGTGCGGGCGAACGCCGGCTGATGGCGGCATGGCTGGAGCAAGGCTCTTGCCGGCGGCAAAGGGCTGTTGTGGGAGCGGACTTGCCCGCGCAGCTTTGGAGCCTTCAAGGGCCTCTTCGCGAGCAAGCCCGCTCCCACAGGTAAACCAGTGTCCACAAGTAAGCAGTCCCCCACAGGTAAGGAGTACCGGCAGGTAAGCAGCCCGACAGGTGAGCAGAGTTCACGGATAGGTCGTTTCCATAAGAAGCAGCTTCCACTGGAAGCTGCTTTCATTGGGGCAACTGATGGTCAGAAGTAGCGGGTCAGGCTCACCTTCAAGTTGCGTCCCACACTGTAGGCGCGGTCGCCGCTCAGTTCCGGGAGGTAGTTGCGGTTCATCAGGTTATCCACCGTCAGGTTCACTTCCGTCCCCTTCAGGTAGCGTTGCTGCGGTTTCCACTGGGCGAACACGCTCTGCACCACATAGCTGTCGTTGGCGTACTGGTCGTAGAAGGCGTCGCCGACGCTGGTGCCCGGGCCACTGTTGTATTTGTCGCTGGGCAGGCGGTCGGTCTTGCGTACGTAGACGCCCTGCCAGCCGACGCGGGCATCAAGGGTGGGGATCTTGGTACCCAGCATCAGCACCCATTTTGCCGGTGGAATGTCCCGCGCCCAGACCGACGACCCCCAGGGGTTGGTATAGGGGTTGTCGCGCTTGCCGGTCAGGTAGCTATACGACAACTGGCCGAACAGGTAGCTGGAGTCGTAGAAGCTCTCGACCTCGAAACCCTTGATGGTCATGCCGCCGACATTGCGGTAGTTGGACATCGGGCCCGGTGGGCAGGACGTGCTGATGGTGCCGCCGACAATCGTCTGGTTTTCGCAACCTACGCCGGTGGCCTTGAAGATCTCGTCCTCGATCCGGTTGCGCAGGAAGGTGGTACGGATCATCAGGTCATCGTTTTCGGTGAGCAGTTGGGAGAAGTTGCTGATGCTGCCGAAACGCAATGCGGTGATGCGCTCGGGATCGAGGTCGACGCTGGTCGCAGTGCGGCTGCCCACCCCTTGCACTTCGTACTGCTCGTCGATAACCGGGGCACGCCAGGTCTTGCTGTAGTTGGCGTACAGGCCCTGGGTCGGGGTCACTCGCCAGAAGGCCGCCAGGCGTGGCGACCAGCCGGTGTAGGTGCGGTCGCTGTAGTCATGGCCGACGGCCGGATCTGTGTTCGAGTAATACGGCGCGTCGTTGGCTTCGCCACGGTTGCGTACGTGGTCGTAGCGCAGCGATGGCGTCAGGGTAAAGTCGCCCAGGGTCACGGCGTCCTCGATGAAGAAGGCATTGGCGTCGACCTTGCCGTGCGGCATGAAGGCCGGCTGGAAATGGCCGTAGTTGTAGCGGGCGGTGTTGTAGGTGGTGCCCGGCATCCACATCTCGGTTTCGCGGGCATGCTTGCGGATCTGTGTGCCTACCGTCAGCGCGTGTTGCAGGGAACCGCTATCGAACAGACTGGTGTTCTTGATTTCCAGCTCGCGGTCCTTGTAGTCGGTATCCATCTTGCGCCCGCCGGTGGCGAGGCTGAAGAAGGCGCTGGCGTTGCGTTCGTCGGTCTGGTCGGTGTTGGACTCGGAGTACTTGATCTGCAGATCCACCAGCGGATTATCCGATGGCTTGTACTCGTATTTGCCGGACCAGGTGGTGTCGATGGTTTCACGGTTGGCCAGCATGCGTTTCAGGGCGCCTTCGTAGCCATACAGGCGGATGTTGGACGCAGTCGGTGGAGTCGGGTAGCTCTGGGCCGAGAAGGGTGTCCAGCGCTCGCTGTTGGAGCGTGAATAGGAGAGCTTGAGGCTCTGCTCGTCGGTGAGGTTCAGGTTCAGCTTGAGCAGCACCGCATCCAGGTCCTGAGCGGTGTTGGGGATGCGCTTGGGATTGACCGGGTACTGATTGTTGGGGTTGGGCGGGGCCTCGGCCAGTTTCATGTCGCCGCCGTCACGCTGGGTCAGGAACACCAGGCCATCGGCCTTGCCATCGTCGGTACGGCCATAGACCGCACCGCTGTAGGTCTGTTCATGGTTGTTACTGGCGTAGCCGTACTTGACCATGGCACCACTGTTGCGACCTTCTTCCAGCAGATCGGGAGCGTCCTTGGTTTCCATGTGCACGGTGCCGCCGAAACCGCCATTGCCGGTTTCGGGCGAGTGCGGGCCCTTTTCCACCTCGATGCTCTTGATCAGTTCCGGCTCGATGAAGATGGTGCCTTGCTGATAGCGTTCGAAACTGCTCTTGTTCGCGCCATCGACGGTCAGCGGTACGTCCTCGGCATCGCCAAGGCCCCAGATGTTGATGGTCTGGCCGCCTGGCTTCATCGAACCGCCCATGCTGACGCCGGGCAGGGTGGCGAGCAGTGAGGGTATGTTGCTCGGTTGGCTGCGCTCGATGTCGTCCCGGGTCAGGGTAGAACGACCGACGCTGCTGGAATCGACCTCCTTGCCGTCGCCGAGGATGCTGACCGCGCCCAACTGGATGGCATCTTTATAGGCTGCCGGTTCAGGCTCGATCTGGCGTACCACGAAAGTGTTGCCGACCTGGATCAGCTTGAAGCCGCCGCCCATGAGCAGCAGGCCGATGGCTTGCTGGGCGGTGAACTGGCCTTCCAGTGCGCGGGCCGGAATGCTGCGCAACTGGTCCTCGTCGAACAGCAGCTGGATGCGGGTCTTCTGCGCTACCTGGCTGAGGGAGGTCGCCAGGGACTGCGATGGCAGGTTCAGGGCGACCTTGTCAGCAGCCTGGACCTGAAGGCTGGCTACCAGACCGGCCGCGATCAAGGTGGGGCGGGAACAGCGATGGAGCAGTTCGTGAGCAGCGCGAAACATTGAATCCCCCGATGTGGCCAAAGGCCAAAAAGGCGTTCGTTCAGAACGCAATCGGGGAGGAAGACGCGGCAGAGAAAAGAAACCTCACATGCGAATGCAAAATATTCGCATATAAGGTTATTTGCGGCTTTCGATTCTGACTTGACCGTCGTCCAGAGCCACGGTCCTGATCGGGATCAGTGCCGGCAGAGCGTTGAGCAAGGCATCCGGGTCACTGGCATCAAGGCTGCCGGAAACCTTGAAATGAGCCAGCGGACCGTCGGCCAGTTGCACCGGTTTGCTGCGGTACAGGTTCAACTCGTCGATCAGGCTGAGCAGTTCACGGTTGCGAAAGGTCAGATGGCCGCTGCGCCAGTCGGCGATTTCCTCGGCACTCACCCCCTGTTGTTGCACGGTGCCTTTGGCGTAGTCGTAGACTCCGCGTTGGCGGGCTTCGAGCAGGGTTGCGGTATTCGGATTGCCTTCGGGCTCGAAGGCAACCTGGCCGTGGGCGACGCTGACCACCAGCTGTTTCTGGCCGCGACGCATATCGAACGCGGTGCCGACCACCCGCACCCGCGCATTGCCGGCGTGCACCCAGAGTGGGCGTTCCTTGTCGGCGGCGACTTCCAGATAGAGCTGCCCCTGATCCAGGTAGATATCCCGTTGCAGGCTGCGGAAATTGATGCGCAGGCGCGTGTTGGCATTCACATACAAAGTGCTGCCGTCCGGCAGTTTCAGCGTGCGGGTGCCTTCGGCATGGGCGGCGACCTGATGTCGGTAAGGACTGTTGGGGGCTCCGACATTGCTGCTCAGCAGCGCACAGACCAGTGCGGCGGCCGCAGCCAGGGCCGGGCGCCAGGGTTTGTGGCGGCGTGAAGGCAGGGGGAGCGGTTTGTTCCGTTGTCTGAGTTCGGCCAGATCGGCCCACAAGGCTTCGAACTCGGCATAGGCCTTGGCGTGGGCCGGTGTGGCCCGCCATTGTTCGAAGTCCTTGTCGATGCCGGGAGCCTGCTCGCGATTGCGCGCAAACCAGCTGGCTGCCTGGGCTTCGACGCTGTTTTCATCGAACTCGATATCGGTGGCTTGGGTCATTCCGGCTGCTCCTTGCCAGGGTCCTGTTCCAGACGCTGTTTGCAGTGCAGCAAGGCAAAGGCGATATGTTTTTCCACCATGCTGACGGAAATCCCCATGCGTTCAGCGATCCGAGCCTGACTCAGGCCCTCGAAGCGGGCAAGCATAAGGGCTTCTCGGCGCCGAGGCGAGAGTTCGGCGAGAACCTCCTTCAATTGCTCGAGCCGTTGCAGACGCTGTACGGCGATCAGCGGATCGTTGCGATCGTCTGCCACGGGCTCCTGCTCGGGGTCGACCTGCTCACTGTGCACCGCTTGTCTGACCTTCTGCTTGCGCCAGTGATCGCGCAGCAGATTGCGTGCCATCTGGAACAGGAAGGCTCGTGGCTGCTCGACCTTGGCTTGCTGGTCGTAGTCCAGCCATTGGGTGAAGACATCCTGGGTCATGTCCGCGGCATCACTGGCGTTGTCCGTGCGTTTGCGCAGGAAATGCAGGATGTCCGCATAGAACCCGCGAAAGGTATCAGCCGACAGGGGGTCGGGCTTGGGACGAGACATGGCGATCCTTCACGACTTCAGGGGGCAAGGGCTGGAGTCGTGAATGATATCGAGAATTATTGCTATTTGTCTTGTTTGAAATACTTCTCCCGCTGCTGGAACCCACAAGGTTGGTTTCCGACAGCGGGAACCGGTTTTCATCGCCAGCCTGCCGCCCGATGTTCGGGGGCCGATGCCGACGGCTGCAAGGCCAGCCGCCTCATTTCCATTGGTGAATCGGCCAACCGGCCTTTTCCGCCTGTTCGCGCAGCACGGGATCGGGGTTCACCACGTGGGGGTGATCGACCCTGAGCAGCAACGGCAGGTCGTTGCGCGAGTCGGAATAGAAACTCGCGCCTTCGAGATTTTCCCCTTCGGCGTCGAGCCATTCCAGCAGGCGGGTGATCTTGCCTTCGCGGTAGGTCAGGATGCCGGTGGTATGGCCGCTGTAGACGCCGTGCAGTACTTCCAGCTCGATGCCCAGCACTTCGTCGATGCCCAGGCGTTCGGCGATCGGCTTGACCAGGTGGGTGCCCGAGGCGGAGATCACCAGGATGCGGTCGCCGGCGTCGCGGTGGCCGGTGATGGCCGTGCAGGCATCGCTGTAGATCAGCGGCTCGATCACGTCCTCGACCCAGGGCTCGACCAGATGTTCGATTTCCTGCGGAGTACGTCCGGCCATTGGCTCCAGGCTGAACAGCATGAAATCTTCCATGGCCAGTTCGCCCTTGCTGTAGGCATCCATCAGTTCGTTGTTGCGGCGCATGAACGATTCCGGGTCGACCCAGCCCAGGCGGCCCATCTGCTCGCTCCAGAGCGTGGCGCAGTCGCCGTGAATCAGGGTTTCATCCAGATCAAAAATTGCCAGGGCCATCAGTGCAGATCTCTCTTCAAAAGGACAGGCTTCAAACAGGGCATCAGGCTACCTCACACAGCGCTGTCGGATCGATGGACAATGCCAGGCGTCGACCATCGGGGTGCAGGTCGGCGGCCGAGCGATTGAGCACGTCGACCACCAGTTCGACG